>CAVTOG010000010.1:0-1211148 GCA_963736325.1 uncultured Actinomycetota bacterium | reverse complement strand
ATGTCCGGTGATCCCGAATGGCGATATGAACCGAGCTGGTAGGAAGCGTTCGATGGATTTAGGGCGTGACGGGCGCGTCGCCGTTCTGGCATGCGTGTGCTTGTCCGTTGCCGGGTGCTCGGGTGGTCATGACCCGAAGACGGCGAAGCCGTTCGGGGTCGCGATGGTCCCTACGAATGTCGCGGTCCCCGCCCCATGCCGCACCCTCGACGGAGCTCTCGTCAACGGCGGCGTACAAGGGAGTCATCGCCGGCAAGACGTGCAAGAGCATCACCCTCCCGAATTCCGATGCCTGCTGGTACGCGGGGGCCGAGCCTTCGTTCTCCGTGGTGGTGCGGAAGGGCTACGTCGTCGTCTGGGTCACGTCGACCGCGGTCGGCTCTCCCGGCGTGCAGGGCAAACGCCTTCCTACGACCGCGAGTCGGATCGCTGAGAGCGTCGCGGGCAACATCGCCTGAAGGAACGCCCAGGGTCTACGGCAGTCGCCAAGCCTGCGGCGATCTGGTCCGCCCATTAGGCCGGAAAACGTCGCATTTGGAGTGATTGGTACATGTCGGCCTCATGGTGACGTGGCGGCTGACGACTTGCCGTGTATGCGCACTCGACAGATAGGCTTGATTACCGTAACTTGACTGAAGCTCCGCAGCGGCATGCGAGTTGTACCTGTCAAGAAAGGGTGACGGTCGTATGCCGTTAGTGTGCGCCACGACGCGCGATGAGCATTCTTCTGTCCGCGATGCCACTCGACGGCACGCTGTGGCGAGAGATCGAACGCGAGCGTTTCAAGGCCTTCGGCCGCCTACGGAGCGGATCGATCGTGAAAGAAGTCGATGATGACTGATACTGGAATGCGCGAACTCGGTTTCATGATCGAGGAAATGGAGTCCAGGGGTGCGCGCCTGGACGAGGCTCTGCGGAAGCTGGCGGGGCGGAGATTCGGCTTCAAGTCAGGCGATGGTCAGGTGAAGATCGCGCTCGACGGGGACGGCAATCTTCTCTCCCTCGAAATAGCCGACGAGCTGGCCCGATCCGCTCGGCCTCAGGTCATCGGGCCTCAGATCGTCGAGACCCTGGCCAAGGGGAGGGCCGCCATCGACTCGCTCAAGCAGGAGATGGTCCGGCGGGCCTTCGGGACCGATGACGATGAACGCGCCGGGAGCGTGCGCCGATGAGCGAATTCGATGTTCTCCTGCAGGAGATGACGACGTCCCTTCACCGGATTCCGATGCTCGTCCAGGAAGCCGACGCCAAGGCCAGGAGGTCCGGCGAGGCGATGGCGAAACTCGGCGACGTACGGCTCTCCCAGGAGATCGAGGCGGGTCTCGGCGTCGTCCGGGTGAACGGGCATGGCCGGCTCATCTCCGTCGATCTCGACGCGGAGACCGTTCGGCTGTCGGACACGCGTGTGCTGGGAGAGCGAATCCGTCAGGCGATCGGGGCGGCGGAGGGCAAGGCGGCCAGGGCACGGGCCCTGCTACTCGAACGCCTCGGGTTGACGGACTGAACGAGGGTGGAGCATGTCATCTGAAAAGGGATACAAGGCGCTCGCAGGCGAGATCCATACGAATGCCGAGTTCATCAACGATGCCGCCGAGGCATGGAAGAACGCCTGGCTGACCATACGAGAAGCCGAACTCCCGGATAAAGCACTCGGAGTGATCGGCGACGCGGCCAATTTCGTTCCTGATTTCAACAAGGCCTCGGAAGTAGCGGTGAGCGCACTCTGGGACGGGTCGGCTGCCTTGTATGAGGCGGCGGAGACGCTCCAGAAGACAGCTCATAATTATTCCAAAGCCGAGAGTGAAACTCTGGACGCGATGCCTCCTGGTCTTTCTCATCGACCTGATATCTAGGGCGGACGCTGTTCACTGAAAAGAGAGAAGGGGGTGGAGTCGGTGGCTTTCGACACTGGCCCGCAGATTGCGATCTCGGTGATTCACAAGTGGGCTGATCGGCTCGCACACAAGGCGGCACACGACGCCTTGGGCAAGGTGCACAGGATTCTGGGCGACCCGGGTGCCGTGATGGCGACGGCGAAAGCGTGGAACGCGGCTGGCAGCTTGCTGTGGCAATCCATGGCGAGCTACTCGACGGCCACTACTGATCTCATTGCGAAATGGGAGGGGACGGCTCACGAGAATTTCAAGGTCTATATGCAGGATGTGCAGACCAAGTCGAACGGAAACAAGGAAGGGATAGATGCCGTCGCCACGGAGCTTCTGAATTCTTACCAGGTTGTCATCGACACCTACTCGAAGGCCATCCAGGAGATCGGAGACGCGGCGTCGAAGCTCAATGGCCTGGACGGGGATTCGGGCGGTGCAGGTGGTAAGAAGGCCGGATGGGCGGCGGCCGCCGACAAGGCCAGCAAGATCCTGAGCTCCTTCGCCAAAGGTGTCAGCGGTTGGCTCAGTGAGGGCGAGGAAAAGATGGGGAAGTACTCGGTATCGATCGCGGAGATACAGAAGGACACTGACCGGCTGTTGCGTCCCGGAAGCGATCCGCTCGTCTGAAGGTGGAACCGATGGAAATGAGATGTCGGTATCTTCCGTCGCCGATACGCGGGGTCGTCTCCGTTCTGGCCTGTGCTTTCTTGATGTCATCGGTGGGCTGTGACGGATCACGGCATGAGGGCGGAGCATCGCGGTCGCGTTGGTCGAATACTGCTGTTCCTTCGTCTCCCGTGCGCTGATCGGTACAGCGCCGTCCCTGATCCTTGTGCGCTGGTCGATTGTCCATCGTGAAGCGATACACCGGTGCGGACATCAAAGGAAAGCCTGGGAGCTCGGCTCGGACCGACCTGGAGAACTTCACGGAGTGCGACTGGGTGAACATTAAAGGTGAGCTGGGGACCAAGGGGGCTCTCAACATTGTTCTCCGGCTCTGGCATACGTACCTCGGGGAATCGGGGGCTCAGTGGGCTGCCAATGACTTCGGTGACCGGGTCAAAGACAAGAACTGTTCCGTGATTCCAGGTGTCCGGGCCGATGGGCAGTGCCTGCTTCCCGCCCACTCCACACCGGTCGACATGGAGGCCGTCATCCGCATGGGGAACCTGGTGATCGCGATCGCCTGTGTCGACGGCCGTCCGAACGTCTGTACCGGGAAGGGGCCGGGAGCGTCGGCCGGGGAGCTTGCGCAGGTGGTACTTCCGAAGCTGTGACTCCACACCGTGTGGTGCGCCGGTGACGGCGCGGAGCGTTTTCGGGGCGCGGTGGGGGTGATGGTGTCCTAAGCTGATGATCCTGGGCGCCTGAGCCGTACCCGCAGGTCGGTGAACCGGCGCCGGTATCTGATACTTAGCGGGGAAACCGCCGACTGCCAGCCGGATGGAGATCACTCATGGCCCGTCGTTCTGATGTGATGGAGACGATTGTCAACCTCAGCAAGCGCAGAGGTCTCGTCTTTCCCTCTAGTGAGATCTACGGCGGCTTGCGGGCCTCCTGGGACTACGGGCCGCTCGGTGTCGAGCTGAAGAACAACGTCAAGCGCCAGTGGTGGAAGTCCATGGTGCAGGGGCGGGACGACGTGGTCGGGCTCGACTCGTGTGTGATCCTCGCCAAGGAGGTCTGGGAGGCGAGCGGGCACGTCAAGGAGTTCGTGGACCCCCTGACCGAGTGCCAGTCGTGTCACAAGCGCTACCGGGCCGATCACCTCGAGGAAGCCTACGAGGACAAGCACGGGCGGGCGGCCGACAACGGGCTGGCCGACATGACCTGTCCCAACTGTGGCACCAAGGGCTCGTTTACCGAGCCGAAGATGTTCAACGGGCTCCTCAAGACCTATCTGGGCCCGGTGCAGGACGAGTCCGGGTTGGCGTATCTGCGGCCCGAGACCGCGCAGGGCATCTTCATCAACTATGCGGCCGTGCAGCAAGCCGCGCGCCGTAAGCCGCCGTTCGGCATCGGGCAGGTCGGCAAGTCGTTCCGTAACGAGATCACGCCGGGCAACTTCATCTTCCGTACGCGGGAGTTCGAGCAGATGGAGATGGAGTTCTTCGTCGAGCCGGGCACCGACGAGGAATGGCACCAGTACTGGATCGACACTCGTTTCCAGTGGTACACCGACCTGGGCATCGACAAGGAGAACCTCCGGCTCTTCGAGCACCCGAAGGAGAAGCTCGCCCACTACTCCAAGCGCACCGTCGACGTGGAGTACCGCTTCAACTTCCCCGGCACCGAGTGGGGCGAGCTGGAGGGTGTCGCGAACCGCACCAACTATGACCTGTCGACCCATGCGAAACACTCGGGGCAGGACCTGTCCTACTTCGATCAGGAGAAGAACGAGCGCTTCGTCCCGTACGTGATCGAGCCCGCGGCCGGTGTCGACCGGTGTGTGCTGACGTTCATGATGGACGCCTACAACGAGGACGAGGCGCCGAACGCCAAGGGCAAGATGGAGAAGCGGGTCGTCATGCGGCTCGACCACCGGCTCGCGCCGGTGAAGGTCGCGGTGCTGCCGCTGTCGCGTAACGCGGACCTGTCGCCGAAGGCGAAGGATCTCGCGTCGCGGCTCCGCCGTAACTGGAACGTCGAGTTCGACGACGCCGGCGCGATCGGCCGCAGGTACCGCCGCCAGGACGAGATCGGCACGCCGTACTGCGTCACCGTCGACTTCGACACGCTTGAGGACGACGCCGTGACGATTCGCGAGCGTGACTCGATGGCGCAGGAGCGCATCGGCATCGACCAGGTCGAGGCCTTCCTGGCCACCCGCTTGATCGGCTGCTAGATCTTCTGAACCAACTCGGCCCGGGTGCGGAACCAACCGCACCCGGGCCGAGTCTCTTCCCCGCTAAATCCGGGTATGTATGTCATGGCGGGAAGCTGACAACGACATCTGCGGCTAATGGGGGCATATGGCCGGTTTTGTCGGTATTGGAATAGACCACTTCACCCGTGCTGGCCTGCGCAAATAGTGATCAACGCCCACAGTGACGGGCAGTTCACCGAGAGCTGGGTAGAGTCGCCGCATTCAGCGCGGACCCGGAGTGAGGAAGAGGCCCATGCCGAAGTACGTGTACGACTTCACCGAGGGCAACAAGGATCTCAAGGACCTGCTGGGCGGCAAAGGCGCCAACCTGGCCGAGATGACCAACCTCGGGCTCCCCGTGCCTCCCGGCTTCACGATCACCTCTGAGGCGTGCCGCTACTACCTGGAGCACGAGGCCCTCCCCGACGGTCTCGACGGCGAAGTCGAGCGCAACCTCAAGGCCCTTGAGAAGCAGATGGGCAAGCGCCTCGGCCAGGCCGAAGACCCGCTGCTGGTGAGCGTACGCTCGGGTGCGAAGTTCTCCATGCCCGGCATGATGGAGACCGTCCTCAACATCGGGCTGAACGACGAGTCGGTGAAGGGCCTGGCGGCCAAGGCCGGCAATGACCGGTTCGCCTGGGACTCCTACCGCCGCCTCATCCAGATGTTCGGCAAGACCGTGCTCGGCATCGAGGGCGACCTGTTCGAGGACGCCCTGGTCGAGGCCAAGCGCGAGAAGGGCGTGCGGAGCGACCTCGATCTCGACGCCGCCGACTTCAGGCTCCTCGTCGAGAAGTACAAGGGCATCGTCCGTGAGCACGCCGGACGCGACTTCCCCGACGACCCGCGCGAGCAGATGGACCTGGCGGTCAGGGCGGTCTTCGGCTCCTGGAACGCCGACCGCGCCGTCCTCTACCGCCGCCAGGAGCGCATCCCGGCCGACCTCGGCACCGCGGTGAACATCGTCGCGATGGTCTTCGGCAACATGGGCATGGACTCCGGCACCGGCGTGGCCTTCACCCGCGACCCGGCAACCGGCCACCAGGGCATCTACGGCGACTACCTGCAGAACGCCCAGGGCGAGGACGTCGTGGCGGGAATCCGCAGCACGGTCCCGCTGGCCGACCTGGAGCGGATCGACAAGAAGTCCTACGACGAGCTGACCAGCATCATGGAGAAGCTCGAGAACCACTACCTCGACCTGTGCGACATCGAGTTCACCGTCGAGGGCGGCAAGCTCTGGATGCTGCAGACCCGAGTAGGAAAGCGGACCGCCGCCGCAGCGTTCCGCATCGCGACGCAGCTCGTCGACCAGGGCCTGATCGACCTGGACGAGGCCGTACGCCGCGTCACCGGCGACCAGCTCGCGCAGCTGATGTTCCCCCGGTTCGACGAGGTCACCGACGTCGAGCGACTCACGAAGGGCATGAGCGCCTCTCCCGGCGCCGCCGTCGGCAAGGCCGTCTTCACCTCCGCGCGCGCCATCGAGTTGGCCGACCGGGGCGAGGACGTCATCCTCGTACGCCGCGAGACCAGCCCCGACGACCTCAACGGCATGATCGCGGCCCGTGGTGTCCTCACCTCACGCGGCGGCAAGACGTCGCACGCGGCCGTCGTCGCCCGCGGTATGGGCAAGACCTGCGTGTGCGGAGCCGAGGAGATCGAGGTCGACGCGAGGGCCGGCCGGGCGAGCGGGCCCGGCGGCGTGACGATCAACGAGGGCGACGTCATCTCGATCGACGGTTCGTCCGGCGCGGTCTACCTCGGCGAGGTGCCGGTCGTCGCCTCCCCGGTGGTGCGCTACTTCGAGGGAACGCTCAAGCCGGAGGACGGCGACGAGCTGGTCGAGGCCGTGCACCGCCTGATGAGCCACGCCGACGACCGCCGCCGTCTCGGCGTACGCGCCAACGCGGACAACCCGGACGACTCCGCGCGCGCACGGCGGTTCGGCGCGCAGGGCATCGGCCTGTGTCGTACGGAGCACATGTTCCTCGGCGAGCGCCGTCAGTACGTCGAGGACCTCATCCTCGCCGAGACCACGGAAGACCGGCAGAGCGCGCTGGACGCCCTGGAGCCTCTGCAGAAGGAGGACTTCGTCGGGATCCTGGAGGCGATGGACGGCCTGCCGGTGACGATCCGGCTGATCGACCCGCCGCTGCACGAGTTCCTGCCCGACCTCACCGAGCTCACGGTGAAGGTGGCGTCCGGCGACGCGGAGGACGACGACCACCGGCTGCTCGACGCCGTACGCCGCCTGCACGAGCAGAACCCCATGCTGGGCCTGCGCGGCGTACGCCTCGGCGTGGTGATCCCGGGCCTGTTCGCGATGCAGGTACGCGCGATCGCCGAGGCGTCGGCGGAGCTCAGCGCGGCGGGAAGGAACCCGCGCGCCGAGATCATGATCCCGCTGGTCGGGGCCGTCCAGGAGCTGGAGATCGTACGGGACGAGGCGCAGGCCGTCCTGCGCGAGGTCGGCGTCGAGGCGCTCATCGGCACCATGATCGAGCTGCCACGCGCCGCGATGACCGCGGGGCAGATCGCCGAGGCCGCGGACTTCTTCTCCTTCGGCACGAACGACCTCACGCAGACGACGTGGGGTTTCTCGCGCGATGACGTCGAGTCGGCGTTCTTCGGGCGTTACCTGGAGCTCGGCATCTTCGGCGTCTCACCGTTCGAGACCCTCGACGTCGACGGGGTGGGCCGCCTGGTGCGCATCGCCGTCGAGGAGGGCCGCAAGACCAAACCCGGCCTCAAGCTGGGGGTCTGCGGTGAGCACGGCGGTGACCCGGACTCCGTGCACTTCTTCCACGACGTCGGTCTCGACTACGTCTCCTGCTCTCCGTTCCGCATCCCCGTGGCGCGTCTAGAGGCGGGCCGCGCGGCTATAGAGTCGACAGGGAGTGACAGCCGCTGAACCATCGACCCGTCTCCTCGCATCTAACGGGTCGTGCGAGATGGAGGAGTGATCACCGAGCGGCCGGACAGCGTGGATCCGACGGTCGAGCTTCGCCGAGATGATTCGGGGATGCCCGCGGATCCCACCCGATCCGATCTGCCGAGAAGGCAGGCGGATCCCACACGTGCAGATCTACCAACACGCCCTCGTGGCGATCGGTCCGGGCGCGTGGAGAGCGTTCCCGGCACCGCGTACGACGGTGGCACCCAGGACGACGGTGACGACGGGCAGGTGATCCCGTACGACGACCGTCCAGTCCGTGAAGCCTGGCCGCGTCGCCGGCGGTCCCGGTGGAGATGGGTACGGCGGGCGTTCTGCCTGCTGATCGCCGTCATCGTCGGCACGCCGCTCGCCGCCGGGGCGTACGTCTGGTACGTGGCGCGGCAAGACGACCGCACCCACTCGGACGCGATCCTGGTGCTGGGCGCCGCGCAGTACAACGGCAAGCCCTCACCGGTGCTCGAGTGGCGGCTGCTGCACGCCCTCAAGCTCTACAAGGAGGGCGTCGCGCCGGCGATCGTGACCGTCGGCGGCAACCGCCCCGGCGACAATTACACCGAGGCCGGTACGGGCCGGACGTGGCTCAACGAGCACGGCGTGCCCCTCAGCCACCTCGTCGCCGTGCCCAGCGGCAGCGACACGCTGCAGAGCATGATCGACGTCGGGCACGAGTACCGGAAGCTGGGCTGGCATTCCGCGGTGATCGTCACCGATCCGTGGCACGCCCTGCGGTCCCGCACGATGGCGCGGGCCAACGGGATCAAGGCGGTGACGTCGCCGACCCGCAGTGGTCCGACCGTCGGCAGCCGCGACACCCAGTTCCACTACATCGTCCGCGAGGCCGGCGGTTACCTCTGGTTCCAGGGGATCGGCCGCTGGTACGGGGACGCGAAGCATCCGTAGGGCCCTTTACGGCCTGACCTGAATCTGAATTCGGGTCAGGCCGCCTTTTGGGTGGTCCGGGTGGTGACTTGGGAAGCGCCATGGCCGGGAAAATTCTATTAGGAAACTTTCTTGTTAGATATTGACTACTCATGACCGCATCCTGTGCACTCTGATGCACTGCCGCTTCACGCACGGCGAGGCCTCACCGGCCTCGGGGGTCGCCCGATGACAGCGACAGGGCTCGACCGCCCGCAAGCGCCCCAGCCCGCCTGAACAGCGGGCGCCGCAAGGAGGACCTGTGCGTGTTGCCCCGCGCGCCTGGATGATCCTGGCCACCTGTCTCGCCATGGTCGCCGCATTCGCCGCCCGCCCCGCCCACGCGGCCACCCCTCTCGCCGCCGACGGCCTGCGAGCCGCGCCCTACTTCATGCCCCTCGACAACGACCCGCAGCAGATCTCCGACATCACCGCGAACAGCGGCCTCAAACAGCTCATCTTCGCCTTCGTGCTCGCGCCGAACGGCGGCGGCTGCACACCGACCTGGGACGGCACCGCCCCGGTCTCCGGCGACACCGCGGTAGGGGCCCAGATCGACGCGCTGCGCGCGGCCGGCGGCGACGCCGCGGTCTCGTTCGGCGGCTACAACGGCATCGAGCTCGGTGCCGCGTGCCCGGACGCCTCCTCGCTCGCCGCCGCGTACGAGCAGGTCATCGACAAGTACCGGCTCACACACGTCGACTTCGACATCGAGGGCGACGACCTCGGCGACGCGAGCGGTGAGACGAAGCGGTTCGCGGCCATCAAGATCCTCAAGCAGAACGCCTCCGGCGCGGGGCGCGGCCTCGACGTCTCCCTCACGATGCCGGTGACGACGATCGGCCTGAGCGACCTGGACAGGGCCGAGATCCAGCGGGCGAAGGACGCTGGCGCGGACATCGACCTGTACTCCGTCATGGCGTTCGACTACGGCGGCCCGGGCGGCTCGATGTCCGCCGACGTCCAGAAGGTGATGGAGGACGCGCACGCCCAGCTCGTCACCCTGCGCCCGGACCTGTCCGACGGCGACGTCTACGCCCGTACGGGCCTGATCCTGATGAACGGCCACACGGACCAGCCCAGCGAGCTGTTCAGCCAGGACACGTTCACGAGCCTGGCCGGCTACGCGAGCGGGCACCACCTCGGCCGCCTGTCGTTCTGGTCCCTCAACCGCGACCGGGAGTGCACCGGAACCACCGGCTGGGTGGACGGCAAGTGCAGCAGCGTGAGCCAGCAGCCGTACGACTTCGCCGAGGTCATCGCCCCGTACGCGGGCTGAGCTCCGGCTTCCGGCCGTTGTGACCCGCCAGGTGGCGGCCGGGAGCCGGTCCATTGAGAGAGGTGTCGTATGAGGAAGAGGCTCGTTTCGGCGATTCTCGGAGCGCTGCTGCCCTGCGCGGCGCTCGTCGCCCCGGCCACCCCCGCCGTGGCCGCCACACCCAGCCTGTTCGCGCCGTACGTGGACATCACGATGGCCGGCCCCACCTTGAAGGACGTCGCCGACGCGACCGGCCAGAAGCACTTCACCCTGGCCTTCGCGCTCGCCGACAGCGCCGGCTGCAACCCCTCGTGGGGCGGCACGGTGCCGCTGCACGACTCGCGCGTCATCGGCGAGGTGAACGACCTGAAGGGCGCCGGCGGCGATGTGATCGTGGCCACCGGCGGCGCCGCGGGACCGTACCTGGAGAACACCTGCGCCGGCTCCGACGCGCTGCTGGCCGCGTACAAGTCCGCCCTCGACGCGGTCGGCAGCAACCACCTGGACGTCGATGTGGAGGCGACCATCCCGGTCGCACAGGTCAACACCGCCCTGAAGCAGCTGCAGAGCGAACGCGGCACCTCGGTCACGTACACCTTGCGCGTGCTGGGCCAGGACTACGGCGTGGACCCGTTCTCCGTGCAGATCCTGCAGGACGCCGCGTCCCGCGGCCTGGACGTGACGGTCAACCCGATGCTGATGGACTTCGGCTTCACCGGCGACTGGGGAGCGGCCCTGCTGTCGGCCGCCGACGCGACGCTGGGCCAGATGAGGATCGTCTGGCCGTCCAAGAGCGATGCCGACCTCAAGCACATGCTCGGCCTCACCCCGATGATCGGTAAGAACGACACGGGCCCGACGACGACGCAGACGGACGCGCGGAACCTGCTGAACTACGCGCGCTCCAACCACGTGGGCTACATCGGCTTCTGGTCGGCGGGCCGCGACAACGGCGGCTGCCCCGGCGGCGGCGTCTCCCCGACGTGCAGCGGCATCAGCCAGAGCACGTACGAATTCACCAACATCTTCACCGGCTTCACCGGCTGACCACGTGTCCCGGAGCGGCCTCGGTCGCCCCGGGACGGGCCGGTCAGCAGGTCACGTGACCGGGCGACTTGCGGGTCCAGTGGCACGTGTCGACCGTCGTTCCGGCCGTGGTGCGCAGGTAGACCTTGTCGGCGGTGTTGTTCCAGACGTACCAGCCCCGCTGCTGGTACACGTTCTTGCTGGTGTTGCCGCCTCGTCCGGTGTGAATGTAGACGTATCCCCCAGCCTTCAGCGTGAAGCCGCCGAAGGCGTACACATGGTGCTTGGTGTCACGCACGGTCCAGCCGGTGATCTTCACGGAATGCCGGCCGGTGTTCTTCAGCACGACGTACTCGCGGTTGAGCTGGGTGTTGGAGTGCGTGTCGGATCCGGACGGGTCGTAGACCACCTTGTACAGCTTCACCGTCGACGACGCCGCCTCCGCTGGCATCGCCGCGACGGCGGTGAGCAGTGCAGCCCCCGCCAGGCCGAGCACTGTGGTCCGTAGGGTCCCCATGGTTCTTCTCCCCTGAACGTCGCATGCGCAATTGCGCACATCAATCACATGACGCCCAAGCGCCCCATGTTGGGCTACACGGAAACGCCGCGACTTACGGCAGGCGCGTGGCCCCGGCTCGGAACGTGCCGGCGGCGACGTACTCTCGATGGTCCGATGAGCGGTTACACCGAGCACGACCGTCAGCGCTGGGAGCCCGAGCCGCCGAAGCGGCGTGAGCGCACGCCCTTCGAGCGTGATCGGGCTCGGGTGCTGCACAGCGCCGCGCTGCGCAGGCTGGCGGCCAAGACTCAGGTGATCGAGCTCACCGAGAGCCACTACGGCCGCCACAGTCCCCGTACGCGGCTCACGCACTCGCTCGAATGCGCGCAGATCGGGCGGGAACTCGGCAAGGCGCTCGGGTGCGACCCGGACCTGGTCGAGGTCGCCTGCCTCTCCCACGACCTGGGCCATCCGCCGTTCGGCCACAACGGGGAGTCCGCGCTCGACCAGGTCGCGGCGGCGTGCGGGGGGTTCGAGGGCAACGCGCAGAGCCTGCGGCTGCTCACGCGCCTGGAGGCCAAGTCCTTCGGCGCCGACGGACGCAGCAGGGGCCTCAACCTCACACGTGCCGCACTCGACGCCGCGATGAAGTACCCCTGGCCCAAGAACGGCCCCAAGTACTGCGTATACGAGGACGACCGCGAGGTCTTCGCCTGGGTGCGCGAAGACGCACCGGGGGAGCGGCCGTGCTTCGAGGCGAAGGTCATGGACTGGTCCGACGACGTCGCCTACTCCGTGCACGACCTGGAAGACGGCTTGCACGCCGGGCACGTGCACCTCACCGCGCTCGCCGACCCCGCGGAGCGGCGCGCCGTGTGCGAGCTCACGACCGAGCTCTACTGCGACGCGGAGGTCGCCGAGCTGGAGGAGCGGTTCGAGGTCCTGCTGGCGGCGCCGTACTGGCCGCGGTCCTACGACGGGAGCCTGCGCGCGCTGGCCGCGCTGAAGAACCTCACGAGCGAGCTGATCGGGAGGTTCTGCCGCGCCGCCGAGGAGGCGACGCGCGAGGCGTACGGCTCCGGCCCGCTCACGAGGTACCGGGGCGATCTGATCGTGCCGCGCGAGCAGCGGCTGGAGTGCGCGCTGCTGAAGGGCGTCGCGGCGCGGTACGTCATGGGGCGCGCGAGCCACGGCCAGGCCCAGGCGGTGCAGCGCGAGATCGTCACCGAGCTGGCCGCCGTGCTCGCGCGGAGGGCACCGGACGTCCTCGACCCGGTCTTCCGGTGCTTCCACGAGGAGGCACGCGACGACGCCGCGCGGCTGCGCGTGATCGTCGACCAGGTTGCGTCCCTCACCGACACGGCTGCCCTCACTTGGCACCGGGACCTCGCCGGGAGATAGATACTGGGCCCTCGGATTCGAGACCCGGAGGTATGAATGCCCGTCAAGGAGACCTACGTCATCGTCGGAGCGAGCCTGGCCGGTGCCAAGGCCGCGGAGGCGCTGAGAGAGGAGGGCTTCACCGGGCGCGTCGTGCTGATCGGGGAGGAGACCGTACGGCCGTACGAGCGGCCGCCGCTGACCAAGGGGTTCCTGACCGGTAAGGAGCCGATCGACAAGGCCTTCGTGCATGAGGAGTCCTGGTACGCCGGCAACGACGTCGAGCTGCGGCTCGGCACGGCGGTCGCCGGCATCGACCGTGACGCCCACGAGGTGCGCCTCGCCGACGGCGAGCGGATCGGCTACACCAAGCTGCTCCTCACCACCGGCGCGTCCGCGCGACGCCTGGACGTCGCCGGCGCCGGCCTGCCGCACGTGCACCACGTACGTACCGCGAGCGATTCCGAGCGGCTGCGCGCGGCCCTGGAGCCGGGAGGCCGCCGGGTCGTCGTGGCCGGCGCCGGCTGGATCGGGCTGGAGTCGGCCGCCGCCGCGCGCGGGTACGGCAACGAGGTGCACGTCGTGGAGCCGGAGTCCGCGCCGCTGAGCCGCGCGCTCGGCCCCGAGCTGGGCGCGGTGTTCGAGAGCGTGCACCGCCGTCAGGGTGTGGAGTTCACGCTGGGCGAGGGCATCGCCGAGATCACCGACACGGCCGTCGTCACGTCGGGCGGCGCCGAGCTGCCCGCCGACATCGTGATCGTCGGCATCGGCGCCGTGCCCAATACCGCGCTGGCCGAGCAGGCCGGGCTCGCCGTCGACAACGGGATCCTCGTCGGCCAGGCCCTGCGCACCGAAGACCCCGACGTCTTCGCCGCCGGCGACGTCGCGAACGCCTACAACCCGGTGCTCGACCGGCGGATCCGGGTGGAGCACTGGGCGAACGCCCTCAACGGGGGAGCGGCCGCCGCGCGGTCCATGCTCGGCCAGGACGTCGTCTACGACCGTCTGCCGTACTTCTACACCGACCAGTTCTCGCTCGGCATGGAGGCCTCCGGAGACTGGGCCGGCGCCTACGACGAGGTCGTCTACCGCGGGTCGGACCCGGCGAAGTACGTCTCCGGGGAGAGCGACGACCTGGAGTTCATCGCCTTCTGGCTGTCCGGCGGCGCCGTCGTCGGCGCGATGAACGTCAACGTCTGGGACGTCACCGGCGACGTGCAGGCGCTGATCCGCTCGGGCAAGCCCGTGGACCGCGTACGCCTCGCCGACCCGGCCTTCCCGCTGGCCGACCTCGTGTGATCGAGCCGGACCGCTGGGCGGAGCACCGCCCGGCGGTGTTCGGCGTGGCCTACCGCCTGCTGGGCACCGTCACCGACGCCGAGGACGTCACCCAGGACGTCTGGCTGCGCGCCGAGGCCGCCGACCTGTCCGAGGTGCGCGACCTGCGCGCCTGGCTCGTCACGGTCGCGGCGCGCCGCGCGTACGACATCCTGAGGTCGGCGCGCGTACGGCGTGAGAGCTACGTCGGGCCCTGGCTGCCCGAGCCGCTGATCACCGGCCCGGACGCCGCTCAGCCGGTGCTCGTCGACGAGTCGGTGAGCACGGCGATGCTGCTCGTCATGGACGAGCTGGCCCCGCCCGAGCGCGTCGCGTTCGTGCTGCACGACGTCTTCGAGGTGCCGTTCGATCGGATCGCCGGCGTCCTGGGCCGCACGTCCGCGGCCAGCCGCCAGCTCGCCTCCCGCGCGCGACGGCGGCTGGCCGAGGCCGCGGAGCGCCCCCGCGCGAGCCGCGCGGAGCGCGAACGCGTGCTCGCGGCCTTCCGCGCCGCGTACGAGGCCGGTGACCTGGAAGGCCTCGTCAGGCTTCTGCACCCGGACGTGGTCTACGTCACCGACGGCGGCGGCCGGGTCGCTGCGGCGCGCAAGCCGATCGTCGGCGCCGAGCGGGTCGCGATGGTGCTCGTACGGGTCGGGCGGCGTCACCGCCTGGAGTCCGCCGTCCCGTGCGAGGTGGGCGGCGAGGCCGCGCTGGCGGTCCACCGCGACGGCCGGCTGGCCCTCGTTGATACGTTCGACGTGGGGGCCGACGGCCGGATTCTGACGCTTCGCCGGGTGGTCAACCCGGAGAAGCTTTCGCACGTCTCGCGGTCACACGCGACGGTGCCGTCTCGTCTCCCTGGTGACACAGAAAAGGAGACGAAATGACGCGTCTGAACCTGAACGAGACGACCCCGGAGATCTACAAGGCGTTCGGCCAGGTCGAGGCCATGATCCGCAAGGGGGTGCTCGACACGACGGTGAGGGAGCTGGTGAAGATCCGGGCGTCGCAGATGAACGGCTGCCTGTTCTGCATCGACATGCACACGCATGAGGCGCTGGCGCTGGGGGAGTCTCCCGACCGGATCTTCCAGCTCACCGCCTGGCGCGAGTCGGCGCTGTACACCGACGCCGAGCGTGCCGCCCTCGCCTACACCGAGGCCGCCACCGACCAGCCCGACGGCGTCTCCGACGACGTGTGGAGCGCCGTGGTCGCCGCCTACAAGGAGGACGAGGCCGCCTACCTGGTCGCCCAGGTGGCGATGATCAACGCCTGGAACCGCCTGGCCGCCCCGATGCACACTCCGCCGCCGGACCGCCGCGGCTGACGACCCTGTGCCCGTGGTCCAGGCGTTTCCTCAGCCGTACGGTGTCGGGCGCCAGCGCGGTCACGAGCACTCCCGTGCCGGCGAGGGGCATCACAGCGAGCCCCTCGTCGGCGTACGGCTCCACGGTCACACCGGTGAGCAGGAGCGTCCCGACGGTCTTCGCGCCGCCGAGCACCGCCCCGGTGGACGCCTCCTCGTCGATCCGCAGTTCATGGCGGAGGAGCGGCGTCGAACCGGCCGTGACGTCGAACCGGCTGACGTACCGGCCGGGGCGCTCCCCGTGGCGCCCGAGCACGATCTCCTCACGCCAGACCAGCGTGGCCCCGGCCCCGAGCCGTACGTCGGCGAGCGAACGGTGGTCACAGCGAGCCGCCGCGATCGCGGGTTCGGGGGCGAAGACGAGGCGTGCCCCGGCGGCGACGCGCGCGCGTACGGTGAGGCGCGAGGCGCCCCCGCGCCCCGGCAGCACCAGGGACGCGGCGGCCGACCGGATGTCCAGCCGCGCCCCCGGCCCGACCTCGACGGTCAGCTCCAGGTCGTCGCCGCCGAGCGGCCCGGCGGCCGCGCCGACGAGGTACACCGCGTCTCCGGCCGCGCGCAGCGCGAGAGGCCCGTCCGACCGCAGCCGCGAGATCCGGACGCGCCCCGCGCCGTCGCACTCGGCCGTGACCGCCGCACGCGCGGTGAACCCCGAGGTCACGCGGGCGCCCGGGCCAGGAGGGAACGCACCCAGGCGGTGACCTCGGGCACGTCCGGCCGTAGCCGCAGGGAGGTGAAGAGGATCGGGAGTCCGTCGCGTACGCGCTCGGCGTCCCGTGCCATCACCGACAGGTCCGCGCCGACGAGCGGCGCGAGGTCGGTCTTGTTGATGACCAGCAGGTCGGCCGTTGTCACGCCGGGGCCGCCCTTGCGGGGAACCTTGTCGCCGCCGGACACGTCCAGCACGAAGATCTGCCGGTCGACCAGGCCCCGGCTGAAGGTGGCGGTGAGGTTGTCGCCGCCGCTCTCGACGATGACCAGGTCGAGCGGCGCGTGGCGTTCCTCGAGGTCCTCGACGGCGTCCAGGTTGGCCGAGATGTCGTCGCGGATCGCCGTGTGCGGGCAGCAGCCGGTGCGCACGGCTGTGATCCGGTCATCGTCGAGCACGCCGCCCCGGCGGAGGAAGTCGGCGTCCTCGGTCGTGTAGATGTCGTTCGTGACGACGGCCAGGGAGACCTCGTCGCGGAGCAGGCGGCACAGCGCGGCCGTCAGCGCGGTCTTGCCGCTGCCGACCGGGCCTCCGATGCCGAGGCGCAGCGCGCGGTGCGGCCGGGCCTCGTACGGGTCGTGACTGTGGTCGAGTCCCATCGTGCCTCCCGTGTCAGGATTCGAACAGGCGCTGGTCGGCCCGCTGGTGGAGTTCGGCGAACAGGTCCAGGGCGGGCGCGGAGGCCGCCGGGAGGTCGCCGGCACGTGCCGCGGAGACCGCCTCCGCCGCGACGGCGTCGATACGCCCGGCGAGGGCGGCGAGCACGCGATGAACACCCAGCGGGTCCAGGCCGAGCAGCCGCACCGCCGCGGAGGCGGGCCCGGTCACCGACCCGTACGCAGCGATCAGCGCCGCGTCCTCGGCCGACCCGCAGGCCGCGGCCGTGACCGCGCCGAGCGCGACGGCGTGGTGCGGCGCGGCGCCGAGCGGGCGCAGTCCCGGCCAGGCGGTCCGTGCGACCCGCAGCAGCGACCGCCCCTGCGACCGCGACGCGGCCCGCTGGGCGGGAGACGGCGTACGCGCGTCGGCCTCGGCGTCGAGCCGCGTCAGGTCGCCGTTCTCGCAGGCGGCGGCGGCGAGGCCCGCGGCGACCAGGCCGGCGGTGGCCAGCCGGCCGCGGAGGAAGTCCGTGAGGGTCTCCAGGTCGCGGACGACTCCGCGCGCGGCCGCCGTCTCCAGGCCGCCCGAGTGGGCGTGCCCCCCGGCGGGCAACCGGGAGTCGGCCAGCAGGAGCAGGGCGGCGTCCATCAGAACAGGAAGTAGCGCTGGGCCATGGGGAGGACGGACACCGGTGCGGGCTCGACCTCATCGCCGTCGATGCTGACGGTGAAGGTGTCCGGGTCGACCCTGATGTCGGGGAGCGCGTCGTTCAGCGGCATGTCCGCCTTGCCGACCCCGCGCGTGTCGCGTACGGGCACGAGCCGCCGCCGTACGTCCAGCCGATCGGCCAGGCCGTCGTCCAGGGCGGCGGGCGCCACGAAGTGGACCGACAGCGCCGGGGCGGCGGTGGCACCCCACATCGGGCGGGGGAGCACCGGCTGGGGCGTGGGGATCGAGGCGTTCGCGTCGCCCATCAGCCCCCAGGCGATCATGCCGCCCTTCAGCACCACGTGCGGCCGTACGCCGAAGAAGACCGGGTCCCACAGCACCAGGTCGGCCAGCTTGCCGGGCTCCACCGAGCCGACCTCGCCGTCGAGCCCGTGCGCGACGGCCGGGCAGATCGTGTACTTCGCGACGTAACGGCGGGCGCGGAGGTTGTCGTCGAGACCGCCCCGGCGGCCTTTCATCACGTGCGCGGTCTGCCACGTGCGGATGACGGTCTCGCCGATCCGGCCCATGGCCTGGGAGTCCGAGCCGATCATCGAGATCGCGCCCAGGTCGTGCAGGTGGTCCTCGGCCGCCATCGTCGTCGGGCGGATGCGCGACTCGGCGAACGCCAGGTCCTCCGGCACCGAGGGGTCCAGGTGGTGGCAGACCATGAGCATGTCGAGGTGCTCGTCGAGCGTGTTCAGCGTGTGCGGGCGCGTCGGGTTGGTGGAGGAGGGCAGGACGTTCGGGCGCGCGGAGACCGTGATGATGTCCGGTGCGTGCCCGCCCCCCGCGCCCTCGGTGTGGTATGCGTGGATCGACCGGCCGCCGATGGCGTTCAGCGTCGACTCGACGTAGCCCGCCTCGTTCAGCGTGTCGGTGTGCAGCGCCACCTGAACACCGTGCTCGTCGGCGACGCGGAGGCACGCGTCGATCGCCGCCGGGGTCGAGCCCCAGTCCTCGTGCAGCTTGAACCCCGAGGCGCCGGCCCGAAGCTGCTCGCGCATCGCCTCCTCCGACACCGTGTTCCCCTTGCCGAGCAGCGCGACGTTGACGGGAAAGGGGTCCATCGCCTCCAGCATCCGGGCCAGGTGCCACGCGCCGGGCGTGACGGTCGTGGCCTTCGTCCCCTCGGCGGGGCCGGTGCCGCCGCCGATGAGCGTCGTCACGCCCGCGCCGAGCGCCTCGTCGACGAGCTGCGGGCAGATCAGGTGGACGTGGGAGTCGACCGCGCCCGCGGTCAGGATCCGGCCGTTGCCGGCAAGGATCTCGGTGGACGGCCCGATCACCAGATCAGGGTGCACCCCGTCCATGACGTCGGGGTTTCCGGCCTTTCCCAGAGCGACGATCCGGCCGTCGCGCACGCCCACGTCGGCCTTGACGATCCCCCAGTGGTCGAGCACGATCACCCCGGTGATGACCAGGTCGGGGGCGCCTTCGGCGCGGGTCGCGACGCCCTGGCCCATCGACTCGCGGATCACCTTCCCGCCGCCGAACACCGCCTCGTCGCCGGCGCCCGCGCCGCGGCTCAGGTCCTCGGTGACCTCGATGAACAGGTCGGTGTCGGCCAGCCGCACCCGGTCGCCGGCGGTCGGCCCGTACAGCTGGGCGTAGCGCGCCCGCGAGAGGTCAGTCACGGCGCAGCCCCGGCACCGTACGCCGGCCCGCGAGGGGCACCAGGACGACCTCGCGGGTGACACCCGGCTCGAACCGGACGGCCGTGCCGGCCGGCACGTCGAGCCGGTGGCCGCGCGCCGCGTCGCGGTCGAAGTCGAGCGCGTCGTTGGCCTGCGCGAAGTGGTAGTGCGACCCGACCTGCACCGGCCGGTCGCCGGTGTTGACCACGGTCAGTGTCGTACGGGGGCGGCCCGGGTTCAGCTCCACGGCGCCGTCGCCGGTCACGACCTCGCCGGGGACGAGCCTCACGGGATCGGCCGGTGGACGGTGACGAGCTTTGTGCCGTCGGGGAAGGTCGCCTCGATCTGCACGGAGTCGAGCATTTCCGGGACCCCTTCCATGACGTCGTCGCGAGTGAGGACCGTGCGTCCGGACTCCGTGAGCGCGGCGACGCATTGGCCATCACGCGCGCCCTCCAGGACGTACGCCGCGATGACCGCGGTCGCTTCGGGGTGGTTGAGTCGCAGCCCTCGCGCGCGGCGATCGCGGGCCAGGCCCGCCGCGACGTGGATGAGCAGACGCTCCTGCTCATGTGGGGTGATCAGCACCCTTCGACGCTAACCTGCGGCGGGGGCCGGTGAGAACGAGCAGGTCACGGATGTAACAGGAATTTCACACCGCCAGTCTCAGGGTTGGCGGCGAACCGGGGTGAACCTAGGTACGTGCGCCTGCGACGCGCTGCCCGTCCTCGCCGAACATCAGCAGCCGGTCGGTGTCGATGGCCAGCCGTACGACCTCGCCGACCTTGATCCCGGCGCGCGACTCCAGCCGGAACACCAGGTCGGACCGGCGGTGGTGGCCGTGCGAAGCGGGCTCGGGGGCCGCCTCCGGCTCGGCGAGGATGCCGGTGCTGCGCAGCAGCCGGCGCAGCAGGCCCGCCTCGTCGTGCGAGCCGTACTCCGCGGGCTGGTCGTCGCGGAAGGCCTCGGGGTCGATAAGGGACACGCCCGACTCCAGGTGCGCGAGCCACTCGTGGCCGTGGAACTCCAGGGTGCGCACGCGTCCGGTGATCTGGCCGTCGCGCGACGGCCGCAGCGCGTCGGCGCGTACGCCGAGCGTGATGAAGGAACCGTGCTTGGAGACGAGCGGCGCCGACCGTGGGTCCGACCAGGGCAGCCGCAGGCGCTGGTCGCCGAGGCCGATCACGATGCCCTCGTTCTGGTCGGCCCAGACGCCCGCGCGGATGAGGTTGATGGGCGGCGAGCTCAGGAACGCCGCGACGAACAGCGTCGCCGGGTCCTCGTACACCTGCTGGGGCGTGCCGACGTCCTGCAGCACCCCGCGCCGCAGGATGGCGACGCGGTCGGCGAGGGTCAGGGCCTCGACCTGGTCGTGCGTGACGTAGAGAGTGGTCACGCCGAGGGAGCGTACGAGGGCGCTGATCTCCATCCGCAGCTCGGTGCGCAGGCCCGCGTCGAGGTTGGACAGCGGCTCGTCCATCAAGAAGATGCCCGGCTGCCGGATCAGCGCGCGGCCCATCGCGACCCGCTGGCGCTGGCCGCCGGACAGGGTGGCAGGCGACCGGTTGAGCGTCTCCTCGATGCCCAGGGCGCGCGACAGCTCGACGATCCGCTCGCCGGCGCCGTCCGTCATCGCGCCCGCGACCTCCAGGGGGAACGCGATGTTGCCGCGGACGTCGCGGTGCGGGTAGAGCGCGCCATGCTGGAAGACCATGGCCAGGTCGCGCTCGCGTGGCTGCAGGTGGTTGGCGTAGTCGCCGTTCAGCAGGAGCTGGCCCGAGGAGATCGCCTCCAGGCCCGCCACCATGCGCAGGATGGTGGACTTACCGCAGCCGGAGGGACCGAGCAGCACGAAGACCTCGCCGTCGCGTATTCGCAGGCTGAGATCACGAACCGCATGAAACCCGTCCGGATAAAACTTGTTCACTGCATCCAGGACGACCTCGGTCATCGCTACACCTCGAGTTAGCTTGACGATCAAGGTGCGGTGACCGCCGATGATCTTTACGGCGAAACCACCGCAGCCCGCCGAAGTTGAGTCAGTACACCGCGTACATCTGTGATTTGTCCAGTGGATGTGAATGGTCGCGGGTGGCCTCGGATGTCATGACCCACGACTAGACTGCGGGCGTGGCAGGCCGGATTCGCGATGAGGACATCGCACTCGTACGCGAGCGGTCGCCGATCGATGCCGTGGTGGGGGAGTACGTCCAGCTCCGCAACGCCGGTGGCGGCGCCGTCAAGGGCCTCTGCCCGTTCCACGATGAGAAGTCGCCGTCGTTCAACGTCTCGAACGGCCTGTGGCACTGCTTCGGATGCGGCGAGGGCGGCGACGCGATCGCCTTCATCCAGAAGATCGACCACCTGTCGTTCGCCGAGGCGATCGAGCGGCTCGCCGAGAAGGCGGGCGTCCAGCTCCGCTACACCGACGCCGGCTACGTGCCCGGCCGTCAGAAGGGCGAGCGCACCCGGCTGGTCGAGGCGCACCGAGCGGCGGCGGAGTTCTACGTCGCGCAACTGATGACCCCGGCCGCCGAGCTCGGCCGCAGGTTCCTCTCCGAGCGCGGGTTCGGCCGTGAGGACGCCGAGCGGTTCGGCGTCGGCTACTCCCCGAACGAATGGGAGGCCCTGGTCCGCCACCTGCGCGACAAGGGCTTCTCCGACAAGGAGCTGGTCACCGGCGGGCTGGCCAGCCAGGGCCGCCGCGGGCCCATCGACCGCTTCCGCGGGCGGCTGATCTGGCCGATCCGCGACCTCACCGGCGACGTCGTCGGGTTCGGCGCGCGCCGCCTCGAAGAGCGCGACGACGGCCCCAAATACCTCAACACCCCCGAGACGCCGCTGTTCAAGAAGGGGTCGGTCCTCTACGGCGCCGACCTGGCGAAGAAGGAGATCGCGCGCCGGCGGCAGGCCGTCATCGTCGAGGGCTACACCGACGTCATGGCGTGCCACCTCGCGGGCGTGGGCACCGCCATCGCCACCTCGGGCACGTCGTTCGGCGACGAGCACATCAAGATTCTCCGCCGCCTCCTGATGGACCAGGACGAGGCGAGCGGCGAGGTGATCTTCACGTTCGACGGTGACGCCGCCGGGCAGAAGGCCGCGCTGCGGGCGTTCGAGACCGAGCACCGGTTCGCGGCGCAGACCTTCGTCGCCGTACAACCCGACGGCCTCGACCCCTGCGACCTGCGCATGAAGCAGGGCGACGCCGCCGTGCGCGACCTGGTCGCCTCGCGGGTGCCACTGTTCCGTTTCGCCATACGCGCGACCATCGAGAAGTACGACCTCGACACGACCGAGGGCCGTCTCGCAGCCATCGACGCCGCCGCGCCGATCATCGCCGGCATCCGCGACCGCGGAATGCGCGACCGCTACGCGATCGACCTCGACAAGTGGACCGGCTTCCTCGACGAGCAGTTCGTCCTGCGCCGGGTGCGCGACCACGCCACGCGCGGGCGCGGTGACTCCCGCGGCCGACGGCAGCCGGAGGAGGCCGCGCGACAACGGCCGCAGGCCCGCCCGGCCCACGATCCGAACGACCCCAACATCCAGCTCGAACGCGAGACGCTCAAGCTGGCCGTGCAGCGGCCGGCCCTCCTTGGGCCGGGCTTCGACGCCGTCCCGGTGGAGACGTTCGTGGTCCCCGAGCACGCGCAGGTGCGGACGCTCATCGCCGAACTCGGCGGCACCGCCGCCGCCTCAGGGTCCTTCTGGGCGATGCGACTGAGCGAGGCGGCGCCGAATGACCAGGTCAGAAGCATGGTTACCGGCCTAGCGGCTGAGCCGCTTCACTCGACCGGAGAACCGGACGACCGTTATGCCGGTGCGGTGCTGTCCAGATTGCAGGAAGTACAGGTCACCCGCGAGGTGACGAAGCTGCAGTCCAAACTCGGGCGGCTGAATCCGGTCGAGAACCAAGAGGAGTACAACCGCCTTTTCGGTGACCTTGTCGCCCTTGAGCAGCAGAGACGCACGTTGCGCGAGCGAGGCATTGGGACACTGTGACGCACGGGGCGGAAAAATAGGTCCCCCGTGATCCGGTCACCTTGACGCACACTGTCATCGTGGGCCCTTCGGTGCTGCCAAACGAGACGCCATCAGTTGAGCAGGTGGCGGACCTCGTCGCACGCGGCAGAGAACGTGGAATAACAGTTGACGACGTTGCTGCCGCAATCGACCGCTCAGATCTGCCGGCCGACTCGATGGACAGGGTCGTCCGCATCCTCTCCGAACAGGGCGTGGAGGTTCTCGAGTCCAGCAGTGGGCACGAGGACGCCGCGCGCGTCGACGGAGATGATCCCGGCAAGAGAGCGCCGACGAGCGATCTGGTCCGTATCTACCTGCGAGAAATCGGTCGCGTTCCGCTTCTCACGGCAGAAGAGGAAGTAGAACTCGCGAAATCGATCGAGGCGGGTCTGTTCGCCGAGGAGAAGGTCGCCGCGGCGGCCATCATCAGCGCGGTGGAGAGAACCGACCTCGAACTGCTCGCCCGTGAAGGCGTACGGGCGAAGCAACGACTGATCGAGGCCAACCTGCGCTTGGTCGTGTCCATCGCCAAGCGTTATGTCGGTCGCGGAATGCTGTTTCTCGATCTCATTCAGGAGGGCAACCTCGGGCTGATTCGTGCGGTCGAGAAATTCGACTACACCAAGGGATACAAGTTCTCCACCTACGCGACGTGGTGGATCCGGCAGGCGATCACACGTGCGATCGCCGACCAGGCGCGGACCATCCGGATCCCGGTGCACATGGTGGAGACCATCAACAAGCTGGTGCGCGTTCAACGTCAGCTCCACCAGGACCTCGGACGGGAGCCCGCACCGGAGGAGATCGGCGCCGAGATGGGTCTGTCTCCCGAGCGGGTGGTCGAGATCCAGCGGGTCGCACAGGAGCCGGTGTCCCTGCAGTCGCCGATCGGTGAGGAGGACTCCGATCTCGGCGACTTCATCGAGGACGCCGACGCGGTCGTGCCGATCGAGGCCGCGGCGTTCATCCTCCTGCAGGACCAGCTGGACGGCATCCTCGGATCGCTGTCGGACCGGGAGCAGCGGATCATCCAGCTGCGTTTCGGGCTGACGGACGGCCACCCGAGGACCCTCGAAGAGGTCGGACGGGAGTTCGGCGTGACGCGCGAGCGGATCCGCCAGATCGAGTCGAAGACTCTGGCGAAGCTGCGTCATCCGACGCGCGCCCAGATGCTGCGCGAATACCTGCAGTGATCGACCCTTGATCGATAGGGCCGTCGTCCTCCGGGACGGCGGCCCATCGGCGTTCACGGGCCGGAGACGGTCACGGCGCGTGGGAATCGTCACATGGGTCTTGACGCGATCAGGTTGGCGAAGTGAGGTTAGGTATAGCTAAGTTAGGGATGCCTAACCGACTTCGTTCGCTGGAGACCCGATGCGTCCTGTCCAAGTGCTCGTCACGACGAGCGCCGTTCTCGCCGCTCTGTCCACCCTCTCCGCGTGCGGGAACGACGATGACAAGACGTCGGACGCGGCCTCCGGTGCCATCGAGGTCACCGCGGGCGACTCCTCCTGCGACGTCGGTACCAAGAGCGCCCCGGCGGGAGCCACCACCTTCAAGGTGACGAACAAGGGCTCACAGGTCAACGAGCTGGAGATCCTCGCGCCGGACGGCAAGATCGTCTCCGAGCGGGAGAACATCGGCCCGGGCACCGGCGTGGAGCTCACGGTCACGCTCAACGCCGGCACCTACCGGGTCATGTGCAGCGCGGGCATGACCGGCAAGGGGCCCACCCAGGCGCTCAACGTGACCGGCAAGGGCGCCTCGACCGACCCGCGCCTCGACCAGGCGGTCGCCGCCTACCGTGTCTACGTCGGCCAGCAGGTCGACGACACCCTCGCCAAGGCCAAGACGTTCGCCGCGTCCGTGAGCAAGGGCGATATCGAGGGCGCCAAGGCCATGTACGCTCCCTCGCGGTTCGGCTGGGAGGCCATCGAGCCGGTCGCGGAGTCCTTCGGTGACATCGACCCGAAGGTCGACACGCGCGAGGCGGACATGAAGGCGGGCGAGAAGTGGACGGGCTGGCACCAGATCGAGAAGGCGCTCTGGAAGAAGAAGTCCCTCAAGGGTGAGGGCCCCTACGCCGACGACCTCATCAAGAACCTCGAGATCCTCAAGGTGCGGGTCGGCACGGCGTCGATCACCGCCACGTCCATGGCCAACGGCGCCAAGGAACTGCTGGACGAGGTCGCGACCGGCAAGGTCACCGGCGAGGAGGACACCTTCTCCCGCACCGACCTGGTCGACTTCAAGGCGAACGTCGACGGCGCCGAGAAGGCCTTCGAGCTGCTGAAGCCGGTCGTCCAGGAGAAGGACGCCGCTCTGGTCTCGACCCTCACCGATGAGTTCGGGAAGGTCCAGAAGCTGCTGACCAAGTACGAGAAGGGCGACGGCTACGTCTCCTACGACACCGTCGGAAAGGGGGAGCGCAAGGAGCTCTCCGACGAGGTGAACGCCCTTGGCGAGCCCCTGTCCAAGCTCGCGGCCGCGGTGGCGAAGTAAATGGACCTCAGCAGAAGGAAGTTCTTCGGCTACTCCGGAGTGACGCTGGCCGCGGGTGCCGCGGCCGGTGCCGGGGTGACGGGCGTCGCCCAGGCGTACGAGAACGCCGGGCCGTCCGAGGACGCGGTGACGTTCGCCGGCGCCCACCAGGCCGGCATCGCGACGCCGGTGCAGGACCGCCTGCACTTCGCCGCGTTCGACGTCGTCACCGACGACCGCGCGCGCCTGGTCCAGATGCTCAAGGACTGGACGGCGGCCGCGCGGGCGATGACGGCCGGCCACCCGTACGGCTCGGCCGCCGGAGGCCTGCCCGAAGCGCCGCCGGACGATACCGGAGAGGCCATCGGGCTTCCTCCCTCGCGACTGACGCTGACGGTCGGCTTCGGCCCGACGCTGTTCGAGAAAGACGGCAAGGACCGCTTCGGCCTGCGGGCCAGGCGGCCCCCGCCGCTGATCGACCTGCCGCACTTCCCGGGCGACAACCTCGCCGAGGACCGCAGCGGCGGCGACATCTGCGTCCAGGCGTGCGCGGACGACCCTCAGGTCGCCGTGCACGCCGTCCGCAACCTCGCGCGCATCGGCTTCGGTGTCGTGGCCGTGCGCTGGTCCCAGCTGGGGTTCGGCAAGACGTCGTCGACGACGCCCAGCAGCCAGACGCCGCGCAACATGTTCGGCTTCAAGGACGGCACCCGCAACATCGCCGGCGACGACACCAAGGGCCTGGACACCCACGTCTGGGCGTCCGGCAAGGACGGCGCCGCGTGGATGGCCGGCGGCTCGTACGCCGTCACCCGGCGCATCCGGATGCACATCGAGACGTGGGACCGCACGTCACTGAAGGAACAGCAGGACGTCTTCGGGCGCACCAAGGGCGAGGGCAACGCGTACGGGGCCAAGACCGAGCACGATCCGGTGCCGCTGGGCCATCTGCCCGCCGACTCCCACGTACGCCTGGCGCACCCGGACAGCAACGGCGGCGTCCGCATCCTCAGGCGGGGCTACTCCTTCACCGACGGCAGCGACGGGCTCGGGCGCCTCGACGCGGGCCTGTTCTTCATCGCCTACCAGCGCGACCCCCGCAAGCAGTTCGTCGTGCTGCAGAACCGCCTGTCCGGCACCGATCACATGAACGAGTACATCCAGCACGTCGGATCGGGCATCTGGGCCTGCCCGCCGGGCGTACGCGCCGGAGGTTTCTGGGGGGAGACGCTCTTTTCAAGCTAGATAGTTGAATATCGGGCATCGCCCTAGTTAGGGCGAAAACGTACGCTGTGGAAATGGGCTCCCGGCTCACGGGTGACGAGGCGGCCGTCTGGGGCGCCGCGTCGCGCGTACTCGACGCGAATTGGACCGGTACGGCCACGGCCCCTTCTCCAGGGCTGTACCCACACCAGTGGAGCTGGCACTCCTCCTTCGCGGGAATCGGGCTGGCCCACCACCGCCCGGACCGGGCACGCGTCGAGCTCCTGTCGCTGTTTCGCGGCCAGTGGGCGACCGGGCTCGTGCCGCACATCGTGTTCAGCTCCAGCGTCGCGCGGCG
Source organism: uncultured Actinomycetota bacterium (assembly GCA_963736325.1). Lineage (GTDB taxonomy): Bacteria > Actinomycetota > Actinomycetes > Streptosporangiales > Streptosporangiaceae > Actinoallomurus. The sequence continues at coordinate 1,183,948 of CAVTOG010000010.1, read as the reverse complement.
CGCCTACTTCCCGGGGCCGGAGTTCTGGCGCAGCGGCGGCCAGCCGGGCGCCCCGGACGGCGTGGAGACCTCGGGCCTCACCCAGCCACCGCTCCAGGCGATCGCCGCGCTGCGCCTGGCGCACGCGCCGGGCGGGGACGGCCACCGGGCCTTCCTGACCCGGCTCTACCCGGCGCTGGCCGCCCAGCACGCCTACCTCGCCCGCGACCGCGACGTCGGGCGCGCCGGCCTGGTCAGCGTGTGCCACCCGTGGGAGTCGGGGCTGGAGAACAGCCCGCTGTGGGACGGGCCGCTGAACGTCGTCGACCCGGGCCACGTGCCGTACGCGAACGCCGCCCGGCGCACGGCCGACGGCGACGAGCCCGACCGCTGCGCCTCGCTGGTCACCGCGATGCGGAAGGCCGGATACCGCCCGGAGTACCTGCGCGACGATCATCCCTTCGCCGTGGAGGACCCGCTGTTCAACGCGGTCTTCCTCGCCTCGACGCACGCCCTGGCCGAGCTCGCGGTGATCGTCGGGGCCGATCCGTACCCGCACCGGGAGGCCGCCGAGCGGATCCACACGGCCTTGCTGGAGCGCCTGTGGGACGCCGACGCCCGCTGTTTCCGCGCCCGCGACCTGCGGTCGGGGCGGCTGATCCAGGTGGCCACGATCGCCGGGTTCGCGCCACTGCTGGACCCCGCGCTGCCGCCGACGATCGTCCGCAACCTGGTGGAGGCGCTGCTGTCGGCGCGGTTCGCCGGCGCGGCCGGCTATCCGGTGCCGACCTGCGACGTGCAGTCCGCGGAGTTCGACCGCTCGGCGTACTGGCGCGGGCCGACCTGGGTCAACACGAACTGGCTGCTGTGGACGGGGGCGCTCACCCACGGGCTGACCGGCCTCTCGGACCTGCTGCTCGGCTCGACGCTGCGCCTGGTCCGCCAGTCGGGGTTCCGTGAGTTCTTCGACCCCTTCGACGGCACCGGCCGCGGCAGCCACGACTTCAGCTGGTCGGCGGCGCTCGTCCTCGATCTCCTGGCCCACCGCCGCAGGGCGTTAGGCGAGGCACAGCGGCGCGCCGAACCGCTGTAGCGTGATCACATGCGACTGACGCGGCGAAGGAACCTGCCGGAGGGCATGACCCTCGAGAATGGTGAGCGGGTCCTCGCGGTCGGCGGCCGTACGGTCGCCACCAATGCCGCCCTGCACTTCCACGGGCCCGATGGCGTCACCCGGCTGCCGTGGGAGCGGGTCGACCAGGCCGTCTGGAAGGACGGCCTGCTGATCGTCCGGGAGGTCGGCGGGGCACGCCACAACGTGCCTCTGGCCGAGCCAGGCTCGGTCCCGGAGACGGTACGCGAGCGGGTGACCTCCACCGTCGTGGTCAGCAGCCGCGTCAAGCTCTCGCGCGGTGGTGTGCGCATCGCCGCGCGCCGCCCCGCCAGGGGAAACGGCGACCTGAAGTGGACGTTCGTCTTCGACGCGGGTCTGGACCCCGCGGATCCGGGCCTGCTGGCCGAGGCCGAACAGGCCCTGGAAGACCTACGCCGCCAGACCGGCCTCTCCTGAGAGGCCGCTACGGAGTGGTGGTCCGCTCGGGCACGTCACGCTTGGGCGGCATCTCGTCCGTCGTGCGGCCCATACCGGGCACTTTCGCCGAGACCTTGTCGCCGACCTTCTGCTTGGCCGTGCCGGCCATCTCACCGGCCTGAGCGCGCAGCACCCCGGCCGTCTCCTGGACGGTCGGATTTTCCGCGACACGCCGCGAGAGGCGCTTGATCTGCTCGAATCTCTCACGGCCCGCACGCGCGCCGAGAACGTAACCGACGGCAGCTCCCGTGAGGAACACAACGCGGTACATCATCCTCATCCCCTTCGGCCGATCGCCCTTCCCATACCCCCGGACGGCCCGAGCAGTCGAGCGGAACGAGCGCGTTCGGAATGCGCTAACCTTAGAAGCCGTTGGACGGCCGGTTCGTGTTGGGCGTCCGCAGCGATCCTCCGTAGCTCAATTGGCAGAGCAGCCGGCTGTTAACCGGCAGGTTACTGGTTCGAGTCCAGTCGGGGGAGCACATAGTCAGGCCGGGCCCTCGGGTCCGGCCTTTTTCGTCGCCTGCCCCCCTCTGTGACGATCGACACACCGTCCGCATCCGCCGGGTGTACATAGGTGGTTCTCCACCGCGAGGATGAGTATTACGGTTTGGTCTCCACCATCCGGGGGACTTGAGTCTCGGCCAATACCCGTCTGCCGGGCGACGATGAGATGAGGTCGGGACTGACATGCTTCAGGTAACCGGCGGGAAAAGGCGCCCTTACAGTGGCCTTACCCCCGGCACGCGACACTCTGACGGACATGGCTCTCTCGGGGGTGACAGGTGAAGGGTGACACGGCGGCATGGACGCCGCCCAGCTGGGACGGAATCGTGCGCGAACACTCCGCACGCGTCTATCGGCTGGCGTACCGGCTGACGGGTAACCAGCACGATGCCGAGGACCTCACGCAGGAGGTCTTCGTCCGTGTGTTCCGGTCACTGAACAACTACACTCCGGGCACGTTTGAAGGCTGGCTGCACCGGATCACCACCAACCTCTTCCTCGACCAGGTCAGGCGCAAGCAGCGGATCCGCTTCGAAGGCCTCGCCGACGACGCCGCCGAGCGGCTGCGCGGGCGCGAGCCCAGCCCGGCCCAGGCCTATGACGACACGCATCTCGACGGCGACATCCAGACGGCACTCGACGCCCTGGCACCCGAATACCGGGCCGCGGTCGTCCTGTGCGACATCGAAGGCCTGTCGTACGAGGAGATCGCTGCGACGCTCGGCGTCAAGATGGGCACCGTACGGAGCCGGATCCACCGTGGCCGCGCCCAGTTGCGCGCCGCCCTGGAACACCGCGCCCCGGAGGTACGTGCCCCGCGACGCAAGCCGCGCCGCGCCGCCGCCCGCATGCGCACCAACCCCGCCTGGACCACTCCTTAGGGGGTGTCCGGCCAGGGCTCTCGGTGGATCGCCGTCCCGAGGACGACCAGGGCGATACCGGTCGCCTCGGGGGCGGTCGGCAGCTGCCCGAGCACCACGGCGCCGATGAGCGCCGCGGTCGCGGGCAGCAGTGACACGAGCAGGGCGTACGTCGCGCGTGCCATTCGCGCCATGGCGAGCTGGTTGCACACGTACGGGATGACAGACGAGGCCACGCCCACGCCGATCCCGGCGCCGAGCAGGGCCGGGTGGGGCAGGGCCGGCGCGGCCCGCCACGCCCCGAGCGGCGCGACGAAGACCGCCGCGACGAGCATCGCCGCACCCAGCGCGCCGATACCGTCGTCCTGGCGCTGGGCGACGCGGTGCGCCAGCACGATGTACAGGCCGAACAGCAGGGCGTTGGCGAACGCGAAGGCGAACCCCAGAGGCGCGCCCGCGAACCGTACGCCGGTCAGTGTGTAGACCCCGATCCCGGCGGCCAGCAGCGCGGCGCCGTTGCGCGCCGTACGCGCCCCGGCGGCGGCCAGCGCGATCACGGGCACGAACTCGATCGCGGCCACCGTGCCGAGCGGCAGCCGGGCGACCGCCTCGTAGAAGCAGGTGTTCATCACCGCCAGCACCAGGCCCCAGAGCACCAGCGTCGAACGGCCGGGTCGCGCGAGCAGTCGCCACGGCCTGCGCCAGAGAGCGAAGACCACGGCGGCGCTCCACACCCGCAGCCCGGCCACTCCCGCCGGCGCGACCCGTGCGAACAGCAGGACCGCGAAGGCGGGACCCAGGTAGTGGAAGATCGCGCTGCCGATGAAGTAGGACCAGCCGGGAACCCTCTCGTACCGCCGCGAAATCACCATGCCTGAATGGTCGTTCCGGAGATACCGTGCGGGAATGCCGGTTCGACGACCCAGGCCTGGATACGGCTACGAATCCAAGCCGCTCGACGCCACCGACCTGAGGATCGTCCGCGAACTCCAGGCCGACGCCCGTACCAGCCTCGCCGAGCTCGGCCGAAGAGTCGGCCTGTCGGCTCCCGCCGTCGCCGACCGGGTACAACGGCTGGAGGAGACCGGTGTGATCACCGGCTACCACGCGGCCGTGGACCCGGAGGCGCTCGGCTTCCCGTTAACGCTGCTGGTCCGCATCAGCCCGGCGGTACGGGAGATCCCGCGCATCGCCAAGATCGCCGCGGAGATCCCCGAGGTGATCGAGTGCCATCGCATCACCGGCGAGGACTGCTTCATCCTGAAGCTCTGCCTCCGGGCGATCGGCGATCTTGAGGGCATCCTCGACCTGTTCACGCCGTTCGGCCGGACCACGACGTCGGTCGTGCAGTCGTCGCCCGTGCCGCTGCGCTCACTTCCCCTCGGCTGATCCCGGCGGCGGCGCGATGGGCGAGGTGGCCGTCGCGAACTGGGCGGACCGGGTGATCGTGATGAAAGACGGCCACGTCAACGACGACCGCGAGGTCGCCATGTGCACAGCGCCGGCCGCACGAATGGGCGAAGCGTGATGGGCGGCGGTGGGGTGATCACCGGCGGATCGGGTGATCGTCGGTGGTCATGCTGTCTGGGGTGCGTGTGAGGACCGTGGGGCTGGCTCGGATGTCGGTGCGGTTCCGGCCGTCGGCGTTCGCCGGGACCTTCGTCGCGCTGGTGTTCGCCGCGGCCATGGTGACGTCGTGTCTGACGATGCTGCTCACCGGTGTGCGCATGGAGCATGGTCCGGCGCGTGACCTGCTCACCGACATGGGGGCGGCCTTCAGCGTCATGTCGGTCTACCTGGCCGTCTTCGTGGTCGCGAGCACGATGGCCCTGGCCGTCGGGCAGCGGCGTACGGAGGCCGCGTTGCTGCGCGCCATCGGCGCGACGCCCTGGCGGATCCGCCGGATGGTCGCCGCCGAGGCGGCCCTCGTCGCCGTCCCGGCATCCGGCCTCGGGTACCTGCTCGGGCTCGGCGTCGCCGGCGTCTGGTTCGCCGGAATGGCCGACCACGGCGTCGTACCGCGCGGGACCGGCCTCGCGATCGGCTGGGTCCCGCTGCCACCGTCGGTCGCCGCCTGCCTGATCGCCGCACTCGCCGGCGGCCGGACCGCGCGCTCGCGCCCGGGGGCACCGGGCGACATCGACGACCCGCGGCGTGAGCTCCGTCCGGCGCGCGGGCTCCGACGGCGCGGCCCGGTGCCCGGCGCAGGCCCGATGCGTGCGGCCAGCCGGGTGTACGGGGTCGGTCTCGTTCGTTCGCTGCCGGGGACGGCGGCTCTGGTGGGGGGTGGTGCTCTCGTCTCCGCCTTGATGCCGGCGGACGGGGCCGATGTCATGGAGCGGGCGCCGATCGTGTTGCTGTTGCTCGTGGTGGGGGTGGGGTTGCTGGTGCCGGCGATAGCGCGCCTTCTGCTCGGGGTGCTGGGGGCTCCGATGCGGCTGCTGGGTGTCTCCGGGGAGCTGGCGGCTCTGGGAGGCCGGGTGCGGTACCGGCGGCTCGCTTCGGCGGTCACACCGGTCGCGCTCATGACGGGGTTCGCGTGTACGAGGCGCGGAGCTTCGTCGAGGAGTCGCCGGGTGACACGTGGCTGGACGATGCCGGCCTGGTGCTCGATGCCGGGTTCGCGGCCATCGCGGCGGCCAACACCCTCGTCATGGTCACGCTCGAACGGCGGTGGGAGGTGGCGCTGCTGCGGTTTGCCGGTGCGACGCCGCGACAGGTGCGCCGGACGGTTCGATGGGAGGCGCTTCTCGTGTCCCTCTCCGGTGCCGGGCTCGGCATCGTGGTCGCTACGGTCGTGCTCATCCCGATCTCCCACGCGCTGACCGGTCACGTCCGGCCGTACCTCCCGGCATGGCTGTACGCCGGGGTCACGGGCGCGGCGCTGCTGCTCGGCCTGCTGTCCATCGGCCTCCCGGCCGAACGTCTCCTGCGCGTCCGCCCGACCGAGGCGGCCCAAGCGGCCTGAGGCGGGAGTACGACGGCGGCTCCTGGAGGCCGGACGAGGGTTCGCCGGCCCACACGGTGAGAAGTCGGCGAGCGAGGTACGGCCTGCGCTGCTAAGACGTGGGACGCCCGCCCCGCCGTACGTCTGGCCGGGCCCTGCCACGCTTTCGACGGTCCGCGCGGAGGCCCGGCGAGGCGCTCTGGATAGGGTGCGGCCTATGGCGCTGATGTCCGAGGACGTAGTGGCTGGTCTGGAGCGGGTACTTCCCCCGGGCCGGGTGATTCGGGACGCGGACGTCGTGGCGTCCTACGCGCACGACGAGGGGGAGTGGGCTCCGTACGGCGAGCCGTCGGCCGTGGTGCGGCCGCGTGAGACGGCCGAGGTGCGCGAGGTCGTCACGCGGTGCGCCGAGCAGGGCGTTCCGGTCGTCGCGCGTGGCGCCGGCACCGGGCTGTCCGGCGGTGCGAACGCTCTCGACGGCTGTGTGGTGATCTCCTTCGAGGCGATGAACGCGATCCTCTCGATCGACGAGGACGAGCGTCTCGCCGTGGTCCAGCCGGGTGTCGTCAACGACGACCTGCGCAAGGCCTGTGCCGAGCGCGGCCTTTGGTACCCGCCGGACCCCGCGAGCGCGCCGTGGTCCACGATCGGCGGCAACGTCGCGACCAACGCCGGCGGGCTGTGCTGTGTGAAGTACGGCGTCACGCGCGACTACGTGCTCGGCCTGGAGGCGGTCGTCGGCCGCGGCGACGTCGTACGCCTCGGCCGCCGCACCGCCAAGGGCGTCGCCGGGTACGACCTGGCCGGTCTCATGGTCGGCTCGGAGGGCACGCTGGGCGTCATCACCGAGATCATCGTACGGCTGCGGGGCGCACGCGCCGCCGAGCGTACGATCGTCGGCTACTTCGACTCCCTCGTCGCGGCGGGCGAGGCGGTCGCCGCGGTGTCGGCCGCCGGTGTCGTGCCCAGCGCCCTGGAGCTGATCGACCGGCACTGCCTGCGCGCGGTGGACGACTGGCGGCACATGGGCCTCGCCGAAGGCGGCGAGGTGCTCCTGCTGGGCCGCGCCGACTCACCCGGCCAGGCCGGGGAGGACGAGGCGGACACCATCCTGTCCTGCTTCGACGGCGCCGGCGCCACGTGGAGCACCCGTTCGACGGACCCGGAGGAGGCCGAGGCGCTCTTCGCCGCCCGCCGCCTCGCCTACCCGGCCGTCGAACGCTTGGGCCCGGTGCTCACCGAGGACGTCTGCGTGCCGCGCATGAAGGTTGCGGAGATGCTGTCGCGGATCGAGCGCATCGCCACGGACCACGACATCCACATCGCCAACGTCGCCCACGCGGGGGACGGCAACCTCCACCCCTTGATGATCACCTCGCCGGACGACGACGCGGCGCGGGAACGCGCCCAGGCCGCGTTCGAGCTCATCGTGGACGAGGCCATCGGCCTGGGCGGCACGGTGACGGGGGAGCACGGCGTGGGCCTGCTGAAACGCCGTGGCCTGCGGGAGGAGGCCGGGCCGGTGGTGCTGGACATGCACCGCGCCATCAAACATGCGCTCGACCCGGCGGGCATCTTCAACCCGGGCAAGGTGTTCTCGCTCGACTGAGCGACCTCACAGCTGCGGGCGGTACATCTCCCAGAGCTCGCCGAGGAAGAACCGGGCGAACCGCTCCAGCGACTCCCGGCCGTCGGGACCCTCGGTGCGGAACGTCGTGAGCTGCTTGGCGAAGTCGTCGACGCCCAGGCGGAGGATGCCCGCGCCGGAGATCGGGGCCTCTTCGTCGTCGCCGTCTTCGATGTGGCCGTCGAAGACGCGGAAGTACAGCGTCGTGGTGTCCGGCCACATGCGGGACGTCGCGCGGTGGCGTACGTCCTTCCAGCCGGAAAGGGTGCGGGGCCGGTCCATGCCGTCGGTGAAGTGCAGGCGGTATCGCATGAGCCTGCGATCCGGTGCGCTCCCCGGGGAGAACAGGTTGAACCAGCCCCGCTCGATCTGACACCGGCCCCCGCAGCCTTCGGCGTCAATCCATCCCTCCGCCCGAGCGGTGTGCCCGGGCTCTTCCAGGAAACGTTCGATGTCGTCGACGGTGATCGTGAGGTGGAACCCGAGCCGCTGCCCGATCTCCTCCCCGGCGGCCTCTCCCGCACCGGGAGAGTTCACCCCGTCGGAGTAAAAACCGTTCATCTCCTCGGCGAACGACAGCGATGTCGGGCCGGGCGACACCCGGGTGTCCTCCACCGCCACTGCGGCGGGGCGCTTCGGCCCCGCGGTCTCCAGCAGTCGTGTGCTCAGGCGGTCGGCCATGGCGGCGATGGTCAGCGAGGGGTTCGCGCCGACCGCTCCGGGCATGGCCGAGCCGTCGGCGATGTACAGGCCCGGGTAGCCGTGGACCTCGCCGTACGGGTCGCAGACGCCGACACCCGGGTGGCGGCCCATCGGCGCGCCGCCGACCGGGTGCACGGTGACGATCCGCTTGCGGAACCAGATCGGGTTGTCGGCGTACTTGGCGCCGAGCACGGCCGCGATGCGCCGCATCGTGGTGCGCAGCCGCTCGAAGTAGGCCTCGCTCGTCTCGGTGGTCCAGTCGACGTCGAGGTTGCCGCCCTTGAGGCGGAGCACGCCGTCGGGCACGTCGCGGCCCATGCCGAGCAGCGGCAGCGAGCTCATCGACAGCGCCCCGTCGCCGATCAGCTCCGAGATCTCCCTGGAGGTACGCGTCTGGGGCGCGTGCGAGATGAAGGCGAGGAACCGGTCGAACGTGAACTTCACGATCTTGGAGATCTCGTGGGGGATGTCGCTCTGCTCGACCATCCACTCCACGAACGCCGGGTAGCCGCCATCCTCGATGTAGGCGCCGCGGCCGGCGCCTTCGACGCCGTCGAGCTCGTCGGGCAGCCGGATGGCGCTGGTGATGACCGGGCCGTGGCTGGCGTTGAGCGGCCGGAGCCGGTCGCGGTCCTTGGCACGCAGCAGGAACGTGAGCAGGTCGCCGTTGCCGGAGAACCGCGTGCCCAGTGTGGAGCTCAGCCCGGGGAACCGCTCGCGGTCGCGCAGCAGCAGGTAGGAGGTGCCGAACGTGCCCGCGGCGAGCACCAGGCGGTCGCAGGAGATCGTGTTCCGCGGTCGCTTGCGGGCCTTCTCCGAGGGGTCGTGCGCGACGAAGTCGACCTCGTAGCCGCCCGCCGGCCGTGGCCGGATCCCCTTGACCTCGTGCAGGGTGCGCAGGTCGGCGCCGTGGTGCTTGGCGGCGGACAGGTAGGTGTGGTCGAGGCTGTTCTTCGCGCCGTCGTTGCAGCCGATGTTGCACTCGCCGCACAGCCGGCAGGTCGTCCGCGGCAGCCCGTGCACGTTGCCGTAGCCGGCGGCCTGGAGCGGCAGGCCCACGCCGGGGTCGGCGCCGGCCTCGGACGCGAAACTGATCCCCAGTTTCGGCAGCTGCCAGTCGAGCCCGAGCTCCGCCGCCGCGTCGTGCATGGCATGCGCCTTCGGCGTGGAGGCGAACGCGGGATGGTCCAGGGGGTACGGCCGGCCGCCGATCATCTTCTCGACCGCGTCGTAGTGCGGGTCGAGGTCGGCGCGCGAGACCGGCCAGGACTCATAGCCCCCGCCGGGAAGCGGGTCCTCCTCGACGAACCAGCGCTCGTCCTTGCGGAGCAGGACGTTCGCGTAGATCAGAGAGCCTCCGCCGAGGCCGCTGGAGACGACGGAGTCGAAACCGCGGAAGCCCCAGACGTCGAAGAGGCCGTACAGCCCCGCGGATGGGTCCCAGAACGCGCGGCTCATCTCCGACGGTGTCCGCGCGAAGCTGCCCGGCGGGTAGTCGCGCCCGCGCTCCATGACGACCACCGAGCGCCCTGCCTCGGCGAGCCGGTACGCCGCGACGGATCCGCCGAAGCCGGACCCCACGACGACCGCGTCCACATGCTCGGTGACCGTCTGTTTCATGGTCAGGCCACCCGCTCGAGGCTGTGCGCGGAGAGGTGTTCGAGCATTCGCGGGAAGACGTCGCGGTCGGCGTCCTTGCCGACGATGGTGTCCTGGTGGCCGTATCCCGGCATGATCGCTAGCTCCTGAAGGCCCGGTCGCGGCTCGCGGAGCCGTTCGTGGCAGACGATGTTGGAGTCGGTGAAGACGTGGTTGCGATCGCCGGTCACGAGCAGGATCGGCGTGGTGACGTCCGCCGCGTTCGCGAGGTAGTCGGCGGGCAGCTCCGGGTGGGCGGCCGGGTCGTACTGCACGGCGTGGCCGGACCGGACGATCTTCCAGAGGTGCCGGTAGTAGTGCATGCCGACGGCGCCGAACAGGTCGGTGGTGCGCGCGTGGGTGACGTCCGCCAGCCGCTCGTGCTCGTACATCGCGGGCCGTCCGCTGCCCCACATGAAGCTGACGAGGTGGCAGGCGCGCACGTCGCACTCGCGGTGGAAGAGGGAGATCGCGCGCGACAGCATCCAGCCGCGCGTCATCGGCGGCGCGCCGGCGAAGCGCGGGTCGAGGAAGGAGTAGCCGAGCACGTATTCGGCGATGTTCGGTGCGAACCTCAGCTTCAGCCGCGACCAGCGGGGCACCCGCGGGGTCAGCGACGTGCTGTTGCAGATCAGGCTCGCGATGCCGTCGACGGCGCCGCCGAACAGGCTCATCGTGAACGTCACCGCCCCGATGCAGTGCGAGATGACGTGCACGCGCCGGTCGCCGATGTGGCGGCGCAGCTCGCGCAGCGCGGCCGGGTGGTCGTAGGCCGCGACGTCGTCGAGCGTGAAGCGGTGGGTCTCGGTGTCGTACGGGAGGCGCGCGCTCATCCGGTAGTCGAGGGTCCAGACGTCGGTGTAGCCGTTGTCGAGGAGGAACGAGGTGAGGTTGCGGTGCTCGGGCATGATGAACATGTCGCTGGACGACGTCAGCCCGTGCACCAGCAGCACGACGTCGTCGGCGTCGGCGCGGTGGAAGCGCGTCAGCATGAGCCCGAGCCCGTCGCCGGACGTGACGGGGTGCAGCGAGACCTCGGCGCCGGGTACGCCCTCGCTCGTGAACCGCGGGATGCGGCGCTCCATGAGATCGACCTCCATCATTGCCCCGAACCAAGGTGACAGAAACCCCGGTACGCGCTCATCGTGGTAAACCCTGACGTTCGCCGGCGGCCGTCCGGCCGCGCACGTAAGCGTTTCGACGCTCCGCGCGGGCGAGTCGCTCCGTCCTGGTCAGGAACGGTCGTTCATCGCGCCGACGACGCCGACGCGTGAGGTGACACCGAGCTTGGTGAAGATGTGGGAGAGGTGGGTCTCCACGGTGCGGATGCTGAGGAAGAGCTTCTCCGCGATCTGCTGGTTGGTGGAGCCCTCGACGACGAGCATCGCGACCTCCATCTCGCGGCGTGACAGGCCGCCCGGGCCCTTGGCGCGCCCGGTGGCGCCGGGGACGCGGACACCGAGGCGGCGCTGTTCGCGCACGGCCTGGGCGTGCAGGGTGGACGCGCCGCAGTCCTCGAACGTCTGGTTCGCGACGCGCAGCTCCGCACGGGCCCGCTTGCGGTCGCCGGCGTCGGCGAAGGCGGTGCCGGCGCGCAGCCGTGCCCGTCCGGCGTCGATGCGCAGCCCGGCGTCGGTGAGGGCCTCGGCGGCCTCGACGGCGTGCGCGGCGCTGTCCGCCGGTTCGAGGGCGGACAGCGCGTGGGCGCGCGCCAGCTTCGCCAGCCCGGTGTTGATCTTCAGGTCGGAGTAGACGATCTGGTCGGCGCGGTCGGCCCAGACCTTCGCGTCGTCGGTGCGCTCGCGGGCCACCTGCACGCGCGCCATCGCCTCGCACGCCGACAGCAGGCTGCCCGGGTCGAGCCGCGGGGTCTCGTACCCGTCGCAGGCGTCGAGCAGCGCCTCGGCGCCCTCGTCCAGGCGGCCGGCGTTGATCAACGCGGTCGCCTGGGCGTACTTGGCGATCGCCCCCCAGTATTCGGCCGTGCCGCCGGCGGTCTCGACCGTCTGCTCGCCCAGGCGCAGCGCCGTCGTGTCGTCGCCGGACCAGCTCGCCACCAGGCACTGCTGGGTCAGCGCGAACACCATCTGCTGGCCCGAACCGAGCAGCCGTGCCAGGTCGACGGCCTCGTCGGCGGCGGTCGCCGCCTCGGCGAGCTTGCCGAGCATCGCGTCGGTGTGGGCCTGCCCGGCGAGCAGGTTGCTGATGATGTACGCCTGCCCGGTCGACCGGGCGACGGCGACCGCGCGGTCGAAGTGACGCTGGGCCGCCTGGTAGCGGCCCATCATCGTCTCGGTCCAGCACAGCCAGGCGATCGCGTCGAGCCACTCGGCGAGGTGGTCGTCGGGGGCGGCGGAGACGAACCGGTCGGCCTCCTCGACGTAGCGCACCGCGTCGGCGATCCGCCCGGCCGCCAGGGCGGGCAGCGGCCGCATCGCGGTGATCGCCATCGGCAGGCTGGGCTCCCAGCCGGGCGCCTTGTCGGGCATCAGGTCCAGGACGGCCTGGGCGGCGCGGAAGTCGCTGCGGATCAGGCTCTCGGCGACGAGGCGGAGACGCAGCGGCACGGCCGGCGCCGAACGCGGGTCGGGGATACGGCGCAGCTCGTCCAGGAGGAGAGCCCGTGCCTGATGGGGCCGGTTGAGGTGGCGTTCCATCATCGCGTAGAAGCGTGCGGCGCGAGCCCGGCGTACGTGATCGTCCAGTGGCAGGCGGCGCAGCAGCTCGCGTGCGGTCTCACGCCCCTCGGTCAACCGGCCGCTGAGCCCCTGCGCCTCGGCGAGCTCGAGGAGCAGTTCGAGGCGAGGGTTCGGGTCGTCGGGGTCGACCGGCATGAACCGCAGGGCCGTCTCCAGCCAGTGCGCGGCGATGGCCGGCGCCTGGTCGGCGACCTCGCGCGCCGCGGCGACCAGCGTCGCGGTCGCGGTCTCGTCGCCGAACCGTCCCGATCGTTCGACGTGACGGGCGCGTACGGTCGCGGGCGCGCCCAGCTCGGCCAGGTGCGCGGCGATGCGGGTGTGCGCGGCGACGCGCCAGCCCGCCGCCGCCGAGCCGTACGCCGCGCGCCGGACGATGGGGTGGCGGAACCGGAAGCGCCCGGCCGACCCGGGGCGTACGACGTCGCGGGCGACCAGCTCGCTGATCGCGTCGAGGGTCTCCTCTTCGGAACACTCGGCCGTCACCGCCACCAGCGCGGGCTCGAACTCACCGGCGGCGACGGCGGACGCCTGCGCGATCAGTAACGCGGCGGGGGACAGACCGCTGAGCTCCAGCCGCAGCGCGCCGCGTACGGCGTGGGGCAGCTCGCCGAGCTCGGTGAGGTCCTCACCGCTCACCAGGCGGCGTTCGGCCGGCCCCATGCGGGACAGCGCCTCCAGGTAGAAGGGGTTGCCGCCGCTGGCGCGGAAGAGGGTCTCGCGGCGCCGGCGGCTCACCTTCGGGCCGAGCAGCTCGGAGACCTCGGCCTCGTTCAGAGGGTCGACCGGGACGCGCGTCGCCGACTCCACGAGAGAGGTCAGGCGCGGGGAGGCCTGCGCGGGCCGGTACGCCACCGCGATCAGCAGTTGCCCGCGCGGCGGGTGGCGTACGAGGTGGTCGAGCAGCTCCACCGACGACTCGTCGGCCCAGTGCACGTCGTCCAGGATCAGGACGAGCCCCGCCGGGGCGGTCAGCTCCTCCAGGAGACGACGGATCGCGCGGTAGAGGGCGTAGCGCCCGTGCGCGTTGTCGGGCGCTTCAGCGCCGGGCTCGTCGGGGGAGAGGGAGGAGAACACGGTCGCCAGGGTGCGTGCCACCTGCGCGCCCAGGCGCTCGGTCAGCTCGGCCGGCACCGTCTCCAGGTGGTCGTCGAGCGCGTCGACCACCGCGCCGAACGGCATCTCCTGCTCGAACTCGGCCGCACGGCCCCACAGCGTGAGCAGCCCGCGGCGCTCCGCCTCGGCGGCCAGCTCCGCGAGCAGGCGCGTCTTGCCCGCGCCGGGCTCACCTGAGAGGCCGGCGAACCGGAACCCGCCCTTGCCGACGGCGTCGAGCAGGCCTGCGAGGTGGTCGAGGACCTCACGGCGCCCGACCAGGGGGTGATTCGCGAGACTTCCGAGCGGCACATCGGCGGCTCCGCTGACACGACCATCCATGGCGGATTCCTTGTGGTGGCGGTGTTTCGCGGCTTGCCAGAAGTCCGGGGGACCGATCGGGGCGTCCGCAGAGCCGCGAGTACTACGATCTGCGATTTAGCCAGGCTGGTGACCAGAACGTATCGTAACGCACGATATTCGGCCGGACACTGGACGTTGATGTCCTCAATGGACGTCGAGCGCCGCCCACACGGCCTTTCCCATGCCGGGCAGCGGTGACCAGCCCCACGCCTCGCTGAGCGCCTCGATGAGCTGCAGGCCGCGGCCGGTCTCACAGGCGTCGTCGGGCGACAGCACGGTCGGGTCCTCGCTGCTGGGGTCGGTGACGATGCACACGACGAACCGGCCGTTGCGCACGAGACTGAGTTTGACCGGGCGCTCGTCGGCCGATCTGGAGCGCTCGGACATGCCGTGCCGAACCGCGTTGGTGACGAGCTCGGAGACGATCACGACGGCGTCGTCGGTGAGCCGGGAGAGCCCCCAGGAGCCGAGCGTCGCCGAAGTGAAGTCGCGCGCGATCCGCGGCGAGGTGCCGTCCGAGAGGAGAGAGCACACCGCGCCGTCGCGGCTCTTCGGGCGTTCTTGGGACGTCACGGGAGGCAGGGCTCGCACCCTGCCGAGGGGGGGCGTCACCGAACGCCGATGGTCGAGACGGCCGTCTGTGCACGAAGTGCTGTACACGGGCATCTGGGCGGGGCCTCCAGACGGTCTCGTGGCATGCCGAGTGGTCGGACCGGCCATCTTCCTCCGGATGTCTTGCAGATGCAAGAACTGATGCACAGGCAAATGCACGTGCATCTGCAGGGTCCATCGTGTGGAGGGGTGGTTCGGGAGGGTGGCCGGACCTGGCGAGTCATCGTTGAGTGACCGCGCGGTCGCGTATCGTCGCTGCTGAGGCGGGGTATGAGAGGCCTGGTCGAGAGCGGGTGCACGAGCTCGAAGATGGTCCTGTGTCCGAGTTGCGCGGTCGTTGCCAGGCGGGCAAGGTAGTGGGATTCGGTGGCCACCCGGGGGCGGTAGCTCAGCCGGTTAGAGCAGAAGACTCATAATCTTTTGGTCGTGGGTTCGAGTCCCACCCGCCCCACGCAGGCTCCCTTGGCGCGGAATGACGCGGAGAACCCCCGCTCACGACGGACGGATCCGAAGTGAACAGGGGTTCGCCGGTGAGCCGTCAGGGCCGCACGAGGCGGCACAGGATCGGGTTCGACCGCGTGACCTCCACTCTGTCGATCACGGGGCCGTAGCCGCCGCCGGTGGTGCTGGAGAAGGTCAGCGTCGCCGTCGGCGCCAGCGCGCGGAAGCGGAACCTCTGCGGGATGTACCCCATGTTCGCCCGCGACTTGCCCGCCGTGCTGAAGGCGAAGTTCTTCTGCACCGTCGGGTGGCCGAGAGTGTTCTCCACGACCCGTGCGAACCCTCGCTTCACCGCCGGTCCGCCGTCCGGGTTGCCGGCCAGCGCGAACGTCACCGTGTAGCAGCCGCCGATCCGTGTCGAGAGCGCCTGGTCGACCGTGCCGGGCTCGCTTCCCTCCAGGTCGAGGGACTGGTGGCCGTCGGCGGCCTGCCAGAAGTTGGCGCCCGCGAGGTCGACGTTGCCCTGTGTCACCTTCCAGGGGCCCACGGAGCTCGCCGTGCCGTACCGGATGAAGGCGCCCGGCGGAACGGTCGGCGACTCGAACGCGCCGTCGGAC
Source organism: uncultured Actinomycetota bacterium (assembly GCA_963736325.1). Classification (GTDB taxonomy): domain Bacteria; phylum Actinomycetota; class Actinomycetes; order Streptosporangiales; family Streptosporangiaceae; genus Actinoallomurus. The sequence goes on along the minus strand of CAVTOG010000010.1, from coordinate 1,168,273 downwards.
AGCAGCGGTGCGGGCGCGGGTGCGGGTGCCGGCGGCGGCGGCGCGGTCCGCGCTTGCGCGGGTTGCGCGGCGGCGATGGAGAGTGTGAGGGCGCAGACCGGCGGCAGCGCGCTGATGAGCCGGGCGATTTGCGGGCTACGAACCATCATTGATACTTCTCCTGTTCGTGGTGCGATCTGTTCCCGGGGAAGGGCGAATTTCGCGCACTCGCCCGACCACTGTCAGTAATTGAACATCAGCTCTCGGTAATCGCCGGGAGGCTCGCCGGGCCTGCGAAGACGTGAGAGATCTTCGGGTCGGAAGTGGTGATCGCACCCTGACGACCGGATTTGTGGTTCGCCGCGATCGTGCGTTGTTCTACGCTTACTTGACGTGGCGTCGCCATGGTGAGGCTTGAATCCTCAACTGCGGGTGGGAAACTGAGCCGGTTCCGGTGTCTTTAGGGGAGCAAATGATCGGACCTGATGCTGACGGAGACCCCGCCGTCAGTGACATGTTCGGCTCGCATCGTGGTGGGCCGACGGTGTTGCGGATCGTGCTGGGGTCACAGTTGCGGCGGCTGCGCGAGCGGCGGCAGATTACGTGCGAGGACGCAGGAGAGGCGATCCGGGCCTCGCACTCGAAGATTTCCCGTATGGAGCTCGGACGCGTTCGGTTCCGCAGCCGCGATGTCTCCGACCTGCTGACCCTCTACGGCGTCGATGATCCCGCTGAGTGTGCGGCGATGCTGGCGTTGGCTGATCAGGCGAATGAGCCTGGTTGGTGGCATTCTTATGGCGATATTCTGCCGGGCTGGTTCGAGGTTTATATCGGGCTGGAAGAGGCGGCTTCGCGGATTCGTTCGTATGAGGTGCAGTTCGTTCCTGGTTTGTTGCAGACGGAGGATTATGCGCGTGCGGTGACGTTGCTGGGTCATCCGGATGCTCCGGGGCATGAGGTGGAGCGGCGGGTCGGGTTGCGGATGCGGCGTCAGTCGTTGTTGGAGGGTGCGGATCCTCCGCATTTTTGGGCGGTGGTGGATGAGGCGGTGTTGCGTCGTCCGCTGGGTGGTCGTCCGGTGATGCGGGGGCAGTTGCGTCATTTGATCGAGGTGACGGAGTCCTCGAATGTGACGTTGCAGGTGGTGCCGTTCGAGTTGGGTGGGCATGCGGCTGCTGGTGGGCCGTTCAGCATTTTGCGGTTTGCCGAGCGTGATCTGCCGGATGTGGTTTATCTGGAGCAGTTGACGTCGGCGTTGTATTTGGACAAGCGCGAGGACGTCGATCATTACCTGGCCGTCATGGAACGCCTCTGCGTCGGCGCGGAGTCCTCGACGAGCATCCGCGACCGGCTCGGCGGCATCCTCAAGGACCTGTGACCCGGCGGCTCAGACCTCTCTGATCATCTTGCTGATCATGTCCATGGACTCATCCGGCGACGCGCTCTGCACGCACAGGCGTTCCATCGCCGCGCTGTAGTTGTCGATGTCCTCGTCCCGTTCCAGGTACATCGCCCCGGTGAGCTGTTCGACGTAGGCGATGTCGGGCAGTTCGGGTTCGGGGAAGCGCAGCACCGTGAAGGCGCCCGCCTCGCCTGCGTGCCCGCCGACACGGAACGGCATGACCTGTACGGTGACGTTCTCCAGCCGTGCCGCGTCCAGTAGCGCGCGCAGCTGCGCGCGGATCACGTCCTGGCCGCCGATCGGGCGCCACAGCACCGCCTCGTCGATGACCGCCCACAGGCGCGTCGGGGTCGCCGAGGTCAGGATCTGCTGCCGGCGCAGGCGCAGCTCCACGCGCCGGTCGACGTCCTCGGACGGCTGTGCCGCCCCGCGCCCGATGACGGCGCGCGCGTAGTCCGCGGTCTGCAGGAGCCCAGGGACGAACTGGACCTCATAGGTCCGGATGACCTGTGCGGCCTCTTCGAGGTCGACGTACGGGCGGAACCAGGCGGGCACGGCGCCGCTGTAGGCCTGGAGCCAGCCGGGCCGGTTCGCCTCGCGTACGAGGGCGAGGAGGGCGTCCCGCTCGTGCTCCTCGTGGATGCCGTACAGCGCGAGCAGGTCGACGACGTTGCGCTCGTCAAGGCCGACCTTGCCCGTTTCGATGCGGCCGATCTTCGCCTCGGAGATGTGGATGGCGTCGGCGGCCTCGTGGCGAGTGACCCCGGACGCCTCTCGGAGCCGGCGCAGCTGCGCGCCCACGATTCGGCGACGAACGGTCGGTCTGCTCTGTGAGTGCACCGCCACTGCCACCGATATCACCTCCGATCACCACAATGCGGGCAGAGTCTGCCATCGATGACCATCGGTGAACAGACCTCCCTGTGGGGGGCGGCGCGACACGGTGACGTGATCGCCGGTACCTTTCCTGCTCTGTTCGGGCCGACGACGCGTACGGCCACTGAGAGCGGAGGACGCGCATGGGTGAAGCGGACATCCCGGCGGACCGGGACGAGGTGTCGGTGTGGGTGGACGGGCCACCGGAGGCCGTCTGGGAGCTCGTCACGGCCGTTGAGCGCTACGGCGAGTGGAGCCCGGAGAACCGCGGCGGCAGCTGGGTCGGAGAACCCGGCCTCGGCGCGACCTTCAAGGGCTCCAACAAGCGCGGCCTGATGCGCTGGACGACGCGCTGCGAGGTCGTCGAGTACGAGCGGCCGTCACGGTTCGCCTTCGAGGTCGCCGAATCGAAGATGCGCTGGGGCTACCGGATGGAGGCCGAGGACGGCGGCACCCGCGTCACCGAGTGGCGCGTCCCTGTCGGCTCCCCGCCGATGCTGGTACGCCTCGTGTCGGCCAGCGGCCTGCTCGGCCGGTCGCGCGATGAGGAGATGGTCGACGGCATGCGCCGCACCCTGGAGCGGATCAAGGCGGCCGTGGAGGGCTGAAAGCCCGGCGGCGTATGACATGTGTACTGGTTCAAGCGAGGACCTGCCGCTCTGTGACGGGCCGGTGGCGTCTGTCAGGATCGTGAGTATGCAGTCAACTGAGATGCGGCTCCGGCCGCCCCGGCACCTGGTGAGCGGCAGGGCCCGCCTCTACTGGGCGGTCCGGGCCCTGATCGGGTGGCTGGTCCTCGCCGCGGTGCAGGTCGTGTGGGTCATCGAGGCCGACGGGGACACCGATCTCCATGTCGCGGGCCTGGTGGTCACCGCGGTTCTCGCCGTCGCCCACGTCGCGGTCATGCCGCAGTGGCGGTACCGCGTGCACCGCTGGGAGTCCACGCCGGAGGCCGTCTACACCCAGTCCGGGTGGTTCAACCAGGAACGCCGCATCGCGCCCGTCACGCGCATCCAGACCGTCGACAGCGCTCGCGGGCCCCTGGAGCAGATCTTCGGGCTCGCGAACGTCACGGTGACCACCGCGTCCGCGGCCGGCCCGCTGAAGATCAACGGCCTCGACCACGACACCGCACGCCTCCTGGCCGAAGAGCTCACCGAAGGCACCGCCGCCGGGCGGGACGACGCGACGTGAGCGTCGCCCAGGAGACGGTGCGGTGGCGGCGGCTGTCCAACAAGATGCTCGTCGTCCACCCCGTCCAGGAGGTGCTGAGGACCTCGCCGGTGCTCATCACCCTGGTGTTCGCCGGCAACGCGGGCGGCCACGGTTCGTGGTGGAGCCTCTTCGGCACCGCCGTCACGATCGTCATGGGCCTCATGCGCTGGTTCACGACGACGTACTCCGTCACCGGCGCTCAGGTGCAGGTGCGCAAGGGCCTCGTACGGCGCCAGGTGATCACCGTCCCGCGCGACCGGATCCGCAGCGTCGACGTCACCGCCAACGCCCTGCACCGCGCGCTCGGGCTGGCACGTGTCCAGGTCGGCACCGGCCGGTCCGACCGCAAGGACGACGGGCTGAAGCTCGACGCCCTCAGCGCCGCGGAGGCCGCCGGGCTTCGCGAGGAACTGCTGCACCGCCCCGCCGGCGTCTCCACGGACACCGCCGAAGAGCCGCGCGAGACGTTGATCGCCAGCGTCCCGGCCTCGTGGATACGGTACGGCCCGTTCTCCCTGATGGGCATGGTCGCCGTCGGTGTCGTCGGCGGCGTGGCCGCGCGCGTCTTCGACGAGACGCACCTCGATCCGGGAAGCCTCGGGCCGCTCAGCACGGCGCTGGACCGCTGGGAGAACGCCGCGCTCCCGATGGAGATCCTCGCGGCGGCGGGCGCGCTGCTCGTGGCCGTCACGCTCGCCTCGACCGTCGGGTACGTCCTGGCGTTCTACCGGTTCCGGCTCACCCGCAACAGCGCGGGCACCCTCCACATCACCCGCGGCCTCATCACCACGCGGGCGATCACCATCGAGGAGCGGCGGCTGCACGGCGTGGAGCTCAGCGAGCCCCTGCTGCTACGCGCCGCGGGCGGCGCGCGCTGCATCGCCATCACCACCGGCCTGCGCGTGGGCCGCGGCGCCGAACGCGGCGGCTCGCTGCTGCTCCCGCCGGCCCCGCGCGCGGAGGCGCACCGGGTCGGCGCCGAGGTGCTCGGCCGTACGACACCCCTGACCCGCACGCTGACCTCGCACGGGCCCCGCGCGGTCCGGCGTCGCTTCACGCGCGCGCTGGGCGTGGCCGTGTTCCTCGTCGCGGCGTCGCTGGTCTACCGCGGCTTCGGCGGCCCGTCGTGGGTCTGGCACATGTCACTCGTCCTGCCGCCGGCCGCGGCGCTGCTCGCGTACGACCGCGCGCGCGCCCTGGGACACGCTCTGGCCGAGGGCGCCCTGGTCAGCCGCAGGGGCTCGCTGATACGGCGGCGCAGCGCGCTGGCGTGCGAGGGCATCATCGGCTGGAACCTGGGGCAGTCGTTCTTCCAGCGCCGGGCCGGCCTGGCCACCCTGGTCGCCACGACGGCCGCCGGCCGTCAGCGCGTCGACGTCCAGGACGTCACCCTGGAGGAGGCCCTGAACGTCGCGGAGAACGCTCTCCCGGGCCTCCTGACGCCATTCCTGGAACGCACCCCGCGCAACGTCGCCTCGCCGGTCCTGAAACACTGACGCGCCCGCCGGGCGGTGCTGTGCCCGGCGGGCGCGGGTGGTGCTCAGCCCTGAGCCGTGTGGCCCTGGCAGCAGCGCCCGCACTCGGACGAGCACGCGGCGCCGTGACCGGCCCACAGCTCCACGTCCACCGGCAGGCCCATGCGGCGCATCGCGTCGACGGTCGCCTCGGTGCGCGCCGCCGCCTCCGTACGGTCGCCGCCCGTCTCCTCATCCGGTGCGTGGTGGATGAACCGCCCGGCCACCCGGTCGCAGAACTCCGCGTACTCGCGGGTGTGCAGGATGAAGGCGTGCCATCCCGCGTCCACGGTCCGCGACGGCGCGAGCGGCGCGCCGGCGTCGCGGGCGCAGGCCACCAGGAACACGAGCGCCTGGCGTACGACGCGTTCGGCGAACGCGAGGTCGCAGCCGGTCTCGCGCTCGACCCGGCGGGCGAGCCGGTCGAACAGCGCGGACGGGATCAGTGAGTCGAGGCCGAGCGGGGCCCGGTCCGTCATGACGGTCATATCGGTACTCCTTCGAGTGGCGCGGTCAGGCGGTTCCACCTGCGCTGATACCCGCCCGCCGCCTCCGTCACCCCGACAACGGCCGGGGCCGGTGTCAGGAGGGCGTGCCGGTGCGCAGGGCCCCGGCCGGTACGGCGATCACGGCCGTCATCACGGCGACGAGCGCCAGGGAGACCTTCAGCGAAGTTCCCTGGGCGATGAACCCGATGATCGGTGGCGCCAGCATCCAGCCCGCGTAGCCGACCGTCGCGACGGCCGCGACCGACGTGCCCGGGTCACGGCCCGTGGTCTGGCCGGCGGCGCTGAAGGTCATCGGGACGACCGTCGCCACGCCGACGCCCAGGACGGCGAAGCACGCGATGATGATCCACGTCACCGGGACGATCAGAGCGAGGGACAGGCCGGCGGCTCCCAAGAGGGCCGCCGCGCGGACGAGCGTCGCCGGGCCGGTGCGTTCGACCAGGCGGTCGCCGACCAGCCGGCCGGCGGCCATCGCCAGCGAGAACGCCGCGTACCCCCATGCCGCGACGTCGGACGCGGCATGGGCCGAGGTGCGGAGGTAGACCGCGCTCCAGTCGGCCGCGGCGGCCTCGGCGAAGAGCCCGCAGAACGTCACGACGCCCAGGAGGAAGAGGACCCGGTCCGGGCGTGCGAACACCTTTCCGGCGGTCGGAGGCGGCGCGGGCGCGAGCCACGCCCCGGCCACCACGCCCAGCACGGCGATGCAGACGCCGATCGCGAGGAGGTTGGCCGGTGCGCCGACCCCGGCGTGCGCCGCGAGCCCCGCGATCACCGATCCGGTCAGGCCGCCGACGCTCCATAGGCCGTGTAGCCCGGACATGATCGAGCGCCCGTAGCGTTCCTGCACCGCGACGCCCTGGGCGTTCATGGCCACGTCGAGCAGGCTGCCGGCGCCGCCGAACAGCGCCAGCGAGATGAAGATCAGCGCCACTCCGTGCGCGAACGGCGCGAGCGGTACGGTCACCGCCACGCCGAGCATTCCGAGGCGGGTCAGGGTGCGGCTGCCGAGCCGCACGATCAGCCACGCCGTGAGCGGCATGGCCGCCAGCCCTCCGATCGCGGCCCCCATGAGCGCCAGCCCGAGGTCGGCCGGCGACAGGTGCCGGGCCTCCTTCACCCAGGGGATGCGGCCCGCCCAGCTGCCCGCTGCGATGCCGTGCAGGGCGAACGTCAGCGAGACGGCGAGCCGGGAACGGCGCTCGTGGAGAGTGGGGGTGAGCGTCATGCCCCAATGATCGCGGACGTGACGCCGGGGACGTGCCCGGCCTTGTCGGACGCGGTCGGCCCGTACGAGCGCAGCGTCACCGGCACGCCGAGCTCCTCCTCGATCACCGAGGCGGGGTCACCCCCGACGGCGTCGTACACGGGCCGCGCCGTGAGCAGCCGCCGGGTGAGCGCCTCCTGACCGGCGAGGCCGGGCGCGGGCGTCAGCCGGGATCCGTTGTCGTACGCGCGGCAGATGAACGGAGCCGGCGCGTCGAGGTGCGTCACGGCCAGCGCGTCCGCGCCGCCGCAGACCTCCAGGGCGTAGCGGAGCGCGACCGCGTCGAGGTGCCCGACGCGGAACGCTCCCTGCCAGCGGCCCCGCCGGTTATGCGGCTCCGGCCGGTCGAGGCCGGGGTCCTCGGTGACGAACGGACCGGGCCCGTGGCGCGTCATGTACGCCCGCGTGACGCCGAGGCGCACGGCGGTGCCCCCGCACCCGCCCAGCAGTGTCTCGGCGTTCGCGAACGTCGTCGTCGACCACGTCGTGTACGGGTGGAAGCCGTGGTCCTGATCCAGCAGCACGCCCTGCGCGCCCTCGAACACGACCGGGCCGCGCCGCAGCAGCGACGGCAGGACGTCCGGCCCGATCCGCACCCGCGCGGCGAAGGCGGCGAAGGCCTCCGCGCAGTCCGCGACCGGCGGCACGTCGAGCGGCCCCAGTTCGTCGAACAGCCGGTCGCGCAGGAGAGCGAGCCGCGCGCGGAGCCGTCCCGGGGAGAGGCAGTCGCCCGCGCGCGGCGCCTCATCGCACGTGAGGGCGTACGACGCGGTCTCGCCGATGCCCATCCCGCACGACCCATGGAGGAGCGCCGTGGCGCGGGCCCGGTTGGCGGCCCGGTGGTACGGCGTGGTCAGGAGCGCGTCGCGGTCGACCGTCAGCCGGTCCAGCGCGTCGCGGACGCCGAGACCGGCCAGATGACCGGCCTCGGCCGCCAGCGCGAGCGGGTCGACCATCATGAACCGCGACAGGTACGTCGTCACACCGGGCGTGAACGTCCCCGATCCGAACTGCGCGAAGGTGTGGTGCCGCCCGTCCACGGTCACGACGTTGTGCGCCGCCTGCGCGCCGCCGTTGAATCGCACCACCGCGGTGTACGGACCACGCGAGCACAGCCGGTCGACGACGGTGCCCTTGCCGGCGTCCCCGTACCCGAGGTCGACGACGATCACGTGGTCCGTGGTGCTCACAGCCGGGTGACCTCGCTTTCCGCGTCGATGTCCAGCCCGGACGGCGCGGCCGAGACGGTCACGGCGCCGCGGCGCGCGTTCAGCGGAGCGAGCGCGCGCGACACCGAGGGGGCGGCGTCGGAGCCGAACTCCCGCAGGTGGCCGAGGCCCTCGTCGAGGTCGATGGCGTCCTCGGCCAGCCCAACGGTCAGCGCGATGGTCTCGCAGACCGCGTCGAGGTCATCGAGGTGGATGATGTTCTGGCCGAGGTGGGCCCGCCAGAACTCCGTCAGCCGGGAGTCGGCCGAGTGGTAGGCACCCTCGGGGATGATGAAGTACACGTCGTACCTGCGCTTCAGCTCCTCGATGATGACCGGCAGGTCGATGTCCTCCGCCACCTCGTCGCCGATGATCTTCCTGATCTCGCGCGCCTTCACCGTCGGGTACGCCAGCTCGTCGCCGATCATGAACAGGTAGCCGCGCCGCCCGCGCTTGGCCAGGCAGTCCATCTCGGTGTGGCGCGCCATGAAGTACATGGCCAGTTCGTAGGACTCCCTCATCTGGCCGCCGCCCCCGCCTTCGAGCAGGATGCGGCCGAGGTCGTCGTCCATCCGGTTGTCGGACTCGAACTGGCCGATCTGCAGGGGAGCGCGGTCGCAGGTGGCGTCGCCGACCGCGCCGAACAGGATCTGCGGGTGCTCGACGTAGCCCTTGCGCATCAGCAGCCCGAGCAGCCCGGGAAGCTTCGACTGGAGCGTGCGCGGCACGTTGCCCATGGACCCGGTGACGTCGAACAGCACGGCGAGCGCGAGCGACTCGGGGTGCTCGTCGGTGTCGCGGCTTTCGCGCGCGGTCACGCCGAAGGGGTTGAGGTCGTCGTGCACGGTGGTGGCACCGCCGTCGCTGTAGGCGAAGGCGCTGGCACCGGTGGCCGCGCGGTAGTTCGCGGCGGCGTCGTAGACGTTGGTGGACCAGGTTCCGCTTCCCATGAGGGGGTCCTTTCTAGTGATGGGCCGGCATGTGGAAGGGCCGGAAGCGCCGGCGGCCGTACAGCCGTCCGAGCAGCTCGTCGAGTTCGGCGAGCAGGGCCCAGGCATCCTGCGGGCGGCGGCTCTCCGCCGCCGCCAGGCAGCCGTTCGCGAAGGCGCGCAGCGGCTTGGGGGCACGGTCGCCCATGATGTGGGTCATGCAGCGGGTGGCCATGTAGATGTCGGTGCCGGGGCCGGCGGGCCGTTTGGCGGCGACCTCGGGCGGATACCAGCTCGCGCGCCGTGCCACCATCGCCGGCACGCGCACGCCGCGGTCCGGATGGCAGCCGGGCACCGAGTAGCACCAGTCGACCAGCACCAGGCCGTGCTGCTCCGGGTGGATGAGCACGTGCTCGGGCAGGATCGCGCCGTGCAGCACGACCGCACGGTGCGCGAAGCCGAGGGCGACGAGCAGCCGCCGCCACATCCACGCCGCGTCGCGCGGGTCGACCCCGCCGGGGTAGGCCGCACGGACCTCGGCGATAGTGCGGAAGCCCTCCAGCCGCCCGATCGCGTTGGCGCGGCGTTCGATCCCCGTCGCCTCGTCGCGGTGACGGAAGCTCTCGACCAGGCGGGGGACATACGGCAGGAACCGCCCGTCGCCGTCCTTCGGCAGCTGTCGTAGCGCGATGGCCTCGCGTTCGAGCAGGTCGTTCACTCCCGGGTCGCGCGGAAGCTTGATCACCGCGTCGCCGGCGTCGTACAGGTTGGCCAGGTCGCCGCGTACCGGCTCCGGCGAGAGCGTGTACGTCCCACGGCGCGTCGTGATCGTCACCGGCCCGCGGGCGCGCCACAGCTCGGTCAGCCGGTGGAACGCGTCGGCCGGGCCGCCCGCGTCGGGGTGCACGAGGCGTGCGAGCCGACGGTACTCCTGGGCGGCGTCGTCGCCGAACAGGTCCGCGGGGGTGCGGGCCGCGCGGATGAGGCGTACGGCCTCGGCGTTGGTCGTCATCTGATCTCCTCCTCACGCGAGGGGCGCAGCAGGGCGGGGTGCAGCAGCCGGGCGTCGCCGGCCCGGTACAGCCGGGGTTTCGGGCCGCCACGCCGTCCGGTGCGCTCGGCGGTGGCCCCGGTGCCCTCGACGAACCCAGGCACCGACAGGACCTTCCGGTGGAAGTTGCCCGCGTGCAGCTCCTCGCCCCAGACCGTCTCGTAGACGGCCCGCAGCTCCGGGATGGTGAACTCCGGCGCGCAGAACGTCGTGGCGAGCGGGGTGTACTCCAGCTTCGCGCGGGCGCGTTCGAGCCCGTCGGACAGGATGCGCGCGTGGTCGAACGCCAGCCGCCGCGTCGTGCCGGGGGTCTGCGTGCCCGCGCCGGTCAGGCCGAGCGCGCCGACGGGCACCCACGCCGCGTCGGCGGCGTCGCTCCCGGCCTCCGGCTCGGGCATCTCCGGGGCGAAGGCGAGGTAGGCGATGGAGACGACGTGCATCCGGGGGTCGCGGCCGGGCGTCCCGTACGCGGCCAGCTGCTCCAGGTGGATGCGGCTCAGGCCGTCGGCGCGCACCCCGGTCTCCTCGGCGAGCTCCCGTGCCGCCGCGGAGTCGAGGTCCTCGGGCCGGTCGCCGCCATCGCGCTTCACGAAGCCGCCCGGCAGCGCCCACCTGCCCTCGTACGGCGGGGCGCCGCGCCGTACGAGCAGCACGTGCAGGGCGCCGTCGCGGATGGTCAGGGCCACGACGTCGATCGTCACCGCGACGGGGTCGTAGGCCCGCGGGTCATAGCCCGCCAGGAACTCCTCTTCGCGCCGCGCGTCCATATCATGTCCTTCTCAAAGTGAGTAAATCTCGAACTGAGAACAACCTAGCCCATGAAAGAACCGCTGTCGACGGGGTTTTCGGTCTCAGCGCCGGTGACGGCCCTGGAAGTGTGAGGGCCGGCCGCCCAGAACCTGCCGCAGCCTGCTGTGATTCCGGCCGTACACCAGGTAGAGGGCCAGCCCGACCGCCATCCACAGGCCGAAATACACCCACGTGCGCAGGTGCAGGTTGAGCATCAGCCAGCCCGTCGCGGCGATCGCGAGCAGCGGAGTCAGGGGAGAGCCGGGCACGCGGAAGCCGCGCGTGAGGTCCGGACGGGTCCGGCGCAGCATCAACACGCCGCCGGAGACGAACAGGAAGGCGAACAGGGTGCCGATCACGATCATCTGCTGGAGCGCCAGGACGGTGACCTTGCCGAACGTCCAGACGTCGACCTGGGACAGCGCGATCGCCGTGCCCCCGACCAGCATCGCGGCGCGGGTGGGCACCTTGTAGGAGCTGACCACGGCCAGCGACGCGGGCAGCAGGCCGTCGCGCGCCATCGCGAAGATGATCCGGGTCTGGGAGATCATCACCACGAGGATCACGGTCGCCAGCCCGATGACCGCGCCGATGTCGATGATGGCGCCCATGGCGTTCGAGCCGACCGCGCTGAACGCCGCGGCCAGCGGCGCGGAGCCGCTCAGGCTCTTGTACGGGACCATGCCGACCAGCGCCACCGCGACGCCGACGTACAGCGCGATCGCGATGAGAAGGCTGACGAGCATCCCCCGTGGCACGCGCCGGCGTGCGTCCGCGGTCTCCTCGGCGGCGGTCGCGATCAGGTCGAAGCCGATGTAGGCGAAGGCGATCGCCGAGGTGGCGGTGAAGATGCCGATGACGCCGAACGCGTGCGGGGTGCCGCCCATCAGGGCGTCCAGCACCGTACGGCCGTCGCCCGGCGGCGCCGGCCGTGAGGGGGGCACGAGCGGCCGGAGGTTGGAGGCCTTGAAGAAGAGCAGGCCGCCGACGATCACGAGCCCGATGACGATGATCTTCGCCAGCACCATGAACCACAGCGCGTACAGGCTGAGCCGTGCCCCGATGGCGACGATCAGTGCGAGCATCACCAGGATGACCAGGGAGAACAGGTCGAAGCCGGTCGGCTTCCCGGCGACTCCGGACAGGAACGCCGGTATCCGCGCCGCGGCGACACCCGTCACGGTGCCGACGTCGTCGACCAGCTGCGTCAGGTAGAGCGACCAGGCACGGCTCACCACGGCGGCGGCGAGCTGCAGCTCCAGGATGAGGGACCAGCCGATCACCCAGGCCCAGATCTCCCCGAAGGCGACGTACGTGAAGGAGTACGCGCTGCCCGCGACCGGCATGGTCGAGGAGAGCTCGGCATAGGACAGGGCCGACAGCAGGCAGGCGACGCCGGCGATCAGGAACGAGAAGATCACGGCGGGGCCGGCCGTCGTGGCCGCCTCCTGGCCGCCGATCGAGAAGATCCCGGCGCCGATCATCACGCCGAGGCCCAGGACGACGAGGTCGCGGGTCCGGTAGACGAACGACAGCCGGTGCCGGCCGCCCTGGCGCTGCCCGACGGTCTCCTCGACGGGCAGGCGTCGGAGGAGACCGTTGCCGGAGGGCATCTGCATGGTCATCGCAGGTCAAACCCCCGATCGTGCTCGGCGCCGACCAGGCGGCCCGCGAGGCGGAAGAGGTGGAGGACCAGAATTGACGAAATTCAGTCTGGCCACAAGGACATCTCCCCTTAAAGATGTATTAAGCAACTGTTATCGGCGGATATGACCACCAGCAGAAGAACTTGCGATCTTCCAGAGGAGGGGCGGATGCGGCGCATCCACGCCGTCGCCGGGCTCGCGTGCCTGGGCCTCACGGTCTTCATGGCACCCGCAGGGGCGCACACACAAGAACTCCGCAAGCAGCCCGTCGCGGTCGGGTACGGCGGAGCGGTGTCGAGCGTCGACCTGGACGCCAGCGCGAGCGGCATCGAGGTGCTCCGGCAGGGCGGCAACGCCATCGACGCCGCGGTCGCGACGGCCGCCACGCTCGGCGTGACCGAGCCGTACGTCTCGGCGATCGGCGGGGGCGGCTACCTCACCTACTACGACGCACGCACGCGCGAGGTGTCCACCTTCGACGGCCGCGAGACCGGTCCGGCGAGGATGACGAAGGACATCTTCCTCGACCCGGTGACCGGCAAGCCCCTGCCGTTCGACGACGCCGTGACGAGCGGCCTGTCGGTCGGAGTGCCCGGCACGCTCGCCACCTGGGATTCCGCGCTGCGCCGCTTCGGCACCCGGCGGCTGGGCACGCTGCTGCGCCCCGCGATCGACGTCGCGCGCCGCGGTTTCACCGTCGACCAGGAGTTCTACGACCAGACCGAGGTCAACGCCGGCCGGTTCAAGGACATCGTGCCGACGCGGAACCTGTTCCTGCCCGGCGGCAGGCCGCCGGCGGTCGGGTCGACGTTCCGCAACCCCGACCTCGCCCGTACGTACGAGGAGATCGCACGGCGCGGGCCCGGCTGGCTCTACGGCGGCGGGCTCGGCCGGGAGATCGCCGAGACCGTGCGGCGCCCGCCGGTCGATCCCAAGGCCACCCGCGTCGTACGGCCCGGCGTGATGCGTGGCTCCGACACCGCCTCCTACTCGGTGGTCCGTCGCGACCCGACGCACGTCGCCTACCGGGGGTTCGACGTCTACGGCATGCCGCCGTCGTCCTCGGGCGGCTCGACCACGGGCGAGGCGCTGAACATCATGAAGAGCGTCCGCTCCACGGACACGATCCAGGCGCTGCACACCTACCTGGAGGCGTCCAAGCTCGCCTACGCCGACCGCGGCGTGTACGTCGGCGACCCGGCGCAGGTGGACGTCCCGCTGAAGACGCTGCTGTCGGACCGGTTCGCGCGGTCGCGCGCCTGCCTGATCGAGCCGGATCGGGCGCTGACGGCCCCGGTGCCGCCGGGCGCGCTGAACGCCCACGGCTGCCCGGCGCCACAGGGGACCACGCAGCCGCTCCCGTACGAGGGCCCGCAGACCACCCACCTGGTCGTCTCCGACAAGTGGGGCGACGTGGTCTCCTACACGCTGACGATCGAGCAGTTCGGCGGCAGCGCGCTCACCGTGCCGCACCGCGGCTTCCTGCTCAACAACGAGATGACCGACTTCGACTTCACCTCGTCCACGCCGGCCGGCCACCCCGACCCGAACCTGCCCGCCGCCGGCAAACGGCCGCGCAGCAGCATGGCGCCGACCATCGTGCTGCGGAACGGCCGCCCCTCCTTCGCCGTCGGCTCGCCCGGCGGCTCGACGATCATCACGACGGTGCTGCAGATCCTGATGAACCGCGTCGACCTCGGCATGACGCTCCCGGAGGCGATCGACGCGCCGCGCGCCACTCAGCGCAACACCGCGCAGACCGCGGCCGAGCAGGGCTTCATCGACCGGTACGGCGCCGCGCTGAAGGCCACCGGGGAGGACTTCATCGTGTTCCCCGGCCCACCGGCCGGCGTCATCGGCGCCGCCACCGGCCTGGAGTTCCTCGGCGGCGGGAAGGTACGCGCGGTCGCGGAGCGTACCCGCCGCCACGGCGGCAGCGCGCTGGTGGTGACCCCCGCCCGATGAGCGAACCCTGGCAGTGGGACGAGAACACCTGGCACGGCCACGTCGAGCGGGTACGCGCCGGGCGGCGGCTCACCCCGCCGTGGCCCGGCGGCGCGCGGGTGGCCGTGGCGCTGTCGTTCGACTCCGACCACGAGACGATCCCGCAGCGCGACGGCGAGACCCGGCCCGGGCGGCTGTCCCAGGGGGAGTACGGCTCACGCGTCGCCGCGCCGCGGATCCTGGCGCTGCTGGAGAGCCACGGCATCCCGGCGACCTTCTACATGCCGGCCGTGTCCGCACTCCTGCACCCGGAGGAGGCGCGAGCCTATGTCGCGGCCGGCCACGAGATCGCCGCGCACGGCTGGATCCACGAGCGCAACATGCTCCTGGAGCCCGCCGACGAGCGAGCCCTTGCCGCCCGAGCCCTCGACACCCTGGAGGAGGTCACCGGCGTACGCCCGGTCGGCGTCCGCACGCCGTCGTGGGACTTCTCCGACACCACTCTGGACATCATCCGCGAGCTGGGGCTCCGCTACGACTCGTCGCTGATGGCCGACGACGACTGCTACGAGCTGCTGGCCGGCGGAGAGCCCACCGGGATCGTCGAGGTTCCGGTGGAGTGGATCCGCGACGACGCGCCGTACTTCACGATGGAGCGCCACTCCGCGATGCGCCCCTACACCCCGCCGCGCGAGGTCCTGCGGCTGTGGTGCGACGAGTACGACGCGGCGCGGGCCGAAGGAGGGCTGTTCCAGCTCACCATGCACCCGCACGTCATCGGGCACCGCTCGCGCATGGTCGTCCTCACCGAGCTGCTCGCCCACATCGGCGCGTCCGGCGGCGGCGTCTGGTACGCGACCCACGCCCAGGTCGCCGACCACGCCCGCACCGCGCTCTAGCCGGTTCCGGCCGCCCGGAGAGATCAGGCCTCCGATCCCTGTTCGCCGCGCTCTGATCGTGCAATCGTTCGAGAAGGAAAGCGCGATCAGTACGAGGGACGGAGCGATGCCGGGGCTAGGATCGAACGGGGGGAAGGAGCCGTTGATGGCCGAGGCGTACGTCCAGGTGACGACGACCACCGATTCACGCAAGGAGGCGGCCGAGATCGCGAAGTCGGCCGTGTACGAGCGCCTCGCGGCGTGCGCCCAGCTGGTCGGCCCGATCGCGAGCACCTATTGGTGGGAGGGCGAGGTCGAGTCGGCCGAGGAGTGGATGGTGCTGTTCAAGACCACCACCGACCGGTTCGAGGACCTCGCCGCGCAGATCACCGAGCAGCACTCCTACGACACGCCGGAGATCATCGCGACCCCCCTCGTGGCCGGCAGCGCCGACTACCTCTCCTGGGTTCGCGAGCAGACCGAGGACTGACATGCGATGAGCGAGGACCACGGACTGTTCGGACCGGGTTCGGTGACCTGGCGCGTGATGGCCGAGCCCGTCGAGATCGTCGGTGGTTTCCGCGCGCTCATCCTGCAGGCCCTGCATCCGCCGTCCATGTGGGGCACCGCGCAGAACTCCGAGCTCATGGACCCCCGCGCCGCGTGGGCGCGGCTGGGCCGCACGATCGAGTTCGTGCGCGTCCGCACCTGGGGCACCCTCGCGGAGGTCGACAAGGTCGGCCGCCGTGTCCGGCGGCTCCACTCACGGCTCAGCGGCCTCAACCTGGACACCGGCGAGGTCTTCCCGGTCGACGCCCCGGAGAACCTCCTGTGGGTTCACATGGGCGAGGTCGACTCCTACCTCGACGTCGCGCGCCGCGCGGGTGTCCCGCTGTCGCGCGCCGACGCCGACACGTTCGTCGACGAGCAGCGCAGGGCCGGCGAGGTCGTCGGCCTCGACCCCGCGACCATCCCGGCCACGGTCGCGGAGATGAAGGACTACTTCGCGGGGATGCGCCCGGAGCTCTACGCCTGCGCGGAGGCCAAGGAGGGCCTGCGGCGGCTGTTCAACCCGGCCGTGCCGAACCGCTTCCTGCCGTTGAAGCTCGCCGCGCCCGGCGTCGCCACGCTCGTCGTCGCGACACTGCCGCGCTGGGCGCGCCGGATGTACGGCCTGCCGGCCACACCGCTGGAAGACCTGTGGGCGACGACGACGCTGAAGGCGCTCTACCAGGGCATCAAGATCATTCCTGAGCCGTGGCGCTACTCGCCCGACGCCAAGCGCGCCCGGAGGCTGACCGCCGATCCCCTGAGCGAGGCCTCCTGACCGCTCAGGCGGGGACGTTCCAGGAGGTCACGGCCGGGCGCTCGTGCTCGGTGCCGAGCTCGGAGACCGTGCCGGTGTCCAGCTTGAACAGGCGCCCGCCGTCGGGCGCGAGCCCGAGCCGCCGCGCGGTCAGCACCCGCAGGACGTGGCCGTGCGCGACGATCGCGACGTCGCCGTCCTCCAGGTGGGGCGCCGCCTGGTCGAGCACGGCGTCGGCGCGAGCGCCGATCTGGTCGAACGTCTCGCCGCCGATGACACCGTCGCTCCACAGGTACCAGCCGGGGCGCTCCTGGTGG
Source organism: uncultured Actinomycetota bacterium (assembly GCA_963736325.1). Classification (GTDB taxonomy): domain Bacteria; phylum Actinomycetota; class Actinomycetes; order Streptosporangiales; family Streptosporangiaceae; genus Actinoallomurus. Next base: position 1,151,446 of record CAVTOG010000010.1, on the reverse strand, counting down.
ATCTGCGGTGTCGTCAGGCCCTCGTACGCGCCGTAGTCCCACTCCCAGAGGTTTTCGTCGGTCACGGCGCCGGTGAGCCCCGCCAGCTCCGCGGTGCGCCGGGCACGCCGGGCGGGACTCACCAGGACCAGCGCGAACTCCCGCCCGGCGAGGGCGGGAGCGAGCGCGCGTGCCTGTCCCTCGCCGCGCGGCGTCAGCGGCAGGTCGGTACGGCCGGTGTGGCGGCCGTCGCGGCTCCACTCGGTCTCACCATGGCGAAGAAGGACCAGTTCCCCCATGACCGAGACCCTACGGGAGCCGCGCCGGCGTGATTGTTCAGGGCGTGTCTGACGGATCCCTGTCCGGCTGCGCGGTGCACAGACGACGCCTCGCCGCGTTGTCGCCGGCCGAAACCAGGCCGACTCCCTCCTCCGCCTTGCGACCCGCCGCCTGTGCACCGCTCGCTACGAACGTGATCCGTCAGACACGCCCTAGCCGAGAAGGTCTGCCAGGGCCAGGTGGTCGAGACCGTGGGCCTCGGCGACCGGAGGGCTGATGAGGCGTCCCTCGTGGGTGCTGAGGCCGAGCGCCAGCGCGGCGTCGTCGCGCGAGGCCTGGCGCCAGCCCTTGTCGGCCAGTGCGATCGCGTACGGGAGCGTGGCGTTGGTCAGGGCGTTCGTCGAGGTGTTCGGCACCGAGCCCGGCATGTTCGCGACGCAGTAGAAGACCGAGTCGTGCACCTTGTAGGTCGGCTCGTCGTGCGTGGTGGGGTGGGAGTCCTCGAAGCAGCCGCCCTGGTCGATGGCGATGTCGACCAGCACCGAACCCGGCTTCATCCGGGAGACGAGGTCGTTGGAGACCAGGGTCGGGGCCTTCGCGCCGGGGATCAGCACGGCACCGATGACCAGGTCGGCGTCGAGTACGGCCTTCTCGATCGCGTACACGCTGGACATGAGGGTCTTCAGCCGGCCCTGGTAGATCGCGTCGATGTGGCGGAGCCGGTCGATGCTGATGTCCATGATCGTCACGTCGGCGCCCATGCCGACCGCGACCTGCGCGGCGTTGAGGCCGGAGACGCCGCCGCCGATCACCACGACCTTGGCCGGGGCGACGCCGGGGACTCCGCCGGGCAGCACGCCGCGGCCGCCGTTGAAGCGCATCAAGTTGTACGCGCCGACCTGCGGGGCGAGGCGGCCCGCGACCTCCGACATCGGGGCGAGCAGCGGCAGCGACCGGTTCGGCAGCTGCACCGTCTCGTACGCCACGGAGGTGACGCCGGAGCTCAGGAGGGCCTGCGTGCACTCACGCGAGGCGGCGAGGTGGAGGTAGGTGAAGAGGGTCTGGCCCTCGCGCATCCGGTGGAACTCGTCCGCGATCGGCTCCTTGACCTTCAGGATCAGGTCGCCCGAGGCCCACACGTCGTCGGCGGTCTCGCCGATCTTGGCGCCGGCGCCGATGTAGTCCTCGTCGGGGATCGAAGATCCGGCCCCGGCGTTCCGCTCGACCAGCACGTCGTGGCCGTGACGGACCAGTTCGTGTACGCCGGCGGGCGTCATGGCGACGCGATACTCATTGTTCTTGATCTCGCGCGGGACGCCGATCTTCACGATTCCTCCAGATGGTTTTCGATCTCCCTCTCCAAGCCTGCGGGTAGCCGGGGAATGCGGCGACAGACAACATGTATTGCCATCTCAAAGGATGCATACACAGTGTCAGTTTTTTGGTGGATTGTCCGACCTTGACGTGAACAAACCTCGCAGGTCGGGGGCCTCTTCGGCGAGGATCAGCACCTCGTCGCCCGCCCGCAGCACGGTGCCGGAGCGTACCGGCACGAGCCGCCCGTCACGGATGAGGAAGCTCACCCAGACGTCCTCGCTCCAGGGCAGGTCGTCCACACGGGCGCCGTCGGCGGCCGAGCCCGCCTCCACCTGGTGACGGCGCAACCCCTCTGGCTCCTCCTGGAATCGGACGCCCAGGCTCCACGGCTCCGGTTCGACGACGCGCAGCGGGATCCCGAGCCGGCGGGTGAGCCACGGCACCGTCCCGCCCTGGACGACGACCGAGAACGCCACGACGACGAAGATGATCTCGTACGCCCGGTGCGCACCCGGCAGGCCGGACCGCAGGATGAACGTCCCGAGCAGGATCGGCACCGCGCCCTTCAGTCCCGTCCACAGCACGAAGACCCGCTCGGCCCGTCTCAGCCGTACCGGAGCCAGCAGCAGGCCCACGAACACCGGGCGGATGACGAACGCCAGCGCGACCGCGAGGATCAGCCCGATCCACCACGCGTCACCCCTGCCCAGGTCGCGGAGGCCGATCGTGAGCCCCAGCATCGTGAACGCCACGATCTCGCCGAGGCTCGCCAGCGAGGAGTGGAACCGCTCGATCTCCCGCTTGTACGGCGCCCGCTCGTCGCCGAGCACGATGCCGGCCGCGAAGACCGCGAGGAACCCAGAGCCGTGCGCGACCGTCGCCAGCCCGTATAGCGCGAGTGCGCCGAAGAGCACGCGCGGCGCGTACAGGCCCTCGCTCGGGAGCGGCACCCGCCGCATGAAGTACAGCAGCGCCAGGCCGCCCGCGACGCCCACGGCCGCGCCGATGACCATCTGCTGGGTGAACTGCAGCGCGACCGCCCCGGCCGCGGACGCTCCCGCGCCGGTCGCGGACAGCAGGGCCACCAGCAGCGCGATGCCCACCGGGTCGTTGGCCCCTGACTCGCCTTCCAAAAGCGTTCCGGTGCGCCCGGCGATCTCGCGGCGGCCGAGCACCGAGAACACCACGGCCGGGTCGGTAGGGGACAGGGCGGTGCCGAGCAGCATCGCCATGCGCCAGTCGATGCCGAACGCGTAGCGGGCGAGGAGGGCCACGGCCGCGGCCGTGACCAGCGTGCCCGCGACCCCGATCCAGATCGTCGCGCCGGCCGCCTCACGGAACCGGCGCCGCCCGATGTTCATCCCGCCGTCGAACAGGATCACGGCCAGCGCGACGGTCACGATCTGCTCGACCGTCGGGATGGGCACCGCTCCGAGACGCGGGCGGAGGTCGGAGGCGAGCGCCGCGCACAGCAGGAAGATCGCGGGCGCCGGGACCCGCAGCCGCTCGCTGAACCGGTTGGACAGCACGGCGACCGTACCGACGAGGGCGATCAGGAGGATGACCAGCCCGAAGTGCTCGACGTCCGCCATCCTCCCGCCTTCCCCTCGAAGGTCAGTTGATCACGCGTGGGTACGATCGCGCCGCAGCAGGTGCTCGCGCGCCGCGATGTCGGCGCGGGTGCCACGTTCCTCCAGCCGCGCGGCGATCTGCGCGCGGTGGCCGCTCTCCTTGTTGCCCCCGTACTTGAACTTTGCCTTCACCTCGGTGATCGTCAGCTCGATCCCGCGGATGCCGGGCAGGCGGCGAAGGTCCGGGTCCTCATCGGCGTTGACGGGCAGCCGTCCCGACCCGGGCTCGAAGTGGCCGAGCTGGCGGGTCAGGATCTCGGCCTTCTCCGCCGGGTCGTCGACGACACGGACGTCGCAGACGAGCTGCGCGGTCGCGTAGTACGACGTCGGCACGCCGTGCTCGGGCGGAGTGCCGGGCTCGGCGTTCCAGTCCGACGGCACGTAGATGTGGTCGTCGACGACCGTCAGCAGCGCGCGCGGGTGCTCGGCGAGGGCCTCCCAGACCGGATTGGGCCGGGCCAGGTGCAGCCAGACCGTGTGCTCGCCGTCGAAGACGAAGTGCGTCGGCACGACGACGGGCACGTCGCGGTCACGTCCTCCGGCGATCAGCTGTCCGAAGTCGCGTCCGGTGAGCCACCGCCGCCACTCCTCGTCCTCGGCCGAATCCCAGGGATGTATGAGCACCGCGGGCCTCCCTCTGCTTCAACGCGTGATCCGGAGCAGAGTAGGGGAGCGCACGGCCTCGCCGCGACCGCGCACTCAGGCGTCCGTCCGAAGGATGTGCTCCGGGCGTACCGGCACCCGTGAGAGAGGGACCCCGCAGGCGTCGCGGACGGCGGCCACGATCGCCGGAGTGGAGGACAGCGTGGGCGGCTCGCCCGCTCCGCGCAGCCCGTACGGCGCGTGCGGGTCGGGGTTCTCCAGGATCTCCAGGCTCATCGGCGGCATGTCCAGGATGGTGGGGATCAGGTAGTCGGTGAACGAGGGGTTGCGGATCAGCCCGTCGCGTACCTGGATCTCCTCCATCAGCGCCAGGCCGAGGCCCTGCGCGCTGCCGCCGTGGATCTGCCCCTCCAGCGAGATCGGGTTGAGGATCTTCCCGACGTCCTGGACGGCGGCCAGCTCGACCACCTTGACCAGGCCCAGCTCGACGTCGACGTCGACGACGGCCCGGTGGACGCAGAAGGCGAACTGCACGTGCGAGTCGCCCTGGCCCGTCTCGGGGTCGAGCGTCGTCGTGGGCCGATGGTGGAACTCCCGCGTCTCCTCGATGACCTGGTCGCCGAGCACCTCGGCGATCGGCACCGTCACGCCGTCGGCGACGATGTCGCCGCCCGACAGGAACGCCCCCTGCATCCCGGCGAGGGAGAGAAGGCTCTTGCGCACGGCCACGCAGGCGGCCCGCACCGCGCCGCCGGTCATGTACGACTGCCGTGACGCGCTGGAGGAGCCGGACGAGCCCACGCCGGTGTCGGCGGGCGCCACGGTCACCTGGTCGACGCCCAGCTCCGTACGGGCGATCTGGCCCTGCAGCGTGACGAGCCCCTGCCCGACCTCGGCGGCGGCCGTGTGCACCAGCACCGTCGCCTGCCCGCCGGTGACCTGCAGGCGCACCCGCGCCGTGGACAGGTCGTCGAAGCCCTCGGAGTAGCAGATGTTCTTGATCCCGATGCCGTAGCCGACACCGCGGACCACGCCCTCACCGTGGGTCGTGTTGGAGACGCCGCCGGGCATGTTGCGCAGGTCGCCCGTGTCGGCCGGAGCGGGCATCGGGAACGCCTTCACGCGGCGCAGCATCTCGGTGAGTGGTGCGGGCATGTCGACGGCCTGCCCGGTCGGGAGGCGCGACCCCTCCGACAGGGCGTTGCGCACCCGTACTTCGATCGGGTCCAGCCCGCAGGCCTCGGCGAGCCGGTCCATCTGCGACTCGTAGGCGAAGCACGCCTGAACGGCGCCGAAACCGCGCATGGCGCCGCACGGTGGGTTGTTCGTGTAGACGCCGTACGCGTCCACCGAGACGTTCTCGACGTCGTACGGCCCGGCGCCCAGCGACGCGGCGTTGCCGACGACCGCCGGGGTCGAGGAGCAGTACGCGCCGCCGTCCAGGATGATCTCGGCCTTGACGTAGACGAGCCGGCCGTCGCGGGTGGCACCGTGCTCGTAGCGCAGGGTCGCCGGATGCCGGTGCACGTGGCCGGAGAACGACTCCTCGCGGCCGTAGACGATCTTCACGGGCCGTGCGGTGTGCAGGGCGAGCAGGGCGGCGTGGATCTGCATGGACAGGTCCTCGCGCGCGCCGAACGCCCCGCCGACGCCCGAGAGTGTGAGGCGGACCTTCTCCGGCGGCAGGCCGAGGCTCGGCGCGATCTGGTCGCGGTCGACGTGCAGCCACTGCGTCGCGACGAACAGGTCGACGCCGCCGTCCTCGGCGGGGACCGCGAGGCCCGACTCCGGGCCGAGGAAGGCCTGGTCCTGCATGCCGACCTCGTAGTCGCCGGTCACGACCACGTCGGCCTCGAAGACCTCACCGCTCCGTACGGGCTGGTGGCGCACGATGTTGCCGCCGGCGTGGACCTTCGGGCAGTCGGGATCCAGGGCCGCGGCGCGCGCGTCGGTGACCGGCTCCTGGACCTCGTAGTCGACCTCGATGAGCGCGCAGGCGCGGCGAGCGGTCTCGGGGTGGTCGGCGGCCACGATGGCCACGGCCTCGCCCGCGTACCGGACCTGGTCGATGGCGAGCACCGGCTGGTCCAGGAGCTCCAGCCCGTAGTGCTTCACACCGGGAATGTCCTCATGGGTGAGGACGGCGTGCACACCGGGCAGCTTGAGCGCCGCGGTCACGTCGATGCCGTGGATCCTCGCGCGCGGGTGCGGGCTGCGGAGCGTGGCGCCCCAGAGCATGCCGTCCATCCACAGATCCGAGGAGTAGGCGAACGCCCCGGTGGTCTTGAGGATGCCGTCGGGACGCTTGACGCTGTCGCCGACCCCACCGCTCACCGGGGGTCCGCTCAACGATGCGCGGCCCCTCGCGCCGGGGTCCACCGGCTGCGTCACATCCCCCACCTCCGTTTCATACCCGTCCTGTGGGAAGTAGAGCAGTATGACGACCCGCATCGACCCGGCACGATCTCACGAATCCGCGTGCCGTCTTTGGCGAGATCTCCGGTACGGCACGGGATCCGGTCGGCGAGGGCGGCGTCGGCCGTACGTATTTCGATCTCATTTCCGAGATCTCGCTTCAGGAAGAAGCCGGAAAAAACTATCCTTAATAAAGTGAAAGCGGTCAGCAGCCAGTAGACCGTGCCCGTTTGCTCCGTGCTGGTGGGGGTGGCGATGACGGGAATGCTCTACGCGGACGGCGGAATGCCGGTCGCGACGAGTACGAGGGCGGGGGCTCTCCTCAGGCGGGGCATGTGTGCCGCCCAGTGTTCGACTCTGTCGATTTTCGAGTAAAAGCAGGTCAATGTGGACGGTCAAGGATCTCTTGGGTATCGAATCCGCGTGTCTCGGGTCGGTAGGGGCCTCTCACAGGCGCAGTTGGCCCTTCCGGAGCTGTCCGACAGCTACGTGTCTCTGATCGAGAGTGGTAAGCGCACGCCCACACCGGACGTCCTGCGGTTGATCGCGCGCAAGCTCGACTGCTCCGTCTCCTACCTTTTGAGCGGGATCGACGAAGAGACGCAGGTGAAGATCCACACGACGCTGGACTACGCCGAAATCGCCCTGCGGAACGGCGAGGCGACGGAAGCCCGCGACCGTTACGCGGAGCTCTTGACCGACCCTGACCTCTCGGCCTTGCCGGAGTTCACTCGCAAGGCCAAGTGGGGGCACGCCCTCGCGCTGGAGTCCTCCGGCGCCCTGGAGGAGGCGCTCGCCGAGTTCACGAGCCTGGCCGGCACGCTGTCCCCGGAGTACGACACCGACGACTGGATCCAGTGCCAGATCGCGATCTCGCGCTGCCACCGCGAGAAGGGCGACGTCACCCGGAGCGTCTCCGTCGCCGAGGACGCCTTCGCCGGGGTGACCGCGAAACCGGGCAAGTGGAGCGACGAGACGGTCAAACTCGGCGCGACCCTCGCCGCCGCCTACCTCGAACGCGGCGACCTCGTCAGCGCACGGCAGCTCGCCGACCGCCTGATCGAACGCGCCGACGCCCTAGGCAGCCCCGCCGCCCGCATGGCCGCGTACTGGGAGGCGGCGATCGTCGCCAAGTACCAGGCCGACTTCGAGACCGCGGTGACGTACGGCGAACGCGCACTGGCCCTGCTGAGCGAGGCCGCCGATCTGCGCAACCTCAGCCGGCTACGCGGCGAGTACGGCACGCTGATGCTGCTCGCACGCCCCGAGGACGCCGAACGCGCACGAGACGAGCTCCAGCGCGCCATGGGCGAGCTGAACGAGACGTCCGCGGGCCGCATCGACATAGCGTGGTGCCTCACCGAACTGGCCCGCGCGGAGATCGCGATGGGCCAGCCCGGCAGAGCCGCCGACCGCGCGAACGAGGCACTGAACCTCCTGGGCGGCGACCTGCGCCTGGCAACGGCAGGCGCCCTGATCGTCCTGGGCGAGGCCCGCCTGCGCCTGGGCCGCGAGGACGCCGCCGCGGAGTCCCTCAACCGCGCCATGGAGTGCCTGGAACAGATGGAACCGTCCCGCGAGGCCGCCCAGGGCTGGTTCCACCTGGCGGAACTCCTAGGGGAGGCCGGCACCGAGGGCGGCCGGGCAGAGGCCTACCGCAAGGCCTTGACCTGCGCAGGCCTGTAACCACTGCCGAAGAGCCACCGCATCCACCCTTGCGGCCTGCGTGATCTTCTCGCCGCGTCTTGTCCGTTCGGCGGCCCGGCGGCGGCTGGTGGGGTGTGGCGAATAAAGTGGGGAGGTCCGCCGTACCGACCTCGAAGAGATCGACCCTCTCCTTGATGACGAACCTTCCGCCGTCCTCCAGCGGCCTCCGCCACGCGGGGCGCGTGCGCGCCGCATCCCTACGGCTCTGCCGGTCCCGTGCGGAGTAACCGGGCGTACCTCGTGGCCGTCGCGGCCGGGGGCGCCGCGTTCGTGGCGCTGCTCGTCGCGCTGGTGGCCGGTGGGGCGGTGCGTGAGAAGGTCATCACCGGGCTGAGCGACGCCGGTGCGCTGACCCGCTGGGGGCTTCCCGTCTCCCGGCTCGTCATGGACCTCGGTGGCACGCTGACCGTCGGTGTGCTCCTCGGTGCCGCCGTGCTGCTGCCCTCCACCAAGGGCGGCCTCGACGCGCAGGCCGTGCGCTACCTGCGCGCGGCGTCGTGGATCGCGGCCGGCTGGGCCCTGGGGGCCTCCGCCACGCTGATCTTCACGGTCTCCGACATCCTCGGCGAGTCCGTCGGCCGGGTGACCGCGGGCAGTGAGCTGTCCAGCTACGTCGGGCAGCTGCCGCAGGGCACCGCGCTGATGTTCGTCGTGCTGCTGGCCGCGCTGATCGCGCTGCTGTGCCGTACGGCGGCGACGCCGGCCGGTGCGATGGGGCTCCTGGCCGTCGCGGTCATCGCCCTGCTGCCGCCTCCGCTGACCGGGCATTCGGCGTCCTCGCCCAACCACGAGCTCGCCATCAGCGGCCTCGCGATGCACATCATCGCGCTGTCGCTGTGGGTGGGCGGGCTGATGCTCCTGGTCTGGCACGCCGCGAGCGGTGGTGACCATCTCGGTGTCGCCGTCGGCCGGTTCAGCCGGATGGCGTTCTGGTGCTTCGTCGTGGTCGGCGTCAGCGGCGCCGCGAACGCCGTGTCGCGGCTGCCCGACCCGGCGCAGCTGTTCACGAGCGACTACGGCCGGCTGATCCTCGCGAAGGTGGTGCTGTTCACGGCCCTCGGTGTGGCCGGGTGGCTCCACCGCGAGCGCACGATCCCGGCGATCATGGCGCACACGCCGAAGGGCTACGCGCGGCCGCCGGTGCGGCGCACGCCGTGGCCGTTCGCGCGGCTGGCCGCGGGTGAGGCCGTCGTGATGGCGGCGACGATGGGCGTCGCGGTCGCTCTGGCGCGTACGGCGCCGCCGCCCGTCACCGCGGAGGATGACCCGGTGACGAGCCTGCTCGGCTTCCCGATGCCGCCGCCGATCACGATCGGCCGGCTGGCGGCGATGTGGCGGCCCGACCTGTTCTTCGCGGCGCTCGTCGTCGTGCTGGGCGGCCTGTACGCCGCCGGGCTCGTACGGCTCCGCCGCCGCGGCGACGCCTGGCCCGTCGGCCGTACGATCTCCTGGGCCTTCGGCCTGGTCACGATCGTGGCCGTGACGATGACCGGCGTCGCGACGTACGCGCCGGTGCTGTTCAGCACGCACATGATCCAGCACATGGTGCTGTCGATGCTGACGCCGATCCTGCTCGTCCTCGGCGCCCCGGTGACGCTCGCGCTGCGCGCGCTGAAACCGGCCGTGATCAAGGGCGACCGCGGGCCGCGCGAGTGGCTGACGGCGGTCCTGCACAGCCGGGCGATGCGGTACATCGGCCATCCGGCCACTGCGACGATCATCTTCATGGTCAGCACGTACGCCCTGTACTTCACGCCGCTGTTCGGCTACCTGATGCGGGCGCACATCGGCCACCTCGCGATGCTCGTGCACTTCATGGCGGCGGGCTCGCTGTTCTTCTGGGTGCTCATCGGCGTCGACCCGACACCGCGCAAGCTGCCGTACGTCGCGAAGATGCTGCTGCTGTTCGTGACGATGCCCTTCCACGCGTTCTTCGGCATCGCCCTGATGAACATCGGCACGCCGATCGCCGCGGGCTGGTACACCGCGTTGCGCCGACCCTGGGGCACGTCGGTGCTGGCCGACCAGCACACCGGCGGCGCGATCGCCTGGGCGTTCGGGGAGATCCCGACGTTCATCGTGCTGATCGCGATGGTGTTCCAGTGGTTCGCCGAGGACCGCCGTCTCACGCGCCGCATCGAACGCCGTGCCGACCGCGCCGCGGCCGACGGTGAAAGCGACGAGCTGTCCGACTACAACGACTATCTGGCCTCCTTGGACAAGCGCTCCCGCTCCGACTAGGGCGTGTCTGACGGATCCCTGTCCGGCTGCGCGGTGCTCAGGCGGCGCCTCGCCGCGTTGTCGTCGGTCGCCGGCCGAAACCAGGCCGACTCCCTCCTCCGCCTTGCGACGCACCGCCTGAGCACCGCTCGCTACGAACGTGATCCGTCAGACACGCCCTGGCACTTTCGCCCTGGGCGGACACGACTGGTGTGGTCCGCGGGCATCGGGCAGGGTCACCGGCATGGCTGATCTTCGGTTCTCCTACAACATCTTCGGCATCGACTCCCGTGAGGACTTCCTCGAACGGTGCCGTCAGGCCGAGCGGTACGGCTACGACACGGTGTTCGCCGCCGATCACCTCGGCATCTCGGCGCCGTTCCCGGCTCTCGCCGCCGCGGCGGCCGTGACCGAGCGTCTCAAGGTCGGCACCCTCGTGCTCAACGCGGCGTTCTGGAACCCCGCCCTGCTGGCGCGCGAGGTCGCGACGACCGACGTCCTCACGGGCGGGCGGCTGGAGCTGGGGCTGGGCGCCGGGCACATGAAGTGGGAGTTCGAAGAGGCCGGCATCGAGTGGGAGCCGTTCGGCGCGCGGGTCGAGCGGCTGGTGGCGACCATCGACGAGCTCGGCGAACGCTTCGCCGCGGGTCGCTACGAACAGCAGGCGCGGATGCACGAGGCGCTGGGCGTCCCGCTGCTGCGGCCGGTGCAGCGGAAAGGTTTCGGCGGGTACGGCCCGCCGCTGATCATCGGCGGCACCGGCGACCGGGTTCTGCGGGTCGCCGCCGAGCGCGCCGACATCGTCGGGATCGCCGGCGCGTACCAGGTCAAGGGCATGCCGGCCGGCACGTTCCGCATCGGCACCGCCGCCGAGACCGCCGATCGGGTCCGCTACACGCGCGAGTGCGCGGGCGACCGGGCCGACGGGCTCGAGTGGCAGGTGCTGACGCAGATCGTGATCGAGACCGGCGACCGCCGTGCCGCGGCAGGGAAGCTGCTGGAGCGGGTCGGGCCGATGATGGAGATCGACGAGGTCCTCGACACGCCGTTCATCTACATCGGCACCGTGGACCAGATGGCCGAGCAGGTCCTGCGCGACCGCGAGCGGTTCGGCTTCACGTACTTCACGGTCCACGGCCCGTACATGGAGGCGTTCGCGCCGGTCATCGCGCGCGTACGTGAGCTGGAGGCCCGCTGAGCATTCCTCACGGCACGGGTAAGGAAGGCCTGGTGCGGGAAGGTCCGTCGTGTGTCTCGCAGAGTGATCGCCGGTCTACTGTTCGTGGTGCCGGTCGCCGTCGGCTGTGCCGACGCGCGCGTCACTCCGGTGCGCGCCCAGCGCACCCTCGGCCCGCCGCCCGCGAGCCCGACGCCGACTCCGTCGCCCGCCAAGAAACTCCCCCGCCTCTCGCTGCCGATGCGGATCGTTCGTGGCAACGGCGGCACGCTCGTCTACGTGCCGATGAAGGTCAACGGGCGAGGGCCGTACGAGTTCGTGCTGGACACCGGGTCGTCGAACTCCTCGGTCGACCGCAGCCTCGTCCGTACCCTGCGCCTGCCGCGTACCGGTCAGATGCATCCGGTCCAGGGCGTGACCGGCAGCGGGGTCGTACCGGTGGTGAAGCTGAAGAAGTGGACGCTCGGCGGCGTCTCCATGCACGGCAGGTCGCTGTCGGTCGTCGACCTCGGCATCGGCGTCGGAGGCCTTCTCGGCTCCGACGAGCTGTGCCGGTTCGGCAACGTCACGCTCGACTTCCAGCACAACCGCCTGCTCATCGAACGGCACTGACGGCCCGGGCAGGATGAGGTCATGACCACCGTGCTGATCACCGGATCCACCGCGAGCGTCGGGGCCTACCTCGCCGGGAGGCTCGCCGCGCGCGGGATGACCGTTCTCGCCCACGGCCGTGACCGGGCGAAGCTGGGAGCCCTGGTCGAGGAGGTCGGCGCGCGCCCCTACCTCGCCGACCTCGCCTCGCTCGCGGAGGTGCGCGACCTCGCCGAGCGGGTGCGCGCCGACCACGACGGACTGGACGTGCTGGTCAACAACGCCGGGATCGGCAGCGGCAGCGGCCGTGAACTCACCGTCGACGGCCACGAGTCGCACTGGGCCGTCAACTACCTGGCGCCGGTGCTGCTGACCCGCCTGCTCGCGCCGGCGCTCGCGGCGGGCGCCCGCGTGGTCAACGAGGGGTCGCTCGGCATGGAATCGATCGACTTCGACGGGCTCGTGACCGAGGAGACCGGTACCGGTGGGTTCTTCGACGGCACCGAGGCCGCGAGCGCGCACAGGGACGCCTACGACCCCGGCGTACGGCGGCGGCTGCGCGCGGTCACCGACGAGGCCCTGGCGCCCTTCGCCTGAGTCAGCCCGGCAACTGCCCGAGCGTGACGGTCACGGTCTCCTTTGTGCCGTCCGTGTGCTGGATCCCCACCGGCACGCGACGGCCGGGCTTGAGTGTGGCGAGTGCCTCGGCGAGGGCGGTGCTGTTCGGTGTCGCGATGCCGTTCACGGACAGGACGATGTCGTCCTGCCTGATCCCCGCCTTGTCGGCCGGGCCGCCCGGCGTGACGGTCACGACGCCCACGCCCGTCACGTTGCCCATGGTGTCGACGACCGTGCGCACCTTGACGCCGAGAGCGGCACGGCCGGACTGCGTGACCTTGCCGGTGGAGATGAGCTGGTCGGCGATCAGCTTGACGCTGTTGCTCGGGATCGCGAAGCCGATTCCGGCGGCGGCGCCGCCGATCTGCGGGTCGGAGATGGTCAGCGTCGGGATGCCGACCACTTCGTTGTTGAGCGTCACCAGCGCGCCCCCGCTGTTGCCGGGGTTGATCGGCGCGCTGGTCTGGACGGCCCCGGCGATGGTGGCGCCGGGGAAGGCCCCCTCGCGCTGGGACGTGACCGTACGGCCCAGCGCCGACACGATGCCGTTGGTGACGCTGCCGGACAGGCCTAGGGGGTTGCCCATCGCCAGCACGATCTGGCCCACCGCGAGGCCACCGGAGTCGCCGAACACAGCGCGTTTCAGCGTCCTGTCCTTCACGCGCACGACGGCCAGGTCGTTCGGCGGGAACTCCCCGACGAGCCTGGCGGGCAGCGCCTTCTTGCCGCTCGCCGACGTCACCGTGAGCCGCCGTGCGCCGGTGACGACGTGGTCGTTGGTGACGATGTCGCCCTTGTCGTCGTACACGATTCCCGAGCCGAGGCCGGAGTCGGTGTTGATCTGCACGACGGAGGGCAGGACCGCCTTCACGACCGCCTCGTACTGTTTCTCGAGCGCACCGCCGGAGCCGGGCGCCCGCGCGCCGGGGGACACGGGCAGGCCCGTTCTGGTCGCCCGGCCGTCGCCGCAGCCGGCAACCAAGGCCAGGCCCGCCAGCACCGCCATGCCGGACCGCTTCAGTCGCTCCATGCCCAAGCTGTTCCCATCCGTGGCACGGCGTAGCGATCCGCCGCGCGGAGCCGGGGAGAGCCTTTACCGTCCGCCGCCGTGCTGGAGCCAGTGGCTCGCGTACGAGCCGGCGGCCGACCGTACGGCGAGGACGACGATGCCGAGGGCGAGCAGGGGAGTGACGACCCACCGCTCCATGACCCCGTCCGTGCGCGGCACCAGGGGGATCTCGGCGCGGAACCCGAGCGGCCACAGCACCGGGCACCCCTCGGGAGTGAGGCAGTCGGTCACGACGTGCACGACGCAGCCGAGCCCCACTGCCAGACCGGCCCAGCCAAGGACATGTCCGTATATGTGGATGCCGGGCCCGGCGAAGCGCATGCCCGCCATCACGTACGTCAGGCCTCCGGCGAGCGCGCCGTTGACGACGAGGTTGTAATGCTCGCGCTCGGGCACACGGACGCCGACGCCCCGCAGGCCCAGCCCGATGATCAAGAACAGCAGGCCCCACCACACCTTGATCGCGTTGTGCGCGAGCCAGTTCACGCCCAGCGCCGCCGCCAGGCAGAACAGCAGCGAGTGCGTGGCGTTCCGGTGCCCGCCGGTGAGGGCGGCGACACCCTTGCACAACAGGCGTGTGACCGGCCCGAACGCGTTGGCGATCGAACCGTCGTGGTGGTCGGTGTCGGGCAGCATCGCCGCGCCCGCGCAGACGACGGCGCCCGCCGCGACCTGGGCGGGGGACATCCGCATACCGTGGTCGGCGAGGAGCGGGACGGCCCCGAGCCAGGCCGCGGCCCCGGCGAGAGCGTGCGTGTGCCCCATCATGCGACGATCACCTGCGCTTTTGCCACGCGGCGGACACTAACCGCCGCGGGCGCCCGATGCTCGCGACGCGCCGTGTCTTCGCCTCAGACGGGAATGAGGCGCCAGCCTGCCGTCTTCTGGCGGTACGTGCCGTCGAGGGGCTTGGCGAGGATCGCCCGCAGCCCCTGGTCGCGTGCCGCCTCCCGTACGGCGTCGCCGTCGTCGAACCACGGGGCCGTCTGCAGGGCGGGCCCGGAGAGGCCGAGCCCGGCCAGCAGCTCGCGGCGCGTCGTGTACGGCTCGTCCAGCAGCGACCGGCCGTCCAGGTACGGCAGATCGAAGATCATGTACGTCTCGCCGCCGATGACCTCGCCGTCGAGCACCGCCCGGTGGTGGCCGAGGGCCTCGCCGATCCCGCGCGGCGCCTTCGCCTCGCGGCCACGGCCGTCGCACGCTCGTACGCTGCCGTGGTCGGCGAAGGCGATCAGCCGCCGCCCGCCCCACGCGAACTCGTACCCGAAGGCGTCCCGCCGGGTCGGCAGCCGCCTGCGCTCCTCGGGCCGTACGGGGCGGACGCTCTCGGGCATCGGCGCGGCGTCCGGAGAGACGGGCGGGTCCATCCGGTGGATGATCCAGTTCTTGCCCTTGGTGGGGAACAGCACATAACGCCCGGAGACCCGTGATCCGCTCAGCACGATCTTGACCTCGCGGTCGGTCCACTTCTCGGTCGCGTACGTGCCGCGGTCCCAGATGGTGACCCGGCCGCCGCCGTACTCGCCGGGCGGGATGTCGCCGGCGAACGAGGCGTACTCCAGCGGGTGGTCCTCGGTGTGCACCGCGAGGTGGTTGGTCTTCGGGTCGTCCGGGACGCCCTTGGGCAGCGCCCACGACACGAGCACGCCGTCGCGCTCCAGCCGGAAGTCCCAGTGCAGCCGGCGCGCGTGGTGCTCCTGGATCACGAACGTGTCGTCGCCGTGCGGGAGCGGTCCCTCCTCCGGGACCGGCTCCGGCGTACGGCTCGCGTCGCGTTTGCCGCGGTATCTCCCGAGCTTGTCGGCCACGCGGCGGTACGTACCCGGGTCCGCGGCGCCTATCCGGCGAGGGTGAGGATCTCCGCGCCGCCGTCGGTCACCAGGAGGGTGTGCTCGAACTGGGCGGTGCGCTTGCGGTCCTTGGTCACGACGGTCCAGCGGTCGGGCCAGATGTCGTAGTCGATCGTGCCCAGGGTCAGCATGGGCTCGATCGTGAACGTCATGCCCGTCTCGATGACGGTGTTCGCGGATGGGTCGTCGTAGTGCGGCACGATCAGCCCGGAGTGGAAGGTCGTGCCGATGCCGTGCCCGGTGAAGTCGCGCACCACGCCGTACCCGAAGCGCTTGGCGTAGGACTCGATGACGCGGCCGATGACGTTGAGCCGGCGTCCGGGGCGCACCGCCTTGATCGCGCGCATCATGGCCTCGCGGGTGCGCTCGACGAGCAGCCGCGACTCCTCGTCGACCTCGCCCACGAGGAAGGTCGCGTCGGTGTCGCCGTGCACGCCGTCCTTGAACGCGGTGATGTCGATGTTGATGATGTCGCCGTCGCGCACCACCGTGTCGTCAGGGATGCCGTGGCAGATCACCTCGTTGAGCGAGGTGCACAGCGACTTGGGGAAGCCCCGGTAGCCGAGCGTCGAGGGGTAGGCGCCGTGGTCGAGCATGAACTCGTGCCCGATCCGGTCGAGCTCGTCGGTCGTGACACCGGCTTCGATGTTCTTGCCGACCTCTTCGAGCGCCTGCGCGGCGATCCGGCCCGCCACGCGCATCCGCTCGATGATCTCGGGCGTCTTGACGTCGGCTTCTCCCGTACGAGGAGCCTTCTTGTCCACGTACTCCGGCCTGGGGATCTCCGCGGGAACCTTGCGGATGGGTGAGACCTGGCCTGGCCGGAGTTGCGTCGTCATGGTGTTGGAGTGTAGTTCGCCGGGCAGGACGCGATGACAAGACGATCGGAGACGAAGATGAGCGACGAGGGCGCCTGGTTCTTCTGCCTCAAGCACATGAAGGTCGAACACGGCGTGGGATGCCCTGACCGCGAGCGGATGGGCCCCTACAACACCGAAGCGGAGGCGGCCAACGCGCTGAAGACCGCCGCCGACCGCAACGAGAAGTGGCGCAAGGACAACGACGACTGATCCCCGCACCGCGCTTCGGGCGGCCGTCCGGCGACCGGACGGCCGTCAGTGGACCGCGGGGCCCGTGATGGTCTCGAGAAGGCCGGCCAGGCGGTCGCGCAGGCCGCGGCGGGTGAGGCGCTCGCCGGTGGCGGCGCTGACCAGATGCTGGGCGGTGTCGAACGAGACCAGGGCGTCCGTGGGCGGCACGCTCAGGGACTCGTGGGCCAGGCCTCTCAGCTCCTCGTCGTCGCCGTCGATGGCGAAGATCGTCGCGCCCGTGCGGCGTGCGTCGTCGACGCGCTCCAGCAGCGGGGCGGGAGAGCCCTCTTCCGAGACGACCAGGAGGGACTCACCGCGGCGTGCGGCCTCCAGGCGGTCCAGCCCCACCCGAAGGTGCGGCGGTGCTCCTGGCGGGGGATCCCAGCGGACGAGCGTCGGGGAGATCTCCGGCAGGGCGTTCAGCCGGCTCTCGTCGTCCAGGTGTGCCGCCAGGTGCCACGGCTCGTCGTCCGGCGGCCCGACCAGCAGTAACCCGCCGGGAATCTTCGCGGACGTCCGCAGCGCCCGCGCGAAACCCCGGGTGCGCTCCGGCCAGCCGGTCGTCGAGAGCATTTCCCGCAACGCCGCAACCTGACTCGCGTCCATGACTCCCATGGTGCCGTACGACCGCCCCAGTCGACGGTGTTCGCCGCTTTGGGCGGGATTAACTCGGTGATTCGGGTGTACATAGGAAGCATGAGCGACATTCTCGGCATCGACATCGGGGGCTCAGGGATCAAGGGCGCCCCGGTGGACCTGCGGACCGGCCGGTTCACGAAGGACCGGCTCCGGGTGCCGACACCCGATCCGGCCAAGCCGAAACAGGTCACCGAGTCCGTCGCGGAGATCGTGCGTCACTTCGGGGACACCGGGCCGGTCGGCGTGACCTTCCCCGGTGTCGTCGTCGACGGCACCGTGCACACCGCGGCCAACCTCGTCGACGACTGGATCGGGCTGGAGGTCGCTGAGATGTTCGGCGAGGAGGCCGGCGTGCCCGTCACGCTCCTCAACGACGCCGACGCGGCGGGCGTCGCCGAGATGAGCTTCGGCGCCGGCCGGAACACGAGCGGAACCGTTCTCATGGTCACGCTCGGCACCGGCATCGGCAGTGCCCTGTTCGTCGACGGCACGCTGGTGCCCAACACCGAGCTGGGCCACATCGAGATCGACGGCAAGGACGGCGAGACCCGCGCCTCCTCCCACGCCCGCGAGGTCCACGACTGGAGCTGGGAGAAGTGGGCCAAGAAGCTCGGCAAGTACCTGAGGCGTGTCGAGGCCCTCGTCTGGCCGTCGCTGATCATCGTCGGGGGCGGAGTCAGCAAGCAGGCCGATACGTTCCTGCCGCTGCTGAAGGGCGTGCGCGCCGAGATCGTGCCGGCCGAGTTGCACAACGCCGCCGGGATCGTCGGCGCCGCCATGGCCGCGGCACCCCGGGGACCTGCCGCCTGAGGGCCGCCTGGCAGGATCGGTGGCCATGAGCATTCAGCACACCGAGCCACGGGACGTCAGCGGCCTGTCCGTCGGAATCCTCGGCGGTACCGGAGACCAGGGCAAGGGGCTGGCCCGCCGGTTCGCGCTCGCCGGGCACACCGTGATCATCGGCTCCCGCAGCAAGGAGCGCGCCGAGCAGGCCGCCCAGAGCATCGGCGAAGGGGCGCGCGGCGAAGAGAACGCCGTCGTCGCCCGCGAGGCCGACATCGTCATCGTCGCAGTGCCCTACGACGGCCACAAGTCACTCCTCGAAGGCCTGCGCGCCGACCTCGACGGCAAGATCGTCGTCGACTGCGTCAACCCCCTCGGCTTCGACAAGCAGGGCGCGTACGCCCTGCCCGTCGAGGAGGGCAGCGCCGCCCAGCAGGCCGCGGCCGTCCTCACCGGCAGCACCGTCGTCGCCGCCTTCCACCACGTCTCCGCGGTCGTCCTGCTCGACCCCGAGGTCGACAAGGTCGACCTGGACGTCCTCGTCCTGGGCGAGGACCGCGAGGCCACCGGCACGGTGCAGGCGCTCGCCGAGCGCATCGCCGGGGTCCGCGGCGTGTACGGCGGCCGGCTGCGCAACGCCCGCCAGGTCGAGGCGCTCACCGCCAACCTGATCTCCATCAACCGCCGCTACAAGACGCACGCGGGTATCAGGGCGACCGGCCTGTGAGAGTCGTCGTCTACGGGGCGGGCGCCGTCGGCGGCGTGATCGGCGCCCGGCTCTTCCAGCAGGGCCACGACGTCACGCTCATCGCCCGCGGCGCGCACTACGAGGCGATCCGCGACCGAGGCCTACGCCTCGACACCCCGGAGGAGAGCGCCGAGCTGCCGATCCCTGTCGTCTCGCGCCCGGCCGACCTGGAGCTGCGGGCGGACGACGTCGTCCTGCTCGCCATGAAGACGCAGGACACCGCCCCGGCGCTGGCCGAGCTGGCAGCCGTCGCGCCGCTGGACATCGTGGTCGCCTCCGCCCAGAACGGCGTGGAGAACGAGCGCCTCGCCCTCCGGCTGTTCTCCCGCGTGTACGGCGTCTGCGTCCTGCTGCCGGCCGTCTTCATCGAGCCCGGCATCGTGGAGGTCCACTTCGCGCCGCTCAGCGGCCGTCTCGACGTCGGCCGCTACCCGGGCGGCGTGGACGGCACCGCGCGGTCGCTGTCGAAGGCGTTCACCGGCGCGACCTTCGTGTCCGAGGCGCGGGACGACATCATGCGCTACAAGTACGGCAAGCTGCTGACCAACCTCGGCAACGCGGTCGAGGCGATCGTGGGCAGCGGAGAACAGGGCGAGGAGCTCGCGCGCCTGGCGCGCGAGGAGGGCGAGAGGTGCCTGCGGGCCGCGGGCATCGAGCCGGTCCCGCACGTCACCATCGCCTCGAAGATCCAGCCGGTGCACGGCCGCGTACGCGTCGGCGGCTCCTCCACCCAGAGCCTCCACCGCGGCACCGGCACGGTCGAGGCCGACTTCCTTAACGGCGAGATCGTCCTGCTCGGACGCGAGCACGGCGTGCCCACTCCGGTCAACGAACTGCTCCGGCGGCTCGCGAACCGCATGGCACGCGACCGCGCGCGCCCCGGCTCGATGACGCCGGCAGAGGTGCTGTCCTCGCTGGACGAGCCGGCCGCGCGATGAGCGTACGCAGCGTCGTCTCCCTCGTCCCGTCGCTGACCGAGGCCGTGGCCGAGACCGCGCCGGGGCTGCTGACCGGGGCGACCGACTGGTGCACGCACCCGGCGGGCCTCGACGTCACGCGCGTGCGCGGCACGAAGAACCCCGACGTCGAGAAGATCATTGCCCTCGCGCCGGACCTGGTCGTCGCCAACTTCGAGGAGAACCGCGAGGAGGACCTCGACCGGCTGCGCGCGGCCGGTGTACGCGTCTGGGTCACCGTGATCCGCACCCTGCCGGAGGCGCTGACGGGCCTGGCCGACATGCTCGCGGCCTGCGACCTCGACGAGCCCGCGTGGCTGAAGCGGTCACGCACGGCCTGGGCGGACGTCCTGGACGAGCCGCCGGCGCCGACGCGTACGGCGGCGGTCCCGATCTGGCGCCGGCCCTGGATGGTGCTCGGCCGCGACACCTTCGCCGGCGACCTCCTCGGGCGCCTCGGGGTCGCGAACCTGTACGGCGGCGACCCCGACCGCTATCCCAAGATCGACGTCGAGCGGATCCTGCGCGACCGCCCCGACCTCGTGGTGCTCCCCGACGAGCCGTACGCCTTCGGCGCCGGTGACGGCCCCGAGGCGTTCCCCGGATGCGCGGTCGCGCTGGTCAGCGGACGTCACCTGGAGTGGTACGGCCCCTCGCTGCAGGAGGCCCGCCAGGTGCTCGAACGAGCGCTCTGACGGGTCAGACCTCCACCGCGACCGTACGGTCGGCGGCGGCGAACGCCTCCAGGACGGCTTCGTTGTCGCGCCCGGAGTCGAGCAGGACGTACATCAGCATCCGCGCCTTCAGCGGGTCCAGGCCGGTCTCGGGGAGCATGCCGCTGGAGGTCGCCGGGGCGGCGAGCACGACCGGGATGCGCCCGGCCAGCTCGGCCAGGACGGGCAGCACCGGCTCGGGGATGCTGGAGGCGTTCGCCGCCACGACCAGGCCGTCGCAGTTCTCGGCCACGGTGCGCAGCAGGACTCCGTCGTCTCCGAGCGTGATGGTGTGCAGGCCGACCTGCGGCGACTTGCCGCCGTGGGGTCCGCGGACGGTGAGGCGGCCCGGCGGACGCCAGAGCAGGCGGGGCACGCCGCCGGTGACGAGGCCGGCGGGGCCCGCCGAGGGTGAGCTGAACACGGGCGTCGCGCCCGGCCGTCGTACGTGCCGGGCGGCGTGGATCTCGCCGCGGGCGACGAGCAGGCAGCCGAAACCGCTCAGCTCGGCCGCCGCGACGCCGACGGCATCGGCGACGTCACCGGGGCCGGTGGGGTCGGGGGCGAGCACGAGCGGCACCTCGCCGGTGTGCAGGAGCTCCAGGGCCCACGCGGTCTCCTCGGGCGCCTCCACCTCTTGGGCGATCACGATGCCGTGCGCGCCGTCGTCCACCGCCTTCGCGGCGGCGAAGGCCAGCTCGTACACGCCACCCATGCCTGGCGTGGACGCGGGGGAGACACGAGCCTCCACCGTCACGCCGGGCGGGGTGCGCAGGGTCTTCAGCGTCTCCGGTGTCCCCGAACCCTCCGGGCACAGCACGACGACCGTACGGGCCGGAGCCACCGCGGGCACCGGGTCCGGCACATGCGGGGGTTCCGGCACGGGCGCGGGCTCCGCCACGGGGGCGGGGTCCTCGATCGGCGGCTCGGGCTCGGCCTCCGGCTTGGGTACGGCCGGGATCGGCGGCGAGAGCGTCCACGACGGCGGGATCGGCCAAGGCGGTGGCCCCGGAGAGATGGTCATCGCTGCGTGTGTCCTTCGGCGTTGTGCGGCAGCCGAAGCAACCGCCCCGTGATCATGCAACACCTCGCAACCTATTGCATGATCACGGATGGCGGGACACCGCCTACTTGTAGCCGTGCTCCGGCGCGGGGAAGACACCTGACGTGACCTCGGAGGCGAACTCCTCGACCGCTTCGCGCAACACTCCGGCCACATCCGCGTACCGTTTGACGAACTTGGCTGTCTTCGGAGTGAGCCCGGCCATGTCCTGCCAGACGAGGACCTGGGCGTCGGTGCCCGGGCCGGCGCCGATGCCGATCGTGGGGATCGACAGCGTCGAGGTGACCCGCTCGGCCAGCTCGCTGGGCACGCATTCGAGCACGAGGGAGAAGGCGCCCGCGGCCTCCAGGGCCTTGGCGTCGGTCATGAGCCGTTCGCCGGCCTCGCCGCGGCCCTGCACGCGGTAGCCGCCGAAGGCGTTCACCGACTGCGGGGTGAGCCCGAGGTGCGCCATGACCGGGATCCCGGCCGAGACCAGGGTCTCGACCTGCGGGAGCACTCGCTGGCCGCCTTCGAGCTTGACCGCCTGAGCCCCGGCCTCCTTGAGGAACCGCGCGGCGGTCCGCAGGGCGTCCTCCGGGCCGGTCTGGTAGGAGCCGAACGGCAGGTCGGCGACCACGAGGGCGCGTGACGTGCCGCGGACGACCGCCGCCGTGAGGGGCAGCAGCTCGTCGACGGTGACCGGGACGGTCGATTCGTAGCCGTAGACGACCATCGCACCGGAGTCGCCGACGAGCAGGACGGGGATCCCCGCCTCGTCGAAGACCCGCGCGGTCAGCGCGTCGTAGGCGGTGAGCATGGGCCACTTCTCACCGCGTTCCTTGGCCGCGGCGATGTCGCGTACGGTGACGCGGCGTCCGGTCTGGCCGCCGTAGAGCCCGTTGGGCACGGTCGGCCGACTTTGCGATGCAGACATCGATACCTCCAGCCTCGAGGCGCCGCTCTGGCGTCCCCGGACACACCGATGGTTACACGGATCCAACTAGTCGAACACCCCCAGTATTCCGGGTTTCGTATAAAAACGATACGGTTGCGTATCGTCCGATCCAAGGCGTATTCTGGTGTCGTATCGAAACGCAACAGACTCGTATCTAAAACACGAAGGGCCCGATGGATCCTCAGACCATTCACAAGAGACGATGGACGATCCTCGGCGTGCTGATCGTCGCTCTCCTCGTCATCGTTCTGGACAACACGATCCTGAACGTCGCACTGAAGACGATCGCCGACCCTCGCGCCGGCCTCGGTGCCACGCAGGCCCAGCTCGAATGGGCGATCAACGCCTACACACTCGTCTTCGCCGGCCTGCTCTTCACCTTCGGGGTGCTGGGCGACCGGATCGGCCGCAAGCGCATGCTGATGATCGGCATGGTGATGTTCGGCCTGGCATCGCTCGTCTCCTCCTACGCGCAGTCGCCGGGACAGCTGATCCTCGCCCGCGCGGCCATGGGCCTCGGCGGCGCCGCCGTCATGCCGCAGACGCTGTCGATCATCGCCAACGTCTTCGAGCCCGAAGAGCGCGGCAAGGCCATCGGCATCTGGGCCGGAGCCGTCGGCATCGGCATCGCCATCGGCCCGATCACCGGCGGCCTGCTCCTCGACTACTTCTGGTGGGGCTCGGTCTTCCTGATCAACGTTCCGGTCGTCGTCGTGGGCGTGATCGGCATCGCCTTCCTCGTCCCGGAGTCGCGCTCCCCGCGCCGCGGCGGCATCGACGTCGTCGGCGTGCTGCTCTCCATCGCCGGCCTCGTCTCCCTCAGCTACGGCATCATCGAGGGCGGCGAGCGTGGCACCCTCGCCGACGCGACGGTGTACGGCCCGGTGCTCGGCGGACTCGCGCTCCTCGCCGTCTTCGTCTGGTACGAAGCGCGGATCGAGCACCCCTCGCTCAACGTCCGGCTGTTCCGCGACGCGCGGCTGTCCGCGTCGGTGGGCGCCATCTCCCTGGTGTTCTTCGCGCTCGGGGGCGTCGTCCTGTTCGTCTCCCTGTACCTGCAGAACGTCCGCGGCTACTCAGCGCTCCAGGCGGGCCTGCTCACGCTGCCGATGGCCGGCGGGCAGCTGATCTTCTCTCCGCGCAGCGCGGGGTTCGTGAAGCGCTTCGGGACCAAGCGGGTCACCGCCACCGGCCTCGCGATGGTCGCGCTCGCGATGCTGAGCTACCGCCTGACGACCGAGCACAGCCCCATCTGGATCCTGGAGGTCACCTACTTCGTGCAGGGGTCCGGGATGGGGATGGTCATGCCGCCGGCGACCACCGCGGTCATGGCGGTGCTGCCACGCGACCAGGCCGGCTCGGGCTCGGCGATCAACAACGTCGCCCGGCAGATCTCGATCGCCCTCGGCGTCGCGATCCTCGGCTCGCTGGTCTCCTCGATCTACCGGGGGGACATGAAGCCGCACCTGACCGCCCTGCCCGAGAGGCTGCGGGACACCGCGGGGGAGTCGATCGGCGCCACCGTCGGCGTCGCCGAACGCCTCGGGCCGTCCGGCCAGGCGCTCATCGGGCCCTCGCACACCTCGTTCGTGCACGCGATGCACATGACGTCGTCGATCTCGGCGGCCGTGGCACTCCTGGGGTCCCTGGTGGTCCTGAGATGGATGCCCGGCCTCGGCGTGGACGACGTTGATCGGATAAGTGAAGTCGAGCAGCGAGAGCCGGTCGAGGTGTGAGACGGTGGCCGCGATGACGCAGACAAGTGACCAGCTCACCGCACGGCCGCCGGGCCGGCCGCGCAGTGAGCGCGCGGCCAAGGCGATCATCACCGCCACGCTCGAACTGCTGGCGCAGGAGGGCGGTGTCACGGGCGTCTCCATCGAGGCGGTCGCGGCGCGCGCCTGCGTCGGCAAGACGACGATCTACCGGCGCTGGCCCAACAAGGAGGCGCTCATCGTCGACGCGCTGGCCGCGTTGAAGGAGCCGCTCCCGCCCCTGCCGGGCGAGTCGGCGCGTGACGACCTGATCGCCTTCACCAAGGCGTTCGTCAGCGACAAGTCCGACAAGAAGCGCCTCGACTGCTACTGGAGCGTCATGAGCGGGGCCGAGCGCTACCCCGACCTGATGGCCCGGTTCACCCGCGAGGTGATCGAGCCGCGGCGTGAGGCCATGCGCGAGGTGCTCCGGCGCGGCATCGCCAACGGCGAGCTGCGGCCCGACCTCGACATCGAGATGACGCTCTGGCTCATCCTGGGCGCCGTCACCAACCGGGCGCGCGCGTTCGGCGCGGGCCCGATCCCCGACGACTTCGCCGAGCGGGCCGTCGACTCCCTTCTGACCGGGATCAGTCTCCGCTGAGCGCGCCGCGCACGCCCTCGTCCGCCGTCGCCCGACCGGGCGGCGCCGGCCGCGGCGCGTGCCGCACCCGGCCGCCGCGTGATCCGTGGCGCGAAGGCCGCCGCGGCCCGGGCCGTGCCGCCGGATCTTCCGCCCGCGGACGCCGGGAAGAGCCGTTCCACCGTCCGATGACGATTCAGGCTGAAATTTCAGACGGAACGTGGCTCGCCCGGCGGCGACACCCCTCCCAGCCTGGTCCGTACCGGCATGACCTCGTCCGATGGCATGCCCGGACCCCCTTTTCGCGCCCTAGAGTGTGTGGCCGGTCACGGTCAGGTCGTTGTAACAAGCGCTCTGCAAATGTGATCTTCCTTCCCAGTGGTCCCTTATTAGCCATACTTTGGGAGACGCGAGGCCACCAGCAAGGAGTCGTCAGGTATGGCCGATTCTTCGGCGAGAACGCTCGTGCTCGGCGTCAATCGCTCCGGAAAAGTCATCCAGTGCGGTCAGAACGCCGAGGGCGTGATCGGCCACCCTCCGGAAGACGTCGTGGGGGAAGCAGCCGTCGACCTGTTCGCGGAGGACAGCCGGTCGGCCCTGACCACTCTCCTTGATGCGCTCGGCAGCCGCCAGGAGCGCACCGCCGTACTCGGCGTCATCGACTCCGAGGGCAAGACGCGCGACGCCGTCGTCACCGTGGTCCCGATGCACACGGGCGGGGCCGATCCCGCCGGCCTGCTCATGATCCGGGTCGCCGTCACCGACGTGGAGCGCTTCACCGACCCCGCGCTGCTCCGGCGGGCGATGCGCGACGACGCCCTCAGCCGCATCGGCGCGACGCTCGACCTCGACCAGATGGCCAAAGAGGTCGTCGACGTCGTCGTGCCGCACTTCTGCAATGCCGCCGGAGTGCTGATCCAGGAGAGCATCATGGGCGCCGACGAGGCGCCCTCGTTCCCCGAGGACGGCACCGCGGTGCTGCGTCGCCTGGCGGTCGCCGCCGACGACCGCAGCCCTGGGTGGAACTCCGCGTTCCCCACCGGCGAGATCCTCACCTACCCGCCCGGCACGCCGTACACCCGCTGCATGGCCCTCGGTGAGGCGGTGCTGGAAACGCACGTCGACTCCAGCACCGCGCGCGCCCTCGCCCACAAATGGCGGCGTAAGCCGGTCGCGAAGCTGCTCAGGGACGTCTCCATGGTCCTGCTGCCGCTGATCGCCCGCGGCACCACGCTGGGCTTCATCGTGTGCGTCCGCAGCCCCGAGCACCGCGCGTTCGACGCGTACGACATCGAGATCGGCATGGACTTCGCGGCACGCGCCGCCCTGTTCATCGACAACGCGCGGCACTACAGCCGCGAGCGCGCAACCGCGCTGACACTCCAGCGCAGCATGCTGCCCACCGGCCTCACCGCTCCGTCGAGCATCGAGATCCGCCACCGTTACCTGCCCGGCAACCAGCTCATCGAGGTCGGTGGCGACTGGTACGAGTCGATCGCGCTGCCCGGCGGCCGCGTCGCCCTCATCGTCGGCGACGTCGCCGGCCACGGCGTGCGCGCCGCCGTCACCATGGGACGCCTGCGGACCGCGCTGCAGACGATCGTCAACCTGGAGCTGTCGCCGGCGGCCGGGCTGCAGCAGCTCGACGCCCTGATGCGGGAGATCGGCGAGCGCGACCCCGCCTTCGCGACCTGCGTCTACGCCGTGTACGACGCGACGAACGGCACCTGTGAGGTCGCCTCGGCGGGCCACCTGCCGCCGCTGCTGCTGAGGTCCGAGGGCACCAGTGAGTTCCTCGACGTGCCGCCCGCGCCGCCGCTCGGCGTCGGCGAAGGCGTGATCGAGACCCGCACCTTCGACATCAGCGACGGCAGCATCCTCGTCCTCTACACCGACGGCCTCGTGGAGAACCGCGGCCAGGACATCGACGACGGCCTGCTGCGGCTGCGCGGAGTCTTCGGCCCGGAGGCCCTCGACCGGCCGCTGGAGGACCTGGCGCGCGCGACGCTCGACGGCGCGTACGCCGACCATGACCGCGACGACATCGCCGTCCTGGTGGCGCGCCTGCGCAAGCTGCCGGAAGGCGACGTCGTCGACTGGAAGTTCCCGCCGCGGCCGACCGTCGTGCGCGACGCCCGCACCCGCGTGCGCGAGACGCTGGCCGGATGGGGGCTGGAGGACCTGTCCTTCACCGCCGAGCTGCTGGTGTCGGAGCTGGTCACGAACGCCCTGCGGTACGCCACCGGAGACCTGGAGCTGCGCCTGCTGCGCGACCGCACCCTCGTGTGCGAGGTGCGCGACCACGTCGACGCCCTGCCGAGGGCGCGCCAGGCGGCCGACGACGACGAGGGCGGCCGCGGCCTGCAGGTCGTGCACCGCCTGGCGAAGCGCTGGGGCGCACGCCCGGCGGAGCGCGGCAAGGTCGTCTGGTGCGAGCTGGAGCTGCCCGGCTACGACGGGCCCACTCTCGGCCTGTGGCCGGGAGAGGCCCACCACCGCGCGTGATCAGTCCGACGGCACGTCCGGGCGGACACTGTCGGGCGGAGCCGGGTCGGCCGCGTGCGGCGCGGCGATCTCGCGCCACCGGTTCGTGATCGGTAGCCGCCGGTCGCGCCCGAAGTTCTTCGGCGTGATCTTGGGGCCCGGCGGATACTGGCGCCGCTTGTACTCCGCGACGTCGACCAGCCGGATGACGCGCTCGACCAGGTCGACGTCGTGGCCCGCGGCGATCAGCGCGTCGTGGCCCATGTCCTTCTCGACGTAGTCGTCCAGCAGCGCGTCGAGGACCTCGTACGGCGGCAGCGAGTCGGTGTCGAGCTGCCCCGGCCGCAGCTCCGCGGACGGCGGCTTGTCGATGATGTTCTGCGGGATCGGCGGCACGTCGGAGGGCCGCAGCAACGGCGCCATGCCGGCCGTCTGCGCGTTGCGCCACTCGCACAGCGCGAACACCGTGACCTTCGGGACGTCCTTGATCGGCCCGAAGCCGCCGGCGGAGTCGCCGTACAGGGTGGAGTAGCCGGTGGCCAGCTCGCTCTTGTTACCGGTGGTCAGGACGAGGTGCCCGTGCTCGTTCGACAGGCCCATCAGGATGTTGCCGCGCACCCGCGCCTGGAGGTTCTCCGCGGCGAGCCCGGTCAGCTCCAGCTCGGCCTCGTAGGCGTCGACCATGCCGCGGATCGGCACCGTACGCCCGTGGATGCCCTGCCGCTTGACCAGGTCCTCGGCGTCGGTGATCGAGTGGTCGCTGGACCAGCGGCTCGGCATCAGCACCGTGTGGACGTTCTCCGGCCCGATGGCGTCCGCGGCGATCGTCGCGACGAGCGCGGAGTCGATGCCGCCGGACAGGCCGAGGATCACCGTGCGGAAGCCGTTCTTGCGTACGTAGTCGCGTACGCCGAGCACCAGCGCGCCGTACACCTCGCCGAGGTCGCCGAGCGGCTCGGCGAGCGGCGGCGTCTCCGGTGTGTAGGCCTCCACGGGGTCCGAGGACAGGAGCGTGCGCTCGATGGTGATCGTCGTGCCGTCCTGGGCGTCGGCGGCCGTCGAGCCCGGCGTGAACGCCGCCGGCGCGTCCGGCAGGTCCAGGTCGGCGATGAGGAGGTCCTCGACGAACTGCGGGCCGCGCGCCAGCAGCGTGCCGTCGCCCGACACGACGACGGAGTCGCCGTCGAAGATCAGCTCGTCCTGCCCGCCGATGAGATTGACGTAGGCGAGCGCGCAGCCGGCCTCGCGTGCGCGCCGCGCGCACAGGTCGAGACGCACGTCGTCCTTGTTCCGCTCGTACGGCGAGGCGTTCGGCACGACCAGGAGCTGTGCCCCGGCCTCCTTCGTCACCGAGACGGGGCCGCCGTCCTGCCAGAGGTCCTCACAGACCGCCACCGCGACGTCGACGCCGTGCAGCCGGAACACCGGCAGCCGGTCGCCCCGCACGAAGTAGCGGTATTCGTCGAAGACGCCGTAGTTGGGCAGGTGGTGCTTTGCCGTCCGGATCTCCGCGCGCCCCTCGTACAGCACCGCGGCGGCGTCGAGCGGTGCGCCGGCCGGCTGGCCGACCCGGTCGACGACGTCGGTGCGACGGCCGAGGTAGCCCACGACGACCGGGAGACCACCGAGACCCTGGGCCTCCAGGCGCCGCGCGGTCGACTCCAGGGCTGCGATCGAGGCGTCGATGAAGGACTTGCGCAGGGCGAGGTCCTCCACGGGATAGCCGGTGAGGAACATCTCCGGGAACACGACGAGATGGGCGCCGCGTGAAGCGGAGCGCCGGGTCCATTCGACGATCAGGTCGGCGTTTCCCGAGAGATCACCGACGGTCGCGTCGACCTGAGCGAGAGCGATGCGCAACTGTGCCACGCCACGAGACTAGACGGAGGCCTCACCCGCGGCACAGACGGCATCGCCTCCAGGGGAGGGCAGCGTGCGGACCTCCCGCACGAGCAGGGGAGTCAGCGCGACCACGACCTGGAGAGCACCCGCGGTCCAGAGTGTCGCGTGCAGTCCGAAGCGGCCCGCCACGGGCGCCACGAGGACGAGCCCGATCGGCTGGCAGGCGACCGCGCCGGCCCATTCGTACGCGCTGACGCGCGACAGCGTGGTCGAGGGGATGTGCTGCTGGAGCGTCGTCTCCCAGAGCGTGTTGAAGAGCATCATCACCAGCCCGCCGCAGAACGCCGCCGCGGCCACCGCGCCCGCCGTGAGCCCCGCCGCCAGGGTCAGCGTCGGGCACGCGAACACCACCATCACCACCAGCGCCGACCGCAACGGGAACCGGGGCCGTACGCACAGCGCGACGAGGCCACCGCTCAGGCATCCGGCGCCGAACAGCGCCGAGATCATCGCCCAGGCGCCCGCGCCGCCGAGCGAGCGGACGCTGACCGCCGGCCCCAGCACCGAGAAAGCCGCGTACAGCAGGTTCATCAGTGACGCCGTGGCGATGACGCTCCAGACCCACCGGCGCGAGCGGAACTCCCGCCACCCGTCGGCGAGGTCGCGCGTGAACCGGCACCGGCGTACCGGCAGGCCGGGCAGCAGCCGCAGCCGCGACAGGCACGCGGCGCTGACCACGAACGTGGCGGCGTCGGCCGCGATCGCCGTTCCGGGTCCGGTGGCCACGACGAGGACCCCGGCCACGGCCGGGCCCACGATCAGCGATCCCGACAGCGCGAGCACCCGCAGGGCGTTCGCCGGCTGCCGCTGCTCGGGGCGGGTCGTCGCCTGGATCAGGCCCGGCACGGCGGGTGTGAACAGGGCCACGCCCAGGCCGTGCACCATCTGCAGCGCGATCAGCTGCCAGACCCGCGCGGTCCCGGTCATCAGCAGCACCGCCGTGACGCCCTGTCCGGTGGCGCTCAGCAGGTCGCTGCAGACCATCAGCGCCCGGCGCGGCAGCCAGTCCGCGACGACTCCGCCGGCCAGCACGAACAGCATCTGGGACGCGGTGCCGGCGGCCATCACGAGCCCGAGGTCGGAGACGCTCCCGGTGAGGTTCAGGACGCCGAAGGCGAGGGCGGGAGCGACCATGCCGTCGCCGAGCATCGAGGCGCACTGGGCCAGAAAGAACCACCGGAAGTTGCGCTCACGCAGGACGAGAAGACCGGCGGATCGTGGACCAGAGCTCGATGCCTGAACCATTCGGCTCGCACGCCGCCTCTTCAGGTGTTTGCCCCTCGTAGTAAGACATTTTACTAAGAGGCGGTCAAGCCTTCGAGTCTCCGCAGCCGTACGGACGGCCCCAGGGCCAGCGCCCCGGCCGAGGCCGCGGCGCACACGCCCGCGCAGGTCAGCCAGGGCAGCGCGGAGGCGATGCCGAGCAGCCGGCTGCCGCACACCGGCCCGGTCAGCGCGGCCACTGAGAAGGCCGTCCCGTACAGCCCGCTGTAGCGCCCGCGCAGGTGCGGCGGTGCGAGGTCGGCGATGATCGCCGACGACACCGAGGCGACCAGCACCTCGCCCATCGTCCACACGAGTACCGCGCCGGTGAAGACCACGGTGGTGGAGGCCAGGGCGGTGAGCCCGAACCCCAGGCCGACGATCGTCACGCCGCCCGCCAGCACCCGGCTGGCGTCGTGCCTGCCCAGCCAGACGCCGATGAGCGGCTGGACGATGATGATCCCCCCGCCGTTGACCGCCATCACCAGCCCGTACGCCGACGGCGGCAGCCCGGCACGGCCCATCGCGAGCGGCAGCGTGGAGTAGGACTGCAGGTAGACGAAGGCGTAGCCGAACACGACCAGCACCGAGCCCACCGCCACCCGGTCGCGCAGCACGTCGGCGAACCGGCCCGGCTCGGGCTTCGCCTGCCGCGCCGGGGCCGCCGGAACCACGCGCCACACGAGGATGGCGAAGAGCGCGCAGGTGGCCGCGTCCACACGGAACAACCACGAGAAGCCGGCACGGGTCAGGGCGCCGCCGAGCACCATCGCGACCGCGAACCCCATGTTGATCGCCCAGAAGAGCAGCCCGTACGCGCGGGCGCGATCGGCGGGGCCGACCAGGTCCGCCAGCAGCGCCTGCGCCGCCGGACGGTAGATGTCGATGGTGACGCCGAAGACGAACACGGTCGCGACGAGCGCGGGGGTCGCCGAGACGTACCCGAGCGTGATCATCGCGGCCGCCGTGGACAGCATGCCCGTGCCGAGCGTGGCGCGACGGCCGATCCGGTCGGCGAGGTAGCCGCCCAGGATCTGCGACACGACCGATCCGAGGCCGAACAGCGCCAGCACGATCCCGGTCGCGGCGAGGGACATCCCGCGCACGGTCGTCAGGTAGAAGGCCAGGAAGGGCTCGACCATCGTGCCGAGCCGGTTGACGAACGATCCGGCCCACAGGGCCCAGAACGCCCGGGGAAGGCCGCCGAGCCGTGTGTGGAGGAAACCGCGCGTGCCCGCAGGCGGGACGCCTGTCTTCTCGACGGTCATGCCCGCATGTTCTCCACTAGGTACGACATTTCGCAGCTCAATATCCGATGCCGGACCAACCTCGTGGACGAGTGGCAGTAGCAGCGCGCAACTGGTTGACTCGCCTCCGTGACCGGGATGGACCGTCTGTCCGCCGATCGGAACCCCTCGGAGGCCCCGTGCACCCCATCACCCGGCCGCGGACGTCCGCGGTCATGGCCGTCGCGGCGCTGCTGCTGGCCGTCTGCGGTGCCTGCGCCACCGGCGGCGAGACCGTCCACGGCGTACGCCTCGTCGGCCGGGGCGTGCTCACCACCTGCACGCACCTGCCGTACGCCCCGTTCCAGTTCGAGCGCGCCGGTGCCGTGGTCGGCTTCGACGTCGACCTCATCGACCTGGTCGCCCGCAGGCTCGGCGTGCGCCAGAAGGTCGTCGACACCGAGTTCACCCACATCACCTCGGGCCGGGTGTTCGCCGCGGGGGAGTGCGACGTCGCGGCGGCCGGCATGACGATCAACGAGCGCCGCGCCGCCAAGGTCGACTTCTCCCGCCCCTACTTCGACTCCGGCCTGGTGCTGATGGCCCGCCGCGCGGTACGGGTGACCACGTCCCGCCTCGGCGCGGGCGGCCTGCGGGTCGGTGTGGTCGCCGGCACCACGGGCCAGGAGTACGCGCGGGCGAACGGCTGGGCGCCCAAGGCGTACGAGAACTCCGCGATCGAGCTCGACGCCCTGCGCACCGGCCAGGTCGACGTGCTGGTGCAGGACGACCCGGTGGTCCGCTACTGGCTCACCGACCCGGCCAACGCCGACTTCGCCCTCATCCCCGGCGTCCGCACCCGCGAGCGGTACGGCTTCGCCGTGCGGCGCGGCCACAGCCCCCGGCTGCTGAAGCTGATCGATGAGGTCATCGGCGACAGCCGCGGCGACGGCGCCTACCGGCGCGCGTACGAGAAGTGGATGGGCCCGATGCCGGCCACGGGATGAGCTTGATCTCCCAAAGTGGCAGGAAGGTAACGTATTGGAGTCTCCCCAGGTAGTTGCGGTTATGACATAGTCTCGGGCAATCCCGGTTCAAGCATGGAGGAACTGTGTCTGTACGTCGCCGGCCGGCCCTGGTGGCAGGGATCTGCGCCGCCGCCCTTCTCTTCAGCGCATGTGGCAGCGGGAACAAGGAGGTGACGGTCCAGGGAGCCAAGCTGATCAAAAAGGGCACCCTGACGACCTGCACCCACCTGCCGTACCCCCCGTTCCAGTCGGCTCAGGGCAACAAGGTGGTCGGTTTCGATGTTGACATGGTCGATCTGGTCGCCAAGAAGCTCGGCGTGACCCAGCAGGTCATCGACACGCCCTTTGAGACGATCAAGACCGGTTCCGCGCTGAACGCGAGCAAGTGCGACCTGGCCGCGGCCGGTATGACGATCAAGGCAGAGCGTGCGAAGTTCATCGACTTCTCCAAGCCGTACTTCGACGCCACGCAGGCACTGATGGGCAAGAAGGGCCAGACGGTCGCCTCCATCGACGACGTGAAGGCCAAGAAGCTGCGGATGGGCTCCCAGGCCCAGACCACCGGCGAGGAGTACGTCCAGGGCAAGGGCATCGACTCCAAGTCCTACAAGGACTCCGCGAGCCTGCTCAACGGGCTCCGCAGCGGCCAGGTCGACCTGATCGTCGAGGACTACCCGGTCGTGCAGGGCTGGCTGAAGGACCCCGCGAACGCCAAGTACGGCATCGACGCCAACCTCAACACGGGTGAGCAGTACGGCTTCGCGGTCCGCAAGGGCCACAACCCCAAGCTGCTCGCGATGATCAACCAGGCCATCGACGAGGCCAGGCAGAACGGCGAGTACAAGAAGATCTACGAGAAGTGGATCGGCCCGCTCCCGGCGGGCGGCTGAGGTGGCGACCGCACAGGAGGCGGCCCCCAGGCTCACCAGGCGGCGGCGCCGGCAGCTCGTGCTCGGCGGCGAGTACGGCCTGGCCGTCGCCATCATCGCGGTTCTGGTGCTCTCGGCCGACTGGCACGAGATCCACATGAACTTCGCCAACTGGAGCGTCGCGCGGAAACTGTTTCCGCAGATCATCACGGTCGGGCTGAAGAACACCCTGGTCTTCACGATCACCGGGTTCGCGCTCGGCCTGGCCGGAGGTCTGGCGCTGGCGCTGATGCGCCTGTCGTCGGTTCCTCCGTACCGCTGGTTCGCCCTCGGCTACATCGAGGTGTTCCGCGGCCTGCCGGCATTGTTGATCTTCGTCTTCGTCGGCGTCGGCGTCCCGCTGGCCTTCCCCGGCACGAACCTCCCCGGTGGGGTGTACGGCCAGGCGGCGCTCGCCCTCGGCCTGGTCTCGGCCGCGTACATGGCCGAGACGATCCGGGCCGGCATCGAGGCGGTGCCGCGCGGCCAGATGGAGGCCGCACGCACCCTCGGGATGTCGCAGGCGAAGGCGATGCGCTCCATCGTCATCCCGCAGGCGCTGCGGATCGTGATCCCGCCGCTCACCAACGAGCTGGTCCTGCTCTTCAAGGACTCCTCGCTGGCGCTGTTTCTCGGCATCATGCTCCAGGAGCGCGAGCTGTCGAAGTTCGCCAACGACGCGGCGAGTCAGCAGGGCAACACCACCCCGATCATCGTGGCCGCCATCTGCTACCTGATCATCACCATCCCGCTGAGCTACCTGGCACGGCGGCTCGAGGCCCGGCAGAAGAGGGGGCAGCGATGATCGAGGTGACCGGCCTGCACAAGCACTTCGGGTCGCTGGAGGTGCTGCGCGGCATCGACATGACGGTCGAGGCCGGCGAGGTGGTGTGCGTGATCGGGCCGTCCGGCTCGGGCAAGTCCACTCTCCTGCGCTGCGTCAACCTCCTTGAGGAGCCGACCCGCGGCCAGGTCGTCGTCGACGGCGTGAACCTCACCCACCCCGAGACCGACATCGACGCCGTACGCCGCCGCATCGGCATGGTGTTCCAGCAGTTCAACCTGTTCCCGCACCTGTCGGTGCTCGGCAACGTGACCATCGCACAGCGCAGGGTGCTGCGGCGCTCGTCTGCCGAGGCCGAACGGATCGCGCGGGAGAACCTGGAGCGCGTCGGCCTCGCCGACAAGATCTCCGCCTACCCCGCGCAGCTGTCCGGCGGCCAGCAGCAGCGGGTCGCGATCGCCCGCGCCCTGGCGATGGGCCCGAAGGTGATGCTGTTCGACGAACCGACGTCGGCGCTCGACCCCGAACTCGTCGGCGACGTCCTCGGTGTCATGCGCAAGCTCGCGATCGAGGGCATGACCATGATGGTCGTGACCCACGAGATGAGCTTCGCCCGCGAGGTCGCCGACCGGGTGATCTTCATGGACGGCGGCGTCATCGTCGAGGAGGGGCCGTCCGAGAACGTGATCGGCGCCCCCGTCAACGAGCGCACCCGCACCTTCCTGTCCCGCGTCCTCGACCCGGCCGCCGCCGAGGTCGGCGAGGTCGAACAGGGCTGAGCCGCGTTCGCCAGGCCACCGGAACGGTCCGGTGGCCTGGTGTGACGCCGTAACGTGGGCGAAACACGGACACGGCAGAATGGGGGTTCTCACCTCGTCCGTTCGCGGCCTACGAAGGGATTCGGCTTTGGATCGCCAGCAGGAATTCGTGCTTCGTACGCTCGAGGAACGCGACATCCGGTTCATCCGGCTGTGGTTCACCGATGTGCTCGGATTCCTCAAGTCGGTGGCGGTCGCCCCGGCCGAGCTGGAACAGGCGTTCGCGGAGGGCATCGGCTTCGACGGCTCGGCGATCGAGGGCTTCGCGCGCGTCCACGAGGCCGACATGCTGGCCAAGCCCGACCCGTCGACCTTCCAGGTGCTGCCCTGGAGGTCCGAGTCGCCCGCCACGGCGCGGATGTTCTGCGACATCCTGATGCCGGACGGCACCCCGAGCTTCGCCGACCCGCGTTACGTTTTGAAGCGGACCTTGTCACGCGCCGCCGACCTGGGGTTCACCTTCTACACCCACCCCGAACTGGAGTTCTACCTCCTCAACGAGCACCCCGCGAACGGCGGCGAACCCGAGCCGGTCGACCGCGGCGGCTACTTCGACCACACCCCGCACCGCTCGGCCCAGGACTTCCGCCGCAACGCGATCATGATGCTGGAGTCGATGGGCATCTCGGTGGAGTTCAGCCACCACGAGGGCGGCCCGGGCCAGCAGGAGATCGACCTGCGTTACGCCGACGCGCTCACCACGGCCGACAACATCATGACGTTCCGCCTGGTGATGAAGGAGGTCGCCCTGGAACAGGGCGTCTTCGCCTCGTTCATGCCCAAGCCGTTCACGGACCAGCCCGGCTCGGGCATGCACACGCACATGTCATTGTTCGAAGGCGACCGCAACGCCTTCTACGAGCCCGGCGCAGAGTTCCAACTGTCCAAGGTCGGCCGAGCCTTCATCGCCGGCGTACTGAGCCACGCCGCGGAGATCACCGCCGTCACGAACCAGTGGGTGAACTCCTACAAGCGCCTCTGGGGCGGCGTAGGAGCCTCGGCGGGTGCCGGGGGAGAAGCGCCGTCGTACATCTGCTGGGGCCACAACAACCGCTCGGCACTGGTACGCGTCCCGATGTACAAGCCTCAGAAGGGCCACTCGACCCGAGTAGAGTTCCGCTCCTTGGACACGGCCACCAATCCGTACCTCGCCTTCGCCGTCATCCTCGGAGCCGGCCTGAAGGGCATCGAGGAGGGCTACGAGCTACCTCCAGGCGCCGAGGACGACGTGTGGGCCCTGAACTCCGCAGAACGCCGAGCGATGGGCATAGACCCGCTACCCCAGAGCCTCGACGAGGCGATCGAGGCAATGGAACGCAGCGAACTCGTCGCCGAGGTGCTGGGCGAACACGTCTTCGACTTCTTCCTGCGCAATAAGCGCGTGGAGTGGGAGGACTACCGGCGCCAGGTCACGGAGTACGAACGCAAGCGCTACCTGGCGATCCTGTAATCGCTGCTCACTCCCGGCGATCCCGCGGAGGCCGCGGCCACGGCACCCAGGCCGGGCACACGGCCCGCAGCCGCCTGAGCGAACAACACCACCGCCACCAGCGCGGCGCCGACCCACCCGCTCGTCTTCTCGACGGCTTCGCCACGCTCCTCGGCGAACAGCCCCGAGATGGCCGCCTTCGGACGGGTGATCATGACATCCGATCCGCGTACGGCCGTGTGGCGTGCGGTTTCGTGCCGGGTGCCGATGCCCGGCGTGGAGCCGCTCCATTCGCGCCCCGAATCCGCGTAGTCCCGATCACTCTTGCGAACGTCAGAAACGACGTAGGCCACCTTGGTCGACTTACGGGGACATGCCCCAGCCGGGGCAGCGCAGCGGAAGGCAGGGAAAGCGGAATGAGGATTTTACGGGGTGGCGTGACGGCCATCGCGGTCTCGGTCGCGGTGGTGGGAGCATGTCTCTTCACGTCGGCTCCAGCATCCGCCCAGCCGGTGGGCACCGGTACGGTCTCGTTCACTGGCGACCCCGGTGACTACATCGCCGGCGACCAGACCTATTCCTACGACACCTCGACCGGGGACAGGCTGGGAGTGAACGGGTCCTCCGACGAGCGCGCCATCGAGGTGAGCGTGACCGGCGCCAACGGGGACTGGTGGTATCTCGACCTCGCCGCCCCGACCGGCGAGGCGCTGGCCGCCGGCACGTACGCGGGCGCGACCCGCTTCGGTGGAACCGGCCAGCCGGCGATCGACATCTTCGGCGACGGACGCGGCTGCAACGAGACCAGCGGCTCCTTCACGATCAACTCGATCGAGTGGGGCCCCTACGGCTACGTCCAGTCCATCGACGCCACCTACGAACAGCACTGCGAAGGCTGGGACCCGGCACTGCGCGGAAACATGCACATCACCAACCCGGCCCCGCCGCCCGTCCAGGACCTCGGCGTGACCGTCGCCACCAACGGCACGGCCAGCACCGTGGACGGCAGCGCGTCGCTGAGCGGCAGCGTGACCTGCACCAAGGATGCGACCGTGACCGTCAGCGGCACGATCACCCAGGTGAAGAAGGGATTCGTCGCCAGGGGCACGTACTCCACGCCGGTGGCCTGCACCGCCGAAGGGCCCGTCGGCTGGACCGTGACGGCCCCGCCCACCGGTGACAGGGCGTTCGTGAATGGCGATGCCCAGGCGTCCACCCAGGCCAACGCCTTCGACGCGGACTACAACAAGAACGCGACGGCCAGCGACATCACCGTCGTGACCCTGAAGAAGGCGAGTGCCTGAGACCACGGATGAGCGATGGGCGGGGCCGTACGGTCCCGCCCCTTTCCCTGCCAGGCGCCTCACCCAACCCAAACGACGAAAAGGACATCAACCCGCGAATCGTCCTCTGAGTGAGTGTTTGAGAAGTTGATCATGGTCGGTGTGGCTACGTGATCTTCAATGTCGGTTCGTGGAGGCTTGCCGGGTGTCTCGCGAGCCTCGTTACCCCTCGGACCTGACCGACGAGCAGTGGGTGCTGGTGGAACCGCTGTTGCCCCCTGCCGGCACTGGTGGCAGGCCGGAGAAGCACTCAAGGCGGGCGGTCGTGGATGCGGTGTTGTACGTGGTGCGCACCGGCTGCTCCTGGCGGCAACTGCCTGCGGATTTCCCGCCGTGGCAGACGGTGTACTGGTACTTCGTGCGGTGGGAGAAGCAGCGGGTCACTCTCAAGCTGTTGGACGCGCTGCGCCGGCAGATCCGGGTGGCCGACGGGCGCGCCCTTGAGCCGTCCGCGGGGATCATCGACTCCCAGAGCGTCAAGGGCGCCGACACCGTCGGGCGCGGCACCCGTGGGTACGACGCGGGAAAGAAGATCAACGGGCGTAAGCGGTTCATCGTTACCGACACCTTGGGGCTGCTGATCACGGTGACCGTGTGCGCCGCGAGCGTGCAGGACCGCGACGGCGCCAAAGGTGCTCTGCTGGGGATGTTCTTGACTACCAGCCGCTGCAGGTTCGTGTTCGCCGACGCCGGCTTCGCCGGCCGCCTCCTCGAGTGGGCCCAGCAGGTGCTGCACACCATCGTCGAGATCGTCCGAAAACCTGCAGGCCAGAAGGGATTTCAGGTGCTGCCACGCCGGTGGGCCGTCGAACGGACGCCGGCGTGGCTGACCGCACATCGCCGCCTGGCCCGCGACTACGAACGCCACCCGGCCACCTCCGAAGCCATGATCCGATGGGCGGCCATCAACACCATGGTCCGCCGCCTCACCCGCGGCGGACCGGCCACCCGGCCCGGACCACGCCCGCTGGAATTCACCGATTGAGATCGCTTCTCAAACACCCACTGAGAGGGCGAGGGCGAGTAGCCCAGAGCTGAGGGCATCTATCGGTCCTGTGTTAGCGGAGGGTGTATCTCTTGTATCCCTAGCCTTCTGGCCAGCGCAGACCTGGGATACATCTGGGATACACTCCCCTCTTTTTCAGCTCGGGGGGCGGCTGGAACAGATGGGGCCGTCCCTGGGCCGTCGAAGGGTGGCCACGGCCGACCGACAACGACCAATAACGGTCGTTCGTGTGCAGGCCGGAGGCCTGTCGGCGGGCAGTGCCGCAGGTAGCAAAGTGGGCCAACCAGTTCCTGCGCAATAAGCGCGTGGAGTGGGAGGACTACCGCCGCCAGGTCACGGAGTACGAACGCAAGCGCTACCTCGCGATCCTGTAAGCGCTGATCAGGCCCATGAATCGGCGTGGGCCGACGGCCATATGACCGTCGTCCCGAACCCCCTGTAGTCGCAGGCGATCCCGCCGTGCGGGGGAGTACGTGTCATCGTCGCCGCTCGGCAGCGGATTTCCGGTGGCGGTGGTCAGTGACCATTCGGCGGACGCGGTGTCCGCCTACCTGTCCGAACACGGGTCGGCCAAAACTAGCCCGACACCAGTTCCCGTGCCACCTCGACGGCGGCCTGGTGGCATTCGGCTTCGGTCAGGTTCGTGTCCTTGAGCATGAAGACCGAGGCGTTGATCGTGATCAAGGCCATTGTCGCCTTCAACCGTACGGTCGGCGGGGCGTCCGGGCAGACGAGTTCCGC
Organism: uncultured Actinomycetota bacterium; assembly: GCA_963736325.1. Classification (GTDB taxonomy): domain Bacteria; phylum Actinomycetota; class Actinomycetes; order Streptosporangiales; family Streptosporangiaceae; genus Actinoallomurus. The sequence goes on along the minus strand of CAVTOG010000010.1, from coordinate 1,111,791 downwards.
GGTCAGCTGGCGGAAGCGTTCGTGCATGCGGCTGCCGACGGCCAGTTCGCGTACGGTCGAGCGGCTCTCCTGGATGAAGCGTGTCATGCCGGTCGGGCACTCGCGGGTCAGGCGGGCGTACCGTTCGACGACTTCCTGGCGTGTCTCGCGGGTCGTCGGCTGTTCGCGGGCCCAGGTGATGATCTCGTCGATGCCTTGCATGAAGTCTTCGAAGAGGCTGACGACGATGTCTTCCTTCGTCTTGAAGTGGTAGTACAGCGCCGCCTTCGTGACGTTCAGCCGCTCGGCGATCTCGCGCAGAGAGGTCTTCTCGTACCCGTGTTCGGCGAACAGCTCAAGGGCGACCGCCTGGATCTTGTCGCGGGTGTCGCTCCGTCGCTCCACTAATCGCCCCTTCCTGGCTCATAACTAACTTGACGACCGGCTAGTTTATAGCTTACCGTACGGCAAGTAAGATTGCTAGCCGGTCGGCAAGTAAGCGCGCTGGCCACTCAGGGGAGAGGTTATCCATGTCGGGGACGAACGCCGTCGACTCCGCGCCGTTGGACACGGTGCCGCCGAGGAGTCCGCGATCAGTGTGGATCGCGATCATCGGGTTGATGCTGGGGATGTTCCTGGCGATGCTCGACAACCTGATCGTCGGCACCGCGCTGCCGACGATCGTCGGCGATCTCGGTGGCATCAGCCACCTGTCGTGGGTCGTCACCGCGTACGCGCTCGCGACCGCCGCCGCCACGCCGATCTGGGGGAAGCTCGGTGACCTGTACGGCCGCAAGGGCATGTTCATGTCCTCGATCGTCATCTTCCTCGGCTTCTCGATGCTGGCCGGTCTGTCGCAGAGCATGAACGAACTCATCGGCTTCCGCGCTCTGCAGGGCATCGGCGCCGGCGGCCTGATGGTCGGCGCGTTCGCGATCATCGGTGACCTGGTGCCGCCGCGCGAGCGCGGCCGTTTCCAGGCAGTGATCGGCGGAATGATGCCGGTGGCGTTCGTCGGCGGACCGCTCCTGGGCGGCTTCCTCACCGACAACCTGAGCTGGCGCTGGGCCTTCTACGTCAACATCCCGCTCGGCATCGTGGCACTCCTCGTCACGGGCCTGGGCATGCGCCTCCACACCGCGCACGTCAAGGCGAAGATCGACTACATCGGCGCGTCCCTGCTGACGATCGGCATCGTGTCGCTCACGCTGGTGGCCAGCTGGGGCGGCATCGAGTACGCCTGGGCGTCCAAGACGATCATCGGCCTGGCCATTCTCGGCGTCATCGCGCTGGCCGCGTTCGTGTACGCCGAGACCAAGGTGCCCGAGCCGATCATCCCGCCGCGGCTGTTCCGCAACCGCAACTTCACGGTCGCCCAGATCCTGAGCTTCCTCGTCGGTGCCGCGATGTTCGGGTCGATGACCCTGCTCCCGCAGTACATGCAGGACGTCCAGGGCGCCTCGGCGACCACGAGCGGGCTGCTCCTGCTGCCGCTGATGTTCGGCATGCTCGCCGTGATGCTGACGACCGGTCAGCTGATCATGCGCAACGGGCGCTACCGCCTCTACCCGATCATCGGCGGCGCGGTGATGACCATCGGCATGCTGATGATGCTCATGCTGAAGGTCGACACCGGCACCGCGACGGCCTCCATGCTCACCCTCGGCGTCGGCCTCGGCATGGGGTTCATCATGCAGAACACCATGCTAGTCACGCAGAACAGCGTCGAGCTGCGCGACATGGGCGCCGCGAGCGGTGCGGTCACCATGTTCCGTACGGTGGGCGGCTCGCTCGGCATCGCGTTGCTCGGTTCCATCTACGCGAGCCGGCTGAAGTCCACGATCACCGAGCGCCTCGGCGCGAAGGCCGGGCACGCGGTGGCCTCGGGCGGCAGCCACGTCACGCCGGCCCAGCTGAAGACCCTGCCGGCTCCGGTGCGCGACGCCTTCAAGGCGGCGGTCACCAACGGCCTGCACGCGACGCTGATCGGCGGCGCGGTGCTCGCGTTCCTCACGTTCATCGTGGCTTGGTTCATCCGTGAGGTGCCGCTGCGCGGAAAGGGCCCGCAGGCCGCCGCCGAGCAGCCCGCCGAGGCGATGCCGGAGCCCATCCTCTGAAGGACATGTCACGTACGGGTCCCTGAGCCCGTCACGAGGGCATGACGAAGATTCTGGTGACCGGCGGCACAGGAGTCCTGGGCCGCGAGATCGTACGAGAGCTGAGCACCCGGGCGAACGTCCGGGTGCTCAGTCGTTCCGCACCCGTGTCCGCGGCGGAGCCCGTGGAGGTCGTCCGCGGTGACCTGGAGTCCGGTGAGGGACTGACCGAGGCGCTCGCGGGCGTGGACGTCGTCGTCCACGCCGCCAGCAGCGGCACGGACATGCGCCGCATGGACCGTGACGTCGGAGCCGCCCGCAACCTCCTGGAGGCGGCCGAAGGGTGCGCGCACGTCGTCTACATCTCGATCGTCGGCGTCGACGCCGTCCCGCACGCCTACTACCGGGCCAAGCTCGCCGTGGAGCGCATGATCGAGGAGTCCGGGACGCCGTGGACGACGCTCCGTACGACGCAGTTCCACGACCTGGTCCTGATGTTCTGCTCGATGATGTCCCGCCCGCCGGTCGCGATCTCACCGCGCGGCATGCGGGTACAACCCGTCGACGCCGGCGAGGTGGCCGTCCGAATGGCGGAGCTCGCCCTCGGCGACCCGGCGGGCCGCGTACCCGACATGGGCGGGCCACGGGTCGAACACCTCGACGACCTGATGCGCGCCTACCTGACGGCCGTGCGCCGCCGCCGGCCGCTGGTCCGCGTACCGCTCCCCGGCAAGGTCGCCGCCGCCTACCGTGCGGGCCACCACCTGACGCCGGAGAACGCGGTCGGCGTCCGCACGTTCACCGAAGACCTGATCGGCCGGGCGCGTACGGACGGCCGGATCACCCCGCCGTACCGCCTCTCCCGCTGAACGGCCACAGGGCCGGCCTCCCCGCGGGAGGCCGGCCCTGTGGCGTCCTACGGCAGGACGGTGCCGAAGTGCGCGCCGGCGGCGGTCACGCCGACGGCAGCGGCCTTGATCAGCTTGGTGCCGGCCGGGTCGATGCCGGAGGAGGTCGCGGGGACGACCGCGACGGCGCCGGTCGCGTCGTCGAGGCCGCCGACGCCGATGACGACGTCGGCCCTGCCGTCGCCGTTCACGTCGGTCGCCGACACGGCTCCGCCGAACCAGTTGTTCTGGTTCGGAGTGATGTGAGCGTCGCTCTCCTTCACGGTGGCGACGCGCTGGGTGAGCCCGTCCGGCCCGCCGAACCGTACCTTCGCCAGGGCCTCATCGGTCGTCTCGTCAAGGGTCACTGACACGACGTCCGCGTACCCGTCGCCGTCGACGTCGCCGCTCGTGGCGGGGCTGCTGCCCTCGGTCCACCTGGTGCCGTGGGCCTCGTCCATGCCGTTCGCGGTGCCGGGGTAGACGCTGTAGTCCCCGGAGTATCCGCCGATGATGACGTCGCCGCGGCCGTCCTTGTCGACGTCCCCGATCGCCAGGGAGGAGGTGTCGCCGAGCTCGATGTCCGGGCCGATCTTCTTGCCGACGCCCTTGGCGGAGCCCGCGAAGACGGCGGTGGAGCCCTGGTCGGCCGGGTCGTCCCACCACCAGCTGACGGCGAGGTCGGCGTACCCGTCCCCGGTCACGTCGCCGGCCGCGATCGAGTCGACGCGGCCGGAGTCGCCGGGGCTGATCCCGGTGGGCGTCGGCGTGGTCGACGTGGTGCCGCGCAGGACCCAGATCTTCGGCCCGTCGAACGCCGCCGTGGCGAAGTCCGCCCGTCCGTCCTTGTCGAAGTCGCCGGAAGTCAGGGAGGCACCGCCGACGTAGCCGACGGCGATCGAGCGGGACGAGAGCCCTGCCGCGGACCCGAAGACGACCGTGAGTGACCCGGCGTCCTTCGTCGTGTCGACGTCCTCGCCCGGCGCTCCGATCGCGAGGTCGGAGTAGCCGTCGCCGTCGAAGTCCCCGACGGCGAGCGACGAGCCGAAGTGGTCGCCCTTCTCGACGACGCCCGGGATGCCCGCGCTGCTCTGGCTGATCACGGCGTGCCTCGTCGTGTCGACCCCGCTCGCGGAGTCGTACGAGACCGCGACCGCGCCGGCCGTCGTCACGGTGCCGACCTTGGCGTTCGGAGCGCCGGCGACGAGGTCGCGATAGCCGTCGCCGTTGAAGTCACCGGGCTTCGCGGCGGTGACGGAGGCGACGACGGGCCGGGCCGGAGCGGCGGCCACCGCCGCGGATGCCAGGCCGGTCGCGGCGGCGGTCACGAGCGCGACAGTGCCGATGGTACGAAGTTTCACAGATACCTCTCCAGACGGTGGATATCAACCTTGGAGACGCTCGCCGCCACCGCTTGGTTCGTCGGATCGGCGCGCCGGTCCGCCCCGGCCCTGTGGCCTGCCACTCCGCACCGTTACCTTCTTCAGGTGAGCGAACGGAGGCCGAAGAGCCTCGCAGGCCGACTGGCGCGCATCGGCATCACCGACGCCGCCGGTGCCGAGCGCCGCCTGGAAGGTCACGACCTCGACGACGGGCTCCTCGACGCCCTGCGCATCGCCGCCGATCCCGACCTCGCGCTCGCCGGCCTCCTCCGGCTGCTCGAAAGCTCCGACATCCGGTCCGAGCTGGCCGAGGATCCGCCCGCACGCGACCGGCTGCTCATGGTCCTCGGCGTGAGCGGTGCGTTCGCCGACCACCTGGTCCGCCACCCCGCCGACTGGCGGGTGCTCACCGGACCCGAGGCCCTGAAGAACCCGGGCGCGGACCTGCTGCGGTCCACGCTGTTGCGCGCCGTCGGCGCCGACCCGGACGACGCGTCGCCGTACGCCGGCGACGAGGACCCCATGGGCGCGCTGCGCGTCGCCTACCGGCGGGCGCTCCTGCACCTCGCCGGGCGCGACCTCACCCACGTGATGACCGTCGAGGAGGTCGCCGCCGAGCTGGCCGACCTCGCGTCCGCCGCGCTGGAGGCCGGCCTGGCCATCGCACGGTCCGAGCTGGGGGAGCAGGCCGCCCTGTGCCGCGTCGCCGTCATCGGCATGGGCAAGTGCGGCGGACGCGAGCTGAACTACGTCAGCGACGTCGACGTCATCTTCGTCGCCGAGCCCGCGCCCGGAGCGGACGAGGACGCCGCGCTGCGAGCCGCGACACGGCTGGCCTCCGGAATGATCCACGCCTGCTCGGCGACCACCTCCGAGGGCTCGCTGTGGGAGGTCGACGCCAACCTGCGCCCCGAGGGCCGGATGGGCCCGCTCGTGCGCACCCTCGCCAGCCACGAGGCGTACTACGGGCGCTGGGCCAAGACGTGGGAGTTCCAGGCGCTACTGAAGGCACGTCCGGTCGCGGGCGACCGTGAGCTCGGCCATGCGTACGTCGAGCGCCTGGCGCCGCTCGTGTGGCGTGCCGCGGAGAAGGACAACTTCGTGGAGAACGTCCAGGCGATGCGCCGCCGGGTCGAGGAGCACATCGCGCCCGAGGAGGCGGTACGCCAGCTGAAGCTCGGCCCCGGCGGGCTGCGCGACGTGGAGTTCGCCGTCCAGCTGCTCCAGCTCGTGCACGGCCGCGCCGACGAGCGGCTGCGCGACCCGAACACGCTCGGCGCGCTGGAGCGGCTCTCGCGCGGAGGCTACGTCGGCCGCTCCGACGCGGCCTCCCTCGGCGACGCGTACCGCTTCCTGCGCCGCGTCGAGCACCTCCTCCAACTGCACCGCCTCCGCCGTACGCACCTGGTGCCGTCCGACCAGGGCGATCTGCGGCGGCTGGGCCGCGGCCTCGGCTTCCGAGGTGACCCCGTGACGGAGTTCACCGCGACGTGGCGCACTCACGCCCGCGAGGTGAGGCGCCTGCACGAGAAGCTCTTCTACCGGCCGCTGCTGCAGGCCGTCGCCCGGCTGCCCGGCGAGGAGACCCGCCTCACCCGCGAGGCCGCGCGCGTACGCCTGGAGGCCCTCGGCTACGACGACCCCGCCGGGGCGCTCCGCCATATCGAGGCCCTGACGTCCGGGTTGTCGCGCCGCGCCGCCATCCAGCGCACGCTGCTGCCGGTGATGCTCGCGTGGTTCGCCGACGGCCCCGACCCCGACGCGGGCCTGCTCGGTTTCCGCAAGGTCAGCGACGCGCTGGGCACCACCCCCTGGTACCTGCGGCTCCTGCGCGACGACGTCACGGTCGCCGAGCGGATGGCCAAGGTGCTCGCCTCCAGCCGGTACGCCACCGACCTGCTGCTGCGCGCGCCGGAGGCGGTGAGCATGCTCGGCACCGCCGGCGAGCTCGCCCCCCGCCCGCTCGACGCCCTGCAGGCCGAGGCCAACGCCGCCGTACGCCGCTACATGCACGCACCGCCGGCGCCGGGCCACCACGACCTGTCGGCGGACGCCGTCGGCGCCGTACGCGGCCTGCGCCGCCGCGAGCTGTTCCGCACCGCCGTCGCCGACCTGCTCGGCCACCTCGACGAGCGCGCCACCGGCGAGGCCCTCACCTCGATCGCCACCGTCACCATCGATGCCGCGCTGCACGCCGCGATCGACAAGATCGAGATGGAACGCCGCAGGCCGCTGCCGACGCGGTTCGCGATCGTCGCCATGGGCCGGTACGGCGGGTTCGAGCTGGGCTACGGCAGCGACGCGGACGTGATGTTCGTCCACGAGCCGCTGCCCGGTGCCGACGAGAGCGACGCCTCCTCGGCCGCCCACGCGGTCGCCGAGGAGCTGAGGAGGCTCCTGGCCCTGCCCGCCCCGGACCCCGCCCTCGTGATCGATCCGGGCCTGCGCCCCGAGGGCCGTCAGGGCCCGCTCGTACGCACCCTGAGCTCGTACGCCTCCTACTACCGCCGCTGGTCCTCGCCGTGGGAGAGCCAGGCACTCCTGCGCGCCGCCCCCGTCATCGGCCACGAGGGCCTACGGAGCCGCTTCCAGGCCCTGATCGACCCGGTGCGGTGGCGTGAGGGCGGTATCGACGAGGCGGCCGTACGCGAGATCCGCCGTCTGAAGGCCCGCATGGAGGCCGAGCGGTTGCCACGCGGCATCGACCGGCGGCTCCATATCAAGCTGGGCCCTGGCGGGTTGTCCGACGTCGAGTGGGTGGCCCAGCTCCTCCAGCTCTGCCACGCCTACGAGGTGCCGGGCCTGCGCACGACCCGCACCCTCGCCGCCCTGGACGCCGCCGTCGAGGCGGACCTGCTGGACGCCGAGGACGCGACGATCCTCGCCGACGCCTGGCGTACGGCCACGCGCGTCCGCAACGCGGTCATGCTGGCCCGCGGCAGATCCTCCGACCTGCTCCCGACCGAACACCGCCGCGAGCGCTCCACGGTGGCGAGCATGCTCGGCTACCCGGCGCCCGGCGACCTCCTGGAGGACTACCGTCGCCACACCCGCCAGGCCCGCGCCGTGGTCATCCGCGTCTTCTACGGCGACGACGCGGGCGCCTGACACGAGCCACCGGAGGTGATCGAAGGCCAGCACCCGACGACGCGGCGGTCAGCCCGTGTGACCTCAGCCGGTGCGTGCGAACCGGCGGGCGGCGATGAGAAGAGCGGTCAGGGCGAAGACGGCGACCAGCGTCAGCTCCAGCAGCGGCTGCGGATGTCTGCCGCCCCAGTTCACCGGCTGGAACAGCGCCGACGAGGACCGTACGGGCCGGTAGGCCACGACCGTGCGGCGCATGGCGTCCACCGCGTAGGTCAGTGGGTTGACCACGGTGAGCCATGACATCCAGGCGGGCATCGCGCTGATCGGGAACATCAGCCCCGACAGGAAGATCAGCGGGGTCATGAGCACACTCAGCACCGTCGTGAACGTGCGTGCCCGCCGGATGAGGACCGCCACGACGGCGCCCAGCACCGTCATCGCGAACGCGGTCAGCGCCAGCTCGGCCAGTAGCGCCGCGAACAGTCCGGGCTGGTACGGGATGCCGATCAGCCCCGCGCTGGCCATCACGACCGTGCCCTGGCAGGTGGCGACCGTCGCGCCGCCGAGGCACTTGCCGGTCAGCAGCGTGCCCCGGCGTACGGGCGCGACGAGCATCTCCCGCAGGAAGCCGCTCTCGCGGTCCCACACGATGGAGGCGCCCGCTGAGATCGCGGCGGGCTGCGCGGCCATCACCAGCACGCCGGGGAACAGGAACGTCAGGTAGTCCGACGCCGGCCCCGAGCCCGACCCCGCGAAGAGCCGCGCCAGCCCGACGCCGAGGACGAACAGGAACAGCAGCGGCTGGAACAGGGACACGAGCGTCCCCGTACGGTCGCGGACGAAGTGCAGCATCTCCCGCCGCCAGACCATGTACGCCGCGCGCAGCTCGGAGGAGGCGTGCGGGACGTACGAGACGGTGGAGTGGGCCATCAGTGGTCTCCGGTCGGCTCGTCGCGGATGCGGTGCCCGGTGTGGTGGAGGAAGACGTCGTCGAGGCTCGGCCGGGTCACCGTCACCTCGTACACGGGAACGTCCAGCCCGGCGCACAGCCGTGGGACGAGCCGCGCGCCGTCCTCGGCCTGCACGCGCAGGCCGTTCGGCCCGGCGACGGCGTCGATGCCGAAGCGCGAGCGCAGCGAGGCTGCGGCGACCGCGTCATCACCGGTGCGCAGGTCGACGACGTCGGCGGCCAGCACCGCCTTCAGCTCCGCGGGGGTTCCCTGGGCGACGATACGGCCGTCGTCGATGATGGCGACGCGGTCGCACTGCTCGGCCTCGTCGAGGTAGTGCGTGGTCAAGAAGAGCGTCGTCGCTTCGCGTTCGCGCACCTCGCGCAGGTGGACCCACAGGCGGGCGCGCGCGTGGGGGTCCAGGCCGATCGTGGGCTCGTCGAGGAAGAGCACCCTCGGCCGGTGCATCAGGCCGCGCGCGATCTCCAGGCGACGGCGCATGCCTCCGGAGAAGGAGCCCACCAGGCTGTCACGCCGGTCGGCCAGCCCGGCGAGGTCGAGCATCGCGTCGACGCGCGCGGGCAGCGTCGCCTTGGGCAGGGCGTACAGGTCCGCGTGGAAACGGAGGTTCTCGGCGGCGGTCAGGTCGCCGTCGAGCGTCGTCTCCTGGAAGACGATCCCCAGGCTGCGGCGTACGCGGCCGGGCGCGGTGCGTACGTCGTGGCCGGCGACCTCGATCCGGCCGGCGGTGGGCATGGCCAGCGTGCACAGCATCGCGATCGTCGTGGTCTTGCCCGCGCCGTTGGGGCCGAGGAAGCCGAAGGTCTCACCTTGCGCGACGGTCAGGTCGATGCCGCGTACGACGTCGGCGCCCGCGTAGGACTTGCGCAGGCCGACCGCCCGGATCGCCGGCACGCCGAGGCGGGTTGACCCGGGAAGCGATGCCCGCAGGGGCCGTGGTCTGACTCCGAACACCCGGGCCTCTCAGGCTTCCCGCCGTACGCTGTCCATCCAGTCGTCCGGGACGGCGAATCCGTAGCTCCACCGGTGGCGCTCGGTGGGGTTGACGATGCAGTGCCAGAAGAGGCGGTCGGCCTCTTGCTCGATCTTGAAGAACCGGACGATCTGCGGGCTCTCCCGCAGCGTGACGAGCTCGCCGGTCTCGGGGTTCATATACCGGAAGAACGAGGTGTCGCCGGGGTCGGCGAACGGCTCGTCGAGGTCGATGATGTACATCCGCCAGCCCGGCTGCGTCTCGTTGGTGTGCCAGAGCCGGTAGCTCGACGGGGGATACCAGAGGCTGCCGGAGAAGCGCACCTCGGAGCCGAAGTAGTCCTCCAGGTGGCGGATCGTACGGTGCTTGGCCTCGAAGTAGCGGTCATAGCCGGGGTGGTCGACGTGCTCGTCGAGGTTGATCAGGTGGAAGTCGCGCCGTGGGGCGTCCGCGCCGAGCGCGGCGTCGCGCCAGTGGGCCTTGGCCATCGCCGCGTGCCACGCCTGGTAGTCCGGGTCGGCCGGCGACCGTGACGTCGATCGCAGGTCGTCCTCGCGGAAGGTGCGTTCGAACCGTCCGAGGTCGGCCGTCGGCGGCTTGATCTTCAGGTGGGGGAGCTGGTCGACGACGCCCTTGAAGCCCGGCAGGTCCGCGAGCCGGTATTCGTGGTGGAGCAGCCCGGTCGAGGTGGTCGCGGGCCGCGGAGCCGCCTCCGGTGCGACGGCGAATGCCGAGGACGCCTCCATCAGCTCGGGGACGTCGAAGGTGTAGCCGTAGCGGGCTCCGAGCCGCACGATCTCCCGTGTGCCGGTTACGGCCTTCATCTGCTGGGTGAGCTCCGGTGAGTCGTAGGCGATCTGCAGGAAGGCACGGCTGGACTCGACGGACATCGTCTCTCCTTCGCTATCGGCTGGGGGCGGGATCGAGCAGCAGCACCGACGGGACGCGGTCGGGGTGGGCCAGGCGCAGGAAGTGCATGCCGAAGCCGGAGATTCCGATCATGAGACCTGGGAAGAACCCGGCGCTGTTGCGGGTGATGCCGTTCTCGACCTCGTCGAAATTCCGCCACTGGCTCTGGACCTGGACGTTCGCCTCGAGCTGGAACGCGGGCTCGTCCCGCAGCAGGCCGAACCGCAGGAACAGCTCGGCGTTGCCGGAACGGCCGTGGCAGAGCGTGTCGTTCATGAGCCGGGGGAAGTTGCGCATGGTGGCGGCCAGCGCGACGTGGGACTCGCGCAGCAGCTCCTCGTCGTCGCCGCCGAGCGTGGCCCAGCTCGTGATGCGGCTCAACCCGATGCCCGCCGCGCCGTTGCACCAAGCGTTGGCGTAGTGGCGGCCGTCGCGTGCGACACCCCCGGAGTTGGTGCGCAGGTCGTACCAGTCCTTCTCGGCCTCGTCGAAGTGGCGCGCTTCGTAGGCGAAGGCGCGGCGTCCGGCGGAGACGTATTCGGGCCGGTCCAGAAGCGCCCCCAGCCGGATCAGTGCCCAGCCGATGCCGGACGCTCCGTGGGAGAAGCCGGTGAGGTTCGCCGCGCCCTCCCCGGGGTGGGACAGCGGCCAGCTCAGCGTGTCGCCGTCCACCACGGCGTGGCGCAGCAGCAGCTCCGCGCAGTGCTCGGCGTGGTCGAGGCCCTTGCCGTCGGTCTCGCGGCCGAGGCCGAGCAGCACCGGTATGACGCCGGCCGCGCCGGTCAGCACATCGAACGACACACCGCCGGCGAGACGGCCGGGCAGTTCGTCGCCCAGGCGTACCGCGAGCTCCAGCAGGCCGCGGTCGTCCCACAATCGGTGGAGGTGGGTGAGCAGGTAGATCAGGCCGCCGAGGCCCTGGAACGCGCCGATCTTCGACCGGTCGGTCGTGTCGATCGCGTGCGCCAGGGCGCGTTCGGCGGCGCGCCGGAACTCTGGCCGCGGCATCACGTCGTCGAGGTAGGCCATGAACAGCGCGATCCCGGCCGACCCGTGGAAGAGGTCGGCTTCGACGTCGACCTCGATCAGCCCCTTCGGCGAGATCTCGTACGAGGTCCACGGGGCGGGCGCCGACGGCTCACGGAGCATCCCGCAGATGCGCTCGCCGATCCGGGTCGCGTAGTCGGTCGAGGCGGAGACGAACGCCGGGCTGCTCACCTCCGCGGCGGACAGCCCGGCCGCGATGTACTGGGTCTGCTGGACGCGGTTGTGCCCCGACAGCCGCCGGATCCGCTGCGCGGCGTACTCGAGGGGCGAGGCGTCGAGGTGGGCGGGGATCCGGGTGGCGTGGTCGTGCACCAGCGCGCCGCCGTGGGCGGAGGCCGTGAAGATCGGCACGTCGAGCCGCCACATCGACTCCAGCTCACGCTCCGCGAGCACGCCGCCGTCGTCCCAGCTGCGCGGGAAGGTGCGCACGGTGTTGGCGAGCAGGTCGACCTCCATCGGGTCGACCAGGCACTTGGGATGACGCGCGGAGATCAGCAGCTGCGCGTAGATCTGGGTGCCCCAGTTGATGAACCGCACGGAGGTGTCGTCGAAGATCTCGGTGACCGCGCGGACCGCCTCGTCGGGCCGCTGCTCGAACCAGTCGTAGACCCGGCTGAAGCCGTCCATGATCGCGTCGGTGTAGTCCTGTGGCTGCGTCAGCTCGCCGTCGAGGAAGACGCGGTTGGAGCCGCCCGGCTCGACGTGCACGCCGTCCTGGTGGGTCACCGACGCGCGGAACGTGGCCCGGTGCTCGTTGACCTGCGGCACCGGCACCGGCATCTCGTACGCCTCACCGCCGGAGTAACCGCTGACCCGCATGTCGGTGCCCGAGACCTGGGTGCGCGGCCACTCCAGCAGGCCGGTCTTGAAGACGGAGTCGAGCAGGGTGCCCAGTGGCCGCGCCTGGCCGCGCGGCAGGACGCCGAGGACGGTCTCGCAGTCGCAGACGTACGCGTGACCGTCGGCGACGAGGATGTTCTCGAAGTGCAGGTCGCCGCCGCCGAGGATGTAGAAGATGCCGAGGTGGCCGCCGAGCTCGGCGTAGACCTGCTCGACCTCCTCGCGGGTCTTCAGGTGGTTGCGGCCGGACGGGATCAGCGCCTCGTAGCCGTACGCGCGCCGCGGCAGCACCGGGCGGGTGGCGAAGCCGAGTACGCCGTCGTCGCGCAGCCGCGCGAGCAACTGCTGCGAGGCCGCCTCGGACCTGACGCAGCGCGGTTTGTACACGAAGGTGCCGGTGCCGCCGCCGGCCAGCATGGCCTCGACGATCACGACACCGCGGGCGCCCGCGTGGTGGTCGGACAGGCCGAGGCGCAGCGAACGGATCGCCGTGATCTCTTCGTCGAAGAACTCCGCACCGATGGCGGGGGAGTCGGCCGCGAGGCGCTCGATCAGCTCGCGCCCGAACCCGGACACCAGGTCGGTGACGTGCGCGAGCCAGCGTCCGAGCACCGGGAAACCGAGGAAGAAGCGATGGTAGGCCTCGGCATCGGCGAACGTCCCGTCGACGAACGCGAGGTAGTCGCCGCGCGGCGCGGCCGCCTCGTCGATGCCGCGCTCCGCGCAGTGGACCTTGGCGGCGGCCTCCAGGGCCCACGCCAGGCACAGCTCGAAGCGGCCGAGGAGGTGCCGCTGGAGGTCGTCGATCACCTGCCGGTCGACGAACCCCGGGTGCTCGGCGCTCACGGCGCCGAGCCGGCGGCCGAGGAGGGTCAGGAACGGCTCGCAGACCTTGGCGTACCGCTCGTAGTAGACGTCGAAGCGCCGCCAGCTCGCGTCGGCCGCCACGCGTGTGGACCGCTCGAATCCGGCGAGAGCCGCCCGGTACGCCGGCAACCACGCGCTCTGGACGTCGGAGAACAACGCCTTCGTCTCGTCGTCCGCGCCGGCCAGGCCCAGCTCGTGGTGGCGGTAGGCGGTCAGGACCCGCGCGATCTCGTCCTTGCCGTGGTGCGCCGCTGCCGGCCGGCCCGCGGCCTCCGTGGCGAACTTCGTCGCGAGCCTCCCCGCGTGGCGGTCGATCTTCCACACGTCGAACGGGGAGAGCGAGCCCTGCGCCGGAGCGCGGCCCGTGGTCTCCAGCGCCGCCACGATCCGCATCCGCTCCGTCAGGTTGGCGGCGCCGGCGGCGATGTCGAGAAAGGAGAGGTCACCCATGCTTGAGGAGCTCCTGCCGTTACGAGGGGAGGACGGCAGACCGGCGACGCCGGCCTGCCGTCCCGCGAGCGGGGTGTGGGCCCCTGAGCGCGCTACTTGGTGGAGCCGTCGCAGAGGATCGTCGCCGGGCCGAAGCTGCACGTGCTGGCGCAGGCGTAGACCTCCATGGCGGCGATGCCCTCGGTCCAGAAGTCGAGCGACTCCTGGTCGGGCTGCTCCACCGAGGCGGGCAGTGAGATGGCGGAGACGCCGAAGACGCTCGGGTCGGCGATCAGCTCGGTGCGGAACTCGCTGTCGACGACGGCCTGAAGGTTCATGGTGGTGGGCATAATTCCTCCTGAAGTGCGTAGCATTGGACGAGATGTCGGCTTACGAGACCTTCGTGGCGACCAGTGTCACGCCGATTTGCGCCTCGACATCGGCCAGCTCGCGCATGGCGGCCGCCATGTTGTCGCTGTTGTTCTGCCAGTCGACCAGCTCCTTCTCGTCGGGGGACAAATCACTTCGCAACCAGATGGATTCGAGCCATTCCTTGGTCGCGAAAGGATGGAGGTCGGTCACCGGAGTGGTGCGGGCGAGAACGGGCTCCTCGTGAAGCGAGAGAGCGGTGGTGAGCATCTCGCGCAGCTTTCCGTCGGGCGGCAGAAGAGCGCATAGCATCATCAGTTGCTGAATCTGCCGGATCGTATCCACACCCGGATATATCGTCGGCTCTTTCACGCTCATCCTGAACCCTTCCTTGTCGGCTGATGCCAACCTAGGAAGAGCCTCTTTCAGTCCACTTACAGATTGCTTTCAGGTGACGTGGAGGAAAGTCTGGGATCGTCACGCAGGATGGCGGTATGGAGGTCGCGGATCTCGGGGCCGGGGAGGGCGCCGAGGTCGCGGCGGAGGCAGGCGCTCACCTCGCCGTACGTCTCCAGGGCCTCGGCCGGGCGTCCGGAGCGGTAGAGAGCGAGCATCAGCTGGCCCCAGAACCGCTCGTGGAGCGGGTGCCGTCCGGTCAGAGCCCGCAGCTCTCCGATGAGCCGGTCGTGCCGGCCGAGTGCGAGGTCGACCTCGTGGCGGCGTTCGAGGGTGCGAAGCCGCTCTTCGGCCAGGCTGGGCACGACGTCGCGGTGCAGGGAGTCGGAGCGTACGTCGGTCAGGACCGGCCCGCGCCACAGTGACAGGGCCTCCGTCAGGCCCGCGGATTCACGTGCGAGGTCGCCGCCCTCGCCGGCCGCGCGCGCCGCGTCGACCAGCTCGTGGAAGCGGATGAGGTCGAGGTGGTCGACCTCGATGCCGTAGCCGGCGGCGGACGTCGTCACCGGGTCGTCCTGACCGTCTTCGCGCCGGTCGAGGGCCTGGCGCAGCCGCGTCATGTTGGTGTGCAGCGCCCCGCGCGGGCACCGGGGTGGTGCGCCGTCCCACAGGCGCTCGATCAGCTCGTCGAGAGGGACGATCCGGTTGGCGCTGAGCAGCAATGTGGCGAGCAGGACCCGCTGTTTGCCCGCGGCCACGCGAACGCGCCGGGCGCCACAGGTGACCTCGAGCGGACCGAGAATTCGAAATTCAAGAGCATGCACTACTGAACTCCAGTGCTCGCTTGTCGCACCGCGGTCCGGCGCCGAGGGGCGACGAGGGGGAGGAATCGTCGAATTCGGGCGTATCAATCTCCTTGGTCGCATTTCATGGGGGATGCGACAGGGGGCACGCGTGAGTCGGGCGTGGGTTTCGGACTCGTACCATACCCGTCCGTGCGTTGAGCGACAATCGCGATCAATGCGGAGCGGTATGCGCTGATGATGCACGGTCTCGCGGCCCAATGCAATCGGCCGTGTCGGTGATTTTCGGTCGGCGCTTTGATCGGCGGGTGACAGGGGCCGGATTGGCGGCTGTATATATCGGTCATAGAGCTAAGTGCACGTTCAAATGTGTATTAGCAACGGCGAATGCGTACCTGTCGGGGCGAGTCTTCGAGCCGAGCGTCGGTATCATCGCCCTGATGACTTTCGTGACAGGCCCGGCCGCGGTGCTGGGCGAGCGCTACCGGCTGACCGAGCGGATCGCCACCGGCGGCCAGGGTGAGGTCTGGAAGGCCGACGACACCGCGCTCGGCCGTACGGTCGCGGTGAAGGTGCTGCGGGGCGAATACACCGGTGACGCGGAGTTCCGCGAGCGGTTCCGCCGCGAGGCCCGGCACGCCGCGGCGCTCTCGCATCCCGGCGTGGCCCAGGTGTTCGACTACGACGAGGGCGGCGGCGACGTGCCGCCTTACCTGGTCATGGAGTTCGTCGAGGGCGAGCCCCTGTCGGCGACGATCGCCCGGTCGGCTCCACTCGGCCCGGACCGCGTGCTCGAAGTGATCGCGCTGGTGGCCTCGGCCCTGGCCGCGGCGCACGCCGCCGGCGTCGTGCACCGCGACGTCAAACCGGGCAACCTGCTGGTCGGCCGCGACGGCTCCATCAAGATCACCGACTTCGGGATCGCCCGCGCGGTCGACGCCGCACCGGTGACGCGTACGGGACTGCTCATGGGCACCCCGTCCTACCTCGCGCCCGAGGCCGCCGCCGGGCTCCCGGTGACGGCCGCCGGAGACCTGTACGCCCTGGGCGTGATCGCCTTCGAGATGCTCACAGGACGCCCGCCGTACGAGGGGCCCGCCCCCGCCGTCGTGATCGCGCACCGGGACGCCCCGCTTCCACCGTTGCCGCCGGAGGTGCCGCCCGGTCTGCGTGCCCTGGTGCTCGACCTCACCGCCAAGGACCCGCGGGCACGGCCGCCCGGGGCCTCGACCGTCGCGGGCCTGGCCGCCCGGCTGCGGGGCGATACGCGGCCCGTGAGCGTCCCGGGGAGCCATACCCGGGTGCTGCCCGTGCCTCCTCCGGCGAAGCCGCACCGCAGGGCGCTGCCGCTCGTCGCCGGCGGGCTCGCGATCGCGCTGGCGGCCGGGCTCATCGGCTGGCTCATCCGCCCGTCAGGGGGACGCGAGCCGGTGGTACGGCCGACTCCGGTGGCGTCGAGCTCACCGCCGCGCGAAGTGCTGCAGCCGACGCGTCATCCGGCGCGCCGGCCCGACATCAAGGTCCCGCGCGAAAAACCCGGCAAGCACGGGCACGGCCATGGCGGCGGCGGTCACGGGAAAGGCTGACAAGGGCGGTTGAGGTCACCGCGCAGGCGGGGCTCTGAGACAGGCGCTAGTCGTGGGAGAAGACGCGGGCGGCCGGGCCGAGTTTCGGGGCGGCCGTGCGCACGCCGCGCGTGACGAGGTAGCCGCAGCCCAGGGTGATCGCTCCGCCGACCGCGTCGAGAAGGTAGTGGTTGGCGGTGCCGAGGATCACGGTGATCGTCGCGATCGGGTAGCAGATGGCGACGACCTTGACCCAGCGCGAGCGCACGAGCTCGACGACGGCGATCGCGCACCACAGCGACCAGCCGGTGTGCAGGGAGGGCATCGCGGCGTACTGGTTCGACACCGAGGCGATCGGTGAGGCGCCCGACTCGTACAGGCCGCCGGTGTGGAAGGTGACCACGGTGTCGACGAAACCGGGCAGGAAGCGCGGCGGAGCCAGCGGGAGCAGCCAGAACCCCAGCAGGGCCAGCACCGTCGTCGCGAAGATCAGGCGCCGGTAGAAGACGTAGCGGTCCGGATGCCAGACGTAGAGCCACACCAGGATGCCGATGGTGAGGACGAAGTGCAGCGAGGCGTAGTAATAGTTGGCGCCGACGCCGAGCCAGCGGTCCTCGGCGAATAGCCGGTTGATCGGGTGCTCGACGTCGATGTGGAGGAACCCCTCCAGGCGGAGGATCTGCCGCCCGAGCTCCAGCGCCTTGGTGTGCGTGGCGGGGACGAGGTTGCGTACGAGCGAGTAGGCGCTGTAGCAGAGGGCGATGAGGAGGATCTCGCGATAGAGCCGCGGACGTACCGCGGTCGCCCCCATCGGGACGTTCATCGTGTCGCCCGTGGCGACTGGCGCTACGGCCGAACTCGACATGATCTCTATGGTGTCAGATCGAATGGCCCGAACCGGAGAGAATCGTTGTCTTGTTTGTCACTTTGTGATCCTCCGGAGGCCTCCCTCCGCTCTCCTTGCGATGCAGGAGCAAGCCTGCGAACAGGGAGAACACCGTGACTGTGACGCCGGCCACAGCGTCCAGGAGATAGTGATTCGCCGTCGAGAAGATGACCATGAGGGTGACGATCGGGTAAAGTGCTGCGGCCATCTTGATCAATGGACGGCGTGAAAGTGTAACGACCGCCACCGCGCACCAAAGAGACCATCCGGCGTGCATGGACGGCATCGCGGCGAACTGGTTCGTCATCGACCCCGCCTGCGGCGAGGAATAGAGCCCGAAGGTGTGGAAGGCCGTCACCGGATCCACGAAACCCTGCCCGCCGAGGAAGCGCGGTGGGGCGAGCGGGTAGACCCAGAAGCCGATCAGCGCGATGCCGGTGGCGAGCATCAGCGACGTTCGCAGCCACCGGAAATACCGCGGCCGCTGCCGGTACAGCCAGACCAGGACGGTCAGGGTGACCACGAAGTGGGCGGTGGCGTAGAACGCGTTCGCGAGCCTGGCGAGGCCCTCCGAGTGCATCAGAGCGTGGTTGAGGCTCAGCTCGAAGTCCAGGCCGAGGGCGTGCTCCAGCCGCAGAACCTGCCCGGCGTGCGCGTACGCCGCGGGCTCGTCATGCGGGATCAGCAGGCGCACGAGGGTGTACGCGCCGTAGAAGGCGATGACGAGAAGGATCTCCCGCCAGAGCCGCGGGGCCCGGAAGGCCGTCGGTTTCGTGTCGGCCGGCTCGGGTGTCGCCGACGGGCACGGAGGGGCAAGCAACGCCATGGTTCAAGCTTGGAGGAAATCGGCTTCCGTGTGATCACCTCAAGGAATGGTCTGCCACTCGCCCCATATGCGTACGACACCTAGTCCTCAGGGTGGATACAAACGATCCAATCTCAACTCTTGGGTCGTATCCGGACGACCGTAATGATCGACTGCGGTTGGCGTACGGCCTGGGGGCGCGTCGGTGAACACCTTCGCCGCCCGGCGGGCTAGGGAGTGTCTGGGCTGTCCGGGAGGACCTGTTCCACGGGGGTGACCTCGCGGAGGGCGCGGCCGACCGTGCAGTGGTGATCGTGGACGCGGTGCGCCACGTCGGCGAACACCTTCGCCGCCTCGTCGTCGCCGGGCGGGAGTTCGATCTCGTACGTGGCCGTGACGGTGCCGAGTTTGGTCGGCGCGGTCTTCTCTGCCTCGACGGTCGCCGCCAGCTTGACCAGGCGATGCCCGCGCTTGGCCGTCAGCGGCTCGATCGTCACGATCTCGCAGCCGCCGAGTGCGGCGAGAAGGAGTTCGACGGGTGTGAAGACGCCGTCCTGGTCAGAACCTCCGATGGAGACCTCCGCGCCGCGGGAGTTCCGCGCGACGAAGCCGCCGTCATCGGTCCGTTCGACTCGTACCGTGGCCATGATCGCTCCCTCGCGTAGGACGCTGATCGTAACCGCGCTTCTCCACGAGTTGTTCCAACCAGGTCCGGGCCTCCCCGATGTGAACCTCGGTCAGCCCCTCCTGCGGATCGACGCCGACGACGAGATGTGGCCCGAGCCCGGCTCCTTCCAGCGCCGACGGAACGTCCGGTTCGTCCTCCAGCCACACGAACGGAGTGTCCCCGATCCACTCCGCGACGTGCCGTGCCTTCCACGCCCCGTACGAGTACCGCGCGTCCCGCGGAGGAATCGGAATCGCCCGCAGCGGAGGAATCCCGACACGAGGCCCGATCCAGTCATTCGCCGTGTCGGTCCAGTAACTCGCCCAGACCAGCTCCGCCCCGGTCGCGTCGGCGAGTTCGGTGAGCATCGGCCCGTGCCCGGGGTTGAGCAGCAGCCGGTACGTCACACCGTTCGGAGTCGCCCGGTACCGCTGGTATCCGGGAGAACGTTGAAATGGATTGAGAACACCGTCCACGTCGAGCAGAACCAGCGGCGTGTCCATGCTTGGGACGCTATGTCAGCCCGCCTCGCCCGCCTAGCCCTCCACCGAGATGATCCGTCGCGCCCGTACACGTGAGCGGGCCCGGTCCGCCGTGAACGTTCTTCACGGCGGACCGGGCCCGTCACTCGGTCAGCAGCCGTCGTACAGGTCTGCTCGTCCCGGGACGAGCTTCGGCGAACCGGCACGTACCAGCCGAGCGTCGGCAACTCGCCGGGGAACTCCCGGCACTACTCGCCCCCGGCGGCCCCTCATTTTCGGACGTCTAAGGCATGGTCGTCTTCACTGCTGGAAGTGGCCGGGGCCGAGGACCTGCCACGGGGAGGTGCGCGGGTCGGTGATCGAGGTGTACGGGGCGGTGAAGCTCAGCGCCTGCGAGGTGGAGCGCTTGATCGCCCACAGCGTCGGCCGGTCACCCGAACGGTCCCATGCGATGCCCTGGCCCTCGACGCTCGGCAGCTTCACCGTGGCGACCCATTCGAGGTCGGTTCCCGCCTTCGGGACGTTCATGACGTACGCCTCGTCGAGGTCGTGGCCGGTGAGCCAGAGTCGGCCGTCGGGTCCCCATGAGCCGCCGGAGTTGCTCATCGGCTTGAAGCGTTCGAGGATCACCTGGGGGATCGTCCAGGACTCGGTGACCTGGAAGTGGTCGTCCATCTTGACGACCTGGGTGTTGTCGGTACGGCCGTAGGGTTCGGTCTGGCCGTCCGGGACCGCGTCGTAGTTGGCGAAGCCGGCCCACCAGGCGCCGTCGTGCCGGTCCAGCCAGGTGAGCGAGCCACGGTAGATGCCGAAGCCGAACGTTCCGACGTGCCGCATCGTCCGGGTGTCGTACACCTCGATCGAGCTCTTCTCCGGCGTGGTGTCGTAGTTGGAATGCGCGGTGTAGAGCCTGTCTCCGACCACGACGGCGCTGTCCATGTGGATGATCGGCCCGTCGTTGTCGCCGACGAACTGGAGCAGCGGCTTCCCGCTCGCCCGATCATGTTTGGTGATGCTGCGGTTGTCGACCACGTAGAAGTACTTCTTGTCGACGGCGACGGCCTGGTGCGCGTCGAAGGTGTCGTAGGACTTGGCGAGGGTGGCGGTGAACACCGGCGGCGGTGCGGGAGCGGTGAGCCCGGCACTCTTGACGGGCGTCGCCCCCAGCGCCGGCACGAGCCCCGTACCCAGAGCGAGCGTTCCCACGGCGACAGAGGCGGCGATCTTGGTTCGAATGAGCATCATGTCCTCCACGAGGGATCCGATGGATGAACCCCGCGACGACCGTCTCGGCCCCACCGTTCGTCCACCCGAACGCCACACGATTCGCCGATGAACCGCCTATGAAGCTCAGACACGTCGGCGCAGGCCAGAGACATCGCGATCACGCTGCGCTCGTACGGTGGGGGCGGGCGTAGGGAGTCAGGGTGACCCGTATGGTCGGCGTTGGCGACGTCCCGGAGGTAACGGGCGCCGTCGAGGGAGTGCAGGCCGGTGGCGATGAGGTCGGGCGAGTAGGCGAGGCCGCGCCTCCGTCGGATGGCACGGCCTTTCGCGTCTTGTCGGCCGATGGCGAAGTCGCGCGCCGTGCCGCGGCGCCGGCGGTGGCCGCCGCGCCGGCAGATGACGTCGAGGTACCGCGGGTCGAGCTCCACGACGTGGGCGACATGGCCCGCTCGGGTGCGCGTGATGGACCTCGGCCGTACGAAGTTCGCTCAGTTCGGCGGCGAGGCCCGCTCGCGCGCACGTGATGGACGCGGGCCCGCCAAACGGCTCCTTATATCAGGCCGGCCGGAATTCTCGAGACGGAGGGTGCCGAAAGGGGCCGCGCAGCAGGGGAACGGTGACCGGCGTCGCCGCGTCGAACCGTGATCGTCGTCACCGTCCGGCCGCGTGCCGCGACGGTGCGGCTCACGCAATTACCCCTGAAAGGACCTCCATGGCAACCTCCCGCGTCTTGATCCCTGTGCTCGCCTGCCTCATGGTCACGGCATGCCAGTCCGGCTCCAAGGACGACGCGGCGCCGCAGTCGACGGCCGAGGCATCCAAGGCGCCCGCCGTCACCGCCGCACAGGCACCCGGCAACATCGTCGGGTCCGGAATCGACCAGACCTATGACTGCGGCGGCCGGCCGGTGAACATCGCCGGCTCCCGGAACACCCTGCGCCTCACGGGCTCCTGCCCGACGCTGAACCTTATTGGCACCGGGAACAAAGTCACGGTCGACAAGGCCGGGGTCATCAACATCACCGGGCACGACAACACCGTGACCTGGGGCACCGGCCTCTCCGGCGACGCGCACGTCAACGACCTAGGCCGGAACAACACCGTGAGCCACGGGGCCGGCGCGCCGTAGGCCCCCGCCACGGCACCGAAGACCGGAGCGGTCGTCGTCAGCGACGACGGCGTACGCCGCGTGGTCGCCTGTGACGGGAAGACGGTCGAGATTCAGGGCAACCGCGACCAGCTCACACTGACGGGCACCTGCGCGGCGGTGAACGTCACCGGTGACGGCGACAGCGTCACCATCCACGCCACCGTCAAGCTGTCCGTACTGGGCAACGGCAACTCCGTCACCTCCGCGGCCACCCGCAGGTCAGCGACCTCGGCAGCGGCAACCGCATCGTCCACAGCTGAACCGGCTCGACCGGCGAGGTGGCTCGAGTCCGAGCACCGTACGGCCGCTTCCATCGCCTCCAACGAGCGCTGGGCGCGCGAGACGAACCGCTCCCTCGCCACCGCGCCGGCCCGCGCCGACGGCCCCGGATCCATCGAGTACTGGATGCGGCGGGTCGACCCCGAGCAGGGAGATGACCTCCTGCGACCGGGCCGCCGCCGTGAACGCTGCTCGCGCTCGTCGCCACGGCCCGCGCAGGCATGTAGCCCGGAGATAGAGGCGCCCCGCCGGCCGTGGCTTGGAGGTCGCGCGGGGCGTTGTGGTGCACGCACCTCTTAGCGTGGGCAAGAGCGTGCTTACCCGCCTGCTGGTCCGGGCAGTTCCCGGTACGCCTCGCGCAGGTCGGTCACCTCGGGTACATGTGCTGCCTCCACGGCGACGATCACCTCGGCGGCACGCCAGTAGTTCGACGGCACCAGGACACCGCTCGTGACGGCGGTCAAGGTCTCCTGGGCGGCCTCGTCAGGACGCCCGGAGGCGACGAGCGCCAACGACAGATCCAGCCGTGCGGACGCGACACGACGCGCCCGCACGCGACCGTCAGCCGGTGCCTGCATCCTCGCAAGCACCTGCCGGGCATACGGCTCAGCCGCAGGATCACCGAGCCATGAAAGTGTCGTCGCGACGTAGGCGTCTGCCTTCGCCGGGTCGTACCGGAAATGATGCTCGGGCCGGTCGGGCGTCTGCAGGTTGGACGTCATCGCGGCGACCTTGTCCAACTGCCCGTAGGTCTCCTGAGCCGTCCCGAGGCGCGCCCACGCCCGGCCCTCCTGTGCGGTCGCCTGGATACGCGCCGAGCTGCCGTCAGGCGCGAGCGTCTGGGCGCCTCGGGCGAGAGTGACGGCCTGCCGGTAATCGCCGTCGGTCAGGGCCTGCCACGCCTCAGTCTCCAGGCACCATGCGGCGATCTCGGCGTGTCCCGCTTCCTCGGCGAGGCCGGCCGCGGTGCGCAGCCGCGCCGATGCCGCCGAACGCTCATGTAGGTCGACGTGGCACGTCGCGCCCAGCAGGGACAACCAGCCACCGACGACGAGCAACCCGCGATGCTCGGCGAGCGTCTTGCGGGCGTCGAGCAGGCCGACGACGTACGCGAGGTGGCGTCTTACTCGTTCCAGCAGCTCGGCGGGTGGCGTCCGAGGGTAGGACACCGCCAGGTCGTCCACGGCCTCTTGCAACCGCCGCAGGGTCTCGGTGCCGACGTCGCTCGCTGCGGCGCGGCGAGCGAGCTCCAGGGCCTCGATCTCGTTATCGAAGCCTGGCTCGGGCGTGCTCTGCGTGTTCTCGGCGGCACCGAACAGGTCCGCCTCGGTCATCTCGAAGGCCGCGCAGTACAGCATCCGGTTACGGCCGCGCGGTGTGTGCTCGCCGGCCTCGTAGCCTCGAATCTGGCGCCGCAGGTCTTCGAGCTTCGGCATGAATTGTCGGTCGCGATCGCTGGCCGCGTCACGGAATGCTTCGGCGAGCGCCTCGACGGTCATGTGGCGCGCCGTACGTTCTTCGCGCAGGCGCGCGCCGATGCGTTTCTTGTCGGCTGACATGTTGCGTGCACCTCGGCCGGACGGGCACGGACACGAGGCTCGCATCCGCGTGTGTCCCCCAGTATCACCATGACGCAAAGCCGCCGCGCGACTTCACTGGTTGTAAGCGATCAGCGACAACGCAGGAGGCCCACGGTGCACGTACGCGAGAGGCCGGCGCCGACTGTCGGCGAGTGGCTACGAACTCGGCGACAGAACGGGGATGATCCCCTTGACTGAGCCCGATCCGGCACTCTCCGCCCTTCAGCAGGCGTGGGCCAGCAGGTGGAAGATCTGGCGTTCGCGCACGAACCCGCACCTCGACATCCGTGACGGCGACTACTACGCCTCGCGTCTCGACGAGAGCGCCGGTATCCGCCCTACGGTCTTCGGAAAGACTCCGGCCGACCTGGACCGGGTGCTGCACGAGGAAGCCAAACTCGTCGAACAGGGCGCACAGCCGCTTACCATCTCCCACTTCGGCCCGTCATGAGCGGCCTGAACCATGAGCAGGCACTGAGCTACGCGACCGAGCTGCGCGGCCTCAGGGACGCCATCGCCGGTCCCAGCGTCGGCGCCCTGGCGCAGGCCGAGATCGAGGAGTTGCGGCGGCTCGTCCTGAAGTACCCCCAAGAGGCCGAGAGAGCCCTCGCTGGCCCTGGCGTGCCTAAGACCGCCTGATCTCCCGTACCCGCTTATCGCCTGGGTACGGGACGAGGGGCTCGGCGCCGCGTTGGGAGTAGCGCTGGCAGACCACCCCTCCGGTCCCGGCGGACCGCGGGGCAGCAGTCCGTCGGGACCTCCTATACGTCGCAGCCCTCCACTCCAGCTAGAAGGGCATGTTCATGCGCTCTTGCGCTCGGCAGCTGCGAATCGACGCGGTCGCGCAGATCCTGCGGTGCCAGATCGAACGGCATGTTCAAGCCGGGCTATCCAATGAGGAGGAACCCGTGACCACCACCAGCGCTACGACCGAGATGTTGTGGTTGGAGATCACCGGCAGATGTCAGCTCTCATGCATTCATTAGGCAAGCCTGTTGTCGGAATTAGTGTTGTCGACTTGCTGGCTGTCCGGTGAGAGCAGTAGCAGCGGATCTCGCTCTTGCTCGTCGGGATCCTCGGCGAATCCGTTGGGACGCAGGTGTCGGAGCGTTTGATGCCGCTCGTCAAGTAGGTCCACTGCTTCGCGTAGGCCGCAGCCGCAGAGCTCTCGGATCTTGGCGAGCGCCTGGATCTTGTTGGTTCGGCCGAGGATGAGCTCGTCGATCTCCAGCCACCCCCGATCGGGGGCGTCTTCTGGCTGTCTCAAGGCGGCGACCTCGACACGAAGCCGTTCGATCTCCGCGAGGATCTCCCGGTCGGAGGCAATGTTGAGGACTGTGATCCCCTGCGGACCGGACTCTCGGTGAATGAGGTCCAACTTCCGGGCGCGGTCACCTTCGCCGCGGCTGCGGTTCCACTCCCGGCAGTCCGCGCAGCGGCAGTGCTTTTCCTTGTAGGCGTATTCGGTGCCGTGCGTGATGGCCGGGTCGCGGGTCTGCCGCAGGAGCTCGTCGACGGCACGCCCCCATCGGGGGATCAGTACCGCGTACTCCCACAGGGCCCGTACGGGGATCCCAGCGTCGCCGGCCGCCTCGGCCGGTGTGGCGCCGTCGCGGAGCCGCCGCACGATGAGACGCCGTTGCGTCAAGGTGAAGGCCTCGACACGTCGCCGGCGGCGGCGTTCGCGTTCGTGCCGGGTGTGCTGCGCGCGGTCCCACTCATCGGGGTTGTCCTGCCGGTATCGCCGGCACAGGTCACATCCGCATCGCCGGTCGATGGCGCGTTCGGCGTGGCCGTGGCCGCGCCGGTGGGCGGAATAGTGCGCCCGGCAGAGGGCGAGCGCGACCAGGGGCTGGTCGCAGCCGCCCACCGAGCAGGTCTTCTGCTGGCAGAGGGCCTCGTAATGGGCGGAGCAGTACCGGCGGGCGACCGGCGGGGACTCACAACCGTCCGCCTGGCAGTTCTCGCCTTGGGGGTTGGTGAGTCGATACGCGGGTCCGGGGTCGCCGTGCTGGCGGACCCGCTCATAGTGCCGCTGGCAGTACCGGGTATGCGAGGCGGGTCCACCGCATCCGTCGACGGCGCAGAACCGCCCTTCGGCGAGCAGCCGGTTCTCCCGGTGCCGGGCGTAGTGCGTACGGCAGCGTCCGGCGGCGAACGCGGCGAGCAGGACGCACAGGCCGGCCAGCCGGACGGCGCCGCGGGCGAGCGTCTCGGCGGACCGCAGCACCGGTGCGGACAAAAGCGACATCAATCCCACATCTCCCCGGGGTCTACTCGACCGCCGAAGGGATCGCCGCGGCCGAAGCCGAAGGCCGTAGTTATCTGGGGTAGTTGAGCGAACTAGCAGGTCAGCAGCTTGCGGCTCGTTCCGTCACGTAAGGCACGTAGGTGATCCGTGTTGATCGCGCTCTGGTCGGTGCCCTTGTCTTGGAGGGTGCCAGACTGGGTGTCCCGCCGATCCCACGAATCTGCAGGTCGACGGGTGACCAGCATCTCCTCGACGGCCTGACGGACAGCGCCGGTACAGCCCACTACGGTTCCGGCATCCCCCAGAGCACATCTCCTGTGGGCTACGGCCGCTGCCGGCGCCCGCCCGGCCCTGCGCGGACGGCGGGACCCGTTCCAGGTTTGGTGCCGGTGCCGTGGTGGCGGACGTGCCGGAGGCTGCCGATCCGCAGCTGGCACTGGAGCCAGGATGTACGGACCGCCGGTCGCGGCTTGACGCCGTTAGCTCGGGAAGAGCTGCGTCCGCCCAGGTCACGCGGCTCGGGTAGCGATTGTGAAAAAGGCTCAGTAATGGGCGTAAGAAAATCTGAGCTCCGAGAAGGTACGTGGATACCACGATGCGCGGAACGCTGCACTTAGACAATTATTGACGCTAACAAGTGACTGGACACGTCCGAGATGCTGCCTGCGTCGGGGGGTGGTGCCAGAGCGAGATGAGGGGTGGGCTGAAGTGTCCTCGCGTTTACGGGCGTTCGCCCGGCTGATCACGGCGGTCACGATCGTCACGGCCTATGTCGCGCTGCACCTGGCGATCAGCGCGGGCATGGACCTGCGGGCCTGCGACCGCTTCCGCGGCGCCTCCGCACGGGCCGCTGCGTTCACCGCCGCGCTGGATCGCTACGCCGCCGGGGACGTGACCGCGCGCGCCGAGATCCGTGCGGGCGACACGTGGTTCACGGAGAACGCCTCGTCGGGAGCGAGCCGCTCCGCGGTCTCATCCGCCGCCGCTGGCGTCGAGAAGGGCCGAGTCTCCCTCGCCCGCGCACGGGTCGCTGGGCTGGCGGCGGACGTCCGGCGGGACCGGGCGGGGCTCGATCGGAGACTCGGCTCGTCGAGCGCGACCGCGCTGTACTGGGCGGTGCCCGCCGCGGCGCTGCTGGGGCCGGCGCTGTGGCTGCGGCGGCGACGCCGGTCGGGCGCCTCGGGGATCGTCAGCGTTGTCAGCCGGTTCGCGCCGCGTCAGCCGTGGTGGCGGCGACCGGTGTTTCTGCTAGCCAGCGGTGCTGGATACGTGCTGTTCACGGCGGGCTGCATCGCGGTCAGCGGAGCACAGCGGCAGGGCTACACCATGGCACCGATGACCATGGTGGGGGTGCTGGTCGGTGGCCTTGCCACGCTGGGGGCCGGGCTCCTGAGCCTGCGCTACACCCGCCCGCGCTCGGTGCGCGGCGCGGCCCAGGCCTTGCTAGCTGACGGCCGCCAACCCGTGCTCTACCTGCGCAGCTTCGCCGACGACGACGCGGCGGCCCAGGTCGACGACTCGGTGTCGTTCGTCAGCATCCACTCGCGGGAGGAACAGCTCACGGCGGCGTTGGGCGCCGTTGGACCTGTGATCACGGTCGGTAGGCCCGGTGAGCCGCTGCCGCGGCTGGGGGCGGCGCGGTTCTACCTGCCGCTCGACGACTGGCAGCCGACGGTGCTGCGGCTGATGGAACTGTCCCAACTCATCGTGCTACGGCTTGGTTTGGGCGCGTCATTGTGGTGGGAGGTCGGGCAGGCCCGCGCCACCCAGCCCGCACGGAAGCTCGTCCTGCTGGCGTCGGGTGGGGTGCCCGAGGTGGCCGAACGGCTTGACGAGCACCTGTCGGCCCCTTCCCTGCTGGCAGAGGTGGTCGGCGGCGATCCTTGGACCGGCGCCGTCATCACCTTCGCCCCCGACTGGACTCCCCAACTGCAGCGGGTAGGGCCCGTGCCCCGTGCCAAGCTCCCGCGGCGCGCGCTCGTACGCCGCGGAATCCGCGGTATGAGGGCCGCCGCCTCAACGACGTCGATGATGAGCTATACGCCCGCGTACTTCGCGGCCCGCGCCATCAAGGATGCCCTGGCGTCTGCCGGGGTCCGCCGGCGGACTATGGCCTTGCGGGCCCACTTCGCCACGCAGATGTCGTTATGGAAGGGATTCGTGTTGGTCACGGTGCTGGCCCTGCTGGGCTGGCTCGTGGGCCGGGCACTGCAACTCTTTGGCATCGGTTAGTGCCGTTTTGTTACGCTCATCCAGCATGACGTCCCGGGAAACCGGGACGCACGTGGGACAAGGACCAATCGCATTCCGACCCCCCTCCGCGCCAAGCGCGGGTGATCATCGATCCCGGAGAGACGATTATGGACGATTCGCAGCAAGGCGTGCCGACGAACGCGAGCCAGGCCAGCAGTGCAGAGCGGCCCAGAGTGGTGACCGGCGCGGCCACCGCCGTGACGTTATTGGTCTCGTTAGAGCTCGTGCGTGAGGTGTTGGTCGCGGTGGCTAACTGGCGCCTCTACTTTCGCCTCCACGACTACCTGGCCGGGAAGGCGACGGCGGAGGAGGTGCTGGCCGCCAATTCCGACGCCCTCGCGAATCTGGGGTCGTTCTGGGTGTTGGTGCCGGTATCGTGCGCGGCTGGCATCGCGTTGATCGTCTGGCTGTGGCGGGCTCGGATCAACTCCGAGCGGATGGGCGGTGCTGCCGCGCACCGCCGGGCCCGTGGCTGGGTGGTGAACGGCTGGGTAATCCCGGTGGGCGCCCTGTGGATCCCGTACCAGGTCGTGTCGGACGTCTGGCGGGCCAGCGCGCCCCGGCGGTCCGTCCCCGCCACCCTGGTCAGGGCATGGTGGGCGCTGTTCGTGGTCGCCAACTTCGTCGTCAAGCCGATGCAGTGGCGTGTGTCCCGGCATTTGGACAGCGAGCATCAGGTGCTGACCAATGCGAACCTCTCCACTGTGCTCATGGTGTTCTACGGGGCGGCTGGCCTGCTCCTGCTCCTCATCGTCAGGCGCGTCACCGCGTGGCAGACCTCCGGGCATGTCGGGAACGCCGTGTGAGGTCCCTCAACGACGAAGTGGAGATGCCCTCCTTGGCCGGAATCAGCCACTCGCTGTGGAACGAGGACATCAACGCGGAGAACTTCCGTGACCCGGTCGTGGCGTATCACGCCTCGGTCTTCGAGCAGTACAAGCTGTGCGTGGAGATGGCCGACCGGGTCAGCGCTCGGCGCAACCTCGCCAACACCTTCTTCTTGACCCTCCACAGCACGCTGCTCGTCTTCCTCGGCTCCTGGCTGTCCCAGGAGCATCACCGCCGGACTCCGATCGCACTCGCGCTCGCGGCACTGCTGGTCCTACTGGGCATGTGCGCTACCTGGTGGCTCACTGTCCGTTCCTACCAGCAGTTGAACAGAGGCAAGTTCGAGGTGATAGGAGCGCTTGAGGAGCGGTTGCCGGCCCGAGCCTTCGTGGCCGCCGAATGGCGCGCTCTCGGCGAGGGGCGGGACTGGCGCGTCTATCTCCCGCTCGGCCGTGTTGAACGCTGGATCCCTGTCCTCTTCGCTGCGGCCTACCTTCTGGGCTTCGCCGCCATCGTGGTGTGACTGCGGCGGCACCCGCTACCGCCCACTCTCCCCACCTCCGGAGCGGATTAGGGTGAGAGGCACATCGCCTCGGCCGGAAGCGGGCTGTCACATGGTCACCATCGCCGTCACCGGTCACATGGACCTGGCCGACGAGGCGGTCGGCCGCATCCGCGCCGACCTTCGTGCGCTGCTGGCCGACCTGCGTGACGACGCGCTGGTGGGGCGCTCATGCCTGGCCCGCGGCGCCGACACGCTCTTCGCTGAGGAGGTCCTCTCGCTCGGCGGCCGACTGTCGGCGATCATCCCGTCCCGGGACTACCGGGAAGCGGTGGTTAGCCCAGCGGACCTCGCCACGTTCGACGCCCTGCGGGTCGCCGCCAACGACGTGGTGGTCATGCCGTACGAACACGCGGGCCGCGCCGCCTACGAAGCGGCCAATCGCCGACTTCTCCAGGGCGCGGACCGCCTCGTCGCCGTTTGGGACGGCAGCGCCCCCGCAGGTCGCGGCGGCGGTACGGCAGACACCGTGGCCGCGGCCCGCCTCGCCGGGTTGGCCGTGGACGTCGTGTGGCCTCTTGGTGCGTTCAGGTCCGGTACCTGACACCTGTGCCCGGTTCCGGGTCGCCAGCAGCACGACACGGCGCTGGTCACCGCCAGCTGGCATCCTGTCTGGTCGAGCGGGGCGGTGAGCGGCGCGGACGGCCTCCGGTCATCGATCCCCGGAGAGACGATCATGGACGGTTCACAGCATGGCGTGCCGACGAACGCGAGCCAGGGCGAAGCCCCGAACGTGGCTTACGTGCCTGACGTGCCTCAAAGACCTCGGGATACATGTCCCGACACGTACGCCCTGACCCCACTTGAGGTTCCCCCCGTTGCACGGACGCCTTGATGTTGCCCCCGTTTCACGGACTCGTGGGTGAGGAGATCAGGCTCGACGGGTGGGCGGTTTCGAACTGTATCGGGCTCATGTATTTCAGGGCGGAGTGGCGTCGGTGGCGGTTGTAGAACCCTTCGATGTACTCGAAGATCGCGTTGGCGAGTTCGACGCGAGTTCTCCAGCGTTGCCGGTCGAGTAGCTCGGTCTGCATACGTGCCCAGAAGGACTCGGCCACGGCGTTGGTGTGTCCTGAAGATGATTGAGAGGGCCGTATGTAGAAGACGGAATTTCAGTCGTCGTGCTGTTGTGGAGATGAAGGCAGGTCCTTCGACGTCGGCATGCAGGTGCAGATGTCAAACCGCCACGAGCTGCTGCGGTGAATGAGCCGTGGTGGTGAGCGTCGTGGAAAAGCCGTACAAGATGCGGCAGGTATGGACCGAGAAGGCGAACGTGAGTGAACCGCTGATGACGTGTCGTTAGGCTAAGTGACATCGAAACCAGGGCCTTAATGCTGTCCTGGGATGAGTCAGACGGGAACCTGTCTACTGGTCTGGCGGTGTCCGGCATGAAGGTGGCGCGAGCTCGGTCCGGGCTTCGCAACGGAACAGGAGAACTCCTCGGCGCGAAACAGAGATCCGCGGGCTAATGCGGATAGCGAGAGGGAGAGCCGCAAGTGGCGAAAACTATGAGCGGCAGAGTACCGGTCGCGCGCCAGGAGGGCGGAACGCCTCGTAGTAGCGGTGAAGTCCCTGTAATGGGGATGGAGCGAAGGGGGCGTGTTGTTGTGTGTCGATCGACGATCAACCAGAAATGGGAGGAATCTGATCATCGATGCAAGATCAGCAGGTAAGCCGTTCGATATTCCGAAAACTCTGGTATGGAACGCGTATCAGAGGGTCAAGGTCAACAAGGGAGCGGCCGGTGTGGACGGGCAGTCGCTGGCAGAGTTCGAACAAGAGGAGAAGAACAATCTTTACAAACTCTGGAATCGGCTCTCGTCGGGAAGCTACTTTCCTCCGCCTGTCCGGGCAGTGGAAATCCCGAAACGCGGAGGCGGCGTAAGGACTCTTGGAGTACCCACCGTCGCCGACAGGATCGCCCAAACCGTAGTTGCGATGGTGCTGAGCCCGGGAGCGGAAGAGGTTTTCCACCGGGACTCCTATGGCTATCGCCCTGGGCGGTCAGCGTTGGACGCAGTGGAGTCATGCAAGCAACGATGTTGGCGATACCCATGGGTGATCGATCTCGACATCCAGGGATTCTTCGACAACGTTCCGCATGCTCCAATTCTCGCTGCAGTCAGTAGACACACCGATCTGCCATGGGTGCTGCTGTATGTGAAACGGTGGCTTATTACACCGATTCAGCAGGCCGACGGCACGCTTATCGAGCGAGTCAAGGAAACTCCCCAAGGCTCCGCGATCTCGCCGCTGTTGTCGAATCTGTTCATGCACTACGCTTTCGATTCTTGGTTGGACCGGGAGTGTCCGTCAGTCAGGTTCGAGCGGTACTGTGACGACGCCGTAGTCCACTGCGCAAGTGAGAAACAGGCGACCTTCGTCCGTAACTCCATCGAGCGCAGGCTGCGGCGATTTGGCCTGAACCTGCATCCGGATAAGACGCAAATCGTGTTCTGCAGTGTGTCCCGAACGCAAAGGGGAGCTTTATGTAGGTAGAGCGACTTAATGCGGTGCTGTACGGAAGATGAAGGAAGGCCCTTCGAAGTCGCCCTGCGGGGGGAGGCTTCAAACCGCCTCATGCTGCGTTGGGATGAAGACCGTCGTGGTGAGCGATGAGGAAAAGGCGTCGTAAGAGACGTCAGGTAGGGATTAGGAAGACGAGCGCAAGCGAATCGTTGCTGACGTGTCGTAACACGAACAGCTGACATCAAAACCGGGATGTTGCAGTTATCCCGGGACGGGTCTGGCGGGTACCCGCTCATTGGCCAGGCGGTGTCCGGCATGTAGACGACGTGATCCTGATCTGCCGCTTCCGTACGGAACGGGAGAAGGCGTGCCCCGGCGCCGTCCACTCTGGGTGGGCGAAAGGGAGTGCTCCAAGTGGCAGAAACCACAAGGGGTTGAGTACCAAGTCGGGGTTCGCTGGCGGACCGGTTCGTAGTAGTGATGAAGCCTCTGTAATGGCGGTGGAGCGAAGGGGCCGGGCTGCCCGTGGCTGTTGTTCGTTCGATCAACCGGGCTGATGCCTGGGAGGAGTCGCGTGGACGAGTTGAAGTCGTCAGGCAAGCCGTTTGATATATCGAAACGGGCTGTCTGGGAGGCATATAAGAAGGTCAAGGCCAACAAAGGGGCACCGGGGGTCGACGGGGTATCGATCGAGAAGTTCGAGAAGGATCTCAAGGGAAACCTGTATAAGATCTGGAACAGAATGTCCTCCGGTTCGTATTTCCCGCCCCCGGTGCAAGCGGTGGAGATCGCCAAGGCACACGGCGGGGGCACCCGGATTCTCGGGGTGCCGACTGTGGGCGACCGGATCGCGCAAACGGTGGTGGCTCAGGCATTGGAGCGGAAGGTCGAGTCGATCTTCCATCCCGATTCCTATGGCTACCGGCCGAGGCGGTCCGCGTTGGATGCAGTCGAGGTCTGCCGGCGACGCTGTTGGAAAGCTGACTGGGTGATCGATCTCGACATCCGGAAGTTCTTCGACAGTGTCCCGTGGGACCTGATCGTCAAAGCGGTGGAGGCGAACACTGACCTCCCGTGGGTGGTGCTGTATGTGCGCCGGGGGCTCAATGCCCCGCTGCAACTGCCCGACGGGACCTTGCAGCAGCGCGACCGTGGGACTCCTCAGGGGTCAGCGGTTTCACCCGTACTCGCCAACCTGTTCCTCCACTACGCTTTCGACACATGGATGGCCAGGAAGTTCCCTGCCATTAGGTTCGAGCGCTATGTGGATGATGCGGTCTTGCACTGCTTCAGTGAACCCATTTCATCCTTGGGTCGTTTGAGCGGCTCGGTGGTTCTGCAGGACGGCGATGGCTTTGACCAGGTGGCCGGCCTTGCTGGGGCTGCAGCGCAGTTTTCTGAGGATTCTCCATGCTTTGAGCTGGGCGTTCGCGCGTTCACCGGGGCCACGGAGCTTGGCATGTGACCGGTTCGCCTGCTTCTGTGATTCGGGCTTGTTCTTGCCTTTGTAGGGCGTGATCACGACCGTGGCCTCGGCGCCTTGGTAGGCCTTGTCGGCGAGGGTGAGGATCCCTGCCTTCTCCAACGCGCGCAAGATGCCCCACACCCGAGCGGCGGTCAGGTCGTGGATGGAGCCGGGCATCGCGCCCGAGGTCCACAGGATCGTCCCGTCCGGACCCGAGATGACCTGCACGTTCATCCCATGCACTCGGTGCTTGCCGGAGAAATACGGGCGGTCTGCCTTCACCCGGTCGGTGTGGATGAGCGTCCCGTCCAGCACCAGATGACTCAGCCCGTCCTTGCCGGCCTTCCGCAACGCCGCGGCGAGCTTCGGGGAACGCGCCGACAGCAGCATCACCGTCTCTTCCACGTACCGCCAGGCCGTCGTCGCCGACACCCCGAAACCCGCACTGATCTCGGCGAACGTCTCGTCTTTACGCAGGTAGACCAAGACGAGGAGGGCTTGGCGGCCCGGGGGCAGCAGCCGCCAGGTCGATCCGATCGCCTTGCGACGGCGCCGGATCAACCCGGCGACGTAGTTCAGCGTTGAACGCGACAAATCGACCGCAGCACGATAGAACAGCACGCAGAAACCCCTGGTTCGGACGTGGTGGTTGTGGTGATCAACCCGTCTACCAGGGGTTTCTCTGTACCACGAGCCAAATCCTCAACTCGTGATCATGCTGCAAACAGCAACCCTTCATCAGAGGATGAAATGGGTTCAGTGAACGCCAGGCACGTTTCGTGCTTAAGGCGCTTACGGAGCGGATGGATGAGGTCGGGCTGGCGTTGCATCCGGAGAAGAGAGGTCGGGCTGGCGTTGCATCCGGAGAAGACCCGTATCGTCTATTGCCGGGACGGGACGCGGCGCGGCTCCCATGAGTACACGTCGTTCACCTTTCTGGGCTATACGTTCCGGGCTCGCGGAGCGCGGGACAGGGAGGGGAGGATGTTTACCTCGTTCCTGCCTGCGATCAGTAAGGATGCCTTGAACAAGATCAGTGCAGAAGTACGGTCTTGGAGGCTGCACTCGCGAACTGGTCACACCTTCATGGACCTCGTACGGGAAATTAACCCGATTGTGCGGGGTTGGATTAACTATTATGGCGCCTTCTACAGATCGGCGCTGTATCCCCTCCTGACGCGCATCAATGCCTACTTGGTGCGTTGGATTCGTCAGAAATACAAACGGTTGCGGTCAAGGAAGAAGGCCCAGGAGAGTTGGCAAGGGATCGTCAAGCGATACCCCCGCTTGCTTGCGCACTGGCAATGGGTTCCCTCAGTACCGCGTGTTTGGTGACCAGGGTAGTAAGAGCCCGGTGAACTGAGAAGTTCACGCCGGGATCTGTGGGAGCCCGGGGGTGAGATTCCCCCGGGCCACCCGACGTTTCGCGGTTAACCTCGATCTTTCGTGTGGCCGGGTGGGTCGCGTAGCGACCCGGCCGGTTGTCGTTTTTCAGTGTCGGGTCAGGGGTTGGGCCCGACTGTCGCGTCGGGTGGGCGGGGTTCCACGGGTCCGGGTGGTGTCCTTTCCGCGTTGTCGGGGTGGTTGGTGCTGGTCAGGGGGCGGGCAGGGCCTGTAGGCGGGTGATCGCGGTGGTGATCAGGTCGTTCCAGGGCCAGGTTCTGGCGAGGCGGAGCCGCAGACGTCGGCTGCCTTTGACGATGCGTCCGGCGCAGGAGAACAGGCGTAGTCGCAGGCGTTTGGGTTCCCAGCGGCGGGGGTTGCCGGGCAGGGCGAGCATCTGCATCCAGGCGAGGAGTTCGCAGGCCAGGGCGACGAGCTCGCACCAGATCTGGTTCTGGGTGAAGTCGTGGAGCGGCAGGTTCCGCAGGCCGGTGTCTTTGGCGTTACGGATGCGGTGTCCCGCCCCGGGTTTGATGGAGACATCGAACACCCGGAGGATTCGGAGTCATGGCTGCACCGCGGAAGTACCCGGAGGAGTTGCGTGAGCGGGCGACGCGTCTGGCTGTCGAGGCGAGGCGGGATCCGGCGTCGAGCAGTGGGGCGATCCGTCGGATCGCCGACCAGCTCGGTGTGCACCCTGAAGCGTTGCGGACGTGGGTGAAGCAGGCCGAGACCGATGAAGGGGTGCGGCCGGGGACGACGTCTGCGGAGGCGGCCAGGATCGCGGAGTTGGAGCGGGAGGTGCGTGAGCTGCGGCGGGCGAACCAGATCCTGAAGTCAGCGGCGTCTTTCTTCGCAGCGGAGCTGGACCGTCCGTCGCGGTGAAGGTTGAGTTCGTCGACTCCCAGCGGGAGGAGCACGGTGTCCAGCCGATTCTGGAGGCGCTCAAGCAGACGCCTGCCGAGATCGCACCGTCGACCTACTACGCCGCCAAGGCCCGTCCTGAGTCCGTTCGTGCGGCACGGGACCGGGTGCTGGCCGACAAGATCGAGCAGGTGCACGAGGCGAACTACAGCGTCTACGGGGCGAGGAAGGTCTGGGCCGAGTTGAACCGGCAGGGCGTGGATGTGGCCAGGTGCACGGTTGAGCGGCTCATGCGCGAGACCGGGCTTCGTGGGCTGGTGCGGGACAAGTCTCCGCGTACCACCAAGCCGGCCGCCGAGACCAGGCGGCCGGGTGATCTGGTCGAACGCGACTTCACCGCCACCGGCCCGAACGAGTTGTGGGTCGCGGATCTGACCTACGTCCGCACCGCCGCCGGCTGGGTCTACGCCGCGTTCATCCTGGACGTGTTCGCTCGCCTGATCGTCGGCTGGCAGGTCGCCACCAGCCTGTACACGGACTTGGCCCTGGACGCGCTACAGATGGCGATCTGGCGCCGCCAGGCCACCGACGCCGACCTGGCCGGCCTGGTCCATCACAGCGACCGCGGGGTGCAATACCGGGCGATCCGCTACACCCAGCGGCTCGCCGACGCCGGCGCACTCGCCTCGGTCGGGTCCAAAGGCGACTCATACGACAACGCGATGGCCGAGGCGTTCAACTCGCTGTACAAGGCCGAGCTCGTCCGCAACCGCGGACCCTGGCGCGGCCTGGACGACCTGGAAATCGCGACCGTCGAGTACATCGACTGGTACAACAATCGGCGCCTCCACGGCGAACTCGGGCACATCCCACCCGCCGAGTACGAAGCGCTACACACGATGACCCACCCGGTCACCACAACCCTGGAAACCAACTAATCCAGTCTCCACAAAACCCGGGGCTTGACAATGCCGAGTCTCCGAGCCGCCCGGCGTGGACCGCTCGGGCGGTGAAGGCGCCGGTGTGGCCACCAAGGCGCCGGGACGCCTCCGTCAACTCCAGCAGTAGCTGGTAGACCCTCAGCGGCGAGCGTAGTAACCGGTCCTCCTCAGCCGACACCGACAGCACCTCGGCCAAACCTGACGGGAGGTCCTCCAGCGGGACCACCATGTGCTCACGCTCGGCCCCCCGGCGTGCTTTGGTCTCCTCGACCAGGGCGAGGCGCGGCCCACCCTCGCGGCCGCCGTCGGGCCGGAAGTGCCCGGCCGGCCAGGCCGCGACCGTTCCGAAGTTCTCCCCGGTCAACGCGGTCAGCAGCAACGCGAACGCCGTCATCTCATGCAAGGTCAGGCAGAGCTGCGAAGCCAGCTCTTTCGCTCCGCCCAGAGCATGGACGTCGTTGACATGGCAGTGGGTCTTAGCCGCGTAGCGGGGGAAATCACCCGTGCGGTCGAAGAAGTCCAACAGCCCGCCTGTGGTCTCCTCGGCGCTGCCGGCCGGAAGTTCCCCGGCCCGGTAGCGGGCCAGCAGGTCGCGGCCTGCCCGGATCCGGTCCCGGGCGATCCGCACGTCCCTGCGCAGCACGGTCATGATCTGCTGCCACTCTGCGTCGGTGTACTCCTGCTCCTTGGACTTCTCGGGTTCGGGACGCTTCGACTGCACCCAGTTGAGCACCAGCGTCGTACGGACCTGCGGCGACAGCTCCGGGTCATCACGCAACAGGCTCCGCAGCGACTGCACGAGATACTCCGCCCTGTTCTGGCCGTCGCAGTGGTCACGGAAGGCCTGCATATGGGCCACCGTCACCCCGGTCACGTCGGTGACGGCGGGCCACTGGAGCGACAGCACCTTGGCGAATGCCTTCACCGCGGCGAACATGTGTTCGGCGCTGCTGGTGTGCTTCATGGCATGCCGGGGGCCGGTCCGCCGGGCGAACGCCCGGGCCAGCCATCGCGCCACCTCCGGCTGCACCAGCAGCCCAACGAAGTCGAAGATCTTCTCCTGGCCGCTCTTCTCGGCGATGAACCGCACCGCCAGTCCCCCGTCCAACAGCCGCTCAGGCGGCTTCCAGCCCGTGGCCGGCTGGGCGGCCCGCCGGCCGCCCCGCGAGCCCGCCATCACCGGCCGCCCTCACTAGTGCAGCTCCGAAGGCGTGGACGTAGCCGTAGGAGCCACGCCAGGTGATGGTCACTTCTTCCAACTGTGGCCAGCGTCTGGAGGCATAGAAATCGAGTTCGCCTTCGACCTGGTCTTTCGTCCGTCTGTCGGGCACCGGCATATCTGTCATGGTGCCTGATCGGCGTGTCTGCTCGCAGTCTCGATCATGATCGGGGCAATCTGCACGTTTCCTCCGATTTGATCTTTCGGGAGTTACCGATGCGGGCTGTCAGCGGCGATGTCGTCATCTTGGGTGAACGGCGCCGCCGGCGCCTGGAGGCGATCGTGACCAAACAGACAGCCCCGCAGCGCATGGTGTTGCGCGCCAAGATCGTGCTGGCCGCCTGGCGCGGCCGGCCCAACGCCGAGATAGCCCGTGACCTGGGCGTCGGTATCGGTACGGTGCGCACTTGGCGGCGCCGGTTCTGTGCCGGGGGCATGCCAGGCCTGGCCGACCGGCCGCGTCCCGGGCGGCCCCGGGTTTATGACCTGGATGTCCATCTGAGGATCGTGGCCACCATCACCCGCGAGCCCGACGTCGACTCCCAGTGGTCGCACCGGCTGATCGCGCAGAACCTGGCCGCTGCCGGGATACCGATCTCCGCCTCACAAATCGGCCGGATCCTGGCCGATCTGGACCTCAAACCACACCGGGTCCGCGGCTGGCTGAACCGGCCCGAGGACCCTGACTTCGACGTCAAAGCACAACAGATCTGTGGCCTCTACCTGACCCCGGTCCCCGGAACGGTCCTGCTCAGCCTGGATGAGAAGACCTCCATCCAGGCCAAGTCCCGCAAGCACCCCACCCAGACGATGCGGCGTGGCCGGCCCGCCCGCCGGGAGTTCGAATACATCCGGCACGGCACCGTGTCACTCATCGCGGCGATGGACGTCCACGGCGGCGAGGTCCTCGGCGAGATCATCCCCGGCAAGAACAACTCCGAGAACTTCATCTGGTTCCTGACCCAGATCGCCCAGGCCATCCCACCGCACCTGAACATCCACCTGATCATGGACAACGGATCCAGCCACACCTCGAAGATGACCCGGGCCTGGCTGGCCGGCCAGCCCCGCTTCACCGTCACCTACACCCCCAAGCACGCCAGCTGGCTCAACATGGTCGAACTGTTCTTCTCCGTACTCACCCGGCGACTGCTACGACGCGGCGAGTTCACCTCCCGCCAGCACCTCGCCGACAAAATCCTGGGCTTCATCGCCGACTACGACCAGACCGCCAAGCCCTACCGCTGGACCTACACCGGCGAGATCCTCAAGGCCGCGCGCCCCTCAAGGATTAACGCGGAGCTGCACTAGGCGAGGCATCCGCCGGGTGTGCCACTGCCGAGGACAGCACGCGGCCGGTGTCGGAGGCGACGGCGGCGACCAGGGCGTCCACCGCCTCCTTCTCCTCACCGTCCAGCAGTGACAACAGGTAGTCGACCTCCAGCGCGGTGAAGGGCTCCAGATACACATTTCTCGTGGTCATCGGGTCCCGATGGTCGAGCAAGGTCGCCAGCTGGTACCAGATGTCGCCGAACTGGTCTCGCAGGTCCTTCACCTCCTCGCTGCTGAACCCGGCGATCCGCTGCTCCCAGACCACCGACAAGATCGAGAACCACTTCAGCGCGAAGCTGTGCCGCGCCATGTGCGGCCGAGCCCACAGAGGGCACTCCTGCGCCTTCCCGCCGGCCAGCACCCATGCAGCGGCCACCCGAGCGTTGGCGGCCTGGAAGGTGTCCTCCCAGCCGTAGACCTTCTTCGGCAACCCGCCCGGCGTTAGCCACAACGCCAACGGCTCCAACCCTGCCGGAGTGCGGCGGAACAACAGTCGCCGCTCGTCCGGCCCCACCACATCGACCGACAGCGTCGACGGCCCGCCCGGACCCGTCAGGTGCAGAACCCGGCTGCGTGGGTTGTAGCCGGTCACGATCCGGACGACCAGTTCCTCGTATCGGCCCGCCTGCTGGGCCCGGCGGACCGCCTCGGCCCGCGACCCCTCCACCAGGTCAGTGCAGGCGGCGACCGACGCCAGCACCGTGCGCGGGACTCGGTAGTAGCGGCCCGCCCGGCCGCCCTTGATACACGCCGCCGACAGCCACGCCTTCGGGAACCGCTCGCCGCCCACCGGCGGCAACTCGACATCCAGGACACTCGCCCACTCCCGCAGCCGCAGGCCCGTGCCGTACAGACCATCAACGAACGCCGCGTCCCGGTCCTCACACCCGCCCCGCCACCCCGGCCTGCGCAGACCATCGAACCCATAGCCGCGCAGCCCGATGTCGCGCCACTGCTCGAACGCCGGCCGCAGCATCCACTTCACCTGATGCCGCGTCGACCCCGCCGGCCGGATCGGATCCCGCGTCCCGCGGGCCCGCTCCAGACCGACATCGCTGCCATGCGGGCGCTGCCCCGACTTGGCAGGGATCGTCGGCACCGGATTCGACACCCCATAGCGGGCCGACGCCCATCGGTAGAAGGAGTTCAGCGCCGCCCGGTCGGTGTCGAAACTCGTCGGCGCGACCCGGTCATCGTTGCTCAGGTCCGTCAGCCGCCAGTGCTTGAACGCCTCCACATCAGCCACGGTCGCCTCATGCCACTCGCGGCCGAACACGGCCAGGAACTCCAGCCACACCACCAGCGCGTAGGCGTACCGCCGCCACGTCGATGGGGCCCGATCCGCCATCGCCCCCGTACGGAAGAACAAGTTGATCCTCGAATCCACCCGCCCCGCCGCACCCACGATCACCGGCGTACCGTGCCGAGCCCCGTTCCGCACGGCCCGCTCATGAAGATCACCCAGATCCTCGTCATCCAGGAACAGAGAAGACCCGCCAGTGAAATCGTAGAACTCCACACACCAGCGCTCGACAAGCCTCACGAACCGGCCTCCACCAAGATCGAAAACGACAACGTGGAAGAGCCTAAAGAACATGCGGCCACTGCTACAACGCGTCCGGCCCGGACGGCACCACCGGCCGCATGACCACGGTCGACTGGGAGCGCGTCATCACCGATGCCGCGGCGACCGGCGTGAGCATGGTCCAGATCATCGGCGGTGAGCCGACCATGCACCCGGACCTCGGCGGCTTAATCCGTCACGCGCTCAACACGGGTCTGCGCGTCGAGGTCTACACAAACCTCGTCCGCATCACCAACGAGCAGTGGGAGGCATTTCGCCTGCCGGGTGTCTCGCTGGCGACGTCGTACTACTCCGACGACCGTGAGGAACACGAGGGCATCACCGGCCGGGACACCCTCCGGCAGACCACGACGAACATCGAGCGCGCGGTCCAGTACGAGATCCCGATCCGCGTCGGCATCGTCCACGTCCTGGACGGCCAGCGCGTCACCGAGGCCGCCGAGATGCTCGGCCGTCTCGGCGTCGCCGACGTCGGCGAGGACCGTCAGCGGCGCCTCGGGCGGCGTGGAGGAGCTCTGCGGGCACTGCGGTGACGGCGTCGCCGCGGTCATGCCGGACGGCGGCGTGCGGCCGTGCGTGATGGCACGATGGATGACCGCACGAAACGTGGCGGACCAGCCGCTCGGCGAGATCCTGACCGGCGCTCGGATGCGTGAGCTGATCGAGTCGATCCCCACGGCGGCGGCCAACCCATGTAACCCGGACAAGACCGGCTGTAATCCGAAGCAGGACGGCGGCGACTGTCAGCCGGCCGAAAAGCCGGCTTGCAAACCGAAGCATTGAGGGGCCTCGTGGACTGGCAATCTCACGCACGGCGGCTCGCCGATCGGGTGGCCGATCCGGTCTCGCGCTGGCATGAGCCGATCGTGACCACGCCGCGGCACGTGTTCGTGCCGCGTTGGTGGCAGAACCGGCTGCTGTGTGACGGGCCGTCCGACGAGGACGCGTGGATGGCCGCGGCCTACCGTGACCAGACGCTCGTGACGCGGCTCGGCCCCCTGCACGCCGAACACGCCGATCCGGTGGACCAGCCGGAGGGGCGGCCGACGTCGTCGGCGACGCTCCCGAGCCTGGTCGTCCGGATGTACCGGCACGCGCGTCTGTTCGACGGCGCAGACATCCTCGACGTCGGCACCGGATCCGGCTACGGGTGCGCGCTGCTCGCCAAACGGTTCGGCGACGGGGTCACGAGCGTTGACGTCGACCCGTACTTGACCAAGGTCGCCGCCGAACGCCTCGACGCGATCGGGCTGCACCCGCGGGTGGAGACCGTCGACGCGACGGGCCCGCTGCCTGGTACCTACGACCGCATCGCAGCGAGCGTCTCGACCAGACCGGTCCCTGGCAGTTGGGTGGCGGCGCTCCGGCCCGGTGGCCGGCTGGTCACCGTCATCGCCGGCACGACCGCGATCCTCACCGCCACCAAGCAGGCCGATGGGTGGGTCGAAGGGCGCATCGAATGGGATCGGGCCGGGTTCATGGCGACCCGGACCGGCGCGGACTACCCGCCCGGCCTCGACGAGCTGTTCATCGCGATCGAGCACGCCGACGGAGAGGACGTGACGACGGGCCGGTACCCGGTCATCCAGGTCGCCGAGGCATGGGAGCTGGCATCGGTACTTGAGGTGACCGCCCCGGACATCGAGCACTACTACGCCGAGGACGACGACGGCACCCGTACGGCATGGATGGTGCACACCGACGGCTCATGGGCCCGCGCGACCGCACAGGCCTCGGAGCAACCGACCGTGCACCAGGGCGGCCCGCGCCGACTGTGGGACATCCTGGATGAGCTGCGCGACTACTGGCTGAGCCACGGCTACTTCCAGCTCTACGGCGCCCAGGTGTTCATCCCACCAGAAGGCGGCATCATCCACCTGAAGCGCGGCACGTGGGAGACCTCCATCACGTGAACGCGAAGGCGACCGCCCTCGGGCATACCGAAGCAGGGCATCTGCAGGACTTACGGCACTACTTCGCGTCGCTGCTGATCGCCTCGGGCGCTGGCGTGAAGGTCGTCCAGGCGCGCGTCCGGCACGCCTCGGCGAAGACCACGCTCGTACGGGCACCTGTGGCCCGCCTGAGACGAGTCGGCCCGGTCCGCCGTGCATGCTGGCGGACCGGGCCGGTTTCGCGGACTCTCTGCGGACTCAGGACGGGGCGCGCTGGTGTGCTTCCAGATGAGCGCACCCCTTCTGGCTAGCAGTCGTAGTAGAGCTCGAACTCGTGCGGGTGCGGGCGGAGGCGGATCGGGTCGAGTTCCGCCTCACGCTTGTAGGCGATCCACGTCTCGATGAGGTCCGGCGTGAAGACGCCTCCCTCGAGGAGGTAGTCGTGGTCGGCTTCGAGAGCCTCCAAGACCGCTTCCAGCGAGCCGGGGACCTGCGGGACGCTGCGCGCCTCCTCGGGCGGCAGCTCGTACAGGTCCTTGTCGACCGGCTCGGGCGGCTCGATCTTGTTCTTGATGCCGTCGAGGCCGGCCATCAGCATCGCAGGGAACGCCAGGTACGGGTTGCAGGACGGGTCCGGCACCCGGAACTCCAGGCGCTTGGCCTTCGGGTTGGAACCGGTGATCGGGATGCGGACGCACGCCGACCGGTTCCGCTGGGAGTACACCAGGTTGACCGGCGCCTCGTAGCCCGGGACCAGACGGTGGTAGGAGTTCACCGACGGGTTGGTGAAGGCCAGCAGCGACGACGCGTGCCGGAGCAGGCCGCCGATGTAGTAGCGCGCCATGTCCGAAAGCCCGGCGTAGCCGACCTCGTCGTAGAAGAGCGGCGAGCCGTCTTTCCACAGCGACTGGTGGCAGTGCATGCCCGAACCGTTGTCGCCGAAGAGCGGCTTCGGCATGAACGTGACCGTCTTGCCGGCCTCACGCGCGACGCTCTTCACGATGTACTTGTAGAGCATCAGGTTGTCGGCGGTCTTCAGCAGCGTGTCGAACCTGAAGTCGATCTCCGCCTGACCGGCCGTACCCACCTCGTGGTGCTGCATCTCGACCGTGATGCCGGACTCGATGAGCTGGCGGACCATCTCCGACCGCAGGTCGGTGAAGTGGTCCATCGGCGGTACGGGGAAGTAGCCCCCCTTGTACCGCTGTTTGTATCCGAGGTTCCCGCCGTCCTCCTTGCGCCCGGTGTTCCACGCGCCCTCGACGGAGTCGATGTGGTAGTACGACTCGTGCTGGCTCGTCTCGAACCGTACGTCGTCGAAAATGTAGAACTCCGCCTCGGGACCGAAGAACACGGTGTCCGCGATACCGGTGCCGCGCAGGTACTCCTCCGCCTTGCGGGCGATGTTGCGCGGGTCACGGGTGTACGC
Source organism: uncultured Actinomycetota bacterium (assembly GCA_963736325.1). Classification (GTDB taxonomy): domain Bacteria; phylum Actinomycetota; class Actinomycetes; order Streptosporangiales; family Streptosporangiaceae; genus Actinoallomurus. Next base: position 1,067,642 of record CAVTOG010000010.1, on the reverse strand, counting down.
CTCGCCGGTCAGCGGGTCGTGCACGAAGAACGTGAGATTCAGGGTCTTGTGCTGGCGGAACGGGTCGAGCACAGCCGTCGATGGGTCCGGCAGCAGCAGCATGTCCGATTCATGGATCTCCTGGAAACCACGGATGGAGGACCCATCGAACATCAGGCCGTCGGTGAAGACGTTCTCACCGAAGCTCTCCACCGGGAAGGTGAAGTGCTGCGTCGTGCCCGGCAGGTCAGTGAACCTGACATCGACGAACTGCACCCCTTCGTCCTTGATGTACTTCAGGACCTCACCGGCGCTGTTGAACATCCAACCTCCTTGGGGTGCTTTAAGCTCGTGTAACGCTAAGACCCGGCCGTTTCGAGGCCGTGTCTCATATGTTTCACGTGTGTTACATGCCCCCGGATCCGGGTTACAGGCCTCGGCTGGATAGTTTTGAGCCCATGAACGAACGCCGGAGTTCGGCCGGATCATGGATCGGAGGCGTCCGCGCGGCGGGCGCCGACCTCGGCTACCCGGGCGAACGAATGAGCCTCCCCCAGGAAGGCCCGGGCTCCGTCGCCGGCTACGGCCGCAGGTTGATCGCCCTGATCGCCGACTGGCTCCTAGCGATGATCGCCGCCGCTGTCGTGTCGGTGGTCTTCCATTGGGGAGCCCAGACCCGCAGCCTCGCGACCCTCGCAGTGTTCGGCCTTATGGCCTGGCTTCTCACCGCGTTGGTCGGCACGACCGCCGGCAAACGCCTGGCCGGCCTACGCGTCACCCGCCTCGACGGCCGTCGCGTGAACCTGCTGTGGAGCCTGGTACGCACGGCCCTGCTACTTGCCGTGGTCCCGGCCCTCCTCTGGAACCGCGACTACCGAGGCCTCCACGACCGCGCCGCCGACAGCATCGTCGTACGCCGCTGAGCCTTTGACCGGGATCCCTGGGACGTCCGCGCGAGCGTCGAGGGTTCGAGGATGGTACGAGAGTCTCGCGGTGATCAGCCTTGTCGTACGGCACGGCGATTTGCGAGTTCCTGGGTGTACGTGCGACACGTCGGGCCGCTCGGTGCACGGGAGCCGAACATGCGCATGCAGCCGACGGCGAGTTTCCACGGTGTCCGATCGGTGCACGGAGGACCGGGGCGAGCATCGAGCTCAACGGCAAGCGTCGGGTATTGATCTCAAACGGTATGAGATCTGGCGGGTCGCGGTCCTGGGTGTGCCTGGACTTCGGACGGTGAGCCGTCGTACGGCACCCGGCGGGTCGTGCTTACCAGGCCCAGATACGTATGTCCCGTACGTCGAACGCCGTGGCGTTCGACGTACGGGGCCGGGTTCTAGCGGGTGCGGGGCTTGGGGCCCTTCGGCATGCGGGCGCCCTTGGGCATCGGGCCCTTCGGCATCTGCATTGCCTGTGGTAGTGCGTTGAGGCGGTCGGTCAGTTCGCTGACCTGGTCTTTCTTGAGGTTGCGCGGCAGCTTGGTGAGGTGACGCTGGAGTTTGCCGATCGGCACCTGGCCGTCGTCCGAACCGACCTGGATGTCGTAGATCGGCACCTCGGAGGCGGCGCGGGAGATGCGCTTCTTCTCGGCGCCGATGAGCTTGCCGACGCGGGAGCCGGGGCCTTCGGACAGGAGGATCACACCGGGCTGGCCGACGACGCGGTGGACGACGTCCATGTTGCGGTTCGCTTGGACGGCCGGGGTGACGACCCAGCGGCCCCGCATGTTCTCGACGATCGAGGCGGCCGCTCCGGGCCTGCCTTCGAGCATGGAGTACTGGGTGCGCTGTGCCACCTGACCGAACACGATCATGCCGACCGCCAACGCGAGCAGAACGCCCAGCGGGATCAGCAGCAACGCCTGGCCCAGGAGCAGTCCAACGACGACGAAGACGACCAGCGTCCCGATCGCGGAAGCGAAAACGATCGGCAGGGCCTTCGGGTTGGCCTGGTTGACCAGCGAGGCGACCATGCGGATCTGCTTGAGACGGCCGGGACGTTCGTCCTGTGCGCCGTCCTGGGGCTTCTTTGCCATGGATGGAAGGATACGAGGGTTCGGTCCCTCAGTCGAAAGGGGGCGGCCCGGACGTAAACTTATTTCAGTCCGTCCGTTCCCCGGGTAAACCGTTGACATGGGGCCTTCGCCGCCTTACCGTCCCGGAGCAGATCTTCGCCGTCCTGGGAGTAGCCATGGTGTGGTCGGGTGCCCGTGCTTCGGCGCGGAGGATTTCATCGCTCGTTTCCATCGGTCTCGCCACCGCAACGGTGGTACCGATGTCCGGGGCGGGCGCGACGGCCCCCCCGGAACGGTCACACGTCGCGTACCACCAGTGGACCTCGGCCCACGACTTCGCGGCCGGCTCGTCGGAGGGCGTACGCCCCCACGGCCCGGACGCTCTGACCATGTCCCGCCCGGTCGGCAAGACGACCTACACCGACCCGTACGGCGGCGGCGCCAAGACGTGGGACTACTCACGCTGGACCTCACCGACCGTGCCCGTCGGCTTCGGCGCCAGCCAACTCGTCGCCTCCTGGACCGCCGACACGCCGCACGGCACCTGGCTGCAGGTCGAGATGCGCGGCCGTACGGGCGCGGGTGCCGGCACGAAGTGGTACGTCATGGGCCGCTGGGCCTCCGACGACCCAGGCATGGGCGGCGACATCCACCGCACCTCGGTGCCGGACCAGGCCGACGCCAACGGTGACGTCAGCATCGACACGTTCATCTCCAAGAGCTCGCTGACGTCGTACCAGCTCCGCGTGACGCTCTACCGCCAGCCCGGCAAGCACGTACTGCCGGTGCTCCGCTCCGTCGGCGCGATGGCGTCCCTGGTGCCGGACCGCAAGACCGTCCCGGTCAGCTCGCTCGGCGGCGCCGAGGGCATCGAGCTGAAGGTGCCGGCGTACTCGCAGAACATCCACAAGGGCCAGTACCCCGAGTACGACGGCGGCGGCGAGGCCTGGTGCAGCCCGACGTCGACGTCGATGGTCGTGTCGTACTGGAAACACGGCCCGTCGAAGACGGACATGTCCTGGGTCGACTCGTCGTACCAGGACCCGCAGGTCGACTACGCCGCGCGGAACGCCTACGACTACAACTACGAGGGCACCGGCAACTGGCCGTTCAACCCCGCGTACGCCGGTCGCTTCGGCCTCAACGGCTTCGTGACCCGGCTGCGTTCGGTGAACGAGCTGGAGCAGTTCATCAAGGCCGGCATCCCGGTCGTGACGTCGCAGTCGTTCAAGGCCGACGAACTGCCGGGCGCGGGCTACAGCACGAACGGCCACCTGTTCGTCGTCGTCGGATTCACCAAGTCCGGTGACCCGATCATCAACGACCCGGCCTCGTCGTCGGACGCGGTCGTCCGGAACATCTACCCGCGTGCCAACTTCGAGAACGTCTGGCTCCGCAGCTCGTCCAGCGGCGGCATCGCCTACATCATGTACCCCAAGGGCCACCGCCTCCCGCGGAACGTGCGTGGGATGGAGAAGAACTGGTAGGACTCTTTTCCCGCAGTGCCGAAGGACGCCCCGGTCCCCTTTCACATCGGGGCGTTCTTCCATTCCCGGGCGGCTTTTCGGCGGGAAATCGTGCAGTGCGTGACCGCTCGTGAAACATGCGGTGCGTGGCCGCTCGTGCGGCGGCATACGCGGTGATGTCCGGCGCGAGGGGGCGGAGGCACTTAGAAGCCCGCGCGGGGCGATACTCCCTGGCGCGCGTGCGTACGCGTCCGCACACGGCCATCGACCGATCGCACCCGCACATCAACCCGATCGTTCTTTCGCATACCCCCAGCAGCTCATGCCCGAATCTGTGGAGCCACGCCGCCACGCCGTGTTTGGTGAGCGGGCTCGGTCGTTCCGTTTTCCCGTCGGAGCGTGGGTTCCGTGTTCAAGCGGGGCCGGGGCTCCTGGTGAGTGTGGTCAGCCGAGGAGGGCGTAGACCGTTGTCGCGTGGGCGGCGACGGTGCCGTTGCTGGTCATGGTGATTTCGGCGAACGCGAGTGTGCGGCCGAGCTTGGTGATCCGGGAAGTGGCCAGAACGTCGGTGTCAACGACCGGCCGCTGGAACGTGCTCGACTGCTGCACCGTGGTCATCGGCACGTACGCTCCGCGGGCCACGGAGACGGCGATGACGGTGGCCGTGTCGGCCGTGGCCATCAGCGCCTGCCCGGACAGTGCTCCGCCCTCCCGCGCGAGCCGTTCCGACCAGGGCAGCCGAAGAACGGCCTCCAGGTCGCCGACCTCCTCCACGATCAGACCCAGGTCCTGGATCCACGGCGCGAAGTTGTCCTTGAGGATGGCGTTGCCGTCTGCGGCACTCAGCGTCATTCCGCCATCATCCCCACCTCCTCCTCACTGGGGAAGTGCTGCCGGTACGTGGGCGCGGACGGCCGAGGTAGGCCCGGTCGTACGGCCGTCCCGTGTGATCTGGGAGCCCCACGATGGGAGGGGAACGTCGATGCGGGGAAGCGCGGGAAGCATGGACCAGATGCATGGACGGTGTTCTGCAGGTTCGTCTCGGATGCACGGTGTGGCTGGTCGTGGTCGGTCTCATGCCGCGACTCCCGTGTTGGAGAGGGCCGTTCTGAGCGTGGCCACCACGTAGGGGTGGCCGTACTTGATGTCGTCCCAGGAGAGTGGAGGGAGCGATAGCCGGCGGTGACCAGGCGATTGTGCCGGCGGCAGTCGCGGGACCAGGCTGCTCGGTCGGAGTGGAACTCGTATCCCTCCGCCTCCACCACGACCCTTGCCTCCGGCCAGTAGAAGTCGACACGGATGTCGCCGTCGAACAGGCGTACCTGGGTCTCTGGGGGAGGGAAGCCGGACTGGTGGACCAGTACGCGGAAGACCGACTCCAGGATTGAACCAGCGCTGGCGTCCATCAGGTTCAGGGCGAGCCTGGTCTTGTCGGCGTCGGGGGCGCGTAACCCCACGGCGGCCGAGAGCAGGTGGGGCAGGGGACGAGGTTGAGGGGCGGAGGGTGATGGTGGAGAGCGGGCGGTTGCGGCGGTTTGTTGCCGTTGTGCTGCTCTCGTTTGCGCTGTTGCTCGGGTTCGGGTCGGCCGTTGGGGCGGGGGGTCCTTCGGGGCATGCTTCCGCTGAGCGGGTCGACAACGCTGCTGCTCTTCCCCCGCTTCCGGGCGGTGACGTTCGGATTCTTTCCGCTTCCACGCTTCAGCCTCGGCTCATCGAGGATGAGCGTGGCGGTGCGATGGCGGCGGGGATCGCTGTGGCGCTTGTCCTGGCCGCTCTGCTCGGCTGTTGGTGGGCCGGGCGGCGGGCTTGGGAGCTTCCGGTCGCTTCGGGGCGGTCTGCCGCGGGGAGTCGGGCACCGCCTGTGGCGTGTGGCTCCGCTTTGGCGTAGTTCTGTCGCTGCGTGGACGGCAGTCGTTCGCTGGCCTTTGGGCTCACCATTGAGGAACACTGCCCACAGTGTGCTCGTCCGTGTCGCGTCGGCCGGTGCTGTCATCAGCAGCTCGACGCCGCAGTCGGGGACCGACGTGTGGATCTGCCGGACGGTTTCGGCGTAGAGCCAGGCTCCGCCGTCGGGTAGGTCGTCGCGGGCGACGCCGGTGATGGTGGCGTATTTGAGTCCCATTGTGGCGACGGATTCGGCGACGCGGCGTGGTTCGTCGGGGTCGTAGGCGGCGGGTTTGCCGGTGTCGATCTGGCAGAAGTCACACCGTCGCGTGCACTGGTCACCACCGATGAGGAAGGTGGCTTCGCGGTCTTCCCAGCATTCGTAGATGTTGGGGCAGCCCGCCTCCTGGCAGACCGTGTGCAGGCCCTCGGACCGCACCAGCTGCGTCAGCTCACGGTACTGAGGACCCATCTTCAGACGAGTCTTGATCCAGGGCGGCTTGCGTTCGATCGGAGTCGCGGCGTTCCGCGCCTCCACACGCAACAACTTCCGGCCCTCGGGAGTTACCGCAGTCACCCCTACAGGGTATGTCCGAACGTGGTCAGGTTGCGCAAGTCGCGGACATAGTGGAAGGTCTCCGGATATCGAGTCGACAGCCCTGGTTGTCCGGCTCCGCCTGGTGTGTGCAGCCGGGGTCTGGAACCGACAACGGATGAGATCGGTCTTTTCTCGCGTTCTCACCATACGTAGCTGTCGATCTCTCTAAGGTAACTGGGATGTCGCGTGCACACTGCGCATAATGGGAGGTCGGGCTTGCGAGTGGCCATGACGTACCTCAGGCTTCCGGAAGCCGAGGGCGGAGGCGATCCGAGTGCCGTCGCCAGATCGGTATTCGGGGCCAAGGGCTGGCGAGAAAGGCATCCCGCGCTGGCTATCGCCGGCGCGTGGCAGGGCGTGCACTACCTGATCACGGGCGACCCCTGGGAAGGCCCGCACCCGGCCGCCGACGTCGTCTGCGGTGGGCGGTTGCTCACCGAGGACGGTGCGGAAGAGCTCGGTGTCGACGTCATCTACCTGGCGCCCGACCGAGTGAAGGCAGCGGCCGAACACCTCGCCGCGACCGACTACCGGAAGATCGCAGGCCGGTACGACGCGCGCAAGATGGCGGACGCCGGAGTGCAGGGTGCCATCGAGTGGGCTCGTGGCCCGGCCGAGCCCGTACGCGACGGCGAACTCCGCGTCGCCTACGAGAACCTGGTCGGCTTCTTCAAGACCGCCTCGGCCGAGGGCCAGGCGATCTACAAGGCGATGGGCTGACCCGAACCGGGTCGACGGTCGTGCGCGCTGCTCTCATCGACGGGCCGCGCGGCCGGGATCGCTGCGGCGACGAGGCCTGACCTCGCGCTGAGTACACATCATTCTCACGGTGCCGGGTGCGTACGACCACTGCGGCGTACCCAATGTGACTAATAAGCCGATTTGGCCTTCTAGAGAGCCGTACGGCCGAGTCCGGGGCGGCGTGCGGCCGGTCTGTGAGACACGGGCCTGGGGCGACGCCCGATCTCGAGTACTTCACTCCTGCTGATCCGGGCCGGGGCCTGCCCGGTAGACCTTCAGACTGCTGCGCGGTGCCCCGCCGCATTGCCATCGGTCGTCCGCCGAGGCCTTTGGCTTGCCGTCCATCACGAGGACACCGCTGACCTACCGGACACCTTGGGTGCGTCCCGTACGGCTCACCTGAAACCGCCTGTCTGCAACGGGTCGGCCGGTTCGTGGCACCCGGGCTCGGGACGGCGCGTGGTCAGGCCGGCCGATCCACGAGGTTAGAGGCTCGCCGGGCCTGAGGTGGCGCGCGATCGAGCGATGGCCGATCCGATGGGACGGCGTGATACGGCGGCCCGCGTGCTGCGTACGGCATTAGGCAGGTGGGCGGACAGCGTGGTGCGAATGCCGGTATGACGCTGCGACGGTGCTGGGCGGGTGCGCGGAGTGATGCAGAAGCGACGCGGCAGGACGATCAACGGTGCGATGGTGGATCCGGCCGAAGAGATGGGGCTCAACGGTTGTCGGCCGGTGAGCCCCGTGCCCGTGGTCTAGGACGCGATGGGCGCGCCCAGCATCGCGTCGAGGCGGCGGTGGGTGGTCTCCGTCGCCTCCAGGACTTCGGCGAGGTGTTGTTCGGATAGGGCCAGGACCTCGGCGACGTTCACCTGGCGATCAAGCTCCGCGGACAAGGACGTCACGCCCGCGTCGCGGATGCCGCAGGGCACGATGCGGTCGAACCAGGACAGATCACAGTCGCAGTTGATCTCGAAACCGTGCATTGTCACGCCGCGGGACACTCGGATGCCGATCGCTCCGACCTTGCGGTCCGGCGTGCCCGGCACCCATACGCCGCTGCGGCCCTCGACTCGCTTGGTCTCCAGCCCCAGGTCGGCGCAGGTGCGGATCAGGGCTTCCTCGATCGTGCGAACGTACGCCACGACGTCGACCGGGTCCTTCAACCGGACGATCGGGTACCCGACCAGCTGCCCCGGCCCATGCCAGGTGATCTTGCCGCCGCGGTCGACGTCGATGACCGGGGCGCCCGGGTCGCCGAGCGGCCGGTCGAGCGGTTCGGTGCGTTTGCCCGCGGTGTAGACCGGCGGGTGCTCCAGCAGGAGGCACACGTCCGGAATCTCGTCGGCGACGCGACGGTCGTGCAGCTGCCGCTGCAGCTCCCACGCCCGCTCGTACGGGACCGCGCGTTCGCCGAAGCCGGCGTGAACGAAGACCAGCTCACTCATGCACCAAAGCGTACGGCCTCAACCCGGCACCGGCAGCCACGTCACAACACTCACCTCCGTCGGCTACCAGCATGAACCCCAAGACGACGCCCCGCCGCGAACCAACGAACGTCCGCGCCAACGAACGTCCGCGCCAACGAACGTCCGCGCCAACGAACGTCCGCGCCAACGAAAGCCGGAGCGGATACCGGTCCACGCCGACGATCGCCGCGCTGCCCGCGTCACCGGAGACCGAAGCGGTACGCCAGCAGATGCGGCGCTGCATGCGCCACTGGACGTTGGAGAGCAGGGTTACTCCGGTGGATGTCGGGGCCGTCGACACCGTGCTGTGGAGGCGGGCGCGGATCGCAGGACGTCGGCTCAGGGCGACGTGAAGTAGTTGTGGAGTGTCCGCGTCCGTGCCGCGGGCTGGCGGCGTAGGGCGATCCAGGCGTTGGGACTCTCGGCGTCCGGGCCGACGGAGGCCGGTTCGGCTTTCAGCGACACCCCTGGGGACCGGCGTGTGTGGCACCAGTGGGGCCGGAAGCCGCGTCGCGGGACGGAAGAGCGACACGGCTTCGGCGAAGACCTGCTCGGTGCAAGGTCAAAGGGAGGCCAGTAGGCGGGGTTCTACCAGGGTTTCCTTCACGCCGCCTGCGCCGTCCGGGACCACCTCGTACGCGCCGCGGCCCTCCACGTAGCTCACCGCCTGGACGAATTCGGTGCCGACGTAATGCAGGCCTACCGCCTCGTCGGCCGCGTAGCCCTGAGGGAGGGTGCCGTCGGCTATCAGGCGGTGGAGGATTGGGCGGCGCTGTGGGTCGCTGTCGTAGTGGACGCCGCAGGAGTACGGCAGCATGGCCAGGGCGTTCGTCAACGGGCGTAGTTCCGGGCCGTACGAGTCGGTGTTGCCGCCCACGTGCCAGCACAGTGCGCCGGCGCTCTGGCCGCTCATGACCACCCCGGACCGCCAGGCCGCCTTCATGGCCTCGTCGATGCCGTGCAGGCGCCACAGCGCCAGCAGGTTGGCGACGCTGCCGCCCGACACGTACACGAGGTCCTGGGACAGCAGGTGGGCGGCGGGGTCCTCGTGGTTGGGCATGGGGAACAGGGAGAGGTGGCTCACCTCGGCGTCCAGGCGGGCGAAGGCGGAGTAGAAGCGGGCTATGGGCTCCGCGCCGTCGCCCAGGGCCGTCGTCAGGAAACACACGCGCGGGCGGTCGGCGCCGGTGAGGTCCAGGGCGTACCGCAGCAGCGGGCTCGGCTTCATGTCGTACCGGTTGGTCGGCAGGAAGCTTCCGCCCCCGATTGCCAGGATGTGCGGTTTTCCGTCAGTGCTCATGCACCCGGGCTCCTATCCGATCGTCGCCGCACCTGTCACCGTACGACCACTCCACGTCCCCGCGCAGGTTCCTTGCCACTTCCTGCCCAACGGGCTCACGCGAGGATATCGGCGAGCGCGGAGCGCAGATCGGTGTGCTGGAAGGCGAAACCGGACTTGAGCAGGCGGTCCGGGACGACACGCTGGTTGACCAGCGCGCCCTCGTCGGCGAACTGTCCGAGGGCGAGTCGCAGGGCGGTGGCGGGCACGATGAACGGCGTGGGGCGGTGCAGGGCGGCGCCGACGGCCTTGGTGAAGTCGGCGTTGGTGACCGGTGATGGGGAGGTGAGGTTCACCGGGCCGTCGAGGTTGCCGCCGATCACGAAGCGCAGCGCGGCGACCTGGTCGGTGAGGGAGATCCAGCTCATCCACTGGCGTCCGCTGCCGAGCCGCCCGCCGAGCCCCGCGCGGAACAGCGGCAGCATCTTGCCCAGGAGGCCGCCTGAGCGGGCCAGTACGAGGCCGGTGCGGGGGAGGACGATGCGGATCCCGGCGTCGGCGGCGGGCCGCGTGGCGGCCTCCCAATCGTGGCAGAGGTCCGGGAGGAACCCCCTGCCCTGGCCGCCGGATTCGTCCACGGCGATGTCGCCGGTGTCGCCGTAGAAGCCGACCGCCGAGCTGGAGACGAGCACCGCCGGCTTCACCTTCATGTCGGCCAGGGCGCGCGACAGCGTACGGGTGCCTTCGATGCGGCTGTCGCGGAGCTGTTTCTTGTACGACTCGGACCAGCGGCGGCCGCCGATGCCCGCCCCGGCGAGGTGGACGACCGCGTCCACTCCCTCTAGAGAGGCCGTGTCGACGTCGCCGAAGGGATCCCAGCGGACCTCGTCGTCGGCGGAGGCCTGGCGGCGTACGAGCCGGAGAACGGAAAGGCCCTCGTCGCGCAACGCGCGGACGAGGGCCTGACCGATGAGTCCCGTCGAACCGGTGATGGCGATCTTCACGGTCGCCAGCCTAGTTATCCGGGTGTCCCGGCGCTGTAGCCGGGACCGTGCTAAAGGCCGAGCTCGGACTCGAAATTGCCCTCCTCGAGACGGTTCTTGACCGTCGTGAGGAAGCGGGCGGCGTCGGCGCCGTCCACCAGGCGGTGGTCGTATGTCAGGGCCAGGTAGACGATCGACCGCACGGCGATGACCTCACCGAGCTGCGGGTCGTCGATGACCGCGGGGCGCTTCACGACCGTGCCGGTGCCCAGCATGCCGACCTGCGGCTGGTTGAGGATCGGCGTGTCGAACAGCGCGCCACGGCTGCCGGTGTTGGTCAGCGTGAACGTGCCGCCGGTGACCTCGTCGGGGCTCACCTTGTTGGTACGGGTGCGCTCGGCGAGGTCGGCGATCCGCTGGGCCAGGCCGCCCAGGTTGAGCTGCCCGGCGTTGTGGATCACCGGGACCATGAGGCCCTTGTCGGCGTCGACCGCGAACCCGAGGTTCTCGACGTCCTGGTAGGTGACCTCGTTGGTCTCGGAGTTGATCACGGCGTTGAGCTTCGGGTGGACCTTCAGCGCCTCGATCGCCGCCAGCGCGAAGAACGGCAGGAAGCTGAGCTTCGCGCCCTCACGCGCCTGGAAGTCGGCCTTGGCACGGTCACGCAGTCGCGCGATCTTCGTGACGTCGGCCTCGACGACGGTGGTGAGCTGCGCCGACACCTTCAGCGAGTCGACCATGTGGCGGGCGATCGACTGACGCGTCCGCGACATCTTCTCGGTCGTGCCGCGCAGCCGCGCGGCCGCCAGAGACGGCTGGGCGGGCGCCGGAGCCTGCGTCTGCTGCCGGGCCGGAGCCGCCGCCGGAGCCTGCGGCGCCGGAGCGGGAGCGGGAGCCTCAGGAGCCGGGGGCGCCTGCTTGGCGCGCGCCGCTTCCAGGACGTCCTGCTTACGGATGCGGCCGCCGACGCCGGTGCCCTTGACGGAGTTCAGGTCGACGTCGTGCTCGCTCGCGAGCTTGCGGACGAGCGGGGTGACGTACGGGCTGTCGCCCGACGGCGTGGACTCCTGCTTGGGCGCCTCCTGCCGCTGGGGAGCGGGCGGCGGCCAGGACGGCGCGGACGGCTGCTGGGCGGCGGGAGCGGACTCCTGGCGCGGCGCCGGCGCCGGCGGCTCCGGCTCGGCCTCGGCCTGCTGAGGCTCGGGTTCCGGCTCCGCCCGCGGCGGCGCGGACTCAGCGGCCGCCTCACCCGCTTCGGAGATGACCGCGAGCTCGGCGCCGACCTCGACCGTCTCGTCCTCGGCGACGGTGATGCTGCTCAGCACACCCGCCGACGGCGAGGGGATCTCGGTGTCGACCTTGTCGGTGGAGACTTCGAGGAGCGGCTCGTCGGCCTCGACGTGCTCGCCCTCTTTCTTCAGCCAGCGGGTGACGGTGCCCTCGGTCACGCTCTCGCCGAGCTGGGGCATGGTTACGGAGACCGGCATGGTTCTCAGCGACTCCTCTGGAGCTGGTACGTGCGGGGATCAGCCGTGGACATGCAGCGGCTTGCCGGCGAGGGCGAGGTGAGCCTCGCCGACCGCCTCGGACTGAGTGGGGTGCGGATGGATGAGCTGGGCGACCTCGGAAGGCAGGGCTTCCCAGTTGTAGATCAACTGACCCTCGGTGATGAGCTCGCCCACACGGCTGCCGACCATGTGGATCCCCAGAACCGGGCCGTCCTTCTGGGCGATCACCTTGATCTCGCCCGACGTGCCCAGGATCTTGCTCTTGGGGTTGCCGGCGAGGTCGTAGGTGACCTGGGTCGTCTCGAGCCCGCGCTCTTTCGCGGTGGCGGTGGTGATGCCGACCGAGGCGACCTCGGGCTCGGAGTAGGTGATGCGGGGGACGCCGTCGTAGTCGATCGGCGCCGGGTCGAGCCCGCCGAGCCGCTCGGCCACGAGGATGCCCTCGGCGAAGCCGACGTGGGCCAACTGCAGCGTCGGGATGAGGTCTCCGACCGCCGAGATGGTCGGCACCCTCGTACGGCAGTATTCGTCGACCTTGACGAAGCCGCGCTCGACCTCGATCCCGACGGCGTCGAGGCCGATGGAGTCGGAGACGGGGCCGCGGCCCACGGCGACGAGCATGATGTCCGCGTCGAGGGTCTTGCCGCCCTCCAGCGTGACGATGACGCCCGAGTCGGTGTGCTTGACGCTCTCGTACCGGACACCCAGCTCGAACTTGATGCCGCGCTTGCGGAACGCGCGCTCCAGGCGCTTGGAGCTGGTCTCCTCCTCCAGCGGCAGCAGGTGCGGCAGCGCCTCCACGATGGTGACCTCGGCGCCGAACGACCTCCAGACGCTGGCGAACTCCACGCCGATCACGCCGCCGCCGAGAACGACCACGGACTGCGGGATGCGGTCCAGCGTCAGCGCGTGGTCGCTGGAGATGATCCGCTCGCCGTCGATCTCCAGGCCGGGCAGCGACCGCGGCACCGAGCCGGTGGCGAGGACGATGTGGCGGCCCTCGTACGTGGTGTCGCCGACCTGGACCTGCGTCGGGCCGACCAGGCGGCCCTCGCCCTGCACGATCTCGATGCCCTTGGCCTTGAGCAGGCCGGTGAGGCCCTTGACCGTGGTGCTGACGACCTTGTCCTTGTAGGCGTGCACACCCGGCAGGTCGATGCCCTCGAAACGGGCCTTGATCCCGAAGGTGCCGGCCTCGCGCGTCTGGTCGGCGACCTCCGCGGCGTGCAGCAGCGCCTTCGTCGGGATGCAGCCGCGGTTGAGGCAGGTGCCGCCCAGCTTGTCCTTCTCGACGATCAGGGCGCTCATGCCCAGCTCGACCGCACGCAGGGCGCACGCGTATCCGCCACTGCCGCCACCTAGGACGACGATGTCATAGGGGCTATTCGACACAGGACGCTCCTTCGATGCTGACCCGCGCGTTTCCGGCGCGGCGCGGTTGTTCTTCCGTGAAGCATCTTTCCACCTGTACGGCCTGGCCTGTGACAGCGCCTCCCCGGCCTGTACTCACAGCGAGCCTGCGGCGACGTCCTCGGCGACCTGCACGAGGGTGCGTACGGCCGCGCCGGTGCCGCCCTTGGGGGTGTAGCCGTAGGGCTCGCCCTTATGGAAGGCCGGGCCCGCGATGTCGATGTGCGCCCAGCGGACGCCCTCGGGGACGAACTCGCGGAGGAAGATGCCGGCGACGAGCATTCCGCCCCAGCGGTCTCCGCCGACGTTGGCGATGTCGGCGACGGACGAGTCGAGACCCTTGCGGAGCTCGTCCGGCAGCGGCATCGGCCAGGAGGACTCGCCGGCGCGGTCGGAGGCGCTCACGATCAGGTCGCGTACGGCGTCGTCGTTGGCCATCACGCCGGCGGTGCGGGTGCCGAGCGCGACGAGCTGCGCGCCGGTGAGCGTGGCGACGTCGATGAGCAGGTCGGGGGAATCCTCGCCGGAGCGCACGAGCGCGTCGGCCATGACGAGGCGGCCCTCGGCGTCGGTGTTGAGCACCTCGACGGTCTTGCCGCCGTAGATCGTGATGACGTCGGAGGGGCGCTGCGCGGTGCCGCTCGGCATGTTCTCGGCGATGGTGAGGTAGCCGACGACGTTGACCTTCGGCGCGAGCTTCGCGATGGCCGCCATGGCGCCCAGGACCGCGCCGGCGCCGCCCATGTCGGACTTCATCCAGTCCATGGAGTCGGCGGGCTTCAGCGACAGGCCGCCGGAGTCGAACGTGATGCCCTTGCCGACGAGGGCGACCGTCTTGGACGCCTCGGGGTGGGTGTAGGCGAGACGCACGAGGCGCGGCGGGTTGGCCGAGCCCTGCCCGACGCCGACGATCCCGCCGTAGCCGCCCTCGACGAGGGCCTTCTCGTCCAGGATCTCGACCGACAGGCCGGCCTCGCCGCCGACGCGCTCGGCGGTGTCGGCGAACACCTCGGGGCTGAGGTCGGACGGAGGCATGTTGACCAGGTCGCGGACCAGGCTCACCGAGTCGGCGATGACCTCGGCGCGGCGGAGCGCGCCGTCGGCGTCGGCGTCGGTGACGACCGTCACATCGGAGACCGGCTGCTTGTGGCCGTCGCCGGTGCGGTAGTTCAAGTAGGAGTAGTTGCCAAGAAGGGCGCCGGAGGCGACCGCGCCGGCCCGCACGGCGGTGTCCGCCGGGAGCAGCAGCGCGACGGAGCCGGATCCGGCCAATGAGCGCAGGGCCGCGCCGGCGGCGCGGCGCAGGGCCTCCTCGTCGTAGGAAGCGCCGAGTCCGGCGGCGACCACGACGGGAGCCGAGAGGCGCCCGAAGGTCGGGATCTTCGTCAGCTCACCGGCCGCGCCGGTCGCGCCAAGACCGCTGAGCGCGGACGTCAGGGTGCCCTCGAACGCCTGGTCGACGGTCTCGGCGCCAGGCGCGAGTCCCACATCGGAGTCGTTCTTGACGACGCCGACCACGATCGCGTCGACGTCTAGGGATGCAGATGCCGTGCTGGCAAGCCTGAGGTTCGTCACACGGCCCGATGCTAGTCGCCCTGAGGACCTGTTTCGCACATTCGATCAACACGATAACGGAGCGATACGCAGGCGATCACCCGGCGTGGCGCGTGGGGATGATCGCCGCGGTCAGGAACGCGCGTAGCCGCGCGCCTGGAGCGTGAAGAGCTGGGCGTACGTCCCGCCGCGCGCGAGCAGATCGTCGTGGTCGCCGGCCTCGGAGACCACGCCGTTCTCCAGGACGACGATCAGGTCGGCCGTCCGCACCGTGGAGAACCGGTGGGAGATCAGCAGCGTGATCCCGCCGGCCGCACGGCCCGCGGCCGACATCCGCGCGAACCTCTCGAACAGCCGGGTCTCCGCCACGGCGTCCAGGCTCGCCGTCGGCTCGTCCAGGACGGTGAGCAGAGGGCCGGAGCGCATCAGGCCGCGGGCGAGCACCAGCCGCTGCCACTGCCCGCTCGACAGGTCGTGGCCGCCGGTGAACCACCGGCCGAGGGGCGTGCCGAGCCCTTCGGGCAGGCCCTCGGTGACGGAGGAGGCCCCGGCACGCTTCACCGCCGCGCCGACCGTCTCGTCGTCGTCGATCAGGGGCAGGTCGCCGGCGCCCACGACCTGGCGTGCGGCGAGGCTCGGGCGCATGAAGTCCTGGAAGACCGCGGTCGTACGGGCCCGCCAGAGGTCCGGAGGGACGGTGGACAGGTCGACGCCGTCGATGAGGATCCGGCCGGCCGCGGGCCGGTACATCCCGGTCAGCAGCTTGGCCAGCGTCGTCTTGCCCGCACCGTTCTCGCCGACGATCGCGACGGTCGACCCGGCGGGCAGGTCGAGGTCGACGCCGGTGAGCACCCCGTCGTCGGCGCCCGGGTAGGCGAAGCTCACGCCCTCCAGCCGGATGCCGGACTCCAGGCGCTCGGGTGCCACGCCCTCGCCACCGGCCCGCGACTCCTCGACGTACCGCTCCAGCCAGAGCAGCCGCCGCGCGGTGCGGATCGCCGCGGCGAGAGTGCCGGCGGTGTCGGAGGCACCTGCGACCTGCACCTGCGCGCGCCGCATCAGGCTCACGGCCATGACGACCTCGCCGGGCGAGGTGTGGCCGTGCGCGGCGCGCAGCACCAGGACGACGATCACGGCGACGAACCCGGCGGCGTAGCAGATCCACCCGGCGCCTTCCCAGAGGGCACCGCGCAGCGCGGCGCGTACGGAGCGGGCGCGCAGTTCCTCGGAGAGAGCGGCGTGCCGGGCGGCGAGCGATCCGGTCAGCCCGTACGTGCGCAGCTCCTTGGCGGTCGAGGCGGTCGTCGCGAGCGTGAACAGGTCGCCGAGCAGCTGCCGCACCGCGCCGGCGAGTGTGCGCCGCCCGTCGCGCAGCTGGTCGATCCGGCCCAGCAGGTCGGGGCTTTCGAGGTGCTCCAGGCCCGGTGCGGCGCTGACCAGGTACGCGACACGCTCCATGAGGTAGGCGTTGATCCGGTCGGTCAGCACGGAGTTGCGGCCCGCCGCGATCGTGGTGGAGGCGAAGCTCCACAGCAGGGTCGCCGGCGCCGCGCGCCAGGCGGGCCCGACCAGGACCCGGGGGATGTGCCGCCACTCGCCGGGCCTCACCGTCTCCTCCCCTCGAAGCGTGCGGCCTGCAGCTCGAACATCTCCGCGTAGGTGCCGCCCGCCCGCAGGAGCTCCTCGTGGTCGCCGATCTCGGTCACGCGCCCGCCGTCGAGCACCGCGCTCCACCGCGTACAGGGCGCGGGCGAGCGCGACGCGCTGCCACTGGCCGCCGGACAGGTCACGGCCGTTCTCGTACCGCTCCGACAGGATCGTGTCCCACCCGTCCGGCAGGCCCGCCACCAGGTCGGTGGCCCCGGCCCGGCGGGCGACGCGGTCGAGCGCCTCATGGTCGACGGGCTCGCCCATCAGGTCCAGCGCGACGTTCTCCCGCGCTGTCAGGGGGAAGCGGGCGAAGTCCTGGAACACGGCGGCCACCTGCCGCTGCCAGGCACGCGGCGGCAGGGAGCCGAGCGGGACGCCGTCGATGAGGATCCGGCCGCCGGTGGGCTCGCGCAGCCGGGACAGCAGTGTGATGAGGGTGGTCTTGCCCGCGCCGTTGACCCCGACGATCGCGGTCGACCGGCCGGCCTCCAGGACGAGGTCGAGACCGGAGATGACGTCGTGATCGGTGCCGGGGTACCGGAACGCGACGTCCTCGAACCGGATCTCCCGGCGGGGGAGGCCGTCGGCGGAGGCGTCGGCGGGCTCGGGTTCGTCGGCGGACAGCTCGGCGGTGAGGGAGTCCAGATCCGGCACGGCGGCCAGCATGCCCTCCAGCGCGAAGTCGGTGGCGTTCAGGCCGCCGACCTGCATGCTGGACGGCAGCATCGTCAGCATCACGACCAGCGCGCCCAGCGTGATCGTGTGGTGGTACGCCGCGTCGCCGAGCGTCGCGGAGGCGAACGTCCGCAGGACGCGGCAGCGCGCCGACGACCTCATCGAGAGTCGCGCCCGGCCTCGACGTCGTCCCAGGTCGCGAACTCCGACATCAGGGTCCCGGCCAGCCGCAGCACGTCGCGCTCGGTCGGCGACAGCGACTCCATGGCCCGTGCGAGCCAGGCGGCGCGCGCCATGCTGTCCTCGACGAGCCGGCGGCGGCCGTCCTCGGTGAGCGTGACCAGGACCTGGCGCCGGTCGGTCTCGGAGGGGGCGCGGGTGACCCACCCCTTCGTGGGCGCATATTCTGTACGCAGATGCGTACTAAAACGCGCACATGACGAGGAGGGCCGCGGTCGCGGCGACCTCCACGAGCGCGCCGAGCACGTCTCCGGTGACGCCGCCGAGCCGGCGTACGGCGTGGTGGAGCAGTAGCGCCGCGACCGCCGGTCCGGCCAGCACGGCGACCGGCGCGGCGATGTACGAGCCCAGCGCCGCCCCGGCGAGGGCCGCCGCGACGCAGGCGGCCGCGGTCACGGTGACCGCGTCCCGCAGCCGTACGGTGCCGGCCACGAGCGCGCCGAGCCCCTCGGGCCGGGCCGGGGGCACGCCCGCCCGGCAGGCCCACGTCACCGCGAGGCGGCCGGCCACGGCCGCGACCATGACCGCGAGGGCGCGATGCGGCGCCTGCGCGAGCGCGGAGACCTGGATCATGAGCGTCAGGACGAGCGCGACAACGCCGAAGGGCCCGATGTCGGACTTCCGCATGACCTCCAGCGCGCCCTCGGCGGGCCGTGCGCTGCCCAGGCCGTCGGCGAGGTCGGCCAGGCCGTCGAGGTGCAGGCCGCGCGTCATCAGCGCCATCGCCGCCACCGCGAGCACGGAGGCGAGCAGCGGCCCGAACCCCAGCCGTCCCGAGACGGTCGCGGTGAGCGCCGCGGCGAGCCCGACGAGAAGCCCCGCCACCGGCGCGAGCGTCATCGCCGTACGCGCGCTCGCGGGATCCACGTCGCCGGACCGCACGGGCAGGACCGTGAGCAGCGAGATCGCGAGCCGCAGTCCCTTCACGAGAGCTCCGTCACGCGCCCGGCGACGACGAGGGCGGTCTCCTCGGACTCGGACGCCAGACGCTGGTTGAGCCGGCCGAGCATGTCACGGAACGCGCGTCCCGACGCGGTCGCCGGGACGACCGAGAGCCCGACCTCGTCACTGACGGCCACCACGTGCGCCTCCGTGGAACGCCAGGCATCGGCCAGCTCGTCGATGCGCGGCTCGACCGCACGCGGATACTCCCAGGCGCCCAGCGCGTCAAATATCGCGGTCAGCCAGGTGCCCATGCCGTCGATGAGGAGAGTGCCGCGCGAGGTGCGCAGGAGGCCCGCGAGGTCAATCGTCTCCACGGTGTCCCACCAGCGGGGGCGCCGTTCGCGGTGCGCGGTGATGCGCGCCTGCCAGTCAGGGTCGTCGCCGTGCATGATCCCGGTCGCGGCGTACGTCACGTGCGGGCAGGCCAGCACGCGGCTCTCGGCCTCGCGCGACTTGCCCGACCGCGCGCCGCCGAGGATCAGCGAACGCCACGGACCAGTGACCGGCCGCCGCCAGGCGCGCATCCGGCGTTCGAGCTCGTCGGGGGAGGAGACGCGGTGGTCGACCTGGACGGCCTCGATCGCGGTGTCCTCGGTCACCGCGCCGACGTTGCGCAGCCAGCCCAGGTGGGAGGGGTCGCCGACCAGGTCGAGCAGGACGGCGTCGTACGTCCCGGGGGAGGCCGGTTTCGGGAGGCCGCCGGGCCGGGAGGCGAACAGCACCCGGTGGCCGCGTGGCGTGCGCACGTCGTACCCTCCCGGAACCTCCTGGCGGAAACACTGGTCCAGCGGAAACCCGTCGAGCAGCACACGGGTGGGCTCCAGCCGGCGTTTCGCGGCGCGCATCCGTGTGCACGACGAGCAGTGGCAGCCGGCTTCGGGCCAGCCGCGCGGCCCCGCCGCTCCGAGCACCTTCAGGTCTAATCCACCCATCGATACGCCACCCACGTCACGGCCGCCGGAACTCGACGGGGGTCTCGAAGGCGGCCCGGCGGGCCGCCCGTCGCAGTGCCAGCAGCATCGGCCGGGCCGTGAGGGTCACCAGCACCGCCGTGGTGACCGCGCGCGGCACGTCGAACCCCAGCGACGTGGCGAGGTCGAACGCCACGAAGCGGCTGAGGTTCCCGGTGACCGGTGCGCCTGGAACATAAGAGATCGAACTCGATACTCCCGTCGCGAACGGCCACAGCGCCAGATCCTGCAGCGAACCATAGACGAACGCCGCGACCACGCCGTACGCCGCGAGCAGCGCGGTCTCCGTACGGCCGCGGGCGCGCGGCAGGCACCCGGCGAAGAACCCGACCCACGCCGCGCCGAGGATCTGGAACGGCAGCCACGGGCCGACGCCCGCCGTCAGCAGCGCGCTGGCGAACATCGCCACCGACCCGAGCAGGTAGCCGAAGCCGCGGCCGAGGACCCGCCCGCCGAGCACCAGCACGAAGAACATCGGCTCGAACCCGGCCACGCCGGTGCCCAGGGGCCGCAGCGAGGCGGCGATCGCGCCCAGCACGCCGATCAGGGCGATCGCCTTGGCGTCGACGCCGCCTTCGGAGATCTCCGACAGGGCGACGACCAGCAGCAACGGCAGCGTCAGCACGAACAGCCACGCCGCGGGCCCGCCCTGGGACACGCCCGCGCCCGGCGCCACGACCAGCGGCCAGCCGAACGCCGCGAGCCCGGCCACCGACACCAGGACGATGGCCAGCGCCGAGCGCGGACGCAGGCGTACGGCGGTCATCCGGCGTCCCGCAGGGCGGTGGCAGCCTGCGCGACGGTCAGGAACGGCAGCGGCGCGAAGATCTTGCTCACCTGCGGCGCGAACGCGGGGGAGGAGACCAGGACCTCCTCAGTCGGGCCGTCCGCCACGACCTCGCCGTCGGCGACGACGACCGTACGTGTGGACACCTCGGCGGCCAGCTCGACGTCGTGCGTGGCGAGCACCACGGCGTGGCCGTCGGCGGCCAGCTCGCGCAGGATCTCCACCAGGCGCGCCTTGGCCGCGTAGTCGAGGCCGCGCGTGGGCTCGTCGAGAAGCACCACCGGCGGGCGGCCCGTGAGGATCACGGCCAGCGCGAGCGACAGCCGCTGCCCCTCCGACAGGTCGCGGGGGTGCGCCGCCGGGTCCACGCCGGGGGCGAGACGTCCGAACAGCGCCGCGCAGGCGCCGCCCGCCGCGGACATGTCGCGGTCGGCGGCGCGGCACTCGGCGGCGACCGTCTCGGCGTACAGCAGGTCGGAGGAGTCCTGCGGCACGAGCCCGGCGTGCCGCACGATGTCGCGCGCCCGCAGTTCGTGGGGCACGGCGCCGAGCACCTCGACGCGTCCAGAAGACGGGCGAACCAGGCCCACCAGGGCGCCGAGCAGCGATGACTTGCCCGCGCCGTTGCGGCCCATCAGCGCGACCACCTCGCCGCGCACGACGCCGAGATCGACGCCGCGCAGCGCGGCGACCGCGCCGTACCGGACCTCCAGGCCGCGCACGACGGCGACGGGAGAGGGGGCGGCGCCGCGTGTCGCACGGGACGCGGCGTCCTCGCCGGGCCCGCCGAGGCGGGAGCGCAGCGGTGCGGCGGCGCGGCGTGCGTCGCGTACCGACAGCGGCAGCGGCGACCAGCCGGCGGCGCGCCCCAGCTGGACGACCGGAGGCGCGACCGGTGAGTCGGCCATGACCGCCGCCGCCGGCCCGTACGCCACGGGGCGTCCGCCGCCGGGGACGAGGACGACGCTGTCGGCGAGGTGGACGACGCGTTCGAGGCGGTGCTCGGCCAGCAGCACGGTCAGACCGAGGTCGTGCACGAGCCGCTGGAGGATGGCCAGGACGTCCTCGGCGCCCACCGGGTCCAGCGCGGACGTCGGCTCGTCGAGCACGAGCACCTTCGGGTGGGTGGTGAGCACCGACCCGATCGCGACGCGCTGCGCCTGCCCGCCCGACAACGTCGCGAGCGGACGGTCGCGCACGCCCGCCAGGCCGAGCAGGTCCAGGGTCTCCTCGACGCGGCGGCGCATCACCGCGGGCGCCAGGCCCAGCGACTCCATGCCGTAGGCGAGCTCCTCCTCGACCGCGTCGGTCACGAACCCGGCGCGAGGGTCCTGGCCGACGTACCCGGCGACGTCGGCCAGGTCGCGCGGTGGATGGTCGCGGGTGTCGCGGCCCGCCACGGTGACGCGGCCCGACAGGATGCCGCCGGTGAAGTGCGGCACCAGGCCGTTCACCGCGCGCAGCAGCGTGGACTTGCCGCTCCCGGTGCTGCCGACCACGAGGCACAGCTCGCCCTCGTCGATCTCCAGGTCAACGCCGGCGAGCACTGGCGGCGCCTCCTCGGCGTACCGGAAGCCCACCTCCTCGAACCGGATCACGACGCGCCGGCCCGTACGGTCAGCAGGCCGCCGGCGAGGGCGACCATCAGCCCCGCCGTCGGCAGCAGCGGCAGGCCCTGCGCCGGCCGGGTCACGGCCGACGCCGCGGCGGCGAGGCCGCATCCGGCCACGATCCACTCCGGCAGCGTCCATGTGGCCGGCCGGTAGCGGGTGCGCGGCGAGCGCTTCCCGCCCAGCCACAGCCCCGCCGTCACCGCCGCGAGCCCGGCGGCGAGCGGAGGCACGCCCATCGCCGCCGGTGTGTCCGCGCCCAGCAGGCCGTACAGCCCGGCGCAGACCGCGAGCAGGCCCGTGAGGGAGAGCGCGGCGGTCGCGCGGCGCCGTGCCGCCGAGACCGCGACCGTGCGCCCGTAGCCGCGTGAGTCCATCGCCGCCGCCAGCTCCACCGACCGCTCCAGCGCGCCCTCGATCACCGGCATGACGAGCCCGGGCACCGCGCGCAGCCCACGGTCGGGACGGCCGCGCAGCCGGTGCGCCGCGCGCACCCGCCGTACGTGCATCACGGCCTGCGGTGCGAACGTCATCGCGACCACGACCGCCACCCCCATCTCGTACAGCGCGCCGGGTACCGACTTCAGCAGCCGGCTCGGGCTGGCCAGGGCGTTGGCCGCGCCCAGGCAGACCAGCACGGACGCCAGCCGCAGCCCGTCGTACACACCGGACCGCAGGTTGTCGGTGGTGACCGGCCCGCCGAGGCGGGTGCCGGCCAGCCACGACGGGAGCGTGACCGACGGCAGCGTGAACAGCGCGGGCCCGGAGGCCGGACCCGCGAAGACCACCCAGAACACCACTCGTAGGACGACGACCACCAGCCCGATGCGGAGGAAGACCGCGTACGAGCCCGCCCACGGGTCATCCGTGCGGCGCGTCGCCACCACGAGGCCGGTCCCGGCCACGATGAGCAGCAGGAGCAGCGGGCTCGCCGTACGGGTCGCCGCGGTCGCGAGCCCGAGCGCCCACAGCCACCAGGCGCCCGGGTGGAGCGTGGCCCCCGATCGGGTCACCCGCGGCTGCGGCGCTGTACGGCGATGAAGCTGCCCGCCGCAGCGAGCACGAGGACGAGGCCGACGCCGAAGGTCGCGAGCTTCGATCCCGCGGACTTCTTCTTCGCCGGGGCGGCCGAGGAGGAGGCCGACGGGGCCGGGGCCGCGGCGCAGGGGCCGTACGCGTCGATGGCGCAGATCAGGCCGGACTTGTCGGTCTGTGCCTTCGCCGCGAAGGCCAGGACGTCGGCGCCGGTGGCCTTGTCGGGGACGACCGCGCAGGTCGACTTGGGTGCGGCGGGACTCTGGCCCTTCGGGGCGTCGGCCGCCTGGCCGTCGTCGACGACGACCGCGACCCGCTTGCTGCCGCTCTGGGCGGCGGTCGATCCGCAGATCTTCGCGAAGTCGGGCTCACCGGTGGGCGCCGGGGTGGTCTTGCCGACCGTCTTGGCGAACCGCCAGCCTTCGACCGAGCCGTCCTTCGGGTGGGTCTGTGCCGCCCCGTGCAGGGCGAAGGCCCAGTGCGAGCCGGTCGCCTGCCAGTAGCCCCAGAACGCCGGGTAGTCCGTCGCCGCGGCCGGACTCGCCGACGCCAGTGTGAATGAGGCCGCGAGGAGGAGGCCGATCCGAGCCTTGAGCATGGGCGCCTTTCTGAGGAAACGGTCACCATGGTGGAACGGGCGCACCAGGTGCCGCACGCGCCCGGACCCCACCCGCAGACCACGACGGAAAGCTGGAGCCGCTCGCGCCGCGTGGGTCTCCCGGCTCGCCACCGGCGTCGCCGGTGGCCCACGGTTGCGGGTCAGCGCCGGAGTTCGACCGGCTTCCCCCACGCGGGCACGTGTGCTGCTGCGATGATTACCACGGTGGCCGAGACCTCGTCAAAACAGCCCACAACGGTAATCTGCGGATCGTGAGCGAGACCCCTCAGGGCCCCTGGCCCCCGCCGCAGGACGGCCCGCCCCAGGCCCAGGGCCCGCACGGACAACCACCCCAGGGCCCGCACGGACCTCCGCCCCAGGGCCCGGACGGACAAACGCCCCAAGGCCCGTACGGTCAGCCACCCCAGGGCCCGTACGGTCAGCCGCCTCAAGGGCCGTACGGTCAGCCGCCTCAGGGCGGGCAGCCGCCCTACGGCCAGGGCCCGTACGGGCAGCCTTTCCCCGGGCCGTACCCACCGCCTTCGCCTCCGCGCAGCCGTACCGGGCTGATCGTCGGGCTCATGGCCGGTGCCGTGGTGCTCGTCGTATGTGTCGTGGTCACCGCGGTGCTCGTGTCGCGCGATGACGATGGCGGCGCCGCCCCGGTGACGATGCCCTCCGGGGTCGTGGCCGTCGCGCTCGGCGACGGGACGGTCTCGGTGGCAAAGCCCGGCGTGAACGCCCCGGTCGTGGACGTCTTCGAAGACTTCCAGTGCCCGGTGTGCAAGTCGTTCCACCAGGTCAACGGCTCGACGCTCACGAATCTCGCCGGGGAGGGCAAGGCGAAGATCGTCTACCATCCGATTGTGATCTTCAGCAACGAGCCTCTCCAGGGGAACTCGCTGCGAGCCGCCTCCGCGGCGCACTGCATCACCGCCGGCGATCGCTGGCTGAAGTTCCAGGACCAGGTGTTCGCCCACCAGCCCGCGGAGGGCTCATCGGGGTTCACCGTGGCCGAGCTGGTGGCGTACGGCTCCAGTGCGGGGATCACCGAATCCGGGTTCGGATCCTGCGTACGGAGCCAGCGCTACGCCTCCGACGTGCGGCGCGCGAGCCAATCGGCGATCACGGGCGGGCTCCAGGGCACGCCGACCGTGAAGGTGGACGGCAGAACCCTCAGCACGAATGAGACCCTGACCGTGGACGGACTCCGCGACGCGGTGGACGCGACCGCATAGACAGACCGAGGAGAGCAATGCCCTGGAGCTGGCGCTACGAGAAGGCCGACGGGTCACAGATCGACGGCCCCGGCCTCGGCGAAGAGACCTGGACCACCCAGGCCGACGCCGAGTCATGGGTGGGAGAGAACTGGCGTGACCTGGTCGAGGCCGGAGTCGACCAGGTGAGCCTGCTCGAGGACGGACGCGTGGAGTACGGGCCGATGAGCCTGCACGCACCCGAGAGCTGACCGGACGGTGCGGCGGCGCCGGCTGGCGCCGCCGCACCGATCCTCACGGGCGTTTCGGCGGGCTGGCGGTCAGAACCGGGTCGCGCTGCACCACCGGCGCGAGGATCTCGTCGATGGCCTTCATCAGGCCGCCGTCGAGTATGACCCCGGCCGCCTTCACGTTGTCGCGCACCTGCTCGGGCCGGGTCGCGCCGATGATCGCGGACGAGACGTTGGGGTTCTGCAGCACCCACGCCACCGCCAACTGGGCCATCGACAGGCCTGCCTCGTCGGCGATCGGCTTGAGCTCCTGCACCCGAGTCAGGATGTCGTCGTCCATGAGGCGCTTGATGAAGTTCGCGCCGCTCTTCTCGTCGGTCGCGCGCGACCCGGCCGGCGGCGTCTCGCCGGGCTTGTACTTGCCGGTCAGCACGCCCTGGGCGATCGGTGACCAGACGATCTGCCCGATGCCCTCCTGCTCCGACAGCGGCACGACCTCGGACTCGATGACCCGCCACAGCATGCTGTACTGCGGCTGGTTGGACACGATCCGGTCGAAGCCCATCCGGTCGGCGATCTCCAGCGCGCGCGAGATCTCCTCGGCACGCCACTCCGACACGCCGACGTAGAGGACCTTCCCCTGGCGTACGAGGTCGTCGAAGGTCCTCAGCGTCTCTTCGAGCGGAGTCGCGTGGTCGAAACGGTGCGCCTGGTAGAGGTCGACGTAGTCGGTGCCGAGCCGGCGCAGGGACGCGTGGATGGACTCGGTGATGTGCTTGCGCGACAGACCGCGGTCGTTCTGGCCGGGACCGGTCGGCCAGAAGACCTTGGTGAAGATCTCCAGCGATTCGCGGCGCTGCCCCGCCAGCGCGCGGCCGAGGACCTCCTCCGCGCGGGTGCCCGCGTACGCGTCGGCGGTGTCGAACGTCGTGATGCCCTCGTCGAGGGCAGCGTGCACGCAGGCCTTGGCGGCGTCCTCCTCGACCTGTGAGCCGTGGGTGATCCAGTTTCCGTAGGCGATCTCACTGACCTTGAGGCCGCTGCGGCCGAGGTGACGGAACTCCATGGCCGAACCCTAGTGCGCGCCTAGACCTGGCTTCGCTGGCCCGGCTTCAGACGCGCCTGCGGCATGCGGAGACGGCGGATCTGCATCGACCGGGTCGCCGTGTAGAGCGCCAGGCCGCGGGTCGCCTCGTCGGGGAACCGCTCGCGCGCCAGCTTCTTCACGCGGGAGCCGAGGTAGATCGACTCGCCGACGATCAGGACGAGCATGACCGGCCAGCCGAACACGTACAGGTAGGACTTGACGCTGAGCGGCGCGGCCATCGCCCCGACCAGCACCAGGAGCGTGATGTACATGAAGAACTCGCCGAACGTGCGGCGCGAGTCGACGTAGTCGCGGGCGAGCTTGCGCACCGCGCCCTGGTCACGTCGTGGCAGGTAGCGGTCGTCGCCGCGGGCCATGCCGGCCTTGGCCTTCTGCCGGTCGCCGGCCTGTCGTTCGCGGACCTGGCGATAGGCCTCCTTACGTGTGCGTGGTGCCGTGATCGGCTGCCGGTTTCGCTTCTCGGCGTCACGGCGTTTGGGCGTCGGCCGGCCCTTGCCACCCGTTTTGACGATCTCGGGGGACTGAGCAGGCTCTTCTACGGAGGTATCGGTACGGCGTCGGAACACGCAGATCAGCCTACCGGCGCTCGCGGCGAACATAATGACTGTCTTGAGCGTTAACGCGTAGGGTGATAGCGAACCCCAGCAGCGTTGAAGAGGCACCAGCACGAAGGGACCGGCCACGCGCGATGAGCGTGATGAAACGAATGTCGATGATCTTCAAGTCCAAGGCCAACAAGGCATTGGACAAGATGGAAGATCCTCGCGAAACCCTTGATTATTCGTACCAGCGCCAGCTTGAAATGCTGCAGAAGGTCAGGCGCGGGGTGGCCGACGTCGCCACCTCCCGCAAGCGACTCGAGCTCCAGATCAACCAGCTCGAGCAGCAGCAGGGCAAGCTCACCGACCAGGGCAAGAAGGCTCTCCAGGTCGGCCGTGAGGACCTCGCCCGCGAGGCGCTGTCCCGCCGCGGTGGCCTGGACGGCCAGTTGAACGACCTGCGCGCGCAGTACCAGCAGCTGCAGGGCGAGGAGGAGAAGCTCACGCTCGCCTCCCAGCGCCTGCAGGCCAAGGTCGACTCCTTCCGTACGCGCAAGGAGACGATCAAGGCCACGTACACCGCGGCCGAGGCCCAGACCAAGATCAACGAGGCCTTCTCCGGCATCTCCGAGGAGATGGGCGACGTCGGCCTGGCGATTCAGCGGGCCGAAGAGAAGACCGAGAACATGAAGGCGCGTGCGGGCGCCATCGATGAGCTGCTCGCCTCGGGCGCGCTGGAGGACTTCTCCGGTCCTCGAGATGACATCCAGGCCGAGCTCGACCGGGTCGGCAGCACCGGTGCCGGGGTCGACCTCGAACTCGAGCAGATGAAGGCCGAGCTGGGCATGGCCGCACCGCCGCCCAAGCAGATCGACGCTCCGGGCCAGCACGCTCAGCCCGAGCCGCAGCAGCAGGGATATCCGCAGCAGCAGGGGTACCCCCCGCCCGCGCCGCGGCCGCAGCACCCAGGGGAGGGTCAGTGATCGTCCGAATCATGGGCGAAGGGCAGCTCGCCGTCGCCGAAGGCGACCTTGCCGCCCTCAACAGCCTGGACGGCGAGCTGGAGACGGCGATCGAGTCCGGCGACGAGGAGAAGTTCCGCACGGCGCTGCACACGTTGCTGGAGCGCGTACGCACGGTGGGCAAGACGTTGCCGCCCGCCGAGCTCGCACCATCCGAGCTGATCCTGCCTCCGGCGGACGCCACGATGGACGAAGTAAGGCAGATGCTGGGCGACGAGGGCTTGATTCCGGACTGACCTGGCACTAAGTGGGTCGCTCCGGCGTTCACCAGGCAAAGGCAGGCGGGGGTAGGAGGAGTAGATGGCGCGTTCACGGTTCGCACCAGACCGGGGGCTCACGGCGCGCATGCTGGTGACGATGTTCCTGCTGGGGCTGTTGTACATCGTCTTCGTGGGTTTCTTCTTCGTCTTCGTCCCCCGCCTGTGGCTGATCGTTCTGGTCATCGCGGTGGGCTTCCTGATCGCGCAGTACTTCTTCTCCGACAAGCTCGCGCTGTTCGCGATGCACGGGAGAGTGGTCTCCGAGCAGGAGGCCCCGGAGCTGCACGGCGTGATCGACCGCATCTGCGCGATGTCCGACATGCCGAAGCCGAAGGTCGCGATCGCCGACACCGACGTGCCCAACGCCTTCGCCACCGGACGCAACCAGAACAACGCGGTGGTGTGCGTCACGACCGGGCTGCTCCGCAGGCTGGAGACGGTCGAGCTGGAGGGCGTGCTCGCCCACGAGCTGGCACACGTCGCCCACCGCGACGTCGCCGTGATGACCATCGCGTCGTTCCTCGGCATCCTCGCCGGGCTGATGACGCGGTTCGGCCTCCAGATGGGCCTGTTCGGCGGGTTCAACGACCGCAACCGCAACAACAACGACCAGAGCACCGCGATGATCCTTCTGGTCGTCATCGGGGTGAGCGCGGCGGTCTACGCGGTCAGCTTCATGCTCACCCGTGCGCTGTCGCGCTACCGCGAGCTGTCGGCCGACCGGTCGGCCGCCGAGCTGACCGGCCGCCCGTCGTCCCTGGCCAGCGCGCTGACGAAGGTGACCGGTGAGATGGCACGGATCCCGACGAAGGATCTACGGGCCGCCGAGCCGTTCAACGCCTTCTACTTCGCGCCCGCGTTCTCCAAGGGGTTCAGCATCTCCTCGCTCTTCTCCACCCACCCGTCGCTCGACAAGCGGCTCGCCCAGCTCTCGAAGATCTCCGCGCAGCTCGGTCAGGGCGTCTGAGGTGGGCTTTCTCGACACGCTGCTCGGGCGTACCAAGCCGAAGAAGCCCGACCTCGACCGCCTGTTCGCGCTGCCCACCGCTGCCGTGACCCTGGAGGCCGCGGCCGGTCTGAAGGCCACCGGAGTCGGCGCGGTCTGCTTCCGCGCCGCCGAGGGCGCGGCGTTCGCCCAGATCGAGCGCGACGTACGCGAGCTGCTCGACGCCGGCGACGGCCCGAAGGTCGAGGCGACCGGCGACTCGTACGGCTACACGTGGCTCGTCTCGCGCCACGATCCGGACGACCTGGAGGGCCTGGTCACCGACATCCACGCGGTCAACGCCGCGTTGGAGTCCGGCGGCTTCGGCCCCCAGCTGCTGTGCTCGGTGGTCGCCTTCGCCGGCCCGGACGGCCGGAAGATCGGCCTGGTCTACCTCTACAAGCGCGGCACGTTCTACCCCTTCGCCCCGATGCCGGGCGAGCGGCGCGACAACGCGCTGGAGCTCCAGGCGCGTGCCGCCGTGGGCGCCGACCTTCCGGTCGAGGCCGACCTCTCCCGCTGGTTCCCCGTCTGGGGCACGCCGGGCCTCTGAACGTCACCGGCGTCTGAGACGCTGGCGGCATGACCGACGCATGGAACCACGCGCGCCACTGTGACGCGGCCGAACGCGAGATCGCACAGTTCGTCGCGCTGATCGACGGTGCCGACCCCGCAGCCGCGGTGCCGACCTGTCCGGAGTGGACGATCACGCAGCTCGTCGAGCACGTCGGCGGCGTGCACCGGTGGGCCACCGCGATGGTCCGGGACGTCTCACCGAAGGCCCACACGTTCGACTCGCTCTCGCTGGAGCTGCCCGAAGCCCCCTCCGGGTACGCCAAGTGGCTGAACGCGGGCGGTGAGACGCTGATCGCCGTCATGCGGGCCGCCGACCCCGACGCGCCGATGTGGGCCTGGGGCGCGGACCAGCACGTACGGTTCTGGTCCCGCCGGATGCTGCACGAGACGGCCGTCCACCGCGCCGACGCCGAGTGGGCCGTCGGCGCGGAGCCGGAGGTCGACGCCGACGTCGCCCTGGACGGCATCGACGAGTTCCTTCTCAACCTGTCACACACTCGCGCCGCCGGGCCGAGGCTCGGTTCGCTCGCCGGCGGAAGCCTCGCCCTGGTCACCGACGACGCCGCATGGCTCGTCACCGTGGGCCCGGACGGCTTCACCTGGCGCAGGGACCCCGCCCGTACGGCCGCCGACGCCACCGTGCGCGCCGCCGCCGACGACCTCCTGCTGTTCACCTACGGCCGGCGCACGGCCGCCGACCCGCGCGTCGAGACCACCGGCTCGGCCGCGTTCCTCGAAGGCTGGAGCGAGGCCTCGGCGATCTAGATTCGGCGGGCGGCCTCCCGAGGAGGCCGCCCGGAGGATTACGGGAGGGCCAGCATCTGGTCCAGGGCCAGGCGCGCGTAGTGGGCGGTCTCGTCGTCGACGGTGATCTGGTTGACGACCTCGCCCTCGACCAGGCACTCCAGCGACCAGACCAGGTGCGGCAGGTCGATGCGGTTCATCGTCGAGCAGAAGCAGACGGCCTTGTCCAAGTACGTGATTGTCTTGTCCGGGTGCCGGTCGGCGAGGCGCTTCACGAGGTTGAGCTCCGTGCCGACCGCCCACGCCGATCCCGCCGGCGCCTCGTCGATCTTGCGGATGATGTACTCCGTCGACCCGACCAGGTCCGCCGCGCGTACGACCTCGTGGCGGCACTCCGGGTGGACCAGCACGTTGACGCCGGGGACACGGGAGCGTACGTCGTCGACCGACGCCTTGGTGAACCGCCCGTGCACCGAGCAGTGCCCCCGCCAGAGGATCATCTTCGCGTCGCGGAGCGCGGAGGTCTCCAGGCCGCCGTCGGGCCGGTTCGGGCTGTAGGTGACGCAGTCGTCCAGAGTGAAGCCCATCTCCAGGACCGCGGTGTTGCGGCCGAGGTGCTGGTCCGGGAGGAACAGCACCTTCGAGCCCTTGGCGTACGCCCAGTCGAGCGCGCGCCGGGCGTTCGAGGACGTGCACACGGTGCCGCCGTGCCGCCCGACGAAGGCCTTGATGTCGGCCGAGGAGTTCATGTAGGTCACCGGCACCACGTCATCCGCGATGCCCGCCTCCTCCAAGACCTCCCAGCACTCTTCGACCTGGTCGAAGGTGGCCATGTCGGCCATGGAGCAGCCCGCCGCGAGGTCCGGCAGGATCACCTGCTGGCTCGGCGAGGTCAGGATGTCCGCCGACTCCGCCATGAAGTGCACGCCGCAGAAGACGATGTAGGGCGCGTCGGGGCGCGCCGCGGCCGCCTGGGCCAGCTTGAACGAGTCACCGGTCACGTCCGCGAACCGGATGACCTCGTCCCGCTGGTAGTGGTGGCCGAGCACGAACAGCTTGTCACCGAGGGCCTCCCGTGCGGCCTGGGCGCGCGTCACCAGAGCCGGATCGGATGCGGGCGGCAGCTCGCCGGGGCAGGTGACGCCCCGTTCACTGGCCGGGTCGGATCCGCGTCCGAGCAGGAGAAGCGGGCTGTCGATGTCGATGCTCACTGAGAGCACCCCCTTCGCGAGGCTTATCGTCGGTTTGACGATACTCCATCCTGATTTGGGGTGGTTGAACGGGGACTTCACGACGTCCGAGAGTGGTGAGACCATCGCGTGAGTTGGGGAATGCTCACCTGCACCGGGTACGTTGTCGGGTGAGAGGACAGCGACAACAGACGGCCGCCACTGGGCGTCCGAGCCGATCCGGGAGTCAGCACATGACGGTTTCAGCCGAGACCTCCACTGAAAAGGGCGTCATTCTCACTGACGCCGCCGCGGTGAAGGCCAAGGGCCTGCTCGAACAGCAGGGCGAGGAGGGCCTGGCGCTTCGCGTGCAGGTCCAGCCGGGTGGCTGCTCGGGTCTGGTCTACCAGCTCTACTTCGACGACCGCGAGGTCGACGGAGACTTCGTCCAGGACTTCGACGGGCTCAGCGTCCGCGTCGACCGGATGAGCGTTCCGTACCTCGCCGGTGCGACGATCGACTTCGTCGACTCGATCGAGAAGCAGGGCTTCACGATCGACAACCCGAACGCCGGCGGATCCTGCGCCTGTGGAGACTCGTTCCACTGAGTCTTTAGTTCGGTGGACCACAATGGTGCCCGTGTCCCGGAACCCCCGGGGCGCGGGCACCATTGCGTGTCCGGACCCGGTAAGGCAGTAGTCTTGCCGGGTTTTCGCCCGCAACGGTCTCGCGGCAGAGGCCGTCGAAACCCCGAGGGAGATCGACGTCGTGCGCATCGCTGTAGCCGGCTCAATCGCCACAGACCATCTGATGACGTTCCCGGGCCGGTTCGCCGACCAGCTCATCCCCGACCAGCTGCACACCGTCTCCCTGTCCTTCCTGGTGGACCAGCTGGACATCAGGCGCGGCGGCGTCGCCGCCAACATCTGCTTCGGCATGGGCTGCCTAGGGCAGGAGCCCATCCTCGTCGGCGCCGTGGGCGCCGACTTTGACGACTACCGCTCGTGGCTCGACCGGCACGGCGTCGACACGTCGTCGGTCCACGTCTCCGAGCTGCACCACACCGCGCGGTTCCTCTGTACCACCGACGACGACCACAACCAGATCGCCTCCTTCTACGCCGGCGCCATGAGCGAGGCACGGGAGATCGAGCTGGAGCCGATCGCCCGCCGCGTCGGCGGCCTCGACCTGGTGCTCATCGGCGCCGACGACCCCGACGGGATGATCCGGCACACCGAGGAGTGCCGCACCCGCGGCATCCCGTTCGCCGCCGACCCCTCACAGCAGCTCGCCCGGATGAACGACGTGCGCGGCCTCATCGAGGGCGCCGCCTACCTGTTCACCAACGAGTACGAGAAGTCGCTGTGCGAGCAGAAGACCGGCTGGTCGGACGAGGAGATCCTCTCCAAGGTCGGCGTGCGCGTGACCACGCTGGGCCCCAAGGGCGTCCGCATCGACCGTGAGGGCGAGCCCGGGCTCCACGTCGACGCGGCCCCCGAGACGGAGAAGGTCGACCCGACCGGTGTCGGTGACGCCTTCCGCGCCGGGTTCTTGACCGCGCTGTCCTGGGAGCTGTCGCTGGAGCGCGCCGCGCAGACCGGCAACCTCCTCGCCACCCATGTGCTGGAGGTCGCGGGCCCGCAGGAGTACACGCTGGAGCGGGAACGCTTCATCGAGCGCTTCGCCGGAGCGTACGGCAGCGACGCCGCCGACGAGGTCGCGCAGCACCTCTGAGCACGCCCGAGGGCGGGCGGCGTCAGTAGGTGCGACGGATGTGGAAGGACCAGCCGCGGGGGAGTGTCTCCTCCCAGACGAAGTCCTGAGACTTCATCCGGCACCAGGCGGGCACATCCGTGCGCGCCGCGACGTCGTCCGCCTGCACGGCGATGACCTGGCCGACCGGCACCTCGCCGATGCGCTCGGCCAGCATGATGATGGGTATCGGGCACTTACGGCCCAGCGCGTCGATGACGACCAGCGGCGCGGGGCCGTTGCTCGCCGAGGGGGCCTCCGGCGGCGCCGTGTCGGACGCCCCTCGGCCGGCGCGACGGCGTTTCAGGCCCATGGACCGATCTCCTCGCTCAACGTGGCCTCACTCAACTGCTCACTCCAGCCGACTGGCGGAGACGGGATACGGCTCCGGGAAGAATCCCAAGGAAGCGGTCGACGTCGGCCGCCCTCGTCCCGCGGGAGAGCGATACCCGGACGTTTCCATGCGTAATCACGCCCATCGCCTCCAGCACATGACTGGGACGCAGCGTATCGGCCGTACAGGAGCTGCCGGACGATACCTCGAAACCCAGCCGGTCGAGTTCGGTGAGGAGCGCCTCGCCCTCGACGTAGAGGCAGGAGAAGGTCACCAGGTGGGGGAGGCGTTCGACCGGGGCGCCGATGATCTCGACGTCCTCGATCAATCGCGGCACCCGGTCGCGTATGAGATCGACCAGCGCGGACAGGCGCGGGGCGTCGCCCTCCATCTCTGCGGAGTACGCCTCCAGCGCCGCCGCGGCCGCCGCCGCGCCGGGAACGTTCTCGAACCCGGGGACCCGGCGGCCTTCGCGGTCGTCCTCGGGCAGCGGCGACCGCCAGCGGGTGTTCTTGCGGATGACGAGGACGCCCACGCCGGGCGGCCCGCCCCACTTGTGCGCGCTGGCCGTCAGCAGCGACCAGCCGCCAGGGATCGCGGCGCGCCCGGCGGATTGTGCGGCGTCGACCAGCAGCGGGACCCGCGCCGACCGGCATGCCTCGGCGACCTCCGCGACGGGCTGGAGGGTGCCGACCTCGTGGTTGGCCGACTGCAGGCAGGCCAGCGCCGTGTCGGGCCGCAGCGCGGCGGCGAACTCCTCGGGATCGACCCGGCCCGTACGATCGACCCCGACCGTCGTGACCTTGCCGCCGTCGCGCTCGTGGCGGCCGGCCGTGTGCAGCACGCTGGAGTGCTCGACCGCGCTCACGACCAGGTGACGGCCGGTGCGGCGGCGTGCGTGCAGGGCGCCCAGAATGCCCAGGTGGACCGCCTGCGTGCCGGAGGTCGTGAAGGACGTCTCGTCGGGCCGCGCTCCCAGCGACGCGGCGACCGAGGCGCGAGCGCGTTCGAGCCGCACACGGGCCCGGCGCGCCGAGCCGTAGAGTCGCTGAGGGTCGGCCCAGCCGCCGTCCAGGGCATCCAGGAGCACCTCGCGGGCCGAGGGGTGCAAGGGTTCGGTGGACGCAGCGTCGAAATAGGCCACGCCTCCGACACTAACGGGGGTCCCACCGGGGTGTCCGGAACCCTCCGCTAATGTTTGCTCCACACGTGTGAACATCGACCTGATCGCCCGGAGAATCGGGCTTCATCGTGGGAAGGCAATCCGTGAGTCCGACCCGCCGTAGGGAGCGGAAGACGCCCGTGCGCGCAAAGGCGCAGGGTGCGCGCCGTCGCCTGTCGACTGGCGCCGTAACGCTCTCGATGCTGGCGTTCGCCGCGACGGCGTGCTCCAAGGAAAATACGCGTCTCGGCCTGCCGACGCCAGTCACCGAGCAGGGCAAACGCGTCCTGACGCTGTGGCAGGGGTCATGGCTCGCCGCGCTTGCCGTGGGTGCGCTCGTCTGGGGTTTGATCATCTGGGCGGTGCTGTTCCACCGCAAGAAATCCGATGAGCTGCCCCCGCAGGTTCGCTACAACCTGCCCATCGAGATGCTGTACACCGTCGTGCCGTTCATCATCATCGCGGTGCTGTTCTACTTCACCGCGCGCGACGAGACGTATCTCGAGAAGGTGACGAAGAACCCGCAGCCCGGGCAGGTCACGATCGTCAACGTGACCGCGTTCCAGTGGAGCTGGCAGTTCGACTACCCGCAGTACCACACCGCGCCGATCGTGGGCGTGCCCGTGTCGCCGGACGCCGAGAACAAGCCGACGTTCGAGATCCCCGTCGGGCAGCGAGTACGGTTCCACCTGATGTCGAACGACGTCATCCACTCTTTCTGGGTGCCGTCCTTCATCTTCAAGCGGGACATCCTCCCGGGGGTCAAGTCCGGTGAGGACTTCGAGATCACCCCGACCAAGACGGGCACGTACGAGGGACGCTGCGCCGAGCTCTGTGGCACCGACCACAGCCGGATGCTCTTCCAGGTGAAGATCGTCACGCCGGCGGAGTTCCAGCAGTTCATCTCCAGCCATAAGGCGAGCGGGAGCGCTCAGTGACCACCACCATCTCTCATCCGACCCCATCCGCGCCTCTGTCGCGCCGT
Source organism: uncultured Actinomycetota bacterium (assembly GCA_963736325.1). Classification (GTDB taxonomy): domain Bacteria; phylum Actinomycetota; class Actinomycetes; order Streptosporangiales; family Streptosporangiaceae; genus Actinoallomurus. The sequence goes on along the minus strand of CAVTOG010000010.1, from coordinate 1,032,163 downwards.
CCGACCAGTAAGGGTCGGATCATCGCGTCGTGGATGTCGTCCACGGACCACAAGGTGATCGGGTACATGTACCTGATCACGTCGTTCGTGTTCTTCGGCATCGGCGGCGTCATGGCGCTGATCATGCGCGGCGAGCTGGCCAAGCCGGGTCTGCAGATCGTCAGCAACGAGCAGTTCAACCAGCTGTTCACCATGCACGGCACGATCATGCTGCTGCTGTTCGCGACGCCGCTGTTCGTCGGGTTCGGCAACGTCGTCATGCCGCTGCAGATCGGCTCGCCCGACGTGGCGTTCCCCCGCATGAACATGTTCAGCTTCTACCTGTTCCTGTTCGGCGGGATCATCACGATCAGCGGGTTCCTCACCCCGGGCGGCGCCGCGAGCTTCGGCTGGTACGCCTACTCGCCGCTGTCGAGTGCGATCCGTTCGCCCGAGATCGGCGGCGACCTGTGGATCATGGGCCTGGTGCTGTCCGGCCTCGGCACGATCCTCGGCGGCGTCAACTTCGTCACCACGATCTTCTGCATGCGCGCACCGGGCATGACCATGTTCCGGATGCCGATCTTCACGTGGAACATCCTGTTGACATCGGTGCTCGTGCTGATGGCGTTCCCGGTGCTGGCCGCCGCGCTGCTCGCCCTGGAGGCCGACCGGAAGCTCGGTGCGCACGTCTTCGACGCCGCCAACGGCGGCGCGATGCTCTGGCAGCACCTCTTCTGGTTCTTCGGGCATCCTGAGGTCTACATCGTCGCCTTGCCCTTCTTCGGTATCATCACCGAGATCCTGCCGGTGTTCAGCCGCAAGCCGGTCTTCGGCTACGTCGGCCTTGTCGGCGCGACCATCTCGATCGCCGGACTGTCGATGACCGTGTGGGCGCACCACATGTTCCCGACCGGCCAGGTGCTGCTGCCCTTCTTCTCGTTCATGACCTTCCTCATCGCGGTGCCCACCGGGGTGAAGTTCTTCAACTGGGTCGGAACGATCTGGAAGGGGCATCTGACGTTCGAGACACCCATGTTGTGGGCGCTCGGCTTCCTCGTGACGTTCCTGTTCGGCGGCCTGACCGGCATCATCCTGGCCTCGCCTCCGCTGGACTTCCAGCTCAACGACTCCTACTTCGTCGTCGCGCACTTCCACTACGTGCTGTTCGGCACCGTGGTGTTCGCGATGTTCGGCGGCTTCTACTTCTGGTGGCCGAAGATGACGGGGAAGATGCTCAACGAGACGTGGGGCAAGATCCACTTCTGGCTGCTGTTCATCGGCTTCCACACGACCTTCCTGGTGCAGCACTGGCTGGGCGCCGAGGGCATGCAGCGTCGCGTCGCCGACTACGCCAAGGAGTTCACCGCCCTCAACGTGGTCTCCAGCATCGGCGCGGGCATCCTGGCGCTCTCGATGCTGCCGTTCCTGTGGAACGTCTACATCACCGCCAAGAACGGCAAGCGCGTCGAGGTCGACGACCCGTGGGGCTTCGGCAACTCGCTGGAGTGGGCGACGTCCTGCCCGCCGCCGCGGCACAACTTCACCGCGATCCCGCGGATCCGGTCCGAGCGGCCCGCCTTCGACCTGCACTATCCGCATACCGAGGCCAAGCCCGCCGTGACGGTCGGCGCCGGGACGGAGGACTGACATGAAGATCGAAGGCTATCTTTTCGTCTTCAGCGCGCTGTTCTTCGCGGTCATGGACGTCATCTACTGGCTCTGGTCGCACGACCCGACCGGCACGACGGCGCTCGCCCTGACCGTGGGCCTCGCCGGCCTCGTCGGTTTCTACCTCCTGTTCACCGGGCGCCGTATCGGCCCGAGGCCGGAGGACGACAAGGAAGGCGACATCGCCGACGGCGCGGGCGAGCTCGGCTTCTTCAGCCCGCACAGCTGGTGGCCGCTCTTCGCGGCCGCCGCCGCCGCGACGGCCGCCATCGGCGCCGTCATCGGCTACTGGTTGCTGCTCATCGGCCTGCTCTCGGTGATCCTCGCGGCCATCGGGTTCGTGTTCGAGTACTACCGGGGTCACTTCTCGCACTGAGACCCCCCAAGAATCGGTACTGAGGGCCGGTGTCGCCGAGAGGCGGCACCGGCCCTTGCCGATACTCGTGGCGGGTCTGCGAGCGGGGGTACGAGCGGTGCGTGTGAGGCGGGGATCCGCCGTCGCCGCGTGCATGATCGTGGTGGCGGCCGGCGCGGCCTGCGGACGTACGGTGCCGGGCAGGAGCGCCACCGTGACGATCGAGCCCTCGGACGGCACGGCGAACGTACGGCCGGGCACACCGGTGACCGTCAGCGTGCGGGACGGCCGGATCCGCTCGGTCCTCCTGGCCGACGGCACCCGGCGCGTCGAAGGCGTCCTCAGCCCGGACAGAGCTCACTGGTCGCCGCGCTGGGCGCTGTTTCCCGGACGCGCCTACACCCTCACCGCGATCGTCATCGGCATGGACGGCATCGAGCGTACGGTGCGGAGCGCCTTCGACACGCGACGGGTGTCCAGGACCATGGCCGCGACGGTCGCCGAGCCCGGAGAGGGCGCCACGGTCGGCGTCGGGATGCCGATCATCATGCACTTCGCCGCGCCGGTGCGGAACCGCGCCGACGTCGAGCGGTCCCTGGAGGTGCGCGCGTCGACGGCGGCGCCGGGCGCCTGGCACTGGATCTCCGACACCGACGTCGTCTTCCGGACTCAGCACTACTGGCCGGCCCACACGCGCGTACGCCTGGTCGCCCACCTGACCGGCCTGCGGCTCACCCCGGGCGTGTACGGCGCGGGCGACGTCACGCGCGACTTCCGGGTGGGGGACTCCCACGTCACGGTCGCCAGCGCCCACAGCCACCACCAGCTCGTCAGCGTCAACGGCAGCGTCGTACGCCGGATGCCGATCAGCATGGGCAAGGGCACCCGGCTCTCCTACACGACGACCAGCGGCGTCCACCTGACGATGGAGAAGGACCATCACGTCGTCATGGACTCCGCCTCGGTCGGCTGCCCGCCCGGCTGCGCGGACCACTACCGCGAGGACGTCTACTACGCCGTGCGGATCTCCGACAGCGGCGAGTACGAGCACAGCGCCCCGTGGTCGGTCGGCGCTCAGGGCAGGCACAACGTGAGCCACGGCTGCATCAACATGGGCCCGAAGGACGCCCGATGGTTCTACCGGAGGGTCCAGCCGGGCGACATCGTGAAGGTCACCGGGACGCGGCGGAAGCTGGCGCCGGACAACGGCTGGGGCTTCTGGCAGATGTCGTGGCCGCAGTGGCTGGAGTCGAGCGCGGTGGGCACGTCCGCGGGCGCCGGGCTGCGGCCTCTGGCCCGCTGAGAGGCCGCGTGGCCGGCCGAGCCCGGCTCAGCCGGCCAGGCTGTTGGAGAGGCTCACCCAGCGGTCCAGGAGGGCCGTCGCGCGACCGGAGTCGATGGCGTCCAGGGCACGGTCGTAGCCGCCCCTCAGGGCGTCGGTGAGGGTCTCCGCGGGCGGGGTGCCGTCCGAGGTGACGATCGCGGCCGCCGCGTTGAGCGCCACGATGTCGCGTACGGGACCGGTCTCGCCGGCCAGGACCCTGCGGGCCACGCGGGCGTTGAACGGGGCGTCGGCGCCGCGGAGGTCTTCCGGCGTCGCGCGTGCGATGCCCAGGTCGGCGGGGTCGAAGAGGGTCTCGGTCGCGGTGCCGTCGCGTACGACCCAGATGACCGAGGTCGACGTCGTCGTCAGCTCGTCGAGCCCGTCGTCGCCGCGGAACACCAGGGAGGAGCAGCCGCGCTCGGCGAAGACGCCGGCCGTGATGCCGGCCATCCGCGGGTGGTAGACGCCGACGGCCTGTGCCGTGGGCCGCGCCGGGTTGGTGAGCGGCCCGAGGAAGTTGAAGACCGTGGGGGTGCCCAGGCCGCTACGGGTCTTGGCGGCGTAGCGCAGCGCAGGGTGGTAGAGCGGCGCGAAGAGGAACGCGATGCCCACCTCTTCGAAGAGCTCCGTGGTCTTGGCGGGCGGCAGGTCGATCGTCACGCCCAGCTCTTCGAGCAGGTCGGCGGCGCCGCAGGAGGACGACGCGGCACGGTTGCCGTGCTTGATCATCCTGGCGCCCGCGGACGCCGCGACGATCGCGCCCATCGTGGAGATGTTGACCGTGTGGGCCTGGTCGCCGCCGGTGCCGACGAGGTCGACGGCGCGGCCGCTCACCGAGATCCGGGTCGCGTGCGAGAGCATCCCCTCGGCCAGGCCGGCGACCTCCGAGACGGTCTCGCCCTTGGCCCGCAGGGCCACGGCGAACCCGGCGATCTGGACGTCGGTGGCCTGCCCCGACATGATCTCGTGCATGGCCCAGGCCGACTCGTCGGCGGACAGTGACTGCCCGGAGAGTAGCGCGTTGAGCAGGGACGGCCACGTGGTGCGCGGGTCCATCTGGGGATGCTCCCTCGGGAACGAGCGGCTGCTACTGGACGGACAGGCCGGTGCCGGCCGTACGGCCGCGGATCAGGCCCGCGACGCCTTCGGCGAGCGTGACGGCGTCGACCGGCTGGCTGGCGACGGCGTCGGCGCGCGACCAGGTGGCGAGCCAGCCGTCGTCGCGGCGGGCGATCAGCACCATGATCGGCGGGCAGTGGTAGATCTCGTCCTTGGCCTGGCGGCAGATGCCCATGCCGCCCGCGGGCTGCGCCTCGCCGTCGAGGATGGCCACGTCGATGTCGCCTTCGTCGAGCCGGGCGAACACGGCGGGCTCCGTCGCGACGTCGACGAACTCGACCTCGGGAAGGCCCGGTGCGGGACGGCGGCCGATCGCGAGACGCACCTGCGTGCGGGTGTTCGCGTCATGGCTGTAAACGAGGATCTTCATGTGACTCTGGCGCGGAGGCCCCGGCGGTCAGCCGAGGAGGGAGCGCCTCCCCCTCTCTGGTAACGACTTTGTCACAGTGTGAAGTCACGGTGCGCAGTCGCGGTGGTCGCCGATGCGGCTCCGCGCACCTGGCGATGTTACCGGCCGGGCCCCGACATAATGACAGGGCGTCGCGGGTAATGGACAACGGCCCAGGGGGCGGGCGTGGAGGGTCCGGCGCAGCACGCCCAATGGGGGGTCCTGCGTCACCTACTCGGCAGGTGCCGTAATAATGCTGACCGTGGCAACAGTATCCGCGACAGAAACCGCACCCCGGCCCCACGCGAACCGGCCCAATCTCGTCAGCGTGGGTACGATCGTGTGGCTGTCGTCCGAGCTCATGTTCTTCGCGGCCCTGTTCGCGATGTACTTCACGATCCGGTCGGTGACCAAGGGGGACGGTGGGCCCTGGCCCAACGCCCACCTGGACATCCCGTACGCCGCGGTCAACACCACCATCTTGCTGCTGTCGAGTGTGACCTGCCAGATGGGCGTGTTCCGTGCCGAGCGAGGGCAGGTGCGGCGCGAGGGGAGCATCTTCAAGTTCCCCCGATGGGGCCTGCGTGAGTGGTACTTCCTGTCCTTCCTGATGGGCGCGGTCTTCGTGGCCGGCCAGATCAACGAGTACCGCACCCTCGTCGAAGAGGGCACCACGATCTCCTCCAGCGCGTACGGCTCGGTCTTCTACCTGACCACGGGCTTCCACGGCCTGCATGTGACAGGTGGCCTGATCGCCTTCCTCTTCATGCTCGGGCGCACCTACGCCGCGAAGCGCTGGACACATGAGCAGGCGACGAGCGCGATCGTCGTGTCCTACTACTGGCACTTCGTCGACGCGGTGTGGATCGGGCTCTTCGCCACGATCTACCTGCTCGAGCTGGGCCACTGACCCAGAACGGGGAGTTCTTCCGTGAAATGGTTCACCGCATGGCGTCGGCGCCCGTGGGCGGGCTACGCCGTCGTGCTGGCCGCGCTCGCGATCATCGGCGTCGCCTACGCCGGTGTTTCGCCGCGCACTGACCGCGCCCAGGCGTCTGACACTCAGGCGTCGGCGCAGGACGCCGCGAAGGGCAAGGCGATCTTCAACCAGGCGTGCTCGAGCTGCCACGGCCCGAACGCCGAAGGAACGAAGACCGCCCCCAGCCTGATCGGCGTGGGCGCCGCCTCGGTCGACTTCCAGGTCGGCACCGGCCGGATGCCCGCCATGAACCCCGGCGCGCAGATTCCGCGCAAGAAGCCGATCTTCAACGCCGAGCAGACGCGCCAGCTCGCGGCCTACGTGGCCTCCCTCGGTGGCGGCATTCCCATCCCGTCCGCGGACCAGGTCGACCCGGCCCACGGCGACGCGGCGCTCGGCGGCAAGCTGTTCCGTGCCAACTGCGCCCAGTGCCACAACTTCGCCGGTTCGGGCGGCGCGCTGACCGGCGGCAAATACGCCCCGTCGCTCGACAAGGCGACCCCGCAGCAGATCTACGAGGCCATGGTGACCGGCCCGCAGGCGATGCCGGTGTTCAACGACACGACGGTCACGCCCGCGCAGAAGCGCGCGATCATCGCGTACGTCACCCAGACCCGTGACGAGCCCAACCCCGGCGGCAGCGGCCTCGGTCGCGTCGGACCGGTGGCCGAGGGCCTCGCCGGCTGGCTCGTCGGGATCGGAATCCTGGTCGTCGCCGCGGCGTGGATCACCGCCAAGAAGCCCAAGAAGAAGTTGCACAATGACTGACACCAACGAGACCAACGGCACGCCCGAGGAAGAGGGGCGCGCGCCGAAGCGCGTGATCGGCACTCCGGCGCCGAGCACCGTGCAGGAGCTGATGCCCGAGGGCGAGGCCGAGCACGGTGACGGCGGCCGCACCTACGTGCTGGACGAGAAGAAGGCACGGTCGGCCGAGCGCCTCGCCGCCGCGTTCTTCGTCCTGACGTTCCTGTCCGGCATCGCCTTCATCATCTTCTACGCCGTGTGGCCGGGCCATGTCGGAAACATCGACCGCGCGACCCGCTCCAACTACACGCTGGGCATCTCGCTGACGCTGGCCTTCGTGGGCCTCGCCGTGGGCATGACCGTGTGGGTCCGCCACCTGATGACGAGCAAGGAGATCATCCAGGAGCGGCACGAGCTCTCGTCGCCGGCCGAAGACCGCCAGGTCTTCAACCAGTACTTCCAGGAGGGCGTCGAGGAGAGCGGCATCACCCAGCGCCGCCTGCTCCGCCGCACCCTGCTGCTGGCCTCGGCCCCGCTGGGCCTGCTGCCGCTGGTGCTGCTGCGCGACCTGGGCCCGCTGCCGCGCAAGAAGCTCCGCCACACCGCGTGGAAGGCCGGCACACGTCTCGTCGTGGACGGCACCGGCCAGCCGCTGAAGGCGTCGGACTTCAACTCGCCGGGCGGCATCATCACCGTCGTCCCCGAGGGCGCGGAAGAGGACCTCGACGAGATCGCCAAGAGCGCCGTCCTGCTGCTCAACGTGCCCCCGGACATGATCAAGGTCAAGAAGGGCCGGGAAAACTGGAACGTCGGCGGCATCGTCGCGTACTCCAAGATCTGCACGCACGTCGGCTGCCCGGCGGCGCTCTACGAGCAGACCACGCACCACATCCTGTGCCCGTGTCACCAGTCGACCTTCGACGCGCTGGACAGCGCGAAGGTCATCTTCGGCCCGGCGGCACGGCCCCTGCCTCAGCTGCCCATCGGCGTAGACTCCAATGGCTACCTGATCGCCAAGAGCGACTTCCACGAGCCGATCGGCCCCAGCTTCTGGGAGCGCGGGAGGCCGAAGGCATGAGCACCCTCAACACCGCACGGCCTAGCGAGCGTGGAGGAACGGTGAGCGAAAAATGAGCACGGCAACCCCTCCCAAGCCCGTCGACGCCACGATCGGCTACGCGGACGAGCGCTTCGGCACCGCCGGGTTCCTCCGCGGGAAGATGAAGAAGGTCTTCCCGGACCACTGGTCGTTCATGCTGGGCGAGATCGCGCTGTACTCGTTCATCATCCTGCTGCTGACCGGCACCTTCCTGACGCTGTGGTTCAAGCCCAGCATGTCCGAGGTCGTCTACCACGGCAGCTACGCCAAGCTCGACGGCGTCAACATGAGTGAGGCGTACGACTCCACGCTCAAGATCAGCTTCGATGTCCGCGGTGGCCTGCTCATGCGGCAGATCCACCACTGGGCCGCGGTGCTGTTCCTGGCGTCGATCATGGTGCACATGCTCCGGGTGTTCTTCACCGGCGCGTACCGCAAGCCCCGTGAGATCAACTGGCTGATCGGCCTCGGGCTCTTCACGCTCGGCATCCTGGAGGGCCTGTTCGGCTACTCGCTGCCGGACGACCTGCTGTCGGGCACGGGCCTGCGCATCACCCAGGGCGTCATGCAGTCGATCCCGGTCGTGGGCACATATATCTTCTACTTCGCCTTCGGCGGGTCGTTCCCCGGTCAGGACTTCATCCCGCGCCTTTACACGGTGCACGTGCTGCTGATCCCAGGCATCCTGCTCGCGCTCGTCGGCGCGCACTTCATGATCCTGTGGCACCAGGGGCACACCCAGTTCCCCGGCAAGAACCGCAACGAGAAGGTCGTCGTCGGCAAGCCGTTCTTCCCGGTGTTCATGATCAAGGCCGGTGCCTTCTTCATGTTCACCTTCGCGGTGACCGCGCTGCTCTCGACCTTCGCGCAGATCAACCCGATCTGGCTGTTCGGGCCCTACACCCCGGACTCCATCACGGCCGGTTCGCAGCCCGACTTCTACATGGGCTTCCTTGAGGGCGCGCTGCGGATCATGCCCAACTGGGAGACGAACCTGTGGGGTCACACGATCCCCTGGAACGTCGCGGTGCCGGCGCTGGTCCCGCTGGGATTGATCATGACCGGCGCCGCTCTGTGGCCGTTCATCGAACAGTGGGCGACCGGCGACAAGAAGATCCACCACATCGCCGACCGGCCGCGCAACGCGCCGTTCCGCACCGCGGTGGGCATGACCGCCGTCAGCTTCTACGGCATGCTGTGGCTGGCCGGCGGCAACGACATCCTGGCCGACAAGTTCCACGTCTCGCTGTACGCGACGACCTGGTTCTTCCGGTTCGCGACGTTCATCGTCCCGGCGCTCACCTACGTGATCACCAAGCGGCTCTGCATCGGCCTGCAGCGCAACGACGCGGCCGAGCTGAGCCACGGTGTCGAGTCCGGCATCATCAAGATGCTCCCGAGCGGTGAGTTCATCGAGGTGCACGAGCCGGTGAAGGAGGAGGCCGAGGCGGTCCTGCGGGGCAAGCCGGAGCCGCTGGAGATCGAGGACGCCGGAGAAGACTCCAACGGCATCCCCGCTCCGGCCTCACGCGGCCCGCTCGGCAAGGCGCGCCAGGCGCTCAACAACGCCTTCATGTCCGACGACATCCCGATGACGAACGGTCACGGCCACCAGGCCGAGTCCAACGGCCACGGGGAGCACCCCGAGGTCGAGGGCGACGACCACAAGGAGCTCACCCGAGGCTGAGCCCCGGCACGTACGACAACGGCCCGCCCGCCGGCGAACACCGGCGGGCGGGCCGTTCTCATGCGCTCAGTCGGACTCCGGCAGGCCGAGCGAGAAGGCCGCCTCCAGATCGTGCTGTGAGTAAGCGCGGAACGCGATGTGCGTCTCGGTGTGCGTGACGCCGGTGACCTTGTTGAGGCTGCCCGGAACGACGTCGGCGATCTGCTCGTACTGGCGGACGCGCACCAGTGCGACGAGGTCGAACTCACCGGTGACGGAGTAGACCTCGCTGACTCCGTCGAGGCCGGCGATGGTCTCGGCGACCTCCGGGATGCTCGATACGTCGGCCTTGATGAGCACGATGGCGGTGATCACGAGATGCCTCCTGCGGTGGTTGCTCGCGGCGATCGGGGCCGCCCGGAAAGCCTATTGGAGGCGGGTCACTGCCAGCTCAGCGCCGCCGACTTGCGCGCGATCTCGCCGCGGCGTACGAGCAGGCCGACGGCCATGCCGGCGACGAAGCCGTAGATGTGCGCGACGTAGGCGGTCTGGCTCTGGCTGTCGCCCAGGCTGAACCACTGGAACACGAAGAACTGCGCGAGCAGCGCCCACGAGGGCAGCCGGAACGGGATGACGGACAGGATGAGCGCGATGGTGCGCGATCGGGGATAGAGCACCAGGTGCGACCCGAGGACGCCGGCGATGGCGCCGGAGGCGCCCACCAGCGGCGTGTGCGAGCCGGGATAGGTGATCGCGAAGCCGTACGCCGCGATGTAGCCGACCAGCAGGTAGAAGACGAGGAAGCGCAGGCGTCCCAGGCGGTCTTCGGTGGCCGCGCCGAAGATGAACAGGTAGACCATGTTGCCGAGGATGTGCGCGACGCCGCCGTGCAGGAACATCGACGACAGCGCGGAGAGCCAGGGGCGCTTGTGGTACGGCTTCGGCCGGCAGGAGTCATCGTCGGTCGCCTGACTCTGCTTGCCGGAGGTCAGCTCGCTGGGGATCGCGCCGTACCTGTGAAGAAAGGTCAGCTGTTCGCACTTGCGCAGCGACGCGGCCTCGCCGTGGTGGCCGATGGAGGCGATCGGCGAGAGCATGAAGACGACGATGTTGACCGCGATGAGCAGGTAGGTGACCAGTGGCGCGCGACGCGTCGGCTGGTTGTCGTACAGCGGCAGCGCCACTCCTGCTCCTAACGCATCGGCCGACCGGCGCGGTCAACCATACGGGAATCGGGATCGCGGTAGGCGTCCTCGATCCAGCCGCGTACGCCCTCGGCGCCGTGGACCGGGCAGCTCCACGTGCCGTCCACCTCGACCAGGCGTACGCCGGGCGAATCCAGCCAGCGCAGCACGCACTCCATCTCCTCCGCCGTGGCCCGTGGCGCGGCCCCGAACCCGGGACGCACGGTCTCGGCGGTGGCGACGAGCGCTTCGACGTACGGGGTCGGGTGGGCGCGCGGCGGGACGGTGCCGGCCGCGGCCAGCCGACCGTGCCGTACGACGTGGAGTTCCCAGCCGCCGTCGAAGGCCGGGCGGGCGGCGACGAGCTGCGTGATGCCCGACAGGGCCGTCAGGCGCTGGCAGCGCGCGGCGCCGCGTACGAACGCGGCGAGCCGGTCGCGTTCGGCGGCGGCCTCCTCGTAGCGCAGCTCGGAGGACAGGCGCGTGATGCGGCTGCGCGCGGCGGTCACGACCGGGCGTACGTCGCCCTCCAGGACCGTGCGCGCGAACGAGGCGTGCCCGGAGTAGGCCTCCGGCGTCTCGTGGCCCAGGCACGGAGCGCCGCAGCGGCCGATCTCGCCGAGCACGCAGCCGCCCGTACGGCCCTCGGCGATGAGGCGGACGCTCAAACGCTGTGTGCACTGCCGCAGCGGGATCGCGTCGTGGACGGCCGCTCGTGCCTCCTCGGCCACGCGGGTGCTGCCGAACGGGCCGAGGTAGGTGCCGCCGTCGTCGCGCACCTCCCGCACGATCGAGAGCCGGGGGAACGCCTCGGAGGTCAGCTTCAGCCACACCGCGCGCTCAGGGTGGCGTGAGCGGCGGTTGTAGCGGGGCTTGTGCGCGGCGATGAGCCGCAGCTCGCGCACCTCGGCCTCCAGGGTGCTCGCGCACACGATCGTGCGGACCCGCTCGGCGATGCCGATCATCTCGCGGACCTGGCGGCGGGTCTCGGAGGCGGTGAAGTAGGAACGGACGCGGGTTCGCAGCTGGCCGCTCTTGCCGACGTAGAGGACCTCGCCGCGCGTGTCCTCGAACAGGTAGACGCCCGGCGCGGACGGCACCTCGTCGGCGAGGTGGCGCTTGCGCTTCTGCTCCGGAGTCGGGGCGCGCGAGAAGCCCTTCAGCTCTTCCAGGCTGTGCACGCCGAACGCGCCTGCGCGCTCCAGGAGGCCGTGAAGTACGTCGACGGTCGCGCGGGCGTCGGCCAGCGCGCGGTGGCACGGCTCGGTCGCGGTGCGGAAGAAGCGCGCCAGGGTCGAGAGCTTGCAGTTGGGCACCTCGTCGCGGGTCAGGAGACGCCGGGCGAGGTCGGCCGTGTCGACCACCGGGGGAGCGGGCCACGGGCGCTCCTGCTCCGCGCAGGCGGCCTTGAGGAACCCCATGTCGAACGGCGCGTTGTGCGCCACCAGCACCGCTCCGCGCGCGAACTCCAGGAACGAGGGAAGGACCTCGCCGATGCCCGGCGCGGCCACCACCATCTGCTGCGTGATCCCGGTGAGCACCGTGATGAACGGCGGGATCGGCGTTCCGGGGTCGACGAGGGTGGCGAACTCGCCCAGCACCTCGCCGCCGCACACTTTCACGGCGCCGATCTCAGTGATCGCCGACTCCTTGGCGGAGCCGCCGGTGGTCTCCAGGTCGACCACCACGAAGGTGACGCCCGACAGAGGCGTGCCGAGATCGTCGAGGGTGCCCTGCACCGCAGGGCCGTCGGTGGCCATGACCGGCACCGTACGGCCGCTCACCGACATTCGCATGCGCGGGAGGCCAGTAACGACAGGGGCTCCGCGTGTCCGTGGAGGTCGGCGGGGACACCGCGGGTCTTCACACCGGGATCAGCTCCGACCACGTGCTGTGCCGTCTACGCTGGACAGCGACGGCGGCAGGCGGGGTTGCCGCGTCCCGTCCCTCGATCCACTCGTGAAGGAGCCAGATCATCGACACCGGCCCGGGCGAAGAGCTCGACCAGCCGCTTCCCGAAGCGGTGCGGCAGCGTGTCGTGGAGGCCGCCGCCGACGTGGTCGGAGCGCTGCGGGCCGACGAGATCCCGGCACCGCTGCGCCGCGTCGCCCGGTTCGAGCCGCGGCGGCGAGCCCGTCTGGCGGCCACGCCCATCGCCGCCCAGCTCGAACGCGACGAGGAATTCCGCGACCGCGTCGCCGAGGTGCTGCGCGAAAGCCAGCCGGAGCTGGCCGAGGCGCTCGTCTCCGGCGCGGTCCCGGCCGCGGCCGACCCCGTCAACGTCGCCGCCCTCGCCTACCTCATCCGCCCGCCCGGCTGGCCGGACCGGATCGAGACCGCGCGCCGCGACCTGGAGCGGTCGGCGCTCGCGGCCGACGAGGCCGAGACGGTCCGCCAGGTCGCCGAGCTGCGCGAGCAGATCGCCGCGGCCAAGACCATGCGCTCCGAGGAGATCGACAAGCTGCGGGGCGAGCTGCGCGCCTCACGCGCCGAGAACGCCGAGCTGCGCAAGAAGCTGCACGAGAGCCGTACGAAGGCCAAGCGCGAGCACGCGCGCGCCGAGGAGCTGGAGAGCCAGGCGGGGGAGGAGCGCGCCGCCAGCGCGTCCGCTGCGGCCTCCGCGGACGCCGAGCTACGGCGGCTACGCTCCCGGCTCTCCCACGCCGAGTCCGTGGCCGAGAACGCCCGCCGCGCGGCACGTGAGGGGCGCAGTGCCGACGAGACACGGCTGCGGGTGCTGCTCGACGCCCTGACCGACGCCGCCAAGGGGCTCCGCGACGAGATCGGGCTGCCGGCCGGCATCACGCGTCCGGCCGACAGCGTCGGCGCGGTCACGCCGCAGCGGCCCGGCACCCGCACCCTCCCGGGGCGAGCGCTGGCCGACAACGACCCCGCGCTGCTCGACCAGCTGCTCGCGCTGCCGCAGGTGCACCTCGTCATCGACGGCTACAACGTCACCAAGACCGGCTACGGTGACCTTCCCCTCGCCGACCAGCGCGCGCGCCTGGTCTCCGGGCTGGGCTCCCTGCACGCCCAGACGAAGGCCGAGGTCACCGTCGTGTTCGACGGCGCCGAGCTCGATTCCCCCGTGCCCGTGCAGGCGCCGCGGGGCGTGCGCGTGCTGTTCAGCGCGCCCGGCCAGACCGCCGACGACCTCATCGGCCAGCTCGTACGCGCGGAGCCGGTCGGCCGCGCCATCGTGGTCATCTCCTCCGACCAAGAGGTCTGCGACTCCGCCCGCCGCGCCGACGCCCGGCCTGCGCCGGCCGCGCTGCTGCTCCGCAGGCTCGGCCGCACCTAGGGCTGTCTCACGGCCATAGCAGGTTCTGTCGGTACCTCGTTCTAACGTCGGGTCATGACGTCGACACGAGGAGGAGTCGCAATGCTCATCGACTGCGAAAAGTGTGAGGCACGTAACGTCGGCTGCGCGGACTGCGTCGTCTCGGTCATGTTGAGCGACCCCGTCCAGGTGGTCGAGATCGGCGACGGAGAGCTCCGTGCGCTGGACATTCTCGCCGAAGGAGGCATGTTGCCGCCTCTTCGGCTGTCGATTCCTGGCGAGTGCGCCTCGTAGCGACACGTGTGCACAGTGCTGCCAGACTGATAGGAATTGCGAGTTTTCCTGCTGAAGCGGTTGTTACCAGCGGGATACTTCACTAGTGTCACGCGCTAGGTCAGTCGCTGTCTCGTCGCCCCCCCAGGCGGCGGCGACCGACCACCGCCGAGTCGCCGTGACATCACATAGAGGCCCACTCCACGCGGGAGTGGCTGGATCCTCTCATGTCCGGTGAGCCGGGGAACCAGGTTTCCGGGGTGAATCGGCGCGCTTTGGCGTGCCGTAGGGCGGCTTCCACGCCCGAATCCGTCAGCTAACCCGGTAGGCGGAAATGGGAGAGGGGTGTGCCGCGATCGTGGCCACGGAGCGCAGTGCCGTCGGCGTCGCCGACGGTGGACTGCTGGGTCGAAGGGCCGTACACCGTGCCCTTGCGACCCTGTGCGTCGCGGCTTCGGCAGCGCTTGTCCTGCCCGCAGTGCCGGCGCAGGCGAAGCCGAAGGAGACGCTCAGTCAGGCGAGAGCCAAACTGAACAAGTTGAATTCGCAAGTCGACAAGCTTGACAATCAGTACAACAAAGCCAAAGAAGAATGGCAGGCCGCTCAGAAGAAACTGGCGGCTCTTAATAAATCGGTCGGCGAGGACAAAAAGACCTACGAGCAATTGCGTGCACGTGTCGCGCAGCTCGCGGCAACGGCCTACAAATCCGGCGAGTCCGGCGACCTTCCCAATCTGGTGTCGTCAAAGGACCCCGAGCTCATCCTCGACCAGATCTCGATCTTCACTCAGGTCTCCCAGAACCGCACCGCCGAGGTGACGCAGTTCCTCAACGCGGCCCAGTTGCTTCAGCGCCAGCAGGCGCAGGCACAGCAGGCCGCCCAGGACCTGAAGCAGAAGAAGGACGCCGCCAGCGGGCAGGCGAAGAAGATCAAGAAGGCGGTCGCGACCCAGCGGAGCCTGGTCCTCAAGCTCGGTGGTGGCTCGACGTCGAGCGGACCTATCGGCGGCACCTACAACGGTCCGGCCTCGGGCAACGCCCGCGTCGTGCTCAAGTGGGCCTACAGCAAGCTCGGCACGCCCTACGTCTACGGCGGCACCGGCCCGAACGGCTATGACTGCTCCGGGTTCGTGATGATGGCCTGGCGGCAGGCCGGGGTGAGTCTTCCCCGAGTCGTGCCCGACCAGTTCAACGCCACCAGGCGGGTGTCCAGGGCCAACCTTCAACCGGGCGACCTCGTCTTCTTCGACAGCCTCGGCCACGTCGGGCTCTACGTCGGGGGTGGCACGTTCATCCACTCCCCGCACACCGGCTCGCAGGTCAAGACCGAAAGCCTGAACAACGCCTACTACAGCTCGCACTTCTATGGTGCGGGCCGGCCGTAGGGGCGCGATCAACAGTGAAGAAGCAGCGTACGCCCATGCCCAAGTTCAGTCGCTGGGCCGCCACGACCGCCGGGATCGCGGCAGTGGCCGGCCTCACGCTTCCTGCCGTTCCCGCGCAGGCCAAGCCCGCTCCCACGTCGCTGGCAGCCGCGAAGAAGCAGCTGGAGCAGCTCAACGAGCAGGTCGACCAGCTGGCCAACCAGTACAACAAGGCGGCGGAGAACTGGAAGGCGGCCAAGCGCCGTCAGAGCGCCCTGGACTCCTCCGTCGCGGTGGAGCGCAAGACCTTCGCCCAGCTGCACGTACGGGTCGCGCAGCTGGCAGCGGCGGCCTACAAGTCCGGTGACAACCTCACGGACCTGGTGTCGGCCAAGGACCCGGAGTCGGTCCTCAACCAGATGGCCGCCTTCACCCAGGTCTCGCACAACCGGGCTGCCGAGCTCAACCAGTTCCTGGCCTCGGCGCAGCGCCTGGAGCGCCAGAAGGCGCTCGCCCAGCAGGCGGCCGAGCAGCTCAAGCAGCAGAAGTCCGTGCTCGACGAGCGGCGGTCCAAGGCCCACACCGCCATCCAGAAGCAGCTGAAGCTGATCGACAGGCTCGGGGCGAACATCGACCCGGGCAGTTCCAAGGAGAACTGCTCGATCCTGGCGACCGGCCGCGCGGAGACGGTGCTCAGGTACGCCTGCGCCCAGCTCGGCAAGCCGTACGTCTTCGGCGGCGCCGGTCCGAGTTCGTTCGACTGCTCGGGGCTGACGATGATGGCCTACAAGCAGGTCGGCATCAACATGGGCCACTACGTGCCCGACCAGTACAGTGCCAGCCGCCGGGTCGCCAAGTCCGAGCTCCAGCCGGGCGACCTCGTCTTCTTCCACGACCTTGGTCACGAGGGCATGTACGTCGGTCAGGGCAAGTTCATCCACGCGCCGCACACCGGCGACGTGGTGAAGATCTCCTCGCTGAGCGAGGCGTGGTACACCTCTGTTTATGTCGGCGGAGGACGCCTTCTCTGAAGTGACATAAATCGCAATAAACGTGGTGCGGCACTCACTAATTGTGAGTGCCGCACCACTTTTTTGCTATTTATTTGCCCGTGCAATGGTCTCTTGCTAGCGTGCAGTGATATGCGCGGTACGTGCCATGTGCCGCCCGGCCGGACCAATTTCGTCCCCCCGCGAACGCGTTGTGGAACGCGTGTCCGCGACGGAATCCAGCTCCGGCCTTACGGGAAAAATGCATCGGAACGCGGCCGCGCCGTCATGGCCCGACGGGGGCGATCGGGCGGCCGTGAAGCGCCGAATCCGCGGGCACGCGGAACCGGGGACCCAACTGCGAACACCGCAGCTCTTCAGGGGTGAATCGGCGCCCGCGCACGAAGCGGGCGACCGTAGGGCGGCTTCCACGCCCGAATCCGTCAGCTAACCCGGCAGGCGCCTTCGGAAGGAGAAAACCCCTGTCTCGCACCCCCAAGACCGCCTCATCCATGCGCGTCCGCCTCGCAGGCGGGATGCTGGCCACCGGGGCGATCTGCGCACCGGGCGCGGCCACCCCGGCATACGCCGTTGCGGCTCCGCAAGCGGCCACCACCCCACAGGCGCCGGACGCCCAGGTGAGGCAATCGTCCTGGAGCAAGCGACACACGGTCGGACTGAAGGCCGTGGCCAACGCCCGCAAGCAGATCGGCAAGTGGTACCGCTACGGCGGTTCCGGACCCAAGACCTTCGACTGCTCCGGCCTGGTGCAGTTCGTCTACCGGAAGGCCGGCGTGAGGCTCCCGCGCACCGCGGACTCCCAGCACCGCCACGTCCGGCGGCACGTACGGTTCAAGAACTTGGTCGCTGGTGATCTCGTCTACTTCTACGGCGACGGGCACACCGGCATCGTCTCGAAGGTGAAGGGCAGCCGGATCTACATGATCCACGCGGCCCACACCGGCACGCGGATCAAACAGGTGCTCATCAACGCCTACTACCGGGTGCACTTCAACGGCGCCGTACGGCCGTACTAGCCCGAAACGCACGCGATGCCCGGGGCCGCCATGGCCCCGGGCATCGCGTGCGTGGGGTCCGTGCGTGGGGTCCGCGATCGCCCCTCACCTCACTCATTCACGCCCTCCTGCGCACGGCCTCTCACTCAGCCGCTCCGCGTACGCCTCTCGCGTACGCGGGGGTGTTCGTGGGGTTCGGAGCCGGTGTGGTGGCCCAGGGGTGTCCGGTGGCGGTGCGGCGGTTCGGAGTGTTCGGTTGGGGCGGGCCGCTAGGATCGCGCGCATGCCGGGCAAGGGGACCGCCGAACTTCGCCTGACCGCGCTGGCCGCGTTGGCGATCATGGTCAACCTGCTGGTGGCGGTCGGCTATGTCGCGGTTCACGACGACGCTAGTGACGCCGCCGCGTCCTCCGCTCCGGTCTCCGGGGCGTTGCCCGCTCCCACGCGTACGGCGGTCGCCTCGATCCTCCAGCGGCGGTCCCACGCGGTGCTCGATCACGACCGCGGCGGGTTCCTCGCGACCATCGACCCCTCCGGCCAGGCGTTCCGCGCCGGTCAGGAGGTGCTCTTCGACAACCTGGAGAAGGTGCCGCTGGCGAGCTGGCATGAGTCGCTCGCTGAGGCACGCCCGACGGTGGCCGCCGACGACGGCTGGACCGCGCGCCTCAGGCTCTCCTACCGGCTGCGCGGGTTCGACCGGCGTGAGGTCGCCTACACCGAGTACCTCACCTTCGACCAGCGTCAGGGCGTCGGCTGGGTGGTGTCCGGCGACGGCGCCGCGCACGGCCTGCGCGACGACGCCCAGATCTGGAACGGCGGCACCCTCATCGTCGTGCGCGGCCGGCGCAGTCTCGTGCTCGGCGAGGGCGACGCCGGGTCCGGCCAGGGCGACCAGGGCCGCCGGGCCACGCTGCGCGACATCGCACGCCGCCTCGACACCAGCGTCGGCATCGTCTCCGGCATCGTCGGTGACCGTTGGGCGCGCAAGGTCGTCGTGCTGGCCCCCGTGACGGAACAGAAGGCCGAGGAGCTCGTCGGCGACGTGCGCAACCTCGGTGACATCGCCGCACTCGCGACGATCACCGGCAACGGCGGCTCTCCGTCCGCGGGCGAGGAGCGCGTGGTCATCTCCCCGACCGCCTTCGGACGCCTCAACGCCCTCGGCCGCCACGTCGTGCTCACCCACGAACTGCTCCACGTCGCGATGGGCGGCGCCCGCGACAGCCACACACCGATGTGGCTCATCGAAGGCCTGGCCGACTACGCCGGCTACAAGAACGCGGGCGTCTCCACCGGCGCCGCCGGAAGCGAGTTGGCCGAGATGGTCCGCGCGGGCGACCCACCGGTCAAACTGCCCGACCGGGAAGACTTCGCGGGCTCGGGCGACCACCTTTCCGCGGCGTACGAGGGCGCGTGGCTGGCCTGCCGCATGATCGCCGAACGCTGGGGCGAGGCGGCCCTGGTACGCCTCTACCGCACGGCACGCGCCGAGCCCGGCGATACCGGCGACCCACGGATCCAGGACCACGCACTGCACTCGGTCCTGGGCATCGGGTCCGCCGAGTTCGCCGCCCGCTGGCGCGCGTACGTCCGCGAGCAGCTCGAGTGAGGAAGACCACGGCGCGCGTACCGTGCGCCGACCCGGGCCGCGTGGGATCTCGTAGCGCATGTCCGTGGGGACTCCGGTGGTGTGCACATGTCTGTGAGGAGCTTGGATGAAGGACGCTGCGGCGGCTGTGTCGGCGGTGGTGCTCGGTCTGTTGCTGACCGTCGTGATCGTGGTCACCACGCCCTGGCATCCGTTGCCGGGGAGTCATGCCGTTCCGCGTCCGGCGGCCGACTTCACGGCGGGGCAGATCGCGCGTAGTGACGCGTTCAACTCCGCGTTGAATCCGCCGGTCTACACCGGGCTCGTGGCCGGGTTGGTCGCGGTTCTGGTACTCGGGCTCACGCCGCTCGGCGCTCGGCTGCTGCGGCCGGTCGTGCGGCCGTTGCGCCGGTGGCCGCTTCAGCTCGTCGGTGCGGCGGTCGTGCTGTCGGCGCTGATGCGCCTGGTCGGCCTGCCGTTCGACGTGTGGTCGGAGACGGTGTTGCGCAGGTACGGGCTGTCGACCGAGGCTTGGGGGCCGTGGTTCACCGACCAGCTCACCTCGTACGGCGTCACGCTCGCCGTGTGGATCATCGTGCTGCTCGGGTTGCACCTGCTGGTCCGCAGGTTCCCCAAGCGCTGGTGGGTCGGTGCGGCGGCGGGGGCCTTCGTTCTGGTCTCGGCGGCGTCATTCGTCTATCCGATCGCGGTCGAGCCGCTGTTCAACTCGTTCCACTCGATGCCGCAGGGGCAGCTGCGGAACGACCTGCTCACGATGGCGCGGAAGGACGGAGTTCCGGTACGTGACGTGCTCGTCGCCGACGCGTCCAAGCGCACCACGGCGCTCAACGCGTACGTCTCCGGCTTCGGCTCGACGCGAAGGATCGTCGTCTACGACACCTTGCTGAAGTCCCAGTCGCAGCGGGAGGTCGAGCTGGTCGTGGCGCACGAGCTCGGCCATGCCAAGCGCGGTGATGTGCTGCACGGCACCCTCGTGGGCGCGCTCGGCGCGGCGGCGGGGGTGTGCGTGCTGTACCTGCTGATGACCTCGCCGCGCCTGACCCGGCGCGCGGGGGTCGAGTCGGTGGCCGATCCGCGTTCGATCGCGTTGCTGCTGGCCGCCGTCACCGTGCTCCTGCAGGTGTCGGCGCCGGTGCAGAACCTGGTGAGCCGTCGTATCGAGTCCCGTGCCGACGTGCACGCGCTCGACCTGACGCGCGACCCGGACACGTACGGGCGGATGCAGCGGTCGCTCAGCGTCCGGAACCTCGACGAGCTGTCGCCGAACCCCTTCGAGTACGGGATGTGGAACACCCATCCGACCGGCCCGGAGCGGCTCGCGATGGGCCGCGAGTGGGCCCGGCTCCATCACGTGCCGGTGCCTCCGCCGCTCGCCGGAGGGGCCGCGTCCTCGCCGTGACCGACGGTCACGGCGAGGACGCGGGTACGCCTCAGGCGGTGGTGGTGGCCGCGGTCTCCGCCGGGCGGCGGGAACCCAGGGGGGCGCCGACCGGCAGCGAGAGCTTGCCGTCCATGCCGTTGACGACTCCTGCCGCCGATGTGTACCAGGCGGCGAGGGCGGTGATGACGCCCACCCATCCGCCGAACTTCACGGTGCCGGTGCTGTGGGACATGTTGCCGATGAACAGGATGACCTCGGTCAACTCCAGCGTGAGGAACACGCTGAAGACCGCGGAGTTGATCTGCGTGCTCCACAGCAGCATGTAGGTGTTGAAGATCGCGAACGCCAGCAGGATCCAGCCGAGGTCGTTCTGGATGAGCGACTCGGGGTCCACCTTCGTGAGGGCCGCCGTCGCGGCGGCCTTCGGGGCGACGAACTGGACGTAGAGTCCGAGGCCGATCCAGAAGCCACCGTACGTGGAGAACGCGGTGGCGCCGAAGACGTTGCGATTGCGGAACTCCCACATGCCCGCGAGGAGCTGGCACAGGCCGCCGTACGCGAACGCGAAGCCCAGCCACGCGTCCGTGCCGTCGGTCCAGCCGGCGTTCTTGGCGGAGAGCAGGAATGTCGTGAGTGCGAAGGCGGCAAGCCCGAGAGGGGCGGGGTCGGCGATGCCCGAGGGCGTAGCCGTGGTGGGGGTTTGGGGGGTTTCGGTCAAGGTGGCTCCTCCTGATCTGAAGGTCCCACCGCCGTGCCGCGTCGGTCCGCATGCTGAAAAGCAGGCCGGGCGTAGTAGAGGGCGGCCGTAACGTGACGCGAGTCATGTTAACTCCACGTTTCGTTCTGGTCACCAGCTGCAGATCACGAATGTGCGGCATCCCGTGCGATCCTGGCTGCGCAATGACCAGAACACTCGTCGTGACCAACGATTTCCCGCCCAGGCCTGGTGGCATCCAGGCGTTCGTCCACAACCTCGCCGTGCGGCGCCCGCCCGGCTCGGTCGTCGTGTACGCCCCGGCGTGGCAGGGCGCCGCAGCGTTCGACGCGGAGCAGCCCTTCCCGGTGGTGCGGCACCCGACCTCGCTGATGCTGCCGGTGCCCACGGTGCTGGCGCGGGCACGGGCGATCGTACGCGCGGAGGGCTGCGACTCGGTGGTGTTCGGCGCTGCGGCGCCCCTGGGCCTGCTCGCGCCCGCGCTGCGGAGCGAGGGCGTACGCCGGATCGTCGGCCTCACCCACGGCCACGAGGCGGGCTGGGCCGCGCTGCCCGGCGCGCGGCGGCTCCTCGGCCGCATCGGTGAGGGCGTCGACGTCCTCACCTACCTCGGCGAGTACACCCGCGACCGGATCGCGCGCGGAGTGTCGCCGGCCGCGGCGGCGCGCATGCGGAGGCTGGCGCCGGGCGTGGACGAGACGGTGTTCCGGCCCGGCGCCGGGGGAGCGGAGATCCGCGCCCGTCACGGCCTGGCGGACCGTCCGGTCGTCGTGTGCGTCTCACGCCTGGTGCCGCGCAAGGGCCAGGACGCCCTGATCCACGCCTGGCCGCGAGTGCTGCGCAAGGTCCCGGACGCCGCGCTGCTGATCGTCGGCGGCGGCCCGTACCAGGCGAAACTGGAGAGCCTCCGCACCGAACTGGACCTCACTCGCTCCGTACGCCTGACCGGGCCGGTGCCGTGGGAGGACCTGCCCGCCCACTACGACGCGGGCGACGTCTTCGCGATGCCCTGCCGTACCCGCCGACGCGGCCTCGACATCGAGGGCCTCGGCATCGTGTACCTGGAGGCGTCCGCGACAGGCCTGCCGGTCATCGCGGGCGACTCGGGCGGAGCCCCGGACGCCGTGGTCGACGGCGAGACCGGCGTCGTGGTCGACGGCCGCTCGGTCGCCGCGATCACCCGCGCCGTCGTCGACCTGCTGAACAACCCGGCCGGCGCCAAGGCCATGGGCGAGAAGGGCCGCTCCTGGGTCGAACGCGAGTGGCGCTGGCACGTCCAGTCCGCCCGTTTCGGTGCATTGCTCGACGAAGGATGAAGCCTCAAGCACCCTGAGGAACGAGCGCGCCGCCGATCACACGCCGGTACGGCATCTCCGGCCCGATCCCGCTCACCTGAGATAGGTGTTCGTGCAGTTGGTGGGCGGCTGTCCCGGGCCTTGATCGGTTGACTACGAGGTTCGCCAGGACGAGCAGGGCGCGCAGGAGGTTGGTGGCGCGGGCGGGATCGGTGCGGAGTTCGGTGAGGATCCGCCAGGTTTTGACGAACATCCGGGCCGCGCGCATCGGGCCGACTGTCTGTGACCTCTACGGGCCGATGCCGATCGAGCACAGGTCGAAAACGCTGACCGCCATGCTGGGTGCCTCTCACGCCTTTGTATTGAGGGAAAAACGCCGGAATGCCGACCTCCCGAGGGTGTCAACCGGGGGAGGTCGGCATTGGCGTTCTCGCCGCGCCGTGCGGTGCTCAGCACCGCTTTTGCTGCGGCGCTCGGCGGCTCTGCTCGGTCCTACTCGGTCCGCAGCGCGGTGGCGGTCCGGGTCTTTGCCGCCCAGCTGGCCGGCAGCAGTGCGCCGAGCAGGGCGATCACGATCCCGCCGGCCAGCAGGGGGATGAGCAGCCCGGTGGTGTAGGTGTGGGACACGCTCGGCGGCAGGTGCCGGCCGATCGCGTTCCCCATCGGGTTCAGCGTCGCCTTCTCCACCGCGACCCCGAGCGGGACCCCGATCAGACCGGCGACCAGGCCGGTGAGGGACACCGAGGTCAGAACCATCGCAATGGTCTGCTTGGGTGTCATCCCGAGGGCCTTGAAGATCCCCAGATCATGAACCCGCTCCCGGGTGTCCTGCACCACCATGCTCAGCACCCCGAGCGCGGCGACCGCCATCATCATCAGCGTGAGCGTGGCCACCAGGGCGCCCATGGTGATCACCACGATGTTCTTGCCCCCTTCCGAGTTCGGCTGGACCGAGGCGTTCAGCGGGGTCAGCGCGGCGGCGGCTGAGGTGGACCAGTCCGGTCCGCTGACGTTCGAGGCCAGCTCGACGTTGAACTGCTCGATATGCGGGGCCAGACCGGCGGCGGTGAAGGTGGCCGCATCCGTCATGACCGTGTAGTCGCCCACGTTGGTGTCGAAGTTGATGCCGACGACCTTCAATGGCAGTTGCTTGTTCTGCTGCACCACGGTGACGTTGTCACCGACGTGGATCCCCACCGTCGTGGCCAGCTTGTCGCCGACCACGGCCTCGCCGGGCGCCGAGAACCAGCGGCCGGACAGCAGCTCCATGTTCGTCCAGGAGAAGTCGCCGGTGACCGTGAACACCGTCGGCGGTTCGCCGCCGGGCGGGGCGCCGACGATGGTCGCGCCGCTCTCGCCCCAGCCGAACGCGGTCTTCGTGCCCGGGGTCCCGGCGAGCGCGGCGGCCACCTTGGCGGCATCCAGGTGCGGCCTGCGCGGGTCGTTGGGGCCGTAGAGACCCCAGGGCACGCCTACGTCGGCTGTGGGTTCCACGAACTTCGACGCGACGTTGAAGCCTGCGGTGCTGGTGTCCAGGTACTTGTTGAACCCGGTCTCCAGCCCCACCGCGAACGTGGCACTCACCACGCCGAACAGCACCGCCGCACCGACCAGCACGGCCCGGGCCGGCCTGGCGAACGGCTGGGCCAGCCCCAACGACATGGCCCGGGGCAGCGGCAGCCGCGAGGCCAGACGCTGCGCCGTCCGACCGCCCCCGGCCTTGGGGGCGCGGCCGACCACCAGAGCCCGCACCGTCGGCATCCGGCCGGCCCGCAGTGCCGGGATCAAAGCCGTGACGCCGACGATCAGCAGGGTGCCCAGCGGCACCACGGCGCTGACCCACAACGGAATCGTGGCACTGACCGCGCCGAGCTGCTTGGTGGCCCCGCCCAGGATCGGCACGGCCAGGAGGTTGCCGAAAACCGCGCCGAGCACCAGGCCGAGTGTCGCCGGGATCATGGCCTGCGCGGTGTAGGCGCGGGCCACCTGCGAAGGGGTGAAGCCCAGCGACTTCAGAATTCCGATACGCCGGATTCCCGAGGCCACAGCCCCGCTGACCACGATCGAGATGATCAGCACCGACATGAACAGCCCGAGGATCCCGAAGCCGATCAGGAACGGCACGTAGGCCCTGGCGTTGCCGCCGGCCTGCTGCTTCGTGGTCAGGTACGACTGTCCGCTCTCGACCGCGCCGGCCGGCGCGGCGGCGGCGATCGCCTGCTTGTCGGTGGCGAGGTCGGCGTCGGTCCCGGCCTTGGCGAACCGGTAGAGCATCTGCTCGTCGGACTTGGCCCCGGCGGCGGTGAGCCGCGCGAAACCGTCGGCGGTGGCGAAGGCGGTCGCGCTGTTGGTCACCGAGTCGGCGAAGCCGACGACCTTGAACGACGGCTTGCCCGGCAGAGAGGAGAACACCACCGAACTGCCGAAGCAGGCGGTTGCATAGTGCTGCCACGGCAGGGCGATCTCGCCCGGGCTGGTCGGCCAGCGCCCCTGGGTCAGCACGAGCTGGTCCATCCCGGAGGTGCTACCCAGATCGGGCCGGGTGGTGACGGTGATCGGATGGTTGTCGGTACCGGCGAAATCCTTCTTGGGGCAGTCCGTGCCGACGGTCGTGTCCAGGGCGGCGGCGATCGGGTACGGTCCGGTCGCCTCGGTGACGCCGGCAGCGTGTGCGGTGGCGGTGGCCTGCGCCGCCGTGACCTTCGAGCCGTCGAACTGGACCGCCAGGTGCGCCCCGTTCCGAGCACTGAAGGCGTGGTCGAACGGGGCCTGCACGACGGCCAGCAGGCCGAGGGAGAGTACTGAGGACGTCACCGCGGCGAACGTTGTCAGGGCCATGACGAGGGACTGGACCCGACGCCGGCCCACGCCGGAGCGTACGACCTTGCCCAGGGCGCTCACCGGCTCACCGCCGGCAGCAGGCGGGCCACGGCCCGGAATCCGGTTTCGAACAGGCGCCGGGCAAGCGGCGGTTTGCGCGGTGTCATCGGGCCGCTCCTGCCGGACCGTTCAGGGCGGCACCGTTGACGACGTCTCGTGCCACGGCGCCGTCCACCAGCTCGATCGTGCGGCGCGCGGTGCTCGCGGCCAGCTGGATGTCGTGGGTCACCAGCAGGATGGTCTGACCCTCGGCGTTCAAATCCAGCAGCAGTTGACGCACGTCCTCGGCCGAGCGCGAGTCCAGGGCGCCGGTGGGCTCGTCGGCCAGCAGCAACGCCGGCTTGTTCATCAGGGCCCTGGCCACCGCCACCCGTTGCCGCTGACCGCCGGACAGGCGCTGCGGGTAGGCCTTGGCATGCCGGTCGATGCCCAGCGAGGTGAGCAACTCGGCCGCCCGCCGCCTCGCCTCGCCCTTGCCCATCCCGGCCAGCTGCGCCGGAACCATGACGTTGTCCAACACGGTCAGGTCGTCGAGCAGATTGAAGAACTGGAAGACCATGCCGATCGAGGCCCGCCGGTACTTCGCCGAACCGGCCTCACCGAGCTGGTCGACGCGGGTGCCGTCGACGGTGACACTGCCGCTGGAGGGCCTGTCCAGGCCGGCGATCAGATTCAGCAGCGTGGACTTCCCGCTGCCGGAATGGCCGAGGACCGCCACGCAATCACCGGACGCCACGGACAAGGTCACACCGGCCAGCGCGGGCGGGCCGTCGTCGTACTTCTTCATCGCGTCTTGGAGAGCGATCATCGGTGCATTCGTCATGGCCATGAACCTAGGAACGGACCATGATCCATCGCGTCGGCCGGTGGATGTCACCGCTCCCCAGGCCATCGGCCCGGTGGCGTACCCGGCGTACATCCCCGGGGCGACGCGCAGAGCCGACGCCACTGAATACGATCTCCGTGTGGAAGAGCTTCTCCAGCGTCTCTCGACATCGAAGCGCGTGACCTGGCTGATGTCGCAGGCCGTGGTGCTGGCCATCGCCTGCTTCTACGCGCTGATGCTCGCCTTGACGACGCCGAGCCCTGCCGACGGCCTGTTCCGGTTCCCCGACCTCGGGCACTTCCAGACGATGGGTCTGTGCGTCGTGCTCGCCCTTCCGGTCCTGCTGGTGCGCCGTCTGCCGGCGGCCGTCTTCACGGCGGTCCTGGGCGAATCGGTCCTCGGCGACATTTTCGGCGCGCGGCCCTTGGTCGTGTTCATCCTGCTCGTCGCCTTGAGCGGGTACATCGCCGTCCGGCGGCCGAAGGCTGCCGCCGTCGGCTCCGTCGCGGGCGTCGCGGCCGCGTTCGTCAGCGACATCCACGTCCACGGGCAGTCCGTCGGCGGCGCGGCCCAGTGGGCCGGGTGGCTCGCGGTGTGGTTCGCGGTCGCGTGGGTCTTCGGTGGGGTGTATCGCAAACGCCGTGAATACCTCGAAGCCCTGAACGAGCAGACCGAGGCCCGCGGCGTCATGGCCGAGCGGCTGCGGATCGCCCGCGAACTGCACGACAGCGTCGCGCACAGCATCGGGATCATCACGGTGCTGTCGGGAGCGGCGGCACGGGTCGTGGAGACCAAACCCGAGCAGACGCGGCAGGCGCTGACCGGCATCGAGACCACCAGCCGGGAGACGCTGCTCGAGCTGCAGCGCATGCTCGGGGCGCTACGCCGCGCCGAGCCGGACGACGCCATGCCGCAGGCCGCTCCGCTGGCACCGGCCGGCAGCCTGGCCGACGTCCCGCGGCTGGCCGAACGCACGGCCGACGCCGGGGTGCGGGTCCACGTGACCTGGCAGGGCGAGCAGCGTCCACTGCCGCCGGAGATCGAGCTGTCGGCGTTCCGGATCATCCAGGAGTCGGTGACGAACGTGGTGCGGCATTCCGGGGCGCGGACCTGCCGGGTCGCGGTCGGTTACGAGCCGAACGGAGTGCGGATCGAGGTGGTGGACGACGGGGACGACGGTCTGGCCGGGCCGGGCCGTCCGAGGTTCGCGGCGGGGGCCGGCGGGAGCGGCTTCGGCCTGCTCGGCATGCGCGAGCGGGTGACGTTGCTGTCCGGCCAGTTCAGCGCGGGCCGGCGTCCGGAGGGCGGATTCCGGGTGGCGGCGAGCCTCCCGGCATGAGTGTGCGGGTGCTGCTGGCCGATGACCAGCCCCTGATGCTGGTCGGGCTTGCGATCCTGATCGGCGACACCGACGACCTGGAGGTGGTCGGCCAGGCCGGCGACGGCCGCGAGGCGGTGCGTCTGGTCGGTGAGCTGCGGCCGGACGTCGTGGTGATGGACATCCGGATGCCCGGCATGGACGGGATCGAGGCGACCCGGCAGGCGACCGCCGAGCCGGACCCGCCCAAGGTGCTGGTGCTGACGACCTTCGACGACGACGAGTACGTCTACGGCGCACTACGCGCCGGCGCCAGCGGGTTCCTGCTCAAGAGCATGGCCCTGGACGCGATCCTGGACGCGATCCGCGTGGTGGCGGCCGGCGACGCGCTGATCGCGCCGAGCGTGACCCGACGGTTGATCGCGGGCTTCGCCGGAACGTCCGTCCCCGCGGCCCCCGAACCGGACGCCGAGCCCGCCGCGGATTCGAGTCTCATCGAGGGGATCACTAACCGGGAGCGCGAGGTGCTGGCACTGGTCGGACAGGGATTGTCGAACGCTGAGATAGCCGAGCGGCTGGTCATCAGCGCGGCGACGGCGAAGACTCATGTCGCGCGTCTGTTCGCCAAACTCGAGGCGCGGGACCGCGTCCACCTGGCGATCATCGCCTTCGAGACCGGACTCGTGCCGCGTAGACGGTAGGGGCAGGATCAGAAGAACGATCGCGACCACGAGTCCGCCGCGTTCCAGATGCGCCGGCACACCCCTGGTCGCAGGATTGGGCCTCGGGGAGTATCTGTCGCTCGCGCCGGCGCCGCCGGAGGCCCGGGTGGGCGGCGGCCGGTCGGTGCTGCTGACCCCGGCCCGTGCCGCCGACCTCGGTCCGGACGCGCTGCCGGCGGACTACCGACAATGGTGACCGGCGCGCCCTGCCAAGGTGCCGGCTTAAGGCGCGGCGCGTCCTCGTGGCCCTCGCTCCAGCAGGTCAGAACCGCGGGCCGCCGCATCCCTGTGCGGTCGGCCCGCGGCGCCTGGGGCTCAGCCCGCGTACAGGGCCTCGACCTCGGCCTCGAAGTCCTTCATGACCACGTTGCGCTTGACCTTGAGGGTCGGGGTGAGGTGGCCGCTCTCCTCGGTGAAGTCGTTCTCCAGGATGCGGTACTTCTTGATGGCCTCGGCGCGTGAGACCGAGTCGTTGGCGTCGGCGACGGCAGCGTCGATCTCGGCGGTCAGGTCGGGGTCGGTGGTCAGGTCGGCCGCCGACAGCGACTGCTTGCCGTGCTGCTCTTTCCACGGCTCCAGCGCCTCGGGGTCGAGGGTGATCAGGCAGCCGATGAACTTCCGGCCGTCGCCCACGACGAGGCACTGGCTGATCAGCGGGTGGCCGCGCAGGCGGTCCTCCAGCGGCGCGGGGGCGACGTTCTTGCCGCCGGCCGTGACGATGATCTCCTTCTTGCGGCCGGTGATGCGCAGGTAGCCGTCGTCGAGTTCGCCGATGTCGCCGGTGTGGAACCAGCCGTCGTCGAGGGCTTCGCCGGTGGCCTTCTCGTTGTGCCAGTAGCCGGCGAAGACGTTGGGGCCCTTGACGAGGATCTCGCCGTCGTCGGCGATGCGGACCGTGGTGCCGGGGATCGGGCGGCCGACGGTGCCGATGCGGTTGTCGCTCGGCAGGTTCACGGCGGCGGGCGCGGTCGTCTCGGTGAGGCCGTACCCCTCCAGGATCGTGATGCCGACGCCGTCGAAGAAGTGGCCGAGCCGCTCGCCGAGGGCGGCGCCGCCGGACACGGCGTTGGTGACGTGTCCGCCGACGGCGGCGCGCAGCTTCGTGTAGACGAGCCGGTCGAAGATGGCGTGCTTCAGGCGCAGGCCCAGGCCGGGGGAGTCCGCGCGGCTGTACGCGATGGCGGTGTCCGCCGCGATCTTGAAGATCCGGCCCTTGCCGTCGGCGGCGGCCTTCTGCTCGGCGCCGTTGTAGACCTTCTCGAAGACGCGGGGGACGGCCAGCAGGAATGTCGGCTGGAACGTCTCCAGGTCGACGACGAGGTCGGTCAGGTCGGGCGTGTGGCCGAGGGCGACGCCGGCCTCGACGCAGCCGACCTCGATGAGGCGCGCGAAGACGTGGGCGAGGGGGAGGAACAGCAGGGTCGAGCCGTCGCCGAGGCCGAAGACCTCCGTCAGCGCGCCCTCGACGGTGTTCCGTGCCGTCGACAGCAGGTTGCCGTGCGTGATCTCGCAGCCCTTCGGGCGGCCGGTCGTGCCCGAGGTGTAGATGATCGTCGCCAGGTCGGGGGTCGTACGTGAGGCGCGGCGCTCCTCCAGGGCGGTGTCGGCGATCTCCCCGGAGGGCAGGTCGTCGATCCGCCAGACGTTCGCCAGGTCGGGCAGCCGGTCGCGTACGGAGGCGATCGTCTTCTCGTGGGTCTCGCTCTCGACGAAGAGAGCCTTGGCGCCGGAGTCGCCGACGATCCACTCGATCTGTGAGGCCGAGGACGTCTCGTAGATCGGGACGGCGACGCCGCCGGCGGTCCAGATCGCGTAGTCGGCGACGGTCCACTCGTAGCGGGTGCGCGACATGATCGCGACGCGGTCGCCGGGGCCGATGCCGGCGGCGATGAGCCCCTTGGCGGTGCGTGACACGTCGTCGGCGAACTCGCGCGCCGTGATGTCGCGCCATCCCGCGTTCTCCTTGAGGCGGATGGAGACGCGGTCCGGACTCTCGGCGGCGCGCGTGAAGAGGGTGTCGGTCAGGTTCGCCGAGTCGGCGATCGTCACCTGTGCGGGAACGCTGAACTCACGCACGACTTTCTCCTTGGGCGCGGACGATGACAGGGGCTTCGTGGACGCTATCGCTAAATTGCTACCCACCGGTAGCCTTCGGCGCGTGACACGTCTCCCACTTCTTCCCATCACCGAAGGGTTTCATGTCCGAGCGGTGACTCGTACGGGTAAGGGGCGGTCAGGGGATTGCCAACCCGCTGAAAGGTGGAGTCAAATCGAGCGGCCCGGCCCTGTGCCGCCGGGAGAATGCGGACGGCCGCATCGAATCGGGGAGGAAGATGTCGCTGCTCGAGGTGATAGCGGTGTCCGAGGCCGATGCCGTGGCGGCCGAGACGGGCGGCGCCGACCGTGTCGAGATCGTCGCCGACCTGCAGTCCGGCGGCCTGTCGCCCGATCCGCGGCTCGTCGAGCGGATGCGGCGCGCGACGTCCCTGCCGCTCCGCGTCATGCTCCGCGCCAAGGCCGGCTTCCGTACGACCCGGCCCGAGCTGGATCGGTTACACAAGGCGGCGAAGGAGCACGCCGAGGCCGGAGCGGACGGGTTCGTCTTCGGGTTCCTCGACTCCACGGGCGCGGTCGACCTGACGTCGACCGCCGCGCTCGCCGAAGCGGTCGCGCCGCTCCCGTGGACCTTCCATCGCGCGATCGACCACGCCGTGCACCCCGAAGAGGAGTGGCTCGGCCTCCGTGACCTGCCTCGCCTGGACGCCGTGCTGTCCGGCGGGTCGGCGCGCGGCGTCGAGACCGGCATCGCGGTGCTCCTGCGCCGCGCCGCCGTGCACGCGCCGATGATGCTGGTCGGCGGCGGTCTGCGGCGCAAGCACGTCGCGGTGCTGGCCGCGGCCGGGGTCGGCGCGTTCCACGTCGGCGCCGCCGTACGCTCGCACGGCCTGCCGGGGCCCGCCGTGGTCGACGCCGGGCTCGTACGCCAGTGGCGCAACCTCGTCGACGCGTCGCCGTACGGATGGGGCCAGGCAGGGCCGGACTAGGGTTTCTCCCATGCGGGTTCATGTGGTGAGTGACGTGCACGGACGGGTGGACGCCCTTCCCGGCGCCGGAGAAGGGGCCGACGCGCTCATCTGCCTCGGCGACCTGATCTTGTTCGTCGACTACGACGACCACGCGAAGGGCATCTTCGCGGACCTGTTCGGCGCCGACCACGCCGCGACCTTCATCTCCCTGCGCACCCAGCGGCGCTTCGAGGAGGCGCGCGCGTTCTCACGGTCGCTGTGGGCCTCACTGGGCGACCCCGGGCCGCACATCGAGGCCGCGGTGCGCGAGCAGTACGAGGCGCTGTTCGGCGCGATGCCCACACCCGCCTACCTCACGTACGGCAACGTCGACATCCCGCGCCTGTGGCCCGACCACCTGCGCGAAGGCCAGCGTGTCCTCGACGGCGAGACGACCGAGATCGGCGGCTGGCGCTTCGGGTTCGTCGGCGGCGGCCTGCGCACCGAATACCGCACGCCGTACGAGATCGACGACGAGACCTACGCCGCGAAGGTCGCGGCGGTCGGCACCGTCGACGTCCTCTGCTGCCACATACCGCCGGCCGTCCCCGAGCTGCTGTACGACACGGTCGCGCGGCGCTTCGAGCGGGGGAGCGAGGCGGTGCTCGCGGCGATCCACGAGACCCAGCCCCGGTACGCCCTGTTCGGTCACGTGCACCAGCCGCTGGCGCGGCGCATCCGCATCGGGCGCACCGAATGCATCAACGTCGGACATTTCCGCGCCCGCGGTGCTCCCTACGTGCTGGAGTGGTAGCGGATACGCTCCGGCGAGGAACAAAACGAAATAGCGAGCACACGAGGAAAGGATGTGCGATGGCTGACCGTACGAGCTCCAGCATCACCATTAAGGCCGAGAGGCCGGAGATCATGGCGGTCATCGCCGATTTCCCGGCATACCCTGGATGGGCGGAGGGGATCACCGCCGCCGAGGTCGTCTCTGAGGGTGCCGACGGGCGCGCGGAGCAGGTCCGCATCACGCTCGAAGCCGGTCCCATCAAGGACACCTATGTCCTCGCCTACGAATGGGACGGCGATGAGGCAGTGCACTGGAAGCTCGCCGAGGCAGGCAGCATGCTGACGGGAATGACCGGCGCCTACCACCTCGCGGATGGTGACGGGAGCACCGAACTGACCTACGAACTCGCCGTCGACGTGCGCATTCCGATGATCGGCATGGTTCGGCGAAAGGCCGAGAAGCGGATCATCGACACGGCCCTCAAGGGGCTGAAACAGCGTGTCGAGGGTTAGACACCGAGGAACACCGCGGCCCGGTGCCCGACTCATCCCCTCAAAGACGGTACCGTTTCCGCCGAACCATTAGGTAGATGATGACCCCATGAGTGAGCAGCCAGCATCCGTGCTGTTTGAGGCCGTGCGCCTCGCCGAGGTTCTGCGCAAGCGAATGAACGCCGGCGCGGGCTCCGGAGACGTGTGGAGCGAGGCGACCAGCGAGGCCTGGGGCGACCACATCGCCACGGGCGCGCCGGAGTGCCGTTACTGTCCGGTGTGCCGCGCGATCGCGGCGTCCCGTACGTCCGGCCCTGACTTCGTCGGCCACGTGGTGTCGGCCGGCGAGTCGCTCTTCGCGGCCTTCCGCGACATCGTCGACGGGTTCGAGAACACGAAGCCGCGGCGGGACGCGGCCGACGACAAGACCGGGAACGGCCGGCCAGAGGGTGACTAGGGGGACGCCTCCATGGGGCTGACCATTGGTGTGGATGTCGGTGGCACGAAGGTGGCCGCCGGGGTGGTCGACGAGCATGGGCGGATCATCGAGAAGCTGCGCCGCCCGACGCCGTCGACCAGCCCGCACGAGACCGCGGCGGTGATCGCCGAGGTCGTCGACATCCTCAAGGGCAAGTTCGAGGAGGTCGAGGCGGTCGGGCTCGGCGCGGCCGGCTTCGTCGACGAGAGCCGGTCGATGGTCCTGTTCGCACCGAACCTCGCCTGGCGCGACGAGCCGATCAAGAAGAAGGTCGAGAGCCAGGTCGGGCTGCCGGTGATCGTCGAGAACGACGCCAACGCCACTGCCTGGGGCGAGGCCAAGTTCGGCTCCGGGCGCGGTGAGGACCACATCGTGCTCATCACGCTCGGCACCGGCATCGGCGGCGGCCTGATCATGGGCGGCGAGCTCTACCGGGGCCGCTTCGGCATCGGCGGGGAGTTCGGTCACTTCCGCGTGGTCCCCGACGGCCGCCGCTGCGGCTGCGGCAACCGCGGCTGCTGGGAGCAGTACGCCTCGGGCAACGCCCTGGTCGCCGAGGCGCGCGAGCTGGCACGGGTCTCCCCGGCGCTGGCCGGACGCCTGCTCGAACTGGGCGACGGCTCCCCGGAGGGCATCAGCGGCCCCGAGATCACCGAGGCGGCCCGCGGCGGCGACACGGCGGCGCTGGAGTGCTTCCGCAGCGTCGCGGCCTGGGTCGGCCAGGGCATGGCCGACCTCGCCGCGATCCTCGACCCCGGCGCCTTCATCATCGGCGGCGGCCTGTCCGAGGCGGGCGACCTCCTGCTGAACCCCGCACGCGCCGCGTTCCAGAACGCCCTGACCGGCCGCGGCCACCGCGTGTTCGCCGACATCCGGATGGCGGCCCTCGGCCCCGACGCCGGCATCGTCGGCGCGGCGGACCTCGCGCGGCTGCGCTGACGGTCGTACGCGCGCCGGTCGAGCCATGACCACGATCCGGCTGCTCAGCTACAACATCCGGTCGTTGCGCGACGACCCTGCCGCGGTCGTCCGCGTCATCCGGCGGCTGCGGCCGGACGTCGCGTGCGTCCAGGAGGCGCCGCGCCTTGCGTTCTGGCGGGGCAGGCGGCGCTGGATCGCGAACCGTACGGGCCTCACCCTGGCCACGGGCCGCCGCGCCACCGGGCTGGCGGTGCTCGTGGCCCCGTCGTCGGTGGACGTCGTGCACCGGGAGTGCCGCTCGCTGACGCCCGTGCCGGGCCTGCACCGGCGCGGTCTGGCCCTGTGCGTCCTCGACGTCGGCGGCGTACGCCTGGTGGTCGCCAGCGTCCACCTCGACCTGCACGCGGGCCCACGGCTCCGTCACGCACGCGAGGTCGCCGACGACCTCGGCCGCGTCGGCGAGAAGCACTCCGCGCCGGTCGTCCTCGCCGGCGACGTCAACGAGGAGCCCGGCGGCCCCACGTGGGAGTTCCTCACCGGGCTCTTCCAGGACGCGTACGCCGTCGCCCCCCGAGGTGAGGCGCTGACCTTCAGCGCCCGCAGGCCGCGCGCCCGCATCGACGGGGTCTTCACCGGGCCGTCCGTCACCGTGCTCGGCTGCGGGGTGCCGGACGACGCCGAGTCGCTGGCCGACTACCCCGCCGCCTCCGACCACCGGCCGCTGCTGGCCGAGCTGAGGGTGGGGCGATGAGGGTCCTGGTCGTTCTCGAATGGCACGACTACCGCTTCACCCTGCCGCCCGGCGGCGAGCTCCTCGCCGGTACGCCCGAAGCCGTCCAGGCCTTCCGCGCGGGGCCGTGCGCGTGGGGATTCCAGTACCACCTAGAGGCGGACGCGGCGCTCGTCGCCGACTGGGTCCGCGTGTGCCGGGACGACCTTCTCGCCGCCGGTTCCGACCCGGACGAACTGGCCGAGACCGGCCGCCGCCTGGGGGCCGACCGTGCGCTGCACGGCCGGGCCGTCGGGCGGGCGTTCGCGTCGATCGCCGGCGCTCAGGGCCTGTCTCAAGGTCCTCGTCCGTAGCGCCGCGCAGTAGGACAGCGGGGCTTCGAACAGGCGTTAGACGACCGCGCCGTCGTCGTCCTCGGGAGGCTCGTCGCCCATGCGCAGCACGAGGGCCACGAAGCCGCCGATGAACGCCGCGACCGCGGTGAACGCCGCCCAGCTCGGCACCTGCCAGCGCAGGAACACCGACGCCACGAGGTAGAGCGGGCCGCCGAGCAGCGCGATCCAGGCGAACCGCGTCATCGCGTCGGGCCTGGGCAGGGGCGGGGGAGGCGGGGGAATGAAGTGGTCGTCTTCTTCTTCGTCGGAGGCGGGCTTGACGACGCGCGCGGTCAGAGCGCGCTCACCGCCGCCCTCCTCGACGGTG
Organism: uncultured Actinomycetota bacterium; assembly: GCA_963736325.1. GTDB lineage: Bacteria > Actinomycetota > Actinomycetes > Streptosporangiales > Streptosporangiaceae > Actinoallomurus. The sequence continues at coordinate 996,862 of CAVTOG010000010.1, read as the reverse complement.
TCCTCGCCGTCGTCATGGGTTTCCTCGATCTTGTCGTCGAGGTTCTCCATGGCCGGCCATGGAGTGTCGCCGCCGTCGGACGGGCGGTCGAACGCCGCGACGATCTCGGCGAAGATCTGCTCCTCATCGCGCGAGGCCGCGTAGTCCTTGCGCAGCTCGGGCAGGCGGGTCTCGAGGATCTCCTCGGCGGCCAGCTTGGCGTTCGCGTCGGCGTACAGCCGGTCGGTCGGCTCCTCGGGAAGGCGTACGTCGAGATAGCCGCCGGTCTCACCCGGGGCCGGCGCGGCGTACGCGGCGATGCCCGCGTCCCGTAGCGCCGCCAGCATCGCGTCCGCGAGTTGCGGTGTCAGGTCGGTGAGCGGGACGTAGGCCTCCGCTGTCAGCCCGTTGCCGCGACGACTCATCGGATGGGCTCCCCTCGTGGACAGGCGCGCGACGCGCCCGTCCCGTCCGACCTGACGCCTGGCGTCTGTGCCATGGCGCCTCCCCTCGAACTCCCGTCGACCGAAGCTTCACGATGAGCCTACGGCCGGGACAACTCTGATTGACCAATAGGTGGCTGGTGTGAATCTGGGCGCATTGACGCCCGGGGTGGGAAGATGACCATCATCCCTCAGTTCGGATCCCGGGCGGAGCGGTACGGGAAGGCGGGGCGCTTGTTTTACTGGGTCGTCAAGGGGATCTTGTTCCCCATCCTGCACCTCCTTTGGCAGCCGCGTGCCGACGGAGTCGACAACGTCCCGCGCGAGGGACCCGCGATCCTCGTCAGCAACCACCTGTCTTTCGCCGACCACTTCTTCGGCCCCCTCCCGCTCCCCCGCAGGGTCACCTTCCTCGCCAAGTCCGAGTACTTCACCGGAACCGGCCTCAAGGGTCTCATCAGCCGGGTCTTCTTCAGAGGCGTGGGCCAGGTCCCGATCGACCGCACGGGCGGCCACGCGAGCGACGCCGCCCTCCGGACCGGCCTGCGGGTGCTGTCGGAGGGCAAGCTCCTGGGGATCTATCCCGAGGGCACCCGAGCCCCCGACAACCGCCTCTACCGTGGGAAGACGGGCGTGGCACGGCTCGCCCTGGAGTCCGGCGCACCGGTGATCCCGATGGCGATGATCAACACCTTCGAACTCATGCCGGCCGGCCGCCGCCTGCCGAAACTGGGTCTCCGCCCGGCCGTACGCTTCGGCGCGCCGCTGGACTTCTCCCGCTACAAGGGCAAGTCCGGAGACCGTGCCGTCCTGCGCGCGATGACCGACGAGATCATGTACGCGATCCGCGACCTGAGCGGCCAGGAGTACGTGGACCGCTACGCCGCCGATGTGAAGAAGGACCCCGGCGAAGACCGATGAGAGGTTCCCCGATGTCAGGGGTGGCGCTCAGCCGATCGGGACGCCGTTGGTCAGTTCGGCGGTCCGGCCTTCGCGCGATCTCTCTCATCGCGCCGACTCGGGGGGACTCGTTCTTCTCCACCGCGCCGCCCGGGATCTCCCAGTCGGTTTTGTAGACCGGGTCGACGAGCAGCAGCCGTCCCTCCGTGTCGAGGTACAGGACGCCGGCCGCCACCCGTTTCCTCGGCAGGGCGAGGTCGTACGCCGGTGGTTCGTCGTTCTGTTCTCCTGTCATGCCAGGTGACACTAGGCGTGGCGGAGCGGGGAGGGTTTTCGGTTCCGTTCGGCGCGCCGGGATTCTGGCCGTACGCTCGCTGTATCGCGGTGCCGGGGCGACCGCGTTCCGGCGTGTCGCGAATGCTCTTTGTGTTGTGCCCGAAGAGGGCTGATCTGCTGTTGTCTTTCCGCTATGGTCTAGACCAATCGCGGTGGACGCGCTTCTCGCGCGGTGCCGCATCCATATCCGCCCGCGCCACTACTCTGGCCGGGTCGGTCCATGTTCGAAGAGGAGTTCGCATGCGTGTCGGAGTGCTGACCGGCGGCGGTGACTGCCCCGGCCTGAACGCCGTCATCCGCGCAGTGGTCCGCAAGGGCGTCCAGATCTACGGCTACGAGCTGGTCGGCTTCCGCGACGGCTGGCGTGGCCCCCTCGAAGGGGACACCATGCCCCTCGACGTGCAGACCGTGCGCGGCATCCTGCCGCGCGGCGGCACCATCCTGGGATCATCGCGCACTAACCCGATCAAGATCGAGGGTGGCGTCGAGCGCATCAAGGACAACCTCGCCGGGCTGGGCGTCGACGCGCTCATCGCCATCGGTGGCGAGGACACCCTCGGTGTCGCGCGTCAGCTTCACGACCGGGGCGTCAACGTCGTCGGCGTGCCGAAGACGATCGACAACGACCTCAGCGCGACCGACTTCACCTTCGGGTTCGACACCGCGGTGAACATCGCGGTGGAGGCCATCGACCGTCTGCACACCACGGCCGAGTCCCACCACCGCGCACTGATCTGCGAGGTCATGGGCCGCCACGCGGGCTGGATCGCGCTGCACGCCGGCATGGCCGGCGGCGCCAACGTCATCCTGATCCCCGAGCGCCCGTTCGACATCGACCAGGTCGTGTCCTACGTCGAGAGCCGCTTCAAGACCCGCTACGCCCCGATCATCGTCGTCGCGGAGGGCGCACATCCGAAGGACGGCCAGATGGACGTCCAGAACCAGGAGCTCGACGCCTTCGGCCACGTACGCCTCGGCGGCATCGGTGAGCGTCTCGCGGCCGAGATCGAGAAGCGCACCGGCAAGGAGGCCCGCACCACGGTCCTCGGCCACATCCAGCGCGGCGGCACCCCGACCGCGTTCGACCGGGTGCTCGCGACCCGCTTCGGCCTGCACGCCATCGACGCGGTCCACGACGCCGACTTCGGCAAGATGGTCGGCCTCCAGGGCACCGACATCGTCCGCGTCGACCTGAGCGCCGCCACGGACCACCTCAAGACCGTCCCAGAAGAGCGCTACACCGAGTCCGAGGTCTTCTTCGGCTGACCGCCGAGCAGAACGAACGAGGTCCCCCGCCGTATGGCGGGGGACCTCGCGCATTCAGCGGCCGGATTCGTCCAGCACGGTGACCTCGACGCACTGTCCGCCGTTGTCACCGCTGCGGCTGCTCTTACGCCAGCTCATGCCTGTCGCTCCTCCAGGACGATGACCTCGACGCAGTTGCCGCCGTTGCCACCGCTGCGGCTGCTCTTACGCCAGGTGAGGGGGGTCATGGCCATCGCTCCTTCATGATCTTCTCTATGTGATCTTTCGACTGGTCCACCGGGAGGGCTCGTGAACGGATGGCGTCGAAGCTATCGATGAGGGTGACTATGTCTTCCGGTTCGTTCAGAGTAATGCCGCGAGCCGCTGTCTCCAGATAGGCGAACTCGCCTCGATCGGGAAGTGCGGCCAGACAGAATGCCCCCACTGTGCCAGCCGGAGGTAGCGGGCCGGGAACGATCTGAATGGAAACCCTTGAAGATGCCAGGGTGAGCAGGTGTTCCAGCTGTTCGCGCATGACCTCCGGACCGCCGACCTCGTTGGTCAGCACGCCCTCTGTGAGTAGCACTGAAACGCGGGGCGGAGGTGGCTCCTGTCGATGCAGGATTTCCTGGCGGCTCATGCGAGCGGCGACCGCTTGGGCGTCGTCATCCAGCAACGCTGCGGCGTAGGCCTCCGTCTGGAGCAGGCCGTACACGACCAGGCACTCGTAGGAATGCAGCCTGCCCGCTTTGGACTCGATCTCGGGCCAGTCGAACCAGGCGGGGAAGACCGCGTTCAGGACCAGCTCGTCCCATAGCGAGGGGAGTGAGCCTCGCGTGTCGAGTTCCTCGTCCAGGCCCATTGCCAGGTCGCGGTCGCAGCGGGTCTCTCCGCGTTCGATCTTGCCGATGTGGGACCCGCTTATGTGGATCTTGTCGCCGAGCTGTTGCTGGGACAGCCGGGCGAGCTCGCGGAATCGCCGGACCTCGCTGCCGAACACCTTGAGCGGGGCCGGTCGCGCGTATCGCTTCGCCATCGTCACTCCCACTACTGATCACAACTGAGCGCCACCGGGGGCTTGGCTCCAGCGAATGCTAATCCGTCTGACGGCTGGTTGTCGCCGTAAATGCCATTGCGTGCGGATGATGGTTTCAAACGGATTCCACGGCAAGGGCGTGACGCGATGGAGACGGCGGAAAAGGTCGAGTACGCACTTCCCCGCAGGTTCGACCTTGAAATACAGGGATATGACGAAAATGTGTATTTGGTCCGTTCCCTGGTCGACCAAGCGGCTGAGTCATGGCGCCTGTCCGGCGACGTGCGCGACACCGGCCGGCTGGTCCTCACCGAGCTGACCACCAACGCCGTCCGCATCTACCGGGGCCGGACGGTGAAGGCGTGGGTCGCCGATCCGGGCGGCGGCGGCCTGGAGATGGGCGTGTGGGACCCGGGGCCGGGCGACCGGCCCCGGCTCCTTCCCGCCCCCGAGGACGCCGTCTGCGGAAGGGGCCTGTGGCTCGTTCACGAACTGTCGGAACGGCGATGGGGCTGGTACGTCTCCGAGACGACCAACGGAAAGGTCGTCTGGGCGACGGTCGGCCCATGACGAACAACACGAGAAAGGGCACCGATGGGCGTCAGCTGGGCTTAGAGAGGATGACGATGAACGCTTTTCCCCAAGGGTGGACCCGCGTCGACGGCGACCCCGCCGGCGTACCGCTCTGGAAGCGCGACGGCGAACCCGTCTACGTCGCGACCCGCGACCGCGACCAGTTGCTGATGATCGGCGCGGCACTCGTCAGGTTCGACCGGATGAGCCCGCGGGAGTTCGAGGAGTTCGTGTCGGAAGCGCCGCCATGACAGGGCGGGGAACACGCGGGGTGAGTCGCGGCGTTGGCGTTCTTGCGCGACACTGGTCATTAACCCCTTCCCCGGTTCGCTGGAGGTCCTTTCATGCCCATGCTCGACGCGGCCGCCGATCGCGCCGAAGAGGGCGCGACTCCCGGTCAGGACACCACCGCGCGTACACCGGCGACCGGTGAGCCCTGCGTTCTGCTCAAGCTGGGCGAGATCGTCCTCAAGGGCAAGAACCGCGAGCTGTTCGAGCGCCGCCTCCAGAACAACATCCGCGCCGCCGTCAAGGGCCTCGGCATCAGGATCCAGATCTGGCAGCGCGAGGGCGTCATCGTCGTCCGCACCGAGAGCGGCGAGCTGGCCGACGTCGACGCCGTCGCGCGCCGGATGACCGACGTCATGGGCATGGTCTGGGTCCACCGGGCGTGGCGTGTCGAGAAGGAGGTCGACGCGACGGTGAACGCCGCGATCGACCTCGTCGGGCAGCACCCGGCGCTGCTGCGCAAGGGCCCGTTCGCGGTCCGCGCGCGCCGCCGCGACAAGCGCTTCCCGATCACCTCCTCCGACCTGAACATCCTGGTCGGCTCGAAGATCCAGGAGGCGTACGACCTCCCGGTGAACCTCAAGCACCCCGAGATCACCATCAACATCGAGGTCGACCAGCGCGAGGTGTTCGTCTTCACCGACGGCATGACGGGCGCGGGCGGCCTGCCGGTCGGCATGAGCGGCCGTGCCCTCGTGCTGATGTCGGGCGGCATCGACTCGCCGGTCGCCGCGTACCGCATGATGCGCCGTGGCCTCCGTGTCGACTTCCTGCACTTCTCCGGCATGCCGTTCACCGGCCCCGAGTCGATCTACAAGGCGTACGCGCTGGTCCGCGAGCTGGACAAATACCAGGGGCGGTCGCGGCTGTACGTCGCGCCGTTCGGCAAGGCCCAGCAGCAGATCAAGTCCTCCGGCGCCGACCGGCTGCAGATCGTCGCGCAGCGCCGCCTGATGCTGAAGACCGCCGAGGTCCTCGCCCACCGCCTCGGCGGCGCGGCCCTGATCACCGGCGACTCCCTCGGCCAGGTGAGCAGCCAGACGATGCAGAACATCACCGCCCTCGACGACGCGGTGGGGCTCCCGATCCTGCGCCCGCTGATCGGCATGGACAAGACCGAGATCATGGCCGAGGCCCGCCGCATCCACACGCTGGCCGTGTCCGAGCTCCCCGACGAGGACTGCTGCACCGTCCTCACGCCGCGCCGCGCCGAGACCCGCGCCAAGATCGACGACCTGCGCAAGATCGAGAAGCGGCTCGACGTGGGCGAGATGGCGGAGACGCTCGCCGGGGCCCTCCAGGAGCATCGCCCGTCTTACGGCGAGCCCACGACCTGAGCCGTACGCCGGGCGGGAACGGCGAGGACCAGCAGGCTCGCGGCCAGCAGCGCCAGGCCGCCCAGGGCGATCGGGTCCAGGTGCTCGCCGAGCACCCACAGGCCGAGGAGGGCCGCGACCGCGGGTTCGGCGAGCGTGAGCGTGGTCGCGACGGCGACGGGCGTCGTACGCAGGCCGCGCCCGTACAGGACGTAGCCGAAGCCCGTGGTGACCGCGCCGAGGTAGAGAGCCGACGCCAGGCCGCCCCCGGTGAGCAGCCAGCCGGGGCCGGCCGCGACGAGCACGGGCACCAGCAGGAGCCCGGCGCCGCCGAACAGCGCGCCGATCACCGCCCGGCTGTCCTCGCCCCGCGTGATCAGGCGCGACGCCACGGTCGCGTACAACGCGTACCCGCAGCCCGACAGCAGCGCCAGCGCGATGCCGAGCGGTTCGACGCCGGCGGACCGGCCGCCGGCCGTCAGCGCCGTGCAGCCCGCCACGGCCCCGGCCGTCGACACGAACCAGCGGCGGCTCGGCGCGCCCATCCGCGCCAGCCACGACAGCAGCCCGGCGAACACCGGGCCGCTGCCGATCGTGACGACGGTGCCGGTGGCCACGCCCGTACGCGTGACGGCGCTGAAGAACGCGAGTTGGTAGACGACGATGGCGACCGCGCCCGCCGCGAGCCACGCGCGGGCGCCGCGCCGTACCAGCGTACGCAGGCCGCCCGAGCGTGCGGCGAGGGCGAACAGGATGGCGCCGCCGATGATCAGCCGCGCTGCGCCGACCGCGGCCGGTCCGGCGTGCGTGAAGCTGCGGACGGTGCCGGTGGTGCCCCACAGGGAGGCGGCGAGAACGATGTCGAGCGCGCCGCGGCGTGCGGGCACGCCCGAAGAATCGGTGGTCAAGGAGGACGCTCCAGAACTGAGAACCGGAAGAGGTCGTCGGTCCGGGGCGCGAAAGGGGGCCCCGGTCAGGAGCGGGGCGGCCCGAGCTGGGCGGTGAAGTACGCCATGCCCGGAAGCCTATCGCGTGGCCTCCGGGCACGGCGCTCTCAGGTCAGGGTGCGGCCGACCAGCGGGGGCAGGTCACGTACGGTGTCGGCCAGCTCTTGCATGTCGGCGTCGACGAGCGCCTGCGGGCCGTCGCACAGGGCCGTCTCCGGGTGCGGGTGCACGTCGATGATCACGCCGTCGGCGCCGACCGCGATCGCCGCGCGCGTCAGCGGCAGCACCAGCTCGCGGTGGCCGCCCGAGTGTGAGGGATCGATGATCACCGGCAGGTGCGAGAGCTTCTGGGCGACCGGCACCGCGCTGATGTCGAGCGTGTTGCGGGTGGCCTTCTCGAACGTGCGGATGCCGCGCTCGCACAGCACGATGTCGAGGTTGCCGCGCTGGGCGATGTACTCCGCCGCCATCAGCCACTCCTCGATCGTCGCGTTGAAGCCGCGCTTCAGCATGACGGGCTTGCCCGCGCCGCCGACGGCCTGGAGCAGCGCGAAGTTCTGCATGTTCCTGGTGCCGACCTGCAGCATGTCCGCGCGGGAGGCGACCAGGTCGACGTCGCCGGCGTCCACGACCTCGGTCACGATCGGCATGCCCGTCTCCTCACGCACCTCCGCGAGGATCGCCAGGCCCTTCTCGCCCAGGCCCTGGAAGGCGTACGGCGAGGTGCGGGGCTTGAACGCGCCGCCGCGCAGGAGCGTCGCTCCCGCCCGCCGCGCCATCTTCGCCGCGGCGAGGGTCTGCTCCGGCGACTCCACCGCGCACGGCCCGGCGATGAGCGTCACCGTGTCCGGGCCGATCGGGACACCGCCGACGCTGATCGTCGACCGTGCGGGGTGGTTCTCGCGGCTGACCAGCTTGTACGGGACCGAGATCCGTACGACGTCGGCGACGCCGGGCATCCCGCCGAGGCTCAGCGTCTCGAACCGCTCGACGTCGCCGACCAGCCCGACGATCGTCCGGTTGACGCCCCTGCTGACGAACGCCTCACCGCCCGCCGCCTCCACCTGCGTGACGACGGCTCGTACCTGTGCATCCTCGGCCTCGGCGGCCATGACGACGACCATGATTCTCCTCGTGAAACGACGAATGCCCCGGACCCAATGGGCCCGGGGCATTCGTAGCGGTTGCCTTTAGTGCAGCGTCTTCCTGGCAGCCGCCCGTGACCCGGGCCCGCCATAGGTAAAGGAGAAGACGTTGCTCACGCGACACAGAGTAGCCGATGCCCGGCCGGGTGGGGTCCGGCGCGGAGGCGCGGAGGCGACTGGCAGGATGGCCCGCGATGAGCGACAGCCGGGAAGGACGTGAAGGCGAGCTCCCTCCGGGGCAGTACGTTCCCCGCGCCTGGCCGGTGCTCCACTACGGGCCCGTGCCCAGGTTCCGGCCCGAAAGGTGGGACCTCCGGGTCAACGGCGCGACCGCGTCGGGCGCCGAGACCCGCTGGACCTGGCCCGAGGTGGAGGCCCTACCGCGCGAGCGGGTCACCGCCGACTTCCACTGCGTGACCAAGTTCAGCATCCCGGGAGTGCCGTGGGAGGGCATCCTCGCGACCGCCCTGGTCGAGCTGGCCCCGCCGGCCGAGGACGTCACGCACGTCATGGTCTGGGCCGAGTACGGCTACAGCGCCAACCTGCGCCTCGGCGACTTCATCGCCGAGACGACGCTCCTGGCCACCCACCGCGACGGCGAGCGGCTGGCGGCCGAGCACGGGGCCCCGCTGCGGATGGTCGTGCCGCACCTGTACGGCTGGAAGAGCGTGAAGTGGGTGCGCATGATCGAGTACCTCACGGTCGACCGGCGCGGCTTCTGGGAGGAACGCGGCTACCACAATGTCGCGGATCCGTGGCGGGAGCAGCGTTACTCCTATCAGGAGTAGTCCGCACTTATGCGAGACCGGCGATGTAGGCGTCGAAGCGGTCGAGGCTGGTGACGAATCCGGCCTGCGCCTCCGCGCTCATGTACGCCTCCGGGACGTTGGTCTGGTGGGTGATGACCTCGGTGCGGCCGTCTTTCAGGTCGACGAAGGTGACCGTGGTCTTCAGGCCGCCCTTCTCGACCCACACGAGCCTTTCGGGGCGGCTGATCTCGGCGTAGACGGCTCGCATGACGTACTTGCTTCCGTCGGCGTCGCTGACCATGGTGGTCTCGAAGACGCCGCCGGGCCGCAGGTCGATGACGATGTCGCGCGTCGTCGAGCCGGTCGGGCCCCAGAAGTGGGTGAGGTGCTCGGGCGTGGTCATGCAGTCGAACAGCAGCTCGGGCGACGCGCGGTGCACGCGCCGGTAGGTGAGCTCGCCGGTCTCGGTCATTTCGTGGTCCCCTCGTCGTCGCCCCGCAGGGCGGCCAGATGTGCTTCCAGGCGGTCGTGGCGGTCGGCCCAGACCTTCTTGTGACGTTCGATCCAGCCGATGGCCTCGTCGAGGCGCTCCGCCTCCAGGACGCAGGGCCGCGTCTGGGCGGTCCTCGTACGGGAGATGAGGCGGGCCTTCTCGAGCACCTTGAGGTGCTTGGAGACCGCCTGCTGGGTCATCGCGAACGGCTCGGCCAGCTGGACCACCGTCGCGTCGCCGCGGGCCAGGCGCTCCACGATCGCGCGCCGGGTCGGATCGGCCAGCGCCGTGAACATCTGGGTCAAATCGTCGTCGGCGACTGTCATGTGTGTGACGGTATCGACAACCTTTTGTTTGCACAACCTCTGAGTTGTGTAAGTAAAAAGATGCGCCGAGAGTGACAAAGGAGTTACCGTCTGCTGTCATGTTCGCTATATCGGCCGGTGTGGTGCTGGCGGCCTCCGCCGCCCTCACGACGGGGGCGGCCGGCTGGGCGCTGTGCGCGCTCCGTCAGCGTACGGGCCGTGGTGCGCTCGCCGACGAGGCCACCTTCGCCCTCCTGCACACCGTCTCCCTGGCCTCCGCCTCCCTGCGGTCCGGCCTCACCGAGGAGTCGGCCCGCCGGGCCGTACGCCACCTGAGGTCCCTGCTCGACGTCCCCGCCGTCGCGGTCACCGACACCTCGCGCCCGCTCACCTGGGAGGGCGGCGGGTGCGCCCACGCCGCCGCGACCGTACGCCTCGCCGAGCCCGTGCTGACCGCCGCGCGGCCCCGCGTGATCGTCCGCGACCTCGCGCCGTGCGGCGACCCGTCGTGCGAGGTGCGCGTCGTCATGATCGCGCCACTCACCATCGAGGGGCGGGTGGCGGGGGCGCTCGCCGCGTACGCCCCGCAGGCGCGCGGCCAGCGCGTACGCATCCTCGGCGAGGTCGCCAACTGGATGTCGGGCCAGCTGGAGCTGGCCGAGCTCGACTCCTCCAAGTCGCGCCTGATGGACGCCGAGATGCGCGCGCTGCGCGCCCAGATCTCACCGCACTTCGTCTACAACTCGCTGACCACGATCGCGTCGTTCGTGCGGACCGACCCGGAGCGGGCACGCGAGCTGGTGCTCGACTTCGCCGACTTCGCCCGCTACTCCTTCCGCAACCCGCGCGACTTCACGACGCTCGCCGAGGAGCTGCGGTCCATCGACCGCTACCTGCTGCTCGAACGCGCGCGGTTCGGCGACGAGCGGCTCCGGTTCAGCGTCGAGATCGCCCCGGAGGTGCTGCCGGTCTCGGTGCCGTTCCTGTCGCTCCAGCCCCTCGTGGAGAACGCCATCCGCCACGGCATGGAGTGCGGCGTCCAGCGCTACCACGTACGCATCTCCGCACGCGACGCCGGTGCCGAGGCCCTCATCAGCATCGAGGACGACGGGGTCGGGATGGACCCCGACAAGCTCCGCGCCCTTCTCGCCGCCCGTGACGGTCGCGGACCGCACCGGGGCATCGGACTGCGCAACGTCGACGACCGGCTGCGCCAGGTTTACGGCGAGGAGTACGGCCTCGTCATCGAAACGGCGGTCGGAGCGGGCATGAAGGTGAGTTTGAGGGTGCCCAAGTGCCACACCGGTGTGCCTTGAAGGTAAAAGAAATCCGCTACTCAGTGAAACCTATTGCATGCGGACAGTAAAAGCGGGAGTCTCCTGCCATGCTTCGCGTGCTCGCCGCCGATGACGAGGCTCCGGCTCTCGCGGAGCTCACTTATCTGCTCAAACGTCACCCGCGCGTGCAATCCGTACGCCCGGCGGCCGACGCGGCCGAGGCCCTCCGCGACCTCGGCCGGATGATCACCGAGGGAGACCGCCTCGACGCGGTCTTCCTCGACATCTGCATGCCCGGCCTGGACGGCCTCGACTTCACCCGCCTGGTAACCGGCTTCGCCGACCCACCCGCGGTCGTCTTCGTCACCGCCCACGAGGAGTACGCCGTCGCCGCCTTCGACCTGGGCGCCGTCGACTACCTCCTCAAACCGGTAGACCCGGGCCGCCTCAACGAGGCGATACGCCGAGTAGAGGAAACCGTCCAACGCGACTCCACCACCGAAGAGCCCCTCCCGGAAGTCGACGAAATGATCCCGGTCGAGTTAGGAGGCCGCACCCGCCTCATCCCACGCGCCGGCGTCACCCATGCCGAAGCCCACGGCGACTACGTACGCCTGCACACCCTCGACGGCAGCTACCTGGTACGAGTCCCACTAGCCACCCTCGCGGAGCGCTGGGGCCCGGCCGGCTTCATCCGCATCCACCGCAGCACCCTCGTAGCAGCGGGCCACATCAGCGAACTCCGCTTCGACGGCGGCCGCGCCGTAGTCCAGGTCGGCGACTGCCCGCTGATGGTCAGCCGCCGCCACACCCGCGAGGTCCGCGACCTGCTCGTCCGAAGATTCCGACAAGGCGAGGGCGGTCGCCCGAGATGACCGAGTACTTCGGAGGGTTCCGGCAGGGGGAGGGGGGTGGCCCGAGATGATCGAGCGTGTCACCGTGACCCGTCCTCGGGATCCGGCTCCCCATCGTCCCCCTGACCTTGAGATCGGCACTGAGCAGGTCAGGGCCTTGATCCGTGCCCAGGCGAAGCTGGCTTTCACGACGTCCGCGGTGGTCTTGACGATCCTCGCGGTCCTGCCGCTGCTGTTCGCCGCGTTCCCGGGGTTGTCGCACATCCGTGTGTCAGGCGTGCGCTTACCCTGGCTGATCCTCTGCGGCGCGGTGCCCCCGGTCTGGGTGGCGATAGCCCGCCGTCACGTCCACCTGGCCGAACGAGCCGAACAGACCTACACCGAACCGGCACGGCACGAGTGAACCCCCTGCCGGCCTCCGGCACCCTTGAAGCCGCCCCCAGCCTCGTCCCCGCCCGCGGACCTCATCCGGCAGGCCCGATCACGCCCCCGCACCCTGCCACGCCGAGCACCGGGCGTCGGCGCTCCATGCCCCCGCCGGTCGTGGTCGCCATGACGGCCCTGACCAACGGGTGTCACTGGCCATCCCGTCACTGGCCATCCCGTCATCGGCCATCGGGTCGACGGCTGTCGCGTCGTGGTTCGGCTCGTGGGCCGCCGGGTTTTTTCGGACCGTGACCCAGTCATATCGGTTGCCGGTCCCATGACTCATCACCGCCGTGTCGGCTAACCCCCCAAACGCCGACCTAGCGCGGTCATTTTCGAAACCGCCTCTGCCCGGACCCCCACGGGAGGACGCTTGATCACTGCGCTTGCGATCATCTTGCTCATCGCCTCTCTCGCCGGCGTGTGGGCGCGTGGACGGCCGGCGCGGGCCTCGGAGCTCTATGCCGTCTCGCGTGAGGTCTCGCCCTGGTGGAACGCCTCCGCGATCAGTGGTGAGTACATCTCCGCCGCGGCGTTCCTCGGTATGGCGGGGCTCGTGCTCGCGTTCGGTGCCGACATGCTCTGGCTTCCCATCGGTGCCGCCGCCGGGCACGTGCTCCTTCTCGCCCTCGTCACCGCGCCGTTGCGGCGCTCCGGCTCGTACACGCTTTCGGACTTCGCGGAATGGCGGCTCGGTTCGCAGAAGGTTCGCGGGGCTGTCAGCGCCTGTGTCGTGGTGATCGGGTGGTTCTACCTGTTGCCGCAGTTCCAAGGCGCCGGGGTCACGCTTTCGGTGATCAGCGGGCTGCCCGTCTGGTCCGGCTGGGTGGCCGTCGTCGTGTCCGTCGGGGCGATCGTGCTGCCTTGCGGGTTGCGGAGTATCACCGGGGTGCAGGCCGTGCAGTTCTGGTTGAAGCTCATCGCCGTCATGGTGCCCGGGCTGATCTTCGTCGCCGTCTGGCGGCTGCACAACGACGCCGGTGCCGCGCGTCAGCCGTACTTCCACCGGACCACGACCGTCACGGCCGGTACCGGTGCCGTGATCCAGATGCCCGCGCCCGCCCTCGTCGCCGTACGCGGTGTCGTGGACGGGCACCTGCACCACGGGGAGCAGGTCGCGCTCGCCGCGGGGGCGCATCGCGTACGGGCGCGGGCGCGGTTGCGGTTTCCGAAGGGGACGGCGGTGCCGCACACTTCGCGGCTCACGTTGGTGCGGGGCGATCGGTGGGCGACGCCGTTCGCCGGATGCCGGTCGCATCCGCTCGCCGCGGCGTACTCCATGCTGCTGGGCATTCTGCTCGGCACGATGGGCCTGCCGCACCTCGTGACCCGGTTCTACACGAACGCGTGCGGCCGGACCGCGCGCCGTACGGCCAGCATCGTCGTCCTGATGCTGGCGATCTTCTACTTGTTCCCCGCGCTGTTCGGCACCCTCGGCCGCCTCTACACGCCCGAGCTCCTGATGACGGGGGAGACCGACGCGACGCTCCTGATGCTGCCGCACCGCATCGTGCCGGGCATCGCGGGCGACGTGCTGACCGTGCTCGTCGCGACGGGCGCGTTCGCGGCGTTCGCGTCGACGTCGTGCGGGGTCGTCGTCGCGGTCTCGGCGAGCATCGCCAAGTGTGTGGGGGGCGGTCCCTGCGGGTTCCGCTTATCGGCGCTCATCGCTCTCGGCGTGCCCCTGTGCCTGGCCCCCTGGGCCTGTACGCCCCAGTCCACGGCCCTGATGACCCTCGCGTTCGCCATCTCCGCGTCGACCCTGTGCCCGCTCGTGGTCCTCGGCGTCTGGTGGTGGCGGCTCACCCCGGCCGGAGCCGCCGCCGGCGTCGCGGCGGGTGGTGTGCCCGCCGTCGCCGCCGGGCTGGTCGGCATCTTCGGAACCCCGCGTACGGGCTGGCTCGGCCTGCTGCTCGAACAGCCCGCCATCGTCACGGTCCCGCTCGGCTTCACCGTGATGATCGCCGTCTCGCTGCTGACGCCGGGCCGCGTGCCCAAGGGCACCTCGCGGGCGATGGCCCGCATGCACGTTCCCGAGGAGCCCGAACGGTCGCCGTGACGCCGTTCGTCGCGCGGGACCGACCGCTCACGCCGCCATTGCCGTACGTATACCGTCGCCTACGCACCGTTTACCGAGGCAAGGCCTTTATGGGTTTCGCCGCAGGCCATCGGGCCCCTAGGGTTTCGCACACAGCAACGTTCTCGGGACGGCCGCCAGGCTCCGACTCGGGGGGGTGGAGGCCAGGCGGCGGTGCCTGGGTGCTGCTGAACGGTCGGGGGGTTGTTCAGCGGCACCCAGGCTTTTTTCATGCGGGGGACGCGTGGAGAGGGTCGCGGAGCGCCTTGAGAGTGTTGATGTCCGCACGGTGCGGCTCGGCGCTGCGGCCCGGAGTCTCGATCACCATCGGAACCCCGCGGCTCACCGGATGCCGGAACAGCTCGCCGAACGCCGCGGTGCCGATGTGGCCCGCGCCGATGTTCTCGTGGCGGTCCTTGAAGGCCCCGCAGACGTCCTTCGAGTCGTTCGCGTGGATCAGCTTGAGGCGGTCCGGACCGGCGGCCTCGACGAGCGCGTCCATCGTGGCGGCCACGCCGCCGGGCGCCGCGAGGTCGTGACCGGCCGCGAAGGCGTGGCACGTGTCGAGGCAGACGCCGGCCCGCGGATGGCGGTCCAGGGCGTCGAGGTAGGGCCCGAGGTCCTGCACGGTCGCGCACAGCATCGCGCCCTGCCCGGCCATGGGCTCCAGCAGCAGGTCGGGTCCGTCGTCCGGGATCTCATCGAGCAGGGGCAGGAGTTTCTCGCGCACCTGCCGCAGGGCGTCCGCGCGTGGCTGCGTCACCGCCGACCCGGTGTGCACGACGACACCGCGTGCGCCGATCGCCGCGCCGCGCGTCAGGGCGTGCCGGATGGAGTCGACGGAGTTCGCGACCGTCTGGTCGTTCGGCGACCCGAGGTTGATGAGGTACGGCGCGTGCACGAACACGGGGATGCCGTGCTCGCGCAGCTTGACGTCCTCGGCGGGTTTGCCCGTCGCCATCGCCCAGCCGCGCGGGTTGCTCACAAAGACCTGGACGACTTCGGCGCCGATGTCGGCGGCGTACTTCAGCCCACCGGTGGCGAGGCCGCCGGCGACCGGCACATGGGCTCCGACGAGGG
The DNA here is from genome assembly GCA_963736325.1 of uncultured Actinomycetota bacterium. Classification (GTDB taxonomy): domain Bacteria; phylum Actinomycetota; class Actinomycetes; order Streptosporangiales; family Streptosporangiaceae; genus Actinoallomurus. Next base: position 981,393 of record CAVTOG010000010.1, on the reverse strand, counting down.
ATTTCTGTTCAGTGGCCATCGCCGCGAAAGCCTAGTGCCCCGTCGGCGCCGGGACCCCTCCCGTACGTGATCGCTATGAAGGGGTCATGGAGAATGCACGGGCGGAGCCCCGCTGATGCCCAGGATCTGAAATGAGTACGGCATGGCGCGACCTTCGTCCTGGCAGCGATGATCTTCTTCACGTCGGGCCCCGCCGACCGCTTTCTCTCCGCCGCGACGGCCGCGGGCCAGGGGGTGATCATGCTGCTTCTGATCATCTGGATCAGCAACGGCAAGGACCACTCGATGGGCCGGCTCGGCGTCGTCCTGATGTCCCTGGCGTTCGCCTGGCGCATGCGCCGTGACGGCCGCGCCGTACGCGCCGAGGAGGAGGCCGCGAAGGCCGGGCCCTCTTGACGGTCACCCCAGGAACGTCGCGGTCGTCGCCACGAACCGGCCCGCGTCGTCGAGCCACGGGAAGTGGCCCGCTCCCGGCTGGACGACGAGCTCGGCGTTCGGGAACAGGCCGGCGTACTCCGCTGCGACGCTCGGAATGGTGTTCAGGTCGACCTCGCCGGCGAGCACCAGCACGGGCGCGCCGAACACGCCGAGGGCGGCGCGCGTGGCCTCGGGGTCGAAGGCGCCCGTCGCACCGAAGGCGGCCGCCGCCTCGGGGTTCCGCTGGCTCGCCCCGGCCGCCTGGTGGGTTCGTGCCGCCGCGTCCCAGCGACCGTAGAAGAAGGGGTCGACGGCCGTCCAGGAGTCGTCGGTGGCGTCGCCGGCCACGATGGCCTCGAGAGCCGCGAAGGCCGCCTCGAACCATGGCTCGCCTTCGCGGAGCCGCGCGGCGTCGAGCCGGGCCTGGCCCGTGAGCTCGATGCCGATGGCCCTGGTGCTCGGAGTGATCAGAGCGAGCCTGCCGACACGTTCCGGCAGCCGGGCCACGTACAGCGCCGCGATGTTCGCGCCGGCGGAGTGCGCGAGCACGTCCATCCGGTCGAGCCCGAGGTGCTCGCGCAGCGCCTCGACGTCGTCAACGAGCCGGTCACAGCGGCAGGAGGCGGTGTCCTGCGGTACCGCGGACCGCCCGGTGCCCCGATGATCCAGCATGATCAACCGCCGGTGCGCGGACAGGCCACCGAGCTCGCCGAGGTAGACGGAGTCCTGCATCGGGCCGCCCGGCAGGCAGACCACCGGGTCGCCTTCTCCGAAGACGTGGTAGGCGAGTTCGGTTCCGTCATATGCGGAGAAGGCAGGCATGGCGGCGATCCTGTCAGCGGCCCTCCGGCCGGGGCAACCACATATCTGACCGCCATCCGCCGGTTACTGAAACTTGGGCGCCGGCCAGCATCGCATCGCCGAACTTCGCCGCCGCCGGCCCTTTCCGCGAAGCAAGCCATTACCACGGACGCCCGCGAGCGCTTACGCTTTTGTCACCCCTGGGGAGGCGGCGTCTTATGGACGAGATCGAGCTCAAATATCGTCTCAACCGGTCGGACGAGCGCCGGATACGCGAGTCGCTCGATCGGACCGCACGCTTCGGCTCGTACGACGCCGTCATGATCGGCCAGGGCGATCACAGCGACACTTATCTGGACCGCAATGGACGGCTGCAGCGGCTGGGCTGGTCGTTACGGATTCGCGAGCGCGCCGACGGCGCTCGCATCACGCTGAAGGTGCCCGCTCCCAGCGCCGGCGCGGCGATCGAGCGCGAGGAGATCGAGAGCACCTCAGCCCAGAACGTCACCGCGGTGTTCACCGAGATCGTGGCGCGACTGGCCGAGGCCAAGGTGACGCCGGAGGGCGCCGAGGTCCCCGACATTCTCGCGCACGGCCTGTTCGGTGCCCTGGAGTCGCTGGGCCTGACCGCCGTATTCACCGTGCGCACCGACCGTACGACGTGGCGGCTCAGCGAGAGGGAGCGGCACGTCGCCGACCTGGTGCTGGACACCTCCCGCTATACGGCCGGAGGTACCGAAGAGCTGCTCGACTTCCAGATGGAGATCGAGTTGGTCGACCCGGCCGCGCAGAATGCGCTGAACGCGATCGCCGGCGACCAGCACGGCTTCGCGCCCACCCGTGAGACGAAATTCCTGCGCGGGCTTGAATTCCACGGCGCGACCCAGCTCAAGGAGAAGGTCGAGGCCAAACTCGACCTTCCCGCTGCGGCGTACGCGTCCGTGGTGAAGATGCTGCGCGACGAGTCAGGTGCGATACACGGTTATCGCACTCTGGGGTCGGGCGTCGAACGAAGCATCACAGACGTCTATTACGACACTCCCGAGCTGGATCTGGCCAAGGCCCAGTGCTATCTGCGCATTCGTGAGGACAACGGCGAGCGCAAGCTGCACTTCCGGCGGCTTACAACGGCCACTCAAAGTCGCCTTCCGGTGCAGGAGGAGATCAAGGGGGGCGATGTCGAGGATGACTTCACCACGAGCTGGCAGGTCGTCGCCTCGGTGCTGGGCACACTGTTGAGACGCTCACCCGGCGACAGCGCCTCCGGTATGACGGCCGGGCTGGTGCAGCTCGGTCTGGCTCCCTCGCTGACGGCCGAGATCACCCGACTGACGTGGGTGGTGCAGTCCGCGGACGACGATCCCAGCGCCGGCCGGCACATCGCCAAGATCAAGGTGGACGATGTGACGTTCGAGGCCGCGGGTGCGCGGCGGCGGCACTCGGAGGTCGAGATCACCGGCCTGGAGGACGAGGAGACCGCCCCTGAGTACATGGACGAGGACGCCTTCTACATCTTCATGCACCGCTTCCGCCAGACCTGTGCGCGGCGGCTCTTTCGCGGCCACACGACACCCGACCTGCACATCGGGACGAAATACCACGCGGGCCTGCACCTGTTCGGCCGGATCGACGAGACCCTTGCCGCCTTCCCGGGCGATGCGCTGGTACGGCAGGACCCTGTCCTGTCCGAGCTCGAACCTGAGGCACGCACCGGCCTGCTCCGGACCGCCGTCTTCGTCGCGCTGTCCGCCCTGGGGCTGGCCGCGCTCAGCGGGGCGGCGTCCGGCCGATGGCAGTGGGAACTGCTGAGCACGGGCGTCGTGTTCGTCGCCGTCGCGTGCCTGGTCCTGGTCCGCGACGACAGCACGCTGGTCACCCGGCGCACCCGCCAGCGCTTGGTGAGCACGGTCGCCATGCTCGGCGCCGGCATCGTGACCGCGGGCGTCGGCTCCAGCACGGCGGCGGATCTGGTCGGCCTGATCGGCTTCCCCCTCACCGTGCTCGGCCTGCTGGCGCTCAACAGCCGCGAGCGTCCCGGCTACTAGGACGTGCCTCGAGGTGAGTGATCATGGGCGCACTTCGCCATGCCCACGACCGGTTCAGCAATGACCCATCAGTGATCTAGGGCGTGTTGCGAAAGTGGATCTTGGTGGCGGTGATCAGGCTCCGTGGGGCGTGGTGATCTGACGAACGGCCCGTGGGCCCGGCTGGAGCCTTTGTTGCCGAAGGGCGTCAAGCCGGGCCGTCCGCCGGTGTGGACCTGGCGCCAGTTGATAGACGGCATGCGGTGGCGGACCCGGACAGGTGCGCCGTGGTGGGATGTGCCCGCGCGGTATGGGCCTTGGGACCGGGTCTATGACCTGTTTCGGCGCTGGCAACGGGACGGTACGTGGAAGCGGATCTTCGTGCAGTTGCAGGCCGAGGCCGGCGCGAAGGGCCTGATCACGTGGGATGTGAGTGTGGATTCCACGGTCGCGCGGGTTCACCAGCACGCCGCTGGGCCTGTAAAAAGAGGCAGAGCGAAAGGAGCCTCCCGGGGGCGTCTTCACCGAGCCCGACGATCGACGGTCACGCGGCGGGTTGACCACCAAGCTGCACCTGGCTGTGGAGCAGGGACAAAAGCCGCTGTCGCTGCTCGTCACCGCCGGACAGCGACACGACAGCCCGCGGTTCCAGCCGGTCCTGGAGGGAATCCGAGTCGCCCGCATCGGCGCGGGTCGGCCGCGGACCAAGCCGGACAAGGTCCGCGCGGACAAGGCGTACGGCTCTCGAGCGAACCGCGCTTACCTGCGAAGACGCGGCATCCGCTGCACGATTCCGGAGAAGGCCGACCAGGCCCGCAACCGCAAGGCGCTCGGCGTCCACGGCGGGCGGCCGCCCAAGTTCGGCAAGGACGATTACAAGGAGCGCCACGCGGTGGAATCCGGCTCAAGTGCCACCGTGCCGTGGCCACGAGATATGAAAAGCTCGCCGTCCGCTACGGAGCGACGGTGCTGACCGCGGCCATCAACGAGTGGCTGTGACCAGCACGTCTACAACTCGCGCGGGGGCGTGGAGCCGGTCAGCGACTTGAACAGGTGCACATCGGCATTCCCGCCAGGGATACCCAGCGTCCGGCCGGTCTCCACATAGCCATGACGCTGGTAGAAGCCAGGAGCCTGAAACGTGAAGGAGGAGACGGCGACGCGATCACAACCGCGCCGCTGCGCCTCCGCCTCAGCTGCCCGCAGGAGCCTGCCGCCCCACCCACCCTTGCGGCTGTCCTCGCGAACCCACAGCAGTTCAACGCCACAGAGACCACCCCACGTCCACGCCGCCAGCCCGCCGACCAATTCACCCGCATCATCGGTGACCTTGACGGAGAACGCACCGCGGTCACTCGCGCCCGTGGCAGCGGTGTTGAAGGCGGCCAGTTCCTCATTCAGCCGATCGCTGAGCTCGGTGTCGGGCTCGCCGACGGTCAAAGCCGGATCGGAGGTGTGGTCAATCGTCACTGCGCGGAGTATGCCACTTCGCCTGGTCACACAGCACTCGATTACTCACGACCAAGATCCACTTTCGCGACAGACCCTAGTGCCAGATCGTGACGATGGAGCCCTGCTGCTGAGGGGTGTTGGGCGGCGGGTCCTGGCCGGTGACGACGTCTTGCGGGCCGCCGCTGCGGACGTTGACGCGGAAGCCGGCCGCGCGCAGGGCCTGGGCGGCGTTGGCCATCGGCTGGCCGACCACGCCCGGGACCGGGACCTGGGTGTTGCCGCCGCTCTTGCAGAACGGGTTGAACCACTGGCACTCGCTGCCCTTGGTCACGGTGACCTGGACCGCCTGGCCTCGGCTGACCGAGGTGCCCGGCGGGGGGTTCTGCGCGATGACGGTGTTCTCGGCCTGGCCGGGGGCCGGGTCCTGTTCCTGCCACTGGGGGCTCAGGCCGAGCTTGGCGAGGGTCTCGGTGGCCTTCTCGCGCTGCATGTTCGCCAGGTTGGGCATCTTGATGCCGCTGCTGACGACGATGGTGACCGGGTCGTCGGGGCTCTGTGTATCGCCGGCGCCGGGCCTGGTCTTGATGACGTTGCCGGCGGGCACCGTGGTGCTGCCCTGCTGGACCTCGTCGCCGGGCTTGAGGCCCTTCGACACGAGCGTCTGCTTGGCCTCGGCGAGGGGCACGCCGCGTACGTCGGGGACGGTGATGGGCTTCTTGCCCTTCGACATGACGAGCGTGAGGAGCGCGCCCTTGTCGACCTCCGTGCCGACGCTGGGCGACACCGCGGCGACCATGTCCTTCGGCACCTTGTCGTCGTAGCGGGAGTCGCCGACCTTGATCTTGAGGCCGAGTTTCTCCGCCTTGAGGCGCGCGTCGCTCTCGGAGACGCCCACGAGGTTCGGAACCTTCTGGCTGTCGCCGATGCTCAGGAACACCACCGTGCCGAGCAGCAGGACGAGCGCGACCGCGCCCGCGATCACGCCGTACAGGCCCGGGGGAGTGAGGAGCCGGTCCTTCAGCGTCGGCGCCGGCGGCTGGCCGTGCATGCCGCCCTGGGGGATCGCCACCGTGTGCGGGGCGAACGTGTGGGTCGAGGCGTGGCCGCCCATGCCGAGCGCCTGAGTGCGGTTGATCGTCTGGGTCGCGCCGTCCGGCGCGGCCTCGACCGGGGCGGTGGCCGCGAGCCGCTCGTCGATGTCGGCGGGCAGCGAGCGGTAGACCTCGCCGGCCGCGGCGTGGAAGTGGCCCGCGTCCGAGGGGCGCCGGGCCGGGTCGCGGTTGGTCGCGCTCGCGACGAGCGCGTCGAGCTGCGGAGGCAGCCCGGGGATCACGCTGGAGGGCAGCGGCACGACCTCGTTCACGTGCTTGTACGCCACGGACAGCGGCGTGGTGCCCTGGTGGGGCTGGCGCCCGGTGAGCATCTCGAACAGCATCACGCCGGCGGCGTAGACGTCGGCGCGCGCGTCGGCGTCGCCGGAGATGACCTGCTCGGGCGCGAGGTAGGCGACGGTGCCGATGAGCATGCCGGTCTTGGTCTGCTTGCTCGCGGACTCGGCGCGTGCCAGGCCGAAGTCGGCGACCTTGACGCGTCCGTCGGCGTTGAGCAGAACGTTTTCCGGCTTGACGTCGCGGTGGACCAGGCCGGCGCGGTGCGCGGCGCCGAGCGCCGCGAGCACGGGCTGGACCAGCTCCAGCGCCTGGCGTGGCCCGAGCCGGGTGCGCTCGGTGAGGAGGTCGCGGAGGGTACGGCCGGGGACGTATTCCATCGCGAGGAAGACGTGGCCCTTGTCGGTGCCCTGGTCGTACACGGCGACGATGCTGGGGTGGGAGAGAGCGGCGGCGTGCTTGGCCTCGCCGATGAAGCGCCGCACGAAGTCGGCGTCTCCCGCGAGGTTGGGGTGCATCACCTTCAGCGCGACCGTACGGTCGAGCTTCGTATCGTGGCCGACGTACACCGTGGCCATTCCACCCTGGGCGATCCGCGCTTGTACGCGGTAGCGCCCGTCGAGCACCTGCCCGACGAGTGGGTCCGCAACCGTCGTATCCATCAGGAGGAGTGTATTCGGGATCTAAGGAGTTACTCGCCAGTGACTGGGTACAAAGCTTGGATCCTTGATGGGATCGAGATCAAACGCCGGGGTTGCTGAGGCCCTCCCACGGAGACGAGGCCCGCGCGTACCTGCGTTTTGGGATCCGGCCCGCGAGCCGTGCCAGGCGCCCGGCCTCCACGGCGTGCCGCATCGCCGCCGCCATGAGCGCCGGTGACTGCGCCCGCGTGACCGCCGTGGCGAGGAGCACCGCGTCGCAGCCGAGCTCCATCGCGAGCGCCGCGTCGCTGGCCGTGCCGAGCCCCGCGTCGAGGATGACCGGCACCCCGGCGTCCTCGACGATCAGCTCGATGTTGTGCGGGTTGCGGATGCCCAGGCCGGATCCGATGGGGGAGCCGAGCGGCATCACGGCGGCGCAGCCGGCGTCTTCGAGCCGCCGGGCCAGCACCGGGTCGTCGTTGGTGTACGGCAGCACGACGAACCCGTCGTCGACGAGCTGCTCGGCGGCGTCGGCCAGCTCGATCGGGTCGGGAAGCAGCGTGCGCTCGTCCGCGATCACTTCGAGCTTGACCCAGTTGGTGTGGAGCGCGTCGCGCGCCAGCTTGGCCGTCAGCACGGCCTCGCCCGCGGTGAAGCACCCGGCGGTGTTCGGCAGCACCCGGATGCCGCCGCGCCCGAGCACGTCCAGCACCGATCCGCGCGCGCCCGCGTCGACCCGGCGCATCGCCACCGTGGTCAGCTCGGTGCCGGACGCGGTCAGCGCCTCCTCCAGCACCGCCATGCTCGGCGCGCCTCCGGTGCCCATGATCAGCCGTGATCCGAAGGACTCGCCGGCGATCACCAGCGGGTCGTCACCCTGCCGCATCGTTCACCCTCCCTGGACGGCGGTCAGCACCTCGATGCGGTCCGCCTCCCTGACGATCGTGGTCTTCCAGGCCGTGCGGGGCACGACCTGGTCGTTCAGGGCGACGGCGACGCCCGACGGCCGTTCGGTGACGAGGCCGACCACGCTCGCCACCGAGGAGCCCTCGGCGGCTTCGCACTCGTCGCCGTTGACGGTGATCTTCATCGGGTGAACCTCCGGAGGGAGAAGGGGCGTACGACCTCGGGCACCTCGCCGGTCGCCAGTGTCTCCGCCATCGCGTCGGCGGTCACCGGGGTGAGCAGCACGCCGTTGCGGAAGTGCCCGGTGGCGAGCAGCAGGCCGGGCAGCCCGGACGGGCCGAGGATCGGCGCGTTGTCCGGCGACCCCGGCCGCAGACCCGCGCAGACCTCGCTGAAGGCCAGCTCGGTGATGCCCGGCAGCAGCTCGCGAGCGTCGCGCAGCAGCTCCCACAGGCCACCGGCCGTGACGGTCGTGTCGAAGCCCATCTCCTCCTGCGTCGCGCCGATGACGAGCTCGCCGTCGGCGCGCGGCACGACGTAGATCGACGAGCCGCGTACGAGGCCGCGGACGCAGTGGCCCAGGAACGGCATCGCGCTCCGCAGCCGGAGGATCTGGCCCTTGACCGGGCGTACGGGCGGCAGCGTCTCCGGAGGGATCCCCTTCAGGTCATGGCTCCACGCGCCCGCCGCGAGCACCACCTGGCCGGCGAGCACGTCGCGCCCGCCCGCGAGGCGTACGCCGGTGGCCTCGCCGTCGTCGGTCAGGATCTCGGCCGCCTGCTCACGCACGAGTGTGCCGCCGAGCCGGTCGACCGCGGTCAGGAGGGCCGCGGTGAGCCGTCGCGGGTCCACCGAGCCGTCCCGCGGGGCCAGCAGCCCGCCGCGTACGGACGGGGCCAGCATCGGCTCGTGGCGGCGGCACTCGCGTCCGTTGAGGACCTCGGTGGCGATCCCGAGGGAGTCCTGGAACCGGCGCAGGTCGCCCAGCACGGCCAGGTCGTCCGTGTCCATCGCGACCTGGAGGGTGCCATCGTCGCGAAAGCCGGTCTCGGTGCCGGAGACCTCCTCCAGCTCCGCCACGAATGACGGGTAGCGATCGCGGGAGGCGAGGCCGAGGCGCAGCAGCGCCTCCTCGCCGTAATTCAGCTCGCTGACCGGAGTCAGCATTCCCGCGGCGGCACGCGAGGCCGAGCCGGCCGGCTCGGGATCGACGACGGTGACGGTCAGGCCGCGGGCGAGTGACCGCCACGCCGTCGCGAGACCGATCACACCGCCGCCGACGATGACGACGTCCACTGGGGCGCTCCCTTCGCCGGCATGATCCGGATCAGGTTCAGCGGTCGGCGGCCACTGCCGCCCTCTCAGCCCGGTACAGCCGGACTCCCGCGCTTCAGGTGCCTAGCCTACGTCCTCGTGTCTCGCCTAGGGTCGCGGGATGGAAAGGGTGATCATCGCAGGAGGCGGCCTGGCCGGCCTTCGCACAGCCCAGGCGCTGCGCGCGCGTGGCTACGGAGGCGCCGTCACGCTCGTCGGAGCCGAGGCGCACCATCCGTACGACCGGCCGCCGCTGTCCAAGAGCGTCCTGCGCGGCGACGTCGACACGACGACCGTGCCCGCCGACTGGGACGAGCTCGACTGCGAGCTGCTGCTGGGCGAGAGCGCGACCGGGCTGGGTGATGAGCTGGAGACGACGGCGGGACCGCTCGCCTTCGACGGGCTCGTGATCGCGACCGGCGCGACACCGATTCGGCTGCCGGGTGAGGGCCCCCAACACGTTCTGCGGACCATCGACGACGCCCGCGAGCTCCGCGAGGAGCTGCGCCCCGGCGCCCATATCGTGATCGTCGGAGCCGGGTGGATCGGCGCGGAGGTCGCGACCGCCGCCGCCAAGGCCGGCTGCCGGGTCACCGTCGTCGAGGCGGCCGACGCGCCGCTCGCGGGCGCGATCGGCTCCGAGGTCGGGTCGAAGACCGCCCGCTGGTACGCCGAGGCCGGAATCGAGCTGCGTCACGGCCTCAAGGTCGCCTCGGTCGGGCACGGCGGCCTCGACCTCGCGGGCGGAGGCTCCATTGAGGCCGACGCCGTCCTGACCGCCGTCGGCGTACGCCCTGCGGTCGGGTGGCTGGAAGGATCCGGCCTGGCGCTGGAGAACGGCGTCGTCGTCGACGCCTGCCTGCGCACCGGGCGTCCCGGAGTCCTCGCGGCCGGCGACTGCGCCGCGTGGTGGTCGCCGAGGTTCGGGCGGCGGCTGCGCGTCGAACACTGGGACACCGCACTGGCGGCGCCGGACGTCGCGGCGGAGAACCTCCTCGGCGGCGACCGCCCCTACGACGCCGTACCCTACTTCTGGTCGGAGCAGTTCGGGCGGATGGTCCAGTACGCCGGGCATCACCCGGTGGGCGACACGATGATCTGGCGCGGCGACCCCGAGACCGACTCCTGGGCCATGTGCTGGCTCGCCGGAGAACGCCTCGTCGCCATCGCCGCCGTCAACCGGCCGCGCGACCTGCTCCAAGGCCGGCGCGCCATCGGGGGAGACGCGATCGTCGACCCCGCGTCGCTCGCCGACCCCGAAGTGTCAGTAAGGGAAGCCGTACGCGGCTGAGGGTTTCAGAAGGTGCTGAAGATGGTAAGCAGGCTGGCGTGACGCACACCGTTGCCGAAATCGAGATCGACCGACAGACCGACGTACTGGTGGGCGAGTGGCTCACCCTCTCCGAGGCGGCCGACGGCCTCGGACTCGACCTCAAACGCGTCAAACAACTCCTCCGGGACCACAAGTTGCTGGCCGCCCAGCGGTCCGGCGGCCTCAGCATCCCCGCCGCCTTCGTCCAGGACGGGCAGCCGCTCAAGGGGCTCCAGGGCACGCTCACGCTGCTCGACGACTCTGGCTTCGGCGGCGAGGAGGCCCTCCGGTGGCTGTTCACCGCCGACGACTCGTTGCCCGGCACGCCCGTACAGGCGCTCGCCGAGCACCGCGCCAAGGAGATCAACCGGCGCGCCCAGGCGCTGGCGTTCTGAGGTCTTCGATCGGGGGGTTCCGGGTTGTCCGGGCATCTGCCGTCTGAGCGGGCGGTGGCACTCCGTGCCAGGCTCGACAGGGCGCGCCTCTACCTGTGCACCGACGCGCGGGAGACCCAAGGCGACCTGGAATCCTTCCTCGACGCCGCGCTCGCCGGCGGCGTCGACATCGTGCAGTTGCGCCAGAAGGGGCTGGAGGCGCGCCAGGAGATCGAGTACCTCTCGGTATTCCGCGCCGCCTGCACCCGCCACGGCGCGCTGCTCGCGGTGAACGACCGCGCCGACATCGCGCACGTCGTACGCCCCGACATCCTGCACTTGGGCCAGGACGATCTCCCGGTCACGGTCGCGCGCCAGATCGTCGGGCCGGACGTGCTGATCGGCCGGTCGACGCACTCACGTGAGGAGGCCGACGCGGCCGCGGTCGAGCCGTCGGTGGACTACTTCTGCGCCGGGCCGACCTGGCCGACACCGACCAAACCGGGACGCCCCGCGCCTGGGCCGCAGCTTCTCTCGTACGCCGCGGGCCGGGGTTTCTCCCGCCCGTGGTTCGCGATCGGCGGCATCTCCGCCGAGAACCTGGACGAGGTCCTGGCGACCGGCGCCCGCCGTGTCGTCGTCGTGCGCGCGATCACCGAGGCGTCCTCGCCCCGTGAGGCCGCGGAGCACTTCGCCCGCAGACTACGAGGGCCGTTCACGGCAGGTCGACCGGGGCGGTGAGGGAGAATGGCGACGTGAACCCTGACGACGACCGCCTGGTCGAGCTGTCCGACGACGACGGGCTCGACGTCCTGCCCGACCAGACGCGCGACGATTCTGATGTCGGCTGGGGCGACTGGCGTGCGGCGGACGAGGATGAGCATCTGCTTGCGGAGCGCCCGCCGCACTGGTGACGGACTCAGGAGCGGATCGGAAGGCCCAGGCCGAGAAGGAACCCCGCCACGATGACCACCGCGAGCGCGATGATCAACGAACGGTTGAGCCGTCTGTGTGACGACACGGCACGTTGACCGGGCTTCCGCTTTCGCATCGGCTGCTGAACGCGCCGCTGCTCTCCGGTGTCGAGTTTCATGCGGATATTTGGTCGGTCATGCCTCATTGTTATCCCCGCCGGCGCATGCTGTCCGCCGAACGGGCCGTTTCCAGGCCGCCGAGCCAGGGCCCGTCTCAGGTCCTCGTCCGTGGCGAGGGCCGCGCAGTACCTTGAGACAGGCCCTAGACGGACCGTGAGGTGGCGGCGACCGTGAGGGCGCTCAGGGCCTCGCGGGCCTCGGTGGTGATCGGGGCGGCGGCGAGGGCACTGGAGGCCTCGGCGGCGTAGTCGTCGATCATCTGTTCGCAGGCGTCCAGGGCTCCGGTGCCGACGATCAGGGTGCGGAGCTGCTCGACCCCCGCGGCGTCGAGACGCGGGTCGCCCAGCAGGCTCTCGACGGTCTCGGCCTGGAAGGACGTGGCGCGTTCGAGGGTCAGGGCGATGAGGACCGTGCGTTTGCCCTCGCGCAGGTCATCGCCTGCCGGCTTGCCGGTCTCCGCCGGGTCGCCGAACACCCCCAGCACGTCGTCGCGCAGCTGGAACGCGGCGCCGAGCGGCAGGCCGTACGCCGACAGGGCGTCCATGGCGTCCGAGCCCGCCAGCGCCGCGCCGAGCTGGAGCGGGCGTTCGATCGTGTACTTGGCGCTCTTGTACTTGATGATGCGCAGGGCCTCGTCGACCATCGCCCGGCCGTCGGCGCCAGGACCCTTCGCCTGGCCGACGAGGTCGAGGAACTGCCCGCACATCACCTCGGTGCGCATGATGTTGTAGATGGGGCGTGCGTGCAGTAGTGCGTCGGCCGGGAGACCGCTCCCGTGGAACATTTCGTCGCACCAAGTCAGGCAGACGTCACCGAGCAGAATCGCCGCTCCGGCGCCGAATCCCTCGGGTGAGCCGCGCCACGCCGCTCCCTTGTGCATCGCCTCGAATCGGCGATGCGCCGCCGGCTGTCCGCGCCGCGTGTCGCTGCCATCCATGACATCGTCGTGGATCAGCGCGCTGGCCTGCAACAACTCCAGGGAAGCGGCAGCCGCGAAGATCTCCGGGCAGTCGGCACCCCCGGCGCCGCGCCAACCCCAGTAACAGAAGGCCGGGCGAAGGCGTTTTCCGCCTGTGAGCAGGGCGTCCAGGGCTGAGAGCATCGGGGTGAGCTCGCCCGAGACGTCGCTGAGGATGGGGCGCTGCTGGTCGACGAAGGCGTACAGAGCCTCGTCGATTTCCTTGCGTACTCGACTCGGGGCCACGATCTCGACCCTAGTGGTCTCCGGGTACCGCACCGTTACCCTGTGGGGCATGAGAGCCGAACGCCGGACCATCCGAGACGTCCTCGCCGCCGGAGAGACGACGTTCTCCTTTGAATTCTTCCCCCCGAAGACCGAGCAGGGGGCCCGAAACCTCTGGCAGGCGATCCGACGGCTCGAAGTGCTGCATCCGACGTTCGTCTCGGTGACGTACGGCGCGGGCGGCGGCACACGCGACCGTACGGTGGACATCGTCGAGCGGATCGCCACCGACACCACGCTCACCCCGGTCGCGCACTTCACCGCCGTCGACCACTCGATGCGCGAGCTGCGCCAGCTCATCGGAAGGTTCGCGGAGGCGGGCGTGCACGACCTGCTCGCACTGCGCGGCGACCCACCCGGCGACCCGATGGGCGAGTGGATCAAGCACCCGGACGGCGTCGAGTACGCCGAGGACGTCGTACGGCTGATCAAGTCCGCGGGGGAGTTCAGCGTCGGCGTCGCCGCGTTCCCGTACAAGCATCCACGGTCGCCCGACGTCGAGAGCGACACGAAGTTCTTCGTCCGCAAATGCCGGGCCGGCGCCGACTACGCGATCACGCAGATGTTCTTCGAGGCAGAGGACTACCTACGGCTGCGCGACCGGGTGACGGCGCTCGGCTGCGATATCCCGATCATCCCGGGCATCATGCCGGTCACACAGCTCAGCACCATCGAACGCTCCGAGCAACTGTCCGGCGCGCCGTTCCCGCCCGCGCTCGCGGCCCAGTTCGCGGCCGTCGGCGACGACCCCGAGGCCGTACGCCGACTCGGCATCGAACAGGCCGCAGACCTGTGCCGGCGCCTGCTCGCCGAAGGAGTGCCCGGAATCCACTTCATCACCTTCAACAAGTCGACGGCGACGAGCGAGGTCTACGCCCGCCTGGAGCTCAACGGGAGTCGTAGTCACCAGTTGGTGCCGTAAGCGCTGCTCAGGCCACTGGTCGGGTACGTACGACGGTCGGGTCGACGGTCAGGCGAACCGTCGGCCCGAACCTTTCTGGAGCGACCTAGTGGAAATGACCAGCGCGAATTGATATTCGACCAGCCGGCGCAGCATGCCAACGGCGTCGTCGGTCAAAGCAGGGAGGGCTCTTGCCGCCGCGCGGCCCGATCAGTACCACTTGTACGGGTACTGGACGAGCCAGAACGCGTACGCGGCACACGGACTTACGTACCGGGTGGAAATGTAGTCGAAGCCCCCGCGGATCTGGGTGACCGGGTTGGCCGAGTAATCGGCACCGTACCTGGCCATGGACGCGTTCGCCCCCGCGGACCCCGGGATTCCGTAGCCGCCGGTCGTGGGGTTGACCATGAAGGGATTCCAGCCGCTCACAGCCGACCAGAGCGAGTTGAGGCAGACCCACTGCGGGCCGGTCCACCCGTACAGGTCGGCGAGATGCTTCCCGGTCTCCCGTTCGCGCCCGAGGTAGATCGGGGAGAAGAGCTCGGAGTCCTCCTCGTCCACCAAGCGTACGGCGAACAGCCGGCGGGCCGCCTCGTAGCTGCCCACCATGCTGCCGGCGCAGAAGAGCCCGACACGCGGCGGGACATAGCTCTTGCCGTGCTTCTTGCCGTCGATGAGGCCCCGGGGCGAGCACATCGGGAACGACACGTGCGCGATCGCGGTCGCGGTCCCGTGGTTGCCCTCCTCACCGGGCTTGCACTCGAAGTGCATCGGCGCCTGATCGCGATTGTTGGGCTCGCACGCCTTGGTGTGCACTGTGACCTTGACCGTGTAGCCGAAGAAGCCCGAGGCGTGCACGCTGTCCACGACCGAGCCGTTCTTCTGCGCGTACTCGCGGGCGGCCATGTCCGAGGTGGTCTTGTAAATCTCGCCGATCGGGATGAGACCACGGACGATGTCCATGGCACCCCGGTCCCGGATCTCCGCCGCGGCGGCCAGCGCGGACGCGTCCGCCCCTGTCTGGGCACGTGTGCGCAGGTTGTTGGCGCGGGCGATGCGGCTGAGCAGCAGGGTCGCCGCGACCAGCGTCAACGCCATGATGATCAGGAGAATAGATGTGGCCGCACCATTGTCTCCGCGTAGTCGCCTCATCTGAAGCCCTCGCCTTGCCGAGTACGGTCCTGGTCTCTGAGAAGAGAACCTAGAGATCGGAACGACCGGAGAACAGGGCCCAGGGGCCCAATTCCACGGCGTGAGTCAGGTTCCGGTCAGTCGAGCGACAATGACCGGCCGATCGAGGAGGCGATCGCGAAGTCGTAGTGATCGCTGAGGAACCCGACCCGTATGTCGACCACGGTCCCGCTCTTCAGCTGCGCGAACCAATCGACGGTGTGCAGCCGCTGTGAGGAGGCCCCGAGCCGCCCCTCCCACTCATTGCGCACCTGGTAGCCGGTGCGGTCGCTCACCTCGATGCGTTCCCGGCCGATCAGCTGGAAGCTGGGCTGGCTACTCCCGCCTGGAGGTCAGCGGCAGAGCCGCGCCCATGACCGCGTAGATCGGCCCGCCGCCGGGGAACCGGAAGTCGGTCAGCAGGTCGGTCAGGCCCAGCGAACGGTAGAGGTTGCGTGCCGGGGTCTTCGCGTCGAGGGTGGACAGCACCATCGTCGGCTCGGGACGCCCGGCGCACAGCATCGTGATCAGCCCGCGTCCGAGGCCACGCCCCTGCGCCGACGGGTGCACGTGCAACTCGGCGACCTCGAACGCGTCGCCCAGCCAGTGCCCGGAGTGCTCCGGGCCGCCGATTCCGTCGAGCGCGTCGCGTACGACGTCGTGCCACCACTGCCCGGCCTCGCCGTGAAAGCCGTACCCGAACCCGACGACGTCGCGCCGCCGTTCGGCGACGAACGCGCGGAACCCCGGATGCACGGAATGCCGCTCCATTATCGTCCGGCGACCCGGCATCTGCCCGGGCGGCGGCAGCATCGCGGCCTCGTACGTCGTCAGCATCGCGTCGAGCCGCCGTACGAACCCACGGCGGTCGACCTCACGAATCTGCGGCGCCGTCTGACGGCGGGCCCTGAATGCTGGTTTCACGTAACTCACTTGGGAATGTACGGCGGAACCTTAGACAGCGCGCCGTAAATGTCCCACAAAATCTGCGACGCCGCCCGCTTCAGCAGTCCGCGCTGGGCCTCAAGGTCACTCTGCCAGGAACGCGCGGCCGGCCCCACCCAGGCGTCTCCGGCCGTACGCGCCGCCGGGTCGAGTGCCTTCTCCAAGCTGTGGACACTGTCGAAGGCTCGCTGGTAGGCGTGGTAGAGCTCAGCGTACGCCGGGTTGGGCCGCTGATCCGTACCCGCGGGCGGCGTGTCCGACGGAGCCCTCAGTGTTCCGGGCGACGGAGGGAACGCGGTCACGTCGCGGCCCCGGTCGCGTGGGCGACGAGGCGCGTGAGGGGGCCGGAGCCGGGATGGCCGGCCAGCGCCCGGTGGACGGTGTCCTGGTGGCGGGCGTAGAGCTCCGAGGCCGCGTACGGGTCGGCTGCGGCCGGGGCGATCATCGCCTCGTGGTCGGCCGCGTGGGGAGGGTTCGGAGCGGGGAACAGGTGCGCGCCGGTGGTCCCCGGCGCGTCCGGCGGGCTGGGCGGCGCGGCCAGGTGGGTGAGGCCGATGTGCGCGAGGGCGACCTTCGCGCGGTGATCGAGCCCGGCCCGCGCGAGCACGCGTACTGCGTCGCCGCGGATGCCCTCACGTGCCGCTTCGTCCAGCAGGGCGCGCAGCAGGCGCTCGTCCATGAGCATCTGATGGCTCGCGACGCCCAGGGAGGTCTCGACCGCCTTCAGGTGGTCCTTGTCCGCGAGCGCTGCCTTGATGAGACGGGCGGTACCGGTCGGGCCGAGGCGTTCGTACAGGCCGTGGGCGTAGTCGGGGTCGTCGGTGTCGGCCTGGAGGCGTTTCCAGACCGCCGGCGGGATGTGCCCGGCCTTCCGCACCGCGGCGGCGTCGGCCGCGCCGGCCCGCATCGCGGCCCGTACGTCCGGAAAGTGTCCGATGTGGTGCCCTGCCCCGACCGGAGTCGTGCCACGCCGCCGTCCGAGCCCGCCGCCGGAGTGCGGCATCAGGTGCCCGCCGGAGTGCGGCATCGGATGCCCGGCGCGCGGCATCGAGTGCCCGCCGGTGGCGCCGAGGTGGGTGACCGCGTAGTTGCGCCGCCGCGACAACATGCCAGGCTGCCCGTTGACCCAGGTCTCGACCGCGGCGGCCTGCCGGAGCCCGGTACGAGGAACGCCGGGCGGCAGGGCGGCGTTGGTGCGCAGCCAGCCGCTGATGGCGTCGGAGGCGGTGTTCATCTGCTGGATGAGATGAGCCATCGCGATGATGTCCAGACCGAGGAACCCTTCGTCGCGGGATGCGGCGGCACGCAGGCTTTCCTGTGAGGACATGGCCGCTCCGAAGAGTGCGCTGGAGTCTCGGGAAAACCGTTCTACCACCCAATTTCCCGCCTGTCTCCAACGCCGGACCCGCACGGAATTACGGCCTGTCCGACACCACTCACAGGGCCCGACCGCGATGCCGCGGCCCGAGGGGGCGATGCCGTCGAAGGAGCGCGGGACCCGATGGGGCATCACGTCGACGGCGAAGCCGCGTACGTCGCCGGGCAGGACGTGGGGGCAGCCCGCGGCGGGGTACGTGGGCTGGACGTCCAGGCCCAGCGTCGTCTCGACTTTCCCGGCTGTCCCCAACGACGGACCCGCATCGGATTGCGGCCCGTCCGTCACCGTGGCGCGGAGCGTGGGCTGGACGTTCAGGCTCAGCGTCGTCTCGACTTCCCGCCTGTCTCGAACGATGGACCCGCACCAGATTGCTGCCCGTCCGTCACTGCGGCCGGGGTCAGCCTGCGGCCGGGAGCATCGGCTGGACGTTCAGGCCCAGCGTCGTCTCGACGAGGGAGACGAAGATCTCCGCGTCGCGGAGCAGCTCGTCGGCTTCGTGGCCGGTTACCGCGCGGGGGAGGCCCGCTTCGGCCTGGGCGCGTTTGCCGGCTCCCGCGGCGAAGAAGGCGGCCCACTCGCGCAGGGCGGGCTCGGCCACGGGGAGCAGGACCCAGACGCTCTGGGGCTTGCCGCGGCCCTTCGCGCCGGGCTCGGCGCGGGCGGCGATCATCGCCGCGGCGGCCCTGAGGGCGGCCAGGTGGGCCGCGACGTAGCGGGATGCCGGTGCCGCCGCTTCGGCGGCCTCCGCGAGTCCGTGGCGTGCCGTGTGCAGCAGCGACATCGCCGGCGGTGCGAGCCTGCGCCGTGGAACGGGGCGCAGAGGGACGGCAGTGGACGACCTTGCGGACATGGCGTGCCTCCTTCCGCTTGGCGGAGCCCCCAGGAGTATTCCGGGGCGGTCGGACGAAACGCTTCCCCTCGTCCCGTCCGACCGTCGCGCCTCGCGTGGCTTGCGCTGCCCAGCGAAGCGAAAACCCCTAGGTGCCGAACCGCGAGCCCTGCACCCGACTCGAACACAGGTTCGAGCGCTCTCCCCAGTAAAGCTCCCTCGCGCCAATTCGTCAACATGTTCGAATGACGGCTCGTCAAGCCTGGTCAGAGTAGGTGCGAGACGACGATTCGGCGTTTGGCGGACCCCACCCATGGGGAGGATATTTGGCCTGCTGTGCGGCCAAGAGCACTGGATACGCCCTAGGGTTCTCCCATGCACCCCAACACCGAACGCGTCGTGGCGCGCCTGCGGGAGCTGGGCGCGTCCGGGGAGGTCCAGATGCTGTCCGAGGCCACCCCGACGGCGGCCTCGGCCGCGGCCAAGCTCGGCTGCGACATCGGCGCGATCGCCAACAGCCTCATCTTCGACGCCGACGGCGAGCCGCTTCTCGTCCTGACCAGCGGCGCGCACCGGGTCGACACCGCCAAGGTCGCCGGCCTGGTCGGAGCGGCCAAGGTCAAGCGGGCCACCCCCGAGTTCGTACGTGCGGCCACGGGCCAGCCGATCGGCGGAGTCGCCCCCATCGGCCACCCGGCACCGGTACGCACGCTCGTCGACGAGTGGCTGGCCAAGCACGACGTCGTATGGGCCGCCGCCGGCCACCCGCACACGCTGTTCCCCACGTCCTACGACGAACTCGTCCGCATCACCGGCGGCACCCCGGCCGACGTCGCCTGACCACGCGAAGGCGCCCGCCACCCGCACACGGCCGACGACCCGACCACGCGGAACGGCATGCTCCTGGGATGGCGCCGGCCGTCCGCACGCGGCCGACGACCGGACGGCACGGAACGGCACGCGGCCGGGATGGCGTCGGCCGCCCCGTGCGCGGTCGACGAATGTACGGTGCGGGCCCTGCGCCCGTGCCGGGTGTCGGCGTGAGGCCTGACGTGAGCGCTGAGGCGCGGCGGATGTGGGCCTCGGCGGAGGCCGCCCGCGTGGGACGTCTCGGTCGGCCTGTGTGTGGCGGAGCGCCCGCAGTGAGGGGCCGGATAGACGATGTTCGCTGCCACGTCGCGCGAGCCCGCGTCACCGTCACGCCGAAGCACTCCGGCCGGTCCGGGGGCTCGTACGGGCTGGCGGGGCACCGCGCCCTCAGGCGGCCCGCCTGACCTTGCGTGGCAGGAATGTCGGAGGTGTGGCGGCACATCGGCCGGTCGGCCTGTGAGAGGCGAAGCGTTCACGCGAGGCGTCCGGGCTTGTGGCGTATCTCCGGTAGCCGTCCAGGCCCTGTCTGTTCGCGAGGACTGCCGTCCGGACCCCGTCTGTCTGCAGGGCCTGCCGTCCGGGCCCTGTGTGTCCGCGAGGCCTGCCGGTCGTGGTGCGTGTCTGCACGGCCGGGCCGGTCTTCGGCCTCGGTGCCCGGGATGAAAAAAGCGCCCGACGGTGGCTCGCCGCGTCCGTAATGGGCGCGCGGCAAAGTCCGGGGGCGCGTGGAGGTCTGGCCCCAGGGCCGTGATCGGCTTGCGATCACGGCCCCGTGGGTCAGAAGGCCTCGACTGCTCGGCGTGCTTCGGGGTCGAGAACGCCCCAGCCGATGAGTTCTTCGGTGAGCTCGGTCGGTGACTTGTCGTAGATCACCGCGAGCGAACGCAGGTCTTCCTGTCGGATGGACAGAACCTTTCCGTTGTAGTCGCCCCGCTGACTCTGGATCGTCGCGGCGTAACGGGCGAGTGGACCGGCCTTGTCCTTCGGAAGCTGTTGGAGTCGCTCAAGGTCGATGACGAGCTTCGGCGTCGGGCCGAGGGGGCTCGGCGCGGCTCCGCCGGGCAGCAACTCAGACACCGGCACGCCGTAGAACTCGGCGAGCTCGGACAGCTTCTGAACGGTGACGGCGCGGTCGCCCCGCTCGTACGATCCCACGACGACGGCCTTCCAGCGGCCACGTGATTTCTCCTCCACACCGTGCAGGGACAGGCCCTGCTGGGTGCGGATGGCGCGAAGTCTCGCGCCGAGAGCCTTTGCATATTCAGACGGCATGTTGCGGCCCCCAGGCTCACTTTCTCGTCGTCGACATGGCCCGGGAGGGGACCAAGGGGCGGTGCCCCTGACTCCCCGAGACGAGTGCGCGACTGCTCCGCACTCTCAGCCGGCCGGGGCCGGGCTGCCCGAGGGATCCATCTCCTGGGATGGTTACGGACAGTGACGGTAAAACGGGTAGGGCTCCAGGTCAAGCCGATTGGAAAAAAGCGGTCGAATCCGTCATCGATGGCACAGGTGGCCCCCAGCACCGCCGGACGCAGAAATCCCTTGCGCGGCAAGGCCTCCCGTGCCCTGGACGCCAAAACACGCTGACCTCCCCACCAGCGAAAACATCGTGCGGGGGGTCGACGCGAGCGCGAGACGGACTGCTACCGTGAGAGCGCCGACGTCCTTTAAGACCCGTCCAGTGAGGCGGGAAAGGAGTTTTCACGGTGAGTGCTTCTTCTGTGCCCGAGCACAGGCCAACTCCCGACAGTGACGTTAGTCACAAAACCGTCCTCGCAGCGCCGGACATCCGCCGCGCGCTCACCCGGATCGCCCACGAGATCGTCGAACGCACCAAGGGCGGCCGCGATCTCGTCCTCCTCGGCATCCCGACACGCGGCGTGACTCTCGCCGACCGGCTCGCCACCCGCATCGCGGACGCCGAAGGCCACGAGGTGCCCTGGGGCTCCCTCGACGTGACCATGTACCGCGACGACCTGAGGCTGCGCCCCGCGCGCCCCCTCGGTCACACGAAGCTCCCGGAAGAGGGCGTCGACGACCGGGTCGTGGTGCTCGTCGACGACGTGCTCTTCTCCGGCCGCACCGTACGCGCCGCGCTGGACGCCCTGAACGACCTGGGCCGCCCGCGTACCGTTCAGCTCGCCACCCTGGTCGACCGCGGCCACCGCGAGCTCCCGATCCGCGCCGACTACGTCGGCAAGAACCTCCCGACGAGCGCCCGCGAGACCGTACGAGTGCTCCTGGAGGAGGTGGACGGCCGCGACGCCGTCCTGCTGGAGGACGGCCGATGAAACGCCACCTGCTCTCCGCCGAAGACCTCACCAGAGACGACGCCCTGCTCATCCTCGACACGGCCGAAGAGCTCGAACGCGTCGCCGACCGGCCGATCAAGAAACTGCCCACGCTGCGCGGCCGTACGGTCGTCAACCTGTTCTTCGAGGACTCCACGCGTACGCGGATCTCCTTCGAGGCGGCGGCCAAACGGCTCTCGGCCGACGTCATCAACTTCTCCGCCAAGGGCTCCAGCGTCTCCAAGGGCGAGAGCCTGAAGGACACCGCGCTGACCCTGGAGGCCATGGGCGCCGACGGCGTCGTCATCCGGCACAGCGCCTCCGGTGCCCCCCACCGCCTCGCGAACTGGGTGCGGGGCAGCGTCGTCAACGCCGGCGACGGCACGCACGAGCACCCCACGCAGGCGCTGCTCGACGCCTACACCATGCGACGGCGCCTCGGGAGTCTCGACGGACGCCGGATCACGGTCGTCGGCGACATCCTGCACAGCCGCGTCGCGCGGTCCAATGTCCACCTTCTGCACACCCTCGGCGCGGAGGTCACGCTCGTCGCGCCGCCGACGCTGTTCCCCGTCTCGATCGACACCTGGCCGTGCGAGATCGCCTACGACTTCGACGCCGTACTGCCGAAGACCGATGTCGTGATGATGCTGCGCGTGCAGCAGGAGCGCATGAACGCCGCGTTCTTCCCGACCGTGCGCGAGTACTCACGGCGCTACGGCCTCGACAACCGCCGGATGGCCGCCATGCCCGACCACGCCCTGGTCATGCACCCGGGCCCGATGAACCGCGGCGTCGAGATCGCCGCGGAGGTCGCGGACTCCCCGCGTTCGACCATCGTCGAGCAGGTCGCCAACGGCGTCACGGTCCGCATGGCCGTGCTCTATCTCCTCCTCGGCGGGTCCGGGCCCGCGGTCGGCGCTTCACGAAAGGACAGCGAATGACGTGCCTCATCAAGGGCGCACGGATCCTCGGCGGAGCGCCGGCGGACATCCTCATCCGGGACGGCGTGATCGCCGGGATCGGCGGTGACGACTCCGCCGATCAGGTGATCGACGCCGACGGGCTCGTCGCGCTCCCCGGCCTTGTCGACCTGCACACCCACCTGCGCGAGCCCGGCCGCGAGGACGCCGAGACGGTCGAGACCGGCACCCGTGCCGCCGCCGCGGGCGGGTTCACCGCCGTGCACGCGATGGCCAACACCGAGCCGGTCGCCGACACCGCCGGCGTCGTCGAGCAGGTCTGGCGCCTCGGCCGCGAGGCCGGCCACTGCGAGGTCCACCCCGTCGGCGCGGTCACGCGCGGCCTGGAGGGACACCAGCTCGCCGAGCTCGGCGCGATGGCCGACTCCGCGGCCCGCGTGCGCGTCTTCTCCGACGACGGCCACTGCGTGTCCGACGCGGTGCTCATGCGCCGCGCACTGGAGTACGTCAAGGCCTTCGACGGCGTCGTCGCCCAGCACGCACAGGAGCCGCGCCTCACCGAGAACGCCCAGATGAACGAAGGCGCGATGTCCGGGCGGCTCGGCCTCGCGGGCTGGCCCGCCGTGGCCGAAGAGGCGATCATCGCCCGCGACTGCCTCCTCGCCGCGCACGTCGGCTCCCGCCTGCACGTCTGCCACGTCTCGACCGCCGGATCGGTCGAGATCCTGCGGTGGGCCAAGAGCAAGGGCTGGCAGGTGACGGCCGAGGTGACGCCGCACCACCTGTTCCTCACCGACGAGCTCGCCGAGACCTACGACCCGATCTACAAGGTCAACCCGCCGCTCCGTACGAAGGCCGACGTCGAGGCCCTGCGCGAGGCCCTGGCCGACGGCACGATCGACTGCGTCGCCACCGACCACGCCCCGCATCCGGCGGAGGCGAAGGAGACCGAGTGGGCGCCGGCCGCCATGGGCATGATCGGCCTGGAGACGGCCTTGTCCGTCGTCCAGGCGGCCATGATCGACACCGGCCTCCTCGACTGGGCCGGGCTGGCCGACCGCATGTCCGTACGCCCCGCGCGCATCGGCCGTCTCACCGCCCAGGGGCACCCGATCGAGGTCGGTGCCCCGGCCAACCTCACCCTGTACGACCCGGAGGCCCGCACGGTCGTCGACCCGGCCGCGTCCGTGTCGCGAAGCCGCAACACCCCGTTCCGCGGCATCGAGCTGCCCGGCCGCGTCCACGCGACGTTGCTCCACGGCCGCCCCACCGTCCTCGACGGGAGCCTCACATGAGCGAACGACCGGCGATCCTGGTTCTCGAGGACGGGCGTACCTTCACGGGCACCGCGTACGGGGCCGAGGGCGAGGCGTTCGGCGAGATGGTCTTCAACACCGGCATGACCGGCTACCAGGAGACCCTCACCGACCCGTCGTACCACCGGCAGATCGTCGCCATGACCGCGCCGCACATCGGCAACACCGGCGTCAACGACGAAGACCTCGAATCGGACCGGATCCACGTCGCCGGCTATGTCGTGCGCGAGCCGTCCCGAATCGAGTCCAGCTGGCGTTCGCGCCGCTCGCTCGATGTGGAGCTGCGTGCGTACGGCGTCGTCGGGATCGCGATCAACGGCACGCGCGCCCTCACACGGCACCTGCGCGACCGCGGCGCCATGCGCGCCGCCGTCAGCACCGAGGAGACCGACCCGGAGGCCCTCCTCCAACGCGTCCTCAAGAGCCCCGACATGGTCGGCGCCGACCTGGCGCGCCAGGTGTCTACGGCCGAGCCGTACGTCGTGCGCCCGGACGGCGCGGTACGCCACCGGGTGGCCGCCATCGACCTCGGCATCAAGGCGATGACCCCGCGCCGCATGGCCGAACGCGGCTGTGAGGTGCACGTCCTGCCCGCGACGGCGACGGCGGAGGAGATCCTCGCGCTGGAACCCGACGGAGTCTTCTACAGCAACGGCCCCGGCGACCCGGCCGCCTGCGGCTACGCGGTCGCCTCGCTGGAAGGCGTGCTGGGCTCGGGCACGCCCGTGTTCGGCATCTGCCTGGGCAACCAGATGCTGGGCCGCGCCCTCGGCCTCGGCACGTACAAGCTGCGCTTCGGCCACCGAGGCGTCAACCAGCCCGTACAGGACCGCGTGACCGGCCGGGTGCACATCACGAGCCACAACCACGGGTTCGCGGTCGAGGCGCCCCTCGACGGCCCGTTCGACACCCCCTACGGCCGTGCCGAGGTCAGCCACGTCGACCTCAACGACGGCGTCGTCGAGGGCCTGCGGCTGCTCGACCGCCCGGCGTTCAGCGTCCAATACCACCCCGAAGCGGCCCCCGGGCCGCACGACGCCACCGGCCTCTTCGACCGCTTCTGCGAGCTGATGACCAGATGAGCGATGCCTCCAGTCACGAAGCCGATCACGTGTCGGGCCACGGCACTCACGGCCACGTCCCGATCGACCCGAACGACCGCGTCGTACGCGCGACACCGCCCGCGCCCGCGACCTTCGCCATCGGGGCCGTCGCCGTGGTGCTGACACTCCTGGCGCTGGCCCTGCTCGTCGCCGGGCAGGGGGCCTGATGCCGCGCCGGGAAGACCTGAAGTCCGTTCTCGTCATCGGCTCCGGCCCGATCGTCATCGGTCAGGCCGCCGAGTTCGACTACTCCGGCACCCAGGCGTGCCGGGTCCTGAAGACCGAGGGGCTGCGCGTCTCCCTCGTCAACAGCAACCCCGCGACGATCATGACCGACCCGGAGATCGCCGACGCCACGTACGTCGAGCCGATCACGCCCGCGACGGTCGAGCAGGTCATCGCCAAGGAGCGCCCCGACGCGCTCCTGCCCACGCTGGGTGGCCAGACCGCGCTCAACACCGCCATGGCGCTGCACCACTCCGGCGTCCTCGACAAGTACGGCGTCGAGCTCATCGGGGCCAACGTCGACGCCATCGAGTCGGGCGAGAACCGCGAGCGCTTCAAGGAGATCGTCGCCGCCATCGGCGCCGAGGCCGCGCGCAGCGTCATCTGCCACGAGATGGACGACTGCCTGGCCGCCGCCGGCGAGCTGGGCTACCCGATGGTCGTGCGCCCGTCGTTCACGATGGGCGGCGCCGGCTCCGGCATGGCCTACGACGAGAACGACCTGCGCCGCATCGCCGGCGCGGGCCTGGCCGCCAGCCCGACCACCGAGGTGCTCCTGGAAGAGTCGATCATCGGCTGGAAGGAGTACGAGCTGGAGCTGATGCGCGACCGCAACGACAACGTGGTCGTCATCTGCTCGATCGAGAACATCGACCCGATGGGCGTCCACACCGGCGACTCGATCACCGTCGCCCCGGCCATGACGCTCACCGACCGCGAATATCAGCGGATGCGCGACGTCGCCATCGACGTGATCCGCGCGGTCGGCGTCGACACGGGCGGCTGCAACATCCAGTTCGCGATCGACCCGCGTACGGGCCGCATGATCGTCATCGAGATGAACCCGCGGGTGTCGCGCTCCAGCGCGCTGGCCTCGAAGGCGACCGGTTTCCCCATCGCCAAGATCGCCGCCCGGCTCGCCGTCGGCTACACCCTCGACGAGATCCGCAACGACATCACGCGCGAGACCCCGGCCAGCTTCGAGCCGAGCCTCGACTACGTCGTCGTGAAGGCACCGAGGTTCGCGTTCGAGAAGTTCCCCGGCGCCGACGAGACGCTGACCACGCACATGAAGTCCGTGGGCGAGGCCATGGCGATCGGCCGGTCCTTCCCCGAGGCGCTGCAGAAGGCCCTCAGGTCGCTGGAGAGGAGCTCGGCGGGCTTCTCGTGGGCCCCGGAGCCTCCCGGCGTCACGGACGAGCAGAGAAACGCGCTGAAGGACGAGCTGCTCCAGACCGCCGCGAAGCCGCACGACGGGCGGCTGCGCGCCGTACAGCAGGCGATGCGCGCCGGCGCCACGGTCGAGGAGGCGCACGAGGCGACCGGGATCGACCCGTGGTTCCTCGACAACATCGCGGCCCTCGACGACATCGCCGCGACCCTCACCGACGAGCAGCTCGCCCCCGAGGCCCTGCGCGAAGCCAAGCGGCACGGCTTCTCCGACGAGCAGATCGCCGAGATCCGCGGCGTCACCGCCGAGCTGGTACGCGGCCTGCGCCACGCCCTCGGCATCCGGCCCGTCTACCTGACCGTCGACACCTGCGCCGCCGAGTTCGCCGCCGAGACGCCCTACTTGTACTCCTCCTATGACGAGGAGACCGAGGTGCCGCCGGGCTCCAAGCCCAAGGTGATCATCCTCGGCAGCGGGCCGAACCGCATCGGGCAGGGAATCGAGTTCGACTACAGCTGTGTGCACGCGTCGTTCACGCTCGCCGAAGCCGGCTACGAGACCGTCATGGTCAACTGCAACCCCGAGACCGTCTCGACCGACTACGACACCTCCGACCGGCTCTACTTCGAGCCGCTCACGCTGGAAGACGTCCTGGAGGTCGTGCACGCCGAGCAGGAGACCGGCGAGGTCGCGGGCGTGATCGTGCAGCTCGGCGGGCAGACGCCCCTCGGCCTCGCACAGCAGCTGAAGGACGCCGGAGTGCCGGTCGTCGGCACCTCGCCCGAGAGCATCCACCTCGCAGAGGAGCGCGGCGCGTTCGGCCTCGTCCTCGAACGCGCCGACCTGCCCGCGCCCAAGCACGGCACCGCCACGTCCTTCGAGGAGGCCGAGGCCATCGCCGCCGAGATCGGCTACCCGGTGCTCGTACGCCCGTCGTACGTGCTCGGCGGACGCGGCATGGAGATCGTCTACGACGACGCGACGCTGAAGGCGTACATGGAGCGGGCGACGCGCGCGAGCCCGGAGCACCCGGTGCTGGTCGACCGGTTCCTCGACGACGCGATCGAGATCGACGTCGACGCGCTCTACGACGGCACCGACCTCTACCTGGGCGGGGTCATGGAGCACATCGAGGAGGCCGGCATCCACTCCGGCGACTCCGCGTGCGCGCTTCCCCCGATCACCCTCGGCAAGGAGGACATCTCCCGCATCCGCAGCTCCACCAAGGCGCTCGCGCGCGAGATCGGCGTCCTCGGGCTCATCAACGTCCAGTACGCCCTCGCCGCCGGAGTCCTCTACGTGCTGGAGGCCAACCCGCGCGCCTCGCGTACGGTGCCGTTCGTGTCGAAGGCGACCGCCGTCCCGCTGGCGAAGGCCGCGGCCCGCGTCATGCTGGGCACGTCCATCGCCCGGCTGCGCGCCGACGGCATGCTGCCCGCGAGCGGCGACGGGGGAGACCTGCCCCTCGACGCGCCCATCGCGGTCAAGGAGGCCGTGCTGCCCTTCGACCGGTTCCGTACGCCGGAGGGGCGCGGCGTCGACACCGTCCTCGGCCCGGAGATGCGCTCGACCGGCGAGGTCATGGGCATCGACAAGGACTTCGGCACCGCGTACGCCAAGTCGCAGGCGGCGGCGTACGGCTCGCTGCCGACCAGTGGGAGGGCGTTCGTCTCCGTCGCCAACCGGGACAAACGAGCAATGATCTTCCCGGTGAAACGCCTCGCTGACCTAGGCTTTGAGATTCTCGCAACCGAGGGCACCGCCGAAGTCCTGCGTCGCAACGGAGTGCATGCCAAGATCGTTCGTAAGCACAGTGCCGGTCTGGGACCAGGCGATGAGCCGACGGTCGTGCGGCGGATTCTCGACGGCGAGGTCGATCTCATCGTCAACACTCCGTTCGGCAGCCCGGGGCAGTCCGGGCCGCGGCTGGACGGATACGAGATCCGCACGGCCGCGGTGCTGCGCGGCGTCCCCTGCCTCACCACGGTGCAGGGGCTCGGCGCGGCCGTCCAGGGCATCGAGGCGATCGTCGCCGGCAAGGTCGGCGTGCGGTCGCTCCAGGAACACGCGGAATCTCTCAGAGGCGAGACGTGATCGAAGCGGGGAAACGTTGACGGACTCACCGGTGCAGGTGCCGGGCACTCTCCTGACGACGCGGAAGACCGGGGCGTACCACACGATGACGCTCGTGGCCCCCGGCGTCGCCGAGCGGTTCCGGCCCGGCCAGTTCGTCGCGCTCGCCGTCGGCGGCGAGCACTCCGGCATGCTGACGCGCCGGTGCTTCGCCGTACGTGACGTCAAGCCCGACTACGGCGGCACCGTCGAGATCGTCTTCGAGGTGCGCGGCAAGGGCACCGCGTGGCTCGCCGCGCTGCGCCCGCGCGACATCGTCGACATCGCCGGGCCGCTCGGCCGCCCGTTCCCGCTCCCGCGCCACCCGGTGACGTGCGTGCTCGTGGGCGAGGGGTACGGCAGCGCGGCGCTGTTCCCGCTCGCGGCCGTGCTGCGCCAGCGCGAGTGCCCGCTCTACTTCGCGCTCGGCGGCGCCGACTCCGACCAGGTGCACGGAGCACGCGGCGCGCGGCGCGGCGGCGACTCGGTCACGGTCGCGACCGAGGACGGCTCACTCGGCGAGCGCGGGCGCGTCACCGACCTGCTGCCACGCGTCATCGAGGAGTCGGGCGCCGACGTCCTGTACGCCTGCGGGCCGCTCGACACGCTCCGCACGGTCACGCGTACGGCCTCCGGCTACGGCATCCCCGCGCAGGTCGCGGTCGAGGAGCCGATGCCCTGCGGCACCGGCCTGTGCATGGCGTGCGTGCTGCCGGTCGTCGACGACGACGGCGCCACGCACATGGCCAGGTCCTGCGTTGACGGGCCGGTCTTCCGCGGCGAGCGCGTGCGCTGGGACGACGTGGGAACGATCCCCTTCGACGCACTCGGCGCTCCACGCGCAGGGCGGCTCGGGGGGCGAGTGTGACGTTCGCGGGGCGTTATGACGATGGCGGCGGCGAGCGGGTGGAGCATTGAGCACTGAACTGGAGACGCGCCTCGGCCGCGTCGTCATCCCGAATCCGATCATGACGGCGGCGGGGTGCGGCGGCTTCGGCCGGGAGCTCGGACGCTTCTACGACGTCGCCAAACTCGGCGCGGTGACCACGCCGTCGATCACGCCCGAGGCCCGCGCCGGGCGTCCCGCGCCGCGGCTGGCCGAGACCCCGAGCGGCGTGCTCAGCGCCACTGGCCTGCAGGGGCCCGGTATCGGAACGTTCCTAAGCCGCGACCTGCCCTGGCTCCACGAACAGGGCGCCCGCACGGTCGTCTCGGTCGCGGGCAACAGCGTCGAGGAGTACGCCGAGGTCGCCCGGAAGCTCGCCGGTTCGCCCGGCGTCACCGCCATCGAGATCAACACCTCGTGCCCGAACGTCGAGGACCGCGGGCTGACCTTCGCCTCGCACCCCTCGGCCGCCGCCGAGGTCGTACGCGCCGTCCGCACGCACACGCCGCGCTCCGTCCCGGTGCTCGCCAAGCTCTCCGCGGACGTCACCGACATCGTCGGCGTCGCCATGGCCTGCGCCGACGCCGGAGCCGACGGCCTGTCCATGATCAACACACTGCACGGCATGGCCGTCGACACCACGACACTCCGTCCGCGCCTCGCCGGCGTCACCGGCGGCCTGTCCGGCCCGGCCGTACGCCCCGTCGCGGTCCGCTGCGTCTACCAGGTGCACGCCGCGCTGCCCGAGATCCCGATCGTCGGAATGGGCGGCGTGCGCACCGGCCTCGACGCGCTGGAACTCATCCTCGCGGGCGCCTCGGCCGTCGCCGTCGGCACGGCGAACTTCCACGACCCATCCGCGTGCGTACGGATCCTGCGCGAACTCGACGCGGCTCTGCGAGAACGCGGTATCGGCCGGCTAGCCGACGTCGTCGGCCTCGCCCACAAGCCCGCCGGAACCCCCTTCAGGCGCATCGATCCCAACGTCGGCGTGGACGAGCCTCTCGAACAGGAGATCCCGCAGTGAACCCCGCTCCCATCGCCGTCGCCCTGGACGCGCCGGACCTCGAGACCGCCGCCCGCTGGGCCACCCTGGTCACCCCGCACGTCAGCACGGTCAAGGTCGGCCTGGAGCTCTACCTGCGCTACGGCCCGGACGTCGTCGCGAGCGTACGAGGGGCGAGCGGCGTCCAGGTGTTCCTCGACCTGAAGCTCCACGACATCCCGGCGACGGTCGCCGGCGCGGCCCGCGCGGTGGCCCGCCTGAAACCCTCGTTCCTGACCGTCCACGCCGCCGGCGGCCCCGCGATGATCCGCGCCGCCGCCGAGGCCGCCCCCGCCACGAAGATCGCCGCCGTGACGGTGCTGACGTCCTTGTCCGACGACGACCTGGCCGTGGTGGGCTTGGACGGCCCGGCCTCGGACGCCGTACGCCGCCTGTCCGTCATCGCCGTGGAAGCGGGCGCGAAGGCCCTGGTCTGCTCCCCGATGGAGGTCGCCGCCGTCCGCGCCGAGGTAGGCCCGGACGTAACCTTGATCACCCCAGGAGTCCGCCCCCACGGCACCGACGCCCAGGACCAGGCAAGGGTCGCCACCCCAGAAGAGGCACTGGAATCGGGAGCGGACCTGCTGGTCATCGGCCGCCCCATCACCGCCGCCCCAGACCCAGGCGCCGCCGCCGCCACCATCGCCGCCGCCCTACGCCGCACAGGCGCCCAGGGCGCCTGACGCCCCGCTCACGGCCCTGAGGCCGACGAGGCGCGTGGGGGGGGCGTGACCTTCGCTTTTCGGGTCGGACAGGCGCGCTCAGAGAGCCTGCCCCAACCTGCGGCTCGGGTCGGCGCGCTTAGAGAAGCTTGCCCAGCCGACGGTTTCGGTTCGGACGGGCGGGCTCAGAGAGCCTGTCGCCGAGCTGAAGCAGCAGCGGGGTGAGGACGTCCTGCTGACCGGTGGCGCGCAAGTCGCGACGTGCCTCGCTGGCGGAGATCTCCGGACGCCGCGTCGCGTGTGCTGGACCAGACCTCCCGGACGCCGGGATCGGGTGTCGGCCGGCCCTTCCGGGCGCGGGCACGTGCCGGGCCGGGATCTCAGGACGCCGGGACCGAGCAGGCTCGCGGGACGTGCGGGGCTCGTGGGCCGGGTCAGGACCGCGGACAGGCACAGGTCCGCGGATGGGCCTGCCGACGTGGCCGGGGGCGCAGCCGCCGAGATGCGCGCTCGCCGATGCGCATGCCGCCATCGGGCGCGGCCGAAGCGACGAAGAGCGACGTGCGCGCGTCCCTCACGACGGTGGCCTTCGGAGCGTCGCGCTGAGGCGGTTTCCCGAGCACGGACGGCCGGCGAACCGCCACCGTGATCCGCCCGGGTGCGGCGGTCTGCACAGGACCGAAGCCCCGCCGCCGGGACGCCCGTCGGCCGGCCGCGAATGGATCATGAACCTGCCTCGTGGATCACCGGCCCGCCTCTGCGTCCCCGCGAAGGGACGCCCCAGCGCGCAGAAAGGCTGGATCGGCGTCCAGCTCCGCGTCCGCGCGGACGCGGAGGCTCTTCGCGGGTGAGTGACGGAGACCGCGAGCGAGGCCGAGGCGGAAGCGCCGCGGCTTGAGCAGGCGGCGCGACGATGGGCGGCGCCCGCCGGCGGGCGATGTGACGGCGGGGTGGGCGACGTGGAGCCGTCGGGGACGAGGGTTCTCGTGTCCGCGTGCCCGTGGTGAGCGGTTGCCGGGGTGCGTGTCGCGTTCTGCGCGGGCGCGGGGGCTCGCGTCGGCTGATTCGGGGTTGTCGGAGTTTGGTCGCACGGCGCTCGGTGGGGGTCGTGATTCACATACGGGCTTGGAATTGGGCGCGAATTCGGGTTCGAATGTGAGGCCGATTCGTGTTTTTCGCACGGTTTCGGCTTGCTTTGACGTTGAATCGCTCCCAGGCGAGTGGTCGGAATCGATCACGAGTGGGCTCTGCGTCGTTCTGGGGGCGTGTGGCTGGCGATCACCCTGTGTTCCGCTGACAGACCCGTGTTCGTATCTCGCGGGCGGTACAGGGCTCCTCAGGCTCGATGATCCACTGTTCCGCCGGTGTCGTACCGTCACATCGTCGCTCCGGTCCGTCACGTACGGCCCGGTTCGTGGTTCGCTCGGACGGGCGGTCCGGGGTGGCGCGGGCGGGGGAGGCGGGACGACCTTGACAGCGTCGTTTGCCCCTCGCAAGAAACGCCAGGCCGTCGTACGGTTCGGGGTGAAAGAACCACCTCGATTGGGTACTCTGCGTGTTCAGGGCAGCTCATAGAGTGACATCTGCAATTTAATGATGGGCGAAACGGGCTTTCACGTTGCTTTATGGGGCCTGAACTCGCTAGGTTCCCAAGCCGTCCGACTCAATCGAGTGGAAACACGAGGTGACCCGGCGTGGCGCTTCCGCCCCTAACCCCCGAACAGCGCGCCGCAGCCCTGGAGAAGGCTGCCAAGGCCCGCAAAGAGCGTGCCGAGGTCAAAGACCGCCTTAAGCATGGGGGTACTTCCCTCACTGAGGTTCTCAAGGATGGTCAGGCCGACGACGTAATCGGAAAGATGAAGGTGTCGGCACTACTGGAATCACTGCCTGGCGTCGGAAAGGTTCGCGCTAAGCAGATCATGGAGCGGCTCGGTATCGCCGAGTCCCGCCGCGTGCGGGGTCTCGGTGCGAACCAGCGCGCCGCTCTTGAGCGTGAGTTCGGCGGCGGTGCAAATCGCTGACGAGCCCACGTCGGACGGGCGCGGCGGCGAGGTCGCCGCGGCCGGTTCCTTCGCATCCGCGGCGGCCGGCTCCATCCCGTCCAGGCGCCTGACGGTCCTCTCCGGGCCGTCTGGCGTCGGCAAGAGCACGGTCGTCGCCGAGATTCGGCGTGCCCACCCTGAGGTGTGGCTGTCGGTCTCGGTGACAACCCGTACTCCGCGTCCGGGCGAGGTCCACGGAGTGCATTACTTCTTCGCCGATGATGCCGAGTTCGATCGGCTCATCGCGGAGGGGGAACTGCTCGAGTGGGCCGAGTTCGCGGGTAATCGTTACGGCACGCCGCGGCGGGCGGTGCGTGAGCACCTCGCCGCCGGCGTGCCGGCCCTGCTCGAGATCGATCTGCAGGGCGCCCGGCAGGTACGGGCGGCGATGCCGCAGTCGCGGCTGGTCTTCCTGGCCCCCCCGTCCTGGGAGGAGCTCGTACGCCGCCTCGTCGGGCGCGGCACCGAGCCGCCCGACGTGATCGAGCAGAGGCTCGCCAGCGCACACGCAGAGCTGGCCGCGGAGAAGGAATTCGACCTCACGCTGGTGAACACTTCGGTCAAGGACGTCTGCCGTGAGCTGATATCCTTGCTGGCTGTCCACCCATCTGACTCAGACTGAGAGGCGCAGGCGTGGCCAACGCCCCTGGTGCCGAAGGCATCACCAACCCGCCGATCGACGACCTGCTCAAGATCACCGACAGCAAGTACAGCCTGGTGATCATCGGGTCGAAGCGGGCTCGCCAGATCAACGCCTACTACGCCCAGCTCGGCGAGGGCCTCCTTGAGTACGTCGGTCCCCTCGTGGAGACCCAGGTGCAGGAGAAGCCGCTTTCCATCGCGCTGCGCGAGGTCAGCGAAGGCCTGCTCGCCACCGAGGCCATCGAAGGCGCGTAAGTGTCCCGCCCGGCCGAACACCCGAGGGTGGTGCTCGGCGTCGGCGGCGGCATCGCCGCGTACAAGGTCTGTGAGCTGCTGCGGCGGCTGACGGAGTCCGGGCACCGGGTACGGGTCGTCCCGACGCGTGACGCGTTGCGCTTCGTCGGCGAGCCGACCTGGGCGGCCCTGTCCGGTGAGCCCGTGACCACCGAGGTGTGGTCCGGCGTCGCCGAGGTCCCGCACGTACGCCTCGGGCAGGGCGCCGACCTCGTGTTCGTCGCCCCGGCAACGGCCAACCTGCTGGCGAAGGCCGCGAACGGCCTCGCCGACGACCTGCTCACGAACACGCTCCTGACGGCGCGCTGCCCGGTCGTGTTCGCGCCCGCGATGCACACCGAGATGTGGGAGCACCCCGCCACTCAGGCGAACGTCGCGACGCTCCGCTCGCGCGGCTGCGTCGTCCTCGATCCCGCGGTCGGCCGTCTGACCGGCGCCGACTCGGGCCGCGGGCGTCTGCCCGACCCCGACGAGCTCTTCCGTACCGCCTGTCTCGTCCTGGCGCGCGGCGGCGTACGCGACGACCTCGCGGGCCGCCACGTGGTCGTCTCCGCGGGCGGCACCCGTGAGGCGATCGACCCGGTCCGCTTCATCGGAAACCGTTCGTCCGGCCTGCAGGGGTACGCCCTGGCCCGTACGGCCCTCACGAGGGGCGCCAGGGTGACGCTGGTCGCCGCGAACGTCACGCTCCCCGACCCCGCGGGCGCCGACGTCGTACGCGCCGGGTCCACGCGGGAGATGCGCGAGGCGGTCCTCAAGGCGACCGCCGACGCCGACGCGGTGGTCATGGCCGCCGCGGTCGCCGACTTCCGGCCGGCCGACTACCAGGACGTGAAGATCAAGAAGACGCGCGGCGAAGAGCCCGCGCCGATCCGGCTCGTGGAGAACCCCGACATCCTGGCCGATCTGGTGCGGTCGCGTGCGGAGCGCCGTCCGGTGATCGTCGGGTTCGCCGCCGAGACGCACGACGTCCTCGAGCACGGGCGCCAGAAGCTCGTACGCAAGGGCTGTGACCTCCTCGTCGTCAACGAAGTGGGGGAGAGCCTCACGTTCGGCGCCCCCGACAACGCGGCGGTGATCTTGTCGGCCGACGGTTCCGCCGTCGATGTCCCACGTGGTACCAAGGACGCCTTGGCGGACGCCGTGTGGGATCTGGTGGCCGCACGACTAGAGTGAACGCGGCCGTTCGCAGCTCTATAAATATGCTCGATAGGCCCTGGTTAGACTTCCCCCCGATCCGTTCGCCCGTTTCTGCTACAAGAGTCAGCAGCCGCTGCAAGGAGTACACGCACGTGTCCCGTCGCCTGTTCACCTCAGAATCTGTGACCGAGGGTCACCCGGACAAGATCGCCGACCAGATCAGCGATGCCGTCCTCGACGCGATGCTGAAGGACGACGCCAGAAGCCGCGTCGCCGTCGAGACCATGATCACCACTGGCCAGGTTCATGTCGCCGGTGAGGTGACCACGGAGACGTACGTGGACATCCCCGGCGTGATCCGGGAAAAGATCCTGGACATCGGGTACGACTCGTCCAGCAAGGGCTTTGACGGCCACTCGTGTGGCGTGTCGGTCTCCATCGGTGCGCAGTCTCCCGACATCGCCCAGGGCGTCAACGACGCGTACGAGGCACGTGGCGGCGAAGGCGTCGACGAGCTCGACCGTCAGGGTGCCGGCGACCAGGGCCTGATGTTCGGCTACGCCTGCCGCGAGACGCCCGAGCTGATGCCGCTGCCGATCACCCTCGCGCACAAGCTGGCCCGGCGCCTGTCGGCGGTCCGCAACGAGGGCCTCGTGCCCTACCTCCGTCCCGACGGCAAGACCCAGGTCACCATCGAGTACGACGGCGATCGCGCGGTCCGGCTCGACACGGTCGTCGTGTCCTCCCAGCACGCTCCCGACATCAGCCTGAGCGACCTGCTCACGCCGGACGTCAAGGAGCACGTGGTCGACCCGATCATCGCCGAGCTCGACATCGACACCGAGGGCTACCGCCTCCTGGTCAACCCGACCGGCCGCTTCGAGATCGGCGGCCCGATGGGCGACGCCGGCCTCACCGGGCGCAAGATCATCATCGACACCTACGGCGGCATGGCCCGTCACGGTGGCGGCGCGTTCTCCGGAAAGGACCCCTCCAAGGTCGACCGCTCCGCCGCGTACGCCATGCGCTGGGTCGCCAAGCACGTCGTGGCCGCAGGCCTGGCCGACCGCTGCGAGGCGCAGGTCGCGTACGCGATCGGCAAGGCGCACCCGGTCGGGCTGTTCATCGAGACCTTCGGCACCGAGAAGATCGCGCCGGCGAAGATCCAGGAGGCCGTGCTCGCGACCTTCGACCTGCGCCCGGCCGCGATCATCCGCGACCTCGACCTGCTCCGCCCGATCTACTCCCAGACGGCGGCGTACGGTCACTTCGGCCGCGAGGAGCCCGACTTCTCCTGGGAGACCACGCACCGCGTGGACGCGCTCCGTGAGGCCGCCGGTCTCTGACCGACTCCGACGCCCCGAGGGCGGCACGCACACTGGTGCGTGCCGCCCTCGGCGTTTCTCCAGGTGGCCGCGGCGGTAACACTCTTGGTGTCGTGATGGTGGCCGTCCGTGACGGCCGAGTCGCCGGAGGTGCCGGATGCACGATCCGATCGCGTTCCCGTACGAGGACCCGGCCTTCGTGGCGGACCCGTACCCCTTCTACCGGGCCCTGAGCGGCCACGAGCCCGTACGCCGGGTCGTCGTCGCGCGTGGCATCGAGGCGTGGCTCGTCGCGGGCTATGAGGACGGCCTGGCGGCGCTGTCGGATCCCCGGCTCAGCAGCGACTTCACCGACGCCTCCGACGCACGCATGCTGGACCAGCTCCCGACGACGGAGCGGGACTCGTTCACGCGCAGCATGATCCGCGTGGGGCCGCCCGACCACACACGGCTGCGGCGCCTCGTCTCCAAGGCCTTCACGGTGCGCCGCGTGGCCGCGATGCGCCCGCGCGTGCAGGAGATCACTGACGGGCTTCTGGACGCCGTCATGCCGTCGGGCAAGGCCGACCTCGTCACCGACTTCGCCCTGCCGCTGCCGGTCACCGTCATCGGCGAGCTGCTCGGCGTCCCGGCCGAGGAGCGCGCGGGGTTCCAGAAGTGGACCGACGTCATGCTCTCCCAGGGCGCCGGCGTGCCCGACAAGGCGGAGATGGACGCCGCGTGGCAGCACATGTGGACCTACCTGGACGGCCTGATCGCGGCCAAGCGTGCCGCGCCGGGAGGCGACCTGATCAGCGCGCTGATCTCCGCGCGGGACGACGAGCGCCGTCTGGAGGAGGACGAGCTGACCTCGATGGCGTTCCTGCTGCTCGTCGCCGGATACGTCACGACGGTCAACCTCATCGCGAGCGGCATCGCGGCGCTGCTCGCCCACCCTGACCAGCTGAAACTGCTGCGCGACGACCCGGAGCTGCTGCCGTCCGCGGTCGAGGAGTTCCTGCGGTACGACGGCCCGGTGAACCCCGGGATCATCAGGTTCCCCACCGAGGACATCGAGATCGGCGGCGTGACCATCCCGCGCGGCGCGACCGTCCTGATCGCGACGGCCATCGCCGACCGCGACCCGTCGCGTTTCGCCGACCCCGACCGGCTGGACGTCACGAGGGCCGAGAACACCCACCTCGCCTTCGGGCACGGCCTCCACTACTGCCTCGGAGCCCCGCTGGCGCGCCTGGAGGGCGAGATCGCCATCGGCACCGTACTGCGCCGCCTGCCCAACCTCGCCCTGGCCGTCCCGTACGAGGAACTGCCGTGGCAGGTCGCCTCCCTGCGCGGGCCCAAGCACCTGCCCGTGACCTTCGGCTGAGCGTTTCGTCGGCGGGAGCTGCGAGGATTCGGGCGTGGTGACGACCGATGAGATCCGCAAGGTGGCCCTGTCCCTGCCGCGCACCGAAGAGCACCTGATCCGAGATCGGGTGAAGTTCCGCGTCGGCCGCATCGTCTATCTGGCGATCTCGCGCGACGAGACGACGTGGGGCTTCGGCTTCCCCAAGGAGGAGCGCGCGGCGCTGGTCGAGGCCGAGCCCGGCAAGTTCTACCTGCCCAGACCGTCCGAGATGCGCTTCAACTGGGTCGAGGCGTACATGGCGACGGTCGACGCGGACGAGATGCGTGAGCTGGTCGTGGACTCCTGGCGCATGTGCGTACCCAAGCGCGTCGCGGCGGCCTTCGAGGGTTTTTGAGAATGGCGTTGACGGGTTGGGGAAGTGTCGCTGATGTCATGAGCGTGTGCGGGGAGAAGTGCTCTCTTGGAAATGGGCTTGGTGACGTGTGCACGCGGGTTCATGTCGCGACTCGCGGTGGCGCTTGAGGCGATTTTCGTGTCGATATTAATGTCGTCGGCATAGGGGGGCCGGTGGTGAGTCCGAAGGTCGGCGTTCGGGAGGCCTGGCCGGGCTTCCGCTTCGGAGGGACCGTCGCCCGCGAACGACACATGCGTGGCCGGATGCCCGCCGCTGCGGATGATTCGGGGGGAAATGTGCGGGGAGGGTGTGCCCTCTGCTCGCATGACGGTGGCGGAGATGAATGTCGCCGCGCCGGCCGTACCGTCAATGGGCGCGACGGCGGCGGGCGCGACGATGATTCCTCGGGTGCTTCGGCGAGGCTCGTGGCGCCCGTTCCGCGGGGATCATTGTTCGTGCGGGGCGGGGGATGTGGTGCGGTCGGCGGGCGTTTTTCGTCGAACAAAACCGTTGTGACCAGGCATGTTCTTTGTGTCAATACAGGAATGGGTGTGCAGGGAAATGTTGGTACATTCGACGGTCTATGTAATTGTGTGATGTAACTAAATGTCCCGGCGTTTAATATTGACCAGTCCGGTGGAAAACCGTAACTCGCCGTTTCGAAATCTTCGCGTGCCCGCGCGGCGGCGTGTACGGCCGCCGCGTATGCGCTCGGACGTGCCGGGCTGGTAGGACGGGAACGTGGCGAACACGGGCGGGGAAGCGGCTCCGGAGCAGATCCCTGGACTGGGAGACCTGCCAGAACGCGCTACCCACGCCGAACCCGGCAGGCCGACGTCACCTGGGCGCGGCAGCGGTACGGCGAAGCGCGCCCGCACCGCTCGCGAAGCACGCCCTCGCACGCAGGCCGATGTCGGCGAACTATGGGGCGCTGGGCCCGGTGGTGCAGGTACGGCACCAGGGAGTGCGGGCGCTGAGCCTGGTGGCGAAGGCATGGAGCCGGGGGGAACGGACACTCGGCTTGTTGATGTAGATCCGGAGCCAGGGGGCGCGGGCGTTCGGACTGGCGGCGAGGGCACGGACGGTTCGGATGCCGGGGCCGGGGGCGCGGGTGGCCGGAGCGGGTCGGGAGGGCGTCGCCGTTCGGCTCCTGGAGGGAAGGGGGCGCGGGGGGCCGCGAAGAAGGGGGTGCGGCAGCCCGCCGAGCGGCTGAAGGTCGCCCGGGTGGCGGTCGACGTGTCCCTGCCGCACCTGGACCGGATCTTCGACTATCTGGTTCCGACGGGCCTGGACGAGGCGGCCGTGCCGGGATGCCGGGTGCGGGTCCGGTTCGCCGGGAAGCTCGTCGATGGGCTGCTGCTGGAACGCGTGGAGGAGAGCGCCCACACGGGCAAACTGGCGTTCCTGGAACGCGTCACCTCACCGGAACCCGTCCTGGCCCCCGAAATCGCCGCCCTCGCAAGAGAGATCGCCGACCGCCACGCCGGCACCTTCGCCGACGTCCTCCGCCTGGCCATCCCCCCTCGCCACGCCCGAGTAGAGGCCGAGAAGCCCGCCGTACCCCCCGGCGACCGGGCCCTGAGCTCTGGCCAGGACACCACATCTCCGGAGGCCGGACGGCCCGACGCCGCCGTCCCTGACGCGGCCGTCCCCGAGATCGGAGCCCCCGAAGACGCCGACCGGCCGTCCGATGATGCCGAGCGGGAGGCGGCCGAGGGATCGGAGCCCGAGGTCGGAGCGGCGGAAGCGGGAGCCGGCTCAGGAACCGGGACGACGGAAGCCCTCATGCCGGAGACCGCCCCTGGGCCCGGCACGCCAGAACGCGCCGCGCCGACCACCGGGCCTCTCTCCGGAGACGAGAAGGTCGCCGAGCCGGAACCCTGGGACGCGACCGCCGCACCACGGGAGCCTGACATCGCGCGGCCTGCTGACGTCGACCCGGAAGCCGCGAAGTCCAGAGACGAACGCGGGGAGGGCAAACCGCTAGGCGGCACCGAGCCCGGTGATGGCACGCAGACGGGTCCACCCGCCGCAACCGGCACTCGACCCGCTGCGGATGCGGAGGGCTCGACGACCGCGCGGGATGCGGTCGGGCAGGTCAGGGCCGGTACTCGATCGGATGAAGGGGCCGCGACGGGTTCCCATGATGTGGTCGAGCAGGCAGGTGCGGTGGCCGATCGCCGGTCGGGCGTTGCGGAGGGTGCCGCGGCCTTGCGTGATGCGGTCGCGCAGGGCGGGACGGGCACTGGTGGGCGGTCGGATTCGGGTGATGTGGAGGGTGCCGCGGCCTCTCATGATGTGGCAGGGCAGGGCGGGACGGAGGGTGACTCGGAGGTGCCGAGCCGCGGCGGTGTGGAGGCCGGGATCGCAGCGCCTGGTGTCGCGCCTGAGCGAGGCGTGGGGGCGGTCGGCGAGGCCGGAGGGGACTCCGGCCTCAGTGGTGCCCGGGGATCCGCTGAGGGAGTCGGGCGGGCCGAACCCGGCGGTGGGGATGGTGGGCTGGGGCCTTGGAGTGATTATCACGCCGGTGGCTCGTTTATCGGGGCGCTCAGAGAAGGGCGGGGGCCTCGGGCCGTTTGGACGGCTCTGCCCGGGGACTGGACTGCCGCGGTCGCGGTCGCCGCGTCGGCGACGCTCGATGGCGGGCGTGGGGTGCTCATCGTGGTCGCTGACGGGCGGGAGGTGGCTCGGGTCGATGCCGCGCTCGGGCGCAGGCTCGGGAGTGGGCGGCATGTCGCGCTCACCGCTGAGCTCGGGCCCGCCGAACGGTACCGGCGCTGGCTCGCCGTACGGCGTGGATCCGTCAAGGTCGTTGTCGGGACTCGGGCGGCGATCTTCGCTCCTGTCAAAGATCTTGGGCTTGTCGTGCTCTGGGACGACGGTGATGACGTGCATGCCGAGCCGCATGCTCCCTACCCGCACGCGCGGGAGGTTCTCGCGTTGCGCGCTCACCGGGCCGGGGCCGGGGCGCTGATCGGCGGGTACACGCGGACGACCGACGGGACGCGGCTCGTCGAGAGCGGCTGGGCGCATCCGCTGGTACCGCGAAGGGAGAGCCTGCGGGCGGCGGTGCCGTACATCAGGCCCTCCGGGGACGACGCCGAGATGGAGCGGGACGAGGCCGCGCGTACGGCGCGGCTGCCGCATCTGGCGTTCCGTGCCGCTCGGCAGGGGCTCGAACACGGGCCCGTGCTCGTGCAGGTGCCCCGGCGCGGGTACGTTCCGGCGCTGGCCTGTTCGCGCTGCCGCGGGCCGGCGCGCTGCCCGGCTTGTGAAGGGCCGTTGGCGCTCACGTCCGGGCACGCCGCGCCGTACTGCCGCTGGTGCGGGCGGATCGCGGGCGACTGGCAGTGCGCCGAGTGCGGCGGACGGCAGGTGCGCGCCGTCGTCGTCGGCGCGCGGCGTACCGCGGAGGAGCTCGGCCGCGCGTTCCCTGGCGTTCCGGTCCGTACGTCCGGAAGGGACGCCGTGCTCGCGACGACGACCGGGGAGCCCGCGCTCGTCGTCTCCACGCCCGGCGCGGAGCCTGTCGCCGAGGCCGGGTACGCCGCGGCGCTGCTCCTCGACGGCTGGGTGATGCTCGGCCGCGCCGACCTGCGTGCCGGAGAGGAGGCGCTGCGCCGCTGGATGAACGCCGCCGCGCTCGTACGCCCGCGCGGCCCCGTCATCGTGCTCGCCGACGGTGCGCTCGCGCCGGTGCAGGCCCTGATCCGCTGGGATCCCGTCACGTTCGCCGAGCGTGAGCTGGCCGAACGCGCGCAGCTCGGCTTCCCGCCCGCCGCGTGGATGGCGTCGCTGACCGGGTCGCCGCAGGCGGTGCGGGAGTTCATCGAGGCGGCCGGGCTGCCCGACGACGCGGAGGTCCTCGGGCCGGTCGAGGTCGGCGACGGCCAGGAGCGGGCGCTCGTGCGGGTCCGGCGGGAGCGCGGCGCCGTGCTCTCGCGGCTCCTGAAGGCCGCGCAGTCCGGGCGGAGCACGCGTAAGACGGCCGATGTCGTACGGGTCCGGGTCGACCCCCTCGAACTCATTTGATCCGTAAACTGGTCGGGTCCAGACCGAACGTGAACGGAGCCCACGTGGCCGTCAAGCCCATCCGCCTCTTCGGCGATCCGGTGTTGCGTACACCGGCCGAGCCGGTGAAGGACTTCGACAAGGAGTTGCGCAGCCTCGTCAGCGACCTGTCGGAGACGATGCTCGACGCGCCGGGTGTGGGGCTCGCCGCCCCGCAGCTCGGCGTGGGGCTGCGCGTCTTCACCTACTACGTCGACGAACAGCTCGGGCACGTCGTCAATCCGACGCTCGACCTGACCGACGAGCAGGAGGAGGGTGACGAGGGCTGCCTGTCGCTGCCGGGCCTCGTCTTCCCGGCCAAGCGCGCGATCGGCGTCGTCGCCAAGGGCTTCAACATGTACGGCGAGCCGATCACGCTGGAGGGCACGCACCTCCTGGCCCGCTGCGTCCAGCACGAGACGGATCACCTCGACGGCATCATCTTCATCGACCGGCTCGACCAGGAGCAGCGCAAGGCCGCGATGAAGGCGATCCGCGAGGCGGAGTGGTTCGGTGACCCCGCGCCGATCGTGAAGGACTCCCCGCACCCGATGTTCGGGAAGGCGCTCTAGTGCGTCTTGTCTTCGCCGGCACACCCGAGACGGCGGTGCCCGCGCTGAAGGCGCTGCTGGAGTCCAAGCACGAGGTCGTCGCCGCGATCACCCGCCCGGACGCCCCGGCGGGCCGCGGGCGGAAGCTGACGCCGAGCCCGGTCGGGCTGCTCGCCGCGGAGGCGGGCATCGAGGTCCTCAAGCCGGCCAAGGCCAGGGACCCGGAGTTCCTCGACCGGCTGCGCGAGATCGGCCCCGACTGCTGCCCGGTCGTCGCGTACGGCGCGCTCATCCCGCGCATCGCACTCGACATCCCGCGCCACGGCTGGATCAACCTGCACTTCTCGCTGCTGCCCGCCTGGCGCGGCGCGGCCCCCGTACAGCGGGCCGTCCTGCACGGCGACGAGATCACCGGCGCGGCGACGTTCCAGATCGAGGAGTCCCTCGACACGGGCCCGGTGTTCGGCGTCGTCACCGAGCCGATCCTGCCCGGCGACACGAGCGGTGAACTTCTCGGACGCCTCGCCGAGACCGGCGCGCACCTGCTCGTCGCCACGATGGACGGCGTCGAGGAGGGCGAGCTGGAGCCGCGCCCGCAGCCGGTCGACGGCGTGTCCGTCGCCCCGAAGCTCACCCCCGACGACGCCCACGTCGACTGGACCATGGCCGCGATGCACATCGACCGCCTCGTCCGCGCGTGCACGCCGGCGCCGGGAGCGTGGACGACGTTCCGCGGCGAGCGCCTCAAGCTCGGTCCCGTACGCCCCGCGCCGGACGCCGAGGGCCTCGCGCCGGGCGAGCTGCGCGCGACGAAGGCGGAGACCCTCGTCGGCACCGGCACCCATCCGGTGTCGCTCGGCGAGGTGCAGCCGCAGAGCAAGAAGCCGATGGCCGCGGCCGACTGGGCCCGCGGCGTACGCCCCTCTGGAGAGGACCGCCTGATCTGATGCCGCCCCGGTACGCGCGCTCCGAGCGCCCCCGGCAGGGACAGGGACAGCGTCAGCAGAAACGGCCGCGCGACCCGGTGCGCCGCACCGCGTACGACGTCGTCCACGCTGTCGACGACCGCGACGCCTACGCCAACCTGATGCTGCCCGCCCTCCTGCGCGAACGCGGCCTGACCGGCCGCGACGCCGCGCTGGCCACCGAGCTGACGTACGGCACGCTGCGCGGGCGCGGCACGTACGACGCCGTGCTCGGCATGTGCAGCGACCGCAAGGTGACCGATATCGATTCGCCGCTGCTGGACGTCCTGCGGATCGGCGTGCACCAGCTGCTGAGCACCCGCATCCCGCCGCACGCCGCCGTCGGCACCACCGTCGACCTGGCTCGGTCGGTGGCGGGTCCGGGGCAGGCGAAGTTCGCCAACGCGGTGCTGCGCAAGGTGTCGGCGCGTGACCTCGACGCCTGGCTGGAGATCATCGCGCCGCGCGACGAGACCGGGCGCCTCTCCGTCGTGCACAGCCATCCGCGCTGGATCGTCAACGCGCTGCGCGACGCCGTCGGTGCCGCCGAGATCGAGGACCTGCTCGCCGCCGACAACGAACGCCCGCGCGTGACGCTCGTCGCACGGCCCGGCCGCTCGACCGTCGAGGAGCTGGACGGCGAGCCCGCCGCGTACTCCCCGTACGCCGCCTACCTGCGCGAAGGTGACCCGGCGAACGTCCGCGCCGTCTTCGAGGGCCGCGCCGCCGTCCAGGACGAGGCGAGCCAGCTCGTCGCCCTCGCCCTGACCCGCGTCG
Organism: uncultured Actinomycetota bacterium; assembly: GCA_963736325.1. Taxonomy (GTDB): domain Bacteria; phylum Actinomycetota; class Actinomycetes; order Streptosporangiales; family Streptosporangiaceae; genus Actinoallomurus. Next base: position 937,069 of record CAVTOG010000010.1, on the reverse strand, counting down.
AGCTCGACGGCGCGGACGAGAGCTGGCTCGACCTGTGCGCCGGTCCCGGCGGCAAGGCCGCCCTGCTGACCGGCTTGGCCGGCGAGCGCGGCGCCCGGCTGCTCGCCTGTGACGTCCAGCCGCACCGGGCGAAGCTCGTCCGCGACAGCGCCGGCCCGAGGGTGGCCGTCGCCGACGGCACCCGGCCCGCGTGGAGGCCCGGATCCTTCGACCGGGTCCTGGCCGACGTGCCGTGCAGCGGCCTGGGCGCGCTGCGGCGCCGCCCGGAGGCCCGCTGGCGGCGCGGCCCGGAGGCCATCGCCGAACTGGGCCCATTGCAGCGGCGGCTGCTCGAGTCGGCCCTGGAGGCCGTGCGCCCGGGAGGCGTCGTCGCGTACGTCACCTGCTCACCGCACATCGCCGAGACCTGTGTGGTCGTCGACGACGTGCTGCGTCATCGAGACGACGCCGAACGCCTCGACGCCCGGTCCTACCTGGGGGAGGTGCCGGGGCTGGGCGACGGCCCGTACGCGCAGTTCTGGCCGCATCGCCACGGCACCGACGCGATGTTCCTCGCCCTCATCCGCCGAACCGCACCCTGACGATCGGCATCCGCACCTTGCGGATCAGCGGGACGAGGTTCGCCCACGGGGCCAGGGCGAGGACACCCCGGCCGCGGGGAAGACGCAGGTCATGGACCTCGGCGATGTTCGGGTGGATCTTCTTGATTTCGCCGTGCTCGCCCGGGTCCATGCTCCAGTGCCACGGCGGGGCCCGGTAGGCGGCGCCGGGATCGACGCCCTCCTGCCGGCTGCGCTCGGCGAGGCTGTGCGGGACCGCGTCGAACACCAGGGTGCCGCCGGGGAACCGCTCCGCGCACGCCGCGATCAGCGAGTGCACCTCGTCGGGCTGGAGATACATCAGCAGGCCCTGCGTGGAGATGAACACGTCGTCCGCGTCGACCTCGTCCATCCAGGAGAGGTCGAGCGCGGAACACGCGAGGCTCCGCCGCCGCGGCGGATCGTCCGGCAGCAGCCGGTTCCGTACGGCGACGGTCTCGGCCAGGTCGACGGTGAGCCAGCGCACCTGCCCGTCGTCGACCCGCCAGAACTCCGTCTCGAGGCCTTCGCCGAGCGCCACGACCGTGCCGCCGGGGTGGTCCTTCAGGAAACGCCGGATCTCACGGTCGAAGGTCATGACCCGCAGCGCGTGCCATTGCGCCATCTTCGGCTCACCGAACCGCCCGAAGTCATAGTCGATCGAGTCGACCAGCTCGACCGCACGGGGATCGTCCAGCACGGAGCCGGTGCGGCGCGCCTCCGTGGCGCGGTGGTAGAGGTTCCAGAGCAGCGTTTCGGGCACGCCTTCGAGTTCGACCTTGGCCTTTTCCGTCATCGTTCAATGATGTCGGCTCACGGCCGGAGCGGTAGGTACGAATGTCACCGTCACGCCGTCAGCGCGACGCGCGCCGGGTGGCCCGAGGTGAGGTCGGACAGGACCTCCGATGTGCGGTCCAGCGCCTTCGCGATCCACGGCAGGGACAGCGGGTCGTCCGAGTGCAGGGCCAGCAGGCGCTGCTCGTCCGTCTCCCCGTACAGCAGGCTCGTCGCCACGCGGAGGCGCAGGGCCCCCGGTGGCTCGCCGAACGCGCTGCCCGGCAGGACGCCCATGCCGTACTGGTCCAGGAGGATCCGCGCGAGCTCGGCGGACGTACCGATGCCGAGGGGTTCGCGTAGGTCCTCCAGGTCCGGGTAGCAGTAGAAACCGCCCTCCGGCGGTGTCACGCGTGCCCCCGCACGCGTGAACCTCGCGGCCACGGCGTGGGCCACGGTCTCGTGCAGCCTGCGGCTCATCGTCACGCGCTCGACGACCTCCGGCGGCTCCTCGAAGGCGTACGCGGCGGCCTGCTGGGTCGGGCCCGACGTGCTGGACCAGATCTCGCTGGCGACGGCGGCGAGGCGGTCGCGCAGCGACGCGAGGGCCGATGGCAGCAGGGCGATGCCGATCCGCCAGCCGCCGAGTGCCAGGTTCTTGCTCAGCGCCGTCGTGATCACGGTGCGCTCGGGTGCGTACCGGGACGGGCACGGGAAGTCGGTGTTCTGGTCGAAGATGAGGTCGCGGTAGATCTGGTCCGCGATGACGATCAGGTCGAGCTCGCGGGCCGTCTCGCACACGCGGCGTACGGTGTCGGGCCGCGCGAGGGTGCCGGTCGGGTTGTCGGGCAGGGTCACGATGATGCAGCCGACCTCGCGTCCCGCCGAGCGTGCCGCGAGCACGGCCTCGCGCAGCGCGTCGGGGTCGGGCACGCCGCCCTCACCGGGCGAGGTCGGCACGAAGATCGGCTCGGCGCCCATGAGGCGGGTCTGCGCGGCGTAGCTGACCCAGCTGGGCCGCGGCACGACGACGCCTCCGCCGATCGCGAGGAGAAGGCCGTACAGCAGGGGCTTGCTGCCGGGGCCCGCGACGACGAGGTCCGGGTCGGCGGGGAGTCCGCGCCGGTGCCAGTAGCCCGCGGCTGCGGTGCGGAGGTTGGAGGTGCCGGCGACGGGCCCGTACGCGCCGCGGCCGGCGGCGGCGGCGAGTTCGTGTTCGAGGGCGGGAAGGACCGGCAATCCGGCTTCGCCGAAGGCGAGCGGCAGCACCGGAAGCCCTGCTCTGCGTCTGTGGTCGAGGGCTTCGTTGGCGGCAAGAGTCGCAGAAATGGCGACTGGCATCGATTACTCCCCCAAGGAGCGTTATTGCTGGTGATCGCGTTGCTGGCCGTACGCCATCCATCGTCTCCGGGAACAGGGCGTTAGTACAAGCGAGCCTTTCCACTGCCATGCGTAAGATGAACTTATGCTCGATGTGAGGCGCTTGAGGTTGCTGCGCGAGTTCGCCGACCGCGGCACGATCGTCGCGACCGCGAAGGTCCTCGGATACACGCCGTCGGCGGTGTCCCAGCAGCTCGCGGTGCTCGAACGCGAGGTCGGCACCGCTCTCCTCGACCGCACCGCGCGCAGCGCCGAGCTGACCGACGCGGGACGCCGCCTGGCCGACCACGCCGAGCGCATCCTGCGCATGATCGAGTTCGCCGAGGCCGACCTGTCCGAGGCCGAGCCGACCGGCCAGATCGTCATCACGGCGTTCCCGACGGCGGCGGTGGCGTTCGCACCCGCCCTCGCCCACGGCCTGCGCCACCACGCCGGCCTGACCTTCCAGTTACGCCAGACCCGGCTGGGTGAGGGCATGCGGCAGGTCCGGTCCGGCGAGGTCGACATCGCCCTGATCGACGACTGGACGGGCCGGCTGCCGACGCGCGGTGGCGGCAGCCTGCGGTTCTCGCTGCTGCTCAGCGACCCGCTCGTCCTGGTCGTCCCGGCCGGCCACTGGGCCGCCGACCCGACGCGCGAGATCGAGCTGCGCCAGCTCCGCGAGGAGCCGTGGCTCGCGGTGCCCGAAGGCGAGCCGTCCCGGCAGGCGTTCGACCGGCTCATGGCCGGCGTGGGCGGCGCGCCGCCGATTCCGTGGGAGTTCGAGGGGCTCGGCACGATCCTCGGCCTGGTCTCGCGCGGCGTCGGGATCGCCGCCGTCCCGAGCCTCACGCTGGCCTCCGTCGTGCCCGGCATCGCGGCGCGCGAGCTGCCGGGCTCGCTGATCCGCTACGTGTACGCCGTCGTCCGCACCGCGAGCGTGCGGCGCCCATCGGTCGCGATCACGATGGAGGCGCTCAAGGACGCTGTGGCCGAGATCGATGTCGGCTCGGTCGGCGGTGCTGCGGCCACGCCTGTGCGGCGGGAGGGCGACGTCTGACCGTCGGTCGCGATCACGATGGAGGCGCTCGAGGACGTCGTGGCCGAGATCGACGTCGGCGCCGCCGCCACACCTGTGCGCTGGGAGGGCGACGACTGACGGGCGAGTCTGCGGTGTCGGTCGGTCGCGATCACGATGAGGGCGGTGCCGTGGCCGGGATCGGGGCGGTCGGCGGTGCCGTACCCGTTGGCGATGACCGACCGAGGAGAGAGCGATGTGGAAGACCGCCAGGGTCGTGCCGGTGCTGTACGACTTCGCCGTCGAGCGCGAGTGGTTCGCGCGGCCCGCCGGACGGCTCATGTGGGGTGCGGACGTGCGCCCGCTGTACGCGGCGTTCGCCGAGCCCGGCCGGCTGCCGGCGGGGTCGGCCGTGCTCGACGTGCCGTGCGGGGGAGGCGTCGCGTTCCGCGGCCTGCCCGCCGGCGCCGATCTTCGCTACGTCGCGGCCGACCTGTCGCCGGTCATGCTGGGCCGCGCACGCGCCGAGGCGCGCCGCCGCGGAGTGAACGTCGCGCTCGTCCAGGCCGGTGTCGAGGCCCTGCCGTTCCCCGACGGCGCCTTCGACCTGTGCACCACCTGGAACGGCCTGCACTGCCTCCCCGACCCGGCGTCCGCGGTGGCCGAGATCGCCCGCGTCCTGCGGCCGGGCGGCGTGCTGCGGGGCAGCGCCGTGGTGACCGGCGCCGGGAGACGCCAGGACGCCGTCATCGCGCTCTACCGCCGCACTGGTGACTTCGGGGAGCCCGGCAGCGCCGCCGACCTGACGGAGTGGCTTACGCGCGCTGGGCTGCGCGACGCCGTCGTCAAGGCCGACGGCGCGCTGGCGATCTTCACCGCGGTCAAACCTTCCCGAGGGCATCCCTAGACTGGCCCGCATCATGGCCGTGCAAATCGCTCCCAGCATCCTGTCCGCGGACTTCTCCCACCTGGCCGACGAGGTCGCGGCGATCTCCGGCGCCGACTGGGTCCACGTCGACGTCATGGACAACCACTTCGTGCCCAACCTGACCCTCGGGCTGCCGGTGGTCGAGTCGCTGCTCAAGACGACGTCGCTGCCGCTCGACTGCCACCTGATGATCGAGGATCCCGACCGATGGGCCCCGGCGTACGCCGAGGCGGGTGCGGGCAGCGTCACGATCCACGTCGAGGCGGCACGCGCGCCCATCAGGACCCTCCGCGAGATCCGCTCCACGGGCTCGCGCGCCGGGCTGGCGCTCAACCCCGGCACCGCGATCGAGCCGTACGCCGACCTGCTCGCCGAGATCGACATGCTGCTCGTGATGACGGTCGAGCCGGGGTTCGGCGGGCAGCCGTTCCTCGACGTCGTGCTGCCCAAGATCCGGCGGGCGCGCGAGCTGATCAAGGGCCGTGACCTCGACGTCTGGCTGGAGGTGGACGGCGGGGTGAACTCCCGCACGATCGAGCGCTGCGCGGAGGCGGGCGCCGACGTGTTCGTCGCCGGCTCGGCCGTCTACTCCGCCGACGACCCCGCCGAGGCCGTGCGCTCCCTGCGCGAGCAGGCGACGGAGGCTACGCGGCGTACGTGCTGACTCCGTTCTCGACGCCGCCGCGGATCCGGCCCTGGGCGACGAGCACCTCCAGGTGGGCGCGGGTCTCGGTGGTGGCGAGCATCTGGTTGAAGACGTCGAGGTCGTCGAAGAGGCGTTCGTGCCGGGTCCATGTGAGCGCGCGTGCGGTCTCGTACGCGGTGCCGGATCCCGCCGCGACGGCGGCCTGACAGGCGTCCAGGCGGTCGGCGTGGTGCGCGAGCAGGGCGTCGACGCGTGCGTGCACGCTGTCGGTGACCGGGCCGTGCGCGGGCAGCAGCCGCAGGTCGGGCATCTGCCGCACAAGCCTCAGCGACTCCAGGTACGCCCTGAGCGGCGAGGGCGCGGGCGCGCCCTCGAAGCCGATCGACGGCGTGATGTGCGGCAGTACGTGGTCGCCCGCGAACAGCAGCCCGTCCTCCAGGTCGGCGAAGACCAGGTGGCCGCGGGTGTGGCCGGGGGTCGGCACGGCGAGGAGCTCGCGCCCGCCCAGCGGCAGCGCGGTGCGCCCTTCGATCCACTCGTCGGGCATCTCCCACTCGGAAGGGTCGTGCCCGCCCTCTCTCCAGATCGCCCGCAACGCCTGGATGATCGGTTCGGCGCCGCAGGCGCGCAACTGCGCGAGCTGCGGCGACTCCTCCGGCAGCCTCGGCCGCGACAGGCTCTCCAGCGTGGGCCGCTCGCCCACGCCGAGGCTCACCCGCGTGCCGAACTCCCGGCGTACGGCCACGGCCTGCGTGTAGTGGTCGCGGTGCACGTGGGTGACCAGGAAGCGCGTGATGTCGCCGAGGCCGAAGCCGATCTCCTTGAGGGCCTCTTCGAGGCGCCGCCGCGACTCCTCCAGCGCCCAGCCGCCGTCCACGAGCACCAGCTCGTCGTCGTGCTGGATCGCGTAGACGTTGACCGCCCGCAGGCCGTCGCTCGGCAGCGGTAGCGGGATCCGGTGCACCCCGGGTGCGACCGGGAAGGCTCCGGGCTCGGTCCACTTCGACCGCTCCGACATCGTCACGTCCTTGTCCGTCGAGAAATTAGAATCACGTTCGATTCATACCTGACTCACCTGTAAGACACTACGGGTGGGGCTGGACGAACCGGAGTCGGGCAGCGAGGAGGCCGGTGTGGTGCAGGCGGTCGGGCTCGGTCTCGTGGTGCTCGTCGGGGCCGGCGCGCAGCGCGTGACGGGGCTGGGGTTCTCGCTGGTGGCCTCGCCGTTCATGGTGCTGCTGCTCGGGCCGTTCAAGGGCGTGCTGCTGGTCAACGCCTGCGGCGCGATCGCCGCCACGATCGTGCTCACCCAGGTCTGGCGCGACGTCGAGCCGCGGCGGGCCGCACTGCTGCTCGGCGCGGGCCTGCCCGCCGTCGTGCCCGGAGTGTGGGTGGCACGTGAGCTGCCCGCGCCAGTGCTGGCCGTACTGGTCGGCGGCCTGGTCCTCGTGGCGCTGCTGGCCGTCGTCGCGACCGAGCGGGCCCGCGTGCTGCGCGGCACGCCCGGCGCCGTCATCGCGGGCGCCGGGTCGGGCTTCCTGAACGCCACGGTCGGCGCCGGCGGCCCGGCCATCGCCGTGTACGCGGTGTCGATCGGCTGGGAGCAGCGTGGGTTCGCGGCGACCGCCCAGCTGATCTTCGGGACCCTGGGCGCCGCCTCCCTCGTCGCCAAAGGCGGCCGGCCGTCGCTGGCCGTGACCGGCTGGGCGGCGATCGCGGTGGGGCTGGCCCTGGGCATCGCCGCCGGCAACCGCCTCGCCTTCCGCGTCCCCGCCCGGCACGCACGTACGACGGTGATCGTCCTGGCGATGGCGGGCGCCGTCCTCACAGTGGGCAAGGGACTCGTGCAGCTCTGACCGGCCTGTGAAGTGGGCTTCCTCACATGGGTGGGGGAATGCCCGGCATGGCACACTGGTTGATGAGCTATTGAACGCGTGCTCCGGGGTCGGTGAAATTCCGAACCGGCGGTTACAGTCCGCGACCCGGCCGACTCCATCGGCCGGTTGACCCGGTGAAACTCCGGGACCGACGGTCAAAGTCCGGATGGGAGGCAGCGCGCGGCCGTGTCCTCGGTGAGGGCACGGCGTGTGGTGCTTTGCTCTGCGCCGCATCCCGGAGCCTGGAGAGGAAAGGGCCCGGGATGTTCGTTTTTTCGGCCGCGTATCCGCGCCGGTCATCGGTGACGTCCGCCCCGAGGCCCGCCCCCTCCCTCCACGCTCCCGCGGCGCATCCCGCGTTCCTTTGGCGCCATCACCACACCCGGGCCGGAACGGCGTTCCGGCGCGGCTCCGAAGGGAGAACCGAATGTTCACCGGAATCGTCGAGGAGCTGGGGGAGGTCGTCGCCCTCGTCCACGAGGGCGACTCGGCCCGGCTCACCGTACGCGGGCCCCTCGTCGTCACCGACGTCGTGCACGGCGCGTCCATCGCGGTCAACGGGGTCTGCCTCACCGTCACGGAGTTCAAGGACGACGCCTTCACCGTCGACGTCATGAAGGAGACCCTCGACCGGTCCGGCCTTGCCGTGCTCTCCGCGGGCGACCGGGTGAACCTCGAACGCCCCGTACGCCTGTCCGACCGGCTCGGCGGCCACCTCGTGCAGGGCCACGTCGACGGAGTCGGGCACATCGTCTCCCGCGAGCCGGGCGAGCGCTGGGACGTCGTGACCATCGGCCTGCCGTCGGCGCTGAGCCGCTACATCGTCGACAAGGGCTCGATCACGGTCGATGGCATCAGCCTCACCGTTGTCAAGGCCATGGAGGAGACCTTCACCGTCGCCCTCATCCCCACCACGCTGGAGCTGACCACGCTCGGCCGCAAACAGCCGGGCGACCCGGTCAACCTCGAGGTCGACGTCGTCGCCAAGTACGTCGAGCGCCTCATCGCGCCGGGAGCGACGGCATGAGCTCCTGGGCCCAGGCCGGTGTGACGATCTTCGGCGAGAAGCTGCTCTGGACCGACCTGCTCGGAAACGTCTTCTCCCTCGCGACGGTGTTGCTGGCGATCCGGCGCACCATCTGGACCTGGCCGGTGCAGCTCGCCGGTGCCGTCCTGCTGTTCACCGCCTCGGTCAGCGCGCACGCGCCGGGCAACGCCCTGAAACAGGTGATGTTCCTGCTCCTGGTCTCCTACGGCTGGGTCAAGTGGGGACGCGGCATCCGCGAGACCGACGAGCTGCCCGTACGCCCGGCGACCGTACGCGAGCGTGCCCTCCTCATCGGGGCCCTGGCCGCCGGCACCGGGCTCGTGGCCCTGGCGTTCGCGCACATCCCCTGGCTCCAGATCACCTGGTCGCCGCTCGCGAACGCGTACATCTTCGTCGGCAGCGCGGTGGCGACCTTCGCCCAGAGCCGCGCGCTCGTGGACTTCTGGGTGATCTGGGTGCTCGTCGACCTGGTCGGCGTGCCGCTGGCGATCAAGTCAGGCCTGTACGTCTCCGGCGCGGCGTACGGGATCTTCTTCGTGATGGTCATGGCCGGGCTGCGCGACTGGCTGAAGCAGTACCGCCGGCAGCGGCGGACCGAGGAACTCGAGGCGGTGGCGGCATGACCTTCGACAGAGTCGAGGACGCTCTCGCGGACATCGCGGCCGGCAAGGCCGTGGTGGTCGTCGACGACGAAGACCGGGAGAACGAGGGCGACATCATCTTCGCGGCGGCCAAGGCGACGCCCGAGCTGCTCACCCTTACGATCCGCTACACCAGCGGCGTGATCTGCGTCCCGATGGAGGGCCGCGACCTCGACCGGCTGCAGATCCCGCTGATGACCTCGCAGAACCGCGAGCGGATGCGGACCGCGTACACGATCAGCGTGGACGCGCGCGACGGCGTGAGCACCGGGATCTCCGCCGCCGACCGCGCCAAGACGATCCGTACGCTCTGCGACTCGGCGACCGAGCCGTACGAGCTGGTGCGGCCCGGGCACATCTTCCCACTGCGCTACCACGAAGGCGGCGTGCTGAAGCGGCGCGGGCACACCGAGGCCGCCGTCGACCTGGCGCGCCTGGCCGGGCTGGCGCCCGCCGGGGTGCTCGCCGAGGTGGTCAACGACGACGGCACGATGGCGCGGCTGCCGCAGCTGGAGGTGTTCGCGAAGGAGCACGACCTCAAGCTGATCTCCATCGAGCAGCTCGTGGAGTACCGCAAGCGGACCGAGCGGATGGTCGAGCGCGTCGCCGAGACCCGCATCCCCAACCGGCACGGTCTGTGGCGCGCGTTCGGGTACGCCAGCGCCATCGACGGCGGCGAGCACGTGGCCCTGGTCCTCGGCGATCTCGGTGACGGCCGCGACGTCCTGGTGCGTGCGCACTCGGAGTGCCTCACCGGCGACGTGCTCGGCTCGCAGCGCTGTGACTGCGGCACGCAGCTCGACTCGGCGATGTCCGCGATCGCCGCCGAGGGACGCGGCGTCGTGCTGTACCTGCGCGGCCACGAGGGCCGCGGGATCGGGCTGCTGGCCAAGCTGCGGGCGTACGAGATGCAGGACAACGGCTCCGACACCGTCGACGCCAACCTGGAGCTGGGCCTGCCCGTGGACGCGCGTGAGTACGTCAACGCGGCGCAGATGCTCGCCGACCTGGGCGTCTCGTCGGTGCGCGTGCTGACCAACAACCCGGCGAAGGTCGCGGGCCTGTCCGGCTTCGGCATCGAGGTGCTCGGCCGTACGCCCCTGCCCGTCGTCGTCACCGAGCACAACCGGCGCTACCTCACGGCCAAGCGCGACCGGCTCGGACACCAGATCGGAGATCTCTCATGAGCGGTATCGGACGCCCGGAGCAGACGGCGCTCGACGCGACCGGGCTGACCCTCGGCATCGTGTGCGCCCGCTGGCACGGTCAGGTCACCGACCGGCTGCTGGAGCGCGCCGTGGCCGCCGGCGCGGCGAGCGGCGTCGTGGAGCCGGTCGTCGTCCGTGTCGCCGGTGCGCTCGAACTCCCGGTCGTCGCCCAGCAGCTCGCGCGGTCGTGTGACGCGGTCGTCTGCCTCGGCACCGTCGTCCGGGGAGGTACGCCCCATTTTGACTACGTATGTGATTCGGTAACCGCCGGATTGACGCGGGTGGCGCTGGATGAGTCCACCCCTGTCGGCAATGGCGTACTAACCTGTGAGACCCTTGACCAGGCACTGGACCGCTGCGGGCTCGATGACAGCAGTGAAGACAAGGGATGGGAGGCGACCGTGGCCGCTCTCGATACGGCACTGACCCTGAGAGGCCTGCGGCATCACGGTCACGCGCGGCACCACATGGAGCATCTGGGCTCCTGAGTTCCCACGCCGCGTTTTCCCGTCTCTCATCAGGAAGGCTTTGACCGTGCTGTCTCTCGTACTGCCCAAGGGGTCGCTCGAACGCGCGACGTTCGAGTTGTTCGACGCCGCCGATCTGACCGTCCGGCGCGGCTCCGACCGCGACTACCGGGCCTCGATCGACGACCCGCGCATCGACCGGGTGCGGGTCCTGCGCCCGCAGGAGATCCCCACCTACCTCGAACAGGGCCTGTTCGACCTCGGCATAACCGGCCGCGACTGGATCACCGAGACCGAGGCCGACGTGGTCTCCCTCGGCGAGCTGAAGTACTCCAAGAACACCTCGAACCCGGTGCGCGTGATCATGGCCGTGCCGAACGACGCGCCCTGGAAGACCGTCGCCGACCTGCCGGAGGGCGTGCGGATCTCCACGGAGTTCCCCGCGCTGACCGAGCGGTTCCTGACCAAGCACGGTGTGAAGGCCCGCGTGGTGCCCTCCTACGGCGCCACTGAGGCGAAGGTCCCCGACATCGTCGACGCGATCGTCGACCTCACCGAGACCGGGTCGTCGCTGCGCAAGAACGGCCTGCGCATCCTCGACACGCTGCTCACGAGCTACACCGAGCTGGTCGCCAGCCGTGAGGCGTACGAGGACGCGAGTAAGCGGGCCGCGATGGAGGACATCGCGCTGCTGCTGCAGGGGGCCATCCGCGCCCGCGGCAACGTCCTGCTCAAGCTCAACGTCTCCAACGCCGAGCTGCCGGCGGTGCTCGACATCATGCCGTCGATGTCGTCCCCGACGGTCACGCCGCTGGCCGGCGGCGACCAGCACGCGGTCGAGAGCGTCGTCGCCAAGCACGGCGTCAACACGCTCATCCCGGCCATCAAGGCTGCGGGCGCACGCGACATCCTCGAGATCCCGATCAGCAAGATCGTCGATTGACGTGAGCCCGGCGACGTGGCGGCCACGCCGAGCCCGGATCATCCCGTACGTTCTCGCGGTGGTGGTCGTCCTCGGCATGGTCGCCCTCGCCGTGGCGATGCCCTCGCCCTGGGCCCTGGGCGACCGCCTGGGGCTCGTGGCGATGGGCCTGTTCGTCGCCGGGGGCCTGCACATGCTGGCTCGCTGCAAGGTCGTCGCCGACGATGACGGCCTGACGCTCGTCAACGGCCTGCGCACCCACGAGTACGAATGGGCCGAGATCCTCGGCGTCTCCATGGGCGAAGGCGCCCCCTGGCCCACCTTCGACCTCGCCGACGGCTCGACCGTCGTCGCCATGGGCATCCAGTCCTCCGACGGTGAGAGCGCCCACCGCGCGGTCGCCGAACTCGCCGACCTGGTGCACGAACGCGGCGAGGCCTTCGGCAACTGACAGAGATGATGTAGGTGAACACCTCCCGACGGGGTCTGACCCAGCGACTGACTGACTTCGGGTCTTTAACGGGATCTGTCGGCCCAGGTCGGGGGGTGTTCACGTGCACTCACTGGACGTGGCGTTGTGACTTCATAGGAGCCTGGCCAGAGGCCCCATCTCTGTCTTGTCCGCGTTGCCGGCTGGTGCGTGCCGCCCTGCCCCTCGGTCACGACGACAGGACGACGATGCGCTCCATTACACCCCAAGACACCGCGATCATCGAGATCGCCGGTGGAGTCGATACCCACTCCGACACCCATACCGCTGCAGTGATCGATCAGGTGGGGCGGGTGCTGGGCAGCGAGCAGTTCCCGGCCGCCCCGGACGGATACGCCGCGCTGCTGGCCTGGATGCAGGGTTTTGGGCGGCTGGTGCGGGTCGGGGGCGAGGGCACCGGCGTCTACGGGGCCGGGCTGGCCCGGCTGTTGCGCGACCGAGGCATTGAGGTCATCGAGGTCGATCGGCCCGACCGCAAGAGGCGCCGTTTCCAGGGCAAGTCTGATCCGATCGATGCCATCGCCGCCGCCAAGGCAGCCCTGGCCGGCGACCGGACCGGCACCCCCAAACAGCGAGATGGCCGCATCGAAGCACTCCGTAACCTGCGAGTGGCCCGCCGCTCCGCCATCGACCAGCGCGCCGACACTCAGCGCCAGATCAAGGCCCTCATCGTCACCGCCCCCGACGAACTGCGCGAACGACTGCGCGGCCTGGGCGTCAAGGAGCTGATCATCACCTGCGCGAACCTGCGGCCCGACCGGGCCGACGCCGCGAGTCCCGCAACAGCCGCCAAGATCGCCCTGCGGTCACTGGCCCGCCGCCACCAGCAACTCACCGCCGAGATCACTGATCTGGACGAACTCCTGGACCCCCTGGTGGCCGCGATCTGCCCCGGCCTGGTCGCCGCGAACGGGGTCGGCACCGACGTCGCCGGCCAGCTCCTGGTCACCGCCGGGGAAAACCACGACCGACTCCGCTCACAGGCCGCCTTCGCCATGCTCTGCGGCGTCGCCCCCATCCCCGCCTCCAGCGGCAAGACCAACCGCCACCGCCTCAACCGCGGCGGCGACCGGCAAGCCAACGCCGCCCTCTACCGCGTCGCCCTCTGCCGTCTGCGCTGGGACCCCCGCACCCACGCCTACATGGAACGACGAACCAAACAAGGCCTCTCCAAAAAAGAGATCATCCGCTGCCTCAAGCGCTACATCGCCCGCGAGCTCTACCAGATCATCACCGCAAACGATCTCGAACTCGCAGCTTGACATCCATAGGAGCATCCCGTTCCACGGGCGCCACAGGGGAGAAGTAGCCTTGGATCGTGCTGAACACCACGTCATCGGACTTCGCGTCACCCCGTGATCTGAGCGCCGCTCTCGAACAGCACGCCTACCTCGCCGACGACGGCCTGGCCACCGCCTGTTTCCTGAGCCTGCGGATGCGGCGTCCGCTGTTCCTCGAAGGAGAGGCCGGCGTCGGGAAGACCGAGCTCGCCAAGACCCTCGCCACCGTCCTCGGCACGCCCTTGATCCGCCTCCAGTGCTACGAAGGGCTCGACGCCGCCCAGGCCCTCTACGACTGGGACTTCCCCCGGCAGCTCCTGCACCTGCGCGCCGCCGAAGCGGCCGGGATCACCGACGTCGAGCGCCTGGAGGCGGAGCTGTACGACCGGCGGTTCCTCGTCTCCCGTCCGCTGCTCCAAGCACTGGAGACCTCCTCCGACGCGCGCCCGAGCGTCCTGCTCGTCGACGAGATCGACCGGGCGGACGACGAGTTCGAGGCGTTCCTGCTGGAGGTGCTGAGCGACTTCACGATCTCCATCCCGGAGCTGGGCACGATCAACGCCGAGCGCCCGCCGGTCGTCGTCGTCACCTCCAACCGCACGCGCGAGGTGCACGACGCGCTCAAGCGGCGCTGCCTCTACCACTGGCTGGAGCACCCGGCGTTCGACCGCGAGGTCGCGATCATCCGGCGGCGGCTGCCGGACGCCGCCGAGCACCTCGTACGCCAGGTCGCCGGTGCGGCGTCGCGCCTGCGTGAGCTGGACCTCCTGAAGGCCCCCGGCGTCGCCGAGAGCCTCGACTGGGCCGAGGCCCTCGTCGCCCTCGGCGTCCGCGACCTCGACCCCGACACCGCCGCCGTGACCCTCGGCGCCGTCCTCAAATACCGCGAGGACACCGAGCGTGTCGTCGACCACGGGCTGAGCGCCCTGTTCAACGGGGGCTGACCGTGAGCGCCGGGCGTGACGTCGTCGAGACGATGACCGGGTTCGCGCGTACGCTCCGCGCGGCGGGTGTCGGCGCGGACCCCGAGCGCGTCCAGGCGATGGTCGCCGCCCTCGGGCACCTCGACGTGCTGAACGCCGAAGACGTCTACTGGGCCGGGCGGCTCACGCTGTGCGCGGACCCCGCCGACCTGCCGCGCTACGAACGTTGCTTCGCGGCGTACTTCTCGGGCCGGTCCGCCTCACAGAGGCGCACCGCCCCGCCGCCGGTGACCGTCGTACGGCACGCGTCAATGCCGGGCGACGCCGGTGAGGGCGAGCCCGGCGACGTCGCCCTGGCCACCGCCAGCTCGGTCGAGATCCTGCGGACGCGCGACGTGGCGCGGCTCAGCGACGCCGAGCGCGCCGAGGTGCACCGCCTGCTGGCCCTGCTCGGCGACGTCTCCGCGCAGCGCCGTTCGCGGAGGTTCAGGCCACGCCACCGGGGACGCCTCGACCCGCACCGTACGGTCCGCTCGATCCTGCGGCGCGGCGGAGAGATCTCCGGCCTGCACCACCGCCGGCACCGTACGCGCCCGCGCCGGGTCGTGCTGATCGTCGACGTCAGCGGCTCGATGAGCCGCTACGCGGACGTGCTCCTGCGGTTCGCGCACGCGGCCGTGCGCTCCGCGCCCCGTACGACCGAGGTGTTCAGCGCCGGCACCCGGCTGACCCGCGTGACCCGCGAGCTGCGCGACCGTGAGCCCGACACCGCGATGCGGGCGGTCTCCTCGGCGATCCCGGACTGGAGCGGCGGCACCCGGCTCGGCGAGGAACTGAAGGTCTTCCTCGACCGGTTCGGCCAGCGCGGCATGGCGCGCGGCGCCATCGTCGTCATCGCCTCCGACGGCTGGGAACGCGGCGACGCGTCCCTGCTCGGAGAGCAGATGCAGCGGCTGCACCGGCTCGCGCACCGGGTGATCTGGTCCAACCCGCACAAGGCCCAGCCGGGCTACGAGCCGCTCACCGCCGGAATGCTGGCGGCCCTCCCGTTTGTTGATGATTTTGTGGCAGGACACAGCCTGGCCGCCCTTGAGGAGCTGGCAGGGGTGATCGGAAATGCGTGAGATTCTGCGCGACATCGCCAAGTGGTACGACGAGGGCGAGACGTTCGGACTGGCCACGGTGGTGAACACCTTCCGTAGCGCGCCGCGTCCGCCGGGAGCCTCCATGGCCGTCTCCGCCGACGGCGAGGCCGTGGGCAGCGTCTCCGGTGGCTGCGTCGAGGGCGCGGTGTACGAACTGGCCCAGGAGGTCCTTGCGTCGGGCCGCCCGGTCGTGCAGCGGTACGGCGTGTCCGACGACGACGCCTTCGCCGTCGGGCTGACGTGCGGCGGCATCCTCGACATCCTCGTCGAGCCCATCGGACCCGCGACGTTCCCGCTGTTCGGGGAGGTCCGCGCGTCGATCGACCGCCACGAGCCGGTCGCCGTCGCCACGATCATCGAGGGGCCGGGCGACGTGGGCCGCCGCCGCGTGATCTGGCCGGACCGCTCCGACGGCGACCTCGGAGTCGACCGCCTCGACGCCGCCATCGACGACGACGCCCGTGGAATGCTCGCCCAGGGCACGACGGGCGTACGCCGCTATGGCCGCCACGGCGAACGCCGCCTCGACGAACTCGCCGTGTTCGTCCACTCCTTCGCCCCTCCGCCCCGGATGCTGGTGTTCGGCGCCATCGACTTCGCCGCCGCCGTCGCCCGGCTCGGAAAGTTCCTGGGCTACCACGTGACCGTGTGCGACGCCCGCCCGGTCTTCGCGACGGCCAAGCGCTTCCCCGAGGCCGACGAGGTCGTCGTGAAATGGCCGCACAAGTTCCTGACCGAGGCGGACGTCGACGAGCGCACGGTCATCTGCGTCCTGACCCACGACCCGAAGTTCGACGTGCCGCTGCTGGAGGTGGCCCTGCGCACGGGAGCGGGGTACGTGGGCGCCATGGGCTCCCGCCGCACCCACGACGACCGCCTGGCCCGGCTGCGCGAGGTCGGCATGACCGAGGAGGAACTCGCCCGCCTCCGGTCGCCGATCGGCCTGGACCTCGGCGCCCGCACACCGGAGGAGACCGCGATCTCGATCGCCGCCGAACTCATCCAGCTCCGCTGGGGCGGCAGCGGCCACCCGCTGACCGAGACGGACGGCCGCATCCACCGAGGCTGACACGGCACCGTCGCCGTAGGGGGTCAGCTGAAGCGGGCCAGATCCTCCGGGGTGTCGATGTCCTCGGGGTCGGCGACGTCGTCGCAGGGGACGGGGACGACGAGGTCGGGGCGGGCACGGAGGAACTCCCTCGCACCCTTGTCGCCCTCGGCGTACGCGGCGGCCTCGGCGAAGTGTTCGCGGGCGATCAGGACCGGGTTGCGCGGGCGGCCGGCGTAGGAGGCGACGGCGACGCGGGCTCCGGTCTCGTACGCCTCGCGGAGCCGGCGCACGGCCGCCGCCGTCACCTTCGGCTGGTCGACCAGCGCGATGACCACGGCCGGGCAGTCGGGCGCCAGCGCGGACAGACCGGCGCGCAGGGACGACCCCATGCCGGTGCGCCAGTCCGGGTTGTGCACGATCACGGCGCCCGCGACGTCGACACGTGCGGCGCCGGTGACGACGACGACGGGCGTGCACCCCGCCTCGTGCAGCATGGCCACGCCACGGTCGGTCAGCCGCACCCCGTCGATCTCCACGAGCGCCTTGGGCGTACCGAGCCGCCGCCCCTCACCGGCGGCCAGCAGCAGCCCCGCGGGCGCACCCGCATGCCTGATTCCCATCTCGCCAAGCCTAGCCAGCCCCCTGCCTCGCTCGCTTGAACCTGGACGCCGACCCCACCCGAGTATGGGGTGAAAAGTTGCTATTTGTGACGAAGTGAACGCATCCTGCGATCTCCTCGCAAGAAAATTCGGACTGCCGGTGGAGTGAGGGGTCATGGACAACCGTCAAGGGGATTCGCGCGTCCTACTCTCGCCCGGGGGTGCGGTTTCGGATAAACGATCATTAGCGGTGCGGGCGGGCCGCGTGGAGAGGGCGAGCGGTTCGCGATGACGTCGACTTGGCCGGAGGAACCCGGCTACCACTGGGTGACCCACAACGACAGCGCTACGTCGCACCTGCTGAAGGCGGCCGACGCCCTGGCGAGGGAGACACCGGACGCGGCGGTGGCGCAGGCCCACGCGGCACTCGCCCAGGCCGAGGCGACTCTCGTCGTCGTGCACACGCTGCGCGACATCCTGGGCAGAATGCGCGAGCAGACGCTCGCCATGGAGAACCTGAGACAGGTCCTCGGCGGCGACGATCGAAACGTCGACCGCCTCGTCATCGACTAGGGCGTGTCTGACGGATCACGTTCGTTGCGAGCACCGCGCAGCCGGACAGGGATTCGTCAGACACGCCCTGGGACCTGTCCCGGCCGGCCGTGCGGCTTCGAGCGCCGCGGCGGCCGGCCGAGTGCTAGGCGAGCACCGTTTTTTCGATGGCGCCGCAGTCGACGGCGCGGCGCAGGCGGGCGTTCAGGGACTTGATCGTGGCGGGCTCGTCCAGGACGCCGCTGTCGGCGTTCTTCCCGCCGTCGTTCCACGCCTTCACCCGGGCGACGACCTCGTCCACGCCCTGCAGGTGGAAGGCGTACACCGCGGCGAAGCGGCTTGCCAGGTGGGCGGCGTGGAGGTCCCAGCCCTGGTTGTAACCGTGCAGCAGCGAGTAGCGGACCAGGCCGGCGTGCATGCGCCAGGCGCGTTGCACGTCGCGGGCCTCGTCGCTCGCCGGGACGATGTTCGTCGAGCCGTCCGACAGTCTCACGCCCGTGCCGGCGAGCGTCACCTGCATGACGTGGCGCGCGTATTCGCATGACGGGTGGTCGAGGCGCTGTTCCGACGGGGGCAGGCCACAGGCGGCCGTGTAGTCGTACACGCCGAAGTGCGCGGCGCTGAGGCGGTCGCCGGCGGCCTCGACGACCTCGGGGAGGCGGGCGACCGACGTGGGGGTCTCGACCTGGATCTCGAAGCGGAGCATGCCGTCGGGCAGGCCGATCTCCTCCTCGAAGCGGCCCAGGAACTCCGCGAACATCGACACGTGCGACGGCATGACGACCTTCGGGAACGTCACCACGAACCCGCCCGGGAGCTTGCCGAGGCGGTCGGCGAGGCCGGTGAGGAAGCCGTCCAGGGTGCGCATGCTGCGGTCGTGACCGCCGTCGGCGAACGACTTGACCCGCAGGCCCCAGTAGTAGGGGAGCCGCCGTGCCTCGTACGCATGGGCGACCGCCTCGACGGCCGCGGCGACGTGGGCGTCCTCTTCCTCGTCGTCGCGGGTGCCGTAGCCGTCCTCGAAGTCGATCCGGACGTCCTCGACGGGCTCGCGGGCGAGCTTCATCGCCACCCGCTCGCGCACGGAGTCGCCGAGGGACGCGTCGATGCCGAACGCGGCGTTCATCGAGTCACCGGTGGGCGCGTGCTTGTCGAGCAGGCGCAGCGCCTCGGCACCGAGGTCGGTGGCGGTGGTCGCGGTGAAGCGGTCGGCGGGGACGTACACCGTGTGCACGGGCTGGCGCTCCGATGGCTCGCCAGGGTGGCGGCGGTCGTACTCGGCCCGCGCCTCCTCGATGCGTGCGCTCAGGTCGTCGAGCGAGGACAAGGTCAGCTTCACCGCTATTCCTCCCGAAAGATGCTGGCGCTCAGATTACAGAGCGAAGCCCTCATCCCGCGGTGATGCCCCACGAAGCGCCGAAGGTCTCGCCGGGCTTCAGAGTGATCAGGTCGGTGCCGGTGACGAAGGCGTTCGGCGGGCACGTCATCGGCTCGGCGCCGAGGCCCGAACGTCGCAGGTCGTGCGCCTCGTCGAGCGTGTAGATCTCCAGCCATGGGTGCGCCTCGTCGGCCCACAGCGCCACCGAGCGGTGTTCGTCGCTGAGCCGCACCCAGGCGCGCCCGGCGGAGTCGCGCCGCAGCGCGGTGTACGGGTTGTCGATGGCGGTGGCGCCGAGCGTGGCGGGCGAGCGGAAGTCGTACGGCGTACCGGCGACGTCGCGCGGGCCGGGCAGCGGGATCGCGCGCTCGTCGACCTCCAGGTACCGCCCGGCGGTGATCTCCAGCGAGCACTCGTCCAGAGGCCGCCCGAGCGTGAGGTAGGGATGTGCCCCGTGCCCGTACGGCGCCGGCCGCGTGCCGGTGTTGGACACCGACATGCGCACCGTCAGGCCGTCCTCGCCGAGGGAGTACTCCACGGACAGGTCGAGGCGGAACGGGTAGCCGTCGCCGCCGAGCAGCCGGTGCGTGAGGCGTACGCGGTCCGCCTCATGTGAGGCGGCGACCCACGGCACGTGCCGCGCCAGCCCGTGGATCGCGTTGTCGCGTGCGGGCTCGTTGACCGGCACCCGGTGCCGTTCTCCGCCGAAGTCGTACGCGCCATGGTCGATCCGGTTCGGCCAGGGGATCAGCAGCTGGCCGCAGGCGGCGGGCACGATCTCGTCGGCGCCGTACGCCAGGGTCAGCGGCCGTCCGCCATGGGAGAGAGCGCGCAGGCCACCACCCATCTCGGTGACGACGGCGGTGTACGGCCCGGCGCCGATCGCGTACTGGTCGCCGGTGATCGGTCCGCTCATGGTCCTCCTTCGCGCCGTCATGGCCACCCTAGGGTCTGAACGCCTAGAGCGCTCGTACGCGCTCCGCGAGAGAGTGCAGTGCCTGGGTGAAGACCTCGGCGGGCGGGGAGACGAGGCCGGCGCCGACCTGGCCGGTGCCGGCGACGCGGCCCGCGATGCCCGTGTTGACCACGGGGAGGATGCCGGTGCGGACGACCTTGGTCACGTCGATGCCGACCGGAGTGCCGCGGAAGTCGAGGATCGGCACCTGGTACGCCGGATGCTCGGCGAGGGTGATCTCGTACATCCGCTGGGTGGCGGCCAGAGCGTCCGGCACCTCGCCGCCGATGAACCGTACGATCGCGGGCGCCGCCGCCATCGCGAAGCCGCCCACGCCGGTCGTCTCGGTGATCGTGGAGTCGCCGATGTCGGGGTTGGCGTCCGCGGGGCCGTACGCCCCGAGATAGAGGCCGTCGGGGACGCCGGCCGTGCCGGTGAACCACTCGTCGCCGGTGCCGGACACCTGGATGCCGAAGTCGGTGCCGTTGCGCGACATCGCCACCACCAGCGACGAGCCGGGCACGTCGCGGGCGGCGTCGGCGGCGACCTTGCCGGCGGCCATCCCGAGGTTGAGGAAGAAGTGGTCGTTGCCGCTCACGAACCGGAGCACGTCGCCCGCGCCGTCGTCGGCCAGCTCGCCGGCCAGCTCGCGGACGAACAGCGACGTCGCGGCCCGGTTGCGGTTGTGCAGCTCGTCGCCCATGTGCAGCGCCTGCGCCATGATCGATCGCAGGTCGACGGGCCCGTGCGCGCGCACCGCCTTCTGCAGCGCCGGGCCGAGCGAGCCGGCCATCCAGCGCAGCCGCTCGATCACCTCGGCCCCGTACGCGCCGTAGCGCAGCACCTTGCCGAGGCCCTCGTTCAGCGAGCAGTACGAGGTGCCGGAGCCGTCGGCGTCCTCCACCACGAACATCCACATCGACGGGCTGACCACGCCGGCCATCGGGCCGACGGCGCGGTGGTGGTGGCAGGAGTCGAGCGGAGCGGTCCGCAGCAGGCGCTCGGCCTCCTCGGGGGTCTCGGCCAGGCCTTCGAACAGCGCCGCGCCGATGAGCGCGCCGCGCATCGGACCGGAGGCGCGGTCCCAGGCCAGCGGGGGCCCGGCGTGCAGGAAGGTGCCGGTCTCGATGCCGAGCACCTCGCTCGCCGGGCGCACGTCGACCAGGTGGGGCCGTACGGCGAGCATCCGGCGCACGGCCTCCGCGTCGGCCGCGGGGCGGCGGCGGTCGCCCATGACGTCGGCCAGGTCGTCGGGGGAGGCGGACGGCGGGCGCCAGTCGACCGTCTCGACCGGAACGGCCTGTTCGGCGAGCGCGTCGGCGAGCACGGAGGCACCGGCCGCGACGACCTTCACGTCTTGGGCGAGCAGGCCGCCGAGGCCCTCGGATGCGGGCGTGGCCATGATCAGGATCCTTCGGCGAGGGAGACGGCGTGACGGGCGGCGGCCGCGTTGGAGGCGAACACCGCGGCGCCCGCGGCGGAGAGTGCCGCGGCCTGCCGGTCGCGATCCTGCGGGTCGCCTGCCGTGCCGCACAGGGACACGACGACGGGAACCGTGGCCTTCTCGATGACCGGGGCCAGCGAGGCGGCCGGGTCGGCCTCCGCGCCGTATCCGAGGACGACGTCGATCAGCACGACCGCGCATTCACCGTTCGTCGTCTCGGCCGCGAGGCGTTCGAGGCGCAGCGTCGGGTCGATCATCGGGTGGGCGCGACCGCGGGTGTACTGGTCGTCGCCGAAGTCGGTCATCTCGTGCTCGGCGGAGCCGGCGATCAGCGCCGCCTCCTCGCACAGCGTGCCGCCGGCGAACATGCCGCGCAGCCGGCCGGGCCGTGCGGCGGGCGCGTGGTCCGGCGCGGGCCACGACGGCCACGGCGGCACCGGCACGCCCAGTGCGTCCAGGGTGCCCTCGACGGCCTTGGTCAGGTCGTCCTGGCCGTCGCCGAGCAGCGCGAACCGCACCGGCGTGGCCAGCCGCCGCGCCGCCGAGCGGATCAGGTCGCCGACCTCGGGTGCGGGCGGCTTGGACACCACCATGATCAGCTCGGTGCCGGGGTCGGCGTCGAGAGCCTTCAGCGCCTGGAGCGTGGAACGCCCGCTGATCTCGGCGGACAGGTCACGGCCGCCGACGCCGAGCACGTGGCTGACACCTACGCCGGCCTCGTCGAGCAGGCTCATCACCTGCTGGGAGCCGGTGCCGGACGCGGCGACGACGCCGACCTTCCCCGGGCGCACGGCGTTGGCGAAGCCGAGCCCGACGCCGCCGACCACGGCCGTGCCGCAGTCTGGGCCCATGACGAGCAGGCCGAGCCGCGCCGCGGTCTCCTTGAGTTCGAGCTCGTGCTCGATCGGCACGTTGTCGCTGAAGACCATGACGTTCAGCCCGGCGTCGAGGGCGTCCATGGCCTCGGCGAAGGCGTACGGGCCGGGCACGGACACGAGCGCGAGCGTCGCGTCGGCGCGGCGCGCGGCCGAGCCGGTCGTACGCGGAGGGGGAGGGGCGCCGAAGCCGCGGGACTCGGTCTTCGCGGCGAGCAGCTCGTCGACGGCGGCGCGTGCCGGCTCCAGCGCGGCCGGGTCGTCCACCCGTATCGCCACGAGGAGGTCGTCCGGGCCGACCCCCGGTGGTGCCGTGAAGCCCATGTCGGCGAGGAGCTCGAGGTTGAGCGCGGTGGCCATCGCGGTGAGCGCGGAGAGCACTCCGGGGCGCTCGCTGAGCCTGCGACCGGCCCGCATCAACGTCACGGAGTCGTGATAGGTGCCGGTGCGGACCTCCACTCTCTCCGTCGCGAGCCTGCCGTTCGTCTCGTTTCGTGGGATCACTTGACCTCGCCGTGGACGGGACGTCTGGTACTGAGTGCGAGAGCCGCCCGGCAGCCTGTGAGCAGGCCCCAGGTCACGTCGGCTCCGGAAGTGTGGCCGGTGGCGAGGAGCCGTCGTGCCGCGGGCACGAGCGGGTCCTGGCCGGCGATGCCGCGCAGCACCGCCGCGGCCTCGACGCTCGCCTGACCGCGCGCGGCGCAGTGCAGGAGGGTCGCGGCCAGAGAAGTCGTACGGTCGCCGGCGTGCGCGGTGACGGCGGCTCCGAGCCAGTCGGCGAGCCACACGGCGCGCCCGCCGCCGGGCACCGCCCCGCCGAGCAGGCGCAGCGCGAGCAGCAGGCCGGCGAGAGCGTCGTCGCCGCTCGGGGTGAGCCCCGGGCCGAGGCCGACGATCCGCTCGGCGGCGTCGACGGCGTGGGCGAGGTCGCCCGCGACGCAGGCGTCCGCGAGGATCTGCGGCATCGTGTGCCCGGACAGGCCCCAGCGGCCGGTGACGCCGTCGAGCGTGCGCTCACCGTGTGAGAGGCGTGCGAGGGACAGCGGGCCGAGCACCGGAGTGGGGTCCCACCAGCGGCGCGCCCGCGCCCGCAGGACGCCTCCGACCTCGGCGTAGCCGTCGCCGATGACGCCGTCGTCGCCTTCGCGTACGCCGTTGAAGGGCTCGTGCCGGGCCGAGGCCGCCAGGACGACGGAGTTCGGCAGGCGTACGGCGTCCGAGGAGACCAGGGCGATCACGGCGGGTTCCGCCTGCTGCTCGACCCGGAGGTACACCGCCGAGGGGAAGACCGCGATGACGCGGCCGTACCGCCGGGGGCCGCCGAGAGAGTCACGGATGCCCAGACTGGCCGCGCCGGCCACGGTCGTGGCCGCTTCAGCGTGAGATCTGTGTCTCCGCCGCGCGGTCGACACCGTCACCTGAACCTCCCCCGTCATGCCTGCTCGTGATGGCCGTCCGTGGCGAACGTAGACCGGCTCCGGCCGTCTCCGTATGGATAATTCTGCCAAGGCTTGTTGCCATCGTTCGTGTCTGTTGTCATGGTTGTTCGCGCATAGGTGGTCAACTGCGGCAGATCGGGCACCGATGGCATTTAGCGAACCCCGCCCTCCGACGCTGCGTCTCGCCAGCACGGGCACCCTGACGTACGGCCTGTCCGTCGGTGAGGTGCTGGGCGTCTCAGCGCTGTCCGGAGCCCGCGTCATCGCGGGCAGAAGCGGCCTCGACCGTGTGGTCCAGCGGCTCAACGTGATGGAGGTCCCGGACATCCTCGCCTGGGTCAAACCCCACGAGTTGCTCCTGACCACCGGGTATCCCTTGCGCAACACGCCCCAGTCGCTCGCGCATCTCGTGGCCGACCTTGACGAGCGTAGCCTCGCCGCGCTCGCCATCAAACTGGGCCGCTACCTCGACGGCGTGCCGGACGAGATGATCGAGCAGGCCGACCGGCTGGGCTTCCCACTGATCATCCTGCCCAACGACGTCGGCTTCGACGACATCCTCAACCAGGTGCTGACCGACATCCTCAACCGGCAGGCGGCGACTCTCGCGCGCACCGAGGAGGTGCACCGGGCCCTCGTGCAGATCGTCCTGTGCGGCGGCGGCCTGCAGGAGATCACGGACGAGCTCGCCGCGCTCCTCGGCGCGGCCGTGGCCGTGATCGACGGCGACGGCCAGGAACTCGTCGCGTCCGGGAGCGAACGGCACCTCGCCGCGCTGCGGGAGGAGCCGTCGATCGGCCCGCCCGCCGAGTACGGCGCGCACGACGACCGCACGATCGTGCCGGTCGTGGCCGGCGGGTTCACCTACGGCCGGATGACGGCGGTGGGCGACACCGCGCCCGACATCGGCATGCTGGAGCGTGCGGCCACCGTCGCGGCGCTGGTCATCACCAAGCAGCAGGCCGTGTCGGCGGTGGAGAGCAAGTATCGCGCGGACTTCCTGCGCGACGTGCTCACCGGCCGGCCCGGCGGCGGCGACGAGCATGTCGTCTCGCACAGCGCGAGCTTCGGCTGGGACCTGGGCCGCCCGGTCACGGTCGTCGTGGCCGAGCTCGACCAGCTGCCGGGCGGCGGCACCGAGGACCGGGTCCTGCAGGACCGCCTCGTCGCCGCGCTGACCTCCGCGGTACGGCGCCGCGACCGCAAGGGCGCGGTGGCCGGCTTCTCCCACGAGGTCGTGGCCGTGCTCGGCGCCGACTCCTGCGACGTCGCGGCGCTGGCCAAGGACGCCGCCACGGTATTCGCCGACGCGGGCCGCACCTTCTCCGCCGGCGTCAGCCGTACGGCCGTGACACCGGGCCACCTGCCCGCCGCGTACGAGCAGGCGGTCAAGGCGGTGCACGTCGGCCGGCAGCTGCACGGCGACGGCGCGGTCGCCCACTTCGACCAGCTCGGGGTGTTCCGCCTGCTCAGCCTGGTCAACGACACCGAAGAGCTGCACGCCTTCGTACGTGAGACGCTCGGTGAGCTGGCCGGCGACGACGACCCGGAGTCCGTCGACCTGCGGCGCACGCTGCAGGTGCTGCTGGAGACCAACCTCAACGTCGCCGAGACGGCGCGGCGGCTGCACTTCCACTACAACACGCTCCGCTACCGCATCGGCAAACTCGAACGTCTCCTCGGCCCCTTCACCGAGGACGCCCACCTCCGCCTCAACCTGACGCTGGCCCTCCACGTGCTCCGGATGCGGGGTATCTGAGAACCACCCCTGAACCGGTTCGACGAGCCGGTGACGGCATGAGCGAGGATCGGGGACACGTGCGCGGCGAGCGGTTGAACGACGGCCTGTCGGCGGTGGCCGTGGGCGAGGGGCCGCCGCCGGTGGTCCTGCCCGGCCTGGGGCAGGGTGCCGACCTGTCCGTGAGGGTGCCAAGGATGGCGGCCTTGTCCACCGCCGCACTCGCCCGCGGGTTGAAGCGCACGGTCCACCTGATCCACCGTCCGCTGCGCCCGGCTCAGGCGCCTGGCGAGGCCGCGCTCGTGGCGGCGGCCCAGACCTGGGACGTGACCGGGCGGCTCGGAGAGCTCGGCGTGCCCGTACTGGTCGTGGGCGGCACTCGGGATCGGCTCGTTCCGCCCGATCTGGTGCGTGCGACCGCGTCCGGCATCCCGGACGCGCGCCTGGTCCTGCATCCCGGCCGAGGTCATGCCACGGCGCTTTTCGACCCGCGCTCGAAGCCGGCGATCGCGGCCTTCCTCGCCGAACCCGCCCGTTGAGCGACATTTGCGGATCCAGGTTCATGAACAGGATCTAAGCTCACAAGTGGATGTGCGGTGCTTTGGCAGGTCTCGACGATGTCCCTGGCGTGACGTGGTTCTAGCGTGCCCGCATCAACACCCGGGAGGGCCGCCATGGCGATCGGCTGGAAGTTGCACGGTGACGGGCGCACTCCGGCGCCTGGCGAGGTGGTCGGTCCGGACGAGCGTCTCTCATGGGGACGAACCGTCGGGATCGGCGCGCAGCACGTCGTCGCGATGTTCGGCGCGACCTTCGTCTTCCCGGTGGTGATGGGGCTCGACCCCAACCTCGCGATCATGATGTCGGGCATCGCCACGATCATCTTCCTGGTGATCGTGAACGGGCAGGTGCCGAGCTACCTGGGCACCAGCGCCTCCTTCGTCGGCGCGGTCGCCTCGATCCGGCTGGCGGGCGGTTCGACCGCCGACGTCACCGGGGCCATCCTCGTCGCCGGCGCGGTGCTGCTCGTCGTCGGCCTGGTGATCCACTTCATGGGCGCGGGGATCATCCACAGCGTCTTCCCGCCGGTCGTGACCGGCGCGGTCGTCATGCTGATCGGCTTCAACCTCGCGCCGGTCGTCGCCAACGTCTACTGGCCGCAGGACCAGTGGGTCGCGCTCGCCACGCTCGCCGTCGTCGTGCTGTGCGCGGTGCTGCTGCGCGGCTTCTGGTCCCGCATCGCGGTGCTGATCGGCCTCGTCTTCGGGTTCCTGCTGTCGTGGGTCCTGGACCAGACCGCAGGCAAGATCACCGCGGCGGACGCCACCGGCAAGGTCAGCGCGCACTTCCGCGTCGACTTCGCCAACGTGAAGGCGGCCGACTGGTTCGGCTTCCCGCACCTGCACGGCCCCGGCCTGAAGACCTCGGCCATCCTCGTGGCGCTGCCCGCGGTCATCGCGCTGATCGCGGAGAACACCGGGCACGTCAAGGCCGTCGCCGCGATGACCGAGACGGACCTGGACCCCTACCTCGGCCGCGCGATCGCCGCGGACGGCGTCGGGACCGTCCTCGCCAGCGCCGTCGGCGGCTCGCCGACCACCACGTACGCGGAGAACATCGGCGTCATGGCCGCGACGCGGATCTACTCGACCGCCGCGTACTACGTGGCGGCGATCGTGGCGATCCTGTTCGGGCTGTGCCCCAAGTTCGGCGCGCTGGTCGCGACGACGCCCGGCGGCGTCCTCGGCGGCATCACCGTGGTGCTGTACGGGATGATCGGTCTGCTCGGGGCCAAGATCTGGATCGAGAACCATGTCGACTTCGGCGATCCGGTCAACCTCGTACCGGTCGCTGCGGGCATCATTCTCGCCGTGGGCAACGTCACTCTTAAAATCACCAAGGACTTTCCGCTCCAGGGCATCGCCCTCGGCGCCATCGTGCTCCTCATCGGCTACCACGCGCTGAACACCGCGCAACGGGGCCGCCGCGGCACCGGCGGCGGAATCATCGCGCCCGGTGAGAACGACGCGAGCGGCCGCCAGTGAAGCCATCGCCGTTCACGTACCACTCACCCCTGACCCTGGACGAGGCACTCGGCGCGCTGGCCGAGGCCGGCGACGACGGGAAGGTCCTGGCCGGCGGCCAGAGCCTCATCCCCCTGCTGAACATGCGGCTGGCCGCGCCCGGGCACCTGGTCGACATCAACCGGGTCGCCGGGCTGGACACCCTCGACGTCACCACCGACGGCGTACGCGTCGGTGCGCTGGCCCGGCACGCACGCGTGGAGCGTTCCGACGAGGCGGCGGCCGTGCAGCCGCTGCTGCGGGCGGCGCTGCGCAACGTCGCGCACCCCGTCGTCCGCAACCGCGGCACCGTCGTCGGCAGCCTCGCTCACGCCGACCCGGCCGCCGAGCTGCCCGCCGTGCTCACGCTCGTCGGAGGCGGCATCGAGGCCGCGTCGACGGCCGGCCGCCGTACGATCCCGGCCGACGGGTTCTTCACCGGCCCCCTGGAGTCGGCCCTGCGGACGGGCGAGCTCGCGGTCGCCGCGTTCTTCCCCGCGCTGCCCGCCGGGTCCGGCGCGGCGTTCGCGGAGATCGCGCGTCGCCACGGCGACTACGCGGTGGCCGGCGCCGCCGCGGTCGTGGCGCTCGACGACGACCGGCGGGTCCGCTCGGCCCGCGTCGCGTACCTGAGCGTCGCCGACACCCCGGTCGTCCTCGACCTCACCGAAGCGCTGGACCGCCGGCCGCCGGTCACCTGCGACTGGGCTGCCGCCGCCGCGTACGCCCGCGACCACCTCGACACGGAGGACGACATCCACGCCACCGCCGCCTACCGCCGCCACCTCGCCGGCGTCCTCACCGAGCGGACGCTGCAAGCCGCGGCGGAGGAAGCACTGTGAGCGACGTCGAGATCACCATCACCGTCAACGGCGTGCCGCGGACCGCTTCGGCGGAGGCGCGGCGGCTGCTGTCGGACTTCCTGCGGCACGACCTCGGCCTGACCGGCACCCACGTGGGGTGCGAGCACGGTGTGTGCGGGTGCTGCACGGTGCTGTTCGACGGCGAGCCGGTGCGGTCGTGCCTGATGTTCGCGGTGACCGCGGCCGGGCACGAGGTCACCACCGTCGAGGGGCTCGGCGAGGGCGGGCTCTCGCCGGTGCAGCGGGCCTTCCAGGAGTGCCACGGCCTGCAGTGCGGGTTCTGCACCCCGGGGTTCCTGTGCACGGTGACGGCGCTCCTGCGCGACAACCCGCGACCGAGCGACGAAGAGGTCGTCGAGGGCATCTCCGGCAACCTGTGCCGCTGCACCGGGTACCAGAACATCATCAAGTCGGTCCACCGGGCGGCCGACCTGATCGCCGAAGAGGACGGGAGCCGATGAGCACGTCGATGTTCGGCGAGCCGATCGCGCGCCGGGAGGACCCCCGGCTCATCACCGGCAAGGGCCGGTACGTCGACGACTTCGGGGGCGACGCGGTCTCGGCGGCCTTCGTGCGCTCGCCCCACGCCCACGCGCGCATCACCGGCATCGACGTCGACGACGCCATGGACGTCGACGGCCTCGTCGCGATCTACACCTGGGAGGACCTGCCGGGCCGCGTCGGCGAGCCGCTGCCGCTGCTGATCCCGCACCCCTCGCTCACCCACGGCCGTACGGCTCTCCCGCTGGCGCGCGGGGTCGTACGGCACGTCGGCGAGCCCGTCGTGATGGTGGTCGCGCGCGACCGCTACCTCGCCGAGGACGCCGCCGAGCGGGTGAACGTCACGTACGAGCCGCTGCCGCCCGTCGTCGGGATCGAGAAGTCGGCGGACGCCGGCGAGCTGGTCCACGACGACGTGCCCGGCAACGTCGGCGCCCACCTGGTGCAGGAGGTCGGCGACGCGTCCGCCGCGATCTCCTCGGCCCCGCACGTCCTGGAGTTCCGCCTCGACATCGAGCGCAGCGCGTCCATGCCCCTGGAGGGGCGCGGCGTCCACGCGCGCTGGGACGCCGGCGACGAGTCGCTCCGCGTGTACTCCTCGACGCAGACCTCCACGAGCGTGCGGATGGCGATCGCGGCCAAGCTCGACATGCCGGCAGGCAAGGTCGAGGTGGTCGCCCCGGACGTCGGCGGCGGCTTCGGCGTCAAGATCGTGCACCCATGGCCCGAGGAGATCCTCGTACCGTGGGCGGCCCGGCTGCTCGGCCGCGAGGTCAAGTGGACCGAGGACCGCCGCGAGCACTTCATCTCCTCCGCGCACGAGCGCGGGCAGGTGCAGTTCGTCCGCGTCGGGTTCGACGGCGACGGCCGGATCCTCGGCCTGGACGTCCGTATCCTGCACGACCACGGCGCCTACACGCCGTACGGCGTCATCGTGCCGCTCATCACCTCGACGCAGCTCCCGGGCCCGTACAAGCTGGGCGCCTACCGGGTGGAGTTCACGAGCCTCTACACGAACACCGTCATCGTCACGCCGTACCGGGGCGCCGGCCGGCCGCAGGCGGTGTTCTGCATGGAACGCACGATGGACCGCATCGCCGACGAGCTGGGCGCCGACCGCACCGCCGTCCGCGAGGCGAACCTCATCCAGCCGGGCGAGCTGCCGTACGACCAGGGGCTGACCTTCCAGGACGGCCGGCCGGTGATCTACGACTCCGGCGACTACCCCGAGATGCTCCGCCGTACGAAGGAGCTGATCGGCTGGGACGGCTTCGAGGAGCAGCGGGACCGGGCACGGCGGGAAGGGCGGCGCATCGGCATCGGCCTCGCCTGCTACGTCGAGGGCACCGGCGTCGGCCCGTACGAGGGCGGCCACGTCGAGATCGACACCTCCGGGCGCGTGCACGTGTCCACCGGGCTGACCTCGCAGGGGCAGGGCCACCAGACCGTGTTCGCGCAGATCGTCGCCTCCGAGCTGGGCGTGCCGATCGAGGACGTGACCGTGACCACCGGCGACACACGGCGGTTCGGCTACGCGGTCGGCACCTTCGCCTCCCGCGCTGCCGTGATGAGCGGCAACGCGATCGCGCTCGCCTCACGCCAGGTGCGGGAGAAGGCCCTGCGCATCGCCGGCGAGGCCCTTGAGGCCGACCCGGCCGACCTGGAGATCGTCGACGGGGTCGTACGCGTCAAGGGCGCCGCGTCGTCCTCGATCCCGCTGCGGACCGTCGCGGTGCTGTCCAACCCGCTCCGGTACGCCTTCGACGAAGAGGCCAAGCGCGCCACGCAGTTCGCCGTCGGCGGCACGTCGAACGACGCGCCGCCGCTGAGCGAGGCGCCCGGCCTGGAGGGCGAGGAGTACTACTCGCCGATCCGTTCGACCTTCGCGTACGGCATGCACGCGGCGATCGTCGAGACCGACCCCGCCACCGCCGAGGTGCGCATCCTGCGGTACGCCGTGCTGCACGACTGCGGCAACCTCATCAACCCGCGCATCGTCGAAGGGCAGATCCACGGAGGAGTGGCGCAGGGCGTCGGCGGCGCGCTGTTCGAGCGGATGGTCTACGACGAGGCGGGGCAGCTGCTGAACGCCTCGTTCATGGACTTCCTCATGCCGTACGCCACCGAGGTGCCCGCGATCGAGGCCGGCCACATGGAGACGCCGTCGCCGCTGAACCCGCTCGGCATCAAGGGCGCGGGGGAGGCCGGCGTCATCCCGGTGTCGTCCGTCATCGCCGCCGCGATCGAGGACGCCGAGGGCATCAGGATCTCCCGGATGCCGATCTCGCCGTCGGAGCTGTACCACCTGCGCCTGCGGGCGCGCGACGGCGACGCCGAGGTCACCGGCGCCCGCTCGGTCAGATCCTGACCAGGTGTTTCTCGTACCAATGGTCGGCGTAGGGACCGGCTGAGTACGGCTCGATCTCGACGTAGCCGTGCGCCGCGTACAGGCCGCGGGCCTCGACCAGGTCCTTCCTCGTGTCGAGCCGCATCACGCGAGCGCCCAGGCGTACCGCGGCGTCCTCGGCGGCGGCGAGCAGGGCGCGGCCGCCGCCGGTGCGCCGCGCCTCCGGGCGCACGAACATCCGGGTCAGCTCGGCGACGCCCTCCTCGATCAGCCGGACGCCGGCGCAGCCCGACGGGACTCCGCCGAGGCGGCCGACGAGGAAGCACGCGAGGTCGTCGCTGGGGTCCTCGGCGAGCGCCGCGTCCACCTCGGCCTCGGTCGCGGGCCGCCCGTAGTAGCTCGACGCCACGTCGGTGAAGTAGTCGCGCAGCAGGCTCGGCATCCGCTCCGGCTCCGGCGCGACGGTCCAGGTGTTCACGAGGGGAAGGTAGCGATATTCCGTCCCGGAGAGTGAAAGATTGGTGCTGACAAAGCGCTCGGGCTTTGCTCGGCAGATGTTGCCGTTCGCCTGGCGAGGGCTGTGTCCTTAGTCTCTGGGCTCAACAGGAGGTCACCGATGAAGGTCAACGGCAGCGCCAGCGTCGCCGCGCCAATGCCCGACGTGTGGAAGGCACTGCAGGACCCGGCCGTGCTGGTCCGCACGATTCCCGGCTGCGAGAGCCTGGACGAGGTCGCCCCCGACACGTACGCCATGAAGATCAAGGCCGGAGTGGCGTCGATCAAGGGCACGTACGCGGGCCAGGTCGCGCTCTCGGACCCGGAACCCCCGCACGCGTTCACGCTCCGCGCCAAGGGCCAGGGCGCCCCGGGCACGGTCGACGCGACCGTACGGGTGCGCCTGTCCGAGGCCGACGGCGGCACGCGCGTCGACTACGACGCGGACGCGACGGTCGGCGGAATGATCGGCGGTGTCGGCCAGCGGATGCTGGCGAGCGTGGGCCGCAAGACGGCCGGCGAGTTCTTCGCCGCCGTGGAGACCGCGCTGCTACGCCCGCAGGTCGCCGCCGCCCCCACGACCACGGCCGAACCCGTCGCCGTGAGCGCGGGTTCGGCCGCCCCCGCACCGGCACGCGCCGAATACGCCCGCCCCGCCGCGACGGCGGACCCCTGGGCGATGGCCACGGTCTTCGGCGCCGGCGGCCTGGTCGCCCTGGCCGGAGTCGCCGTCGGCTGGGCCCTGGCCCGCCGCCCGAGGCGCCATTAGGGCCTGTCCCAGAGTCCTCTGTCCTACTGCGCGGTGCCCAGACGGCGCCTCGCCGCGTTGTCGTCAGTCGCCGGCCAGCTGACTCCTTCGTCCGCCTTGCGAGGCACCACCTGCTCCTAGGACTTCAGGCCGAGGGCGCGGATCAGGGCGCTGGTCAGGGCGGTGACCGTCTCGTCCGGTGCCGGGGCGGCGTCGGCGCCTTCGGCGTAGAAGGCCAGGAACGTCTGCTGGAAGCCGGCTCCGGTGAGGAGGGCGGCGACCGCGGCCGGGTCGGCGTCGGCGGGGATTCGGTTCAGTGACTGTTCGGCGCGCAGGTAGTCGGCGACGTCCTCGACGGCGAGTGCCGGGCCCGCGCCGTACTTGCGGAGCGACTCGCGGTGGGCTGCCATCAGCTGCGGCTCGGACAGCAGGGAGCCGAGCATCGGGAACGTTCGGCGGTAGAAGTCCAGCGCTCCTCGCGTGAGCGCGAACAGGTTGTCCTCGACCCTGCCCTCGCCCGGCGTGACGTCCGCGCGGCCGAAGCCCGGCAGGCGCTCGCGCAGGACCCTGAGCAGCAGCTCCTCCTTGTCGCGGAAGTGCTTGTAGAGCGTCGCCTCGGAGAACCCCGCCGCCTTGGCGATCTCCTTGGTCGTGGTGCGGACGATGCCGCGCGTGCGCATGAGCTCCGCGGCGGCGTCGAGGATCCGGTCCCGTGTGGTCTCCAACGAAGCCCCCCTCCTTGGTCAGTGAGTACTCACCCACTACTCTAGTGGGTGAGCGCTCACTAACCAGACGGGACGCAGGACGGGAGCGACGTATGAGACTCACGATCTTCGGCGCGACGGGCGGCACCGGCGGCCGCCTGCTCGAACAGGCACTCGACCAGGGGCACGAGGTCACGGCCGTCGTACGCGCCCCCTCGCGGCTCGCCGTACGCGACCACGACCTGCTGCGGGTGATCATCGCCGACGTCGCCGACCCGGTGGCCGTCGCGCCCGCCGTCAACGGCGCCGACGCCGTCGTCACCGCGCTCGGCACGCGCGGCCGGGGCCCGACGACGCTCTGCGGCGACGCGGGCCGGAGCATCGTCGAGGCGATGGGTAACGCGGGGGTGAAGCGGCTGCTCATGGTCAGCGCGTCCGGAATGGCCGGCGACGCGGGCGACGGGCCGCTCACCCGGTACGTGGCCAAGCCGATCCTGCGGAGGGTGCTACGGCACCACTTCGCCGACCTGGCGCGCTGCGAGGAGGAGATACGGGGCTCGGGCCTCGACTGGACGATCGTGCGGCCCCCGCGGCTCCTCGACAAGGAGGCCACCGGGAGGTATCGGACGTCCGAGGACCTCAACATCCGGAGCGGACGGACGATCGCCCGTTCCGACCTGGCCGGGTTCATGCTCGGCCTGATCGCCGACCGCTCGTCGGTCGGCCGGCACGTGTACGTGGCCTACTGAGCGCCGTACGGGCAGGAGGGGTCTCCTGCCCGTACGGGCACGGTCAGCTGACGGAGAGCAGATCGACGACGAAGATCAGCGTCTCGCCGGGCTTGATCGCGTTACCGGCGCCGCGGTTGCCGTAACCGAGGTGCGGCGGGATGACGAGCTCGCGACGGCCGCCGACGCGCATGCCGGCGACGCCCTGGTCCCATCCCTGGATCACGCGTCCGGCGCCCAGCGGGAAGTCCAGCGGCGCGCCGCGGTTCCACGAGGCGTCGAACTCCTCGCCGCTGGAGTGCGCGACACCGACGTAGTGCACGGAGACGGTGGAGCCGGGCTTGGCCTCGTCGCCGTCGCCGACCGTGACGTCGGTGATCTGCAGGTCGGCGGGCGGGTCGCCCTCGGGAAAGTCGATCTCGGGTCGCTCGAGAGCCATGGGAAATCTTTCGACGTGGACGATGTCTGACCTGCCAAGCCTAGCGATCCTCGGGCGGCCAGGAATGCCGGGCGCGCCTCGCCGGTTTTCGCGGATGTGAATATCGAGATCTTCTCCGACGTCGTATGCTCGTGGTGCTATCTCGGCAGGTCCAGGTTCGGCTCCGCCGCCGAGGCGTACGACGGGGACCTCGATGTGACGTGGCGTCCGTACCAGCTCGACCCGGGCGCGGTCGGTGGCGGGATGACGAGTGAGATCCTCGCCGAGCGGTTCGGCGGAGCGGCCAAGGTCGCCGAGATGCACGCCCGCATGCGCGAGCTGATGGCCGCCGAGAACCTCCCGTACGAGCCGGAGAAGGCCATCGCCGTGAACACGCGCGACGCCCACCGGGTCATCGCGCTGGCGGACGTGGCCGGAGTGCAAGACGCCGTCGTCGAGCGCCTGTTCCGCGCCTACCACGCCGAAGGGCGCGACCTGAACGACCGCGCGGTCCTCTCGGAGCTGGCCGGCGAGGCCGGGCTCGACGGGGTCGCCGGGCGTCTCGCGGCCGGAGAAGGCGAGGCGGAAGTCGAGGACCAGCTCGGCCGCGCGCGCTCGGCCGGGGTGACGGGCGTGCCGTACTACGTCTTCGAGAACACCTGGGCGGTGTCCGGCGCGCAGTCCGCGGAGTTCTTCGCGGGCGCGCTGCGCGAGGTCTCCGAGCAGATCTAGGGCCTGTCTCAAGGCCCCGCTGTGCTACCGCGTCTTCGAGACGGGCCCTAGCCGGATGCGGTCGCCGAAATCCGTGGCGATCGCCTGGCACAACTCGACGATTCGCCCATGTCGTCGGTACGGGTAGACACTGTGCCATGGCGATCAGGATCGGTATTGACACCGGCGGCACGTTCACCGACGTCGTCGCGGTGGACGAGGACAGCGGCGAGATCGTCACGACCAAGACGCCCAGCACGCCGGACGATCCGGCCGAGGGTTTCATGGCGGGCATCGCGCGGCTGGGCGGCGGCGACATCGCGGCGGTCTGCCACGGCACGACCGTGGCCACGAACCGGCTCCTCGAAGGCCGCGTCGGCGACCTGGGCTTCATCACCACCGAGGGCTTCGAGTTCCTCCTGGAGATCGCCCGGCAGAGCGTCCCGGACGGCTACGGCAACTCCTACTTCTGGGTCAAACCACCGCGGATCGTGCCCGCGCACCGGGTGAAGACGGTCGGCGGGCGGCTCGACCACACGGGCGCGGAGGTGCGCCCGTTCGACGAGGAGTCCGCCGTACGCGCGGCGAGGTGGTTCCGCGAGGAGGGCGTCGACGCGATCGGCGTCTGCTTCCTGCACTCCTACGCCGACCCGTCGCACGAGCTGGCCATGCGCGACGTCCTGCGGCGCGAGCACCCGAACGCCGTCGTGTCGCTGTCGCACGAGGTCTTGCGGGAGTACCGCGAGTACGAGCGGTCGGTCACGACCCTCGTGGACGCGGCCGTCAAGCCCGTCATCGGCCGGTACGTCTCCCGCATCGAGAGCCGCCTCGGCGACGTCCCGCTGTACGTGATGACCAGCAGCGGAGGCGTCCTGTCGGCCGGTGAGGTCGTCGACCAGCCGATCACCACGGTCCTGTCCGGTCCCGCGGCCGGCGCCCTCGGCGCCGCCTTCGTCTCCCGCTCCGCCCTGGACGGCGCCGGGGACGTGATCACGCTCGACGGCGGAGGCACCTCCACCGACGTGGCCGTGGTGCTCGACGGCGAGCCGACCCTCACGACGGAGGGGACGGTCGGGCGCTACCCGTCCAAGATCCCGATGATCGACATCGTCACGGTGGGCGCCGGCGGCGGCTCGGTCGCGTGGATCTCGCCCGAGGGCACGATGAAGGTCGGTCCGCGTTCCGCCGGCGCGGACCCCGGCCCGCTCTGTTACGGCCGCGGCGCCTCGGACCCCACGGTCACCGACGCGCACGCGTACCTCGGGCGCATCCCCCCGCACCTGCTCGGCGGCGAGATCCCCCTCGACGTGCCGGCCGCCGTGGACGGGCTGACCAAGCTGTCCTCCGACCTGGGCCTGGAGGTCGAGGCGTGCGCCACCGGCATCCTGGAGATCAGCGCCTGGAACCAGGCGAACGCCATCCGGCAGATCACCGTCAAGCGCGGTCTCGACGTCCGCGACTTCCCGATGGTCGCGTTCGGCGGCTCCGGGCCGCTGCTGGTCTGCCGGCTGATCGACATCCTGGGCCTGCCGTCGGTGATCGTGCCGCGCGACCCGGGGAACCTGTCGGCCTTCGGCCTGCTCACCGTCGACGTGCGCGGCGACTACGTGCGCACGTACGTCACGCGCGACCCCGACCCGGCGACGCTCGGCGAGGTGTACGGGGAGCTGGAGCGCCAGGCCGGCGCCGCGCTCGACCGGCAGGGCTTCACCGAGCACCGCTACCTGCGCACGGCGGACCTGCGCTACAGCGGCCAGGCGTTCGAGGTGCGCGTCACGGTCGGCGACGCGGACATCGGGGAGGTCGCCCGGCGGTTCCACGACGAGCACGAGCGGCTGTACGGCTACTGCCACCGGAACGACCCGGTCGAGTGGGTCAACCTGCGCGTCTCGGGCATCGGCCCGATCAAGCGCCCCCGCCCGGTCGAACGCCCGCCCGGCGACGGCGACCCGAGCCGGGCACGTACCGGGACACGCCGCGTCCACTTCGAGGAGTGGGCCGAGGTGCCCGTCTACGCGCGCGAGCGGCTCGAACCCGGCGACGTACTGGAGGGACCGGCCGTGATCGAGGAGTTCGGCTCCACGCTGCCGCTGCACCCCGGATTCACCGCCCGTATGGACACCCACGGAAACCTGGTGGTGACCGCATGAAGGCCGACCCGATCCTCGTCGAGATCGTCGAGGGAACCCTGAGCTCCGTCGAGCGCGAGGTCGAGACCGCGATCGCCCGTACGGCGCGGTCGCCGATGATCCGCGACGCGCACGACTTCCGCGCCGGCATCCACGACCGCCGGATGCGCAAGCTCACCGGCCGTTCGTACTCCGCGCTGGTGCAGCCGATCGTGCGGGACTTCCCCCTCGACACGATGCGGCCCGGCGACGTGTTCTTCCACAACGACGTCTACTTGTCCGAAGGCGGCATCGGGCACCTGCCGGACCTGTGCGTGACCGTGCCCGTGTTCGCCGGCGGCGAGGTGGTCGCGTTCGTGCAGGCGTTCGGCCACCACGACGACATCGGCGGCGCGGTGCCCGGCTCGATGCCCTCGCACGCGCGCAGCGCGTTCGAGGAGGGGCTGATGGTCCCGCCGATCAAGCTGTGGGACCAGGGCGTGCCCAACGACGCCGCGCTGCGCATCATGACCCGCAACTCCCGCATGCCCGACTCGCTCGCCGGCGACCTCGACGCCGAGTGCTCGGCCTGCCTGATGGGCGCGCGTCGCCTCGGCGAGCTGTTCACGCGGTACGGCCGCGACGCGGTCGAGGCGTGCTTCGACGCGATCATCGACAAGACCACCGAGACGTTCCGGCGGGAGATCCTGTCCAAGATCCCCGACGGCACCCACGTCTGGGAGGACTACGCCGAGCACGACGGTGTCGACCCGCCGCGCCTGCACGCCCAGCGGATCACCCTCACGAAGACCCTCGAAAAGATCATCATCGACTTCACCGGGACGTCTCCGCAGGCCAAGGGCCCGATCAACCATGCGGGCGACTACGCCGACGGCGTCTTCCTGAAGAAGTGGCTGGCGCCCATCCTGCGGAATCTGGCCGACTCGCCCGAGCGCATGGCCGAGCTCGACGTCAACGAAGGCGTCGTGCCGCTCATCGAGATGCGCTTCCCGGAGAAGGGCACGCTGCTCACGCCGATCTTCCCGGCGCCCACCAACGCCCGCACCTTCGTCATCCTGCGGCTCCTCGGCGTCCTCGCCGGTGTGCTGGCCAAGGCCACCGGCGGCCGGATGCCCGCCGACCAGGAGACGATCCGCTACACCGGCGTGTACGGGGACGACCCCGAGCCGTACCTCATGCGCGAGGTGCTCGGCGGCGGCTCCGGCGGCCGTTACTACGCCGACGGCGAGGACACGATCCACGTCGTGCCCGACTCGCGGAACATCCCGGTGGAGTTCGCCGAGGCGCGCTGGCCGTTCCGCGTGGAGCGCCTCGGCCTCGCCACGGACTCCGGCGGGCCGGGGGAGTACCGGGGCGGGCTCGGCTATGACAAGCACATCCGGATGCTGGCCGACGCGCACTACATGTCCATCGCCGACCGGTCGATCCTGTCCTGCTGGGGCGTGAACGGCGGGCGCGCCGGGCAGCCGTTCCGCGTCGAGATCGAGGGCGGACCGATGGAGGGTCTGGTCGACGACCAGCCCGTACGCGCCGGCGAGGTGATCCGCATCCGGACGACCGGCGGCGGAGGCTGGGGCGACCCGCTCGCCCGCGAGCCCGGTCGGGTCGCCGCCGACGTCCGCGACGGCAAGGTCTCCCCGGAGGGCGCCCGCGACGACTACGGCGTGGTCCTGGACGGGGCGGCGCCGGACGCCGAGGCGACGGCCGCCCTGCGGACCCGCATGCGCGCCGCCCGCGGCCCGGCGCCGTTCTTCGACCGGGGCCCCGGCTACCCCACCCTCGCCGACGGCCGCACACAGGCGGAGGTGGACGGCTAAGGCCTGTCTCAGAGTCCTCGCCGCGCGGTAGGCCGGCGGGGCTTCGAGACAGGCCCTAAGGGCCGATGATGAGGTCCGCGCGGGCGCGTGTACGGTCCGCGCGGAAGTGGCGTGCCTCGGCCTCGGACCAGTGGTCCCACGCGGCGGGGTCGTCGCCGCGCTCCAGGGCCCGGCGGCGGCGTACGGCACGTGGCGCGTCGACCCAGACGATGAGGGAGACCGGCGCGCCCTCCCGCGCCGCGCCGACGCCTTCGACGACCAGCACCGGCACGACCGGGATCTCGGTCTCGGCGCCGTAGACGCCGCGCCGCCAGTCGTACCGGCGGAACCGCGCCGTACGGCCCGCGCGCAGCGGCTCCAGGACCTGGGCGGTGAACGGCGCCCACCAGGCGAGCGGGTCGCCGTCCCACGGCACGGGGAAGTCGTCCGCCCCAACGACCGGGGCGGCCAGCCTGGCCGCGAAGGTCGACTTGCCCGCAGCGCTGGGGCCGTCCACGGCGATGATCCGCACCCGCCCGCAGGACGGAGGGAGCGCGGCCAGGTCCGCGTATGTCAGGGGCACGCGGCCCATCGTCCCGGATGAGGCAAAGAGGCCTGCGACCAGCCTTGACGGAACACGGATGATCACTGGCGCCCGCCGGGCGGCGGAACCGCGAGCGTGGTCCGTGCGGCCCGAGACCGGGTTCCGCGCCACCGAGATTCCCGTCTTCGCGATCACCTTTCGTCCCCGTTAGAGGGGAGGTAAGGGGCATATGTCCAGATCCGGTCATCACAGGATATTTACCAATTGTCAGGTTTTTGGTTATCTCTTGGCGTACGTCTCATGCGGGGAGCGGGATCCACGGATGAGAGGACCCTGCAGTGCGACGACCTGCCGTGACGTTCGTCGCGACCCTGATCGGGCTCGCGAGTCTCGCCGGAGTTTCATCACAAGCCTTGGCGGACCCCCCTCCGCCGCCGTCCGAGTCGCAGGCACGGGCGGAACTGGAGGCCCTGGTCGTCGGGACTCCCCACAGCATGGACGGCTACAGCCGCGACGCGTTCGACATCTGGGCGAGGCAGCCGGACGGCTGCACCACCCGCCAGGACGTGCTCGCACGCGACGGTGACGGTGTCGTCGAGGGCAGCGACGGCTGCCAGCCGACGTCCGGTTCCTGGTACAGCGCCTACGACGACCAGAACGTCACCGTCGTCGCGCAGGCGACGATCGACCATGTCGTGCCGCTGGCGGACGCGTGGCGCTCGGGTGCCGACGAATGGAGCGCGGAACAGCGCAAGGCGTTCGGCAACGACCTCACCGACTCGCAGCTGATCATCGCCTCCAGCTCCAGCAACAGCTCCAAGAGCGACCAGGACCCCAGCACCTGGAAGCCGCCGAACCAGGCCTACTGGTGCACCTACGGCGAGCAGTACACGGACATCAAGTCCAAGTTCTCGCTGACCGTCACCGCTGAGGAGAAGGCCGCGCTGGGAGAGCTTCTCGACGCCTGCTGATCCTCTTCATCGACCGTGCGCGGCCCCGTGACCATCTGTGTGGTCACGGGGCCGCGAGCGTGACGGAGGTCATGCGGCCGCACGGACTCGCGGCGGGTCATACTGCCGGTAGGCATTCACATGATCACGGAGGCGTCTCCCCATGAACGGTCCCCTTGACGGCATCGTGGTGCTGGATCTCACCCGCATCCTGTCCGGGCCGCACGCGACGATGATGATGGCCGATCTCGGCGCACGCGTGATCAAAGTCGAGCAGCCCGGCACGGGCGACGACACCCGCCAGTGGGGCCCGCCATTCGCCACGGCACCAGGGCAGGACGAGGACGCCGGCGTCAGCACCTACTTCATGTCCTGCAACCGGAACAAGGAGTCGATCACCCTCGACCTGAAGTCCGACGAGGGCAAGGAGACGCTCACCCGGCTGGTCCGCCACGCCGACGTCCTCGCCGAGAACTTCCGCACCGGCGTCCTGGACCGCCTCGGGTTCTCCACGGAGCGCCTCCACGAGCTCAACCCCGGGCTCGTCATCCTGTCGATCTCCGGGTTCGGCCACGA
This sequence comes from uncultured Actinomycetota bacterium, assembly GCA_963736325.1. Classification (GTDB taxonomy): domain Bacteria; phylum Actinomycetota; class Actinomycetes; order Streptosporangiales; family Streptosporangiaceae; genus Actinoallomurus. The sequence goes on along the minus strand of CAVTOG010000010.1, from coordinate 896,161 downwards.
CGGCCCCGAGGGCGGGCGCCCCGGCTACGACGCGATCGTCCAGGGCGAGGCCGGCGTCATGAGCGTCACCGGGCCCTCACCGGACCAGCCGACCAAGATGGGCATGTCGATCTGCGACATCCTGGCCGGGATGAACGGCGCGTACGGCGTCGTGGCGGCCCTGCTGGAGCGGACCCGTACCGGGCGCGGCCGGGTGATCCGTACCTCGCTCCTCGCGTCCGTCGTCGCCGCGCACGCCTACCAGGGCACCCGCTGGACCGTCGCCGGCGAGGTGCCGCAGGCGATCGGCAACGACCACCCGTCGCTCGCCCCGTACGGCAGCTACCAGTGCGCCGACGGCCTCCTGCAGGTCGGCGTCGCCAACCAGGGCCTGTGGCGCAAGTTCGCGGTGATCGTCGGGATCGACCCGGACGACCCGCGGTTCGCGACCAGCCCGACGCGCTCGCGCAACCGCGGGGAGCTGGGCCTGCTGATCGAGAAGGCGTTCGCGGGCGGCACGCGGGAGCATTGGCTCGCCAGGCTCTCCGAGGCCGGCGTGCCCGCGGGGGCGATCCGGTCCATCGACGAGGTGTACGAATGGGACCAGACCCGGTCACAGGGCCTCGTCATCGGCGTCGACCATCCGACGCTCGGCCGCGTCGAACTCCCCGGACCGGCGCTCCGCTTCGAAGGCCTCGAACCCCGGGTCCACACCGCGCCACCCGAGCTCGGTCAGCACAACGATGACGTCCTGACCTGGCTGGACGAGGTAGATTCCTGATCTGCGGGCTGCCCATGCCGATCCGGGGGGACGTCGATGGAGCCGCAGGTACTACGCCGGAGCCTGTCGTCGAGTGACCTGATCGTCTACGGGCTGCTCTTCATCGGGCCTCTCGCGCCGGTCGGCGTCTTCGGCGTCCTCGACGCCAGGAGCTCGGGCGCGGTCGCGCTCGTGTACATCGTGGCCACCGTCGCGATGGCGTTCACCGCGCTCTCGTACGCGCAGATGTCGCGGGAGGTGCCGCTCGCCGGGTCGGTCTACGCGTACGCCAGCATCGGCATCGGCCGGGCCGCCGGATTCGCGGCAGGCTGGCTGGCGATGCTGGACTACCTGCTGATCCCGGCGGTCGGCTACCTGTTCTGCGGCATCGCCCTGCACTCGCTGGTGCCGTCGGTGCCCGCGTGGGCGTTCACGCTGACGGCCTTCGTCGCGACGACCGCGCTGAACCTCACCGGCGTGCACCTGGCCGCACGCGTCGGGTTCGTCGTCCTGGTGGTCGAGATCGTGCTGCTCGTGGTGTTCGTCGTCGCGGCCGTCGTCGTGCTCGCCCTCCACGGGCCCGCACGCCCCTGGACGTCCCCGTTCCTGGGCGCGGGAGGCACGTCGAGCGCCGCGGTCATGGGGGCGGTCTCGGTCGCGGTGCTGTCGTTCCTCGGCTTCGACGCGATCGCCTCCTTCGCCGAGGAGAACACCGGCGACGAACGCCAGGTCGGCCGAGCCGTGCTCTTCTGCCTGGCACTCGCCGGGATCCTGTTCGTGATCCAGACGTACCTGGCCGGGCTGCTCATGCCGGTGAGCCCCCATCGGCTCGCGGAGGCACCGGCCTCGCAGGGCACCGCCTTCTACGAGATGACCAAGGTCGCGGTCGGGCCGTGGTTGCAGAAGGCCTTCGCCATCGTCAAGGGCATCGGCCCGGCGTTCACGGCCATGGCGGCCGTCGCCGCGGCGTCCCGGCTGCTGTTCGGCATGGCGCGCGACCGCGGCCTGCCGCAGGTGCTCGCCTCCGTCGACGCCAGATCACGGGTGCCGCGGGCGGCCCTGCTGACGACGGCCGCGATCAGCCTCGTCGTCTCGGTCTGGGCGGCACGCCGCAGCGACGGCCTCGACGTGCTGGTCTCCATCGTCAACATGGGGGCGCTCGCGGCCTTCACGCTGCTGCACCTGTCGGTGATCGGCTACTTCGTGATCCGCCACGGCGGCCGGCAGTGGATCCCGCACGTCGTGGTCCCGCTCCTGGGCGCGGCGGTGTCGATCTGGATCATTGTGTCGGCCACCGCCCTCGCCAAGGTCATCGCCGCGGTCTGGCTCGCGGCCGGAGCCGTCGTCTACGCCGTGAGCGGCCGCCGATCTAGCCGAGCAGGTCGGGGCGACGGTGGGACAGGGACGGGAGCATCTTCCGCACCCGCTCGGTGATGGACATGTCCACCTCGCCCACGTGGAGCGCCGGGAACGTCCCGAGATCGGCCAGCACGGTGCCCATCGGGTCGACGAGCAGGCTCCGGCCCACGCCGCCCGGATGCCCGTGCGGCGGCGCGCTGGTGTCCGGTGCCTTGCCGGTGGCCGCGACCCAGATCGTGTTCTCGATCGCTCGGGCGCGGACCATCGTCATCCAGTGCTCTTCCTTGAAGTTGCCCTGGGCCCAGGCGGCGATCACGACCAGCATCTCCGCGCCCCGGTCGACCAGGGCGCGCGCCAGCTCGGGAAAGCGGATGTCGTAGCAGGTGATCAGGCCGATCTTCGTGCCGCACAGCTCGACCACCACGGGCGTGTCGCCGGCGACGACCTTCTCCGACTCGCGGTCGTGGAAGGCGTCGAACAGGTGGATCTTCCGGTACGACCCGGCCAGGGTGCCGGTCTCGCCGATGGCCACGGCGGTGTTGTAGACACGCCCGCCGTCTCCGGGCTCGAAGACGCCCGCGATGACGGCCGTGCCGTGCTCGCGCGCCGCATCGGCGAGAGACGACACCCACGGGCCGTCGAGGGGCTCGGCGGCGGCGGCCAGGTCGGCGCCGAACCGTACCTGCACGGCCTCGGGGAAGACCGCGAGGTCGGCGTCGGGGACGGAGGCCAGGGCCTCACGGACCCGCTCCAGGTTCTCCTTCGGGTCGTCCTCGACCGCGATCTGACACAGCGCAACCCGCATCGGGCGCTCCTTCCGGTGGCCTGCCTTCCACTTTGGCACACGCCTCCGGGCCGTCTCACGCCTCGATCCCCACAGGTGAAATCGGGCCGTAGCCCGTCCACCGCGCGTTGGTTACCCTGTGCCGGTGACCGTAGACATCGATCCGCTCGTCGCGCGCATGCAGGGTTTCGGCACCACGATCTTCGCCGAGATGACGGCCCTGGCCATCCGCACCGGAGCGGTCAACCTGGGCCAGGGCTTCCCCGACACCGACGGGCCGGCCAGGTTGCTGGAGACCGCCGTCGAGGCGATACGCGGGGGCTTCAACCAGTACCCGCCGGGTCCGGGCGTGCCCGAGCTGCGCGAGGCCGTCGCGGCCCAGCGCGCCGACCGCTACGGCCTGACCTACGACCCGGCGGGGGAGATCCTCGTCACGGTCGGCGCGACCGAGGCGATCGCGACGACCCTCCTGGCCCTGGTCGAGACCGGCGACGAGGTGATCGTCTTCGAGCCGTACTACGACTCGTACGCGGCGATGATCGCCCTGTCCGGAGGCGTGCGCCGCCCGGTGACGCTGCGGCCCGAGGGCGGCCGGTTCACCTTCGACCCGGACGAGCTGCGCGCGGCCGTCACGCCGCGCACCCGGCTCGTCCTCGTGAACTCCCCGCACAACCCGACCGGCACGGTGTTCTCCCGCGCCGAGCTGGAGGTCATCGCGGAGGTCTGCCGCGAACACGACCTCACCGCCGTCACCGACGAGGTGTACGAGTACCTGACCTACGACGCCGAGCATGTGCCGCTCGCCACGCTCCCGGGCATGCGCGAGCGCACCGTCGCGATCTCCTCGGCGGGCAAGACCTTCTCGGTCACCGGCTGGAAGACCGGCTGGATCACCGCGCCGCCGGAGTTCGTACGCGCCGTGCAGACCGTGAAGCAGTTCCTCACGTTCACCTCCAGCGCGCCGTACCAGCGCGCGGTCGCCTACGCCCTCGGGTCCGAGCTGGCCTGGGTCGAGGAGCTCCGCACGTCGCTGCAGGCCAAACGCGACCGGCTGACCGGTGGCCTGGAGGCGGCCGGCCTCACCGCGCTGCGGGCCCAGGGCACCTACTTCGTGCAGGCCGACGTGCGCCCGCTGGGCTTCACCGACGGCCTGGAGTTCTGCCGGGCGCTGCACGAGAAGGCCGGTGTCGTCGCCATCCCCGCCCAGGCGTTCTACGACTCCGAAGCCGGTGATCCTTATGTCCGGTTCGCATACTGCAAGCGTGACGAGGTCATCGACGACGCGGTCGAAAGGCTCACGCGCATCGGCGGTTGAGCATCGCGGGGGAAGAACCTGACCAAGCGGACGCGCTGAATGGGCATACTCTGCCCATGAGCAGATCACCGCGAAGACACTAGGTTCGCCATCGTGACCAAAGGCGGGCGTGTTCTCATCGCGCTCGGCGGCAACGCGATGACCGGGCCGGACGGCAGCGCCACCCCGGACGCGCAGCGGCAGGCCGTCGAGACGGCGGTCAAACCTGTCGTCGACCTCGTCGCGAGCGGCGTCCAGGTCGTGCTGACGCACGGCAACGGCCCGCAGGTCGGCAACCTCCTGATCAAGAACCAGCTGGCCGCCCGCGTGGTGCCGACGGTGCCGCTCGACTGGTGCGGCGCGCAGACGCAGGCGACGATCGGCGTCCTCGTGCTCAACGCGCTCCAGCAGGCCATGGCCGAACACGGCGTCGAGCGCCAGGTCGCCGTCGTCGTGACCCGCACGCTCGTCGACGGCGACGACCCCGGATTCACGACCCCCACCAAACCGGTCGGCCGCTACTTCTCCGCCGCCGAGGCCGAGCAGTTCGAGTCGCTCGGCGAGACGTGGAAGTCGTTCGGGGCCAAGGGGCGCCGCCGGGTCGTGGCCTCGCCGGAGCCTCTGGAGATCCTCGACGCGCCCGCCGTGGACGCTCTGCTCGCGGCGGGTTTCGTCGTCGTGGCGGCCGGCGGCGGGGGAGTGCCCGTCGTACGGGACGAGGGCAGGCTCCGCGGCGTCGATGCCGTCATCGACAAGGATCTCGCCGCGCAGATGCTGGCACGCCACGTCCACGCGGCGACACTCATCATCGCGACCGACGTCGACCACGTCATGACCGGCTACGGCACGCCGGACGAACGGCCCATCGGCCGTACGACCGTCGCCGAGCTGCGCGCGCTCGCCGCCGCCGGGGAGTTCGCCGGCGGCAGCATGGGCCCCAAGGTCGAGGCGGCGGTCCGCTTCATCGAGGCGGGCGGCGAACGGGCCGTGATCACATCTTTGGCGCTCATCGGCGACGCCCTGAGCGGCAAGACCGGAACATATATCGAGCACGACATCGAAGGGTGAGGAAATGCCGGACCCGATTGAGGTACGCAAGGTAGCCATCGAGAGCGTCACGGACGCTTCGGGGCTGGCCCGGCTGATCGACGACGGCGTGATCGAGGCCGACCGAGTCCTCGCGGTCGTCGGCAAGACCGAGGGCAACGGCGGCGTCAACGACTACACGCGCATCCTCGCCGACCGCGCGTTCCGCGAGGTCCTCGTCGCCAAGGGGACCCGTACGCCGGAGGAGGCGGCCCAGGTGCCCCTCGTGTGGTCCGGCGGCACCGACGGCGTCCTCAGCCCGCACGCGACGATCTTCGCCTCGAAGGACGCCGCCGACGTGCCGCAGACCTCCGAGCCGCGCGTCTCGGTCGGGGTCGCCATGAGCGAGATCATCCTGCCCGAGGACATCGGCCGCCCGGCGATGGTGGAGAAGGTCGCCGCCGGCGTGCGCGACGCCATGAAGACCGCCGGCATCCAGGACGCCGCCGACGTCCACTACGTGCAGACCAAGACCCCGCTGCTCACCCTCGACACCATCAACGACGCCAAGCGCCGCGGCCAGACCGTCGTGACCGAGGACACCCTGAAGTCGATGGACATCTCCAACTCCACGACCGCGCTCGGCATCGCCGTCGCCCTCGGAGAGATCGAGATGCCGGAGGCCGCCCAGATCCACAAGGACCTGTCGCTGTACTCCTCGGTCGCCTCGTGCTCTTCCGGAGTCGAACTCGACCGCGCCCAGATCGTCGTCGTGGGCAACGTCCGCGGCGTCGGCGGCCGTTACCGCATCGGCCACGGCGTGATGAAGGACGCCCTGGACGCCGACGGTATCTGGGACGCCATCCGCTCCACCGGCATGGACCTGCCCGAGCGCCCGCACCCGACCGACCTGGGCGACCGCCTGGTGAACGTCTTCCTCAAGTGCGAGGCCGACCCGAGCGGCTCGGTACGAGGACGCCGCAACATCATGCTCGACGACTCCGACGTGCACTGGCACCGCCAGATCAAGGCGTGCGTCGGCGGCGTCGCCGCCTCGGTGACCGGCGACCCCGCCGCGTTCGTATCCGTGGCCGCGGTGCACCAGGGCCCCTCCGGCGGCGGCACCGTCGCCGCCATCGCCGACCTCGGGTAGTCCCTCCCGGCGCCAGGGCGGCCGAGCCCTGGCGCGCCACGGCCGTGTCCCCGCTCTCGCCCGGTGAGGCCGCCAACGGTCGTGGGAAGCCTCTCCCGAACCCAGGCCATCGGGCCGGCCGTCTGGCGAGGATCCGTCGGCCGTCGCGGTAGGTGGCGGAGTGTCCCGCCTGGGCCTTGAGGCCCGGGCGGTGATCGGGGCGGAGCGGGTTCGCTTTCGACGGCGAACGACGACCGCTCCCTCTGCCGGCCTGCCTGCGGGCCGGGGCGTGTCCGGTGGGCCTTGGCGAGCGGTGTCCAGGCGGTGCCTCGCGACCGGAGTCGGCCTGATCTCGGCCGGTGGCCGGCGACGTCACGGCAGGCCGGAGAATCCTGGACACGCCGAAGGCGTGTCTGACAGGTCCGCTGACGTGCGGCGTGGCGTCCGGGGCGGCGGCGTCTTCACGCGCCGGGACCCGGACGCCGCTGGCCGCGAGCGGGACCGTTGAGACACGCCCTAGTCGCGTACGAGACCGATCTCCACGGCGCCGACGACGCGGCCTCGCAGGTGTTGGGTGAGGCGGGTGGCGGCTTCGCGCAGGACCGACTCCAGGTCGGCGTCGTCGGCCAGGCGGAGACGTACGGCCAGGTCGTTCTCGGTGCCCTGGAGCACCTGGATGGCGTCGATGCCGGGGAGGCTCCCCACCGCGGCGTGGACCGCGGCCTGGACCTCCGGATCCTCGTGCGGCGCGTTGATCTCGCCGCCGGCGGCGAGGACCTGAAGCCGGCCGCCCTCGATGGCGTACGGGATCGGGCCCGCGACGTCGACGACGACCGCGTCGGCGGACTCGTCGAGCGCGGCCTGGCACGCCTCGCGGGCCGGGACCGCGACGGGACGGGCGTCCGGACTCCACCGTGCGAGGCTCTCGGCGGAGGTGAACGCGAGCACGCCACTACGCCCGTCGTCGCCGACGAGCTTGGGGAGAGCCATGTCACTTTCTTTCTCACGGCGCACGCCGTCGACGGTCTCGTCCTCGGTAAGGACGGCGACCACCGGGACGAACAGCCTGGAACCGGCGAGCACGGACAGCACGGCGTGCTCACCGGCGCGCCCCTCGGCGTAGTCACTGAGGGCGCGGCGGACGTCGACGTCGGCTGTGCCGTCGTCGTCGGGGAACTTGGGTTGCGGGATGGTGCGTTCTGACACGAAACACGAGGGTAGCCGCGTGAGCCGACAGGATAGGCCAGGGGGTTTACGCCTCGGGGTCGAACGCAGGTGCGAAGATCCGCTCGACCGGTCCATGACCGAGCTGCTCAAGATCGCCGCACAACCGGTCGAACGACCACATCCCGAACTCGACGGCTCGCGTGCTCGAAGGAACGCGCTTAGAGTGCCCGATGTGACGAGTGCCGACTGGGCCGGGCCGGTCACCCGGAGGCCGTTGGCCGTCGCTCTCGCGGCCGTCCTGGTCCTCGTGCCCGTCGTCTGGCGTGTCGGGTTCACCGCGGAGCTTCCTGCCTTCTGCTACCTCGTCGTCGCCGGTGTCGTCCTCACCTTCATCGACATCGCCCTGAACCGCCTTCCCGACGCCCTCACCCTGCCCTCGTACCCCATCGGTGCCGCCCTCCTCGGCCTCGCGGCCCTCTTCGCCGACCGCGGCGAGGCGCGGTTCGCCCACGCGGCGGCGGGGATGGCGGCGCTGTTCCTGCTCTACGCCGCCCAGTGGTTCCTGCTGCCCGGCCAGATCGGTCTCGGGGACGTGAAGCTCGCCGGAGTGCTCGGCCTGTATCTCGGCTGGCTGGGGCTCAGGCCCTGGATAACGGGAGTCTTCGCCGGGTTCGTCCTTGCCGCGCTCTACTCCGTGGCGCTGCTGGCGGCACGCCGCGCGACGCTGAAGTCGACCATCCCGTACGGCCCGTTCATGCTCGCCGGCACCCTCGTCGCCGTCCTCGCGTACGCCTGAACGGCAAGACACCTGCACGGGGCCACTCGCGTACGTGAAAGTATTCACTGCATGTTGCGGTGGCTGACAGCGGGGGAGTCCCACGGTCCGGCGCTCGTGTCGATCCTCGAAGGTATGCCGTCCGGGGTCGGCGTGACCTCGGCCGACATCGGCGAGGCTCTGCGGCGCAGGCGGCTCGGGTACGGCCGGGGCGCCCGGATGAAGTTCGAACAGGACGAGGTCGAGATCATCGGCGGCGTCCGGCACGGCCGTACGCTCGGCGGGCCGGTCGCGATCAGGGTCGGCAACACCGAGTGGCCCAAGTGGGAGACGGTGATGTCGGCCGACCCGGTCGACCCGGACGTGCTCGCGGCGCAGGCGCGCAACGCGCCGCTGTCGAGGCCGCGGCCCGGCCACGCCGACCTCGTCGGCATGCAGAAGTACGGCTTCGACGACGCCCGTCCTATCCTGGAGCGCGCGAGCGCGCGGGAGACCGCGGCCAGGGTCGCGATCGGGGAGGTCGCGCGGGCGTTCTGCCGCCAGGTCCTCGGCGCGGAGATCCTCAGCCACGTGGTGGCGCTCGGCGAGGTGAAGACCCCCGACGGCGTGATCCCCGAGCCCGGCGACCTCGCGCGCGTCGACGACGACCCGGTCCGCTGCCTCGACCCCGGCACCAGCGCCGCGATGGTCGAGCACATCGAGCAGGTGAAGAAGGACGGCGACACGCTCGGCGGCGTCGTCGAGGTGGTCGTGCACGGCCTGCCGCCGGGGCTCGGCAGTCACGTCCACTGGGACCGCCGGCTCGACTCCCGGCTCGCCGGCGCCCTGATGGGTATCCAGGCGATCAAGGGCGTCGAGATCGGCGACGGCTTCCGTACGGCGGCGCGGCGCGGCTCCGAGGCCCACGACGAGATCGCCCGCGAGACGGGCGCGATCACGCGCCTGACCAACCGCGCGGGCGGTATCGAGGGCGGCATGACCACCGGCGAGGTCCTGCGGGTGCGCGCCGCGATGAAGCCCATCTCGACGGTGCCGCGCGCGCTGTCGACCATCGACGTCACGACCGGCGAGCCGGCCAGGGCGATCAACCAGCGCAGCGACGTCACCGCGGTTCCCGCCGCGGGTGTCGTCGCCGAGGCGATGGTGGCCCTGGTGATCGCCGAGGCCGCCGTCGAGAAGTTCGGCGGTGACTCTGCCGAGGAGACCGCACGCAACCTGCAGGGCTACCTATCCTCATTGGTGATCAAGTGAAACCGAAGGCCGTCGTCATAGGACCTCCCGGCTCGGGGAAGACCACCGTGGGCCGGCTCCTCGCCGAGCGTATCGGCGTGGAGTTCCGCGACACCGACCACGACGTCGAGGTCACCGCGGGCAAGCCGATCGGCGACATCTTCGTCGACGACGGGGAGACACGTTTCCGCGAGCTGGAGCGCGCCGCCGTCGCCGGCGCGCTGGCCGCCCACGACGGCGTGCTCGCGCTCGGCGGTGGCGCCATTCTCGACGCCGCCACCCAGGCCGACCTCGCCGGCCACCACGTGGTCTACCTGGAGGTCGGGCTCTCCGACGCCGTGAAGCGCGTCGGGCTCGCCTCCGCGCGGCCGCTCCTGGTGCTCAACCCGCGCAGCCAGTTCCGCAAGCTGATGGAGGAGCGGCGGCCCATCTACGAGGGCCTCGCCGCGATCAAGGTCGTCACCGACGGACGCGAGCCCTCCGACATCGTGGACGAGATCGTGAAGGGCCTGTCGTGAGCCGTATCGAGGTCGGCGGAGACAGCCCGTACACCGTCGTCGTCGGCACCGGCGTTCTGGGCGAGCTGCCCGGGCTGCTCGGCGGCGCGGCGACCGTCGCGGTCGTACACGCCGAGGGGCTGCCGGAGATCGCCCGGCCGGTGTGCCGCGTGCTCGCCGACGCCGGCCACGAGGTGCACCCGCTGCCGGTGCCCGACGGCGAGGCCGGCAAGGACGCCGCCGTTCTCACCGGGCTGTGGTCGAGCTTCGCGCGGCTCGGCATGACGCGTACGGACGCGATCGTCGGCGTCGGCGGGGGAGCCACCACCGACCTGGCCGGGTTCGCCGCCGCGACCTGGCTGCGCGGCGTACGCGCCGTGCTCGTGCCGACCACGCTTCTCGGCATGGTCGACGCCGCCGTCGGCGGCAAGACCGCGATCGACATCCCCGAGGGCAAGAACCTCGTCGGCGCCTTCCACCCGCCGGCCGGCGTCCTCTGCGACCTGACGACGCTCGTCACGATGGCGCGTGCCGACTACGTCAGCGGCCTCGCCGAGATCATCAAGGCGGGCTTCATCGCCGACCCGCGCATCCTGGAACTCATCGAGGACGACCCCGAGGCCGCCGGCCGCCCCGACGGCCCGCACACCCTCGAACTCGTCGAACGCGCGATCGCCATGAAGGCACGCGTCGTCTCCGAAGACCTGCGCGAGAGCGGCCTGCGCGAGATCCTCAACTACGGCCACACGCTCGGCCACGCGATCGAGAAGGTCGAGGGCTACCGGTTCCGGCACGGCGACGCCGTCGCCATCGGCATGGTGTACGCCGCGGAGCTGGCGCGGCTGAGCGGCCGTCTCGGCGAGGCCGAGGTCGCGCGGCACCGCCGCATCCTGAGCGATGTCGGCCTGCCGACCTCGTACGCCGCCGAGGCCTGGCCGTCCCTGCGCGACGCGATGCGCATCGACAAGAAGGCGCGTGGGGCCAGGCTCAGGTTCGTCGTCCTCGACGGGCTCGCCGCACCCGGCCGTCTCGAAGACCCCGATGAAGACCTGCTCCGGCGCGCGTATGACGAGGTGGCACGGTGACCGACGTCCTGGTGCTCAACGGTCCCAACCTCGGGCGGCTCGGCAGCCGCGAGCCCGACGTGTACGGCGCGGCGAACTTCGACGACCTGGCCGCGCTGTGCCGCGACGCCGCGCGCCGGCTCGACCTGCACGCCGAGGTGCGCCAGACCGACGACGAGGCCGAGCTGGTCGGCTGGCTGCACGAGGCGGCCGACGGCCGGATCCCCGTCGTGCTGAACCCGGCCGCCTTCACGCACTACTCCTACGCCCTGCGCGACGCGATCGCGCAGCGTACGGCCCCGCTGGTCGAGGTGCACATCTCCAACCCGGCGGCGCGCGAGGAATTCCGCCACACGTCGGTCGTGGCGAGCGTGGCCTCGGGCACCGTCGCCGGGTTCGGCCTCCACTCGTACGTCCTCGCCCTGCAGGCGGTGGCGGAACTGCTCGCCTGACTCACCAGCCGTCGACGTGCAGGATCTCCTCCAGGGGCTGCCGCGGCGCCGGGCGGAACGTCTCGCCGGTGTAGTACGCGGTCGGCACCAGCGCGCCCTGGCGCACGTCGTCCGGCAGCCCGAGCAACTCGGCGACCTCGCGCTCGTACGCCAGGTGCAGCGTCGTCCACGCGGTGCCGAGGCCGCGGGCGCGGGCGGCGAGCATGTAGTTCCAGACGGCCGGCAGCAGCGAGCCCCACACCCCCGCCTGGTTGCCGGCGGGCAGGTCCGGCCCTGACAGGCGCAGGCACGGGATCAGGAGCACCGGCACCCGGCCCATGTTCTCGCCGAGGTAGGCCACGCTGTCGCCCACACGCCGCTGGACCGGAGCGCGGCCGGGGTCGTCGGCGAACAGCCGTGCCGCCGAGCCCTCGGAGGCGAGGTACTCACGTACGGCCCGCCCGTACACCTCGCCCACGGCCGCACGCCGCGCCGGGTCGGTGACGACGATCCAGTGCCACCCTTGCCGGTTGCTTCCGCTGGGCGCCTGCAGCCCGATCTCCAGGCACTCGCGGACCAGGTCCATCGGCACCGGCCGGGTCAGGTCGAGACGCTTGCGTACGGTGCGGGTGGTGGTGAGCAGTTCATCGGGAGTGAGGGGTTCCATGCCCCACAGCGTGACGCATGATCAGTGAACGGGCATCTTGCCCCGTGCGCGGCGTTTCAGGCCGCCGACCATCTCGCTCTCGGTCTCCTCGCCCCACTCCTCCTCCATGCGCATCGCGGCGCCCATGGCGAAGAACGCCGGCGCCCACTCTCCGACGAAGATGCCCCAGTGGTCGGCGCGGGCCCGGGTCTCCTCTTCGCACCTCATCGAGATCAGCCAGGACGCCAGCGAGATGGCGACGGAGCCGATTCCGGCGGTGTAGAGCATGTCCGACGTGACACCGCACCTGCGCAGGTATTTGAGCATTATTAGGCCCCTGATCTGCGGTTTTGTGTGACGCTTACGCAGGTACCCGGCACGTGGTGGCCGTATGTCGCCGGGGTGTTCAAATCGCCGCCAATCTCAGGCGGGCGGCTCGCAGGCGGTCGCGATCAGGTCCTCCAGCTCGGCCACCACGTCGTCCAGCGGCCCGGTCGTACGTCCCGCGCGGCACAGGAGGGTGGCGCCTTCCACGGCGGCGACGATCAGCGTGGCCAGGCGCGCCGCGCGGGCGGATGGCGCGCCGGCCGAGACGAGCCCGGCGGCCAGGGCGTCCTGCCAGCCGCGGAAGGCCTTCGCCGCGGCGTCCGCCAGCCGCGACTCGACGGTGACGGCCACGATCGGGCAGCCCGCCTGGTAGTCGCTGCTCACCAGCACGCGTCGCCACCAGCCGAGGAAGGCGCGCACCGCGGCCACCGGGTCGTCGTCGCGCGTCGCGGCGCGCACGCCCGCCGCGAGGTAGTCGCCCGCGTACCGGACGGCCTCCTCGGCGAGCTGGATCTTGCCGCCGGGGAAGTGGTGGTAGATCGAGCCGCGCGGCGCCCCGCTGTGCGCGATCACGTCGCTGAACGCGGTGGCGCTGAAGCCGCGCTCGCGGAAGAGGTAGGCGGCGCTTCGCACCATGCGCTCGCGGCTGTCCGACGTCATATGAGGTACACCACCTTGACTATGACGCCCATCATAGAGAGCCTCTTCTATGATGGGCGTCATAGAGGAGGGGGCGTGACGGCGGGACTGGAGCAGTTGAAGGCGCTGTTCGACGAAGGCGCGGTCGGGATCGGCGCGCTGCTCGGCATGACGATCCACGTCGGCGGCCGGGTCGCCACCACGGAGGGCCGCATCACCGACGACCAGGATCGCCTCGTCGCGCACGGCACCAGCACCTGCATGGTGTTCCGGCCGGCCTGACTACGCTAGAACTTCATTCGGTTCACTGACGAAGGGTGCCGCGAGATGCGCATCGGAATGTCCCTCAACTACGCGGGGGGCTTCAAGGAGACCGTCGACGAGCTCGCCGACTACGAGAGAGCCGGCCTCGACATCGTGTTCGTGCCGGAGGCGTACAGCTTCGACGCGGTCAGCCAGATGGGCTTCATCGCGGCCCGCACCGAGCGCCTGCAGATCGCGTCCGGCATCCTCCAGCTCTACTCGCGCACACCGACGCTCACCGCGATGACCGCCGCCGGCCTCGACTACGTCTCCGACGGCCGGTTCGTCCTCGGCATCGGCGCCTCCGGCCCGCAGGTCATCGAAGGCTGGCACGGCGTGCCGTACCACGCGCCGATCGGCCGTACCCGCGAGATCATCGAGATCTGCCGCAAGGTCTGGAAGCGCGAGCGCCTCAGCTACGACGGCAAGTACTACCAGCTGCCGCTCCCCGCCGACCAGGGCACCGGCCTGGGCAAACCCCTCAAGCTGATCAACCACCCCGTACGCGAGCGCATCCCGATCATCATCGCCTCCCTCGGCCCCAAGAACGTCGAGATGACCGCCGAGCTGGCCGAGGGCTGGGAACCGATCTTCTACATGCCGGAGAAGGCGGGCGACGTCTGGGGCGAGGCCCTCGCCAAGGGCAAGGCCAAGCGCGACCCGTCGCTCGGCGAACTGGACGTCGTCGCCCAGGCCGCCCTGGCGATCGGCGACGACGTCGAGGGCTTCCTGGAGTTCGGCCGCCCGATGGCGGCGCTGTACATCGGCGGGATGGGCGCCAAGGGGCGCAACTTCTACAACGACCTGGCCCGCCGGTACGGCTACGAGAAGGAGGCCGAGGAGATCCAGGACCTGTACCTGGACGGGAAGAAGCAGGAGGCCGCCGAGAAGGTCCCCTACGACCTCCTGCAGAAGACCTCCCTCATCGGCACCGAGGGCTTCGTGCGCGACCGGCTGGTGGCCCTGAAGGAGTCCGGCGTCACGACCCTCAACGTCACTCCCATCGGCACCGACCACGCGGACCGCCTCAGGCTCATCGAGAAGGTCCGCGAACTCGCCGCCTCGATCTGATCCAGGGGCGCCGTCGAGGTTCACCTCGGCGAGGCCTCCGGCGCCCGTCCGCCAGAGGCCATCTCGCCGAGCCCCCCATGGAGGCCCGCCACGCGTAGAGTCGTGGCCATGCCCGAGACCCACTCCGAGGTTCATGACGGCCGGCGGACGCGGCTGGCCGCGCTCCTGGCCGACCGCGGCGCCGACGCCGCCCTCATCACGCGCCTGGTCAACGTCCGCTACCTGACCGGGCTCGACAGCTCCAACGCGGCGCTCCTCATCCGCGCCGACGGGGCCGCCGTGCTCGCCACCGACGGGCGTTACGTCGGCACCGCCGTTCGGGTGTGCCCCGACCTGGAGTGCGTCGTCGACAAGAACGTCGCCGGCGTGCTGGCCTCACGCGGGAAGGGCCGGCTCGCGTACGAGGCCCACGAGATGACCGTCGAGGCACACGACACGCTCGACGCGGCCCTCGACGGCACGGAGCTGGTCCCTCTCGGCCACGCGGTCGAGGAGCTGCGCATGGTCAAGGACGAGACCGAGATCGCGTGCCTCCGCGAGGCGTGCGCCATCACCGACCGCGCCTTCGACGCCGTCGTGCCGCGGATCGCGCCCGGCCGAACCGAGCGCGACATCGCGATCGCGCTGGAGCGGGCCATGGTCGACCTCGGCGCGGAGGGGCTCGCGTTCGACTCGATCGTGGCGAGCGGCCCGAACGGCGCCATCCCGCACCACTCGCCGAGCACACGCGTGATCGAGAGCGGCGACCTGGTGACGATGGACTTCGGCGCGCGCTACGACGGCTACCACGCCGACATGACACGTACGGTCGCGGTCGGCGAGCCCGACGAGTGGCAGCGGGAGATCTACGAGCTGGTCGCCACCGCGCAGCGCGCGGGTCTGGAGGCCGTTCGCCCGGGTGCACGCCCCGGAGACGTCGACGCGGTGGCACGCGACCTCATCACCGCCGCCGGGCACGGCGACGACTTCTCCCACGGGCTCGGCCACGGCGTCGGTCTGGAGATCCATGAGGCACCGCTCGTGGGATACGACAGAAACGGTAAACTGCTCGATCGAGTTCCGATCACCGTCGAGCCCGGCGTCTACGTCGCCGGGCGTGGCGGGGTCCGCATCGAGGACACACTCGTGGTCCGTGCGGACGCTACGGAGCTGCTCACCAAGACGACCAAGGAACTGCTCGTCATCTAGACGCGGCAGGCCGCCGACGCAGGAGAACATCGCACCGTGGCGACGACGAACGACCTGAAGAACGGCATGACGCTGAATCTCGACGGACAGCTCTGGACCGTTACGGAGTTTCAGCATGTCAAGCCTGGTAAGGGCGGCGCGTTCGTCCGTACCAAGCTCAAGAACGTCCTCTCCGGGAAGGTCGTCGACAAGACCTTCAACGCCGGCACCAAGGTCGAGGTGGCCACCGTCGACAAGCGGGAGATGCAGTACCTCTACCGCGAGGGCGAGGACTTCGTCTTCATGGACACCGAGACCTACGACCAGCCGCGCATCCCCGGCGCGACCGTCGGCGACGCGTCCGACTACCTTCTGCCCGAGCAGAACGCCGTCATCGCGTTCAACAACGAAAACCCGCTCTACATCGAGCTGCCCGCAGCCGTCGTGCTCGAGGTGACCGAGACCGAGCCGGGCCTGCAGGGCGACCGCTCCACCGGCGGCACCAAGCCGGCGACGGTCGAGACCGGCGCCGTCATCAACGTCCCGCTCTTCATCACGACCGGTGAGAAGATCAAGGTCGACACTCGCTCAGGCGACTACCTTGGTCGCGGCTGACCTGTGGCCGCTCGCAGCAAGGCGCGCAAACGTGCTCTCGAGGTCCTCTACGAGGCCGAGGTACGCGGAGACCCGCCCGCCGACGTGATCAGCCGGCGGGTGGAGCAGGCCCGCGGGCAGCAGCCCCTCGCCGAGCAGGCCTTCATGGTCCGGCTCGTCGAAGGCGTCGGCGAGCGCCGGGAGCGCATCGACGAGCTCATCGCGACGTACTCCGTCGGATGGACCCTCGACCGCATGCCCATCGTCGACCGTAACGTGCTCCGGCTGGGCGCCTACGAGCTCCTCTGGAGCGACGAGGTCCCGGACGGCGTGGCGATCAGCGAGGCGGTCGCCCTGGCGACCGAGCTGTCCACCGACGAGTCCCCGCGGTTCGTCAACGGCCTGCTCTCACGTCTCCTCGAGTTGAAGCCGTCACTGTCCCTGTAGGCGTCTAAGCTGGGCGCCGAGAGGCTGAACGGGGGGCACCGTGAGCGAACGTCCGCGTCCGCGGTCGATGCGGACCGCCGTCGTGTGGGACATCCTGCGCGACGTCCTCGACGAGAGCGTCAAGCGGTCGGGCCGTACGGGTCTCGACGTCCTCGACGCCGGCGGGGGCACCGGCGGCCTAGCCGTGCCGCTGGCCGAGCTCGGCCACCAGGTGACGGTGGTCGACTCCAGCCCGGACGCCCTCGCGGGCCTGGAACGCCGCGCCGCCGAGGCGGGCGTACGGGTCCGCGCGCTCCAGGGCGACGCCGACGGGCTGCTCGACGTCGTCGAGCCCGACAGCGCCGACCTCGTGCTCTGCCACAGCGTCCTCGAATACGTCGACGACCCGGCCGCGGCGCTGTCCGCGATCGCGCGTACGGTCCGTGCGGGCGGCGCGGTCAGCGTCCTGGCGGCCAACCAGGTCGCGGCGGTCCTCCATCGCGCGCTCGCCGGAAACTTCGCCGACGCGCGCCGCATCCTCTCCAGCGCGCAGGGCCGGTGGGGCGAGCGCGACCCGATGCCCCGGCGGTTCACCTCCGGCATGCTGGCCGAGCTGATCGAGAGCGCCGGGCTGCGCGCCGGCGAGGTGCACGGCATACGTGTCTTCACCGATCTGCTGCCGAGCGGCATCATCGACGCCGAGCGCGGCGCGGCCGAGGAGCTCGCGTCGCTGGAGCGCGCCGTGTCGGTGCACCCCGTCCTGAAGGACGTCGCCACCCAGCTGCACGCGCTGGCGCGCCGGAGATGAGCCGGAAACAGCAGCTTCACCGGCCGGGGCCGCCACAGGGCCCGCCGGGAGACGACACGGGCTGCAGCGTCCTGCACGTCGACATGGACGCCTTCTTCGTCAGCGTCGAGCTGCTCGAACACCCCGAGCTGCGAGGCCGCCCGGTCGTCGTCGGCGGCGCCGGAGGCCGCGGCGTCGTCGCGGCCGCCTCGTACGAGGCCCGCACGTACGGCGTCCACTCGGCGATGCCGATGTCGCGGGCTCGCCGGCTCTGCCCGCAGGCGGTCGTGCTGCCGCCCCGCCACGACCGCTACGCCGCCGTCTCGGCCGGCGTCATGGAGATCTTTCGTTCGATCACGCCGCTGGTGGAGCCACTCGCGCTCGACGAGGCGTTCCTCGACGTATCGGGCGCGCTGCGCCGTCTCGGCAGGCCCGCCCGCATCGGCGAGATGATCCGCGAGCAGGTCCACGAGCAGCTGGGCATCACCTGCTCGGTCGGCGTCGCGAGCACCAAGTTCGTGGCGAAGCTGGCCTCCACGCGGTGCAAGCCCGACGGCCTGCTCATCGTCCCGGCCGACGGCATCATCGCCTTCCTGCACCCGCTGCCGGTCGCCGCGCTGTGGGGCGTCGGCGAGCGCACCGAGGCCATCTTGAAGCGCCTGGGCCTGCACACCGTCGGCGACCTGGCCGCCGCCCCGAAGCAGACACTCCGCCATGAGGTGGGCGAGGCCGCCGGCGAACACCTCCACAACCTCGCCTGGGGCCGCGACGAGCGCGCCGTCGTGGCCACCAGCCCCGACAAGAGCATCGGCGCGGAGGAGACCTTCGAGCGCGACATCGCCGACCGGGGCACGATCCGGCGCGAGCTGCTGCGGCTGTCGGAGAAGGTCGGCGGCCGCCTGCGCACGAGCGGCCAGGCGGGCCGTACGGTCGCGATCAAACTCCGCAAAGCCGACTTCAGCACGATCACCCGCGCCCGTACACTCCGCGAGCCGACCGACCTGTCCCACGACATCTACGCCACGGCATGCGCCCTCTACGAGGCGTCCGGTCTGGAGCACATCCCGCTCCGGCTCGTCGGCGTCCGCGTGGAGAACCTCGCTCCGTCGGGCCCCTCGTCCCGTCAGCTCGCCCTGGGGGAGCGCGAGACGGGGTGGCGTGAGGCCGAGCAGGCCGTGGATCAGGCCACCCGGCGCTTCGGAACGGGCGCGGTACGCCCCGCGGCCCTAGTGAGGGTGGATGACGCTCAAGATGAGCATTACGGTAAGGAGCGGCTGCGTGACGCCTGAGAAAGCGGTGACCGATGTGGCTACGGACGGCGAATATGCCGGCTGACTCGGCGATCCGCCCGTGCTCGCCCGAACGTTTTCTTTCACACGGTCGTCGCGCCTCGTATTCTGGGCATATCACCGGTAGCCATGTCCCCGTCCGGCATGGGATTCCCCATAACGGGGCTGTCTTTGGGAGGCGCCGTGCCGCTCTCTGACCACGAGCAGCGCTTGCTCGACCAGATCGAGCGCGCGCTGTACGCCGAAGATCCGAAATTCGCTTCGGCCGTACGCTCGACCGACCCACAGGTGCACTACAAGCGGAGGATCTGGAAGGCCGGCATCGGCTTCATCCTCGGCCTGTTCGTGGTCATGGCGGGCCCGATCATCAACACGATGCCGATCAGCATCGTGATCAGCGTGACCGGGTTCCTGCTCATGGTGTTCTGCTGCGCCTGGGGCCTCACGAGCTGGAAGCGCATGAATGGCGTCGGCGCGGAGCCCGCCCCAAAGAAGCACGCAAAGAGCTCAAAGGGGTCAAAATCCCCTAAGGCGGGCTTCATGGAGCGCATGGAAGAACGCTGGCGCCGCCGCCACGAAGGCCCCTGACCCACCCGACCACTCCAACACGCCCACCGGCCTTCGGGCCCACCGGCCATTAACCACGCCCACCGACGGCCGTGTCGATCACCTCGGCCAGCCACGCCAGCCACGCTGGTTACGCGGGCCACGCTGGTTACGCGGGCCACGCGGGCCACGCCGGTCACGCCCAACGCGGTCACGCCCGCCACATCGGCACCGGTCACCCGGCAACCTCTGAGCCCGTCGCCACGCGATCCTCGGAATGTCTACGAGTGCCCCGGGAGAGCCCACCTGGCCTTGGGGCCACCCGTCCTGAGCGCCCGTCCGTCCTGGATGCCCGCCCAGCTGTGGGAGGTCCGCGTGGCTCAATCAGGTGCCCACCCCCGGCCCGGGAGACCGCCCACCAGCCCTCCCAGGATGTCTACGAGGTCGCGGGATAGCCCACCCGATGACTAACCCGAGTCGGAAGCGCCGCAGGGCAGGGGAGACCTGTCCGGAGGGTGAGCGCGCTCCCGGAGGGCGACCACCCTCCGGACATGACCGGCACTGAAGCGCCGGGCTCCCTGGAGGCTCGCCGCCACCACATCGCCCCTCTCAGCGCGGAATCGCGATACGGCCATATATGGCCAGATAACCTCCGGCCACCGCGTCTGGTCGGGCCGCGTCTGGTCCGGGCGGTGCCCGGACGCGGCCGCTGTGCGGAGCTGCGTGGGTGCCCCGGACGAGCGCCCGCGGCCGGCGTCCGGCGGTGACGCTGACCCGCGTCGGACTTCGGCAAGTGGACGCCGAAGCCGACCGCCAAGGGCGGCGGGACCGTCAGGGGCGACAGGTACTTCGGGCGGCTGGGTCAGGTGCGGTTTCGGCGGCGGAGGGTGACCACATCCAGCCAGTCGAACGCGTCCAACGCTCGGGAGCCCAGGCGGCGCAGGAGCCTTGCCGACGACGGCGGTAGCAGTCTCGCTCGCCACCTGACCCCTCGCGTCACCTTCTTGCGGAACGCCGAGCTGATCACCCGCATGTCGTCGCGCAGTGTCGTGGCCTCGCCGGGGGACCGGGCGTACCGGGCGCGTTCCTCCGCGCGTGCGATGCGGGTCAGCGCCTCCGTCGGTGTCTCGTCCAAGGTCAGGACGTTCGCCAGGTGGAGGGCTGCCGCTCGCGGGCTGTCGCTCGGCCGCCATGGCAGGCCGTGGTCGACCACGGTGGCGCGCAGTTCGTCCCACGCGGCGTGGGCGACGTCCGTGTCGGATTTCGCGTGGGTCCAGCGGTAGACGCGGGACAGCCGCCGGAGCGCGGCCGGTATCAGGAGCAGCACGACGGCGCCGAGCGCGGCCAGCAGCCAGGCGATCGGCGTATGGTCCTCCGACGGCTTCGGCGCCGGGCCGGCCGCGCCGGTCATGTCGCTCGGCAGGTCGGTGTGGTGGCGGGTCGTGACGCTGGAGCCCGCGGAGTGGTTGGTCGGGTTCGTGCCGCCCGCCGTCGAGCCGAGCTGCGGGTCGCCGTCCGGAGATCCGGGCACCAGGCGCGGCGTCGTGTAGTCCGGGGTGACGGCGCTGCCCTGGCCCTCGCCGCCGGCCGGCGTCGGCTCGAACCGCAGCCAGCCGATGCCGGTGAAGTACAGCTCGGGCCACGCGTGTGCGTCCTTGGTGCGGACGAGCCAGGTCCCGTCGGGCTGCCGCGTGCCCGCCGTGTAGCCCATGCCGACACGCGCCGGGATGCCGAGGAGCCGTGCCAGCAGCGCCATCGACGACGCGAACTGCTCGCAGTATCCGGTCTTGCTGTGGAACAGGAAGTCGCGCAGCGACCCGCCGGAACGTGGCGACGGCGTGGTGAGGCTGTAGACGAAGTTCCCCGGCTTGGTGAACCAGTCCTGGAGCTTCACGGCCTTGTCGTAGGAGGTGAGCCCCGACTTGGTGATGTCGTTCGCCAGTACGGAGATGTCGTCATTGAGCCAGCTGGGCACCGACAGGTCGCGCCCGGTGACCGAGGACGGCGCCGTGGCGGTCGTCTCCAGCTGCTGGTAGTCCGGTGCGGGCCGGAGGCTGGACACGGTGTACGTGCGGCCGCCCGCCGAGTCGTGCGGGGAGAACAGCGACAGGGAGGTGGGGTCGACGCGCCAGTCGCCCTTGATGTCCACCTTGGTGGGCGGGTACGGGGCGGGCAGCACGCCCAGGCCGCGCACCTTCTTGCTGATGCTGATCTTCGTGACGACGGCGCGGGCCGGCATGGAGGCGAGACCGGGGTCGGTGGGCAGCCGCTTTCCGGCGACGCGTTCGTCCTTGCCGCCGTGCAGGCTCCCCGTCGTCCACGTCTCGCCGTCGAAGCGGTCGAGGGAGTACATCCGCAGGTACTCCGGCGCGGCGCCGTCGGTGGTGGTGTACCTGAGCACCTCGGCGTCGCCGGTGAAGACGAGCTGGCGCCGTACGCTCACGAGCGGGTCCAGAGGGTCCAGGTTCGTGACGCCGGTGGAGCCGTGGCCGCCTCCTCCTCCGCTCCCGCCGAGGCCGAAGATCCCGCGGGGCTCGATGCCCGGCACGGCGAGCGGCACGGCGATCGCGACGGCCATGGCGGTCAGCCCGATGCGACGGCCGGTCGCCGCGAGCGGGGCCGCGTCGGGCCGCTCGTCGAGTTCCTGGCTCGCCGCCCAGCGCCGCGTGAACACGGGACGTCCCCAGGCGTACAGGTGCTCGCGGGAGTCGGCGACCAGCAGCCCGAGGAAGCCGGACGCGCCGAGGATGAACGCCAGCCAGCTCACGGTCTCCTCCCGCACCGCGGCCGGCACGCAGTACATCGCCAGCAGAGGCAGCCCGGCAAGGGCCGCCCGGCGTATCCGCACCGCGAGGAGGTCGACGAGGATCGCGACGAGCCCGATGCCGGTGGCGGCGAGCATGTCGATGGCCGGCACGACCGGCACCGGCGCGGCGTAGGAGTTGGCGTCGCTCCAGCCCTCGGCGAACATCCGGCCCAGCTGGGCCACCGAGCCGGGCGTCGGGATGATCGCCAGGAACGCGTCGCCGGAGGTGAAGGTCAAGGTGAGGTAGAGGAATATCGCGAACAGCCCGGCGAGCGGGCAGAGCAGCACCGAAACCCGGTAACGGCGCGTCAGCACCCCGACCGCGGCCACGGTCACCACCGCGCCGAAGCCGGTGCCGAACCAGCCGGGGGTCTCGAACAGCGGGTAGAGGCCGATCGACGCGAGCATCGTCGCCACCGCCGCCGTGACGGTGAGGCGCAGTCTCATCGGTCACTCACCCCGTTCAGTCCTTCGCGTCGGCGCGATCCCGTGCGGCACGCGCCTCGGAGTTCTCACCGGCCTGTCCGATACCGGCCCAGGCGGACGCCAGGGCCGTCACCGACGTGATGGTCAGCACCCGCCATCCGGCGACGCGCAGCGCCGTCGCCGCGGGGGAGAGCTTGGAGGTCTCCGCCGTCGCGTCGACGATCACAGCGACGCACGTGGCGGTGCCCCGGCGGGACCGCGCCACCTCGCGGGCGTCCTCGGCGGTGAGCCGCCCGAACACCCCGATCACGAGCCCGTCGCCCTGGTCCGCCGCCGCGCGCAGGGCAGACAGCCCCGGCCGCAGCGACCGGCCCTTCGACATCCTGGCGACCGCCAGCGCGTCGAGCAGGGCGCCCTCGAACGCCACCGACGCGGGGAGTGACTCGCCCTCGTCGGTGATGAACCGCAGCCCGAGGCCTTCGCGGCCGAGCTGAACGCCGATGGAGGCGGCGGCCGAGACGGCCTGCTCGAACGAGGCCGCAGGCCCATCGCCCCAGTGCGCCAGCCGCCGTGTGTCGAGGAACAGGGTGCCGCGACTCTGCCAGTGCTGCTCCTCGCGCCGCACCATCAGCTCGCCGTGGCGCGCCGTCGAGCGCCAGTGCACGCGCCGAAGGTCGTCGCCGTGGCGGTACTCCCGCGGCGCGACGTCGTCCTCGCCGGCGGTCGACACCGTACGAGCCCGGCTCTCACCGCCGCCCGCCCACGAGCCCATCAGGCGTCCGTGGGGGATCGGCACGATCGGCGGCGTTACGGTGAGCCGGTGCGCCGTCGTGAACGACCGTGCCAGCTCGACCAGGCCGAACGGGTCGGCGAGGCGTACGGACAGCGGCCCCACCCGGTAGCGTCCGCGCACGTCCGCGCGTACCCGGTAGATCATCTCCCGCGCGCCGTGCGGCTCGATCCGGTCGATCACGAACCTCGTCTGGCCGCCGAGGGTGTACGGCACCTGGTCCTCGACCAGGAGGATTCCGGTGGGCAGCCGCGAGACGTTCTGCAGCAGCAGCTCGACCTTGGCCTCGTGCCCGGCCGGCAGGCGCGTGGGCGTGACGCGGCGTACGCAGGTCAGCCGGTAGCGGGTGCGGGACACCACGAGCGCCGACAGCAGCGGCAGCGTGAGGATGAGCATTCCGGCCCGCAGCAGGTCGCGCTCGCCGACGATGAACGCGCACGCGATCGCGGTGACGCCGGCCGCCATGAACGAACGGCCACGCGTCGTCAGCGCGCCCAGGATGCGGCGTACGGCGCCGCGCCGTTCCGGTGGCAGGGCGCCGTGGCCCTCGGGACCGGCGCCCTCGACCCGGCGTACCGCGATGCCGTTGTCCACGCCGACCGCCTGTCCTAGTGCCGGCGGTCGGGCACCGGCACGCGGGCGACCAGTTCGGTGACCACGTGCTCGGGAAGTCTGCGCTCGACCTGCGCCTCGGCGGTGGGAAGCAGCCGGTGCGCGAGGACGGGCACGGCGAGGCGTTGCAGGTCGTCGGGGAGGACGTACTCCCTGTCCTCCAGGGCGGCGCGCGCGCGTCCGGCGCGTACGAGCTGGAGCGTCGCGCGCGGCGAGGCGCCCAGGCGCAGCTCGGGGTGGTCGCGCGTCGCGGTGACGAGGGCGATGGCGTAGTCGCGGACCGCGGAGGAGACGTGAATGCCGCGCACCACGTCGATCAGGTCGCGTACGTCGGCGGCGTTGGCCACCGGGGTCAGGTCGTCCAGGGGAGAGGCGCCGCCGTGTACGTCGAGCATCTCCAGCTCGGCCTCTGGTGCGGGGTATCCCATGGAGATACGGGCGGTGAAGCGGTCGCGCTGGGCCTCGGGGAGGGGATAGGTGCCCTCCATCTCGACCGGGTTCTGCGTCGCGATCACCATGAACGGCGCGTCGAGGTCGTGCGTACGGCCGTCGACGGTGACCTGTCGCTCTTCCATGCACTCCAGGAGCGCGGACTGCGTCTTGGGCGACGCGCGGTTGATCTCGTCGCCCACCACGATGTTCGCGAACACCGGGCCGGGCTTGAACTCGAACTCCCGGCGCTCCTGGTTGTACGCGCTGACCCCGGTGATGTCGCTGGGCAGCAGGTCGGGGGTGAACTGGACCCGGCGTACCGAGCAGTCGATCGACCGCGCCAGCGCCTTGGCCAGCATCGTCTTGCCGACCCCGGGGACGTCCTCGATGAGCAGGTGCCCCTCGGAGAGGAGAACGGTCAGGGCGAGGCGCACCACCTCGGGCTTGCCTTCGATGACGGTCTCGATGGCCCCGGAGATCCGGTTCGAGATCTTCGCCAGGTGTTCCAACCCCGGACCGACGTCACCGTGCGTGCTTACTGCCACCAACCCCTCCTCGTGCCACCCGAACGGGGGCGCGGCCATGGTGGTGGCACCCCGTCACGCGCGAACGCGGATGGGGAGATCCACCCGTTTCGTCCATCATCTTCCATGTTGCACAGACAGTATGTCTTCTATCCCGCTCGTCGGCGATGACTTGCTGGCAGGAGCGTAAACCGCGAATCGGTCTTTCGTGTCATCGGGCCGATGCCATTTCGGAGTGCCACTTCCCTCCACTTCGTTGCGAGAGGCCGGTGACTTCCGGGCGTCGCGTCCCCATATCCGTCGTTCCGCGGCGCGCCGGCCTTTCGGGGGCCTTGCGGCCCCCCACAACGCACCACCCTCTCTGACCTGGGCTTTCTCGCGACACGACGTCGCGAGACGGGCGTTTTGGTCGTTGACCGTGGGGGAGAGTGGAGTACAGTGGGGCGCCGTGGGGCAGGTGTCAAGGCCCTCCGGGGGCGGGAGGTGGGGCCGATGTTCCTCGGCACCCATTCACCGCGCTTGGACGACAAGGGACGACTGTTCCTGCCGGCGAAGTACCGCGAGGAGCTGTCAGGGGGATTGGTGATCACGAAGGGCCAGGAGCGATGCCTCTACGTCTTCCCTGAGGCGGAGTTCCAGCGCATCACCGAGGCGCTTCGCACGGCACCGGTCACCGCCAAGGCGGTACGGGATTACAGCAGGGTCTTCTTCGCCAGCGCCTCGGATGAGGTTCCGGACAAACAGGGGCGGGTCACGATTCCACCGGCGCTGAGAAGTTACGCCGGGCTCGACCGCGACTGTGCCGTCATCGGAGCCAACACGCGCTTGGAGATCTGGGCCGCCACGGCGTGGGAGACCTACCTCGAAGCACAGGAGCCGGAGTTCTCCGATCTGTCCGAGGAGGTGCTGCCCGGGGTTCTATGACCGCACCAACGTCGGTCGCGGATCCGTTCGGCGAG
Organism: uncultured Actinomycetota bacterium; assembly: GCA_963736325.1. Classification (GTDB taxonomy): domain Bacteria; phylum Actinomycetota; class Actinomycetes; order Streptosporangiales; family Streptosporangiaceae; genus Actinoallomurus. The sequence goes on along the minus strand of CAVTOG010000010.1, from coordinate 870,319 downwards.
GTCTCCACCCGCTCCCAGCTGGCGCACCTTCCCCGGTGCCAGATGGCCGTTGCACTTCTTCCTCACGGAGCAGCGGATGGGGACCTGGCCGGACGAAATTCCGTACGGGGGCCGGCGAGAAGCCATTGAGCGGTGAGCCGCCGTACACACCGGGACGCTCGTGCGTATCCGGTGATGTTTCCATATCGGCCTTATCCCAGGTGCCCTGTTCGGATATTTCATGGCACCGGACCAGGCCGGTGAGTAGCGGCCTCAGCGCAGTCCGCGAGCAGTGGCGTTGATGAGAGGCTTTGATGCAAGGCGACGAAGAGCGCGAGGGGGGACCACGCGCGCAGGGCCACATACCGGTCATGCTCGACCGGATCCTGGCGCTGCTCGGTCCTGCCCTGTCGGCGCCCTCCGGTGAGGACACCTACTTCATCGACGCCACACTCGGCCTCGGCGGCCACTCCGCGGCCGTCCTCGCAGCCTGCCCGCGTGCCCGGCTGATCGGGCTCGACCGCGACGAGACCGCGTTGGAGCGGTCCGCGCGCCGTCTCGAGCCGTACGCCGGGCGCTTCTCCCTCGTGCACGCGATCTACGACGAGATCCCGCAGGTCCTCGACGACCTCGGCATCGCGCGTGTGCACGGCGTCCTCTTCGACCTCGGGGTCTCCTCCCCGCAGCTCGACGAGGCCGAGCGAGGCTTCGCCTACTCCTACGACGCTCCGCTCGACATGCGCATGGACCGCACGCAGGCGCTCACCGCCGAGCACGTGGTCAACACCTACTCCGCCGGCGACCTCACGCGGATCCTGCGTGAATACGGCGAGGAGCGCTTCGCGCGACGCGTCGCCGACGCGATCGTCCGTGAGCGGGGGCGCACCCCGATCACGTCGACGAGCCGTCTCGTCGACATCGTCCGCGACGCGATCCCCGCCGCGTCCCGGCGCACCGGGGGCCACCCCGGCAAGCGCACTTTCCAGGCCCTCCGCATGGAGGTCAACGACGAACTGGCCGCACTCGGCCGCGCCGTGCCTGCCGCACTCGACGCCCTGGCCCTCGGCGGCCGCGTCGCCGTGCTCTCTTACCACTCCCTTGAGGACCGCATCGTCAAGCGTGCCCTCGCCGAACGCGTCATCGACACCACCCCCCAGGACCTGCCGGTCCCTCTGCCGGAGCTAGCACCACGGTTCCGCCTGCTCACCCGCGGCGCGGAACTCCCGTCCGACGAGGAGACCAAGACCAACCCACGGGCCGCTTCGGCGCGTTTTCGCGCGGCCGAGCGAATTCGTGAGGAGGAAGGGCGTCCGCGAGGCATCGGCGCGACGTCCAACGGTGAAGACCCGCCGCGTGCGCGGAGTGAAGCAGGAGGCGCCGTATGACCACCACGATCCCGCCACAGGAGGTCCGTGCCCCGGGGCGCGGGGACGACACCGCGCGGCGCGAGCGCCGAAAGCCGGTGCCCGAGGGAGCGAAGGGCGCCGAGGCCGCTGTCAAGGCACGTTCGGCGGCCACGACGACCCAGCCCGTACGCAAGCCGTCCGCGCCGCGCAAGCCTCCGCCGAAGGCACCGGCCCGCCGCGCGGCCACGCCACCGCGGGCTCCGTTCGTGCTGCTCGTCGTCGGCCTGCTCGGCGGCGCGCTGGTCAGCCTGCTCGTGCTCAACACGGTGCTGGCCCAGGACGCCTTCACGCTCAGCGAGCTGCAGCGCGGCAACCAGCAGCTCAGCGAGCGCAAGCAGGCGCTCCAGGAGGACATCGCCCGCGAGAGCAGCCCGCAGGTCCTGCACTCCAAGGCGCGCGAGCTCGGGATGAAGGACCCCGACCGGCCGGCCTTCATCGACGCCCAGTCCGGACAGGTCACCGAGAGCGGTGCGCGCCCGCCCGGCGTGCCCGACGAGGCGATGGCCGCGGCCGCCGCCGCGGGCGTGACCGGCGCGCCCGGCGCGCTCGTGCCGCCCGCGGGAGGCACCACGCCCCGCGCCACGGAGGACGGAAAGCGGTGACGACCCGGCGCGGACGCGGCCCGGCCGCACCCCCTCCCGGAGGTCCGCGCAGTACGAGCCGCGGGCAGACCGGTCGTACGCGGACGCCTCAGGGCCGATCCGGCGCGCGCGGCGGCGCGGCGACGAAACCACCGCCGCCGCGCCGCCGGTCGGCCCCGGTGCCGCCGCGGCGCCCACCGCAGCGCCCGCGGCGGGTGATCGTCCGCCGCGACCCGATCCGGCGTCTCAACATCGGCCTGCTGCTCGTGGCCTTCGTGCTGTCCCTGTTCGCCGGCCGTCTCGTCCAGCTCCAGGGCATCGAGTCCAAGGGCTACGCCGACGCCGCCGTACGCCAGCGGCTGAGCCGGATCGACCTGCCCGCGGTGCGCGGCCCGATCACGTTCGCCGGAGGCCAGTCCCTCGCGATGACCGTCGACGCGCGGGTGATCTACGCCGACCCGGTGATGGTCGAGCCCGCCAAGCGCGGCGAGATCGCCGCCGCGCTCGCGTCGATGTTCGGCCTGAACTCCGCCGACCTGCTGAGGAAGCTGACCCCCGGCCCGAAGCTCAACCGCTACGTCGAGCTGGTCCACCACGTCCAGCCGGACCGCGCCCGCATGGTCACTGCGATGGACTTCAAGGGCATCGGCAGCCTGCGGGAATACCGCCGCGTCTACCCGGGCGGCTCGCTCGCCGCGAACATCTCCGGCTTCGTCAACAGCGACGGCGACGGCGGCGCGGGCCTCGAATCGGCCGAGAACAAGCTGCTCAAGGGCAGGAGCGGCTGGCAGAAGGTCGAGCTGAGCGAGACCGGCCAGCGCATCCCGATGGGCGAGGACCAGCAGAGCAAGCCGATCCCCGGCCGCGGCATCCGGCTGACGCTCGACCGCGACATCCAGTGGAAGGCGCAGAACGCCATCGCCAAGCAGGTGAAGGCCACCGGCGCGCAGAGCGGCAGCGTCATCGTCATGGACCCCCGCAACGGCCAGGTCCTGTCGATGGCCACCGTGCCCACCTTCGACCCGGCGACCTACTACAACGCCAAGCCCGCCGACCTGGGCGACCGCGCGGTGCAGGAGGGCTTCGAGCCGGGCTCCACGAGCAAGGTCATCACAGCGGCGGCGGCGATGGAGGCCGGCGGCGTCACGCCGGAGACGGCGTTCACCGTGCCCGACCACCTCAAGCGCTACGACCGGGTCTTCCATGACTCGGAGAGCCACGCGCCCGAGCCGCTGACCTTCGGCGGCGTGCTCGCGAAGTCGAGCAACGTCGGAACGATCATGGCCAGCGAACGCGTCACGCCGACGCAGCTCTACCAGTACATGCGGGCCTTCGGATACGGCGAGAAGACCGGCATCGGCCTGCCCGGGGAGAGCGCCGGCATCCTGAAGCAGGTCGACCAGTGGTGGGGCACCGACCGCTACTCCATCGCCTTCGGCCAGTCGGTGTCGGTGAACGCCCTGCAGACCGCGAGCGTCTACGCCACGATCGCCAACGGCGGCGTGCGCGTCACCCCGAACCTCATCGCCGGCACCACCGACGACCACGGCACGTTCACCCCGTCGGCCCCGCCGGTCTCCCGGCGGGTGATCAAGCAGAGCACCGCTGACTCGCTGACCCGGATGCTGGAGGGCGTCACCACCAAGGAGGGCACCGCGCCCGCGGCGCAGATCGCGGGCTACCGGGTGGCGGGCAAGACCGGCACCGCGCAGAAGGTCAACCCCAGGTGCGGCTGCTACTCCGGAGGCGGCTACACGGCGACGTTCGTGGGCTTCGCGCCGGCCGACGACCCCCAGGTCGTCGTCGAGGTCGTGCTGCAGAAGCCGCGGAAGGGCTACTACGGTGGCGAGGTGGCCGCGCCGGTGTTCAAGGACGTCATGAGCTTCGCGCTGCAGAGCCGGAAGGTCCCCCCGACCGGCAGTAAGTCGCCGAAGATCCGAATTTACGCAGACCACCGGTGACCAGCGGTACTCTCTCCGCCGTGTCCAACAGACCCGACCACATGCGACCCCAGTCCGTCCTCGCCCGGCCACTCTCCGGGCTCGTGTCCCTACTCGGCCTGAGCGAGCAGGGACAGCCGGTGCGCGGGATGGTCACCGGCGTGACGCACGACTCTCGGAAGGTCGCCGCGGGAGACCTGTACGCGGCGCTGCCCGGCAGCCGGTTCCACGGCGCGGTCTTCGCCGTTCAGGCCGCCGAGGCCGGCGCCGTCGGCATCCTGACCGACCGCGAGGGCCGCGTCCCGGCGGAGAAGGCCGGCGTCCCGGTGCTCGTCGTCGACGACCCGCGCGCGGTGCTCGGCGAGGTGGCCTCCTGGGTGTACGGCCGGCCGGTGCGGGACCTGGCCCTCCTGGGAGTCACCGGCACGAGCGGCAAGTCCACGACGACCTACCTCCTGGAGGCGGGCCTGCGGGCCGCCGGGCACGAGACGGGACTCGTCGGCGGCATCGAGGTCAAGATCGGCCTGGAGACCCTGCCGAGCGCGCTCACCACGCCGGAGTCGACCGACCTGCACGCGCTGTTCGCGCTGATGCGCGAGCGCGGTGTGACCGCGGCGGCGATGGAGGTCTCCAGCCACGCCCTCGACTTCGGCCGCGTGAGCGGCGCCTTCTACGAGGTCGCCCTCTTCACCAACCTGTCCCAGGACCACCTCGACTACCACCCGACGATGGAGGACTACTTCACCGCCAAGGCGAAGCTGTTCACCCCCGAGCTGAGCAGACTCGGCGTCGTCAACGTCGACGACTCGTGGGGACGGCGGCTGACCCACGTCTCGAAGATCCCGGTGACGACGTTCTCGGCGGACGGCGACCCGGGCGCCGACTGGCGGGCGGCCGACGTGCGCCTCGGCGCGGGCGGCAGCACGTTCCGCGTCATCGGCCCCGGCGGCGTCGAGGCCGAGGCGAGCGTTGCGCTGCCCGGGCCGTTCAACGTCGCGAACGCCCTCGGCGCCATCGTCGCGCTGGTGGAGTCCGGCATCTCCCTGCAGATCGCGGTGCACGGCATCGCGACGCTGCCGGGCGTGCCGGGGCGGCTGGAGCGGATCGACGAGGGCCAGGACTTCACCGTGCTCGTCGACTACGCGCACAAGCCGGGCGCGGTCGAGGCCGTCCTCGGCACGCTGCGCCCGCTGACCGAGGACCGCCTCACCATCGTCCTGGGCTCCGGCGGCGACCGTGACAGCGGAAAGCGCCCCGTCATGGGCGAGCTGGCGGCTCGCGGCGCCGACGAGGTGGTTTTCACCAACGACAACCCGCGCACCGAGGACCCCTGGACCATTCTCACCGCTATGGTCGGGGGGGTACTCACCGTGCCGGAAGGCGAACGGGCTCACGTCGTCGTCGAGCCCGACCGGGCCGCGGCGATCGCGCTCGCGATCGGCCGTGCCCGGCGGGGCGATGTCGTGGTCATCGCCGGCAAGGGCCACGAACAGGGCCAGTACATCGCCGGTGCGGTCCTCCCGTTCGACGACTGCGAGGTCGTACGACGCGCGCTGCGCGAACGCCGGACCATTGACGAGGAGCAGTCTTGATCCCACTCTCGCTCGCGAAGATCGCGGAGATCACCCGGGGGAGGCTGGACGGAGCGTCCCCGGAGACGGTCGTGAGCGGACCCGTCGTCATCGACTCGCGGCACATCGAGCCCGGCGCGCTGTTCGCCGCCCTGCGCGGCGAGCGCTCCGACGGCCACGACTTCGTCGGACAGGCCGTCGCGTCGGGCGCGGCGGCCGTCCTCGCCGAGCGCGCGACCGGCGCGCCGTCGGTCCTCGTGGACGACGTCCTCGCTGCGATGGGCGCTCTCGCCCGCGCGGTGGTCGAACGGCTGCCCGAGGTGACCGTCGTCGGCCTGACCGGGTCGGCGGGCAAGACCTCGACCAAGGACCTCATCGCGCACCTCCTGGCGAGGCTCGGGCCCACGGTCGCGCCGCCGGGATCGTTCAACAACGAGATCGGCCACCCGCTCACCGTGCTGCGCGCCGACGCCGGCACCCGCTACCTCGTTCTGGAGATGGGCGCGCGTGGTCTCGGGCACATAACCCATTTGGCCCGTATCGCACCGCCTCAGCTCGGTATCGTCCTTAACGTCGGTAGCGCCCACATCGGTGAGTTCGGAAGCCGGGACGTCGTCGCCAAGGCCAAGGGGGAGCTCGTGGAGGCGCTCACGGCGCAGGGCACCGCGGTACTCAACGCCGACGACCCGTTCGTACGCGCCATGGCCGCCCGCACGTCCGCCGAGGTCGTGACCTTCGGCCGGTCGCCGGACGCCACCGTGCGCGCTGCGGACGAGACGCTGGACGAGGCGGGACGCCCGCGGTTCACGCTGGTCACGCCGGAAGGTTCGGCACCGGTCGAGCTGCGGCTGCACGGCGCCCACGCGGTGGCCAACGCGCTCGCGGCCGCGGCCACAGCCCGGACACTGGGCATGACCGCCGAAGCCGTGGCGGAGGCTCTGTCGGAGGCGACGCCGGCCAGCCGCTGGCGGATGGAGGTCACCGAGCGCCCCGACGGGGTCACGGTGGTCAACGACGCCTACAACGCCAACCCCGAGTCGGTGAGGGCGGCGCTCGACACGCTCGTCCACATGGCCGGCGGAGGACGCGCGTACGCGGTGCTCGCCGGCATGGCCGAGCTGGGGGCGTCGACGGTGGACGAACACGAGAAGATCGGAGCCTACGCCGCGCGCGGTGGCCTGACGGGTCTCATCGCCGTGGGCGAGACGGCCGCGTCGGTGCTGAAGGGGGCCGGGCAGGTGGGGGCGTGGACGGGAGAATGCGTGCAGGTCGATGATGTCGGTGCGGCGGTCGCCGCGCTGAACGAGCGATTGCGTCCGGGTGACGTCGTGCTGATCAAGGGATCGCGCGTCGCCGGGCTGGAAAGGGTCGCTCAGGCGGTGCTCGCCGGGCCCGAGAGGGGGTACGACGCGTGAGGACCATTCTGGTCGCCTCGGCTCTCTCGTTGATCATCGGGTTGCTGGGCACACCGCTGTGGATCCGCCTCGTACGCCGTCTCGGCTACGGTCAGATGATCCGCGAGGAGGGCCCGCAGGCCCACCTCGGCAAGCGCGGCACCCCCACGATGGGCGGCACGGTGTTCATCGTCGCCGCGCTCGTCGGGTACGCCATCGCGCACCTGGCGACGACGACGCGGCCGACCGTGTCGGGCATGCTCGTCCTGTTCCTGATGACGGGTCTCGGCGTCGTCGGCTTCGTCGACGACTACATCAAGGTCTTCAAACAGCGCAGCCTCGGCCTGCGCAGCGGCGCGAAGATGATCGGCATCATCATCATCGGGGTGGTCTTCGCCCTGCTGGCGCTGCGGTTCCCCAACGGCTACGACATCACGCCCGCGACGACCCACCTGTCGTTCCTGCGCGACTTCGGGCCCTCGATCGGCCCGTACCTCTTCGTGCTGTGGTCGCTCATCATGATCGCCGGTACGTCCAACGCGGTGAACCTCACCGACGGTCTCGACGGCCTCGCCGCCGGCGCCGTGGGCACGGTCCTGGGCGCGTACGTGCTGATCGGCAACTGGCAGCTGCGCAACAGCTGCACCGAGGTCGCCCTCGCGCCCAACTGCTACACGGTGCGCGACCCGCTCGACCTCGCGGTCGTGGCCGCCGCCGTGCTCGGCGCGCTCGTCGGGTTCCTGTGGTGGAACGCGCCGCCGGCCAAGATCTTCATGGGCGACACGGGGTCGCTCGGCCTCGGCGGCGTGATCGTCGGCCTGGCCGTGATGACCCGCACGCAGATGCTGTTCGTCGTCCTCGGCGGCCTGCCCGTGATCATCACCCTGTCGGTGATCATCCAGGTCGGGTTCTTCAAGATGACGCGAAAACGTGTGTTCAAGATGGCGCCGCTCCAGCACCACTTCGAGCTGTCCGGCTGGGCCGAGACCACCATCGTGGTGCGGTTCTGGCTGATCTCGGCGCTCTGCGTGGCCAGCGGCCTGGCCCTCTTCTACATCGAATGGATGCCGCACCAGTGACCGACCTGTGGGCCGGCCGCAGCATCTGCGTCGCCGGCGCCGGAGTCTCGGGCAGGGCTGCGGCGGGAGTCCTCGCCGCACGCGGAGCCCACGTCACACTCGTCGACGCGCGCGACGGCGAGACCCTGCGGGAGAAGATCACCGAGCCGGGCATCGCCGTGCGCCTCGGTGACGGCGACACGCTGCCCGCGGGGACCGAGCTGGTCGTCACCTCGCCCGGCTGGCGGCCGACCGCGCAGCTGCTCGTCACGGCGGCCACCGCCGGCATCGAGGTCATCGGCGAGGTCGAGCTGGCCTGGCGGCTGCGCGAGCCCGACGCCGCGCCCTGGCTGGCGATCACCGGCACCGACGGCAAGACGACGGTCGTGCGGATGCTCGCCTGTATGCTCGCGGCGGCCGGCTCACGCTCCCTCGCCGTCGGCAACGTCGGCATCCCGATCGTGGAGGCGGTCGCCGGCACCGCGACCGCACCCGCCGAGCGGTACGACGTGCTGGCCGTCGAGCTGTCCAGCTTCCAGCTGCACTGGTCCTCCACGGTCCAGCCGTTCGCCGCGACCGTGCTGAACGTCGCGCCGGACCACATCGACTGGCACGGGTCCCTGGAGGAGTACGCCGCCGACAAGGGCAAGATCTACGCGCCGGGCACGCTCGCGGTCGTCAACGTCGACGACGAGTGGTCCGTCCGCCTCGCCGAGCGCGCCGAGCGCTCCGTCGGCTTCACCCTCGGCTACCCGCGCGCGGGTGAGCTGGGCCTCGTCGACGATCTCCTCGTCGACCGTGCGTTCACCGAGGACCCGGTGCGCGAGGCGGCCGAGCTCGCCCTGCTGACCGACGTACGGCCGTACGCACCGCACAACGTCGCCAACGCCCTCGCCGCGGCGACGCTGGCGCGTGCCTACGGCGTCCCTCCCGACGCCGTACGCGACGGCCTGCGGGCGTTCACCCCCGATCCGCACCGGATCGAGCACATCGCGACCATCGACGACGTCACGTACATCAACGATTCCAAGGCGACCAATCCTCACGCCGCCGCCGCGTCCCTCGCCGCCTACCGTTCGATCGTCTGGATCGCCGGCGGGCTCCTGAAGGGCGCCGAGGTCGACGATCTGGTCCGCGGTTGCGCCGACCGGCTGCGCGGCGTGGTCCTGATGGGCCGCGACCGCGGGCGGATCGCGGCGGCACTTGCGCGACACGCGCCGAATGTCGCCGTCGTCGATGTCGCCGACACCGACACTGGTGCCATGGATCACGTGGTCAGTGAAGCCGCCGCCATGGCGCACCCCGGTGACACCGTGCTGCTCGCACCGGTGGGGGCATCATTCGACATGTTCGCCAACTATCCCGCGCGCGGCGAGGCGTTCGCCGCAGCCGTCAGGCGGCTCACCGGGCGATAGGGGCCTGAGATGAGCGCGACCCATGAGGAGGAGACGCGCGGACGGCCCCGTCTTTGGGCGTCCAGCACCGCCGGGCTCCTCGACCGTCCACTGACCTCGTACTACCTGGTGCTCGGCTGCTCGATGCTGCTGCTGGCGCTCGGCATGGTGATGGTCCTGTCGGCCTCCAGCGTCCGGCAGTACCAGTACACCGGCTCGGCGTACACGCTGTTCGAGAAGCAGGCGCTGTGGGTGGCCATCGGGCTGCCGCTGATGTGGATCGCGGCCCGGATGCCCACGAAGATCTTCCGCGCCCTGGCGTACCCGCTGATGCTGCTGTCGGCGCTGGCCCTCCTGGTGGCCCTGGTGCCGGGTCTCGGCCGCAGCGTGAACGGCGCCCAGCGCTGGATCAGCTTCGGCGGCCCCTTCCAGCTCCAGCCGTCCGAGCCGGCCAAGCTCGGGCTGATCCTGTGGGGTGCCGACCTGCTGGCGCGCAAGGAGAAGCTCCGCCAGCTCACCGAGTGGCGTCACCTGCTGATGCCGCTCCTGCCGGGCGCCGGCGTGCTGGTCATGCTCGTCATGATCGGCAGCGACCTCGGCACCACGCTCGTGCTCCTGACGATCTTCCTGGCCCTGCTGTGGGTGGTGGGCGCGCCCGGACGGCTGTTCGTCGGCATGGCGGGCGTCACCGGCGTCCTGGTGGCGATCCTCATCGTCGTCGAGCCGTACCGGCTGCAGCGGCTCACCGGTTTCCTCGACCAGACGGGCAACCAGGTCGACATCAACTACCAGGGCATCCAAGGGCTGTACGCCATCGCCTCCGGAGGCTGGTTCGGCACCGGTCTGGGCGAGGGCCGCGCCAAGTGGAACTATCTCCCGAACCCCGAGACCGACTTCATCTTCGCGATCATCGGCGAGGAGCTGGGCCTCATCGGCACGCTCGTCGTCCTCGGTCTGTTCGGACTCCTCGCGTACGCGGGACTACGCATCGCACGCAGGGTCAAGGACCCGTTCATGCAGCTCGCCGCGGCGGGAGCGACCGCCTGGCTGGCCATTCAGGCCATCGTGAACATCGGCGCGGTGATCGGCGTCCTGCCCATTACGGGCATCCCTCTTCCGCTTGTGTCGTACGGTGGATCAGCCCTGATCCCCACGCTGATCGCGCTGGGCATGCTGTTGTCGTTCGCGAAACGCGAGCCCGGCGCCCGGCAGGCTCTCGCGGCGCGTGGTCCTGGTCCGGCCATGGTGGCTCTAAGCTGGCTTGGCCTGGCCAGGCGCTGAGGATGCGACAGGCCGTGAGCGGAGCGATTCAATGAGCAGGAGCACGAGCATGCGGGTTGTCCTGGCCGGCGGCGGTACCGCCGGACACATCGAGCCGGCCTTGGCCCTGGCTGATGCGTTGCGCCGGGAGGATCCCGGCGTCGAGGTCACCTGCCTGGGCACCGAGCGGGGGCTGGAGACGAGGCTCGTGCCGCAGCGCGGCTACGAGCTGGCGCTGATCCCGCCGGTCCCGCTTCCGCGCACGCTCACGCCACGGCTGCTGACGGTGCCCGGCCGCCTCGCCGGAGCGATCAACGCGGCGGCCTCGATCCTCGACCGCACCCACGCCGACGTGCTCGTCGGCTTCGGCGGCTACGTCGCGACGCCCGGCTATCTCGCCGCGCGCCGCCGCAAGATCCCGATCATCGTGCACGAGGCCAATCCCCGCCCGGGCCTGGCCAACCGCCTCGGCGCGCGGTTCACCGAGAACGTCGCGGTGGCCGGCTCCGACACTCCGCTGCCTAACGCGGAGGTCGTGGGCATCCCGCTGCGGCACGAGATCTCCACGCTCGACCGCCTCGGCGTCGGCGACAAGGCGCGTGCCCACTTCGGCCTGCGCTCGGACCTGCCGACCCTGCTGGTCTTCGGCGGTTCCCAGGGGGCGCGCTCCCTCAACCGCGCCGTCGGCGAGGCCGTGCCCGAGCTGCGCGCGGCCGGCATCCAGATCCTCCACATCGTCGGCCCGAAGAACGCCAGCGAGCCCGAGGTCACCGCCGACGACCCCGCCTACATCACGCTGCCGTACTGCGACCGGATGGACCTCGCGTACGCCGCCGCCGACTTCGCGATGTGCCGCGCCGGGGCGATGACCTGCGCCGAGCTGACCGCGGTCGGCCTGCCCGCCGCGTACGTCCCGCTGCCGATCGGCAACGGCGAGCAGCGCCTCAACGCCGAGCCCATCGTCGCCGGCAACGGCGGCCTGCTCGTCGAGGACGGCGAGCTGTCGGCCGACTGGATCCGCACCAACGTCCTGCCCGTCCTCGGCGACGCCGAGCGCGTCGCCCAGATGTCGGAGGCCGCCGCCCGCATGGGCCGCCGCGACGCTGACGTCGCCCTCGCCCGCATGGTCGCCCGCGTCGTCGCCGCCGCCCGAACGGCTCCCCAGTGAGCGGGCACGCGCGGGTGAACACGTGAGCCTGGTGATGCCGGTCGAGGTCGTTCCGGCGGAACGGCTCGGGCGGGTGCACTTCGTCGGCATCGGCGGGGCCGGCATGTCGGGCATCGCGCGCATCATGCTCGGCCGGGGGATCTCCGTGTCGGGCAGCGACGCGAAGGACTCCGACCTGCTCGTCGAGCTTCGCGAGATGGGCGCGATCACCTTCGTCGGGCACTCCGCCGCGCACGTCGGCGACGCCGACACGGTCGTCGTCTCGACCGCGATCCGCGAGACCAACCCTGAGCTGGCCGCGGCGCGCGTGCGCGGCCTCGCCGTGCTGCACCGCTCCGCCGCGCTCGCCTCGATGATGGCGGGCCGCCGGTCCGTCGCGGTGGCCGGCACCCACGGCAAGACCACGACGACCTCGATGCTGACCGTCGCGCTCCAGCACGCGGGCACCGACCCGTCGTACTGCATCGGCGGCCAGCTGGTCACGACCGGTCTGGGCGCCGCCGACGGCTCCGGCGACCTGTTCGTCGCCGAGGCCGACGAGAGCGACGGCTCTTTCCTGAACTTCCGGCCGACCGCGGCCGTGATCACCAACGTCGAGGCCGACCATCTCGACAACTACGACGACTTCGACATGGTCCGCGACACCTTCGCGGCCTTCGTCGAGCGGATCGAGCCGGGCGGGCTGCTCGTCGTCTGCGCCGACGACCCGGTGACGCGCTCCCTCGGAGAGGCGGGCGTACGCCGCGGGCTGACCGTCCGCACCTACGGCGAGGCAGAGGAAGCGGACCACCGCGTGACGGGCTTCTCGCCCCGCGGGCTCGGATCACGGTTCACGGTCGGCTCCCAGGCCTTCGAGCTGGCCGTTCCCGGCCTGCACAACGCCATGAACGCCACGGCGGCGTACGCGGTCGCCGTCGAGCTCGGCGTGCCCGGAGAGGCCGTCGCGGCGGGGCTGGCGGCCTTCACGGGCGCGCGGCGCCGCCTGGAGCCCAAGGGCGAGGTCGGACGCGTCAAGGTCTTCGACAGCTACGCCCACCACCCGACCGAGGTCGCCGCCGACCTTAAGGCCACCCGCGACTATGTCGGCGAGCTGGGCGGAGGCCGAATCGTGGCCGTCTTCCAGCCGCACCTGTTCAGCCGCACCCGGTTCTTCGCGGCCGAGTTCGGCGAGGCCCTGGGCCTCGCCGACGAGGTCGTCGTCCTCGACGTGTTCCCGGCGCGTGAGGACCCCATCCCGGGTGTCACCGGCGAGCTGGTCGCCAAGGCGATCCCGCACGACCACGTGACGTACGAGGCCGACGGAACGGCGGTCGCCGGGCGTGTCGCGGCGCTCGCCACCCCCGGGGACGTCATCATCACCATGGGGGCCGGCGACGTCACCAGGCTCGGGCCGCAGATCCTCGGGCTGCTCACCGGCTGACCCCGCGGAACACGCGAGGAGGCGCGAGTGACCGGCACCACCATCGCCCCCGCCCCAACACCGTCGCCGCGCCGCCGCTCCAGCCGATGGAAGGTCCTGTTCGTCGGGCTGCTCGTCGCCGGAGTGCTCGGCACGGCCACGTGGGTCCTGCTCGGCTCCCGGCTGCTGGTCGTCCGCCACATCGACGTCGTGGGGGAGCGGCTGGTGCCGCGCGACCGGGTGCTCGCCGTCGCCCGGGTGCGCCTCGGAGAGCCGCTCGTACGCCTGGACACCGACGCTGTACGCGATCGCGTGGAGGCCGTCCAGGAGGTCGAGACGGCGCGTGTGGAGCGCCGCTGGCCCGCCACGGTCCGCATCGTCGTCACGGAGCGCAGGCCGATCGTCGCGGTGCAGCACGACAACCGGTTCCTGCAGATCGACCGGTACGGCGTGACGGTCGTCACGTCCGCGGCCCGCCCGCGTGGGCTGCCGACACTCACGGTGACCGACCCCGTTCAGACGGATCCGGCGCTGAGAGCCGCCCTGACGGTGCTCCGCGGCCTCCCGCCGTGGCTGACACGGCGGGTGGCGAGCGTGGCCGCTCCGTCGTCTGAGGCGGTGACACTGCGTCTCAGGGAGGGCGTCGAGGTGGTGTGGGGCGCTCCAGAGCGCACAAAGGACAAACTTCGCCTGCTCCAGGGCCTGCTCGACGGCACGCGGCGGCGCGGGACCAAGACCATCGACGTGAGTTCGCCGGAGGTCGTCACCACCGAGTAGCGTGATGCGCCCGTCTCGCGGGACACTGGGTGCCGCGTGAGGGGGATCCGCACGTGGACGCGGTCTGAAATCAGGATGAGTGGGATGTCGCGCGACACGCCGGTGAGCTCGGGGCCGGGTTAGTTGACCCTGCAGTGGTGCGCCCCTACTGTCCGTATCAGCCTTAGGTTGACATAACTCTAAGTCTCAACTTGAGGGTGAGGGTTCTGACCCACAATTTGAAAGACCCAAACAAACAAGCACCGGAACCGGCGTTCAGCCGGTCGGTTCGATAGAGCGAGCGGAAGGGCCCCTCGTTGTGGCAGCACCGCAGAATTACCTGGCGGTCATCAAGGTCGTCGGCATCGGCGGTGGCGGCGTAAACGCCGTCAACCGAATGATCGAAGAGGGCCTCAAGGGCGTCGAGTTCATCGCGATCAACACCGATGCCCAAGCGCTGCTCATGAGTGACGCGGACGTCAAGCTCGACGTCGGCCGAGAGCTCACCAGGGGCCTCGGCGCCGGTGCCAACCCCGACGTGGGCCGCAAGGCCGCCGAGGACCACCGCGAGGAGATCGAGGAGGTGCTCAAGGGCGCCGACATGGTCTTCGTGACCGCGGGGGAGGGCGGCGGCACGGGCACCGGCGGCGCGCCCGTGGTGGCCAGCATCGCGCGTTCTCTCGGCGCGCTCACCATCGGCGTGGTGACCCGCCCCTTCAGCTTCGAGGGCAAGCGCCGCGCCATGCAGGCCGAGGCCGGAATAGAGACGCTGCGCGACGAGGTGGACACGCTCATCGTGATCCCCAACGACCGGCTGCTCTCGATCTCCGACCGCCAGGTCAGTGTCCTCGACGCCTTCAAGGCCGCCGATCAGGTGCTCCTCTCCGGTGTCCAGGGCATCACGGACCTGATCACCACTCCGGGTCTGATCAACCTCGACTTCGCCGACGTCAAGTCGGTCATGTCCGGTGCCGGCTCCGCCCTCATGGGCATCGGCTCGGCGCGCGGCGACGACCGCTCGGTGGCCGCCGCGGAGATGGCGATCTCCAGCCCGCTGCTGGAGGCCAGCATCGACGGCGCCCACGGCGTGCTGCTGTCGATCTCCGGTGGGTCCGATCTCGGCCTGTTCGAGATCAACGAGGCGGCGCAGCTCGTGTCCAACGCCGCCGCTCCCGACGCCAACATCATCTTCGGCGCGGTCATCGACGACGCCCTCGGCGACGAGGTGCGCGTGACGGTGATCGCGGCCGGCTTCGACGAGATCGGCCCCGACAGCAAGCCGGTGCCGCAGGCCGACACGAAGCGCGCGCCGTCTCCCCGTCCCGCCGTGGCGGCGCCGCCCGTCGCGACGCCGGCGGTGGCGATGCCGCGCCCTTCGGTGCCACCACAGGCGCCGGCGCCGCCACGGATGACGCCGGTGCCCTCGCCGTCGGACGGCAAGGGCTCTGACGGGAAGCCGGACGACGCGAAGCAGTCGGAGGGCAGGCTTGACCTGGCGCGAGCCGACAAGGGCGACTCTCCGTCCGACCCGGGCGGATCGCCTCCGCGACCCGCGTCCGAGGAGGCGGCTGCGCGCCCTAAGGTGCCGCGGCCGGCAACCGAGCCGACCGCGGCGCGCCTGAACACCGACCCGGCCCGCCGCCGTCCCGTCGTCTTCGACGAGGACGACGACCTCGACGTGCCGGATTTCCTCAAGTAGTGACGACGATCCGCCGGGCCGGGCGACCGGGCCGGCTTTCGCCGTGGACAGGGCCTTTTCGCGGGGAGTGAAGTGAGATGGGCCGCAGCGAAGACCTGGCCGAGAACCTCACGGCCGTGCGCGAACGCATCGCCAAGGCGTGCGCCGACGCGGACCGTTCGGAGGACGAGGTCACGCTGGTGGCGGTGACGAAGACCTTCCCCGCGTCCGACGTACGGCTCCTCGCGGAGCTCGGCGTCCGCGAGGTCGCCGAAAACCGTGACCAGGAGGCGTCCGCCAAGGCCGCCGAATGTCAGGGGCGCGGGCTGACCTGGCACTTCGTGGGCCAGCTGCAGACCAACAAGGTCCGGTCGGTGCTCTCCTACGCCGACGTCGTGCACTCGGTCGACCGCCAGCGCCTGGTGAACGCCCTCTCCAAGGAGGCCGTACGCTCCGGGCGGTCGCCCCTGTGTCTCGTACAGGTGGCGCTCGACGAGGACGAGGCGCGTGGCGGTGTCCGGCCGTCAGGGGTTCCGGTGATCGCGAACGCGATCGCCGGGGCGCCCGGACTGAGGCTCGGTGGCGTTATGGCGGTGGCGCCACTCGGCGCCGATCCGGCACCGGCGTTCGAACGGCTCGCGGAAATCGCGACCTCTCTTCGTAATGATCATCCCGCCGCCAAAATGGTCTCGGCGGGCATGAGTGGAGATATGGAACCGGCAATCGCGTGTGGCGCGACACACGTAAGAGTCGGTACGGCGTTGCTCGGAGGACGACGGGCAATCGTCAGGTAATGTCCCCACAGTGGACCTTGGCGTCCACGTCGCAACGTAACGATCGGCGAGCGAAAGCTTCCGCAGGAATCTCCTGTCGGCGGACGACGGAGGGGGCGTATGGCCAGCGCGATGCGCAAGATGGCGGTCTACCTCGGCCTCGTGGAGGACGATCGCTACGATGACGACTACGACGAGTATGACATCTACGACGATGACTCCGCGGAGCGTCGGCGGGGTGAGCGATCCGAGGACGACTCGGCCGGCCAGCCCACTGGCGCGCAGGAGCCGGCGGCCGACGAGCACAAGCCGTTCACGTTGGAGCGGCGGACGTCTATTGCCGAATCGGCGGTGTCGGATCTTGCTCGTATCACTACGCTTCACCCCAGGACCTACAACGAGGCCCGCACGATCGGAGAGCACTTCCGTGAGGGGACCCCGGTGATCATGAATCTCACCGAGATGGTCGACAGTGACGCCAAGCGTCTCGTCGACTTCGCAGCTGGTCTCATATTCGGCCTGCACGGAAGCATCGAGCGTGTTACGAACAAGGTGTTCCTGTTGTCCCCCGCCAATGTCGAGGTGACCGCCGAAGACAAGGCCCGTATGGCAGAACGAGGGTTCTTCAATCAGAGCTGACAGTCACATGCGAGAGTGTTCGTGAACGTTGGAAACTACCTGAGCGTCCCGCTCTACCTCTTCCTGCTCTTCCTCATCGGCAGGTTGGTACTCGAGACACTGCAGGCGTTCGCCCGGTCATGGAGGCCCACAGGGGTGGTGCTGGTGCTTGCGGAGACCACATACACGGTCACCGATCCACCTCTCAAGCTTCTGCGCCGTTTCATCCCATCGGTACGGCTGGGTAACGTGGCGTTCGACCTGAGCTTCACAGTGCTCTTCCTTGTGGTCTGGGTTTTGATCATCATCGTCCAGCCGCTCTGATCGGGTACCGTCCGTTCGGGGACATACTCCAAGCGCGCCAAGGAGACCAGATGCCGCTGACACCCGCGGATGTGCGGAACAAGCAGTTCAGTACCACCCGGCTCCGGCCGGGCTACGACGAAGAGGAGGTCGATGCCTTCCTCGACGAGGTCGAGGCGGAGCTGGACCGACTCATCCAGGAGAACGAAGAGCTCCGCGCGAAGCTGGCAGAGTGCCTGCGTGGCAAGGTCCCGGCGATGGCCGCTCCCATCGTCGAGCCCAAGCCCGAGATGACCCACATGCCCGAGCCGCCCAAGCCCATGGAGCCCAAGCCGGAGCCCGAGCCGATGCTCGGCGGCCTCGGCCTGCAGCCGTCCCCGCCGCCGCCCATGATGAGCAGCCCGGGTGAAGACAACATGGACACGGCCGCGCGCGTGCTCGCCCTCGCGCAGCAGACCGCCGACCAGGCGATCGCCGACGCACGCCGCGAGGCCGACGAGACGCTCGGCCGCGCGCGCCGCGAGGCCGAGGACATCCTCGGAAAGGCCCGCCGCCAGTCCGAGCAGATCGTCACCGAGGCCCGCGCCCGCGCCGAGTCCCTCGAGCGCGACGCGCAGGAGCGTCACCGCCAGGCGATGGGTTCCCTCGTCCAGCAGCGCGAAGAGCTTGAGCGCATGGTCGACGACCTCAACGCCTTCGAGCGCGAATACCGCAGCCGCCTCAAGGCGTACCTGGAAGGCCAGCTCCGCGAGCTGGAGGCCGGCAGCCACGGAGGCCCCTTCGGCAACAGCCCGAGCAACACCGGCCCGCAGCCGTCGCAGCCCTCGGTGCAGCAGCACAACGAGGTCCGCAACGGCCAGCCTGCCGTCGGCCCGGGCAACACCGGTCAGAACCCCTTCCCCCAGCAGCAGCCCGTCGAGCCTGTGCAGCACGCGCAGCACTCGGCCACAGGAGGTTTTCACACCGCCGACAACCCGCCCCACGACCGCCGCTGACGGGCGATTTCAGGGACGATCGTTCCTGCTTTGTACAAAGTGGTAGCCGGTTGGAGGCGGCCGAATCGACCCAAGTTGCGCTAGCGTGTCTGCGCATCTCCGGTTCGACGACGGCTGGTAAAGGGAGACCTGCGTGATCATCCTGAGTGGTGTCCTCGTCGTCCTGGCGATCGCCCTTCTTGTCACGGGCATCGTTACGGGCAACACCGGACACGAGATTGCAGGGCTGGACGGCCTGAAGCTGATCTATGTCTCCATCGGGGTCAGCATCGTCTCCGCTCTGTTCCTCGCCATCGGGGTGTTCCTCCGACGCAAGGAGCTCTTCGGGTCCGCGGCCTCGCAGACGTCCTCAAAGAAGGCGTCGACCTCGGCCGTCAAGGCCGGCAAGGCCGCTCGACCGACGAAGACCAAGGCACGGGTCGGGGCGGGTGACGAGACGCCGATCATCCCGGTGGCGTCCGCGTCCGCGACCGACGTCCCCGCTGAGACGACCGTCTACGTCGTCCCGGGGCGAAAGCGCTACCACCTGGACACCTGTCGCCAGCTCGCGGGCCGCGACAAGGAAGAACTGACCTTCGTGGAGGCACGCGAGGAGGGCTTCACGGCCTGCACGGCGTGCCTGCCCGACACGGCCCTCGCCGCACGAGCCGCCCTCACCGACACAGAGACGGCCGAGCGCCCCGCCGAGACCGACCCCGCGCAGATCACGCGCACCGACCTGCCCGTCGCCGCCGGCGAGCCGGTCACCGAGCAACTGGCCACGGCCGAGCCGGAGCCCGCCACCGACCATTCGGTGGCCCACGACGACTTCACCGACTCCCCGGTGGACCGCGACGACTTCACCGATCACACGACGGTGGACCGCGATGACTTCACCGACGAGACGGTGAACCGCGATGACTCCACCGATCGCACGGGCTACGCGGACTACACGGACCACGCCGACCTGGCCGAGCACACCGAGACCGCCGAACCGGTCGAGGAAGAGCCCGCCACGCGCAGCAGGTCCCTGTTCGAGCCGCTGAACGCCGGACGGGACGACGAGCAGCCTGAGGACGTAGAGCCGGAACCGTCCCACGACGAGCACTTCACGTCCCCGGAGCCCGCGACCGACGAGGAGCCCGAGGCCCCCACGGACCTCGACGAGCCCACGGAGTCGGACACCGCTCCCGAGGCCGACACGGACGAGTATGAGCCGGTGCCCGCGCCCGACGAGGCGGCGGAGCCCGAGGCCACTCACGAGTCGGCGGCGGACGAGCAGGACGCGGAAGAGCCGTCCGAGGACACCTCGGAGCCCGAGGCGACCGACAGCACCTCCGAGGCCGAACCCGAGCCCGCCGAGGACACCGCGACCGCCACGGACACGTCCGACAGCACGGAAGCAGCCGAGAGCGCCGAAGACGCCGAGACGGCCGACGAGGAAACCGATGCCCCGGACTCCCTGTCGATCGTCCGCATCCTGAGCGGCACCAAGCGCTACCACCGCACCGACTGCGCCCTCATCGAGGACATCGCCGAAGACGCCGACGACCTGGAAACGGTCACCCCGGAAGAGGCAAAGGACCGCGGCTGTACCCCCTGCCTCGTCTGCCAGCCCGACAAGGACTACGTGGACGACTTCTAAACCACCTCCGACAAAGGGCCCAGTCGTCTACTTCGGCCGGGCCCTTCGTCATTCCCGCAGCCCCACAACGCGAACGGGCTAGGCAACCCCGAACCGCCCAACGAACGTCCCTCCGCAGCCCCTCGGGTTCTCACTCGCCGAGCAGACCCGTGCCACCGCTCACTCCGCGCCCGGCCGACGTCAGAGAATCTCCGAGTGGATCTTCAGCCTGCTGCGCGGCGCCCAGAGGGCGGCTGACCGCGTTGTCGTCGGTCACCGGCCAAAACCAGGCCGTGCGGTAGTTGCCGGAGCTGGAGGCTTGTCCGCGTCAGCAGTTCCGGCAGGGTTCGAGGTGAAGCGGGCGCCGGGGATCGAGGATTGTGCGCGTCCCAGGATTCGGCGGTGTCCGCGTCCGCTGTGTGCGCGGGTCAGAGGCGGCGTCGGTGAGTCGGGGGCTTTGCCGGTGACCTGTTGGCGTCAGTGGCCTTGGTGGCGCTCGCGGCGTTGGTGGCGGTTCTTCTTCTTGGGCTTGTCCCGGCGCTTTACGGTGACGTCGCCGAACAGGGCGACGCCTGTGAGCCTCAGGACCGGGGCGTCCGGGCCGACCGTCTGGTCGTCCGGCGCCGAGGCATTGCCGAGGACGGCGCTCACCGAGTTCAGGACTCTGACGCCGGGCGGGACGACCACGCTCACGCCGGCCATGACGGCGACGACGTTCATCGTGACCTCGCGTTGCGAGAGGACGGCTTCGCAGAGGTCGAGATCGATTCCGGCCATTATCGCGACCACGTTCGTCTGCGGCTCGACCAGCCACCGGCCCTTGCGTTCGGCGCCGCTCAGCACGGCCGTGATGTTCGGCGAACCGGCCGCCGGCGCGGGCAGGTCGCTCCGGGGCGCAGGCGGTGAGACTCGCGGTCTCACGTCCTCGGCGACCGGAAGGTCCTCCACGATGGAGGCTAGTTCGGAGTACGTCCGTGCCTGGTAGAGCGCTTCCAGCCGCTCAGCATGCTCCTCCGGCGTGAGCCGTCCCTCCGCCAGAGCCTCACGGATCTGGTCGGCGACCCGGTCACGGTCGGCGTCGGAGGCCCGCATACGCGACGGATCAGACCCCGCCGGCTTCTCTGGAAGGTCCACACCGGCATCATTCACCACGAAGCCCGACCGTGGCCAACCGTCCTGCGAAGGCGAGACCTCTCGCCCCGAGCGCGAACGGGACGGCGTGCGACGCCCCCACGCCACCCCGCCCGGCTTCAGCGGCGCCCCCACCAGCCCGCCGCCTCACACGTCTGAACCCGGGCCGAAACTCCGGCCCGGGCTCAGACGGTGCCGCTCAGACGGTGCGGCGGAGCCAGAAGGTCAGGCGTAGTTCCTCGTCTCGGTACGCCGACAGGTCGGCTTCAGGCTCCTCGTCATGCCACTTGTCGGCGAGGACTTCCGACGCTACCTCTCCGCCGTGTTCCTGCAGGGCCTCGTCCAGGTCCGTGTCCGTGGTGCGCCACCACAGCTCGATCCGGTCGGTGATCTCCAGGCCGGAGGTCTTGCGGGCCTCCTGGACCAGGCGGATCACTTCGCGGGCCAGGCCCGCTCGGCGGAGTTCCGGGGTCACGGTCAGGTCCAGGCCTACGGTCTCGCCGGCGTCGCTTTCCACGGCCCAGCCGCTGCGTGGGCGTTCGGTGATGATCACGTCGTCCGGGGTCAGGTCGATCTTGCCGACCTCCGGTGCCTCCAGCGTCGCGGTGCCCGTGTCGCGCAGGGCGTGGGCGAGTTCGGCCGGTGTCGCGGACGTGACGGCCTGGGCGACCTTCGGGGTCTGTTTGCCGAAGCGCTTGCCCAGCTCGCGGAAGTTGGGCTTCACGATGTACTCGACCAGGTCGCCGCCGACGGAGGCCAGGGTGTCGAAGCCCTGGACGTTCAGTTCGTCGGCGATCTGGGATCGCAGCTCTTCGGGCAGCGACGCCCATCCCGTGGCCCCGACCAGCGCGCGGCCCAGCGGCTGGCGGGTGCGGACGCCGGAGGAGGCGCGTGCCGCGCGGCCCAGCTCGACCAGCCGCCGTACGAGCGACATGTGAGAGGTCAGAGCGGGGTCGAGCAGGGTCTCGTCGACCTCCGGCCACGATGCCAGGTGGACCGAGTCCGGTGCGCCGTCCGTGCGGAGAACGTCCCAGACGTAGTCCGTGAGGAACGGAGCGATCGGCGCCATCAGGCGGGTGAGCGTGTCCAGGCACTCGTGGAGGGTGGCGAACGCGGAGGCGTTCGCTCCCGGAGCGTCGGCCTCGGGGCCTTCCCAGAAGCGGCGCCGCGAGCGGCGGACGTACCAGTTGGACAGGTCGTCGATGAACTCCGCCAGCCGCCGTCCGGCCGCCGCCGTATCGAAGCCTTCGAGCGCGTCGTCGACCTCGCGTACGGTCCGGTGCAGTTCGGCGAGTACCCAGCGGTCCAGCAGCGGCCGCGACGCGGGCACGGCGGCCCCCGGTGACCAGCCCGACGCCCCGGCGTACAGGACGAAGAACGACACCGTGTTCCAGTACGTGAGGAGGACCTTGCGGACGATCTCCTCCAGCGCGACGTCGCCGACGCGGCGTGAGGCCCACGGCTGCCCGGCCGCGGCCATGAACCAGCGCAGCGCGTCGGCGCCGTGCTTGTCCATGAGCGGGATCGGCTCCAGGACGTTGCCGAGGTGCTTGCTCATCTTGCGGCCGTCCTCGGCGAGGATGTGGCCGAGGCAGACGACGTTCTCATACGACGAGCGGTCGAAGACCAGGGTACCGATCGCCATCAGCGAGTAGAACCACCCGCGCGTCTGGTCGATCGCCTCGCAGATGTACTGCGCGGGGTACGACGCCTCGAAGGTCGAGGCGTTGCGGTGCGGCGCCCCCCACTGCGCGAACGGCATCGATCCCGAGTCGTACCAGGCGTCGATCACGTCGGGCACGCGCGTCGCCGTCTTGCCGCACTCGGGGCAGGCGAAGGTGACGTCGTCGACGTACGGGCGGTGCGGGTCGAGGGCGTCGAGGTCGCGGCCGGCCAGCGAGCCGAGCTCCTTCAGTGACCCGACGCACGTGACGTGGTCGTCCTCGCAGAGCCACAGCGGCAACGGCGTGCCCCAGTAGCGGCTGCGGGACAGCGACCAGTCGACGTTGCCGCGCAGCCACTCGCCGAACCGGCCCTCCTTGATCGTCTCGGGGAACCAGTTGGTCCGGCGGTTCTCCGCGATCAGCCGGTCCTTGATCGTGGTGGTCCGGATGTACCAGGCGGGGAGCGCGTAGTAGAGCAGCGGCGTGTGGCACCGCCAGCAGTGCGGGTAGCTATGCTCGTACGCCTCGGAGCGGAACAGCAGCCCGCGGTCCTTCAAGTCCTCGACGAGGCGGGGGTCGGCCTGCTTGAAGAACGTCCCGCCGACGAGCGGCAGCGCGGTGTCGAAGCGCCCGTCGGGGTTGACCGGGTTGACGACCGGCAGGGAGTTCGCCCGGCAGGCGGCGAAGTCGTCGGCGCCGAACGCGGGCGCCAGGTGCACGAGGCCGGTGCCGTCCTCGGTGGTGACGAAGTCGGCGGCCAGCACGCGGTGCGCGTCGGGGATCTCCACGAGCTCGAACGGGCGCCGGTAGGAGGTGCCGACGAGCTCGGAGCCGGTGACGCGCGACACGATGTGCCAGCCCTCGCCGAGGACGCGTGCGTACAGCGGCTCGGCGACGACGACCTGGCCGGGCTCGCCGGAGCGGGCCGCGACGACGTAGGTGACGTCGGGGTTCACGGCCACGGCCGTGTTGGAGACGAGGGTCCACGGCGTGGTGGTCCACACGAGCAGGTCGGCGCCTTCGAGGGGCCCGCCGGCGATGGGGAAGCGCACCGTCACGGACGGGTCGACGACGGTCTCGTACCCGCCGGGCTGGCCGAGCTCGTGGTCGGACAGCGGCGTGCCGCAGCGCGGGCAGTACGGGCTGATGCGGTGGTCGCGGACGAGCAGGCCCTTGTCGAAGACGACCTTGAGGGACCACCAGACCGACTCGACGTAGTCGGGGTTCATCGTGCGGTAGGCCTGGGCCATGTCGACCCAGTAGCCCATGCGCTCGGTCATGTCCTCGAAGGCGTCGACGTGGCGGAGCACCGACTCGCGGCAGCGGGCGTTGAACTCGGCGACGCCGTACGCCTCGATGTCGCGCTTGCCGGAGAGGCCGAGTTCCTTCTCGACGGCCACCTCGACGGGCAGGCCGTGGCAGTCCCAGCCGGCCTTGCGGCGGACGCTGTGGCCCTTCATGGTCTTGAAGCGCGGGAACAGGTCCTTGAACACCCGCGCCTCGACGTGGTGCACGCCCGGCATGCCGTTGGCGGTCGGCGGGCCCTCGTAGAAGACCCACGGCGGACCGGCCTCGGTCTGCTCCAGGGAGCGTTCGAAGATCTTTCCCTCGCGCCAGCGGACCATGACCTCGCGCTCCAGCGCGGGTAGGTCGACCTGGGAGGGGAGACTGCGAAGTCTCTTCGGGTACGGCTGCGGCTCATCCGCCATTCGGGTGCTCCTCCGGCGACGCGATCGATCACGTGGACCGGAGGGACGAGGCGTCGAGCCCCGCGGTACCACCCTCCTTGGCCGTCTCACGAGGAGGACGGCCCGCTCATTGCGCTCGGCTGCCGGATCTACTGGGCCTGTGGGACCGTTCTGCCGACGGCTACGGGGTGATCGGACCGCCGGGCACGTCCCCCGGGCTCGCACCGTCCCCGGGTCGCTCATGGCTGCGTACGGCGGCAGGTGTCCCCATCAACGCCTTGCCGATATGGCGACGATAACGCACCGAGCCCCTTGACTTCTTCCCGATCACCAGGGTGGCGCGACACGCCGCACGCGCTTTCCGGTCGAAAATGGTCCATCGTGACCGGGAATCTGGGTTTCGGACGGCTCTCTCCGGCCATGTTTGGGGTAGGCGCTGGTATACGGAGGGTAATTCAGAGGGGCGTAACGGGACATATGCGGCGTGTGACAAGACCTGGTCATTTGCCGTCCCGGCGAACCGCGACCTATGCTGCCCGCACTGCCTGTCATGAAGATCAGCGCAAGGGGGGCCCGACATGGATGGCACCGCCGGTCCGAAAGACAGAAATCCGGCATCCGATGCGCCACGCACGACGCGCACCGGGGGGCGGCGCTCGTCCGGCGACGGGCGAAAGATCTCCGCGACCTCCGCGAAGCGCCTGCCCGTACGCGAGGGGGAAGGGCACTGGACCACCGGTGAGCTGGCCGCCGTACGCGACCGGCTCGAACTGGAGGTGGCCGACCTGCGCGGCGAGATCGCGGCGGCAGAGTCGCAGATCGCCGAGCGGATGAGCGACGTCGCCGAAGGAGCCGGGGACGACCAGGCCGACGCGGGGGCCAAGACGTTCGAGCGTGAGCAGGAGATGGCGCTCACGTACAACGCCCGCGAGCTGCTCGCCCAGAACGAACGAGCCGTCGGCCGTATCGAGCAGGGCACGTACGGCGTGTGCGAGTCTTGTGGTCAGCCCATCGGGAAGGCGCGCCTTCAGGCCTTCCCGCGTGCGACCCTATGCGTGATATGCAAACAACGAGAGGAGCGTCGCTGAGCGACGCCAACAAACCAGGGGAAGACGACGGCGTACGGCCCCGGCGTATCGGCGTGCTCATCGCCGTCGCCACGGTCGCCCTCGCCCTCGACGCGATCAGCAAGACGATCGTCGTCGCGACGCTGTCGGAGCGCGACCCGGTCCGGCTGCTGGGCGGCCTGCTGACGTTGCGGGTGCTGCGCAACAGCGGCGCCGCGTTCAACATCGGCAACGGCATGACCCTGGTCTTCACCCTGATCGCCACCTTCGTCGTCGTGGCGATCCTGCGCTACGCCCGCCAGCTGCGCAGCGCGCCATGGGCGGTCACGCTCGGCCTCCTTCTCGGCGGCGCCCTCGGCAACCTCACCGACCGCGTCCTGCGGTCGCCGGGGCCGCTGCGGGGCCACGTCGTCGACTGGATCGAACTCCCGCACTACCCGGTGTTCAACATCGCCGACTCCGCGATCGTGTGCGGCGGCATCCTGGCCGTGGTGCTCGCCGCGCGCGGCCTGCAGATGGACGGCACGGTGCACCGTGCCGACTCCCCGACGAACGACGAGAAATCGGACGCCAAGCACTGATGGCCGAGCACCGCAGTCTCCCTGTGCCCGACGGGCTGGAGGGCGAGCGTCTCGACGCCGCTCTCGCTCGCCTCTTCGGGCTCTCCCGCAGCCGCGCCGCCGAGGTCATCGCCTCGGGCGACGTGCTCGTCGACGGCCAGGCCGCCGCCAAGTCCGACCGCATGCAGGCCGGCACCTGGCTGGAGGTGACCCTGCCCGCGCCGCCGTCGGCGCCGGTGCCGGTCCCGCAGCCCGTGCCGGGCATGTCGATCCTGTACGAGGACTCCGACATCGTCGTGATCGACAAGCCCATCGGCGTCGCCGCGCACCCCACGCCGGGCTGGACCGGCTTGACGGTCCTGGAGGGCCTCCTCGGCGCCGGGCACACGATCGCCACGAGCGGCGCAGCCGAGCGCCAGGGCATCGTGCACCGCCTCGACGCCAACACGACCGGCTGCATGGTCGTGGCCAAGAGCGAGCTGGCCTACTCCGTGCTGAAGCGCGCGTTCAAGGAGCGCACCGTCGACAAGCACTACCACGCGCTCGTCCAGGGCCACCCGGACCCGCTGCGCGGCACCATCGACGCGCCGATCGACCGGCACCCCTCCGGCGACGGCCGGTTCGCCGTCGTCGCGGGCGGGCGGCCGTCGGTGACGCACTACGACGCGATCGAGGCGTTCCGCGCGGTCAGCCTGCTCGACATCAAGCTGGAGACCGGCCGCACCCACCAGATCCGGGTGCACATGTCCGCGGTGCGTCACCCGTGCGCCGGTGACCGGGCCTACGGCGCCGACCCGACGCTGTCCAAGCGGCTCGGGCTCCGGCGGCAGTGGTTGCACGCCGTACGCCTCGGGTTCGACCACCCGTCCGACGGCCAGTGGGTGGAGTTCGAGAGCCCCTATCCGGCCGACCTCGCCAAGGCCTTGGAGATCGCCGCCGAGGAGTCCTGAGGTCAGCTGCGGATGACGCGGTCGACGACCCGTGCCGACGCGCCGCCGTCGTCGTACGGGCAGAACTTCGCGGTGAACGCCTCATAGGCGTCCGCGTAGCGCTCCCGTACGGCGTCGAGTCCGCGGAGCGCGCCGATGACCTCCTCGGAGGTGCGCACCAGCGGGCCGGGCGCCTCGGCGGCGAAGTCGAAGTAGAAACCGCGTACGTGGTCGCGGTAGCGCTCCAGGTCGTACGCGAAGAAGATCATCGGCCGGCCGGTGCCGGCGAAGTCGAACATCGCCGAGGAGTAGTCGGTGACCAGCACGTCCGCGGCGAGGTACAGGTCGGCGATGTCGGGATACGACGACACGTCGATCACGACGTCGTCGACCTCGGACCACGTACGGTCGCTGATCAGGTAGTGGGTGCGGACCAGGAAGACGTGGTCCGCGCCGAGCGCCTCGCGGGCCATCGACAGGTCGAGCCGCAGGGAGAAGCCGCGCTTGCCCTGCGCGATGTGGTGGTCGTCCCGCCACGTCGGCGCGTACAGCACGACCGTCTTGCCTGGGGCGATGCCGAGGCGCCGGCGTACCGCCTCGCGGATCTCGTCCCGGCCCGCACTCTTCAGCACGTCGTTGCGTGGATAGCCCGTCTCGATGATCTCGCCGTCGTACCGGAAGGCGCGGCGCATGATCGGCGTCGTGAACGGGTTCGGTGAGATCAGGACGTCCCAGCGCGGCACCTCGCGCTCCATCCAGTCCAGCGTCTCGGTCCGCTTGTACGGCATGTCCCGCAGGTCGTAGGCGAGCTTCTTCAGC
This sequence comes from uncultured Actinomycetota bacterium, assembly GCA_963736325.1. Lineage (GTDB taxonomy): Bacteria > Actinomycetota > Actinomycetes > Streptosporangiales > Streptosporangiaceae > Actinoallomurus. Next base: position 842,585 of record CAVTOG010000010.1, on the reverse strand, counting down.
GGAGTGCCGTGCCAGGTCTGCACGTAGACCTGGCCCTCGCGCTTGACGAACCACGGGAACTGGCCGTAGTTGCCGACCACGAACCTGGCCTCGGCGAGCGCCCGGTAGTGGTCGCGGCTGCCGGCGAGCACCGTACGCGCCTCGCCCGGCACGGAGAACCGGCCGTCCTTGCTCACCCATACGCATTCGAGGCCCGACCCGCGCCGCCGCAGCTCCTCGTAGATCGCCCGCGGGTTGCAGGAGTACTGCATGCCCTCGTAACAGTCGAAGACGATCAGGTCACGGAGCGGTTCACGCCGGTACGCGGGGTAGTCGCGCTCCTGGATGATCCGCTGGGCGTACGGCCCGCGCTCGTCGTCGCGCAGCGCCGTGCGGACCCTCAGCTGGAGGGCGTCCGTCTGGTACGCCAGCAGCCGCATCTCGTGCACGCCGACGATCACCGGCCGTCCCAGCCCGGCCAGGCACGGACGGTCCACGACTACCGGGACGTCGCCGTTCGGGGCGCTCACGAAGAAGGCCCAGTCGCCGGCGGCCAGCGGCAGTTCGCCGCCGAGGCAGGCGACGCCGCCGGGCGCGACCTCCACGGTGAAGCGGTCCCGCTCCCACACCATCGGGAAGCGGTGCTCCTCGCTCGCCCGCCGGTGCCGCAGGATCAGCTCGCGCGGGCGCTCGGCCGCGGTGCCGGTCAGCGTCAGGCGCCCGTCCGGCGTCCACTCGACGTCCTCCACGACCGGCCGGCCCGAACGCTCGACGATGGCGAGATTGCCGAACCGGGTCGTCGTGAACGTGACCTCGCAGGTCCCCAGGTCGTATCGGACCGGCCGCGCGCTCTCGGTCATCGCGAGCCTGCGCGCCTTCCCGCGTACGTGCACGGCGACGTCCCACTGGATGCCCTCGCCGACCTGCGCGACGTTCACGACGCGATCCACGAGGTCGGGCTCGGTCGCCAGCTCGGCGAGCGGCACCCGCGCGGTGAACTCCGACCCGCCCGCCTTCAGCGGCCGCACCTCGGCGGGCACGTACACCGCCGCCACCCCCCGCCGCCGGGTGACGTGCACCGCGCACTCCTTCGGCGTCCCGCCGACCCGCCCGGTGATCTCGGCCGTGTCGCCGTCGACGCGCAGGCCGGTGACGAACGCGGCGGGCCGCTTGAGCCGGATGACGAGCGGCTCCGAGCCCTCACGGACGACCTGCATCCGCACGCCGTCGGCGACGTCGGCCATCGGCGGCCACGACGCCCGCCCGTGAGCCTGCTTGCGGAACGTGCCCGTACGCCGGTGGCCGCGGCCCTTCACGGCAACGTGCAGTCGCCAGTCCGCCGCGCGCCAGGCACGTTCGATCTTCAGCCGTTCCGGGTCGACCTCGACGCTGAACCCCGAGTGGTCATAGGACACGACGGCCTGCCCGGAGTCGGCCGTGACGTCGGGCCGCCGCACGCGTACGACGGGCAGGTCGACCCGCCGTCCGGACACGGTGTGCTCCAGCCAGACCTCCAGCCGGGTGCGCGGCGTCATGGCGAGTCGCTCGACGTAGGCGTGCCCGTCGACGCGCAGCCGGCCGCCGTCCCAGAGGACGTCGTCGATGCCCGTGACCAGCTCCAGCTCGTCGGTGACGTCGTAGACGGCCTTCGGGACCGACCCGTCGCCGAAGAACGGGTAGCGCGCGTAGAACCGGCGGCGCACCGGCCCCCGGCGTACGACGGAGAGGTGTGCGCGTTCGGTCCGCTCGAAGCGCAGCAGCTCCAGCAGCTCCGGGAGCCGCCCGTGGCCGAGCAGGTGGTAGCAGAGGCGGTGCGCCGCGGGCAGGCCGGCGACCACGGACCGGTCGACCATCGCGAGGAACTCCTGGCCGAGTTCGACGATGCGCTCGCGCTCGGCGTCGGTCGCGGTCAGCAGCGAGGCGACCAGGACCCGCAGGTCGACGCCCAGGGCGTAGCCGTCGTAGACGGGCTTCAGACGCGGGGCGTGCGCGTGCAGGAAGTTGTGCACCTGCCGGACCGACTCCATGCGGTCCTCGAGGTTGGACAGCTCCGCCTTGCGCTGGGTGATCGACGGCTCGCCGGAGTCGCGATGCCGCCAGTAGTACACGTGCGGGCTGAGGACGTCGACGGCGGACGCGAGCACGTGCGCGCGGACCATCACCGGCGAGTCCTCGTACAGCATGTCCGGGAAGCTGAGGCCCTGGCCGTCCCAGAAGGACCGCCGGAACACCTTGTTCCACACCATGCGGTCCTGCATCAGGCTGGTCTGCGCGGTGACGTGCGTCCTCTTCCGCGTCGTACGGAACGGCTCCTCGTGCGCCCACGCCTGCCACACGCGCGACGCGTCGAAGCGCATGACGTTGCCCGCCGCGATGTCGGAACCGGTCTCGTCGAGGGAGCCGACGAGCAGCTCGTACGCCGAACGGGACACCACGTCGTCGCTGTCGGCGAAGGTGAGGTACTCCCCGGTGGCGAGGGCGGTGCCGGTGTTACGCGCCGGGCCGAGGCCCTGGTTCTCCTGCTGGATCAGCCGGAAGCGAGGGTCGCCCTCGGCGTACGCCTTGGCGATCACGGCGCTGCCGTCCAGGGAGCCGTCGTCGACGAGGACGACCTCGATGTCACGCAGGGTCTGGCGGGCGATCGACTCCAGACACGCCTCGACGTACGGCTCCACGTTGTAGAAGGGCACGACGACGCTGAGCTTCGGTGACACCAAGTAACCTCTTGTCGGCCGGAAGGGGCACTCGCCTGCGAATATCGATCATGTCACGCGGGGTCACCGATCACGGCGAGTGACTCTCCGGAGTGCGCGAGGTGTGGCCGTGAACGTACGCCCGGCGCGGAAGCTGAGGGAGTTCCGTAGCGCTTTGAGCTCTTTCTTCTTCACCGCGAGGGCGGCCTCGGCCTGGCGGGTGTTCTCCTTCTCGGCCCTCAGCGCCGTCCGCAGGCGCTTCAGCTCGGCCTCCTCCCGCGTCGGCGCGGTGCTCCGCAGCCGTACGAGCGGGGCGCCGGCGACCTGCTGCACCTCGTGCCAGGGGTCCTCGCGGCTGTCGAGCCAGGCGAGCAGGTCGCTCCGGATCGGCTCGGGGTCGCCCCAGGTGCCGTAGAGCTTCTGCGTGGTCACGCAGATCACGCGCAGGTCGTCGTCGGCGACCGACTCCCAGACGGCGGCCGACACTCCCGGAGTGTGCGGGGAGCGGTAGTCATCGCAGACGACGAGCCCGTCCTGCTTGAGAACGGTGCGCGCGGTGTCGAGGTCGCCACGGACGTGCTCGTAGAGGTGCGAAGCGTCGATATGGACGAACCGGCAGGAGTCCGGCTTCACGTACTGCGGGACGGTGGACGTCGGCGCCTCGATGATCTCCGGGAGCCGCGGGTGGAAGGCCAGGTAGTTCTCCTCGAACCCGACGCGGGTGAGGGACTTGTACGACCCGAGCATCTCTTTGGCGTTCGCCGCGTCCGGGGCGTCGGAGTCGAACAGGTCACAGACCGTGAACAGCTCGCCGGCCCGCATATGGCGGCCGGTAAGGATGGCGCTCTTACCGAGATAGACGCCGAGCTCGAGCAGATCTCCCCACTGCTCGACGTGCTCCTGGCGTTCGAGAGCCCACGTGAAGAGCTCCTGGTCGATCACCGGGAACCAGCCGGGCACGTCCTTGAGGTCCATCGGCGGGTCTTCCTTTCCGTCGTGGCCGCCAACTTCCCAGCGGAGCGAAGTCATGTCCAGCGACACGCTTCCGGCGTGTTGACGTGGGGATCCTTCCGAACGTGCATTCGTGAACGTGTGTTCATGGCGTTTGTGCGCAAAGGACCTGCCGTACGGCACGAGGGATCCGCGCGCGGCCTTCACCACCGAGCCGCACCTCCCTTTCGCCGCCGAACCGGGCGCAAACCGGGATCGAGTGCCGGGGGGCGTGAACACGCAGGGCCCCGGCCGGTGGCCGGGGCCCTGCATGATGACGGTTCTTGGTCAGGCGGCGCCTTCGAGGACGAGGAGTGTCGACTCGGTCGACTCGTCCACCAGGGCGACGCGGATGTCCTCCGGGCGGTAGTGGCGGCGGGGGACGGCGAACACCGCGGTGGCGGTCTTGCCCTCGTACTCCGCCGTGTAGCAGAGCATCCGCACGTCCTCGTCGTCCCACGTCTCGCGCAGGCCCGACTTGAGGAGCGCGCCGACCTGGCGGAAGGCGGGGCTGGCCTGTAGCTGCTGGAGGCTGGACTCCAGCGGCATCTCGAAGGAACGGTCGGCGAGCGGGTGCTTCATCCGGATCCGCATCCGCCGCAGCGGCAGCAGCCACGTCCGGTCCGCTTCCGGTGAGAGCGCGATCATGACCGCGATCTCAAGGATGAGCAGGCCGGCGCCTGCCGCGGGCCGGTCGGACAGGCCGCCGCCCCACCAGGCGGTCGCCTGGGTGCCGAGCAGGGCGGTGACCAGGAGCAGTCCGGCGCGGCCGAACGAGCGCCAGGTCACGGGGGTCGGCTGCTTGCTCAAGCAGCCGCAGGAGGAGTCGGGGGCGACGACGCGGGTGTAGGTGAGGTAGGCGAGGAACCCCACCGACAGCGCGACGGCCGCGGCCGACTCGAACAGGAAGACCGGAGGGAGCAGTAGCCCGGCGGCCAGCGCCAGTTCCACCGCTCCGGTCAGCCGGTACGCGGGTAGCGCCCTGCCTTCGCCGACGAGCGACGGCAGAGCTGAGCGTTCGGCACTCCGGCGGGCGGACCGGCCGAAGCACTTGAGCCCGCCGGACCACAGCAGTGTGCAGCCTACGAGCAGAGGCTGAACCGACGCTGGCCACTCGAGCATGGTGGTTCCTCCTCGTCAGATGCCGGCGTAGACGGTGGCGACGTCGATCTCGTTGGTGTCCGGCCGCCAGGCGCCGATCACCTTGACGTGCTTGCCGACCTGAAGGCCGGACAGGTCCGAGATGGCGGGGGTGTGGTTGTACACGGCGGCGGTCGTGCCGGTCACGACGTGACCGATGACCTTCTTGCCGTGGTGGTCGAGGTGCAGACGGCCCTTCTCGATCGCGCTGATCGACGCGTCCATGTTGACGATGTTGACCCAGACGGCGTCGGCGGCGAGGGAGCCGTCCGGCATCGGTACGCCGCGGGCGTACAGGCCGTCGCCGAGCTTGATCTCATCGAAGGTGGTGGGGCGGAGCTTCCAGACGCTGGTGCCGTGCGTGACGTAGATCCGGTGCAGCCTCCGGTCGGAGCCGGAGACCTTGATCATGGATCCGCTGACTCCCGTGACGCGGCCCTCGGCGAAGTTGGGGTCGCGTACGCCGGGCTCGAGGTTGACCATCGGCTTGGCGAACGCGGCCTCGGGGGCCAGAGAGCCGAGCGCGGTCGCGCCCGCGACGGCGGTCGTGCCGAGGACGGCGGAGGTCAGGAACCGGCGGCGGTCTGTACTGGGCATGGGGGCCTCCGGGCCTAACTGTCGATCCGGGCGGGGGATAGACCACTGGAAAGGTCGGCGATAGCGCTGTACGCCGACGGGGTGAGGTCGATGATGCGGTTCGACGCGCACGCCGATCCGCAGCAGCTCTGTTCGCCGCAGAAGGAGTTCGTGTCAGGGCCACAGTCGGCGACCGAGACGCTGACGCAGGCGCCATTGCACTGGCTGGTCACGTAGAAAACGTGACCGCAGCCGCGCTGCGCGAGACCCACGCCGCACTGGTCCGGACGGGTGATGTTGAAGCAGGCCGTGGAGGTGTTCGGCCAGGCGCACTGGTGCGAGCCTGACGTGCAGTTTCCGCACGCGCCGCCGCCGGCGCTTCCACAGGGGCCCCAGGCGCTGCCGCAGCAGAACCATGACATCTCACCAAAGGCGGGTGAGGCGCTGTTTGCGCAACCCATTACTGCCTCCGTTCGGGGTAATTCGAGGTGACAGGCCTGCCCGGGGTCCCCCTGATGGTGATGAAAGAAACTTTCGCCGTCAACATCGCAGTCAAAACAAACTTTCTACAAAGAGGGCGGCGTTTCTTAGCAGAAAGCAGCGGCACACCTCGTCACGGGTCTCCGTTCCGGCAAAGGGGTGTACTCACCGTGTTCGGAGGGTCACACCACAGAGCGGGGTGGCAGATGGCTACCAGCCGTACAGGCGCAGTCCGGCGGTCACGGCGGCCGCGGCCACCAGCACGACGAGGAACGGCAAGCGCAGGATCAACGCGGCGACTGCCGCGGCCATCCCGGCGAGCCGCGCCCCGTCGAGTTCCAGCGTCCGGCCCTGAGCGAGGGTCTCGACCGCGACGAGGGCGGTCAGCAGCGCCACCGGCACCAGCTCGCTGAACCGGCGGACCCGCTGGTCCCGCAGCAGCCGCTGGGGCGTCACCAAGCCGGCGAGCTTGAGGGCGTAACATCCGATCCCGGTCGCGACGATGGCGATCCAGACGTTCATGACTCCTCCAGGGAACCGGCCGGCACGGGTTCGGGACGGCGCCGGACCACCCCGGTCAGGGCCGCCACGGCCGCGATCATGATCGGTACGCCCGGGGGCAGCAGCGGGGTCGTCGCGATCGCGACGGCCGCCGCGAGGAGGGCGACGCGGCGCTCGTCCGCGCCCGCGGTCAGGCGCGGCCACAGCAGAGCGAGGAACGCCGCGGGCCCGACCACGTCGAGCCCGTAAGTCTGCGGGCTCCCCAGCTGAGAGGCACCGGCGGCGCCGAGCAGTGTGCTGAGATTCCAGACGGTGAACAGGGTGATCGCGGTGGCCCAGAAACCGGCACGCGCGGCGCGCGGCCCGTCCTGCGCGGTGGCGACGGCGGTCGTCTCGTCGATCACCAGATGGGCGGCGACGAGCCGCCGCCCGCCCCGTACGCCCAGAGTGCCGGCGAGCCGGAGGCCGTACAGGCCGTTACGCCCGCCGAGCAGCACCGCGCCGACGGCCGCGGCGATCAGGTTGCCACCGCCGGCGACCGCTCCGATCAGCGCGAACTGCGACGCACCGGAGAACGCGAGAAGGCTCAGCGCACACGCCTGCCCCACGCCGAGCCCGGCCACCACCGCCGCCGCGCCGAACGCCAGCCCGGACAGCCCCACGGCCACCCCAACGCCCAGCCCGTCACGGACCGCCGAACGTGTCGATGTCGAATCCATGCCGCGACGCTAGGAGCCCACCCGGCCCCCCGTCTTGCACGAAATTGCACACGGCCCCTGGCCCCAGCCGAGCGACTACCGCACGCCCGACACTCAGTCGCCGCACGACCGCCGCCACCCGGAGTCCGGCAGGCCACAGGCCGCGGTGCGGGGCTCGGCCGACGGCCACGCACCCGATACGACGGTGGCCAGGCAGATGGGCAGCCGGGTGCGCTTGCGACCGGGCACGCGAGCCGGCACTGGGTCTTCCTGGTCGACCTCGTGCGACCGGCACACCCTCGTCTGCTCAGTCGTCTACTACTGCCGCGTCGCAGCCACTTACGCGCGCACGGCCGTCATGCGGCCGCCGTACTACCCGCAGGCCCTGCTCGCCCGTCGTGCGGCCTCAACTCAGACGCTGTTCGGCCGCCGCACCGGCCGCCGCACGCCGTCACGAGGCGCGGCCGAGCAGGTACGCCCCCGGGGGTACGCCGACGATCCGTTTGAAGTGCCTGGTCAGGTGGGCCTGGTCGCTGAAACCGGCCGACGCCGCCACCGCTGCGGGCCGCAGGCCGGTGTCCAGCATCTCCCGCGCGTGCTGGACGCGCAGGTTCGTTAGGTAGGCGTGCGGCGGCATGCCGTACGCCGCCCGGAACGCCCTGAGCAGTGCGAACGGGCCGGTTCCGACGGCGGCGGCCAGCTCTTCCAGCGTCGGTGGCACGGTCAGCCGCTCGTGCAGGATCGCGCGAGCGGCGCGTACCGCGCGGGGCGGCGCCTGTGCGTGCTCGTCCGTCGGGGGGCGGGACGCGTGACGGCGCAGCAGGCCGGCGAGCGTGGCGCGCAGCGCGGAGGAGGCCGCGAGCGGGTCGCCGTTCGCGGCGCTCAGGTGCACCGAGCGCAGCATCCGCGCGGCCTGCGGGTCGTCGATCACGGTGTGCGGGAAGTAGGGCGTGCCGGGCGTGCCCAGCTCGGCCGCCACGTCACGTACGACCTCGATCGCGGGGTAGAGCACGCGGTAGCGCCACCCTTCCGGCACGCCCGCCTGGCCGGTGTGCACGACCTCGGGGTTGAGGAGCGCGACCTGGCCCTTCGCGGCGCGGAGCAGGGTCCCGCCGTGGTCGAACTCCTCGACGCCGGACTCGATGAGGCCGAGCGTGTACGTGGGGTGCGCGTGGCGGCTGTAGCGGTGGGTGACGTAGCGGGCGGTCAGCAGGTCGACGCCCGGCTCCGACGGGTGCCTCCGGTAATGCGCGTCTTCCCGGGTCATTCGTGAATTATCGGACCGTACGCCTGAGAGCGGGGCAAGATGTCTCGCATGATGAGACGCCGGTCCGTCATGCGGTCGGTACGCCCGCGACACGGGTATGATCCGAAGCATGGATCGTCGCTATTTCGTCTTTACGCAGCCGGCTCCGGGTGAGCCGGTCGCCTCGACCTGACGCGACGACCACCCGAGCCGGCAAAGGCAGAGCCCACGGGCTCTGCCTTTCGCATTTCCGCCACGTGTGGGGCGGCTCGTCTCCGGAGCCCGCCCCGGAGGGAGCACCCATGGACCCCTGGAACCCCGCCGGCGCCGTCATCGTCGCCGGCCCCGCCGCCGAGCCTGACGTCGCCGTCGTGAACCTGCGCCACCGGCACGGCCGCGTGGACGCCGCCGCCGAGCTGGCACGCGTACGCCGTGAGTACGGCGGGCCGCTCCTGGTCGAGCCGTTCTCCGCGCTCGACCTGCCCGCCGTCGCCGAGCACGCCGACGGCGTCCTGGTCGGCGGCGCGTGGATGCAGGACTTCCAGCTCCTGCGCGCTGCGGCCCGTACGGGCCGCCGGGTCGTGGTGCAGCGGGCCCCGGCGGCAACGCTGGAGGAGTGGCTGTCGGCGGCGGAGTACTGCGTCGCCGAAGGCAACCACGACGTCGTCCTGTGCGAGGCCGGCACCCGCACGCACCTGCCGCACGCCGCGATCGACCTCGCCCTGGTGCGCGAGGCCGGGCGCCGATGGCCGGTCCTCGTGGACGTCTCGGCCGAGCCCTGGCTCGCCCTGGCGGCCCTGTCGGCGGGCGCCGGTGGCCTGGTGCTCGGCGAGGACGCCACACCGGAGCTCGTGGCCGACGTACGTGCGCGGGCCGTGCTGGCACGGCCGCTGATCGCCGACGAACGGCCTGAGACGATCCCCGCCGCGCGTGCCGCGATCGACCGCGTCGACGCCGCGCTCGCCACCCTCCTCGAACGCCGCGCCGAGCTGGCGGGCGTCGTCCAGCGCCTCAAGCCGGTCGGCGGCTTCGCCGGGCGCGACCCGCGCCGCGAGCGCGAGATCGTCGAGGCCATGGCCGTACGGGCGCCGCGCCTCGGCCCCGACCGCCTCGCCCGCATCATGTCCGCGGTCATCGAGGCCGGTCTGGAGGCTTCGGAGGAGCTCGACCTGTCCCGCACCTGAGGCTCGCGTAGCGGGAATCGGACATCCTGGAGTGTCGGGTCTCGATCTGTCGGGAGGTCCCGTTAGGCTCTGAGCGCGGAGCCCGATCGGCTTCGACCCCCGACGAAAAACACCCGGCGCGGCGCGTGTTGCGAACACGCGGGGCGTCGCATGCCTGAAGGAGGCGCCTCGCGCATGAGTGACTCGTTCGTGCATCTACATGTGCATACCGAGTACTCCATGCTCGACGGGGCGGCCCGTCTAAAGGAGATGTTCGCCGAGGTCGGACGGCAGAAGATGCCGGCGATCGCGATGACCGACCACGGAAACACCCACGGCGCGTACGACTTCTACCGGCAGGCCACCGCCGCCGAGGTCACCCCGATCATCGGCATCGAGGCCTACGTCGCGCCGAGTTCGCGCTTCGTCAAGAAGCCGGTGCGCTGGGGCGAGCCGAGCCAGAAGGGCGACGACGTCTCCGGTGGCGGCCACTACACGCACAAGACGCTGTGGGCCCGCGACAAAGAGGGCCTCGGAAACCTCTTCAAGCTGACGAGCCGCGCCTACACCGAAGGCTTCATCCGCAAGTGGGCCCGTATGGACGAGGAGATCCTCACGGAGCACTCGGCCGGGCTCATGGCCACCACCGGCTGCCCGTCCGGTGAGGTGCAGACCCGCCTGCGGCTCGGCCAGTTCGACGAGGCGCTCGCCTCCGCGGCGAAGTACCAGGAGATCTTCGGCAAGGAAAACTACTTCCTGGAGCTGATGGACCACGGTCTCCGGATCGAGCAGGTCGTCCGCCAGGGCCTCGTCGACATCAGCAAGAAGCTGAACATCCCGCCTGTCGTCACCAACGACTCCCACTACACGCGCGAGTCGGAGTCCTCCGCGCACGACGCGCTCCTGTGCATCCAGACCGGCAAGCAGCTCGCCGACCCCAACCGGTTCCGGTTCGACGGCTCGGGCTACTACCTCAAGACCGCCGACGAGATGCGGGCGATCGACACCTCCGACATCTGGGCCGAGGGCTGCCGCAACACGCTCCTCGTCGCCGACCGTGTCGACGCGACCGGCATGTTCGAATACCGCAACCTCATGCCCCGCTTCGAGGTCCCCGAGGGGGAGACCGAGGAGTCGTGGTTCCGCAAAGAGGTGTGGACGGGCATGGAGCGGCGCTTCCCCGACGGCGTCGACGAAGAGCACCGCACGCAGGTCGAGTTCGAGATGGGCGTCATCGTCCAGATGGGCTTCCCGTCCTACTTCCTCGTCGTCGCCGACTTCATCATGTGGTCGAAGAACAACGGTGTGGCGGTCGGCCCGGGCCGCGGCTCGGCGGCGGGTTCCCTCGTCGCGTACGCCATGGGCATCACCGACCTCGACCCGCTCAAGCACGGCCTGATCTTCGAGCGGTTCCTCAACCCCGACCGCGTCTCCATGCCCGACATCGACATCGACTTCGACGAGCGTGGGCGGGCCGACGCGATCCGCTACGTCACGGAGAAGTGGGGCGCCGACAAGGTCTCAATGATCGCCACCTTCGGCACCATTAAGGCGAAGGCTGCGATCAAGGACGCCGGCCGCGTCCTCGGCTTCCCGTACGCCCTCGGCGACAAGATCTCCAAGGCGTTCCCGCCCGCGGTGATGGGCAAGGACATCCCGCTGTCGGGCATCTTCGACAACAAGCACCCGCGCCACGGCGAGGCCGGCGAGCTGCGGAGGCTGTACGAAGAGGAAGTCGACGTCAAGCAGATCATGGATCTGGCGCAGGGCCTGGAAGGCCTGATCCGCCAGACCGGTGTGCACGCCGCCGGCGTCATCATGTCGGCCGAGCCGCTCACCGACCACATCCCGATCATGCGTCGCGACTCGGACGGCGTGATCATCACGCAGTTCGACTACCCGACCTGTGAGACGCTCGGCCTGCTCAAGATGGACTTCCTGGGCCTGCGAAATCTCACGATCATGCAGGACTGCCTGCGGGCCATCAAGCTCAACAAGGACATCGAGCTCGACCTGCTGAAGCTACCGCTCGACGATCGCAAGACCTATGAGCTCCTCGGGCGCGGCGACACCCTGGGCGTGTTCCAGCTCGATGGCGGCGGCATGCGGTCGCTGCTGCGGATGATGAAGCCCGACAACTTCGAGGACATCTCCGCGGTCGGCGCCCTCTACCGGCCCGGCCCGATGGGCGCCAACTCCCACACCAACTACGCGCTCCGCAAGAACGGCCAGCAGCCGATCACCCCCATCCACAAGGAGTTCGAGGAGTCCCTCGCGGAGATCCTCGACACGACCTACGGCCTGATCGTCTATCAGGAGCAGGTCATGGCCATCGCGCAGAAGGTCGCCGGCTACACGCTCGGCCAGGCCGACCTGCTGCGCCGCGCGATGGGCAAGAAGAAGAAGTCCGAGCTGGACAAGCAGTTCGTCAACTTCGAGGGCGGCATGCAGGCCAACGGCTACTCGGCCGAGGCCATCAAGACGCTCTGGGACATCCTGCTCCCGTTCTCCGACTACGCCTTCAACAAGGCGCACTCCGCGGCGTACGGCCTGGTCTCCTACTGGACCGCCTACCTCAAGGCCAACTACAAGGCCGAATACATGGCGGCGCTGCTCACCTCCGTCAAGGACGACAAGGACAAGAGCGCGCTCTACCTCAACGAGTGCCGCCGCATGCGCGTCAAGGTGCTCACTCCGGACGTCAACGAGTCCGACGCCGACTTCACCCCGAAGGGCGACACCGAGATCCGCTTCGGCCTGTCCGCGATCCGCAACGTCGGCGGCAACGTCGTCGAGGCGATCACCAACGCGCGCAGGGAGAAGGGCCGCTTCACCGACTTCCAGGACTTCCTGCGCAAGGTTCCGCCGCAGGTGTGCAACAAGCGCGTGGTCGAGTCCCTCGTCAAGGCGGGCGCTTTCAGCGACCTCGGGCACGAGCGCAAGAGCCTGGTCATGATCCACGAGCAGGCCATCGACGCGATCATCGACATCAAGCGCAACGAGGCGATCGGCCAGGACTCCCTGTTCGGCGGAGGCGACGACGTCGTGGACACCAGCTTCGACGTGGTGATCCCGACGGGAGAGTGGGACAAGACCACGCTCCTGGCCTTCGAACGGGAGATGCTCGGCCTCTACGTCTCCGACCACCCGCTCCTCGGCATCGAGCACATCCTGTCGGCCAACGTCGACTGTTCGATCGCCGCCCTCACCGCCGACGAGCGACCTGACGGCCAGATCGTGACCGTCGGCGGCCTGCTGTCAGGCCTGCAGCGCAAGGTCACCAAGAAGGGCGACTCGTGGGCCCTGACCACCCTTGAGGACCTTGAGGGCGCCATCGAACTGATGATCTTCCCGTCGGCGTACCAGCTCTGCTCCACGCTGCTGGCCGAAGACGCGATCCTGGTCGTCAAGGCAAGGCTGGACAAGCGCGAGGACACCGCGAAACTCATCGCGATGGAGGTCACCCAGCCCGACCTCACCGTCGCCGACTCCGGCCGCCCCCTGACCGTCTCGCTCCCGGTGACCCGCGTGACACCGCCGGTAGTGGAACGCCTCAAGGAGGTCCTGGGCACCCACCCCGGCCAGACCGAGGTACACCTCCAACTCCAGAACGGCCCCCGCACCACGGTCGTACGCCTCGACGACAAGCTCCGCGTCACGGCCTCACCCGCACTGATGGGCGACCTGAAACAGCTCCTGGGCCCCGCCTGCCTCACCTGAGCCCGACGCCCTGACCGAACAGGCCTGCCCGCCCTTCCCCTGAGTCGGGCGACGGGCCTTCCGGACCGATGAGCACCGGCGCCGGTCGCCGACACGCGCGGATCGACGGGGCGCGCATCCCGGCGCCCCTCGTACGCACGACGGGGAATCTGCCTCGCCGCCGTGTGTGGCGTCATCCTCTCGCTCTGCACCGTCAGGCGCGCGCCGACGGCGACACCGCCCTCGACCTCGGCATGTGTGCCGAGGCTCTACGCCTGGCTCGGCTCCTGCGCGGCCTGGCCTCCGGCGAGCCGGTGCCCGAGGCCGTCCTGGCCCTGCCGATGCTCACTGAGGCGTGCCGGGCGGACGAGCGCGGCGGCGTCGTCCTGCTGGCCGACCAGGACCGCTCCCGCTGGGACACCGCCCTCGCCGCGGAGGGGCAGGCCCTGCTCGATTCCTCCCTGCGCCGTACGAACGGCGTCGCCGACCCGTACCAGCTCCAGGCGGCCATCGCCGCCGAGCACACCCGCGCCCTGGACTACCCGAGCACCGACTGGCCCGAGATCGTCCGCCTGTACGACCTCCTGACGAGCGTCGCCCCGAGCCCGGCCGCCGCCCTGAACCGAGCCGTCGCCCTGGCCGAGTCCGGCGACACCGCCGCGGCCCTGACCGCCCTGGAAACCGTCCCGCCGGACCCACGCCGCCACGCCGTACACGGCGAACTGCTGGCCCGCCAGGGCCGCTACGCGGAGGCCGTGGAAGCCACCACCGCCGCCCTGTCCGGCGACCTGACCACCCCAGAACGCCGCCACCGCGAACGCCGCCGCGCCGAGTGGGCCGCCAACCTCTGACCAGGCCCGACGCGGCCGGTTCGTCAAACGATGGGCGGGTCAGCCGGTTCGGCCGAAGGTGCGGCGGTAGACGCTGGGGGAGACGCCGACGGCGGTGTGGAGGTTCTGGCGCATTGAGGCGGTCGTGCCGAAGCCGGCGCGTTCGGCCACTCGGTCGACCGGTAGGTCCGTCGTCTCCAGGAGGCGGCGTGCCTCCTCGACGCGTTGGCCTACCAGCCACTGTGCCGGGCTCACGCCCGTCTCCTCGCGGAAGCGGCGGGTGAACGTGCGTACGCTCATCCCCCCCCGGCGCGCCAGGCCAGGCGTGACAAGGCGAGGGGCTCGTGCAGGCGGGTCAGTGCCCAGGCTCGGGTCGGTGCGGTCGACGTTCCTGTCGGCGCGGGCAGCGGGCGTTCGATGAACTGGGACTGGCCGCCGTCGCGCCACGGGGACACGACCGACCGGCGGGCGGCGTGGTTGGCGACCTCGCTGCCGTGGTCGCCGCGTACGACGTGGAGGCACAGGTCGATGCCGGCCGCCACACCCGCCGACGTCAGGACGTCGCCGTCGTCGACGAACAGGACGTCGGCGTCCAGGCGCACCTGCGGGTACAGCGAGCGGAAGCGGTTCGCCCACAGCCAGTGGGTCGCCGCCGGGCGGTCGTCGAGCACGCCGAGTGCGGCCAGTACGAACGACCCCGTGCAGATCGACATCAGCCGTGCGCCAGGGCGGCGGCGGGCCAACGCCGCGGCCACCGGAGGTTCGAGGGTTCCGCTGGTCACCGCCTCGCCCGCGTGGACGCCGGCGACGATCACGGTGTCGGCGGTCTCCAGGATCTCCGGACCGTGCTCGGGCGTGACCAGGAACCCGGCCGAGCTGCGCACCGGCCGCCCGTCCGGCGTGCAGGTCCGCACCTCATAGAACGGCGTGCCGGAGGCGTCGCGTGCCGCGCGGAAGATCTGCGTCGGCACCCCCAGGTCGAATGCCACGACCTCGTCCAGGGCGAGGATGGCGATCTGATGGGCCATGGCCTGATTTTTGCACATGATGGCTTTCGGGCCGCTCGTGCGGGATGCCGGGACACTCCAGACTCAGTCCGTGACGACGAGAAAACCCGAACCCAGGTTGCACCGCGCGTGGATCGTGGCGGCCATCACCCTCGTGGCGCTGGTCGGCGCCGCCGGTTTCCGTGCGACGCCCGGCGTGCTCATCGACCCGCTGCGCGACGAGTACGGCTGGCCGCGTGGCACGATCGCCTCGGCCGTGTCGGTCAACCTTCTCCTCTACGGCCTGACCTCGCCGTTCGCCGCCGCGCTGATGGACCGGTTCGGGATGCGGAAGGTGGTCACCGTGGCGCTGGTCCTCGTCGCGGCCGGCAGCGGGCTCACGATCTTCATGACCGCGCCGTGGCAGCTGATCGCCTGCTGGGGCGTGCTCACCGGCCTCGGCACCGGGTCGATGGCGATGGCGTTCGTGGCCACCGTCACGAGCCGGTGGTTCGTGCGCCGCCGCGGCATCGTCACCGGGGTGCTCACGGCCGCAGGCGCCGCGGGCCAGTTGGTCTTCCTGCCGGTGCTCGCCCACCTGACCCACCTGTACGGCTGGCGCTCGGCCTCGATGGCGGTCTGCTTCACCGCGCTCGCCGTCGCCCCGCTCGTCATCCTGTTGCTCCGCGACCACCCCTCCGACGTCGGCCTGATGCCGTACGGCGCGACCGAGCAGGTGCCGAAGGTCGAAGGCCACGGCGCGGCGCGGCGCGCGCTCGGATCCCTCGCCGCGGCATCGAGGACGAAGGTGTTCTGGCTGCTCGCCGCGGGCTTCGCGGTTTGCGGTGCGAGCACGAACGGCCTGGTCGGGACTCATTTCATCCCGGCGGCGCACGACCACGGCATGCCCGAGACCGCGGCGGCGAGCCTGCTGGCCCTGGTCGGGGTGTTCGACGTGGTCGGCACCATCTTCTCCGGCTGGCTCACCGACCGCGTCGACTCACGCCTGCTGCTCGGCGCGTACTACCTGCTGCGCGGCTGCTCGCTGCTGGTCCTGCCGAGCCTGTTCGCCGGCACCGCGCACCCGAGCATGCTGGTGTTCATCATCTTCTACGGCCTCGACTGGGTCGCGACCGTGCCGCCGACGGTCGCGCTGTGCCGGCAGAACTTCGGCATGACCGGGCCGATCGTCTTCGGCTGGGTGTTCGCCTCGCACCAGGTCGGCGCCGCGATCGCGGCGGTCGGGGCCGGCGTCGTACGTGACCGGCTCGGCAACTACGACGCCGCCTGGTACGGCGCCGGGGTGCTCTGCCTGCTGGCGGCGTTCCTGTCGACGCGCATCCGTACCAGAGTTGTGACGCCCGGCGAGAACCCTTTGCCGGTCGTTCACCGAGACGACGTACGGAGCGCTTAATGTCGCGAACGTGCCTGAAACGCTGGCAGAGGAGCTCCTGCTCCTGGCCCACGACATCCGCGGTAGGTGCCGCCTCGCCCCCGCGGAGCTCGCGTGCGGGGTGGCCGGCGCGCTGCTGTCCGACCTTCGCCTCGCGGACCGCCTGACCGTCGACGGCGGTGCCGTCGTGGTGGCCGACGACACTCCGCTGGCCGACCCGGTCCTCGACCAGGTGCTGGCCGACGTCGCCGCGTGCGGCGGCCGTACCCCGCGCGAGTGGGTGACCCGGATGCGCGGGCCCGAAATGGGCGAGCGCCTCCTCGGAAGGATGGCGGACCGCGGCCAGGTCGAGGTCTGCCAGTACCGGACGCTCGGCGTCTTCGCCGAGACCCGCTACCCCGTCCGCGACATCGTCGCGCTCTGGAAGGCCCACCAGCGCGTCGTCGACGCCGTCACGACCGACCCCGCGCCCGCGCCGAGCACGCTCGCCCTCGGCGCGATCGTCACCGCCGCCGGGCTCGGCAAGGCCCTCCTGTCCACCACGGGCAACTGGCGGGCGCTGCGTACCCGGATGCGCACGACGACGAAGGGCGACTGGGCGGCCGAGGCCGTCCATGACGCGCTCACCGGCGCGTCGGTCTGAGGAGACACGGGAGTGGCGCTTCCGCGTTATCTTTCGGTAGAAGGGTTTCCTCGGCCGGAAGGCGCGTGAGCATGAGCAGTCCGGAGACACGGCCGTCCGACGCCGAGGCAATGATCGCCGAGGCCCTCAGAGCGCTCTGGGTGATGGTCGGCTTCTTGGCGATCATCTGGCTGGTGCAGGTCGTCAACTGGGCCGACGACTACCGCCTGAGCGTCTCGTACGGCATCCACGCGCGCGACCTCGGCGATATCACCGGCGTGATCACGGCGCCGTTCCTGCATCTGAGCTGGAGCCACATCGAGGGCAACTCCGGGCCGCTGTTCATCTTCGGCTTCCTGGCCGCCTTCCGCGGCGTCAAGCGGTTCCTGGGCCTCACCGCACTGATCGTCGTGGTCAGCGGCGCCGGCGCCTGGCTCACCTCCGGCAGCAACACCGTGACGGCCGGCGCCAGCGGCGTGGTCTTCGGCTACTTCGGCTACGTCATCGTGCGCGGCTTCTTCGACCGCCACCGCGTCGACATCGTGGTCGGCCTGGTGATGGCGCTGTGCTTCGCCTACCAGTTCTCCGTGCTGCTGCCGCACCACGGCATCAGCTGGCAGGGCCACCTCTCGGGCTTCGTGGCCGGCATCGCCGGCGGCTGGTTCTTCCGCGAGCGCCGCCCAGGCAAGGCCAAGGTCGAGGACGACGGCACGAAGACCCGGCCGCTGCCCGCCCCGACCGGCGCGGCCGTGCAGACCTCGACACCCGGCACCCGCGCCGACCTGCTCAAGCAGATCGACGACCTCGGCATCTGAGCGGCCACCCGCCGGAGAAGACCTCCGGCGGGCGACCACCCGGAGAAGACCTCCTGCGGGCCGATCGCCCGGCCAGGGCGTGTCCCCCGGATCATGTCCGCGGCGAGCGGCGCACAGGCGGCGCGTCGCAGGGAGCCGGCCTGATGTCGGCCGGTGACCGACGACGACAGGCGGCGCCTCCGCACCCCGCTGGACCGGCCGCCGCCAGTGCCCGTCTCAAAGTCCGCGCCGCGCAGTAGGACAGCGGGACTTTGAGACACGCCCTAGTCGAGCAGGGCGGTGACCCGGCCCGCGCCGACGGTCAGGCCGCCCTCGCGGATCGCGAAGCCGAGGCCCTCGGCCATCGCGACCGGCCGGCCCAGCGCGACCGTCATCGCGACCGTGTCACCCGGCAGCGCCATGCCGGTCTCGCCGTCCAGCCCGACGTCGCCGGACACGTCCGTCGTCCGGATGTGGAACTGCGGCCGGTACCCGGTGAAGAACGGCCTGCTCCGGCCGCCCTCGTCCGCGCCCAGCACGTACACCTCGGCGCGGAACAGGGCGTGCGGCCGTATCGCTCCGGGCTCGCCCAGGACCTGTCCGCGCCGCACCTGGTCGCGCCGTACGCCGCGCAGGAGCACCGCGGTGTTGTCGCCGGCCTCGGCGTGGTCCATGGTCCGGCCGAACGTCTCCAGCCCGGTGGCGACCGTCGAGAGTGTCTCGCCGAGCCCCACGACCTCGACGCGGTCGCCGAGGCGTACCGTGCCCTGCTCGACCACGCCCGTGACGACCGTGCCGCGTCCCGTGATGGTCAGGACGTTCTCGATCGGCAGGAGGAACGGCCGGTCCAGGATCCGCGCGGGGACCGGCACATAGGCGTCGACGGCGTCGAGCAGGTCCTCGATCCGCTTGACCCAGTACGGGTCGCCGTCGAGGGCCCGCAGCCCGGACACCCGGACCACCGGGATCTCCTCGCCGGGGAACCCGTACTGCGACAGCAGGTCGCGGACCTCCAGCTCGACCAGGTCGAGCAGCTCGGGGTCCTCGGCCGTGTCGGCCTTGTTCAGCGCCACCACGATGTGCCGCACGCCGACCTGGCGGGCGAGCACGACGTGCTCACGCGTCTGCGGCATCGCGCCGTCCTGCGCGGACACGACGAGGATCGCCCCGTCGATCTGGGCGGCGCCGGTGACCATGTTCTTCACGTAGTCGGCGTGACCCGGCATGTCGACGTGGGCGTAGTGCCGCGTCGCCGTCTCGTACTCGACGTGCGCGATGTTGATCGTGATGCCGCGGTCCCGCTCCTCGGGGGCACGGTCGATGCCGTCGAAGGGCACGGCACGGCTGAGGCCCCGGCGGTGCAACACCGAGGTGATCGCCGCGGTGAGCGTGGTCTTGCCGTGGTCGACGTGCCCCATCGTGCCGATGTTGATGTGCGGCTTTCCGCGCGTGTACAGCTGCTTGGCCATGATCCCGTCCTCGCGTCTGAATGGAACGTGAGAACCGCTGCCGTGCCACCCTCCTCCGCGGGTTCTCGGACGAGGCGGGGGAGGGTCAGCGTCGGGCGCCGCCGGCGGGCATGGCCGAGGCGTCCAGCGCGTCGAAGCGCGCGGACGGCAGGAGGGCGGCCATGCGGAACATGCCGTGAAGGTACGGCGGCCCGGCCTGCCCTGTCGAACGGTTTTAGGCGCCGGCGGGCCGCATGGACATCGAGACGAACCGGTCCTCACCGTCGAACTCGGTCAGGCACGTGCCGCCGTCGGGCAGGTCCACCGTGATCGCGGACTCGGTCTCCCGGAACGGGAGCCGGTGGTGGCTGAAGTATTTGGCCACGGTCAGGCGATGGTCGGAGGGGAACAGCGAGATGCCGCTGGCGATCATGCGGGGGGCCGTGATCGGGTCCCACGCGGCGGCCGGAGCGCCGCCGCCACGGATCGCGAAGTAGGCGACGCCGCCCTCGTACCGGCCGGGGATCGTTCCAGGGGAGCCGATCAGACCGGTAGTGGCCATGGCCACCATGTCGCCCCCGTTGCGCGCGGGGCCCTCGTACCAGGACAGGTCGAGCTCACGTGTGGTCAGCTCCGGGATGCCGAGGCGCTCTCCGGCGGCGCTCGGGTTGACGACCGCGGGATGGTCTGGGCCGAACTGGGGGTTGGCCCATCCCCAGAGCCAGCTGCGCCCCTCTTCGGCGTAGCTGCCGAGCAGCGCGACGCTGAGGGAGACCTCCCCTTGCGTGTAGGTGCCGGTCGTCAGGTCGGCACTCCAGTCGGCGGCGGGCAGGAAGTCCACAAGGGCTTCCTGCTGCTGGGCGGCGATGGCCGCGTGCGCGGCCCCCAGACGCTCGAATGCCGGGCTGAATCCAGACATGGCGGGCACACTATCTCAGGCGAGGACGTCACGGAGCGGCTCGATGTGCCTACTCGGGAACCGCTACGCTGCGACCATCAACGAGCGCAGGGGGAGACTCGGAATGGCCGGCCAGGTTCGGGTCTGCGCGGTGGCGACCCTCATCATCGCGATTCTCGGGATTCCCGCAGGTCTGCTGTGGTCGGCGATCGCTCCGCGCACCGCGTACGTCATCGTCGGCGGAAAGGCCCTCCTGGCCGATCCGGAGGCGCAGACGCTGATCGCCGCGGACGGCTGGTACGCCACGCTCGCGGCGGCGGGCGGCCTGCTCTGCGGCCTCGTCGCCTACCTGCTGGCCGGCCGGCTCAAGGACATCGGGCTGCTCGCGGGCCTGGCCGTTGGCGGCACCGCCGCCGGTCTGATCGCCTGGCGGCTCGGGCACCTGTTCGGCCTGTCGGCCTTCCGGCACCAGGTGCGCACCGTCAAGGACGGCACCACCGCGCGTGCCGCACTCGACCTGCACGCGTCCGGCGTGGTCATCGCCTGGCCGCTGATCGCGCTCATGGCGTACGGGCTGCTGGAGGCGCTGGACGTCGGAGGCCGCGACTCACGCCGTAAGGCGACCGCGGGCGATCTCGGCGGTGGCGGCCCCGGTCAGCCGGATCAGGTCGGCGGGGGGCAGTTCGATCTGCAGTCCGCGCCGCCCCGCCGAGACGTAGACGGTCGGGAAGGCTGACGCCGAGGCGTCCACGACGGTCGGCAGCGCCTTGCGCTGTCCGAGCGGGCTGATGCCGCCGCGCACGTACCCCGTGACGCGCTCGGCCTGCACCGGGTCGGCCATGGCCGCTCGTTTGCCGCCGGCCGCGGTCGCGAGGGCCTTCAGGTCGAGCGAGGACGACACCGGGACGACCGCGACGGTCAGGTCGCCGTCCACTTCGGTCACCAGCGTCTTGAACAGCCGCTCGTGCGCCACCCCGAGCGCGTCGGCCGCGGCCTCACCGAAGGACTCGCCCCCCTGGGCGGCCTCGTACGGGTGCAGCGTGAACGCGACGCCGGCCTGTGTCGCGGCGACGGTCGCGGGCGTGCCCTTCGTGCCGGTCTTGCGGCCTGCCACGGTGGATCCTCCATCAGTTGAGGCTGACGCCTCCGTCGAGGAACTCCGCCCCGGGAACGGCGGGAAAGGTCTCGAGCAGGTGATTCTCCCGCCGGAGCAGGCCGTACTCCAGGTGGAGGCGGGCCGCGGCGTTCTCGGCCTGCAGGAGGCGCTGCCGGTCGGGGCGGTCGAGGACGACCGAGGCCGCGACGACGTAGGACAGCTGGACCGGGTCGTCGGGGAGGTCGTCCAGGTCGGTGACCTCGGCGCCGTGCTCGATGAGCCGCTCGCAGTAGGTGCGGAACAGCCGGGCGACGGGCTCGACGGCGCTCCGCGCGCCGGGGCCCTCCTCCTCCGGGAGCTCGGTGACCTCGGCCTGCAGGTAGGGGCCGGAGTCGTCGACGTCCTCGATGCGGAACCGGCTGCCGCCCGTGGTGACGATGTCGAACCCCTCGTCGCCCTCGGCCTCCTGCACGCCGCGCAGCTCCGCGACGCAGCCGACGGCGGAGAGCCGCTGGGCCGCGCCGGTGCCGACCTCGTGGCCGAACTCGATGGACACGATGCCGAAGCGATGTGGCTCCTCGCCCTCGAGGAGATCGTGGACGAGCAGGCGGTAGCGTTCCTCGAAGATGTGCAGTGGCAGCACCAGCCCCGGGAACAGTACGGACCCCAGAGGGAATATCGGCAGCCGTTCGGTCACGGCGTCAGGTTACGGCCTCGGCGCGATCCCCGCTCGGCCGGGCAGTTGATGATCTACAACGTAAAGGCAACTGTCCGGGTGGTGTGACCCTAGTCACCTTGAACCAGATCGCGTCAACCGGCACACACCCGCCGAAGGCGCGGCGTTAGCTTCTGAAGATCCGCGTGGCCCTCGGCGCGCGGTACGACGGGACAACCCGCCGCACGCTTCTCCTGCGGAGGCCCGACATGTGGCTGAACATCGTCTTCACCGGCTCGGCCTGCCTACTCGTGGGCTTTCTCCTCGGCTGGGTCGTCGGGCGGCCCAGACGCTGGGGCGCCTTCGACGTCGGCGGCGAGACCGACACCGACAACGACACCTACGCACAGGGCGCATAGGCGCCTTTTCCACCCCAAGGGCGTGCCTGACGAATCCCTGTCCGGCTGTGCGGCGCTCGCTACGAACGTGATTCGTCAGGCCCGCCCCTGGTTAGGGTGACGGCATGCGCATCCATGTCGTCGACGCGTTCGCCGATCGTCCGTTCGCGGGGAATGCCGCCGCCGTCTGTGTCCTGGCCGAGGCCGCCGAGCCGTCCTGGATGCAGCGGGTCGCGATGGAGATGAACCTCTCCGAGACGGCGTTTCCCCGGCCGGTGGGCGAGGACGACGCCGACTTCGAGCTGCGCTGGTTCACGCCGCGGGTGGAGGTGGCCCTCTGCGGGCACGCCACGCTCGGTGCGGCCCACGTGCTGTACGAGACCGGCGCCGTGCCCGCCGGCCGCCCGATCCGGTTCCGCACCCTGCACAGCGGCGTACTGACCGTGCGGCGGGAGGGCGGGCTCCTCGCCATGGACTTCCCCGCCTGCCCGCCGGAGCCGATCGACCCGCCCGGCGGCCTGGCCGAGGCGCTGGGCGCCACTCCCGTCTGGACCGGCCGTAGCTCGCAGGACGACGTGCTCGCGGTGTTCGCGGACGCCGCGGACGTCCGCGCGCTCTCGCCCGACCTCGCCGCCCTGGGGCGCATCCACGCGCGCGGGATCTGCGCGACCGCGGAGGACACCGAGTACGACTTCGTGTCGCGGTTCTTCGCGCCGGCCGTCGGGATCCCGGAGGACCCCGTGACCGGCTCGGCGCACTGCATGCTCGCGCCGTACTGGGCCGGGCGTCTCGGCCGTGCCGAGCTGCGCGGCCACCAGGCGTCCGAGCGCGGGGGAGAGGTGCGCGTCGTGGCGCGGGGCGACCGCGTGACGCTCATGGGCGCCGCCATCACCGTCCTGGACGGAGTCCTGCGGGTCGAGCCGTCTCCGGTCTGACCCGAATCGTCTCGGATTCCCGTCCATCACCGTCTCATCTCCTGAGACCCGGGCACGTGCCGCCTGGCGCTCTTCGTAGACTGATCAGGTGATTTCCCGTATCGACCTGCGCGGGTCCCTTCCCGGCGACCTGCGGTCCGTGCTGCCGCGAGCCGAGCTCGACGTCGAGGCCGCCCTAGAGAAGGTGCGGCCCATCTGTGATGACGTACGCCATCGCGGGGCCGAGGCGGTGCGGGAGTACACCGCGCGCTTCGACGGCGTCGACCGCGCGTCGGCGCGGGTGCCCACGGACGCGATCCGGCAGGCCCTCGACGATCTCGACCCGGCCGTGCGCGACGCCCTGGAGGAGTGCGTACGGCGCACCCGCCTGGTCCACCGCGACCAGCGCCGTACGGACGTGACCACCCAGGTCGTCCCCGGCGGCACCGTGACCGAGCGCTGGGTGCCGGTCGATCGGGTCGGGCTCTACGTCCCGGGCGGCCAGGCCGTCTACCCCTCCAGCGTCGTGATGAACGTCGTGCCCGCGCAGGAGGCGGGTGTCGGCTCGCTCGCCGTGACGTCGCCCGCGCAGAAGGAGTTCGGCGGGCTGCCGCATCCGGCGATCCTCGCCGCCTGCGCCCTGCTCGGCGTCGACGAGGTGTACGCCGCAGGCGGCGCGCAGGCCATCGCCATGTTCGCCTACGGCACCGAGGAGTGCCGCCCGGCCGACCTGGTCACCGGTCCGGGCAACATCTGGGTCGCCGCCGCGAAACGCCTGCTCAAGGGCGTGATCGGCATCGACTCCGAGGCCGGGCCCACCGAGATCGCGATCCTCGCAGACGGCACCGCCGACCCGGTGCACGTCGCCGCCGATCTGATCAGCCAGGCCGAGCACGACACGCTCGCCGCCGCCGTGCTGGTCACCGACGACGAGGCGCTGGCCGCCGCGGTCGAGCGCGAGCTGGCCGTCCAGGTCCGCCGCACCAAGCACACCGAGCGCATCACCACGGCCCTCGCCGGCCGCCAGTCGGGCATCGTCCTCGTCGACGACGTGGACGCCGGCCTCCGGGTCGTCAACGCGTACGCCGCCGAGCACCTGGAGATCCAGACCGCGGACGCGCGCGCGGTCGCCGCGCGGGTCCGCAACGCGGGCGCGATCTTCATCGGGCCGCACGCGCCGGTCTCGCTGGGCGACTACCTGGCCGGGTCCAACCACGTCCTGCCGACCGGCGGCTGCGCCTGCCACTCCAGCGGGCTGTCGGTCCAGACGTTCCTGCGCGGCATCCACGTCGTCGACTACGACGAGGCCGCTCTGGCCGACGCGGCACGCCGCGTCGTCACGCTCGCCGAGGCCGAAGACCTGCCGGCCCACGGCGCGGCCGTGACCGCGCGCTTCCCCGAAGGACGGACCGAGTGACCGAGGAACGCGAGATCTCCCTCGCCGATCTGCCGATCCGCGACGACCTGCGCGGGCGCACGCCGTACGGCGCGCCCCAGCTCGACGTGCCCGTGTGCCTCAACACGAACGAGAACCCCTACCCGCCGTCGCCGCGGCTCGTGCGTGCGCTCTCCGACGCGGTCGCCGGCATCGCGGGCCGCCTCAACCGCTACCCCGACCGCGACGCGGTCGAGCTGCGCAAGGACCTCGCCGACTACCTCGGGCACGGCGTCACCGCCGGCCAGGTGTGGGCGGCGAACGGCTCCAACGAGATCATCCAGCAGCTCCTCCAGGCGTTCGGCGGCCCTGGCCGCAGCGCGATGGGGTTCGAACCGTCCTACTCCATGCACCCGATCATCACCGCCGTCAGCGGCACCCGGTGGATCGACGCGCACCGCGACGAGGACTTCGGGCTGGAGGCCGGCCGCGCGGTCGCCGCGATCGAGGAGCACCGGCCCGACATCGTCTTCCTGACCTCGCCCAACAACCCGACCGGCACGGCGCTGTCCCTGGAAGCGATCGAGGCGGTCCTGCGGGTCGCGCCGGGCATGGTCGTGGTCGACGAGGCGTACGCGGAGTTCCGGCGGGAGGGCACGCCGAGCGCGTTGTCGCTGCTGCCCGGCAACCCGCGCCTAATCGTCACCCGTACGATGTCGAAGGCGTTCGCCATGGCGGGCACCCGCGTCGGCTACCTGGTCGCCGATCCGGCCGTCGTCGACGCGCTCCTGCTCGTACGCCTCCCCTATCATTTGTCGGCGGTCACCCAGACGGTCGCCCGCACCGCCATCGCCCACCGTGAGGAGTTGCTGGGGGCGGTCGAGGTGCTGCGGTCCGAGCGTGACGCCCTGGTCGGCTGGCTGCGCGGCGAGGGCTTCGACGTCGCCGACTCCGATGCGAATTTCGTCCTCTTCGGCAGGTTTTCCGACCGGCGGCGCGTCTGGCAGGGGATCCTGGACCGCGGCGTGCTGATTCGCGAGGTCGGTCCGCCGGAGTGGCTGCGGGTGAGCATCGGCACACCCGATGAGATGGCGGCGTTCCGCGCCGCCCTGAAGGAGAACAGATGACCGGTCTCGCCGCGGGCGGCCCGAGGTCGCGTACGGGGCGCGTCGAGCGGGGCACCAAGGAGACGCAGGTTTTCGTCGAGGTCGACATCGATGGCACCGGCAAGGTCGACGTGGCCACCGGCGTCGGGTTCTTCGACCACATGCTGACCCAGCTCGGCAGGCACGGCTCCTTCGACCTGATCGCCAAGACCACCGGCGACCTGCACATCGACAGTCACCACACGATCGAGGACACCTCGATCGCGCTCGGCCAGGCGTTCCGCCAGGCGCTCGGTGACAAGGCCGGCGTCCAGCGCTTCGCGAACGCCAGCGTGCCGCTGGACGAGACGCTCGCCCAGGTCACCGTCGACCTGTCCGGCCGCCCGTACCTGGTGCACAGCGAGCCCGACGGCATCGCGCCCATGATCGGCCCGGACTACGACACGACGATGACGCGGCACATCCTCGAGGCGTTCACCTTCAACGCCGCGATCTGCCTGCACGTCCACGTCCCGTACGGCCGCAACGCGCACCACATCGTGGAGGCCCAGTTCAAGGCCATCGCCCGCGCCCTGCGCGACGCCTGCGCCCACGACCCGCGCGCCCAGGGGATGATCCCCTCCACCAAGGGAGCATTGTGAGCGACGTTCGCGAGGCATCGGTGAGGAGCCGTGCGGGACAGTGCCGGCCGAGCGGGCGGAGTGAACGGAGGGCACCGTGAAGGTCGTCGTCCTGGACTACGGATCGGGGAACCTGCGGTCGGCGGAGCGGGCCATCGCCCGGCTCGGCGCGGACGTGACCGTGACCTCGGACACCGGCGCGGCGCTGAACGCCGACGGGCTGGTCGTGCCCGGCGTCGGCGCGTTCGCCGCGTGCATGAACGGCCTGCGCGCGGCCCGCGGCGACCAGATCATCGGCCGGCGGCTCGCGGGGGGCCGGCCGGTGCTCGGCATCTGCGTGGGCATGCAGATCCTGTTCGAGAAAGGCGTCGAGCACGGCATCACCACCGACGGCTGCGCCGAGTGGCCGGGCTCGGTCGAGCGCCTGGACGCGCCGATCCTGCCGCACATGGGCTGGAACACCGTCGACGCCCCGGAGGGGTCCGTGCTGTTCGACGGCATCGACCCGGAGACGCGCTTCTACTTCGTGCACTCCTACGCCGTACGCCGCTGGGAGATGGCGCCGGGCCGCTACACCGCGCCGCTGGTGACGTGGGCCGAGCACGGCGAGCGGTTCGTCGCCGCGGTGGAGAACGGCCCGCTGTCGGCCACCCAGTTCCACCCGGAGAAGTCCGGCGACGCCGGCGCGCTGATCCTCAAGAACTGGCTGTCGACGATCTCATGAGCAAAGAACGCCAGAAGCGCCGCGCGGAGCGCGAGGCCGAGCGGGAGCGCGCCGCCGCCGAGAACACCCGCCGCCAGGAGCGGCGGGAACGGCGCCGGCGCAGGTTCGCCTGGGCGAGCCGTCTCGTGCCGCGCCGATCGGGCCGGCCCGGCGGCCTTCTCGCGCGCCGCCGCCGCGAGCAGAACGCCATCGTGATCGTGGCGTTCCTGCTGGTCCAGGTGGTCGCATGGATCAATCTCTCGTCCTGGATGGAACGCCTGGCGGTGCTGATGCTGTCGGCGTTCCTGGTCCCGGTGTTCATCACGCTCGCCTTCGACCGGAGGTCCTAGAAAGATGTCCCTAGTCCTGTTGCCCGCCGTCGACGTCGCCGACGGGCAGGCCGTGCGCCTCGTCCAGGGTGCGGCCGGCACCGAGACCTCCTACGGGGAGCCGTTCGAGGCCGCGATGGCCTGGCAGAGCGCGGGTGCGGAGTGGATCCATCTGGTGGACCTCGACGCCGCGTTCGGGCGCGGCTCCAACCGCGAGCTGCTCGCGGACCTGACCGGGAAGCTGGATGCGAAGGTCGAGCTGTCCGGCGGCATCCGCGACGACGAGTCGCTCGCCGCCGCGCTCGCCACCGGCTGCGAGCGGGTCAACATCGGCACCGCCGCGCTGGAGGACCCCGAGTGGTGCCGCAAGATCATCGCCGAGTTCGGCGACCGGATCGCGGTCGGCCTCGACGTACGCGGCACGACCCTTGCGGCGCGCGGCTGGACCCGCGAGGGCGGCGACCTGTGGGAGGTGCTCGACCGCCTGGAGGCCGACGGCTGCCCGCGCTACGTCGTCACCGACGTCACCAAGGACGGCACCCTGCGCGGCCCGAACACCGACCTCCTGCGCGACGTCTGCGCGCGTACGGACCGGCCCGTGATCGCTTCGGGCGGCGTGTCGTCCCTGGACGACCTGCGGGCCATCGCCGGGCTGGTCGGCGACGGCGTCGAGGGCGCGATCGTCGGTAAGGCGCTGTACGCGGGCGCGTTCACGCTGGAGCAGGCCCTAGAGGCGGTCGCGTCGTGATCCGGCGGATCCTCTCGGGCGGGCCGTGGGAGGACGTCGTCGGCTACGCGCGCGCGGTCGTGGCCGGGCCGTGGGTCATGGTCGCGGGCTGCACGTCGACGGTCGACGGCGAGGTGCGGCACGAGAACGACGCGTACCGGCAGACGCGCACGGCCCTGGAGATCGCGCTGAAGGCGATCGGCGAGGCCGGCGCGGCCCGCGAGGACGTCGTGCGCACCCGCATGTACGTCACCGACATCGGCCTCGCCGAGGAGGTCGGGCGCGCGCACGCGGAGCTGTTCAAGGACGTGCGCCCGGCGGCGACGATGGTCGAGGTGTCGCGGTTCATCGACGAGCGGATGCTCGTCGAGATCGAGATGGACGCCTACGCGGAGACGCTGGGCGAGGACACCGCGTGAGCGTCGCGGTCCGGGTGATCCCGTGCCTGGACGTCGACGGCGGGCGGGTCGTCAAGGGCGTGAGGTTCCAGGACCTGCGCGACGCCGGCGACCCGGTCGAGCTGGCTCGGCGCTATGACGCGGAGGGCGCCGACGAGCTGACCTTCCTCGACATCACCGCCTCCAGCGGCGAGCGCGAGACCACCTATGACGTCGTCCGCCGTACGGCCGAGCAGGTGTTCATCCCGCTGACGGTGGGCGGCGGCATCCGTACCGTCGAGGACATCGACCGGCTGCTGCGGGCCGGCGCCGACAAGGTGTCGGTCAACACGGCGGCGATCGCCCGGCCGGAGTTCCTTCGCGAGGCGGCGCACCGGTTCGGCTCGCAGTGCGTCGTGCTGTCCGTGGACGCCCGGCGGTCCGGCTCGAGGTTCGAGGTCACCACGCACGGCGGCCGTACCTGCACGGGCCTGGACGCGGTCGAGTGGGCGCGGCGCGGCGAGGAGCTGGGCGTCGGCGAGATCCTGCTGAACTCCATGGACGCCGACGGCACGAAGAACGGCTTCGACCTGGAGATGCTGCGCGCGGTGCGCGCGGTCGTGAGCGTCCCGGTGATCGCCAGCGGGGGAGCGGGAGCCGTCGCGCACTTCGCCCCGGCGATCGAGGCCGGCGCCGACGCCGTACTGGCCGCGAGCGTGTTCCACTTCGGTGAGCTGAAGATCTCCGACGTGAAGGCGTCGCTGCGGGAGGCGGGCCATCCGGTCCGCTGAGCCGGCGGCTCCCGAATCTTTGACGAATAAAGTTGTCGGTGCGATCGTGGGGACATGTTCGACGTCGCTGTGATCGAGGACCCGGCGGCCGCCGGGGTGTCGCTGGACCCGATGCGGGCCCGCCTGCTGGCCGAGCTGGCCGAGCCCGGTTCGGCCACGACGCTGGCCGCCAAGGTCGGCCTGCCCCGGCAGAAGGTCAACTACCACCTCAGGGCCCTGGAGAAGCACGGCCTGGTCGAGCTCGTCGAGGAGCGGCGGAAGGGCAACTGCACCGAGCGCGTCATGCGCGCCACCGCGAAGTCGTACGTGATCTCGCCGACGGCCCTCGACGCGGTGCAGCCCGACCCGGCGCGCTCACCGGACCAGCTCTCGGCGCGCTGGCTCCTCGCCGTCGCCGCCCGCCTCGTACGCGACGTCGGGAGCCTCATCACCGGCGCGGCCAAGGCCCACCGGCGCGTCGCGACGTTCGCGATCGACGGCGAGGTGCGCTTCGCCTCCGCCGCCGACCGCGCGGCCTTCGCCGAGGAACTGGCCGGCGCGGTCACCGCGCTCGTGGGCAAGTACCACGACGAGGGCGCCGAGGGCGGGCGCGACCACCGGGTGATCGTCGCCGTGCACCCCAGCGTCAACGGCTGACGCGTCACGTTTGCCCCAAGACAGCCGTACCGTCCGTCACGCGGCACTACCGTGCTGATGCCGGGGAATGCGTCATCCGAGGAGAAGATCATGCGCGCACTGACGGTGGTACCACTGAAGCCGGGCTCGCTCGCCGTGACCGACTTCCCCGAGCCGGTGCCGGGTGAGGGAGAGCTCCTCGTCGACGGGCTCGCCCTCGGCGTGTGCGGCACCGACAGGGAGATCGCCTCGGGGGAGTACGGCTGGGCGCCGCCGGGCGAGGAACGCCTCATCCTCGGCCACGAGTCCCTCGGCAGGGTCCGGCAGGCCCCGGAGGGCAGCGGCTTCTCACCGGGCGACCTGGTCGTCGGCGTCGTGCGGCGCCCGGACCCCGAGCCGTGCGGCGCGTGCGCGCACGGCGAGTTCGACATGTGCCGCAACGGCGAGTACACCGAACGCGGCATCAAGGCCCGCCACGGCTACGGCGCGGAACACTGGACCGTAGAGGCCGACTACGCCGTACGCCTCGACCCGTCCCTTGAGAGCGTCGGCGTGCTACTGGAGCCCACCACGGTCGTGGCCAAGGCGTGGGACCACATCGAGCGCATCGGCAACCGCGCCTGGTTCGAGCCGAAGACCGTCCTCGTCGCGGGCGCCGGCCCCATCGGCCTGCTGGCCGCCATGCTCGGCGTCCAGCGCGGCCTCGACGTCCACGTGCTCGACCTGGCGACGTCCGGCCCGAAGCCGCGCCTGGTCGCCGAACTCGGCGCGACCTACCACACCGGCTCGATCCCCGAGATCGCCGAGAAGGCCAGCCCGGACATCGTCATCGAGGCGACCGGAGCACCCCGCCTCGTCCTGGACGCCATCGCCAACAACGCCTCGGCCGGGGTGGTGTGCCTGACCGGAGTGTCGTCGATGGGCCGGCAGTCCGAGGTCGACGCCGGCCACCTCAACCGCGAGATCGTGCTCCAGAACGACGTGGTCTTCGGCAGCGTCAACTCCAACCACCGCCACTACGAACTCGGCGTCCAGGCCCTGGCTCACGCCGACCGTTCGTGGCTGGAGGGCATCATCACCCGCCGCCTTCCCCTCGCGCGGGCCCATGAGGCCTTCGGCCCGAACACGGGCGAGGTCAAGGTCGTCATCGACCTATAGCCCTTTTTCTTTTTTTTTTTTTTTTTTTTTTTTTTTTTTTTTTTTTTTTTTTTTTTTTTTTTTTTTTTTTTTTTTTTTTTTTTTTTATTTTTATTTTATATTTTTATATATTTATATTTATTATTTATTTATTTATTATTTTTTTATTTTATTATTATAATATATATATATTATATTTTATATTATATATAAATATAATATTATTTTTACTCTGTTCTCTAAGCCTCATTTATAACAACTTAACTCAATAACAATATCATTACAATATCTATTCAACCTTCTTACATAACTCTTTTCTCCCATAATATCATTAAATATCTAACAAACGTCTCACCCATACTCTACTGTGTCACACCCCTCATCACTGCAAACAAAAATACACATCTACCACGGGGCGCGGCCTCCTTGGGCGTGTGCACATCATACGCGGGTCGTGCTCTCTTCTTGTCTCCCGTCCCCTCGGCGGCGCGTCGCGCCGCCTTTGTATCTCTTACCTTTTCTCCTCCTCTCTCTTCTTTTTTTTCTGTCACAACTGGCCAACACTTTTTCTCTTTCTAAACCTCTTAGCTAACATTCTTTTTCTTTCTCTGTTTATCTTTTTTTTCTCTCTTTTCTTTTCTTTTTCCATCATTTCGTCGTCATCGTCGTAGCCGGTCCTTTCTTTCTCTCTCTCTTCTTCTCTCTCTCTCTCTCGCGTTCCAGTCTTGCTGTTCTTCTATTTCTCCTTTTTTTCTTTCTTCTCTCTCTTCTCCGTCTTTCTCTCTCTTTCTCTTTTTTTTTCGGGATCGGCGCGACTCTCTAGCTGTTCTAGCTCTTCGTGTTCTTTTCTTTCTCGCTCCGCGGCTCGGGGCTGATGCGGGCTTTCGCGTTTGTGTCGTTTCGTTCGCTCTGTTGATCTCGCAGGCTTCATCGGGTTTTTTTGCGCCTGCGCGCGCTCTCGTCGTCTTTTGCGTCGGTCTGCTCTCTCTGTCTGTGCGTTCTTCTTTTTCGGCGAGACGATCAATCGAGTCTCTTGTTTTTTGCACAGCGTGTTCTCTATCTCTCTTCATCTTTTTCGGCGCGACTGGTGACTTCGTTCTAACCTACTTATGCTGACTTTTATTTTTGCTCGCGAAATACAGGATCTTCGACCCGGCGAAACTCGTCTTCAGCGTCGCTGCCCAACTATCACATTCGTCGACGACACCTCATAGCACTCTACATCATCGACATCCTAACCTTGCTCTACACTCTTTATCACAGGAATTTATCTCTCTCTTCGTCCACATATCTCACCTACATATACTTCTCCACACACCACACACATACACAACCCCCACAACACCACTTCCATACTCCTTCTATCTCTCTCTTCACATCTCTTACTACACCTTCTACTTCTACTATTATACTCTACTCTCTTTCTCTACCTTTCACTATTACCTACTTATACTCTCTCTCTCCGGCCTGGCCCGGCGGGCTCAATGCCGGCCGCCGACCAGCCGTCCGTCCGCCGTGGACCGTACGTCCGGGTCCTCGGCGGCCTCCTGGCGAAGCCGCCGCAGCCGGGTCCGCGCCTCGCCTTCGAGGGGCACGGCTCCGGCGGCGATGCGGCGTACGCCGTCCTCGCAGTCCCACAGCCCCTCGATGAGGTACGGCTCGGCGACGTGCCGGTCGATGGAGGCCAGTGCGCCGAGCAGGTGGGTGCGCAACTGGGATGACGCGCTCTGCTCCCAGCCGTGCAGCAGGAACGAGATGGCCGCGCGGGATTTCAGCCGCCCGAGCCCGTCCGCGGGCACCGCGGCGAGGTCCCAGTCCTCCTCGGTGAGGGCGGCGCCGAGGGAGTCGAGCAGGAGCGGCGCGTCCGGTCCGGTCCCGTGCGCGGCCAGCACGTCGATCCCGACGTCGTGGTACGAACGCCGCTCCGCCGCCCACGCACGCGCTCGCGGCAGCGCGCCGGGGCCGAGGTCGCGTACGGCGCGGCACAGCGGCCCGTCGTACCGGCCGGCCGGCAGGAGCTCCTCGGCCAGGTCCAGGACGATCGGACTCCGGCGGCGCCCGAGTTCGAGGATGGCGGCGGTCGCGCCGTCGCCGTCGCCGCGGGCCAGGGCCGCGAGGTCGTCGTCGGTCCGGTGGGTGAGCGGTGGCCGCTGTCCGTGCGGGCGCACCTCGGGGCGGCGCGCGGCCGCGATGCGCGGATGGCGCAGCGCCCATCGCCGTACGACCGCGCCGTCCACGCCGCACAGCCAGGCCAGCTCGTCGTCGCTGCACCGGGTCGCGGCGACGTCGTCCAGCCCTTCGGCCAGCGCGGGGTCGTCGAGTTCGACGAGTTGCTGGAGGGCCGCGAACCAGTTCCAGCCCTCGGACGCGTAGCGGCGCAGCGGCGAGGCCGCCTCACGGCGGCCCAGGGTCACGAGGCGCGTGAGGACGTCGATCGCCAGGTTCGTACGGTCCTCGTCGAGGTCGGTGTGGTCGGCGGGATCGAACAGGTGGGCGGCGACCGGCGCGATGCCGAGCTCGAGGTCGACGACCAGCCGCGCGTAGTAGAGGCCACGTTCCTCCAGGGTGTCCCACCTGGGGTCGTGGCGTACGCAGTCGTAGACGAGCTCGCCCGTGCCAGGCGCGCCGGCGGCGCGGCGGGCGGCGCAGCCACGCCCGCGTTGCAGGCGGCCGTGCAGCGATTCCGCTGGGTGCAGGACGATGTTCTCCACTGCTGCAGGATGCGCACTCGACCACAAACCGGGCAAGTAAATTATGGGCACGACTTGGTCCGATTATGGGCGGGGCACCGTTCCGGGCGGCTCGACGAGGCGGATCGGCGGTGCCGCGTCAGAGGCGCCAGCGCCCCTGGGACAGGACATTGACGGCCTCGGCCTCGCCGGTGATCTCCACCTGGGCGATGTCCTTGCGGCCGACGACCCAGAGCGTCAGCTCGCTCGGCAGGCCGTGCACTCGTGCCTGGCGTCCGCCCTTGGTGATGCGCTGGGTGCTGCCGTGCGGCTCGACGAGGGTGATCTCGACCGGCAGCCTCCGCAGCGCGAGCCGGCCGATCCTCAGGCGCCGCCACAGCTGCCGCTCGAACACCGTCGGCATCCGCCGGGTCTCCCAGCCGGGCCGGGCGCGGCGTACGTCCTCGTGGTGCACGAAGAACTCCACCAGGTTCACGCTCGCGTCCAGGCCGGGCAGCCCGACAGGCGACCAGGCGGGCGGGCCCTGCCGGAGCCGCTCGACCAGTTCGGGGAACGGCGCCGAGGCAAGGATCTTGCGCTGCACCCGCTGGGTGTAGCCGCCCAGCAGGGGAACGAGGATGCCGGGCGACGCGTCGGGGCGGGTGTCCCGGAGCAGCAGGTGGGCGACCAGATCGCCGGTCGTCCAGCCTTGGCAGAGAGTCGGGGCGTCCGGGCCGGTCTCGTCGAGCAGGTCGCTCAGCGTGAGGCGCTCGGCACGTGCCCAGTTCTGGGTGGCCATCCACGTGATCGTAGGCCTGCTGTGGCAAGAGCGGAATAACCGGGGCTTCCCGCGTGATAGCTATGAGCGACCCCGCAATCTGCCACAAGAGGCGATTCAATGCGACAAAAGGTGACGACTGACATCCTGCGCAAGGGCTTCCAGGTCCTGGGTGTCGCCGTCCGTGCCGAGCCGCGCCTGTTCGCCGTCTCGGTCATCGCCAGCGCCCTGTACGCGGCCATGACCGTGGCCAGCGCCTGGGTGCTCGGCCGCGTCGTGCAGGACGTCGTCCTGCCGGCCTTCGACCATGACCACACGACCACCGGAACCCTCACCGCCGGAGCCCTCGCCATCATCGGCGTCGCCGCGCTCAAGGCCCTCGGCGTCGCCGGCCGCCGGCTCTACGCCGGGATGATGCAGTTCAACCTGCAGGCGACGTACCGCCGCTCGGTGACACGTCAGTACCTGCGGCTCCCGCTCGCCTGGCACCACCGCCACCCCACCGGGCAGCTGCTGTCCAACGCCAACGCCGACGTCGAGGCCGCATGGGCGCCGATCGCGCCCCTGCCGATGGCCACCGGCGTCGTCCTGATGCTCTTCATCGCCGCCGCCGAGATCCTCGCCACCGACGTCATGGTGGCGATCGTCGGCTTCCTCGTCTTCCCGATGATCGCCGGGCTCAACGTCATCTACCAGCGCAGGCTCGCGCCGATCGCGGCACGCGCCCAGCAGCTGCGCGCCGAGGTCAGCGAGGTCGCCCACGAGAGCTTCGACGGCGCGCTCGTCGTGAAGACCCTCGGCCGGGAGACGACGGAGACCGAGCGGTTCGCCGTCGCCGCCCATGAGCTGCGGGACGCCAACGTCGCGGTCGGCCGGGTGCGCGGCCTGTTCGACCCCGTGCTGGAGGCGCTGCCCAACCTCGGCGTCCTCGCCGTCCTGCTCGTCGGCGCGGTGCGCCTGAGGTCCGGCGCGCTCTCGCCCGGCGACCTCGTCCACGTCGCCTACCTGTTCACGCTGCTGGCCTTCCCGATCCGCGCGCTCGGCTGGGTGCTGGCGGAGGTGCCGCGCAGCGTCGTCGGCTGGGATCGCGTGCGCGGCGTCCTCGACGCCTCGGGCTCGCTCCCGTACGGCGAGGAGTCCCTCGACGGGAAGGAACCCGCGCGCCTGGAGGTGCGCGGCGTCCGGTTCGGCTACACCGACGGCGACGTGCTCCACGACGTCTCCTTCACCGCGGAGCCCGGCCGCACCATCGCGGTCGTCGGCCCGACGGGCTCGGGCAAGTCCACCCTCACCAACCTCCTGGTACGGCTCGTCGACCCGGCGAGCGGCGATGTGCTGCTCGACGGCGTCGACGTCCGCGACGTCGTGCAGGGCGGCCTCGCCCGTACGACCGCGGTCGTCCCCCAGCAGACCTACATGTTCAACGACACCGTCCGCGACAACATCACCCTCGGCCTCGACGCCCCCGATGAGGACGTGTGGGAGGCGCTGCGCCTCGCCCAGGCCGACGGCTTCGTCTCCGCCCTCGGCGAGGGGCTCGACACGATGGTGGGGGAGCGCGGCGCGACCCTGTCCGGCGGGCAGCGGCAGCGCCTCGCGCTGGCACGCGCGCTCGTACGCCGGCCGCGCCTGCTCGTCCTCGACGACTCCACCTCCAGCGTCGACCCCCAGGTCGAGGAGCGCATCCTGCGCGGGCTGCGCGAGTCGTCGGCGACCGTGGTCGTGGTCGCGTACCGCAAGGCCACCATCGAACTGGCCGACGAGGTCGTCTACATCGAACGCGGCCGGATCGCCGGGCAGGGCCCGCACGCGGACCTGCTGACCCGCTCCACCGGCTACCGGAACCTGGTCACCGCCTACGAGCGGCACGAACGCGACGAGAACGAGGAGGCGATGGCGTGACGGCCATCGATTCGGGCCGCGCGTCATCAGGCCTCGCCACACTGCGCGCCGGCCTGCGGCTGACGCCGGAGTTCCACCGGGGCATCGGCGTGACGCTCGCGCTGGCGTTCGTCGCGACCGTCGGGCGTATCGTCGTGCCGGTCGCCGTCCAGCAGACCCTCGACCGCGGGCTCGGGGCGCCCGGCGGCCCCGACATCGGCTTCATCCGCACCGCTGTGATCGTGTGCGCCGTCGCCGTCATCATGACGGCACTCGCCGCGTACCGGATGAACGTGCGCCTCTACCGGACCAGCGAGAGCGGCCTCGCCGCCCTGCGCGTACGGGCGTTCCGGCACGTCCACGACCTGTCCATGCTCACGCAGAGCGCCGAGCGGCGCGGCGGCCTCGTCTCGCGCGTCACCTCCGACGTCGACCAGATCAGCCAGTTCATGCAGTACGGCGGCCTCATGATCATCATCGCGGGCGGCCAGCTCGTGGTGGCGAGCGTGCTCATGCTGGTCTACTCCTGGCCCCTCGCACTGCTCGTCTGGGCCGTGTTCACGCCCCTCGCGCTGGCCCTGCGCCACTTCCAGCGCTGGCTGTCGGGCGCGTACGGCACCGCGCGTGAGCGCGTCGGCGACCTGCTGTCCGCCGTCGGCGAGTCGGTCGTCGGCGCTTCGGTCATCCGCGCGTACGGCGCCGAGGCCCGCACCGCGCGCCGCATCGACGCCTCCGTCGACGCGTACCGCGACGCGCAGACCCGCGCCCAGCGGCTCGTCGCGGCGACCTTCCCCTCGACCGAGCTCGCGGCCGCGATCGCCACCGCGGCCGTGGTCGTGGCCGGCACCGAGCTCGGCATCGGCGGCCACCTCACCGCCGGGCGGCTCGTGGCGTTCCTCTTCCTCGTCACCCTGTTCGTCAGCCCCCTGCAGGTCGCCACCGAGGTGCTCAACGACGCACAGAACGCCATCGCCGGCTGGCGGCGCGTCCTCGCCGTCCTGGAGGCCGTGCCCGACGTCGCCGACCCCGGCGAGGACGGGGTCGAACTCCCGCGCGGCGTCATCGAGGTGCGCTTCGACAAGGTGTCCTTCGCCTACCCGGGCGGGCCGACGGTGCTGCACGAGGTCTCGGCCGACATCGCGCCCGGCTCGCGCGTCGCGGTCGTGGGGGAGACCGGCTCGGGCAAGACCACCTTCGCCAAGCTCCTGACCCGGCTGATGGACCCCGCCTCCGGGCAGGTGCTCGTCGACGGCGTCCCGCTGACCCGCGTCCGGTTCTCCTCGCTGCGCGAGCGCATCGTGATGGTGCCGCAGGACGGCTTCCTGTTCGACGCCGGCCTGGCCGACAACATCCGGTACGGCCGCATGGACGCGACCGACGAGGACGTCCTGCTGGCCCTCACCGAGCTGGGCCTCGCCGACTGGCTGGAGGGCCTGCCCGACGGGCTGCGGACTCCGGTCGGGCAGCGCGGCGAGTCGCTGTCGGCCGGCGAGCGCCAGCTCGTCGCGCTGGCCCGCGCGTACCTGGCCGACCCCGACCTGCTGGTGCTCGACGAGGCCACCTCGGCCGTCGACCCGGCGACCGAGGTACGGCTCCAGCGGGCCATCGAGGGCATCACCCGCGGCCGTACGGCCATCTCCATCGCCCACCGGATGTCCACCGCCGAGGCGGCCGATGAGGTCCTCGTCTTCGACGCGGGCCGCATCGTGCAGCGCGGCCCGCACGCCGTCCTGGCCGGGCAGCCCGGGCGGTACGCGGACCTCTACGCGTCCTGGGCCGCCCAGCTCGATCGCCGGGACGACGGCGTGATGACCTGAAGTGGCCGCGCCCTCACGTCCGGCATCGCCTGGGCCGCGCCCGCCCGCGGAAGGGCCGCGGGACGCGCCGTGCGCGGCCGTTCGGCCGCCTCACGGTGCGTGGCCACCCGGTTCACCGCGGAACCCCCGGAGCGTTCGGGGCGCGGCCGGCGTGACCGTGCGAAGGGACGCGGAAAGAGTGGGCCGGGGATGGTAACTGCTGCGTGCCATGCCGACCAGCCCGCGCTTTAACGCGCCGGGCGAGCGGGCAATGGATCCCAGATCCGGGGAGTGTGAGGGAGCACTGATGTTGGTAGGCTCCAAAGTGGTTGTAGTCGTAGTTCCACGTTCGTTTGCCAGACGCCCGCGGACCCATGACTAGCGGGCGCGTTCTACCTTCTTCGGGACCTCGGACGCACTGCAGCAGCCATTGGCGGCCCGCGAAGTGTGGGTCTGTTTTCTCGCAAGGAGTTAGGCATGGCCCAGGGCACCGTGAAGTGGTTCAACGCCGACAAGGGTTTCGGCTTCATCGCCATTGATGGCGGTGGTCCGGACGTTTTCGTTCACTACTCGGCGATCGCCACCTCCGGCTTCCGTTCGCTCGAGGACAATCAGCGTGTGGAGTTCGAGGTCGTCCAGGGCGACCGCGGCCCGCAGGCGGACCAGGTCCACCCGCTGTAGTTCGCCGATATCCACCCGTCGGGGTCCGTACCGTCCACGGTGCGGGCCTCTTCATATTTCCGCGCGCGGCGCCATGGTGCCCCCGGGGGCGGCGCACGGCCGTGACCCGGCACAATGGACCCATGCCTCTGGATCCGAAGATCGCCGATCGCCTCAAACGGAGCTCCGACGGCCTCGTCGCCGCCATCGCCCAGCAGTACGACACCGGTGAGGTGCTCATGCTGGGCTGGATGGACGACGAGGCCCTCCACCGCACTCTCACCACCGGCCGCTGCACCTACTGGTCGCGCAGCCGCCAGGAATACTGGGTGAAGGGTGAGTCCTCGGGCCATCAGCAGTGGGTCAAGGAGGTCGCGCTCGACTGCGACGCGGACGCCCTCCTCGTCAAGGTCGACCAGGTCGGCGGCGCGTGCCACACCGGCGACCGCACCTGCTGGGACGCCGACGTCCTCGACTCCGTCGTGGGCGAGCGGCCCCAGTGACCTCCCGGCGAGAGCTCGTCGCCGCCGTGCTGCTCGGCGCGGCCGGTGCCGCGCTCGCCGCGGGCTCCGCCGGACGCGGCTGGGCGACGGTCACCGAGCGCACCGGCACCGGCCTGGAGACGGTGAACCAGCAGGTCACCGGCAGGTCCCTGAGCGGGGTCCTCGCGGCACTGGGCCTGGCCGCGCTCGCCGGCATCGCCGGGCTCCTCGCCACCCGCGGATGGGCGCGCGTCGCCGTCGGTGTGCTGCTGACCGCCTTCGGCGTCGTCGTCGCGGTCGTCTCGCCGACGGTCGCCGGCCGCGCCCACGTCATCGCCGCGGCCGGGCAGAAGAGCAACCTCGCCCGGCTGACCGGCGACGTCACCGTGCACATCAACGGCTGGTGGGCCGTCTCCCTCGCCGGCGGTGTGCTGCTGGCCGCCGCAGGTCTGCTCACCGTCGCGCGCGGACGGCGGTGGCCGGGCATGTCGAGCAGGTACGATCGTTCCGGCGGCGTTTCGCCCGCGCGTACCGACGACCCGGCATCGCTGTGGAAGGCGCTCGACCGCGGGGACGACCCCACCAACGCCGAACCCATCGACCTCAAGGAACGTTGAGGGACGAAATGACCGAGGTCGCGGACACCGGCCGTCACGACACCGTGCTCATCGTCGAGCACG
Source organism: uncultured Actinomycetota bacterium (assembly GCA_963736325.1). GTDB lineage: Bacteria > Actinomycetota > Actinomycetes > Streptosporangiales > Streptosporangiaceae > Actinoallomurus. The sequence goes on along the minus strand of CAVTOG010000010.1, from coordinate 802,660 downwards.
AGCCGGATGTCGCCGCCCTCGCCCATCTCTACCTCTCCCGCGAGGAGTACGACGTCCACCTCGTCACCGACCCGGCCTGGGCGGCGTGCGAGGTGCGGCGCCTGCGCCCGGACGTGGTCGTCCTCGACCTGGCGGCGGGTGTCCAGAAGGAGGTCACGGACGCCGCGGGCACGGCGGTGATCGTGTCCGTGGTGCCCGACGGCACGCCCGAGCCCGGTCCGTACACGGTGCCACGCCCCTTCAGCCCGCGCGTCCTCGTCGCGACCGTCGCGCGTGCCCTGCGCGGCCACGAGCCCGCGCCGCCCGCCGCCTCCGGCCTGCTGCGGCTCGGCGAGATCCAGCTCGACGTCGGCTCGCGTACGGTCGTCGCGGCGGGCACTCCCAAGACGCTCACCGCCACCGAGTTCGACCTGCTGGCCTTCCTGCTGGGCCACCCGGGGCGGGTCTTCACGCGCGGGCAGCTCCTCGTCGCCGTCTGGGGCTCGGCCGAGTCGGCCGGCACCCGCACCGTCGACGTCCACATCGCGCAGCTCCGCGCCAAGCTCGGCGCCCACAGCCCCCTTCGCACGGTCCGTGGCGTCGGTTACGGGGTCGACTCCTGATGCGGCGCGCGGCCCACGCCGGCGGCGTGGCCGTGCGGGCACGGCCCTGGGCGCTCCCCGGCGCCGTGCTGGCCGCCGTCGCCGCCGCGACCGTCTACGTGGCCCTGGTCGACCCGGGAGAGCCCGGCCACTACCCGACGTGTCCGTTCCTGGCCGTCACGGGCTACTACTGCCCCGGCTGCGGGTCGCTGCGCATGGTCCACGCCCTCACGCACGGGCACGTGGCCGAGGCGTTCGGCCGCAACCCGCTCGCGTTCGCGACACTGCCCTTCCTCACCTATCTCTGGAGCCACTGGACCATGGCCGCCGTACGCGGACGGCCGCTCCGGTCCAGGATCCTCCACCCTGCGGTGATAGTCGCCTTCGCCATGGTCAGCCTCGTTTACTGGGTCCTGCGCAACCTACCCGTCGGTCACGCCCTCGCCCCCTGACCCCGTACCCCCGGCGGGGACACCGGATCGGCCGGGCTACGATCGGGAGACACGAACGTCCGACAAGGGGGAACGATCACGTGAGCGGAGAGGACCGGAAGGCCTTGCGATCTCCATCACGTGGCGACGGGGTGATCCGGTGAGCGTGCTCGATGACATCCTCGACGGCGTACGCGCCGACCTCGCGGAGCGGCAGCAGGCGGTCACCCTCGACGCCCTGAAGGAGATGGCGGCCAACGCCCCGTCCCCGCGCGACGCGATCGGCGCCCTCCGCAGCCAGGGCGTTTCCGTGATCGCCGAGGTCAAGAGGTGCAGCCCGTCCAAGGGCGCCCTCGCGGCCATCGCCGACCCGGCCGCCCTCGCCGCCGACTACGAGTCCGGCGGCGCCTCCGTGATCAGCGTGCTGACCGAGCGCCGGCGCTTCGGCGGCACCATCGACGACCTGGCCGAGGTCCGCAACCGGGTGGAGATCCCGGTCCTGCGCAAGGACTTCATCGTCACCTCCTACCAGCTGTGGGAGGCGCGCGCGTACGGCGCGGACCTCGCCCTGCTCATCGTGGCCGCGCTGGAGCAGCAGGCCCTGATCTCGCTCATCGAGCGCGCCGAGTCGATCGGCCTCACGCCGCTCGTCGAGGTCCACACGGAGGAAGAGCTCGACCGCGCGGTCGACGCCGGCGCCAAGGTCGTCGGCGTCAACGCGCGCGACCTGGGCACGCTGAAGGTCGACCGGACCACGTTCGCGCGCATCGCGCCGCGTGTCCCGTCGAACATCATCAAGATCGCCGAGTCGGGGGTGCGCGGCCCGCACGACCTTCTCGCCTACGCCGCCTCCGGAGCCGACGCCGTGCTCGTCGGAGAGAGCCTCGTCACCGGCAAGGACCCGCGGTCGGCCGTCGCCGATCTCGTCGCCGCCGGAACCCATCCCGCGCTCCGCCAGGGAAAGTAGGGTGTGGAACATGAGCCTGCGCGACCGATGGTGTGCTCGTCCGCATCTCGTTTGACCGGCAGTGTTCACTTCTCACGCTACGGAAAACATTCATGACCATTGATGCCGCACGCGGCGTTCCTGATGTCACCGGCCACTTCGGCCGCTTCGGCGGGCGGTTCGCTCCCGAGGCGCTCATGGCGGCGCTCGAAGAGCTGACCGTCGAGTTCGAGAGCGCGAAGGCGGACCCCGCCTTCCGCGCCGAGCTCGACCACCTCCTCGCGACCTACGCCGGCCGCCCCAGCCTCGTCACCGAGGCGAAGCGGTTCGGCGAGCACGCCGGTGGCGCGCGCGTCCTGCTCAAGCGCGAGGACCTCAACCACACGGGGTCCCACAAGATCAACAATGTGCTGGGTCAGGCGCTCCTCACGAAGCGGATGGGCAAGAGCCGGGTCATCGCCGAGACCGGCGCCGGCCAGCACGGCGTCGCCACCGCGACCGCCGCCGCCCTCCTCGGCCTCGACTGCACCGTCTACATGGGCGAGGTCGACACCGTACGCCAGGCGCTCAACGTCGCCCGCATGCGGATGCTCGGCGCCGAGGTCATCCCGGTCAAGACCGGCAGCCGCACCCTCAAGGACGCCTGCAACGAGGCGTTCCGCGACTGGGTCGCCAGCGTCGACCACACCCACTACTGCATCGGCTCCACGATGGGCCCGCACCCGTTCCCGACGATGGTCCGCGACCTCCAGCGCATCATCGGCGTCGAGGCGCGCGCGCAGGTCCTGGAGCTGACCGGACGGCTGCCCGACGCCGTCGTGGCCTGCGTCGGAGGTGGCTCCAACGCCATCGGCGCCTTCCACGCCTTCGTGCCCGACACCGACGTACGGCTCTACGGCTTCGAGGCCGGCGGCGACGGCCTCGGCAGCGGCAGGCACGCGGCCACCCTCGCGGGCGGCTCCGTCGGCGTGATCCACGGCATGCGCACCTACCTGCTGCAGGACGACGAGGGCCAGACCCTCGACACGCACTCGGTCTCGGCCGGACTCGACTACCCGGGCGTCGGCCCCGAGCACTCCTGGCTGCGCGACACCGGCCGGGCCACCTACGAGGCCATCACCGACGCCGAGGCGATGGAGGCGTTCGCGCTCCTGTGCCGCACCGAGGGCATCATCCCGGCGATCGAGTCCGCGCACGCGCTCGCCGGCGCGCTGAAGGTCGGCTCGGAGCTGGGCGAGGACGCCACGATCCTGGTGTGCCTCTCCGGGCGCGGTGACAAGGACATGCACACGGCCGCCGAATGGTTCGGGCTGGTCGACGAGGACGGAGAATCGCGGTGACGGTGCGCGAGGCATCACAGGGTGTCGCGACGGCGTTCGGGAAGGCCAAGGCCGAAGGCCGCGCCGCGCTGGTCGGCTACCTGCCGGCCGGGTTCCCCACCTACGAGGGTTCGATCGCGGCGGCCACCGCGATGGTCGAGGCCGGCTGTGACGTCATTGAGGTCGGGCTGCCCTACACCGACCCGATGATGGACGGCCCGACCATCCAGGACGCCGTCCACCAGGCGCTCACCGGCGGCATCCGCGTGCCCGACGTGCTCCGCACCGTCGAGGCGATCGCCGCCACCGGCGTGCCGACGCTCGTCATGACGTATTGGAACCCCGTCGACCGCTACGGCGTCGACGCGTTCGCGCGCGACCTGGCCTCCGCGGGCGGCGCCGGGCTCATCACGCCCGACCTCACGCCCGAGGAGGCCGACTCCTGGCTGGCCGCCTCCGACGCGCACGACCTCGACCGGGTGTTCCTCGTCGCGCTCAGCTCGACCGACGAGCGGATCGCCGCGATCACCGACGTCTGCCGCGGCTTCGTCTACGCCGCCTCGCTCATGGGCGTCACGGGCGCGCGCTCGGCCGTCGACACGGGCGCGGCGCGTCTCGTCGAGCGCACGCGGAAGGCCACCTCGCTGCCGGTCGGCCTCGGTCTCGGCGTCAGCGACGGCCCGCAGGCCGCCGAAGTCGCCGCATTCTCCGACGGGGTCATCGTCGGCTCGGCGTTCATCCGCCGGCTGCTCGACGCGCCGTCCCCGGAGGAGGGAATTCATGCCGTACGCCTGCTTGCGGCCGAACTCGCCGAAGGCGTCCGCAGGTAGATCTCTCGGGCCGGCGGTGACCGTGACAAGATGTGCCCGCACACTTGACGGAAGCCTTATGTTCGGCCGCCTAAGCTGACGCGCGGCCGGATAGCGAAACCGTGGAGAACAACTGTGGGCGTACAAACAGTGAGAGCCGAAGGCCGAAGCGGATTCCTGGCTCCTGTGATGCAATACCAGGAATGGATCAGCTTGGTCGTACGCATCGCGCTCGCGGCCGTCATGTTCATCGCGGGATACGCCAAGTTCAGTGAGGCGCAGCCCCTGCAGAAGCTCGCCGTCTCCTCCTACCAGGTCCTTCCCAAGGGCATGGTGACGCCGGTCGCCTACGGGCTCCCGGTCCTGGAGATGGTGCTCGCCGCGATGATCCTCCTGGGGTTCGCCACCCGGGTCATGGCGGTCTGTGTCGGAGTGCTGTTCGTCGTCTTCATCGCCGGGATCACTTCGGCGTGGGCGCGGGGCCTGACGATCGACTGCGGCTGCTTCGGTGGTGGAGGTTCCGTCGGCAAGGGCCAGACCCACTATCTTAGGGAAATCTTGCGGGATACCGGCTTCATGGTCCTCGCGGCCTGGCTGATGGTGTTCCCGCGCGGCAAACTCGCGCTCGACCGGCTGCTCGGGATCTAGGCGGCCGGAGCGATTGTCATGGAAAACTCGAAGGAGACCAGATGAGTAAGGCCGCTCGACAGCGGACCGCCCGCGAGCGGCTGGCGGAAGAGCGTAAGAAGCAGGCACAGAAGCAGCAGCGCACGCGCACCCTGCTGATCAGCCTCAGCGCTCTGGTCATCGTGGCGCTGGCCGTGGTCATCACGGTCTACTTCGTCAACAAGAAGGACCCGAACGCCTACACGGGGGCGCTCGCTCCGGCCAGTCGCCAGACCGACGGCGCCGTTCTCGCCTCGGTTCCCGGCGCCAAGGCGCCGAAGCTCGAGATCTTCGAGGACTTCCAGTGCCCGATCTGCAACGAGTTCGAGAAGGCGAGCGGTAACACGATCAAGAGGCTGGCGGCCGCTGGCAAGGTCAACGTCCTCTACTACCCGTTCTGGCTGTTCAAGCAGCAGAACGAGCCGATCAAGGGCAACTCGCAGCGCGCCGCCAACGCGGCCCTGTGCGCGCCGGCCGACAAGTGGATCACGTACCACGACACGATCTACAAGAACCAGCCGGCCGAGGGGTCGAAGGGCTTCTCCAACAAGGACCTGATCGGCTGGGCGAAGGACCTCGGCTTCGACAACGCGGCCTTCGACAAGTGCGTCAACGGCGGCGAGAAGCAGAGCATGGTCGACCAGATGACCAACTTCGCGGAGCAGACCCGCAAGGTGTCGGGCACGCCCACGGTCTTCCTCAACGGGCAGCAGCTGGACCTCAGCGGCACCCTGCTCAACGCGAAGAACCTGGAGAAGGCCATCACGACGGCCAAGCCCGCCGACGTCGCCCCGAGCGCCCCGGCGAGCCCGTCCGCGACGCCCAAGAAGTAGTCGTCTCGCCGCCTGCCGGGCTTCGTTCGGCAGGCGGCGGACATTTCAACGGCTGATCGTCATCGACGCGTCTCTCTCAGCCGGTAACCTCCTTTCTCATGCAGCAGCCGCTCGCCTACATCCCCAGTCCGTCACAAGGGGTCGTCCACCTCGGCCCCTTGCCGCTCCGCGGATACGCCCTGATGATCATCCTCGGGGTCGTCGTCGCCGTCTGGCTCGGTGAGCGCCGCTGGGCCGCCCGTGGTGGCACCGCCGGCACGGTCGTCGACGTCGCCGTGTGGGCCGTGCCGTTCGGCCTCATCGGCGGACGTCTCTACCACGTCATCACCGACAACCAGCTCTACTTCGGGCACGGTCGCCACGCGATCGACGCCCTGAAGGTCTGGAACGGCGGGCTCGGCATCTGGGGGGCCATCGCGGCCGGCGCGCTCGGCGCCTACCTGGGCTGCCGCCGCCGCGGCATCTCGCTGCGGGCGTTCGCCGACGCCGCCGCGCCCGGCATCGTGCTGGCGCAGGCCATCGGGCGCTGGGGCAACTGGTTCAACCAGGAGCTGTACGGCCGGGCCACCAAGCTCCCGTGGGCTCTGGAGATCGACCCCGCCCACCGGCCGCTGAAGACCCCCGACCTGGGCACCTACCACCCCACGTTCCTGTACGAGTCGCTGTGGTGTGTCGGGGTCGCCCTGCTGGTCATCTGGGCCGAGAAGCGGTTCCACCTCGCGTACGGCCGCACGTTCGCGCTGTACGTCGCCGCCTACACCGTGGGCCGTGCCTGGATCGAGTGGCTGCGCGTCGACTCCGCCCACCACATCCTGGGCCTGCGGCTCAACGACTGGACCTCGCTGATCGTCTTCCTGGCGGCCGTCGCCTACCTGTACGTCTACCGGAGCCGTACCGAGATCCCCGCCGGCGCGGTCGGGCCGGTCGAGGCGCAGGAGACCGGCGAGGCGGCGGAGAGCGGCGAGGCCGCCGAGGCATCGGAGTCCTCTGAGACCGCTTCGGAGGGCGGCGAGGAGCCGGCCGCCGAAGCGGGGGACGACGACGAGACGCCCACGGCCGTCGCCGACGCGGAGGACGACGAGGAGACGCCGTCCCCGGACGAGGCGACGTCCACCGTCGTCGACGACGCGGACGAGGGGAAGACCGCGTCGGAGCGTGAGCCCGCCGACGGCAAACCCTGACCGAGGCGGACCCTGTGAGCGCGGTGAACGACACCGAGGCCCAAGAGACCGGCGGCCGGGCCGAGATCCATCACGAGCACCGTGACGTGACCGGTGGCTGGCTGCGCCCGGCCGTTTTCGGCGCGATGGACGGCCTGGTCTCCAACTTCGCGTTGATCGCGGGTGTGGCCGGCGGCCGAGCGAGCCACCAAGTGATCGTTCTCACCGGGCTCGCAGGGCTGGCCGCCGGCGCGTTCTCGATGGCGGCGGGGGAGTACATCTCCGTCGCGTCCCAGTCCGAGCTGGCCCTGGCCGAGATCGAGGTCGAGCGCCGCGAGCTGCAGCGCAGCCCCGAAGCCGAAGAACACGAGCTGGCCCAGCTCTACGAGGCCCGCGGGCTCAAGCCCGACCTGGCCGCCGAGGTGGCCCGGCAGCTCTCCCGCGACCCCGAAGAGGCGCTCGGCATCCACGCGCGCGAAGAGCTCGGCATCGACCCCGACGACCTGCCGTCGCCGCTGCTCGCCGCCGGATCGTCGTTCCTGTCGTTCGCCATCGGCGCCTCCCTGCCCGTGCTGCCGTACCTCCTCGGTGTGACCGACCTGTGGCCGGCCGCGCTGGTCGCCGCGGTCGGGCTGTTCAGCGCGGGGGCGATCGTGTCGCGGGTCACAGCACGGTCCTGGTGGTACGGCGGGCTGCGCCAGCTGATCCTCGGCGGAGCCGCCGCGGCCGTGACTTTCATCGTCGGATCCCTGATCGGCGCGAGTGGCGTCTGACGTGCGAAATCCGCGACGTCCCTGAACGGACGAATCGCGACAGACCGGCGATATGGACTTGTGACCGTCAGACGTTCGCTAAGCTCACGGCTCGTGAGCGAGACGGGATATGGGAGTAGCGACGAGCGGCAGGCGCCGCACCGCCGCCGCTCCAAGCGTGGATCCAGCCGCGGCATGCTGATCATCGGCGGCGCGGTGGTGGCGGTCATCGTGGTGGTGGCCGCGGTCGCCGCAGTCGTGACGATGGGCGGTGGTGACGGCAAGAAGACACAGGCCGCCGCCGCGGCACATGTCCTGCCGAAGATCTACGTCAACACCCCGGCCAACTCCCTGGTGAAGAAGCTCAACGAGCGCAGCAAGGACAAGCGCCCGCTCAACAAGAGCGAGATCTTCAACACCCAGACCAAGACCGTCGACCACGGCACCTACAAGTTCAAACTTGTCGGCTCCATGCTGTCCACCTGCGAGACAGCGACCTGGGGCCAGCAGTTGCAGGCCGACCTGAAGAAATACGGCTGCAGCCAGCTCGCCCGCGGAGCATACGTCAGCCTCGACAAGAAATACGTCGGCCAGTTCGTCGCCCTGAACATGAGCCAGCTCGCCGGCGCCGAGCAGATCGTCCGCGACCTCGACCCGAACAGCTCCGCCGGGTTCGTGTCGCCTCTGGCATCCGCCGGCGCGGAGAACTTCGGCGGCGGCTTCAGCGCCGCGTACAGCCAGTCCTTCGGCCACTACGTCGTGATCAGCTGGGTCGAGCGCGCCGGCGGCGGCCAGCCGCAGACCATGAACGAACTACTCGACGCGAGCATCGCCATCGAGCGGGCCGACGACTTCGTCTGGGAACGCCTCGTCCTCGTCGGCGGCTGACAGATGCCCCGCGAGGCCGACCCGCACCGGAACCCCTTCGGCGGACCACTGCCCCGGCCTCCGGTCAGGCCCCCGGGCACGAACAACGACCCGCGCCAGGGCTTCGGCGGAGGACCACCGAACGGGTTCCCCGCCGGGATGCCCCAGCCGGGCGGTCCGCAGGGGTTGCCGGGCCGCCCCGGCCAGCCGCCGCCTCCGGACCTCCGCCAGGCCGCGGGACGCCGTTCCTCGGGCCGCGACGACGACCCGCGGCGGCGCGAGTCCACGGGCCGCGATGAGGAATCTCGGCAGGCGAAGCAGCGCGGGTTCTTGGGCCGGGAGGCCGAACAGCGCCGCGGCGGCCGGAAACGTGGGCCACGCCGCCCCTCCGCACCCCCTCCTGAGACCGAGCAGGACAACTGGGGTCAGGCGCCGGGGCAGGGCCCCGAGCAGGGTGGCTGGGGCCAGGACGCCGATCAGGGGCGCGGGCGGCGACCGTCGCGCCGTGACCGGAACACCGGGCCGGAGGCCTGGGAGCAGACACCGGGCCATGCACCCGAGTACGGCCAGCAGGGCGGCGGGCAAGGCGGCTGGGAACGCACGCCAGGGCTCGGCGCCGAGCAGGAAGGCTGGGATCAGGCAGGCGGCGAGCCGTACGAGGACGACCGCGACGAACCACCGCGTCGCTCCCTGCGGGCCGCGCGAGTCACGCGGGCCGGGCAGGCCGGGCGGGCACGGCTCAAGGCGATGCCGCCGGTCGCCTACTTCGTGACGGCCGGCTCGGTCGTTCTCGTCGCCGTGGTGGTCGCGGTCGCCGTCTTCGCCTTCAGCGGGGGTGGCGGGAACAAGGGCGTCGGCTTCGACGACAACGTCAAGGTGCCCGGTGAGGGCCCTCTCGCGTCCGCCTACTCCAAGGCGTCGTCCACCGCCGCGTTCGAGAAGATCGCCGCCCGTACCGACGATCCGAAGCCGCTGAGCTCGTCCGCCCTCTTCGGCACCAAGACGATTACCGACGCCGACTCCAAGGCGACGCTGAAGCTGACCGGATCCAAGCTGACCTCACACTGCCTCAGCGCGATCTGGGGTCCGCTGCTGGCCCGGAGGCTGCAGGGCTCGGGTTGCACCCAGGCCGCGCGCGCCGTCTACTCCGACAAGAAATTCGCCGCGATGGTCACGGTCTTCAACCTCGTCGACGTGAAGGCCGCGAACGCCGTGGTCGCCGACGCCGACCCGAAGGTCGGCAACGGCTTCCCCCTCGTCCTGCGGGGCAGCACGCAGATGGGCCGCTCCTACAGCACCGCCCGCGGCGTCGCCATGGGCCACTACGCCGTGATCAGCTGGGTGCAGCGTATCGACGGCTCCGGCGACGAACAGGACACCGACCTGCTGTCCCTGCTGGTCGCGACCGGCCGGCCCAAGGCCGTCCTGTTGCGCGCCATCGGCCACTCCTCCGGCAAGTAGCGCCCCGGCGCCGGTCAGGCGGTGGTGGAGCGGCGGACGGCTTCGGGGAGGTCGGCCAGGCGGTGGGCGGGCAGGTCGAGCACGGTGGCGCCGGACAGCCAGGGGACGGCGGCCTGGATCCTGGATCGCGCCTCGTTCTTGGTCAGCTCGCCTCCCGAGTACGCGATCAGGCCCTCTCGCCAGGCGTTGGCCAGCTTGCTGTGCGGGCGATCGAGGATGTGGCGGAGCACGCGCCAGTGGCCGTCCGGCGCGGGGACGCGCACCGCGGTGATCTCGCCGTGCGCGTGGGCGACGTCGTACACGGTCGACAGGAGGCCCTTCAGGGACCTCGGAAGCGTGCCGGGCGTCAGCACCCGTACGCGTTCGGCGCGGGCGGCCAGCAGGGCGCGGACGGGCAGGGTGCCGCCCGGTGCGGGCAGGGCGATCGCGACGTCGCGGACCTTCCCGGCGTACGGCTTCGCCAGCCAGGTCGCCAGGTGGACGCGGGGCGTGCCCGGCGAGAAACCCTTCGGCCACTCGCCGACGAGCAGGTCGGCCGAGACGTCCGCGGTGACGTTCTCGTCGGCGGCCTCCAGGGCCTGCGGGCCTTGCGTGTAGATCCTGGTCGCCGACGGGCCGGTGGCGAGCGACTTCCAGGTACGGCTCGTCGGCCGCAGGACGTACAGGTCACTGGCCGAGCCGATGGCCGGCGCGCCGTGGTAGCGGTTGAAGTCGGGCCAGATCGCCTCGTTGACCAGGTGGAGCCGCCCGAGCGCCGCCTGAACCTTCAGCATCAGGGCCGGTGTCGTGTCACTCGCCCCGTACGCGAGCAGCACGCGCCCGGAGGCGCGGTCGCGCAACCCCTCCAGCCCACGTGATGTGAACAATGACACACCTTCCGGTGTATACGGCGGGTCGGTGAAGACGAGATCGGCCCATTCGGCGGCCACGGGAGGCAGTCCGAGCCGCAGATCGGCGAATCGGCAGTGGATCCGCAGGCCCAGCCGTGAGGCCTCCGAATCGATGAACTCCAGGATGCGCTCGTCGATGTCGACGACGGTGATCTCGGCCGTGGGGTGGACGAGGGCGACGGCCAGAGAGGTCAGGTCGTGGTCGCCGACGCACAGCAGCCGTGCCTCGTCGAGCCAGAAGCGCGAGCCGAGCAGCAGCGCGCGGCGTACGGCGGTGGTCGCGGTCGCGGCGACGTGGTCGAGGTCGGTACGGGACCGCGGCGCTTCGCTGACCAGGCGTTCCATCGCGGCGAGCACGTCGGCGCGTTCGTGGAGCAGGTGCGCGACGGGGTCGGCGAGGGTGTCGGTGGCGGCCAGGGCGCGGTACGTCTCGGCGCGTGCCGGCCGGATGCGCCCGCCCTCCAGGTCGTCGCCGAGCGCGGTCAGCAGGGCATCGACCGTACGGCGGGGCGCGGCGGTCTCGGCGGCGAGGCCGTCGGCGTCCCACGGGCGGTCGCCGAGGAGAAGGGTCAGCGCGTGGCGCAGCCGCCGTGATCCCACGCCGCATAGGAGTTCGCCGACCTGCTCGGGCACCTCATTCATGGCCCAACCCTAGAGGTGTCAGGTCGTGCTCATGTTGAGGCCGAAAATCCGGCAAACCGCAGGGAACCGCGTTCTAAGCTCTATTCATCCAAGGTGCGGTGTCATCAGAGGAGATCAACGTCATGAGCTATCCGTACCCGCCCATGGGACCCGGCCAGCAGCCCCCCGGCCAGCAGCCCCCCGGGGGCAGCCCGGCGGCTGGGGCGGCACGCCTCCCGCCGGTGGGTACGGTCCGCCGCCCTCGGGTGGGTACGGACCTCCGCCCGCCGGTGGTGGGTACGGTCCTCCGCCCGCCGGTGGCTACGGGCCGTCGCCCGTCTCCGGCTGGCAGGGCCCCGAGACGCTTCCCGGCGGGCCGATGGGCGGCCCTCCGATGGGACCGCCGCCCATGGGACCGCCGCCCAACAAGGGAAACGGCGGTGTGGTCGCCGTTGTGATCGCCGCGGCGATCCTGCTGGTCGTCGGCGTGCTCGGCGGGGCGTACGTCCTGGCCGGTGGCGGCAGCGGCAGTACGAGCGCGTCGTCGTCCCCCTCGGTGGCCGCGTCGCGGTCGACGGGGACGAACACCGACGCGCCGGCGACTTCCTCGGGTGAGAGCAAGCCCGGCTATTACAACTCGATGAAGTCCTGGTCGCTGTGGAGCTCCCTGGACACGGCGTCGCAGGACTCCCGTCCGCTGACACTGTCCGAGGTGTTCAACGACGAGTCGGCCAAGTCCGAGAAGGACAGCCTCGACGGCACCTATTTCAACCTGCAGGGCGGCGGTCGGCTCGACAGCGACTGCCTGGGCGCGGTGTGGGGATCCTCACTCAAGGCGTCGATGCAGGGGTACGGCTGCACGCAGGTCGTACGCGCGGCCTACATCTCGGCCGACCGGCACTGGACCGGGCAGCTCGCGATCTTCAACCTCAGGGACGTGTCGTCGGCGAACTCCCTGCTGAACGATCTGGACCCCAAGTCGGGCAAGGGATTCCTCGTGCCGGTGACCGGTCCATCGCCGGTCGACCAGTTCGGTAAAGGCCTGACCGGCTCGGAGAGCGGCGCGTACGGCCACTTCGTCGTCGTTGGCTGGGCGGGCCGCGTGAGCGGTACCGGCGGCTCCGGGTCGACCTCGGAGACCATCAGCCCGGCGTCGTCCGTCCAAGAGGCCGGCAAAGAGTTCCTATTCCACAGAAATTAACCATTTGGTACGAGATGGGCGCGTTCTGGCAAGTTTCGTAAACCTGCCGTGGCGGGGAGGAAAGAGACAGTGTTGTAATCTCTAGTCACCGCAGAAGGGCCAACGTCGTCCCGGACTGCACTGATGAGGAGCAGACGAGACGACGGGAGGCTTGATGGTGCCTGCTGCCATGACTCCGGACCAGGGACGCCCAGGGCGTCAAGGTCTGTACGACCCCGCACACGAGCACGATGCCTGTGGCGTCGGGATGGTCGCCGATCTGGGTGGCCGAAAGAGTCACGACATCGTCGTGAAGGCCCTGACCGTTCTGCGGAACCTTGACCATCGCGGTGCCAAGGGCGCCGAACCCGACGATGGCGACGGTGCCGGGATCCTCACCCAGATCCCGGACGCGCTGTTCCGCGAGACCGCCGGCTTCGACCTTCCCGAGGCCGGCGCGTACGCCGCGGGCATCGCGTTCCTGCCGGCCGACCCGGAGGACCGGGCCGCGGCGGTCGCGACGGTCGAGCGGATCGCGGGCGAAGAGGGCCTGACGGTCCTCGGCTGGCGCGAGCTGCCGTACGACCAGAACTTCTGCGGTCCGACGGCACGCCGCGTCATGCCGCATTTCACCCAGCTATTCCTCGGCGCCCGCGACGGCGCCCGCGAGCTGGAGCTGGACCGCGTCGTCTTCTGCGCCCGCGAGCGCATGGAGCAGGACGCGCCGGTCTACTTCCCGAGTCTGTCCAGCCGCACGATCGTCTACAAGGGGATGCTGACCACCCCGCAGCTGGAGCCGTTCTTCCCGGATCTGTCCGACCGCCGGTACTCCAGTGCCATCGCGCTCGTGCACTCCCGGTTCTCCACGAACACCTTCCCGGCGTGGGAGCTGGCCCACCCGTACCGCTTCATCGCGCACAACGGTGAGATCAACACCGTCAAGGGCAACCGGAACTGGATGCGTGCACGCGAGGCGCTCCTGTCCTCCGACCTGCTCCCGGGCGACCTCGCGCGGATCTACCCGGTCGTCGACATCGAGGCGAGCGACACGGCCTCCTTCGACGAGTGCCTGGAGCTGCTCCACCTCGGCGGGCGTTCGCTGCCGCACTCGGTGCTCATGATGATCCCTGAGGCGTGGGAGAACCACTCCGAGATGGACCCGGCGCGCCGCGCCTTCTATGAGTTCCACTCCACCCTCATGGAGGCGTGGGACGGCCCGGCCAGCGTCACCTTCACCGACGGCACCGTCGTCGGCGCCGTGCTCGACCGCAACGGCCTGCGCCCGGGACGCTTCTGGGTCACCGACGACGGGTTCGTCGTGCTCGCCAGCGAAGCCGGTGTGCTCGACATCGACCCGGCGACGGTCGTCCGCAAGGGCCGCCTGCAGCCCGGCAAGATCTTCCTCGTCGACACGGCCAGGGGCCGCATCGTCGAGGACGACGAGATCAAGGCCGAGCTCGCCGCCGAGCACCCGTACGCGGAGTGGCTGCACGCCGGCCTGATCCGTTTCGAGGAGCTCCCGCACCGCGAGCTGCGAGCCGTTTCGGAGCTGGCCGACGGCCAGCGGCCCACCCACGAAACGCTCGTCAAGCGCCAGCAGGTCTTCGGCTACACCGCCGAAGAGCTGAAGATCATCCTCGCGCCAATGGCCAGGAACGGCGCGGAGCCGATCGGGTCGATGGGCACCGACACACCGCCCGCCGCCCTGTCCGACCGCCCCCGCCAGCTGTTCGACTACTTCAAGCAGTTGTTCGCGCAGGTCACCAACCCGCCGCTCGACGCCATACGCGAGGAGCTGGTGACGAGCCTGCAGTCCACTCTCGGCCCCGAGAACAACCTGCTCGACCCCGGTCCCCACTCCTGCCGGCGGCTCGTGCTCCCCTCACCGATCCTGGACAACCAGGAGATCGCCAAGATCATCCATCTCAACGACGAAGGCGACCTGCCCGGCTTCGCCACCCACGTCGTCCAGGGCCTGTACGACGTGAGCGGCGGGGGAACGGCACTGTCCCACCGGCTGGAGGAGATCTGCGACGAGGTCTCCGCGGCGATACGGGACGGCGCGCGGATCCTCGTGCTGTCCGACCGGGGCGCGACCGAGTCGAAGGCGCCGATCCCGTCGCTGATGCTCACCGGCGCGGTCCACCACCACCTGATCCGGGAGAAGACCCGCACACGGGTCGGCCTCGTCGTGGAGGCCGCCGACGCCCGCGAGTGCCATCACATGGCGCTGCTCATCGGGTACGGCGCGTCGGCCCTCAACCCGTACCTGGCGATCGAGACGGTCGAAGACCTCGTCGACACCGGGGTCATCGCCTCGGACAAGCCGACCGCGGTCCGCAACCTGGTCAAGGCGTACGGCAAGGGCGTCCTGAAGATCATGTCCAAGATGGGCGTGTCCACGGTCGCCTCCTACACCGGAGCGCAGATCTTCGAGGCGATCGGCATCGGCCCCGAGGTCATCGACGAGTGCTTCGCCGGCACGACGTCCCGCCTGGGCGGCGTCGGCTTCGACGTGCTCGCCGAGGAGGTCGCGCAGCGGCACCACCGGGCGTTCCCGCCGGGCGGCAACGCCCCGGCGCACCGCACGCTGGAGGTCGGCGGGGAGTACCAGTGGCGGCGTGAGGGCGAGCCGCACCTGTTCAACCCCGAAACGGTGTTCAAGCTCCAGCACTCCACGCGGACCCGCAAGTACGAGATCTTCAAGGAGTACACCGGGCTCGTCGACCGCCAGTCCGAGAAGCTGATGACGCTGCGGGGCCTGTTCGGGCTCCGCGAGGGCGAGCGGCCGGCCGTGCCGATCGAGGAGGTCGAGCCGGTCGAGGACATCGTCAGGCGCTTCTCCACCGGCGCGATGTCCTACGGCTCGATCTCCGCCGAGGCCCACGAGAACATCGCCATCGCGATGAACCGTCTCGGCGGCAAGTCCAACACCGGCGAGGGCGGCGAGGACCCGGAGCGGTTCACCCGCGACGCCAACGGCGACCTGCGGCGTTCGGCGATCAAGCAGGTGGCGTCCGGCCGGTTCGGCGTGACGTCGGAGTACCTGACCAACGCCGACGACCTGCAGATCAAGATGGCGCAGGGCGCCAAGCCGGGAGAGGGCGGCCAGCTTCCGGGACACAAGGTGTACCCGTGGATCGCCAAGACGCGGCACTCCACACCGGGCGTCGGCCTGATCTCACCGCCGCCGCACCACGACATCTACTCGATCGAGGACCTCGCCCAGCTCATCCACGACCTGAAGAACTCCAACCCGTCGGCGCGCGTCCACGTGAAGCTCGTCGCCGAGGTCGGGGTCGGGACCGTGGCCGCGGGCGTCTCCAAGGCCCACGCCGACGTCGTGCTGATCTCCGGCCACGACGGCGGCACCGGCGCCTCGCCGCTGACCTCGATCAAGCACGCCGGTGCGCCCTGGGAGCTCGGGCTCGCCGAGACGCAGCAGACGCTGCTGCTCAACGGCCTGCGCGACCGGATCGTCGTGCAGACCGACGGGCAGATGAAGACCGGCCGCGACGTCGTCATCGCGGCGCTGCTCGGCGCCGAGGAGTTCGGTTTCGCGACCGCGCCCCTCGTCGTTTCCGGCTGCGTCATGATGCGCGTCTGCCACCTCGACACCTGCCCGGTCGGCGTCGCCACCCAGAACCCCGAGCTGCGCAAGCGCTTCAACGGCAAGCCGGAGTTCGTGGTCAACTTCTTCGAGTTCATCGCCGAGGAGGTCCGCGAGTACCTGGCCGCGCTCGGCTTCCGTTCGGTCCAGGAGGCGATCGGGCACGTCGAGCTGATCGACGCGACCCGCGCCGTCGACCACTGGAAGGCGGGCGGCCTGGACCTGGCGCCGCTCATGCACCGGCCCGCGCTCCCCGAGGGCGCGCCGCTGCACAACGTCGCCGCCCAGGACCACGGCCTGGAGAAGGCACTGGACAACACGCTGATCCAGCTGGCCGAAGGCGCCATCGCGTTCGGTGACCCGGTGCGGCTGGAGACGCCGGTCCGCAACGTGAACCGTACGGTCGGCACGATGCTCGGCCACGAGGTGACCAAGAAGTGGGGCGGCGAAGGGCTGCCCGACGACACGATCGACGTCACCCTCACCGGCTCGGCCGGCCAGTCGCTCGGGGCGTTCCTGCCCCGCGGCGTCACGCTGCGCCTCGTCGGAGACGCCAACGACTACGTCGGCAAGGGCCTGTCCGGCGGGCGCATCACGGTGCGGCCTCCGGCGGAGGCCGCGTTCGCGGCCGAGAAGCAGATCATCGCCGGCAACGTGATCCTCTACGGGGCCACCTCCGGCGAGGCCTTCGTACGCGGAGTGGTCGGCGAGCGGTTCTGCGTCCGCAACTCCGGCGCCACCGCCGTCGTCGAGGGCGTCGGCGACCACGGCTGCGAGTACATGACCGGAGGCCGGGCGGTCGTGCTCGGCCCGACGGGCCGCAACTTCGCCGCCGGCATGTCCGGCGGCGTCGCGTACCTGCTGGACCTGCGGCCCGACCGGGTCAACACGGAGATGGTCGAGCTGGAGCCGCTCACCGACGAGGACCGCGGCTACCTGCGCGACCTCGTCGCCCGGCACCAGGCCGAGACCGGATCCACGGTCGCCGCCGGCCTGCTCGCAGGCTGGGACGAGGCGGTGGAACGCTTCGGCAAGGTCATGCCGCGCGACTACAAAAAGGTCCTGACCGCGAGGGCGGTCGCCGAGGCCGAGGGCCGCGACGCCGACGAGGCCGTCATGGCCGCCGTCACCGGCTGAACCGGACGTACCGACCACGGGCGCGCGGCCTCACGGCCGCCGCCCCGTCCTTCAACGGATGAAGGGGAGAAATGGCTGACCCCAAGGGCTTCATGAGCCACCCGCGGGAGCTCCCGCGACGCCGGCCGGTCGACGTCCGGATCCGCGACTGGCGCGAGGTGTACGAGGACTTCCCGAAGGCGTCGCTGGAGAAGCAGGCGTCGCGGTGCATGGACTGCGGCATCCCGTTCTGCCACAACGGCTGCCCGCTCGGGAACCTCATCCCGGAGTGGAACGACCTCGTCCACCGCGACGACTGGCACGAGGCCGCCGAACGCCTGCACGCCACGAACAACTTCCCGGAGTTCACCGGGCGGTTGTGCCCGGCGCCGTGCGAGTCCGCGTGCGTCCTCGGCATCAACGCCGACCCGGTGACGATCAAACGGATCGAGGTCGAGATCATCGACCGGGCCTTCGCCGAAGGCTGGGTCACTCCGCAGCCGCCGGCGGTACGGACCGGCAAGAAGGTCGCGGTCGTCGGATCGGGCCCCGCCGGCCTGGCGGCGGCGCAGCAGCTCACCCGCGCGGGCCACGACGTGGTCGTCTACGAGCGGTCCGACCGGCTCGGAGGGCTGCTCCGTTACGGCATCCCCGAGTTCAAGATGCAGAAGGAGCACCTCGACCGGCGGCTCGGCCAGATGCGGGCCGAGGGCACGGAGTTCCGCACGTCGGTCAATATCGGTGTCGACGTCACCGCCGACGAGCTGCGCGAGGCCAACGACGCCGTCGTGATCGCCGGCGGGGCGACGGACTGGCGTGACCTGCCGGTGCCGGGCCGGTCGCTGGACGGCGTCTACCAGGCGATGGAGTACCTCCCGCCCTCAAACAGGGTCCAGGAGGGCGACCTGGAGACCTCCCCGATCTCGGCGGAGGGCCGGAACGTCGTCGTGATCGGCGGCGGCGACACCGGGGCGGACTGCGTCGGCACCGCGATCCGCCAGGGCGCACACTCGATCACCCAGCTGGAGATCATGCCGCGCCCGCCGGAGTCGCGCACCGACGGCCAGCCGTGGCCGACGTACCCGATGCTGTTCAAGATGGAGTCGGCCCACGAGGAGCTGGGCGACCTGGGCGGGCAGCGCGCGTACGCGGTGTCCACGCAGGAGTTCGTCGGCGACGCGGACGGCCGGGTGAAGTCGCTGCGCCTCGTCGACGTCGAGGGCCCGGGCGCCGGATTCGCACCGGTGCCCGGAACCGAGCGGGAGATCCCGGCCGAGCTGGTCACCCTGGCGATGGGCTTCCTCGGCCCCCAGCGGGAGGGCCTGCTCGAGCAACTGGGCGTCGAACTGGACCGGCGCGGAAACGTCGTGCGCGACGCTTCGTACGCCACCTCCGTCGACGGCGTCTTCGTCGCCGGCGACATGGGACGCGGTCAGTCGCTCATCGTCTGGGCCATCGCCGAGGGACGTTCCGCGGCGGCGGGTGTGGACGAGTGGCTGATGGGGCGCGCCTCACTGCCGATCGCCATCCTGCCCACCGCACGACCGCTCGTCTGACAGCACGCACACTGTCGGCGAATCCCGTCGCGTCGGCTCAGTACTCCCAGCTCGAACAGCGACGGCCGCCGTCCTCCGAAGAGGACGGCGGCCGTCGCATTCAGGTTCTACGGGTTCAGTCGACAACGACGTGGAATTGGGCGTTCCGGAATCCGCCCGACGTCTTGCCGGTCGCGACGCGGAAGCTTTTGGTCGTGTCGCCGCACATGGTGCTGTCTTCGACGAGGACGATGGTGTCCCAGGGAGCGCCCGCGCGCGGTGTGGCGACGGGCACGGCCTTGGCGGCGTTGATGTCGTCGTCCAGATCGATGCAGTAGTTTCCCTCGCTGACCCTGCGGACGGCAACGATGCCGGTGGAGCGCAGCACGCTACCGTCGGCGTTGACGATCGCGGCGGCGCGTGCACAGGGGGCGCGGGCGCCGCCGATGGCGGCCAGAGCGGTGATGGCCGCGGTCAGCCCGGCGCCGGCCAGCGCGGCGCCGGCGATGGCGATGGCGATGGCGATGGTCGTGTTCTTGGCAGGCATAGAGTCGCCAACCCACTGCGTCCCCGAACCGAATGAGGTTCGACCGGTTTGTGGTGCAAAAGCGCTTCTCTGTTAATGGAATGGGCTACTGATGTGCGCTCTGGGTGCCGTTTCGCCTAGGTTGGGCTGCTCAAGCACGTGCTTCGGGGGCTGAAGGGAAGAGGACATGACGGAGACCATGACGGCGCCAGGGCTCGCCGCCGGCACATGGCACATCGACCCGGCCCACTCCGAAGTCACCTTCAGCATCCGTCACATGATGACGACCGTACGGGGCTACTTCACCGACTTCCGCGGCCGGCTCGACATCGCCGACGACGTCTTCGCCTCCACCGTGCGGGCCGAGGTCGCCGTCGCCTCCATCGACACGAGAAACGCCGAACGCGACCAGCTCGTACGCTCCTCGGAGATCTTCGACGTGGCCGGCCATCCCCACATGGTCTTCGTCGCGTACGGCGCGTCGCCCGCGCGCACGGGCCGCCGGGCCCGCCACCAGCGCTACGCCATTGACGGCGAGCTCACGATCCGCGGCGTCACCCGCCCGGTCACCCTGCAGACGGAGTTCCACGGCGCCGGCACCGACCAGTGGGGCGGCGTCCGCGCGGGCTTCACGGCCACCGCCCAGATCCTGCGATCCGACTTCGGCATCGAGTTCAACGTCCCGCTACAGGGAGACCGGCTCCTCCTCGGCGACGACATCGAGATCGGCCTCGCGATCCAGGCCGTCCTCGCGCATTCCTGAGGGCTGCCGCTCAGGGAGCCGACGCGAACGTGATGCCGAGTGGTGACGCGTTGATCGGCTTGGTGCCCGTTCCGCCGGTGATCGTGGCGGTCACCGTGCCGGAGGCCACGTTGATCACCGAGACGCTGCCGGACAGGCCGTTGCCGACCCACGCCTCCGAGCCGTCCGGTGTCACCGCGACCGACTCCGGGAGTTTTCCGACGGCGATCGTGCGCACGACCTTCCGGGTCCTCGTGTCGATCACGGCCACGGTTCCGTCGTTCATCTCCGCGACGAACACGCGTGAGCCGTCCGGTGTGATGTCCGCCGCCCACGGCTGGTCGCCGGCCGGCACCCTCGCGCGTGCGTGGCCCGTGGCCGTGTCGATCACCGACACGACGCCGCGGATCGGGCTCGTGACGTAGAGGGTATGGCCGTCGGGGGAGACGGTGACGCCCTGCGAGCCGGTCCTGTCCTTGATCGAGTGGATCACCCGGTCCTTCGCGGTGTCGATCACCGAGACGCCCGCGGCGGTGGTGACGTACGCCCTCGCGCCGGTGCGGCTGAAGACGACCTCGCGCGGCGCCGTGCCCACCTTGATCCGGCGGATCACGGCGTCGGTCGCGGTGTCGATCACTGCGACGACGTCCGAGCCGCCACGGCCGGTGTCGCCGCCGGTCACGGTCGCGTACACCGAGTGGCCGTCCGGGGAGACAGCGACGTCCTGAGGGTAGGCGCCGACCGGGACCGGGTGGCTCGCACCGCTGACCGCGTCGACGACGAGCACCTCGAACTGGCCGGTGTTGGCGACGTAGAGCTTCTTGCCGTCGGGCGTCGCGGAGACGCCGCGCGCGGCGTCCGTCCTGATGCCCGACGAGACGACCGTGTGGGCGGCGACGTCGACGGTCGAGACGTTGTAGCCGCCCGCCAGCGCCACGTACGCCAGCGGGCCGCCGGTCGCGCGCCGTGCCTGTGGCTCCAGGTGCGCCTGCCACTTGGGCCCGCCCGGCGCGCTGTTCACCGGCTTCGGCCGCTCATTGGTCGCGGGCCCGGTCAGGCCGAGCGCCGCCCCCGCCGGCACGGCCAGCACGACGAGGACCGACGCGCCTCCCGCCACCGCTAAGAGGTGCCGCCGTGAGATCTGCTTCCGCACGTCGAGATCCCTTCCGATCCGCCGGATCAGGCACGCGGCCGAGGCCGCGCGCCCTTCTCCTGCTGGGGTGGTGTCTGGTCTCCGGCCGGGAACTCCGGCGGCGGCAGCGTCGCGACCTCACGTACGGAGTCGTTGAGGCGCTTCTTGGTGTCCGGCAGCCGGGGCGGCCGGTTGCGCGAGGCGAGGCCGAGCGCCGAGGTCATGTCCCCGAACGCGGACCGCCGCCAGGCGCTGAGGTTCGGGATCGCCACGCCGGTCAGCCTCTCCAGGAACCGCAGTGTGGAGGTGTGGTCGAACGGATCGCGGGCCACCCAGCCGCCCGCCGTCCACGGCGAGACGATGAGGCACGGCACGCGGAAGCCGCCGCCGATGGGCAGCCCCTGCACGAACTCGTCCGCGGCCCCTGGCGGGGGGACCGGGGGAGGAACGTGGTCGAACAGCCCGTCGTTCTCGTCGTAGTTGAGGATGAAGACTGTTTTTTTCCACACGTCCGGATTGGACGCGATGGCGTCGATTTTGCTCGCCACGAAGTCGGCGCCGGCCGCCGGCGTGTAGTCGGGGTGCTCGGACTGGTAGCTCGTCGGAATGATCCATGAGACCTTGGGGAGCCGGTCGTGCGCCGCGTCGTACTCGAACTGCCCCGACGAGTAGGAGCGCAGGCCGTTGCGGAAGAGCGGCGAATCCGGCGGGGCATCCTGGAAGGACTGGAAATACTCCAGGACGTTACAGCCGTAATTGTCCACCTCCTGGTAGACCTTCCAGTCGACACCCGCGTCGGTCAGCGCCTCCGGATAGGTCTTCCAGCCGTACAGCGACGGATCGCGGTTGCTGATGATCGGGCCGCCCTCGGTGCCGCCCGCGTCGATGCTCGCGCTCATCAGATAAAGGCGGTTCGGCCAGGTCGGGCCGAGCACCGAACAGAAATAGGCGTCACAGACGGTGAACGACTCCGCCAGTGCGAACTGGAATGGGATGTCGTCGCGTGCGTGGTAACCCATGACGTACGGGGCGTTGGCGCCGTCGGCCGCCCGGTGCGCGGGCATCCAGGCGTCCATCTTCCCGCCGTTCCATGCCTGGTGCTGCACTTTCCACGCGTGGCTCGTCGAGGGGATGGCCTGCGTGTTGGTCGTCCGCGTGTCGAGGCGGAACGGCAGCAGGTAGCCCGCGGGGTTCTCCACGTCGGGCTGGTGGTAGACGGATTTTCCGGTGCTCAGTTTCAGGGCGTCCGGATCGGAGAAACCGCGCACGCCCGGAATTGTCCCGAAGTAATGGTCGAACGAGCGGTTTTCCTGCATGAGGATGACGACGTGTTCGATGTCACTGAGTTTCCCCTTGACGTTCGCCGGTGTTTCGGCGACGGCGCGCCGCACATTCGGCGGGAGGAACTCGGCGGCGAATGTGGCCGCTGCCACGGCACCCGCCGCACTGAAGAGGCGGCGGCGG
This sequence comes from uncultured Actinomycetota bacterium, assembly GCA_963736325.1. GTDB lineage: Bacteria > Actinomycetota > Actinomycetes > Streptosporangiales > Streptosporangiaceae > Actinoallomurus. Next base: position 780,019 of record CAVTOG010000010.1, on the reverse strand, counting down.
GATAGTTCCGGCATTTAGCATGCTCCCGTCTGCTGCAATCACGAAAAGGCCCATAGAAAAATGACGCATCACAGGCGCGCGCGCAATGCGATCAGGTGAACAAGCGCCGATGATCGCCTGACGGGAAAATAAGATCGTAAAGCGATGACAAATTAGGGCGACATAGGCGCGTTAAGTGAGTCCGCGTTGAATGACCGAAGTGGCGCCGGAGTCAGCGCGCGAACTCCCCGGCCGGTACGGGCAGGAGGCCGCCGAACACCTTCGTGAGGTCGCGCACGCCGCCGACCCGGCTCGTGGACAGGTCCGCCGCGACCAGCCTGATCAGGTCCGGCGCGTCGCCGCCCGGCACGTACCGCACCCCGGCCAGCAGCTCCGCCCGGTGATCGCCGTCGATGTCGGCCAGCGCCAGCTCGGGCGTTTCCCGATGTTCCGACGGCACGCCGAGAGCCTCCGCCGTCAGCGGCCGGGGAGACCCGAAGAGGCCGCCCGGCCCCGACGGGAACAGCCAGGCCAAGGTCGAGTCCACGTACGGATCGGCCGGGACCACCAGGTCCGCGTCGCCGTCGCCGTCCACGTCCCCCGACGCGAGCCCTCCGCAGCACGCGACCGGGGGACGCCGGCTCACTGTGCCCGCCGGCCGCGAGTCCAGGCCACCGGGCCCGCCGCGCAGGTACAGCAGCACACCCTCGTCGCAGCGGCCCCCCACGCGCGTACGCCCGTACACCGCGACGTCCGCGTACCGTCCCCGCCGGAAGCGGTCCACCGCGAGGTAGTGGCCGAAGTCGTCCTCGATCCCCACGTCGATCCCGCCGATCGTCCGAGCGCCCCGCGCCGTCAGCCCCGACGGCGACCCGCTCAGCACCTGGATCATGCCGACCGGCCGCGCCTCGCCCGCGTTGTCGCCCTCCGGGTCGACGCAGCGTTCGGTGGGCACGTCGCCGTCCCGCGACGACCTCGGCTCGCCCACGACCAGATCGTCGTTCCCGTCCCCGTTCACGTCGCCCGCACCCAGGTCGCCCAGCAGCCCGCCGGGCATGCCGTCCCGGCCGGGCACGAACAACTGTGCGCCATCGGCCATGAGGCCGCGCGGCCCGCCGTAGAACACGGTCAGCGTGCCGTAACCCCGCAGGACGTGACGCTTCATCCCGGCGTACGTGCTGCGGGCCGACGGTGCGGCGACCGCGAGATCGGGAAAGCGATCCCCATTGAAGTCCCCGGCGGCCAGCGCGGAGCCGAACCCTCCGCCGAGCGTCTCCCGCAGCCCGGCCGGGTTCTCCAGCGCCGGATGGTGCTGGTCGAAGACGCTCCGCGTCGCGAGGTACGGAGGCGCGGAGGTGCCGTACAACACGGTGACCCGCCCGCCCCGCGGCCGGGTCGCGCTCTCGGGGGCCGACGGCGTCCCGAGGGCCACGTCCACGCGGCCGTCGCCGTCGAAGTCGGCCGACGCCAGCTCGGTGATCGCCCCGGCGCTCGTTCCCGCCGTGCCGTAGCGGGACCAGTCGATGACCGACGGCCTCCCGCGCCCGCCCGGCAGCACGTACAGCGTCGGGCTCAGCCGCGCCGCCACGACGACGTCGGCGACCCCGTCCCCGTTGACGTCGCCCCGCACGGCCTGCCTCGCCGGCGGCACTGACGCGCGTACGGGCGGGGCGGAGCGCACGGGCGGCGACCCGGTGCACCCGGCGAGCACCACGACGAACGCAAAGTGGGCGGCCGTGCGGAGAGCCCGCCGCCCGCGGGGCTCTCGCGCACCACCGCACCCATCGATCATCAAGAGGTGTGACGCACCGTCTGGGGCCGAAGTTCGCTGTGAAGCGCCTCACACCGGAATAGCGCCATCGGCTCAGGGCAGGGGCACTAAGAGAGGCCAGACCGCGAAGAGAGAGGAGCCGAATCATGAGCACCGAACTTCAGGGCAGAACGATCGCCTTCCTCGTCGCACCCGACGGCGTCGAACAGGTCGAGCTGACCGAACCCTGGCACGCGATTCTCTGTGCGGGCGGCGCACCCCGCCTCGTGTCCACCGAGCGCGGCCGCGTCCAGGCACGCGACCACCTGGAGAGGGCCGACAGCTTCCCGGTGGACGCGACGCTCGACGAGGTGTCCGCCGAGGACTTCGACGCGCTTGTGCTGCCCGGCGGCGTCGCCAACCCGGACTTCCTGCGCATGGACGACCGGGCCGTCGCCTTCGTCCGCGCCTTCTTCGACGCGGGCAAGCCCGTCGCCGCGATCTGCCACGCGCCCTGGATCCTCGTGGAGGCCGACGCCGTACGCGGCCGGACCCTCACGTCGTGGCCCAGCCTGCGCACCGACATCCGCAACGCCGGCGGCACGTGGGTAGACGAGGAGGTCCAGATCTGCACCAGGGCCCCGAACACTCTCGTCACCAGCCGGCGGCCCGACGACCTGAAGGCGTACTGCCAGGAGATCGTCCAGGCGTTCGCCGCCTGACGAGCGTCAGCGCAGCTCGCCGAGCGTCGTGCCGGCCAGGCCGCGCACCTCGTGGGAGAGGTGGGACTGGTCGGCGTAGCCGGCCGAGAAGGCGATCTCCGCGAACGGCACGCCGGCCCGCGCCATCGCCAGCGCGCGCTGGAAACGCAGCACGCGTTGCAGCGTCTTCGGGCCGTAGCCGAAGAGCGCCAGGCACCGGCGGCGCAGCTGCCGGTCGCCCATGCCCAGCCGGCCGGCGACCGCCGTGACGCCGTCGTGTCCGCCGAGCGCCTCCGCGATGGCCGCGGTCACCGGGTCGGGCGGCCCGGCACGGCGCAGCCGCCCGGCCACCGCGCGTTGCAGTGCCACGGCCGGGTCGCCGCCGGCCGCCTCGTCGGCGATCCGGCACGCCTCCGCGCCCCACAGGTCATCGAGGTCGACGGTGAGGTCGCGCAGCTCCTCCGCGGGCAGGCCCAGGACGTGCGGCGCCGCGCCCGGCCGGAACCGCAGCGCCGCCAACCGCGCCCCAGCCTTCACCTTCGCGTGCCGTCCGCGGGTGTCCGGGCCCGCGACCTGAATGCGGTCGGCGGACCAGATGATGTCCATGCAGCCGTCGGGCACGACGAGCTGCTCCTGCTCGGCCGCGTCGTACGGAGTGGTCCGCGTCCAGACGCACGCGATCCCGAGTCCGGGGACCGGCGGGTGCTCGCGGTACATGTCCAGTTTTATACCTGAAGAGGCCGTCAGGAGGTTCGGTCTAGACCAATGCGTGAACACTCCGCCACGCTCACCTGCACGAATACACGTACTGATCGGTAACTACCTAGTGTTGTACCCGTGAGTCGCCGAGCAAAGATCGTCAGCACGATAGGTCCGGCATGTTCCAGCCCGGAGCGGATCACCGCTCTGGTGGAAGCCGGCATCGACATCGCCCGGCTCAACATGAGCCACGGCACCCAGAAGCAGCACGAGGAGGTCTACGGTCTCCTGCGTGAAGCCGCCCAAGCTTCCGGCCGCGGCGTCGGCATCCTCGCCGACCTCCAGGGCCCGAAGATCCGCCTCGGCCGTTTCGCGGACGGCCCCGTACGGCTCACTCTCGGAGACGAGTTCACCGTCACCACCGAGGACGTGCCGGGCAGCCGCGCGGAGGTCTCCACCACGTACGGTGGGCTTCCCGGAGACGTGGGGCCGGGCGACAGCATCCTCATCGACGACGGCCGCGTCGTCCTCAACGTCACCTCCGTCGACGGCCCCCGCGTCCGCACCCGCGTCCTGGTCGGCGGCATGGTCTCCGACCACAAGGGCCTCAACCTCCCCGGTGTCGCGGTCAGCGTGCCCGCCCTCACCGAGAAGGACGAAGAGGACCTCCGCTTCTCCCTGCGCCTCGGCGTCGACCTCGTCGCCCTCTCCTTCGTGCGCAGCCCCGACGACGCCGAGCCGGTGCGCCGCATCATGGAAGAGGAAGGACGCGTCGTCCCCCTCCTCGCCAAGATCGAGAAGCCGCAGGCCGTCGACTGCCTCGAAGAGATCGTCGAAGCCTTCGACGGCATCATGGTCGCCCGCGGCGACCTCGGCGTCGAGCTCCCCCTGGAACAGGTGCCGATCGTCCAGAAGCGCGCCATCGAGCTGACCCGCGAGAAGGCCCGCCCGGTCATCGTCGCCACCCAGATGCTCGAATCCATGATCAACGCGCCCCGGCCGACCCGCGCCGAGGTCTCCGACGTCGCCGGCGCCGTCTTCGAAGGCGCCGACGCCGTCATGCTCTCCGGCGAGACCAGCGTCGGCGACTACCCGATCGAGTCCGTCCAGACGATGAGCCGCATCGTCTGCGCCGCCGAAGAGACCACCCTGCGCGCCACCCACTCGCTCGACCGCGTGCCGGAGACCATCGGCGGCGCCATCGCCCGCGCGGCCGCCGAGGTCGGCGCGACCGTCGGCGCCAAGGCGCTCGTCGCCTTCACGATGACCGGCGAGACCGCGCGGCGCCTGTCGCGCTACCGCTCGCCGATCCCGCTGCTGGCCTTCACCGCACGCCCGGAGACCCGCAGCCAGCTGGCCCTGGTCTGGGGCACCGAGACCTTCACCGTCCCGGAGGTCTTCCACACCGACGAGATGGTCGCCCAGGTCGAGTCGGCCCTGCTGGAGATCGGCCGCTGCCAGAAGGGCGACCGCATCGTGATCGTCGCCGGCTCACCTCCGGGCACCGCCGGCTCGACCAACGCCCTGCGCGTCCACCGCATCGGCGAAGCCATCGCGAGCCACCCCACCACCTGACCGCCGGGGAGTCCGGGAGCGCCGCGCGAGCGACCTCCCGGACTCTTCAGTACTTCGGCCCCACGAACTGGTCCAACCGCGCCACCGCGTCCTTCCTGGCGATCGAGATGATCCTCGTGTTCGACTGCCGCCAATCGATGTCGAGCCGGTCAAGGGCGTCGGTGAAGAGCCTCCGGATGTCGTCCGAGGCGTTGCTGAAGAAGTAGCGCGGGTACTCGTACCAGCGGTCGCCGTCCTTGAGACGGCGGCGTACCCGGTTCAGCGCGCGGCAGCCGTCGGAGTGGATCAGCCCGCGGACGAACTCGGCGTCGTGTGCCCTGACGACCTCGTCCTGCCATGGCTCCAGGGCGATGATGCGCGTGTGCTTCATGCCTGGGCCGTGCTGCGGGAACAGGCACGGCAGGTGCTTCGAGGTGGTGAGGACGACCGTACAGCCGGTCCTCTTGCGGAAACCGACCGTGTTCTCGGGCAGGACGGCCCCGATCGCTTCCGCGGCGGCATCGATGAGCCCAGGCCAGTCGTCGCAACAGGCGATGTCCAGACGGAAGACACCTCTCCGGCCGTGAGCGATGTGGCCGTCTCCCAGGTAGAGACCGAGTAAATAGGCATACGCGGCGCGGTCGAGCGGGAGGTCGTGGCATCGGTGGCAGGTGCGGCGGAAATGCCTGTTCTGGCCGTTCGGATCCCGCAGCCATCGTCTCAGCGTCGTCTTGCCGACGCCCGTGCGCTCGTGAACCTCACGGATCGGCGAGCCGGAGGTCAGTAGGCGAAGTGCGGTTCGATGAACGAGGTCGTCGTACATGCCCGCCATTGTCACGGCGGGTTACGACAAAGTCTCACCTCGTAGGGAACAGGCGGTGCCGGGAGCGGGACTCGAACCCGCACGTCCTTTCGGACAAACGCTTTTGAGGCGTCCTTGTCTACCGATTCCAACATCCCGGCATTTTTCCGGACATTCCTCGTCCAGAATGCCCTGCCGTGTCCCTCACGGGGCACCAGGGCAAGTATCAGGGTAGCGGGTCCAGGTACGCTCGTGCGCGTGACCGAGACCCCGCGCCGCGTTGTGATCGCAGAGGATGAGGCCCTGATCAGGCTCGACCTCAAGGAGATGCTCGAAGAGGACGGTTACGAGGTCGTCGGCGAGGCCGGCGACGGTGAGACGGCCGTCAGGCTCACCGCCGAGCATCTGCCTGATCTGGTCATCCTCGATGTCAAGATGCCCATCCTCGACGGCATCTCCGCCGCCGAGCGCATCGCCGCGGACCGGGTCGCGCCCGTCGTCATCCTCACCGCCTTCTCCCAGCGTGAGCTGGTCGAGCGGGCCAGGGACGCCGGGGCGATGGCGTACCTCGTGAAGCCGTTCACCAAGGCCGACCTGGTTCCCGCGATCGAGATGGCGGTGAGCCGCTTCCAGGAGATCAAGAGCCTTGAGGCGGAGGTCGGCACGCTCGAGGAGCGGCTGGAGACCCGCAAGGCGGTCGATCGCGCCAAGGGGATCCTGCAGGCCGCGCACGGGTGGACGGAGCAGGACGCGTTCCGCTTCATCCAGAAGACCTCGATGGACCGCCGGATGACGATGCGGGCGGTCGCGGAGGCGGTCGTCGGCGGTGCCCTGGCCGACTCTCCGGCGGGCGACTCCGAGTAGGAGGGCGCGACGGCGCGTGACCGTACCGCGCCCGACCTGACCCTGCCGAACTCACGTTGTGTGACGTACGTGGCAGGACTTGTCGGTTATGCCACGGACCAGTAACGAAGCAGTAACACCATGGCTGGAAACCTACTGCTTGCGACCACTGGATCGGTGTACTACATCCCTGGCCCCAGGAACCGTGACGTAACGCCCTTATGCCGAGTAGAGCGACCTGGGTGCATAGACGTACCCCGATGTGTTCGGACGGAAGGAAGAGCGGCCTTGCGTAGCAACTTCATGAAGGTCACCGGCGTAGTGGCGGTGAGCGCGGCGTTGGCGCTCGGCGCGTCCGCGTGCGCCAAGTCCAAGACCGATGGCGGAGGCGGCTCCGACAGCGTGACCATCGCGTTCGTCGGCGCCCAGACGGGCGACAACGCGCAGCTGGGTATCAACATCTCCAACGGTGCGAAGCTGGCGATCGACCAGTACAACGCCACCAACCCGAAGACCAAGGTCACCCTCAAGATGTACGACACCAAGGGTGACCCGGCCGTCGCACCGGGCCAGGCGCAGAAGGCCATTCAGGACAAGGTCAACGCGATCATCGGCCCGCCGTTCTCCGGTGAGTCCAAGGCCGTCGACAGCAACTTCGAAGAGGCCCAGATCCCGAACATCTCGCCGTCGGCCACGTCCGCGGCGCTCGGGAAGAACGGCTGGAAGTACTGGCACCGCGTCATCTCCAACGACGACGTCCAGGGCCTCGTCGACAGCGACGTCCTCACCAAGACGCTCGGCGCCAAGAACGTCTTCGTCGTCGACGACAACCAGGAGTACAGCGTCGGCTTGGCCGACACGGTCGTCGCCAACCTGAAGACGGCGGGTGTCACGGCCGGGCGCGACAAGATCGACCCGAAGGCGACGGACTACTCCTCGACCGTCAACAAGGTCAAGAGCTCGGGTGCGACGGCGCTGTTCTACGGCGGTTACTACGCCGAGGGCGGCAAGTTCCTCAAGCAGCTCCGTGACTCCGGCTTCAAGGGCAAGTTCCTGTCCGATGACGGCGCCCTGGACGCGGGTCTGATCAAGGCGGCCGGCGCCAACCAGGCCGAGGGCGCGCTGCTGTCCTGCGCGTGCCAGTCGATCAACCCGACGGCCGACAACCCGGCGGTCAAGAAGTTCATCGATGACTACAAGGCGAAGTTCGGCGCCGACCAGGGCACCTACTCCGCCGAGGGCTTCGACGTGGCCAACGTCTACCTGAACGCCGTCAAGGCCGGGAAGACCACGCCCTCGGACATCAACGACTTCCTGAAGACCGTCAACTACATGGGCGTCTCCAAGCCCATCCAGTTCGCGGCCAACGGTGAGATCCAGGCCAAGCAGATCTTCCTGTTCGAGATCAAGGACGGGAAACTGGCCTTCCTCGGCGACGCCTCGAAGGTGAAGCCCTAGCGGCCCTACACCTAGCTCGCTAGGTAGAACAGGCGGGGCGGGAGCGCCACGGCGTTCCCGCCCCCGTCTATTGAGGAATCGATGTGCTTCACGACTTCACCTCTTCCTTCTGGGCCAACACGATCGACGGCTTGACCGTCGGTGCGATCTACGCTCTCGTCGCCCTCGGCTACACGATGGTCTACGGCGTCCTGCGGCTGATCAACTTCGCCCACTCCGAAATCTTCATGATCGGCACCTTCGGCGGGCTGACCATGATCCAGGCGGCGGGCATGCACGGCCCGTACGGCGGGATCATGCTGATCGGCGTCCTCGTCGCCTGCCTGGTCGCCTCGATGGCCGCGGCCGGCGGCTCGGCCGTCGTCCTCGAGTTCGTCGCCTACCGCCCGTTGCGCAAGAAGGGCTCCTCCCGCCTGGCGGCCCTCATCTCCGCGATCGGCGCCTCACTCTTCCTGCAGGAGTTCTTCGCCACGGTCATCGTCCCCCGGTTCTTCGGGGACGGGCGCGGCCGTGACTACATCGGCGTGACCCGCCTGATGAACAAGTCGAGCCTGTTCCACTTCGGCTCGGCCGACGTGCGCAACGACAAGGTTCTGATCCTGGTCGCCGCGATCGTCATGATGATCGCGCTGGATCGTTTCGTGAACGGCACCAAGCTGGGCCGCGGCATCCGGGCGACCGCCCAGGACCCGGAGACCGCGGTGCTGCTCGGCGTCAACATCAACAAGGTCGTCATCGTGACGTTCCTGGTCGGCGGAATCATGGCCGGCGCGGCCGGGTTCTTCTGGATCTTGTTCTACGAGGTCACCAAGTTCAACATCGGGTTCATCCTGGGCATCAAGGCGTTCACCGCGGCGGTGCTCGGCGGCATCGGCAACCTGCGCGGCGCGCTCGTCGGCGGGTTCGTTCTCGGCCTCGTGGAGAACTACGGCGGTTCGATCTTCGGTTCCCAGTGGAAGGACGTCATCGCGTTCACGATGCTGGTCGTCATCCTGATGTTCCGTCCCACCGGCATTCTCGGTGAGTCCCTCCAGCAGGCGCGCGCATGAACGCTACCGAGTGGATTCTGCTCATCGTCGTCATCGCGATCATCGCGGGTGTCAGCATCGCCCACGACAAGGTGGGCGACCAGTTCTCCCGCCGCTGGGCGAAGACCCCGTGGTTCGGTCGCTGGGGCGTCTACCTGCTGATCATCGCCGCCGCGATCCTGCTGCCGTACAGCGGGCTCGCGCCGATCATGTCGCCGGACTCGGACTGGCCGACGATTCTCTTCTATCCGATCGGCGTGTTCGTACTGCTGGCCATCGGCTTGAACGTCGTGGTCGGCTACTCGGGCATGCTCGACCTCGGGTACGTCGCGTTCTGGGCGATCGGTGCGTACTGGATGGCCGAGCTGTCCACGCGCTATCACTGGAGCTTCTGGGAGATCCTGCCCATCGGGATCGTGATGGCGGCCGTGTCGGGCGTCATCCTGGGAGCGCCGACCCTGCGATTGCGCGGTGACTATCTGGCCATCGTCACGCTGGGGTTCGGTGAGATCGTCCGGAAGATCGCCGAGAACAGCAACTACCTCGGCGGCACCCGCGGCGTGAACAACATCCCGCACCCGCCGAGCAATCAGAACGGCCCGGTGGTCGGCACCGTCGAGATCCTGAAGTTCACGATCGTCGACGCGCGCCCGTTCTACTACCTGCTCGTGTTGCTGATCGTGGTCGCGGTCATCTTCGTGAAGCGGCTGGAGAAGAGCCGGGTCGGCCGTGCGTGGGCCGCGATCCGCGAGGACGAGGACGCCGCCGAGGTCATGGGCGTCCCGACCTTCAAGTACAAGCTGCTGGCGTTCGCCATCGGCGCGGCGGTGGGCGGCAGCGCGGGTGTCATGTGGGCCTCGAAGGTGTCCTTCATGAGCCCGGATGAGTTTCCGTTCCTGCTGTCCGCCACGATTCTCGCGGCGGTCGTGCTGGGCGGTTCGGGCAACCTGTCGGGCGTCATGTTCGGCGCGTTCCTGGTGGCCTGGATGCCGGAGCGTTTCCGTAGCTTCCAGAACTACCGGGACCTGGCGTTCGGCGCCGTGCTGGTGCTGATGATGACGCTGCGGCCCGAGGGACTGATCCCGTCGAGACGGCGCAAGGCCGAGATGGCCGAGGGCACGGGCGGAATGGGAAGCTTGGGGGCCGAGGTCGTCGACCCGGCGAGCGGCGCGGGAGCGGAGGTGGGCCAATCGTGAGCGAGATCGCTGACGGTGCGGCTGAGGACAGGCCCGCGGAAGAGCCGGAGCCGAAGGCTCCTGAGGCCCCCGAGACGCGGGAGACCGCGGATACGGGCAAGCCGCTGCTCCGCCTGGAGAACCTGACGATGCGCTTCGGTGGCGTCGTCGCGCTGAACGAGGTGAACCTCGAGATCCGCGAGGGCGAGATCTTCGCTCTCATCGGCCCGAACGGCGCCGGCAAGACGACGGTGTTCAACGTCGTCACCGGCGTCTACCAGCCGACGTCGGGCGAGGTCCGCTTCGACGGGCAGAAGATCAACGGTCTGCCGCGGTACAAGGTGACCAAGCGCGGTGTCGCCCGTACGTTCCAGAACATCCGGCTGTTCCACAACATGTCGGCGCTCGAGAACGTCATGGTCGGTGCGGACGTCCACCACCGGGCCGGCATGGTCAGCGTCGCGCTGGGCCTGCCCTGGCACCGGCGTGCGGAGCGTGAGGGGCGCCGGATCGGGCGCGAGCTGCTGGAGTTCGTCGGCATCTCGCACCGAGCCGAGGAAGAGGCGCGGAACCTCCCGTACGGCGACCAGCGCCGGCTGGAGATCGCGCGGGCGCTCGCCACGAATCCGAAGCTCCTGCTGCTCGACGAGCCGGCCGCCGGCATGAACCCGGCGGAGAAGGTCGACCTGCAGAACCTGATCCGCAAGATCAGGGACTCGGGCCGTACGGTGCTGCTCATCGAGCACGACATGGGCCTGGTCATGGGCATCAGCGACCGGGTGGCGGTGCTGGACTTCGGCCAGAAGATCGCCGATGGCCTGCCGGCCGAGGTGCAGAACGACCCGAGGGTCATCGAGGCGTACCTGGGGGCTCCGGCCAATGCTTCTTGAGCTGCGGGACATCCATGTCCACTACGGAAAGATCGAGGCCCTGAAGGGGATCTCGCTGGAGGTCGACGAGGGCGAGATCGTGTCCCTCATCGGCGCCAACGGCGCGGGCAAGACCACCACGCTGAAGACGATCTCGGGCCTGCGGGCCCTGTCGTCGGGCGAGATCCATTTCGACGGCCAGAACATCAGCAAGCTGGCGGGGCACAAGCGGGTGCTCGCCGGCATCGGCCAGGCGCCCGAGGGCCGGGGGATCTTCCCCGGCATGACGGTGCACGAGAACCTGCTGATGGGCGCGTACGCCCGCAAGGACGACCACTCCAAGGAGCTGGCGGAGGCCTACGAGCTGTTCCCCCGGCTCCAGGAGCGTCGTACGCAGGCGGCGGGCACCATGTCCGGCGGCGAGCAGCAGATGCTGGCGATCGGCCGCGCGCTGATGGCCAAGCCGAAGGTGCTGCTGCTGGACGAGCCGTCGATGGGGCTCGCCCCGATGCTCGTCCAGCAGATCTTCTCGATCATCGAGGAGATCAACCGGCGGGGGACGACCGTCCTGCTGGTGGAGCAGAACGCCCAGCAGGCGCTTCGGCTCGCGCACCGGGCGTACGTCCTGGAGACCGGGCACGTCGTGAAGAGCGCGCCGGCCTCGGAGCTGCTCGACGACCCGCAGGTGCGCGCGGCGTACCTGGGCGGTGACCTCGGAGTGAACGACTCCGAGGAGCCGTCTCAGACCACGTGAGGTGAGTGGAGACCCCCCTCCTCAGGGGAGGGGGGTCTCCACGCCTGCGTCGTTGGTCGCCGGCACCCCGAGGTCGTCCGTCGGGTCGCCGAAGAGGCGTAGAGCCTTCTCTTTCGCCGTCTTGGCGATGTCGAAGATCAGGTCGAACTCCACGCGGTCATGGGAGCCGATCTCGACGCTCGCCGGCTGGCGTTCGATCCGCATGGCGTTCTCGTCCGGGGTGTGTGTCGCGCCGTCGGTCGTCACGAGAACCTGTTTGCCCAGGTCGAGCGTATGGAACGTCGCGTACCCGTTTTCGGTGATGACCCGTACCCGTACGAACTGGCCCTTGGCCGGCCAGTCGGCGTGGCTGCCGACGACGTAGCTCATCTTCGCGCGGAAGCCGATCGGGGTGAAGATCATCTTGCCGTCGGTGATCTGACGGTAGGGGAGGGGTGTCTCGCCGTCGCGCGCGGGTCTGGGCGGCAGCTTGTACGTCGGCGTGGACGCGCTCTCCGGCTTGGGGTCGCTGGAGCAACCGGCGATGACGACGAGGCTGAGAAGGACGGCGAGTCGGCGCACAGCGAGACCCTAGGGCGGGCGGAGCGGGCCGTGGAACCCGTGGCGCGTGAGTCCGATGATCTGTAACGAAAATGAGCCCGGAGCGCCTTTGGTGCCGTACGGCCGGGTGATCCTATGCAGGCCTTCCCCGGCCCTGCACAGGCCCGGCGGTACGTTTTCTACTCGGCGCTCCGGGCTCGTACGGACCAACGGTAGCGAGACTGGAGTCTTGCGTGCAAAGCCTCTGGCATACCCGTTCGCCCATGACAAGAAACAAATCGGATATTTCACGCGAACATGCAGGTCACGGCGGGGTACGCCGTTCTGACAAATTTATGGCCGATCGCGCAGCATGCACGTGAGGCGAGCCGTGCACACCCGGCGACCGTCGTCGTCGGTGATGACGATCTCGTACGTGGCGAGCGTCCGGCCGCCGTGCACACGGGTCGCGACGGCGGTCACGTGCCCGTCGGTGGCGGACCGGTGATGGGTGGCGCTGATCTCGATGCCCACGGCGATCCGCTCGGGACCGGCGTGCAGGGCCGCGCCGGCGGAGCCCGCGGTCTCGGCCAGGACGCACGAGGCGCCGCCGTGGAGGAGGCCGTACGGCTGGGTGTTGCCCTTGACCGGCATGCGCGCCACCACACGCTCCGGGCTCGCCTCGACGAACTCCACGCCCATCGATCGGGCCAGACCGCCGATGGCGTCACCGCCGTATTGCTCCAGGTCGATGCCTGCCGGGTCGTTCACGAAACCTCCTGCGTCCTGCTCAGAACTGTCGCTAGCGAAGGCTAGGCTGCCTGCGTGGCGACGACGGAAGCGACCCCTGACATTCACCGGCTGCTCCTCCTGGACGGTCATTCCCTGGCATACCGCGCGTTCTTCGCGCTCCCGATCGAGAACTTCTCGACCACCACGGGTCAGCCCACCAACGCCGTCTACGGCTTCACGTCGATGCTGATCAACGTCCTGAGAGACGAGCAGCCCTCGCACGTGGCGGTCTGCTTCGACCGGTCCGAGCCGACGTTCCGCCACGAGGCCTACGTCGAATACAAGGCCAACCGGCGCGAGACGCCCGACGACTTCCGCAGCCAGATCAGCCTCATCTTCGAGGTGCTCGACGCGCTGCGCGTCCCCCGGCTCTCGGTGGCCGGCTTCGAGGCCGACGACCTGATCGCGACGCTGGCGACGCGCGCCGTCGACGCCGGGATGGACGTCTCGATCGTCACCGGCGACCGCGACGCGTTCCAGCTCGTCGGAGAGCACTGCACCGTGCTCTACCCCCGCAAGGGCGTCTCCGACCTGGCCCGCATGACGCCCGCCGCCGTCGAGGAGAAGTACGGCGTGCCGCCGGAGCGCCACCGCGAGCTGGCCGCGCTGGTCGGCGAGACCAGCGACAACCTGCCGGGCGTGCCCGGCGTCGGCCCCAAGACCGCCGCCAAGTGGCTGACCAAGTACGACGGCCTCGACGCCCTGGTCGCCCACGTCGACGAGATCACCGGCAAGGCCGGCGCCAACCTCCGCGAGCACCTCGGCGACGTCCTGCGCAACCAGCAGATCAACAAACTCACCTGCGACGTGCCGCTCGACCGCGCCCCGGTCGAGCTCGTGGTGGGCCAGTGGGACCGCGACGAGATCCACACGCTCTTCGACACGCTGCAGTTCCGTGTCCTGCGCGAGCGGCTCTACGCCACCCTCTCCGCGGTCGAGCCCGAGGCCGACGAGGGCTTCGAGGTCGAGATGGCACGCCCCGGCCCGGGCGAGGTCGCGGCGTGGCTGGCCGAGCACGCGAGCGGCGCCGGCCGCGTCGGCATCGCCGTCACCGGCACGTGGGGTCGCGGCGCCGGCGACATCACCGGCATCGCGCTCGCCACCCAGGCCGGCGTCGGCGCCTACCTCGACCCGGTCGAGCTGCCCGCGGGCGACGAGCAGGCCCTCGCCGCCTGGCTCGCCGATCCTGAGCAGCCGAAGGCGATCCACGACGCCAAGGGCCCGATCCTGGCCTTCGCCGCGCGCGGCCTGGAGATCGGCGGCATCACCAGCGACACGGCCCTGGCCGCCTACCTCGCGCTGCCGGGCCAGCGCTCCTTCGACCTCGGCGACCTCGTGCTGCGCTACCTCCACCGCGAGCTGCGCGAGGAGGCCGACGAGAGCGGCCAGCTCACGCTCGACGGCTCGGGCGAGCAGGAGGCGGCCCTCGACCTGGTCGTACGCGCCCGCGCCGTCGTCGACCTCGCCGACGCCCTCGACAAGGACCTGGAGCGCCGCGGCGCGACCGCGCTGCTGCACGACGTGGAGCTGCCGCTCGTCGACGTCCTGGCCGCCATGGAGCGGCTCGGCGTCGTCCTCGACATCGACTACCTGGCCAAGCTCTCGGCCACGTTCGGCGGCGAGGTCAAGGCCGTCGAGGAGGCCGCCTGGGGCGAGATCGGCCGCGAGTTCAACCTGGGCTCGCCCAAGCAGATCCAGCAGATCCTCTTCGAGGAGAAGGAGCTGCCCAAGACGCGCCGCACCAAGACCGGCTACACCACCGACTCCGAGGCGCTCACCAACCTGTTCGCCCAGACCGGCGAGCCCGTCCTGGAGCACCTCCTGCGCCACCGCGAGGTCGCCAAGCTCAAGAGCATGGTCGACTCGCTGATCCCGATGGCCGACGACGACCACCGCATCCATACGACGTTCGGGCAGATGGTGGCCGCGACGGGCCGGCTGTCCTCGGCCGACCCCAACCTGCAGAACATCCCGATCCGCACGGCCGAGGGCCGCCAGATCCGGCAGGGCTTCATGGTGGGGCAGGGCTACGACTGCCTGCTCACCGCCGACTACAGCCAGATCGAGCTGCGCATCATGGCCCACCTGTCCGGCGACGAGGCGCTCATCGACGCCTTCGGCTCCGGCGCCGACTTCCACACCATCACCGCGTCCCGCGTCTTCGACCTGCCCGCCGACCAGATCGACTCCGAGCTGCGCTCGCGCATCAAGGCGATGAACTACGGCCTCGCGTACGGCCTGTCCGCCTTCGGGCTTTCCCAGCAGCTGCGCATCACGCCCGACGAGGCCCGCGCCCTCATGGAGGAGTACTTCGAGCAGTTCGGCGGCGTCCGCGACTACCTGCGCGACATCGTCGCCAAGGCACGCCAGGACGGCTACACCGAGACCATCCTCGGCCGCCGCCGCTACCTCCCCGACCTGAACTCCGACAACCGCCAGCGCCGGGAGATGGCCGAGCGAATGGCCCTCAACGCCCCGATCCAAGGCTCGGCCGCCGACATCATCAAGGTCGCCATGCTCGACGTCGACCGCGCGATGCGCGAAGCGGGCCTGGAGTCGAGAATGCTCCTCCAGGTCCACGACGAGCTCATCTTCGAGGTCGCGAAAGACGAGCTGGAGGCCCTGAAGGACCTCGTGCGCACCCGCATGGGCGGCGCGTACGAGCTGCGCGTCCCCCTGGACGTGTCAATGGGCACCGGCCGCACCTGGCACGAGGCCGGCCACTGACCGGGCCGCCACGCGCCGCCGGGCGCGGGGAGGCGCCCTCCGGGCCTCGCTGAGTGTGCTCGGGGACATTGGCCGCAAGTGGCGAGCCGTGCGCTGAGCGGTGCCCTCAGAGGCTTCCAGGGGCGTACAGGCGGATCCGCTGGGCGCCATGCGGCCGCTCTGGCGTCTCCGTGCAGGTGGCCGGAGTGGCGAACGGGATCTGTCAGGCACACCTGGCCGCATCGCACGGTTACCTCGCCGCGGCGGCGGGAAAAATTCATATCCGCGGCGGCTCTTCCGGGCGATTACATGATCGCGCGAGCGGGAAGATAACGCATCGCCAGGCTCCGTGCGCACTGCGTGTATGACGCTGGGAGAACCGTGCCGCACCTTCACAAGTTCGCAGCCGCCCTGATCGTCATCGGTGTGGTGGTGGGAATTCTCGCCCCGCCCGACCGTCACGATCGCCGAAGGTCCCAGCCGTATTCGGCGGCCGGTGTCGCCGCCCGTTCCGGCGAGGCGCGTGCGGCCCCGCCCAAACCGGCGGTGAAGAAACCGCCGTTCGATCGCGTCAAGGCCGCCGCGGCGGCGCGGGCGGTCTCGGCGAACGAGCTCGGCGAAGTGCCGGTTCTGATGATCCACCGAGTGATGGACAAGCCGGAGTCGTCGCTGGACCGTACGCCCAAGGAGCTGTACGAGGAGTTCACGGGCCTGGCGAAGCAGGGCTACGACCCGATCACCGCGGCGGAGCTCGTGAGCGGGCGGATCGACGTCCCGGCGGGTCGGCATCCGGTCGTGCTGTCCTTCGACGACGGGTCGGTGACCCACGCCGCCTTCGACGGTGCCGGCAACCCCAAGCCCGACACCGCGGTCGGCATCATCCAGCGGGTGGCGCACGAGAACCCCGGGTTCCGCCCGGTGGCGACGTTCTTCGTGAACAAGGACCCGTTCATCAACGGCGGCATGGAGCCCGCCGTGACGATGCGCTGGCTGGTCCAGCACGGCTTCGAGGTCGCCAACCACACGACCAACCACCTCGACCTGGCCAAGATGAGCAAGAAGCAGGTCGACAAGGAGATCGGCACCGACGAGAAGATGATCGAGGCCGCCACCGGGCGTCCTTCGGTGACCTTCGCGTTCCCGTTCGGCGCGCTGTCGCACCTGGAGTGGGCGCAGCACGGTGACGGGGGCGGGGCGAAGTGGAAGTTCGCCGGGATGTTCCTGGCCGGCTGGAAGCCGTCCGAGTCGCCGTTCGCGAAGGAGTTCGACCCGCGGCAGATCCCCAGGATCCGCGACAAGGAAAAAATCAAGGAGGACGACTGCAAGCAGTTCTGCTCCACGGCGTGGCTCGAGTGGCTCGCGAAGAACCCCGACAAGCGGTACACGTCCGACGGGAACCCTGCCACGGTCGCGTTCGGTCAGGCTAAGATGATCTCTCTCGCGGGGCGGTACAAAGAGTGGGCATGTCCCTACTGAGCAGCTGTGAGATTGACCAGCGGCGCAAGCTCCCATATTCTGATCGCTGCGCTGTGGGCCTGTGCGCGCCTCATACAGAGCAGGCTCGCGCTCGATCACGTCGACATCGGTCTGGTCACGCCGCCGGTTCATCGGCAGGGACGATAACTGGCCCTCCGCGCAGCACAGACTATGCATGTCCGTATCCGGAGCCATCCCACACATGACGAGCAGCACCGAGGCCACCTCGAGTACCCCGCAGGTAGCGGTCAACGACATCGGGTCCGAGGAAGCCTTCCTCGCGGCGATCGACGAGACCATCAAGTACTTCAACGACGGCGACATTGTCGAAGGGACTGTCGTCAAGGTCGACCGAGACGAGGTCTTGCTCGACATCGGCTATAAGACCGAGGGCGTCATCCCCTCGCGTGAGTTGTCGATCAAGCACGATGTCGACCCCAACGAGGTCGTCAAGGTCGGCGATCACGTCGAGGCCCTGGTCCTCCAGAAGGAGGACAAGGAAGGCCGCCTGATCCTGTCCAAGAAGCGGGCTCAGTACGAGCGCGCCTGGGGCACGATCGAGAAGATCAAGGACGAGGACGGAATCGTCACCGGTACCGTCATCGAGGTCGTCAAGGGCGGCCTGATCCTGGACATCGGTCTTCGTGGCTTCCTGCCGGCTTCGCTGGTGGAGATGCGCCGGGTTCGCGACCTGCAGCCGTACGTCGGCCGCGAGCTCGAAGCCAAGATCATCGAGCTGGACAAGAACCGCAACAACGTGGTCCTGTCCCGCCGTGCCTGGCTGGAGCAGACGCAGAGCGAGGTCCGCCAGACCTTCCTCAACACGCTGCAGAAGGGCCAGGTCCGCAAGGGCGTCGTGTCGAGCATCGTCAACTTCGGTGCCTTCGTCGACCTCGGCGGAGTCGACGGCCTCGTGCACGTGTCCGAGCTCTCCTGGAAGCACATCGACCACCCGTCCGAGGTGGTCGAGGTCGGCCAGGAGGTCACCGTCGAGGTTCTCGACGTGGACATGGAGCGCGAGCGTGTCTCCCTGTCGCTCAAGGCGACGCAGGAAGACCCCTGGCAGCAGTTCGCCCGCACCCACCAGATCGGCCAGGTCGTTCCGGGCCGCGTCACCAAGCTCGTCCCCTTCGGCGCGTTCGTTCGCGTCGAGGAGGGCATCGAGGGCCTGGTGCACATCTCCGAGCTGGCCGAGCGCCACGTGGAGATCCCGGAGCAGGTCGTTCAGGTCGGCGACGAGATCTTCGTGAAGATCATCGACATCGACCTCGACCGGCGCCGCATCAGCCTCTCGCTGAAGCAGGCCAACGAGGGTGGCGGGACGTTCACCGACGAGGAGTTCGACCCGACCCTCTACGGCATGCCGGCCGAGTACGACGCCGAGGGCAACTACAAGTACCCCGAGGGCTTCGACTCCGAGACCGGAGACTGGCTCGAGGGCTTCGACACGCAGCGTGAGACGTGGGAGCGGCAGTACGCGGAGGCGCGTACCCGGTTCGACTCTCACAAGAAGCAGGTCGAAGAGGCCCGTAAGGCCGAGGCCGAGGCCGCTGGTCCGCAGTCGTACCAGACGGACGAGCCGCAGGGCGGCGACAGCGGCGGCGGTGGCGCTCTCGCCTCCGACGAGGCTCTCGCGGCGCTGCGCGAGAAGCTCTCCGGCGGCCAGGAGTAGACAAAGCGCATATGGTCGATTCTGACTCACGCGTTCGTCACGGGGGCCCCGCCGCAATGGCGGGGCCCCCGGTCGTTCCTCAGGAGTTGTCGCGTTTCTCGCTGGTCGCGGTCACCGTGGCGATCCTCGCCGAGGTGCTCCGCGCCGCGTTTCCCCCCTTTGGTCATTTCGCGCAGACTTCGGGCGCGCTCACCGCGTCCGCGGCGATCTTCGTCGTCTGCCTGGCCGGCTTCCTGGCGCCCGCAGTACGCGCCATCGCCGGGCCGCGTGGCCTTCTGATCTCCGGAGTCGGCGGGCTCCTGCTCGTACGGCTCGGCATGCAGGTCTTCTCGCCGACCCTGTGGCCGGCGCTGGCCGCCACCGTGTTCGGCATGCTCGCCGTCACCGCGCTCTATGAGGCGGCGCGCGGTCTGTCCGGCACCGGGTTCGCGGTCGCGACGGTCGGCGGCCTGACCGCCGGCACCGCGCTGCGGCTGGCCTTCGGCACCTGGGAGCCGGTCGCGCGTACGGGCGTGATGGCCTGGATCGTCTGCCTGGTCGTCGTCGGCGCCGGTGTCGCGGTCCTGGTCTGGCAGCTGCGCACGCCGCAGTTGGAGGCCCCCGCCGTCGGCTGGCGTGACGCGCTCGGCGCCGCCGCGCTCGGGCCGTTCCTGGCGCTGCAGATCCTCGTGCTGGCGAGCCCGGCGTTCGCCGCGACCAGCGGGCCGCTGTCGCTGCCCGCCGCCGGCGCGGTCATCATCGCCGGTCAGGCCCTCAGCCTGGCGTTCCTGTCCTCCGGCCTCGCCGTCGCCGCCGTGCCCGGTGGCGTGTGCGTCTTCGGTGGCACCCTCCTCGGCGTCGGCGCGGCGGCGGTCACGGGCCGCTACGGCCTGACCGGCGTCGTCGCGATCGCCGTGATCGTCGCGGGTCAGGTGCTGTCGGCCTGGCTGCTCGCCGTCGCCTCGCGCGTTCCGCTGCGCCGCGGCGGCTACCGGGGCCCGGAGGCGCTCGGCGCGCTCGGGCACGCCGTCGACACCGGCGGGCGTGCCT
Organism: uncultured Actinomycetota bacterium; assembly: GCA_963736325.1. GTDB lineage: Bacteria > Actinomycetota > Actinomycetes > Streptosporangiales > Streptosporangiaceae > Actinoallomurus. Next base: position 760,213 of record CAVTOG010000010.1, on the reverse strand, counting down.
GGCGGATCGATGCCGGAGCCGCCCTGGGCGGGCTCGCCGTCGCCGCCGTCCTGCTCCCGTACCAGCTGCACTACGAGGCGCCGCTGCCGCTGCCGAACAAGGTCCTGCCCGGCGCGGCCGGCATCCTGCTCGGCTTGCTGTCGGCGATCGCCGCGGCGCGTGGCGGCCCGCTTCCCGGCCGGTCCTGGGCGCGTGCCCTCGGCACGGGCGGGGGAGCGTTGCTGCTCCTCGTGGTGCCCGGCGTGTACGCCCTGACGGCGCCCGCGACGGCGCGTACGACGGGTCTGCCGGGCACGTTCCGTTTCGTCGCGTACGACATCGACCAGGCCGTCGACGCCGACGGCCGCCTCGACCCGGAGGCCGTCGCCCGCGCCGTCGAGGCGCAGCACGCCGACGTCGTGGCGCTGCAGTCCGTGGGGCGCGGCTGGCCGATGTCCGGCACCGCCGACGTGGGCGCGTGGCTGGCCCGGCGGCTCAAGATGCGGCTCGTCTGGGGGCCCGCCGCCGACCACCAGTACGGGGGCGCGGTGCTCAGCCGCCTGCCCGTGCGCGCGACCGGCTACGGCCGGCTGCCGGTCGGGGCCGGACCACAGGCGCGCGGCTACGTCTGGGCCCGCGTCGACACCGGCGGCCGTACGACGGATGTCTGGTCGGTGCAGCTCCAGCACGGCACGAACCGTACGCAGACACGCCTGTCCGAGATCGGCAAGCTGCTCCAGGCATGGAGCGGCGCACCGCACACGATCATCGCGGGCGACCTGGGCGCCGCGCCCTCCGGCCCGGAATCGGGGCGTTTCACCGGTCAGGGCGGCCTGCGCAGCGTGACGGGCCCGTCGGCCGGCGACCAGGTCTTCGGCACCGACGACCTGGGCTTCGACGACACCGTGGCACCGGGCACCGTACGGCTTCCGGTGGCCGCGACCGTACGCGTCATCGGCTGATGGACGACCCGCGCATCGAGCGCGCCACGGTGGCGGACGCCGGCGAGATCCTCACGCTGCAGCGCGCCGCGTACGTCACCGAGGCCCAGGCGCACGGCGACCCGTTCCTGCCGCCGCTGGTCGAGTCGCTGGAGCAGATGCGCAAGATGATCGGCGACTCGCTGGTGCTGAAGGCGAGCGTCGGAACGCGGTTGGCCGGTTCGGTACGCGGTCGGTTCAACGACCGCACCTGCCTGATCGGCCGCCTCGCCGTCGCCCCCGACCTGCAGGGGAGGGGCATCGGCGGCGCGCTGATGAAGGCGCTGGAGGCCGAGGTGGCCGGCCGGGTGGACTCCTGTGTTCTGTTCACCGGCCACCTCAGCGACGGCAACCTCCGCTTCTACCGCCGCCTCGGCTATACCGAGATCCACCGCGAGCGCGTGGCCGACCACATGACACTGGTCCACATGAGAAAAACCCTGGCGATCTAATACGCTCGCCTCGTGCTCAAAGTGGGGTTGACCGGAGGCATCGGATCGGGCAAGAGCGAGGTCTCGCGGCGGCTGACCGCGCTGGGCGCCGTGCTCGTCGACGCCGACGCGGTCGCGCGCGAGGTCGTCGAGCCCGGCACACCGGGCCTGGTGGCGATCATCGAGGAGTTCGGCGAGCGGATCCTGCGCCCGGACGGCTCACTCGACCGCGAGACCCTCGGCTCCATCGTCTTCGCCGACGACGACCAGCGCGGCCGCCTCAACGCGATCGTGCACCCGCTCGTCGGGGCGCGGATGAAGGAGCTGGAGGACGCCGCGCCACCCGATGCCGTCGTGGTCTATGACGTGCCGCTGCTCACCGAGAACGACCTGGCGGGCCTGTACGACCTCGTGGTCGTCGTCGACACCCCGGTCGAGGAGCAGGTGCGCCGGCTGACCGGGCCGCGCGGCATGACCGAGGATGCGGCCCGCGCCCGCATCGCCGCCCAGGCGACACGCGAACGCCGCCGGGCCATCGCCGACCGCGTGATCGACAACTCCGGCACTCTCAACGCCCTCGGCGCTCAGGTCGACGCGTTGTGGTCCGACCTCACCACCATGGTGGGGTAGCAGACCGCTCGACGGCGGCCGGCTTCGCCGTACGCTCGCGACTCGGCGCGGAATGTCGGCGGCAGGTCGTACGGTTGAGGGACATGGGGGCCGGGGGTGCCGGTCCGCCCATCGCAGGCCGCCCTCGCGGCCGCGACCACCGACCGGAGGAAACAGCGTGCGGCCTGTCACCGATCTTCAGCGCAAGGTGGCGCCCTTCGAGGTCGTCACCGAGATGTCTCCCTCCGGCGACCAGCCGCAGGCGATCGCCGAGCTGAAAGAGCGCGTCGAGCGCGGCGAGAAGGACTCCGTGCTCCTCGGCGCCACCGGCACCGGCAAGACCGCGACCATCGCCTGGCTGATCGAGCAGGTGCAGCGCCCCACGCTCGTCATGCAGCCGAACAAGACGCTGGCGGCGCAGTTCGCCAACGAACTGCGCGAGATGCTGCCGAACAACGCCATCGAATACTTCGTGTCCTACTACGACTACTACCAGCCCGAGGCGTACGTCCCGCAGACCGACACCTACATCGAGAAGGACTCCTCGATCAACGACGAGGTGGAGCGCCTGCGGCACTCGGCGACCAACTCGCTGCTGACGCGCCGCGACACGATCGTGGTCGCCTCCGTCTCGTGCATCTACGGCCTGGGCACCCCGCAGGAGTACGTCGACCGCATGGTCCGGCTGCGGGTCGGCGACCAGATCGAGCGCGACGACCTGCTGCGGCGGCTCGTGGGCATGCAATACGCCCGCAACGACCTCGCCTTCACCCGCGGCACCTTCCGGGTCCGCGGCGACACGGTCGAGATCATCCCGCAGTACGAGGAGCTCGCCGTCCGCATCGAGATGTTCGGCGACGAGATCGAGAAGCTCGCGACGCTGCACCCGCTGACCGGCGAGGTCGTCACCGAGGACGAAGAGCTCTACATCTTCCCCGCCTCCCACTACGTCGCCGGCCCCGAGCGCATGGAGCGCGCCATCGGCGACATCGAGAAGGAGCTGGAGACCCGGCTCGCCGAGATGGAGCGCCAGGGCAAGCTCCTCGAAGCGCAGCGGCTGCGGATGCGCACCACGTACGACATCGAGATGATGCGCCAGGTCGGCACCTGCTCCGGCATCGAGAACTACTCACGCCACATCGACGGCCGCGGCCCCGGCACCCCGCCGAACACCCTCCTCGACTACTTCCCCGAGGACTTCCTCCTCGTCGTCGACGAGTCGCACCAGACCACGCCGCAGATCGGCGCGATGTACGAGGGCGACATGTCACGCAAGCGCACCCTCGTCGACCACGGGTTCCGGCTGCCGAGCGCGCAGGACAACCGCCCGCTCAAGTGGGAGGAGTTCCTGGAGCGCATCGGCCAGACCGTCTACCTGTCGGCGACCCCCGGCCCGTACGAGCTGGGCCGCGTCAAGGGCGACGTCGTCGAGCAGGTCATCCGGCCGACCGGCCTCGTCGACCCCGAGGTGGTCATCAAGCAGACGAAGGGCCAGATCGACGACCTCGTCCACGAGATCCGCGAGCGGGCCGACCGCGACGAGCGCGTCCTGGTCACCACCCTGACCAAGAAGATGGCCGAGGACCTCACCGACTACCTCCTGGAGCTCGGCATCCGCGTGCGCTACCTGCACAGCGAGGTCGACACGCTCCGCCGCGTCGAACTGCTCCGCGAGCTGCGCATCGGCGACTACGACGTGCTCGTCGGCATCAACCTCCTCCGCGAGGGCCTCGACCTGCCCGAGGTGTCCCTGGTCAGCATCCTCGACGCCGACAAGGAGGGCTTCCTCCGCTCGGACACCTCCCTGATCCAGACCATCGGCCGCGCCGCCCGAAACGTCTCCGGCCAGGTCCACATGTACGCCGACAGAATCACCCCGTCGATGGAACGCGCGATCGATGAGACCAACCGCCGCCGCGCCAAGCAGGAGGCGTACAACGAGGAAAACGGCATCGAGCCGACCGCCCTCCGCAAGAAGATCGCCGACATCCTCGACATGCTGGCCCGAGAAGACGCCGACACCGAGGAACTCATCGGAGGCGCCGCCCGCCAACAGAGCCGAGGCAAGGCGCCCGTGCCCGGCCTGTCGTCCAAGACCGGCCGCCACGCCGCCGACCTCGTAGGCGAACGCCCACGCGCGGAGATGGAATCCCTCATCGAACAGATGACCCAGCAAATGCACCACGCCGCCGAAGAACTCCAGTTCGAGATGGCCGCCCGCCTCCGCGACGAGATCAAGGAACTCAAACGAGAGCTCCGCGACATGAAGGAAGCCGGCGTCCACTGACTCACGGCGGGGGCCCGCGATGCGGCCCGACGGGCATGCGCGACGCGGACGCCCGGGACGATCGGGCATAAGGCCGCCGGGCCAGTGGGCCGCCGGGCCGACATTCGGCTGGCCAGCGGGTCAGCATCCGGTCGGTCAGCATCCCGCAGGCCACCACGCCTGCGGGTATCCGGCGCTTGTGTCGGAGCAAGCCCGGGGTCTTCGGAGAGTGGGCCTACCGGGTAGGCGAGGGTACGCGCCTCGCCGTCGCGATCGACCGCTCCGGGGCCATTCCCGGCGAACCCAGTACGGATCTCCGAGGCGGTCGGCACGTAGGTCCGCTGTGGTCTTCGAAGTGGCCGGCCGGTGGAGCCCGGCGCGATGCCCTGTGACGGTTGCCGGGCGAGCCTGGTGCGCCGCTCAGAGGCGGCTGGCAGGGAGGATCTGGCGCTAGACCATTGATGGCCGGAGGGTGTGTCCGGGGCGAACCTCCGAGGAGGCGATAGGCGGCCCGCCAACGAGTCCACGGAGGGTCCGACGCCGGTTCCCTCCAGGAACCGGCCGTAGCCGCTCTCTGAGCGGCTCAAGGCCGTATATGACGGCATATAAGCGCCCGACGACGATCGGACCTGGCTGATCGAGATCATCGAAGTGATCCGCATCCCGCATTCCGTGCGGGTCGTTATCGCCCAGGTGGCTACTGGCGATCATCGGTAAGGGCATCCCACCCGCACGGCCGACCTCTACCGCCGTCACAGGACCGCCCTGGGCCGTCTTGCGGACGCAGCGGGGCAACTGGCCCATACGGACCTCTGGCACGGTCCTCCGGCCCGGCCTGTCGATGATCATTTCTACGCTCGGCCGCCCGTGGAGCCTTTGGTGAGCGAAGCTCTGGCCGCCGCTCCGTATCCGGCAGGGGTGGGCGGCGAGTTCCCTTCATGGGGTCCCTGAGGGCAGAGCAAACCGAGCCCGTACCGATTGCTCGGTACGGGCTCGGGTGAGTACTTCGAAGCCTAGAGCGGCTGAACCTTCTCAGCCTGCGGGCCCTTGGGGCCCTGGGTGGTCTCGAAGCTGACGCGCTGGTTCTCCTCCAGGCTACGGAAGCCGGCGGAGTTGATTGCCGAGTAGTGCACGAACACGTCCGGGCCACCGCCGTCAGGAGCGATGAATCCGAAGCCCTTGTCGGCGTTGAACCACTTGACGGTGCCTTCTGCCACTTTCTCTCCTTCTTGGGAGCTTCACCGGGGCGCCTGATGACGAACCGGGCTGCATGACGGACCTTGGCTTACGTCCGCGATGACTATCCCGGAGAAGCGAAAACGCCCGCCGTCACTTCCGCGGGCGTTCAAGAACGAACTCAATACGTACGAGGAAACTACGACTGCAACGTTCCTCATCTTATCGGCTCCCCGGAAAGGCGGCAACCGGTGTCTTCCCGGTGTGTCAGAACCCCGGTGACCTGGGCGTTCGGCTGTGTACCTAAATTGTGATATTTCAACGAAACTCAGGCTGGCCAGTGGGGTGTTCGCTTGTCCAGGAAGGCCCTCATGCCCTCCTGAGCCTCGGGTGTCTGGCTGGATGCGGCCATCATCTCGATCGCGTACGTGTACGCGTCCGCTTCGGGGCGATCGAGCTGCGCGTACATGGCCTGCTTGCCGAGCGCCTTGCTGCGCCGGCTCCCGCGCGTCGCGCGCTCCAGTAGCTCTCGGGTTGCCTTCTCCAGATCCTCGGCGGGTACGGCCCGGTTCAGGAGTCCCCACTCCAATGCCGTCGCGGCGTCGATCGCGTCTCCGGTGAGGGCGAGCTCCATGGCCCGCTTGCGGCCTACGTTCCGTGAGATCGGGACCATCGGCGTGTGGCAGAACCAGCCGCCCTTGCCGCCCGGCGCGGCGAAGCCGGCGTTCCAGGCGGCCACCGCCAGGTCGCAGGTCGCGACCAGCTGGCAGCCGGCCGCGGTCGCGAGCCCGTGGACGCGGGCGATCACGACCTGGGGCACGGACTGGATGGTCTCCATCAGTTCGCGGCAGGTGATCAGCAGTTCACGTGCCGCCGACAGGTCCGCCCCGGCCAGGTCCGCGAAGTCGTGGCCCGCGCAGAACGCCGGGCCGTTCGCCGCCAGTACGATCCCTGACGCGTCGGTCTCTCCGACCTCGCGGAACGCCCTGGTCAACGCCTGCATATGCGAGAGCGAGAGCGCGTTCCGCCGCTCCGGCCGATTCATCGTGATCACCCGGAACGGGCCGTCCGTCTCGATCAGCACCTCGTCAGAACCCATGCTCGCACGGTACGTCCCCACCGCGCCCCGCCGCCATCCGGTCGCGGGCGGCGTGTGATTTACGCCACTCCGGACGTGCTCTAGTCGCTGGTGATCTCGTTCAGGCGTTCGAGGGCCTCGGCGAACTCCTCGATCATGTCGTACACGACCTGACGTGCGGGTTTGATGGTGTTCATCTGGCCGACGACCTGGCCGACGAAGTAGTTCGCAAGCTGGCGGGCGCCCTCGTTGCCCGCCTCGGCCGCCTTGGCGATCGGGGCCATGGCGCCCTCGGCGACGATCATTTGGAGGGGCATCGGGAGCGGGCCGGGGCTGGTGGGGGAGTCCCACTCGTCGGTCCAGGCGGAGCGGAGCTGGCGGGCCGGCTTGCCCGTACGGGAGCGGGAGCGGACCGTGTCGCTCGAACCGGCGGCGAGCATCTTGGCCTTCACGGACGGGAGGGTCTCGGCCTCTTCCGTGGTGAGCCAGACCGAGCCGCACCACACTCCGGACGCGCCCAAGGCCATCGCCGCGGCCATCTGGCGGCCCGTCGCGATGCCGCCGGCGGCCAGTACGGGCATGGGGGCGACGGCGTCGACGACCTCCGGTACCAGGACCATCGTGGAGATCTCGCCCGTGTGGCCGCCGGCCTCGCCGCCCTGGGCAACGATGATGTCGGCGCCGGCCTCGACCTGGCGGCGTGCGTGTTCGACGGTGCCCACGAGGGCGGCGACCGGTACTCCCGCGGCGCGTGCCCGTTCCACCATCACGGGCGGCGGCGGGCCGAGGGCGCTCGCGATGAGCCGGATCTCGTGCTTCAACGCCACGTCGATCAGCTCCGTCGCGCCCTGCCGCGTGACCTGACGGCCCGTGCCGCCGCCCGTACGCGGCCGTTCCCCGCCCGCCGGCACCCCGTACTTCTCGAAGAGAGAGGTCAGGAAGGACCAGTGCTCGGCCGGAACGGCGGCGAGCAGCGAGTCCAGGCCGCCCGGTGCGTCGGCCTCCTTGGCGATCTTGCCGGGCACCAGGACGTCGACGCCGTACGGGCGGCCGCCCACGTGATCGTCGATCCAGCGGAGTTCCTCTTCGAGGCGGTCGGGCGTGTACGCGACGGCGCCGAGCACGCCCAGTCCGCCCGCGTTCGTGACGGCCGCGACGACGTCCCGGCAGTGGCTGAAGGCGAACAGCGGGAACTCGATCCCGAACTTCTCGCAGACCTCGGTCTTCAACGGCGCTCCTTGAACACGGGATAACTCTCGCCCTCGCCCGGATGGACGAAGGCCGCCTGCAGCGCGAGCCCGACACGCGGCGCGTCCACCGAGTCGAGCCGCGCGTACATCCAGGGGCCCTCGGCGAGCTCGACCAGGGCCAGCGGCGCGGGCGGGCCCGTACGAGAGTGGGCCGTCGCCCAGGAGACCAGCACCGCCTCGCCGCTCGCCTCCGCCCAGGCGAGCTCTTCGGAACCGCACTCGGCACACCCGCTCGCGTCCGGCGCGAGCCAATCACCGCACCCCGAACACCGCCGCACGACCAGCCGGCCCTCGGCGGCCCCGTCGAAGAACGGATCCGTACGGCCATCGCGCCGCACCGCGCCGATGTCGGTCATCGGGTCTCCCGCGCGCTGGGGGCGACGTCTTCGGTCGTGTGGCCAGGGTGTCGTGCTGTGCCGATGTCGGTCATCGGGTCTCCCGCGTGCAGGGGGCGACGTCTTCGGTCGTGTGGCCAGGGTGTCGTGCTGTGCCGATGTCGGTCATCGGGCCTCCCGCGTGCAGGAGCCGAGGTCCTCGGTCGTGTGGTCGTCGCGTCGGTATCGGCCCGTGTGGGGCGGACTGGCGCAGGCGTACGGCCGTCGTGTCGTGCCGTCATCGGCGCCCCCGCGCGTGCGGGCTGACGAGCAGCGTCGAGTGGTGGTCGAGGATGCCGCCGTTGCCGCTGACGAGGATCACGTCGTTCCTCGGCACCTGGCGGTCGCCGCCCTGGCCGCGGGCCTGGATCACGGCTTCCGACAGCGGGGTCATGCCCCACATGTAGTACGCGGACAGCTGGCCGCCGCCGGTGTTGGTCGGCAGCGAACCGCCGGGGCCGAGCGCGCCGCTCGCCGCGAACGCCCCGCCCTCGCCCTTGGCGCAGAAACCGTAGTCCTCCAGCGAGACGAGCGTCGTGAACGTGTAGCAGTCATAGATCTGGCACGCGGTGACCTCGCCGATCGCGATCCCGGCCATCTTCGCCGCGGCCGGGCCGGAGATCGCGGCGCCCGTCGTCAGGCCGAACTCGCTGCCGCGCGTCATCCGGTGCCCGGGGTGCCCCTGGCCCCAGCCCCAGACGTGTACGGGCGGCTGGGGGAGGTCGCGTGCACGCGGGGCGCCGGTGAGGATGACCGCGACGCCGCCGTTGGAGACGAGGCAGCAGTCGAGGAGATGCAGGGGTTCGACGACCCATCGGGAACGCTGGTGGTCCTCCACGGTGATGGGCTCGCGCATCTGCGCGAGCGGGTTGTGCTCCGCCCAGCGGCGCGTGCTGACGGCGACGGCGCCGAGCTGCTCGCTGGTCGTGCCGTACCGCTCCATGTGTCGCCGCGCGGCCAGCGCGTAGAAGGCGTTCACGCTGCGGAACCCCAGCGCCGCGTTGAGCCCGCCGATCCCGTGCCACTCCGCGGCGTCCCGGTGGTAGGCGGAGCCGGCGGACGTCTTGGGCCTGAGCGGCGCGTCGGCGAACACGCACGCCACGACCGAGGCCGCGCCACTCTGGATCATGGATGAGGCGTACGAGACCATCGCTCCGGCCGTGGCGCCGAAGGAGTTCATCTGCGTGAGCAGCCGCAGGTCCCGTAGCCCGAGCGCGTCGGCCACCTCGATCCCGGGCGAACCGGACATCCCCGGACTGACGATCAGCCCGTCGAGGTCACTCAGGGCGAGCCCGGCGTCATCGGCGGCCAGGCGTACGGCATCGGCCGCGAACCGCCGCGGACTATGCCCGTAGACCTTGCCGAGCGAGGTCATCCCCAGCCCGACGATCGCCGTGTCGGTCAAGTGCCCCTCCCGAAGTCCTGTACGCCACCACGGTACCGAATCAGATTCGGATCCGGCCAGGATGTCGTACGACCGGCAGGGAATCACCCGCGGACTCACATGCCCGTTCGCCGATCGGTCCCGCCTGGGCCACGCGAGGCGACGCTCACCAACGAGAGGTCTCGCTGCACCGGGGACGAACGGTGGTCGCCGCGTGAAGACGGCGTCCGCTGGACTGTGGGGAGGGCGGGGGGCTTTGAAAAACGCGACGGCGAAGGTCACGAAGGCCGAAGGAGGGACTGCGAGGGAGGGGAACTAAGGGGAGGTGGCGATCTGCCTCAGGCACACGACCGTGCCCGCCGCCCCACGATCGTTCCCGCCGCCGTCGATCTCCTTCGCCATCAGGTTCGGCGGCGCCGTTCGTCGGTCCGATGTCGGCCGGTCGCGAGTGGCGCGAGGTTCGTCGGTGCGACGGCGTCGGGTGCCGGGGCTTGGGCGGTGGTGGCCGGCTGGAGGGGTGATCGAGTGAGTGTCAGGGGTGTGGGCCGCAAGGTCGGCTTCGCCTGTCAGGTGGCTTGGGGCCGGAGGCCTGGGCGAGGCGGGGCAGGGGCGGAGGCCTGGGCGGGGCGGTGGTGGAGGGCGCTTCTGGTCAGGGGCGGAGGCCTACTTCGGCGTGGGCGGTGGAGTTCAAGGTCCACTCTCGGAATGGGACCCACGTTCTGTTCTCGCGGCGTAGGAGGGTGATCTCGGCGTTGGCGCGGGTGCTGTGGTGGCAGAGCGGGACACGGCCGTCCGGGTCCTGGTACTCGACGGTCACGGTCTCGGCCTCCGGCAGGGTCACGTTCACCCGGATCAGGTGGTCGCCGGAGCGGCCCTCGACCGTCCATGTCGGCAGCGCGATGGTGCCGTGCATGCGTAGCGACGCCAGTAGCGGGTCGCGGGCCGGCCATTCCTTCCCGTCGAAGCGCAGGCGGAGCAGCGGGACCGGAGGTAGGTGGCGCAGCAGGCGCCTTGTCGGTACCGCGGTGACGATCTCGCAGACGTCGTCTCCGCCCAGGTCGGCGTGGAGCCAGGTCCAGCGGGCGGCGTTGCCGTGGCCGTAGATTCTCGCGGTGCCGCCGCGTGCGGCGGTCAGGTCCAGTACGCGGTCGCCGCAGCGCACCGTTCCCGAGAACGCGGCGGTCGGGGACGGGACGACCTGGGCCGCCGGCAGCAGGCCCGTGCGCCAGGCCCAGCGGGGGAACGTGTACAGCGGGTCGCCGCCGCCCGATGAGCGCAGGTCCCACGACAGAGGTCCCGCTTTGCCTCGTAGCGTCGTCGGTGTGACCTTGGCGCTCTCGCAGGCGTACGCCTCCGATGGGACCCAGGGTTCCGGGCCGTAGCGGCCGAGGACCGGCTTCTCGCCCGGCGGGAACAGTGCCGCCCAGCCGTGGGCCAGCGGCTCGCCGCCGCCGGAAGGGGCGATCAGCTCGTGGTGGATCCACACGCCGGTGCCGGTGACCGGGTCCGTGAGCGTGGTGTACCAGACCTCCAGGCGCCCGCGCCCGCCTTGCCACCGGGAACGGAACAGCTCCGGGGACATCAGGAGCGGGCGAAACGGTCGGTCGCGGAGACGAGACGGTGCAGGATGCCCGGCTCGACATACGCGTGACCGGCGTCGTCGACCATGTGGAACTCCGCCTCCGGCCAGGCCCGGTGCAGGTCCCAGGCGGTCGCGGCCGGGGTGCACATGTCGTACCGGCCCTGGACGATGACGCACGGGATGTGCCGGATCTTCGCGACCCCGTCGATGAGGTCGTCCGGGAGGAAGCCGCCGTTGACGAAGTAGTGGTTCTCGATGCGGGAGAACGTCACCGCGTAGTCGTCGTCGGAGTGCGTGTCGACGATGGACGGATCGGGCAGCAGCCTGATCGTCGAGCCTTCCCACACGCTCCACGCGCGCGCCGCCGGCAGCCGTACGGCCGGGTCGGGGTCGTTCAGCCGCGTGTGGAAGGCCGCGAGCAGGTCGTCGCGTTCGTCAGGCGGGATCGGCGCGACGTACGCCTCCCACTTGTCCGGGAAGACCAGCGACGCGCCCTCCTGGTAGAACCAGTACAGCTCGAACGGCCGCAGCGTGAAGATCCCGCGCAGCACGAGCTCGCTCACGCGTGAGGGGTACGTCTGGGCGTACGCGAGTGCGAGCGCGCTGCCCCACGAGCCGCCGAAGACCTGCCAGCGTTCGATGCCGAGATGCTCCCGCAGCAGCTCCATGTCGGCGACCAGGTTCCACGTGGTGTTGGTCTCCAGCGACACGGACGGGTCGCTCGCCGGCGGCAGGCTCCGGCCGCAGTTGCGCTGGTCGAACAGGACGATCCGGTACAGCGATGGATCGAACTGCCGCCGGTGGTCCGGTGTGCACCCTCCGCCGGGGCCTCCGTGCAGCATCACGGCCGGCTTGCCGTCGGGATTGCCGCACACCTCCCAGTGGATCCGGTTTCCATCGCTGACGTCGAGCATGCCGGAGTCGTACGGCTCGATCGGCGGATACAACGTCTTCATGAGTGGGTATTCTCCCATCGATCACAGCTCGGATCACGAAAGGTGATCACTTAGCGCTCTCGCCCAGGAACATGCAGTTCACAGACGCCTTCCGAGGCGTGCGGATCACCGGGAAAAGCGTGATTGATCCGCCACACCTTCTCTGACATGGCAGACAGCCATGCGAGACGCCCTTAGAGTTCCCTATGTGAGCGATCTCAATGGTTCGGGCGGTTCCTACGCCCCAGACGGCTCCGGGATGCCGTGGCCGCCGAAGAACGGCGGACGTCCGGTGCCCGGGGGAAACATGGAACAGCCGGGCGAGGTCGTCGACCGGCTACGGCAGATGGCGGACATGCTCGCCGACTCCCTGGCCCAGGGCGAGCAGAAGGTCGCCGAGGTCAAGCAGGAGACCGCGGCGAAGATAGCGATCATCCAGTCCGAGCACGAGACCGCCAAGCGTGAGGCGGCGTCCGCGTGGCAGGAGGTCGACCGCCACCGCTCCCAGGTGCAGCAGGCGCAGGCCACCGCGCGGCAGATGCTCGCCGAGCGAGAGTCCGCCAAGCAGGACGCCACGGCCGTGCTCCAGGAGCTCGAGCGGGCCAGGACCCAGCACGAGCAGCTCGAACAGCGCGCCGAGCAGGCCGAGGCCGCCGTACGCCAGCTGATGACCGAGCGCGAGGCCGCCCAGCGTGACGCGGCCGCGATGCGCCAGGAGGCGCAGGCGGCGCGCGGGCAGGCCGAGCAGGCCGAGGCGACCGGCCGTCAGCTGATGGCCGAGCGCGAGGCGGCCAAGCAGGACGCCGCCGCGATGCAGCAGGAGCTCGACCGGCTCCGCGGGCAGATCGACGAGATGGGCCAGCGGCTTGAGCAGGCCGAGGCCACCGTCCGCCAGGCGATCACCGAGCGCGAGGCCGCCAAGCAGGAGGCCAACGCCGCCTGGCAGGAGGGGCTGCGGGCGCACTCGCAGGCCGAGCAGTCCGAGGCCGCGATGCGCCAGGCGCTGAGCGAGCGCGACCACTCCCGCAGCGAGGCCGTCGGCGCCCGGCAGGAGACCGACCAGGCGCTCGCCCAGGCCCGCCAGGCCGAGCAGCGCGCCGAGCAGTCCGACGCCGCGATCCGCCAGATGATGACCGAGCGCGAGTCCGCCCAGCGTGAGTCCGCCGCCGCCTGGCAGGAGGCCGAGCGGCTACGCGCCCAGGCCGAGCAGGCCGAGGCGGCCATGCGGCAGGCCTTCAGCGAGCGCGACCAGTCGCGGTCCTCGGCCGAGCAGGCCGAGGCCGCCGCACGGCAGGCGATGACCGAGCGCGACCAGATGCGTGAGGATCGCGACGAGGCCCACCGCTCCGCCGGCGAGGCGCAGACCGCGCGCAAGGCCATCGAGGGCGAGCGCGACCGGTTCTCCCAGCACGCCGCCGAGCTGTCCCAGGCCCTGGAGACGGCCCACGCCGAGCTGAGCACGCTGCGCGGCAAGACGAGCGAGATGGAGTCGACCACCCAGCAGCTCCAGCACGCGATGGCGTCCGCGAGCCAGGACGCCGACGACGCGCGCCGCCGTAGCCAGGACCTCGACGGCGAACGCCGCCGCACGCTGGAGAAGCTGCAGCAGGCCGAGTCCGCCCGCGACGCCGCCGAGCTGGCGCAGGCACGGATCTCTTCGGAGATGGCCCAGGCGCAGAGACGGGCCGAGGACGCTATCCGCGAGCGCGACCAGTCGCTCGCCTCGATGCGGCAGGCGACCAGCGAGCGCGACGGTGTCACCCAGAAGCTCAAGGAACGCGAGCAGTGGGTCGACCAGCTCGCCGAGGCGGTCACGCAGCAGCGCGACGCGCTCTCCGCGATGTCGGCCGAGCGCGATCAGGCGCGGAGCTCGGCCGACCAGGCCAGGAAACTCATCGACGAGCTGACGGGCCAGCTGCGCGGAATGTCACCCGGCGCCGGAGCCGGTGCCTCCACGGGAAGTTATGCCAACGGCTACAGCTGATCCGCCGTTCGGGCGCTGAACAGCGAAATCTCCTGTTATTCTGGTGGCCCGTGGAGCTTGGCCGCTCGCTGAGAGGGCGAGTGTCGCCGCGACAACGACCACGGGAGTGTTTCCTTGCCTTCGGCAGTCTTCGGTGGGTCCTCTAGGGCCACCAAGCATCTTTTCGTCACCGGCGGTGTCGCCTCCAGCCTCGGCAAGGGGCTGACGGCATCCAGCCTCGGGAGGCTTCTGAAACTGCGTGGCCTGCGCGTCACGATGCAGAAGCTCGACCCCTACCTCAACGTCGATCCGGGCACGATGAACCCGTTCCAGCACGGCGAGGTCTTCGTGACCGACGACGGCGCTGAGACCGACCTCGACGTCGGTCACTACGAACGGTTCCTCGACACAGAGCTGCTCGGCTCGGCCAACGTCACCACCGGGCAGGTCTACTCGAACGTCATCGCCCGTGAGCGGCGCGGTGAGTATCTGGGGGACACCGTCCAGGTCATCCCGCACATCACCAACGAGATCAAGGACCGCATCCGCGGCATGGCGGGTCCCGACGTCGACGTCGTGATCACCGAGGTCGGCGGCACGGTCGGCGACATCGAGTCGCTGCCGTTCCTGGAGGCCGTCCGCCAGATCCGGCACGAGATCGGCCGGGACAACTGCTTCTTTCTGCACGTCTCGCTCCTGCCCTACATCGGGCCGTCCGGCGAGCTGAAGACGAAGCCGACGCAGCATTCGGTCGCCGCGCTGCGCAGCATCGGCATCCAGCCGGACGCCATCGTGTGCCGTTCGGACCGGCCCATCACCCAGGGCCTGAAGAACAAGATCAGCCTGATGTGCGACGTCGACGCCGAGGCCGTCGTCTCCGCGATCGACGCGCCGAGCATCTACGACATCCCCAAGGTGCTGCACACCGAAGGGCTCGACGCGTACGTCGTGCGCCGCCTCGGCCTGCCGTTCCGCGACGTCGACTGGCACGAGTGGGACGACCTGCTGCAGCGGGTGCACCAGCCGGCCCGCGAGGTCACGATCGCGCTGGTCGGCAAGTACATCGACCTGCCCGACGCCTACCTGTCGGTCACCGAGGCGGTCCGCCACGGCGGGTTCGCCCACAACACGCGCGTCAACATCCGGTGGGTCAAGAGCGACCACTGCCGTACCCCCGCGTCGGCCGCCCGCGAGCTCGCGGGCGCCGACGGCATCCTCATCCCGGGCGGTTTCGGCGTGCGCGGCATCGAGGGCAAGGTCGGCGCCGCGCGCTACGCGCGGGAGAACCGCGTCCCGGCCCTCGGCCTCTGCCTCGGCCTGCAGTGCATGGTCATCGAGGCGGCGCGCTCGCTCGCCGGGATCACCGAGGCCAACAGCGCGGAGTTCGACGAGAAGGCCTCCGACCCGGTGATCGCCACCATGTCCGACCAGATCGACGTCGTCGCCGGTGAACGCGACATGGGCGGCACGATGCGGCTCGGCCTCTACACCGCCAACCTCGCCGACGGCTCGATCGTCCGTGAGCTGTACGGCGGCGCGGCCAAGGTCGAGGAGCGGCACCGCCACCGCTACGAGGTGAACAACGCCTACCGCGAGGAGCTGACCGCGGCCGGCGTCGTCTTCTCCGGCCTGTCGCCCGACGGACGGCTCGTGGAGTACATCGAGCTGCCCCGCGACCAGCACCCGTTCTACGTCGCCACCCAGGCGCACCCGGAGTTCCGGTCGCGTCCGACGCGGCCGCACCCGCTGTTCGCCGGCCTGATCGCCGCCGCGCTCGGCGAGGCCACGTGATCGCCGACTCCCCAGAGCGCTGGGAGGTCGTCGGCGGTCAGGAGCGCTTCAGCGGCCACATCATCGGGGTGCGCACCGACAAGGTGCGGATGCCGAACGGCGCGGGCACCGAGGTCACCGAACGCGACGTCGTCGTGCACCCCGGCTCGGTCGGCGTCATCTGCGTGGACGACGACGACCGCGTGCTGCTCATCCGGCAGTACCGCCACCCGGCCGAGCGCATGCTGTGGGAGCCGCCGGCCGGGCTGCGCGACGTCGCCGGCGAGGCGCTGAGGCGTACGGCCGAGCGCGAGCTCGCCGAGGAGGCCGGCTACCGCGCGAGCGAGTGGCACACCCTCGTCGACGTCCTGACCTCCCCGGGCATGACCAACGAGCGTGTGCGCGTCTTCCTGGCGCGCGGCCTCACCGAGATCCCCGACGACGAGGTCGACTTCGAGCGGATCCACGAGGAGGCGGACATGCCCGTCGCGTGGGTTCCGCTCGACGACGCGGTGGCCGCCGTGATGCGCGGGGACCTCCACAATCCCCTTGCGGTGATGGGTATCTTGGCGGTCTACGCCGCCCGGGCACAGGGATACCGCGACCTCCGCCCGCCCGACGCCCCGGAGGGGTGACCCGCCCGCCCCCACGATTCGCTGGATGAGGTGCCGCGCTGACAACCGCCGCCAGTGAAAACCTCGGCCGAGCGTTGCGGGCCGAGGTGGTCGCCTACCTCGACCATCTCTCGGTCGACCGGAAGCTCGCCGCCAACACGGTCAGTTCCTACCGGCGTGACCTGCGCCGCTACGTCGACACGCTGATCGCGCGGGGGCGTACGGCCATCGGCGAGGTTGGCGAGGAGGACGTCGTGTCCTTCCTGGACGGGCTTCGGGAGGGCGACGACCGGCATCCGCCGCTGGCGGCCGGGTCGGCGGCACGCGCCGTCGTGGCGGTACGCGGCCTGCACCGCTTCGCCGTACGCGAGGGGATGTCGGCCGCCGACCCGTCGCGCGAGGTCAGGCCGCCCACGTCGCCGCGGCGGCTGCCGAAGGCCATCGCGATCGACGAGGTGGAGCGGCTGCTCGCCGCGGCGGGGCCGGCCGACACCGCGCGCGGGCTGCGCGATCGCGCGCTGCTCGAGCTCCTCTACGGCACCGGGGCGCGCATCTCCGAGGCCGTCGGCCTGGAGGTCGGCGAGGTCGGCGACACGGTCGTGCGCCTGCGCGGCAAGGGCGGCAAGGAGCGGCCGGTGCCCCTCGGCCGGTACGCCCGCGCGGCCCTCGACGCGTACCTGGCGACGGCGCGGCCGGCGCTGAACACCCGGGGTCAGGGCACTCCGGCGCTGTTCCTCAACGCGCGCGGCGGCCGGTTGTCGCGCCAGAGCGCCTGGTCGACGCTGCGGTCGGCGGCCTGCCGCGCCGGCCTGGAGGACGTCTCGCCCCACACGCTGCGGCACTCTTTCGCGACCCACCTGCTCGACGGTGGCGCCGACGTTAGGGTGGTGCAGGAATTGCTGGGCCACGCGTCCGTCACGACGACCCAGGTTTACACCCTGGTCACCGTCGACCGGCTCCGTGAGGTCTACGCCTCCGCGCACCCGCGCGCCACCGCTTGACACCGATGCACGACCAATACCGCCGAAGGGCGGTGTGCCGCCTTGCCGCTCATGTTGACAGGCTCTAGAGTCCCCATCTTGACGGCAAACCTACGCCGCCGGGGAGGTTCGAGAAGCTGGTGACTGAACCCAGCACGCAGCAGGAGAGAGAGCGATCCGAGAGGGCACTCTCGACCGCGATAGCGACCGATCCTCGTGACGCCGCGCCCCTAGGCCCGACACAGCGTCCGAAACCGTCGTTCCCCGATCCGGCGCCGCTTGCCGAGCACGGGCCCGCCCGCATCGTCTCGGTCTGCAACCAGAAGGGTGGCGTCGGTAAGACGACGACGACCATCAACCTGGGCGCCGCACTGGCCGAACAGGGGCGCCGTGTCCTGCTCGTCGACTTCGACCCACAGGGGGCGCTGTCGGTGGGCCTGGGCAAGGGCGACCCGCGCCAGCTCGACCTCACGATCTACAACCTGCTCATGGAGCGGGGTGTGGAGGTCGAAGAGGTCATCCTGGAGACCAGCGTCGAGGGCATGGACCTGCTGCCCAGCAACATCGACCTGTCGGGCGCGGAGGTCCAGCTCGTCCACGAGGTCGGCCGGGAGTACATCCTCGGCGGGCTGCTCAAGCCGGTCGTGCCCGACTACGACTACATCATGATCGACTGCCAGCCGTCGCTCGGTCTGCTGACCGTCAACGCGCTGACCGCCAGCCAGGGCGTGCTGGTGCCGCTGGAGTGCGAATACTTCGCGATGCGCGGTGTCGCCCTGCTGATGGAGACGATCGAGAAGGTCCAGGGCCGGCTCAACCAGGACCTGGCCATCGACGGCTTCCTCGCCACGATGTACGACTCGCGCACCCTGCACACCCGTGAGGTGCTCGGCCGCATCGTGGACGCCTTCGGCGAGCAGGTCTTCCACACGGTGATCAACCGCACGGTCCGGTTCCCGGACGCGACGGTCGTGGGTGAGCCGATCACCCGCTTCGACCCGTCGTCCATGGGCGCCAACGCCTACCGGGAGCTCGCCAAGGAGGTGCTCCAGAGGTGGCAGCTCCTCGCGTGATGGGGCGTGGTCTCGACTACCGTTGACGGTGTGACCGAGCCGACCGCCGAGGAGCAGCAGCACAGCGGCTTCCAGGTTCACCTCGACAACTTCGAGGGTCCCTTCGACCTGCTGCTCGGGCTGATCTCCAAGCACAAGCTCGACATCACCGAGGTGTCGCTCCACAAGGTCACCGACGAGTTCATCGCGCACATCCGCTCGCACGGGAAAGAGTGGGACCTCGACCAGGCGAGCTACTTCCTGCTCGTCGCGGCGACCCTGCTCGACCTGAAGGCCGCACGGCTGCTGCCCTCCGGCGAGGTCGAGGACGAAGAGGACCTCGCGCTGCTGGAGGCCCGCGACCTGCTGTTCGCACGGCTCCTGCAGTACCGCGCGTACAAGGAGGTCTCGGCGTTCTTCGCCGGCCGCATCGCGGAGCAGTCGCGGCGATTCCCGCGCGTGGTGCCGATGGAGCCGAAGTTCGCGAGCCTGCTGCCCGAAGTGCTGCTCGGCCTCGGGCCCGAGGAGTTCGCCAGGCTGGCCGTGCGTACCCTCGCGCCCAAGCCGTCACCGATGGTGTCGGTGGAGCACATCTACGCGCCGCAGGCCAGCGTCAAGGATCAGGCGGCCCTGCTGATGGAGCGGCTGCGGACCATGGAACGGGCGACGTTCCGCGCGCTCATCGCCGACTGCGCCGGCACCTTCGAGGTCGTCGCGCGGTTCCTGGCGCTGCTGGAGCTCTACCGTGAGCGGGTGGTCTCGCTGGAGCAGCTGGAGCCCCTCGGCGAGCTGTACGTCACCTGGACCGGCGCCCACGACGGCGAGATCGCCGTCGACGACTACACCGGAACACAAGCGGAGAACCCCTGATGAGCGACCTGCCGCCGGAGCCGTACGAGAGCGGCACGGACCACCCCTCCCTGCGCGCCGGGCTGGAGGCGATCCTGCTGGTCGTCGACGAGCCGGTGCCCGAGGTGAACCTCGCGCAGATCGTCGAACGCCCCCGCCACGAGGTGGCCGCGACCCTACGGGAGCTGGCCGGGGAATACACCGAACAGGGGAGAGGGTTCGAGCTTAGGGAGATCGCGGGTGGGTGGCGGTTCTACACTCGGGATGTGTGCGCGCCGCTCGTCGAACGCTTCGTGCGGGACGGCCAGCAGGCGCGGCTCACGAAAGCCGCCCTGGAGACGTTGGCGGTCATCGCCTACCGGCAGCCGGTCAGCCGTGCGCGGGTGGCCGCGATCCGGGGCGTCAACAGTGACGGCGTGATCCGCACGCTGTCGCTGCGCGGACTCATCGAGGAGGCGGGACACGATCCGGAGCATCAGGCCGTGCTCCACCGCACCACGAGCTACTTCTTGGAGCGGCTCGGCCTGAACACCCTGGAGGAGCTCCCCGACCTCGCTCCGTACCTGCCCGATGACCTGGAAGGCATAGAGGAACTTCAGCAGTGAACCAGACCAACGACGGCGTGAGGCTCCAGAAGGTGCTCGCCGAGGCGGGCGTGGCCAGCCGCCGCGCCTGCGAGGACCTGATCGCGGCCGGACGGGTGACCGTCGACGGTGAGAAGGTGACGTGGTTCGGCATGCGTGTCGACCCGCAGCAGGCCGTCATCCACGTCGACGGCAAGCGCATTCCCACCCAGACCGAGCTGCGCTACTACATGCTCAACAAGCCCACCGGCGTGGTCAGCACCATGTCGGACCCGCGCGGCCGCAAGTCACTTGCCCAGTACGTCGGCGACGTGCCCGAGCGGCTTTACCACGTGGGGCGTCTCGACACCGACACCGAGGGCCTGCTCCTGCTCACCAACGACGGTGAGCTGGCGAACCGCCTCATGCATCCGCGCTACGGCGTGAGCAAGACCTACCTCGCCGAGGTCCACGGCCCGATCGGCCGCGACCTCGGAAAGCGGCTGCGTGAGGGTTTCCAGCTCGCCGACGGCTTCGCCAAGGCCGACACCTTCCGCGTCTTCGACCAGGTCGGCAAGCGCGTCCTGGTCGAGGTGACGCTGCACGAGGGTCGCAAGCACATCGTGCGCCGCCTCCTCGCGGAGGCCGGCTTCCCGGTGCAGCAGCTCGCCCGCACCGAGTTCGGCCCGGTGAAGCTCGGGCGCCTCAAGACCGGTACGATCCGGGCGCTGACGAACAAGGAGATCGGCGAGCTGTACGCGGTGGTCGAGCTGTAGGCGACCACCTTCCCGGCACGGTAGAGGGAGAGGTCTCATGGGGGTTCTGGCGGTACGAGGTGCGATCCAGGTCGACGCGGACGAGCGCGAACTGATTCTCGAGGCGACGTCCGAGCTCGTCACCGAAGTGATGTCACGCAACGAACTCACCACCGACGACGTGATCAGCGTCATCTTCACCGCGACTCCCGACCTGACCTCGGAGTTCCCGGCGCTGGCCGCGCGCAAGCTCGGCTTCCACGAGGTGCCGCTGCTGTGCGCGAGCGAGATCGACGTGCCGCACGCGCTGCCCCGGGTGATCCGCCTGATGGCCCACCTGCAGACCGACCGGCCGCGGTCGGAGATCCAGCACGTCTACCTGCGCGGCGCGGTCGCGCTGAGGGTCGACATCGCCCAGTGACGCGTCAGGGCACCGGCGGTGCGGTCGCACCGCCGGTGCTCTCGCGTACGACCAGGCGGTGTCCCACCTCGATCTCCTCGGGCGGCGCGGGGTCGTCCGGGCGGGCGATACGGCGGGCGAGCAGGTCCACCGCCCGGCGCGCGAGCTCGCCCTTGTCCGGGGCCGACCAGGATCTCCTCCACGACGAGGGGCTCGGTCGTGAGCGGCGCGGCGGCGGAGGCGACGCTCTGGATCGCGCACCGGGTGACCCTTGAGCGGAGAACTCTCGACCGTACATGTCGCCGTACTCGCCGGTAAGGGCGTCAAGGCCGCTACCGACCCCGACGGTCGCGGCATCGAGCGGGAGCACGCACGGCGCGATCTTCAACGTTGCCGCTGATCTGGCGATCGTGCCGCCGCTGCGCGACCACGTGGCCGGGTATCTCTCGTGCGGCGATCTACCGCGAGGTCCGCGCGGCTTCCGTACCTGAGTGCCGGGCCGCAATAGGGATCATTCGCTCAGAGCCGAACACCGGTGCATCCCGGCAGGCTCGATACGCTGAGAGCTCACGCGGAGGTGGGAATCATCGGCGAGTTGCGGCGCATCGTGGTCATCGGCACCGGGCTGATCGGCACTTCGGTGGCGCTCGCCATGCGTGAGCGCTGCGCCGAGGTGGCCCTTGACGATCGCGACCCCGGCTGCGTACGTCTCGCCGTCGAGATCGGGGCCGGGGCGCCGCTGAACGACGGTGACGAGCCGGCCGATCTCGCGGTGCTGGCCGTGCCGCCCGCTGCCGTCGCCGCCACCCTTCTCGACGCGCAGAAACGTGACCTCGCGCGGTTCTACACCGACGTCGCCAGTGTGAAGTCCCTGCCGCTACGAGAGGCCGCCGAGCTGGGCTGCGACCTGACACGCTTCGTGGCCGGACACCCCCTCGCCGGGCGCGAGCGTTCCGGGCCCGCCGCGGCGCGGGGCGACCTTTTCCTCGGGCGTCCGTGGGCGTTGTGCCCGACGCCGGAGACCTCACCGGAGGCGATCGAGGCCGTCGGCGCGCTGGCCAAGGCCTGCGGCGCCCAGACCGTCGTCGTCGATCCCAGTGAGCATGACCGCGCGGTCGCGCTCGTGTCCCACGGCCCGCACGTCGCGGCCGCGGCCGTCGCCGCCCGGCTGGAGGGCGCGCCCGAGGTGGCGCTCGCCCTGGCCGGGCAGGGCGTACGCGACGTGACCCGTATCGCGGCCGGCGATCCCGACCTGTGGATCGGCATCCTCAGCGCGAACGCCCAGCCCGTGGCCGACGTCATCGACGCCGTGGCCGCCGATCTGGCGGCCACCGCCGAGGCACTGCGCGCGGGTCACAAGCCGGACGTGACCGGGATGCTGGCGCGCGGCGGCTCGGGCCGCCGTAGGCTGCCCGGCAAGCACGGAGGCCGCACCGGGGCCTACACCGTCGTGTCCGTCGTGATCCCCGACCGGCCGGGGGAGCTGGCCCTGCTGTTCCAGGCGGCCGGTGTCGCCGGGGTCAACATCGAGGACGTGACCATCGAGCACTCGCCCGGCCGGCCCGTCGGTGTGGTCGAACTGAGCGTGACACCCGACGCGGCCGAGCGCCTCGCGGGTGAACTACGCGCGCGTGGCTGGTCCGTACCCGGCTGACCGGTTCTTCCGGCGTCCGCAGCAGGAACGCCACGCGTACTGTGCCGATGACGATCATGCAGGTGATCGGGATGAACGCGAGCCGGAAGGCGGACGCGTCGTAGCCCTTCCCGGCGGCGTCCAGGATCGCGCCCGCGCCCAGTGAGGCGGTCATCGCCGCGGAGAACCCGCCCACGTTGACGACGCCGGAGGCGATGCCGCCGCGGCTCGGCGGGTTCGCGTCGCGCGCGAGGTCGAAGGCGAGCATCGACGCCGCGCTGCCGGTCGCGCTGACCAGGACGAGCACCACCGCGAACGGCGCGGGCAGGTGACCGCCCGGCCAGGTGATCGCGACGATCCAGGTGAGGGCGAGCACCACCGCGACCGAGACGATCAGCGGTCCGCGCATGCCGGGGCGGTGGCCGGCCACCCAGCCCATGATCGGCGCGACGGCCAGCGGCGTCGCCGCCGTCAGCGTCAGCGTGAGCCGGGCCGCCGACGGCGCCATGCCCAGCCCCTCGACGAGGTACGGGTAGCCCCAGAGCGTCGCCAGCACCATGAACGAGGACATCAGCGTGAAGTGCGCCCAGATCCCGGCGCGCGTACCGCGCTGGGAGAGCACGGCCCGCAGGTCCGCGAGCACCCGCGTCGGCCGCTCCTCGCGCTCGCCCGACGAGGCGGGCCGGTCACGTACCCACCGCACCACGACGACCGCGAGCACGACGCTCGCCGCGGCGGTCCCCAGGAACGTCGGCGTCCAGCCGTACACCCGCAGCGCCGCCGAGAGCGGCACGGTGCCCACGGTCTGTCCGAGCGCCCCGGTCATCGCGGTGAGCGCGGTCATCAGCGCGAACCGCCGCCGGGGAAACCAGGAGGAGGCCAGGCGTATGACGCTGATGAACGTGAAGGCGTCGCCGAGACCGACGAGCGCCCGGCCGGCGACGGCGAGCGGCATCGAGGTCGCGAGAGCGAACAGCGCCTGCCCCGCGGCCATGGACACCAGCGCGGCGCCGAGCATCCGCCGAGGCCCGAACCGGTCGGCCATGATCCCGGCCGGCACCTGCATCACCATGTAGACGCCGAGCTGCAGGATCGCGAAGGTGGACAACGCCGTGGCACCGACGCCGAAGCGCTGCTGCGCGGCGAGGGCCGCGACGCCGAGACCGGTCCGGTGGAAGAAGGCCGCCATGTAGGCCAGCGCCCCGACGGCCCACACACGCCAGGCACGCCGGCCACCGAGCCGATTCGAGGTGGCCGGAGGAGTAGGGAGAGGACGCGGTGTCAGGACCGCGAGATTCAACGGATCGCCTTTCGATGGCCAGGGGAGAGGAATGGGTCGGAACGAGCGGCCGGGCCCGCCGTCCGGGCGAGGCCGTGAGCAGGCGCCGGCCGAGTGGAGTCCGTGGCCATGGCCGAGTACGGCTCGGGCCGGTCGGAGGGGCGGTCAGGACGGGGCGGCTAGCGCGGCGGGGCCAGGGCAGGGGCGCTAGGGCGCGGTGGCTGGAGCCGGGTGGTTAGGGCATGAGGGCCGGTCGGAGGGAGCGACCGGGACGGTGGGTCCAGGACGGGGGCGCCAGGTCCGGAATGCGGCACCCAGGCTGTCGTTGTCGATCCTGGAGAGCGCGACCGCGCTCGTTTCCCACGGTCCGCACATCGCGGCCGTCGTCGCTCGGCTGGAGGTCGCGCGTGAGGTTGGCCACGGCGGCGCGGCCGAGGTGGGGTGGCCTGGTTCGGGGGCTTGGTTCGGGTGGGGTGGTTCAGGAGCGGCCGTGGAGGGCGGTTCGGGTTGTGTGGAGGTGGCGGTGGATGGCGTTGCGGATGCGGCGGCGGTCGGTGGAGCGGATGGCTTCGAGGATTTCGGCGTGTTCGGTGATCGCGTCGGCGGAGCGGGCCGGGTCGGCGGCGGTCAGGCGGGCCATGCGGAGCTGGCGGTCGCGCATCGAGTCGTACAGCTGGGTCAGGATCTCGTTTCCGGCCGCCGCCACCAGGGTCCGGTGGAAACAACGGTCGGCGCGGGCGAACTCCTTCGCGTCTTCTCCGGTCGCGTGCTCGCGCATCGCCTCCAGGAGGCCGGTCAGCTCCTCGACCAGACCCGCGCCGATCTCGGCCTTGCCGGCGGTGAACGTTTCCACCAGCTCCCTCGTCTCCATCACGTCCGCGATCTCCTGCGGGGAGACCGGCAGGACGAGCGCGCCGCGCTTCGGATAGAGCCGGAGCAGGCCCTCGGTCTCCAGCCGCAGGAGCGCCTCGCGTACGGGCGTGCGGGACACACCCACCGCGGTGGCGATCTCGCCTTCGCTGAGAAGCGCGCCACCCGGGTAGGCGCGGTCGAGGATGGCCTGCTTCACATGGTCGTAGGCCCGGGAGGTCGCGGTCGTCATCTTGTATCTATGTTATATGCAAGTCGTATGCCTGCAACACCGGAGTACCCCGACGTACCCGTGGATGCTGGATCAATGAGGGGTGACGGACCGGTAGCCTCATTCGTTGGCTGGTCGGTACGGGAGAGGAAATAAACGTGACGCTCGTCATAGCCATGGACGGACCGTCCGGATCGGGAAAGTCCAGCGTTTCCAAGGGCGTGGCACGCGCGCTCGGACTGCGCTACCTCGACACCGGCGCGATGTACCGCGCCATGACCTGGTGGATGCTGCGCGAGGGTGTACCCCTCGACGACCCGGACGCCATCGCGGCGCGTGCGAAGGATCCCGAGCTGGCCAGCGGCACCGACCCGGCGAGCCCCACGATCGTCGTCGACGGCGCGGACGTCTCCGGGCCGATCCGTACCCAGGAGGTCACCGGCTCGGTGAGCGTGGTCGCCTCGGTCCAGGCCGTGCGCGAGCGTCTCGTCGCCATGCAGCGTGAGATCATCGGGACAGGCGGCATCGTCGTCGAAGGGCGCGACATCGGCACCGTAGTCGCGCCGGACGCCGCGCTGAAGATCTACCTGACCGCGAGCCCGGAGGTACGGGCCCAGCGCAGGAACAAGGAACTCACCGGTGTCACCGTCGCGGCGACCCAGGCCGACCTGGCGCGACGTGACCGGATCGACTCCACCCGCAAGGTCGACCCGGCGGCGAAGGCGGCCGACGCGGTGGAGGTGGACACGAGCGACCTCGGCCTGGACGAGGTCATCGCGGTGATCGTGAAGATGGCGGACGGCGGCACGCGCGGTCCGGCACAGGAGGCGCGCTCGCAGGTCGGGGAGCCGCAGGGCGAGGAGCGCACGTGAGTGAATTCGAGCACGCCGATGTCATCGACGCGTACGACGAGGTGGAGCACGATGTCGCGCCACCACCGGTCGTGGCCGTCGTCGGACGGCCCAACGTCGGCAAGTCGACGCTGGTCAACCGGATCCTCGGCCGCCGTGAGGCCGTCGTGGAGGACGTCCCGGGTGTGACGCGCGACCGCGTCGCGTACGACGCGGCCTGGGCCGGCCGCCGGTTCACCGTCCTCGACACCGGGGGCTGGGAGCCGAACGCCGAGGGGCTCGCCGCCGCCGTCGCCGACCAGGCGCGCCTGGCGGTCGACGCCGCCGACGTGGTCCTGTTCGTCGTGGACGCCACGGTCGGTTCCACCGACACCGACGAGGCCGTGACCAACGTCCTGCGGCGGTCGAAGAAGCCCGTCGTGCTGGCCGCCAACAAGGTCGACGACGCGCGCGCCGAGGCCGACGCCGCCGCGTTGTGGTCGATGGGTCTCGGCGAGCCGATGACCGTCTCCGCCCTGCACGGCCGGGGGAGCGGTGACCTGCTCGACGCCGTGCTGCGCGCGCTGCCCGAGGAGGCGCCCGCGGAGACGTACGGTGTCGCGGGCGGCCCGCGACGCATCGCGCTGCTGGGGCGGCCCAACGTCGGCAAGTCGAGCCTGCTGAACAAGCTCGCGGGCGAGAACCGCGTGGTCGTCGACTCGGTCGCGGGCACGACGCGCGACCCGGTCGACGAAATGATCGAGTTGGGCGACGAGACCTGGAAGTTCGTCGACACGGCCGGCATCCGCCGCCGCGCGCGCGAGAACCAGGGCGCCGACTTCTACGCGACGCTTCGCACCCAGTCGGCCCTCGACCGCTCCGAGGTCGCGGTCGTGCTGGTCGACGCCAGCGAGCCGCTCGCCGAGCAGGACCTGCGGATCATCTCGATGGTGATCGAGTCCGGCCGCGCGCTGGTGCTGGCGTTCAACAAGTGGGACCTCGTCGACGAGGAGCGCCGCCACTTCCTCGACCGCGAGATCGACCGGCAGCTCCACCACGCGCGCTGGGCGCCGAGGGTCAACATCTCCGCCCGCACCGGGCGTCACGTGGAGAAGCTCGTGCCCGCCCTGCACACGGCCCTGGAGGGGTGGGGTGAGCGCGTGCCGACCGCGCGCCTGAACTCCTTCATGGCCGACCTGATCGCCGCCAAGCCGCACCCGGTCCGCGGCG
The DNA here is from genome assembly GCA_963736325.1 of uncultured Actinomycetota bacterium. Lineage (GTDB taxonomy): Bacteria > Actinomycetota > Actinomycetes > Streptosporangiales > Streptosporangiaceae > Actinoallomurus. The sequence goes on along the minus strand of CAVTOG010000010.1, from coordinate 733,170 downwards.
GCAAGCAGCCGCGCGTCATGTTCGCGACGCAGGCCGGCGTGCAGCCGCCGCGGTTCGTGCTGTTCACCACGGGCTTCCTGGAGACCGGCTACCGCCGCTTCATCGAGCGCCGTCTCCGCGAGGAGTTCGGGTTCGAGGGCACGCCGATCGACGTCAGCATGAAGATCCGGGAGAAGCGCCCGCGCAAGTGAGCGCGTGACGCGCGGTCGCCGCCTGGGGTGTGTCCCAGGCGACAACGCTCTGGCTCAGGCGGTGACCGCGCGTGCCTTCCGCGTCTCCATCGCGTGCTGGACCAGCGCGATCAGAACCTCTTTGCCCGACTCCTTGTTGCGCGCGTCGCAGAGCATCACCGGGACGCGCGTGCCGAGGTTGAGCGCGGCCTGCACCTCGTCGAGCTGGTACTCCGGTGCGCCGTCGAAGCAGTTCACCGCGACGATGAACGGCGTCTTGCGCCGCTCGAAGTAGTCGATGGCCGGGAAGCAGTCGGCGAGCCGCCGTGTGTCGGCGAGCACGACCGCGCCGAGGGCGCCGATCGCCACCTCGTCCCACATGAACCAGAACCTCTCCTGCCCGGGCGTGCCGAACAGGTAGAGCATGAACTGGTCCTTGATCGTGATGCGCCCGAAGTCCATGGCCACCGTGGTGGTCTTCTTGGCCTCCACACCGGACAGGTCGTCGACGGACGCGCCCTGGTCGGTGAGGAGTTCCTCGGTGCGCAGCGGTTTCGTCTCCGAGACGGCGCCCACGAGGGTCGTCTTCCCGGCGCCGAAGCCGCCGGCGATGAGGATCTTGAGCGCTTTGGGGAGCGGTCGCCCCTGCCGGTCAAAGCGCATGGAGTCCCTCGATCACGGCGCGGTACATCTTCTCGTCCTGCATGAGTTCCGTCTCAGATTGCGGGTCCTGGACGGTGACCAGGCCCTTGTCGAGCAGATCGCCGAGGAGCACGCGTACGGTCACGCCCGGGAGCTTCAGGTGCGCCGCGATCTCCGCCACGGACAGCACGTGCTCACAGAGGCGTACGGCCTGCTGATGCTCGGGGCTGAGCCCCAGCTCCGGAGCGGGCGTCAGCCCGGTCGCGGCGACCAGCGTGACGAGGTCGAACGAGCCGCGGATCGGCTCCATACGGCCGCTCGTCATCACGTACGGCCGGACGAGAGGCCCGGCCTGGTCGTCGAGCCAGCGTTCCTGCGGGTCCTGTTCCGACTCGGCGTCGTCCTCGATGGGGTCCGGCGGGAGCTCGGGTGACTCGCTGCTCGCGTTCTCCTCTTCGGAGGTCTCGTCGCCTGGGGTCATTGGGCCTGCTCGGTCGTCCGTGAGGCAGCGCTGAGGTGGTGCCCGACTCCGGTGACCAGCATGGCCATCTCGTACGCGATGAGCCCGATGTCGGCCTCTTCGGTACTGAGGACCGCCAGGCAGGCGCCGTGGCCCGCGACGGTCACCAGGAGGTACGCCTGCTTCATCTCGACGACGGTCTGGCGGATGGGGCCACCGTTGAAGCGTTCGCCCACACCTTTCGCCAGGGATTGGATGCCGGCCGCGACCGCGGCCAGGTGCTCGGCATCCTCGTGCTCGAACTCCTGCGATGACGCCATCAAGAGGCCGTCGGCGGATAGGACGATCGCGTGCTGGGCCTCATTCACCCGTTTGATCAGATCGTCCAGCAACCAAGCCAGATCGGCTGAGGGTTCTGTCTTTTGCGCCACTGGATGTCCTTTTAGGCTTCTTCGTCGGTGAGGGAATCGGGCTCGGCGGCCTGAGACCTCGCAGCGTCGGTCCGGCCACGGCGTGTGCCGGCCTGGAGACCTCCGAACGACCTGCGAATGGCCTCGGGTGAGGGAGTTTCGTCCGCGTCGGCGTCCGTGACGGGGGCCGACTCGGGGGCGCGGTGGGCTCCGGCCGGAGTGTCCGAACGGAGCGCCGGGGCGAGGCTGGCCTGGGGGACGCGCACCGGGAGGCCGCCGGGCGTGCGCGAGGCCGCGGCCGCAGGGGCGGCCGGAACGGACGGCTCTTCCGGAGCCGGTTTGGTCCGCTGTGGCAGGGCGGGCAGTGCGCCCGTGGTGCTCTCCGTGTCGGTCACGGGCGGAGGGTCGAGCGCGACCGGGGGCGGTGTGAACGCGACCGGCGCGGCCTCCTCCTCGTCGGCCGGGCCGAGCTCACGTATGCGTGCCGGGACGTCGCTGTAGGAGCTGGCGGTGATCCCGGCGGCGCCGACCGTGACCGGCAGGCCGCGCGGTGCCGTCGTCGGCTCGCTCTCGCTCGGCTCCGTCTCGACGATCAGGTCGTGCGGGATGAGGGCGACGGCCGTGGTGCCGCCGTAGGAGGAGTGCTTGAGCGAGACCTTCACGTCGTACCGCACGGCCAGCCGCCCGACCACGTACAGACCCAGGTGCGCGGAGCTGGAGAGGTTGAACTCGGGCGGGTTGGTGACCCGGTCGTTGATGGAGGAGAGGATCTCGTCGGTCATGCCGAGTCCGCGGTCCTCGATCTCGATGACGTAGCCGTGCGCGACGCGGTGGCCGCTGACCTGCGCCTGCGTGTACGGCGGCGAGAACGAGACGGCGTTCTCGATCAGTTCGGCGAGGAGGTGGACGATGTCACCGACGGCCCGTCCGGCCAGGGCGGTGTCGCCCATCGGCAGCACGGTGACCCGCGTGTAGTCCTCGACCTCGGCCACGGCGGAGCGTACGACGTCGATCATCGGGACCGGGCGCCGCCAGCCACGTGCGGGCGTCGAGCCGGACAGGACGATGAGGTTCTCCGCGTTGCGCCGCATTCGGGTGGCGAGGTGGTCGACGCGGAACAGGTCCTCCAGCTCCTTGGCGTCGTCCTCGCGGCGCTCCATGCCGTCCAGCAGGGTCAGCTGCCGGTGCACGAGCGCCTGCGAGCGGCGGGCCAGGCTGAGGAGGATGTCGCGGATGCCGCGGCGCAGTTCGGCCTGCTCGACCGCGGTGCGGATGGCGGTCTGCTGCACGGAGTTGAACGCCTGACCCACCTGGCCGACCTCGTCGTCTCCGAACGACAGAGGTGGCGCCTCGGCCTCGACGTCGACCTTCTCACCGTGACCGAGCCGCTCGACCACGCTCGGGAGACGCTCCTCGGCCAGCCGGAGGGCGGCCTTGCGAAGCGACTCCAGCTGCCGCAGGAGCGTACGGGTCGTGGTGATGGAGACGATGATCGAGGTGACAACGGCGACCAGGCCGAGACCACCGGCGAGGGCGAGGCGGACGATGACGCCGATGGCGATCGGCTCGGCGCGCTTGATGAGACGGTCACCGCCGCCGAACACCGCGGAGGCGAGGTCGGTCAGGGCGGGGTCGGCCGCGTTACGCCATTCGGCCGTGGTGACCGGTGGCGTCCGGCCAGGGCGCCCCTTGGTGAGGATCGTCGTCTCCAGGGAGTGCACGCGGGCCAGGCCCTCGCTCTTGGTCACCACGTCGTACGACACGTGGTCGGTGGTCTGGAGCTCCTCCAGCACCTTGCGCGTGGCGTAACGCTGAGCGCCCACCGCCTGCGTGAACTGCAGGAAGTCGGCGTTGGTGAGCCGGCGCGCGGCCAGGATGCCCGACAGCTGGGCGTCTTCCTGGGAGAGCAGCTCGCGTGCCCGGTTGAGCTCGACGACGGTACGGACGCTCTGTGCGAACTTCTTGTCGTCCAGAACGGCCAGCGAGTCGTCGACGATGAAGATCGAGTCGATGGCGTTGGTGTAGACCGACGCGGTCTTGTTGCGGTCGGTCAGGCCCGAGTCGATGGCGTGCCGGTTGGCGGCGAGGTCGGCGAACTGACCCAGCGCGGAGTCGACGGCGTGTCTGAGGTCGGGGCTCTCGGCGAGCTTCACGTTGTCGCCGTGGGAGAGCTTCGCGAACTTGGCCACGGCCTGGTCGGTGCGGGCCCGCTGCGCGTCCAGCGCCGAGCGCTGCGAGGGCCCCGGGTTGCCCAGGCGTACGAGCGACAGCTGTCGCTCGCGCTGTAGCTCGGGCTGCAGATCGTCGATCGGCTGGGCGACGCCGCTGTTGACCGCGGAGACCCAGACGAGGTTCACACCCTCTCGCAGCGTTACCCAGGCAGCGAACGCCCAGAGGGCGGCCAGGGACAGCAGCAGAGCGGTGATCTTGGTCCGTAGGCGCGCGTTGCGAAAGCGCATTACACCAGCCCCAGCAAATATGAAGGAAAATTTACAACGTTCTCACTGCAAAGCAACTATCAGGTTGACAAACGAGCGTGATCAGCCTGCATTCCCGTGGCGCGCGGAGGCTTACGCGCCGAACTAGGTCGGATCCGGCGACGACGGACTCTACAACGTAGGACATATCGGTTCAAGATCGAGCGTGACGAAGAGCTTATTGGTCTGATTTGTGATGGGTGGACTGTTTCGTCGACTTGGTCAGTGGATCATGTCGAGCCGATGGCGCCGGCCGAGGTGCAGAGCGGCCAGGACGGCGGCCCGGATGATGGCCGTCGGACGGTACAGGTCCTTGTCGTGCCACAGCGGCGGGTCGTCGGGGCCCTCCTGGGACCACACGAGGTAGTCGCACCCCCGCGCCGCCGCCTCACGCTGTCCGGAGTCCGCGTACGCCCCGGTCATCAGCAGGATCTGCACCGCGTAGGCGGTCTCCTCCGAAGTGCCCGCCCAGTGGCCCCACGAGCCGTCCGCTCGCTGCGTCTCCAGCACCCATCGCACGGCACGGCCGACCGCGCCCGCCGACCGCGTGCCGCCGAACCCGTGCAGAGCGAGGGCCGCGCAGGCCGTGGCGTAGTACGGGGAGGCGTGCCACCGGTCGTGCCAGGTGCCGTCGGCGCGCTGCCGGTCGCGCAGCCACGCCGACAGCTTGTCGGCCGTCGCCGCGTGGCGCGGGGTCACACCGGCGCCGCCGACCTTCCGGTACTGCCCGAACGCCTCCAGGACGTGCGCGTTCGTGCTGATCGACATGCCGTCTTCACCGGGCCACGTGCAGAAGTGGGTGTCGGTCTCGTACTCCCACAGCGGGTCCGGAGGCTGCGGTTCGCCGGCCAGCGCCAGCGCGTAGAGCGCCCCGGCGGTCGTGTCCGCGTCGGCCGGAAGCCCCGCCGCCGCCGCCGTGCCGGACGGCCCGAGCGCGCTGGCCAGGCTCGCCACCAGCGACTTCGGCGGAGTGACGTCGACGCCGGCGCGTACCAGCCAGCTCAGCACCCAGCCCCGCTCGAACATGGTGATGGGGAAGCCGCACGGCACGGGACCGCCGTGCTGCTCGACGGCGGTCTCCAGGAACATGCGCGCGGGGGAGCCGGGCTCGGGCTCGCGGTCGCCGAGCCACGCGGCGGTCGCGGCGGGTGACGCCCCGACCGTGCCGGTGATCTCCGGCCGGATCGTCGGATGGCCGCGCGCGGCGTCGCCCCCGATCTCCAGCGCGTGCAGGAGCTTCTGCGGCAGGTCGCCGCCGGACGCGAGCCGTGTCCGGACCATCGTCAGCACGGTGCCATCGATCCCGTCGGGCGGCCGGAGCCGCTCTTCAGCGGGCCACCAGCCGGATTCGGTCGCAGGGACGGTCTTCAGGTCGTCGAGGCGGTCGTTGATCGACTCGGTCAGGGACGGCACGAGCAGCTCGATCGCCGGCAGGTCCGGCAGGTCGGAGCCGGTCAGTGCGCCGGGGCCGCGCAGCCAGTGGAAGAGCGCGCGCAGGCCGCGCCCGGCGGCCGTCTCCTCGGGGCCCGTGCCCTCCGGGCGCAGCACGGACAGGAGCGCCTCGACCGCGCTGAGGGTCGGGACCAGCGCGTAGCGCGGGTCCGGCGCGCCCCACCCGCCGTCGGGTCGCTGGGTCTTCACGAGATAGTCCACGCGCTGTTCGTGGCCGGTCAGCCACGGCGTGAGGGCGACCAGCCGCCCGGTCTCATAGACCGACGGCGACACCTGGCCCCACGGCATGGAGGCCAGCCCGGAGACCAGGGCGTCCGCCTCGGCGGCGAGCCTGGTGGCCGGCGCCTGCTCGGCCGTCGCCGGCCCGCAGGCGTTCACAGCGCGCCCCAGTAGTCGGTCATCCCGTAGTAGCCGGCGCTGTAGCCGATCTGCCGCCGCAGGTAGGCGGCCTCTTCCGGCAGATCGTGGGCCAGCGCCGCGATCAGCTTCTCGGCGCTTTCGATGAGCTCGGAGATCCGGCGTCCGACGTCGTCGCGGCTCAGCCCGAGCATCAGGCTGTTGAGATCGCCCCAGGCCAGGTCGCGTTCGTACGTGGCGAGGTCGTTGAGCAGACGGAGCACGCGCTGCACCTCCGCGCTCGCCTCGGCCAGCCGTTCCAGCGAGCCGGCGTCCGTGACCGAGCCGTTGTGGATCCAGTGGGAGACGTTGACGAGCGAGGAGCCGAAGTTGTCGGCGTTCGCGAGGTACTCCTCGAACGTGGGGAGCGCCGCAGTGTCGCCGGCGGAGTGCGCCGTCTTCCAGTCCCACTCGCGGGCGTTGGCCAGCAGGTACATCCGCAGGTGCTCGCGCCAGACCGGCCGCAGAGCGGGCCAGCCCTCCCGTGTCGCGAGCTCGTCGCGCAGGCTCGCGAGGAGGCCCTGGAGCGGAACGCCCTCCTCGGGAGTGCCGTCGTCCCCGACGGCCTCGCACCCGCGCACGATCGTGTCGATCTCCTCGCGCGACGTCGCCGAGTAGTCCACGAGCCAGTCGGTGGCGAAGGCCCACAGCGCCGTACGCGCCGCGATCCGTATTCGGTCCGCGGAGGCCCCCGGAGAGCCGAAGGCGTTGGCGAGGGCGACGCCGCTGAAGACGGTCGGCCCGAACGGCTTGGCCGAGAACAGGGCGGGAAACTCCGCCGCGCAGTCCTGCAGATCGCGGAGGCAGTCCGTTGCCGACGCGCAGACTCTCCCGTGTTCCGCCGCCAGTTCCAGCTCGTCGCGTCCGGCGATGGAATGCGCCATGAACCTCTCCTGTCTTGGGAACGCCGCTGAGCGCTCGCCGGGATCTCCGGCGTTACGGCACGGGGGATGGGTGGCCCGGCCGGACTGGTCAGGTGGGTCTAGATGGGTCTGAGGGTCAGCTCGACCGCGCGGCGCGGGCGCAGGGTAGGCCCGATCTGCGGTCTCGACGGGACGTCGGTGCAGGACACGGGCCGGAACCGGCTCAAGATCGAGGCGATGATGAGCTCTGCTTCGATGTTGAAGACGTGCATCCCGATGCACTGGTGCGGGCCGCCGCCGAAGGGGAAGTAGGAGTATCGGTGCCGTCGCCCGCCACCCGGGGCGAAACGGCTTGGGTCGAACTCCGAGGGCCGGTCCCAGAACGACTCGATGCGGTGCGTCAGGAAGGGGCTGAGCAGCAACGTGTCGCCGGCCTTGATGGAAACGCCGCCGAGCTCGGTGGCGGTTACGGCACGGCGCGGGAACAGCCAGCCGATCGGGTACAGGCGCAGCAGTTCCTGCACGACCTGCTTGGTGTAGGTGAGCTGGGGAAGGTGCTGCGGCCCGACCACGTCGTCGCCGACGACCTGCTCGATCTCCTCGATGAGCTGCGCGGAGACGTCGGGGTGCTTGGAGAGCATTGGCCACAGCCAGGTCAGCGCGCCGACCGTGGTCTCCGTGGCCGTGGCGAACATCGCGACGAGGTTGTCGCGGATCCACCGGTCGCTGACCTCGCCGCCCTCTGCCGTACGTGCCTCGCAGAGTGCGGAGAAGAAGTCGTTCGCCTCGTCGTGTTCGTTGGCCCGGTAGTCCTGGATCAGGGGGAAGAGAACGTCGTCCATCTCCTGGACGCCGCGCCGGAACGCCCGGTCGCCCGGCACCGGGATCGACTCGGGCAGGAACGGCAGCAGGAAGCGGAACGCCACCGCCATCGCGATCTCGTTGAAGGCCGGGGCCAGCCGGTCGTTGTCCTCGTCGGAGATCTTGTCGCCGAAGAAGACCTTGAGCACGGCCTTGTTGACAATGGTGCCGATTTCGGAGGTGGCGTCGATCGGCCGGCCGGTCAAGGCCGCCTCCGAGAGGGCGTCCACCGACTTGTTGATCGACTCGGCCATCCGGTCCGCGACGGAGTTCACGTGCCGGGTGGTGAGCACCGGCTGGAGGCTACGGCGGCTGAGCTCCCAATCCGGCCCGTCGCCGAGGATGCTGTCGCCGAACAGTCGGTGAAGGGGCCGCCAGAATGTCCCCTCACGCAGGAAGTTCTCCGAGTCGTCGCGGAGAATTCGTTGGACATGATCGGGGTGGCTCGCGACGTACGCGCGGAAGATCCCGAAGTCGATTCGGGCCAGCTCTCCGGACGACTTCCGGCCAATCTCCTCGATTTCCCGCATCGGATCCCGGAGGAGCCGGGGAAGTGTTCGATAGAGCCGGAAGGTCCTGGCCCTTTGAGTCGGGCCTGAGTCAACAACGACAGACACTACTAACAGTTCCCTACTCGACGACCGGTGGTGCGACGGATCAACCGCCCAGCACGCAGCGGGGATGCGGCCTGGGCGGGCGGGTAATGACGAACGTGCTGGTAAGCGATTTGTGGGCGGAGGACTAAGTCCATAAGCGTGGCTTATGGGGCAGTATTGCACTATCAATCTCAACCGGCGAGACCCCAGCGCCTAATTTCTGACTTCATTCACGTTTTCGCGAGTCGACCGAAACCTGACGGCCACACCAGAGCGATTACCTCATCGGTCACTCCTGCCGCAAGAGCAGATCGGACGCTCTCCACGCCATCGCCATGATCGGCCCGTTCAGATTTCCGGACACCATGATCGGCAGTATGGAGCCGTCCACGACCCGCAGGCCGTCGACGCCGCGGACCCGCAGACGGGAGTCGACCACGTCGTCGTCGGCCGGACCCATCGCGCAGGTGCCCATGGCGTGATAGCCGCAGTAACCGTGGTCGAGTGCGGCGTCGAGGACCTCCTGATCGTCGGTGACCTCCGGGCCGGGCAGCGTCTCGGCGGTGACCCGCTTGGCGATCGGCCCGATCGAGAACAGCTCCCGCATCCGCCGGAACAGGTCCACGCCGACCCTGCGGTCGTACTCGGTCGCGAAGTACTCCGCCACGATCACCGGCGGCACCGCGGGGTCGGCCGAGGTGATGCGTACGCTCCCCTCGCTGTCGGGCCGCAGGATGCTCCCGAGGCAGCTCACGCCCGCCTCGCGCTCCAGCACGAGCTGCTTGCCGGGCTCTTGGGCGCCGGAGGAGAACGGCGACAGCAGCAGCTGCGCGTCGGGACGGTCGAGCCCGGGCACGGTCTTGAGGAACGCGATGAGGTCGTACGCCGGCGTCGAGAGCGGGCCACGGCGCGTCATCAGGTACCGCAGACCGGCCCTCGCCTGCCGTGCCGACGTGTTGAGAATCCGGTTGTAGCCCAGGTCGTCGGCCAGCCGGTACTGCAGTTTGAACACCCGGTGCTCGCGCATGCGGGCGCCGACGTTCGGGCTGTCCACGACGACGTCGACACCGGCCGCGCGCAGCGTCTCGGCCGGCCCGATCCCGGACAACTGAAGTAGTTGGGGCGTCGCGATGCTGCCCGCTGCCACGATCACCTCGGCGTCGGCGAAGTGGTCGACGGTACGGCCCTTGCGGCGCGTACGCACTCCGACGGCGCGGCCGTTCTCGATCAGGAGGCGCAGCGCGAGGCTGTTGATCACGACGGTGAGGTTCGGCCGGTCCGCGATCGGGTGGAGGAAGGCGCGGGCCGCGCTGAAGCGCTGACCATCCCGGATCGTGGCCATCGCGTAGCCGATGCGCTCGCCGTCGTGCGCGTTGACGTCGTCCTCGCGGCTCAGGCCCAGCTCCACGGCGGAGGCGATCAGGTCCTCGGAGATCTCGTCGCCGGTCACGGCCGACGAGACGTGCAGCGGGCCGCCGGACCCCCGTACGTCCGAGGCGCCAAGCGCGTTGTCCTCGATCTTCTTGAAGATCGGCAGGATGTCGTCCCAGCCCCAGCCGGGATTGCCGAGCCGTACCAGCTCGTCGTAGTCAGCGCGGTCGCCGCGGTTGTAGATCATTCCGTTGACCGAGCTCGACCCGCCGAGCGTCCGGCCCCGCGGCCACTGCTCGACCCGCCGGGACGGGCCGACCGGGTTCACCGGGTAGGTCCAGCAGTAGCGGTCGCTGTCGTAGAGCTTCGCGAAGCCCTTCGGAATCCTGATCAACGGGCTGACGTCGCGGCCCCCCGCCTCCAGCAGGAGCACCCGGTTCGCCGGGTCTTCGGAAAGCCGGTTGGCCAGCACACATCCCGCGGACCCCGCGCCGACGACGATGTAGGTGAAACGTCCCATGAGGCTCCCCCCGTCCGCGGCCACCGGCATGGACAAGCCGGTGAAAGCTCCGCAGACCAGACGCGTGATCGTATGACCGATGGAGCCGGCGCACACTTTCGGCGTCCGGGATCGAACGGAACGTCACCACAGGGACATGGAACGCCGCATTATTTCCGCGAGGTCGTCCTCGGTCACCGTTTTCGGCGAGGTCGCGAGCAGTCGCTCCTGTTTCATCGCCCCCTCCACCAGTGCCGGGACGTCGTCGCCGCCGTAGCCGACGCCGCCGAGGCCGTTCGGGATCCCGATGTCGCGCATCAGGGCCCGCAGCGCCGCGGGCAGCCGGTCGGCCGGGTCCGGCGGCGGCTCCGTTTCCGGTGCCAGCAGCTCCGCCGCGCGTACGTGGAGTTCGGGCCGTGCGTCGAATGTGAACCGGAAGGCCTCGGGCGCGGTGAGCGCGACCGACATCCCGTGCGGCACCATCGGCTCCTCGCGCGGGTACCCGTCCGGATGGAAGTCGCCGACCCGCCCCGCGATCGGATACGCGTTGGCGTGCGGGATGTGCACGCCCGCGTTGCCGAACCCCATCCCGGCGAACGTCGCGGCGAGCGCCATGTCGCCACGGGCGCGCGCGTCGCCGCCGTCGCGCACGGCGGCGCGGAACGACGTCGCGATCAGGCCGAGCGCCCGTTCCGCCCACATGTCCGACACCGGGTTGGCGCCGCAGTACGGCACCCGCTCCTCGGGCGTCTTGCGGTCATAGGAGGTGTACGGCCGCGCCGTGTAGCTCTCCAGCGCGTGGCACACGATGTCCATGCCGGCCGAGGCCGTCACACCGGACGGCTGGGTGACGGTCAGGTCGGGGTCGACGACCGCCAGGGCCGGGCGCAGGCGCGGATGGCTGATCCCGGTCTTGACCCGCAGCGACAGCACGTCCAGCACACAGACGGTCGTGCTCTCCGCGCCCGTGCCGGTCGTCGTCGGCACCGCCACGAGCGGCAGCAGCGGGCGCGCGGGGGAGCGGCCCTCGCCGATCGGCGGGTTCAGGTAGTCCTCCAGCGCGCCGTCGTTGGTGGTCAGGAGGTTCACCGCCTTCGCGGTGTCGATGCTGGACCCGCCGCCGACCGCGACATAGGCGTCCCACGGGCCGTACGCCCTGGCGTGCTCGACGGCCTGGCGGAGCGAGACGTCCGTCGGCTCGACGCGCACGCCGTCGAAGATCTCCGCCTCGACGCCGTACGCGCCCATCCGCCCGGCGATCCGCTCGGGCACGCCGGTGGCGGCGACGCCCCGGTCGGTGATGACGAGCACGCGCCGCGCGCCGTACTCGGCGAGGTCGAAGCCGATCTCGCCGGAGGAGCCAGGGCCGAACTTGAGCCGGGGCGCGCCGTAGGTGAAGACCGACTCGGGCTGGGCTGTCATGGCTGCTCCCTCGTGAGGACGCGACGTGCGACGGCCGCTCGTGCTCCGGAGACGTCGACCGGTGTCGAGCTGGGGTGGAGGCGGTTGGTCAGCAGTGACCATGAAACGCCCCGGTCCGGGCAGACAGCGATCTCGGTGCCGGTGAAGCCCGGATGGCCGAGGACCGGCAACGCCGTCCCGTCGCCGAGGGTGACGGTCGAGCGCCGCCAGCCGAGGGCCTGCTCCGGGTCGGGACCTGGCGCGGAGAACTCCGCGACGACACCGGGCGGCCAGGCGGGGTGCGCGCCGAGCAGGACCGTGCCCAGGCGGGCCACCTCGGCGGCGGTGGAGAAGATCCCGGCGTGCCCGGCGGCGCCGCCGAAGGCGTGGTGGGCGTTGCCGTCGTTGACCTCGCCGCAGAGCCAGTGCACGCGCGAGCCGCGCGGGGCCTCGGCGGTCACCGGGTACGGGTCGCGCTCGGCGATCATCCGGCGTTCCCAGGCGTCACCGCGTGAGGTGACCGCGGCGTCCGCGACCGGCCCGTACGTGGTGTGCCGGAGGCCTAGGGGGCCGGTGACCAGGTCGGAGACGGCGGTGCGCAGGTCGCTGCCGTGGACGGTCGCGACGATGGCACCGAGGAGCTGAAACCCCAGGTCGGAGTAGTGGCGCCCGCTCTCGGGCGGGCGGCGCAGCGGCAGGGCGGCGGCGCGGGCGAGGGCGGCGGCCGGGTCGCACGTGACGGCGGGGCCGTCGCCGGCGTCCGCGTAGAGAGGCCACCACTCCCACAGGCCGGCCCGGTGCAGCAGGAGCATCCGGACGGTGACGGCGTCCTTCGCGCCTCCCGTGAAGGACGGCAGCAGGTCGCGCACCCGCGCGTCCAGGTCCAGCAGGCCGCCGGCGCGCAGCCGCATGATCGCCAACGTTGTGACGATCTTGGTGACCGAGGCCAGGTCGAAAAGCGTCTCCGGCCGCGCGGCGTGCCCGTCCGCGGACGTACGCCCGGCGGCGCTGGAAGCGAGGCGGCCGCCCGGCCCGGCGATGGCCAGCGCGGCGGCGGTCGGGCCGCGTACGTGGTCGACCGCGCTGGTGACGGCCGCGCGGAGCGGCTCTTCCAGAGATCGCTCGGTCACGGCCGACCTCCGCGGGTGCGAGGGTTACTTTTTAACGTCGTTATGCGGCATGGTGGTACATCGTATACATCGCAGCGACAGGATGAGGGACCACATGCGGATGCGCGGACACGTCGTCCTGCAGGCCTTCGCGCTGGTGGGCGCGGTCTCGCTCGCCGCCGGGGCCTGCTCGCCGGCCGGCTCGAAGAAGGACGACAAGAGCGGGCCACTGGTCGTGGCACGCACCGTCGACCTCGAACAGCTCGACCCGGCCGCCGCGACGGCCTTCGGGAGCACCCAGACCCTCCGGCTGATCTTCGACACACTGGTGAACTCGGACTCCTCGGGGCGGCTCGTCTCCGGCCTGGCCAAGTCGTGGGACACCAGCAAGGACGGCCGTACGCTCACCTTCCACCTCCAGCAGGGGGTGAAGTTCCACAACGGCGACCCGCTGACCGCGGACGCCGTCGTCGCCACGATCGACCGGGTGCTCGACGAGAAGACCGCCTCGGTGCTCCGCTCGAACCTGTTGTCGGTCGAGAAGGTCAGCGCGCCCGACCCGGCCACGGCCGTGATGACGTTGCGCAAGCCCGACCTGTCCGTGCTCGACACGCTCACTCTCATCGGCACCGCCATCCTGGACCCGGCCGACATCAAGGCCGGCCGCGCCGCCAAGGGCCTGAACGGCACCGGCCCCTTCAAGCTGTCAGGCCGCACCCAGGGGCAGAAGGTCGACCTCACGGCCAACCCGGCCTACTTCGCCGGCAAGCCGTCGATCCCCGGCGTGGAGTTCCGCGTCATCCCCGATGAGAACTCCATCCTGGCCGGGCTGCGGGCCGGGTCGTTCGACGCCGGTGTGCTCACCGACCCGAACATCAGCTCGCAGGCGCACGGGAAGCTCAAGGTCTCCGCGACCCCGTCGCTCGCCTACCACGCCCTCATGCTGAACGGCCGCCGCAAGCCCCTCGACGACCTCACGGTCCGCCAGGCCATCGCCTGCGCCGTGGACCGCAAGCAGGTGATCGACACGGCCGTCGCCGGCCAGGGCACGCCGACCGGGCCGGTCACCAGCAGGGGACAGCACCTCGCGCCGACCGACGGCCTCCCCTGCAGACCCGGCGACGTCGCCGGGGCCAAGAAGATGCTCGACGGCGCCGGAGTGAAGACACCGGTCACGCTGAAGACGCTCGTCATGAGCGGCGGGTACGCCTCGGCGATCAACGAGGCGCAGAACCTCCAGGCGCAGCTCGGCAAGATCGGCGTCAAGCTGGAGCTCGACCAGCAGCCGGTCAACGTGTACGTGAAGCGCTGGAGCGCCGCGGACTACGACGCCACCCTCGCCCTGAACGGCGGTGACAGCTCCCCGTACCTGATGTACGCCCGGTACTTCACCCCGGGAGGCTCGCTGGGCAAGCCGGCTGGGCTCGACTCGCCGAAGATCGCCGAGCTGCTCGGCCGGGTGAACGCCGAGACCGACCTGAAGGCGCGCGCCGGCACCATCGCCGAACTGCAGCGCACGATGCTCCAGCAGTCGCCCTGGGTCTGGCTCTTCACCGACAACAACGTCGTGGTGACCCAGCCCGGTGTGAACGGCCTCGGCATCAGCCCGGACAACTCTCTGCGCTCCCTCCAGCGGACCACCAAGGGGTGATCGGCATAACGGCACGCGCCGCCTGCGGGCGGCTCGCCGGGCTGGCGGGCACTGTGCTGGGCGTCGCGGTAGTGGTCTTCGTGCTGCTGCGCCTGCTGCCGGGGGACGCGATCGACGCGAACCTCGGCACGGAGGCTGGTCTGCTCACCGCTGCCCAGCGCGCCTCGCTGGAGCGGTACTACGGCATCGACCAGTCCATCCCGCACCAGTTCGTCAGCTGGATCGGGCAGCTTCTTCAGGGCAACCTCGGCGTGTCGGTCAACAGCGGCACCGAGGTCACCACGCTGCTCGGGTCGGCGATTCCGGTGACCGTCGAGCTGGCCGTGCTGGCGACGCTCATCGGCGCGCCGCTCGGCGTCGCGCTGGGGGTCCTCGCGGCCGGCCGGCCCGGCGGCCTCCGCGACATCGGCGTGCAGTCCGCCGGCCTCGCAGGCCTCGCGCTGCCGGAGTTCATCCTCGCGTCCGTGCTGGTCGCGGTGCTCGGCGCCGTCTTCCAGTACTTCCCGTCCCCGGGCACGTTCGTCCCGCTGACGCACTCGGTGGGCGGCAACCTCAGCCAGATGATCTACCCGGCGCTCGTGCTCGCCGTCGGCCTCGCCGCCACGGTGATGCGCACCACGCGGTCGGCGTACCTGGACGTCGCGCGCTCGGACTTCGTCCGCACGGCGCGTGGCAAGGGCCTGCGCCCACGGCGGATCCGCGGACGGCACGTCCTGCGCAACGCCGGCGTCCCGATCGCGACGATGGTCGGCATCCAGTTCGGCTACCTGCTCGGCGGCACCGTCGTGGTCGAGCAGGTCTTCGCACTGCCCGGCCTCGGCCGCCTGCTGCTGGGTGCGATCCTGCAGCGCGACTACGCCGTCGTGCAGTCGGCCGTCCTGCTGATCGCGCTCGGATTCGTCCTGGTCAACCTCGTCGTCGACCTGGTCTACCGGGTCCTGGACCCGAGGACGGTGCGGTCGTGAGCGCCCCCGCGCCGATCGCGGAGATCGAGGTCGCGCCCGGCCGCCGCGGCGTGACGCGCCGCCTCTGGTCCGACCGCAACGGCCGCGTCGGCCTGGTGGTCACCGGCGTGATCGTCCTCGCCGGGCTGGCCGGCCTCCTCGGGCTGCTGCCGTACGACCCGGTCGGCCAGGACGTCGCCGTACGCCTCAAGGGGCCGTCGGCGGGTCACCTGTTCGGCACCGACCAGTTCGGACGGGACGTCTTCTCCCGCACGCTGTCGGGGATCTTCGCCTCGCTGCGGGTGTCCGTCGTCTCCGTCGCGGCGGCCGCGTCGCTCGGCACCCTCGTCGGCGTCGTGTCCGGATACGCCGGCCGCTGGGTCGACGCGATCTTCGGCCGGATCACGGACGTGCTGTTCGCGTTCCCGGCGATCCTGCTCGCGCTGACCGTCATCTCGGCGCTCGGGCGCGGCTGGCAGAACACCACGCTCGCGATCGCCGTCGTCTACCTGCCGATCTTCATACGGACCGCGCGAGGACCGACGCTGACCGTGCGGAACGCCGAGTACGTCAACGCCGGGCGCGTCCTCGGGTACGGCCCGGTGCGGCTCGTCGGCCGCCACGTCCTGCCGAACATCACCGCGCCCGTGCTCGTGCAGACCACCCTCGCCCTGTCGTGGGCGGTCCTCACCGAGTCGACGCTCAGCTTCCTGGGCCTGGGCACCCAGCCGCCGCAGTCGTCGCTCGGCCTGATGGTCGCCGACGGCCGCACCTACCTGACGACCGAGCCCTGGCTGCTGGTCGCGCCCGCCGCGGTGATCGTCGTCGCGGTGATCGGCCTGAACCTCCTCGGTGACGGGCTCCGCGTCGCCCTCGACCCCTCGGAGGACCGCTCATGAGCCCGGCGCTCGACGTGGCGGACCTCGTCGTCACCGCGCGGTCCGCGGGCCGCGACGTCGACCTGGTCCGCGGTGTCGGCCTGACCGTCGAACCCGGCCGTACGCTCGGGCTCGTCGGGGAGTCCGGGTCCGGAAAGTCGATGACGGCGCTCGCCGTGATGGGGCTGCTGCCGGACAACGCGCGGATCAGTGGTGGCTCGGTGCGCGTCGGCGGGCGCGACGTCGTCCCGCTCTCCGAACCCGAGCGCCGCAAGGTCCGCGGCGCGCAGGCGGGCATGATCTACCAGGAGCCGATGACCGCGCTGAACCCGCTCATGCGCGTCGGCGCCCAGATCGTCGAAGGCCTCACCGCGCACGGCACACCGGTCGCCGAGGCACGCGAGCGCGCCGCCGAGACCCTCGAACGCGTCGGCCTGCCGGTGGGCCGCGCCCTGCGCGCGTACCCGCACCAGCTGTCGGGCGGCATGCGCCAGCGCGCCATGATCGCCGTCGCCGTGGCGCCGCGCCCTCGCGTCCTGATCGCCGACGAGCCGACGACCGCCCTCGACGTCACCGTCCAGCGCCAGGTCATCGACCTCGTCGACGAGCTGCGCGCCGAGGAGGGCATGGCCGTCGTGTGGATCACTCACGACCTCGGCGTCGTCGCCCACATCGCCGACCGCACCGCCGTCATGTACGCCGGGCGCGTGGTGGAGGAAGGCGCGACCGCCGACCTGTTCACGAGGCCGTCCCACCCGTACACCGCGGGCCTGTTGCGCTCCCTGCCCGACCGGCGTGCCGCCGATCGGCCGCCGCTGATCCAGATCGGAGGCCTGCCGCCCGACCTGGCGCGGCTGCCGGAGGGCTGCCCGTTCGCGCCGCGCTGCCCGCAGCGCCGCGACGTCTGCGCGGTCACCGAGCCCGGCCTGCTGGAACGGGGCGCCGCCTGCCATGTGCCCCCGGAGGAGTGGTCCGCGTGAGCGCTACGACGCTGACGGTGGAGAACGCCGTCAAGCACTACCGGGGTGCGCGCGGCGCGGTCGTCCACGCCCTCGACGGCGTCTCGTTCACGCTCGCGCGGGGGGAGACGCTCGGGATCGTCGGCGAGTCCGGCTGCGGCAAGTCGACGCTCGCCCGGCTGCTCGTACGCCTGGAGGACCCCACGTCCGGCCGCGTCCTCCTCGGCGACACCGACCTGACCGCGCTGGGAGTCCGCGCGATGCGCCCGTACCGCCGGCGCGTCCAGATGGTCTTCCAGGACCCGTACGCCTCGCTGCACCCGCGCCTCACGGTCGAGCAGACCCTGTCGGAGGTGCTCGCCGTGCACGGCCTGGCCGAGCGAGGCGCGCCGCGCGCGGCGCGGGTCACCGAGCTGCTGGAGATGGTCGGCCTGCCGCCGAGGCTGCGCGGCAGCCACCCGGTGCACCTGTCCGGCGGGCAGCGCCAGCGGGTCGGCATCGCGCGTGCCCTCGCCGTCGAGCCCGACGTGCTCGTGCTCGACGAGGCCGTGTCCGCCCTCGACGTGTCCGTCCAGGCCGAGGTCATGAACCTGTTGGTGTCGCTGCGGGAGCGGCTGGCCCTGAGCTACGTCTTCATCTCCCACGACCTCACGATGGTCCGTCACATCAGCGACCGGATCCTGGTCCTGTACCTGGGGAAGGTCGCCGAGACCGGGCCGTGGCGCGAGGTCTCCGACGAGCCCCTGCACCCGTACGCCCGCTCCCTCCGCGACGCCGCCCTCGTCCCCGACCCCGGTCTGCGGAACACGGCCCCGGCGCTGCGCGGCGAGGTGCCGAACGCCGCCGCACCGCCGACGGGGTGCCGTTTCCACCCGCGCTGCCCGCTCGCCGAGGACCGCTGCCGCACGACCGAACCCGAACTCCTCGAACTCCGCACGCGGCACCTGGCCGCCTGTCACGTCGCCGCCGACCGGGAGGGGTGATGGCCGCGCGTACAGCCGACCCGCGCGCCGTGCTGAGCCGGGCGCGGGGGCTGCTGCCGAACCTGACGCCGTCGGAGCGGCGCGTCGCCGAACACCTGATCGTCGACCCGGAGGGAACGGCCGGGCTCAGCATCCGCGAGCTGGGCCGCGCGACCGAGACGTCGGTCGCGACCGTCCAGCGGCTGTGCCGGCGGCTCGGGCTGGGCGGCTACCCGGCGCTGCGGATGGCGCTGATCGCCGCCGTCACGCAGGAACGCGCCGAGTCCGACCAGACGATGGGCGGCGACATCGGCTCGGCCGACTCCACGGCCTCCATCATCGAGAAGATCGCCTACATCGACGGCCAGGCCGTACGCGAGACCGCGCGGCTGCTCGACGCCGACAGCCTGGAGGCCGCGGCCCTGGCCATCACCGCCGCCGACCGAGGCCGCACCGACGTGTACGGCGCGGGCGCCAGCGCGTTCGTCGCCGCCGACCTCCAGCAGAAGCTCCTGCGCATCGGCCGCACCGCCTTCGCCTGGGCCGACCCGCACATGGCCCTGACCTCGGCGGCCCTCCTCGGGCCCGACGACGTAGCGCTGGGGATCTCCCACTCCGGCTCCACACCGGACACCGTCGGGTACCTGCGGCAGGCGAGGGAGAGCGCGGCGACGACGGTGGCGCTGACCAACACCCCGGACTCCCCGCTGGCGTCGGTCGCCGACATCGTGTTAACGACCTCGGCACGCGAGACGGCGTTCCGCTCGGGCGCCATGGGCAGCCGCATCGCCCAGCTCGTCGTGATCGACATGCTGTTCGTGACCGTGGCCAGGCAGAACCTCGCCGAGACGAGCACCGCCCTGGCACGTACGCGCGCCGCCCTCTCCGCGCGACGCGGCTGACCCTTAGGCGATGGCGTCGCGCACCTTTCCCGCCGAGGCGGCGAGGCGGGCCCGCGCGTCGTCGACCGAGCAGGCCGCCAGCACCATGACCACGGCGGTCTTGGCATGGTTGCCGCTCGCCCGCAGGGCCGCGCGCGCCTCGTCGATGGTGCAGCCGGTGGCCTCCCGCACGATGCGCTGGGCGCGGTCCACGAGCTTGGCGTTGGTCGGCATCAGGTCGACCATGAGGTTGCCGTAGGCCTTGCCGAGCCGCACCATCGCCGCGGTCGTGATCATGTTGCACACGAGCTTCTGCGCGGTGCCGGCCTTCAGCCGCGTCGACCCGGTGAGCACCTCCGCGCCGGTCGCGATCTCGATCGCGACGTCGGCCGCCTTGCCGAGCGGAGAGCCGCTGTTGCACGACACCCCGGCCGTCGGGGCACCGCACGCACGCGCCGCCGCCAGCGCGCCGAGCACGTACGGCGTGCGCCCGCTCGCGGCCAGGCCGATCACCATGTCGTTCGCGTCGACGCCGAGATCGAGGACGTCGCGTTCGCCCAGCGAGGCGTCGTCCTCGGCGCCCTCGACCGCGACGGCGAACGCGTTCGGGCCGCCCGCGATGAGCCCGACGATGCGGCCGGGCTCCATGCCGAACGTCGGTGAGCACTCGACCGCGTCCAGGAGGCCGATGCGGCCGCTAGTCCCCGCGCCGATGTAGACGAGACGCCCGCCGGCGCTCAGCGCGCCGACGACCAGCTCGACCGCCCGCGCGATCTGCGGGATGACCTTGCCCACGGCGGGGGCCACGTGTGTGTCCTCGTCGTTCATGATCGTGAGTAGTTCGGCCAGCGGCAACCGGTCGAGCTCGCCGGTACGCGCGTTCCTGGTCTCCGTCGGGAGTTCGTCGAGCTGCACTGAAGAGCCTTCCGAGGCGGCGTTGATGGTGCCCGTCATGAGCCGTCTGCCACGAGACGCAGTCGATGTGGCGATTCCGTACCTGTCGGTGGCGTCGGCAGCCGTCCGCGTGCGCCTGGCACGATCGTGCCCAGCACCCGCGCGCCCGCCGCTCCCGTGCACGAGGGGACGGTGCCCGGAAGGCCGTGCGCGGTCAGCCAGCCCAGCACAGCGAAGGCGTACGCCTCCTTGGCGCCCGACGGGACACCGAGCTCGTCGATCGTCCGCAGCCTCACGCCCCGCAGCTCCTCGGCCAGGGCGGCGAGCAGCGCCGGGTTGGCCGTGCCGCCACCCGAGACGATCACCTCGCCGACGCCGTACGGCGCGAGCGCGTCCGCGACCGTACGGGCCGTGAGCCGCGTCAGGGTCGCCAGCAGGTCCTCATGCGAGACCGCCTCGCCGCCGAGCGCCTCACGGACGTGGGCGAGGTTGAACAGCTCCTTGCCGGTCGACTTGGGCGGCTTGGCCGCGTAGTACGGCTCGGCCAGCAGCCGCTCCAGCAGCCCCTCGCGCACCGTTCCGGCCGCCGCGCCTGCACCGTCCGCGTCGTAGCGCCGCTCGCCCGCGGTCGCCTCGGAGACCACGGCGTCGAGCAGGGCGTTGGCGGGACCGGTGTCGAACGCGACGGGCTCACGCCCATCGGCGACGACGGTGACGTTCGCGATGCCGCCGAGATTGAGGGCGGCACGCGGCGTGCCGCCCGCGAGCAGCAGCGTGTCGAAGAGGCTGACCAGCGGCGCACCCTGACCGCCCGCCGCGACGTCGCGCGCCCGAAGGTCCGCGACCACCGACAGGCCCGTACGCTCGGCGATCCAGGCGGGCTGCCCGATCTGCAGCGTGCCGAGCACCCGGCCGTCCTCCACCCAGTGGAAGACCGTCTGCCCGTGAGAGACGACGAGGTCGGCGTCGCCGCCGCACAACTCCTTCACCCCAAGGGCCGCCGCCTCGGCGAAGGCCTGCCCGATCCTCGTGTCGAGCGCGCAGATCAGCCCGGCTGTCGCACCGGCGGGAGGCAGCGCGCCCGCGAGGTCGTCCGCCAGGCCGGGGTCGTACGGCACCGAGAGCGAGCCGAGCGGTCGCAAGGCCAGCTCACCGCCCTCGCCCGCCAGGTCGGCCGCAGCGACCTCGATGGCGTCGAACGATGTGCCGGACATCAGTCCAAGTACTCGCACGGACACTCTCCAGACCTGAGGAGGGCTTCGGACGGCCGAAGGTGAAACTTATTTTCATATTCTCATGGCACCGGGTCAAATCTTGTCGTCAACCAGCGTGGCGTCGGCGACACTTGGCGTTCGCGGGGACGCCCTGCGGCCGGGCCGGTCGTGCCCGCGTCCGGGCATGTGAAAGGCCGGTCACCGCCTGAGTCAGGCGAGAACCGGCCTTCAGCGTTCTTCGGTCGGGACGGCGGGATCGTGCAGGCTTGGCGGAAAAGCCGAACTGCTCGTCAATCAGGGTGAAAACTCACTGCCGATCGTGTCACGCCTGTCACTGATGGAAGCCTTTTCTCGGTGCGCCATGAGCCGTTCGAAGATCCGTGTCGCGGTCTTTCACGGATCGGCGTCGTGCATTTACGTCCCGATTTCCATGGCGGATCCTTTTCGCAGATCAGGGCTTTCTATGCGACATAATTGCGCCACTTACTACCCCGCCGCTCACCTCGCGGCCAGGGCGAATGATCGCGGTACGTCCGCTCACGTCCACCAACTGCATCGCGAACTCCCCGGCATCCGGTTCGGGCGGCCCCGCCGGCTTCACCGGACACGAAAGGCCACCACCGGAGCTCCCGATATGAAAGGTGGAAGTACAGTGCCCCTTGAGAGACCCGTTACCGCCACCGCCGGGCAACGTGAGATCGAACTTGACCCCGTCCGAAAGCACTTTCTTCACCGAGAGCACGCCCGGCCCGGCATGGGGAGGTGCCGGACTTGGCGCCGCTTCCGGGTCGGCGTAGTCGGGCGGAGCGGCGTACCAGCGTTGTGACCGAGTGAATTGGTGTCGCTGCGAGAAAGAGCTGGCCGTGCGTCCTGACCTTAGATGCCGCCCGAGAAGGAGGGCCTAGGCTCCGGGCCTATTCGGGGTTCCGATCCGCCAGCCAACCGCTCCCGCCCGCTCTGTATGCACAAAACGTTGGACTATGTGCGGATCGTCAACCTGGTCAGCTCGCGGATCGCAGACGAGACGCTTCAGCCCGGCGAGCGACTCCCCAGCGAGCGGGAAATGGCCGCCTCGTACTCCGTGGCGTTCGGGACAATGCGGCGCGCCATCCAAGAGCTGCACGACCGCGGTCTCGTCGTGACGCTGCCCGCGAGTGGAACACGACCCACGAAGGAGCTGAGGATGACCAAACGCCTGGCCACTGTCATCCCCGCCGGTGCATTCGGGAGGGTGAGTGTCCGCTCCGTCTGTCTCACGTACCGTGGCTTCTCATGACCGACCCTGGGATCGAGATCACCGCAGAGCTGGTGCGCGATCTTCTCAAGGACCAGCATCCGGACCTTGCGGGGCTGGCCATCCGCGAAGTGGCGGGCGGCTGGGGGAACCAGATGTGGCGCCTTGGGGATGAGCTGGCCGTGCGTATGCCGCGCATGGAACAAGCCTCGGATCTCCTGCGCAAGGAGTGCCGGTGGCTGCCCGTCCTGGCCCCGCGCCTTCCGCTCCCGGTTCCGACTCCTGTGCGGATCGGCGAGCCGTCCGCGTGCTTCCCGAGGCCCTGGACCATCATGACGTGGGTTCCCGGCGAGCCACTCGACTGCACCTCGATCAGCCGCGGCGACCACGCGGCCGATACTCTGGCGGGCTTCCTCAGGGCGCTTCATGTAGAGGCGCCCGCCGAGGCGCCGGCCGGTTCAGACCGCGGCGCTCACCCCAAGAAGTGCACGGACGGCTTCGAAAAGTTCTTGCAAGCCATCGCCCCCGGCGGCATCGCCGCCGACGTCCGGGCTGTCTGGGCCGTCTGGGACGACGCCGTCGCGGCCCCCGAGTGGGAGGGCCCGCCGGTATGGCTGCACGGTGACCTCCATCCCGCGAATGTCGTCGTCTCGGACGGGACACTCTCGGGCGTGGTCGATTTCGATGCCATGTTCGCCGGCGATCCGGCATGGGACCTCGCGGCCGCCTGGCTGCTCCTTCCCACCGGCGCGGCCTCACGGTTCTTCGAGGTGTACGCGCATGCGGACGAGGCGACGATCCGACGCGCCCGCGGGTTGGCCGCTCTGAAAAGCCTCTTCCTCATCCTCATGGGCCAGAACGGGGAACAGGGCCTTCCCGGCGGCAAGCCGACATGGGGACCCGCAGGCCGGGCGGCGCTCGACCGTGTCCTCACATCCAACGCGCGCCGGACCTCTCCCACATAGGCCCGTTCACCGTTCGGTTGCTGCTCGGAGCTCCGTGACGGCCGGGCCGGGGGCTCGCCAGACCGCAGAGAGCCCCCGATGCGTAGTCCCAGACCCGTAGAGAACCTCGGGGGCAATGCCGATGCGGGCTCCATCCGGGAGGTCACAGGAGTCATTCCCCCCCACCCACGCTGTATGAAGGCGATCAGAGCAGGCCAGGTGGGTGCGCACTGAGGTTTTCTCTACGAAATGAGTCGCGTGTAGCTCGTCTCAAGGGAGGGCTCGAGGTCGTGTGTGCGCTACTCGGCTCTATGGCGGACGGCTGCAAGTAGGCGCCGTATGGCGACTGCGTGGCCGCCCGTCTCGATGACGAGCCGTCGGTAGAGGCCGCTGGCCAGGCCGGGGAAGACGGCTCGGCTCTCGGCGCGTATCCGCGACCGGCCCGGACTGACGGGTTCGATGCGAAAGATCAGGGCGTAAGACGAGAAGTGATGGCGTCCCTGAAGGACCAACTCGCGTCCCGGGACCGCGGCGACGACCCGAAAACCGGGAAGCGTCGAGCCCTCGGCAAGGGGGCGTGGCCCGGACGCCGTGTGGTCGGTGGCCCGAACGAGTCTCGCGTAGCCGGCCACACCGGGACGCGAGAAGAACCGGTCCAGTGTTTCAACGAGACTGCGCCAGACGGCGTCGCCCCCCCGCAGCAACGACCGTCGCGTGCTCGTCAATGTAGGGCAGCGTAGCGATCTGCATCGAAGCCTCTCGCTGAGTTCCACGCACGGTGGAGGGTTCCATCCAAACGGTAGACGGCACGGCAAGGCCAGCACAGCGCGACCTCGCAGCGGCCCGAATTGGGCCTCGATCGGGTTGGCCCCAGGAGGCATAGGTCGGGGTCAGGCATAACTCGACCTTGTTCTTGTCGGCCCACTTACGGATCGCCGGGGTTCACCGGTGGCGGAAAGTCGGGGTCGCCCGTGACCTCGGTGTTGCGGACGTTTTGTAGCTAATGACGAGCAGTTACGCGGCTGGAGGACCTCGGTACCGGCGGTTGGCCTCCCCCTTGGCCGCCCGGTGGGATCACCGCCGTACGCGACACGCTGGATGCCGTGCACGCCGCGCCGGTGAGCGAGGACTCGCCGGTGGCGGCCGGCTGGCGGCCTCACCCCCCGAGGCGCCGGCACGAAATCGGTGCGCCGGTCCACCCGGATCGGTGAGCGGCGGGCGACTGGAATGAGAATGACGGTTATTGACCACTCGCCGCGACCCGGGCGGCCGATCAGTGCGCCGCGGAGGAGTGGACGCCGCGCGAGATGCGGCACAGCTTCGTGTCGCTGCTGTCGGACAACGGTGTGCTGCTGGAGGACATCGCGCGTTTGGTCGGTCACTCGGGGACGAGTACGACAGAGGCCGTCTACCGGAAGCAAATCCGGCCAGTCACGATCGAGGGGGCCGGCGCGATAGACGACATCTTGAAGGAGCGGGCCGTGAGAGTGAGCCCGAGTCTGCCGATCCGCTGCCGTGATGGGCCGAAATAGCTAAGCCGGAGGGAGAGAGGACCACGGCGGGAGCGGTGACGCACCCGCGTAGCTGTACGCACGAAAAGAGGCCACTTCTAAAAGATCAGAAGTGGCCTCTCACGTGTGGTCGGGACGGCGGGATTCGAACCCACGACCCTTTGACCCCCAGTCAAATGCGCTACCAAGCTGCGCTACGTCCCGTGAACCACAGTCAGGCTAGCACAGCGCAGGGGTGCGAAAACCCCAATTGATCTCCGCCTGGAGGGCTCCGGAAGTGGCGTCTCTTACGAGTTCGGGAGGACCTCGTCGCCGCCGTCCCTGAACGGCTCCGCGCGCCCGAAACCTGACCGTGCCTGACGGGCGATCCCGACCACGGCGGAGGCGCGTACGACGTCCGTGGTGGAGGAGTAAACGACGAGCGCTAGGCGGGGCGTGAGCGTCCCAGTAGGCCTGCGTGGGGCCATCTGAGTGGTGGGCGGCCCAGACGGGGGCGTGGGGACGGTTCGGGTGGTTGTTCGTACGAGTGGGTGAGCAGTTCGGCGGCCTCGGTCGCGTTCATCCGGGTTGCAGGATCGCGGTGGAGCAGGCCGCTGAGGACCGGGGCCAGGCGGTCGGCGTGTGGGGCCGGGGCGGGGGTGGCGGTCAGGACGTTGTGGAGTACGGCGGCCGGGTTCGGGCCGTCGAATGCGCGGGTGCCCTCTACGGCGTAGAAGAGGGTGGCGCCCAGGGACCACAGGTCCGAGGCGGCGACGGCTGGTTCGCCGCGGGCGCGTTCCGGCGCGGTGTAGGCCGGTGCGCCCATGACGATGCCGGGCTGGGTGAGGTCGGGGTCGCCGTCGATCGTGGCGAGACCGAAGTCGCCGAGGACCACGCGGTCGGCGTCGATGATGACGTTGCCCGGCTTGACGTCGCGGTGGAGGACGCCGGCCGCGTGTGCGGCCTGCAGCGCCTCCAGCACCCGCAGCCCGACGCGCGCGGCGCGCTCCGGCGTGAGCGGGCCGTCGGACCGGACGATCTCGCTGAGGGACCGGCCCCGTACGAGCTCCATGATGATCCACGGGCTTCCGCCGTGCACGACCGTGTCGTACACGGTCACGACGGCCGGATGCCGGAGCCGTGCCGCCGCCCGAGCCTCGCGGCGGGTACGCTCGCGCAACTCGTGGCGCTGAGCCCCGGTGAGGTGCGACGCGACGAGGATCTCCTTGGCGGCGACGTCGCGCATGAGCCGCTCGTCGCGCGCCCGCCAGACCACGGCGAACCCGCCCCTGCCGATGTGCTCCGTGAGCCGGTAGCGCCCGGCGACCAGCCGACCATCCCCCATGGACGGACCATAACCACGCCCCGCCCGCCCGACCTAGACAGGCGGGCACCGGTGTCGGCGAGTGGGCGTACGCGTCGCCGAGCGGCGCACATACGACCGCGAGCGCGCCACGAGCCAGTACGGCCGGTGATGGTGGACGCGTTGGCGCGCTTACGGCGGTTGGCGGGGTGCCCTTCAGCGCGGTCGGTGGTGCCAGCCTTGGGGGTCGAGGCCGCCGGGGGCCGGGGTGGTCGGGTCGTACGGGGTGCGGGTGAAGATGAATGTGTGGACGTTCAGGTGGCTTACCGTGCCGTCCGGCCTGCGTACCACGCGTAGTGTTTCGCCGGCTCGGTAGCCGTCCAGGCCGGTCCACGTGCCGTCGTTCTCCGGGCGGAAGCGGCCGGTGGTCGCGTCCTGGTCCGGTGGGGTCAGGGACAGCCAGCGGTTCGGCAGGAGGCGTAGGACGTGGGGGCTGGGGCCCCAATACCAGTGGCCGGTCAGTTCCAGTAGCTCCGGGTCGGTGGCTTCTTGTGGTGTCCACTCGTCCGGCAGTTTCGGTTCTTGGTCGGCGACTATGCCGGCCAGGTCGGCGGCGAGGCCTCCGACCGGTACGCCGCTCGTGGAGTTGAGCAGCACTACCGACGACACGTCGTTCTCCACGTCGGTCCACAGGGCGGCCAGGAAGCCGGGCATCGAGCCTGTGTGGCCCGCCAGGCGACGGCCGCGTTCCTGGCGCAGGGCCAGGCCGAGGCCGTAGCCGCTCTGCCACGCGGGGCCGTCCTCGATCGTGGCGGGCTCGCGCATCTCGGCGACCGTCTCCGGCCTCAGGATGCCGCCGGTGTCGCCGCCGACGAACGCGGCCCAGCGTGCCAGGTCCGTCGTCGTCGACCACAGCTGTCCGGCGGGTGCCATCGCGGCGGCGTCGTGTTCGGGTTCGGCGAGGACGACGTCGGCCCACGGGTGCACGGCCAGCCCCTCGGCGTGCGGTTCGGTGGGGCGTACGGTCGTGCGGTCCATCCCGAGGGGGGTCAGGATCTCCTCGCGCAGCGCGGTGGTCCACTCCGTTCCGCGTACGGCGGCGACGACCTGGCCGAGCACGGCGAAGCCCAGGTTGGAGTAGTGGAAGCGGCGTCCGGCGCGGTGGCGGAGCGCCTCGGGGCCGTTCGCCGCGGTCAGGCCGTCCCAGTCGGTTCCGGCGGTGCGTTCCCACCACTCACCGGCGGGCTCGGCGGTCAGGCCCGCCGTGTGGGCGAGTAGCTGGGCGATGGTGCGCTCGCCCAGCGCGGTGCCGGGCAGGTGGCGTTCGAGAGGGTCGTTCAGGTCGAGCAGGCCCTCGTCGCGCAGCCGCATGACGAGGGCGGCCACGAACGTCTTGGTGATCGAACCGATGCGGTACTGCGTGTCGGCGGTGGGCTGCTTGCCGCCCACCCGGCCGCGCCCGCCGAACCACACCGCGTGGCCGCCCCGCACCACGGTGGCGGCCAGTGACGGCGCCCGTTTCTCAGCCTGCTCGACGGCGACTCTGCGCAGCAGCGCACGCTCCGTCTCCGGCAGCAACGACATCCGCGACTCCCTTCCAGGATGGATCCCTGCCGGTACAGCACATCATGAGCGGCTCAGCCGGCAAGGCCGTTCTCGTAGGCGTACACGACGGCCTGGGTGCGGTCGCGCAGGCCCAGCTTGGTCAGGACGTGCCCGACGTGCGTTTTCACGGTCTGCTCGGCCAGGACCAGCTCCTCGGCGATCTCGAGGTTGGACAGGCCGCGCGCTATCAGGCGCAGCACGTCGACCTCGCGGGGCGTCAGCGTGGCGATGACGTCGGGCCGCGGCCGTTCGTGGCGCCGGCGGCGCGCGAAGTCGCCGATCAGGCGGCGTGTGATCGAGGGCGCCAGCAGCGCGTCGCCGCCGGCCACGACGCGGACCGCGGACAGCAGCTCGGCCGCCGCGGCGTCCTTCAGCAGGAAGCCGCTGGCGCCGTTGCCGAGCGCCTCGTAGACGTATTCGTCGAGGTCGAAGGTGGTCAGCACCAGAACGCGCGGGCCGGTGGCGTCCGGATCGCCGGCGCACCGGCGGCCGGTGATCTCGGCGGTCGCGTCCAGGCCGTCCATCACGGGCATGCGGATGTCCATGACGACGACGTCGGGGTTGAGCGCGCGGGTCAGCTCGACAGCCTCCCGGCCGTTGCCGGCCTGGCCGACCACTTCGATGTCGGAGGGGGCGGACAGCAGTGAGACCAATCCGTCCCTGATCATCTCCTGGTCGTCGGCGATCAGCACGCGGATGGTCATGGCATGACCTTAGTCGGCGTACGGGAGCTCGGCGCCGACGGAGAAACCGCCGTGTTCACCGGGGCCGGTGGTCAGCGTGCCGCCGAGCATCGTGACGCGTTCGCGCATGCCGACGAGGCCATGGCCGCCGCCGGGTTCGAGGGTCGTGTCGGTCTCGGCGCCGTCGTCGGTCACCGACACCACGAGCTGGTCGGCGCCGTACCGGACCAGGACCGAGACCGTGGAGCCGGGGGCGTACCGCGCGGCGTTGCTCAGCGCCTCCTGGACGATGCGGTAGGCCGACAGGTCGACGCCGGCCGAGATCACCCGGGGGACGCCGACGACACGCGACTCGACGAAGAGGCCGGTGTGCCGTGCGCCCTCGACGAGTTCTTCGAGGCGTTCGAGGCCGGGCTGGGGGAGACGCTCGGGTGTGTCGGAGTCCTGCCGCAGGAGCCCGACGACGCGGCGGGTCTCGGCGAGCGCGTCGCGGGCGGCGTCGCGGATGACCTCGAAGGTCAGCCGCGCCGCCGGCGGCAGATCGGTGATCTTGTACGGCGCGGCCTCGGACTGCAGCGCGATCACGGACATGTGGTGGGCGACGACGTCGTGCAGCTCGCGGGCGATGCGGGCGCGCTCCTCCAGCACCGCCTGGCGTGCGAGGTCGCGCTGGCGCAGGGCGGTCTGCTCGGCGAGGCTCGCCTCGGCGGCGTACCGGCCGCTCAGCGCGTCGGCGAACAGCAGGACGACCGCGATGATCCCCCACAGGATCAGGGCGAACCAGAGGCGCATCCCGTCGATCGGCACCGCAGGCAGGACCACGGCCAGGGCCGTGATCAGCCCCGCGCCGAGCGCGGTCGCGCGTTCGTACCCGACGCAGATCAGGAACAGAACGACCATCATCGCGAGCCAGGTCGTCACCGGCCAGGGCCAGAACAGGTGTTTGCCGCTCAGGAGCAGGGCACCGGCGAGCATTCCCGACGCCATGATCCGCCAGGCGCCGAGCGGCCACCGGGGCGCCAGGATGAGGGGAGCGGCCTGGGCGAGCCCGAGCACCGCGGCGACGGTCGCGGCGTTGTTGTCCATGGACGAGCTGACCATCTGGCCGATCGCCCCGGCGGTGAACCCGATCGAGAGGGCCGCCCAGACCACGGCGCCGGCCACCCGCCAGTGCAGCGCGGGAGTCCAGCGCCATCCGCGCGGCGCCGTCGCGGGAGCACGCGCGACGGCGTCGAGCAGGCCTCGTGCCAGTTGCGTGTGCTGCCGTCGCTCCACACCGGTCATCATGCCGAGACTATGGCCTGTTCATCGCGGGTGCGCGAGTCGGGCGCGTCCGGACCTCGAGCAAGATCTACTAATTTCCGGTTGACTTAGTAGGTAATTGACGCCACCCTGGGGAGATGCACTTCGGCGCCCTTCGTCATACGCGCCTGCACGTCGATCTTCGACGGCAGGCCAGCGCGCTGTGTCGCGTAACGGTTCCCATCGTTCGCCGACACGGATTCCGCCTGGAGAGACGACATGAGCACCGCCATCATCGCATCGAAGACCGCCGCGCCCGCCCTTGAGGAGATCGCCCGTTCGCTCGCCGAGCACCCCGAGGAGTGGCTGGACCGGGTACGCCTCAGCGCCGACGGCCGCTGGTACGAGCGCCTGCACCGCGACGACGAGCACGAGGTCTGGCTGATCAGCTGGCTGCCGGGCCAGTCGACGGGCTTCCATGACCACGGAGAGTCGCGTGGCGCCTTCGCGGTTGCGCTGGGCGCGCTGGATGAGCGTCGGCCCGAGCGTTCGCGCATCGTACGAGCCGGGGAATCCTGGGCTTTCGGCACTGACTATGTGCACGATGTCCGTAATGCCTCCGATGCCCCGGCGGTCAGCGTGCACGTCTACTCACCACCGCTGAGCACCATGAACCGCTACGAGATGACCGCCGACGGTCTCGTGGCCGTGGCGTCGGAGCACGAAGAGGACTGGTGACGATGATTGGACACCATGTCCAGATCGGTTGCGGCCGGTGTGATTTGTGTGGTGCCATTTAGCCTCTCGGGAGGAGTTCGCCATACGGGATGGCGTATTTCGCGCATGTCCGTATGGAGACCGAAAAGGCTGCCATGGGTTCCCAAATGCGTTCCGCAAGGCGACGTTCGCTGCGGCTGAGGCTGCTGGTACTCCTGCTGGTGCCACTCCTCTCCTTGGCCGGTTTGTGGACTTTTGTCGCATTTGTCACGACTCGGGCGACCGTCGGCAAACACGACCTCTCGGGGGCCTATGAGAAGGCCGTCGGACCGGGCACCGCGCTGTCCGCCACGATCCAGAGCGAACGCCTGGCCACCGCGGTCGAGATGAGCTCGGGCGGCGCACACGGCCGTGCCGAGGTCGCCAGCGGGCGTTCCGCCACCGACACGGCCGAGGCCGCGTTCCGCGTCGCCGTGCTGAAGCCCAGCGTGCGCGGCGCGATGGACCAGACGACACGTAAGCGCCTGGACGACCTGACGACGCGGCTCGACGGCCTCACGGAGGTCCGCGCGCACGCCGACGCCCACGTGATCACCACCCTGGACGCGATCAATTCCTTCAACGCGGTCCTCGACTCGCTGGGCCGGCTCTTCAACGGCATGGTCGTCGTCGACGACCCGGACATCTACCGGCAGGGCGCCGCGGTCCTCGACGTGAGCGCGGCGTACGAGCTGGCGATGCGCGAGGACACGCTCGTGAACGCCGCGCTGGCCTCGCGCTCCCACCGGATGACCATCGGCGAGCATGCCCTGTTCGTGCGGAGCGTGAACACCGGGCGCTACCTGTTCGCCCATGGCAGGGACGACATGGGCCTAGCCGTCGGAGCGCCCCTCGAGAGGATGGCGGCTTCTCCGGGCTTCGGCGCCTTCCACAACCTGGAGGACGCCATCGCCATCCGCGCGGCGCGTGCGTCGCTGACGCCGCGGGCCGCGAGCTGGCGCACGACCGTCACCCCGCTCCTCAAGAGCTGGCCGGAGGCGACCGCCGCCGCGGGCGTGGCCCTGTCCGCGCAGGCCGGCCCGGCCGACGACGGCACCATGTACCTGCTCTACATCGCGGGCGCCGTCGGCCTGGCGGCGATCGCGGTGTCCGTGGCCGTGTCGGTGCTGCTCGGCCGCGGGCTGGCTCGCGAACTGGACGGTCTGCAGGAGGTCGCGCTGGACCTCGCGGGCGAGCGCCTCCCGAGCGTCATCAGGCGTCTTCGCGGCGGCCAGCAGGTCGACGTCGACGCCGAGGTACGGCGGCTGGAGGTCGGACAGAGCACCGAGGTACGCCGGGTCGCCGAGGCCCTGACCACCCTGCACCGCACCGCGGTCGAGGCGGCCGTGGGCGAGGCGCGCCTGCGCCAGGGCATCAACCAGGTTTTCCTCAACCTCGCGTGGCGGAGCCAGTCGCTGCTGCACCGCCAGCTCACGATGCTCGACGCGATGGAACGCCAGGCGTCGGACCCCGACGCCCTGGAAGACCTGTTCGCCCTCGACCATCTGACGACCCGCATGCGGCGTCACGCCGAGGGCCTGGTGATCCTCTCCGGGGCCTCGCCGGCCCGCGGCTGGCACCACCCCGTCGTCATCCGCGACGTCCTGCGCGGCGCGATCGCCGAGGTCGAGGACTACCGGCGCATCGACGTCCAGAGCGTCTCGCCCGCCTCTCTCGTGGGCGGTGTCGTCGCCGACATCACCCACCTGCTGGCCGAGCTGATCGAGAACGCCGCCGCGTTCTCGCCGCCGGGCACGCAGGTCCTCGTCCGCGGCGAGCTGGTGACCAACGGCTATCTCGTCGAGGTCGAGGACCGCGGCATCGGGCTGGACCCCGACGAGCTCGGCGAGGCCAACGACCGGCTGGCCAAGCCGCCGGAGTTCGACCTCGCCGACAGCGACCGGCTCGGCCTGTTCATCGTCGGACGTCTCGCCGCGCGGCACCGGATCACCGTCGCGCTGGAGCCGTCGCCGTACGGCGGCGTGAAGGCGTCCGTGCTCCTGCCGCTCGACGTGATCGTGCCCGACAACGGCTCCGGCCACGATGACACGGTGTCGGAGGACGGCGCGTACGCCCGGGAGGTCCCCGGGCCGCCGGACGTGCCGCGTTACATCACCGCGCCCCGCCCGGTCGTCTCCGTTCCCGACTCCGGCGGCGAGTGGAACGCCGGTGAGCTGACCGACGCGTTCGCCGGTGAGATGCCGGAGCTGCCGCGCCGGGTGCGCCAGACGAGTCTCGCGCCGCAGCTGCGCGAAGACGACCCGCCGCGGTCGGTGGGGAGCGATCCGTCGACCACACGGGCGCCGGACGAGGTCCGCTCGCTGATGTCGTCGCTCCAGCAGGGGTGGCAGCGAGGCCGCGAGGACGATGACGACCTGGACGGCCTGTGAACGGGAGGAACAGATGCTGGACACGACCGGCGAACTGAACTGGATGCTCGACGACCTCGTCGGGCGCGTCGACCTGGTACGCCAGGCGATGGTCCTCTCGGGTGACGGCATCCCCATGGGCGTGTCCCGTGACATGCCGAGCGCCGACATCGAGCATCTCGCCGCCCTCGCGGCCGGGTTCCACAGCCTGGCGCGGAGCGTCAGCGACGGCTTCCAAGGCGGTGACATCCGCCAGACGGTCATCGAGCTGGAGACGGCCTTCCTGTTCGTCATGGCGGCCGGCGACGGCAGCTGTCTCGCTCTGATCAGCGAGGGCGACGCCAACGTCGGCCTCATCGCGTACGAGATGACGCGGCTGGTCAAGCGCGTGCGGCGTCACCTCGCAACCTCGCCCAGGTCCGCGGGCGGAGTCCCGGGCGGGGCGTGATCGGGGTGAACGCACCTCGGCGCCGGTGGTTCGACGATGACGCGGGGCCGGTGGTGCGTCCGTACGCGGTCACGCGCGGGCGTACGCGCGCGGGCGGTGAGCCCATCGACGTGGTCTCCGTCGTCGTCGGCGGGGTTCCGGCGGAGGCCGACCGGCACTGGCTCGATCGCGAGCACCTGCGCCTGCTGACGTGCTGCCGCGAGCCCATCGTCGTCGCGGACCTGGCGTCGGACCTCGACCTTCCGCTCGGGGTCGTACGCGTGCTGAT
The DNA here is from genome assembly GCA_963736325.1 of uncultured Actinomycetota bacterium. Lineage (GTDB taxonomy): Bacteria > Actinomycetota > Actinomycetes > Streptosporangiales > Streptosporangiaceae > Actinoallomurus. The sequence goes on along the minus strand of CAVTOG010000010.1, from coordinate 699,738 downwards.
CGCGGACCTGCGCGACCGGGGGTTCGTCGCCGTGCACGCGCCGGACCCCCCGACCGACATCCACGACGAACGGATCCTCCGGACGGTTCTCGATGAGCTCCACCTCCTCTGACACCCTGCCGGAGCTGCCGGCGGTCGCGGTCAAGATCCTTATCGCCGGTGGTTTCGGCGCGGGCAAGACGACTCTGGTGGGCACGGCGAGCGAGATCCGCCCGCTGCGGACCGAGGAGGCCCTGACCGGGGAGAGCGTCGGTGTCGACGACACGACCGGCGTGGAGTCGAAAGAGACCACGACGGTGGCGATGGACTTCGGCCGCATCACGCTGGAGGACAACGTCGTGCTCTACCTCTGGGGGACCCCGGGGCAACGGCGCTTCTGGTTCATGTGGGACGGCCTGGCTCGCGGCGCGGTCGGCGCCGTCGTGCTCGCCGACACGCGGCGCCTGAACGACTGCTTCGGCGCCATCGACTACTTCGAGCAGCGCGGCGTGCCGTTCGTGGTGGCCGTGAACCGCTTCGACGGAGCGCCGAGCTATGACATGGCAACGGTGCGCGTGGCGCTCGACGTCGACGACGACGTGCCCGTCATGCTGTGCGACGTACGGCGGCAGGCGTCCGCGCGCGAGGTGCTGATCGCGGTGGTCGAGCACGCGCTGCAGATCAAGGCCATCGGCCAGGCGGGCTGAGGCGGGGAGTTCCGGACGTCCGGCCCCGCATGGGCGGAGAGGCGTTCTGGGATGGGCGAGTGCGTCCGAAAGTTTTGGATCATGAAAGCCTTCATGATGGCATTCGGCGGTGATTCCCAATAATGATCATTAAATTGTCTGATCGATTTCCGTGGCTGACCCGGATTCGATACTGTTCATACCGCTTTGTGACACCCGCGTGTGCGTGGAGCAGGGTTTTCGTGATCTTCCCCCGTCAGTACTCACGAAAGGACGCCACCGTGGGAACCACCGTGTCCCCCGTGGCATTGCCGCCACGACATGTCGTCCGCATGCCGAACCCGGTGCCGGAAGTGGCGCCATGATCGCTTCAATCTTGATCATTCCGCTGTTCGTGCTCTCGGTCGTTCCGGTGTGCCTCGTGCACCGGTATGGCACCTCGCCGAAGAGGTGCGGCAAAGGGCATCCCGAGTCGATGACGGCGTCTCTGGCCGCCGACGCCGAGGAGTACCTCGCGTGGCTCGCCGACCACGCCTGGCCCGACGACGAGTACCTCGATTTGGAGCGCGAGTGGCGCTCGGAGATGGACCCCTTCGACTCCCACGCGGACGACCACGTCCCGACGTGCCCCGGTTGCATGCGCCCCGGCGACGACGTGTGGCCGTGCCATGAGTGCGGCCTGATGATGCACTCGACCTGCGGGTACGGGATGAGCCGCAAGAAGATCGCGCGCCCGTACCGTACGCGCGACATGGCGTCGGAGCTGGTCGTCGCGGAGTGGCGGTGCAACCGGTGCTCCTCGGTGGTGGGCCTGGACGTCGACCGGGGCGACGAGCGGGGCCGCGGCCTGCACCAGTGAGGTGTTGCTACGGGTCAGCCGTTGCAGCCGCAGGAGCAGCCCTTCGGGCAGGAGCAGTTGCCGTGTCCACAGGAGCAGTTGTTCATGCCCTCAGGGTGGGGAGCCGGAGGGCGGGCGGCAAGGAACACTTCGGTCACCCCTGCGCGATCCTCGCCTGACCTCGCGGTGCCGTCTCGCTCATCGTGTCGACGAGCCGGTTGAGGCGGCCGAGCAGGCCGGCCAGCAGGCGCACGTCGTCCTCGGGCCAGGTGCCCAGCAGCGCGTTGAACCGTGCCATGCGGGCCGTACGCGCGTGGTCGAGGCGTGTGCGCCCCTGCTCGGTGAGCACCAGCAGGTGGGCGCGCCCGTCGCCGGGGTCGGGCTCGCGCGCCACCAGGCCCAGCCCCTCCAGTGCCTTGAGCTGGCGGCTCATCGTGGCCTTGCCGATGCCGAAGTGGTCGGCCAGGTCGCTGGGGCGCCCGCGCGGGCGGTCGTGGATCCCGACGAGGAGGCCGTATGCGCCGGGTTCGAGGTCGGGGTGCACCGCGCGGCCCATCTCGGCGGAGATCGACCGTGCGCGCCGCAACAGGACGCCGAGCTCGTACTCGACGGCGTCGTACGGCCCGGGCTCCACGGACTCGGCTGCCATCAGCATCGGTTCTACCGCTCCTCGTGACCCAAAGATTCGATCATGCAGGCGCATAGGATTCCCCGCCGGGCCGCCGATGTCCAACTCTTCCGGCGGCGGGCCACGGCGGATCTCAGTGATGCTCGCGGTCCGGGGAGCCGCCCATCATCCTCAGCATCACGAGGCCGCCCGTGCGGGCGGAGCGGAGCACCAGGATGGCGGCGGCGAGCAGGAACGCGATGTTGAGCCACGTCGTGTAGTTCCAGGAGACGCGCTCCTCCATGACCATCGCGCCGCGCCCGTGGGGGATCAGGCCCGCGGCGCCGAAGATCAGCTCGACCGCGTAGCCGGCGAGGACCATGGCGGCGTAGAAGGTCGCCGTGATGAACAGGGCCGTACGGGCTCCGTAGTACTTCCGGTAGATGTTGATGATCGGCAGGATGATCAGGTCGCCGAAGATGAAGGCGATGACGCCGCCGAAGCTGATGCCGCCGTTCCAGAGCACCGCGGCGAGCGGAACGTTGCCGATCGAGCAGACGAACGCGGCGACCGCGACGAGCGGGCCGACGATCGGCCCCCAGAGCTCGGCCGCGAGCGGATGGCCGGTGAGGAAGAAGCCCCTCCAGAACGACGCGGGCACCCAGGCCGCGACCGCGCCGGCGATCAGCAGCCCGATGACCAGGTCCTTGAGAATGGCCGCCCATTCCATGACGAAGACATTCGAGACCGCCGTGAGTCCTTCGCCGGAGAACAGGCGTCGCCAGAACGACCCGTCCCGCTGAACGGACATCTCCATCGCCGCGTGGCCCTCCATCGACCCGGCGACGCCACGCCCGGCCTGGTCGCGCGCCTCCCGCAGCAGCCGCTCCCGCAGGAACAGCCGGAACAGCACCGCGACGACCACGATCATGATCGGCCCGCCGATGAACTCCGCGGCCGTGAACCGCCAGCCCATGAGCAGCGCGAGCACGATGCCGAGCTCGATGACGAGGTTGGTGGAGGCGATCTCGAAGGCCATGGCGGCGATGAACGCGGCGCCTTTGCGGAAGAGGGAGCGGGCGAGCGCGACGGCGGCGTACGAGCAGGATGAGGAGGCGATCCCGAGGCCCATGGCGACGGCGAGGGTACGCGGCCGGCCGTCCCCGAGCAGCCGTACGACGGTGGATCTGCGGACGACGGCCTGCACGACCGCGGACAGGATGAATCCGAGGATCAACGCCCAGAGGATCTCCCAGGTCATCGTCCCGGCGATCGCCAGTGCATGCCCGATGGCGCCCATTGGTGAACCTCCAGGGGAATGACGTCGATGGCCTGAAAGTATACCTACGGGGGGTATATGCCAAGGGCGTCGCCCGAGGAATGCCGGAGGGTGTGCCGTCGCGATGGGGTGCGGAGTCGGCGGCCCTGCCGTGAGGCCGGTGCCGGAGGACCGCCGACCGTGCGGGGGCGATCGGGATCAGGTCCCGATCGCCCGCGGGTGCGAGTCGGACAGTGCCCGGTGCCGTGCGCGGGACGCTTCCGCGGAGCCATCCCCGCGCCAAACGGGATGGGTGCCGAAATGCCACGCTCCGGGTTTTCCGCCCGTTACGCCGACGAGCGAATCGCCCACAACCGAGTTATCCGGCTGGCGATAAATGCGCCATCGCATTCCGAATCGACCGCAACATCGCACAATGTGCGATCTCTTCTACTCTGCGTCGCCACAGTGGGCTAGTCAAGGCGCGAAATAGTAAATAACGACAGGTGAATACCATCAGGAATCTTCCATTTCGCCGTGGACAATTGATGCAAACCTCGCCAAGGTTCCGGCCACTTGCCCCCCGTCACGCCTGGCCCTCAGATCACAAACCGGACAGTATGGACGCCGCGATCTCACCGTGAGATCAGCGGTACCCGGCAACGCGAGCCGCCCCCCGGCGCGCGACGAGACGAAACGGACCCCCGACCCGCTCCAGAAAGAGGGCTTCCACATGACGTTTTCGCAAGGCGTTCTCTCCGCCTCCTCATGGAGCGGCCACGACACCCGGCTGATCGTGGCCGCGGTGATCGGTGTCGCCGTCATCGTCGTGCTCATCACGCACTGGCCGGACTCTCGGTGCTGCACGGCCTGGTGCCGCCGCACCCCGGCCCGCTGGTGGCCATCACCACGGTCAAGGCCGACCTGGGCGTCACACTCGCGCTCGGCCTGCTCGTCGCGGTGCCGACCGTCATCGTGGCGGGCCCACTCTTCGGCCGCCTTGCCGCGCGCTGGGTCGACGCGACCCCGCCCACCGCCCTCATGGCGGAACTGGACGAGGAGAAGAGCGATGAGGAGGCGGCGCGGCGCCCGACTTTCGGGCTGACCGTCGGCACGGTCCTGCCGCTGGTCGTCCTCATGCTCGGCAAGGCGATCGCCGACGTCCGGCTCGACGAGGGGAGCACCGTCCGTACGGTGCTGGACGGCATCGGCACGCCGCTGTTCGCCCTCCTCGTCGCGGTGCTGGTGGCGATGTTCACGCTCGGGCGCCCTGCGGGCTTCGGCCGCAAGCGCATCTCGGCCGCCGTCGCCGAGTCGCTTCCCCCGATCGCCGGGATCCTGCTCATCGTCGGCGCCGGCGGCGGTTTCAAGCAGACCCTGATCGACGCGGGGGTCGGCAAGACGATCACCCAGGCGGCGAACGGCGCGCACTTCTCGGCGCTGCTGCTGGGCCGGCTCGTCGCGGTCGGCATCCGGCCGGCGACCGGCTCGGCCACGCTCGCGACCATCTCCGCGGCCGGCATTCGCCGTCGGCATGAGCACGTCGCACACGGCGCTGCTCGTCCTGGCCATCGGGTCGGGCTCGCTGTTCTTCTCCCATGTCAACGACGCGGGATTCTGGCTGGTCAAGGAGTACTTCGGGATGAGCGTCGGCCAGACGATCAAGACCTGGTCCTACACGGAGACCATCATCTCGGTGGTCTCGATGGTCTGTGTCCTCCTGCTGAGCCTGGTCCTGTGACCGTGCCCGCCGGGAAAGCCTCTCCTTGCGACCCGCGTCCCCGGCGTGTTCTGCTCACGGAACGTCCGAGCATGTGCGCGGAACGTATCCGAGGGAGGCCGACCATGCCGCACCATCTCGCCGAAGACCGGCTCCGCGGCGTCCTGGGCACCGGCGAGCCGCTCGGCGGTCGCCTGCGGTCCGCACTGGAGCGCGCGTACGGCGCCGACCTCGGACGGCTGCGGATCCACACCGGCGAGACCGGAGACCGGATCGCGCGCGCCTTCGCCGCCGAGGCCGTCACCATCGGAGCCGACCTCTTCTTCGCGAGCGGCGCGTACGCCCCGGGTTCGCGCGCCGGCCTCGAACTGCTCGCCCACGAGGTCGCCCACGCCGTCGGCCAGAGCGGGCCGCGCCTGCCGTGCACGGCAGGCGCGTCGGTCTCGTCGCCGGGTGACGCGTGCGAGGCGGAGGCGGACTCCCTCGCGCGCGGCTTCGCGCGGGGAGCGGTCACACCGGGCCTGCGGAGGGTGCGCACGCTGGAGGACTCCGAGCAGCTGGTCGCGCAGCGGCACGCGTCGTGGGAGCACCGCCTGCTCGGCGACGCCCTGCCTGCCGACCTGGACGCCATCACCAAGCGGGCGGCCGACCGGCCGGAGAAGCTGGAGGAGCTGCGCGACTTCCTGGAGATGTGGCGCGAGGACCCCGACGGCGTCACGCCGGAGGCGATCAAGGCGCGCCATCCCGGGATCCGCACGCTCCGGCTCGGCGGAAGCGGGCTGCTCGTCACGTACGGCGAGCTCAACACCCTCGCCGACTACCTGGCCGACCCGGCGGCCCTGGACGCCCAGCCGAAGCGAATCCTCGAACCCCTCCTGCAGGCGGTACGGCAGGAGTCGTTCCACCACGTCACGAGGCTGCTGGGCGGCGGGCGGAAGGGCCGGTTCGAGAACTCCGTCGTCGCCAATACCGGCTGGGGCTTCGCCGACCTCCTGCTCCAGAGCATGGCCCTCGACCGCCTCACCGAAGGTATCGGGCCGAACGGCGTCGACCACTACGGTGCGGTCGTCGGCCGCAACGCCTGCCACTTCGCGCCGGGCTCCTGGTACCGGTGGGAGCAGTACCACCTGATCGCCCGCGACCACGCCGAGCAGGCGTACTACGCCCGCGACGCCGCGCACCGGGAGCGGCTGGCCTACCTCGCGTGGATCAACCACGGCTACGCCGACCACTTCCTGCACGACTCGTTCGCCGCCGGCCACCTCATCAACAAGACCCTGGTCATGCAGTGGTTCGTCGAGTGGGCCGCCACCGGCCTCGGCCGGCTCATGCCCGTCGCCGACTGGAAGATGGTCAAGACGATGACCAGCGCGCGGCAGGGCGGGCTGGCGGCGCGCGGCCTCTACGACGGCTTCCTCGACCCGTCGAGGCGTCCCCTCGCGCGTGACCCGCAGACGGCGGACGAACAGTGGTCGGCGCGCCGCCGGATGGACGTCGCCGGCGTCACGGCCGACGGCACGCGGTCGCAGGCCGACGCGTACAAGCACTACCTCACGTTCGTGAAGAACGCCGGCGTGCAGGTGTCCAGCGGCGTGCTGCACGACCACTACACCAGGACCGGGCTGACGGTCGCCTCGGCCGCGCACCCGGCGCCGTTCGAGATCTACGGCGACTGCACGATGATGGACGGCGGCGACGGCGTGCGGATCGCGAGCGAGACCGCGCATTTGTCCCAGGCCTCGATCGGGGAGCTGATCGACCGCGGCACGACCGGCATCACCACGGCGCAGATCTTCAACCGGTTCCCGACCCTGGTGCGCCAGGGGGACGCGATGCTGACGCTGGAGCAGTGGAACGACGCCCAGCGGGGCCGGGCCGAGAAGCTGTTCCGCGCCCCCAAGATCGCGGCCATCCGGGCGGCGGTGACGCGGATCCCGAAGATCTCACGTGATGTCGCGGGTGGGTGGCGGTGGGAATCCTGCCGCGGCGAGGCGACCGACATCGCGGTCGGCGGCGACGGGGTGGTGTGGGCCATCAGCCGTACGCCCGCGCCGGACAAGAACGGCTGCACCGTCCAGCGGCTGCGGGACGGCCTCTGGGAGCCGATGGGCGGGGCCGGGACGCGCATCGCGGTCGATGGCGCCGGCACCGCGTGGACGGTCGACGGCGACGGAGCGATCCGGCGCCGCGACGGCGGCGCCTGGACTCCGGTGACCTGCGACGGCATCCCCGTCGGCGTGTCCGCCGCCGGCGAGCCGGTGAGCGGCGCGAGCGACATCGGCGCGGGCGCCGACGGTTCGGTCTGGGTGACCGGCCGCGCCGTGCACGGAGACGGGCATCCCGTCCTGCGCTGGAACGGCGCCCGCTGGGAGCGGGCCGAAGGCTCGGCGGTCGCGGTGTCGGTCGCGCCCACCGGCCTGCCGTGGATCGCCGGCGGGTCCGGCGCGATCTCCCGGATGAGAACGGGCGGACCGCTCGGCTCGGGATGGAGCGCATTGCCGGGGTCGGCGGCCGACATCGCGGTCTCCACCGGTGTCGCGCCGGCGGCCTGGACGGCCGGGAGCGGTGGGATCCATGCGTGGAACGGCCTCGGCTGGGACCGGATCCGCGGCCGCGCCGCCCGGATCGCGGCCGGCCCCGACGGGACGCCGTGGACCGTCGACGCCGACGGCGCGGTCCGCCACCTCGTGCCCGCGGACGTCTCGCGGGTCGCCTTCAGCACGCCCGACGGCGGCGCGACCAGGGGCCGCGTCCGCCGCCGTCGGTGGATCTCTGTTCCCCGGCGACACGGTGGAGATCGACGGCTCCACCGACCTGAGCCGGGTCATCGTCGGCAAGAGCGGCGCCCGCGTCCACTCGATCCGGATGGACACCGCCAGTGCCTGCTACGACTTCATGATCATCGTCGACGGTCGGGGGCCCAAGGGCCTGCGGGCCGGCACGCTTTGCCTGAGATTCGTCGACGAGCACGGCACGGAGTACCGGCTCGGCCTGTTCCTGTCCGGCCGCCGGCGTCACACCCTGCGCTACGACAGCGACCTGCCGGGCATCAAGGAGATCCGCTGGGAGTGAGGACTCAGGCCGGGTCCGACGCCTCCGCCTCGGCGAGCTGCACGGATTCGAGGACGAGTTCGTCGCCGCTGCGGAGCTCCAGGTCGGTGCCGCCGCATTCGGGACAGGTGGCGAGCAGCCGGTCGGACATCGTCGTGCGTCCGCACGGCCGGCACGCGAGGAGGACCGGTTCGATGACGACGTCCAGGTGGGCGCCGTCCGCGAGGGTCCCGTCGGAGACCATGATGAACGCCTGGTTCAGCGCGGGCTCACTGATGTGCAGCAGGACACCGGCGCGCACTCGCGCGCGGCGTACCCGCCGGCCGTCCGCCCGGCGCTCCATGGCGTTCAGGACGGCCTCGGCGATCCCCAGCTCGTGCATGACCTACATGTCCCTGATCTTCAGGTACCGCTTCAGGTCGGGTATCGCCGTGACGATCAGTACGGCGAGTCCCGCCAAGGCCGCGCCGGTGAGCAGACGCTTCAGCATGGTTCCCTCCTCTCTCGCGCGGCGGCCACAGCCGCCGTGAGCCGCCCGCAGGCCGGTCGCGTGAGACCGGGCGCCGCGCGGCGTACCTTGATCAGCCGGACGTGTCCGGGACGGGGCACGGGCCCGGCGGGCGGCGCCCGATCTGCAGGAGCGGGCCCGCCGGAGAGTCCTGTCGCTCGACGTCGATCCCGGAGACCTCGGGCGCGGCGGTGGAGATCGCGCGTTCGATGGAGTCCGTGATCGTGATGCGCGATGACGGGCAGCCGTCGCAGCCGCCCACCAGCCGGAGCCGCACGACCCCGGCGGGCGTGATCTCGATCATCTCCACGCCGCCGTCGTGCAGCCCCAGATAGGGACGTACCCCTTCGAGGGCCATTCCGACCCGTTCGGCGGTGGTCAGCGGGTGCAGGTCGTGGACGACGAGCAGCCCGGAGACGAGATCGTCGGAGGTGAGCCGGTCGAGCGCCTCGGCGGCGCCGGTCTCGGTGACGATCTCCATGACGCGGTCCAGGCCCGCGCCGTACAGCTCGACGAGGGTACGGACGAGATCTTCGGCCGCGGCCACGACCCTGGCGTCGGCCAGCCCGCCGAGCTCGGTCAGGATCGCCTCGACGCGGTCGCCGGCCGCCCGAGCGTCACGCGTCATCGGAGTCTCCTCTCATTCGGAGGGGAACGCGTGCGGGCTGTGCGTACGCCGCAGCTCGTCGCCTTTGCCGAGATACATGTGGACGCCGCAGGGCAGGCAGGGGTCGAAGCTGCGGACGGTCCGCATGATGTCGATGCCCTTGAAGGTCTCCGGCGGGTTCTCCTCGAAGATCGGAGTGTTCTGCACCGCGTCCTCGTATGGCCCGGGGGTGCCGTGCACGTCGCGCACGCTGGCGTTCCAGGGGGTCGGCGGGTACGGGTGGTAGTTGGCGATCTTGCCGTCTCTGATCACCATGTGGTGGGACAGGACACCGCGGACGGCCTCGGTGAAGCCGACGCTGATGGCCTCGTCCGGCACCTTGAACGGCTCCCAGGTCTTCGTTCTCCCGGCGCGGACCTCCGCGAGCGCCTTCTCCACGAAGTGCAGGGCGGCGGCCGCGGCGTAGGCCTGGAAGTAGGTGCGCGCCCGGTTGCGCTCGATCGCGTTGGACAGCGGCTCCCCGTTCCACATGGGGATCTTCCACTCGAAGCTCTTCTCGGGCAGCGTGGCGGTCTTCGGCAGGTTGATCACGACGCTGTGCCCGGTGGCTTTGACGTACCCGATGTCGACGAGCCCGGCGAGGGCGGTGGACCACAGGCGCGCGATCGGGCCGCCGCCGGTGTCGAGGGCGAGATGGTTCTTGCCGTCGTACCATCGCGGCGACATCACCCAGCTGTACTTGCCGTCGAAGTCGCGTTTCTGCGGATGCGGGATCGTGTGCTGGTTCCACGGATGCCGCGCGTCGACCGGGTTGCCGAGCGGGTCGTGGGTGACGAACGGGTCCTGCCCCTCCCAGTCGTCGTAGTAGGAGCTCCCGAGCAGGATCCGGATGCCGAGGTTGATGTCGAGCAGGCTGCCGGTGACCAGCTCGCCGTCGACGACGACGCCGGGCGTCACGAACATCTTCCGGCCCCAGTCGGCCATGTTCTGGTACGTGTAGTCGCAGTGCTCGGGGTCGTTGAACGCGCCCCAGCAGCCGAGGAGCACGCGCCGGCGCCCGACCTGCTGGTAGCCGGGGAGCGCCTCGTAGAAGAAGTCGAACAGATCGTCGTGCATCGGCACGACCCGCTTCATGAACTCCACGAACCGCATCAGTCGGGACAGGTAGTCGGTGAACAGCTGCACGGTCGCGACCGTGCCGACGCCGCCCGCGTAGAGCGTGGAGGGGTGCACGTGGCGGCCCTCCATGAGGCAGAACATCTCACGGGTCGAGCGGCTCACCTGGAGCGCCTCGCGGTAGAACTCGCCTTCGAGGGGGTTCAGCGACCGCATGATGTCGGCGATCGTCTTGTAGCCGTGATCGGCGGAGTGCGGTGCGTTGGTGCGCTCGGCGAGCGCCAGGACACCGGGGTTGGTCTCGCGGACCATCTTCTCGCAGTAGTCCACCCCCACCAGGTTCTCCTGGTAGATGGTGTGGTCGAACATGAACTCGGCGGCCTCGCCGAGGTTCAGGATCCAGTCGGCCAGGTTCGGTGACTTCACCCCGTAGGCCATGTTCTGCGCGTACACCGAGCAGGTCGCGTGGTTGTCGCCGCAGATCCCGCAGATCCGGCTGGTGATGAAGTGCGCGTCCCGCGGGTCCTTGCCCTTCATGAAGATGCTGTAGCCGCGGAAGATCGACGAGGTGCTGTAGCACTCGGCCACCTCACGGTTCGAGAAATCGATCTTCGCGTAGACGCCCAGGCTGCCGACGATGCGGGTGATCGGGTCCCACGCCATCTCGACGAGCTTGCGGTCGTTCTCCGAGGACGTCATCAGGTCAGCTCCAGGGCGCCTTGTATCCGGTGAGCAGTTCGCGGCCCCTCTGCCGCCACTTCGGTTCCTTGTCGAGCGTGCGCAGCGTGATCCCGCGCAACCGGCGGATCACCGCGCCGTACGCTCCGCTCGCCGCGGTGGACACACGGGCGCCGGGAGGTTCGTCCATGAAGGGCATGAACTTGTCGGGGAAGCCGGGCATGGTGCAGGCGATGCAGATGCCGCCGACGTTCGGGCAGCCGCCGATGCCGTTCATCCAGCCGCGCTTGGGGACGTTGCACTTGACGACCGGGCCCCAGCAGCCGATCTTGACCAGGCACTTCGGCGAGCCGTACTCGGTGGTGAACTGGCCCTGCTCGTAGTAGCCCGCACGATCGCAGCCCTCGTGCACGGTCCTGCCGAACAGCCACGTCGGGCGCAGGGCCTCGTCCAGCGGGATCATCGGCGCCTGGCCCGCCACCTGGTAGAGCAGGTAGAGGATCGTCTCGGACAGGTTGTCCGGCTGTATGGGGCAGCCCGGCACGTTGACGATCGGCAGGCCGGCCTTGGACCTCCAGTCCCAGCCCAGGTAGTCGGCCACGCCCATCGCGCCGGTCGGGTTCCCGGCCATCGCGTGGATGCCGCCGTAGGTCGCACAGGTGCCCGCGCACAGGATCGCGGTGGCCTTCGGCGCGAGCCGGTCGAGCCACTCACTGGTCGTACGCGGCTGGCCGGTCTCCGGGTCGTTGCCGAACCCGCACCAGTAGCCCTCCTCCTTGATCGACTCGTTCGGGATGGAGCCTTCGACGACCAGCACGAACGGCTCCAGCTCGCCGCGCTCGGCCTTGAAGAACCAGTCGATGAACGCGTCGTCGCCCCCCACGGGCCCGGACTGGAAGTCGATCAGCGGCCAGTGAACGGCCACCTCCGGCAGGCCCGGCAGCGCGCCGAGGACGATCTCCTCGATGCTCGGCTGCGTCGCCGCGGTCAGGGCGACCGAGTCGCCGTCGCAGCTCAGGCCCGCGTTGATCCAGAGGATGTGGACGACGGGTTTCCCGGTCCCGCTCTGGCCGTCCGAGGCCGCCCGCCTCCGTGCCGTCATGCCGCCTCCCTGGGATCGAGGTCGCTCACGTGGCCAACGTCACAGCCGGCGTTGATCGACGGTCCGCAGTCGTACAGTGACGCTACGGGCGCATCGGTACGATCCGTCACCCCGATTCAGGCAACCGGTGGTAAAGGCTCGAGTGTGCCCGCGTGTCGATGACCAGGGGCGATGGGGAATCACCAATCAGGCGACTTGTCTCATATGTGCGTTTTTGGGTGAATTGTCACTGTCATTGCTTCATTGCGATGAGTGATGGTCGTGCGAACGATTCGTGAAGGACGTCCCATCACAGAGTGATCATGCTGGCTAACATGTAGGCATGCCGACCATCGTGGAGCCACGCATTGGCGGGTGATGGGCATGCGGGCCGGAACGGCCCGCAGACGCGCACCGTGCCGGAGATCGACATCAACACCCCGAGCCCGGCACGGCTCTACGACTATTACCTGGGTGGCAAGGACAACTTCACCGCCGACCGCGAGGCCGCCGAGGTCATCCTGACGGTGGTGCCCGAGGGGCGTCGGTTCGCGCGGGAGAACCGCGACTTCCTCCGCAGGGCGGTGCGTTACCTCACTGCGGAGGTGGGCATCCGGCAGATCATCGACCTCGGCACCGGGCTGCCCACCCAGGGCAACGTGCACGAGGTCGCCCACGAGATCGCCCCCGGAACGCGCGTCGTCTACGTCGACAACGACCCGATCGTGCTCGCCCACGGCGAGGCGCTGCTGGCCAAGGATCCGAACACCGTCTTCATTCAGGCCGACATGCGCGAGCCGAAGGCGATCCTGGACAACCCCAAACTCGTCTCGATGATCGACTTCTCGGAGCCGGTCGCGGTCCTGTTCGTGTCGGTGCTGCAGTTCGTCACCGACGACGAGGAGGCCGCCGAGATCGTGCGCAGCTTCCGCGACATCACCTGCGCCGGCAGCCAGGTGGTCATCTCCGCGATCACCCGGACCGGCCAGGACACGGAGAAGGTCAAGACGATCGTCGACGCCTACGAGAGATCTTCGGCGCCGGCCGTCCTGCGCACCCAGGACCAGATCGAGCGCCTGTTCGGCGGCGCGAGCCTGGTCGACCCCGGCCTGGTCCCCGTGCCCCAGTGGCACCCGGATCTCACGTGCGGCAACGCCGGGCAGGGCACCTCCTGGCTGCTCGCGGGGGCGTGCGCCGTCTCCTGACCCAGGCATGCTCGCGTAAAGCTTGCGCGCGGTCCGGCGCGCCGGACGTGACGCCCTGGTCGGCGGGGGTACGGGCACGGACATCGGTCCGGCCCTGTCCACCACCCACGGGGGTTCGAACGCATGCAGGAGAAGATTCGCGGCTGGCGTCACGCCGCCGAGCGAAAACATGGCAAACGGGGGGCTCGCGACGCCCAACTCTCGGCGTCGGCCCGTCTCATGGGCACCGCCCTGATGCTCGCTTGGCGGGCGCTCTCCGCCAAGAGGGCCGCACAGGCACGCCAGGGCATCGTGCCCAGGCACGGGAGCACGCCGCGCCGGACGATGATGCCGCGACGGGCGGCCGGGCCGGGGTGGATGATCGTGCTACGGCGGCCGGCCGGATCGGGCCGGATGATCATGCCGCGACGGGCGGTCAGATCCGGGCGGCCGATGATGCCGCGACGGGTCTCCGGTTCCATGCGGGACATCTCGCGCATGGGGCGGGGGGACCTGACCCGCGTCGTCGGCGGAGCCGGGCTGCTCGCCGCCGGTGTCGGGTTCGCCGGCTGGATGGCCGCGCGTCCCACCGAGTCGAGGCGGGACCGGGCCATGAAGAACCGCTGGATGATGGTCACCATCAACTGCTCGCCCGCGCGGCTGGCCTCACCGGCCGACCTGCCCGAGCCGATCATCCGGCTCGGCGACGCCGTCGACATCAAGATCTGCCAGGCGCCCGGCGACCGGGGCACCGAACTGGGCGCCCGGCTGCGCGACTTCCCGCGCGGCAGGATGGGCGGCACCATGTCATGGCGGGCCGGCAGCAGCACGCGCCGCGCCGTACAGCAGGCGCTGCGCCAGGCCAAGTCGCTGATCGAGGCCGAAGAGGTGCTGCGCACGGACGGAGCGCCGTCGCCGAAGGCGGCCACGACGGAGAACCTGCTGGAGTTCGCGGGCCGGCGAGGAGGACGACGGTGAAGGCACTGTGCTGGGAGGGCGTGAACAAGCTCTCGGTCGAGCGCGTCCCGGACCCGCGGATCCTGAACGACCAGGACGCGATCCTGAAGGTCACGCTCACCACGACGTGCGGGTCGGACCTGCACCTCATCAACGGCTACTTCCCCACGATGCGCGCGGGCGACGTGATGGGCCACGAGTTCATGGGGGAGATCGTCGAGGTCGGGCCGGGCGTACGGCGCCGCAAGGTCGGCGACCGCGTCGTGGTCTGCTCGTTCATCGGCTGCGGCCGCTGCTGGTACTGCACGCATGACATGTGGTCGCTGTGCGACAACACCAACACCAACTGGGAACTGGCCCAGGAGGTCTTCGGTTTCGAGACCGGCGGCACCTACGGCTACTCCAACGGCATGGGCGGCTTCAAGGGCAGCCACTCCGAGTACATCCGCGTCCCGTTCGCCGACTACGGCACCTTCGCCATTCCCGAGGGTGTGGGCGACATGGACGCGCTGTACGCGTCCGACGCCGCCCCGACCGGGTGGATGGGAGCCCATCTGGGCGGGGTGCGTTCCGGCGACGTCGTCGCGGTGTGGGGAGCGGGCGGTGTCGGCCAGATGGCGGCACGCTCCGCGCAGATCCTCGGCGCGGAGCGCGTGATCGTCATCGACCGCCTGCCCGAACGACTCGCCATGGTCGAGCGGTACACGGGCGCGGAGACCATCGACTTCTCCAACGCCGACGTCGACGCGGAGCTGCGCGAGCGTACCGGCGGCCGTGGGCCCGACGTCTGCATCGAGGCGGTCGGCATGGAGTCCGAGGGCATGGACATCGGCACCGGCAAGGTCAAGAAGGGGCTCCACATGCGGCAGGAGCGCCCGGTGGCCGTCCGCGAGGCGATCGGCTCGTGCCGCAAGGGCGGCTCGGTGTTCGTCCTCGGGGTGTTCGGCGGAATGATCGACAAGTTTCCGCTCGGCGCCCTGATGAACAAGGGCCTGACCTTCGCGGGCGCCCAGCAGCACGGGCACCGCTACATCCCGATGCTGCTGAAGCGCATCGCGGCGGGCGAGCTGTCAACACGTCACCTGGCCACCCACGAGATGTCCCTCGACGAGGGGCCGCGGGGCTATGACATGTTCAAGCACAAGAAGGACGGCTGCGTGCGCGTGGCGTTCCGGCCGCACGGCTGAGCACGTACGCGGGTGCGGCCCCGGCGCGACGCACCGGGGCCGCACCCGTTCAGAAGCGCAGGTCCACGATTCGAGTCGTCGTTCCACGCGCACACCTGGACCGCGACGTCCTTGCCCTGCTTGGGGAAGCGGAACTCGAACGGGCCCGGCTTCATCGTGACCGTCACGACGTCCTTGCCTCCGCTCTCGCCCAGGGACATGGCGGCCGGGGCGCCGTTCTGCCAGAACTCCAGGCCGAGGCGCGGGCTGCGGGCGAGCCCGCCCTGGTCGCCGCCGGCGGGCACGGGCGACGCCGAAGTCGATCACGCGCGGGCCGTCGGCGCCCAGCAGCACGTTGGCGGGCTTGAAGTCGCGGTGCACGACGCCGGCCTCGTGGATCGCGGCGAGCGCGGTCGCGGTCGCGGTCGCGACGGCGAGCCGGTGCAGCGCCGGACCCGAGCGCGGCCCCTCCGAGCGCACGGAGTACAGCAGCGTCGGGCCGTCGACGAACTCGGTGACGATGTACGGCGGTGAGGAGTCCAGGTTCGCGTCCAGCACCTGGGCGACGCAGAAGGGCGACACGCGGCGCGCCGCCGCGACCTCTTTCGCGAACCGATCCGTTAACCGGCCGTCCCCCCACCATTCCCGGCGCAGGACCTTCAGGGCGACACGGGCGCCATCGGGGGATTCACCGAGGTAGACGACGCCTTGGCCGCCCTCGCCCAGGCGCCTCGTCAGCCGGTACGGGCCGAGTGATCGCGGATCACCAGGGCGCAACGATGTTGTTTCGGCCATCGATCCCCCGTGTGAATTCCGCGACAAAAAGGTCACCGGCACTCTAGCCTCACGCATTGGTGTGAACCGGAGAGAGAGTTGGATGCGCGTAGACCTGCACAGCCACAGTGACGCCTCGGACGGCACGGAGCCGCCCGCGGAGGTCGTGCGCCGCGCCCGCGAGGCGGGCCTCGACGTGCTCGCGCTGACCGACCACGACACCGTCGGCGGGCTCGAGGCCGCCGCGGCGGCGCTGCCGGCCGGGCTGACGCTCGTTCCGGGGATGGAGCTCTCGTGCCGGCGCGAGGGCCGGAGCGTCCACCTGCTCGCGTACCTGTTCGACCCGGAAGCCGCGGATCTGGCCGCCGAGTGCGCGCGCCTTCGCGGCGCGCGTGAGGACCGGGGCCGCGCGATGGTCGACCGGCTGATCGAGCTCGGTGTCCCGGTGACCTGGGAGCAGGTGAAGGCCCTCGCCGGCGGCGTCGTCGGGCGCCCGCACGTCGCGCGCGCGATGGTCGCCGCCGGTGTGATCACTGAGGTGTCACAGGCCTTCACCGCCGAGTGGCTCGCCCCGGGCGGGCGCGCCCACGTGAGCCGGTACGCCCTGGACCCGGCCGCCGCCGTACGGCTGGTGCGCGAGGCCGGGGGAGTGCCCGTGCTCGCCCATCCCAAGGCGACCGGGCGGGGCGCCGCGCTTCCCGACGAGTGGATCGCGGAGCTGGCGGGCTCCGGGCTCTTCGGCGTGGAGGTCGACCACATGGACCACGATCCCGCCGCGCGCGTGCGCCTGCGAAGACTCGCGTCGGACCTCGGGCTCGCGGCGACGGGCTCCAGCGATGACCACGGGGCGCTGACCGGACACCGGCTGGGGAGCGAGACGACTCCGGAGGAGGTTTACGGACGGCTGCTGGAGGAGGCGACGGGCGCCGTGCCGATCAGCGTGGCGGCGTAGTAACACACCCTTCTAATCAGCATCTAAACCGGAGATTTCGAGTAATACACCAGATCGTTAGCGGAGAGTTGCCCCCTAAACCCCTAGATCATCAGAAGGTGTCCAAAGAGGTCTTGACACACGGATCGGGCACTGACAATTTGATCGATCAAACCTGGCGCTGCGGAGCTTCCGGAGGGAGTGAGATGTCCGGCCAAGACAGGAGTGGTGTCACGATTTCGCAGGTCGCGGCAGCCGCGGGCGTCTCACGCCAGACGGTCTCCAACGTGCTGAACGCGCCGCGCCGTGTAGCTCCGGCCACCGCCGCGCGCGTGAAAGACACGATCGACCGACTCGGCTACCGCCCGAACCGTGCCGCGCAGAACCTCCGCGAGCGCGCGAGCCGGTGCATCGGTTTCAAAATCGACTCACCGGCCCGGATGAGCAACCTGCTCGACCGGTTCCTGCACGCGCTCGCCGACGCCGCCGGAGCGGCCGGCTACCACGTGCTCCTGTTCACCGCGGCCGACGTCGACGCGGAGTTCGCCGCCTACGACGACCTCATCCGCACCGGCACGGTCGACGGCTTCGTCCTGGCGGACGTCGCCCACATGGACCGGCGCCTGACATGGTTCACCAACCGGCGGATCCCGTTCGTCTGCTTCGGCCGGCCCTGGGGCCACGACCACGATCGGTTCTTCTGGGCGGACGTCGACGGGGCGTACGGAGTGGAACAGGCCGTCGGGCATCTCGCCGCACGCGGCCACCGGCGTATCGCCTACCTCGGCTGGCCCGAGGGCACCGGCTTCGGTGACGAGCGCCGTACCGGCTGGGAGAGGGCGATGAACGCCGACGGGCTCGACTGCGACGGGCTCCTCGGCGTCAGCGCCGAGGACGCCGCCGAGGCCTCGGCGGCCGCCGACCGCCTCCTGGCCCTCCCCGATCCGCCGACGGCGTTCGTCTGCGGAAGCGATACCTACGCCCTCGCGGTACGCCTGGCGTGCGGCACCGGTACGGACGGCGTCCCGAACGTCGAAGTCGTCGGATTCGACGACTCCCCGGCCGCGCGGGTGGTGACTCCGCCGATGTCCAGTGTGCGCCAGCCTCTCGCCGAGGTCGCGCACGGCATCGTCGGGCTTCTTCTCCATCAGCTGCAGGGCCTTGGCGCCCCACCCGAGGGAGTGATGCTCCGACCACTTCTCGTAACCAGAGAACCAAGCGTGCCGGATGACGGCCGTGGAACTAGATGAACACAGAAGAGTGGAGTGAAGGTGGCAACCGTTAGTAGATTCACGCGCTGTGCTGTCGCGATCGGCGCGATCGCGATGGTCGCGGCATGCGGTGGCAGCAAGACCAAGAGCGACGACACGAAGACCGACGCGAACGCGCTGACCGGGCGCGGCCCGATCACCCTCGCGCAGGGCAAGGACACCTCGGGCAACGTGCAGAACCTCGTGAAGGGCTGGAACTCCCAGCACCCGAGCGAGCAGGTGCGGCTCATCGAGCTGCCCGAGGACGCCGACTCCCAGCGTCAGCAGATGGTGCAGAACGCGCAGACCAAGTCCGACGCGTACACCGTCCTCAACCTCGACGTCGTGTGGACCGCGGAGTTCGCCGCCAACCGGTGGGTCGTTCCGCTTCCCAAGGACCAGTTCGACATGTCGAAGTTCCTCGCGCCGACGGTCAGCACGGCCTCGTACGTGAACAACCTGTACGCGGTGCCGTGGAAGACCGACGCGGGCATCATGTACTACCGCAAGGATCTGCTGAAGAAGGCTGGCATCGCCGCCCCGCCGAAGACCTGGCAGGAAATGCAGGCCGACTGCAGCAAGATCAAGGGCGTCGGCTGCTACGGCGGCCAGTTCGACAAGTACGAGGGCCTCACCTGCAACTTCTCCGAGGCCGTCAACAGCGCCGGCGGCGTGGTCGTGGGTGACGACAACAAGCCGAACGTCAACACCCCGCAGGCCAAGCAGGGTCTCGACTTCCTGGTCAACGGCTTCAAGAGCGGCATGATCCCCAAGGAGGCCGTGACGTTCCAGGAGGAGCCGTCGCGCCGCGCCTTCGAGAAGGGCAGCCTCGTCTTCATCCGTAACTGGCCCTACCAGTACGCGCTGTCGCAGAAGGCCGCCAAGGTCAAGGGCAAGTTCGACGTCGCTCCGCTGCCGGGTCTGTCCGGTCCGGGCGCCCCGACGCTGGGTGGTCACAACCTCGCCATCTCCCAGTTCGCCAAGAACAAGGCGACGGCGCTGGACTTCATCAAGTACCTGACCAGCGAGCAGAACGAGAAGGCCAACCTCCTCGCGACTTCTGAGGCCCCGACGCTGGCGTCGCTGTACGACGACCCGGAGCTGCTGAAGAAGTTCCCGTACCTGCCGACCCTCAAGGCGTCGCTCCTCAACGCCAAGCCGCGTCCGAAGGCCGTCCGGTACGGCGACGTGACCGCCGCCATCCGCGAAGAGGCCTACGCCGCGATCACCGGTAAGAAGACCTCTCAGCAGGCACTGGCCGACCTTCAGACCAAGCTCGGTCAGCTGATCCAGCAATAGCGCGGATCCACGGCGGGACGCGAGCGCGCGTCCCGCCGTGGATCTTCGAGGAGGGCTTAATGACCACTACAACCGCCGGGAAAGCTCCGGCCCCCCGCAAAGGCGCGGGCAAGGACGTCCAGGGAACTGGCCGCCTCGCCGCGCTCCTGCTCTCACCGACGCTGATCGTGCTCGGGCTGGTCGTCGGCTACCCGATCATCAAGGCGCTGCACGACTCGCTGTTCGAGCGGAGCCAGGGTCTCGACGCCAACGGCTTCGTCATCAAGGGCGACAAGTTCGTCGGCCTCAAGAACTACACCGCGATCTTCAGCGGTGACAGCGGTACCGCGTTCTGGAACGCGCTCTGGAACACCAGCTTCTTCACCGTGACCACCGTCGTCATCGAGACGATCCTCGGCGTGACGATGGCCATGGTCATGCACAAGGCGTTCAAGGGCCGCGGCATCGTACGGGCGAGCATCCTCGTCCCGTGGGCCATCCCCACCGCCGTGTCCGCCCTGCTCTGGAAGTGGGTCTTCCAGTCCGACGGTGTCGCCAACGCGGTCCTCGGCACGCAGGTCCTGTGGACGACCGAAGGCTTCCACGCGAAGGTCGCCGTGATCATCGCCGACACCTGGAAGACGGCTCCGTTCATCGGCCTTCTGGTCCTCGCAGGGCTGCAGACGATCCCCGCCGAGGTGTACGAGGCGGCCAAGGTGGACGGCGCCACCGCCGTCCAGACGTTCTGGCGCATCACCCTGCCGATGATCAAGCCGGTGCTGCTCATCGCCGTGCTGTTCCGGCTGCTCGACGTGCTCCGCATGTTCGACCTGCCGTACGTGCTCATCGGCGACCACAAGGACTCGGTCGAGACCCTGTCCATCCTCGCCTTCAACGAGGCGAACAACCTGCGGTTCGGCCCGGCGTCGGCCTACGCGACGATCCTGTTCATCTACGTCGCCCTCGTCGCCTACGCCTTCGTCAAGCTGCTCGGCGCCGACGTCATCGGCCAGATGCGCTCGGGCAACAAGGCCGCTCCCAAGAAGAAGAAAAAGGCAGCCGCTCCGGTTCGCCAGGAGGTGACGGCATGACCGCGACCACCGCCCCTGCCAGGGTCGACCCCGCGGGCGCGCACCGGCCATCGCTCGTACGACGCGTACTCCCGTACATCGGGATCTCGCTCGTGGCGCTCTACTGCCTGCTGCCGTTCTACTGGATGTGCGTCTCGGCGTTCCGGCGCCCGGAGGACCAGTTCTCCAACGCGCCGCTGCCCACGACGTGGTCGCTCAAGAACTTCACCGCCGTGTTCAAGCACGACGTGGGGTTCCAGCGGTCGCTGCTGAACAGCCTGATCGTGGCGGGGGTGACGACGATCCTCACCCTGATCATCGGCACCTTCACCGCGTACGCGCTGGCCCGGCTGGACTTCAAGTTCAAGAACGCCATTCTCGGCCTGACCATCGCGACGTCGATGTTCCCCGGGATCTCGCTGATCGTCCCGCTGCTGAAGCTGTTCACGAACACCGGCTGGATCAACACTTACCAGGCGATGATCCTGCCCAGCCTGTCCTTCATCCTGCCGCTGGCGGTCTGGAACCTCACGGTCTTCTTCCGCCAGTTGCCGTTCGAGCTCGAACAGGCGGCGATGGTCGACGGCTGCACCCGCGGCCAGGCGTTCCGGAAGATCATCGTTCCGCTCGCCGCACCGGGTGTGTTCACCACGGCGATCATCGCCTTCATCGCGGCGTGGAACGAGTTCATCATCGCGCTGAGCATGGTCAACAAGAAGGAGATGCAGACCGCGACCGTCGCGATCTCGAAGTTCACCGGCGCGTACGGCTTCGACCAGCCGTTCGGTACCCAGATGGCGGCAGGCGTGATCGTCACCGTGCCGCTCGTCATCGCCGTGCTGATCTTCCAGCGCCGGATCATCGCGGGCCTCACCGCCGGAGGCGTCAAGTAACGGGTTCGCCCCCACCCCCGAAGGGAAATCGTGCACGTCAAGGACTCCGCGCCGTGGTGGCGCAGTGCCGTCATCTACCAGATCTACGTCAGGAGTTTCGCCGATCGGAACGGTGACGGGGTCGGCGACATCGCCGGCATCCGCTCGCGGCTGCCGTACTTGCGCGACCTCGGTATCGATGCCGTGTGGATCACCCCCTGGTATACGTCACCGATGGTCGACGCCGGATACGACGTCGCCGACTACAAGGACATCGACCCTCTCTTCGGGACCCTTTCCGAGGCCGAAGCGATGATCACTGAGGCGCACGACCTCGGTATTCGAGTGATCGTCGACATCGTCCCCAACCACTCCTCGGACAAGCACCCGTGGTTCCAGGCCGCGCTGGCGGCCGGCCCCGGCGGTGCCGGCCGTGACCGATACGTCTTCCGTCCCGGTCGCGGGACGGAAGGCGAGCTTCCGCCGAACGACTGGCGGAGCGTCTTCGGCGGCGATGCCTGGACCCGGGTGCCCGACGGGGAGTGGTATCTCCACCTGTTCGCTCCCGAGCAGCCCGACCTCAACTGGGACAACCCGGCGATTCGCGAGGAGTTCGAGGATGTCCTCGCGTTCTGGTTCGACCGGGGCGTCGACGGCTTCCGCATCGACGTCGCCCACGGGCTCATCAAGCAGGACGGCCTGCCCGACGTCGGCCACGAGGGCGAAGACGTCCTCGAGCCGACGAAGCGGCCCGACCATCCGCACTGGGATCGTGACGAGGTCCACGAGATCTTCCGAGGCTGGCGGCGGGTCGCCGACCGTTACGACGGTGACCGTACCTTCGTCGCCGAGGCCTGGGTGTCCGGGCCCGAGCGCCTCGCGCTCTACGTACGCCCGGACGAGCTGCACACCGCGTTCAACTTCGACTTCCTGCGGGCCCCGTGGGACGCCGAGCGGCTGCGCGCGGTGATCGACACGACGACGGGCGCCTTGGCCACGGTCGGCTCGCCCGCGACGTGGGTGCTGTCCAACCACGACGTCGTACGCCACGTGACGCGGTACGGCAGGCCGCACACCGAGGGGCGGGGACCGCGCGACGATACGCAGGAACCGCTCGACGTAGCACTCGGCACCCGAAGGGCGCGTGCCGCCGCGCTGCTGATGCTCGCGCTGCCCGGCGGCGCGTACGTCTACCAGGGTGAGGAGCTCGGCCTCGCCGAGGTCGAGGACATCCCGGTGGAACTCCTCCAGGATCCGGTCTGGGAACGTTCCGAGCACACGGTTCGTGGCCGTGACGGCTGCCGGGTTCCGTTGCCGTGGTCCGGCACCGCTCCTCCCTTCGGATTCAGCCCCGATGGCGGGAAGCCATGGCTGCCGCAGCCCGGATCGTGGGCGGAGCTCACGGCCGAGGCGCAGTCGGGCGACCCGGAGTCGGTGCTGGAGCTGTACCGGGCCGCGCTGCGCCTGCGGCGGGAGCACCCCGCCCTGGGCGAGGGCGACCTCAGCTGGGCGGATACGCCCGAGGGTGTCCTGCTCCTTTCCCGCTCGCCGGGGTTCGCCTGCGTGGTCAACGCGTCCGGCGTCCCGTACGAACTGCCTGAACACTCCGAAATGCTGCTGGCCAGCGGCCCGGTCGACGGAGGCCTGCTGCCGCCCGACACCACCGCCTGGCTCGCCGTCAACGACTGACAACGTCCGCACATCGGGGGAGATCGATGGGAGGCCTCATGGCCAGACGTGCCACAGCTCTCGTGGCGGCGTTCGTGCTCGCCGCGGGAGGCGTCGCGCTGCATCCGCTAGCCGGACGCGCCGCCGACGCGCACCAGACGAAAAGTGACCCGACCGAGCTGACCGAGAAGACCCGTCTTCCGGACCGGCGCTCGGTGGTGATCGGTGACCGGTTCTACTCCGTGTCCACGGCGGACGGCCTCTATCCGGCCGCCGGCTGGCACACGCTCGGCGAGATGGGCGGCATCTGGACGCCGCCGGTGAAACTGCTCGACGGCATCTGGTTCGGGCTGGGCGGCTCTTGGCTCGGCAAGCAGGCGGCCGCGCAGAGCTACACCGCCGGGCAGGGCTACACCCGCATCCACTACGCCGCGGCGGACGGCGTGACCGCCGACCGTACGGACGTGGCCCCCGACGGGGTGCGCGCCGGGCTGATCGGCCTCACGCTCAGCGCGGACAAGGCCAAGACCGTACGGCTCGACGTGGACGCCCACTCGGAGCTGATGACGGCCTACCCGTGGGGAGGCACCAAGCCGGACCAGAAGGCGAACAACCTGCCGGACACCGGTTCCTACCAGGACGGTGACCTGGTCTTCCGCGAGCAGGGCACGCCGAAGGTGGAGAACGCGAGCAAGCACGACTACGCCGCGCTCGTCGCCGCGGACCGCGCGCCCGTCTCCCACGAGCTGGGCGCCGGCCACCGGGGTCCGCAGGAGCCCGCCGTCGTCTGCCCGGTGACCGGCGACACGCCGAAGCGCTGCGACGACACCGGGTTCGGCAACGGCACCGGCGGCCGCCTCTCGTACGACGTGAAGGTGCCCGCGGGCAAGAGCACCACCGTGTGGATCGCGATCGCCGGCTCCGACCACGGCACGTCCGAGGCGAAGGCCGCTCTCGGCACCGCGCTGCACGACCCGGCCGGCCTGCTCGCCCGCAAGATCGCCTCTCGCCGCGCCGTCGCCCGCAACACCGTGGTCGACCTGCCCGGCGACCGGCTGCTCCAGCAGAGCGTCGAGTGGAGCAAGCAGAACCTCGCCGACTCCGTGCAGGAGTCGCGGGACCTGAAGCTGCGCGCCACCGAGGAGGGCAAGTCCTACCCGGCTCCGAAGGGCACGCTCGCCAAGGCGCGCTGGATCGGCGCGGGCTGGCCGGACTACCCGTGGATCTTCGGCACCGACGGTGAGTTCACCTCGTTCGCGACCGTCGCGGCCGGGCAGTTCACCGCCATCGAGGACCACCTGCGGACCCTGCGCGACATCAGCGACAAGGTCAACGACAGCAGCGGCAAGGTGATCCACGAGACCGTCTCGGACGGCTCGGTCTACTTCGGCGCCAACGACGAGGCCGGCAACACCGACGAGACGTCGAAGTACCCCAGCGCCGCCGCGCTCGTGTGGCGGTGGACCGGCGACCGGTCCTTCCTTGACGACGTGTACGGCTTCACCGTGCGCAACATGCACTACGTCGTGGAGAAGCTGGACAAGGACGGCGACGGCTGGCCGGAAGGCCTCGGCAACGTCGAGCGGCCCGGCATGGGCGACGAGAAGCTCGACAACACCGTCTACACGATCCGCGGTCTGTACGACCTCGCCGACATGGCGCGGGCCAAGGGCGACGCCAAGACCGCCACGTGGGCCGGCGGCCACGCCGAGACCATGCGCAAGGCGTTCGACAAGGCGTGGTGGAACGGCGGCGACACCGACAACTTCGCCGACTCCATCGACAACCCCGGTGACTCCACCAACGACAACACGAAGATCTTCCAGCGTCACTGGATCGGCCTGACCCCGCTCGACGCCGAGCTCGTGCAGGAGGGGCGTCTCACTCAGCCGCTCGCCACCGACGAGCACGGCCGCGCGGTCCTCGCCAAGCGTGAGGAGCCCTGCTACACGGGCGCGAACGGTCTCCTGCACACCGGCACCGGCGGCACCTCCGCCGAGGGCGGCAACAAGGGGCCGGCGTGTGACAGTGCGGTGTCGAGCGTGCAGAGCGACCGTGAGGCGTTCTCGATCAACACCGGGATCATGGCGGTCGCCGAGGGCAACTTCGGGCGCCTGACCCAGCAGCAGGTCTACACCGACGACAACGCGCGGATCCAGCTCGACCCGAAGCTGTGGGAGATGCCCGGGGCCATGCCGGAGATCGGGCCGAGCCCGGACTTCGACCCGCCGAACATCGACCGCAAGCTGACCGAGCGTTCCATGGTCCTGCAGGCCTGGGGCGCGTACGGGAACCTGTGGCCGGTCGTTCACCAGCAGCTCGGCATCAGCCCCGACATGGGACGCCGCCGGCTGGAGATCATCCCGCAGGTTCCGCCGAAGCAGGAGAGTGTGTCGGGCCGCGACATCCGCGTCGGCCGCGGTGCGGTCGACGTCAGCGCCGAGGCCTCGGCCAAGACGCTGCGCACGGTCGTGAACGACCGGTCGACCGGTGCCGCCATCGTCATCGGCCAGGTGCTGCCCTCGGGCGCCAAGGTCGCTTCGGTGACGCTCGACGGCCGTACGGTCGACTACCAGGTACGGCAGACGACGCGCGGCAGTGAGGTCGTGACCGACGCGAGGTCCCACAACGGGCCCTCGGTCCTCGTCATCACGCTCAGCTGACGCGAGTGATCCCCCGGAAGCCGGGCGCCCTGCTCGTGGGCGCCCGGCTTCTCTTCTATGCGAGAGGCCTTCATGAGCCAGCCCCCTCTCTATGACCACATCACCTGCCTGGCGGCGCCCGCGACCTGGCTGTCGCCGCCGAACGGTCAGCTGTCGGCCGGCGTCGACGGCCTGTACGTGGCCGACCGCCGCGTGCTATCGAGATTCGCGCTGACCGTCGACGGCGACGATCCCGTGTTCGTGGCCGCCGAGCTCACCGGCTCCTCCTCCGCCGTGTTCACCGGCGCCGCCGGCGCGCTGACGGTCGAGCGGCACCGTACGGCGCTGCCCGACGGCGGCAGCGAGCGGATCGTCGTGCGAAACGGGGGAGAGGCGCACTTCACCGGTGTGCTGGAGGTGACGGCCGAGACGGACCTCGCGCCGATCAGCTCGGTCAAGGAACGCCAGCTCGACCCCGACCGCGAGCACACGGCGCTGGCCGGGGAGTTCGTCGGCCACGACGGCTACCGCGTGGCGCTGGACGGCATCACCCACGCCGAGCTGTCCCTCGCGCCCGGCGAGACCTTCGAAACGACCCTGACCGTACGCGCGACGCCGCCGCCGACGGACGGGTTCCACCAGCAGCCGTACGGCCCCGCGCCGTGGGCGGGATCGCCGCTGACCGTGACCTCCGGCGACGAACGGCTGGACGGGCTGGTCGGCCGCGGCGTCGGTGACCTGGCCGCGCTGCTGCTCGCCGACGAGGGCGAGCCGTACTGCGCCGCCGGCAGCCCCTGGTACCTGACGCTCTTCGGCCGCGACTCGCTGCTGACCGCGCGTATGGCGCTGCCCCTCGGATACGAGCTGGCCGCCGGCACCCTGCGCGCCCTCGCGCGCCGCCAGGGCGTACGCCACGAGCTGATCACCGAGGAGGAGCCCGGGAAGATCCCGCACGAGCTGCGCCCCGAGCACGCGACCAACTGGCTGCCGCCGGTGTACTACGGCACCGTCGACGCCACCCCGCTGTTCGTGGTCACGCTCCACGAGGCGTGGCGCTGGGGCATGCCGGCCGAGGAGGTCGCGGCGCTTCTCCCGGCGGTGGAACGTGCGCTGGGCTGGCTCGGCACCTTCGAGGAGTTCGTGTCCTACCGCGGCGTC
Organism: uncultured Actinomycetota bacterium; assembly: GCA_963736325.1. Taxonomy (GTDB): domain Bacteria; phylum Actinomycetota; class Actinomycetes; order Streptosporangiales; family Streptosporangiaceae; genus Actinoallomurus. The sequence continues at coordinate 672,659 of CAVTOG010000010.1, read as the reverse complement.
GAGGGCAAGCTCGTCAACCAGGGCTGGAAGGACTCCAAGGACAGCGTGCAGTTCTCGAACGGGAGGCTGGCGACGCCGCCGGTCGCGCTGGCCGAGGTCCAGGGGTACGCCTACCAGGCGGCCATGCTCGGCGCCGAGCTCCTCGACGCGTTCGGCCGCCGCGGCGGCGGCCACTGGCGCGCGTGGGCGTCGGAGCTCGCGGACCGCTTCCGCGCCCGCTTCTGGATCGACGACGCCGACGGCGCGTACCCGGCGATCGCGGTCGACGGCGAAGGGCGGGCGGTCGACGGGCTCGCCTCCAACATCGGCCACCTGTTCGGCACGGGCCTGCTCGACGCCGCGGAGGAGGAGCGTGCCGCCGCGCGGCTGGCCGAGCTCGACTCCGGCTGGGGCCTGCGGACCCTGACCGACCGGGTGGCCGGGTACGACCCGCTCTCGTACCACCTCGGCTCGGTCTGGCCGCACGACACGGCCATCACCATCCTCGGCCTGACCCGCGCGGGCCGGCGCGACCTCGCCGGCCACCTGGCGAGCGGCCTGGTCGCCGCGGCGCCGTACTTCGAGCATCGCCTGCCCGAGCTGTACGGCGGCGGCCCGGACGCCCCACCGGCGCCGTACCCGCCGTCGTGCCGCCCGCAGGCCTGGGCCGCCGCGGTCGCCCCCGCCCTCGTGACGGCGCTGCTCGGCCTGGACGTCGACGTACCGGGAGGCCGCCTGACGGTGTCCCCGGCGCCGGGCGCGGCCGGCCTGACCGTGGAGAACCTCCGCGTCGGCGACTCGACCCTGTCGATCCGCGTCGACGACGACGGCACCGCCACCGTCTCGGGCACCCCGCCCGGTCTCACCGTCGGCTAGGCGGACGCGGAGGGCTCCCGGACATGTACGGGAGCCCTCCGGCGTTCACACCGAGGCGGAGGTCTGCGCGGGCTCGTGCACGATCTCGCCGTTGAAGACCGTGTAGAGGACCTTCACGGCCGGGATCGCGTCGGGGGAGATGGAGCGGATGTCCTCGGACAGGACCGCCAGGTCGGCCAGCTTGCCCTCGGTGACCGAGCCCTTGATGTCCTCCTCGCGGGAGGCGTACGCCGGGTTGATGGTGTAGGCCTCGATGGCCTCGTCCACCGTCAGGCCCTGCTCCGGGTGCCAGGCCTCGCTGTCGGGGGCGTTCAGGCCCTTGCGCGTGACGGCGTAGTAGATGTTCTCCAGCGGGTCGTTCGGGCCGATGTTGACACCGTCGTAGCTGCCGGGCCAGTCCGTGCCGATGTTGATGCGGATGCCGTTGTCGATCATGGTGCGCCACGCGAAGGCGGTCTTGGCGCGGTCAGGGCCGAGAGCGGCGTCGACGGTGCCGGCGTTGCGGATCAGGTGGACCGGGCTGATGTCGGCGAACACTCCCATCGCCCCACCGCGCCGCAGGTCCACCAGGCGCGGGTACCACGAGTGCAGGAAACGGAACCTGCGGTCGCGCGCGGGGTTCTCACGGATCGCGTCGTCGTACGCGTCGAGCAGGAACTCATGGGCCTTGTCGCCGTTGACGTGCGGCACGGGATCGAAGCCGAGGCGGTCGCAGGCGACGATGTCGTCGTGCACCTGCTGGGGGTCGAGCACGCGGAAGGTGAAGTCACCGCGGTAGTTCCCGCCGTTGCCGAACGGCTCGAACATCATGAACGAGTCGATGAACACCTTCAGGGCGCCGAAGCGGATCATGTCGTCGCCGTCGCCGGGCTTGAGCCCGCGCTTCTCGTAGTCCGGCCAGTTGCCCATCGTGGCGATCGGGTAGACCCGGACGGTGAGGCTCCCCTCCGCCCGCAGGTCCTCGAAGATCCCCAGGTCGGTGCAGCTGCGCTCGACGTCGGTGTGGTACGTCTTCCGCTGCGAGATCTCGTCGATGCGGACGATGTCCTGGATCCCGACGATGCCGAGCCCGTTCAGGCTCTTCATGATCGCACGCGCGCCGATCATCGTCCGGGCGCGCGACGGCGGGGGGAGGAGCTTCACCGTGCGTTCGCCCGCGGTGCCGGTGAGCTCTCCAGTGAGCTCACCCGACCGGTCCTTCTCGTACGCGCCGTTGGGCGGGTTCGGGTAGTCCTTGTCGAGGCGGGTCAGCCGCAGGCCCTCGGAGTTGATGAAGTACGTGCCGTCGTAGCGCTGGAGCAGAACCGGGTGGTTCGGCGTCACGCGGTCGACGTCGGCGATGTCCGGGGTGAACGGCGTGAAGGAGCCGTCGCCGTTCTTGGCGGCGCGCGCCGCGGCCGCGCCGGACATGTCGGTGCCGGTGATCCAGAGACCCTCGGGAACGCGCTCGGTCGCCGCGATGAGCCGCTCGTCGAGCAGTGACTGGTCCAAGACGTCACGGACGCGGGCGGTGAAGAACGCCTTCACCGCGTTCTCGAAGTGAGTGTGCGCGTCGATGAACCCCGGGACCACCATCGCGCCGCCGAGGTCGACGAGCCGGGTGCCGGGCCCCTTGAGCTCCAGCACCGAGGCGTCCGTTCCGACCCGCGCGATGTGCGATCCGCGGACGGCGACCGCCTGGGCGACGGGGTTCTCCTTGTCGACGGTCCAGACGTTGGCGTTGAACAGGATCAGGTCGGCGGGCGCACGGTCGGTCACGGGACCTCCAAGAAGGAGACGCTACAGATTTACTGTGAATCGTAGCATGCACTACATGGTTGGCCTGAGGGTATCGGCAGGGGCCGAATCCGGATCCGGTCTGTCCGAGATTTGGTGAGCGAGATCACTCCGACCTCTTGACGGCGTCCAACTAAAGCGCTTTAGTAACGGACACTCATTCACTGGCAGAGCCGCCGAGGAGCGTCCTCCGTGCCCGATCGCCGCCCGACCATCGCCGACGTCGCCGCCCACGCGGGCGTGTCGTTGAGCGCGGTCTCGTTCGCGCTCAACGGGCGGCCGGGCGTCGGAGAGGAGACACGCAGGCGCATCCTGGAGGCCGCGGCCGAGCTGGGCTGGCAGCCGAGCCATCGCGCCAGGTCGCTGTCGCGGTCGAAGGCGTTCGCTCTCGGTCTCGTCCTGGCCCGCTCACCGGACCTGTTCGGCGCCGACCCGTTCTTCCCGTCGTTCATCGGCGGCGTCGAGACGGTGTTGTCGCCGCGCGGCCAGTCGCTCGTGCTCCAGGTCGTGCCCGACGCGGAGACCGAGGCCGAGGGCTACCGGCGGCTGGCGGGGGAGAGCCGCGTCGACGGCGTCTTCCTGTCCGACCTGCGCCGCGGCGACCCGCGCGTGGCGCTGCTGGCCGGGCTGGGCCTGCCCGCGGTGACGCTCAACCGGCCCGACGTCGACTCACCGTTCCCCGCCGTGTGCCTGGACGACCAGACCGCCATCGTCGACGCGGTCAAGCACCTCGTCGAGCTCGGCCACACCCGCGTCGCGCACGTCGCGGGGCCGTCCGAGTTCCTCCACGGCGCCGGCCGCCGTACGGCGTGGGAGGAGACGCTCACCGCCGCGGGCCTCGCCCCGGGACCGGTCGTGGAGTCGGACTTCACCGCTGCCGGGGGCGCCGCGGCGACCAGGACCCTCCTCGACCTGGCCGAGCCGCCGACCGCGATCGTCTACGCCAACGACCTGATGGCCGTGGCGGGGATGGCGGTCGCGCTGGAGCTCGGCTTCGCGGTGCCCGACCGGTTGTCGATCACCGGGTTCGACGACACGGAGCTCGCGGCCTACGTCCACCCGGCGCTGACCACCGTGCGCACCGACCCGTTCGGCTGGGGCCAGGCCGCCGCCCGGCTCCTCCTCGGCCTCGTCGAGGGCGCCGATGTCGCCGACGAGGAGTTCACCCCCGCACGCCTCGTGATCCGCGGTTCGACCGGGCCGGCACCCGGCTGAACCGCAGCAGTCGCACCACCTTTTCCCGCCCGTTCAGGAGACAGCACATGAAACGCACCGTCATACCCATCGCCCTGGTCCTCGCCGGCTCGCTGGTCGCGTGCGGCGGCAGCGGCGGCGGCGCCTCGCAGAGCAAGGCCACGCAGGCCCACGGTCCGATCAAGATCTGGTACTCCAACAACCCGGAAGAGGTGAAGTGGGGCAAGCAGGCGGTCGCCGCCTGGAACGCCGCTCACCCGAAGGAGCAGGTGACCGGGCAGGAGATCCCGGCCGGCAAGTCCTCCGAGGAGGTCATCAGCGCCGCCGTCACCGCAGGCTCCGAGCCGTGCCTGATCTTCAACACCTCGCCCGCCTCCGTACCGGGCCTGCAGGCGCAGGGCGGGCTGGTGCCGCTGAGCGACTTCCCCGACGGCAAGTCCTACATCGAGTCGCGGACCGGCGCCCGCAGTGCCCAGTACCGCTCGCCGGACGGCAAGTACTACCAGATGCCCTGGAAGTCGAACCCGGTGATGATCTTCTACAACAAGAAGCTCTTCAAGAAGGCCGGCATCGACACCGCGAACCCGCCGCTGAAGACCGACGCCGAGTTCCTGGACACCGCCAAGAAGCTCGTCGCCGCGAAGGTCTCCAAGTACGCCATCAACCCGGCGCCCTCCAGCGAGTTCTTCCAGCCGTGGTTCGACTTCTACCCGATGTTCGCGGCGGAGTCCGGCGGCAAGCAGCTCGTCGAAGGCGGCCAGGCGCAGTTCGACAGTCCGGCCGGGCAGGCCGTCACCCAGCTCTGGCACTCGATCTACGCGAGCCACCTGGCCGGGACCGAGATGTACAAGGGCGACTCCTTCGCCGACGGCGTCTCGGCCATGGCCACGGTCGGCCCGTGGGCCATCAGCGTCTACAAGGGCAAGGTCGACTGGGGCGTGGTGCCCGTACCGACCACGCAGGGCACCCCCGCCGAGTCGAGCCACACCTTCAGCGACGCGAAGAACATCGGGATGTTCGTCTCCTGTAAGAACCGCGGCACCGCCTGGGACTTCACGAAGTTCGTCACCGGCACCGACGAGGACGGCAAGCTCCTCGACATCACCGGCCAGATGCCGATGCGCACCGGCATCCAGCAGGCCTACGCGGACTACTTCGCCAAGAACCCCGCCTACAAGGAGTTCGCCGCGCAGGCCGAGCACACCGTCGAGGTGCCCAACGTGCCGAACTCCGTCGCCGCGTGGCAGGCCTTCCGCGACTCGTGGTCCAAGTCCGTCATCTTCGGCGGCGGGGACCCCAACCAGGCGCTCCACGCCACAGCGCAGAAGATCAACGGCCTGGTCAAGCACTCCTAGGAGAACGCCATGACCATCGCCACCCAGCGCCGCCGGCCGCGGCCGGCGGCGCTCCTGGGCCGCCATCCGCTCGGCATCGTCTTCGCCGCGCCGTACGCCGTCTTCGTCGCCGCGGTCTTCGCCTATCCCGTCGGGCTCGCGGTGTGGATGTCCTTCCACCGGTACATCTTCACCGCGCCCGGCGTGGCGGTGCCGCGCCCGTGGGTCGGGTTCCAGAACTACAGTGACGTGCTCGCCGACCCGGCCGTGCGGCAGGCGTTCGGCAACATCCTGGTGTTCCTGGTGATCAATGTGCCGCTCACGGTGGCGTTGTCACTGGGACTGGCCAGCGCGCTGAACGCCGCGATCCCGTTCCGTACGTTCTTCCGGCTCAGCTACTACGTCCCGTACATCACCGCGAGCGTCGCGGTGATCGGGGTGTGGCTGTTCCTGTTCAACTCCGATGGAATGGTCAACTCGTCGCTCGGCTCGCTCGCACCGAATCCGTCGTGGCTGGTCAACGTCCATCTCGCGATGCCGACGACCGCCCTGTACGTCACGTGGAAGCAGCTCGGCTTCTTCATCCTGCTCTACCTCGCCGCGCTGCAGAACGTCCCCAAGGAGCTGTATGAGGCCGCGTCGGTCGACGGCGCGTCGCGGCTGCGGGCCTTCTGGTCGGTCACCGTGCCCGGCGTGCGCCCGGCCACGACCCTGGTCGTGCTGCTGTCGCTCATCACCGGCGCGAACCTGTTCACCGAGCCGTACCTGCTCACCGGCGGTGGCGGCCCGGACGGCTCGTCCGCGTCGCCCGTGCTGGTGATGTACCAGCGCGGCATCCAGCAGGGCCACCCGGACGTCGGCGCCGCCATCGGCGTCGTCCTCGTCATCGGGGTGCTGATCGTCGCCCTGGTCAACCGCCGAGTGCTGGAGAGGGACTGATCGGCATGGCAGGTTCGGAAACCGCGAGCGTGCCGCTTCCGGTGGCGCGTGCCAGGTCGCCGCGCGGCGACCGCTGGAGATACGCCGGCCGTCTCGTGGCGCTGAGCGCGGGCGGGCTGCTGTTCCTCTTCCCCTTCTACTACATGCTCGTCGGTTCGCTGCAGACCCACCTGAACAGCTCGCCGTCCGGCGCGATCCCCAACCCGGGCAACCTCTCGCTGCACAACTACAGCCAGATCAACGGCTCCATCCACCTCGGCCGCGCGCTGATCAACTCCGGTGTCTTCACCGGAGGCGTCATCCTGGGCACCGTGCTGTTCGGCTCCCTGGCCGGGTACGCGCTCGCCCAGCTGCACTTCCGCGGGCGCGGCGTGGTGTTCGCCGCGATGCTGCTCGTGCAGGTCGTGCCGTTCCAGCTGCTGACCATCCCGCTGTACGTCCTCATCGTCCGCGACTACGGGCTCGGGGACTCCTACCTCGGCATGATCGCGCCGTTCGCGATCAACTCGACCGCGGTGTTCGTGTTCCGCCAGTACTTCCTCCAGCTGCCCCGCGACCTGTTCGACGCCGCGCGCATCGACGGCGCGGGGGAGCTGCGTATCCTGTGGCGGATCGCGTTGCCGCTGGTCAAGCCCGCACTGGTGACGGCCATGCTGCTGACGTTCATTGGCCCCTGGAACGAATTCCTGTGGCCGTTCCTGATCACCAAGCAGCAGGACATGCAGCCGCTGGCCGTCTCACTGGCCAACTATCTGAACAACGTCGCGGCGCGGGCGACCAACCCGTACGGCGCGATTCTCGCGGGAGCCTGCGTGCTGGCCGCGCCCGCCGTGGCGCTCTTCGTGATCTTCCAGCGTCATTTCATCTCCACCAATATCGGCTCCGGCGTGAAGGGCTAGGTTCTTGACCACCACCGCTTCGACCACCGTCCCCTACTCTCTGACCCGCGTCGGCGTGGTCATGGCACCGCTGTCCGGCGACGCGAACGAGGCCGAGGGCGTGCTCAACCCGGCCAGCGGCCACACGCCCGACGGGCGCCTGCACCTGCTTCCCCGCCTCGTAGCCGAAGGCAACGTCTCCCGCGTCGGGCTGGCCGAAGTGACCCTCGACGACGGCGTGCCCACCGGCGTCGAGCGCCGCGGCGTCGTGCTCGCCCCGGACGCCGGGTGGGAGCGCGGCACGTCCAACGCCGGTGTGGAGGACCCGCGGGTCACGTGGGTGCCCTCGCTCGGCAAGCACGTCATGACCTATATAGCGTACGGGCCGCTCGGTCCGCGCATCGCGCTGGCCGTCTCGGAGGACCTGAGCTCCTGGCAGCGGCTCGGCCCGGTGCACTTCGAGTACCAGGCCGACCTCGACACCGACCTCAACCTGTTCCCGAACAAGGACGCGGTCTTCTTCCCCGAGCCGGTGCCCGGCCCCGACGGCGCTCCGGCGTACGCCATGCTGCACCGGCCGATGTGGGACCTGGGCTGGATCCGCCCGGGCGAGGGCATGCACCTGCCCGCCGGGGTGACCGACGACCGGCCCGGGATCTGGATCTCCTATGTCCCGGCGGAGCTCGTCGAGCGTGACGTCGCGGCCCTCACGCACCTCGGCCGGCACCGGCTCGTCGCGATGAGCGAGCACCCGTTCGAGGAGCTGAAGATCGGGGCAGGCCCGCCGCCGATCCGCGTCGACGAGGGCTGGCTGCTCATCCACCATGGCGTGGCCGGCGCGCTCGCCGAGGGCTGGGAGCCGCAGCAGCGGGTGCACTACTCCGCCGGCGCGATGATCCTCGACCCCGAGGACCCCGCGCGGGTGCTGGGCCGCACACCCGAGCCGATCCTGTCGCCGGAGACGCCCGACGAGCGCGACGGCCTCGTGCCCAACGTGGTGTTCCCGACCGCGATCGAGCGCGTCAACGGCGTCGACTACGTGTTCTACGGCATGGCCGACTCCAAGATCGGAGTAGCGAGAATGGACCGAACCTCATGAGACGACGACGATTGCTGCGCCCGGCCGTCGGGGCGGCCACGCTCGCCCTGGTGACGGGCGTCGCCGGGATCGCGGTGGCGACCCCGCACACGGCGGCCGCCGCGCCGCTCGCGAACCTCGCGCACCTCGACTCGCTCACCGCGAAGGTCACCCCGCCGGCCGCGGACGGGCACTCGACGTACAAGCAGGACACCGACCCGTCGCTGGGCGTGCTGTGGGTGTACGCCTCGCACCGGTCCGACGGCGGCTATGACCGTACGGGCGGCGGTACGTACGACCCGGCCACGAACACCTACGGCCAGGGCGCGTACGACGCCGACGACATCTCCCGCGCCGCCGTCGTCTACCTGCGGCACTGGCGGCAGCACGGCGACGCCCACAGCCGTGACCAGGCCTACCAGCTGCTGCGCGGCCTGACGTTCCTGCAGACGACCTCGGGCGACCACGCGGGCGACGTCGTTCTGTGGATGCAGCCGGACGGCACGCTCAACCGGAGCGCGACGCCGAAGGAGGAGCCCGACCCCTCCGACTCCGGCCCGTCGTACTGGCTGGCGCGTACGACGTGGGCGCTCGGTGAGGGCTACGCGGCGTTCCGCAAGTCCGACCCCGGGTTCGCGGCGTTCCTGCGCGGGCGGATGGACCTGGCCGTCGGCGCGCTCGACCGCGAGGTGCTCGCGAAGTACGGGAAGTACCAGACCGTGCACGGCGTGCGCGTGCCGTCCTGGCTGATCGTCAACGGCGCCGACGCGACCGCCGAGGCCGTCCTCGGTCTCAGCGCGTACGTCGCCGCCGGCGGCACGGCCGCGGCGCGCACCACGCTGGAGCGTTTCGCGAACGGCATCGCCGCGATGGGCGCGGGCGACCCCCGCCACTACCCGTACGGCGCCGTGCTCCCGTGGGGGGCGTCGCGTTCGCAGTGGCACGCCTGGGGCGCGCAGATGCCCTCCGCCCTGGCGCGCGCAGCCGGGGCGCTCGGCAGCGCGCGGCTCCTCGCGCCGGCCGTCGCGGACTCCGCCGTGTTCACCCCGCACCTGCTCACCGCCACCGGCCCGGACAACGGCTGGCAGCCGACCCCGTCGGACGGCAGCCAGATCGCCTACGGCGCGGACGCCCGCGTCGAGGGCTTGCTCGCGACCGGCGAGGCCGCGCACGCGCCCGGCCTCCGTGCGCTCGCCGGCGTCGCCGCGGGCTGGTTCTTCGGCCAGAACCCGGCCGGGACCCCGATGTACGACCCGGCGACCGGCGTGACGTTCGACGGCGTCGCCGCCGACGGCACCGTCAACCACAACTCCGGCGCCGAGTCGACCATCCACGGGCTGCTCACGATGGAGGCGCTGGACGCCGCGCCCGACGTCGCCGCGCGTGCCAGGGCGGCCGGGCACGTCGTGCTCCGCGACGGCCAGACCTACGCCGAGGCCGAGACGGCGACGCTGTCCGGCGGCGCGGAGGTCGTCACACCGTCCTCGGCGTGGACCGGGGAGTCGCAGTGGAGCGGCGGCAAGTACGTCAGCGCGCCGGACGGGGGACGGGTCGCCTGGACCCTGCCGGCCGGTGACCAGCCCAGGCTGGTCGAGCCCGTCGCGAACCTCGTGCACGGCTCGAAGGCCGGCGCGGCCTTCGGCTACGGGAAGAACCCGCTCGGGAGCGTCTCCTTCGGCGCCGTCGGGGCCCAGGGCGAGGCGCCGGCGCCGGGCGAGCTGCTGCCCGTGTCGCTGCCGCGCGAGCTGCCGGCCGGGGAGACCGCCCTGACCGCGGACGTCTCCGGCGGCACCGGGGCGCTGGACGCGGTGTCGGTCACCCCGCTCGTGTCACGGCTCGTGGCCTCCGGCGACGGCGGGCACGCCGTGGCGCTGCTGACCAGCGTCGCGCGCACCGGCCGTAGCCAGACCGTGGCCGTGCCGGGGTCGGGCGACGTGGAGATCGCGACCTACGGCACCGACGGCCGGGTCGTCCGTGTCACGCGAGTGAACGGCACGGCCGTGAACGTCGTCGTGCCCCCGGGAGGTTTCGCGCTGATCACGCGCTGATCGCCCGGTACGGAGGGAATGCGCCGGGCCGGACCGTGGTTGTCCGGCCCGGTACCGCATTCCCGTAGAAGGGCTTTCGTACGTGACGACGACGACCCCGTCCGAGACGTCGAAGGGCGTCGGGTTCCGATCCGAGCGAGGTCCGGTGCTCGCCGCCCTCATGCTCAGCACGGGCTTGGTGGCGCTCGACAGCACGATCATCGCTACGGCGGTGCCGTCGGTCGTCCGTGACCTCGGGGGCTTCTCCCAGTTCCCGTGGCTGTTCTCGATCTATCTGCTGACCCAGGCGGTGACCGTCCCGCTCTACGGGAAGTTCGCCGACTCGCTCGGCCGCAAGCCGGTGATGTTCTTCGGCATCGCGGTCTTCCTGCTCGGCTCGGTGCTGTGCGGCGCCGCGTGGAGCATGCCGGCGCTGATCGCCGCCCGCGCGGTCCAGGGCATCGGCGCGGGCGCGGTCCAGCCCATCAGCATGACGATGATCGGCGATCTGTACTCGGTGCCGGAGCGCGCGCGGGTGCAGGGCTACGTCGCGAGCGTCTGGGGCATCGCCTCGGTGGTCGGCCCGACACTCGGCGGCGTGTTCTCCCAGTACCTGAGCTGGCGGTGGATCTTCTTCGTGAACCTGCCGCTGGGCGCGGTCGCCGCCTGGATGATCGGCGCCAAGTTCAAGGAGCGGATCACGCACAGCCCGCACAAGGTCGACTACGCCGGCGCGGCGCTCCTCATCGCGGGCTGCTCCCTGATCATCCTGGACCTGCTGGAGGGCGGCGTGGCGTGGGGCTGGACCTCGGCCACCGGCCTGGCCGTCCCGGCGGCCGGGATCGCCTTGGTCGCCGTGTTCGCCGCCGTCGAGCGCCGCGCGCCCGAGCCGGTCCTGCCGCTCTGGGCCTTCGGGCACCGGATCCTGCTCGGCGGCAGCCTGACCGCGCTCGGCGTCGGCGCGCTCACGATCGGCCTCAGCTCGTACGTGCCGACGTACGTGCAGGGAGTCCTCGGCACCGGGGCCCTCGTGGCCGGGTTCGCCCTGGCCGCGCTCACCATCGGCTGGCCGATCGCGGCAAGTCTTTCGGGCCGTCTCTACCTGCGCATCGGCTTCCGTGACACCGCGCTCATCGGCAGCGCGTTCATCATCACCGGCGCGGTCCTCTGCGCCCTTCTGAGCGCGCACGCGGCGGTCTGGCAGGTCGCCGCGGCGGCGTTCGTGGTCGGCGTGGGCCTGGGGCTCACGTCGAGCCCGACTCTGGTCGCCGTCCAGTCCGTGGTCGGCTGGGAGCGCCGTGGCGTCGTCACCGCGACCAACATGTTCAGCCGCTCCATGGGCAGCGCGGTCGGCGCGGCCGTGTTCGGCGCGATCGCCAACCACACCCTCGCCACGCGGTTCGCCCACCCTCCGGCCGACCTCGGCGGACGGCTGCCCAAGAGCGTCGACGCCACGAGCATCGTCCTGGCGGGCCACGGTCCGGCGCGGAGCTCGAAGGAGGCGGTCTTCGTTCGCTCGGCCCTCTACGACGCGGCCCACCACGTGTTCCTCGGCCTCGTCGTGGTCGGCGTCCTCGGCATCGCCGCCCTCCTGCTCATGCCGCGCCGCACCCGGCCCCTCGACGCCGTCTGAACCCGCACAGGGGATTCCGGCGTATCGTCGGAGAAGCGCCAGGTCAGGGGGGACTGTGGACGTTGTCGAGCAAGGCAGGATGATCCAGGCCGCGGGTGTCACACTGGCGGCGGACGTGGTCGTGCCCGAACGGCCCAGGGGCGTCGTGCTGTTCGCGCACGGCACCGGCAGCGGCCGGGAGAGCCCGCGCAACCGCCACGTCGCGGCCGAGCTGAACGAGGCCGGCCTGGCCACGGTGCTGGCGGACCTGCTCACCGAGCCCGAGGCCGAACGCGACGCCGTGACCGCCGGGCCGAGGTTCGACATCGGCGTCCTCGCCACCCGGGTGACCGCGCTGACGGACTGGGTCACCACCAATGAGGGGACCGCCGGCCTCGGCATCGGCCTGTTCGGTGCGAGCACGGGCGCCGCCGCCGCCCTGGTCGCCGCCGCCGAACGCCCCGAGAGCGTACGCGCGGTCGTGTCGCGCGGCGGGAGGCCCGACCTCGCGGGCGACCTCCTCGGCGAGGTGGGCCAGCCCACCCTGCTGATCGTCGGCCAGCTGGACACGACGGTCGTCGACCTCAACCACGCGGCCATGAACCGTCTCGCCGGCGAGGCGCGCCTGGAGATCGTCCCGGGCGCGACCCACCTGTTCGAGGAGCCCGGCGCCCTGCGCCACGTCGCCGACCTGGCGCGAGACTGGTTCTACCTGCACCTGCACCCGTCACCGGCCTGGGAATAGGCGCAGCCGCTGTCACCAGGGTTTCGGCAGATAACTATAAGTTATAATTTGACAGTGGCGGCGAGGTGCGCGCGCCCGCGTTCGCGGCGTATGTTCCTTCGAGCACATCCCTTGTACGAGGAGACACGTGAAGTTCCGGCCCGCGTTCACGAAGAACGCGTACGTGTACGAGGAACTGCGTCGGCGCATCCTCTCGGGCGAGCTCGCCGAGGGGCAGCCGATCGCCCAGGGCCCGCTCGCCGCCGAGCTGGGCGTCAGCACGACGCCGATGCGTGAGGCGCTGCGCCGCCTCGGCGCCGAGGGCATGGTCACGATCGACGCCCACCGCGACGCCCGCGTCGCCCGGCTGACCGCCGACGAGGCGCGCAGCCTGTTCGAGATCCGCGAACGGCTCGATCCGCTCGCCGCCGGCCAGGCCGCACGCCTGGCCACCGACGAGGAGATCCGCGAGATCGAGGACGCGGCGCGGCTGCTGCGGCCGCTGTCCGGCAGCAGCGATCTCGATGACATGGCCGCGCATCGCGAGTTCCACCGGGCGATCCACCGGGCATCGCACAACCTGCTCCTCCTCGGCCTCCTCGAAGGCCTGTGGGACAAGGCCGACCGCTATCGCCAGGTCGCCCTTCGGGCCACGCCGGTCTCGGCGGAGGAGAGCGAACGCGTACGCCGCGAGCACGAGGCGCTCACCGCGGCCATCGTCGCCAGGGAGCCCGAAGCCGCCGAGCGGATCGCGCTCGAGCACGTGACGAACAGCCTCGGACGCCGCGCGATCGAGGCGCTCGGCGAGAGCTAGGGCCGGTCCGCTCGGCCTCCCCGTCCTCTCACCTGACCATGATCGCTGGTCAGGCATGCCCGCACGCCGTCACGCCGGGATCTCCGGGGCGGGACGAACCAGGCCGTTGACCAAATTACAGCCTATAATCTAGGCTGCGCCGACATGAAGTGGAAACAGACGGGTCCTCCCCGGCGCGCCCCGGCGAACGACGGAACGGAAGCGGCGGACTCATGACGCGCGGAATCGGCGATCAAGGCACGGTGCCGCCCCGGGGGGCGATCACGAGCCCGCATCACCTCGCGACGGAGGCCGGTGAGCAGGCGTACGCCGCCGGTGGGAACGCGATCGACGCCGCGCTCGCGGCCGCCGCCGCGCTCACCGTCGTCTATCCGCACAACACCGCGCTGGGCGGAGACCTCGTGGCGCTCGTACGGATGCCGGACGGCGAGGTCACCTGCGTGAACGCGACCGGGGCCGCGCCCGCGTCGGTCGACCGGGCGGTGCTGCGCGGCCGGTACGGCGCCCGGCTGCCGAACCGGGGATCGGACGTCATCACCGTGCCGGGCCTCGTCGGCGGCTGGGCCGCCCTGCACGACCTCGGCGCTCGCCGGTCCTGGTCCGACCACCTACGCCCGGCCATCGCGTTCGCACGTGACGGTGTGCCGGTGTCCCGGTCGCTGGCGCTGGCGATCGTCGCCGATGACGAGATCCTGGCGTCCGACCCCGGCTGCTCGGCGGTCTTCCGGCCACGCGGCGTGCCTCTCGGCGAGGGGGGCCTCCTTGTGCAGAAGCCCCTGGCCGATTCGCTCACCGAACTCGCCGAGGACGGACCCAGGGCGCTGTACGCGGGGGCGCTCGGCGCCCGGCTGGCCCGAGGCCTCCAGGCGCTGGGCTGTCCCATCACGCCGGAGGATCTGTCGGACTTCCGCTTCGAACTCCCCGCTCCGCTCACCGTCGGCTTCGCCGGCCACCGGGTCGTGACCAGTCCTCCGAACACGCAGGGCTTCGTGTTGCTGCGCGTCCTGTCGGCACTGAACGCGATCGGCGCGGACGCGGCGCTCGGCGAGCTCGATCCGGCCGTCCTCGCCCGGCTGTTCCTCGACGGCAACGCCCTGCGGGACTCCAGTCTGGCCGACCCTCGGAACACCCCGTACGACCTGCATGAACGTGACCTCGATGCGCTGACGGCAAGCCTCGGTGAGTCGCGGTCCCCGACGCCGTACGCCGAGGTCTCGGTGGCGACGGGCGACACCGTCGGCATCTCCGCGGCGGACAGCGACGGGTACGCGGTCTCCATCATCGAGAGCGTCTTCCACGCCTTCGGGTCCGGTCTGCTCGAACCCTCGACCGGGATCTTGACGCACAACCGCGGGAAGTCCTTCTCCCTGGACCCGGCGTCGCCCAACGCCATCGGTCCCGGCCGGCGACCACGGCACACGCTCATGCCCGTACTTCTCGAACGCGACGGCAAGTGCCGGTGGGTCAACTCGACGATGGGAGGTCAGGGACAGCCGCAGATCCACGCACAGCTCCTGTTCGCCCTGCTCGGCGGTGCCCGGCCACAGGAGGCGGTGTCGGCGCCGCGATGGGTCCTGGGCCCGAGGTCGCCGTCGGACTCGCCGGACACGATCTACACGGAGGCGAATCTTCCGCCGGAGGTGGGACGGCGCCTCGCGGCCGACCGGTTCGTGTGCAGGGAAGTCCCGGCGTTCACCGACTGGATGGGGCACGCCAACGTGGTCTCGACCGGAGACGGTCTGGACGCCGGCGCGGATCCTCGTTCCGACGGCAAGGCGGCGGTGGTCACGATCGGGCCGTCCTGACCAAGGCCCATGCCTGTCGTTTTTTCTACAGCGTCGACAGGTCGTAGTTTTCACTACCGGCCCTCGAGCGATGAGACCGGGTATCCGCCACCACGCTCAATCCTTCAAGTCTCTGCAGCTCATCGCCGTTAAACGAGAAGGGGTGTCCATGTCCGGGGTGAGGTGCTCTGCTGCAGGAACTGCGGCCGAGGCCTCCAGTCGTAGGTCATCTTGTAGTAGAATCTACTACAAGATGACGCGCGGACGACAACTCCGTTGGGGAGTGGCGATGCAGGTGGGCGAGGTGAACCCGGCCATGCGTGAGTTCTTGCGAGCCCGGGTCGCGCGGCGGCTGGACGACCTGTCCCCGGCGGAGCGGCGGGTGGCCGAGTACATCCGTGACAATCTGAACTCGATCACCTTCTCCACGGCCACGGAGACCGGTGAGGCGACCGAAACGAGCGACGCGACCGTCGTACGGACGGCGAAGGCGCTGGGCTACGCGGGCTGGCCCGACCTGAAGCGCGCCGCGGGCCGCGAGGTCGGCATGCTCACGGAGCCGTCCGTACGGCTCCGCCGCCGCATCGAGGAGTCCGGGAACGACACGACCACCCTGCTTGACCACGTCTTCTACGAGGGTGTCGAACGCCTCGTGGAGACGCGGAGGCTGCTCTCGGAGTCGGCTCTCGACGCCGCGGTGACCGCACTGGCCGAGGCGCGTGAAGTCGTCGGCTACGGAATCGGCCCCTCCGCGATGCCGGTCGGTTACCTCGTGCTCCGCCTGAGCCGGCTGGGCTGCCGGGCGCGGCAGATGTCCGCGACCGGATTCTGCCTCGCCGACGAGTTGCTCGGGCTGAGCGCCGAGGACGTCGTCGTGCTCTACGCGCCGGGCCGGCTGCTGCGGGACATGGACGTCCTGCTCACGCACGCCGAGGCCGTCGGCGCCCGCACGATCCTGATCTCGGACGCGCTGACGGACGTGCTGGCCGACCGGGTCCAGATCACGCTCCCCGCCGTCGATTCCGCGAGCGGCCTCACCCAGGAGGGGCTCAGCTCCATGCTCGTCACCGACTGCCTGACGCTCGGTGTCGCCCGCCGCAACGCCGCTCGGGCGACCGCGGCCTCGGAGCTGCTGACCTCCCTGCGAATGCTCGTCTCATCTGAAGACCGCCACGAACCGGAACCCGAACCGCCGCTGTAGTGGGAGATCTCATGCCAGGCAGACCCGAAGAGACCGACGCGGACCTCATCCTGCACAACGGCACCGCGTGGACCGTGGACGACGCCCGGCCGGCGGCCGAGGCGGTGGCCGTACGAGGCTCACGCATCGCGCGGGTCGGGACGGACGCCGAAGTGCTACGGCTCAGAGGACCCGACACCCGGGCCATCGACCTGGGCGGTGCGCTGCTGCTGCCGGGGTTCATCGACGCCCACACCCACTTCGGCAACGCGGTCGAGGCGTTCTTCAACGTCCGTGTGGTCGATGTGAACGACCAGGAGACGCTCGGCGCGCGGCTCCGGGAGGTGACCCGGCGAGTGCCCGCCGGCATGTGGATCACGGGTTTCGAGCTGAGCGGCTCCGCGGCCGCGGCCGGCATCGCTCCGTTCACTCCGTCCCTGGCCGACGTCGACCGGGTCACACCGGATCACCCGGTGCTGCTGTCCCGGTACGACGGGAGTCACTTCATCAACTCCGCGGGCCTGAAGCTCACCCGGCTGACCAAGGAGACACCCGCCCCGCCCAACGGCGAATACCAGAGGGACGGTGTGACCGGGTGGAGCAGTCCGTCCACGCGTACACGATCAACCCGGCGCACGCGTCCCGTGAAGAGGACATCAAGGGCACGGTCACCGAGGGAAAGCTCGCGGACCTGGTGGTGCTCTCCCAGGGCATCCGCACGATCGAGCCCGAGGAAATCCTCGCCACGCGCGTCCTCTACACCGTCTTCGACGGCCGAGTCGTCCACGAAACGGAGTGACCAATGCCGGGAACCGACCTTTTCGCACCACGTGGAGGCACCTCCATGCTCTGTGAAGCCCCCTGCACCCTCCCGACGGAGGCGGGCATGCACGCACTCTGGGCGCCCGAGCCCTTCGCCGGCGTCCACGACCACGACACCTGGACCACCGAGCTCGGGAAGAACGCCGCCATCCGACGCCACGTCGCGGCCGGGAACCTCGTCCCGATCAACATCGGCTCAGCCGGCGCCGCCACGTTCATCGTCCGCGTCGGCGACCGGGTGGCCCCCGCCCGGCTGAGCGAACGCGAGACCCGCTACCTCCTGACCTCCTCCCAGCCCTACCTCCTCGCGACCCGGGGCCGGGCCTTCCTCAGCGGCATCGAACACATCGCGGCCGAGACGGGTTCCCGTACCCACGCGGTCCACATGGCCGAAGGCCGGTACGCCGTCACCGTGCACCTCATCGACTGGAAGGCCGAACCGGACGCCACGCACGACGACGGCACACCGGCCGACGGCGCACTGCCCGACTACGTCATCCTCATCGACCCGGCCGAACACACCACCCGCTACCGCGAGAACCTGACGACGTTCGGCCCGCTGTCGTGACGCCCGGTCATGCGGGAGTGATCTCGGGTTCGGCCTCCGTCTGCTCGCGAACAGCCTCAGTACCCCATCTGCTGGCGCAACGTCGTGAGCGTGTGGGACGCCTCGACCGTGCGCTCGACGTCCGACGCGCCGACGCCCTGCGCGAGCGCGTCGGCGAGGATCAGCGAGGTGACCGGCTCGCCGGTCAGGCCGGTCGGCGTGTTGGGGGCGCGCAGGACGACCGTCACCGAGTCCGCGAGCTGGTCGGCGAGTTCGTCGGTGACCAGCACGCTGCTCGCCCCCACGGCACGTACGCGATCGAGGAGCACCACGACGTCGGTCAGGATCCGGCCGGGGGCGAACAGCACGATGACGTCACCTCGCTCGATGGCGAGCAGGTCGTCGGGGAGTGCGAACCCGGACGCGCGGCTGACGCGAGCCCGCCGGCCCATGCGCCGCAGCTTCATCGCGAGGTGCTCGGCGACCACGAACGTGGCCCCGAAGGCGAACGTTTTGACCTCCCGTGCCTCCAGCATCAGGTCGACGGCCCGCTGGTAGTCCTTGAGTGAGAAGCCGCGCCGCAGCAGCTCGATGCGGTCGTTCGCCTCGGCGGTCACCTTGTCCCAGATGTTCTGAAGATCGCCATGGGTCGACTCGACGCGGCGACGGGCGCGTTCTTCTGGAGCCGTCGTGTCCGTGAACGGTCCCGCGACGGCGCCCTTCAGCTCGGCGAGGCCGGAGTATCCGAGGCTCTGCAAGGCGCGGACCACCGTGGCGTTGCTGGTGCGCGTCTCGGCGCCGAGATCGAGGGCGGACATGTAGAGGAGCCGCTCGGGAGTGATCTCCGCGAGGGACCGGCACACGTCCTGTGCGGCCGGTGACAGGTCGTTCCAGTGTTCGCGGATGCGAGCTCGCAACTCGGTGATGCCGGCATTTCTCGCTGACAAATCTGTTACACCGGCAACCACCTGTGTATCATCCGTTTCGCTCATGTACGGAACGATACAGGATGTCGATCCGTCGTAATGTTTTTCGCACGTTGGGAGTCTTTCTCATGCCGAGCCCCAGGGTCATCGAGGTGTCGAGTTCTTCGGCGCTCGAACGCGGCACTCAGTACGGGAGCGCGGCTGCCGACCTCATCGCCGACGCGATCGCGTACTACCGCGAGGCGTTCGCCCGGCAGGCCGGACTCGATTGGGACCAGGTGCTGCGGCACACCCGTCCGTGGCAGGGGCTCATCGAGCGGGACTTCCCCGAGATCTTCGAGGAGATGGAGGGGGTCGCACGCGGCGCGAGCGTCCGTACGGCCGAGATCGTCGCGCTCAACTGCCGCGGCGAGATCATGTACGACAACTGGTTCAGCCACGCCGACGAGCCGATGCACCAGGAGACGGACGGCTGCACGTCCTTCTCCCTGGCCGACGGCGCGGCGGGCGACGGCCACGTGTACGCCGGGCAGAACTGGGACTGGCGGCACGCGATCCGTGACACCGTCGTCGTGCTGCGCGTCGTACAGCCGCCGAAACCCACGCTGATCATGCAGGTCGAAGCCGGGCAGATCGGCCGGCACGGCGCCAACTCCGACGGGCTGGCACTCAACGCCAACGGTCTCGGCGGGCGCTTCGACGCGACGGTCGGCATGCCGCAGGCCGTCATCCGCCGTGCCGTCCTCGACGCGCCCGGCATCTCCGACGCCATCAAGATCTTGACCTGGACCCGTGCCCACATCGCCAGCAACGCGCTGGTCACCCACCGCTCCGGGTTCTCGATCGACATCGAGACCACCCCCGGCGGCCACGGGTGGGAGTACGCCGAGAACGGCGTGCTGGTGCACGGCAACCACTACCAGGCGTTCGTCCCTTCCCAGGCCGCGGACCGCCGCCCCATCTCACCCG
This sequence comes from uncultured Actinomycetota bacterium, assembly GCA_963736325.1. GTDB lineage: Bacteria > Actinomycetota > Actinomycetes > Streptosporangiales > Streptosporangiaceae > Actinoallomurus. The sequence continues at coordinate 653,200 of CAVTOG010000010.1, read as the reverse complement.
ACTCGTTCATCCGCGTGCCACAAGCGCGCAAGGGACTGGTCGAAGCCGCGCAGGCGGAGAAGCCGGACGACGTTCGCGAGACCATCCACGCCGCGATGTCGGACCACCTGGGACACCCCGACTCCCTGTGCGCGCACCCGGACGACCGGCTGAACGAGATCGACCAGTGGTCGACGACCCTGTCCAGCTGCGTCGACCTCACCACCGGCGACTACTTCCTCGCGGGCGGACCGCCGTGTGAGAACGCCTACGAACTCATGCCGTTCAACCTCTACCAGTGACCAGGAGCATCATGGCCGCATCCCTACGGCGCCTGCCCACCGCGGGCGTCGTGCTGTGCGCGGTCGTCGACCTCACCGCGGCGTGTAGCGGCTCGTCCACCTCGGCCAAGAACAGTGCGGAGGCCAAGAAGAACATCAAGCTGGTCGACCAGACGCAGGTGCCACCGGTTCGCTCGACCGGCGTCTCGCCACCTTCGCCGGCACCCGATGACCTCCGTACAAGAAGTGGAGCTCCATCCGTGAACGCACCCTCCCCGTCCACGTTCTGGCGGCGGAACGTCCCGATCACCGCCTCGCAGTACGACCAGCGGCTCGGCTACTGCCTCTACGTCCCCGAGGATCTCGGCGGCGAGCGGGCGCCGCTGATCGTCATCCAGCACGGCACGGAGCGCAACGCCGCGATCTACCGCGACCGCCTGCGCACGTTCGCCGACGAGAACCGCGTCGTGGTCCTCGCCCCGCTGTTCCCCGCCGGGATCATCGACCCGGACGACCTGCACAACTACAAGTTCATCGACTACAAGGGCATCCGCTACGACCACGCGCTCCTCGCGATGGTCGACGAGGTCGCCGCGCGCTGCCCGGTGGCGCCGGAGAAGTTCTACCTCCACGGGTTCTCCGGCGGCGGCCAGTTCGCCCACCGCTTCTTCTACCTGCACCCCGACCGGCTCGCCGGCCTGTCCATCGGCGCCCCGGGCCGGGTGACGCAGCTCGACGACGGCCTTCCCTGGTGGCTCGGCACGAAGGACGTCGAAGAGCGCTTCGGACGGCCCGTCGACCTGGACGCGCTGCGCCGGGTGCCCGTCCTGATGGTCATCGGTGAGGACGACGTCGAGACCTGGGAGATCAACAATCCCGGCGAGAGCAACTGGATGGACGGCGCGGAGCAGACCGGCGGCACCCGCATCGAGCGGCTCCGCACCCTGGAGCGGAACTTCCTCGCGCACGGCATCGACGTACGCTTCGAATCGGTCCCGGGCGTCGCCCACCGTGCCTCGCTCGTCCTGCCCGTGGTGAAGGACTTCTTCGCCGGGCTCATCCGCTCCGCGCGAGCGGGGACCCCGGCATGACCGGCGCGACTCCAGGAGGCCCGTGATGGTCCGCGACTTCGACCTCGCCGGCCGTACCGCGGTGGTGACCGGGGTCGGCGGGGAGCGGGGGATCGGGTTCGCGGCGGCCAGGATGCTGGGGGAGATGGGAGCCTCTCTCGTCGTCTCCTCCTTCGGCGACCGGGTGCACCGGCGCGCGGCCGAGCTTCCGCCCGGCACGGTCGCCGTCGCCGGTGACCTGACCGACCCCGCCACGTCGGTGACGCTCGCCGAAACGGCGGTCACCCGGTTCGGCCGCCTCGACATCGCGGTCAACTGCGCGGGGATGACCTCGGTGTCCCAGGAGAAGAGCGAGTCGGGTCGCGTCGGCGACATGTCGCATGAGACCTGGCGCGCGAGCATGTCCCGCAACCTGGACTCGGCCTTCCTCTTCGCCCGCGCCGTCATGCCCTCGCTGGAGTCGTCCGGGGCCGGGCGGCTCGTCATGGTGGCGAGCCTGACCGGCCCCGTGATGGGCATGCGCGGAGAGGTCGCGTACGGCGCCGCGAAGGCGGGCATGACCGGCCTCGTACGCGGGCTCGCCCTGGACGCCGCACCGTCGGGCGCCACGGTCAACGCCGTGGCGCCCGGCTGGATCACCACCGGCTCGCAGACGGCGGACGAACACGCCCAGGGCCTGAGGACGCCGGTCGGCCGGAGCGGCACCGCCGACGAGGTGGCCGGCCTGATCGGCTACCTGTGCACCCCGTCGTCCGCGTACGTGACCGGCCAGTGCCTCGTCGTCGACGGCGGCAACTCGATCGCCGAGGAGCGGGCATGAGCCCATCCACTGACACACCCGGAGGAAGAGATCCGATGGCGCACACCTTCAACTTCTTCGAGCAGGAGGCCCTGCCGGCGCCTGAGATCTCGGCGGCGCAGGCGGAACGCTTCGCGCGGGAGCGGTACGGCGTCGAGGGCGTCGCCACGGAGCTCGGCAGCCAGCAGGACGCGAACTTCCTGATCGACGGGCCTACCGGCAAGTACGTCCTCAAGGTGTCCAACCCGGCCTTCGCCGCCGCGGACCTCGCGGCGCAGGACCTGGCCGCCGCGCACGTCGCGGCCCGCGAACCCGGTATCCGGGTCCCGGCGGCGGTGCCGGGGAGCGACGGCGTGTCCGTCCAGCCCGTGTCGCTGGGCGGACGGTCCACGTCGATGAGGCTGGTGACCTTCCTCGACGGCGAGGTCCTGAGCGCCGGCCGTTTCCTGGCCCCGTCCGTGGTCGCGTCGCTCGGTGATCTCGCGGGACGCACCTCACGGGCGCTGGCCACCTTCGACGAGCCCATCCCGCCGCGAGCGCTCCAGTGGGACCTCCGGTACGCCGAGGAGGTGGTGGCCCGGTTGTCGGAGTTCGTCGCGGTGCCCGGCGGCGCCGAGTCCGCCCGCGCGTCGGCCACCGCGGCGGCCGAGGCGCTCGCGCCGTTCGTGGACGGCCTGCCGACGCAGGCCGTCCACGGTGACCTGACGGACGACAACGTGATCGCCACGGTGGACGGCAGCGGGCGCCGGAGCCCCGTGGGCGTCATCGACTTCGGCGACCTGACGGAGAGCTGGGCGATCGCCGAACTGGCGGTGACGTGTTCGTCGCTCCTGCGGTACGCGGAAGGCGACCTGACGACGATCCTTCCCGCGATCGAGGCCTTCGACCGGGTCCGCCCGATCTCCGACGACGAGCTGAGCGCGTTGTGGCCGCTCGTCGTGTTGCGGGCCGCGGCCCTGCTGGTCAGCGGCCAGCACCAGGCACGCGTCGACAGCGGCAACACCTACGCCACCACGAACCTCGATCGCGAGTGGCGCATCTTCGAGCGGTCGGTGTCGGTCCCGATGGCGGTCATGACCGAACTGATCCGCTCGTCGGTGCGGCCTCCGGAGCCCCGTCCCGCCGTACACGCGTCGCCCCTGCTCTCCGCCCGGGAGGAGGCGGTACCGCTCGATCTCTCGGTGACCAGCCCCGACCTGCACGGCGGGCGCTTCCTGGAGGAGCGGACGGTCGCCGAGGCGCTCGCGTACGTGCCGTACCTCCAGCCGCGTCTGACGAGGACGGTCCTGAACTCCTCCGAGCCTCCGGCGACGGTCGGGCTCGGCGTCGAGGTGTTCGCGGCGGAGCCGCTCGAACTCCACGCGCCATGGGCCGGTGTCCTCGAATCCCGCGAAGACGCAGTGGCGCTCCGCAGTGCCGGTTCGCCGACCCTGTGGCTGTCCGGTCTCGACGTCGCGGACGTCACGGTCGTGGAGGCGGGCGACCCGATCGGCCGGCTCACCGGCGCACCCCTGCGGGTGCAGGCCTGCCACCTGCCCGACCGTCCCCCCTTCTTCGTGACGGCCGCCATGGCCGGGGCTTGGGCGCGTGTGTGCCCCGATCCGACGGCCCTGATCGGCGCGGCCCCCGTAGGCGACCAGGCCGGCGCGGGCGCGCTGCTGGACCGGCGGGACTCCGCGTTCGCGCCCGTACAGGAGCACTACTACCGTGAGCCGCCGCAGATCGAGCGGGGGTGGAGGCACCATCTCTTCGACGTCGGCGGCCGGGCGTACCTCGACATGCTCAACAACGTCTCGATCCTGGGGCACGGACACCCCCGCCTGTCCGACGCGATCGAAGGGCAGTGGCGCCTGCTCAACACGAACTCGCGCTTCCACTACCGCGCCGTCGTGGAGTTCTCCGAACGCCTCGCCTCGCTTCTCCCCGACCCGCTGGACACCGTGTTCCTGGTCAACAGCGGGACCGAGGCCGACGACCTCGCGCTACGGCTGGCGTGGGCCTGCACGGGCCGCCGCGACGTCGTGGCCGTACGGGAGGCCTATCACGGCTGGTCCGACGCGACCGACTCCATCTCGACCTCGGTGGCCGACAACCCGAACGCCCTGGACAGCCGGCCCCCCTGGGTGCACACGGTCGCCGCCCCCAACGCGTACCGGGGACGGTACCGGGGCGGCGAGGCCCACCGGTACGCCGAGGACGCGGTCGCCTACATCGAGGAGATGACGCGGTCAGGCCACGCGCCGGCGGCGTTCCTCGCCGAGCCGTTCTACGGCAACGCCGGTGGCATGGCACTCCCGGACGGATACCTGAGACAGGTCTACGCGTCGGTCCGGCAGGCCGGAGGGCTGTGCGTCGCCGATGAGGTCCAGATCGGGTACGGCAGGCTCGGCCATCACTTCTGGGGCTTCGAGCAGCAGGGGGTCGTGCCCGACATCGTCACGGTCGCCAAGTCGATGGGCAACGGGCATCCCCTGGGCGCGGTCATCACGACCAGGGCCATCGCGGAGGGATACCGCAGCCAGGGGTACTTCTTCTCCTCGGCCGGCGGGAGCCCCGTGAGCAGCGTGGCGGGACTCACGGTCCTCGACGTCCTGCGCGACGAGAGGCTGCAGGAGAACGCGCGCGTCGTGGGAGACCACCTCCGGCGGCGGCTCCTCGGGCTCGCCGACCGGCATCCGATCATCGGCGCGGTCCACGGAATGGGGCTCTACCTCGGCGTCGAGATGGTGCGCGACCGCACCACCCTCGAACCGGCTCCGGAGGAGACGGCCGCGATCTGTGAGCGTTTGCGCGAGCTCGGGGTGATAATGCAGCCGACCTCGGACCGCATGTGCGTACTAAAGATCAAACCACCGCTCGGCATCGGGATCACCGACGCCGACTTCTTCGCCGACATGCTCGACCGCGTCCTGACCGAAGGCTGGTAAGGACGCGCCACCCCGCCCGACCGAAGGAAAGAGACCATGACCACCGTCCAGAACTTCATCGATGGAGCGCTCGTCGACTCGACCGGCGGCGAGACGATGCCGCTGGTCGACCCGGCGACCGGCGAGACCTACGGAAGCGCCCCGAGGTCGAACCAGCAGGACGTCGACGCCGCCTACGCCGCGGCCGGCCGTGCCTTCAAGGACTGGAGGAGGTCGACGCCCTCGGCCCGCCAGAAGGCGTTGCTCGACTTCGCCGACGAGGTGGAGTGTGCCGCCGACGACCTGGTCGCCGCGGAGGGCAGGAACACCGGCAAACCCGATCACGTGACCAAGGCGGAGGAGATCCCGCCGATGGTCGACCAGATCCGTTTCTTCGCCGGCGCCGCACGCGTCCTGGAGGGCAGGTCCGCCGGTGAGTACATGGAGGGCCACACGTCGTGGATCCGCCGTGAGCCGGTCGGCGTCATCGGCCAGGTGACGCCGTGGAACTACCCGATGATGATGGCGATCTGGAAGTTCGTCCCGGCCATCGCCGCGGGCAACACCGTGGTGGTGAAGCCGAGCGACACGACGCCGGTCACGACGGTGATGCTCGCCGAACTGGCCGCCAGGCATCTGCCGCCCGGCGTGCTCAACGTGGTCGCCGGCGACCGTACGACGGGTGCCGCGGTCGTCTCGCACGCCAGGCCCGAGATGGTCTCGATCACGGGTTCCGTCGCGGCCGGCCGTTCCGTCGCGGCCAGCGCGGGCGAACGCCTCAAGCGCACCCATCTCGAACTCGGCGGAAAGGCCCCGGTCATCGTGTTCGCCGACGCCGACCTCGCGGGCGCCGCCGAGGGCATCGCGGAGGCCGGCTACTTCAACGCCGGTCAGGACTGCACGGCCGCGACCCGCGTGCTGGTGCACGCGTCGGTCGCCGCCGACTTCACCGCCGCACTCGCCGAGCAGGCCGGGCAGGCCCTCACGACCTACGGCCGCCCGGCCGGAGACGAGGACGCCTGGGTGTCGCCGGTCAACAACGCCGACCAGCTCGCTCGGGTCCTCGGAACGTTCGACCGGGTGCCGGAGCACGGCTCGATCGTCGTCGGCGGCGAGCGCCAGGGCGACTCCGGCTTCTATGTCGCGCCGACCGTCATCGCCGGGCTCAGACAGGACGACTGGCTGACGCAGAACGAGATCTTCGGCCCGGTCATCACGGTCCAGACGTTCGAGGAGGACGACGAGGCCATCGACTACGCCAACGGCGTCGAGTACGGCCTGGCCTCCTCGGTCTGGACCAAGGACGTCACCCGCGCCCTCAACCTCTCGGGCGCCCTCGACTTCGGCTGCGTGTGGATCAACACCCACATCCCGCTCGTCGCCGAGATGCCCCACGGCGGCTTCAAGTCGTCCGGCCACGGAAAGGACCTGTCGATGTACGGGCTGGAGGACTACACGCGCATCAAGCACGTCATGGCGTCACTGGGCTGACCGGACCCCGTGAGCCGTCCCGCCGGGGCAGGCTCGCCGTCGAGGTCCAGGGGCACCTCGACGACGGCCTGATCCTCGGCGCGGCGGCTCACCGGCGCTTCCATCCGGGCCCATCGGCTCTTCGGGAGTGGCTACGATCAGGGGCCCATGTTCGCTCTGCTGGAAGGGAATCATGTCTGATCAGTACGAATCGGTGTTCGCCCGCCACGACACCGATGGTGACGGACGGCTCACCGTGGACGAGGTGACCGTGGCGATCGCGGGGATGTTCCCGGCCGCCGAGGTGAACGATCTGTCCGGCATCGTCAAGGCCCTGTTCGCCACGTACGACACTGACAACGACGGGCTGCTGTCGGTGAGCGAGTTCGTGCCGCTGGCCGAGAACCTTCCCGAACTGGGCTCCGAAGCCTGACGCCCATACCGGTGGTCGCCGCCCCGTCCCCGTCGCATCGGCATACGCCGCGCCGTGGTTCCGGCGCGCGCCGCCACGTCACCCCAAGGCGGCCATGAAGCTGGTCCGCTTCATGGGCTTCGCCGTCGACGGCTCAGAAGCGGACTATCGCCTTGTGGGGCGGGAACTGCCCTTCGTTCGCTTCGTCCCCCACGGCTGAGCGCCGTCACGCTGGTCGATGTCGAGCAGGCCAAGGCCGCCTCCCGGAGCGCACGCCTTAAGCCCAGTTCGCACGGGTTGTCACCCTCTTCTGGTAGACGTGTCTGATCGTCCGTGAAGAAGGGTTTCAGGCAATGACCATAGGTGAGCATCTCTCGGAATTCGACGGCCTTCCCATCGTCGATTTCACGCGGGCCGGTCAGGGTGGTAAGCCGCTCCCTCCGGCGGCGTCCGCCGCCTGGCGGATCGCCAGCGAGTACGAGGGGACACCTTTTGACGAGCTGTTCGAGGGCTTCCTGGGGAAGGTCGACACCTCCCAGGTGACCAGCCTGGTCATCGGTTACTGGGGCGCCTCGTACGAATCGGGCAAGGTGGACCCGGTGGGGGTGCTGGTCAAGGCGGCCGACCGGTTGCCGAACCTGCGCGCGCTGTTCCTCGGGGACATCGTGATGGAGGAGTCGGAGATCTCCTGGATCGAGCACTCCGAGATCACGCCGCTGTTCACGACCTTCCCCGGCCTGAAGCGTTTCGAGATCCGCGGCGCCATGGAACTCACCCTGGAACCCATCCGGAGCGAGGCGCTGCGGGTGCTGAGGTTCGAGTCGGGTGGTCTGCCCGCGGCCGTCGTACGTGCGGTGGCCGCGAGCGAGCTGCCGAACCTCGAACACCTGGATCTCTGGCTCGGTGTCGACGAGTACAACGGCGACGCCACCGTGGCCGACCTCGCTCCCATCCTCGGCGGCGAGCGGCTGCCCGCGCTTCGCCATCTCGGGCTGGAGGACAGTCAGATTCAGGACGAGATCGCGGCGGCGATCGCGGGCGCGCCGGTCGTGGCCCGGCTGGAGTCGCTGAGCCTGGCGATGGGCATGCTGACGGACCAGGGCGCGGAGGCGTTGCTGTCCGGCCAGCCGCTCACCCACCTGAAGCGGCTCGACCTGCACCATCACTTCCTCAGTGACGGGATCGTCGCGCGGTTCCAGGCGGCACTGCCCGGCGTCACCGTCGACCTGAGCGAGCAGGAGAAGCCCGACGGCGATTGGCACTACGTGGCGATCTCTGAATGAGGTCGGACGCGGTCTTCGCCGTGGTCGCCGTTCCCGGTGGCCGTAGGGCGGCGCTGTTCGCCGAGGCGTGCCGCGGCCTGGGCCTGCGCGAGCCGGTCGTCATCGACTGGCGCGACGTACTGCGCGGAGCCGCGATCCGCGTCGAGCCGGGCACTCTGCTGCGGATCGACTCGCCGGGTGAGGATCCGGAGACGGACGCGCTGCTGCGCGGGCCGGGCGATCCCACGCGGGTCGCCGGGAGCGCGCGGTGGTTCGAGACCTTCACCGCCGGACTGCGGCGGATCGCGGCCGCCGCCGGTGAGGCGCGTCTGCTCGGCGACCCGGACGAGATCGCGGTGATGTTCGACAAACGCCGCTGTCACGCTCGTCTCTCCGAGGCGGGCGTGCCGGTGCCGCCGGCGTTGCCGGCCGTACACGGCTATGACGAGCTGCGGGTCCGCATGGCGGAGGCCGGCCGGGACCGGGTGTTCGTCAAGCCGGCGCACGGATCGTCCGCGTCCGGGGTCGTCGCTCTGCAGACGGCCCCGGGCCGTATCAAGGCGGTCACCTCGGCGGCGCGCGGCGCCGACGGCGTCCTGCGCAACTCGCTGCGGGTGCGTTCTTACGAGAGCGAGCCCGAGGTCGCGGCGCTCGTCGACGCGCTGGCGCCGGACGGGCTGCACGTCGAGGCGTGGCTGCCCAAGGCGTCGATCGGTGGCCGCGCGTTCGACCTGCGGGTGGTGGTGGTCGCGGGAACCCCGACACACGTGGTCGTGCGCACCAGCCGCCACCCGATGACGAACCTGCACCTCGGCGGAGCGCGCGGGGATCCGCGCGCGGTACGTGAGCGGCTCGGCGAGCAGGGATGGCAGCGGGCGCTGGAGATCTGCGCGCAGGCGGCGGCGTGCTTTCCCGGCAGCCTCATGGTCGGTGTCGACCTGCTGATCGGCATCGGCGGGCGGCGTCTCGCGGTGGCGGAGGTGAACGCGTTCGGTGACCTGCTGCCGAGCCTGACCGGGCTGCCGGGCGGCGGCGCCGAGGGCCTGGACACCTATGCGTGCCAGATCATCTCCGCCCTGGCCGAGGAGAGCCTGGCATGCGCGACATGAACGCGATCGTCGGCAGCCACGATCTGCTGATGATCACCTTGGACACGCTGCGGTACGACGTCGCGGCCGAGCTGGCGGCGGCAGGGCGCACGCCCACCCTCGCGGCGGTGCTGCCGGGCGGAAGGTGGGAGCGGCGGCACACGCCGGGCAGTTTCACCTACGCGGCACACGCCGCCTTCCTCGCCGGGTTCCTGCCGACACCCGACCGGCCCGGCCCGCATCCACGGCCCTTCGCGGCTCGGTTCGCCGGCAGCGAGACGACGGCGTCCGGCACCTGGGTGTTCGACGCCGCCGACCTGCCGACCGGGCTGGCCCAGGTCGGCTACCACACCGTGTGCATCGGCGGCGTGGGGTTCTTCAACAAGCGTGGTCCGCTCGGATCGAGCCTGCCGGGGTTGTTCGCCGAGAGCTACTGGGAGCCGGAGTTCGGCGTGACCGACCCGGCCTCGCTCGAGCACCAGATCACCCGCGCCGAGCACGTGCTCGCGGGCACCCCGGCCGACCAGAGGCTGTTCATGCTGGTCAACGTCTCGGCGCTCCACCAGCCGAACTGGTTCTACGAGGTGGGTGCGGCACGCGGTGAGGACTCGCGGGCCGGCCACGCCGCCGCGCTCGAATACGTCGACCGCCACATCGGCGGCCTGTTCGCCCTCATGCGCCGTCCCTGCTTCGTCATCATCTGCTCCGACCACGGGACCGCGTACGGCGAGGACGGCCACACCGGTCACCGGTTCGGCCATGAGATCGTGTGGACCGTGCCGTACGCCGAGTTCCTCCTGACATGACCTCGTCGAAGCCGGAGCCGACCGGCCCGTACCAGGGATACGTCTACGCGTACCCGCACAAGACGGCCTACCGCCCGCTCACCCCGCGCCCCCGCCTGTCCGACGCCTGGGCGGACGAACGGCGCGACGCGTTGTTCCTCTACCTGCATGTGCCGTTCTGCGAGATGCGCTGCGGTTTCTGCAATCTGTTCACGCGTACGGGCGCGCCCGAGGAGCTGACGATCGCCTACCTGGACGCACTGGAGCGGCAGGCGGACTCCATGGGCGACGCCCTGGGCGAGGCGTCCTTCGCCACCGCCGCGTTCGGGGGTGGCACGCCCACCTATCTGACGACGGCGGAGCTGGAACGCCTCTGCGACCTCGCCGGGCGGTTCGCGGATCTCACGAAGATCCCGTTGAGCGTCGAGACGTCGCCGGCGACCGCCACCACCGACCGGCTGGACCTCCTCGCCGACCGAGGGGCGACCCGCGTCTCGATCGGGGTGCAGAGCTTCGTCGACGCCGAGGCGCGTGCCGTGATCCGGCCGCAGAAGCCCGCCGAGGTCGAGGCGGCGCTGGACCGGATCCGCGCCGTCGGCTTCGACACGGTCAACATCGACCTGATCTACGGGATCGACGGTCAGACACCCGAGTCGTGGCGGTACTCGCTCGACGCGGCGATGTCCTGGGAGCCCGAGGAGCTCTACCTGTACCCGCTGTACGTCCGGCCGCTCACCGGGCTCGGCCGGCGCGATCGGGCCTGGGACGACCAGCGGCTGGAGCTGTACCGGACCGGCCGCGACCACCTGATCGAGCGCGGCTATGAGCAGGTGTCGATGAGGATGTTCCGGAGGCCGGCCGCCGGCGACGCCGGCACGGAGTACTGCTGCCAGTCCGACGGCATGGTCGGCCTGGGATGCGGCGCCCGGTCCTACACCGAGGGCCTGCACTACTCCTTCGAGTACGCCGTCGGGGCGAGCCTCACGCGCGGCATCATCGACGAGTACGTGCGGACCTCCGACTTCGACGCCGCACGCGTCGGCTTCGCGCTGGACGACGACGAGCGCCGCCGCCGTCATCTCATCCAGTCGCTGCTCCAGGCGTCCGGCCTGCGACGGGCGGACTACCGGAAGCGGTTCGGCACCGACGCGGCCGACGACTTCGCCGCCGAGCTGGCGGGCCTGACCGGCCGAGGCCTGCTGGAGGCGGACCAGGACGTCATCCGGCTCACCCCTGAGGGCCTGGCCCACTCCGACGCGATCGGCCCGTCGCTGTTCTCACCGAGGGTGCGGACGCTCATGGACGGCTACGAGGCGCGCTGATGGACCACCTGACGATCCTGTACCGCGGCCCGCTCGCGAGCTGCGACTACGACTGCCCGTACTGTCCCTTCGCCAAGCGCCGCGACACCCCGGAACAACTGCGCGCCGACCGTGCCGCCCTCGAACGTTTCACCGCCTGGGTGGCGGCGCGGTCGCACGGGGTCTCGGTTCTGTTCACGCCGTGGGGGGAGGCCCTCGTACGGTCCTGGTATCGCCGGGCCCTGACCGAGCTCAGCCATCTGCCGCACGTGGAACGCGTCGCGATCCAGACCAACCTCACCACCCGGCTCGACTGGGTCGCCGACGCGGATCCGTCCAGGCTCGCGCTGTGGGCGACGTACCATCCCGGCCAGGTGGAGTACGCGCGGTTCCTCGGCAAATGCCGGGAGCTCACCGAGCGGGGAGTACGCCACAGCGTCGGCATCGTCGGGTTGCCCGAACACCTCCCGCACGCCCGCAGGCTGCGCGCCGACCTGCCACCGCGGACCTACCTGTGGGTCAACGCCGCGGAGGGGCACACCTACTCCGACGCGGACGCCGCGGAGTGGACCGGCATCGACCCGCTGTTCGGCCACAGCCGGCACCCGCACGCGAGCCGGGGCCTGCCCTGCCGGACGGGCGACAGCGTGATCTCCGTCGACGGTGACGGGACGGTGCGACGCTGCCATTTCGTGCCGGACGTCCTCGGCAACCTCTACGACGGCTCGTACCGCACCGCGTTGCGTCCCCGGCCCTGCCCGCTCGCGGTGTGCGACTGCCACATCGGCTACGTCCACCTCGAACCGCTCGGCCTCTACGACGTCTTCGCCGGCGGTGTCCTCGAACGGGTCCCGGCACGCGGCCTCCCGATCACGTCTGCCTGACCGGCTCGTAGTCGTCCTCGGTGACGCCGAACGTCCAGGCCACGCCCTCGCGCGCGGTACGGGTGCCCGGCGGAACCCGCAGATAGTACGTCCGGCGTGTGCCATCCGGCTCCGGCGTCGAGTTGACGACCTCCACCATGGCGACGGGCTCGTCGCCGCGCATGTCGATTCGCCAGAGCACACCGGTCTCATCGCGGTGGACCGGCTGTGCTCCGGTCTCCGCGAGGTAGCGGTCGTACCCGAAATTCTCCAGCATCACCCGGCGTAGCTCCGCGTTGGGCTCCGCGGCGATCCGTTCCGCCGTGAGCCCGGCCAGCGTGTCGGTGAAGTCCGCCGGGATCGGCATGCCGCGCCAGGCGTACAGCGCGAACCCATCGGCGTGGCTCAGCGCGGGACCGTCGCCGCGGTGCAGCCTGCCCTGCTCGTCACGGTGGAGCTCCGACGGGCGATCGCAGACGATCACGAGCCGTTCGTACGGCCACCACCAGCCCGCCGCCCGTGCCGTCTCCGCCAGCCCCGTCAAGCCTTCCAGCCGCCCCACCGACTCGAACAGCGCCAGCCACGGCGCGTCATGCTGCCCGAGCACCGCGTCGAGGGTCACCTCGCGCAGCAGCGCCTCGGCCGCGCCGGTCCCGATCTCGCCAAGCCCCTGCCGGATCCGCGCGACCAACCCGTTGACCTGCGGCCAGAGGCCACCGCCGGTGCGCTCCCACGCCGCCGACCACTCCTTCGCGCCGAGCTCGGCCCAGGCGGCGGCACGCGTCGCCTCCCAAGCGCGGGTGCGCACCACGTCGCGTACCGGACGCCCGGCATCGGCGGGGCCGAGCGCCGCACCGACCTGATCCACCAGGTCACCCAGCCCGGCCTGCCGCAGTGCCACCGCGTGCCGCGGATCGTCCAGCAGCACGGCCGCGACCGCGCCGTACGCGGGCGACGCCGCCCAGACGAAACGCCGCGGGCCGTCCAGCCCGGCCTCGGCGTACGCCGCGCGGATTCCCGCCTCCGCGCGCTCTCGATCGGCCGGGCCGGTGGCGAAAGCCACCGACCGCCAGTCCTGCGCAACCAGTGTGTTCATGAGGCTCCTTCGTCAGATCGCGGGTGCTCAGTCGGAGACAGGGCGCACGGCGCCGGGGATGTACTCGCGCTGGCGGACGACACGGAACCAGCCCTTGGGCAGCGAGATCGCGGCATGCTCCTCGTGCACGAGCCTCCCGCCGGAAGGCAGGTGCAGGTAGTCGGGGCGCAGCGGATCGGGGTCGCGCAGCAGCGCACCCGGCGCGATGACCGCGTGCGCGTGCCCCGTCACCTCGCCGAGCGCGAGAACAAGCCGCCCACGACCGTCGCGCTCCGCCTCCGGCAGCACGCGCGCCTCGGCCGGAACCGAGGCGTCAGGAACAGGCACGATGAGAAGGTCTCCCTGTCGGAACATGCCGCGAAACGTATCGAGCACCACCGACAATCCCGCCCGGGCAGCGATGCCTCGCCGGTCGGAGCATGCGTGACTCATCGGATCTGTGATGACGGGCGGCATATGCTCCGCTTGTGCAGCAGAGCTCGACCGCCGGCCGGTGCGCCAGGCCGGCACGGTCGGCCTGGTCGGCGACCTCGTCGTGTTCGGCGGGCTCGACGACGCCGGCTGCGTTCACCGGCGTGCGCGAGGGCGAGCAGCTCTGGCATGCGACAGGCGTCTCGTGCACCCGCGAGAGCCGTCCGCCGATCGAGATGCTCGAACACCGCATGTACGCCACCGTCGGCGACGGGGTGAGCATCACCGTCGACCTGCGCACCGGCAAGTGGCGCAAGATCGCACAGGTCGCGCTCACCTCGAACGAGCAGGGCCTGCACAGGATCGGCCGGCCGGGCGACAACGTCATCGTCTACCGCGACGGCCGGAACCTCACCGGCGTCGACGCCGGAGAGGGCACCCGGTTGTGGACGTACAAGGCCCCTGGTGACTACACCCCGGGCGTCGACGTCGGCAGCGAAGCCGTCGTGGTGTTCGGCCCGCCGAGAGGCCACAACCCGATGCTCCCGAAGGACGTGCGGAAGGACGGCTTCCTGGTCACGGTCCTCGACCCCAGAACCGGGAAGACCACCGGGACGACTGTGCTCCCCGTCGACGGCCTCGCGGAGTCCGGCCCGCTACCCGGAGGTGCGGCCCTCGTGGTGACGACCGAGAACACGGAGGCTCGGCTCGTCGGCCGATCGAGCTAAGAATCCGGGTCACACGTACACCCGGCGTCGGTGCCCTGATGGTGATGCCCGTCGCGGGTGTGTGTCACGAACCGGGGTACTGGCAGGCCGAGTGGGTGGCGGCGTCCAGTGCCGTGCCGGACAGTGATGTGGGCGTGGTGCGCAGCGAGCCGCTCGAATGGATCTCTCGGGCGTCGATGACCGTCGTGGGTCCGTCGCCGCCGAAGCAGGCCACGGCGGCGACGGTGACGCGCCGGTCTGGAGCGCTTTCGCGGTGCGGCTGCCATCGTGTCTCGAACACGGGCGTGAGTGAGCGGGTCAGGCCGTTGATCTGGTGCCAGCGGGCGCCCGGCTCGCTGGTGTCGAGTGAGGTGAACCCGACGATCCTCAGGCCTTCTCCGGTGGCCTGGAGCCGCAGCTCATCCTTGACCCGCCGGATGTCCAGGCGGATGGTGCCGGGCGGTGTGATGCTGCCGGGACAAGGCGACGGGCCGAGTCTCGGTGGTGGGTTCCCATGCACGACCCCCGATGCCATGACCCCGCCTCCGGCGAGGATGAACCATCGGGTGTCCGGCGTACGTGAGGTGCTGTCGGTCACGACGTCGCCGAGGCAGTAGCCGCTGAAGACGACGGTGCAGCCGGCGGGCAGGGTGCGGGCGACCGGAGCGGACAGCGCCGCGGCGTTGCGCACTCGGGTAAAGGCGTAGGTCTGCCCGGTGAAGTCGCGCGCCGCGACCTTGACGCGGGGGCATCCGTCCGGGCGCGGCTTGTCGGACGCCCAGGGCTGTGCCAGAACGACCGCGCCGGTCACCCCCGCGGCCAGGACGAGCGAGGCCGCGAGAACGAGCGGCCGCGTCCATCGCCGCGGGGCAGGGGAGGCCGGTGGCGCCGGCTCGCCGGGTGGCACCGGGTCGACGGGGAGAGCGGGTTCGGCGTCCGCCGCCGGCTTCGTCTTCGTATCCGACTCGGGCGCGGCGAGGTCGTGCCAGCGCAGCCGCCACTCGTCCGGATCGCCGTCGCACGCTCCGACGTAGGCCAGGGTGACGTCCAGGCTGGGCCGGCGCTGACCGCGCGCGGCCTCGGAGAGCGTCGCCGGGCTGTAGCCGGCCTTGCGGGCCAGTATCCGATATGTAGGATTGCCCGCCTTTTCTCGCAGTTTCCGCAGGTCGTACGCGAAAGCCTGCAATGGTCCTTCGTTGGGATCGACGGGGCGCGGAAGACGAGCCATCTAGATCTATCCCTGTCCCTTACGACTCTCATACGTCACGAGCATTGCCGTATCGGCTGACGCGGCCACGCCTATGACGCCCCGTTTTCAGGCTCCAGGTGAGGGCGTTGGCAGACGCACAAAAGCATGAAGTGTCGACCCCCTGGTCGAGTATACGAGATTGATTGATTGGCTGCGACCTTGATTGACCAGGGCTGGGAGAGCCGTCAGTCAATCGACGAGAGCCCCAGGATGGGCGTCGGACACACCGAAACCCCACCACGCGCGCTCATCTAACGAGCGCCGGAGGGGTGCGGCCGAAATCCGTTAAGGGGAGCTGCACATGAAGGACAAGTTCCGGGTCACGCGCCGGGCCGGCCGGTTGCTCGGCACCGTCGCCACCGCCTCCGCCATCGCCGCCTCAGAAGGTGTTGGGTAACTGATCGATTTCGGGTTGTAGTTGCCGGTGATGATCATGGTGGGTGGGTTGTCCCGCCATGATCGTTTTCATGTGTGTCTGTGTCTGCAAGCCGGCTTATGACACGTCGTTGAGTGATGCTCAGTGGGCGGTGATCGAGCCGTTGCTGCCGGTGCGGGATCGGCGGCGGGGTGGTCGGCCGCTGAAGTTCGAGCGCCGGCTGGTCATCGACACGGTGTTGTATGTGCTGGGTACCGGGTGTGCGTGGCGGTTGGTCCCGCATGATCTGGCGCCGTGGGATGTGGCATACCGCTGGTTTCGGCTGTGGGCGGCCGATGGCACCTGGGATCGGCTGCATGATGCGCTGCGTGATCGGGTTCGTGTTGCGGCCGGGCGTGACCCGCAGCCTTCGGCTGCGGTGCTGGACTCCCAGTCCGCCAAGAGCCATCAGGGCGGGGCGGCCATCGGCTATGACGCGGGCAAGCGGGTACGGGGCCGCAAGCGTCATCTGCTCGTCGACACCTGCGGGCTGGTGTTACGGGCCGTGGTGCACTCGGCTTCGGTCCAGGACCGGGCCGGCGCGAAGCTGGTCCTGGCCGGTATCGGTGCCCTCTTCCCGCGCGTCGGGCTGGTGTGGGTGGACGGCGGTTACGTCAACGTCGTCGACTCCGGCCTCGTCGGCTGGGCCGCCGCGACCGAGAACCTCCAGATCGTCGTGGTCCCGCGCAACGCGGACGTGAAAGGCTTCCAGGTACTGCCCCGCAGGTGGGTGGTCGAACGGACGTTCTCCTGGCTGGGACGGTGCAGAAGGTTGGCCCGGGACTACGAGCGCAAGACCGAACACGCCGAGGCGATGATCAAGGTCGCCATGATCCGGCTCATGGCCGCACGACTGGCCGGCGAGGACATCGAACCCCACGGCCCCATCGAGACCGAAGCCGCCCGGCGGATCACCGAAGACATCGACCACGACCACAAGTGATCACCCGGTTACCCAACACTTTCTCAGCCGTCGCCGCGAACGCGGGGGCGGCCCAGGCCGCGACGAACCCGTACACGGCGGCCGGAGTCTGCGGGTCGAGTTACCGCGAGCTCGAGCACCACAACATCTCCGGCGCGGTGATCCACCTGATGTGGAACGGCGCCGATAACTGCGTGGCGACCATCAAGACCAGCAGTATCGGAAAGAAGACCGAAACCGAGGCAATTCTCGAGGTCAAGTCGCCGAGCGGGTTCTACGCCGACGAAGGTGACTACGCCTACTACGCGGTCATCAAGGAACACGCCGCAGGCTCTTGCATCAAGTGGGGCGGGATGACCACGGAGATTTGGGAGAGCTTCGAATGGAGCCATTGCGGCTGATCCGGTTCGGCAACGGGGCCCGGGGCAGGGGACCGACCGATCGGGGGCCCGTCAGGTGCGCCTTCCCGGTGCACCTGACGGAAACGATCAGGCATTCCCCGCGCTGAGCGACTCCCGAAGCCGCCCACGCGCACGAAGACCCGGCGCATGAATCAACGAGACCCTGAGCGAACATTCGCTCAGGGTCTTCGTGTATTCCGGCGAGCCGGTCGTACCCGGTCGATCTTGCCGCGCGAGGGCTCCCTGAATTGGACGGCAGGCGGCCAGCCAACCCCCAGTCAACCGTTCGGCGGGTGTTCCCCGTGCCGTCGCGGCCAGCGGGAGCCGTACCACCCAAAACGCCGCCGACCAGCCCGGATATCGCGCGGACGCGCCACCGCGAACTTTGTTCGGCCGCCTCGCATGTACGGAATTGACTAATCCGCCGTCGCAGGGGTGTCGATCAATCAATGCGGCCCGTAGCAATGGGGAAGACAACCGGTCGACCCGTCGGGGGGCCGTGATGCGCCGGGGACACATTCCGTCCCCGGCCGGGCTGCGGCGGATCTTCGACCGAACGACGTATGGAGGAAGCAGGCATGAGAACGACACGGATTCGGGCCGCGGCCACGGGGCTGCTCGCCGTCGTGGCGGTGTCCGGTGGGGTGGGGGCGAGCGTGACGGGGGCGTCCGCGGCGACTCCCGGACCGCGGCCCGCCACGCTGCCCGCCGTCAACATGGAGGCCACCGTCCTGGCCTCCCAGATCGACCCGCGGCGCGCCGACGACACGCTGACCCCGGGCGCGAAGGCCTCCGTCCTGGCCGTCGAGCAGGCGCTCCAGGCCAAGCACCTGCTGGACGCCAAATGGGTCGACGGCTACTTCGGCACCGTGACCGTCTCCGCGTACGCGGCCTACCAGCGTTCGCTCGGGTACACCGGCCTGGCCGCCAGCGGGCTGCCCGGCACGACGTCGCTGACCAAGCTCGGTCAGAACCGGTACACGGTCACCCACACGATCGGCCCGGGCGCGAAGGTCAAGCGTGACGGGAAGGTCGTCAACACCCGTACCCAGGCGATGCTCACCGAGACCGAGCGTCTGCTCGGCTTCAAGCTCGTGCTCCAGCAGGGCTCGTACAACCCCGGCGGCGACCCGACCTCGGCCGGCACCCACGACGGCGGGGGCGTCGTGGACGTCGACGTCACGGGGATGTCCGCCGCCACCCGTACCAGCGTCGCCCGCGCTCTGCGCCAGGTCGGCTTCGCCGCCTGGGTCCGCAACCCGAGCCAGGGCGACTGGCCGTGGCACATCCACGCCGCGGCGATCAACGACACGGACCTGTCCAGCCAGGCGCAGCACCAGACCGGCGACTACTACCTGGGCATGAACGGCCTGGCGAACCGGGGCCCGGACGACGGGCCCAAGGTCGCGATCCACACCTGGGAGGAGTACCAGCGGACGCACTGATCGGGCTCCGCCGCACACCGAACCACACGGATCACTCTAGGTAAGAGGAAACATGATGCATCTACGCAAGGCTGTCACCGTCGCCGGCGCCGCGCTGGCCATCACCGCCCCTCTCATGGCCGCCGCTTCGCCCGCGTTCGCGGCGGCACGGAACGGCGTCTGCGACAGCGGTGAGTTCTGCCTGTACTACAACAGCAACCAGGCCGGATCCACCTCCGACTTCACCACCTCCATCGCCGACTACGGCACGACGGAGCCGTCCTGCTACGACTTCAAGGGAGCCGGCGCCGGCAAGGGCGTGTGCGTGAAGAACAACGCGGCGTCGGTGTGGAACCGCACCGGCAAGACGGTCGTCGTCTACTTCAACAGCGGCTACGCCGGAGCGAGCCAGAGCTTCGCAGCGGGTGCGAAGGGCAACCTCAACGCCACGCTGAAGAACCAGAACGCCTCGCACTCCATCGGCACGATCAGCGGGCAGACGCCGCGTAACGACTACGACGGCAACGCACGCGGCTTCGCGCAGGACAACTGCACCGCCTTCGCCGCGTACCGGATCGCGAGCCGGCTCGGCGTCCCGAGCTTCAACAACGACTGGAAGACCCACTGGGGTAACGCCGGAACCTGGGACGACGCCGCCCGCCGGGTCGGCGTGACGGTCAACAAGACGCCGACGGTCGGCTCGATCGCCGTCAACGACGTCCACAAGGTGGGCCACGTCGCGTACGTGAACAAGGTCTACGCCGACGGCTCGTTCGACGTCGAGGAATACAACTGGAACAACCCGCTCGCGTACGGCACGCGTTCGCACGTGCACGTGAGCAGCGCCCAGGCCGACTTCCAGTACATGCTCCACTTCTGAGAGTCGGTCCGAAATGAGCATCCGCATGAGAACCCTCGGCATCGTGGCCGTGCTCGTGTCGGCGCTCGCGGGAGTCACGGTGGCGGCGGGCCCGGCGTCCGCCGCCGGCCGTGACGGGACCTGCGACGGCGGCGAGTTCTGCTACTACTTCAACAGCAATGAGGCCGGTTCGGTCTCCGACTTCACGACCTCGATGGACGACTACGGGGCGACACAGCCGTCCTGCTATGAGTTCAAGGGCGCGGGCGCCGGCAAGGGCGTGTGCGTGAAGAACAACGCGGCGTCGGTGTGGAACCGCACCAGCAAGACGGTACGGGTCTACTTCAACAGCAACTTCGCCGGAGCGAGCCAGGACTTCGCGCCGGGCGCGAAGGGCAACCTCAACGCCACGCTGAAGAACCAGAACGCCTCGCACGACCTGCTGACGTCACAGCCGACGGGATGCAAGACCGACGGCACCAACGCCAAGCTGCCCAGCACGATCCTCGTGTACCGGGTCGGCCTGGGGCGGGTGGACCGGGTCGCGTTCAAGACGTACGTCAAGAACGTCCTCCCGAACGAGTGGGTCTCCAGCTGGCCGAACGCCTCGCTGGACGCCGGAGCCATGGCGGTCAAGAGCTACGGCTGGTACTGGGCACTGCACTCGACCCGCAAGACCTCCGGCGGTGCGTGCTACGACGTACGGGACGACACGGCCGACCAGGTGTACAAGCCGTCATCGGCCAAGACATCGACGTCCTCCGCCGTCGACCGAACCTGGTCGACCCGGATGACCCGCAGCGGCAACATCCTGTCGGCGCACTACTGCTCGACGACGACCGCCTGCAGTGCCTGGGTGGACGGGAACTGGATGTCGCAGAACGGCTCGCGTGACCTCGCGAACGCGGGCCAGGGCTACAGCACGATTCTTCACCACTACTACAGCGACATCGCTCTGTCCTGACGGCCGGCGGTCGTTCATCTCGGGGTGCCGGTGAGCCTTACCGGCACCCCGAGTCATTCGCGCGTATCGGGCCCCGCGGCGCCCGCGGTGGCAAGACGCTCCTTGGTCAGTGCGGCCAGCACCTCCATGGCCTCACCGAGTTCCCGTACGACGTCGTCGGGCAGCGCCCGCAACGTCACGCGGGTACGGGCCACGAGATCATCACTTTCCGGCGTTCCGAAGAACGCGGCGCTGAACTCGCCGACGAGGGAGCCCAGCCGTTTCGGATCGAGGGGCGTGGAGTGCGTCATGCCGCCTTCCTGAGGTCGGTCCGGGTGAGCGGATGTCCCTTCTCCCCGGCGGTGGCGGCGAAGACGAGACATGGCGGTATCCGTAGGACGTCGAAAGCCGCGAACAATACCGCATTTATCGGGCGGTGGCGGCCGGTGCGCCGGCGACCGCAAACGCGCCGCCAGGCGGTTGGGCCCCGTGGGCCACCCGTCGATGAGGACGAGAAGTCGCAGATGGTCACCGAGGGTGACGCCGGCCGGCCGGTTCGTTGGGGCGGACCACAAATTCGGCACTCGCGACGCCTAATTGAGGATCGCAATTGCAGGCGATGGGAGTGAGCCTGCTCTTGCGCAATGTGCCCTCGTCTGGGAGCGTGACCTATCGCTCCGGCAAGATCGGTGATTGCGCCGGTCGGAGGAAGCCTGTCTAGGTGAGATCGTCCTTTTACATATTG
This sequence comes from uncultured Actinomycetota bacterium, assembly GCA_963736325.1. Lineage (GTDB taxonomy): Bacteria > Actinomycetota > Actinomycetes > Streptosporangiales > Streptosporangiaceae > Actinoallomurus. Next base: position 631,812 of record CAVTOG010000010.1, on the reverse strand, counting down.
GCAATACGTGGCGGGAAAAGTGGACACGCGCCAACGCCGAGGGTTTTGAAATGGCCGGCCGACGTGGCCGGGCAGGGGCTGTAAGGATCGACAGTCACCCGGCTCATGACGACCGCGAGCTTCGTCGCGCGTGTGACGACACCGCGATGGGCCGCTGGGAATCCGCCCGTGACCTGCTGCATGCCACCGGACACGACTGGGATCGCCGGGTCTTCCGGCTGCACGTGTTCGCGTACGGCGCGGTCGGGCTGCGGTGGGTCGAGACCTGGGCCGACGCCGAACCCGACAATCCCGACGCGCTCGTGATGCTCGCCCACGTCGAGGCCGTGCGCTCCATCCTGCGGAAACCGGACACCTCCGGCGGTGTCGCGGACGAGACCATGGAATCGGCCTGGAACGCCTGCCGGCGGGCCGCGGGCGCGTACGACGCCGACCCGTCACCGTGGGTGGTGATGATGGCGCTCCTGCGCGTCCACCGTCCCGACTCGCAGCTGCTGATGCGGATCTGGAAAGAGGTCCAGGCCCGCGATCCGTACAACCTCGAAGCCCATCACGAGCTCGTGACGTACGTGTTCGAACGCAACCACGGTTCCAACGCGCAGATGCACAACTGGGCCCGCGAGCTCGCGTACGCCGCGCCGAAGGGTTCGGCCGCCTCGGTCGTGCTGCTGGTCGCGCAGGCCGAGACGTACCGGGCCCAGTTCGAACTGGACGGCCGGACCCACAGCGTCAGCGCGCAACCGTGGATGGAGCACCCGGAGATCGACTTCGTTCTGGACTCATGGTGGCGCCGCCGCCCGCCGCGCCCGCACGGGCGGTTCATGGACGACGCCAACTACCTGGCCCACGCGTTGTGCCACGCGGCCCGTCACGAGGAGGCGTTCGAGGTGTTCAACGTGATCGGCCCGTACGCCACGCGCGTGCCCTGGGCGTACGGCGGCGAGGCGGTCGAACTGTTCCTTCGCCATCGGGGGTGGGCGCTGGACGCGGCGCGCTCAGGTCGCTGAGAACGAACGATGATCGTTGGAAGGAGTCCGTATGCCGCTTGATGTGTCTACCCTGTCCGACGAGGAACGCCTGCGCCAGCTCGGCTACAACCAGGTCCTGGACCGGCGATTGTCGGGGTTCTCGAACTTCGCCGTGTCGTTCACGATCATCTCCGTCCTGGCCGGCTGCCTGACCCTGTACGGGTTCGGGATGGGCACCGGCGGCCCCGCGATGATCGTCTGGGGCTGGGTCGTGGTCGGGCTGATGACACTCTTCGTGGGGCTGTCGATGGCCGAAGTGTGCTCCAGCTATCCGACGTCGGCGGGCCTGTACTTCTGGGCGCACCGGATGGCCGCCCCGCGGAACGCGGCCGCCTGGGCGTGGTTCACCGGCTGGTTCAACGTCCTGGGCCAGGTCGCCGTCACGGCGGGCATCGACTTCGGCGCCGCGTCATTCCTGAACGCGTACCTGGCCCTGCAGTTCGGCTTCGCGTCGACGCCCGTCCACACGGTCGGGCTGCTGGCCGCCATCCTGATCCTGCACGGGCTGGTGAACACCTTCGGCGTACGGCTGGTGGCCGGGATCAACCGGCTGAGCGTGTGGTGGCATGTCGCCGGCGTCCTGATCATCGTCGGTGCGCTGTCGCTGATCCCGGACCACCACCAGTCCGTGGGCTTCGTCTTCGGGAAGTTCGTCAACAACACCGGCTGGCACAGCACCTTCTACGTCGGCATGGTCTCGCTGCTCGTGGCGCAGTACACCTTCACCGGGTACGACGCGAGCGCCCACATGACGGAGGAGACGAACAACGCCGCCGTGGCCGGCCCGCAGGGGATCGTACGGTCGATCTGGACCTCCTGGATCGCCGGGTTCGTGCTCCTCGTCGGCCTGACATTCGCGATCCAGAGCTACGACGGCGCGTTGAACAGCCCGACCGGCGTCCCGCCGGCGCAGATCTTCATCGACGCGGTGGGGAACACTGGGGGCAGGCTCCTGCTGTTCATCGCGATCGGCGCGCAATTGTTCTGCGGCATGGCGTCCGTCACCGCGAACAGCCGGATGATCTACGCCTTCTCCCGTGACGGCGCGCTGCCGTTCTCGCGGGTCTGGCACCGCATCAACCCGAACACCCGTACGCCGACCAACGCGGTCTGGCTGGCGACGTTCGGCGCCCTGGTCCTCGGCCTGCCATTCCTTATCAACAGCACTGCGTACGCCGCGGTCACCTCGATCGCGGTGATCGGTCTGTACATCGCGTACGTCATCCCGACATTTCTGCGGCTCCGCCAAGGAAACCGGTTCGAACGCGGTCCCTGGCACCTGGGCGGCATGAGCGGAGTCATCGGCACGATCGCGGTGATCTGGGTCGTGTTCATCACCGTGCTGTTCATGCTGCCGCAAAGTAGCCCGGTGACCTGGGGCACGTTCAATTACGCGCCGATCGCGGTTCTGGTGGTGCTCGGCTTCGCCACGGTCTGGTGGCTGGCGTCCGCACGCAAATGGTTCCTCAACGCGAATCCTCCGCAGCGGCACCGGCACGCTCACAGCGTCAGGCGATGATCTCTGGCTCATCCCGGTTCTGCCATAATCAATGCTTCCGTATTTGTGCGTTGATTTGCGAGGCCGTGAATGAGCTCTCCCGACGACCAGGCGTCTTTCGACATTTCACGGCCTTCACCTGCACGGATCTAGGATTACTTCCTCGGCGGAAAGGGCCACTTCGCCATCGACCGGTCGGCGGCCGAAAAGGTCGCCGCCGCCGTGGGCGAGTCGGCAGGCCGCGATGGCGCGTGGGAGAACCGCCGTTTCCTGCAGCGAGCGGTCCGTTTCCTGGCCGAGGCCGGCATCGACCAGTTCATCTTCATCCGCGACTCCGACGACCCGGCCGGGATTCTCAAACGTTTCCGCGACATGATGGCCCCGGGCTCCTATCTGACGGTGACTCACGGCAGCACCGACGGACTACCACTGGAAGAGCTCGCCCAGATCGTCAAGGTCTACACGAAAGCCACCAGCCCCGCCATCTTCCGATCACGCGAACAGATCAAGAGCTTCTTCGACGGGACCCGGCTCATCGAGGCAGGACTCGTTCACCCGTGGGAATGGCGGCCACAGTACGGCCCCGAAAGTCCCCGCACCAAAATGCTCTACGGAGGCGTCGGCCGGATTCCACTATCCGCCTGACGCACAAGCCAATGTGGCACGATGGCGAAATGGCACGCCGGAGACGGTGAGTGACCCGGCCCACCAAGGGAGCCTTTGTGAGGCGAGAGCGATTCGGATGGAAGATCCGCGTCTTCGTGCTAGGCGCGATCAGCGTGGCGAGCTCGCTCGTCGCCGCCACCGGACGCTACCTTCTCTGGCTGGATTACCGCGACGACCTCGGCAGACAGTTCGTTCTCGTATGCGCCTTCGCCGTGGCGGTGATCTCGACGGCGGCGTGGGTGCTGCTCCAGCGGCGGGGCGGCGGTGGCATGAAGGGACGTGTTGCCGGTTACGTCATGGTCGTCCTCATCGCCGCGATCGCGCTGCTTCCGTGGAACGGAATCTTCGCGCGGACCTGGTTCGCGGCCAATCATGGAAAGTTCGCCTTCCTGGCTGATATGGCCGAGAAAAGAGAACTCCACACCGACTCTAGTCATGCCAGTGGTCGCGAACGGCGATACGGCTTCGGCGTGACCTTCGGTCATGGCTACCAGGACGAACCTGTCGAAGTCGCCCCGGGGCGCGTCCTCATGCTCGGCATGTCGTATGAGGAGGTGCCGGAGAACATGTACCTCTACATCTACGGCAGACCCGACGCCGCCCGGCTGAATCCGTGCAGGCTCAAGGAGACCACCTTCGCCGACCACTACCGGTGCACCCGTCTGGGCGACGGCTGGTGGTGGCTCAGCGGTTAGACCGGATCGATGGTGTCGATCATCTCGTCGAGGGCGGAGGTGAGGATCGCGATGCCGCGGAGGAAGTCGGAGATCTCGATGTACTCGTCGTCGCTGTGGTCGAGGGAGCCGTCGCCGGGGCCGTACGCGGCCATGGGGACGGTCCAGCGTTCCGACACCGTGTTCATGTCGGACGTGCCGGTCTTCAGGGTCGGCCTCGGTTCGCCGCCGTGCATGCGGATCGCGGCGGTCAGGGCGCGGACGACCGGGTCGGTGCGGGTCGTGCGGGCGGCGGGGATCGAGCGGGTGACCTTGAGCTCGCCGTCGCCGACGAACTCCTGCAGGCGTTCCACGAACGCGGGCACGTCGTAGCCCGGGGGGATCCGGCAGTCGACGTCGATGTGGCCGGTCACGAGGTTGCCGCTGATGGAGCGTAGTGTCGCGGCCGGGCGACCGAAGGCGCCGTGGTCGCGTTCGGGGCCGAGGGCCTCCTGGAGGTTCTGCCAGAACTCCACGACCGACTCGCCGGCCTTCGACAGCGGGTTGGTGGAGTGCGTCGCCGGACGCGCCGCCCAGTACTCCAGGTCGATCTTGCCCTTGTAGCCGAGCACGACCCGGTTCCAGCCGCCGGGCTCGCCGATGATCAGCGCGTCGGGGGGCGGCAGCGTACGTGCGATGTGGTGGCCGCCGCGGGAGAGACGTTCCTCCTCGACCGCGCCGATGACGCGGATCGTGCCGGGGTACTCCGGCCGGGCCGCGCCCGCACAGATCATCGTGGCGAGCGGGCCCTTGGCGTCGACGGCGCCGCGGCCGTACAGGCGAGTCTCGTCCCGGTGGGCGGGCAGGGGCGGTCCGACGGTGTCGAGGTGGCTGAGCAGCATGATCGTGGGGCCGTCGCCGGTGCCGATGTCGCCGATGACGTTGCCGACCTCGTCGACGCGCGCCGCGAAGCCGAGCCCACCCATCGTCTCGGCGAGGAAGGCCGCGAGGCGGCCCTCGTCGCCGGAGAGCGAGGGGATCTCCAGCATCGCGTAGAGAAGGTCGTCGGGTTTCATGGCGTTCCCTTTCACTGCCGCACGTCCACGGTGGTGCCGGAGAGTTCGGTCAGAGGCCGTTCGGTACGGCCGTCAGCGATGATCACTTCCCGTACGCCGCCGAGCAGGGCCTCGCGGGCGGCGATGAGCTTGCGGTGCATGCCACCGCTCGCCGCGTACGGGACGGGCCCTTCGGGTGCCAGCTCGCAGCGCCGGAGGACGCTGGTCTCGTCGTCGGCGTCGGTGAGCACGCCCGGCGCGGCCGTCAGCAGCAGCAGCCGGTCGGCCTTCAGGGCTCCGGCGACCGCCGCCGCGGCGCGGTCGGCGTCCACGTTGAGCGGCCGGCCGTCCTCGCCCGCCGCGGGCGGGGAGACCACCGGTGTGAACCCGGCGTCGAGGAGCGTGCGCAGCACGGCGGGCTCGACCGAGACGAGGCGCCCGCTCTGGTCGTCGCGGACCAGGACGGTACGGCCGTCGGCGACGGTCCGCTGGGCTCCCTTGCGCCGTGCCACGAGCAGCCCGGCGTCCAGGCCGGTCAACCCGACCGGGCGTACGCCGGACGCGGCCAGCTCGCGCAGCAGGCGCGGCTTGGCGCGGCCGGTCATGGCGAGGGTGACGACGTCGAGCATCGCCAGGTCGGTGTGCCGGCTCCGCACCCCGGATGGAGAAACGAGGGTGCGCTGGGGGACGCCGAGCTCGCCGGCCAGCCGGGCGATCTCCGGCGCGCCGCCGTGTACGACGACGACCGGACCCTTCAGGCGTGCCACGTCCGCGCACACGGGGCCGGGGTCGACGGCGCCGCCGCATTTGACGACAGTGAGTTGCATCGACACCTCAGATCGGGTGCAGGCCGGGGAACTCCAGCCCGAGGCGTTCCGGCCAGCCCATCCGTATGTTGAGACACTGCACCGCGTTGCCGGATCCGCCCTTGACCAGGTTGTCCAGCGCGGCGACGACGGTGACGCGCCCGCCGTCGGCGGCGAACCCCACGTCGCAGTAGTTCGAGCCGAGCAGGATCTTCGGTTCGGGCAGCCGGTAGGAGCCCTGCCGGTGGGCGACGATCCGTACGAACGGCTCGTCCGCGTAGCGCGCGCGGTAGGCGCGGCGCAGGGTCTTCTCGTCGACGTCGCCGGTCGCGTGGCAGACGACCTGCACGCCGCGGACGGCCTCGACGCCGGTCGCGGTCATGCGGGCGTCGAGGCCGGTGAGCGCGGCGACCTCGGCCTCGTGCCGGTGACGGGACGGCGCGAACACCCGCATCGCCCCGCTGCGCTCCGCGTGCAGGTTGGCCGATCCGGCGGTCGCGCCCGAGCCGCTGGAGCCGGTACGCCCGTCGATCTGCACGGCCGGCTCGACCAGGTCGGCGATCGGGACCAGCGCGAGGATCGCCGCGTTGGCCATGCAGCCGGGCACGCTGATCCGGTTCGCGTCGCGCAGCTCGGTGCGGAACAGCTCGGGGCAGCCGGTCGTGAACGCCCCGAGCAGGTCCGGCGCGGTGTGCGGCGACCCGTAGTAGCGCTCGTACACCGCCGGGTCGGTCAGCCGGAAGTCGGCGGACAGGTCGATGACGAGCGGCGCGTCCAGCTTGGGCACCAGCTCCATCGTCGTACGGTGCGGCGTCGCCAGCAGGATCACGTCGCAGCCGTCGACCTCGTCCATCGTGCAGAACCTGAGGTCGGTCTGGCCGCGCAGGTTCGGGTGGACCGTGTCGACCCGCTTGCCGGGGAACCGGGTCGAGACCGCGTGGGCGACCGTCACCTCCGGGTGCCCGGTCAGCAGCCGCAGCAGTTCGCCGCCGAGATAGCCGGCGGCGCCGACGATGCCCGCCCTGATCACGCCGTGTCCAGCACGTGGGAGACGATCGCCTCGGCGACGTCGACGTCGTCGCCGTGCGCGTTCTGGAGCCCTTGGAATTCCACGGTGTGGTTGACCTCCAGCACGTAGAGCCGGTCCGGTCCCTCGATGAGGTCGACGCCGAGTACGCCGCCGCCGACCGCCTTGGCCGCGCGCAGCGCCAGGTCGGTCAGTTCGGCGGTGAGCGGGCACGGCACCGACCGGCCGTTACGCGCGGCGTTGGTGCGCCACCCGTCGGAGTACCGGTAGGACGCGCCGACCGCGTCGTCGCCGACCACCAGGACCCGGATGTCGCGGTCCGGCTTCTCGATGAACTCCTGCAGGTAGATGATGTGCTGCTGGGGGTTCTGCAGCGCCGCGCGGTGCTCCAGCACGATTTCGGCCTCGGCCTGATCGCGCACCAGCGCGGCGAGCCGCCCCCACGATCCCGTCAGCGGCTTGACCACGACGGGGAAGCCGATGTCCTCCATGGCCTGCGGCGCCGCCTCCGGGGTGAGCGCCAGTGAGGTGCGCGGCGTGGGCAGCCCGGACCTCTCCAGCTCCAGAGACGTACGGAGCTTGTCGCCGCAGACGGCGATCACCTCGGAGGTGTTGAGCGTCCGCGCGCCCTGCGCCTCGAACAGCAGAGACGCGTAGTAGCCGCGGCTCTGGGAGATCTCGCGGTTGAGGACCACGGCGTGGGCCTGCTCTTCGCCCAGCCCGGCGGCGATGCGGCGGGTGTCGACGTGGACGTACGGAACTCCGCGGCGCTCCAGCGCCGCGAAGATCCGCTTCTCCTCGAACCGCACCCGGGAGGCGAGTACCGCCAGGTCCAGGTGGCGAGGTCCGGTCACTCTCCCCAGTCCTCCTCGATCTCCGGGGCGAGTGTGAGCGTCACCGGTTCGACGCCTGTGACCTCGAGCTCACTCGAACAGTCCGGGCACTGCGCGATCTCGCTGAGCCGTATAGGCTCCGCGAGCGCGACCGAACCCTCGCATTCGGGGCAGGCCTGGGTCGTCATCCCTTTTCTCCTCCCAATAGGGTCATCGCCGTCGCGGCGATCCGTTCTCCGGTGATTCCGTAGTGGTCGAGAAGATGCTCTTGGCCGCCGACGACCTGAGCGAACGTGTCCGGCATGCCGATTCGAGCGACCCGCGTCGGAGCGTGCTCCGAGAGGGTCTCGGTGATCGCGCCGCCCAGCCCGCCGGAGCGCCAGTGCTCCTCAACGGTGATCACCGCCGGGGCGTCGCCGACCGCGGCGACGATGGCCTCGACGTCCAGGGGCTTCAGCGTGTGCACGTTCAGCACCGACGCCTCCACGCCCAGGTCGGCGAGCAGGCGCGCCGCCTCCAGCGACTCCAGCACCGGGTACGGCCCGGCGGCGAAGATCACCAGGTCGCGGCCCTCGCGCAGCGTCTGCACCTTGCCGATCTCGGCCGGCCCGGCGTCCAGCGGGGGAGTGGCCTTGCGCCCGACCCGGATGTAGACCGGACCGGACATGTCGAGCGACTGGACGACGGCATCCTCCGCGGCGTTCGCGTCGGCGGGGACCACGACGGTGAACCCCGGCAGCGATCGCACGATCGCCAGGTCCTCCAGGGAGTGGTGGGTCGGCCCGAGGTGGCCGGCGGACAGGCCGCCGTGCGTGGCCACGATACGTACGGGCAGCGCGTTGTAGGCGATGTCGATCTTCATGGCCTCCAGGGCCCGCGTGGTCGCGAAGGTCGCCATCGTGTTGACGAAGGGGATCTTCCCGCTGGCGGCGAGACCGGCGGCGACGCCCATGAGGTTGTGCTCGGCGATGCCGAGGTTCACGTACCGGTCCGCGGCCGGCCCGAAGTCGGCATTGGTGAAGAGCCCTGTGTCGCTGTCGAGGCAGTACAGCCGGTCGTCGTCGGCCATCAGCTTGATCAGCCGATCGCGGTAGGCGTCACGGGCCGCAGGGCTCATTGCTTCCTCCGTTTGGCCCGCGCGCGCAGTACGGCGAGCGCGCGGGTGTGCTGACGTTCGCCCAGCCGTGCGAAGTGGCTCTCGACGCGGCCCTGTACGGACGGCAGGCCGTTCCCCTTGATCGTGCGGGCGATGATGACCGTGGGCTGCCCCTTCGCCCGGTTCGCCAGCGCGTGACGCAGCGCGCCCATGTCGTGCCCGTCCACCTCGTGCACGGCCCAGCCGAACGCGCGCCAGCGCGCGTCGAGCGGTTCGAGGCGCACGGTCTCCTCGGTCGAGCCGGTGATCTGGAGCCCGTTGCGGTCGATGATCGCCGTCAGGTTGTCCAGGCCGAGGTCGCTGGAGGACATCGCGGCCTCCCAGACCGCGCCCTCCTGCAGCTCGCCGTCGCCGAGGATGACGTAGCAGGGCCGGTCCCGGTTCGCCAGGGCGAAGCCGTTGGCGAGCGGCAGGCCGTGCCCGAGAGAGCCGGTCGGCATCTCGACGCCGGGCACCGCGCGTACCGGATGGCCCATCAGGCGGCTCCCGGGCCGCCCGAACGTCTCCAGCTCCTCGACCGGGAAGTACCCGCGCTCGGCGAGCGTGGCGTACAGGCCGATCGCGCCGTGACCCTTGCTGAGGATCAAGATGTCGCGCTCGGGGTCCTCCGGGTGGCGGGGATCGACGCGCATCACGTCGAAGTAGAGGGTGGAGAGGATTTCCACGAGCGACATCGAGCCGCCCAGGTGGCCGCCTTCGGGGCCGGCGCACATCGTGACGATGTGTTCGCGAATCCGGTCGGTGACCTCGTTCACGCGCGCCTCTCCGCGAGCGAGGCTAGGACGAAGTGGCCGGGCAGGTGGACGGCGAGCCCTTCGCGGATCTCGGCCGTCAGCACGCCGTCGGACAGCCGGATCGCGGAGCTGCGCGCGTCGAGGAGCGTCGCCGCCGCGGTGAAGTCGCCAACGAGCGCGGTGCCGGCCGGGATCATCCGCGTACGGCTGACCTTGACGCCCTGCGTGGAGAGCCGCTCCAGCAGGCCGCTCGGCACCAGCGGCCACCAGTCGTCCGGGTGCAGCACGATGCCGTCGGCGGAGCCGCCGTACCACTCGCAGAGCGCGGTGGTCTCCAGCAATTGCTCGGGCAGCGAACCGGCCGGCTCGTGCCGCCGCAGGTCCTTGAGGCGCAGCAGCCCGTTGTCGCCGTTGAGCAGCTCGTCGTTCTCGGCGGTGCCGAGGCGTACGAGCAGCCGGAAGTCGACGAACGCCGCGAGGGCCGCGGGGTCGGCGAGGATCTCGGGCGGCACCGGCACCGACGCGCTGATCGTCTGGAGCCCGACCTTGGCCACGCCGACCTCGAAGTCCCACTCCGGCGCGGCGGTGCCCGCCTCGACCTTCGCGGCGCGCTCGCGGTAGACGGTGTACTCGTCGGCGTCGACGACCGCCTTCTTCAGCAGATGGCGGACCGTGAGGCGCGGGCGGCGCTTGGCCGGGGGGAACAGGTCGCTGATCGAGGCGCGCAGCTCGACCGAGGCCTTCGATCCGTGCCGGGCGTAGGCGAGGGCGAACTCCTCGCCCGGACCCCGGTGGTTCAGTTCTGGATCGTCCAGCAGCATGCTCATACTCCTAGGGCTCTTCCGCCGTCGACAACCTGGACCGTCCCGGTGATGAACCCGGCGCGTTCGCTCATGAGGAACGCGGCCGCGGCCGCCACCTCGTCCGGCCGCGCGACACGGCCGAGCGGGATGCCCGCCTCGGCCGCGACCTCCTCGACCGGGCCGGGCAGCGCCGCCGTCGCCGTGTAACCGGGTGCCAGCACGTTGACCGTGATGTCGCCCGCGCCCAGCTCACGTACGAGGGTCTTCGCGTAGCCGACCAGGCCGGGTCGCACGATGTTGGACAGGGCGTATTCGGGGATCGGCGTCCGCACCGTCTCGCTGGTGATCATCACGATCCGGCCCCAGCCGGCCTTCTTCAGGTGGGGCATCGCGGCCTGCACCAGCCCGATGTGGGCGAGCATGCCGAGCTCCACGGCGGCGCGGTAGCCGTCGAGGTCGAAGGCGGTGGTGGTGCCCGGCGGCGGACCGCCGGCGTTCGTGACGAGCAGGTGCAGGCCGCCGTGCTCGGCGGCGGTGCGCTCGACCCACGCGGCGGCCGCCGTGTGGTCGCACACGTCCAGTGGGGTGGCCGTGGCGCGGTCCCCGAGCTCGGCGAGCGCGGACGCCAGCCGGTCGTGGTCCCGGCCGCAGATCGCGACCGTCGCGCCCTCCTGGATCAGCTCTCGGGCGATGGCGAGCCCGATGCCGGAGGAACCTCCGGCGACGAGCGCCACCTTCCCGTTCAGCCCCAAGTCCACCTCATGGCCTCCTCTTGTAGCCGTACCGTCGCAGTAGGGGCAGGGCCAGCGCGGTCGTGGCCGCACGCTCCCGCCCGGGCATTTTCGAGATCCACCGCAGGTCCTCGGTGATCGAGGTGCGCCCGCGCGCGAATCGGTTCGGGTTGCCGGTGACCGTGTGGTTGCCGCCGAGCTCGACCGTGCCGTCCTCATCGACGGGGTTGGCGTCCGCGCGGTCGATGAGCTCCAGGACCCGGCCGACCGCCGCGCGCGGAACGCGGGTGAGGTCCTCGTAGCGCATGTGCACGGAGTCGCGGGGGCGTGCGCGGCCGACCGCCTCGGCGGCCAGGTTGAAGCCGGCCCAGTGGTACGTGCTGTTCAGCGCACTGCGGTGCCCGGTGTAGTCCTTCGGCTGGAGCCAGGACCAGGCGACGGCGCGCGGGTCGCGGATCAGGTGCGCGTACGCGGGGCGTATGCCCGGCAGGTGGGTGAGGAGCGCCGCGTCGGAGGCGAACTTCGAGCTGTCGACGATGACCTCGGCGCCGGTCACGTCCGCGATGGCGCGGTAGGTGTCGGCGAGGGTGGCCGGCCAGCCGTTCGACGGGGGCCGGCGCAGGACGTTCCAGGTGTGCCGGGTGCGGCAGGCGGCCTGCCAGCGCACGACGTCGGCGGCGTGTTCGGTGAGCGTACGGTCCAGCGGGCGTACCTCGCTGAGCACCTTCGACCACTGGCCGCACTCGGTGAGTGGCTCTCCGCAGCCGCACTGGCTGTTGCTGCCCTCACCGAGCACTCCGTTGAGCCACAGAAAGCGCAGCTCTCCGACATGCACCACGCCAGGCGCTTCGGCGAGCACGTTGCCGAGCATCGTGCTTCCGCTTCTGCACCAGCCGGTGATGTAAAGCACCGTCAGGGACATCCGCAACTCCGGGGATAACCGGTCACACATGATCTGATGTGATCGGAACAGATAAAAGCATGGATCTTGACTGCGGGGCAGGGGCCGCCGAAAAAATGTATCAAATTAGACAAACTTCGCGTAAGTAACTTACTGCTGGTCAAGGTGCAGAGTCATGGGAGTCAGGATGTCGGATCAGTACCGCCGTAAAGGCTGGTGGAGAGACCAGACCTTCCTGGACGACCTGTGGAGATCCGCGGGCGCTACGCCGTCCAAGACGGCCGTCGCCGTCCGCAGGACCGCCACCGGCGTCACGCGCGAACTCGACTACGCCGAGTTCGCCCGGATGACGGACCGGGCCGCCGGAGCCCTCGTCGAGATGGGCGTACGCCCCGGCGACACGGTCGCGGTCCACCTGGACGACTGCTGGGAGCTGCCCGTGCTGGCCCTCGCCTGCATGCGCGCGGGCGCCCGTATCTGCCCGCTGCTCCCGGTGTACCGGCGGCGCGAACTGGAGGTCATGCTCGGCCTCACCGAGGCGCGTGTGCTGATCACGATGGCCGACCACGACGGCGACGCCCTGGGCGAGCTGGGCGCGGCCCTCGCGAAGGAGCTTCCCTCGCTCGCGCACGTGCTCGTGGCCGGCGAGGACCTCGACGAGCGCGTCTTCGGCACCCCGTGGGAGGAGCGCCACGGCTCCGCGCTGGACGGCCGCGAGACCGGCCCTGACGACCCCTTCCTGGTGCTGTTCACCTCCGGCACGACGGGCGAGCCCAAGGGCGTGCTGCACAGCCCCAACACGCTGTACGCCGCGATCCACGGCGAGGCCGGGGTCTTCGGTCTCGACGCGTCGCTGGTGATGATGACGACCTCGGCGTACACCCACTACACCGGCTTCGTGCAGGGCATGCTGATGCCGGTGATGCTGGGCGGCACCATGGTCTTCCAGGACACCCACGAGGGTCCGGCCGTGCTGGACCTGCTCGAGCACTACGGCGTGACGTTCCTGTACGCGGCGCCCCACTACCTGCGCAACCTCCTCGACGCCCGGCGCGACGGCCGCCACGACCTGACCGCGCTGCGGTGGCTCGTCAGCGGCTCCGCGCCGATCCCGCCGCACTACGTCGACGAGGTGCGCGAGCGGTTCGGGGTGCGCCTGTTCTCGCTGTGGGGCATGTCCGAGAACGGCCCGGTCACCATCAGCCGGATCGAGGACCCCGAAGACTGGGCCGCGAACAGCGACGGCAGCCCGATCTCGGACATGGAGCTGCGCGTCGACCCGATCCCCGGCGAGCCCGAGGGCGTCGGCACGCTGTGGGTGCGCGGGCCCACGCAGTGCCTCGGCTACTACCGGCGCGAGGAGCTGTACGCCGCGAGCCTGGACGCCGACGGCTGGTTCGACACAGGCGACCTCGCGCGCCTCGACGGGCGCGGCGGCATCCGCATCACCGGCCGCGTCAAGGACACGATCCTGCGGAACGCCTTCATCGTCCCCGTCGCCGATCTGGAGGCGATCATCGGACGGCACCCGAAGGTGCGCGAGGCGTGCGTCATCGGCCTGCGGGCGTCCGGCGACGAGACGATCTGCGCGGTCGTCTCCCCGGCGGACGGCAAGGAGGCCACCCTGGAGGAGCTGCGCGCGGAGCTGGCCGAGACCGGGATGTCGGAGCTGTACTGGCCCGAGCGCCTCGAGGTCGTCGACCCGCTGCCCAAGACGCCCACCGGCAAGATCCGCAAGACCGAGCTGAAGGAGCGGTTCAGCCCGCCCACGGCGGGCGCGTCGTCAGCTCCACGACGGCACACGTCCAGCTGAACCCCGCGCCGATCCCGACCAGCATCACCCGGTCGCCGGGGCCGGCCTGGCCGCTCTCCACGAGGTGCGTCAGGCCGGTCAGCTGGTCGCACGCGCCGACATGGCCGGTGGTGCGGCCCCACTCCCAGGTGCTGACGGGCAGTTCCAGGCCGAGCGGCGCCAGGTAGCGGGTCACCAGCGTCTTGCGGCCGACGTTGGGGAAGATGAGCCGGGAGATCTCGCCCAGCTTGCAGTCCGCCTCGTCCAGGGCCAGGCCGACGGCCTCGGTGAGCCCGGACGTGGTGCGGTCCGCGATGCCGCCCGGCCCCGAGAACGCCTGGCGGCGCGTGCGGACGTCGACCGTACGGCCCGGCCTGACCTCGAACGGCACGCCGCCGCGGTACATCCCCTCCAGGCCTGTGTCGACGACCGTCGCCACGGACAGAAGGCGTGCGAAGCCGTCGCGCGCCAGCACGGCCGCGGCGCCCCCGTCGCCGTACACGATCCCGCTCACGTCGCCGCGCCAGCGGTCGAAACCCGGGTCGGCGAACCGGTCGGCCGAGGTGACGAGGGCCGCGCGGCGCGACCCGTCGGCGGTCAGGTACGAGGCGGCCAGCTCGACCGCGCCCAGCGCGCCGTTGCACATCTGCTGGAGGTCCAGCGCCGGTGCGCGCCGGTTGCCGTCCAGCACCTCGCGGTGGACGTAGGAGGCGGACGGCCAGTAGTCGACGCCCTGGAACCACGCGGAGGCGTGCAGCAGGACCGACACGTCCGCCGTCGGGATCCCCGACCGTTCCAGCGCGACGCGTGCCGCCTTCGCCGCCATCTCCGGCGGCGCCTCGCCGTCTGACGTGGTCACCGACTCGTAGTCATTGACCTCCTGTTCGGAGGCGTCATACCTCCCTTCGTCAACGGCTTGGGCGACGTCGAGTACGGACGGAAGGCGGTAGCCGATGCCGGCAAGGTACAGACCATGACAACGCATTCTGATCCCCGCGATTAATGACAGATCGTGACTTATCACTCTAGGTTGATCTTCTCGCGTCGCGAGGCGATTGACCAAGCGGGGCTGGAGGAGGCTTATATGTCTGTCAAGGACGACGGGCACACAGTGCCTCTACCAGGCACGGAATGGAGAGCCTGGCGCGATGTCCTGGTGCGCTCGGCCGGGTTCCCCGCCGACGGCCTCGACCGGTTCACCGCTCCCGGCCTGGCGCGGATCGCCGACGCTTACCTCGACGGAGAGGTCGGCGAGGAGGAACTGGAGGCCGCTCACGCGGAGGTCATGGCCGACACCGCCCGCATCGTCGAGGACATCGCCGCCGACCCGCTGTTCCGTGAGGCCGTCACCTGGCAGAACCCCACGATGGTCACGGTTCTCCAGAAGCTCCTCCGTCCGGAGACCGAGGAGCTGACCGGCAAGGCGGCACGCAAGAAGCGTGACAGGCGCAGGTTCCGCGAGGACACCGTCGCCCGGTACTGGCAGCGCTACTGCGGCAAGAACGACACCATCGGCTTCTTCGGCCCGGTCACCTGGGGCGGGTTCGACCCCGACGCGCCGGCCGTGATCGCCCGCGCCGGTGACGGGCTGACCCGCTCCCGCGAGGTCTTCTACGAGTTCTGGGCCCTAGAGGAGTACGTGGCCCACCTCGCCGCCGACCCTCTGGTCCGTCCCCATCTGCGCGTCGGGCTCCACCCGCACCTCACGCTCGACGGAGAGCGGGTGCTGCGCCCGGAGGGGCCGCCGCTGGAGCTGTCCGCCGCCGAGGCCGCCACGGCCGCGCGCTGTGACGGCCTCCGCACGGCCGCCGAGGTCGCCGGGGACGACGAGACCGTCCTCGGCGTGCTGGACGGGCTCGTCGAGCGGGACGTCATCTGGTGGGGCGTCGACATGCCCTACAACCCGTCCGCCGAGGACGCGCTCCGCGCGACGCTCGCCGCGATCCCGGACCCGTTCGCCCGCGAACGCGCGCACGCGGGTCTCATCCGGCTGGACGCCGCCCGCGCCGCCGTGTCGGCCGCCGCCGGAGACCCGGACAAGCTGGCCGAGGCCCTCGCCGTGCTGGACGCCGAGTTCACCGCCGTCACCGGCGTCGAGGCCGAACGCCGTCCGGGGCAGATGTACGCGGGCCGCAGGCTCTGTTATGAGGAGACCGTCCGCGACCTCGACCTGACGTTCGGAAGGCCGCTCATCGAGGCCCTCTCCGGGCCGTTCGGACGGGTCCTGCTCCCCGCGGCACGCTGGGTGTCGACCCACATCGCCGAGACGTACGC
The DNA here is from genome assembly GCA_963736325.1 of uncultured Actinomycetota bacterium. GTDB lineage: Bacteria > Actinomycetota > Actinomycetes > Streptosporangiales > Streptosporangiaceae > Actinoallomurus. Next base: position 615,855 of record CAVTOG010000010.1, on the reverse strand, counting down.
CACCGCCTTCCGCACGCTCTATGAGGAGCTGCGAGCCCCGGGGGCCACCGAGGTCCCGCTCAGCGAGTTCTGGGAGCCGGCCCACGAACTGATCAACGGCGAGGACCGCCCGGCGAACGCGGTGGTCGCCGAGTTCACCCGCCGCTGGAGGGAACTGTTCGACCTCGGCGGGACCGCCCCCGGCACCCGGCGGGTGGCCGTGAGCAGCGAGGACCTGGCCGGCCGTGTGTCGGAGCTCTTCGCCGCCGAGCGTCCCGGCTGGCCCTCCGCCCGCATCCACAGCCCCGACCTGCACGTCTGCGCGCCGAGCGTCGAGGCGCTGGCCGCCGGCGACTTCACGCTGGTGCTGGGGGAGATGCACGCCACCTGGCCGACGATGGACTGCGCGGTGTTCGCCGACCGTCACCCCGACACCGCGCACCTGCGCGCCGCCGCCGCCGAGGACATCGGCCCCCAGTTCCGGCCGCTCTACCCGACCTGGTGGCCCCAGTACACCGCCCGCGTCGCGCCGGTCCTTGGAGTGACCGACCACCAGCTCGCCTTCACGAAGGCGCCGGGCGCCGACCCGGACCGGCTGCTGGCCATCACCGAGCTCACCGTCTTCGAACGCGACGGCGCGCTGGCCGTGACGACCACCGACGGGCGCATGTGGCCCCTGTCGGACGTGTTCGCGCTGCTCGTCGGCTGGCACGCCGCCGAGGCGTTCAAACTGTCCGGCACGGAGCCCCACACGCCGCGGATCACGGTCGACCGGCTGGTCGTCACCCGCGAGACCTGGCGGATGACCATCGGCGAGACCGGGCTCGCGACGTCCAAGGGCCGGATCAACGAGTACCTCAACGTCCGGCGGCTGCGGCGCGAGCTCGGACTGCCCGAGAAGGTCTTCGTCAAGCTCAGCACCGAGGTCAAGCCCGTCTACCTCGACTTCACCAGCCCGCGCTACATCTCCTCGTTCTGCACGATGCTGCGCACCGCGCGGGCGAAGGGCGGCGACGGCGTACGGCTCGTCATCGGCGAGCTGCTGCCCGGCCCCGAGGACGCCTGGCTCCCCGACGCGCAGGGCCGGCGCTACTGCTCCGAACTGCGCATCCAGCTCCTCGACCCGCGCCGTCCCTCCGGGGTTCCCGGCACCGCCCAGCCGGACGATCAGGGCTCGCGGTAGCCGTAGAAGGCCACGAGGGCCGTCAGGAGCATGCACGCGGTGAAGACCGTGCCGGCGGTGAAGGCGTGCACCATGCGGTGCACGGGCGTGCCCGCGATGGCGTACACGGTGACGAGGGCGGCGACGCCGAGGGAGCCGCCGACCTGCTGCGTGCTCTGCAGCAGCCCCGAGGCCGCGCCGGAGTCCAGGCGCGGCACCGACGACAGCGCCACGAAGGTCGCCGCGACCGCCACCAGGCCGGTGCCCGCGCCGAACAACAGCACCGGGCCGAGGATCATCGTGAGGTACCCGCTGCCGTCCGAGACCTGAGTCAGCCACACCATCCCCGCGACGCAGAGCAGCGAGCCCGCCACCATGAGCGGCCGCGCTCCGTACCTCGGGAGCAGGTGCGGGACGGCGCGGCTGGCCGAGACGAGCGCGATCGTGGTCGGCAGGAAGGCGAAGCCGGTCTCCAGCGCGCTGTAGCCGAAGATGTTCTGCACGAGGAGCGTCAGGAAGAACAGCATCCCGCTCATCGCCGAGGTCAGCAGCAGCCGCATCGCGTACGCGCCGAGGCGCTCGCGGCCCCTGAACAGCCGCAGCGGCATGATCGGCTGGCGGACACGCGCCTCGATCACCACGAACAGCGCCAGCAGGAGCACGGCCAGCGCGAACGAGAGCAGTGTGACGTCCTCGCCCCAGCCCGACCGTGCGGCGCGGATGAACCCGTACACCAGCAGCGATGTCCCGGACGTCGAGGTGAGCGCGCCGGCGAGGTCGAAGCGCCCGGGCTGCCGCGCGGACTCCCGGATGAACCGCGGCGTCAGCAGGGCGATGGTCAGGCCGACCGGGACGTTCACGAACAGCACCCAGCGCCAGGACACCCAGGCCGTCAGCACGCCGCCCAGTACGAGCCCGACGACCATCCCGCCGCTCGAGGCCATCGAGAACGTCGCGAGCGCGCGTGCCCTCCGGGGACCCTCCTCGAAGGTGGTCGCGATCAGCGCGAGCGACGCCGGCCCGGCGAAGGCGGCGCCGGAGCCCTGCGCGGCACGGGCGGCCAGCAGCCATTCGGGGGAGGTGGCGAAGCCGCCCGCCAGCGAGGCGAGCGTGAACAGGGCGACCCCGGCGAGGAAGACGCGCCGGTGGCCCAGGATGTCGCCGGCCCGGCCGCCGAGCAGCAGCAGGCCGCCGAAGGCCAGCGTGTAGGCGTTCACCACCCACGTGAGGCCGGCCGCCGAGAAGTGCAGGCTCCGCTGGATGCTGGGCAGCGCGACGTTCACGATCGTGGCGTCGACCACCAGGATCAGCTGGCAGGCCGTGATGAGGGTCAGCTCGGGGCTCCGCCTCGACGTGTCGATCTGTCCGGGGGGACGGGAGCGCAGGAGCATGAGGTCCTCTCTGCCGCGCGGCGAGGCGCGTGACCCGGACGATCTTTGCCCAGGCGGCCGACGCCGCGCAATGGCGGTCCGTGCCCGCGGGCGTGGCTACGATGGCGGCGGCGTACCGAAGCCCAGGCAGCGGCGCCGCGGGCGCGGCCGGACCCGGCCGCACATCTCGACGACGGGAGCGACGGTGGCGTACTCGGCCGGCGGCTCGTACCGCTTCACCTTCACCGGCGGGCCGGTGGAAGTGAGGGGTGCGCTCGACCTCGAACCCACCGCGGCCGGAGTGCTGCCGTGGCGGCTCCCGGCATGGGCGCGGCGCCAGTTCCCGGACGCGATGATGGCCGACGTCGTCGGCCATCCGTCCGGAGTGCGCGTCGCGTTCCGCACGACCGCGACCGTGGTCGAGCTGGAGCTGCTCACCACCGTGGCGCAGCCGGCCGACGCCTCCTCACCGGAGCCCGCCGGGGTGGTCGACCTGGTCGTCGACGGGCGGCTCGCGGGCGCTGCCGACGCGCCCGCGTGCACCGTGCGCCGCGAGACGGAGGGGTTCGCCGAGCCGGACGTCACGGAGGGAGAACCGGGCCGCGTACGGTTCGAGGGGCTGCCCGCGCATGAGAAGGACGTCGAGCTGTGGCTGCCGCAGCAGACCCGCACCGAGCTGGTCGCGCTGTGGACGGACGCCCCGGTGACGCCGCCGTCGCCTCCCGCCGGGCGCCGCTGGGTGCACTACGGCAGCTCCATCAGCCACTGCGGCGGCGCCGACTCCCCGACCGGCACGTGGCCCGTCCTCGCCGCGTCCCTCGCCGGCGTCGACGTGCTCAACCTGGGCTTCTCCGGCAACGCCCAGCTCGACCCGTTCGTCGCGCGTACCATCCGCGACCAGCCCGCGGACCTGATCTCCGTGAAGATCGGCATCAACATCGTCAACGGCGCGTCGTTCCGCCGCCGCACCTTCTCCCCGGCGGTCCACGGCTTCCTCGACCTGATCCGCGACGGCCACCCCGGGACGCCGCTCCTGGTGATCTCCCCGGTGATCTGCCCCATGGTCGAGGACACTCCAGGCCCCACCGTCTACAGCCCCGACCCGACCATGGCCGTCGCCCTGGGCGACCCGGCCGACGTCCTGGAAGGCGCCCTCACGCTCAACATCATCCGCGAGGTGCTCGCCGGCATCGTCGCCTCCCGCGCCGAGGACGACGTGAACCTGCACTACCTCGACGGCCGCGAGCTGTTCGGCCCCGACGACGTCCCCGACCTTCCCGACGCCCTCCACCCCAACGCCCCCGGCTACCGCCGCATGGGCGAACGCTTCGCCGCCCTGGCCTTCGCCCCCGACGGCCCCTTCGCGTAGGGGTGTCCCGCGGGGACTCTCAGCGGGACGGAACGGCGGCGACGGCCTCGACCTCGACGGTCAGGGACGGTGCGGCGAGGGCCGCCACGACCAGCAGGGACTGGGCGGGCCAGGCGCCGTCGGGGTACCAGGTCGCGAAGACCTCCTCGCGTGCCGTGCGGGAGCCGGCGAGGTGCTCGGTGCCCGACAGGAACGTCAGCAGTTTCACCAGGTGCTCGGGGCCCGCGTCGAACGACGCGAGGAGGGTCTCGATGTTGGCGAGAGCCTGGCGGGTCTGTGACTCGGCGTCGGGTCCGGCGAGTGTGCCGTCCTCCAGCATGCCGACCTGGCCGGAGACGAACACCAGCTCATGGCCGGCCGGCACGGAGACCAGATGGTTGTACTGGCCGAGCGGTGGTGCGACCTCGGCGGGGCTCCAACGGCGGATCATGTTCTCTCCCTCACGGCTGCCTCACTGGACATGATCTCGTGCGGGTGGCGCCCGCGCGCACGTCAGGCACTCGTGGCGCGCGAAAAGCGTTCGGCCCACTCGCGAACGCGTTCGCTCAACTCGGGCGGTGAGACGACCTCGAAGTCCGCGCCGACCGCGCCGAGGGCCAGCATGGGCCAGTCGAGGTTCTCCGACGTCATCGACATCCGGCACCGGTCCGGCCCCAGGTCCTCGACGGTCGTCCACTGGCCGACCGCCGAGCGTACGGTCTCGGCGGGGGCGTGCACGATCGCCTCGATCCGATGCTGGGCCGGGCTCTTGCCGATCGCGGCGCGTACGAACGTCGCGGCATCCTCGGCGGGGAGTTCGCGCGGGCGGAACCGGTCGCCGGTGACGGGCGTCCCGGTGAGCCGGTCGAGCCGGAAGCTGCGCCAGTCGTGCCGGGTCAGGTCGTAGGCGACCAGGTACCAGCGGCGGCCCAGCGAGACGAGCCGGTGGGGCTCGACGTGGCGTTCGGTCCGCTCGCCGGCGCGCGCCGTGTAGGAGAACCGGAGGCGTTCCTCGTCGCGGCACGCTTGCGCGACCGTCGTCAGCGCCGCGGAGTCGATCGTCGCCCCTCCGCTCCACACGACCGGCACGGTCGCGGTGCGCAGCGCGTCGACGCGGCGCCGCAGCCGCGGCGGCATGACCTGAACGATCTTGGTGAAGGCGCGGATCGAGGCCTCCTCGATGCCGGCGACCGCGCCCTGGGCGGCCACGCGCAGCCCGATGGCGAGCGCGACCGCCTCCTCGTCGTCGACGAGCAGCGGTGGCAGGGCCGCGCCGGGGGCGAGCTGGTAGCCGCCGTCGACGCCGCGCTGCGCCTCGACCGGGTAGCCCAGCTCGCGCAGCCGGTCGACGTCGCGGCGGAGCGTACGCGGGGAGACGCCGAGCCGTTCGGCCAGCTCGCCGCCCGGCCAGTAGCGGTGGGTCTGGAGCAGCGAGAGGAGCCGCAGCGTCCGTGAACTCGTGTTCGCCATGTCATCACAATGCCGGTCATTGAGGTCAAAAAGTGGCCGTTATCAATCCTACCGTCGACGTCATCACCCCAAAGACCCCAGGAGTCACGATGACCGCAGCACTCGAACTCTCACCGGCGGAGGCCGGAGGCCCGGCGCCGTACCGGTGGCGCCGGCTCGCCTTCTCGGCCGTCCTCGCGTCGAGCGTGATGGACCTGCTGGACTCCACCGTGATCAACACGGCGGCGCCGGCGATCCGCGCCGACCTCGGCGGCTCGTACGCCGCCCTGCAGTGGATGGCGGCCGGCTACACGATGGCGCTGGCGGTCACGCTGCTCGTCGGCGGGAGGCTCGGCGACATGTTCGGCCGCAAGCCGATGATGCTCGCCGGTGTCGCGGGCTTCACGGTCGCCTCGACGGCGTGCGCGCTGGCCGTGTCGCCGGAGATGCTGATCGTCTCTCGTGTGCTCCAGGGCGCCTTCGGCGCCGTGATGCTGCCACAGGGCTTCGGGATCATCCGCGACCTGTTCCCGCCCGCGGAGATGAAGAAGGCCTGGGCGGCGTTCGGGCCGGTGATGGGCCTGTCCGCGGTGCTCGGCCCGGTCCTCGGGGGAGTGCTGATCGACGCCGACCTGCTCGGCACCGGCTGGCGCATGATCTTCCTGGTGAACGTGCCGATCGGGGTGTTCGCGCTCGTGGTCGGCGGTAGGTTCGTGCCGGCCGTCGCCCCGTCCGTACGCTCGGCGCGGCTGGACCCGCCCGGCGTGGCCCTGGCCGCCGCGGGCACCTTCATGCTCATCTTCCCGCTCGTCCAGGGCCGTGAGCTGGGCTGGCCGCTCTGGACCACCGCCCTCCTGGTCTGCTCGGTGCCCACGCTCGCCCTGTTCGCCTGGCATCAGGTGCGCCGCGCCCGCACCGGGGCGACGCCGCTGATCGAGACCAGCGTGTTCCGCCGCCGGTCGTACGCCTCGGGCGTCCTGTTCGCGATCGTCTTCACCTGCGCCATGGGCGGCACCATGCTGACGCTCGGAGTCTTCATGCAGGTCGGCCTCGGCTACACCCCGCTGCGCGCCGGCCTGACCACGGCGCCGTGGGCGCTCGGCGCGATGGTCGGTTCGGGCGTCAGCGCCGCGACGATGGCCCGTCTGGGCCGGCGGCTCCTGCACATCGGCCTCGCCGGCATGGCCGCGGGCCTGGTGATCCTGTACGTCGTGCTCCGTCACGCCGGGATCGGGGTCGGCAGTGCCGACTTCGTCACGCCGCTGCTCATCGGCGGTGCCGGCATGGGAATGATCTTCGTGCCGCTCTTCGACATCATCCTCGGCGACGTCGCCGACCACGAGGTCGGCTCGGCCACCAGCGCCCTGCAGGCGATCCAGCAGCTCGGCATGGCGCTCGGCGTCGCCGCGATCGGCACGCTCTTCTTCGGCCTCCTCGGCGCACGGGCCGAGCACACCTTCGACACCGCCGCCGCGTCCCGCCTCAGCGCCTCGATGCCGGGAACGCCGGCCGCCGAACGCGACCGGATCGTGGCCGCCGTGCACACCTGCGTTCACGACCGTGAGAGCGAGAAGAACCCGGACGTGGTGCCGGCGAGCTGCGCCGCCGTGCCTCTCACGCCGGCGGTCCGCGAGGCGGGGCTGCGCACCCACCGCGGCGACTCCCTGGAGGCCGCCGAGATCACCGCGCTCGCCACCGTCGGCCTGATCGTGCTCGCGTTCGGCCTCGGCTTCCTCCTGCCGAAGAAGCCACGCCTGCAGCCGTGATTCCACCCGTGGGCCTCCGGCGACGTGCCGGAGGCTCAAGGGCGTGTGAGGCGCGCCCCCAGCACCCAGGGAAGGGCGAGGGCGAGGCCTCACACGATCATTCGTCGCGGCCCGAAGGGACGAAGTCGTACGGCGGGAGCGGCCCGAGCATCCGCAGACGTACACGGCCGGTCCAGTGTTCGCCCAGCTCGTCGAGGGCACGCTCGAACTCCTCGCGGTCGGCGTCGTCGACGAGGAAGACCACGTCGACCGCGGTGTCCTCGCTCGCCGGCTGCCGTATGGCGGCATCGACCGCGTACGGCGTGAGCGCCTCCACCAGGGTCTCGGTGTCGGTGGTGCGCTTGACGCCGATCGCCTGGACGATGAGTTCCCCGAGACGGATCCGGTCGTAGTACGCCGCGTCCTCGGGCAGCTTACGGATGCGCTCGCGCAGCTGCGACGCCTCCACCTGCTCGTCGAGCACCTCCTGGATCACGATGTCCTCGACGTAGATCCCGACGACGGCGAACTCCCGTCGCCCGGCCAGGTCGTCCAGGATGTTCTCGAACCAGTCGTAGTTCGGGACCAGCATCTCCTCGATCGCGGCCTCGGCCGTCGTGACGACGGACCCGAACCGCAGCGGCAGCGTGGTCGTCTCCTCCGCGAGCGAGGACAGGACGCGGTTGTGCGCGAGAAGGTCCTCGCGCGTGCCCAGCGCCTTCTCCCGGTGCATCGGGCTGACGACGATGGCCAGGTCGCCGTGGCGGGCGAGGGACACGTCGCCTCCGCGGGTGCCCTTCAGGCCGTCGGGCAGGCAGGCGTCCGCGGGCACGATCGCGTACAGGTAGCAGACGTCGGTCCTCTCCTCGGTCGGCCGTCGTCCCGCCTCGGTCCGCGAACGCGCCGTCATGACTCACGCTCCCTTCGTGGCCGCCGGGGACGCCTGGGCTCCGGCTCCTCGTCGTCTCGCCGCTCGTCCAGGGTCTCTTCGATCGTCTCCTCGGCGGCCGAGAGCATCCCCTTGGTCGTGCCCTCGGTTCCCCGCTCGGTGATCTCGCCGACGACGCCGGGACGGCCCTTCTCGTACAGGTCGAGCCGGTTGGTCGCCTGGGCGAACCGGAGGTAGGTGTCCACGCTCGCCACCACGACGCGCGCGTCTATGGTGATGACCTCGATCCCCACGAGCGAGACGCGGACGAAGGCGTCGATGACGATTCCCTTGTCCAGGATCGTCTCGACCACGTCCGCCAGCCCGCCCCCGGCGGACCGCTGGACACCGGATCCCGGCCCCACGGGCGGAGGGGTGGTCACTCGGATTCCCCCTCACCTTCGTCACCTTCCCGCCGCGCGGGCGGGCGGCGCCGCGGACGCTCCTCGTCCGGGGCCGCGCGCCCCTTCGGCCGCCGCGCGTGCCGGTCCTCCGCCTCGTCCGCCGGCGGGCGGCGCGGAGCGGGGGCCTCGTCGTCATCGCTCCTCCGGCGGCGCCGTGCGGGCTTCTTGCCGTTCACGTGCTCCGGGTGGCGGCGTACCCGCGTCGTCCCCTCCGCACGGCCGTTCGCCTCGGCTTTCGCTCCGCCGTCGCCGTCTTCCCCCTCCGCGGCCTCTTCGGCGGGCTTCTTCGCGGCCGTTCCGCTCCTCGTCGCGGGCGCGCTTCTCTTCCTCCATCGCCTCTTCGTGCGTCTTGACGATCTCGCCCTCGCGTACCTCACCGCGCCAGCCCTCGATCTCGTCGGGCTTGAGGATCGCGTGCGCCATGGCATGCCGCTGGAAGTGCTTGCACTCCAGCCGCGCGCGCCGTCCCTGGGCGCGCCAGATGTTCCCGGTCTGCTCGAACAGCCCCTGCGGGTAGTACTCCATGACCAGGCAGATCCGGGTGAGGTTGGGCGCCAGCTCGGAGAAGGACACCGCGCCGTCGACGTGTCCCTTGGCCCCTTTGGACCGCCAGATGATGTGGTCGTCGGGCACCTGCTCCTCGACGGTCGACTCCCAGGTGCGGTGCGACCAGAAGACCTGCGCCTTCCAGCTGGCCCTCGCCTTCTCCTCATCCTCCTGGGGCTCGACCCGCTCCACCTTCTTCATGAAGCTCGGGAAGTCCTTGAACTGCGTCCACTGGTCGTACGCGAGACGCAGCGGCACGCCGACGTCGATCGTCTCGACGATGGTGGTGAGCTTCAGGGACTTCTTGCCGCTCTTTCCCCCGCCGAAGCTCTGCTTGACCTTCTCCTTCAGCCCGGTCGCCCCGGCGCCGAGCGCGGCGCGGAACGGCGACTTGCCCTCCGAGACCGCCTTGATCCCGCTCACCGCGGCCATCACGCCGGGACTGCCGTCCTCCCGGTTCTCCAGGTTCTCGATCAGACTGTGGGCCGTCTCGGTCACCTTGTCGCCGATCGAGTTCATCGCCCGCTGCGCGAACGCCTCGAGGAAGCTCTTGGCCTCCTGGACGAGCCGATCCGTCGGCAGGCTCTCGACCAGATCGGTGCCGCTCGGGGCAGTACGATTCCGCTCGGTCATACGTGCCTTCCTTCCTCAAGACGAGGGCGCGCGTCTCGGGCGGCGGGCTCCGTCCGGCGATGACGCGGATGCCCGGTACCGCACGGCGTCAGCGTGCGGCACGTCCTCTCCTGGGGCGCTCCTCCTCGCGGAGAGGCGCACGCCTGCGAGGCTCGGGACGGGACGGGCGGCGGGCCTCCGCGGGCTCCGGCTCCTCTTCGTACTCGTAGTCGGCGTCCTGGTAGTCGTCGTCGCCGTAGTCGTCGTACTCCTCCGGCGCCTCTTCAGGCTCCTCGCGGCGCGACCGCTCTCGCCGGGCCGGCTCTTCACGGTCCTTACGGCGAGGCCGCTGCTCTTCCTCGTCCTCCTCGCCGCCCTTGGGGCGCGGGGTGCGCAGGAGGTCGGCCCGCTCCTGCAGCTTGTCGCTGAACGAGTCGATGCGGTTGCTCGCCGCCCTCTTGGCGACGTTCATGCCCGCGTCGACGAGCTGGTCACGCAGGTCACCGGTGAGCTTGTCGAGCGGGGCGCCCAGGGGCGTACGGCGCAGGAGCTCGCGCTGGTCGATGGGAATCTTGCCGCCGGCGGCGAGCAGCGCCAGGAGCGCCGCCAGCCGTGTCTTGTGGCTCCGCCCCAGGAAGTAGCCCCCGACGACGGCGACGGCGATCCGACTTCCACACTTCATGCCTTCTCCCCCCTGCGCGACCCAGGGTCATCCGCGCACCTGACGGCGGCTCGTGGATGATTCGGCCATGGGCCGTTCAGGGGCCCGGTCGCCGTCGGCTGTGGACATGGCGTGTATCCGGGACCACCTCGCCAGATGCCGAGCGCGATCCGCATCGATGAGATGCGTCCGGCCGCAGGTCACGGCGTATTTACTGTGACTCTACCCCTGGAGAATCACCCAAAAGCGACAAGGGGGATGTTTTGGGTGGTTTCTTTACGGCAGGCCCCGCACGTCACGGCGGATTCAACAGGTACTCTCGGCGGTCGCCCGCGTTGCGAACGCCCACCGTGGCGCCCCCGCCAGGGGCCACGATGGGCGTTCGGCCGGGAGCCTACTGCGCGCCGCGGACGTCCCAGTCGTTCGGGCCGATCACCGCGCGGCCCGAATCATCATCGATCATGCCGAGGTCGGTGAGGCGGCCGAGCGCCGCGCGCACCGTGTCTTCGCCGAGGCCCGTCGTCGCCATCAGGTCCTCGGTGCCCATGGGCCTGCGCAGGGTCGCGATCCCCTCGTAGACGATCATCTCGTCCGTGGTCAGGACCTGCGGCTCCCGCGTCATCGGAACCTCCGAGCCTCCCCGCTGCGGTGTCCGTTCGTTCATGGGGCACTCTCCTCTCCATGATGCGGCCGCTCGATGGCCTGCCTCACTTCCAGGACTTCGCCTTCGCCTTCGCGCTCTTCGCCTTGGCCTTGGCGTTCGCGACCTGTGCTTCCGCGCGCTTCTTGGTGTTCTTCCGCGCGTCCTTCACTCCGGACTTCGCCTGCTTGCGCACCGACTTGATCTGCGCCTTGGCGTCGTCGGCGGCGGCGAGGAACGGGTTGGAGTTCCGCCGCGAGCGGCGCCTCCACACCAGGACCGCCGCAGAGAGCGCGGCCAGCCCGCCGGCCACCGCGCCGCCGCGCTTGGCGGTCGTGGCGTCGGCCTCGATCGACGGGACGCCCGTTTCACGAGCGCGCGCCGCGAGGTCACCGACCTTGTCCTTGGCCTGGGCGACCTTCTCCTGCGCCGAACGCGCCGCCCCCTCGGCCTGCTCGCTGACCGCTTCCTTCGTCTGCGCGGCCTTGGCCTTCACCCGGGTCTTGACGTCCTCGGCCGGTGTCTCCGGTGTGCCCGTGCCCTCTGGGGCGGGCTCTGCGTTATCGCTCATCTACGGATCCCTTCCTGGTCGTCCTCGCGTCCGCCATTCCCATCACGCCGTCCGCATGTTGAGGCCCGATTCCCGGTCGAGATGCTCCTAAACAGCGGCCCGCCCGCCACACCCGCTTCGGGCAACGGGAGGACCCGTACGCCGGTCCGGCGTACGGGGCCCTGTTCTCCCAGCTAGCGGCAGTTACCGCCGCTGCACTTCTCCAGCCTGTGCAGCGTGGTCCGCAGCTTCTTCAGATGAGCCGGCGTGAGCCGGTTCACGGTGTTGTTCAGCTCGTACGGGTCGCGCTTGACGTCGTAGTACTCGCGCGTGCCGTCCGCGTACTCGACGTAGACACCGTCCGTGGTACGGATCGCCTCGTAGCTCGGCGGGTTGCCGCTGGCCTTCACCTGGAAGTCCGGGTCCTTCGGGTCGCGGACGGGCCCGTGGTGCTCGATGAGGACCGCGTCGCGTGGCGGCTGCCCCGCCTTCCCCTTCAGCTCCGGCACGAGCGACCGCCCGTCGACCGAGGCCGGCACCTTGGCGCCGCCGAGGGTCTCGAAGGTCGGGCACAGGTCGGTGTTCTGCGCGAGCCGCCGGCTCTCGGCACCCTTGCCGACACTCGGTCCGGTGACCACGAGCGGCACCCTGATGTCGGTGTCGAACGCCGTCATCTTCCCCGACTGGAGGCGGTGCTCGCCGAGGTGGAAGCCGTTGTCGGAGCCGAACACGATGTACGTGTCGCGGGCGACGCCGTTCGCGCGCAGCGCCGTCTGGATGTCACCGATCATCTTGTCGACCGCCTGTACGGCCTGCGCCCGCTTGCGGAACGTCGTGTCGATGCGCCGTACGGCCTTCTTCGGCAGCTTCTTGTGGTTCTTCAGCCAGGCTGGCTTGTCCGACATGTCGGCCTCGTTGAATGCCGGGGAGCGCGGGGCCTTGAGGCCGGGGAACTTGTTCGCGTCGCGCTCGGCCGGGGTGAACGGGCCGTGCGGTGCGAAGGTGGCGATCTCCATCATGAACGGCTGCTTCTTCCGCACCGAGCCGTTGATGAAGTCGACGCCCTTGCGACCGAGGACATCGGTCAGATAGTCCTTCGGCGTATCGCCGTACTTGACGACGTGCCCATTCTCGTTGAGCGAGTAGTTGTATTCGGGGTAGCCGTTCCCGGCGACGTCCCACTCGCTCCATCCGGGCTGTACCGGGTCCTCCGGCTCGTAGCCGTTCAGGTACTTGCCCATCATCGCCGTACGGTAGCCCGCGGCCTGCAGCGACGTCGCGAAGGTCGCGTTCTGGTCGCCCTTCGCGTTGAACGTCTCGTAGCCGCCGTCGTCACCGCCGTTGGTGAAGACACCGGTGTTGTGCGGGTTGGTCGCCAGGTCGTCGGCCAGCACGAACACGATGTTCGGCCGGCCCGCACTGTGCGTCGCCGTGGCCGGTTCCATCCGGTCGGACGCCTCCGCCGTGCAGGACGCGACCGCGAGTGCGCCCACGGCCAGGGCGGCGAGTTTCGCTTGCCAATGCCGTTTCATCAGGCACCTTCCGCTGAGGAAACCGTTCGCCCAGCAGCATGGTTCGGAAAGCTTGGAAGTCCATAGGACATCGCGGAGAATCATCGTGGACATGAGAGGGGATGTGGTCCACCTCTCTCGTGTTCTAAGGTCATCGATCGGGTCAAAATGAGGGAGGGCGACGCGGTTGAAACACGAGCGCCGCAATTACGGCCAGTACTGCGGCCTCGCCGGGGCACTCGACATCGTGGGCGAGCGCTGGACCCTCTTGATAGTGCGCGAGCTGCTCATCACGCCCTCCCGCTACAACGAGCTCCTCGCGAACCTCCCCGGCATCGGCACGAACCTCCTCGCCGACCGCCTGAAGTTCCTCACCGAGGCCGGCATCGTACGGCAGCGCACGCGCGAGGGTTCGAAGGTCCGGATGTACGAGCTGACCGACCGCGGCTGGCTGCTGCGCGAGTCCGTGCACGCCCTCACTCGGTGGGGCCTGGGCGTCCTCGGCGCCCCCGCGCCGCAGCACACCGTACGGTCCCGCTGGGCCGCCCTGACGATCGAGGCGATGATCGACCCCGAGGTGACGGGGCCGCCCGAGGAGTACGAGTTCCGCGTCGACGACGAGGTCTTCCACATCACGGCGGGGGAGAGGACCGCGGTGGTCACGAGCGGCCCGGCCCTCGGCGAGCCCGCCCTGATCGCCACGACGGACGCCACCACCTTCGTCGAGATCGGCGCCGGGCGCCTCAACCCCCTCGAAGCCGCACTCACCGGCCGCCTCACCGCCGACGGCGACGACGACGCCATCCTGCGCTGCTCCCGCCTCCTCGGCCGGGTCTGTCCGGTTAACGGCTCTGTCGCTCTTTCGGTGGTAGCGGAGAGTGTCGGCCTGTAACGCTGTGGCGTGCTTGAGGCCAATCAGCTGGCCGGTGTGGTGTTTTCGGGTCTATCCGGCCCGGTCACGACCCCACCCGGCCGGCCGATTCGACCACGTCACCCTTGGCGGTCAGTACCGGCCGGGTCGGCAACGCGTCGCGGTCGACCGGTACGCCGTCCTTCAGCACCAGCACGACCCGACCGTAGTTCTCCACGTCGGCCAGCGGGTCGCCGTCCAGCACCACCAAGTCCGCCTGCTTGCCCGGCTCCAGGGTGCCGATCTCGTCGATCCGGCCGTACGCCTGCGCGATGTTCCGGGTCGCCGCGAGCAGCGCGTCCATCGGGGTCATGCCGCGTTCGATCGCGGCCCGCAGCCACAGCAGATGCGCCGTGCCGAGATGCAGCGGTATGTCCGGCAGTCCCATCAACCCGCCCCACCACGGGCTGGCGGTGACCGATCGTTCGAACACGCCACCGTCGGATGCCATGAGCAGCTTGGCGCCGGCCGCGATCAGCCGGCGGGCGTTGTCGTCCTTCACCGAGAGCAATGCGCGCCAGTGGTCCGGCAGTGTCACGTCGGACCGCACCGCCTCTATGTGCCGCTCGGTCTTGAGCAGTGCGACGCACGGCAGCTGCCGGTCCACGATCAGCCGCATGGTCTCCTCCGGCATCGGGTACCGCCCGCTGGTGTCGCCGTGCTGGAGCAGGTCCACGCCCGACTGGATCGCGAGTTTGAGCGCCTCTGGCGCGAGGGAGCAGGCCTGCGCGGTCATCCCGGCGGCGTGCGCCTCCTCGACGATCGCACGCTGCGCGTCTGGCGAGAGCGCGATGAACCGGAAATGCCGGTGCGAGCTCGACGCGTACTTGACGAAATCGATCCCGCTGGTCGCGATGTACTCGCGCACCGCAGCGCGAACGTCCTCGGCCGGCATCCAGGTCAGCTCGGCGCCGACACTCTGCTCCCAGTGCGCGTTGACCTGGGCGGCGACCACCGAGTTCAGCTGGTCGGCGTACGGGTAGAAGTCCTCCGACCAGGGCCCGTCGTTGCCGATGATGTTGCCCGCGAAGTAGATCCGGCTGCCGACCTCGGTGCCGGCGTCGATCCGGTCCCGGACCCGGAGCAGTGACTCCAGCGGACCCCAGGTGTCGAACACTGTGGTCAGGCCGGCCCGCAACGCGACCTGGGCGGCCTCCAGCACGAGCTCGTCGTAACAGCCCGGCTCGTTGCGCAGCAGCACATCCGGGTCGCAGTGCAGCACCAGGTGCACGTTGGCGTCCATCAGCCCCGGGATCACATACTTGCCTGCGGCATCGATCACCTCGGCCTGTTCCGGCACCGCGGTCTGCCCGGCGGGGCCGACAGAGACGATCCGGTCGCCGTCGAGGAGCAGCACCGCGTCCCGGACCGGTGACGCCCCGGTGCCGTCGATCACGGTCGCCCCGACCACCGCCCTCAACCTGCTCATGGATGTACCTTTCGCTGTACCCGGCAGCCGGCAGCCGGCAGCCGTTGTCAGACCTGGGCCGCATGGTCTGACTCGTCGCCTGTTCATGGTCTACTCGTGCAGCTTGATGCTGATCGGCAGAGGGCGGTCGTAGCCGGCGAAGGTCGCCTCGGCCTTGTGCATGAACCACTGCTCGGGCCGGTTGACGATCGGAACGACGTCGATGTTGCGGAACAGCGTTTGCTCGGCCTCTTTCCAAAATGTGCAGGCCTCCGGGATTGGCAGCGCCTTGGCCTTCGCCACCAGCGCGTTGTAGGCGGAGTTGTTCACACCGGAGAAGTTCAGCCCCTTCGGTGGCACCGGACCGGAGTAGAACGGCACCGCGTTAATAGGCAGGTTCAGCCCGTTTCCTTCCAGGAAGATGTCCCAGTTGCGGCTCTGGTAGAGGTATTTCGGCAGTTCGGCGAGCGTGGTCGCAACGATCTCGGCCTTGATCCCGATGTGCTCGAACCGCTTGGCGACGAGTTCGACGGTCGGCTTGTTATAGATCGACCATTCCGGCACGTAGAGCAGGTCGAGTTCCAACGGCCGACCGGCCTTGCGTCGCAGGCCGTCGTCGCCTTTGGTCCAGCCCGCCTGGTCCAACAGCGCTTCGGCTGCGGCAGCGTCGTACTTGGGCAGTGTGCCGGAGACGGTGTCGTCGGCACACACATTCGGTACGAGGTTGATCAGCCCGGTCGCGGGCTTGCCGGTCCCGCCGGAGTTGACCTTGACCACCTCGCCGAGGTCGACCGCCTGCACCAGCGCCTGCCGGATCCGCCGGTCGGCGGCCGGCCGTTCGGCGAACTGGTTGAACTGCATCCAGGCCCCCGGTGTCGGCCGCTGGAACTTGGCCAGCCCGCGGGCGTCCAGCCGGGCGCGGTCCTCTCCCGTGATCCGGGCCATGTTGACCTCACCGGACAGCAGCAGGTTGGCCGCGGTGGTCTCGTTGCGCAGCACCTTGAACACGACCTTCGCGGGCGTGCCCGGCGCACTGGTGCTCGCGCCGTTCGGTCCCCACGTGTACCCCTTACGCACCATGAAGGTGTAGCTCTGTCCGGGCACCACCTCGGTGAGTACGAACGGGCCGGTGCCGTCGGAGGCGAACTTCAGCCGGTTCGGGTCCTTCAGCCCCTTCGGGCACACGACCGGAGTCTGGCCGATCGTCTGCAGCAGGAACCCGAACGGCTTGGACAGCGTGACTTTCACGGTCCTGGCGGCGTCGTTCGCGGTCACCGTGTATGGCACCGCTGGGATGGTGACGCCGTATAGCACGGACTTGTTCTTCGGATCGCCTAGGTAGGTGAGGTCGGCGGCCACCTGGCTCGCCGTCAGCGGGGCGCCATCGGAACACGTGACACCGGCGCGCAGCGTGAACGTGGCCGACTTGACGCCGACCGACCATTTCGCCGCGAGGCCGGTTGCGAACTTCCCGTTCGGCTGCAGGTTCACCAATGAGTCGTAGGCGAATTTTGCGTAGTTCAGGATGTTCGTTTGGTAGGGGTCGAAATTCCCCCGGTCGTCGTGCAGGACCATCGTGAACGTGCCGCCGGCGGCATACTTCGCCGCGTTTCGGTCGCTCGGCTGGTTCGCGGCGCCGCTGCAGCCGGCCGCGACCAGGCAGCTCAGCGCGAGTCCGGCTGGGGCTGTCCGGCCCGGTATCGAGAATCGTTGCATGGTAGGTCTCCTCACCTGAGGTCGGCAGGGTCGAGACGGCGGGTGGTCAATGGGGGGCCTCCCCTTCGCCCGGTCGCCGGTCGTGGGGCGGATCGTCATCGCGCAGCCGCGACAACAGCGTCGTCATCAGGCTCGCCGCCTCGGTGGACTCCCCCGCCGCGGCGAACAGCGCAATTCCGTTGGAGGCGGCGAGGACCAGTTTGGCGAACTCGTCGGCCGGTACGGAGCTGCGCCGGGTCAATGGTTCGAGCACGCGTTCAAGTTGCTCGCTGATGCTCTGGAGCCGAGCGGAAACGACCGAGCGCAGCTCGGGGTCGCGGATCGCGACGGCGAAGAACTCCAGGAACGCGCTGGTCCACCGCAACCAGGTGTCGTCGTCCGCCACCTGCTTGAGCATTCTCGCGACCTGGCGTTCGGCGTCGGCCTTGTCGGTCACCGACAGCCACTGCTCAAGCTGGGACTGCGTCCGACGGTCGAGCACCGCCAGGAACAGGCCGGCCTTATCGCCGAAGCTCGAGTAGATCGCACCGGCCGTGTATCCGGCTTCGGCCGCCAGCCAGTGCACCGACGCCCCATGGAACCCGCGTTCGAGGAAACACGCCTCCGCCGAAGCGATCAGCTGCTCGCGCGTCGCCGAGCGTCGCCGAAGGACCTTGCCGCCCGCTGGCCGGTCCGCAGTCATACGACCTCCAGTAACGATGTGTTTTAATAACAAAGTAATTGAATTACATCGTTATTGAAGCACGTCAGCACGGGCGAGGCAACCGGCCAGTGATCGTGGGAGCTGTGAGACAGAACGGTCTGGTGCCGGCCGCGGCCCATACCGCTGCCCGCTCGATCACCGACCCCGACGACCGGCGTGCCCCTGGGATGACTACGAGAAGACAGCCGGCGAGTGGTCGGAACCTGATGCTGATCGAGGATGAGTTGATCTCTGAGGCAACGCCCGCTTCAGCAATAACCCACCAACGATCTAGATGTGGTGGCGCAGGCGGAGGTCGCCGGGGTAGGGGTGCAGGTAGGTCTGCTCGGCGACCCACGTGAGGTCGTCGCCGTGGGTGTGGTGGCTGAGCAGGGCCACCGGCACGCTGAGTGGCACGTCGCCGGTGCGGTACGCGTCGATGGTGTCGGCGATGTCGTGCCGGCGCGGGGCGTCGATGACCTCGCTGATCTGGCCGAACGCGTGCTGCAGCGCGTTGGCGTTGCGGCCTCGGGTGGCCTTGCCGGCCAGCGCCGTACAGAACACCTCGCTGTAGGCCGCCTCGGTCTCCTCGCGTGGCCGGGTGCCGGCCTCGGCGACGACGCGGCCGGCCTCCCGGTAGCGGGCCGGGTCGTGGGCGAGGATCTGCAGTTTGTGCCGCGTGTGAAACGCCACGAGGTCGCGCGGCCCCCAGTCGCCGGCGAACAGCGTGCGCAGCCGCGCGTGGGCGAAGAGGCGCTCGACGAAGCGTTCGCGCAGCGTCGCGTCGCCCAGCCGCCCCTCGTCCTCGGCCGCCAGGAGCGGGTCGGCCTCCATCAGCCGCGCCGCATACACGCCGCGGCCCTGACGGTCGGCCGGGTGGCCGTTGTCGCGGTAGCGGGGGATGGCACGCAGGCCGCAGGTCGGCGAGCGCGACTTCAGCACGTAGCCGTCCAGGCCCACCGGCAGCGGCAGCGCCGCCATGGCCTCGGTGTGGTCCGCTGTGCCGCTGCGGTTGACCAGCCGCCCGTCGTCGGTCAGCCGCACCGTCTCGCGCGGCGTGCCCAGGCCGATCTCCATCTCCGGGCAGTACGGCACCCAGTCGACGTGACGGCCGAGCTCATCGGTGAGAAAACGGCTCCGGCTGTGGCCGCCGTTGAACCGGACCGCTTCGCCGAGCAGGCAGCTGGACACTCCTACGCGTGGTCGTTCGCGCTCGTTGCTCCCCACGGTTCGAACGGTATTCGCCGCACGTGACGATCACAAACCGTGACCATACGCGATCAGCTCTCATGCGGGCAGAGCGCCGAAGGGAAGGGGGCCAGGTACGTCTGGTCGGCCGCCCAACGCATACTCGCGCCGGTCATGTGGAGGATGAGGAGCGCCATGAGTTCGGCGAGCGGCAGTTCGCCCCGCTCGTACGCCCGTATCCGGCCGAGGATGTCGTTACGGAGAGTGCCGTCGAGGCCCTTGCCGAGCCTGCGGAACGCCCGGTGCATGGCGTTCGCGTGGCGCCCGCGCGTGGGGTCGCCGGCCATGGCCTCGGCGAACAGCAGGCGGTAGACCGTCTCGGTCTCGCGGCGGGGCCGTCGCCCCGCGTCGGCGACGACCCGGCCGATCAGCCGGTAGCGCGCCGGGTCGTGGGCGAGGATCTGCAGCTTGTGCTGGTCACGTACCCGTCGAGGTCGTCCGGCAGCGGAAACGCGGTCGAGGGCCCGCCGTGGACGAGCCGTCCCTGCCCGGTCAGCCGCCAGGTCTCCCAGAGCGCGCCGAGCCCGGTCTCGAGGTCGGCGGCGTACGGCACCCACTCCACGTACGGTCCGAGGGTGCCGGTCGGCCGGATCGACTGCAGCGCCGAGGCGGTCGAGGCGAGCGTGATGATCGAACGCGCCGACCTGCTGGTGAGCCTCGGCGGCGACGGCACGATGTTGCGCAGCATGCGCCTCGCGGCGGGCCGTCCGGCACCGGTGCTCGGGGTCAACCTGGGACGGCTGGGCTTCCTCGCCGAGATCGACGTGTGCGACCTGGCGTGGGCGCTCACCGCCATCGACCAGCATCGCTACCAGGTCGAGCCGCGGATGGCGCTGTCGGCGGCCATGCCGGACGGCCGCGTGGTGACGGCGTTCAACGACATCGCGCTGGTGCGGATTCCCGGCGACGGCCTGGCCGGCCTGGAGGTCTCGGTCCAGGGCGACCCGTTCCTCCGGTACGCCGCGGACGCCGTCATCGTGGCCACCTCGACGGGCTCGACGGCGTACAGCTTCTCGGCCGGCGGCCCGATCGTCTCACCGACGGTGGAGGGCTTCCTGGTCATCCCGGCGGCGGCCCACTCGGCGTTCAACCGCGCCATCATGCTGTCCGCCGACGAGGCCGTGACCCTGGGCCTGCTGCCGTCATCGGGAGAACTGGCGGTGGAGGTCGACGGCGCCGTCATGGGCCACCTGTCGAAGGGCGACCGCCTGGCGGTGACCGCCCGCCGGGCCGCCGCCTCGGTCGTACGCCTGGGCGAGACCACCTTCTACGAGCGCGCCCGGCGCAAACTCCGCGTCAGCGGCAGCGCCGAAGTCGACTAGCGGGTCAGCGGGGGACGTTCAGGGTGTCGATCGCGGCGATCTTCCAGGTGCCGTCGCGGCGGACGGCGTCGACGGCGAGCATGGCGGCGGCGTAGGTGGTGTCTTTGCCGGTCGTCCTCGTGTTGCGCTGGTCGGCGTACAGGAGGACCCGGGCGCTGTCGCCTTCCAGGGTCTCCACAGAGCCGTCGGTGACCGTTGTCGTGAGGACCAGCTTCTGTTTCGGGGCCTGGGCGCGCACCTGGGCCAGCATCGCGTCGTACTGCTGGACGGCCTTGCCGGTGAGCAGGGTCTTCGCGGCCTGTTCGGTCTTGGCCGTGTTCGTGTAGTCGTAGGAGAAGATCGTGTTCACCGCGTCGGTGACCTTGCCCTTGACCTCGCTCGTACGCGCCGCGTCGGTGAGGGCCGCGTTGTGACTGCCGGGGCCGTCGCGCAGGGCGTTCGCCTCTTCGGCGAACCACACCGCGAGGCCGCCCAGCAGGACCGCCACGACCCCCAGGACGACGGGCAGCCGCAGGAGCCCGAGCCCCTTCCCGGCCGAGCCGTCCTCGGTCTCCTCGGAGGCTTCGGCCTGTTCGCCGGTCTCGGCCTCGGGGGGCTCGGGAGCGTCCTTCGGCTCCTCGTCGTGCTTCGACCGGCGGCGCTTGGGCTCGTCGGAGCCGCCGCGGTTGATCTGGATGCTGATGAAGGGCATTCGGGGGTGTCCTCTCAAAGCTCGCAGGCGGAGCTCAGCCGTTGTTCCCGCTGGTTCCGACCGGCGCCTGGCCGAGGGCGCTGAGTTTCCAGCCGGAGGAGGTCCGGGTCAGCTCGGCTCGCATGCGGCTCTGCTTCGTGGTGGCCTGGCCCTTCGGCGGCGTCACCGTGATCTGGAGGGCGACCATGACGCCGGCGCGCCCGGCGCGGTCGTCCAGTTCGGTGACGGCGCCGTCAAGGATCTTCGCGACCGTGACCGTCTTGGCCTGCTGCACCTGGGACCCGAACCGGCTGCGCCCCTGGACGAGCTGCTCGTGCAGGTCGCCGGTCGAGGACTCCTCCCAGCTCGTCAGGCCTTGGTCGACGTGGCGGTAGTCGAGGGTGTTCATGTTCTGCACGCCCTGCTCACCGGCCCGAAGCACGGCCTCGCGCGCACGTGAGTAGGCGAGCGAGTCGTCGTGCGCCGCGGCGTACCAGGACCACCCGAAGTAGGCCGCACACCCGGCCGCGAGGACGACGAGCGCCACCGCCACCGCCCCCACCGCACCCAGGCCCCCGCTTCGCTCCGCCACCTCGGCCTCGTCACCGACCTCGTCACCCGACTCGGCGGTGGGCTCGTCGGGCGTGGACGCGGGCGGGGCGTCGGAGGAGGGGCGCGGATCGCCGTCTTCGGCGGGTTTCCGTGCCTCTTCCTCGGTTGTTGTCCGTGCCACCTGCGTCACCTCTTGTATGCGAAAAAACGGAACTACCTGGCGTGGATCTCGACGATCCGCCAGTGGCCCGACTCCAGCCGGGCGGTGACCGAGAGCTGCGCCGCGGCCGACGTGCCCTTCGGTCTGTCCTTGCGGACGATGACCTGGTCCAGGAAGACCAGCAGCTGTGCCGTGTCGCCGGACAGGCGGGTCACACCGGCGCGTACGACGTGGGTCGTCAGCGTGAGCCGTTCCGCGGCGGCGTGCTCCTTCACCTGCGCGAACAGCGTCCTGTACTGGTTCGCGGCCGCGCCGCCCAGGACGTCGGCGGCGGCCTGCTCGGTCGTGGCCGTGCTGTCCGGGGCGTACGAGAAGATCTTACTGAGCCCGTTGCTGACGTCGCCGATGACGACCGAGGTGGTCTCCGCGTCCGTCAGGGCCCGGTTGGTGTTCGGGTGGTCGTGCCGTGCCCGCCAGCTCAGAACCTGCAGCGCGCCCCCGGCCAGCGCCAGCAGCACCGCGACCGCCACCCAGCGCGGGAACCGGCGTGGACGCCGCGCGGGCTCCTCTTCGACGCCGGACGCCTCGCTCACGGTGTCGTCCGCTTCGACGTCCTCGGCCGGGCTCTCCGCCTCGGTGGTCTCGCCGCGGGTCTTTCCGATGATGCTCACGCCTGTCCTCTCTAGCTCGCGCCGGCCGGAACCGACGTGAGCGAGGTGAGCTTCCAGTCCCCGCCCGTACGCGCGAGCACCGCGGTGAACCGCTTGCGCCCCGGGTCCGCGTCACCGAGCTTCACCTGCACCGTCGCGATGACCTGTGCCGTCCCGGCGCGTTCGTCCAGCTCCGTGACGGCCAGGTCGGTGACGGTGCCGACCGCGGCGACGCGTGCCTGCTGGATCTTCTGCTTGTTCTCCGCCGACGTACGCCGCAGCTCGTCGCGGAGCCGTCCGGTGGAGGCGTCCATCCAGCGCCGCAGCCCGGCGTCGCTCTGGCGCGGGTCGAGGGTGTTCAGGGTGGCGATCTCCTGCCGCCCGGCGAGCGCGACCTGGTCGCGGGCCCGCGCGAAGCGCACGGAGTCCGAGTGGCCGCTCTCCCAGTACGACCAGCCGGACCAGCCGCAGAAGGCGGCGGCGACGAAGACCAGGACCAGCCCCGCGAGACGGCGCAAGATGTTCCTCCGTGTGTCGGGCATCAGCGCGTCAGCCCCATCAGCCGGCTCATGTCGTCCGGGCCGGGCGGGAGCGACGGCAGGCCGAGCGCGCCGGGCAGGGCCGCCTGGGTCAGCGAGGAGGACCCGGGCTTCGCCGGGTTCGGCACCCCGCCGCCGTACGGCGCGTTGGCCGAGCCGCGCACGTCGATTCCGCTGGACGCGGGCGACTTGCAGGACGCGGCGGTGTTCAGCGGCGGACCGGACGTGGTGTCCAGGCCGTTGCGGTAGGTCGTGCCGCCGTACCCGGAGGTGCAGGGGAGTGGCGAGAAGAACGTCAGGGCCATGCCGAATTGCGCACCCTTGGAGTCGATCGCGGTCGCGCCCGCCGCGACCACCTGCGGGAGCCGTACGAGTAGTTCCTGCAGGCCGTGCTGGCGCGTGACGGCGATGTCGGAGGTGGTGAGCAGGTTGGCGAGCATCACGCTGAGGCTCGGGTCCAGGTCGCGCAGCAGGCCGCTGATCTGCGTCGCGGCCGGCGGGGCGTTGATGATCAGGTTCCGCAGGTCCGTGTCGGAGCTGTTGAGCTGACCGGCGAGCAGCCGGGCGCTGCGGGCGAACGACACCAGCGCGTCGCCCTCGTCCCGCTGCGTGCGGAGCACGGTCTGGGAGTCGGAGATGAGCTGGTTAGTGTCGGCCGAGGAGTCGTCGGCGGCCTGGGTGAAGTCGCCGGCGGTGTCCAGCAGCGTCTGCAGGTTCTCGCCCTGGCCCTGGAACTCCTTGCCCAGTTCGTCCACCACGGTGCGCAGGGAGTCCAGCGGCACCGAGGCGGCCAGGGAGTTGACGTCGGTGAGCAGGTTCGTCACCGGCGGCGGGATCTGGGTCGAGCTCTGCGGGATCCGGTCGCCGTCGTGCAGGTACGGCCCGCTGTCGCCGGCCGGCCGCAGGTCGACGTACTCCTCGCCGACCGCCGACAGGTTCGCGACGACGGCCTGCAGGTCGGCGGGGATCCGCGGGGCGGACTCCTTGATGTGCAGGTCCGCGCGCACGCCGCCGGAGGTGACCCGCAGCGAGCCGACCTTGCCGACGGACACGCCACGATAGGTGATGTCCGAGCCGTTGAACAGCCCGCCGGTCTCGGGGAGGTCCATTCCGACGGAGTAGTACCCCCGCACCCCGACGAGGCGGCCCAGGTCGGCGTACCGGTACCCGATGTAGCCGAGGACGAGGACGCCGATGACCAGGAACGCGATGTTCTTGAGCCGGACGCCGAGCGTGAGCATCAGCCACCTCCGTTGGACGACGATGGCAGGACGGACGGAGTGGGAGGCGGCGACGACGGTGGCGTACGGGGAGCGTGCGGCGTCGGCCGCGTGCTGACCCCGCCGACCGGCGGCAGCGGCAGCGGAACGGGCGGCCCGCCCTTCCGGCGTGCGGCCGCCGCGACCTTCGCGTCCGGGTCGAGCGGCGCGAAGATCTGCGTGCCGGGGACGGCGGTCACGGACAGGTACGCGTTCAGGTAGTCGCCCTTGATCCCGTTGAGGACCTCGTCGGTGAACGGGTAGGTCAGCAGGACCTGAAGGGACTTGGGCAGGTCGCGCCCTGCCGCGGCCAGGTTCCCGAGCGTCGGCGACAGCGCGCGCAGGTCCGCGATCATGTCGGCGCGGCTCCGGTTGATGGTCGTGACCGCGACGCCGGAGAGCGTCTCCAGCGACCGCAGCATGGTGACCAGCGACCCGCGCTGCTCGTCGAGCACCTTCAGGCCGGGCGCCAGGTCGTCCAGCACCGTGCCGATCTGCTCCTTGCGCGAGGCGAGCGTGGCCGAGAGCCGGTCCAGCCCGTCCAGCGCGTCGGTGATGTCCTGGCGGTGGTCGTTGAGGTCGGCGACGAGCGTGTCGACGCGTTCGAGCATCGACCTGATCTCCGGCTCGTTGCCGTTCAGCGCCTTGTTCAGCTCGACCGTGATCGTGTGCAGCTGGCTGATGCCGCCGCCGTTGAGCAGCAGCGACAGCGCCCCGAAGACCTCTTCGACCTCCGGGTCGCGGTTGGTGCGCGACATCGGGATCACCGTGCCGGCGGAGAGGGTTCCCTGCCCGCTGCCGTCCGTGGGCGCGCTGAGCTGGATGTACTTCTCGCCGAGCAGGCTCGACTGGGCGAGCTGGGCGTACGCGTTGGCCGGCAGGTGGACCCTGCCGTTGACGAGCATGGTGACGTTCGCCGTCCAGCCGTCCTTCGGCAGGGTGATCTTGCTGACCCGGCCGACCGCCACGTCGTTGACCTTCACCGCGGCCTGCGGCACCAGGTCGTGCACGTTGGCGAACTGCGCGGTGACCTTGTACGGGTGGTCGCCCAGGTCCGCGCCGCCGGGCAGCGGCATGCCGTAGAGGCCGCCGAAGCCGCCCGCGCCGCAGCCGCTCAGCGCCACCATCACCGTGGCCGCGGTGGCCGCCGCCTTCGTCGCGCGCATCAGCTGCCCCTCTTGGATGATCCCGCCGGCGATCCGTACACCTGGCCGACCGGCGGCAGGGGGAGCGGCGGCAGCGACTTGCGCCGTGACGACGGCACCGGAGCCAGGTCGCCCGGCCTCAGCCGGTACTTGCGGCACATCGCGGCGAGTTGCTTGGACGACGCTCCGGTCACCGAGCACAGCTGGCTGTCCGCGGCGCCGCCGGACATCGCGGTGATCGGCCCGCCCATGCTGAGCTCGTTCAGGTCGCCGCGCCCGTCGAGCGTCTGGTGCACCGGGTCGTACGCGTTGAGGACGTTGCCGGCCGCGAGCGGGATCGTGTCCAGCGCCTCCGACAGCGACGCGCGCTGGTCGACGAG
Source organism: uncultured Actinomycetota bacterium (assembly GCA_963736325.1). Classification (GTDB taxonomy): domain Bacteria; phylum Actinomycetota; class Actinomycetes; order Streptosporangiales; family Streptosporangiaceae; genus Actinoallomurus. The sequence continues at coordinate 590,309 of CAVTOG010000010.1, read as the reverse complement.
CACCTGAGTGATCGACGCCAGCTTCGTGACGTTCGACTTCAGCCGCTTCCTGTTGTCCTGGATGAAGCGCTTGATCGCGACCAAGGCGGTGGCGAGCTGTTTGAGCGCGCCGCCGAGGTTCTCCCGGTCGTCGGCGAGGAAGCCGTTCACCGAGGACAGCTGCTGTTCGGCGAGGCGTACCTGCCCGTCGTTGTTCTTGAGCATCGTGACGAACTTCTGGAGGTTCGTCAGGGTCGTGAACAGGTCGTCCTTGTTGCCCGACAGCGTCTTCGAGGCCTGGCCGAGCTGGTCGATCATGTCGCCGAGCGCCTTGCCGTTCCCGCCGAGGTTGGACGCGCCGACGTCCAGGACGTCCGACAGCGCACCCTTCTTGTTCGCTCCGTCCGGGCCGAGCGCCTTGGAGAGCCGGCTGATGCTGTCGTAGAGCTGGTCCAGCTCGACCGGTGTCGCGGTGCGCGTCACCGGGATGACGGCGTGGTCGGCGAGCTTCGGACCGTCCGTGTACGCGGGGGACAGCTGGATGTAGCGGTCCGCGACGATGCTGGGAGCCACCACGACGGCGTTGACCGCGGCCGGCACCGCCACTCCGTGGTCCAGCGACATCGTCACGCGCACCTGACGGCCCTGGGGGTGGACCGAGTCGATCCGGCCGACCTTCACGCCGAGGACCCGCAGGTCAGAGCCTGGATAGACACCAACGGCCTGGCCGAAGTAGGCGGTCAGGCGTGTCGGTCTCGGCCGCGACAGCACGTACAGCGCGCCGGAGACCACGACGGCCAGCGCGACGAGAGCGCTGATCACGGCGGACCACGCGCGCGGCTTCGAGGGGGCCTTCGGGGAGACCATATTGAGCAGGGACATCAGGCGCCGCCTTGCTTCGGTGGCATGCATCCGGTCGCCGGCGGGGTGCCCGGCGGCAGGTACTCCTTGGGGATCAGCCCGCACAGGTAGCTGTCGAACCAGCGCCCGTTGCCGAGCGTGTTGCCGACGAGCCGGTAGTACGGCCCGGCGATCGCCAGGGCGTGGTCGAGGCTGCCCAGGTTCCGCTTGAGTGTCGCGGTGACCTGGTCGAGCGCCTTCAGGGCCGGGCCGATCTGGGCCTGGTTGTCCTCGACGATGCCAGTGAGCTGCTCGGACAGTGCCTGCGTGCCGAGAAGCAGCGAGTGGATGGCGTTGCGGCGCCGCTGGATCTCGGCGAGCAGCAGGTTGCCGTCGCGCAGGAGCGACTCGAAGCTCGCGTTCTGCGTGGACAGCGTCGCGGTGATCTTCTTGGTGCCGGAGAGCAGCTCGGCGAGCTGGGTGTCGCGCGAGGAGATCGTCTTGGACAGCGAGGACAGGCCCTGGACCGCCTTGCGGACGTTCGGCGGGGTGTTGCGGAACGTCTCGGCGATCGCCTCGAGGCTCTGCCCGAGCTTGTCGGAGTCGAGCTGCCCGAGCGTGTCGGCCAGCCCGTTGAACGCCTGCGTCACGTCGTACGGCGAGGTCGTCCGGCCGACCGGGATCGGCCTGGAGGGGTTCTGCCTGGACACGCCCAGCGGGTCGACGGCCAGGTACTTCTCACCCAGCAGCGTCTTGATCATGATCGAGGCGGTGCTGGCGTCGCCGACCCAGGTGTTCTTGACACGGAAGGAGACCTTCACGTGCCCGTGGTCCAGCGCCACTCCGGTGACCTTGCCGACCTTCACACCCGCGACGCGCACCTCGTTGCCGGAGTGCAGCCCGGCCGACTCGGTGAAGTCCGCGGTGTAGGTGGTGCCGCCGCCGATGACGGGCAGGTCGTCGGCGCCGTACGCGGCCGAGCCGAGCCCGACCAGCACCGCCAGCCCGACCACGGCGACGATGACCGGGTTGCGCTCCCGGATCGGTTTCACGACGTGCACCTCGATTCGGTGACCGGGATGCCGGTCGGGGGCGGGCCGGTCGGTGTCGGACCGCTGGTGTCCCAGGTCACGCCGGAGACCGTCGCCTGGCACATGAAGAGGTTCAACCACGAGCCATAGGAGGTCATCCGCGAGATCGCCTGCATCTTCGTCGGCAGCTTCTGCAGGAAGCCCTCGACCAGAGGCTGGTCCCGGTTGAGGTTGGACGACACCTTGCCGAGGTTGGAAATGTCCTGCTTCAGCGGGTCACGTGCGGGCCCCAGGAGGCCGGCCGTGCTCGTCGTCAGGTCCGAGATCGCGCTGACCGCCTGCCCGATGGGCTTGCGGTCGGCGGCGAAGCCGTGCACCAGCTCCCGCAGCGTCTCGATCAGGTTGTCGAACCCCTTTTCGCGGGAGTTCACCGTGTTCACGACGGTGGTCAGGTTGTCGATCACCCGGCCGATCACCGCGTCCTTGCCGGCGAGCGTGGTGGTCAGCGACCCGACCGTCGCGATCAGCTGGCTCACGGTGGTGCCCTCGCCCTGCAGCACCTGGATGATCTCGCCGGAGAGCTGGTTGACGTCCTTGGGCGACAGCGCCTGGAACAGCGGCTGGAAGCCGTTGAACAGCTGGGTGAGGTTCAGCGCCGGCGTCGTACGCTCCAGCGGGATCGTCCCGCCGCGGTGCAGCGCCCCGTCGACCGGGCCGACGCCCTGGTCCAGCTCGATGTATCGCTGGCCGACCAGGTTGAGGTACTTGATCGACGCGGTGACCGACTCGGGCAGCGTACGGTCCGCCTTCACCGAGAAGCGCACCCGCGCGACGCGGCGGTCGGTCACGCTGATGCTCTCGACCTGGCCGACGCGTACCCCGGCGATGCGTACGCTGTCGCCGGAGTTCAGGCCGGTCACGTCGGTGAACTTCGCGTTGTAGCCGACCGTGCCGCCGACTCCGCTGCCGGCGATGCTGACCGCCAGGACCGCCGTGGCCAGCACCGTCACGACGACGAAGATGATCGACTTGACGAGAGGCCCGGCGAGGCTCTTGCGCTTCACTTCAGCTTCACCTCCGTGCCCCGGTAGAGCGGGCCGACCAGGACACTGCTCCAGTCCGGCATGTTCTGCGGCGGCTTTCCGGCCCCGGGGGCCAGCAGCTCGTTGACCAGGCTGTTCTCACCCGGTGAGTTCGGCAGCCCGAGGTCGTCGGAGGTGCTGCCGTTGCTCACCGGTACGCCGCGGTACGGCACGGAGTAGCAGTGCGGTCCGCCGCCCGCGTTGTACACCGGCGTGTCGCGGCCGGGCACGTACCGGCCGAGTGAGGGGACGGCGTGCACGGTGACGTGCAGGCCGTGTTCGGAGGTGCCCTTGCCGAGCGCTCGGTCCATCGACGGGACGAAGTCGCTGAGCATCTTCAGCGTGCAGGGGAACTCCGGTGAGTAGCGGCCGAGCTTCTCCAGGCTGGGACGGCTGTCGGCGGACAGCCGGATGATGTTGCCGGAGTTGGCCCGCAGGAACGCCGTGATGTCCTGCGACGACGAGGTCACCGAGTCGTACAGGCGGCCGAGGTTGGCGCGCTGGTCGACGATGGTGCGGCTCGTCGTGGTGAAGTCGGTCAGCGCCTGCACGATGTCCGGCGCGGCCCGGCCGTACACGCGGCTGACCTGCACCAGAGCGGAGATGTCGCGGTTCAGCGCCGGCAGCCGTGGGTTCAGCTTCGCCAGATACGCGTCGAAGCGCACCAGCGTCTGGCCCAGTTCGGTGCCGCGCCCCTGGAGCGCCTGAGCGAGCGCGGTGAGCGTGGCCGACAGCTTCTCCGGCTGCACCGCGGTCAGCAGCGGCATGACGTTCCGCAGGACCTGTTCCAGCTCGATGGCGTTACGACTGCGGTCCTGGTCGATCACACTGCCCGCGACCAGCCGCTGAGGCGTGGGGTTCGGCGGCGGGATGAGCGCGACGTACCGCTCGCCGAACAACGTGGTGGGCAGCATCTGCGCGGTCACGTTCGCGGGCAGCTCGCGGACCATGTCCGGCCGGATCGCCAGCCGCAGCCGCGCCCCGGTGCCGTCCGCGCTGATGTCGCGGACCTCGCCGACGACGCTGCCGCGCAGCTTCACATCGGCGTGCGGATGCATCTCGTTGCCGACGCTGCTCGTTCGCAGCGTCACCATCGCGACGTCGGTGAACTTCTTCTGGAAGACCGCGATCGACAGCCAGACGAGCAGGCACATCACCATGAGGAACGCGAGGCCGATCAGGCGCCGCCGTACCTTGACCCCGGTGGGGTCCGCCGAGTTGATCATCCGGCCACCTTCACCGTGGTGGTGGCGCCCCAGATCGCCAGGCTCAGGAAGAAGTCGGTGAGGCTGATCAGCACGATCGAGGTGCGCACGGCGCGGCCGACCGCGACGCCCACCCCGGAGGGCCCGCCGGAGGCGCGGTAGCCGTAGTAGCAGTGCGCCAGGATCACCATGACGCTGAAGATCAGGACCTTGCCGAACGACCAGAGCACGTCGGTCGAGGACAGGAACTGCCCGAAGTAGTGGTCGTAGGTGCCCGCGGACTGGCCGTTGAACAGCACCGTGATCTCACGGGACGCGACGTACGAGCTGAGCAGCCCGATCCCGTACAGCGGGACGATGGCCACCGCCCCGGCGGCGATCCGCGTGGTCACCAGGTACGGGAGGCTCGCCACGCCCATGCCTTCCAGCGCGTCGACCTCCTCGTTGATCCGCATCGCGCCCAGCTGCGCGGTGAACCCGGCGCCGACCGTCGCCGACAGCGCCAGCCCGGCGACCAGCGGCGCGATCTCGCGGGTGTTGAAGTAGGCCGACACGAAGCCGGTGAACGCCGACGTGCCGATCTGGTTCAGCGCCGCGTACCCCTGCAGGCCGACGACGGTGCCGGTGAACAGGGTCATGGCGATCATCACGCCGATCGTGCCGCCGATGACGCCGAGCGCGCCGCTGCCGAAGGTCACCTCGGCGAGCAGCCGCCGGATCTCCCTCAGGTAGCGGCGTAGCGCCCGCGGCAGCCACAGGAGGGCCAGGACGTAGAACGTCAGCTGGTCGCCCAGGGTGTCCAGCCACGAGAGCCGCCGGTCGAGGTTGAGGCGAGATGGCATCCCCATCGTTCAGCTTCCCTTCGGGGGGACGACCTGCAGATAGATGGCCGTGAGCACGAGGTTCACGAAGAACAGCAGCAGGAACGCGATGACGACCGACTGGTTCACCGCGTCGCCGACGCCCTTGGGGCCGCCCTTCGGGTTCAGCCCGCGGTGCGCGGCGACCGTGCCGGCGATGAAGCCGAAGAGCAGCGCCTTGATCTCGCTGATGTACAGGTCGGGCAGGTGGGCGAGGGCCGAGAAGCTCGCGAGGTACGCGCCGGGGGTGCCGCCCTGCATGATCACGTTGAAGAAGTAGCCGCCGAGGACGCCGACGACCGACACGAGGCCGTTGAGGAACAGCGCGACGAGCATCGCCGCCAGCACCCGCGGCACGATCAGCCGCTGGATCGGCGAGACGCCCATGACGACCATCGCGTCGATCTCCTCGCGGATCGTCCGCGAGCCGATGTCCGCGCAGATCGCCGAGCCGCCCGCGCCGGCGATGAGCAGCGCCACGATCAGCGGGCTGGCCTGCTGGATGACCGCGAGGACGCTCGCCGCGCCGGTGAAGGACTGCGCGCCGAGCTGCTGGGTGAGCGAGCCGACCTGCAGCGCGATCACCGCGCCGAACGGGATGGAGACCAGCGCGGTCGGCAGGATCGTCACGCTCGCGATGAACCAGAACTGCTCGACCAGCTCGCGGCCCTGGAAGGGCCGCTTGAACAGCGATCCCAGCACCGAGGCGGCGAGCGCGAACAGCTTCCCGGTCTCGCGCAGCGCCCCGGTCACGGGAACGGTGCCGTTCACCGTCGATTCCCGATGCTGGCGAGGATCGCCTGCTGCGCCGCGTACGGCAGCTCCGGCAGGATCCTCATCACGCGCTCGCGGCGGCGCTCGGCACCCTGCCGCGGCGGGAGGCCGGCGGAGGGCACGAGCTGCGGAGGGATCGGCGGCAGGCCCTCGTCGTCGTCGAAGAAGGCCTGCTCGGCCTCGATCGTGGCCTGGTCCTTCTCCTCCGACATGCCGATCGGCCCGTGCCGTCGGCCCTGCAGGAACTGCGCGACCACCGGCTCCTCGCTGGTGAGCAGCACCTCGCGAGGGCCGAAGGTGACCAGGTCGCGGCGGAACAGCATGCCCATGTTGTCCGGCACCGTGCAGGCGAGCTGGATGTTGTGCGTGACGATGAGGATGGTCGCGTCGATCTGGGCGTTCAGGTCGATGAGGAGCTGCGACAGGTACGCCGTGCGCACCGGGTCGAGGCCGGAGTCGGGCTCGTCGCACAGGATGATCTGCGGGTCGAGCACCAGCGCGCGCGCCAGGCCGGCGCGCTTGCGCATGCCGCCGGAGATCTCACCCGGCAGCTTGCCCTCGGCCCCAGCGAGGCCCACCATCTCCATCTTCTCCAGCACGATGCGCCGGATCTCGGCCTCTTTCTTCTTCGTGTGCTCGCGTAGCGGGAACGCGATGTTCTCAAAGAGGTTGAGGGAGCCGAACAGTGCGCCGTCCTGGAACATGATCCCGAACAGTTTCCGGACCTCGTGCAGCTTCCGTTCCGGGCTGCTCACCATGTCCACACCGTTGATCAGGACCTGCCCGTGCTCCGGCTTGATCAAGCCGATGAGCGACTTCAGGAACACGGTCTTGCCGGTGCCCGACGGGCCGAGCATCACGCTGACCTCACCGGCCGGAAGGGTGAGCGACACATCGCGCCAGATGTTCTGCTTACCGAAGGATTTCGTCAGGCCTTCGACGACCACTTCAATTCCCATTACCGGGAGCCAACCATCGGAGATCTCCTACGTCCCGGCCACCGATTATCGCTGTTACGAAATATCGGTACTGGCAGGCCCGAATTCCATACCGCTGGATTCCTCCAGTCGGACTTATGATCGCTACTGGCGGGTACGCTACTTTCGGAGGAACTGCTGCGCAAGCTGTCACGTCCTATAACCATGCCTCGCGCGCATTGCTTATCAACGAATAACAATCTCGCTCCCGGGTTTTGTGCTCCCGTGCGGATCGCGCGCCGAGGCGACCGTCGCCGGAGAGTGGAAAACCCTGCCCGGCGGCGCCGGGCAGGGTGTGATCCATGAAGGTCAGCGCAACGCGCTCGCGTGGAACACCTTGGCCGGGTCGCCGGCCGGCACCGTCGCCGCGCCGAGCGTGAGCGTGATGGTGTTGCCCGAACCGGGCACCACCAGGTTGATCAGGGCGGTCGAGAGCACGCAGTTCTTGAAGTTCGGGATCGTGTACGTGCCGTTCAGGTTGCCGCCGGTCAGCACGTTGAAGTCCGCGTCGGAGACCACCGAGATCACCAGCGGGCTCTCGGTCTGGCAGCCGTTGCCGACGATGGTCGGGATGCCGGCGACCTTGAGGCTCGTGATGCGGAGGGTGAACTTCGACGTCGAGCGGACCTCGCCGGTGCTGAGGTCCACCGTTCCGGTGGTCGGAGTGGTCTCGATGAACTCCGTTTTGACCTCGACCGGGATGACGCCGGCCAGTTTGAATTCGCCGGTCGCCGGGGGCAGTTTCGCGGCGCCGGTCATCGCGCCGGTCTCGTCGAGGGCCGCCTCAAGGCTGCCGGGCCCGAGCGCCATCGTGGAATTCGTCGACTTGATGAACGTGGTCCCGGACATCGGGTAGTTCACCCGCAGCACGACGTCGGCGTGGGCCGTTCCCGCGGTGGAGACGACTCCCAGAGTCGCGACCAGGCACGACGCTGAGACGGCGGTTCTGCTGAAACGTCTGGCGGACTTCTCACCCATCATGGGAAACCTCCTGGCGTGTGGATCCCGAACGAGTAATTCGGGCCGAGCGTCTTCGCGATTGATCGAAGGTTAAATGTCCCCGCTCATTTCCCAGGGTCGGGAATCGAGCACGGGAATTCGACGTTGTCGAGGCTGCACAGGGTGCCCTGGATCATCCGGGTGAAGTTGCCGGGGCCGGAGATCGAGGCGGTGAACAGGTGGTCGAGGTCGTCGCCGTGGGTTCCGCACCCCGTGAAAGCCGGGATCGCCGCGAGGCCCGTCAGAGGCCCGCCGCCGGCCACGGTGTAGCCCTCTTGGGTCCCGTCCGACAGATACTTGCCGGCGCCGTGCAGCGTCAGGTCCATCGGGGTCGCGCTCCGGCACTCGGGCCCGACGTCCAGCGGGACCCCGTTCACCTTCACGTCGTGGATGTGGATCACGATCTTCGACTTCACGGTGGAGTCGATGTCGTAGAGCTGGGTCTCAGGGTCCTGGAACAGGTCGCTGTCGATCTGCAGGAGCCCCTCCTGCGCCAGGTCCATCGTCGCCGTCGTGGGCATGAAGCCGAACGTCAGGAACGTCGCCTTGCTGGGCGGGAACTCGTTGGCCCCGTTGTGGTTCAGCTTGCCCTGGTACGTCGTGACGATGTGGGTGTTGCCGGAGGGGTCCTGTGTCACCGAGATGGCGGTCTGCGCCACGTTGGCGTAGCCGGGGTCGGGGCTTCCGAGGAGCGCCGATCCATGAAGCTTGTTGACGGTGGAGAAGCCCGCCAGGAACGCGCACGCGGTCTGCTGGTTGTCCGGTGGGTTGTAGGCGTTGCAGTCGGGCGGAACGGTGCCCGGGTCGCCCAGGCGGCCGATCTTCAGCCCGCGCCCGGCGGTCCTGCCCGTGCCGGTGGTCGGCGTCGCCGAGGCGGCGGCCGCGGACACGACGACGGTCGCCAGGTTGTCGTGCGCGGAGTTCAGCGCGCATTTCAGCGACACCGAGGTCTTGGGGGCGGTCAGAGCGAGCTCCAGGTCCCCGGGGGCGAAGACGACGTCGCCCGGGGCCTCGGTCGTGACGGGTGGGACGGTGTCCCGCGCCCACGACCGTTACGTCGCCCGTGGTGGGCACCGGCACCGGTGTCGAGGCCTGCCAGTCCCAGTCCGCGGCGGCCGACTTGCCGTTCTGGGTCACCGTCGTGGTGAGCCGGGCGTTCCCGTTCACCGTGAACGGCGCGGTCACTCCGGCGAACACCGCGCGCGGCACGCTCAGCGTGACGGTCGCCCCGGTCGGGCGGATGGGCGTTCCCACCGTTCCGGTCGACGGAAAGGTGACCGCGATTCGTGCCTTGACCTGCTGGGTCCCGTCCGCGGAACGGCATGAATAGGCCAGGGTGGCGTTGACCGACTGCGTGCTCGCCGTCGCTCCCACCGCCGGGATCATTCCCGCGACGATAACGGCCACCCCGATCGCGGCCGTTCTCATCGCTTTCCCGTGGGTCCAGCGCAAACCGATACTCATTATTCGGTTACCCGCCCTGAAAGTAGCCAATTCTGCACCGGCCGGTAGGTTACGTCCGCCCTGTGTGGCGCGCAAGAGATCATGAGCCGTGATCACACTTATGGGCGCCCCGTTTATTGCCGGGCGATAATCTCCGTCGGCGTTCTTGTCCGCTGGTGCGCATCGGCGGACATGAGGAGGGCCGTGGCCGGTGAGATTCCCGGCCACGGCCCTGATTCAGTCAGCCGACCTCAGGTCAGGAGACGGTGATGTTCGGGGAGACGGTGTAGTTGGCGGTGTAGGTGGGGTGGTCGCCGTTGTGGACCAGGCCGGCGCAGCCGCTCACGTTGCCGACGGTCAGCCCGGTGACGCCGGTCGGAAGCGCGACGGTCGGGGTCAGCTGCAGCTGGTTGGACGTGCCGTTGACGTACTTGCCGGGCGCGGCGCCGGTCACGTCGAACGAGCACAGCGGCATCGAGACGTGCACGTTGGCGCCGCTGATGTACCCGGTCGGGGGGGTCCCGGGGGCACCGATGAAGACGTGGTACGGCAGCGAGTTCACCGTCGTGGTCACCGCACCCAGCGGCCCGGTGCAGCCGGTGTAGTTCAGGCTGGTGATGGTGCCGATGTCGGCGGGCGTCGTGTAGGTCCCGCTCAGGATGGTGCCCGCCCCGGCGGAGCCGGTGCAGGTCATGTTGACGCCGCCGTCGGACAGCGTCACCGAGGTCGAGGTGGCGGTGTAGGCGCCGCTGGCGTTCGGGTTCGAGACCGTGACCGTGGCCGCGGAGGCCGTGCCGGCGGTGAGGGCGACGGCGGCGCCCGCCGCGGCGGTGGTCAGGAGCATGCTGGCGATCTTGCGCATAAGAATGGTCCCTTTCGCAAATTAAGAACTGGTCGGATCCGATGCGAGAACCGAACGGTCCAGGGGCGGCCTCTTTCCGCGTCGCGCACTCCTGAAGGCATCGACGCCGGTCGTGACAGGTGCAGCCAAGGGGATATCGCGGGCGATGGCGCCGCGCGATCTAGATGGTGGCGTAAATGATCTTTATGGGATATCGTTATTTTCGGTCGCTGTTCTTACCTGCGAGTAGGTTAAGCACGTGTTACCAGCGACACAAGAGGGGAAATCGGCGCAGGCTCGGAATTGTTGCCGAGTGAGGGAATAGCCTCGCGCTTTTGTCGCTCAATGATTGTTTTAGGCTTGATCATTTACTTCCGGTCAAGTCACGTTACAACGAGTCATCATGCGAGTGCATAAAGTGAACCTTTGTCCGGGGCGCTGCAATACGGCCGAGTCTTAGTTAACTTCCATATGTTCCACATCACATTTCGTGGTCATGGGCGGGAGCGTCGCCGGGCGGGTCGGCCGGCGACGGCGGGAGGGGAGACGTACGGTGCGGCGCGAACACGAGGTCGGGAAGCTGGAGTTGGCCGAGCTTCTGCGGTCCGAGACGGAAGGGCTTGCCGAGGAGATCTGCTCGGAGATCCGAAAGGCCATCCCGGAGTACTCGGCACCCGCGGAGGGGCCGTTCGGGCCGGCGATGCGGCCCGCCGTCGAGCAGGCCCTGGCCATCTTCGTGTACCGCGTCGCCGAGCCCTCGGCGCCGTCCGACCGTCTGATCGAGATGTGCCGGCTGCTCGGCCAGGTCGAGGCGTACCACGGCCGGAACCTCAACGCCCTGCAGGCGGCCTTCCGTGTCGGCTTCCGCGTCGCCTGGAACCGCACCACGAAGATCTGCGCGCGCCACGAGCTCCCGTCGGAGATCGTCGCCGGCCTGGCCGAGGCGCAGCTTGAGTACATGGACGAGCTCGCGTCCATCGCGGTGGAGGGCTACCTCGCGGCGAAGGCGCAGTCGCCGGAGGAGTTCGCGGAGCTGCGCAGGCGGCTGCTGCGGCTCATCGTCGAGCGTCCGGGCGCGCCGCGCCGTACGATCACCGACCTGGCCGGCCGCGGCGGCTGGACGGTGCCGTCCGAGGTGACCCTCGTGGTGGTGCGGTCCGGCGCCAGATTAGTCCGCAGTGCGGTCTCCGACGACGTCCTCGTGGACCTCGACGATCCGGAGCCGCGGCTGCTGATCCCCGGCCCCCTCACCCCCGCCAGGCGTGTGATGATCGAGGCCGCGCTGCCGGGCGACCGGGTGGTCGTGGGCGTCACCGTGCCACTGGAGGAGGCGGCCGACTCGCTCCGCTGGGCCAGGAGAGTGCTGAGCCTGGTCGAGGGGGGTGTCATCGACGACGCGAGGGTGACCCTGTGCGAGGAGCACCTGCTGACGCTCTGGCTGATGTCGGACGTCCGGCTGATCGAGGAGCTCGCCGGGCAGCGGCTGACCCACCTCGCGGGCATGTCGGCGGCCAAGCAGAAGGCGCTGACCGAGACCCTCCGGGTGTGGCTGGAGAGCTGGAGCACCGCGGCGGAGGTCGGCGGTCAGCTGCACGTCCACCCGCAGACCGTGAGGTACCGCCTGAACCAGCTCAAGGAGAGCCTGGGGGACGGTTTCACCGACCCCGAGGCGCGGTTCGGGCTCGAACTGGTGCTGCGCGCGATGCGGCTGCGGGACCGTGGCGATCGCGCGTCGCGCGGCGATGACACGGGCAGGTCATTCAAGGCATCCTGAATCGCAATTTTGTCACTGGCTTATAAAACACCGCTCCGTTCTGTTCCTGCCCGAGTCTCCGCAGGCGGGTGTGTATCGGCACGGTGAGCCGTCCATTCAGCTCCTTGCCGGGCCGCGTTCTCTGCTTTACCGTCACGGTGTCCTAGATCACGGCCTTTACGGCAAGCGCAGGGGTCCCCCGCTCGGCGCTTCTCGACCGAGGCCGCGTTCACCTCGCCGAATCGTCACCCGACGGTCGAACCTGAATACGGGCGACCCCGCCCGTCCCAGCCCGACGACCCACGAGACCGGAACGGTGGCGGTTGGAGGTTCACGCATGCCTCAAACCCTTGAGCCGGACGGTCTCGACCACCCGAGATCCGAGCTGTCCGAACCGCTCACGTCGATCATGCAGCGGGAGCTGCCCAGCCTCGTCGACGAGATCATCAGCGACATCCGGGAGACGATCCCGGAGTACGCGCGGCCGATCGACGGACCGTACGGGAGGACACTGCGCTCCGGCGTCGAGCGTGCCCTCAACGGGTTCGTCGACTGGGTGATGGACCCCGAAGCGCCGCTGGACGACATCTGCCGCAAGCTCGGCCAGTTCGAGGCGTACGAGGGCCGCCAGCTCGACACGCTCCAGTCCGCCTACCGCGTCGGCGCCCAGACGGGCTGGCGGCGGGTGATGGACCTCCACCGGCGGCACGACCTGACGCCGGCGACCGTCTCGGTGCTCGCCGACTCGCTCTTCGCCTACATGGAGAAGCTCGCGTCGCTGTCGCTGAAGGGCTACCTGGAGGCCAAGGCACAGTCGAACGACGAACTGGAGGCCGGACGCCGCCGGCTGCTGCAACTCCTCCTGACCGGGTCGGCCGCCCCTCGCGACCTGGTCGCCCAGCACGCCGAACCCGTCTGCTGGGTCGTACCGGACCGGGTCACGCTGGTCGCGCTCAGATCCGGCGCGCACATCGTGCGCTCGCTCCTCGACGACGACCTCCTGGTCGACCTCGACGGCGCCGAGCCGCACCTGCTGGTCCCCGGGCCGCTGACCCCCGAGAGGCGCGCGTCCCTGCGGATCGCGCTCTCCGAGTCACGCGCCGCCGCCGGCCTGACCGTGCCGCTCGCCCGCGCCGCGGACTCCCTGCGGTGGGCGCGCCAGGCCCTCGACCTGGTGCACGAGGAGATCATCGACGACGGGCCGCTGACGCTGGCCGAGGACCACCTGGTGACCCTCTGGCTGATGTCGGACGGCCCGCTGATCGACCAGATCGCCCGCCGGCAGCTCGCCAAGATGGACGGCCTGACCAAGCGGCAGCGCGAACGCCTCACCGATACCCTCCGGGCCTGGCTGCGCACCCGCGGCACCGCCGCGCGGGTCGGCGACGACCTCGGCGTGCACCCGCAGACCGTGCGATACCGGATGCGGCAGATCGAGCAGACCCTCGGCGACGACCTCGCCGACCCGGACGCGAGATTCGCCATCGAGGTCGTGATGCGCACGCTTTGGCTACGTGACAGGGCGCCGGAGACGAAAATGTCCGACCGGGAGCCCGTTAGCGAGATTCCGCAATTTCGCTAACCGTTGGGAGGAGGTGCGTGGCCGTAATGCGCACCTGTTGATAAGACTGCGGGCCGTGGGTTGATTCGGAGTCGTGTTTCATGTTCGCATGATCTCCGCGGAACCCCTGGGTGGTCGATCCCCGGGTGCCAACGGTCATTCGGCGGAGGTGCCGTAGTGCTTTTCGGAGCTCACCATTCGACGAGAACGGTCTTTGTGGGGCTCGGCACGGCGGCGCTGCTGGTGACCGGAGTGGCGCTCCCCGCGCTCGCGGCGGACCCGTCCCCTTCGGCCGACCCGTCGACCGGACCGTCCGAACCACCGCCCAGCTCCCCGCCGCCGAGCACACCCTCCCCGCCGCCGACGACACCGCCGGCACAGCTGCCCCCGGCACTGTCGATCAAGCTTTCGCTGTCCGACGCGACCGCGGCGCCCGGCGGCTCGGTCACCGCCGTGATCCAGGTGAGCGCCCTGCACTCGATCGCGCACAACACGGTCCTGCGGCTCTCGGCGTCGAGTGCGAACGTCAGCAGCCCCGGCGGCTTAGGCGACCTCGGATCCGACGCGCGTTCGATCTCCGCGATCGTGACGATCCCGCCCGGCCACGCCAAGGGCACCGTCACGGTGACCGCCTCCGTCAGCGCCGACCGGGCGAGCTCCCGCACCGCGACGCGCAAACTCGAAGTGACGTCGGCGGGCTCGGCCTCCGGCGGCATCACCCCCGGCGGCATGCCGAACCTCCCGTCGCTCGGCATCCCCGGCATCGCGCCACAACCGGGCAGCACGACGGATCCCCAGCTCCCGCTGATCGGCCAGGACCCGGCAGTCGCCCCGCTGTTCCTCCAGACCCGAGCCCCGGTCTCCCTCCGCGCCAACTCCTCACCCCTAGGCCTGGACGAGACGTCGTACCGCCTGGTCTGGACCGACGTGGCCTGGCTGACCTCCCTGCTGGTCGGCCTGTCACTCCTGATCACCCAACTCCGCCTCAACCGCCACCGCCAGGCCCTCACCACACCCCGCAAACCGCGCCCGACCGCCTAAAACATCGGGCACGACGCCACCGGGGCCTGGCCGTACGCGCTGCGGGGGGCGCCTCACTTCGTAAGTCGCGTCCGAGGGCCTGAAGCGTCCGAGGCCTTGCCGTGCGCGGTGCCGGGAATGCCCGCACGCCCTTACTCCGTAAGTCGCGTCTGAAGGCCTCAAGCGTCCGGCGTCGGCGGTACGCGCCGCCGAGGGCCGCCACGCAGTGCCAGGGTGCGGCATGCCTCACTTCGTAAGCCGCGTCCGGGGGCCTCAAGCGTCCCGGGCCCGCCGTACGCGCCGCCAGGGGCACCGCCACGCGGCGCCAGTGAGGAGGAGGGCGCAGGCCCAGGCGAACCAGTCGCCGAACCTCGTGTAGAGCGTCGAGGCCGCGCGGGCGGGGAGCGGGGCGATGGCCGACACGAGGGGTGCGTCGGCGCTTTGGGCCTCGGCCACGACGCGGCCGTGCGGGTCGCTCACGGTCAGAGCTCCGTTCCGTGCCGCGCGGGCGATGGTGAGGCCGTTCTCGACGCCTCGGGTGACCGCCATCCGGCTGTGCAGCCAGGCGTCACGGTCGAAGTCCCACGCGGGCACGAACAGCGCGGTCGCGCCCGTACGTCGGTAGTCGCGCACCAGGCCGGTCAGGTCCAGGTCGAAGCAGACGGCGATGCCCCACCGGCGTCCCGAACCGGGCACGAAGGCCTCGCCGTCGCCCGGCCGGAACCGATCCTCCAGGCCCGGTATGAGGTGACGTTTGCCGTACCGGACCGGCCGTCCGCCGTCCGCGGGGTAGTCGACGGCCGCGTTGCGGGTGACACCGTCCGGGTCGAGGATCAGGCCTGCGATGACGTCGACGTGCCGTTCGGTGGCGACACGGCCCAAGGTGGCGTCCATGACCCGCAGGCCCGCGTCGTCGGCGACGAACGCCTTCTCCGGCAGCACCACGACACGCGCCCCGCGCGCCGCGAGCCCGGGGACCGCCGCCGCGTACCGCCCGAGAAGCGCGCGCCCCGCGGGCGTGGCCACGTCGGCCGGCTCCTGCGGCCGGTCGGACACGAGCAGAGCCACCTTCTCCGTACGCTCGCCGTCGGCCCCACGCACCCGCCACGCCCCGTACCCGAGAGCGAGCGCGAGGACCAGCACGCCACCGACGCCGACCGGCAGCCGCCGCGCCGTCCCGGGCGCGAGGACCGCCGAGAGCGCCGCGGGCACGCCCATGAGCAGGAACGTCGCGCCCCAAGGACCGGTCAGCGAGACGGTCTGCAACACCGGCAGGACCCCGGCCTGCGTGTAGGCGAGACTCCACCAAGCGCCGTTCGGCGACAGCACGGACGCCAGGTACTCCACCACGACCCAAGCCGAGGGCACCACGACGGCCGCCGACACAAGACGCCCCCGCAGAGCCAACGCCCGCGCGAGAACCACCACAAGCCCGAACACCATGGCCGACCCGCCGACCATGCCAATGACCATCGGCACCGGCACCTCTACCGATCGCAGCAGGTACCGCCACATCCACGACTCACCCCCGAGCCAAGCCACCACCGCCGCCCCGAACGCGACCCGCGCACGTACCCGCGGTGCTAGGACGAGCACCGGCAGCGGCGCGAACCAGGTGAGCAACGGAACCGGCCGCATCCCGGTCCCGAAGTAGAACAGGCCCGCGGACAGAACCACGGCCACGATCACGACGCCGATCCGCCGCATCCTCGAGTTCATCGAGTCCCTCCTCATGAGTGAGCGACCCCGATACTCGGCCGTACACCCCGAACCGCACATCGCCGACAAGAGCGGTCCGCCCCTCAGCCGTAGGGACTAGGGGGATGTCCGACAAGTGCGCGGTCCGGCTACGCGGCGACAGATTCGCTGTCCGGCTACGCGGCGACAATCCGCCGTCTGACTACGCGGCGACAAATCTGCTGTCCGGCTGCGCGACTCCCCAAACGACGCCTCGCCCGCCGCTCGCCAGCCGAACCAGGCCGACTCCCTCTTCCGCCTCGCGATGCGCCGTCTGTACGGCGCTCTCTACAAACGTGATCTGTCGGACACGGCCTGCCATCGAGGGCCTGCCGGATCGTTCACCCGGGTGTTGGCCCGTCCCCGCGCCCGTCCCCGCCACCGCGCCCGTCCCCGTCCCCGCGCCCCGCCGCCGTGGCCATCGGCGTGTGCCACGGCGGGCGGCCGGTTCTTTCGGGCTGCGCGGAGCCCGTCTTCGAGGGGCCGGTCATGCTTCGCGTGTCGGTGGTCCGCGTGCCCGCCTCCCGGTCTCGCGTTCGCGGGGCCGCTCCCTAGCCGGTGGCCGTGGGGTCTCGGCGGCTGACCGGGAATCGGTTGCTCAGGCGGGTGCAGGGGCGGTGATCAGGGAAGATGTGCTTTGGTGCTTGATGTCACGTTGTAGCCTTAGTGTCCGATATCGCCCCAGCTCCCCCCGGTTAGGCGGCGGCAGACAATGCGGACCCCCATCCGCTTTTACGACATACATGGCTACCGGCGTGCCTTTCTCATGGCGGGCACGGGGCCTCCGTTGCTGCTGATCCATGGGGTCGGCGACAGTTCGGAGACGTGGCTGGACGTTCTTCCGCGCCTCGCCGAGCACCACACCGTGATCGCCCCCGATCTGCTCGGTCACGGAGAGTCGGCGCGGCCGAGGGCCGACTACGCGGTCGCGGCGTACGCCTGTGGGATGCGGGACCTTCTCGGCGTCCTCGACGTGGATCGGGTCTCGGTGGTGGGACACTCGCTGGGCGGTGGGATCGCGATGCAGTTCGCGTACCAGTTTCCCGAACGGTGCGAGCGTCTCGTCCTGGTCGGCAGCGGCGGCATCGGGCCCGAGGTTCACCCGCTGCTGCGGGTCGCCGCCGCGCCAGGTGCCGAGCTGGCGCTCTCCGTCGCGACCTCCGCGCCCGCGCGTACGGCCCTGCGGCTCGCCGCGCCGGTGCTGCGGGCGACCGGCGGCATGCGGCTCGGGTCCGACCTGGACTACGTGCTGGAGCGGTACCGATCGCTGAGGTCGCGTACGGCCCGCCAGGCGTTCCTGCGCACCCTGAGAGCCGGCGTGGACGTACGCGGCCAGATCATCACCATGCTCGACCGCTGCTACCTGGCCGCAGGCCTGCCGACACTGATCATCTGGGGCGGCCGCGACCGCGTCATCCCCGTGCATCACGCGCAGATCGCCCACGCGGCGATGCCCGGCAGCCGCCTGGAGATCTTCGAACACTCCGGCCACTTCCCCCACCACGACGCCCCGGACCGCTTCGCCGACGTCGTCGAGGACTTCGCGGACGGCGTCATCCCCTTGGAGTACGACCAGACCCGCTGGCGCCACCTCCTACGCGCCGGCCGGACCACCGCCCTCCCCGCCACCGAACCCCAAGCGTCCAGCGGCACCTAGGGCGAGTGGTCTCCGGCCCGCCGCGCGGCGCCTCGCTCTCGTCGGCCGGCAAGAACCAGGCCTCCCCGCCTCGCGACCCGCCACCTGGTCACCGTTCGCCATGCCCAGGAGACCCGCCCTAAGGCCCGCCCCGCGAGTCTTCAGCCTGCTGCGGCCCAGGCGACGTCTCGCCGCGTTGCCGCCGGTCGGCCAGAACCAGGCCCCCTCCGGCTCGCGACCGCCGCCGGCTACGGCCCAGCCCCAGGCTCCGCGCCTGTCCGGCCGGTTCGATGGAAAGATCATCTCGTTCTCTTGCCCGCGCGATTACGCGATCCGGGGTACCCGACGCGGTATGACGCATCCGCCGGACGGCGAGCAAAGGCGCGCGCGTACGGTTTCCGGTGGCACCGATCACGTTGTGGTGGTCGGTGCGGGGCTGTCCGGGCTCGCCGCCGCGTTGCACCTGGCCGGCCGTGGGCGGGCGGTGACCGTACTGGAGCGGGACCCCTTTCCCGGTGGGCGGGCGGGGCGTCTGGACGCGTGCGGCTTCGTCATGGACACCGGGCCGACGGTGCTCACCATGCCCGGCATCGTGGAGGAGACGCTCGCCGCCGTCGGGGAGTCCCTCGACGGCCGGCTTCCGCTCACTCGGCTGGACCCGGCGTATCGGGCGCACTTCGCCGACGGGACCACCCTCGACGTCAGCAGCGACGAAGGCACCATGGCCGACGCGGTCCGCGCGTTCGCCGGGCCGCGTGAGGCGGACGGCTACCTGCGGCTACGGAAATGGCTGACCAGGCTCTACGACGCCGAGTTCGCCCGGTTCATCGCCGCCGACGTCGACTCGCCCCTCGCCCTGCTGAACCCCCACCTCGCGCGGATCGCCGCCCTCGGCGGGTTCGGCCGGTGGGAACGCGCCGTCGGCCGGTTCGTCGAGGACGAGCGGTTGCGGCGGATCTTCACCTTCCAGGCCCTGTACGCAGGCGTACCGCCGCACCGGGCACTGGCCCTGTACGCCGTGATCGCGTACATGGACACCGTCGGCGGCGTGTACTTCCCGCGCGGCGGGATGCGGGCGCTGCCGGACGCCTTGGCCGGAGCCGCGGCGGACGCGGGCGTCGAGTTCCGCCACGGCGTTACCGCCGAGACCCTCGAACGCCGTGGCCGCCGCGTCACCGCCGTCCACACCGCGGGCGGCGAGCGGGTGGCGTGCGACGCGGTCGTGCTGAGCTGCGAACTCACCGAGGCGTACCGGCTGCTGGGGAGCGCACCCCGCCGCCCGTGCAAGCTGCGCCCCGCGCCGTCGGCAGTCGTCCTGCACCTGGCCGTGGACGGCGACGCACCGGGCACGGCCCACCACAATCTGCTGTTCGGCCGCGCCTGGCGCACCACTTTCGACGACCTCGTACGCGACGGCCGCCCGATGCGGGACCCGTCGCTGCTGCTGACCCGCCCCACCGCCACCGACCCCGGCCTGGCACCGCACGGACGCCAGCTCCTGTCGCTGCTCGCCCCCGTCCCGAACCTGGAACATGCCCGCCTCGACTGGGACCGTCTCGCCCCGGCGTACGCGCGGGAGCTCGTGGATGTGCTGGCCCAACGGCTACCGGGCATCAAGGGCGAGATCGAGACGCTGCACGTCATGACCCCGGCCGACTGGGAACGCCAGGGCATGATCGCCGGCACGCCGTTCAGCCTGGCGCACACCTTCCTGCAATCCGGCCCGTTCCGCCCAGCCAACCTGCCCGCCTCCGCCGAGAACGCGGTCCTGGCCGGCTGCGGCACCGTCCCCGGCGTCGGCATCCCCACCGCCCTGCTGTCCGGCCGCCTGGCCGCCGACCGCGTCACGGGCCACGCGCGGGCCCGTACGTCGAAGCGCCGGGCGGTGGTGCGGGGATGAGTCGTCGTGAGCTGGACGCCGCCGGGATCACCGACCCGTGCCTGCGCGCCGCGTACGCGAGGTGCCGTGCGATCAACGCGCGCCTCGGCCGTACCTACTTCCTGGCCACCCGGCTGCTGAAGCCTTGCCAGCGACCCGCGATCCACGCCCTGTACGGGTTCGCGCGGCACGTCGACGATCTCGTGGACGAGCCCGTGCGTGACGCGGATCCCGCCGCGCGTCTCGGTGAGATCGCCGGCGCCCTCGCCTCCGGGCTGCGCCAGGGCGGCAGTGACCACCCCGTGCTGGCGGCCGTCGTCGACACGGCCGCGCGGTTCGGCATCGAGGACACCCTGTTCAAGGACTTCCTGCGGTCGATGCGGATGGACCTCACCGTCACCGGGTACCCGACGCGGGCCGCGCTCGACGCGTACATGCGGGGGTCGGCCGAGGTGATCGGGCTACAGCTCCTGCCGGTGCTCGGCACCGTGGGCGACGCGGCTGAGGCGGCACCTCGCGCCGCCGCGCTCGGGCGGGCGTTCCAGCTGACGAACTTCCTGCGTGACGTCGCCGAGGACCTCGACCGCGGGCGCGTCTACCTGCCCGCCGACGAGCTGGCCGCGCACGGCGTCGACCGCGACCTGCTCGCCTGGTGCCGGCGCGCGCGACGCGTCGACACGCGGGTGCGGGCGGCCCTCGCGGACCAGATCGCGCGTACGCGCGCCGTCTACCGGCTGGCGCGGCCCGGGATCGCGCTGCTGCACCCGGTCTCGCGGCCCTGCGTGTTCACCGCCTTCCGCCTGTACGCGCGCATCCTCGACCGGATCGAGGACAACGGCCACAACGTGTTCGCGGGCCGGGTCGGCGTCGGCACCGCCGAGCGCCTCACCTTGGCCGGAACCGCCCTGACCCGTGCCGCCTGGGCACGTGCGACCGCGCGACCGCCACGCCCGGTCGGAGAACTCCTGTGAGCCACGCGTCCCACGACCGGAAAGAACGGACATGGACCATCTGCGGTACCTGCTGCTACTGGCCGGATGCGCCGCTGTCACCCTGCCGCTGGAACTCTCCGGAACCCGCGTCTACCGGCGACCCGGCCGCCTCGCCCGCGCGGTGCTCCCGGCGGCGGCCGTGTTCGCCGCGTGGGACGTCATCGCCATCGCGGGCGGCGTGTGGCACTACGACGCCCGATATCTCAGCGGCCTCGTCCTGCCGCTGTCGCTTCCGCTGGAAGAGGCGCTGTTCTTCCTGGTGATCCCGGTGTGCGCGATCCTGACCTTCGAGACCGTACGCCGCCTGACGCCCGTACGGGCCCCGCGGTGACCGGCCTCGGGTACACGCTGCCGGCCGTCGCGTCGGTGGCCGCCGTCGTGGCGCTGGAGGTCGGCCGGCTGCGCACCGGGCTGTTCCGCCGCCGCGACTACTGGGTCACGATGCTCATCGTCGCCGCCTTCCAGGTCGCCGTCGACGACCGGCTGACCCGGCTGCCCTCACCCGTCGTCGTCTACGACCTGCGCCACATCACCGGCCTGCGCTTCCCGTACGACATTCCGGTCGAGGACTTCCTGTTCGGGTTCGCCCTCGTCACCGCGGTCCTGCTCGCCTGGGAACACGCGCGATGAGCGTCCCGGAGGCGTTCGACCGCGGCGCGGCGGCGTACGACCGGCTGGTCGGCGCGAACCCCGGCTACCACGCGGACCTGCGGCGCTCCGCACGGTCGCTGGCTCTGTCCCCGGACGGCGAGGGGCTACGGCTCCTCGACGCCGGATGCGGCACCGGCGCGTCGACGGCCGCACTGCTGGCGGCCGCGCCGAGGGCACGCATCGTCGCCGTGGACGCCTCACCGGGCATGCTCGCCCAGGCACGCGCCAAGCCGTGGCCGGCCACCGTACGGTTCGCCGAGAGCCGAGTGGAGAACCTCACCGAGTCCGGCATCGAGGGCCCGTTCGACGGCATCTTCGCCGCGTACCTGATCCGCAACCTGCCGGACCCCGACACGACCCTCAAGACCTTCCGCACCCTGCTGCGCCCCGGCGGCGTACTGGTCGTCCACGACTACGCGGTACGAGACAGCCTCATCGCACGCCTGACCTGGCACGCGGTCTGCTGGGCCGTCATCATCCCGGCCGGCAGACTGACCAGCGGAGACGCCGGCCTGTACCGCTACCTCTGGCGCAGCGTCCTGAACTTCGACGGCGCCCGAGACTTCACCGCCCGCCTGTCCCGCGCCGGCTTCACCGACGTCCACACCCACACGATGCCCGGCTGGCAACGCGGCATCACCCACACTTTCCGCGGCGTACGCCCGGCAGAGGATTCGTGATCCGCGGCGGCGGGCGGGCGCGAGGGGTGTCGTTGTCCGGTCGGTCGTGTGGTGTCACTCGCGTCCTCCGTGCCGAACGTCCGGCGGAGACCCGCGACGGCGGGCGAGGGCGGTGCGTTCTGCCCGGCCGGTCGTGTGGAGTCAGCCGCGCTTTCCGTGTCGTGCGCCCGGTGGAGGGTTCGTGACCCGCGACGGCAAGCGGGTACGGCACGCGCCGTCGCCCGGCCTGCCCGACGCCGCGCGACTGGAGCGACGGCCGGTCGTCGTCGTGGCCGGGGGCGGCATCGCCGGGATCACCGCCGCGACCGCGCTCGCCGAACGCGGTGTCGCCGTCGAGCTGTTCGAGCGCGAGAACCACCTCGGCGGGCGTGCGGGCGGATGGGCGGCGGCGCTGTCCGACGGCACGCGCGTCGGCATGAGCCGCGGATTCCACGCCTTCTTCCGCCAGTACTACAACCTGCGCGCCCTGCTGCGCCGCGCCGACCCGGGCCTCGACCGGCTGACCGGCGTCGCCGACTATCCGCTCGTCGACGCCCGCGGACGTACCGACACCTTCCGTGGCCTGCCGCGCACCCCGCCGTGGAACGCCCTCGCCTTCGCCGCCCGCAGCCCCACCTTCACCGCGCGCGACCTCCTCCGGCTGAACGCCCGCGCCGCGCTGCCGCTCGTCGACGTGAGCGTGCCCGGCACGTACCGGCGGCTGGACCACCTGAACGCCGAGGAGTTCCTCGCGAGACTGAGGTTCCCCGAGGCGGCGCGGCATCTGGCGTTCGAGGTGTTCTCCCGCAGCTTCTTCGCGCCGCCGGACCGGCTGTCGGCGGCCGAGCTGGCCGTCATGTTCCACCTGTACTTCCTCGGCTCCTCCGAGGGCCTGCTCTTCGACGTGCCACGCGAGCCCCTGTGGGACGCGCACGGCGAGAACCTGGCGCGCCACGGCGTACACGTCCGCACCGGCACCCCGGTCGACGCCGTACGCAGCCACCGCCACGGCTTCACCGTCTACACGGGAAACGGCGAAGTCCACGCCGACGCGGTGGTCCTCGCCCTGGACGTCCCCGGCCTGCGGACCCTCGTCGCCGCGTCGCCCCTGGGCACACCGGAGTGGCGCGCCCGAATCGCCGGACTGGACACCGCCCCGCCCTTCCTCGTACGCCGCCTGTGGCTGGACCGTCCCGTCGCCGCGCACCGGCCCGCGTTCCTGGCGACGGGAGGCCTGCCGCCGCTCGACAACGTCAGCGTGCTGGAACGCTACGACGACGAGGCCGCCGCGTGGTCCGCCGAGACCGGCGGGTCCGTGGTCGAACTGCACGCCTACGCCACCACCGCCACGAGGGAGGAAACCGCCGCACAACTGCTGCGACGGCTCCACGAGGTATACCCGGAGACCGCGAACGCCCATCCGATGGGCGACCTGTCGGAATGGCGTCAGGACTGCCCGCTGTTCGCACCGGGGACGTTCCAGGCCCGCCCACCGGTCGCCGGCCCGGTACCGGGCCTCGTCCTGGCCGGCGACGGCATACGCATCGACCTCCCGGTCGCCCTGATGGAACGCGCCGCCACAACCGGCTGGCACGCCGCCAACCTCCTCCTCACCCGCTGGGGCCTGGCCGGCCACCCCTTGACCACGGTCCCCGTACGCGGCCGCCTCGCCCCCCTCCGCCACCTCGCGAGCCGCACGGAACGGTTGCGGAGGGCGTAGGCGGTTCAACGGACCAGGGCCGGAGCGGTGACGTGCGCGGCACCGAGTGGTCTTGGAGGTCGACAGGGGCATGCGCGAGGGTCACGCCGAGCCGTTCCGATGCGGCACCGGACGTGGCAGTCGGGCTGGGCGGTTGAAGGTCGGCGGGGACGGTCGGGCCGAGTCGAGTCTGGAGGTCGGCGGGGCGTACACGGCGGTCAGGTCGAGCCGCTACGAAGCGGTGCCGTGCGCGGCGGTCGGACGGGGCGGTCGGCGGGGCCTGTGCGCGGCGGGCCCGCGGCTCCAAAGCTCGACGGGGGCGGGGTCAGACGGAGCGGGTGCGGAGGGCGTAGCGGCGTTCGGCGTAGGCGAGGTCGTCGCGCCACAGTCGCGCGGCCGTGCGGCGCATGAGCGGGCGTACCAGCGGTGCCATCATCCGTGCCACCGTGAAGCCAGGGCGGGGTGACGTCGCGATCGTCGCCTCGGTCACCGTCGTACGTGGCCGGCCGTCCCGGCCCGGGCCGAGTGGGGTCGCGTGGGTCTCCACGACGCTGCCCGTGCCCTCTCCCTCGACGATGCGCATCACGACCGTACGAGGCTCGGGGCAGGCGAATTCGGCGAGTACCGGCACGCCCAGCCCTGGGCCGACCCGGAAGGTCACCTCGACCAGGAACCGGTCGTCGGCCTCGGACGCGTCGAGCGCGGGGACCCCGGTCACGCGCAGCCGGGTGAAGGCGTACGGGTGGAACCAGGCGCCGTGCCACGGGTCGAGGCGGTTCGCGACGATGTCGACGGGTTCGCACACGCCGGTCGTCTTCGTCACCGCGCAGAGACCGTTCTCCGGCCGGGTCGTGATCACGGGCCGGGGGAGGGGTGTCTCGCCGCCGGCCCGGTCGAGCCGCACCCAAACGAGCACCCCGTCGTCGAGAGCCGGAACGGGACGCCAGTCCGGCACGCCCTCCGGCCCCAGTCGCAACCCGTGCCACCGGCACACCAGGTTCCCATCGGACACCTGCCCGCCGATCAGGGGAGCCCCCAGATGCGGACAGGCTCCGGGCCCGGCCACCGGCGCGCCGGTGCGGTCCCGCCAGGCGACCATCTCGCGCCCCGCCACCCGGAAGCCGTACGGCCGATCCGCGAGCACGTCGCCACTCGCACCGGCCACGAACCAGTTGCCCGAGACCCGCGCCCGAGCCCGCTTCACCGCCGCCGTGATCACCGCCGGATCGGCCTGCTCCACGGTCGGCGCCTGCCCGTGGGCTCGCGCCACCATCTTCAACGGCCATTCCCCGCCCACCACGCCCCCCGTCTCCTCACGCGCAGGGGGGTGACCGCGTTACTTCCCGTACCCGGCCAAGCCAACCGCTCCGGAAGGCCGGTCACAGCAGCCCGAAGGCAGGAGACGGCGACGCGCGCCGATCTGCTGCGCCGGCTGGGCCGCGGCCAACAGTCGCACGCGGCCTACGACAGAGCCGTCGATCTGGCGGGCAACATCGCGCGCCGCCGCGACCAACTGGGGTAGCGCCCCTACCTAGCGACCGGCCAGAGAACAGCCGGCCCGACCCGTGTTCTTTTTAGGTCTCCCAGGGCCTCGTAGCAGGTCAGTGCGGGTGACCGCCAAGGAGCGCGTCGCGAGCTAATAGGAAAGACTCTTGACAGTAGCCTCCGTATCCAGGAGGTTAACGGGCAGATCAGTTCTTCCCTGACACGCGTGTCAAGACTGAACGGACGCCGAACCAACCCCGCCAGGAGGTTCCGTTGGTCACTCGTAGAGCATTTCTCGCCGCGACCGGAGCGGTCGCGCTCACCGCGCCGTTCGGACGCGGGCTGCTGGGCGGCAGCGCGTTCGCCGCGCCCGCGAACACCGGGCTGACGCTCGCCAATCAGGGTTCCGGCAGCGTGAACGCCTACATCACCGGTCGTGAGCAGGGCACCGACAGGCTCATGCTGCTCCGCGCCGACAGCAGCCCGTACTACCTCGAAAACCCCAGCGCCCCGCAGACGCCGATCCCGGACTGCTCGATCCCGGTCGGGGCGGGCGCGTCCGCGGACCTGACGCTCAGGCAGATGTACGCCGCGCGCATCTACTTCGTCAAGAACGACAAGCTCGACTTCTACGTCAACCCCGGCCCCGGGCTCGTCGAGCCGTCCTTCGCGAACCCGGCGGACACGAACTACTCGAAGGTCTGGTCGTTCTGCGAGTTCACGTTCAACCCGCAGCAGATCTTCGCGAACATCTCGTACGTCGACCTGCTGACCGCGCTGCCGATCGGGCTGAAGCTCGAAGGCGACTCCACGCACAATGTCGCGGCGGCACCCGCCGGCGCGGTCGACGCGATCGCGAACGCGCTCGTCGCGCAGAAGAACGCCGACGGCCAGCCCTGGGACCGGCTCGTCATCAGGAACGGCGGCGGCGGCGTCCTGCGGGTCATCGCCCCGCAGGACTACATGGCCATGGGCAACGGCGCCTTCGCCAACTACTGGGACGGCTACGTCGGCCAGGTGTGGGACAAGTACGCCGGCACCGATCTCAGAGTCGATCTGCAGGGTGGCCGCGGCGTGTTCACCGGCCGCGTCAGCGGCGGAGTGCTCAGGTTCAATGACGGCAGCACCTTCGCAAGGCCGGCCTCGAAGGACATCTTC
Organism: uncultured Actinomycetota bacterium; assembly: GCA_963736325.1. Classification (GTDB taxonomy): domain Bacteria; phylum Actinomycetota; class Actinomycetes; order Streptosporangiales; family Streptosporangiaceae; genus Actinoallomurus. The sequence goes on along the minus strand of CAVTOG010000010.1, from coordinate 564,048 downwards.
ACCTGCAACGACGGACCGTTCGCCAACAACCCGGGCGACTCCGACATCAAGAAGGGCCTGCTCGCCCGGATCGCGGCGGCGTTCAACCGCAGCACGATTCTGAGCAGCGCCGACCAGCCGAACGGCACCCAGGAGTCGGACTTCTACAAGGACCCGATCACCAACCACTGGGCGCGGATCGTGCACGCCAACACCCCGATCGGCTATGCCTTCCCGTACGACGACGTCTGCCCCGATGGGCAGCCTGACGTCTCGGGCGCCGCCAGCGACGGCAACCCGAGGCGCCTGACCGTCACGGTCGGCTAGCCCCGCGAACGCGTCCGGTCCGATTGTGCCCCCGGCCGGGTCGGACGTGACCACGAACCGGGCGGCGGCCTCGCCGCCGCCCGGTTTCAGTCCGGGACCGCCGCGGCGGTACGGCCGCTCGCCGACGCCACACCGAGCCACGTGTGCGGGTTGCCGGCCCAGCACCAGCCGAGCTTCGGCGCCCTCTTGCTGATCCACAGCGCCGGCACCCGCCGGTCGCCGCAGCGGGACGCACCGAGGGAGAAGCACTTGTTCTTCTCCAGCGTCTCCGGGTGGTGCAGGACCAGCGCGATGCCCTCCTCGATGGTCAGCGGGATCCGGCCGCGTGCGGCGATGGCGGCCATCGCGTCGTCGGGCACCGCGCCGCAGTACTCCTCGCCCCGCTCCACGTCGAACACCAGGTACGCGGGCGGCAGCGGCTCGGGCGCGACGAACCGTTCCAGGTCACCGGGCGCGTAGTGCCGGTCGATGATCCCGGGCCTGCCGGAGATGGTGAGCAGCGGCACGGCGGCCTCGATCGGCACCAGCTCCCTGGTCACGACCAGCAGGAACGGTTCCACGGCGAACTCCCGCAGCGGTTCGAGCAGCGCGGTGAACGCCTCCTCGTCCATCCCCGCCAGCGCCGGGTACCCCTTGTCCAGAAGATTGCGGACCTGACGGTCGAACTCCATGCCACGCTCCTTAACTTCGTACGCCGTACAGAGTAATCGTTCCGCGCGAGCGTTCTGTTCCGTAGAGTCGGGCGTGTGACCGACCAGGACCCGGCCCGGAGCCTGGAGCTGCTGTGGGGCGTGCGCGAGCCGCCGCGCCGCGGCCCGCGGCCGAAACTCGCCGTACGCGACGTGGTGCGCGCCGCCATCGCGCTCGCCGACGCCGAAGGGCTCGGCGCCCTGTCGATGCGCCGCGTCGCCGACCGGCTCGGCATCGCCGCGATGTCGGTCTACACCTACGTCCCCGGCCGGTCCGAGCTGGTCGACCTCATGGTCGACGAGGCGTACGGCGAGCTCTCGCCGCCGCCTCCCGGCCCGTGGCGCGAGGCGCTCGACCGGGTCGCCCGCGCCGGCCACGCCCTCTGCCTCCGCCACCCCTGGCTCCTGGAGATGGACGCCGGACGCCCGGCGCTCGGCCCGAACGCCATGGCCAAGTACGAGTTCGAGCTGCGCGTCGTCGAGGGCACCGGCCTGTCCGATATCGAGATGGACTCCGTCCTCACGCTGCTCGCCGGCCACGTCCACGCCTCGGCGCGCGGCGCGGTGGAGGCGGCCCGCACCGTACGCCGCAGTGGGCTGACCGACGAGGAGTGGTGGCGTGCGCGGGCCCCGATCCTGGAGCGGGTCTTCGACGCCGAGCGCTTCCCCCTGGCCGTACGCGTGGGCTCGGCGGCCGGCGCGGCACACAGGTCGGCGTACGATCCGGCGCACGCCTTCGAGTTCGGACTGGCCCGGATTCTGGACGGTGTTCAGGCGCTCGTCGACACGCGTCGGTAGGCTGCGCAGATGCTCGATCATGGTGAAGACGCGAAGCCCGCCGGTGACGTCCTGAGAGAGGTCTACACGACGGACCGCGTGGCGACGCTCGAATACTCCCCGGACCTGGACGGCCTCGCCGACCCGGGTGAGATCGTGTGGGCGTGGGTCCCGTACGAGGAGGACCCGAACCGCGGCAAGGACCGCCCGCTGCTGGTCGTCGGCCGTCATCGGCGCAAACTGCTCGCGATGATGCTGTCCAGCAAAGGGCACGATGACTCGCCGGACTGGCTGGACCTCGGCTCGGGAGATTGGGACCGCGATCGCCGCGGCTCGTACCTGCGCCTGGACCGCGTCTTCGCCCTGGAGGAGGACGACATCCGCCGCGAGGGCGCCATCCTCGAACCCGACCGTTTCGCCCACGTCGCCGCCGTGCTGATGCGGGTGCACGGCTGGAAGGCCGGGCGGCCCGCGTAGTTCGCGGCTCCTGAAAACCGGCCCGTGAGACTTTTTCGCGGGCCGGTCTCACGTTTCTGGGAGCGGGGACGTTTACCTGCTGTGAGCAAGAAACCGTTCGAGCAGATCGTGACCGACCACGGGCCGGTCGTGCTGCGGGTGTGCCGGGCCGTGCTCGGACCCGTCGACGCCGACGACGCATGGTCCGAGACGTTCCTCGCGGCCCTCAAGGCGTACCCGGAGCTCGACGGCGGAGCGAACGTCGAAGCGTGGCTCGTCACGATCGCGCACCGGAAGGCGATCGACGCCCGCCGCGCCGAGGCACGCCGCCCGGTCGCCGTGGGCGAGCTGCCCGAACGCACCACGGGCGAGCGCCCGGGTGACTGGCGCGGCGACCTCTGGGAGGCACTGAAGGCCCTCCCGCACCGGCAGCGCACCGTCCTCGCCTACCACCACCTGGCCGGCCTGGCCTACAAGGACATCGCGGAGATCACCGGCGGCACGCCCGACGCCGCACGCCGCGCCGCCGCGGACGGCGTCGCGTCCCTGCGGAAGGCGTTCGCGCACGAGAAGGAGAGGAGCCGATCATGATCACGCCCGAACAAGAGCTGTTCGCCGCGCTGCACGAGACCGATGCGGAGACGAGCGCCCGGCTGCACGCCCGCCTCGTCGCCGACGCCGCCGCCGACGGAGTGCTCGACATCGTGTACCGCACCGTGGAGACCCCGATCGGCGCCCTGCTGCTCGCCGGCACCGAGGAGGGGCTCGTACGGGTCGCGTTCCACGGCGAGGGCCACGACGAGGTCCTGGAGTCGCTCGCCGAGCGCGTCAGCCCCCGCATCCTGAACGCCCCGGCCCGGCTGGACCAGGCGGCGCGCCAGATCGAGGAGTACTTCGCGGGCCGGCGCCACACGTTCGAGCTCGCCCTGGACCACCGCCTGTCGTCGGGATTCCGACGCGCCGTACTCACGCACCTGGCGGACATCGGCTACGGCCACACCGAGAGCTACGCACAGGTCGCGGCAGCCGCAGGCAGCCCAAGGGCGGTCCGCGCCGTCGGCACCGCATGCGCGACCAACCCGATCCCCATCGTGGTCCCATGCCACCGGGTCGTACGCTCCGACGGCTCGTCCGGCGGCTACCGAGGCGGCCCGGAGGCCAAGCGATGGCTACTGGCCCTGGAGTCGCCGCCCCTCGAGCCTCCCACCCCGATCTAACCGCCACCCACCCCGCCCGCACGGGCCGCGGGCTCTGGTCCCGGCCTCGGTCCCGGCTCAGGCCTCGGCCCCGGCCTCGGCCTCGGCCTCGGGCCCGGCCCCGGCCCGGTCGTGGCCCTTGGCCGCGATCATGGTTCCGGGACCCGGACGACCGCCACACCGGCCCGCCCCGGCAACCACGCCACAGCCCGAACGCCAGCTGCGGGCGGCCGTCCGGTTCATCCGTGTACGAGGCGGATGCTCCAGTCGGAGAAGGAACGGAGTGCGGCGGCCGCCTTTCCGGTGTCATCGACGATCGTGATGACGCCGGTGCGGACGTTCGTGGCGGTTGTGGCGTGTTCCAGGGTGTCGCAGTCGGCCGCCGTGGCGCGGTAGGTGGAGATGAGGCGGCTCCATAGCTGCTGGCCTGCTGGGATCGGTACGGGGAAGTACTCATCGGCGTGGCGTACCAAGGCCGAATAACGGGCGCAGGCCGGGTGGATGCTCGCCACGAAGCCCGGCACGGGGTTCTGGCCGTCCCGTGGGTGGACGATGGCGGCGAAGGACGCGGCGAGGGATCGGCCGGCCGTGTCGTAGTCCTCGCCCACCTTCTGCCCGCCGTACTTCCACCAGTTCCTGAGCTGGATCCGCTGGGTGGCGACGGAGGCGGGTGGGGGTGTGGCGTACACGAGAAGCAGTTCGCTGTCGGGGATCGGGGTGTTCTCGGCGAAGGCCGCGTTCACGGTCTCGGTTCCGATGAGGCCGGCCGCCGCCGCCACGACGAGGGCCGCGGCGAGGCGGGGTCTGCGGGTGCCAGGGCCCGGGGGCGTGTGCGGTTCGGAGCGTCGCAGGCGTGAGGCGGCGGCGTGAACCAGGGCCGCGGCCAGGGCGGAGACGAGGAGTGCCGGGCCGAGGATGTGGCCGATCGGGTTCTCGAGCAGCGTGAGGTACCGGTTCGGGCGCCAGGAGCATTCGGTCGTCAGGGTGTTCATGGGGCCGAGGCAGCCGTCGGCGGTTCCCTTCACGTACTGGGCCGTGATGCCGGCGAGGGCGGTGATGCCCGCCGCGACGAGTGCTCGGATCAGCGGATAGCGGTCCCGGGCGTACAGCACGGTCACGGCGGCCGTCACCGTCATGGACGCGGCGATGACAAGGATGATCCAGGCCATGTACGCCTGCGTGTCGGCCCGGCTGTCGTGGAACGTGCGGACGGAGTCCAGGCCCAGAGGCGCGGCGAGAAGCCCGGCACAGCAGAGCAGCCCACCGAACAGACCCGCCCGTACGGCCCGGCGCATGTCGGGCGGGTCCGCGACGAGCGCCGCCGACCCGGGCCTCACCCGGTCGAGCCATCGCGGGACATCGGCCCGCATACCGGGTGCGTCGGTGATGGGAGGCGCGGATCCCGGCTCCACCGGGTCGAGCCGTTGTGCGGCGCCGGGTGGACGCGCGGATCTCGGCTTCAAGCGGTCGAGCCGGCGCGCGTCGGCTGGAGGCGCGGATCCCGGCTTCAGGCTGGTGGTCCGTGGGAGGGCGCTCCACAGAAGCAAGGGGACCAGCCACAGGAGCGGCACGGCCCACCACAGGCCCATGCCGCCCAAATCGCTGCCTGGCAGCGCCCGCAGTGTGGTCGTGATCTGTAGCAGCAGGGGCGTGGACGGCAGGCCCTGGCGGGCCAGTTCTCCGCTGGTGGAGAGTCCCCAGCCTCTGGCCCAGCCGCCGTTGTCCCACCAGAGCAGCGCGAAGGCCAGTACGAGCCAGGGGGCGATCAGCCCGGACAGCATCGCCGGCCGCAGCGAGCGGCTTCGGCAGGTCCTGACGCGGAGTTCGGCGTATTGGGCGGTCCAGGCCATCAGCAGGGCGCACACGACGGGCGGGATCACGAACACTTCGAAGTGCGGAAGCGGCCACCGGCCAAAGATGATCTTGTTGTTGGTCAGCCCGCCCACGGCCATGCCGGCGCCCAGCCACAGCCCCGTACGCCATCCGGACGGAACCCGGCCGCCGGTGAGCAGCGCGTACACGGCGGCCCGCCACAGTGCCACGCCGCCGATGGCCATGATCAGCGCCGATATCAGCAGGTAGTGGACCGTCTGCAGCCACGTGCCGCCGATGTAGGTCTCCCGGTAGCCGTTCGCGAGCTGGATCGAGGCGATCCCCGCCGCCAGCCCCGTGACGAACATCGGCACGGCACGCAGCGTGAAGAGCGACGCCGGATCCGTGAGCGACCGCCCGCGAAGCCCCCAGGACGGGTGGGTACGCCACATCTCCGCGAAAGCCGCCCGCGAGGTCCGGCGGTTCGCCCGGCCTAGGGCATCGGGCCGAACGGTGCTCGTCTCGTCCGTCGCGTCGGGCGGCGGAGGATCACGTCGTACGGCCTGCTCGGTCGCGTCGAGCGGAAGCGATTCGGGTCGTACGGCCAGGTCAGCCGCGCTGGGCGTCGAGGGCTCGGGTTGTACGGCCAGGTCGGTCGCGCCGGGCGGAAGTGATTCGGGTCGTACGGTCTGGTCCGTCGTGCTGGGCGGAGGCGTCTCGGGTCGTACGGTCTGGTCCGGCATGGCGGGCAGGAGGGCTTCTCTCCGTACGCCCAGGTGTCGTACGGCGGTGAGGTCGGCGTACAGCTCACGGGTGCGCAGGATGTCCGCGCGCGTGAGGTAGACGAGGACGCCGATGAGGGCCACTTGGACCAGCTTCGCCACGTAGTACGGTGTGTCGCCCCACGACGCCGGGTCATCGCGGGTGAACATCTCGGCGGTGTGCACGGCGGCCTCGAACGGCAGGACCGCGCCGAGGAAGACACGCCACGTCGCCACGGTCGCGTACGTGATGGCGACGTCGCCGTTGCGGATGTGCGCGAATTCGTGCAGGACGACGGCGCGGAAGCGTTCGGGACGCCTCGCGTACTCGACGATGAGGCCGGCGTGCAGACAGATCACCGGATGCTTCCTCGTGCCGAAGACCACCGCGCCGGCGGTGGCCGCTCCCGGGTCGACGACGAACCTCGGCGCCACGGTGAGTCCCGCCCGCGCCACCAGGGCGTCGAGTTCCCGCCGCAGATCCGCATCGTCCAGCCCGACGACGTGGGAACGCCGCCCTTTCCACATCGGCAGCGCGCGGTACAGACCGGCCGCCAGCGCGATGAAGACCAAGGGCGCCACGAGGGGAATCCAGGACACGTCCGGGACATGACTGGCCCAGCAGGCGTTCAGCGCCGCTCCGTAGCGGAGGGTCGGGACCATCTCCGCGCCGGTCCCGGCCTCGGGGTTGAACCCGGCCGCGAGCAGGCACCCCCCGTACGGGTTGGAGGGAAAGAGGTACAGCCGCTCGACGAGGTCGTACGTGGTCGCGGCACTCCCGGCCACGAACAGGACGAGCAGGAGAACGAATCGCGCCGTCGTACCCGCGCCCAGCACCCGTTCGTCGAACGGCGAGGCGGCGCGGTCGATCGCCCGTCCGGTGCGGGTGGAGCGGCCCGCCGGTTCGGGCCCGGTGCGACCGTTCATACGGTGCCGTCTCTGCGGCCGAGTCGGCCGGGCCGTCGGGTCGAGCCGGCTGTCGGCTCCAGTGTGACGTGGCCGTTCGTGCGGCGCCGTTTGTGCGGCCGTCGAGGGTGAGTCGGCCGGGCCGTCCCGGCGTGGGCCGGGCAGACCATCGGCCCTGGTGTGGCGTGGCCGTTCATGTGAAGTCGTTCGTGCGGCGGCCGAAGGTGAATCGGCCGGGCTGTTCGGTACGGTCCCAGGCCGGTCGGTGACTCCGGTGTGGTGCCGTTCACGTCGCGTCGCCCGTGTAGCCGTCGAGGGTGAGGCGGCCGATCACCTGGTCCGCGAGTTGCTCGGCGCGGGCCGGTTTCATGCCGCCTTTCACGGCGAGCTCCTTGACCCGGTCGTGCACCTCGCGGATGTCGGCCGGGCTGAAATGCGGCAGAGGAACGGCAGGCTCCACCCGGCGTCGCCTCCTGCGGACGAGAACACGGATTCGCGCGAACATCCCGTCCGTCACCGTTCCCGTCACCCGGTCGGCGACCTGCCGCACCGCGATGTACACGGCGGGCGTCGCCAAGGCGACGATCTCGCCCATGCCGAACCCGAGCGGGTCGTCACGCCTGTTCCCGCGAGCGAGCCTGCGACCGGCCTCGGCGTCATCGAACCGTCGCAGCGCGGCCAGCAGCGGGAGCTCCTCGGGCGCGAAATCCGCTATCACGTCGTGGACTACGTCGGCCAGGTACAGGCCTTTAACCTCGGCGTTGTCAGCCATGGCTACCGGAGGGCCCGCGAACGCGATTCCATGTCATCGCTCCAATCGCGTCGATGGTCTTGACCACGCCACCCTATGAGCTTGTTTCAGCCTTATCGGTGGCAAACGCCACAGGGGAGCACGGCAAGCTCGTTCCCGTTCGGCCGCCGCCACCGTCGCACCGGGCTCGCTCATTTTCGCGGCACCCTTCTCTCCAGAGATATGCCTTGAATAAGCCCGATACGCGAGCGAGAAAGAAGGCTTCGTTGCGTGTTCGGGCAACGGCTTGCATGCGATGCAAACCCCCTGGCCCGCCCCTGTCGTACATGGTTACCGTGTTCAGAGGGATCTCTCGCGCGGAGCGGCCGGTGAACGCACAACCCGCACAAAGCGCCGGCGCGATCGTTCGCGCCACCCGTCACGCCCGGGGGCTTACGCTTGCTCAACGCGGTGAGCGTGCCGGTTATTCGGCATCGCAGGTTTCTCGGTTCGAACGCGGAATCGTGCCTCTCGCCGATACCGCGGTGCTGCGTCGATTCGCTGACGTGCTCCTTTTATCGCCGCAGATCTTCGGGCTTCTTCCAAACGCCAGTGGAACAGGCCCGAAGCCTGCTACCAGGCCCTGCGCGCCGCCGAACGCGCCGCGCCCGACGAGGTCCGCTACCGGCCGCCGGTCCGCCGGATGACCGAGGAACTCCTCAGCGCCCGCGGCTCGATGCCCGGCCTGCGCGCGTTCGCCGCCCGCATCGCAGTCTGAGCGCGGCTGCGCCGCGCAGCGCGCCGAACACCGTCACGTCCGCAGGGCCTCGAAGGCCGACCTGGCCGCCGCGCCGATCGCGAGGTCGATCGCGAGGTCGATGTCGTGGGCGATCGTCGCCCTGCGGGTGGCGCGCGTGAGTGCGGCGATGGCGACGCGGGTGCCCTCTTCCGACTCGACGACGCCGATCTCGTGGCGCAGGTGCAGGAACGTCCCGGTCTTGCCGCTCACCCGTACCGTGTCCGTGCGCAGGTCGCTCGACAGCCGGTGTGTGAACACCTGCAGGGACATCAGGCGGCGGAGCTCGGCCGTCGCCGCCGGCGTCGCGACGGCGACGAACGTCTCCAGGTGCACGAGCAGGTCCATTCACCGACTCATATCAGAGTGATATGGGTCGTTCAACTTTGTCTCTTGGACATGAGCGCAGGTGGGTTGGTTGAGTCGGTGGTCTCCTACTTCCTGATCGGAGCTCAGAGATGCCCTGGAAGAACGTGGCCTTCGCGGTGCTGGTGGCCGTCACGGCGTGCGGCCATGCGTCGCCGACGGTCAGCGCTCCAACCCCCGACGCTACGGGTGACCTGCGGCGGCTGGAGATCTCCTCCCACCGTCACATCGGCGCGTTCGCCGTCGACACGGGCAGCGGCAAGGTCATCGGCTACCGGATGGACGAGCGGTTCCCGTCCCTGTCGACGTGGAAGGCGCTCGAGGCCGCCGCGATCCTCCACGGGTCCACGCGGCTCGACCGTACGATCCACTGGAAGGCGAGCCAGGAAGTGGACGGCTCGCCGCTGACCAAGGGCCACGGCGACGCCGGCATGACCGTCTCCCGGCTGATCGCCGCGGCGATGTCCGTGAGCGACAACACCGCGGCCAACCTCCTGCTACGGGAGACCGGCGGCCCCGCCGGACTGACGCGCTACTACCGTTCGCTCCACGACCCGATCTCGCGGCTCGACCACAACGAGCCCACCCTCAACGACTGGCGGCCAGGGTCGCAACGCGACACCACCACCCCCGCCGCGATGGGCCGCGACCTGTACGCCGTCACCCTCGGCAAGGCACTCGCCTCGCCGGACCGCGACCGAATGATCCGCTGGCTGCGCTCCTGCCGGACGGGCGACCACCGCATCCGCGCCGGCCTCCCCGAAGACTGGCCCACCGGCGACAAGACCGGCACCGGCAGCTCGTACGGCGGCGTCAACGACGTCGCCATCACCTGGCCGCCGTCGCACGCGCCTCTGATCATCGCCGTCTACACCTACGGCGAGAAGGGCGCCGCCACCGACGAGAAGGTCATCTCGACCGCCGCCGCGCTTCTAGTACGCGGTCTGGTCCCCCGGAGCTGATCGCTTCAACGGCGGGCCGTAGGGGTGCGGTCGGCGTGGCAGAGGTAGTCGGCCAGGACCCAGCCGGTACGGGGTGAGGTGCCGTCGGTGTGGCCGTACTTCCAGAAGGCCGTCTGACCGGTGACGATGAAACGCTCGCCGGGGTGAATCTCACCGAGAGGGGTGCCGCCGCGAGACCGGCCCGGTCCGCTGAGGATCGAATGTGTGCGGTCGCCGCACTGCACGTACGGCAGGTCGTGGGGCAGCGGCTGGACGTGTCCGTTCCGGTCGCCGGTGGCGTGCGCGGGTGCGGCGCCCGAGACCGCGTCGCCCATCTCGGCCACCCAGACCACCCCGCCCACGGCGATCAGCATGAGCGCCGCGACGACCGTCACCACCACCCGCCGTACCCGTCGCCCGGTGCCCGGCCGACCCGTTGGCCCGGACGGTTCGCCTGTATCGGCCCGTTCGGTGCTCGTCTTCGCAGGAGGGCCGGGAGGAACGGTCAGGGCGGCGGTCGCGGATGGTTCGGGACAGGTCTCGTTCAGGTCGTCCAGGCGGTCTCGGACCGCTGCCCAGCGGCGGCGCCACCACACCACGTCGCCGTTCAAGGCGGTGACGATCGCTTCAATCGTGTCGGAACGCGCCAGCCGGCGGGCGTTGAAGACATTGTCGACCGTGTTGCGAGAGAGGCCCGCGGCTTTGGCGATTTTCCCGCAGGCCGGGTCGCCCGCCGTTCGGCGGAGCCGTTTGAGCGGCTCGGCGATTTCTTCCTGGAGGATCTGCCGTTCCCGGGGTGACGCGCCGGGGGACCGGGGCATTGGGCACTCCTCGATCGGGCGTCATGCTTTTCGGGCCGTTTTCTTCTTCGGCATCGTACTACTGCACAAACTTTGCACAATGGCGTTCACCGGCCTTGTCAGGGGGTGTCATTCCAGGTGAAGTGGTGCGCTATGGCAAGGGGTCACCATGGTCCCGAAGATGCAACGACTCTGGGAGTGCTCGTGCAGATTTTCCCCGCCCAACGAGTTCCCGTGCGCAGGATCGCCGCGTCGATCGGCGTCGCGACGGCGGCTTTCGCGTTGTCGGCGACTCTCGCGTCGCCCGCCGGCGCGGTGAACCGCTACACGATTCAGCCGAACTCACCGAAGCCCGCGGCGTGCAACAACAGCGGTACGGTTCCGGCCGGCACGTGGATGCAGAACAAGATCTGCGGTTACTTCATCGGCACCGCGCTGGCGGGCCAGACCTTCGACGTTTCCTCGACGGCGAGCAATGACTACCACTGGGGTCGCGTCGGCGGCAGCAACAACCTGTGCGCGTGGATTCCGCCGGGTGCGCTCAGCGCCAACCCGGTGGGTACGGTGCCGGACTCCTGCAGCTCGGCGACGGGCGACTCGATCGGGCACCGGCGGTCGTTCGGGTACGACTTCAACGCGAAGGCGCACGAGGCGACCGACGGCAGCCCGATCACGGTCGACCCGTCGAACCCCGCCTGCGGCGCGTTCTACAACTACTACGCCTCCAGCGCGTACGACAACGGCACGTTGCGCGACCCGGCCGGTACGCCGAACTCCGTGGTGCAGTACCGCTTCACCGCGAACGGCGGCGGTGGCATGGTCGTGCGTGACCCCAGCCTCGGCTGGGTGTTCATGAACCGTGGGTGCGTCGTCGACTGGCAGCAGGTCGCCTTCCAGAACGACAACGACTGACCGGGGCGCGGGGCGGCCCGAGGGGCCGCCCCGCACTCGTCAGCTCTCGCCCGCCGCCGCGATCGGCAGTGCCGGCACGGGCACCGGCGAGCTGCGCCGGATCGCCCAGGCCATCAGCGGCGGTGTGGCGATCGAGGTGAGCACCGCGATCGTGACGATGATCGCGTACATGGCGTTCGTCAGCAGGCCCAGGCGCATGCCGACGCCCGCGGCCACGATCCCGACCATGCCGCGGGCGTTCATGCCCGAGGCGACCGAGAACGCGTCCCAGTGGTTCAGCCGCCCGATCCGCGCGCCCGCGTACGCGCCGCCGAGCTTGGTGCCGACGGCGACCAGGAGCATGACGGCCAGGGTGCCGAGGACGAGCGGTTGCCCGAAGACCGTCAGGTCGACGTGGAGTCCGGCCGACGCGAGGAAGATCGGGGCCAGCACCGTCAGGGTGATGCCCCGCAGGCCCACCAGGTTCCGTTCCTCCAGTTCCGGGATGGTGCTGATGACCATGCCCACGACGAACGCGCCGAGGACGGCCTCCAGGCCGAGCGACTGGCTCGAGGCGGCTCCGCCGAGCACCGCGATCACGATCACGGCGGCGGCATGGCCGTCGCCGGTCGCGCACGCTCGCGCGATGACCCATCGCAGGAGCGGCCGGATGATCACAGCCGCGACGAGGACCCCGGCGACCTTGACGGCGGCGCCGAGGACCTGACCCCCGCCTGCCGAGCCGGCGGTCATCGCCGCGACGACCGAGAGCATGAGCCACGCCACGACGTCGTCGACCATCGCCGAGGCGAGGACGACCTGGCCGACCAGCCGGTCGATGAGGCCCATCTCGGCGAGGATCTTGGCGACGACCGGGATCGAGCTGATGCACACCGCCGTGCCGACGAAGAGCGCGAAGACGAGATGCGTGGCGTGTCCCGTACGGAGCGAGGCCGGGATGAAGAAGCCGGCCGCGACGCCGAGGGACAGCGGCAGGACGAGCCCGAGGATGCTCACGCTCGTGATGGCGCGCCGCCGGGTCCGTACGAGTTTCAGGTTCATCTCGACGCCGGTGATCCCGACCAGCAGCAGCGCTCCGAACTGGCCGAGCGCGTCGAGCATGTGGAACTGGGACGCCGTTCCCGGAAACAGCCAGTGGTGCGCGGACGGGAGGATCGCACCGAACAGAGAGGGGCCGAGGATGACACCCGCCAGCAACTCTCCGGCGACGGGCGGCGTCCCGGTGCGCATGGCGAGCGTCCCGAGCAGGTTCGCCAGGCCTAGCAGTACGCAGATCTGGGCGAGGAGGACGAGAAGCTCGTGGGGCGGAATGGCGGGAAAGTTCATCTAGGTGCGCTCCCCTCAGCGCTGGATGGGACGGACCGGTCGAGAGTCCCGGCTAACGCGGGTAGCCGTGTCGGCGGGCTGTGCGATGGAAGGGCCGGTCTGCTCATGGGAGTCCACCTCTCGATGCCGGGCCGGCAGGGCCGCAGGGCCCGTCCGGCTCATCGGACGCGCCGGGCGGTCTGTGCCCGGGTCGTAACGGAGCGAGAGTAGGACGAATAGTTATATTTGGGCTCTTTTTTCGCGCGCGTTGGCCCCGGCGATGTGCGGAGGTCCGGTCGATTTCCCAGGGGGAGATTTGATCGATCTAATCGGTCTCTGGCACTCTTGCGGAGGGCGGTCCGGCTCGGGGCGGACCGCCCTCTAATTCACCGCTTCGTCTTCACGGGGATCCGGCGTCACCCGGGGGAGCGGTGGCAGACGACCTCCAGCATCAGGCCGCGCGGGTCGGTCCAGAAGACCGCATAGTAGCCCTCGTGGTACTCCGGGAACTCTCGTGGCGCGTGGACCACGTCATCGCCCCGCTCCAGCGCCCACTCGTGGGCGGCGTGCACCTCGGCCCGCGAGCCGACGATGAAGGCCAGGTGCTGCAGGCCGGTCCGGTGCCGTGAGTAGGCGCCGTCCTCCTGGGACGCGTAGAAGAACAGGTGCGTGCCGGGCTTGCCGACCGGGCGGTAGGAGAACTCGCCGGGGCCGGACACGAACGGCTCGAAGCCGAGCAGCGGCATGAGCGCGTCGTAGTATCCGCGCGCCTCCGCCAGGTCCGGGACGTTGACGCCGAGGTGACCGAGAGGCATGTGAGGAGGATACGACCCGCCTCACCGCCCCGGGGTACGCGTGCGCGGTACGGCCGTCGAGATCCGGACGTACGTTACTGCGCCCGTACTTGGTCGATAATGACCGCTGTCGTCCGAATCAAGCTCAGGCGGACCGGTTTCAGGGGGATGGTGCCGTGATCGAGGACGAGGCGGGCGTGGCCGCCGAGGTCGAGAAGCGGGTCACGTGGGCGGAACTGCTCTTCGACCTCGTCTTCGTGTTCGCGATCACCCAGCTGTCGGGCCTGCTCCACCACGACCACTCCTGGGCGGGAGTGGCGCGGACCCTCATCGCGTTCGTGCCGATCTACTGGGCCTGGGTCGGCACCTCCATCCACGCCAACACCCACGACGTCGACCGCGCGCTCGACCGGATCGGCGTCTTCGGTGTCGCCCTGTGCGCGCTGTTCATGGCGCTGGCCGCGCCCCTGGCGTACGAGGAGCACGGGGTGCTGTTCGCGGCCTCCTACCTCGTCGCCCGCGTGATCCTGGCGGCCCTGGTCTTCCGCGGCACGACGATCGCGCTGAACCCGTTCAGCGTCGCCGTGTTCGTCAGCGGCCCGCTGCTGCTGGCCGGCGGGTTCACGCACGGCACGGCACGGATCCTGCTGTGGGCCCTCGCGGCGGCCGTGGACCTGTCGACGCCGCGGCTGCTGCGCGGGCGGCTCCTGCACCTGAGGTTCGACCCGTCCCACCTGCCCGAGCGCTTCGGGCTGTTCCTCATCATCGCGCTCGGAGAGTCCGTCGTCGCGACCGGTGCGCCCGCCGCGGAGGGCCGGGAGATCGGCGCCGGCGTCATGGGCGCGGTCGCGGGCTCGTTCGTGCTGATCTGCGGGCTGTGGTGGGTGTACTACCACTTCGGCGCCAGCGCGATCCGGCACGCGCTGACAACGGCCGAGGTGCAGAGCGACGTCGTACGGCAGGTCCTGTCGTACGGTCACCTGTCGTTCATCGCCGGGATCGTGGCTCTGGCGAGCGCCCTGGCCGAGGTCGTCGAGCATCCCGGCGACCACCTGCGCCTGGACATCGCCGCGCTGCTGTTCGGCGGCTGCGCGCTCTACCTCGCGACGTTCGGCTACACGAGGTGGCGGATGTTCCGGCTCTGGTCGGTGTACCGCCTGAGCGCCGCCGGCGTCATCCTCGCCCTCCTACCGCTGGCGCCCCTCGTCCCGGCACTCGCGGCCCTGTACGCCCTCGCCGCCGTGGTCATCGCGCTCAACGCGGTGGAGTACGCCGTCGTGCGCGCACGTAACGCCCTCTGAGCAGAGCTACCAGGCCGCGTCTCCCTGCGGTCCTAGGGCGTGTCTGACGAATCCCTGTCCGGCTGCGCGGCGCTCAGGCGCTCGCTACGAACGTGATCCGTCAGACACGCCCCAGCATCGCGACCCCGGCCGGCGCGCGCCGGCCGGGGTCGTTGATCTTCCCGGGATCCGGGTGGGTCACCGCTGGTAGACCCGCACGTGGTCGATGTCGTACTCGGCGGGGAACCTCGTGTCGTCCACGCCGTCGGCGCCGGCCCACGGGCCGCCGACGGCGAGGTTGAGCAGCACGGACGCCGGGGTCGTGCCCGCTTGGCCGCCCTCGTTCGCGACCCACGTGTAGTGCTGGCAGGCGAGCCTGCTGCCGTCGAGGTACCAGCACACGTGGTCCGTGTGCCACTCCAGGCCGACCTCGATCCATGTGTCCTTGAGCGAGGCCGGGGCGTGGTAGTCGCCGAATGAGGTGTCGAAATCCGCCGCCGCGAAGCTGTAGTCGAACGGCCCCTGCGGGCACGTGCCCTCACAGCCGTAGGACTGGACGCCGGTGTGCATGACGTTCGCGTACTGGCCGCTGGCGTTGAGCGGACCCTCCAGGATGTCGATCTCCGGCGGCCAGGGCGGGCGTACGTGGCCGTCGCCGTATCCGCCCGCGAGCCAGAACGCCGGCCAGGTGCCGAGCACATCGGGCTGCTTGAGCCGCGCGGTGAGGTAGAGCGGGTGGCCGGCGGTCGGCTGGAACTCCCGCTTGCTGCGGATCATCGCCGACTCGTACTTCAGGTACGGCTCGCCGGGGCGGGTCGCCGTCGCGTGCAGGGTGAGGTAGCCGTGCTGTTCGGTGTGCATGCGCGTGCCGTCCGCGTTCACGTCGCGGTAGACCTCCGACTCCTGACCCTGCCGCGTGCCGTCACCGCCGAGGGTGTCGAGCGTGCCGAGGGTCGTTCCGGTCGTCGGGTCCTTGCCGAGGCACTCCGGGTCGGGGACCTCGAGGGCGGGCCCCCCGTCGTACTGGTAGCGCGTGCACCAGGCCGACCGGTCGAGTGCGGTGCCGCCGAACTCGTCGTGGGAGATGAGCCGGTAGCCGGGGAGGTGGTGGTCGGCGTGCGCGTTGCCGACGCGTACGAGCAGCGGCACGACCGTCTTGGGGCCGGCGGATCCTTGGCCGATGGCGGTGAGCTGGAGCGGGCCGTCGCCGAATCCGGTCGTGTCGAGCAGCGCGCGGGCCGCGGTGCCGCCGCCGGTGACGGTCGCGGTCGCGACCAGCCGTGAGAGTCGGTAGACGCGCACGCTCCGCAAGTTCGCGCCGGTGAAGTCGATCTCCGTCGTGTCGGCGACGGCGGAGCCTTGATGGGGGGTCGTGACCTTCAGGTCGACCCTGGGGGAGGCGGTGGCCGTGCCGGGCGTCAGGAGGGCGGCCATCGCGGCGGCGACGAGCGCCGCACATGTTCGAACCGGTTCAGTTTTGCCCACGGTGTCTTCTCCGTTACAAGCGCAGAACCTGGAAAAGCCTTGCGTGAGTGTAGCATCTGAACCGGTTCAAACACGGATATCGTTGCGTCCGATACGCACCAACGACCATCAGGAGAAGGCAATGGCGATCCGCACCGAACTCACGGAGGGCTGGGTGCTCCGGCTGGGCGAGGAGGCGAGTCCGGCGGTGGTCCCCGCGCACGTGGCCGCGGCGCTCCCGATCCCCGCGACGGTGCCCGGCACGGTGCACACGGACCTGCTCGCCGCGGGCCTCATCCCGGACCCGTACCTCGACCGGAATGAGTCGACGCTCGACTGGATCGGCCGCCTCCCGTGGGTGTACGAGTGCGAAATCCACCACGCCGCCGTCGACGGCGAGCGCACCGTGCTCGTCTTCGAAGGCCTCGACACGGTCGCGATCGTGAGGGTGAACGGCGATGTCGTCGCCGTGACCGAGAACATGCACCGCCGGTACGAGGTGCCGGTCACGCTCGACGACGGGCGGAACCTCCTGTCGGTGCGGTTCGACTCGGCGTGGGTGATCGGAGAGGTCGAGCGCGAGCGGGTCGGCGCGCTCCCCGCCCAGTATCCGGCGCCCTTCAACCACCTGCGGAAGATGGCCTGCAACTTCGGCTGGGACTGGGGCCCGACGCTCGTCACCGCGGGCATCTGGCGCCCGGTCACGCTCGTGCGCCACTCCGCCCCGCGGATCAGCGAGGTACGGCCGAGGGTCACCGTCGAGGACGCGGTGGGGACCGCCGCCTTCGACGTACGGCTCGACGCCCCTGCCGCCGGCCCGGTGCGGGTCGAGGCGTCGGTCGGCCCGGTGACGGTCACGGGCGAGATCTGGGCCGGCCGCGACGCCACCACCATCGAGGTGCGCGTCGAGAACCCGGAGCTGTGGTGGCCACGCGGTCTG
Organism: uncultured Actinomycetota bacterium; assembly: GCA_963736325.1. Classification (GTDB taxonomy): domain Bacteria; phylum Actinomycetota; class Actinomycetes; order Streptosporangiales; family Streptosporangiaceae; genus Actinoallomurus. The sequence goes on along the minus strand of CAVTOG010000010.1, from coordinate 546,817 downwards.
GGCGCCCCCGCGCTGTACGACGCGAGGGTACGGCTGGGTGACGACGAGTGGCACGAGCGCGTCGGCTTCCGCTCGGTGCGCCTCGACACCGAACCCGACGCCGAAGGCACCCCCTTCGTGATCGTCGTCAACGACGTGCCGGTGCCCGTACGCGGCGCGAACTGGATCCCGGACGACTGCTTCGTCCCACGCGTCACCGAGCGGCGGCTGCGGACACGGATCGGCCAGGCCGTCGACGCCGGCGTCAACCTGCTGCGCGTCTGGGGCGGCGGCGTGTACGAGAGCCGCGACTTCTACCGTGAGTGCGACGAGCGGGGGATGCTGGTCTGGCAGGACTTCCTGTTCGCCTGCGCCGCCTACCCCGAGGACGAGCGCCTGGCACGCGAGGTCGACGCCGAGGCCCGCGACAACGTCGCCCGGCTCATGCCGCACCCGAGCCTCGTCCTGTGGAACGGCAACAACGAGAACATCTGGGGCTGGTTCGACTGGGATTGGCAGCCACGCATCGACGGCCGGCCGTGGGGCCTCGGCTATTACCTCGACGTGCTGCCCCGCGCCGTACGCGAGACCGACCCGACACGCCCGTACTGGCCGGGCAGCCCGTACTCAGGGTCGATGGACGTCCACCCCAACCACGACGATCACGCCCTCACGCACGTCTGGGACGTCTGGAACGAAGTCGACTACACGGTGTACCGCGACCACCGCCCCCGCTTCGTCGCGGAGTTCGGCTGGCAGGCACCGCCCACGTGGTCGACCCTCACCCGCGCGATCCACGACGACCCGCTGACCCCGGCCTCACCGGGCGTACTGCACCATCAGAAGGCCGCCGACGGGAACGCCAAGCTCGCACGAGGCCTGGAACCGCACCTGCCCGAGCCGCAGGGCCTCGACGACTGGCTCTACGCGACGCAACTCAACCAGGCCCGCGCCATCCGGCTCGGCATCGAGCACTTCCGTTCGCTGAGACCACGCTGCACCGGCACGATCCTCTGGCAGCTCAACGACTGCTGGCCGGTCACGTCCTGGTCCGCGATCGACGGCGACGGACGAAAGAAGCCGCTCTGGTACGCCCTGCGCGCCGCGTACACCCCGCGCCTGCTGACGATTCAGCCACGCGGCGACGGGATGGCCCTGATCGGCGTCAACGACACGAACGAGCCGTGGGACGAGACGGTCGTCGTCCGCCGGATGTCGTTCGGCGGCGAGGTACTGGCCGAGCACACGGCGCGCATCGAAGCCGGACCGCTGGGCACCGCGAGCGCCGGACTTCCGCCATCACTCACGACACCCGGCTCGGCGACCTCGGAGTTCCTGGTCGCAGGCGGGCACGCCCTGTGGTTCTTCGCCGAGGACCGCGACCTGGCCTACGAGCCACCCCGTCTGAAAGCGAGCGCCGAACGAGACGGCGACGACGTCGTCCTCACCTTCACCGCCACGACCCTGGTCCGCGACCTGTGCGTCTTCGCGGACCGGATCGCCCCGGCCGCCGAGGCGGACGAGTGCCTGGTGACACTGCTCCCCGATGAGCGCCGTACGGTGCGGGTACGCGGCATCCCGGAGGGACGCGAAGGAGAGCTACTCGCCCCGCCGGTGCTCCGCACCGTGAACGACCTGGTCCGGGGGACACTCACCGTCTGATTGGTAGGTCGAACCAGGCCGAGTCGAAGCCGTCCAGGGATGTGGTGCGGCCGTCCGGGAGGCGGAAATGTGTCGGGTCCGGGCCGGGGTTCGCCACGGCCAAGGTGATCGTTGTATCGTCCGCCACCGCGAGTGCGGCCAGGGGTGGGGGAGCGGTCACGGACAGTACCTGACGGCCCTCCAAGGCGCGGAGGCGGTTCACGGCTCGGACGCCGGGGGAGTCCGGGGGGAGGGTCGCGTCGAAGTAGCGGAGCATGTCCGGGCCGGCCGGGACCGTTCTCGCGGCGCTGGCGATGGCCCAGGTCGCGGCGTAGCCGGCGAGGTGGCGGGGTGGGAGTTGGCCGCTTGGAGGCTCTGGGGCGTACTGGCCCTCCTCGTCTCTCCAGTCGCCGGGGACGTCCAGGAATGACACCGGGGCCATCCGGAGAGGGAGGTCCGGGTGGGTGGCGCGGATCTGGCGGGCCATGACGCCGTGTACGGCCGTCGTCTCCAGGACCGAGTCGTCGTCGGCTGCGTGCACCGCGCCGTTCACGGCCAGTTCGATCGAGTCGCCGTCCCGTACGGTGTCGGCGGTCACCGTGTTGAGCTCGTGGAATCCGCCGTGCGGGCGGAAGGAGCACGGCGAGATCCGGCCGCGGAACAGGTCGATCGACGGTACGACCCCCACCGGAGCGCCGAGACGGATCGCGTGGTCGTCCTCACGGGGCAAGGAGTCCGGGGCGGGATCGACACGGATGCGTACGCGCTGGGTGAAGCGGTCGCCTTCCGACGCCGTCAGCGGCCAGCCGTCCGGTGGCGGGACCGAGTACGCCTTGTACGACGCGTCGGTCCAGTTTCGCTGGTCCTCGAACTCGAAGTCCTCGCCCTCGAACGTGTACCGCACGCGCGTGCCGGACGCGAGGGTCGTCTCCAGCCGGTCGAACGGTTTGTGGAACCGCACCGTCGCGGCGTCGAGCCGGTCGCGGGTGACGATCTCCTCCGGGAACTCCATGGACGTCGGGATCCCGTTCTGCCACGTCGTCGCGGTACGGCCGTGGAACCCCTCCATCGGGAAGAGCAGGCAGAGCCCGATCCGCCCGTACGTGAAGGAGCCGCGGGCCGTCACCGTGACCTCGGCGAGCAGGTCGGGCCCCTCCGCGACGTACCGGAGGGCGATCTCCGCCGGGTGCGACTCCCAGGCCGTCACCGCGGAGATCTCGGTCGTGAACCCCGCCGGTGCCGTCTCGTGGTGGACGCGCGCGGCCGACAGCGGCACCGTGCGCCACAGCTCGTCGCGTACCGCGAAGTACAGCCGGGAGTTCACCGGTTCGCCGCCGTGGCTCAGCGACCGCAGGTCGAGTCCGTCGCCGCGGTCCGCCCGCGCGGAGAAGAGCCTCTGCATCGTGATGGTTCTCAGCCCTTCAGTGCGCCCTGGACCAGTGCGCTCTCCATACGGCGGTTGAGGATCGCGTAGACGATGAAGACCGGCAGGACCGAGAGCACCGTGCCCGCGCAGACCAGGGCGTAGTCGGTGATCCCCTGGTTGCCCTGGAGCGTGGGGAGGGCCACCTGCGACGTGCGCAGCTCCGGGTCCACACCCACGATGACCAGGGTGTAGAGGTATTCGTTCCAGAACGAGATGAAGTTCAGGATCGTCACCGACGCGATGCCCGGCACGGTCAGCGGCAGGTAGACGCTCCGCAGGATCCGGAACCTCCCGGCCCCGTCGATCATGGCGCTCTCCTCCAGCTCCGGCGGCACCGTGCGCATGAACTGCGTGAGGAGGATGACCGTCAGGGGCTGTGCCGAGGCCGGCAGGTAGAGGATCATGAACTCCCGCTGGTAGAAGAGCCCGAGGTGGATGGCCAGCAGTAGGGTCGGCACCAGTGCGGCGAAGCCCGGGATGAGGAATCCCAGCGCGTAGATCCGCTCCATGGCCATCGCGATCTTTCCCCGCGACCGTGCGAGCGCGTACGCCGCCGGGATGGAGATGACCAGGGTGAGGATCAGCGACGCGGCCGTGATGTAGAGCGAGTTGAGCAGCGCCGTGCCCATGTCGAGCAGGGTCCAGACCTTGGAGAAGTGGGCGAAGCCCGACGAGAAGGTCGGCAGGAAGGGCTTGTTCAGGATCTGGAGCCGCGGCTTGAAGGCCGAGATCAGCAGCCAGTACAGCGGGAGCACCAGCGTCAGGGCGTACAGGACGACGAGGACGTACGCGCCGACGAGCCCGCGCGTGAACCGGCGCCCGGCGGTCCGTTCCCGCACCGAGAAGGCGGCCATCAGTACCTCGCCCGGAAGATCCGGCGGATGATGACGAGCCCGATGACGCCGAGCACGAAGAGCAGCAGCCCGATGGTCTGGCTGTAGCCGATGTCGGGATGCCGGAACCCGAAGTGGTAGACGAGCCACGACAGCGTCGACGTGGCCTCTCCCGGCCCGCCGCGCGTCAGCAGCAGGACCAGGCCCGCGGAGCCGAAGAGCGTCCACAGGTACTGAAGCATCGTCAGGACGCCGAAGAAGTCGAGGGAGATCGGGAACGCGATCCTCCACATCTTCTGCCAGTGGCTCGCGCCGTCGATCTCGGCGGCGGCGTAGATCTCCGGGTCGATGGAGGACAGCCGGGCGGAGAAGAGGATCGCGTTGAACCCGGTCCCGGACCAGATCGTGATCCCGATGAGCGCCGCCATCGCCGTCTGCGGGTCGGCGAGCCAGGCCGTCGTGAGCGAGTGCGCCCCGGCCTCGTCGAGGACCGAGTTGACCAGGCCCGTCGGGCCCAGCACGGCGATGAAGAGCATGCCGAGGGAGGACAGCGAGATCAGCGCCGGGATGAACATGATCACCCGGAGCGTCCGGTGGCCCGGCAGCTTGAGGTTCAGGAAGTAGCCGAGCATGAACGACGCGACCATCATGATCGGCAGGGACCCGAACAGGTGCACGGCCGTGTTGCGCGTCGCCGTGTAGATCCGCGGGTCGTGCACGAGCTTGTCGACGTTGTGCAGCCCGTTGAAGCTCGCGGGGGCGGCGAGGCCCTCCCAGCTCATGAACGCGATGACGAACATCGCGAAGAGCGGGCCGATCGTGAAGATCAAGTACCACGCCACGGACGGCAGCGCCAGCACGATGAGGCCCTTGTTCCGTGATCTCGCCGCCGGCCGGGTTCGCGAGGGCATGACCGGCGTTTCGAGAACGGCTTGTGGCATTGACGTCTCCTCTACGGGCGGGCCCGGCGCTGGTATGCGCCGGGTCCGCCGCGAAAGGTCAATCGATCATTTGTCGGTGTACAGCTTGTCGAGCTTCTTGCAGAATTCGGCGCCCGTCTCGCCCTTGTGACCGAGGAACTCCGTCGCCACGGGCTGGTAGTCGAATCCGGCGGGAATGTAGTTGTCCGGCAGCAGCAGGAAGTCGACGGTGTCCTTCTTCACGGCGACGCCCTTGAGCGCCAGCGCGTTCGACGTCTTCACCTCTCCGACCGCTTCGGGCTTGGCGTCGAGGATCTGTGAGGCGTCGCCGATCCAGCCCTGCAGGCTCTTCTGGGAGTACATGAACTTCATGAACTTCTCGACGGCGTCGATCTTCTTCTCGCCCTTGGGGGAGAGGAAGAAGCCGGCCGAGTAGCCCTCGAATGCGGTCGGCTTCGTGTAGACGCCGCCGGGCGTGACCGGGAACCCGCCGAGCGTCGTGACCTTTCCGATGGCGGCCGGCGCCGTCGTGTAGGCCCACGAACCCGACGGCATCATGGCGGCCCTGCCGTTGAAGAACGCCGTGGTCATCTGGTCGGCGGAGTAGCCCTGGGCGTTGTCGATGAAGACGCCGGCGTCACGGAGCCGGCCGAACAGGTCGAGGCCCTGCACGGCGCGGGGGCTGGCGCAGTAGCCTCCCTTGGAGAAGAGCTGCTGTGCCTCGGCCGGCTGGACGTACTGCTGAACCATCCAGGTCACGAAGTTCTGCACCGGCCACTCGCCGCCGCTGAGCGCCATCGGCTGGATGCCGGCCGCCCGCAGTTTCGCGGAGGTGTCGATCAGCTCGTCGGTGGTCGACGGCACCTTGGCGACGCCGGCCTTCTTGAGCAGGTCCATGTTGTACCAGACCGGCCAGTTGAACGCGATGAACGGGAATCCGGCGACGCCCGACTTCCCCTGCGTCCAGTACTGGATCGCCTGCGGTTCGATCTTCGGGGTGAGGTCCCAGTCGTCGAGGTACTTCCGTACGTCGACCACCTGTCCCTGGGGCAGCCAGTCGGTCGTGTCCGGGGTGAGGTTCTCGATGATGAGGTCGCGTTCCTTGTTGGCGAGCTTCGCCGCCTCATACGCCTTGGGAAGGTCGTCGAAGTTCACCTCCTGAACGTCGATCTTGATGCCCGACTCGGCCGTGAAGTCCTTCGCGAGCTTGTTGAACTCATCCCCGGTGGCGTTGCCGGTGGTGAATGAGGACATCACGGTGAGCGTGTCGGTCTTGGTGGCCTTGTCTTCCGAGCATGCGGAAAGCGATGCCACTGTGAGAGCCGCGGTTCCGACAAGGGCCGCGACGCGCAGCCCTATGAATGATGGTCGTCTCATATGGACTCTTCTTAGGACGTTGAACAGGGGAGCGACGAGCTGCCTCGTCTCTGTGCGACTGTCGCCTGAACCGGTTCAAAGCATGGTCGCGTCGGCTGGACCACGTGTCAAGAGAAGGACCGGATCAGAAGTGGGCGGGACCGCTCGACCCGCGGGGGACGAACCGTGGGTTCGGCATCCAGATGGGCTCATCGAACTTCTCGCCCTCGATCGCCTGGAGGAGCACGGTCGCGGCCACACGCCCGTCGTCGAACGGATGCTGGGTCACCGTCGACAGCGGCGGGTGGAGGTACTGGGAGATCGTGATGTCGTCCCAGCCGACGATCGAGACGTCGCTGGGCACCTGTAGGCCCTGCGAGTAGGCGACGCTCATCCCGGCGACCGCCATCAGGTCGTTGGAGTACACCACCGCGGTCGGCCGCGGGTCCAGGTCGAGCAGCCGCTCGGTCGCCTCACGGCCGCCGGCCGCCGTGTAGTCGCTCTCGATCCACTGAGAGTCGTCGACGCCGTGCTCCCGCAGGAGCCGCTGGTACAGCTTGCGCCGCAGCCGCGCCGGTGCGCCGCTCTGCGGGCCGACCACCTGTGCGACTCGCCGGTGCCCGAGGGCGACCAGGTGCTTCACCACGTCGGTGATCGCCTGGCTCTCGTCGTACACGAGCACCGGCATCGTCGTGGGCTCGGGCGGCCAGCCGAGGCTCACGAACGCCAGCCCGGCCTCCTTGACCAGGGCGAACCGCGGGTCGTCCTGCCGCAGGTCGACGATGACCATGCCGTCCACCCGGCCGTCGGCGGCGAGCCGGCGGTAGCTGGCACGCTCGGCCTTCGGGCTGTCGACGACCTCGGTGACGAGCGAGTAGCTGGAGGTCGACAGCACGCTCTGCAGGCCGGCCATGAGGCTCGTGTAGTACTGGTCGCTCGCGAGAGCCTCGGGTGACTTCTGGAAGACGAGCCCGATCGCGTACGCCCGCGACACCGAGAGGCCGCGCGCCCGCAGGCTCGGGGTCCACCCCATGTTCCGCGCGGTCTCGACGATGTGCGCGCGCGTCGACTCCTTCACCCCGGGCCGGTCGTTGAGAGCGTAGGAGACCAGCGCCTTGCTCACCCCGGCCGCCGCGGCGACGTCTTTGATCCGAACGTTCCGTCGTTGGCCCGGCGTTTCAGTCATTGGCTTCGCTTTCTGATTCGTCTGGCACGAACGTTACGCAACGCCGGACACCGTTGGTCACCACTCCGCGAAGCCGCCGTCCGCATGGGTCCACGACGGATTCCCTTCGGGCACGAGAAGGTCCGTGCGATGGGCGGCGCGCACCGCGTCCTCGTCGACCTCGATGCCGAGACCGGGGCCGGTCGGGCGCTCCAGGTGCCCCGCCACGGGGACGAGCACTCCAGGGTCGCGCAGGATCGCCAGGTCCGGCGAATCGGCGGACGTCAGGTCGATGACGTGCTCCTGCGCGTAGAAGTTCGGTACGGCCAGGTCGAGCTGGACGCAGGCGGCGAGGGCGACCGGGCCGATCGCGCAGTGCGGCGCCACCTGCACGTCGTAGGACTCCGCGAGGGTGGCGACGCGGAACACCTCGGTGATGCCGCCGGCGTGCGCGAGGTCCGGCTGGGCGATGGCGATGCCGGCCTCCAGCACCGGCAGGAACTCCTCGCGCGTGAAGAGCCGTTCGCCGGTCGCGATCGGGACGCTCGTCGACGCGGTGAGCCGCCCGATGAGCCGAGAGTGCTCCGGCCGCAGCGGCTCCTCCAGGAAGGCGGGGGCCGTGTGCGCGATGGCGTCGGCGAGCCGCCGAGCCTGGTGGACCGAGACGCGGCCGTGGAGGTCGATGCCGAAGTCCGCGCCGTCGCCGACGGCCTCGCGCAGCGCCTCCAGGTCCTCGACGAAACGCGACGTCATCGAGGGCGTGTCGAGGAAGCCGACCGGGCCCGCCACAGACGCCTTGACCAGCGTGTACCCCGACTCCACGAGCGCGCGGGCACGCTCCGGCCCGCCGGTGTGCCCCGGCCCGCCCCACGCGTGCGTGTAGAGGCGCACGCGGTCGCGGCACGGGCCGCCGAGCAGTTCGTGGACCGGCGCGCCGAACCACTTGCCCCGCAGGTCCCACAGGGCCAGGTCGAGCCCGGCGACCGCGCTCGAGAGCACCGGGCCGCCTCGGTAGAAGCCGCCGCGCGCCAGGCGCTGCCAGTGCGCGGTGACGGGCAGCGGATCTCGGCCGATGAGCTGTCCGGACAGCTCGCGAACGGCCGCGGCGGTCGCGCCGGGACGGTGTTCGAGCGACGCGTCGCCCCACCCGGCCAGGCCGTCGTCCGTGCCGATCCGCACGAGCAGGTGGCGTTCGCCCAGCACGAACGTCTCGACCGTGGTGATCTTCACGTCGGCCCTCCGAAGCGTGGTACGAATCCGAGCAGGTCACGGGCCCGGCGCGTGTCGATCGGGGCCGTACACCCGGGGTAGGCCTCGCGACGGGGCACCCCCGGCGCGTACCGGTCGAGCAGTTCCTCCGTCGGAGTGCCGGCGAAGGTGTCCGGCGCCGCGACGTGGACGACGTGCGCCCCCTCGTAGTCACCGGTGATCGCGAGGCGGAACGCCTCCGCGCCGTCGCGTACGTCGAGCCAGCCCCAGCCGTCACCCGCGCCGTCGGCGGGCCGCTCGGCACCGCTCGCGCGCAGGGCGTCGATGTTCGCGGGCGAGATCATGAGCGGCAGGCGCAGCGCGACGCCCGACGCGCCGAACCGGCGGCACACCGCGCGCAGGGTCAGCTCGTCGACCTGCTTGGACAGCGAGTACGGGTCGGCGACGTCGGGCGGGGTCGTCTCGTCGATCGGATACCTCGGTGGCAGCGGGTGGTGAGGGTTCATGAGCAGGCCGGTCGCGTTGACGCTGCCCGCGATCGCGAAGCGGCGCACGCCGTGCTCGGCGGCGGTCCACAGCACGCTGAAGGTGGCCGGCGCGTTGTTGGCGAACACCTCCGGCGCCGTGGCGCTCCAGGGGTTCGGGATGGCGGCGAGGTGGACGACCGCCTCCGCCCCTTCGGCGGCCTCCGCGACGGCCGCCGGATCGCGTGCGTCGCCCCGTACGACCCGCACGCCCTCGTGGGGCGCCGCGCCCGGCAGGGTGAGCGTGGTGATCGCGTGGCCGTGTTCGCGCAGGTGGCCGACGACGGCGGACCCCACGAGCCCCTCGGCGCCGGTCACCAGCACCCGCGCGGTCACGACCCGCGCCTCGCGATGACGAGCTGGTCGGACAGGCCGGTCAGCTGCCGGAGCCGCGTACGGCCGCCCTCGGCGACTGCGTCCACGGTGAGCGGTGCCCGCTCGGCGAGGTCCCAGGCGTACAGGCGGTGGCCGGTCAGGTCGAGCAGCACCTCGGCGTCGCGTGCGTACGGCTGGTAGAGCGCGACGAGGTCGCGGTCGGCGCTCGCGGCGAGGCGGAAGCGCCCTCCCATGTCGTCCGCGAGCAGCTCCTGCGCGGGCCGGAGCCGGTCGAGGCGGTGCTCGGCGAACAGCCACGCCATGAGGGAGATGTCGAGCGCTCCGGGAAAGCCGAGCGCGTCCGGCCAGTGGAAGGGCTCCAGCGATGGGCCGCGCGCCTGGAAGTCGCCGTTCGGCGAGTGCCACATCCACATGCCGTGCGCGCCGTACCCGATGCCGGCCGTGGCCCCCGCCAGCACGCTGGTCCAGCTCGCGCAGCGCATCTCCTCGCGGCTCCACCGCCCGTGCCCGTTGACCTTGCCGTGCTGTTCGTACGGTGGCTCGGACGCGACGAGGGGCCTGCGCGGCTCGCGGGCCAGGTACTGCTCGGGCTGGCGCCAGGCCAGCTCCTGGTTCTCCACGTTGTGGCCGGACTGGTGCAGGAACAGGTCCAGGCCGTCCGCGATCTCGTCCGGCAGGAAGGTGTTCGGCGCCGAGTGCGTCGTGAGCAGGCAGTGGGGAGCGGCCTCGCGCAGGTGTACGGCCGCCTCCAGGTACCCGGCGTTCGCGCGGGGGACCGTGTAGTGGTCGTCGCCACCGATCACGAAGATCGGGTCGAGGTCGGCGAAGGTCTCGGCGACACGCGCGACGTACGCGCGTCGCGCGTCGTCCGGCATGACCGCGTGCGGAGTCACGGCGGCGCCCCAGGTGCCTTCGAGGTAGTTGTTCCAGAGCACGGTGATCATCAGGCGCAGTCCGTACTCGTCGTGCGCGATCCGCGTGTACTCCCGCGCTTTCGCGAAGTACGCGGCGTCCGGGTGGGAGAAGTCGTGGTGGCCCTCGGCGTCGAGGGCGAACGGCTCGCGGGCTCCGGGGCGTTCGTCGCGGTCGTGGAGGATCGGCAGCACCGAGACCAGCACGCACGTGAACCCCTGACGGCGACGGGCCGCGAGGTAGGTACGCCACTCGTCCTCGGACGGGTCGGCGAAGCTGCTCCAGGCGGTGTCGATGATGAGCGGGAAGAACGCCTCGTCTCTGACGAGGTGGGTCCCTGAGGGGGCGACGGTCAGATGGGTCATGTACCCACTCCATCGGCTCGGTTGTTGAACCGGTTCATACAGCCTCGTCAAAGATAGTACGTTGACCCGGACCGGGCGATGACCAGCAGGCCGCAGGAACCGGCCGCATCGCTCTGAGGAGGCCGGCGGCATGACCGTACCCTTCCGTGACACGGCGCTGTCCCTCTCGGCGCGGGTCGACGATCTGCTCGGACGCCTGACCCTCCGTGAGAAGGCCGGCCAGCTCAACCAGCGGCTGCTCGGCTGGAACACCTGGTCACGCGACTCCACCGGCCTCGTCACGACGGACGCGCTCGACGCCGAGGCCGAGCACTGGGGCGGCATCGGGGCACTGTACGGCCTGCAGCGCGCCGACGCCTGGTCCGGCCGCGACCGTACGACCGGTGTCGGACCCGCGGACTCCGCCGAGCTCGCGTCGATGGTGCAGGCGCGCGTCGTCGCCGCGTCGCGGTTCGGCATCCCCGCCCTCCTCGTCGAAGAGGCGCCCCACGGCCACCAGGCCCTGGGCGCGCAGACGTTCCCCGTGAACCTGACCGCCGCCGCGTCCTGGCGGCCCGACCTCGTCGCGCGCGCCGCCGCGCACACGGCACGTGAGCTGCGAGCGCGCGGCGTTCACCTCGCGCTCGTCTCCGGCCTCGACCTCCTGCGCGACCCTCGGTGGGGACGCGCGGAGGAATGCTTCGGCGAGGACCCGCTGCTCGCCTCGCTGTACACGCGCGCGCTGGTCCGCGGCCTGCGAAGCGAGCCGGGCCTCGGCGTCGTCCTCAAGCACTTCGCCGGCCAGGGCGCCGCCATCGGCGGGCGCAACGGTTCGGGAGCGCCGATCGGGCCGAGAGAGCTCGCCGAACTCCACCTGCCCGCCGCCCGCGCCGGCATCGACGAGGGCGCGCTCGGCGTGATGGCCGCCTACAACGACGTCGACGGCGTCCCCTGCTGCGCCAGCGAGGAACTGCTCACCGCCACCCTGCGCGGAGAGTGGGGCTTCGAGGGAATCGTCATGGCCGACATGTTCGCCGTCGACCGCCTCATGCGCTCTTCGCCGTCACCGGCCGCCGCCGCGGCGCTCGCCCTGCGCGCGGGCGTCGACCTGAGCATGTGCGACACGTCGTACGCGGCCGTGGAGGAGGCCGTCGAGACGGGCCTGGTCCCGGAGTCGCTCGTCGACCGCGCCTGCCGCCGGGTCCTGGCGCTCAAGATGCGCCTCGGCCTCCTCGACGCACCGCCCGGCGGGCGGGTCCCCGCGTTTCCGCCGCCGGATCCGATGCCGGAGCTGGTGGAGTCGAGCGCCGTGCTGCTGCGGAACCGCGGTGACCTGCTCCCGCTCGTGAGCGACCCGCGGCGGGTGGCGGTGATCGGGCCGAACGCCGACGACCTCGACGCGTTGCTCGGCGACTACGTGCCGCCGCTCGCGGACGAGACCGGCGTGACCGTGCTGGACGGGATCCGCGATCGGGCGAAGGACTCCGTCGTACGCCACGAGCGAGGGTGCGACCTCATCGAGGCGATCGACGGCGGGTGCGGGCGCGCGGCGGCCGTGGCGGCAGAGTCCGACCTGGTCGTGCTCGTGCTCGGGAGCAGCGGCGTGCGCCGGTACGACGACGACTTCCAGGCCAACGGGGCCGCACGGCTCGGCGGCGCGCGGCCCGAGGCCACGACCGGCGAGGGCTTCGACGTCGCCGAGGTCGAGCTGCCCGCGCCGCAGCGTGACCTGGTCGACGCGGTCGCGGCGAGCCGTACGCCCACCGTCGCGGTCATCGTCTCCGGCCGCCCGCTCGCCATCGGACACGTCGCCGCCGCCTGCGACGCCGTCCTCTACGCCTGGTACCCCGGCCCGTACGGCGGGCGGGCCATCGCGGAGATCGTGTTCGGAGGCCGCGAACCCGCGGGCCGCCTGCCGGTCTCGCTGCCGGGGTCCAGTGGTGTGCTGCCCGTCGCGTACAACGAGCGGATGGAGACGACCCTCCGCTACGTCGACGCCGATGCGGCGGCCGAGTTCTCCTTCGGGGGCGGGCTCGGGTACACGCGCTGGACGCTGGGGACCGCCTCGGCACCGGTCCGCCAGGCGACGCCGGGCGGTCTCCCGGACGTGTGCGTGACGGCCACCGTGCGAAACGCCGGCACGCGGCGCGGCGGCCAGGTCGTGCAGCTGTACGCACGGGCCCGCGTGCCCGGCCTCGTACCAAGACGCGCCGTCCTCGTCGGCTTCACCCGGGTCACCCTCGACGCCGGTGCCGCCCGTGAGGTGAGCGTCGCCGTCGAGAAGGACGCGCTGCCCGGATTGGGCCTTGCCCCGGACGAGAGCGGCGAGCTGGACCTGTGGCTCTCGCTCACCGGAGCCGGCGAACCCGCCGACCCCGTGCGTGTGCGCCTCGGCTAGCCGTTCCGAACGATCGAGCAAACGTGGAAGGAGCTCCATGGCCGACGTCGACCTGCCACCGCACCCCATCTACTACGGCGGCGACTACAACCCCGAGCAGTGGCCCGCGGAGGTCTGGCAGGAGGACGTACGGCTGATGCGGCGCGCCGGCGTCAACATCGCGACGGTCGGCGTCTTCTCCTGGGCTCGTATCCAGCCGGACGAGGGCGTCTTCGACTACGCCTGGCTCGACGACGTGATCGATCTGCTGCACGCGAACGGCATCGCCGTCGATCTGGCGACCGGCACGGCGTCGCCGCCGCCGTGGGCGACCGCGAAGTACCCGGCGATGCTGACCGAGACGCGCGAAGGGGCGACCCGGTGGCCGGGCAGCCGCCAGCACTGGGCGCCGACCTCGCCCGACTACCGGCGGCTGGCCTCCGAGCTGGCGCGCGCGACCGTCGAGCGCTACAAGTCGCACCCGGCGGTCGTGCTCTGGCACATCAACAACGAGCTCGGCTGCCATATGGTCCACGACTACTCCGACCAGGCCGCGGCGGCCTTCCGCGGCTGGCTGCGGGACAAGTACGTCCACGTCGACGCGCTCAACGACGCCTGGGGGACGCTCTTCTGGTCACAGCGCTACACCGACTTCGAGCAGATCGTCCCTCCGCGCCTCGCGCCGTACAGCGTGAACCCCACCGGGCTGCTCGACTTCCGTAGGTTCAGCTCGGACGCGCTGCTCGACATCGTTCGCATGGAGAAACGGATCATCCGTGACGCCGGCGCCACGCAACCGGTCACCACGAACCTGATCGGCGCCTGGCCGTTCCTCGACTACTGGCGCTGGGCCGAGGAGCTCGACTACGTCTCCGACGACAGCTACCCGGACCCGCGCGACCCTGAGGCGTTCCGTGGTGCCGCCTTCGCACGCGACGTCATGCGTTCGCTGAAGCCGGGACGGCCCTGGATCCTCATGGAGCAGACGCCGAACGCCGTCAACTGGCGGCCGAACAACGCGCCGAAGGCCCCCGGGCAGATGGCCGCCCTCAGCATGCAGGCGGTGGCGCGCGGCGCGGACGCCGTGCAGTTCTTCCAGTGGCGCCAGGCGAGGGCCGGGGCGGAGAAGTTCCACTCGGCGATGCTTCCCCACGCCGGTCCCGAGACGCGCACCTACCGCGAGATCGAGCGCCTCGGGGCCGTGCTCGCGGAGATGACCGGGCTGCCCGCGCCGGGCGGTGAGGCGCGCGTCGCGATCGTGCTCGACTGGGACAACTGGTGGGCCATCGACCAGAGCGACCACCCGGCACGTTTCGACTACCTCGCGCACCTGCAGGGCTGGCACGCCGCGTTCCACGAGCTGAACGTCCAGGTCGACGTCGTACGGCCCGGCGGCCCGTTCGACGGCTACTCCCTCGTCGTGGCGCCGAGCCTCTATCTGCTGCGCGACGACGACGCGGCCGCCCTCCGCGGCTTCGTCGCCGGCGGCGGCCTCCTGCTCGTCACCGCGTTCAGCGACGTCGCCGACGAGAACGACCACTTCCTGCCCGGCGGGTTCACGACCAGGCTCGGCCCGGCGCTCGGCGTGTCCGTGCTCGACTTCGACGGAATCCTGCCGGAGGACACCGTTACGATCGACTGGGGCGAGGTCTCGTTCGGCGCCGATGTGCTCGCCGAAGTGCTGCGCGTCGACGGAGCGGAAGTGCTGGCGACCTTCGAGGCCGGCGCCCCCGCACTGACGAGGAACTCCTACGGAGACGGCGAGGCCTACTACCTGGCGACCATGGCCGGCCCGTGTGGCCGCTTCGCGGTGGCGGGCCACCTGACCGAACGCGCCGGCGTCCACCCGGTTGTGTCCGGCCTGCCACCCCGCGTCGAGGCGTCCGCCCGCGGCGACGTCATCACCGTCATCAACCACACACCGGATCCGGTCGAGGTCTCGGTCCCTCCGGGCGCGACCCCGATCACCCTCGGCCCGTACGGCTACCGGATGATCCGCCCGTAGCGTGACGGCCGCACCGAGAAACGAGCCTTCGGCATGCCTGCCTCATCCTTCGTCCACCGGCTTCGCGACCACGCCGTACCGCTCACCCACCTCGACCCCGACGCGCCGCTCGACGACCTGGAGCCGCTGCGCGGCGTCATCGGCGGAGCGCGTGTCGTCGCGATCGGCGAGAGCTCCCACTTCATCGAGGAGTTCGCCCTCCTGCGCCATCGCGTCCTGCGGTTCCTCGTCGAACGCTGCGGTTTCACCGCCCTCGCCTTCGAGTACGGCTTCAGCGAGGGCTTCTCCCTCGACGCCTGGGCTCAGGGGGCCGGTGCCGACGACGACCTCGAAGGCCACCTCGACGGCGCGATCCCCGTGGGGCTCGCCGAGCCGCTGCACCGGCTGCGGCGGCACAACCGTACGGCTCCGCGTCCGGTGCGGTTCGCCGGGATCGACATCCCCGGGGCCGGTGGATCGCTGCTTCCCGCCCTGGGCCCGGTGGAGGACTACCTGCGCGACGTCGACCCGGAGATCCTGCCGGTGGCCGAGACGGCGGCGCGGTTCGCCGGGTCGTTCGCCGGCGGATCCGGGGCGGTGGCCGCGCCCGCGTGGGCGCGCATGGACACCGCCGACCAGAACGCCCTCAGCGCGGCTCTCCTGCGCCTGCTCATCAGGTTCCGCTCCGTCGAGCCGCTGTACGTCTCCCGCCGTGACCAGCGTGACTACGACATCGCGCTGCGTCGCCTCGAAGGCGCCTGCCATGCCGACCACACCTTCCGCGCCATGGCCGAACTCTTCGCGGGAGGCGGCCTGACCGCCGACACGTCGGCACGCGAGATCTACATGGCGGGCTCGCTCCGGTGGCACCTGGAGCGGCTCGAACCCGGGGCCCGCGTCGTGCTGGCGGCCCACAACGCCCACATCCAGACGTCGCCGATCTCCTTCGACGGCCGCCTGACGACGCTGCCGATGGGACAGCACCTGCGCCGTGCTCTCGGCGACGACTACTTCGCCCTCGGCCTGACCGCCGTCGCCGGGCGTACGGCCGAGATGCACCGGGACGAGAACGCGCGCTTCGGATTCACCGTCGAGGACGCGGCGCTGGAGCCTCCCGAGCCGGGGAGCGTCGAAGCAGCCTTCGCCGACGCCGGGCTCGGGCTCGCCCTCGCCGACCTCCGCCCGGCACGCCGTGACGCACGCCCAGGCCCGGACCGCATCCGGATGCAGGGTGCCTACCTGCACACACCCGTACTCGACGCGTTCGACGGCATCCTCGGCGCGCCGGCCTCCACCGTGTCCGCCGGCATCTGAGAGACACGGCCCTCGTCACGCGGGGGCCGCGGCCTCCAGGTCGTCGACGCTGCCCGACATGATCGTGCGGATGTGCTCGGTGATGTGCTCCAGCGGCCAGTCCCACCAGGCCAGGGCCAGCAGGCGTGCGACGTCCTCGTCGCCGTGGCGGCGGCGGATGAGCCGGGCCGGGTTGCCGCCGACGACGCCGTAGTCGGGCACGTCGTCGACGACGACGGAGCCGGAAGCGATGATCGCCCCGTCGCCGACGCGGACCCCGGGCATCACCGTGGCCCGGTACCCGAACCAGACGTCGTTGCCCACCACGGTGTCACCCCGCCCGGGCAGCCCGGTGATGAGATCGAAGTGCTCGGCCCAGGAGCCGCCCATGATGGGGAAGGGAAAGGTCGACGGGCCGTCCATCCGGTGGTTGGCGCCGTTCATGATGAAGCGCACGCCCTCGCCCAGCGCGCAGAACTTCCCGATGACCAGCTTCTCCGGCCCGTAGTGGTACAGCACGTTGCGGGTCTCGAACGCCGTCGGATCATCCGGGTCGTCGTAGTAGGAGAACTCCCCGACCTCGATCAGCGGCGAGGTGACCAGCGGCTTCAGCAGCACCACGCGCGGCTGCCCCGGCATCGGATTCACCACGGTCGGATCGGCGGGAACGGTCGGCATCGCGCCTCCTCAAGGGGCTGATGGGAGATCCATGATCGTAAAGCCGAGGAGGCCGGCTCGGCGCGACCGAGGGTTCAGACCACGCAGAACTCGTTCCCCTCCGGGTCGGCCATCACGACGTGGTCGAGCCGTCCCTTGAGCTCCTGCTCTGTGAGCACGCTGCCGCCCGCGGCGACGAGCCGCACCACCGTGTCCCGGATCCGTCGCTCACGGACATCCCATGGCTGGTGGCGTCCGCCGGCGACCTGGACGTCGATGTGCAGCCGGTTCTTCGCGACCTTGGCCTCGGGAACCTTGAGAAAGGAGATCCTCGGGCCGACGCCGTCCGGGTCGGTCAGCGCGGCACCGTCGTCCCACTCCTCCTCCGGCACCTCGAAATGCGTCAGCCACCGCTCCCACGTGTCGAACCCCTCCGGTGGTGGAGCGTCGACGTACCCCAGAGCGACCTTCCAGAAGGACGCCATCCGGGACGGGTCCGCGCAGTCGAAGGTCAGGGTCAACGGAGTGGCCATGGACGAAGACTAATCGGCGATACGACCGCGGCCCGTTCCGGCCTGGTCGCGGGAATGAGCACCTAGTGTCCTGCGTCTTGAATCCGTTGAAGAATTGCCGGGTTGGCTGGTGGCGGGCGTGGCGTGGTCGGGTTGTATCTGGATCCGCCGGAGAAGGCACTGGTGCTGGCGATGGATGAGAAGTCCCTGCTACACCGCTCACGCCCACTCGGGTACGCGGCCACCCCGCCCAGGCGCGGTCTCCGTCCTCCGTGCTCGATGAACACCAACACGTGCGACCGCATGGGCAGCACCGTCTCCACCATGAGGGTCTATTTCGTCGCCCGCGACATCCGTGCGGGTCTATCCAGTGCAGGCGTCGGTGCGGACCTCGATCGCTCGTAGTACCGCCGCCATGTCAGATGTGCCCTCGCCGAGCGCGACCGTCTCGCCGTACAGACTTTGGCAGACATCAAGCAGGGGAGAGGCCAGCTTGGATCGTCTAGCCGCATCGGCGACAAGTCGACTGTTGTAAAAGACATCGGCGGCCGCGGCCTGCACCGCGAAGTCACGGGCCGTCAGTTTGGCCGCCTTGGCGCGCGAGACGTCACTGGCCATCGGACCGGCGTTCAGCACGGCCAAGAATCGTTGCATGTCCAGAGCATGGTGATCGGCGAAATGAACCGCTTCGGCGAGGCCGGTGACCATGGTGATCAGAAAGAGGTTGACCGACAATTTCATGAGTAGGGCGTTCGGTGCCAGTCCACAATCGATCGTCTCATGACACATCGATCGCAGAAGCGGACGGACCGCCTCTGCCGCCGCGCGTTCCCCGGCCAGCATCGCCACGAGCTTTCCGGCCTCGGCGGGCAGCCGCGAACCGGAGACCGGGGCTTCGACATAGGCGCCACCGGCCGCGTGAACGTCGGCTTCGAGCATGCGTGAATAGTCAGGCGAGGTCGTCCCCATATGGACGATCGTGTGGTGCGCGATATTCGTCCCGAAATCCTCCGTGCCGCGACCCAGCACCGAATCGATCGCATCACCGTTGGCCAACATCAGAAGTACCACGCTGGCCCGCTCGAATACCTGCGCGGGCGTCGTCGCCACCTGCGCCCCGGCAGCGCGTAGGGACTCGCACCTGCCAACAGAACGGTTCCAAACAACGAGCGGTGTTCCGGCGCGAGCCAGATTGAGCGCCATCGGCTGCCCCATGACACCCAGACCGATGAAACCGACAGTCATGCATGCCTCCATCCCCAGCCACTACCCACTGAGCGCGAACCGCGGGACGTGACAGCAGTCTGCGATCGCCGTTCTTCAAAATTATGTCAGCCGTCATGTTAGCGTGAACTATGACCGCTGTCATGCTGACGCCGGAAGGATCGGTACGCTCGATCCGGATCCGGTCGGCCCGGGCGGATGACGATGTCGCGCTGGCGTCCATGTTCGGTCGATGTTCGAGGCAGACGCGTTACCGCCGGTTCCACGGTTTCCTCACCCGGCTTCCAGACGCCTATCTGCGTCAACGTCTGGCCGGCGATCCGGCCGCCCACCACGCGATCGTCGCCGAGCTGATCACCGCCACCGGGGCGAGCCGGCTCGTCGGCCTCGCCGGCGCCACCCCGTTGCGCGATGTCCCCCACGTCCGCGAGGCCGCCGCGCTGGTCGAAGACGAATGGCAGCTGCGTGGCCTCGGACGCAGACTCGCCGCCGAATTGGTCGCCCACGCCCGCGAGGCCGGTGTCGAGCTGATCCGCATGCCGCTGTGCCAGGAGCGGCCGCGGCTGCTGAGGTACGTGATCTCGTGCTCGCATGTCGTGTCCACACGTGGGTCCGGCTGCGACATGACGGTGGAGATAGCCGTTCCGGCGACCGGGGCGGATCCGTTCAGGCGAGGCGGGAGTCCAGCAGCGGAGACAGCTCCATGACGACCGTGTCGAGCTGTCCGACATCGCGGCGGATCCGTGCCAGCAGGATCGCGCCTTCGAGCGCGGCGATCATCACGGTGGCCAGTGAGCGCGCCTTCGCGGGCGTCGCGCCCATGCCGACCAGCTCGTCCGCTACCGCGCGCTCCCAGGAGTCCGCGGCGGCGCGTACCTGCTCGTTGACCGGGGAGTCACCGCCAGCCAGTTCGGCAGCGGTCGCCATCACCGGACAGCCCCCTTCGTATCTGCGCGCGGTCATGTCGTCCCGCCAGTACCGGGCCATGTGGGCGAACAGACCGGACGGTGACGGAGTCTCGGCCGTCGCCCGATACGAGGCGGCCCACTGGGCGGCGAAGTCTCCGGCCCAGACCACCGCCTCCCCGACGAGCTGATTCTTACCCCCCGGGAAATAGTGCTGGAACGAGCCTTGCGGGGCCTTCGCATGCGCCACCACGTCGCGCACCCCGGTCGCGCTGACCCCCCGCACGCGTACAAGCTGGGCCGCGCTGTAGACCATCCGCTCGCGCGACGCCCGTGCCTTCTCCGACATGACCCTTCCTCATCCGGTTATGACCGCCGTCATACTAGCGGATTCGTCGAGGCGTTCGAGCAGCTCGGTCAGCGATCGCGTAGCTGTGGTGACTTCACGTCGGCCACCGGCCGACCCCTGTCCGCCACCAGCCAACCCTTCAATTCTTCAACGGATTCAAGACGCAGGACACTAGGCCCTAGGCGGGCGGCTCAGGGGAGAGGTGGGCGAGCAGGACGCGCAGGCCCTCGGCGTAGCGGGCCTCGAACTCCGGGTCGCCGGGGGCGAGGCCGAAGATCTTCTGTGCCATCAGCGGCATCACGACCGGTGCCGCGATGGCGCCGAGCAGGACGAGGCGTACGGTCGCCGGGTCGAGGTCGGCGGCCAGCTCGCCGTTCTCCTGGCGTTTCCGCGTGGTGGAGAGGTCGTCCGTCTCGGCGGAGGCGTCCGGGGGACGGCCGGTGTCGGCGGCCAGGCCGCGCCAGGCGAGCAGCCGCATCGGGCGCGGGTCGGCCAGCGAGTCGTGCAGGTAGCGGACGACGACCTCGTCGAGCGGCAGGTCGGGCGCCGAAGTGGCCTGAGCGCTCTCCAGCCAGGCGCGCTGCACCTCCGCGTACAGACCCTCCTTGCCGCCGAAGTAGTAGTTGATCAGGTCCTTGCTCACTCCGGCGCGCGCCGAGATGTCGCGGACGCGCGCTCCGGCGAATCCCTTGGCCGCGAACTCGTCGAGCGCGGCGTCGAGCAGCGCCCGCCGGGACCGCTCGGGATCGGTACGGCGCTCCGCGGGGGCGGGTGAGCGGCGGGGGCAGTCTCGGCCGTTGTCCACGCCACCAGCGTACTAGACATCCGTCCGAAATGTTCGGACAGGTGTATAGGATGGGCCTCGTCGCCCGAGAGAGAGGACCGTCCATGCCAGCCTTCGACCAGGCCGAGCTCGGCTACCTGAAGAGCCAGCGGCTCGGCAGGCTCGCCACCGTCGACCCGAACGGCGCGCCGCAGAACAACCCGGTGTCCTTCCGCTACAACGCCGAGCTCGACACGATCGACATCAGCGGATACTCCATGGGCGCCAGCCGAAAGTTCCGCAACCTCGCGGCCAACGACCGGGTCGCCTTCGTCGTCGACGACATCGCCTCGCTGGACCCCTGGCGGGTGCGTTGCCTCGAGATCCGCGGCACCGCCGAGGCCTTGACCGACCAGGAGCCCGTGATATCGGGCGCGTCCCGGGAGATCATCCGCATCCACCCGGTACGTGTCATCAGCTTCGGCATCGAGGAAGAGACGCCGAGCCCATGACACGTCCCGGCCCGGCCGCGCGGCGCGATCACCGGACCGGCCGCCCTGCCTGATCAGGTGGGCCGAAGACTCAGCGTGAGTCCTCCGCCGTGCGGCAGGATGCTCCTGAGCAGCCGCGCATCTTCTTGAGGCGTGCCGCGAGGGAGCCCGCGATCGCCTTCTGGCCTACGACGATGTTGTGCAGCTCGTTCGGGTCGGTGCTCAGGTCGTACAGCTCGCGCTCTCCGGTGCTGTAGCGGATGTACAGGTAGCGCATCGTGCGCAGGCCCTCGAAGGGCGCGATGTAGAACTTCAGGCGTTCCGACGGTGCCAGGAGCTCCGGTGGTTCGAGCGTGCCGTCCTTCGGCTTGAGCGGGGGGCGCGTGCCGGGGCCGTGGCCGTGCTCGATCAGATACTCCTGCCGCCAGTCCGACGGCATGCCCGGGCGCATGAGAGGACGCAGTGACCGGCCGTCCACGAACCCTGGGGCCTTCGCGCCGGCCAGGTCGGCGATGGTCGGCGCGATATCGACGTTGCCGGCCAGCAGGTCGACCGTACGGCCGGCCGGGACACCCGGGCCGCGGACCATGAACGGCACCCCGGTGTCCTCCTCGTAGCCGGTGTTCTTGCCCGGCGGCATGCGGAACTGCCCGATGTGGAAGCCGTTGTCGGAGGTGAAGATGAAGTAGGTGTTCGCGAGCCGTCCCGTGGCCCGCAACTTCCCGATGAGGTCGCCGATCATGTCGTCGACGGACTGCAGCGACCGCAGCCGGTTCCGGTACAGCGCGTCCCAGGTCTTGCGCTCGTTGCCGGTGATCGGCTGGAGGCGCCGCAGCTCGGTGGGCTTGCCGGTGAGGTCCTTCGCGTCGTACGACGGGGTCCGCGGCGCCTTCACGCCCTTGAACATGTTCTTGTGACGCGGCGCGGGCGTGGCCGGGGCGTGCGGGTTGTAGACGCCGACGTAGGCGAAGAACGGCTTTCGTGAGGGCTTGGCGATGAAGCGCTTCACCTTGGTGTCCAGCACGTCGGTGAGATAGTCGCGCGCCTTGTGGCCGTGCTGTTCGAGCTTGCCGTTGACGTTGAGCGTGTAGTTGTACTGGTGGTACGGCGAGCCGGAGGACGGCACGGTCCAGTTGTCCCACCCGGGCGGCACGTACCTCTCGCCCACCGGGGCCTGCGACGGATACCCGTTGAGGTACTTGCCGAACAATCCGGTCCGGTACCCCGCCTTCCGCAGCCAGGTGCCGATCGTGGAGTTCTCCAGGCCGCGGTCGTGGAACAGCCCGAACCCGCCGTTCGGCGGCGTGTTGCTCCACACCTTCGTGTTGTGGGCGTACTGGCCGCGCAGCGTGCTCGCCCGCGACGGGCAGCACCATGCCACGCTCACGTGGTAGTTCGACAGCGTCGTGCCCCGGTCGGTGACCAGCGACTTCAGCCGCGGCATGACCGAGATCGACTTCTTGTCGAGGTCGTCGGTGAGCAGGAACACGAAGTTGGGCCGCTCGGTGCTCTTCACCATCGGGGCCGCGAGCGGCGCCGAGGCCTGCGGGCTCGGAGCCGGCTTCGTCTTGACGTACGCCGCGGGGTCCGCGCAGGCCGCGAGAGCGACGAGCAGGAAGGACACCGCGAGCAGGCGGCAGAACCTCACGTGCGGTCCCACCCGTCTCTGCGCGTCACGGCGAGGACGGCCGCCGCTCCCGCCGCGCCGATCTCCTCGGCGGTCGGCGGGCGTACGTCATCGTGCGTGGGTGAGAGGTCGGCGATGTCGCCGATGAGACCCACCCCGGACTCCAGGAGTTCGGCGTTGTCCTCCTTGGCCCACTGGGCGACGCGGTCGCTCCAGGCCGGCGGGATCGCGACGCGCGGCCCCCGCGACGCCCTCGCGCGGAAGCCTTCGGTGATGACGGCCTCCCGCAGGCGGTTCGCCGGCTGCCGCCCCCAGCTCGCGCGCTCCAGCGCGACGTTGAGCGAGACCATCACGGACGCCTCGGCGGCCGTCATCCCGGTGTGCACCGGCTTGGCCACGACCTCGTCCGGCTCCTCCGCCGGCGCCGGCAGGCCGATCGCCTCGCAGAACCGCGCCCACAGCAGATGGGGCGGAGAGCCGGGGCTGGTCACCACCCGCACCCGGTCCGTCCCGGTCTCGGCCGCCCAGCGCCGTACGAGCCGGCCGAGCGCGAACGCCCGCCACAGGTGCAGGTCGCCCTCCTCCTCGACGCGCTCGCGCGGCAGCGCCCGCTGTTCCTCCAGCATCCGCAGGTACCGCTCGAACCCGAGCCGCCGCCCGTTGCGGATGTGCTGCTGCCACAGCGACGGCAGCGAACGGCTCAGGCTGCGCGCGGTCACGACGACCTCGACGTCCGGTACGCCGAGCCGGTCGAGCAGCAGCCGGATCGCGGGCGTGCGGACCGTCGACAGCGCCTCGGCCGACAGCAGCACGGTCCCCGGCGTACGCGCGACCTGCTTCTCCAGGGCTTTCCAGGAGCCGTGCTCCTCGGCGGCGCGCTTCTCCGACACCCAGGGGTACTCCGGCCCGAGCAGTCCGTACGAGGCCCACTCGTGGTTCTCGGTACGCCGCTTTCGCCGCCCGCTCTGGGGGAGGGGATAGTGCACGCCGGCGGAGGCCAGCTCCCCGGCTCGCGCCGTGAGGACCTCCTGGAGATACGTTGTGCCCGATTTCTGCAGGCCGACATGCAGGACCAGCCGAGTCGCCATCGGCCACCGTTCTTCGTCAGGGTTTTGAGAGATCGACAGGGAGCTTAGAGCCAGATGTGGGCGAGAGCCATAACTGATGAAAGCGATAGATGAACTCCTGATGACCGGTCGTCTCAGGCGTACCGTGCCGGCGACGGAGCGTGAACGCCCTGGCCCGCGTCGGCCGGCTCCCCATTCGGGGGCCTGCCATGTCCTCCGTGGAGATCATCGGGCAGCATGACACCATGCCGACACTGACCCGGACCGAGGCACGTGAGCGTGCCGCCCTGCTGAACGTCCGCAGCTACACCATCCACCTCGACTTCACCCGCGGCGAGGAGGTGTTCGGCTCCAGCACGGTGATCGGCTTCGACTGCGCCGAGCCCGGCGCGGAGACCTTCGTCGAGATCCGGCCCGAGACGTTGCACGGCGCCTCGCTGAACGGCCGCCCCGTCGACCTGTCCTCCTTCGCCGACGGCAGGCTTCGCCTGTCCGGCCTCGACGGCCGCAACGAACTGCGCCTCGACGCCGACATGCGCTACTCACGTACGGGCGAGGGCGTGCACCGCTTCGTCGACCCCGCCGACGGCGAGGTCTACCTGTACGCCATGTGCGGCCCGGACAACGCGCCGCTGATGTTCGGCTGCTTCGACCAGCCCGACCTGAAGGCCGTCATCACGGTCTCGGCGACCGCCCCGCCGCACTGGATGGTGCTGAGCAACGGCGCGGGGACGCGTACGTCCGGCGGGCGGTGGGAGTTCGAGCCGACGCCGCCGATCAGCACGTACCTCGCCACGATCGTCGCCGGCGCGCTGCACTCGGTGTACGAGGAACACGACGGCATCCCGCTCGGCCTGCACTGCCGCCGTTCCCTGGCGCCGTACCTGGACGCCGACACGCCGGACCTGTTCGACCTGACGCGCCGCGCGTTCGACCGGTACCACGCGCTGTTCTCCGAGCGGTACCCGTTCGGCAAGTACGACCAGGCGTTCGTGCCGGAGTTCAACTTCGGCGCCGTCGAGAACCCCGGCTGCGTGACCTTCCGCGACACGTACGTGTTCCGCTCCGCCGTCACCGAGGCCGAGCGCGAGCTGCGGGCGATGGTCATCGCGCACGAGATGGCGCACATGTGGTTCGGTGACCTCGTCACCATGGAGTGGTGGGACGACCTGTGGCTGAACGAGTCGTTCGCCGAGTACATGGGCTACCAGATCCTCGGCGACGTCAGCCGGTTCACCGACGCTTGGACGACGTTCGGCGTCGCACGTAAGCCCTGGGGGTACGACGCCGACCAGCGTCCCTCCACGCACCCCGTCGCCGTCGACGGGCTCGACGACGTCGACGCCGCGCTCGTCAACTTCGACGGGATCTCCTACGCGAAGGGCGCGTCCGCGCTGCGCCAGCTCGTCGCGTGGATCGGGGAGGACGCCTTCCTCACCGGCGTCAACGACTACTTCGCCCGCCATCGCTTCGGCAACGCCACCCTGTCCGACCTGCTCGACGCCCTCGCCCGCTCCAGCGGCCGTGACGTGCACGGCTGGGCCTCGCTCTGGCTGCGCACCACCGGCGTGGACACATTGCGCGTCGGCTCCGACCTGTCGGTGACGCGTACGGGGTCGCGTCCCCACCGGATGCGGGTCGGCGCGTACGACCTGACCGCGGGACGCCTCGTGGCGCGCGAGGCGTTCGAGGTGGACGTCGCGGACGGTACACCGGTGCTCGCCGATTCCCCGCGCCCCGACCTGCTCCTCCTCAACGACCACGACCTCAGCTACGCCAAGGTGCGGCTCGACGAGCGCTCCTGGGACACGGTGACGTCGTCGCTGTCCCTCGTCGCGGACCCGCTGACCCGCGCCGTGCTGTGGACGACCGCCCGCGACATGGTCCGCGACGCGGAGTGGCCCGCCTTGGGCTACGTCTCGCTCGTCGCCGCCCACCTGCCCGCCGAGCCGCTGGTGTCGATCGCGGAGAGCGTCCTGGCGTTCGCCCTGCACCAGGTCGCGGACCGGTACGCGCCGTCGCCGTCGCGCCCGGAGGTCGTGTCCACGCTGACCGATGTGTGCGGGAAACTGCTGGACGCGTCCGCGGACCTGCGGCTCGTCGCCGTACGCGGCCTCATCCAGTGCGCCGAGACCCCGTCCGCGCTGGCGGAACTCCAGGAGTGGCGCGCCGTCGGCCGCGTGCCCAGCGGCCTCACCCTCGACCTGGAACTCAACTGGCGCATCCTCCTGCGACTCTGCGTCTTCGGCCTCGCGGGCGAACCCGAGATCGCCGCGGAACTGGCGAACGAGCCGAGCGCCATCGGCCAGGAGTTCGCCGCCCGCTGCCGGGCCGCCTTGCCGGACCCCGAAGCGAAGGCACGGGCCTGGGACACGATGTTCGGAGACCCGCCGCTGTCGAACAACCTGCTGAGCGCCACCGCGCTCGGCTTCTGGCAACCCGCACGCCCTGAACCCTCCGCGCCGTACGTGAGCCGCTACTTCGAGGACCTGCCCGCCGCGGGAGCCAGAAGCCCGATGACCGCCCGAATCCTCGGCCGGGACCTGTTCCCCGGATACGCGCTGAACCCGGACACGATCGCCGCCGCCGACGAATGCCTGTCCCGCGACGACCTCACGGTAGGCGTGAGAAGAGAACTGACCGACCGCCGAGACGACCTGCACCGCGCCATGCTGGTCCGGAGGAGCACCCCCGTGTGAGGGCCGCCCCTCGACCGCTCGTCAGGCCACGCCTTCGGAACGGCGTGGCCTCGTGCGGCGGGCTCGGAACACCAGAATCCACGGTGGGACCGCGGAGAGGAGCAGAAGCAGGACGCCGAGGTCGTTTCGCGGAGTGACGAGCGGCACGTCCAGGTCCGCCGGGCCCGCGACGTGCACGCTGCACCTCCCGTGTCCGGTGACCTCTGAAGCCGCGGGCGGGCCGCGTATCCACGCGCTGGCTCCGGACGGCCCGCCACAAACAGATCTACAATGTAAAGGCGATGACCCGTGCCTCAGGCTTCGAGGTGGGCTCGGCGGTACTCGCCCGGTGGAAGGCCGGTCGCGTCCTTGAAGGCGCGGTTGAACGAGGCCGGGTCGGAGAAGCCCCAGCGGGCGCCGATCTCCGCGACGCTCAGGCCGGACGAGAGCGGGTCGGTCAGCTCCGTACGGCATCGGGCCAGCCGCTGTTCCCGTACGTAGGCGGCGACGCTCCGTTTCTCCCCGCGAAAGACATGGTGCAGGTAGCGGGGCGAGATGTGGTGGGCCGCCGCGACCACGGCGGGGGAGAGGTCGCGGTGCAGGTTCCGGCCGATGAAGGTCTTGATCTCGTGCACCAGGGCCTGCTGGCGCGTCGGCGGGGGCACGGTCGTGTCCGTCAGGCCGGCGAGGAAGGCGGCCGTCAGGCTCACCGCCGCGGTCCCCAGGTGGTCGGGCTGGGTGGTGTGCAGCGTCGGCACCTGTTCGGCCAGGCCCCGCAGGAACCCTGAGACGACCGCTCCTAAGCCGCTCTTCGACGGTAGCGGGCTGGCGACCAGGTCGCGTAGTGCCTGTTCCGGCACCGGCAGGGTGCGGCGGGCGACGTGGATCACGATCGCGTGGTTGGTGGGCTCGCGGTGATGGATGACGAACGGGCGGGACGTGTCGTACAGGATCAGGTCGCCGGCTCGCGCGACGACCTCACGCCGGTTCTGCTCCACCTGGGTCGTGCCGTCCAGGATGAGGGCGAATTCCCAGAGCTCCGGGTCGGAACGGCGGATCAGCCGAGTGGGGCGCTCGCAATGCAGTTCGGGGAAGGACAGGACGGCGGCGTACGCGGGGCCCATCGCCATGGTGATGCTGGACGCCTGGAAGTCGGACGTCGACTCGGTGGTGAAGTGTGCCGGTACCAAGTTGTGGGTGACCGACTCACACCACCAGTCGAAGCGTTCGGCGACCGGGACGTCTCCGCTGTGAAACTCGACCATTGGGCCCGCCCCTCTGCACCGCGTCCAGCATGTCCAGAGGGGCGGAATCTAGCAAATGACGGACTTGTTGCGGCGGTGGTACGCCAGGGTCACGCCGATGGCCAGCAGCACGGCCGCGTACGCGAGCTGCCGTACGCCGAACGTCACGGCCAGCCCGCCCAGCACGACGGCGACGAGGGTGCCGAAGACACGGCGGGCGCCCGACTCGCGTTTGGCGTAGACGATCGCCGCGAACAGGTAGAGCAGGAAGAAGTTCTGCCCGGCCACCGTCAGCAGGTCCGCCATCGACATCAGGTTCGACGTGGTGGACACGACAACGGTGGCGAAGACCAGGACGACCACCAGCACCGCGCGGCGCGGCGGTGTGCCGGGCGCGCGGCTCAGCTTGGCCAGCGGCTTGGGCAGCAGGCCTTCGCGTGCGCTCGACATCGTCAGGCGGGACGCCGCCCAGATGGCGCCGACCAGGTTGGCGGCGATGATCACCACGCCGAGCACCGACACGACCCACGCCATGCCGGGGACGGCGGCCTCCATCACGGCGTGGATCGGCGACGAGACCGCGTCGGGGTCCTGCTGGGACAGGGACGTCTGGACGGCCCAGGCCAGCAGCAGGTACATCGCGGTCACGACCACGAAGCTGATGGTCACGACGCGCGGGAAGTCCCGCTCGGGGTCGGCGTACTCCTCCGTCGTGAACGACAGCATCTCCCAGCCCGTGAAGGCGAAGAAGACCGCGCCGAGCGAGTTGATCCCGGTGCCGACGGCGCTCACGGACGCCGGCGGCGTGTGGCCGACCGAAGGGCCGGCCGCGATGCCGATGACCGCCACTGCGGCCAGGCCCGCCGTCATCAGCAGCGCCAGCACGATCTGCGTACGGGTCGAGACCGAGCCGCCGAGCGCGGTGACCGAGCCCGCGAAGGCCAGCAGGACCAGCGCGGCCAGCCAGGCCGGTGTGGCGGACATGCCGGGGATCTGGCGGAAGTAGTGGCCGCCGGTCAGGGAGATCGCGGGGATGCCGAGGCTGAACGTGCCCAGCAGCATCACCTCGACCCCGGCCGCCCACGGGCGGCCGAACGCCGACTGGACGAAGCCCGCCACCCCGCCCGCGCTGGGCATCTTGGCGCCCAGGCGGGCGAAGACGAGCAGCAGCGGGACGGTGATGGCCGCGGCCACGATCCAGGCGTACAGGGCCGCCGGGCCCGCCTGGCGGTATGCCACGCCGGGCGAGACCAGCGCGCCGCTTCCCACGACGACGGTGACGGCGAGCGCGATCGCGCCAGGAAGGCGCAGGTGGCCGGCCATCCGGGAGGAGTCGACATCCCCGTCGATGGTCGGGGTCACCTCGGTCATGCCGGCGCCCCCAGCGGGCCGGGCGTCGGGTGCGGGAAGACCGCGGACTCCAGGAACGTCGTCTCCGCGGAGCGGCCGTCCTCCGGGCGGATCATGTAGACGACGCCGTCGACGCCGGCACGTGAGCCGTGGACGGTGCCGGCCGGGAGCGTGATCCAGGTGCCGGCGGGACAGTGGCGTTCCTGGTAGACGCCGTCAGCGTCCCAGAACAGCAGTGCGTCACCCTGAATGATGAAGAGCTCCTCGGTCAGGCTGTGAAAGTGCCAATTATGCACCTTCTCCGGCTGGTCCTGCTGGAGCTCGAAACTTCCCTGGTGAGGGAGCAGAGCGGTGATCTCGGCGGGAATGGCGGGCGGCGTACGGTCGTCGAATGCGGGGCTCACTGGACCTTCTCCTCCTGCTTGACGTGCAATGGGCAACCTGACACGACCGGGGAATTGTCATCCTCGAGGAAGTACTGCACCCATTCGCGGTTTCCGTCGGCGCCGAAGCTGCCCAGCAGCGGGCTGGCCGGCACCTGGTCATAGGTCTTGAGACGTGCCCGGATGATCGTTCGGGCATTACGGCCCTGCTTGGTGTCCTCGGAGATGTCGTCGAAGACGAAACGCGGCTGGAAGGTCACCATCAGGGTGTCGAAATGCCTGCTCGCGCGCCGCTGGTGAGCCGGGGTGTTCACGACCACGAACATCGGCATTCCGGCGAACGTGAACTCCCACTTCTCGTGCTCGGGGTCGGGGGAGACGTCGGCGGGCCACGGCTCGGTGTCCATGTCGTGCACCGCCTGGAGCAGCTCCCAGAACTCCTCGCGGTACTCCTCGACGGTGCGCGGCACGTCCGTGTCCTGGAAGAACGTCACCAGCGACGTGCGGATGCCGAGGAGCGGTGCGAGCTCCACGAAGTCGCGCAGAGCGCCGGCGAGGACGCGCACCCGATCGTCGTTTCGGGCGATGAAGGAGTAACGCAGCGTCGCCTTTCTGAGCGCGTCTACCCCGAAGATGCATGGAAACGGTGTTTCGGTGTCGAGCATTCGCCGCTGAAAGCTCTGCGCGGAGGCTCGTTCCCACTCATCCTCGCGTGGAGTGTGCGGATCCACCACCAGATCGGTGGTGAGCGGAGGCGCTGAAATACCTGCGGGACCACTTTCGGGCATGGTGGAGGCCCTCTCTTATGACGGTTTCGGAAGGCACGGCCCGTAAGATCTTCACCGGTTACGGTCATCCGGTATAGAGATTATTCCGACAAGTGTGGTTCACTTTCGGTCATGCGGAGTGTTGCGGTGCTCCTGTATGACGGGATGCGAAGCCTTGACTACAGCGTGATAGCCGAAATCTGGGAAACGGACCGCTCTCAGCACGGCGTTCCCCGATTCGACTTCATGCGCTGCGCGTCACTTCGCGGGGCCGTAACGGCAGATCACGGCGTCGGAATCCGTCCCACCCACGGGCCCGCCGAGGCCGCACGCGCCGACCTCGTCGTCGTGCCCGGCGCCGCGCGCCCGCGCGAGACGATCCCGCCGGTGCTCCTCACCGCGCTGCGCCGCGCCCACGCCGACGGCGGCACCGTGGCCGGCCTGCACACCGGGGCGTTCGTGCTGGCCCAGGCGGGCCTCCTGAACGGACGTCGCGCCACGACCGACCGTGCGTTCGCGAGGCTGCTGCGTGACGTCTGCCCGCAGGCGCGCGTCGAGCCGGACACGCCGTACATCGTGGACGACGGCGTGTGCACCTCCGCCGAGTCGGTGGCCGGGATCGACCTGTGCCTGCACCTGGTCGGTGAGGCCCACGGGACCGACGTTGCCGAGGCCATCGCCGGTCTGATGACACCGCGCCAGGACCGCCCGGGTCACCGGCGGCGGCTCACCCTCGAACCGGTCACGCCCCGCACACCGGACGACCTCGTCGCCGAGACCATCGCCTGGGCGCGCGCCCACCTGGCCGAGCGGATCAACGTACGGGAGCTGGCGGCACGCGCCCACGTGTCGGAGCGCACCTTCGCGCGGCGCTTCGCCGACATCATGGGGACCACGCCGCTGTACTGGATGAACCGGGAGCGCGTACGGCTCGCGCAGCGCCTGTTAGAGGATCCCCGGCTGCCGATCAGCCTGGTCGCCCAGCGCAGCGGGTTCGGCACCCCGCAGGCGCTCCGCCGGCACTTCAAGGAGTTCACCGGCCTCACGCCGACGGCCTACCGCTCGGCCCCCGTGCACCGGGTGAGGAACGTGGGATAGGGGACGTCAGGCGGGCCGGCCGCTCGACGAGGAGCGCATCGCCGCCGCCCGCGGCTTCTACCGCGACGCCGCCCTCATGATCTTCGACGAGCCGACGTCCGCGCTGGACGCGCGCGCCGAGCACGCCCTGTTCGAGCGCATCCGTGACCACGCGCACGACCGTACGGTCGTCCTCATCACGCACCGCCTGGCCAGCGTCCGCTACGCCGACCACATCTACGTCCTGGACGCCGGCCGCGTCACCGAGTCCGGCACCCACGCCGAGCTGATGAAGGAGAACGGCCGGTACGCCCACCTCTACGAGCTCCAGGCCGCCGCGTACCGGGCATGAAAACCGCGCCCGAACCGTGCTAGGGCCACCAAGACACGGCTCGGACGCGGAACTCAGGGGGTCACTGCTGCGGGTCGGGGGCGATCAGGGCGTACGGGTTGGGGATGGCGTCCAGGAGACGCTTCGTGTAGTCGTGGCGGGCACCGCGGATCACGCCCAGCGTCGGACCGGCCTCGACGATCCTGCCCTCGTGCAGCACGAGGACGTCGTCGGCGAGCAGGCGGGCGCTGAGCAGGTCGTGGGTGATGTACAGGATCGCGATGTCGCGGGTGCGGACCAGCGTGTCGAGGAGTTCGAGGATCTCCGCGCGGATCGAGACGTCGAGCATGGAGATCGGCTCGTCCGCGACGAGGATCTTCGGCTCGGGGGCGAGCGCACGGGCGATCACGACGCGCTGGCGCTGGCCGCCGGACAGCTGGTGGGGGAACTTGCTCAGATACCGCTCGGGCGGTGAGAGGCCGACCGTCTCCAGCAGCTCCGCCGAGCGCACCCGCGCCTGTGCCGCGGACATCCGCCCGTAGTTGCGCAGCGGACGGCCCAGGGCGTACCCGATGGTCCGGTTGGGGTTCAGCGCCGAGAACGGGTCCTGGAAGATCATCTGGACGTTGCGCCGGTAGTCGCGCACGGCGCGGCGGCCCAGGCGGTCGACGCGTACGTCGCCGAAGAAGATCTCCCCGGTGTCGGGCCGCTCCACGCCGGAGACCATGCGGGCCAGGGTGGTCTTGCCGCTGCCGCTCTGCCCGACGAGGGCGGTGACCCGCCGGTGGCGAAGGGCGAAGGAGACGCCGGAGACGGCCTCGACCCGCGGCGCGCGCAGGCCGCCCCGGCCCCGGTAGGACTTGTCGACCCCGTCGACCTTCAGCACGATCGTGGAGTCCGGTCCCTCCGTGTCGCCGGCCGACTTGGTGAAGACCGGCGGGCTCGCCTCGGGCGGGACCTCGATCGCGGCGGCGCCCGGTTCGCGCCGGGCGCGGGCCACGTGGCAGGCGGCCTCCCCGTCGTCGAGCGGCAGCATGGCCGGGTCCTCCTCCGCGCACACCGCGACCGCCTCGGGACACCGCGGCGCGAACGGGCAGTCGGCGGGCGGCGACACGAGGCTCGGCGGGCGGCCGGGGATGTAGGTGATGTTCACGGTCTCGGCGCGCGGATCGGCGTAGGACCCGAGCATGCCCTTGGTGTACGGGTGCAGCGGGTCGCGCAGCGCCGAACGGGCCGGCCGTCGCTCGACGATCCGCCCGGCGTACATGATCATGATGCGGTCGGCGGACTCCAGCACGGTGCCGATGTCGTGGCTGATGAACAGCACGGCGAAGCCGAGCTCCCGCTGGAGCCGCCGCAGGTTGTCCACGATCGAACGCTGGATCACGACGTCGAGGCCGGTCGTCGGCTCGTCCAGGATGACCAGCCGGGGTTCCAGGGCCAGCGCCATCGCCAGGGCGACGCGCTGCTTCATGCCGCCGGACAGCTCGTGCGGGTAGAAGCGCAGGAACGACCGGTCGATGACGACCATCTCCAGCAGCTCCACCGCCCGGTCGGTGACCTCGGAGCCGCGCAGTTTCGTGTGCTCCTCGATCACGTCGCGGAACTGCGCCTCGATCGTCATGACGGGGTTGAGGGAGTTCATGCTGCTCTGGAAGACGGTCGACATCTCGCGCCACCGGATCGGCCGCAGCTCCTTGTTGGAGGCGTGTGTGATGTCCTTGCCGTCGAAGCGGATCGTGCCACCGCTGATCCGGCCGGGCGCCTCGGTCAGCCGCAGGATCGCGGTGCCGAGAGTGGACTTGCCGCTGCCGGACTCGCCCAGCAGCCCGACGAACTCACCCTCGCCGAGGCTGAAACTGACGTCGCGCACCGCGTGCACGGTCGCCGACTTCTTGGGTGCGTAGTCGACGCTCAGGTTCTCGACCTCAAGGAGCGTCATGGCTCACCCTTCCCTCAGGTGCGGGTTGCTCAAGGCGTCCACACCGAAATTGATCAACGTCAGCGAGGTGATGAGGAGCGCGAGGCACAGGCCCGGCGTGAACAGCCAGACCCACGCGCCGGTGAGCATGGCCGAGCCCTGCTCCGACCAGAACAGCATGGTGCCCCAGCTCACGACGGTCGGGTCGCCGAGCCCGAGGAACTCAAGGCCCGCCTCCGCGCCGATCGCGGCGGTGGCCGCGCCCATGAACCCGGCGACGACCAGGGAGGTCATGTTCGGCAGGATCTCGCGGAAGATGATCCGGAACGTGCCGTCGCCGGCGAACCGCGCCGCCGAGACGTAGTCGCGGGTCCGCAGCGTGATGATCTGCGCGCGCTTGACACGTGCCCCCCACGCCCAGCCGGTGATGCTCACGATGAACACGATCAGGGCGACCCCGCGGACCGGGGAGTAGGCCGCGATCGTCACCATCAGCGGCAGCACCGGGATGACCAGCGCGAGGTTGATGACGAAGGACAGCACCTCGTCCACCCAGCCGCGCAGGTACCCGGCGACCAGGCCGATCACCAGCGCGATGGCGGTGGCGAACACGCCGCCGAGCAGCCCGACGATCAGCGACGTTCGGGCGCCGTAG
Source organism: uncultured Actinomycetota bacterium (assembly GCA_963736325.1). Classification (GTDB taxonomy): domain Bacteria; phylum Actinomycetota; class Actinomycetes; order Streptosporangiales; family Streptosporangiaceae; genus Actinoallomurus. Next base: position 512,517 of record CAVTOG010000010.1, on the reverse strand, counting down.
ACGAGCTGGGAGAAGATGTCCTGGCCCTGCTGGGTGGTGCCGAGCAGGTGTGCGCCGCTGATCCCCGCCGAGGTGTCGAACTTCTGGCTCTTCGGGTCGTACGGCGCGATGAGCGGCGCGAAGATCGCCATCAGCACGAAGACCGAGAGCAGGATGATCCCGGCGCGCGCCTTGCCGTTGGCCCACAGCACCGCGAACCACAGCGGCATGCGCCGCCGCCGCACCGGCGTGGCCGGTCCTTCGTCCAGCGGGATGGCCGTGGTGCTGACCGGTCCGGGCTGGGGGAGCGAACCCGCCATCAGCGACCGCCTCCTCTGCGCGCGCGTGGGTCGAGCACGCCGTAGAACATGTCCGTCAGCAGGTTCGCCAGCAGGACGCACACAGTGCTGAACAGGAAGAGCGCCTGGATCAGCGGGTAGTCCTTGGACGACAGGGCGGCGAACATCAGGTTGCCCAGACCGGGGTAGCTGAAGATCTGCTCGATGAGCACCTGCCCGCCGAGGATGCCGCCCAGGGCCAGCGCGAACCCGGTGATGCTGGGCAGGATGGCGTTGCGCGCGCCGTACCGCAGCGCGATCCGCCGCGGCTTGAGCCCCTTGGCCCACGCGAGCCGGATGTAGTCCTCGCCGAGGGTCTGCACCATCGTGTTGCGCATGCCCATGATCCAGCCGATCGGCGCGGTGACCAGGATCGCGATCGCGGGCAGCACGCTGTGGTAGAGCGCCGACTCGATGAAGAACACGTTCAGGCCGGGCGTGATCGGCGGGCCGCCGTACCCGCCGGTGTTGGGCAGCCAGCGCAGCACGAACGAGAAGACGTACAGCAGGAGTAGCGCGATCCAGAAGAACGGCAGCGTGCCGATGAACGTCGAGCCGAGGCTCACGACCGAGTCGAACGTCCTGCCGCGCTTCCACGCCGCGAACGCGCCGAGCACGACGCCGCCGGTGAAGGCGATGACCTGCGTGACGCCGACCAGCACGAGCGTCCACGGCAGCTTCTGCACGATCAGGTGGGAGACCGGCGTCGGGAAGCTGGAGTAGGAGAGCCCGAAGTCGAAGTGGGCGAGGCTCCCCAGGTAGGCCCAGTACTGCGAGAGCAGGTTGCCCTTCGGCAGCCCCAGCATTATCTGGATCGCCTTGATCTGCGCGGGGTCGACGGACTTGCTCTGGCCGGCGAGGCGGCTGACGATCGCCTGCGCGGGATCGCCGGGCTGGAGCCTCGGGATGAAGAAGTTCAGAGTGATCGCGGCCCACAGGGTGAGCACGAAGAAGGAGATACGGCGGAGAAAGTAGGCCATTTGTTCACCTCCGTACCGGCCCGGGACCCCAGATCCCGGGCCGGTGGCCTGGTCGGCTCGTGGTCAGCCGGTGGGCGGTGTGAGGTGGGTGATGACGAGAAGCGGGTTGTTCTTGCCGGCCGGGCTGGCGTACGGGTTCTCCTGCGAGGGCCAGCCGATCGCCTTCGCGGTGCGGTACTGGTACCACTGCGCGCCGTACCAGAGCGGGATCACCGGCATCTGCTGCACGAACACGTCCGTCAGACCGGCGACGAGCTGCTTCTGCTTCGCCGGGTCCGTGGTGATCTTCAGCTGGTCGAGGAGCTGGTCGGTGTGCGGGTCGCGCCAGCGGACGAAGTTCCCGCCCGCGCCGGCCGGGGCGGCGGGCTTGCCGATCGGCGCCGAACGCTCGCTGCCGAGCGGCTCGTCGAAGTTCTGGAACATGTTGCACTGACCGCCGTGGACGCCGAGAGCCATATCGAACTCGCCGCGCGACCGGTCGTTCTCGACGTCGCCGGGGTCGCCGGTGCGGACGTCGACCTTGATGCCGACCTCGGAGAGGTCGCTCTTGATGATGTTGACGGCCTGGATCCAGTCGAGGAACCCGGCCTGCACCTTGAACGTGAAGCTCATCGGCTTGCCGTCCTTGCCGAGCAGCTTCCCGGACGGGTCGTACTTGTAGCCGGCGGCCTGGAACATCTGCTTGGCCTTTGCCACGTCGTGCGGGATCACCGCGCCGTTCGCGTACTGCGGCGGCAGGAAGCTCTTCTGACCGGGGAGCACCAGCCCGGTCTGGCTGGCCGGCTGGACGTAGCCGTTCTCCGCCTTCTTGGAGATCTCGTCGCGGTCGATGCCGTACGCGATCGCCCGGCGGAAGTTGACGTCGTCGAACGGCGTCCTGGTGAGGTTGAGGTACAGGCTGATGTCGGCGCCCGGCGGGAACCAGTACTTGTTGTGCTGCGGGTCGCGGCTCACGTACGTCTTCTGGATGTCGCTGATGAACATCCCGTTCCAGTCGTACTGGCCGTTGGCCAGGCGCAGCTTGTCGGCGTCACCGCCGCCGCCGTTGTTGGTGAAGGTCAGCTGCTGGACCTTGACCTTGTTCGCCTGCCAGTACTTCGGGTTGCGGGCCAGGATGAGCTGCTGCCCGTTGAAGTCCTTGTAGGTGAAGGGCCCGGTGCCGACGCCGCCCGGGTTGGTGAACTTGACCGGGTCGGGCGCCTTCGACCAGATGTGCTCCGGCACGATCATGACTTCGGAGATCTTGCTGAAGGTCTCGGCGGAGGGCTTCTTGAGGGTGAAGACGACCGTGTCGGAGCCCTGCGCCGCCACCGACGACAGCCCCAGCCAGACCCCGTTCTTGTCGAACGCGGGGTTCTTGTGCACGAGGTTGAACGTGTAGGCGACGTCGTTCGCGCTGAACGGCTGCCCGTCGGACCACGTCACGCCCTGCCTCGTGGTGACGGTCAGGTGGGTCGGATCGGTCCAGGCGTACTTGGTTCCGAGCCACGGGGTCACGCCGCAGTCGTAGCCGTTGATGACGAACAACGGCTCGAAGGTGTAGCTCGGCGTCAGGTTGCTGGCGTCGAGGAACGGGTTGAAGTTCTTCTGCGGGTTGGGCGCGCTGGAGAAGCCGCCGCCGTTCAGGTTGGCGACCATGCCGTTGCCCGAGGCCTTGCTCTGGGCCTTCTGGTCGGGGTTACAGGCGGACAGTGCGGAGACGAGTGTCACCAGGGCGACCATCGTCGATGCCGGTTTGCGCCAGGACACCGGGCACCTCCAAGGGGGGATGGAAGGGGGAGAGGGTGGGGGTCAGATGCTGTTCCGTATCGAGGGCGGCTCGCATCCGCAGCTCGCCCTGATGACGACCTGGGAGGGCAGGACGTCGTCGGCCTCTAACGTCGGGCCGCCGTCTATCGCGCTTTGCAGGGCGAGAACCGTGCGCCGCCCGAGCTCGCGCATCGGCTGGCGGACCGTGGTGAGGCTCGGCGAGGTGAGCGCGGCGACCGGGACGTCGTCGAAGCCGGTGATGGCGACGTCGCCGGGCACGGACATCCCGCGGCTGAACGCGGAGACGAGGATGCCGAGCGCGGTCTCGTCGTTGACGCAGACCACCGCGCGCGGAGGCTGCCCGGAGTCGAAGAGGGTGTTGGCGGCGATCATCCCGCCGGGCTGGTCGTGCGCGACCGTGATCGCGTCGTCGGTGAACGGGCGGCCGGCGTCCTGGTGCGCGATCCGGAAGCCGTGCCAGCGCGCCGCCGCGTCGGGCGAGCCGGCGTGGGCGCCGACGAACGCGAGCCGGTCGTAGCCGTGGTCGACGAGCAGGTGGCGGGTCAGCAGGCGCACCGGCTCGACGCCTTCGGTGCGTACGGTCGTGAGCCCGTCGCGCGGGCGCCCGGCGAGTTGGACGACCGGGCAGTCGCGGGTGAGTAGATCGTCGACGACGCTGTCGGGGATGCTGCCGCCCATGACGGCGATGCCGTCGACGCGGTCGGCCATGTCGAGGACGAGGTCACGCGCCTCGTGGAGAAGGTGCGTGCCGAGGATGAGCACGGACAGCCGCGACTGGATGGCCTCCTGCTCGAATCCGGCGATGACCTCGGAGTGGTACGGGCCGGACAGCCCGGGGAAGACGACACCCAGGGCGCCGTGGCGCCGTGCCGCGAGCGCGCGGCCGAGGTGGCTGGGCCGGAATCCGAGCTCCGCGATGGCGGCGTTGACCCTCGCCTTGGTGTTCTCCGAGACCTGGCCGATGCCCCGGGCAACGCGGGAGACCGTGGCCGTCGAGACTCCGGCGTGCTCGGCGACCTCCTGGACGGTCACTCCCTTCTTGCGCATTCCTCACCACCTGGCTACGTTGCTTGAATGTAACCGCTTACAGTAAGCGGTTACAGGAACGTAACGTGCGACCCCGTGTGATGCAAGCCCCAAAAACGTCGGCGCGAGATTGGCGAAGAATGATCGAGATCCGCAACCGGCAACTCGTCATCGACGGCTCACCCCGCGTCGTCATGTGCGGAGAGGTCCACTACTTCCGCGTCGCGCGAGAGGAGTGGGGCGACCGCGTCCGATCGCTCAAGGAGGCCGGCTGTACGGCCGTCGCCTCTTACATCCCATGGCTCTGGCACGAGCTGCCCGACGGCACGATCGACGTCACCGGCCGTACGGTCCCGGAGCGCGACGTCGCGGCCTTCATCGACCTGTGCCGCGACGAGGGCCTGTGGTTCGTCGCGCGCCCGGGGCCGTTCGTAATGGCCGAGCTGAAGAACGAGGGCCTGCCGTACCGCGTCTACACCGAGCACCCCGAGATCGTCCCGGTCGGCTGGGACGCGAAGCCCGCGTCCACCCGTACGGTCGACTACCTCGCGCCGGCCTACCTCGCGGAGGTGCGGCGCTGGTACGGCGCGGTGATCCCGCTGATCGCCGACCGGCTGCAGCCCGCGGGCGGCAACGTGATCGCGGTGCAGCTCGACAACGAGGTCGGCATGCTGGCCTGGGTCAGCAACAGCCCAGACCTCACCGACCACCTGGTCGCCGACCTGCTGCGCTTCCTCCGTGCCCGGCACGGCGACCGGCTCGCCGCCCGCTACCCGGTCGACCTGTCCGACGCCGGAGCGTGGGCCGCGGCCGTGCGCTCGCCGGACGAGGAATGGGCGGCGGCGCTCCGCGTCGACCTCGGCGTCTTCATGCGCGACCGCTTCGCCCGCTACATCGAGACGTTGCGCGCGTACGCCGAGGAGGCCGGCGTGAGCGACGTGCCGTTCCTCGTCAACATCCACGGCACCGCCGACGGCGACGGTGCGCCGTTCCCGATCGGCATCAGCCAGCTCTTCGAGACCTACCGCGGCGTCTCCGGCGTCGTCTCCGGCTCCGACCACTACGTCGGCGACATGACGATCGGCGCCACCACCGACCTGTACGTCATCAACGCCTTCATGGCCGCGATGCACGACGCCGACCAGCCGCTGACCTCGCTGGAGTTCGAGGCGGGCAGCGGTGACTACGGAGGCAACCTCGACCGGCAGTACGACCCGTCGTGCGTCGATCTCAAGACGCGGCTGTTCGTCGCGCAGGGCAACCGGCTGATCAGCTACTACCTGTTCGCGGGCGGCATCAACCCGCCGCTCGACGTGCCCGTGGGCGACGGCAACGACCGGATCAGCTTCACTGGCGAGCGCCATGGCCGTGCCGCGCCCGTCGGCCCGGAGGGCCGGCGAGGCCTCACGTACGCGCCGACCGCGCGCGCCGTCGCCGCGGTCACGGCGAACGAACCGTGGCTGGCGCGGATGACCGAGGAGCACGACGACCTCACGCTGGGCTTCCTCCCCGACGCGTACATGACCGAGTACCGCCACCCGGCGAGCCCGGTCATGCGGGCGGTGACCGACGACCTCACCGCGCACCGCGGCGCGGGGGAGGGCAAGGCGCTGGCCCGCTCGCTGCTGCTGGCCGGCTACCGGTTCGGCTCGGCCGACCTGCAGGACCACGCACGGCCCGCACGCGTCATCGCGCTCGCGACCGGCGTCCATCTCGACGAGGCCGTGCAGCGCCGCCTCGCCGCGCACGTCACCGCGGGCGGCCGGCTGCTGCTGCTCGGCCCGCTGCCCGCCCGCGACCTGGAAGGCCGCCCCTGCACGATCCTGGCCGACGCGCTCGGGATCGCCGGCGGCCCCGTCATACGCGGCGACCACCGTTTCTTCCCCTCGGTCGTGGCGCGCGACTGGGCCGCTCCCTGGCCGGAGACCCGCGTCGCGTGGCTCCAGGAGATCGAGGCCGCCGCCGGGCGTCCCGTGCTGGCCGACGTGTCGACGGGCCGTACCTGCGGGGTCGAGGTCGAGCGCGGCGCCGGCCGTGCCGTCGTCTGGTCCGCAGGCCTGTCCTCCGACCCCGCGCTGTTCCGCGCGGCCGTCGAACGCCTCGGCGTCACGCCCGGCCTCACCCACGGCGCCGACGTGCCGCCCGGCCTGTTCGCCACCACGACGGTCGACCCGGACGGCGGACGCCTGGTGCACCTGCTGAACGTCTCCGGTTTCCCGTGTTCGACCGTCTTCCGGCTGTCCGGCGAGGCGCTGTTCGGCGGGCGCGAGCTGCACCTCCCGGCGCGTACGGGCCGGATGCTCCCGGTGGGCCTGCGACTGCCGTTCGCGACGATCCACTGGAGCACCGCCGAGATCGCCGGCATGGGCACGGACTCGGTGACGTTCGCGATGCCGGGCAACGAGGTCGTCGAGCTGGAGACCGACCGCGATGTGCACCCCAGCGGCCCGTGCGACGTCCTGCGCAACGGGCGCCGTACGAGGATCGTCGCCCACGAGGCCGGGCTCCTGACCCTCACCTTCGCCTGACCAGAACCCCCCACGCCCCGGCACGTACGTGCCGGGGCGTTTTCGCGTGCGGAGGGCGGCGGTCCGCCGCGGGCGACGCGGCCGCGTCCATTCCTCCCCATTCCTCAAGCCGTACTGGACGACATCGCGAAGTACTCCGGCCCCTCGAAGTTCACGGCGCCCGGGCCAGAGCTCGACATCTCCTCGCTCAAGGGCAAGAGGATCTTCGGGGCCATCTCCTCCAAGCAGGACATCGTCGTCTGGATCATCAAGGACTCCGGCGGCACGGCCAACACCCTGATCGTCGGCGTCACCGACATCCTGCCGAGCCCCGGCACGATCAAGACGATGACCGACGAGTTCTCGGCGAACTGCTTGAAGTGCTCGATCAAGGTCACCTCCCGGTCGCGGACTGGAACACCAAGACGCAGGGCGTCATCCAGTCGCAACTCCAGGCGAACCCGAAGATCGACTACGTGTACGTGCTGTACGACGCCATGGTGGCCGGCGCGGTGCCCGCGGTCGAGACTCTCGCCAAGACCGGCAAGGTCAAGATCACCAGCTACCACGGCTCGCCGAGTCAGGGTTCCACAAGCCCGGCAGCGGAACCCTCGAGGTGTTCGGCGAGGACGTCCCGCTGCCGCTGATGCCCGGCCAGTACCGCCGGCTCGGGTTCGAGTTCGTCCACCGGGACCTCGGCCTGCTGCCTTCGCTGAGCGTCACCGAGAACCTCTTCCTCGGCGAGATCGCGCGGTCCAAGGCGCTGATGTTCTCCTGGCGCGCTGCGGGCGAACGCGCCGCGCGGACCTTCGAGCGCTACAGGGTCGACATCGACCCGGCGGCGCGCGTGGGAGAAGATCCGCCCGGTCGAGCGCGCCATGCTCGCGATCGTCCGCGCGGTCGAGTCGTCGCGCGGCCGCGAGTCCGGCGACCTGCTGATCCTCCACGAGCCGACGGTCTTCCTGCCCAAGCAGGAGGCCGGCCTGCTGTTCTCCTGATGCGGCGCATCACCGCCGGCGGCTCCAGCGTTCTGTTCGTCTCCTACGACCTCGACGAGGTCCGCGAGATCACCGACCGCGTCACGGTGCTGCGCGACGGCCGCACGAGCGGGACCGTGGAGACGGCCGAGGCATCCGGGCGCGACCTGATCAAGATGATCGTCGGTCACGACCTGGCCGACCACGTCTCCGACGTCGAGGCCGCGCCGACGGGCAAGGACGTCGTGCTGTCAGTGCGCGACCTGCGCGGCGACTTCCTGACGGGCATCGACTTCGACCTGCGCGAAGGGGAGATCCGGCACGTGCGCTGCGGCTGTCCGGCGCCGAGCGCGAGCACCTGTTCGCGCTGGCCGGCGCGGACGACGGGCCGGAGGCACTCGCGCCCGGTGCACGCCGCATGCTCGACCCTCGCCCCGCCGACCGCCGCGTACGTGATCGGGCGGCGCGGCGACGTGCCGGCCTGGAACGCAGCCGCGGCCGCCCTGTTCCGCCACCTCACCGGCGGTCCCCGCCGCCCGAACAACGTGCGCTGCGTCTTCGCCGGCTGGGCGGACATCGCGTCGGACTCGGCCGCCCACCTGCGCGCGTCCGCCGGCCACCGCCCTGACGACCACGGGCCCGCCGCCTTGATGGCCGAACTGGAGAAGACCGCCCCGGACTTCCGCCGTCTGTGGGCCGCACGCGAACTCCGTCACAAGGTCAGCGGACGCAAGCACCTGAACCACCCGGTCATCGGCAGGGTGACGCTGGACTACGACGTCCTGGCCGTGCCGGACTCCCCGGGCCAGCGCCTGGTCGCGTACTCCGCCGCCCCCGGCACCCCCTCACATGCAGCGCTGACCCGGCTCGTCGCGCCTACGACCGAGTAACGGGGCGCTCAGCGCGCTTTCTGAGAGCATGAGGCCATCAGCTGCCGCGCGGCGGCGGCTGCGCCGTCGGCGCGCACCGAGGCGGCGACGACCCCGGCGCGGTCCGCCACGTCCGGCTGCAGCGCGTGGTCGAGGGCCGTGACCAGCGAGTCGACGGTCGGCGCGACCTGCGGGTGCGCGGCTCCGATCCCGAGGTCGTTGATTCGCCCCGCCCAGTAGGGCTGGTCGTAGTGCTGGGGGATGAGGACCTGCGGCGCTCCGGCCCGCGCTGCCGCCGTCGTGGTGCCCGCCCCTCCGTGGTGGACGACGGCGGCGACCCGCTTGAAGAGCGCCTGCTGATTGACGTCGCTGATGGACAGGCAGTCGGGCCGGTCGTCCACCGGCGACAGGCCGGTCCAGCCGCGGTACACGATCGCGCGGCGGCCGAGGGCACGGGCCGCTCCGATCATCGCCTTACCGATGTCCTGTGGAGCGCGGATGCTGCCGAATCCGAAATAGACGGGCGGTTCACCGTCGTCGAGGAAGTCCACCAGCTCGGGAGACAGCGGAGCCTGATCCGCCAGGATCCACGCGCCCGTCTGAACGACGCCGGAGTCCGCGGGCTCGGGCCAGGGCCCCAGCGTCGGGTCGGCGGCGAGCCAGGGCCGGTCGGTGAACATGTGGCCGCGCACGTCCGTGACCGGAGCCAGGCCGGCCGATGCCCGATGGGAGTTCAGAGCGGCGCCGACGGTGCCGTTCCAGCGTTCCGCGTCCTCGGCCCAGAGCGCGCGGTGATCGGCCGTTCCACCCGCCGGTGCCGCCCCCCAGTGCGGGATCGGTGCGTGGTGCGGGGACGGCAGTGTCCTCGGGCAGTAGCTCGCGTAGAAGTAGGCGATCCCCATCTGCTCGGCGATCGAGCGAGCGGCGATCGACAGGGCGCCGCCTCCCACGATGGCGTCGCAGCCCTGGGCCGCCGCCGGGATCGTGGCGAACTGGGTAGCGACCGTGCCCTCGAGCATCTGCCGCCGCCGCTCCGGCGTGGGCGGTGTCAGCGGCCCGCGCCGGCTCGCCGATGCGGTCTGACGCAGCTCGGGTCCGATGGGCGAGAAAGGGATCCCGAGGGTGTCGATCCAGCCGCGGAAGTCGGGCGGCGCGCACACCCGTACCTCCACCCCGAGAGTCCTCAACTCCACCGCCAGCGCCACCAGCGGCTGGACCTCGCCACGCGACCCGATCGTGGACAGTAGAACACGCATCGAACTCCCCCTGAAAACGGCACCGACCACGGCCGGCAGGCCGCGTCGTGGATGCGGATTCTGGACCATCACCGGGGTCTTGCCGCAAGCCCCCCTCTCGGCTATAACTTGAAAATGCAAGCACTTGTCAGGGTGCTAGCCGAGTGAGGAGTCCCCCTTCGACGGGGTGTCGCGATACTGCTGGGACAGCGCGTTGAACTCGGCGTACGTGCAGACGGCGGCCAGCACGGACATCGCGCCGGTCAGCGCGGCGACGCCGTCGGCCAGCGGGTAGCCGGCCAGCACGGGGTGGCGGTCCTCCGCGCCGGTGATGTAAGGGAGGCCGGAGAACCCCTCGGCGAGCGTCCCGAACCCCGGCTTGTGCGCGAACGGACCGGTCTGCTCGCGGGAGTCGTAACCGCCGGCGAGCGGGACGTCCACCGGCACCACCGGGCAGACGATCACGTCCATGTCGGCGAACACGCCGCCGGTAGCGTGCGCGGAAGTCGAGCGAGCGCACCATCTCGGTCGCCGTCACACCGAGGCCGGCCGAGACGCGCGCGTACACATCGAGGGAGAAGGCGTCCGGATCGTTCGCCAGGCGCTCGCGGTGCACGAACGCGCCTTCGCGCTGGACGATGCGGGTCCAGTGCTCGGCCGCGTCCGCCGCCCCGAAGTCCGGCACCGGCGCGTACCCGCAGCCAGGCGAGGAACGTCTCGACGACCTGGCCGACGCCGTCGTCGAGGTCGTCGAAGAAGAATCCGTGGGCGATGCCGGCCGTCAGGCCGCTGAGCGGCTTGCCGATCGCCGACGTCGCGGGCGGCCCGTCGCTCGCGACGGAGTACGGGTCCGCGGGGTCGGGCCCGACGAGCGCCTCGGTGAGCCGGGCGACGTCGACCGCGCGGCGCGCCATCGGGCCGATGACGTCCTGCGTGTACGAGGCGGGAACACGCCGTGGTTGGAAATCGTGCCGACGCTCGGGCGCAGGCCGACCACGCCGTTCAGCGAGGACGGGATGCGGACCGAGGCTCCCGTGTCGGTGCCGAGGGCGGCGTCGCAGTAGCCGGCCGCGATCGCCGCGCCGGAGCCGCCGCTCGACCCTCCGGGGATCCGGTCGAGGTCCCAGGGGTTGCGGCACGCGCCGTACGTGGCGTTCTGCGTCGTCGCGCCCCAGGCCAGCTCGGCCATGTTGAGCTTGGCGTTCACCACGATGCCCTGCTCCCGCAGGCGCGTCACCGCCGTGGCGTCCCTCTCCGGCACGTTGCCGGACAGGAACCTCGCGCCGGAGGTCGTCCTCGTCCCGGCCGTGTCGATGTTGTCCTTCAGCCCGAGCAGCATCCCGTCCAGAGCGCCGAGCGACCGGCCCTTCGCGGCACGCGAGTCGGCCGCCTCGGCGTCCTCGCGCGACGCGTCGATCCACGTGATGACCGCGCGTACGCGGTCGTCGTAGGCGAGGCGGCGGGCGTTCGCGGCGTCCCATGCCTCGGTGGCGGCGCCACGCCCGCAGCCGTCATGCCGGCCGTCCGGCGCGCCCTGATCACGATGAGTCCGCACTGCCGACCTCCGACCCTGCTGCAAGTGGGAGTACTGTATGCAATCTGGCTTAAGAGCGTCAATGCTGCAGCAGTGCGCAGAAATCAAGAGTTAGCTGTATGACACCGAAGTTAACCGGATCGCACTGGTTGCTCGGCCGACAGAGAGAAGGGGCAAGTTGTGCACAATCTCGCGTGATGCTGAGGGGTGCGCCCGGCGCGTGCGGGTCCACCGGGTCGGCGGGCCACCGTTCTTGTATCGTCCTTCCGGGTGAGCACAGTTTCCGAACGCGCCGCCGACCGCGCCTATCGGATGATCCGCGGGGACATCCTCTCCGGGGTCCTCGGAGGCGGCTCCCGGCTCGGGGAGAAGAACCTCGCCGAGCACTACGGCTTCAGCCGCACCCCGGTCCGCGAGGCCCTGGGCCGCCTGCAGGCCGAAGGGATGATCGAGTCCGAGCCCCACCGCGGAGCCCGCGTCATCGACTGGAAGAGCCTCGACATCGCGGCCATCTACGACCTGCGCGCGGTCGTCGAGGGCTTCATCGTGAAACGGGCCGCCATGCTGATCAGCGACGCCGAGATCGACCGGCTGTCGGAGCTGTGCGACAGGATGGAGCACGCCGCGCGGTCGATGGAGCTCGGCGCCGAGCAGCTGATCGACCAGACCACGCAGTTCAACTACGAGTTCCACGGCGCGATCGCCCTGGCGGCCGGCGGCGAGGTCATCGCCGCCATGCGCAACGGCGTCGTCCTGTCCCCGCTGGTCCTGCGGACGGTGTACGACTACACACCCGAAGACCAGGCGCGCAGCAACCAGCACCACCGGGAGATCCTCGCCGCGTTCCGCGCCCGCAGCGGTGACTGGGCCGAGTCCGTGATGCTCGCCCACGTCTACTCCGCCAAGTCCCGGCTCCTCCGCAGCCGCGAAGCCGCCGGCGGCCCCCCGGCCGGAGTCTCGTGACCTCGCGATGGCAGGGTGGCGGGCGCGGCCTGGCCTTGAGCCAGGTCGTCGTGTACGGCGGGATGGACCGGACGGCCGTGATGGCCTGAGTGTGGAGGCAGGATGAGCGCCAAGCGGGTCTTCGTCACCCGGGAGCTGCCGGAGGCGGTCCGGAGTGAGCTGGATCTCGACGGTGTCGAGCTCGTCGTCTCGGCGAGCGGTGCTCCGGGCGGGACGGCCGACAGCGCGGAGGTCCGGGCCGAGGCGGCCCGGAGCGACGCGATCGTTTTGACGATCTCGGAGCCTCTCGACGCCGGGTTCTTCGACGGGCTGGAGGACGGGCATCGCCTTCGGGTGGTGTCGTCGATCTCGACTGGGGTCGACCACATCGACCAGGACGCGGCGCGGCGGGCGGGCGTCGAGGTGGTGCGGCTGCCCGGCTCGGTGACGGCACCCGCCACCGCTGAGCTCGCCTGGACTCTCGTGCTCGGCGCCGCCCGTGGGGTCCGCGCGGCGGCGGCCGACCTGTCGGCGGGACGCTGGTCGCGCTGGGAGCCCTGGGAGTGGACCGGCCTGCAGCTGGACGGCGCGACCCTCGGCATCGTCGGCTTCGGCGCCATCGGCGAACGCGTCGCCCGCTACGGCGCCGCGTTCGGCATGACGGTGCTCTGTACCACCCGTACGGTCCCCGAGGCGGGTGCGCACCCCGGCGTGCGCTTCGTCGACCTGCGCGAGCTGGCCTCCGCGAGCGACGTGATCAGCCTCCACGTCCCCCTCACCCCCGAGACCGCCGGCCTGGTCGGCGCGGACTTCCTCGCGCGCGTGCGCACGGGCGCGATCCTCATCAACACCTCACGCGGGGGAGTCGTCGACGAGACGGCCCTCCTGCGAGCGTTGGATTCGGGCCGCCTCGCGGCCGCGGGCCTGGACGTCCACCCGGCGGAACCGGCCCCCGCCGACGCGCCTCTCGTCCGCCACCCCCGCGTCCTGGCCCTGCCGCACATCGGCTCCGCCACCACGGTCACCCGGCTGGAGATGGTCGCGGGCGCGGTGAACGCCGCCCTCACCGCCCTCGGGAAGTAGCCGCCCTCGGCTCGCGGGCTGTCTCACGCATGGACCTTTTGTGATGCGTTTGTATACAATCACTCGCATCCGGGGTGCTCGGACAGCGTCATCCGTCCCGAGGGAGCCCGCCGATGTCCACGTATCCCGCAGCCTCGTCTCGGCCGTCCGTCCCCCGTGCGGACGGTGAGCCGTACCGGATCGTATTGCTGCCCGGCGACGGCATCGGTCCGGAGGTCCTCGACTCCGCACGTGCCGTGCTCTCCACGGCGGCGGCGCGGGCCGGGGTCGGGTTGAAGTACGAAGAGCACCAGTCCGGAGCGCAGGAGTTCCTCGACACGGGCGTGTCGATCAGTGCCGGGACGATGGCGGCGGTCGGGCGGGCCGACGCCGTGCTGCTCGGGGCGATCGGGCTGCCGTCGGTGCGGAACGCCGATGGCACGGAGATCACGCCGCAGATCGACATCCGCGAGCGCTACCGGCTGCTGGCGAGCGTCCGGCCGACCTCGCTGCTGCCCGGTGTCCCGCCAGTATTGCATGCAAAGGACATCGACCTCGTCACCATACGAGAGTGCACCGAAGGGCTGTTCGCCGGGCGGGGCGACCCGCGTTCGGAGGACCCCGACGTCGAGCACGACCGCATGACGATCACGCGGGCGACCAGTGAGGAGCTTTTCGAGATCGCGTTCGGGCTCGCGGCCGCTCGCCGGAAGGCGGGCCGGCCGGGGCGAGTGACGTTGTTCGACAAGGCGAACGTTCTCAAGAGCCTGGCGTTCCTGCGCAGGATCTTCGACGAGGTGGCCGCGCGGCATCCCGGCATCGAGAGCGAGCGGATCGCGATGATGCTCGATTGGCTGGCCGAACGTCACCGCGACGCGGCCTGCACGGCGGCGTCCGCCCTGATACGTACGGCGGTGGAGGCGACCATGTCCGCCGAGATCCGTACCCCCGACGTCGGTGGCACCGCCGGAACCGGTGCCGTGACCGCCGCCATCGTCGCCGAGGTCGACAAAGGCTGATCATCGGCCGATAAGGTGAACCCGACATAGGGGCCATTGGGGCACGAAGGACTGAGTTGAGCGGTCCGGGTTGAGTGCTACGCTCTATGGCTTTTCGGGGGCGTATCTGACGTGGGGTCGGCCCGTGTGCCAATGTATCGTTTCGCCCGTTTGTGATCGGCGGACGATCGGGGCATGACCGATGCCGGCCTGGGACGCCGGGCCGGTCGTGGCGGATGCGGGCGTCTGTGCGACAGCTATCAGCCACGAAGGGGATTTAGTGGAGATATGCCTCCGGCGGAGTCGGCATCACGGGCTCAGCGGGTGCCCGTCATGAGGGGCGGAGGTCTCCGGCACCGGCTCGCCCGATGGTTGATGCCGGCCGATGAGGAACCGGCGTACGACACCCGGACCGACGCGCAGCGCGGCTCCGAGCAGACGAACCGGACAGGACAGAACCAGGCACCTCACGTCGGGTGGCCTCAGGCCGGCTCGTTCCCGATGCCGGGATCCGTCCCGCCGCCCGTGTACCGTCCGTCGCCCGCGCACGACCAGGCCGCCGCCTCACGCGGTCCGTGGCAGCCCGATCCCGCGCAAGACCAGGCCACCGCTTCACGCGGAGAGCGGCAGCCCGATCCCGCGTACGACCAGGCCACTGCCTCACGTGGAGCGCGGCAGCCCGATCCCGCGTACGGCGCGGCCGTCGCACCGGACCCGGACCGTACGGGACGCTCCGCCGAAGCGTCCCGCGTCGGCCCACCGGCCGGGCAGGCGGGCTTCCCGCCCCCGGGCCACGCTCAGGACCCGGGCCGTCCGGAGAACGCGAACTTCCCGCAGGCCCCGACCTTCGTCGACCCGGCCTCCTCCAAAGCCACCCCCCAGGCGAACGGCGAGGCCTGGCCGGAGATCTGTGAGCGGTTCGCGCTCCAGATGATCGCCCACGCCGAGCAACTGCGCCCCTCCCTCGACGAGCTGGAGGCCGACGAGGACGACGAGGAACGCCTGCAGTGGCTCTACCAGGTCGACCACTCCGTCACGCGGATGCGGCGCGCAGCACGCGACCTGCGCATTCTCGCCGGAATCGAAGTAGGCGACCTGGGCGGATTCACCTCTTCGCTCGTCGACGTGATCCGCGCCGCGGAGTCGGCGATCGAGCACTACCCCAGGGTCACCATCGGGCGGATGGCCGAGCTGGCCGTCGTCCCGTACGCCGCCGATGACATGGCGTCGCTGCTGGCCGCGCTCCTGGACAACGCCACGAACTACTCGCCGTCCACGGTCACGGTCAGCGGTCACCTGCTGGAGAGCGGCGGTGTGATGCTCCGCGTCGAGGACACCGGCATCGGGATCCCGGCCTCACAGCTGAAGATCCTCAACGGGGCCCTCGCCGGGCCGGTTCCGAAGGTGAACGGCCGTACGGGCAAGCACACGGGCTTCCCGGTGGTGCACCGGCTGGCGTATCGGCACGGCGTGACCGTACGGCTCGCGTCCCGCGCGCACACCGGCACGGGAGCGCCGAGCGGCACGGTCGCGATGGTGACGATCCCGCCGGACCTGTTGTGCGAGGTCCCCGACCACGAACCGCCCATCACCGCGCCGGCCGAGCAGGGTGCGCACCGGCATACCCGCTCGCATGAGGCTCCGAAGATGCCCGCCCCGACGCACCTCAGCGTCGCCCGCCCGCCCGCCGAGGAGAAGGCGGAGGGCGAGAGGGAGCCGAGCGGAGGCCTTCCCCGCCGCACGCGTACGAGCCTGCGCGGGGGTGAGGGCAAGCCCGCGAACGGCCGCGACCGCACCAGGGACCCGGCGGCGGTGGCCCGGTCCTTCGCCGAGGACGTGAGCGCCTTCACGTCCGGGCAGCAGGCGCCGAGTGCCGACCCGAATGAGCCGGAGGGAAGGACACAGTGACGAACATCGGCGGCGCACGCGCCCAGCCTTCGAACCCAGGAGAGTTCGGGTGGCTGGTCGACAACTTCGCCTCCTCGACGCCCGGGGTGACACACGCCCTGATCGTGTCCTCCGACGGTCTCCTGCTGTTCGCGTCCGGCTCGATGTCGGCCGACATCGCCGACCCGTTGTCGGCGATGACCAGCGGCATGATCAGCCTCGGCCACAGCATCGCGAACCTCGTGGGCGAGGGCGGATGCGATCAGATCATGCTGAAGTTCCCGGCCGGGCACTTCCTGTTCATGGCGATCGGCGACCTCGCGGGACTCACCGTGCTGGTCCACGAAGGCTCCAACCTCGGAATGATCGCCCACCGGATGGCCCAGCTCGTGGAGAGCGTCGGGCACGTACTGACCCCGCAGATGCGGGACGACCTCCGCCGTCTCTCGACGGGGCAGGGCATGTCATGAGTCACCGACCTGGAACGGGTGTGTGGACATGAAGACGAACCCCTGGGTGCGTCCCTACGTGCTGACCGGAGGCCGGACACGTACGCGGCGCAACCTCTTCGTCCACACGCTGGTCTCGGTGCGGTACTACGACGCGTCGTTCGCCAAGCGCCTGCCGCCCGAGGCGCGGGCGCTGTACGAGCGGGCGCACACCACGACGGAGTCGATCGCCGAGCTGTCCGCGAACTGCGGCGTCTCGCTCGGCGTCACGCGCGTCCTGCTGGGGGACCTGGCCGCCGGCAACCGGGTGCTGATCAACCCGGAGTCCTATGCCTCACCGTACGACCCGACCCTTCTGGAGAGAGTCATCGATGGCCTTCGCGAACTCGCCTGACAGCCCGGCGCGGCTCACCTCGGCCAAGATCGTCGTCGCGGGCGGGTTCGGTGTCGGCAAGACCACCATGGTGGGCGCGGTCTCGGAGATCCCCCCGGTCAACACCGAGGCCTGGATGACGCAGGCCGGTAAGTCCGTCGACCGGCTCGGCGGAGGCGAGGCCAAGACGACGACCACGGTCGCGATGGACTTCGGCCGCATCACGCTCGCGCGCGATCTGATCCTCTACCTGTTCGGCACGCCGGGGCAGGCGAGGTTCTGGCCCATGTGGGACGACCTGTGCCGAGGCGCGAGCGGCGCGGTGGTGCTCGTCGACACGCGACGGCTCGACGCGTCGTTCCCGGCCGTCAACTACTTCGAGAACGACTCGGACGTGCCGTTCATCGTGGCGGTCAACCTGTTCGACGGCAGGCAGCTCCACGGGCTGGAGGAGGTACGGGAGGCGCTGCGCCTCTCCGCCGACGTGCCGCTCATCACCTGCGATGCCCGCCACAAGACCTCTGTCGTACAGGCCCTCATCACGGCTCTGAACCACACGATGGCCACGACCGGCGCCGACGGATCCGGTGTACCGGCCTCACGTTGAAACCGAGGAGAGAACCATGCGGAAGATCCTGATCATCGGCGCGGGACAATCGGGTCTGCAGCTCGCGCTCAGTCTGCTCGGCGAAGGCTACGACGTGACGGTGATGTCCGCGCGTACGCCGGAGGAGATCCGGAACGGCCACATCACGTCGACGCAGGTCATGTTCGGACCGAACCTGCGGCTCGAACGCGAGCACGACATCAACCAGTGGGAGGACGAGACGCCCCGCATCACGTCGCTGAACGTCGCGGTGGCGGGCCCTCCCGGCAACATCGCCCTGAACTTCAAGGCTCCGTTCGACGAGTACGCCCAGTCCGTGGACCAGCGGGTCAAGATGGCCGGCTGGCTGGAGCTCTTCGAGTCCCGCGGCGGGAAGATCATTTACCACGGCGTCATGACCTCCGACCTGGAGGGGCTGACCGCCCAGTACGAGCTCACGATCGTGGCGGCGGGCAAGGGCGAGCTGGTCGAGCTCTTCGACCGCGACCCGTCGCGCTCGCCGTTCGACAGCGCGCAGCGCACGCTGGCCGTCGTCTACGTGCACGGCATGGAACCGCGTCCCGGCTTCGACGAGCCGAACGTCGGCATCAACGTCACGCCCGGCGTCGGCGAGCTGTTCGTCATCCCCGCGCTCACCAAGACGGGCCCGTGCGACATCCTGTTCTGGGAGGCCGTCCCCGGCGGCCCGCTGGACCGCTGGGAGGGCCGGCTCTCCCCGCAGGAGCACCTCGATCGCTCGCTCGGCCTCATGCGCGAGTTCGTCCCGTGGGAGCACGCGCGCTGCGGCGCCGTCGAGCCGACCGACTCCCGCAGCGCCCTCTCCGGGTCCTACGCGCCGGTCGTCCGGCACCCGGTCGGCGAGCTGAGCGCGACGTCGCATGTGCTGGGCATGGCCGACGTGGTCGTCGCCAACGACCCGATCGCCGGCCAGGGCTCCAACAACGCCGCACGCTGCGCCGCGACGTACCTCGACTCGATCCTGAAGCGCGGCGGCCGTCCGTTCGACCGTGAGTGGATGCAGCAGACGTTCGACGCGTACTGGGAGTACGCGCGGCACGTCACGAACTTCAGCAACGCGCTCCTCGGCCCGCTGCCCGAACACGTCCAGGGCATCCTCGGCGCCGCGAGCCAGAACCCCACCGTCGCGCACCGCTTCGCGTACGGCTACGCGAACCCGACGGACTTCGAGAACTGGCTCATGGACCCGGCCAAGGCCGAGACCTACCTCGCGTCGGTGGCCGACCAGGCGGGTTCCTGACGACCCGGGTACGGGTGCCCGCCGCGGGCACCCGTACCCGGTCTCACTCCGCCGGCACCTCGGTGAACCCGAGCGACTCATAAAGCCGCCGGGCCCGTACGTTGTGGGCGGTCACGGCGAGGGTCAGCCGCTCGTGGCCGCACTCGCCGAGGGCGTGCATCGCCGCCTCGATCAGCCGGCGGCCCAGGCCCCGCCCCGTGTACGAGGGGGCGGTGAAGGCGTACGCGAGCAGCGGAAGGTCCTGCCGCCACAGCGTCACGAGGGCCGCCGCCACGGGACGCCCGTCGCACTCGGCGACGAAGGACGCGGCGGGGAGGAACGGCCCGTGCTCACCGGCGAAGAGCCGCCGGATCTCGTCGGTCGCCGCGGCGGGGTCGCTCCCGGCGTCCGGCTCGTCCGGGGTGCCCTGGAAGGAGTCCCACATCAGCTGCCCGAGCGCGGGGACGTCGGCCTCGGACGGATGCCGGAAGGCATGCGCCGGTACGGGCCGCGGCAGCGGCACGTCGAGGCGGGAGCGGGCGGGCATGGCGCCGAAGATATCGGCGCGGCGCCGTAAATCCGAATGATTTACCGCCATTGCTACGGAATGCGGTTATCGCGATACTCATTGGGGATTTCATGAAATGGATCGCACCCTTAGTATCGCCGGATGCGTGGCAGAAGCGGTGCGGTCCTGCTTGTTCTCGTCCTGGCCCTGGCCGGATGCGGCTCGTCCAAGCCGGACAGGTCCGCGGCGGCGCACGGGTCCAAGACACCGGCCGGCTCGCCGTCCGCCGATCCCACGTCCGTCACCACCGCGTCCAAGCGTGTGATGCCGAACCACTTCCACCCCGGCAACCCGAACGGCCGGATCCCGGTGCCCGCCGCGGCACGCGCGGTCGACACCTCGCACCCGGACCGTACGGTCGGTCACGGGAAGCCCGGTGGCTGCACCTCGGCGGCGGTCGTCGCAGCGGTGGCCAAGGGCGGCGTGATCAGGTTCGACTGCGGGCCCGACCCGATCACCATCACGATGAAGGCGACCGCCAAGGTCAGGAACGCCAGCCCCAGCGTCGTGCTCGACGGGCGCGGCACGGTCACGCTCAGCGGCGGCGGCGCGCGGCGGATCCTCTACATGAACACCTGTGACCAGGCCCAGGGGTGGACGACCTCCCACTGCCAGGACCAGGCGACCCCGCGGCTCACCGTGCAGAACATGACGTTCACCTCCGGGAACTCGACGGGCGACAGGACCGAGGGCGGAGGCGGCGGCGCGATCTTCGTACGCGGCGGCCGGTTCAAGGCGGTGAACACCGAGTTCACCGGCAACCGGTGCGACCGCCTCGGACCCGATCTCGGCGGCGCGGCCGTCCGCGTGCTGAGCCAGTCGCGGAACCTGCCGGTGTACATCGTGAACAGCACCTTCCGCGGCGGTTCGTGCTCCAACGGCGGCGCGCTGAGCAGCATCGGGGTGACCTGGGTCGTCCTCAACAGCCTGATGACCGGCAACTCGGCGGTCGGAAACGGCGCGAATCCGGCCCGCGCCGGCTCGGCGGGCGGCGGCAGCGGCGGCGCCGTCTACACCGACGGCAACCGGTACACGGTGCGCGTCGCCGGGACGGTCATCGAGAACAACAACGCGCACGAAGGCGGCGGCGCGATCTTCTTCGTGAGCAACGACCACACCGGGACGATGAGCATCGAGCACTCGACTTTGCACCGTAACCACAGTGCGGGCTTCGAGACGCGCGGCTACCCGGGCATCTTCTTCATCGGCGCCGGCCACCCGTCGGTGAGCGGGTCCCGGCTGGGCTGATCAGGGGTTGCGGTCGTAGTCGACGACCTTGATAGGCGCCGACGGGTCGTCGTGGTCCTGGCGGGTGGTCTCGACCTCCTCGCCGACGGGCGGCGCGATGGGCACAGGGCGCTCCCAGCCGCAGGTCTCCAGTGCGGTGATGAACGCGTCGACGAGTTTCGGGTCGAAGTGGGTGCCGGCGCAGTTCCTCAGCTCGGCGATGCCCTCTTCCTGCGTACGTGCCGCGCGGTAGGAGCGGTCGGAGGTCATCGAGTCGAAGGCGTCGGCGACGGAGATGACGCGGGCGAACTCGGGGATCTCCGACCCGGCCAGCCCCATCGGGTAACCGGTGCCGTTTACCCGCTCGTGGTGGTGCATGATCCCGGCGAGCGCCTCGTCGAGGAACCCGATGCCACGGACGATCTCCAGGCCGCGCATCGGGTGCAGCTGGATCGCGGCGTACTCCTCTTCGGTCAGGCCGCCCTCCTTCTGCAGCACCTTGGTCGGCACGCCGAGCTTGCCGATGTCGTGCAGCATCCCGGCGTAGCGGATGGCCTTGACGCGGTCGCTGCGCATGCCGATGACCTCGGCGATCATCACGGAGCCGCGTGAGACGCGCTCGCTGTGGCCGCGGGTGTAGTAGTCCTTGGTCTCCACCGCCTGGCACAGGGCCGCGATCGTCGCCGAGTGGGCCTGCTGCTGCGCGTGGATCTGGGTGAACGCCCACCGCGCGGTGAAGAGCGGCATCACGACGAGGATCGCTGAGAGCGGCCCGACGACGTCCCACGGCGCGGCGATGAGCAGCCCGAACATCCCGTACGCGAGGCAGCCGACCGACAGCTGGACGCTCTCGGCCAGCACCTCGCGCCAGGTGGCCTGCTTGCCGACGATGAGGATGCCGCCCATGAGCAGCAGATTCACCGTGACGTAGACGGCCAGGGCGCCGACGAACGGGCCGATCACGTCGTCGGCCCAGTGGGCCTCACCGCGCTGGTACGGCGCGCCGCCCAACGCCTGGAACACTCGGCCCGCCGCGTACCCGCTCAGTGCGAACTGCGCCCCGTTGAAGATCCGCTTCACGGTGGCGAGGTCGCGCTTCACCGTGATGACCGCCGACGCGCCGACGAGGGCGGCGCCGCCGGGGCCGAGCAGGACGACCGCCGCCAGGCTCACCGCGAAGGACAGCGAGACGTGCGCGCGCTTCACCGCGAGGGGCGCCGGCGCGGACTCGGTGATGACGAACAGCGCGCAGAGGACGAGGGGCGTACGCCAGGGCAGCTCCGACGGGTGTGACGTTCCGATGGCGATCGCCGCCAGCGCGACCACGCCGAAGAAGTACACGCGGGCCTGGATCGGTAGTCCTCGCATTTGCTGCCCCCGGGCATTGAACGCAAAAGGATCGATTGGTAGGTATTCGCGGGTTTTATCCCGCAGCGCCGGCAGGTCCTCCGACGTCAGAGTAAGCCGACGGGGCCGCGACCGCGATCGCCGGAAGTTGTCATCGATAGGAGGTGAGTGGAATGTCACCCGCCCGATCGATGGTCCATTTCCGATGTTTACGAAGCTCCTTTCCGTGCCACGCCCCGATTGCCTGAGATGTCCGGATCGTGGACAGAGTGTTGACGATGCCCGCGTTTTGGATCCAATATTGCCGGAACCCTGCTCCACGTCCCCCCGCGAGGAGAACCTCCGTGACCTACTCGTTCCTCAGTCACCTCGAGTGCTCCCGCACCGGCGAGCGGTACGACGCCGACGTCCTGCAGGGCGTCTCCGCGGCGGGCGCGCCCCTGCTGGCCAGGTACGACCTGGAGCGAGTACGGGCGAGCGTCACTCGCGAGGAGGTCGCCGGGCGCGCGCCGACGCTCTGGAAGTACCACGAGGTGCTGCCGGTGCGGTCCGAGGACCGCGTCGTCAGCCTCGGCGAGGGGATGACCCCGCTGCTGCCGATGCCCGCGTACGGGAAGCGCGCCGGGCTGCCCCGGCTGCTCATGAAGGACGAGGGGCTCGTGCCCACCGGCACGTTCAAGGCGCGTGGCGCGGCGGTCGGAGTGTCGCGCGCCGCCGAGCTGGGCGTCACGGGCGTGGCCATGCCCACGAACGGCAACGCCGGCGCGGCGTGGGCCCTGTACGCGGCACGCGCCGGCATGGAGAGCCTGATCGCGATGCCGGACGACGCGCCCGCCATCACCATGGCCGAGTGCCAGGTGTGCGGCGCCGAGCTCTACCGGGTGGACGGTCTCATCGGCGACGCCGGGAAGCTGGTCGCCGCGGCGGTGGTGGAGCGAGGCGGCTACCAGGAGGTCTCCACCCTCAAGGAGCCCTACCGCCTCGAAGGCAAGAAGACGATGGGGTACGAGATCGCCGAGCAGCTCGGCTGGCGCATGCCCGACGTGATCCTGTACCCGACCGGCGGCGGGGTCGGCATCATCGGCATCCACAAGGCACTGCGCGAGCTGCTCGAACTCGGCTGGGTGACCGGCGACCTGCCGCGCCTGGTCGCCGTGCAGGCCACCGGCTGCGCGCCGATCGTGCGGGCCTTCGAGCGCGGCGACCGGGAGAGCGAGCCCTTCCCCGACGCGCGTACGGTCGCGTTCGGCATCACCGTGCCCAAGGCGCTGGGCGACTTCCTCGTGCTGGACGCCGTCTACGCGACCGGCGGCACCGCGATCGCGGTCACCGACGAGGAGCTCCTGGCCGCGCAGGTCGAGGTCGCCTCTCTGGAGGGCGCGTTCATCTGCCCCGAGGGCGCCGCCTGCTTCGCCGCGCTCGGCCGGCTCAAGGAAGAAGGCCTGGTCGCCGCAGGCGACGAGGTCGTCGTGCTCAACACCGGCGCCGGCGTCAAGTACCCCGAGACCGTTCCGCTCGACGTTCCCCTGCTGGCGAAAGACGGTCGTATCCCCGGCCGCTCGAACGCCTAGCGGATTGGATCTGATCATGAAGCGACTGCGTGCGCGTAACGGCATCGGCGGGGACAACGAGACGATCCAGAACGGCGCGTACGCCTGGCCCGAGGACGCGTCCTTCGCCATCACGAACCTGTCGGTGTACCGGCAGGTGCTGGACCTCGCGGATCTCGGCGCGTCCGGCTGGGTGATCCCGGGAGGTGCGTCCGGACATCACGGCGACCGGCACTACGCTGACCAACTGGAAGAGTGGAGACGGCATCGGCTGGTACCGATGCGCGTCGGAGGTGAACGGTGACCGAGCGGGTTCCCGAGGAGAGCGGCCTCGTACGCTCTGCCTACGAGGCGGTGCGCGAAGCCGTGCTGGAGCGTTCGTTACTGCCCGGCGAGCGGGTTACGGTGCGTCCCTTCACCGAGCGCCTCGGCATCTCGCCGACCCCGGTCAAGGCGGCGCTGGCGATCCTCGAACGCGAGGGGTTCCTGGTGGCGCGCAAGCACGCCGGGTACTTCGTCGCCGAGCTGACCGTCACCGACATGCGCGACATCTACGAGCTGCGCTCGGCGGTCGACTCCCTCGCGGCGCGCGACGTCGCGTGCACCAGGCCTCCCGAGCTGATCGCCCGCCTTCGTGAGCTGGTCGACGGCCAGCGGACCGCGCTGGACAAGGGCGACGTGGAGAGCTACGCCGCGCTCGACCGTGAGTTCCACGCGCTCATCTGGCAGGGCTCGTCCAACCGGCGCCTGATGGGCATCGCCGACCTGCTCGGCGCGCAGCTGCGCCTCGGGCACAGCCTGACCGTCGCGGTGCCCGGACGCCCGCAGGCCGGACTCGACGAGCACACCGAGATCCTGGACGCGCTGTCCTCGGGCGACACCTCGGCGGCCGAGCACGCGACACGCCGCCACGTCGCGCAGGTCATCCGGGCCCTGGAGAAGATCCTCCCCGACGGGTGAGGATGGGCTTCTCCCGGCGCCCGTCCGGGCCCGAACGAAGGAGCGGCCATGCCGGAGACCTCCGCCGACCTCGTCTTCACCGGCGGCCCCGTGCACACCGCCGACGCCGCGCGCAGCCGCGCCACCACGGTCGCCGTGCGCGGGGAACGGATCGTCGCCGTCGGCCACGACGAGGTGCGTGACCTCATCGGCCCGCGCACCGAGGTCGTCGACCTGGCCGGGCGGCTGCTCGTGCCCGGGTTCCAGGACGCCCACGTGCACCCGGTCGGCGGCGGTACCGAGCTGGTCCAGTGCGACCTCTCCGGCGAGGTGACGGCGGAGGAGTACGCACGGCGGATCCGCGCGTACGCCGACGCGCACCCGGAATCACCCTGGATCACCGGCGGCGGGTGGTCGCTGGAGGCATTCCCCGGTGGTAGGCCGACGCGGGAGCGGCTCGACGACCTCATCCCCTCCCGGCCCGTCTACCTCGTCAACCGCGACCACCACGGCGCCTGGGTCAACACCCGCGCCCTGGAGCTGGCCGGCGTCACCGCCGCGACGCCCGACCCCTCCGACGGGCGCGTCGAGCGCGACGCGGCGGGGCGCCCGTCCGGGATGCTGCAAGAGGGCGCGATGCGCCTGGTCGGCGACCTCGTGCCGCGCCCGTCCGCCAAGGAGCTCCTCGCCGCGCTCCTGCGGGCCCAGGACCTGCTGCACTCGTACGGGATCACCGCCTGGCAGGACGCCATCGTCGGGGACAGCCCGCTCATGGCCGACGCCGGCCCCGCGTACGCCACCGCCGCACGCGACGGGACACTGACCGCGCGCGTCGTCGGCGCGCTGTGGTGGGACCGCTCGCGCGGGACCGAGCAGATCCCCGAGCTCGTCGCACGGCGCGAGCTGCTCACCGCCGGCCGCATGAGCGCCACCAGCGTGAAGATCATGCAGGACGGCATCGCGGAGAACCGCACCGCGGCCATGCTCGGCCCGTACCTCACCGAGTGCGGCTGCGCGTCGGACGACAGCGGCATCTCCTTCGTCGAGCCCGAGGCGCTCAAGACGTACGTCACCGCACTCGACGCGCACGGCTTCCAGGTGCACTTCCACGCGCTGGGCGACCGCGCCGTACGCGAGGCCCTCGACGCGGTCGAGGCGGCACGCGCCGCCAACGGCCGTACCGACACGAGGCCCCACCTCGCCCACCTGCAGGTCGTGGACCCCGAAGACGTCCCGCGCTTCCGTACGGTCGGCGCCTCGGCGAACCTGCAGCCGCTCTGGGCGGCGCACGAGCCGCAGATGGACGAGCTGACCATCCCGTTCCTCAGCCCCGCGCGCGCCGCGTGCCAGTACCCGTTCGGCGACCTGTTCCGCGCCGGCGCGACACTCGCGGCCGGCAGCGACTGGCCGGTCAGCAGCCCCGACCCGATCCAGGGCATGCACGTCGCGGTGAACCGGCGGCTCCCCGGCTCGGACGCCCCGGTGTTCCTGCCGGACCAGCGCCTCGACCTCGGCACCGCCCTGGCCGCCTACACGGCGGGCGGCGCGTACGTGAACCACCTGGACGACACCGGCGTCATCGCCCGCGGCCTCCTGGCGGACCTGGTGGTACTCGACCGCGACCCGTTCGACGGGCCGCCGGAGGCGATCGGGTCGACGCGGGTCCTCCAGACGTTCGTCGGCGGGCGGCGCGTCTTCAGTGCGTAGGCGACAGCAGCGGGCCGTCGGGGAAGTCGGCGATGGCCAGGTCGATGAAGGCCTCGCAGGCGGGGTCCCCGCACTCGCAGACGAACCCGAAGACGGTCGTACGCGCGTCACCGGGTGACCAGGGACGCGCGAAGAACGCCAGGTGCTGGTCGACGGCGGCCCGGTTCGCGTACCGGAGCAGCGCGCGCCGCTCCACGACGGTGGCGGCGACCGGCCCCTCGGCGAGCGCGTCGGCGAAGACCTCCTCGACCTGAGCGACCGTTTCCTCCAGGTCGCCGTCCGCCGTGAGCGTCCTGGCACCGTCGATCTGTCGCGCGATCTCGTCCGCCAGGGCCAGGTACAGCTCTTTCCGCCCGCCGGTCATCCGCCGCTCGTCGAGCCGTTCCTCCAGCACGTCCGCGCCGGGCATCAGCCACACGGCACGGTCGCCGGCGATCTCCGGAGTGACGGGGGTGCCTTCGACGATGGTCAGCGGCGCGTCCGGCAGCGCCCGCACGTCATCGGCGACCATCGGCCCGCGCTCGCGGTTCAGCGACATCGCCAGCATCTCCTCGACCGGCGCCACCCAGCGCTTCGCCGGCTCCATCGCCTCCCACCGGATCGCAGCTTCGTTCCCGCCCGCGATGGCCCGATCGCGGTGCTCCCAGGTACGCGCGTCGGCGTTGTACCAGCGCAGCCCATACCGCCGCGCCACCAGCCGCGCCACGGACGTCTTGCCCGAGGCGGGCGGACCGCCGATCCACAGAACGCTGCCGAGATCTGCCATGAACGGATTCTCCCATCTCAGGGAGTCACCGGCATTCAGGCGCTCGGTCCTGTGGCGTTTCGCAGGCGGATGCCGAGGAAGGCGCGGGCGGCGGTGAGGCGGGTTCGGTTCTGGGTGATGGCCAGGCGTTGGTAGGCGATTTCGACGCCCGTCCAGATGGCGATGAGGCCGGTCGTCCTCTTGCAGCGGACGTCCGCGACGGCGGTGGCGATTTCGGTTTTTGTGACGTGGTGGTCACGGCCGTCGGTGAAAGCGGGATCGCGGATCGCTTCCTGCGGGCTCGAATAACGGTAACCGGCCTTTCTCATGCACCCGCTCCATTCCGTGAAGGCCGCGCGTACGCGTCCAGGGGCATGGTCGCGGGCCGCGTGACCTCCGAACCGCCGCCGCCCGCGCATCCGGTGAGGGCCAGGCAGAACACCAGCGTCGCGCCGGCGATCCCTCTCATTGTCATCTCCTTCGCCGAACGGCCGCTGCCGGGCCCCGGAGAGGGGCCCGGCAGCGGCGTCATGGAACAAGGTCACCAGGCGTCGTACGAGCCGAGGTGGTTGTTGATCCCGCTGTCGAGGCTTCCGCGGGACTCGTCCTCGAGCTCCTGCTCCTGGCCGCTGTAGTTCCGCTCGGAGTAGACGATGTCGTTCCAGACGTCGTTCGTGTTCTGCCACGAGCTGGCCGTCGTCTGGATGGCGTGACCGTCGGAGAACTTCAACCCGGCGAAGTCCTGGATGTTCTCCGTGTAACACACCTTCGGCCGCGACTGGCCCGCGTTCTCCCAGAAGCAGCTGTCCGCGCTGGCGGGCGAGGCGAATGCCATGGCCGAGCCGCCGAGACCGGCGGTCAGCGCGATTCCCGCGAGGAGGCGCTTCGTTCGCATGATTCCTCTTCCTTTCGAGATGACCGGGGGAGAAAGCATGCGAGACGGCGATACCGAGATTCGAATTCTGGGCACTGTCGAACTATCGGCGAAGGGCAGGGTTCTGCGACTGAGCGGCAGGCTTCAACGCGCTCTGATCGCGATTCTCGCGCTTCATGTGAACCGTACGGTGCCGACGTACCGGCTGATCGACGCGCTGTGGGACGAGGATCCGCCCGCGACGGCGGAGACCCAGGTACGGCGGCAGGTGTCGTGCCTGCGGCGAACCCTCGGCGACCAGAGCCTCGTACGTACCGATCCGGCCGGCTACCGGCTCCGCATCGACCCGGCGCGCGTCGACGCGCGGGTGTTCGAACGGCGGGTCGCCGACTGACGCGCGAGCTCCGTCGGCTGCGGAGGGAGAGGATCCGGTGGACGATCCCCTTCCGGCCGTGCCCGAGGTGGTAGGCGTGTTCCATGCGGGCGGGTGCCCCTGCTCCGGGGAGCAGACGCGCGACCGGCGGCCCCGCGACCATTCGGGTGGTCACGGGGCCGGGGGCGGTCAGTGCGGGTCGCGGGCCGGGTGGGCGCGGTGAACCTCCACGACGGCCTGGAGCAGGGTCTGGCAGCCGAGGACGAGCTGGTGCGGCGGTGTGGACTCCTCCGGGGCGTGGCTGATGCCGCCCGTGCTGGGCACGAACACCATCCCCGTCGGGACGTTCAGGCCCATCACGCTCGCGTCGTGGCCGGCGTAGCTCATCATCCGGCCCATCGGACGGCCGGTCGCGCGGCACGAACGTTCGATCGCGTCGCACATTCCCGGGTCGAAGCGGATGACGGGCTTGCGGGAGATCCGCTCCATCGTGACGGAGCAGCGCTCCTCGCTCGCCATCTGGTACGCCAGGGCGCGCAGCCCGGCCGCCGCGGCGTCGAGCGACGCCGTCTCACAGGCGCGGAACTCCACGACGAGGGTCGCGCGGCCCGGGATGACGTTCGGTGAGCCGGGCAGGAGGTCCAGGCAGCCGACGTTGGCGACCATCGTCGGGTCGGCGCCGAGTGCCACCTCATGGGTACGCGCCGAGATCTTCGACGCCGCACGGCCCGCGTCCGCGCGGTCGGCCATCGGCGTCGTACCCGCGTGGTTGGTGACGCCGGTGACCTCC
This sequence comes from uncultured Actinomycetota bacterium, assembly GCA_963736325.1. Lineage (GTDB taxonomy): Bacteria > Actinomycetota > Actinomycetes > Streptosporangiales > Streptosporangiaceae > Actinoallomurus. The sequence continues at coordinate 483,627 of CAVTOG010000010.1, read as the reverse complement.
AGCCGGTGGCGGTCGACGCCGACGATGCCCTCGACCATCACCAGGTCCAGCCCGGCCGCCTCCATGCGCGGGCCCTGCTCGATGTGGAGTTCGAGGTAGGAGTCGATGTCGCGGATGTGATCGCCGTCGCACAGCGCGGTGGACCCGGTCAGGCCGCCGGGGGAGGAGGGTGAGGCGCCCTCCTCGTCCCAGAAGCTGACCATCTCCATCGAGTCGGCCGCCGGATGCCCGGCCTCGTGCAGGGTGCGCAGCACCTCCAGCGCCGCGATCACCCCGTACGCCCCGTCGAGCCGGCCGCCGGCGGGCACCGTGTCGGAGTGCGAGCCGGACAGCAGCCACGGCCCCTCGCTCGTCCGCGTACGCCCGAACACGTTGCCGATCTCGTCGTGCCACGCGTAGAGCCCGGCCTCCTCGATGCGCCGCGCCAGCCAGGCGCGGGCGGCGCGGTCCGCCGTCGACCCGGCCACCCGGTCGACGCCGCCGTCGGGGCGTGCCCCGAAGGTTGCGAGGGTGGCCAGGTCCTCCAGCAGCCGTTCGGCCGATACCCGCCCGGTGTTCCCTGGGTCGCTCATCACGTACCTTCCTCGCTGAGCATTGCGTCGACTTCGGCGTCGGAAAGCCGCGCGACGTCCTCTTGGACCGCCCGTTCGACTTCGGCCGCGAGCTCGGTGAGCGTCGTGGCGTCGAACAGCGCGCTCAGGGGCAGATCGATGTCCAGCTCGTCCTGAATACGCGAGTGCACCCGGGCGGCGAGCGTGAAGTGGCCGCCGAGCTGGAAGAAGTCATCCCGCGTCCCGACCCGGTCGACGTCGAGGACGTCGGCCCAGATCCCAGCGATGATCTTCTCGGCGGCCGTGCGCGGCGCGGTGTACTCCTCGCTCGCGACGAGTTGGTCGATCACCGGGGCACCGGAGGCGCCCGCGGGTTCTCCGGTACGGCCGGTGCCGGTGCCGGTGGCGGTGGCGGTGGCGGTGGCGAGCAGGCGTGGCGGCGTCTGCGGTGACGCGGCCACGCGTACGAGCAGCTCCACGAACTCCCCGGCCATGTCCTCGACCGTCCGCCGGTCGAACCGGGCCGTGGCGTACTCGATGTCGCCGACGTAGGAGCCATCGTCCCGTTCGGCCAGGTGCAGGGTCAGGTCGAGCTCGGCCGGCCGCCGCCCGAGCGGGATCGGCTCGGCCTCGACGCCATGGAGCGCGAAGGACGGGCCGGCCGACCCCTCCAGCTCGAACCCGACCTGGAACAGCGGATCCGGCGCGACGCTCAGCTCGGCGGCGAGCCGCTCGATCGGCAGGTCCTGGTTGGCGAGCGCGCCGAGCGTGGTGTCCCGCGTCTGCGCCAGGAGGTCGGCGAAGCACGAACAGCCGGACAGGTCGGCCCGCAGCACCACGCTGTTGACGAAGCACCCGACGAGGTTCTCCAGCTCAGGCCGGGTGCGCGCCGCCACCGTCGTGCCGACCGCGACGTCGTCGCGGCCCGTACGCCCGGCCAGCAGCAGGCAGAACACCGCGAGCATCGTCATGAACGGCGTCGCCCGCTCGTCACGGCCGAGGTCGAGGACGGCACGCGCGAGCGACGCCGGCACGGAGAACCCGACGGAGCCGGCGGTGGTGCCGGGCCGTGCGGGGGATGGTCGGTCGTCCGGTAGGGCGGAGTCGTTGGTGGTGTCGCGCCAGGCGGGCTGAGGTCGATCGTTCGGTACGGCGGAACCGTCAGTGGCGTCGCGCCGGGCGGGGCGCGGCCGGTCGCACGGCAGTTCCGTCGGGGTGAGGCCGTCGAGACGTTCCCGCCAGTAGGCGAGCTGGGTCGCCGCGTCGTCCCCGTCGAGCCAGGTCCGCTGCCACGCGGCGAAGTCGGCGAACTGCACCGGCCGCCGCTCCAGCGCCGGGCATCCGCCCGCGATCTCGGCACGGTACAGCTCGCGCAGCTCCCGGGCGATCACGTCCATGGACCAGTCGTCGCACGCGATGCGGTGGATCAGTACCACGAGGGCATGGTCGTCCTCGCCCAGCTTCGCCAGATGGGCACGGAACGGGATCTCCTCGCCGAGCCGGAACGGCCGGCTCGACGCCCGCGTCACGAACACCGCGAGACGCCGTTCGCGCTCACCCGCGGACAGGCCGCGCAGGTCCTCCCGCTCCAGCCGTACGGGCTGGGGCGGGTCGACGAGCTGCATGAGCTCGCCGCCGACCGCCGCGTACCGGGTCCGCAGCACCTCGTGCCGCGTCGTCAGGCCGCGCAGGGCGTGCACGAGCGCGTCGACGTCGAGTTCGCCGCGAAGCCGCAGCGAGATCGGGACGAGATACCACGGCCGCGACCGATCGAGGGACCACAGCCGCCGCTGCCCGGAGGAGGCCGGCGTCACATGCGCCACCGCCCCGATCCCCGGCACGGAGACGTCATCGGCGAACCGCGCGACCCGCTCCACCTTCGCCACCTCGAAGGACAGGCGCGCCGGCACGTCCACGCCGGAGACCGCGCGCGGCCGCGACGCGGTGCGGACGCCCGGCGCCGAGCGGCCACCGGACCACGAGAAGTCGTCATGCGCCCCGGCACGTTCGTGGCCCCGCCCCTCGACGAGAACCGCCGCGACGCGCCGTTCGGCCGGTGTACGCGGCGTGGGGCCGGTGGCCGTGGTGGGTGCGGACGGTGCCGTACGTGGCGTGGGATCGGCGGCCCTGATGGATGCGGGCGGTGCCTCGCGGTTCGAGGTCAGGGGAGGCTCGTAGGCGGCCATGTGCTCCGACAGCCGCGCTGCCAGGGCCACTCGCGTCTCGGTCGGCAGGAGCGAACTTTCCTCCTCGGCCACCGCGTACAGCACCGGGCGCAGTGTGTCCGGCGCGGCGGGCACCGGGTGCGCGACCGCGAGGCGTACATCCGGCAGGGCCGTCCTGCCCGGCTCGATCCGGTGGCAGCCGATCTCCACGGTGCCGTACGGGTGTCTGCGCGTGAGGTCACCGGAGAACGGGGCGGGGACGAGGCGCTCGGCGGGCAGGCGGAGGTAAGCGCGCGCCGGGTCGGTGCCGCCGATGAACAGTTCGACCGGCACTAGGCGGCCGTCCTCGTCGAGCAGGTAGGCCGTGGTCGCGGTGACGGGCCGCGGGGTGCCGCCTCGCCGCGTCGCCGTCGTCGGCCCGTACGTGTCCCAGGGCCGGTCGGGCGAGAGCCGCTCGCCGTACATGGTGATGAGAGTGGGCGTCGGCGACCAGCCGCAGAGCCGCGGCATGTGCCAGGTCGCGCGCAGGACGTTCGCTCCGCAGGACTCCGGGAGCGGGACCGGCAGGAACGCGGCGGTCGTGACCTCGCGGTCCGCGATGACGACCCAGCCGCCGACGAGGCGCACGAACGGCTGGACGACCGCGACGTCGAACGAGACGGTCGGTACCGGCACCAGAGTGCGGCCCGGCCCGATGCCGGGCCGTTCCCGCACGGCCACCGTCAGGTTCGTGACGGACGTGTCCGTGACGCCCTTGGGCGGTCCGGAGGTGACGCACGCGTTCACGGGATGCCGGCACGAGGCTAAGACGTCGGCGTCGATCAGGTGGCCGGTCGCCGGAGGTGGCTCGCCGACGCCCGGACACGAGTCCGCGGTGGCGCGTGGCATCGCCGGCCGCGGGTCTACACCGGTGAGGAGCAGCGCGGCGCCGGAGGCGTGCGGCATGTGGCCGGGTAGCTCCGCCGGATACACCGGGTCCAGCGGCACGCCCGGCAGTGAGACGACGAAGCCCGACGGCGCACAGGTCTCGACCAAGGGACCCGGGCCGAGACCCTGTCGCAGCCGGTCCGCGAGGAGGGGCACGCGCTCCCGGTACGTCATCTGTTCCACCGCGACGCCGCCGGGGCGGGTACGGGCAGCGGTGAGAATGCGGACCGCGACACGAACGTGGGCTGCGCCGCGAACGCGGGCCGCGACATGAACGCGGGCCGCGTGCCGTCGTGGTGTGGGGCGTTCGTCGGGATCCCGCCCGGGAGGATCGGGCCGTCGGTCATTCCGGGGTCCTTCCGATGCGGCCCGGCGAGGACGGTCGCCCGGACACGAGTCTGTGAGGGCATGCGTCATCGCCCGCCGGGGGAGCGGGTGTACGCCAGAGAGCCGGGGAACGGCGGGAGCCGGTACGACGGGCGCGGTGCGCCCGCGGGAGGGGAACCCTCACGGGGGGCACCGCACCTGGCGTGCGATGACCCATGGTGGAGGGGTGGGGGAGATGCCGGGCGGCAGGAGTTCAGGACTCCGGCCGCGAAGTGCTAAGCGGCGCATCGTCGTCGCGACGGCGAGGCCGCGAAAGGGAACATCGGAGATCAGGGCAGCCTTGATCTCGCCATCGACGGTGATGGTCATGCAGCCTCCGATGCCAAATCACCCATCGGCCGGCTTCGTGAGTTACATGACGGTCCAATGGCCCCGTTTGGCACTGACGTTGCATTACCCGCGAGCCGGACAATACAAACCAAAGTCACTTTTGCATCAGAAGTAGTGTTTTATAACCATAAATGGCGAGGTCACGGCACGGATGGCGGCGGCGGGGCGTCCGCGGCCTCGGCGAGGCGTTTGATCGCGTTCAGCCGCCCCGACCACTGGTCGGCGAGATGGGTCATCCACGCCGCCGTCTCGTCCAGCGCCTGCGGTCGCACCAGGTAGCGCACCTCGCGGCCCTGCCGGCGGCCGGTGACCAGACCGGCGTGGTCCAGGACCGCCAGGTGCTTGACCACGGCCTGCCGGCTCACCGGAAGGTCCGCCGCCAGCGTCGTGGCGGTCGCGCCCTCGCCGGTGTACAGCAGATCGAGGATCCGCCGCCGTGTCGGGTCGGCGAGCGCTCCCAGGATCTCGCCGACGGTTTCCGTGCTCATCACGCGTGCCGCTCGGCGTGGTCGCGGAGCTCCGTGATGACCCCGCCCCAGCCCGCGTGGTTGCGTTCGCGCGCGATGCGCCGGGCCTCCTCGGAGACGGGCAGGTGTGCGAAGCCGCTCTCGACGACGCGCAGCCGTGTGCCGCCGTCCTCCTCGGTCAGCGTGAACTCCACGAGCGTGGCGTTCCCCGGATGTGCGCGCTCGCCGGGGAACGGGTGCGCCCACCAGTACGCGAAGTAGCGCGGCGGGTCGACGGCCTCGATCGTGCACGGGAAGGTGCCGTGCTCGCCGTGGTCGAGATGCATGACTCCGCCGGGCCGCAGGTCGATCTCGGCGGGTGTGCCGCCGCCGAACCAGACGCCGACGTGCTCGCCCTCGGTCAGTACCGCCCACACCCGCTCGGGCGGCGCCGCGATGACGACCTCCTGCTCGATGTGATCAGGCAAGGGTCCCCCTCGTCCGTGTCCTGCCCGCATCGTCGCAGAGGACGATCGCGGCGCTCCACCCTAACATGCTACCTTTCGGTTGCAGATCGGCGATGACCTCCCGCGATGCCGATCGAGGAAGGATGCGCGCGCATGACCGAACTCCGGCTGACGAAGACCCCCTCGGTACGTACCGGAATGCTCATCCGCCGTCCGCCCGGCGAGGTGTTCCGCGCCTTCGCCGACCCGGACGTCACGACGAGGTTCTGGTACACGAGGAGCACCGGCGCGATGACGCCCGGCGCGACCCTGCGATGGGACTGGGAGATGTACGGCGTCTCCACCGCCGTCACGGTGAAGGAGGCCGAGGACGGCGACCGCATCGTCTTCGACTGGGGCGACGGCCCGACGACCGTCGAGGTGAGATTCACCCCGTGGAAGGACGACGGCACGTACGTCGAGATCACCGAGACCGGCCTCAGCGGCGACGCCGACGAACTCGCCGCGTACGCCGCCGAGTCCACGAGCGGCTTCTCCTTCGTCCTCAGCGCGCTGAAGGCGCTCCTCGAACACGACATCACCCTGGGCGTCGTACGCGACCGTCACCCCGCCGACCGGTGACGAACGTGGTGAACGTGAATAGAAGGCGTGATCGAGGGCACAGTCGGGGCGCACACCTCCCGACGACAAAGGATTCGGCGATATGCATGTCACGGGAATCATCACCGCGATCATCATCGGTCTCATCATCGGAGCACTCGGACGCCTTGTCGTACCCGGGCGTCAGCGGATCCCCATCTGGCTGACCCTGGTCATCGGTATCGTCGCCGCGCTGGTCGGCACCGCGATCGCCTCCAAGGCCGGTGTCGCCGACACGAAGGGGGTCGACTGGGTCGAACTCGCCATCCAGGTCGGCCTGGCGGCGGTCGGCGTCGTCCTCACCGCCTCGCTCTACGGCCGAAGATAGCAGCCCTCGAAACGCAGCGTGCCCCGTCGCCTCGGAGGCGACGGGGCACACCTGTGAGATGTCAGGCCGAGGGGTCCGGAGCGGTGCCCGCGTGGTCGACGCGTCGGTCCGGGCTCGGCGCCGTGAGCGCGCGGCGGCGGCCCGCGTACGACTTGGTCGCCGGGCGGCGGAGCGCGGTGAACGCCCACGGCATCCTCGGCTCCAGCGCCCAGTGCATGACGAACCGTACGGGCGGCGTGCACAGGACGGTCGCCATGACGGCGCCCAGGCACGCGACGCCGATGACGCCGATGACGCTGTGCAGCGGCTTGTAGTCGTACCAGCCGAGGTAGTCGGCGAGCTTGGTGGCGAAGCCGTGCAGCAGGTAGGCGTACAGCGTGGACGAGCCGAGCGCCGTGAACCACCGGTGCTTCCTCGGCACCTGCGTGAGGAACGCGCCCACGAGGACCGACGCGGCGACCAGCAGGCCGAGACGCATGCCGGTGCCGACGAGGTTGTTCACGTGGAGGGTCGGGTTGCCGCTGCGCCAGTACACCCACTCGGTCGCCATGTGCCGGTCGGCGAAGAGGTAGGTGAAGGCGAACCCGCCGATGAGCACGAGCGCGCCGATCACCCGCGACGAGCGCTTCTTGAGGAGGTCGAAGTGCTCGGGCCGCAGGAACAGGCCGAGGACGTAGAACGGCACGAGGCCGAAGACCCGGTTCATCTCCAGCTCGCCGGGCAGCTGGTCCATGCCCGACAGCAGGCTGATCGCGACGGCGATCGCGAGGGGCCAGCGGATCTGCTGCCAGACCGGTGTCGACAGTCGCCAGGCGAACAGCGCCATCAGGAACCAGGTCAGGTAGTACGGGTCGAGCAGGCTGATCTTGAAACTCGCGTGGCCGACCGCCCAATGGTACGTCGAGTAGGCGGTCTCGAAGACGACGTAGGGCACGCCCAGGTTGATGATGAGCTTGCGGGCCTTGCCGCCGGAGAACGTGAAGTTCCGCGAGAAGTAGCCGGTGATCACGATGAAGACCGGCATGTGGAAGGTGTAGACGAACAGGTAGGCCGCGTGCGCGAAACGGATGCCGCGCAGGTCGACGATCGAGTGGCCGGCGACCACGAGGATGATCGCGAGGAATTTGGCGTTGTCGAAGAACGGGTCGCGCTGATGGGGGCGTGGCGCCGGCTTGGGGGCGACGGCCTCCGGGAGCGCGGTCGGTGTTCCGGGCTGCTGGGCGTTCGGAACACCCTGGGGCGGCTCGATCGCCGGAAGCTGGGGGGTTCGGCTCATCACGATCTACCTTGGCTAGTGCTGGTTCGCGGCGGTTCTGGTTGGTCCTGGCGGTCCCAGAACCTGATTCGCGCCGATGACCTTACCGACTTCTGCAGGCCACTTCCGACACGAGCCGCCGAACTCCGTGCGGTGTCCAGGGTCGGCCGCATCCCGTTCCACACCGGCGAATGTCGACACTCTAGTGACCTTGTGCCCGCATTGATGCTGTATTCAGGGGCATTACGTTTGCTGTCCCTGTCAGCTCGTTGGGAGTCCGAGGTGACAAGCATCGCAGTCCCCGTCGACCCGCGGGCCGTGACAACGTCACGCGACCCGTACTTCGACAATGCCAAATTTCTGGCGATGGCCCTGGTGGTGATCGGGCACGCTTGGGAGCCTTTGCGCGGGGCGGCCGTCGGAGGACGGATGCTGGCGGCGGGCCAGTCGTTCATCTACGCGTTCCATCTGCCCGTCTTCATCGTGATGTGCGGGTACTTTTCGCGAGGGTTCGCCGGGGCGCGTGACCGTACGCGCAAACTGGTGGGCGCGATCGTGGTCCCCTACGTGATCTTCAGTATCGCGTATCCGTTCTACATGGGATTCCTGGCCGGCAAGCACATGGGCTGGGACCCGCTGGAGCCGTCGTACCTGACCTGGTTCCTGCCGGCGCTGCTGGCGTGGCGGCTGTCGGTCCCGCTGTGGCAGCAGATCCGCTACCCGATCACGGTGGCCGTGGTGATCTGGCTGCTCGCTGGCCTGATCACCCTGCCGATCATGCTGGACGCGGTCCAGGTGGCTGGTTCACGCGGCTCGGCGCCGCCTCCATGTACGCCTACCTGCTCCACGGCTTCGTCACGCTGTTCCTGTCCTACCAGGGCTGGTACTACCGGATCTCCGGGTGGGAGGTGGTGGCGGTCACCGCCGGGTGCGTCGTGGTCGCCGTCGTGCTGATGACCGCCCCGGTGCGCGTGGCGTTCCGCTGGGCCGTGGAGCCCCGGCTGGACTGGCTCTTCAGCGAGCGGTGACCGGGTCGAGGTAGAGGCCGGCGAGGCAGGGGAGATTGGCGCGGGTCGCGTCGTTGTCGTCGAAGTCCCAGCCGAAGACGATCTTCGGGTAGCGGATCGTGAAGGCGCCGCCCGGGAGCTCCTCGCCGGTCGCCTCGATGTGGGCGTTCCACGTGATGGCCAGGACGTCCTCGTTCTCCAGCTCTTCCATCTCGGCCGCCGCGGCCTGGACGGCGGGCAGCCCGGCCAGGGAGTCGGGGTCGGCGACGGCGTGCTCGAACACCTCGCGCCCCTGGGAGATCAGCCAGCCGCGGAAGTAGTCGAAGCCGTCGTCGGACGCGCCCCCGTTGATCAGGTAGGCGGCGCCCCAGAGGTCGCCCCGGTAGGAGTCGGCCATCAGGTCCCACAGCGGCTGTGCCGCCTCCACGATGCGCTCGCGCGGCCACGTGGCCATGATCGCCGCCGCGCGGGCCGCCACCGTGTCGTCGCCGGCCGCGCGCGTACGCGCCTCTTCGACGAGCGTCCAGAACTCCTGCCGATTCATGGAGCGCAGCATGCCACCCGGGCCGGACATTTCACGCCCGGCCCGGGCGCGCGGGCTCAGTTCAGCCGGCGGAGGTATCCGTGGTCCACGAGCCAGAGCACGTTGAGCTGCGCCGGGGCGCCGGGGATCAGCGAGCCCTTCAGCTGGTACTGCAGGCCGCCGCCCGGCTGCGCGAACGCCGCGGCGATCGGGCCGGTCAGCGCCGGGAACGCCCTGACGACCTGGTAGTCGTGGTAGTTGCAGGCGTACGCGGCGTCGTACACGTGCAGGCTCTGTGGCGGAAGCGACCGCCACGCGTACGGGGTGCCGCTGGGCGCGAGGAACGCGCCGTACTCGCTGCCGAACCGGTCGACCCGCAGGCCGGCGGGGAGCGAGGAGATCCACTCGACGGGCCGCCCGCCGATCCCGACCACGAAACCGTCGGCGGGGGGATAGTGCCAGCCGCTCGCCGAGGGGTCCCAGTAGCGGGAGAGGAAGCTCTGGGAGGTCAGGCCGCCGAACCGCCGGTAGCCGATCAGTTCCCGCCCCACCGGCCCGCGCCGGGCGAGCACCTCGGGGCCGAGCCGGACGTCGCCGGAGTAGTCGGCGGTCGAGCACTGCTCGGGGGAGGTGTCGGCGGAGGCGACGGGGGCGACGCCGAGGCCGACGAGACAGAGCAGGCCGAACGTGACGGACAACGACCGAAGTCGCATAGGGGGCGCTCCTTGCGTCGGTGAACCACTGGGGCAGAGGCCAGGTTCGACCGCGTGGGCCGCCCGTTCAAGAACCGGTGACGATCGACTACTCAGCGTCGCGAGTAAGCCATTTGATACCGCCCGGTCACCTCGTGATGGGTGCCTGGACTCGTGAAAAGCCGTTCGAGGAATGGTGAGAAAACTTCAGTCATTGTTGGTGAAATATGTGTCGGTCCATTTCCGATAGGGGTTGATCGGGGTGTCCGACCCCTATTGAGTACGCAACGCCATCGACCAATCACGTCCCGGTTTTCCTATCGGTTAAGTATGTTAAAGTCATCCCCGGGTTGCAAGTGCATGCACCGCTCTGACCAGTGGTTTTACGAAAAAGGGCGTACTATTGACCGATTGAGCGGCCCTGGGCTAAGGTCCGGTCACGGCACGAGGCCTTGCCGAATAATCTGCGCTTCCCATTTGCTTTACCTATTATTCGTCCACTTCCGCCGGGAGTGTTAACGGTATGGCGAACGATGTCGAATTGATGAGCGTCAGGCCCAGGCTGCGCAATGACGCTGTATTCCTCAGGGTGGAGACAGGCGTTTATCTCCGACATTCGGAAACGGCCTGCGTGCTCAAGGGCCGGCTCGCCTACCAGTGGATTTCGATCCTCGGGCCGCGGATGAACGGTGAGCGGACCGTCGGCGAGCTCTGCGACGGCCTGGACGACGATCAGCGCCGGACCGTCCTGAAGCTGACCGGAACCCTTATCGACCGCGGCTTCGTCCGTGACGTTCCGTCTCCGGACGGCGCCGGGCTCGACGCCGGCGTGCTCACGCGGTTCGCGCCCCAGATCAACCTCATTGAGCACTTCGCCGCCGGCCGTGGCGACTCGCCGGCGGTCCGGTTCGGCCGGTTCCGTACGGCGCGGGCGCTCGTCGTGGGCTCGTCGCGGATCCTGACCGCCGCGGTCCAGGGGCTGGTCCGCAACGGCATGGCGGAGGTCGCCTACGTCACGCCGGACGACGGCGCCGACGTCGCGGCCGCGCTGGAATCCGAGGTCGCGGCTCTGCGTGCCGAGGGTGTGCCGGTCACGCTGACCGGGCTGCCCGGCACCGCCGACGCCGCGTGGCCCGACTACGACATCGTCATCGTCGCCGCCGAGGGCGGCGGCCTGGCCGGGCTGCACGCGGTCGGCCAAAGGCTGCGCGAGGCCGGCGCTGCGGGTGCGCGTCTCCTGCCGATCGTGGTGACCGGCGACCGGGCCGTCATGGGCCCGCTGACCGGCACGACCACCGGGCCCTGCTGGCTCTGCGCCCAGCTGCGGCTGAGCGCGAACGGCGACGCGGCCGGCGCGGCCGACCTCTGGCGCGAGGTCGCGCTGGGCCAGGCCGTCGACCGGCGCGTCCCGGACAGCGGCACGGTGCCCGCGATGATCGGCAATGCGGCGGCACTGGACGTGTTCCGGCTGTTCACCGGCCAGCTGTCGGCCGCCGACGAACGCTCCCTGATCGTGCAGGACGTCACGACGCTGGAGTCGGCCCGCGAGCCGCTCCTGCCGCACCCGGCCTGCACGCAGTGCCGTGACCTCATCCCGGAGGCCGCGCCGGAGTCCCTCGCGGACGCCTCCGACGAGGACGTCTACGAGCGCCTGACACGGCTGGTCTCCCCGCGGGCCGGCGTGCTGTACGGCTTCGCCGACGAGGCGCTGGAGCAGATCCCGCTCAAGATCGGCCGGATCCGGGTGGCCGGCGCGGGCGCGCACGGCGCCAGGGTCGTCACCGCCTTCCACCCCGAGACGTTCCTGCACGCGCGGCTGGCGGCGATGCGCTCGGCGCTGACCTGGTACGCCGGCACCTGTGTGGACCGCGCCGACGCCGTCTCCGGCACGCCGGCCGGTCTGGCCGCCGGCGGACGCGACGTCATCGCGGACGCGCGCCTGACGACCTGGAGCGGCATCCGCTCCGGTGACGCGGCCGTTCGACCGTACCTGCCCGCGGTCTCGCTGACCGGAGGCGCGGACGTCCTCGTGCCGCAGGCCGCCGTGTACCCGTTCTCCTCGCTCAACCGCGAGGTGTGCTTCGAGCGCACCGCGGCCGGCGCGGCGGCGGGCCGGTCGAGGGAGGAGATCGTCGCCACCGGGCTGGCCGGCGCGCTCGCCTACCGGGGACTGGCCGCCGCGATCCGCGGCACCGGCACCGCTCATGAGATCGACGCCGCGGTGCTCGACACCGACGAGGAGACGCGGTTCGCCCGCATGAGCCTCGAACACCTTGGCCGGAGCGTGCGCGCGTACGCCCTGCCGGGCGCGGCTCCCGGGCACGCGGTGCTGGCCGTCGTCGACGACGGCCCCCTGTGGGCGATCGGCTCGGGACTTTCGGCGCGCGACGCGCTGCGCGCCGCACTGCGCGACGCGCTCGGGCAGGCCCAGGTCATCGCGGCCGAAGGCACGCCCGCCGACCTCGGCGACCCGCTGATGGCCGACTTCGACCCGCGGACCGGGTGGGCGGGCGGTGAGTCCGGCCCTTGGGCGATGGACGCCGAACCCGCCGGTACCGGAGAGATCCTCGCGTCACTGGCCCGCGCGGGCCTGGACGCCTACCTGGTGGACACCAGCGGCGCCGACCTGCGGGAGGTGCCGGCGCTCACGACCGGCGTCGTCCTGCTGGCGGCACGCGCCGGCAGCGGCTAGGCGGCACCCTCCGACGACCGCGCGCCATCCGGCGCGGGGTTCTCAACGACGGACCGAAGGGAGGAAACATGTCCAATCTCAAGAACGAGCTCGCCGCCCTGGAGAGCATGACGTTCGAGATCGAGGAGCTCGTCGACCCGGCACTGGAGCTGGCGTTCTCCAGCTCCAGCTGCTCCTGCTCGAGCTGCTGCTCGTGCAGCACCAGCAGCTGCTGCTCCTGCAGCAGCAGCACCAGCTGACGCACGGAGCGGCATCAGCCGCCCCGTACGCCAACCCCAGTTTCACCGTACAACCATTCGTGGCCGTCCATGGGCTCACGAGCCGATGGACGGCCACGGTGGCCGCACCGATCAGGAGGGCACGAATGACCGCCGCGACGACCACCGCGCCGCCGGCCGCCGACTCCGCGTCGGTGGTGCGTGACCACCTCGCGGCGCATGGCCTCCCGGTCGAGCCGGGCCCCGGAGCGCCGTTGCGCGTCGACGTCTCCCTGATCGGGCTGCCCGGAACCCCCGAGACCGGGTACGACGCCGATGACGCCACCGAGATCCTGCCGGTGCGCCTGTACTCCGGAATGACCATCGTCGGGCCGCTCCACCGTTCCGACGGCACCAGCCGTCCCTGCGGCGTGTGCCTGAACCGGCGCTTCGTCGGCGTGCGCCCCCTGGAGGAGCGCGCCGCCATCGACGACGGCATCGACGCGTACGTGGCCGGCGCCGACCCGCAGCTCAGCCCGTTCGCGCTGGAGGCGATCCGCCGGCTCGCCGAGGCGGCCCGCACCGCCCACCGCCCGGGTCCGGTCGCCGACATCCTCGTGCTGAACCCCGCGGACCTGACCGTCGTCCGGCACCAGCTGGTCGCGGATTCGGAGTGCCCGTCGTGCGCGAAGCCCCGCCAGGACACCGCGGGCGCCGCCGCCGTACGCCTCGGCGAACGGCCGAAGCCCTCACCGGGCGGCTACCGGCTCCGCTCCGTCGAGGAGCTCGCGCTGCCCATCGACGCGTACACGAACCCCGTCTGCGGCACCGTGACCGGCACGCTGATGCCCGCCTACCAATGCACGGCGACCACTCCGGTCAGCGGGTTCTTCCGGGTCCGCAGCCGCTACGACTACCACGAGATGTGGTGGAGCGGGCAGGCGCAGAGCCTGTGGCACAGCGAGCGCTACGGGCTGCTGGAGGGCCTCGAACGCTACGCCGGCCAGTTCCCCCGTACGAAGACCGCCGACATCTTCGACGGCTACGCGAACCTGTCGCCGGACGCGCTCGACCCGCGCGACTGCGGTGAGTACGACCCGGAGTTCTACGTCCACCACGGCGAGCACTACGAGCCGTTCGACCCGGCCACGCCGATGCACTGGACCTGGGGCCACTCGCTACGCGACGACCGCCCGATCCTGGTACCCGAACAGCTCGTCTTCTACCTCGACCGCCGCCCGTACAAGAAGTTCGTGCAGGAGAGCTCGAACGGCTGTGCCAGCGGCAGCTGCGTCGAAGAGGCCGTCCTGCACGCCATGCTCGAACTCATGGAGCGCGACGCGTTCCTGCTCGCCTGGTACGGCGGCGCGCGCCTGCCCGAGATCGACCTGTCGACCTGCCGGGACCCTCGCATCCGGTTCATGCGGGACCGGATCGCGCGCCTCGGCTACCGGATGCGCCTGTTCGACATGCGGGCCGACCTGCCGGTGCCCACCGTCATGGCGGTCGCCGAGCGCCGCGACGGGGGCCCCGGCACGCTCGTCTTCGGAGCGGGCGCCGCCTTCGACCCCGAGGAGGCGATCGTCTCGGCGATGGCCGAGACCGCCTCGTACGTCCCCGGGTTCGACGACCGGGTCCGCATGCGCCTCCCGCTTCTGCGGGCCATGGTCGACGACTACGACCTGGTCCACGAGCTGACCCACCACTCCGGCCTGTACGGCCTGCCGGAGATGGCCGAGCACGTCGGCTTCCTGTTCGAGGCGGCCGAGCCACGGCCGGTCGGCGAGCTGTACGCGGGCTGGCTGGAGCAGCGGCCCTCCGGGCTCGACCTGTCCGACGACGTCCGCTTCCTCACTGAACGGGTCTCCGCCCTCGGCAGTGACGTGATCGTCGTCGACCAGACCTGCCCGGAGCAGGAGCCGGTCGGCATCCACACCGTCAGCGTGATCGCGCCGGGCCTGATCCCGATCGACTTCGGCTGGCAGCGGCAGCGCGCCCTCCATCACCCGAGGCTGCACGACTTCCTCGGAGGCCGGCTCTCCACCGTCCGGCCGCCCGGGTCCGGTTACGGCCCGACCGGCCTCAACGCCCGCCCCCACCCGTTCCCATGAGCACCGACGAGGAAGGTCGTGAGATGCCGGTGCGCACCGTGCACGACTACGCCGAGACGGTCTTCTACCGCGGTCGCGTGCCGATGGAACCCATCGGGTTCCAGCCGAACTGGAGCGACCAGCCGTCCAAGCACAAGACCTACCTCGGCGTGCCGCGCCTCCCACTGCCCGCGGAACCACCGGAGCTGGGCCCGGTCGGCGACGCGCTCGCCGGACCGGTCAAGACCGGCCCCACCTGGACGGTCGAGGCTGTGGCCGCGATGCTGCGGCTCTCCTACGGCCTGCTCGAACGCCGGCTACGGGTCGGCTGGAACCAGGACAGCGCGACGCGGATCCACCACGAGCACGCGCTGTGGAGCCGGGGCGCGGCCTCCGGCGGCGGCATGTACCCGCTGGAGACCTACTGGGTCGCCGGGCCGTCCGGGCCGCTGACGCCGGGCGTCTACCACTACTCGACCGCACACCACGCGCTGGAGCGCCTGGTCACCGGCGACGTGAGCGACCGCGTTCGCGACGCCGTGGGCGACGAGTCCGGCGCCGACCAGTTCCTGCTGACGTCGGTGCGCTTCTGGAAGAACTCCTACAAGTACAACAACTTCTGCTACCACGTCGTCACCCAGGACCTCGGGGCGATGCTCGGCACGTGGGAGCTGATCGCCCGGGGGACGGGCCGTCCGCTGCACCGCGCGCTGTGGTTCGCCGATGAGCCGCTCAACTCCCTGCTCGGCCTGGAGACCATCGACGAGTGCGTGCACGCCGTAGTCCCGCTGCCCTGGTCGGGCCCTGCCCGTACGTCACCGGCCGCGACCGCGCCAGGGCGCGTGGTCGACCGGCCGTCCTTCGAACGGTCCGCCAAGATCCTGCGCTTCGACCGGTCCGAGGCCGCCTTCCGTGCCACCCTCCTCGACGGCGATCACGCGCGCCGCCGCCCGGTCGCCTCACCGGCCAGTGCGGTCGTGCCACCGCCGCCGTCCGCCACCGCCCCGGTGCCGCTGCCGCCACCGGCGCCGGGCCACGCCGAGCTGGGCCGGGTCCTGCGGCGCCGCCGGTCCAGCTTCGGGGCTTTCGTCGCCCAGCCTCCGCTCGACCTCGGCGAACTGGGCACGGTGCTCGCCGGGGCTGCGTCCGCGCGGCGCTACTCCGCCGACGTCAAGACCCATGACGCGCCCCTCACCCGGGTGCACGTCCTCGCGAACCGGGTCGCCGGCATCCCCGCCGGTACCTACACGTACGAAGAGGACGGCCATCGGCTGCATCCGGTCCAGGAGCGCGAGCTGGCCACGTTCCTGCAGAAGGCCTACTACCTCAGCAACTACAACCTCGACCAGGTCGGCGCCGTGCTGGCGATCTCGGCGAACCTGGACTCCGCACTGTCCCTCTACGGCAGCCGCGGCTACCGGGTGCTGAACGCCGAGGTCGGCGCCGTCGCGCAGACCGCCTACGTCGCGGCCTGCGCCGCGGGCGTGGGCTGCGGAGCGGTGCTCGGCTTCGACAACATCGCCATCGACGAGGCCGTCGGCCTGGACCGCTCGGACGAGCGCACCTTCCTGTTCCTGCTGCTCGGCCACGAACGCACCGACCCCGCCGACTTCGACTTCCGGCTGGTGTGACGTGACCGTCCGCATGGAAGGAGAACCCGCGGTGCCACTCCTGGCCGCCAGGACCGACTACGACTGGCGTCTCGCCGAACCGTTCATGCTCCGCGTCGCCGGCCTGCCCTTCGACATGGCCGCGGACCTGTGCTTCCCCGCCACGGTGGAGTGGGCCCTCGCGGTGCTCGCCGCCGAGGACGAGGTCGTCGCCGCCCGCGGCGCCCTCGCGGACCCGCTCACCGACGCCGTGGGCCGCTGCGCCGACGACGCCGTACGCCGGCTGCTCGTCGGGCTGCGGCGCGACGTGTTCAACCTGCGGCCGGTGCGTTACGGACCGGCGCTGGAGGCGGCCGCCGCCGCGCTCGGCACCGATGACGCGGCGACGCTGCGGAGGCTCGCCGACACCGCGCGCCGCCGCGACGAGCTGTTCGGCGCCGGTGAGGAGGTCCTCGCCCGCGAGCTGCGCCAACGGCGCGCGGCGCTGCGGAGGCTGGCACTCGAACCCGACCTGCGCCTCGGCCTGCAGCTGTCCTCTCCGTCGCTTGACCGGTACGCCGACAAATACCTCACGGAGAAGGGGGACCGGCCGAGCAAGCGGGCACGCCGCGTGGAGCGCTCCCTGCTGGAGTACTTCCTGCGCACGGCCTGCAAGACGAGCCCGTTCAGCACCCTGACCTCGGTCTGTGCCGGAACCTTCCGCGCCGGCGTCGGGCGCGCGGTCGAGGTGACGGTCGCCGCCGAGGGCAAGCGCAGCGCCACCCGCCTCAACATGGCGGTCCTGGCGCGCCTGTCCGCGGCCGTGCTCGCCGACCCGGAGCTACGCGCCGACCTGCCCGTACGGGCCACCGGCGGCCGGCAGGAGCGTGAGGACCTGGTCCGCTACCTGCGCCGGTCCCAAGTGGCCGGCGACGGCGACGACTCCGCCGCCAAGGTCGACCCGGTGCGCGAGACCCTGTTCTTCCTGCCGGCCGGCCGGATGCTCAGCGACGTGCTCGCCGAGGTTTCCGGCGACGGCACCGTCCGCGTCCGCGACCTGGTCGCCCGCCTGTGCCGCATCGTCGAGCGCGACCGCGCCGACGTCGAACGCTACGTCGGCCACCTGCTGCGGCTCGGCCTGCTGGAGACGCCGGACCTGCGGCTCGACATCCACGCCCCCGACCCGGCCGCCGGGTACCGTGCCGCGCTGTCCGCGCTGGACCGGCCCTGGTCACGTGCGCTGGCCGGCCGGCTCGAGCGGGTCGCCGAGGCCGTCGACCGCTTCGGCGCCGCCGGGCTCGACGAGCGCCGCCGCCTGCTCAGCGCCGTGCGCGAGGAGGTGCTGGCGGCCCACACCGACCTCGGGACGCCGGAGCCGTCCGCGCCCGCCACCCTGATCTACGAGGACACCGCGCTGCGGACGAGCGACGTCGCCGCGGACCTCGAGCTATGGGAGTCCGCGCTGTTGCCGGACCTGCGGAGGCTGAGCGCGATGATGCCCGCCTTCGACACGAGCGTGCTGCGCCGCCTGGTCACCCGCGGGTACTTCCGGATCCGGCACGGTGAGGGCGGCCGGTGCGACGACTTCCTGACCTTCGCCCACGAGTTCCACCGCGACTTCTTCGACAACTTCAGCCAGCGGATGATGCGGCACCGCCGCTTCACCGACGACGGCCGCGCGCCGCACGACAACTGGTTCCGGCAGCCGGAGGTGACCGCGCTGGACGACGCGCGGTTCGCCGTCGCCGACCGGATCGCCGAGGCGTACCGCGCGCTGCCGGCCGGAGCCGAGGAACTGCTGCTCGACCCGGAATTCCCGGAACGCGTCGCCGCGTCGCTGCCCGCCGACCTCGGCGCACTGCAGCCGCGCTCGTTCTTCCTCCAGGTCGCCGACGACGGCGACGGCCCCCCGACGGCGGTCCTGAACCGCGTCTACTCCGGTCTCACGCTCCTGTTCTCCCGGTTCGCGCATCTGTTCGCCACCGCCGAGGCGGGGGAGATGGACGACCTCGCCGACCGGCTCCGCGGCGTGCTGCGTTCGGTGCGGCCGCCGGGCGCCGTCTTCGCCGAGCTGACCGGTGGCTACGACGCCACCAACCTGAACCTGCACCCGGCCGTCACCGACTATGAGATCGTCTGCCCCGGCGAGATGAGCACCCGGCCGGCCGGGTCGCAGATCGGCGTCGACGACCTCGTGGTCTGCGAGGACCTCACACGTGGCCGCCTGGTCCTGCGGTCGAGGCGGCTGGATGTCGAGGTGATCCCGGTCTACCTCGGCTTTTTGCTGCCCGGCGCGCTGCCCGAGGTCCAGCAGGTGCTGCTGAACTTCTCCTACACCGGCATGGCCCAGCTCGACCTGTGGGCCGGCACCGGCGTGCCCGAACCCGCCGACGGCGTCGTACGCCTGCCACGGATCCGGTACGGCTCGGCGGTCCTCGCCCGTCAGCAGTGGAGCCTGCGTGCCGAGCACGCGCCGCGGCGGCTGCCCGGCCAGGGCGACGCGGCCTGGTTCCTGGAGTGGCGGCGATGGCGGCGCGACAACGCCGTCCCGCGCCGTGTCTTCCTCACCGCGCCGTCCTCCGGAGAGTACAAGCCGCTGTACGTCGACTTCGACTCGTACCTGTGCCTGACGCTGGTGGACGCCATGGTCCGCGACAACCCTGGCGTCCTGGTCATGACCGAGATGCTGCCCGGGCCGGACGAGCTGTGGATGCGGCACGCCGGCCGCCGCCACGTCACCGAACTCACCGTGGAGATCGACGGAGTCCGAACGGAGGCACCGTGAGCCCGGAATGGCTGAGCTTTCACGTCTTCTACGCCGCCAATTCCAACCCGCTGCTCGTCGAGGGCGTCGGCCCGGTCGTACGCCGGCTGCGCGAGGAGGGCCTGATCCAGCGCTGGTTCTTCATCCGCTACTGGCTGGAGGGCCCCCACGTACGGCTGCGCGTCCTGCCCGCGCGCGACGAGGACGCCCCGCGGATCCGCGCCGAGGTCCACGAGGCGCTGCGGGCGATGCTGGCCCGGCGGCCCGCGCTATACGAGGCCGACCGCGACTCCAGCGCGGACCTGTTCAAGCAGATGTACCTCGCCGAGTACAGCGAGGAGCAGTGGAACGCCGAGTACGGCGCGGACGGCGCGATGCCGTACCGGGACAACAACAGCGTCCACGAGATCGCCTACGCGCGTGAGTGGGACCGCTACGGCGGCCCGGCCGGCATGGCGCTGTCGGAGTGGCACTTCGAGCGGTCCAGCGACCTGGTGCTGCGGCTCCTGGAGACCTCGAACCTGCACATGCGCACCGTCCTGCTCGGCCAGACCGTGCAGCTCGACATGGCTCTCTGCTTCGCGTTCCTGCCGGGCGAGGAGGCCGTCGCGCGATTCCTGGAGAACTACCGGATCTTCTGGGAGACCTCCTACCAGGAGCCCAGCGACGAGCAGCACGCGACGTTCGACCGGAGCCTGGAGCGGATGCGCGACCGCCTGCACGATCGCCTGGTCGCCATCCGCGACGCGGCGCGCGACCCCGCGGCGGCCACCGGGCCCGAGCGCGAGTGGGCCGCGCACTGCGCCGAGCTGCGGGACCGCGCCGCCGCGCTGGCCCGCGCCGGCGAGTTGTCCTTCCGCGACGGCGTGGTCACCGACCCTGCCGTGGCCCTGCCGATCCTGCTCAGCTCCTACATCCACATGACCGCGAACCGCCTCGGCGCGAGCATCCTGGACGAGATCTACCTCGCGTACATCAACGGGAAGGCCGTTCTCGGGCTGGACGGGGTGGCGGTGTGAGCATCGACGCGCCTCCCCGGCCCGCACTGCGGGACGACGTCGTGCTCGGCCCGGGGCTGCGGCACGGCGACGGCGTCGTCCATCACGTCAAGGACCGCGCCACCGGCTGGTTCTACCGCGTCGGGCCGCGCGAGCACTTCATCATGGAGCGCCTCGACGGGGCGCACACGCTCGACGACATCGCCGCCGCGTACCTGGCCGAGTTCGACCGCCGCCTCGGCCAGGAGCACTGGGCACAGATCTTCACCATGCTCGGCACGCGTCAGCTTCTCGTCGGCGCCACCGACCCGGCGGCGCTGAACCGGCTCGCCGAAGCGCACGCCGAACGCAGCCGGTCGGAGCGGTCCCCGATGCGGCGGCGTTTCGCGCTCGTACGGCCCGACGCCTGGTGCGCCGCGGCCGCCCACCGGCTGCGCTGGGCGTTCACCGCGTGGTTCCTGGTGCCGGCGCTGGCCGCGATCGTCGCGCTGCAGGCGTACGTCGCCACCCACCTGGCCGGTCTCGCCGCCGACGCGCACCGCGGCGCCGGGCTGTGGGAGTCGATCCCGGCCGGCGTGCTCGGGCTGTGGGCCGTCGCGGTCGTGCACGAAGCCGCGCACGGGGTGACCTGCCGGTACTTCGGCGGCTCGGTGGCCGAGATCGGGGTGATGTGGCGGTTCCCGATGGTCGCGCCGTACTGCAAGACCGATGACGTGCTGCTGTTCCCGCGGCGCCGCGCGCGGGTGGCGACGGCGTTCGCCGGGGTGTTCGCCGGCCTGCTGATGATGCTGCCCGTGTTCGGGTGGTGGGCGCTGGCGGGCGGCCATCCAGCGCTGCGGGCGGCGGCGGCGAGCCTGCTGCTGTTCGGCAGCGTGACCGCGTGGCTCAACCTCGTCCCGGTGCTCCAGCTCGACGGCTACCACATGCTCGGGCACGCGCTCCGCGTCTGCGACCTGCGGACCTCGACCCTCCGGTACGCGGGCCTCCTGGTCTCGCGGGACCCGCGGCGTCTCGCGTACGCGCGGCGGGACCGGCTCATCTACACCGGGTACGGCGCGGTCTCGGCCGTGCTGCTCGGCGGCGGCTACCTGGTGCTGTGCGGCTTCTGGTACTCCGCGCTGTCCCGGTGGGCCGGTACGGCGACGGCGGTCGCGGTGCCGGCCGGCGTCTCCGTGCTGATCCTCGGTTTTCTCGCCATCGCGAAGCGGCGCATGTCGCAGGGAGGCAGGCCATCGTGAGCGACGTCGTCACCGCGACCGGACTGACGAAGCGCTTCGGCGGCGGTGTCGTGGGCGTGGACGGCCTGGACCTGACCGTGCGGCGGAGCGAGGTGTTCGGATTCCTCGGGCCCAACGGCGCCGGTAAGACCACCACGCTGCGGATGCTCGTCGGGCTGATCCGGCCGACGTCCGGCACGCTGACCGTCGCCGGCCACCCGCCCGGCAGCCGCGAGAGCCTGGCACGGGTCGGTTCCCTGATCGAGACCCCCGCCTTCTACCCGCACCTGTCCGGCCGCGATAACCTGCGGCTGCTCGCCCGCTACTGCGGGGTCGGGGACGACCGCGTGGAGTCGGCCCTGGGTGAGGCCGACCTCGTCTCCCGCGCCGGACGGGCGTTCCGGACGTACTCCCTCGGCATGAAGCAGCGCCTGGGCGTCGCCGCCGCGCTTCTGAAGGACCCCGAGCTGCTCATCCTCGACGAGCCCACGAACGGTCTGGACCCGGCCGGGATGGCGAGCATGCGCGAGCTCGTCGCCTCTCTGCGCCATGAGCACCGCACCGTCCTGCTCTCCAGCCACCTGCTCGGCGAGGTCGAGCACCTGTGCGACCGGGTCGCGGTCCTGCGCTCCGGCCGGCTGGTCGCCTGCGGAACCGTGGACGAACTACGTGACTCGACCCGCGGAGACGGCGTCGTCGTCCGCGCGGCACCGGCCGACCGTGCCCTGGACCTGCTGCGCGCTCATCCGGCCGTGCACAGCGCCAGTCTCACCGACGACGGCACCGTGCGCCTGACCGCTGGCGAGGACGAGGTGGCGGCGATCAACCGGGACCTGGTCCTGGCCGGAATCGAGGTCACCGAGCTCCACCGGGACCGGCGCTCGCTGGAGGACGTCTTCCTCCACCTGACCGAGGACTCCGTCCCCGTCGCAGAGGAGGTGCCGGCCCGATGATCGCCGCGATACGCGCGGAGTTGTTCGCGGCCCGCCGCAGGCCCGCCACCTGGATCGTCGGCGGCCTCTGGCTGGCGATGGCCCTGGTCTTCGGGATGCTGATCCCGTTCATCGTCTACCAGGCGCTCGGGCCGTCCGGCCAGTCGGCCCACGACCGCTCCCGGCTCCTCGACAGCATCCTGCCGGGGCGGTTCGTCGGTTCGGGCGTCGCGCTGTACCCGCTGTTCGGCAGCGCGATGATGCTGCTGCTGGGCACGATCGCCATCGGCGGCGAATACCGCTGGGGCACCCTCGGCACCCTCCTGACCCAGCGCCCCTCCCGCTCCTCCACGGTCCTGGCCAAGTGGCTCGGGGTCGCGGTGCCCGCTCTCGGCGTGGTGGCCGCGCTGTTCGCGGCGTTCGCCGCCGCGAGCGCCATCATGGCGGGAGTACTCGGCAAGCCGGCGCACTGGCCGTCGCCGGGCACGATCCTGGGCGGGGTGGCGACGGCCTGGCTGGTCACGATGGCGGCGGTGAGCGTGGGCATGTTCCTCGCGACGCTCTTCCGCGGCACCGGCGCGGCGATAGGCGTCGGCCTGGTGTGGCTGCTGGCCCTGGAGAACGCCGTGGGCCAGCTGGCCGGCCTGATGCCGGGCCTGACCTGGATCCGCCGCCTGCTGATCGGCCCGAACGCCGGGTCCCTGGCGGCGGCTCTCGGGGCCCAGCCCCAGAACGACGGCGGAGTCCCGGGCGTCATCACGACCAGCCCGGTATGGCTCGCCATCCTGGTCCTCGCCGCGTACGTGGCCGTCTTCACCGGCCTGTCCACGTGGCTCCTCCGCCGCCGCGACATCCCCTGATCCGCCTGGCGAAACCGGGGCCGTGTCCTTCGCGGGACCTACGATCGCCGGGTGACGCGAAACGGGACGAAAGGCAATGATCCGGTCCGTGGATGGGGTGCCCTCGTCGGGCTGGCGCGGGCGTGTCACCCCGGGCCGACGGTCGCGGTCACCGCGTTGACCTCGGCTCTCGCGGTCGTCGCGGGCCAGAGCGCGGCCGGTTGCGTGTGCGTGGCCGGGGCGGCGCTGACCGGGCAGCTGTCGGTCGGCTGGTGCAACGACGCGGTCGACGCGGCGCGTGACACGGCCGCCGGGCGTACCGGGAAACCGATCGTGGCGCGTGCGGTCACCGCTCGGAGCGTACGCGCCGCCGCGGTCGTCGCGCTCGTGCTGTGCGCGCCGCTGTCCCTGCTGTCCGGCGTACTCGCCGCCGCCGTCCACCTGACCGCCGTCGCCGGGGCCTGGGCGTACGACCTGGGGCTCAAGGCCACCACCGTCTCCTGGCTTCCGTACGCGGTCGGGTTCGGCGCGTTGCCGGCGTTCGTGACGCTGGGCCTGCCGGGACATCCGTGGCCGGCGTGGTGGGCCGTGTCGGCGGCGGCGCTCCTGGGCTGCGGCGCCCACCTGGCGAACGTCCTCCCCGACATCGCCGTGGACCTGGCCACCGGCGTGCGCGGCCGGCCCCAGCGTCTCGGCGCACGGCGCGTACGCCTGCTGATCCCGGTTCCGCTGCTGGCCGCCTCGGTTCTCCTCCTGCTGTCCCCGCCGGGCCCGCCGGACGCCGCGAGCTGGACCGTCTCGGCCGTCGCCACGCTGTTCGCCGCCGCAGGCTTGGCCTTCGCGGGCCGCAGCCCCCGCCTGCCGTTCGTCACCGCCATCGCCGTCGCCACCGCCGACGTCGTCCTCCTCCTCATCCACGGAACCGTCATCACCGCTCGCTGACCGGCCAGAACTCACTAGAGTCGGTCCTCCCTGACGGAGGAGAGCGGGAAGACGTTCATGGATCCGATCGTGTGCACGACCGGCGGCAAGGTCGGTGGTCTCGTACGGGACGGTGCCGTCTCGTTCAAGGGGATTCCGTTCGCCGCCGCGCCCGACGGGCCGTTGCGGTTCCGGCCGCCGGCGCCTCCCGCGGCCTGGGACGGGGTACGGGACGCGACCGCCTTCGGCACCGCGCCACCGCAGCTCGCGCCGGCTCCCGGCGCTCCCGCCGCCTGGCGTCCGGGTGACGGCCTCGACTGTCTCACGCTGAACGTCTGGACCCCCGACCTCGGCGCCACCGGCCTGCCCGTCATGGTGTGGATCTACGGCGGCGCGTGGAAGATCGGCTCGTCCGGGATGCCGGGCTATGAGGCCACGAAGCTGGCACGCGCCGGTGTCGTCGTCGTCACGTTCAACTACCGGCTCGGCTTCGAGGGGTTCGGGCACCTGCCCGGTGTTCCGGACAACCGCGGGCTGCGCGACCAGCTCGCCGCGCTGGAATGGGTGCACCGTGAGATCGCGGCGTTCGGCGGCGACGCGGGCAACGTCACGATCTTCGGCGAGTCCGCGGGCGCGGCGTCCGCCGTCCTGCTGCTCGCCGCGCCCGCCGCGCGCGGCCTGTTCCGGCGCGCCATCGCGCAGAGCGTCCCGGACGGCTGCCGCACGGCCGGGGAGGCCGAGCGGATCACCGGGCTGCTGGCGGAGGAGGCCGGCGTACGGCCCACCTGGGACGGCTTCGCCGGGCTCACGCCCGAGGCGATCCTGCGCGTCCAGGACGAGCCGCTGAAGACGATTCCCGGCGTCACCGCCTTCATACCGGTCATCGACGGCGACCTGGTCACCGCCCCGCCCTGGGAGGCGGCCGGCGACCGCGACGTCGACCTGATCTGCGGCTTCACCCACGAGGAATACCGCCTGTTCACGATCGGCACCGACCTGTCCGAGATCGACCTCGCCGACGTGGCCGCGGTGCTCGGGCTCGGCGGCGAAGCGGTCGACGCCTACCGCGCGGAGCATCCCGACGACGCCGGCGCGTTCGTCGCGATGCTCTCCGACGCGTTGTTCCGTATGCCGTCGACCTGGGTCGCCGAGGCGCACGCGCGGGCCGGCGGGCGTACGTGGATGTACGACTTCGCCTGGCGGAGCCCGGTCCTCGGCGCCTGTCACACCCTCGACGTGCCGTTCACCTTCGGCAACGCCGACACCCCCATGGCGGCTCGCCTGCTGGGCTCGCCGCCGCCCGGCGACTTCGAGGCGTTGTCCGAGCGCATCCGCTCCGCTTGGACCGGCTTCGCCGCGACCGGCGACCCTGGCTGGCCGCGCTACGACCTCGAACACCGCAGGACCCGGGTCTGGGACACCACTCCGTCCGTCGCCGACGACCCGCTGGCCGCCTCCCGCCGGATCTGGGAGCGCCGTCAGGGGTAGCGGCACCGATCGTCATGGTGATCAGACGCTCAGCCGGCGCCCTGCGCACTCGCAGGACGCCGGCCGGCGAATCCCCGATATCCCCCCAGTGGTACGGCCTTAAGTCGTCTCTTGGTCGATCGCCCGGCTCAGGACGCGCGCCAGGTCGCCGGGCCGCGGTGGACCATCGGCACCGCAGGCGTGGCGCGGACGGGCGTCGGCCGGGAGGCGATCTTGGCCCGTAGATGCTCGGTGACCAGCTCGTCCAGCAGGTCAGGGGTCATTGTGATGTTCAGGTGGTCGGCGCAGGCGACCGCGAGGTCGATCTGTCGTGCCACCTCTGCCGTACGGCCCGGGAAACGCGCGCACAGGCGTGCCCGGACCTCCTCGATACTCTCGGTGTTGTGCGTGGTAACTCTCATCGCCACCCCTTCGCCCCCATGGGCGTCCCGACGCCGCCGCTTCGGCATCCCGGACGTCCCCGCCCGCGTGGGTCCCCGCTGACCCAGTGCGTGGCGGCTTGACCCCATCCGAACCGAATTGTGTCGGTTTGTCGGAGCCGCCACATTTGCTATACCACAAGATTACGTGCCGAGTGAGATGGTCAGGTCAACCGGGTCACCTGCTCCGGTTGCCGGTCGGGCCGTAGGCCCCTCCAGCTGGGATGACGCAAATGGCCATCTCCGGTCCACTCCGCGAACGCCACCTCGCCGACGAGGTCCGGTTCCACCCACCGCGCGGCGCGCTCGACGGCGGCGGGAACGGCCGTGTCGAACGGGTTCGTGTCTCTCTGGAGCGGCCCGAGCGCGGCGGCCAGATGGGTGAGCGCCGCCTCGGTGAACCCGGTGCCGACGTTCCCGACGTACCGCAGGCCGTGGTCGTCGAAGACGCCCAGGACCAGCGAGCCGATCATGCCCGTACGGCGCCCTTCGCCCGGTGCCCAGCCCGCGAGGATCACCTCCTGGTGGCGGACGTTCTTGACCTTGATCCATGGCCCGCGCCGGCCGGGGGAGTAGCGGGAGTTCAGAGGCTTGCCGACGACGCCCTCCAGGCCGAGGTCGATCCCCGCCGCCCGTACGTCGCCTCCGCCGCCGCGCCACCAGGGCGGCGTGCGCACCGGGTCCCGGTCCAGGCCGAGCTCGTCGAGCACCGCACGCCGCGCGGTGTACGGCTCGGCCAGCAGTGACCGGCCGCCCCGGTGCAGCACGTCGAAGACGTAGTAGCGGACCGGTGTGGACGCGCACAGGGCGTCCCCCGGGTGCCGGACGTGCATGCGGGCCTGCAGCAGTCCGAAGTCGGGCCGTCCGTCCCGCAGCACGACGATCTCCCCGTCGAGGATCACCGGCTCGCCGGCCAGGCCGGCGAGGGCGGAGAGCTCGGGGTAGGAGCCCGCCATGTCCCGGTCGCTGCGGGAGACGAGCCGGACCGTGCCGCCTTCGACGTACGCGACCGCGCGTACCCCGTCCCACTTCAGCTCCCACCCGTACGCGGAGTCATCGGCGGGCAGGTCGTGCCTCAGCACCGCCATCATGGGCCTGATCAGGCGCGGCAGCTCGCTCATCGGACATCCTCCCGACAGGTCCCCTACCCGCCGTCCGGGACGTCGGGGATGAGGGAGCCGAACGTGACACATCCTTGTCAGATAGTGGCCTCGATGATGGCCTGCGGGCGGTTGTGGCCCGTATGGTCCGACTCATTGCCGCAGGAGGGGGAGCCTTGGCCATCGTCACCGAGCTGTTCACCTACCCCGTGAAGGGCTGCGCCGGCATCTCCCTGACCGAGGCCCTCATCGAGCGGACCGGGCCGGCGCACGACCGCACCTTCATGGTCGTCGATGAGGAGAACGCCTTCCGCAGCCAGCGCGGTGACCCGCGCCTCGCCGCGATCCGCCCCTCGATCGACGCGGGCGGCGAGCGGCTCGTCCTGCGCGCGCCGGGCCTCACACCCCTGGAGATCGACGTCGACCGGGAGTCGCCCCGGTGCGACGTGACGATGTTCGGCAACGCCTACCAGGGCATCGACCAGGGCCGGGAGGCCGCCGAGTGGCTGTCGGAGTTCCTCGGCGCGCCGAGCGGGCTCGTACGGGTGCCACCGGAGCACGACCGCGTGATCCCCGGCTGGATCCCCGGCGCCTCGGGGTACGCCGACAGCAGCCCCGTCCACCTGATCTCCCAGGCCAGCCTGGACGAGCTGAACCGGCGGCTCGGCACGCCGCTGCCGATGAGCCGTTTCCGCCCCAACATCGTGGTCGGCGGCTGGGACGAGCCGCACCGCGAGGACCTCGTCCGCCACCTCACCGCCGGCAACGCCGAGCTGGGCTTCGCCAACCTCGCCATCCGGTGCGCCGTCACCACGGTCGACCAGGTGAACGCCGTCAGGACGGGCCCCGAGCCGCTCCGTACGCTCGCCCGCTACCGCCGCGCCGAGGAGGGCGGCCTCGCGTTCGGCGCCAAGTTCTCCGTCGTACGGCCGGGCAAGCTGACCCTCGGCGACGAGGTTAAAGTGCGCGTCAAGGGAAAGTGACCAACGGTCGCCGAAGGGTTCGCCGTCCGGCGAACCCCGGCGACGACTCGTGGAGGTGCCGTGAAGTTCCTGATGCGCGAACGCATGTTCAGTATCGGTGAGGATTTCTGGATCGAGGACGAATCCGGGGAGCGTGTCTTCCTGGTGGACGGCAAAGCGCTCCGGCTGCGGCAGACGTTCGAGCTCAAGGACGCGCAGGGCGAGGTCCTCGCCGTCATCAAGAAGAAGATGATGAGCATCCGCGACACGATGATCGTGGAACGCGACGGCGACACGATCGCCAAGGTCCACAAGAAGCTGTTCAGCCCGATCCACCACCGCATGGTGGTCGAGCTCGACGGCGGCGAGGAGTGGACGGCGACCGGCGACATCATCGAGAAGAACTACGAGATCGAGAGCGAGCAGGGCGTCGTCGCGGAGACCTCCCGCAAGTGGTTCCGCCTCCGCGACACCTACGGCGTCGAGGTCAACCACCCGGACGTCCCCCTGGTCATCGCGATCGTCGTCGCGGTGGACGAGCTCGCCGAGGACGACCGCGAAGGCCGCGACTAGCCACGGTCGTGGCCAGTGAGACGGCGAACACGGCGCCGATGACGAGAGTGATCGCGCCGCCGGCGGCGACGTCATAGTGGACGGAGGCCTGGACTCCGGCCAGGCCTCCGCCGGCGCCCGTGATCACCGCGACGGCCGTCATCACCGGGATCCGGTCGCTCCACAGGCGGGCGACGGCGGCCGGCCCGACCAGCACGGCGACGGCGAGGATGGCGCCGACGGCGGGCATCGCGACGACGACGACCGCCTCCACCGCGAGCAGCAGCGCGACGTCGAGCGCGGCGGACCGGTGTCCGGCGGCGGCGTAGCCGTCCGGGTCGAACGCACGGAACGCCAGCCGCCGGTGCGTGACGGCGAGCAGCGCGACGACGAGGAGGCAGGCCACACCGGCGGCCACCAGGTCGCCGTCGCCGACGGTGAGGATCTGGCCGACGGTGTAGGCGGTGAGGTCCTTGGAGAAGCCGTCGCGCGCCGACAGCAGCACGACGCCGAGCGCGAACCCGGCGGACAGCGCGATCCCGGTCGCCGTGCTCGCGTCATGGTCGCGGCGGCGTGACAGCAGGACGACGCCCAGCACGACGGCCACGCCGAACAGGCCGCCGCCCGCGTACAGGTCGACACCCGCGACCGCCGCCAGCACCACGCCGGGAAAGGTCGCGTGCGTCATGGCAAGGGTGAAGAACGGCAGCCGCCGCAGCACGATCCACACGCCGATCAGCCCGCCGGCGCCGCCGAGTAGCGTCGCTTCGGCCATCGCCCGCCCGGCGGCGGTCACGCCGCACGCCGCAGCAGCGCGCCCGCGGCGAGGGCGAGCAGGTGGAAGGCGACGAGGACCAGGACGACCGTGGCGCCGGCGGCCAGCCGCAGTCCGTGGTGGACGGACGCGTCGTAGCCGATGGCCAGGCCCGCCCACCCCGCCAGCACGCCGAGGACGGCGGCGAGCGGCACGATCACGGCGAGGCGGTCCGAGACCGCGCGCGCCGCCGCGGCGGGCACGATGAGCAGCGCGATCACCAGGACCGTGCCGACGGCACGCACTGAGGCGACGACGACGAGTGCGATGATCACGTTGGCGGCCAGGTCGAGGAGGCCGACGCGGTGGCCCGCGGCACGCGCGCCGACGGGGTCGAAGGCGCGGGCGAGCAGCGGCCGTCGCAGGCACGCCAGCGCGGCGAGGACGAGCGCGGTGACCTCCAGGGTCTGGGCGAGCTGCGGTCCCGTGACGGTGAGAATCCCGCCGAACAGGAACGCCGTCAGGTCGCTCGTGTAGCCCGCCTGGCGCGAGATCAGCACCACGCCGAGGGCGAAGAACGACGTGAGCAGCACCGCCAGCGCGGTGTCCTCGGTAACCGCCCGGTGCCGCGTGACCAGGGTGAGCAGCACCGCGGTCAGCGTCCCGGCGGAGAGCGCGCCCCAGAAGACGCCGCCGTCGCCGCCGAGCAGGTACCCGATGACGACGCCGGGGAAGACGGTGTGGGTGAGCGCGTCCGTCATGAACGCCAGGCGGCGCAGCAGGATGAGCACCCCGACGGTGCCGGCGAGGGCGCCGAGGACGATGAGTTCGGCCAGCGCGCGGGCCATGAACGGGTACGCGAACGGCGCGATCATGACCGCGTGAGGAAGACGTGGTCCAGAACACGCCCGCCGTACGTCGCGCGGAGACGTGCGGGGGTGAGCGTCTCCCCCGTGGGCCCGAACCCGTACTGGCGCCGGTTGAGCAGGCACACCTGCTCGCACGCGACGTTCGCCAGCGCGAGGTCGTGGGTGGCGATCACCGCGGCCGTGTCCTCGGCCTTCAGCGCGGCGACGGCGTCGAGGAGCGCGCGCTCGCTGACGGCGTCGACGCCGTTGAACGGCTCGTCGAGCAGCAGCAGCCGGGGAGCGGCGGCGATGGCGCGCGCCAGCAGGACACGCTGGCGCTGACCGCCGGACAGCGTGCCGAACCGGTGCCGCGCGCGGTCGGCCAGCCCGACCTGGTCGAGAGCGCGCGCGACGGCCTCGCGGTCGGCCGCGCCGGGACGCCGCAGCAGCCGCCGGTGCCGGCCCATCATCACGACCTGCCCGGCCGAGATCGGGAAATCCGGATCGAGGGTGTCCGCCTGAGGGACGTACGCGACCTGACGGCGCGCCTCGGACGGTGTGCGCCCGAGCACGGTGATCCGTCCCGAGGCGAGGGGTACGAGGCCGAGGATCGCCTTGATGAGCGTGGACTTGCCGGCGCCGTTGGGGCCGACGAGCGCGACGGCCTCGCCCGGCGCGACCATGCCGTCGACGTCGTCCAGCGCGACCGCCGGCCCGTACGCGACGCGGACCTCGTCCAGGTCCAGTGCCGGCGTCATCGCGTCCCGCCCAGGGCGTCGGCGATGACGGTGGTGTTGTGCCGCTCCATGGCGAGGTACGTGGCGCCGGCCGAGCCCGCCGGGCCGAGCGTGTCTCCGTACAGGGAGTCCTCGCCGGCCTCGACCGTGACACCGGCCTGCCGGCCGATGGCCTCGGCCGTGCGCGGCGGCAGCGACGACTCGGAGAAGATCGCCTTGACGCCGGTCGCCTTGATCTTGGCGACCAGGGTGCCGAGCCGCCGCCCGGACAGCTCCGCCGAGGTGTCGAAGCTCGGGATGATCGAGCCGGCGAACGTCAGGTGGTACCGGTCGACGTAGTAGCCGAACGCGTCGTGGTTCGTGACGAGTTCGCGCCGCGCGGCCGGGATCGCGTCGATTCGCCGCGCGATCCAGGCGTCCAGCTGCCGCAGGCTCTCGGTGTAGGCGGCGAGCCGCCGGTCGAAGTACGGCTTGCCCGCCGGGTCCTTCGCCTCCAGGGCGGCCGCGATGGCGCGGGACATGATCTCGGCGTTCCGCGGGTCGTGCCAGATGTGCGGGTCGCCGGCGGCCTCCTCGTCGGTGCCGTTCCCGCGGCGTACGCGCACGCCGCGGCTCGTGTCCGTGACGGTGCCGTGGAAGCCCGCCGACCTGATCGTCCGGTCCAGCCACTTCTCCAGGCCGACGCCGTTCTCCGCCACGACGTCCGCGTCCGCGATGGCCTGGACGTCGGCCGGCGACGGCTCGTAGTCGTGCGGGTCGACGTTGGGCTTGAGGACCTGGGTGACCGTGACCCGGTCGCCGCCCACATCGCGCACGAAGTCGGCCACCTGTGTGGTCGTCGCTACCACCTTCAGCCTCCCCATGTCGGCCGATCCGGTTCCGGCGCAGGCGGCGGCGAACAGCAGGCCCGTGAGCACGGCGGGCGGCATGGCTCGGACGCGCATGGATACCCTCGATTCCTTGACGCAAATGAAAACCGTTTTCATCCTGGCGTTATCGATAATGGTTGTCAATGTCGTGAAATCGGAGGTCGACGGATGAAGATCGGGGTCTTCCTGCTCGCGGCGGGCTTTCCCGGGCGGTCCCACGAGGAGGTGCTCATCGCCACGGTGGAGGCCGCCGTCGCCGCCGAGCGGGCCGGGTTCGACGACGTGTGGCTGGCCGAGCACCACTTCATGACGTACGGGGTGTGCCCGTCGCCGGTGGCCCTGGCCGGCTACGTGCTGGGCCGCACCGAGCGCGTCACGGTCGGCACCGCGGTGAGCGTGCTGTCGGTGCGCCACCCGGTCGGGCTGGCCGAGGAGCTGGCGCTCCTGGACGCGGTGTCGGGCGGCCGGTTCCGGCTGGGCGTGGGGCGCGGCGGCCCGTGGATGGAGCTGGAGGCCTTCGGCACCGGCCTCGAACGCTACGAGTCGGGCTTCGAGGAGGCGCTCGACGTGCTGCTGGTCGCGCTGCGGACCGGGCGTGCGTCCGGGCACGGCCCGGCGTTCGCGTTCCGCGAGGTGCCGGTCGTGCCCGCGCCGCGCCCCGAACTGGACGAGCGGGTCATCGTGGCCGCGACGTCGAAGGAGACCGCGGAGCTCGCCGCGCGGCGCGGGCTGCCGCTGCTGCTGGGGATGCACACCGGCGACGACGGCAAGCGGGACACGATCGCGGCCTACGACGCCGCCGCGCGCGTACCGGCTGGCCACGTCGGCGCGGTGGTCGCCCAGGTCGCCGACACCCGCGCGGAGGCGCACCGCACCCTGCGCCGGTCGCTGCCCCGGTGGCTCCGCGCCGGGCTCGCCGGGTACGTCCCGGTCGACGGGCGGCGCCGGGCACAACGGGACCCGGAGGAGTACGCGGAGGTGCTCTGCCGCATCCATCCGGTCGGGACGGCCGACGACTGCGTGGAGACGATGGCCGCGACCGCCGAGCGTACGGGCCTGCGGCACCTCGTCTGCCTGGTCGAGGGCGCCGGCGACCGCGCCCGTACGCTCGAGAACATCGCGCGCCTCGGCGAGGAGGTGCTCCCGCGGCTACGGTGACGCGGCGAAGAACGCCTCGATCAGGCGCTCGGCGGCGAGCGTCGCGGTCAGGCCACCGTCGCGCACCCGCCGTTCGAGGCCGGGCGCCAGCTCCCGTACGCCCGGGTGCCCGCGCAGCCGGGCCAGCAGCTGGTCGTTCACCATCGACCAGGTCCAGTCGACCTGCTGGTCACGCCGTTTCGCGTCGAGGCGGCCGGTCGCCTCCAGCGTCACGCGGTGCTGCTCCAGGCGCTCCCACAGCGTGTCGAGCCCGGTGCTCTCGCGCGCGCTGCACGTCAGCACCGGGGGGTTCCAGGCCGCGTCGGCGCTCTGCATCAGGCGCAGCGCGCCCGCGAGTTCGCGGGCGGCGGACCGCGCGTCACGCTCGTGCGGCCCGTCGGCCTTGTTGACCGCGACGACGTCCGCGAGCTCCAGCACGCCCTTCTTGATCCCCTGTAGCTGGTCGCCCGTACGGGCGAGCGTGAGCAGCAGGAACGTGTCGACCATGCCGGCCACCGCCGTCTCGGACTGGCCGACGCCCACGGTCTCGACGAGCACCACGTCGTAGCCGGCGGCCTCCATCACGACGATGGTCTCGCGGGTGGCCTTGGCGACGCCGCCGAGCGTGCCCGACGTCGGCGAGGGCCGTACGAACGCCGACGGGTCCACCGACAGCCGCTCCATGCGGGTCTTGTCGCCCAGGATCGAGCCGCCGGTGCGCGTGGACGAGGGGTCCACGGCGAGGACGGCGACCCGGTGGCCGAGGCCGGTGAGCATGGTGCCGAGCGCGTCGATGAACGTGGACTTGCCCACGCCCGGCACCCCGGAGACGCCGATCCGCCGTGCCTTGCCCGCGTGGGGGAGCAGGTCGATCAGGAGCCGCTGGGCCAGCTCGCGGTGGTCGGCGCGGGTGGACTCCACGAGCGTGATGGCCCGCGCGATGTGCGTGCGGGAGCCGTCGAGCACTCCCTTGGTGTAGTCGTCGAGGTCGATCCTCATCGCGTCACAGTTCGTGGCCGAGGGCCGTGGCGAGGGCCTTCAGCAGGTCGTGGGCGGCGTCCGGGATTACCGTTCCCGGCGGGAAGACGGCGGCGGCGCCGGCCTCGTGGAGCGTCTCGACGTCCTGGGGCGGGATCACGCCGCCGACGACGATGGTGATGTCCTCGCGGCCCTGCGCCGCCAGCTCCTCCCGCAGCGCCGGCACCAGCGTCAGGTGCCCCGCGGCGAGGGAGGAGACGCCGACGATGTGCACGTCGGCCTCCACCGCCTGGCGGGCCACCTCGGCCGGCGTCTGGAACAGCGGGCCCACGTCGACGTCGAAGCCGAGGTCGGCGAAGGCGGTGGCGATCACCTTCTGGCCGCGGTCATGGCCGTCCTGGCCCATCTTGGCGACGAGGAT
Source organism: uncultured Actinomycetota bacterium (assembly GCA_963736325.1). GTDB lineage: Bacteria > Actinomycetota > Actinomycetes > Streptosporangiales > Streptosporangiaceae > Actinoallomurus. The sequence continues at coordinate 449,406 of CAVTOG010000010.1, read as the reverse complement.
GCGAGGCCGCCTGCCCTCCGCCAGCTCGAACGCCTCCACCAGCGCGCGCGTGCGCTCCACCGACGGCGAGGACCCGGCCTCTTCCCGATACACACCGGAGATCGTACGTACCTGGCCGGCGTGCCGTCCGTACGCACGCTCCAGCGCGTCGGAGATCTCGCCGACGGTCGCCATCGCCCGCGCGGCGTCGACCGCCAGGGCGAGCAGGTTGCCGTCCATGCCCGGCCGCGTGCCGGCGTCGGCCGCGGCGGTCAGCGCGCGCAGGGCGTCCTGGCAGGCCGCCTCGTCGCGCTCCTCGCGCAGCCGCCGCAGCTTCTCGACCTGCTGGGCGCGCACCGAGGAGTTGTCGACCTTGAGCACCTCGATCTGCTCGTCGGCGTCCACCCGGTATTTGTTGATGCCGATGAGCGGCTGCCGCCCGGAGTCGATGCGGGCCTGCGTACGTGCCGCGGCCTCCTCGACGCGCAGCTTGGGGATTCCGGCGTCGATGGCCTGCGCCATGCCGCCCGCCGCCTCGACCTCCTCGATGTGCTGCCAGGCGCGCCGCGCCAGGTCGTAGGTGAGCCGCTCCACGTAAGCGCTGCCGCCCCACGGGTCGATCACCCGGCACGTCCCGGACTCCTGCTGGAGCAGCAGCTGGGTGTTGCGGGCGATACGCGCGGAGAAGTCGGTGGGCAGCGCGAGGGCCTCGTCCAGCGCGTTGGTGTGCAGCGACTGCGTGTGGCCCTGCGTCGCGGCCATCGCCTCGACACAGGTGCGGGTCACGTTGTTGTAGACGTCCTGCGCGGTCAGCGACCAGCCCGAGGTCTGGGAGTGGGTGCGCAGCGACAGCGACTTGGTGTTCTTCGGGTCGAAGCCCTTGACGAGCCTCGCCCACAGCAGGCGGCCCGCGCGGAGCTTGGCGATCTCCATGAAGAAGTTCATGCCGATCGCCCAGAAGAAGGACAGCCGCGGCGCGAAGGCGTCCACGTCGAGACCGGCGTCCAGGCCGGCGCGCAGGTACTCCACGCCGTCGGCGAGCGTGTAGGCCAGCTCCAGGTCGGCCGTCGCCCCGGCCTCTTGGATGTGGTAGCCGGAGATCGAGATGGAGTTGTACCGCGGCATCTTCTGCGAGGTGTACGCGAAGATGTCGGAGATGATCCGCATCGAGGGCTGAGGCGGATAGATGTAGGTATTGCGGACCATGAACTCCTTGAGGATGTCGTTCTGGATGGTCCCGACGAGCTTCTCCGGCGGCACCCCCTGCTCCTCGGCCGCGACGATGTAGAGCGCGAGCACCGGGAGCACCGCACCGTTCATCGTCATCGACACGCTCATGCGGTCCAGCGGGATGCCGTCGAACAGCTGCCGCATGTCGTAGATGGAGTCGATGGCCACACCGGCCATGCCGACGTCGCCGGTGACGCGCGGGTGGTCGCTGTCGTAGCCGCGGTGCGTCGGCAGGTCGAACGCGACCGACAGGCCCTTCTGGCCGGCGGCCAGGTTGCGGCGGTAGAAGGCGTTGGACTCCTCCGCGGTGGAGAACCCCGCGTACTGGCGGATCGTCCACGGCTGGTTGACGTACATCGTCGGGTACGGGCCGCGCAGGTACGGCGCGATGCCCGGATAGGTCCCGAGGAAGTCCAGGCCCTCCAGGTCGTCTCCGGTGTAGAGGGGCTTGACGCCGATGCCCTCCGGCGTCTCCCACACCAGCTCCGCGGGGTCCTTGCCGGCGTGCTCTTCGGCCGCCGCGCGCCACCGGTCGCCGGTGACCCCGGAGTCGCCACCCTCCAGCCCGATCGTCGAGAAGTCGGGGATCATCGCGCCACTCCCATGTGGTCGAGGACGGAGGTGAGGACGGCGATCGCGTCGCCGCCCGCGTGGACGAACTCGTCGACGCCGGCCGCGGCGTACGCCTCCCGGCGGTCACCCGGCCGCCCGGCGAGGAACACCCGCGTCGCGCCCGCCGATTTCAGGGCCGCGGCGACGGCCTCGGCCTCCTCGGCGTACACCTTGTCGGCCGAGCACAGGCACGCGACCGTCGCGCCGCTGCGCCGGAACGCGTCGGCGACGGTGGCCGCGCCGGCCTGCTCCTGGACCGGCTCGACGCCGCCGGCCTGGAAGAGGTTGGCGCTGAACGTCGCGCGCGCCGTGTGCGCGGCGGGCGGTCCGAGCGCGGCCAGGAACACGCGCGGCCGTACGCCGGTGGTGGCCAGGTGCGCGTCCGACCTGGCCCGCAGCTCCTCGAAGTCCTGGTCGCGGCGCACGCTCGGCAGGCCGCCTCCCGGCCCGGCGTGCGCGGGCTCGCGCTCGACCTCGGGTTCGGCCAGGTTCGGGAACTCGCTGACGCCGGTGATCGGCTCGCGGCGGCGCGCGAGGTCCTTCCTCCTCTTCGCCCAGGTGCTCGCGAGGCGCTCGGCGATCAGCCCGTCGTCCAGGGCCTTCGCCTGGCCGCCGGCGCGCTCGATCTCCTGGAACCACGCCCAGGCGACCCGGCACAGGTCGTCGGTCAGCCGCTCCACGTACCAGGAGCCGCCCGCCGGGTCGATGACCCGGGCCAGATGCGACTCCTCCATCAGGATCGTGGAGGTGTTGCGGGCGATGCGGCGTGCGAAGGCGTCCGGCAGGCCCAGAGCGTCGTCGAAGGGCAGCACGGTCACGGCGTCCGCCCCGCCGACCCCGGCGGCCATGCACGCGACCGTGGTCCGCAGCATGTTCACCCACGGGTCGCGCCGGGTCATCATCACCGGCGACGTCACCGCGTGCTGCCTCTGCGGCGCCGGTGCGCCGCACACCTCGGTCACGCGCGCCCAGAGGCGCCGCGCGGCGCGCAACTTGGCGATCGTGAGGAACTGGTCTGCGGTCGCGGCGTACCGGAACTCCAGTTGCGCGCACGCCGCGTCGAGAGGCAGCCCGGCCGCGGTCAGGTCGCGCAGGTAGGCGACGCCGGTGGCGAGGGAGCAGCCCAGCTCCTGCCCTGCCGAGCCGCCGGCCTCGTGGTAGGGGAGCGCGTCCACCGTCATCGCGCGGATGCCGGGGTACTCCTCGTGGCAGAGCACGGCGAGACCGGAGGCCTCGGAGGCGCGGCGGCCCCGTGCGGCCTGCTTGAGCGGGTCCGCGCCGAGGTTGCCGAGCGCTGCCCGCCGCGGCATCCCGCGCTCGTCGACGAGGCTCAGGAACGCGCGCGCGGCCTCCTCGGCGTCGTCGCCGGCGTCGAGCACGACCGGAGCGAGGTCGAGGAGCACGCCGTCGAGGGCGGTGGCCAGCCCGTCGAGTGGAACGCCGCCCTCACCGGTGGTCAGCCACAGCGAGGTGACGCCGTTCTCCAGGTCGGCCAGGACGGCCTCGTTCAGCTGCTTGGGGTCTGTTCTCGTGTGGCGCTGGCGCACGTCCCAGCCGGAGACCGAGGTCCCCATCGCCCCCCCGCCGCGAACGTACGGCGCGAATCCGGGAAACCCGGGATCAGCCGGCGCGTCGCGCGCGGTGTAGAGCGGGCGGGCGGTGAGCCCGTCCTCGATCTCGGTGGCCAGCGCGTCTTCGGCGGCCGATTCCGGGATGTCCGTGGCGCCCGCCTTGCGGAGCACACCTTCGACGAGGTGCGACCACTGCTCGCGGGTCGGGTCCGGGAACTCGGCGGCCAGAGAGAGCCCATCAGGGAGGACCGTCATGCGAAGAGAGTAGGTGGAAGATCTATAGAGCGCCCGTCCCCGAGCCTGTGAATTTGACCTCCTCCGGCCGCGCGGTGGTCCGTGACGGGCCGTGCCGAGGAGGGTCTGGTCGCGGCCGGAGGGCCGTACGGCTCGACTTACTATGTAAAGGGAGCCGCCTTGATATTCGCGGCGATAATCGGTTGCTGCCTGATGCGCGATCCGTATCATAGAGATCAGCAACGGATCGAGAGGAGGGTTTCCCGTGAGTCTGTCCCTGTCGCACTCGTCACGTCGGCTACCCTCCGACCGGTGTCGATGGCTCGCGGAGCCCTCTGGATAGAGACGTGCACGTCCTGATCCAGAGGCCGCCGGAGAATGTTTCCAGCGGCCTTTTCCTATGGGTGAGCCACCGGTTAGGCGGCCGGTTTCCAAGTCCGGCGAAAAGTGGGTTCGACTCCTACCGCCCATGCGAGTTCTCTTTTTCAAGCCGTTCTAGCCCAATCAGGCAGAGGCGCCGTGTTCAGGACGCGGAGGTTCCGGGTTCGAGTCCCGGGAGCGGCACGCAGTGCAGGTATGGAGGGTTGGCCGAGAGGTAAGGCGCTCGCTTGCTAAGCGATGGCCGGGGTCACCCGCACAGGTTCGATCCCTGTACCCTCCGCGCCCGGCAAGGAGGAGCCAGCCGAGGGCAGGCGACGGCACCGGTCCCGAAAACCGTGTGAGGCGGCGACGTCTCGTGGGAGTTCGATCCTCCCCTCCTCCGCCGTACGGCCGTCCGGGGCGATTTCTAGGGGCACGCCTCGGCGGCGGCCGTCAGCAGGGTCGTGGCGTCGTCGAGCAGTTCGGGCAGGCGGGTGGGGGGCGCGGCGGTCAGGAGGCGGTCGACGGCGCGGAGGCCGGCGCGGTCGATGAGGGTCTTCTCGTTCGTCACCCACTCGCCGCGGGCGCCCGTGACCGCGTACGCGGTCTGGCAGGCGGCCGTCGCGACGGCGCCCAGGGTCTCCGTCAGGTGGCCGCGGTCCGCATGGGCCTTGCGGGCGTACGACAGGGTCAGGCGTGCGTCGTTCCACCAGCGTTCGTGGGACGACCTCCGCAGCGGCTCGGGGAACTCCGGGGCCGGCAGGTGGCCGTTCAGGACGCGGTTCAATGCCAGTTCGGCGACCACGATGTACGTCGGGACGCCGGCGAGGTGGAACATGAGTTTCTCGATGCCGAAGCGGCCCGCGCGGGCCTCGGCGGCGCGGAACTCCACGTCGTCGAGGTCGCGGTAGTGCACGTCGACGGGGCGGCCCTCGCAGGTCAGCCACGCGCCGCCGTTGAAGACGCCGCCGCCCCACTCGCCGATGCCGCAGATCTCGCCCGGCCAGCCGAGCGTACGCAGGCACGCCGGGTCGAACGCGCCGCGGTAGTAGACCGCGAAGTCCCAGTCGCTGTCGGGGCGGTGGGCGCCGGACGCGCGTGAGCCGCCCAGCGCGACGGCCCGTACGCCCGGCAGCGCGGCCAGCGCCTCACCGACGTGCTGGCAGAACCCTTCGTCGTCCACAGCGGTCACGCGTCTGCTCCTGATGACGGGGACGCCGGCCAGGATAGGCGGATCCGTGGACGGAGAGCGATGAGTTTCGTCCTCCCGGAACGTCAGTACCGGGAGAAGACGACACGATGGAGAGGAACACCGATGATCGACCTTGAGCTCGCGGCCCGCGAGGTGACGCGTCTGCTGGACGGCGTGACCGAGGAGCGGCTGACCGATCCCACGCCGTGTGAGGGCACCTCCGTCGCCGGGCTGCTCGACCACCTCATGGGCCTGTCGCTGGCCTTCACCTGGGGCGCCCGCAAGTCGGACGAGGGTGCGGGCACCGGCCCCAGCGCGTCCGCGGAGAACCTCGACCCGGAGTGGCGCGCGCAGCTCCCGAAACGGCTCGGCGAGCTGGTCGAGGCCTGGCGCGCCCCCGCTGCCTGGGAGGGGATGGGCGAGGTCGGCGGCATACGCATGCCGTCGCAGGTGCTCGGCGTCATCGCGCTGGACGAGCTCGTGATGCACGGCTGGGACCTCGCGCGGGCGACCGGGCAGGAGTTCTCGTGCGACCCGGAGAGCGCGGAGGCGGTCCTCGGGTTCACCCGCATGACCGCGGAGCCGGGGGAGGCGGCCGGACGTGAGGGGCTGTTCGGGGCGGTCGTCGAGGTCCCCGAGGACGCCACGGCGCTCGACCGCGCCCTCGGCTTCGCGGGCCGCGACCCCGCGTGGACGCCTGACCAGGCCCGGTCCTGAGACCTATCCGGAAAGTAATGGGACGGCCACGCACTGTGATGCACAATGTTTTCAGATCCAAGACATCGCACGAAAGATCTTGACCCGGATGACGGCGAGCCTTCACGGACCCGCCGGCAGCCCTGGAAAGGAGTCGAGTTCGATGCGCAGAACTCCAATACGGATCGCTGGAACGTGTGTTCTCGCCGCGACGCTCGCCGTGACCGCGGTCGCGTGTGGCAACGACCACAAGAAGGCCGCCTGCGACAGGCTCCAGCAGACCATCACCCAGGTCGGCCAGAGTGGCATCTCACAGAACAATGACCCCAACGGACTGGCTCAGGCCTATTACAACAACGCGATGACGATAAGACAGGAGGGCCAGGACGCCGACGACGGCGACGTCGAGACCGCCGCCAACGACGCGGCTTCCGCGCTCGAAGCGCTCGGCCAGCAGCTGAGGACGGGCAACGATCGCGGGCCGCAGGTACCCGACAGTGCGGGCCTGATGAACGCGGGGGAGCGGATCAGGTCGGCCTGCGACGACTGACTGCACATCCGCCATCGCGGCCGTCCACCTCCATCCGTCGACATACCTGACGCCGGCGGGCTCGATGACAGGGACGAGGTCCCACGCGAGCTCGACCGGCGCGACGGCCGGGCGACAGGGGAAGGCACCGGAGCGCGCATCGGGCGGGGAGTCCCCGGGAGTAATGTGGCAGGTGCAGACCGAGAGTGACCACGGTCGACGATGTCCGTTCCCGCGGAGGTGACGTGCCCGGCGTACGCGAGGCCGCGGGGCGGTCGAGGGCGGTTCCGCGTGACGGCGCACGAGATCGGCCACGCCCGACCGTGAGCGCCGCGTGACGGCGCACGAGATGCGGCAGGCGCGGGTCTTCGACGGGACCGGCGCGGCCGGCCGCCCGTACGTCTCGCGGCCACTCGTCCCGGTCGAGGAGACCGGGAGGGTCCTCGCCTACCTGGAGAACGCCCCGATCGTGCTGGCCGCGCGCGGCTTCGACCGGGACGAGCTGGACTCCTCGCGCGGCGCGAACATCCCGATGACGTTCCACACCGACGGCGAGTGGATCTGGCCCGGCTCGGTCGCCTACTACCTGCGCGGGCACGAGATCCCGCCGGAGCCCGGCCTCGTCGAGCACATCCGCGGGCGCGGGTTCGAGCCGCCGGAGGTTCGCGACCGTACGCGCGACGCCGCCGTGGCGATCATCACGGGCGCACCCGAGCCGGCCGGCGCCGACCAGCGCGAGCTGGAAGAACAGGCGAGACAGGTCCGTGAGCAGGCCGCGCTCCGCCGCCTGACCCGCCGCCTCGGGGAGCTGGGCGCCGAGCCGGCGGTCTACCGCGTGGGCGAGGTCGCGGACGACACGTGGTGCCTGCTGCGCGAGGGCGACGACTGGACGGTGTTCTGGTCCGAACGCGGCGCCCGGCACAACGAGGTCCGCTTCGGAACGGCCGACCGGGCCGCCGCGTACCTGCTCGGCACCCTGCTCATCGTCCCCGGCCGCATGCGGCGCTCCGGCGGGCAGCCGCCCTGAGAGCCGGCGCTCATGGGCGCGGAGGCGGCACCGTGTACGTTCTGCCGCCCAGGACTCCGCCTCGCGGGGTTCACTTCACGGTGATGCCGAGGGCGACCGCGAGGGCGGGGGCCAGGTCGATGAGCTGTGCGGTGCTGATCGTGGCGCCGCGCAGGCAGTCGGCGCCTCCGGAGATTCCCAGCTCGGCGCCGCGCAGGTCGACCTTTTTCAGCGTGACGTGGGAGAAGTCCGCGTCGTCGAGCCGTGAGTCGACGAAGGTGACGCGTTCGAGCGTCGCATCGCCGAAGTCGGCGTCGCGCAGCAGGCAGCCCTCGAATCGCACGTCGGACAGCTTGGCGGCCCGGAGGTTCACCGAGTCGAGTTTGCAGCCCTGGAACACGACCCGCGACAGCTCCGCCTCGTACATCTCCGGCCCGGCGAGGAGGCCGCCGACGAAGGAGACGTCCTGCCAGCTCGTGCCGGCGAGGTGGCTGCCGACGAAGCGGGTCTCGTGGAACCACGTGTCGATGAAACGGGCGTGGGCGAACCGGCCGCCCTCGAAGGTGGTCTGGGTGAACGCGCACTCCATGAAACGGGCGCCCTCGACGCGCGCGTCGGCCACCGTCACGTCGCCGACGTGGACCGTGTCGAAGTCGTCCTCGGTCCACGGCCCGTCGTAGGAGGTCAGGGCGTCCGCGTACGGAAGGTCGGCCAGCTCCTGAGGCGGTCTCATCCATCAAAGGTTAGAGCTCGCGCGGCGCCGTCTGGAACAGTGGATCATTCCCTATTGCGCACCTAACTAGGATTTCGCCGTGAACGTCAATGATCTCCGGAGGGACGCCGCGGATCGGTCCGGAGATCTCGCCGACTGTTCCCAGACGCAGAGAGACCTCTGGTACGCCGAACGGCTCGGTGATGGTGGCACGGGCACGCACCTGGCGTTCGGGCTGCGGGTCCACGGCGCCGTCGACGCCGCCGCCTTCCGCGACGCCTGCGCCGACCTCGTCTCCGCCCACGCCGACCTGCTGTCGCGGTTCGCCGAGCGCGACGGGGAGCCGGTCCGTATCCGGCGCGGCACCGACGGCGTCGAGGTCGTCGAGGTCGTCGAGCTGGACGAGCCGGGCGGCCTGACCGCGCCGTTCGACATCGAGGACGGCCCGCTGGTCCGTTTCGGCCTCGCCGCAGGCGAGAGGGTCACCTCGGTGGTCGCGTCCTTCCACCACCTGGTGTTCGACGGGATGTCGCGCGACATCGCGGCCCGCGACCTGATCCGGTGCTACGAGGCGCGGCTCGACGGCCGCCGAGCCGCGATCGACCCGGCGCCGAGCTACCAGCGTTACGTCGAGCTGGAGCGCCGCGCCCTCGCGGCGGGCCCCCCGCCCGGCTGGCGGGAGATCATCTCGGTCGAGCGGGTCGCCCTGTCCGACATCCTGGACGACGGCCCCGCCGAGACCGTCGCCGAGCCCATGTCCGTACGCCTCGATGCGAGCCGGCTCGCCGGGCTCGCGAAGGTGGCCGAGGCCGCCGGGACCGGCCGTCACGCCGCGCTGCTCGCGACCTTCGCGGCCACGCTCGCCCGCTACGCCTCCGCGACGGGGTCCGCGCCGCCGGCCATCGGCGTGCCGATGAGCACACGCCCGGCGGAGTTCGCCGAGGCCGCGGGCGTTTTCGTCAACGAGGTGCCCCTGTCGCTCGCCCCGGAGCCGTACGCGGACTTCGAGGGGTTCCTGGAGACCGTGTCGGAGCGCGTGCGTGCGGCCTTCGCGCTGCGGATGTTCCCGGTCTCGGCGCTGCGCCGCCGGGCCGGCCTCGCGCCCTGGCGGCCTTCCGTGATCTTCGGCTACCGGCGCGGCGGCCTGCCGGCACGGCTCGACATGGCGGGCAGCTCGGTCGAGTACCAGGCGGTCCTCCCCGGCTACCGCACCGGCGCCGAACTCGAACTCCAGCTGATCGACCACGGCGGGGACGTCGACGGCCAGGTCGGCTACGACCCGCGCCGGTTCAGCCCGCGGGCCGTACGCGCCCTGCTCGACCACTGGTACCGGATGATCGACCTGGCCGGTGCCGAGCCGGCACGGCCGCTGCGGGACTGGCCCGTCCTTTCCGGCGCGCAGCGGCGCCGGGTCGCCGCGCTGAGCACCGGGCCACGCGTCGGCTTCGAGGGCGCGGGAACGGTCCACGGGCTGGTCGCCGAGCAGGCCGCCCGCACCCCCGACGCCGTCGCCGTACGCGATGAGCCGCGCGGTCACCTACGCCGAACTCGACCGGTTCACCGGCGGCCTCGCGCACCGGTTGCGCGCCGCCGGTGTCGGGCCCGAGGACCGGGTGCTCGTCTGCGTGCCACGGTCGTATCTGCTGGTCGCGGCGTTGCTGGGCACGCTCAGGGCCGGCGGCTGCTACGTGCCGCTCGACCCCGACGACCCGCCCGCGCGGCGCGCCCGCATGGCACGCGACAGCGGCGCACGCGTGCTGGTCGCCGAGGCGGGCGCCTCTCCGGTGCCCGGCTTCACGGGTACGGTCGTGCCCGCCGACGGCCCGGACGTGACGCCGGGTCCCCTGCCGGAAATGACCGGCGCGGACCTCGCCTACGCCATGTACACCTCCGGTTCGACCGGCGCGCCGAAGGCGGTGATGATCACGCACGCGGCGCTGCGCAACCGGCTGCTCTGGATGCAGGACGCCTACCGCCTCACCGGAGGCGACCGCGTCCTGCACAAGACCGCCATCGGCTTCGACGTGTCCGGCTGGGAGATCTGGTGGCCGCTCGTCTGCGGGGCGACGCTGGTGACGGCGCCGCCCGGCGCGCACCGCGACAGCGCGCTGCTGGCGCGGCTGATCCGCGCCGAGGACGTGACGGTCGTGCATTTCGTGCCGTCCGCGCTGCGCGCCTTCCTCGACGAGCCCGACGTGACCGGAGGCCTGCGCCTCGTCGTGTGCAGCGGCGAGGCGCTGCCGCCCGACCTCGTCGAGCGGTTCCATGACCGGATCGGCGCGCGCCTGGAGAACCTCTACGGCCCGACCGAGGCGGCGATCGACGTCACCGCCGTCACGTGCCCGCCCGGCATGGACCCGGTGCCGATCGGCACGCCGATCGCCAACACGGGCGTACGCGTGCTGGCCCCCGGCCTGCGGGACGTCCCGGTAGGGGTCACCGGTGAGATCTGCCTGAGCGGCGTCCAGGTCGCGCGCGGCTACCTCGGACGGCCGGATCTGACCGCCGAGCGCTTCGTGCCCGGCGACGGCGGAGAGCGCCTCTACCGCACCGGCGACCTGGGCCGTTACCGCGACGACGGCTCGCTGGAGTATCTCGGCCGCATCGACCACCAGGTCAAGATCCGTGGACGCCGCGTCGAGCCGGGGGAGATCGAGGCGACGCTGCGCGCCCACCCGGCCGTCCGGCACGCCGCCGTGATCGGGGTCGACACCGGGCGCGGCGAACCGGCGCTGGCCGGATACCTCGTGCCCGAGGTCACGGGCGAGCGTCCCGGCCTGGACCGCTGGATGAGCCAGATGCTGCCGTCCGCGATGGTGCCGTCGACGCTGGTGTGGCTCGACGAGCTGCCGCTCACCTCCAGCGGCAAGCTGGACCGCAAGGCGCTGCCGCCGCCCGGCACCGTCATCGCCGCGTACGTGGAGCCGCGCACGGCGGCCGAGCGCGCGCTCGCCGAGACGTGGGCCGAGCTGTTCGGGCTGCGGCGTGTCGGCGCGAACGACGACTTCTTCGACCTGGGCGGCCACTCGCTGCTGGCCACACGTACGCTCAGCCGGCTGCGGGAGATCTTCGACGTGGACCTGCCGATGCGCGTGGTCTTCGAACGGCCCACCGTCGCCGCTCTCGGCGCGGCGGTCGACGAGGCGAGAGGCGAATGACCGAAGAAGAGCTCCCCCTTTCCTTTCAGCAGGAGCGCCTCTGGTTCTTCCACCAGCTCCAGCCGGGCAGCGCCGCGTACAACCAGTCACTCGGCCTGCGGCTGACCGGACCGCTGGACGTCGCCGCGCTGCGCCGCGCGATCACCGAGATCGTCGCCCGGCACGAGAGCCTGCGCACCTGCTTCCCCGCACGCGACGGACGCCCGTACCAGCGGATCGCACCGCCTGGCCCGGTCGAACTGGAACCGGCGGACGAGCGGGACGCCGCCTCCGACACGGCACGCCCGTTCGACGTCGAGAACGGACCGCTCTGCCGGTGGCGCCTCTACCGCCGGGGCGACGACGACCACCTGCTGCTCATCGTGCTGCACCACCTGGTCACCGACGGCTGGTCGTTCGGGGTGCTCACGTCGGAGCTGGGCACGCTGTACGTCGCGTTCCGCGACGGCGCGCCCTCGCCGCTGCCCGAGCTCCCCGTGCAATACGCCGACTACGCGCTCTGGCAGCGCGACGCCGTCGCCGGGGACACCCTGGCCGGGCAGCTCGACCACTGGCGGGCCGAGCTGGACGGCATCGAGCCCCTGGACCTGCCGACGGACCGGCCGCGCCCGCCGGAGCAGACCTTCAACGGCGACCGCCACTGGTTCCGTATCCCCGCGCCGCTGAGCGACGGCCTCCTCGCCCTCGCGCGGAGCGAGGGCGTCACGCCGTTCATGGCGCTCGTCAGCGTCTTCCAGGTCCTGCTCGCGCGCGCCGCAGGGCAGGACGAGGTCGCGATCGGCGTGCCGGTCGCGGGCCGCGACCAGCCGGAGCTCTCCGGGCTGATCGGCTACTTCGTGAACACCCTCGTGCTGCGCGGCGACCTGTCCGGCGACCCGGCCTTCCGTGAGCTGCTCGGCCGGACCCGCGAGCGCGCCGCCGACGGGTACCGCCACCTCGACATCCCGCTGCAGTGGGTGACGTCCGAGCTGGGCTACCGGCGCGACCTGAGCCGCAACCCGCTGTTCGACGTGATGTTCGCCTGGCAGGACGTGCCCGCGAGCGTGCCGGAGATGGCCGGGCTGGACGTGTCGTTCGACTCGCCGGACACCACGGTCAACCTCGTGGACCTGCAGCTCAACTGCTATCCGGACGACGACGGCATCCTCGGCCACATCATCTACAACCGCGACCTGTTCGACGCCTCCGCCGTGGAGCGGCTCGCCGGGCGGTTCGTCGCCCTGCTCGCCCAGGCCGTCGCAGAGCCCGGCCGCCCGCTGTCCGCGCTCACCGCGCTCGGCGAGGGCGAGCGCGAGCTGATCGAGACCTGGGAGGCCGGCCCCGTAGAGGTCGCCACCGGCGGCGTCGGCGAGCTGTTCGAGGCGCGCGCCGCCGAGCGGCCGGAGGCGGTCGCCGTCCGGCACGAGGCACGGCGGATGACGTACGCCGAGCTCGCCGAGACGGCGAGCCGGGTCGCGCACCGGCTGCGCGCCGAGGGCGTCGGGCCCGGCGACGTCGTCGGCGTCTGCCTGCCGCGTGGGATCCCGCTGGTCGCCGCACTGCTGGGCGTGCTGCGCAGCGGAGCGGCGTACCTGCCGCTCGACCCCGGCACCCCGGCCGCGCGCCTGGAGTTCATGCTCGCCGACAGCGGCGCCGCGCGCGTCCTGGCGGTACCGGAGACGGCCGGCGCGCTGCCCGGCGGCACGCGCGTCACCCTGATGGAGGACGCGCTGACGGGACCGCCGGAAGACGGCGGATGGCGGCCCTCCCGCACGCGCGACCCCGCGTACCTGATCTACACCTCCGGGTCGACCGGCACGCCGAAGGCGGTGCTGATCGACCACGCGGGCCTGTCCGCGCGCGTCGGCTGGATGATCGCGGAGTACGGCCTGGGCCCCGCCGACCGGGTGCTCCAGTTCGCCTCCACCGGGTTCGACACCCACGTCGAGGAGATCTACCCCTGCCTGCTGGCCGGCGCGTGCCTGCTGCTCACCGACCCGCGCCAGGTCGACGTGCCCGCGCTGCTCGCGACACCCGAGGGGCGCGAGCTGACCGTCCTGGACCTGCCGACGCCGTACTGGCATGAAATGGTCCGCCTCGCCGAGTCCGGCGACCTGGTCGTCCCGGACGCCGTGCGCCTCGTCATCATCGGCGCCGACAAGGCCGCCGCCGCCCCGGTGGCCGCCTGGCGCCGCCTCGTCGGCCGCCGCCTGGTGAACACCTACGGCCCCACCGAGGCCACCGTCGTCGCGACCTTCGCCGACCTGTCCGGCGAGCCGGCGGACCCTGACGCCGTGCCGCCCATCGGCCGCCCGGTGGCCGGCGTGCACGCGTACGTCCTGGACCGGTCGATGCGGCGGGCCGGGATCGGCGTGCCCGGCGAGCTGTTCCTCGGCGGCGCCGGCGTCGCGCCGGGCTACCTCGGACGGCCCGGCCTGACGGCCGAGAGGTTCGTGCCCGATCCCTTCGTCGGGCCGGGGGAGCGGCTCTACCGCACCGGCGACCGGGTGCGGTGGCGTGAGGACGGGCAGTTGGAGTTCCTCGGGCGGCTCGACCACCAGGTGAAGGTCCGTGGCTTCCGCGTCGAGCTGCCGGAGGTCGAGGCGGCGCTGCGCGAGCACCCGGACGTGACCGACGCCGTCGCCGTCATACGGGACGGGCGGCTGACCGGCTACGTCGTCGGCGCCGACGCCGCGCCGGTACGTGACTTCGCCGCCGAGCGCCTGCCCGAGTACATGGTGCCCTCCGACGTCGTACGCCTCGCCGGGATCCCGCTGACCTCCGGAGGCAAGCCCGACCGCCGCGCCCTGCCCGCGCCGGACCGGCCGTCCGAGGCGTCACGTCCGCCGCGCGGCCGTACCGAGGAGATCCTCGCCGACGTGTGGTGCGACGTGCTCGGCCTGGACTCGGTCGGCGCCGAGGACAACTTCTTCGAGGTCGGCGGCGACTCCATCGTCAGCATCCAGGTGGTCGCGCGTGCCCGCGGGCGCGGCGTGCTGATCACACCACGGCTCCTGTTCCGCCACCAGACCGTCGCCGCGCTCGCGGCCGTCGCGAAGGCCGCGCCGGACCGTGCCGAGCCGAGGATTCCGCTCGTCAGCGGCGACGTGCCGCTGCTGCCCATGCAGCGCTGGTTCCTCACAAGGCCGTTCGGCGACCGCCACTACTTCGGGCAGTCCGTCCTGGTGAGCGTCGCGGACGGGACCGACGCCGTCCTGCTCGCGCGCGCCCTCGGCGAGGTCGTCGCCCGCCACGCCGCCCTGCGTGCGCGGTTCGAGCGCGACGGCGCGGGCGAGTGGCGCCAGCACGTCGTCGCGCCCGGCGAGCACCGCCCCATCACGTGTGAGCGGATCGACCTGTCCGGCGCGCCGGACCCCGCCGCCGCGCTGCGGGAGCGCGCGATCGGGCTGAAGTCCGGGTTCGACCTCGGTGACCCGCCGCTGCTGCGGGCCGCAGTGTTCACGCTCGGCGAGGGTGAGCACCGGCTCCTGCTGAACGCGCACCACCTCGTGGTCGACGCCGTCTCGTGGCACATCCTGCTGGAGGACCTCGCCGACGGCTACGAGCGTCTGCGCGACGGCACGGGGACACCTCTCCCGGAGCCGACCAGCTCGGTGCGCGACCACGCCGAGGACCTGCACCGCCACCCCGGGCCGCTCGCCGAGATCCCGTACTGGAACGAGGTGTGCGAGCCCGGCGCACCCGAGGACTTCGGCGACCTCGCCTCCACGCGCACGGTCACCGTCGGGCTGGACGAGGCCGACACCGAGGCGCTGCTGACCCGCGTGCCGCGCGCCCGCGGCTGCCGGATCAACGACGTGCTGCTGACCGCGCTCGCCCGCGCGTGGCGCCGCTGGACCGGCGACGAGCACCTCCTCGTCGGCCTGGAGGCCCACGGTCGCGAGCCGCTGTCCGACGCGGTCGACCTGACTCGTACGGTCGGCTGGTTCACCGCCCTGCACCCGGTGCGCCTGGAGTGCGCCGACGCCGACGACCTCGACGGCACGCTCAGGGGCGTACGCGAGACGCTGCGGCGTGTGCCCGGCGGCGGCGCCGGGTACGGGGCGCTGCGGCACCTGCGCGGCGAGCTGCCCGAGCCGGCGGCGCCGCAGGTCGGCTTCAACTACCTGGGCCGGTTCGAGCCGGGAGCCGGAGCGCTGTTCGGCCCCGCCGATGAGGACACCGGGCCCGACACCGGCACGACGGGACCGCGAGAGCACCGCATCGAGGTCAACGGCGGCGTGTTCGGCGGACGGCTGAGCATGACGTTCGCCTACTCCGACGGCCTGGATTCGGCGGAGTCGGTCCGCCGCCTCGCCGGGGAGTACGTCGAGGGCCTCACCCGCATCGTCGCCTCGGCCCGCGGCGTACGTGAGCGGTACCCGCTGTCGCCGCTCCAGCAGGGGCTGCTGTTCCACGCCGTCGGGCGGCCGTCCGACGGCGAGTACGTCGTCCAGGTCGAGCTGCGGCTCCGCGGCCGGGTCGACGCCGAGGCCGTGCGCACGGTCTGGGGGCACCTCGCGGCGCGGCACACGGTCCTGCGCAGCTCGGTGCACTGGCGCGAGCTGGACGAGCCCGTGCAGGAGGTGCACGAGGACGTCGCCGTCCCGGTCGAAGTGCTCGACTGGCACGGCGACGACGACCCGGAGGAACGCCTGGCCGGCCACCTCGCCGCCGACCGCCGGCGCGGCTTCGAGCTGACCTGCGCGCCGCTGCTGCGCGTCTCGCTGGCGCGCCTCGCCGACGAGGCCTACGCGATGGTCGTGACCAGCCATCACATCGTGCTCGACGGCTGGAGCGGCGCCCGGCTCCTGGAGGAGTTCTTCACGCTGTACGGCGACGTGTGCGCCGGGCGGCCGGTCGCCCCCGCGCCGGGCCGTCCGTTCCGCGACTACGTCACGTGGCTCGCCGGGCAGGACCCGGTCGCGGCTGAGCGGTACTGGCGTGAGCGGCTCGGCGGGTTCGACGAGCCGTCCACCTTCCGCGACGACCCGCCCGACGGCGACGTCACGGTGGCGCCGGTCGACCTGGTCGTCACCCTGCCGGAGGAGCGGAGCGCGCGGCTCGCGGAGTTCGCCCGGCGCGAGCACCTCACGATGAGCACGCTGCTGCACGCCGCGTGGGCGGTCGTGCTCGGCCGCCACACCGGCGCCGGCGACGTGGTGTTCGGCACCACCGTCTCGGGACGGCCGCCGGAGCTCGACGGTGTCGAGTCCATGGTCGGGCTGTTCATCAACACGCTTCCCGTACGGTTCGCGCTGCCGCCGGAGCGGCCCGCGCTCGGCTTCCTGCGCGCGGTGCAGGAGGAGCTGATCGAGCTGCGGGAGTTCGAGTACAGCTCCCTCGCGGACGCCCAGCGGCACGCCGGCACACCCGCCGGGCACCGGCTGTTCGACAACATCCTGGTCGTGGAGAACTACCCCGTCTCGGGAGCGGCGCCGGGCGAGGGCCCGGCGGTCGAGGGGGCGCGGACACGGGAGCAGACCAGCTACCCGCTCACCGTAGCCGTCACCCTGGACGCCGAGCTGCTCGTACGGCTGTCGTACCGGCCCGACCGGTGGGACGAGGCGGACGTGAGGCGGCTCGCCGGGCACCTGTTCACCGTGCTCGCCGCGTTCGTGGACGAACCGGACCGGCCGCTCGGCCGGCTCCCGATGCTCACCGAGGACGAACACCGCCACCTCGTCGCGGAGTGCAACGACACCGGATACGGGCACGCCGCGCCCTCGCTGGCCGAGCTGGTCGAGCGCCAGGTCGCGCGGACGCCGGACGCGCCCGCGGTGTCCTTCGAGGGGACCGGGCTCACCTACGCCGAGCTGAACGGGCGGGCGAACCGCCTGGCCCGCCGCCTGCGCGACCTCGGCGTGGGGCCCGGCGACGTCGTCGCCGTGTGCGCGGCTCGCGGGCTCCTACTGCCGGTCGCCCTCCTGGCCGTCCTGAAGGCGGGCGGCGCGTACCTCCCGCTGGACCCCGGCTACCCGCGGCGCCGCCTGGAGTACATGCTCGCCGACAGCGGCGCGCGCGTCCTCCTCGCCGACCCCGGACCCGCCGCCGAGCTCAGCGGCGACGTCCACGTGCTGCCCCTGGAGCACGACGCCACGCCGGCGGACGACCTGGAACCGGTCGTGACGCCGGACGACCTCGCCTACGTGATCTACACGTCCGGCTCGACCGGCCGGCCGAAGGGCGTCGCCAACACCCACCGGGGCATCGGCAACCGCCTGCTGTGGATGCAGGACCGCTACCGGCTGACCGGCGCCGACACCGTGCTGCAGAAGACACCCTCCAGCTTCGACGTGTCGGTATGGGAGTTCTTCTGGCCGCTGATCAGCGGCGCCCGCATGGTCATGGCCCGCCCGGACGGCCACCGCGACCCGGCGTACCTGGCCGGCCTGATCGCGCGGGAACGCGTCACCACGATCCATTTCGTGCCCTCCATGCTGCGCGCCTTCCTCGACCAGGAGGACCTGTCCGGGTGCGCGCCGCTGCGCCGGATCCTGTGCAGCGGCGAGGAGCTGGGCGCGGAGACGGCGCGCCGCGCGGCCGGGACGCTCGGCGCCGAGCTGCACAACCTCTACGGGCCGACCGAGGCCGCCATCGACGTGACCTGGTGGCGCTATGACCCCGAGACCGACCGGACCCGCGTCCCGATCGGCCGGCCGATCGACGGCGTCCGCGTGCACCTCCTGGACAGCGCGATGCGCCCGGTGCCCTCCGGCGCCGCCGGCGAGATCCACCTCGGCGGCGCCGGGCTCGCACGCGGCTACCTGGGGCGGCCGGGCCTGACCGCCGAACGCTTCGTGCCCGACCCGTTCGGCGCGCCGGGGGACCGGCTGTACCGCACCGGCGACCTCGCGCGGCGGCGTGCCGACGGCGCCGTCGAGTTCCTCGGACGGGCGGACGGCCAGGTCAAGCTGCGCGGCTTCCGCATCGAGCTGGGCGAGATCGAGACGCAGATCGAGGGCCACCCCCGCGTACGCGCGGCGGCGGCGGCCGTCCTGCCCGGGCCGTCCGGGGACGGCCGTCTCGTCGGCTACGTCGTTCCCGAGGACACGGATATCCCGGCCGACCTGCGGGAACACCTGTCGGGCACCCTGCCCGAGTACATGGTCCCGACCACGTTCGTCGCGATGCCCGAGCTGCCGCTGACGCCCAGCGGCAAGCTCGACCGCGCCGCGCTCCCGGAGCCGCAGCAGGTGACGGGCGGCTCGTCGTACCGGCCGCCCGAGACCGAGGCCGAGCAGGTGCTGACCGACATCTGGCAGCGGGTGCTCGGCGTGGAGAAGGTCGGCGCCGACGACGACTTCTTCGACCTCGGCGGCCACTCGCTGCTGGCGATGCGCGTGATCGCCCGAGCATCGCGCGAGCTGCCCGAAGGCAGCGCGCCGCTCGGTGTGATGGACCTGTTCGCGCACCCCACCGTCGCCGGGCTCGCGCGCCTGGCCGACCAGTCCGGTCGGCGGCGCGGCCTGCTGCACCGGCTGACCCCGCCGCGCACGGTGCGCGCGAGCGTCATCTGCGTGCCGTACGGCGGCGGCAGCGCCGCGGTGTACAAGCCGCTCGCCGACGCCCTGGACACCGGCCACGCCCTCTACTCGGTGGCGCTGCCGGGCCACGACACGGGCCTGCCGGACGAGCCGCTGGCGCCCCTCGCCGAGACGGTCGAGCGGTGCGCCGACGAGATCGACGAGACCGTCGACGGCCCGCTGATCGTGTACGGCCACTGCCTCGGCGGCAGCACCACCGCCCTGGCGCTGGCACGGCTCCTGGAGCGGCGCGGGCGCGAGGTGCTCGCCGTCTACACCGGCGCGAGCTTCCCGTCGGCGCGGCTGCCCGGCCGCTTCTTCCACCGCGTCGCCCGCTACCTGCCGACGGGACGGCTCACCGGCGACCGCTCCTACTACAACTTCATCCGCTCGCTGGGCGGCCTCACCGAGAACCTGCCCGACGAGGAGATGCACGTGCTCGCCCGCGCCCTGCGGCACGACAACCGCGAGGCCGAGCAGTTCTTCACCACGGCGTACGCGGGCACCGCGGAGCCGCGCCTGAAGGCCCCCATCGTCTCGGTCGTCGCCGAACGCGACCCCACGACCGACCTCTACCAGGAGCGCCACAAGGAGTGGCTGCACTTCTCCGGCCGCGTCGAGCTGGTCGTGGTCGGCGGCGCGGACCACTTCTTCCTGCGCGGCCAGGCCGAGCGTCTCGCCGGGATCGTCACGGCCGACCGGAGCGAGCCCGCTCCCGAACCGGCCGCCGAACCACCGGCGCGTCCCGCGAGCCTGCGGAGGTTCGCCGCCGTGACCGCGGGCGAGCTCGTGTCGCAGATCGGCTCCGGGCTCACCGCGTTCGCACTGGGCCTGTGGGTCTACCTGACGACCCACTCGCTGACGGAGTTCGCGCTCATCGAGATGTTCGCGACGCTGCCCGGCGTGCTGTTCGCGCCGCTCGTGGGCGCGCTGGTGGACCGCAACAGCCGGCGCGGCGTGATGACCATCGGCAACACCGTCGCAGGCCTGGCACAGGGCGCGCTCGCCGTGCTCGCCTGGCGCGGGCACCTCGGCATCGCCGCGATCTACGCCCTGCTGTCGGTGACGTCGCTGGCCATGATGTTCGAACGCGTCGCGTTCATGTCGGCGATCCTTCAGCTGGCGCCCAAACGCTACGCGTTCCGGCTCAACGGCATCGTGCAGGTGGCGATGGGGCTCGCGCAGATCGTCGCGCCGCTGCTGGCGGTCGCGACGCTGCACGCGTTCGGTCTGACCGGCGTGCTCACCGCCGACTCGGTCAGCTTCGCCGCCGTCACCGCCGTGCTCGTCGCCGTGCGCTTCCCCTCGGCGCTGCCTGGGCTGCGGCGCGAGTCGCTGCGCGAGGAGATCAAGAACGGCTTCCGCTATGTGCGCGACCGGCCCGGCCTGCGCGACCTCCTCGCCTACTTCGCCGCCCTCAGCGTGCTCACGGCGCCCTCCTTCCTGCTGGTCACGCCCCTGGTGCTGCCGTTCGGGTCCGTCTCGACCATCGGGAACCTGCTCGTCGTGGCCGGCGTCGGCACCCTCGCGGGCGGGCTGACCATCAGCCTGTGGGGCGGCCCGGAGCGGGTCATGGCCGGAGTGCTCGGCTCGTCCGTCGCGGGCGGCGCCGCCATCGCGCTGGTCGGGCTGCGGCCGTCGGTCCCGCTGATCGGCGCCGGGCTGTTCGCCTACCTGGTCAGCTCCGCGATCTTCCAGGGCTGCTACACGACCATGGTCCAGCTGCGGGTGCCGCCACTGCTGCAGGGCAGGGTCTTCGCGTTCGTCCAGATGGTGTCCATGGGCGCGGCCCCGATCGCGTACGTGACCGCGGGCCCGATCGGCGAGCGCGTCTTCGAACCGTTGCTCACGCACCGAGGTCCGCTGTCCGCGACTGTCGGCCGCCTCATCGGCACCGGTCCCGGGCGCGGCATCGCCCTGATGTACCTGCTGGCCGGCACCGCCATCGTGCTGATAACGCTCGTCGCACGCCGCCGGTCGTCCCTGTGGAACCTGGAGTACGCGCTGCCCGACGAGCGCGGGGAGAGTGGAAAGACATGACCGACGCACTGGTGCCGCACATGCTGGCCGAGCGGGCCGCCGCCTCGCCCGGCGGGATCGCGATGATCCTGGACGACGGTGAGGGCCTGACGTTCCAGGCCTGGCACACGAGGGCGGGCGGGGTGGCGCGCGCCCTGCGGGACCGCGGCGTCGCGCCGCGCGACCGTGTCGCCCTCATCGTGGGCAACGCGGATTGGCCGGACTTCGCGGTCGCCTACTTCGGGGTGCTGCGCGCGGGCGCGACCGCCCTGCCGCTGTCCGCGCGGCTGGCGGCGCCCGAGCTCGCCGCGGCCGTACGCGCCGCGGGCTGCGCCGCCGTCCTGTACGGCGGGGAGCCGGCGGACCTCGGCGTACCGGCGTGGTCGGCGCGCCTGGCCGAACTCGGCGGCGACTCCGGCGACGTCGACCCCGGGTGCGGCCCCGACGACCTGGCCCAGCTGCTGTACACGGCCGGGACGACGGGCACGCCCAAGCTCGTCGCGGCCAGCCACCGCAACGTCCTCGCCGGCTGGACCCCCGGCGCGGGCTCCCCGCACGAGCCGGGCCGTCACTTCGTGCACGCGACGCCGATCGCGAGCAACTCCGGCCAGGTGACGCTGCTGCACTCCCTGCAGGACCCGCATACCGCCGTGCTGATGGAGCACTTCGACCCCGAGCGCTACTGCGACCTCGTCGAACGCCACCGCGCCGACCACACGCTCCTGGTGCCCGCGATGGCCTCCTGGCTGGTCGAGTCGCGCGCCGCCGAGGGCCGCGACCTGTCGTCGCTGCGCAGCGTCGTGCTGACCGCCGCGCCCGCGACGCCGTCGCTCCTGGCCGCCGTCGACCGGATCGTCCCGTCCGCCACGATCACCAACTGCTACACCTCCACCGAGGCGTGGCCCGCCATGACCGCGATGGACTACGACCCGTCACGGCCCGGCTCCCTCGGACGTCCGCTCGCCGGTCAGCGGGTCGAGATCCTCGGGGAGGAGGGCAAGCCGTGCCCGCCGGGAGAGATCGGAGAGATCGTGCTGTCCACCTCCGGCGTGCCGAGCCGGGCGTACCTCGATGGGGAGAACGAGGTCTTCGACGACGAACGGGTCCGCACCGGCGACCTCGGCCACCTCGACGAGGACGGCTACCTCTACCTGGTCGACCGCCGCGCCGACCTGATCGTCACCGGCGGCAGCAACGTCTCCTGCCTGGAGGTGGAGAACGCGCTGGCCGAGCACCCCGCCGTCGCCGAGGCCGCCGTCGCGGGCATCGCCCACCCGGTGCTCGGCACCATGGTCGGCGCGATGGTCGTGCTCCGCGCGCCGGCGCCGGACGAGGAGATCCGCGACTGGCTGCGCACGCGGCTGGCCGACTACAAGGTGCCCGCCGTGATCACCCCGGTCGAGCGCGTCCCGCGCAACCACATGGGCAAGGTGATCCGCACGGAGGTGCGCGCCGCGCTGGACGCCGGCCTCGGCGTCGACGGCGACCGGTCGCCGGTGGCACCGCGCACCGACGACGAACGTGCCCTGCTCCGCGTGTGGTGTGAGGTGCTCGGCCGCCACGACCTCGGCGTCGAGGACGACTTCATCGTGGTCGGCGGGCACTCCCTGGCCGCCTTCCGCATCGCCGAACTGGCCTCCGCCGCGCTGGGCGTACGGCTGCCGCGCGGCACGCTGCTCACCACGCCGACGGTGGCCGCGCAGGCTAAGGCGGTCGAGGAGCTGCGGCGCGAGGGCACCGGCACCCGCGCCCGTATCGCGCCCCGCCGGAGGCCCTCCGGCGGCGCGTAGGGCCTGTCTCAGAGTCCCGCTGTCCTACTGCGCGGTGTCCAGGCGGCGACTTTGAGGCGCGGTGCCGTGCGTCCCGGGTGGTCAGAGTGCGGAGAGTGCGGTCCCGGAGTCGTCGAGGAGACCCTGGAGTGTGCGGCGGAACGCCGCCAGCAGGGTCTCCGCCGTCTCTCGCGGGACCAGCAGCGCGTTGAAGTCGAGATGGCCGCGCGGCTCCGGGCCCAGGCCGGTGACGGTGACGGTGATGTTCTCGCCCTCCCAGTCGCGTTCGTCCTTGGAGACGACGAGGTCGGGCGCCGGCGGACGCGGTCGTACGCGGGCCTTCGGCAGGTCGTCCGGGCCGGCGGGGGCGGGCAGCAGGTTGAACCACACGTCCCACATCCGGGTCAGCACCTCCTGGCTCGCCGGCGCGCCGAAGATCTCGCGGGCCACCGTGCGCAGCGGCACCGAGGCGTGCTCGTGGGTGTCCAGGACGGCGCCGCGTACGCGTGACAGCAGCTCGTCGCCGGTGGGGTCGCCGGACAGGTCGACGCGGAAGACGGTGGTGCGCGCGAGGAGGCCGACCATGGTCTCGAACACGGCCCGGTCGCGGCCGGCGAACAGCGACGCGACCGCGACGTCGTGGTCGCCGGTGACCGCGTGCAACGCGGCCGTGAACGCGGTGAGCAGCACCATGAACGGGCTCGCGCGCCGGGCGCGCGCGAAGTCCCGCAGCCCGTCGGCGAGGGACGCGGGCCAGGCGAACGCGAGCCGCTCGCCGCGGTACGCGCGGACCGAGGACCGCGGGGCGAGCGACGGCAGCGCCAGGGGAGCGGGGGGAGGCTCCAGCCGCGGCTTCCAGTACGCGACCGCGGCCGGCAGCCGTTTCGTGGTCTCCGCGCGCTCCCAGGCGACGAAATCGGCGTAGCGGGAGACGGGCCGGCCGGCGGTGCCGCCGAACAGCTCGGCGGCGAGCAGCGACGCGGACCACCCGTCGCAGACGATGTGGTGGACGGCGACCGACAGGACGTGCTCGCGCTCCGCGAGCCGCAGCAGGGTCAGCCGCCACAGGGGAGCGGTGGCCAGGTCGAACGGCTCCTCGCGCTCGGCGCGCTCGTGCCGGCGCACCTCTTCGGCGCGCTCGTCCGCGGACAGGCCACGCAGGTCGACCTCGCGGATCTCCACCGGCACGTCGTCCTCGACGATCTGCCGCGGCTCGGCGCCGTCCGCGACGAACCGGGTCCGCAGAGAGTCGTGGCGCCGTACCACTTCGGCCATGCTGTTCCGCAGGTCGGAGACGTCGACCGCACCCTCGATGCCGAAGGTGCGGAGAATGACCGCCGAGGCTCCGGGACGAGCGCGGTCGCGCTGCCAATAATCAGCCTGAAAGGTCGATAGAGGGTCTGTCTGCACAAACCGACAGCCTTCCATCTCTTGAACCACGAAGTGTGACGTCTTTCATGGTCAACACTCCACATTTCTCCCCATGTCCCCACGCGATAGTGGGCCGGCAGCCGCCGGATCCGGCGCAGCACCTGAGGCGCGCCGTCCACGGTGCGCCCGGCGGCGAGCAGTTCCACGGCCCGTGCCCCGAGCTCGTCGACGAACCGACGGGCGCCCGGGTAGAGGATGGCGTCCTCGACGGCCTCGAGCGCGACGGCGGCGGTGGCCTGCGGTGACCAGACGAGCTTGCGGAGCCGCTGCTCCAGCACCTGCTCGACGGTGACGCCCTCGTAGCCCAGCTCGACGATCGACCGCTGGTTGCGGCCGATCGCCAGGTCGAGGCCGAAGGGCTCCAGCCGGTCGAGCACGTCGCGTGCCAGCAGCGGGAGCGCGTCGTAGCCGACCTCGCCGATCCGGTCGCCGCCCAGGAGGATCTCGCACAGGCGCTTCACGTCGCGGCGGCCCGGCACGGAGTCCTTCTCGATGCACGTGCCCGCGGCGTCCTGGAAGTCGTACGGTGTCGGGCGCCCGCGGTTGCGCATGCCCGCGAGCAGGATCGACGTCTCGAACACCGCGGTGGCGTCGGCCGTACTGGCAGGTAGCCGTTACGGCGCGTCAGCCGGACGATGTCGACGCACCATCCGAGCAGCTCCGCCTCGTCGAGCTCGTCCAGCGCGGGCGGCTTCGCGAGGAAGCCCGACAGCCGGTCGGTGACCGGCCCTCGGCGGCGACCTGCGCCGCCGCGTGGAACCTACCCCAAAGCGGGCGGGGTGGTGGAGGCATTCCCGGCGAACGGATCACCGGGCCGTGCCGGATCCCGCTGGTCACGGGATCCGGCTCTCACATCGAGGCCGTCAGGTCGCGAGGAAGCCGCGGACCTG
Source organism: uncultured Actinomycetota bacterium (assembly GCA_963736325.1). Taxonomy (GTDB): domain Bacteria; phylum Actinomycetota; class Actinomycetes; order Streptosporangiales; family Streptosporangiaceae; genus Actinoallomurus. The sequence continues at coordinate 424,513 of CAVTOG010000010.1, read as the reverse complement.
CGCGAGGAACGCGGTGTCCGTCAGGTAGGCGCTGTGCGACTCGCACGCCACGTTCGTGTTGTTGGCGCCGTCGAGGATGGTGCTGGTGTAGGGGTCGATCACACCGTCACACGACGAGTACCAGGTGGCGTAGCTGGTGGCGCCGGGCGTCTCGTCACCGGACGTCACCGTCTGGATGAACGAGGACCCGGGGATCATCTCGACGCACGAGGGCCAGAACTGGCACGCTTGCGAGAGGTTCGTCCCGTGGTTGGCGCCGGCGATCGAGGCGAGGTGGCGCACGTACTGGCTGCCGCCGAGCTCGTGGAGGTACCAGTCGCTCACCAGCCCGCCCATCGAGTGGTTCACGATATCGACCTGGGAGGCGCCGGTGCTGGAGAGCACCTGCTGGACCAGCGACGCGAGACCGTTCGCGCTGTCCACGTTGGACTTGGTGAAGTCGTATTCGTAGGCGTACAGCTCGTCGCTGGTGTAGCCGCCCTGCTCGAAGACCGACTTGGCGGTGTCCCAAGTGGCTCCGGTGCTGAGGAAGCCGTGGACGAAGACGACCGGGGTGTGCCCGGCGGCGTTCGCACTGCCGACCTGACCGGGCACGAGCAGAGCCGTGAACGCCGCGGCGGTCAGCGCGAGGAAGGTGCCGATTATTCGGCGCATGAGGGGGTTCCTCCTAGGAGAACGGGGATGCCCCGAAGTCTCACCGGCACTGCTGTATCGCGCACTGATGAAATCACCAGATTCATCCGGTCCACGACCTCCGGATCGGTGGCGCCCCCGGCGGCAGTGCGCGCGATCTGCGGGGAAACATCAGAGGGCCCCGAAGAACGGGTCCGGATTCGGCCAAATATTGCTCTTGATTCACGTGGTCGTGGTCAGTGATGATTTCTGTCGTTCCTCTCAGGCTTGGTCATAGTGCGGCCTGAATGAAAAGGATCATGCGATACCGGTGCGGCCGATCTGACTCGCACCCCACCCATTACCCAGAGTCAAAGTTGCGTAGCAGAAACGGCTGTTGAAATCTGTGCTGCCGTCGGCGTACTTTGTGGATCGACCATAACGGCACAAGATTCCCTTGCGGGGCACTTTCATACTTATCGCGAACAGCGCGGCGTCTCAATTCACCGTCGAACGATAATGCGCAAAGGGAGTCGACCCATGCCTGAGCCGGGCAAGCCCGAAACCCCGTTGACCGTCCCGCGATTTCGCGTGGACCATCCGGCCTCGGTCGGCGTGTGATCGGCGGCGGGCCATGGAATATCGGCTGCTCGGACCGCTGGACGTCATAGCGGACGGAAGGTCTCTCGACATCGGGGGCCCTCGCCAACAGATCGTTCTCGCAATGCTGCTCCTGGAGGCGAACCGCGTCGTCTCAGTGAGCCGGCTCGTCGCCGCTCTCTGGGACGACCGGCCGCCCGCGACGGCAAGAAGCCAAGTGCAGATCTGTGTCTCCGCCCTTCGCCGCGGGCTCGCGGCGGCGGAGACCACCAATGCCATCGTCACGCGTCCGCCGGGATATGTGTTCCGCATTTCCGATGACGATCTGGACGTTCGCCGATTCGAGAAACTCGCCATGAGCGGACGCGCCGCCGCCGCCGAACGGCGCGCCGAGGACGCCGTCCGCGACCTTCGAACCGGACTGGCCCTTTGGCATGGTCCCGCCGCGGCCGGAGTGGACAGCCGGATCGTGCAGATCGCCGCGACCCGCTTAAACGAAGGACGGCTCGCGGTACTGGAGGACTGCGTCGACCTCGAACTCGACCTCGGGCGGCACCGTGGCCTGATCGGGGAGCTGACCGAGCTGGTCGCGGAGTACCCTCTGCGCGAACGCCTGCGCGCCCAGCTCATGCTGGCGCTGTACCGCGCCGGCCGGCAGGCCGAGGCGCTCGCCTCCTGCCGCGACGCCCGGCAGACCTTCGTCGAGGAGCTGGGGCTCGACCTCGGCGAAGACCTGCGCAAGCTGGAGCACGCGATCCTCGGCAACGACCTCGCGCTGAACCTCACCGAGGAGATCCGGGTCGGACCGCCGCCCACGCCGGCGGCGAACACCGCGGTACCGCGCCAGCTCCCCGCCGCGATCGCCGACTTCACCGGGCGCACCGACGTCCTCGACGGCCTGGGCGAGGTGCTGTCGCCGGCGCAGGGCGCAGGCGGCGACGGGATCCACGTGCGGATGGCGGCGCTGACCGGCAAGAGCGGCGTCGGCAAGACCGCACTCGCGCTGCACGCCGCGCATCAGGTCCGCGACTTCTACCCGGACGGGCAGCTGTACGCGCAGCTGCACGGCGGGCAGGCGCAGCCGGTCAGCCCGGCGAGCGTGCTCGAACGCTTTCTTCGCGCGCTCGGCGCGGCGCCGGCGGCGCTGCCGTCCAACCTGGACGACCTGGCCGTGATGTACCGCAGCCTGCTGGCCGACCGGCGGATCCTGATCGTGCTGGACGACGCGCACAGCGCCGCCCAGATCATGCCGCTCCTGCCGGGGAGCCCGAGCTGCGTGGTCATCGTGACCAGCCGGAGCCGGCTGTCCGGCCTGCCGGGCGCGCACCGCTTCGAGCTCGACGTGCTGGACGAGCGCACCGGGGTCGAGCTGCTGGCCCGCGTCATGGGCCCCGAGCGCGTGCACCGCGACCCGTCGGCGCTGGACCTCGTACGGCTGTGCGGTTGCCTGCCCCTCGCGTTGCGCATCGCGGCGGCCAAGCTCGCGGCCCGCCCGCACTGGACGATCCGGCAGCTCGTCAACCGGCTGCAGGACGAGGAGCACCGGCTCAACGAGCTGGTGTTCGGCGACGTCGGGATCAGACCCAGCATCTCGATGTCCTATGTGGGCCTCACCGACGCGGCGAAGCGGCTCTTCCACCGCCTGAGCATCCTGGGGGCCACGGACTTCGCGTCCTGGGTGGGCGCACCCCTCCTGGACACCGACCTGGAGACGGCCACGACCCTGATGGACCAGCTCGTCGAGGCGCAGCTGGTCGAGGTACGGGTCGTCGACGGCGCGCCCGCGCGGTTCCACCTGCACGACCTGATCCGCGTCTACGCCGTCGAACGCCTCGTGGCCGAGGAGTCCGCGGCCGAGCGCACCGCCGCCATGCACCGGCTGCTCCGCTGCTGGCTCTACCTGGCGGCCGAGGCGCACCGGCGTGAGTTCGGCGGCGACTTCACGCTCATCCACGGCGACACCGAGCACTACCCGCTCGCCGACGAGGTGACCAAGGACCTCCTCGTCGACCCGCTGGGCTGGTTCCACTCCGAGCACGCCACTCTGGTCGTGGCGATCCGGCAGGCCGCCCAGGCCGGGCTGGACGAGCTGTGCTGGGACCTGGCCATGACCGCGGTGACGTTGTTCGAGTCCGGCAGCTACCTGGAGGACTGGCAGCAGACGCACGCGATCGCGCTCACGGCGGCGTGCGAGGCCGGCAACCGGCGCGGCGAGGCCGCCATGCGCTACTCGCTGGGCGCCCTCGCGCTGGTCCGGCAGCGTCTCGACGAGGCGCAGGACCACCTTCAGCGCGCGCTGGGCGGCTTCGACGCCACCGGCGAGCTGCACGGGCGCGCGCTGGCCCTGCGCAACCTGGCGTTCGTGGACCGCCTGCGCGGCCGGTACGGCACGGCGCTGGAGCGCTACCAGGAGGCCTTGCGCGACCTGCACAGCGTCGGCGACCGGATCGCCGAGGCGCACGTGCTGGCCAGCATCGCGCAGGTGCGGATAGAGCGCCGCGAGTACGACACGGCGCAGCGGATGCTCAACGAGGCACTCGCGATCTGCCGTTCGCTGGGCGCGCGCCGCACCACGGCGCAGACCGAGTACCGGCTGGGCGAGCTGTTCCTGCACCGGGGCGACTTCACCGGCGCGGAGAACATGTTCACCTCGGTCCTGGAGACGGTACGCGAGAGCGACGACGCCGTCGGGGAGACCCACGCGCTGTACGGGCTGGGCATGGCCCGCGTCGGGCAGCGGTCCTTCGCCTCGGCCGAGCTCGACCTGAGGGCCGCGCTGGAGACCTCGGGCCGTATCGGCGACCAGCTCATCCGCGGGCGGGTCCTGCTCGCGCTCGCCGACCTGGGCGCCGTACGCGGCCGGTCGGGCGACGCGGTGACCCACCTCGGGCAGGCGCAGGCGGTCTTCGACGGCATCGGCCTGCGGGTGTGGCGGGCGCGGGCACTGCGGACCGCCGGCCGCCTGCACCGGTCCGCCGGGCGGCACGAGGCCGCGGCCGAGGCGTGGCGCACCGCGATCGAGCTGGCGGGCGACACCGACCCCGCGCTCGTGACGACCCTGTCCGACGAGCTGAACGGCCTCACCGGCTAGGGCTGTCTCGAAGTCCTCGTCCGGACACCGTGCAGTAGGACTTCGAGACAGGCCCTCGGGCGACTCCGACGCACGTTCGTGGCGAGTGGTGCGCAGGCGGCGCCTATGCGCCGCGCGGCTGGACGGTGGATTCGCCGGACGCGCCCTGGTGGCCGTACGACGAAGGCCGGGCGGCCCGCTCCATTGAGGGCCGCCCGGCCTTCGCCGCGAACGGCGGTCTTCGCAGGGGCTTTCACACCATGGGCGATCTCAACCCCAGTGGGTGTCGGAGGCCGGCGCGGTGATCGCCCTGACACTGTGGCCGAGGTCTGCTCGCATGATGCTGTTCCCTTCATTCGGCCCGGAGGCCGAACGCCTCCGGCCGGTACGTGGTCAGTGCAACGCCCGGTGGCATTCGCCCATCATCGGCCCGCCTTCGATTCACTATCCGATGCGACCGATTGCGGGTCGATTGCCGTGCGATGGGGGACTGATCCACACTCGCCTGACCGTGCGCTCCGCGTGCGGAGACAGACGCCGGGGAGGGCCGATGTGCATCGTCGTTCAGGTCACCGACGGCGTGTACGGCCGTCCCGCCGTCGGGCTGCCGGTACGGCTTTATCACGAGGCGGGCGGCGAATGGCGGGAGAGCGGCCGGGGGCGTACCGACGCCGAGGGCGTGGTCACCGACTGGGGTGGCGGACCCGCCGAGAGCGGCCTGCACCGGCTGGAGTTCGACGTGGGCAACTACTTCGCCTCGCTTGGTGTCGAGCCGTTCTTCCCCCGTGTCGAGGTGACGTTCCGCGTCGTCGACCCGGCCGAGCGCTACGAGGTGCCGCTGCTGGTCACCCCGCACTTCCTCTCCGCCTCGCACAAGAACTGACCCGGCCGGAGCGGATAGTCCCGCAATAGCCCTGGGATAGAGGACCGGCCCACGATCGGCCCGACACCCGGAATCGGCGGAGGGGGACTGATGGAGCCCGGTGCCCAGCGTGGGTCAGGATCGAGAGAGTCCACGGCATCGGCACCGCACCCCGGTCCGCCGGCGTCGATCACGGTCGGCGGCGGCGGAGGCCTGGTCACCGGGGCGGCGCGCGACTACGGGCCGTGGGCGCCGATCCCCGAGCTGGTCGAGCGGACCGCCGCGCGCACGCCCGGCGCGACGGCCGTGGCCTTCGGCGACGACGAGCTGTCGTACGCGGAGCTGAACGCGCGCGCCAACCGGTTCGCGCGGTACCTGCGCTCGCGCGGCGTCGACCGGGAAAGCCTGGTCGGCGTCCACCTGGAACGCTCGCCGGAGCTGGTGGTCGCGCTGCTGGCGATCCTGAAGGCCGGCGGCGCGTACCTCCCGCTGGACCCCGAGCACCCGGCCGACCGGCTGAGGATCGTGCTCGACGAGGCACGGCCCGTCGTGGTGCTCAGCACGCGCGACCTCGCCGACGGGCTGCCCGAAGGGCACGGCCAGGTGGCCCGCGTCGACGAGGACGCCGTGGAGTGGGACGGCCTGCCCGGTGACGACCTCGGCGTACGGCTCGACCCGGCGAACGCGATCTACGTTCTCTATACCTCGGGTTCGACCGGACGGCCCAAGGGCGTCGTGAACACCCACGGCGGCCTGGCCAACCGCCTGCTCTGGATGCAGGAGGAGTACGCGCTCGACCACACCGACGCCGTGCTGCAGAAGACGCCGTTCGGGTTCGACGTGTCGGCGTGGGAGTTCTTCTGGCCGCTGATCATCGGCGCGCGGCTCGCGGTCGCCCGCCCCGGCGAGCACCGTGACCCGGACCTGCTCGCCGCGACCATCGCACGGCACGGCGTCACCGCACTGCACTTCGTGCCGTCCATGCTGCAGACGTTCCTCGCCACCGCCGAGGAGGCAGGTCTGGCGGACCCGGTCTCGTCGGTACGCCAGGTCTTCTGCAGCGGCGAGGCCCTGCCCGTCTCGGTCCAGCGAAGCTTCCCCGCGGTGTTCTCCGCTCGGCTGCACAACCTCTACGGCCCGACCGAGGCGGCCATCGACGTGACGTACTGGCCGTGCGACCCGGCGTCCGGCCGCGACGGCGTGCCGATCGGCTATCCGATCGCCAACACGAGCGTGTACGTGCTCGACCGGGACCTGCGGCCGGTGCCGGAGGGCGGCGTCGGCGAGATCCACCTCGCCGGGGCCGGCCTCGCGCGCGGCTACCTGTCCCGCCACGCCGCCACCGGCGACCGGTTCGTCCCGGACCCGTTCGCCGCCTCGCCCGGTGACCGCATGTACCGCACCGGTGATCTGGGTCGGGTGCGCGACGGCGCGGTGGAGTACTGCGGGCGCACCGATGACCAGGTGAAGGTGCGGGGATTCCGGATCGAGCTCGGTGACGTGCAGGCCGCGATGGCCGCACACCCCGAGGTGAGCGCCGCGGCCGTCACGGTGTGGGAGCACCCGGCGACCGGCCGGTACCTCGCCGGCTACTACGTCGGCCGCCGCGACGGGAGCCTGCCGCCGTCACGGCTGCGCGAGGCGCTCCTGAAGAGGCTGCCGGAGTACATGGTGCCGACCACGCTCACGGCTCTGGACGCCCTCCCGGTCACCGCCAACGGCAAGCTGGACCGCGCCGCGCTGCCCGTTCCGGGCCGTACGCAGGCACGGCCGGGCGCCCCCGCGGTTCCGGCGGCCGACCACATCCCGCCGCGGACCCCGACCGAGCGCGCGGTCGCGGCCGTCTGGGCCGACCTGCTCGGCCACGCGCCGGTCGGCGCCGGCGACAACTTCCTGGAGCTGGGCGGCCACTCCATGGCCGCGGCGCGAATCGCGGCGCGGATCCGCACCGAACTCCGCGCCGACCTGCAGGTCCGCGACTTCTACGACCATCCCGTGCTGGAACGGCTGGCCGCCCGCGTCGACGAGCTGCGCGCCGTCGGACAGGCCGGCCCGCCGCCGATCCGCCGGATCGCCCGTGACCGCCGCCCGGACCCGGCCGCCCTCACGCCCCACGAGGGGTAGGCCGTTCCCGTGGCCTTGCTACGCCGCGTAACCGGGCCGGCTTCCGCCGCCGCCTCGCGAGCCACTACCAGGACGGCCACCGCCCCCCCACCGTTGCCGATCGCCGATCCCTCCCGCGCCGACCGTGCGCGGGCAACCGACACATGGAGTGACGAATGCGCAGCTTCATCTCCCTGCCCGAGGTCAGCGCCGACGACGTGGCGAGCATCGTCGAACGCGCGGTGAAACTCGGCGGAGGCCCGGCACGCGACACGACCCTGCGCGACCGGTCCGTCGGCGTGTACTTCCGGCGTACCTCGACGCGCACCAGGACGGCGTTCGTCATGGCCGCCACGCGCCTGGGCGCGGACGTGATCACGTACGGCCCGGACGACCTCCAGCTGAACACGGGTGAGACCGTGCGGGACACCGCGCGCGTGCTCGACGCGTACCTCGACATCCTGGTCGTGCGGACCAACGACGAGATGACCGAGATGCGCGAACTGGCCGACGCGGGCCCGCTGGCGGTCGTCAACGCGCTGACCCGTGACGAGCACCCGACGCAGGCCATGGCCGACCTGGCCACCGTGCGCGAGCGGTTCGGCACGCTCTCCGGCGTGCACATGCTCTACGTCGGCGAGGGCAACAGCTCGGCGCGCGCGCTCGCGTACGCGGCGGCGCTGAGCCCCGGATTCGCGCTGACGGTCGTCACACCGCCCGGGTACGGCCTGCCCGACTCGGTCTTCGAGACGGCCGCGCGCCTGGGCGGCTCCGGCCGGATCACCCAGACCCACTCCGTCGAGGAGATCGGCGCGCCGGCAGACGTCGTCTACACGAGCCGCTGGCAGACGATGGGCGTGTCCAAGGACGACCCGGACTGGATGACCGCGTTCACCCCGTACCAGGTGACGGACGAGCTGCTCGACCGGGTCGGCAACGACCGCACGGTCTTCATGCACGACCTCCCGGCCGTCCGCGGCCAGGAGGTCACCGACGCGGTTCTCGACGGGCCGCGCAGCCTCGCCTGGCGGCAGGCCCACCACAAGATGACCGCCGCGATGGCCGTCCTGGAGTGGTGCGCGGCCGAGTGACGTCAGTCGGTGCCCGGGTGGTCGGTGTCCGGCACGAGGGGGGTCACCGCGGTGACGAAGTCGCCGAAGACCGGGTTGTCGAAGAGCAGCCGGCTCGGCAGCGGAACCCCGAGCCTCCTCCTGAGCCGCACCATCACCCGGGCACCGGCCAGCGAGTGGCCGCCCAGCTCGAAGAAGTGGTCGTCCGCGCCCACGCCGCCGCAGCCCAGCACCTCGTCCCACACCTCGCCGAGCAGCCGTCCCAGTGCGGTGTCCGTACTCTCACGTACGATCGGCGCGGCCGGCGCGGGAGCCTCGGCGGCCGGGACGGGGCGGGCGAGGAGCGGGTCGGAGCAGGACGTCATCGGCAGGGTGCCGGCACGGGCCGTCCCGTGCTCGACCATCGAGGCGAGGAGCCGTGCGAAGTGCCGCTGCATGAGGCCGACGGCTGCCGGGGTGAGCTGCCAGGAGTCGTGGTGCCAGACGACGCGCAGCGAGTCGTGCTCACGCCGCACCGACACCACGAGGTCCATCGGGATCGGCAGGTTGACCATCGGCAGCGGGTCGATCCGCAGGCCCGGCAGCTCGACGGGCTCGCGCTCCACGTCGGTGAACTCGATCAGCGTGTTGAACAGCGGCGAGCGGTGCCCGCGGCGCTCGGGCGCCAGCTCCTCGACCACCTGGTCGAACGGCGCGTGCTGCATGGTGTGCGCGTCGAGCACCGTGGTGCGGGTGCGGGCGAGCAGGTCGGGCAGCGCCGGGTCGCCGGACAGGTCCAGGCGCAGCGCGACCGTGTTGGTGAACAGGCCGACCACGTCGTCGGTCTCGACCTGGGTGCGGTTCGCCATCGGGGTCCCGAGGACCAGGTCGGTCATGCCGGTGTACCGGGACATCTGCACCGCCAGCGCGGTCGTCAGCACCACGAACAGCGAGACGTTCGCGCGCCGTCCCAGCTCGGTCAGGTCGTCGACCAGGCGCCGCGACAGCGACTGTGTCGACGTGCCGATCTGCCGCCCCTCGGGCGTCTCACCGGTGAGCCGCGGGAACGCGATCGCCGGCGGCGGGTCGGCGAGAGTGCCACGCCAGTACGCGAGGTGCCGTTCCAGCTCTTCGCCGCGCAGCCAGTCGCGCTGCCACGCGGCGAAGTCGGCGTACTGCACGGGGGGCTCGGGCGGCGGCTCGGTGCCGAGCAGCCGCGCGGTGTAGCACGCGGTGAGGTCGCGGTGCAGGGCGCCGACCGACCACCCGTCGCAGACCATGTGGTCCAGGGTGAGCAGGAGCACGTGTTCGTCGGCGCCGAGCCGGAACAGGTGCGCCCGCAGCGGGGGACCGGCGGCCAGGTCGAACGCCCGGTGCAGCTCCGCGTCACCGGCCTTCGCCAGCTCGCGTCCGGCGTCGGAACGGCCGCACAGGTCCGTGACGGCGATCGTCAGCGGCTCCGCCGGGCCGACGATCTGGACGACCTCGTCGCCCTCGACCTCGAACGTCGTGCGAAGCGCCTCGTGCCGCGCGATGAGGTCGGCGACCGCGCGCTCCAGCGTCTCGCCGTCGAGCCGTCCGGTGAACCTGAACCCGACCTGCGTGTTGTACGTCGCCGCGCCGTCCTCGAGCTGTTCGAGGAACCACATCCGCTGCTGGGCGAAGGACGCCTGGGCGACGTAGGCGCCGGCCCTCGTTTGCGCATTGCTCATGAGTGTCCTCACTGGACGGTTGAGTGCGTCACGGATATCCGGCCGCCAGGGGTGCAGTATTCAGTGCAACGGCACCCGCTATTGATCGGGCATCGGATCGCGATCGTCGAATTGAGGACGCTTGACGCGGGCATCGGCGCCATGGCTATATGGGGTCGAAACCCGAGGCCTGTTCCGTGTCCATAGCATTTCTGATATTCGCCGGAGGGAGCAAATCCGGATGAGAAACGTCTGGAATCTGCTCGCGCGTAATCGGGATTACCGGCTTTTGCTCGGTGCCAATCTGACGTCGGCTTCCGGAGACTGGGTCCTCGGAATCGGCATGATGTACTACGTCTTCACCGTGACCGGCTCCGCGCTGGCCTCGGGCACGATCCTGGTGGTCTCGATCATCCCGCAGTTCGCCTTCGGATCGATCGGCGGCGTGTTCGTCGACCGGTGGGACCGCCGCAGGACGATGGTCGTCACCAACGTGCTGCTCGCCGCGTCGCTGATCCCGCTGTACTTCGTGCACAGCGAGAGCCAGATCTGGATCATCTACGTCACGGTGTTCGTCGAGGCCACGCTGGAGCAGTTCTTCGATCCGGCCGAGGCGGCGATGGTGCCGCACGTGGTGCCCGATGAGGACCTGGTCGCGGCCAACGCGCTGAACGGCCAGAACCGCCAGGTCGCGCGGCTGATCGGCTCGGCCATCGGCGGCGTGCTCGCGGCGACGGGCGGTATCGCGCTGGTAGCGACGTTCGACCTGGTCAGCTACCTGTTCGCCGCGCTCCTGGTCGCGCTGATCAAGGCGCGTACGCCGGCGGCCGAAGAACCGCACGAGGCGGAGGAGAAGACCGCGTCGGTCTGGCGCGAGTGGCTGGACGGCATCGCGCTCTGCGTCCGCAAACCGGACCTGCGGACCCTGCTCATCTACCGGATGATCTCCTTCTTCGGCGAAGGGATGTTCGCGGCGCTGCTCGCGCCGTACATCATCAGCGAGCTCGGCGCGAACAGCGTGCAGTACGGCTCGATCATCTCGGTCCAGGCGATCGGCGGCATCGCGGGCGGCATCACCATCGCCGCGCTCGGCCGCCGCGGCAAGCCGCTCACGCTGCTCGGGTACGGCGCGTTCTTCTTCGGCGTCTTCGATCTGCTGATCGTCATCTACCCGCTCGCGCTGGACGCGCTGTGGCCGGTCTTCGTGCTGATCACCGTGGTCGGCCTGCCGGCCGCGTCGCTCGTCGCCGGCTACACCACGCTCCAGCAGACGATGTCGACCGACGCGTTCCGTGGCCGGGTGTTCGGCGCGATCAGCACCGCGGCGGCGGTCACGATGCTGCTCGGCGTCGTGCTCGGCGGCACCCTCAGCGACCGCGTCGGGATCATCCCGGTCATCGCGGTGCAGGGGGTCATCCACATCCTCGCCGGCCCGATCGTGTTCGCCCGGCTCCGCAAGTACGCGGCGGCCGACGCCGTACCGGACGTGGAGCCACTCGTGGACCCGAGCGAGGTGCTGGCGCCGCCCGACCGCGATCTCGTCGGCGACTAGCAGCGGCGTAGTAGGGCGTACCGGAGCAGTTCAGGTGCTTTGTGCCATGTCGTGTATTCCGTATGCGTAAAGGCGGTGAAGCGTGGTCGTGAAGAGGGCAACCGCGCTGTCGAAGAGCGCGGTGACCGGCACGGGCGCCTCATTCGGCACGTTCGGCGAACTGTTGCAGGGGGCGCTCGCCGACAGCGACCAGGACTTCCTGGTCACCCTGCCCATCGCGCGCTGGGCGACGGTCCGGATCACGCTGGATCCGGACGCCGCGGAGCTCCGCGTGAGTCCCGATCACAAGCGCAAGTCGCTGCACGTCGCCCGCTCGCTGCTGGAGAGCCGCGGGGTGACCTGCGGTGGCACGGTCGAGCTCGAGGGCGACCTGCCCGAGGGCAAGGGCATGTCGAGCTCGTCGGCCGACCTGGTGGCGACGGTGCGCGCCGTCGGCGACGCGCTCGGCGCCCCGGTCACGCCCGCCGAGATCGAGGACCTCCTGCGCGACATCGAACCGACCGACGGCCTCATGTACGGGCAGGTCGTGGCCTTCTACCACCGGCGGGTGCGGCTGTGCCGCGTCCTGCCGGAGCTGCCTCCGCTGACCATCGTCGGGATCGACGAGGGCGGCCAGGTGGACACCGTGCACTTCAACCAGTCGCGCCCCGCGATCAGCGCCGCCGAGCGGCGGGAGTACGCGCGCCTTCTCGACCTGCTGGAGTCCGCGCTGGCGGCGGGCGATCTGGCGACCGTCGGCGCGGTCTCCACGCGCAGCGCCATGCTCAACCAGCCGCGCTGCGGCAAACGGCATCTCGCCGCGATGATGGAGATCTCCCGCGACGTCGGGGCGCTCGGCGTCGCCGTCGCGCACAGCGGGACGATGATCGGCATTCTCATGTCGAATGACGATCCGGACCACGCCGGAAAAGTATCGGCCGCAAAGGCCGGCTGCGCGGAACTCGCCGCCACGGTATCGGTCGATCACACCTTCAGCCCATCGGCGCAGGCGCCCGGCCGGGATATTTGGAAAATAGCCCATCAATAGGCATCGGCCGAACCATGGAATTGTCCGATCGTTTTCAGGAAGGTGTCCGATGCGGCTGTCCCATGAGCAGGAGCGAATGTACCTGTTCGAGGCGCTGGGCGCGGGGGCGACGGCGAGCAACCTGGCCTTCGTCTACTGGATCCAGGGCGACCTGGACGTCCCGGCGCTGACCCGGGCGATCGGCGACCTGCACGAGCGGCACGCGATCCTGCGCACCCGGTACCCGTCGGTGTCCGAGCAGGTCGTGCTCCCTCCGGAGACGCCCGAGCTGCCCTTGCGGGACCTGCGGGACACCGCCGACCCGGTGGCCGAGGTGGTCCGGATCACCGACGCCGCGGTCGACGTCCCGTTCGACCTGGCCGCCGCGCCGCCGGTCCGGTGGTCGCTGTTCGCCATCGGCGCGGACCGGTACGCCCTCACCCTGCTCATCCACCACATCGCCACCGACGCGTGGTCGAGGGCCGTCATCGTCCGCGAGCTGTCCGCGCTGTACCGCGCGCGGCTCGCCGGGTCGCCGCCGGAGCCGCCGGAGCCGTCCATGACGTACGCGGAGTACGCGGCGGCGCAGAGCACGGACGCCGAGGACGTCGCCTACTGGGCGCGGCACCTGGAAGGCGCCCCGAGCGCGATCGCGCTGCCGATGGACCGCACGCCCGTGGCCGGCACCGGCTACCAGGGCGCGAGCAGCCGCGTCCCGATGAGCGGCTCGCTCATCTCCGCCGCCGAGCTGCTGGGCCGCCGGAAGCGCGCGTCGCTGTTCATGGTGCTGCTCACCGCGTTCGGCGCGCTGCTGTCGCGCTACGACGGCGGCGACGACCTCGTGCTCGGCGTGCCGAGCGGCGACCGCGCCGAGCCCGAGCTCGAGAACGTCGTCGGCTGCTTCGTCAACACCGTGCCGTTCCGTATGGACCTGAGCGGGGCGCCGACCTTCCGTGAACTGCTCGCGCGTGTGCGCGACGCGTCCCTGGACGCCCTCGACCTCCCGAGCGTCCCGCTGGAGCGGGTCGTGGCGGAGCTGCGGCCCGAACGCACGCCCGGCCGCGAACCCCTGGTCCAGGTGACCTTCGGCGCGGTGAACACCCCGGACGAGAACCTGGAACTCCACGGGGCGCGCGTGTCCGAGGAGGAGCGCAGCCCCACGTCGACCGGGGTCGAGCTGGGCGTCATCATCCTGACCGAGCCCGAGGGCACGGTCGGGCTGTGGGAGTACAAGACCGAGCTGTTCGACGAGGCCACCGTCGAGCGGATGCAGGGCGACTTCGAGCGGATCGCCGCCTGGGCGATCGAGAACCCGGACGCGCCGCTGACCGCCTTCACCGGCCCCACCCTGGCCGGCGACGCGCCGTCGGACGAGGAACGCGGGCTGCTGCTCGGCGCGTGGAACGACACCGCCCATCCGTCGCCGGAGGGCTCCCTGCCGGAGCTGTTCGCGGCCCAGGTACGGCGCACGCCCGACTCCGTCGCGGTCGTCGCGGGCGCCACCGAGCTGACCTACGCGCGGCTGGACCGGCTCGCCGGACGCCTCGCCCACCGCCTCGCCGCCCAAGGCGTCGGCCCGGAGGACCGGGTCGGCCTGCTGATGGAGCGCTCGGCGGAGTTCGTCGTCGCCGAGCTGGCCGTGGTCCGCGCGGGCGGTGCGTACGTGCCGCTCGACGCGCGGGCGCCGCTGGACCGCAGGCAGCGCGTCGTCGCCGAGGCCGGCTGCGCGATCCTGCTGGCCGACCGCGCCTCCGAGGCCGCCGCGGCCGAGGTCGGCTGCGAGAACCTGGTCCTGGTCGACCTCGACGAGCTGGAGTCGGCCGGGGGCGAGGACCCGGCGGTCCGCGTGCGTCCGGACAACCTCGCGTACGTCATGTACACCTCCGGGTCGACCGGGGTGCCCAAGGGCGTCTCGATCCGGCACCGCGACGTCACCGCGCGTGCCCTGGACCGCAGGGTCGGCGGCGAGTACGAGCGGGTGCTGCTGCACTCGCCGCTGGCGTTCGACGCCTCGACGTACGAGCTGTGGGTGCCGTTGCTGAACGGCGGGTGCGTCATCGTCGCGCCGCCGGGAGAGCTGGACGCCGGCACCCTCGCCGACACGATCACTTCCGGGCGCGTCACCGGCCTCTGGCTGACCGCCGGGCTGTTCGGCCTCGTCGCGCAGCTCGCGCCGGAGTGCCTCGCCGCCGTGCGCGAGGTGTGGATCGGCGGCGAGGTCGTCCCGCCCGCGGTGGTGCGGCGCGTGATGCGCGCCTGCCCGGACCTGGCCGTCGTGAACGCCTACGGGCCGACCGAGACGACCATCCACGCCACCGCTTTTCGCATGGACGGCATCGGCGACGTGCCCGACCCGCTGCGGATCGGGCGCGCCCTGGACAACACACGCGCCTACGTGCTCGACGACGACCTGCGCCTCGTACGGCCCGGCGCGGTCGGCGAGTTGTACCTCGCCGGCGCGGGCCTCGCACGCGGCTATCTCGGCCGTCCCGGCCTGACCGCCGACCGCTTCCTCCCGGACCCCTACGGCACGCCCGGCGAGCGGATGTACCGCTCCGGCGACCTGGCGCGCTGGACCGAGGAGGGCCACCTGGAGTTCGCCGGGCGCGCCGACCGGCAGGTCAAGCTGCGCGGGTTCCGTATCGAGCTGGGCGAGATCGAGGGCGCCCTGGCCGCCTCGCCCGACGTCTCGCAGGCGGTCGTCGTGGCGCGGGAGGACGAGCCCGGCGCCAAGCGTCTCGTGGCCTACCTCGTCGCCGCCCCCGGCCGTACGGTGCCGGACGCCGGTGAGCTGCGGACGCTGCTCGGCCGCTCGCTGCCCGACTACATGCTGCCCTCGGCGTACGTCGTCCTGGACGCGCTGCCGCTGACCCGCAACGGCAAGTTCGACCGCGCGGAGCTCCCGGCGCCCGAGCCGGGCACGGCGGAGACCACCGACATGGTGGAGCCGCGCACCGAGTCCGAGCGGGTCGTCGCCGGGATCTGGTCCGAGACGCTCGGCGTCGCGAGAGTGGGCGTGGAGGACGACTTCTTCGGGCTGGGCGGCCACTCGCTGACCGCCGCGCAGATCGTCGCCCGCATCGGCGAGCTGGTGCCCGGCCTGCCCACCCGCGGCCTCATGCGCGACGTGCTGGTCAACCCGACCGTCGCGCGGTTCGCCCCGGTGCTCGCCGAGCGCGTCTTCGAGCACACCGTGACCGCCGGCCACGAGGCCGAGCCCGAGATCCCGGTCGTCGACCGGTCGGGGCCGGTACCGCTGTCGCTCGGGCAGAAGCGGCTGTGGTTCCTCGACCAGTTCGTCGCGCACGAGGCCGAGTACATGGTGCCGTTCGTGCTGCGCGTACGCGGCGGGCTCGACACGGCGGCCCTGGAGGCGGCGCTGCGCGAGATCGTCCACCGTCACGAGATCCTGCGGACGAGTGTGGTCATGGAGGGCGACGACCTCGTGGGCCGGGTACGGCCCGCCGAGGCGTTCGGCGTCCCGGTGCGCGAGATCGGCCCGGACACGCTCGACGGCGTCGTGGTCGCCGAGGTGGCACGCCCCTTCGATCTGGAGAACGGCCTGCCGGTGCGCGCGGTGTTGCTGCGCTCCGGCGCGGACGAGTCCGTGCTGTGCCTGTGCTTCCACCACATGGTGTTCGACGGCTGGTCGACCGGGCTGCTGTTCGACGAGCTCGCGGCGCTCTACTTCGCGTTCGCGGCCGGTGAGCCGTCGCCGCTGACCCCGGTCGCCCTGCAGTACGCCGACGTGACCGCCTACCAGGAGTCGCGCTGGCAGGGGCCGCGGTTCGACGCGCGGCTCGACTTCTGGCGCGGCGAGCTCGAAGGCGTGGAGGCGTTCGAGCTGACCCCCGACCTGCCGCGGCCCGCGCGCCGCACCGCGCCCGGCGCGGACCGTACGTTCACCGTGCCCGAGCACGTCGCGGCGGCGCTGGAGCGCATCGCGAGCGAGCACGGCGCGACGCTGTTCATGACCCTGCTCGCGGCGTGGCAGACGCTGCTCTACCGCTACACCGGAGTCGGCGACGTCACGGTCGGGACGACCGCGGCCGAACGCGACCTGATCGAGTCCGAGCCGCTGATCGGCCTGTTCATCAACATGCTGGTGCTGCGCGGCGAGGTCTCGGGCGACCTGTCCTTCGCCGGCCTGCTGGAGCGCACCCGCGACCGTACCGTGGACGCCTACGCCCACCAGGACGTGCCGTTCGACCGCCTCGTCGAGGAGCTGTCGCCCGAACGCGACCTGTCGCGGACGCCGCTCTTCCAGGTCATGATCAAGCTGAACAACGCGCGGCAGCGGGAGCCGGAGCTCCCCGGCCTGGCCGTCGACTCGCTGCCCACGCCGCCGATCCCGGCCAAGTACGACCTCGAACTCGGCTTCAGCCGCCAGGCCGACGGGCTGGCCGGCGACCTGACCTACGACACCGGCCTGTACCTGCCCGAGACGATCGACCGGCTCATCGGGCACCTCGGCACGCTGCTCGCCGGCATCGCCGAGAACCCCGGCGCGCGCATCGACGACCTGCCGCTGGCCGCCCCGGACGAGCGCGAGCGGGCACGGCGGCTGACCGCGCGTATCCCCGTCGCGTTCCCCGACCGCTGCCTGCACGAGCTGTTCGAGGACCAGGCGGCGGCCACGCCGGACGCGGTCGCGCTGGTCCACGACGGCGAGGAGACCACGTACGCCGAGCTCGACGCCTGGGCGGACCGGATCGCCGACCTGCTGCGCGGGCACGGAGCAGGGCCCGACGTGGTGGTCGGCGTCATGCTCGACCGCTCGCCCGAGATGGTCGCCGGCCTGCTCGGCGTGCTCAAGGCCGGCAGCGCGTACCTGCCGATCGAGACCGAGACGCCGCCGTCACGCATCACCAGGCTCCTCACCGACTCACGCGCCCCGGCGTGCCTGACCACCGAGTATCTCGGCGCCGTCGTCGAGGCCGCCGGCTGCCGGGCGCTCGCGGTGCCGGGCCGTACCGAAGAGGTCCCGCGGACGCCTGCCGCCGCTCCGGTCCTGCCGGGCCACCTGGTCTCGATCTACTACACGTCCGGCTCGACCGGGAACCCCAAGGGCGTGGCCAGCACGCACGCCGGCTGGGTGAACCGGATGGCGTGGATGGACCGCCACCACCCGCTGAAGCCGGGCGAGACCGTCCTGCACAAGACCACGCTGACCTTCGACGACTCCGCCGTGGAGATCTTCTGGCCGCTGCTGCGCGGCGGCCGGGTCGCGCTGCTCGGCCCCGGCCTGCACCGCGACCCGAGGGCGATCGCCGACGCCGCGATCCGGTACGGCGCGGTGCACGTGAACTTCGTGCCGAGCGTGCTGGACCTGTTCCTGGAGACGCTCACCGACGAGGACGCCCGGCGGCTCGGGTCGCTGCGCAGCGTGCTGTCCAGCGGCGAGGCGCTGCGGCCCTCGCTGGTGCGCAGGTTCCGCGAGCGCTTCGGCGACCGGGTGCTGCTCGACAACACCTGGGGCGCGACGGAGGTCTCGATCGACTCCACGTGCCGGGTCTGCCGCGAGGCGGACGGCGCGGCCGAGGGCGGCGCGGTCTCGGTCGGCCTGCCCATCGACAACAACGAGGTCATCGTCCTCGACCACCGGTTCGAGCAGGTGCCGGTCGGGATGGCCGGCGAGCTGTGCATCGCCGGGCTCGGCCTGGCGCGCGGCTACTTCGGCGACCCGAGGCGTACCGCGGAGGCGTTCGTGCCCCACCCGGAGCGGCCGGGCGAGCGCGTGTACCGCACCGGCGACTGGGGGCGGATGCTGCCGGACGGCACCATCATCTTCCTGAACCGCCGGGACGACCAGGTCAAGGTCCGCGGCGTGCGGATCGAGCTGGGCGAGGTCGAGCACGCGCTGCGCGCCCACCCGGCCGTCGCCGACGCGGCCGTGGTCGTCTGGGAGGCCGCGCCGGGCGACAAACGGCTCGCCGCGTACGCGGTGGCCGACGGGTGCTCGGCGGCGGAGCTGCTGGCGCACGCCCGAGAGGTGCTCCCGGGATACGCGGTACCCGGTTCGATCGCGATGCTGGACGCGCTCCCGCGCAACTCCAGCGGCAAGCTGGCCAAACGCGCCCTCCCGGCGCCGGACCCGCGCAGCGTGCAGGACGCTGCGTACGTCGCGCCGCGCACCGCCGCCGAACAGGTGCTCGCCGACATCTGGGCCGGAGTGCTGGGCCTGGACCGGATGAGCGTGCACGACGACTTCTTCGCCGCCGGCGGGCACTCCCTGCTGGCCACCCGCGCGATCGGGCGGATGCGGCAGGCGTTCGCCGCCGACCTCCCCCTGACCCTGATGTTCGAACACCCGACGCCGGCGGCCGCGGCGACGGAGATCGAGGAGATCCTCCTCGCCGAGATCTCCCGGCTCAGCGACGAGGAAGCACGGCAGATGCTCGGCTGACGCACGAGCGGACCCCCCAACAAAGGAACGAGGTGCTGGCATGGCGGACGAAAACGAGGCGCTGTCCCAGGTCGTGGTGAACGACGAGGAGCAGTTCTCGATCTGGCCGGACGGCCGCGAGATACCGGGCGGCTGGCGGGAGGTCGGCGTGGTGGGGACCCGTGAGGAGTGCCTCGCCCACATCGACCAGGTGTGGACGGACATGCGCCCGCTCAGCCTGCGCCGTCAGATGGCCGAGCCGGCCGAGCGCGGTTAGGGGACCCAGGCGATGACCACGACTCCGTTCTCCTCCAGGAAACTCTCGCCCGCCCAGCTCGAACTGCTGGAACGCCGGCTGCGCGGGGCTGGCGGCACCGGTCGTGGCATCCCTGCCCGCCCGATCGAGCAGCCCATCCCGCTCTCGCCCGCCCAGCACGGGCTGTGGGTGGTGGGCCAGTTCCTGGCCGACAACACGCTCTACAGCGTGCACCGCGAGCTGTGGCTGCGCGGGCCGCTGGACGCGAACGCGCTCCGCCGGGCCCTGGACGAGCTGGTGCGCCGGCACGAGATCCTGCGCACCGTCTACCGCGGCGACACCGAGGCGTTCCAGGTGGTCGGCCCGGCGCGCGGCGCGGTCTTCGAGGTCGTCGACGCCGCCGATCCGGACCGTGGGCGCGACCGCGCCGTCGAGCTGGCCGGCGCGGAGCTGCGCCGGCCCTTCGACCTCGAACGCGGCCCGGTGTTCCGCGCGACGCTGTTCCGGGTCTCCGCCGGCGAGCACCTGCTGGTGCTCAACATGCACCACATGGTCAGCGACGGCTGGTCGTGCGGTGTGCTGGGCCGCGAGCTGGGCGAGCTGTACTCCGCGTACGCGCGTGACCTGCCGCACGGGCTGCCCGAGCTGCCGATCCAGTACGCGGACTACGCGTACTGGCAGGCGGGCCGGCTCGACGGTGACCTGCGCGAGCGCCAGCTCGACCACTGGCGCGACGCGCTCGACGGTGTCGCGTCGGTCCTGCAGCTGCCCACGGACCATCCTCATCCCGCGCGGCCCTCACACCGGGCCGGCCGGGTGAGCCGCGAGCTGCCGGCCGAGCTGTCCGCGGCCGTCCGCGACCTGGCGACCCGCGGCGGCGTGACCCTGTTCACCGTGCTGCTCGCGGCCTTCGACGTCGTGCTGGCGCGATGCAGCGGGCAGGACACGTTCGCGGTCGGCTCGCTGACGTCCGGCCGTGAGCTGGCCGAGGTCGAGCACCTGCTCGGCCTGTTCGCCAACACCGTCGCGATCCCGGCCGACCTGTCCGGGGACCCGACCTTCACCGAGCTGCTGGCCCGCACCCACCGCACCGTGCTCGGCGCGCTCGGCCACCAGGACGTGTCGTTCGAGCAGGTCGTGGCCGCGGTCCAGCCCGCGCGCGACCCGTCGCGCAACCCCCTGTTCCAGGTGCTGTTCCAGCTCGTCCAGATCGACGAGGAGAACTGGGAGTTCGGCGGGCTCGATGTCGAGGCCGCCGACCTGCACAACGAGTCGGGCAAGGTCGACCTGGCACTGTTCGCGACCGACCACGGCGACCGGATCGAGCTGGAGATCGAGTACGCCAAAGACCTGTTCGAGCCGGTCACCGGCGCCTGGTACGCCGAGCGCGTGCTCACGGTGCTCACCCAGGTCGCCGCCGACCCGGACCGCCCGCTGTCGTCCGTGGACGTCCTGCCGGACACCGAGCGCGAGCTGGTCGTGTCGGCCTGGAACGCGACGGACCTGGAGGTGCCCCGCACCACGCTCGGCGAGCTGTTCGCGGCCGAGGCGCGCCGGGTCCCCGAGGCCACCGCGGTCGTCGACGTCGACGGCTCCGTCGTCACCTACGCCGAGCTGAACGCGCGGGCGAACCGCCTGGCGCACCACCTGCGCGACGTCGGCGTCCGGTGCGAGTCGGTGGTCGGGGTGTGCGTCGAGCACAGCGTCGACATGCTGGTGGCGCTGCTGGGCGTGCTCAAGGCGGGCGGCGCGTACGTGCCGCTGGACCCCGGCCTGCCGGGCGAACGCCTCTCGTACATGCTGGAGGACACCGAGGCGCGGGTCGTGGTGACCCAGGGCGCGGTCGCGTGCTCCGTGCCGCCGGAGTTCGACGGCGACGTGGTGACGCTCGACGACGACCCGTCGCCGTTCGACGGGTGCCCGGACACCGACCCGGCCCCGGTCAACGGCCCGGACAACCTCGTGTACGTCATGTACACCTCCGGCTCGACCGGCCGGCCCAAGGGCGTGATGATCTCCCACCACGGGTTGATCAACTACCTGTGGTGGGCGGTCGAGGGGTACGGCCTGGAGGGCGAGCACGGCGCGCCGATGCTCGGCTCGATCGCGTTCGACCTGTCGGTTCCCAACTTCTTCCTGCCCCTGATCGGCGGACGTGACGTCACGCTGCTGCCGAAGGACCGCAGCCTGGAGGCGCTCGCCGGCCTGCTGCGGGCCCCGGGCGACTACAGCCTGCTCAAGCTCACCCCGGGCCACCTGGACGTCCTGCGCGGGATGATCCCCGAGCCGGGCGCGGTCGACTCGGTCCGCACGTTCGTGGTCGGCGCAGACGAGGTACGGCCCGAGACGGTCGTGGCCTGGCAGAAGATCGCCCCGAACGCCCGGATCATCGACGAGTACGGCCCCACCGAGACGGTCGTGGGCTGCTCGATCTACACCGTTGACGACGACTTCGACCCGTCCGTCCCGGTCTCGATCGGCCGCCCGATCGCCAACACCCAGATGTACGTCCTGGACGGCGGATTCGGGCCCGT
This sequence comes from uncultured Actinomycetota bacterium, assembly GCA_963736325.1. GTDB lineage: Bacteria > Actinomycetota > Actinomycetes > Streptosporangiales > Streptosporangiaceae > Actinoallomurus. Next base: position 402,793 of record CAVTOG010000010.1, on the reverse strand, counting down.
GCCGGTCGGCGTGGTCGGGGAGCTGTTCATCGGCGGGTTCGGCGTGGCGCGCGGGTACCTGAACCGGCGCGGGCTCACCGCCGACAAGTTCGTGCCCGACCCGTTCAGCGCCACCGAGGGCGCGCGGATGTACCGGACCGGGGACCTGGCGCGGTTCCGCGCCGACGGGAACCTGGAGTTCCTCGGCCGCATCGACCACCAGGTGAAGATCCGCGGCTACCGGATCGAGCTGGGCGAGATCGAGGCGCGGCTGCTGCTGCACCCCGGCGTGAGCGAGGCCGTCGTCGTCGCGCGCAGGGACGCCTCGGGGAACAAACGGCTGGTCGCCTACCTGGTGACCGGCGCCGAGGCCGCCGAGGTACGGGAGTTCGTCGCCCGCGCACTGCCCGACTACATGGTCCCGACCGCGTGGGTGGTCCTGCCCGAGATGCCGCTCACCGCGGCCGGCAAGGTCGACCGCGACGCGCTGCCCGAGCCGTCCGGCGACCGGGACGAGAGCATGGGCGGCTACGTCGCCGCCCGTACGCCGGCCGAGACGACGCTCGCCGAGATCTGGTCCCAGGCCCTCGGCGTCGACCGGGTCGGCGTGCACGACGACTTCTTCGAGCTGGGCGGCGACTCGATCTTGGCCATCCAGATCGTCGCCCACGCGCGCCGCGCGGGCCTGTCCGTGTCCGTACGGCAGGTGTTCGAGCGGCGCACCGTCGGCGGGCTCGCCGAGCTGGCCGTCGACGAGGTCGTCGAGGTCAACGCCGACCAGCACGCGGTGTCCGGTCCGGTCGAGCTCACGCCGATGCTGCGGTGGTTCACCGAGCAGCGGCTGCGGCATGACCACTACAACCAGGCCGTCCTGGTCGAATGCGGGCCCGCGGCCGAGCCCGCCGTGCTGGAGCGCGCGCTCGCCGCCCTGGTCGGGCACCACGACGCGCTGCGGACGCGGATGGCGTGCCGGGACGGCGAGTGGCGCGCCGAGATCGCGCCCGACGAGGAGCACCCGCTGCTCCGGGTCGTCGACCTGTCCGGTGTGCCGGAGGAGGAGCGCGAGGGCGTACGGGAGCTCGTCGGCGAGGAGGTCCAGTCGGGGCTGTCGCTGACCGGCGGCCCGATCGTGGCCGCCGCGCTTTTCACCGGAGCGGACGGACTGGACCTGCTGCTGATCGCGATCCACCACGTCGCCGTGGACACCGTGTCCTGGAACATCCTGCTGGAGGACCTGGAGAGCGCCTGCGCCCAGATCGAGGACGGCGGTCCGGTGCGGCTTCCGGCCAAGAGCACGTCGTTCCAGCACTGGGCGCACCGCCTGGGCGAGCACGCGCGCTCGGAGGACTTCGCCGCCGAGGCGGCGCGCTGGACCATCGGCCGGCCCGCCGCCGCGATCCCGGCCGACCACGAGCGCGGCCCGAACACCCAGGAGTCCGTCCGCACCGTCGACGTCACGCTCCCGGCGGACGTCACCGACGCGCTCGTACGCCGGGTGCCGTCCGCGTACCGCACCGAGATCAACGACGTGCTGCTCACCGCCCTCGCGCGGACCCTCACCGAGTGGACCGGCGGCCGCGACGCGCTCGTGGAGGTGGAGGGCCACGGACGAGAGCCGCTCTTCGACGACGTGGACCTCTCGCGCACGGTCGGCTGGTTCACGACCCTGGTCCCAGTCGGGCTCACGCTGCCGGACGGCGGCTGGGACGTACGGCTCAAGGCCGTGAAGGAGCAGGTACGCGGCGCGCTGCGGGGCGGCATCGGCCACGGACTCGCCCGCCACCTGCGCGCCGGCACCGCGGACGCGCTCGCCGCCGAGCCGTCGCCGGGACTCTCCTTCAACTACCTGGGCCGGATGGACCGGCAGCGGATCGCCGCCCGCCGGTTCACAGAGGCCGGCGACCCGCCGGGATCCACCCGAGACCCGCTCTGCGTGCGCCCGGTCCTGATCGAGGTCAACGCCGAGATCCGCGACGACGTGCTGCTGCTGAGCTGGAGCTATTCGCAGAACCGGCACGAGGACGCCACGGTACGGCGGCTCGCCGAACGCTACGTCGCCTTCCTGACCGAGCTGGTCGCCCACTGCACCTCACCCGGCGGGCAGGGCGCGACACCCGGAGACTTCCCCTTGACGGCGCTGGACCAGCCGGCCGTCGACCGGCTGCTCGGCCACCTGGGCGACGTCGCCGGAGTCTCCCCGGCCGAGGTCGAGGACGTCTACCCGCTCTCGCCGCTGCAGGCCGGCATGGTGTTCAACGCCCTGTACGACGCCGACCCCGACGACTACTTCGAGCAGCTCGGGTTCGTGCTGCGCGGCCGGCTCGACGCCGACGCGTTCGAGCGGGCCTGGCAGCAGGTGGCGCGCCGCCACTCCGTGCTGCGCACCCTGTACGTCTGGGAGGGCCTCCCCGCGCCCGTCCAGGTGGTGCTGCGGCGCCCGCCGGTGCGGTTCGAGACCGTGGACCGGACCGGGGTGGACCCGGCCGAGGTGCCGGCGCTGCTGCGGGAGCTGATGCGGGACCTGCGCCGCGAGGGGTTCGACCTCGCCGCCGGGTGCCCGTCCCGCCTCACGCTGGTGAGCACCGCGCTCGAAGAGCACCACTTCGTGTGGAGCTTCCACCACATCATGCTGGACGCCTGGAGCGTGTCCGCCGTCTTCGACGAGGTCTTCGCCGTCTACGAGGCGCTGCGCGACGGCCGGTCCGCCACCCTGAACGCCCCGGTGTCCTACCGCGACCACATCGCCTGGCTGGCGGGCCGCGACCGGGGGGCCGACGAGGCGTTCTGGCGGGCACGGCTCGACGGGTTCGCCGGGCCCGCGGCGCTGCCCGCCGGCACCACCGCCGATGACGCGACCGGCGTCGGCCGGGTCCAGGTCGAGCTGCCGGCGAGCCTGGCCGAGGACGTACGGGCGCTCGCGCACCGCTGCGGCGCGACGGCCGGCACCGTCCTGCACGCCGCCTGGGCGCTGCTGGCCGGCCGGTACACCGGCTCCCGCGACGTCCTGTTCGGCACGACGGTCACGGGGCGCTCCGCCGGTGTCACGGGCGTCGAACGTCTGGTCGGCCTGCTGATCAACACCCTGCCCACCCGCGTCGAGCTACGGCCGGACCTTCCGGTGACCGAGTTCCTGGCCGGCCGGCAGGCCGCCCAGCTGGAGCTCCGCGACCACGAGCACTCGTCGCTGGCCGAGGTGCAGCGCCTCGCGGGCGTCCCCGCCGGCACCCGGCTGTTCGACACGATCTTCAGCTACGAGAACTTCGCCGGAGACGGGCGGCCGGTCGCCGGCATCGAGCTCGAACCCCTCGGCGAGATGTTCGAGCAGACCGACTGCCCGCTCGTGATCGAGGTCAACCACCACGACACGATCACGGTGACCGCGATCCACCGCCGGGACTCCTTCGACCGGGACACCTGTGCCCGGATGCTCGCCGACTACCGCACCCTCGTCCGCGGCATGGTCGAGCACCCGGACGCGCCGCTGTCCTCGCTGGAGACCATGGACGCGGCGGCGCGCGACGCCGTCCTGGCCCACGCACGAGGCGCCGAGGTGGCCCTCCCGGACCGGCCCGTGCACGCGCTGGTGAGCGAGCGGGCCCGGCTGTCTCCCGACGCCACCGCCGTCCGGTACGGCGACCGGCGGCTGACCTACCGGGAGTTCGACACGAGGGCGAACCGGATCGCCCACGAGCTCGCGGCACGCGGCGTGACGCGCGGGTCGATGGTCGGGGTGTGCCTGCGCAGGTCCGAGCACCTGCCGGTCGTGCTGCTGGGCGTCCTGAAGGCCGGCGCGGCCTACCTGCCGCTCGACGCGGACTACCCCGCCGAGCGGCTGGAGTTCATGCTGACCGACGCCGGGGCCACCGCCGTCGTCACCGAGGACGACTTCGCGCCGCGCCTGCCGACCCGCGAGGCCGGGATCCCCGGCACCGCCGTGGTGCGGCTGGACGCCGACGCCGGAGCCATCGCCGCCCGGCCGGGCACGGACCCCGGCGTGCCGTCGGGCGGCCGGGACCTGGCGTACGTGATCTACACCTCCGGGTCGACCGGCACGCCGAAGAGCGTCGCGATCGAGCACGCCGCGGTCGTGTGGCTGGTGCACGCGGACTACGTGCGGCTGGGCCCGGACGACGTGGTCGCCCAGGCGTCGGACCCCACGTTCGACGCGGTCACCTTCGAGATCTGGGGTGCGCTGGTCAGCGGCGCCGAGCTCACCGGAATCCCGAAGGACACGGTGCTGTCGCCGGAGCTGCTGTCCGCGACGCTGCGGCGCGAGCGCGTGTCGGTGATGTACCTGACGACCGCGCTGTTCAACCAGCTCGCCGGCACCGACCCATCCGTCTTCTCCTCCCTCGACACGCTGCTGTTCGGCGGCGACGCGGTCAACCGGCAGCGCGTCGAGCGCGTCCTGGCCGCCGACCCGCCGCGCCGCCTCCTGCACATGTACGGGCCGACCGAGACGACCGCGTACTGCACCTGGACGCGCATCGGCGACCTGACCGGCTCGCCGACGGTGTCGATCGGCCGCCCGATGGTGAACACCCAGGCGTACGTGCTGGACGACCGGCTCGAACCGGTGCCGTTCGGTGTGGTCGGCGAGATCTGGATCGGCGGCCTCGGCGTCGCGCGCGGCTACCTCGGCCGCCCCGGCCTGACCGCGGAGCGGTTCGTGCCCGACCCGTTCAGCGCCGTGCCGGGCGCCCGGATGTACCGCACGGGCGATACGGGCTGGCTGCGCGCCGACGGGATGCTGGAGTTCCAGGGCCGGATCGACCGCCAGACCAAGGTGCGCGGCTACCGGATCGAGCTGGGCGAGATCGAGGCGCGCCTCGCCGCGCACCCCGCCGTCCGCGACGCCGTCGTGGACGTACGGTCCGAGGGCCCCGCGCACAAGCGGCTGGTCGCGTACGTGGTGCCCGAGGCCGGCGAGCAGCCGGGAACGGGCGATCTGCGGGAGTTCCTGGAACGCTCGCTGCCCGACTACATGGTCCCGGCGGCCTGGGTGACGCTCGACCGGCTGCCGCTGACCTCCGCGAACAAGGTCGACCGGCGGGCGCTGCCCGACCCGGACGACACCCGCGACGCGGTCGAGGTGGAGTACCGCGCGCCGGGAACCGCCGCCGAGCGCGCGCTCGCCGAGGTCTGGGCGCGGGTCCTCGGAGTGGACAGGGTCGGCGCCGACGACGACTTCTTCGAGCTGGGCGGCGACTCGATCCTGGCGATCCAGGTCGTGTCCGGCGCCCGCCAGGCGGGTGTGGCGCTGACCGTCCGGGAGGTCTTCGAGCACCGTACGGTCGGTGCGCTCGGCGCCGTCGCCGAGCCCGCGGTCGCCCCCGAGCCCGAGCCTGAAGCCCCGGCCGAGCCCGCAGGCTTCCCGCTGTCCGGGCTGGACGAGGAGTCGCTCGGCCGGGTTACGCACGGGCGCGAGGTCGAGGACGTCTACCGGCTCTCGCCGCTCCAGGCTGGAATGCTCGTCGAGTCGCTGGCCGCCGACGGCCCGGACCCGTATTTCCGCCAGTGGGCATGGGACCTCTCCGGCGCCCTCGACGTGGGGGTGTTCGGCCGCGCCTGGCAGCACGTCGTCGACCGTCACCCCATCCTGCGGACGCACTTCGCCTGGGAGGGGCTCTCGCACCCCGTCCAGGTCGTGTCCCGCGCGTTCCCGGTGACGATGGAGCGCTGGGACTGCCGTTCGGAGGCCGACCGCGGCACCTGGCTCGACCGGCTCATGGCCGACGAGCGTGAGCGCGGCGTCGCCCTGGCCGGCGCGCCACCGCTGCGGCTCGTCGTCGTCCGCACCGGCGACCGCTCCCACCGGTTCGTCTGGAACACCCACCACGTGCTGATCGACGGCTGGAGCCGCACGCTCATCCTGGACGAGGTGTTCGCGGTCTACCGCGCGCTGGCGGCCGGTGGCCGTACGCCGGCGCTGCCCGCCGCGGTGCCCTTCCGCGACTTCGTCGCCTGGCTGGACCGCGACCCGGCCGACGCCGCCGCGTACTGGGCCGGCGCGTTCGACGGGTTCGCCGGGCCGACCGCACCGCCCCTGGCCGGCGGTGCGCGTCCGAACGGGAGCATGGGCGTCGCCGACCACGTGCCGGCCGCGGAGCTGACCGCCGCGTGGCGCGCCACCGCACGGCGCTACGGCGTCACCGCCGGCACCGTCGCGCAGGCCGCGTGGGCGCTGCTGCTCGGCAGCCACGGCGACTCGGCCGACGTGGCGTTCGGCGTCACGGTCGCGGGCCGCTCGATCGACCTGCCGGGCGTCGAGCGCGTCGCCGGAATGCTGATCAACACCGTCCCCGAGCGCACCGTGATCGACCCGGCGTGCGGCGTGGGGGAGTGGCTGCGGAGCCTGCACGACGCGCACGTCGCGCGCCAGCCCCACGAACACCACGCGCTCACCGACATCCACCGCTGGGCCGGCGCCCCGGCGGGCCGGAGCATGTTCGACACGCGGTTCGTGTTCGAGGGCTCGGCCGGCCAGGGCGCGGACGGCGACGGCGGCCCGGATGTCACCGAGGTCACCGCCATGGGCGGTGAGGTGGAGTACCCGCTCGTCCTGGCCGTCAGTGGCGGAGACGACGCGGCCGTTCAGCTCCGCTACGACCAGGGCTGTTACGACGAGCCGACCGCGCTGCGCCTGCTCGCCGAGTACGTGCGGCTGCTCGGCGCGCTGACCGGCGCCGCGGCCGAGACCCGCCTGGACGCGCTGGCGTCGCTCCCGGAGCCGAGCCGCGGTGCGCGTGTGGAGCCCGCCGCCGAACGGCGGCCCGCGACCGCGCCGCGTACGCCGGACGAGCGCACCCTGGCCGGGATCTGGACCGAGATCCTCGGCGTCACGGACGTCGGCGTGCACGACGACTTCTTCGACCTCGGCGGCGACTCGATCCTCGTCTTCCGCGTCGTCACCCGTGCGCGCGAGGCCGGGCTGCGGCTCACCGTACGGCAGGCGCTGCGGCAGCGGACGATCGCGGAACTGGCCGCCGCCGTCGCCGGCGCGCCCGAGCCCGTGCCCGTGCGGGACGACGAACCTACCGGCGACGTGCCGCTCACCCCGGTCCTGCGCCGCTTCACCGCACAGGACATCGACCACGACCACCACAACCAGGCCATGCTGCTGTCCTGGTACCAGGACCCGGACCCGGACCTGCTCGACGGCGCGCTGCGGGCCGTCGTCGCGCACCACGAGGCGTTGCGGTTCCGGCTCGCCCGCGACGGCGGCGAGTGGCGCCTGACGGTCGCCGATCCCGACGCCGCCGCCCTCCTACGCGTCGTCGACCTGCCCGCCGACGGCGGCGACGCCGTGGTCCGCGAGGTCGCCGACGAGATCAACGCGGACATGGACCTGGCCGCCGGGTCGCTGGTCCGCGCGGTCCTCTTCCGCGACGCGGCCGGTTCACGGCTGCTCGTCGCGGTCCACCACGTGGCCGTCGATACGGTGTCCTGGTCGATCCTGCTCGACGACCTCGCCGAGGCGTACCGGCGGCTCGTCGCGGGGGAGCGGCCCGAGCTGCCGGAGACCGGGACCTCCTACCGGAGCTGGGCGCGGCGGCTCGCGGAGTACGCGGGCGCCGGCTGGTTCGCCGAGGAGTCCGCGTACTGGCTGGCCCCGAGGCCCGCGGCACCGAGCCTGCCGCTGGACCGGCCGGACGGCGCGAACACCCAGGACAGCGAGCACGAGCTGGAGACGATGCTGTCGGCCGACGCCACCGAGGCGCTGCTGCGGGACGCGCCGAAGGTCCTCGGCTGCCGGATCGACGAGGTGCTGCTCGGGGCCGTCGCGTACGCGCTGAGCCGGTGGACCGGCGCGGACGGCACGACCGTCGACGTCGAGGGCCACGGCCGGGAGCCGCTCACCGACGACGTCGACCTCGCCAGGACCGTCGGCTGGTTCACCTCCGTCCACCCGGTCCACCTGCACCTGCCCGCCACGGGCGGGCCTTCGCGCCGGGCGGCGGCCGTCCGCGAGCAGCTGCGCGCGGTGCCGCACCGCGGCGTCTCGTACGGCCTGGCGCGCCACCTCCTCGAGGACACCGCGGCCGTGCTGGCCGGGCGCTCCGGCGCGCAGGTCATCGTCACCCACCACGGGCAGCGCAGCGGCCACCCCGACCCGCGTGCCCTGTTCGACGCGACCACGGACACACCCGGCACGCTGCGCGGCCCGGCCAACCGCCGCCCGTACCCGCTCGCGGTCGACACGGCCGTCGTCGGCGGGCGCGCGGTCGTGAGCTGGACCTACTCGGCCACGCTGCACGACCGCGCGACGATCGAGCGGGTCATGGGCCTCTGCGTCGACGAGCTGGAGGCCCTCGCCGGGCTGTGCCGGCTCGGCTCGGGCGCCGCGCCGCCGCGGCGTGAGGGCGAGCCCGGCCGGCTCGCGGAGCGGCTCTTCCCGCACGCACCGGCGGTCGTCACGCCGATGGCACGGCACCGCGCGCCCGGAGCCGGCATCGCGCTGATCGCGGACGGCGAGCTCGTGTCGGCGTGGGGCGAGGGCGTCACCGGCGGCGAGAACCCGGCGCCGGTCGGGCCGGACACCGTCTTCCAGGCGTGCTCGGTCAGCAAGCACGTCACAGCTCTGGGCGTCATGCGGCTGGTCCAGGAGGGCCGCCTCGACCTCGACCGGGACATCGGCCGCTACCTCACCTCGTGGGATCCGCCCGAGGGGCCGATCACGCTGCGGCAGGTGCTCAGCCACACGGCCGGGCTCAGCGTGTTCCGCCACCCCGGCTACCGGCGCGGCAGCCGCGTGCCTGAGTTGCGCCAGGTGCTGGACGGGGCGCCGCCCGCCAACACGCCACGGATCCGTAACGAGCGCCCGCCGGGTGACTGCCGGTACTCCTGCGGCAACTACTCGGTGGTCGAACAGGTCGTCGTGGACGTCACCGGCCGGCCGTTCGCCGAGGCGATGCGGTCGCTGGTGCTCGACCCGCTCGGCATGGACCGCAGCGGGTACGAGCAGGACCTCCCCGACACCCGCCCCGGAGGCGTCGCGCTCGGCCACCTCGCGGACGGCTCGCCGTACGACGGCGGCTGGCGGGTCTTCCCGGAACTGGCCTCCAGCGGGCTGTGGGCCACACCGGGCGACCTGGCCAGGGTCTCGCTGGAGATCCACCGGGCCGCGACGGGCGCGGGCGGTGTGTTCCTGAGCCAGGAGCTCGCCACCGAGATGGTGACGCCGGTCGACGCCGGCTACGGCCTGGGCACGACCACCGTGCGCGACCGGGACGCGCACTGGTTCGGGCACCCGGGAGACAAACACTCCCACCAGACCCTCGTGGCGACCGACCTGCGCAGCGGCGTCGGCCTGGTGGCCATGTTCAACATCGGCGGCGACGCTCCGGTCCACGCGGACCTGCTCAACGAGCTCGGCGTCCACTTCCGCTACGTGATCCGGTGAGGGGGCAGTTCACCATGGACGGCGACACACAGGTCGTTTCGGCGCCACCGCGTCCCCGCGAGCTCGTCGTGGTCGCGGCGGACTCACCCGCCGGGCTCGACGCGGCAGCGCGGGAGCTGGGCCGGAGCCTCTCGGCCCGCCCGGACCGGCCGCTGGCCGACGTGGCGCGCGAGCTGCAGCTCGCGCGGCCGGACGGTCCGTACCGGCGCGCGATCGTCGCGGGCGACACGACCGAGGCCGCGCGGCTGCTCGGCACGGCCGGCCCGGCCGGCGAGCCGGTCACGGGCGAACGGCCGGTGGGGTTTCTGTTCCCAGGCGTCGGCGACCAGTACGCCGGGATGGCGCGTGGCCTGTACCGGCACGAGCCGGTGTTCCGCGACACGTTCGACCACTGCGCCGGCCTGCTGGCCCCCGAGATCGGCACGGACCTGCGCGAACTGCTGTATGGCGGCGACGGCGAACCCGCACGGCCCGGCGGCATCGACCTGAAGGCGCTGCTCGGGCGCAAGCGCACCGGCCCTTCGCCGATCGAGCGCACCCTCGTCGCCCAGCCGCTGGTCTTCTGCGTGGAGTACGCCCTCGCCCGGCTCCTGTGCCGCTGGGGGATCACGCCGTCGGCCATGGTCGGCTACAGCGTCGGCGAGTACGTCGCGGCGTGCCTCGCCGGGGTGTTCTCGGTGGAGGACGCGGCCGTGCTGGTCGCCCGGCGCGCCGACTTCGTCGAGATGCTGCCGGGCGGCGCGATGCTCGCGGTGATGCTCGGCCACGACGAGCTGGTGTCCCGTATGGACGGCGAGCTGTCGGTCTCCGCGGTCGACGGACCGAACCTGTGCGTGGTCGCGGGCGCCACCGACGCGGTGGAGCGGTTCGAGCGGCGGCTGACCGCCGAGGGCATCGCCAACCTGCGCGCGAGCACCTCCCACGCGTTCCACTCCGACATGATGGCGCCCGCCGAGCCGTGGCTGGAGGGCCTGGTGAGCACGTTCCGGCCCGGACCGCCGGCGATCCCCTTCCTGTCCAACGTCACCGGAACGTGGATCGGCGACGAGGAGGCGGCGGACCCCGCGTACTGGGCGGCCCACCTGCGGCGGCCGGTGCGCTTCCACGAGGCCCTCACCGAGCTGTGGCGCCTCGACGATGTCGTCGCGCTGGAGGTCGGCGGCGGGCAGATGCTGGGCGGCCTGGCGGCCCAGCACCCGGACCGGCCGCCCGGCGGCGAGCCCCCGGTCTTCTCCACGATCCCGGGCGCCTCCGGCGACCGGGACGACATGGCCGCGGTGCTGGGCGCGGTCGGCAGGTTGTGGCAGGCCGGCGTGCCGGTGGACTGGACCGGCCTGTGGCCGGACGAGGAGAGCTGACCATGGACTTCTCACTGACACAAGAGCAGATGGAGCTGCGCGCCCGTACCGTGCGGTTCGCGCGGACCCTCGGCGAGAAGGCGGCCGAGCACGACCGCGACGAGACGTTCGACGCGGACGGCTGGCGCGCGTGCGCGGAGTTCGGCGTGCTGGGCTGGCCGGTCCCGGAGGAGTACGGCGGCGCCGGCCTCGACCCGCTGACGACGGTGATCGGCTGCGAGGCGCTCGGCTACGGCTGCCCCGACAACGGCCTCGTCTTCGTCATCGACAACCACCTCTGGGCGTGCGTGATCTACCTGCTCAAGCACGGCACCCCGGAGCAGAAGAGCCGCTTCCTGCCCGGCCTCGCCGACGGCAGCGTGATCGGCGCCCACGCGCTGACCGAGCCCGACACCGGCTCGGACGTGCTGTCGCTGACGACGTCGGCGACGCGCCGCGGCGACGACTACGTGCTGAACGGCACGAAGATCTTCATCAGCAACGGCCCCTGCGCCGACCTGTACGTCGTCTTCGCGCGCACCGGCGACCAGGAGGCGCCCCAGCACGGCATCTCGGCCTTCCTCGTGCCGCGCGACACACCGGGTCTGGAGGTCCGCCGGTCCATCGGCAAGGCGGGCCTGCGCGGCACGCCGATGGGGGAACTCGCCTTCGACGAATGCGTGGTGCCCGCAGCGAACATGCTCGGCAAGGAGGGCCGTGGCTACCACGTGTTCACCTCGACGATCGAGTACGAGCGCGGGTTCATGGCCGCGAGCCAGATCGGCCGCTGGCAGCGCGTCCTCGAGACCTGCGTCGAGTACGTCGGCAGGCGGGAGCAGTTCGGCCGCCCGATCGGGACCTTCCAGGCCGTCTCCCACCGCCTGGCCGACATGCGGATGAACCTCGAGATGGCCCGGCTCATGCTCTACAAGGTCGGCTGGCTGAAGACACAGGGGCGGCTCGCGCTGCTGGAGTCGGCGATGCTCAAGCTCTTCGCCAGCGAGGGCCTGCTCGAAGGGGCGCTGTCCGCCGTACGCGTGCACGGCGCCCGCGGCTACGTCACGGACCTGCCGATCGAGCGCGAGCTGCGCGACGCGGTCGGCGGCGTCGTCTACGGCGGCACTTCCGATATCCAGCGCAACGTCATCGCGAGCCTCATCGGCGTGCCGGGCGCGTGATGAACAGGACGGAGGGACACCAGATGTCCGAGCACGTGATTCCGCTGGAGACGCCGCTTCCGGCGCTGCTCGCCGGGGAGTTCGCCAAACGGGTGTTCTTCGCCTCCGAGGAGATCGAGGACTTCCGCCTGGTCTCCGAAGGCGACAAGGTCACCGCGGTGGCCGTGACGACCGCCGGGACGGAGCCGCCCGACGGGCTGGAGCGCAAGCTCAACCTCGTCCTGCGCAACGACGTGACGTCGCAGCTGGTCAGAGCGCCGAAAGTGATCTGGCGGTCCGCCGCCGAGCGGACCCCGGCCGGCGGGACGTTCGAGCGGCTCGTGGAGAACGAGATGGCCTTCCCGGTCGGCGAGGGGCAGGTCGCGCTCGGCCAGCCGCTGCCGGACGTCATGGACGGCCTCGACCGGCTGATCCGCGTACTGCTGGCCAGGGAGTTCGGCGCACGGGAGTTCCAGTACCCGACGCTGATCCCGATCGACGTCCTGGACCGGTGCGACTACTTCACGTCGTTCCCGCAGTACGTGATGCTCGCGACCCGGCTGCGCGGCGACGTGGACACCTACCGGGCGTTCCTCGACCAGGCGAAGGCCACGTCCGACATCGGCGGGGAGATCCTCGGTCAGTGCGACCGGGTGGACTACTGCCTGCCGCCGACGATGTGCTACCACACGTTCCACCAGTTCGCGGGCCATGTGCTCCCGGCGGAGCTGTCCACGGTGACCGCGCGCGGGAAGTCGTTCCGGCACGAGGCGCGCTACCACCGCAGCCTCGCGCGGCTGTGGGACTTCACGATCCGCGAGATCGTCTTCCTCGGCACGCGCGATGAGGTGCTGGCGGCACGTGAACGCTTCCTGAACCGGATCCTCGGCATCATCGACGACTGGGACCTGTCCGGCCGCTGCGAGGTCGCCAGCGACCCCTTCTTCTGCAACTCCGACGCCGCTGCCCGCGCCTCCTCCCAGCGGCTGCTGGAGCTGAAGTACGAGCTCCAGCTCGACCTGGCCGAGGACGACAGCGTCGCGGTGGCCTCGTTCAACTTCCACGAACGGTTCTTCGCCGAGTCGTTCGGCATCGAGCGGGCCGACGGCGCCGCCTCGTACAGCGCCTGCGTCGGCTTCGGCCTCGAACGCCTGGCCTTCGCGCTGATCTGCCAGCACGGCGTGGACCCGGCGACGTGGCCGGCCGCGTTGCGGCGGGCCCTGGACGACCCCCAGCAGTACGCACAGGAACGCGCGCCGGCCGTGGCGACGCCGTGAGCAACGAGGGAGTAGCCATGATCGAACAAGTCGGAGTGGTCGGCGCCGGCACCATGGGCATCGGGGTCAGCCACATGTTCGCGGCGGGCGGCTGCGAGGTGACGCTCGTCGACGTCTCCGAGGACGTTCTCGACCGCGCGAAGTCCCACATCCTGCGCGACCTGCGGATGGCGGCGATGTTCGCGCCCGGCGGGCCGAGGCCTGCCGAGACACTCGACCGCATCCGGTTCAGCACCGAGCTGAAGGACCTCGGCGACGCCGGGTTCGTGGTCGAGAACGTCACCGAGAACCCGGCGATCAAGGAGCCGGTCTACCGGGAGATGGACGTGATCTGCCCGGACGAGTGCGTGTTCGGCGTGAACACCTCGGCCATCCCGATCACGCGCATGGCGGCCCTCACAGGACGGCCCGACCGGGTGATCGGCACCCACTTCATGAACCCGGCGCAGCTCAAGCCCATGGTCGAGCTGATCCGCGGCTTCCACACGAGCGCGGAGACGATCCGGCTCACCCAGGACCTGCTGACGGCCGTCGGCAAGGAGAGCATCGTCGTCGAGGACTCCCCGGGCTTCGTCACCAACCGGGTCGCGATGCTCACGGTCAACGAGGCGGTGTGCCTGCTCGACGAGGGCGTCTCCACCGCCGCCGAGATCGACCGCCTGTTCGTGACGTGCTTCGGCCACCGGATGGGCCCGCTCGCGACGGCCGACCTGATCGGCCTGGACACCGTCCTGTACTCGCTGGACGTGCTCCTGGAGAACTTCAACGACCCCAAGTACCGCCCCTCGATCCTGCTGCGCCGCTACGTGGACGCCGGCCTCCTCGGCCGCAAGAGCGGCCGGGGCTTCTTCTCCTACGACACCGGCGCCGAAACGGTCGCCTGAGCCATGAGATCGGAGAGTTCTGTGGACGACCAGCTCGTGACGATCAAGGAATTCGTCGCCAAGCACCTCAACGGATTCGAGTTCACCGACGACCAGGACCTCATCGCGACGGGGCTCGTCAACTCGCTGTTCGCGGTGCAGATCGTGATGTTCGTGGAGAACACCCTGGGCGTGCCGGTCGTCGACGACGACCTCGACATCCAGAACTTCTGCTCCGTCACGCGGATCCACCGGTACGTCACGGGGAAGCGCGCCGCCGCATGATCGCCGACTCGTACGCGGACGTGGTGGAGGCGCAGCGCATACCGGTGCTCGTACGCCTGGGCGACAACCTCTACGCTCTGGCGTACCGGCTGATGAAGATGGTGCCCGCACGCCACATCCTGCAGCGGGCCGAGGAACAGGGCGTCCTCACCGACGACATGACGGTCGTCGAGACGACCTCGGGCACGTTCGGCCTCGCCCTGGCGATGCAGTGCGCGATCCGCGGCCACCGGCTGATCCTCGTGAGCGACCCGGTCATCGACGCGCGCCTCCAGCGCCAGCTGGAGGACCTCGGGGCGAGCGTGGACATCGTCCGCGAGTACGCCCCGGGCGGCGGCTACCAGGCCACCCGCCTGGCCAGGGTCGCCGAGATCCAGGCCGAGATGCCCGCGACGTTCTGCCCCGAGCAGTACTCCAACCCCGACAACCCGGCGTCGTACGCGCTCGTCGCCGAGCTGCTGCGGGACCGGCTGGGCCAGGTCGACTGCCTGGTCGGCCCGGTCGGCTCCGGCGGCTCGATGTGCGGCACCACCAGGTACCTGCGGCAGGCGAACCCGGACCTGGTCTCGATCGGCGTCGACACCCACCAGAGCGTGCTGTTCGGGCAGGCCGACGGGCCCCGCGAGGTGCGCGGGCTCGGCAACAGCCTCATGCCGGCCAACCTCGACCACAGCCAGTTCGACGAGGTGCACTGGCTCGGCGCGGCCGACGTCTTCAACGCCACGCGGCGGCTGCACCGCGAGCACGCGCTGTTCATGGGCCCGACCAGCGGCGCGTCGTTCCACGTCGGGTCCTGGTTCGCGCGGGTCAACCCGGACGCGCTGACCGTGGTCGTCCTGCCCGACGAGGGCTACCGCTACCACGACACCGTCTACGACGACGGCTGGATCACGGCCAACGGCTGGGCCACGGCCGAGCGGCCCGGCGACCCGCGTACGGTCGCCGCCCCCGCGCAGGCGGCCGACGGATGGTGCAGGCTCGACTGGAACCGCCGGTCGCTGGACGACGTCGTGACGGGCCGGCTGATCGGGGCGCCGTCGTGACGACGACGCCGGTCGCGCCGGGCTCGGGGGTGGACACCGGACGGCTGAGGTCCGGGCTCACCCCCGCGGCGGCGCGGATCGTCTTCGGCGACACCGCCGACGCCGACATCGACCGCGAGCTGCCCTACATCACCGCGATCGACGAGGCGCACCTGGTCATGCTCGCCGAGCGCGGGCTGATCGGCAGGGACCAGGCCGCGCGCCTGCTGGTGGAGATCGGCGGCCTGCGCGCGAACGGGTTCGCGCCGCTGCGGGGCCGTCACGCGCCGCGCGGCGTCTACCTGCTGTACGAGGACCACCTGATCTCGACGCTGGGGCCGGGGCTCGGCGGCGTGCTGCACACCGGGCGGTCGCGCAACGACCTCAAGGCGACCATGCACCAGCTGCGGATGCGGGAGCAGGCCGCGACGCTGCTCGCCGGGCTGCTGCGCCTGCAGGCCGTGCTGCTCGGCCGTGCCCGCGCGTACGACGCGACGGTGATGCCGGCCTACAGCCAGTACCAGCCCGCGGTGCCCGTCACGTACGGCTGGTACCTGCTGGGCGTCGCGACCGCGCTCGACCGCGACATCCTCGGCTTCGTCCAGGCGTGCGCGGGGCTGCGGCAGGGACCGCTCGGCGCGGCCAGCGGCGCGGGCACCGACGTGGCGATCGACCCGGCGCGAACGGCCGGACTGCTCGGCTTCGCCGAACCCGTCCCGCACGCCGGGTACGCCATCGCGTCGCGCGACACGCTCCTGCGACTGCTGTCGGCCGGCGTGATGGCCGGGCTGACCCTCTCGCGGCTGGCTACCGACCTGCAGCTGTGGAGCACCCAGGAGTTCGACCTCATTCGCTTCCCCGACAGCCTGGTCGGGTCGAGTTCGGCGATGCCGCAGAAGCGCAACCCGTTCCTGCTCGAACACATCAAGGGCGGCTCCGGGGCGCTCATCGGCGCCTGGACGTCCGCGGCGTCGAACATGAAGAACACCCCGTTCGGCAACTCCGTCGAGACGAGCACCGAGGGCGTCGCGCCGATCTGGCCCGGCCTCGCGCGGCTCGACGACATCACGCGGCTCGCGATCTGCGTGGTCGCCGGTGCGCGGCCGAACGAGGACGCGATGACGCGCACCGCCGACCGCGGCTACACGGTCGCGACCGCGCTGGCCAACCGGCTGGTCGCGGAGGGCGTGCCGTTCCGCCTCGCGCACCACGCCGTCGGCCGGCTCACCACCGAGCTGATCGACGACGGAGTGACCGAGCCGTCCGGCGTCGGCCGGGACGAACTCGCCACGCGCCTGGACCGCATCCTGCGCGCCGAGGGCGCGCAGGCCTCGGTGACCCTCGGCGCGGACGGCCTGGACCCGGCGGCGGCCTCGGCGGCCACCGAGTACGGCGGCGGCCCGGGGCCGGAGTCCTTCCGCGCCGCGCACGCGCGGCTCACCGAGGCCTGGCGCGGATACGCTCGCGACGGCCTCGCGCACGTGGAGTCACTCCACGCGGCCGAGCGCGACCGGCGCCGTACGGCGCACGAGCTGATCGTCTCGGAAGGACTCGCATGACTGAGCCGTGGTTCGCCCTGGTGGAGAGCAACACCACCGGGACCGGGCGCGACTTCGCGCTGACCGCGCGGCGGCACGGGCTACGGCCGGTGCTGCTCACCCGCGACCCCAAGCGGTTCCCGTACGTCGCCGAGCTGGGCCTGGACGTCCGTGTCGTCGACACCACCGACGAGGACGCCGTGCTGGAAGCCTGCCGGGCGCTCGGCGCGCTGCGCGGTATCGGCAGCAGCAGCGACCTGTTCGTGCGCACGGCCGCCGCCGTGGGCCGGCGGCTCGGGCTGCCGGTGCCGGACGCCGACGCCATCGCGCGCTGCCGCGACAAGGCGGAGACGCGGCGGTTCCTGTCCAGGCACGGCGTCCCGGTCCCGGACTTCACGGTGTGCCGGACGGTGGCCGAGGTCGAGGCCGCGGCCGGCGGGCCGGTCGTCGTCAAACCGAGCCAGGGCACGGGCTCCCAGGGCGTACGCGCGTGCGCGGACGCCGCCGAGGCCGGGCGGTGGGCGCGCGCGCTGCTGGCCTCCGCGCCGGTCGTCCTGGTCGAACGCGAGATCCGCGGCCCGGAGTACTCGGTGGAGGTCCTGGACGGCGTGGTCGTGTGCGTCACCGCCAAGCACGTCGGCGACGCCCCGTACTTCGTGGAGACCGGGCACGACCTCCCGGCGCGGGTGCCGGCCTGCGCCGTGCTGGAGTCGGTCACGCTGTCGGCCCTGCGCGCGGTGGGCCTGACCTCCGGGCCGGCCCACGTGGAGCTGCGGCTCGACGGGGACACCCCCCACGTCATCGAGATCAACCCGAGGCTGGCCGGCGGCCTCATCCCGCGCCTGATCCGGCACGCCACCGGCCGTGACCTGATCGACGAGGTGGTCGCCGGCGCGGCGGGCCTCCCGGCGGGTACGGCCGAGCGGCGCGACCGGTTCGCCTCGATCCGTTTCCTGGTGCCGCCGGAGGGCCTCGTGACGTCCGTGACCGGGGTGGAGGAGGCCGCGGGCCTCCCGCACGTCGTGGAGGCGGTCTGCACCGCGTCCCCCGGCACACGGCAGGCGATCGAGCACTCCTTCAAGGACCGCCGCGGGCACGTGATCGCCGTCGCGGACCGGGCCGAGGACGCCGTGGCCGCGGCCGAGCGTGCCCACGCCCGCATCCGCGTCGAGGCGAACGCGCCCGTGGTCGCGCGATGACTTCTATCTGGAGGGCCTGATGTCGGTCGTAGAGCTGCGCAGCGACACGTTCACCCAGCCGACGGAGCGGATGCTCCAGGCCATGGTGCGGGCGCCGCTGGGCGATGACGTGTACGGCGAGGACCCGACCGTACGGCGCCTGGAGGAGATGGCCGCCGAGGCGCTCGGCAAGGAGGCGTCGTGCCTGATGCCGAGCGGCACGATGGCCAACCTGGCGTCACTGACCGCCCACGCGCCGCGCGGCACACGCGTGTTCGCGGGGCGCGAGTCCGACATCTACGTGTACGAGGCGCACGGCGTCTCGGTGTGCAGCGGCGTCGCCCTCGACCCCGTCGACACGGACTCCTCCGGCCGCCTGGACCTGGACCAGATGGCCGGGCTGCTGCCGGAGGACATGGACGATCCGCAGTTCTCCCTGCCGTCGGTGGTGTGCGTGGAGAACACCGCGAACCGCGCGGGCGGCGTGCCGGTTCCTCCTGAGCACCTACGTGAGGTGGCCGCCTTCGCCGACCGCCACGGCCTTGCCTTCCACGTGGACGGCGCCCGGATCTTCAACGCCGCCGTGGCGTCGGGCGTGCCCGCCGCCGACCTGGTGAGCATGGCGGACTCGGTGCAGTTCTGCCTGTCGAAGGGCCTGTCCGCGCCGATCGGCTCCATCGTCGCGGGCTCCGCGGAGTTCATCTCGGCGGTGCACCGGATCCGCAAGATGCTCGGCGGCGGGATGCGCCAGGCAGGGGTCATCGCCGCCGCCGGGGTCGTGGCCCTGGAAGAGATGGTCGACCGGCTGGCCGAGGACCACGTACGCGCGCGGACCCTGGCCGAGGGGCTGGCGGAGATCCCAGGCCTGGCCGTCGACGCCGACCGGGTCCGCACGAACATCGTCATGTTCGCCGTGACCACCCCCGCCCTGAGCAACCAGAAGCTCATCGCGCTGGCCGCCGACCGTGGGATCCGCCTGGCCGAGCTGGGCCGGGGCCGGATCCGCGCGGTCACCCACCGAGGGGTGTCCGACGAGGACGTCGACCGCACCCTCACGACCGTGGCGGAGATCCTCCGCCGGTGAGGCGCCGCGTCCACCGAGATGGACAGTGCTGAGCCCATCACCGCGCCACGACGGGTCCGGTATCCGTGGAAGTACTCACATCCGGACGATCAAGGCGCCGCGTCACCTGCTGGGCTGGGGGGTCCGGCAGGAGGCGCTCGGGTTGAGTCCGATGTAGTTGAGCGGCCCGGAGATGATCGTGATGCCGATCGTGGCCGACCTGCCGCAGCTGGCGTCGTAGTGCGAGTAGTAGTGGCGCTGCCCCGCGGCGAGCCCTCCGATGAGCAGCCAGCCGAGAATCAGCATCGGTCCGGCCCGCAATGCCACCTCCGACGGTCACGCTGCCGACCGGGATACGGCGAGCGATAAGGACAAGATCACCCATAGTTAAGCAAGCTTGAGTCCACAGTGTCATCCGTTCGGCGCGTCATTGCCCCAAATCGCGATAGTGACGACGCACGACGCTCGCCGGGAGCGCGGTGCTCCCGGCGAGCGTCATCAGCGGGGTCGGGGACGGATCAGTGGGCGATGGCCCAGGTGACGGCCGTGTCGAAGACCTTCTTGGTCGCCGGCTCGGTCTGGGTGGGCCAGAGCGCGTACTCGCTGAGGAACAGGCCGACCCGGCGCGCCGGCGCCGTGCCCTTGGCCATGGTGGCGCCGCGCTCGTACCCGAACACGAGCACCTTGTCGGCGGAGCCGGGCACCGTCGCGGCGACGATCGCGCTCGACCCGAGGCCTGAGCCGTACGAGGCGATGTCGGGCTGCTTGTAGACGTCGACGGTGCCGGTCAGCCCGCCCGAGAGCGGTGAGGACTTGAACTCGGCCTTCTGAGCGCCGTACGCCGGGCCCGACGAGGCCGCCATGCCCAGGCCGGCGTAAAGGTCGGCCTTGTCCACCACCATCGGCACCTCGGTGGAGGCGAGGTCGACCTTCAGGTCCGTCGGCGTGACGTTCGGGGAGACGAAGATCAGGGCCTTGCCCTTCGCGTCGTCCGCGGTGACCTGGGTAGCCGCCTTGGGGGTGAACGACAGGCCGAGGTAGTTGAGCCGCTGCTCGGTGATCAGCTCGCCCTGGGACGGCGCGCTCGTGCTGCCGACCACGAACAGCGCGTCGTCGGGCGTGCCGATCTTCAGGTTCACCGGAGTCGACTGGATGGTCGCCCCGGTGGTGTCGGTGGCCTGTACCCGGATCTGCGCGAGCGTCCGCGGTGCCTTCTGCCAGACCACGTCGTACGGTGCCTTGGTCGCGGTGCCGACGAGCTTGGAGCCCGCGTAGAAGCGCACGGAGCCGATGCCGACGCTCCCGGGCTTCACACTCGCGCTCAGCGTGACGTCGCTGCCCGGATTCAGCACGGTGCCCGGCGTCGGGGCCTTCAGCGTCACCCGGTCGCTCTGCTGCTGCGCCCAGGTCACGAACGGCTCGAAGACCTTCTCGCCGACGATCGCGCTGTACTTCTGGCCGGCCTTCACGGCGGTGTCGAGCTTGATCCGCTCCCGCCACGCGGTCGTGTCATCGCCCTTCTTCTGCGCGGTCAGCGACCGTACGGCCGCCGCGCCGCCGGAGCCGTAGGCGGCCGACTTGGCCAGCCACGGACCGGCCTCGGCGGTGAAGGCCGCCGGCATCGCGTGCTCGAGCGCGGGCGTCGCCTTGGCGAGCTTGTCGAATTTCGCGGCCAGCGCGGCCGACGAGGTGGGCGTGCCGCCGGCGAACTCCTTCTCGAACGCCGCGATCCCGGGTGCCAGATCGGGTGACTCGGTCGTGCTCAGGGCCGAGGACAGGTTGTTGTCGGCGAAGGTGCGCAGGGCGCCACTGGCGGATCCGCCGACGGCGTCGAGCGCGGCGTTCCAGGAACGCTTCGGGTCGTAGCCGCCGGGGTTCCACGTCATGTCCGCGATGGTGGTCTCGGCGAGCTGCGAGGGGATGGCCTGGGTCATCGGGTTGGAGAGGAAACCGGTGACGCCGTCGTCGGCCGGCTTCTGCCCGCGTCCGTCGACCGGGCCGAGGAACAGCCGGCTGGGCGCGTAGTCGTTGACCGGGAAGTTGTCCCAGACCTCGATCGGGTGCTTGAACAACGCGTGCGCCGCCGAGAGGTCGGCATCGGTGATCGTCGGGGAGATGACCCCCTGGCCGGTCCAGTACATGTGCACGTCGGCGTTGACCAGCTCGGCGAAGCGCGTCTTGTAGGGAGAGGCGGTCACGCCGTAGTACTCGGTCGGCACGGTGGCCAGCGGCTCGGCGCCCGCGTGCGTGGCGATGAACTTCTCGCGGAACCGGTTCAGCAGGTAGGCCTGTGCGGCGGCCGTCGGTGAGGCGTCGGAGCCGAACTTGGCCTTGTCCGCGTCGCAGCCGAGCACGGGCGTGATGTCGTCGAAGAAGAGCGCGAAGGACCGTACGCCCAGGTCGTACATTGCCTGGGTCTTCTTCTCCAGCGCGGCGAAGTCGCCGTCGTCGGAGAAGCAGATGCTCAGGCCGGGGGAGACGGCGAAGGTGAAGTCGACGTGGTTGGCGCGCGCGGTGGCGACCAGCGCGCCGAGCTCCTTCAGCTGCGCGGCGGGGTAGGGGGTCTTCCACTGCTCACGGTGGTACGGGTCGAACTTGGGAGCGTAGACGTAGGAGTCCATCTTGTTCTGGCCCGCGAAGCGCATCATTGCGTTGCGGTCGGCGGCCGACCAGGGAAGGCCGTAGAACCCCTCGATGATCCCGCGGCGTTCCAGTCCGGGCTCGTCGCGCACGACCACGCCGGGCATGTGCCAGTGTCCCTTGACGGAGTGGACGAGCTGGCGGAACGTCTGCGCCGCGTAGAACGTGCCGGCCGGGTCGGCGCCGGCGAGCACGACGTCGAACCGGCGCCCGACCGGTCCGCTCGCGATCACGTATCCCTCGGGGTGCAGCCCGGAGGTCCCGGTGGTCTTCAGCCGCTTCAGCGCGGCTCCGCTTCCGGTGTTCTCCTTGAGGCCGCCGACGTAGACGGTCAGGCCCACGCTCGACGGGACCGGAGCGAGGGCCTTCAGCGGCAGCACGTTCGCCCCGGCGGCCCGCAAGACGGCGGTGACGGTCTTGGTCGCGGCGGCGTCGCTGCCCGGAGCGGTCACCACGGCGGCGTTTCCGGACACCACCGTGTCGGTGCCCGTCGCCCGCATCGACTGCGGCGCGGGGCTGACGACGGGGAGCGCGACCGTCGGCGCGGACCGCGCGGCCGCGGCCGTGACCGGCGCGAACACGGCGAGCAGCATGAGGACGGCGACGAGGATCCGATTACGTACGCCAGGTGGACTGGAGCTCATGACGCGCACCTTCGGTCGTGATCTAGGGGTGCCACATCCTGGCCAGAACATGCGTTTTTGTCCAGAACTAGCATTATGTGTTGTCAAAGGTCTGGATAAATTGCCAGATGTGGCGATAGATCCTTGCTGATCGGAGGCCATGAGTGCGTTGATGCGCCCGGTGACGGCGTACTGCGCGAGGTCGCCGGCGTCTTCGGCCCGCGTGCGTCACTCCGGCGGACCGCCATGTCCCGTCACGCTCCGAACGCGTGCGGGTGGCGGTCTCGCCCAGAGCCGCCCGAGCCTCAGATGGACGGCACCCGGCCGGATTCGTAGACGGGCAGAATTCCCTTTTGCTCGATCTCGCTCAGGTTCGGCGCCGCCAAATCCCTGGCGGAAAGCCGGGGCTCGAATCCGCCGGGCCAGTCGACGGAAATCCGGGGGTCATAAGCATTGATCGTGTGCTCGCGACTCGGGTCGTATTCGGTCGAGCACAGATAGGTGACCGCCGTATTATCCTGGAGTGACATAAAAGCGTGTCCCAGGCCCTCGGTGAGATAGACGCACTGCCGGGAGACGTCGTCCAGGACCACCGACTCCCACTGCCCGTACGTGGGCGACCCGCGGCGCACGTCGATCACGACGTCGAAGATGGATCCGGTGATGCACGTGACGAACTTCGCCTGGCCGGGAGGGACCTCCGAAAAATGGATCCCCCGCAGGGCGCCCGCCTGCGAGATGGAGCAGTTGACCTGTGCCGCGTCGAACCGTGAACCGATGAGCTTCTCGACCGACGTGGTCTTGAATATCTCGTAGAACATTCCGCGTTCATCGGAATACGTTTGCGGCGTGACAACGAAGGCACCGGGAATGCCGACTTCTCTGACGTCCATTTAAGGGTCTCGACAATCTCTCGCCAGACTGGAATACTGCGGCCATGAAATGGTTGATTGCTGGAGCGGGTGGAATGCTCGGCGCCGATCTGGTCGATCGGCTCCAGGCGCGTGGAGAATCCGTAACGGCGGCAGCGCGTGGACGGCTGGACATTACCGATTCGGCGGCGTGTGAATCCATGGTTCGTGGTCATGACGTCGTGGTGAATGCGGCCGCGTGGACGGCGGTGGACGATGCGGAGAGTAATGAGGCCGCGGCGTTCGAGGTGAACGCCGCCGGTGTGGCGAATCTAGCCATGGCGTGCGCCGTACATAACACAAAAATCGTGCATATATCGACCGACTACGTCTTCGACGGCGCCGCTACCGCGCCCTACCCGGAGGACTCTCCGATCGCGCCGCGCTCCGCCTACGGAAGGACCAAGGCGGCCGGCGAATGGGCCGTCCGCGCCGGCTGCGCGGATCACCTCGTGCTCCGGACCGCGTGGCTCTACGGGGCCGCGGGCGGCTGCTTCCCGAAGACGATCGCGCGGCTGGCCGCCGAACGCGACCGGCTGGCCGTGGTGGCCGACCAGGTCGGGCAGCCCACGTGGTCGCGCGACCTCGCCGACCTCGCCATCGACCTCGTCGGCGCGGACGCTCCGGCCGGTATTTACCACGCGACCGCGGCCGGGGAGGTGTCGTGGTACGGCTTCGCACGCGCCGTCGTCGGCTCGATGGGCCTGGACCCCGCGATGGTGGTCACCAGCACGACCGAAGAGTTCCCGCGGCCGGCGTACCGCCCGCCCTACTCCGTCCTCGGTCACGACGCGCTGGAAGCGGCCGGCCAGAAGGCGATCGGCGCGTGGGACGAGCGCTGGGCCGTTGCCGCCGGCCCGGTGCTGGCGGATGTCTCTTCCTGAACGTCCACGAGCCATCGCGCACCTCTCCTTCGTAAGGCGGGTTCCCCGATGCGGCCTGCGCGTGGCCGCTGCCGGGAGTTCGTCCAGGTCGCGTTCGCCGGGCGCTCAGCGGTAGATCCGATCGGCGACCGCGCGCTTCCCCGCGCGCAGTTCGGTGAGCCGCTCGGGGCCGAACCCGCCGTCACAGGGGCGCGGCACCACGGCCGGCGTTTCGAGCAGGGTCCAGCCGGAGCCCCGCTCGATGAGCGAACGATGCTTCGTCCCGTAGTAGTCGCCGTTGATGTTGACGGCGACGCCCGAGGCCCCGCAGGCGGCGGCGACGAGATGAGGGTGGAAGCGGGTGGACAGCCAGCACTGCCCGGGGGCGGCCGGCAGCCCGCGCTCCATCACGTCTCGCAGCGAGTAGCGCCGGACGCCGGGGAGCGCCTCCTCGACGAGGGCCAGCAGTTTCTGGTCCTGGCCGGGGATGCACTCGAGCAGCCCAATGTCGGAGACGGCCCACTCGGCGGCCGTCTTCGCGACGAGGGAGACCATCTCCTCCGCTGCCAGCCCGGACAGCTGCGACTGGACGGACACCATCATCTCCGGCACGTTCCCCCAGGTGGAGCCCGAAGGAGGAGCGAGGAAGACGTCGTCCCCCGAACAGGTCGAGGCGGCTCCCGCGACGGCGGCCGACGGAGTGTCGCGGACGTCGACCACGTCGAACCGCCCGAGGAGGTCGGCGTACAGGTCGCCGACGCCTTCGACCGGCGGTGACATGCCCTGCCCCGTCATCACGGCCCGTCCGCCGGAGACCTCCACCGCCGCGCCGACGCCGCCGAGCAGGCCGAGGAAGCAGGGCCACATGGCGTTGAAGAACCCGCCGCCCAGGATGTGCACGACGTCGGCACGCCGGAGCAGACCGAGGCTCTCGCGTAGGTCGTCGATGCCGACGGTGGCGGAATCCGGGTCGCGGACGATGTCGCGGACCGTGTGGGCGGCCTGCGCGCCCTGGTCCACGTGCCGGATGCACAGCTGCCACAGCATGGTCGTCGGCCGGAGCCGCGGGTGGATCCGCAGGACGGTATCGGTGATCCCGATGGGGTTGAGGCAGTCGAGGACGACGTCCGCGTCCGGATCGATCTCGGCCATATATCGCAGCCAGGTGGCCGCGATGAGCTCGTCACCGTAGTTCGGCGCGCCGGTGGGCGCCACGAGGTAGTGGAGCGGACGGGATCGATTCGACATGCCGACATGGTCGCGGTGGCCCCTGGACCGTGACAACCTCCGCCGCTTCACGCCAGACGAAATCGAGGAATTCGACCAGAGATCTTCATCGGCAAAGGGATTACCTTGGTCGCCTGATCCGGGCCTTTCGGCGACCACGACCGGCGGGCACGAGCCGACCGGAGGCAGCGCCATCCCGCACCAACTTTGGTTGTCCACAACGACCACCTTCGCTTCTAGCTGCACACACCCCGTCCCGGTTGGCTGAATGAGCAAGGAGAGCCGGAAGCGGCCAGGGAAGTGAAAGCAATGATCGAGGCACAGGGCCTTTCTAAGAGATACGGGCGGACGACCGCCGCCGATGACCTGACGTTCACCGTGGAGCCGGGCGTCGTCACCGGGTTCCTCGGGCCGAACGGCGCGGGCAAGTCCACCACCATGCGGATGATCTTGGGGCTGGACGTGCCGAGCGACGGGGCGGTGACCGTCGGAGGCAAGAACTATCGCGATCTGCCGGCACCGCTCCACGAAGTGGGCGCGCTGCTCGACGCGCGCGCGGTGACCAGCGGCCGGTCGGCCTTCAGCCACCTGCTCTGGGTGGCGCAGGCGGCCGGGATCGGAAGAAAACGGGTCGAGGAGACGCTCGGCCGTGTCGGCCTCGCCGACGTCGCGGGCAAGCACGTCGGCGGTTTCTCGCTGGGCATGTACCAGCGCCTCGGCATCGCGACGGCGCTTCTGGGCGACCCTCCGACGCTGCTGTTCGACGAGCCGCTGAACGGGCTCGACCCGGACGGCATCCTCTGGGTCCGCACGCTCGTGAAGGAGCTCGCGGCCGAGGGCCGCACGGTCTTCATCTCCAGCCACCTGATGAACGAGATGGAGGAGACCGCCGAGCACGTGATCGTCATCGGCCGCGGCAAGCTGATGGCCGACATGCCGATCACCGAGCTGACGCAGCGCAGTTCGCGCAGCCATGTGCGGGTGGTCTCGCCGAACGCGACCGACCTGGCCGAGGCGCTCACGCGCGAGGGCGCGTCGGTGACCGCCGAGGACGGCGGCGCACTGATCGTGGCCGAGATGGACGCCGCACGCATCGGTGACATCGCGCTGGAGGCGCGCATCGGGCTGCACGAGCTCACGCCGTGCCGGGCGAGTCTTGAGGCCGCCTTTATGGACCTTACTCACGACAGCGTGCAGTATCGGGCGGAGAGCGCGGCGAAACCGGTGCACGAGGAGCTGGCGGAGACCATGCACGCGCTCGCCGCGGAAGGGAGCGAGAAGTCATGACCACCGCGACCGTGCCGTCGCCCGGCCTGCGGGACACGACGAGATCCGAGTGGACCAAGCTGCGGTCCGTGCGGTCGACCTGGATGCTGCTGGTGATCGCCGCGGCGGTCGGGATCGGCCTCTCGCTGCTGTTCACCTTCGCCGTCACCACGACGTTCGACAAGATGACGGCGGCGGATCGCGCGAACTTCGACGCCTCGGCCACCACTCGCGTCGGCATCGACCTGAGCGTCATCCTGTTCATCGTCTTCGGCTCGCTGAGCGTGGCGTCGGAGTTCTCCACCGGGATGATGCGGCTGACGCTCACCGTCACGCCGAACCGCATGCGGGTCCTCCTCGCGAAGGCGATCACCGTCGGGCTGCCCGCCTACGTGTCGGGCATCGTCTTCACGACCGTGGCCTTCCTGGCCGGCCAGTCGATCATCCGGAACGCCGACCCGTCGATGGCGGTCGGTCTGGGCAGCCCCGGTGTGCTGCCCAGCCTCATCAACTGGGGCAGTGAGATGGCGGCGTTCTCGTTGATCGCGCTGTCGCTCACGGTGCTGCTACGCAGCGCGGCCGGTGCCATCGCGACCGGGATCGGCATGATCTTCGCCCCGCTGCTGGTCGGCCAGCTGCTGCCGCGGTGGGTCCTCGAGCACGTCATGGCCTACCTGCCGGCCTCGGCCGCCGAGAACCTCACCAACACGCACCGGGACCTGAACTCGGCCACCTACCTCGATCCGCAGGTGGCCGGCTGGGTCCTGACCGCGTGGGTGCTCGCCTTCCTCGGCTCCGCCTATCTGGCGCTGAGCAAGAGGGACTCCGGCTAGGCGGGGGGCTACTCCCGCCTGGAAAGCGACGTCCGGCGCAGAACCCCCAGTAACTGCGCCGGACGTCGCCTCGTCACGGTTTACGCGCGGCGAGGCGCGGCCGCGAGGATCTCCTCGGCGGCGCGCGGGTGCCCGCCCGCGTCGCGGCAGTACCTGCTCATCGCCTCGACCCGCCCGATGACGTTCGGGTCGGTGGCCACGGCGAGGACGGTGTCGCGGATCAGCTCAGGGGTCACGTCGTCGCGCGCGATCCGCCGGCCGAGCCCGAGCTCCACGATGCGCTCCGCGTTGACCTCCTGCTCGCCGTGTTGTGGCACGACGACCAGGGGCGTGGCACACGACAGGGCCTCCATGATGCTCCCCATGCCCGCCGGGCAGACGAACGCGCGCGCATGGGCGAGGACGGCGGGGTGCGGCAGCCAGCGGTACGCGCGCACGTTGCGGGGGAGCGGTTCGAGAGTGGCCGGGTCGGTGCCGCTGCCCAGTGTCAGCACGAGGTTCCACGGCAGGCCGTCGAAGGCGTCCGCGCACGAGCGGAAGAAGTCCGGCTGGTCGTTGAAGGCCGAGGTCCCCAGGGAGACCAGCAGGACGGGATTGCCGTCCGGCGGCGGATCCCAGGAGCCGGCCAGGCGCCGGGGCCCGAGGCACGGGCCGACGAAGGTGTGCCGGTCGTCGAAGCTGTCGCCGGCGAACTGGAACTCGCGGGGGACGAACACCAGCTTCTGGTCCTTCTCGTCGCTGAGCAGGGCGGCGAGGTCGCCGGTCATCCCGGCGGCGGCGAGGACGGCGGCCAGGTCCACGGCGCCGCCATCGTCGGACGCGGGGGCGGACGGGCTCTCCGTCACGTGCGCCGCGACCCGTTCCGGCAGCGAGAAGGCCTCATTCGAGGCGAAGCACGGGCTCAGCTGCACCGTCGCGCACGACCGGTCGTGCGCCAGCACCCGGCCGGCGAGCCACATCGTCGAGTCGAAGGCGAGCACGTCCGGCGGGTCCTCGTCCAGCAGCGCCTGAATGGGCGTGAGCGGCGCGAGGAACCCGGCCAGGTCCGAGAGCGCCTCCGCGACCGCGTGCGCCGTCGTGTCGCCGGACTCCGTGGCCGCGTACGTCAGGGTGGCCACGCCGGCCGCCTCCAGGGTCTCCGTGAACTGCGCGCCCGTGGCGACGGTGACGCGCGCGCCGCGGGCCACCAGTTCGGTGACGACGTCGAGCACCGGTGTGACGTGGCCGTAGCCGGGGATCGTGCACAGCACGACGTGTTGTGAGTCGTTCTCTCGCATTGCTGACATCGTCGGGGGTTCCCCCGGATTGTTGACACCGGCTGTCATATCTCGGTTAGCACTTTAGTCGTGTGTTACAAGTGATTGGGCCAGTTTGCTCAAGTTTGGAGTGTCTCCTTCGTGTGTTGCACCTAGTGATACAGCGGAAGACGGCCAGGCGAGCGTGGTGGGCTGAGGCCCACCGGTGCGCGCCCTTCAGGGGCTCGCGCTTCCAGTGCGTCGACCACGAGCTCGGTGCGCATGTGACCGGCGATCGACCAGCCGGCCAGGCGGCGGGAAAACAGGTTGATTACGGTCGCCAGGTACAGGAACTGGCCCTCGCCGATCGGCAGGTAGGTGAGATCACCGACGTACCGCCGGCCCAGGGCGGTGGCGGTGAAGTCCCGCTTGAGCAGGTCCGGCACCTACTGATGCGACGGCGCAGGGACGGTGGTGCGGACCTTCTTACGCAGGTGCGGCCCGACGATGCCGTGCTTGCGCATCACCCGCTCCACCTTCTTGTGGTCGACCACCTCACCGTCCTCGCGTAGCTCAGCGGTGATACGCGGGCTGCCTGTAGGTACCGTCCCACTCGCCGTGGATCTCACGGATCCGCTCGGCCGGCCCGAGCACGCACGACGACCTTGTGAGGGATTTGCTAGACCTCGCACTCGACCGGCGACATCTGTACCGATCGGCAGTGACGATGCAGATGTGCGCAGTGATACCGGTCCAACCCGACACGTCCTGTTTCTGCCCTACCCATCCGCGGGGCACGTGACGCCGACGCTCTCGGTGGCGCGGGAGCTGATCCGCCGCGGTCACCGGGTGACCTACGCGGTGACCGAGGCCGTCGCGCCGACCGCGGCGAGCACGGGCGCGTCCGTGATCGCGTACGACACCTCGCTGATGTCGACCGTGAAGCCGCCGGCGACCTGGGCCGACGACGAGGTCGGCCGCGCGTTCCTGCAGTACGTCTCGGAGATCATCGGCACCACCGGGGCGATCGAGCGGCAGATCGAGGCCGACCGGCCCGACGTCATCGCCTACGACTCCACCGTCTGGGCCCCGGGCCGCGTCCTCAGCCGCAAGTGGGCGGTGCCCTCCTTCCAACTGCTGCCGGTCTTCGCCTCGAACGAGGCGTTCTCGCTGATGGAGGCGCAGGTCGAGCACGCCGGGCATCCGCAACTCGCGGAGGACCACCCGGCGATCCTGACGTTCAAGGAGATGCTGGCCTCGTTCCTCGCCGAGAACGACATCGACCCGGACGAGTCCGACGCGATCACGACGGGCAAGGGTGAGCGGAGCCTGGTGTTCCTGCCCCGGTCGTTCCAGCCGTGCGGCGAGACGTTCGGCGACGACCACGCGTTCATCGGCCCCTGCCACGCGCAGGACGACGGCGAGCCGGAGTGGACACCGCCCGGCGACGGCCGGCCGATCGTGTTCGTGTCGCTGGGCACCGTGGTCAACGACCAGCCCGAGTTCTTCCGCACCTGCGCCGAGGCGCTGTCCGGCCTGCCGTGGCACGTCGTGCTCGCCGTCGGCGACGCCCTGGACGACGAGACCGCCGCCGCCCTGCCGCCCGAGTTCGAGGTACGGCGCTGGGTGCCGTACGGCGATGTGCTGCGCCACGCCGACGTGTTCGTCTCCCAGGCCGGGATGGGCAGCATCATGCGCGCCGGGCAGCACGCGACGCCCCTCGTCGTCGTGCCGTTCCAGCCCGAGCAGCGCATCAACGCCGACCGCGTGGCCGAGCTCGGCCTCGGCCGCCGCGTCGACCCGGACGGGTTGACCGCCGAACGGCTGCGGGAGGCGGTGCTCGCGGTGGCGGAGGACCCGGCCGTACGCGAGCGTGTGCGCGCCCTGGGCGCCGACATCGAGGCCGCCGGCGGCGCGGAACGCGCGGCCGACCTCATCGTCGGCGGAGCCGGCTCGGAGGCGATCGACCTGCCGAGGCGGAGAAGCTGCCCGTTCGACCCCCCGGACGGCTACCGCGAGGAGGGACTCAAGGGCGGAGTGCACCGTCTGCGGTTCCCCTCCGGCGGCGAGGGCTGGCTCGTCACCGGCCACGCCGAGGCCAAGGCCGTGCTGTCGGACTCGCGGTTCAGCCACCGCAACGAACTGCTCGCGTCCCCGCTGCCTCCGCCGTTCGAGCTGCCGCCCGGCGACCACACCCCGCCGAAGGCGGAACCGGGCGCGTTCAACAAGATGGACCCGCCGGACCACACCCGTTACCGCCGCATCGTCGGTGCCTACTTCAGCGAGCGCAAGGCCATCGAGCTGCGGCCCGCGATCGAGGCGGCGACGGCGGAGCTGCTCGACGCCATGGAGGCGCAGGGGCCGCCCGCCGAGCTCGTGCGGGACTTCGCGCGGCCGCTGCCCGCCCGGATCATTTTCGACCTGCTCGGCGTGCCCGAGGACGTCCGCGCCCCGCTGCAGGACAACCTCGACGTCATCATGCGGCTCCAGCTCACCCTGGAGGAGCTGATCGAGTCGGTGGGGATCGTCGGCGAGGTGCTGGACGAGCTCGTCGCAGGCGACCGTGCCACCGGAATGCTCCGCGCCCTGGCCGACCGCGGCGGGCTCGACGCGACCGAGCGGCGCAACCTCGCGTGGGCCCTGCTCGGCGGCGGCACCGACACGACGTCGAACATGATCGGCCTGGGGACGCTCGCCCTTTTGGAGCACCCCGCGCAGCGGGAGCGCCTGCTCGCCGAGCCCGAACTCATCGACAACTCCGTCGAGGAACTGCTCCGGTACCTGACGATCTCGCAGTTCGGCGCCAGCCGCGCCGCCCTGGAGGACGTCACGGTCGGCGGCAGGCTCGTACGCGCGGGGGAGACCGTGGTGGTCGCGCTGCCCGCCGCCAACCGCGATCCCGGCCAGTTCCCCGACCCCGACCGGCTCGACCTCACCCGCAACGTCCGCGGGCACGTGGCGTTCGGGCACGGCGTGCACAAGTGCATAGGCCAATACCTCGCACGGGAGACACTGCGGGTGGCGTACCCGGCCCTGCTGAGCAGGTTCCCCGGGCTCCGGCTCGCCGTGCCGCGCGAAGAGCTGCGGATGCGCGACGACATGGACCACTACGGCGTGCACGAACTCCCGCTGACATGGTGACCTGGCGTATCGGAGAAGGGAAGTGATCGCCTTGCGGCAGCGCGGTTCGCTGATCGTGGCGGCCCTGCGAGCCGGCCGCGTCCCGGTGGTCTGCCTGGTGGTGCTCGGCCTCGTCGACACCGCCTCGATCATCGCGATCCCGGCGTTGCTCGGCACCACGGTGAACCGGGTGCTCACCGACGGGGCCGGCACCTCGCTTCTCTGGATTCTGGTCGGGCTGCTTCTGGTCGGCATCGTGGTGCAGAGCCTGACCGAGATCGCCGACTTCTCCGCGCGCGTGAGCGCGATGCGGTATCTGCGCCACGGGCTGCTGACGCACCTGTTCGCCCTGGGCTTCCGCGGGCAGCGGAAGTTCAACCAGGGCGACCTGGTCAACCGGCTCACCGACTCGACGTACCAGACCGCGCAGGCGGCCAACATCGTCACCCGGATCCTGGTCCCACTGCTCACCTCGACCGGCGGGATCATCGCGCTGTTCGTGATCGATTGGCGGATCGGCCTCGTATTCGTGCTCACCGGCCCCGCGCTGGTGCTCATCACGATGCGGCACATCCGCCGGATCACCGCGCTCGCCATCCAGGCGGCGGCCCAGCAGGCCGGCGTGGCGACCAGGCTGATGGACGCGATCCGAGGGCTGCGCACCATTCGCGCGAGCGGCACGGTCGAGGCCGAGGTCGACCGGGTGCTGACCCCGGCGCGCACGCTGCGGGAGCTGTCGCTGCAGCTCTGGCGGCGCCAGCGGCGGGTGACCTGGGAAGTGTCGATCTTCGCGCCGCTGCTGCAGATCCTGGTGCTGATCGTGGCCGGCGACGGGCTGGTGCGGCACCGGATCAACCCCGGTGAGCTGCTCGCGGCGTCGTCGTACCTGTCGTACGCGATGGGCATTTTCCAGCAGGCCGGCAGCGCCCGCGACATCGGGCAGATCCGCGCCGCCGCCGCCCGGCTCCGCGAGGTGCTGGACGAGCCGGGCCTGCCCGGCGGCACCCGGCCGCTGCCCGAGGGCCGCGGCGCGCTGAGCTTCGAGGGCGTCGGCTCACGCGTCGGGGACCGCCAGATCCTGCACGACGTCAGTTTCGACGTCCCGGCCGGCCGTACGGTCGCGATCGTCGGCGAGTCCGGGGTCGGCAAGACCACGCTCACCGCGATGGCGGGCGGGATGCTGGAGCCGGACGGCGGCACCGTCACCTTCGACGGCGCGCCGATCGGCGAACTCCGCCAGGACGAGCTGCGCAAGGCCGTCGTCTACGCCTTCGAACGCCCGAACCTCTTCGGCGAGACGGTCGCCGACGCCCTGCGCTACGGCGACGACACCGTCACCGACGGCCGCCTGCGCGCCGCCCTCCGGTCGACGAGCGCCGAGGAGTTCATCGCGCGGCTGCCCGGCCAGGTCGACGCGAAGCTCGAAGGGCTCCAGCTGTCCGGCGGAGAGGTCCAGCGGCTCGGCCTGGCGCGGGCGGCCTGTCGATCCGCGCGGCTCATCGTCATGGACGACGCGCTGTCCAGCGTGGACACCACGACCGAGGCGGTGATCAGCTCGGCCCTGCACGAGGCGTCGCGCGGCTCGACCCGCCTGCTCATCGCGCATCGCGCGTCCACCGCGGCGCGCGCGGACTTCGTCGTCTGGCTGCACGAGGGGACGGTCGGCGGGATCGGGACGCACCGGGAGCTCCTGGAAGACCCCGGCTATCGCGCGGTGTTCGCGGTCGCCGAGACCCCCGAGCCGGCCACCGCCGATCTGAAGGGGAGCTGAGCCGATGGGCGCCACCGCGTTGCGGGCGGACACGGGCTGGAAGGTGCTGAGAGAGACCGCACGGCTCCACCGCGGCGACCTCATACGGGTGCTGCTGTGGGCGATCGTGGAGTCCGCGCCGACCCTGGCCTCCGGAATGCTCGTCGCGTCAGCGCTCGACCTGGGCTTCCTCGCGGGCAACTTCACCGTCGGCGCGCAGCTCCTGGGCATCTACGCCCTTGTGATCATGCTGGCCGGGTTCGGTGCGCGGCAGGGGGTGCTCCCGCTCGCCCGCATCACCGAAGACCTGCGGTACGACCTGATCAGCGGCACCGCGCGCGCCACGCTGCTGCGCGGCGTCACCCCCGGCGAGCGGGTCGACGGCCGCAGCGTCGAGGGCGTGACCAAGCACACCGAAGTACTGCGCGTGCTGATCTCCCAGCTGCTCACCGTACTGAAGACGGCGATCTTCTCTCTCGTGTTCGTCATCATCGGGCTCTTCTTGCTGGCTCCGCTGGTCGCCTGGGTGGCCATCGGCAGCTCGGTGATGGTGGTCCTGGTCCTGGCGGCCACCGCACGCGGGTGGCAGCGTGCCATCCGCGACTCGCTCCTGGCCGAGGAGCGGCTGTCGGCCACCGCGGGCAACGCGCTCATCGGGCTGCGCGACATCGTCGCGGTGGGCGCGACGGAGCGGGCCACCCGCGACGTCGTCGCGGACGTCGACACACACCTGCGCACCGTGAATCGGATCGGCCGCGTGGTCGCCGGTCGGGTCGCGACCCTCGCCCTCGGCGGCCGGCTGCCGCTGGCCGTGCTGCTGGTGAGCGCGCCGGTCGCGATCCGCTCGGGCACCCTCACGCCAGGGCAGCTGCTCGGCGCGGCGACCTATCTCATCGGCAGCCTCGACCCGGTCCTGCGGGCGATCGTCCGCGTGGTCGGTGACATCGGCCTGCAGATCGGCGTGCTGTTCTCCCGTGTGCAGGAGTACGCGCGCCTGCCGGAGGCCGTCGAGGAGCCGTCCGCCACCGCCGCCGGAGACGGGATCGCCCTGCGCGGCGTCGAGTTCGCCTACAGCGCGACCTCGGAGAAGATCCTCGACGGCATCGACCTCGACATCGGCCTTGGCGAGCGGCTCGTGGTGGTCGGCCCGAGCGGCGTAGGGAAGTCCACCCTGGCGAACCTGCTGACCGGGCTCGACCGCCCGCAGGAGGGCACGATCACGCTCGGCGGCACGCCGGTGGCGGACCTCGTCCGCGTACCGCCGCACCGCAGGATCACCCTGTTGCCGCAGGAGGCGTACGTGTTCTCCGGCTCGATGCGGGAGAACCTGGGCTACCTCAATCCGAACGTCACCGACACCGAGCTGGAAGAGGCGTGCCTGGCCGTCGGCGCCGACGAGCTCCTGCGCGACCGCGGCGGACTCGACGGCCGGATCGACGCGCCGAACGAGCTGTCCGAAGGGCAGAAACAGCTCGTCACGCTCGCCCGGGCGTACGCGTCGACCACCGACATCTTCGTGCTCGACGAGGCCACCTGCCACCTGCATCCCGAACGCGAGCGCCAGGTCGAGGCCGCATTCGCGGCGACGGGCCGCACGGTCATCGTGATCGCGCACCGGATGAGCTCGGCGATGCGCGCGGACCGGGTGATGTTGCTGCATGCGGGTTCGCCGGACATCGGCACCCATGAGGAGCTTCGGGAGAGTTCCCCGTTGTACGCCGATCTCGTCGGTTACTGGAATGAGGCCTGAGATGACTTCCGGACATGTCCTGTTCATGCCGCTGCCCGCGTACGGGCACGTCACACCGACCCTCGCGGTGGTGAGCGAGCTGATCGAGCGCGGTCACAAGGTCACGTTCGCCACCACCGAAGAGCACGCCGACGCCGTCGCGGCGACCGGCGCGGTACCGCTGTGCTACGAGTCCGAGATGGCGAGCAAGGTCCAGCCGGAGCGGTTCACCGCCGAGTACATCGCGCGGGAACCACTGCGCTGCATCAACGAGAACATCCTGACCACCCGGCACTTCGAGCGGAACTTCGCCGAGATGCCCGACCTGTTCGTCTACGACGTGAGCACCTTCCCGGCCGGCCGCGGGCTCGCGCGCAAGTACGGCCGTCCCGCCATCCAGCTGTTCCCGGTGTTCGCCTCCAACGAGACGTTCAACTTCGGGATGCGGCAGGCCGCCGAGATCGAAGGGTCGAGCTCGATCACCGCCGAGCACCCCGCGATCGTGGAGTTCCTGGCGAAGGTCGCGGGCTACATCGACGAGCACGGGCTGAACATGTCCGTCGAGGAGTTCCTCACCCCGTGCGACGAGGTCAACCTCGTGTTCATGCCGGAGGAGTTCCAGCTGAACGCGCACGACTTCGACGACCGGCACACGTTCGTCGGCCCGTGCCTGCCCCGCGAGCAGGACGCCTCCTGGAACCCGCCGTCGGACGGACGGCCGGTGGTCCTGATCTCCCTCGGCACCACCTTCAACCGCAACCCCGCCTTCTTCCGCCGCTGCGCAGAGGTCTTCGCGGACCTGCCCTGGCACGTCGTCATCACCCTGGGCTCCCGCGTCGAGGTCGCCGAGCTCGGCGACCTCCCGCCCAACGTCGAGGCGCACCAGTGGCTCACGCACGCCGGGGTGCTCCGGCACGCGTCGGCGTTCGTCAACCACGCGGGCATGGGCACGATGATGGAGGCCCTCTCCTTCGGCGTCCCGCTGGTCCTGGTGCCGCCAGACGTCAGCGAGCACCGGCTGAACGCGCGCCGCGCCGCCGAACTCGGCCTCGGCCGGATGGTCTCCTCCGTCGACGTCTCGGCGGACGAGATCCGGGACGCGGTGCTCGCGGTCGCCGACGACGAACGGGTGCGGACGCGCATCGCGTGGATGCGGGACGTCGTCAACGGCGCCGGCGGAGCCGTGCGCGCGGCCGACGTCGTCGAGGCCAGGCTCGCCGCCACGCGGTAGACGGACGTGCCCGGCCGCCGGGGGACATCCCCTCAGCGGCCGGGCAAGGCGGTCACATCGGAGCCGTGACGGACTCTCGCGCCGCCCGGTGTTCCAGTGCGCGGGCCCGGATGACCTCCGCGGCCCGCGCCGCCCCGCCCGCGCGGATCCCCAGGTCGCGCAAGGCCTCCAGATGATCGTCGAGACCGGGGGTAGCGCGCAGCCGGTCGACGGTCTCCCTGATCAGGGTCGGTGTCACGTCGGCCTCGTCGAGCACGAGGCCGACGCCGAACTCCTCGGTGCGCCGCGCGTTGGCGATCTGCTCGGGGTGATGGGGGATGAGCACCATCGGGGTGCGGTTGAACACCGACTCCATCACGCCGCTGATCCCGCCCTGGCACAGGTACGCCGAGGCGTGCCGCAGCACCGCGCCGATCGGGATCCACGAGTGCACCTCGACGTTCGGCGGCAGCGGGCCCAGCTCCGCCGGGGCGACCTTGCCGCCGAGCGCGATCACCACGTGCCACGGCGACCCTTCGAAGGCGCGGGCGCAGTCGGCGAAGAACTCGGCGGAGTAGAAGGTCGAGGTGCCCATCGAGATGAGGACGACCGGACCCGCGCCCTCCGGAGGCCGCCAGTCGTCGGCCGGCTCGCCGAAGGTGGGACCGACGAAGGCGAACTTGTCGCCGAAGGTCTCGCCGCGCGGTTGGAACTCCTGTGGCAGGAGGACGACGCTGAGCTCGTCGTGGCCGACCAGCGCCAGGCCCGCGCGCTCGCCGCTGAGCCCGTGGCCGTGGACGAAGCCGGAGATCAGGTCACCGCACCGCTTGTACTCCACGGGCTCCGGCTCACCCGGTTCGAGGGGCGGCGCGAGGTCACCGATCATCGCGTCGATCGAGAAGTGCTCGTTCGAGGCGAAGATCGGCAGCAGCCGGACGTTCGGCCGTTCCCACTTGCCCGACAGCACCCGTCCCGGAATCGCCAGGGTGACGTCGTGCACCACGACGTCAGGCGTCTCGGCGCACGCGCCGTCGATCACGTCCGCGGTGGAGAGGGAGTCGCGCATGATCGCCTCGACCGCCTTGGCGAGCTCGGACTGGGTCGTGTAGCTCGGCAGGCGCGCGTCCAGCGACGACGTGTACGGGACCGTCTCCGCGCCGAGCGCGCGTACCCGCTCCTCGTGCTCCGGCGTGATCGTGGCGGTAACCCGGCAGCCGATGCGCACCAGTTCCTCGACGATCGGCAGGGTCGGGAGCAGGTGTCCCATCGCGGGATGGAGCGCGAAGAGTACGTGGGGCGGCCGGTCCATGGTCTCTCCGTCGGTCTGGGTTCTAGGTTCGGGTGAGCGCGGCGTGACTCTCGATGGCCTCGGCCGCGCGGTCGGCGCCGCCCGCAGCCCGGATGTGGTCGCGCATGCTCAGCACCCGCGCGCGCAGCGCGGTGTCGGCGTGGACGGCCGCGACCGCCTCGCGTACCTGCTCGCCCGTGACGGTGTGCCGGTGCAGGACGCTGCCGAGCCCGAGCTCGGCGATGTGGTCGGCGTTGGCCCGCTGTTCGGGGTGGTGGGGGATGACGACCATTGGCACGCCGTGGTTCAGGGCCTCCTGCACGCTGCCCATCCCGCCCTGGCAGACGAACATCGAGGCGTGGCGCAGCACGTCGCCGTGCGGGATCCAGTCGTGGGCCTCCACCTCGGCCGGCAGCGGGCCGAGGTCCTCGGGCTTGACACGGCCGCCGAGGGACAGGACGACGTGCCAGCCGGAGCCGGTGAACGCCTTCGCGCACTGACGGAAGAACTCGGGCTGTTCGTTCACGGTGGTGCCGAGCGAGATGAGCGCGACCGGGCGCCCGC
The DNA here is from genome assembly GCA_963736325.1 of uncultured Actinomycetota bacterium. GTDB lineage: Bacteria > Actinomycetota > Actinomycetes > Streptosporangiales > Streptosporangiaceae > Actinoallomurus. Next base: position 364,432 of record CAVTOG010000010.1, on the reverse strand, counting down.
CGGACGGCGGCTCCCACTCCCGCGGGTCCTCGCCGAGGCACGGGCCGACGAACAGGTGGTCGTCGCCGAAGGTCTCGCCGTGGACCTGGAACTCCCGCGGGATGGTGACGACGTTGAGCTCACCGGCGCCGGAGTAGACCTCGCCGATCCGCGGAGCGGGGATGCCGTGGTCGGCGGCGTGCTCGGCGAGCCGCTCGCCGAACCTGGCCAGCGCGGGGTGGGCGGGATCGATCGGGGTGGACAGCTCGCCCAGTTTCTCCGCCACCGAGAAGTGTTCGTTCGAGGCGAAGGTAGGGACGATCTGTACGGCGGGCCGCCGCCACTTCGCGGCGAGCACCCGGCTCGGCGCCCACAGGGTGGTGTCGAACACGACCGCGTCCGGCGGGACCGGACAGGACTGTTCGAGCGCCGGCGCGATCGTGAGGATCTCCTCCAGGTACTGGAGGGTCCGCGTCGCCAGCTCGTCGGGGGGCATCCAGTCCGGCGGCGGTGACGTCGACAGGTGCGTGGTGTACATCACGGGTTCGGCGCCGGCCGCGCGCACACGGTCGGCGAAGGCGGGGCCGGTCGTCGCCGTCACCCGGCAGCCGCGCCGTACGAGCCGGTCGATGATCGGGACCATCGGCAGGGTGTGGCCGAAGGCGGGATAGAGGGCGAAGAGCACGTGGGGTCCCGGCGTCACGATCCCCAATGAAAGTCGGCGGAGATTAGGGAAACCGCTAGAGGTAATCGGCCATACGCGTGGACGTTGGCACAAACCCTAGTTGGAAGTCCGTAACTTCTGGTCACAGCACGTCCTGGAGAGGGTCGCCGAGAGAGGCCGTGACGCCGAATGAGCTCTTCCCGAAGCGAGGCAGGTCGCGAGGGTTTCGCCGTCGTCGGCATGGCCTGCCGCTTTCCTTCGGCCCCGGACCCCGCCGCGTACTGGCGGCTCCTGAGCGACGGCGGCAGTGCCATCGGCGAGGTCCCTCCGGGCCGGTGGGCGGACGAGTACGTGCTCGACCCGAAGGAGCACGCCCACGTCCGGCTCGGCGGATTCCTCGACCGCGTCGACGGATTCGACGCCGACTTCTTCGGCGTATCGCCGCGTGAGGCCGCGTCGATGGACCCCCAGCAGCGGCTCGTTCTGGAGCTGGTCTGGGAGGCGTTCGAGGACGCGTCGATCGGCCCCGGATCCGCGGACACCGCCGTGCTGCTCGGCGTGATGGCCGACGACTACACGCACCTGCTGCGCCAGGCGACCACGCCCGGCGCGTTCAGCACCACCGGCACGCACCGCGGCACCATGGCGAACCGGGTCTCCTACTTTCTCGGGCTGACCGGCCAGAGCCTGACCATCGACTGCGGCCAGTCGTCGTCGCTGGTGGCCGTACATCTGGCCTGTCAGGAGCTCGCCGCCTCGCGCGCGCGTACGGCCGTCGCCGGCGGCGTGAACCTCAACCTCATGGCCGGTACGGCGCTCGCCCTCCACGAGTTCGGCGCGCTGTCGCCGGACGGGCGCTGCCATACCTTCGACGAGCGTGCCAACGGCTACGTGCGCGGCGAGGGCGGCGGGGTCGTCGTGCTCAAGCGGCTGTCCGACGCCCTGGCCGACGGCGACCACGTGTACTGCGTGATCCGCGGCGGCGCGGTCAACAACGACGGCGGAGGAGCCTCCTACACCACGCCCGACGGCGCGGCCCAGGAACGCGTGCTGCGCGAGGCCTGCGCCGACGCCGGGGTGGATCCGGCACTGGTCGGCTTCGTCGAACTGCACGGACCGGGCACGCAGGTCGGCGACCCGGTGGAGGCCGCGGCCCTCGGCGCGGTGCTCGGCGCCGCCGAGGGCCGGCGGTCGCCGTTGCTCGTCGGCTCCGCCAAGACGAACATCGGCCACCTCGAAGGCGCCGCCGGGATCGCGGGGCTGGTGAAGGCGGCGCTGTCGCTGGACCGCCGCGAGCTTCCCGCGAGCCTGAACTTCGCCGCGCCGAACCCGAAAATCGACCTCGACGCCCTCAACCTGCGGGTCCACCGGCAGCACGGTGACCTGGGCGAGGCACCCGTCCTGGCCGGGGTCAGCTCCTTCGGCATGGGCGGCACCAACTGCCACCTGGTGCTGGAGAGCGCGCCGGCCGCCGAGACGCGTACGTACCACCGGCCGCTGGACCTCCCGGTCGTGCCTCTCGTCGTCTCCGGGCACACCCAGGCCGCGCTGCGGGACCGGGCGCGGGCGCTGACGGGGCTGGGCGCCGACCCGGGCGAACTCGCCGCCTCGCTCGCCTCCCGGCCTGGATTCGACTACCGCGCGGTCCTCGCCGCGGAGTCCGCCGACGACTGCGGCGACCTGCTGCGGGAGCTCGCCGACGGGCACGAGCACCCGCGGATCGTCACCGGGACGGCCGACGGTGACGGCGGCGTCGCCTTCCTGTTCCCCGGCCAGGGCGGGCAGCGGCCGGGCATGAGCCGTGAGCCGTACGAGGCGATCCCGGCGTACACCGAGGCCTTCGACGAGATCGCCCGGATGTTCGACGGTGTTCTCGACCGGCCACTGAACGATCTGATCTTCGGGGACGGCCCGGAGATCCACCAGCCCGTGTACACGCAGCCCGCGCTCTTCGCCCTCCAGGTCGCGACCGCGCGGATGTTCATGCGGTTCGGCGTCGTGCCGGACCACCTGCTCGGGCACTCCTTCGGCGAGATCGCCGCCGCGCACCTCGCCGGCGTCCTGTCGCTCGCGGACGCGTGCACGCTGGTCGGCGCGCGAGGGCGGCTGATGCAGCAGGTTCCGCCCGGCGGCGCGATGGTCGCCGTCCAGGCCGGAGAGCACGAGGTCCGCGAGCTCGTCGACGCGGACCCGCGGCTGGACATCGCGGTGATCAACTCACCCGACTCCGTCGTGCTCGGCGGGGACGAGGGCCCGGTGCTGGCGGCGGCCGCGCACTTCGCCGAGCAGGGCCGCAAGACGAAGCGGCTCCGCGTGACTCTCGCCTCCCACTGCTTCCACATGGACCCGATCCTGGAGGAGTACCGGCAGGTCGCGGCGACCCTGGACTACTCCGAGCAGCGGATTCCCATCGTCTCGACCGTGCACGGCCGCCTGGCCCTGCCGGGTGAGCTCAGCACTCCGGACTACTGGGTCGACAACATGCGGCGGCCCGTACGCTTCCTCGACGGCGTCAAGGCGCTCGACGCCGCGTCCGTCACCCGGTTCGTGGAGTGCAGCGAGGCTGCCACGCTCACCGAGCTGGTGGACTCCGCGCTGGAGCCGCGCCTGGACCGCGTCCGGGTCCCGGCGCTGCGGGCGGCCGGCGAGGAGAACCGGTCGATCGTGCGGGCGCTGTCGGAGTTGCACGTCTCCGGCACACCGGTGGAGTGGAGCGAGGTCGTCGGGACGGCACGCCTGCCGTTGCCGGCCTACCCCTTCCAGCGCCGGAGGCACTGGCTGACCGCCTCGCAGTACGAGGGGGACGTCCAGGGGCCGGACGAGACGCTGCGCGGCCGGTGGCGCGAGGCGGAGCCGGATCGGCGCGAACGCCTGGTGCTCGACGCCGTACGCGACCGCGTCGCCCACGTCCTGGGTCACACCGACGACGACGGCGTCAACACGCGCCGCAAGTTCAAGGACCTCGGGTTCGACTCGCACAGCGCGGTGCAGCTGCGGGACCGGCTGGCCAGGGCCGCCGGGGTCGCCCTGCCGTCCTCGCTGCTGTTCGACCACCCGACGCCGGGCGCGGTCGCCCGCTACCTGCACGCCATGTTCGGCGACGAGACCGCCGCCCCGGCCGAGCCGGAGCCCGTGTCGTCCGTCGCCACCGAGGACCCGGTGGTCATCGTCGGGATGGCCTGCCGGCTGCCGGGCGGGGTCTCCTCGCCCGCCGACCTGTGGTCGCTGGTCGAGTCCGGCCGAGAGGGCATCGGCCCGTTCCCGGCCGACCGCGGCTGGACCGAGACGGGCACCGGCGGCTTCCTCGACGGGGCGGCGAACTTCGACGCCGACTTCTTCGAGATCTCGCCGCGCGAGGCCCTCGCGATGGACCCGCAGCAGCGGCTGATGCTGGAGTGCTCCTGGGAGGCCCTGGAGCGCGCGGGCGTCGACCCGGCGTCGCTGCGCACCTCCGACACCGGGGTGTTCACCGGCGTCATGGGGCAGGACTACCTGGCCCCGCTGAACGAGATCTCCGACGACACACGCGGCCACGCGCTCACCGGCGGTTCGGCCAGCGTGGTGTCGGGCCGTGTCGCGTACGCCCTGGGGCTGGAGGGCCCTGCGGTGTCGGTGGACACGGCGTGCTCGTCGTCGCTGGTCGCGCTGCACTGGGCGGTTCAGTCGCTGCGGCGCGGTGAGTGCTCGCTCGCGTTGGCGGGCGGCGTCACCGTCATGTCGAGCCCCGGCATGTTCGTGGAGTTCGGCCGCCAGGGCGGTCTGGCCTCGGACGGTCGTTGTAAGGCGTTCTCGGATTCGGCGGACGGTACGGGCTGGTCCGAAGGCGTGGGTGTGCTGGTCGTCGAGCGGATGTCCGACGCTGTCCGCAACGGCCATGAGGTGCTGGCGGTCGTGCGGGGTTCGGCGGTCAACCAGGATGGTGCGTCGAACGGGTTGACGGCGCCGAACGGTCCGTCGCAGCAGCGTGTGATCCGCCGCGCCCTCGCCGACGCGGGGTTGAGCGCCGCCGACGTCGACGCGGTCGAGGCGCACGGCACCGGGACGGCGCTCGGCGACCCGATCGAGGCGCAGGCACTCCTCGCGACGTACGGCCAGGGGCGTACGGACCGCCCGCTGCGGCTCGGCTCCCTGAAATCCAACATCGGCCACACCCAGGCCGCCGCCGGCGTCGCCGGTGTGATCAAGATGGTCGAGGCGATGCGCCACGGCGTGCTGCCGAAGACCCTGCACGCGGACGCCCCCTCGTCCCACGTCGACTGGGAGAGCGGCGCGGTCGAGCTGCTGACCTCGCCCGTCGAGTGGCAGGCGGACGGGCCGCGCCGGGCGGGCGTGTCCTCGTTCGGCATCAGCGGCACCAACGCGCACGTCATCCTCGAACAGGGACCCGAGCCCGAGCCGGCCACCGAGCCCGAGCCCGCCGCGGTTCCCTGGGTGCTGTCGGCGCGGACCGCAGAGGCGCTCGCCGAGCAGGCGGCGCGGCTGACCGGCGTCACGGCGGCGCCCGCCGACGTCGGGCTGTCGCTGGCGACCACCCGCGCGGCGCTGGAGGAGCGGGCCGTCGTCGTCGGAACCGGCGTCGAGGACTTCCGTGCCGGGCTCGCCGACCCGCCGGTACGCGGCCGGGCGCCCGAAGCCGGGCGTGCCGGCGTGCTGTTCTCCGGCCAGGGCTCCCAGCGGGCCGGCATGGGCGAGGAACTGATCCGCAGGTTCCCGGTGTTCGCCGAGCACTTCGCCGACATCTGCGGGCGTTTCGACCTGCCGCTGCGGGACGCGACGCGCACCGGAGAGTCGCTGGACGAGACCCGCTTCACCCAGCCCGCGCTGTTCGCCTACGAAGTCGCCCTGTATCGCCTCATCGAGTCGTGGGGCGTACGCCCCGAGGTCCTCATCGGGCACTCGATCGGCGAGATCGCCGCCGCGTACGTCGCCGGGGTCTGGTCCCTGGACGACGCGTGCTTGCTGGTGGCGGCACGTGGCCGGCTCATGCAGGAGCTGCCGCCCGGCGGCGCGATGGTGTCGCTGGAGGCGACCGAGGACGAGGTGACCCCGCTGCTCACCGGCGGCGTCTCCATCGCTGCGGTCAACGGCCCACGTGCGGTGGTCGTGTCCGGGGCCGAGGACGAGGCCGACGCGGTCGCCGCCCGGCTGGAGGGCCGCAAGACCAAGCGGCTGCGGGTGAGCCACGCGTTCCACTCGCCGCTGATGGACCCGATGCTGGAGGAGTTCCGCCGGGTCGCCGAGAGCCTGACCTACCACGAGCCGCGCCTCCCGATCATCTCCAACCTCACCGGCGAGCTCGCGTCGGCCGAGCTGACCGACCCCGGCTACTGGGTGCGGCACGTACGCGAGACCGTACGGTTCGCCGACGGCGTGGCCACCCTGGCCGGGCTGGGCGTGGACGTCGTGGCCGAGATCGGGCCGCGTCCGGTCCTCAGCGGCGCGCTCGACGGTGTCGCGCCCGCACCCCTGGCGCGCGACTCGCTCACCGAGGACCACGCACTGCTCACCGGCGTCGGCGGCCTGTGGGCGCACGGCGTCGACGTCGACTGGGCCGCGGTCTTCGACGGCCTCGGCGCGCGCCGCGTCGGCCTGCCGACCTATGCGTTCCAGCGCGAGCGGTTCTGGCCGACGCCGGCCGGAGACGACGTGGGCACCTGGCGTCACGAGATCGCCTGGGTCCCGGTCGACCCGCCGTCCGGAACGCTCGACGGCGAGTGGGCCGTCGTCGCCGGCCGCGACTGCCCCGCGGAGGCCGTCGCCGGGCTGCGGACGGCGCTGGTCGACCGGGGCGCCCGGCTCATCGACCCGGCGGCCCCGGGCCCGTCCGCACCGGGGTCGCCCGGCCTCCGCGGCGTCGTCGCCCTGCTCGGCTGGGGTGGCCCTTCCGCAGACGGACTCTGGGAGCTCGTCGAGCTCATGCGGACGCTGGCCGCCCAGGGGATCGAGGCTCCGCTGTGGTGCGCGACGCGCGGCGGCGTCTCCGTGGATGACGAACCGGTGACCTCGCCGGTCTCCACCGGGCTGTGGGGCCTCGGCCGCGTCGCCGGGCTGGAGCTCGGACCGGCCTGGGGCGGGATCGCGGACGTGTCCGGCGACGCGGATTGGACACGGTTCGCCGACGTGCTCGCCGCCGCCGACGAGAACGAGGTCGCCGTCCGGCCGTCGGGCGTGTTCGCGCGCCGCCTCGCGCCCGCCGTCGGCGGAGCGGAGGCCCCGCCGGACATCGCCGGCGGCACCGTGCTGGTGACCGGCGGAACCGGCGCGCTCGGACTCCAGGTCGCGCGGTGGCTCGAAGGCCGTGGCGCGGCACGGATCGTGCTGGCGAGCCGGTCGGGCTCGGCCGTGGAGGCCGGGCCGCGCGTCGAGGTAGCGACCTGCGACGTCGCCGACCCGGAAGCGGTACGTCGCCTCGTCGCGGACCTGGGACCGTCGCTGCGCGGCGTGGTCCACGCGGCGGGCGTCATCCACGACGGCCTGCTCGGCGGCCTGACCAGGGAGACCTTCGACGAGGTCGTCCGCGCCAAGGTCACCGGCGGTTGGAACCTGCACGAGGCGACCCGCGAGCTGGACCTCGCGATGTTCCTCACCTTCTCCTCGGTCGTCGGCGTCTGGGGCAACGGCGGCCAGAGCGCTTACGCGGCGGCCAACGCCTTCCTCGACGGCCTCGCCGCGCACCGCCGCGGCCTCGGCCTCGCCGGCGCCTCCATCGCGTGGGGGCCCTGGGCCGGCGCGGGCATGGCCGCGGGGGACGCCATCGCGAGCCACTTCGAGCGTGACGGGATCCGGCCGATGGCGCCGGAGTCGGCCGTCGCCGCGCTGGACCGGGCGGCGGCGAGCGGATCCGCGCTGTCCGTGGTCGCGGACGTGGACTGGCCGCGCCTCGCGTCGGCCTCCGGCGCACGGGCGCGGCTGTTCGCCGAGATCACGCGGACCGGCCCGCAGGACGAGCCGGGGTCGCTGGCGGCGCGCGTGGCCGGTGTCCCGGACGCCGAGCGGTACCGGATCATCGCCGACGTCGTACGCGACCGGGTGGCGTCCGTCAGCCGGCGCGACCCGGCGTCGGTCGACCTGTCACGCCCCTTCAAGGAACTCGGTTTCGACTCGCTGACCGCCGTGGAGTTCCGTAACGCGCTGGCCACGGTCACCGGGCTCACGCTCGGCGGCACCCTCGTCTATGACCACCCGACCCCGTCGGCCGTCGCCGACCATCTGATCGCCCTGCTGACCGAGGCCGTACCCGAGGAGACGGCGACGGCCGTGACCGCGTCCGACGAGCCGATCGCGATCGTCGGCATGGCCTGCCGCCTGCCGGGCGGCGTGTCGACACCGGATGAGCTCTGGTCGCTGGTGGAGGCCGGTGAGGACGCCATCGGGCCGTTCCCGGCGGACCGCGGTTGGGACCCGGAGCTGACCGGCTCGGGCGGTTTCCTCTACGACGCCGCCGAATTCGACGCCGCGTTCTTCGGCATCTCGCCGCGCGAGGCCGCCGCGATGGATCCCCAGCAGCGCCTCGTCCTGGAGTGCTCGTGGGAGGCCCTGGAGCGCGCGGGCATCGAGCCGGGTGCGCTGCGCGGCACCGAGACGGGCGTGTTCCTCGGCGTCAGCCACCAGGACTACGGGCCGCGGCTGCACGAGCCCGCGGACGCCGCCGAGGGTTACCTGCTGACCGGCTCCGTGCCGAGCGTCGCGTCGGGCCGGGTGGCGTACGTGCTCGGGCTGGAGGGCCCGGCGGTGTCGGTGGACACCGCCTGCTCGTCGTCGCTGGTCGCCCTGCACTGGGCCATCCAGGCCCTGCGGCGCGGCGAGTGCTCGCTCGCGCTGACCGGTGGCGTGACGGTGATGTCGAGCCCCGGGCCGTTCATCGAGTTCGGCCGGCAGGGCGGGCTCGCCGGTGACGGCCGCTGCAAGGCGTTCTCCGAGGCCGCGGACGGCACCGGCTGGGCCGAGGGCGTCGGCGTGATCGCCGCCGAACGGCTGTCCGACGCGCTGCGGAACGGGCACGAGGTGCTCGCGGTGGTGCGGGGCTCCGCGGTGAACCAGGACGGCGCCTCCAACGGCCTGACGGCGCCGAACGGCCCGTCTCAGCAGCGCGTCATCCAGCGCGCGCTCGCCGACGCCGGGCTCACCGCGGCCGACATCGACGCCGTCGAGGCGCATGGGACGGGCACGAAGCTGGGCGACCCGATCGAGGCACAGGCGCTCGTCGCCACGTACGGACGGGGCCGCGGTGACCGCCCGCTGAGGCTCGGCTCGCTCAAGTCCAACCTCGGGCACACGCAGGCGGCGGCGGGCGTGGCCGGGATCATCAAGATGGTGCAGGCGATGCGGCACGGCGTGCTGCCGAAGACCCTGCACGTCGGCACGCCGTCGTCGTACGTGGACTGGAAGGCCGCCGCCGTCGAGCTGCTGACCTCACCGGTCGAGTGGCGGTCCGACGGGCCGCTCCGTGCCGGCGTGTCCTCGTTCGGCATCAGCGGCACCAACGCCCACGTGATCCTGGAACAGGCGCCGGAGGTGGACGCGGCACAGGAGACCCGCACGGAGGGCGTGCTGCCCTGGGTGCTGTCGGCCGCCGATCCCGAGGCGCTGCGCGAGCAGGCGAGCCGGATCGCGGGCGCCGGCGGCGAGGCCACCGACGTGGCGTGGACGCTCGCCCGGTCCCGGGCCGGGCTGCCCTACCGCGCGGTCGCGCTCGGCATCGGCCGCGATGAGCTGGCCGAGGGGCTGCGCGGCCTCGCCGACGGCGGCTCCCCGTCCGGTCTGATCGTCGCGGACGACCTCCTCGACGGGGCGACCGCGGTGGTGTTCTCCGGCCAGGGCTCGCAGCGTGCGGGCATGGGCCAGGCGCTGAGCGGGCGGTTCCCGGTGTTCGCCGAATGCTTCGAGGAGATCTGCGGGCGCTTCGACATCCCGGTCGCGGACGCGATGCGTACGGGCGAGTCGCTGAACGAGACGCGGTTCACGCAGGCGGCGCTGTTCGCCTACGAGGTGTCGCTGTTCCGGCTGCTGGAGTCGTGGGGCGTCCGCGCCGACGTGCTCCTCGGCCACTCGATCGGGGAGATCGCGGCCGCGTACGTCGCGGGCGTCTGGTCGCTGGACGACGCGTGTGCGCTGGTGGCGGCCCGTGGCCGTCTCATGGGAGACCTGCCCGAGGGCGGCGCGATGGTGTCGCTGGAGGCGACCGAGGACGAGGTGACCCCGCTGCTCACGGGCGGTGTCTCGATCGCCGCGGTGAACGCGCCGCGCGCCGTGGTCGTGTCCGGAGCCGAGGACGAGGTCGAGGCGATCGCGGCCGAGATCGCCGGGCAGGGACGCAAGACCAAGCGGCTCACCGTCAGCCACGCGTTCCACTCGCCGCTGATGGAGCCGATGCTCGCCGACTTCCGCCGGGTCGCCGAAGGCCTGACCTACCGCGACCCGCGTGTGCCCGTGATCTCCAACCTCACGGGCGAGCTCGCCTCGGCCGAGCTGACCGACCCCGGCTACTGGGTACGGCACGTCCGCGAGGCCGTGCGCTTCGCCGACGGTGTCGCCGCGCTGCTGGACCGCGGCGTCGCGCGCACGATCGAGATCGGCCCAGACGCCGTGCTCGCCCCCGCGCTGCACGCCTGCGCCGTCGACCGGCCGCTGCTGGTGACGGCGGCGGCGCGCCGTAAGCGCCCCGAGGAGGACACTCTCCTGGAGGCGACCGCGCGCCTGTACGTGAACGGCGCCGGCGTCGACTGGTGCGCGGTCGTCACCGCCGCCGGCGCACGGCCACGGCACGCCGCGCTGCCGACCTACCCCTTCCAGCGCCGCCGGTTCTGGATCGACGCGCCATCGGCGGTCGCCGCCGCGCACGGGCACCCGTGGGCCGACGGCGAACTCACCCTCGCCGGCACCGGCGGCCTGGTGTTCGGCTACCGCTTCCGCGCCGCCGACCACCCATGGCTGGTCCACGACCGCTCCGACGGCACGGCCCTCGTTCCCTCGCCGGTGCTGCTGGAGATCGCGGCGCACTCCGCCGTGCGCACCGGCTCGGGCCGGATCGAACTGCTGGAGATCACCACCGCCCCGGCCGTCGGCGACCACGTCGAGATCGAGATCCAGGTCGTGATGGAACCCGCCGAGGACGGGCTGCGCCGCGCCGACGTGCACGTACGGTCCGCCGACGCCGGCTGGGTGCGGTGCGCCACGTTCACCGTGGACGCCGAGTCGGAGGGGCCGGTGATCGGCCAGGACCGGCACCGCCTGCTGCTCGACCCGGCCGCCGTGGACGCGGCCCTGCGCGAGCAGGCCGGCGAGACGCTTGCCGCCGCCCTGATGACGGACATCTCCCTGACGGACGGGGTCCCGGACCCGGTGTCGGTGACGCCGCTGGACGGCGACGCGTACGCGATCCTGGCCGGTGACGAGGACCTCCAGGTGAGCGTCGGCTCCGCGACGCCCCTGCCCGTCGAGGTCGCGACGTTCGCCGGCCGCCAGGCGCCGCCGGAGGACTCGCTGTTCGCCGTGGACTGGCTCCCGGTGACGCTCGGGACGGCCCACCCGGCGCGTACGGCCGAGCTCGCCGACGCCGACGGGACCGGCGCGGACATCGTGGTCCTGCGTCCTGCCGGTGACCTGACCGAGACGCTGGGGCACCTGCAGTCCTTCGTCGCCTCCGAGCCGCTCGCCGACGCGCGGCTGGTCGTCGTCACCGGTGGCGCCGACACCGACCCGTGTCAGGCGGCGGTGACCGGCATGGTCCGCAGCGCCCAGTCGGAGAACCCCGGCCGGATCCTCCTCATCGACGGAGACCCCGCGGACGACGTCCTCGCCGCGGCCGTCGCGACCGGCGAGCGGCAGCTGGCCCTGCGGAACGGCCGGTGGCTGGCGCCGCGCCTCGTCCGCGTCACCGACCCCGTGCAACGCGCCGACGCCCCCTGGGAGGCCGGCGGTACCGTGCTCCTCACCGGAGGGACCGGCGCGCTGGGCCGGGAGTTCGCCCGGCACCTCGCCGGGACGCACGGCGTACGCCGGATGCTGCTGGTCAGCCGCAGGGGGCCGGACGCGCCCGGCGCGACCGAACTGATCGACGAGCTCGCCGGGCTCGGATGCGCGGCGGAGGCGAGGGCCTGCGACGTCGCCGACCGGGCGGCGCTCGCCGGGCTGCTGGCCGAGATCCCGGCGGAGACTCCGCTGACCGGCGTGCTGCACGCCGCCGGCATCCTCGACGACGGGGTCCTCACGGCCCTCACCCCCGAACGGCTCGACGGCGTCATGCGCGCCAAGGCCGACGCCGCCTGGAACCTGCACGAGCTCACCCGTGACCTGCCGCTCTCGCAGTTCGTCCTCTGCTCCGGCTTCAGCGGCCTGGTCGGCGGCCCCGGCCAGGCCAACTACGCCGCCGCGAACAACTTCCTCGACGCGCTGGCCGCGCGACGGCGCGCGGAGGGCCTGCCCGGGATCGCCCTGGCCTGGGGGCTGTGGCAGGCGGGTATGGCGGGCGACCTCACCGGCACCGACCTGCGCCGGCTGGCACGGCTCGGCGTCGTGCCGATGCGCGCGGCGGACTGCCTCCAGCTGTTCGACCGCTGCTACAACGCCGACCATTCCCTGCTCGCACCCGCCCGGCTGACGTTCACCGACCCGCAGGCCTCGGCGCATCCGCTGTTCGGGCGGCTGGTCCGCGCACGGCCCGCGCCCGCCGAGGCGGCCGTACCGGAGACCGGCATCGCGGACCGCCTCGCCGGGATGGATGAGGAGGAGAGGCGAAGCCACCTGCTCGGTGTGGTCCGCGCCGAGGCGGCCGCCGTGCTCGGCCACTCCGACCGCGACGCCGTCGCCCCGCGTACCGGCTTCCTGGAGCAGGGATTCGACTCGCTCACGGCGGTCGAGTTCCGCAATCGGCTGGGCCGCCTGGTCGGGCACACCCTGCCGACCACGCTGGTCTTCGACCACCCCTCACCGGAGGCGGTCGCCCGGCACCTGCTGGCCGATGTCTTCGCCCCCGCCGCCCAGGCCGCGGTGACGCTCGACGACCTGGAGCGCGAGCTCGACGAGTTCATCTCGACGGAGGCGGACCGCGACGCCCTCGCCGCCCGGTTGCGCGGACTCCTCGAGCGCCTGGAAGCCGCCGTGCAGGCCACGGACGCCGGCCTCGACGTCGAGGAACGGATCGGCGCGGCCAGCGATGACGAGATCTTCGCCTTCATCGACAACGAACTCGGAACGTCCTAACGACCCCCATCGAGGGACAGGGAAGGTCACCAGTGTCCGAAGAGAAGCTGCGCGAGTACCTGAAGCGCGTGACGTCCGACTTGCACCGGACCCGCCTGCGAGTCAAGGAACTCGAGGAGCAGCGGCCGGAGACGATCGTGATCGTCGGTATGGCCTGCCGGTTCCCTGGTGGAGCGGCCTCTCCGGCGAAGCTGTGGGACCTGGTGGAGCGCGGCGGCGACGCCGTCGCCGACTTCCCCGCCGACCGCGGCTGGGACATCGCCGAGCTCCTGGAGCTGGGCGTCGCGCCCGTCGGCGGCTTCCTGCCGGAGGCGTCCGAGTTCGACGCGGGGTTCTTCGGGATCTCGCCGCGCGAGGCGCTCGCCATGGACCCGCAGCAGCGGCTCGCGCTGGAGTGCTCGTGGGAGGCGCTGGAGAACGCCGGGGTCGACCCGGGCGGCCTGCGCGGCAGCGACGCCGGCGTGTTCATGGGCACCAACGGCCAGGACTATCCCGTGCAGCTGACCGCGTCGGCCGACGCCGGCGACCTCGTCGGGCACGTCGGAACCGGGAACGCGGCGAGCGTGCTGTCCGGCAGGGTGGCGTACGTGCTGGGCCTGGAGGGCCCGTCGGTGTCGGTGGACACCGCCTGCTCCTCATCGCTGGTGGCCCTGCACTGGGCGGTGAAGGCGCTGCGCAACGGTGAGTGCTCGCTGGCGCTGGCCGGCGGCGTGACGATCATGTCGAGCATCGGCGCGTTCGCCGAGTTCGCCCACCAAGGCGGCCTGGCCGCCGACGGCCGGTGCAAGGCGTTCTCCGACGACGCCGACGGCACCGGCTGGGGCGAGGGCGTGGGCGTGCTCGTCATGGAACGCCTCTCCGACGCGGAACGCCTCGGCCACCGGGTGCTCGCGGTCGTCCGCGGCTCCGCGGTCAACTCCGACGGCGCGAGCAGCAGCCTGACCGCGCCGAACGGCCCGTCGCAGCAACGCGTCATCCAGCGCGCCCTCGCCGACGCGGGCCTGCGCGCCGGCGACGTCGATGCCGTCGAGGCGCACGGCACGGGCACGAAGCTCGGCGACCCGATCGAGGCGCAGGCGCTCATGGCGACCTATGGTCAGGAGCGGTCCGGGGCGCCGCTGTGGCTCGGGTCGGTCAAGTCGAACATCGGGCACACCCAGGCCGCCGCCGGCGTCGCCGGCGTGATCAAGATGGTCGAGGCCATGCGTCGCGGCGTGCTGCCCGGCACGCTCTACGCCGGGACACCGTCGTCGCAGGTGGACTGGTCCATGGGCGAGGTCGAGGTGCTGACCGCGCCGCGGACGTGGGAGAAGGAGGGCCCGCGCCGGGCCGGCGTCTCCTCGTTCGGCATCAGCGGCACCAACGCGCACGTCATCCTCGAACAGGGCCCCGAGACGCCGCCCGCCGAAGAGACCGAGCCCGCCCCGCAGGCGGACTCCGTGGTGCCGTGGGTGCTGTCCGCGCGGGACGCGGACGCGCTGGCCGCCCAGGTGGACCGCCTCAGGGAGGTTCCGGGCTCGGCCGTCGACATCGGCTGGTCGCTAGCCACGACGCGTGCCGCGCTGGAGGAGCGCGCCGTCGTCGTCGGAGCCGACCGCGACGAGCTCATCGCCGGGTTCGAGGGCCTGATGGTACGGGGCCGTGTCACCGGCGAGGGCCGGGTCGGCGTCGTCTTCTCCGGCCAGGGGTCGCAGCGTGCGGGCATGGGCCAGGCGCTGAGCGTGCGGTTCCCCGTGTTCGCCGCCGCGTTCGAGGAGATCTGCGGAAAATTCGACATCCCGGTCGCGGAGGCGATGCGCACCGGAGAGCGGCTGGAGGAGACGCGGTTCACGCAGGCGGCGCTGTTCGCCTATGAGGTGGCGCTGTTCCGGCTGCTGGAGTCGTGGGGTGTTCGCGCGGACGTGCTGCTCGGGCATTCGATCGGAGAGATCGCGGCCGCCTACGTCGCGGGTGTGTGGTCGCTGGATGACGCGTGTGCGCTGGTGGCGGCCCGTGGCCGTCTCATGGGGGCGCTGCCCGAGGGCGGCGCGATGGTGTCGCTGGAGGCGACCGAGGACGAGGTGACCCCGCTGCTTACGGGCGGTGTCTCGATCGCGGCGTTGAACGCGCCGCGCGCCGTGGTGGTGTCCGGCGCCGGGGACGAGGTCGAGGCGATCAAGAACCGGTTCGAGGGCCGCCGTGTCAGGCGGCTCGCGGTCAGCCACGCGTTCCACTCGCCGCTGATGGAGCCGATGCTCGCCGACTTCCGCCGGGTCGCCGAAGGCCTGACGTACGCCGAGCCGCGGATGCCGGTGATCTCCAACCTCACCGGAGAGCAGGTCTCGGCCGAGCTGACCGACCCGGGCTACTGGGTGCGCCACGTGCGCGAGGCCGTCCGGTTCGCCGACGGCGTCCAGGCGATGGCCGCGCGCGGCGTCGACGCCGTCGTCGAGATCGGCCCGAAGGCCGTGCTCAGCTCCGCCGTACGCGAGGTCGCCGACCTCGTGGTCGCGCCGCTCGCCCGCAAGGCGGTGAGCGAGGAATGGGCCGCGCTGGCCGGCCTGGGACACCTGTGGTCGCACGGCGTACGCGTCGACTGGACCCCGGTCTTCGACGGGCTGGCGCCGCGGACGGTCGAGCTGCCGACGTACGCGTTCCAGCGCCAGCGGTTCTGGCCCGAGCCGGCCGTCGACAACGGCGACTCCTGGCGGTACGAGGTCGCCTGGACGCCGGTCTCGCCGGACGGCGGCGACCTCGACGGGACCTGGGCGGTCGTGGGCGCCGAGACCGCCGCCTGCGCCGCGGAGCTGCGGTCACGCGGCGCCGACGTCACCGAGTTCGCGCTGGACGGAATGGACCGCGAGGCCGTCGCCGCGCGGCTCGCCGGCCTGCGGCCCTCCGGCGTCGTCGCGCTGCTCGGCGGCGCGGGCGACCCGGCGGAGGCGCTGTGGGAGCTCGTCGTCCTCGGCCAGGGCCTGACCGGTTCGGAGGTCGAGGCGCCGCTGTGGATCGTGACCCGCGAGGCCGTGGCCGCGGAGGACGGCGACACCGTCTCGGCTGCCTCGGCGGGGCTCTGGGGCCTCGGGCGGGTGTTCGGGCTGGAGCACGCCGCCGCCTGGGGCGGCATGATCGACATCACGGGTGACGGCGCGTGGCCGCGGGTGGCCGACGTGGTCGCGGCGGCCGGGGAGAACGAGGTGGCCGTCCGCCCGTCCGGGGCGTACGGCCGCCGTCTCGTCCCCCAGCGGATGACGAGCACGGCCGCGAAGCCGGACCTCATGGGCGGCACCGTGCTGGTGACCGGAGGCACGGGCGTCCTCGGCGGCCGGGTCGCACGCTGGCTGGGCGAGCGCGGAGTCGCGCGTCTCGTCCTCGCCGGGCGTTCCGGGCGGCGCGGCGAGGCGGTCGAGGAACTGGCCGCCGCGCTCCCCGGCGTCGAGATCGAGGTCGTCGCCTGCGACGTCGCCGACCAGGACGCCGTACGTGACCTCGTCGCGGGCCTGGACGACCTGCGCGGCGTCGTGCACGCCGCCGGAGTCGTCGAGGACATCACCTTCGCCGACCTGGACCGCGAGGCGTTCGACCGGGGCGTACGCGCCAAGGTGCTCGGCGGGCGCAACCTGCACGAGGCGATCCCGGACGCGGCGCTGTTCGTCACCTTCTCCTCGATCTCCGGCGTCTGGGGATCGAGCGGCCAGGCCGCGTACGCGGCCGGCAACGCCTTCCTCGACGGCCTCATCGCCGAGCGGCGCGGTCTCGGTCTCGCCGGGACGTCGGTGTCGTGGGGCCCGTGGGGGGAGGGCGGCATGGCCACCGAGGGCGACGCCGCCCAGACGCTCATGAGCCGCGGCCTGCGCCTCATGCGTCCCGGGTCGGCGATCGCGGCGCTCGCGCGTTCGGTCGACCACGGCGTGGCCCACGCGGTGGTCGCGGACGTCGACTGGCCGCGCATGGTCGCGATGTTCGACATCGTCGGCCTGGCGGCCCTGTTCGAGCAGGTCCACGAAGACGAGGAGCCGGCCTCCGCGGCCGGTGAGAGCGCGCTCGCCGGGCTCCACGATGACGAGCGCCCCGGCGCGGTCACCGCGATGGTGCGCGAGCAGGTCGCCGCCGTCCTCGGCTACGCGGGCCCGGACGCCGTCCAGATGGACCGGCCCTTCCGCGATCTGGGCTTCGACTCGCTGACCGCCGTGGACTTCCGTGACCGCCTCCGTGCCGCCTCCGGGCTGCCGGTCGGCAGCACGGTCATCTACGACCACCCCACGCCCGCACGCCTCGTCGAGCACATCCTCGGTCTCCTGGCGCCGGCGCCGGCCCCGCGGGTCGTCACCGTCGCCGCCACGTCCGTCGACGAACCGATCGCGATCGTCGGCATGGCGTGCCGCCTGCCGGGCGGCGTCACCTCGCCCGAGCAGTTGTGGTCGCTCGTGGAGTCCGGGGCGGAGGCCATCGGGCCGTTCCCCGCCGACCGCGGATGGGACCCGGCGATGACCGGCTCCGGCGGTTTCCTCTACGACGCCGCCGAATTCGACGCCGCGTTCTTCGGCATCTCACCGCGCGAGGCCCTGGCGATGGACCCCCAGCAGCGCCTCGTCCTCGAGTGCTCGTGGGAGGCCCTGGAGCGCGCCGGCGTCGACCCGGACTCGCTGCGCGGCACCGACGTGGGAGTGTTCCTGGGCCTGAGCCACCAGGACTACGGGCCACGGCTGCACGAACCCTCCGAAGAGGCCGAGGGCTACCTGCTCACCGGCTCCGCCCAGGGCGTCGCCTCGGGCCGGATCGCCTACGTGCTCGGGCTGGAGGGCCCGGCGGTGTCGATCGACACCGCGTGCTCGTCCTCGCTGGTCGCGCTGCACCTGGCCGCGCAGGCCCTGCGGCGCGGCGAGTGCACGCTGGCGCTGGCCGGAGGCGTGATGGTGATGGCCACGCCGGGCGCGTTCGCCGAGTTCGGCCGCCAGGGCGGGCTCGCCGCCGACGGGCGGTGCAAGGCGTTCTCCGACGACGCCGACGGCACCGGCTGGTCCGAGGGCGCCGGGATCATCGCCGTCGAACGGCTCTCGGACGCCGAGCGGCTCGGGCACCCCGTGCTGGCCGTCGTCCGCGGCTCCGCGATGAACCAGGACGGCGCCTCCAACGGCCTGACCGCGCCGAACGGCCCGGCGCAGCAGCGCGTCATCGAGCGGGCGCTGGCCGACGCCGGCCTGCGGACCGCCGACGTCGACGCGGTCGAGGCGCACGGCACCGGGACGAAGCTCGGCGACCCGATCGAGGCCCAGGCGCTCCTCGCCACGTACGGCAGGGGCCGCCCGGCGGACGACCCGCTGTGGATGGGCTCGCTCAAGTCCAACCTCGGGCACACGCAGGCGGCGGCCGGGGTGGCCGGGATCATCAAGATGGTGCAGGCGATGCGGCACGGCGTCCTGCCGAAGACCCTGCACGCGGAGACACGCTCGTCTCACGTCGACTGGGACGCCGGCGCGGTCGAGCTGCTGACCGAGGAGCGCGGCTGGCCGGAGCGTGACCGCCCGCGCCGCGCGGGCGTGTCCGCCTTCGGGCTCAGCGGCACCAACGCGCACGTCATCCTGGAAGAGGGCACCGAGCCCGTGCCGAGCAGCGTGTTCGCCGACGACGGCATGGTCGTCGCGTGGCCGTTCTCGGCGAAGAGCGACGCGGGGATCGCCGGGCAGGCCGCCCGGCTCGCGGAGGCGCGGGGCTCGGCCGTAGACATCGGCTGGTCCCTCGCCACGACGCGTGCCTCGCTGGACGAACGCGCGGTCGTCGTGGGCGCCGACCGCGACGAGCTGCGGGCGGGCCTGCGTGACCTGAACATCCGCGGACGCGCCGAGGGCGAGGGCCGGGTCGGAATCGTGTTCTCCGGCCAGGGCTCGCAGCGCGCCGGCATGGGCCAGGAGCTGCACGACCGGTTCCCGGTGTTCGCGGAGACCTACGACGAGATCTGCGCGCAGTTCGACATGGACGTCGCCGAGGCGATGCGGACCGGTGAGTCCCTGGACCGCACCGAGCTCACCCAGCCCGCGCTGTTCGCCTACGAGGTCGCGCTGTACTGCCTGATCGAGTCGTGGGGCGTCGACTCGGAGGTCCTCGTCGGGCACTCCATCGGCGAGGTCGCCGCCGCGTACGTGGCGGGTGTCTGGTCGATCGAGGACGCCTGCGCCCTGGTGGCGGCGCGCGGTCGTCTCATGGGCGCCCTGCCCGAAGGCGGCGCGATGGTGTCGCTGGAGGCGGCCGAGGACGAGGTGACGCCGCTGCTCACCCCCGGCGTGTCGATCGCGGCGGTCAACGGGCCGCGCGCGGTCGTGGTGTCCGGGGTCGAGGCCGAGGTCGAGGCCGTGGTGGCGGCGCTGCCGGGCCGCAAGACCAAGCGGCTGACGGTGAGCCACGCGTTCCACTCGCCGCTGATGGATCCGATGCTGGCGGACTTCCGCCAGGTGGCCGAGAGCCTGACGTACCACCACCCGGTGATGCCGGTGATCTCGAACGTGACGGGCCGGCCGGCGGGCGCGGACCTGACCGAACCCGAGTACTGGGTGCGGCACGTCCGCCAGGCGGTCCGCTTCGCCGACGGCGTCAAGGCCATGGTCGACCACGGCGTGGACGCGGTCGTCGAGATCGGGCCGCGCCCGGTGCTCTCGTCCCTGATCCACGAGATCGGCGGCGTCGCGGTCGCGCCGCTGGCACGCGACAGGCTCAGCGAGGAGCGCGGGGTCCTGACGGGGGTCGGCCGCCTGTGGGTGAGCGGCGCCAACGTCGACTGGAGAGCGGTCTTCGACGGGCTCGGCGCGCGCCGCGTCGACCTGCCCACCTACGCGTTCGGCCGCGAGCGGTTCTGGCTGGCGCCTGCCGCGCCCGAGGAGCGGCCGGCCGCGGACGAGCCGTTCTGGGAGGCCGTGCACCGCCTCGACGCCGGGCATCTCGCCAGCGAGCTGGGCATCGAGGACACCTCCGGCCTGGAGATCCTGCTGCCCGCGCTGTCGGGGTGGCGGCGACGGCGCGAGGACGACGCCGTGCTCGACGGCCTGCGGTACGGCACCGAATGGGTCACCACGGACCCGTCGCCCGGAGAGACCGGCGGCCGGTGGCTCGTCGTCCTCGGCGAGGACCATCGGCTGGAGGCGCGCCTGCTCCGCACGATGACCGAGCGCGGAATGCACACCGAGACCCTGACGGTGGAGCCCGGAGACACGCGGGACGCGCTGGCCGGCCGGATCACGGACCTGGGCGGTGAGTTCGACGGAGTGTTGTCGTTGCTCGCCGGTTCCCGCGACCGTGACGCCGCCCCCGACGTACCCCTGCTGACCGCGACGCTGGTGCTGTTCCAGGCGCTCGGCGACGCTGGCGTCATCGCACCGCTCTGGTGCGTCACCCGCGAGGCCATCGGCTTCGGCGGCGACCCCGCCGACCCGGGCCGCGCACCGCTCTGGGGCTTCGGACGCTCGGCCGCCCTGGAGGCCCCCCAGCGCTGGGGCGGCCTGGTGGACCTGCCCGACGTGCCGGCCGGATTCCAGCTGGAACGGCTCTGCACCCTGCTGACCTCCCCGGACGCCGAGGACCAGCTGGTCATCCGCGCGAACACGACCTTCGTCCCGAGGCTCGTACGGCGCAAGGCCCCGAGCGTCGCCGAACCCTGGCAGCCACGCGGCACCGTACTGGTGTCCGGCGGCACCGGGGCCCTCGGCGCGCAGGTCGCGCGCTGGCTCGCGGAGCGGGGCGCCGAGCACATCCTCCTGCTCAGCCGGAGCGGAACCGAGGCCGGCTGGGTGGCCGAACTGCGCGAGCGCACCGAGGTCACCGTCGCACGCTGCGACGTCGCCGACGAGACACGCCTGCGCGAGGTGCTCGACGAGATCCCTGAGAACCTTCCGCTCAGCGCCGTGATCCACGCGGCGGGCGTGCTCGACGACGGTGTCGTGGACGCGATGACCCCGGAGCAGCTGGAGAAGGTGCTCGCGCCCAAGGCCGCCGGAGCGTGGAACCTCCACCGCCTCACCGACGGGCTCGACCGCTTCGTGATGTTCTCCTCGGTCGCCGCGGTCTGGGGCAACGCGGGCCAGGCCAACTACGCCGCCGCCAACGCCTACCTCGACGCGCTCGCCCGCCACCGGCAGGAGAACGGGATGCACGCCGGCACGATCGCCTGGGGCCCCTGGGCCGACGGCGGGATGGCCGCGGACGCCGCCGTCACCCGGCGCATGGCCCGCGCCGGCATGAGCGCGCTGCGCCCGGACCAGGCGCTCAAGGCTCTCCGGCAGGTGCTGGACTCCGGCGAGAACGCCGTGACCGTCGTGGACCTGGACTGGTCACGGTTCGTGGCGCACGTCACCGCGTCGCGGCCCAGCCGGCTGTTCGAGAACCTGGAGGCACCGGCGGCGCGTACGGCGGCGGAGGACCCGTCGGCGCTGCCGTCGCTGGCCGAGCTCCGGCCCGCCGAGCGGGAGCGCGTCCTGCTCCAGCGGGTGCGGGCCACCGTCGCGAGTGTGCTCGCGTACGGCTCGCCGGACGCGGTCGGGCCCCGGCAGCGGTTCAGCGACCTCGGGTTCGACTCGCTGACCGCGGTCGAGCTGCGGAACCAGATCACCGCCGCCACCGGCCTGGAACTGCCGGCGACGCTGGTGTTCGACTTCCCGACACCGGCCGATCTCGCCGACGAGCTCAACCGGCTGCTCACGCCGGAGACCGAGGCCGAGCCGGCCGAGGACGAGGCCGTACGCGGCGTGCTCACGTCCATTCCGCTGCAGAAGCTGCGTGACGCGGGGCTCTACGACGTCCTCCTGCGCATGGGCGGGGACTCCGGTGGCGACACCGAGCCGACCCTGGATGACGAGTTCGAGTCGATGAACGCCGAAGACCTGATCCGCCTGGCACTCGGAGACGAGCGATGAGGAGGCATGAACGATGAGTGACTCCGCGAAACTTGTCGAGGCGCTGCGTTCGGCGCTGCGGGAGAACGAGCGGCTGCGCAAACTGACCGAAGACATGGTGCCCGCCAAGGACGAGCCCGTCGTCATCGTCGGCACCGGCTGCCGCTTCGGCGGCGGGGTGAACTCCGCGGCCGGTCTCTGGGACCTCGTGGCACGCGAGGCCGACGCCGTCACGGCGGCGCCGGCCGACCGCGGCTGGCGCGCGGGCGCCGGGCCGGGAGTGTTCCTGGACCGCGCGGGCGGCTTCGACGCCGGATTCTTCGGGATCTCGCCGCGCGAGGCGCTCGCGATGGACCCGCAGCAGCGGCTCGGGCTCGAGTGCGCGTGGGAGGCGCTGGAGCAGGCGGGCATCGACCCGCTGTCGCTCAAGGGGTCCGCGACCGCCGTCTACTTCGGGTCGAGCCTGCACGACTACGCGCAGCGGGTGCGAGGAGCACCGGAGCTGGAGGGCCTGCTCGCCACGGGCAACGCCCCGGCGGTGCTGTCGGGCCGTGTGGCGTACGCGCTCGGGCTGGAGGGCGCGGCGGTGACGATGGACACGGCGTGCTCGTCCTCGCTGGTCGCGCTGCACCTGGCGGCGAACGCCCTGCGCCGTGGCGAGTGCTCGCTCGCCCTGGTCGGCGGCGCGACCATCATGGCCAGCGACGACATGTTCGTCGAGTTCGGCAGGCAGGGCGGGCTCGCCCCGGACGGACGCTGCAAGGCGTTCGGCGACGGCGCCGACGGCACGGGCTGGGGCGAGGGCGTGGGAGTGCTCGTCGTCGAGCGCCTCTCCGACGCCGAGCGCGCCGGGCACGAGGTGCTCGCCGTCGTCCGCGGCACCGCGGTCAACCAGGACGGTGCCTCGAACGGGCTCACCGCGCCGAACGGACCGGCACAGCAGCGGGTCATCCGGCAGGCGCTCGCCGACGCGGGGCTGACCCCCGCCGACGTGGACGTCGTGGAGGCCCACGGCACCGGGACGAAGCTGGGCGACCCGATCGAGGCGCAGGCGCTGCTGGCGACGTACGGCCAGGGCCGTGACGACGACCGCCCGCTGTGGCTCGGCTCGGTCAAGTCCAACCTGGGCCACACACAGGCCGCCGCGGGCGTCGCGGGCCTGCTCAAGATGGTCGAGGCGATGCGGAACGGCGTGCTGCCGAAGACGCTGCACGCCGACGAGCCCTCCTCGCACGTCGACTGGTCCGCCGGCGGGGTACGGCTGCTCGACGAGGCGCGGCCGTGGCCCTCCGGCGACCGTCCGCGCCGCGCCGGGGTCTCCTCCTTCGGCGTCAGCGGTACCAACGCGCACGTCATCCTGGAGCAGGGCCCGGCGCTCGTACGAGAGCCGGCGGGGGAAACGCGGGACACCGTGGTGCCGTGGGTGCTCTCGGCCCGCGGGCCGGGCGGTCTCGCGCGGCAGGCGCGGCGGCTCGCCGTGGCCGCCGAGAACGCCTCCCCGGCCGACATCGGCTGGTCGCTCGCCACCACGCGCGCCGCGCTGGAGGAGCGCGCCGTCCTCATCGGGACCGACCCAGGCGCGATGCTCGCCGACGTCGGCGACGCGGTGACCGGGACCGCGCGTGACCAGACCGGGGTCGTGTTCGTCTTCCCCGGCCAGGGGTCGCAGTGGGCCGGCATGGGCCGCGAACTCTGGGCGTCCTCGCCGGTGTTCGGCGAGGCGATGGACGAGTGCGCCGCCGTCCTCGACGGGCTCACGGACTGGTCGCTGCGCGACGTCCTGCACGCCGAGGCCGGCACGCCGCAGGCCGCCGAGCTGGAGCGCGTCGACGTGGTGCAGCCCGCACTGTGCGCCGTGATGATCTCCCTGGCGCGGCTGTGGGACGCCTACGGCGTACGGCCGGACGTGGTTCTCGGGCACTCACAGGGAGAGGTCGCCGCCGCCTGTGTCGCCGGCGTCCTGACCCTGGAGGAGGCCCTGAACGTGGCCGTCACGCGGTCGCGGCTGCTGACCGGGCTGGCCGGCTCGGGCGGCATGCTGTCGGTCCAGGCGGGACTCGCGGACCTCGAACCGCTGCTGGAGGGCGTGAACGTGGCGGCCGTCAACGGCCCGACGTCCACCGTCCTGTCCGGAACCGTCGCCGAGCTGGAGGCCGCGGCCGCTCGCTGTGAGGAGGCCGGGCTGCGCGCCCGCATGGTGCCGGTCGACTACGCCTCCCACTCGCCGCAGGTCGCCCCCATCCGCGACGAGCTCGTCGCCGCCCTGGCCGGCCTCCGGCCGCGTGCGGGCGACGTCACCTTCCACTCCACCGTGACCGGCGGCACGCTCGACGGGACACGGCTCGACGCCGAGTACTGGTTCCGCAACATGCGCGAGCGCGTCGGCTTCGGCGACGCGATCGCCGACCTGGCCGGGCAGGGCTTCGGCTGTTTCGTCGAGATCAGCGCGCACCCGGTCCTGACGATGGCCATCTCCGACACTCCCGCCGCGCGGGACGCCGTGATCGCCGGCACGCTGCGGCGCGACGACGGCGGGCGCGCACGGTTCCTGCGGTCCGCCGCCGAACTCTGGGTCGGGGGCGTCGACGTACGCTGGGCCGCCGCGTTCGAGGGGGCACGCCGGATCCCGCTGCCGACCTACGCCTTCGAGCACCGCGACTACTGGGCCGAGCCGGTCGCCGCGGCCCTGACCGCCGGGCCGGCCACCGACGACTGGCGCTACCGCGTGAGCTGGAAGGCGGTCGAGCCCGAGCCGGCTCCCGGCGGGCCGGTGAGCCGCTGGGCCGTGGTCCCGGTCGGCGGCGACCGCACGTGGATCGACGCCGTGCTGAACGCGCTCCGCGCCGACGGCGACGTCGCCGAGGTCGAGGTCGGCCCGGACACCGATCGCGTCGGCCTCCTCAAGAGCCTGCCGGACGGAGAGGCCGGCGCCGTCGTCTCGCTCCTCGGCGCGGCGCCGGACTGGGCGGGCTCGGGCGTCGCGAGCGCCTGGAGCTCGACGATCCTGCTGGCGCAGGCCCTCTGGGACCGGGGCGTCGAGGCACCGCTGTGGTGCGTCACCCGCGACGCCGTGGCCGCGTTGCCGGACGACACCGTGGATCCGGTGCAGTCCGGGCTGTGGGGGCTCGGCCGCGTGATCGGCCTGGAACACCCGCGCGGCTGGGGCGGCCTCATCGACCTCCCGCCGGAGCCGGACGAGCAGTCCGCGAAGCATCTCATCTTGGCCCTGCGGGCCGCCGGCACCGAAGACCAGCTGGCCGTGCGGAAGTCGCGCGTGTTCGCACGCCGCCTCGTACGCGACCGGGCCGCCGCGGAGGCCGTACGTGACCGGCCGGGCGAGGGCGCCGTGCTCGTGACCGGCGGCACCGGCGGGATCGGCATCCGGCTCGCCCGCTGGCTGGCGACGCGTGGTGAGACCGAGATCGTGCTGGTGAGCCGCTCCGCGGAGCGTTCGGAGTCGGCGAGCGCCCTGCGTGACGAGCTCGACGTCCGCGTCGAGTCGATCGCCTGTGACGTCACCGACCCGGCCGCCGTGGCCGCGCTGCGGGACGACCTCCTGGCACGCGGGCTGTCCGTGCGGTCGGTGTACCACGCGGCCGGGGTCGTGGACAGCGTCCCGGTCGAGCGGACCGATCTCGCGGACTGGCCGCGCGTGTGCGCCGCGAAGGTCGCGGGCGCGCTGAACCTGGAGGAGGTCTTCGGCGGCGAGCTCGCCGAGTTCGTCGCGTTCTCCTCCAACGCGGGCGTGTGGGGGAGCGCGGGCCAGAGCGCCTACGCCGCCGCCAACGCCTACCTCGACGGCTTCGCCGAGGCCCGCCGGGCACGCGGCCATCACGCGCTGTCCGTCGCCTGGGGCGCCTGGGACGAGGTCGGTATGGCCACCGGCGACGCGGCACGCGAGCTCTCCCGTTTCGGCGTCAGGCCCATGGCGCCGGAGGACTCACTGGGCGTGCTGGGCGACGCGCTCGACGCGGACGAGACCTTCGTCGCCGTCGCCGACGTGGACTGGCCGAGGTTCGCCGAGACCTTCACCGCCGCACGGGCGAGGCCGCTGCTGCAGGAGATCCCGGAGGCCGTCGCGGCGCTGCCCGACCCGGTCGCCGGACCCGGGCTCGCCGACGAACTGGCCAGCCTAACCCGCGCGGAACGAGGGGAACACCTACTACGACTGGTGACTACCCAAGCCGGGGCCGCCCTAGGTTATCGAAAGGACGAGGCCCTGCCCGCGGACAAGTCCTTCCGCGATCTGGGCTTCGACTCGGTGACCGCCGTGGACCTGCGCAACCGGCTGGCCCCGGCCACCGGGCTGGCCCTGCCGGCGACGCTGGTGTTCGACCACCCGACGGCGACCGCGCTCGCCGGGCACCTGCACCACGAGCTGTTCCCGGCGGCCACCCCGGACACCGTCCACACCGATCTCGACGCGATGGAAGAGGCACTGGCGGAACTGCGAAAGGACAGCGAACACCGGACGGCGCTCGGGCCCATCGCCCAGCGTCTGCGGCGCCTCGCCGACCGGATGACCGACGAGAACGACGACGTGCCCGCGAAGGGCGGCGATCTGGACTCGGCCAGCGCGGACGAGATGCTCTCACTCCTGCACAAGGAGTTCGGCCGCCAGTGACCGGCGGGCGTGGCATCGGTCCCTCGCGTACGGATTGGGTGAAGCCTCAGTGGCGAAGGAACAAGAGCTCCTCGAGAGCCTGAAGTGGGCCACCTCCGAGCTGCGGGACGCACGCCGCCGGCTCCGTGAGGCGGAGGAACGGGACGCCGAGCCGATCGCGATCGTCGGCATGGCGTGCCGTTACCCGGGCGGGGTCTCCTCGCCCGAGGACCTCTGGGAGCTGGTCGACTCCGGCACGGACGCGATGGGCGCGTTCCCCGCCGACCGCGGTTGGGACCTGGACAACCTGTACCACCCGGACCCCGGCCACGAGGGCACCTTCTACGCGCGCGAGGCCGGCTTCCTCTACGACGCCGCCGAGTTCGACGCCGGCTTCTTCGGGATCTCGCCGCGCGAGGCGCTCGCGATGGACCCGCAGCAGCGCGTGCTGCTGGAGATCGCCTGGGAGGCGTTCGAACGCGCCGGGATCGCGCCGCACACCCTGCGCGGCAGCCAGACCGGCGTCTTCACCGGAGCGCCCGCGTCGCTGTACGGCCTCGGCTCGCCCGACGTGACCCGCGAGCTGGAGGGCTACGCGCTGACCGGCACCGGCATGGGCATGATGTCCGGCCGTGTCTCCTACACCCTCGGTCTCGAAGGCCCTGCGGTGTCGATCGACACCCAGTGCTCGACCTCGCTCGTCGCGCTGCACCTGGCATGCCGCTCGCTGCGGGCGGGCGACTGCTCGCTCGCGCTCGCCGGCGGGGTCACGATCCTGCCGACGGTCGGGGCGTTCGTGGAGTTCAGCCGGCAGGGCGGGCTCTCCGCCGACGGCCGCTGCCGCGCGTTCGCGGCCGGCGCCGACGGCACCGGCTGGGCCGAGGGCGCCGGCGTCGTCGTGCTGGAGCGCCTCTCCGAGGCGCGCCGGCTCGGCCACCGGGTGCTGGCGACGGTACGCGGCTCGGCGCTGAACCAGGACGGCGCCTCCAACGGGCTGACCGCGCCGAGCGGCCCGGCGCAGCGCCGGGTCATCCGGCAGGCGCTGAGCGCGGCCGGGCTGTCGGTCGGCCAGGTCGACGCCGTCGAGGCGCACGGCACGGGCACCGTGCTCGGCGACCCGATCGAGGCGCGCGCGCTGGTCGCGACGTACGGCGGACGTGGCACCGGCACCGAACCCCTCTATCTCGGCTCGGTGAAGTCGAACATCGGCCACGCCCAGGCGGCCTCGGGCGTCGCCGGGGTGATCAAGATGGTCATGGCGATGCGGCACGGCGTGCTGCCGAAGACGCTGCACGCCGAGGAGGCGACCCCGCACGTCGACTGGTCGGCGGGCCGCGTGGAGCTGCTGACCGAGGCACGGCCGTGGCCGCGCGGGGAAGAGCCGCGCCGGGCCGCCGTGTCGTCGTTCGGCGGCAGCGGGACCAACGCGCACGTGATCCTGGAAGAGGCCGGTGAACCGGCCCCCGAAGACGTGACGGACGACCTGCCGGCCATGCCGTGGGTGCTGTCCGCCGCCGGCGAGACCGCGCTGCGCGGCCAGGCCGAGCGGCTGCGGACCTTCCTCCGGTCCGGGGCCGCGCCGTCCGCGGCCGGCGTCGGGCACGCGCTCGCCACGGCACGGTCACCGCTGCCGCACCGCGCCGTACTCGTCGGCGACGGCCGCGACGAGCTCACGGACCTGCTCGGCACGGTCGGCGAGGACGCCGTCGTCGGCGTCGCCGACCTGTCCGGCAAGACGGTCTTCGTCTTCCCCGGACAAGGGGCGCAGTGGGCCGGGATGGCCCGCGAGCTCATCGACACCACTCCGGTCTTCGCGGAGAAGCTGCGGGCGTGCGAGGCCGCGCTCGCGCCGCACGTCGACTGGTCGCTGGAGGCCGTGCTCCGCGAGGAGGACGGCGCACCGGCGCTCGACCGCGTCGACGTCGTGCAGCCCGCGCTGTTCGCGGTCATGGTCTCGCTCGCCGCCCTCTGGGAGTCGTACGGCGTGCGGCCCGCCGCGGTGATCGGCCACAGCCAGGGCGAGATCGCCGCCGCGCACGTCGCGGGCGCGCTCACGCTGGAGGACGCGGCCCTCGCGGCCGCCCTGCGCAGCCAGGCGATCACCGCGCTGGCGGGGTCGGGCGGCATGGTCTCGGTGGCGCTGCCCGCCGACGAGGCCGAACGCGAGCTCGCCGCGTACGAGGGGCGGGTGTCGCTCGCCGCGCTCAACGGCACCGCCTCCGTCGTCGTCGCCGGAGAGCCATCGGCGCTGGACGAGCTCGTCGTCGCCCTGACCGCCCGTGAGATCAGGGCGCGCAGGATCCCCGTCGACTACGCCTCCCACACGCCGCAGGTCGAGAGCATCCGGGACCGCGTCCTGGAAGCCCTGGCCGGCATCTCGCCGTCTCGTGCGCGGATCCCGTTCCACTCCACGGTGACCGGCACGATCCTCGACGGCACCGAGCTCGACGCCGGCTACTGGTACCGCAACCTGCGGGAGACCGTCCGGTTCGAGCCGGTCGTCGCGGCCCTGGCCGAGGCGGGCCACGACGTGTTCGTCGAGATGAGCCCGCGCCCGGTGCTCACCATGGCCGTCGAAGAGACCCTCGACGCGGCGGACCGCACGGCCGCGGTGGTCGGGTCGCTGCGCCGCGACGACGGAGGCCCGCGCCGGTTCCTCACGTCGCTGGCCGAGGCCTGGGTGCGCGGCGCGAGCGTCGACTGGCGGCCGGCCTTCGGCGAGGCGACGCCCCGCCCCGTCGATCTGCCGACCTACGCCTTCCAGCGCGAGCGCTTCTGGCTCTCCACACCTGGCCTCCCCGGCGCCGGGACGACCGCGCCCGGCCTGGAGGACACCGGCCACCCGCTGCTCGGCGCGGTCGTCGCGACCGGCGACGGCCACCTGTTCACCGGACGGCTCTCGACCCGCGCCACGCCGTGGCTGGCCGATCACGTGGTGGGCGGTGCGATCGTGCTGCCCGGCACCGCCTTCACCGAGCTGGCGCTCCGCGCGGGCGAGCAGGTCGGCTGCGCCGCCCTCACTGAGCTCACCCTGAACACCCCGCTCGTGCTCGCCGGCGACCGCGACACCGCGTTGCGCGTCATCCTCTCCGCCCCCGACGAGACCGGCGACCGCGCGCTCACCGTCCACGCGCGCGCGG
This sequence comes from uncultured Actinomycetota bacterium, assembly GCA_963736325.1. GTDB lineage: Bacteria > Actinomycetota > Actinomycetes > Streptosporangiales > Streptosporangiaceae > Actinoallomurus. Next base: position 334,987 of record CAVTOG010000010.1, on the reverse strand, counting down.
AGAACGCCGACGAGGACACCGCCTGGACCTGCCACGCCACCGGCGTGCTGTCGCCCGAGGCCCCGGCGGCCGGGTTCGACCTGGCCCAGTGGCCGCCGCCCGGCACGGCGCCCGTGGACCTCACGGGGTACTACGACCGGCTGGCCGACACCGGGATCGACTACGGCGAGCCGTTCCAGGGGCTGCGCTCGGTCTGGCGGGACGGCGACGATGTCCTCGCCGAGATCGAGGCGCCCGAGGGCTCGCTGTCCGACCTCGATGCCTTCGCGCTCCACCCCGCGCTGCTCGACGCGGCGCTGCAGGGCCTCGGGTTCACCGGCCAGGAGGCCTCCGGACGCCGGATGCCGTTCGCGTGGAGCGGCGTGAACCTCCACGCCACGGGGGCCGAGACGCTGCGGTGCCGGCTGCGCCTCCTCGACGACGACACGATCGCGCTCCAGGTCGCCGACGGCACCGGCGCGCCCGTGCTGGAGATCGAGTCGCTGCGGCTGCGCGCCGTTCCCACCGAGTCGCTCGCGACAGGACGTGAGCTGGACCTGTTCGCCGTCGAGCAGGCGCCCGTCGCCCTCGCGGAGCGGGTTCCCGGCGAGATCGCGGTGCTCGGCGACGACCCGTTGAACCTGCGCACCCGGCTGGCCGCGGGCGGCGCCGAGGTCCGGCACCTCGCCGAAGCGTGCGAGGGCCTGCCGGAGCTGACGTTCTGGAGCCCCGTGGCACCGGACGGCCTGCCGCCGCACGAGCGCGCACGCCCGATGATCTCCGACACCGTCGACGCCGTACGCTCCTGGCTGGCGACCGAGCCGGAGCCGGACCGGCGTCTCGTGGTGGTGACCGAGAACGCCGACACGGACCCGGCCGCCGCCGCCGTGCAGGGCCTGGTGCGCTCGATCCAGGCCGAACACCCCGACCGGTTCGTGCTCGCCGACGTCACGGGCGAGGCCGGGCCCGTGCTCCTGCGGGCCGTCGCGACCGGCGAACCGCAGCTCGCCGTCGGCGAGGACGCCGCGTCGGCCCCACGCCTCGCGAGGCTCCGCACGGACGAGACGGACGCCGGGCCGGTCTTCGACCGTGACGGCACCGTGCTCGTCACCGGCTCGGCGGAGGGCCTCGCCGGACTCGTCGCCCGGCACCTGGTCGCCGAGCACGACGTCGCCCGCGTCCTGCTGCTCAGCCGCCGCGGCCCCGAGGCGCCCGGCGCGGCCGAACTGGCCGACGAGCTCGGCGACCGCCTGGCCGTCGTCGCCTGCGACGTCGCGGACCGGGAGGCGCTCCACGCCGCGGTCGGCGACCATCGCCTCACCGGTGTCGTGCACACCGCCGCGACCCTGGACGACGGGCTGCTCGACTCCCTCACCCCCGAGAAGTTCGACCGGGTGCTGCGGTCGAAGGCGGACGCCGCGATGGCGCTGCACGAGCTCACCGCCGACCGCGAGATCGGCGCGTTCGTGCTGTTCTCCTCGGTCGCCGGCCTGCTCGGCGGCGCCGGCCAGGCGTCCTACACCGCGGCCAACGCCTTCCTCGACTCCCTGGCACGTACGCGGCGCGCCGAAGGACTGCCCGCGGTCTCGCTGCCCTGGGGGCTCTGGGCCGCGCAGGGAGGCATGGCCGGACGCCTCGGCGAGCGCGACCTCGGACGCGCGACCCGCTCCGGCCTCGTACCGCTCGACGCCGCCGACGCGCTGCGGCTGATGGACGCCGCCTGCGCGAGCGGCGAGACGGTCGTCGCGCCCGCACGGTTCGACACCGCCGTCTGGCGGTCCGCGACCGCGCCGGTCGCCGCGCCGCCGATGCTGCGCGGGCTCGTCCGCGCCCCGGTGCGCCGTGCCGCCGCGAAGGCCGAGCGGTCGTCGCTGGCCGAACGGCTCGCGGGAATGTCGGAGGCGGACCGGCGGCACGCCGTGCTGGAGCTCGTCAGCACCCAGGCGGCCGCCGTGCTCGGACTCGGCGGCGCGGGCTCGGTCGACCCCGGCCGCGCGTTCCGCGACGTCGGCTTCGACTCCCTCACCGCCGTCGACCTGCGCAACCGGCTCGCGGCGGCCTCCGGCGTACGGCTGCCCGCCACCGCCGTGTTCGACCATCCGACGCCGAAGGCGCTCGCCGACGAGCTGTACCGGGCCGTGCTGGGCGCCACGCCCGCACCCGCCGCCGCAGCGGCGCGGGTGGCGACCGGCACGGACGCGCTCGCCATCGTGGGCATGGCCTGCCGGTTCGGCGGCGGCATCGACTCGCCGTCCGCGCTGTGGGACGTCGTCGCCGGCGGCGTCGACGTGCTCGGGGCCGTGCCGCACGGCCGCGGCTGGCGCCACGGCGTCGGCGGCTGGATCGGCGACATCGCCGGCTTCGACGCCGGATTCTTCGGGATCTCCCCGCGCGAGGCCCTGGCGATGGACCCGCAGCAGCGGCTCATCCTGGAGTGCGCGTGGGAGGCCCTGGAAGGTGCCGGCGTCGATCCGCTCGGCCTGCGCGGCTCCGAGACCGGCGTGTTCCTCGGCTCCAGCCTGCACGACTACGCCGAGCGCGTGAAGGACGACCCGGAGCTGGCGGGGCTCCTCGCGACGGGGAACGCCGCCGCGGTGCTGTCCGGGCGGATCTCGTACGTGCTGGGCCTCGAAGGACCGGCCGTTTCCATCGACACCGCGTGCTCGTCCTCCCTGGTCGCGATGCACCTCGCCGCGCAGGCGCTGCGCCGCGGCGAGGTCGGTCTCGCGCTCGCCGGAGGCGTCACCGTGATGACGACGCCGAGCATGTTCGGGGAGTTCGAACGCCAGGGTGGGCTGTCCTCCGACGGCCGCTGCAAGGCCTTCGGAGCCGGGGCCGACGGCACCGGCTGGGGCGAGGGCGCCGGCGTGCTCGTGCTCGAACGCCTGGAGGACGCCGAGCGCGCGGGCCACGAGATCCTCGCGGTGCTGCGCGGCTCGGCGATCAACCAGGACGGCGCGTCCAATGGGCTCACCGCGCCGAACGGCCCGTCGCAGCAGCGCGTGATTCAGCGGGCGCTCGCCGACGCCGGGCTGCGCACCGGCGAGGTCGACGTCGTCGAGGGCCACGGCACCGGCACCAGGCTCGGCGACCCGATCGAGGCGCAGGCGCTGCTCGCGACGTACGGCCAGGACCGTGCCGACGGCCCGCTGCTGCTGGGCTCGGTCAAGTCCAACGTCGGCCACACGCAGGCCGCCGCCGGCACGGCCGGTGTGATCAAGATGATCCAGGCGCTGCGCCATGGAGTCGTGCCGAAGACCCTGTACGCCGACGAGCCGTCGGCCGAGGTCGACTGGGACGCCGGTGAGATCGAGCTGGCCACCGAGACGCGGCCGTGGCCCGAGCGTACGAGGCCGCGCCGTGCGGCCGTCTCGGCCTTCGGCGTCAGCGGAACCAACGCGCACGTCATCCTCGAACAGGCGCCGGTCAGGACGCCGGAACCCGCCACCGAGGCCGCGGGCGGCCCGGTCCCGTGGGTCGTGTCCGGCCGTGGCACCGGCGGGCTGTCCAACCAGCTCGCGCGCCTGGCCGAGGTGGCCGCCTCCGACCGTTCGGCCGCGGACGCCGGGCTCTCGCTGAGCCTGCGGTCGCGGTTCGAGGACCGCGCCGTCGTCGTCGGGGAGAGCCTGCCGGACTTCGCACGCGCGCTCGCGGACGGGGAGACGGTCGCCGGCCGTGTGGCCCCGGGCGGACCCGGCCGTGTCGTCTTCGTCTTCCCCGGACAGGGCTCGCAGTGGACCGGGATGGGCCGCGAGCTGTGGGAGGAGTCCCCGGTATTCGCGCGTGCGATGGACGAGTGCGCCGCCGTGCTCGACGGGCTCACGGACTGGTCACTGCGCGACGTGCTCTTCGCCGGTGAGGAGGCCGCCGGCCTGTTCGACCGCGTCGACGTCGTGCAGCCCGCGCTCTGCGCGATGATGATCTCCCTCGCCGCCCTGTGGCGCGCCCACGGCGTCGAGCCGGACGCCGTGCTCGGCCACTCACAGGGCGAGGTCGCCGCCGCGCACGTCGCCGGGGTGCTGTCCTTGGCAGACGCGCTGCACATCGTGGTCGCGCGCTCGCGGTTGCTGGCCGGGCTCGACGGCGGCGGGATGCTGTCGGTCCAGTCGCGCCCCGAGGACCTGGAGTTCGACGACGACGTCTCCCTGGCGGCGGTGAACGGCCCCGCCTCCGTGGTGCTCTCCGGCCCCGACGACGCCCTGGACCGGGTCCAGGCCTGGTGCGAGGAGCGCGACATCCGCGCCAAGCGGGTGCCAGTGGACTACGCGTCCCACTCTCCGCAGGTCGAGGCCGTACGCGACTCGCTCGGCGAGGCGCTCGACGGGCTGACGCCGTCCGCCGGCGACGTGCCCTTCTACTCGACGGTGACCGGCGGCTTCCTGGACGGCACCGAGCTCGACGCCGGCTACTGGTACCGGAACCTGCGCGAGCAGGTCGGGTTCGCCCCGGCCGTGCGTGAGCTCGCCGGGCAGGGATACCGGTCGTTCGTCGAGACGAGCCCGCACCCCGTGCTCACCGCCGCCACCGAGGACACTCTGGCCGGGACGGACGGAGGCGGCGGAGGCGTGGTCGGCGGCTCGCTCCGGCGCGGCGACGGCGGCACCACGAGGTTCCTCACGTCGCTGGCCGAGGTGTGGGTACGCGGCGTCGAGGTCGACTGGTCGCCCTTCTTCGCGGGCGCGCGCCGGGTCCCGCTGCCCACCTACGCCTTCGACCGCCGCCCGTACTGGCCCGAGCCGGTCGCCGAGACCGAGAACGGCGTGGGCGCGGAGTTCTGGTCGGCGGTCGACCAGGCCGACCCGGCCGGGCTGGCCAAGCTGCTCGGCGCCGAGGACGATCTGCCGGCGCTGGGCGCGCTGATGCCGCGCCTGTCGATCTGGTGGCGCGGACGGCGGACCGCCCACGCCACGCGCGACTGGAGGTACCGCGTCTCCTGGATCCCGGCCGACCTCGCCCCGTCCGGCGAGGAACCGCACTGGCTCGTCGTCGTGCCCGAGGGCACGCCGGGATGGTCCGCCGAGGTCCTGGACCTGCTGCGCGCGCGGGGCGAGGTGTCGGCCGTCGAGGCCGGACCGGCCACCGGCCGCGCGGAGCTCGCCGCGGCGCTCGGCGCGCCGGCCACGGCCGTGGTCTCCCTGCTGGCCGCCGAACCGGGCGTGTCCGCGTCCGGAGTGGCGTCGGCCTGGACGTCGACGGTGAGGCTGGCACAGGCGCTGGGCGACGCCGACACCGGCGCGCCGCTGTGGTGCGTGACCGCCGACGCCGAGAACTCCCTGCAGAGCGGCGTCTGGGGCCTGGGCCGCGTGCTCGGGCTCGAATCGCCGGACACCTGGGGCGGTCTCGTCGACCTGCCGGCCGCCGTGGACGAGGCCGCGGCCGACGCGCTCGCGACGATCATCCGCACCAAGAGCGACGAGGACCAGTTCGCGATCCGCGACACCGGTGTTCTCGTGCGCAGGCTCATGCGCGACGACGCGCCCGTGACCGCCGCGGATCCGATCGGCCCCGGCGAGGGCGCGGTGCTGGTGACCGGCGGGTCCGGCGGCATCGGTGGCCGGCTGGCCGGCTGGCTGGCCGAGCGCGGAGAGAAACAGATCGTCGTGGTCAGCCGCTCCGGCGGCGGCCCTGACGTCCCCGGTGTGATCGCCGAACGCTGTGACGTCGCCGACCCCGGCGCCGTGGCGCGCCTGCGCGACGAGCTCCTCGGACGGGGCGTGCGCGTGCGGTCGGTGTTCCACGCCGCAGGCGTCGTGGAGAGCGTCCCGGCCGGGGCGAGCGACCTGTCCGAGTGGGACCGCGTGTGCGCGCCGAAGGTCGCGGGCGCGCGGAACCTGGAGGAGGTCTTCGGCGACGAGCTGGAGGAGTTCGTGGTGTTCTCCTCCAACGCGGCCGTATGGGGCAGCGCAGGCCAGACCGCCTACGCCGCCGCCAACGCCTACCTCGACGGGTTCGTGCGCGAGCGGCGTGCCCGCGGCCGGCACGGGCTCTCGATCGCCTGGGGTGCCTGGGGCGAGGTCGGCATGGCGGCCGGGGACACGACCGCCGAGGAGCTGTCGCGCCGCGGCGTCGAGGCGATGGAGCCGGACCTGGCACTGAGCGTGCTCGGCGAGGCGCTCGACGCCGACGAGACGTTCCTCGCGGTGGCCGACGTCGACTGGCCGCGGTTCGCCGCGACGTACGGCGCGATGCGCCGCAGGCCGCTCATCGAGGACATCCCCGAGGTGCGTGCCGCGCTCGCAGAGCAGCCGGGAAGTGACGCCGGCTTCACCGCCGCCCTGGCGGAGCTGCCCGCTGAGGAGCGGATGGCCCACCTGCTGGAGCTGGTGGTCGAACGCGCCAAGGCGGTCCTCGGCTTCGGCCCCGACGACGAGCTCGACCCGGAGCGGGCGTTCCGTGACCTCGGCTTCGACTCCCTGACAGCGGTCGACCTGCGCAACATCCTCGCGAAGACGACAGGGCTGACCCTGCCGACCACCCTGGTGTTCGACCATCCGACCGCCTCCGCGCTGGCCGCGCACCTGTACGACCGGCTCGTCCCCGAGGCCGGAGGGCGGACCCTGGAGGCCGACCTGGACCGGCTGGAGCTGGCCGTGGCCGGGCTCGGCGGCGGCGAGCGCGACATGCTCGCCGACCGCCTCCGCGGTCTGCTCAGGTCGCTCGACGGAGAGGCGCGTGCGGAGGGCGGATCGCTCGCGAAGGAGCTGGGAGAGACATCGGACGACGACCTGTTCGCCTTCATCGACGACCGGCTCGGGCCGTCCTGACAGAGCGTTCGAACGTATCCGGAGGAAACCAGGAGTTCCACTAGATCGACTGGTGAGTACCCAAACGGGGTCGGCCATACGTTGACGTGTGACGCCATCTAGGTGCCGTCGGGAAGTCGAGCGCCCACGTCGGAACGGAAGGCCCTGATGCCGAGCGTGCAGGAACAGAAGCTCCGGGACTACCTCAGGCGGGTAACGGCCGAGCTCGCCGAGACCCGCGATCGGCTGCAGGAGGCCGAGGACCGCGACGCCGAGCCGATCGCGGTCGTCGGGATGGCCTGCCGCTATCCCGGTGGCGTGTCCTCACCCGAGGACCTGTGGGATCTGGTCACGAGCGGCACCGACGCAATCGGCGACCTGCCCGACGGCCGCGGCTGGGACCTGGGCGCGCTGTCGGGCCACCAGGGCGGCTTCGCCCAGGGCATGGACGAGTTCGACCCCGGCTTCTTCGGCATCTCACCGCGCGAGGCGCTCGCGATGGACCCGCAGCAGCGCGTGGTCCTGCAGGTCGCCTGGGAGGCGTTCGAGCGGGCGCGCATCGACGTCACGGGACTGCGCGGAACGCGCGCGGGCGTCTTCGTCGGCGCGGGGCCCTCCGGATACGGCGCCTCGGCGACCTCGGTCCCCGAGGGTGCCGAAGGCCACCTTCTCACCGGCGCCTCCGGCGCCGTCCTGTCCGGCCGCATCGCCTACACGTTCGGGTTCGAGGGCCCGGCCGTCACCATCGACACGGCGTGCTCGTCCTCGCTGGTCGCCGTCCACCTGGCCGTCCAGGCGCTGCGCCGCGGCGAGTGCGCCACCGCGCTCGCCGGCGGCGTCACCGTGATGGTCGTCCCGACCGCGTTCCAGGAGTTCGCCAAGCAGGGCGGGCTCGCCTCCGATGGGCGATGCCGCGCGTTCGGGGCGGACGCCGACGGCACCGGCTGGGGCGAGGGCGCCGGCGTCCTCGTGCTGGAGCGCCTCTCGCAGGCACGGCGGATGGGGCACCGGGTGCTCGCGGTCATCCGCGGCTCGGCGGTCAACTCCGACGGCGCCAGCAACGGCCTGACCGCGCCGAGCGGTCCCGCCCAGCAGCGCGTGATCCGGCAGGCGCTGTCCTCGGCGGGCCTGTCCGAACGCCAGATCGACGTCGTCGAGGCGCACGGCACCGGCACGACGCTCGGCGACCCGATCGAGGCGCACGCGCTGCTCGCGACGTACGGCCGCGAGCGCGCCGACGACCGGCCGCTGTGGCTCGGCTCGGTCAAGTCCAACATCGGGCACACCCAGGCGGCCTCCGGGGTCGCCGGGCTGATCAAGATGATCCTCGCCCTGCGGCGCGAGGTCCTGCCGCGCACGCTGCACGCCGACACGCCCACCCCGGACGTCGACTGGTCCGCCGGGCGGGTCGAGCTGCTCACCGAGAACCGTCCCTGGCCCGAGACCGGCGAGGTACGCCGCGCCGCCGTGTCCGCGTTCGGCGTAAGCGGCACCAACGCCCACGTCATCCTGGAGGCCGCGCCCGCCGCCGAGCCGGCCGAGACCGAAGAGCGACCGGCCGCGCCGTCCGCCGTGGCGTGGGTGCTCTCCGGCACCACGAAGGACTCCCTGCCGCGCCAGGCGCGACGGCTGCTCGCGGGGATCGACACCGACGCCGACCCGGTCGCCGTCGCCCGCGCCCTCGCCACGACCCGCGCCGCCCTGCCGCACCGTACGGCCGTCGCCGGCCCCGCCGACACCGCCGGGCTGCTCGCCGGCCTGCGGGCGATCGCGGAGAACACACCGTCGCCGCTGGTCGTCCCGCCCGCCGTCGCGGCCACGGGCAAGGTCGCGCTGCTCTTCTCCGGCCAGGGCGCGCAGCGTCCCGGCATGGGCTCCGAGCTGTACGCCGGGGAACCGGTCTTCGCCGCCGCGCTCGACGAGCTGTGCGGCCACCTGGACCCGCTGACGCGCCAGAGCGTGCGCACGGTCATGTTCGCGCCGGCCGGGAGCCCCGAGGCCGAGTCGCTCGACCGGACCGAGTACACGCAGGTCGCGCTGTTCGCCTTCGAGGTCGCGCTCTACCGGCTGCTGGAGAGCCGCGGCCTGAAGGCCGACTACCTGATCGGCCACTCCATCGGAGAGCTCGCCGCGGCGCATGTCGCCGGAGTGTTCTCCGCGGAGGACGCGTGCCGCCTCGTCGCGGCACGCGGCCGGCTCATGCAGTCGGTCACCGCGCGCGGCGCGATGCTCTCGGTCGCCGCCGCCGAGGACGACGTGCGCGCGCTGATCGACGGTCACGCGGTGAGCGTCGCCGCGGTGAACGGCCCGGCGTCGACCGTGGTCTCCGGCGACGAGGACGCCGTCGAGGAGATCGCGCGCCTGGCCGGGGACCGCGGGTACCGGGCGAAGCGCCTGCGGGTCAGCCACGCCTTCCACTCGGCGCAGATGGAGCCCATTCTCGAGGAGTTCCGCCAGGTCGCCGAGACGGTCGAGTACCACCCGCCGCGGTCTCCGGTCGTGTCCAACCTGACCGGCGAGACGGCGGGGGACCGCCTCGCCTCGGCCGGCTACTGGGTCTCCCACGTGCGCGAGGCGGTCCGCTTCGCCGACGGCGTGCGCTTCCTGCGTGACAAGGGCGTGCGCCGGTTCGTCGAGCTGGGCCCGTCGGCCGCCCTGAGCGGGCTGGTCGACGAGATCGTGGACGACGCGACCGTGGTCCCGATGCTGCGGTCCGGCACCTCCGAGCACCTCGCGCTGGCGACCGCGTACGCGCGGCTGCACGCGGACGGGGCCACGCTCGACTGGGCAGCGATCCTGCCCGGCGTCGAGCCCGCGGACCTCCCCGTCCACGCCTTCGCACGGGACCGGTTCTGGCTCACCCCGGCGCCCGCGCGTGCCGGCGGCGACGACGTGCTCGCCGCCGTACGCGGGGCCGACGTGACCGAGCTCGGCCGTGCGCTGGACGCCGACGACGAGCAGCGCCGATCGCTCGAGGTCGCCCTCCCGCTGCTGTCGAACTGGCTGGAGCGCCGCCAGGAGCAGGGCACCGTCGAACGCTGGACCTACCGGGGCACCTGGGAGCACGTCTCCTTCGACCGTACGACCCTGTCCGGCACGTGGCTCCTGGTCGTTCCGCAGGACCCGCGCGACGACATCGCGGCCGGCGTCGAGGCCGCGCTCGCCTCCGCAGGCGCCACCGTCGTCACCACGACGCTCGACGAGGCCGACCCGTCCGGCGTGGACGGCCTGACCGGCATCGTCTCCCTGCTGGCGCTGGACGAGCGCGCCCACCCGGACGAGCCTTCCCTGCCGGCCGGCCTCGCCGCGAACACCGCGCTCGCGCAGCTCTGCGCGCGCATGACGAGCGTCGTCCCGCTGTGGCTGCTGACCAGGGGAGCGATCTCGACCGGCCGCTCCGACACCGTACGCGCCGAAGCGCAGGCCACCACCTGGGGCCTCGGACAGGTCATCGCCCTCGAGTCGCCGGAGCGCTGGGGCGGCGCCCTCGACCTGCCGGAAGAGTGGGACGACCGCGCCGCCCGCACCCTCGTCGGCTGCCTCGCCGCCGACGCGGAGGGGCAGCTGGCGATCAGGAAGAGCGGCGCCCTCGCGCGCCGCCTGGCCCGCTTCGGACGGCCGGCGGACCAGGACCGGTCCTGGCCCGCCGGGACCGTCCTCGTCACCGGAGGGTCCGGAGCGCTCGCCGCGAACGTCGCCCGCTGGCTCGCCGACCACGGGGCCGAGCACATCCTGCTCGCCAGCCGCCGGGGCGAGGAGGCGCCGGGCGCCGTCGAACTGGCCGCCGAGCTCACCGGGAAGGGCACCGGGGTCACGACGGCGGCCTGCGACACGGCCGACCGCGACGCGCTCGCCGCGCTGCTCGGCTCGATCCCCGCCGAGCGCCCGCTCACGTCGGTGATCCACACCGCCGGAGTGCTGGACGACGGCGTGCTCGACTCGATGTCGCCGGACCGGCTCGCCAAGGTGCTGCGCCCGAAGGTCGACACGGCCCGCCACCTCGACGAGCTCACCCGCGACCACCCGATCTCGGCGTTCGTGCTGTTCTCCTCGCTCGCCGCCACGACGGGCTCGGCCGGGCAGGCCAACTACGCCGCCGCCAACGCCTACCTCGACGCGCTCGCGTACCGCCGCCGCGCGGAAGGGCTGCCGGCCACCGCGATCGCGTGGGGCCCGTGGGCGGGCTCCGGCATGGCCGCCGTCGACATGGTCGCCGAACGGCTGCGCCGGATCGGCACGCCGCCGATGGACCCGGACCTCGCCTGCGCCGCGATGCACGCCGCGGTCCTCGGCGACCACCCGGCCGTCGTGGTCGCCGACATCGACTGGTCGCGGTTCGTCCAGCCGGCGGCCGGCAGCAAGGCACTGTCGTTCCTCAGCCTGCTCGCCGACGAGCTGCCCGCCGCCGACACCGCGATCGTGCCCACCGGGTCGGACGCCCTGGCCGGGCTCTCCGGCGCCGAGCGCGAGGCCGCGCTCACCGACATCGTCCGCGCCCAGGCGGCGGCCGTGCTCGGCCACGACGGCCCGGACGGGATCGAGGCATCGCGGTCGTTCCGCGAGAACGGGTTCGACTCGCTCACCGCGGTCGAGTTCCGCAACCGCCTGAACGCGGCCACCGGCCTGCGGCTGCCCGCGACCCTGGTGTTCGACTTCCCGACCCCGGGCGAGCTCGCCCGCCACATCGACGGCCTCCTCTCCGGTGAGAGGGCCCCCGTCGTCACATCGACGGTCGCCTCCGTCGCGGACGAGCCCGTCGCCATCGTCGGCATCGGCTGCCGCTTCCCCGGCGGCGTGACCACCCCCGAGGACTACTGGCGGCTCATCGCGGACGGCGTCGACGCGGTCGGCCCCTTCCCACGCGACCGCGGCTGGCCTGCCTCCGGCGGCGACTACGCGCGCGAGGGCGCCTTCCTCACCGGCGCCGACCGGTTCGACGCCGCGTTCTTCGAGATCTCACCGCGCGAGGCCCTCGCCATGGACCCGCAGCAGCGCCTGCTGCTGCAGACCTCCTGGGAGGCGGTCGAACGCGCCGGCATCGACCCGGCCACGCTGCGCGGCGAGCGGGTCGGCGTGTTCATCGGCACCAACGGGCAGGACTACCCGGCGCTGCTCGCGCGCGCCGAAGACGACCTCGGCGGCCACGCCGGCACCGGCAACGCCGCCAGTGTGGTGTCCGGCCGCATCGCGTACGCGCTCGGCCTGAACGGGCCCGCGCTCACCGTCGACACCGCCTGCTCGGCCTCGCTCGTCGCCCTGCACCTGGCCGCCGAGTCGCTGCGCCGCGGCGAGTGCACGATGGCGCTGACCGGCGGCGCGACCGTCATGTCGACGCCCGCCGCCTTCGCCGAGTTCGCCCGGCAGGGCGGGCTCGCCGCCGACGGCCGCTGCAAGCCGTTCGGCGCGGACGCCGACGGCACCGGCTGGGGCGAGGGCGTCGGCGTCCTCGCCGTCGAGCGGCTGTCGGACGCGCGGCGGCTCGGGCACCCGGTGCTCGCCATCGTCCGCGGCACCGCCGTCAACTCCGACGGCGCGAGCAACGGCCTGACCGCGCCGAACGGCCCCGCGCAGCAGCGCGTGATCGTCGACGCGCTCGGCAACGCCGGCCTCACCCCGGACGACGTGGACGTCGTCGAGGCGCACGGCACCGGCACGACGCTCGGCGACCCGATCGAGGCGCAGGCGCTGCTCGCGACCTACGGCCGCGACCGTGACGGTGACCGCCCGCTCTGGATCGGCTCGGTGAAGTCGAACATCGGCCACACCCAGGCCGCCGCCGGCGTCGCCGGTGTGATCAAGATGGTCCTTGCCATGGAGGCCGGGGTCGCCCCGCGAAGCCTGCACGCCGAGGAACCCTCCCCGCACGTCGACTGGGACGAGGGCGCGGTCCGTGTGCTCTCTTCGGACGTTCCCTGGCCCGAGCGCGACGGCCTGCGGCGTTCGGCCGTGTCCGCGTTCGGCGTCAGCGGCACCAACGCCCACGTAGTCCTGGAGGGGGAGACCCCCACCGCGCCCGCGCCGGCCGCGCCCGACCGCCCGTCGGTGTGGCTGCTGTCCGGGCGTACCGAGGACGCGCTGCGCGCGCAGGCCGGCGGCCTGCTGCCCGCCGTGGACGGCCTGGCCACCCAGGACGTCGGGTTCTCGCTGGCCACGACCAGGACCGCCTTCGGCCACCGCGGCGCCCTCGTCGGCGCCGGCCGCGAGGAGCTCCTTGCCGGGCTGCGCGCGCTGCGCGACGGAGAGCCGGGCGCGCTCACCGGCACCGCCGGCGGCGACGGCAGGCTCGCCGTCGTCTTCCCCGGACAGGGGGCCCAGCGACTCGGCATGGGGCTGGAGCTCGCCGGGGAGTACGGCGTGTTCGCCGACGCGCTCGACGAGGTCGCGGGCCACCTCGACCCGCTGCTGCCGCGCCCGCTGCGGGAGATCCTGGCCGAGGGCGACCTGGACCGTACCGAGTTCACCCAGCCCGCGCTGTTCGCGGTCGAGGTCGCGCTCTTCCGGCTCATGGAGAGCTGGGGCCTGCGGCCCGACTACGTCGCCGGGCACTCGATCGGAGAGTTCGCCGCCGCGCACGTCGCCGGAGTGTTCGACCTCGCCGCCGCGGCCGAACTCGTCGCCGCCCGCGGCCGGCTCATGCAGGAGCTGCCCGACGGCGGCCTGATGGTCTCCGTCGCCGCGCGCGAGGATGAGGTCGTCCCGCTGCTGGAGGGGTCGGGAGTGGACCTCGCCGCGGTGAACGGCCCGCGGTCGGTGGTGCTGTCCGGTCCCGCCGAGGCGGTACGCCGGATCGCCGGAACCCTCGCCGAGGCCGGGTGCCGCACCAAGGAGCTGCGCGTCAGCCACGCGTTCCACTCCGGGCTGATGGAACCGATGATGGCGGACTTCCGCCGCGTCCTCGACTCACTGACCTTCGGTACGCCGTGCATCCCGGTGATCTCGGACATGACCGGCCGCGACGCGACCCCCGAGCAACTGGCCTCGCCCGCGTACTGGGTCGACCACGTCCGCCGGGCCGTCCGCTTCGCCGACGTCATCGGCTGCCTCGGCGAGCACGGCGTCACCAGGGTGGTCGAGGCCGGGCCGGGCGGCGCGCTCAGCGCCATGGTCCGCGAGTGCCTGCCCGACGCGACCGCCGTCCCGCTGCTGCGCGGCGACGGTGACGAGCCCGTGCGCGTACGCACCGCGCTGGCCCGGCTGCACGTCGCCGGGGTCACCCCGGACTGGTCCGCGGTCTTCGCCGCCGACGGCGGGCGCCGCGTCTCCCTGCCGACCTACCCGTTCCAGACCGAGCGGTTCTGGCCGCGCCTGCGCCCGGAGCGCACCGACGAGCTCCAGCTCTGCTACCAGGTCGAATGGACGCCGCTGACCGGCGCCGAGACGCCCGGTGGCCGCTGGCTGGTGCTCGGCCCCGGCGGCGACGACCTCGCCGTCGGCCTCACCGCGCAGGGCCTCGACGTCGCCGTCGCCGCACCGGACGGGCTCGGTGACGCCGGCGAGATCGCCGGCGTCCTGTACGAGCCCGGCTCCCTCGCGGACGTGCCGCGCGCCCTGCGGGCCCTGGACGCCGCCGGCGTCGACGCGCCGCTGTGGTGCCTGACACGCGCCGCGGTCTCCGTCGCACGCTCCGATGCACCCGCCGATCCGGCCCAGACCGCGATCTGGGGGCTCGGCAGGGTCGCCGCCCTCGAACTCGGAGCCCGCTGGGGCGGCCTGGCGGACCTGCCCGCCACCCTCGACGACCGCGCGTACGGCCGGCTCGCCGCCACCCTCGCCGGCGGAGAGGACCAGGTCGCGATCCGCGCCTCCGGGCGCTTCGGACGGAGGATCGCCCGCGCCGCGCAGAGCGGCGACACGTGGACCCCGCGCGGCACGGCCCTGATCACCGGCGGCACCGGCGGCCTCGGCGCGTACGTCGCGCGCTGGCTCGCCGAGCACGGCGCCGAGCACCTCGTCCTGGTCAGCCGCAGCGGCAGGGACGCCGACGGCGTGGCCGCTCTCGAAGCCGAGCTCGCCGAGCTGGGCGCCCGCGTGACGGTCAAGGCCTGCGACGTCGCCGACCGCGCCGCCGTCGAGTCCCTGATCGCCGACGTGACCGGCGGCGGCGAGCCGATCCGCAGCGTCTTCCACGCCGCCGGTGTCGCGATCGACGCCCCGGTCGCCGACCTGGACGACGACGCCCTGGCCCAGAGCCTGGCGGCCAAGTCCGGCGGCGCCGCGCACCTCGACGAACTCCTCGAAGACCTCGACGCCTTCGTCCTGTTCTCCTCCGTCGCCGCCGCGTGGGGCAGCGGCGGGCAGGCCGCCTATGCCGCGGCCAACGCCTTCCTCGACGGGCTCGCCGCCCGCCGGCACGCGCGCGGAGCCGCGGCGACCTCGGTCGCCTGGGGTCCGTGGGCCGAGGCCGGGATGGCCGCACGCGCCGGCGTGGCGCGCCGTCTCGCCGAACGCGGCCTGAACCTCATCGCGCCCGAGCGGGCCCTCGCCGTGCTGGGCTCCGCGATCGCCGACGGCGTGCACGGACTCGTCGCCGCCGACGTGAACTGGGAGCGCTTCGCGCCGATGTTCACGATCTCCCGGCCGAGCCCGCTCATCGAGGAGCTCGTCGAGAGGCCGGAGACCGCCGCGGAAACGTCGGCCGAGGACTCCGAGCTCGCCGCCGAGCTGAGCGGCCGCACCGAGGGGGAGCGCCGCCGGTTCGTCCTCGACCTGGTACGCCGCCAGGCCGCCGCCGTCCTCGGCCACGCCGACCCGGACGCCGTACGCCCGGACAGCGCCTTCCAGAGCCTCGGGTTCGACTCGCTCACCGCGGTCGAGTTCCGCAACGCGCTCGCCGGGCGTACGGGCCTCGACCTGCCGGTCAGCCTCGTCTTCGACCACCCGACCCCGGCCGTCCTCACCGGCTACCTGCTCGACGAGATCGCCAGCGCGGCCCCGGACACGGCCGTCACGGCGTCCGGGCCGCTGAGCGACGACCCGATCGTCATCGTCGGCATGAGCTGCCGCTACCCGGGAGGCATCGACTCGCCCGAGCGGCTCTGGGACCTCGTCGCCGCCGGCGGCGACGCCATCGGCGGCTTCCCCGAGGACCGCGGCTGGGACACCGGCCGCATCTACAACCCCGACCCGGAGGCGTCCGGCACGTCGACCACCCGCGAGGGCGGCTTCGTGTACGACGCGGCCGAGTTCGACGCGCCGTTCTTCGGGATGAGCCCCCGCGAGGCGCTGGCCACCGACCCGCAGCAGCGCCTGGTCCTGGAGACCGTCTGGGAGACGTTCGAACGCGCCGGGATCGCGCCGTCCACGCTGCGCGGCAGCGACACCGCGGTGTTCGTCGGCGCGGGCGCGTCCGGCTACGGCTCGGGCGTCACCGAGGTGCCCGAAGGCGCCGAGGGCTACCTGATGACCGGCGGTGCCGGCAGCGTCCTGTCCGGCCGCGTCGCCTACACGCTCGGCCTGGAGGGCCCGGCGGTCACGGTCGACACCGCGTGCTCGTCCTCGCTCGTCGCCCTGCACCTCGCCTGCCGCGCGCTGGCCGCCGGAGAGACCTCGCTCGCGCTCGCGGGCGGTGTCACGGTGATGGCCACGCCGGGCGCGTTCATCGAGTTCTCGCGCCAGCGCGGGCTCTCCGCCGACGGCCGCTGCAAGTCGTTCGCCGCGCAGGCCGACGGCACAGGCTGGGCCGAGGGCGCGGGCATGCTCCTGCTCGAACGGATGTCGGACGCACGCGCCAACGGGCACCCCGTGCTCGCCGTCGTACGCGGCTCGGCGATCAACCAGGACGGCGCCTCCAACGGCCTCACCGCTCCGAGCGGTACCGCGCAGCGGCGCGTCATCCGGCAGGCGCTCGCCAACGCCGGGCTGGGCACCTCCGACGTGGACGTGGTCGAGGCGCACGGCACCGGAACGACGCTCGGCGACCCCATCGAGGCGGAGGCGCTGCTCGCGACGTACGGCCAGGACCGCGACGACCGCCCGCTGTGGCTCGGCTCGGTCAAGTCCAACCTCGGGCACACCCAGGCTGCGGCGGGCGCGGCGGGCATCATCAAGATGGTCTTCGCGATGAGGCACGCCCTGCTGCCCAAGACCCTGCACGTCGACGCCCCGACCCCGCACGTCGACTGGGCCTCCGGCGCGATCCGGCTGCTGGAGGAGAGCACGCCCTGGGAGGCCGAGGGGCCGCGCCGCGCGGCCGTCTCCGCCTTCGGCGTCAGCGGCACCAACGCGCACGTCATCCTCGAAGGCGTCGCCGTCGAGGACGAGCCCGCCGAGGCGACCGGCGAGCACGGCCCCGCCCTTATCCCCGTCTCCGGGCGGACCCCCGACGCGTTGCGCGCCAACGCGACCCGGCTCGCCGACCTCCTCGGCGAGCGTACGGACCTGTCCCCGGCGGCGCTCGCCTCGGCCCTCGCCGCGGGCCGCAACAGTTTCGAGAACCGCGCCGTCGTCCGCGCCGCGGGCCGGGATGCCCTCCTCTCCGGGCTGCGCGCCGTCGCCGACGGCACGACCGCGTCCGGCGTGGTCACCGGCACCGCCGACGGCGCCCGTACGGTCGCGTTCGTCTTCTCCGGGCAGGGCGCCCAGCGCGCGGGGATGGGCAAGGAGCTCTACGCCGCCCACTCCGTGTTCGCCGACGCCTTCGACGAGGTCTGCGCACGGCTCGACCGGCACCTGGACCGGCCGCTGAAGGACGTCGTCTTCGACGGTGGCGAGCTGCTCGACCAGACGCAGTACACCCAGGCCGGCCTGTTCGCGGTCGAGGTCGCCCTCGTGAGGCTGCTGGACTCCTGGGGGATCCGCCCCGACTTCGTGGGCGGCCACTCGATCGGCGAGCTGACGGCCGCGCACGTCGCGGGCGTGCTCGACCTCGACGACGCGGCCGAGCTCGTCGCCGCGCGCGGCCGGCTCATGCAGGCCCTCCCGGCGGGCGGCGCGATGGTCGCGCTGCAGGCCGACGAGGACGAGGTCCTCCCGCTGATCGGGGAACACGGCGACCAGGTCTCGATCGCCGCGGTCAACGGCCCGCGCGCCGTCGTGCTGTCCGGCGCCGAGGAGCCCGTCCTCGCGATCGCCGAGCGGGTCAAGACGATGGACCGCAAGATCCAGCGGCTGCGCGTCAGCCACGCGTTCCACTCGCCGCTGATGGACCCGATGCTGGCGCACTTCCGCGAGGTCGCCGCCCGCGTCACCTACCGGCGGCCCGAGCTCTCGGTGGTCTCCAACGTCACCGGCGGTCTCGCGGCCGGCGACGACCTGTGCACCCCGGAGTACTGGGTGGACCACGTGCGCGGCGCGGTCCGGTTCGCCGACGGCATCCGCGCGCTGAGCGCCGAGGGCGTCGACTGCTTCGTCGAGGTCGGCCCCGACGCCGTGCTCTCGGCGATGATCGGCTCGGCCGTCCAGGACGCCGACGAGCCGCTCGTCACCGCGACGCTCCGCCGCGACCGTGACGAGGACAGTGCCCTCGCCGCCACCGTCGCCCGGCTCCACGCCGAGGGCGCGCCGGTCGACCTGACCGCATTGGCCGGAGCACCGGTCACCGCCGTCGCCCTGCCCACCTACGCCTTCCAGCGCCGTCACTACTGGCTCTCGGGCGGCGCGGCGACCGGCGACCCGGCCGCCGCCGGCCAGGAGCGTACGGGCCGCGAACTGCTGCCCGCGGCCGTCCCGATCGCCGGCGACGGCGGATTCGTCTTCACCCACCGGCTGTCGGTGCGCACCCACCCGTGGCTGGCAGCCCACCGGGTGTCCGGCCGGATCCTGTTCCCCGGCACGGCGTTCCTGGAGCTCGCGGTCATCGCGGGCGACCAGGTCGGCGCGCCGTGGGTCGAGGAGTTCGTCCTGGAGGCGCCACTGGTCCTCGACGACGAGGTCCAGCTCCAGGTGGCGGTCGCCGGGCCCGACCGGACCGGGGCGCGCGCCGTCCAGGTCTACTCCCGGCGCGACGAGTCACGCGCGTGGGTACGCCACGGCAGCGCCGTCCTGCTCGAGACCGGCCGCGACGAGGCGTACGACCTGTCCGCCTGGCCGCCCGCCGGGGCCGAGCCGGTCGACGTCGACGGGCTCTACGAGCGCTTCGCGTCGCGCGGCGTCGAGTACGAACCGCCCTTCCAGGGCATGCGCCGCGCGTGGCGCTCGGGCGACGAGCTGTTCGCCGAGGTCGCGCTCCCGTCCGAGGCCGCCGACGTCAGGGCGTTCGGCCTGCACCCGGCCCTGCTCGACGCCGCGCTGCACACCCTGGACTTCAGCGCCGGCGACGGCGAGCCGGAACGCCGGCTGCCCTACCTGTGGAGCGGCGTCGCCCTGCACGCCACCGGCGCCACCGAGCTGCGGGTGCGGCTCAGCCCGACCGGCCGCGAGACGACGTTCCGCGTCCAGGCCGCCGACGGCGCCGGCGCACCGGTGTTCTCGGCCGAGTCGCTGGTGCTCCGCGCGGCCCCGGATGAGGTCGCGGCCACCGACGCTCCCGCCGAGCCCGCGAAGGCGCCCGCCAGGGCGCCGGCCCGGCGTACGGCCACCGCGTCCGCACCGGCCGAGGGCCCGATGGCCGAGCGCCTCGCCGGGCGCGGCGACGCCGAGCAGGAGGAGATCCTCCTCGGCGTGGTCATGACCGAGGCCGCCGCGGTGCTCGGCTACGAAGGCGCCGACGAGATCCAGCCCAAGCGTGCCTTCTCCGACCTCGGCTTCACCTCGCTGACCGCGGTCGAGCTGCGCAACGCCATCACCACCCAGCTGGGGCTGCGGCTCCCGGCGACACTGATCTTCGACTACCCGACGCCGCTGGCCCTCGCACGGCACCTGCGGTCCGCGCTGTCCGGCGAGGACGGCGCGGCGATGACCACCGTGCCGCGCGTGGCCCTCGCCGACGACCCGATCGTCATCGTCGGCATGGCCTGCCGCTACCCGGGCGGCATCGACTCGCCCGCCGCGCTCTGGGACCTGGTCGACTCCGGCACCGACGCGATCACCACGCTCCCGCCGGACCGCGGCTGGGACCTGGAGGCCCTGTACGACCCGGACCCCGACGCCCCCGGCACCTGTTACGCGCGTGAGGGCGGGTTCCTGCACGAGGCCGGCCGCTTCGACCCCGGCTTCTTCGGGATCTCCCCGCGCGAGGCGATCGCGATGGACCCGCAGCAGCGGCTGCTGCTGGAGACCTCCTGGGAGGCCCTCGAACGCGCCGGCATCGACCCGGAGACCCTGCGCGGCACGCCGGCCGGAGTGTTCGCCGGGGTGACCTACCAGGACTACACGACCCTGCTGCTGTCGGCGAAGGACAGCTTCGAGGGCTTTCTCGGCACCGGAAACTCCCCGAGCGTCCTGTCCGGCCGCGTCGCGTACACCCTCGGGCTGGAGGGTCCGGCGGTCACCGTCGACACGGCGTGCTCGTCGTCGCTGGTCGCGCTGCACTGGGCGTGCCACTCGCTGCGGCAGGGCGACTGCACCGTCGCGCTGGCCGGCGGCGTCACCATCATGGCGACGCCGGGCTCGCTGATCGAGTTCAGCAGGCAGCGCGCGCTCGCGGTCGACGGCCGCAGCAAGGCCTTCTCCGCGGACGCCGACGGCGCGAGCTGGGGCGAGGGCGCGGGCATGCTCGTCCTGGAACGCCTGTCCGACGCGCGGCGCAACGGGCACCCGGTGCTCGCCGTGGTGCGTGGCAGCGCGGTCAACTCCGACGGCGCCTCCAACGGCCTCACCGCGCCGAACGGCCCCTCGCAGCAGCGGGTGATCCGGCGCGCGCTGGACATGTCCGGCGTCCCGGCGTCCGAGGTCGACATGGTCGAGGCGCACGGCACCGGCACCACGCTGGGCGACCCCATCGAGGCGCAGGCCCTGCTCGCCACGTACGGCCGCGAGCACCCCGAGGACCGGCCGCTCTGGCTGGGCTCGGTCAAGTCCAACATCGGGCACCCGCAGGCGGCGGCCGGTGTCGCGGGCATCATCAAGATGGTCGAGGCGATCCGCCACGAGCGGATGCCGAAGACGCTGCACGCCGCCGAGCCCTCACCGCACGTCGACTGGACCGAGGGCGCCGTACGCCTGCTCGACGAGGCGCGCCCGTGGGAGGCGAACGCCCACCCGCGCCGCGCGGCGGTGTCCTCGTTCGGCATGAGCGGCACCAACGCCCACGTCATCATCGAACAGGCCGAAGAGCAGCCGGGCGCTCCCGAACGGCCCGGGGACGAGGGGCCCAGGCCGCTGCCGCTGTCCGCGCGCGGACAGGCCGCCCTCCGCGACCAGGCACGGCGGCTTCTGTCCCTCACCGAGGGCACGGAGCCGCACCTCGGCGACCTGGCGTACTCGCTGGCCGAGACGAGGGCACGCTTCGAGCACCGCGCCGTGGTGGTCGCCGGCGACACGGAGGAGTTCCTGCGCGGGACCCGCGCGCTGGCGGACGGAGAGCAGGCGGACGAGCTCGTCACCGGAACCGCCGACCTGGCGGGCAAGGCCGTGTTCGTCTTCCCCGGCCAGGGCGCGCAGTGGGCGGGCATGGCGGCGGAGCTGCTCGACTCCTCACCCGTGTTCGCCGAGAGCATCGACGCGTGCGAGCGCGCGCTGAGCGCCTACGTCGACTGGTCGCTGCGCGACGCGCTCACCGGCGCCGAGGGCGCGCCCCCGCTAGAGCGTCTCGACGTCGTCCAGCCCCTCCTCTTCGCGGTGATGGTGTCGCTGGCACGGCTCTGGCAGTCGTACGGTGTGCGGCCCGCCGCGGTCCTCGGCCACTCCCAGGGCGAGATCGCCGCCGCGTACGTCGCGGGCGCGCTGTCGCTCGACGACGCGGCCAAGGTGGTCGCCCTGCGCAGCAAGGCGCTCGGCGCGCTGGCCGGCGACGGCGGCATGGTCTCGCTGCAGGTCGATCTCGCCGCGGCGGAGGAGCTCGTGGCGCGCTGGGACGGCCGGATCGGGATCGCCGCGGTCAACGGGCCGGTCAGCGTGGTCGTGTCCGGGGACGCCACGGCGCTGGACGAGCTGATGGACGTGTGCGAACGGGAGGGCACGCGTGCGCGGCGGGTGCCGGTGGACTACGCGTCCCACTCCACTCACGTCGAGCGCATCGAGGCGGAGCTCTACGAGGTGCTCGCCGGCCTGGAGACGAGCCCGGCCGAGATCCCCTTCTACTCCACCGTCGACGACGCCTGGCTCGGCACGACCGAGCTCGACGCCGGCTACTGGTACCGGAACCTGCGGCAGACCGTACGGTTCGAGGCCGGCACGCGCGCGCTGCTCGAACGGGGATACGACGCGTTCATCGAGGTCAGCCCGCACCCCGTGCTCGGCATGGCGGTCCAGCAGACGATCGACGGAATGGACCTGGACGGCGAGCCGGCCGTGGTCGGCTCCCTGCGCCGCGACGAGGGCTCGCCCGCGCGGTTCCTGCGGTCCGTGGCCGAGGCGCACGTCCGCGGCGTCGAGGTGGACTTCGCTCCGGCGACGAGCGGAGGCCGGCGCGTGGAGCTGCCGACCTACGCGTTCCAGCGGGAGAACTACTGGCCGACGGTCGGCACGGCGGTGGAGGAGACGACGACCGTCGACGCGGTCTCCGCGGAGTTCTGGCGGTCCGTCGAGCAGGCCGACGCGGACGACCTGTCCCGGCGGCTCGGCATCGGACGGGACGCCCCGTTGCACGAGGTCGTGCCCGCGCTGGCCGGCTGGCGCCGCCGCCAGGAGGAACGTCACACCGTCGAGGACTGGCGCTACCGGGTCCGCTGGCAGCCCCTGCGCGACCGTACGGAGGTCCCGGCCGGAACCTGGCTGGCGGTCGTCCCGGCCGCGCTCGACGGTGACGCCTGGATCACCTCGGTGCTCGGCGCGGTCCGCGAGAGCGGTGTGGAGCTCACGGTCCTGACCGTCGGCGTCACCGACCGCGCGGCGCTCGCCGAGACGCTCACCGGGCGCGAGTTCGACGGGATCCTGTCGCTGCTGGCCCTGGACGAGACGCCCTCGGCCGCCGAGCCGTCGCTGCCCTCCGGACTCGTCGCCACCCTCGCGCTGGTCCAGGCACTGGACGACGCGGGGGCGAGCGGCGCGCTGTGGTGCCTCACTCGCGAGGCCATGGCGCCACGGCAGATCGACAAGGTCGTCAGTCCCGCACAGGCGCTCGTCTGGGGCTTCGGCCGCGTCGTCGCCGTGGAGAACCCGTCCCGCTGGGGCGGCATGATCGACCTTCCCGCCGAGACCGACCGGCGTACGGGCGCGCGGATCGCCGCGGCCCTGGCCGGCTCCGACGACGAGGACCAGTTGTCCGTCCGTGCGTCCGGCCTGTTCGCGCGCCGCCTCGTACGCGCGCCCGGACGGTCCGGCGAGACGGCCACGTGGGGGCCTTCGGGCACCACGCTCATCACCGGCGGCACGGGCGCCCTCGGCGCGCGGCTGGCCCGCCGTCTCGCCGAGGCCGGCGCCGAGCACCTCCTGCTGCTGAGCAGGAGGGGCGCCGACGCCGACGGCGTGCGGGAACTGACCGCGGAGCTGACCGGGCTCGGTTCCGAGGTGACCGTGACCGCCTGCGACGCGGCCGACCGCGACGCGCTCGCCGCCGTGCTGGCCGGTCTGCCGGCCGGCCGTGAGGTGCGCGCGGTCGTCCACGCGGCCGGTGTGCTAGACGACGGTGTGGTCGAGGCGCTGACGCCCGAACAGCTCGCCGGTGTCGTACGCCCGAAGTGGACGTCCGCCTGGAACCTGCACGAGCTGACCGCAGACCTCGACGCCTTCGTCCTCTTCTCTTCGACCGCCGGTGTCTGGGGCGGTCCCGGCCAGGCCAACTACGCGGCGGCCAACGCCGGTCTGGACGCCCTGGCCGAGCTGCGCGCCGGACTCGGCCAGGCGGCCACGTCGATCGCCTGGGGCCCGTGGGACAACGAGGGAATGGCCGGGAACGCCGCGGTCGCCGAACGCCAGCGACGCGGCGGCATCCACGCGCTGCCGCCCGGGCTCGCCCTCGACGCCCTGCTGAAGATCGTGTCCTCCGGCGAGCCCGCGGTGACCGTGGCCGGGGTCGAGTGGAGCGTCTACGCCCCCGCGTTCACGACGATGCGCCCGAGCCCGCTGCTGGCCGAGCTGCCCGAGGCCGCCAGGGCCATCGAGGCCGCGTCGCGCGACCGGTCCGGCGCCGAGCAGACCGGCCTGCTGCAACGCGTCGCCGGCCTGACCGGCGCCGACCGCGAACGCGCCGTGCTCGACGTGGTGCGTGAGCAGGCGGCGGCGGTGCTCGGGCACGCCGAGGCCGAGGCCGTGGAGCCGAGGCGCGCCTTCTCCGACCTCGGGTTCGACTCCCTGACAGCGGTCGACCTGCGCAACCGGCTCACCGCGGCCACCGGCCTGCGGTTGCCCAGCACGCTGATCTTCGACTACCCGACGTCGACCGCGCTGGCCCGCTACCTGCGCGAGCAGATCGGCGACGACACCGGCGCGGCGGTGACCTCCGCCGCGCCCACCACGGCCGTCGCGCCGCGGGACGACGACCCGATCGCGATCGTCGGCATGGCCTGCCGGTTCCCCGGTGGAGTGTCCTCTCCGGCGGAGCTGTGGGAGCTGGTGCGGTCCGGGACCGACGCCATCGAACCGCTGCCCACCGACCGTGGCTGGCCGCTGGAGGCGCTGCTCGACGGCGGAGAGTTCGGCACCAGCGACGCGCGTGAGGGCGGCTTCCTGCGGAGCGCGTCCGAGTTCGACGCGGCCTTCTTCGGGATCTCGCCGCGCGAGGCCATCGCGATGGACCCGCAGCAGCGCCTCGTCCTAGAGTGCGCGTGGGAGGCCCTGGAGCGCGCGGGCATCGACCCGCATGCGCTGCGCGGCACCGACGCCGGCGTCTTCGCCGGCAGCAACGGCCAGGACTACACGACGCTGGTGGTCAACTCCCGCGAGGGCGGCGAGGGCCACCTGATGACCGGGAACGCCGCGAGCGTCCTGTCCGGCCGCATCGCCTACGTCCTCGGGCTCGAAGGGCCCGCGGTCACCGTCGACACGGCGTGCTCGTCCTCGCTGGTCGCCCTGCACTGGGCGGTCCGCGCCATCCAGCGCGGCGAGTGCTCGCTCGCGCTCGCCGGCGGCGTGACCGTGATGGCGACCCCGGGCTCGCTCGTGGAGTTCTCCCGCCAGCGCGGCCTGGCCGCCGACGGGCGGTGCAAGGCGTTCTCCGACGACGCCGACGGCACCGGCTGGTCCGAAGGCGCCGGCGTGCTCGTCGTCGAGCGGCTCTCCGAAGCGCAGCGGCAGGGACACCGGGTCCTCGCGGTCGTCCGCGGCTCCGCGGTGAACCAGGACGGAGCCTCCAACGGCCTGACCGCGCCGAACGGCCCGTCACAGCAGCGCGTCATCCAGCGGGCCCTGGCCGACGCCGGGCTCACCGCGGCCGACGTCGACGCCGTCGAGGCGCACGGGACGGGCACGAAGCTGGGCGACCCGATCGAGGCACAGGCGCTCCTCGCGACCTACGGCCGGGACCGCGAACACCCCCTGTGGCTCGGTTCGATCAAGTCGAACATCGGCCACACCCAGGCCGCCGCCGGTGTCGCCGGCGTGATCAAGATGGTCGAGGCCATGCGGCACGGCGAGCTTCCGGCGACCCTGCACGTCGGCACGCCGTCGTCGCAGGTGGACTGGGAGTCCGGCGCCGTCGAGGTGCTGACCGAGGGACGGACGTGGGACGCCGAGAGGCCGCGCCGGGCCGGAGTGTCCTCGTTCGGCATCAGCGGCACCAACGCCCACGTCATCCTCGAACAGGGACCCGAGCCGGAGCCGGCCACGGAGTCCGCGGTGGACGTCGTCGTGCCGTGGCTCGTCTCGGCCCGCGACACGGACGCGCTCACCGCCCAGGCGGAGCCGCTGAGGGAGGCGCCGGGCTCAGCCGCCGACGTGGGCTGGTCCCTTGCCGTCAGCCGCGCCGCGCTGGACGAACGCGCCGTCGTCGTGGGGGCCGACCGTGACGAGCTCCTCGCGGCCCTGGAGAACCCCGCCGTACGGGGCCGGGTCTCCGGCGAGGGCCGGGTCGGGGTCGTGTTCTCCGGCCAGGGCTCGCAGCGCGCGGGCATGGGCCAGGAGCTGCGCGCCCGGTTCCCCGTGTTCGCCGAGACCTTCGACGAGATCTGCGCGACCTTCGACATGGACGTCGCGGACGCGATGCGCACGGGCGAGTCCCTGGACCGGACCGAGTTCACCCAGCCCGCGCTCTTCGCCTACGCGGTCGCGCTCTACCGGCTGCTGGAGTCCTGGGGGATCGAACCCGAGGTCCTCGTCGGCCACTCCATCGGCGAGATCGCCGCCGCGTACGTGGCCGGCGTCTGGTCCCTGGACGACGCCTGCGCTCTCGTGGCGGCCCGTGGCCGCCTCATGCAGGCCCTCCCCGAGGGCGGCGCGATGGTGTCGCTGCAGGCGACCGAGACCGAGGTCACGCCGCTGCTCACCGAAGGCGTCTCGATCGCGGCGGTCAACGGCCCCGCGTCGGTGGTCGTCTCGGGCACCGAGGACGAGGTCGAGGCCATCAAGGCCGAGATCGCGGACAAGGGCCGCAAGACCAAACGGCTCACCGTCAGCCACGCGTTCCACTCGCCCCTGATGGAGCCGATGCTGGAGGACTTCCGCGCGGTCGCGGAGGGCCTCACGTACCGCGCGCCGGAGATGCCGGTCATCTCCAACCTCACCGGCGAGCAGGTCTCGGCCGAACTGACCGACCCGGGCTACTGGGTCCGGCACGTGCGCGAGGCCGTCAGGTTCTCCGACGGCGTCACCTCGATGCTGGCCCGCGGGATCGACACGGTCGTGGAGATCGGGCCGCGCCCGGTGCTGTCCTCGGCCGTGCACGAGATCGCCGAGAACCCGGTCACCGTCGCCCCGCTGGCCCGCGAAGGCGTCACCGAGGACCGCGCGGCGCTCGCCGGCCTGGGCGCGCTGTGGGTGAAGGGCATCGAGGCCGACTGGGCCGCGGTGTTCGACGGCCTCGGCGCGAACCGCGTCGACCTGCCCACCTACCCGTTCCAGCGTGAGCGCTTCTGGCCCACCCCGGCCTCGGCCGCGCCGGCCGACGTCGCGGCGGCCGGCCTCGGCGCCGCGGACCATCCGCTGCTGGGCGCGGTCGTCGGCCTGGCCGACGGCGGCTGGGTCCTGTCCGGACGGCTCTCGCTGCGGGCGCAGCCCTGGCTCGCCGACCACCGGGTGCTCGGGCAGGTGCTCTTCCCCGGCACCGGCTTCGTCGAGCTGGCCCTGCGGGCCGGTGAGCTGACCGGCGCGGACGGGCTCGACGAGCTCACCCTCGCCGCGCCGCTCGTCCTGCCCGACGAGGGCTCGGTCCAGCTGCAGATCGTCGTCGACGGTGACGACGTGCGAATCCACTCACGCCGCGACGACTTCGGCGAGTGGACGCTGCACGCGACCGGCCTGCTGGCCGCGGACGTCCCCGCGGTCGACTTCGACGGCACGGCCTGGCCGCCCGAGGACGCGGAGGCGATCGACGTCTCGCGGTTCTACGCCGACTACGCCGAGGGCGGCTTCGCCTACGGCCCGGTCTTCCGCGGTCTGACCGCCGCCTGGCGGACGCCGACCGAGGCGTACCTGGAAGTGGACCTGCCCGACGGCGGCGGCGAGGCCGGCGACTTCGCCGTGCACCCCGCGCTGCTCGACGCGGCGCTGCAAGGGTTGCTGTTCGTGTCGGAGGGCGGCGCGCGAGTGCCGTTCTCGTGGGACCGGGTCTCACTGCACGCCGTCGGCGCGGAGCGGCTGCGGGTCCGCGTCGCCGCCACCGGAGAGAACACCGTGTCCCTCGCGGCGGCGGACTCCTCCGGCGAGCCGGTGCTGTCGGCCCAGGGTGTGGTCATGCGGGAGGTCTCGCGCCAGCGCCTCACCACCGCCGACCCGCTGCTCGAACTCTCCTGGCAGCCCTACGAGCCGGAGGCCGGGGCCGAGACCGGCGTCATCACGCTACACGCGTTCGGCGGCGACCCCCTGGAGGAGACGTCGCGGGTGCTGGCCGCCGTACAGGACCACCTCGACGGCGACTCCGACGAACGGCTCGTCGTGCTCACGCGCGGCGCCGTCGCGGTGGACGACGGCGAGAGCGTCGGCGCACAGCCGGTCGATGTCGCCGGCGCCGCGGTCTGGGGCCTGCTGCGGTCGGCCGCGAACGAACAGCCCGGCCGGGTCGCCGTGATCGACGCCGACGATGAGTCAACGGACGTCCTGGCCGGCGTGATCTCCTCGGGCGTCCCGCAGGCCGCGCTGCGGTCGGGACGTGCCTACACGCCGCAGCTCGCCCGCGTCGCCGAGCGGCCCGCGCTGCCCGACGGCGAGTGGCGTGCCGTCCACGACGACTCCGGCTCGCTCGACCAGATCACCACGGTCCGCGCCGAGTCGCGAGCCCTGGAGGCCGGCGAGGTCCGCGTCTCGATGCGGGCCACGGGCCTCAACTTCCGCGACGTCCTGACCGTGCTCGGCATGTACCCGGGCGAGCCGAGCCCGCTCGGACTCGAAGGCTCCGGCGTGGTCACCGAGGTCGGCGCGGACGTCAAGGGCTTCGCCGCCGGCGACCGGATCCTCGGGATGTTCCCCGCCGCCCTCGCCACCACGGCGATCGCCGACGCACGGATGCTGGCCAAGATCCCGGACGGCTGCTCGTTCGCCGACGCGGCGTCGATCCCGATCGCCTACCTGTCCGCCTACTACGCGCTGCACGACCTGGCCGGGCTCCGGTCCGGCGAGCGCGTGCTGATCCACGCCGCCGCCGGCGGCGTCGGGATGGCCGCCGTGCAGCTCGCCCACCACTGGGGCGCCGAGGTCGTCGGCACCGCGAGCCCGGCCAAGCACGGCGCGCTGCGCGGGCTCGGCCTGGCCGACGACCGCATCGCCTCGTCGCGGACCGTGGAGTTCGCGGACCGGTTCGAGCCGGTCGACGTCGTGCTGAACTCCCTCGCCGGTGAGTTCATCGACGCGTCACTGCGGCTGCTGGCCGAGGACGGGCGCTTCATCGAGCTGGGCAAGACCGACATCCGGGAGCCCGAGGGCGTGCGCTACCGCGCGTTCGACCTGGTCGAGGCCGGGCCCGAGCGTACGGGCGAGATGCTCGCCGACGTCATGGAGCTGCTGCGCGCCGGCCACGTCGCCCCGTTGCCGATCACCGTCCGGCACGCACGCGAGCTGCCGGAGGCCTTCCGCCACATGGCCGCCGCCCGCCACGTCGGCAAGGTCGTCATCACCGTCCCGCGCCCCCTGGGCGACCGCCCGGTGCTGGTCACCGGCGGCACCGGCGGGATCGGTTCACAGCTCGCCCGTCACCTGGTGACCACCCACGGCGTACGCGACCTGGTCCTGCTCAGCCGCCGCGGTGAGGCGAAGGACCTGGTCGACGAGCTCGCCGCGCAGAACGCACGCGTACGGGTGTTCGCCTGCGACGTGACCGACCGCGACGCGCTCGCGGAGGTCGTCGAGGAGGTCGGGGAGCTGTCCGCGGTCTTCCACACCGCCGGCGTGGTCGACGACGCCACCATCGGCGGGCTGACCCCGGAGCGGCTTGCCACGGTGCTGGCGCCCAAGCTCGACGGCGCGCGGTGGCTGCACGAGCTCACCCGCGACATGGACCTGAGCCGGTTCGTGGTCTTCTCCGGCGCGGCCGGCCTGCTCGGCGGTCCCGGCCAGGGCAACTACGCGGCGGCCAACACCGCGCTGGACGCCTTCGCCCGCGAACGCCGTGCGCTCGGGCTGCCGGCGACGGCGCTCGCGTGGGGCCCGTGGACGACGGAGTTCGGCATGACCAGCGCGCTGTCGGACGTGGACGTGAACCGGATGGCGCGGGGCGGCATGCTCCCGCTGTCGGCGAGCGAGGGCATGGCGATGCTCGACGCGGCGCTGTCCTCGGCGAGGGCCGAGCTCGTGCCGGTGAAGCTCAACGCGACCGCGATCCGCACCAACCCGGGCGAGGTGCCCGTCCTGTTCCACGGCCTGGTCGCCCAGACCAGGCAGCGGACGCGCGCCTCCGCGGTGGCGCAGGAGGCGGCCGAGTCCATGGTGGAGCGGCTGGCCGCGCAGAACGCCGAAGAGCGGCTGGACACGCTGCTCGACCTGGTGACCGGCGAGACCGCGGCCGTGCTCGGCCATGCCTCGGCCGACCGGATCGACCCGGACCGTAGCTTCAACGACCTGGGCTTCGACTCGCTGACCGCCGTCGAGCTGCGCAACCGCCTGAGCGCCGCGAGCGGTGTACGCCTGCCGGCCACCGTCATCTTCGACTATCCGACCGCCACCGAGCTGGTCGGATACCTGCTCACCGAGCTCATGCCCGAGAGCGAGTCCGCAGCGGACCCGGCCGCCGTCGTGGCGGACGAGGAGGTCGAGGCCGCCGACGCGGACGCGATCTTCGCCCTGCTGGACAAGGAACTGGAGTCGTAAGTGATCCGCCTGAGCCGTCCGGAGGGGGCGCAGTAGTGCCTGACGAAAGCAAGTATCTCGACTACCTGAAGCGGGCGACCGCCGACCTCCGGCAGGCGAACAAGCGGGTGCGGGAGCTTGAGAGCGCCGACCGCGAGCCGATCGCCGTGATCGGCATGGCGTGCCGGTTCCCCGGCGGCATCGACACGCCCGAGGACCTGTGGACGCTGCTGTCCGAGGACGGCGACGCGATCGGGGAGTTCCCCACCGACCGCGGCTGGCAGGTGGACGCCCTGTACGACCCGGACGCCGACAGGGAGGGCTCCATCTACGCCCGCGAGGGCGGCTTCCTGCACGACGCGGGCCGGTTCGACGCCGCGTTCTTCGGGATGAGCCCCCGCGAGGCGCTGGCCACCGACCCGCAGCAGCGGCTGATGCTGCAGATCGCCTGGGAGGCCTTCGAGCGGGCGCGTATCGACCCGGCGTCGGTCAGCGGCCAGGAGGTCGGCGTGTTCGTCGGCGCCGCCGCGACCGGTTACGGCGCGGTCGCCGTGCTGCCCGAGGGTGTCGAGGGCCACCTGCTCACCGGCACCTCCACCTCGGTCGTCTCCGGCCGTATCGCCTTCGTGCTGGGCCTGAAGGGCCCGGCCGTCACCGTCGACACGGCCTGCTCGTCGTCGCTGGTCGGCGCTCACCTCGCGATGCGCGCGCTGCGGAGGTCGGAGTGCTCGCTGGCCCTCGCCGGCGGCGTGACCGTCATGCCGACGCCGGGTATGTTCCTGGAGTTCAGCCGCCAGCGCGGGCTCGCGCCCGACGGCCGCTGCAAGCCGTTCGCCGAGGCCGCCGACGGAACCGGCTGGTCCGAGGGCGCGGGGCTGCTGCTGCTCGAACGCCTCTCCGACGCCGAGCGCAACGGCCACCCGGTTCTCGCCGTGCTGCGCGGAAGCGCGGTCAACTCCGACGGCGCCTCGAACGGACTCACCGCCCCGAACGGCCCCTCGCAGCGGAAGGTCATCGCCAAGGCGCTGGCCGACGCCGGGCTGACCGCCGCCGATGTCGACGCCGTCGAGGCGCACGGCACCGGCACGACGCTCGGCGACCCGATCGAGGCGCAGGCGCTGCTGGCCACGTACGGGCGGGAGCGCACCGCCGAGCGGCCGCTCTGGCTCGGCTCGGTCAAGTCCAACCTCGGCCACACCCAGGCGGCGGCCGGTGTCGCCGGCCTGATGAAGATGGTCCTCGCGCTGCGGAACGAGTCGCTGCCGCGCAGCCTGCACATCGACGAGCCGACGCACCACGTCGACTGGAACGCCGGCGCCGTACGGCTGCTCACCGGCGCCGAGCCCTGGCCCGATTCGGAGACGCCGCGCCGCGCGGCCGTCTCGTCATTCGGGATCAGCGGCACCAACGCCCACATCGTCATCGAGCAGGCCCCGGTCCACGAGATCGAACCCGAGCCCGAGCGCGTACGCCCCGCCGCGCCGCTGCCGTGGCTGCTGTCGGCCAAGTCCGAGCAGGCGCTGGCCGCACAGGCGGCACGGCTCCTCGCCCACATGCGCGAACGGCCCGAAGAGGACCCCGCCGACGTCGCGCACGCGCTCGCCACCACGCGGACGCCCTTCGAGTACCGCGCCGCCGTCATCGGAGACGACGCAGGGGAGCTGACCGCCGCGCTCGCCGCGCTGGCCGGCGGCGAGGTCTCCGCCGCGGTCGTCCAGGGCCGCAACACCGGCAAGGGCAAGCTGGCGTTCCTGTTCTCCGGCCAGGGCGCACAGCGTGCCGGCATGGGCCGCGAGCTGTACGACGCGTTCCCGGTGTTCGCCGAGGCTCTGGACGAGGTCTGCGGCGCGTTCGACCTCGGGCGGCCGCTGCGCGATGTGATCTTCGAGGACGGCGCGACGCTCGGCGAGACGGCCTGGACACAGCCCGCGCTGTTCGCCGTGGAGACGGCGCTGTTCCGGCTGCTCGCGAGCCTCGGCGTCACCCCGGACCTGCTGCTCGGGCACTCGATCGGCGAGCTGACCGCCGCGCACGCCGCGGGCGTGCTCTCGCTCGATGACGCCGCCGCCCTCGTCACCGCCCGCGCACGCCTGATGCAGGCGTGCCCCGGCGGCGGGGCCATGTTCTCCCTGCAGGCGAGCGAGGAGGAGGTACGCCCCCTGCTGCGCTACGGCGTCTCGATCGCCGCGCTTAACGGCCCCTCCTCCACCGTGATCTCCGGCGACGAGGAGGCCGCCGAGGCCATCGCCGCCGAGATCTCGTCCCGTGGGCGGAAGACCAAGCGCCTGCGGGTCAGCCACGCGTTCCACTCACCGCACATGGACGGCATGCTGGAGGAGTTCACCCGCGTCGCGGCCGGCGTCGAGTTCGCCGACCCCCGCATCCCGATCGTGTCCAACGTGACCGGCCGCCTCGCCACCGCCGGCGAGCTCCGCGACCCGGAGTACTGGGCGCGGCACGTACGCGGATGCGTCCGGTTCCACGACGGCGTCGAGGCATTGTTCGGCGCGGGCGCCACCCGCCTCCTCGAACTCGGCCCCGACCCCGTGCTGACCTCGATGGCCCGCGAGGCGATGCCCGCCGACCGTGACCTGTTCGCCGCCGCGCTCCTGCGCGAGGGGCGCCCGGAGCCGCGCACGCTGGTCACCGCGCTGGCCGGCCTGCACGCGCACGGCCGCTCGCCCGACTGGCGGGCGCTGACCGGAGGCCGCACGGTCGCGCTGCCCACCTACGCCTTCCAGCAGCAGCGCTTCTGGCTGGAGTCGGCCGAGATCGCCGACGAGGGGCTGAGCTACCGCGCCGCGTGGGTCCCGGCCACCGTCGGCCTGGCGACGCCGATCACCTCCTGGCTGGTCGTCGTCCCCGAGCACGGCGTGCCGGACGGCCTGGCCGACGGCGTCGCCGAGACCCTCGGCGCGGACGTGGTGACAGTGTCCGGCCTGCGCGAACGCGACCCGGCCGGCGTCGGTGGGGTCCTGTCGCTGCTTGCCCTCGACGAGCGGATCCGTGACGGCGTCCCGGAGGGGATCTCCGCCACCCTCGACCTCCTCGGCGCGCTGCGCGGCACCACGGTGCCGCTCTGGTTCGCCACCGCCGGAGCGGTCGCCATCTCCACGGGAGACGGTCCGCGCAACCCGGTCCAGGCCGCGATGTGCGGCCTCATGCGTACGCTCGCCATCGAGGAGCCGGGCCGCCGCGGCGGTCTCGTCGACCTGCCGGAGACGCACGACAAACGGGCGCTCCGGCTGCTCGCCGACGTCGTCGGCACCGCCGGCGGCGAGTTCGCGATCCGCAAGGCGGGCGTGTTCACCCGGCGGCTCCGCCGGGCCGCGGCCGAAGGCGAGGCGTGGCGGCCCGACGGGCCCGTGCTCGTCACCGGCGGCACGGGCGCGCTCGGCGCGCGCGTCGCCCGCTGGCTGGTCGCCGAAGGCGCACGCCGGCTCGTGCTGCTCAGCCGTACCGGCTCGCGCGCGCCGGGGGCCGAGGAGCTGAGCGCCGAGCTGACCGCCGAGGGCGCCGTGGTCACGGTGGCCGAGTGCGACGCCGCCGACCGTGACGCGCTCGCCGCACTCCTGGACCGGCTCGACGCCGAGGGCGACGGGATCCGCGCGGTGGTCCACGCGGCCGGCGTCCTCGACGACGGCACCCTCGAAACGCTCACGCCGGACCGCTTCGCCACCGTCCTGCGCCCCAAGATGCTCGCTGCCGCCAACCTCGACGCGCTGACACGTGACCGCGACCTGTCGGCGTTCGTGCTGTTCTCCTCGCTCGCCGCCACCACGGGTTCGGCGGGCCAGGCCAACTACGCCGCCGCCAACGCCTACCTCGACGCGCTGGCCGAGCACCGGGCGTCCGCGGGCCTGCCCGGCCTGTCGGTCGCCTGGGGCCCCTGGGCCGGCACGGGCATGGCCGCCGACGAGGCCACCAGCGCGCGGCTGCGGCGCGGCGGCCTGCCGCCGCTGAGCGCCGGCCCGGCGCTGGCCGCGCTCGGCCGCGCCATCGGCGGCTCCGCCGCGACCGTCGCGATCGCGGACGTCGACTGGGCCGTGTTCGCCGACCCCGCAGACCCGCTGGTGAGCGAGCTGCCCGAGGTGCGCAGGGCGCGCGCGCAGGACACCGGCCGCGACGAGAGCGCCGCCGATCTCCTGCGCGGAGTTCCCGAACACGAACGCGAGCACCGGATGCTCGAACTCGTGCGCGTGCACTCGGCCGCCGCGCTCGGCCACGCCGGCCCGGACGACGTGGCGCCGGACCGCGCGTTCGGCGACCTCGGCTTCGACTCCCTGACCGCGCTCGAACTCCGCAACCGGCTCGGCGCGGTCACCGGCCTCACGCTGCCGAGCACCCTCATCTTCGACCACCCGACCCCGGTCGCCCTGGCCCGTCACCTGCTGTCGGGGATCGACGTGGGCCCCGCGCCGGAGGCCGTACGTCACGTGACCACGGACGAGCCGATCGCCATCGTCGGCATCGGCTGCCGGTTCCCCGGCGGCGTGCGCTCGCCGGACGGCTTCTGGGACCTGCTCGCCGAGGGCCGGGACGCGATCACCACGCCGCCCGCCGACCGCGGCTGGCCGGGCTCGGTGACCGCGACCGTACGCGGAGGGTTCCTCGACGGCGCCACCGAGTTCGACGCCGGCTTCTTCGGCATCTCCCCGCGTGAGGCCCTCGCCATGGACCCGCAGCAGCGGCTGCTGCTGGAGACCACCTGGGAGGCCCTCGAACACGCCGGGATGGACCCGCTGTCCCTGCACGGCAGCGAGACCGGCGTGTTCATCGGCACCAACGGCCAGGACTACGGAGCGCTGCTGCGCTACGCCAAGGAGGACGTCGAGGGCCACGCCGGGATCGGCAACGCCGCCGCGGTCCTGGCGGGACGTCTCTCGTACGTGCTCGGCCTGCACGGACCCGCGTTCACCGTGGACACCGCGTGCTCGTCCGCGCTGGTCGCGATGCACGCGGCCGGCCAGGCGCTGCGCTCGGGCGAGTGCTCGATGGCGCTCGCCGGCGGCATCACCGTGATGTCGACGCCCGGAGCGTTCGCGGAGTTCGGGCGCCAGGGCGGGCTCTCCCCGGACGGCCGCTGCAAGGCGTTCGGCGCGGGCGCGGACGGCACGGGCTGGGGCGAGGGCGTCGGCGTCCTCGTGCTGGAACGCCTGTCGGACGCACGCCGTCAGGGTCACCGGGTCCTCGCCGTCGTCCGCGGCTCCGCGGTGAACCAGGACGGCGCCTCCAACGGGCTGACGGCGCCCAACGGGCCCGCGCAGCAGCGCGTCATCCAGCAGGCCCTCGCCGCGTCCGGCGTCACCGCCGGCGAGGTCGACGCCGTGGAGGCGCACGGCACCGGCACCGAGCTCGGCGACCCCATCGAGGCGCAGGCGCTCCTCGCCACCTACGGCCGGGACCGCGAACGCCCCCTGTGGCTCGGCTCGGTCAAGTCGAACATCGGCCACACGCAGGCCGCCGCCGGCGTCGCCGGCGTGATCAAGATGATCGAGGCGATGAACCGCGGCCTGCTGCCGGCGACCCTGCACGCCGAGGAGCCGTCGCCGCACATCGACTGGTCCGCCGGCATCGTACGGCTGCCGTCCGCCACCGTCGACTGGCCCGAGACCGGAGAGCCACGGCGCGCCGGGGTCTCGTCGTTCGGCGTCAGCGGCACCAACGCGCACGTCATCCTGGAACAGGGAACCCCGGCGGAGACCGGCGGAGACGACGAGCCGGCCGGAGGCGTCCACGCCTGGGTGCTGTCCGCGCGCGGCACGGACGGGCTCGCCGCCCAGGCCGAGCGCCTGCGCGACCACCTGGAGACCGCGCCGTTCCGCCCCGCCGGCCTGGCCGTCGCCCTGGGCACGACCCGTGCCGCGCTCAGCCACCGCGCGGCGGTCGTCGGCTCCGGCGTCGAGGACCTGCGCTCGGGGCTCGACGCGATCTCCGCCGGCCGTACGGCGGCCGGCGTGCTGCGCGGCACCGCACAGTCCGGCGGGCGGCTGGCCTTCCTGTTCACCGGCCAGGGCTCACAGCGGCTCGGCATGGGAACCGCCCTGCACCGGGAGTTCCCGGTGTTCGCCGAAGCGTTCGACGAGGTCTGCGCGCACTTCGACGGGCCCGTGCGCGAGGTGATCGAAGGCGACGCGGAGCGGCTCGACCGCACCGGGTTCGCCCAGCCCGCGCTCTTCGCCGTCGAGGTCGCCCTGGCGCGGCTGTGGGAGTCGTGGGGCGTACGGCCGGAGTTCGTGCTCGGCCACTCCATCGGCGAGTTCGCCGCCGCGTACCTCGCCGGCGTGTTCGGCCTCGCGGACGCCTGTGCCCTCGTCGAGGCACGCGGGCGCCTCATGGAGGCGCTCCCGGACGGCGGCGCGATGCTCTCCGTCGCGGCGGGCGAGGAGGAGGTACGCGCCATCGCGAACGGCGCCGTGGACATCGCCGCGGTCAACGGACCCGCGGCGACGGTCGTCAGCGGCGCCGAGGACGCGGTCGCGGAGGTGGAGCGGAGGTTCGCCGCAGAAAGCCGGAAGACTAGGCGTTTGCGGGTCTCTCATGCGTTTCACTCGTCACTGATGGAACCGATGCTCGCCGAATTCGCCGAGGTGGCAGAGAAGGTCGACTACTCGCCGCCGTCCCTCGGTATGGTCTCGACCGTCACCGGCGAACTCGCCGGTGACGACGTCGCGACCCCCGACTACTGGGTCGGCCAGGTGCGCTCGGCCGTACGCTTCGCCGACGGCGTCCGCTGCCTCACCGGGCAGCGCGTCACCGGCTTCCTGGAGGTCGGCCCGGGCAAGACGCTCGCCGCGCTGACGAGCGAGCTCGACGCCGGCCACACCGTGGTCCCCGGCCTGCGCGACGACGCCGAGGAGCCGTCCGACCTGGTGCGCGCCGCCGCCGCGCTGCACGTCGGCGGGTTCGGCCCGGACTGGGCGAATGTCTTCCCGCACGGCGATGCCGCCGCGGCGGACCTGCCGACCTACGCGTTCCAGCCCGTGCGCTTCTGGCCCGAGCTCGACCTGCCCGGCGAGGAGCGCGACCGCCTCCGCTACCGCGTCGACTGGCTGCCCGTGCCCGGGCGAACGGCCGTGCCGTCGGGCACCTGGCTGCTCGTCACGCCGGACGCCGGGAGCGGGCACGCCGACGTCCTGCGCGACCGCGGGCTGGACGTCCGTACCGTGACCGCCGGAGCCGACCGCGAGGACCTCGCCGCGCGCCTGCGCGAGGTGGAGACCGGCCTCGCCGGCGTGCTCGCCCTGCCCTCGGGCGTGGAGAACGCGCTCGCGCTCGTTCAGGCCCTGGGGGACGCCGGGATCGGCGCGCCGCTGTGGCTCGGCACGACCGAGGCCGTTCCGGCCGACGGCGTCACCGTCCCGGACCCCGAACAGCACGAGGTCTGGGGCTTCGGCCTCGTCGCCGGCCTCGAACACCCCGACCGCTGGGGCGGCCTCGTCGACCTGCCGGAAGAACTGGACGCCCGTACGGCGGGCCTGCTGCTGTCCGTGCTCGGCGGCGCGTTCGACGACACCCAGCTCGCGGTGCGGCCATCCGGCGTGCTCGCCCGGCGGCTGGCGCGCGACCCGGCGGCACGGAACGGAGACGGCTGGACGCCGCACGGGACCGTCCTGGTCACCGGCGGATCGGGTGCGCTCGCCGCGGAGGTCGCCCGCTGGGCGGCCGGCGTCGGCGCCGCACGCGTGCTGCTGCTGAGCCGGAGCGGTCGCGTCGCGGCCGACCTCGGTGACGCGGTCGTCCCGGTCGCCTGTGACGTCACCGACAAGGCGGCGCTCGCCAAGGTGCTCGACGACATCCCCGCGGAGCGTCCGCTGACCGCCGTCGTCCACGCGGCCGGTGTCCTCGACGACGCGACCATCGGCTCGCTGACCCCCGCGCGGCTGCGCGGTGTGCTCGCCGCCAAGACGGACGGCGCCCGCAACCTTGACGAGCTCACCGCCGATCTCGACCTCGACGCGTTCGTCCTGTTCTCCTCGCTCGCCGCGACCGTCGGCTCCGCCGGCCAGGCGAACTACGCGGCGGCCAACGCGTTCCTGGACGCGTTCGCCCACGCGCGCCGCGCGGCCGGACGCCCCGTCACCTCGATGGCGTGGGGCCCTTGGGCGGGCGACGGCATGGCGGCCGACGGCGAGATCGCCGACCGCATGCGGCGCAACGGCATGAACCCGCTCGACGCGGCGACCGCGATCGGCTGCCTGCGCGCCGCCGTGGACTCCGGCGACGTCCAGGTGGCCGTCGCCGACATCGACTGGGCGCGTTTCGGCGCCGGCTACCGCTCGACACCGCACCGCGCTCTGCTCGGCGGGCTCATCGGCGCCATCGCGGCGCCCGCCGAGACCGAGGCCGCCGCGCCGCTGGCAGGCCTCGCGGAGCTGTCCGAGGTGGAGCGGACCCGCACGCTGCTGAGGCTCGTCCGCGAGCACGCCGCCGCCGTGCTGGGCCACGCCGACACCGCGGGCATCGGTGACCGTACGCCGTTCAAGGAGCTCGGGTTCGACTCGCTCACCGCGGTGGAGTTCCGCAACTCCCTCGCCGCGGCGGCGGGCCTGAGCCTGCCCTCGACCATGGTCTTCGACCACCCGACGCCCGCGGCGCTCGCCGACCTGCTGCGCCAGGAGCTGGTCCCCACGCCGCCGGATCCGGCGGTGCGGGTCGGCCGGCTGATCGACGAGCTTGAGGCGGGACTGGCCGAGCTGCCGGAGTCGGGCGCGGACCGTGCGGAGCTGCTCGTACGCGTGCGCCGACTGCTCGCCAAACCGGACTCCGGCGAGGGTTCTCTGGAGAACGCCAGCCAGGACGAGGTTTTCGACTTCATCGACAAGGAGCTGGGGCTGTCGTGAGTTCCGGCCATCGTGCTCCCGGCGCAAGGGGGAGGTTCATATGACGAACGACGAGAAGCTGCTGGGTTACTTGAAGAAGGTCACCACTGACCTGCAGAGGACCCGTCAGGAACTCGAGGAGACTCAGGCACGGGGGCGCGAGCCGATCGCCGTCGTCGGCATGGCGTGCAGGTTTCCCGGCGGCGTGTCCACTCCGGAGGAGTTCTGGGAGCTCCTGTCCGGCGGCGTCGACGCGATGACCGCGTTCCCCTCCGACCGGGGGTGGGACCTCGGCGCGTTCGCCGACGGGCCGGCGCCCGTCGGCGGTTTCCTGACCTCGGTGGGGGACTTCGACCCCGGATTCTTCGGCATCTCTCCGCGCGAGGCGCTGGCCATGGACCCGCAGCAGCGGTTGCTGCTCGAGTGCTCGTGGGAGGCCTTGGAACGTGCCGGAATCGACCCGGAGTCGCTCCACGGCTCGGCGACCGGAGTGTTCGCCGGCACCAACGGCCAGGACTACCCAGGCCTGCTCGACCGCGCCGTCGAGGGCGCGGAGGTCAGCGGCCACGCGGCGATCGGCAACATCTCCTCGGTGCTCTCCGGCCGCGTGGCGTACGCCCTGGGCCTGGAGGGCCCGGCCGTCACCGTCGACACCGCGTGCTCGTCGTCGCTGGTCGCCCTGCACTGGGCGGCCCAGGCGCTGCGCGCCGGCGACTGCTCGCTGGCGCTCGTCGGCGGCGTGACGGTGATGGCGACGCCGGCGGCGTTCGCGGAGTTCGCCCGGCAGGGCGGCCTGGCCGCCGACGGCCGCTGCAAGGCCTTCTCCGACGACGCCGACGGCACCGGCTGGGGCGAGGGCATCGGCGTCCTGGTCGTCGAGCGGCTCTCCGAGGCGCAGCGCCTCGGCCACCCGATCCTCGCGGTCGTCCGCGGCTCCGCGGTGAACCAGGACGGCGCCTCCAACGGTCTGACCGCGCCGAACGGCCCGTCGCAGCGCCGCGTGATCCAGCGGGCGCTGGCCGAGGCCGGGCTGAACGCCACCGAGGTCGACGCCGTCGAGGCGCACGGCACCGGCACCGCGCTCGGCGACCCGATCGAGGCGCAGGCGCTGCTGGCGACGTACGGGCAGGGCCGGCCAGACCGCCCCCTCCTGCTCGGCTCGGTGAAGTCGAACATCGGCCACACCCAGGCCGCTGCCGGCGTCGCCGGCGTGATCAAGATGATCGAGGCGATGCGCCACGGCGTACTGCCCAGGACGCTGCACGTGGACGCGCCGTCGTCGCACGTGAACTGGTCGGCCGGGTCGATCGAGCTGCTCAGCGAGGAGCGGCCGTGGACCTCGGAGGCCCCGCGCCGCGCGGGCGTCTCCTCGTTCGGGATCAGCGGCACCAACGCGCACGTCATCCTGGAGGAGGCGCCCGCCGTCGCCGATGACGCCGAGCCTCCGGCCGGCACCGCGGACCCGGTGGTGCCGTGGATCCTGTCGGCGCGCGACGCGGGCGGGCTCGACGCGCAGGCCGAACGCCTGGGAGGGGTCTCGGGCACGGCCGCCGACGTCGGCTGGTCCCTCGCCACGACGCGTGCGGCGCTCGACGAGCGCGCGGTCGTCGTCGGGGCCGACGCCGACGAGCTGAAGAGCGGCCTGCCGGGCCTCGCCGTACGCGGCCGGGTGTCGGGCGAGGGCCGGGTCGGCGTGGTGTTCTCCGGCCAGGGGGCGCAGAGCCCCGGCATGGGCGACGAGCTGTACGCGAGGTTCCCCGTCTTCGCCGAGGCCCTCGATGAGGTGTGCGAGCGGTTCGACCTCCCGGTGCGGGAGGCGATGTCGTCCGGGAAGTCCCTGGACGAGACGCGGCTGACCCAGCCGGCGCTGTTCGCCTACGAGGTCGCGCTGTACCGGCTCGTCGAGTCCTGGGGCGTGCGGCCCGAGATGCTGATGGGCCACTCGATCGGCGAGATCACCGCCGCGTACATCGCGGGTGTCTGGTCGCTGGACGACGCATGTGCCCTGGTGGCCGCGCGCGGGCGGCTGATGCAGGCGCTCCCCGCCGGCGGCGCGATGATCGCGATCGAGGCCACCGAGGACGAGGTCACCCCGATCCTGACCGACCGGGTGTCCGTCGCCGCCGTGAACGGCCCGAGCGCAGTGGTGATCTCCGGGGCGGAGAGCGAGGTCGAGGCGGTCGCGAGCCGCTTCGAGGGACGGCGGACCAAGCGGCTCCTGGTGAGCCACGCCTTCCACTCGCCGCTGATGGATCCGATGCTCGCCGAGTTCGCCGAGGTGGCGCGGGGACTGACCTACGCCGAACCGGCGATCCCGGTGGTGTCGAACCTCACGGGCGAGTTCGCGAGCGCCGGGCTGACCGACCCGGACTACTGGGTACGGCACGTGCGCGAGGCGGTGCGGTTCGCCGACGGCGTCAACGCGATGACCGGCCGCGGCGTCGACGCCATCGTCGAGGTCGGCCCGAGCCCCGCGCTGTCGTCGGCGGTGCACGCGCTGGCCGACATCACGGTCGCGCCCCTGGCGCGCGAGACGCTCACCGAGGACCGCGCCGTGCTCACCGGGGTCGGACGGCTCTGGGCGTCCGGCGTGCCCGTCGACTGGGCCGAGGTGTTCGCCGGGCTGTCGCCGCGCCGCGTCGACCTGCCGACCTATCCGTTTCAGCACGAGCGTTTCTGGCCCACCCCTGCCGAGATCGTGCGCGCGAGCGTCGCCGCGGACGACCCGGAGGGCCGCCTGTGGGAACTCGTCGCCTGCGAGGACGTCACCGGCGTCGCGGGGCTGCTGGGCACCGACGAGGACGCGCCCGTCGGCGGCATGGAGGGGCTCGTTTCGCTCCTCGGCTCGTGGCGGCGCGGCGTCGAGGAGGCGTCGTTCGTCGAGTCCTGCCGGTACGCCCTGCGCTGGGTCTCGCTGACTCCGGCGCATGCCGCGACGTCGGGCCTGTGGGCGCTCGTCCGCAGCGAACAGTGCGAGGACGGCGCGGTGGCCGCGCTGGACGAGGCCATGCGCGCCCGTGGCGCGGACACCATCGTCGTGGACATCGGCGTCGGTGTGACACGTGAGGCCGTCGCCGAACGCTTCCAGGCCGCGGTCGGCGACCGGATGACCGAGCTGACCGGTGTCGCGGGGCTGCTGGGCTGGGAGGAGGACGGAGACGGCGCGGTCGGCGGCCTGTGGGAGCTGGTCGTGCTCGTGCAGGGACTCGCGGACCTCGGCGTGGAGGCCCCGCTGTGGTGCGTCACCCGGAGCGGTGTCACCGTCGGCGCCGACGAGCCGGCCGCCTCACCCGTGGCCGCCGGGCTCTGGGGACTCGGCAGGGTCGTCGGTCTCGAACGCGGCGACGCGTGGGGCGGCATGGTCGACGTACCGCACGGCACCCCCGGACCGGCCGTGTGGCCGCGCGTCGCGGCGGCCGTGTGCGGCGGCGCGACCGAGGAGAACGAGATCGCCGTCCGCTCGTCGGGCGTCTTCGGCCGCCGGCTCGTGCCGCACCACGACCCCGACGAGGGCTGCGGACGCCCGCGTGCCGGCGCGGACCTGGCCGGGACCACAGTTCTGATCACCGGCGGCACCGGCGCGCTCGGGATGCGCGTGGTCGACTGGCTGGTCGAGCACGGCGTCGCCCGCGTCTCGCTGCTCAGCCGCAGCGGCGCCCGCGCCTCCGGTGTGGCCGAGATGGAAGGGCGGCTCGCGCCCTACGGCATCGAGCTCGACGTGCACGCGTGCGACGTCGCCGACCGTTCGGGGCTGGACCTGGCGATCCAGCGCATCCGCTCGTCGGGCGCGCCGCTGCGCGGCGTCCTGCACGCCGCCGGTGTCGTGGCCGACAGCCTCGTCGAGGACCTCTCCTGGGAGGACTTCGTCGGCGTCGTCCGCGCCAAGGTCGTCGGCGGCTGGAACCTGCACGAGGTCACCAAGGACCTCGACCTGAACCAGTTCGTGACGTTCTCCTCCATCGCCGGCGTCTGGGGCTCCGGTGCGCAGGGCGCCTACGCGGCGGCCAACGCCTTCCTCGACGGGCTCGTCGCCTACCGCCGCGGCCTCGGCCTCACCGGCTCCTCGATCGCGTGGGGCCCCTGGCAGGGCGGT
Organism: uncultured Actinomycetota bacterium; assembly: GCA_963736325.1. Taxonomy (GTDB): domain Bacteria; phylum Actinomycetota; class Actinomycetes; order Streptosporangiales; family Streptosporangiaceae; genus Actinoallomurus. The sequence goes on along the minus strand of CAVTOG010000010.1, from coordinate 292,004 downwards.
GGCATGGCCGCCGACGACGCGACCGTCCAGCACCTGTACCGCCGCGGGCTCGCGCCGATCGCCCCCGAGGTCGGCATCGCGGCGCTCGACCGGATCACCGGCGACGGCGACGGCTTCGCCGTGGTCGCCGACGTCGACTGGTCGCGGCTCGCGGCCGTGTTCTCCACGGCCGGGATGGCACGGCTGTTCGACGAGATCCCCGAGGCGCGGGCCGCGCTGGAGGGCGGCCCGGCCGACGACTCCGGCTCCGCCGCCGGCGACCTCGCCGCGGAGCTGGCGTCCCTGCCCGAGGTCGAACGCGACCGCGCGCTCGTCGAGCTGATCAGGGAGCACGGCGCGCTCGTGCTCGGCTTCCACGACAGCGTGCGGTTCGACGTCGACAAGCCGTTCCGTGACCTCGGCTTCGACTCGCTGACCGCGGTGGAACTGCGGAACCGCCTGGTCGCGGCCACGGGCGTGGCGCTACCCCCCTCCGTCATCTTCGACTTCCCGACGCCTCGTGCCCTCGCCGCGCACCTGCGGTCGCGGCTCGTGGGCGGGACGAGCACGGCCGGGCCGGCGCCGGTGACCGCCGTGGTCGACGACGACCCAGTGGTCATCGTCGGCATGGCCTGCCGGCTACCGGGCGGGGTCTCCTCGCCCGCGGACTGCTGGGACCTCGTCGAGTCCGGCCGCGAGGGCATCGGCCCGTTCCCCGCCGACCGCGGCTGGGGCGTCCAGGCCGAGGGCGGCTTCGTCGACGGCGCGGGCGAGTTCGACGCCGCCTTCTTCGGCATCTCGCCGCGCGAGGCCCTGTCGATGGACCCGCAGCAGCGGCTGATCCTCGAAGGCTCCTGGGAGGCGCTGGAGAACGCCGGGATCGACCCGGTCTCCCTGCGCCGCACCGACACCGGGGTGTTCGTCGGCGTGACCTACTCGGGCTACCAGGCCGCCGTGGAGGCGTCGGCCGAGGAGGCCGCGCAGGGGTACGGCCTGACCGGGTCGGCCCCCAGCGTCGTGTCGGGCCGTGTCGCCTACACCCTGGGGCTGGAGGGCCCTGCGGTGTCGGTGGACACGGCCTGCTCGTCGTCGCTGGTCGCCCTGCACTGGGCGGCGCAGTCCCTGCGGCGCGGTGAGTGCTCGCTGGCGCTGGCCGGCGGCGTCACCGTGATGGCCACGCCCGGCGCGTTCGTGGAGTTCGGCCGCCAAGGCGGCCTCGCCTCGGACGGCCGGTGCAAGGCGTTCTCGGATTCGGCGGACGGTACGGGCTGGTCCGAGGGTGTCGGCGTGCTGGTCGTCGAGCGGATGTCGGACGCTGTTCGCAACGGCCATGAGGTGCTTGCGGTCGTGCGGGGTTCGGCGGTGAACCAGGACGGCGCGTCGAACGGGTTGACGGCGCCGAACGGTCCGTCGCAGCAGCGTGTGATCCGCCGGGCTCTGGCCGACGCCGGACTGAGCGCCGCCGACGTCGACGCCGTGGAGGCGCACGGCACCGGCACCAGGCTGGGCGACCCGATCGAGGCGCAGGCCCTGCTCGCGACGTACGGCAAGGAACGCGGCGAAGGCCCGCTGTGGCTCGGCTCGATCAAGTCGAACATCGGCCACACCCAGGCCGCCGCGGGCGCGGCGGGCGTGATCAAGATGGTCGAGGCCATGCGGCGCGGCGTGCTGCCGAAGACCCTGCACGCGGAGAACCCCTCGTCCCAGGTCGACTGGACCGAGGGCCGGATCGAGCTGCTGACCGAAGCGCGGCCCTGGCCTGAGTCCGGGCGCCCACGGCGCGCCGGCGTGTCCTCGTTCGGCATCAGCGGCACCAACGCGCACGTCATCCTCGAACAGGGCCCCGCGCCCGAACCCGTCGCCGAACCGGAGCCCGAGCCCGTCATCCCGTGGGTGCTGTCCGCACGCGCCCCCGGCGCGCTCGCCGACCAGGCGTCCTTGCTGGCCGGCGTGGCCGAGACCGCCACGGCGGCCGACATCGGCTGGTCCCTCGCACGGTCGCGCACCGGGCTCCCGCACCGCGCGGTGATCCTCGGCGCCGACCGCGCCGAGCTCCTCGGCGGCCTGCGCACGCTCGCGGAGAGCGGCCGCGGCGCCGGGATCGTGACGGGCGTCGCGCCCACCGAGGCGGAGCCGCTCGCGGTCGTGTTCGCCGGGCAGGGCGCGCAGCGCGCGGGGATGGGACGCGAGCTGTACGAGAGCCATCCCGTGTTCGCCGCCGCGCTCGACGAGATCTGCGGCCGGTTCGACCTGCTGCTGGAGTACCCGCTGCGCGAGGTCATGTTCGGCGAGAACGAACTGCTCCACCAGACCGCGTACACCCAGGCCGCGCTGTTCGCGCACGGTGTCGCGCTGTGGCGGCTCGCCGAGTCGTGGGGCGTGCGCGCCGACTACGTGCTCGGCCACTCGATCGGCGAGCTCACCGCCGCGTATGTCGCCGGGATGTGGTCGCTGGAGGACGCGTGCCGCCTCATCGCGGCCCGCGGCCGCCTGATGCAGGCGCTGCCGCCCGGCGGCGCGATGGTCGCGGTCCAGGCGACCGAGGACGAGGTGCTTCCGCTGCTGGAGGGCCGGACCGGTGAGGTCGGCATCGCCGCGGTGAACGCACCCGATTCGATCGTGCTCTCCGGCGACGAGGACCCGGTCCTCGAACTCGCGGCCACCATCGCGGCGGGCGGCCGAAAGACTAGGCGAATCCGGGTCAGCCATGCGTTTCACTCGCCTCATATGGATGCGATGGTGGCGGATTTCGCGAGGGTCGCGGCCGAGGTGGAATACCACCCGCCGCAGCTGCCGCTGATGTCCAATCTGACCGGCACCCTCGCCGACCCCGAACACGTCTGCACGGCGCAGTACTGGGCCTCCCACGTGCGCCAGCCGGTCCGTTTCGCGGACGGAGTGCGGCACCTGGCCGAGCGCGGCGTGACCCGGTTCGCCGAGGCGGGCCCCGACGCGGTGCTGTCCTCGGTGATCCACCAGTGCGCCGGCGGATCCGCTCAGGTCACGGCGCTGCAGCGCGGCGGCCGTCCCGAGGTCGCCACGGTGCTCGCCGGCATGGGCCGGCTCTACACCGAGGGCACGCCGGTCGACTGGCCGTCCGTGTTCGGCGGCGAGCACGGCTCCGTCGCCCTCCCGACGTACCCCTTCCAGCGCAAGCACTACTGGCTCAAGCCCGCCGTGACCGCGGTCGACGGCCGCGCCGGCGCCTGCGGCTACGTGGTCGACTGGCAGCCGCTCGCCGCGGGCGCCGGTGGGTCCGCGCCGTCGCGCTGGCTGGTCGTGGCGGCCGAGGACGACGTCCTCGCGCCCCGGCTGGCCGAACGGCTCCCCGAGTGCGACCTCCAGCGCGTCTCGGCCACCGACCGCGTCTCGCTGCGCGAGAGCCTGCGGGTGGCCGACGACACCGGCGTGGTTTCGCTGCTGGACGGCCTCACCGCGACGACCGCGCTGGTCCAGGCACTCGCCGACCTCGAAGCACCCGGCCCGGTCTGGTGCCTGACCCGTGACGCCGCCCCGGTCGCCGGGACGCTCGTCGACCCCGGGCAGACCCAGGTGTGGGGCCTCGGCCGCGTGGCCGCCCTGGAGTACCCGCAGCGGTGGGGCGGCCTCATCGACGTTCCCCGCGAGGCGGGCGACGACGATCTCGCCACCGTCGCCGACGTCCTGTCGGGCGACTACGACGACGACCAGATCGCCGTACGCGCCGGCGGCGCGCACGGCCGCCGGGTGGTGCGGCGCACCGCCGGGCAGGAGGCGGACTGGGAGCCTCGCGGCACCGTCCTCATCTCCGGCGGCACCGGAGGCCTCGGCGCGGAGGTCGCCCGCTGGGCGGCCGCGCGCGGCGCGGAGCACCTGGTGCTGCTCAGCCGGTCCGGCGAGGCGAACGCCCCCGGGCTACGCGACGAACTCACCGAACTCGGCGCGGGCGTCACCTTCGCGGCCTGCGACGTCGCCGACGCCGGCGCGCTCGCCTCGGCGTTGGCCGAGATGCCCGCCGACCATCCGCTGACGGCCGTGGTGCACGCGGCGGGCGTCGGGCAGTCCTGCCCGCTCGACGCGATGGACGACGCCGAACTGGCGCGGGTCACGACCGCGAAGGTGCGCGGTGCGGAGAACCTTCACCGGCTGACACGTGACCTCGACCTCGATGCGTTCGTGCTGTTCTCCTCGATCGCCGGGGTGTGGGGGAGCGGCGCGCAGGCCGGTTACGCCGCCGCCAACTCCTACCTCGACGGGCTCGCCGAACGCCGGCGGGACGAGGGGCTGCCCGCGACCGCGATCGCCTGGGGCCCCTGGGCGGGCGCCGGACTGGCCGTCGACGAGGGCGGGTCCGAACAGCTCGCCCGGCGCGGACTCCCGCTGATGGCTCCCGAACTCGCGCTGACCGGGCTCTCCCGGCTCGTCGGATCCGGCGCGACCACCGCCGTGTTCGCCGACGTCGAATGGGCGAAGTTCGCCCCGGCGTTCACCGCGCTGCGCGGAAGCTCCCTGTTCGACGCGCTGCCCGAGGCGGCGGACGCGTGCCGTGACGACGAGGAGGCCGACGGCGCGGCCGAGGAGAGATTCCTGCGCGAGCTCGCCGGGCTCACCCAGCCGGCGCGGCGCGAGGCCGTGCTGCGCCTGGTGCGGACCGAGACCGCCGCGGTGCTGGGCTTCGCCGACGTCTCCGAGGTGCCCGAGAGCCAGGCGTTCAAGGACATGGGCTTCGACTCGCTGACCGCGGTGGAGCTGCGCAACGCCGTGACCTCCGCGACCGGCGCCGCGCTGCCCGCGACATTGGTCTTTGACCACCCGACCCCGGTCGCGCTGGCGGACCACCTGTTCCGGATGCTCGGCGACGGCGCCCTCACGCTCAAGACGGTGCTGACCGACCTCGACCGTCTCCGTACGGGGCTGACCGGCGCGGACCTGTCGACCACCGACCGGCTCACCGTCGAGCGCCGGCTGAACGAACTGGTGCTCACGGTGACCGGCCGCGCCACGGCCGTCGCGGAGGACGACGGCTCGGACCACGCGGACCTGACCGAGGCGACAGACGACGAACTCTTCAATGCGCTGGACGACGAGTTCGGCTCGCGGTGATTTCCATTTCCAAGGAGTGCTTCCGGTGAGCGTTGAGCAGAAACTGCGCGACTACCTCAAGCGTGCGACCACGGACCTGCGGGAGGCCAACCGCCGGGTACGTGAGCTCGAGGAACAGCGTGGCGAACCGATCGCGATCGTCGGGATGTCGTGCCGCTACCCCGGAGGAGTGTCCTCGCCCGCGGAGCTGTGGGAGCTGGTCACCGGTGAGGTCGACGCCGTCACCGACGTGCCGGCCGATCGCGGATGGGACCTCAGCGAGATCGCCAATGCCGGGGCGCTCCCGGTCGGCGGTTTCCTGGACGGCGTGAGCGGGTTCGACGCGGGCCTGTTCGGGATCTCGCCGCGCGAGGCGCTGGCCATGGACCCGCAGCAGCGCCTGCTCCTCGAATGCTCCTGGGAGGCGCTGGAGTCCGCGGGCATGGCCCCGACGTCGCTGGCCGGGTCGAACACCGGTGTGTACATCGGCACCAGCGGCCAGGACTACCCCGCGCTGCTCAACGCGTTCGGCGGCGGCGAGGACATCGCCGGACACATCGCGACCGGCGGGCTCGCCTCCGTGCTGTCCGGCCGCGTCGCGTACGTGCTGGGCCTCGAAGGGCCCACGATCTCGATCGACACCGCCTGCTCTTCGTCGCTGGTCGCGCTGCACCAGGCCACGCAGGCCATCCGGCGCGGCGAGTGCTCGTCGGCGCTCGTCGGCGGGGTCGCGGTGATGTCGACGCCCGGCGCGTTCGTCGAGTTCGCCAGGCAGGGCGCTCTCGGCGGCGACGGCCGCTGCAAGGCGTTCGCCGAGGGCGCGGACGGGATCGCCTGGGCCGAAGGCGTCGGCATGCTCGTCGTCGAGCGGCTCTCCGAAGCGCGCCGCGCCGGGCACCGGGTGCTCGCCGTGGTCCGCGGATCGGCCATCAACTCCGACGGAGCCTCGAACGGGCTCACCGCGCCGAACGGGCCGTCGCAGCAGCGGGTCATCACCCGCGCGCTGGCCGACGCGGGCCTGCCGTCCGGCGAGGTCGACGCCGTCGAGGCACACGGCACCGGCACCTCGCTCGGTGACCCCATCGAGGCGCAGGCGCTGCTGGCGACGTACGGCCAGGAGCGGACCGACGGGCACCCGCTGCTGCTGGGCTCGCTGAAGTCCAACCTCGGGCACTCCCAGGCCGCCGCGGGCGTCGCCGGAGTGATCAAGATGGTGCTGGCGATGCGCCACGGCGAGCTGCCGCGCACCCTGCACGTCACCGAGCCGACCACGCGCGTCGACTGGTCCTCCGGGGCGGTCGAGCTGATCCGCGAGCGGCGCCCGTGGCCCGAGACCGACCACCCGCGCCGCGCCGCCGTGTCGTCGTTCGGCGTGAGCGGCACGAACGCGCACGTGATCCTGGAACAGGGCGACCCCGACCCCGTCCCCGAGCCGCCGGCGGACGCTCGCGTCGTGCCGTGGCAGCTGTCGGCCGCGGACGAGGGCGCGGTCCGCGAGCAGGCCGAGCGCCTGCGCGCGCACCTGGACGACGCACCGGCGGCGGTCGGCGCCGCGCTCGCCACGACGCGGGCGCTCCTGCCACGTCGCGCGGTGGCCGTCGGCGACGGCCGCGAGGACTTCGAGGCCGCGCTCGACGCGCTCGCCTCCGGCGCTCCGTCGCCGGCCGTCGTCGAAGGCGTCGCCGACCTCGCCGGCAAGGTCGTCTTCGTCTTCCCCGGCCAGGGCGGCCAGTGGGCCGGCATGGGCCGCGAGCTGCTGGATACCTCGCCGGTGTTCGCCGAGAAGGTCCGCGAGTGCGAAGCCGCGTTCGCGCCGCACCTCGACTGGTCGGTGACGGCCGTCCTGAGGGACGAACCCGGCACACCGCCTCTCGAGCAGATCGACGTCATGCAGCCCGCGCTGTTCGCCATCATGGTCGGCCTCGCCGCGCTGTGGGAGTCCTACGGCGTACGGCCGGACGCCGTCATCGGGCACAGCCAGGGCGAGGTCGCCGCAGCCCACGTCTCCGGCGCGCTCTCCATAGAGGACGCGGCCCGCGTGGTCGTGGTGCGCAGCAGGGAGTTCGCCACCCTGCACGACCTCGGGGGCATGCTCACCGTAGGGTTGCCGCCGGACGTGGTCGAGGCGGACCTCGCCGACGTGCCCGGTGTCTCGATCAACGGCCTGAACGGCCCGACGTCGGTCGTCGTCGGCGGCGAGGCCGCCGGCCTGGACGAGCTTCAGGACCGCTGGACGGCACGTGGGGCGCGCTGGAAGCGGATCCCGGTCGAGTTCGCGTCGCACACGCCCCAGGTCGCGCCCGTTCGCGACGCGTTGCTCGCCGACCTGGCGTGCATCGAGCCGAGGACCGCCACGATCCCGTTCCACTCGACGGTCACCGGCACGGTGCTCGACGGCACCGAGTGCGACGCCGAGTACTGGTACTCCAACGTGCTGAAGATGGTCCGGTTCGAGCCCGGGATCGGCGCCCTGATCGAGGCGGGCCACGACACGTTCATCGAGATCGGCCCGAAGCCGATCATGACGATGGCGATCCAGGAGAGCCTTGAGGTCCGGGACGCGCGCGGGGTCGTCGCCGGCTCGCTGCGACGTGAAGAGGGCGGACTGCGCCGGTTCCTCGCGTCGGCGGCCGAGGTCTTCGTACGCGGCGCCCGCGTCGACTGGACCCCCGCGTTCGGTGAGGCGGCACCCGTGCCGCTCCCGACGTACGCGTTCCAGCACCGGCCCTTTTGGCCGCGGCCCTCACGCATGCGGCAGGACGCGACCTCGCTCGGCCTCGCCGGCGTGGGCGACCACGCCTTCCTCGGGGCGGCGATCGGGCTCGCGGACGGCGGCTGGGTGCTGTCCGGCCGCGTCGCGGCCGACTCTCATCAGTGGCTCGCCGACCATGCCGTCGGCGGCTCGATCGTCTTCCCCGGCGCCGGCTTCGTCGACCTCGCCCTGCGGGCGGGGGAGATGCTCGGCTGCGACGCGCTCTCCGACCTCACGCTGGTCGCGCCCCTGGTGCTGCCCGAGCGCGGAGGCGTACGCCTGCAGGTCGTCCTGACGGACCACGAGATCGCCATCCACTCGCGCGCCGAAGACGCGGGCGACGGCGCGCCGTGGGTCCTCCACGCGACCGGCACGCTCGATCCGTCCGCGACGGACACGAACCGCCAGGCCGAGCAGTGGCCGCCCGAGGGCGCCGAGACGCTGGACGTGGCCGGGCACTATCCCGGTCTCGCCGAGGCCGGCATCGCCTACGGGCCGATGTTCCAGGGCCTGACCGCCGCGTGGCGCCACGGCGGCGATGTGTTCCTGGAGACCGTGCTGCCCCAGGGCGGCGTGTCCGGCGACCACACCGTCCATCCGGCGCTCCTGGACGCCGCGCTGCAGGGCATGGCGTTCCTGGCCGATGGTTCCGCCGCCCTGGTGCCCTTCTCCTGGGACGGCGTCACGCTCGGCGCGGTCGGGGCCGAGCGGCTGCGCGTACGCCTCAGCGCGGCCGGGACCGACACCGTCTCGCTCGTCGCCGTCGACGACGCCGGTGAGCTGGTCCTGTCCGCCGACGCGGTGACGATGCGCCCGGTGAGGACGGAGGAGTTCGGCGCCGCGTCGGCCGGGGAACCGCTGCTGGAGCCCGCCTGGACCCCCGTCGAGCTGCCGGAGCCGTCCGCCGAGGAGGCCGGGGACGGCTGGCGTGTGCTCGGCGAGGACGTCTTCGGCCTGGCCGACCGCGGCTTCCCCGGCGACGTCGTCGCGGTGTCCGTCTCCGGCGGCGATCCGTACGAGCAGGTGTGCCGGGTCCTCTCCGCGATCCAGGACGCCGTGACGGGCGACGACCGGCTGGTCGTCGTCACCCGCGGCGCCATGGGCGGCGGCGACCCCGTCGACCTGGCCGGCGCCGCGGTGTGGGGCCTGGCACGCTCGGCGGCGACCGAGAACCCGGGGCGCGTCACCGTGGTCGACGCCGACGAGGCGTCCCTCGGCCTGCTGCCCGCGGTGCTCGCCTCCGACCTGGACGAGGCGGTGCTCCGTGACCGTGTCTGCCGCACCCTGCGGCTGGCGAAGCCCACGGGTGAGGCCGGACCGGACCGGCCGCTGCGCGACGGCACCGTGCTCATCACCGGCGGCACCGGCGACCTCGGCACGCTCCTGGCACGCCACCTGGTCACCGGCCACGGCGCACGCGACCTGCTCCTGCTCAGCCGCACCGGCCGGGCACCCGAGCTGGAGGCCGAGCTGACCGAGCTCGGAGCGAACGTACGGATCCGCGCCTGCGACGTCTCCGACCGCGACGCGCTCGCGGAGGTCATCGCCGAGGCCGGGCCGATCGGCGCGGTCTTCCACGCGGCCGGCGTGGTCGACGACGCCGTGATCACCGGTCTGACCCCCGACCATGTCGCGCGCACGCTCGCCACGAAGCTCGACGGCGCGCGCTGGCTCCACGAGCTCACCGAGTCGCACGAGCCGAGCCACTTCGTGCTCTTCTCCTCGGTCGCCGGCCTGCTCGGCAGCGCCGGGCAGGGCAACCACGCCGCCGCCAACGCCGCCCTCGACGCGTTCGCCGAGTGGCGCCAGGGCCTCGGCCTGCCGGCCACCTCGCTGGCATGGGGGCCGTGGGAAGGCGGAACGGTCGGAAAGCTGTCGGCCGCCGACATCGCCCGCATGGGCCGGTCGGGGATGCGCCTGCTCACCGCGTCGAGCGGGATGGCGCTGCTGGACGCGTCCCTGAGCTCCGATCACGCGCTGCTCGTCCCGGTGCTGGTCGGCGGGCCCTCCGTCGTCGACGACCAGGTTCCTCCGCTGCTGCGCGGCATCCTGCGTCCCGCACGGCGCAAGGCCGCGCGCCGGTCCTCCGGCGCGAGCGGCGGGCTCGCCGCGAAGCTGGCGCGTGTGCCGGCCGGCGAACGCCGTGAGCTGGTCACCGACATCGTCCGCGGCGAGGTCGCCGCCGTGCTCGGGCACACGTCCGGGCGCGAGATCGACCCGCGCCGCACCTTCAAGGACCTCGGGTTCGACTCGCTGACCTCGGTCGACCTGCGCAACCGCCTCGCCGCCGTCACCGGGCTGCGGCTGCCCGCCACCATGGTGTTCGACTACCCGGACGCGACCGCCCTGGCCGGGTTCCTGCTGGAAGGGCTCGGCGACACCACGACCCCGGTCACCACGCGCGCCGTCGTGGCCGAGGCGTCGGCGGAGCCCATCGCGATCATCGGCATGGCCTGCCGGTTCCCCGGAGCCGATTCGCCCGAGGCGCTGTGGGACCTGGTCGCGTCCGAGAGCGACATGATCGGGCCGTTCCCCACCGACCGCGGCTGGAGCGCCACCGAGGGCGTCGGCGGGTTCGTCCACAACGCGACGGAGTTCGACGCGGAGTTCTTCGGCATCTCGCCGCGCGAGGCGCTGGGCATGGACCCCCAGCAGCGGCTCGCGCTCGAATGCACGTGGGAAGCGCTCGAACGCGCCGGGATCGACCCGCACGGGCTGCGCCGCAGCGACACCGGCGTGTTCGTCGGCCTCTCGCACTCGGTCTACCAGGACGCCGGCGGCGGCCTCGGTGAGGCGAAGGGCTTCGCCGTCACCGGAACGGCGCCGGGCGTCGCCTCCGGCCGCATCGCCTACGTGCTCGGCCTGGAGGGCCCGACCCTCTCGGTGGACACCGCGTGCTCGTCCTCGCTGGTCGCCGTGCACCTCGCCGTGCAGTCGCTGCGGAGCGGAGAGTGCGGCCTCGCCGTCATCGGCGGCACGGCCGTCATGGCCACCGAGGGGCTGTTCGCCGAGTTCGGGCTCCAGGGCAACCTGGCCGGCGACGGCCGGGTCAAGGCCTTCGCCGACGCGGCCGACGGGACCAGCTGGTCCGAGGGCGCGGGAATCTTGGTCGCCGAGCGGCTCTCCGAGGCGCGCCGCGCCGGCCATCCCGTCCTGGCAGTCGTCCGCGGCAGCGCGGTCAACTCCGACGGCGCCTCCAACGGGCTCACGGCGCCGAACGGCCCCTCGCAGCAGCGCGTCATCGCACGCGCGCTGGCCGACGCCGGCGTACGCGCCGCCGAGGTCGACGCCGTCGAGGCGCACGGCACCGGCACGACGCTCGGCGACCCGATCGAGGCGCAGGCGCTGCTGGCCACCTACGGACAGGACCGCGCGGAGGAACCGCTGTGGCTGGGCTCGGTGAAGTCCAACCTCGGCCACGCGCAGGCCGCGGCCGGAATGGCCGGGCTCATCAAGCTGGTCCAGTCGATGCGCCACGGCGTGCTGCCGCGCACCCTGAACGTCGACCGGCCGTCCACGCACGTCGACTGGTCCGAGGGCGCCGTAGAACTGCTGACCGAGACCCGCGCATGGCCGGAGACCGGCCGCGCACGCCGCGGCGCCGTCTCGGCGTTCGGCATCGGCGGCACCAACGCGCACGTCATCCTCGAACACGAGCCGGAGCCGGACGGGAAGCCGGACGAGGGGCCGTACGAAACGGTCCCGCTGGTCCTGTCGGCCCGCAACGCGACGGCGCTGAGCGAGTACGCCGCCGACCTGCGCGCCGCGCTCGCCGGCCGTGAGGACTGGCTGCCCGCGCCGCTGGCCCGCCACCTCACCACCACGCGCAGCCGGTTCGACCACCGCGCGGTGCTGCTCGCCGAAGACAGGGAAGGGCTGCTGGACCGGCTGGAGTCGCTGGCCACGGACGGCGAGGACGCCGCCGTGGTGCGCGGTTCGGTCAGGTCCGGCGGCAAGACGGTCTTCGTCTTCCCCGGCCAGGGCGCGCAGTGGTCGGGAATGGCGTCCGGCCTCATGGCGGAGGCTCCGGTCTTCCGCGAAACCATCGAGGAGTGCGCCCGCGTGCTGGAGGACCTCGTCGACTGGTCGCTGGTCGACGTGCTCACCGGTGCCGAGGGCGCGCCGGACCTGGAACAGCGCGAGGTCGTGCAGCCCGCGAACTTCGCGATGATGGTCGCGCTGGCACGGCTGTGGCGCCACCACGGCGTCGAGCCCTCCGTCGTGATCGGCACCTCCCAGGGCGAGATCGCCGCCGCGCACGTCGCCGGAGCGCTCTCGCTGGAGGACGCCGCGCGCCTCATCGTGACGCGCAGCAGGTCCGTCGAGGCGCTGAGCGGCCTCGGCGGAATGGCCACGGTCGCCCTGGGCGCCGAGCGCACGGCGGAGATCGTGGAGCCGTACGGCCTTTCCATCGCCGCGCACAACGGCCCGCGTTCCACGGTCGTGTCCGGCGACGCCGACGCCGTCACCGCCTTCGTCGCGGCCTACGAGGACGCGGACATCCGGGTCAAGCGCTTCATCTCGGACTACGCGTCGCACTCGTCGCAGGTCGAGCGCATCCGCGATGAGGTGATCGAGGCGTTCTCCTGGGTCACCCCGCGCGAGGGCGAGATCGCCTTCCACTCGACCGCACGCGGCGAGCGGGTCGACACGACCGAGCTCACCGCCGAGTACTGGTACGAGAACCTCCGCATGCCGGTGCGGTTCGACGACGGCATCCGCGCGCTGATCGAACGCGAGCACGGCGTCTTCCTCGAGATGAGCGCGCACCCGGTGTTGGCGCTCGGTATCGAGGAGACCATCGACGAGCTGGCCGCCCCGGCCGTGGCGCTCGGCACGCTCCGGCGCGACCACGGCGGCGCGGATGAGTTCAGGACCGCGCTGGCGCGTGCGCACGCCCACGGTGTCGAGATCGACTGGGAGACCGTGTTCGACGGGGTGCCTCAGCGCCACTTCGACGTGCCGACCTACCGGTTCCAGCGGCGGCACTACTGGCCGAGCGGTTCGGCGGCCGACGCCGCGGGCGTCCAGGCGGCCGGGCTCCAGACGGCCGGCCATCCGTTCCTCGGCACGGTCGTCGACCTGCCCGGCTCCGACGGGATCGTCTTCCTCGGCCGGATCTCGATCACGACCCACCCGTGGCTCGCGGACCACGGCGTCTCCGGGACCGTCCTGCTGCCCGGCACCGCGTTCGTCGAGCTGGCCACGACGGCCGCCGCGCGTGCGGGCTGCGAGCGGCTCGACGAGCTGACCCTGGCGACCCCGCTCATCCTGCCCCCCGGCCAGGCCCTGCGCCTGCAGATCACCGTCGGCGGCCCGGACGAGGAAGGACGCCGCGCGCTGGAGGTCTTCTCCCTGAGAGAGGACGCGCCGGACGGCGAGCAGTGGACCAAGCACGCGACCGGCTTCGCGAGCGCCGGCGCCGTGGAGGCGTTCCCCGAGGCGTTCGCCTGGCCGCCGCGCGACGCCTCCGAGGTGGACGTCGACGCGCTGTACACGCGGGCGGGCGAGGCAGGGCTGTTCTACGGCCCGACGTTCGCCAGGCTCCGCCGCGCCTGGCGGCGCGGCGACGAGATGTTCGCCGAGGTCGACCTGGCCGCCGAGGACGAGGACGCCGCCGGCCAGTTCCGCCTGCACCCCGCCCTGTTCGACGCGAGCCTCCACGTGCTCGGCGCGCCGCCGGAGGGCACGTCGGCCTCCGACGACGTGAAGGTCCAGGTCGAGCTGCCCTTCTCCTGGACCGGCGTGACTCTGCCGCCGAGCGGCGCGACGGCCGCGCGTATCCGTATCGCACCGTCCGACCAGGGGCTCGTCTCGATGACGGCCGTCGACCCGGAGGGCAACGTGATCGCCGTGGTCGACGGCCTGGTGCTGCGGCCGTTCACCAACGAGCAGCTCGCGGCGGGCAAGCGCGCCGCCGGGGGAGGCGTCCTTCGAGTCGAGTGGCCCGCCGTCGACCTGCGGCCCGTCACCGCACAGGTCCCGATGCGCTTCGTCACCCTCGACACGGAGGGCACGGCGGTCGACGTGGCCGTCCGCGCCCTGGAGCTCGTGAAGGAACACGAGGCGTCCGAGGAACGCCTCGTGCTCGTGACACGGAACGCCGTCGCGGCCGACGAGGGGGACGTGCCCGACCCGGTCGCGGCAGCGGCGTGGGGCCTCGTACGCTCCGCCCAGACCGAGCATCCGGAGCGCTTCGTCCTCGTGGACACCGATGGCGACGCCGACGTGCCGGCCGACCTCGTCGCCCGCGCGATCGAGGCCGGAGAGCCGCAGCTCGCCGTGCGCGGCGGACGGCTTCGCGTGCCGCGGCTGGCGGTGGCGTCCGCCGTGGCCGAGACGCCGAAGCTCGACCCGGAGGGCACAGTGGTCATCACCGGCGGCACCGGTGGCCTGGGCGCACGCGTGGCGCGCCATCTCGTCGCGGAACACGGCGTACGCGATCTGCTGCTCCTCAGCCGCCGCGGCCCGGACACTCCCGGCGTCGACGAGCTGCGGGCCGACCTCACCGCGGCCGGGGCGAGGACCGTCACGGTCAAGGCGTGCGACGTCGCCGACCGCGCGGGGCTCGCGGACGCGCTGAAGGGCCACACGCCGACGGCCGTCGTGCACTCCGCGGCGGCGCTCGACGACGGCGTCATCGACTCCCTGAACCGGGGCCGCATCGAGAACGTCTTCGAGGCCAAGGTCAACGGGGCGATGAACCTCCGCGAGCTCACCGCGGACGCGGACCTGCGGGCGTTCGTCCTGTTCTCCTCGGCCGCAGGCGTCCTCGGCGGAGCCGGCCAGGCGAACTACGCGGCCGCCAACGTCGTCCTCGACACCCTCGCGCAGCGGTGGCGCGCCGAAGGAGTGCCGGCCACGTCCGTGGCCTGGGGCCCCTGGGCCACGGCGACCGAGCTGATGGGCGACCTCGGCGAGAGCGGTCTCGCCCGGCTCGCCCAGGCGGGCACCGTCGCGCTGCGGGACGAGGAGGGCCTGGAGCTGTTCGACCGCGCCCTGTCCGCCGGCACCGCCCTGGTGTTCGGCGCGCGCATGGACCTCGGCGCCCTGCGGGCGCGGGGGAGCGCGCTGCCCGCGGTGTTCCGCGGCCTGGTCCCGGACGTGGTCAGGGCCAAGGCCGCCGCGCCGGAGAAGTCCGCCGTGGACGAGCTGATGCGGCTGGACCCGGCGGAACGCCCGCCGGCGCTTCTCGCCCTGCTGCGCCGTCAGGTCGCCGGCGTGCTCGGCTTCGCCTCGCCCGACGAGGTCGAGGACACCCGCCCGTTCAAGGAGATGGGCTTCGACTCGCTCACCGCCGTCGAGCTGCGCAACCGGCTCGCCGCGGTGACGGGCCTGCGGCTGCCGCCCACCCTGGTATTCGACTACCCCACGCCGAAGTCGGTGTCGGAGTACCTGCTGGCCGGGCTCACGCCCGAGGAGGACACGGGGTCGGTGCTCGACGAGCTCGACCGGATCGAGGCCGCGCTCGCCGGGCTCGGCGACGACGACCTGTTGCGCACCACCGCGATGGCGCGAATGGCCGACCTGGTCTCGCGCTGGGGCGGCGCCGCGCGCCCCGTGGCGGCCGAACCCGAGTCCGAGCAGGTCAGCGACGACGACATGTTCGAAATGCTGGGACGACGCTACGGAGGCATGGATGCCGAGTGATGAGCAGCTGCGCTACTACCTGAAGCGGGTCGTCGGCGATCTCGACGAGGCGAACGCCCGGGTTCGAGAGCTGGAGCAGAAGGACTCCGAGCCCATCGCGATCGTGGGCATGGCCTGCCGGTTTCCCGGCGGCGTCCGCGATCCGGAGCAGTTGTGGCATCTGGTGGCCGAGGGCCGTGACGCGATCTCGACGTTCCCGTCCAACCGGGGCTGGGACCTCGAAGGCCTCTACCACCCCGACGCCGACCACCCCGGCACGGCGTACACCCGCGAGGGCGGCTTCCTCCACGACGCCGCGGACTTCGACGCCGCCTTCTTCGGCATCTCGCCGAACGAGGCGCGTGCGATGGACCCGCAGCAGCGGCTGCTGCTGGAGTGCTCGTGGGAGGCGATCGAGAGCGCCGGGATCGACCCGCTCTCGCTGCGGCAGAGCCGCACCGGTGTGTTCGCCGGCCTGATGTACCAGGACTACGCGATCCTCGCCAGCGGCGACGAGAGCGCCCTGGACCACCTGGGCACCGGCACCTCGGGCAGCGTCGGGTCCGGCCGCATCGCGTACGCCCTGGGCCTGGAGGGCCCGGCCGTCACCATCGACACCGCATGCTCGTCCTCGCTGGTCGCCATGCACCTGGCGGCGCACAGCCTGCGGGCGGGCGACACCTCGCTCGCGCTCGCCGGCGGCGTGGCGCTGATGGCGACGCCGGGAATGCTCGTGGCCTTCACCAAGCAGCGCGCCCTGTCCCGCGACGGGCGGTGCAAGCCGTTCTCCGACGACGCCGACGGCACCGGCTTCTCCGAGGGCGCCGGCGTGGTGCTGCTGGAACGCCTCTCCGACGCGCGCCGCAACGGCCACCAGGTGCACGCGATCGTGCGCGGCTCCGCGGTCAACTCCGACGGCGCGAGCAACGGGCTCTCCGCGCCCAATGGCCCGTCGCAGCAGCGCGTGATCGCCCAGGCGCTGGCCAGCGCGCGGCTCGGCCCGGACGCCGTCGACGTCGTCGAGGCGCACGGCACCGGAACCACGCTCGGCGACCCCATCGAGGCGCAGGCGCTCCTGGCCACGTACGGCAAGCACCGCGACCCCGGCCGTCCGCTGCGGCTCGGCTCGATCAAGTCGAACTTCGGCCACACCCAGGCCGCGGCCGGCATGGCCGGCGTGATCAAGATGGTCGAGGCGATGAGGCACGGCGTGATGCCGAAGTCGCTGCACGTGGGACGGCCCTCGGAGAAGGTCGACTGGGACTCCGGGGCGGTCAAGGTGCTCGACGAGGCCCTGCCCTGGCCCGACACCGGGCAGCCGCGCCGGTCCGGGGTGTCCTCCTTCGGCATCAGCGGCACCAACGCGCACGTCATCCTGGAAGAGCCCGAGGCCGTTCCGGCGGCCGAGACGAGCGTCACGGTGGCGGGCGGCACCACGGACCGGGTGCCGATCCTGCTGTCGGCCAAGAGCACGGAGGCGGTGCGCGCGCAGGCGTCGCGCCTGCGGACCCACCTCACCGACCACCCCGATCTCGCGCTCGCCGACGTCGGCCGTGCGCTCGCCACCCGCCGGGCCGTCTTCGAGCACCGCGCCGGGTTCGTGGCGTCGGGCCGTGACGACCTGCTCACGCGGCTGGCCGAGCTCGAAGAGACGGTACGCGCGCGTCCGAGCGGCAAGGTGCTGTTCGTCTTCCCCGGCCAGGGCTCCCAGTGGGCGGGCATGGCCGTGTCACTGCTGGAGGAGAGCGAGATCTTCGCGCGGCGGGTCGGCGAGTGCGCCGCCGCGCTGGAGGAGTTCCTGGACTGGTCGGTGCTCGACGTGCTCCGCGGTGTACCGGGCGCCCCGTCGCTGGACCGTATCGACGTCGTGCAGCCCGCGCTGTGGTCGATGATGGTCGCGCTCGCCGACGTCTGGCGCGGGCACGGCGTCACTCCGGCCGGCGTGGTGGGTCATTCGCAGGGCGAGGTCGCCGCCGCGTGCTTCATCGGCGCGCTGAGCCTGCGCGACGGCGCGCGGATCATCGCGACGCGGAGCAAGCTGTGGACGCAGCTGGAGGGACTGGGCGCGACGCACACGGTGTCGCTGCCCGCCGACGAGGTCGCACGGCGGATCGAGCCGTGGGGCGCCGCGCTGTCCATCGCATCGGACAACGGACCGCAGTCCACCACCGTCTCCGGGGAACGGCGCGCGGTGGACGAGCTCGCCGCCGAGCTGGACCAGGACGAGGTGCCGAACCGCCGGATCCGCGGGATCGGCGTCGCCGCGCACTCCGCGCAGGTCGACGTGTTCCACGAGCGTCTGCTGGACGAACTGCGGCCCGTGACGGGCCTGAGCAGCGACATCCCGCTGTACTCGACGGTCACCGGCGACGTGATGGACACCACGCGGATGGACGCCGTGCACTGGTGGGAGAACGCACGTAACCCGGTGCGGTTCCAGCAGGCCGTGCGCAAGGCCCTGGCCGGTGGCATCGACGGCTTCGTCGAGGTCAGCCCGCATCCGACGCTGCTGCCGGCGGTCGAGGAGATCGTGCTGGACGCCGGGGTTCGTGCCGCCACCGCGCCGACGCTCCGCCGCGACGAGGGCGGTACGGAACGCGTGCTGGCCGCGCTCACCGAGGCGTACACGCAGGGCGTCCAGGTCGACTGGGGGACCGTGTTCACCGGTGACACGGCGCCCGTGGTGCCGCTGCCGCCCTATGCCTTCCAGCACCGCCGGTACTGGGCCGAGCCGACGTTGAGCGCGGTCCCCGTCGCCGCCGCGGGCGCCCCCGCCGACCAGTGGCGGTACCGCGTCCGGTGGCGGCCCATGGCCGACGCCCCCGTTCCCGCGTCCTGGGGCCGGTGGGCGGTGCTGACGCCCGGCACGGCCGAGGACAAGGCCGTCGCCGACGCCCTGCGCCGCCGCGGCGCGCACGTCGACGTGATCACAATGGACGGGCGCGAGGACCTGGAAGCCGCGCTGCGGGAGACCGACTGCGCCGTGTCCCTGTACGCGCTGGGGGACGAGCACACCCTGTTCGACTCGGTACGCCTGTTCCAGCGGTTCGAGGCGTCCGCGAGCACCGGCCGCCTCTGGTGCGTCACGCGCGAGGCCGTGGCCGCGTCGGAGTCCGACGCTCCCGGCCGCCTGGAGCAGGCCGGGCTGTGGGCGTTCGGCCGCGTCGTCGCGCTGGAGCACCCGACGCGGTGGGGCGGGCTCGTCGACCTGCCGGCGCGCACCGGCGAGCGTACCTGGGACCTGCTCACCGAGGCCCTGGGGCGTACCGACGGCGAGGACCAGATGGCCGTACGCGAGTCCGGCCTTCTCGCGCGGCGGCTCGTACGCGCCGCGCCGCGCGGCTCCGGAGAACCTGAGTGGAAGCCGCGCGGAACGGTGCTGGTCACCGGAGGAACGTCCGGCGTCGGCGCCCTCATGGCCCGCTGGCTGGCGAAGACCGGCGCCGAGCGGCTCGTGCTGACGAGCCGCCGCGGCCCCGACGCCCCAGGCATCGACGAGCTCACCGCCGAGCTGGAGGAGTCGGGCGCCAAGGTACGTGTGGTGGCCTGCGACGTCTCCGATCGCGACGCCGTCGCGAAGCTGCTGGACGGCGCCGGCGTCGATGCCGTGTTCCACTCCGCGGGCGCGCTGACGGGCGCGGCCACCGTGGAGATCGACGAGGCGCACCTCGCGGAGACGCTCGCCGCCAAGGCCCGCGGCGCGTGGCACCTGCACGAGCTGGCCGGCGACCTCGACGCGTTCGTGCTCGTCTCCTCGGGCGCCGGCGTGTGGGGCGGCGGAGGCCAGGGCGCGTACGCCGTGGCGAACGCGCAGCTCGACGCGCTCGCGGAGCTGCGTCGGTCGCAGGGGCTGCCCGCGACCGCCGTCGCGTGGGGCGGCTGGGGCGGTGGCGGCACCCTCGCCCACGACCCGGCGACCGCCGAGGCCCTGCGCCGCCGGGGCAACCGGATGATGGACCCCGACCTCGCCATCGGCGCGATGCACGGCGCGCTCGACGACGGCGACACCACTCTCGTGGTGGCCGACATCGACTGGACCCTCTTCGCGCCGACGTTCACGATCGGCCGCCCGGCCCCCCTGCTGGCCGAGATCCCCGAGGCCGCCCCGCAGGCGCCCGTCACCGGCCCCGAGGCCGCACGGCGGCCCTCCGAGGCCATACCGGATCTCGTACGCCGGCTCGTGGCGTCGGTGCTCGGCCACGGCTCGGCGTCCGACATCGACCCGGAGCAGAGCCTGGCGGAGGCCGGGTTCGACTCGCTCATGTCGATCCGCCTGCGCAACGCGCTCGCGGAGGCGACCGGCAAGCGTCTCCAGGCCGACCTCGCGTTCGCGTATCCGACGGTCGCCGCGATCAGCGAACTGCTTTCGGACGAGACGTCGGAGGAGGGCGACGGCACGCCGGGCCGCCCCGACCCGTCCGACACGCTGTACGCGTTCTTCCGCTCGGCGTGGGAGCAGGACCGCATCGGCGACGGCTACCAGCTGCTGAACGCCGCCGCCGACCTGCGGCCGACGTTCGGCCTCGCGGAGGCGTCGGAGAACCGCGTGCCGGCCGTACGCCTCTCGCGCGGCGAGGCCGAGCCGATGGTCATCCTGTTCAGCACCTACGTGGCGATCGGCGGCGTGCACGAGTACGTGCGCCTCTCGTCGCACTTCCGTGGCCGCCGCGAGGTGGCGGTGCTGCAGCCGCCGGGGTTCGAACGCGAGCACGCGCTGCCCGCCGACCTCGACGTCTTCCTCGACGCGCAGGCCGAAGCGGTGCTGGAGACCGCGGACGGACGGCCGTTCGTCCTGGTCGGGCTCTCGTCGGGCGGCACGATGGCGCACGCGATCGCGTCGCGGCTCGAACGCTCCGGTCACGCGGTCGCGGGCGTCGGGCTGATGGACGTCTACTACCACCCCGAGGACATCATCGATAAGTTCGACGGCAACCTCGACGCCGGGATGTTCGCGCGCGAGGAGACCTGGACGCCGATGACCACGCCGCGGCTCACCACGGCCGCCTGGTACCTGCAGCTGTTCGGCGGGTGGGTGCCGCCGGCGATCGACGCGCCGACGCTGCTGATGCGGGCCAGCGAGCCGCACAGCGAGCCGCTGAGCGACCGGCCGGAGGACTGGCAGGCCACTTGGGACCTTCCGCACCGCGCGGTCGACGTGCCGGGGAACCACTTCACGCTCGTCGAGCAGCACGCGGAGCAGACCGCCGCCGCCCTGGAGGAGTGGCTGACCTCGCTCTGAGCGCCGTAGGGCGCGCCGAGGTCAGCGCGTGCCGTCGAGGCGTGCGATCTGCCCGGCCGACAGGACCAGCCGCCCGGCGGCGTGGTTCTCCTCCAGGTGCTCGATCGAGGACGTCCCCGGGATGAGGAGGATCGCCGGGGACCGGTGCAGCAGCCAGGCCAGCGCGACCTGGGACGGCGTCGCGCCGAGTTCCGCCGCGACCTCCGTCAGCGGGCCTCCGTCGCGGGTCAGCGAGCCCTTGCCGACGGGATGCCACGGGATGAACGCGATGCCCTCACGCTCGCAGTGGTCCAGTACGGCCTCGTGCTTGCGGTCGGTGAGGTTGTAGCGGTTCTGCACGCTCGCGACGTCGACCTGCTCGCGGGCGAGCTCCAGCTCCGCGAGGGTCACCTCGGACAGGCCGACATGTCGGACCTTGCCCTCGCGCCGCAGGTCGCCCAGCACGCCGAACTGCTCCTCGGCCGGGACCAGCGGGTCGATGCGGTGGAGCTGGAACAGGTCGATGCGCTCCAGGCGCAGGCGGCGCAGGCTCAGCTCGGCCTGCTGCCGCAGGTACTCCGGGCGGCCCAGCGGCACCCACTGCCCGGGGCCGGGACGGCACTGGCCGGCCTTCGTGGCGATGACCAGCTCATCGGCGTACGGGTGCAGCGCCGAGGCGATCAGCTCCTCGTTGCCGCCCGGCCCGTACGCGTCGGCGGTGTCGATGAGCCGGACGCCGAGGTCGACGGCGCGCCGCAGCACCGCACGTGCGCCCGGGACGTCCTCGGGCGGGCCCCAGCCGCCCTCACCGGTGAGCCGCAGCGCACCGAAACCGACGCGCGGCACCCTCAGGTCGCCGCCGAGCGGGAAGGTCTGTTCGACCGGCATTCATCCACCCTCTCGTACGCCAGAAGGACACACTAATCCGCTCACTATTCCGTGCGATTTCTGGGGGTTTCGCCAGTGGTCGAACTGAGATTCTGAGAGAACTCCATTTGCCGTCGAACACTGCCGAGGCGAACATGACGATCGCTGAGACACCTCCCCGCTCTGAGGTGGACCACCGTGATCCCACCGTCCGGATGAACCAGCTCTTCGATCCCGGTACCCTCCAGCCCCTCAACGAGCGAGACGAGAGCGGAGTGGTGTGCGCTCGCGGGCTCGTCGGCGGAAAGCCCGTCGTCACCTACTGCACCGACGGCACGTTCCGCGGCGGCTCGCTCGGGGCGGCGGGTGCCGGGCGGATCATCGACGCCATCGGGCTGGCGGTGCGTGACCGCTGCCCCGTCGTCGGGCTCTGGCACTCCGGCGGCGCCCGGCTCGCCGACGGCGTCGAGTCGATGGACGGCGTCGGCCGGATGTTCACCGCGATGACCGCGGCCTCCGGCAAGGTTCCGCAGATCTCGGTGATCCTCGGCCCGGCGGCCGGCGCGGCGGCGTACGGGCCCGCGCTGACGGACGTCGTCATCATGGCCGACAAGGCACGGCTGTTCGTCACCGGACCGGATGTGATCCGGCAGGTGACGAAGGAGTCCGTCGACATGGAGACGCTGGGCGGCCCGGACACCCATCACCGCCGGTCCGGGGTCACGCATGTGATCACCGACACCGAGGCCGAGGCGTACGTGCGCGCGCGCTCGATCGTCATGCTGTTCGCCCAGCCCGGCCTCATGGACCTTCAGGCCGCCTCGGTGCCGCACGACTTCCGTGCCCTGCTCCCCGATAGCTCACGCCGCGCCTACGACGTACGCCCGCTGGTGCGGGAGATCCTGGACCCCGGCGACGGTGACGGCCTGGGGTTCGAGGAATTCCAGGCCCGCTGGGCCCCCAACGTCGTCATCGGGCTCGGACGGCTGGCCGGGCGCACGGTCGGCGTCATCGCCAACAACCCACTGCGCAAGGGCGGCTGCCTCGACTCGCTGAGCGCGGAGAAGGCGTCCCGTTTCGTGCGGCTGTGCGACGCGTTCGGCATCCCGCTGCTGGTACTCGTCGACGTCCCCGGCTATCTTCCGGGGGTGAACCAGGAGTGGCAGGGCGTCATCCGGCGCGGGGCGAAACTGCTGCACGCCTTCGCCGCGGCGGCGGTCCCGCGCGTCACGCTGGTGACCAGGAAGTCCTACGGCGGCGCGTACATCGCGATGAACTCGCGATCGCTGGGCGCCACCGCGGTGTTCGCCTGGCCGGACGCCGAGGTCGCCGTCATGAGCGCGGAGGCGGCCGTCGGCGTGCTGCACCGCAAGGCGCTCGCGGCCGCGGACGAGTCCGACCGGCCGGACCTGCTCAAGCGCCTCATCGTCGAGCACGAACGCGAGTCCGGCGGAGTGGGGCGTGCCCTGGAGCTCGGGGTGGTCGACGAGGTGATCGACCCGGCCGAGACCCGGTCACGGCTCGCCCGCGCGCTGGCCGCGGCGCCGGCCGGCCGCGGACACCACACGAACATCCCGATCTGACTCCCGATCCCCGAACCGGAAGGACGACGCATGGCGTCCCCCGTTACCGATAGCGACCTGTGGTTCCGGCGCTACCAGCCGTCCCCGGAAGCCGCGGTCCGGCTGGTGTGCCTGCCGCACGCGGGCGGCTCCGCCAGCTTCTGGCT
The DNA here is from genome assembly GCA_963736325.1 of uncultured Actinomycetota bacterium. Classification (GTDB taxonomy): domain Bacteria; phylum Actinomycetota; class Actinomycetes; order Streptosporangiales; family Streptosporangiaceae; genus Actinoallomurus. The sequence continues at coordinate 268,769 of CAVTOG010000010.1, read as the reverse complement.
CCCGCTCGCCCGCGCGCTGAGCCCGTCCGTCGAGGTGCTCTCCGTTCAGTACCCCGGCCGTCAGGACCGCAGGCTCGAACCCCTCATCACCGACGTCCGCGCGCTGGCCGATGAGATCGCGACCGCGCTGAAGCCCTGGTGCGACAAGCCGTTCGCGCTGCTCGGGCACAGCATGGGCGCGTCGATCGGCTTCGAGCTCGCCTGCCGCCTGGAGGCGAGCGGTACGGCGCCGGTGCGGCTGTTCGCCTCCGGCCGCCGCGCGCCCTCGGTGTACAAGGAGGAGACCGTGCACCAGCGCGACGACGACGGCGTGATCGCGGAGCTGAAGAAGCTCGCCGGCACCGACACGCGCATCCTCGGCGACGAGGAGATCATGCGCATGGCACTGCCGGCGATCCGCGCCGACTACAAGGCCGCCGAGACCTACCGATACGAGCCGGGCCCGAAGCTGAGCTGCCCGGTCACCGCCTTGTCCGGCACCGCCGATCCGAAGGCGCCGCTGGAGGATGTCCGCCGGTGGAGTGATCACACCGACGGGGAGTTCGAGTTGTCCACCTACTCAGGTGGTCACTTCTTCCTCGCAGACCACCAGGCCGCGGTCAACGATCTGATCCGCGAACGCCTGGCCTGAGCACGCCGGACACGAAAGAACACCGGTGCCGATCGCACCGGTGTTCTTTCACGCCGTGACGCGGACGGTCACTTCCGCGTCGCGTGCACGATGTACATCGGGCGCTCCTCCGGGACCAGCGGCGCGTGGTTGGCGGCGACCTCGTAGCCCTGCTCGGTCAGCAGCGTGCACACGCCGTCCAGCCGGCCGTCGATGTCGTTCACCTCGATGACGAACGCCTGGATCCGCGGCCAGTCGGAGGCCGAAAGTCCCTTGAGCACCTCGAGCTCGGCGCCCTCGACATCGATCTTGACCAGGTCGATCCGCTCCGGCTCCGGGTGCTTGGCCAGGATCGCCGCGGCCGTGGTCACCTCGACGAACACGGTGGTGGACTTCCCGAGGATCTCGGCGTCGAGCACCTTCTCCTCGGGGTGGCGCGTGGAGTTCGCGGGGGCCTGCGGGAAGAAGGTGAACTCCACGCTGGAGTCCTCCTCGGTGCCGAGTCCCACCGGATACACCGTGATCCCGCTCAGCTCGTGCAGCTCGATGTTCTTCCGCAGCGCGTCCAGCGTGCGCGGCATGGGCTCGAACGCGAGCACGGTCGCGTCGGGCTTGGCGTCCTTCAGACCTATCGAGAACATGCCGACGTTCGCCCCGATGTCGAGCACCATGGCGTTGTCGGGCAGGTCCGTGATCTCTTTCGCGTACGTGCCACCGCCGAAGATCTCGGAGTACACGAACCGCAGCTCCAGGTAGTACCCGGCCGGGTCCGTGGGCGCGTAGCAGCGGAAGTCCTCGGACAGTGCGACGAGGCTGATCTCACTCACCGGTTTTCCTCTCTGACTCGTTCGATGACGTCCGCCGCGGCCTTCGCGCCGCCGGATTCGCCGATGTGCTTCCGCATGACGGCCAGCCGCCGGGCGATCTCCGGATCGTCCGCGACCGCGCTGACGGCCTCGTACACCGAACGCCCGGACACCTCGTCGGCGGGAATCCAGCGCCCGAGCCCGAGCTCGGTGAGCCGCTCGGAGTTGGAGATCGCCTCGGGGTGGCTCGGCACCGCGACGATGGGGACCGCGTAGATCAGGGACTCCATGAGGCTGCCCATCCCGGCCTGGGACACGTACGCGCTCGCGTGGGCCAGCACCTCGGGGTGGCGCACCCACTCGTGGGCCTCCACGTTGGACGGCAGCGTTCCGAGGGCCTCGGGAGGGAACCGGCCGCCCAGGGTGATCACGACGTGCCACGGCGACTCCGCGAAGGCGCGGATGCAGTCCGTGAACACGGTCAGCCGCTCGTTCGAGGTGGTGCCGAGCGAGAGCAGCAGCACCGGCCGCCCGTCGCCGGGTGGTGTCCACGCCGGGGCACCGTCGGAGGGTGCCATGCAGGGGCCGACGAAGGTGTAGTCGTCGCCGTAGCGCTCCACACCGGGCTGGAACTCCCGCGGCACGAAGGCGACCACGCGCTCATTCGGCTGCGCCGCGAACGTCTCCGCCGATGAGCCGGGAATGCCGAACTGGTCGAACAGCGAGACGAGCCCGACGCCGAACGACGCGAGCCGCTCACGTTCGGCCTCTTCGTCGGGCGGCCCCATACGGAAGCTTCCGGGAGTGAACGGCTCCCGGTCGATGACCGTCGGCACGAGCTGCACGGCGGGGACGCCGGACTGCGCGGCGGACACGCGGGCCGGCGCCCACAGCGCGGAGTCGAACGCGACGACGTCGGGAGGATCCGCGGCGACGACCTTGCCGATGGCCGCGGACGCCTTGATGACATCGAGGAAGATGTCCATGCTGTCCTCCGCCCACTTCTCCTCGGTCATCCCCGCGAGCGACGGGATCTCGCCCAGCGGCGGGTCGAACCCGATCGGCTCGGCGCCCGCGTCGGTGACGGCACGTGCGTAGTGGTCGGACACGATCGCGCGGACGCGCCAGCCGCGGCGAACCAGTTCGGCGATGACCGCCAGGTTCGGCCGCACGTGGCCCTGCGCCGGGTACAACATGAAGAGGACATCACGACGGTTCGATGCGGATTCCCGGGACATACCGACGAACGGTAATCGCCGTACGCGCGAAAGCGACGGCTAGCATCGCAAGACTAGTGACCTGCCCATAGTGTCGTGAATCCGCACCATGGTCTCCTGATCCTCAACAGGCTGCGGACCATTCTGACTAGGCGGTGTTTTACCGGTGCGAGCGGCGTTCCTCACCTTTCCTCTGCACGGTCATGTGAACCCCACGCTGGGCGTCGTGACCGAGCTGGTACGGCGCGGTCACGAGGTGACGTTCGCGACGACCGCCGAGTTCGTCGACGCGGTCTCCGCGGCGGGAGCCGAGCCGTTGCTGTACGAGACCGAGATGCCGTCGACGCTCGACCTGACCATCAAGCCGCCCGGCGAGGTCGAGAGCGAGGAGTTCCACCAGGCGATCCGGAGCGTCACGGTCGAGGGCCTCGCCCCGCTGTCGCGCGCGTACGACGCCCTCGATGGCGACCGGCCCGACGTGATCCTGCACGACCTCACCGCCTTCCACGCGGGACGCCTGCTGGCGCTCAAGTGGAACCGGCCGGCGGTTCAGCTGTGCACCACCATGGTGTACAACCAGGACTTCAACCCCTACGCGCGGTTCGCCGACCAGCACCTGGCAGTCGACCCGGAGCACCCCGCGCTCGCCGACGAGCGCGAGATGATGGTGAAGGTCCTCGCGGACCACGGCTTCGGCGCGATGACGCCGGAGGAGTTCAAGGGCGACACCTCGACGGTGCGCCGCAACCTGGTCTTCATCCCGAGAGAGATGCAGGTGGGCCAGGAGCACTTCGGCGACGACTTCGCGTTCGTCGGCCCGTGCCTCGGCGAACGCGGCCACCAGGGGCGCTGGGAGCCCACCCGCACCCGCGCGGACGGTACCCCGCTGGTGGTCGTCGCCTTCGGCACCTTCGCCTACGCCAGCCAGCGGAGGCTCTTCACCGAGTGCGTGCGGGAGTTCGCCGGCAAGCCGTGGCACGTGGTCCTCGTGATCGGCACCCAGGTCGACCCGGTCGACCTCGAACCGCTGCCGGACAACATCGAGGTGCACCGCTGGGTTCCGCAGCTGGAGCTGCTGCGGGAGACCGACGTCTTCGTGTCCCATGCTGGCATGGGCAGCGTCACCGAGGCGCTCTACACCGGCACACCGGTCGTGCTGCTGCCGCAGCTGAACGAACAGGACCTGGTCGCCGGGCAGGTGAGCGACCTCGGCCTCGGCAAGGTGATCACGCGGGACCGGCTGGGCGCGGCGGCCGTCGGCGAGGCGGTCGAGTCGCTGCTCGCCGACGACGGCATCGCGGGCCGTATGGAGGCGATGCGCGACGCGATGCGCCGGGCGGGCGGCGCCGTCAGGGCGGTCGACGAGATCGAGCGGATCCACCGCGACGGCCCGGTTTCTTAGGAAAGCCCTAGTCCGAAAACGCTCCCGCCCAGGTGAGAGGCACGCGTCGGTAGCATGCGATCCATGCCGACCAGCCCGAGCAGGACACCGAGGCACATCACGTTCGTGCTCGTCACATCGCAGAGCCACCTCTACCCGTCGCTGGCCCTGATACGGGAGCTCGTCGCCCGCGGTCACCGGGTGAGCGTCGCGGTGGGGGAGAGCCAACACTCCCTCCTCGGCGAGACCGGCGCGGAACTGGTCGGGCACCCGTCGACGTTGCCGGGCGCCGGCCCGAACGGGCCGGACCCGAACTTCCAGGTTCCGAAGGACGCCGGCGAAGCGCTGATGGTGTTCCTGAACGAGGCGATGACGCAGCTGTCGTACCTGACGAAGCGCTTCGACGACGACCATCCGGACCTGGTGCTCTACGACCCGGGCGCGATGGCCGGCCAGGTGCTCGGGCGCCGTTACGGCATCCCGGCCGTGGCGATCTCCATCACGCCGAGGGCCTGGCTCGCCGAGGACGAGGAGCCCGACCCGGAGATGATGGCGTCGCTGGGGTCCCTGGACTCCGCGCGTGCCTACTACGAGCGGCTCACCGCCTGGCTCGCCGAGAACGGCATCAGCGAGGACGCCGGCGACCTGCAGAGCAACCCGGACGGCATGCTCTCGCTGGTACCGCGTGTGCTGCAGCCCGGTGCCGACCAGGCGCCGCCGAACGTGAAGTTCGCCGGCCCCTGCCTGGCCCCGGAGCGGCTCGCCGACCGCAGCTGGACCCCGCCGAAGTCCGGCAAGCCGGTGGTGCTGATGTCCCTCGGCAACACCTGGAACGACCGCCCGGACTTCTACCGCAACTGCCTGCGCGCCTTCACCGGGTCGGGCTGGCACGTCGTGCTCGTCCTGGGCAAGTACGCCCACGCGCCCGAGTTCCAGGTCGACTCGGAGGACATCGAGATTCGGGAGCGGGTGCCGCAGCTGGCGGTGCTGGAGCACGCGGCCGCGTTCATCACGCACGCCGGCGCGGGTGGGTGCGTCGAGGCGATGTGGTACGGCGTTCCGACGGTCGCGGTGCCGCAGGGGATCGAGCAGTTCGACAGCGCGGAGCGGCTCGTCGCCATCGGCGTCGGCAAGCAACTGTCGCACGACGAGGCCACTCCGGAGTCACTGCGGGACGCCGTGCGAGAGATGATCGCCGACGAGGAGGCCGCCGCCCGGCTCGCGAAGATCAGCGCCGAGGTACAGGCCACCGGCGGGGTCGGGGGCGCCGCTGACGCCGTGGAGTCCTTCGTCAGAGGGTGACGCGATCTTACTGCTCGGTCGACACAATGGCGCGTGACAGGCAACTTTCGTTGTCGCGGAGCCATCTTTCCGCGACTCTACGAGTGCACACGTCATGTGGTTCAATTGGATTAGCGCATAAATGATCGAGCGGTTTACCCGAAACCGAAGGAGTCCCTCATGAAGACCAGGTCAAGGGCAAGGAGAGGCGTCGCACTCGGCGTCGCCGTTGTTCTCATCACGAGTGGTATCGCGGGCGTGACCGCGACTCACGGCGTCGCCGCCGCCAAGATCACTTCTGCCCTCGCGATCCTCGTCGGGCTGGGCTTCCTGAACATGGCGCGTGCGAAGCGCTCCAGCTGACCCCCTCGGCGGATAAAGACCTCAGGCGAGCCCGGCGCTCTTGAGAGCATCCTCGATGGAGCGCCGGGCCTGCCTGAAGCGGCGCTTGACCCGCATCAGAGTGTTGTTGCCCATCGGGACGCCCATGACGTAGCCCTCGGTGCCGTCGGTCTTCTTCTGCAGCACCAGCTCGGAGGCCGTCACCTCCAGGCCCAGTAGCAGTTTGCGCGAGCGCTTCTTGGTGATCTCCTTGCCGCCCTCATGGGCCTCGGCGCTCGTCGCGCCGACCTGAATCCATTTGTAGCCTTTCTCTTCCAGCACCGCACGAGCGACGTCCAATACCGCTTCGGGTGCAGTGCCATCGGCCAGAGAAATCTTGCGCGAACCCATCGTGATCCCCTTTTCAGGTCGAGTAAAACCCGGCCAATCCTATTCGCTCCGAGTAGTCTTCGCTGCGATAGAAAGTTGCGGCCGGGTGACCGATGGTTGCGGCCTCAATGCTGACAAATCACCCGAAAAAGGTGATGCGCCCGTGTCCACGGACCTCTGGGGGGAGTCCAGGACACGGGCGCACGTTCGGTGCCGCGCTGCGGCTCGGCGTCAGCCGCTCTTGAGCGGCTCCCACCACTGACGGTTCTCCCGGTACCAGTCGACCGTCTGGCGGAGCCCCTCCTCGATCCCGACCTGAGGCCGGTAGCCGAGCTCGGCGCTGATCTTCGAGATGTCCACCGAGTAGCGGCGGTCGTGGGCCTTCCGGTCGGCCACCGGCCGGATCGCCGACTCGTCGCGCCCCGTGATCTCCAGCAGCCGGGACGTCAGCTCGCGGTTGGTCAGCTCGGTGCCGCCGCCGATGTTGTACACCTCGCCGGCGCGCCCCTTGGAGGCGACGAGTTGGATGCCCGCGCAGTGGTCGTCGACGTGCAGCCAGTCCCGTACGTTGAGGCCGTCGCCGTAGAGCGGCACCTGGCCGCCGTCGATCAGGTTGGTGACGAACAGCGGGATGACCTTCTCGGGGAACTGGTACGGCCCGTAGTTGTTGGAGCAGCGGGTGATCGAGACGTTCATCCCGTGCGTGATGTGGAAGGCGCGGGCGATGAGGTCGGAGGACGCCTTCGATGCGGCGTAAGGGGAGTTGGGCGCCAGCGGGTGATCCTCCGGCCACGACCCCTCGTCGATGGAGCCGTACACCTCGTCGGTCGACACGTGCACGAATCGGCCGACCTCGGCCTCCAGCGCGCCCTGCAGCAGCGTCTGGGTGCCGACGACGTTCGTCATCACGAACTCCGCCGAGCCCGCGATCGAACGGTCGACGTGGGACTCGGCCGCGAAGTGCACGACGAGGTCGGTGCCGCTCATCTCCTGCTTGACCACGGCGGGGTCGCAGATGTCCCCGCGGACGATCCGCAGCCGTTCGTCCGTGGCGACGGGCGCCAGGTTGGCGTGGTTGCCCGCGTAGGTGAACTTGTCGAGCACGACCAGCTCGTCCGGCTCGAACCCGAGGTAGCGCCCGGTGAGCACGTTGCGGACGAAATTCGAGCCGATGAACCCGGCCGCGCCGGTGACCAGTATCCGCATCAGTTCCGACCTCCGGTGACAGCGCGTCCGCGTACGGACTCCGCGACCTCCATGATGTAGCGGGCGTACTTCGTCTGACCGAGCTTCTCACCGAGCTCGTAGCACGCGTCGGCCCCGATGAACCCCATGCGCAGCGCGATCTCCTCCAGGCACGCGATCCGCGTGCCCTGCCGTTCCTCCAGGGTCTGCACGTACTGCGCCGCGTCGAGCAGCGACTCGTGCGTCCCGGTGTCGAGCCACGCGAAACCGCGCCCGAGGTTGACCATGTGCGCCCGGCCGCGCTGCACGTACGTGTTGTTCACATCGGTGATCTCGAGCTCGCCGCGCGCCGAGGGCGTCAGGCCCTTGGCGATCTCGACGACGTCGTTGTCGTAGAAGTACAGCCCGGTGACCGCCTGGTTGGAGCGCGGCTTCTCGGGCTTCTCCTCGATCGAGATCAGGTTGCCCTCGTCGTCGACCTCGCCGATGCCGTGCCGGTGCGGGTCCGAGACGTGGTAGCCGTACAGCACACAGCCCTTCAGGTCGCGCGCCTTGTTCTGCAGCAGCGTTGAGAAGCCGGGGCCGTAGAAGATGTTGTCGCCGAGGATGAGCGCGCTGGAGTCGTTGCCGATGTGGTCCGCGCCGATGATGAACGCCTCGGCGAGGCCGTTCGGCTCGGGCTGCTCGGCGTAGGTGATGTTCAGTCCGAGCCAGGAGCCGTCGCCGAGCAGATGCCGGAACGCCGGCATGTCCATCGGTGTCGTGATGATGAGGATGTCCCGGATGTCGGCGAGCATGAGCACCGACAGCGGGTAGTAGATCATGGGCTTGTTGTAGACCGGCACGAGCTGCTTGGAGACGGCGAGTGTGACCGGATGCAGCCTGCTGCCGGTTCCGCCGGCGAGGATGATGCCTTTCATCATTGCCCCTGAGGTCGAGGGTAACGGGGGTGCGCGGCGGCCGAGGCCGCCGCGACCGGGCTCTTCCCGGTCATCGGCCGGAGCTCGAGGTCGCGGTCGCGGTGCGCCTCTCGGCCAGTTCGTCGACGTGCCGGTCCAGCAGCGCGGGCAGGTAGCCGGGTCCGAAACCGAACTCGTCGAAGGCGGGCATCAGTTTGCGGATCTTTGAGATGTCGACCGTGGCGCGCTTGGTCGGCATGTCGACGAGCTTGCGCTCGGCGCTGGTGCCGAGGCGTTCCTCGAGCCCGTCCACGATGGCCTCGATGGTCTCCGGCTTGCCGGAGGCGACGTTCACCACCTCGTCACGGACCTCCTGGGCGAGCAGGGTGTCGAGCATCCGCAACATGTCCTTGACGTCCAGCAGATCGCGGGACACACCCGAGTGCACCGTGATCGATCCGGACAGCAGCTGCTGGGTCAGTGCCGGCAGCAGTTGGTGCTTCTGCTGACCCGAACCCACGAGGTGGGCCAGGCGCAGGACCAGCCAGTGCGCGCCCGAGGTCGCGCACACGCTCTCGAGGCACAGTTTGTGCCTGCCGTAGGGGGTCAGCGGGTAGACCGGCCCGTCTTCGGTGCCGGGCGAGTCCTCCGCGCCGTACATGCCCGGTGAGGCGGTGGAAAGGAAGATCACCGTACGGCCCTCGGCCCTGCAGCGCCGTAGCGTCTCGTAGACGAGCGACGCCTCACGCTCGAAGGCGTCCAGATCGGTGATGAGCACGCTCGACACACCCGCTGCGATGAGCGTGGCATCCGGGTACCGCTCGCCGAAGTACCGGCGAGTGTGGCCTGCGATGAAGCCCCTGCCGATGATCTCCATCAGTATTGAACCGCCTCGTGGTCGGGAACACGCACCGCGGTCGCCAGGGCTTCGTCGACGAGGCGCGCGGTTTCGATGCAGGAGGCGCCTTCCTCGGCCGCCTCCGATGGGTCGCGGCCGGCCAGTGCGGCCGTGGTGAACGAGCGGACCGCGAGGAGGAACTGGTCGGCGGGCGGCAGCTCGATCTCCTCGACGTGGTTCTGCTCCTCGATGCGCAGGACCTGCTGCCGGCTCGGCGGTGGCGTGAAGACCCGGTCGACGGAGAGGGCGCCGGAGCTGCCGAACAGCGAGTAGCGGGAGCGGTATCCGTGCTGGAAGCCGAAGTCGAGGGTCGCGAACGCGCCGCCGGGCGAGACCAGCAGGACGTGCCCGCCGACGTCGACGCCGCGCGTCTCGTCGACCCGCAGCGTGGCGCCCGCGAGCGACAGCCCGGGGCCGAGCATCAGCTGCGCGGCGCGGATCGGGTAGACGCCGGCGTCGAGGAGCGAGCCGCCGCCGAGCTCCGGCCGGTAGCGGATGTCACGGCCCGGCAGGGGCGGGATGCAGAAGGCCGCGGCGAATGTGCGCAGGCTGCCGAGCCGGCCCTCGTCGAGCAGCTGACGGACGCGCGCGTGCTGCGGGTGGTGCAGGAAGGTGAAGTTCTCGCGCAGCACGAGTCCCCGCGAGGCCGCGAGGTCCACCAGCTCCCGGCTTGCCTCGGCCGTCGTCGTCAGCGGCTTCTCGCACAGCACGTGCTTGCCCGCGAGCAGCGCCTTCTTCGTCCACTCGTGGTGGTTCGCGTTCGGTGTGGAGACGTACACGGCGTCGACACCGTCGTCGGTGACGAGCTCGTCGTACTCGCGGGCGTTGGCGCCGTACTCCTGGGCGAACTCCTTGGCGCGGTCCGGAGAGCGAGCCGCCACCGCGGTGACCGTGGCGTCCTCGATCGCACCCAGCGCGGGCACGGTGCGCCGCCGGGCGATCGACGAGCAGCCGAGCAGGCCGATCCGGAGTGTTCGCTTCACCGAAGTCCCCTCAGGCAGGCGATCAGGCTGCGCGCCTGCACGTTGATGTAATGACTGTGCCGGAGCAGCTCGTTGAGCTGGTGCAGGGTGAGCCAGCGGAAGTCGGTGAGGCCGGTGTCGGCGAAGTCACCGGGTACCTCGATGATCTGGTACTCGCTGGACGCGTAGTGGAAGCGCCCGCCCTCCTCCGAGAGCTGGGTGGAGAACAGGACCTGCTCCGGCCGGCGGCCGAGCACGACGTCGAGGAACGGCGGCAGGTCGTCCGGCTTCATGTGCGCGTAGTTCTCCGGCGTGCACTGCACGGTGGGCGCCAGCTCGACGACGTCGAGGTAGCCCGGTTCGACCCGCGCGTTGACCAGCGCGTGCAGGATGCCGTCGACCCGCTTGACGAGGAGCGCGACCACGCCGGTGCCGAGGGGGCGGACGAGCGGCTGGGTCCAGTTGCTCACCTCGCGCCCGTTCGTGGTGATGTCGACCGCGATGATGCTGAAGAAGAGCCCGAGTTCGTGCGCGATCTCGGTGGGCGAGCGGTGCCACCCCGTGACGTCGCGCAGCGGGATCGCCTTGGTGCTCACGACGTGCTCGGCCTGCCGGGAGGTGATCCAGCTCATCACCTCGGTGGTGGTGTGCAGGCTGGCGGTGGCGGGCTGTGACGACCGGGCGATCGACACGGCCAGCTCGCTGTCCCTCTCGGCGAGCCCGCCCTCCGCGGCGGCCGGCATGCAGGACAGCACCGTACGGGCGTCCATGTTCACCACGTTGTCCACTTTGAGCAGCTCGTGGAGCTGGCCGAGAGTGAGCCAGCGGAAGTCGTCGGGCAGCGCGGCGGCGTCATCGTCGAAGTGGGGATCCTGGGTGATCTCCACGATCATGTTCCGGTTGCGCTTGCGGTAGAACCACGAGCCCTGCTCGGACTGCAGCACGTCGGCCAGGACGTTCTCGGGCGGCGCGTCGCGGAAGAAGTCCAGGTAGGGCACGTTCTTTCCACCGTGCACCCGCGTGTAGTTGCTCTTGGTCGCCTGCACGGTCGGCGAGATCTGAACGCCGTTGACGTTGCCCGGCTCGGACTTCGCCTGCATCAGGCAGTGCAGGACGCCGTCGATCTCGCGGACGAGGATGCCGAGGATGCCGATCTCCGGCTGGTTGATGATCGGCTGTGACCAGTGGGAGACCGGTCCGTAGTCGGTGTTCACCTCCAGGCCCTGCACGCCGAAGAAACGGCCGCTCTCGTGCTGGAGGTCGCCGGTTCCGGGGTCGAAGAGCCACTGGCGCAGCTCGGAGAAGGCGATGCGGCGCACCTCGTGCCGGTGAGCCGCGTTGCGCGCCTCGATCCAGGCGGCCACGTCGTCGTTGGGCGTCACGCCACCACTCACGGCCGACGCTGATTTCGCGAGCCGATGCGGCAGCGTCACGTCCGGCTTGCGGAGCAAGCCCGTTCCGGCGTGACGCTCCATGTCGTGTCCTCCTGGGGCGGCGGTCGGGTGCCCTCTATTGGTAACAATGAGAAACTAGGCAGAACACCCGTTCCTCGGCCGTCCGGCGGGGCAGCTCTAGGAGATCCTCCACACCTGACGTGCTAGCCCGGCCGACCCGCCGCGCGGCGGGGCAGAGTTGCCCGGTGTCTTGGACGACGCCGGCCGGCCGGCACTACGCGCTCTTCAGCTTCCCCGGATTCGGGCATGTGAGCCCGGTGCTCCCGCTGACGGACGAACTCGTCCGCCGCGGGCACCGGGTGACGCACTTCGTCGCCGAGCGCCTCGCCGAGGCCGCGCGCCGTCCTGGTGTTCACGTCGTCCCGTACGTCTCGGAGTTCCCCGAGCCGTTCGGCCCGGCGACGTCCTCCGCGCACGCGGCACAGATGCTGGTCGACCTGATGCTCGAGGGGTTCGCGCCGCTGACCGAGGCGCTGCGCGTCCTCGATGGCGATCCTCCGGACCTCGTGCTGCACGACGACATCGCCCCGCACACGGCACGGCTGCTGGCCGCGCACTGGGACGTGCCGGTCATCCGGCTGTACGCCCACTTCGTCGGGCAGGTGAAGGCCACGGAGGAGCCGTCCACCGAGTCCGGCGTGGACGGCATCTCACCCGCCGAGGTGATGAGCCAAACCCTGCTCCGCGACTCCTGGGTGGCCAAGTTCGCCGAACTGGCCTCGCTCGGCTTCGGGCAGGACATGGCCACGCACGCGCTGCGGCAGGAGGAGGCGGCGGCGGAGCTGGTGTTCGTGCCACGGGAGTTCCACCCCGACGGGGAGTTCTCCGAGGGGCACGTCTTCGTCGGGCGGTCGCCGGATCCGGGCGCCGAGACCGTGCGGTGGACGCCGCCCGAGAAGGGCCGGGTCGCGCTCGTGTCGCTCGGCACCTCACAGGACCCACGGCCGGAGTTCTTCCGGCGCTGTGCCGAGGCGTTCGAGGGAACCGGCTGGCATCTGGTGATGACCCTGGGCGGCCGCGTCAGCCCGGAGCAGGTCGGCGCCGTGCCGGACAATGTCGAGCTGCACCAGTGGCTGCCGCACGGGGCGGTGCTCCCGCACGCGGACGTCTACGTCGGCGCCGCGGGCATGGGCAGCATGCTGGAGGCGCTGTCCCACGCCACTCCCGTGGTCGCCGTCCCGCGCTCCGAGGAACAGCGCGCGAACGCCGGCCGGGTCGTCGAGCTCGGGCTGGGACTGACGCTCACCGAGGCCGACGTCACCCCGGAGACTCTCCTCGAACGCGTCGAGGCCGTCGCCGACGACGAGGGAATCGCCGGGCGGGTCACGACGATGAGCGGCCATTTCGCGGAGGCGGGAGGAGCGCGGCGGGCGGCCGACGAGATCGAACGCCGAACACCGGTGCGAACCGGCGGACCTGGCGAGTAGACACTAGTCGATTACCTTGAATCGGCCTGCCGCCGATGGGTTCCGAATCTCCACAGGCCTAATGTCGATCACGTGGAAGGCTCCCCTTTGCACCTAGTACTCTTCACCTTTCCCGGCCTCGGCCACGTACGCCCGGCCCTGCCGGTAGTGCGTGAGCTGCTCGTTCGTGGACACGATGTCTCTGTCGTGGTCGCCGAGCGATTCGCCGGCACGGTGGCGAAGACCGGGGCCCGCGTGATCACCTATGAGTCCGAGTTCCCCGCGGCCGTTCCCGACGTGGCGACGTCCGACGAGCTCGCGACCGTCATGGTGCACTACTTCAAAGAGGCTTTCGCCGCTCTTCCGATCGCCTGGCGAGAGTTCGCCGACCGTCCCGTCGACGTCGTCGTCGAGGACGCGCTGAGCACCACGGTGAGCGGGCTGATCGCCGACCGGGCCGGCTGCCCGGTCGTCCGGATGTTCCCCGGCTTCGCCGGGAACGACGAGGTCCCGGTCAACGGGAGTGAACCCGAGCCGGACAGCCCGACCCTCGACCCCGATCATCCGGCCATCACCGGCTTCCAGCGCGAGCTGCTCGGGCGCCTGGCGGCGTACGGCATCGAGCCGGAGCGGGTCGAGCGCGTATACACGGGCGGAGCGGTCGCGGCGAATCTGGTCTTCGTGCCCGAGCGCTTCCAGCCACGTGCCGAGTGCTTCGGCGACGACTTCGTCTTCGTGGGCCCGGAGCCTCCCGGCGACCGGCCCGCGGAGGGATGGACCCCGCCCGAAGACGGCGCGCGTGTCGTCCTGGTCTCGCTGGGCACGTCGTCGAACAGCAATCCGGATTTCTTCCGCGCCTGCGGGCAGGAGTTCGCCGGTACCGGGTGGAGAGTCGTGATGACCACCGCCGGGCACGTGGACGAGACGACTGCCGCCGCGATGCCGGAGAACGTCGAGCTGCACGCCTGGCTCGACCATCACAATGTGCTGCCGTACGCGGACGTCGTAGTCTGCCAGGCGGGTGCGGGTTCACTGATGGACGCGTTCGGCCACGGAGTGCCCGTGGTCGTCGTGCCGCAGCAACCCGACGCCCGTGCGATGGCGCGTCACGTCGACGCGCTGGGGCTGGGCCGGGCCCTGCTGGGTTCGGTCACCGGTAGAGACGTTCGAGAGGCGGTGGACGCGGTCGCGGCCGACAGCGCGATCGCGTCGCGGGTGGCGGATATGCGGTCCGCCATTCGTTCTGGGGGAGGGGCGAGGCGTGCCGTCGACGTGCTGGAGCGCGTCACGGTAGGGCCACCAAGTCACAGGGAGAGCGATGCCGCGTGGACGTAGTAGAGATGGCAGTCAAGGATGCGTACCGGATCACACCGCGGCACATGCGAGACCGCCGAGGGAGCTTCTTCGAGGCCTGGCGTTCCAGTGAACTCTCCGAGCGCATCGGCAGACCGTTCCATATCGCGCAGGTGAACTACTCGGTCTCCGCGCGCAACACGCTGCGCGGCATCCACGGTACGAAGATCCCGCCGGGCCAGGTGAAGCTGGTCACCTGCGTGTCGGGTGCGGCGCTCGACGTCGTGGTGGACCTGCGGGTCGGCTCGCCGACGTTCGGCATGTTCGACAGCACCCTGCAGGAGGCGGGCTCCGGCATCGGCGTGTACATCCCCGACGGCGTGGGCCACGCGTTCCTCGCGCTGGAGCCGGACACCTGCATGAACTACCTGTGCAGCACCGAGTACGTCGCCGGCACGATGATCGACGTCCAGGCGCTCGATCCCGAGCTGGGCATCCCGTGGGACCTCACCGAACCACCGATCATGTCGGACAAGGACGCCGCCGCGCCGACCCTGGCGGAGGTGGCCGCGAGCGGAGGGCTGCCGACCTACGGCAACGCGCTCGCCGGGATCAGTTGACCAGCCCCGCCTCGTACGCAAGCAGCCCCGCCTGGGTGCGGTTGGAGCAGTCGAGCTTGGTCAGCATGCGCGACACGTAGCTCTTCACGGTCGCCTCGGAGAGGTGCAGCCGGTCCGCGATGGCCGCGTTCGAGAGTCCCTCACCGAGGCACTTGAGCATGTCGACCTCGCGCTCGGTGAGGTCCGCCGTACGCCGGCGGGCCTTGTCGCTGCGCTGGTGTTCTCCGGCGGAGGCGGCGACCAGCCGCCGCGTCGCCTCGGGGGAGAGCACGGTGTGCCCTTCGGCGGCGACGCGTACGAGGCTGATCAGGTCCTCGGCCGGTGTCGTCTTGAGCAGGAAACCGGACGCGCCCGCCGACAGCGCGCGCAGTACGTACGTGTCGGCGTCGAACGTGGTCAGCGCGACCATCGCCGGAGGGTTAGGGATCTTCGAGATCTTCGCCATCGCGGTGATCCCGTCGACGCCGGGCATCCGCAGGTCCATCAGCATGACGTCCGGATGGTGCAGGGCGGCCGCCTCTACCGCCTCGGCGCCGTCCTCGGCCTGGGCGACGACGGTGATGTCCTCGGCGGACTCCAGCACGGTGCGCAGGTGCACGAGCACCATCGGCTCGTCATCGACGATGACCAGACGAATCATGTTGTCGACTCTCCGGAGTGGGGACGTAGGCGGGAAGTATCGCACTCAACCGGAACCCCCCGTCGTCCGTCGGCCCGGCGTCCAGTGAACCGCCGATCACCTCGACGCGGTGGCTCAGGCCCGTGAGACCCGCGCCCGAGCCGCTGCTTCGCAGGACCGGGTCGCCGTTTCCGGACGGCGCCGAGTTGACCACCTCGACGGTGACGTCGCTGGACCGGTAGTGAAGGGTCACCTTGGTCTCGGAGCCGGGCGCGTGCTTGCGGATGTTCGTGAGCGCCTCCTGCATCACCCGGTAGGCGGTGCGTGCCACGACCGGTGTGAGCTGGGTGACCTTGCCTTCGACCGCCAGCTCGGTCCGTACGCCCACGGAGTTCGACTCCTCGACGAGCGACTTCAGGTCGGTGACGGTCGGGCCGGGGGAGGGGGCGGTGGCCGAGCCGCTGGCCAGCGGCTCGGCGGTGTCGCTGCGCAGGACGCCCATCAGGTCGCGCAGCTCTTCCATCGCCTGGCTGCCCGACGAGCGGATGTCGTCCGCGGTGTGCTGCACCGAGGCGTCGGACGAGGTGAGCCGCAGCGCGCCGGCGTGGAGCACGATCAGACTGAGGCGATGGGTGACCACGTCGTGCATCTCGGCGGCGATCCGGCGGCGCTCCTCCGACCGGGCGTTCTCGGCGAGCAGCAGCTGCTCGCGCTCGGCGCGCTCGGCCCGGTCGCGCAGTGACTGCACCAGCTGGTTGCGCGCGTCGAAGTAGAGGGCGGCCAGCGCCGGGCCCACGGTGCTCAGCAGGCCGAAGGGCGTGACGTCCCAGCTCGGCGCCCACACTCTGCCCGCGAGCACGGCGAAGACCGTGGTGATCGCGATGGCGGAGCGGCGGTCGAGGCGCAGCACGGCGACGATGATGACGACCGGCGTCGCACGGGGAACCGTGACGGGGCTGACCGCGTGCTGGGCCACGAGCAGGCCGGGCGCCGCGGAGGTGGAGACGAGCATCGCCACGCCGACGCCGAGAATGAACCCGATGACCGGTCCCGGCCTTCGCGGCAGGAGGATGACGGCGGCGTCGGCGAGCAACTGGAGCACCAGGCCGGCGTACGGGCCGAGCCAGCCGCTGGTCGGGCCGTCGTTCAAGAGGAGTGAGGTGTCCACCGCGGCGAGCGCGGCGGCCAGCATGACGAATCTGATCACCTCATGCCGGTCGCCTGAGTTCTGCCACCGGGGCACGCTGAAGACGCCTTGCCGCACGAGGGACCACATTATCGACTTCGCGGAGTGCGCGCGCCCTCTATACCGGGCCGGGCCCGTCCGATGACTAGTGATATCCCCAGTTTTGCCACGGCTGTCGTTTGCCGGAGGCGTACGCCTCGTCCGCGATGTCGTTCGCCCAGGTGAGGCTCATGACCCTCACCTGGCGTGCGGAGCGATAGGGGTGCGAATAGGGGGTGCCGGCACGGCGAAGCGCAGGTCACGTCGTTAGGAGGCAAACGGCAGTGGGAATGCCCGAGTTCGTGCTAAGGCTGAGACCGGAGACGGCGTCGTCCGGCGAGATCCACGATGACGACCGGATGGCGCCCAGGTTTCGGCGGGACGGCAGGCCGTTGCCCCCCTGTCGACTCGGTGTGGGGCTCTGGAGCGAGATCCGGCGTATCCGACAGGGTCCCTTACGGTTGAAAACAACACAGTCAGGATCGTCGCCTGGAGCTTCGCTGGCAACTTGACCGACCCGCAATGATCTGGTCAGACAGCTGTCGGACAGCCTCTCGATGAGGGTGAGCGAGTGCAAAGTGACATTTGTCAGACGTCAAGATCATTACGCCCGTGTAACGCTGGAAGTTGCATCGCAATAATTCACCCTGCGGTTGCCGGAGCTTCTCGCGCCCCTTACCTGCCTATCCCCTATTTACATCTTGAGCAGGGGGAATGTGGCGGCGGAAGCATTGGCCGGAACCCTTTCGCGATCCCTATTGACACTGTGTCCAACGGCCCAATAGGTTCTTCGGCCCCCTCGCGCGGCGTCCTGAACAGCGCAGATATCAACACTGGGGGAGATATAACGCGAGGTCAATCAGAAGGGGTGGCGCGGTGACACATCCTGGCCTCGGTTATTTGGTCTGGTTTGGCCCATTATGTTGACCAATTAAGGCACTCTGGCTACCGTTGGGACACGATCTCGGAGAGCTGACGCTCTGGGGTGTATAGGGCCACTTTTCAAGTATTCGTGCTTCACCGCCTGGGGAGGTTGCATTGTCATGAGTACTGCCTTGGACTCGGTCTCGGCGCATCCGGAACGTTCCAAACCTGTCGTGGACAAGCATCGGCCGCATGACTGCCGACAGGGTTCGGAGCTTGCCGACGTCTGTATCGCGACTCTCGATCCGAGCCTTCGGGTACTGGAGGCGAACGGCGGCTTCCTGTACCAACTGGGCCGTTCGGCCTCTGAGGTGTGCGGTCAGAACTTCGGCGACTTCGTGCACCCGAGCGTCAAACAGGTCATGGTGCAGCAGCTCGTCCGCCTCGGTGAGAGCAGGCGTGACAGGTTCAACGACCGGCTCGTCGGGCTCCGCCCGAACGACGGCGTCTTCTTCGGTGACCTGACCGGAGTGGCCGTCCGCGCCGACAGCCGGCAGGTGAGCAAGATCGTGCTTCTGATGAAGCCCGATCGCGTCGCCGAGCCGGTCCGTTCCGTGGCCGACCGCCGCAAGGTGCTCAGTGAGCTCGATGCCAAGGTTCTCGAAGGCGTGGCCGCCGGTATATCGACTGTTCAGCTCGCCGCGAAGCTGTACCTGAGCCGTCAGGGCATCGAATACCACGTGGCGGCGATGCTCCGGCGATTCAAGACCCCCAACCGTTCGGCCCTCGTCGCGAAGGCGTACTCGCAGGGCATTCTCCGCATCGGCCAGTGGCCGCCTCGAGTGACACCGGAGTACGTACGCTGACGCGTTACTGTCCCGCCAAAGCCCCGCCTCGTGGTCGCGCAAGCGACCGCGAGGCGTTTTCGTGCCCGGCGTCGTGTGATCCGCCCGGTCGTGGTCGGGGCCCTGGCCTCACAGAATTCTAGAGCGCGGCCAGATTTAAGCAGTGAATGCTAATCGTATTCATGCGGCTGGGTCACACCTTGACTCGTTGACTTACGCATGTTACAACTTGACTACTTTGGTCAAATACGCTTTTGATATCGCAATGCCGGTTCATTCTCTTCGGTCCGAGCATCCTTGCCACCTGGATGTATGTGATGTCGATCCCGTCGAAAAGGAATCTGACATGTCTCCTGGATTAGGCGACATCGGGGATCGGATGCCTGTCAACTCGCTGCGGTGAGGGTGGAGGAGATGGACTTCGAACTGGCGCCCGAGCAGCGAAAACGCTATGCGGAGATTGTCGATGCGGTCCCGGCTCTGGTGACCGATTACGAACAGACGGATGGCCGGTTCAGCCGCGCACAGTGGGTTGCGGCCGCGCATCTCGGGCTGACCGGGCTCTGCCTCCCCGAGAAGTACGGCGGCGGCGGATTCGGTGCGCTGGACACCGCGCTGTGCCTGGAGGCTTTCGGCCGTGGCTGCCGCGACACGGGACTCGTCTTCGCCGTCTGCGCCCATCTCCTGGCCGGCGCCGTGCCGATCCGGGACTTCGGGCCGGAGGAGACGCGCGAGCGGCTCCTGCCCGGACTCGCCGCCGGTGAGCTGGTCGCGGCCAGCGCGATCACCGAGGACGACGCCGGCTCGGACGACCTCGGTGTGACCGCGAGCCGGGAGGGCGGCGACCACGTCATCGACGGGGAGATGTCCTTCGTCAGCAACGCGCCGGTGGCGGACGTGCTCGTGACGTACGCGACCACCGGCCACGGAACCTCCGCGTTCGTGGTCCCGCGCGCCACACCCGGCGTGAGCATCGGCGAGCCGATGGAGAAGATGGGGCTGGGCAGCTGCCCCGCAGGCCCGGTGACCTTCCGGCGATGCCGTGTCCCGGCCTCTTCACGTCTGGGGGAGGAGGGGCAGGGGAGCGAGGCCTTCGCCCGCTCCATGGCCTGGGAGCGCACCTGCCTGTTCGCGACCTACCTGGGGCTCATGGACGACCAGCTGGAACGCTGCGTCGACCGCGCGCGGTCCCGCCGCCGGTCCGGCGGCCCGATCGCCCGGTTCCAGGCCATCTCGCACCGGATCGCCGAGATGAAGCAGCGGCTGGAGAGCGCCCGGCTCCTGCTCTACCGCGCCGCCTGGCTCATCGACCAGCGGCGCGACGCGAACGCCGGCGCCGTCGCACTAGCCAAGGTCGCGGTGTCCGAGGCGGTCGTCGCGAACAGCCTCGACGCCATCCAGATCTTCGGCGGCACCGGATACCTGGCCGAGGCCGGAATCGAACGCCACCTGCGGGACTCGGTGCCGGCCACGCTCTTCTCCGGGACGACGGATATCCAGCGGGAGGTCATCGCCAAGGAGGCCGGGCTGTGAACCTTCACGCGCCCGCCATCGAGACGGCCGGGGAGTAGGCGTCCGGCCGTACCGGCGACGGGAGACTAAGCATTCGCTCTACCGGACCCGTGGATCGACCCGGTCCGCGAACGCAGCGAGCCGGAGCCGGCGCCCGACCGTACCGCCAGCGCCTCGGCGATGATGGACACCGCGATCTCGGCGGGGGTGTTCGCGCCGATGTCCAGGCCCGCCGGGCCGTGAATCCGGTCCAGCTCGGTGACCCCGTGCTCGGCGAGCCACGTGGCCCGCGCCTGTTGCGTACGGCGCGAGCCGAGCGCGCCGACGTACCCGGCGCCACCGGACAGCACCGCCATCAGCGCCCGCCCGGCGATCTCGGCGTCATGGCTGATGACGACCACGTTGTCCAGCGACGAGAGCTCCGCGAGCACCGCGTCCGCGTCGTCCATCGTCCGGGTGTTCCAGCCGAGCAGCCCGGCCGCCGCGGTGAGAGCCTCCGCGATCGCACCGGCACCGACGACGACGAGCTTGGGCACCGGCCACAGCACGGTGACGACCGTGTCCCCGACGACGCTGGTGCCGCTCACGGCACGGGAGAACAGCCGCGCCGCCTCCTCACCCGCGCCGCCGATCGTGTCCGCGCCGTACAGAGCGGTCTCCGCCACGTTGTCGCCGTCGAGCCGCGCGACCAGGCAGACCGGCTCGCGTGCGGAGAGCCGCTCCCACAGCTCGCCCGGCAGTTCGGTGGCCGGAACGAGCAGGCAGCGGGCGTGCCCGCCGCAGGACAGCCCCACGACGAGCGCGTCGACCTCACCGACCTGGAGGTCGACGATCCGCCCGCTGCCGCCCTCACGCAACAGGGCGGCGAGCGGGTCGTTGAGCGACCCGGACAGCACGGATCCGACTCTGCCGCCGCCGGGAGTGAGCATGAGAGCCTCGGTGTGATCACGCGAACTGAACCCGCGCGTCTCGACCGCCCACGCCACGTCGACCCGGGTACCGGCGCGAAGACATGCGGCGACGCTGATGGCGATGTCGTACATGCCACGAGCCTACGACGCCATACCCGCAGATCACAGGGACATGATCCGCGCGGAAGCCCGACCCGGCGCTCACCCGTTCGCGAGGGCGCGGACCATTTCCCGTGCGGCCTGGGTCGCCATGAACGTCATGCCCGGCTTGTCCAGCTGCGAGGTGTAGAGCACCTTCACGACGAGGTTGCTCGTACGGAACCAGACGAGCGCCCCGTCACCCGAGTCGTCGCTCACCGCCTCGTCGCCGAGGTTCGGCTGGTCGATCGTCTCGCCGGCGCGTACATCGACCATCGCCCGGTGCGCACGGTCCTCCGCCGAGGTCCACAGCGAGCGCGTGTACCGGGTCACGGAGACGACCTGGAAGTCGCGGTGCCCGTCGGCCAGGCTCCACCACTCGCAGTGGCCGGTCTCCGCGTGGCGTGGCGTGCCCACCATCGTGTCGAGGGTGGCCGGCGTGACCCCGCCGCACGTCGGCGTCCGCGCGAACCTGCCCTCGCCGATGATGTGCAGCGGATTCCAGATCACGTTGACCGCGACGCCGGCCACCACCAGCAGCAGCGCGAGCCCGCAGGCCATGACGATCGCCTTGGCCCTTTTTCCCGCCCGCGCGGGTGCGAAGCCCGCCGCCGCGTCACGTGGCGGGTTTCCCCAGGGCGGACTCACCATCGTCGCGGGCCCGAAGGCGTTCGCGGCCATCGTGGGCGGCAGCGGCCCCGGGGTGCTCTCCATCGGAGCCGTACGCCCGGGCGCCGGCTGCCGCTCTGTCTCCTGGTGTCCACCGGCCAGTGCTCGCAGCCGGAGCCGCGTCTCTTCGGCCGTCATCCGCGCGGCCGGATCCTTGACCAGCAGGCCGCGCAGGACCGGTTCCAGCGGCCCGGCGTGACGCACCGGCCCGGGTTCCTCGCTGAGGACCATCCCGATCAGGACGGGAGTCTCGTCGGCCACGTAGGCGCGTCGGCCTTCGGCGGCGAAGTAGAGCGTAGCGCCGAGCGACCAGAGATCGGACTCGGGACCGGCCGCACGCCCGCGCAGGCGTTCGGGCGCCATGTACCCGGGAGAGCCGATCAACGCCCCGGTCTGGGTCAGCGCGGTCGCGCCTTCGATCGACGCGATCCCGAAGTCGGTCAGGATGACGCGCCCGTCGTCACCGACCAGCACGTTCCGCGGGGTGACGTCCCGGTGCAGGATCTCTTCGGCATGCGCGGCACCGAGCGCGTCGAGCACCTGCAGCCCGATCGCCGCGACACGCCCGACGGGCAACGGCCCCTCGTCACGCACCAGTTGGTCGGCCGAACGGCCACGCACGAGCCGCATGACGATCCACGGCAGCCCGTCCTGGGCGATGACGTCGTACACACTGATGATCGCCGGATGGTCGAGCCGCGCCGCCGCCCGCGCCTCACGGACGAAACGCTCGAGCAACCCGGCCCGGTCGGTCTCGCTCAGACCGGTCGGGAGGGTGATCTCCTTCACCGCGACGTCACGGTGAAGGTAGTCGTCACGAGCACGCCAGACGATCCCCATCCCGCCACGTCCGAGTGTCTCCAGCAATCGGTAACGTCCCGCGAGAATTCGCTCTGGAAAGTCGGGCATAGCGGGGAAGATACCGGTAGGCGAGCAACGGGCGGTCATGGGAGTCGCGTGAATAGTGCGAGCGAGCAGCAGATGGTGACCCAGTTCCGGCGGGATATGGAGTCGCAGCTCGATAAATTCAAGACCGAACTCCGAAAGACGGACAGGAAGGTCGACCGTCTGTCCGAGGACATGCAGAAGCTGCAGCAGACGGTTCTTCAGGCGATCCGGGAGGTCAGCGGGCAACTGGAGCGCAGCGCCGAGTCCGACCGGGCACAAGCGGAACTGGACCGGCTCAACGCGACGCGGGAGAAACGGTTCGGTGGCCGGCAGCGGGTCCGCCGGCTCGCCCACGCGTTAGTGGGTGACCCTCTTCAGACGCATCTGGGCCACTCGACCATCGAGACGCTGGCGATGCAGATCAAGGCCGCCGACCCCGTGATCGAGGCACCGGACTTCTGGCTCTCCTCGGTCACGGTCGCGCTGGTCGCGGATTTGGACGGCGACACCGAGCGCAGCAATAAGGCGTTCAGTATCTCGACGGCCGAGGATCGCCCGAAGATCGAGCTTTTCATCGGGTTGCTGGCCGCTCACCAGGAGCGGGATTCCGAGGCCGCCCGATTCATCGATCATTATCTGGAGACCGTCGATCCCAAGGCTCTGAACCTGGAGTTCCCGCACGTTCTCAACACCCTGGCAGAAGGAGAACTCGGCGACAGGGCACGTTCGTACGCCGCGGAGAGCCTCCGGCGCCACCGCGCGCGGCTTGACGAACCTGCCCTTGGGCAGCAGCTCCCCGGTGCCGGACACGGCCACCGGCACCACCGGCACCCCGGCGGTCTCGGCGAGCCGGAACGCGCCCTGGTGGAACTTGCTGATCTCGCCGGACCGGGTGCCCTCAGGGAAGATCACCACCGCGTGCCCGGCACGCAGCAGCGGCACGGCGTTGCCGACGAGATCGGTATAGCCGCCGCCACCGTCATGCCGCCGCACCGGAAGGGCACCGATGAGTAAAGAGCACACCACACGGCGGAAAGGGTTCTTGAACCAGTAATCCGAAGCCGCGGCAACCCTCGGGGCGCGCCGGGCCTTGATGGCAGTGACCAGGGCCGCGGCATCGGCATGTGAGGAATGGTTCGCGACCACGACGCAGCCGCCCTTCGGAAGGCGGCCGCGAATGGTGATCCCGCCCAGCCAGAAGAAAACGGTCCGCCAGAATCTCATACGTAGCCAGGCGGCCGGCCAATACCAGAGCCGGGGACGTTTTCTCGTCTTACGCGCGGGGGCGGTGCCATCGTCGTCGATGAGGGATATGCCCAGGCTTTCATCGGTCGTCATAAGATCACTCCAAGTAGGATCACGGTCACAAGTAATGAATCGATTCGGTCCAGCACTCCGCCGAAGCCCGGCACCCAGCGACCGGCGTCCTTTACACCGGCACCGCGTTTGAGCATGGATTCGAGCAGGTCTCCGACCACGCAGCCGCTTACGACGGCGGCCCAGCGCCTTTCCTCCGCACCAGCCGCCGACGTCGGCGAGCGCCACCGCCACGCAGACGACCAGCGAGAGGTCGCC
The DNA here is from genome assembly GCA_963736325.1 of uncultured Actinomycetota bacterium. Taxonomy (GTDB): domain Bacteria; phylum Actinomycetota; class Actinomycetes; order Streptosporangiales; family Streptosporangiaceae; genus Actinoallomurus. The sequence goes on along the minus strand of CAVTOG010000010.1, from coordinate 244,800 downwards.
GAGCCGGACCAGCCCGCTCAGCGCGACCGGCAGCCACAGCAACCCGAACGCGGTACGCGCCGCCCGCAGGCCACCCTGGACGGCGTCGTTGGAGAACAGCGCGGGCAGTGCGCCGAGATCCGCAGCAGCCGCACCGCTCCGGTGAGCACCGAACCCGCGACGATCGCCGCCGCGGCCACCGAGTACCAGCCGGACACGGCCGCCAGCACGATCACCAGGCATCGTTCGGTCTTGCCGACCGGACCGCCGTTGAGCCGCCGCGAGCCCGCCGTTCCGCCGGCAAGGGAGACCCACGACGGGATCGAGGCGGCCAGCAGCGCGCCGAGGGCCAAGGGCGCAGGAACGTGCGGCAGCAGGCCGGCGAGCATGACCAGATCCGCCGCCCGGTCGCCCAGTTCGTTCAGGACCGCGCCCCACCGGGTCTGAGTGCCGGTCTCCCTGGCCAGCGCGCCGTCCAGGTTGGCGCGGGCCAGCCTGAGCACCAGCAGCACGGCCACCGGCAGCGCCGCGACCGGGGCCGGCATCGTCGCCAGGCAGGCCGCCGCGCCGGCGGCGCACCGGCCTCAGCCGTTGGGTGAACCGAGGCTTAAGGGCATAAAGACCAACCATGTCCGGGAGGTCGACAATGCATTTTAGTACCGATATCGACCAAGACTCAGAATTGATGAAATTACTAGTCTTCTTTTGAGTGTCTCGAATATTGCGAAAATATGGAGGGGTCTTATATTAAATCGGTCATCGAGTGGTCCGGGTATTGGGTCGGCCATTACGTGGCCGGTCTGGACGGCGTACGGGTGAAAACGCGGGGAGTGAATATCCGTGTGCGGTCATAGGTCCTGGCGGTGGGGAAGATGCGGCCCGTGGAAGTCGTGTGGCCGGGTCGCTTTCGGTCGCCCGGTATTCGCGTTGAATGTCGTGTCACTAAAGCGATATTGGTGCATTCATAACAACGTTGCGATTCGGTCTCGCGCGGTAATGTATATTCCCCGCCCGCTGGGAAAGGGGAGGGGGTGTCGCCGACGGAGGCTTCGCCGAAGGTGCACTCCCGCGTGCGGAGATCGGCCTACGGGGCGGGGGAGAAAGCGCCGCCTGTCAATCGCTGGGTATCTTTGGGTCAGCCTGGGACGACTCAACAAACAGATGGGACATCGTAACCATATGGGTACTGAACGTGACAGTGTTCGAACCGCCCCCCGTAAGACCGGAGTGGCCTCCGGGACGGCCGCCAAGAAGACGCGTGGCTCGAAGAACGGCCGTGTCGAGAGCCGGAACCACCTGGATGACCTGAGCCCTTCGCTGCGCGACTACGTGCTGGACCGTTGCCGGCGTGAAGGCATCTCCGTCATGTCGGTGCGTGTCGTCTCCGAGACCGAGGTGATCTTTCCCTGATCGTGGCGTTGGTCATGACGGCGTACCGGTGAGTTCCACACAGCAGGCGCCGGGGCGCGGGGCGAGCGTCGCGCGGACGGTGTCAGCGTCCAAGCCGCTCAGCAGGCCCGTCAACAGCGCGTGATTGATGGCGCAGACGAGGTCGGGGGCCCTGGCGGCCAGCGGGTGGAACGGGCAGTTGCGCAGGCGTAGCAGAGTGGGCGCGTCGCGGGCGGGTTCGAAGCCGTGCCGCTCCAATATCTCGCCTGCGCGGGTGAGGGCGCGTTCGGCGCCCAGGCGGCCGGGCCGGGTCTGGTCGCGTACGGTCTGGCCGAGCCGGCGGCCGCGGTCGGCCGCGACGCGGAGCGCGGCTTGGCGGGCGTCTTCGCCGGCGGTCTCGGTCAGCACGGCGTCGATCAGGATGTCGGCGAGGATGCCGTGTTCGCGCTGCGGGATGCTCACCCGGACGTCGGCGCCCGCGGGCTCGTACACCTTCGGGACACGTCCGACCCGGCGGACTCCGGAGAGGTTCGCGTAGTCCGCCTTCAGCAGGCCGGCCGCGACCAGCTTGTCGAGGTGGAACGCGGCGAGCTTCCGTGAGATGCCGACGCTGGCGGCGGCCTCGTCGCGAGTGACGGGCAGCTCGGAGCGGCGGATGAAGTCGTACATGCGCCTGCGCAGGTCGTCGCCGAGCACGGCGACCGCGGCGATGGCGGAGCCATCCGTAGTCACGCCTCTTACGTTAACGCCTGAAAGTGCGGGCGAAAACCTGGCGGCGTCCTATTTTCCCGAGTATGTTGACGCCTGGTCTCAATAAGACCAAAGCTTGCTAGCGTAATAAGGCGGCTCATCGAGCAGAGGGAGACAGCGGTGGGATCCAGCTCCGCGTTGCGCGTCGTGCAAGAGGCCGACAGCGTCGATCTCGCGGCGGCCGAACGCGCCGCCGGCGACTTCCTGCGGGCGCTGGGGGTCCCGACCGACTCCGAGAGCCTGCGCGGCACGCCCGGCCGGATGGCGCGCGCGTACGCCGAGCTGTTCAGCCCGCGCGCGTTCGACCTGACGACCTTCCCCAACGATGAGGGCTACGACGAGCTCGTGCTGGTCCGCGACATCCCGCTGCGGTCGGTGTGCGAACACCACCTGCTGCCGTTCGTCGGCACCGTCCACATCGGCTACCTGCCGGACGAGCGCATCCTCGGGCTCTCGAAGCTGGCCCGTATCGCCGAGCACTTCGCCTACCGGCCCCAGGTGCAGGAACGCCTCACCAAACAGATCGCCGACTGGCTCGCCGAGCACCTGGCACCCAAGGGCGTCGGTGTCGTCATCGTGGCCGAGCACACCTGCATGACCCTGCGCGGCGTTCAGGCCGCCGGGGCCAGCACCGTTACCTCCACGTTGCTCGGCACGCTGCGCGACGACCCGCGCTCGCGCGGCGAATTCCTCGCTCTCACAGGCGTCAACCGCTGACCAGAAGGACGTGCATCGTCGCATCCGAATCGACGTTCGTGATCGTCGGCGCCGGCCTGGCCGGTGCCAAGGCCGCCGAGGCCCTGCGAGCCCAGGGGTTCGACGGGCGGATCGTCCTGCTCGGCGACGAGCCGCACCGCCCGTACGAACGGCCCCCGCTGTCGAAGGACTACCTGAGCGGCAAGAGCGAGCGCGAGCAGGTCTTCGTCCACACGGCGGCCTGGTACGGCGAGCATGACGTCGATCTGCGGACCGGCCAGGCCGTGACCGCGATCGACCGGACGGCCCGGCGGGTCACGCTGGCCGACGGCGGTCACGTCGGCTACGACAAGCTGCTGCTGACCACAGGGGCCGGCCCGCGCCGGCTGCCGGTGCCCGGCGGCGACGCCGGCGGGGTGCACTACCTGCGCACCCTCGGGGACAGCGAGCAGATCAAGGAGACGCTCGCCACCGCCGCACGGATCGTCGTGATCGGCGGCGGCTGGATCGGCCTGGAAGTGACCGCCGTGGCCCGGCAGGCCGGCGTCGAGGTCACCCTCATCGAGGCCGCCGAACTCCCTCTGCTGAGCGTGCTCGGCCAGGAGGCCGCCGGGATCTTCGCCGACCTGCACCGCGCCCACGGCGTCGACCTGCGGTGCGGCGCCCAGATCACCGCCATCACGACCGACGGCCAGACGGGCAGGGCCACCGGCGTACGGATGGCCGACGGCACCACCATCGACGCCGATGCGGTGATCATCGGAGTCGGGATCAGCGCTAACGTGCAGCTGGCCGCCGACGCGGGCCTGGACGTCGACAACGGCGTCCTCGTCGACGCCACACTCACCACCAGCGACCCCGACATCTGCGCGGCGGGTGACGTCGCCAACGCCCTCCACCCCGTGCTGGGCACCCGCGTACGCGTCGAGCACTGGGCCAACGCCACCGCACCAACCATCTGCCACCCGACGTCGCCACGGTCAACCGCGAGCTCGTTTTCGCTCTCGGCCCGTGGCGCTACCGGCCGGGCGCGTCACTTGTTGCGCAGCGAGATCCCGTCGGTCTCGGCGATGGTGTCGGCCTCGATGGCGCGCAGCCCGTTGCCGAGCCGTTCGCGGGCCTGGCGCAGGAGCTTGAGCGAGTTGGTCGACGTGTTCTTCTCGGCGTCGCGCTCCGGGCCCGCGCCGTGTTCTTCCACGAGATGTGTCTGCAGCGCGGCCGCCACTTCGTCGACCGCCTTGAGCGCCTGGTAGATGGCCTGTTCCCGCGCAGCGTCAGTGACCATGGGGAAAGTATCCCGCCAGGCGGCCACATCTCCCAGTTCATCCACGCGATTCGTGTCAGCCCGCGGCGGCCAGGGCGTACGGCGGGGCGTAGGCGCGGATCATCGCGTCGATGTCGCCGAGGTCGGCACGCGGGGGCAGCCGGTAGGTCAGTGCGCGCCCGGCGAGCGAGCGGCCGAGAGGGCGGCCCAGCCACACGGTGAGCTCGGTGGAGTCCCCGGTCGTGCTGAGCCGCACCGACTCGATCGTCGTCCACGGCACGACGCGGTGCTGCCACCATCCCGACAGGACGAGGCGTTCCTCGCAGATGATCAGCGCTGGCCGCCGGGTCCAGAGCTGCAGGAGCACCACGCCGAGCACGGACTGCGCGTTCGACAGCCGGGGGACCTCGGCGAGGCACACGGTCAAGGTGACCATGCCCGCGACGGCCAGTCCGGTCACGGCCCCCATGAGCAGCCAGGTCCGCGGCGCGCGGCCCTGGACGAGGTACGGCTGGCGGGTCCGGGCGATGATCTCGGCCCGTCGCCCGCGGCGTACGGTGACATCGGGAGCCGCCGCGGAGATCGCCGCCACGATGGCGGGTTCCTCGGAGGCCGGCAGTTCGAGGACGGTCGCGCTGAGGCCGGCACTCGGTCCGCCCGGGTCACGGAACCCGATGATCATGGTGAGGCGGTGGGGCTCGGCGGCCAGCAGGATCTCCACGACGTCGGCCCAGCCGACCTCCCGCAGTCTCGCCGGGGCGCGCCTGCGTGCGGCGCTTTCCCAGAGCGGAAACGAGCGTCCGCGGAACCGCAGGGAGCGTGGCGTGACGGCCAGCACCCGTACCGGCCACAACGCGGCCAGGGCGAGGGCGGCGGACAGCGGTTCGGTGACGCCCAGCCGGAGATCGTGGACGTCCTCGAAAATGCCCACTAAGGCGAACACCGTGAGCACGATGAGGAGCGGACCCCACGCGCTGATCCGCAGACGCGGCCGTCGAAGCCGGTAGCCGGGTCGCACGTGGTCCTCCTGCGGGTGTCGGGACGCAGTTGGGACGCTTACCGGACGCCGCCGGTTGACCGGGTGGCCATATGTTGACGCGCGCGGCCGCGATCACCGGCCACGATCCGGTGGCGAGACATCCGCGGCCTGTCGTCCGGTCGGTCACGGGCAGGGGCTGCTCGCGAACACCCATCGGTTGGCGGCCAGCGCGTCGTGCCGCTCGGGGTGCGGGCCGCGCCCGTGTCGGCGGGTGAAGTCGAACGCGGTGTGGACCGACGTGGACCAGCCGCGGGCGGCCAGGTCGCCGGCGGAGTCGGGCCGCGGCTCGCCGTCGAACAGGGCGAGAAGGTCGATGCCGGTCTGGCTCGCCGCCGAGTAGATCGAGCTTTCCCGGACGGCCGCCGACTCCGTGCCGAGCTTGACCTCGTACGCGAGCGCGCTTCCCGCCGCGCTCAGCCGGACCACCGCCTCGATGAGGGCGCGTTCGGCGGCATGGGGAAGGTAGAGCAGCAGCCCCTCGGCGAGCCAGGCGGTCGGTGCGGCCGGGTCGAAGCCCGCGCCGGTCAGCGCCCCGGCCCATTCGAGGCGCAGATCGGTTCCGATCGTGACGCGCTCGGCGTTCGGCACGGCGCTCAGCCCGTCGAGCACGCGGCCCTTGAACGCGAGGACGTCCTCCTGGTCGATCTCGAAGACCGTGCAGCCGGGCGGCCAGTCGAGCCGGTACGCCCGCGTGTCCAGGCCGGCCCCGAGCAGCACCACCTGCCGGGCCCCCGCGCGTACCCGCCGTAGGAGGAAGTCGTCGAGGACCCTCGTCCGCAGGCCGAAGTAGCGTCCCAGCCTGCCCCACAGCGGATCGTCGTCGCCGTCCGGGACCTGCCGGAGGTGCACCGGCCAGCCCGCGGACGCCGGCGCCGCGCGTACGAAGTGCTCGGCGTAGACATCATGCGCCAGGGAGTCATGGCGGTGGGTCTCGATCGCCCGCGCCGCGGCGACCATGAGGGCGGTCAGCCCGACGCCTTCTTCCACGCCGGTGTCGTCGGACATGGATTCTCCTCTCAGGCCGCCGCCGTACGGTCGGCGAGCTCATGCCACGAGGCGGGGGAGCGGATGCCCGTGCGGGCATCCGCTTGTCATCGCCCGCCGGTCAGACCAGCGTGTCGCCGACGGCGTGGTCGCCCTTGGCGAGGAAGAACTCCTCGATGGCGATCCGCCAGTCGTCCATGGAGACCTGGCCGGTCCCTTCCGGGTCGAGCGCGCGGAAGAGCGCCTCGATGTTCGCGCCGGGGAACCCCACGGCCCGCATTCCCCGTAGGAAGTCGGCGTGCTTGATGAAGCCGCCGCCGTCCCGATCGCAGATCGCGGTCAGCGCCTCCGCGTAGGGCCGGACGTTGTCCTCGAACCCGTCGGGTTCGTGGAACCGGGCGTACTCCTCATAGGACAGCCTCCCGTCGTTGTCCTGGTCGAGGGTGCCGACCAGGCCTTGCCAGTAGTGGTGGCAGCTCGCGTGGAGGGCCTGAGCCTTGGGTGAGCTCTCCGCCACGTCCAGAGCCTGGACGATCCTGTGCCCGAGGCTGTCGAAGTCGTCCGCCTCCAGGTAGCCGTTGGAGTTCGTGTCGAGAGCGTCGAAGGCGGCCTTGATTCGGTCCAGACGTGCATCCATCGGGGGGAACCTCCAATGAGGAGTACGATGCGGACAGTAGTACTATAGCTACCCATTGTGATCAATCAAGAGCGTGCGCCCGGCTGCGGTGCGTGGCCGGGCGCACGCCGGTTTCGGCTACCAGCCGACGGCGACCAGCAGGTACTGCGGGTCGCCGTGGGAGATGAACGAGGACTGTCCCGCGTAGTCGTCGTACGGGAAGCCGTACGCGAGATGGTTGATGGCGTGGTCATGCCAGAACCTGGCGTAGTAGTTGGCCGGGGCCGCCTGGTAGAACAGGCTCGGGTCGGACCACTGCGACTGCGGCAGCTGCGCGACGTGCCGGTTGAGAGCCGAGCACATGCCCGGGTTACTGGCGAGTGAGCCCGCGCAGCCGGTGATGTTCGACGTGCTCTCGTTGACGCCGACCGACTGCGCGTAGCCCGTGAAGTAGTTCGCGTACTGCCCGCCGGTACGGAAGGCGCTGTCGCCGCCCGGAGCGGGGATGTAGAACGGGGCGTTGACCTGGGCGAGGTGCTTGAACTCCGTCGGCGCCTCGTTGACGAACCGCTGGAACGTCGCGCTCCGGTCCTCCGCGAACGTCGCCTGGTCCTCACCCACCTGCGTGTCGTACCCGTCGTGGGCGTGCAGGCGCAGCGCCAGCTTCAGCCCGAACCCGTCGACGCGCGTGGTGTTGCCGTTGAACACCGACGCCCCGACCGTGAACTCGATGAAGTCCTTGTACTGGCCGGTCGGCGAGCCCAGGTAGAAGTACATCCGGCCAGCGGAGTTCGCGGCCATGTCGACGTACGGCTGCTCGGCGATCGAGTGGGTCTGCCCGTTGAAGCTCCAGTAGACCTGGCTGTCGGGGTACTTGCCGTTGGTCTTGTTCAGGACCTTGACCATCAGCACGTTCTGCGCGGGCGGAATCGTACTCGTGTCACCCCAGAACGGATCGTCGGAGGACGACGCCCCGGTGTGGACCGCGAACTCCCACAGCGAGTACCCGTACGGGGTGCTGCGCGCCGTGCCGTTCATCCGGACGTACCGCCCGGTGCCGCTGACGTTGAGGGTCTGGACACCGCCGGTGCCGGTCGTGGTGCTGTAGATGGTCCTCCAGCCGCCGGTGCCGGTGTCGGAGACCTGGATCTGGAAGGCCGTCGCGTACGCCGCCTCCCAGTTGAGCACGACCTGGCAAACGTCTTGGGAGGAGCCCAGGTCGACCTGCAGCCACTGCGGGTCGCTGAACGCGCTGGACCAGCGGGTGCCGGTGTTGCCGTCCACGGCCGCGGAGGCGGGGGAACCGGCGTTCTCGGTGGAGGAGGCGGTGGCGGGACGGTTCAGGGCGGCGTCCGTGCCGTTGCACGCGGCCGGCCGCGGAGCGTTGGCGGACGCCCCGGCCGGTGACGCGCTCACGAGGTAACCGAGGAGAAGCATGATCACGGCGACCGCGACGGGGTGCGCCGGTGAACGGCGGCGGAGGGTGGATCCCATTGACGGGCTCCCTGTTTCTGGGCGGAAGGAAGGCAGGGCGCACGGCCGCCGCTGGGGCGGAGACCATTGGTGCCCATGGTGGTGAGAGCGCTCTCACGCTGACGTTCGCCGGGGACCACCCGCCCGTCAAGGTGGCGTCGGCGTGACGGTTTGATAGCGCCAAATGTCCGATATTCGGGGTCATAGTGCCTGGTCAGCATATTTGTTGTTCGCCCTACCATTAACGCGGCCGCACTTATCCGGGTCTCGGCGCGACTCGAAGCATTTCCAAGGGCCCCGGGCTCCCCACGTAGGGTTGTCGCGCAGCTCTTCGAGAGAGGAAACGCATGGACGCGGCGCGGATGCCGGCCGGGCCGTGGTGGCGGCTGCTGAGCGTCACCGACGACCTCCCGCCGCTTCACGACGTCTGGGCGGTGTTGTCGGCGACCTATGCCGGCGCCGGATCGGAATGGGGGCCACGTATCCACCCCGGCTACGGCCTGGCATGAGAACGACCACCGCAGCGGCTCCACCCTTTACGTGCTCCTCGGAGAACGCGCCGGCCGGCTCGGCCTGGCCGGACTGCTGGTTCGGTGAGCGAGAGCCAGGACCTCACTCCGTTGCGCTACGCCCAGAAGGGCCTGCGAGGAAAGCTCGCGAGGGTCCTCGTCGAGGAACCCACCGATGAGATCGACTGGCCCGCCGACCTGCCGGCCGGGATCGAGACGGTCGTCATCGTCGACGACGAACCGAACCCGCATCACACGTTGCGCGTCCACCCGCCGGGCGATCCCGCGCGCATGGCCTTGGTCGTGTACGACCAACTGGCGCTCTGGGAGGACTCGCCGGAGGAGTGAGGACGATGGACCCGCGACGCATCGAGCTCAACCGCCGGCACAGCCGGGAGATGGGCCTGCTGTTCGCGGCGTTCCTCGACGCCCACCCCGATGTCGAATCCGAAGTGCCCGCCGGGATGACCGCGGACCAGGACGCCGCGTGGACGGCCTGCAGCGCCGAACTTTTCGCCCGCCATCAGGCCGAGCGTTCCGCGCTCGCGGCCGAGCTCGAAGCCGAACAGCGACGGCGGTAGCAGTACGCCGAAGCGTGCCACCGGCCCCACCTCGACAGATCCGGCGAGGTCTTTTCGGTGACCACGGTTCGCCGCGCGACCTTGACGATTACGGCTGCCCCGATCTAGGCTCAAAGCAGAATAAAGTTCTGCAAAGCAGAATCGAGGCAAGCGCGTGAAGGTGCGACTGACTGGGGCGACGACGCGGTGCGAGCACACGCGCGACCTGGTGACCGGTGATGTCCAGGTCGCCGGCGCGGACGTTCTATGGCTTCAGCTTCCGGCCGAAGAATGCATCCACCGCTTCTTCACCCATCGGGAGTGGGACATCTCTGAGATGTCCATGGCGTTGTACACGGCGATGCGCGCGGCGGGAGACGACTCCATCACCGCGATACCGGTCTTCTTGTGCCGGATGTTCCGTCATTCGTCGTTCTACGTCCGGGCCGGTTCCCGGCTGACCGGTCCCGAAGAGCTGGCCGGCCTGCGGGTCGGCATTCCGCAGTGGACCCAGACCGCGGGCGTCTACGCCCGAGGACTGCTCGAGACCGATTACGGAGTGGCGCTCGAAGATGTCCAGTGGGTCCAGGCGGGGGTGAACAACGCGGGCCGGCAGGAGCACGTGCCCGTCTCCTTCCCGGCCGGCGTGAGCTACGAAGCCGTCCCGGACCGGACTCTCAACGACATGCTCATCGCCGGAGAGCTGGACGCCGTGATCTCGGCGCGACCTCCGACGGCGTCCGACTCGTCCGACGGGCGGATCGTCCGGCTCATCGAGGATTTCGAGGAAGCGGAGCGGGGCTACTACCGCCGAACGGGCGTTTTCCCGATCATGCACACGGTCGCGATGCGCAGCGAACTGCTCAAGGAGCATCCGTGGCTGGCGATGAACGTGTTCGGTGCGTTCTCGGCCGCTCGTGACAACAGCGTGGCGCGGATCGACGATCTCGGTGGATCGGCTCTCCCCATCCCTTGGTCGCGCCGGTTCGCGGTGGACGCGTGGGACTTCATGGGCGGAGAGCGCTGGCCGTACGGGGTGGACGCGAATCGGGTCACTCTTGAGGCCTTTCTCGGGTTCGCGCACCGGCAGGGCATCACGCCACGGCTGATGAGACCTGAGGAGATCTTCGCCCCGCAGGTCGACGGCGGCATGCGTGTCTGAGGCCCACGGGTAGACACGCCGGACAGGGGCGGCACATGGAGTATCGGCAGCTGGGCGCGGTCGGACCGGTCAGCGCCCTGGCCCTCGGTGGCGGCGGCATCGGCTCCGTCTGGGGCTCCACCTCAATGTCCGAGGCGGTGGAGACGGTGCGGGCCGCGGTCGCCGCCGGCGTCACGCTGCTCGACCTCGCGCCGCTCTACGGGTCGGCCGAGGAGGTCGTCGGTGCGGCCTTCGACGGCGACATCCCGGACCAGGTGCGGATCCTCACGAAGTGCCGGCTGGGAGACCCTCCGGTCGAGGAGGTCTACGACCGGCTCCTGCGCAGTCTCGAGGCATCGACGGCGCGGCTCCGTACCCGGCGGATCGACATCATGATGCTGCACGGGACGATCGTCGAGCAGGCGCCATCGGGAGCGGGAGACCTGCGCCTGGGGCGGCCCGCATGGACGTCGCTCGAGACCTACCGGTCCGGAGTCGTCCCGGCATTTCGCAGGCTGGTCGACGAGGGGCGTATCGACCACTGGGGCGTCAGCGCCATCATGCTGCCGTCCGGCTTCTTGCACGAGGAGCCCGCTCCCGACGTGGCCGAGTGTGTCGCCAATCTGATGGGCACGCCGGGCGGGACGATTCCCTACGATCCCGATGTTCCGCTACGCGACATCCTTGCGGCGGTCTCCGCGGCCGGCGTCGGGGTGCTGGGCGTACGCGCCGTGCAGGCAGGGGCGCTCGTGGATGTTCCGGATCGGCGTCTCGACACCATCGAGCTGGCCGACTTCGAGCGGGCCGCACCCTATCGGGCTCTCGCCCGGGACCTGGGATGGTCGGCGGCGGCTCTGGCGCACCGGTACGCGCTGTCCATCGAGGGTGTGGACACGGTCGTCATCGGCGCTAAGAACCGCCAAGAGCTGGAGGAGTGCCTCGCGGCAGAGGCCGCCGGCCCGCTCCCGGCCGATCTCATCGACCGCATCCACGCCGTAGTCGGCTCCTGAAGCCACGCCCGCCCCGGTAAGGGGCGATACGCGGTCGCGGGCCGCCGCCTTCGGGGTGACGACACTCCAAGTGTGACCACATAGCAGAATCAAGTTCCTTCATATGGACACTCCGGCAACCCCTCTGCTACCTTGAGGCGCGTCACGATTCGACACAACTTTCCGCAAAGCAGAATGGATGAGGTCAATGCCGGTGGAAGACCCGATCCTCATCGCCGGAGGTGGCATCGGCGGACTGGGCACGGCGCTCGCCCTGGCCGACCGAGGGATCCACTCTGTGGTCGCCGAGCGCGCACCCGAGTTCTCGGAGATCGGCGCCGGTATCCAGCTGGGACCCAACTTCATGCGCGCGCTCGACCGGCTCGGGCTGCGCGACCGGGTGCTACGGGACGCATGGCTGCCGCAGCATCTCGTCGTCAACAACGCCATGACCGGTGCTCGCGTCACCCAGGTGCCCGTGACCGGCGGCTTCCGGGACCGCTTCGGGGCCGAGTACGCGCTCATTCACCGCGCCGACCTCCTGGACGCGCTGGTGGAGGCGTGCCGGATCAGCCCGCTCGTCGAGCTGATGAACGGCGCCGAGGTCTCCGGCGTGGCGGTCGAGGGATCCGAAGTCGACGTCACGCTCACCGACGGCCGGCAGCTCCACACGCCGGCCGTCATCGGGGCGGACGGGCTGTGGTCCCGGGTGCGTGAATGCGTCATCGGTGACGGGCCACCCGTTCCCGTGGGCCATGTCGCCTACCGGGCGGTGCTCAAGTCCGAGGACGTGCCGCCGGACCTGTGGTCCGGCGACATGACCATCTGGCTCGGCCCCAGGACACACCTGGTCACCTACCCGTTGCGCCGTGGAGAGCTGCTGAACCTCGTCGCGGTCTTCCACTCCGACCGCTACGTCGAGGGTTATGACCGCATCGGCGAGGTGGACGAGCTGTGGCGGCACTTCGGCGGAGAGTGCTCTGAGGTGCTGCGGCTGCTCGAGCGCATCGAGACCTGGAAGTACTGGGTGCTGTGCGATCGCGAGCCGCGCCGGGGATGGAGCGCGGGACCGGTCACCCTCATCGGCGACGCCGCCCACCCGATGCTCCAGTACCTGGGACAAGGCGGGGCGATGTCCATGGAGGACGGCCTGGAGGTCGCCCGGCAGGTCGCGCGACACGACGACATCGCCACCGCGTTCGCGGAGTACGAGGCGAATCGCGTCAAGAGGACGGCACGGGCGCAGGTGACCTCGCGCATCTACGGTCACGTGTTCCACGCGTCCGGGCTCCTGGCGGAGATGCGCGACGAGATCGTCGGCGCGTGGCCGGTCGAGGCGCACTGGGACGGGATGGCGTGGCTGTACGAGGAGGACGCGGCACTCGAAGAAACAGACGCCTCGTCCTCGGCGTGACCCGCGCCCGGCCGACCACGTACGACGATCACGCAGCTCACGAGCCCAAGTCACGCAAAGCAGGCCACTACTGACAGAGAGAAAATCATGTCGACCGTCAAGCCCCTGCCGCCGTTCCCCGACACGCGCGTGCCCATCCCCGGAAACGCCGAGGCGACACAGGAGATCTACCAGTACGTCCCGCACCTGACGCTCGCCGAGCGCGACAGGCGACACGATCGGCTGCGCAAGCGGATGCTGATATCCGGTGTCGATGCCCTCGTGTTCTTCGGGAACGACATCTACTGGGGCCAGGGAATGGCGAACATCCGCTACGTCTTCGGCTTCGACTCGAACGCGGGCGGATACGGCCTGTTCCCACTGGAGGGCCCCTCCACGGTCTGGAACGGGATGGTCCACCTCAACCGCCCGACGAGCATCGGCAAGTCCCTGCAGCGGTGGACCGCCGACCTGCGCGACCTGGGGGGGATCTCGGCGATCGCCGCGGAGCTCAGGGATCGCGGCCTGGAGCGATCACGGATCGGCCTCGTGAGCTACGGCTCGACGGCGCTCCCGGGAGGGACGCTCCTGCACGGGGAGTTCATGGAGATGCAGCGTCTGCTGCCCGACGCCCTGTTCGTCGAAGCCACCCCGATGCTCCAGGAGATGCGGCTGGTCAAGAGCGAGGAGGAGATCGACATGCTCCGGCGGGCGGGGGCGATCGCCCGAAAGGTGATCGACACGATGGTGTCGGCGATCAGGCCCGGCGTCACCGAGGCGCAGGTGTACGCGGAGATGATCCGCACACAGATCGAGAGCGGCGCCGAGCCGAACATCTTCAACCTGTTCACATCGGGCCCCGTCGACCACCCGCCGCTGGAGCTGTGGCACCTGCTGCACGGTATCGAGCAGCCGAACAGCCCGACGACGCGCCCGTTCTCCACCGGAGACATCGCGCTGTCGGAGTTCCACACCAAGTTCGGCGGCTACAGGTGCCACACCGAGTACACGGTGTACCTGGGCGACCGTGTTCCCGACCGGCTGCGGCGGATCTGGGACGTCTCGGTCGAGACGCTTGAGGTGAGCCGGCAGGCCCTGACGGCCGGCCGCACGATCGGCGAGGCCATCCAGATGATCCGAGAACCGGCGAAGAGCGCCGGGCTCGACTGGGTCGAGCTCGGTTTCCACGGGATGGGGCTGGGGTCGCCCGAGATTCCGACGGTGATCTACATCGAGGGCTACGGCGACGACCAGCTCAACGGTGCCGGGCTCAGAGACTTCGTGCTCGAGGACGGAATGGCCCTCGGCAACAACATCGATCTGCACGACTCGGAGTGGCGATCGGACGTCGGATGCATGCTGGCCGACTTCATGATCGTGCGGCCGGACGGGGCCGAGTGTCTCGTCGGGACGCCGCGCCAGATCGGACACGTCCGGCCATGAACACCTCCGATTCAGTGTCAAGAGGCAGCAGGGCCGAGGAAGCGTCGGCCCGGACGATCGACGTGGCGATGGGGCCGTCCGTGTTGTCGGTGGAGGCGGTGGGGGTCTCGTACTGGCTGGAGGGCGGTCGCGAGGTTTTCGAGGCGGTTCGCGACGCGTCATTCTCGGTCGGGGAGCGGCAGATGGTGGCGATCGTGGGGCCGAGCGGATGCGGGAAGTCCAGCCTGCTGGCGGCGATCGCGGGGTTGATCCCCTACAGCGGCGAGATCCGGTTGCGAGGGAACCGGGTCTCTCGGCCCTCGGTCGACTCGACGCTGGTCTTCCAGCGTCCGGCGCTGTTGCCCTGGATGCGGGTCGTGGACAACATCGCCTACGGGCTGCGGGCGATGGGAACGCCGAAGGCCGAGGCGCTGGAGCGGTCGGTACGCATGCTGGACGTGGTCGGTCTGACCGGCTACGGGGACCGGTTCCCCTACCAGTTGTCCGGTGGCATGCAGCAGCGGGTCGGGCTGGCGCGCGCGATGGTGGCGCAGCCGGCGTTGTTGTTGCTCGATGAGCCGTTCGCGGCGGTCGACGCGTTGACGCGGGAGTCGCTGCAGAACGACCTGCTGGGTGTGCTCGAACGCGGTGAGCGGTCGGGAGTGATCGTCACCCATCAGCTGGATGAGGCGGTGTTGCTGGCCGATCACGTCGTGGTGATGAGCAAGGGACCGAGCTCGGGGATCACCGAGATCGTCCCGGTCGACCTGCCCCGTCCACGTACGGCCGAGACCCGGTACTCACCTCGGTTCGCGGAGATCACCAGGCACCTGGCCGAACTCCTCGAACTGAAGAACACACGCGAATCAAGTCAGCGCACCACCTCCCAAGGAGGCGACTCATGATGAGGAACACCAGGAAACCCAGACCTCCGGCGTTTCGCCCGGCGCTTGCCGGGACGCTGGCCCTCGTGTCGATGCTGGCGGCCGGCTGCGGAGAGCCCGGCGGTGCCGGCACCGCCAAGGACGGTGTCACCACCGTCAAGTGGGCCTTCCCTGCCCCGGTCGCCTCGCTGCTTCCGCTGTACGTCGCGGGCGAGAACCCGTCGATCTGCGAACCCTTCGGGATCAAGGTGAAGCCCGTCGCACTCGACCCGTCGGCCCTGATCACCGCCGTGGCCAGCAGCAGCGTCCAGCTCAGCGAGAACGCGATCACGGGAACGCTCGCCGCGGCCGAGAAGTCCCCGAAGTCGATCCAGATGGTGGCGATCACCGGCCCGCAGGCGCTCGAGATGTACGCCGACAAGTCGATCGGCTCGGTCGCCGCTCTGCGAGGCAAGTCCATCGCGGTGACCGCCGCCGGCGCGTCGTCCGATATCTATGCACGTGGCGTGCTGACGAAAGCGGGACTCGAGCCGCAGAAGGACGTGAAGCTGCTCTACACCAAGATCGTGACCGCCAGCATCGCCCAGGTGGTCGCGGGCAATGTCGATGCTCTGCCGACGTCACCCCCGATTCCCCCCGAGATCATCAAGGCGGGCTTCCACAAGCTGCCGGAGGCGACCGTGACCGCCGGAACGCCCATCAGTCTCGTCCTGGCGCACGCGATCGGGGTGAACCCGAAGTACGCGGCCGAACACCGGGATGTCGTCACCAACTCGCTCAAGTGCCTGCAAGCCGCCATGGACTTCGTCCCGTCGCACCCCAAGGAGCGCGACGCGGCTCTCGTGAAGTACACGGGCACCCCAGCGGCCGACGCGGAGGTCGCCTACGAAGGCAACAAGGTGACGTTCAAGGACGGGTTGCGGCCCGCCGGCGAAGACTCGATCAAGACGATCATCGACACGCTGGTGAGCCTTGGCACCCGCACCCGGAACCAGTTCCCCACCCCGGTCGACCAGATCGTGGACCAGAGCTACCTGAAGTAGCCACCGGGGTGCGGCGGCCACTCGGAGGCCGCGACTCCACGCTCCGTGGCGCGAACACGAGATCGGCGGGAGAGAAACGATGAAAGCTGCGACCGAACGAGGCTCGCTCCGAGGGCGGCGAGCACCGGCGACACGAACCGCGAGCTCGCCGCGCCGGCGGATTCGGGGCGAACGGGCGATGTGGGGCCTGGTCACGGCTCTCGTGATCCTGGGCACGTGGGAGGTGTGCGGCCGGTCGGGCATCGTGAACGCGGCCTTCACGAGCTACCCGAGCGAGATCGCACGATCCCTCGCCGACTACCTGTCCTCACCGGCAGGGTGGGTGGACCTGGGCTCCACGGCGCGTGAGTTCGTGCTGGGATTCCTGCTCGCGGTGGTCGTGGGAGTCCCCGCGGGAATGTTGATGGCCGGTTCCCGCACCGTGGACGCCGCGCTGGATCCACTGCTCAGCTTCCTGAACGCGAGTCCGCTGATCGCGTTCGCACCGCTGTTCGTGCTCTGGTTCGGGATCGGGATCACTTCGAAGGTGGCCATCGTGAGCTTCGTGGCGGTGATCCCCATCATCGTCAGCGCACGTGCCGGTGTCGCGGGTGCCGACCGCGAGCTCATCACCATGGCCAAGAGCTGGAACGCCGGTCGGCTGTACATCGTCCGAACCGTGATCCTGCCCGGCGCCGTTCCGTCGATCGCCGCCGGGATCCGCCTGGGGATCGGATATTCGCTGCACGGCGTCGTGATCGGGGAGTTCATCGCGGCGTACGCGGGCGTGGGCTTCCGGATCAACTCCGCGAGCCAGACCCTGGACACGGGACTGCTGTTCGCGTGCGCCTTCCTCATCTCCGGTGTGGGCGTGATCGTCACGGAGTTCGCCGGCCTCGTCGAGCGTCACTACAGCCGGTGGCGCGTGCAGTGACAGGCACCGTACGGGGCGCCGCGATGCCCGTCTCGCCGGACCCGCTCGAACAATGACAGAAACCACAGGAGGGGCAGCAAGTGTCGCGTAGGCGGTGGCGAGTCGGCGTCGACGTGGGTGGCACGTTCACCGACGTCGCACTCTTCGATCAGACGTCCCTGGATCTGCGGGTGCTCAAGGTGCCCACGACGCCGGGCAACCCGGCGATCGGCGTGGTGAACGGGCTGGACGCCGCCGAGGAGCGGTTTCCCGACTTCCGGATCACCGATGTGCAGGATTTCCTCCACGGGACGACGATCACGACCAACGCGCTGATCCAGCGCACGTTCAGCCCGTGTGCACTCCTCGTCACCGAGGGTCTGACGGGAAGCGTGCTGGTCCAGGACCAGCGCCGGATGGGCAGCATCTACGACCTGCGCGCCGGACACCCGGACAGTCTCGTGGCCTTTGACCAGATCTATGAGGTTCCGGGGCGTATCGCGGCCGACGGTGCGGAGGTCGAGCCCGTCGACGTCGAAGGTCTGCCGGACGTCGTGCGCCGGATCCGGCGGAGCGGCATCGAGACGGTCGCCATCTGCCTTCTGTTCTCGTTCGCGAACCCTTCCCACGAGGAACGGGTCCGCGAGGAACTGCTCGCGCTCGACCCAGGTCTGCGGGTACGCATGTCCAGCGACGTCCTGCCCCGCATCCGTGAGTGGCCGCGCATCTCGACGATGCTGCTCGGCTGCAGCCTCGAGCCGCTGCTCGTCGACTACGTCGAGGACCTGGCCCAGAGCCTCGTGCGCAAAGGGCTGGACTACCAGCGTCTGTTCTTGATGGAGTCCAACGGCGGCCTGATGCCGTTCTCGGCGGTCACGAGCGGTGGGAGAGCGGTCCAGACGCTGCTGTCGGGTCCGGCGGCCGGGGTGCAGGCGGCGATCCAGATCGCCCGCGCGGCGGGCCGCGGCTCCCTGGTCACGATGGACGTCGGAGGCACCAGCGCGGACATCGCGTTCGTCGAGGACGGCAAGGCGCTGGAGGTCACCGAAGGCGAGCTGGTCGGACACCACGTGTACGTCCCGATGCTGGACCTGGTCACCGTCGGCGCGGGCGGAGGCACGCTGTGCCGCGGCTCGGATCACGGACGGCTGCTGGTCGGCCCGCACAGCGCGGGCGCGGATCCAGGCCCCGCCTGCTACGCCAAGGGGGGTGAGGTCGCCACGGTGACCGACGCCGACCTCGTTCTGGGGCTGCTCGATCCGGACTACTACCTCGGTGGTCGCATGAGCCTCGACACCCGGGCCGCGACGCGAGCGCTCGAGACCGGCCTCGCTCGGCCGCTGGCGCTTGAGACGTCCGTCGCGGCACACGCCGCGACGCATCTCAACGAGGTGCACATGGCCGATGCCATCAAGGTGATGGCCGCCCAGCGCGGCGTCGATCTCGTGGACGCGACGCTCGTCGCGTGTGGGGGAGCCGGACCGCTGCACGCCTGCGGCGTCGCCGACGAGCTCGGCATCCGATCCGTCCTGGTGCCCGCGTACCCGGGAGCCTTCTCAGCGGTGGGCCTCCTGGGGTCCGACGTCGTACAGGACTTCGTCCGGACGGCCATCACCTCCCTGGCCACCGGCAACGAAACCGAGATCGACAAGCAGTTCGGCGCCCTTGAGGACCGGGCGCGCGAGTCCTTGGTGGGGCAGGGGTTCGCGGCCGCGGACATCGGCATGCACCGCGAGGTCGACTCCCGTTACGCGGGGCAGGGGTTCGAGCTCCGCCTGCCGGTCGAGAGCCGTGATGCCGCCTGTCTGAGCGACGCCTTCCACCAGGAGCACCTCCGGATCTACGGACACGCGGCCACCGAAGAACCGGTCGAGATCGTCAGTTACCGAGTCCGCGCCGTCGTCAAGATGCCGGACCTCGAGGTCGCCCCGAGCGCGGACGCACGGACCGGCTCCGAGGGAGCGTTCGCGGAGCGAGCGGTCTTCCACGACGGGACGTGGATCGACGCGCGGACGACCAAGCGTTCGACGCTGTCCACGGGGGTCGTGGAGCACGGCCCGATCATCATCGAGCAGCCGGACACCACCACGTGGGTGCCTCCCGGCTGGGCGCTCGAACAGGACACCGCAGGGAACCTGATCCTCACGAAGGAGCCGGCCGAGTGACCAAGCCGACCGCACTGCAGACCGAACTCACGCGCAGCCGCCTGAGCGCGACCATCGCGGAACTGGCGCGGCTCCTGCACCGGTCCGCGTACTCGACGCTCATGCGCGAGTCCCGCGACTGCAGCATCACGCTCATGTCCGCGCGCGCCGAGGTCCTCGTGGACGACCCCGACCCGTTCCACGGTTCCAGCTATCACTACCTGGTCGCCCGCGTGCTCGAAAAGTTCTCCGGCACCATCGCGCCCGGTGATGTGTTCGTGAGCAATCACCCGTACGACGCGGGGGTGCCGCACACTCCGGACCTCGCCGTGGTGGTCCCGGCGTTCGCCGAGGACATGTTGGTCGGCTTCTGTGCGTCGCTCGCGCACAAGTCCGACTTCGGCGGGGCGGTGGCCGGTTCCGCGAGCATGCGATCGACGCACCTCTTCCAGGAGGGTCTCCTGCTGCCGGTCCTTCGCGTCGCTTCGGAGAGGGACGCGGAGTTCGATCCGGTGGTGGCCGCGATCATCGAGGCCAATGTCAGAACCCCGGACATCTTCTTCGGAGACCTTCGCGCCCAGCTGGGTGTCACCCGCATCGGGGCCGAACGGCTCGCCGAGCTCGCGCGGCGTACGGGCGTCGAGGTCCTCATCGGCGCGTTCGACGAGATGCTGAACCAGGGTGAGGACGCTCTTCGCCGAACCCTCGCGTCGTGGCCTGACGGCCGGGCCTCCGTGACCCGCTTCATCGACAGCGACGGGATCGACCGTGAGCGTCCCGTCCGGCTGTCCGTCGAGGTCGAGAAGGCCGGCGCCACGCTGACGTTCGACTTCACCCGGTCCGATGACCAGACGACCGGCCCGGTCAACATGACCCCGATGTTCACCGACGCCGCGGTCTTCTACGCGGTCATCTGCGCCGCCGACCTGGACATGGGCTTCAACGACGCGATCCGCCGCGTGGTCACGATCGCGCGCCGGTCGGGCAGCGTCCTGGATCCGCGGATGCCGGCGCCGGTCGGCGCGGCGACCCTGGCGCGCTACCGGCTGACGGACCTCTGCTTCGAAGCGCTGGGCGAGATCGTGCCGGACGCGCGGGTCGCGCACGCCGGTAGCTGCGGTTCGATCGGCTTCGAGTGGCGGACGGACGGCGCTGACCGGGCCTTCCAGTACGAAGTGCTCGGCGCCGCTTCTGGGGCGCTCGACGATTCCGACGGTGCTTCAGGGGTGACGACCTACCACACCAACCTCTCCGTGACCCCGATCGAGGTGCTCGAGAGCAAGTACCCGGTGAGGATCACCCGGTTCGAGCTGATCCCGGATTCCGGGGGGCCGGGAAGAAATCGGGGTGGCTTGAGCTACCGGCGTGAGTACGAGGCTCTCAGTCCGGCCTGGGTCAGCCGCAAGGGAGAGAAAGGCGTGTTCCCCGCCATGGGCGCGGACGGCGGTGGCCCGGGCGGGCCGGCCGCCATCGCCATCCGCCGCGGGGACGGTTCGGTCGACCATGTACCCGTGGGCGGTACCTACTGGCTCGATCCCGGTGACGCCATCCGCGTGGACGGCTCCGGCGGCGGTGGTTTCGGCGATCCGAGGACTCGCGACGCCGAGCACGTCCTGGCGGACGTGAGAGCCGGTCTGGTCGGCATCGAGAGCGCTGCCGAGCAGTACGGCGTGGTCATCGCGGAAGGCGCCGAGGGACTCTACGTCGACGAGCACGCGACGGACGAACTCCGCGAGGTCAGAGGCTGAGACAGCTCGGCGCGAACACGTCGTCCAACGCGGGTGCCGCGTCGACGAGCCCTTGGTCGAGCTGGAACCGGATCAAGGCCCGCAGCGACCGCTCGTTGGCCACGAGGCCGTACTGAAAGGGGTCCGTCGCGCTCGAAGCGGTCACGGTCATCCGGCCCAGCTGTTCCTCCAGCCGGGTGTACTGCCGGCTCTCCTGGAACGCGATCTCGCGGGCTTGGTCAAAGGCGCGATACAGGTTCAGGGCCAGCCAAGGATGGGCGTCGACGAGCGATCGGCGGATCACGACGCAGTGGTTCAGCGGCAGCACCCCGCTGCGCCGGTGGAAGCGGGCCGCCTCCCTCACGGGGTCGCTGAAGAGCGGGTGGATTCCCGCGCCGCGCGTGCGTTCCGTCCGAAAGCTGCGGTCGGCCATGGTCCGCTCGGTGATGAAGAGCAACACGGCGTCGAGCTCTCCACGCTCCAGCATCCCGTTCATGCTGTCCTCAGACGGGATCTGGCGGATGGTGACTCCGTCGGGGGGCGTGAACGCCGTCGCGCCGCCGTGACTCAGGTCCGGTGTGCGCTCCATGAACCATTCGACGTCGCGTGCGTCGACTCCGAACTCGTCCTTGAGGATTCCCCGGGACCACACGGCGGCCGTCTGCTGGTACTCGGGCACGCCGATGCGCTTCCCCGCGAGGTCGGCAGGCTCCTCGATGCCGCTGCCGTCTCGGACCATGACCCAGTTGTGGAAGAACTCGCGCCAGGGGAACACCGGCAGCGCCCACCAGTCGGTCTTGCCGCGGCTCGCCGCGATGAGGAGTGAGGACAGGGACATCTCCGAGACGTCGAAATCCTGGAATGTGAGCTGGCGCCAGAAGAGCTCGGACGGCGTCACGTGGCTGTGGCGCAGCGAGACACCTTCAGCCCGGACCCTTCCGTCCAGCAGTGCGTTGAACCGGACGCAATCTCCGGCTGCGAAGCTCAGTTCAAGGTCCGGCATGGCCGTTTCTCCTCGGGTGTTCGGTGATCAGTCGTCCGCCGGTGCGATGCCACCGGCGAGTCGTTCGTAGTAGCGCCAGGTCGCGAGGACGCCGGCCGACCCGCCGGCGGACCCGCGTGGGCGGTGTTCGGAGAGTGGCCGGCGGAGCTCGTCGATCTCGTCGTCCGGGAGGACCAGCGGCGTGCCGAGCAGGTGCGCTCGATAGGTCAGCGTCGCGAGCCGGCAGAACGCGATCGTGCGGATCGTGGCCTCCTCGACGCTCGAGCCGGTGACGGTGATGCCGTGTCCGCGCATCATCGCGACGGGGTTGGCGCCCATGAACCTCGCGAAGTCCTGGCCGGCGTCATCGTCCGCGACCGTCATGCTGCGCGGGTAGACGGGGACGGGGTCGACCGCCAGGCGAGAGCCGAGCCCGTACGCCCCGTAGATGGGCCGGACGGGTATCCGGCAGATGGTGAGGAGCACCGCGTGCTCCGGATGGACGTGGACGACGCTGCGCACGTCCGGGTTCTCGCGGTAGATCCACGTGTGGATGAACGTCTCGCTCGGTGGCCGCAGGCCCGCGACGGGGCGGACCGCGTGCACGTCGAAGCCCACCTCGATGACGTCGTCCGGCGTGCAGTATCGGAGCCCCACCTCGGCCGGGCCCTTCGCCTTGATCAACAGAGTGTCGGAGCCGGGAGCCCGATGGCTCACGTGCCCTAGCGCCTCGTGCGACAGGTCGAGGTTGCCGAGTATCCGGCAGGCGGTCGCGATCAGTGACCGGGTCGAGGTGTCCTCGGTCTGCTGCGTCGTGTTCAAGATCCCTGCCTCCGCATGGCCGATGCTCACTAAGCAGAAACTGATTCCGCATTATAGACACAGCTCTGATGGGCCGCCCCCGCGCGGAAGGGTGTCGGGCGCGGTACCTATAGATTCCGTTGTCCGGAATCTGATTCCGCCAGTAGCGCTTACGGGTGACCTCTGCTAGTTTTGCATCATGCAGATCCATGTCCCATGATGCAGAATCTTAGGAAGGGGACCATGTCCGCACCCGAGGTCCGGCGCATTGTCACGCATCACGACTCCGAAGGCACCGCCACGATCTGGAAGGACGCGCCGGCGACCAACCGCAGGTCCTCGGACGGGCATGCGACCTCGACGCTCATCTGGGCGACCCGGGAGACGCCGGCGCCGTTCCTCGTCGACGCGGATGCCGGCGAGTTGACGCTCGGAACGCCGCCCCCACCCGACGGGACCAGGTTCGGGGTCATCGACATTCCGCCGGGGCACCCGGTCCATCCGCAGCACCGCACGGACACCGTCGACTACGTCGTCTGTGTCTGGGGGGAGATCGATATGGAGATCGACGACTCGGTAGTGCACATGAAGGCCGGGGACGTGATGGTGCAGCTGGGCACCGACCACACCTGGATCAACCGCTCCGACGGGCCGGCGCGACTGGCGTTCGTCCTCATCGACGGATATCCGCGGCGCGCCGACTCTGTGGCGGCGGGCGCGACGCAGAACCTGTCCTCCGGCTGACCCGGGCAGTGGCGCGACCTGCCGGCCGGTCCACTCGCGCACTTTCGACGAAAGGTCCACGATGTCCGCCCCAACGTCAAGCGCACCCAGCGGTGCAGACACGCTCGACGGCTTCTACTCTGATCTGTCCTCGAGCGCCTGCGAGGCGCTGTGGACGATGAAGGACGCGCTCACACCCGAGCCCGTGACACGGATGCGCCCGTACATCTGGCGCTATCACGACGTCCGGCAGCTCGTCATGCGCGCCGGCGAGCTGGTCTCCGTCGACGACGCCGAACGCCGGGTTCTCGCCTTCCGCAACCCGGGCGCCGGCGACCATGAGCTGGCCCGGGCCACGGACACCCTGTGGGCCGCCATCCAGCTCGTGCTGCCGGGCGAGGAAGCGCCTCCGCACCGCCACAGCCCATCCGCGCTGAGGTTCATCATCGAAGGCGGCGGTGGCTTCACCGAGGTCGAGGGCGCGAGGGTCGACATGAGCGCCGGGGATTTCCTGATCACGCCCAACTGGTCGTGGCATGGCCACGGCCACGACGGAAGCGGGCCGATGATCTGGCTCGACGGGCTCGACGCGCCGATGGTGAGCACCCTCCGTCTCGTATTCGCCGAGTTCGGTGGCGCTCCCGAGAACAAGGCGCACCTGTACTCGGACGTGCTCCGGTCGGGCCAGGTCGCGCCCGGCTGGATGCACCGGGAGGCATTCGGCACCGTCGTCTGGAAGTTCACCGACGTCGAGGCCGCGCTCGATGAGCTGCGCGGCGAGAGCGGGAGCCCGTTCGACGACGTCATCGTCGAGTATCGCAATCCGCAGACCGGCGGGCCGGCCCTGCCGACCATCGCCGCTTACATGCAGCTCCTGCGTCCGGGCGTGGAGACGCTGCCGCATCGCCAAACGTCCAGCACCGTGTACCACGTGGTGAGGGGGAGCGGGACGTCGACCATCGATGGCCGGACGTTCGAATGGTCCATCGGGGACACCTTCGCCGTGCCCGTCTGGGCCGAGCACGCCCATGCCAACCCGACGACGAGTGACGCGCTCCTCTTCTCCTACTCCGACGAGCCGGCCATCCGGGCCCTGGGCCTCTATCGCGAGAGGGCCTCGCGCTGATGCTCCTCTATGTGTTCGACGACCACCGGCTGGGAGTCGGCGCTGCCCACGGGCGCGGATTGGTCGACATCACCCACCTGGTCGGCGAGGGAAGCGCTCCTCCCGACCGCATGACGGCCCTGATCGAACGATGGGCCGCCCTGGGCGCGGCCGTTGCCGAGGCGAGCCGATCCGGAGACGTGATCGAGCCGCACTCCGTCGACCTGCTCGCGCCACAGCCCAGGCCGCGCGTCATCGTGGCGGCCCCGGTGAACTACAAGCGCCACCAGGAGGAGATGGGGGGTGAGAACGGTGTCTACCCCGGTCTCGTGGCTCGCACG
Organism: uncultured Actinomycetota bacterium; assembly: GCA_963736325.1. GTDB lineage: Bacteria > Actinomycetota > Actinomycetes > Streptosporangiales > Streptosporangiaceae > Actinoallomurus. The sequence continues at coordinate 219,954 of CAVTOG010000010.1, read as the reverse complement.
ATCGAGACCTATGCCGGCTTCGTCAAGGCCTCGTCGTCGATCGTCGGTCCCAGCGGCTCGATCGAGCTACCGTTCGGCGACCGCCGGGTGGACCATGAGGCCGAGCTCGGTGTCGTCATCGGGAAGAGGGCTTCGCGCGTCGCTCGAAGGGATGCGCTGAACCACGTGTTCGGGTACGTACCGCTGCTCGACATCACACTGCGCGGCGATGAGGATCGGTCGTACCGCAAGAGTTTCGACACCTTCACGCCGATCGGACCCGCCATCGTCACCGCCGACTCGGTCGGCGACCCGGGAGCGCTCGACATCCGGCTGACGGTCAACGGCGAGCTTCGCCAGAGTGCGAATACGCGAGACCTCATCTACGGCGTGGAACGCCTCGTCGAGCTCTATTCGCATGCCATGACCCTTCAACCCGGCGACATCATCGCCACCGGCACTCCGGAGGGTGTGGGGATGCTCGCGTCCGGAGACGAAGTGGTGCTCTCGATCGATACGGTGGGTGAGCTGAAAATGCCGGTGACCTACCGCAAAGCGTCCGTCGCGCAATTCGACGCGCTGACCTAGACGATATGAACAGAAGGAGCGGCCCGCGGATGAAAGACGCCAAGTCCTCGGTTCCCAACTATCCGATCCAGTCGGTGTCGCGCGCTCTGTCCCTCCTGGTGCGGTTGCGCGACTACCCGACTCTCTCGGTCTCCGAGGCGAGTGAATATCTCGGCGTGTCCCGATCCACCGCACACCGCTCCCTCGCCATGCTCGCCCAGCACGACTTCGTCCGGCAGGACTCGCGCACCAAGCTGTACGAGGCCGGCCCCGCCCTCCTGCAGATCGGCCTGGCCGCGGTGTCGCGGCTCGACATCCGCACGGTCGCGCAGCCGTACCTGCACAAGCTGTCCGAGGTCACCGGAGAGACCGTGCACCTGGTGATGCTGACGGGGCGGGACGTCCTCTTCCTCGACGGCGTGGAGAGCAACCGGGCGGTGCGGAACGGGCTGCGGATCGGCGCCCTCGTTCCGGCCCATACGACCGCGGGCGGCAAGAGCATCCTGGCGACCCTGCCGCCGAAGAGGCTCCGGGCGCTGTACCCCGAAGACGAGCTCGACGTCCTGACCGACACGACCCTGCGTCGTTTCAAGGACTTGGAACGTGCGCTCGAAAGGGTTCGCGAGGTCGGTTACGCGACCAACAACCAGGAGAGCGAGGATGGCCTGTGCGCGGCCGCCGCCAGCGTCACTGACGGCTCGTCGCTTCTGCGGGTGATGCCGGCTCTGACCGTCGCCGGGCCCCGAGACCGGTTGTCGCCGGAGCGCATGGAGGAGCTCGGCGCCGTCGTCGCCGAGTACGCCGTCCGGCTGAGGAACGAGCTCGTCCTCGGCGCTCAAGACGGGCCCGGCGCCGACTAACACCTCCTCACATCCCAGGCGTCCGAGCACCCCGGCAGGTAGCTCGTCGCCGACACCACCCTGGCCTCGTCGCGTGTCCGGCGCCGACGGCCCTGTTCGGCATGCACGCACCAAGGAGCGGAACGGAGAGGACACATGTCTCGTGTGAAGGCTGCGGTCATCGGCTCGGGGAACATCGGAACCGATCTGATGATCAAGATCATGAGGACCTCCGAGGTCCTCGACATGGGGATGCTCGTCGGTATCGACGCCGGCTCCGACGGCCTGTCGCGGGCCAGGCGCCTCGGAGTGCCCACTTCGGCGGAGGGGGTCCAAGGTCTCGTCGGCTCACCCGGCTTCGGCGAGATCGGGGTGGTCTTCGACGCCACCTCGGCCAAGGCCCACCGGCTGAACGCGGCCACCCTCGCGCCCTTCGGAATCCCTGTCGTCGACATGACGCCGGCCGCGTCGGGGCCGTTCGTCGTGCCCACGGTCAACCTCGACGAGCACCTGCACGCCGGCGACGTCAACATGATCACCTGTGGCGGTCAGGCCACCATTCCCATCGTGGCGTCCGTGGCCCGGGTCACGGACGTCCTGTACGCCGAGATCGTGGCCTCGATCGCCTCCAAGTCGGCCGGTCCGGGCACCCGGGCGAACATCGACGAGTTCACGCACACCACCTCCGAGGCGATCGAAAGGGTCGGCGGCGCCCTTGTGGGAAAGGCCATCGTCGTCCTGAACCCCGCGGAACCCCCGCTCATCATGCGCGACACGGTCTTCTGCCTGATCGGAGAGGCCGACCACGAGGCGATCGAGGACTCCATCGAACGGATGGTCACGGAGGTGGCCGCCTACGTTCCCGGCTATCGGCTCAAGCAGCGAGTCCAGTTCGCACCGGTGGACTCCGGCGAACCCGTGCACACACTGCTGCCGCCCGGTGCGGGCCCGGTGACGACCAAGGTCTCGGTGTTCCTGGAGGTCGAGGGCGCCGGCCACTACCTGCCCGCGTACGCGGGCAACCTCGACATCATGACCTCGGCCGCCCTCCGCGTCGGCGAAAAGATGGTCGAGAGGGAGGCCGCGAGCCAGGAGGTGGCGGGATGACGACACGGCTCTACATCCAGGACGTGACCCTGCGCGACGGCATGCATGCCATTCGCCACCGCATCTCGACGGAGAAGGTCGCCGGAATCGTGGCCGCCCTTGACGCCGCCGGAGTCGCGGCGATCGAGGTGGCCCACGGAGACGGCCTGAGCGGCGGCAGCATCAACTACGGACCCGGCAGTCACCGCGACCAGGAGTGGATCGAGGTGGCGGCCGACAACGTGAAGCGGGCGGTGCTGACGACCCTGCTCCTGCCCGGGGTGGGGACGATCTCGGATCTCAGGCACGCTCACTCGCTCGGGGTCCGGTCGGTCAGAGTGGCGACGCACTGCACCGAGGCCGATGTCGCGGCCCAGCACATCGCGACAGCGCGCGAGCTGGGCATGGACGTCTCGGCCTTCCTCATGATGAGCCACATGGCGGAGCCGGCGGCGCTGGCGGCGCAGGCGAAGCTGGCCGAGAGCTACGGGGCGCACTGCGTCTACGTCACCGATTCCGGGGGCCACCTCACGATGAACGGGGTGCGGGAACGTCTGCGCGCCTATCGCGACGTGCTCGAACCGGCAACAGAGCTCGGCATCCACGCTCACGAGAACCTCTCGCTGTCGGTCGCCAACTCGGTGGTCGCGGTGGAAGAGGGGGTGACACGTGTCGACGCCTCTCTGGCCGGCCATGGCGCGGGCGCGGGCAACTGCCCGATCGAGCCCTTCATCGCGGTCGCCACGCTGAACGGCTGGGAGCACGGATGTGACCTCTTCGCGCTCCAAGACGCCGCGGACGACCTGGTCAGACCTCTGTGGGACCGGCCGGTGCGCGTGGATCGAGAGACGCTCACCCTGGGGTACGCCGGCGTCTACTCGAGCTTCCTGCGACATGCCGAGCGCGCCGCGGAGACGTACGACGTCGACGTTCGCACCTTGCTGATGGAAGTGGGCCGGAGACGCCTGGTCGGGGGCCAGGAAGACCTCATCGTGGACATAGCCCTCGACCTGTCCTCTCAGGCTTGATGTGTCATTGTACGGAATTCGATTCTGCATCCTGCTTGACGGATGAGACGCGCGACTCTAGGTTGCAACTGGTACCAGCGCCGGTTCCATCGAATGGAAGGGCCATGACATCCATCTACCGAAGTTCCATCCGGGTGACCGTGAACGACGTGAGCCACGACCTGGTCGTCGACAACCGCGCCACGCTCCTCGACACGTTGCGCGTGACGCTCGGCCTGACCGGCACCAAGAAGGGCTGCGACCACGGCCAGTGCGGGGCGTGCACGGTTCTCGTCGACGGCCGCCGCGTCCTCGCGTGCCTGCTCTTGGCCGCGACGTGCGATGGCGGCTCGGTCACGACCATCGAGGGGCTCTCACGCGACGGCCGGCTGCATTCCATGCAGCAGGCGTTCATCGACCACGACGCCCTGCAGTGCGGCTACTGCACGCCCGGCCAGATCTGCTCCGCGGTGGGGATGCTCGACGAGGTCCGGTCGGGCCGGCCCAGCGCCGTCCGGCCCGACCCGTACGGCTCGGCACCTCTGGAGGCCGACGACGTCCGGGAGCGGATGAGCGGCAATCTCTGCCGTTGCGGCGCCTACGTGAACATCGTCGCGGCGATCCTCGAGGCTGGCGAGTGAAGCCGTTCAGCCTGGTGCGGCCGCACGAGACCGACAGCGCGGTCGCCATGGCCTCGCTCAAGGGGGCCAGGTACATCGCCGGTGGCACGAACCTCGTCGACCTGCTCAAGCTCGGAGTGGAACGACCCGAGGTCCTCGTGGACGTCACCCGGCTGCCGCTGGACCTGGTGACGACCCTGCCCGACGGGTCGCTCCAGGTCGGAGCCACGGTCAGGAACAGCGACCTCGCGGCCCACGAGGATGTGCGACGCCGATTCCCCGTTCTGTCACAGGCCGTCCTCAGCGGGGCCTCCGGCCAGATTCGGAACGCGGCGACGGTCGGCGGGAACCTGCTGCAGCGCACGCGCTGCCCCTACTTCCAAGACGTCGGGAAGCCCTGCAACAAGCGGCGGCCGGGCAGCGGTTGCCCGGCCCTGACCGGTGAGCACCACGACCTCGCGATCCTGGGCGGGTCCGGCGCCTGTATCGCCACGCACCCCTCGGACATGGCGGTCGCGCTGGTGGCGCTGGACGCGATCGTGTGCGTGCAGACGCCCGATGGGGGCCGCGAGCTCCCCCTGGAGCAGATGTACGTACTGCCCGGTGACGACCCTTCGCGCGAGACCGTCCTTCCCGAGGGCGCCCTCATCACGGCCATCCGGCTGCCGTCGACGGCAGCCGATTCCGCCTATCGCAAGGCGCGCGAACGGGCCTCCTTCGCCTTCGCCCTCGGCTCTGTCGCGGCGGCCGTGGACGTACGGGACGATCGCATCGCGGAAGTGCGCCTCGCGTTCGGCGCGGTCGCCCCGGTCCCGTGGCGTGCTCATGTGGCGGAGGAGATGCTCGCCGGCCGTCCGCTCGACGCGACCACGGTGCGCGAGGCGCTGAGGGCGGAGTTCGCCGCCGCTCGTCCGCTGCGCGACAACGGTTACAAGGTGGGGCTGGTGACCGCCATGGCCGAGCGGCTCCTGCTCGAGCTGGGCGGCCGAGCGTGACCGCGATCGGCGCCGCGACGAGCCGGGTGGACGCGTGGGCCAAGGTGACCGGCCGGGCCGCCTTCGCGGCCGATGTGGACCTCGAAGGACGGGTGTTCGGCTGGATGGTGCAGGCCACGGTGGGCCGCGGGAGCATCAGGTCGATCACCGCACCCGACCTGCCGGGTGTCCTGACGGTCATCACGCACGAGAACGCCGTACGCCTCGGGGAGGTCTCCGAGGAGATCACGCGCGGAGCCGGTGATCTCGTCGAGACCCCGCCCCTGCAGAGCCCGCGGGTCGCCTACCGCGGCCAGGTCGTCGCACTCGTGGTCGCCGAGACCCTGGAGCAGGCGCGAGCCGGCGCCGAGGCCGTGGTGATCGAGTACACCGAGGAGCCCCACGACGTCGTCCTCGCGACCGACCACCCCGGGCTGTACACACCGGATCGCGTCTACCGGAATCTCCCCGGTACGACGCACCGGGGCGACGTCGACGCGGGCTACGCGGAAGCCCGGTTCCGTGTGGACGCGGTCTATGAGACCCCGCCCCAGCACCACAGTCCGCTGGAACCCCACGCCGCCACCGCGGTCTGGAACGGCGGCGAGCTCACCGTTCACCACTCGAACCAAGGCGTCTCCTGGGTCGCCCCGACGATGGCGGCCTTGTTCGGGCTCGATGAGCGCGACGTCCGCATCCTGGCACCCCATGTGGGAGGAGGGTTCGGAGGGAAGGGGCGCGCCGACGCTCCCGCGATCCTGGCCGGCATGGCCGCCAAGTCGACCGGCAGACCGGTCACGGTCATGGCGACCAGACAGCAGATGTTCGCTTTCCTGGGTTACCGCACGCCCACCATCCAGCGGGTCCGTGCCGGTGCCGATGAGCTCGGCAGGCTGACCGCCCTGGAGCACACGGCGTACTCGCAGACCTCACGTGCGCACGAGTTCGCCCAGCGGACGGCCGCCATCTCGCGGAGCGTGTACGCGTCTCCGAACATCCGCACCGCCCACCACCTCGTCGCCTTGGACGTCCCCACGCCCTGCTGGATGCGGGCGCCCGGCGAGGCGCCCGGGTCGTTCGCGCTCGAGTGCGCCATCGACGAGCTCGCCGCCGAGGCGGGCATCGATCCGGTGGCCCTGAGGATCCGCAACGACACCGACATCGAGCCGGAGACCGGGCTCGTGTTCACCAGCCGCCACTTGGCCGAGTGCCTGCGGCGCGGCGCCGAGCTGTTCGGATGGGACCGGCGTGACCCCGCGCCCGGTACTCGTCGCGACGGAAGGTGGCTCGTCGGCTCCGGTGTCGCCGCGTCGAGCTACCACGCGAGGGCGGTGCCGTCGACCGCCACGGCGACGGCGTACCCCGACGGGACGTTCGCGGTGAACATCGCCGCCGCGGACATCGGCACCGGCGCACGAACGGTGCTACGCCAGGTCGCCGCCGACGCGCTCGCCACCGCACCGGACAACGTGGTCCTGCGCATCGCCGACAGCCGGTTCGGCAAGGCGATGATCGCCGGGGGTTCGATGGGCACCGCGTCATGGAGCTGGGCGATCCAGAAGGCGGCCTCCCTGCTGCGCGAGCGGATCTCCGGCACACCCGGCACCGAGGTCTCGGTCACCGCGAACACGGCCGAGGACATCGCGGCACTCGACGCGTCGTACGTGGGCTTCTCGTTCGGGGCCCAGTTCGCCGAAGTACGGGTCGACGTGGACACGGGTGAGATCCGGGTGCCGCGCATGACCGGTGTCTTCGCGGCGGGCCGCGTCGTGAACCCCACGACCGCCCGCTCGCAGATCGTCGGAGCGATGACCATGGGCATCGGCATGGCCCTGCACGAGGCCTCCGTCCTCGACGTACGGTTCGGCGGGTTCCTGACACAGGACCTGGCGAGCTACCACGTGCCCAGCCACGCCGACGTGGGCCGACTCGAGGTCGACTGGATTCACGAGGTCGACGAACGCGTCAACCCGCTCGGGATCAAGGGCCTCGGCGAGGTCGGCATCGTGGGCACCGCCGCCGCCGTGGCGAACGCCGTGTGGCACGCGACCGGCGTGCGCCTCCGATCGCTACCTCTCGTCCCCGCCAAGGTGCTGCCCGCCCTGCGCGCCCGGCCGGGCATGGAGCCAACGTGCCCCCACCAGTAGGAGAAACAGTGAGGTTGCCACAGCTGTCCCGCGACGAACTGTCGCCTGAGCACGTCCGCGTCTACGACTCCATCGCCAGTACGCACGCCGGCAAGGTGTCCGGTCCCTTCGCGGTCTGGATGCATTCCCCGGGCCTGGCCGAAACGGCCGACGCGTTCCGGAACTCCTTCCGGGATTCCGACCTCGAGCCGCGCCTCTACCAGCTGCTGGTCCTCCTGGTCGCGGCACACTGGAACGCGCCCTACCCGTGGTCGGTCCATGAGCGCACGGTCCTGAAGCAGGACCTGCTGCCCCAGAGCGTGCTCTCGGCGATCGCCGAAGGCACGGACCCGGCATTCCGCGATCATGATGAGGCGCGCATCCACAAGGTCGTGACAGAGCTCTTGATCACGGGTTCGCTCAGCGACGAGACCTACGCGGAGTGCGAGCCCGTCTACGGGCACCGGCTCATGGTCGAGATCGTCACGATCGTGGGCTTCTACTCCACGGCGTGCCTTGTCGCGAACGCCTTCGCCATCCCCCCGGTCGCCGAAGTACCGGCCGGCCTGAACCAGGAGCGATCACATTGAGCAGTTTCGACCTGAACGGTAAGCGCGTCGTCGTGACGGGGGCCAGCCGGGGGATCGGCCGATCGATCGCGGTCGCGATGGCACGGGAAGGATGCGACGTGGCCGTCACCGGACGCTCGACCGAGCTGCTCGAAGAGGTGGCACGGGAGATCGAAGACCTCGGGCGGTCGAGCCTCGTGCTGACCGCCGACATGACGGTCGACGACGAGGTGCGGGGCATCGCCCGGACGGCACTCGACGTCTTCGGGCAGGTGGACGTCCTCGTCAACAACGCCGCGACGATCTACCCGCGGACCAATCTGGTCGACTTCGACTTCGACGACTGGCGGGCCGTGATGGAGGTCAACCTCATGTCGGTGGCGCTTCTCACCCAGGCGGTCCTGCCATCGATGATCCAGCGTGGGTCCGGGAAGATCATCAATATCTCGAGCATCGGGGGCAAGCACCCCAGCGGCGGCCAGACCGCGTACAAGGCGTCGAAAGCCGCGCTCATCAGCTTGACGGGATGCGTGGCCGCCGAGGTCAAGCAGCACGGGATCGACGTCAACTGCATCTGCCCGGGCGGGGTGGACACCGATGGGTTCCGTTCGCTGTTCGGCGAGGCCGCGTCGCGACTCAACCCGATGTCCTCCGACGCGATCGCCGACATCGCGCTCTTCCTCGCCTCGGACCGCAGCCGGGCCCTGACCGGAACGTCGGTCGACGCCTTCGGCCTGTCCAGCCCGATCTTCCGTTGAGCCAGAGACAGGAGTCCGGCACATGAAGCTCGCGGTCATCCCGGGCGACGGCATCGGGATCGAGGTCACCGAGCAGGCACTCGACGTCCTGAGAGCGGTCGAGCCCGCCGCGGACCTCACGCACTACGACCTCGGCGCCGGCCGATGGCACCGTACGGGCGAGGCTCTTCCGGACTCGGTGCTCGAGGAGATCCGGGGGCACGACGCCGTCCTGTTCGGAGCCGTCGGCGATCCCTCGGTGCCGAGCGGCATCCTCGAACGCGGGCTGCTGCTGCGCATGCGGTTCGAACTCGACCTGTACGTCAACCTCCGGCCCGCCAAGCTCTACCCAGGCGTCGCGACCCCCCTGTCCGGCGATCCCGACATCGACGTCGTCGTGTACCGCGAGGGCACCGAGGGCCCCTATCTCGGCCAGGGCGGCGTCCTCCGGCGGGGGACGCCGCACGAAGTCGCCACCGAGCTGAGCGTGAACACGGCGTTCGGCGTCGAACGCGTCGTACGGGCGGCCTTCGCCGGCGCCCGGGAACGGCCGCGCAAACACCTCACGCTGGTGCACAAGAACAACGTCCTGGTCCACGCCGGCGATCTGTGGCGGCGTACGGTCGACACGGTCGCCGTCGAGTTTCCCGACGTCACGGTGGCTTACCACCACGTCGACGCGGCCACCATCTATCTGGTGACCGACCCAGGGCGGTACGACGTGATGGTGACGGACAACCTGTTCGGCGACATCATCACCGATCTCGCCGGCGCCATCAGCGGCGGGATCGGCATCGCCGCGAGCGGCAACGTCGACCCGACGCGCCGCAGCCCGTCGATCTTCGAACCCGTGCACGGCTCGGCGCCGGACATCGCCGGACAGGACAAGGCGGATCCGACGGCGGCGGTGCTGTCCGTCGCCATGCTGCTGGATCACCTGGAGCGCCGCGAGGAGGCGGACCGCGTACGGTCCGTCGTCGCCGCGGACCTGGCGACCCGGCGGGACCGGCCCCGCGGTGGCACCCGCCAGATCGGAAGGCGGCTTGCCGAAGCGCTCGCGTAGTCGCCGCCGACGATACTTGGGGAATGATGCTCCCCTTGCGTCCGCATGATGTGTCCGAGCTCGTTGCCGATGTCGCTCAAAAGGAGCTGCTGACGCGCTTTCGCCAGTTGCGATCGAGCGACGTGTGGGAGAAATCGGCGGGTGACTTCGTCACGACGGCCGACATCGCGGCGGAGCGGCGATTGGCCGATGAGCTCACTCGGTTACTGCCCGGGTCGGGGTTCGTCGGTGAGGAAGGCGTCGCGGCAGGCGATGTCGACCTGTCCGCGGCATTGGCCGAAGACCGTCCGGTGTGGATCGTCGACCCGCTGGACGGCACGTCGAACTTCGTCCGGGGCAGTGACCGGTTCTGCCTGATGGTGGCGCTCATGTCGTCCGGCTCGCTGCTCGGGTCGTGGCTGGTGGCGCCCGCCATGAGCTTGACGGGAATGGCGTGGGCGGGTGAGGGGGCCTTCATCAACGGGACGCCGGTGAGGCTGACGCCCCCGAGCGTGTCGCCATTGCGGGTCGTCGTCACCGACCCGGCCTACCGAACCGACGAAGATCGCGCGCAGATCGCGCGCCTGGAGCACGAGAGCGTGGATCTGCGTGACTGCAGCGGCGTCGGTGTGGTCTATCTCGAGCTCGTGCAGGGGCTGTACGACGCGGCGCTGTTCGGGTGGATGAAAGTGTGGGATCACGCCGCCGGTCTATTGCTGTATCGCGAGGCCGGGGGATGGGACGTCACAGGAACTGGTGCGGCGTTCGATCTCTCGGACGGCAACCGGCCCCCGTTGATCCTCGCGCCCACCCGTGAATCAGGTGACTGGCTCCGAATGACCGCCCTTCCCGGAGCGTGAGGACGTCGAGCCGACGATTCGGCCACGGTGGATGACGATGCGCTGCGCAGGGCGCTCAGCGAGTGCGTGCCTGATGTTCCGCGCGGGAACGGCCAGCAGTTCGGCGGGCGCTCCGGCCGTCAGCCGCGGGGCGGGCAGACCCATCACGGAACGGGCGTTCGTGCTGATGGCGGCGTAGGCCTCCTCGATCGTCAGGTGTCCGGCGAGGACGAGCAGGTACGCGGTGTCCAAAGCGTCGCCGCGGCCGAGAGGATTGAACGGGTCCTGCATGTTGTCCCCGCCTCCGGCGACGGTGACGCCGGCGTCGAGGAGGGGGCGCAGGGCGGTCAGCCCGCGCGGGGCGGGCTGGAGATGCTCGCGGCCCTGGAGGTAGAGATTGGTGGCGGGACAGCACACGACACCGACGCCGACCGCGGCGAGGTCGGCGGCGACCTGCTTGGCCCGCGTGTCCGGTCGCGTGCCGAGGCTGACACAGTGGCTGGCGGTGACGCGGTAGGGAAACCCGGCCTGCCGCACGTGGTCGGCGAGATGGTCCAGGCAGGCGGCCGCGGAATCGAGGGTCTCATCGGTGTGCAGGTCCACCGGTGCGGCGTGCTCGGCCGCGATGGTGAGCAGTTCCTCCTGGCAGCGGAGAGGATCGGGATCCCGGTACGGTGCGCCGCCGACGGCGTCGGCACCGCCATCCATCGCCTCCCGCAGGCGGGCACGGTTGTCCGCCCCGCCGGCGCCGGTCACCGGGACGTCGACGAACGCGACGATGTCGAGGCTCAGCCGCCCCCGGAGCCGCTCACGGACCTCGACCGCCGCGTGCAGCAGCCGGAGCCCCGTCTCTGTTCCGACGTCGGCGTGGGTGCGAACGGCCGTGCTGCCGTTGCGCAGCATGGCCTCGGTGGCCGACACGCCCCTGGCCACGATCTCGTCGTGGCCGGCGGTGGTGCGGTAGCGGTACCAGGCGTGGACCGCGCCTTCCAGATCGCCTACGGGGTTGGTCAGGATGTCGGCGGTGAGGATCTTGTCGAGGTGGGTGTGGGGTTCCGCGGGGGCTGGCAGGAGCAGGAACCCGGTGAGGTCGACGTGTTCCTGCTCCGGTGCCGGCCGATGTGCGGTGATGGCGACGATGCGCTCGCCCGCGATGGCGACATCGGCGATGGTCCCATCGGGCAAGGTCGCGTTGCTGAGCAGCAACGAGTGTGCCGCCGCCGGGGGCGAGTTCATCTGGGCCGCCTCAGGCGCGGGTGCTCGGAGCCAGGTGATCCAGCAGTGGCTCGACGCCGGTGCCGGTGAACAGATCACCGGCGTCGAGCTTGCCGAGATCCGGCTTGACGAGTCCGTCGCTCTCGCTTTCGTCGAGGCTGAAGCCGATCAACCCGATGTTCGCGTCGTTCAACACGCGGGTCGCGGGCGTGGCACTGCAGAGCACGGCGGCGATCGCCTGCGAGGTGTCGGTCACCGCGGTGATCGCGTCGTGGGCCGCGAGGACGGTGCCGCCGGTACCGGCGATGCAGTCCACGTAGAGGACGAGATCGTAGGCCGAGCGAGGGACGGAGGTGCGGTAGTGACAGGAGATCTCGCCGCCGTCACGACGCAGGCCGAGCATGCAGAAGTCCGCGCTGCCGAACTCCGCGGCGAAGCTGGGATAGAGCAACGCGCCGCCACGAAGGATGATCACGCACAGCACGTCTCTGGCGCCGGCGACGTCCGGAGTGCCGTGCACGGCCTGGGCCAGTGAACGCCCCAGCCGGTCTATGTTGTGCCGCATGAGCGCGGTCGGCTGGGACGCGGTGCTGATCGAGGCGTACAGGCCGTCGGGGTCGGCGACCACCCGGCTGATCGTCACTGGGTCGCCACCTTCGTCGTGAGCGCGTCACGGCACCAGTCGACGAGAGCCTCTTCGGGGGCGAACACCGGGTGGTCCTCCGGAGCACCGTCCACCTGCAGGCGGCCTTCGGCCACGAACCGCCCCATGGCGATGATCGTGGCGGCCAGCCGCACCTCGGGCCGCACCAGCAGGTCGTCGACGAGGGAGGCGACGTCGTTCTTCGCGATCGCCGCCTGGCAGGTCGCCGGGTCGAGGTCGGCCACGATGTCCGCCAACGTCCACACCCCGTCGTCGACCAGGAGCCGGGTAAGGGGGTCTTCGAAGAAGTGGGCGATCGACTCGGAGAACGTCTTCTGCCCCAGCACCAGTTGCCGGTCCGGCGACGTCCCGCAGAAGATCCAGAACCGTCCGTCGCTGTTCATGGTGACCGCGAGGCCGCCGGTGTCGCTGTAGCGGCCCCGGATCGCGTCGTTGACCGTGGTGGCGAGGACCAGCTGGCCCTCGCGGTTCTCGAACGGACCGTAGTACTCGCGGATCGTCTTGGACCGCGAGCTGAGCTCGGATCGCTCGGCGAGCTGTCCGGCCTTACCGCTGACCCGGAACACGTTGAACGTGATGGGCGCCGACCGCCCGTTCGGCAGGACCAGGCGGCGGTTCCAGTCGTCCACGGTGACGAGCTCGGCCCCGACCTCCTCGGCGAGGAGACGGTCGACGTAGTCACGGTCCGGCTGGATGCTGCGGAACCCGAGCGATATGTCGCCGGGCTCCTTACTCCACGCCTTGGCGATGTTGCCGTAGTGCTCAATGCGCACGGGTTTCGGAGCGTTTATGTGGTAGCGATCGATGCTCAGCCGGAGCATGACCTCAGGCTGAAGCGGATTGCGAAGCCGGGCGGCGGACAAGCGCGCGATCATGCGTTTCGCGGCCTGTTCCGTCTTCGCCCAATAGCCCGCGGTGACAATCTCGATGCGGGGGACCTTGACGGTTTCGAGAAGCCGAAGAATGCTCGGAACCTTGAGGAACGGCTCACCGCCTCCGGTGATGTTGAGCTTCTCCGAGTGCGAGGAGTTGACGAACTCGATCGCTCTCTCCAGCTCGTCCGGCTCGAGCGAGTCCTTGAATGATTTGCGTTCCAGGTCCGAGGAGTACATGCAGTGTTCGCAGGCGACCGGGCACAGCTCGCTCAAGTGCATGAAGAAGCTGGATCCGGTGGACGGCAGTTCGCCGGGAGTCCAGCGGCATCGCTCGATGAGGTCGGCGCGCGCGTCCTGCGGATTCGCGAACAACTCAGGAATGCCGGGGAGCAACATCATGACCTTCTTCCTCTTTGTTGCGATCCACGAGGGGAGCCCTGCGGACTGCGGGGGGTGACGGGTTGTGGCGTTCGTGGGGGCGTGCCCGTGTCCGCCCGGCGGAGATGGCGCGGATCACGAGGAACACGCCGACGCTGGAGGTGAGCAGCACTAGAAGGGGCACCAGGTGCCACCGCTGCAATCCGGTGACGCTGGCGAAGATCGGCGGCCCGACGAGCGTGCCGGCGCTGCCGAGCTGGACGAGGATGCCGTTGGCCAAGGGCAGGTCATCGGTGTCGCGCACGACCAGGGGAAGCGACCCGTACGCCGCGGCCACGGCGATGCCGATGGTGAAGAGCAGGAGGACGGCGGCGGCGATCGCGACACCCATGGGGATCGCCGGACTGAAGGTGAGAACGGCCAGCGCGGCGGACAGCAACCCGGACGAGACCAGCACCTGAGCGCGCACACCGCGGCGCAGGAGCACACCCGCGCACACCGTGCCGGGGACACTGCCGACGGCCGCGACCGAGGTGACGACGCCCGCTCCGGCGGTCGACATGCCGAGTTCCGTGTGCAGGTATTCCGGTAACACCGAGAGGACGGCGACGCTCACCAGCGCCACCGCGCTGAACCCGCTCGCCAGCAGTAGCGGACCGGCCCAGGCGCCCCGTAGCCCCTGTGATGGCCCCGCGGGTTCATCGGGCCGAGCGTCTCCCCGGGTGAGGAGCGTGACCAGGGCGGTCCCCACGCAGGTGAGGGCGACGACGCCGAACCACCACTGCCAGCCCCATCGTGACCCGATGACACCACCGCCGGTCGCGGCGAGCGCGAGCCCGGCCGGAATACATCCTCCCCATAAGGCGAGCGCCAGCGCCCGCTGATGCGCGGCCACCCGCGTCACCAGCATCACCGGACCACCGACCATGACCAGCAGGTAGCCGACGCCTTCGATCAGCCGCAGGCCGATCAGCACGACCGGACTGGTGGACACGATCATCACGGCCCCCGCGGCGGCCATGACCATCAGCCCGGTGGCCAGCCAGCGAGTGGGATCACGATGCCGAAGCCATTCACCCGCCGGCGCGGCGAGCGCCGCGGTGACGAACGTGATCATCGATATCGCCGCGCCCAGCCATGTGGCGGTCAATCCGAAGGCGTCCTGCACAGACGCGCCGATCGGCGCGACCTTTCCAAGGCAGATCGCCGCGACCACACCGCCCGCGAGCGGAACCCACCTTAAAAGCCCTAAGCTGCGCACCACTGCCCCCATCAGTCGGAAGCGCGATCACCAGAGTGGTGACCCGATCCTGTGCCAGTGGCGACGCCATTCAGGATCCTTTTCAGTGGCCTCCATCCGGTGGCCACTGACCACAAATACGTTACCTCGTCACAAGAGCCACGCAAATACCACCCGATAGGGGAATTGGCGGTTACTTGGCCACTATTTGCCAGATCGTCGAGGTTTTGGCCTGCCGAGGATGGACATTCCCGATGGCCCGCAAGGTGTCCGCTGTGACCGATACGGTGATTGTCGTGGCCGACGATGATGCGATACGCAGGGCGGAAATGCATAGCGTGGGGTGGCCGAACTCGGTCTCACCCGGCATCGGGTCGTTCCGCATGGACGTGCCGTCGGACTGGTCCTCGGCCGACGGGCATCGGCCGGCAAAGGCCTCGGCGACACGCTGATCGGGACCTGTCTCAGCGAGCGTGCGGATATCGACGAACACGACCTCACCGAGATGATCAGCTCGTTCACCGTTTCCGCAGGCCCGCCGCCGTTCACGAGATCGTGAGGCGTCCCAGGCCCGCCGTTCGATGGCGGGCCTGGGAGCGCGTCAGCCGGCCTTGCGGAGGACCACCTTGATCCTGGTGGTCCTCCCAACGTTGCCGGCGGCGTCGATGGCCCGGTACTCGATGGTGTGACCGCCATAGCCGGGAGGTACGTTCTCCCTGACGTTGCCGGTGATCGCGGCCAAGACGGCCAAGGGCCTCGACCTCGTCCACGGTTCCTCGCCGTACGCGTTCCCGTCGGGCGCCGCCAACTGGTACATCTACAACCTGTGGCCCAGCCTGAAGCGGGTCGACGACCGCGGCACGATGCGCACTGAGGGTGAGCCCGCCCCGGCGCCGGTCAAGGCCATCACACAGCTGGCCGGCCTGCTGCCGACCTGGAACGACCCGCTCGCTCCGGCGTTCCACAAGTTCGCCCGCGACGTACGCGCGGCCAACCCGGACGGCGCGACCGCGCCGGATCGGGTGTGGAGCGAGTTCCTCTTCTGGGACGACTCCGCGCAGGAGGCCGACTACAAGGCCAAGCCGCTCGCCTCGTACGCGCATGGCATGGAGATGGGCTCGGTACGGTCCGGCTGGGACACTGACGCGGTCTGGGGGCTCGCTGAACGCCGGGCCGTACACCGACTTCGTCGACCCGCGGCCTGTACAACGTCTTCTACACCGACAGCCCGGCCCCGACCGGTCAGGGGACGCGGCTCAGGTCCGACGGTGCGCGTACCGGCATGGCGGCGTTCGACCAGCAGCAGGACTACACGTTCATGCGGGCCGGCCACCTGGAGGACATGTACCCGCGCTCGGGCACCAAGACCATTTCGTCCTGGACCCGCGACGTCGTCTACCTGCGGCCGGACCTGTTCGTGGTCTACGACCGTACGGCGACCACGAACTCCGGCGTGGGCCAGTGGATGCGTTTCCACTTCGCCGGGGTCCCGGCCAAGACCGCCGACCCGCCCGCGTCAGCTGTAGCGTCGCCGGAGCTCGTTCTTGAGGATCTTCCCGGTCTCGGTCCTGGGCAGAGTGTCGACGATCTCCAGCCGTTCCGGCCAGAACATCTTGCTCATGCCGATCGCCTTCAGATGGTCCCGCAGCTCGGGCAGCGTGACCTCCTGGCCGGTCGTGGTCAGCACCGCGCAGATGAGCTCGTCGATGCCGTCGGGGAGGCCCACGACCGCCGCCTCGCGGACCTTCGGATGGTGGGTGAGGGCGTCCTCGACCGCCACGGCGGACACCGGAATGGCGTGGTGCAGGATGATGTCGCTGACACGGCCGGCCAGGCGGATTCCGCCCCGCTGGTCGTCGCGCGCCAGGTCTCCGGTGTCGAACCACCCGTCCTCGTCCAGGTTGGCCGCGTAGAGCTCGTCGCGTCCGTGGTATCCGAGGCACTGGGTCGGCCCGCGCACCCACAGCAGGCCGGCGCCGTCCTCGCGGTCCCGCATCGGGTCGATCCGCACCTGCATGCCGGCGATCGGGCGGCCGTCACTGTGCGCCGCCCAGTCCTCCGGGTCCTCCGGGCGGGTGATGGTGACCGCGCCGTTCTCGGTCATCCCCCACAGGGCGTACAGCCGGACGCCGAAGGCGTCACGCACGTCGTCGACGAGGTGTGAGGGAACCGGTGCCGAGCCGCTCACGATGCGGGCGAGGACGGTGGCGCCGCACTTCGCGGCCCGCCGGGCGTCCACCAGGTCGAGCACCACGCCGGGCGTCCCGTAGAGGAACGTGACACGGTGCTCTTCGATGAGACCGAGCAGGTCGGGCCCTTCCCACCGGTCCTGGAACGCCATGGTCGCCCCGAGCGCCAAGGGCATGAGGATGCCGCGTACGAGTCCGGTGTAGTGGGTGTAGGCGGTGGCCATGGTGATGACGTCGTCCGCGCCGAGCCCGAACACTCCCGCCTCACCGACGATCGGAGCGAAGAGCGTGTTCTGGCTGTGCGACGAGCCTTTCGACTCACCGGTCGTCCCCGAGGTGAAGAGCACCAGGCACGGTTCGTTGGGGCCCAGCTCCCGGCCGCCGGACGGGTCCGGCGGGTGGCGTTCCTCCCAGGCCGTGCCGAAGAAGAAGTCCGTGGCGTCCTCGAAGAGGAGGACGTGCTCGAGCGCGGGCAGTTCGTCCGCGAGTTCGCCGAGCATCTCCGCGTGCCCGTCACCCCCGAGGTCGGCCACCGTGATGAACACCCGCGCCCCGGTCATCCCGATCATGTGCCGCAGCCCTTGGCTGCGATAGTGAGGGCCGATCGAGCACAGCCGGGCGCCGGCCCGCCAGCAGCCCAGGATCAGAGGAGCGATCTCCCACCGGTTGGCCATCTGGAGGGCCACGAAATCACCGCGCCGTACGCCTAACTCCAACAGCGCCCCGGCGCATCGGTCGGCCATCCGGTCCAGCTCGGCGAAGGTCACCACCCGCGTGCCGCCGCGAACCAGGCTCCGGACGATCATCGCGACCTTGTCGGGCCGCGTGCGCGCGAGCCCACGCAGATCGTCGGAGAACGTCTCGTCACGCCACCAGCCCTGCCGCCGGTACTCGGCCCGCCGGTCCACCATCTCCCGCCTCCAGATCACGCGCACATGTCAGCCGTCGATGATGATCAATCGGACCGATGTTTTCACATTGGCGAAATGTCAGGCCAGACCGTCGCCGGCGTACGTGATGCCGGTCGTCTGGACGTCCGCCACGGCGCCGGGGCCGCCGCCGATTCACGCGTCCACCTCGTATCCCTCGGGAAAGCCCGATTCCATCGCGGCGGCCATCGTCATCTCACTCGAACACCCGGATACTGGTCGGATCCGGAAGCGTGGTCGTCCCGTTGATCGTCGCCGTGGCCTTGTTGAGGAAGTAGTTGCCGATCCGCTCGGAGATCGGCGCGACGTTGACCGCTTGGAAGATCGCCTTCTCGGCCTGGCCCCAGTACGTGCACGACGCCGGAGCGGTCATGCCGGATGCCTTCGTGACCAGGCTGTCGTAGGTCTTGTTGTCGATACCCGAGAAGTTGGTGCCCTGCGGCGGTGTCGGGCCGGACAGCAGTGCCACGAACCGGCTGGGCAGGTTCGAGTTGAAGGGCTGGAGAAGGACGTCGAAGTTGCCGTTCTTCTGGACCTGGACGAGCCCCGTGAGGGTGCCCGTGGTGGTCTTCACGTCGATGCCGACGGACTTCCACTGCTGTGCGATCAGCTCGGCCGCCGCCTTGCCGTCGAGGAGGAACGAGGGCACGTAGTACAGCTCGATCCTGAGCGGCTTGCCGTTCTTGGAGCGAAGACCGTCGGGGCCCTTCGCCCAGCCGGCCTGATCCAGAAGCGCTCCGGCGCCGGCGACATCGTGCCCGGGCAGGTTGCCGGCGATCGTGTCACCGGTGCAGGCTCTCGGCTGGAGAGCCGTCAGTCCGGTGGCCGCTCGCCCGGTCTGCGCCGTCGACACCTTGACGATCTGCTTGAGGTCGAGGGCCTCGACCAGCGCCCGGCGGACCCGCTCGTCGGAGTTCGGGCGGGTACCGCGGTGGTTGAAGAACAGCCAGGCTCCCGCCTGCGGCGCGTCGATGGCCTTGAACCCCCTGGCCCGCATCCGCGAGCGGTCCTGTCCATTGACCTGCGCCATGTTCAGCTGGCCGGACAGGAGGAGGTTGGCGGCGGTCGTCTCGTTCGTGATGACGCGCACCACGATGGTCCGGGGAGCACCCGGCCTGCCGGTGGTCGCGCCGGCCGGTCCCCAGGTGTAGTTCTTCCGTTCGGTGAAGGTGTACGACTGGCCGCGTACGGCCTTGGACAGGACGTACGGCCCGGTTCCGTCTGTGGCGTTCTTGAGCATCTTCGGGTCACGCAGTCCCTTGGAGCACACGATCGGAAGCAGGCCGAGCGTGTTGAGCAGGAATCCGAAGGGCTTCGCGGCCATGGCCACCGTGACGGTGCCGCTCTTGTCGTCACCGGTGGCGTGGAAGGGCAGCGGCGGGGTGAAGCGGCCGTACAGCGCGGAGGCGTTCGCCGGGTCGCCCACGAAGTTCATGTCGGCGGCCACCTGCCCGGCGGTCAGGGGAGTCCCGTCCGAGCAGGTGACGCCGGAGCGTACCTGGAACGTCGCGGAGTGGGCGTCCGCCGACCACTTCTCGGCGAGGCCGGAGACGAACGTCCCGTCCGGGCGGATGTTGATCAGTGAGTCGTAGGCCGGGCCCACCAGGTACAGCCCGGTGCCGGTCCGGTACGGATCCAGCCCGTCGCTGTCGTCGAGCTGTGACATCGTGAACGTCCCGTTGGCGGCGTACCGCCTCGGCCCGTTCTGAGCCGTGCCCGAGCCGCTGCACGCCGACGCGACGAGACAACTCGGGATCAACAAGGCGGCGATGGCCGACGTTCTACGCATGGAGTCTCTCCTCATACGGGGGGTGTCAGGGCTTCGGCGCTCAGGCCGAGCTGATCGATCACGAATGCGAGCCAGGCGGTGTTCTCGCGGACCTCCACGTCCTTGGGCGTCGCCCAGCCGTGGCCGGCGTTCTCCCAGACCCGGAGGAAGATCGGACGGTCGCTGGAGCTCGCCTCCTGGAGCCGTGCGGCGAACTTCCGGCCGTGCCAGGCCGGGCAGCGTGCGTCGGTGTCGCCGACGTCGAGGTACACCGCGGTGTACGGCGTGCCGTCCCGCACCAGCTGGTACGGCGAGATCGAGGCCAGCACGGCCACGTCGCCCGGGTCGTCCGGATCGGCCAGCTCCTCGGCCACCGCCCCGCGTCCGTACGTCTCCCGGCAGGCACCGAGGAGATCGAGGATCGGTACGCGCGGCACCGCGGCGCGCCAGAGATCGGGGCGCAACGTCACCGCGGCACCGGTCATATGCCCGCCGTTCGAGCCGCCGGTGACGGCCAGCTGGCCGGTGGTCGTCCTGCCCCGGCCGATCAGGTCCTCGGCGATGGCGAACAGGTCCGCGTAGCAGTTGGGCTTGTTGCGCATCCGCCCGCCGCGCCACCAATCGAGCCCGAACTCGGCGCCGCCGCGGATGTGCCCGTGCACGAGGACGCCGCCCGCGTCGGCGAAGGCCGCCATGCCCCGGGGGAAGCGCGGCACGTGCGGGACGTTGTAGCCGCCGTAGGCGTACACGAGGGTCGGTCGCGGTGAGTCGGCCGGCACGTCGGGCCGGCGGACCACGTGGTACGGCACCCGGGTTCCGTCCGCCGACGTGGCCCACAGATCGTCGACCACCGCGTCGAGCCGGACCTTCGGTGACCTCAGCGTCTCGATGCCGTCGTCTCCCGGGCGGTGACGGTGGACGCCCCAGGACTCGGTGAGCGAGGAGAAGCCGAACAGGTACTCGTCCGGATGCCCGCTCGGCAGCGCCTTCATCAGCGGGAAGGAGGGTTCGGCGAGCGCGCCCCGGCCGGGGAGCGGGACCTGTCCCAGGTCGGCGCCGTCGAGGCCGACGACACGGACCCGTGCGTAGGTGTCGGCGAGCGAGGTCAGGTAGATCGTGTCTCCCACCGGGGTGACGGAACGGAGCACGGCGTCGCTCTCGGCCACCACGGTGCGCCAGGTCGCCGGGTCGGGGTTCGGTTCCAATGTCAATGGGATCGCCACCACGCGTCCCCGGCCGGCGTCGTGGTCGGTGAGGGCGACGTACTCGTCGCCGATGACGTGGCCGGTGACCGTGGCGTCGACGTCGGTCAGGAACGGCCTCCACCGGTCGTCGCCGTACAGGTCGAGGACGGCGACCGGCTTCGGGCGTACGAGTCCCTGACCGGCCACGACCCATCGACCGTCGCGCGAGACGAAGACGCCGACGTAGTCGAGGCCGTCGGTGCTGAGCAGCGGCACCGGTTCGGGTTCGGGCCGGGCGGGCTCGCCGATGTCGTGGCGGAAGATCCGCAGGGCGAACGCCGTCCTGGGGCCGTCCAGCGCGACGTAGTAGAACGCACTCGCGTCGGCGAGCCACTGCGCGCCGCCCATCCAGTTGTCCATCAGGACGTGCGGTGGCCGGTCGTCGAGGAGCCGGCCGGAGCCGACGTCGACGATGCGGATCGTGTTCGCCTCGCTGCCGTCATAACACAGGCCCACGGCGAGCGACCGGCCGTCGGGCGAGGGGGAGGACCAGGACACGAAGGGTGTACGGCCCTGCGAGTCGGGGTGCGCGGAGGCGTCGAAGACGACCTCGCCGGCCCCTGTCGGCTCGTCGGCGGCCACGATCCGGGCCGCGCCGTGTTCAGGCTGGTCCGCGCGGAACCAGCGCCCGCCGGCGTAGCGCGGAATCGAGGCGACCTTCTCCTCCGAGTACAGGGCGACGCGGTCGCGAAGCCGGTCCAGGCCGGGGACGCCGTCGGTGTAGCCGTCGGCGAGTTCGGCCTGCGCCCGTTGCCAGTCGGCGACCGCCGGATCGCGGCCGTCCTCGAGTGCGCGGAACGGGTCCGGGAACTCCAGCCCGGCGAGGACCTCGACGTCGTCGCCGCGTGGTGCCGGCGGATAGTCGCGCGTCATGCCGCGACCTTCCGGGTGTCCTTCGCGACCACCCGGACCACGCGGTCGGGCTCGTCGTATGACCCAGGGACCGGATCGATGCCGTCGATGACGGTCGCGTCGGCCAGTACGAGCGACACGAGGCCTCCTTGAGGGTTGTCGGATGGCCGTCGGCTCGGAGCAGCCCGATATCGGGCCTGGTCAGGCGCCCGATTCGACGGAAATTCACTATACTGAATGACGATTGAGCTATAGTGATGACAGGTCCCGCCGGGTGTCAAGGGGTTGGTGTGACCGCGTACCGGAACAGTCGTTCAGGAGGATCCAGTGACGCTGCGGCCAGACCATCGGTCACACGGCGACGTTTCCGAACCCGTCGTGGCGCCGGCCGACGACTCGCCTTCGACGGTGATGGCGGTCGGCTCCTTGCTGCGCCGGTTGCGCACCGACGCGGGCCTGAGCCTGGCGAGCGTCGCTGACGCCGCCGGCCTCAGCCCAGGGCTGCTCAGCCAGATCGAGCGGGGCATGGGCAACCCCTCGCTCACCACCTTGGTCAAGCTGGCCCACGCGCTCAGCGTCCCGGTCAGCCGGTTCTTCGTCAGCGAGCGACCGGCCGGCGCGCTCGTACGCGGAGGAGAGCATCCACGGCTGCTGGTCTCCGAGGACAGCCTCGAATACGAACTGCTGACGCCCCATATGCGAGGCCGGCTCGGAATGATCAAGGCGGTGGTGGCCGCCGGATGGACGAACGAGAGCGCCCCCTTCGTCCACGAGGGCGAGGAGTGCGTCTTCCTCGTCGAGGGCGAGCTGGCGGTGTCGGTCGCGGGAACGCGCTACGTCATGAACGAAGGCGACTCGCTGACGTTCGACTCCTCGCTGTTGCACTGGGTGCACAACGAAACCGACCGGAACGCCGTGACGATCTCGGCCATGACGCCGCCATCATTCTGAGGAGACATCGGCCATGTACGCACTCGTGATTCACGGCGGAGCAGGGGTTGTGCTGAAACGCTTGTCCGAGTCCGACCACGCAGCGTACGGGGAGGGCCTGGGGAGCGCCGTCGATGCCGGATTCGAGGTTCTCGACAACGGCGGCAGCAGCCTGGACGCGGTGACGGCGGCCGTCCGGGCGCTGGAAGACGATCCCCTGTTCAACGCCGGCCGCGGAGCGGGCCTGACGCGCCGCCGCGACGCCGAACTGGACGCGGCCGTGATGGACGGCCGTGACCAGCGAGCCGGAGCCGTGGCGTGCGTGACACACATCAAGAACCCCGTCGTCCTGGCGCGCCGCGTCATGGAGGCGTCCGAGCACGTGATGCTGGTCGGCACCGGCGCCGAGGAGTTCGCGCTGGAGGAGGGGATGTCACTGATGCCCAGCCGGTACTTCCGCACCGAGAGACGACTCGCGCACCTGGACAGCCTGCAACGAGGCGAGGATCTCCCCGACGTGGTCCCCGCGACCCAGGGCACGGTGGGCGCCGTGGCGCTGGACAGAGAGGGGAATCTGGCCGCCGCCACCTCGACGGGCGGCCTCACCGACCGGCTGCCGGGCCGGGTGGGCGATACGCCCATCATCGGGGCGGGAACCTACGCGAAGAACGGCGTGTGCGGCGTCTCCGCGACGGGTGAGGGAGAGTTCTTCATCCGATCCGTCGCCGCCCATCACATCGCCGCGGCCGTCGAGTATCGGGGCCTCCCGCTGCGGGACGCCGTATCCGAACTCGTGCACCGGATCCTGCCCGGCCTCGGCGGCCTCGGCGGCATCATCGCGGTCGGTGCCGACGGAACCATCGTCACGGACTTCAACACCCAAGGCATGTTCCGGGCCGAACGCGACTCGTCAGGGCGCCGTCTCGTCGCCATCGGAGCCGCGGACGGTCCTGGCCGCGTGTGAACGCCACGTCAACGAGCACCGCCCGCATCGGGGCCGTTCCCCGCGCCCGCCGATGCGCGATTCCGGCGAGGCGATCAGGTCTCCCGTGCCCAGGACTTCACGACCATCAGCGTCTTGGTGCCGGTGACCTTGCCGGAGCTGCGCAGGGTGTCGATGACCTCCTGGAGATGCTTGACGTCGCGGACCCGTACCTGGACCAGGGCGTCCGGGTCGCCCGCGATCGCGAAGGCCGCCTGGACCTCGGGGAGCTTGGCGGTGGTGCCCATGATCTCCCCGACGGAGGTGGCGCCGGCGTACCGGAGTTCGGTGAACGCCTCGATCGCCCAGCCGAGCTTGGTGTGGTCGACCTGCACGGTGAACCCGGTGATGACGCCGAGTTCGCGCAGGCGATCCACCCGCCGTTTGACCGCGGCCACCGACAGGCCCACCTCGGGGGCCATCTCGGAGAAGGACCGGCGGCCGTCCTCGCGTAGCAGGCGAATCAGCTGGTGGTCGATCGCGTCGACCTCGGAGTTCGGCATGGTCGGTCCCCTCTGGACGGTACGGGAGTGCGCAAAGAATAGCTCCGATATGAGCGATCGCCGCAAACGGTTTGCGTATTCCGTCGTATCCAGTGGCCATTGCTTGCGTCGGCCCGGCTGTCTTGGTCTCCTGTGCGGTACCCCCGCTCTGCGCCGTCGTTGGAGGCCCCCGTGTCCGCTCCCGTTTCGCTGGACGACAAGTACAGCGCCGACGAGGGCCGGGTGCTCCTGTCGGGTATTCAGGCACTCGTACGGCTCACGCTGGAACAGCGTCGCCTGGACGATGCGCGAGGCCTGGACACACGGGTGTTCGTCTCCGGCTATCAAGGATCCCCGCTCGGCGGAGTGGACCTGGAGATGGGCCGTGCGGCCCGCTTCCTGGAGCCGGCCGGCGTGCTCTTCCGCGCCGGGCTGAACGAAGAGCTCGCCGCGACGGCCGTGGCCGGCACGCAGTTGCTCGGCCGGGTCCCCGGCCGCCGTCACGAGGGGGTGACCGGGTTCTGGTACGGCAAGAATCCGGGCCTGGACCGGGCCGCCGACGCGATCCGGCACGCCACCCTGTCGGGGACCATGCCGCTGGGCGGAGCCGTGGCGTGGATCGGGGACGACCCGGGCTGCAAATCCTCCACCGTGCCCAGCTCCTGCGAAGGGATCTGCGAGAGCCTGTCGCTGCCGGTGCTCACCCCCGGCTCGGTGGGCGAGATCGTCAAGTTCGGCCTGCACGCCGTGGCGCTGTCGCGCGCGTCCGGCCTCTGGGCCGGCTTGAAGATCGTCGCCGACATCGCGGACGCGTCCGCCACCGTCGACCTCGCCGCCCTGCGGCACGGCATTCCCGAACCCGCGCGCACCGGTCAGGGAAGCGCGCCGACTCTGCTCGGCCCCGCCTCCCTCGACGCCGAGTACGACATGCTGACGCGTCGCCTCGACTTGGCCCGTGCCTATGCCCGCCGCCACGATCTGAACGCGGTGACCTTCAGCGCGCGCCGCGCCACCCATGGCGTACTCGCCTCGGGTACGTCCTACGCGGTGGTGCGACGTGCCCTGGACAACCTCGGCCTGGACGAGGCCTCGATGGAGGCTCTGGGAGTGCGCCTGATCCGCGTCGGCATGCCGTTCCCCGCGGACCACGACCACCTGGCCGAGCTGACGGCCGGCCTCGATGAGGTCTTGGTCGTCGAGGACAAGACGGCGTTCGTGGAGGGCCATCTCAAGGAGGCGCTGTACCGCCGCCCGGAGGCGCCCCTGGTCGTCGGCCGTCGCGACGAGGACGGCAGGGTGCTGCTCAGCGCCCGCGGCACCCTCGGTGCCGAGGAGGTCGCTCGCGTGCTGGCCGCCCGGCTCGGGGCCGACCGGCTGCCGCGCACCGCCGCCGTCCACCTGGCCGCGCTGGAGCCGCGGCGTACGGACCGCCGGCGCGCCCTGCCGGTGTTGCCGGTCCGCACGCCGTACTTCTGCTCGGGTTGTCCCCACAACAGCTCGACCCGCACCGCCGATGAGACCCTGGTCGGCGTGGGCATCGGCTGCCACGTCATGATCGCCTTGGAGGGCGGCGGCCGGGGAACCCAGATCGGCGTCACCCAGATGGGCGGCGAGGGAGCCCAGTGGATCGGCCTGGCCCCCTTCACCGATGATCGGCACTTCGTGCAGAACCTCGGCGACGGCACCTTCCACCACTCCGGGTCCCTGGCGATCCGGGCCGCCGTCGCGGCCGGTGTCACGATGACCTACAAGTTGCTCTACAACGACGCCGTCGCCATGACCGGCGGCCAGCGTGCCGAAGGACGCCTGGACGTGCCCGCGCTGACCCGATGGCTCGCCCTCGAAGGGGTACGGAACGTCGTCATCACCACCCCCGAACCCCGCGCCTACCGAGGTGTCCGCCTCGACCCGGTCGCCTCGGTGCGGCACCGCGACGACCTCGCCGCCGCTGAGCGCGAGCTCGCCGCCGTCGACGGTGTGACCGTGCTCATCCACGACGACCGCTGCGCGGCCGAGGAGCGCCGCCTGCGCAAGCGCGGCCGGCTGCCCACCCCGGTGGAGAGAGTCGTCGTCAACGAGCGGGTCTGCGAGGGCTGCGGTGACTGCGGTGACGTGTCCACCTGCCTGTCCGTGCAGCCGGTCGAGACGGAGTTCGGCCGCAAGACCCGCATCCACCAGGCCTCGTGCAACTCCGACCTCGCGTGCCTGAAGGGCGACTGCCCCTCCTTCCTGCTCGTCGAGCCCGGCGGCGCCCGTCTCCGTCCCCGTTCACCGGAACCGCCCGCGGACCTGCCCGAGCCGACGTCGCGGATCGACGGGCCGGAAACCCTGGTGCGGATGCCCGGCATCGGCGGCACGGGCGTGGTCACCGTTTCGCAGATCCTCCAGATGGCGGCGCACCTCGACGGCCTGCACGCGGCGGGTCTGGAGCAGACCGGCCTGGCCCAGAAGGGCGGCCCGGTCGTGAGCGATGTGCGCATCTCCAAGCAGCCCGTCACCGGCTCGCCGCGCGCCTCCCGCGGCACCGTCGACGTCCTGATCGGATATGACCTGCTGGGCGCCGCCGCCGAGGACAACCTCGCCACGGTCCGCGCCGACCACACCATCGCCGTGGTCAACACCGCGATCGTGCCCACCGCCGCGATGGTCACCAACAGTGTTCCGGTACCCGGATCACCGGATGACGCCCTGGCCCGGATCGCCTCCGCGACCCGCGCCTCCGACCTGCTGCACCTGGACGCCCAAGGCCTCGCCGAGTCCCTGTTCGGCGATCATATGCCGACCAACCTGCTGCTCCTCGGAGCCGCCTACCAGCACGGCTGCCTGCCGGTGAGCGCGGAGGCCATCGAACGCGCCATCACGCTCAACGGCGCGTCGGTGGACAAGAGCCTGGCCGCCTTCCGCTGGGGCCGCGCCGCCGTCGTCGCGCCCGAGTCCGTCGCGCCGGCCGGGCCCACCCCCGTGTCGCGGCTCCTGACCGAGGCGCTCGCCGTCCGCGTACCGGATCTGACCCTGTACCAGGACGCGGCGTACGCCGACCGCTACGCCCAGGACGTGTCACGCGTCGCCGAGACGGCGATCGTGCGTGCGGGAGAAGAGGCGGGCGAGCGCGTCGCGGTCGCCTACGCCAAGGGCCTGCACAAGCTGATGGCCTACAAGGACGAGTACGAGGTCGCCCGCCTTCACCTCGACACCGCCGAGCGGGCCCGCCGTGACGCGGAGTTCGGCACCGGAGCCACCGTCTCGGTCCTGCTGCACCCGCCGGTGCTGCGCGCGCTCGGCGTCAAGCGCAAGATCAGGCTGCGCCGGACCGCGGTCCCGGCGTTCCGCGTCCTGCGCGCCGCACGCCGCGTGCGCGGCACCCGGCTCGACGTCTTCGGATACGCCAAGGTGCGCCGTGTCGAGCGCGAGCTGATCCCCGAGTACCAGGACCTCGTGCGCGAAGCCCTGGACCGGCTCACCCCGGACACGGCCGAGAGCGTGGCCGCGATCGCGGCTCTGCCCGAAATGGTGCGTGGCTATGAGGACATCAAGCTCGGCCGCGTCGCGGAGTACCGCGAGCGAGCACGCACCGCGCTGGCCGCGTTGCCCGGCTGACCGCCGGGCGCGAGGGTCACGATGTGTCCGGCGGGCCTTGGAGATCACCCGCCGAGACGCGGACCGTGCGCAGCACCGCGATGGTCTCGGCCGCCTGTTCCCTGGTCAGCCTGGGGAGGCCGAAGGCGGCCTGGTTCAGCGAGGTGGTGGCCTCACCCGCCAGGGACCGCCCGCCGTCGGTGATCTTCGCCATCACCACGCGGCGGTCGGTGGACGACGGCTCCCGTGAGACGAGTCCGCGCTGTTCGAGCCGGCGGATGACGTTGGTGACCGAGGCCGGGTGCACCATCAGGCGCTCTCCCATCTTGCCCATGGGCAGGGCGCCTCCCTGCGCGAAGGCGAGCAGTTGCAGGGCCTCGTAGGCGGCGAACGTCAGGCCGTGGGGCTTGAGCACGTCCTCGATGCGGCTCAGCAGCAGTTGCTGGACCCGCATGACCGAGGTGACGGCCGCCATCCGGTCGGCATGCTCTGGCCAGCGCTTACTCCATTGGTGATGCGCCTCGACGATCGGGTCGAACGGCTCTGGGATTCGCACCGGCCCAAGGTACGGGACCGGGCGCCCGCGGCGACTTGACGGCGTTCGAGAAAGTACTTTAACGTCCAAATATCGGATGTCCTAGTTCCTGTACGGGCGCGCAGCCTGTCCGCCCGGTCGCTGGTCGATCTTTCGGAGGATTCCTGTGACGCGTTCAGGCGATGAGGGAGCGCTGCACGTCCCGGCGCATCCCGTGCGCTTCGTGACGGCGGCGGCGCTGTTCGACGGACACGACGCGGCGATCAACATCATGCGACGGATCCTGCAGGCGCAGGGCGTCGAGGTGGTGCATCTGGGGCACAACCGCTCGGTACAGGAAGTGGTCGACGCCGTTCTGGAGGAGGACGCGCAGGGCGTCGCCGTGAGCTCCTACCAGGGCGGGCACGTCGAGTACTTCGAGTACCTCGCCACGGCGCTGGCGCAGGCCGGGGCCGGGCATGTCCGGATTTTCGGCGGCGGTGGCGGCGTCATCGTCGCGGATGAGGTCGCACGGCTCGCGGCGGCAGGGGTGCGGATCTTCTCGCCGGAGGACGGCCAGCGTCTCGGCCTTCCCGGCATGATCAACGAGCTCGTACGTGACTGCGACGTCGACCTGGCGGCCGACCCGCCCGGCGTCGACGCGGTCCTGGCGGGGGAGCGGCCGGCGCTGTCCCGGGCCATCACGTGCCTGCAGGCCGGTGTGCTGCCGCCCGAGGACCGCCGCAGGCTGAGCGCCGCTGCCGGATCCCGGCACGTGCCGGTGCTCGGCATCACCGGGACCGGTGGTTCGGGGAAGTCCTCGCTCACCGACGAGCTCGTCCGTCGGCTGCGGGCCGACCAGCAGGACAAACTGCGGGTGGCGGTACTCGCGGTGGACCCGACACGGCGGCGCGGTGGCGGCGCCCTGCTGGGGGACCGGATCCGGATGACCGCCCTCGACGGCGATCACGTGTTCTTCCGGTCGCTGGCCACCAGGGGCGCCCGCGAGCTGCCGGAGAACATCGGCGCGGTGATCGAGGCGTGCAAGGCCGCGGGATATGACCTGGTGATCCTGGAGACCCCGGGCATCGGCCAGGGCGATGCGGCCGTCGTGCCCTTCGTGGACGTCTCGCTGTACGTGATGACGCCCGAGTTCGGTGCCGCGTCCCAGCTCGAGAAGATCGACATGCTGGACTTCGCCGACGTGGTCGCGATCAACAAGTTCGAACGCCGTGGCGCGAAGGACGCGCTGCGGGACGTGTCACGGCAGCTGATCCGCAACCGTGAGGCCTTCGGCGCGAGGCCGGAGGACATGCCGGTGTTCGGCACCAGCGCCGCGACGTTCAACGACAAGGGGGTCACCGCCCTCTACCAGCATCTGGCGGGGGAGCTGGCCGGGCACGGGCTGGTACGGGAGCCAGGCGTGCTGCCGGTGGTCGACGGTCGTACGTCCACGGACGCCGCGCAGATTGTCCCGCCCGGCCGCGTCCGCTATCTCGCCGAGATCGTCGAGACGGTGCGCGAGTATCACGCCGAGTCGGCGCGGCAGTCCGAGGCGGTACGGCGGGTACAGCGCCTGGCCGAGGTCGAGAAGGAGCTCACCGGCGAGCCCGCGCTCGCCGTCGCCGAGGTGCTGGACCGGGCCCGTCGCGACGTCACCGCCGGCAGCTCCGAGCTCATCGAGGGCTGGCCGGCCGTGGCGGAGTCCTACTCCGGCGACGAGCAGGTCGTGCGGGTACGTGACAAGGAGCTGCGGATCCGGCTGACGCGTGAGTCGCTCTCGGGAAACCCGATCCCACGGGTGGCGCTGCCGCGCTACGCCGACCATGGCGACCTGCTGCGGTTCCTGCGGAGAGAGAACCTCCCCGGCCGCTTCCCCTTCACCGCGGGAGTGTTCCCGTTCAAACGGGAGGGCGAGGACCCGACTCGGATGTTCGCCGGGGAGGGCGATCCGTTTCGCACCAACCGGCGGTTCAAACTGCTGGCGGCCGACAGCGAGGCGACGCGTCTGTCCACCGCGTTCGACTCCGTCACGCTGTACGGGCGCGACCCGGGTGAGCGTCCGGACATCTACGGCAAGGTCGGCACCTCGGGGGTGTCGGTCGCGACGCTGGAGGACATGAAGGCGCTGTATGAGGGGTTCGACCTCGCCGACCCCACCACATCGGTGTCGATGACCATCAACGGGCCGGCGCCGGCGGTGCTGGCGTTCTTCCTCAACACCGCGATCGACCAGGGGCTGGACGCCGTCCGTGCCGCTGAGAGCCGGGAACCGTCCGCCGAGGAGGCCGCCGAGATCCGGGCCCGCGTCCTGGCCACCGTGCGAGGCACGGTGCAGGCCGACATCCTCAAGGAGGACCAGGGCCAGAACACCTGCATCTTCTCCACGGAGTTCAGCCTGCGGATGATGGCCGACATCCAGGAGTGGTTCATCCAGAACAAGGTCCGGAACTTCTACTCGGTGTCGATCTCCGGCTACCACATCGCCGAGGCCGGGGCGAACCCCATCAGCCAGCTCGCCTTCACCCTGTCCAACGGATTCACCTACGTGGAGTCGTACCTGGCCCGAGGCATGGACATCGACGACTTCGCGCCCAACCTGTCGTTCTTCTTCTCCAACGGCATGGACCCGGAGTATTCCGTCCTCGGTCGTGTCGCCCGGCGCATCTGGGCCGTGGCCATGCGGGAGCGGTACCAGGCCAATGAGCGATCGCAGAAGCTGAAGTACCACGTGCAGACCTCCGGCCGGTCACTGCACGCCCAGGAGATGGACTTCAACGACATCCGCACGACGCTCCAGGCCCTGATCGCGGTCTACGACAACTGCAACAGCCTGCACACCAACGCCTACGACGAGGCGGTCACCACTCCGACCGAGGAGTCGGTCCGGCGCGCCGCGGCGATTCAGCTCATCATCAACCGGGAGTGGGGCCTGGCGGCGAACGAGAACCCGCTGCAGGGTTCGTACATCATCGACCAGCTCACCGACCTCGTCGAAGAGGCCGTCCTGGTGGAGTTCGAGCGGATCAGCGAGCGCGGGGGAGTGCTCGGCGCGATGGAGACCGGCTACCAGCGTGGCCGGATCCAGGACGAGTCGATGCTGTACGAGCAGCGCAAGCACGAGGGCACGCTGCCGATCGTCGGAGTCAACACGTTCCGCAACCCCAGAGCCGCCGAGATGACGGCCGGGCCGGTGACGCTCGCACGTGCGACCGCGGAGGAGAAGCGCTCGCAGCTCGAACGCGTCCGCGACTTCCAGGAACGGCATCGCGAGCCCGCGCACGCCGCGCTGGTCGCGCTGAAGGACGCGGCCCGCTCCGGCGGCAACGTCTTCGCCGTCCTGATGGACGCCGCCCGTGTATGCAGCCTGCAGCAGATCACCGAGGCGTTCTTCGAGGTCGGCGGGGAGTACCGCCGCAACGTCTGACGTCACCACCGTCTGGAGAAGCGATGAGCACCGACTTTCCCGCGTACGCCCCGACCGAAGAGCACGAGCTCCTCCGCCAGACCGTACGGGAGCTCGCCGCTGCCAAGATCGCGCCGGTGGCCTCGGAGGTGGACGAGGCCGCCCGGTTCCCCCAGGAGGCACTGGACGCACTGGTCCAGGCCGACCTGCACGCCGTCCACATCCCGGAGGCGTACGGCGGTGCGGGCGCCGACGCGCTGGCCACCGTGATCGTGATCGAGGAGGTCGCTCGGGCCTGTGCCTCCTCGGCGCTGATTCCGGCGGTGAACAAGCTGGGCACCGTGCCGGTGCTCCTGTCGGGCTCCGAAGATCTGAAGAAGCGGTATCTGACCCCGATGGCCCGCGGTGAGGCGCTGTTCTCGTACGCGCTCTCCGAAGCGGGCGCGGGATCGGACGCCGCCGGCATGACGACCAGGGCGATCCGCGACGGCGATCATTGGGTGCTGAACGGCACCAAGATGTGGATCACGAACGCGGGCGTGTCGGAGTACTACACGGTGATGGCGGTCACGGACCCGGCGGCAGGGGCGCGCGGCATCTCGGCGTTCGTCGTCGAGAAGAGCGACCCGGGCGTGAGCTTCGGCGCGCCGGAGAGAAAGCTCGGCATCAAAGGGTCACCAACGCGTGCCGTCATCCTGGAGGACGTGCGGATCCCCGCCGACCGGATCATCGGCGCGGAGGGCACCGGCTTCACGACCGCGCTGGCGACACTGGACCACACCCGGATCACGATCGCGGCCCAGGCCCTGGGCATCGCCCAGGGCGCGTTCGACCACGCGATCGGCTACGTCAAGGAGCGCAGGCAGTTCGGTAAGGCGATCGCCGAATTCCAGGGCGTCCAGTTCATGCTCGCCGACATGGGCATGAAGCTGGAGGCCGCACGCCAGCTCACCTACCATGCCGCGATCAAGTCCGAGCGGGCCATGCTGGGGGAGAAGGTCGCCGACCTGACCTTCGTCTCCGCGGCGGCCAAGTGCTTCGCCTCCGACGCGGCGATGGAGATCACCACCGACGCGGTCCAGCTCCTGGGTGGGTACGGCTACGTGAGGGACTACCCGGTCGAGCGAATGATGCGCGACGCGAAGATCACCCAGATCTACGAGGGCACCAACCAGATCCAGCGCGTCGTCATGGCACGCCGGCTGCTCGAGTAGCGGCCGTCTCGTCCCAGTCCGTCGGCACGCCGAAGGCGTCGTGCAGGCCCGCGCGGCCGGCGTCGGTGAGGTGGACGACGCGGCGGTGAGAGCCCTGGCGAGTCCATTCCAGCTCGACGACCCGTGCCGTGATCGCGGCGCCCAGCGCGCCGGAGAGGTGGTGGCGCTGCTCGCTCCAGTCGACGCAGTAGCGGATCATCGGGCGCCGGCCCGGCAGGTTCTCGACGTCGATGCCGAACGCGGCGAGGGCCGGGCGCCCGCCGGCACCGAGCCTGTACGTGATGTCGTTGCCCGGTGCCGAGAGCCGGTCGGTCACGGCTTTCGCGGGCTGGAAGCTGCCGTCGTGTCCGATGAGGATGTCTCGTTCGAGCATGGCGTTCATCAACGCGACGCCGACCGCACGCTCGTCATCACCTCAGCGGCCATGGCCGTCTGCGCCATCGACGTCGGTGTCTTCGGTCCCCGTACCACCGGCCGTGCACTGGAGGACCTGAACCCGCGTACCGCGCCGCCCCCGACCATGCCACGGGTGACGCCCCTGGCCGCGGAGAGCCGAACGGATCCTGTGCCGTGACCGCGTCGGTGACCACGGAGGGGCCCTGTACGGCCTGGTCAGAACCGTCCGAACAGGGTGTTTCCGGGGAGTTCCGGATCGGTGCCGAGGAAGTACTCTTCGATCGCCTCCTGGAGCTCGTCCCGGGTCAGGAGCCCGCTCCCGTCCTGGTCGAGTGCGGCGAACGCGGCCCGGCCCTCCGGCTCGGATACGCCGTAGCCGGAGAGGGCGAGCGTGAAGTTGTCCGCTGTGATCGTTCCGTCCGACCCGGTGCCGGCGATGGCGATGATCGCGTCCGAAATGGGCTTGATCTGGTCGTAGCCCTGGGCGCTGTCGACGACGCCCTTGGTGTAGGCCGTCAGGTACTCGTCGAAGCTGACCTCCCCGGTGCCGTCGGTGTCCATCGGCTTGATGATGTCCTCCCAGAACCGGGTGAACGCCCGGCGCAGCTCGGTGTGCTCGGCCGATCCCGCGGCCATGCCGAACGCGCTGCTGACGCTGTCGGCCGTGGTCAGGTAGTCGTTCAGCTCGAGCGTGTCGCTGCGGTCCCGGTCCATGAGCGTGAAGAAGCGCTTGAGCTTCCGGTCAAGGAGTTCGGACATCGGTGGTTTCCCTTTCGTCGAGACTCTCGGTACGGGCGTGTCGGGTGACGAGGTCGAATGCGGCGAGGAAGTCGGTACGGGCGATGGGGTGACGGTCCAGGAGCCTCAGTGAGATCGCGAGAGCGTCGACCAGCGTCAGCGCATGTGGTGCGAGTTCGGCCAGGGCGGCTTCGGTGGCGTCGGGCAACTCACGGACGTGAGCGGCGGTGATGCGTTCCTCGGCGAGCAGGTCGCCGGCGTGCCGGGCGAGGCGCCGCAGCACGAAGAGGCGGTGGACGCACGTCAGGAGCGCACGTGCCTGGTGGTGGCCGGATCGGGTGGCGGCCGACAGCAGGGAGCGGGCGGCCTGCCGTTCCGCCTGGGCGGGGCCGGAGGCGGTGTTCCATCGGTCCAGCGGAGTGGTGGAGGGGGCCCGGAGCCAGCGGGCGCGTGCTCGTCGGTGCCAGATGTACTCCAGGTCGCCCAGCAGAGCCTGGAGGAACTCCGCGTCGTCGAGCCGGTCGTTGTCCGCGCGGTCGGCCGCTCCGCCCCGCGCCCACTGGCTCAGCACCGCCCGGTGCAGCAGGGTCATGGCATAGGTGTCGGCAAGCGCGTCCAGCAGCCGGGTGCGGTGGCTGCTGTGATCGAACAGAGGCACGCTCTGCCCGTCGAGCAGGCCGGTGGTGTGGCGGGTGTGGGCCCAGCGCACGGCGATGGTCAACGCGGTCCGGGTGAGGCCGACGGCGCCGCCGCTCATGCTGAGCTTGCCCGGTGTGACCCGATCGATCGAACGAAGGAACCGCCGCCGGTGCTTGTCCACCGAACTCGTGAAGGTGCCGTCCTCCGCGAGTCGCCCGTGTTCGCCCGCCAGGAACGCGTGAGGGGGAAGCCGGACGTGGTCGAAGGCGGTCAGGCAGTGGTCCACCGCGTAGCCGACCTTGTCCGGCAGCCGGCTGATCCGGATGCCCGGGAGTGCTCCACGGTCATCGGTCAGTGGCGTAAGGAAGAGGAAGACTCCGAGATCCCTGCCCGTATGGATCAGCCGGGCGGCGACAAGGCCGGTCTTGGGGCCACCGGCCGTGCTGGAGTTGGGCATGAACTTTCGCGCGGCGGGTGTCGGGGTGTGCAACACGAAACCATCGGTCGACGGTTCGTACGTCGCCGTCGTCTCCAGTCGTGCCGCGTCGTTGCCGTGCCCGACCTCGGTGCACAGGAAGATCCCCGTGTGCCGCATCGTGATGAAGGGGGTCAGGTCCCGCCGGTCGTCCGCGTCGTGATCTGACAGGCTGCCGAGGAAGAGGTTGTAATGGATGCCCGCCAGCGTGGCCAATCCGCCTTCGACCGGGCATAACCATTCATGCAGCGCGGCCAGCCCCTCCACATCGTCGACGAGGTCCTCGACGGAGCCGAGGCGTTCGTTGATCAGCCGCAGCCGCCGGTAGGAGCCGTTCACGCGTTCCTGCGGGCTCGATGCGGCCGGGTAGCGGAACGACTCGTCCTCGCACAGCGCCCGCCATGGTGCGTGGACCTCGTCGAAGCGTCCCGCGAACAGGGCGTCGGTCAGGGCCGCGGTCGTTCCGGAGGCCGGGTCGGGCGGCGATGAGGAGACGAGGAGCACGCCTGGGCGATGGCCATGGCGTTCGGTTGATCGCGGCATCCACGCACCCATCATCGATCGGCATTGGCAGCGCGAGAATCAGTGTAAACCGCGGTCTTGGAATGGCAATGAAATATCTAAGATCGTCGCCGAATACTCCGTATCAAAAATGGTCATATTGGCTTAATTTCACCGGCGATCCGGGCTACCGGGAGTTCGTCCGTTCAGTGTTGTTCGCGGTGCGTGGCGGTAGCCGTACGAGCCCGAAGTTCTGCCATTCTTCTTCGGTGCGGTTGATGGACTGTTTCGTGCGCTCCGGGTCGTGAGCGGCGACTTCGGCGCAGATGCCGTTGGCGACGGCGGTCGCGGCGGTGAGCGAGGCGAAGTAAACGACGCCTTCGGCCGGGACGATGATGGAGTGGTCGGCGATTTCGGCGAGTGGTGATCCGGAGGAGTCGGTGATGGCGCATACGGTGGCGCCGCGTTCGTGTGCGGACTCGGCGGCTCGTACGGTGGTCTCGTAAAGGCGCCAGAATCCGACGGCGATCAGTGTGTCGTTCGAGCCGAGCCGGGCGACGGAGGTGGCGATCGCGGGGCCGTCGGCCGGGGCATCGACGGGGTAGCCGGCGAACGCGATGTTGTGGGCCAGGACCTGGCATACCGCGGCGTAGCTGCCTGATCCGATGATCAGTGTGCGTTCGGCTCCGACGATCGCCTCGACGATGCCCGAGAGGGCTTCGCGGTCCACCCAGCGGGATACCTCGGCGAGGTTGGCGATGTCTCGTTGCAGTGACGCGTCGAAGGGCTGTGCGGCCATCTCGCCGCCATGGTGTGCGGCCATTTCGGGTGCGCTGAGGGCGGCAAGGTAGCGGGCGCGTAGTTCCTGGCGCAGGACCGGCCAGCCGTCGAAGCCGAGGGCCTGGGCGGCGCGTACCACGCTGGCGACGTTGGCCCGTGCCATCTCCGCGACCTCTTTGGTCGAGGCGTAGGACGCCCGGCTGGGCTGGCTGGCGATGGCCGCGATCACCTCGCGGGACTTGCCCGAGAGCCGGTGCTCCTCGGCTCGTTCGTTGAGCCACTCTTGCACCGAGTACGTGGACACGGGACCTCCTGCGACGAAGATTCTGTAGCTATGGTTGCAGAACTTCCGCTCTGCAACATATGCTACGCCCAATTGAGCTCAACGGTACCCGCTTCACGCGACCCCATGGCCACGGCATCCCGCCGGAGCGGCCAGCACCGCCTCATCCGCTCATCCTTCGATTCCTTGCAGACGGGATGGCTCCATGTCCGACCACAAGCCGGTCGTCGAGTTCGATGCCGAAAAAATCGACCGGATCTTCGCCGACGTCGACCAGTGCCGGCTGCCCGGTGTCGCGGTCGGCATCGCGGTCAATGGTGTGCCGGTCTATCACCGGGGATTCGGCCTCGCCAGCATGGAGTTGCCGGTCGTGCTGTCGCCGTCGATTCGCATGCGCATATTCTCGATCACCAAGCATTTCGCCGCGCTCGGCTACCTGCTGCTGTCCGAGGAGGGCGCCGCGGGACTCGACGATCCGGTCGGCGAATTCCTGCCGGAACTGCACCCGGCCGCGCGGCGGGCGACCATGCGGCAGCTCATGGGCCATGTGAGCGGGCTGCGTGACGCGAAGGACATCTGCCTGCGGTTCTGTGGCACCGGGCATCCGGTGTCCAGTGCGGATCTGCTCTCGTACTACTACGACATCGACGACACCAACGCGGCGCCGGGCACGACCTGGAACTACAACAATGGCGGCTACCTGATGGTGACGTTGGCCATCGAGCGGATCACCGGGCAGCCGTTCGAAGAAGTGCTGCGTCGCCGGATCTTTCAGCCGGTCGGCATGAACGACACCTTGGTACGCCGGTGGGACACCGATTTCGTACCGAACAGCGCCACCCTGCACACGATCGATGGCGCAGGTGACTATGGACGGTCCACGCTGGGCATCGCGTCGGCCGGTGAGGGCGGGATCGTGTCCACCATCGATGACATGCTGCGGTGGCTCGCCCACATGGACGACCCGGTCGTCGGAACCGCGACGACCTGGGCGATCATGACGTCACCGCAGCGGCTGGCCAACGGCACCGGCACCGGCTACGGGCTCGGCCTGATGGTCGGGCGCTACCGCGGGGCCCGGACCGTCCACCACTCCGGCGGCGGCATAGGCGGCAACTCCCAGCTGCTGAAGGTCCCCGAGGCCGGTCTCGACATCGTCATCCTGGCCAACCGGAGCGACATCTCCGCCGTCGAACGCTCGTACCGCGTTCTCGACGCGTGCCTGCCGGGTCTCGACCCGCTCCCCGACACGTCGACCAGACCGCCGGTGACCGGAACCTACCGATCCCCTACGACGGGCCGTGTCGTCCAGTTGCTCGCGCAGGGCGCACAGCAGATCGCGTTGATCGATGGCACCGAGACGCCGGTCGTGCCCGACGGCGATGGGGTGCTGTGGCCCGCGGGAGCACTGGGCTTCCTGAAGCAGGGACTGACGCTTCGCGACGACCCGGCCGACCCGGACGGGCCACCCACGGCCATCAGGTTGAATGACTTCGGCAACGTCGATGAGCTGGCGGCTGCCGAGCCACCACCGGCGGACAGGCCCACCCTCGACGCCATCACCGGCGGCTACCGGTCGACGGTGACCGGTACGGACGCGACCATCACCGGCACCGACCACGGTCTCCGGCTGCGGACCGTCGGACGATTCGGCGCCACCGAATACGAGCTGCGCTGCCTCGCCCCCGACGTGTGGCGGGCCACCAACGACAGCCCGATACCGATGGACGGAATTCTCACCTTCGATCGCCACGACGGATTCCGGTTCTCCTCGGCCCGGACCCGGGACCTCTTCTTCCAACGTCGCGCCTGACCTCACCTGCGAATCACCGCCGGACAGGCGCCAACACACCTCACCCGTACGCGGCGTCATCGCCGCCTGCCTCAGCCATGCCCTCATGAAGGAGGACGCCGATGCGCTGGTCACACGCATCGCTCGCCGCGCTCATGCCGATGAGCCTGATCATCTCCGCCTGCGGCGGATCATCCGATCGATCCGACACCGGTTCGGGATCCTCGAAATACGCCAAGAACGGCACGTTCACCATGGCCCTCTTCGATGATCCGGGCGGTCCCTACGATCCGTACCGGACGCAACGATTCCTCGGGCTCGGCGCGCTCGCGTACGACTCCTTGGTGAATCAGCAACCGGACGGCAGGTTCGTGTCCGGGCTGGCGGAGACCTGGAAGGCCGACACCCACTCCGCGACGTTCACCTTGAAGCAGGGCATCACCTGCTCCGATGGCGCGCCCCTGACCTCGGGCCAGGTCGTCGACGCGATCAACTTCGTCGCCGACCCCAAGAACCAGTCGCAGCAGTACGGCATCACCACTCCGACTGTTCCGCTGACCGCGACCGGCGATGACACGGCGCGTACGGTGACCGTCAAGCTGAAGCAGCCGTACGGTTTTCTGCTCAACACCATCGGCCGCCTGCCCATCATCTGCGCCCGTGGGATGAAGGACCCGAAGTCGCTGGCGACCGGCTCGGCCGGGACCGGGCCGTTCGTGCTCACCAAGGCCGTGCCGGGACAGAGCTATACCTTCACGGTGCGCAAGGGGTACCGATGGGGGCCGGGCGGCGCGAGTACCGACGCGCCGGGAACACCCAGCACGGTACTCATCCGGATCATCCCCAACGAGACGACGGCGGCGAACCTGCTGCTGTCCGGAGAACTGAATCTCGCCAACATCACGGGCCCGGACAGGGAGCGGCTGGCGGCGCGCGACCTGAAATGGCGCGATTGGAAGGTCGCCGGTGCCTGGCTGGCGTTCAACCACCAGAGCGGCCGTTCGACGGCGGATGTCCAGGTGCGCAGGGCGCTGGTCGGCGCGCTGGACAGCCGGGAGGTCATCAAGCTGAGCACCGGCGGCACCGGCACGGCGGCGACCGGTCTGACCGTCGTGGAGCCGCGGGGTTGCCCGGGGGACAACGTCACGGGCATGCTGCCGCGCTTCGACCCCGCGGCCGCCGGCGCCCTGCTCGACCAGGCGGGCTGGACGAAGGGCGCCGACGGGATCCGCCGGAAGGGCGGCAAGAAGCTCACCGTCGATCTGGACTACAAGCCGACGGCCTCCGCCTTCGACAAACCGACCGCGGAATTCATGGCAGTCCGGTGGCGCGCCATCGGCGTCGACGTCAAACTCACCGCCAACACCCCGGCCAGGGCACTCGACGTTCTCTTCAAGACGGGGGACTTCGACGGCTATCTCCTCGGGTACGGCTTCAGCCTGCCCAGCCAGCTGGTGCCGTTCTTCTCCGGGGTGGTCCCGCCGCACGGAACGAACACTCTCGGCATCGACAACAAGGAGTACCTCGGGCTGGCGCGTCAGGCCGCTCCGCTGCTACCGGCGAAGGGCTGCACGTACTGGAACAAGGCGGAGCAGGCGCTGGTGAAGAACGTCGACATCGCGCCCATGTCCAACCGCGCCGACCACTGGTACATGCGGAAGGCCGAACTCGAGATGCAGAAGTACAACACCCCCGTCCCGACCAGCATCCGGATGCTGAGGTGACCTGACCGGACTCGTCGAACCCCAAGGCCGGTCAGGAGGAGTGGGCGTGACAGAGGGAAGATCTCCCGTCGTGGTGGTCGGCGGTGGTGTGATCGGGTTGTGCACCGCGTACGCGCTGGTCCGGCGTGGTGTCGAGGTGTGCGTGATCGATCGGCCCGGTGAGGTGCCGCCCGCGTCGTGGGGGAACGCGGGGTGGGTGGTGCCTGCTCTGTCGGCTCCGCTCCCGGAGCCGGGCATCGCGCGGTACGGCGTTCGTGCCGTGATCGATCCGGGTTCGCCACTGCATATCGCGGTCCGGCCGGATCTGCGGTTGGCGGGTTGGTTGTGGTCGTTCTTGCGGCATTGCACCGAAGCTGTGCATACGGCGGGCGCCGCGGCGACGATCCGGTTCGCCCACGATGCCCAGCGCAGGTTCGATGATCTCGCGGATCACGGTGTCGAGTTCGACCTGTGGAAGCAGGGGCTGACCATGGTGGCGCTGGATCGGTCGGTCGCGCAGGCCGAGCTCGACAGGTTCCGTCCGTTGCGCGGGCACGGCTACGTGCTGCCGTCCCGCGTGGCGGACGGTGCGGAGCTGCGGGCGCGTGAACCGGCGCTGTCCTCCGCCGTCCAGGCCGGTTTCCATGTCAGCGCGGAGCGGCACGTCGATCCGCGGACGCTGCTCACCGGCCTGCGGCGTTGGTTGCGGGCGGGCGGTGCGTCGTTCCGGGAGGGCGCCGTCGCCCGGTGTGTGGTCGAGGACGGTGCGGTCGCGGGCGTCGTCGCGGACGGTGAGTTCGTGCCGGCCGGGGCCGTCGTGTTGGCCGCGGGTGCCTGGACAGCGGACTTGGCGGCGGGGTTGGGCTGCCGGATTCCGCTGCAGGGCGGTAAGGGCTACAGCCTCTCGGCCATGGACGGGCCGCAGGTGTCGGGTCCGCTGAAGTTGCTCGAGGCGAAGACGGCGATCACGCCGTTCGAGGCGGAGCTGCGGGTAGCGGGCACGATGGACCTGGACGGACTGCACCTGAAGATCAGGCAGCGGCGGCTCGCCGCGATCCTGGCCGCGGCGCGTCGTTATCTCGTCGGGTGGGAGGGGGTGCGGGTCGGGCAGGAGTGGGCGGGGCTCCGGCCGATGACTCCGGACGGGCTGCCGGTGATCGGCCGCGTTCCCACGGCCGCGAACGTCTACGTCGCCACCGGCCACGCGATGCTCGGGGTGACCCTGGGCCCGGCCACGGGTGACCACCTCGCCGAGCTCATCACCACGGGGCAGGTCCCATCGGTGCTCGAACCCTTCCG
This sequence comes from uncultured Actinomycetota bacterium, assembly GCA_963736325.1. Lineage (GTDB taxonomy): Bacteria > Actinomycetota > Actinomycetes > Streptosporangiales > Streptosporangiaceae > Actinoallomurus. The sequence continues at coordinate 178,505 of CAVTOG010000010.1, read as the reverse complement.
GCCCGAGCGGTTCCACCGCCGCCGTGGCCGGGGGTGACGTCAACGGTCACAAGATCATCAACCTGACGCATCCACTATGCTGAAGTGATGGTTTTTACCCGGCGGCACGAGAACGCCGAGCAGGTGCGGACTGCTTTGGAGTGGACGCGCTCGTATGAACCGGCCGCTCGGTGATCGCGGTCGCGGTCCTGGGACCACCCGCGTCCGGTAAGTCCACCGCGGTACGAAATCTGGTGGAGCGCTCCGCCGATGTCGTTCACTTCAAGGTCCGAGATCACTTCGACGTGCTGCTCGGGGAAGGCGACCGGGTCGCCGTGGCGCACCGCGAGCAGCTGCGGCGCCGTGACGTTCTGCCCGACGACGTCGTGCGATATGCCTTCAGCGATTTCGTCGGCCGCCACGCCACCGCGGATGTCGTCCTCGTCGAAGGCTATCCCCGGTCGCTGGCTCAGCACGCGGACCTGCGGGCGGTCCTCGGCGAGTACGGCGGCGGTGCCGTCGGTGCCGTCGTTTTCGACGCGCCGGACGAGGTCCTTTACGCCCGCGTGACGCGACGTCTCGCGTGCCCGGTGTGCGACCTCAGCGGCACTCGCGGGCAGAACGTGGCATGTCCGCGGTGCGGCGTGGACCTCGTCGTCAGGCCCGACGATGATCTGACCCGGTTCGCCGAGAGGGTCAGGCAATTCCGTTCGGCCGGTGCCGACGGGATGTTCGCCGAGACCGGTCGCGTCCTCGTACTCGACGCCCGGCTGCCGCAGGAACCCTTGGCGAGCCGGCTACGGGACGCGGTCCGGCACGTCGGAGCGTGACAGTGTTCATGATCAAGGAAGGCGGACGTAATGGGGTATGTCACCGCGGTCTTCTACGGCGCCCGCTCGACGGCGTGGGAAGGCGTACGGCCACTCGCCGACCTCGGCCTGTATGTGCACGTCGAACTGCCGGACACGCATTGGCGGAAGGCTCTTTTCCGGATCTTCGACGATGCGGAATGCGTGCTCGCCGGGACCGGCGCCCCGGACGCGGCCCTCTCCTCGTTCCGCGACGCGGGTACGCGCCTGGCGGAGTTCGCGCGGGCGACGCGCCCTGAGATCGCGGGTGTGGAGCCGATCGGAGCCGTCCAGCACGGCGTCGGCACGGAGCGGACAGAACGTGACGGCGTGGCGTTCGTCCCGGTCACCATGGGCGTCGACCTGGTGTTCTCGCGGTCGGGCCCGGCGCCGGCCGTGGAGCCCGATGGTCTGTCAGGTGAACATGTGTGGCCGACGGAGCTGGCGAAGTGTGAACGACACGGCTTCGTGCGGGCCGACATGGAGGTGCGCGCTCCCGGCGACCAGACCATCGTCGAACGTGAGGTCAAGCTGGATGCCCCGGTAGACGCGAGACCGGCGGCCTGGCGGTTGCGGTTGGGCGATGGCGAACTCGTCTTCAGCGGTACGCAAGGGTCAGGTGATCACTTTCACCGCATTTACGACATCGGTCCGTCGGGACTGTTCGAGATGACCACGGACCCGCGAGGTGGACCGACCTTGCTCAAGTACAAGCGGGACCTCGCCGGTCCGGACGAGGCCGTGTACCGGCGTTTCGAGATGGTCGAGCCCTCGACACCCGAGAGCTTTCGCAGGGTGGCGGCGAAGCTCGACCCGACCGCGGAGCTCGACAAGATCGCCGTCACCCCGTACTTCCGCCGGGACCGGGTGAATCTGAAGATGTACGTCGCGGAGTCGCGCAGCGTATTCGAGATCAACGCTGACCGGTCGATGTTCCTCGAAGGCGACTATGCCCCGTTCGACCAGATCGAGATCGAATACATAGGAGTGATCGATCGGGCCGATGCGAAGATCAACTGGGGATTCGAGTCCACTCCGCAGTTGGACACGGACTTCGCACTGGTCCAAGCGCTGATCGTCGACGGCTTCGCGCGCGAGGGCGTGCCGCTGGTGCCATCGCGCCGACGTAAGTACGACTGGGCCGTGGCGGAGGTGTTCTCGTCGTCCGCAGCGCATCGTGCGGCGTATGGGACCGAGCTGTCCGGGCAGTAGCCGGTAGGCCGGCGGGACGGATCAGTGGCAAGGCCGGCGCCGCCACCGTCGTCGGCTCGTCAGGCCGAGACGATGGGGCGGCCGAGGTCACGCCGGGTGGGGAACGATCTCCAGACCGGCGAAGCCGCTGACGATGAACGATGGCACGCGGGTGGGTTCCTCCTCCGGGCGGGCGAGGGCGAGGTGGGGCAGGCGTTCGAACAGCGTGGTCAGGGCGATGTCCGCCTCCAGGCGTGCGAGGTGCGCGCCGAGGCAGAAGTGCGGTCCGTGGCCGAACGCGAGGTGCTCTTTGCCGGTCCGTGTGGGGTCGAAGCGTTCCGGGTGGTCCGGATGGAGTTCTGGATCGCGCCCGGCCGCGGCGAAGCCGATGATGATCGCGTCGCCCTTACGGATGACGACGCCTTCGCCGAGATCGATGTCCTCGAGGGCGTAACGCGTCGGAACGTACATGACCGGGCCCTCGACACGCAGTGTCTCCTCGATGACGTCCTCCCACGCGATGACGCCTTCGCGGATCCGGGAAAGGTTCTCGGGATGGGTGAGCAGGGCCTGGACGGCGCTGGTGATGAGGTTGACGGCGGTCTCGTAGCCGGCGCCGATCATGAGGAAGAGGGAGTCGAGCAGCACAGGGTCCGGCAGCGGTTCCTCATCGGGCCCGGACGGCAGGAGCAGGTCGCTGGTCAGATCGGCGGCCGGATATTCCCTCTTGTAGCGCAGCAGCTCGCCGAGCCGGTCGTGGAGATTGGCATGGATGGCCAGCGCGCGTTCCGGGTCGACTGACGTGTCCAGAACGGCGTCCATCGCGGCACCGAGCCTGTCGCGTAGGTGGCCGGGGACGCCGAACAGGTCGCAGATGACGGTCATGGTCAGCGGCAGCGCCAGCGTCTGCCGCACGTCGGCCGTCGCCCCGGGCGGCAGGGCGGCGAGCGCCTCGACCAGGCGGTCCGCGGTCTCCTGGACCTGCGGGCGCATCCGCTCGACCCGCCGCGGCGAGAACGAAGGGGCGAAGCGCCGCCGGGACCTGCGGTGTTCCTCGCCGTAGGCGTTGAAGAAGTTCTGCTGCAGGGCGATGGGGGCCAGAGACCAGCCCTCGGGAAGATCGGCCAGACCGGGCCAGTGGCGACGGGCGTCGCGCGAGACGCGCGGGTCGCCGGTCAACGCCTGAATGACGCTGTGCCGGGTGACCGACCACGCGTGGACGGGCCCCGGAAGCTCGACCAGCACCGCCGGCCCCTGGGCGCGTAGCGCGGCGGCCTCCGCGTGGATCGCATGGGCCGCGGGATCGAGAACGGGACACTTGGGAACGGGTGAGAATGACATGCGATGCTCCCCCTGTCGGGAAATTACACGGAGGCTCCGCTGATTCCGCCCGAGGAGTCGGGGGCCGGCGGAATCGAGCATGCTCTCCTCCCTTATACGCGTGCCGTATGTGCATGGCAACGATTTCGATTTCGGCCAGTGATCCCATCGGGTCATCGATTAATGGGCATGCAGAAAATCATGGCGTGAGGTCTGTGCAGGTGAGAAGGGTGACGCCCGCTGAAACGCTCGGAGTCGCGAGTAAACGGATCTGCCATTGAGGTTGTTCCGTAAAGGAAATTCAGTGGTGTCTCTTCCTTGGCTGCACGGGGCCGGTGAGAAGGCGGGGTATTTTGTGTAGATTGGTATTTCGGAGACGGCTGTTCCGTGTACGGCCGGACGCGTCGATGCCGCCAGGAGGGGTTTTCGGCCGCGAGCCGTTGAAACGTGAGCTCTTGACAGTATTCGTGACTGCCCAGGACGATGTCGCCTGCTTCGGGCGAAATGTGCTGTGCCCCGGTCTTCGGGTGCTGAGAAAGGTGGCTGGCGATGGGGCCGGATACGGCATGGCGCGGGACAGGCGTGGCGAACAGCGGCGGCCGTACCCGCCGTTCCCTGCGGCGTGCGGAGAACACGCTGGTCGCCCTGATGATGGCCGGGGCCGCCGCAGCGTGGCCGATGAGCGTCGAACCGGCCGCGGCGGCGCCCGCGACGGAGGCCAAGGCGCAGTGGATCGACGCGGACACCGTCGCGGTCCCGGCCGACTGGGAGCACGATGCGAACGACTCCGTCACGCTCGTCTACTCCTCTGACGAATCCTCTGGCGACGCGCTGCGGCTGAAGCCGGTCTCCGGCGGCCTGACGGCGGCGCAACGGGCCAAGTACCCGAACCTCGCGAGCTACGCGGCCTTCGTCGTCGACCAGGCCGATCGGTCCAAGGCCACCGCCGCGCTGCGCGGCCACCTCGTCCTCACCGAGCGCACGGCCGGCGGCGATGTCGTCGACACCACCGGCGTGCAGGCCGCCGGTGCGCTGGACGCGATCTACGCGTCGAAGGCCGGGCAGGCCCGGCTGGGCGCGGTGAGCGACCGTGCAGGCAGGCCGACCCTCTCGGTGTGGGCACCCACCGCGCGTACCGTCGCCCTGGAGCTGTACGACACGGCCGACGCGAGCGACGCGCGGGTGGTCCCCATGCGCCGTGACGACGGCAGCGGCGTCTGGTCGGTGACCGGTGACACGGCGTGGAAGGGCAGGTTCTACCTGTACCGGGTGACCGTCTGGGCGCCGTCGGTGCAGCGCTTCGTCACCAACCACGTCACCGACCCGTACTCGCTGGCCCTGTCCGCGGACGGCCGCCGGAGCCAGATCGTCTCCCTGGACGACCCGGCGCTGGCGCCCCACGGCTGGTCGTCCGAACGGTCGCCCGGCGCCGTACCCGCCGGGAGACAGCAGATCCAGGAGCTGCACGTCGGTGACTTCTCCGTCGCCGACAGCACCGTCCCGGCCGGGCACCGCGGCACGTACCTGGCCTTCACCGACCCGGACTCCGCCGGTATGCGGCACCTGCGGAGCCTGGCCAAGGCCGGGGTCACCACGGTCCACGTGATGCCCGCCTTCGACTTCGCCGGTGTCCCCGACGCCAAGCGCGACCAGGCCACGCCGCCCTGCGACCTGGCGTCGTACGCGCCCGACTCCGACCAGCAGCAGGCCTGTATCGGCAAGGTCGCCGGCACCGACGCCTACGACTGGGGCTACAACCCCCGGCACTACACGGTGCCCAAGGGCTCCTACGCCACCGATCCCGGAGGGACGGCGCGCACGGTGGAGTTCCGGCAGATGGTCGCGGCCCTCCACCGCGCCGGGCTGCGCGTGGTGATGGACGTCGTCTACAACCACACGGCCGCGTCGGGCGAGAACCCCGACTCCGTGCTCGACCAGATCGTGCCGGGCTACTACCAGCGGCTCTCCGACACGGGAGCCGTCACGACCGACAGCTGCTGCGCGGACACCGCACCCGAGCACGCCATGATGAACAAGCTGGTCGTGGACTCCACCCGTACCTGGGCGACCGGGTACCACGTGGACGGCTTCCGCTTCGACCTGATGGGCATCGACCCCAAGCAGACCTTCCTCGACGTACGGGCGGCGCTGGACCGGACCGGCCGCGCTGAGTTCCTGTACGGCGAGGGCTGGAACTTCGGCGCGGCGGCCAACAACGCGCGGTTCGTCAACGCCGACCAGGCCAACATGGCCGGCACCGGCATCGCCACCTTCAACGACCGGCTGCGTGACGCCGCGCGCGGTGGCTCGCCGTTCGACTCGAACCCGCACATCCAGGGGTTCGCCTCCGGCCTGTTCACCGACTCCAACGGCGACGACGTCAATGGCACCGCCGCGCAGCAGAAGGCGACGCTGCTGCACGACACGGACCTGGTCGAGGTGGGCCTGACCGGGAATCTCGCCGAGTACTCCTTCACCGACGCCACCGGGAAGACCGTCACCGGCGCCCAGGTCGACTACAACGGCTCACCCGCCGGTTACACCGCGGCTCCCGGAGAGGCCATCACCTACGTCGACGCGCACGACAACCTCGACCTGTACGACGCGCTCACGTACAAGCTGCCCACCGCCACCACGATGGCCGACCGTGCGCGCACGCAGTCGCTCGCGCTCGCGCTGCCGACGCTCAGCCAGGCCCCGGCGTTCGCGGTGGCCGGCAGCGACCTGCTGCGCTCCAAGTCGCTGGACGGCAACTCCTACAACAGCGGCTCCTGGTTCAACCAGATCCAGTGGCAGTGCGCCGGTGGCAACGGCTTCGGCCACGGCCTGCCGGCGGCCGCGGACAACACGTCGTTCTGGCCGTACGCCAAGCCGCTGCTGGCCGACCGCGCGCTGGTCCCCGGCTGCGACGCGATCAACGGCGCGGGCCGTCAGTACGAGCAGTTCCTGGCCATCAAGGGCTCCTCGCCCCTCTTCTCCCTCGACGACCTCACCTCCGTGCAGCGGCGCGTGTCCTTCCCGCTCTCCGGCACCGCCGCCCAGCTCCCGGGCGTGATCACCATGCACCTCGACGGCGCGGGCCTGCACACGTTCCGCTCGATCACCGTGATCTTCAACGCGAGCCCCGGGACCGCGCGGCAGACCGTCGCCGGGCTGACCGGCACACGGCAGGCGCTTCACCCAGTGCAGAGCGGCGGCTCGGATCCGGTCGTGAAGCAGGCCACGTTCGACCCGGCCACCGGGACCTTCACCGTCCCCGGGCGTACGGCGGCCGTGTTCGTCCAACGCTGACCGAATATCGTTCGGTATGGTGGTGGGATGGACCGTGGCCTGTTCGATGACCTCGCCGCCGAGTACGCCCGGCTCGACGCCGTACTCGCGGTGCTCGAGCCGGACGCGTGGGCCCGGCCGTCCGCCGCGGCCGGGTGGACCATCGCCGACGTCGTGGTGCACCTGGCCCAGTCCGAGGAGTTCGTCCTCGCGTCCGTCGCCAAGAACGGCTCGGGCTTCGCCCGCGAGGACGGGGTGCCGCTGGACGAGCTGATGGACCGCCTGGTCGTCGCCGACCGCGGTGCGACCGGGAGCGAGGTGCTCGAACGGTGGCGCTGCGCGAGCCGCTCGGCGGTCGAGGCGCTGCGCGGCTGCTCGCCCGACGACCGCCTGCCGTGGGCCGCGGTCCCGCTCTCCGCACGTACGCTCGCCACGACCCGGCTCGCCGAGCACTGGGCCCACGCGCTCGACATCACCGTCCCGCTCGGCATCGACTACCCCGACACCGCCCGGCTGCGGCACATCGCCTGGCTCGCCCAGCGAACCCTGCCGTACGCGTTCGCGACCGCCGGCGAGGAGGGCGGGCCGGTCCGCTGCGAGCTCACCGGACCGGACGGCGAACTCTGGCACTTCGGCGACCCGGACGCGCCGTCGGTGATCCGGGGCACGGCCGGGGACTTCTGCCGGGTCGGCGCACGCCGCCTGCCCGCGGAGCGTACGACCCTGGAGACCGAAGGCCCGCACGCCGCCGCGGCCCTGCGCGTCATGCGCAACTACGCCGCCTGACGGCTCACAGGTCGGGAAGCCGGTTGCCGTGAAAGCCGAAGGGGATACGGCGCGGAAGGTGGACGGTGGCGACGAGAGCCCGGCCGAGAACGACGAGGTCGCTGCGCTCGGAGGCGGCGTCGTAGACGAACGTCATCAGCCGGCCTGATCCGCTGGCCTGCTCGTCGGCGGGTACGAAGACCGCCTCGCCGGGCGTGCGGCCGAGGTCGAAGCGGTGGGTGCTCACCGTGCCGTCCCGGAGGTCGTAGCGGTGGATCGCGCTGCTACGGCGCCGTGGGCGCCGGCACGTCGATGGGCGTGCCGACTACCAGCTCACCCCGGGCGTCCGCGCGGCAGCACGTACGACGGCCCTCAGTCGAAACGGCTGGGGGCCGTCGACGGTCTGGGTTGCGAACATTTCACAGTTAACGTAAATATGGTGCATGCCTAGGCCGAGTGCCACTGAAGACGTCTTCCGGGCGGTGGCCGATCCCACCCGCCGTGCCGCGCTGGAGACCTTGATGTACGGCCGGGAGCTGTCGGTCACCGAGCTCGCGGACCGGCTGGAGGTGGGGTTGCCGATGCTGTCCCGCCACCTCGCCGTGCTGCGCAGTGCTGGGCTGGTGCGGGAGCGGCGCTCGGGGCGCCAGCGGTTGTACAGCCTCCAGCCGCAGCCCTTGCAGGACCTGTTCGACTGGGCGTCGCTGTTCAGCGGCTTCTGGTCGGAGCGGATGAACGGGCTGCGCTCCTATCTCGACCGGCGGGCGGCCGACACCACAGCACCCCCTGAAACAAGAGAGTCCGACCATGAGACGTGACATCACCCTGGAAACCGACCTGCCCTACGCGCCATCCGATGTGTGGCAGGCCCTCACCGACCCTGCGGCCCTGTCGGAATGGCTGATGCCCGTCGAAGGCTTCGCGCCCGTCGTCGGCCGGCCGTTCCAGCTGCGCGCCAAGCCGATGCCGGGCTGGGACGGCGTGATCGAGGGCAAGGTCATCGAGGTCGACGAACCACACCGGCTCGCCTACAGCTGGAAGGGCAGCCGCATGCGCAGCACCACCACGGTCCGGTGGACCTTGACCGCGCTGCCCGACGGCGCGGGCACGCGGCTGCGTCTGGACCATCAGGGCTTCGAGGGCATCGGCGGCGCGGTTCTGGCGTTCATGCACCGCGGCGGCTGGAAGAAGTTCGTCACCCGCCGGCTGCCGTCCCGCCTCGTCGCCTCGACGACCGTCACCGGCCCGCGGAGGCCGGCGTGAACCGCATCGATTTCAGCACCGAGCTGATCAAGGAACGTAACGCCGTACGCCTGTGTGTCCCCGCTGATCTCGCGGCGACGCTCGGCACCGCCCGGCTGCTGCCCGCACTCATCACGATCAACGGCCGGCCGGTCCGCGCCACCCTGCACAAGATGGGCGGCACCTATATGACGGCCGTGAACAAGGCCGTCCAGCAGCAGGTCGGAGCCACCGCCGGGGACACGGTCACCGTCACGATCGAGCCCGACGCCGAGGACGGCGTCGTCGACCTGCCCGACGACCTCACCACGGCTCTGGCCGACGAGGGCGTACGGGACGCCTTCGACCGCCTCACCGCGTTCCGCCGGCGCGAGATGGTCAAGGCCGTCGTCTCCGCCAAGAAGCCCGAGACCCGGGCTCGGCGCATCAGGCAGGCGGTCGACCGGCTGACCCAGGCCCAAGACTGAGCGGATGTCACTGAGCCGCCTACGCTGAGGTCATGCCGAACGAGGAGGGCCGGCCCGCCAGGGTCGAGGACGTGCACGAACTCGCTCTGGCCATGCCGCATGTCACCGTTTACCCCGGCACCCACGAGAACCCGGTCTACCAGGTCGGCGCGAAGTCGTTCGTCTTCTTCCGCAATCCGCGGCCCGACGCCTTCGATCCCGAGACCGGGGAGCGCTATCAGGATGTGATCGTTTTCTGGGTCGCGTCCGAAGGGGACAAGCTGGCGCTGACGCAGGACGAGGCGTCGCCGTTCTTCACCACCGCGCACTTCAACGGTCACCCGTCCGTGCTGCTCCGGGCCTGCCGTATCGGTGAGCTCACCCGGGGCGAACTGGCGGAGATCGTTCAGGACGCGTGGCTGTCACGCGCGTCCGCCCGCCGAGCGGCGGCTTGGCTTGACGCTCATCCTCCGGCGTGATCGGGCGGAAGCGCGAAGACATCACCACGAAGACAGTCGCTCCTGGGCTCGGGTGACAGGGGAGCCGGTTCGTCGATCACGATCTGCGCGCGCCATCCAGCGGCTGCCAGCCCGTCAGCGGCGCCGAGCCTGCCGTCGGCCACGTCGCCGAGCAGGCCGGCGTGCTCAAGGATGACGAACAGCGCGTCCGCGGCGCAGGTCACCGCCTCGCGGGCTTCGGTGGCGCTCGTGCCCGGATCGAGTTCGCGGTAGAGGCGGCGCGCGGCCGCGAGGAGACGGGCGGCGTCGGTCACCGTGAAGTCGCGCCGCAGACGCAGGGACAGGGCCATCCCGTCGGCAAGCGGATCGTCCCCGACCATGCTGTCATCGCCCGGCATGGTCGGGGACGATACGCGTGTGCGGTGCCTCCCGCTCAGCGTGCTCCTGACTTCGCGGATGACGGGCGTGGCCCGGTAGTCCTGCCGTGGTCAGTCCCGGCGCGGGCGGACCGGCCACGTGCCGTCCGTGGTCCTGTCCTGACCTTGCGACCGCCAGTACCGGTTGAGCGAGTCGGCCCACTGCTGTGACCACGTCACCTGTTTGTCGTGCAGCTCCGGAAGGGACGTCTCACCGACCTCGGCCGGGTAGTGCCGGGCGAGCCGCCAGGCCAGCCGGGCGGCCGCGAGGGCATCCTGGGTGGCGTCGTGCGCGCCGTCGAGACGTACGCGGTAGTGGCGGCATGTCTCTTCGAGGGTCCGTTTACCGCGGCGGCGGTCCAGCGCCCGGTCGATGATGTGCGGGTCCACAATCGGCCCGTCGACCTCGATGGCGGTGTCCAGGTGCCTGTTCAGCTCTCGGTCCAGCACGGTGAAGTCGTAGGAACCGTTGAAGGCCACCACTGGTAAGCCGCGTTTCCACGTCGTGCGCAGCAGCCGCAGGATCTCGGCCAGCGCGTCGGCGGGCGCACGCCCCTCGGCGCGGGCCCGCTCGTTCGTGATGCCGTGAATCGCCGTCGCGGCGGCCGGAATGTCAACGCCCGGATCGACTAACAGGGAGAACTCGTGACTGGGGCGGTCACCGCCGACCAGCACGACCGTCGCGGAGACGATCCTGGCCTGATCCGGGTCCGCGCCGGTCGTCTCGACGTCGAAGCCGCACAGCCGCCCGTCCGCCCAACTCACGAACGCCCTCCCAATTTCGTCCGGTTCACCGCGAGTGTCCATGATCGCTTTCGCCGCGAGGCGGTCGCAAGGCCTCGCCCGGATCAATGATCACGCCTCTGCCGGAACGGTAGGCCGTACGAGGCGGAGGCTAAACTCGACCGGCACGACGGCATTCGATCCGGCCGTCCCTTCTCGATACCTCCAGACCAGGAGGAGCAGCATGGTCAGCGAGAACACCGCGAAGCTCGCGGTTCTCATCGATGCGGACAACGCGCAGCCGGCGATCACCGACGGGCTGCTGGCGGAGGTCGCCAAGTACGGCACCGCCCACGTCAAACGTGCCTACGGCGACTGGACCGGGACGAACCTCAAAGGCTGGAAGGACCAGCTGCTCGCTCAGTCGATCCAGCCGATCCAGCAGTTCGCCTACACCACCGGCAAGAACGCCACCGACGCGGCGATGGTCATCGACGCGATGGACCTGCTGTACTCAGAACGCTTCGACGGATTCTGCATCGTCTCCAGCGACAGCGACTTCACCCGCCTGGCCGCGCGAATCCGCGAATCCGGCCTCACCGTGTACGGGTTCGGCGAACGTAAGACTCCCAAGCCCTTCGTCGCGGCGTGCGACAAGTTCGTCTACATCGAGAACCTCATCTACGCCCAGAACGCCGCCGCACCCACCGGCGCGGTACCCGGTCCGACCCCACGCACCTCGGCGGCGAAGCTCAAGGGTGACACCACACTGGTGAACCAACTGCGTAACGCGGTGGAAGCCGCCTCCGACGACGACGGCTGGGCCGCCCTCGCAAGCGTCGGGCACATCATCACCAAGCAACAGCCGGACTTCGACTCCCGCAACTACGGCTACGCCAAACTCAGCGACCTGATGGCCGCCACAACGCTGTTCGAGCTGGATCGCCGCAGCCCCGGCGACGGAAAACCGGGAATCATCTACGCCCTCGACAAGCGCCAGGACAACAGGGCCAAACCCGCACCGGCGAAAACCTGACTCAACACCGCATCGATACCTGACCCGCGTTTAATTCTCGCCCCCGAAGTCAACGATGAGACGGCACTCGCCTGGGACCAGACGGTGGTGACTTTTCGCCCACTCAATGTCATCGTGGACCGAACGTGAGCATTCGGACCGCAGAGGTGAACAATGAAGATGCGACTCATCGCCGCGCTTTCGGTCGTTGTCCCGCTGTTCCTGGCGATCGGGGCGCCACCTGCCTCGGCTGGGGCCGGTCCGCAGAAGATCGCGGTGCCCGCGTACTTTCCGCCGGGCGGTTACTGGACGCAGCTGGACCAGTCCGGCGGCAATGCCGTGGCGGTCGCCAACCCGAACAGCGGTCCGGGCGGCGGCTTCGACCAGGGCTATGCCGATGCCATCAGCGCCGCTCACAGCGCGGGTGTGACGGTCTTGGGCTATGTGGACACGGGCTACTTCGGCTTCCCGCCGAACAATCGGCGTACTCGGAGCGGAGAGACTTCGGCCGCCGCCTGGACCAGCCAGGTCGAGGGTGACGTCGATGCTTGGTACGGCTTCTACGGAGGCCACGGGCTCGACGGAATATTCTTCGACGACGCGCTGGCGGACTGCGGCAGCGGTAACGCTCACGTCAACCTCTACATCACGCTCCGGGATTACGTGAAACAGCACACGGGCGCCACGGTCGTGGACAACCCCGGAGGCGACGTCGAACAGTGCTACACCGGTGCAGCCGACACACTGGTCGCTTTCGAAGGCACGTACGCGTCGTACGTCAACTGGAGCCCTCCGGCGTGGGAATCGTCGGCGAGCCCGAGTCGGCTGTGGCATCTCGTCTACGACACGCCGGATGAGAACAGCATGACGAATGCGATCGCCCTGTCCAAGGCGCGCAATGCCGGCTACGTCTACGTCACCCCGGACAACGGCTCCAACCCGTGGGACACGCTGCCCACCGGCTCCTATTGGACCAGCGAGTTGTCCCAGGCCGGCGCCGCCTCGTAGGCACCGCCGGGCCTACGGTCGATACGAGCAGTGACCGTACGTCTTGGCGTCGGCGGAAAAGTCTCACTAGAACTCAACTGTTCAAGTGAGTATTTACAGGCGTTCGCCTGGATAGTTACGATGTCGGCTCCTGTGCCCCTTCCTGGGAAGACCCTTACATATTTGGTTTATATCTAACCTATATTTCGGCGCGATCTCGGTCACGTGATATGACAGGTGGTCCTATGCAGTCCGGCAGCGCTGCTCGCCCGGCGCCGGTCGCGGTGATCGGCTTGTCTCATTGCCCCTCGACAATTCCGTTGGCCGAAGCGGCACTGCGGGCACTGGAAAACGCCGGCATTGTTCCGGAGCAGTTTCGGAACACGGCGGCCGGTGTGTTCAGCACCGCGCAGGCCGGCCAGATCGCGGACGAGCTGGGCGTGCTCGGGCCCGCGCACACACTGGGCGGTCAGTCCGCCGGAGCGGTTCACCTGGCCTGTCAGAGCATTCACGCGGGTGAGTCCGACCTCGCGCTCGCCGGGGCCGTCTCACCCGACGGAGGCAGCGGATTCCTGCTGCTGAAGCCGGCGCTCGCCGCATTAGCCGACGGTGACCCGATCCACTGCGTGATCGACGGCAGTGCGCTCGGCCGGGGCGACGTCGTACGGCAGGCCTGTGCGCGCGCCGAGGTGGACCGCGCCGACGTCCGGTTCCTGTGGCGGAACGGTTACCACTCGGGCGAGACGGTGCCGGACGGGCCTGTCGACGGCGACGAGGACGCGGTGACGGCTCTGCTGGAGATGCCCGTCCTGCTCGGCCGGAGGCAGGTTCCGGTCGCCGGTGTTCCGCTCGACCCGGACGGCCGGTTGACCGCGCTGCTCTGTTCCACGGACGGCACGGGTACGGCCTGCGCGCTGGTGTTGTCAGAACCGCCGGCGCGCCCGCCGTCGACGACGAGGGCCGAGGTCCCGGCACTGCCGTTGCTGCTGTCGGCCGGCAGCGAAGAGACCTTGCGCGGCAAGGCGGAGAGCCTGCGCGTCAAGCTGACCGGGCCCGACGGCGCGGACCTGCTGGATACCGCGCACACCCTGGCCGTCGCGCGGCCGCACCTGCCGCATCGGGCCGTGGTCCTCGGCGGTGACCGCGCCGAACTCGCCGAAGGGCTCGGCGAACTCGCGTCGGGCGGGGGCGGCGCGGCGAAAGCCGAGACCGGGCGTACGGTGGCCTTCCTCTTTCCCGGCGAAGGCGGGCAGCGGCCGGGCATGGGACGCGAGCTGTACCCGCTGTTCGACGTGTTCGCCGACGCGCTCGACGAAGTGTGCGACCACCTGGCGGCGGTCTCCACCTGGTCGGTGCGCGATCTGCTGCTCGGCGACGGTGACACCGAGGTCGCACCCGCCGACCAGGCCCTCTACACGCAGGACGCGCTGTTCGCCCTCCAGGTGGCGCTGTTCCGGCAGTTCGAGCACTGGGGCGTGCGCCCGGACTTCGTTGCCGGGCATTCGGTCGGGGAGCTGGCGGCGGCGACGGCGGCCGGGGTGTTCTCCCTGCCCGACGTGTGCGCGCTGCTGGCCGAGCGGATCCGGCTGTTCCGGGAGAAGACACCTGTCGGCGGCGCGATGGTCGCGATGCGCGTCTCCGCCGCGGAGGCGCTGGAGTCGTTGGCGGGCCTCGAACACCTGGCCGCGATCTCCGCGGTGAACGCCCCGAACTCCGTGGTCATCTCCGGGGACCGGGAAACCGTGCTGCGGATCGCCGGACTGTGGTCGGACCGCGGACGCAAGGTGAAGCAACTGCCGGTCGACCGGGCCTTCCACTCGCCGCACATGGCCGCGATGGCCGGTGACTTCGAGCGATTCGCCCGCGGCCTTTCACCGCGACCGCCGCGCATCCCCCTGATCCCGGTGCACACCACGCTCGGATCGGACCCCGGTGTGGTCTGCCTGCCCGAGTACTGGGGTGCGCAGGTGCGCGGCACCGGGGATTTCCTCAACTGCGTCACCGGCCTCGACGCGGCGGGCGTGGACACCTACGTGGACATGAGCGCGAACGGGGTGCTCGCCGCTCTGGTCGAGGAAACACTGCCCGAGTCCGTTCTGGAGAACGTGCTCGTCACCGCCGCCCTGCGCGGCGGTCAGTCCGATCTGCGCGCCGTGCTCGGCACGCTGGGCGAGTCGCACGCCCACGGTGTGCCGGTGGACTGGCCCGCGGTCTTCCGCGGCTGGGGCGGCCGGCGTACGCACCTGCCGACCGAGGTGGCGGAGCCCTCTCGTGCCGCATCCCGGGCGACGGACCTGCCGCGGCTGATCCGGGCCGAGACCGAGGAGATGATCGAGAGCGGCTACGGGCCGGATCGGTCGTTCTTCGACCTCGGGCTCGACTCCGTGGCGACCGTGGAACTGGTGAAGCGGTTGCGGAGGCGTACCGGGCTGAAGATCCCGACGGCCGCGCTGTTCGACCATCCCACTCCGAACCGGCTGGCCGCGTACCTGGAGAACCGCGCGCGCCGGCCGATGGTCGCCCTCCCGCGCCGGACCGGTTCGGACGAGCCGATCGCCATCGTCGGCATGAGCTGCCGGTTTCCTGGAGGGGTGCGGTCGCCGGAGGACCTGTGGCGGTTGGTCGCCTCGGGCCGTGACGTCATCTCGTCGATGCCGGAGGACCGCGGCTGGGACCTGACCGGGCTCCACGACCCGGAGCGCGTACGGTCGGGTACGAGCTACGTGAGCGAGGGCGGGTTCCTCCACGACGCCGCCGAGTTCGATCCCGCGTTCTTCGGCATCGGCGGGCACGAGGCGCTCGAAATGGACCCGCAGCAGCGGTTGCTGCTCGAGCTGTCCTGGGAGGCGTTCGAACGGGCCGGCATCGACCCGGCCACGCTGCGCGGCAGCGACACCGGGGTCTACGCCGGGCTGTCCCACAGCGACTACGGCACCGGTCCCGGGTACGCCGGCGTCCCCTCGCGATCGCATTTGGCGATCGGGACCGTGTCCAGCGTGGCCTCAGGCCGGATCTCGTTCACCTTCGGGTTGGAGGGGCCCAATCTCGCGATCGACACGGCCTGCTCGTCGTCGCTGGTCGGGATGCATCTCGCCGCCGCCGCGCTGCGTCGTGGCGAGTGCTCGCTGGCCCTGTCGGGCGCGGTGACCGTGCTGGCCTCGCCGATGGTGTTCGTGGAGTTCAGCCGCCATGGCGGGCTCGCGCCGGATGGGCGGGCGAAGCCGTTCGCCGAGGGCGCGGACGGCACCGCGTGGGCCGAGGGCGGCGGGATGTTCGTCCTGGAGCGGTATTCCGACGCACGCCGCAACGGTCATCCGGTGCTCGCTCTGCTCAAGGGGTCGGCGGTCAACTCCGACGGCGCGAGCAACGGGCTCACCGCGCCCAACGGCGCCGCCCAGCAGCGCCTGCTGATCTCCGCGGTCGCCGACGCCGGGCTCCGGCCGTCGGACGTGGACGTCGTGGAGGCGCATGGCACGGGCACGAAGCTCGGTGACCCGATCGAAGCCGGCGCGCTCCTGGAGGCGTACGGGGCGCATCGGCCAGCGGACCGGCCACTGCTGGTGGGCTCGTTGAAGTCCAACCTGGGCCACACGCAGGCCGCGGCCGGTGCGGCCGGGGTCATCAAGATGGTGCTGGCCATGCGGCACGGCCTGGTCCCGGCCACCCTGAACGTCGACCGGCCCAGTTCCCACGTGGACTGGGACGCCGGGATGCGGCTGGTGACCGAGCGGACGCCGTGGCCGGATCACGGGCCGGTCCGGCGGGCGGGTGTGTCCTCGTTCGGGATCGGCGGGACCAACGCCCACGTGATCCTTCAGCAGCCGCCCGCCGAGCCGGAGGTACGGGCGGAGCCGGCCGGGCCGAGCCGGCCGTGGATACTCTCGGGCGGCTCGGACGCCGCTCTGCGCGCCCAGGCCGGACGGCTCGGCGCGCACTGGGACGCCCATCCCGAGCTCGACGAGCGTGACATCGGCTTCTCGCTGGCCACGACACGGTCGGCGCTGGCGTACCGAGCCGTGCTCACCGGAGGTGAACGGGATCGGCTGCGGCGCTCGCTGACCGCGCTGGCGACGGGCGAACCCGACCCCGACCTCACGGTCGGCACGGTGGTCGAGGGCGGCCTGGCCTTTCTGCTGACCGGTCAGGGCAGCCAGCGAGTGGGCATGGGACTCGAGCCGTACGCCGAGTATCCGGTCTTCGCCGAGGCTTTCGACGAGGTGTGCGCCGGGCTGGGCCTGCCGGTGAAGGAGACGGTGTTCGGCACGGATCAGCAGGCCCTCGACCGTACGGAGTTCGCGCAGACCGGCCTGTTCGCCTTCGAGGTGGCACTGTTCCGGCTGCTCGAGAGCCGGGGCATCCGGCCGGACCTGCTGCTGGGCCACTCCATCGGCGAACTGGCAGCCGCCCACCTGGCCGGGGTGCTGTCTTTGCAGGACGCGTGCACGCTGGTCGCGGCGCGTGGCACGCTCATGCAGGCGTTGCCCGCGGAAGGCGCGATGTACGCGGTGGCGGCGTCGGAGGAGGAGGTCGGGGAGCTTCCTCCCGGAGTGTCGCTGGCAGCGGTGAACGGGCCACGATCGGTGGTGATCTCCGGGACCGAGGAAGCGGTCGTCGCGCTGGCGGAGCGGTTCCGTGCCCAGGGACGCAAGACCAAGCGCCTGCGGGTCAGCCACGCGTTCCACTCCTCCTTGATGGATCCCGTACTCGACGAGTTCCGCGCGGTCGCGGAGAGCCTGAGCTACCACCCACCTCAGATCCCTGTCGTGTCCGACCTGTCCGGGCTCATCGCCACCGACGAGGAGCTGTGTTCCCCCGAGTACTGGGTCCGCCACGTACGCGGCACGGTCAGGTTCCTCGACGGGATGCGCACGCTGCAGGACGAAGGCGTCACCACGTTCCTGGAGCTGGGACCGGAGACGACGCTCACCGAGATGGCCGCCGACTGCCTCACGGAGACCCTCGACGCGGCGGTGGTCCCCGCCCTGCGAGGTGACGACGTGCTCGGCGCCGTCGCGGCGCTGCACACCCGTGGCCACGGGCCGGATTGGTCGGAGTGGTACGGCGGGACCGGGGCACGACGAGTGGACCTGCCCACGTACGCCTTCCAGCGCAAGCGGTTCTGGCTGATGCCCGACGCGGTCGAGAACCGGTCCGAACAGGCGGACTCGGCGTTCTGGAAGGCCGTGGTGAGCGAAGACCATCAGGGCCTCACCGATCTGCTGGGCACGAGCACCGACCGGAAGTTCAGCGAACTGCTGCCCGCGATGGCGCGGTGGCGGCGCGACCACGACCGGGAAACCGGGATGGACCGGTTGCGATACCGGATCGGCTGGCACCCGGTGGCGGATCAGGCCGCCTACCGGCGGAACTGGCTGATCGTCCACTCCGAGGACCTGCCCGTGCCGGAACCGCTCGCCGTCGCGCTCGGCGCCCGGACGCTGCCCATCGCCATCGGCGCGGGCCGCGCGGAGATCGCCGAGCGGCTCGCGGCCGTGAAGCACGGCGAACCGGTCGACGGGATGTTGTCCCTGCTGGCGCTGGACGAACGGGCGTGTCCGGGAACCGCCGAGCTCCCCGCCGGGCTCGCGCTGACCACCGCGCTCATCCAGGCCATGGGGGACACCGAGCTCGAAGTGCCGTTGTGGTGCGCGACGCGGGGAGCGGTGTCCACGGGCCACAGCGACCGGCTCGGCAGCCCGGTGCAGGCCATGGTGTGGGGACTCGGCCGGGTCGCGGCCCTGGAACACCCGGGGCGGTGGGGCGGGCTGGTCGACCTCCCGCCCACGGTGGACTCACCGGTGGCCGAACGGCTCGCCGGAGTGCTCTCCTCGGCGGAGGACCAGGTCGCCGTGCGCGCCTCCGGAGTGTTCGTCCGGCGCCTGCTGCACGCGCCGGTCGGGGCCGGACCCCGGCGTGGCTGGCCCTTGCGCGGGACCACGCTCATCACCGGAGCGTTCGGCGCGCTGGGCAGGCGGATCGCCAGGTGGCTGGCGGCGGCGGGCGCCGAACGACTGCTCCTGACCGGCAGGCACGCGAGCGATCCCGAGCTGGTCGCCGAGCTGACCGCGCTCGGCGTCGAGGTCGACGTCGCCGCCTGCGACGTGGCCGACCGGGAAGCGGTGGCGGCCCTGCTCGCCAGGATCCCCGAGGACCGCCCGCTGACCGCGGTCGCGCACGCCGCCGGCGTACTCGACGACGGCGTGATCGACGCGCTGGACCCGCAGCGGTTCGCACGGGTCCTGCACGCCAAGGTCTCGGGCGCGAGGAATCTCCACGAACTCGCGGGAGAGCTGAAGGCGTTCGTGCTGTTCTCCTCCGCCACCGGCGCGGTCGGCAACGCCGGCCAGGCCAACTACGCGGCGGCCAATACCTACCTCGACGCGCTGGCCGAGCAACGCCGCGCCGACGGGCTCGCGGCCACGTCGGTGGCCTGGGGGCCCTGGGGAGCGGGCGGCATGGCCGTGGACGGGGCGGACGCGCGGATCGTGGGCGCGCGGCTGCGCCGCAACGGCATGACGGTGCTCGACCCGGACCTGGCGATCGCCGCGCTGGGCACCGCCTTCGCACATGACGAATCCGGGCTGGTGATCGCGGATATCGATTGGGCCCGGTTCCTCTCGGTGTTCGCCACCACCCGGTCCAGCCCGTTGCTCGCGGACATACCCGAAGTGCGGCAGAGCAAGGCCGCCGCGTCGCCCGCGGAGGCATCCTCACTCGTACGGCGGCTCGCCGGAATGTCGCGGGCCGGTCGCGTCCGCACACTGCGCGATCTGGTGTGCCGGCACGCCGCCCAGGTGCTCGGGCACGACTCGGTCGCGCAGGTCAGGCCCGGGGAACCGTTCCACGAGCAGGGGCTCAGCTCCCTGGGCGTGATCGAGCTGCGCAACCAGCTGAGTGCGGAGACCGGACTGCGGCTGTCCGCGAGCACGTTGTTCGACCACCCCACGCCCATCGCGCTGGCCGGCCATCTCGACGCCGAACTCGCCCCGGAACCCGAACGCCCGTCGGAGGAGGAGGCCGGAACGGCGGATCTCGAGGCCGTGCTGAGCCAAGCCGAACGAGAACTCTCCATGGCAGCGGAGGACCGCCTCGATGGCTGACGACAAAGTGCTCGTCACCGTGCAGCGCCTCACCGCCGCGCTGCGAGAGACCCGGGAACGCCTGCGTGCCGCCGAGACGAGCGCGCGTGAGCCGATCGCCATCGTGGGCATGGGTTGCCGGTTCGCCGGCGGGGTGAGCGACCCCGACGGGTTATGGCGGCTGATCGACGCCGGCCGAGACGCGGTCACGCCGTTTCCCGCCGACCGCGGCTGGCCGGAGGAGTTCACCGGTGAGGGTGCGTTCCTCTCCGACCCGGCCTGGTTCGACGCGGGCTTCTTCGGGATCGGTCCCCGTGAGGCCCTGTCGATGGACCCCCAGCAGAGACTCATGCTGGAGATCTCGTGGGAGGCGATCGAGCGGGCCGGGATCGACCCGGCGTCCCTGCGCGGCTCACGGACCGGGGTGTTCACCGGGACCAGCGACCAGGACTACCGCATGCTGCTGGGCGAGCTCAGCAACCACAACGAACACGGCGATCACCTGGCGACCGCCGCCGCGGCGAGCGCGCTGTCCGGGCGCGTCGCCTATCTGCTCGGATTAGAGGGCCCGTCGGTCTCGATCGACACCGCGTGCTCGTCCTCGCTGGTTGCCTTGCATCTGGCGGTCCGGTCGCTGCGCGCGAGGGAGTGCGATCTCGCGCTGGCCGGGGGCGTCGCCGTGATATCCACTCCCGGGCTGTTCGCCGCGTTCCAGCAGAAGGGCGCGCTGGCCGCGGACGGCCGCTGCAAGGCGTTCGCCGAGGCCGCGGATGGCGTGGGCTGGGGTGAGGGCGCCGGAGTTGTGGTCGTCGAGCGGCTGACGGACGCCCTCGCACACGGCCACCCGGTGCTGGCCGTGGTGCGGGGGACCGCGGTCAACTCCGACGGCGCGTCCAACGGGTTGACCGCACCGAACGGGCTCGCGCAACAGCGGGTGATCCGCGAGGCGCTGGCCGACGCCGGGCTGCGCGGCCAGGACGTGGATGCCGTCGAGGCCCATGGCACGGGTACGACGCTGGGCGACCCGATCGAGGCGTCGGCGTTGCAGGCCGCGTACGGCCGCGACCGCGAGACCCCGCTGGCACTCGGCTCGGTGAAGTCGAACATCGGGCACACCCAGGCCGCGGCCGGCGTCGCCGGAGTAATGAAGATCGTGCTCGCCCTGCGCCACCGGACCCTCCCGCGGACGCTGCACGTGGACGGCCCGTCATCGCACGTGGACTGGAGTGCGGGCGCGGTGGAGCTCCTCACCGAAAGCCGTCCCTGGCAGGGGAGCGAGGGCGAGCCCCGGCGTGCGGGGGTGTCCTCGTTCGGGATCAGCGGCACCAACGCGCACGTGATCCTCGAAGACGCACCGCCGCTCGAAGCGCCGGCGGCCGTCGCGGCGAAGCCGCTGCCGTGGGTGCTCTCGGCGCGGACCGAATCCGCGCTGCGCGCCTCGGCGGGACGGCTGCTCCCGCACCTTGACGGCAGGGAACCGGCAGGCGTCGCGCACGCACTGGTCACCTCCCGTACCACCTTCGAGCACCGTGCCGTGGTGCTCGACGCGGACCCCCGGCCCGGCCTGACCGTACTGAGCCGGGGCGGTGCCGTGCCGGGCCTGGTGACCGGCACGGCCGACCTGACGGGCAAGGTGGTGTTCGTCTTTCCCGGCCAGGGCGGTCAGTGGGCGGGAATGGCCGGCGACCTGCTGGAGACGTCGCCGGTGTTCCGGGACCACATCCACCGCTGCGCCGAAGCGCTGGCGCCGCATGTCGGCTGGGACCTGGCGGCAGTGCTGCGGCAGGAGCCGGAGGCACCCTCGCTGGAGCGGGTGGACGTGGTGCAGCCGGCGCTGTTCGCGGTCATGGTCTCGCTCGCCGGCCTCTGGCGGGCCTGCGGCATCGAGCCGGACGCCGTGGTGGGGCACAGCCAGGGGGAGATCGCCGCGGCCCACGTCGCGGGCGCGCTGTCCCTCGAAGACGCCGCGCTGGCGGTCGCCCGTCGCGCGACGGCACTGACCGAACTCTCCGGCCGTGGCGGCATGGCCTCGGTGGAGATGGCAGCGGACGAGCTGCGACCCCGGCTGGGCGAGCGGTTGTCGATCGCGGCGGTCAACGGGCCGGAGTCGGCGGTGGTCGCCGGAGACACCGATGCGATCGAGGCCCTGCTGGCGGACCTGGCCGGGTCCGGCGTCCGGGTGCGGAGGCTGGCGGTGGACTACGCGGCCCACTCGCCCCAGGTGGAGCGCGTACGCGACCGTCTCCTCGCCGAGCTGGCGCCCGTGGCGCCGAAGGCCACGGACATTCCCTTCCACTCGTCGGTGACCGGCACCGTGCTCGCCGGGACCGAGCTGGACGCCGGCTACTGGTATCGGAACCTGCGCATGCCCGTGAGGTTCGACGAGGCGGTGGCCGGGCTCGCGGTGCCGGAACACTCGTTCTTCGTGGAGGCCGGCCCGCATCCCGTGCTGGTTCCGGCGGTCCTGGAGGCCGTCGGCGACAAGGCCGTGGTGGTCGGATCGTTGCGCCGCCGGGAAGACGGCCGTGGAGCGCTACTCGCCTCGCTCGCCGAGCTGTACGTCCGCGGCCTCCGGCCTCGTTGGACGGCGTTGGCGGGACCGTACGCGCACGTGTTCACCGAGCTGCCGACCTATCCGTTCGAGCGCAAGCGGTTCTGGCTGATGCCCCGCGAGCCCAGGAGCGGTGGTCACCCCGTCCTGGGTGCGGCGGTCGAGCTGGCGGACAGCGATGAGCTGGTGCTGACCGGGCGCCTGTCGGTGGCGTCGTCTCCGTGGCTGGCGGATCACCAGGTGCTGGACGAGGTGATCCTGCCCGGAACCGCGTGGCTCGAATTCGCGCTGCACGCCTGCGCCGCGGCGAATCGCACGACGGTCGAGGAACTCACCCTGGAATCGCCGCTGGTCCTCCCGGACGACGGTGCGGCGACGGTGCAGCTGCGCGTGGGCCCGCCGGACGGCGCGGGACGCCGTGGCCTGAAGCTGCACGCGAAAGTGGACGGTGCGGGCTGGGTACGCCACGG
This sequence comes from uncultured Actinomycetota bacterium, assembly GCA_963736325.1. GTDB lineage: Bacteria > Actinomycetota > Actinomycetes > Streptosporangiales > Streptosporangiaceae > Actinoallomurus. The sequence goes on along the minus strand of CAVTOG010000010.1, from coordinate 155,745 downwards.
CGAAGGCGTGCTGGGCACGGCGCCGTCCGAGCCCGGGACGCTCGAAACGTGGCCGCCGGCCGGCGCGAAGGAGGTCCCGCACGCCGGGCTTTACGCCGCGCTGGTCGACCGGGGCCTGCGCTATGGCCGTACGTTCCAGGGGCTGCGGGCGGTGTGGCGGCGCGGCGACGAGGTCTTCGCCGAGGTGGCCTGCCCGGTGGACACCCGCGGGCTCGTGGTCCATCCGGCGCTGCTGGACTCCGCCCTGCACGCGCTGGGGTTCGGCGACGAGACCGCGAAGAGCGACGGACCGCTGCTCCCGTTCGCCTGGATCGGGGTGACCGCGCACGCGGCCGAACCGGCGATGCTTCGGGTGCGGCTCCGCGGGTCCGCCGATGACGGGGTGCGGCTGACCGTGGCCGACGGTGAGGGCGCGCCGGTGCTGTCGGTGGACTCGCTGGCGCTGCGACCGGCGATCCTGCGAAGCGACGCCCCACGAGACGCCCTGTTCCGGAACAAGTGGGTCGAGGTGCGTCCCGCGAGCGGTGTCGCGGCGGAGACCATCGCGGCCGTCGGCATCGAGAGCGACCATTTCACGGTCTTCCCGGACCTGGCGGCGCTGGAGAACGCGGTCTCCGCGGGCCTGCCGGCGCCGGGCGCGGTGCTCGTCTCCGGCTCCCGCGGTTCGGTACGTGAGTCCGCACGGCACGCGCTGAAGCTGGTCCAGTGGTGGAGCGCGCGTCCGGAGTTCGCCGCCTCCAGGCTGGTCTTCCTCTTCTCGGGCGCCGTGGCGACCAGGACCGGCGAAGGCGTCCCCGACCTGGCCGGCGCCGCCGCCATCGGCCTGGTCCGGTCGGCGCAGACCGAGGAGCCCGGCCGGTTCGTCCTGCTGGACGCCGATGAGATCACTCCGGCGACGATCACCGCCGCCCTGGCCGCGGACGAGCCGGAGCTCGCCCTGCGGGGCGGGCAGGTGCTGGCGCGCCGCCTGGTACGGGTCCTTCCGCGAGGTCCGGCGAGCTTCGCGGCGGCCGAGGACACCGTACTGATCACCGGTGGCACCGGAACACTGGGCGGACTGCTGGCGCGTCACCTGGTCACCGCGCACGGCGTACGGCGGCTGGTCCTGGTCGGCCGCAGGGGTCACGCGCCCGAGCTGCACGACGAGCTGACCGCCCTGGGCGCCACCGTCACCGTGGCCGCCTGCGACGTCGCGGACCGGGCGGAGCTGGCCGAACTGCTCGGCGCACACCAGCCGACGATCATCGTCCACGCGGCCGGGGTGCTCGACGACGGCGTGGTGATGAGCATGAGGCAGGACCGCCTCGACGCCGTACTGCGGCCGAAGGCGGAGGCCGCGCTCGCCCTGCACGAGCTGACCGAGGACCTGCCGCTGAAGTCGTTCGTGCTGTTCTCGTCGGCCGCCGCGACCGTCGGCAGCGCGGGCCAGGCGAACTACGCCGCCGCGAACGCCGTGCTCGACGCGCTGGCCTGCCACCGGCGCGCGCGAGGACTCCCCGCGGTCTCGCTCGCCTGGGGCCTGTGGGAGGAACGCAGCGACATGACCCGCCATCTCGACTCGACCGCTGGCGAGCTGTCCACGAAAGAGGCGCTGGCGCTGTTCGACGCCGCGGTCGGGCTCACCGACCCGGTGCTGGTCCCCACCCGCATCGACCTGTACGGACAGACCGGGCCCCTGCTGCGGGAACTGGTGAGTCGGCCGGAGACCCCGGACGGGAGCCTGCGCCGGTTGCTCGACCTCCTCGGCGAGCCGGAGCGGGAACGGGCGCTGCTCGACCTGGTGCTGGACAAGGTCGCGGTGACCCTCGGACACGACGGCACGGACGAGCTCAGCCCGAACTCCGGGTTCCTGGAGATGGGGGTGGACTCACTGGCCGCGATCCGCGTCCGCAACCACCTCGGCGAAGCACTCGACCTACGGCTGCGGCCGACCGTCATCTTCGACCATCCGACACCGCTGGAGCTGGTCCGGCATCTCACGGAGGTGCTGACCCGTGGCGAGGAGCAGCCGGCCACGGAAGAGCACGGCGAGCCCCTCAGCCGGCTGGTCATCCGGGCCAGGGCCACCGGATGGGAGAAGACACGCAGGTCATTCGCCTCGCCGGACGAGCTACCGGAGATCCCGCGGCCGCTCCGGCTGGCCGGTGGCCCGCAGGGACCGGCACTGGTGTGCCTCACCGCGATCGCCGGCGTGTCGGACCCGGTGCAGTATTCACGCCTGGCCAAGCCGTTCCAGGGCGAGCGCGACGTCTGGGCGATGCGGGAGCCCGGTTTCCGCAGTGGCGAGGCGCTCCCGGAGACCGAGGGCGTACTGCTGGAGACCCACGCCGCGAGTCTGCGCGCGGCACTGGGGGAGCGGCCCTTCGTCCTCGCCGGCCTGTCCTCCGGCGGCCTGGTCGCCTACGCGCTCGCCCAATACCTGTGTGAAAAGGGCACACCGCCGGCCGGTGTCGTGGTGCTGGACAGCTACGCCCCCAGCGAGCTGAAACGGCTCGTCCGCCTGCTTCCCGGCATGGAGGAGGAACTGCGGCAACGGATGATGAACGGCCCGATCGGGTCCAGTGACAATGGCTGGATCACCGCCATGCTGCAATACGAGAAATTCGATTGGAAGTTCACCGAGCTGCCGGTCCCGGTGCTGTTCGTGCGTGCGGGGACCCCGTTGGATGGCTGGCCGGTGGAGTGGGAACCGGTGTGGCCATTCGACCACACCGCCGCAATCGCCCGCGGCAATCATTTCAGCATGTTGGAAGATCACGCTCCGCATACGGCGGCTTTGATACGCGACTGGATGCGGGCCACCTTCGACCGAACATCAGATTGAACATTAAAGTCACGATAAGGAAATCAGCATGCAGCGACAGATGCGACCTGCCCTTCTGGACGGGGAGACTCTAGGCGACAGCCTCGCCCGGCTGGTGAAGGCGTCGCCGGATTCACTCGCGAGGTTTCCCAGCGCCGGCGACGAAATCACGGCGGCGGAACTCGACGCAGCCTCGGCGGCGGCCGCGCACGAGTTCCTCCGCGCCGGGGTGCGGCCCGGTGACATCGTGGGCATGCTCGTGCCCTCTGCCGCCCGTTTCCTCACCACGATCTTCGGGCTCTGGCGGGCCGGAGCGGCGATCAGCGTGCTGCCGATTCAGGCAGGTTTCGGTGGCGTGAAAGGGATCGCGAGCCGGCTCGCACGCGTCGTGGACGTCGCGGGCATGCGCCATCTCGTACTGGACCCCGACTACGACGACCTCGGCAGCGAGCTCACCAAGCTCTGCACCGACGTGACCTTTCTGCCTCCGCCTTCGCCCAGCGGCACCGGCAGCCCGCTCACCCTGCCCGCCGTCGATCCCGGCTCACTGGCCATCGTCCAGTTCACCTCCGGCAGCACGAGTCAGCCCAAAGGCGTGATGCTGCCCCACCGGACGGCAATGGCTGGCCTGCGCGCCTGCGTGGTGTCGGGCGCCTTCAGCCCTGACGACGTGTTCGTCCAGTGGGCGCCGACCTTCCACGACATGGGCCTCATCGGCCTGCAGTCCCACTGGCTCAACGGCGCCGACGTCCATATCTTCTCCCCGACCGCCTTTCTCCGGCGGCCGGGCGAAATTCTCGAACACTTCGCCGAACATCGCGGAACGGTGCTCACCGGCCCCAACTTCTCCTACGACTACGTGCTCGACAACGTGCCCGCGGAGCGACTCGCCGCGCTCGACCTGTCCAGCTGGAGGCTGGCGTTCAACGGAGCCGAGCCGGTCGACTCGGCGACCGTCCGGCGGTTCACCGAGGCGCTGGCGCCCAGCGGAGTGGACCCGTCGGTGATGTACCCGGTGTACGGCATGGCCGAGGCCACCCTGTCGATCAGTTTCCCCGACCCTGGCAGTACCGCGAGGATCCGCGCGGTGGACCGCGACGAGCTCGCCAGGACCGGTGCCGTACGCCCCGTCGACGAGACCGCGCCCGCGGCCAAGCAGGTCGTCTCAGTGGGCCGCGCGGTGCACGGCATCGAACTCCGGATCGTCGGCGAAGACGGGGCGGTGACGGCCGACCGCACGCTCGGGGAGATCCAGATCACCGGTGAACCGGTGACCACCGGGTACTTCGGCAATCCCGAGGCGACGGCGGCGGCGTTCGACAACGGCTGGCTGCGCACCGGCGACCTCGGCTTCATGCTCGACGGCGAGCTGTACGTCACCGGGCGGCGCAAGGAAATGGTCGTGGTGCACGGGCAGAACTACTTCCCTGACGACGTGGAGATCGTCGCGCGCACCGTGCCGGGCGTCTACCGCCAACGCTGCGTCGCCTTCTCCGACACCGATGCCGAGGGCGGCGAGCGGATCGGCGTCATCGTGGAGACCGGTGGGGACCCCGCCGCGGTGCGCGAGGAGGTCCGCAAACGGGTGGCAGCCGAGCTGGACCTGTCCCAGGTGCGGGTCTACGCGGTGAAACCCCGTTGGATCCCCAAGACCAGCAGCGGGAAGACGCAACGCGTGCTCGCCGCGCAGCGCGTCACATCCGGTGACGGCAAAGGGGTGCTCTCCACCCCCGAGAATCCGGACCAAGGAGAACGGGCGTGAATCGCAGAACGGATTCGCCGGCCGGAGTACCCCTGCTCGAAGACGATCGGATGCACAGCGCCCGGGTGTTCGCCGACTACCAGCACGCGACCTGGGAACTGCACCACATCCCGTGGGAGGAGTTCCAGCCCGATCTGGTCCTGCCCGAGCACATCGTGTTCGCCAAGGGCGCCATCGTGGGTGAGTCGAACGTCGTCGCCGCGACCCATGGGCTGCTCAACGAGTTCGGCATGGACTACGACTTCTCGCAGTTCGCGTGCATCTGGGGCTACCAGGAGATCCAGCACCACCTCGCCTTCCAGACCTGGCTGCAGCTGGCGGGGCACGGCATCGACCACGGCACGATCGCCGCGATGCGCGAGGCGTACCCGCCGGGAGTGACCAGGGCGGCGACCCTGGCCACCAACGTCATCTGCGAAGTGCTCGCCACGCACGCCTACAAGTGCGTCGCCCGCAGTATGAAGGAGCCGGTGCTCGCCGCGATCCTGAGAAAGGCCAGCGGTGACGAAGCGCGGCACGCGCGTGAGTTCGTCCACTACACCGCGCAGCAACTCGCCGCGCGGCCGGAGGAATGCGCGTCGGTGCTGGAAACCCTGTACGTCTACATGGGCACCACCCGCGAGCTGTACAAGCATCCGGTCAGCCGGTTCAAGGGGAACCTGCCCGAGCTGCAGGACCACGAGTCCATCGACGAGATGTTCGCCTATTTCGCCGAGGTCGACGAAGACGGCATCGAATGGGCGAAGTGCTGCGAGCAGCTGTTCAAGTACTTTTCCGCGATCACCGGTTACACGCTGACGAAGATGGCCCACGTACGGCGGGCGATCGCCGAGGAGTCGTCGAAGGAAAAGGTCACCGCATGAGCGCCGCGCGGCACGCCGGTGGCGAGGCGATCGAACTCCCCTGGCACGGGGAGCCTTCCTTCAACTGTTTCGGCTGCTCGCCGCGGAACCCGGTCGGGCTCAAGCTGTCGATGAAACGGCTGCCGAACGGCGACTACGCGGCCGAGACGACGTTCTCGGAGAACTACGCCTCCTACCCGGGGATCGTGCACGGCGGCATCGTGAACGTGCTGCTGGACGAGGTGATGGGCGACACGCTCGCGCTGGTTCACGGCATGCTCGCGTTCGCCGTGACCCTGCGCTGCAAGCTACTGCTGCCACTCAAGGTGGGCGAGCCGTATCTGACCGTCGCGCGGATCAGCGGCCGGGGCAACGGGGTGCTGCACACCGAAGCCGAGATCAACGGGGCCGACGGCGAGTTGCACGTCATGGCCACCGGCACCTATCAGCCGATCCGCTCCGAGCAGGCCAGGAGCCTGATGAAGCTGGACGACGCCGCCTTCGACCGCGTCCGGCACTACTTCGACCACGGGACAGGAGAATCATGACCGCCGAGCCCACCGGCCCCGAGCAGATCGCCGCCATCACCACCGAATATCTCGCCACCGAGCTGAAGATCTCTCTCGCCGAGATCGGTGACACCGACGTGCTCAAGGAGTTGCCCGGAGCGGACTCGATGAAGCTGCTGCGCGTGGTGTCCAAATTGGAGCGTCACTGGGACGTCGAGTTCGACGACGAGGCCATCTTCGCCGTGAAGACCGTCGAAGAACTGGTCACGCTGGTCCACAAGTACGTCGACGGGGAACTGATGGCGTCATGACCGCCCCGACCCCCCAAGAGGCCTATCAGGCCACCAACAAGCACTACGAGCTGTCCGCCGAGCTGTTCGGCGTCTACCTCGACCAGCGGCTCAAATACAGCTCTGGGCTGTACACCGACGAGCACACCGATCTCGATCAGGCACAGACGAACAAGCTGCACTTCGTCGCGGGGCGGCTCGGCCTCACCGGCGGTGAGCGGCTGCTCGACATCGGCTGCGGCTGGGGGAGCCTGATCCTGTTCATGGCGCAGGAGTACGGCTGCCACGCCACCGGCATCACCCCGTCGCGCCCTCAGGCCGAGTACATCCGGGCGCAGGCGGAGAAGGCGGGCGTGGCCGACCTGATCACGCTGGAGTTCGGTTCGTTCGCCGACGTCGAGGTGGCCGGGCGGTTCGACGCGGTCACCATGCTCGGCTCGATCGTGCACATGCCGAACCGGACGGCGGTGCTGCGCAAGGTGTACGGGCTGTTGCGGCGCGGCGGATCGATGTACCTGTCGGAGAGCTGCTTCCGAGACCAGGCCGCATACGAGGAGTTCTCACGGCGGCCGGGAACCAAACACGTCACCGAGGGCATCTTCGGGTTCGCCGACATGGTGCCGCTGTCGGTGCTCGTGGCGGCGGTGGAATCGGCCGGGTTCGGTCTCACCGGGCTCGCCGACCTCACCGCGCACTACCACCGCACCATCGAGGAGTGGGAACACCGGGTCGAGGCCGCGCGTGACCGCGTCGAACTATTGGCACCGGGCATGAGCGAGCCACTCATCCGATATCTCCAAACGGCCAACGCCGGCTGGGGCTACACCACCAAGCACTACGCGCTGAGCGCGGTGAGATCCCGGATGGGCCCGACGGGGGCGCCATGAACGAGACTCCGATCGGGTCCCGGCCATTGCTCGACCCCGGCGAGATCCGGGAGCTGACCTGGAAGGCGGTGAACCGCGCCGGCACACGGCAGTGGTCGATCGACGAGCTGTCCTGGGCCGCGCTGCGGCCGGAGGAACTCACCGACACCGACCGCTCCGTGGTCCGGTTCATCACCTTCATCGAGGACCATATCCCCGGGTATCTCACCTACTTCCTGGACGCCTTCCCGGTGTCCGGCGAGGACCTGGCGATCGAGGAGTTCTGTTTCAACCGGGAGTACTTCCGGTTCCTGATCTCCTGGGCGAACGAGGAGGAACGTCACGCCTCGGTGCTGACCAGGTACCAGGTCGAGGCCGGTATCAGCGATCCCGACACACTGATGCGGGAGCTGGCGGAAGAGGGCCGGAAGAAGTTCGCACTTCCCTACGAGAGCCCGGTGCAGGCGTTCGTCTTCACGCTGGTGCAGGAGAAGGCCACGCAGCTGTTCTACCAGCGGTTCAAGGCGGTGGCCACGGAACCGGTGTTGCGTGATCTGCTCCATCGGCTGGCCAAGGACGAGGCCCGGCATTTCGCCTTCTACGCCGAACTCCTCGGCGCCTACGTCAAGCGGCACGGGCTCGCGGCGACGGTACCGGATCTGAAAGACGTGCTGTCCACCTTTCGAATGCCATTGGCGGACACGCTGAACGGGTACTGGCGGTGGTCGCTGAAGATCGCGGACGCCACGTCTTATGACCACACCGAGGCGTACGAGGCACTGGTCCGGCTCGTCAAGGACGTCTCCACGTCGAGAGGCGACGCGTCAGCGGCCGACCTGGCCGAATTCGTGGACCGGATCCGCGCGGTCTGACAGAGAGGCAGGATTGAAGTGATTTTCGATCCGCGAGATCCATCGGTACGTGCAGATCCGTATCCGATCTATCGGCGTCTGCGCGAAACAGATCCAATTCATCGGTCACCCTTCGGCTACTGGGTCCTTTCGCGCTACGCCGATGTCGATGCGGTACTGCGTGCGCCAGAGGCTTCGAGTGAGTTCTACCGGAGCACGACGTGGGTCGAGCGCCGCGGCGGCGCGGACAGCTCGCTCGTCCAGAGCGTGCAGAACTGGATGCTGATGCTCGACGGGCCCGCGCATCGGCGGATCCACAGCGCCGTCAGCAAGGTGTTCACCCGGGCGGCCGTAGAACGAATACGGCCGCGTATCGCCGCTGAGACCGACCGGCTGCTCGATGCCTTGGGCGACGGTGAGACCGACTTGATCCAGAGTCTCGCGCTGCCCCTTCCGGCAACCGTCATCTGCGAGCTCCTCGGCCTGGCGACGAGTGATCGAGACCAGTGCCGTAGGTGGACGGAGCAGATAAGCCGCGTCATCGACCCTTCGATAACGCTCGCCGACACGGTCGGCATGAACGCGGCAGAGGTTCAGTTCCGGGAATATGTCGCCGAGCAACTCGAAGAGCGCAGGTCATCTCCGCGAGAAGACATCCTGTCCCTTCTCCTGCACACCGAGGTCGATGGCGTTGGACTGACCGACCACGAGATCATCGCCAATGTCCTGTTCCTGTTCGTCGCAGGCCACGAGACGACGGTCAATCTGATCGGAAACGGCCTCCTGGCATTGCTCCGGCACCCCGAGCAGCTGCGGATGCTGCGTGATGACCCTGAAATGATCAACGGCTCCATCGACGAGATCGCTCGATACGATCCCCCCGTGCAGATCGTTTCGAGGATTCTGAACGACGATCTCGCCCTTGAGGACGTCACGCTTCCCAAGGGGGCCAAGGTGATGCTGCTCTTCGGGGCGGCGAGCCGCGATCCGGAACGTTATTCCGACCCCGAACGTCTCGACCTGACTCGCACCGGAGTGAAAACGCTGGCTTTCAGCGGCGGGCCGCACTATTGCATCGGCGCCGCGCTCGGAAAGATGGAGACCGCCATGGTGCTGACGAAGCTGTTGCGGCGCTACTCCAAGATCGAACTCACCGGCGAGAACCTCGTCTGGCGACCGAACGTCAGCTTCCGTGGCCTCCAGGAGCTGCCGCTCAGGCTGATGCGCTGACCTGGACGTACTCAGCGGAGAACGAGCACCGCGTCGTCGCTGCGGGCGAAGATGGCGCCGTCGGCGATGGTGAACGGCGTCTCGGTCTCGTTGTACTCCCCGATGAACTCCGCCGACCACTCGGTGGGCTCGTCGAGGGTGAGCTGCCAGGCGACGTCGCCGGTGCCGGCGTCGAGGGCGTGCAGGCCGCCGCCCTCGGTCGCCAGGTGCAGGACACCGCCGGCGAGCAGCGGCGTGCCGACGATCGGCTCCATGAGGTCGCGGGACCAGCGGACCGTACCGGCGGGGTCCAGGGCATCGACCCGGCCGCCGGCGCGGCAGTAGGCGAGCTCGGGGCCGAAGACGGGGGAGCCGTCCGCGTCCGCGGCGGAAAGCGCCCGGCGCTGCTCCCCGTTCCGCGGGTCGACACCGGTCAGCTCGCAGCCGCCGTTGTCCTGGTGCATGCGAAGGTCGATGGTCCACACGAGCCCGTGCGCCACGACGGCGTGGAACGGGCCGATCGTCAGCTCGTCCGGCTCCGGGCACGGCGACGGCCGGGTGCACGCCTCCCGGCGTTCCCCGATCCCCCAGAGCAGAGTGCCGGTGCTCCGGTCGTAGGCGTGCAGGCCGCCATGTGTGTGGTTGCCCTCGAAACCCTCGGTGACCAGCACCAGCTCGCCGGCGACCGTGGGATGGGTTTCGAGCAGACCGTACGTGAGGTCGTCGAAGCGCCGGCCGGACCGCCAGCGCGTACCGCCGGACCCGAGGTCGAGCGCCTGGAAGCCGTTGAGATTGTCCATGATCAGGAGCAGGTCGCCGGCCGCGGTGGGGCTGCCGCCGTCGACGTCCCAGCGCAGCCGCCCGTCGCGGCGGTCGTGGGCCCACACCCGCTCGCCCGATTCGACGACGACCAGGTCGGCGGTGACGGCGGGCATCCGGTCGACCTCGTACTCCGAGCCGCCGGCGTGACGCCAGAGCCGGTCGCCGGTCGCGACGTCGAAGGCGTGGACGGCGCCCGTTTCATCACCGGCGTACAGGACGCCGCCGGTCACGGCGGGAAGCGATGGCCGCGGAACGGTGAACCGCTGGACGACCTTCGGCTCGGCCGTGAGACCGGAGCCCGGGCATACGCCGGTACGGGCGGAATCGCCACTCGGGACCGTGACGGGCGGCATCGCGCGTCTCCTCTCGCAGGCCGCCGAGAGCGCGACGGGCCAGAATGCTCATTTCGCCGGGTATGTTACTGCGCCGCCGCGCCGACCTGGCGAAACCGTGCCGGATGCCGCCCTCGTCGGGAACCATCCCCGGCTACAGACGAGCCAGGACCGAAAGTCGGCAGGTCAACGGCGGGTTCGCTACGCGCCCAGCAGATTGTTATAGAGCAAATCTCCTCTTGTCATGCTATTAGACATGGCTTACTGTCGCGGGCACCGGTCGGCTCTGTCACCTGAGTCGCGGTCTCCAAAATGCTGACGGCAGGAGAGACACATGAAGCAAAGGGCGTCGAGTTCTGGTCCACCGGTTCGGTCGAGTAATGCGCGCAGAACGGCACTGTCGGCGGTTACGGCCGTGCTGACGCTGGCGGCGACCGCCACCGCCTGTGTCGGCTCCGGAAGGCCTTCCGGCTCCACGCGGAGCAACGCGCAGTTGGTGTGGGGAAAGCCGGCCGAGGTGGTGTTGCTCGATCCGGCCGGTGTGGGAAGCGCCTCGTCGTGGCAGATACTCCAGCTCGTGTACGAGGGGCTCACCACTCTGGGTGCCGGTCTCAAACCGGTTCCGGCGCTGGCGGAGTCGTGGAACCAGACATCACCCACGACCTATGTGTTCAATCTGCGGAAAGGCGTGAAATTCTCGAACGGTCGCGAGTTGACCGCCGACGATGTCAAGGAGAGTCTCCAGCGGGTGATGGACCCGAAGGAAGCCTCTTCCTGGGCCATTCAGCTGGGCATCAAGCGGGTGACGGCGATCGATGATCACCGTGTGCAGGTGACCTTGACCACGCCCAGAACGTCCTTTCTCGCGGCTCTCGCCGGCCCCGAGGCGGCGATACTGCCGATGCGGGAACTCAAGGCCGGCACGTACGACCCGAAGAAACAGCTGTTGGGGACCGGTCCGTTCAAGGTGGCCGCTCACTCGCAGAACGAGTCCTGGACATTCGTCCGTAACCCCTACTACTGGCGTTCCGGGGTGCCCAAGGTCGCGACCTTGAATGTCAAGATCATGGTCGAGGACGCGGCGCGGGTGGCGGCGTTGCGAAACGGCACCATCGACGTGACCACCTTCGAGGCGCCGGACTCGATCCGGCTGTTGCAGAGGCAGCAGGGGGTCAGGACCGTCGTGCAGCCGACCACGGACTTCTACCGGTTGGACATCAACGCCAAGACGTCGATGTTCCAGGACGAGCGGCTGCGGCAGGCGGTCGCCCTGGCGGTCGATCGAGGCCAGCTCGGCAAGGTGGCTCTCGGCGGCATGGCCCGGCCGACGGCGGCGGTGTCGGTCGCCTTCCCCGGAGCCTGCGACCCGTCGGCGGTGCCGTTCGCCCGGACCGACCTCGAGCGCGCCAAGAGCCTGGTGGCGGCGGCCGGCGCGACGGGTAAGCCGGTGGAGATCATTAGTACGCCCATCATTCCCATGTCCGCACCGATCGCGCAGGTTCTCCAACGCAATCTGCAAGCGATCGGCTTCAAGGTTCACATCACGTCGATGGACATCGGTGTCGCGCTGAAGCGCGTCTATTCGAAGAAGCCGCGGTTCGACCTCAGCGTCGCCTGGGACGCGGGATATGCGGACCCGGCGATGGCGCTTCCCTTGTGGAATCCGGACGTCTCGCCGTTCGCCAGTGGATACACGAAGCTCGACCCAGAGCTGAACAAGGTGATCGATTCCGCTCTGACCACGGCTCCCGGCCCGGATCGCGCGCAGCCGCTCCGTGACGCCTGCGGCCGTATCGCACAGGACGCCAACACGATCCCGCTCGTGTCCAAGGACGCGTTCATCGCGTACCGATCGGACAAGATCTCCGCGAACATCCCACCTGTGGAGGGATACGCGATACCGCTGCGCGACATCGCCGAGTTCGGGGTGAAGTGATGAAGCCCGATGCGTACCCCGAAATTCGTGAGGAGCGACATGACGGTGGATGACATTCGTACCGCGTTCGTCGGTGCGATGCTGATCGATGGCACCGGTGCGGTTCCGATGCCGGACTCGGCCGTGGTGACCGCCGGTGCGCGGATCACCTGGATCGGGCCGGCGGCGAGCCTGGACCGTTCTGACACGGACCTGCGCGTGGTCGATGTGTCGGGCAAGTACCTGATTCCCGGGTTGATGGACGCCAACGTGCACCTGGTCTTCCAATGTGATCCGGACATCCTCTTCAAGTACGAGACCGGGTGGTACGACGAACTCGTGCTGGAGGCGGCCCAGATCGCACTGCGAGCGGGCATCACGACGGTGTTCGACACGTGGGGGCCCGGCGCGGCACTGCGGCGTACCCGAGACCGGATCAACGCCGGAATGGCGGTCGGCAGCCGGATCTTCTTCGGCGGCAACATCATCGGCAACGACGGCCCATGGTCCGCGGACATCTTCTCCGGGTACGCCGATCACCTGAACCCTGTGATGGTCGAGAAGGTCAACCAGGAGTGGGAACAGGGGGTCGGCGCCGACCTGACCTGGATGCCTTCGGCGGACGTGCGGGAGGCGGTGCGCCGGTACATCGCCATGAGCGGGATCGATTTCGTGAAGTACGCGTCCAGCGCGCACGGCCACTTCCGGTTCCTGGCGTTGTCGCCGGACGCCCAGCGCGCGATCGTGGAGGAGGGCCACGCCGCGGGCATGACCGCGCAGGCGTGCACGCTGACTCCCGAAGCGCTGAAGGTGGCGATCGAGGCCGGTGTCGATCTGCTCCAGCACGGCAGTTCGACCGGCCGGTACCCGATGCCCGACGAGACGCTCGATCTGATCGTCGGCCGGCGGCTGCCGTGTGTGGTCACGCTGCACACCCGCCGCTACCGGGAGGCGGCATTCGCCGAGGACGGGTTCCATGCGATCTGGCGCGAGACGTTCCTGGTGAAGGAACGGAACGCCGAGCGCTTGATCGACGCCGGCGCCATGATCGTGCATGCCACCGACGGAGGCGTCTTCGGTGCCACCGCCGACACCAGCCCATGGCTGGGGCCGTTGACCCGGCTTCCCGACACACCGATCCGTCTCGGGACGTCCCACCTGCTCTGGCACCGGGCCGTGACCGAGAGGGGAATGGCTCCGATGGACGCTCTCGTGGCGGCCACTCGCAACGTCGCGCAGGCCTACCACAAGGACGACGAGCTGGGCACGATCGAGCCGGGGAAGCGCGCCGACCTGGTCGTACTCGACGCCGATCCGCTGGAGGACCCGACGAATTACGGCCGGATAGCGCACGTCGTGAAGGACGGCGTGGTGATCGATCGGAAGCGTCTGCCCGAACGCCCGGTGCTCACTCATGCTCCTTGACCGTTCGACACCTGCATTCGAGGAAAAGGAATGTTGCACATCAAAAGTTATTACGCTCTAGAACATGATGGATGAATTGAGATCCCGCCTTTCCGAGCCGACCGCACGGGGATTGGCGGACGCGGTCAGCCGCGGTGTCCGCGATGGAGCATTGGAGTCCGGCGCGACACTCCCGCCCATTCGCAAGGTCGCGGCCGATCTGAAGATGGCACCGGCGACGGTCAGCGCCGCATGGGCGTTGCTGTCCCGTGCCGGCGTCATCCACACCAACGGCCGCAGAGGAACCGTCATCGCCGACCGTGCGGTTCCGGGACCTGCGCGTTACCGCCGTGCGTTGCAGTACTCGGTGCGCTTTCATTTCGACCTGTCGACCGGGCTTCCCGATCCGGCGCTCCTGCCCGATCTCGCGCCGGCGCTCGGGCGCCTGCACGCGGCCGTCCCGCTCCGTACCTACCTCGACGCCCCGGTCCTGCCGGAACTGCTCGAACAACTGCACGCCGACTGGCCCTTCGCCACCGACGCCATCACCGTCGCCGACGGGGTGATGGACGCCCTCGATCTGTTCACCGCGACGTTCCTGCGTTTCGGCGACCGGGTCGCGGTCGAACATCCCATCGACCCGGGCCTGCTCGACCTCCTCGAATCCCTGGGCGTCCGGATCATCGCGGTCGATCTGGACGAGCAGGGGCCGACGCCGTCCTCGCTCGCCGCCGCGATGGACGCCGGCGCACGCACGGTGTTCATCCAGCCGCGCGCCCAGCAGCCGACCGGTGTCTGCGTCACGGCCGAACGGGCCGACGAACTGGCCGGCATCGTCCGTGATCACGACGCCTGTGTCATCGAGATCGACTACTTCGGCGTCGTGGCCACCTCGCCGGTCCACAGCCTCGGCCGGACCATCCCCGAACGCACGATCCACATCCGCGGCTACTCGGCCTCCCACGGCCCGGAACTGCGGATCGCGGCCCTCGGTGGATCGACCGAGCTCATCGAGACGCTCGTCCAGCGCCGCCACCTGGTCCAGGGCTGGACCAGCCGCCTGCTCCAGCATCTCCTGCTCGACCTGCTCACCGACCCCGAATCCATTGACCAGGTCACCGACGCCCGGCGCGAGTACGCCCGGCGCAGGGACGCGCTCGTCGCGGAGCTGGCCCAGCGCGAGATCGCGGTGAACGGCACCGACGGCAGGTTCGTCTGGATGCCCGTCGCGAGCGAGGCCGCCGCGCTGGTGGCCCTGACCAGCCAGAGCATCGGGGTGGCGCCCGGCACGCCGTTCTTCGTCCGGACCGACGTCGAACCGCACCTGTGCGTCACCGCCGGCCTGCTCCCGGCCGAACACGCACCGCAGATCGCGGAAGCCCTCGCCGAAGCAGCGGGTCCGACGGTCCGTACGGTGCGTCGCCGGGCCTGATCTCATGAAAGGAAAATGTGTGGTTGGGTGGCGTTACAAGTATGAGGACGCTACGTTACGTGCGTGATCGAAGCGGTGAAGGAAGAGCTGACGGAGCCCAGCGCGCGCGGGCTCGCCGATGCGTTCAGCCGCGCCGTACGCGCCGGCGCGGTCGTCCCCGGGCAGAAGCTGCCGTCCATCCGGGCCGTCGCACGGGAAATCGGTCTGTCCCCCACCACGGTCAGCGCGGCGTGGCGGCTGCTGGCGCGCGCCAACCTCGTCCATTCCGATGGCGCCCGCGGCACGGTGGTCGCCGACGGTGCCGGCCGCGGGCCGGTGCGGCACCGGCGCGCTCTGCAGTACCTGGCACATTTCCAAACAGATCTGTCCACCGGCCTGCCGGACGCGGCGCTGTTGCCCGATCTGGGCCCGTCGCTGCGCCGTATCCCGCACGAGGGATCACTCGAGAGTTTCCTCGCCGAGCCGATCGTTCCGGAACTGCGTGAACATCTGCAGGAGGATTGGCCGAACCGCGCCGAGTCCATCACGATCGCGGACGGTGCCACGGACGCCCTCGACCTGATCACGATGACGTTCCTGCAGCTGGGGGACAGGGTCGCGGTCGAGCATCCGTGCTATCCGCCATTGCTCGACCTGCTCGAGGCCGCGGGCGTGCGCATCGTCCCGCTCGAGATGGACGCCGCCGGAGTCACGGTCTCCGGGCTGTCCGACGCCATCGATGCCCGCGTGCGGGCGGTATTCCTTCAGCCGCGCGCGCAGAGCCCGACCGGTGTCAGCATGGACGCCGAACGCGCCGAGCGGCTGGCCGCCACGGTGCGCGGGCACGACGTTCTGCTGGTCGAGTTCGACCTGCCGGCCGCGGTCGCCGCCACACCGTTGCACACGGTCGGCCGGCACGTTCCGGAGATGACGATCCACATCCGGGCGTTCTCCGAGTCGCACGGGCCGGACCTTCGCCTGGCCGCGGTCGGCGGTCCGGCCTCGCTCCTCGATCCGCTGGTCGCCCGTCGCCACATCGGCCAGGGCTGGACCAGCCGGCTGCTGCAGCGCCTGCTGCTGGACATGTTCACCCATGAGGAGCCGAAACGGCAGGTCGCCGCGGCTCGCCGCGAGTACGCCGACCGCCGGCACGCGCTCGTCGCGGAGCTGGCACGTCAGGGCGTGGCGGTCGGGGGCGTCGACGGCATCGTCGTCTGGGTGCCGGTGGAGAACGAGGCCGCGGCTCTCATGCTGCTCAGCAGCCAGGGCATCGGCGTCGCCCCCGGCAGTCCATACCTCCTGCGGCCGGGCGCTGAGCCGCATCTCGCGGTGACGGCCGGGCTGCTCCCCGCGGACCGGGCGCCGGACATCGCCGTGACGCTGGCCCGTGCGGCCCGGCCCTCACGTCCCGGCTCGAACCACTGACCGGGGCGGCGACTCGCAGGCACAGCGTGTTCAGAGACCGCCCCTCCAGGGGGCCGGGGACCAGTTCGTCGTGTCCGGGCTTCCCAGAGCGACGCGGACGACCGGCGGGGACGTCAGTGTGAACTCGGCGCTGCAGAACGTCGCCGAGGATCGCTGCGAAGTCGGAGGGATGCACACGCCACGGTCGGTCGAGCCGAGGATCCCATCGACGTTGCCGGACGCGCGTACGCGGTCCAGCCCCGCCGTGAGGGCGCGTAGCCGTGTGTACGTCGTGGTGTCGGCGGGCTCGGACGCGGCATCCGACCAGAGCGGATGATTGGTATGCAGGAGCGAATCCTCGATCGGGCCTGGCACGCAGCCCGCGGCCGAGCACTCGTAGCCGCGGAGGCCCCGCGGATCGGCGATGGCGTAGTGCTGCCCGGAGGCATGCGGAACGGACATGAGATAGCGCTCGGCGGACGCCGCGTCACCGCGCCCGAGCAACTCCCGCACGATGAACGCGACAGGCATCCCTGACCTGGCGGCCGGCAGTGTTCTCAGCGTGTTCACGCAACATGCGAGCCCGGCGGAGTTGACGCCGAAAAGACCGATCATTCCCGCGCTGGTGAGCACGAGCTGTTCCGGACGGTCACCGTCGGCGGCGATTCTCAGCACCACCTGTGACCCGTACATCGACCCGGGCAGGTCCATGTTCTGGCCGAGGACAACATTTCCACCAGAAGCGACGAAGGTGCCGACGACGCTGCATCCGATGCCGGCGCTGCGATCGAATCGCCATTCCTCGTCCATCAGGTTGTAGGCCATGACGTGGTCGAGGGGCTGATTACTCGCCGCCGCGATGGCCTCGACCTCGGCGTACAGATCCGGACTCAGCTCGACCACTGAGCGCACGAACTCCGTAGAGCCGATGAAATCGGCGATGTGACGGTCCGGGTCGCCGTGATCTCGATCGGCCATGTCCTGCCGCCAGCGTTCGAGTGTGGCGGCGATGGCGCCCCTGAGCTCCTCACCATGAGCGGTCCCACGGGTGGCTCCGTCGCCGGAAAGATCGATCAGCCTTCCGCCGAGGTCGTCCGCACCGCGCGGCACCGATGCGGATGCGCTCGTGCTGGAGGGGCCGAAGTCGGTGCTCATGGCGGAGATCCGTCCCTAGAAAGTCGTGGCGGTCGGCCCGACCTTAAGTGACACAATATGTTCTCACAAGTCATATCTTGTGCTGTTACAAATGGACCTGGCCGAGAGAGAACTTTCGCGGTCATCTTGAAACACTACAAGATTGGTCTTGTGTGCCATATCGAAGAACGTTACTGTCCGGACACACGAACTCCGGGGCCACGACACAGGCCCACAGCCCTCCTCGATCGGATGTGGAGTCATGCGAAGGATTCCTGCAGGGCCGACGGGCCGACGCGGTTCATCCCGCCATGCCGTCCGGGGCGCGGGTCTCGTCATGATGGCGGCCTCGCTCCTCGGTGCCTGCTCGAGCGCCCCTGCGAAGCACCAGGGAAGCGCCGGCGGAACGATCGTCTGGGGCAAGCCGGCCGAGGCGCTGACGACCGACCCGGCGGTGAGCTCGAGTTCGTCTGACTACCAGCTCATGGCCCCGGTCTACGACACCCTGGTCACGATCGATGGACTCAAGCCCCTGCCTGCCCTCGCCACCTCGTGGAAGCGGACCTCACCGGTCACCTACGTGTTCGACATCCGCCAGGGCGTCAAGTTCTCGAACGGTCGGGAGCTGACCACCGATGACGTGGTCGGAAGCCTCGAACGGGTCATGAGCCCCGACCTCGGGTCGCCATGGGCCGGCAAGCTGGGCATCAAGGATGTCTCCGCCGAAGGAGACTCGAAGGTCAAGGTGACCTTGCGTAGCCCTCGAACCACCTTCATTCCCGCTCTCGCGAACCAGCCCGCGTCCATCCTCCCGATGAAGGAACTCAAGGCCGGTGGTTTCGATCCGGCCAAGACGATGCTCGGCACGGGCCCGTACATGGTCACCGGGCACCAGCAGAACGACTCATGGACGATGGTGCGCAACCCCGGCTATTGGGGCAGGCCGGCGAAGGCGGAGAAGCTGATCGTCCGCATCATCCCGGACGACGCGGCGCGCATCGCCGCCTTGCGGTCCGGCACCGTGCAGGTGGCTCTGTTCGACCCGCCCGACAGCATCAGGCTGCTGAAGAACGAACCGAACGTGAAGACGATCGTCCAGGAGACCACGAGCTACTACCGGATCGACGTCAATGCCAAGACGTCGGTGTTCAAGGACGAACGGCTGCGTCACGCACTCGCCCTTTCGGTGGATCGCAGCAAGATCGCTGAGGCGGCCTTCGGGGGTGTCGGCACGCCGTCCGCTGCGATCGCGCCCAGCTTCCGAGGCGTGTGCGACGCGAACGCCGTGCCCATGTCCACGCCCAACGCCGACGAGGTACGGCGCCTCGTTTCGGAGGCCGGTGCGACGGGCAAGACCGTGTCCATCATCGCCTCGACCGCCAACAAGACGCTGGCGCCCATCGCCCAAGTGCTTCAGCGGAATCTCGAGACGGCAGGGCTGAAGGTCAAGATTCTCCAGCTCGACAACGGTGAATGGATCAAGAGGGTCTACAACGGCAAGACGGCGGATTTCAACCTTGAGCTCAGCTATTTCGGCAACTACGCGGATCCTTCGATGGGCCTCTCCTGGTGGAACCCGAAAACGGCAGGCTTCTCGAAGCCGTGGGCGATCGACGATCCGGCGCTGGACAAGCTCATCGATCAGTCGGAGACTGCGACCGGGGACCAGCGCAACAAGGTGATCAAAAACGCCTGCGACATCATCGCGGAGGATGCGAACATCATCCCGCTCGTAACGAAGCCGAACATCGTGGCGTATCGCACCGACCGGATCAAGGCGGATATCGCGCCGGTCGAGGCGTACCAGATCCCGCTGCGCGATATCGCGAACTTCGGCCTTGAGAACTGATGTCAGATGGAGAACGGCAACGGTTCGCGCGGGAATGCCACCGCCATCGTCGGCGCGACCGTCATCGACGGGACCGGTGCCGCGCCCCTTCCCGGCGCCACCGTGTTGGTCGGCGGAACATCGATCGAAGCGGTCGGCCCGAGTGCGGTCGTCGGCGTACCGCCCGGCTACACGGTCGTTCGGGCGGAAGGAAAGTTCGTAACCCCCGGTTTCATCGACACCAATGTGCACATCACGCCGTTCTACTATCTGGATGAGCTCATCCTCCAGCGAGGCCGGTACGAGAGCATCGCCGTAGAAACAGCGCAGCTCCTCCTCCGCTGCGGCGTCACGACCATCCGCGACAGCTACGGACATCTGCCGACGCTGCTGGCGGTACGGGACGCGATCGAGCGCGGAGCGGTGTCCGGGCCCCGGCTGCAAGTGGCCGGCAACATCGTGGGCTGGGGCGGACCGGGCTCCATGACGTTCGACATGCGTGGACCCCACATGACCTCGACGGAGTCTCCGGGTCTCATCGACGCCAGGTCGTCGCTGCTCCTGGAACAGATCCAGGACGAGTTCACGCAGGGTGTGGGCGAGGAACTGATCGCGATGGAGGCCGGCGAACTCGCGGACGCGGTCGGTGCCTACCTTGAGAAGGGCATCGACTTCCTGAAGTACGGCGGAACCACCCACGCGGTCACCCCTGCGATGATCTTGTTCTCGCAACGTGCTCAAGAGGCGATCGTGCGGGAGGCCCACCGGCGCTCGCGGCGAGTGGAGACGCACGCGACGTCGCCCGAAGGCCTGCGGATGGCCCTGAACGCCGGCATCGACCTCGTCCAGCATCCGGAGACCCTCGACGCCCCCATGTCCGACGAGCTGGCCGCGCTCCACGCGTCGAGCGGCGTCGTCTGCTCGATGAACGTCAACCGATGGACGGGACGGCTCTGGTCGGAGTACGTGGAGCAACTCGAGAGGGCCGGTCGTCAAGTCCTTCCCGAACGATCGTCGACATCGATGGAACGCCGGCTGGCGAACCATCGAAGAAGCCGCGAGTGGTGGCGCGGCAATGCGACCAAGCTGATCACCCATGGGTGCCGGATATCCACGGCGACGGACACGTTGACCCTTCCTCCGCCCATGGTGATGAGAGGCGACGAGCCGTACACCAAGACCTACTACCACTCACCTGGAACGGCGACCCTCGACGCGATGGTCGGCCTTGTCGAGGTCGGGCTGTCTCCCCTGCAGGCCATCACCGCCGCCACGATGAACGGCGCCATCGCCGCCGGCGCTCTTCCCGACTACGGAACCGTCGAAGTCGGCAAATCCGCCGATCTTGTCGTCCTTGAGGCCGACCCCCTGGCCGACATCACGAACGTGCGAAAGACATCGATGGTCATGGCCCAAGGAAGGTTCGTGAACATTTCGGCCCTTCCGGACCGTCCGGTGTACCACCGAACCTCCTGAGACCGACTGCCGCGAGCCGGTTGCGAAGACTATGCGCGATTGTGATCATATTCTCATGGGAATTGTCGGAAGGGTCACTAGGCGAGTTGCTTTCGGGCGGTACCTGCGCAAACGGACGCTCAAGACGTTGGCGCTGTACTATCTGCTCCCGATCATCGCCGTCGGCATAACGGCCCTTTCCTGTTCTGATTTCGTCGCGTACGTGCGTGTCTGGTCCGGTGGCGGAACCCGGGGGATCTTCGTCGCCGAGGAGCAGAAGCCGTGCGCGGGTATGCCGCCCGTTCCCACCACCAGTTGCCCCTGGAGCGGTGATTTCGTCGGGTCGGACGGGCGAACCCGGCGCGGAAACGTAGAACTGTCCACCTCGGGCTCGTACCACGGCGTGCGTGAGGGAGCCGAGATACCGGTCATCGACGCAGGGCATTCGAGAAAGGTCTTCTCCATCTCGGACGGAACGGACTGGCCGGGCGTGGAGGTGCTGGGGACCGTATGCGGTATCGGTTGCGTGATGTACAGCGCCTTCGGCTGGCGGGCCCGGTTGCGAGACCGGAAGAAGGCATCCGGCTGACCGGTACGAGCGCGATCAGCGGGGTCCGGGCCAGCGCACGGGTCAGCGGACGCGTAGTGGCAGCGTGCGCGGTCCGCGGACCTGGCCCGCCGCCCAGCTCACCGCCGAGGGGTCGTGGAGGGTGAACTCCGGGATCCGTTCGAGCCAGACCTCCAGCGCGACCCGGAGTTCCATGCGTGCCAGGTGCGAGCCCACGCAGCGGTGGATGCCGAGGCCGAAGGCGGCGTGCCGGTTGACTTCGCGGTCGATGACGACCTCGTCCGCGCGGTCGAACTGCGCCGGGTCGCGGTTGGCCGCCGGGAATGACAGCAGGACCCAGTCGTCGGCCTTCATCTCGACGCCGTTCCAGTTCATCTCCTCCTTGACCAGGCGCGCCATCGTGACCGGGGCGTACGCGCGGAGCAGTTCCTCCATCGCGGTGGGCAGCAGCCCTGGCTCGGCGACGAGACGCTCGCGGTCGGCGGGGGTCTTCGCCAGGTGCCACAGCGACGCGCCGATCGCGCTCCACGTCGTGTCGATGCCCGCGACGAGCAGCAGGGCCATCGTGCCGGTGACGTGCGACGGTTCGAGTTTCCGTCCCTGGAGCTCCGCGTTGATGAGGTAGGTCGTGAGGTCGTCGCGCGGGGACTCGACGTGGTCGAGGACCTGCTCGTACAGGTAGTCGAACAGGCTTCCCATCCGCGCCAGGCGCTCTTCCGTCGGAAGGTTGACCCCTTCGAGCGCGCTCTCGACGAACGTGCGGAACCGCGGGCCGTCCTCGGCGGGGAAACCGAGCATGTCGGCGATCACGCGCATGGGAACGTGCTGGGCGTAGTCGTGGGCCGCGTCGACGACGTCCTGTCCCTCGAAGGAGTCGATGAGCGAGTGGCAGAAGGCCCTCGTGGCCTCCTCCTGCCTGGCGACCGCGCTCCTGGTGAACGCCGGGAGCAGTAGTTTGCGCGCGCCGTGGTGGAACGGCGGGTCGGAGGAGATCGGAGGGATGAGGCCCATCGGCGCCAGCTCCGGCGGCGGCCGGAAGTTGGTCATGACGACGGACCGCGAGGAGAAGCGCTCGGTGTCGTACGCGATCGCCGCGATGTCCTCATAGCGCGTCGGCAGCCATCCGCCGCCGAACCGGCCGGTGTGCGCGATCGGGCAGGTCCGGCGCAGGTCGTCCTGGATCGGGTACGGGTCGGCCGCCCACTCCGGCTCCACGTGGGAGAAGTCGGTGTCCCAGTCCGAGACCGGGCCGGTGACGATCTCATTGCGCGTGCCGAGGGGGCGGTCCTCCCGGAAGTCACGGGTGAACCGGTCGTCGAGGCTCATGTCACGCTCCGTCGGCGAGGTCGATCGCGCGTTCGGGACAGTTGGACTCCGCCAGGCGTGCGTCATGCTCCTTGTCCGGCGGTACGGCACCGTCGCCGAGGACCGTACCGAAGCCCTCCTCGTCATCGCCGAACAGGCCGGGGGCGAGGTCGTAGCAGCGGCCGTGCCCCTGGCAGCGTCCGGAGTCGATCCGTACCTTCACAGGGTCTCTCCCGTCTGGGCGTGCTTGCGGTCCGCGGCGGCCGTCCGGCGAGAGAACCGCATGGTGCCGTCGTCGACGCGGCCGTACCGCAGACTGATCACATCATGGGCGTAGCTCATGCCGAGCCGCCATGGGGACCGCGATCCGGCCCTCGGGAACTCGTCGATGGAGCGCAGCACGTACCCGGCCTGGAAGTCCAGGAGCGGGCGTTCGGTGACGTCCGGGTCGTCGTCGGCCGGGACGCACTGGTCGTAGCCGCGCCGGTCCAGGTGCCGCAGCAGCCGGACGACGTACTCGCTGACGAGGTCGGCCTTCAGGGTCCATGACGCGTTCGTGTAGCCGATCGTGAAGGCGAAGTTCGGCACGCCGCTGAGCATCATGCTCTTGTACGCCATCGTCTCCGGCAACTCGACGTCGCGGCCGTCGACGCGGAGCCGTACGCCACCGAGGGCCAGTAGCCGCAGGCCGGTGGCCGTGACGACGATGTCCGCCTCCAGCTCCGCACCGGACTCCAGGCGCAGCCCCGTCTCGGTGAACTCCCGGATCCGGTCGGTGACCACGGACGCGCGGCCCCGCCGGATCGCGGTGTACAGGTCGCCGTCGGGGGCGAGGCACAGCCGCTGGTCCCACGGCTGGTAGCGCGGTCTGAAGTGCGTGTCGACGTCGTACCCCGGCGGCAGCCGCCGGACCGCCGCCCTGCGGATCAGTGCCTTCGCGACGCGCGGACGGCGCCGGCTGAGCCGGTAGAAGAACGCGCCGAGCAGGACGTTCTTCCAGCGCACGATCGGGTACGCGAGGCGCGCCCCGAGCAGCCGCCGCAGGGCGTTCGCGACCACGTCCTCGGCCGGCAGCGACATGATGTAGCTCGGCGACCGCTGCAGCATCGTCACCTCGGCGGCCCGCTCGGCCATCGCCGGCACCAGCGTCACGGCGGTGGCGCCACTGCCGATCACGACGACCCTCTTGCCGCCGTGGTCCAGGTCCTCCGGCCAGTGCTGCGGATGGACGACGGTGCCGCCGAACCGCTCGATGCCGGGAAAGCTCGGCGTGTGGCCGGCGTCGTAGCGGTAGTAGCCGCTGCAGGCATAGAGGAATCCGCAGGTGAACCGCACGTCTTCGCCGTCGTGGACCGCCTCCACCGTCCAGCGGGCGTCCTTGCTGGACCATTCCGCGCGTACGACCTGGTGCCGGAACCGGATGTGCCGGTCGATACCGGCCTCGGTCGCGGTGGCGCGGACGTAACGGAGGATCGACTCCCCGTCCGCGATGACCTTGCTCTGGGTCCACGGCCGGAACCGGTAGCCGAGGGTGTTCATGTCCGAGTCCGACCGTACGCCGGGGAAGCGGAACAGATCCCAGGTGCCGCCGATGGCGTCGCGTGCCTCCAGGATCGCGTACGTCCGCAGGGGGAATGCCGTCTGGAGGTGGTGCGCCGCGCCGATGCCGGACAGTCCGGCGCCGATGATCAACACGTCGACGTGCTCGGTCATGACCGCGCTCCGGCGGTCGCGGCGGCGGCCGTCTCCTGGGGCACCCGGCGGCGAACGACCGCCCGGCCGCCCTTCGCCGGGGCGTTGGCGATGCCGCGCGAGTGCCACCGCTCGGCGCGCTCGGCGGTCGGCACCAGGGTGAAGTCGCGCAGCATCGTGCGCAGGACGACGTTCATCTCCATGGTCGCGAACGCCGCTCCGATACAGCGCCGGGTACCGCCCCCGAACGGGACCCACTCGTACAGGTCCGGCCGTACGTCGACGAAGCGGGACGGGTTGAACGCCCTCGGGTTCGGGAAGAGCGTCTCGTCGTCGTGGATCAGCGTGATGCCCACCAGTGCCAGGCACCCCTTCGGCAGCGTCCACCGGCCGAGCTCGAAGTGTTCTGCCTTCACCTGGCGCCCGACCAGGTCGATCACGGGGCGGGTGCGCTGCACCTCGACGATCGTCGCCTGCCGCAGCGTGTCACCGCCCGCGTCCACCTCTTCGACGAGCTCCCGCAGCACGGCGGGGTGACGGCGGAGCCGCTCGACCGCCCACGCGAGCGTCGTCGCGGTCGTCTCGTGCCCGGCGGACAGCAGCGTGAGCAACTGGTCGGCGATCTGGCCGTGGCTGATCCTCGACCCGTCGTCGTAGCGGCTCTGAAGCATCATCGCGAGTACGTCGTCGCGCTCGCCGAGGTCACGTTCCGCCTTGGCGATCAGGCGTTCGACGATCGCGTCGTACTCGCGGCGCATCGCCCAGAACCGCCCCCAGGGACTCCACCGGCCAAGGTCGGGTATCGGCAGCACGGCCAGGCGTGACCCGAGCGTGACCGCGGGCGGAAGCAGCTCACGCAGCCGGGCGAACTCCTCGCCCTCGGCGCCGAAAACCGCGCGCAGGATCGCGTTGAGGGTGATGCGCATCATCGACGGCAGCGTGGCGAACTCCCGGTCCTGCGGCCAGGAAGCGAGCTCACGTACCGTCTCCTCCTCGACGATCTTCTCGTACGCGGCGAGCCTTCGGCCGTGGAAGGGCGGGACGAGCAGCTTGCGCTGCTTGCGGTGCTCCTCCCCGGCGAGCGCGAACAGCGAGCCGGGCCCGAGGATCCGCCCGAGGTTCGGCTCCAGGTTCTTCAGGAGGTCGGGACTCGCGGTGAAAAGCTGCTTGACCTCGGCCGGATCGCTGATGACCACCGCCCGGCCGAAGATCGGGACGTTGATGGTGAAGGCGTCGCCGTAACGGGCTCGCGCCCGGCGCATCCCGCGCATCGGCGTGGTCAGCGCGTAGACGCCCTGCACGAAGCGGGGTGCCGAGGGTCCTGGTGGAAGCGTCATGGTGATGCGCCCCTTCGGAGTGGTACGCGACTGTACCAACCTCACGGTACGCCGACGTACCATCGGGGTACAAGGGTGTGCCGGTATAACGTGACGACTGTGCGGAGCCGCTGCGTGCAAGACGTGACCACAGCCGGATTCAGGCACCGGCTACTCGACGCCCTCGCCGCCTCGATCAAGGACAAGGGCTACCGCAACACCACGATCGCCGACGTCGTGCGCCACGCACGCACGTCCCGCCGCACCTTCTACGAACACTTCGCCGACAAGGAAGAGTGCTTCGTCGCACTTCTCACCGACGCCAACACCGAAATGGTCCGCCAGATCTCCGCGGCCGTCGACCAGAACGTCCCCTGGACGGACCAGGTCCGCCAGGCCGTCGAGGCCTGGGTGGCCGCGGTGGAATCCGAACCCGCCATCATGGTCAGCTGGATCCGGGACGTGCCTTCCCTAGGCGACGCCGCCCGGCGGTTGCAGCGGGACATGATGGAGAACTTCGTGGTGATGATCCGGGAGTTCAGCGACACCCCGCAATGGCGCGCCGCCGGTCTGGGCCCGGCGCCGCGGCAGTTGACCATCATGCTGCTGGGCGGTCTGCGCGAACTGACGGCGACCACCGTCGAGGACGGCGGCCACATCAGAGACATCACCGATATCGCCGTCCAGGCGTCAATCGCTCTCCTCGGCCCGTTCAGGCCGGACTCATGATGATGGGCTGGCGGCGAGGGGGAGTTCCACGCGTAGGTCGGTGCCCGACCCGCACGGGCTGTCGAGATGGATTCGGCCGCCCAGCGCCTCCACGCGGTCCTTGAGGCCGACCAGGCCGGTGCCGCGGGCGAAGTCGGCGCCGCCGACGCCGTCGTCGCTGATCGCGACGCGAAGGACCGGACCTGCGGTGTCGGCTTCGACGGTGACCGTAACGGTCGAGGCATGTGCGTGTTTGGCCGCGTTGGTCAGAGCCTCGGCGACAAGGTAGTACACGCTGACCTCGACGTGCTCGGCCAGCCGTCCCCTCGTACGCACGTCGAGGTCGACCGGGATCGGCGAGTGGCGGGCCAGCGCGTTCAGTGCCACGGTGAGGCCGCCCTTGGCCAGGATCACCGGGTGGATGCCACGCGAGATCTCGCGCAGTTGATCCAGTGCGCCGGTCGCCTCGTCGGCCAACTCGTCGAGTTCGGTGGTGAGCTCGCCGAGTTCCGGCGGTACCGCCGCCCGCACCATCCCTAGCCGCAGCGCCAGCGATACCAGCCGCTGCTGGGCACCGTCGTGCAGATCACGCTCGATCCGGCGGCGCGCCTGGTCACCGACGGTCACGATCCGCCTGCGCGAGTTGGTGAGTTCATTCCGACTCGCCGCGTTGGCGATCGCGGTCGCGATGAGTTCGGTGAAGTCGGCCAGCCGTTGCTCGGTGTCCTGGGGCAGCCGTTCCCGCCGTGACCCGACGCCTATCGCACCCCAGACCTGACCCTCCACAACGATCGGGCTGGCGACCGTGAAGTCGGATCGCTCAGGGGCGGATGCGGGCAGGTCTCCCCGTTTCAGACTGTCGCGGCTGGCCGCGTGGCCTGTCGCCTGGACTGCGGCCATGGCCGAGCCGGGATCGAGCTTGTCGCGCGAATCCGGCCGGGAGTTCGGCAACGCGCGCCCGCCCAGCACTGTCACCTCCCCGTCCGGCTCGAATCGTACGATCGCCGTGTTGTCGGTGCGGAAGAGTGTGGCGACTTCTTCGGCCACCGCCGTGAACACCGGATCCGGCCCGACGCCGCAGGCGACCAGTGTCGCCACTCGTCGCAGAGCCGCCTGTTCGTCGGCGATTCGGCGGAATTCGGCGTACAGATGGGCGTTGTCGAGCGAGACGGCGAGCTGACCGGCGATGAGTTCGACCGCGTCGAGCCGCTCAGTGGTGAAGGCATCGCGGATGAGGCGGTTCTCCAGCAACAGCAGCGCCCGCAGCGTGCCGCGGCTGAGAATGGGGACGGCCAGCAGCGAGCAACAGGTCATGCCGAGGAAATAGGGGTCACGGGCGAAGCGGTCGTCGCGGGTGGCATCACTCACGACCAGTGGCTCCCCGGTGCGCTGCGCATACCGCAACACGGACATCGGGACCCCGCCTTCGTGGCCGGCCGAGGCAGGGCCGCCGATGTCGGTGGCCGGCACAAGCCAGTCCTGCCTTTCGTCGCTCCACAGCGGCATCTGTACGGCGGTGGCGCCGGTCATCGCACTGAGCACCTGAACGACGCGGGCATGCAGCCGTTCGATGCTGGTCTCCGAACTCAGCGCCTGCGACGCGAACAAGACGCCAAGCCGGTCGAGCGTTCCGGTCGTGACAGGAGCCGACGGGTGGAGGTCATCGTCGAACCGGTCGCCGCTCCGCCCGGCGGCCGGGCCGGATGGTGGCCGCAGGCGCGGGTACGCCCGGTCGAGTCGGTCGACCTTCGCGGTCGCACCCCATGCGAGGTATGCGCGGCGCGCCTCAGTGAGCAGGTTGTATCCGGTGTGTTCGACGCCGTGGGCGAGATGGAAGCGGGCCGCGCGTTCGGTGATCAGGGCCCGATGCCATGGGCGCTGATGCCGGGCGACCTCGCGCAGGGCGGAGTCGAAGGCGATCACGGCGGCGCGGAAGTCCCCGTCCGTCCATGCCCGCTCGGCCTCGACCAGCCGCAACAGGTGCAGGAAGTTCGCGGGTGCGTCCGCGGCGCGGGCGGCCAGCCACCGCGTCACCTCGTCCAGTTCGGACAGCAGGTCGTCGTGCTCGTCACCGTGGCCGTCACGGGCCTGCACGGCGAGGGCCAGCCCACGCAGCAGGTGGGCGACGGCGGTCGGGTACATGCCCGAGACCGTCGATGGCAGCGATACCGCGGCCTCGGTATGCCGCGCCAGGCCGGTCTCATCGCCGAGGATGACGGAGGCGAGCGCGTAGTTGACATGTGCGTTGAAGAGCGCCGGCAAGTTGCCCGCGTACCCGTCGGGCAGCACCTCATCGACTGCGTCGGAGCATTCACCGCGCAGTACACCGGCCAGCCACCGGTAACTGTCGAGCCACTGGGCGGTCTGCTCGTTACCGGTACGCCGCACGAAGGCCAGCCCCGCCTCCACCTCGGCGAGGCAGACGTCCAGCGAGGGCGCGCTGTCCAGCAGGTGTTGCACGGCCGGCACGTAGGTGTATCCGGCGTTGGCCAGGTCGCCCCCCGCGAGTAGCCCCTCCCGGGCCTGCTGAGCCGCTTCGACGCCGTTTTCGAGCGGTTCGAACCAGCAGCTCAGGAAGGCGAACAGGAATCGCGCATGCGAGGTGTCGGGCTCGTCGCGGCGGGCCTCACCGAGCGCCATAACGCGCCGCGCCACCTGGTACCCGGCGGTGTAGTCGCCGCGCAGCCCCACGACGGCGAAGGCGGTGCCGATGGTGGGGCCGAGCTGGGCACCGGCTGAGCCGTGCTCCAGCCGGATTCTCAGCACCTCCAGGTTCAGCCAGGCGTACTTGGCCAGGTCGACGAAGTAGGTCGCCGGCATGAGTGTGTTGATCACGCGGGTCGCGGCGAGCAGCCGTGGATCGGTGATGTCCGGCCAGGCCGGCACGTCGCCGCCCTCGGTATGGTCCAGCCATCGGTACAGATAGTCGAACTGGTGGTCGAGCTCGGCCCGGAACCGGCCGGCGGCCGGGACGGCGATGCCCAGGTCACACAGCGACCGCAGCCCTAGATCGATCGCCTCGGCAGAGCGATTCCGGTGGGTCAGGTTCCTCACCTGCACGCACGTCGCCTCCGCACGCTGCAGGGCGGTGGTGCACAACTTCTCGATCGTGCGGTACTCCTCATCCGCTTCCTCCAGGCGTCCCAGGCAGTACAGCGCGGCGTGACGGCCGGTATGAACCTCGATCAGGGCGGTGATCCGATCCGGGGCGATGAGCCGCAGCACCGCTGTCAGCAGCGCGTTCACCAGCGCGTAGTTGCCGATCAAGGACGCCTGGCCGGCGGCGCGCCGCAGCAGCCCCACCGCCCGATCCCGCTCCGCGGGATCGTCGACCGCCTCGACCACCGGCAGGTACTGCTCCGCGGCGACCGCGAACCACTCCGGGACCGCCGCGAGCCGCCGCGCCATGTCCAGCTGCAGGGTGCGGCGCCGCCGCGGATCCATTCCGCGCAGGACCGCCTCGCGGATGCGGTCGTGGCGGAACCGCAGTGCCGAATGTGGCCCGGGCTCTGCCACCAGAAGGCCGTCGTCGAGGGCCGGCGCCAGTGTCTGCTCCAGCACGCCCGCCGATGCGCTGATGGCGGTCCGCAGCACGCTCGGCTCGGCACTTCCACCCAGGCACGCCATGGCCTCCACCAGCCGCCGCGACGGTGCCGGGATGGCCTCGACCCGTGCCACCACCAGCCCGGCGACCTCGGACCGGTCCAGGTGAGTGCGTACGGCTGCCGCGTCCCACTGCCACCCGGCGGCCGTCGCCGTCAATGCGCCGTCGCGGCGCAGCGCGTTGAGCAGCTCCACCGTCTCGTAGGGATTGCCGGACGTGTACGGATTGATCACCTCGGCCAGGTCCGCTGCCGCGGCCGGGTCCACGTGGAGCATCTCGGCGACCATGGTGATCGTTCCGGATACCGGCAGGTTGACCAGCTGCAGATGCAGTACTTCGGGCTGTTCACGCCATCGGGGCAGCGATACCGTCCGCAGATGCGCCGCCTCCATCTCCTCCTCGCGGTACGACCCCACCAGGAGCAGACCCTCGACCGGCTCCTCACCCAGCACGAGGTCGACGAAGCCGAGTGGCGTGGGTCCCGCCCACTGCAGGTCATCGACGAACACCACCACCGGCCGTCTCCGCGAGGCGACCACGCGCAGGACGTCCGCCCCCGCTCGCTGCGCTCGCGCCTGCGCGGTCAGCGGATCCCCCGGATCCGGCGGCACCTCCAGCAGCACCGCCAATTCCGGTACCACCGCGGTCAGCAGACCCGCGTTCGGGCCGGCCGCCCGCAAGATCCGCGCCCGGTCCTCGGCCAGCTCATCCTCCGGCTCGGCCAGCAACAGCCGGCCCAGCACACGGAACGCCTGGTGAACCGCGTCGAACTCCAGATCCCGCCGATATTGGTCGAACTTGCCCGCCACGAACCAGCCATTCCGGCCGCTCACCACCGGACGTAGCTCGTTGACCAGCGTGGTCTTACCCACCCCAGGTGCCCCGCCGACCAGCGCTCCACGGCACCGGCCTGCCAGCGCCTCCTCGAACGCCGCCTTCAGCGCCGTCACTTCGGTATCACGTTCGACCAACTGCGTTGGTGGCAGCAGCCGCAACGGAAAGTCGCGTTCACCGACACGAAGCGTGGCGGCCGGGTGGGAGCCGATGTCCTGCAGCCGTTTCAGGTCATGGACCACGCCCTCCGCCGTCTGGTATCGGCTGTCCGGCTCCTTCTCCAGCAGATGCATGATGATCGCCGACAGGGGCGCGGGTACGGCCTGGTTCGCTTCCGCCGGCGGCGTCGGCACACGAGCCAGATGGTCATACGTGAGCCGCAACGGATCGCCGGAGCCGAATGGTGGCGCACCTGTCGCCAGCTCATACAGCGTCGCGCCCAACGCGTACAGGTCGGCGCGCTGATCCGCCGGGTGCCGGGTACGCCCGGTCTGCTCCGGTGCCAGGTACTCCAACGTCCCCACGATCTGGGTATCGTGCGTGAATTCGGGACGGATCTCCGTGAATGATGAGGCCAAGGCGAAGTCCACCAGGTACGGCCCACTGTCAGGGGAGATCACGATGTTCGCCGGCGCGATGTCCCGGTGCATCACATTCCGCCGGTGCATCTCCGCCACCGCCTGAGCCAACCGCACCGCCAGCCCCAGCAGCTCATCAGGCGCCAGCGGTTTCGCCAGCTCGGCCAGGCTCGCGCCACCGACATCCGCCAACACGATCGATTCCGGATACCTCGGCGCCTCCACCAACTGGGCGACTCCCGGGGCGCCGCGTAGCCGCCTGAGGAACGCCTGCTCATGCCGCAGCCGACGCCCGGCATCCGGCCCCAACGGCTCCTTACGCATAACAGAGCAGCCGTCAAAGACGAGGCGCGTGACACGCGTCCGCTCACTCTCATGGACTATTTCGATACGAACCGGCGAATCCTGGCCCGGCAAGACCCTGCCCACTGCCATCTGACACCTGCACACGGCCGAACGGTTACATGTCCTGCTTACACCCATTTGGGGACTGGGCTGAACGGGAGTCTCGACGACGTGACCCTTGGGGCTTTGGGGGCTTGAATGCAGCGTGTGGCGCCGATGACCAGCCTGACCGTCGGCAAAGGTGAGATGGTCAGTGGCGGCGGTCTGAGATGGCGACCTTCTCCTCGTCCGTGGCCCGCAACTCCGAGCACAGTGCTTCGAGTGTCCGGTGGTACCGGTCGACGTTGTCCAGCTTGACCTGCTCGTACCCGCGGATCATCTCCGGGAGCGCCGCGATGCGGGTGATCAGGTCATGGTTCTGGTCGTTCAGCGCGAGCAGCGCGCTGTCGAGCGTCGCGCGGTATTCGAGGATCAGACGGCGTTCGAGCCGGCGCATGCCGCTGTGACCGAAGGGATCGAGCGGAGTTCCGCGCAGCCGGCGTGCGGCGTGGAGGGCGCGGAACACGTGCCGGAACCAGGGACCGAATGCGATCTTCTTGCGGGCACCCATGGCGCGGAGCATCGGCGGGTGGAGGCGGTAGGTGAGCCGGCTGCCGGTGCCGTACTCCGCCGCGATCTCCTCGGCGAACGCGGGATCGAGGGCGAGCCGGGCCACCTCGTACTCGTCCTTGTAGGCCATGAGCTTGTGCAGGTGACGTGTCACGGCCTCGGTCAGCGAGGTCGAGCCGGGGGTACGCGCCTCCTCGGCCTCCCGGACCCGGCCCACGTACTCGGCGTATTCCCGCGCGTAGCCGGCGTTCTGGTACGCGGTCAGGTCGGCGACGCGGGCGGCGAGCAGCTCGTGTGCGCCTGCGGGCTCACGCGCCGGCGCGGGCCGGAGCGCGGCCGGGTCGGACACGGCCAGCCGGCCCAGGCGGAAGGCCTGAAGGTTGGCCGCGACCGTGACGCCGTTGAGGGTGATCGCCCGCTCGATCGAGTCCGCGGTCAGGGGGATCGCGCCGCGTTGGTAGGCGGCGCCGACGAGCAGCAGGTTGGCATGCTGCTCGTCGCCGAGGAACCGCCTGGCCAGCGCACCCGCGTCGAGGAACACGGACGTCGCGCTGGCCTGTTCCACCGTGGACCGGATCGTGTCCGGCTCCGGGAAGGTGACCGAGGTGTCGGCGACCATATGGCCGGTCGGGACCTCGGTGGTGGAGACGACCGAGATCGTCCGGGCGGGATCCGCGGCCTTGAGATGTCCGGGGTCGGTGGCGACGAGCGCGTCGCATCCCAGGTACAGGTCGCATTGTGACGCGCCGAGCTTGGCCGCGCGAAGGGCCGGTCCCGTGGTGATGGTCAGGTCCGAGACCACCGCGCCGCCCTTTTGCGCGAGCCCGGTCTGGTCGAGGGCACGCACCTCGCGTCCCTCGATGACGGCCGCCGTGGAGAGGAGCTGGGCCACCGTCACGATGCCGGTACCGCCGACGCCGGTGATCCGCATGCGGAACAGGCCGGCGCCGACCGCGGGAACCGGGTCCGGCAGGTCGCCCGGATCGAGGTCGGGCCGCGACTCCTTCTGCCGGGAAGCACCGGGCCGTACGGTGACGAAGGAGGGACAGTCGCCGTCCAGGCAGGAGTAGTCGAGGTTGCAGGACGACTGATGGATCCGGGTCTTGCGACCGAAGCCGGTCTCGACCGGGTGGACCGACAGGCAGTTGGACTTCGCGCCGCAGTCGCCGCAGCCCTCGCAGATCCGTTCGTTGATGACCACGCGGTCCGACGGCGTCGGTGCCGTCCCGCGGCGGCGCTTGCGACGTTTCTCGGCGGCGCATTCCTGGTCGTGGATCAGTACGGTGACGCCGGGCACGCGGGCCAGTTCCCGTTGCACGGCGGCCAGGTCGTCTCGGTGGCGCACCTGGACACCGCGGGGCAGATCCTGGGAGCGGAGCCGGGCGAGGGCCTCGGTCGTGATCACGACCCTGGCCACCCCTTCGGCGAGGAGCAGCTCGGCCAGCCTGGGGACGGGCATCGCCCCGACCGGGTCCTGCCCGCCGGTCATCGCGACCGTCGAGTTGTAGAGCAGCTTGAAGGTGACGTTGACGCCCGCGGCGACCGCCGCCCGTACCGCCAGGCTGCCGGAGTGCGCGAATGTGCCGTCACCGAGGTTCTGCGTGAAGTGCGGCTCGTCGACGAAGGGCGCCATTCCGATCCACTGTGCGCCCTCGCCGCCCATCTGGGTCAGCCCCGCGACGTCGCCGACCTGTTCGGGCGGCATGAACATCACCATCGCGTGGCACCCGATGCCGGCGCCGACCAGCGTGTCCGGGCCGGCCTTGGTGGAGGAGTTGTGCGGGCAGCCCGAGCAGAAGTACGGGCTGCGGGACAGCAGCGGCAAGGCGATACGGTCACGCCGCGGCCGGTCACGCCAGGCCCGTACGCCGGCGATGTCGAGGCGGTCGAGTGCCCGCGCCAGTCCCGTCGCCACCGCGTCGGCGTCGAGGTCGCCCACTGGGGTGAAGAGCGTACGGCCGGTGGCGTCGTGCTTGCCGCGTACGGCCGGTGCGCCGCTTCGGCCGTAGAGGATCTCCTTGATCGCCGTCTCGACGAAGGAGCGTTTCTCCTCCACGACGATCACCTCGTGGAGGCCGTCGGCGAAGCGGCGGACGACCTCCGGCTCCACCGGATGGACCATGCCGAGTTTCAGCAGGCGGATGCCGTACCGCGCCAGTCCGGCGTCGTCGAGGCCCAGCAGCGCGAGCGCCTCGCGTACGTCGAGGTAGGTCTTGCCCGCGGCGACGATGCCGACCCGGTCCGCCGAGCCGTGCCGGACGATCTGGTTCAGCCCGTTCAGCCTGGCGTATTCCAGTGCCCTCGGCATCCGTACGGTGTGCAGGCTGCGTTCGAGGGCGAGCAGGTCCGCGCCGAGGAGACGGCCGCTCGGCCGGTGTCCGCTCGGTCCCGCGTCGCCGAGGACGGGGACCGGCCGCTCTGGACTCACGCGGACCGTGCCGGCAGCGTCGGCCACGGCCGCCCCGATCTTGAGCGCGCTCCAGAGCCCGGTGAACCGGGACAGGTAATGAGCGTGCAGCCCGAAGTCCACCACGTCCTGCGGATCGGCAGGGTAGAGCGTGGGTATCGCCAGGTCGGCGAGAGCGGCTTCGGAGGCGCACGGCACGCTGGAGGACTTCGCCGCCGGGTCGTCGCCGACCAGCGCGACGGCCCCGCCGCGTGGATCGGTGCCGGCCAGGTTGGCATGGCGCAGTGCGTCCGAGGCGCGGTCGAGCCCGGGGGCCTTGCCGTACCAGATGCCGGCCACCCCGTCCGGCCGCATCGTGGCGACCTGCCCGGCGAGCTGGCTGCCCATGACCGAAGTCGCCGCGAGTTCCTCGTTGAGGCCGGGCCGGTGGACCACGTCCAGGTCGTCGAGGAGCGCGGTGTTCCGGCCCAGTTCCAGGTCGTAACCGCCCAGTGGCGAACCCTCGTACCCGGAGATCAGCGTCGCGGTGCGCAGCCCGGCCGCGCGGTCGTGTCTCGCTCGGTCGAGCACCACCCTGACCAGGGCCTGGACTCCGGTCAGGTACACCGTGCCGTTCTCGATCATGTAGCGGTCGGTCAGCGCGAAGTCCATGGCAGGCCTGTCTCCTGAGATGTGTAAGTCTGGCCCGACGGCCACTCAGGCGGTGCGAATACCGGCAGAGTGGTGAACCATAGACATCACACTGACCATGAGGTCAACACATCAATTTCGGACTGATCCATTGGCCCAGTACATGGAGAAAACCCGCGTTCCGGCTGGGCCGTTGGCACACGTCGGGAGAGGAGGCCGCGTTGCCGGAAACGTTGGACCGGCTGGACCTGGAGGTGCTCCGGCTGATGGTCGAAGACCCACGGGCAGGCGTACGGGAGTACGCGCGGCGGCTCGGGGTCGCCCGCGGCACGGTGCAGGCGCGGCTCGACCGCCTGCAGCGCGTGGGCGTGCTGGCCAGCTACCGTCCACAGATCTCGCCGGCCGCCATGGGCTTCGCAGGTCTCGCGTACGTGCACCTGCAACTCGCCCAGGGCATGCTGGATGAGACCAGCCACCTCCTCGCCGAGATCCCCGAGGTCCTGGAGGTCAACGCGACCACGGGGGAGAGCGATCTGCTCTGCCGCGTCGTCGCCAGGGACAACGCCGACCTCGAGACCGTGCTGCAGCGTGTCATCGCCGTACCGGGCGTCATCCGCAGCCGTACCGAGGTCGTGCTCAGCCGGCGTATCGAACCCCGGATCCTCCCGCTCATCGAGAAGCTGGCGAACGACCTGGGCTGATTCCCTGGATCACCTCAAAGCGGCGTCGAACGCCTGGGCGGCCATCGCGTGCAGGAGCGGGGCCATCGCGTCGCGGTCGAGTGCGGCGGCGCTGCGCGGACTGGAGTTGAGCAGGCCGAAGATCGCGTGCGCGGCGGCTCGGGCGCGGTCGGTCGATGCGCCCGGGTACACGCGTTGCAGGACCTGGACCCATTCTTCGACGTAGGCGCGCTGGAGGCGGCGGATCTCGCGGCGTCGCGGCTCGGGAACGGTGTCGAGCTCTCGCTCCTGCACCGTGATCAGCGCGGGATCGCCGAGGGCGAACTCGATGTGCCAGCGCAGGAGCGCGTCAAGCGCATCGAGGGGACTCGCCGCGTCGGCCACGCGCCGTCTTCCCTCCCTGAGGAGGCGTTCGCTGATGTCGAGCAGCATCTCGGCGAGCAGCGCCTCCTTGCCGCGGAAGTGCCGGTAGAGCGCCGGGCCGGTGAGACCGACCGCGCGGCCGAGGTCGCCGATCGACACGCCGTGATATCCCCGTTGGGCGAAGAGCTCCGCGGCTGCGGAGAGGATCTCCGTCCGGCGCGCGGCGGACGTATCGGTCACGATCGAAGTATAGACGAACGCGGTTAATGATGGTTAACATCTGTCGTGTTAATGACCGTTAACAAAGGTACTGATCTTGAGCGCTGCACGGTTGGGCAGCCGGGTCGATCCGGCGGGCGAGGAGTATGACCGCAACACCGCGAGGAACGCCGCCCTCGCGGCGGAGCTGCGGGAGCGGCTGTCGCGTGCCGCTCAGGGCGGCGGCGAGCGGGCACGCACGCGGCACCTCGCGCGGGGCAAGCTGCTGCCCCGCGACCGCGTGGACGCGCTCTTGGACCCCGGCTCCCCGTTCCTGGAACTGTCCGCGCTGGCCGCGGACGGGATGTATGAGGACGCGGCCCCGGCCGCCGGGATCATCACCGGCATCGGGCGCGTGTCGGGCCGTGAGTGCGTCATCGTCGCCAACGACGCGACGGTCAAGGGCGGGACCTACTACCCGATGACCGTGAAGAAGCATCTGCGGGCCCAGGAGATCGCGCTGCACAACCGGCTGCCGTGTGTCTATCTCGTCGATTCGGGTGGCGCGTTCCTGCCCCGGCAGGACGAGGTCTTCCCGGACCGGGAGCACTTCGGGCGGATCTTCTACAACCAGGCCACGTTGTCGTCGCAGGGCATACCGCAGATCGCCGCCGTTCTCGGCTCGTGCACGGCCGGCGGCGCGTACGTCCCGGCCATGAGCGACGAGACCGTCATCGTCCGCGAGCAGGGCACGATCTTCCTTGGGGGCCCGCCGCTGGTCAAGGCGGCCACCGGGGAGGTGGTCAGCGCCGAGGACCTGGGCGGCGGCGAGGTGCACGCGCGTGTCTCCGGCGTCGTCGACCATCTCGCCGACGACGACGCACACGCGCTGCGCATCGTGCGCTCCATCGTCGCCACGCTCGGGCCCGTCGAGCCGTCGCCGTGGCAGACCGTTCCGGCCGAAGAGCCGGCGATCGATCCCGGCGGGCTCCGCGGCGTCGTACCGGCGGACCCGCGTACTCCGTACGACGTCCGGGAGGTCATCGCGCGGATCGTGGACGGCAGCCGCTTCCATGAGTTCAAGGAGCTGTACGGCCCGACGCTCGTCACCGGGTTCGCCCACGTCCACGGTCACCCGGTGGGGATCGTCGCCAACAACGGCATTCTGTTCGGCGAGTCCGCGCTCAAGGGAGCCCACTTCGTCGAGCTGTGCGACCGCCGCTCGGTCCCGCTGGTGTTCCTGCAGAACATCACCGGATTCATGGTCGGCCGGGAGTACGAGAGCGGCGGGATCGCCAAGCACGGCGCCAAGATGGTGACCGCGGTCGCGGGCGCGCGGGTGCCGAAGCTGACGGTGGTCATCGGGGGTTCGTTCGGCGCCGGGAACTACGCGATGTGCGGCCGTGCCTACTCTCCCCGCTTCCTGTGGATGTGGCCGAACGCCCAGATCTCGGTGATGGGCGGTGAGCAGGCCGCGTCGGTGCTGGCGACCGTGCGCCGCGACCAACTCGGCGACGACTGGTCCGCCGAGGCCGAGGAGGAGTTCAAGCGGCCGATCCGCGACCAGTACGAACGCCAGGGCAACCCCTACTACTCGACCGCGCGGATCTGGGACGACGGTGTGATCGATCCGCTCGACACCCGCAGGGTGCTCGGTCTCGCGCTGTCGGCCTGTGCCCAGGCGCCGTTGGAGCCCGTCGGCTACGGCATTTTCCGGATGTGATCATGTTCAACGTCGTTCTGATAGCCAACCGCGGTGAGATCGCCGTACGGATCATCCGCACGCTGCGCGAGCTCGGGATCCGCTCGGCGGCGATCTTCACTGCGGCCGACGCCGACGCCCGGCATGTCCGCGAGGCCGACACGGCGGTCCCGGTGGCGAGTTATCTCAGCATCGAGGACGTCATCGCGGCGGCTCGGGAGGCCGGTGCCGACGCGATCCATCCCGGTTACGGATTCCTCGCCGAGAACGCCGGCCTCGCGCGAGCCTGCGCCGAGGTCGGCCTCGTCTTCGTCGGACCCTCCGCGGAGGCGATCGAGGCGATGGGCGACAAGATCCGGGCCAAGCAGACGGTGGCCGCCGCGGGCGTGCCGGTGGTCCCTGGGCGGGATGAGGCGGGACTGAGCGACGAGGCGCTCGCCGAAGCGGCCCTGGAGGTCGGCCTGGCTTCGGGGCAGGCGATCCTGCTGAAACCTTCGGCCGGTGGCGGCGGCAAGGGAATGCGCCTGGTCCGGGACCGGGGGGAGCTCGCCGAGGCGATCGCGTCGGCCCGGCGCGAGGCCAGGGGAGCGTTCGGTGACGACACGCTCCTGGCCGAACGGTACGTCGAGAACCCACGCCACATCGAGGTGCAGATCTTCGCAGACGGGCACGGGAACGTCGTCCACCTGGGCGAACGCGAGTGCAGCCTGCAGCGGCGCCACCAAAAGATCATCGAAGAGGCCCCCTCGCCGCTCCTCGCAAGTGGTGGAGAGGGAACGCGGGCCGCGATGGGGGCGAGCGCCGTCGCCGCCGCGCGGGCCGTCGGCTACGTCGGCGCGGGGACGGTCGAGTACATCGTGTCCGCCGACCGTCCGGATGAGTACTTCTTCATGGAGATGAACACCCGGCTGCAGGTCGAGCACCCCGTGACCGAACTCGCGGTCTCCGTCTCCGGCCACTCCGGTCTGGACCTGGTCGAGCTGCAGCTTCGTGCCGCGGCGGGGGAGCGGTTGCCGTTCGAGCAGGAGGACGTGGAGTTCGCCGGGCATGCCGTGGAGGCCCGGGTCTACGCCGAGGACCCGGCACGCGGATTCCTGCCGACCGGCGGCCAGGTGCTGTTCCTGGACGAGCCGTCCGCGCCCGGGGTACGGGTCGACTCGGGGCTGAGCGAGGGCGGTGAGGTCGGCGGCGCCTACGATCCGATGCTGGCCAAGGTGATCGCCCATGGCGGCGACCGGGCGACCGCGCTCGCCCGGCTGGATCGGGCCCTGGGCGCGTACACCCTGCTCGGCGTCGGCACCAACGTGGCGTTCCTGCGGTCGCTGCTGACCGACCCCGACGTCGTGGCCGGACGACTCGACACCGGCCTGGTCGAACGACGGCCGCCCGAACCGGACACGACGGTTCCGGACGACGTCCTCGCGGCGGCGGCGCTCGAGCGGACGCTCGCCCTGGAGGTGGCGGCCGCCGATCCATGGACGATCCCGGACGGCTGGCGTCTCGGCGCCCCAGCCTGGACCACCTGGCGAATCGCCGAGCATGAGGTGAGGGTCCGCGGCCTGTCCGCCGATGCCGAGGTCTCGATCGACGGAGGAGACCCCCGGCCCGCCCGGGCCCGCCGCGACGGCCGGTACCTGGAGGTGACGTACGGGGGCCGCCGCCTTCGGTTCGCCGGCGTGCGCGACGGCGACGTGTACTGGCTCGGCCGCGACGGCCGCACCTGGGCGCTGAAGGAGACGGAGCCGCTCGCCAGGCGGACGGACGGGCCTGCCGCGACGGCCGGAACCGTACGCAGCCCGATGCCGGGCACCGTCCAGGTCGTCAAGGCGGCCGAAGGCCAGGAGGTCCTCGCCGGTCAGCCGCTGGTCGTCGTGGAGGCGATGAAGATGGAGCACGCCGTGACCGCACCGGTCGACGGCGTGGTCTCCGAGCTGACCGTACGCCCCGGCGACCAGGTCGCCCTCGACCAGATCCTCGCCGTGATCACCCCGAAGGGAGACGCCTGATGCCGGTTCCGCTCGACGGACTGCCCGACCATGTGACCATCTACGAGGTCGGCGCGCGCGACGGCCTGCAGAACGAGGCCACGGTCGTACCGGTGGAGGTCAAAGCCGAGTTCATCGCCCGCCTGGCCGATGCCGGGCTCGGGGTGATCGAGGCCACGAGCTTCGTGCACCCGCGCTGGGTCCCGCAGCTCGCGGACGCCGAGGAGCTCCTCGCGGTGCTGCCGCGGGCGGCCGGCGTCCGCTATCCGGTCCTCGTGCCGAACGAGCGCGGCCTGGACCGGGCACTGGCCGCGGGCGTCACCGAGATCGCGATCTTCGCCAGCGCCACGGAGACCTTCGCCCGGCGCAACCTCAACCGTACGGTCGAGGAGTCGATCGCGATGTTCGCGCCGGTCGCCGAGCGGGCCCGCGCCGAAGGGCTCGGCGTACGCGGCTACGTCTCGATGTGCTTCGGCGACCCGTGGGAGGGCGACGTGCCCGTCGAGCAGGTCGTCGGCGTCGCCGGCCGTCTTTTCGACCTCGGCTGCACCGAACTCTCCCTCGGCGACACGATCGGCGTCGCGACACCGGGACACGTCACCGCCCTCATCAGTGCGCTGCGCACCGCGGGCGCCGACCTCGGCTCACTCGCCGTGCACTTCCACGACACCTACGGGCAGGCCCTCGCCAACACGCTCGCCGCACTCCAGTGCGGCGTCACCACCGTGGACGCCTCCGCCGGCGGGCTCGGCGGCTGCCCGTACGCAGAGAGCGCCACGGGCAACCTCGCCACCGAAGACCTCGTCTGGATGCTCGACGGTCTCGGTATCCAGACCGGTGTCGACCTGGGGAAGCTCGTCGCCGCCAGCTGCTGGATGGCCGAGCGTCTCGGCCGCCCCAGCCCTTCGCGCGTCGTCCAAGCCCTGTCTGGAATCCACTCGACCCGGAGGACCGACCAATGATCGACTTCACGCTCGACGACGAGCACGAGGCACTGCGCGACTCCGTCACGGCGTTCGCACGTGATGAGGTCGCGCCGGTGATCGGCGACCACTACGAGCAGGGCACGTTCCCGTACGACATCGTGGCCAAGATGGGCAAGATGGGCCTGTTCGGCCTCCCGTTTCCCGAAGAGTACGGGGGCATGGGAGGCGACTACTTCGCCCTGTGCATCACCTTGGAGGAACTCGCCCGAGTCGACTCGTCGGTGGCGATCACCCTGGAGGCCGCCGTCTCACTCGGCGCGATGCCCATCTACCGGTTCGGCAGTGACGAGCAGAAGAGCACCTGGCTGCCCGCGCTGTGCTCCGGCGAGCGGCTCGCGGGGTTCGGGCTGACCGAGCCCGGCGGAGGGTCCGACGTGCCCGGCGGCATGCGCACCACCGCACGGCTCGCGGACGGCGCGCACTGGGTGATCAACGGCTCGAAGTCGTTCATCACCAACGCGGGAACCGACATCACCGCCCTGGTGAACGTCGCCGCGCTCACCGATGACGGCGAGATCTCCACCATCATCGTGCCCTCCGGGACGCCCGGCTTCATCGTCGGCCAGAAGTACTCCAAGGTCGGCTGGTCCGCCTCCGACACCCGCGAACTGTCCTTCTCCGACGTCCGCGTACCCGACACGAACCTCCTCGGCGAACGTGGCCGCGGCTACGCCCAGTTCTTGCGCATCCTGGACGAAGGACGCATCGCCATCGCCGCGCTCTCCGTCGGACTGGCCCAGGGCTGCATCGACGAATCCGTCCGCTACGCACGTGAACGCGCGGCGTTCGGCCGCTCGATCTCGGAGTACCAGGCCATCCAGTTCAAGCTCGCCGACATGGAGGCACGGGCGTACACGGCCCGCACCGCTTACTACGCCGCCGCCGCACGGATGCTGGCAGGGCGGCCGTTCAAGAAGGAGGCCGCGATCGCCAAACTCGTCGCCTCCAACGCCGCGATGGACAACGCGCGCGACGCCACGCAGATCTTCGGCGGCTACGGCTTCATGAACGACTACCCGGTCGGCCGCTTCTACCGCGACGCCAAGATCCTCGAGATCGGCGAGGGCACCTCAGAGATCCAGCGCATGCTCATCGCCCGTGACCTCCTGAAATAGCGCCACCCGGCCGACGCACGGCTGTTCCCCGGAGTCGCCTTCGACGACTCCGGGGAACGTATCGCCGGGATGTGGATGTCAGGGACGATTGAGCCGGAGGTAGCGGAGCGCGGTGTAGCCGACGTTGTCGGAGTAGATCTGTGCGACGCTGGCCCTTCCGGCGGCGTTGTTGTCCAGAGCCTGCAGCCGGATCCTCGTCGGGCCGGTGACCGTGATCAGCTCGTGGATCGGTGCGGTCGCGTTGCCTGCGGCTTCGCCGCCGCCCCGGTTCAGGTTGATGACCTGGTAGATGAGCCGCTCGCTCTCGGGCACCGCAGCGCCGGCGGTGACGTTCCACAACCGCGCGACGATGTAGGAGTTGACCGGCGCGGTGCCTATGAGGCGCCCGCGGACATCCGCGTTGAGTTCGTACGTGCCGCGCCTGGGGAGCGTCACTTCCAGCGGGGTGTCGGTCCAGGCGCCGGGCGGCAGGTTGATGTTCGCGTGCAGCTTCGCGATCCCGTTGCTGGCTGGGGGCGCGGGCGGTGCCGCATTCGCGCTGCCGGGTACGGCCGCTAGGGACGCGGCACCCGCCAGCAGCATTGCGGCGGCGTTGAGGCCAGTTCGCGAGATTGACACGCTTCCTCCCGGAAAGGTGGCGATGAGATATACCTCTGACACGTCGAATCCAGCGGAGTGGCGCAGGAAAACGATCTCCGCGGGAACCTGTCCGGGTAGGTTAAGTGGCCGGCGTGCGGGTCTCACGGGTGTGACACGCAGGCTCGACGCACAGATGAGCCTTTCCTGCCGGGGATTTTCTGGAAGGGCGTCTCCGGGATCCGCTCCTCAGGAAAAAATACGTGGCGGCGGGAGCGTGCGGAGCGCCGCCACGTAAATGTCAGTTGAAGTGGATTTCTTCGAACACTACTCCGGCCGGACCGAAATACTTTTCCTGGTAGTTCGTGAAGCGCACGTGCCTGCCGTCGCTCGCCCGGACGAGGTACCCGCTGTTGTTCCCTGCCCGGATGAGGTCGACGGCGAAGCCCATGCCGTACGTGACGTTGTCTCCCTCGAGGCACTCGCTCATGGGCGTGCCGCCGCTGGTGCTCGAGGCGTGCAGCATGAAGAACGTGTCGGGAGTGCAGTCGACGTCCGCGTGCGCCGGGGATGCGATCATTCCCGTGGACAAGGCGGCGATACTCGCCGCGGTCAATCCGGTCGCGATCATTCGCTTGAACATTGGATTCCTTCCAAACCTTTGTAGCCGTCAGGTGGTAAGACGCGGGCATACGCAAAAAGGTTTGGAGTGGATAACTCACCAATTTTCGAGCCAGGAACCACAGTCGGTCAGCATATTTGTCCAGGGCCATAAGAAGGTTTCGGGCCTGTTGAATCACCCACGAAGAAAAGCAGGCCGTCATGGTCTTGGCCTGAGCGGATATGGCGCCCGGTCCTGCGGCCCGTCACCGCGAAAGCGCGAACGGACTCCGCGTCGGCGAACAACTCCGCGAACCGGTCACGAACCGCAGCGGTACGCACCGCCCGCACGACCTCCGGCTGCCGGCTCCGGCCACCGCTGTGGCTCCATCAGCACCCTCGACCCCCACGACCGGACGCGGACAGTAACCGGCCGCACGCTAACTCTCGTCACAAAGTTGGCTCTGGAGCCATGTTTTCGCAGGTCTTGTTTCTAAACCAGTTTAGTGGCAACCTGTGCCCCCAACTCCCGAGGAAGCACCCGGATGGAGGGCGCCGCCACGGGAGGCAACAGCTTTCAGCTGCCCAACTGGAGGTCAACGGTGCATTACATCCCGCCGATACGAACACGCGGTGTGAGGACGGCCATCGCGGGTCTGGCGAGCCTGGCACTGATCCTTGGTCCGGGGACGGCGCCGGCGACCGGGAAGGTCGCCCTGGCGTCACAGAATCGCCTGACCAACCTGGCCCACCTCGACTTCCTGACCACCAAGGTCACCCCTCCGACGCAGGACGGACACACGACGTACCGGCTGGACCAGGAGCCGGCCGTTGGCGTGTTGTGGGTGTACGCCGATCATCAGTCCGACGGCGGTTACCACCGGGTCGGTGCCGGCGACTTCGACGCGGCGAAGAACACGTACGGGCAGGGCGCGTTCGACGCCGATGACATCAGCCGGGCGGCCGTCGCGTACGTCGGTGCCTGGCGGCAGTTCGGTGACGAGCAGGCGCGGCAGCACGCCTACCAGCTGCTGCGCGGCCTGACCTACCTGCAGACCGCCTCGGGGCCGAAGGCCGGCAACGTCGTGCTGTGGATGCAGCCGGACGGCACGCTGAACCCTTCCCCGACGCCGCCGGACGACCCGAACCCGGCGGACGCCGACTCCTCGTTCTGGCTCGGCCGCACCATCTGGGCGCTCGGCACCGGCTACGCCGCCTTCG
Source organism: uncultured Actinomycetota bacterium (assembly GCA_963736325.1). Lineage (GTDB taxonomy): Bacteria > Actinomycetota > Actinomycetes > Streptosporangiales > Streptosporangiaceae > Actinoallomurus. The sequence goes on along the minus strand of CAVTOG010000010.1, from coordinate 110,886 downwards.
CCCACAGCGACCCGGGCTTCGCCGCCTTCCTCCGCGACCGGCTCCTGCTGGCTCTGAGCGCCGTGGAGCGGCAGGACCTGAAGGACTACGGCAAGTGGCAGGTCGTCGACGGGCTCCGCTGGCCGTCCTGGCTCATCGCGGGTGGCGCCGACATCAGCTCGGAGGCCGTCTACGGTCTGCTCGACTACGTCAAGGCGAGCGGGGACGCACGGGCCAGGCGCGACCTCACCCGGCTCGCCGAGGGCATCGCCGCGATGAGGACCACGGGCTCGCCGAACCCGGCGCTGATGCCGTGGACCGGGTCCAGGTCCTTGTGGCACTCGTGGGGCGACGAGATGGCCGGCTCCCTCGCGGCCGCCGGCAGTGCCTATGGCAGGGCCGACTGGGTACGGACCGCGGCCGGCGAGGCCGCCACGTTCATCCCGCACCTGATCGTGCAGGGCGGCCCGGACAACGAGTGGCTGCCGGCCCCCATCTACCGGGACCAGATCGCGTACGGCGCCGACGTGACCCTGCGCAACATCCTCGCCACCGCCGCCGCGACGCACCGCGCCTCGTTCCGGCAGCTCGCGAGTGTCGCGGCGAGCTGGTACTTCGGCAACAACCCGGCCGGCACCGCCATGTACGACCCGGCCACCGGCGTGACCTTCGACGGGGTGAGCGCCACGGGGGACGTCAACCTCAACTCGGGTGCGGAGTCGACGATCCACGGCCTGCTGTCGATGCTGGCGCTCGACGCCGCTCCCGACGTCTTGGCCAAGGCCCGCCAGGCGACCGTCACCGGGCGGGTGACCTGGACCTATGTCGAGGCCGAGTCGGGGACGCCGTCCGGCGGGGCGGCCGTGGTCAAGCCCGATGCGGCGTGGACCGGCGAGAGCGAGTGGAGCGGTGGTCAGTACGTCCGGCTCGGAACCGGTGGTCAGGTCACGATCCCGGTACGGGCGCCCGCCGACGACCGTTACCTGGTGATGCCGGTGTTCGACCGGCAGATCGCCCCGCTCGCCTCGGTGGGCACCCGGCTCTCGGTCGGCGGCGTTCTCGCAGGCGTGCAGGAGCAGGGAGGTGCCGGCCCTCAGGGGGCCACCACCGTTCCCGGCTACCTCGACGTCGGGCAGCGGCTCACCTCCGGGCCGGTACCCGCAGGGGACACCACGATCACCGCCGCGTACGTGGGCGACGGTCGAGAGGCCCGGCTCGACGGCGTGCTGCTGCAACCGGAGATCGAGTGGGTGACGCTCGGCGGATCCGCCGGTGGCCAGGCCCTGCTGCGCAGTTTCGCGAGCGGGCCGCGCCACCAGGTCATTCACCTGGGCAGCGGCTCGGTCACCGCGCGCTCGTACGACGCGCAGGGACGGCAGGTCAGCACGACGACGGGCGGGCAGGGCCGCGTCGACGCGCCGGTGGCCGCGGGCGGCTTCACGACCGTGACCACGAACTGAACGCGCGCCACCAATGCCGACCCCGGCCGGCGGAGCCGGGGGAACACCGCGTCAAGGCTGCGCGCAGCCTTCTAAGAAAACCGCCCCGAGGGGAACTCATGTCAGCACTGAAGGTCGGGTTGATCGGTAGTGGATCGGTCTCCCACTCGCACGCACCGCACTGGGTGACGCTCGGAGCGGAGGTGAGCGTGTTCTCCGTCAAGGGCGCGGAGGAACTGGCCGCCGAGTACGGGCTGACGGTCGTCCCCAGCCTGGATGATCTGCTCGGCGCGGTCGACGTCGTCGACATCTGCACGCCGACGGCGACGCATGCCGAGGTCGCGCTGGCGGCCATCGCCGCCGGAAAGCACGTGCTCTGCGAGAAGCCGCTGGGCCGGACGCTGGCGGAGGCCAAACTGGTCGCGGCGGCGGCCCGCGAGGCCGGTGTCCAGGTCTACCCGGCGCACGTCGTGCGGTACTTCCCCGAGTACGCCACCCTGCACAGGGCGGTCGAGGACGGGATGATCGGCCGGCCGGCGGTGCTCCGCTTCAGCCGCGGCGGGTCCGGCCCGACGACCGACTGGTTCTTCGACGACGCCGAGTCGGGCGGCATCATCATGGACCTGACGATCCACGACCTCGACCAGGCCCGCTGGGTCGCCGGTGAGGTCATCCGGGTCTTCGCGGTGCAGAACCCGCCCACCGTCGGCGGACGGGTCCCGCGCAACGTCGCCACGCACGTCACGCTGGTCCACGAGAACGGCGCGATCGCCCATCTGCACGGCGCCTGGGGCCCGCCCGGCATGGACTTCCCCACCGCGTTCGACGTGGCCGGTGAGACGGCCACGCTCCGGTTCGACCATCGCGGCGCCCGGACCGTACTGGAGAACCTGGCCGGCACCGGCGATGAGCCGTCCTACCTGCCGCCCACTCTGGCGGAGGAGAGCCCGTACCTCACCGAGATCCGCGAGATCAAGGCGGCGTTCGAGGGCGGTCCCGCGCCACGGGTCTCCCTGGACGACGGCGTGATCGCGGTCGCCCTCGCGGAAGCCGCACGCACGTCGATCGAGACCGGCGAGCCGGTCGACTTCGACGTCGCCGGCGTGCTCGACCTGCAGGGAGCGGCCGGATGAGCACGCCGAAGACCAAGGTGGCGGTGCTGTCCTTCGCGCACGGCCACGCCACCGGCTACATGCGGAACCTGGCCGGCCGCGAGGACGTCGAGCTGGTCGCGTCCGATCCCGAGTGGCCGCGCGCGGCCGAACGAGCGTCCCGGGGCCCGGATCACGCGAAGCAGCTCGGAGTGCGGTACCTGGATGGCTACGAGGAGGTGTTCGGCTGGGGGCCGGACGCGGTGGTGGTGTGTTCGGAGAACACACGGCACCGCGAGCTGGTCGAGCGGGCGGCGGCCGCCGGGACGCACGTGCTGTGCGAGAAGCCCATGGCCACGACCGTGCCGGACGCCGAGGCGATGCTCGCCGCCACGCAGGTCGCCGGAGTGCACCTGATGGTCGCGTTCCCGGTGCGCTTCTCCCCGGCGTTCGAGACGCTCCGCGCCAAGATCCGGTCCGGTGAGCTGGGCACCGTCCAGAGCATCGTCGGGACCAACAACGGCATGCTCCCGCTCGACCGGGCCTGGTTCGTCGATCCGGAGCTTTCCGGCGGCGGCTCACTGGTCGACCACGTCGTCCACTGCGCCGACATGATCGACTGCCTGCTCCACGAGCAGGCGGTGTCCGTGTACGCCGTCACCAACCGGATCCTGTACGCCGATACCGGCGCGCCGGTGGAGACCGGCGGCCTGGTGACGGTGACCTACGCGAGCGGCACCATCGCGACGATCGACTGCTCGTGGAGCCAGCCGAGAACGGCGGCGACCTGGGGTGGGCTGTCCCTGGAGGTCGTCGGCACGAACGGCAGCGTGAAGATCGCGCCCTTCGGTACGCACGTGGGCGGCTACGGGGCGGACGGCGCGATATGGCTGCCGTACGGTCCCGACTTCGACGCGCTGATGATCGACGATTTCCTCACCGCGATCAGAACAGACCGTCGCCCGCAGCCGGACGGCGGCGTCGGCGTACGGACCACCGCCATCATGGCCGCCGCTCAGCGGTCGGCACAGACCGGGGCCGTCGTGCCCTACCAGTGGGATCACTCGATCGTCACGACTGACAAGAGGTAGTGCGAATGCCAAAACGATCGGTTCACCGCGGACTCGGACTCGGCTCCATCCTGGGCGCCGGCCTCCTCCTTGCCGCATGCGCGTCCGGTACTGATTCCGGCGGGTCGGCGGGCGGCAAGCCGTCCGGGACCCTCCAGTTCATCGTGTCGAGCGCGGACGCGTCCGACGCGGGCTTCCGCGCCGTCAACACGGCCTTCATGAAGAAGTATCCCGACGTCAAGGTGGTGTTCACGGCCATCCCGAACGACAACTGGGCGGCCACCAGTGCGTCCCGGCTGGCCGCGGGGAACGTCGACATCACGCTGGCCGGTCCGCAGGAACTCCCTCCGTTCGTGCCGCAGGACTCCGAGGGCGACGACGCCCGCGCCGCGGAGGCGGGCGTCTACCTCGACCTGAGCAAGCAGTCCTTCATGAAGAGACTCACCCCGACGATCCTGCAGAAGCTGACGTTCAAGGGGAAGCAGTACACCGTGCCGACCGGCGTGAGCTACTACACCGGCGCGTACTACAACAAGTCGATCTTCGAGAAGTACAACCTCGCGGTCCCGACGACCTGGGACCAGTTCGTGGCGCTGTGCAACACGCTCAAGGGCAAGGGCGTCACGCCGCTGGGCATCAGCGGCAAGGACACCGCGGGCCTGGCCATGCTCGCCTCGGTGCAGGGGACGTACCCGACCGCGCAGGAAAAGATCGACCTTCACCGTACGTTGTGGACGACGCACACCGGGCTCACGGACCTCAAGGCCGTCCAGGTCCTCGATCGCGTGTCCACGATGTACGGCTTCGCGGAGAAGAACTTCGCCGGCGTGCCCTACAGCGCGATCCCGTCCGGGTTCGCCAAGGGTGACTTCGCGATGGTGCCGGACGGCACCTGGAGTTCGCCCACCATCGCGGCGGCGGTCGGGAAGAAGTTCGGCTTCGGCTACATGCCCATCCCGACCGGTGACCTCGCGACCGACAACGCATCGCTCGGCGGCAAGGTCGAGCTGACCCTGGCCGTGCCGGCGCACGCGAAGAACAGGACCGCGGCGCTGGCGTACCTGGATTTCTTCACCCAGCCCGAGAACTACAAGGCGTTCGTCCAGCTGTCCGGATTCGCATCGGCCGAGCCGAACATTCCGGCCTCCGCCTTCCTCGACTCGATCAGCGCCTACACGAAGATTTTCTCGCCGGCCTGGGACACGGTGTTCATCACCAACCCGAAGGCCGGGAGCAAGGCCGCCCTCCCGTTCGACTACGTGGACGTGGCGCCGTTGGGCAAGGCCACACCGGCCCAGGCCGCCGCGCAGGCCGAGAAGGACTGGTCCGCCGCCTTCTGACGACGCCGGGATGGCCCGGCTCTCGGGCCGGGCCACCCCGTACGACCACAGGAACGGAGTGCTACGTGTCGGAATTCATGCCGTTCCGCGACCGGACCGGGATGCGGATCTCCTTCGGTCTCGGGATGGCCTTCATCATCGCCCTGGCCATTTCCCCGGCCGCCGCGGTGTTCGGCATATCGTTCACCGATATCCGGGGACTGCCCTACATTCCAGTGCGCTGGGTCGGCCTGGACAACTACGCGACGTTCTTCTCCGCCGCGAAGATCGGTTACAACGCGCGGGCCCTGCAGAACACGCTCGTCTTCGCGGGTGCCGTGACGATCCTGCAGAATCTCATCGGGTTGCTGATCGCGGTGCTCTTCAGCGGGAAGCTGCGCGGGCGCACGTTCTACCGGGCCGTGGTGTTCATGCCGACCGTGCTGGGCGTGACCGTCATCGGTCTCATCTGGTCACTGATCTTCAACCCCTCGGCCGGCCCGGCCGCTTCGATCTGGTCCTGGTTCGGCGCGAGCTCCGCGTTCCTGGGCGATCCCGGCCTGGCGATGTCCCTGGTGGTCCTCGTCCAGGTGTGGGCCGGGCTCGGACTCGCCGTCGTCATCTTCATCGCGGGGATCCAGGCCATCCCCGGCGAGCTGTACGAGGCGGCGGGCATCGACGGTGCGGGCGCGTGGCAGCGGCTCCGGCGGATCACCATCCCGCTGCTCGCCCCGTCGGTCACCGCGAACGTGCTGCTCTGCCTGGTGAGCTCGCTGCAGAGCTACCAGCTCATCTACGTGCTCACCGGCCCGAAGCAGTCGTCGACGCAGGTCCTTTCGCTGGCGGTGTTCACCCAGTCGTTCGGGAACGGCTCGCTCGGAGGCAGCAGCCAGTCGCAGGGGTACGCAGCGGCCATCTCGATGGTCCAGTTCGTCATCGTCGGCGTCATCACACTGGCGGTGCTGACATACCTGCGCAGGCGGGAGGCCAAGCTGTGACCAGCACCATGCCGGCACACGAGTCACTGCTGCTGAAGACCCACACGACACGGTCACGCCGTCGGCCCATGACCGCGGGCCGGATGCTGAACTACTTCTTCGTCGTCCTCATTCTGGTGCTGTACCTGTTCCCGCTGGGCTTTCTGGTCAACACCGCGCTCAAGAGCAACGCCGATTTCTTCGCCGATCCGGCCGGCCTCGCCAGGTCGCTTCAGTTCGGCAACTTCGTCACCGCGTGGGAGAAGGGCCGGTTCGGCGCGTACTTCATCAACAGTGTCGAGTACACGGCGGCGGCCGCGACGCTGAGCACCGTGGTCTCCGTGCTGGTGGGGTATCCCGTCTCCCGCGGCTACGTCAAGTACCCGCGCGTGTGGTACGGGGTCTTCGTGTCGATGTTGTTCCTGCCCAACGCGCTGATGACCCAGTTCCAGCTGGTCCTGCGGCTGAACCTGTACGACACCGCACTCGGGTACGTCCTGATGGTGGCGTCCGGCCTCGGTGTCGGCCCGCTGATCATCTCCGGATACGTGAAGTCGGTTCCCAAGGAGATGGACGAGGCCGCCGCGATCGACGGGGTCGGGTACTGGCGGTTCGTCACCCGGATCCTGCCGCCGCTGATCAAGCCGGCGCTGGCGACGGTCTTCATCTTCCAGGCGATCGGCGCCTGGAACGACATCATCCTGGCCACCATCCTGCTCCCCGACCAGGCGAAATCGCCTCTCACACTCGGTCTGTTCGCGTTCCAGGGGGCGCATTCGAGCCAGTGGAGCCTGCTCGCCGCCGCGACGATCATCGTCGCCGCTCCGTTGATGGCCGCCTACGTCTTCCTGCAGAGATTCCTCGTCGGCAGCGTTGTCGGCGCGGTGAAGGGATAGCTCTCCGTGACATCGGCACTGTCGGCGACGACAGACCACAGCAGGTTCGTCCTCGACGAGTCCGGCTTCCACCTGGAGGTCCTCGACGTCGGCGCGTGGCGTCGGGTGACGGCCCTCGGCAATCCGCTCGTCGGCGGCGCGGCCTTCGACCTCCGTCCGTCGGATGTCACCGCCTCAGGCGACGGGCTGGCCTTCTCGGGGGCCGCGCCCTGGCCCTGGCGTGGGACGGTACGGCCCGTGCCGGGCACGGACTGGTTCCATGTCGAGGTGGTCGTGTCGTCCGGCGGGTTCCGCATCGGAGACGGCGCCGTCGAACCGCAGATCACGATCGACCTGGGCGCGCTGCCACCGTACGAACGAGGCGACCACGTCTGGTTCAAGACACTGGTCGAGAACCCGACCCAGTGGAACGGTGAGGGTCGCGGCAACGACTTTCCCGCGCTCTCCTACTACGACCCCTACCTGAAGACCGCCTTTCGCATGTTCTTCGACATGACGGCGATGTCGTGGATGGGGGAGGAGACCATCGCTCGTTTCTACAGCTACCGGTGCGGTTTCCGCCGCCACTACGACGGCAGGCCGACCGCGGAGATCGGTCTGCTCGCCGAGACGCAGAGCGGGCACGACTTCCCTCCGGGGGAGCAGGTCTTCTCGTGGTACGTCTCCGCCGAGCAGGTGTCCGACGAGCCGACGCCGCCGACCGAGCAGGACGCGCTGAACGAGCTGGTACGCGCCTGCCTTCCGCTGCTGCGGACGTCCGCCGGGCACTGGTCCGGCGGCTCCCTGAACTGGGGCGACATCGCGGACGGCTGCGCCGCCGACCTCATGGACTCCGAGCACTGCTGGGCCGCAGACGAGGAGGGAGAGTTCCTGGTCGCGTACGTCGACGGGCGGTCCGATGCCTGGACGGTCACCATGGAGGCCCGCGGACGCGAGCACAGCGGGCTCGGGCCGTGCCTGGAGGCCGCCCTGTGGGCGCTGCGCCCCCTCGATGCACTGGACGACGATCGCTTCGCGGACCTCAGGCAGCGGCTGGAGGATTTCGTACGGGCGGAGCTCCAGCGGGACCGCTGCCTGATCCTGAGCGGCGTCAGCGATGTGACCGCGCCCATCGGCACCTGGCAGTACCTCTACATACTCGCAGACGTGTGGTTCCTGTTCGCGCACCGCGACGACCGGGACATGATGGCGCGGATCCGTGCCGAGGTCGAGTCGGTGGCCATCCCGCTCGCGGCGAACACGCAGTACCTGTTCCCGCTCCAGTTCGACAAGCGGACGCTGCGGAAGATCGGGCCCGGCTCGAACTACGCGGCGGCCGGCACCTACGCCCTGCTGATGGCCGACCTGGCCGCCCGCACCGGCGAGGAGCGGTATCTGACCGAGGCGGGCAACGCGCTCCGCGCGCTCGGGAACGTACCGGTCGACGACGCCGTGCAGGAGGTCGTCCTGATGGCGCACGCCGTCGAGGCGGCCGACCGGCTCGGTCCCGATCCGCAGTGGGTGGAGCTGCGGCGATACTTCCAGGCGCAGACGCTGCGGATGATGTACTGGTACGACGACCGCACGTCCGACCGGGCCGGCCTGTCGTCGCACCTCGGCATGTTCCTGGCCTGCGCGAACATCGGCTACCCGGCGTTCTTCGAGAACATCGAGACGGACGCCCGGCTCGCGTCCGTCGCGCCGTCCGAGGCGGATCCGGCGCCGCTGCTGCGGGTGCTCGACTACGGGCGCCGCGCCAACTTCGCCTTCTTCCCACGATGCTCACCCGACATGTACGGGCCGATGCCGCTGGACTTCGTTCCCTTCGAGGAGGTGCCGATCCTCGAAGGCCCCAACGGCGCGGGGTTCCTGGGCCAGGAGATCTACGGGGCCGGCTTCTCCTTCCTGGCCCACCTGCTGTGGGACGCGTTCGCGACGGCGGCCGACCGCGACGTCATGGTGCTGAACACGCGGCCCTACGGCACGGCCCGGCCGGACGCGCGGACGTGGGAAGGGTCCTTCCTGGTCTTCAACAGCAGGGACGAGCCGGTGCACACGTCGGTCGCCTTCCCGGTCGCGGCCGCCGGAGATCGGGTCGCGGTCACCGTGACCACGCCGGACGGCACGGTGGCCGGTCAGGACGTCGACGCACACGGCCTGCCGCTCCGGCTCGATGCCGGTGGCTGGGTCAGGCTGCGGGCCACGGTGACGAGGCGGGCGGGGTGAGCGTCGATGCCGGCGGCGGGTACCGGTTGAGATCGTTCCGGCCGCGCCGCACCGAGGGGGCGGCCGACGAGGACACGGCCGCCTGGCTGGAGGCGACCGCGCTCACCTACCTTCAGCCCGCCCCCACGGCCGAGCACATGGCGCGTGTGGCGGCGTCGTTCGCGGCGGAGGACCGGGTGCTCACCGGCGCGTACACGGTGGCCGCCCCGCCCGGTGCGTGGGACGTCAGGCGGCCGGTCGCGACGTACGCCGGCTTCGTGAAGTCGATGAACGTCGGTGCGGGGAACTCTCTCGACGTCCAGCTGATCGCCGATGTGACCGTACGGGCCACACACCGGCGCCGGGGGCTGCTGCGTGCGATGATCTCGGCCGACCTGCGCCGGGCCGCGGCGAATGGCATGGCGATGGCCGCACTGCGCGCCTCCGAGGCGACCATCTATGACCGTTTCGGCTTCGGACCCGCGGTCTTCGCCCGGCACGTGGAACTCGACACCGGCGGCGGGTTCGCTCTCCGGCATCCGCCCGCCGGACGCGTCGAGGTGACCGATCCGGCCACCCTGCTCGACGTGTCGCCGCGGGTGTTCGACCGTTTCCACGCACGGACGACCGGCTCGATCACGCGGCAGGCCTTCTACCCGTCGAAGATCACCGGTATCTGGGCGGAGGACCGGCCGCTGCCCGACCCGTCGGTCCGCGCCGCCCTGCACTACGACCCGGCGGACCGGGTCGACGGCTATGTGACCTACCGGTTCGTGGATCTGCCCGGACGGCCGGGGGCGATCGAGGTGACAGACCTCGTCGTCGAGTCCCAGAACGCCTGCTTCGGTCTGTGGGAGTACCTCGCTTCGATCGACCTCGTCACGCTCGTCGGGTACCGGCAGGCGCCGGTGACGGACCCACTGCCCTGGGCGATCAGGGACCGCCGAGGTTTCCGGGTGGCCGACGAGGAGGACGGCATCTGGCTGCGCGTTCTCGACCCGGTGGCCGCGCTGTGTGCACGCGGTTACGACACCGACGGCGAGGTCCGGATCGCGATCTCCGATCCGCTCGAGATCTGTGGCGGGATCTACCACCTGGCCGTACGTGAGGGCACCGCGACGGTGACGGCCGCCGGTGAGGCGCCGGCCGACGTATCAATGGACGTCTCGACCCTCGGCTCGCTGTATCTGGGCGGCGTACGGGCTCGTGTCCTCGCCGAGGCGGGGCGGATCACGGCCGGTTCGCAGACCGCCCTGAACGACTTCGACGCGCTCATGTCCCAGGAGGCAGTGCCACACTGTATTACCCAGTTCTGAGTCCGTACGCGGGAGACCAGTGACCGACCCGATTTCGCGACAAGCCACGGCAGTCATTCCGGACGTGTGCCCGGAGGCGCCGGGCCGTGGAGTTCTCCGGAAGGGGAGCCGGCGATGACGAGACGGGCTCGACCGACGATCTCCGAGGTCGCGCGGGCGGCCGGTGTCTCGAAGGGGGCCGTGTCCTTCGCCCTCAACGACCGGCCCGGAGTCGCCGACGAGACCCGCGCCCGGATCCTGGACGTCGCGAAGACATTGGGCTGGACCCCGAACCACCGAGCCCGTGCCCTGTCCACGTCTCGCGCGTACGCCGTCGGTCTGGTCATCGCACGGCCGCCCGAGACCCTCGGTTCGGATCCGTTCTTCCACTCGTTCATCAGCGGCGTCGAGCGGGTGCTCACCGAGGACGGCCAAGCGCTCGTGCTGCAGCTCGTACCAGACCAGCGGGCCGAAAAGAAAAGCTACCGCCGGCTCGCCGCCGACCTCCGGGTGGACGGGGTGTTCGTCCTCGACCTGCGTATCTCCGACCGCCGCATCGCCCTGCTCAAGGGCCTGCACCTGCCGGCCGTGACGCTGGGCCGGCCCGACGTGGCCAGCCCGTTCCCGGCCGTGGTCCTCGACGACCGGCCTGCGATCGCCGCGATCGTGGAGCACCTTGTCGAACTGGGACACGAACGCATCGCGCACGTGGCCGGTCCCGGCAACTTCCTGCACGGTGTCACCCGCCGCGCCGCCTGGGAGGGCGCACTGGCCGCCGCCGCGCTGCCTCCCGGACCGTGCGTGATATCCGACTTCTCGGCCGCCAGCGGCGCGGACGCCACGCGAGCACTCCTCTCCAGCGCCGATCCGCCGACCGCGATCGTGTACGCCAACGACGTGATGGCCATCGCCGGACTGACAGTGGCCCGCGAGTACGGCATCGACGTGCCAAGGGAACTGTCCATCACCGGTTTCGACGACACCGAACTGGCCTCTTACGTCAGCCCCACCCTGACCAGCGTCCGCAGCGACGCGTCCGGCTGGGGCAGCGCCGCCGCCCGCACGCTGCTCGACCTCGTCGCCGGGAATCCGGTCACGGACATGGAGATGCCACCCGCGCAGCCGGTGATCCGTGCCTCCACCGCACCGGCCCACCGGAGACGGGCCGGCTGAGGCCGGAACCGCCCGGGGCGGCCCGACAAGTGGCTCAGGCAGCGGTCCCGTTCACACGCGTCGATGCGACGAGATCCTTGATGTCCTGAGAATCGTCACGCGACGGACGTCAAGAAAGCCAGTGTGCGGGAAAGCAACAGTGCGGCGGCGTCCGGGTCGTAGGAGGGCAGTGTGCGATCGGCGAAGTAGTGCTGGTCGCCGGGGTAGAGGAACAGCTCGCCCTGCCCGGGAGAGCGGCACACAGGAGTAGTACAGCAGAGCGCCTCGCGCGCCCGATCGGGTCTGAGCCAGCTTCTGCGCACAGAGCACGCCGACCGAGAAGCCGGCATAGACCACGTCGGCGGGCAGCTTCTCGACCGTTCGGGTACCGCGTTCGATCACCGCGGCGAAGCCGGCCTGCTGGAGGTGACCCATCCCCTCCTCGATGCCGGCGAAGGTACGGCCCTCGAAGAGGTCGGCGTGTGGACGATGTGCCCGGCCCGGCGGAGTTCATCGGCGAACGCGGTGATGCCAGGTGTGAGCCCCAACGCATGATGAAATAGAACGACAGTTGCCATATCTTCCCCAACCATCACCGGCAACACGAATGATCCATCAGCGCAGCATATTCGGGTGTCCCCGCGCTCCGCATGCGTTGGGCAGTGTGGGCGCCCCAGGGTGTCGCCCATCTCCTGCGATCCAGGCATCCGAAATGCGCCTCGTAACCGTCGCCTCACTGAGTGCAGGGATCTTGGTGAATAACTGCTGTCTCGGCACCTTGTCGATGTCGGTACGGTTTACACAAGTTCGCAAATTGTCCGAAATTGGCTGACCGGCTGGCAAATAACAACGCCGCCACACCGCCTGTCCTTGCCGTAGCGATTGTTGACGTGGCAATAACGCCGCAGGTCAAGTGCCATGACGGCATTCAATCCCTGCATGTCCGGTCCTCATCGAGTCGAGAGACCGACCTGAGACTAGGGAACTCCTCCGTAGGGCAGGCCGTAAAATCACCAGAGTAGTCCAGAATTAAGTAATTAGTCGCGAATATAACTTTTGTCCGATTATTGTAGAAGTGGGCGTGGTAGGCAATGAGTGGCGAAGAGGTGGACTTTTCGGTCGAGGCGTTAGGCGAGGAGGACGGTGCGGAAGCGTCCCGCAGGTTGGCCGAGGCGGTCGCCAAGGCAGTGGCGCATTGTCAGGCGGCCGGCGCGGGGAGGGAGGAGGCCGAAGACTGTGTGCAGGACGCGGTCGTGGCGATGCTGACCTCGTCGTCCGGCGCGGCGGTGCGGCGTCCCGAGGCGTGGCTCACGGTGGTCGCCCGGCGACGTCTGGTCGACCGTATTCGGCGGCGGCAGGCCGAGCAGACCGCGTTGAATCAGGGCCTGATGTGGGTGGCGCACACGGGGTTGGAACAGGACGTGGCGGAGCTGGTCGCGGATCGTGACCTGGCCCGCTGGCAGGTGGAGGCGCTGGCCGACCTGCCTCCGGTCACTCAGCAGGTCTGTGCGGCCACCTCGGCGGGGCTGGCCGTCGGGCAGGTCGCCGAGCAGGTGGGGATCTCGACGCGGTCCGTGGAGTCGCACCTGAGCAGGGCCCGGATCTTCATCCGTTCTCTGACCCAGGGCGGCAGTCTTGTGGTGATCTGTGCGGTGGTACGGCGGCTGACGCGGCCCCGGCCGTGGATGGAAGTGGCCGACAAGGCCCCTGACGGTATCCGGCTGGTCGCCGCATCGGCCCTGGTGGCCACGGTGAGTGTGGCGTCAGGGCCGTCAGGCCCGCCCGGGCGGCCGCGAGCCCCGAGGGTGCAGGCCCCGGTGGCGGCCGGCCTCGTTCGAAGCCCGGTCGCAGGTCATGATCCGAGTCCCATCCCCATGGGCGGGTCGCATCGCGACATGCCGATCTCCCATCTCCGAGGCTTCACCAGAGCCCACCACGTGGCAAGAACACCCCCGGCGGACAAGACGCCGCTTTCTCTTCACCCGCTACGGACCGCCGTGGTGGCGACGGACACGCTGAAGCATCCTGTGATCCACACGGTCACCGACGCCCTCACCGCCCTCCCGGCCGTGACGCTGGCGAATCTTCGCGTCACCGGCCCCGCTGGCCTGCTCCGATAAACAATTCAAGATCTTTTTGAGTGTTCGGGCCCCGGGAACCGACTACTCAATGTATGCCCGTCGGCTTGCTGGGGTGGATCCCTCGGTAAGCCCTCATCAGGAGGACAGATGCCCATCTCCAGGCCGGACTGCCGAATGCAGTAGGCCGCGTTGCATCGTGCGCGCCGTACGGAGTGGGTAGGACAAATATCACGGTCGACCGTGACGCTCTAACGGCTGGCCGAAATTCGTCAGGCATCAAGGCCTTTCTTGTTGATCTCCATTTCGCATTGCTTATTTTGGCATGCCCGTTGGAAGGTTCACAGTGACCAAGCTGCTCACTCGACTCGCCATTCCGACCTGGCTCGGGGACGAACTCTCCGCACTGGTCGAGGAACACCGTGTCTGCGGAGCGCAACTGGCCGTTCACTTCGACGATAAGACCGTGGCGATAGAGGTGGGCGAGCTCGAACACGGACGCGCCGACATGGTGACGCGCGATACCGCCTTCCCCATCGGCTCGGTGACCAAGCTCTTCACCGCCACACTGGCGATGGTCCTCGCCGCCGACGGCGACCTCGAGGTCGACGCGCCGCTCGACGAGTACCTGCCGGAGCTGGGTGACCTGGGCGAACAGCTCACCCTTCGGCACCTGCTCAGCCACACCGGAGGGTTCGCCTCCGGACCCGACTCGGCGGACCTGTCTTCTGGCTCGCTGCGCCGTTACGTGGCCGAGCACTGCCGGTCCGAGAACCTCATGCTCGCGCCGGGCACCGCCTTCTCCTACTCGAACACGGGCTACATCCTCACCGGCCGGCTGATCGAGGAGATCACCGGGATGAGCTGGGCCGAGGCCATGACGTCCATCGTGCTCCAGCCGCTGGGCATCACCCCCGCGTTCATCTGCCCGACCGACTTCGCCCAGGACGACCGTCCGATCGCCACCGGGCACTCGGCCAACCTGGCGCTCGGCCGGACCATGCCCGTCCTGCAGTCCCTCGCGGCGGCCGAGGCACCGGCCGGCGCGCTCGCGGTGAGCGCCGCGGACCTCGTGGCCCTCGGACGGCTTCACATCCAGCCCGGCATGTCCGGTCTGCTCCCGGCGAGCCACGCCGAGCTGATGCGGCGGCCGGTACGCGGGGCCGACCCGTTCGGGCTCGCCGACGGGTGGGGGCTCGGACCGGCCGTGTTCCACGGCGCGGGGACCGACTGGATCGGTCACGACGGCAACGCCGACGGCACCTCCTGCTACGTGCGGATCGCCCCGGTCGGTGGCTGGGTCATCGCGCTCACCACGAACACCGGCACCGGGGTCGGCCTGTGGCGGGACCTGCTCGACCGGCTGGCCGGGGCGGGCATCCCGCTCGCCGCCGACGAGACGTGCACCATGCCGGTATCGTCCGCCACGCCAACGGACCACGTCGGCGTGTACGCGAACGGCGACGCCGAGTACGAGGTGTCCGCCGCGCTGGGACGGCTCCTCCTCACCGTGGACGGCACGGAGTTCGTCGTGTCCACGGCCGCCGACGGGGTGACCTTCACGCTGTCGGACCACTCCTCGGGTCGGCTGCCCGGCGGGCGCTTTCTGCGCGACCCCGGCACCGGAGAGATCAACGGCCTCGTGATCAACGGCCGCATGGCACGGCGACGCCTGGACGCGTACAGCGCCAGGTGACCTCGGCCCATCGTCAACCCCCACCCCGGAAGGTTCGAGCAGTCATGCTCTCCCAGGAGATCAGCTCCGTCATGCCCTCGGTCGGAATCGCCCCCGCCACGTTGCCACGACTCTTCGAGGCGCAAGTGGAGCGCACGCCGGACCTGCCGGCGGTCCTGTACGACGGAGGCTCCCTCGCCTTCGCCGACCTGGAGACGCGCGCGAACCGGCTGGCGCACCTGCTGATCCGTCGCGGTGTCGGACCGGAGGACGTCGTCGCGCTCGCCCTCACACGGTCGGTGGAGATCGTGGTGGCGCAGCTCGCCGTGGTGAAGGCAGGTGCCGCGTACCTGCCGGTGGACCCGGCGTACCCGCCGGAGCGGATCGGGTTCATGCTGTCCGACGCCGCCCCGGTGCTGGTCGTCACCAGGGCCGGGGAGGTCCTCCCGGACGGGGTGGACGTGCTGGTGCTCGACGAGCAGGACGCCGCGCTGGCGGCGATGCCCGCTCACGCGCCGGCGGACGCGGACCGTACGGCCCCGTTGCTGCCGGCGCATCCCGCGTACGTCATCTACACCTCGGGATCGACCGGCCGGCCGAAGGGCGTCGTCGTCACGCACCGGGGATTGGCCGACTTCGCGGCGGCGGAGGCGGACCGGTACGAGGTACGGCCGGGCGACCGTGTACTGCAGTTCTCCTCGCCGAGCTTCGACGCTTCGGTGCTGGAGCTGTGCATGGCGCTGCCGTCCGGCGCGGCGCTGGTCGTGCCGCCGCCGGGCCCGCTCCTGGGGGAGCAGCTCGCCGAGGTCATCGCCACGCGGCGGGTCACGCACGCGCTGATCCCGCCGGCGGCGCTGGCCACCGTCCCGGCGGAGGCGGTCGGCGGCCTGCGGGAGTTCCGGATGCTGACCGTCGGCGGGGACGCGTGCCCGGCGGAGCTGGTCGAGCTCTGGGCCCCCGGCCGGCGGATGATCAACTCGTACGGCCCGACCGAGTCCACCGTGGTCGCGACGTGGAGCGGGCCGCTGGCGCCGGACGCCGGGGTGCCGCCGATCGGCCGCCCGATCCAGGGCACCCGGGCGTACGTGCTGGACGGGGAACTGCGGCCCGTAGAGGCCGGCGTCGCCGGAGAGCTGTACGTGGCGGGCGTCGGACTGGCGCGCGGCTACCTGCGGCGGCCGGGCCTCACGGCGCAGCGGTTCGTCGCCGACCCGTTTGGGGCGTCCGGCGAGCGGATGTACCGCACGGGCGACCTGGTGCGCTGGAACGACGACGGCGACCTGGAGTTCGTCGGCCGCGCCGACGACCAGGTGAAGATCCGCGGGTTCCGGATCGAGCTGGGCGAGATCGAGACGGCGCTCACCCGGCACCCGGACGTCGGCTCGGCCGTGGTGACGGCGCGCGAGGACCGTCCCGGTGAGAAGCGGCTGGTCGCGTACGTCGTGCCGGCCGGTGGCACTCCCGACCCGGGGCGGCTGCGGGCGTTCCTGGCCGGGTCGCTGCCCGTGTACATGCTGCCCGCGGCGATCGTCACGCTCGACGCGCTGCCGCTGAGCCCCAACGGCAAGCTCGACCGCCGTGCGCTGCCTGCCCCGGAACGGCACGGCGCGCCGAGCGCCGTCCCGCGTACCGAGGTCGAGCGGGAGCTGACCGAGATCTGGGCCGAGGTGCTCCAGACCGGTGTCGGCGTCGACGACGACTTCTTCGAGCTCGGCGGCGACTCGATCTCGGGCGTACGCGTCCTGTCCCGCGTCAAGGCGGCCTTCGGCGTCGACCTGCCTGCCCGTGCGGTCTTCGACGCGCCGACCGTGGCAGCGCTCGCCGAGACGGTCCGCGCGTCGGCGACCGCGCCGGCCGCACCGATCCGGCCGGCGCCCCGCGCGGGGACGCTGCCGCTGTCGGCGGCCCAGCAGCGGCTGTGGTTCCTGGAGGAGCTGACGCCCGGCGGAACCGAGAACAACGTCGGCGTCGGGCTGCGCCTGTCCGGCCCGCTGGACACCGACGCGCTACTGGCCGCCCTCGACGCGCTGGCCGACCGGCACGAGGCGCTGCGCACGACGTTCGGCACGGAGAACGGGCAGGGCGTGCAGATCGTCGCGCCGCACGGCGACCTCCCGCTGCGCACGGTCGACGCCTCCTCGGCGGAGTCGGCCGAGCGTGAGCTGCGCGAAGAGCTGAAGACCCCCTTCGACCTGCGGCGCGGCCCGCTGACCCGGGCCGTACTGGTGCGCCTCGGCGCCGAGGACCACGTGCTGATGCTCGCCCAGCATCACATCGTGACCGACGGATGGTCGGTCGGCGTCCTGGTCGACGAACTCATGCGCCGGTACGCCGACGCGTCCGCGGCGTTGCCGCCCCTGCCGATCCAGTACGCGGACTACGCGGTGTGGCAGCGCGAGCGGGTTCCCGCGCTGGACGAGCACCTCGCCTACTGGCGGCGGAAGCTGGCCGGCGTGACACCGCTCGACCTGCCCGCGGACCGCCCACGGCCCGGCGTGCGCACCAGCGCGGGCGCGGTGCATCGCCGTCTCCTGCCCGCCGGCCTCGTCGGCCGTCTGGCCGAGGTGGGGCAGGCGAACGACGCCACGCTCTTCATGACCCTCGTGGCCGCCGTCCAGGTGCTGCTCGCCCGGTACGCCGGCCAGCGGGACGTGGCCGTCGGCACGGTGACGTCCGGCCGTGACCGCCCGGAGCTGGAGAACCTCGCCGGCTTCTTCGTCAACACCCTCGTGCTGCGCTCCGCGGTCGAGGACGCCGAGGCGTTCGACGCGTTCCTGCGCGACGTACGGGAGACCGTGCTGGAGGCGTTCGCCCACGACGCGGTGCCGTTCGACCGCCTCGTCGAGGAGCTCCAGCCCGAACGCGACCCGAGCCGTACGCCGCTCGTGCAGGCGCTGGTCGTGCTGCAGAACGCGGTCGTCCGCACGCACGAGGCGGGCGGGCTCCGCGTCGCCGACCACGACCTGCCGCGCCCGTCGGCGCGATTCGACCTGCTCGTGGAGTTCGTCCCGCGCGGTGACGCGCTCGTCATGGCGCTGGAGTACAACGTCGACCTGTTCGACCCGGCCACCGTCGCGCGGATGGCCGTTCACCTGGAGACGCTGCTCGACGGGATCGCCGCCGGGCCGGCCCGCCGGCTGGGCGAGCTGCCCATGCTCACCGAGGGCGAGCGCCGTCAGGTCCTCACCGAGTGGAACGACGGCGTACGGGAGGCGCCGGCGGCGACGCTGCCGGAGCTGATCGAGGCGCAGGTCGCGCGGACGCCGGACGCCGTCGCCGTGGTGTGCGACGGGGCGGAGCTGTCCTACCGGGAGCTGAACGCGCGGGCGAACCGGCTCGCGCGGCTGCTGGTCGGCCGGGGCGTCGGCCCGGAGCGGCTCGTCGCGGTGGCGCTGCCCCGGTCGGCGGACCTGCTGGTCGCGTTGCTGGCCGTGCTGAAGGCCGGCGGGGCGTACCTGCCGATCGACCTGGGCCATCCGGCCGAACGCGTCGCGGCGATGCTGGAGGACGCCCGGCCGGTGCTGACGCTGACCACGGCCGAGAGCCGGCTTCCCGGGCCGCGGGTGCTGCTCGGCGAGGCGGACGCGGGCGCGCCGGACGGCGACCTCACCGACGCCGATCGGCGAGCGCCGCTGACCCCCGGCCACCCCGCGTACGTGATCTACACGTCGGGGTCGACCGGCCGGCCCAAGGGCGTTCTGGTCGAACATCGCGGCGTGGCCGGCCTGGCGGCCTGGGCGGCGGCCGACCTCGGCCCGGACGCCCTGGCCCACGTGGTCGCCTCGACGTCGCTGAACTTCGACGTGTCGGTGTTCGAGCTGTTCTGCCCGCTGACCGTCGGCGGGCGGGTCGAGGTCGTACGGGACGTGCTCGCGCTGGGCGACCGCGCCGCCGGGCCGGTGAGCCTGGTGAGCGCGGTGCCCTCGGCCCTGTCCCCGGTGCTCGCCCAGGGCGGCGTGGTCACCGTCCCGCGCGTCGCGGTGCTGGCCGGGGAGGCGCTGTCCGCCCACGTCGTCGGCCAGATCCGCGGCGCCTGGCCGGGCGCGCGGATCGCGAACATCTACGGCCCCACCGAGGCGACCGTGTACGCCACGGCGTGGTTCTCCGGCGGCGACGAGGGCGACCGGGCGGTGCCGATCGGCCGGCCGATCGCCGGGACCCGCGCGTACGTCCTGGACGGCGGGCTGCGGCCGGTGCCGGCCGGCGTGCCGGGCGAGCTGTATCTCGGCGGCCACGGCCTGGCGCGCGGCTACCTGAACCGGCCCGGGCTGACCGCGGAACGGTTCCTCGCCGACCCGTACGCCGAACCCGGCGACCGCATGTACCGCACGGGCGACATCGTGCGCTGGAACGGCGACGGCGAGCTGATCTACCTGGGCCGCGCGGACCACCAGGTCAAGGTGCGGGGC
This sequence comes from uncultured Actinomycetota bacterium, assembly GCA_963736325.1. Classification (GTDB taxonomy): domain Bacteria; phylum Actinomycetota; class Actinomycetes; order Streptosporangiales; family Streptosporangiaceae; genus Actinoallomurus. The sequence continues at coordinate 91,322 of CAVTOG010000010.1, read as the reverse complement.
TTCCGCATCGAGCTGGGCGAGGTCGAGGCGGCGCTGCTGCGGTACGACGGGGCCGCCGAGGCGGCGGCGATGGTCCGCGAGGACGCCGGCCGCAAGCGCCTCGTCGGCTACGTCGTGCCCAAGCCGGGCGGCCCGTCACCGGACGTCTCCGAGCTGCGGACCTTCCTTCAGGGGATCCTGCCGGGCTACATGGTGCCGACGGCGTTCGTCGTGCTCGACGCGCTGCCGCTGAACCCGAACGGGAAGCTCGATCGCAAGGCGCTGCCGGCCCCGGACACGGATCCGGCGACGGCGACCCGGTACGTCGCCCCCAGCACCCCCGCCGAGCAGGAACTGGCCCGGATCTGGGCGGACGTGCTCGGCGTGGAACGCGTCGGGGTGGAGGACAACTTCTTCGACCTCGGCGGCGACTCCATCCTCAGCCTCCAGGTGGTGGCGCGCGCGAACCACGCCGGGCTGGGCCTGGCGACGAAGGACGTCTTCAGCCACCAGACCATCGCGGCCCTCGCGCCGGTCGTCCGGGCCGCACGGAAGACGACCGCGGAGCAGCGGCCGGTCGTCGGCCCGGCGCCGCTCACCCCGATCCAGCACTGGTGCTTCGCGACGTACGAGGAGCATCCCGAGCAGTTCGCCCAGTTCGTCCTCCTGGAGCTGGCCGGCGATCCGGACGAGTCGGCGCTGCGCGGTGCCTTCGACGCGGTCCTCGCCCACCACGACGCGCTGCGGATGCGGTTCGAACGGGTGGACGGCGAGTGGCGGCAGCACAACGCGGCCCCGGACGACGGAACGGACCCGGTGACGACGCGCCGCGACCTGTCGGGCCTGGACGCCGACGAGCGGAACGCGCGCGTCCACGCCGTCGCGGCGGAGATCCGCGCCGGCTTCGACCTCGCCGGCGGCCCGCTGGTCAAGGCGGCCCTGTTCGACAGGGACGCCGGCGAGAGGCCGCTCCTGCTCGTCGTCGTCCACCACCTGATGGTCGACGGCGTGTCCTGGCGGATCCTGCTCGACGACCTCGGCCGCGCGTACCGGCAGGCCGCGAGCGGCGAGCCGGTGGACCTCGGCCCGAAGACGACCTCGTTCCAGGAGTGGGCCCGGCGGCTCACCGGCCACGTCGCCGCGGGCGGTCTGGACGACGAACGCGACCACTGGGCCGCGGTGACCGGTGAGGACCCGGCGGTGCCCGCCGACCTGCGGGGCGCCAACACGGTGCGCTCGACGCGTACGGTCACCGCGCGGCTCGGCGCGGAGGAGACCAAGAGCCTCCTCCAGCAGGTGCCCGCGGCGTACCGCACCCAGGTCAACGACGTCCTGCTCGCGGCGCTCGGCCGGGTGCTCGCCGACTGGACCGGGCGGGAACGGGTGCTGGTCGACGTGGAGGGCCACGGCCGCGAGGACCTGCTGGACGGCGTGGACCTGAGCCGTACGGTCGGCTGGTTCACCACGATTTTCCCGGTCGCCCTCGACGCGCGAGGCGACTGGGGCACGGTCCTGAAGTCGGTCAAGGAACACCTGCGCGCCGTGCCACGGCGCGGCCTCGGCTACGGCGCCCTGCGCTACCTCGGCGATGGTCAGGGCGGCACGCGGCAGGTGGGCTTCAACTACCTGGGCCAGTTCGACTGGCCGGTCGGCGGCGACGGGCCGTTCCACGCCGTCCCCGGCGGCATGTCCGCCGGCGCCGACCCGGATGCCCGCCGCCCGTACGTGCTGGAGGTGGTCGGCGCGATCCAGGACCAGCGGCTGGAGCTGACCTGGTACTACTCCGACGAGGTGCACCACGAGGCGACCGTGCGCGGGCTCGCCGACGCCCTCGCCGACGCGCTGCGCGAGATCGTCGAGCACTGCGCCGGCGCCGGCGGCCGTACGCCGTCGGACTTCCCGCTGGCCGGGCTCGACCAGGCGGGAGTGGACCGGCTGGTCGGCGACGGCCGGTCGGTGGAGGACGTCTACCCGCTCACGCCGATGCAGTCGGGCATGGTGTTCCACGGGCTGTCCCACGGCGACCAGGGCCTCTACCTCCAGCAGGTGTCATTCGTCCTGGAAGGCGTGACCGACGCGGAGCTGCTCGCGGACGCCTGGCAGCACGTCGTCGACCGCACGCCCGTGCTGCGTTCCCGAGTGGTCCTCGACGGCGTCTCCCGGCCGCTGCAGGTGGTGCAGCGCCGGGCCACGGTGCCGGTGACCCACCTCGACTGGACGCACCTGCCGGAGAACGAGCGGCACGACCGGCTCCAGCGGCTGCTCGACCGCGACCGGGCCCAGGGCGTCGACCTGACACAGGCCCCGCTGCTGCGGCTGACGCTGGCCCGGGTGTCCGGCGACGAGGTCCAGGTGGTGTGGACGTTCCATCACCTGCTGCTCGACGGGTGGAGCGTCTTCCACTTCCTGACCGACGTCCTGGACTGCCACGCCGCGCTGAGCGGCGGTCGGCCACTGCGCCCGGCGGCCCGGCGGCCGTTCGGCGAGTACGTCCGGTGGCTCGCCGAGCGCGACCAGCGAGAGGCGGTCGCGTACTGGCGGCACACCCTGTCCGGACTCACCGGGGCCACCCCGCTCGGGTACGACCGGCCGCCGTCACCGGCGCACGCGAGCCTGTCCACCGACTGGGCGCCGGTACGCCTCGACGAGGCCGGGTCCGCCGCCCTGCAGGAGTTCGCGAAGCGCCATCGCCTGACGCTGAACACCGTCGTGCAGGGGGCATGGGCCGTTCTCCTGTCGCGTCTCAGCGGCCGGCGCGACGTCTGCTTCGGCGCGACCGTGTCCGGCCGTCCCGTGGACCTGCCCGGGGCGGACGCGATGACAGGCCTGTTCATCAACACGGTGCCCGTACGGGTCGACGTGGCCGGCCCGAAGGGCGCCGTCGAGTGGCTGCGTGCGCTCCAGACCGCCCAGGCGAACGCGCGCCCGTACGACTTCGTGTCCCTGGCCGAGCTCAATTCGGACGGGAACGAGCTGTTCGACAGCATCGTCGTCTTCGAGAACTATCCGATCGACGACGCCGCCGTCGCCGCGCACGGCATGCGGCTGCGTGACCTGCGCGCCGTCGAGACCACCAACTACCCGCTCACGCTGCTGGTCACCCCGGGCCGTGAGCTGTCGGTCGACCTGGGCTACGACGCCGCCCTCTTCGACGCCGCGACGGTCGAGGGCCTGGGCGACCGGCTGCGGGACATCCTGCGCTGGTTCGCCGACAACCCCGGCGCGGAGATCGAACCTCCCGCGCCGGTCGACATGCCTGCGGCGGAGACCGGCGTCGTGGAACACGTGGCCGACTACGTCGCCCCCCGTACCGACACCGAACAGATCGTGGCCGACGCATGGGCGCAGGCCCTCGACCTGGAGCGGGTCGGCGTCGACGACGACATCTTCCACCTCGGCGGCGACTCGCTGAGGAGCCTGGTCATCACTTCCAAGATCAAGGAAGCGTTCGACGTCACGCTCACCCCGCGTGACGTCCTGACCGGCCGCACCGTCTCGGCCCTCGCCCAACTGGTCGAGGAGAAGGTCCTACAAGAACTCGAGCAGCTCGCCTTCGGCGGCGACACCGACGAGAAGTGAAGGAACAGAGCATGTCGTCATCGAACGAGAGCCGGATCGCGGCCCTGCCCGCCGACCTCCAGGAGAAGCTGCGCAAGCGGCTGGCCGGAAAGGCCGCACGTACCGACGTCATCCCGCCCACGGACCGCACCGGTTCGGTGCCGCTGTCCTTCGCCCAGCAGCGGCTGTGGTTCCTCGACGGGCTGCGGCAGGGGACCTCGGAGTATCACAGCGCGGTGGCCCTGCGCCTGGAGGGCTCGCTCGACGTGCCCGCGCTGGAGAGCGCCGTACGGGAGCTGGTGACCCGCCACGAGTCCCTGCGGACCACATTCGAGGAGGTCGAGGACGGCCTCGCGCACCAGCGCGTCCGGCCGGTGCCGGACGGCCCCGCGCTCGACGTGGTCACCGTGGCCACGCCCGGCGAACGCCACCAGGTGCTCGCCGAGGCGTACGCCCGGCCGTTCGACCTGCGCGAGGGACCGCTGTTCCGCGCCGTGCTGGTGCGGCTCGCCGAGACCGAGCACGTCCTGCTGCTCGCCGCGCACCACATCGTCACCGACGGCTGGTCGATGAAGGTCGTCATCGAGGACCTCGCCACGCTGTATGCGGGAGAGACGCCGCCGCGACCGGCGCTCCAGTACGGCGACTTCGCGGCGTGGCAGCGCACCACCGCACTTCCGGACGCGCACCTCGCGTACTGGAAGGAGCGGCTCTCCGGGCTGTCGCCGCTGGAGCTGCCGGCCGACCGGCCGCGTCCGGCCGTGCGCACCTCCGCCGGGGCCGTGCACAAGTTCCGCCTGCCGGCCGACCTGACCGTACGGCTCGGGGAGCTCGCCCGCGCCCAGGGCACCACCCTGTTCAGCGTCATGGTGGCGGCCTGCCAGGCCTGGTGCGCCCGGTACTCCGGGCAGCGGGACGTCGCGGTCGGCACCGCCGTCTCGGGACGGAACCGCCCGGAGCTGGACCGGCTGGTCGGGTTCTTCGTCAACACGGTCGTGCTGCGCTCGGACGTGGACCCGGCGCGGAGTTTCACCGACCTGCTCGCCGCCGTACGGGACACGACGCTGGAGGCGTTCGCGCACCAGGACGTGCCGTTCGAACGGGTCGTGGACGAGCTGGCGCCGGTCCGCGACTCCAGCCGCAACCCGCTCTTCGACGTCATGGTGCTGTGGCAGGACGCCGGACGCGGGCACCGGGACTGGAACGGGCTGCGCGTCGACGACTTCGCCGTCGCCCGCGACTCGGCGACGTTCGACCTCACCATGGAGTTCCAGGAGCGCGACGGCGAGATCACCGGCTCGTTCGAGTACAGCACGGACCTGTTCGACGCGGCGACGGTCGAGCGGATGGCGGCGTTCCTGGGGCTGCTGCTGGACCGGATCGGTGCCGGTCCGGAGTGTTCGCTGGCCGAGGTGTCGGTTCTTCCGGAGGCCGAGTCTCGGCTGCTGGCGGGGTGGAATGACACGGGCCGGGCGGTTCCGGTGGGTTCGGTGGTGGATCTGTTCGCCGGTCGGTCCGGCGGTGTGGCGTTGGCCGGTGCCGAGCCGGTGGGCTATCGGGAGCTGGATGAGCGGGCGAATGGTCTGGCGTCTCGGCTGGTGGAGCTGGGCGTTGGCCGTGAGGACCGTGTCGGGATCTTGATGGACCGCTCGGTCGAGTCCGTGGTCGCGGTGCTGGCGATCCTGAAGGCCGGCGGGGCCTACCTGCCGCTGGACCTGCGTGCTCCGGCCGAGCGACTGCGGGTCGTCCTGGGCGAGGCGAACGCGAGTGTCCTGATCACCGACGGCGCGTGGGAGCCGACGGCACGGCGGATCCATGACGTGGTGATCCACGCCGACGCGGCACCTGCGGCGTCGGGCCCTGCCGTGGCCGTGGATCCGGATCAGCTCGCGTACGTGATGTACACGTCGGGGTCGACGGGTGTGCCGAAGGGCGTGGCGGTGCGGCATCGCGATGTCGTGGCGCTGGCGTTCGACCGTCGTTTCGACGGGCACGAGCGGGTTTTGTTGCATTCGCCGCTGGCGTTCGACGCCTCGACGTACGAGCTGTGGGTGCCGCTGCTGCGTGGCGGAACCGTCGTCGTGGCCCCGCCCGGCGACGTGGACCCGGCCGTACTCCAGCAGATGATCGCCGGCCATGGCGTGACCGGGATGTGGTTGACGGCCGGGCTCTTCCGGATGATCGCCCAGGACGCTCCGGAGTCTCTGGCCGGGGTCCGCGAGGTGTGGACCGGCGGCGACGTCGTCCCCGCGTGGGCGGTCCGCGACGTCATGGCGGCGTGCCCAGGCCTGTGCGTGGTCGACGGGTACGGCCCGACCGAGACGACGACGTTCGCCACCTCGTTCGCTATGACCGGCGACGTGCCGGACGTGCTGCCGATCGGCGGCCCGCTGGACAACATGCGCGCGCACGTGCTGGACGGCGATCTGCGACCCGTCCCGATCGGTGCGACGGGGGAGCTGTACGTCTCCGGCGCCGGGCTGGCCCGCGGGTACCTGGACCGGCCGGGCCTGACCGCGCAGCGGTTCGTCGCCGCACCCGATGGCGAGCGCATGTACCGCACCGGTGACCTGGTGCGGTGGCGCTCGGACGGGACCATCGAGTTCCAGGGGCGCGCGGACGAGCAGGTCAAGATCCGCGGGTTCCGCATCGAGCTGGGCGAGATCGAGTCGGCCCTGCACCAGCACCCCGACGTGGCCGAATGCGTCGTCGTCGCCCGCCAGGACGACGGCCGCAAACAGCTCGTCGCCTACCTTGTCGGAACCGCCCAGGGACTGCGGGAGTACCTGAGCGAAAGCCTGCCCGAGTACATGGTGCCCGCGGTGTTCGTCACGCTGGACGAACTGCCGCTGAGCGCCAACGGCAAGGTCGACCGCCGCGCCCTGCCCGCCCCGGACGCCGCCCCCGAGACCGGCTACGTCGCGCCGTCCACCCCCGCCGAAGAGCGGCTCGCCGACATCTGGGCCGGGCTCCTCGGCGTGGAACGGGCCGGAGTCGAGGACAACTTCTTCGAGCTCGGCGGAGACTCCATCCTCGGTATCCAGATGGTCTCCCGCGCCCGCCAGGCCGGGCTGCACCTCACGACCAAGGACATCTTCCGCCACCAGACCATCGCCGCGCTCGCGCTCGCGGTCGGCACCCAGCAGCCCGTGGTCCCCGAGGAGGCCCCGGCCGGACCGGCGCCGCTGACCCCGATCCAGCACTGGTTCTTCGGCACGCACGGACCGTTGCGTCACTTCACCATGTCCATGCTGCTGGAGCTCGCCGGCGACCTTGACGAGACGGCGCTGCGCACGGCCGTACGGGCGGTCTCGGCGCACCACGAGGCGCTGCGGACCCGGTACACCGAGACCGACGGCGAGTGGCGGCAGGAGGCCGACCCGGCCGACGCCGCCGGCGTGCTCGAACGGCACGACCTGTCCGGCCTGGACGAGGAGGCGCAGGAGGCGGCCATCGAGGCCGCCGCGACCTCGGCCCGTGCCGGTCTCGACCTCGGCGTGGGCGCACTGGCCCGGATCCTGCTGTTCGTCCTCGGGCCCGCCCGGCCGCCGCGGCTCCTCTTCACCGTCCACCACCTGGCGGTCGACGGCGTTTCCTGGCGGATCCTGCTCGGCGACCTGGAGACCGCCTACCGGCAGGCCGCCGAAGGCCGCCCGGTGGAGCTCGAACCGGTCGGCACCGCCTTCACGACCTGGGCGCGGCGGCTGACCGAGCACGTGCGGGCCGGCGCGTTCGACGACGACCTCCCGTACTGGACCAAGGCGTCGCGCGATGCCTCGGTGGACCTGCCGGTGGACCGTCCCGGCACCCCCACGGTGGCCTCCACCCGCACGGTCACCGTCCGGCTCGACCGCGACGACACCGACGCCCTCCTCCGCGAGGTGCCCCGTGCGTACCGCACGCAGATCAACGACGTGCTGCTGGCCGCGCTCGGCCGGGCGCTGTCGGCGTGGACCGGGCAGGAGCGGGTGCTGGTCGCGATGGAGGGACACGGCCGCGACGACGCGCCGGACCACTCCGAGCTGACGCGTACGGTCGGCTGGTTCACCGCCCAGTACCCGGTCGCGCTGGAGGTTCCGGCGGGCGACTGGGGCGCCGCGCTGAAGTCGGTGAAGGAATGCCTGCGCGCGATCCCCCGGCACGGCCTGGGCTACGACGCGCTGCGGTACCTGAGCCCGCAGGACTCACCGGCCGCGGCCCTGCGCGACGACCCGACGCCGCGGATCCGCGTCAACTACCACGGCCAGTGGGACGCCGCCTCTACGGACGCCGGGCTGTACCGGGCCCGCCGCGACGGCGCCGGCCCGGACATCGACCCGGCGGAGCGTGCGCCGTACCTGCTCGACGTCGTCGGCCTGGTCGAGGGCGGCGAACTGGCGCTGACCTGGCTCTACTCCGACCAGGTCCACGAGGAGGCCACCGTACGGCGGCTGGCCGAGCAGGTCGTGGAGGCGTTGCGCGAGATCGTCGTGCACTGTGCGCGCCCGGACGCCGGCGGCCGTACGCCGTCGGACTTCCCGCTCGCGAACCTGGACCAGGCGGCCGTCGACCGGCTGGCCGGCGACGGGCGCGGCGTCGAGGACGTCTACACGCTGACGCCGCTCCAGGCCGGGATGCTCTTCCACAGCCTGGTGGACGACGAGTCCGGCGCGTACGTCGACCGGGCCGGGCTGTTGCTCGACGGCGTGGCCGACGTACGGGCGCTGGGCGAGGCCTGGCAGCGGACGGTCGACCGCACGCCGTCGCTGCGCGGCGCGGTCGTCTGGGAGGGCGTGGCCGAGCCGGTCATGGTGATCCGCGATCGGGTCACCGTGCCGATCGCCTACCCCGACCGGCCCGAACGCGACACTGACGTACCGGACGGGGTCGACCTGGGCACCGCCCCGCTCATGCGGCTGGCCGTCACACGTACGGGCGCCGACCAGGCGCTGGTGACCTGGACCTTCCATCACCTGATCATGGACGGCTGGAGCCTCGGCCAGGTGTTCGCCGAGGTCTGCGAGCACTACGCGGCGATCGTCGACGGACGCCGTCCCGAACTCGTCAAGCGCCGCCCGTTCCAGGACTACCTGCGGTGGCTGCACGACCAGGACCCCCGTGACGCCGAGGCGCACTGGCGTAAGGAGCTGTCGGGCTTCGCCGCGCCGACCCCGCTGCCGTACGACCGGCGGCCCCGGCAGGCCCACCGGGCCGAGTCCGCGCTGTCGGCCGGCTTCACGCTGAACGAGGAGGACTCGGCGCGGCTGCGCGCGACGGCCCAGCGCAGCGGGCTGACGGTGAACACGGCCATCCAGGGCGCGTGGGCGTTGCTCCTGGCCCGGCACTGCGGCGAGCAGGACGTGCTCTTCGGCACGACCGTCTCGGGACGCCCGGCGGAGCTGCCCGGCGTCGAGTCGATGGTCGGCATGTTCATCAACACGGTGCCGACCCGCGTGGCCGTCCGTGACGCCGACGAGCTCGTGCCGTGGCTGCGCGGGCTGCAGGAGACGCAGAGCGAGTCGCGGCGCTTCGGCTTCGTGTCGCTCTCGGAGCTCCAGAGCTGGAGCGACCTGCCCGCCGGGACGAACCTCTTCGACAGCATGGTGGTGTTCGAGAACTACCCGTACGACGCCGGGACGACCGGCCCGCGGGTACGTGAGGTGCGGGCCCGCGACACGACGAACTTCCCGCTCAGCCTCTCCGCGCACCTCACCGACCGGCTCGCCGTCGACCTCGCCTACGACTCCGCGCTGTTCGACGCCGTCACGGTCGAACGCCTCGCCGACCGGCTGCGCCGACTCCTGGTCGCGATGGCCGACGGCGCCGCCCGGTCCGTGGGCGACCTGCCGTGGATGTCCGCCGCCGAACGTCACCGGGCGCTGGTGGAGTGGAACGACACCACGCTGGACGTGCCGCCCGCGACCGTGCCCGAGGTCTTCGCCGCCCAGGCGCGTACGACCCCCGACGCGACGGCCCTCGTGTGCGGCGACGTCGAGCTCGGGTACGCCGAACTCGACGCGCGGGCGAACCGGCTCGCGCGCCACCTCATCGCGCGAGGAGCCGGGCCGGAGCGCGTGGTCGCGCTGGCGCTGCCGCGCTCGGCCGACATGGTCGTGGCGATCCTGGCCGTGCTCAAGGCCGGCGCGGTGTACCTGCCGATCGATCCCGCGCTGCCGGCCGACCGGGTCGCGATGATGCTGTCCGACGCGGATCCGGCGGTGGTGCTCGACGCCCCGGTGGCCGACGACGTACTGGCCGGCTATCCGGACGGTGACCTCGCCGGACCACGGCCCGACGACGCGGCGTACATCATCTACACGTCGGGATCGACCGGAGTGCCGAAGGGCGTCGTGGTCGAGCACCGCGCGCTGGCCAACCTGCTGGCCGCCCACCGCGCGTACCTCGTGCCCGAGGAGGAGCGGCTGCGGGTGTCGCTGACCGCGTCGTTCTCCTTCGACACCTCGTGGGAGGGGCCGCTGCTGATGGCGGCCGGTCACGAGCTGCACGTGATCGACGACGCCGTGCGGATGGACCCGCGCGCGCTCATCGGCTACGTGACGACCCGGCGCATCGACTTCCTCGACCTCACGCCGACGTACGCCCAGCAGCTCATCGCGGCGGGGCTGCTCCGCGACGGGCACCGGCCGAAGATCCTCATACTCGGCGGCGAGGCGCTGAACGAATCGCTCTGGCAGCGGCTCGCCGAGACCGGCGGAACCACGGCGTACAACTTCTACGGCCCCACCGAGTGCACCGTCGACGCGCTGGCCTGCCGAATCGGCGAGGTGGAACGCCCCGCCGTGGGCCGGCCGCTGGGCAACGTCCGGGCCTACGTCCTCGACGAACGCCTGCGTCCGATGGCCTCCGGAATGCCGGGTGAGCTGTACCTCGCCGGCGCCCAGCTCGCCCGCGGCTACCTGAACCGGCCGGGCCTGACCGCGCAGCGGTTCCTGCCCGACCCGTACGGACCCGCCGGGTCACGGATGTACCGGACCGGGGACCGGGCGCGGTGGACCGGGCGAGGCATGATCGAGTTCCTCGGCCGCGCCGACGACCAGGTCAAGATCCGCGGATTCCGCATCGAGCCGGGCGAGATCGAGGCCGCGCTGCTGGCCTCCCCCGGCGTGGACGGGGCGGCCGTCGTCGCCCACGAAGACGGCCCGATCGCCCGGCTGGTCGCGTACGTGGTCACGGGGCAGGACGGCCCGGCGTTGCGCGAACGGCTGGCCCGCTCGCTGCCCGAGTACATGATCCCCGCGGCGTTCGTGCCGGTGGACGCGATTCCGCGCACCGGCAGCGGCAAGCTGGACCGGCGGGCCCTGCCCGCACCCGAGTGGGGCGCGGCCACGCGGCCGTACGTCGCTCCGCGCACCGACGCCGAGCGCGCCGTCGCCCTGATCTGGGCCGAGACGCTCGGCGCGGAGCGGGTCGGCGCCGAAGACGACTTCTTCGAGCTCGGAGGCGACTCGATTCTGAGCATCCGGGTGACCGCGCGGCTGCGGGAGACCTTCGGCGTGGAGATCTCTCCGCGTGCCGTCTTCACCCATCCGACGGTCGCTGGGCTCGCCGCCGCCCTGCCGGAGTCCGCCGGCGACGTGCCGGCCATCCGCGCCGTCCCGCGCGACGGGACCGTGTTGCCGCTGTCGTTCGCGCAGCAGCGGCTGTGGTTCCTGCACGAGTTCGAGCCGGACAGCGACGAGTACGTCACGTTCGGGGCGCTGCGGATGCGCGGCGAGCTGGACGTGGCCGCCCTGGGCGCCGCGCTCACCGGGCTGGTCGCGCGGCACGAGTCGCTGCGCACGGTGTTCGAGGCCGTCGACGGCCGGGGCGTGCAGGCGGTGCGCCCGCCGCATGAGGTGGAGCTGCCGCTCACCGACCTCAGCGCCCATCCCGATCGCGAGGCGGAGCTGGGCCGCGTGCTCACCGGCGAGCGCACCCGGCCGTTCGACCTGCGGCGCGGCCCGCTGCTGCGGGCGAGCCTGGTGCGCCTGGCGGCCGGCGAGCACGCGCTGACGCTGGCGATGCACCACATCGTCACCGACGGCTGGTCGATGGGCGTGCTCGTCGACGAGCTGGGCGTCCTGTACGCCGCCGCGCTGCGCGGCGAACCCGCGGGCCTGCCGGTGCTGCCGGTGCAGTACGCGGACTTCGCCGTATGGCAGCGGGAACGGCTGTCGGGTGAGGTCCTCGCCGGTCAGGTGGACTACTGGCGTGACCGGCTGGACGGGGTCGCGCCGCTGGAGCTGGCGGCCGACCGGCCGCGCCCGCCGGTGCGGTCGGGCAAGGGCGCGATGGTGGAGTTCACCGTGCCCGCCGACGTCACCGCCCGCCTGAAGGCGCTGGGCCGGCAGCGCGGCGACACGATCTTCACGACGCTGGTGGCGGCGTGCCAGATCCTGTTCGCGCGCTGGTCGGGGCAGCGGGACGTCGCGGTCGGCACGGTCACGTCCGGCCGTGAGCAGAGCGAGCTGGAACGCCTGGTCGGGTTCTTCATCAATACCGTGGTGCTGCGGTCGGACGTGGATCCGCTGCTTCCGGTGGGGGAGTTCCTCGACGGCGTACGTGCGGCGGTCGCGGAGGCGTTCGCGCATCAGGACGTGCCGTTCGAGCGGGTCGTGGAGGAGCTCCAGCCGGTTCGAGACACGAGCCGCACGCCGATCTTCCAGGCGATGGTCGTCCTGCAGAACGTCGGCGACCGGCTGCCGAGCCTGCCCGGCCTGAGCGTCGAGGAGCTGATGCCGCCCGAGGTGGCGTCGAGCTTCGACGTCACCGTCGAGTTCGCGGAGTCCGGCGACGAGCTGCTGGCCGCGATCACCTACAGCAAGGACCTGTTCGACGCGGCGACGGTCGAGCGGATGGCGGCGTTCCTGGGGCTGCTGCTGGACCGGATCGGTGCCGGTCCGGAGTGTTCGCTGGCCGAGGTGTCGGTTCTTCCGGAGGCCGAGTCTCGGCTGCTGGCGGGGTGGAATGACACGGGCCGGGAGGTTCCGGTGGGTTCGGTGGTGGATCTGTTCGCCGGTCGGTCCGGGGGTGTGGCGTTGGCCGGTGCCGAGCCGGTGGGCTATCGGGAGCTGGATGAGCGGGCGAATGGTCTGGCGTCTCGGCTGGTGGAGCTGGGCGTTGGCCGTGAGGACCGTGTCGGGATCCTGATGGACCGCTCGGTCGAGTCCGTGGTCGCCGTGCTGGCGATCCTGAAGGCCGGCGGGGCGTACTTGCCCCTGGACCTGCGTGCTCCGGCCGAGCGACTGCGGGTCGTCCTGGACGAGGCGAACGCGCGCGTCCTGATCACCGACGGCGCGTGGGAGCCCACCGCCTCGCGGATCCACGACGTGGTGATCCACGCCGACGTCGCCCCCAAGGCGTCGGGGCCCGCCGTGACGGTGGACCCGGATCAGCTCGCGTACGTGATGTACACGTCGGGGTCGACGGGTGTGCCGAAGGGCGTGGCGGTGCGGCATCGCGATGTCGTGGCGCTGGCGTTCGACCGTCGTTTCGACGGGCACGAGCGGGTTTTGTTGCATTCGCCGCTGGCGTTCGACGCCTCGACGTACGAGCTGTGGGTGCCGCTGCTGCGTGGCGGAACCGTCGTCGTGGCCCCGCCCGGCGACGTGGACCCGGCCGTACTCCAGCAGATGATCGCCGAGCATGGCGTGACCGGGATGTGGTTGACGGCCGGGCTCTTCCGGATGATCGCCACCGAGGCCCCGCACTGCCTGGCCGGAGTACGCGAAGCGTGGACCGGCGGCGACGTCGTCCCCGCGTGGGCGGTCCGCGACGTCATGGCGGCGTGCCCAGGCCTGTGCGTGGTCGACGGGTACGGCCCGACCGAGACGACGACGTTCGCGACGGCCTATCCCATGCACGGCGACGTGCCGGACGTCGTGCCGATCGGGAGCCCGCTGGACAACATGCGCGCGCACGTGCTGGACGGCATGCTGCGTCCGGTTCCGATCGGCGTGACCGGGGAGCTGTACGTCTCCGGCGCGGGTCTGACCCGTGGGTACCTGGACCGGCCGGGTCTGACGGCGCAGCGGTTCGTCGCCGCACCGGGCGGCGAGCGCATGTACCGCACGGGTGACCTGGTGCGGTGGCGTCAGGATGGGACGATCGAGTTCCAGGGCCGGGCGGACGAGCAGGTCAAGATCCGTGGGTTCCGCATCGAGCTGGGCGAGATCGAGTCGGCCCTGCAGCAGCACCCCGACGTTGCCGAATGCGTGGTCATGGTCCGCGAGGACGAGGGCCGTAAGCAGCTCGTCGCCTACCTCGTCGGAACCGCTCGGGAGCTGCGGGAGTACCTTGCCTGTACGCTGCCCGAGTACATGGTCCCGGCGGTGTTCGTCACGCTGGACGAGCTGCCGCTGAGCGCCAACGGCAAGGTCGACCGCAGGGCCCTGCCCGCCCCGCAGTTCGCGCCGGAGACCGGCTACGTCGCGCCGTCCACTCCCACCGAGGAGCGGCTCGCCGACATCTGGGCCGGGCTCCTCGGCGTGGAACGGGCCGGAGTCGAGGACAACTTCTTCGAGCTCGGCGGAGACTCCATCCTCGGTATCCAGATGGTCTCCCGCGCCCGCCAGGCCGGGCTGCACCTCACGACCAAGGACATCTTCCGCCACCAGACCATCGCGCGGCTCGTCACGGTCGTCACCACCGAGCGCAGCTCGGTGGCCGAGCCCGAGCCGGCCGGTCCGGCGCCGCTGACCCCGATCCAGCACTGGTTCATGGAGGCCGAGGGAGACACCCCGCACCACTTCAACCAGTCCGTCTTCGTCGAGCTCACCGACGACCTGGACGAGGAGGCGCTGAAGCAGGCGATCGGCGCGCTGGTGGCCCACCACGGCGCGCTGCGTACGCGGTTCACCCGTACGGACGGCGGCTGGTCGCAGGACGTCGCCCCGGCCGAGCCCGCCGAGGTGTTCGAACGCCAGGAGCTGTCGGACGCCGACGAGGTGCACCGGGCGGCGATGCGCGTCCAGTCGAGCCTCGACGTCACGAACGGGCCGCTCCTGCGGGCGGTGCTGTTCGTCTCCGGCTCCGGACGGCCACGGCTGTTCGTCACCGTCCACCACCTGGCGGTCGACGGGGTGTCGTGGCGGATCCTGCTCGGCGACCTGGAGACCGCGTACCAGCAGGTCGTCGCGGGTCGTCCGGTGGAACTGGAACCGGTCGGCACGTCCTTCACGAGCTGGGCGCGGCGGCTGACCGAGCACGTACGGGCCGGCGCGTTCGACGACGACCTGCCGTACTGGACCGCGACGGCCACACCGGCCGAGCTGCCCCGCGACGGTACGGCCCCGGCCGGCCCGGCCCGTACCGTGACGACGGGCCTGGACCGGGCCTGGACCGACCGGCTGCTGCAGGAGGTTCCCGGCGTCTACCGCACCCAGGTCAACGACGTGCTGCTCAGCGCGCTGGGACGCGTGCTGTGCCGCTGGACCGGCAGTCCTCGCGTGCTGCTGGCCGTCGAGGGACACGGCCGGGAGGACGTCCTCGACGGCGTCGACGTGACCCGGACCGTCGGCTGGTTCACCTCGCGGTTCCCCGTGGCGCTGAGCGCGGACCCGTCCGCGGACTGGGGGCGCACCCTCAAGTCGGTCAAGGAGCAGCTCCGCGCCGTCCCCCGGCGCGGCCTGAGCTACGAGGCGCTGCGCTACCTGAGCGCGCCGGACTCGCCGGCGAGCGCGCTGCGGGCCGATCCGCTCCCGGAGATCTGCTTCAACTACCACGGCCGCCTCGACGTGGCCCGCGACTCCGAGGGGTTCTACCGAGGCTGGCTCGACACCATCGGCGAGGACGCCGGTGCCGAGACCAGCCCGGCGCACCTGCTCGACATCACCGGCGCGGTGACCGACGGTGAGCTGAAGCTGAGCTGGACCTACCAGCCCGACGCGCACGACGACGCCACCGTACGGCGGCTGGCCGAGCAGGTCATGGAGGCGTTGCGCGAGATCGTCGTGCACTGCGCGCGGACGGACGCGGGCGGCCGTACGCCGTCGGACTTCCCGCTCGCGAACCTGGACCAGGCGGCGGTCGACCGGCTCGCCGGTGACGGCAGTGCCGTCGAGGACATCTATCCGCTGACGCCGCTCCAGGCCGGAATGCTGTTCCACAGCCTGGTGGACGCCGAGTCCGGCGCGTACCTGGACCAGTTCTGGATCCGGCTGGGCGGCGTGGCCGACCCGCAGGCGCTGGCCACCGCGTGGCAGGGCGTCGTCGACCGCAACCCGATCCTGCGCAGCCACCTGGCCTGGGACGGCGTGGACGAGCCGCTCCAGATCGTGGACCGCCGGGTCACCGTGCCCACGACCCACCACGACTGGCGGAACCGTACCGCCGACGACCAGGAACGGGACCTGCGGGAGGTGCTCGCCGCCGACCGCGCGGCCGGTATGGACCTGGCCGAGGCGCCGCTGATGCGGCTGATCATCGTTCGTACCACCGACGACGAGGTCGTGCTCGTCTGGACCACGCACCACGTGCTGCTCGACGGATGGAGCACGGCGGCGGTCTTCGACGAGATCTGCGAGCAGTACGCGGCGACCACCGGCGGCCGGCGGTACGAACCGGTGACCCGCCCGCCGTTCCGCGACTATCTCCGCTGGCTGCGCGACCAGGACGGCCACCGGATGGAGGAGCACTGGCGGCGCGTGCTGTCCGGCGTCGGCGCGCCGACGCCCCTGCCGTACGACCGGCCGCCCGTCGAGGCGCATCGCGCCGAGTCGAGCGCGTCGGTCCCCGCCGAGCTCGGCGAAGAGCTGTCGGCGGGCCTGCGCCGGCTGGGCAAGCGCAACGGGCTGACGCTGAACACGATCGTGCAGGGCGCGTGGGCGCTGCTGCTGTCCCGCTACAGCGGCGAGCCGGACGTGGTGTTCGGCACGACGGTCTCCGGCCGGCCCGCCGGGCTGCCCGGCGTCGAGTCGATGATCGGGATGTTCATCAACACGATCCCGACGCGCGTCGCGGTCCCCGCCGGGCAAAGCGTCGTGCCGTGGCTGCGTGAGCTGCAACTGGAGCAGTCCGAGTCGCGCGGGTTCGACGCCGTGTCGCTGTCGCAGCTCCAGTCGTGGAGCGACATGCCCGCCGGCCGCGCCCTGTTCGACAGCATGATCGTGTTCGAGAACTACCCGATCAGCGGCGAGACCGTCGAGGGCGGTCCCCGGATGATCGAGGTCGACGGAGTGGACACCACGAGCTTCCCGGTGACCCTCACCGCGTACGTCGAGGACCGGCTGCACCTCGTCCTCGACTACGACCCCCGGCTGTTGGACGCCGCCACGGTCGAACGGATGGCGAAGCACCTGACGGTGCTCCTGAACGGCATGACCGCCGACCCGGAGCTCGGCACACTCTCGCTGCTGGACGAGGAAGAGCGGCGGACGCTGACGCGCTGGGCCGGAACCAACGCCGACGTGCCGGAGCTGACGCTGCCGGAGATCTTCGACGCCCAGGCGGCGGCGACGCCGGACGTGACGGCGCTCGTGTCCGGCGACGTCGAGCTGACGTTCGCCGAGGTGAACGCGCGGGCGAACCTGCTCGCCAACGCACTGACCGGCCGGGGAGTCGGGCCCGAGCGTGTCGTGGCGCTGGTCCTGCCGCGGTCGGCCGACCTGGTGGTGGCCATGCTCGCGGTGTTCAAGGCGGGAGGGGTCTACCTGCCGGTCGACCCCGACCTGCCGCCCGAGCGGGTGCGTTACCTGCTGGAGGACTCGCAGGCGATGCTGGCCGTCGCCACGGTGCCGACGGACATCGACACGCTGACGATGGACGCGCTCGCCGCCGAGCCGGTCGGCCCTCCGCCGGTCCCGCCGCGCCCGGACGACGCCGCGTACATCATCTACACGTCGGGGTCCACCGGCCGGCCGAAGGGCGTCGTGGTCGAGCACCGCGGCCTGGCCAACCTGCTGGAGAGCCACCGCGCCGGGTTCGCCGGCGGCGCGCGCCTGCGGGCCGCGCTGACCGCGGTGTTCTCCTTCGACACGTCGCTGGAAGGCCCGGTCCTGATGGCGGCGGGCCACGAGCTGCACGTGATCGACGATGACGTACGGCTCGACCCGGCCGCGCTGGCCGCCTACGTCGCCGACCGGCGGATCGACTTCCTCGACCTGACCCCGTCGTACCTGCGGGAACTGCTCGGCGCCGGGCTGCTGGACGACGACCGGCACCGGCCCGCCGTGCTGATGCTCGGCGGTGAGGCGCTGAACGACTCGCTCTGGCGGCGGCTCACCGGAGTCGCCGGCACCACGGCGTACAACTACTACGGCCCCACCGAGTGCACTGTCGACGCGCTGTTCTGCCAGATCGGCGAGGTCGACCGGCCGGCGGTGGGACGCCCGCTGGGCAACCTGCGCGCGTACGTGCTGGACGACCGGCTGGAGATGGCGCCCATCGGCGTCGGTGGAGAGCTGTACCTGGCCGGACCGCAGGTCGCCCGCTGCTACCGGGACCGTCCCGGGCTCACGGCGGAGCGGTTCATCGCCGACCCGTACGGCCCGCCCGGCACCCGCATGTACCGGACCGGCGACCGGGTGCGGTGGACCGCCCAGGGCGTGCTGGAGTACCTCGGGCGCACCGACGACCAAATCAAGATCCACGGGCTGCGGATCGAGCCCGGTGAGATCGAGGCGGCACTGACACGCCTGCCCGGCGTGGCCGAGGCGGCCGTCCTGGCCAGGAAGGACGAGGGCGGCAACCACCGGCTCGTCGCCTACCTGGTGCCGGCCGGCGCGGCGCCGGACACGGAAGACATCCGTGCGGAGCTGCGCCGGCACCTTCCTGCCTACCTGGTGCCTGCGGTCTTCGTGACGCTGGACCGGCTGCCCCTGACCGCACGCGGCAAGCTGAACCGCGCGGCGCTGCCGGCCCCGTCCTTCACCACCGCGCGCACGGCGTACGCGCCGCCGCGTACGGACGTCGAACGCGTCCTCGCGGGCATCTGGGCGCGCACGCTGGGCGTCGACCGGGTCGGCGTCGAGGACGACTTCTTCGCGCTGGGCGGCGACTCGATGCTGAGCATCAAGATCGTGTCCCGGGTACGCGCGGCGCTGGGCGTGCGCCTGTCGCCGCGGGTGCTGTTCACGACGCCGACGGTCGCCGGCCTCGCGGCCGAGATCGGATCGGACGTACGGGCCGGCGGCGAGACGGAGTCCGCGATCCCGGCCGTGCCGAGGGACCGGGCGCTGCCGCTGTCGTTCGGCCAGCAGCGGCTGTGGTTCCTCAGCGAGTTCGAGCCCGAGGGCGCGGAGTACGTAACGCCGACCGCCTTGCGGCTGCGCGGCGAGCTGGACGCCGACGCGTTGCGCGTCGCGCTGACCGCCCTGGTGGCGCGGCACGAGTCGCTGCGCACGACGTTCGAGGACGTCGACGGCCGCGGCGTGCAGGTGGTGCGCCCGCCGTATGAGGTGGAGCTGCCGCTGACCGACCTCAGCGGGCGGCCCGAGCGCGAGGCGGAACTCGCCGCGGTCCTGGGTCGCGAGGCCCAGGAGGGGTTCGACCTCCGGACCGGGCCGCTGGTGCGGGCGCGGCTCGTGCGGCTGTCCGGCGACGACCACACGCTCAGCCTGACGCTGCACCACATCGTGACCGACGGCTGGTCGACCGGCGTGCTGATCGACGACCTGAACGCGTCCTACACCGCCGTCCTGCGCGGTGGCACCGCCGACCTGCCCGCTTTGCCGGTGCAGTACGCGGACTTCGCGGTGTGGCAGCGGGGCCGGTTCTCGGGCGAGGTGCTCGCCGGTCAGGTGGAGTACTGGCGTCGGCGGCTGGAGGGTGCGGCGCCGCTGGAGCTGGCGGCGGATCGCCCGCGCCCGCCGGTGCGGTCGGCACGTGGCGCGGTGGTCGAGTTCGCCGTGCCTGCCGATGTGACCGGTCGTTTGAAGGCGCTGGGCCGGCAGCGTGGCGAGACGATCTTCACGGTGCTCGTGGCGGCGTGCCAGATCCTGTTCGCACGCTGGTCCGGGCAGCGGGACGTGGCCGTCGGTACGGTCACGTCCGGGCGTGAGCAGAGCGAGCTGGAGCAGCTGATCGGGTTCTTCGTCAACACGGTCGTGCTGCGGTCGGACGTGGATCCGCTGCTGTCCGTGGGCGAGTACCTGGACTGCGTGCGGGGCACGGTGCTGGAGGCGTTCGCGCACCAGGACGTGCCGTTCGAGCGGGTCGTGGAGGAGTTGCAGCCGGTCCGTGACCCGAGCCGTACGCCGATCTTCCAGGCCATGGTCGTCCTGCAGAACACGCCGGCCGAGATCTCCGATCTGCCCGGCCTCTCGGTCGAGACCGTCGCCCCGCCCATGACGGTCGCGAACTTCGACGTCACCCTGGAGTTCCAGGAGCGCGACGGCGAGATTCTCGGTTCCTTCGAGTACAGCACGGACCTGTTCGACGCCGTGACCATCGAGCGGATGGTCGCGCATCTGGGGCTGCTGCTCGACCGGATCGGCGTGAGGCCGGACCGCCTGCTGGCGGACCTGTTCGTACTTCCGGACGCCGAGGCTCGCCTGCTGGAGAGGTGGAACGACACAGGCCGGGAGGTTCCGGTCGGAACGGTGACGGATCTGATCGCCGCCCGTGCCGACGGGATCGCGTTGGGAGGTGCCGACCCGGTGTCCTACCGGGAGCTGAACGAGCGGGCGAACGGTCTGGCGTCTCGGCTCGTGGAGCTGGGCGTACGGCCGGAGGACCGTGTCGGGATCCTGATGGACCGCTCGGTCGAGACCGTGGTCGCGCTGCTGGCGATCCTGCGGGCCGGCGGGGCGTACCTGCCGCTGGACGTGCGCGCCCCGTCCGACCGGATGCGGGTCGTCCTGACCGAGGCGGACGCGCGGGTACTGATCACCGACGACGTGTGGGAGCCGACGGCACGAGGGATCCACGGCGTGGTGATCGGTGCCGACGCGCCGCGTGCGGCATCGGGGCCCGCCGTCGTGGTGGACCCGGAGCAGATCGCCTACGTCATGTACACGTCGGGGTCGACGGGCCGGCCGAAGGGCGTGGCCGTGCGGCACTGCGACATCGTGGCAATGGCGTACGACCGTCGCTTCGACGACGACCAACGGGTGCTCCTTCACTCGCCGCTGGCGTTCGACGCCTCCACGTACGAGCTGTGGGTGCCGCTGCTGCGCGGCGGCACGGTCGTCGTGGCGCCGCCCGGTGACGTGGACCCGGACGTTCTACGGAAGGCGATCGCCGACCACGGTCTGACCGTGATCTTCCTGACCGCGGGGCTCTTCCGGATGGTCGCCGCCGAGGACCCGCACTGCCTGGCCGGAGTGCGCGAGGTGTGGACCGGTGGCGACGTCGTACCCGCCGACGCGGTCCGCGCGGTGATGCGGGCCGCCTCCGGGACGACGGTCGTGGACGTCTACGGGCCCACCGAGGCCACGGCGTTCGCGACGGCCCATCCCATGCGCGGCGACGTGCCGGACGTCGTGCCGATCGGCGGCCCACTGGACAACATGCGGGCGCACGTCCTGGACGGCATGCTGCGCCCGGTCCCGATCGGCGTGACCGGGGAGCTGTACATCTCCGGCACCGGCCTTGCGCGCGGATACCTGGACCGTCCGGGCCTGACCGCGCAGTACTTCCTCGCCGCCCCCGGCGGCGAGCGCATGTACCGGACCGGCGATCTGGTCCGGTGGCGACAGGACGGGACGCTCGAGTTCCAGGGCCGGGTCGACGAGCAGGTCAAGATCCGTGGGTTCCGCATCGAGCTGGGCGAGATCGAGTCGGCCCTGCAGCAGCACCCCGACGTGGCCGCGTGCGTGGTCATGGCCCGTCAGGACGGCGGACGCAAGCAGCTCGTCGCGTACGTGGTGTCGACGTCGGCGCCGGACGGGCTGCGGGAGCATCTGGCCCGTACGCTGCCCGAGTACATGGTCCCGGCGGTGTTCGTCACGCTGGACGAGCTGCCCCTGAGCGCCAACGGCAAGCTCGACCGTCGCGCGCTGCCCGTTCCCGAGATCCTCCCCGAGGCCGGTTACGTCGCGCCGCGGGGCGCGGTCCAGCAGGCGCTCGCCGACATCTGGGCCGAGGTCATCGGCGTCGAACGCGTCGGCATCGAGGACAACTTCTTCGAACTCGGCGGCGACTCCATCCTGAGCATCCAGGTGGTGTCCCGCGCCCGCCAGGCCGGGCTGCACCTCACCGCGAAGGACGTGTTCGCGCACCAGACCATCGCCCGGCTCACGCCGGTCGTCACCGAGGTGCACGCCGCCGACGGCGACCGGCCGGTGTACGGTCCGGCGCCTCTCACCCCGATCCAGCAGTGGTTCTTCGAGACGCACACCGTCAACCCGCGCCACTTCAACCAGTCCACCCTGGTCGAGCTCGTCGGCGACTCCGACGAGAAGGCCCTGCGGCGGGCGCTCGACGCGCTCGTGGCGCACCACGACGCGCTGCGGATGCGGTTCGAGCGGGTCGACGGCGTGTGGCGGCAGCACAACGAGAAGACCGCGCCGGACACGGTGCTCCTCCTCCGCGACGTGTCCGACGTGCCGGAGGACGACCGGTTCACCGCGATGGAGAAGATCGCCGACGAGGTCCACGCCGGCTTCGACCTCGACCGCGGCCCTCTCCTGCGGGCGGTGCTCTTCTCCCGTGGGCCGGGAGCGCCGCCGTACCTGTTCCTGGTGGCGCACCACCTCGTGGTCGACGGCGTCTCGTGGCGCATCCTGCTCGACGACCTCGACACCGCCTACCGGCAGGCGCTGCGCGGTGAGCCCGTACGCCTCGGCCCGAAGACCACGTCGTACCGCGACTGGGCGCGCCGGCTGGAGGAGCACGTGGCCGCCGGAAAGCTGGACCACGAGCTGGAGCACTGGGCCGGAGCGCTCGAAGGGGCGCCGCCGCTCGCCGCGGAGTCGGCCGTACCGGCCCAGACCGTGTCGGTGGAGCTGAACCCGGAGGACACCGACACGCTGCTGCGGACGGCGCCGGCGGTGTACCGGACCCGGATCAACGACGTCCTGCTGACCGCTCTGGGCTGGGCGCTGTCCCGGCTGACCGGACAGGACCGGGTGGCGATCTCGCTGGAGGGACACGGCCGGGAGGAGATCCTCGACGACGTGGACCTGTCCCGTACGGTCGGCTGGTTCACCACGATCTTCCCGGTCGCCTTCGACGTGCCGGCCGACACCGACTGGCGCACCCGCGTCAAGTCGGTACGCCGGCAGTTGCGAGCGGCGCCCGGCAACGGGTTCGGATTCGGGGCCCTGCGCCACCTCGGCGCCCCCGACGTACGCGAGCGGCTGTCCGCACCGGGCCCGCAGGTCGTGTTCAACTACCTGGGCCAGTGGGACGCCCGCTCGGCCGAACCCGGCGCGAGCCTCCTGCGGGACACGCACATGACCCTTGGCCACGAACACGACCCGAA
The DNA here is from genome assembly GCA_963736325.1 of uncultured Actinomycetota bacterium. Lineage (GTDB taxonomy): Bacteria > Actinomycetota > Actinomycetes > Streptosporangiales > Streptosporangiaceae > Actinoallomurus. Next base: position 68,443 of record CAVTOG010000010.1, on the reverse strand, counting down.
CGAGCAGGGAGGCCACGCCCTGGAGGTGGTCGGCGCCGCGCACGACGGCCGCCTGACCTTCACCTTCTACTACCAACCGGATCTGCACACCCCGGCGGAGGCGGCCGCGATCGGCGACGACTTCGCCGAGGCGCTACGCCAGATCGCCCGCAACTGCCGGGAGCTGGCCCGATGACCGCCCGTTCGCTCGGCCTCGCCGAGGCGTCGCGGTGGTCCGCGCGGAACCGCCGGGGGTTCGCGTGGTGAGCGCCCGTACCGCACTGTCCCGCAACCGTGACTACCGCCTGCTGTGGGCAGGCCGGGCGGCGTCGGACTGCGGCACCAGTGCCACCACGATCGCCTATCCGTTGCTGGTGCTCGCGGTCACCGGCTCCGCGGCGGTGTCCGGGTTGGTCCTGGGCGTCATCGCCGCGGCGCAACTGGTCGCCGGACTGCCGGCGGGCGCCCTCGCCGACCGCTGGAACCGCAAGAAGATCATGCTGGGCTGCGAGGCGGCCCAGGCGATCGCGGCCGCCAGTCTCGTCGCCGCGGTGTGGTCGAACGCCGTGACCGTGCCCCATCTGATCGGGGTCGCCGCCGTGATCGGCGCCTGCGCGGCCCTGTTCGAACCGGCCGAGGACGCGTCACTGCCCAACCTCGTGCCCGACGACCAGCTGCCGACAGCCCTGGCGATGAACGCGGCCCGCGGCAGCCTGGGCCACCTGTCGGGCACCGCCGCGGGTGGATTCCTGTTTGCCTTCGGCCGCTTCGTCCCCTTCGTGGCCGACCTGCTGGCCCATCTCGCGGCGCTGGTGTCGCTCGCGTTCGTACGGCTGCCGCGGCGCCCGGCCCGTACGACCCCGAGCGGTCACCTCAGCCAGGAGATACGGGAGGGTTTGTCATGGGTATGGCGCAACCCTCACCTCCGCGTCACGGCGATCTGCGCGGTGGTGCTGAACCTGTTCTTCAGCGCCTTCTACCTGGTGGTCATCGTCCTGGCCAAGGCCAGGGGAGTGTCCACCGGAGAGATCGGCGTGATGGCCGCCATGCTGGGCGCCGGCGGCATCGTCGGCGCCCTGGCCGCCCCGACGCTGGGCCGCAAGATGAGCCCGTACGCGTCGATCGTCGGCGTCTTCTGGGTCCTGACGGCACTGACCCCGATCGCCATCTTCGCCGACAACGGCCTCCTCATGGGCGCCCTGTTCTTCGCCATGGCCGTCCTTCCCCCGACCGCCAACACCACGATCATGACCGAGCAACTCCTGCTGACCCCGGACGACCTACGAGGCCGCCTGAGCGGAGTGCTAGGCCTGCTGACCGGAATAGCCGGCGCGGCCGGCCCGATGCTGGGCGGCATCCTGACGGACGTGGCGTCGGGCAACACCGCAGTCCTGATCTGCGCCGCCGGCATCGCCACCGTCACGCTGCTGATCACCGCCAGCTCGACCTTGCGCGGCTTCACCCGCCGCACCCTAGAACCCGCCGAACTGTCCTAGTGAAAGGAAAAGACATGGACGACAACACCGTTTACGAGGTCCTGCGCAACGACGAGGACCAGTACTCCCTCTGGCCCGCCGGCCGAGACGTACCGTCAGGCTGGCACCGGGTGGGCAAGGAAGGCACCCAAGAGGAATGCTCCAAGTACGTAGATGAGGTGTGGACCGACATGCGCCCCCTGACCCTCCGCCAGCGAATGGACGAGCCCCGAGACTGACCGAGCGTCACGCGCCCGCCCCGACCACGTCGCGGCGGGCGCACCCCTATCGGGAGACGGTGCTCGCCGGTCAGGGGCTTCTTCCACGTCGACACCGTGTTCTTGCACCGGGTGTATGTGCTGTTCGTCATCGAGCACGGCACCCGGCGCGTGCGCCTTGCCGGCGTCACCGCTCATCCGACGGGAGCGTGGCCGGCTCAGCAGGCTCGCATCTTGATCCTTGGCGAGCGGCATCCGCGTCGCGTCCGATCGAGTACACCGGTCACTACAACCGGCACCGATCTCACCGGCCCCTCGACTAGGAGCCGCCGGATGAGAGATCATCTCAGACGCCGACGGCAATCTTCACGTTCTCTGATGTGAGTCTCGGTGGACTTGACCACGGGGCACCAGGGACGGCAAGGCGATCATGAGAAGGTTACAAGATCCAAGCAATACGTCGTTGCTCTGGGCCGATTGATGGTGAACGCGGTACCTTCCGCAAGCGGTCGAGTCTGAGCGGCGTTGGACGCTTTGGTAGTTGACCGAAATCGGCAGATTGTCCATCTTTGCCCGATTTGATGGGGAGGAGAGGTACTTGATCGCTGAGGCGTTCGATGGACAGTATCGATGGCATCCGGCGGCTGATGATCATCGGTTGGCGCAGGCATGCACCGACCTCCGCGCCGGACGGTACTACAGCGCTCAAGAGGTACTGAAGGAAGCGCGATCGGATTTCGAGTTGAGGGCCCACCGATCGTTGGTGCTGGCATCCGAGGCGGCCGACTCGGACTTGGTGGAACGGTGGGTGGCAGAAGAGTCGAACGCCGAATCGACGCTGATGTGGGCGCGGGTGGCCGTGCTCCGTGCGGTAAGAATGAGTGCGAGACGCGATAACCGACTCGGTGCCCTGGCGGCCATCGCAAAGAACGCTTGTGAGTTCGCGGCGGAAACGTTTCCGGGCGATCCAACACCGCTGGTGGCTCAACTGTCAATGGCCCACCTGCTCCGCGTGAACGATCCCGCCCCGCAGCAGGTGCCGCCAATCCCGCCCGGTCCATGGGGGATGTTCACGCGAATCCTCGGCGTTGCCCCGTTCCATCGCGAGGCTCATCATCGGATGCTGGCCTATTTCTTCCCGCGTCACGGTGGCTCAAAGAGCGCGGCGTGGGACGTCGCGCTCTTTCTGGGCCAGCGCGCGCCGCTTTCGTCCCCCCTTCGGCTGCTGCCGTTCGTGGCTCTCCTGGAAGAGTACGATTCGGACACCCTGCTGGCGGACCGCATCTGGGAACAGCCCGCTTGGCGCGGTGCTGCCATGACGGTTTACCAGAACTGGTTCTCCAGCATTTCCTCATGCCGTTTCACTCCGGTGCTGGACCTCTCCTACCTGGCGCACGCGCTGTTCATGGCGAGGTGCCGGCTCGAGGCTCAAAGCGTGTTCACGAAGATGGGCCCCTATGCGTCGCGGATGCCGTGGGCGGCCTTCGGTGACCCTGTTAAGCAACTCACCATCATCAGACGCTCATGCGGACTCCCGGTTCCCGCGGGCGTCCACACTCGCCGCCAAATAGGAAACTGACTGTTCTGACTTGAGCCGCCACCCCTCCGGTACGATGAAAGGTTAATTATGCGCGACAGAGCGCCAATACCCGCCGAGACAAGAAACACTAGAAGTTATTCAAGATCGACCGAATTCAGCGATGACGAGACGCTGCACGCAATGGGATACCCGCGGAAACTGACACGCCGTTTTCGCGCGTTCGACAACTTTGCGATCTCCTTCACGATCATCAATATCATCTCGGGTATCTTCTCCTCGTTCGGCCTGGGAATGAACGCAGGCGGGCCACGGGTTCTGGTGTTCGGCTGGATCGGCGTCTCTATCATGGTGCTGTTCGTGGGTGCCTCCATGGGGGAGATCGCGTCTGCGTACCCGACCAGCGGCGCGCTGTACTTTTCGGCAGGCAAGCTCGCCAAACGGCGCTCGGGTGCCTGGTCCTGGTACACGGGCTGGCTGAACTTCGTCGGCCAGATCGGCGGTACCGCGGCCACGGATTACGCAGCCGCCGTCTTCATCCAGGCGTTCATCTCAATGCAGTGGCCCGGCTACGAGGCGACTCCACAGCGGACGGTGGCCATCACGGCCGTCATCCTGGTGATCCAGGCGTTGGTGAACACCTTCACGGTGCAGTTGATCGCCGTCTTCAACCGGATATCGGTTTGGTGGCTGCTGATCGGCATGACGATCATCGTCCTCGCGCTCACCGTGGGGCACTCACACCACCAGTCGGCCCCGTTCGTGACCCACTTCGTCAACAACACCGGCTTCCATAACGCCCTGTACGGCGGCATGCTCGGCCTGCTGGTCACCAGCTGGACCTTCACCGGTTTCGACGGCAGCTTCCACATGTCCGAGGAAACCATCCGTGCCACCGTCAACGCCCCCAGGGGCATCACGCGCGCCATCGCCTTCTCGTCGATCACCGGGCTGCTCCTGATGCTCGCCCTGATCTTCTCGATCCGCGATTACGCCCACGAGGCGAGCGCCGCGGCTCCGCCAGTGCAGATCCTCGTCGATGCGCTCGGAATCGAGACCGCCAAGCTGCTACTCCTGATCGTGATCGGCGCGATGCTGTTCTGCGGTCTGGCCAACATGACGAGCAACACCCGCCAGATCTTCGCCTTTTCACGAGATGGCGCCATGCCCGGCTCGAAGTGGTGGCACTCGGTTTCGCCGCGTACCCGCACGCCGGTCAAGGCCGTCTGGCTGGCCGCCGGCTGCTCGCTGGTGCTCGTGCTTCCCGGCCTGCGGTCGAGCACCGTGTTCAACGCCGTTGTGAGCGTCAATGTGGTCGGCCTCTTCCTCGCCTACGGCATACCGATCTTCCTGCGGCTGCGTCTGGACAGCTTCGAGCCCGGCCCGTGGAACCTGGGCCGATTCGGCAAGCTGGTCGGATGGATCGCGGTGACCTGGATCGTCATCAGCAGTGTGCTGTTCATGCTTCCGCAGAGCTCCCCGATCACGTCCACGTCGTTCAACTACGCGCCGATCGCACTGAGCGTGGTGCTGCTCATCGCCACGGGCTGGTGGTTCGCCGCCGCACGCCGGCGATTCCAGGGCCCGGTCAGCTACGGCCGCCCCGACGAGGTCGCGGCGATGGACCTCATCTGATTCCTTGCCGATGTGGGGCGCGTGGCCCGCGCTAGACGGGCCGTGCGCCCCACATCGGTGCTACGACACCGCACGCCTACCCGGCCGACCTCACCCCGCTCCGGCTCCTCGTGCAGCGCCGTGGCTGTAGCGAATAGTTGTACGATGAGCATCGAATAAGGGGGTGGGATGCCCAGATCGCAGCGTCGGCGTCCGATGCTCGTTCATCCGGATCCGGGCGAGTTCGACCTGCTGGATGTCCTGCATGCGCTCTCGGATCCCACGCGGATGACGATCGTGCGGACCCTGCGCTCCGTGCCGGAGCGTTCCTGTGGCACCTTTCCCGTGGACGTCGCGCCGTCGACGCTCACTCATCACTTCCGTGTGCTACGTGAGGCCGGCGTCATCCGTCAGCGCGAGGACGGTAATCGTCGATGGACCGCGCTCCGCGGTGAAGACCTCGAAGCGTGTTTTCCCGGGCTGCTGGACGCAATCGTGACCGCCTACGAGAACGAGCCCGCACGATCCGGTGACAACCGCTGAGGCCGGTGGATCGCCAGGGCGTTGATCGCCTCCACTGATCAGCCGGTCCACGGTCTAAGTCGTCCTGGCCTCGGCCCGGGATGGCGATTCAGCCACTCTTTCGATGTTCGTCGTACATCGCTATATTCGATGTACGACGAACATCGTAAGGAGGCACTACATGCGAGCATTGGTCATGGAGAGGTCCGCCGGTGATGCCACGGCGACCCGGGTGGACGACCTCGGCGAACCCTGTCCGGGGCCAGGTGAGGTCGCCATCGATGTCGCCTACGCGGGTATCAACTTCATCGATGTGATGGCCCGACGTGGTGATCCCGGATACGCCTCGTCCTGGCCCTATGTCCCGGGCCTGGAGGTCGCGGGAACGGTCCGTGCCCTAGGAGACGGCATCGTGGATCGGCGGGTGGGCGATCGGGTGGCGGCGTTCACGGCAGGCGGTGGCCTCGCCGAGATCGCGATCGCTCGTGACGCGGTGACGTCCGACGTTCCCGACGGGGTACCGCTCGACGTGGCGGCGTCCGCTCCACTCGTTCTATCGACCGCGCTGCTCTTGCTCACCGATGTGGCACGGATCCGGCCGGGTGAGTCGGTGCTGATGCACTCGGCGGGCGGTGGCGTCGGCTCGGCCGTTGCACAGCTCGCGAGAGCGATCGGCGCCGGTCTGACCATCGGCACGGTCGGAAGCCCGGAGAAGGTCGACGACGCCAAGCGCGCGGGCTGGGACGTCGCCTTGCCCCGGCACGGCGATCTCCTTACCTCGATCGGCGAAGTGGCTCCGGACGGCGTGGACGTGGTCCTGGATCCGACCGGGACGGCCCTGCTCGACCTCGATCTGGAGGTGTCGGCGCCCGGCGCGCGGGTCGTGCTGTTCGGGAACGCGGCCGGAGGCACGCCCGCGCCGCTTCCAGGCGTCGGCCGGCTGATCGGCGGCAACGTCTGCCTGGCCGGCTTCAGCATGAGCAGCCTGGTCGCGAACTCGCCGAGGCGCGCCGCGGATGCGTTGCGCCGCGCGCTACGGATGCTCGAGACGGGGCGGCTGGCGTCGAGCGTGACCGTTGTGGAGTCTCTCGATTCGGTCGCCGGCGTGCACGACCTGCTGGCGGCCGGGCGCGGACGCGGCAAGTACGTCGTCCGGGTGACTCCCTGATGCGGGCAGCATGGTACGACCGTACCGGACCGGCCTCGCATGTCCTGGTGCTGGGCGAACTGCCTGATCCGGAGCCAGGGCCGGGAGAGGTCAGGGTGCGGGTCGTGGCCGCCGGGCTGAACCCGCGCGACGTCAAGAGGCGCGGCGGGGTGGGCGACCGGGTCATGACCGATGCCCGCGTCATCCCAGGCGACGACGGTGCCGGGATCATCGACGCGGCCGGGGCGGGCGTGCCGGCCGAACGGATCGGTCGGCGAGTGTGGGTGCATTCGGCCACGTTCGGTCGACCGTTCGGCACATCCGCCGAGCATGTGGTCGTTCCCGCCGCGCATGCGATCGACCTGCCGGCCGGTGCGACGTTCGAGCAGGGGGCGTGTCTGGGCGTGCCCGCGCTCACCGCGCACCGTGCTCTGTTCGCCGACGGGCCGGTGACCGGACAGGTCGTACTGGTCACCGGGGGAGTTGGGGCGGTCGGCCATTACGCCATCGAATTCGCCAAGCATGCGGGCGCCACCGTGATCGCCACGGCGAGCACGGCCGCGAAGCAGGACGCCGCGTACGCGGCCGGCGCCGACCACGTGATCGACTATCGGAGGCCCGACGCCGCGAAGGCCGTCATGGCGGCGTCCGGCGAGCATGGCGTCGACCGTGTGGTGGACGTGGCGTTCGGTGCGAATCTGCCCCTGACCTCGGTGGTGGTCGCGCCGAACGGAACGATCAGCGCGTACGCCTCCGACGCGGTGCCTGAACCGGCCTTCCCGTTCTATGGCCTGATGCGCCGGGGCGTCACCGTCCGGACCGTCCTCGTGTTCACCATGCCGCCGCCCGCCCTGGCAGCGGCGACCGAGGCGGTGACCGCTCTCCTCGCGGCAGGAGTCCTCACCCATCCGATCGCCGCGCGTCACCCCCTAGACGACTGCGTCGCCGCACACGAGCAGGTGGAGGCCGGCCACCCGATCGGGAAAGTGCTCCTGTCGTCGTGATCATTTATCCGCGCCCACCCTCGTGTCGCAGGTAAATGTCGCAGAGATGAACGCATTGACATGGATGTCTCCAAGTGGTTGATTGGTCGAACCAATCAACCACTTGGAGGAGCGTTGCCGGAGATCTTCAGCTCGGTCGAGCGGCCACGCACGGCGGCGGCCACCGTCGAGCAGCACCTGAAGGAGCTGATTCGCGCTCGCCGGCTGGTCGCCGGGGATCGGCTGCCGCCCGAGCGGCAGCTGTCCGAGCGGCTCGGCGTGAACCGCTCGACGCTGCGTGGCGCTCTGCAGTCGCTCACCGAACAAGGGGTGCTCGTCGGCCGCCAGGGCGCTGGATGGGTCGTCGAGCCCCGAGGTGAGGTCGTCGCGGCCAACCTCGCCGTCTACCTCAGCCTGGAGGACGTCACCTTCGATCAGCTGTTCGCCGCGCGTCGCGCCATCGAGCCGCATATCGCGGCCGGCGCGGCGCAGCTTCGGACGGATGAGCAGGTCATGGCCCTGCGGGCCTGTATCAAGGCGATGCGGTCGACCACCGACGGAGAGATCTACCTGCAGGCCGACTCCGATTTTCACGCGATCCTCGCGGTCGCGTCACAGAACCCGGTGTTCTCGCTCCTCATCACCCCGACGCTGAACCTCCTCCACGACGTACGCCGACGGCTCTCGGCGGAGCACAGCGTCATCACCGCCAGCCACGACGAGCACGAGCAGATCCTCGGCGCCGTCGAGAAGCGTGACGCCTCAGCGGCCGAGAAAGCCATGCGGGGCCACATCGATCGGTTCGTCCGCAGCGGCCACAGCGTGCTGCAGGACGACGAATCCTCATCCTGAACGATCCAGCCGCGCGCAACGCCTGATCACGCTGTCGTAGGTGATCGGTCGCCACGCCATGCGGGCGTGCTCACCGGACCAGCCTTCCGGTGAGCACGCATGCCCCGCGCCCGGCCGAACCTCCATGACAACCCCATCGACTCACTCCGTACGTGTGGAAGGACGCGCGATGCTCCTCGCGGCAGCAGATCAGGTCAAAGAAGAAGTCGTCGAGATGAAGGTGGCCGGAGGTGAACTGCGGACGAAGCAGGTCCTCGGCCAGAACAGCAGCATGATGATCGCGGCCCGTTCCGGCGGCTACCACTCCGAACCGCACTCGCACGACTGTGAGCAGCTCAACTACGTGCAGACAGGGGAGATCTGGGTCTTCATCGAGGACACCGCCTACCACCTGCGGGTCGGCGACTTCCTGCGCATCCCGCCCGGCGCCGTGCACTGGGCGTGGAACCGGTCCGATGACACCTGCGAGCTCATCGAGATGCATACGCCGGCTCTCGCGCTCGACGGGATCGACGCACCGCGGCTCGTGGCCGAGGGCGAGGCCTACAGCGACGCTGTTCCCAGCCGCTGGCACGACAAGAGTTACTGGGACAACGAGGCCAAGGCGCTCGTGGCCCATGGAGTGACCCGGTGATCCGCGCGGGGACGTGCCGCGCACGGCCGCGATGGCCGGCCTTGGCGGCCATGCTGTCGGCCGCGGCGCTGTCGGCGGGCGGATGCGCCACCTCGAACAGCGCGGGCGGAACGGGTGACGCGGCCGGCATCACCAAGACCACCATCCGCATCGGCACATCGAACGCGCTCACGGGCCCGGTCGCGTCCGTGTGCCTGCCGACCTCGGCCGGCGCCACCGCGTGGTTCGACCAGGTCAACGCGGAGGGAGGGGTCTACGGCCGTAAGATCGAGAACACCGTCCTCGACGATGGCTACCAGGCGCCACGCGCTGCCGCCAACGTGCGCACGCTCCGTACGGCCAAGGTGTTCGCCCTGTTCGGAGGCTGTGGAACGGTCACGGCGGCGACGATCGCGAGCACCGTCAAGGGGACCGATCTCCCCTACCTGTTCCCCTACGCCGCGCTGCCGGCCCTCGTACATCCGACACAACCGAACATCTACACGTTGCTGCCGCTCTACGACGAGCAGGCCCGCTCGCTGATCCCGTATGCGCTCGGGCGGAAGGGCACCGGGTCGGTGTACGCGGTGACGTCGGAGATACCCGGCTATCAGGCCGACGTCGCCGGCGCGAGGGCCGGGACCGCCGCTGCGGGCGCGCGCTTTCTGGATTCGGCGCTGCTTCCCGCCGCGAGCGCACCCTTCCAGCAGGCCGCCCTCAAGGCCGCCGCCGCTCGACCCGACTATCTTATGCTCACCGTTCTGGCTCCTGACGCGGCGCGGATACTCAACGCCATGGCGTCATCCGGTGGCCTGCCGGCCAAGGGCGTCCTCGGAGTCTCAGTACTGGCCTCCCAGAGCTTCGCGGCGGCGCTCACACCCAAGGCCGCCGCATTGCTGCTCACCGCCTCACCCACCATCCCGGTCGATGACGGTCGCGCGGCGCAGTGCCTCGCGGCCCTGAAGAAGTACCGGCCAAGGACCACTCCCGACGCGTTCGCCCTCTACGGGTGCGCTGCGGCGCAGGTGTTCGTCGCGGCCATGGAACGAGCCGGCGCGCAGCCGACCCGGGCCAAGCTGGAGCAGGCGCTGAACTCGCTTCACAACGCGAACATCTCCTCACTGCTGCCCCCCATCGGCTTCTCCGCCGACGACCACATGGGGCTGCACAGCATGTTCTTGCTCAGCCTCGCCGGCGGACGCTTCACGGCGGTCGGCTCCCTGCCGATCCGTACGGCAGGGCAGTGACGATGCCGGAGTGCGGAGGCGGCATATGTTCGATGTCCTGACGACAGGGATCGTCACCGGTCTCGTTTACGGGATGCTCGGATTCGCCATCGTCGTTCTGTTCAAGATGACCGGTATCCCGAACTTCGCTGCCGGCAGCCTCGCCACACTCGGCGCGGTCGCCGTCTATGAACTCGCGGTCCGCCAGCACGTGAACCTCGTGATCGCGGTCGTGCTCGGACTGGCCTTCCTGGGGGTCACGGGAGCGGCGGTGTACATGGTCGTGATGCGGTACCGCGACGATGCGGGAGTGCAGAACCTGACGGTGCGCACCCTTGGCCTGTACCTGCTGCTGTTCGCGCTCACCGACAAGGCGCTGGGGGAAGGGCAGCCGTTCACCTTCCCCCAGCTGTTCCCGGTCCGGGCGGTGTCCTTCGGATCAATGCGCGTTCCCTTGGCCGGTATCGGCGTACTCGCCATCGCGGCGGTTCTGACCGCCGGGTTCGTCTGCCTGTTCAAGTTCTCCCGGGTCGGCCTGCTATTGCGCGGAATGGCCGACGATCGTGAGACCGCGCGCCTGCTCGGCGCGAACGTGCGCCGCCTTTCAGCGGCATCGTGGGCGCTCACCACCGTCCTCGCCGCCGTCGTCGGGATCCTTGCGGCGCCGAGCAGTCTCGTGTCGGCCGACATGATGGACGAGTCCCTGCTCTACGTGTTCGCGGCCGTCGTCATCGGTGGTCTCACCAGCCTCGGCGGGGCGTTCGTCGGCGGAGTCACCGTCGGTGTCGTGCAGGGATTCGTTCACTACTACGGCAACGCCGATCTCTCACTCCTCGCCGTTTTCGGGCTCTTCCTCTTTGTTCTCCTGGTTCGCCCCCACGGTCTGTTCGGCGAACCCGCATCCGAGCGTCTTTGACGCCTCAGGAGGCCATGCATGTTGACACCACTCGCCCGAGGCCACACGCGGCCCGCGGCCTTGGCACTGGTCGGAGTACTGATCACCATCGGGCTACTGCCGATCGACGCGACGCTCGAGTTCCTCCTGGCGACCGCGATGGCATGGGCCGTCGCGGCGATCGGCCTCGACATGTTCAGCGGATATCTCGGGCAACCGTCATTCGGGCACTGCGGATTCGTCGGCCTTGGGGCCTACTCCTACGCGATCCTCGCCGGCACCGTACGGATGGCACCGGTCGCGGCGGCGGTCTGCGCGGTCGCGCTCGTCACCGTGACCAGCGCGGTGATCGGGCTGGCATTGATCAGGCTCCGCGCGTTCGGCCTCGTCCTTGGCACGTTCTTCCTCTCCTACGTCGTGACCTCGGTTCTGTCCGGCACGACGTTCGCCTCGATCACCCACGCGGAGTCGGGTCTGCAGGTTCCGGCCCTGGCCCTGGCCTCGGCGAATCTGAGCCAGGGGAGGGGCTATTACTACCTGTGCGCGCTCGTGCTCCTCGCCACGGTGATGCTGAGCTGCAACTACAGCGACTCGCACGCCGGACGTGTCCTCCGGCTGGTCAAGCGCAGCGAGACCGTGTCCCTGACCATGGGAATCTCACCCGGGCGAACGAAGCTGACCACCTTCGCCTACTCGGCGGCGCTCGCCGGCGCCTCAGGCGTACTCCTCGCGCTGGGAGCCGGGTACATCGCGCCGGAGAACTTCGGCGCCCAGCAGTCGATCATCCTGTTCGGGATGGTGGCCGTCGGCGGGCTCGGAAGCATCGCCGGCCCGATCCTCGGCGCCATTGTGTTCACACTGACCCCTGACTATCTCCAGATCGCCAAGACCTACCAGGAGGTCCTGTTCGCCGCGCTTCTGCTCGGCGCCCTGGTCATCTTCCGGGACGGCCTGTTCGGGGTGTTGGAGATGCCGCTGCAGGCGATACGGCGCCAGGCAAGACCCCGCAGTGGCGGTTCTGCCGACCGTGACGCGCCCGCCGTCAGGAGTCGGCCCGAGGAAGGTACGGACCAGCCCGATGCCCTCGACGTCAGGGACCTCGTGATCGACTACGGCGGGGTACGCGCGCTCGACGGCGTCAGCTTCGCGGTCAAACGCGGCCACGTGCATGCCCTGGTAGGCCCGAACGGGGCCGGCAAGACCACCCTGCTGAACTGCGTCAGCGGGTTGGAACCGGCGTCAACCGGGCGCATTGCCGTCCATCACGAGCCGATCGCGTCCTCATCACGCACCCGCCGGCCGGATATCAGCCGCACATTCCAGAACCCCTCGCTGGTCCCCGACCTGTCCTGTCTGGAGAACGTCATGCTCGGACTGCGCCGCGACCGCGGGGCCGGGCTGCTCGGCGACCTGCTCGGCCTCAATCGCCGCTCTGAACGCGAGGCCCGACGCAGGGCCTCCGTAACGCTGGGGTTCGTCGGCATCCCTTCGCATCGGCACGACACGGCGGCGCGTGAACTCGGCCTTGCCGAGGCCAAGCTCGTCGATATCGCGCGGGCGGTGGCGACCAACGGATCCGTACTGGTGATGGATGAGCCCACGGCGGGACTGAGCGGATCGGAGATGGCCGCGGTCTCGACACTGATCGCAGAACTACGCGAACGGCTCACCGTACTCGTCGTTTCCCACCATGTCGGCTGGGTCAAGGCAGTCGCCCATGAGGTGACGGTCCTTGCGGCAGGAAGGGTCATCGCTTCGGGAAAGCCCGAGGACGTCTTCGACCGCCCGCTGGTCCGTGAGGTGTTCGTCGGCGACGCATCGCGAACACCCGAAGCCCCGCTACCGGGAACGGCCCAATGACCATGGTGACCGAGACGAGGACCCCGGTCCTGGAGGTACGAGGCCTGCGCGCGGGCTACAACGGGATTCCCGTCCTTCGCGGATGTGAGCTGGACATCCGGCAAGGTGAGACGGTCGGTCTCGCCGGGCTGAACGGGGCAGGCAAGACCACACTGCTGCGTGCGCTGTCCGGGGTCATCCAGCGCTCGTGCGACCGTGCACTGTTCCGCGGGGAGCATTTGCCCACCCGCCCCGACGCCGTCGCGCGGCGCGGTCTGGTGCACGTCCCCGAGAACCGTCGGGTCTTCCCGAACCTGACGGTCCAGGAGAACCTCTCGTACGGGGCGGTCGCGGTGGGAAAGTCGGCGAGCGCCTCTCAGCAGGAAGCCATGGTCCTGGAGACCTTTCCACGTCTGGCGGAGCTGGCCGAACGCCCGGCGGCGCTGCTCAGCGGCGGCGAGCAGCAGATGCTGGCCATCGCCCGCGGGCTCATGGCCCGGCCGGTGTTGCTGATGGTCGACGAACTGAGCCTCGGCCTGTCGCCCAAGGCGAGCCTGGAGATCTCGGCTGCGCTCGCCCAGGTCACCCGGCGAGAGAGCCTGTCCGTCCTCCTCGTCGACCAGAACGTCGCACTGCTCGGTACCCGATGTGACCGTGTGTGCATCATGCGCGACGGTGTGGTCGAACCGATTCCGGACGCGTTCGACGATAAGACGCTCAATTCCGCATACTTCTGATCACGAGCCCCTATGCCCTCGGAAAGGAGCCACTTAATGAGCTATCAAATTCACCGGCTGAACTTCGGCTCGGTCATCATCGACGCTTCGATGCAGGTCCGAGGGCGCGCTCCCGGAACCATCGTCGCGGTGCCGGCTCAAGGGTATCTGATCGTCGGTGGCCCGGCGCCAATTCTCGTCGATGCCGGTTACCAGGATCCCTCCGTGCTCGGCAGCGGCGGTGAAATCGCCAGTGGACAAGGCTTCCATGAACAACTGTCCCTCTACGGAGTCACGGCACGCGACCTAGGGTGCGTGGTCGTGACGCATCTGCATCGTGACCATGCCGGCAATCTCGACAAGGTGCCGATGTCCGTGCCGGTCGTGGTTAACCGAAGCGAGATGTCGAGTGCCTTCAGCGGAATCCAGGGACTCGCATACGCGAAACAAGATCTGGCTCACATCCTGGAACGGATGTATACGCCAGGGGCACTGCGTTACCTCGATCTAGATCACTCGGGGCCGATCGAACTGTCACCGGGAATCAGCTGCCACGCCACTGGCGGGCACACCGCGGGCTCATTGAGTGTCGTGGTCGAAACGGCAGGCGGCGAGGCATGCCTCTGCGGCGACTTGATCTACGACATCGAAGCCAGCCTGCTGCGCCATCCCGACGAGTCGGCCACGGCGCGTATGCAGCCATGCGCCTTCGCAACTCATGAACCCGCCCTGACCAACAACTTCACAACCTCGGTACTCGAGGAACTCGGAGCCCTCAAAAAGGTCACCCGCCACCGGTACATCCTGCCCGCGCACGACGCCCCAGGCGTTCTCGAGAACGGAGTTCTCATCGGCCGCGTCCACGGAACCACCATTCCAGGGCCGATCTCACCGCTCCGCGGCGTTTAACCGATACATCCATCACCAGAAGGGGGCACCCATGACTGCATATGCGATCTCAGAGGTCAAAATTCTCGACGAGTCCGCTGTCGCGGACTACAAGCCACTCGCAAAGGCGTCGATCGCCGAGTTCGGAGGTACTTACCTGGCGAGAGACGCCGTTCCCGAGACGCTCGAAGGATCATTCGACGACGCGGAGCGAATAGTGATCATCCGTTTCGACACGACAGACGATGCGCGCCGATGGTACACATCCGATTCCTACGCCAAGGCGGTTGAACTCGCCAATGGTGCTCTCGACCGGAGACTTTTCATCGTCGATGGCCTCTGATGTACAAGCACCTCTGAGCATTTCCTGAGCGGCCGGATATGCAACACGTAGATGAGCCGGGAGGCTGTGACGTGTCCATTGCCGAAGGTGACCAGTTCTGGGAGCCATCCGAGGAGATACGGCGCGATGCCCGTGTCGCCCGGTTCATGACCGAGCGTGGCTTCGGCTCGTACGACGAGCTGTGGCAGTGGTCGGTGACGGACGTCGACGCCTTCTGGGAGACGGTGTGGTCGCACTTCGACGTCCTCGGCGAGCGCGGCGACGGTCCCGTGCGCGGCGGCGCCCCCGGGGCGTGGGGCGCCCCGGCCGGGGCGGACGCGGGCATGCCGGGCGTCCAATGGTTTCCCGGCGCGACGATCAACTACGCCCGCAACGCCCTGCGGCCCGGCCGTGACCCGGACGCCACCGCCGTGATCTTCCGCAACGAGGCCGGCGCCGAACGCACCCTCACGTACGGCGAGCTGACCGCCGAGGTCGCCGAGGTCCGCGCCGGCCTGCGCGGGCTGGGCGTCACCAGGGGCGACCGGATCGCCGCCTACCTGCCCAACATCCCTGAGGCCCTCGTCCTGTTCCTCGCGACGGCGTCACTCGGCGCGATCTGGTCGTCCTGCTCGCCCGACTTCGGGGCGCCCAGCGTGATCGACCGGTTCACGCAGATCGAGCCGAAGGTGCTCGTCGCGGTCGACGGCTATCCCTACAACGGCAGGCACTTCGACCGGCGAGGCATCGTCGGCGACATCCAGGCCGCGCTGCCATCGCTCCGGGCGACCGTGCTGATCCCCTACCTCGACCCCGGCGCCGAGCCGCTCGTGCCCACCGACGGACGCGGCCTGCGGTACGACGACCTGCGCCGCCCCGGCGAGGAGCTCACCTTCGCGGAACTGCCGTTCGGCCACCCCTTGTGGATCTTGTATTCCTCGGGTACCACGGGTCTGCCGAAGCCGATCGTGCATGGTCATGGTGGCATCGTCTTGGAGCATCTGAAGTCGTTGAGTTTCCATCAGGACGTCGGTGAGGGTGATGTGTTCTTCTGGTTCACCACGACCGGTTGGATGATGTGGAACTACCTTGTCGGTGGTCTTCTCGTCGGTGCGACGATCGTGATGTACGACGGTGCGCCGAACGGTGACGCGCTCTGGCGGCTGGCCGCCCGTACCGGGGTGACCTATTTCGGTGTCGGTGCCCCGTACATCCTGGCGTCGATGAAGGCGGGCTTGGAGCCGGGCGCACACGACGACCTCTCGCGGATCCGCGGGATCGGTTCGACCGGGTCGCCGTTGCCGCCCGAGGGGTTCGGGTGGGTGCAGGAGTTCGTCGGGAGCGACATCCTCATCGGGTCGTTCTCCGGCGGGACGGATGTCGCGACCGGTTTCGTCGGGCCTTGTCCGCTGCTGCCGCTCCGCGCCGGTGTCATTCAGTGTCGTGGTCTGGGTGCGAAGGTCGAGGCGTACGGTGATGCGGGGGAGCCGGTGATCGGTGAGGTGGGCGAGTTGGTCCTCACCGAGCCGATGCCTTCGATGCCGATCTACTTTTGGAACGACGAGGGTGGTGACCGTTACCGGGAGTCCTACTTCGCGATGTACCCGGGTGTGTGGCGGCACGGTGACTGGATCAAGATCGCGGCTGATGGCAGCAGCGTGATCTATGGGCGGTCCGACTCGACGCTGAACCGCGGCGGCGTGCGCATGGGCACCTCCGACTTCTACCGGGTCGTCGAGGGGTTCGACGAGGTCGCCGACTCGCTGGTGGTCGACACGGGGCAGCTGGGGGAGGAGGGACGCCTGCTCCTGTACGTCCAGCTCGCCGAGGGTGTCGAGCTGGGCGAGGAGGTGATCGGCCGGATCCGTACGGCGCTGCGGTCGACGCTGTCGCCCCGCCACGTCCCGGATGAGATCATCGCGGTGCCGGGCATCCCGCGCACACTTTCCGGAAAGAAGCTCGAAGTGCCCGTACGCAAGATCCTTCTTGGCACACCCGTCGAGAAGGCCGCAAACCCCGACGCCATGGCCAACCCCGACGTCTTGTCATACTTCGCGCCAGCGTAATCGGTGATCCTGCCGGTCTGGCCTTGTAGCCGTTGGCGACAAGGGCGAGTGCGAAGCGGAGAACCTCGGACTTGTCTTTGTCAGCGAAGCCCCTGCTTCCGTGATCCCAGCGGACCCGGTACCGCTCCGGACTACGTTCCACAAGGACTTTGCGGCTGTCGCAAGGTCCAACGGGGAATCCGTGCTTCGCATGATCGAGACTACTGTGGGGCTCGAAAGCTCCGGTTTCGCTACGGGACCTGCGAGTATTCGTTGATCAGGCCACCGAGGATCTTCCGGCGGGTGAGCCGCATCCTGCCGCTTCCGGTCGGCGACCCAGATGTTTGCGGAATCCTGTGAACCAGTCACTGGGGTACCGCGTCTTGTTATGTGAAGAAGGGCCCGACAGGAGCGGGGTGTCGGGCCCTTCTCATATTCTCAGGAGCGCATCGTGCGGCGTACCGGGCCCAGATGCTCGGGCAGCAGCCGGGAGGCCTGCTGCACCCACTCGCACAGACGCGGCCGTGTCTTCCGCGAGTCGATGATGTGAAGCCCGCCAGGTTCGATGAAGCCCTGTTTACCTGGCGCCGGTTGGCGCGGTGCGCAACGGCGGCCTGACCTGGGTCACAACGAATGCTCGATCTCACCCGTCAGTAGCCGACCCTATGCGGCGCTAGCCGCGGCCGCCGTCCAGGTACCGCCGACTGCGGGCCAGCGCCACACCGGCATGTGCGTGATGATCGACACGCTCAGTAACGGATGGTAGATCTCAACGTTGCGCAGAGTGTTCGGTGGGCGTGCGTCAGGCAGGGCTCGTCGCCGCGAACAGATACGGAGATCTGCGCTCACGATCCCCTTTCCCGGCGTGTGGGAGGTCTCCTATCACGCCCGCACCGCGACCTAGGCACTGAGCGGCATCAGCACCTCGAACGTCCCGGGAACCCAGAACACCATCGGGCAGACGTTTACGCACACCTTCGCCGTCGGGGACACGGTGACGCTCCACGCGTTCCGCATCGGGCAGACCGGCACCGCCGCCGTTTATAGCAACACCGACGGACGCACCGTAGTCACGGCGCACTGGGTGAGCCCGACCTGAGCCGAAGCACGCGAAGCCCGCCTCGCACCTCTCCGGAGAGCGGGGCGGCTTTCGTCGTTGTCCTTGCCGAAAAACTCATCCGGCCTGGTGAGCGCGTTCGTGTGCGCTGACCACGGCCGAAGGGGCGGCGGGCCGGGTGTTTTGCCGATCAGGCCGCACGATGTCGGTCCGTGCTGTTGCGACTGGGGCACCTGACCGTCTCGAACGTGTTCGCCGGGCTGCGGTTACTGCCGATGGGCGATCGGGACAAACACGTGGAGATCCTCGCCCTGCGGCATCAGATCGCCGTTCTGGAACGTCAGCTCGGCCAGCGGCGAGCCGGTGGCCGTCCCGGTGTCTTGCGTGGGTGGGTCCATTTCCTGGCGATCAGCTCGCGGTGCCAACGCAACAACGTTGCCGGTGTCACGACGAATTCGTTCCAGCGGGCCCGCGGCAGCAATCATCGCGATAACGCGGCGAGCAGTACTCGGTCTGCGGGCTCCAGCGTCGGGCGGTTGACCTGCCGGCGCAGGACCGCGAGCTGATGACGCAGTACGAGGATCTCTGGCGGCGTCACCGCGGATCCGCAGCAGCATCACACCGAGAGTGTTCCGCGTCAGGCCGTACAACAGCGACCACATCATGGCGATCCAGCCTCCCCGACGTTCGCGTTATCCCGCGAGGAAACCAGCAGGTCAGTACCCGAATCGGGATTCTGGAGCCCCGCAGCCGCGGTGGCGGCGCGCCCGTTCGCGGCGGAGGGCGGGGCGGCCGCGATGACGTGAGGGCTGACAGCCAGTCGAAGCGGGCGCAAACACGGAACACGGATGAGACGGCTACAAAGGGTGGTTACTTGCCTGGTGAAGCATTATGATCACAGCCCCGCGGACGGCGCGGATTCCGGCGGACCCCTGGGGATGGCGCGACGTTCCGATGGTTAGGCATGCCCTCCGTCACACGGTACGGAATCTCCGGTTCCTGTCCGTCCGCCCGAACCGCCGATGAGGAACTGATCGATGTCAGCGCATACATCCCTTAGCCCTGAGGCAGAGGCCGTTCGCTATACGGCCATGACCGTAGGCCATGAGGCGGAGGGCGTGTCGGCGCGCCGGGCCGTGGTCGTTCTGTCGGGCGCGGCGGTCGTCACCGTCGGCACGTGTCTGTGGGCAGTGGCCGAGGCGCCGGCCACAGGTCGGGGACTCGTGGCGGCGTGCGGGAGCCTGGCGGCGATCTGGTTCTGCGTCACGACAGCGGTCGTGGCGTACACCCGGCAGACCGCAGGCCGCCTACGCGAGCGCATCGCCAGGTTGGACGCGCAGTCGGCCAGGCTGGCAGAGGAGACGATGCCCGAGGTCGTCCAGCGGCTGCGCGGCGGGGATTCGGTGGACAGCGTGCTGGTCGGCGCGGCCCGGCCGGCTCGCGACCCGCACCAGCGCATGCTGCGGATACTCGTGGAGGAGGTCGGCCGGGGTGAGCGCATGCGCGCGGCCGCGATGGCAGCCTGTGCGAGCGCCGCGGGCCGGGTCCAGGCGCTGGCCACCAGCATGCTCGCCGACCTACGGGAAATGGAGCAGCGGCACGGCGAAGAGGTACTCGGCGACCTGCTGAAACTCGACCACAGCACCGCCCAGGCGGGCCGGCTGGCCGACAGCATCGCGGTGCTCACCGGTGCCCGGTCGGGGCGGCGCTGGACCAAACCGATCACGATGGAGAGCATCTCGCGCGGAGCGGTGGGCCGGATCAGCGCCTACCAGCGCGTACGGATGCACTCGACCAGCACCGTGGCGATCGCCGGGTACGCCGCCGAAGGCGTCATGCACGCGCTCGCCGAGCTCCTGGACAATGCCACGAGCTTCTCGCCTCCCTCCGAGGAGGTCCACTTGTACGTGGAGGAGGTCTACGCGGGTGTTGTGATCACGATCGAGGACGCCGGTCTCGGCATGAGCCCGGCGGCGCTGCGCCGGGCGGAGAAGGCCGTTTCGTCCAAGCAGCTCGACCTCGCGACGCTGTCCGGTACGCGGCTGGGGCTCGCTGTCGTGGGCTGTCTCGCCCGCAAGCACGACCTGACCGTCTCCTTCCGCCCGTCCTCGCGCGGCGGGACCGGCGTCGTCGTCATGATCCCTCGGCGGCTGATCACGCAGGTCGACGATGCCGCGGCGGCACCCCGTACCGCCGCCATCTCCGGCTTTGCCACCACCGAGCCGGACTCACAGCCAGCGCCGGCGACGGCGAACTCCACGGACGTCCTCGACGAGGAGACCGGCGGACTGCCGAAACGGCATCGTGGTCAGACGCTCGCGTCGATGGCCCGGCCCGCGCCCCGGGCGGCGGCCAAGAGGGCGACGAGCCACCCGTCCGATGCCGCCGCAAAGTTCAGTACCTTCCGACAGGCGATGACCGGTCGTACCAAGCCGGCCGATCCCGAACCCGCCGGGCCCGACGACGAGGCCTGACCCACTTCCGGCTCGCCTGCCGCCGGCCCGAACACGACACGCACAACGGATTGAGATTGGAGGGAGGGGCGGATCCTCGGGCGTCAGCGCCGCGACCGCCGTCCCGGGAATCCCGATGAAGACCACAGACCGTGATCTCGACTGGTTGCTGGAGAACCTCCTAGAGCGGACTCCGGAGACCCGGCACGCTCTCGTACTGTCCAAAGACGGCCTCAAGCTCAGCAACACACACGGGCTGAACACGGACCAAGCCGACCAACTGGCCGCCATCGCCTCGGGCATCCAGAGCCTGTCCTATGCCGCGTCCGTGGAGTTCGGCGACGGCAGCGGCGATCTGCGCCAGTCGATGACGGAGTTCCACGGCGGCCTGCTGTTCATCGTGGAGGCCGGGGACGGCGCCCATCTCGCGGTCGTGGCGACCGAGGCCGCCGATGTCGGCGTCCTCGGTCACAACATGAACGAGCTGGTGGAACAGCTCGGCGAGCATCTCACCGCCGCGCCGCGCAGCACCGCGCAGACACCGGCATGAGCCACCGGCCGCTCGACGATGAGGATCCCGATCGGCTCTATACCATCACCGGCGGGCGCAGCCATGCCGATGAGAGCAGGCTCGACCTGGTCACGCTGATCGTGAGCGAGTGCGAGCCGACGCCGGGCGTGCAGTCCGAGCACGTGAAGATCCTCCGGATGTGCCGTCTTCCCGCCGCGGTCGTGGAGATCTCCTCCGAACTCCGGCTCCCCGTCAGCATCGTCAAGATCCTCTTGTGCGATCTCCTCGACACCGGCAAGGTGACCGCCCGCCACCCGTCGTCGGCCTCCGATACGCCGCGGTTGCCCGACTCCGCCGTCTTGAAGCAGGTGCTCGTTGGACTCGAAAAGCTCTGACCGGACCGATCGCACGCCGCTGCTCAGCACCGCGAGCAACGCCCTGAAGATCGTCATCGTCGGTGGGTTCGGCGTCGGCAAGACCACCATGGTCCACGCGGTCAGCGAGATCCGGCCACTCAGCACCGAAGAGATCATGACGCGCGCCGGGGTGGGCGTCGACGACGCCGACGGTGTCGACACCAAGACCACGACGACGGTCGCCTTCGACTTCGGCCGCATCACGCTGAACGAGGAGATGGTGCTGTACCTGTTCGGCGCACCCGGACAGGAACGGTTCTGGTTCCTGTGGGACCGGCTGTTCGCCGGCACCCTCGGCATCGTCGTCCTGGTCGACACCCGCCGCGTCTCCGAATCCTGGTACGCCATCGACCGCCTCGAACACCACGGCATGCCGTTCGTCGTCGCGCTGAACGACTTCGGCGGGCCCGCGTACTCGACCAAGCAGGTACGCAACGCGCTGTCCCTGTCCGACGACGTCCCGATCATCGAGTGCGACGCCCGTGGCCGTGAGTCGAGCAAGAAGGTGTTGATCACGCTGGTGAACCACCTTTATGCCCTGTCCACCGCGCAGCAGACCGTCTCCTGACGGATCCGTCTTACGAACCGCCTTCTCCAGGAGCACAGCATGACGAACCCGCAGCCATCGCCCGGCCCTTCGGCCATCCCCGGTGTGCCGCTGTACGGGCCGAAGTACCAGCAGAACCCCGCGAAGGTGTACGAGGAGATGCGGCATGAGTACGGACCGGTGGCGCCGATCCTGCTCGAGGGCGACGTCCCCGCCTGGCTGGTGATCGGCTACCGGGAGCTGCACTACGTCACGAACAATCCGGACCTTTTCGCGCGTGACTCTCGCCGGTGGAACGCCTGGGACCGCGTCCCACCGGACTGGCCGCTGCTCACGCACATCGCCTATCAGCCGTCCGTCATTTTCGCCGAGGGCGCGGAGCACCAGCGGCGCTCCGCAGCGATCAGCGACGTGCTCGCGGAGGTCGACCAGTTCGCCCTGCGGTCGCACGTCGAGAAGGTCGCCGACGGGTTGATCGACGTGTTCGCCGGAAGCGCCGAGGGTGACCTGATGGCGCAGTACGCCGACCTGCTTCCGCTGCCCATCGTGGCGACGATGATAGGCCTGGACGAAGTGGAGACCACGGACATGGTCCGTGACATCACCATCGCGTTCACCAGCAGCGACGACGCCAACGAAGCCTTCGCGCGCATCACCGAGCGGATGCGGCGGCTGGTCGGCCGCAAGCGGAAGACCCCCGGCACGGACGTCGCCTCGATGTTGATCGCCCATCCCGCGGCGCTCACCGAAGAGGAACTCATCGCGGACCTTCTGATCGTCTTGATCGCCGGACAGCTCCCTGCCGCCTATTGGATCGGGAACACCCTGCGGCTGATGCTGACCGACGACCGGTTCGGGATGACCCTGGCAGGCGGACGGCGCAGTGTCAGCCAGGCGCTGAATGAGGTGCTCTGGGAGGACACCCCCACCCAGAACTTCGCCGGACGGTATGCCGTCCAGGACACACAGGTCGCCGGCAAGCACATCCGAAAGGGCGATCTTCTCGTCCTGGGCCTGGCCGCGGCGAACAACGACCCCCTCGTGCGACCCGGCGCTCACGGCGCGGAGACCGGCAACCAGGCGTACATGTCCTTCAGCCACGGTCATTACCGGTGCCCGTACCCGGCTCAGGAGATCGCGGAGGTCATCGCCGGGTCCGCCGTAGAGGTGCTGCTGGACCGGCTTCCCGACGTGAGACTGGCGGTGGCGGCCGACGCGCTGGTGTGGCGACCTTCGATGTTGATGCGCGGTGTGTCGGCGCTGCCCGTGACGTTCTCCGTATCCTGATCCGGAGCAGCGCGACCTCGCTCGAACTCGCACGAATCCTGGCCGACTCAGGAGCCTCCGGAGGCGGCGGCCCGCATTCCGCGGATGACCGCGCGCAGGGCCGGGATGGCCGGGCCCAGCGGTTCCGCGAGCCGGTCGATCTGCTGCTCGCGGGCGCGCTTGTCGGTGGTCGCGACCGCCGGAAGGCCTACCGTCTCGGCCAGGACCAGGAGTGCCGCGTCCGCTGGGTCCGGGCGTTCCTCGCGCAGCGCGCGGCGTACGTCGTTGGTGACCCGCAGGACGTGCTGGAGATCGGGCACGATGATCCTCGCCCGGCGCAGGCCGAGGCGGTGGCCGACCTCGATCCGGCCGTCAGCGCTCAGCTGGTCGCCGACGGCTCCTTCGACGGATCGGTGCCCGGCGCGTACCCAGTGCTTCCAGCTCTGCCCAGGCGCGGCCTCGATTTCGTTCAGCGCCGCACGCAGGACGGGATCGTCGCATCCGCGGGCGCGTTCGGCCACGACCGCGCTGTCGCGATCGGTGATGTGACCGCGGAGCCCGAGGTCGAGGAGGACGGCGGCGCGCAGCGCGTACCGGAGTTCGAAGCGGTGGGTGATCCGCTGCCGCCGGGTGTCGTAGGCGAGCAGGTACAGCCGCTGCGGAAGCGTGGTCGAGTCGTTCATGATCATGCGGCCCTCGAATAGACGGGCTCGGCCGGCCGTGCACCGCCGAGGCGGCGGGCGAGCAGGCCGAGCAGGATGGCCATGACGACGCCGATCACCGTCAGGCCGACGATGTCGGGCGCGGTATGGGTGTTCGCGACGATGCCGAATACGGTGTGCGCGATGAGCGCACCTGAGATAGCGGCCAGCCGGTGCGTGTTCGTACAGCCCGCGGCGGCCGTCCAGCGCCACAGCGCGACGCCCGCGCCCACCGCCAGCGCGGCCGCGGCGAGCATCGGAACCAGCACCCAGTCACCGTGCGTGTACGCCGGATGCCGCGCCCCCGCGAACGGGTACAGCAGGCCGAGGAACCCGAACGCGGTGACCGCGCTCATCACCCAGGCGATGGCGGGCCGCGGCAGCGCGACGGCGGACCGTGCACGGGCGGGGCGGCGCCGCGGCAGGACCCGCAGGGCGACGACGCTCAGCACGACCACCAGCACGACGATCACGATCAGCGCGGTACCCGGCAAGATGTAACCGGGGTCCTCGGACGGCGGTACCGACACGCGCAGTAGTGCGACCCCGAGCACCGCGACGATTCCCGTGATGACGAGGCCGCCCCGGCGCAGGTACGGCATGGGGCCGAGCGCGGGGAACAACAATTCGACCAGCGCGATCGGGATGACGACGCTGAACACCACGTGGTATGGCAGGTTGAGTTCGGTGTAGGCCGTGTTGATCCCGAGCAGCCGCGGCGCCCAGCCGGCCGCACCGTACAGGTGAGGGCTGGTCAGGCTCTGCAGCGCCAGCCCCTCCTCGATGAGCCCGTACACCAGGCCCATCAGCAGGATGCTCGCCCGGCCGCCGCCGGTCCGGCGTACCAGTTCGCGGATCAGCAGCACGCCGGCGCCGTAGATCGGCACGTACAGCAGGACCAGCCAGAGCATCTTCAGCTTGACCGTGCCGAGCGTGAGTTCGGCGACGGCCGGGGCGATGAGCACCAGAGCGAACGCGGCCCGGCGCGCGCCGGGCGGGCGGGGCCGTGCCGAACCGCGAGCGAACCCGGTACGCATCCGCCTGCGGTTCACGGCGACGGCCAGCGTGATCAGGAGCAGGAACTGCACGCCCTGCACGACGCGCAACCACGGCGGGTACGCCCCCGAGACGATCAGGTACGCGACGGCGACCAGGCCGACCAGCGACATCACGCGGACCCGCAGGTACGCGGCGCGGACGCCCTGGCGCAACCGGCGACCTACCCAGAGGTAGACCCCCGCGACCAGCAGGATCGGTATCGGCCGGGTCCACAGGGTCAGCGTCAGCTTCTCTCTGGTCTTCGCCGGATCCGGGTCGGGATGCCGGGCGAGCTGGTAGTCCAGGATGCCGTGCCGGAACAGGAGGGTGAGCCCCGCGAAGACGAGGCTGAGCGCGAGGTTGGCGAACAGCAGGATCAGCACGAGCCGTACCGCCTCCGCATGCGGCCGCCCGGTCGTCGGATTTCCTGATGGCGTCATGGATTCGACGCTAGGCGGCGGGCCGGTCCCGCCGCCTCGGTCCGCCGTCTGGTCTTGCGGGTACGACGTCAGACGGAGGGGCGGGGGCGTACCAGTCCGAAGTCGTAGGCGGCCACCACCGCGTGCACGCGGTCCGGGACGTTCAGCTTGCGCAGGATCGCCGACACGTGCGTCTTCACGGTCGCCTCGGTCACCACCAGCCGCCGGGCGATCTCCGCGTTCGACGCGGCCCTAGCCACCAGGGTGAGGACCTCCAACTCGCGGCCGGTGAGTTCGGCCAGCTCGGCGGGGCGTACCGGGTCGTCGGTGAGGGTCGGCACGAAGCGGTCCAGCAGCCGGCGGGTCACGGTCGGGGCGAGCAGCGCCTCGCCGCCCGCGACCACGCGGATCGCCTCGGCCAGCTCGTTCGGGCGCACGTCCTTGAGCAGGAACCCGCTGGCGCCCGCGCGAAGCGCCGCGTACATCGGCTCGTCCAGGTCGAACGTGGTCAAGATGATGACCTTCGGCGGGTGCTCGGCCATGGTCAGCCGCCGCGTCGCCTCGATCCCGTTGGTGCCCGGCATCCGCACGTCCATCAGCACCACGTCCGGCCGCAGTCGCTCGGCGAGCCGTACGGCCTCCTCGCCGTCGCCGGCCTCCCCGACGACCTCCAGGTCGTCGCGGGCGTCGATGATCATGCAGAACCCGGCGCGTACCAGGTCCTGGTCGTCGGCGACCAGCACGCGGATCGTCATGCGGGCTCCTCCATCGGAAGGCGGACGCAGACCCGGAACCCACCGGCCGGGGCCGGTCCCGCCTCGACCGATCCGCCGAGCAGGGCCGCGCGCTCACGCATGCCGGCGATGCCGTGCCCGCCGCCGAGGTCGGCGAACCTGCCGCCGCCCCTTCCGTCGTCGTGGATCTCCACCGTCAGCTCTCCGTCCGCGACCCCGATGTTCACCCGTGCGGTACGGGCGCGGGCGTGCCGTACAACGTTGGTGAGGGACTCCTGCACGATCCGGAACGCCGACAGCTCGACGCCCGGCGCAAGCGTCACCTCGTCCAGGCCCTCCTGCCGGATCACCACCTCCAGGCCGGCTGCGGCCAGGGGCCCCGCCAGCGAGGGCAGGTCCGACAGGCCGGGCTGAGGTTCGCCCGCCGCCTCCGCATCGAACGGTCCCTGCTCCTCCAAAGTACGGACGGTGCGCAGGAACCGGCGCAACTCGGCGAGGGCCTGCCGACCCACGCCCTCCAGATCCCGGATCGCCTGCCGCGCGCGGTCCGGGCTGGCATCGAACACGTCGTCCGCCGCCGCGGCCTGGACCACCATCACCGACACCGTATGGGCCAGGACGTCGTGCAGCTCGCGGGCGATGCGGGCCCGCTCCTCGAGGATCGCGCGCGCCGCCTCGGCCTGGCGGTGGGCTGAACGCGCCCGGCCCAGCGCGCCCCAGGTCCATGCCAGCAGCGCCGCGACCAGCCAGAGCAGCGCGCCACCCAAACGGCCGGTGACCAGAGCGATGGCACCGGACAACGCGACGACGACGGCCAGCACCCACACCGAGGCGCGAGCCGGGCGCAACCACGAGAAAGTGGACACCACCACCAGCGCGACACCCGGGCCGATCGCGGGATACAAAAGCTGGATTCCGGCCCCCGCGCACAGCACCACTGCGGTCACCGCGGCGGGGCGGGAGCCCATCCACCACGTCCCGCATGCCTGAACGACGGCCAGCGCTCCGAGCACCAGACGCCCGGCCGCCGGGGACAGGCCACGCGGGGTGAGGAAGAACAGCGGGCACAGCACCGCCAGCGCGCACACCACCAGCAGAACCCGCCGCCGGGATGGCAACCACGCCTCAAACTGGTCCGGCACGGTCACCGACGGTATCAGGGGGCGAGCAACTCCTGGTCCCGTGCGTCGCATCGGATCATCGTGGAGGTCCGTCGGCGGAGCGACGCGATGTCGTTCGCTGGATGTTCTCTCCGACGGTGCCATGCGGTAGTCGGGTCGTCGAACCGTCCGGCCATGTTGGCGGCCATGAGAGTCGCCATCGTGACCGAGTCGTTCTTGCCCCGGGTGAACGGGGTGACGAACTCGGTGTGCCGCGTTGTTGAGTATCTGGCGGGGCAGGGTCATGAGGTGGTGGTCGTCGCGCCGGGGCCGGGGGCCGAAGGGCATGCCGGGCAGCCCGTACGGCTGACGCGAGGGGTCGCGTTGCCGTTCTACCGGTCCTTTGTCATCGGGGTGCCGACTCGTCATGTGACGGCCGTTCTGCGGGACTTTGATCCGGATGTGATTCACCTGGCCGCTCCGTTGGCGTTGGGGATGTCCGGGATGGCGGCTGCCAGGCGGCTGGACGTGCCGACGGTCGCGGTGTTCCAGACCGACGTCGTGGGGTTCGCTCGCCGGTACGGTCTGCGGGGTGCCGACCGGCTCGTTTGGTCGTGGCTTCGCCATATCCATCAGCAGGCCGAACTCACGCTGGCTCCCTCCCAGCCGACGCTGGAGGAGCTGCGCGGGCGCGGCTTCACGCGGCTGGCGTTGTGGGGGCGCGGGGTGGACCAGCAGCGTTTCCACCCTCGGCATCGGTCGGCGGCGTTGCGCGCCGAGCTGGCTCCCGACGGGCAGGTGCTCGTGGGTTACGTCGGGCGGCTGGCCTCCGAAAAACGCCCGGCACTGCTGCGGCACCTGACCGGAATACCCGGCATCCGGCTGGTCGTCGTGGGTGACGGTCCGGTCGAGGGGCGGCTGCGGCGGATGCTGCCCGAAGCGGTCTTCACCGGGTTCCGCACCGGCCAGGAGCTGTCGGAACTGGTCGCCTCACTCGACGTCTTCGTCCACACCGGCGCCGATGAGACGTTCTGCCAGGCCGTACAAGAGGGGCTGGCCGCCGGAGTCCCGGTCGTGGCACCGGCCGCGGGCGGCCCCCTCGATCTGGTCAGATCCGGCCACAACGGCCTGCTGTTCCCCCCAGATGACGCCGCTGCGCTGCGGGCCGCTGTGGCCGACCTGGTCGGCGACGCGGCGTTGAGGCGAGAGCTGGCCCGGAACGCGCGGGCCTCGGTCGAGGGGCGTGACTGGGGTGCCATCTGTGGCCAGTTGGTCGGCCACTACGACGCCCTGCTGTCCGCGAGAGAAACAGCCCTCGGCGGCACGGCCGACCAACGTACGGCGGCGTAGGCGATGCCTCCGATCGGGCTGGTACCGAGCCGGAACCGACGGTACGTGGCGGCGATTACATGGTGTTGCCCATAGCGGCGTCTGTCGGTTCAGGTCCTGCCACGCCGAGGGCTTCCGGGGTGTAGACGTAGCGCTGGAACCAGCGGTGCATCTGGCGTTGCAGGGATCGGTCGCCGTGTACTAGTACTCCAGGCTGTCGCAGCAGTTGTGCCCACGACAGGTGGCCGAGCCACCACCTGGTTGTCGCCCAGGTCGACGCGGTGAGCCAGACATTCACTGGTGCTCCGGTGTCCTGTCGGCACAGGTTGACGCTTGTCTGGGACAGATGCAGCCAATAGTTGCGATCATTTGCTGTGCGGTCGGTGAACTCGATCGAGAGCACGACTGTGCGTTCAGGCAGCGCGCTGGTGTCGATCCGGCGTTGGATGTCCCAGGTCAGTGCAGCGGTGTCGAGATCGTCCTCAGTCAGGGCGACGCTGTTGGTGGCGACAGCCCACCGGGCCAGTTCCCGCACCACCGGAGCCAGTGCGGTGCCGGCCTCGGTGAGCCGGTAGCCGTCGCCGACGATGCCGGCGGCACGCAGTGTGCGTAGCCGCGCGGACAGAGTCGCTCGTGGGATGCGGGGCAGCCCGCGGCGAATGTCGGAGAAGGATGATGCGCCGAGCAGTAGCTCCCGGATGATCAGCAGGGCCCACCTCTCGCCCACCACGTCCAGAGCTCGCGCCACCGCGCAGAACTGCCCGTATCCGCTCACCGCTGCATGGTAACTACAGCGGTTCAAAAATTGAACTGGTCTGTCCGCTGGTCCGGATCGACGATCGAGACCGTGACTGAGAACAGCGAAAGGACTGATTCGATCATGGGCGCCAGTGGCAGCGTTTTGGAGGCGATCGGAAACACACCGCTGGTGAAGCTGCGCAGGGTCGTACCGCATGGATGCGCGGAGGTGTTCGTCAAGGTCGAGGGACACAACCCGACGGGCAGCATGAAGGACCGAATGGCGCAGTCCATGATCGCCGAGGCCGAAGGTGACGGGCGGCTGAGACTCGGCGGCACCGTTGTGGAGTACACCGGAGGCAGTACCGGTGCGTCGCTCGCCCTGGTCTGCGCAGCCAAAGGATATCGCCTGCGGATCGTCACTTCAGACGCGTTCAGCCAAGACAAGCTGGTGCAGATGGCGGCGTTCGGCGCGGAACTCACTCTCATCCCGAGCGAGGGGGGCTTGATCACGAAGGCCCTCATCGAGGGAATGATCGAGAAAGCCAAGGAGTTCAGCCGGCAACCGGGCACCTATTGGACTGATCAGCTCAACAACGCCGACAGCATCGCTGGCTACCATCCGATGGGTGAGGAGATCTGGGAGCAGTCGGGCGGGCGGGTCGACGCCTTCGTCCAGTCGATCGGTACAACGGCCTCGCTGCGTGGGGCAGCGGGCGCCCTCAAGCGCCACAACCCGGGGCTTCGGGTCATCGCAGTCGAGCCCGGCGAGTCCGCGGTGCTGTCCGGCTGCCGGCCCGGTGCCCACCTCATTGAGGGCATCGGCATCGGCTACACGCCTCCGATGTGGGACCCCGCGCTCCCGGACGAGATCGTCTCGATCCTGACCGCCGATGCCGAGGGTATGGCCAGGCGCCTGGCTCGGGAGGAGGGGCTGTTCGCCGGAACGTCATCCGGCGCGAACGTCCTTGCGGCAATCCGAGTCGGGCAGCGTCTCGGGCCGAAGGCCAGGGTCGCCACCCTGTTGGTCGACTCGGGTCTGAAGTACCTCAGCACCAGCGTGTATCAACGCTGAGAACCGTCACCGACGCCATACGTGAACGCCTCATCACCGACCTGCAGCGCCGATGGGCCACCCTGGATGACATTTTCGGCACGCACACCGTCATGCGCTCGGACGCTGTCACAAGCATTTCCCAGAACGTGCCTAGCAGGCAACGCCTGGGTCGCTCCGGGCAGGTGCGTACGGGGTATCGCAGAGGTGGTGCTGCCTTGTCGGCTACTTGGATTCGACACGGCCGAAGGCGTCTGGGCCGGTGGTCAGTGTGTCTTGCGCGGTCTGCCAGGAGGTGTCGTCGGGGTTGAAGGCAGTGCGGAGGTAGGCGACGGTGAGTTCGGCGATCGCGGCGACCCGGTCGGGGCTCTCGTCGGTGGTCTCGACGCTGTCGTGGCCCTGGATGCCGCCCAGGAGGTGCTCGCCGTCGAAGACGGTGAGCAGGGTCTTGGGTGCGGGGGCGAGGTGGTACGGGTCGGCGTGCCAGTCCGGTCCCATGGTCGTCCAGTGCTGGGAGTCGTCCTTGTCGCCGGCGACGACCATCGCGGGGGTTGTCATCGTGGTGAGGTCGGTGGTGCGGAGGACCGGCACGTTGGCGGACATGAACCCGTTGAAGGTGTCGCCGCCCCTGCCGATGGCGCCGAGCAGCACACCCTGGGTGATCCGGGGGTCGAGCGCGTTCACTTCTTCCCCAGTGTCGGGGTCGGTGACCTTGGCGCCCAGCAGGAGTTCGCCGGTGAAGGAGCCCAGGGAGTGCCCGGCGATGGCGATCTTGCTGGGATTCATGCGACCGGCGAGCTGCGGGACGGCCTGCTCGATCTCGTCGAGCCGGTCGATGATGTTGCTCATGTCCTCGGTGCGTGAGCGCCAGAAATGGGGTGCTCCGGGTTCGTCCTTGACTCGGTGGCTCAGCCGAGGGGCGCTGAGGTGGTTGGGCTGGATCACGACGAAGCCGCGAGCCGCCCAGACCTTGGAGAGGGGCAGGTAGCCGTCGAGCGAGGACAGGCCGTAGGCCCCGCCGTGGCCGTGGGAGAAGAGGATGATCGGCAGATCGGTGCCGGTTACGGGCGCGGAAATACGCACTTCGAGGTCCAGCGGCCGTCCGGGCACAGTCAGCGTCACCGGGCTGACCGACAGCACGGGAGGGGTGGAGGGGTGGAGGTAGGTGTCGGCGACGGAAGTCCACGCAGGCATGCCGCATCTTTCCCTTCGATGGCCTCCGCCGCTGGTCACAGGGCGGAATGCGGGCGAGGCGATGAGAACGTCCGACCTCGTCTAGACTGATTCAAAACGGAACCTTGTTCCATTTATAATACGGAGCATGGTTCCACTTCGCAAACGGAGAGAGCCGTTCCGCTGAACCGGCGGTCACGGGAAAGGGGGCGTGATGCCCGCAGCGGAACAGCCGGAGAACGCGCCGGCCGCGGCCAAACGGGCCGACGTGGTCCGCAACCAGAAGAAGCTGCTCGCCGCCGCCGCAGAGGTGTTCATGTCTTCCGGCGTCGATGCACCGGTCCGTGAGATCGCGGCCAGGGCGGGTGTCGGGATGGGGACGCTCTACCGCCACTTCCCGACGCGGGCGGACCTCGTCGTTGCCGTCTTTCGCCACCAGGTCGAAGAGTGCGAGCAGGCCGGCCCCCGCCTGTTGTCCAGTGCCGACTCGCCGCTGGCAGCGCTGCGCCAGTGGATTGACTTGTTCGTCGACTTCCTGGTCACCAAGCATGGCTTGGCCAACACCCTGCAGCCGGACAGCAGTGGCTTCACCACACTGCACGCCTACTTCATCGATCGACTGCTGCCCGTCGCCGAAGGACTGCTCGCCGCCGCCATCGCCACAGGCGAGATCAGGCCCGCCATCCAGCCCTACGAGCTGATGCGCGGCATCGGCAACCTCTGCATCGCCCCCGACCACGACCCACGCTACGACCCACGCAAGCTGATCGGCCTGCTGCTGGCCGGGCTCCAGCAGCCAAAGGCATCGTGACAGCGAGGAGAGAACCCGTTCCTCCCCGCGACGGCCGAGGTGCTTGCGCCCGGGCTGACGTAGGGCAGAGGGCCCGTGCCAGAGATGGCAGCGTTCCCCGCACCGCGCTGTCGCCGCTCGCAATGTCGTCGTCACATGCGAGCAGCGCTGCTTGTCCAGGGGCAGGTGGTGGAGCCAGCGAGGATGAACCGGTCCTCAGAGGTGAAAACGGGTTTCGGTGTCTGACATTGCAAGATGGCGAGTTGGCGCCGCAGCACGACTGATCATCGTGCCAAGGCAACGCCTGCAACGCTGGCAGCGGAGGTGAACTCTCCAGTGCCGATCAGTGACCTGAC
This sequence comes from uncultured Actinomycetota bacterium, assembly GCA_963736325.1. Classification (GTDB taxonomy): domain Bacteria; phylum Actinomycetota; class Actinomycetes; order Streptosporangiales; family Streptosporangiaceae; genus Actinoallomurus. Next base: position 35,890 of record CAVTOG010000010.1, on the reverse strand, counting down.
CGGCGCGGATGATTATTCGGCACCCGCACCGTTCGCCGCAACACGACCAATTAATGCGCAGTCGGGAAGAAAAGGTCCGCTGGCCGATGGACAGCGGACCAGGAGGCATCTTTCGTTACGGCGCCGCTCAGAAGTTACCGCTGACGGTGTTCGACCGGATCGTCAGAGTGTTGTTGTCCAGGTCGTGGGCGGTCACCTGGGCGAATACCTCGTCCTCGCCCAAATCCTCGTCGAGGACGTCGCCGGACACGGTCGCCGAGAAGCTCTGAGCGGTGAAGTTGAGGTCGTCATCGAAGAACTCGTCCTCACCCCACAGGTGAAATGAGTCAACGAACATATCGTTGCAGCCGACGTATACGTTGTACTGATTAGAGTCGAGCGCGGTAATCCTCAGCAGGCAGGTCGCGGCGTTCGCGTTTGGCGCCGAGAGTGTCGTCATAAGTGTCAGAGCAAGCCCAGAAATGCTTATTACGGCCAGTGGACGGGCGAAAGCATTGGGTATTCTCTTTGTCATTGGAAATTCCTTACGGGGATCCGAATCTGCGCAGCATGCAATGGTCTTCCGTCCACGGCCATGGTAGGTGGAGGTAGGCGATCCTCACCACACGTGATTAGCCTCCGTTCTTGGCCTTTTTCGGTCAAAGTGGGCTTTGGGGTGTCTCGTGAGGAGTATCGGCACCCTGCGCTTGCCGAAAATGTCGTCTGGGCAGGTGGTGCTGCGGCTGTTCTCGATGAGTGACCGGGATAAGGACACCGAGATCTCGGCCTTGCGCCACCAGCTCGCCGTGTTGCAGCGCCAGTTGGGCGACGAAAGGGCAAGGTTCACCCCGGCCGATCGGGCCTTCCTCGCGGCGTTGTTGCGCCGCCTGCCGGGGGAGGCGTTTTGTCGGCTGCGGCTACTGGTCCGCCCGGAGACGATTCTGCGTCGGCGCCGCGCCTTGATCGCACGCCGGCACGCCGCCAGGTCCACGCCGAAACGGCTGGGCCGGCTTACTGCGCTCCCAAGCCGAGGCGGCACACGGCTGAAGCCCTTGGTCCTGATCTTCCAACTGTCGCAAGAAGGAATGATCGACCAAGGGCTTCAACCGTGCTCAACCTGGGTCACACCAACGAGCCCGCAGGTTTGAGATCGATCTAGTGGAAGGTGAAGGTCGCGGAGTCCACCGTCTCGGTGCCCGGGCACAGGATGCTGCCCGAGGACTTGGTGGCCGTGAAGGGGCCGCCGCTGTAGGTCCTCGTCGTCCCCTGGCGGGCGATCGAGACGTTCGACACCGTGTAACCGCAGGAGATTCCGAGGATCGTGCCGTTGACGACGATCGAGGCGGACGAGGCGGTGCCCGCGGCGTCGTTGAAGGTGATCGTGGGGTTGTTGGACAGGTTCGCCGTGATGCTGCCGGCGCAGGTCGGGCTGACCGTGGTGTGGTCGACCGTCAGGGTGTTCGGCGGAGCGTCGCTGGTGGCCGCGTTGGCCCAGGTGCAGGAGGAGCCGGCGACGCTGATCGAGCCGTCGACCTGGCCGCCGGCCGCGAAAGCGGGCGTTCCTGCGAATCCGAGGGCGACGATGGAGAGGCCGACAAACATGCTGGCGGGTTTCATGTGGGGTCTCCTAGTCGTAAGAAGCGGGGGGTGGCGGGGCTTCCGCCGTCGTTCGACCGCGATGGCGCCCTGCGACTTCCTTTCCCTGGGGCACTGTCCGGATCCGGCGTCAACGTGCCGAACGTGAGTCCTACTCAGAATCGGCGGATTTCTAATCGCGTGCCCTGTCCAATAGGGACGGGTTAATTGCCCGTCCACACTGGACGCACCGGCAGGTGTGATCCACCGGTGCCTCGGCCGGCCCGACCGTGGAGATCTCCGGTTCGAGAACGTCGCGCAGCCGTCGCCTGCTGGTCACCTCGAGCTTCCGCATGGCGTTGGCGAGGTGGTACTTCACCGTGCGGTCCGACAGGTACAGCTTCGCGGCGATGTCCCGGTTCGTGTGGCCTGAGGCCGCGAGGGCGGCGACCCCGCGTTCCCGCGGGGACAGCTGGTTGCCATAGCCGGGCCGGCCGCGGCGGGGCGGTACCGGCATGCCGGCCGCCTGCATGAGTTGCTTCAGCCGGTCCGCGTCCCAGGCCGCGTCGAGGCCCGTGAACGTGCTCCACGCATGGCGCAGCAGGTCGATGTCCGGCTCCTGCCCCGCGAAGATCTGGCAGCGTACTTCCGAGGCGCTCGCGTGCGCCATCAGCCGTACATCCGGCAGCGCCGCGTATGCGTGGCGAGCACGGCGGTAGCCGGCGGACGCCTGCTCCGGGTCGCCGTCCTGCTCGCTCAGCCGGGCCTCGGCGAAACCGAGCGCGGCGTGGGCGAGTGGTGCGTCCAGGCCCTCCAGGGCGGCGCGGTACCCGGGGAGAGCCGCACGCACCAGATCGAGCGGGACGAACGGAAGAAGCGGCGCCGCCCAGGGCAAGATCCGCTTACGCTCCAGCGCATCGAGTACCTGCCGGGCGTAGGTGTGCCCGAGGCGCCGGTGAGCGGCGTTCAGCGCCACCCGGTTGAATTCCGCCACGGCATGGGCCGCGATCGCGAGGTCCCCGGTCTCGCATGCCTCCTCCGCCACCACGCGCAGAGTGTGCCGTGCGGTGTCCGTCCGGCCCTGCCCGGCTCGCATCTGGGCCCACAACAACCTGACCTGCGTGCGCGGGTCATCGCTCAGCACGCTCGCCCGGTCCTCGGCTTCGAGGCCGCCCATCGTCCAGCGAACGCGCAGCGCGGTCGCCCGGAGCCGCGAGTCGTAGGTGTGCGACCGGGCACCGGCGGCCAGCCGCCGGCCTTGCTCGATCAGCTCCATCCCGCGCGAATAGTGACCCAGGTGCACAGCCGCGTCGGCCAGGTCGAGCAGCCCCCGAATGATCTGCCGATTGACGTCCGGCCGGTCACAGTGGGGCGTCAGGGCCTCCACCGCGTCCCAGCCTTCCGGGCTTCCCGTGGTGAGCAGCATGTGTGCGGCGGCGGTCTCGACGACCGCGTGCGCCAGCGGATCCGCGGTCCGGGCGAGTGCCGCACGGGCCTCCTCCAGCCATGCCGCCTGCACACGCACGTCACGCTCCGGCAGCCTGTTCGGCGTGGCGAGGACCGCGAGGGCGATCGCCTGGAGATCCGGACGCCGGGCGAGATCACCGATCGCGGCGCGTACCTCTCCCACCAGGGCGTCCATTTCCTGTCCTGCTCCCGCGTGCTCCAGGGAGGACCAGACGCGGAGCAGGCGCAACTCGGACCGCTGCGCCGTGGACACCGTGCCGTCCGCTCGCGCCTTGTCCAGCAGCACGGCGGCGGCCCGCGCCCGGTCGGCGTCGCCCAGCGCGGTCCAGCCCAGCTTGATCGTGACCTCCGCGCGTCTCTCTTTCGCGACCGCGCCCGCCTCGAGGATGTCCCGCAGGTAGTCATGGGCGGCGTCGAACGAACCCTCGGCGGCGGCGTCCTCGGCGGCGGCCTCGGCGCTCGCCGCCCATCCCGGGATGTCGCCGGCGAGCCGGTGATGCTCCATGGCGCGTACGGTCATGGCGCCATCACCGGCCGCGCCCAGCTCCCGGGCGGCGATGGCGTGCAGCCCGTGCCGGCGATGTCCGGGCATGGCCTGGTAGATCGCGAGCCGGGCCAGCTCGTGGCGGAACCTCACGGTGGTGCCGTCCGGATCATGGTCGCGTAGGAGCCCGCAGCAGATCGCGTCCCCGAGAGCGACGCTCGTCCGCTCGGCGCTCATGGCGGCGACCCTCGCCACCAGCTCGGGTTCGGCCGGTCCGGCGAGCGCGGCCACGGCCTCGAGCGCGGCACCCCCATCGGCGCCGAGCCCACGGACCCGGGCGAGGATCTCGGCGCCGATTGCGGGTGGTACCGCCGCCGACAGATCGGGCTCGGTGGCCTCCCCACACGGCCCGAGGGTCCATTTGCCGTTCACCGGGCGCAGCAGGCCGCACTGCCGGAGCAGCAGCGCGTCCTCGCGTACCACGAGCGGCACACCGCCACTGCGCTCGTAGAGCAGATCCGCGAGCTCGCGCGGCATGACCGTCTCCGAGTCGCCCAGAACCACACCGGCCAGCCGGCCGGCGGCCTGCGGCGACAGCGGCGGGAGGTGGACGCGTGCGATCGTCGTCCCCGAGATCGGCAGGTCGGCCGGGGACCTGCACGTGATCGCGATCGACAACTCCGCCGCCGGCGCGGCACCGATCATCCGCAGCAACTCGATGGTGGTCTCGTCGGCCCACTGCAGATCCTCGAGCACCAGGACCGTGGGGCCGAGCCCGGAGAGCAGTTCCGCGGTGGCGCGCACCAGGCGGTGACGGTCCTGTTGATGGTCCTGTAGTGGTGGCGGCGCGGGGGGCAGGATGTCGGCCAGGTCGGGCAATACCGCCCGCAGTACCCCCGCGAGCGGGCTGAGGCGCCGTACGGGTGGCCGCTTCGCGGTGGAGAGGGCCTCGATCACGGGCCCCAGCGGGCAGGACGCCAGTGTCGGCCTGGCGGACCCGAACAGCCGCCGCCGGTCGGCGAGCGCCCCGTCGTCGAGGGCCTGCCGCACCAGATAGGACTTCCCGATACCGGCCTCGCCGTCGACCACCGCGATGGCGGGAGGGTGGGCGAGTGCCGCCACCAGCGACGCCAAGTCGTGTTCGCGCTCCGCAAGCGCTGGAGCCGCACGGGGCACGGCCAGGACCTCCTGCCACTTACTAGGATCTTTACACGATTTGACTGCTATGCCTACCTCTGGATCTTGCTGACTACTACGTAACCGATACAAGCAGTTAGCGATGTAGTGATATCCCCCGTTCGAAACCGGCGGACCTCGACCAGTGCCCCGCGCCCCCGTCGGCGACGGGGCGGTCCGGCACCCTGATCGGAAGCCGCCGGTGTTACGTCTGCAAGGCGGCCTACCGTGAGGTGCATCCCGACTACCACCTGCTCTGCGGGTTCTGCGCGGCGGACAACCTCGCCCACCGTGACGCCCGGTGCGAGCTGGGAGGCCGTACGGCGCTGGTCACCGGCGGCCGGATCAAGATCGGCTACCAGGTCGCGCTCAAGCTGCTGCGCGACGGTGGCGAGGTCATGATCACCACCCGGTTCCCCAAGGACGCCGCGCGGCGGTTCGCCGCCGAGCCGGACGCGGGCGGCTGGCTCGGCCGGCTGCACGTCCACGGTGTGGACTTCCTCGACATGGCGGGCGTGGCCGGGCTGCTGAGCGCCGTGCCCGAGCGCTTCGGCCATCTCGACATCCTGATCAACAACGCCGCGCAGACCATCCGGCGGCCGGCCGCCTACCACCGTGAGGTGCGGTCCGCGGAGGGCGAGGCGCTCGACGGCGCGACCGCAACAGCTGGAGCCTGCGGCTGCATGAGATCGAGGCTTCCGAGTGGATGGAGGTGCAGGTCATCAGCGCTTTCGTGCCGTTCCTGCTGACCTCCCGGCTGCGCCCGCTCATGGAGGCGTCGCCCTCGCCCGACCGGTACGTGGTGCAGGTCTCGGCCATGGAGGGCAGCTTCTCGCGGGCCAACAAGACGGTCCGGCACCCGCACACGAACATGGCCAAGGCCGCGCTGAACGTGCTGACCCGCACCGCCGCGGCGGACTACGCGGAGGCCGGCATTCACATCAACAGTGTCGATACCGGCTGGGTCACCGACGAGCGCCCGCACCCGGGCAAGACCGAGCAGCGGGCGATGGGTTTCCGCCCGCCGCTCGACGTGATCGACGGCGCGGCCCGCGTGTACGACCCGGTGGTTCGCGGCGTTGGAGGGCACCGGATGTCCGGCCTGTTCTTGAAGGACTATCGAGCGGTGGAGTGGTGATGATGGAGCCGGTGCCCGTACGTTGTCCCGCGATCGAGCACCCCGACCTGCCGTTGGCCGATCCGGCCGGGCTCGTTCCTCTGCTCGCCCGGCTGGGCGGCGACGCGCCGGTGACCGAAGATGAGACGTTCACCATCGGCACCTTGCGGCCCGACGGCCGCGTCGACCTGTGCAAGCAGGGCCTCGGGGCGGCCGGCGCGGTGCGGGTGCTGCCTGCTGCCACCGCCTCACCGCACGCGACGCACCTGCTGATGGGGACCAACGCGCTGGAGGACGAGGGCGCCCGCGCCGTGGCCGGCGCGCTCACGCCAGGGCACGGCATCAGGACCGTCTATCTCGGCTGCAACCGTATCGGGCCGGACGGGGTACGGGCGCTGGCCGACCGGCTGGCCGGCGACGACACCGTCCAGGTGCTGTGGCTCAAGCGCAACCCGGTGGGCGACGAGGGCGCCCGCGCGCTCGCCGCCATGCTGCGCCGCAACACCACCATCCGCACCCTCGACCTGGTCAACACCGGCGTGACAACCGATGGGCTGGCGGGGCTGCTGGAGGTGCTGCGCGAGCGCGATCGGCCCATGGAGCGGCTCTTTCTCGGCGGCAACGGGTTGGACGGCGCGGCGGCACCCACGTTGTGCCGCGCAAGGTCAAGCGGGCGCTGCACCCGCATCTGCGCCCGGCCACCCCGGTCCACGCCGACCTGCACGCGATCGGCAGCGTGTACCGGTGAGCCGTACGTTCCCGCCGGAGGTCGTGGCGAGCTGGCGGCGGGTGCGCCGGCACGCGGTGCCCGGCGACTGGCGCGGCGCCTGCGCGGCCGCCAACATCGATGTCGCGTTCGACCTGGACACCGTCAAGGCCGGTCACGGCACCGAGGTCGCCGCGGCGCTGGCCGAGGACCTGCGGCACCTCGCCCCGGATCTGGTGCGCTGGCACCTGCCCCGGGTCCTGGGCGGCCGGAGCACGCTGGCCCCGCATCCCCGGATGGTGCTGGCCCGCTACACCGCGGACGATCCCGACGAAACGGCACTGTACGTCCAGGCTCCGGGCATGGTGGACGGGCCCCAGCGGGCCAAGCTGGCCTTCGGCCTGCCGCCGAACGCCGCCTACTACGAAGGCGTCCATAGGGTGACGCAGGACTGGACCGGCGCCCGCCACCTGTGGGACACCCGGCACACCCGCGAGCTGCTCGACCGGTACGGCCGGCCGTTCCTCGACTCCACCGGTCGCCGTCGCACGGTGACCGACCCCGACGATCCGAGCCTCAGCACCGCCGAGCGGGCCTGCCTGCTGCACGAGCCGGGTGGCGATCGTCATCGACACCTCGGGCTCCATGGGCGCCGAGGAACTGGCGGCGGTGCTCGGCGAGGTGACCGGAGTGCTGCGCGAGGTCGGCATCCGAGGCAACCGAATAACCGTGCTCGCCTGCGACGCGGACGTGCACACCACGGCCCGGGTCACCTCCACCGAGCAGATCACGCTCGCCGGCGGGGGCGGCACCGACATGCGCGTGGGCATCGCAGCCGCGCTGGCCGCCCCGGAACGACCCCAGGTGGTGATCGTGCTCACCGACGGCTACACCCCATGGCCCGCCGAGACGCCCTCCTGCCGGCTGATCGCCGGCCTGGTCGGCCCTGACCCACCGCCGACCCCGGACTGGGCCGAACGAGTGCACATCGTCTAGGCGGGAGCCGCCCAGCCGGGGCGCGTACGGCGCAGTGTGGTCAGTTCGCCGCGTAGGACGTCGGCGTACGGGATCGTGAAGTCGCCGTTCGGCGGCCATCCGGTGGCCTGCTCGCCGATCACACCCCCGGGGAGGAACGTCGCGGACGGGCCGCTGAGAGCCGGGGTGTGCGGGACGCCGTTCTCGAAGTGCGGCGAGTACGCCTGCTCCTGCCGGAAATGTCATCCGGGCAGGTGAGTGGGTTGGAGGCCGGTACGGACCCTCGGGTAGGGCGGTGGTGGCCGAACATGTCGAAGTAGGTGACGTGGGAGCGGTCACCACGTCATGGGAGCGCCGATGTATGTGCTCGCGGTGATCGAGCACGGTGGTCGCCGGATCCGGACCCTGGGCGCTACTGCGTACCCGACCGCGTCCTGGGTGGTGCAGGCGGCGAAGAACCTCGTCATGGACCTCCAAGACGCAGGCTGCCGGGCAGGGTTCATGATCCGGGATAGGGACGGCAAGTTTCCCCAGTTGTTCGATGCCGGTTGGCCGATGCGGGGATCGAGGTGGTGTTCAGCGGCGTCCGGATGCCCCGGATGAATTCGATCATGGAGCGGTGGGGGCAGACCTGCCGGCGCGAGTTGCTGGATCGGACGTTGATCTGGAATCAGCGTCACTTGCTCCACGCCCTGCGCGAGTTCGAACGCTTCTGCAACGGCCACAGGCCGCACCAGGGCATCGCGAATGCCCGCCCGCTCTGTCCATTGCCCCCGCCGATCACCGATCCGGACCCGATCGCCCAGCTGAACATACGAAGACACCAACGCCTCGGCGGAATCCTCCACGAGTACAAACATGCAGCCTGAACTGCACGGATGGAGTTTTCAGCAGGCGCAGAGCCCGATGTCAGCGCGTGAGGATGACGCGCAGCGTGCGCGCCGTCAGGCAAGCCCGTACGAGGGAGATCAAAATCGCGAGCCGTAGCGGCCAGGACAGGTCGGGGGCCGCCGAGAGGACTTCGATGACCGCGAAGGTGTCGAGGAGCGCAAGTCCGCCCGCGCCGAAGGGCGCCGCGCGTCGTGCTCGGCGGCGTGGAACGCGGGCGGCTGTGAGCAGCAGGGCGATGACCGTCACCAGCGCGACGCCGAACGCTGGGGCTGTCCAGGTGGGGATCGGCCAGGTCCAGGCGTGAGTGGTGAGAACCGCAGTTCCCCAGCACAGCCCAGCGAGTGGCCCGGTGGCGAGCAGCAGACGGGAGACGCGGCGGCCGGGCGCGATCTGGTCGAAGGCGGCGATCACGTCTTCGGGGGGACCGAACTCGGTGATCGTCGCGCGCGCCGCATCGTCGGGGGCTCGCCCGTGCCTGCGGTGGTGGTCGTAGCTTTCGATCAAGCCGTCGGTAAGCTCGTCGACCATCTCCACGGGCAGGACCCGCAGGTGGTCAAGGTAGTTCTCGATCAGGCGGTGCCGGGGCATGGTCGGCCCTCCATCAGCGCCGACATCACTGCGGAGAACTCCCGCCAGCCGTCGCGCTGTCCGGCGAGGGCGCGGCGCCCGGCGGCGGTGAGTTTGTAGGTGCGTCGGGGACGGCCGGCTGCGGTGTCCCAGGCACCGCGTACCAGTCCGGCCTGCTCCAGGCGTCGCAGCGCCGGGTAGATCGTGCCGGTGGGCAGATCGATTCGTCCACCGGAGTCCTCATACAGGGCTTCCTTGACCGCGTAGCCGTGCCGTGGCCCGGCTTCCAACGCGGCCAGGAGCAGCCCGTCCAGATGCCCCTTCAGTACTTCGGCCCTCATAGGTAGCGACGCTACGCCCAAAGGTCTTCCGCGGGCAACGTTCGGGCAGTAGCGTCGCTCCATAAGTAGTAGTGCTACCTATTGGTGTGTGATGTCATGGACTTTCTCGGGTTCCACGTGCCGTCCAGCGCGCCTGTCTTCCTCGCAATCCTCGCGGTGCACGTGACGGCGGCGCTAGTCGCCGTGGTGAGCGGTGCCTGGGCGGGACTGGCCCGGCCCAAGGGGCATGGCCGGCACACGCGTTTCGGCGGTCTCTACTTCGTTGCGATCTGCGTGGTATTCGGGTCCGCTGCCTGGATGACGGTCATGCGCTGGCGCGAGGACTACCGCCTGTTCCTGATCGGGACGGTCGCGTTCGGAGCCGCGTTGACCGGGCTGGTGGCGCGGCGCCGCCATTGGCCGGGCGACACCGTGCACATCATCGGCATGGGTGGCTCCTACATCGCGCTGCTGACCGCCTTCTACGTCGACAACGGCAAGCAACTCCCGCTCTGGGACCGACTGCCCGCCGTCGCGTACTGGCTGCTGCCGAGCTTGATCGGCATTCCTGTCATCTACCGCGCCCTGCGACGTGCGTGACCCCGATCGTGGAGGCGCACGACCGGGCTGCGCGTGTCCGTAGGTCGTGGCGTCGTATTGCCGGACTGCTGGTGGTTTGTGATCTTTAGCTGGAGGTGAGTGGTGGCCTCGTTTCTAGGGTGACCCGGTCACGTTCCTTCACGGGAGGTCACTGAATGGAAACGAAACGGCTTGTCGCGGGGTTCGCCGCTGCCGCCGGTCTTGTCGGGGCGGTTGGTGCGGGCTCCGCGATCGCTCAGGACTCTCTCAAGTCGGCGCACGGGATTCCCAACTTGACCGACGTCAAGCAAGAGATCACGGCGTATCACGACTCGGGCAACTGGGACCGTGAGCTCGCCAAGGCCGACGGCTCCGCACAGAGCTACCTGGCGCGGCGGCTCCGGCACGGCGTTGACAAACCGGCGATCGTGCTGGACATCGAAGACATCGCACTGGAGACCTACTCCTACGAGGTCCAGCACGATTTCGGCTACGACCGCACCCAGTGGAACGACTACGCGTACGCCAAGAAGTTCGGCGCGGTCACGAGCACGCTCGCGCTGGTGAAGTACGCCGCTGCGCACCAGGTGTCGGTGTTCTTCGTCACCGGCCGGCGTGAGTCGGACCAGATGCGCCCGCGAAGCTGGGCAACCTCGCTGAGGTGGGCTACCCGGCATCGACCGCGCTGTACCTGCGGCCGGTCGCCGACAAGGACCCGAGCGCGGTCCCGTACAAGTCAGGCGTCCGCGCCGACCTGCAGAATCAGGGCCACGACGTCCTCCTGAACGTCGGAGACCAGTACAGCGACCTGCAGGGCGGCCACGCCGACCGTACGGTCAAGCTGGCTAACCCGAGGTACTCCGTTCCGTAGATCCGCCCGCCGCCGGCGAGGGCCTGGCCGGGGGTCCCGCCCCACATGCCGACGGCCACGGCGATGGCGAGCTCGAAGTTGTTTCCCGCGGCGGTGAAGGCGACGGTGGCCGTGCGGTCGTAGTTCAGTCCGGCACGGCGCGACATCCAGAACGACACCGACCACATGATGGCGAAGTAGGCCAGCAGAGCAGTGCGATCCGGGCGACCGTGAGCGGGTGGCCGCGCCGGAACTCCGGCGGGTGACCACGTTGTCCCATGCCACTCCTTCAAGATCAAGTGGCACAAGAATCCAGTAACCCGCCTCCATCACACCCGGGACAGACCAAGGTGTCCGCTCCATAGGGGTTACTTCAGTTCTGGGGCTATCTGGCCGGGTGGGGACGCGACCGGATGGGGCGTCCTGCGCGCGGCCGGACTGCTGTTCTTCGCCTTCGCCGGGTACGCGCGGATCGCCACGTTGGGCGAGGAGGTACGCGACCCGGCCCGTACGATCCCACGAGCCATTCCGCTGGCGCTGGGCATCACGTTGATCATCTACACGGCCGTCGCCGCCGCGGTGCTGATGGTCCTGGGCCCGGCGAGACTGGCGATCTCTGGGCCTGCGCCGTGCCAGAAATCGTGCCGGTGGTCGACCTGGGCATCCACCCTCGTCGGTCATGTCCCTCCGACTCCGGTGGCCATGTCCCGCAAGGTTCTGAGCTGTTCGGGTGTGCCGAGGGCGATGAGGGTGGCGGGCGGAGTGAGCGGGTGATCCGGGGGTGGATCGGCCACGAAGCGGCCCGAGTCGAGACGTACGGCCAGGAGCAGCACGCCGGTCGTCTCGCGCAGCCCGGCCTCCCGTACGGACCGTCCAGCCAGTCGTGAGCCGGGCCGGATTTCGATCTGTTCGATCCGGAACTCGAGGTTCTCGTCGTGCATGACCACGTCGAGGAAGTCCGCGACCTCGGGCTGGAGGGCGAACGCCGCCATCCGGCGGCCGCCGATCAGTTGGGGGTTGACGACATGGCTGGCCCCCGCGCGCAGGAGTTTGGGGGCCGAGGATTCGGTGCGGGCGCGGGCGACGATGACCAGGTCGGGTCGCAGGGCGCGGCTGGACAGTGTGGCGTAGACGTTGTCGGCGTCGTTTCGGAGGGCGGCGACGAGCGCCGAGGCGCGGGCGATTCCGGCTTCGATGAGTACCTGGTCGTCGGTGACGTCGCCGACGATGTAGGCGTGTTCGACCCCGGCGAGCTGGTCGGGGTCACGATCGATCACGACGATGTTCCGGCCCATGGAGGCCAGATACTGCGCGCACGCCCGCCCGACCCGGCCCCAGCCGCAGATGATGGTGTGGCCGGCCAGCCGGCCGATCTGACGGTTCATCCGGCGTCTTCCCAGGTGGGTTCGGAGGTCCCCTTCGACGAAGGCCTCGAGCAACGTGCCGAAGGTGTAGAGCGCGGTGCCCACGCCGATGAGGATCACGAACATCGTGAAGACCTGCCCGGCGGCGGTCAGCGGGCGTACCTCGCGATAGCCCACCGTCGAGACCGTCGTGACGGTCTGGAACAGCGCCTCGAGAACGCTGAAGCCCAGGACGATGTACCCGAGAGATCCCCCGACGATGACCAGCCCGAGGCAGGCGAGCGCGACTCGAAGCCGCCGGACCGTCTCCACCTGGTGATTGTCACCCCAGGGCGTCGTACTTGCGCGGTGGACGCACCATGGTTTCGCCAGGAGCTGTCGCGAACTTGTGAAAGCCGTCGACGGCTCAGTGCTTCACGTGGTCGAGCTCGTAGGAGAAGGTCTTCAGGTGGCCCTGCTCGTCGGCGGCGTACTCCTTGAAGGCCGTCGCCGCGGTGGGATCGCCGGCGGCCTTGGCGGCGAACTGCCCGTACATGGTGATCGCCCCCTTCTCTCCGGCGATGGACTCCTTCAGGTTGGCGGACACGCCGCCCACGTAGCCCGCCATGTTCGCCAGGGACGGCCAGTTCTGCCGCTCTTCCTGGCGTTGCAGACCGGCCATCAGCCGGCCGAGCGTCGCCTGGCCGTTGTCCACGGCGGTCCGTGCCACCCGCTCGTTCACCCTGGCGTTCCAGGCGGTGTCGGCCAGCGCGGAGTCGGCCGGACCGGTGAGGTCCTTGGTGTAGAAGGCGCCGGTGAACTTCGGCTTCGTCGAGGTTTCGATGGTGACGGTGTCCACCTTCGGTGCGCTCGGCATCGTGCCGCTTCCTCGCAGGGCCGACAGGGCCCGGTCGAGGAGGCCGAGGTTCTTCTCGTGCCTGTCGGCGACCGCGCGCAGGCCCGATACGTCGGCGTCCTTGGGCGCGCGGGTCAGGATCGCGCGTTCGGCGTTGACCGTCTGCCGGTAGGCGGTGATCGCTACCTGGACGTCGTGGATCGGATCGTTGTCGAAGGTTTTGAGGAGTTCCATGGTGTGGCCCCAGTGATCCTCGCTCTCCACCTGCCCGATCGTCCGCCACTGTTTCGCGGGGGCGCGGCCGGCGGACAGCACGCTCGCGTAGCCCTCGTACTGGGCGTGGGCGGCGGCCTCCGTACGCGCGGCGTACGTCAGGTTCTGCGCGGTGGCAGGGTCCGGCCGGCCCCGTGGAACGGAGGAGAAGCCGGCGGAGGCCTGGACCGGTGGAACGACGGCGGCGGTGGCCGCCGCGACGAGGACGGCGGTGAGTGATCTGCGTCGACGCATTTCTTCCCCCTGGCGATCTGGAGTCGTCTGAAGCGTCGCATCCGGTCCGTTCGGCGTATCAGAGGCGGACCGCCCCTCTCCCGCGGGACCAAGGACACCGCCTTACGCGCCCTCTGGCGTAAGGCCCGCCGACGTGTGGTTTCGGGCCTTTCGGCTCACAGCGCAGGGACCGAAGCCTCTGTGCCGGTGGGGTCGGCGAGACGAAGGGTGAGAGTTGCCCGAGAGGAGGCTCACGATGCGGACCAAGGCCGGCCGGTGCGTGATCGGGGATCTTCCGCGGAGCGGTCGCCAAGGCGGTGTTCGACCCGTTCCTGCGGACGCACGCGGCGGCGCACGGCAGCGTGTTCGTGCCCTTCACGGCGGACGCCTACCCGCGCTACATCCAGGGCGTACCACGGCTGGAGGGTGCACGCGCGTTCCTCGCCTCCCGCGGGATCACCCTCCCCTATGACGATCTACGTGGTCTGGCGATGAGCCAGGAGGAGTTCTTCCGCAGCGAAGTCTGCTGTCACAGGGCCGGGGTCCTGGAGCAGTTCGACGTGATCCTTGACGGCCTGGACGCGCCCGGTGTCGACCTTCCCGAGCACCTGGACGTTCATCTGATCCTGGAGGCGGCGACACGGCTGGAGACGTCGCCGCTGCTCACGGCCGTGGTCGAGGATTCGGCGGCAGCCGTGAAGGCGGCGCGGTGCGGTGGTTTCGGGGCCGTCATCGGCGTCGACCGGACCGAGTGGTCGGCGGCCCTCGGCTCGCGCGGTGCGGATCTGGTGGTCGCCGGACTCTTCGACCTACGACTGCGCGGCGTACGAGCCGCGGGGTCCGCGTGACGGTGTGGGGTGTCGTCTACCAAGGGTACGAGCCCGCCCTCGCCCGGGACGGACACGCCGGTTCCCCCGGTGAGCCCGGCTACGTATCGGTGTGGGATGCCGTGTCCTGGCGGCACGTCAGACGCTCGGTGACGTCGACCACGCCCTCGACATGCCGGACGGCCTCGATGAGCGCCCTGATCGTGAGCCGGTGGTCGACCTCGCCGCTCAGCGTCACCGTTCCGTGCTCCACGCTCACGCCGAACCGGTCGGGGTCCATTCCCAGCTCGTCCTGGATGACGTCGTAGCGGACCTCGCGGCGGATGTCCTCATCCGGGCGCTCGTACACGGCGAGCAGGTCCGACCGGGTGACGATTCCGACGAGGCGGCCGCTGCCCTGGTCGACCACCGGGAGCTGGTGGATCCGGTGTCGGTTCGAGTCGATGACCGGCAGCGACGAGATGGGCAGACGGCGTATCGCGTCCACGATCTCGGCGAACTCCGCGTTCTCCCGCACCGCGATCACGCGATCGCTCATCACTTCCGCCACGGACACGTTCACACCCGGCCTCCTCGTCTCGAGGATCGCCGTTCCAGACGATGGGTGTGAGCGGCGAAGGTCCCGCGTCGACGGGACTTCGGCCACGTGAAGGGGTGTCCGGGCGGTACGCCGCCGCCTATGGGAACCTTGGCCCCTGTCGTCGCGCACCGTGCCCGAACTCGGCGCACGCATCGCCCTCGCCGCCGGGAGACCGCGGGTGTGCGGCGTCCCCGGCCACCGTGACGCGGCCGGAGCCGTGACGGATGGCATCCCGACGGGAACCGGCTGAGAATGAATGCTCGCCGGCGTTATTACCATGGGCGGCCGCGGCGGTAAACATTCTGAGGCAATAGAAGTTGCCGTGATTATGGACAACAGGCACTGAATGACATCTATGTACGTTGGGATAATTTACGTCCAGGAGGAGCCCTCGGATTAAGCAGGAAATGAGGAGTAGTGCAACCCCCAGAAGGTAAAAGGTGAAACTCGGAGGGCTTGGTTCGTGTCGGCTCCCCGGCAATGCACCTAGAGCCGAAACGGAGATGTACTTAGATGAGCATGTTCGGCCATCGCCGGATGGGCAAGGTCCGGGCCATCGCGATGGCAGCCGCGACCTGCCTGGCCGGCGCCGTCGTCCTCGTCGGCGCGTCGAGCGCCAGCGCGGCGTCCACCCCCGGAATCGACGACGAAGCCTCGCTGATCAAGATCTTCTACGACTGTCGACAAGGGCAGCCGACCTGCCCCGGGCACGGCGGAGTGTCGGAGACCGCCTCGCCGTCCGAGGACGGCCAGGCGCTGGACTTCAACTATGCCGCGGGCAACCCGCAGTACATGGGGATCTACGCCTACCGCGTGTTCCCGGCCGACCATTCGGCCACGCGGTTCCAATCGGTGTACGACTTCTACATGCCGAACGCCGCGCCGGTCCAGGCGCTCGAATTCCCGATGAACGACTATGTCAGCGGCACGCGCTATCAGTGGGCCGTGCAGTGGGCGCCGAAAGAGTCAGGCGGCCCGCAGTGGCGAATCTGGGAAGGCGCCGGTAAATGGCAGACGCCGTCCGGGGGACGCATTTCCGGTAGCGACATCACAGCAGGCCGATGGCATCACCTCGTCCTCGACGGGAATATCGTCGGAGGCAAGGTCCACTACCTGGACCTCATCGTCAACGGAGTCAGCCACGACCTGACCTCCTACTCCTTCGCCCCCACCGCAGGAGCGGGTGACCAGCTCGTGGCCGCGATGCAGCTCGACGGCGACGTGAACGCGACCCCGTTCCACACCTACCTCGAGAACTGGCACTTCTACTGGGCGTGACACACGTCTGAGCCCGCGTGCCGCGAGCGCCGGCCTCACCACGCCTTGAGGCGGTGAGGGCGGCCTCCGGCGGCGGCCGGAGCGTCCTTGATCCCCTCCAGAGGTGTCACGTGCGGCGGAGCTGGGGACGGGAACGGGCATGACGGGGATCGTGGTCGGTTTCGATGGCTCCGACGGCGCGCGGCAGGCCCTGATATGGGCGGTCGACGAGGCCGGGCGCCGGGGAGTCCCATTGACGGTCATCACCGTCGTCCCCCTCCGCGTCGTCTTTGGACCGGCCAACGCGCCGGTTCCTGGGGTGGTCGATGAGGAGATGCTGAACGCTGCGCTCTCGGCTGCGCGTACGGCCGCCGGCGAGGCCGCCGCGGGCCGCGACGTGTCCGTTTCTGTACGCGCGGTCGCCGGTGCTCCGGCCGAGGAACTGCTCGATGCCTCAGCGGGTGCCGATATGGTGGTCGTCGGGTCGCGGGGGTGCGGCGGGTTCAAGCGCCTGCTGCTCGGTTCGGTGAGCAGCCAGGTCGTCCACCACGCGGCATGTCCGGTCGTCGTCATCCCGTCCAGCTCGCGGGCATGACGAGCGTCTCTCGCCGGTATCGCCAGGTGATGGAGTCCTACGATTGTCGGCGCCATCGCCCACCGAAACCAAGGACCCTGGTCTTCGCTGAGCAGCCTCTTATGCCGGATGTATGGCCATGCCGGTCCAGGCGAGTCTCGTACTGGCGGGTGCAGCACCTGCTCTTGGGGTATCCGCTGGTAGTGACGTACGGTCGCCGCGGGTATGAACCTGCCGCGCGATCTTGAAGCGACGCGGCTTCGTCGCGAAATCTCGGAAATCGCCAAACGAGACAGGACGGCTCATGCCCAACAACGCTGGCCAAGCTGCCAATCCCCATGATCCTGGTGGAGAACAACACGGCAGGGCATTGGAATGGATGAACGAGACGGAGTGCATGCGGCTGGTCTCGGCCGGAGGCATCGGCCGGATGGCGTACACCGGGCGGTTCGGACCCACCGTCCTTCCGGTGAACTACAAGCTGCATGACGGCGCGGTCGTATTCCGTACGACGCTCGGTGGCTCGATGGATGACGACCTTCGTACGGGGATAGCCGATGCCCAGTACAAGGTCGCGTTCGAGATCGATGACTTCGATGTCGAGGCACGCGAAGGGTGGAGTGTCCTCATCCAGGGAGACGCCCATCATGCGGACGGCGACGACGAGCGGGCGTCGGCGGCGGCTTCCGGAGTCGAGCCGTGGCCGAGTGGCGAGCGGGAGCTGTTCATCCGCATCGTGCCCACGCGTGTCACCGGTCGCCGGGTCCGGCGGTTCGACGGATAGCCGAGTCCGGAAGGTGTGGTGAGCGAAGTTGAGGGCACGCGTGGGGGACTGGTTGATCATCGAGGGGACCAATCTGGGTCAACCGCGCCGGATGGGGCAGATCGTCGGGCTCCGCCATCAGGACGGAACGCCGCCATACGTCGTGCGCTGGCTCGAAGACGACCACGAGTCGCTGGTGTTCCCCGGCCCGACCGCCCGCGTGGAGCGCCATGAGCACATTCGGCACCTCGATTCGCCGGGCCGATGAGTTCGCAGGCGGCATTCACATGAGCCGAGGTGGTCGAGATGCCGGTCCGTGAGGTGATGACGGCCCCGGTCGTGACCGTCCAACGGGACTGGACCGTCAGGCAGGCCGCGGGCCTGTTATTCGAACGCGATATCACTGCGGCCCCGGTGCTCGACGAGCGCGGGTCGATGGTCGGGATCGTGAGCGAGATGTTCCTGCTGACCGGCCAGTTCGAGGCGGACCCTCGCGTCTGCCTCCGGCTCGCGGCGGAGCCGGACTCGCCTCCGCCGCAGGTTGTCGGGCAGGTCATGACTCGGTCCGTGCGGACGGTGCGGGAGACCGAGGACGTCCTGACGCTCGTGGATCTGATGGTCACGGCGCGGGTGAAGAGCGTGCCGTCGTTCAGGGCACCGAACCGGTCGGCATCGTCAGCCGCCGGGACTTGCTGGGCGTTCTGGCACGCGGGGATGAACGGGTTCGTGACGACGTACTGGCGGCGTTGCGTGCGGCGCCGGTCGAGACGGAGTCCTTGAGAGTCGCCGTGCGCGAAGGCGTCGTGGAACTGTCGGGCGATCGTGACGTGCGGTCGCGCCGGATCACCGAGACGATCGCACGCACGATGGGGCTGATCACGCGGTTCTCGGCGCCTGGGCCGGCTCGGACCCCATCGGCGTCGGGGAGTACGAGCGCACCCTCGAGGCGGGCGTGGCCGAGATCGCGCTCGCCGTCGCGGATCGGATGCACGACCAGGGCGTGGGGACGCTCTTGCTGGAGCATCTGATCTCAGTGGCACGCGCGCGCGGGATTCATGCCTTCCGCGCCGAAATCCTGCCCCAGAACATCCCGATGCTGCGCGTGTTCTCCTGCGCGGGACTCCCCGTCCACCGGCACGCGGCGAACGGAGTCGTCGAGGTGACGATGCCGCTGACAGATGACCGGGGCTTCCTCGACGCCGTCGCGGAGCGGGAGCGCCGCGCCGAGGTCGCGAGCCTGCGGCACCTGCTGTGCCCGGCCTCCATCGCCGTCATAGGGGCCGGCCGCCGCGTCGGCTCGGTGGGCCGAGCGATCCTGCACAACCTGGTCTGCCGCGGTTTCGACGGCCCGGTGTACGCCGTCAATCCGCACGCCGGTGAGTGGCTGCTCGGAGCGCCGTGCTTCCCGTCGGTGGCCGCCCTTCCCGAGCCCCCCGACCTGGCGGTACTCGCGGTGCCGCCGGACGCCGTCGGCCGGGTCGCGGAGGAGTGCGGGATCCGCGGCGTGCGATCCCTCGTCGTGATCACATCCAGGCCGCACGGCCGCGACCTGCTCGACACTTGCCACCGCCACGGCATGCGCCTCGTCGGCCCGAACTGTTTCGGCGTCGCGAACACGGCCGCGCGGCTCGACGCCACCTTCGCCGCGCAGGCGGTCGATCCAGGTGTCGCCGGGGTCGTCGTCCAGTCCGGCGGGATCGGCATCGCGTTGAGCCGGCATCTGACCCGGCTGGAGGTCGGCGTGTCGACGTTCGTCTCGACGGGGGACAAGCACGACGTGAGCAGCAACGACATGCTGCTGTGGTGGGAGAACGATGACGCCACTCGCATCGGTCTGCTGTACCTGGAGTCGTTCGGCAATCCACGTAAGTTCCCCCGCACCGCCCGCCGGGTCGGGCGCCGGATTCCGCTGCTCACCGTGGTCGCAGGGCGCTCGACGGTGGGACACCGGGCGGTGGCCTCCCACACGGCCGCGGCGGCCACGCCCGAGGTCACGCAGGAGGCGCTGTTCCGGCAGGCCGGGATCATCACCGCCGAGGGGCTCGGCGAGCTGCTCGACACCACCGCGATCCTCGCGCACCTGGGCGACGGCGAGACGGACACGACGACGACGGCGGTCGTACTCGGCCAGCCCGACACCGTCCGTGTCCTGCACGGATCCGGCGGGCGGCGCATCCTGTCCTATGCCTTTCCCGAGCAGGCGGTACGCGCCCTGGCCCGTGTGTGGTCCCGTCGGCGCTGGCTGGAACGCCCTCCTGGGCGAGTGCCCGTTCTCGCCGGTCTCCACATCCACCTCGCGGCCCGGACCATCCAGCACTTCCTCACCGAGTCACCGCAGGGGGGCTGGCTGCCGCCGGCCCCTGCGCTCGACACGCTGGCCGCCTACGGCCTGCCCGTGCCCGGCTGGAGGTGGGCCACCTCGGAGGAGGAGGCGGTCCACCACGCCGCCGAGCTGGGAGGCGAGGTCGCGCTCAAGGCGCACGTGCCCGGCCTCGTCCACAAGAGCGAGGCCGGAGCGGTCCGGCTCGACCTGCGTGGCGCCCGGAACGTTCGGCGAGCAGCAGCCCAGCACCCTCGGTCACCTTCCATAGCGCGTGCAAAGGGGTCGCCATGCCCATCTCCGCGGAGACGATCGTCTCTGGTTCCCAGCAGGCATGTATCGCGATCAAGCGCTGCCTACGCAACGCCGCTTCCTCGAATCCGAAGCCGAGCGCCGCCTCGGACGCGGGCGAGCCGTCCACCCCGACCACGACCGGCCGGCTCCGGTCGGCGGCGTTCCGTACCCCATATTTCAGGTTCACCCATGTGGCGCCCGGTGGAAGGGGCCGAAGGTCCTGCGGCCCGGGGCCGCTCGGCACTCACCGCGCGCCGGAGCGCAGGCCAGAGTGAAGAGGGAGAGGGAGGGCGGGTGATGCAGCTTCTAGGACCCAGATATGTGACCGTCGGCTACGACGGCTCACCGAACTCGTCCGTCGCGCTACGGCGTGCCATCGAGGAGGCGAAGCGACGTCACGCGCGTCTCGACGTCGTCCGTGTCATCCCCCGTATCGGCGGTCTCCTGCGAATCCCTGCAGCCTGGTTGCGGCTCCGCAACGAGGTCGCGCGACTGATCCCGCGCGCCCAGCACATCACCACCCGGCTGCGGATCGTCCGAGGAGACGCCGGGGAGGAGCTTCCCCGGATCGCCGAACGCGCCGAGGTACTGGTGATCGGCGCGCGGCTGAACGCCCGATACGGCAAGCCGCTCGGCGGCGACACGGTTCCGGCCGTCCTGTCCGCCGCTCCGTGTGAGGTCATCGTCTGCGAGGACGATTCCGGTGGCGAAGAGAGCTGATCGACCCGGCGCCGTCACCACACCCGTCACAGGCTGATCCAGGAAGGGCTGATCGTGAACGCTATCGTCGTTGGAGCGGACGGCTCGGCCCAGAGCTTGCGTGCGACCGAGTGGGCCGCCGAGGAAGCCATGCGCCGCGGCCTCAGCCTGCGGATCGTGCACGCCGAGGTCCCGTGGTTGTACGACATGCCAGTCCCGCCGCGAGCCGGAGTCGTTCACGCAGGACTGCTGTCGGGCGGTCACGAGGTGCTCGACGAAGCCGTGGCCACCGCGCGCGCCTGCGCCCCTGAGGTCCAGGCGGCAGGCGAACTGGTCACGGGCGCGGCTGCGCGGATGCTGTTGGAGAGGGCACAGGACGCCGCCATGGTCGTGCTCGGCGGCCACGGAACCGGAGCGCTGACCGGAATGGTGCTCGGCTCGACGGTCTTGCAGGTGGTCACGCACACGCCGGTCCCCGCCGTGGTCGTGCGGTCCCGGGAGCCCGCCCGGAGGCAGGTGGCCCTCGGACTGGACAGGGCTGACACCCAAGAGTCGACCATCCGCTTCGCCTTCGAAGAGGCGGCCCTGAGAAGGGCGCGACTGCGCGTGATGCACGTCTGGTCGCACCCCGCGTCGCGCAGTCCGGGCGCAATGCAGCCGCTGGTCTACGACCCGCAGGTGGTGGCGGAGGAGGAGCGGCGAGTCCTGGGCGAATCGCTGGCCGTCTGGTGCGAGAAGTTCCCGGAGGTCGACGTCGTCTCCGAGGTGGAGCACGGCCGTCCAGTTCCGATCCTCGCCGGAGTTTCCGCCTGTGCCGATCTTCTCGTGGTGGGTACGCGGGGCCGCGGCGGGTTCGCCGGCCTGTTGCTCGGGTCGGTGAGCCACGCGCTGCTGCACCACGCGCATTGCCCGGTGGCGGTCATACCGTCCAAGACGGCCTCCTGATGTCCAGAGGCATCAGTCCCACTGAAGCGGCCCAAAACCCCTGGGCGCCCCAACCAGGCCGCCTGCACTGAGACATGAAGGCCGCGCGAGTCCGCCTCGCGGTGGTCGACGGGGAAGTCTTTGCCGTTCCGGAAGGGGAACCCCTCATGACGGGAGTCGTCGTGGGCGTCGACGGATCGGCGGACGCGCAGGTGGCGCTGGAGTAGGCGCCCGGAGAATGCCGGTCGGTACCGTCTGGCCGCAGTACAGGCGGACTTACTCCGAGCTGGGGGACTCGTCTCGGCCGGCCCGATCGATGTGGCGAGCTGATGGTCGGCGCCGCCTGATGAGCCAGCGACGTAGCTCATCGGAGCCCCATACGACGAAGGGGAAGATCGCGATCAGTCCGAGGACGTCGAGGGGCAGGGCCGTGGTGCTGAAGACATGCTGAAGGGGCGGGGCGTAGACGAGCAGCGCGGTGAAGATCAGCTCGAAAGCGATGCCCCACAATAGGAGGCGATTGCTGAACACACCGACCTGCCGTAGGGAGGCGTGTTCGGTGCGGGCGGCGAAGGCCGTGCCGACCTGGCACATGACGATTCCGGCGAAGGTCGTGGTCGTCGCCTGGACGTAGGCATGGTGCAAGCCAGTGTGCGGCCCCGTCGGGTCGCCGGGATGCCAGCCGGCCCGCCAGAGCACGAAGAAGAACGCGGCCATCACCAGGGCGGCGGAGACCAGGCCGAGGAAGCCCCACGCTCGGACGAGCATGGCCCGGGTGATCACGCTGTCCTGGCGTCGCCGGGGCGGGCGACTCATGATGCCCGGTTCGGCGGGTTCGCGGCCCAGGGCCAGGGCGGGGACGGTTTCGGTGCCGAGGTCGATGGCGAGGATCTGCAGGACGGTGAGGGGGAGTGGCACGGCACCAGCGCTGAGTGCGTATGCCAGGAACGGGACGACCTCGGGGACGGCGTGCGCGAAAATGTAGAGGATGAACTTGCGGACGTTGTCATAGACCTGGCGGCCCGACTCGATGGCCGCGACGATGGTCGTGAAGTCGTCGTCGGTCAGCACCATGGCGGCCGCCTCTCGCGCGACATCGGTGCCTGAGCGGCCCATCGCGACGCCGATGTCGGCGCGGTGCAGGGCCGGGGCGTCGTTGACTCCGTCCCCGGTCATCGCGACGACCTGCCCGTGCGCGCGCAGGGCGTCGGCGACACGGAGTTTGGTCTCCGGTGATGACCGAGCGAATACGATCTCCTGGTTCTGGTTCAGCAGCTCGTCCAACTCGTGGTCATTGACGTGTTCGGCCTCAGCGACGACCCGGATCCGCGGGCTGCCGATGCCGACCTCGCGGGCGACCTCCGCGGCGGTCACGCCGCTGTCGCCGGTCACGATGTGTACCCGTACACCGGCCTGGTGGCATCGGCGCACAGCCTCGGCCACCTCGGGCCGGGGCGGATCGTACAGGCCGACCAAGCCGATCAGCCGTAGGTCACGCTCGGCATCTTCGCGCCGCGTGGGCACGTCGGCGACTTGGCGGGTCGCGACGGCGAGGACACGCAGCCCTTTTCCGGCGAGGGCGGTGACCTCCGCTCGGACACGCTCGAGGTCACAGTCCGGCGTTCGTGCGAGAACGGCCTCGGGCGCTCCCTTGACATAGACGACGCCGTCGGCGACCACCGACATAATCCGCAGGAGCGGATCGAAGCGGAACAGCATCTGACGCCTGGCATCGCGAGCGGTCAGATCGGCCGGATGATCCAGCCAGGCAGCACCCTCGACGAGGGCGATCTCGGTCGGGTCGCCGGTGAGGCCGCACGCGTCCCGGCCGACCGTTGTGCACTCGGCCATGGCGATCGCCATTTCCCCGAACCCTGCTGGCCGCCGGACGGACCGGTCCGCGGATCCGGCGGGGGTCCATACGGCATGCAACCGCATCCGGTTCTGCGTCAGGGTCCCGGTCTTGTCAGTGCAGATCACCGCGGTCGACCCGAGGGTCTCCACCGCGCTGAGCCGCTTGACGACCGCACCACGGCGAGCCAGCGAACGGACGCCGACGGCGAGCGCGAGTGTGATCGTGGGAAGCAGTCCCTCAGGCACGTTGGCGACGAGCAATCCCACGGCGAATGTCAGCGCGGCGGCCGCGGCCATTCCCGAGGCGATGCCGATGAAGAGAAACACGGCGCCGACACAGACCGCGACCAGCGCGATGAGCCAGGCGACGCGCTTGACCTGACGCTCCAGCGGGCTTCGTTCGCCCACGTCACGCTGGCTGAGCGCCGCGATCCGGCCCAGTTCGGTATGGTCACCCGTGGCGAAGACGACGCCCTCTGCATCTCCGCCGACGCAGGTCGTGCCGCTGAAGACGAGGTTGTGTTCGCGGAGCATCGGTGCGCCTTGCTCCGAGGGGCCGGCGACCCGGCCGACCGGTACCGACTCGCCGGTGAGCATGGACATGTCGACCTCGAGCGCGCCATCGGTCAAGCGGGTGTCTGCCGGCACTTTGCCGCCCTCGCTGAGCAGCACGATGTCACCCGGTACGACATCACGAATCTCGACCGTGCGCTCCCGTGCATCGCGTCTGACCCGGGCGTGCTCGGGCAGGTAGCGGGCGAGCGCCTCGACCGCCCGCTCCGCCTGCCGTTCCTGCAGGAGCGCGAAGACGGCGTTCAACACGATGACGGAGACGATCGCTCCGGCCAGCACCGATGTGCCCGCCGCGTACGCCAATGCACCCGCCACCCACAGGAGGAGAGCGAGCGGGTGGACGAGCTGGCCCACCAGGTCCTCAAGGAGCGAACGATGCCGCTTGCGACGTACCTCGTTGTGCCCGTACACCGCAAGCCGCCGAGCCGCCTCACGCGATGACAACCCACCCGGGCCGGTACCGAGTTCACGGCGTAGCCGAGCCAGCGGCTCACGCGGATCCGGAGACCTGATCGGTGGAATCGTCATGGTCTTTCCAACCTCTAGTGTCCAAAGCCGCATGTCACCGGCCCCACGGCTCCTGGATACGGACCGAAGGTCCTCTCCCACGGGACGATCGATCTGTTCAGGGTGTCGAGTGTGTCGGCCGCTCACCAGGTGCGGGCGGACGAACCACCAGGAGTGGGCAGGGCGCGTGATGGATCATCGCGTGGCTGGTCGAACCCAGCAGCATCCCCGAAATCACGCCACGTCCTCGGCTGCCGACCACCAGCAGTTGTGCGTCGGCGGCGCACTTCAGCAGAGATCCTGCAGGCCGGCCGCCGGTGACCACGCGACGCACGAGGATTTCGGGGTACCTGGACTGCCAACCGGCCAGCCGCTCCGCCAGCAGTTCACGCTCGCGTGTTTCAACGGCCTCCCAGTCGACGAAGAACTGACGTGCGTATGCGTACGCGGTGTCGGAAGCGAATTCGGCCCACGTGTGCACTGCGACCAGGTCGGCGTCCCGCAACGACGCCTCCTCAAAGGCCATCGCGAGCGCCGGCTCGCTGGTCGGCGAGCCGTCCACACCGACCACGACCGGCCCGTAGCGCGGCGGTACGCCCTCCGGCTGTTCACGGATCACCGCGACCGGGCAGTGGCCCCGAGCGACCAGGGCGACGGCGGTGGAACCGGCCAGCATGCCCTGGAAACCGCCGAGACCCCTGGACCCGATCGCTATCAACCGTGCATCGCGGGACAGCTCGACCAAGGCCGGCACCGGATCCTCGGTTCGCAGGTCGGTATCGACATCTAGTCCCGGGTGGGCCTGACGTATCGCTGTTTCGGCCGCGGCCAGTTGCTGCCGGCCATCCGACGTCAGTGCCTCGAAAAGGCTCCGGGATGTCTCGGGCTGGTCGGCCAAGGCGAGTACGGAGAGGTTGACGGTATGCACCAGCCGCAGCGGTGCATCCCGTCGGCCGGCCTCATCGGCGGCCCAGAGCGCGGCACGAAGAGCCGATGCTGACCCGTCCACGCCCGCGACCACCGGGCGGTCAACGACATCACCGGTCAACGGTCACCCTGCCCCATCGGCGCCCGGAGACGTCATCTACCCGTTCCCCTGGCATGCCCAGGGCCCGCAGGACGGCGAGCAACTCCTCGCACTCTTCCACGCTGACCGCCTCCTCGCGGGCATGCAGCGCGGTGATCAGTTTGTCGACGGCCTTTTCCCATTGCCCGGCAGCAGCCGAACGGCGGACCTCTGCCAAGGCGCGTACCGAGAGCCGGTCACCGAAACGGCCGGGCAGCCGGCGCATCCTCTCGGCGAGTTCACGCTGCTCTTCTCGTGTTCTCGCCATCCTGAACTCACACTGATCGTTAGGGGCGCCCGAACCCGCGGCCAGGCCAAGAAACTCTAAGGCCTCGTGCAACACACTCATCCGATCCCCAATGCATCTGCGATATGCGAGCGGCCCTGTGTTCGTCCCGAGCAGACATCCGGCCGAAAACGTAACCGCTAACGATGCTCCTGAACCCCGATGCTGTTGTAACAAGAGACAACCATGACGGAAGGACGGTTATCCAAGGCAGAGCCTGGCGGCGCGAGCCCGCCCGGCAGTGGCCGGTTGGGAGGGGTGTGCGCAGCGCCAGAGGTGTCCTTCGAAGGCCACTTAAAGATGCGTCGAGTTCGAGCGCTACGCCGACGACGCGGTCGTGCACCGCGTCACCGAGCAGCCGGCTCACCAGCTACTCGCGGGGATCCCTGGCAGCGCCGCCGCGCTGGCGACCTGCAGCAACGATTCATCCGCCATCGGGTCGGGCGGAAGCGCGCGGGAGGCGAACACCACGCCCGGCACCCGCATGGCCTCCTCAGGTTCGATCCGGAACCGGTACGCTCTTCTGCACCACTTCCATAAACGTTCACTCTTGGGTGACCGATTCGGTGATTTCGGCGTTGGCGAGTTGCACGAGCCGGTGGCCGAGGTCGATGAGCGCCCGGCCGGCGGCCAGCTCGTCACCGATCTCTGGGATGGTCCGGTCACGAGGGTTGCGCCGGGCGTGGCCGGTTCCCTCGATGGTCATGCCGTTCATCGTGGTGAGCACGGCACGCACATGGGTGTCCTTGCCGTTCTCACTGATGTCGATCTGCACGCTCCACTGCTTGTTCTCCATGACATTCACCCCCTGCTCTGATGTTCGGCGGCGGCAACGTTCTGTTTGACGGTGAGGAAGCTGTCGGGGGTGACCGAGATGGAGTCCTGGGCGGCGGTGATGAGGTGCTGGATGCTGCGAGTGACAGCGAGGTTGCGTTCGTCGAAGAGATGGGCCAATTCGGCTGAGTCGCGGTCGACGCCGAACGTCCTCACCCCGCAGGTCTCGCAACCGAGTACCCAGACGCCGTCCAGCATCAATGCGATCAATGAACATCATGACTTCCCCTCACGGCTCAGGTTTCGTCGACGAACCCAATGCATCCAGGGCCGATGGTCCTTTTCACAGGTGACGTCCAGGCATGGGCGATCAGGTGGCAAGGCTCGCCGGGCATGGCATCGTGTGGTGCAACCGGCGAGGGGCTCGGAGCGGGCCGTGATGGTGACTCCTCTGAGACGGATTCTCGCGACCGGTTTCATGACCACCAGCGCATGCGACGGTCAGGGGCGTCGGTCCCGGCTGGATGAGGACGTTCGTCCCTGGAGAGCCGGACGTATCGGGGGAAGGCTTGGGGGTGGCCTGCGGGACGAGCGAGGGAGCTTAACCGCATTGGGTTCCCGCGGAGGAGTGAAATCCGACAAAGGAGTTCGGGCGGAAGCTGAGAGGCCGGAAAGGCATTATGCCCAGACGGCGACCTCTATCACCTGAACCGGATAATACCGGCGGAGGGAAATCGCCTCGTAGGTCCTTTCATGTCGTTGGCGGGAGAAATCCAGACGATGACTGCTCGCATCGTGTCGGAGACCGCGAACCATCCGCTCGCGGGCGCCATCGCAGCGTGTGCCGCACGAAAATAGCGTCGTGGTCTTGACCCAATGCCACTTAGTTAAGCGGCAGGACTGAAGAGGTGAATATCTGGCGGTGACGAGTGTCTTATGTCGTTATCGGTGGATTGTTTGACGCGATATGAGTTGTGTCGTTGACGCTTCACGACGCGAGGGTATGTCCGCATGCGACGAGGAGGGATCGGCCGCTCGATGATCTCAGCTATGGCTTCGGCCGCTGCTTGCTCAAGGCGCTTCGGGGGAAAAATCCGCCAGGCAATGGATCTGCCGGCGGACGACTCTGAGCGAGCGGATGAACGAAAGCCTGTCTGGATCTATCTCGGCCTGATCTGCTGCTTCCGTCATGAGTTGGCGGATTGCATAGTGGGTTAGTAGCAGGCCCCAGAGTTCCTGCTCTGCCATTTCCGGAGACTTTGATCTTAAGATCGCCGCTGAGCCTTTCTGGTGGGTCTTTATCTCGTCGATGGCCAATTCTATTTCCCAGCGCTCATGATAGGCCGCCGCCAGTTCGATCGCTGGCGCCTCCTCGGGATCGAGGATCGTGGTTACCAGGGTGAATAGCTCGGCCTCGTCTCCGCGGCCGGCTACCTCGTATTCAAATACTCGCACATAGAGGCCAGGCAGATCGGTGATCTTGATTGCGCCGCTGCGGAGTTTCTTGAATGCTTTGACTCTGGCCCGGCGCTGCGGTGAGTAGGAGAGATAGGACCCATCGGGAAGCCACTTCAGCACCGGAAGCCCGACGTCCATCTTCGCCCTGAACAGAGCGTCGGCTCCTGCGTCCTTGATCTGCTGGAGATGTTCGTTACTGTACATATCCTTATCCGCGATGATCAGCATGTCATCGCCGATGACATCGGCAGAAAGAAGCTTAGTGGCCAGCACCGTTTCTGTGTCTTTCTGTGCGCCGATCTCTGCACCTACAACCGCATGTGTGCCACATTCGGCGAGTCCGACCACAAGCGCTTTTGGGAACACGCCCTTCTCATTCTTCTTCTTTCCAGAGAACCCAAATCGCTCACCATTTTCTGGACTGTCGAAGACCTCCACATCGAATCCGTCGATAGCCATCAATCGCCATCTTCGCAGCCAGGCGCCTTGAGTGGAACGCTGAGCGCACGGAACCGCGACACGCTCGAAAAGGTTACGCATCACTTCAGCGCCCAGGCGCTGGCGGGCCTGCGTCAGCGCACCAGATGTCGGGACCACCCAGTCGGCCCGCCAAATACGCGACCAGCGCAGTCCCTGAACGAGCTTGCGCATGACTTCCTCATAGGATTCCCCGTGGAACAAAGAAAGAGCCATGACGAAGTAGACGACCACCCGGGCCGGGAGCTTACGAAGCCGCTTCTCCTGCCGGCCAGATGCCAGAACAACCTCATCCACCAGTTCCCGCGGAACCAGCCGAGTCAGGACACCCACTCCGATTCGTTCCACCAAGACAGAACCATAAGTGGAACCACTGCCATCGAGATCGCTCATGAACTAAAAATAGGCAGCATCTCGACGAGTATCCGCCAACACCATCAAATTGGCATGATTCACAAGCTCATCTGTGGATATGTGGATACCGAAAAGAGATAGGCTTAACTAAGTGGCATTGGGTCTTGACCTGCGTGGTCTTGCTGCGGAGTGGTCGGTGGGGCTGGGAGTCTCGAGGGGCGCTTCTCACGCTGGTTTACATGATCACGAGGCTTGTGCTCGCCGTGGTGACCATCCTTGTGCGACGGGAGGTTTCCAAGGACGCTGTGCTACTGGTTCTTTGTCACGAGAACGCCGTATTGCGCCGTCAGGTGAAGCATCGTCGCATTCAGGGTGAACTGGCCCGGTTGGGCCACAAGATCGCGTACTCGACGGTAGGGGAGATCTTGAAGCAGGCCGGGATCGATCTCGCACCGTAACGCAGAGGCCCGGCCTGGAGTGAGTTCCTTTCCGCCCAGGCCCGCCGGATCATCGCGTGTGACTTCCTGCACGTTGACACCGTCCTGTCATGTCGCCTGTATGTGTTGATCTTTATCGAGCATGGGTGTGGGTGCCGAATACAGGACCAGGTCCCGGGTCGAGGGCCGGGTCGGTGGTCGTCCGGTCCGGTGCTTTGGGTGGGTCCAGCGTTGTTTCACCAGGTCGGCGTGCCAGCGCAGGAGCGTCCGTGGTGTGACGAACAGATGCGGGTCCGGGGGAGTAGTCGCGCGAGCGCGGAAAGGATCGCCCGGTCCGCACACGAGGGCCGTGGAGTGGCGACCTGGCGACGAAGCACCGCGAGCTGGTGCCGTAACGCCGAGATCTCTAGGTCCTTCGATGCCTGTGATCGGGCGAGCAGCGCGATCCACCGGAAAATATGCGAGGCGATCAAGTACACGAGCCGCAGAGCCATCCTTGTGATCCTGCCGGAGTCGAGCCACCGACCACAGCGAAACCCCAGATCAAGCCCTATGACACAATATTCGGCACCCACACGGTTGTGCTGTTACGACTGGCCTACCTGACTGTGACGAACACCTTTGCGGTGCTGCGGCTGTTCCCGATGAGCGACCGGGATAAGGGCACCGAGATCCTGGCCCTGCGCCACCAGATCGCAGTGCTGGAGCGTCAGCTGGGCGACGGAAAGGTGCGGTTCACACTGGCCGATCGGGCTTTCCTCGCGGCGTTGTTGCACGGCCTGCCGCGGGAGGGGTTACGTCGGCTGCGGCTGCTGGTCCGCCCGGACACGATCCTGCGCTGGCATCGCGCCCTGATCACCCGACGGCACGCCGCGCGGTCCACACCGAAAGGCCCGGGCCGGCTGAGAAGTACAGGGCGCCGCTGGTCGGGTAGGCGGACGCGATCTCACCCATGGAGGCGCCGACGAACAGCATCATGATGGAGACGCCGATTCAGCCGAACACCAGAACCCGTGGCCCGCCTGCGTTCATTCCCAGGCCGAACGAGGAGAAGATACCCGAGATGATATTGATGATCGTGAAGAGATCGCAAAGTTGTCGAACGCGCGAAAACGGCGTGTCAGTTTCCGCGGGTACCCCATCGCGTGCAGCGTCTCGTCATCGCTGAGCTCAGCCGATCTTGAATCACGCCTGACGTTTTCGCGTTCGGCGGATACTGAAGACCTGTGACGCACAATTAACCTTTCGTCGTGCCGAGGCGATGGCGGATCAAATCAGAACGGTCAGTTCTCTATTTACCGCTAATGTGGACGCCGGTGGGAACTGGGAGTCCGCATGAGCGTCTGACGATGGTGAGTTGCTTGACGGGGTCGCCGAAGGCCGCCCAAGGCATCCGCGACGCATAGGATCCCATCTGCATGAGCACCTTCCGAGCCTCGGATTGGCGCCCCGCCATGAACAGCGCGTGTGCTAGATAGGAGAGATCCAGCACAGGAGTGAAGCGGTAAGCGGAAATGCCGGGGAACCAGTTCTGGTAAACCGTTGTCGCGGCCGCCTGCCACGCGGGGTGATCCCAGGTTTGGTCCGCCACCAGGGTGTTCGGATCGTGCTCAGCTATGAGAGCCACGAACGGTAGGAGTCTAAGGGCGGACGGAAGCGGCGCACGCTGGCTCAAGAAGAGCGAGACGTCCCACGCCGCGGTCCTCGGCCCACCGTGGCGAACGAAGAAATGGGCCAGCATCCGATGGTGAGCCTCGCGATGGAACGGGGCGAACCTGAGGATGCGCGTAAAGATTTTCCATGGACCGCGTGGGGTTCCCGGCACTTCCTTTGGAGCGGGATTGCTCACGCCGAGCAGGTGGGCTATGGACAGGTGGGCCACCAGCGGTGTTGGATCGCTCGGAAATGTTTCCGCCGCAAGCTCACAGGCGTTCCGTGCGATGGCCGTCAGGGCGGGGAACGGCCTGTCGCCCGTCGCGCTCATTCTTATCGCGCGGAGCACGGCGACCCGCGCCCACATTAGCGTCGATTCGGCGCTTGGCTCTTCTGCCACCCACCGTTCCACTAGGTCCGAGTCGGCCGCCTCGGATGCCAGCACCAACGATCGGTGGGCCCTCAGGTCGAAGTCCGATCGTGTTTCCTTCAGTACCTCGTGCGCTCTGAAGTACCGTCCCGCCCGGAGGTCGGTGCACGCCTGCGCCAGCTGGTGATCATCGGCGGCCGGATGCCATCGGTACTGTCTATCGAACGCTTCAGCGATCAAGTACCTCTCCTCCACGTCAAACCAGGCGAAGGCGGTCAACCCGCTGATTTCGGTCGAAGGCATTTAAATGCCCAAGCGTCCAGCACAGGGTCAGGACTCAGCCGCCTGCGGAAGGTATCGCGACCACCATCAATCGGCCCAGCGCGAGAAAAGTATTGCGTAGATCTTGTGACCTTTTGGTGATCTTCTCGTTGTCTCCGGTGCTGTGGGAGCGCTCTCCCGAGTGGCCGGGCTGATCCGCCGCCGTAAGGCGATCGGGTCGGCGTGGCGACTGCTCGGCCCCGGCCGACACGAAACCATGTGGTTCCGGCCCCTGACACTGGTTGTTGGGCAGGCAATGTCGGGCTTGCAGCCACAGGATCGCGAGCTGGTCGAGCACGACCTCATGTTCGAGGTCTGCGGACCAGTGGAGCATCACGTCGGTCAGGTTCGCGACGTTCAGGTTTGCGCGGACAGATTGAGCGAGCGGAGTGTCGTCGTCGATGGTGCGGCGGCCGATGACCGTGTGGGCGGCTTGGACGCTCGGCACGAGACCTGGAGATCCAGGCGCCTGGGCGGATCTTGACGGTCGGTGAGCTACCGCGCTCGCAGCGATTCCTGGTGCTTGCCCTCACCGGCGACGACCGTGTGAGTGCCTGTAATTCGGCCACCCTATGCGACCTGGGTGTATTCGTGAAGCAGGCCGCCGGGCCGTCGTGTGACCGTGATGTCGGCGTCAACGGGATCGGGTAACGGTCTGAGCGGGCTGGCCTGGTTCAGGGGCCGGTGCGGACGTTGGGTGTTGAGATGGGCCTCGTGCTCGGCAAGGACCTTGCGCAGGTGGGGGCGTTCATGATGAGGATCCGGTACCTGCGTGGTCTTGCTGCGGAGTGGTCGGTGGGGCTGGGAGTCTCGAGGGGCGCTTCTCACGCTGGTTTACATGATCACGAGGCTTGTGCTCGCCGTGGTGACCATCCTTGTGCGACGGGAGGTTTCCAAGGACGCTGTGCTACTGGTTCTTTGTCACGAGAACGCCGTATTGCGCCGTCAGGTGAAGCATCGTCGCATTCAGGGTGAACTGGCCCGGTTGGGCCACAAGATCGCGTACTCGACGGTAGGGGAGATCTTGAAGCAGGCCGGGATCGATCTCGCACCGTAACGCAGAGGCCCGGCCTGGAGTGAGTTCCTTTCCGCCCAGGCCCGCCGGATCATCGCGTGTGACTTCCTGCACGTTGACACCGTCCTGTCATGTCGCCTGTATGTGTTGATCTTTATCGAGCATGGGTGTGGGTGCCGAATACAGGACCAGGTCCCGGGTCGAGGGCCGGGTCGGTGGTCGTCCGGTCCGGTGCTTTGGGTGGGTCCAGCGTTGTTTCACCAGGTCGGCGTGCCAGCGCAGGAGCGTCCGTGGTGTGACGAACAGATGCGGGTCCGGGGGAGTAGTCGCGCGAGCGCGGAAAGGATCGCCCGGTCCGCCCACGAGGGCCGTGGAGTGGCGACCTGGCGACGAAGCACCGCGAGCTGGTGCCGTAACGCCGAGATCTCTAGGTCCTTCGATGCCTGTGATCGGGCGAGCAGCGCGATCCACCGGAAAATATGCGAGGCGATCAAGTACACGAGCCGCAGAGCCATCCTTGTGATCCTGCCGGAGTCGAGCCACCGACCACAGCGAAACCCCAGATCAAGCCCTATGAAACAATATTCGGCACCCACACGGTTGTGCTGTTACGACTGGCCTACCTGACTGTGACGAACACCTTTGCGGTGCTGCGGCTGTTCCCGATGAGCGACCGGGATAAGGGCACCGAGATCCTGGCCCTGCGCCACCAGATCGCAGTGCTGGAGCGTCAGCTGGGCGACGGAAAGGTGCGGTTCACACTGGCCGATCGGGCTTTCCTCGCGGCGTTGTTGCACGGCCTGCCGCGGGAGGGGTTACGTCGGCTGCGGCTGCTGGTCCGCCCGGACACGATCCTGCGCTGGCATCGCGCCCTGATCACCCGACGGCACGCCGCGCGGTCCACACCGAAAGGCCCGGGCCGGCTGAGAAGTACAGGGCGCCGCTGGTCGGGTAGGCGGACGCGATCTCACCCATGGAGGCGCCGACGAACAGCATCATGATGGAGACGCCGATTCAGCCGAACACCAGAACCCGTGGCCCGCCTGCGTTCATTCCCAGGCCGAACGAGGAGAAGATACCCGAGATGATATTGATGATCGTGAAGAGATCGCAAAGTTGTCGAACGCGCGAAAACGGCGTGTCAGTTTCCGCGGGTACCCCATCGCGTGCAGCGTCTCGTCATCGCTGAGCTCAGCCGATCTTGAATCACGCCTGACGTTTTCGCGTTCGGCGGATACTGAAGACCTGTGACGCACAATTAACCTTTCGTCGTGCCGAGGCGATGGCGGATCAAATCAGAACGGTCAGTTCTCTATTTACCGCTAATGTGGACGCCGGTGGGAACTGGGAGTCCGCATGAGCGTCTGACGATGGTGAGTTGCTTGACGGGGTCACCGAAGGCCGCCCAAGGCATCCGCGACGCATAGGATCCCATCTGCATGAGCACCTTCCGAGCCTCGGATTGGCGCCCCGCCATGAACAGCGCGTGTGCTAGATAGGAGAGATCCAGCACAGGAGTGAAGCGGTAAGCGGAAATGCCGGGGAACCAGTTCTGGTAAACCGTTGTCGCGGCCGCCTGCCACGCGGGCTGATCCCAGGTTTGGTCCGCCACCAGGGTGTTCGGATCGTGCTCAGCTATGAGAGCCACGAACGGTAGGAGTCTAAGGGCGGACGGAAGCGGCGCACGCTGGCTCAAGAAGAGCGAGACGTCCCACGCCGCGGTCCTCGGCCCACCGTGGCGAACGAAGAAATGGGCCAGCATCCGATGGTGAGCCTCGCGATGGAACGGGGCGAACCTGAGGATGCGCGTAAAGATTTTCCATGGACCGCGTGGGGTTCCCGGCACTTCCTTTGGAGCGGGATTGCTCACGCCGAGCAGGTGGGCTATGGACAGGTGGGCCACCAGCGGTGTTGGATCGCTCGGAAATGTTTCCGCCGCAAGCTCACAGGCGTTCCGTGCGATGGCCGTCAGGGCGGGGAACGGCCTGTCGCCCGTCGCGCTCATTCTTATCGCGCGGAGCACGGCGACCCGCGCCCACATCAGCGTAGATTCGGCGCTTGGCTCTTCTGCCACCCACCGTTCCACTAGGTCCGAGTCGGCCGCCTCGGATGCCAGCACCAACGATCGGTGGGCCCTCAGGTCGAAGTCCGATCGTGTTTCCTTCAGTACCTCGTGCGCTCTGAAGTACCGTCCCGCCCGGAGGTCGGTGCACGCCTGCGCCAGCTGGTGATCATCGGCGGCCGGATGCCATCGGTACTGTCTATCGAACGCTTCAGCGATCAAGTACCTCTCCTCCACGTCAAACCAGGCGAAGGCGGTCAACCCGCTGATTTCGGTCGAAGGCATTTAAATGCCCAAGCGTCCAGCACAGGGTCAGGACTCAGCCGCCTGCGGAAGGTATCGCGACCACCATCAATCGGCCCAGCGCGAGAAAAGTATTGCGTAGATCTTGTGACCTTTTGGTGATCTTCTCGTTGTCTCCGGTGCTGTGGGAGCGCTCTCCCGAGTGGCCGGGCTGATCCGCCGCCGTAAGGCGATCGGGTCGGCGTGGCGACTGCTCGGCCCCGGCCGACACGAAACCATGTGGTTCCGGCCCCTGACACTGGTTGTTGGGCAGGCAATGTCGGGCTTGCAGCCACAGGATCGCGAGCTGGTCGAGCACGACCTCATGTTCGAGGTCTGCGGACCAGTGGAGCATCACGTCGGTCAGGTTCGCGACGTTCAGGTTTGCGCGGACAGATTGAGCGAGCGGAGTGTCGTCGTCGATGGTGCGGCGGCCGATGACCGTGTGGGCGGCTTGGACGCTCGGCACGAGACCTGGAGATCCAGGCGCCTGGGCGGATCTTGACGCTCGGTGAGCTACTGCGCTCGCAGCGATTCCTGGTGCTTGCCCTCACCGGCGACGACCGTGTGAGTGCCTGTAATTCGGCCCCCCTATGCGACCTGGGTGTATTCGTGAAGCAGGCCGCCGGGCCGCTGTCGTGTGACCGTGATGTCGGCGTCAACGGGATCGGGTAACGGTCTGAGCGGGCTGGCCTGGTTCAGGGGCCGGTGCGGACGTTGGGTGTTGAGATGGGCCTCGTGCTCGGCAAGGACCTTGCGCAGGTGGGGGCGTTCATGATGAGGATCCGGTCG
>CAVTOG010000009.1:0-1386767 GCA_963736325.1 uncultured Actinomycetota bacterium | reverse complement strand
TGAACATGTGGTGCTGAGTTGCTGAGATGACACCGGTTCCCGTGCACTTGCCGTAAGCCCGCATCGGTTAACACGGTCGTGTTAACTCGGGGCCTTGTCGGGCCTCGTGAGCGATGCTGAACGCATGACCTGGGATGACGACGACACGGCCGAGATGACGCCCCTACGACGAACGCGGGCCGAGTTCGGCTGGAAGGTCCCGCGGCTCATCTCCACCTTGAGGCGCTGCGCCCGCCAGGCCGGCCTTGTCCTCGGCAGCGACAAGAGCCTGAAGACGACGATCTCCCGGCACGAAAACGGCCGGGTGGCGCCAGGCGGTGACTGGCGCAAGCTGTACCGCCTCGCCTATGGGCGTACGGACGAGGAACTCGGATTCGCCCAGGCCACCCCGTCAATCGAGGCAACGAGACCTGTTGATGACCTCCGGCATCGAATCGCGACGGCGCGACGGGTGGATCTGGCGCTCGTCCGGCAGATGCAGCAACAGGTCAACCACATCCGGCTTTTGGATCGCCGCTTGGGCGCCCCGTCGTTGCTGGAACAGACCCGATCAGTGATCACGACCCTGACCGAACTCGTCTCGCACAGCCTCCAGCCGTCCATCCGGGTTGCGCTCTCGGCCGTCCTGGCCGACGCCGGCGCCCTCGCTGCCTGGCAAGCGCTCGACGTCGGAGCCGTACAACAGGCATGGGGTCATTGCGAAGTGGCCAAGACCGCAGCACGCGAGGCCCATTCGCGGGCGCTGCTCGCGCACGCCATGGGCGAGCAGGTCTACACCCTCCACGACCTCGGCCGCCTAACGGACGCTCTCGGTCTCGTACGAGAGGCTCAGGCGTTGCTCAACCCTGCCGGACCGCCCCTGTTGCTGTGCTGGCTTCATGCCGTCGAGGCCGAGACACAAGCCGCTCTCGCCGACGAAGCGTGCCGCAACGCTCTGGAGCGTTCAGCGGAACTCCTCCCCGTGAACGCCGATGATCCCGAGCTTCCGTTCATCGCGCTGAACGCAGCACATCACGCCCGCTGGCGAGGCCACTGCCTCGCCCAGATCGGCGACGCCGAGGCGATCGGTTACCTGACCACGGCGCTCGACAAGATGGACCGCTCATTCGTCCGGGCAGAGGCCGGCCTGAGGTGCGACCTGGCCCAGGCCCTCGCCACCCAAGGCGAACTCGACGAGGCCCGCCAACACCTACGCAGTGCCCGCCGGATAGCGAACCAGGTCGGCTCCGTCCGCCAACGCAAACGGATCATGAACATCGGTCTCGCCGCTTAGGCGCCGGCCTTCTTGCCGCGCTCGGCGAGGAGATACAACAACCCCACAAGGGATCCGGACCCGAGCACCTCGCCCCGGCTGATGAGGTCAAAGACCGTGCTCATCGGAACCCACTCAATCCGAGCAGCCTCCTCCAAGTCGGTCGGCTCCCCAACCAACTCAGCCCCGCGGCCCGCGTAGATCTCGTGCGGCGTGTCCACCATGCCGACCATAGGCTGAAAGCTCGTCACATGCTCCAGGGGCGCCGGCTGCCAACCGGTCTCTTCACGCACCTCACGTGCGGCCGTCGCGGCGCCGTCTTCGCCCTTGTCGATGATCCCGCCGGGCAGCTCCCAGCCCCACGAGTCATCCACGAAACGATGGCGCCACATCATGAGCACCTCATCCGCCTCGTTCAACACCAGCGCGATCGCAACCCGCTGAAGCCGAACAACGTGATGCTCAAACCGGTTACCGTCCGGCGGCTCAACATCGACCAAGGTCAACCGAACCCACGGGTTGTCATACACCGTGCGCTCGCCGAAGACCTTCGTCCTCAACTCCTCAGGACGCTCATCAGTGCTCACCCACAGGACGGTACCGCCCTGTCCTACATGTCCGCTCAGACCACAAGGACACGGCGACCCCCCATGGGTGTCAACTAGCCAGGCTGCGTAGGCGTCTTGCATGTGGGGTCACATTTACCATCGTGAAGCAATGGCCGTAGTCGGGTCAAAGGCGGGAACAATGCCGTTCGATTTCAGCAGGTTGACCAGCAGCGGGGCGATCGCTCACATCACCGAGCCCGCGACTTTGTTTGACGCACTGCCGAATAAGGCCGACGGTTACGGCTATTTGCGGGCAGTGCAAAAGACCGTACTGGACGCCTGGTCTGTGCGCAGGGATGAGCGCGACGTCGTGATCAAGACCAACACGGGTGGCGGTAAGACGATCGTTGGACTGCTCATGCTCCAGTGCTGCCTGCATGAGAAGAAGGGACCCGCCCTCTATCTTGCGCCTGATCCGCACCTGGCGCAGCGCGTGTGCGACGAGGCTGCGAATCTGGGTTTGGCTGTGGTCACGGATCCGCAGGCGGGAAGATTCTTCAGCGGCGATGCGATTTGCGTGACGACCATGCGCACACTGGTAAACGGCAAGACACGGTTCGGTCTTGCCGGTCCCGGCGGGCGTCAGCCGATCAGGGTGGGTTCGATCGTGATCGACGATGCTCATGCTGCGCTGGCGCTCACTGAGCAGGACACTCAGCTGCGCATTCCTTCCGACCATGCCGCGTATGGCAAATTGCTGGATCTCTTCGCAGAGGATCTGAAGGCGCAAGGACTTAACGCATACCTAGATATCAAAGACGGCGATCGTAGCAGTGTGCTACGCGTTCCATTCTGGGCATGGGATGACAATCAAGAAGCGGTGCTAGACGCGTTGCGCCCCCACCGCGAAGATCCAACTTTTGAATGGGCATGGCCGCTGATCGGCGATCTCTTGCCGCTTTGCCAGGCGGTAGTTAGTGCCGACGCGTTCGAGCTCATGCCGCCGTGCCCGCCGATCGAGAGACTCCCTAGTTTCGCCGAAGCCGCGCGTCGTATTTACCTGACCGCAACGCTGGCGGACGACAGTGTACTCATTACCCATTTTAATGCTGATGCAAATTCCGTGGCCAAGTCGGTCGTACCGGAGAGCGCCGCCGACCTGGGAGACCGGCTCGTGTTCGCACCCCAGGAACTCAATTCGAACATTTCCCACGCGCAGGTGCGTGAGCTAGCCCGGAGCGTGGCCGACAACCGCAACGTTGTCGTGCTGGTTCCTAGCTGGCGCCAGGCAGGTGAATGGAAAGACGAGGCAGACCTTACTGTCAGCACTGCAGATGCGATCGGCAACGCGGTAGATCGCCTAACCGACGAGCACGTGGGCTTGGTGGTGATAGTGAACCGCTACGACGGTATCGATCTGCCCGACGAAGCCTGTCGGCTACTGGTCATCGATAGCCTGCCATACGCCTACAGCGGGATCGAGCGCCGTGAAGCGGTCGCGCTGCGGGATAGCGAGGCTATGGTGACCCGGCAATTGCAGCGTCTCGAACAAGGCATGGGGCGTGGTGTGCGCAGCCGCGACGATCGCTGTGCCGTTCTCCTGCTCGGCTCCCGCCTGACACAACTCGTCTCACGCGCCGACGTTGCTGATCGACTTTCCGCAGCTACCCGCGCACAGCTCCAGCTATCGCGGCGTGTCGCATCCGAACTAGAGGGTAGCGACACCGCCATGCTGCGTAGCGTGATCATGCAGGTGATCGACGCCGATACGGGGTTTCGCACGCTGTCACGCGAAGCGCTCCTGGGAGTTACCTACGGCCCGGCGCTCCTGTCTCCGTCAGCCAAACATTTGCGAGCCGCCTACAACAGTGCCGTCGCCGGCCGTGCAGCAGAAGCGGTCCAACATTCCGAGGCCGCGGTCCAGGCCGCGCGTGATTCTGGGGACGAACGTCTCGCCGGCTGGGTCGGTGAGACGCATGCCGCATACCTTCAGGCAGTCGACCCGGTCGCAGCGCAGACCGCGCTGGGAGAGGCCGGACGAGCCAACAGCGCCGTCCTGCGTCCGCTAGCAGGGTTGGACTATAGGAAGATCGGCACCACATCATCACAGTCCGAGCAAGCTGCGATTTACCTGACGAGACACTACTCGTCCGGCACTGACCTGCTCGTTGAGGTAGACGCAATCCTGGCCGATATTGTCTGGGATAAGGAGCGCACGGACGAAGCCGAATCCGCATTTTCCGATCTTGGTCTCCACTTGGGCTTCAGTTCTCAGCAGCCCGAACTCACATACGGCATTGGCAGCGATGTGCTTTGGGCCATGGGAAATCGCACCTACGCCGTAGTCGAACTCAAGACCGGCGCCGAGGCGCCGCTGATATGGAAAAAGGACATCAATCAGCTAGGCGGATCGGTGAATTGGTGTGCGAGCGAGTACGGCTCAGATGCAGTCGTGTTCCCGATCATCATCCACCCAAGTCACACGATCGAGAAATCCGGAACCCCTCCCACGGGCACTCGCGTCATCAATAAAGCTAAGCTCAAGGCGCTAAAGCTCGCAGTCCGTAGCTACGCGAGGGCACTCGCCCACGATGATCAGTACCGGCTCCCGACCCTCGTTGACCAGCAACTTCGCCATCATAAGCTTACGACCGAGGGCATCATCGGAGAATTTACTCAGGTCGGCCACCGGGACCCCAAGTAGGCTCGATTAAAGCTCGGACGAATCCGTCCGTCAGCGGCGGATGAAATCCGTCGACATTCAGTGTCTGAACCACCGGATACGAAGGGAGAGCGAATTGATATACCCTCTGATCATCACACTTCAGCTAGGACAAATTTATGCGCACCTGACTTGCTATTTCGATTCCAGCTCATACCAGCGCCTATATCGCCGACTCGGCAGAATCTCCTTATCTGACTTCCAGGCGTTGCATGGTCGACAAAGGAGCTGAATATTAGTGACATCATTGAGCCCTCCCTTAGACAACGGAACAATGTGATCGAATTGATCTTTGGGGAGAGCATCAATCAATCCCGTTAAATCTAGCCCGCATAGCGCACATCGGCCGTGCTCACGGAAAAACACCGCACGTCTCACCCAGATCGGAATCGACTTTCTTTTAAGACGATGTCCAGTTTTCAGAAAAAGGCTCGACAGGGCCGCCTCATCCTCTTCAAACCAGTCGTTGTCGACCTCCGAGATGTAGCGTGCAAGATATTCGTTGAGTCCTGCGAGTGCCGCCCTATTGAGAAACATGACGTGAAATACCTCATCGGCAATGCGGTTTAGGAGTTTTTCGTATGCCTCAGAGAGTTGAAGATCATTCATGAAGTAGTCATAGCAAGCGTCTGCGACTACGTTGGATTCTTTCCAGGTTTGTACATTCTCTCGAATTTGCACGATTTCCCCGTGAGGGGGAGGAACTTCAAAAGCGTCACCCTCGGAGGCCAGCCCATAGGCCACAAGCGCAAGACTTACAGGCAGGTGTCGCTTAACTGTCGATGCGCCCGTATCGCTAATATCATACACGATTGCATATGGACCTGAAATGTCCTCGATAAACTCATGATGCGCTACCCATCTTGCAAATTTATGAACCACAGTATCTTTTCGCCAGCTATGTGCGAAATTTAAGATTCCGCGATCCATTATGAGCGATTCGAGATCATGCGCCCGCCCTTCCGGATTGCGCGCAATTCGCTCAACCTCTTGAGCAATAAAATAAGTACGGAAATAGTTGTGATCAATCCACTGCCGCTGATCACTGTTGTACTTTTCTGTTGCCATATCACTCTTCCTTTAGTTTCGTAGTTACTTGCAAAGGGCGAAAATAAAGATTTCCCGTCAGGAGCAGTGCCAGCGATACCAGGTAACTTTCTGGGCCTATTCATTCCCTTGCCTTGAGTAGCTGCATTTGAACGACGGTGCGCACGACATTACGACCGCTACGATCGTTGCGCAGAGGCTGGCCACAGGCAACAGCCATCCGAGATTCAAGGGATTGAAGCCATCACGCCGGGTGACTAGCCACGTAGAGCCGGTGCAGGCTGGGCGCAGGGCTGCGAACGCTTCGCCAACAGCGCCCTGGACCGTCGGGCCGGGGCCTGATCGACGCTGTTCGTGCCAAATACATGCCGAAGTGACTCTGACCCGGTAGCGCTCTGACCACGTCTTTGCAGGTCGCTGTAGGCTCGGCACCTTGTATGCCGTATGGACTTCTAATCCGACGGTCGGGGGTTCGAATCCCTCTGGGCGCGCCACCCCCGGACCGCATCAAACGGCATCTGAACTGCCTAGATGCGGTCACGTTCCACCTGCGATACGTCCGGCTGACACCGGCCTGCGACGGGGATCTGTGGCGAATACGGGCGCAAGCCGTCCGCCACCGCTCAGCGGCTCGATGGAAGATTTCAGCTCGTGTCGCCGCAGCCGCCTTGCGCGCGGACCTTCGTGACCATCTGTTTCAGCGTCTTCGTGCGGTAGTCGCGCATCGCCTGATCGTCGGGGACGAACCGCCAGTGCCCGTCCTCGTACACGAACCGATAGGTGTGTATGGCGACCAGTCGGGTTACGCGGACGTGCGCCTCCCTGTCGCTATCCATGGTGATCTTCTCGATGTTGAACCGGACGCCTGCGGCAGCGTCGGGGCATAGCTTGATCAGGCGCGTGTAGTCGGCGCGTGAGATCAGCTTCTTTGCCGGCGCGTACCAGACGTCCCAGGTCGCGCCGTAGTCCCCGGACGCGTAGGCGTCGAACTCCTCACCCGCTGCGGCCCGTACCGCGGCCTCGGTGCGTGGCTCGGCCGCGACAGCCGGTGTGCTGGCGGGCATCGTGCCCGCGCCGGGCGGCGCGGTCGTGGTGCCTTCGACCTTCGAGCAGCCGGTGACGGCGATCGCTGCGACGGTGGCAGCCGTCGTGATGAAACGCATGGTCCTTCCTCCCCGGTTGCGACGACGCATGTTGGACGCTCCGGGCGGAAGCCGGGATGACCAGGGACGGTGACCAGAAAATCGGTGCGAGCCCGACGACGGGCACGCGTGACGATGCGCGCCGCGCCTCTCTCGAATATGGCCGCGAGGCCCGGCACAGCCGTCGCTTCGCTGACCACGTAAACGAGACCGGGCGCCGTTGGTCGGTGCCGCTGTACGAGTCGCGGCGTCCTCGGCCGGGGCAAGCTCCGCGACCTCCGGGTGGGAGGGTCGGCCTATGACGGAAGACGGAGGGGCGTTCATGGCGCACCGGCTCGCTCTGGCCGCCGGTGACCGGGTGGCCGTGATGGCGGCCGTCTCAGGGACGCTGCCGGCCGCGCTCCGTGAACAGCGGCCGGCGTACGCCGTTTCGACGCTGCTGATGCACGGTACGGCCGACCGGATCGCGCCTATCAAGGGCGGCTACTCCCGGCATCGGGGCCCGAACGGTGAGTTGCGTGGCCGTACGCTCTCGCTCCGAGAGACCGCCGAGTACTGGCGGGCGATCGACCGGTGTCCGCTCGGCCTTGGAGACAGGTGCGACACCGAGTCTTCCAGCCGTACGACGGTGGGCGGCGGAGTCGGCGGCACCCAGGTCGCGGCCTGGACGGTCCTCGGTGGAGGCCACTCCTGGCCCGGAGCGCCCGTCAACCCGAGCGGCCGGAACCGACCACCCATGAGTTCGACGCGGCCGAAGAGATATGCCGGTTCGCCGCACCTCTCCTCCTGTCCGCCGCGACCCGCCGCATCAGGGCGGTCGGCCACTGATCAAAGGCTGGTCAGCGGAGTCGTACGCGAGCTCCCGCCGCTGGTGGAGTGTCCATACTGCCCCGGCGCTACGATGCCCGGCTTTGCGCTCCCGGCCCCGCTATTGCGCCTTTCCTGCCTGCCAGGTCGCTGTCAGGCGCTCGGTCTTCAGGTCCCAGACGCGGATCAGTGCGTCGTTGCCGGCGGCGGCGAGGGAGGCGCTGTCGGGGCTGAAGGCGAGGGTGTCGGCACCGCCCTCGAATGGGCCGGGAATCGTCCTGCTCGCCTGGTATTCGCCGAGTTTCCACACGGTGATGTCGCCGTCGGCCGCAGTGGCGGCGAGGGTCTTGCTGTCCGGACTGATGGCCAGGCCGCCGCCTTTGTAGAGCGTGATGTCGTGAGTGGCGAGTCTTGTACGGGA
Source organism: uncultured Actinomycetota bacterium (assembly GCA_963736325.1). GTDB lineage: Bacteria > Actinomycetota > Actinomycetes > Streptosporangiales > Streptosporangiaceae > Actinoallomurus. Next base: position 1,378,828 of record CAVTOG010000009.1, on the reverse strand, counting down.
GGCGACGTCCCAGAGTTCTACGACGCCTGGGCCGGATTCCTTCACGGGTGAGCCCGCGTCGTACCTGGTGACGGCCAACGTGGTGCCGTCCGGGCTGAAGACGGTGCTGCTCACGGCGGCGGTTTTGCTCGGCCATGGGGCGGCCAGGACGGTTGCCTTCGGGTGGCCGTCCATGTTCGTCCACAAGGTGAGTTCGCCGGTTGTCGCCGTGTAGGCGGTGAGGGTCGTACCGCTGGGGCTCAGTGCGAGGCACTGGACGCCGGTGCCGGGGATCGGCGTGATGGCCGGCTTGCCGTCACCGATCGCCCATTTGCCGTATCTGCCGTTGCCGTCGCAGGTGAAGAGGGTCTTTCCGTCTCTGCTGAACCTCAGGGCGTGTACCTCGTCCTCGGTGCCGCCCGGGCGGTTCACCATCGTGGCGGCGGTTCGCTTCCGGGTGGTCACGTCCCACACTTCGACTCCGCCGTCGTCCTCTCCGGTGGCGAGCTTGCCGGCGTCCGGGCTGAAGGCCAGTGTTCGGAGACTCCCCTTACGCAGGGTGATCTGGCTCTTCCGCGCATGGTCGGCGACGTTGAACAGCTCCACGACGTCGCCGGAACCCATCGGAACCGTCTCACCGACCGCGAGCATGTGCTCCTTGGGGCTGAACGCGAGCGAGCCGATCAGGTGTGTATCGGGATTCTGTACGCCGGGCGGGCGGGCGGACGCAGGCCGGTCCGGCTTGTCCGCTCCGAAGAGGCCGTGATCGGCGGAGACGTACACGAAGGGCGCGGCGAGGCACACGGCGGCGAGGCCGACGAGAATCCGGCGGCGGTGGCCGGAAGAGCGGGCCGGGCGTTTCAGGGGCATCGATGGGGTCGCCGGCGTCACGGGACTCGGGCTCGGCGTCCCCGTCGCAGCCCCTGCGTTCCCGGCCGTACCGGCACTCGTCGCCGGGACCGGGACCGGCGGGGCAGGAGGCGCCGGAGCGGCCCGCAGGATCGTCGCGAGTTGCTCGGTGACCTGCTCGGCGGTGGGGCGCCGCTGGGGATCCTTGCGGAGCAGGGAGGTGATGAGGGGCGTGAGTGGTCCGGCGCGCCGGGGAGTCGGCGGGGGCTGGGTGAGCAGGAGTAGCAGAACGCTGGCGTAGTTCGGGCCCTGGAAGAGCGGTACGCCCTCTGCGGCGTTGAAGAGTGTGGCGCCCAGGGACCACAGGTCGGCGGCGGGGCTCGCGGCCGCGTTCTCCGCCTGTTCGGGAGACATGAACGCCGGAGTGCCGCTCGCCTCACCGGGTGCGGCCGCGGTTCGCTCGCCTGCTCGCTGGGCGATGCCGAAGTCGGTGATCACAATGCGGCGGCCCGCGACCAGTACGTTGGCGGGCTTGAGATCCCGGTGGACGATCCCCGCCGCGTGAGCCGCCGCCAGCGCGTCCGCCATGGCCGCGCCGATCTCACCGACGCGCCTCCAGCGCAGCAGCCCCTGCTCTTTCAAGATCTCGGCGAGTGACCGGCCTTCGATGAGTTCCATCACGATCACCGGTGCCTGGTCGTGCTCGATGACGTCGAACACGGTGATGATGCCCGGATGGTTGAGGGCCGCCGTCGCCCGCGCCTCCTGCTTCGCGAGGGCCTTGAGCTCGGCATGCTCCTGTTCGTCCAGGTCCGCCGACAAGATGATCTTCTTGATCGCGACTTCTCGGTCGAGCACCTCGTCATGGCCACGCCAGACGGTCCCCATCGCCCCCTGGCCGATCACCGAGATCAGGCGATACCGCCCATTGATTAGCTCATCGCCCCGTTCCGACATATCGGCACGATAACCCACGCCCGATGTACGGCGAGCGCTGAGCACGCCAAAGCGCGCTAAGAGTGGCGAATGGCATGGCTCAACGTTCCAGCAAGAGCCTTTAAGGCAATTTCACGCCGACCTTTCTGGCCTGTGCGGTGACCACGGCAGAACTGAGCGCCAAGCGTGGGCTCGGCCAGGGTGAGCAGGTCACCAGAGGTTGCGGCGACCTGGGGCACACGGTTGGAGGAGCCCTGAATCGGCCGTTCCACCACCGCCTACAGGGTGAGCGCAGGGCGGCAGGCGAGCGCCTGCTGACATCTTTCATCGCGAGATCGTGGCCGTGAAACTCAGGCCTCGCCCGCAGACGCTTGACCGAGGAACATGGGCTCATGACCAAGCTGACCGGAACGCAGATTGCCGATGAAGGGCTGGACGGGTGGGCTTACCTGCTCGGTGGCCTGCAGACCCGCATTCGAACACGGAACTTCGCGACCGGGCTCTCGGTCATCAACGCCATCGGTGCGGCAGCCGAGGAGATGAATCATCACCCGGATCTCGACCTGCGCTACACCCACGTCGACGTTCGGCTGACGAGTCACGATGAGAACGGTGTCACCGACCGCGACATCCGGCTGGCGCGCGCCGTCATCTCGATCGCCGCCGGCGCAGGTGTGCGGTTGGAGTCCGTGAACGTCTCGCGGCTCGCACTTGCCCTTGACACCCCGGCCCACGAGTCGGTCCTGCCCTTCTGGGCCGCAGCGCTGGCGATGGAGCATCGGTCCGGGCCTGACATTGGTGACGAGGTACGCGACTCGGCTGATGTTCTTCCGGCCATCTGGTTCCAGGCATCCGGCAAGGAGGAACCTCGGCAGCGCTGGCATCCTGACGTGTGGGTGGATCCCGCGCAGGTCCAGCCGCGCATCGACGCCGCGCTCGCCGCCGGCGGGACGCTGGTCAGCGACGCGGAGGCACCGAGCTTCTGGGTGCTCGCCGACCCCGAAGGTAATCGGGTCTGTTTGTGCACATGGCAGCCTCGCGGCTGAGGCTTCATCGGCCATCGGCTGAACCGCTGGCCTGCCTCACCCCATAGGCCCCGATAACATGCGCGAATGACGTTCGATGAAGCGTCGGGGTGGCGCGGGGACGATTCGCTGGAGAGTGTCCGTCAATGGATGGCGGCGCATGGGCATGGCGCCGCATGGGTTGAAGCACTCAAGCTGGATACCGAGCAGAAGATTCTCCGCGGCGACGTCGAGGCCGGGATTCTTCCGATCAAGGCGGTCGGAGACATGGCGGCCGGATTCGCGGTAGCGGCGCTGGACGGCCGTCCCGAAAGCTGGATGGCGCTGGGGCGCTGTTATCGCGACGGCTGGATCGAGCGGCCGATCACTTGGCCTGGACAGTACGCGTTCGCGGATCCCGATCAAGAGCCGGTCGGTGCGGCGTTGCGATGCTTCGCTGAGGCGGCTGCTCTCGGTGACAGGCTCGGCGCGATGTCGTTCGCCAGCACCAGCCGACATGGATCCGGCGAAGCCAAACGTACCGCTTTGAAATTTCTGGCCGGATTCATCGACGATGATGCTGACGGTTCGGCGACCAGTTGGTACGGGCTGGTGGAGTATTCGCTGGGTGATACCACCGCCGCTGCGGCCACATATCGGCGGGCGGCGGCTTTGGGCAACGCCGACGCGATGTTCGAGCTGTACGTTCTGCATGCGAAAGGCGATGGCGTTCCGCAGGACGACGCCACGGCACGTGAATGGCTGGTACGGGCGGCTGAGCTGGACCATCCTCGCGCCCTGTACAACGTCGGGGCCGGATACGCCACCGGCGACGGTTTCCCGAAGGACGGCGCGCTCGCCGTCGACCACTATCAACGCGCCGCGAAAGCCGGTAATTCTCAGGCGGCGGCCACTCTCGGATACATGTACCTGACCGGGGACGGCGTGGCACCTGATCCCTCGGCGGCCGCGGAATGGTTCAACACGGCCGAACTCGGCGATTTCGACGTAGACGACTGGCTGCGGAGACTTGGCCTAGAACGCCCAGCATAGAAACGTCCCGTCGTACGGCGTTGGCCGTCAAACAAAACCCGATCGTCAGAGGCCGACGTTCACTGCCATCATCGAGTGATGATCGATTACGGAATCGACGGGCGTGTGGCGTTGGTGACCGGGGCCAACAGCCCGCTCGGCATCGGCGCGGCGACGGCACGGGCGCTGGCCGGACAGGGCGCCGAACTCGCGCTCGCCTCGCTGCCCGCGAACGGCGCCTGGCCGCGACCGGAGCTCGTGAACGGTCCCGAGCTGTACGCCGCCGCCAACGCCGTGGACCCGCAGTACGTGCGGAACGAGATCATCGCGGCCGGTGGCAGCGCCACCACGTTCGAGACGGACCTGTCCGACCCGAATGCATGCGTAGCACTGATCGACACCGTGGAAGCGACCCTCGGCCCGGTGGAGATCCTGGTCAACAACGCCGCGTACTGCGTGCCCGACACCTTCGTACCCGCCGGCCTGGACAGCTTCTACCGGGACAGCCGACCGATCGGTCCCGACAGCCTCGACGCGCACTACGCGGTCAACACCCGGGCACCGGCGCTACTGATGGCCGAACTGCACCGCCGACACCTGGCCCGCGAGGCCGAGTGGGGCCGCATCATCAACGTCACCACCGACGGCGCCACCACCTTCCCCACTGAGGTCTCCTACGGCGCCACCAAGTACGCGCTGGAAAGCCTGAGCAGATCCGCCGCACACGAACTGGCCGCCGCCGGAATCACCGTCAACATCGTCTCCCCCGGCCCGATCCAGACCGGCTGGATCAGCGCCGACATGCTGGCCGGCATCGACCAGGAAACACCACTCGCACGCGTCGGAACCCCACAAGACGTGGCCGACGTGATCACATTCCTCACCTCGGCCCAAGCCCGCTGGCTCACCGGCCAGATCATTTTCGTCGGCGGTGGCCATCGGATGATCTGACCCATGAACTATTGATCGACATGCTCTAAGGGTTCTCTTCGGCTGTGACGATCGCCTGGCCTGCGGTTATCCCGGCTTCTGTGCCTCGGAACCAGCAATCGGACGGTAGAAGAGCGTCCCACTCCCGATCGATGCGGAAGATAACTTCCGTGATGCTCCCCGACCAGTCCTGAAAATCGCTGGGGTCGTAAAACCCGACGTCACGCGTCAGGGGCGCGCAGGCCGACCGAGTCGTGGTGCCAGAACACTTCCGAGTACACCAGGGTTCCCGTCATCCACGGCTCGTACGACGGAAGGCGGAAGACCTGGAAGGCCGCATCGGGTATGCGTAGGGACGGTTTGCGGAATCCGTGATTCCCGCCGGCCTCGAAGCCGAAGCGGGGATAGTACGAAGGCGAGCCTTCCAAGAAGACCAATGGCACGGATCGTTCCGCCATTATCTCCAGGCCCCGCCGTACCAAGGCGGATCCCACGCCGCGTTTCTGATGGTCAGGACCAACCGCCAGCGGGCTCAGTACCTGTACGTCCACCAAACGTCGAGGCGCGTCCAGCAGGCTTCGGGTGAACATCACGTGGCCGATGATCTGCCCGTCCTCGCAGGCGACCAGGGAATACCGGTCGGAGATTCCCGCTCTCAGGGCATCCACCAGGTCCGCCACCACGCGGCCCTCATCTCCGAACGCGCGCAGGTGGAGTTCCCGTACGTCTTCCTGATCCCCGGTCCGCTCCTCGCGTAGTTCCATCCCGGCACGGTAAGCATCGCGCACCCTGAAACGCACTCCATTTAAAGCCCGGCTACCTCACCTGGGGTGGAAGGCCGAAGTGCATGGTCTCCTGGCCGGTTTCGCGTTCGGTCACGGTCAGCGGGCCCAGGCCGCCCAGTGCGTCGATCACGGCCTCCACCAGCCTGGGCGGGGCCGACGCGCCGGCGGTCAGGCCGATCACGCGTACGCCGGTCAGCCACTCGGCTTGGATGTCTCCGGGGTCGTCGATCAGGTGGGCGGGGGTCTCGTGGCGGTGGGCGAGTTCGACCAGGCGGCGGGAGTTGGAGGAGTTCTTCGAGCCGACGACCAGCACCATCTCGGACTCGGCGACGATCGTGGTCAGGGCGTTCTGGCGGTTGGTCGTGGCGTAGCAGATGTCGTCGGAGCCCGGTCCTCGTACGGCGGGGAATCTCCGTCTTAGCGCGGAGATCACGTCGGCCGTCTCGTCTACGGCCAGGGTGGTCTGGGTCAGGTACGACACGCGCGCGGGGTCCGGCAGGTTCAGAGCATCGACGTCTTCGGTGGTCTCGACGAGGATCATCCGTTCTGGCGCCTCGCCTAAGGTTCCCTCGACCTCCTCGTGTCCGGCATGTCCGATGAGGACCACTGTGTCGCCGCGGGCCGCGAACCGGCGTCCCTCGCTGTGCACCTTTGTCACGAGCGGGCAGGTCGCGTCGATGATCCGGAGCCTGCGGCGGGCGGCGTCGTCGCGTACGGCCGGCGACACGCCGTGTGCGGAGAAGACGACGGTGGCTCCGTCGGGTACGGCGTCCAGTTCGTCCACGAAGATCGCGCCGCGTGCCTCCAGGTCGGACACCACGTGGACGTTGTGCACGATCTGCTTGCGCACGTAGATCGGCCCGCCCTGGTCCAGCGCGCGCTCGACGACCTCGATGGCACGCTCGACCCCGGCGCAGAACGACCGCGGTGAGGCGAGCAGCACCGTACGAGGCCCGGCCACCGCCGCCCACGAGTCGACCACTCCACGAGCGACGGCCAGAACATGAGGCTCCTCGGCGCGGACACCGAGCCCGGCCACTCCGCCCTCCAGCACGACGGCGGCCACCACCCGACCCGGCTCGTACGCCCCGCGACCGTCAACAGCAGGCGTCGAAACGCCGCCCTCCCGTTCGGGAACCACCGAACCGGTCGCCGGACGACCACCACGCGCCGAGCCCCCGTACGCCTCGCCGACGTCCAGTGGGCCGCTGACCGTGGCCAGGCCGCGGCGGTGAAGATCTCCGGCGATGAGGACGGCCGCCGGGCATTCCGCGATGGTCCGGTCGCCGGAGAGCAAGGTGTCGGCGACGAACACGGTGGAGTCGGTGGTCATGAGTGCCTCCTCGACAAGGCGGGGCGAGCTAACACCGGCCGAGGCGCGCCCAGGGCCGGGGCGTGAGATCGAGCGGCCCGGCCGGCCACGGGGGGAGACCGGCCGGGCCCGTTCTCAGTGGTCGCGGTGGGTGACCATCCTGGCCAGCTTCACCAGACCCTCGGAGGCCTGCTCCGTCGGGTTCGTCGACCACAGTCCTTGTAGTGCCTCGGCGAGTAGTTCGTCCGCCTTCGACTGGCACCAGGCCCGGCCGCCGGCGGTCTCGATCAGCTCGGCCGCGGTGACGAGGTCTGTGTCGGACAGCGGTTCGTCTCCGCGGTAGAGCGCGGCGAGCTCGCGCCCCGCGGGCGTGCCCGAGGTCAGTGCCGACACCACCGGCAGGGATTTCTTTCGCTGCCGCAGGTCCGAGTAGATGGACTTGCCGGTGGCCTCCGGGTCTCCCCAGATGCCGAGCAGGTCGTCGACCAGCTGGAACGCCAGCCCCAGCCGCTCGCCGAAGACCCGCATGTGTTCGATCTGTTCCGGGCTTCCGCCACCGAAGAGCGCGCCGAGGCAGCACGCGCAGCCGAGCAGCGCACCGGTCTTTCCCTCCGCCATGGAGAGGCACTCGGCGAGATCGACGTCGGCGCGCGACTCGAACGCGATGTCCGCGCTCTGGCCCTCCACGAGCCCCTGGACCGCGGCGCTCAGCCGGCGCATCGCCGCTTGGGCCGCCGGGTGCCCGCTTCCCGCGAGCACGTCGAAGGCGAGGGTCAGCAACGCGTCACCGGCGAGGATCGCCGCGCCGATGCCGAACACGGTCCAGGTGGTGGGCCGGTGGCGCCGGGTGACGTCGCCGTCCATCACATCGTCGTGGAGGAGGGAGAAGCTGTGCACCAGCTCGACCGCGACGGCGGCGGGCGCCGCCGTCTCCACGCGGCCGCCGACGGCCTCGGCCGCGAGCAAGGTCAGCGCAGGCCGGATCGCCTTGCCCGCCGTGCCGTGCGTGGGGACGCCGTTCTCGTCCCACCACCCGAAATGGTGGCCGGCGATCAGGCGCATCTTCTCCGGAAGGGTGTCGACCGCGCTTCGCAGGGCTGGGTCGACCGTGCTTCTGCTCCGGGCTAGCAGTTCCGGCGCCGAATAAGAATCGGTCGTCTCCTCGGTCGTTGCCATGCGAATGACACCTCTCGTCAAAGGGAGATTTCGACGTTCTCGAGCACTCCGAGCGCGTCGGGGACGAGGACGGCCGCTGAGTAATAGGCGCTGACGAGGTAGGAGATGATCGCCTTCTCGTCAATGCCCATGAAGCGGACCGACAGGCTGGGTTCGATCTCGTACGGGATGCCCTTCTGGTGCAGGCCGATCACGCCCTGGTCGTCCTCGCCGGTGCGCAGCACGAGGATCGAGCTCGTACGGGTGTCGCTGATCGGGATCTTGTTGCACGGCAGCAGGGGTACTCCACGCCAGGCGCGGACCGACTGGCCCTCCAGTTCGACGTTCTCCGGATAGAGGCCCCGCCGGCTGCACTCACGGCCGAAGGCGGCGATCGCGGTGGGGTGGGCCAGCAGGAACCTGGAGCCGCGACGGCGGCTGAGCAGTTCATCGAGATCGTCCGGGGTCGGCGGGCCGAGGCGCGGCTGAATGCGCTGCTTGAAGTCGGCGTTGTGCAACAGCCCGAACTCTCGGTTGTTGATGAGGTCGTGCTCCTGCCGCTCGCGAAGCGCCTCCACGGTGAGCCTGAGCTGTTGCTGGGTCTGATTCATCGGCTGGTTGTACAGATCCGCCACCCGCGTGTGGACCCGCAGCACGGTCTGCGCGACGCTCAGCTCGTACTCCCGCGGCGAAAGTTCATATGCGACGAAAGTACCGGGGAGCACCGGCTCACCGCCATGGCCGGACGCCAATTCGATTTCGGCCTCGCCATGTTTGTTCTGCGCGCGCTTCGGTTCGCTTCGGATCTGCTCCAGGTGGACCTGCAATGGCTCGGACCCGTCGACGAGCTCCTGGAAGTCGTCCCGCGACAGGGCGAGGACGACGCAGGAGGTGGTGGCTTTGGCGGTGAAGTCCCAGCTGTCCTCGGCCTCGACCAAAGCACGATCACCGAAGTAATCACCATCCGCCAACACCCCCAACACCGTCTCATCACCGTACTTACCAACCCCCACCTTGTTCACCCGACCATGCGCAATCAAAAACACCTGATCCGCAGGCCGACCCGCCTCCACGATCACATCCCCCGGCCCGAACTCCCGCTGCTCGAACCGCCCCGCCAACGCAGTCAACGCCGCCTCATCACCAAACCCCCGCAACAACGGCAACTCACAAAGCTCCGGCGGAACAACCCGCACCTCCGACCCCACCGAAGAAAAACTCACCCGCCCATCCCCCACCGCATAAGACAACCGCCGGTTCACCCGATAAACCCCACCCGAAGCCTGAACCCAAGGAAGCATCTTCAACAACCACCGCGAAGTGATCCCCTGCATCTGCGGCGCCGACTTCGTCGTCGTCGCCAGATTCCGCGCCGCCGCCGTACCCAAACTCGACCGCGACACCAAATCCTCGATACCCATACCCGACTGCGCCGACTCCGTCACGACACACACCACCATTCTGAGCTCAAACGAGGGATAACACTTGTCACTGACCGGCCGCCCGTACCGGAGTCACGACACGGGCGGACGGATCGGCCAAAGCGCGCGAACCCGTCGGCACCGTCCACGCCGACAGGCCGCGCCCGCCCTGGCCTCGGGCGGACGCGGGCCTCCTACGGGCCGGCGCACGGGATCGCGTGTGCGCCGGCCGCCGGTGGTCTACTGGCCGAGTGCGGTTTCGACGTTCTCGAGGATGGCGAGCGCGTCCGGGATGAGGACGGCCGCGGAGTAGTAGGCGCTGACGAGGTAGGAGATGATCGCCTTCTCGTTGATGCCCATGAACCGGACGGACAGGCCGGGCTGGTATTCGTCCGGGATGCCGGTCTGGTGTAGGCCGATGACGCCCTGGTCCTGCTCTCCGGTGCGGAGCAGCATGATCGAGCTCGTACGGGTGTCGCTGACCGGAATCTTGTTGCACGGGAACATCGGCACGCCGCGCCAGGCGGGCACCGAGTGGCCGTTGACCATGGCGCTCTGGGGGTAGACGCCCAGGCGGCTGCACTCACGGCCGAACGCCGCGATGGCCCGCGGGTGGGCGAGGAAGAAGCCGGGGTTCTTCCACACCTTGGACAGCAGTTCGTCGAGGTCGTCCGGGGTGGGCGGGCCCGTACGGGTGTAGATGCGCTGGCCTAGGTCGGCGTTGTGCAGCAGTCCGAACTCTCGGTTGTTGACGAGGTCGTGCTCCTGGCGCTCGCGAAGCGCCTCGATCGTCAGGCGGAGCTGCTGCTCGATCTGGTCCATCGGCTCGTTGTAAAGGTCCGCCACTCGCGTGTGGACCCGCAGCACGGTCTGGCCGACGCTCAGCTCGTACTCGCGGGGGGACAGCTCGTAGTCGACGAACGTGCCCGGCAGAGCGGGCTCGCCGGCGTGACCGGACGCCAGCGCGATGGCCGCCTCGCCGTACTCGTCCTGGTCGCCGCCGGCATCGGACCGGAGCTGTTCGAGGTGGGCTCGGAGGGTGTCGGAACGGTCCGCGATCTCCTGGAACACCAGGCTGGAAAGAGAGAGAACGGTACACGCGGTCGTGGCTTTGGCGGTGAAGTCCCAGCTGTCCTCGGCCTCGACCAAAGCACGATCACCGAAGTAATCACCATCCGCCAACACCCCCAACACCGTCTCATCACCGTACTTACCAACCCCCACCTTGTTCACCCGACCATGCGCAATCAAAAACACCTGATCCGCAGGCCGACCCGCCTCCACGATCACATCCCCCGGCCCGAACTCCCGCTGCTCGAACCGCCCCGCCAACGCAGTCAACGCCGCCTCATCACCAAACCCCCGCAACAACGGCAACTCACAAAGCTCCGGCGGAACAACCCGCACCTCCGACCCCACCGAAGAAAAACTCACCCGCCCATCCCCCACCGCATAAGACAACCGCCGGTTCACCCGATAAACCCCACCCGAAGCCTGAACCCAAGGAAGCATCTTCAACAACCACCGCGAAGTGATCCCCTGCATCTGCGGCGCCGACTTCGTCGTCGTCGCCAGATTCCGCGCCGCCGCCGTACCCAAACTCGACCGCGACACCAAATCCTCGATACCCATACCCGACTGCGCCGACTCCGTCACGACACACACCACCATTCTGAGCTCGTACCGACCAGGGGGAAATGCGATGGGGGTATGAATTCATCTGCCGGGTACGCCGATGGTTTTCGGCGGTATTCCAGGCCGCTGAATAAACCTTTGCTCGGGGCCGAGATTACGTGGCGATTACCTCTGATCACAATAGGTAGCCTCAGAGTTTCAGGCCACGCAACCTCCTTTGTTCATCTCAGGCCGGCGAACGCCACTCCCGTCCCGGCGGCGATCACGGCCGTCAGGACGACCAGCACCATGAGCGTGGCCAGCGGGTTCTTACGGTGTCTCGGTAGTTGGACGGCCTTGGGCGCCGATACCCGGTGGTGTGTCACCTGAGGCGGCGCCGGTTTCGGAGTCGTCGCGGGAGGTTTCGGGTTGGCCGCCGGTGGCGCCTTGGCGGCGGCCACGGGCGGAGCCTGACGGGCGGGCGGCGACGGCTGCGGAGCCGGCGGGGTCGGCGTTGGAGGAGTGGGCGGCGTCGGAGTCGGGGGCGGGGTGGGAGTAGGTGGCGGAACTGGCGTCGGAGGCGGAGGGGCTGGAGGCCGGAGAGCCCCGCAGCTACCGAACCCGAGGCGGGCCCGGAGTCTGATGAGATCGAGCAGGTCGAGGTCGAGGCAGAGCGGCGGCCCCAGCCGAATACCGAGGTGAAGGAGTCCCGGCTGCGAGCCGGGCACCCCCAGGCCGACATGCAGTAACCCCTGCCCCGCCACACCGACACCCACGTGGACGAGCGGCGCGGCTACGTCCGCGCCTGGCTGTTGGGGAGCGGCATGAACGGGCGGCTGCTGCGCCGCAGGAACGGCCGTGCGGACCTCCAGGGGTGTGAGGGGTAGGCCGGATAGCAGGCCGACTCCCGGACGGACGAGCGTGGACTGCGGCCGTGAAGTGGCCACGCCAGGCCCGGTATAGGCGACGTCCGCGGCCGGCCTCGCGCCCGCGGGCTTCCCGCCGATCGGCTTCCCGCCCGCCGACTTCCCGCCGGGCGGTATTACGCCCGCTGGCTGCCCAGTGACCGGTTTTACGCCGGCTGGCTTCCCGCCGGGCGGTTTCACGCCGGGCGGCAGGCCGCCGGGCGCGTGGACAGGGGGCGCATGCGTCTGACGAGCGGGCGTGAGGCCCGCGTGTGGGTTCCGCGCGGGTGACATGGCGTTCTCGTGGGCGAGTGCCGCGTGCGCATGGCGCGCGGGTGCGATGCCCGTTTGCGGGCTCCCGGTGGACGGGGGGCTCCCAGGGGCGAGAGACCGATCTGCCGGGCGCTCGGACACGCCCGCGCGGGCGATGACCGCGTGCGGGTTCCCGGCGAGCGAGCGGTGGGCTCCCTGGTGTGGGAGGACCGTGCCGTTGGGGCGCGCGGCGGTGAGAAGGGCTTTGGCTCGGCGTTGAGCGAGCGACGGGGCCGTCTGGGGATGTGCGGTGGCGAGGTGCGCGGACGGATCGAGGGTCGTGGGGGCGGTAGGTAGGGAGGCCGAGGTCTCGGCGTGCGCGGGGGCGGCGGTCAGGCCGACGAGGGCTCCGGCGGCCAGTACGGCGGCGGAGGCGCGGCTCTTGAACATCGCCCTCGCCAAAGGCTTCGCCGACGGCCTCGCCTCTCGACCGGTCATCGGCTCCGTCCTCCGCCCAGCCGCTATCCCCGCCTCTCGACCCGCCACCGGCTCCGCCCGCTGCCCACCCGCCGAGCACGGCTCTCGAACTGCCATCGGCTCCGTCCTCCGCCCGCCCACCAAACCCGGCCCTCGAACGGCCACCGGCTCCGTTCCCTGATCGGCCGCCAACGTCGTCTCCCGCTCGCCGACCTGCGTCTCGGGATCGGCCGTCTCCGTCCCCGGCTCGGGTATTCGGTTTTTCGTCGGCCTGGTCACCGGTTCGTCACCGGCTTTCGGGGATGCGGGGGAACATCTGCTGGGCCGACGTGAAGGCGTCCGACTTGACCTTCAAGGCTCCGCTGAAGACGTGGGAGATGTTGAACGTCAAGTAGATGCCGACGCCGAGCAGGGCCGCCATCACGCCCAGCGGGACCAGGGCCATGCCGGTCGGGCGGGCGCCGGTGAGCATGGGGAAGAGTGCGACGATCAATGCGGTGATGACCGTCATCCACAGCAGGCCGGCAGGGGGGCGTGTCGAGGCGTCCATGGCTCGCTGGCTTCGGGCGGCGGAGATCTCCTGGATGTGCTGGAGGACGTCGGTGCGGTTGCCCTTCTCGTCGTCGGTGGTCGCGGGCAGGGCCAGGACCTTGGCTCGGAGTGAGTCCAGGCGTTCCCAGCCCTCCTCGCCGAGGTGGCCTCGGACCATGAGGCGCCACTCGGGGCCGAGGAGGTACTGGGTGTAGTCGCGCAGGTCGGCCTGGACTTCGCGGCCTTCGGGCGCGGGGAGGGCGGAGGCCGACCAGTAGGCCTCCACGATCGCCTGGCTCTCCGCGTAGGTGTTCTGGCGTGCGGAGTCGGCGGTGGTCCAGGGGACGACGATCGCGATGGCGAAGGCGACGAGGAAGAGGGCGGAGAGCATCGAGCCTGCGTGGCCCGAGGTCGTGCCGCCGGAGTCGCGGTCTTCCGAGCCGCCGCCGTACTTACGGAAGAGCAGGGCAGATGTGATCACGACGCCGACCGCCGCGATGACAGCGAGAATGCAGACGAGCATGACCTACTCCATGGATTTACTTAGGAAGTTGAGGGAACGCCGACCCCTCGGCGTGCCGTCACTTGACTATCACAATGAGTGATGGAGATAAAGCCGATGTTCGGTGTTTAAGAACACACTGCACGGAGCACCCGACCACGAATGCCCGAACTGTCTGGATTACTCAGACCAAGACCCACGAATCAACGAAGAACCACACCATCAGCGCACCCTAGCCCAACAGCCAGAAAGGCATCACCTCACGGCCAATTGATCACCAAAGCACCACCGGGTAGCGTGATCACGAAAAGGCGCGATGCTTCACAGGCGCGCGAGCGGGGCAGGTTAGCGGGGCCGCGAATCGAGCGACCAGGAGACACATGACCGCGCCGAGCACGCCACCTTTCAGGGGAAATGCCCACGGATCGCGCCTGAGGAAGGCCGTGAACGACGATAGGATCACGCCGCTCATCGGAATCTTCGACATGTTCTCGGCGTCGATCGCCGCCCGGCACTACGAGGGCCTGTTCGTTTCCGGCTTCGGATTCTCGGCCTCTCACTATGGCCTGCCCGACATCGGCTTCATCGCATGGCCGGACATGGTCCATTTCGTTCAGCGACTGCGTCTTGCGTTTCCACATCACCACCTCCTCGTCGACATCGATGACGGATATGTCGATCCCGAGGTGGCCTGTCACGTCGTCGGCCACCTGGAGGCCATCGGCGCCTCCGGCGTGATCATCGAGGACCAGAAACGGCCACGCCGGTGCGGGCATGTCGACGGCAAGCAGGTCCTGCCTCTCGGCGAATACCTGGAGAAGCTGGAATTGGTGCTGGAGACGCGCCGCGACATGGTCGTGGTCGCCCGCACCGACGCGACCGAGGAAGGCGAGATCATGCGCCGCGCCGAGGCGATCGCCGCCACCGACGCCGACGTGATCCTCCTCGACGGTGTGCGCAGCGCCGAGTGGATCCGCAAGATCCATTCGGTCGCGGGCGGCAAACCGCTGCTGTTCAACCAGATCGCGGGCGGCAAGTCGCCGCGTTTCTCCCTCACCGACCTGGAGGAGCTGGGCGTCGGCGTCGCGATCTACAGCACGCCGTGCCTGTTCGCGGCGCAGAGCGCGATCGACGAGGCCCTGTCGCGGCTCGCGGCCGACGACGGCCGGCTGCCCGAGACGGGCGTCGGCGTCGAGGCGTGCCTGGACCTCCTCGACCGCAACCTCAGCCGCCACCACGGCAGAGTCTGACCACTGTTGGCGACTCTGTGTTCATTAGTGCATGATGCGAGCACGATTCGCGCACGAACGAGCAGGCGTGGAGGCGGCGTTGGCGGACTATCACGTAGCGGCCGAGATCGAGAGTCAGCCCGCGTGCTGGCGGGAGGCGGCCGCGCGGCTCGACGGCGTACGGGACGCGCTCCCGCGCGACGGTGAGCGCGTCGCGGTCTTCGGGTGCGGCACCTCTTTCTATATGGCCCGCGCCTACGCCGCTCTGCGGGAGAGCCTGGGCCGGGGGCTCACCGACGCGTTCGCCGCCTCGGAGTTCCCCTTCGGCCGCACCTACGACCGCCACATCGCGATCACCCGCTCGGGGACGACCACCGAGGTGTTGCAGGCGATCGAACGCCTGCCCGAGGCGACCGCGATCACGGCCGTGCCGGACGCGTCGTTCGCCGAGGGCACGCGCGCCGTCGTGCTGGAGTTCGCCGACGAGCGGTCGGTCGTGCAGACGCGGTTCGCGACGACCGCGCTGGCCCTGCTGCGCGCCTCGCTCGGCGAGGACATTCCGGTCCGCGACGCCGAGCGCGCCCTGGCCGAGCCGATAAGGCCCGAGTGGCTCGAGGCCGAGCAGATCACCTTCCTCGGCCGCGGCTGGACCCTCGGCCTGGCCGAGGAGGCCGCGCTGAAGGCACGCGAGGCGGCGCGGCTGTGGACGGAGTCCTATCCGGCCATGGAATATCGCCACGGCCCGATCAGCATCGCCCAGCCCGGCCGCCTGACCTGGATGTTCGGGCCGCCGCCGGACGGGCTGCGCGACGACGTGGCCGCGACGGGCGCGGCGTTCGCCACCAGCGACCTCGACCCGATGGCCCACCTCGTCGTCGCCCAGCGGCTGGCCGTCGCCCACGCACGCGAGAGAGGCATGGACCCGGACCGGCCGCGCTCGCTGACCCGTTCGGTCGTCCTTCCGTGATCGTCGCGCTCGACGTCGGCGGCACATCGATCAAGGGCGCGGTCCTGGCGCGCGACCTCGAGCGCGTCGCGACCGTACGCCGACCCACACCGCACGGTGACGCCGCCGTCGGCGCCGTGCTCGACACCGTCGACGAACTCATGGCGAAGGCGGAGTCACGGGCGGAGGCGGTCGGGATCGCGGTGCCCGGCATCGTGGACGACGAGCGCGGCGTCGCGGTCTGGTCGGAGAACATCGGCTGGCGCGACGTCCCCTTCCGCGACCTCGTGCGGCAGCGTACGGGCCTGCCCGTGGCGGTCGGCCACGACGTGCGGGCCGGCGGAACGGCCGAGCTGCGGCTCGGCGCGGCGCGCGGCACGCGCAACTCCCTCGTCATGCCGATCGGCACCGGCATCGCCGCCGCGATGGTCGTCGACGGCCACCTGTGCGTCGGGAACGGCTACGCCGGGGAGATCGGCCACATGTCGGTCGGCGCCGACGAACCCTGCGTCTGCGGGGGTACCGGCTGCCTGGAGGCCGTCGCGTCCGGCCCCGCCGTCGCCCGTGAATACGCTCGGCGTACGGGCCGGGAGGCGAGCGCCGACGCGGTCGCGGCGCTGGTGGCCGAGGGTGATCCCGACGCGTGCGCGGTGTGGACGGCGACGGTCGGCTGGCTGGCCACGGCCCTGGCCGCGGCGACCTCGCTGATCGCGCCCGAGGTGATCGTCATCGGTGGCGGCCTGTCCCGCGCCGGCGACCTGCTGCTGACCCCGCTGGTCGAGGAGCTCGACCGCCGGCTGACGTTCCACCGCAGGCCGCGCCTGACCATCGCGAGCTTCGGCGACGAGGCCGGGTGTATGGGCGCGGGACTCTGGGCACGCGACCTGTTGGAGCCTTAATGACAGTGCTGAGCGCGGACAAGGTCATCACCCCCGGCGGGGTGCTGTCACCCGGCTGGGTGAGGGTCGAGGACCATCGCATCGCCGCCGTGGAGGAGGGCCGGCCGGACCACGCCGACCACCACGGCCACGCGATCGTGCCCGGCTTCGTGGACATCCACTGCCACGGCGGAGGCGGAGCGTCGTTCGACTCGGGCGACGCCGAGGAATGCGCGCGCGCCGTGACGTTCCACCGCGAGCGCGGCACCACCACGGTGATGGCCAGCCTTGTGACCGCCGCGCCCGCCGACCTCGAACGCCGGGCGTCGGTGCTGTCCGAACTGGCCGCCGACGGTGTCGTCGCCGGCATCCACTACGAGGGCCCGTTCCTGTCGCCCGCCCGCCGGGGTGCGCATGACCCCGCGCTGCTGCGCGACCCGGACCCGGCGACGGTCGGCCGCCTGCTGAAGATCCCGCACGTGCGGATGATGACCGTCGCGCCCGAGCTCGACGGCGGCGTCGAGGCGCTGCGCCGGATCCGCGACGCGGGCGCGCTGCCCGCGATCGGCCACACCGACGCGACGTACGAGGTGGCCGGCGAGGCCGCCAGGGCCGGCGTGCGCGTGGCGACGCACCTGTTCAACGGGATGCGCCCGCTCCACCACCGCGAACCCGGCCCGATCCTGGCGCTCCTGGAGGCCCCGGGCGTCGTCGTGGAGCTGATCGGCGACGGCGTCCACCTGCACCCGGCGATCGTCGCGCACATCACGCGTACGGCCGGGACCGCGCGTACGGCGCTGGTGACGGACGCGATCGCGGCGGCGGGCATGTCCGACGGCGCGTACGAGCTGGGCGGTCTCGACGTCGAGGTGAACGAGGGCGTGGCGCGGCTGGCCGAGGGCGGCTCGATCGCGGGCAGCACGGCCACGGCTGCCTCGGTGTTCCGCCGCGCCGTACGCGACTCCGGCCTCTCCCTCACCGAAGCCGTGCGCCTGGCCGCGACCACACCGGCCGGGCTGCTCGGGCTCACCGACCGGGGCGCCGTCGCCCCCGGGCTCCGCGCCGACCTTCTCCTCCTCGACGAGGACCTGCGCGTATGCAAGGTCGTCGCGGTGTGATCGTCACGATCACGCCCAACCTCGCGCTCGACGTCACGTACGAGCTGGCCGAGCTGCGGCCCGGCCACGCCCACCGCGTGCGCACCGTGCGCGCCCGTGCCGGCGGCAAAGGCGTGAACGTCGCGCGGACACTGCGGTCCCTGGGCCACGACGTGCTGGTCATCGGCCTGGCAGGCGGGGCCACCGGCGAGGCCGTCCGCGCCGACCTGGACGCCGCCGGGATCCCGCACGACCTGGTGCCCTGCGCCGGGGAGACCCGGCGGACGGTGACCCTCATGGCCGACGGGGAGGCGACGCTGCTGAACGAGCCCGGCCCGGTGGTCTCCCCCGAGGAGTGGGCGGCGCTGGAGGCCAGGGTTCCCGAGGCCGACGTCGTCGTGGTCTCCGGGAGCCTGCCGCCCGGCGTGGACGACGACGCCGTCGCGCGGCTCGCGGAACGCGACGTCCCGGTGATCGTGGACACCTCCGGCGAGCCGCTGCGCCGCGCGGCGCCGTACGCCTGGGCGGTCAAGCCGAACGCCGAGGAGCTCGCCGAGCTGACCGGCACGGACGACCCGGTGGCCGGAGCGGGCCTGCTCGGCGCGCGTACGGTCGTCGTCTCGCTCGGCGCGGAGGGCCTGCTGGCCGTGACGGACGGCCGTGTGCACCGCGCGGCGCCCCCGCGGGTCGTCACTGGCAACCCGACCGGCGCGGGCGACGCGGTCGTCGCCGCGCTCGCCGCGGGCGCCGGCTCCCCCTGGCCGGACCTCCTCGACGACGCCGTGGCGCTGTCGGCCGCGGCGGTCCTGTCCCCCGTCGCGGGCTCCTATGACCACGACGCCTACGAAGGGTTCCGGGCATGCCTCTTGTCCCGACCGGAGAGATAGTCGCCACCACGCGCGGCGTGGGGGCGTTCAACGTCATCCAGCTCGAACACGCCGAGGCGCTCGTCGCCGGCGCCGAGGCCGCGGGCCGTCCCGTCATCCTGCAGATCAGCGAGAACTGCGTCCGCTACCACGGCGCGCTGGAGCCGATCGCCGCCGCGACCCTGGCCGCCGCCCATGCCGCGGACGTGCCGGTCTCGGTCCACCTCGACCACGCCACCTCACCCGGCCTGGTCTCCGAGGCGGTCCGGCTGGGCCTGCGGTCCGTGATGTACGACGCGTCGGCGCTCTCCTATGAGGAGAACGTCTCATCGACGGCCGAGCTGACCGCACGCTGCCACGACCGCGGCGTCTGGGTCGAGGCCGAACTCGGCGAGGTCGGCGGAAAGGACGGCGTGCACGCGCCCGGAGCACGTACGGATCCGGGCGAGGCCGCGCGCTTCGTGGCCGCGACCGGCGTGGACGCCCTCGCCGTGGCGGTCGGCACCTCGCACGCGATGACGGACCGTACGGCGACGGTCGACCTGGACCTGATCGCCCGGCTGCGCGAGGCCGTGGGTGTGCCTCTCGTGCTGCACGGATCGTCCGGCGTGCCCGACGCCGATCTGACGCGCGCGGTCGCCGCCGGTATCGCGAAAGTGAACATCGCGACGCACCTGAACAAGGTCTTCACCGATGCCGTACGTGAATATCTCACCGCCCATCCGAGTGTCGTGGACCCCCGGAAATACCTCGGTACGGGACGCGACGCCGTGGCGCGGGAAGCGGCACGTCTCCTCGAAGCCGTACTCACCGTGACGCCATCGACCGCCTAACAGACTCCTTACCGAGTTTGGCCTAGGATCGGCGGGACCCCGGAACGCCCGCACGGTTGAACCGGTCAGCCGAACCCCACGGGTACGTTCGTGAACTCCGGTAGGTCACGGGGGACGAGTGAGGAATAGCGAGAACGACAACGGGGCCGGGGAGCCCCCTATGTCCGGAAAACGACAGGACGACGGCGCTGACGAGTCCGTGAACGACAAAACGCATCGGAACTCCCCTGAGTCAGTTGACACGTCCATGTCCGAGGACGCGACACGATCCGAAAAGGCCGCCGCGGAGCGCATGAACGCGGACGACGAGAGCGCGCCCGCTCCGGAACAGCCCCTCGGCGAAGACGGCGATGAACCGGACGGCGAGACGGACCGGACGGTCACGGACGCCGCCGAGGGGTCTGACATTCTCGATGACTACGGCAAGGTCTGGGACGACAAGGACGAGGCCGAAGAGACGGCAAGCGCCGACACCGCGGACGACGAGCGGCACGACCTCCTCGACGACTACGGCAAGGTCTGGGAGGACAAGGACGAGGCCGGGGAGACGGCGAGCGCCGACACTGCCGGGACGCTCGGCGCGGACGACACCGCCGTCGACGACGCCCTCGCCGCCTACGACGTCGACGCCACGATCACGGATGTAGCCCACGGGACGGACGCCACGGAGGCGACCGCCACCGAGGACGCGACCAGCGCGGCCGAAGCGACATCCATCGACGACGTGACCGCCGCCGAGGACGCGACGGGGGCGCCCTCCGATGAGGACGCGGCCGATGAGGCCGGGGCCGTTTCGACCTCGGTCGACGGCGCGCCTGCGGGCGGTGCCAGGGCCCGGCTGCTTCCGCCGGGCTCTCCCGACGCCGGGGAGCGGAAGAGCGTCACGGCGGGCGGCGGCCGGGGTTCGGCGCCGCCGGTGGCCGCGGCCGCCGGCGGGACGACTCCGCCGAAAGGCCCCAAGGGCCGTAAGCCGTCCTCACGGCGGGCGAAGTGGACCCGGCGGTCCGTCTACGTCCTCGGCGTGCTGATCCTGCTGCCGGTCATCGGCTTCGTGGTCGTCTACCTGATGACGCCGATTCCCAGCTCGGCCCAGCCGGCGGCGAAGGCGCAGCAGTCCGTCTTCTACTACAGCGACGGCAAGTCGGTCATCGCGCGCAGCGGTGACTTCGACCGGCGGCCGGTCGACCTGAATACCGTGCCCGCGCCGGTGCGCGACGCCGTCATCTCGGCGGAGAACCGCGGCTTCTACAGCGACTCGGGCGTCTCGGTGAAGGGCTCGGCGCGCGCGGTGTGGGCGACGCTCACGGGCGGGTCCCTGCAGGGCGGGTCGACCATCACACAGCAGATGGTCCGCAACTACTACAGCGGACTGAGCCAGCAGCGTACGGCCAGCAGGAAGCTGAAGGAGATCATGATCGCGCTCAAGGTCGGGCGCGAGAAGGACAAGGACTGGATCCTCCAGCAGTACCTCAACACGATCTACTTCGGGCGCGACGCGTACGGGATCGAGTCGGCGGCCCAGGCGTACTACCAGAAGGACGTCAAGGACCTCACTCCGGCCGAGGGCGCCTACCTGGCCGCGGCCATCCAGGTGCCGACCTACGCGGGCGACCTGAGGATGGACGGCGCGCGCGGCTACATGCAGTCGCGCTGGAGGTACGTCGTCGGCGGCATGGTCGGGATGAAGTCGATCACGCCGCAGCAGGCCGCGGTCATGACCTTCCCCGAGCCGAAGAAGCAGCGCCTCCGGTCGATCTACGCGGGCAGCAAGGGCTACATGGTCAGCCAGGCAAAGGCCGAGCTGCGGCGCATGGGCTACACGGACAACCAGATCAACATGGGCGGCCTGAACGTACGGACCACGTTCGACAAGAACCTGATGGCCGCCGCGCGGCAGGCGGTCGAGACCAACCTGCCGGTGGGCACCCCGAAGAAGGTCCTGGCCGGGCTGCTCGCGATCAACCCGGACAACGGCGAGGTGACCGCCTTCTACGGCGGCAAGGACTACGTCCAGCAGCAGTTCAACAACGCCTTCGACGCCAAGGTGCAGGCGGGGTCGGGGTTCAAGCCGTATGTGCTGGCCGCGGCGCTGAAGAACGGCGAGTCGCTGAACTCCTACGTGGACGGCAGCTCGCCGCAGACGTTCGCCGGCACCGCGATCCACAATGACGAAGACGAGAACTTCGGCATGGTGAACCTCGTCACCGCGACCCAGAACTCCATCAACACGGCGTACATCAACCTCGGCCAGAAGGTCGGGCTCGACAAGGTCGTGGCGCAGGCGGAATCCATGGGCATCCCGTCGGCGCAGCTCGACCCGCACAAGGACGCGCCGACGCTGCCGCTGGGCGTCGCCGACGTCACGGTCGAGCAGCAGGCCGCCGCGTACGCCTCGTTCGCCTCGGAGGGCATGTACCACGTGCCCCACGTGCTGAAGTCGGTGACCGACCGCGGCGGCAAGACGCGGACGGTGAAGGAGCCCGGGAAGAAGGTCTTCAGCCAGACGGTCGCGCGCGACGCGACGTACGCGATGCAGAAGGTCGTCGACGCGGGCACGGGCGTCAACGCCTCGCTGCCGGACCGCAACGCGGCCGGCAAGACCGGGACGACCAGCGACGGCAAGCAGATCTGGTTCAACGGGTTCATCCCGCAGATGGCGGCCTCGGTGGGGATCTTCCGGAGCGACAACAAGGCGCTGAACATCCCCGGTTTCTCCGCCTACGGCGGTGACCTTCCGGCGAGGATCTGGCGTTCCTACATCACGCAGGCCGACCGCGGCCTGGCGCCGAAGCCCTTCGGCTCGCCGTCGGTCTACACCGGCGGGGGCGGACGGGCGACCCCTGGGCCGGTCATCCCGCGCCCGCAACCGTCGCAGACGCTGCCAGGGCCGACACCGACGATCCCGTCGCACGGGCCGCCGACCGAGGGCCCGCCCGGTCCGCCGACCGGCCCGCCCACGCACGGGCCGCCACCGACGGGAGGCACGCTCCGCGACCGGGGCGACGACTTCCCTGACATGTCCGGATAGACGCAAAAACCGCCCGCCGAGCATGCTCGGCGGGCGGCATGCATACCGGGATGAGTGTCCTATACTCTCCCTCAGGTCACGAGTATCAGCGACAAGCCCCGGCTAGCTGATCGGCAACCCTCCGTCCGTGGCGGGGTGCCCCGGGTGATGACCCGGCCCGGTGCGAGGTGTGCCGGGCAAGCGCGGATCCCTCGCGGGATCCCTGGTCCCGCTGGAGGACTGGCCGTGTCCGCTGTCATCGATTTCGCTTCACTTCCGTCCGCCGCGCCTCGCGTGATCGGCGCGGACGCCCCCGTCCCCCTCGCGGACGGCCGCACCGTCACGTACGCGAACCTCGACTACGCGGCGAGCGCGCCCTGTCTCGAGGCCGTGCGCACGGCCCTCGACACGGCGCTGCCGTACTACAGCAGCGTGCACCGGGGCGCCGGGTACGCCTCCCAGGTCACGACCGAGCGGTACGAGCTCGCGCGGAAGACGGTGCGGGAGTTCGTCGGCGCGTGGCGGCGTGACGCCGTCGTGTTCACCCGCAACACCACCGACGCCATGAATCTCCTCGCGCACGCGCTGCCGCGCGGCGCGACCGTCGTGGTCTTCGAGACCGAGCACCACGCGAGCCTGCTGCCCTGGGAGCGCGGCGCGAACGTCGTACGCCTGCCGGCCCCCGAATCCCCCGACGACGCGGCCTCCGCCGCGGCGCTGGCCCTGCGCGAGGCGCCGTCCGGGCCGCGCCTGCTCGTCGTCACCGCGGCCTCCAACGTCACCGGCGAGCTGTGGCCCGTCGCCGCGCTCGCCCGCGTCGCGCGTGAGAACGGCGCCCGTATCGCCGTCGACGCCGCACAGCTCGTCCCGCACCGCAAGCTCGACATGGCCGCGCTGGACGTGGACTACGTCGCCTTCTCCGGCCACAAGCTGTACGCGCCGTTCGGGGCCGGCTGCCTGGTCGGAAGGGCGGACTGGCTGCGCGCCGCCGAGCCGTACCTGCTGGGCGGGGGCGCGACCGCCGTCGTCGGCGAGGAGGTCACGTGGTCGGCCGACCCGGAGCAGCGCCACGAGGCCGGCACCCCGAACGTCCTCGGCGTCGTGGCGCTCGCCGCCGCGTGCGAGGCCCTCACGGACTGGGAGGCGCTCGTCGCCGAAGAGGAGCGCCTCCTGCACCGGCTACGGTCGGGACTCGCCGCCATCCCAGGTGTGCGCGAACTCTCACTCTGGGGAGATCGGAGCCCGCGCGTGGGCATCGTGTCGTTCGTCGTCGACGGCCGTACGGCCCGCGACGTCGCCACCGAACTGTCGGACCGGTACGGCATCGGCGTACGTGATGGGAAGTTCTGCGCGCACCCGCTCGTGCAGCGGCTACTCGGAGAGGGTGCAGGTGACTGCACGAATGGCTCGGGAACGGCACTACGGGCAAGTTTCGGCATCGGGACCACCGACGAACACATCGATCGTCTCTTGGAGGCTTTGCGGCGGCTCGCGGCCTGAAACCGACCGTTCGTCGCACAGGATGACCATGTCGTCACCCCCGATGCCCGCTGAGCGTCCACGTGTGACGTTCGAGTCCGCATACTCCACCGCACCGCCGGTTTCATCCGGGTACGGTGGACGCCTCCGTATCGAGCTTCCGGGGGGTGGCGACATTGACCGACGTATGGGAGCCCGCGAACCAACTCGAGCAGCAACTCCGCGACGCGCTGCGCGACGGTGACCAGGACACTTACTTCGCTCTCGTGAGCGGAGCGGAACTATTCGTCCCGCTACCTCCGGGCGAGGCCGACTCGGTGATCGCGAACCAGTCGAACTTCACCTGGCCGACGAGCACGCGTGAGGGGCGTACGCACCTGCTGGCGTACACCTCGGCCGAAGCCGCGCGCACGTGCCTCGGCCCGGCGTACGAGCACTTCCTGCGGATCACGCTGGGCGGCATGGCGCAGTCCTGGCCCGACCCGGAGTGGTGGCTCGCGATCAACTCGGGGCTGCCGATCGAGGGGTACCTGCCGGCCTGGTTCGTGGAGCAGCTGACGTCCGGCGCGGGCTCGGCGACGGGTACCGCGCCCGCCCAGACCCCCGAGGCCGTCCCGAATCCCCTGAGCCTTCAGGACGCCGGGCCGGCCCAGAGCTTCCCGGTGGCCCCGGACGCCCACCCGCTGGAGACCTCGCCGCTGCACGAGGCGACGGTGCGCGACCCCGCGCAGTCCGAGCCCGCGGGCCGCGGGCCCGGTGAGGCGGCCCCGCCGCCGTTCCGCGAGGGCATGCCCACGGGCCCCGAGCAGAACGGCCTGCCGCCCTCGCTCGGGCAGAACGGCCTTCCCCCGGCACCGGTTCCGCCGCCCGGCGCGGAGGGCGTACCGCCGCTTCCGAACCGCTCTGGCCCACCGCCCGCGGAGGGCGCGCCGCCGCTTCCGAACCGCTCCGGTCCGCCGCCCGCGGAGGGCGCGCCGCCGCTTCCGAACCGCTCCGGTCCGCCGCCCGCAGAGGGCGCGCCGCCGCTTCCGGGCCAGGACGGCCTGCCGCCGGTGGGAGACGGCCCGCAGCCTCTTCCGGGGCACAGCGGCCTGCCGCAGGCGCCGTCCGACGACTCCGGGGGCTTCCCGACGGTGCTCGACGGCATCCCGGCGACGCCGGCGCACGGCGGCCCGCCGGAAGGTTTCCCGCCCGCGGCTCCGCAGGAGAGCTTCCCGGCCGCGCCGCAGGAGGGCTTCCCGCCCGCGGCGCCCCGGCAGGACGCTCCGCCGGCGGAGGCCATCCCTCCGGCTCCGGCCCCCGAGAGCGCGCCGGCCCAGCAGCGCCCCACGGCCGACGAGACGCCGGTCATGCTGCACATCACCCCGGACTCGGCGTTCACGCCGCTCGACGAGGAAGAGCGGACGCTGCACGAGGCGGCCATGCGCGGCGACCGCGAGTCGTTCCTGCGCGTGCTGCTCGGCGTCCGGCAGATCTGGGTGCCGATGGTCGAGGGCGGAGACCTGATGCTGGGTCCGGGCCGTCCCGGCTTCCAGTGGTACACCGAGGAGTCCGGCGGGCACCGGAGCGTGCCGGTCTTCACCGGACCCGGCCGGATGCGCGACGCGATGGGCGGGCACCCGTTCGTCCTGTCCGATCTCGCGAAGGTCCTGCGGTTCTGGCCCGACGCGTCGTGGGACCTGGTCGTCAACGGCGGCACCGCGATCGGCGGCTCGGTCCCCGGTGACCGGATCGTGGCGATCTCGCACCAGGTGGACGCCGAGGTGGCCGCGCGGCTGGCGAGCGACTTCCCGGCGCAGAGCGACGCCGAGCGGCAGATGTTCGACACGCGTACCGACGGCGAAATGCTCGTGAAGGTGCTCCTGGACACCGCGGTCTTCCTGCCGGTCTGGAGCCGTACACCGCCGGCGGTGCAGACGCCGCCCGGCGACCCGTCGTTCCCGTGGTCGGCGGTGCCGGTGCGCGGCCGCCCGTCGGTGCTGGCCTTCACCTCCTTCGACTGGATGAAGGCCGCGGTCGGCACGACCGGATTCGTGATGCCGACCTTCGCCGACCTGCTCACGGCCTGGCCCGAGCCGGACTGGTCCGTGTCGGTGAACCCCGGCACCCCCATCGAGGTGTCCCTGACCGGGGAGCAGATCCGTACGCTGGTCGGCTCGATCGTCGACAAGCCGCGCGAGCAGGTTCCGCTCCCCGCCGAGCAGGCGCCGCCACCGGCCGAGACATCGCAGCCGCAGGGCGTCCAGGGGGCGCACGCGGCGCCGCGACAGGAGCCTCCCGCGCCGCCGGGCCCTCGCCTCGGCGCGTGGACGATCATGCAGAAGGTCGTCCCGCACGACCAGGTGCGCTGGTACCTGGAGCAGTCCTATGACCGGGTCGCCGGGTTCGTCCACCGCGTCCAGGACGTCGTCGACCTCGGCACTCCGGTGCGGCTGTACGAGTCCCTCGGGCTGTTGCGCGAGGGCTCGCCATTCGCCGCCGACGACACCGACGTGCACGTCATCCGGTGGCCGGCGTTCCGTGCCGAGCTCTACCGCGTCCCGTTCGGCGGCCAGACCGAGGAGTCCCTGGCGGCGTGGGGCGAGAGCGGCTGGGTCGTGGAGGCCTCGCCGTTCGGCGGCGACGGCTTCTCACCGGGCGGTGCCGGCAGCATCCGCGAATACAAGGTGGACAGCCTGCGCGTGCCGCACGGCTCGGAGATGTACGCCATCGGCGCCGACGGCTCCGAGCGCTTCATCGCCCGCTACGACGCGGACCGGATGCTCTGGGGGGACTCGGAATGATCAGGGATGGCTACGTCGCGCGCTGGCGTGACGCCGAGTACGACGCGGTCCCTGGTGTGGACGGCGAGGTGCGCCTCTATACGACCGCGACGGCCGAGGGCTTCGAAGAGGTACGCCCCGGCCGGTTCCTCCAGATCGTCGCGGAGGAGCAGGTGGAGAGCCTGCGCTACGTCCGCACGCGCTGCACGTGGCGGGGCGAGCCGTTCATGGTGATCGGCGAGCACGAGGCCTGGATCCGCCTGGAATACACGGGCGGTCGCGGGCCCGTCGCGGCCTCGCTGGGCCTGGAACAGGTCGACCTTGGCGTCTACCAATCCTGGGCCCCGCGCGACGAGGTCGCTGAGCTTCGCGAAGAGAACATCTAACGATTACTGCGGTATAACTCCTCTAGGACGGTTGATAGATCGGCCGTGACGTGATCGCATGATTCTTACCTGACTCTTGGGGTAAACCCGGGTGAAGCGTCAGCGGCGATGCGTTTTGGAGGTTATGGGCGGTGTCCGCACGATCGGTACGAAACCCGCTGGTCATCTGCGTTGGAACCGGTGTCGTGATCATGGGCGGCATCATCCCCGCAGCGATCGCGGCCAGTCCGACGCCCGCCCCCACGAGCACGGAGGCCTCGCCGACTCCGACTCCATCGGCCACGCCGACCCCATCCGCCACGCCGACCCCGTCGGGGTCGGCTCCGAGTTCGACCGCCACGCCGACCCCGACGGGGTCGTCCACCGGGACGTCCGGCAAACCGACGGGCGGCTCCCCGAGCCCGAGCCCGAGCCCGTCCGACGGTCAACCCACCCTTGCGGCGGCCTTTGTGAAGCCGCCCAAGACGCTGACCGCGGGTTCGACCCACTCGCTGGTTCTCACGGTCACGCCGACGGAGGGTTTCGTCGCACAGAACGTCGGGCTGACCTTGAGTGCGTCCCGAGGGACGAAGGCTGTCTGGGAGAGCAACAGCAAGCACGGATACGATCTGCCCTACGACCTCAAGGCTGCCAAGAAGTTCGTGGTCGACGTCACCGTTCCCACGGCCCTGACCGGCGGAAAGATCGTCGTGAAGGTGGACCTCGACGTGCAGAATCTGACCACGGCACCGCTACCCGGCACGGTCTCGATAGTGGTGAAGAGGAAGCCGGCGCCCTCGCACCCGGCGGGCGGCGGGTCGACTTCCGGTGGCGTCTCGCAGCCGGGGCCGATCAACAACCTGCCGACCGGTGGTGTGACGCCGGGCACGAACTCGCCGGTGCTGCCGTCGATCGCGCCTCAGCAGGCGCCCACGACCGCCGCGGACCCGACGGCCCCCGTCATACAGACCGATGACGCCCCCTCGATGCGGAGCACCGCCGAGAAGTCGGACCAGCTGAGCTTCGGCGAGCTGGCCAGCACTCAGGCCGCGTGGCTGGCCGCGCTGCTGGTGGCGTTCTTCCTCCTGCTGACCCAGTTCCGTCTCGGCAGGACGAACGTCAAGGACGTACGGCCGAAGGGCACGCACCGCAGGCCGAACGGCCAGAAGCGCGCCCACTGAGTCCGGGTCAGGCCCGCATCAGGTCGTGGCAGGCGATGGCCGCCGCCGCGACCACGTTGAGAGAGTCGACGCCGAGGTCCATCGCGCCCGCGCTCATCGGGATGCAGACCGGGTGGTCGGCCTCGTCCAGCCAGCGTGAGGACAGGCCGTCGCCCTCCGCGCCGAGCATCAGCGCGACGCGCTCGCCGAGCGGCGCCTTGTAAAGAGGTGTGGCCGACTGGTCCGGTGTGAGGGCCAGCAGGGTGAAACCGTCGGCACGCAGCTCCCGCAGGCCGTCGTGCCAGTTGTCCATCCGGGCGTACGGGATGGCGAAGACGGCGCCCATGGAGACCTTCACGGACCGCCGGTAGAGCGGGTCGGCGCAGCGGGGCGACAGGATCACGGCCTCGACGCCGAGCGCGGCGGCGCAGCGGAAGACGGCTCCGACGTTGCCGTGGTCGACCAGGTCCTCCAGGACGAGGATCCGGCGTGGGCGGGCGAGGACCTCGGCGACGGGCGGGAGCACCCGGCGTTCCATCGACGCGAGGGCGCCACGGTGCACGGCGAACCCGGTGACGGCTTCGGCCACCTCGTCGTCGACCACGTAGACGGTGGCGTCGCCGAGCACGTCGGAGAGGGGCTCGGCCCAGCGCCGCGCCATCAGCAGGGAGCGCACGGGGTATCCGGCCAGGATCGCCCGCCGGATGACCTTTTCTCCTTCGGCCATGAAGAGGCCGTGCTCGGCCTCCAGGCTCTTGCGGAGGTTCACGTCGCGGAGGCGTGTGTAGTCGGCGAGGCGCGGGTCGGCGGGGTCGGCGACGGGGATCAGTCTGGCCATGGCCTTCAGTATCGCGGCCTCAGGGGAGCCGGAGCACCGCGAAGAGGGCCCGGTGGTCGCTGGCGGGCTGAAGGTAGACCTTCACGTGCTCGACGGCGCAGCGCCGGTCGGCGAGCACGTGGTCGATCGTGATCGGCGGCCACGGGCGGAACGTCGGCACGAGGCCCTTCCCTGCCGCGTCGGCGGCGTCGGTGAAGCCCTTGCGGATCAGCCCGCGCAGCGGGGCGCTGTCGAGCGAGGCGTTGAAGTCGCCCGCGACGATGCCGACCTGGCCGTGCGGGGTGGGGCGCGGGATCTGCGCCATGTCGTGACGCCACTTCGCCGCGTCGGGGCCGAGTGGCGCCGGCGGGTGCGCCGCCGTCAGGCGTACGGGGGCGCTGCCGGGAACGGCGAGGGTGGCGGTCGGCATGGCGAAGGTCGTGGAGGAGTTCTCCTGGACCGGTGTGAGGGGGTAACGGGCGTACAGCCCGCTGCCTTCGGGGCCGTAGTGGGGATCGATCGCCCGGTACGGGAGGAGCCGCTCGATGCCGGCGGCGTCGAGACGCTCCGCCGCCTCGGGCGTGAACTCCTGCACGCTGAGCACGTCGGCGCCCGTGCGGCGTACGAGGTCGACGAGCGAGGCGTCGCCGGCGGCGCCGAACCGCAGGTTGGCGGTGAGGATCCGCAGGCGCGGGCCGTTCGCGTGCGGCTGCCCGCTCGCGAACGCCCTGGGCAGCACGATGACGGCGAACAGGACTGTCACGGCGAGCGCGATGCCGAGCGCCGCCCGGTCGCGGGTCAGCGCGGCCAGCGCCACCGGGATCACCACGCCGGCGGCGACGTACGGGGTGAGCGCCACGGCCGGGACGAACACCTTCGCGAGCGCGGGGATCCGGTCGGCGCCGGCGAGACGCAGGACCGCCCACGCGAGCCAGCAGCCCACCAGGGCCCAGACGAGCACGCGCGTCCCCTTCCGGCCACGTGCCGGACGAACCGGCGTTTCGTCCGCGACGGTCACAACGTCGGTCATCAGCCCCCCGATCAAAGACCTCGGTCAAACTGTGCCTGACAATCCTGAAAGGCACGCTCAGGTTATGAAAAAGCGCGGGCTCTCATGGGCGCGGACGGGGGATTTCCGAGGCGAGCGAGGGCCGTGGGACCACAGGGAGAGCCGGTGCGCGAGGTGCCGGATCACGCATGAAAAGCACCCTCTGGTCAACTTCTGTCAAGGCGTCGATCGGCGATTCTTTACTGCCCGGCAATGATTGCTGTCATGGCGCGATCGCGGTGACCTGCGATGTCTTCTGCGCCGGACCTTTTGGTGAGGGCTACCCAAGAGGACTACAGTGCCGCTCTATATATACCCAAACCAGCGCGAAACGAGGAAAACCGTGAGCGGACGTCGTCGCGAGATGCCGCGGGGCGGGGCCCCCCACGACGGCGAACCTTACGCCTCCGCTCAGTACGGTCAAGGCACTCCCGACGACGAGTACGACCCCTTCTTCGCACACCGCCCGCCGACGAACCGCGCGCCGTACGGCGGCGGCCCCCCGAGCGAACCGCGCGTCGACTACGGCGACGGCGGCGGCTACTTCGGCGACAGCCGCCCTACCGGTGAGCCCCCGGCCCCGCGCGACGAGTACGGGTACGCGGGCGCGGGCCGTTACGAGACGGCCGGCCGGCCTCCGCCCTCCGGCGGATCGAGGTCCGGCGGCTCGGGATACGAGGGACCCGGCGGCGGAGGGCACGGGGGTTCCGGGGGTTCCGGGCACGGGGGATCCGGCCGCGGACGAGGCGAGGGAAGGCGCCGCGCGGCGCGGCGGCGGACGATCGGCACGCTGATCGGCCCGCTCGCGGGTGCGATCGGGCTGGCGATCCTGCTCGGCGCGGGCGTGTACGCGCTCGCCGACAGCCACGGCTGCGGCGGCAGCAACTCGATCAAGCTCAACGTCGCGGCGGCGCCGGAGATCGCCCCGGCCGTGAGCGGCATCACCGAGAGCTTCAACAAGGAACGGCACTCGCTCGATGGCAAGTGCGTCCAAGCGGAGGTCAAGGCGTCGGACCCGGCCGGGATGACCACCGTGCTGTCGGGCGGCGGGTCGGTGCCGGGCGAGAGCGACCCCGACGTCTGGATCCCCGACTCCTCTCTCTGGGTGACACTCGTGCGCAGCAGCGCCAAGGGCGCGAACAGCGTCAACCTGACCCCGGTCTCGGTCGCGCGTACGCCGGTCGTCGTCGCGACGTCGCGGACCTTCGCCGCGAAGATGCGCACCCAGGGCATCCGCCCGACCTGGGACATGCTGCTCAAGGCGACGGACGCGCTCTCGGCCGGCGCGGTCAGCAAGAACGAGATGCTCCCGTCGAACTCCGTCCACCTGCAGATCCTCGACCCGAACCGCAGCGCCGGTGGCATCGGCGCGGTCGTCATGACCCGCATGCTGCTCCAGGGCGACCCGAACGCGATGCCGATCTTCACCCAGATCGTACGGAACGTACAGAACAGCCTCTCACCCACGCCGCAGGCGCTGTTCGCCAGCTTCCACCGCGACCTGCACGGCAAGGCGCCGATCGTGATCGTTCCCGAGCAGGCCGTGTGGAAGTACAACCACGGCCACCCGGTGTCCCCGGCCAGCGCGGTCTATCCGAGCGAGGGCCTGCTGAGCCTCGACTACCCGTTCGCGCTGACCACGACTGATGACACGAAGGTGCGCGCGGCCGGGCTGCTGGGGCAGGCGATGGGGACCGTACAGGCGAAGGCCGCGGTGCACGCGCTCGGGTTCCGCACGCCCGACGGCCGTGCCGGCACCGGATTCTCGGCCGCGAGCGGGCTGAGCCCGCGGATCCCGCGCGCGCTGCCGACCCCCGCGGCCGGTGACGTGACCGAGGCCATGCAGGCGTGGTCGAGACTGTCGCTGCGCACGCGCATGCTGACACTGCTCGACGTGTCGGGGTCCATGTCCCAGCCGGTCGGCAAGGGCATGACACGGATGCAGGCGACCGCGCAAGTGGCCCAAGGCGGGCTCGCGATGCTGACGGACGACACCGACCTCGGCCTGTGGACCTTCTCCACGAACATGAACGGCGCGCTGGACTACCGGCCCGAGGTTCCGATCGGCCCGCTGTCCACCCGGATCGGGTCGAGCAACCGGCGGCAGGCGATCCTCAACGCCCTCAGCCGCGTACGCCCGAATCCGACCGGCGACACCGGCCTGTACGACTCCGTGCTGGCCTCCGTCAGGTCACTGCGCAAGACGTACCGGGCCGGTTACTACAACACGGTCCTGGTGTTGACCGACGGCAAGAACGACGATGCCAACGGCATCTCGCTCCTCAACCTGCTGCAGACCTTGAAACGAGAGGACAATCCAGGCAAACCTGTGAACGTCGTCTTCATCGGCTTCGGCCCGGACGTCGACATGGCGTCCATGCAGAAAATCGCCCTGCAGACCAACGGCGCCGCGTACCACGCACAGAAACCGCAGGATGTGCAGCGGATACTCCTGGAGACGATCGCCCGCCGCATCTGCGACACCCCGCAGTGCCCCTGACCCCCTCAGCACGACTTCATATCGGTCCCAAACTAGTCGGTGGATTTCTCAGGATTAGTGATTGGATCCTGTGAACCAACCTCCCCGCCCCGGCGTCTTCTATACGGAGGCCCGACGGGAGCGGGGCGTCGGGCCTCCACTCTTCTTCCAGGGGCGGGGCCGACTCACACCCCTCGGGAGGATCCTTTGGCCGGTTGGCCGAGTCTCGGTCGCGTCGAGGATCGCCGGCTGGCGCAGGCACTGCGCGCCGGCGACACCACCGCACTTCCAGAGATCTACGACTTTTACGCTCCGCGTCTCTTCGACTACTGTCACGCGCTGCTCCGCGACGAGGACCTCGCCGCCGACGCGCTGCACGACTCCCTCATCGCGACGCAGGAGCACATCGCCAAGCTCCGTGAGCCCGAGCGGTTCCGCAGCTGGATCTACTCGATCGTACGCAACGAGTGCCTGCGAGTGCTCTCCGATCCCGAGCGGGCCGATCAGAACCGCCACGAGGCTCCCGAAGCCGCCGACGACGCGTTCCTCGACGCCGAAGAGCGCCAGCGCCGCGAGGAGACCCGCCAGCTCGTGCAGAGCGCGCTGGCCGGACTCGCGGGCCGCTTCCGCGAGGCGATCGACCTCGCCGCCCGCCACGACCTGGCCGCCGAAGAACTCGCCGGCGTCCTCGGCCTCTCCTCCCAGCAGGCCACCGAGGTCGTCGCCCAGGCGCGCGACGACCTCGACAACGCCCTCGCCGCGGCGATCATCGCTCGTACGGGCCGTGAAGACTGCCCGAGCGTCGCCGCGCTGATCGACGCGAACGCCTGGCCGCTGTCGGCGGAGGTCTGCCGCAAGCTCATCCGCCACATCGAGTCCTGCCCGACGTGCCGCGACCGCCGCAAGCGCAAGGTCTCGACGACGCGGCTCATGCAGGTCCTTCCGGTGGCGGAGATCCCCTCCGACCTGCGGATGGCCGTGCTGTCACTGGCCGAGGCCCCCGACCAGCACGAGAACCGCACCCGCATCGCCCAGCGCGCGGAGCCGTTCGACGTCTGGGGCTGGCCGACGAGCCTCGAACGCGCACGTGCTACGCGCAAGGAGAGCCGCACGGGATCGCCCCGCCTGTTCCCGGCGATCGGCGCGGCGGCGGCCGTCATCCTCCTCGTCGGCGCGGTCTTCCTGATCACCGGCGGCCCCGGCGGGTCCAAGCCGGCGAGCGACAACAAGAGGCCGGGCGGCGTCGCCGCGGGCAGCACCGGCTGGCCGTCCGACATGCCCTCGCCGACCGACAGTGCGCCGACGCCGGCGAAGAGCAAGAAGAAGTCGCCGTCGCCCACCCCATCGCACACGCCGACCCCGAAACCGACGCACACGAAGCCGAGGCCGCCGGCGCCGACCCACACCAAGAAGCCGACGCCCAAGCCGCCCGCGGACGGCACGCTCGCGGTGGACGGCTGCACGATCGGCCTCGGCGACGACACGTGCAACATCACGCTGACCGCGCAGGGCGGTGCGGTGGACTGGAGCGTCGCGAGCGCCAGCTCGGGTCTGTCCTCGGGCGGCAGCGGCCACCTCGCCAAGGGCGACACGGTCACGGTCGCGGTCACCCGCACCGCGAACTGCGGCCTCGTGGACGGCCACGGAACGGTGTCCTTCTCCCCGGGCGGCACGGCGGCGATCACCTGGCGGTGCGGCCTCTAGGCGGTCTTACGTCGCGGGCGGTCGAGTGCCAGGATGTTTCGCATGACTCCTGACGTCGCAACCTTCCGAGCCGCCCGCGACTTCCTTCTTGCCAACGCCGACGACTACGAGACCGCCCGCGGCGGCTTTCGCTGGCCGGACGTGACGGTGTTCAACTGGGCGACGGACTGGTTCGACGGCGTGCTGGCCGCCGAGACGCCCGGCGCCCCGGCGCTGTGGATCATCGAGCAGGACGGCGAGGAGACGAAGCTCACCTTCGCCGAGCTCTCGACGCGTTCCAGCCGGCTCGCGGGCTGGCTGCACTCGCACGGCGTGGGGCGCGGCGACCGGATCCTGCTGATGCTCGGCAACCAGGTCGAGCTGTGGGAGACGATGCTCGCGGCGATGAAGCTCGGCGCGGTGCTCATCCCGGCGAGCACGCTGCTCACCTCCGCTGACCTGGCCGACCGCATCGAGCGCGGCGGCGTCGCCCACGTCGTGACCGGCGCCGCCGACACCGCCAAGTTCACCGGCCTGGAGGGCGACTGGACGAAGATCTCCGTGGGCTCGGCCGAAGGCTGGCTGGCGTACGAGGACGCCGCCGGCGCCGAGCCGTACACCCCGGGCGACGCCGCGACGCACGCGGACGACACGCTTCTCCTCTACTTCACCTCCGGCACGACCGACAAGCCGAAGCTGGTCGAGCACACCTACGCGTCGTACCCCGTGGGGCACCTGTCCACGATGTACTGGATCGGGCTTCGCCCCGGCGACATGCACCTCAACGTCTCCTCGCCGGGCTGGGCCAAGCACGCGTGGAGCAACCTGTTCGCGCCGTGGAACGCCGGCGCCTGCGTCCTGGTCTTCAACTACACGCGGTTCTCCGCGCCCGCGATGCTGGACGTGCTGAAGCGGTGCGAGGTCACGAGCTTCTGCGCGCCGCCGACGGTGTGGCGGATGCTGATCCAGGAGGACCTGTCGGCCTGGAGCCTGCCGCTGCGCACGGCGGTCGCGGCGGGCGAGCCGCTCAACCCGGAGATCATCGACCAGGTGCACAAGCACTGGGGCCTGACCATCCGCGACGGCTACGGCCAGACCGAGACTACCGCTCAGGTCGGCAACTCCCCCGGCCAGACTCTCAAGCCCGGCTCGATGGGACGCCCGCTGCCCGGATACACGATCGTCCTCCTCGATCCGGTCACCGGCGAGCGCGGCGACGAGGGCGAGGTCTGCATCGACCTGTCGGACCGGCCGCTGGCGCTGATGACCGGCTATCACGGCGACACCGAGCTGAACGACGCGGCGATGGCCGGCGGTTTCTACCACACCGGCGACGTCGCGACGAAGGACGCCGACGGCTACATCACATTCGTCGGGCGCACCGACGACGTGTTCAAGGCGTCGGACTACCGGATCTCACCGTTCGAGCTGGAGAGCGTGCTCCTGGAGCACGACGCGGTGGCCGAGGCGGCCGTCGTGCCCGCGCCCGATCCCGTACGCCTCGCGGTGCCCAAGGCGTACGTCACCCTGGCGGCGGGGCATGAGGCGACGGAGGAGACGGCCCGGTCGATCCTGGCGTTCTGCCGGGAACATCTGGCGCCGTACAAGCGCGTGCGGCGTGTGGAGTTCGCCGAACTGCCGAAAACGATCTCCGGGAAGATCCGCCGCGTCGAGCTCCGCGGATTGGAGAACGACGATCGGCGGGCGTCGGAGTTTCGCGAGGACGACTTTCCCGATCTGAAGTCCTGATGGCTCCGGTCACACCGAGTCAGCCTTTCCTGCAGGGTTCCTGAATTTGGACACGCACGGTCACACCACATAACAGATTTGACCGTTTAAACATGCATTGTGCGTAGTTTGATGGCAGGATTCGGGATCCTAGGTTTCGGATGGGGCGTCTGAGTCCTCGCCTTACACCCAGTTCAGCAGGAGGACACGTGGCCGGCTGGCCGAGTATTGAACGGGCCGACGACCGACGGCTAGCACAGTCGCTGCGCGCCGGTGATGGAGCCGCTCTGGCTCATATCTACGACGTCTACGGACCTCGTTTGTTCGACTATTGCCATGTTCTCCTCCGTGATCAGGAAGCGGCGGCTCTCGGGCTGCACGACTCCCTGATCACCGTGCAGGAGCGCATCGGCGGGCTGCCGGACGCGCGGCTCTTCCGTGGCTGGCTCTACGCGGTGACGCGAACCGAATGCCTGCGCCGCCGCGCGCAGTCCGAGATCCCGGCCGAGCGCACGCGGGCGCCCGAGGCCGCCGGCCTGGAGGCCGACGAGGCGACGCGGCAGCTCGTGCACACCGCCCTGCTGGTGCTGAACGGCCAGCAGCGCGAGGCGCTCGACCTGTCCCTGCGCCACGAGCTGGACCCGCACGAACTCGCCGAGGTTCTCTGCACGACGCCGCAGGACGCGTCCGTGCTCGTCGCGCAGGCGCGGCACGACCTCGACGACGCCTTCGCCGCCGTGGTCGTCGCGGCGACCGGACGCGAGGACTGCCCGAGCGTCTCGGCGCTGGCAGGCCCTCCGGAGCAGCCGCTCAACGGCGAGACCTGCGGGAAGCTCGCCCGGCACATCACGAACTGCCCGATCTGCGGCGCGCGGGGCAACCGCAAGGTCGCGACCGCGCGGCTGCTGAACGCGATGCCGATCGCCGCCATCCCCGAGGCCCTGCGCGAGCGCGTGCTCACGACGGCGGCCTCCCCTCAGTTCGCGGACATGCGGTCGACGATCGCGATGCGCGCCGAGCCCCCGGCGGAGGTCGAGCCCGAGCCGGAGGAGCGCGCCACTCCGAAGCTGTGGCCGGCTCTCGCGGCGGTCGCCTTCGGCGTGCTGGTGATCGGCGGGATCTTCCTGCTGCTGCCGGGCGGCGATAGCCAGGACTCCGGCAACAACCAGAACATCGCGGCGAGCCCGGGCGACTCTCCGTCCGACGACCCGTCCTCGCCGGACTTCTCCGAGGGCCCGTTGCCGACCGACGCGAACACCCCGAGCGCGCGTCCGTCCAAGTCGAGCAAGACGCCCACGCCCACGCCCACGCCGAAGCACCCACCCCGTCGGCACCCGCACCCGCCGTCCCACCCGCCGGCACCCGGCACGCTGTCGGTGTCCGGCTGCCACATGAGCCACACGCTCACCTGCACGGTCACCGTGACTGCGGTGGGCGGTCCGGTCAACTACAGCGTGAGCGGCACCAACAACGTCTCCGCGAGCGGGAGCGGCAGCCTTTCGGCCGGCCAGTCCGCGGGCATCACGGCACACCGGCCCGGCGGCATCTGCCTCGGCAGCGGCAGCGGCTCGGTGTCGTTCTCCTCGGGCGCGACGGCCTCCGTCACCTGGAGCTGCTGACCGTCCAGTGGCCCTGTGGGACGGCCCCGAATTGGCTCTTCAGCGGGGCCGTCCCCAGCCCGTACCGTCAGAAGTATGAGCCTGCCGGACAAGAGGGCGCGGCTGCGCGCCCTGCACCACGAAGACGACCTCCTCGTACTCCCGAACTCCTGGGACGCCGCCAGCGCCCGTGTCCTCGCGGGAGCCGGGTTTCCCGCGATCGCCACGGCGAGCCACGCGGTCGCCGACAGCCTCGGGTACGAGGACGGCGAGGCCGCGCCGCCTGAGGAGATGTTCGCCGCGGCGGCCCGCGTCACCCGCTCCGTCGACGTGCCCGTCTCGGTCGACGCCGAGTCCGGCTACGGCCTGCCGCCCGCCGATCTCGCCGCCCGGCTGCGCGAGGCCGGCGCCGCGGGCTGCAACATCGAGGACACCGTCCACAACGCGGGTGAGGGTCGTGTCCTGGCCGGCGCGAAGGAGCAGGCGGCACGCCTCGCCGCGATCCGCGACGCGGACGCCGACCTGGTGATCAACGCCCGCGTCGACGTGTACGGCGACGGCGCGCTGCCGGGCCTGTCCGCCGAGGAGCGCCTGGAGGAGACGGTCGCCCGCGGCCGCGCGTACCTGGACGCGGGCGCGGACGGCGTCTTCGTGATCGGCCTGACCGAGGAGTCCCTGATCGCGACCCTCGTCGACCGGATCCCGGGGCCGCTCAACGTCCTGTACCACCCGGGTGTCCCGTCACTGTCCCGCCTGGCCGCCCTGGGCGTCGCCCGTGTGACGTTCGGCCCCGGCCTCCAGCAGGCCGCCCTGCGCCGCCTGGGCGAGCTCGCCACCACACTCCGCGGCGGCGGTGACCCGTACTAGGGGCGGTCTCAGCGGCGAACCCTAGCGGGCCGCCAGCGCGGTGACCGTGGCTCGCGCGGCGTCCAGTGAGGTCTCCGCCAGCGGCCGGTGGCGGGCGAGGGCGGGCACCAGGCCGGCCAGGGTCATCTCGGCGTGCACGAACGACAGGTCGTCCTCGGCCACGCCCAGGTCGGTGAAGTACGCCCGCAGGTAGGGCTCCTGGAAGTCGAAGGCCTCGCGCGGCGTGCCCGGCCCGTACGCGCCGCCGCGCGCGGTGACCACCACGACGCGGGTGCCGCGCAGCAGGCGGTCTCCGGTGTCCGGGTCGGTGTACGCCCCGGGGAAGGTCACCCGGTCGATCCAGGCCTTCAGCGAGGCCGGCACCGAGAAGTTGTACATCGGGGTGCCCACCAGCACGGTGTCCGCGGCCAGCAGCTCCGTGACGAGCGGCACGGTCGACGCCCATTCCCGCTCCTCGGCGCCGCTCTCGGCCGTCGCCGCCACCTTCTCCACTGGGACGAGGCCGTTCCTCTCCAGGCGACGGCCGAGGGCGCAATAGGCCGGGCCGATCGGCGGCACCGGGGCGGCGACCAGGTCCCGGTACCGGTACCCGTCCTCGCCGTGCCGCCTTCGCCAGGTGTCCGCGAACAACGCCGTCAGCCGTCGGCTGACGGAGTCGCCGGAATGGCTCGAATCCAGATGCAGTAGTGAAGTCATCGCTTGCCTCTCGTCGATCTCACGCGTTCCCGCTCGTCGCTCTCATGTCGACCCACGACGGCGAAAGGTGACCGATGGACGATCAGACGGAGCCGGCCGAGCCCTTCGAGCGGGCGCGCGGCCATCTGCGGGCGGTGGCGTACCGCATGCTGGGCTCGGCCGACGAGGCGGACGACGCGGTGCAGGAGGCGTGGCTGCGCGCACGCCGCCTCGACTCCGGCGCCATCGTCAACATGACGGGATGGCTGACCACGATCGTCGGCCGCGTCTGCCTCGACATGCTGCGCTCACGCCGGCGGCGGGACGAGCAGGCCCTGGACGGCGTCGACCCGGTGCCCGCGCACGATCCGGCCGAGGAGGCGGTGCTGGCCGACTCCGTCGGGCTCGCGCTGCTCGTCGTCCTCGACCGGCTCGGCCCCGCAGAACGCGTCGCCTTCGTGCTCCACGACCTGTTCGCCGTGCCGTTCGCGGAGATCGCCGAGATCCTCGACCGGTCGCCGGACGCGGCGAAGAAGCTCGCCAGCCGCGCCCGCCTGCGCGTACGCGGCGCCGCCCCTCCGGCCGGCGCCGACGGGCGGCGTGAGGTCGTGGCGGCTTTCCTGGCCGCGTCCCGCGCCGGCGATCTCGACGCCCTGCTCCGGGTGCTGGCGCCCGGCGTCGTACGGCGGGCGGAGGCGGAGCCCGAGGCGAGAGGGGCTCGGGACGTCGCGAAGAGGACGCTCGCCGGCTCCGGTCACGCGAGCTTCGCCCGGCTCGCGCTCGTGGACGGCGCGCCCGGCCTCGTCGTCGCGCCGCGCGGGCGGCTGCTGCTGGTGCTGCGGTTCACGGTCGACGGCGGCCGGATCACCGCGATCGACCTGATCGGCGACCCGGATCGGCTCCGCCTCGTCGACCTCGCCGTGGTCTAGGCCCTAGACGGTGCCCTCGTCCAGGACGCGGTGGGCGCGCTCGATGAGGATCGGGACGGACGCGCCGACCTTCTCAAAGCCCTCCCCCACGGTCGCCTTCTGGAGGAATCGCGCGTTGATGCCCTCCAGGATCACGGCGAGCTTGTAGCAGCCGAACGCCACGTAGAAGTCCAGGTCGGTGAGGTCGTAGCCGGTGAGCTCGGCGTACCTCGCCGCGAACTCGCGGCCGGTGAGGAAGCCCGGGGCGCTGGTGACCGTGGAGCCAACCGGGATGGCCTGGCGTTCGGCGTCGCCGTGGTCGGTCCAGTAGACGAGCGTCAGGCCCAGGTCGGACAGCGGATCGCCGAGGGTGGACATCTCCCAGTCGACGACCGCGGCGATCTCGGGTTCGGGCCGCGTGCGTACGAGGGCGTTGTCGAGGCGGAAGTCGCCGTGGACGAGGCCGGTGAGCCCGTCGGCGGGCAGCCGCTCGCCGAGGCGCTTCACGAGACGCTCGTACGACGCGTCGGCCTCGCCGGAGTGGGACGCCTCCCACTGGCGGCCCCAGCGCTTGAGCTGGCGAGCCATGTAGCCCTGCGGGCGGCCGAAGTCCGCGAGCCCGGCGCGATCGACGTCGAGCAGGTGGATGGCGGCGAGCGCCTCCGCGAGGCGTTCGCTGAGCCCGCGCGCCTCCTCGGGGGTCACGTCCGAGGCGTCCTCGACGGTGCGCAGGACCCGGCCGTCGACGTGCTCCATCAGGTAGAAGGGCGCACCGATCACGTCTTCGTCCGTGCACAGGGCGAGCGGGGTCGGCACGGGGACGTCGCTGCCGGCCAGCGCCGACAGGACGGTGTGCTCACGTGTCATGTCGTGGGCGGTCGGCAGCACGTGCCCGAGCGGCGGCCTGCGGAGCACCGTGCGGCGGTCTCCGAGACGCACGAGGTAGGTGAGGTTCGAGCGGCCTCCGGCGAGGATCTCGATGCCGGTGATCCGCCCGAGGTCGGGCAGCGTCCTCGACAACCATGCCGACAGACGGGGGACGTCGATTCCGGGAACCTGATCGGTCATGCCGCACTCCTCGTTCCGCTCACCGGCCTATTAGAACGCGGCTCGGGTCCGGGGCGCCAACCGCCCCCCGTACGGCCGGATCCGGCCCCGTACGGGTGGCGCGAAATCACTCGGGGTAGGCATTTGAACCATCTAGGTATCAGGCAGGCAATAAGTGGGGAGGTCAGCACGTAAGTTCGGAAAATTCGCACAAAGCCGCCAGCCTGGGCCAACCGGGGCTGGTCGTGAAGCGACCTATCTGTGTCGGGGAATAGCACTCGACCCCACTGGGGGGATCTCATCGTGGCCGACGCGTGGCTGCCCGAATCCGGGCGCCTGCACTCCAAACATCACGGCGGTTCGCTGAACGGCGGCGTACCACGTGCCGTGTGGCACACCAGCGAGAACGACCCGTCCACGATCTCCGCGCGTTCGGTGGCCCAGCGCCTGGAGCAGCAAGGGCGCAACGCCCACCTCGTATGGAACCCCTGCACCGGAGACATCGTCCAGATGGTCCCCGCCACGGAGGCCGCACTCCTTCTGCCCGACGGCGTCGGCCGCGAGGGGCGGCGGTGTTTCCAGATCGTCGTCGTAGGCCTGACGCAGGAGCCGTTCACCCGCACGCCGATGAAGGGGATCGAGAGAATCATGAGCTGGCTCGACGGGTGGCGTGTGCCACGCGACTGGCCGGCCGGCAGGCCGCTGCCGTCACCCGAGGCGTACGAGGGCGCGCGCGGCCGTAGGGCGTGGGCGCGCGGCGGGCACTTCGGCGCCTCTCAGGTGCCGCACACGAGCGGTCCCGCGCCCGGCGCCATCGACATCTTCGAGATCACCGGCCCGCTGCCGGTCGAGGTGGAGATGGAACGGACGCGGACCAGGGCCGTACCCGAGGAGGCCGCGACTGCCGTGGACCCGGACGAGCTGCTCGCCCGGCGGCTCACGCCGGACGCCTCCCCGGCGCACGGACCAGCTCCCGTACAAGCGAGCATGCGGTCTTGATCTGCGGTGCCGCCGCGCCGCCGTACCCGATGACCAGGCCGTGCATGCGCTCCGGCCCGGCGTAGCGAAGGGCCAACGTGGCGAGCAGCACGTCGCGGGCGGCGGCACGCTCGATGATCCCCTCTGCCGTCTCCGCCGGCAGCTCCACGACGAGATGGAGCCCGGCCGTGTCGCCGAGGAGCGGAAGGTGACCGAGCGCCTCGACGACGACGGCGCGCCGCCGGGCGTACTCGGCCCGCATCCGGCGGATGTGACGGTCGAGGTCACCGCGCTCCATGAGGATGCGGACCGCCTCCTGCGGCACGGCGGAGGTCCGGTCGTTGAACCGCTCGCGCCGGTCGGCCATCGCGTCCACCAGGTCCGGCCGCGCCACCAGCCAGCCCACTCCCACGTCGGGTGAG
Source organism: uncultured Actinomycetota bacterium (assembly GCA_963736325.1). Lineage (GTDB taxonomy): Bacteria > Actinomycetota > Actinomycetes > Streptosporangiales > Streptosporangiaceae > Actinoallomurus. The sequence continues at coordinate 1,336,272 of CAVTOG010000009.1, read as the reverse complement.
AGCGTCTTCGTGGTCGTGCCGAGGTAGACGGTGACGTCCGGAGCGAGGCCGTACAGCGCGGGCAGCGGCGCCACGTCGTACCGGAACTCGCTGTCGTAGTCGTCCTCGGCGATCAGCGCGCCCGTACGGCGGGCCCAGGCGACCAGCGCCTGACGGCGGCGCACGGAGAGACGTCCGCCGAGCGGGTACTGGTGGGACGGTGTCGTATAGATGAGGCTCAGGTCGTCCGGAAGGGCGTCGACGATCAGCCCGACCTCGTCGACCGGGCACGGCACCACCTCCGCGCCGCGCGCCGCCAGCACCTCCCGCGCGTCGGGAAAGCCGGGCTCCTCCACGCCGACACGCGCCCCGCGGCCCAGCACGGTCGCGGCGAACAGATCGAGGCCGTTCGTGACGCCACGGGTGATCAGCACGCGCTCCGGCGGGCAGGCGACGCCGCGGCTGCGGCGCATGTGGTCGACCACGGCGGCGCGCAGACCCGGCAGGCCCCGGGGGTCGGCCCGCGCGGCGTGGCGGAGCTCCGCCGCCTGCCGCCAGGCACGCCGCCACGCGGGCGTGTCGAGCGCGCCCACCCAGGGAGTGCCGGGGCGCAGGTCGATCGTGGAGCGGTTCTTCGGCGCCGCCGGGGCCTTGCGCGGTGTCTCCTGTGCGGCCCGGGAGATCTCGATGTCGGCGACGTACGTGCCCGAGCCGTGCCGGCCCTGCACCCAGCCCTCGGCGTAGAGCTGCTCGTACGCCGTCGTGACGACCGTACGGCTGATGCCGAGCGTCGACGCGAGCGCGCGGCTCGACGGCAGGCGCTCCCCCGCCCTCAGCCGCCCGTCAGCCATGGACGCGCGCAGCTGCCCGGCGAGCTGGACGCTCAACGGCAGATCGGCACGGCGGTCGACGATGAACGGCAGGTCGATCTGGTGCCGCGACAAAGTGGTTTTCCTCATCAGACGCTCAGTGGCCGTTCACTCCAGGCCACTTCGATCCTAGCGTTGCCCTCATGAGCACAACCCCGCTGTCCGCGACCGACCGCACCCGAATCCGGCGTCACCCGGAACGCGGCTCCGACGACCGCCGCGACCTGTACGCCATCCTCGACGCGGGCATGATCTGCCACCTCGGCGTGATCATCGACGGCTCGCCGCGCGTCATCCCCACCACGTACGGCCGCGCCGGCGACACCCTCTACATCCACGGGTCGACCGGGTCTGTCAGCCTGCGCACCGAAGAGGTCTGCGTGACCGTCACCCACCTCGACGGGATCGTGCTCGCCCGCTCGGCGTTCCACCTCTCGATGAACTACCGCAGCGTCATGATCTTCGGCCGGCCCCGCCTCGTCGACGACCCTGCGGAGAAGCTGGCCGGCATGGCCACGCTGGTGGAGAACCTGGCCCCCGGCCGCTGGGACATCGCCCGGCCACCGAGCCGCAAGGAACTCGCCGCCACGACCCTGCTCGCCCTGCCCCTCGAAGAGGCCTCGGTGAAGACCCGCCAGGGGCCGCCGATCGACACCGAAGAAGACCAGGAACTGGACGTATGGGCCGGTGAGCTGCCGATTCGCCAGGTAACCGGCACCCCCGTACCCGACCCGACGCTCCGCCCAGGGATCCCGTTCACCGGGGTATGACCGCCGCCCCTTCGCCGGCGATCTCACTCAAAGTTTCGTGCCAGGACTTATGGTGAAGGTCATGAACGACCGGCTGGTCTGGATCGACTGTGAAATGACCGGGCTCGATCTGGGGCATGACGCCCTGATCGAGATCGCGACCCTGGTGACCGATGGTGAGCTGAACATCATCGACGAGGGCATCGACCTGGTGATCAAACCGCCTGAGGAGGCAGTACGTCAGATGTCCAAGGTCGTGCGCGACATGCACACGACCTCAGGGCTGTTGAAGGAGCTCGCGTCGGGGATCACCCTCGCCGAAGCCGAGGCACAGACCCTCGACTACGTGCGCACCCACGTCCCCGGCGCCAAGAAGGCGCCCCTGTGCGGCAACTCGATCGCCACCGACCGCTCCTTCCTCGCCCGCGACATGCCCGCGCTCGACGCCCACCTGCACTACCGCATGGTCGACGTCTCCTCCATCAAGGAGCTGTCCCGTCGCTGGTACCCCCGTGCATACTTCGCGAGCCCCGCGAAGAAGGGCGGCCACCGGGCCCTCGCCGACATCACCGAGAGCATCACCGAACTCCGCTACTACCGCGCCGCGGTATTCGTCCCCCAGCCCGGCCCCGACTCTGACACGGCACGCGCGATCGCCGCGGATATCGGTGGCTGAGAAGCCCCCGGGAACCGCTACACTTCATAAGTCGCCGTTGTGCGGCCGATGGTGGGTGTAGCTCAGTCGGTAGAGCACCAGGTTGTGGTCCTGGGTGCCGGGGGTTCAAGTCCCCTCACTCACCCTGATGGCGAGGGCCCCGGAGTCTGACTCCGGGGCCCTCGCCCTTTTAGCTGCTGATTCCCCATCCCGTGGGAGGCTTGTCCGGGCTAGGCTTTAGCCGGTGCCTACCCGGAGGCCGGATGAGCGCGGACGGACCCCTGCGAGTCATGATCGTCGACGGCGACCCCTCCCTCATCTCGTCGCTGGAGACAAGTGACGATCTACAGGTGATCTGCGCCCCGAACGTGGCCGCCGCCCAGAGCCTGAGACCCGACGTCGTCCTCCTGAGCCCCGCTCACGTCTCTCACGCCGCCCCACTGAGCCGCACCACCCGCGTGTTCCTCCTCTCACCGAAACCCGTCGCCGGCCCGGTCAACCACCTGCCCCCCGGCGACCTCACCCCGGCCGACCTGATCCGCGCCGTCCGAGAAGCCGACCGCGACCACCTCGGCCTGTCCGCCCGCGAGTCCGAAGTCATGGACATGATCGCCAGCGGGCTCTCGAACGGGGAGATCGCGCGGGAGCTCTTCCTGAGCGAGAAGACGGTGAAGAACCACGTCAACCGCATCTACGCGAAGCTGGAAGTCAGCTCACGCGGAGCCGCGATCAGCCTGTGGCAGGGGCGTCACTGAGGGCCTGCCAAACGATTCGCAACCGTAGCAAGAGGGCTGCTAGAGTTACGGACGTCGCAAGCGCCGCTAGCTCAATTGGCAGAGCAGCAGACTCTTAATCTGCGGGTTCGGGGTTCAAGTCCCTGGCGGCGCACCCTGCATGACCTGGGCGTTCTTAGATCATCTAAGAACGCCCAGTCTGCGTTTTGGGGCGATTTGGAAGGCGTGGTTGCTCCATGTCTGCTCGAATGCGGTGATCTTGCTGGAACACCGTCGGTGATGACCTTCGAAGGCCATGAATCCAGCCACTAAGCATGACGGCGGGTTGTCCTCGGTTTCCAGCTGCCTCATGCGCCCGCTGCACGGGCTTGGACAGCGTGGGACATCATCATTTGGCCGGCTGCCTACGTTTTGCCTACGGCCTGCTCACTGCCCCAGGCTTGTACCGCGGCTCAGCTGGAGCCGTACAGATCCGCCCTTAGCAACTGGCCCCGACGCGCAGGGTTCGTCGACGCCAGCGAGGACACGCCGACCCGGACGACGAGCCGGTGGTGGCGGCATCGCCAATTACATGAGCCTGCGCGACTCCACGATTCGCGCCGACATCACGCTGTGTGCGAGGTGATGCCGGATACACCTCCACTTAACTCTCACGAAAGCAATGCAGCGCCATCATTTGCGCCTTACGGTACGAGTGCGAACGACTACCGAAAGCACTCAGAAAGCACGGATGATCTGGTGTCCTCGCGGTGCGATCCCGAAGATCAGGAAGGCCGTGGGGTCATTGACGACGACCACGCCGCCATCCGTATGGGCACCACGAGCCTCCGAAGACGACGCATCGGACCGGTATCCGGGGAGGACGACCATTGCAAGCACCTGAGAACTTGGAGCGGAGGATCTGCTCGGCGGTGTGGGGGACGGCTGCAGCCGTCGCGCTCATGGTCACATGGGCTCTGCCGTGGGCGCGGACTTCCGACACCTCTGAGGGCCCTGACGCGGAGTACTTCACGTTGTGGCACCTCAGTGAACGCTCCTACAACGCCCTGGCCACCCCAGTACACATCCTCCTGTACCTCATGATGATCACGATCATCGTCCTGCTCACCGCGGCCGCCAAGGCCACTGCCGCCTCATACATCGCTGCCGGAGTCACCGCTGGCATCACCACCGCCGACGAAATCCACCTGTGGCCCCGAATCGGCTCCGTCATCGGCCAGACAGCACACGGCATTATGGCCGCGACACTGCTCACAATCGCCATCGCGATCATTTTCACGACCCTGGGACTCACCTCAGGGTCGAGCGCATTCTCACATCGTGAGACCGAGGGCCATCATCGGGTGCTGGAAGTCGTCTCGTGCCCAGCGGGTTCCTTCGGCGATGTTGGTGAAGCCGAGCAGGCGTAGCGCGCCGATGGCGTGGCTGCGCATGACGGCCAGGATCGAGGGGAGGGATCCGGGCCGGACTCGGCACCGGTCTTCACCCAGGGTTACATCTCTGACGTAGTGATCGCGGTTCTCGATGGCCCATTCGCCGCGGATGAATCCGGCGAGTCGCTCGGGGCCGGCCTTGGTGGCCGGCAGGCTGGTGACACCGAGCACGGCCTGGCTGGACAGGTGCTGATCCCGCAGATCCATGAAGTGGCGTTCGACTAGGAACACCTGCTTGACGTGGGGAAACTTGACTCCTTTGGGAGCGGGACGCACTTGGATGGTGCGGATCTCCTGGCGGCCGTGGCCGCGGTCGTAGGTCATCCAGCCGATCGGGACGTTCTTCCAGTCCAGGGCGTCGAGCTGGTCGAACAGACCCGGCTGGTTCCCGCCGACGGGCAACACGAAGTACGCGCCGCGCTGATGCAGGTACCCGGCGTGCTCACGCTGGGTGTGCATCATGTCGGCGCTGATGACGGCGTTGCGCAGGCACGGAACCTGCTCCAGCAGCGGGATGAACGCCTTGATCTCGTTCGACTTGCCGTCCACGTCCAGCTGAGCGACCGTGATGGCGTCGGCGGCCAGCATCACGCCGAGGCGGTGCCGCGCGCGGGTCTGACCGTGCGCCGTGCCGCGCTGGGCTTTGCCGTCCACGGTCATCGCGATCAGCTCGTCCGGATCATCGTGCAAGGCGGCCATCTGCGCCGACCGGTAACGGGCGTAGGCCGCGTCCACCTCAGCGGCGTCCACCTGCTCCATCACCCGGCACACGGTGTCGGGATGCGGCGCCAAGAACCGGCCCGTGCAATGGTCTTGACGTGCGCCGATGCCAGCAAGGACCTGTTGTGGGCACGCACCGATCCAATGCCTGATCGCCGCGAAACTCGTCGCGCCGCTCACCACGGCCGCCTGCACCAACGCCAAGATCACCACCAGCGAATGACGGCGCCCCCGCCGATCACGCGGATCAGTGATCTCGGACCACACCTGCCACAAGCCAACCGCCGAAACCTCGGCCCCGAACTCCCCGCCCTCCGCGACAGTGGCGGCGATGGCCGAGATAGCTGCGGGCATGACAGACTGAACAGACAACGAGGCTCCAGCGAACGAGTTGATCTTCGACAATCACCCGTTCTATGGGGCCTTGTTGCATGTCAGCCCGGCGACACACCCACCGCCATCACCTCGTGACCTGACCTCACCGTCTCACCATCCGAGAATGCGGCCAGCCCTGGCTGGCCACAGCTGGTCCGGGCGCTCAACGGCGAAGTGCCGGCCGGCGGTCACGGCACCGACATATCCACGGTCATGGTGAGCTATTCGCCGCCGACGCGCCGTAGACGCCGTAGTTGGCGGCGTGCACCTGTTCTGATCTGCTCGATCAACATCGCATCACGTTGTTCGCGAGCTGAAGGAACGCAACGTTGGAGAATCAGCGGCGATCTGCGCGATCGCGCTCGATGGTTGCCCGCATGCAGCGATACGTGTTGTCAATATATCGCGCCGAGACGGGTGTTGAGTTTTTCGGCGTATTCGGCATCCACAGCCAGCATCTGGCGATGCTAAACCCTTTTGCTAATCCAACACTCTTTATAGGCATCCTACTCAGCAATGGTTCCTATCTTTGCAGCTGGAGCCGACGAGAAGACATAGCGACAGATGAATCGAGAAGAGACAAAACCAATAATGTTTTGTATCACCATTCGAATGGTCGACTCATAATGAGAAACCACCTGCACCTCACCCGCTAGGCCCCCGCCAAGCGTGGATATCCGCACCTCGGTTCTGTCCTAAGACGACGTCCGGTCACCGCCTCAGGACGAGAGGTCAGGATCATTCACTGGGCCTGGTAGGTCGGACGGACGCCAGAGAACGGAGGAGTCGATCTCGCTGACGCATCGCCTGCCGAGGAGGGCGAGTGCTTGGTCGATTTCATCGTAGAGAATGTCCAAGGCGCGCCGGACGCCGTGGTAGCCGGCTGCTGCAAGGCCGTACACCCAGGGACGGCCTATGAGACAAGCATCGGCACCCAGTGCGAGGGCCTTGATGACGTCGACGCCGCGTCGGATTCCTCCATCGAGGAGGACGACCGCCGAGGTACCGGCGAGGGCGTTGGAAATGGCAGGGAGCACGCTGACGGCCGCGGGGAGGTGGTCGAGTTGTCGGCCGCCATGGTTGGAGACGATCACGCCGGCAGCACCGAGTTCGACGGCGCGACGTGCGTCCGTTGCGGACATGATGCCCTTGACCAGCACGGGGCCGTCCCAACGGCGGGAGTACCAGGTTAGGTCATCCCATGTCTGTGCCGGGTTGAACAGGTGTTGAAGCCAGCCAGCCGCGCCGAGTGCGCCATTGGCGGGCGCTGCCTCGAGCCCGGCCAGATTGGCCAGCTCGATGCGTGGTCCGCGGAGGAATCTCAGGCACCATCCGGGGTGTCGAGCCAGATCCGCGGCGTTGGCGAAGGAGGGGCGAGGAGGGATCGTCATTCCGTTGCGCAGGTCCCGTTCGCGTTGGCCGGGTACAGGGCAGTCGACGGTGAGGACGAGCACGCGAGCGCCCGCGTCGCGGGCCTGGTCGATGAGGGTCGCGGCCGTGTCTCGGTCACGCCAGGCATAGAGCTGAAACCACAGCGGACCGGCACTGGCGTCGGCGATGGATCGAGTCGAGTAGCTGGACGCGGAGCTGACCACGAACACGGTCCCGGCATCGTGGGCCGCGGCTGCCGCAGCGAGTTCGGCATCAGGATGTGCGAGGGCAGGCATGCCGGTGGGGCCGCAGATGACCGGCATCCGGAGTTGCTCGCCGAGCAGTTCCTTACGCTGGTCGCGTTCGGCGACGTCGACCAAGACCTGTGGCAAGAGCCGCAGGGCGTTGAAGGCTTGGAGGTTTTCCCGTGATGTCACCTCATCGCCGGCGCCGCCATCGACAAAATCGAAGATCATGTGAGGAAGTCGCCGGCGCGCGGCATCCCGCAGATCGTTGATTGTGATCCAGCGAGTTGGATCTTTAGCTCGGGAGAATCTTCGAATTCCTGAAGCGGCGCCGGGCATGTGGGCACTCACGTTCTCAGGCGAGCGGATGGTGTCCTCAGCCATGACTGACGGCTTTATCGACGGCGTTGCCGATGAGCAACTCGGTGCCGAACCAACCCCAGTAGATGCGGTGGGCTCGGATGAGGGATCCGTCGAGGTCCACTACCTCAAGGATGTCGACCTGGTCTCCGTCGGGTGCGTCTCGCGGATATTCCCACATCAAGGTGTTGCCGTCGAAAAGATAGCGGTCGGAGCGATACCAGCGGACCAGAGGATTCGGCCGTCTCCGGGTGCCCTCGGCGAAAAAAGCCTGGATTTGCTCGCGGCCCTCCAAACGCCCGGATGCGATGTCAAGGATCCGGGGTACCAGCGGGCTTTCCAATATCGCATCTTCGGCGTACAGGCCGGCGAGCTCGCTGACCTGCCGATCACGTGCGTAGCGGTGCCATAGTTCGAAGACCGTACGCGCCTCGGCCGCCGTTGCGGACATGCGTCTTTCCTTCCACGAATGGTCGAACCGCCCGAGGATCCGGGGCAGGCCGAAGGGTCGGTCATCGCCGGTCGGGGGCTTCGATCATCACGGCGACGTCCACGGCCGTCTCAGAGGCCGCGGATTCACCGTAGGGAGCCGAAGCTTTCATCGCGATCAAAGGGTTCTCGATGCAGACTTGGCTCATGAAGGATCATGCGACCTGGGACGAGGTCGATCTCAGCACGGTCGGGTCGCTCCTGGCCGACCCGGCCCGATCGGCGATTCTCATCGCGCTGATGGGGGGTATTTCGGTACCTCCCAGTGAGCTGGCAGCCCGAGTGGGCGTGACGGCATCGACCGCCACCTTCCACCTGACGAAATTGATGGCGGCAGGCTGGGTGGTGGCCGAGCGCTGTGGCCGGCACCGGTATTACCGACTGGCTTCGGCCGAGGTGGCCGAGATGATCGAAGACCTGGCGCGCCACATGCCACCCGCGCGCGTCACGTCACTGCGAGCCTTCCGGGCTCGCGATGAGCTGCGTTTCGCGCGCTCCTGCTACTCGCATCTCGCCGGCCTGCTCGGAGTGACCGTCACCGACGCTTTCCTCGAACAAGGGTTCATCCAGCGGACCGAAGGGATGTTCGTACTCACGCTGCTCGGCCGCGACACCCTCACTCTGCGGGGTGTTCGGCTACCAGCCTCACGTGTATCCGGCCGCAAGCTCGCCCGGCCCTGCGTGGACTGGACGGAACGGCGTCCGCATCTGGCGGGCGCCGTAGGCACCGCTTTGCTCGACCACCTGCTCGATGTCGAGGCGCTGGAGCGTGGCCCGGCGAAACGTTCTCTTCGCCTCACCGGCGCCGGCCATGACCTGCTCGACGAATGGGCCGTACCCCGGCCGTCCGCCGAGCAGACGACGGCCTGATTCGCCCCGCCCGCTGACGCCGGTCTGGCAAGTCCGCAGGCAACGGGGTTCCGCGGCACAACTCTTCGACGTCCGTCGAAGCTCGGCGCCTCTACATTCCGACCACTCCGACACCACCAACCGGCATCGGGCCGGTCGTTACCGGAGGGTCGCCATGAGCACCCCTGCGTTCCAGTCTCCCTCAGCCTCCCCATCAACGCGGTATTCCATCGCGGGACGATTGAACAGGCTTCCGATCGGTACCACGCACCGATACGCGATCCTCGTGATCGGACTCGGCTTGTTCTTCGACGCCTACGAGATCTTCCTTGCCGGAACTCTCAGTACCGTACTCAAGGCTCAGTTCCACCTTGGGGACACCGCCCTCAGGATGGTGTTGGCCTCGGCCTTCGTCGGTCAGTTCATAGGCGCGATCGCCATGGGCCGTCTTTCCGACCGAATCGGTCGGCGAGCTGCCTTCCTGCTGAATCTAGCGATCTATTCGATATGCTCGATCCTCGCTGCATTCGCCATGAACGTCAGTTTCTTGGTCATCGCACGCTTCATCGCCGGTCTCGGTCTGGGAGCAGAGGCGCCTGTCGCCGACGCGTACCTGTCCGATCTTCTGCCTTCGCGGGGCCGAGGTCGTTTCATGGCCTGGACCTATACAGTCGGTTTCCTTGGCGTACCGGCCGTTGGCATACTCGGCCGTGTCCTAGTACCCCGCACACCTCTCGGATTGGCGGGATGGCGGTGGATGTTCCTGCTCGGCGGGGCGGGAGCATTGGTGATCTGGTTCCTAAGGCGTCGCCTTCCCGAGTCACCGCGTTGGCTGGAGTCGGTCGGCCGGAACGCCGAGGCCGAGCGCATCGTGTCGGTGATGGAGCAGGAGGCCACGAGAGGGCTCGCCCCTGGTCATGGGCTGCCTGAACCAGACGTCGACGACATTGCCCCGCCCCCGATCGCGCCGCGTGCGCTGCTTCGAGCCCCGTATCTCCGGCGGACCGGCATGCTCGTCGTATTGGACATGCTCGAGACGGTGGGCTACTACGGCTTCGGCACCCTTGTGCCATTGCTCCTCGCCGCAAAGGGCTTCGATGTCGTCACGTCACTGACGTTCACCGCTCTTAGTTTCTTCGGGTATCCCATAGGGTCGGCACTTTCCGTATTCATCATCGAACGCTTCGAACGCAAATGGATTATCGTGGCGAGTGCGCTCGCCATGACCTTTGCCGGATTGGCCTTCGGTTTCGCGCGCACACCTGCGCTGATCATCGGGTTCGGCTTCACCTACACGGCGCTCAGCAATATTTTGTCCAACGCATTTCATATCTATGGCTCTGAGTTGTTCCCCACGGGACTGCGCGGCACTGCCGTCGGTGCCTGCTATTCCACCAATCGCCTGTCCACCGCCGCCCTCCCCTTTGTCCTGCTTCCACTGCTCACCGCATATGGTTCAGGGGCGGTCTTCGGCTTCATCGCTGCGGCCATGGCCATAGTCGCACTCAACGTCGCCTGGCTCGGGCCCGCCACGACCGGTCTCGCTTTGGAGCAGATCAGCCCCCGAGACACTCGATCCGAATAGAGCTCTTTCGATCAGCACGGCGAGGGATCAGTCGGGCAGCCCGGGGATGAAATCTCCTTGGGCTGCCCGACCGCCGCTTCCAAGATCATCTGACTCGGCCGATGCCGACGCCGTACGCGGGCAGCCGCTCTACGGCCGGGGTGGTACGCACCGCATTCTCTGCTGAGATCAGTGAGAGGCACTACCCGCCGCAGGCAAACCCCTAGGTCAAAGCCTCGGCCGAGTTTTCGAGCGGTACAGGCGGCTCGACCCCGGTCAGATTTTCTGGGCGGTACCCCCTTTTCGAGCACACGGTCGTCATCTATTTTCAGTCTGAACCGGTTCAAGTGCCCCCAATCCGCCATGGAGGCTGACACATGTCCCGACGAAGACTGAGCGCCGCCCTGATCGCGGTGGTAGCCGCGTGCTCGGCGCTGTTCACCGTGCCCGAAACGGCATTCGCCGATACCAACCTCGCCCTCGGGAAGACCGTGACGGTGAGTTCGACCGACGATTCGTCGAACGCGGCCGCCAACGCCGTTGACGGCAACGCGTCGACACGATGGTCGAGCGCCTACGGCGATCCACAGTGGATCACCGTGGACCTCGGCGCCGCGAAGACCGTCACCTCGGTGACGTTGCGGTGGGAGACCGCCTACGGCCGCTCGTTCAAGATCCAGACCTCGAACGACAATGCGAGCTGGGCCGACGACTACTCGACCACGAGTGGTACGGGCGGCACCCAGACGATCCCGATCAATTCCGTCTCCGCCCGCTATGTGCGCATGTACGGCACCCAGCGCGCCACCGAGTACGGCTACTCGCTGTGGGAGTTCGCGGTCTACGGCGCCGGCACCAGCGGCGGTGGACTCGACCTCTCCGACTTCACCCTGTCGCGCGATTACGAGTTCGGCACCGGAAGCGGCCGCAACGTCTCCGACCTGTCGGCGAACTTCAATCCGTACGGCATCGCCGGCACCTCGGTGATCAACAACGAGTGGCAGCGCTACCAGCCGTTCAACGGCACCAACCACCACCTCACCGCCGACCGCCTGGAGCTGACCGCGACACCGGACCACGGCGGCATCTTCAACGGTGGCATCAGCAGCGGCCAGATCGCCACCAAGGAGACCTTCTACCCCTCCAACGGCAAGACCTACGTGTTCCAGGTGCGGGCGAAGATCCCGCACGGCACCGGACTGTGGCCGGCGTTCTGGCTCTACGCGGCAGGCGATCCCCACACCGCCTCGGAGATCGACATCTTCGAGTTCTTCAACTCGCCGACCCAGGACACCCACGACTGGACCGGCTACGACCACGGCGACGGCGTCGGCTCCGACTACTACAACATCATGACCAACCAGTGGGTGTGGCATCCCGGCTTCGACTTCGCCGACGACTACCACACCTACACGCTGGTGTGGAAAGAGGGCGATATCCAGAAGTGGGTGGACGACACGCAGGTGAAGGGGACCTACTTCACCTGGAACGGCTCCGCCCCCCAGGTCATCCTCAACCTCGCGGTCGGCGGTGACCCCAACAGCCCGCCCTCATCCTCGGGCACCCCGTTCCCCGCCAAGTACAGCCTGGACTTCTTCAAGGTCTGGGAGAAGTAGCCTCGACCACGGCCGCCCGCCCTCCGCGGGCGGCCGTGCGCCATTGAGACCCCGCGGGAGTAACTGCCGCGACTTGCACGAACCCTGTGTGCGGTCCAGCTCGGAGGTGTAATTAATCAATCACATCCCCGACATCGAGGGCATCCGCCCGATCCTGGGCATTCGGGGCCGGGCAGCGACGGGCGCGCGCACCGCCATGGGGATCACTCCCAGATTGACCACTGTCCCGCCGCAACTGGTCGGGAAGTTGTTCAACGTGCATCCGACCTCAAGGAGCTGATCGGTGTTCGTGCGCACGGTGACGAACACATTGGTGTTGCCTTGAATTGTCACCGATGAACAATCCACCGTAACGGCACCAAATGCCGCGGTGAAGTCGGTAAGCGGGGTAGGCGTTGGCGGGCTGGTGCTCTCGTCGACTGTTTGGCCAAACACCTTCCCATTACGAACAGCTGTGACGGCCTTCGTCTGACCTTGGGCGGCCGCTGTGCTGACGCACTTGGCCGGACTGACGGGTCCGGTGGGCCCCGTCGGCCCAGTCGGCCCCGTCGGTCCAATCGGTCCAATCGGCCCCGTCGGCCCCGTCGGCCCTGTGGGCCCGGTGGGCCCGGTGGGCCCGGTAGGTCCGGAAGGCCCCGTGTCTCCGCGCGGCCCTCGAGATCCTTGTACGGCTTCTACGGCGAACAAGGGAATTTGACTATCGTCATCCTCTTCTACCTCTTCACTCCAACCGTCATCGACACGGAAGCAGTGGGAATTCCCGAAGAGCCCTCTGTGACATAGTCCAGCTACCGGACCAAATTTATGGCCGACGTGCGAGATTTCCGGCATCTTATATTCCGCCCGAGCCGACGGCGGCAAGAGAATCGTCACCACGGACCCGCCGACCACCGTCGCCGCAACGAAAGCCGGCCGCACCACGTTGCCGAACGCGCTAGCGACCGACTGCTGCTTATATCGAATCATTTTACGCACCTATATCAAAATCGGAGATCGGACCCTTTAGTGGCGTCGTCCGATATCGGTGCGACATGAATACCCATCCGTCGATATGTGGACTGTATTTCCGAGTCCACAATTGAGTAATAATCGACAAGACGATAAGCCCGATGAATCCCGTCTTATCCCTGGTTTATTTCGGCCGGTGAGGCCGCCCGCCAGCATGCCCCTCTACGGCCCGGCTCCACCGCGATCACGCTGGTCGCCCGCGCGCACGACCCCGGGTCGTTCACCAGCGCGGCGTAGCCCGCACCTACAGGCACTTCTGATCCACGCACGTCGCACGTTCTCCAGTAGGACATATCAGCACGTTAGGTCCCTGGTGCTCTAAATCGCTGGCTGCCATACTGGGCAGACATAGATGAAATATCAGACGCCATCACCTGATGCCTCAGAGCAGTACCAAGAGGAGATCGGAGTGGCCTGACCAGCAAGTATCGTCGTCCCGCTGCCGTCCGGTCATCCCGCTCATGGCGAGAACGATCAAGGAACAGTGGACGGTGTCCGGCACATGGACAGCGGCGCGGGGACCTGGTGTGCCGTACGAAGTATCAACAAGAGGGAGTGTCGTGATGCGCCCAGCTTTTGGAGCGCTCGGATCCCTGCTGGCGATGGCGCTCGTCACCAGCGGCTGCGTCGGATCCTCGAGTTCCGCGAACGGAACGGCCAAGCAGTACGTCGACAACGGCACCATGACCATCGCGCTCGACGACGATCTCGGTGGATTCGACCCGTACGTCGACAAGGTCTTGGGAAGGGCGTACCTCGCCTACGACCCACTCGTATTCCTGAAGCCGGATGGGAAGTTCGTCCCCGGGCTGGCGGAGAAGTGGTCCGTGGACGCGAACTCGTCGACGTTCACCCTGCGACAGGGCGTCACGTGTTCCGACGGCGCTCCGCTCACCGCCAGCGACGTCGCCGCCGACATCAAGTTCGCCGGCGACCCGAAGAACCAGTCCCCCGAGTACGGCCAGCACATGCCGACGGTGCCGTTCACGGTGAAGGCCGATGACACCGCGCGGACCGTGACGGTGGACCTGAAGAAGCCGTTCGGCTTCATCCTGAACACGATCGGTCAGCTGCCGATCGTCTGCGGCAAGGGCGCCGGCGACCGGAAGTCGCTCAAGACGGCTTCGGACGGCACCGGACCGTTCGTGCTGACCAGTGTGGTCCCCGGACAGAGCTACATGTTCACCGTGCGCAAGGGATACACCTGGGGACCGGACGGAGCGAGCACGAGCGCGCCCGGCACCCCCGCCAAGGTGGTGCTGAATGTGCTCGCCAACATGACCACGCGAGCCAACCTGCTGATGTCCGGCGGACTCAACGTGGCCGCCGTCAAGAACGACGACGAGGCGCGGCTGGACGCGCAGCACATGCACAGGTTCGATCAGGCGGTGGCCGGCAACTGGCTGTGGTTCAACCAGCTCGGTGGCCGCCCGACCGCGGACAGGCGGGTACGCCAGGCCCTCATACAGGCGCTCGACCTGAACCAGGTGGTCAAGGTGAACACCGGAGGGCGCGGGGGTGCGGCCACCGGTCTGGTCTCGATGAACCCCAGCCCGTGCCCCGGCAACCCGGTCGCCGGCCGACTGCCCGGCCACGACGTAGCGGCGGCCAACAACCTGCTCGACCAGGCCGGATGGGCCAAGGGTCCCGACGGCATCCGCCAAAAGGGCGGCAAGCCCCTCACCGTGAACCTGCACTACGTGGCCATCGCGTCCGACTACAACAGGCCGACGGCCGAGCTGCTCGCACAGGTCTGGAAGGCTGTCGGCGTCAAGGTGACGCTGACCACCAATACGTGGGTCACGGCGTCGCAGGACATGTTCAAGAACAGCAACTACGACGTCTACACCACCGGATTCGGCTTCAGCTTCCCCAGTCAGGCCGTGTCCTTCATGACCGGTCCGACCCCGCCCAAGGGCACCAACTTCACCGGCATGGACAACCAGGACTACATCGCGCTCGCGGCGAAGGCCGCGGCCCTGACCCCGCCGCAGGCCTGCCCGTACTGGCACCAGGCGGAACAAGCGCTCTACCGCGAGGTCAACCCGGTGCCGATCGCCAACCGTCCCGTCCCCTACTACCTGAGTCATGCCGTAGCACAGACCGCCGGCGACTACGTTCCCGTGATTCCCACCAGCCTTCGTCTGCTCAAGTGACCGGCCGCGCGTCGTGACGTGAAGGACTCCGTCGAACCCGGGGCACCTCAGCGATGAGGTCTGCCCCGGTGGCGGCGGCCGTCCTGCCTGGCATAGGCCTGCTGAGCGAGCGTGTTCTCCGGCGGCAGGATGACGGCCTTGCGCTCGCGCTGGGCCGCGGCGACGGCGTCGCCCTGGGCGGATGGTCTTCCGACTCGATATGCGTACCTTCGGGGCTGGTCCTCGATGCCATGCAAAATCTCCCCCTTCAAGGTTGAAAAAGACAGATTTCAACTTGGGGGGACTAGATAGGCGTACCCCGGATACACCAGCGCCCGTTATGTCTACAATCTGTGGCTACCCGACACTAAGAGAGCACAAACCAGCAGAACACGAACCGCGCGCCGTCGCCGCATCAGCCATTGACGTGTTCGAGGACACGCAGAAAGTTCTCCCCGAGAATCGCGCGTATCTGCCGCTCCTCGTACCCGCGGGCGACCAGCCCCCGGGTGATGTTGCGAAAGTCGCGGTAGTCGCGGAACCCATCGAGGGTGGCCGTGAAGTCGAGGTCGTGTTCGGCCCGGAAGCCCAGAGCCATCACCTGAGGTTTGACGGCGCTTTCCTGTACGTCGGGCGGCGGTGGGAGCGGCCAGTCGGTGCCGATCCCCACGTGTTCCCAGCCGACCAGGTTCGCTATGTAGTCGATGTGATCGAGCGTGAGCGCGATGGTGGGGGGCTTGGCCGCGGGTGGGGAGAGGAAGAAGGGCACCGTGACGACGCCGATGACGCCGCCGGTTTCGGCGATGGCCTGGATCTCCTCGTCGGTCTTGGCCCGGTCGTGCGGGAAGAGCGACGCCGCGCTGGTGTGCGTGGCCAGCACCGGGTGACGTGACGCGGCGCACGCATCGAGCGTGGTCCGGCGTCCGGAGTGTGCGGTGTCGACCACGACGCCGACATCGTTGCATCGCCGGACGAATTCGAGCCCGAAGTGGCTCAGTCCCGTGTCGTACCGTTCGGTGCAGCCGGCCCCGATGAAGGTCATCTGGTTGTACGCGCAGTCGGCCGTGTGGAGCACGCCGAGATCGTGGGCGGCGTCGATGAGATCGAGGTCTCCCGGCCGCAACGTGTTCTCCTGGCACATTCCCCACACCGCGTGCTCTCCCGCGGCGTGCGCGGCCCGGATGTCGTCGGCCCGCCGTACGCGGCGAAGCCACGGCAGTTCCTCGCTCATCCGGGCCAGGCGGATCGCCGCGTCGAGCAGAGTCTCCTTGTCCCTCAGCCGGCAGGGGGTGAATCCGGCGGTGACGCCGGTGGCGTCGAACAGCGCTCGATACTCGGGGAATTCGCCCCTTGCCGCCTTGTCGGAAAGGAAGTAGCGGGCGGCACCATAGTCGTCGGGCGCCGCCATCGCAGCGGTCAGTTCCTTGCGTAGTTCGGCGGTCCACACGTCCGGTGAGCAGGGGCCCTGGAACGTCATGTCGGCGATGACCGCGCCGTTGTGGATCGAGGCGGCGTGCACCTCCTGTTCGGTGGAGAGGCCGAAGTCGAATACGCCGTACGTTCGTTCTGCCATGGTCGTTTCTCTCTCCTTCCGTTCGGGATCTCGGTTTCACGTGCGCTGGGAGAAGCGTGCGGGAGCGAACGGCACGAGCAGGTCAGAGGTGACGCCGTCGAGGATCAGCGTCGCCAGCTCGGAGGCCGACACGGCCGCCAGGGTGACGCCGAGCATTCCGTGGCCGGTGTTCAGGTAGACGTTGCGGGCCGTGGGCAGGACGCCGATCAACGGGACGCCATCAGGCGTCATGGGCCGCATGCCCGACCATGACTCGGATTCCGAGCCCGGTTCCCATTCGTGCAGGCCTGCAGCGGGATCGGTGTCCCCAGTTGGCGGGCCAGCGCTCCGGTCCATGCGGCGTCCACCGCCCGCTCGGCCAGCCGCGCCGTCGCCCGCAGGCCCTCCAGGTAACGGCGGCGCGAACTGGCGCGGGCGAAACGCGCCAGCCACGGCGCCAGCCGCAGCACCTGGCTCGGAGCCAGATAGAACGCGCCATCGGCATCGAGGAGCGAACGTACGGCCGCCCGTATCATCCCCGGCCCGGGCAGCGGCGCGGACAGCACGGGCACCAACCAGCCGGCATTGCCCCAGGAGGCACCGGCACCAACGTGATCGGCTTCGAGTACGGTGACCTCCGCACCTCGATGGCGCAGGTGGAACGCCGTCGCCAGCCCGACGACGCCACCGCCGATCACGACAACGGACTGATTCGGCACACTGATCTCCTGACGAACGGGGGAACCCGTTCCCAGGATGGCCGCGAGCCGTCACCCCGGCTATCGACAGCTGTCGCCTGTCGACCCCCCTACGACGCGACAGCGTTCGCGTCAGCACAGCTCGAGCAGCCGCGCCAGCTTGATGCCCAGGTGCAGCGCCAGACGCTGCTCGCCGTCGGTGAGGTCCACGCCGGCGACCTGCTCGATCCGCCGTATCCGCTGGTAGACGGTCGCGCGATGCAGTGCCAGCTCATCGGCGACGAGGCGGGTATCGCCCGCCTTGTCGAGGAACAGCTCCGCCGTACGCACGAGCTCCTGCTCGGTTCGCAGCAGCCTGCGCACGGATTCGGGGAGCGCCTCTTCGGCCAGCTCATCCGCGCCCAGCCGCAGCAGCAGCGCGTAGACGCCCAATTCGGAATAGCGCGCCACAGGCCGGAACAGCGGCACCATCTCGGCGACACGAGTGGCGTGGCCCGCCTCTCGGTACGCGTCGATGACGTCGGCCAGCGAGCGCGTCACCCTGCCGACGCCGACCACCACGGTGAGCGATTCGCCGGTCAGTCGCTCCGCGGCGGTGGCCTGGAGCTCCTGGGCCAGCGACTTGTTCCTTCTCAGCGTGCTCTCGGTCATGATCAGAACCGCGTGGTCAGGGCGGACAAGGGTCAGGCACTCCCGGGGAGGCGCGTTCTGGGCCGTCCGCTCCAACGTGGCGGCCATCGCCAGCCGGTGGCTTTGAGTGATCTCCTCGCCCGGAACCGGCACCGGCCGGAGTACGAGGGCGGTGACCGCGCCGCGCGGCGCGAACATCCCGGTCTCGATCAGCCGGGCCGCAGCGAGCTCGCGGACCGCCGGTTCGTCGCTGAGCAGGTCACGGGTCAGCTCACCTTCGCGAGCCCGGTGCAGCTCGTTCACCACCCGTTCCCGGAACAGCACCTCGCCGGAGTCGACCGCCGCCTGTTCAGCTGCGGCCAGGTCGGCGTCGCTCAGCGACGAGCCGGAGTCGATCAGCCACAGGTAGCCGAAATGCACCGACTGGTGCCGGATCGGTATCGCCACCCGTGGCCACAGTCCCAGCGACTCGTTGGCCGGAATGCGTACGGCGCTGTCGGCGCGGGGAAGCCGGAACCGGTGCAGCCACTGCACCACCTCGGCCGGCGCCTCCCGGCCGAGGACCACCCGGGTACGGATCGGGTCCGCCTCGTCGCCGTGTGCGGTGTAGACCAGGAGCCGGAAGTGCACGTCATCGATGGCGACGGCCCGCCGTAGCCTGCGCGCCAGCGCCTCGACGACCTGCTGAAGTTCCTCGCTCATACGTACGGGAGCGCCGGCCGTACGCCCCTTCGCCCGTCGTGAGTGGCCCGGCGTCGCGGCGGATCAGGGAACGACGGCGACTGCGGTGATCTCAATACGGACCCCTGGAATGGTGAGCGCGGAAACGCCGATGATCGCACGGTTGGGGTACGGGGGCTCGAAGAGCTCGGCCCACACCTCCGAGACCACCGCGGACTCCGCGACGTCGGTGAGATAGATGACGACCTGTACTACGTCGGCGAGCCCGGCACCGGCCGCCTCCACCGCCCGTCGCAGGTTGTCGAACGTCAACCTGGCCTGGGCCTCGATGTCGCCGGTCTCGAAGGTGCCGTCGTCCCGGATGGGAACGTGGGCCGTCCACACCTGACCGCCGGCGCGTGCCGCCCATGCGATGGGAGCCACCTCGGGCAGTCCGGTGCTGACCGTTGAATTGGGCATTCGCCTTCCCCTCCCAGAGAGGCATCAAGGTCTAAGCACTCCGACCACAGGCTGTCAAGCCTGCGCCGTCCGACGAGTAGTGTAGTTTGCCCAAATCTAAGGCAACTTGGACGCTTTGTGGTCATTTGTCCGGTTAGACGCCCTGGCCGGAGGCGACTCCTGTCGTGTCGAAGGCCGTGGGAACGCGACAACAGACGATAGGCGAGCCGTCGGCGGCCGAACGATACTGCCTTCATCCGCCCCGGCCGAAACGGATCCGACCTCGACGTTCGCACCCACACCTGGGGTGATCAGGCCACCACATCAACGTCCGGGGCCATGGTGCTCCTCGCTTGGCGCAGCCGCCGGGTCGCGCTCGCACATCGGATCCGAAGGAGAAGCGCAAATGCGCCGACTTGTTCCCATGTCTCTACTAGTCGTAACCGCGTGCCTAGCCGCCGGTTGTAGCGGATCGTCGAGTCGGGCCGGCGGCCAGGCCGGATCCGCGCGCTATGCCGCCAACGGCACATTCACACTGGCGATCCCGGACGACCGGGGAGTCTTCGATCCGTACCGCACCAATATCTTCGGCTATGCCGGCCTGGCCTACGACTCCCTTGTCAACTTGCAGCGGGATGGGAAATTCGTGTCCGGCCTGGCCGAGCGATGGTCCACGAGCGCGAACTCCGCGTCATTCACCCTGAGGTCCGGTGTGACATGCTCCGACGGAACGCCGCTTACCGCAAGCCAGGTCGCAGCCGATGTCACGTACCTGGGCAAACCTGAGAATCGGTCGCCGCAGTACGGTGTGACCATCCCCACCGTGCCGTTCACAGTGACCGCCGACGACGCCACCAGGGTCGTCAAGATCGCGATGAAGAAGCCATTCGGCTTTCTCCTGAACACGATCGGCACCGCACCGATCATGTGTGCGAAGGGCTTGAAGAATCCCAAGATGCTGGCGTCCGCCTCAGACGGGACCGGGCCATTCGTACTCACCGCGTCGGTTCCCGGTCAAAGTTACACGTTCACGAGGCGCAAGGGTTATACGTGGGGGCCGGGCGGCGCCGGTACGAGTACACCGGGAACGCCGGCCAAGGTCGTTCTTCGCATCATCACCAACGAGACCACCGCGGCCAACCTCCTGCTGTCGGGCGAGATAAATCTCGCGCGTATCAGTGGGCAGGATCGAGAGCGTCTCATCGCACGTGGGCTGGCCAGGTTCGAGGTACCTCAGGCCGGGTCCGCGCTCCGGTTCAACCAGCTCGACGGCCGGCCGGGAGCCGACAAGCGTGTCCGACAGGCACTGGTCCAGGCGTTGGACCTCGGCGAGCTCATCAAGGTCAGCACCGGAGGAACCGGTACGGCCGCGACCGGCCTGGTGGCCATGGAGCCGAAGCCCTGCACCGGCGACACCGTCGCGGGGCAGTTGCCGCGGCACGACGCCTCCGCCGCCGGAACCCTGCTCGATCAAGCAGGCTGGGCACTCGACGGCAAAGGCCGGCGAAGCAAGGATGGCAAGCCACTGACCTTGGACGTCCATTATGTCCCCGCGAGCTCCACCTTCAACAAACCGACCGCCGAACTCATAGCCGAGCAGTGGAAAGCCATCGGCGCGCAGGTGAAGTTGACCGCGGACACCACGGCCACATTCACCGAGGTCATGTACAAGACCAAGAATTGGGATGTCTCCACACAGGCAGGCGGATTTAATCTTCCCAGTCAGGTGACGCCTTTCCTCTCCGGGCCGGTTCCACCGAATGGCACGAACAGTGCGGGTATCAATAATGGCGACTACGAGTCGCTGGTGGCGAAGGCCGAGACCATGGTGCCTCCCGCATCCTGTGCCTACTGGAGCCAGGCCGAGAAGGCTCTGTGGCGGGAGGTCAATCCCGTGCCCATCTCGAACCGGCCGTGGATCTACTTCCTCAAGGGCGCGCAAGCACAGGCCAGCGGCTTCGACCTCCCGATTCCGACCAGTATTCGAGTGCTCAGGTGACGGAACGAAAGGCCATGACGACGCCGTTGAGTAAGTCGACGATGCAAGCCGAGGTCGAAAGGCTGGTCGCGAAGTATCGAGTTCCCGGAGCGGTCGTCGCGCACTGGCGGGACGGTGAGCTGCTGACGGCGGCGGCCGGAGTGGCGAACCTCAACACCGATGCGCCGATGACCGTGGACACCGGCTTCCTGACCGGGTCGATCACCAAAATCTGGGTGACGACACTGGTCATGGCCCTGGTCGAGGACGGAACCATCGACCTGGACGTACCGATCACAAGGTATGCGCCTGATGTTCGGTTCGGAGCGGATGTCGAGGTGGCTCGGTCACTGACCATCCGGCACCTTCTGAACCATTCGAGTGGCGTCGACTCCGGCGTCTGCTACCTGGATTCGCGCGGATATCCCGAAGGACTGGAGGACTATCTCGAGCCGCTGTCGCGGGCCGGCAAGCTGACGCCGCCCGGAATCGTCTCCTCGTACAACAACATCGGCTGGGTCGTCGTCGAACTGGTCCTGCGCCGGCTGACCGGCAAGAACTTCCACGAGTTGCTGCGGGACAGGGTGATCGGACCGCTCGGCCTGCGCCGGACGGTGCTCTCCGCACAGGAGGCGATCCTCCACCGGACCGCGATCGGCAGCCTTCCTCACGGCGAGAAGGGACATCGGCCGACGCCGCAGTTCATGTTGCCCGACGTCCTCGCCGCGGCGGGAACCACGCTGATCACCACGGTCGAGGACACGATTCGGTTTCTGCGTGTGCATCTGGCCCGCGGCACGTCGGCCGAGGAGCATCGGCTGCTGCGCCCGGAGTCGGTGGAGGCGATGCAGACGCCTTCCAGCCCGGATCCGACCGGCCAGGAGACGGGGTTCGGTCTGGGGTGGCGGTACCTCAGGCGCGACGGCCACCGCATCCTGCACCACAGCGGCGGGTCACCCGGCGGGATCGCCTGGGCCGCGATCGCGCCGGAGAACAACGAAGCCGTGATCTCGTACGTCAACAGTTACGTGAGCGTGCCATTCCACGCCGAGCTTCTCGAACTGCTGCTGCCGGCCGGAATGTCGCCCCTCGCCACACCTGAAGTCCGGCTCCGCCATGACGTGGACCTCGCCCCGTTCATCGGCGGCTACCGGTGTACGAGCGAGCACATCGACGTGGTCGCGGACGGCGACGAGCTGTTGGTACGGGCGACCCCGGTGGCCGAGGAACGGGTCGGGGCGACCGTCTCACTGGAGGGCCGGTCGACCGAGTTCCGGGCCGCGCCCACGAGCGAGAACGCCCTCATCTCGCTCGACGAGTCGTACTTCGGCAGGCCCGCGACCCTCACGTTCTGCGAGAACACCCCCGGCGGCTTCCAGTTGCTGTTCATGGCCGGACGCTTCGCCCGGCGTGCCACCGACACCCCGGAGAGACACGCGTGAACGTACGCTTCAACCTTCCCGTTCCGCTACGTGACGGCGTCGCTCTCTCCGCGGACCTGTACCGCGGGGAAACCGGCGACCCGCTACCCGCGATCGTCTACGGGACGCCGTACGGCAAGAACCGGGCGACGCTACCGCCTGAAGCGAACCGGCTGGCCGCGCACGGGTACGCGGTGCTCTGCTACGACGTACGCGGTCGCGGCGACTCCGGCGGCACGTTCGAGCCCTATCGCAACGAGGGGCCCGACGGGTACGACGTGATCGAGTGGGTCGCCGCCCAGGACTGGTGCGACGGGAAGGTCGCGAGCTGGGGTGGTTCCTACTCGGGGCAGAGCCAATGGCTGACCGCGATCGAGAGGCCACCGCATCTGTGCGCGATCGTCGCGTACGCGACCCCGTCGGATCCCTTCACGGACTGGCCGACCGGGGTGCACAAGCCCATGACCGTCTCCTGGTTCCGAATGGTCGACGGCCGGGTGCTGCAGAACGTCTCCGGCGTCGACTGGGAAACGGTCTACCGGCATCTGCCGCTGTCCACGATGGACCAGGCCGCGGGGTTCGTCAGCGCGAACTGGCGACGTGACCTGGCCCATCCGCCGTCCGACGTCGGCTACTGGGCGCCCCTGGCGTACCAGCGACGGCTGTCGTCCGTGGACGTTCCCGCGCTGCACATCACCGGCTGGTACGACGACGTCCAGCCCGGATCGCTGCGCAATTTCGCCGAACTGACCGCGAACGCGCCCACCGAGCCGACGCGAAGGGCGCAGCGGCTCGTCGTCGGCCCCTGGGGCCACGACGCCGGCCGACGCGGCGGCCGGTCCGTCGGTGACGTCGACTTCGGCGATCACGCCGAAGACGTGGTGGTATCGGAGCTGGAGATCCGTTTCCTGGACCACCACCTGCGCGGCATCGACAACGGCGTCGATGCCGAACCCCGCGCACGGCTCTTCGTGATGGGGGCGAACCGGTGGCGAGACGGGGACGAGTGGCCGCTCGCGAGCACGGTGTGGACCTCGCTCTACCTGCACAGTGACGGCCACGCGAACACCCGCCACGGTGACGGCCGCCTCACCCCCGAACCACCGACGGCGGCCGAGCCCCCCGACGTCTATCGATACGACCCT
Source organism: uncultured Actinomycetota bacterium (assembly GCA_963736325.1). Classification (GTDB taxonomy): domain Bacteria; phylum Actinomycetota; class Actinomycetes; order Streptosporangiales; family Streptosporangiaceae; genus Actinoallomurus. The sequence goes on along the minus strand of CAVTOG010000009.1, from coordinate 1,312,578 downwards.
GCTGATCCGGCCCCTTTCCTGACGGAGCCGACCTCCGCACAGATCGGCGGTCCCGACGACTACGCGACGGTCGAGGACCGCGCGGACGTACTCGTCTACGCCGGTACGGAACTGACCTGCGAGCTGACCGTCATCGGGCCGGTGAGGGCAGAGCTGTTCATCATCAGCGACGGGCTCGACACCGACTTCACCGCCAAGCTCGTCGACATCCATCCTGACGGGACAAGGCGCCGGCTGTGCGACGGAATGGTCCGCGCCCGCTACCGCGACGGCCTCACCCAGGAGACACCACTGACGCCTGGAAAGGCGCACCGCGTCGACATCGACCTCTGGAGTACCGCGCACGCCTTCCTGCCGGGACATCGAGTGGGCCTGGAGATCTCCTCCAGCGCGTTCCCGAAGTACGACCGCAATCTCAACACCGGTGAGCCGCTCGCGACCGGCACCCGCATGCGCCCCGCCCATAACCAGGTACTGCATACGCGTGAACACGCGTCGCGGCTCATCCTCCCCGTGATCGAGAATGAGCCCTCCTCATCGTGACGGCGCAGCTCGCGGGCCACGCTACGTCAGCGGGTCAGTTCGGCGAACCATCGTGACGACTCCGTCCAGATGTCCCGTACTCGCAGTTCGGCCGCGCGGGCGTACGCGTCGATCGCGTCGAGGCCGACACAGGACCAGCGGAACCATTCGCCCGCCTGGGCGCCGTCGCGCAGGCGCAGCGATTCGGTGTGCGTCGAGTCGCCCAGTTCGACGACGGCACGGCCACCCACGTTCAGAAGGGCCCCGACGCGTGTCAATAGGGCGTCCGGGTCACCGCCGATGCCGATGTTCCCGTCGGCCAGCAGCACGGTCTGCCAGCGTCCGGCGCCCGGCACGCGGTCGAACACGTCGCACAGTAGCGCCAGCCCGCCGGCGGCGCGGGTCATCTCGACCGCGTACGGCGTGATGTCGATTCCCAGGGCGGGCAGGCCGCGTTCGGCGAGGGCGACGGTGAGCCGGCCCGGTCCCGAGCCGATATCGAGTGTCGGCCCCGCGCAGCGGTCCAGCAGTGCGTCGTCGCCCGGCCGTCCGGTGCACCAGGCGTCCACCGGCAGCCGTTCGGTCCGCCCGTCCTCGTGTTCGATCTCGGCCTGGCACCGGCCCGCGAGCGACCCCTCGTACAGCTCCCCGATCATGACGCGTCCATCGCCGCGGCGAAGCGGGTGCCGGGGGCCTGCGCCGCCACTCGTACGGCGTCGGCGGCCGTGTCGACGTCGATCAGGGTCTCCAGCATCGCGACGCGGAGCCCATCGAGACGGCGAAGCTGGCACGCGCCGGTGTCCGGCCGGGACATCGGCACGCCGAGCAGCAGGTCCGGGTCTGGCGCACGCAGGCCGAGCAGCCAGAAGCCGCCGTCCGCCGCCGGTCCGAAGACCGCGTCGCAATCCTCCAGCCGCCGGGCGGCGTCCGTGAGCATCGCCGGGGTGACCTGCGGGGTGTCCATACCGACGAGCACGGTGGGCCCGCCGGCGGCGGCGAACGCGTTCGCGAGCCTCTCGTCGAGCCCGTTCCCCCGCTGCGGCACCACGTCGAAACAGGGCGGAATCCACGGGCCGGGGTTTCCGGCGAGGGCGAGAATCCGGCGCCGTGCGGGCGTACGGGCGACGGTGTCGAGCGTGTCGGCCAGCGCGGAGGCGGCGATCGCGGCGGCCCGCTCCGGCGTGTACGGCGGGGTGAGCCGGGTCTTGACCCGGCCGGGGACCGGCTCCTTGGCGATGACGAGCAACGTGGCGTTCATCAACCCGCCTCGAGCACACGGCGCATGTCGCGTACGGCCTGGAACGTCCCGCGGACCGTCCCGGTGACCTTGGACCGGCCCGTACGCGGGTGGTAGGCCACGTCGGTCTCGGCGATGCGCCAGCCGCGCCGTTCGGCGCGGAGCACCATCTCGAGCGGGTAGCCCGAGCGGCGGTCGGTCAGGCCGAGATCGAGCAACGCCTCGCGGCGCGCGGCGCGCATCGGCCCGATGTCGCGGAGCCCGAACCGCCGGGCCACGAGCGCGTTGCCGACGCGGGCGTGCACCGGCCAGGCGCCGCGCGTCACCGGACGGCGGCGACCGAGCGCGAGGTCGGCGTCGTGGAGCAGGGCGAGCACTTCGGAGAGCTCGGCCGGGTCGAGAGACGCGTCGGCGTCCATGAAACAGACGACGTCGCTCGTGGCGGCGAGCAGCCCGGTGTGGCAGGCGGCACCGAACCCGCGCTGCGGTTCGTGCACGACCTGGGCTCCGTGCACCTCGGCGACGTCCGCCGACCCGTCGGTGGAGCCGTTGTCGACCACGATCGCGCGGTAGCCGTCCGGCATGCGGCCCAGTACCCAGGGAAGGGCGGCGGCTTCGTCGAGGCAGGGCAGTACGACATCGATCATGTCGCGGACGCTATGCCCGGGCGGTGCCCGGCGACCCTTACAGAGTGATGACGGCCCTTCGCTTTCGGTGACCACGGAGATGAGGAGAGTGACACGTGGCAGTTCACCTCCCGGCCCCTTACGAATCGGTGACGGCGGCCGGGAGGCCCTTATCGGTGCTGATCAGACCTATCCTCGGCGCAGGTGGCCCCGCGTGGCCTGCGGGCGGGGTGCGGCGAACTCCCTCATCCCGTCCTTGAAAGAGATCGCCGCGCGGAAACCCAGCCCGGACGTCGCGCGATCCGGTGAAGCGACGATGTGCCGGACGTCCCCGAGACGGTAATCGCCGGTCACGACCGGGGCAGGACCGCCGTACGCCTCGGCCAGCGCGGCCGCCATCTCCTCGATGGTGTGCGGTTCACCGCTCGCGATGTTGTACGGTCGCAGCCCGCCGGCCACGTCCGCCTCCAGCGCGAGCACGTTCGCCTCGGCGACGTCGCGGACATGCACGAAGTCGCGCCGCTGCCCGCCGTCCTCGAAGACCCGCGGCGCCTCCCCGCGTTCGAGACTCGACCGGAAGATCGCGGCCACGCCCGCGTACGGCGTGTCGCGCGGCATCCGGGGCCCGTAGACGTTGTGGTATCGCAGTGCGACAACCGAGCCGCCCACCGCCCGTGCCCACGACGCGGCGAGATGCTCCTGTCCCAGCTTGGTGTCGGCGTAGGCGTTGCGCGGGTCGACGGCCGCGTCCTCGTCGACCGTGCCGGGCATGAGGGGCGCGCCGCACGTCGGACAGCGCGGCTCGAAGCGTCCGGCCGCCAGGTCGGTCTCAGCCCGTGGCCCCGGCCGTACGCGGCCGTGCTCGCCGCAGTCGTACGCGCCCTCCCCGTAGACCACCATCGAGGAGGCCAGGACGAGCCGGCCGACCCCGGCTCGTGCCATCGCGGCGAGTAGGACCGCGGTGCCCAGCACGTTCGTGGACGCGTAGTCGGGTAGGTCCGAAACGTCCACCCCCAGCCCGACCTTGGCGGCCTGGTGGCAGACCGCGTCCACGTCCGTCAGGCATTTCGCGACGGCCGCCTCGTCTCGCACGTCCGCCCCTGACCGCAGGTCGAACTCGCGGACCTGGTGGCCGCGCTCGCGCAGCGCCGCGACGATGTGGGAACCGATGAAGCCGGCCGAGCCGGTTACGAGTACGCGCATGGTCCGATAGCCAAACCGATGTCCCGCGCCGTGTCCGTCTCCGGCCGCCACACGTAGCATTTTCGTAAGGGTGAGATCGTCCTCGCTCCCAAGGCCTCCAAAGTGATGACGGACCCCTTACGGATCCCCTTCAGGGACCCTCGGTGAGCGTGGCGAAACCTACGGTGAGCCGTATGACCACAGGCCACCAGGTGAGCGCGGCGACCGCGACCTCACAGCCACGCTGATCGGCGGCGAGCGACGATGCCCTCCACTCACAAGACCGGGTACGGCTTCCCGGAGAAGCTGTGGCGCACCCTGGAACGGCGCCGCCCACCCGGACTCGACCGGATCCAGGCGTGGCGGAGCCCGCTGCGGGGACCGTGGCTGACCTCGGTGTTCGGCCTGGTCCTTCTGGTGGCCCTGCCCGTGGTGATCGTCACCGGGCTGTTGTCGTACGCCGCGTACGCGCCGCGGTTCGGCCAGGCGTTCCCTGCCCATCCCGGCCGGCTACGGCTGCCGTACTTCGACTGGCCGACCCGGCCCGTATGGCTGTACCGGCTCGACCAGGGGGTGCACGTCACGCTGGGGCTGGTCCTGGTGCCGCTCGTGCTGGCGAAGCTCTGGTCGGTGATGCCGAAACTGTTCGCCTGGCCGCCGTCCCGTTCACTCGCCCAGGTCGTCGAGCGGCTGTCCCTGCTGCTGCTGGTAGGCGGCGTCTTGTTCGAGATCGCCACCGGCGTCCTGAACATCCAGTACGACTACCTGTTCGGGTTCAACTTCTACACCGCGCACTTCTACGGCGCGTGGGTGTTCATCGGCGCGTTCGCGGTGCACGCCACGATCAAGTTCCCGCATCTGGTCCGCGCGCTGCGGTCCCGTTCGTTCCGCGAGGAGTTGCGGACCTCCCGCGCCGACACGCGGTCCGAGCCCGTCGGCGACGACGGACTGGTCGCCGACGCCCCTGCCCCGGCGACGCTCAGCCGCCGCGGCGCCCTGACACTTGTCGGCGGCGGCAGCGTTCTCGTCGCCGTCCTGACCGCGGGCGAGAGTCTCGGCGGAGCCGCGCGCCGGGTGGCGCTGCTGGCGCCCCGAGGCGGTTATCGCGAGACGGCGTCCGACTTCCCGGTCAACCGCACCGCGGCCTCGGCGTCGATTCGGCCCGCCGACGTCGGCGAGGGCTGGCGGCTGCTGCTCCTCGCCGGCGGGCACGTGCTCCAGCTCGACCGGACACGGCTGCTGGCCTTGCCCCAGCACACCGCCAGGCTGCCGATCGCCTGTGTCGAAGGCTGGTCGACCGTACAGACCTGGAGCGGTGTACGCCTGCGCGACCTCGCCTCGCTCGCCGGCGTGCCACGGCCGTCTTCGGCGCGCGTACGGTCACTCGAACGCGGTGGGTCCTTCAGCCAGGCCGTACTACAGGCCAACCAGGTCGGCGACCCCGACGCGCTGCTGGCCTTGCGGGTGAACGGTGCCGACCTGCCCGCCGACCACGGCTATCCCGCGCGCGTCATCGTCCCCGCACTGCCGGGCGTGCACAACACCAAATGGGTGCGTTCCATCGAATTCCGGAGCAGCTGAAATGCGCGGCACGCTGAGGAGAATCAAGGACTTCTACGGTGCCGGCCCACTGCACCTGCTCGCTCTGATCAGCTGCTTCGCCCTGGCCGGCTACGCGGCGCTGCAGACCCTGTCGAACGCGCGATGGCCGGCGATGCTCGCCTGGTTCGCGGGCGCCGCCATCGGCCATGACCTCGTCGCCTTTCCGCTGTACGCCCTGGCCGACCGCTCGCTCACCCGCGCCCTGCCGAAACTGTGGCCTCGGCGCGTGGCCACACCGCCGCTCATACCGGCCGTGAACCACATCCGCGTACCGGCGCTGGGGGCCGGGCTGCTGTTCCTGCTCTTCTTTCCCGGCATCATCCGGCAGGGACGGCAGACCTACATGGCCGCCACCGGGCACTCTCAGCAGCCCTATCTCGGCCGGTGGCTGCTCCTGGTCGCCGTGATGTTCGCCGTCAGCGCTGTCATCTACGCCGCACGTACCGGCCATGCCCGGTACCGCGAAACGACGGCAAAAGGATGATCCCCATCACGCGCCCGGAGACGCCGAGGACCGCCCGCCCGGCACCGGCCGCCCGTACGCGTGGACGGGTCGCGGTCGCGGCGTGGGCACTGCTGATCGCCGGGGCCTTCACCTGGGGATACGTCCTGCGGCGGTCCGGGCACTCGCCCGAAGACGCGCTGCCGCCGCTGCACGCGACGACACGGCTGCTGACCTGGCAGCTCCTGCCGGCTATCGGCACGGCCTCGCTGCTCATCGCCGTCGCCCCCACGCTCACCCGCCGCCTGCGATGGACGCTGCTGATGCCGGCCGGCTGGGTGGCCGCGGCCGGGTGGGCGTCGGCGCTGGCCGTCTCCGAAGGCACGGCGGGCCTCGTCAGGCCGATCACGACCCCAGGTGAGTACTTCGGCGGATTGAGCGCGATGGGAGATCATCCGTTGCGGTGGCTCGCCACCTTCACCGAGAAGGCCCAGCGGTATCCGATCCATGTGAAGGGACACCCGCCCGGTCCGATGCTGATCCTGTGGGGGCTGGACGCGGCCGGCCTCCACGGACCGGGCTGGGCCGCCGCCGTGATCATCGCGGTCGGTGGTTCCGCGTCCATGGCCGTGGCCATCACCGTACGGGCCCTGGCCGGCGAGGAACTCGCCCGCCGGGCGCTGCCGTTCCTCGTCCTCACGCCGATGGCCCTGTGGATCGCGACCACCATGGACGCCCTGTTCCTCGGAGTCGGAGCCTGGGCGACCGCACTTCTCTCGCTGGCCGCCACCGCGCCGGACCATCGGCGCGGGAGGGCCTTCGCCCACGCCGTCGCGGCCGGGTTGTCGTTCGGCCTCCTGCCCTACCTCAGCTACGGATTGCTGCCGCTGTTCGCGGTGCCGCTCGCCGTGGTCATCGTGGCCCGGCCGCGATGGCCGGTGACGGCCGTGGCACTCGCCGCGATGATCGTCATACCGGCGGCGTTCACCGTCGCGGGTTTCTGGTGGCTCGACGGGGTGGCCGCCACCCACCAGGCCTACCTGACCACCGGCGGCTCGAGCCGCCGCCCCTACCTGTTCTTCCTCGTCGGTGACTTCGCCGTGCTCGGCCTGCTCACCGGCCCGGCCGTGGCCCACGGCATCCCGCCACTTGCCGGTGCGCTCCGCCGAGGCATCGGCCGTGCCCTCCCCGAGACCGAGCGCGCCCGCGCGCTCGTCGCCCTGCTCGCCGCCGCCGCACTCGTCGGCACGATCACCCTCGACCTGGCCGGCCTCACGCGGGGCGAAGTGGAACGGATCTGGGTGCCGTACGCGGCATGGCTGACCGTCACCACGGCACTGCGACCCGCGCCGGACCGAAGATGGCTCACCGCCCAAGCCGTAACCGCCATCGTCGTGCAGGCACTCGTCCACTCACCCTGGTAGCGCTCCGCCGGGCCTGTCCGGCGTGGTCGCGTCGGACAGGCCCGGCGGTCTCGGACGCGGGATGCGGCATCCCCTCATCGGGGGCCGGTGTCGCTCAGCGGAAGTCGCGGGGCTGTACGGGTAGCTCCACGTTCGCCGGGCCACGCCACTGCTTGTCGGCCCTGAGTGCGGCGAAGGACGGGGCGTCGCCTATCACCGGAAGGGTGACGCTGCTGCCGGCCAGGTCGATCGTTACCGACGCGCCGGTCGGTGTGTCGCCCACCACGTCGTCGTCGGTACCGGTCAGGATCAGTGCCAGCCGGTGGCCCGTCTTGAAGGTGTAGTCCTGCGGCATGGTGCCCCACGACACCGAATAGTAGGTACCCGGTGTCAGCGGTGACGACTGGCTCGAAGACGAGCGGTTCTGGGCGTCCAGGAAGCCGCGGGCGACCACGTTGACGTCGGAGGTGATCGTGTCGGTGGCCACCTGGCGGTAGCAGGCGTCGTCGCTGGTGGTGCCGTCGCCGTTGCAGTCCTGGGTGGTCAGGGTCTTCACGCCGGATCCCGAGCCCCGGTAGTTCACGCGGGTGTCGGTGCCGTAGTCGACCAGGAGTGCGCCGAGGGTGGCCGTGGACTTGGTCGACTTCAGCTTGAGGTCGATCGTGGGGGTTCCGGAGATCCGCAGATCCCCGGCGAGCGCCAGGGTGGAGTACGCGAGCCGGAACGACTTGGTCGTCGTCGGGCTTGCGACCAGGCTGGACTCGGAGTTCGCCGTGTCGGCGTACGTCGCGGTGCCGCTGGAGGCCGCCGAGCCGAGGACTCCGCCGGTCTGCGGATGCATGACCGTGTTGGTCGCGCCCGGTGCCGGCCAGTCGGCCTGTGTCACCCACTGGTCGGGGCCGACCTCGAGATCGGCGCGCGGCTGGTCCATGACGCCGTTGTCCACGCCCATCAGCCAGTAGTCGAACCACTGGTGCAGGGTGTCCACCCAGGCGGCGCGGCGGAAGTCGAACGGGTCGACGTGGCCGTACTGCGACAGCCATACCTTGCGCGGCACGTCGCGCTGCGCCAGGGCGTTCCACCAGGTGGAGAAGTGGTTCGGCTTCACGTTCAGGTCGTTCAGGCCCTGGACGGCGAACACGCTCGCGTGCACGTTGGCCGCGGTGCCGACCGACCCCGCACGGTAGTCGCGTTCGTTCCAGAAGGTGTTGTAGTTTCCGGTGGCGTCGTCCTCGCCGGTGGAGAGCTGCTGGCGCACCGACGCGCACTTGGAGGCTCCGTCGGTGTCGACGGTCGAGGCGAGGCCGGCCTCCTCACCGCTGAACCACTTGACGCCGTTCATCCGGCTGTAGTCGTACCAGGAACTGATCGCCGAGATCGGCACGATCGTGTCGAGACCCTGGACACCGGTCGCGGCGACGCCATTGGCCAGCGTGCCGTCGTAGGACTTGCCGATCATGCCGGCGTGCCCGTTGCTCCAGGAGGCGGTGACCTCCGCTCCCTGGGCGTCGAAGGCCTTCGCGCGGCCGTTCAGCCAGTCGATGACCGCCTTGCCGCCGAGGACGTCGGAGGAGCCGCCCGAGGTCGGGCATCCGTCGGACTTGGTCGTGCCGTCCATGTCGACGTTGAGCACGGCGTACCCGCGCGGCACGAAGTAGTTGTCGTAGTAGAGCGGGAACTTCAATGGGTTGCCGCTCGAGTCGTAGGTCTTGGTCTCCGACTCGTTGCCGCGGCCGAGGTTGTCGTAGTACGGGCTCTCATCCATGATCACGGGAACCTTGAGCCCGGAATCGCTCTCCCTCGGGCGGATGATGTCCACCCGGATCAGGTCCGGCTTGCCGTCGTGGTCGGAATCGGCGGGTGACTGAACGCGTACGAACTGCCGGATGGCGTCCTGATACGAGAAAGTGGCCTGGGTCTCGTGGTGGACGATCTTGATCGTTGGTCTCTTGGCGGCCTGCGCTGCGGGGGCGCCGGACATCGCGAGTGCGATTGTGACGGCGATCGAGGCGGCGAGAACTCCTCGCCCTGATGGGATCGGCACGGGGCAACCTCCAGGGGTCTGCGCGCGGATCTCACACCACTCCGCCGGACCGCACAAGATCCCTAGCCACATGTGGCCCACGGCCGCGGTCACGGATCGGCGGGTCGGCGGGGCGAGCGCGGTGATGCGGCCGACCGTCTCGTCGATCACGCGCACGACCCGCTGCTCGACCGGATCGAGGAAGGCGTGGACGGTGTTTCAGCGCGGGTCGCTCTAGGCGGCCTCATCCGTCGTCCGGCTCATGGCGAACACGCCGTCGAGGACGTTGGTCGCGCGGCCTTCACCGTCGTCGCCGAAGAAGGCGGTGTCGACCTCACCCTGGTAGATGTCCGGCCCGTCGAGCGCGTTGAGCAGGAACCGGTCTTGCCCGAGCGGGGTCAGTACGGCCGACTGCTCGGACTGGTCGAAGCACACATCGTGCTGAGCCAGCTCCTCGGCGGTTCGCTGCGGCACGAGCCTGGCATTCAGGCTCTCACCCGTGCCAGGCGTGACATGCATTCTGGCGCCGAGGTGCTCGTAGGTGCCGGCATAGCGTCGCGGGTCGTACGACCCGCCGGAACCCTCGGAGAGTGCGGGCTTCGAGAACCCGAAGGCGGCGTCAAGGATCTTGGTGAACGCGAGTTTCCGGAAGCCGACGAACGCGGACCCGGTGTTGATGATGAACGCGATCACACCGTTGTGCCCTGGAATCCACTGCAGGCAGGACGACGAGGTGGCCGTTCCCCCCGCGTGGCCCCACAGCTGAACGCCGTTCCAGTCGTTCCACCAGGGCCCGAGACACCACGCGCGTGCGTGCATGCGGCTCGGCACGCCGATCTGACGTTCCATCATCTGAACCACCGACGCTCTGGACAGGATTCGCTCTCCCCCATCGGTGCGCCCGCCGTCGAGGAACGTCCGGCCGAAACGGGCCAGGTCGCGTGTCGAGAGGGCGAAACACGCGCCGGACGGACCGCGGGAGCGGTCCTGGGAGAAGGTCGGCGGGACGATCTCCGGCCCGTCATCGCGCAGGTAGTGCCCGGCGGAGACGTGCTTTCCCGCCAGGTCCTCATCGACCACGATCGCGCTGCTCAGGCCGGCGGGTTCGATGATCCTCTCCCGGAGCAAGGTCTCCCATGGCTTGCCGGCCACGGTCGCGGCCATGTGGCCGGCGATGCACGTGCCGGCGTTGGCGTAGCCGAAGTGCCGTCCGGGCGCGAAGCGCTGCGGGAGGGTGCCGAGCCCGCCGACGTAGCGTCCGAGGGCGTCATCGTCGTCGCCGAAGTACACGTAGCGCCCGTTGTCCAGGCCGGAGGACATCGACAGCAGGTGCCGCGGTGTGAGGGTCAGGGTCGCGTGCGGGTCCGCGACCTTGAACCCGGGGATGTACTCCCTGACCGGCGTGTCGAGAGAGACCAGCCCGTCCTGGACGAGCGACATGACGACGCTCGCGTTGAAGACCTTCGTGATCGATCCGATCTGCAGCACGGTGCCGGTGGTCATCTCGACGCCGCGCTCGGCGTCGGCGAACCCCGCGGCGAGGTCGACCTGCCGGTGGCCGTCGCTGATCGAGAGCTGGGCTCCGAAGGCACCGCTGGCCTGTACGGCTTCGTGGAACAGGTCCGTGAGCAACGGTTCATCGAGCATCTGATCGTTCTCCTTCGGCGGCCGGTTCGGCCGTGCCGGCCAGTCCGAACAGCGATCGCGTGTAGGGGTGAGACGCGCTGTGGTAGAGGTCCGCCGATGCGGCGACCTCGACGATCTCGGTCCGATGCATCACGGCGACCCGGTGTGAGACGTACCGCGCCGCCGCGATGTCGTGGGAGATGAACAGCGCGGCGAAGCCCACGTCCGCCTGCAGCCGCTTGATGAGGTTGAGGATCTGTGCCTGCACGGACACGTCCAGGGCGCTGACCGCCTCGTCGAAGACGACGAGTGCGGGGTCGGAGATGAGGGCACGGGCGATGGCCACGCGCTGCTGCTGTCCCCCGGACAGCTGGTGCGGGTATCGGCCGGCGATTCCCGCGTCGAGACCGACCTCCTCGAGGATCGCGTCGACGCGGCGCCGCCGCTCTTCTCGCGTCACCGACCGCGTGACGACGAGCGGCTCGGCGATGGAGGATCCACAGCGCATGCGGGGGTCGAGCGACCAGGCGGGATTCTGCAGGACCGCCTGAAGACGGTGCCGTCGCCGTTGCTCGCCCATCGGGCGGCCCTCGAAGAGAACGCTGCCGCTCGTCGGGCGTAGGAGGCCGAGGATGAGGCGGCCGACGCTGGTCTTGCCCGATCCCGACTGCCCGACCAGCCCGACGGTCTCGCGCGGAGCCACGCTGAGGCTCACGCCGTTGACCGCCCGGTTGCGCTGGCGCGCCCACGGCGGTCCGGAACGGTAATCCAGGTCGACCTCTTGGAGCTCGACGGCCGGGACGTCCTGACTCATCGGATGACCTCCGAACCACCGGCGGGGAAGGGGATGTTCTCGATCTCGGCGACGCGGTGGCAGAGCACCCCGCCGAAGTCGTCCGCGGGCGAGGGCCGTTCGGCGGTGCACCGCTCGACCCGGAACTCGCATCGCGGCGCGAACGCGCATGAGACCGGCGACTCGGTCAGCACCGGCGGGGCGCCCGTGATCGAGTGCAGTGCGCCGCCGGCACCTTCGTAGCCGGGCATCGCACCGAGGAGGCCACGTGTGTAGGGGTGGCGCGGTCGTTTCAGCATCACGGCCGGCTCGCCGACCTCGACGACGCGGCCGCCGTACATGACGGCGATGCGGGTGCAGTACCGCGAGACGGCGACGATGTCGTGGGTGAGCAGCAGAAGCGAGGTGTTCGCGTCCCGGCAGAGGTCCACGAGGAGCCGGAGGATCTCATGCTTGATCTCGGTGTCCAGTGCCGCAGTGGGCTCGTCCGCCACGATGAGCCCCGGTTCTCGCGCAAGGGTGATCGCGATCGCCACGCGCTGGGCCATCCCGCCCGAGAGCTGATGCGGGTAGCTCCGCGCGATCCGCTCGACGTCCGGCAGGCGCACCTTCTCCAGGAGGCCGAGGATGGTCGCGCGGTCGGCGCCGGGAAGGTTGTCCTCGATCTGGCGCGCGATGCGCCGGGTCGGGTCGAGCGAGCCGGCCGCGTCCTGCAGGACCAGGCCGAGCCGCGTACGGCGGAGGCCGCGGAGCTCGGACGGCCGGAGGGTGAAGATGCTCTTCCCGTCGACCAGGAGGTCGCCGCCGGTCCGCCGTGCGCCGGCCGGCAGCAGCCCGACGGCCGCCTGCCCCAGGGTGCTCTTTCCGGAGCCCGACTCGCCCACCAGTGCGACGATCTCTCCGGCGCCGACCGTGAGGGTGGCCCCGTCGAGCGCCTGGACCGTCGCATGGCGCGTGTGGTAGCGCACGGAAAGATCTCGTACGTCGAGCACTGTCATCGCAACGATCTCATTTCCCGTGGCTCGAACAGATCTCGTAGGCCGTCGCCGACGAGGTTCACCGCGACGATCGCCGCGGTCAGGACGACGCTGGGGATGAACACCAGCCACGGGTCCAGCGCCAGCGCGTCCAGCCCGCTGGACACCAGCGAGCCCAGCGACGCCGACGGCGGCTGGACACCGAGGCCGAGGAAGCTCAGGCCGCTCTCGACCAGCATCGCCACCGACAGGGCGGACGTCGCCTGGACGACGATCGGGCCCGCGATGTTCGGGACGATGTGCGCCGTCATGATCCGCCAGGCGGGTAGCCCGCTGATCTCCGCGTTCACCACGAATTCGCGTTCGGCGACGGCCGCCACCGCCTGCCGGAAGACCCGCACCATTCTCGGGAGGGTCACCAGGATGATGGACGCGACCGCGGCCGGACGGCCGGGGCCGAGCACGGCCGCGATCAGGATGGCGAACAGCAGCGCCGGGAACGAGAACAGGATGTCGGCCAGCGCGACGACGACCCGGTCGAGAGGCCCCTTGAGGTAGCCCGCCGGGATGGCGAGCACCATCGCGACGAGGGTGGCGAGCGCCACGGCGAACAGCGCGAGCACCAGCGTGTTGCCGATCGCCTCCGCCACACGGGGCAGCATGGACCGGCCGAGCTCGTCGGTGCCGAACACGGCCTTCGATGAGGGCGGAGCCAGCCGCCCGCCGTGCAGGATCCTGCTCGGGTCACCGAACAGCGACAGCCGGCCGGCCAGCCCGGCGAGGACGAGGATCACCGCCACGGCGCAGGCGGCACGCGTCAGCCGGTCGAGCCGGCGCGGCCGGAACCGCGGCATGCCGGCCGTACCGACCAGGTCGGGTTTCACGGACATGGTTCGCAACCTCATCTCGTCTGCCGCCGGGAGCCGATGCGGGGATCGATGAGCCCGCCGGTCACATCGGCGAGGGCGTTGGCGACGACGAACGCCGTGGCTCCCAGCATCACCGTCGCCATCACGACCGGGTAGTCCCGGGTTCCGACGGAGTTGACGGCGTAGTCGCCGACACCCGGAATGGCGAAGATCCGTTCGATGATGACGGCGCCGCCGAGCAGGTAGCCGACGTTCACCGCGCTCACGGTCACCACCGGGTTCGCGATGTTGCGAAGGACGTGACGCCGGATGATCTGGCGGATCGGCTCACCGCGCGCGACCGCCATCGTCATGAACGACTCCGTACGGATCGCGAGCACCGCGTCCCGTGCGGTACGGGCCACGATGCCGGTCGCGAAGAAGCTCAGCGAGGCCGCGGGGAGCAGCATGTGCACGACACTGCCCACCGGGTCGTCACCGATCGGGATGTAGGACGACCCGGCGATCCGCCATCCCACCAGCGAGGCGCCGAACACCAGCACCGTGGCGACCACGAAATCCGGGATGCCCGAGGACAGCGCCCCCGCCAGGCGGCCCAGTCCTCCGGTCCGCCCTCCCGCGTTGCCGACGCCCGACGCGATGCCCAGGGCGGTGCCGATGGGGATCGACAGGATGGAGGCGATCAGCGCCAGCTCGACCGTGGCCGGGATGCGCACGGCGAACTGTTCGGCGATGGGGCGCGAGCTGAGGAGGGAGTTGCCGAAGTCGCCGTGGGCGATGCCGCCCAGCCAGGTCAGGTACTGCACGGTCAGGGGGCGATCGAGGCCGAGCGCCTCCCGCAGGGCGGCGTACGAGGCCGAGTTTCCCGCCGTTCCGAGATACAGCTTTTCGAAGCCGCCGGGCACGAAGTGCAGCGCCATGAAGACCAGCAGGGAGACCACCAGCAGTGTGGCCACTGCACGCATGGCCACACTGCCCGCGTAGAGGAAGGTCGCTTTCATGATGCCGGGGTGAATCCCGCTGCGTCACGGAAGGTCATCTGGTCGGGTTCGACCGGGGCGAAGACCGGACGGATGCGGTCCGCGCGGTAGGCGATCACGGTCGGCTTCGTCACGAGCGGAATGAAGTAGGCGAGGTTGTTGATGTTGTCGCACGCGTCGGCGAAGGCCTGCTTCTGGTCAGGACCGGCAGGGGTCTTCAGCGCCTTGCGGATCAGCGCGAGGTTCTTCGGGTCGTTGTCGTCGCTCTTCGCCGAGGAGGCCGAGACCGAGGGGTCCAGGTAGGCGAGGATCTGAGAGAGGCCGCCACCGCCGGTGTACCAGTTCAGTGTGGCGTCGAACGTGCCGTGGATGTAGTCGTTGATCCAGGCGCCGCTGTCCTGGACCACGATGTCGGCGTGGACTCCGATGTCGTTCAGGTTCTGCTGGACGATCTGGGCCATCTGCGGTGCCCGTAGTGCTCCGAACGCCGGGACGACCGTGAGGCGGAAGCTCAGGTTGCCGACCCCGGCCTCCTTGAGCAGTGCCTTCGCTTTGTCGACGTCACGGCCGGTCGCGCCGAGTACTCCTGCCGGGTCACAGGCGTTGGGGACCGCTCGTGGGGTGATCGCGGTGATCTGCCCGAGCCCGCCTAGTGCGGTGTCGACGAGTTGCTTGCGGTCGATGGCGAGCGCGATGGCCTGACGGACCCGGACGTCGCGAAGCTTCGACTTGGCCCAGAGCGGGTTCAACCGGAGGAAGTACATGTCCGTGGTCTCCTGCACGACGGCCTTGATATGCGGGTCGCCGGCGAGGATCTTCCGCACGTCCGGGTTGGCCGTCTCCGCGAAGTCCACCGCGCCGGTACGCACCGCGGCGAGACGCGAGGCGTCATCGGGGATGAACTTGATCTGGAGACTCTTCGCGTTGGGCAGCCCCTTCTTCCAGTAGTAGGGGTTCGGCGTGAACGACCACGAGACGCCCTTGACGTGCTGGCCGGAGACGAACGGTCCCGTACCGAGCAGATCCTTGTCCGGGTTGAACGAACCGGCCGCCAGCTCCTTACCCGGCAGAACCCAGAAGGCCTCCAGACGGTTCGGCAGGTCCGGCAACGGCGCCGTGAGCTTCACGTCGACCGTCCGCGGGTCGACGGCGCTCATGGTGTCGATGTTCGGGAAAATGGACAGCAGGCCGGCGGCCTTCTTGTACGCCTGCCAGGTGGCCACGACGTCGTCGGAGGTCATCGGCCGGCCGTTGGAGAACTTGACGCCGTCGCGAAGGCCCACGCGCCACGAGGTGTCCGAGGTCTGCTTCCACGACACCGCCAGCCCCGGGCCGACCGTCAGGTCCTTGTTCGGTCTGGTGAGCGGTTCGTAGGCGAGACTGAAGATCTCCCAGGAGTGGACATCGCCCGCCTTCATCGGGTTGATGCCTGCCGGGTCGGTCTCCTTGCCCCAGACCAGGGTGAACGATCGGTCCTTCCCTGCCGGCGACGTAGCGCTGTGCAGGCTGCACGCCGTCGCCAGACACATCACCATCACGAGCCGTATCCCGAGCTGCATCACATGACGCACTGATCCACTCCTATCCCTAGCCATCACCTGAAATGTTGGATGATGATCTCTGATATATTGAGAGGGTTGGCGTAGCATGACATAGTCTCGCCAAACTTGGCTAGATACGCCTACCTTGATGTTCCAAATGGACAGCGACGAAGAGGCAAGGGATCGCGATGCCGCCAGATCAGATCGGTCGGTCGAACGCCGATGACGCCTATCAGGCGATCCGGCAGTTGATCGTGACCATCGGGATTCCGCCCGGTGCGGCGTTCACCGAGGGTGAGCTGGTCGAGCGGACAGGTATCGGGAAGACCCCCGTACGCGAGGCGCTCCTGCGGCTGAAGACCGAGAGCCTGATCATCGGGCAGCCCCGGGCCGGTTATCGTGCGGCGCCGGTGACGCTGAAGGAAGTACGCGACACCTGCCGGGTGCTCAGCCAGCTGGAGACCGTGACCTCCAGGCACGCCGCGGGCAACGGCAACGGCAACGCCCGCACGCTGCTACATCCTCTGCAGGCCGAGGTCGAAGAAAGCGTCATCTCCGATAAGAAGGGCCGGACCACCGACGCGTGGATCCAGGCCGACCTGCGATTCCACCTCGCCCTCGCCCGCAGCCACGACAACCTCGTACAGGCCGACATCATGACCAGACTCGGCGAATCGGTCCTGCGCTTCGGCTACCTCGCACTCGCCCTCGGCGCCTCAGGCGACACCCTCGCCCACGAACACGACGACCTCCTCCAAGCCGTCGCCAACGCCGACCACACCGCCGCCTCCGACGCCATCGCCGGAATCTGGCGCGAGACCGAAACCAAACTCGTCTCCACCCTCTCCACCGCCGAATCCGTACAAAGCGCCAACGTCGCCCTCACCCGCGACAAGAACACCTTCTACCTCGACGCCGCACCCCCCGGCCCCACACTCCCCGACGTATTCCAATCCAGCCTGCGACCCGGCACCACACCACCCCCCGGACCCACCTCATGACCCAGGACATCGCGAAAAGGAAGACCAGCATGGAAGATGCCAGCTCCCGCTATCTGCAGTCCTGCGACACCATGGTGGTCTTCACCGGACCTCCCGAAGACCGTCGTGCCATCTTCGCCAAGAACAGCGACCGGCCGGGGCTCGAATGCCAGCCGTTGACCCAGGTCCCCGCGGGCGCGCACGAGGCCGGATCGACGGTGGAGTGCCAGTACCTCACGATCCCGCAGGAACCACGCACGCTGGCGGTGCTCGGCAGCCGGCCCTG
The DNA here is from genome assembly GCA_963736325.1 of uncultured Actinomycetota bacterium. Classification (GTDB taxonomy): domain Bacteria; phylum Actinomycetota; class Actinomycetes; order Streptosporangiales; family Streptosporangiaceae; genus Actinoallomurus. Next base: position 1,295,489 of record CAVTOG010000009.1, on the reverse strand, counting down.
GTGGCTGTGGGGATTCGAGCACGGGGTCAACGAGGCGGGCGTCGCGATCGGCAACGAGGCCATCTACACCCACGACCCGGTGCCGGAGACCGGGTTGCTCGGCATGGACCTCGTACGCCTCGGGCTCGAACGCGGCTCGACCGCCGCGGAGGCCAAAGACGTCATCACCGGCCTGCTCGAACGCCACGGCCAGGGCGGTGTCGCGGTCAAGGGCACCAAGCGCAGCTACCACAACAGCTTCATCATCGCCGACGGCACCGAGGCGTGGGTCCTTGAGACGTCCGGACGGCACTGGGCCGCGCGGCGCACCACCCGTGGCGCCGTCATCTCCAATCTCGTGACGATCGAGGACGACTGGGACGAATGCTCGGAGGGCGTCGAAGATCACGCCCGTACGCTGGGGTACTGGGACGCCCCGGCCTCGACCCGGTTCAACTTCCGTGCCGCGTACGAGGACCAGGAATCGCGCGTCTGGACCGAGCAGCGCTACGGCGTCGGCTGCCGGCTGCTGACCGAGACCGACGAACCGGACCTGCCGCGCATGATGCGCTACCTGCGCGATCACCTGGCCGGCGGGTCGATCAACGGCCGGGCCGAGACGGGCGAGCGGACCGTCTGCCTCCACCCGAACACCGTCCGTCAGACGACCGGCTCGACCGCGGCGAGCATGGTCGTCGAACTCCTCGGCGACGATCTGCCCCCCGTGGCGTGGATCAGCATGGCGACTCCCTGCACGGGCGTCTTCCTCCCGGTGACGGTCGGTCAGCGCCTGCCGCGAGAGCTGGAAGCGGCGGCCGAGCGGCCCGACCCGGACTCCGCCTGGTGGGCGATGCGCGAACTCCAGTACGTGGCGGACCGCGATCCGGTTCTCCTCGCGCCGATCGCGCAGGAGGCCTGGGCACGGATCGAAAAACGCCTCCTCTCCGAGGACCCCCGCCTGTCTGCGGAGTCGCTGGAGCGGCTGAGCGCGGAGGTCATGAAGCAGCGCGACCAACTGGTCCGTCAGCTGACCGTGGCGCAGCTGGAGAGCGAGCACGCCCAGGTGGCGAACGCCGGGGCGGCCGCCGCCGTCTCCGAATCCCGCGACCTCCTCGGATAGCACGATGGTGAACAGCGGTTTTCCGCGCTTCGACGCGCTCTACAGCGACTTCGGGTCCCTGACCTCGGGCGGCCACGTCATACCGGCCTGGTCACCGGACGGGAAGTGGCTCGCATACGTGGACGGGCCGGCGGACGACCGCCACGGATGGCTGGTCGACACCGTCACCGGCGACCGGCAACCGCTCGTCGACACCGGCCGGGTACGCGAGGGCCTGCGCCGGCTCACCGGCGAGACACCGTCCGGCCAGGGCCTGCCGTTCGCGGAGGTCACGTTCACGTCGCCGGGAACGATCAGCGCACGGTCCGGGGACCGGCGGGTGCTGATCGACCTCGCCACCGGCGGGGTCACGTCCGTGCCCGACGAGGACGTCGCGCGCCGGACCCCCCGCGTCTACGCCCAGACGGTAGGAGGCGGGGACGCACGGGACGCACTCGAGACCGCCGCGCCCGACGGCCGGTTCCTCATCTCCACCCGGGGCGGGAACATCATCCTGCGATCCGCCTACGACGGGCGGGAGACGCCGTGGACCACCGACGGCGCACCGGGACACGAGTGGCGGTTCGACGTGTACGACCCGATCTCCGAATGGTTCGGCCACGCGGGCCCCGTCACCGACTGGTCACCGGACGGCATGCGGCTGGCGGCCTACAAGGTCGACTTCCGCGCCGTCCCCCGTAGTCCGCGGACGCTGTACCAGGCACGCGGGGACACCGTGACGTACCGGCACGACAGCAAGGCCGGCGGCACGATGGAGCGGTACGCGCTGTACGTCCTCGACCTCCAGGGGCGGGCGCCGGTCGAGCTGGACCTCGGGGACACGACCGGCACCTTCCCCGTCTTCGCCGGATGGTTCCCCGACGGCTCGCACGTCCTCGTCCTGCGGATGAGCCGCGACATGCGGCGCGCCGACGTCCTGTGCGCGGACACGACCACCGGATCGGTCCGCGAGATCTTCTCCGAGACCTCCGAGACGTTCGTACGGATCCGCCACGACGTCGTCCAGGGCCGCAAGCTCCTTCCTCGGCTCACTCCCGACGGGACCCGGATCCTCTGGTCGTCCGAGCGCGACGGCTGGCGGCACCTCTACCTCTACGACGTGGACGGCGGGACGTCTCGGCGGCTGACCGACGGCGAGTGGCCGGTCGACGTGGTCGAGCGCTGCACGGACGAGCATGTCTACTTCACGGCGCACCACGACCCCGCCCGCCCGTACGACGTCCACGTGTGCCGGGTGCCGCTGGCCGGCGGGCCGGTCGAGCGGCTGACCGACGGCGAGGGCGTGCACCGGCCGAGGTTCGCGCCGGACACGCACGTCTTCGTCGACACCTGGTCCACGCCCGCGCGCCCGCCGGTCAGCGTGCTGCGGCGTGCCGACGGCACTCGGCTGGCCGAACTCTCGCGAGCGGACATCACGCGTCTGGAGGAGGTCGGCTGGACCCCTCCGGAGCAGTTCACCGTGGTCGCGGCCGACGGGCGTACCGAACTGTGGGGGGTGATGTACTTCCCGGCCGACTTCGACCCGAGCCGGCGGTACCCGTTCGTGGAGTACGTCTACGGCGGCCCGCAGTCCGCGGCGGTCCGCCACGACTGGGACGGCAGCTTCTACACCAGACCCGCCCGGGCGCTCGCCCAGATGGGCTACGTCACCGCCGTCATCGACGGCCGCGGCACCCCCGAGCGGTCCAAGGCGTTCCACGACGCGGTGTGCGGGAACTGGGGCGGCGCGCTCGTCGAGGACCATCCCGCCGCGGTCACCCAGCTCGCCGAACGGCACGCGTTCATCGACGGCGACCGGGTCGGCGTGGCGGGCCATTCGTGGGGCGGCTACGCGGCGTTGCGCCTGCTGGCCGACCGGCCCGACGTCTACCGCGCGGGCCTGTCGAACGCGCCGGTCTTCGACCTGTACCGCAGCTCCCTGTACGAGGCCTTCCTCGGATTCCCCCAGGACGACCGGTCCGCCTACGACGCCGCCGACGGGCTGTCACGGGCCGCACGCCTCGAGCGCCCTTTCATGATCGCCTGCGGTACCTCCGACATCCTGACCTGGTCCGATTCGGTCAGGATGGTCGAGGCGCTGATCCGCGCCGGCAAACAGCACGAGTTCGTCGTGCTCCCCGGGCAACCGCACTGGTTCGACGAGACGCACGACGGCTACTTCTGGCGTAAGGCGGCCGACTTCTTCTCGGCCCACCTCGGCCGGCCGGAACCCGGCCTGAGCTCCTGACCAGGTCGGTCACGCACCAAGAAGCCCGGTTGCCGTGTTCGCCCGGCAACCGGGCCGCCGTCAGGTCGCGGGGACGCCCATGACCTCGCGCAGGCCCCGTACACCTGGACGGTCGGCGGGAAGTCCAGGGCCTTGATCTTGGCCACGGCGAGCACCGGCGGTCGAGATCGAGTCCACGGCGAGGTCGGATCGCCGGAACCGGTGCCCAGCATCCGGGCGCCCGCCACGATGACGAGCGCGGCGAACACCGGGGAGAGGGACGTCGACCGGCACGCGATCCTGAGCCGTCAGTTCGTCTGAGGAGCGCGACGCCGTCACCGGCTCGACATGTGCTCGCCGAACCAGAGGAGAACGCGGGTGAGGAAGTCGCCGACCGCGGGATGCGAGCGGATGCCGTGGCCTTCCTGCGGGTAGACGGCGAGCACGGATTCGGCCCCGTGGGCGAGCAGCGCCCGGTGGAACTCGGTCGCCTGCCCCGGCGGAGTGCAGCGGTCACGGGCGCCCGCGATGATCAGACACGGCGTGCGGACCTCGCTGGCGTGCAGGACCGGGCTCCGGTGGTGGACGAGCGTGCCCGCCTCTTCGGGGTCGGCGGCCAGGAAGGTGGTGCTCCAGCGGCCGACATTGCTGGTGAAGGCGAGGCTGTACCAGTCCGTGGCGGGGGCGATCGGCACGGCCGCGGCGAAGCGCCGGTCCTGGGTGACCAGCCATGCGCTCATGAACCCGCCGTAGCTGCCGCCGATCAGGCCGAGCCGGTCCGGGTCGGCGAGGCCGCGGTCGACCAGGGCGTCGATGCCCGACAGGATGTCACGGCTGTCCGCGCCTCCCATGTCGCCGACGACCATGCGCGCGAACTCCTGGCCGTAGCCGCCGCTTCCGCGGGGGTTCGGCTGCAGCACGGCGTACCCTTGGGAGACGAGCAGTGGCACGTACGCGTACCGCAGCGACCAGGTGTTGCGGAACATGGAGATCGGACCCCCGTGGACGTTGACGACCAGCGGGAACGGGCCGTCACCTGGAGGAACGCAGAGAATTCCCTCGATCTCGCGGCCGTCGGGCGCCGGCCACGACACCGTCTTCGCGGTGCCGGCGATCGACTGCAGATGGTCCGAGCCGGCGTTCGCCGTGGACGCCAGGACGCGGAGCCCGTCCCCGTCGACGAGGGAGAGCCGGGGTGGCACGTCGTAGGCGGATTGGGCGACCACCAGCCGTCCGTCCGCGGTGAACGCGCCCTCGGGGTAGCGGAAGCTTCCGCAGGAGACCTCGGTGGCGAAGGTCTCCGTGACGGCACCGGTCGCGGCGTCCACCACGCCGGCCACGGACTCCAGCCCCCGTTGCCCCAGGTAGCCGAGGCGCTCCGGACCGATCCACTGGAGGTGGGTGACGTCCGCGCCCGCGGTGTCGACCGGCGTACGGTCGCCGGTGGCCAGATCGACGACGGTGAGGTCGCCGGCCATGATCCACCGGTCGCTGCAGACGGCCCGCACGACGCCGAGGAAGCGTCCGTCCGGTGATCCCGTGGGGAGGCCCAACTGGTCGGCGGAGTCCAGGATCTCCTCACCGGCACCGCCGGCGACGTCGATGCGGGTGAGCATCGCGTCGTACCACGCGTCCTCGTCGGGTGAGGCGCTGGTGACGGCTGCCACGGCCGCAGGCCCGCACCAGCCGGCCTCCCAGCAGTTCATCCCTTCCGGCGACAGCCGCCGCAGCCGTCCGGAGTCACGTTCGTAGAGCCACAGACTGCGCCACGCCGACGCGTCGTCGCCGTCGTCGACCTCCGGGTGCCAGGCCGGACGGTCTCCGGCGACGGACACGTTGGTGCCCGATCCCTGTCCGCCGGCCATCTCGGCGCCGAGACCGGCCACTCCCAGCAGCAACGACCGCCCGTCGGGCGACCAGTGAAGATATTCGATGGTGCCCGGTACCGCCGGCGCGGGCACCGCCTCCCCCAGCGCGCGAGCGTCGAGCAGGTGGAGCTGGAACACTCCGGCGCGGGCCCGGTCGGACAGGAACGCCAGAGTCCGCCCGTCGGGTGCGAACCGGCCGTCGCGGGCCGACCCGCGGGCGCTCGTGAGCTCGCGGAACTCGCCGTCCTCGACCGTGTAAAGCGCCGTCCGCGGTGTGCCGGCGAGCTCGTCGAACACCGATCCCGTCACCACCACCCGCTCGCCGTCGGCCGTGACATGGGCTTCGGCGAGCGCGTGCGGCCGGCCGAAACCGGGCTCGTACTGACGCCGCAGGTGGTCGGTCACGGTCGCGTACTCCGGCGTGTCACGCACATCGTGGAGCATCGGCGAATCCTCTCGGCCGGTCATCAGTGGACGGCGCGCCGCGCGACGGCGCGGACGGCGTTGGCCGTGGGGGTCGTCGACGAGGTCTTCCTGATGAAGATCAGCCCGTCGAAGGTCTCGTTGAGCCGCAGGGTGGTCGAGAGCGGCGGATCGGAGTGAGCCCAGCCGAGGCAGTGCATCACCCGGCGCTCCCCGAGCCAGCCGGCGACCTCCTGCCCGTACGACGGCCGCCGCAGGTCGAGCAGGAAACTCTCGGGGCCGGCCATCGCCAGGTACCAGGCCAGCGTGCCCTTGGGCGCCGGTGGGACGGTCGCGACCCGAAGGTCGCCGAGCGTGAGGTCCGGCAGGAAGTCCCTCGACAGGTACGTGCCGTGGTCGAAGTCCATGCCGAAGGCGTAATACCGGTCGCCGAGGCAGGAGCGCAGGTGGCCGCCCATGTTCGTCGTACGGCCATGGGTGTCGTCCTCGAAGCCGACCCCCACGTGCAGCGTGTGCGCCCAGACGACGGCCTTCGCCTCGGGACCCGAACGCGTCAGCAGGTCGGTGAGGTTCTTCCCCATGGCGACCGACCTGGCGAAGATGTTGAGCCCCTTCACCCGCGGCACCGAGTGCGGGAGCTCCTCGGGCACCTGGTCGCTGATGTTGCAGACGATCCACTGCCGGATGACCTCGACCTGGCGGAGTACGGCCTCGTGCTCGCCCGGCGAGGTCATCGCGACGAGCCGCTCCCGGTCGGACCGCAGGAACTCCATCAGGTCGCGGACGACGTGGAAGGTCTCCACGTCGAGGCTGTGGTGCGCCAGCAGCAGTCCGTGGCGTTCGCTCGCCGCGACCGCACGGAACGCCTCCTCTACCGCGGGTACTCTCTCCCGAGCCGTACGGCGCAGATAGTCGAGTGTCTCCGCACGGCCGACCGGGCTGTTCCACACGTCCAGTCCGTGGAAACGCACCTTCTTCGCATCGGGTACGGACGCGTTGTGGGCGCGAATCCAGTCCAGCGCCTCGCCGAACTCCTCCACGTCCCACAGGGCGTGACCGAAGGCCGCCAGAACGGCGGATCGCTCCCCCACGCCGTTCACCACGTGGTCGTCGATGCGCCGGGCGGCGGAGTACCCGCCCTCGATCGCGAGGACGGTGAACCCCATCTCGGTGACGAGCCTGCGGAGCAGGCGATGCCGGAGCCGGTAGAACTCCCTCGTCCCGTGCGTCACCTCCCCCATGCCGACGACCCGCACGCCGTCCAGGACCTGCTGGAGCTCCGGCAGGTCATCCGGCGGCTCGCCGGGGGCGGCGGAGCCGATGGACATCGCGTTCCGATCCAGCCACTCGACCACCTCGGCCGTGCTCGCCACGTCGCCTTCCCTTCAGTCCGTCGGCATTAGCAACAGGCGCCGCACTGAGATACTCCAATATCTTCTATCTGATATATTTAAAGAGCTTGTGTAGCATGACACACGTGCTTCACATCTGGCCATAGAAGTTGCTCCTGATGTTCCAGGCTCACGACACGGCCTTCTCACCGCCTACCCCGCCCTCGTCCCGGCCCGCAGGAGAGACCGATGGATCGAGACATCCGTGACAGCGCGATCTACCAGACCACCGAGACGTTCTTCCTCCGCTGGATGGAGCCCGGCTTCGGCCGGGTGACGGCCGCGAACGAGCCCTCACTGCGGCCCGGCACCCGTACGGTGGCGATCACGGGGACGGTCTTCGACGCACTGGACGGCGAAGGACACACCAGGATCGCGATCGCCGACGATCAGGGATTGCGAGTGGTCACCGGCGGGCCTCACCACGACCGGTGTCCACGCTGGTCGCCGGACGGCCGGTCGCTGGCGTTCCTGTCCGACCGGTCCCGTCGGGGCGACTTCGCGCTGCACCTGCTGGGCGAGGAGCTGCGCGAGGCGGTGGCCACGCCCCCCATCGACGGCACCGCCGAGTACTGCGCGTGGTCCCCCGACGGCCGTCATGTCCTGCTCGGCGTGGCGGGGCGTGGAGCGGATCTGGCCGGCGCGCAGGGATCCGGCACCACGGCCGCCGACTCCGGCGACCTTCCCGCATGGATTCCCGAGATCGGCGAGGAGCCCGGCGAGAACGCCTGGCGGACCCTCTGGCTCTACTCCGTCGCCGACGGAAGCGTCCGCCGCCTCTCACCCGGCGGGCTGAACGTCTGGGAGAGTTCGTGGCTCGGCCCGGACCGAGTCGCCGCCGTGGTCTCCCCCGGCGACCCGCGCGAGAAGGCGTGGTACGCGGCCGGCCTGGCGGTCATCGACATCACGGACGGCACCGCTTCGGTCGTCCACCGGCCTGAGGCACAGCTGGGATGCCCGGCGGGGTCGCCGCTGGGCACACGCCTCGCCGTGGTGGAGGCGGCGTGCAGTGACAGGGGGATCGTGGCCGGCGACGTGCGGCTCGTCGAGCCTGCCACGGGCGCCGTCCGCGCGATCGACACCGGCGGCGTCGACGTGAGCGGACTGCGCTGGATCGACGAGCGGCGCATCGGCTATGCCGGGATCCAGGGACTCGAGACGGTCGTCGGGTGGCTCGACGTGGAGTCGGGAACGCGGACCGAGCTGTCGCGTACGGAGGCCACGTCGGGGACGCGGTACCCGGCGGCGGAGTTCGCGCCCGACGGCACCGCCGCGCTCGTCCTCGAGTCGTACGACAGCCCCCAGGCCATCACCGTGGTCGGTGAGGACGGCGCGGTCGAGCTCGCCTCGCTGGCCCACCCGGGCACCGGCTGGCTGCGGTCGGCATCGGGGACCGCCGAGCCCCTGACCTGGTTCGCGCCCGACGGGCTGCGGATCCAGGGAATCGTGTGCCGACCGCCGGGCGAGGGCCCGTTCCCGCTGGTCGTCTTCGTCCACGGCGGCCCGGTCTCCTCGTTCCGCAGCCGCTGGCGCATGGGCTATGACTTCACCACGCTCCTGGTCAGCCGCGGGTACGCGGTGCTGCATCCCAACCCGCGAGGCTCATCCGGACGGGGCCAGAGCTTCGCCCGGGCCGTGTTCGGTGACACCGGCGGAGCGGACGCGAGTGACATCCACGCCGGCATCGACGCGCTGGTGAAGGCAGGCGTGGCCGACCCGGCACGTGTCGGCGTCACCGGCGGCAGCTACGGCGGCTTCATGTCCTGCTGGCTCGTCACGCGGGACGTGCCCATCGCCGCGGCCGTGGCCATCGCCCCCGTCACCGACTGGTACAGCAAGCATCACAGTTCCAACATCGGCACCAGCTATATCGGTGACGACCCGTACCGGCCGGCGGGCCGGCACTTCGACCGCAGCCCCGTCATGCACGCCGCGAACGTGCGCACACCGACGCTCCTCATCGCCGGTGCGCTGGACCGGTGCACGCCCCCGGGCCAGGCCGTGGAGTTCTACAACGCGCTACGCGCGCACGGCGTCGAGACCGGCCTGGTGATCTACCCCCAGGAGGGCCACGGCGTCAGGAGCCTTCCCGCCCGCGTCGACATCGCCGCCCGCCTTCTCGCGTGGTTCGAGCACCACATGCCGGCACATCCGGCCCACGGCTGACCTCATGCGTCGCGACCGGATGAGGAGATCAGCCCATGACGGTGCCGGACGACTCCGCGTTCAACGGCCGCTTGCGGGAGAAGGTGCCGAGGTTGACGGCCAGCCCGGTCCGCCGGCACGCGTAGGCCACGGGGTCGGTGTCGTGGTCATGGCCGTTCTCTACCGCTGTGATCAGAGCCGCCATCATCAGACCCGCCATCGGCGCGTTCTTGAACTGGTTGCCGCTCGTGCCCATCGCGACGTAGAACCCGTCGAGCTCGGTACGGTCATAGATCGGCGTCCAGTCGTCGGCCACGTCGTACACACCGACGATCCCCTTCGGCCGCGGGGGCACCGTGAGCGCGGGGAAACGCCGGGCGGCCCGGGTCACCTGCGCGTCGAACACCGCGGTCGTCGGGAACATGCTGACCGCTTCGGGGTCGTCGGTCCAGCCGAACGGGTCGCATTCGGGCTCGGTGCCGCCCACGATCATGCCGTCGCCGGGTGCCGCCCTCAGGTAGACGCCGAGGTCGGGGTCCGAGACCACCGGGCCGAGCCGATCGCCGTCGTTGTAGCCCGGTGGCGCGGTGATGTGGTGCACCTCCTGCCGCATCGGCCGCACGCCGATGGTGAAGTCCGCACCGACGCCGGCCAGCGCGTTGAGGCCCGTCGACCACGGTCCGGCGCAGTTCACGACGACCGGCGCGTCGATGCGCTCGCCGTCGGCCAGGAGCACGCCGGCGACCCGGTCTCCGCTCCGGAGTACCTCGGTCACCTGGCGCCGGAACAGGAACTCCGCGCCATGACGCGCGGCGGCGTCGGCGAGGTTCTTGGTCGCCAGCATCGGATCGTCGACGAATCCGCCGTCCGGAGTGAACACTCCCTCCAGGTCGCCGTCCGGGTCGGCCCAGAACGCCTCGTCGTCGATCCGCTTCGGCGGCCAGTGCCGTCCCGGGTCCAGACCGGGCACTCGCGCCCGCAGCGCGTCGGCGTCCCAGCGCTCGTACGGCACCCCGGTCTTGTCGAACAGCGCGCAGGCACGTGCCGGCGGCGCGATCGGCGCGTCGAGAGCCACGAAGCCGGTACGGCACAGCGATGCCAGTTCGGAATCGGCTCCGGTCTCCAGGTGGTCCGCCCACTCGCCCCAGCAGTGCGATGACTCCCACGAGACGGCGACGCCGTCGAGCGTCGAGTAGTTGAACCGCACGATCGCGCTGGAGGCACTGGTCGACCCCTGCCCGGAGCCGCCGCTCTTGTCCACCACGACTACCCGAAGGCCATTGCGTGCGAGTTCATAGGCGACCGATGAGCCAATTACGCCGGCGCCGATCACGACTGCATCCGCAGTGCTCATCGCGGCGTTTCCCGTGCTTTGTGTCACCTAAGAAAGGGTGACGCGCGCGTCCCCCGCGGGGCGACCGACGAATGTCGAAGGTTTCAGAGGCGGAGTTCGACACGGCGGCGCCGACCGCTCGCGCGCCATCACCACGGATCGGCCACCGACTAGTCGTGGCTGTTGAACAGGGCCAGTCTGCTCCAGTCCGCCTCGGCCTTGGCGATGGATTCCAGGGTCTTCTCTCCGCCGATCCGAGCCAGCTCGGAGAGGATCGCGTGGACGACGGCCATGGCCGGGGTGAGCGAGGGGAAGGAGCTGATTCCCTCGCTGGGGATGACGACCAGGTGGGTGGCGGCATCGGCGAGGGCCGAAGAGCGCTGATCGGTGATGACGCAGGTGACCACCTCGCGCTCCGAGGCCATCCGGGTCACTTCGAGGACCTCGCGGGGCAGCCACCAGAGGTTGACGGTCACGAGACAGTCGCCCGGCCCTAGCCGGTTCAGGCTGTTGATGAGCTGGGTCCCGAAGTGGGTCTGGAGCAGGACGTCACGCCCCATGGTCTGGGAGATGTGCGCGAGCTGGATGCCAGGGGCCGCGAAGCTGCCCGAACCGATGACGAGGGTGCGCCCGGCCGCGTGGATAGCGTCGGCGGTGGCGCGGATCGCGGCGACGTCGGTGGTCCGGGCGAGGATTTCGAGGCGCAGCTCCGGCCGGCCCGAGAAGCCGAGCGCCCTCGCGGTACGCACCACCGTCGCGACGCTGACGCTCGCACGGCCCGCCAGGTCCGCGGTCGAGGCGTACGACGCGAGGTGCGGCTGGGTCACCAGCATCCCTATCACCCGGCGGGTGGCCGGCCCGAGCGCCTCGGGCCGGGCGCGCATGGCCAATGGTTGACATGGGTCTCCTGAGTGGTGCACGCCCGATCAGGCGTCCACGGCGAGATGCCGTCTGCGGGATCACCACGGTAGCGGCGTCCAGGAAATGAAACATCTATTGCATCGAGACGTTCATGAACCTAGCATTTCACAACACATCCCGCCTGATGGGTGCGTCGCAAAGAGCCGAGGAGACGTTGGATGGATCCCTGTTCCGCGGAAGTGGCCGCCTCATGACGGCCACTTCCACCCTGCTCACGAACGCCACGGTGCTCGACCCGGTGTCCGGGGAACGGCTCCCGGGCCGCCGGATCCTGGTCCATGGCGGAGAGATCGCGGAGATCGGGGAATCCGGCGTCACCACACCCGCTGACGCGAAAGTCGTCGACGTACGCGGGCTGACCGTCATGCCCGGACTGGTGGACGCACACGTCCACGTCACCGCGATCACCGCCGACCTCGCCGCACAGGCCGAGTGGTCCACGACCTACGTCGCGCTCAGGTCCGCGCTGGTCCTGCGGGACATGCTGCGCCGCGGATTCACCACCGTGCGCGATGTCGGCGGGGCCGACTACGGCATCGCCGACGCCGTCGACGAGGGGATCGTCGCCGGCCCGCGAGTGCTGTTCGGCGGCAAGGCGCTGTCGCAGACCGGCGGGCATGGCGACCTGCGGAACCGCGGTCGGACCGTCGTCGACTCGGACCACCGCTGCCCGAACCTTGGACTGGTCTGCGACGGGGTCGACGCGGTACGACGTGCCGCGCGCGAGCAACTCCGCACCGGCGCACACCACGTGAAGATCATGCTGTCCGGCGGTGTCGCCTCCCCCACCGACCGGATCGACTCGACCCAGTTCTCCGTCGAGGAGATCCGCGCCGTGGTCGAGGAGGCCGAGGCGGCCAACCGCTACGTCGCCGGGCACGCCTACACCGCGCGTGCCATCAACCGCGGCCTGCTGGCCGGCGTACGCAGCATCGAGCACGGCAACCTGCTGGACGAGACCAGCGTGAGGCTCTTCGTCGAACGCGACGCCTTCTACGTCCCGACCCTCGTCACCTACCGGGCGCTCGCGGAGGAGGGCCCTGCCAACGGCCTCCCCGATCACAGCCACCGCAAGGTCGACGCGGTGCTGCGACAGGGCCTGGCAGCCCTGGAGCTGGCCCATCGCGGAGGGGTGAACATCGTCTTCGGCAGCGACCTGCTGGGCGGGATGCACCGCCACCAGCTCGATGAGTTCCGCATCCGCGCGGAGGTCCAACCGGCGATCGACGTCATCCGCTCGGCAACGGTCACCGCCGCACGACTGCTCGGGCTCGAAGGCCGGATCGGCCGGCTCGTACCCGGCGCGTGGGCGGACCTCCTCGTCATCGACGGCGACCCGACCGCCGACATCCGCGTCCTCACCGCGCCCGGCGAGCATCTGAAGCTGGTCATGAAGGCCGGCGTCATCCACGTCGACGAGCTGAGGTAGGACGGCCATGGCGACACGGGACGCTGCCGAACGGCCCCGCGCGGACCGGGATCCGCTGCCGTTCTCGGCGTACGGCCGCGCCGAGCGCATGCTCGGGCATTTCCGTTCCGGGCTGGCCCTCCGGGCGCGGGTGGTGCCCCGATGGATCGGTGACGGCACCCGATTCTGGTACGAGGTCGACACGGAACGCGGCCGGGAGTTCGTGGTGGCCGACCCGGAGGCGGGCTCGCGGAGAGCGGCCTTCGACCATCACCGGCTGGCGGCGTCGCTCGCCCTCTCCGTCGTCGCCGAGCTCGACCCGTACGACCTGCCGGTCGAGGCGATCACGGTGGGCGAGGACGAGATCGCCTTTGACGCCTACGACGCGCGCTGGACCTGCCGCCTGCCGGACCACACCTGTGAGCGCGACACGACGCGGCCTCGTACGCCGCTGGAATCGGTGTCGCCGGACGGCCGATGGACGGCGTTCCGCCGGGGCCACGACCTGTGGGCGCGCTCGAATGACGGCGTGGAGTTCCCCCTGACCACCGATGGCACGGCCGAACGCGGTTACGCGACCGACCCCGACCACGCCGTCAAGCGGAGGCTGCGGAACCGGCTCGGCCACCCGGAGGCACCTCCGGCGGTGCTGTGGTCACCGGACTCGCGGCGGCTCCTCACCCACCGCATCGACCAGTCGGACGTGCCGTACCTGCATCTCACCGAGTCCGCACCGGCGAACGGCGCCCGGCCACGACTGCACAGTTACCGCTATGCGATGCCCGGCGACACCATCCCGTCCGGCACGTGGCTGATCCTCGACGTGCCGTCCCGCGCGACCGTCACGGCGTCGGCCGAGCCGTTTCCGTTCCCCTGGGTGTCTCCGATCAAGTCCCGGAAGGCCTGGTGGTCCCCCGACGGTACGGTCGTGTACTGCCTCGACCAGCCACGGGACCTGCGCACCCTGAGGTTGACCGCCATCGACGCGGCCACCGGCGCGGTCCGCACCCTGATCGAGGAGAGCGCGGCCACCCGAGTGGAGTCCGCCCAGACGTGGCAACAGGCACCGATGGTGCGCGTCCTGACCGGCGGCCGCGAGGCGCTGTGGTACTCCCAGCGTGACGGCTGGGGCCACCTCTACCTCTACGACCTCGACACCGGAACACCGCTCCACCAGGTCACCGAGGGTGCCTTCGCGGTACAGGAGATCTTGCACGTCGACGAGGCCGAACGCATCGCCTTCCTCGCCGTCTCCGGGCTCGTCGCCGAGGACCCGTACCGCCGGACACTGGTACGCGTCGGGCTGGACGGCAACGGGTTCACCCGCCTCACCGACGACGACCGAGACCACGCCATCACCGCTCCGGACCACGGGCGGTGGTTCGTCGACTCCGCCTCCACCGTCGACGCCCCGCCCGTCACGACCGTACGAAACCGGGACGGGTCGGTGCTGCTCGAGCTGGAACGCGCCGACATCTCGCGCCTCATCGCGGCGGGGTGGTCACCGCCCGAGCGGGTACGCACCATCGCCGCCGACGGCGAGACCCCGATCTTCGGCGTGCTCTACAAGCCGTACGGCTTCGAACCCGGCCGGCGTTACCCGGTCATCGACCACGCCTACCCCGGGCCGCAGATCGCGAGGGTCCGGCCATGCTTCGATGCCGGCCTGTACGGCTACGACGCCGAAGCCTTGGCCGCGCTCGGGTTCGCCGTCCTCGCCATCGACGGCCGCGGCACCCCAGGACGCGACAAGCCCTTCCACGACCACTCGTACCGCAATCTCGGATCCTGCGGCGCTCTCGACGACCACGTCGCCGCACTGCACCAGCTCGCCGCGACCCGGCCCTGGCTGGACCTCGACCGCGTCGGTGTCTTCGGCCGATCCGGTGGCGGCTTCACCGCCGTACGCGCACTCCTGGCGTTTCCGGAGACCTACAAGGTCGGCATCGCCGAGGCCGGCAACCACGACAACCGCTTCTACCACGCGATGTGGGCGGAGACCTACGACGGGCCGCATGACCCCGACGCCGGTGCCCGCCTGTCCAACACCGAACTCGCCGACGACCTCACCGGCCGGCTGCTGCTGGTCCACGGCGAGATGGACGACAACGTCACCGCACATCTGACCATGAGGCTGGTCGACCGGCTCATCGCCGCCGACAAGGACTTCGACCTGCTCATCGTGCCCGGCGCCGAACACAACTTCATCGGCTACGAGCACTACGTCACCCGGCGACGGTGGGACTACCTGGTGCGCCACCTCATGCGCCGCGAACCCCCCGCGTACCGAATCGCCGACATACCGGTCAGCCGCGAGCTGATCGACCTTCTCCTTCATTGACCTGCCAAGGAGTACGCAACCATGCGTAAGTCGCTGCCGCTCACCGCGGCCTTGCTCCTCGCCGCCGGGTGTTCCGGATCGCCACACCGATCCGGTGACGGCGGGACGCCCCGATACGCCGTAAACGGCACGTTCACTATGCTGACGAGCTTTGATCCGGGGGTCTTCGACCCGTACCGCAACCAGCTCGTCCTCAACTACTACCTGGCCTACGACTCGCTGGTGAACCTCCAGCCGAACGGGTCGTTCGTGTCCGGTCTGGCGGAGAAGTGGACGGCGGACGCCCGCTCGGCCACCTTCACGCTCCGGCCGGACGTCACCTGCTCGGATGGGACGCCGCTGACGGCGGGCCGGGTCGCCGCCGCCATCACCTATGTGAGCGACCCGAAGAACAAGTCTCCCCGCTACGGCTTCAGCGTCCCCGCGACGCCGTTGACGGCGACCGGCGACGATCCGTCCCGGACCGTGAAAGTCGTCATGAAGGGCAAGCCGTTCGGATTCCTGCTGAACACGGTCGGCCAGCTGCCGATCGTGTGCCCACGAGGCTTGAAGGACCCGGACGTGCTCAAGAACGGCTCGGACGGGACCGGGCCGTTCGTCCTCACCGGAGTCGTGCCCGGCCAGAGTTTCACGTTCACCGTTCGCAAGGGATATGCCTGGGGACCGGGCGGTGCGAGCACCGGCGCACCGGGCACTCCGGCAAAATTGGTGTTGAAGGTGATCGCTAACCAGAGCACGGCCGCGAACCTGCTGCTCTCCGGCGGGGCGAACTTCGCCGAGATCAACGGGCCCGATCGGCAGCGTCTCGAAGGGGCGGGTCTGCGCAAGCTCCAGCGCCTCGGATCCGGCACCTGGTTGTGGTTCAACCACCTGAACGGCCGCCCGACCGCCGACAAGAAGGTCCGGCAGGCGCTGGTCCACGCGCTCGACCTCGACCAGATCATCAAGATCTCCACCGGAGGAAGCGGTGGCGCCTCGACCGGGCTGGTCACCCGGCAGCCTCGGCCCTGCACCGGAGACACGGTCTCCGGACAGCTCCCCGGGTACGACGTCGCCGCGGCCGGAGCGCTGCTGGACGGCGCCGGATGGTCCAAGGGCCCCGGCGGCGTCCGACGTAAGAACGGCCGGCCGCTCACCCTCGACGTGCACTATGTCCCCAGCGAGCTGGACAAGCCGACCGCGGAACTTCTCGCGGAGAAGTGGAAGGCGCTCGGCGTACGGGTGAAGCTCACCGGCGACACGGCCACCCAACTGAGCCAGGTGATGTTCCAGACCGGCAACTACGACGTCTACCTGAACGGATTCGGCTACAACCTGCCCAGCCAGGCCGTCCCCTACAACTCGGGCCCGGTCCCCCCGGAGGGCACCAACCTGTCCGGCATTCACAACAAGGCCTATGACGCGTCCGCGGCCAAGGCGGCCACGATGGTGGCTCCGGCGGCCTGCCAGTACTGGGACCAGGCCGAAAAGGCGCTCTACAGCGACGTCGACCTGGCCCCCATCTCAAACCGGTACTACGTCAACTACCTGAAGAACGCCCAGGCCGGACTCAGCGGTTACGCCATCCCGATCCCCACGAGCATCCGGATGCTCCAGTAGCCGAGCCGACGGCGCCCCGTCCCGGGAATCCGGGGCGGGACGCCGGACGAGACTACGTCCGGCTCCAGGGCCGGAGTTTCTCGGGGTTGAGCACGGCCCAGATGTTTTTGATCCGGTCGCCGGCGATGTCGAAGGCCAGCACCGCCATGGTGACGCCGTCCTGCTGGGTCACCAGGCCGGGCCGGCCGTTGACCGTGCGCTCCAGGATCTTCAGGCTGGGTGCCCGGTCGAGGAGGGCGGCGCAGGCGTACGCGATCCGCTCGCCGCCTTCGGTCGGCTGGAGTACGGCGTTGACGACGCCGCCACCGTCGGCGGTCGCCGTGGCGTCGGGGTCGAGCAGGCCGATGAGAGCATCGATGTCCTTTGCCTGCCATGCCTGCTTGAAATCGCTGACGATGCCGGCCTGCCGGGCCGTCGGGGGCTCGGGGGCCTGCGAGGCGCGGATGCGGCGGCGGGCCGAGGAGGCCAGTTGGCGGCAGGCCGCCGGCGTACGGCCGACGATGTCGGCCACCTCGGCGAAGGAGTAGCGGAAGACGTCGTGGAGGATCAGCGCGACGCGCTCGGCCGGGGTCATCGATTCGAGCACGACGAGGAAGGCCATGCTGATCGACTCGTCGAGGGTGACCCGATCGGCCGGGTCCATGCCCCCCGACCGCCCGGTGGCCCACTCCGCGGAGTCGGGCAGCGGCTCGGGGATCCATTCGCCCACGTACGTCTCTCGCCGGACCCGCGCCGAGCCGAGCAGGTTGAGGCAGACACGGCCGGCGACCTTGCTCAGCCACGCGCCGGGAGACTCGATGGCGTCCTGCTCCTGCCGGGACATGGCGTACCAGCGGGCGTAGGTCTCCTGGACGGCATCCTCCGCATCGGCCAGGGAGCCGAGCAGCCGGTAGGTGAGATTGATCAGCTGACGCCGCTCGCTCATGAGCACGTTCAGGCCCGGATCGGGGTGGCCGTTTCCTGACCCGGATCGGGTGGTCACGGCGCCGACCACTCCTTGATCACATCTGCCCTCACCGGTTCGACACTACAACGCACCGGAATGCGAGGTTGATGCGCCGCCTCACATTCCGGAGGGCTGTCTTGTCGTACTCCTGGGACGAACACATCGTCCGCGAGCAGGAGACCTCGGCGACATCATGACCCGCCGCACACGACCAGCCAGGAGGCACCATGACCACCTCGGTTCCGGCAGCATCGTTCACCGACCCGGCATCGGCCGAGCGCCTGGAGCGCGTGGCCGCCGCGCTGACGGCCAACAATTTCGCCGTCGAGATCCTCGACGACGCCGCCGCCGCGCGTACCCGCGTCAAGGACCTGATCCCCGAGGGCGCCAGCGTGTTCACCGGGGCCAGCGAGACCCTCCGCCTGTCCGGCATCGACGAGGACATCAACGGCAGCGGGCGGTACGACGCCATCAGGTCACGGCGCCGGAAAACGGACCGCGCACCCGACATGGACGAGATCCGGAGGGTGCTCGCCAGCCCCGACGTCATCGTGGGCAGCGTCGCAGCGGTCACCGAGTCCGGCTCCCTCGTGGCCGCCTCGGCCAGCGGAGCCCAGCTGACCGGCTACGCCGGCGGCTCCGCTCAGATGATCCTGGTCGTCGGGGCGCAGAAGGTGGTGCCCGACCTGAACACCGCGCTGCGCCGCGTCGAAGACCACTGCCTTCCGCTGGAGAGCGAGCGCATCCAGAAGATCTACGGCAAGCCCAGTGCCCTCAACCGCGTGCTCATCCTCAACGCGGAACCGCACCCCGGGCGCGGCACCGTCCTGCTGCTCCGCGAAGCAATCGGATACTGACACCACCAGGAGTCATCCGGCCGAGCCCGAAAATCTCGTCTATTGATGGCGAGTTCCGGTAAACCGGGCTCGCGGGTGCAGCGTCTTACATGTGTATGGAGGTCCGACGGGAGCGGGGCGTCGGGCCTCCTATCTTTTTCCCTCCGGAGCGCTCACACACGTGATGCCCTGGTCAGCGGGACGTTCAGATGCGATCGGATGAAGCCCGGTAGCCATCTCTCCCAGGTTCGGACCAGCGTCGTTGCTCCGATGCGCGAGCGGGCCGACGTCTATACCCGTCTCTTGCCGCGTTTACACGGCGGTGCGAAGATCGGCTCTCTCATTCGCCAGGTTGTGCCGCCGCGATCCATGGCGTCGCGGGCGTGAGCCTGGCCCGACTCCTGAGGATGTTCGGTGCGGCCTGATCTCACTGCGCTTCGGCAAACGTTCCGCGGCACCATCGTCACTCCGTTCGATCCCGGCTACGAGGCCGCCCGCGTGCTGTACAACACGCGGATCCGGACCCGGCCGGCGGTGCTGTGCCAGTGCGCCGACACGGACGACGTCGTCGCGGCCGTACGTTTCGCCCGCGACGCGGGCCTGCCGGTCGCCGTACGCGGTGGCGGCCACAGCGCCGGCGGGTTGTCGCTGGTCGACGAGGGTGTGGTCATCGACGTCAAAGGCCTGCGGGACGTGGCGTTCGACCAGGACACCGCCACCGTCACCGTCGGTCCCGGCATAGGTTGGCGGGACATCGACCGGGTGACCTATGTCGGCTTCGCGGGCGAAGACGCCGACGGCATCGCGTACGGCTACGCGACCCCAGGCGGCGAGTGCCCCACGGTCAGCAACGGCGGCTACAGCCTCGGCGGTGGCTACGGGCTGCTCAGCCGGCGTTTCGGGCTCGGCTGCGACCACATCCTCGGTGCCGAACTGGTCGACGCCGATGGACGCGTCCTCCAGGTCGGCGACGAAGAACACCCCGACCTCATGTGGGCGCTGCGGGGCGCGGGTGGCGCGGGCTTCGGCGTGGTGACACGGCTGCGGTACCGGCTCAACCAGGTGCCGAAGGCCATCGTGGGCGGCTTCATCGGCTGGCCGATCGCGCAGGCGAAGGAGGTGCTCCAGGCCTACCGCGACCTGTACGCCGACCGCGACGACGACCGGCTCGCGCTGTGCATGTTGCTCACCAGCGACCCGTATCCGGACGGCGAGAAGATCGTGATGATGTACGGCCTGTACGTCGGGTCACCGGCGGACGGCGAGGCCGCCCTCGCACCGGTCCGGTCGCTGGGCGAGCCGCTGTTCGACACGTTCGGCCCCACGTCGTACTTCGACCTGATGCAGGAACTCAGCACGGACATCCCCTACGGGCTGCAGTCGAAGTGGCGTGGCGGCTACTTCCGGCACGACGGCTTCGACGACGCGGCGTTCGACACGATGATCGAGCACTTCCGGCGATCGCCGTCGAACTCCTCGATGATCCGTCTCGACCTGCTGGCCGGCGGCGCCGTCGCGCGCACACCGGCCGACGCGACCGCCTTCGTACACCGGCCGGCACTGCACTACGTATCGAACATCGCGGTGTGGCAGAACGACGAGGACACCACGGTGAACGCGGCGTGGACGGACGGCCTCACCGACGCCATACGGCCGTTCCTCACCGGCGAGGTCTACCAGAACTACGTCGACCGCGAACTGGCCGACTGGCCGGCCGCCTACTACGGGGCCAACTACCCGCGCCTTCAGCAGGTCAAGCAGCGTTATGACCCGAACGACTTCTTCCATCACCCGCAGAGCATCCGGCTGCCGTAGCGGGGACGCATCCGCGGGTGGTTCGTCGCGAGTCCGGCGGAGAAGTGTCTGCGGTACGGCAATCTAACTAGCCTTCCCGTTTCCGCCGGAACCAATCCGCACAACAGCCACATTTTGGTATCGGTAGTGCTTGAATGGCTGCGCTCTTTCTCCGCTGATCGAGCAAGGAACTGGACCGCGTCCCCCAGGAGGCACCACCGTGACCGTTCCCCTCTCCACGACTATGAGTCGCATCGCCGACGACGCGCCGCCGAACACGGCGGGCAAGCGCGTCGCGGTGGGATCCCCATACCGATCCGAGGGGATCATGGGCGCGCAGGGGCAACACCTCATCCCGACGATCACCCAGGACATGTGCGGCTCCACCGGGCTGTCCGCCTGCATGGTCTCGATGCCGCCCGGCACGAAGTCGCAGGCCCACGTTCACCGGAACTCCGAAATCATCGTCGTGTGCATCGAAGGGTTCGCGGCCACGCTGATCGGGCCGGAACTCGAACCGGTCTTCCATGGCCCGGGCGAGTTCATCTACATCCCCGAAGGCGTGATGCACGTCGCGGTCAACCTCAGCGCCACCGAGCGTTCCATCGCGATGGAGGTCAGGACAGACCCCCACCTCAACGTGGACGTGGTGTTGACTCCGGAATACGAGACCCGCGCAGAGGAGATCGCCACTCGGTTGCGCTCCCGCTACGCCAGCGGCGACCTGGAGACACCTTCTCACTGGAACCTCAACAAGCGCGGCCCCTTCGCCCTCGACGGTGACCGGCTGCTGAAGGTCAACCGTGGCTGAACCCCCCGGCATAGTCGGGGCGTGGGAGGTCGTCACGACCGGTGCTCCGTACGACCACCACATGATGGTGTTCCACGCCGACGGGACCCTGCTGCAGTTCAACCCTCCCGCCGGAAACCCCGGCAGCAGCGACACCCCCGGCGTGGGGGCGTGGCGGTCTTCGGAGGACGGCGAGACGAAGGCCCGGTTCGTGGAGATGCGGCTGGATCCGGCTACCGGGGTGCCGACCCGCGGGGTGGTGAACCTCCGCATTCGCGTGACCGGGGATCAGCTGACCGGAACCTGCGAGTTCCACGTCTACGACATGGCCGACGGAGCGCTCGTCAACGGACCTCTGAGTTCGACGCTCAAGGGCCGGCGAGTCACCGTACAGGCCGACGATCTCCATAGGGAGCCGGTGTAGTGGAAGCGTACGACCTGTCTCGGCTGGCCGCCGGGGTGAAGGGTGACCCGATCGCCGGCATTTTCGCGATCACGCACGCGGCCGAGCAGAAGAACCCGGAGTTCATCTCGCTGGCCGCCGGGGCTCCGGACAGCCAGGTCCTGCCGACCGATCGCATCAGCACTCTGCTGCAGCAGGTACGGGCGGCGGACGGCGGCCACCGGCTGGGGAACTACGTCGCCCCGCAGGGTCTGCCGGTTCTGCGCCAACGGCTGGAGTCACACCTGCGCCGGATCGGGGTGGACTGCCAGGCGGAGAACATGCTGGTGACCAGCGGCGGCATGGAAGCCATCAGCCTGGTCGCGAAGCTCTTCCTCGCTCCCGGCGACGTTGCGCTGGTGGAGAGCCCCGCTTTCCCGGGGGCGATGAGCTCCTTCGCCCTCCAGGGCGCCACTGTCGTGCACGTGGCATGTGACGACGAAGGCCTGGATCCGGACGCACTCGTCGCGGCGATCGAGCGGTACCGCCCGAAACTGGTGTCGTTGATGTCGGACAACCAGAATCCAACGGGCAAGGTGATGTCGGTCGAACGGCGCCGGCGTATCGCCGAGATCCTGCGGACGTCCAGGACATTCGCCGTGGAAGACGGCGTGTACGCGATGCTGGGTTTCGACGGCGAGACCCTGCCGCCGGTCCAGCACTGGGCTCCCGAATGGACGGCCTACGTCACGTCGGTCTCCAAAATCATGGAGCCGTCGATGAGGGTGGGCGCCCTGGTGGCGCCGCCGTCGCTGATGCGGCTGGCGTTCGACATCAAATCCACCGAGAACATGCAGGCGTCCGGGCTGAACCAGGCGGTGGCCGCGGCGTTCCTCGACGAGTACCTGGCCGACCACCTGGCGTCCGTGCGCGACTTGTACCGTCACCGGAGAGACGTGATGGTGACGGCGCTGGACAAGGCACTCTCGCCACACCTGGGGTACACCTGGGCGCTGCCCTCCGGTGGCATGTTCCTGTGGCTGCGCGGCAAGGAAGTCGACTTCGGCGCGCTCCTGCCTTCCGTGGTGGCGGCCGGCACCGCGTACATACCCGGCGAGCTGTTCTACGCCGGAACCGGGCAGGGCAAGAACGAGGCACGGCTGAACTTCGCCGGAATCCCGGACGAGCAGATCGTCACCGCGATCGAACGGCTGGCCGGAGTTCTCTCGTAGGCACGCGGTCCTAGGAGATTCAGGGACGGTAGGGAGCCTGGCCCCGTGGCCCCCTACCGTCTGGTCGAGATACCGGCCAGCTCCCCTTGTCGTGATTGGAAGAGGGGTTTACGATCGGCGCAACTCTTAGGAAACTTTCCTAAGAAAAATCCCTTGGTCCGCTGATCGCCCCCCGCTCTCGACTAAGGAGTGGCAATGCGCACGAAACCCCACGGAACGCTCCGTACGACACTGGCCGCGGCGCTCGGCGCGCTCGTGCTGGCCGCCACCGGCGCCGGGACCGCCCACGCGTCCCCGGCCACCGTACGGCCCGACCTCCCACGGCACGTCCTCACCGGGTACTGGCAGAACTTCAACAACGGCGCCACCGTCCAGCGCCTCAGCGACGTCAGCCAGCAGTACGACATCATCGCCGTGGCGTTCGCGAACACCGACCCGTCCCGGCCCGGCGGCATCACGTTCGCCCTCGACGGCGGGCTCGGCGGCTACACCGAGGACCAGTTCAAGGCCGACATCGCCGCAGAGCACAGCGCCGGCAAGAAGGTCGTGCTGTCGATCGGCGGCCAGAACGGCACGATCTCGGTGAACGACGGAACCGCGGCACAGAACTTCGCCGACAGCGCCTTCTCCCTGATGCAGGCGTACGGATTCGACGGCGTGGACATCGACCTGGAGAACGGCGTCAGCTCGACGTTCATGGGCCAGGCCCTGCACAGCCTGGCGAGCCGCGCCGGATCGGGCTTCACCCTCACCATGGCGCCGCAGACCATCGACATGCAGTCGACCGGCACGGAGTACTTCAAGCTGGCGCTGAACGTCAAGGACATCCTCACCATCGTCAACATGCAGTACTACAACTCCGGCACGATGCTCGGCTGCGACGGCCAGGTGTACGGCGAGGGCAGCGTCAACTTCCTCACCGCTCTGGCGTGCATCCAGCTCAAGGGCGGCCTGAACCCCAGTCAGGTCGGGCTCGGCGTGCCCGCCTCCACCAGCGCGGCCGGCGGCGGCTACGTCGACCCGAGCGTCGTGAACAACGCCCTCGACTGCCTGGCGTCCGGCGCGAACTGCGGGTCGTTCCACCCCGACACCACCTGGCCGACCATCGGCGGCGCGATGACCTGGTCCACCAACTGGGACGCCAAGAACGGCGGCGGCATCGCCAACACCGTCGGCTCCCACCTGCACTCGATGCCCTGAACCATTGCCCGGTGAGCGCCGGTGGCGCTCACCGGGTGAGCAGGTCGCGCAGGGCTCCCGCGATCTCGGCGGGGGCCTCTTCGGCCATGAAGTGGCCGTGCCCGACGGTGCTGTGCCGCAGGTCGGGTGCCCAGGCGCTCCAGAGCGCGGCGGCGTCGAAGCCGAGGGCGGCGCCCCAGTCCTGCTGGAGCACGGTGACCGGCATCCTCAGCCGGGTGCCGGCGTCGCGGTCGGCCTGGTCGTGGTCGAGGTCGATGCCGGCGGAGGCACGGTAGTCGGCGACGATCGAAGGCACGGCGTTCCGTGACGCGTCCAGGTACGCGGCGCGGACGTCGGCCGGAATGGCGTCCGGGTCGCCTGCCCAGATGTCGAGGAAGTGGCCGAAGAACGCGTCCGCGCTCGCGGCGATCAGCTGCTCGGGCAGGCCGGGCGGCTGCGCCATCAACTCGTGCCCCAGCGCGCGAGCCAGGGCGATGACGTCCTCGGCCATGGTGCGCTTGGCATAGCCGCCGGCGGGTTTGTCGCTGGCGCCGTAGCCGTGCAGGTCCGGGCAGATCACGGTGTGGTCGGCCGCGAGGTCGGCCGCGACGTGCCGCCACATCACGTGGGTCTGCGGGAACCCGTGCAGCAAGACGATGGGCTCGCCTGAGCCGCCGACGGCGACGTTGAGGGCAACGCCCTCCGCGACAGAGACGCGCTGGTAACCGAAGCCGGTGATGACCATGAGTCCGTCCTTTCTCCAGGTGGCCCGAGCCTTCCGCGTGCGGATGAGCATCCGATGAGCGCGCTAATCTGTGCTGGTGCAGGTCCGGTTCGGGGTGCTGGGGCCGGTCACGGCCTGGGACGACGCCGACGACGCGATCGCATTGAGGGGGCCGCGATACCGCGCGGTGCTGGGCCGGCTGATCGTCGCCCGCCGCCGTGTCGTACCGGTCTCCCGCCTGGTCGAGGACCTGTGGACGGAGCCGCCGGCCGACTCGGTGGACGCTTGGCGTTTTGAGCGGGCGGTGGCCGCCGCCGCGACATCGCCACCCGCCGAGGCGCTGCCGCGGCTGGACGAGGCGCTGGGGTGGTGGCGAGGGCCCGCGTACGCCGAGTTCACCGACGATGGCTGGGCCCGCGCCGAGCGCTCGCGCCTGATGGAGCTGCGGCTCCACGCGGTGGAGCGCCAGGCCGAGGCGCGGCTCGCCCTCGGACCGGCCGCCGCGGCGGTGCCGGATCTGGACGCGCACGTGGCCGAGCATCCCTGGCGCGAGGACGCCTGGCGCCTGCTGGCCCTCGCGCTGTACCGCGCGGGCCGTCAGGGCGACGCTCTCGCGGCGCTACGCCGGGCGCGTACGCTCCTGGTCGAGCAGTTGGGCGTCGATCCGGGCCCGCGGCTGCGCCGCCTGGAGGCGGACATCCTCCGGCACGCCGATCACCTGGAACCGGCCGGCGCGGCCCAGGTGTGGGCGCAGGCGGCGGACGCCTACGACCGTACGGTGGCATCCGGTGCACGGGCGCGGCTGGAGTCGACGATGGGCCTGCTGCGGAACCTCGCGGTGACCGGAGGCGGTGGCCTGGTGGCGGCCCGCCGGCACCGGGTGGCGGCCATCGCGGCAGCGGAGGAGCTCGGTGACGCGGAGCTCACCGCCCGAGCCGTGGGCCCGGCCTCTCATCCTGCTGCACCAGGATCGCCGCGGCGCCGCCGCGACGGCACTGCGCGAAATGCCCGAGCCACCGCGCGACCTGCTGTTCGAAGCGCTGTGGTGCCTCGCGGCCCGCGCCGCCATCGCGATCGGCGACCGCGAGACGATGCGGCGCGCCCATGCCGGGCTCGCCCCCGCAGCGGGAGAGCTGGCCGGAGCGGGCAGCGGAATGCTCAGCCTGGGCCCGGTCGCAGGCCACCTGGACGACCTCGCCGCCGCCCTCGGCGGGCAGGGCACCGGCTGAATGCGGAACGGCTACGCCTCGTGGCGGACTTCCAGGTCGTGCGGTGATGTGACCGGGAGCGGCCACTCTTCCGGCATCGCCTGAGGGCATCGGCCGGACGTCTGGGCGGCTCGCTGCGAGGCCTTTACCGGGGGCCCGCTTTGCAGTTATCT
Source organism: uncultured Actinomycetota bacterium (assembly GCA_963736325.1). Taxonomy (GTDB): domain Bacteria; phylum Actinomycetota; class Actinomycetes; order Streptosporangiales; family Streptosporangiaceae; genus Actinoallomurus. Next base: position 1,269,491 of record CAVTOG010000009.1, on the reverse strand, counting down.
TCCAGCAAGATTCTGCAAGCTTTCACAGGCTTGTGAATGTGATGTTGGCGCCCCAGCCTGCCTCGCCGACGTGTAGGAGCCGTCATGATCACGGTCCCCCATCCGCGCACCAGAGGAAGAACCCTCACGGCGTTCCTCCTCGCCACCGCTCTGGCACTCACTCTCACGGGCGTATCGCCGAGATTCACCGCGCCCGCGGCGGCGGCGTCCGTGCCGAGCCTGGGCGCCCACTACGACTCCAGCGGGGCCTCGATCGGCTTCCAGGTCTACTCCTCGCGCGCGACCCGCGTCGACGTCTACATCTACAAGGCGGCTTCGGGCAGCCAGGAGGCCGTCAGCTATCCGCTGACCAAGGACTCCGCGAGCAGCGTCTGGTCCGTCACCGTGCCGGTCGCGACACTCCGCGACCAGTACGGCATCACCGGCTCGGTGTACTACGGCTATCGCGCCTGGGGGCCGAACTGGCCGTACGACCCGTCGTGGACCAAGGGTTCGGCGGCCGGGTTCGTCTCCGACGTCGACGCGGCCGGCAACCGGTTCGACCCGAACAAGCTTCTCACCGACCCGTACGCCCTCGAAGTGAGCGCCGACCCGATCAACCCGGGTTCGACGGACGGCGGCGTGTACGGGACGGGCTCGCAGCACCGTACGGCCGACAGCGGTGCGCAGGCGCCCAAGGGCATCGTGCTCCCCAATGGTTCCGCGAGCATCGGCACCAAGCCGACCCGCGCCCTGAAGGACGACATCGTCTACGAGGTGCACGTCCGCGGCCTGACCAAGAACGACCCGTCGGTCCCCGCGGCCGACCAGGGCACGTACAAGGGCGCCGGGCTCAAGGCCGCGAGCATGGCCGCGCTCGGCGTCACGGCGGTGGAGTTCCTCCCGGTGCAGGAGTCGCAGAACGACGCCAACGACGTGAACCCGACCGGCACCGACGGGGACAACTACTGGGGCTACTCGACCCTCGACTACTTCGCGCCGGACCGTCGCTACGCCGCGGACAAGAGTCCCGGCGGGCCGACGAAGGAGTTCCAGGCCATGGTGAAGGCCTACCACGACGCCGGGATCAAGATCTTCACCGACGTCGTCTACAACCACACCGGCGAGGGCGGCCCGTGGAACTCCGGTGACAAGACCACCTACAACCTGTACTCGCTCCGCGGCCTGGACAATCCCACGTACTACGAGCTCACGAACGACCTGCAGAGCCCGTACGACAACACCGGCGTCGGCGGGAACGTCAACACCCACAATCCGATCACCCAGAACCTCATCACCGACTCGCTCGCGTACTGGAAGGACACGCTCGGCGTCGACGGCTTCCGGTTCGACCTCGCGCCCGTCCTCGGCAACACGTGCGATCACGGATGCTTCACCTACAGCCGTACCGACTCCAGCACGGCCCTGAACAAGATCACCTCCCGGATGCCCGCGCGCCCCGCCGCCGGCGGCAGCGGCACGGACTGGATCGCCGAGCCCTGGGCCATCGGCTCCGGCACCTACCAGGTCGGCAACTTCCCCGCGGGCTGGTCGGAGTGGAACGGGATGTTCCGCGACTCGCTACGCCGCGACCAGAACAAGCTGGGCGTCGAGACCGTCACCCCCGGCGAGCTCGCGAACCGCTTCGCCGGTTCGTCCGACCTCTTCCAGGACGACGGCCGCGCGCCCTTCAACTCGGTCAACTTCATGGTCGCCCATGACGGCTTCACGCTCGCCGACCTCTACGCCTGCAACAACAAGAACAACGGCCAGGCCTGGCCGTACGGCCCATCCGACGGCGGCTCGGACTCCAACCTGTCCTGGGACCAGGGCGGCACCGCGACCGACCAGCGCAAGGCCGCCCGCAACGGCTTCGCCTTCCTCATGCTCTCGGCCGGTACGCCGATGATGACAGGCGGCGACGAGTACCTGCGCTCGATCAAGTGCAACAACAACCCGTACAACCTGGACTCGTCGGCGAACTGGCTCACCACCTCCTGGACCTCGGCCCAGTCGACCTTCCACACCTTCGCGCAGCGCCTGATCGCGTTCCGCGAGGCCCACCCCGCGCTGCGCCGGAAGGACTTCTACAGCGGCTCCGACGGCAACGGCAACGGTATGGACCAGCTCGACTGGTTCACCCCGGCGGGCAGCGCGCCCGACAGCGCGTACTGGTCCAACGTCGACAACCACGCGCTGGCCTGGCGCCTCGACGGCACGGAACTCGGCGACCCCAGCAGCGCCATGTACATCGGCTACAACGGCTGGTCGGGGAATGTCGACTTCACCCTGCCCTCGCCCGGCACGGGCAAGCAGTGGTACCGCGTCACCGACACCTCGACGGCCGAGGGTCCGGACCAGGTGGCCGCACCAGGCAGCGAATCCCTGGTCGGCGGCGCCGGCACCGTCTACAACCTCCACGCCCGAGGAACACTCCTGCTGATCGCCAAGTAGCCCGATTCATGCCTCTATAGGATGAACGATCTTGGTCTGCCGTCGCCTGCCCCGGTCCACCACGCGGCCGGGGCAGCGCGTCATCGGGGTTCTTCGGGTAAGGAGAGTGGGACATGGCGAACGCCATGACGTCCGGAGTGGCGCAGGCGGACGGCGCCGAGCTGTACTTCGAGCGGCGCGGGAGCGGGCCGGCGCTTCTGCTGATCGTCGGCGGCGGCGGTGACTGCGGTTACTACGGGAGGCTCGGTGACGCCCTGGCCGGCGAGTACACCGTGCTGGCCTATGACCGGCGCGGCAACTCGCGCAGCCGCCTGAGCGCGCCGCCGCGCCCGCTCGTGATGGCCGAGCAGAGCGCGGACGCGCTCGCGGTCGTGCGCGCCAACGGCTTCGACTCGGCGGCGGTCTTCGGCAACAGCGGCGGGGCGAGCGTCGCGCTGGACCTGGCCGCGCACCATCCGGGGTCGGTCGGGGCGGTCGTCTGCCACGAGCCGCCGATCCCCGCGGTGATGGCCGACGGCACGGACTACCTCGCCGTCTTCGACGAGATCGACCGGTTCCTGGCCGAGGACGATTGGCAGGCCGCCTTCACCCACTTCCAGACGGCGATCGCGAAGGCCCCACCGGCCGTGCTGGCCATGCTGTTCGATCCGGCCGGCCATCTCCCGCCCGGTTCCGAGCGCGAACGGATGGTGCGGACCAGCGCCAACTGGGAGTACCTGACCCGGTATGAGATCAGGCCGTTCATCGACTACCGGCCCGACTTCGAGCGCATCGCCGCCAACGGCGTTTCCATCGCGCTGGGCCATGGCGCCGCCACGGGTCACGCGGGAGCAGTGCAGATGAGCTTCTCCGCGGCCGAACGGCTCGGCGGCGAGAGCGTGGAGTTCCCCGGCGGGCACACCGGGCCGCTCGAGGAGCCCGAGGCGTTCGGCGCGACCCTGCACGACCTGCTGCGCCGCCTCTGACCGGCGCACGCGAGGTCAGTTGACCTGACGCCGCCGGCCTGCCCAGTACGGGGCACGCAGCGACTTCTTGTCGAGCTTTCCGGAGGCGTTGGCCGGCAACGCGTCGACGAAGTCGACGCTCTTGGGCGCCCAGACGCTTCCCTTGCGCTCCTTGACGAGGGCGATGAGCTCGTCCCCGGTGACCTCGGCGCCCGGCCGTGCCACGACGACGGCCTTGACGGCCTCACCCCACTTGGGGTCCGGCACGCCGATGACCGCGCACTGGGCCACCGCCGGGTGGGCGGCCAGCACGTCTTCGATCTGCCGTGGGAAGACGTTGAACCCGCCTGTGACGATCATGTCCTTCTTGCGGTCGACGATGAAGACGTAGCCGCCGTCGTCGATGTAGCCGATGTCGCCGGAGCACACGTGGCCGTCGCGCATCGCCTCGGCGTTCAGGCTCTCGTCGACGTAGCCGACCATCTGGCCCGCCTGTGCGACGCAGATCTCGCCGAGCTCTCCCGGCTTCATGACGTTGCCGTCGTCGCCGCGGATGGTGACGTCCACGTGGTACATCGGGCGGCCGGCCGAGGCCAGCCGTTCGACCCACGCGGCCGAGTCGACGCGGTGGTCCTCCTTGCGCAGGCAGGTCACGTAGCCGGGCTCGGTGCCCGCGTACGTCTGCACGAAGATCGGGCCGAACACCTCGAGTGCGCGGCGAAGGCGGTCGGGCACCATGGGCGAACCGGCGTAGACGACCGTACGCAGCGAGGACAGGTCGACCTGGTCGCGGCGCGGGTGGTCGAGGAGCAGGTAGACGACGGTGGGGACGACCGCCGTGGCGGTGACGCCTTCGCGTTCGATGGCGTCCAGCAGCACGTCGAGGTCGAGCCCCGGAAGGATGACGTTGGTGCCGCCCCGCATGAACGTCGGGATCACGAAGTGCTGGGTGAAGTGCGTCAGGGGGGCGCCGTGCGCGAAGACCTCTCCGGGACGGATGTCACCGATCTCCATTCCGGCGGTGATGGCGTAGTGCGACCACGTGGCGTGGGTCTGGAGAACTCCCTTGGGAACACCCGTCGTCCCCGAGGTGAACCCCACGAACGCGAGATCGTCCGGGCCCACCTCCACGTCCGGCGGGGTGGAGGGGCTCTGGTCGAAGGTGCCGTGGTAGTCGAGCGTGCCCGGGAGGAGGTCGCCTTCCGCCAGCCGTACGATGTGCCGGAGGTTCGGCAGGCGGTCACGGATCGACGCGATCGCCTCGTCGAAGGACTCGTGGTACACCAGTGCCGAGGCGCCGACCGTGTCCAGGTAGAAGTGGAAGTCGTCGGCGGAGGCACGGGCGGGCATCTGCGTCACGGCCGCACCCGCCTTCCATATCCCGCACATCGTCGGGATGAATTCCAGGCAGTTGGGCATCAGCAGGCCGACACGGTCTCCCCTGCGCACGCCGAGGCCGGCCAGGCCGCCGCCCACGCGGTTCGTCCACTCGTACATCTCCGTGTAGGTCGACCGGCGCTCTCCGCTGACGAGCGCGGTGCGCTCTGGGTAGTACGAGCACGCACGGTCGAACACGCCGGGCAGGGTTCCCCACATGGTCTACCTCCGTGATCCGGATTCCGTCAGTGCCGCCGCGGTCGCCCGCCGCGCCTGGTCGAACTCCTGGCGCGTGCGTTCGATGAGTTCCGCGACGGTGAGGACTTCGGTGACTCCTGAAACGCTGTGACCGGCGCTCCATATCCCGCGCCGGCCGAGAAGGCGATCGTGGGCGAACCCGTCCGCCAGGACCCCGTCCTTCGTCACCGACTCCAGCCAGCCGGTCAGCAGGTTGGCCGGCAGCCCGCTCAGCGCCGGCGAGAGGGTGATGTCGTCCATGGTCGAGGTGACGAGCGCCTCGCGGAAGTCCGCCTCGGCGAGGCTTTCCACGGTGGCGATGAATTTGGTCCCCATGTAGCCGAGATCGGCGCCGAGCGTACGGGCCGCCCACAGCGCGACGCCGTCACAGACTCCGCCGGCCAGCACGATCGGGCCGTCGAAGCGGTCGCGCACGGCACGTACGAAGGTCAGCGGGTTGGCCCAGCCGGTCTGGCCGCCCGCTCCGGCGGTGAGGAGCACCAGCCCGTCGACTCCGGCCTCCACGGCGCGTTCGACGTGACGCAGGCTCGCGACATCGGCGAAGACCAGGCAGCCGGCGTCGTGCAGCGGCCCGACCACTTGGTCCGGCGAGCCCACACTCGTGATCACGAGGGGCGTGCCGTACTCGACCAGGCAGGCGATGTCGTCCCGCAGACGCTCGTTGGTGCGATGCACCACGAGATTCGCGGCGAACGGCGCCGCGCCTTCCCGCCCGTCGATCCCCTCGGTGATCCGGCGCAGCCAGCGGTGGAGTTCCCCGGCCGACCGGGCGTTGTGGGTCGGGAACGACCCGACCACGCCGTTGCGGCACGCCGCGATCACCAGCTCCGGCCCCGAAACGTCCGTCATCGGCGCCGCCACGAGAGGAAGCCTCAGCCGGTCCAGCGGCGCCGGCAGACTCATCGCCTCTCCAAGTGAAGGTGAACTTTCATTTCGAGGCCACCTCTGGCCCATATTTGTAGGTATTTGAGACGATAAGTAAATCTGGATTAAGCTCCGGCTGGCAAGAGTGACTTGTCGTCTCCAGCCATGGAGGACATGCATGGACCGCGCCGTCTGGATTGCCGGAGTCGGGATGATCCCCTTCGCCAAACCGAGCGCCGGCGACCCGTACGACGTCATGGCCGAACGCGCCGCGCGTGCCGCTCTGGCCGACGCCGGCATCGACTACGGCGACGTGCAGCAGGCGTACGCCGGTTACGTGTACGGAGACTCGACCTGCGGGCAGGCGGCCCTGTACGGCCTGGGGCAGACCGGGATCCCGATCGTCAACGTGAACAACAACTGCTCGACCGGCTCGTCTGCGCTCTGGCTCGCACGCCAGGCGGTCGCGGCCGGAGCCGCCGAATGCGTACTCGCGCTCGGCTTCGAGCAGATGCGCCGAGGAGCCATCGCGAGCTTCTGGGACGACCGCCCGGACCCGCTGCGGAGGGGTTCCGAGGCCATGTTCGAGATCCAGGAGCGGGACGAGCACATCCCGATCGCGGCGCAGTACTTCGGCGGAGCCGGCATCGCCTACGCCGCCGCGCACGGCACGGCTCCCGAGACGTTCGCCAAGATCGCGGTGAAGGCGCGCAAGCACGCGGCGAACAACCCGTACGCCGTCTTCCGCACCCCGATCACCGAGGAGGAGGTCCTCGCCTCCCCGCGGATCTACGGCCCGCTGACCCGGCTGCAGTGCTGCCCGCCGACCTGCGGAGCGGCGGCGGCGGTGGTCTGCAGCACCGACTTCGCACGCCGCCACGGCACGGACACGACGGTGTCGATCAGAGCGCAGGCGCTCACCACCGACACGGCCGAGACCTTCACCGGGGACATGGTCAAGGTGGTCGGCTTCGACATGGCACAGGCCGCCGCGAACCAGGTCTATGAGGAATCCGGGGTCGGCCCCGAAGACATCGGGGTCGTCGAGCTGCACGACTGCTTCACCACCAACGAACTGATCAGCTACGAGGCGCTCGGGCTCACCCCGTACGGCACGGCCGAGAAGTTCGTGTGCGACGGCGACAACACGTACGGCGGAAAGGTCGTGACCAACCCGTCCGGCGGCCTGCTCTCCAAAGGCCACCCGCTCGGGGCCACCGGCCTCGCGCAGTGCGCCGAGCTCGTGTGGCAGCTACGCGGGCAGGCCGGGGGCCGCCAAGTGGACGGGGTGCGCCTGGCGCTCCAGCACAACCTGGGCCTCGGCGGCGCCTGCGTCGTCACCCTGTACGAGCGGGCGTGCTGACATGACGGCCATCGGTTCCCGTACGCCCGCCTTCACCGTCACCGTCGAGCGCGGGCGGCTGCGCTTCTTCGCCAAGGCGATCGGCGAGCGCGACGCGGTGTACACCGACCTCGCCGCGGCCGAACAGGCCGGCCACCGGGACCTGCCCGTACCGCCGACGTTTCTGTTCTGCCTGGAGATGGACCGCCCCGACCCGATGTCCTTCCTGACCGACGCCGGTGTCGACCCGGCGCGGGTGCTGCACGGATCCCAGCGGTTCACCTACCACGCCATGGCGTACGCCGGGGACCGGCTGACGTTCGAATCCCACATCACCGACGACTACGAGAAGAAGGGCGGGCTGCTCCGCTTCCTCGTACGCGAGACGCGGGTGACCCGAGACAACGATCCGATCGCCACGCTCAACACGGTGGCGATCGTACGCGCCGCCCAGGAGGCACCATGACATCCCTCACCGACATGACCGCCGGAACGACGCTGCCCCCACTGGAGCTGCCGCCGATCGACCGGACCACGCTCGCGCTGTACGCCGGAGCCTCGGGTGACCACAATCCGCTCCACATCGACCTGGACGTCGCGCTGCAGGCCGGATTCGAGGACGTGTTCGCGCACGGCATGCTCTCGATGGGCTACCTCGGCCGGCTGCTGACCAACTGGGTGCCGCAGGAGCGCATCCGCTCCTACAGCGTCCGGTTCACCGAGCCCACGCCGGTGCACGCCAAACCGGTGTGCAGCGGGCAGGTCACGTCGATCGAGGAGGTCCACGGGGAACGGTGCGCGCGCCTGGACCTGCGGGTGGTCCTGGAGGACGGCACGGAGACGTTGCACGGCGAAGCCTTCGTCTCCCTCGGCTGACGAGAGGTCTTCCATGGGAACTCTCGACGGCAAGGTGGCCTTGGTCTCGGGTTCCGGCCGGGGCATCGGCAGCGCCATCGCACGGAAACTCGCCCACGAGGGTGCGCGGGTCGTCGTCAACGACCTCGACGCCGAACCCGCGGAGACGACCGTGAAGACGATCGAGTCGGCGGGCGGTGAGGCCGTGGCCTGCGTCGGCAGCGTCACCGACGACGGCTTCGCCGACCGGTTCGCGGCCACGGCCGTCGAGAACTTCGGCGGGATCGACATCGTGGTCAACAACGCCGGCTACACCTGGGACGGCGTCATCCAGAAGATGGCCGACGAGCAGTGGGACGCCATCCTCGACGTCCACCTGAAAGCGCCGTTCCGCATCCTGCGCGCCGTGCAACCGATCATCAGCGCCCGCGCGAAAGAGGAGAGGGTCAAGGGCGTACGGGTGCGGCGCAAGGTGGTCAACGTCTCTTCCATCGCCGGGCTGAGCGGCAACGCCGGGCAGGCGAACTACGGCGCGGCCAAGGCCGGCGTCGTCGGCCTGACCAAGACGCTCGCCAAGGAATGGGGCCGCTACGACGTCAACGTCAACGCGGTCGCCTTCGGTCTCATCCGTACCCGGCTCACCGAGGCTCCCGCCGACGCGGACGCGACCATCGACGTACAGGGACGGACGATCAGGGTCGGTGTCGATCCCCGGCTGCTCGCGGAGATGGAACGCACGATCCCGCTCGGCCGGGCGGGCACACCCGAGGAGGCCGCCGGAGCCGTCTACCTGCTGTGCACACCGGAGTCCGACTACATCAGCGGGCAGGTCGTCGTGTGCGACGGCGGGTACTCCTGACCGCATTCTCCGCCGCGGCGGACCTACTGACGGGGAGGGGACGATGATGACGGCTCAGGTACGCCGCCGGCCCCGCGACCGCAAGGCGCAGATCATCTCGGTCGCCGCCGGTCTGTTCCATCGTCACGGCTACCACGCCGTGACAATGGAGGGGATCGCGCAGAACGTCGGCATCACGGCCGGCGCGCTGTACCGCCATTTCCGCAACAAGCCGGAGCTGCTGAACCGGACCCTGATGGACAGCCTCGACGCGTTCGAGGCCGCCGTCGCGGACACTCCGGCCGGAGACGTCCGCAGGCTGCTGCGCGCGATGGCCAAGCTGGCCATGGACCGTCGCGAACTCGGCGTGCTGTGGCAGCGCGAGTCACGCCATCTGCCCGAGGCCGAACGCACCGAGATACGCCGCCGGCTCCGGTTGATCGCCTCCAGGACCGCGGCCGTCCTGCGGGAGGCACGCCCGGATCTCTCCCCGGTCAACGCCGACTTCCTCGTGTGGGCGATGTTCGCCGTGTTCGCGAGCCCGTCCCACCATGCCGTCAAACTGCCACGCGCACGCTTCGAGGAACTCCTGTGCACGATCGGAGCCACGGTCGTCGGGGAAACGGTGTCGGCCGAAAGCGACGGCCCGCGAACCGCCCAGCCTCCCCCGCCCGGCCTGGTACGCGCGTCCCGCCGCGAAGCCCTCGTGGACGCCGCCATCCACCTGTTCGCGGAACGCGGCTACCAGGCCGTCAGCATGGAGGACATCGGATCCGCTGCGGGCATCAGCGGAGCCGCGATCTACCACCACGTCACCGCGAAGTCGGACCTCCTGGTCGCGGCACTGACCCGCGCCTCAGAGGCCCTGCAACTGGACGCCTCCCGCGCCTTCGCCACCGCGACCGACACCCACGAGGCACTCGAACTCCTGCTGCGCTCGTACGTGAACCTGACGGTGACGTACAGCCATCTGACGGCGACGCTGGTGAGCGAGGTCATCCACCTGCCCGAGGTGCAACGCCACACCGTACGCCGCCTCCAGCAGGACTACGTCGGCGAGTGGGTCCAACTGCTGGCCACCGAACGCCCGGCACTCACCGAACCGGAATCCCGCGTCATCGTGCACGCCGTCCTGTCCATCGTGAACGACATCGCCCGGATCAGCCGTCTCCGGCAGCACCTCGACCTGGCGGACGAGCTGGTACGGATCTCCGAGGACGTCCTGTTGAACGCCGATGTCTGATCGACGATCTCGCCGACTTCCAGGTGGCTCCCCGAGCGATTCACGCATAATCGTCACGGATGGTGATATGACGTATGGCACGGTGGCGAGGGCGTAAGGCTGAGAGCGCGTTCGAGAACGTCTCGGGTCAGGTGGTGGTCGGCGATCACAACATCGTCATCAAGAACGGCGACACGACGCACATCACCCGCTTCGAGGGACCTGAGCCGGAGATCGTCCGGTTACCGCACCGGCCGCTCGCGTTAGGCCCGGACGACGAGCCCGTGGGGCGGGACGAGTTCTGCGACGAGGTGCTCGCCCTGCTGCGCGAACGCACGCCGGTCCAGGTGTACGGGCCCGCGGGCGTCGGTAAGAGTGCGGTGCTCCGCGATGTGGCGCGCCGGGCACCAGGCGACGTCGTGTACCTCACCGCCGGGCACGGCTCGCTCGACGACCTGTGCCAGGAGCTGTTCGAGTCCTGCTACGACGCCGGAACGTACCGTCCGTCCGATACGAAGCGGCGCCGGCTGCTCGGCGACCTCGACGCCCTCGTGGTCGTCGACGACGTCCACCTGGCGCAGGACGACCTCGACCGGCTGCTCGACCACGTGCCGCGCTGTGTCTTCCTGTTCGGCGGGCGCGAGCGCACGTTGTGGGGGCGCGGCCGGGCCTTCGATCTGCCTCCGCTCGACGACACCGCCGGCCGTGAACTGATCGTGCGTGAGCTGGGAGACGTGCCCGCCGACGAGCCGGCCGTGGCCACCGCCCTGCGCGAGGCCTCGGGGCGGCCAGCGGTGCTGCTCCGCTGCGGGGCGTTCCTGCGCGACACCGGTGTGAAGGGCGAGCCGACCTCGCAGGGGCTCGACGACGCCACCTGTACGGTGCTGCTGGTCGCGAGCCTGAGCGAACCCGCGCGCCAGGTCCTCTCCGTGCTCGCCGGGCTCCCGGACATCGCCGTCTCGGTGGACGTCCTGGCGACGCTGGTGGGGATCGACGTCGGCGCCGGCGTCCATGACGAGCTGCGTCGCTCGCGGCTCACGGTCGCCGAACACAGCCGCCACCGGGTCACGCCGGACGTCGCAGCGGTGGTGGCGCGCGAGGCCGGCGACCGGCCGACCCGGGCCGACGTCACGGCCGCGGCGCGGCGCCTCACCGGCTGGGCCGCGGAGGCGAACGTCGTCGCCGAGGCGGACCTCCTCGTGCGGATCCTGGAGCTCGCGTACGCGGCCACGGCGTACGCGGAGGTCCGCGCCCTCGCCCGCGCGGTGGGTCCGCGGCTCGCCATGGCGTGGCGTCTCGGCGCCTGGGCGCGGGTGCTCGCTCTCGGGTTGCGCGCCGCGCAGGCGGCCCGCGCCACGGGCGACGAGACCTACTTCCTCCGCGAGATCGAGACCAACAGGGCCTGCCGGGGCGGCGTCGTCACGACCGCCGCGGCCGTTGGGACGACCGCCCTGCTGAGCCGACGCATGATCCACCACGTGATCGGCAAGGGGGCGCGTCCCAAGGCCGCCACGGTCAAGACGGGCACGCTCGGCGGCGTGAAAGGCGGCATCGGAGTCGCGGTGGGCACCGGCATCGTCGCCGCAGGCATCGGTGGCGCGATCGTCATCCCCAAGAAGGTCCACCACCACCGGGCCGAACCGCACGCGCCCCTGTCGGTGAAGTTCGTCTCGTTCACCGAGAACCACGCCTCGCCGCCCTATCGCATCAACGGCACGTACGCGCAGCTCGACGGAGTCACTGACCCGGCAGCCGAAAAGCGTGTCAACGACTCGCTCCGCACCGTCGTCGACGACCACGTCACTGGTTTCCGTACGGCCGCTCTGAGGCCGCCTCCCGGCTCACCAAAGATCATGCAGACGTTCAGCGGGCCGGCCCGGATCCTGCTGAAGGGGCCGCGCTTCGTCTCGGTGATGTACGCCTTCGACACCTTCATCGCCAGCCAGCTACACGACACGCTCAGTCCGGCGTTGCTCGACTACGACCTGTCCACCGGGCGGCTGTTGACCGCCCGTGACATCTTCCGCGCGGACGCCCTCCAAGGGCGGCTGGCGCAGCGGGTGATCGAAACGACGAAGGGCGATTCCTGCATCGGAGACCCGCTGTACGTCGACGGGCATCAGGACATCGCCGACGCTCTCGCACCGCGCGGGGAATCCGGCGCGGGCACCGCGCTCGCCGAGGCCGGAATCGCGCTTACGCGAACCAGCGTGGACCTGTACTTCGCCCCCTATTCCGTCGGGGCGTTCGCCTGCGGCGTGCCGGTCGCGCACCTGCCGTACGCGACCAACGCCGACCTGCTCCGGCCGGGTATCGCGACCGCGGGCAGCCCCACCCCCACCCACTCCTGAAGGAGCATCATTGGCACGCGAGAAACGACCCACGTACCAGGTCTCCCACGTCAGCGGGCAGGTCGTCATCGGCGAGGGCAACGTCACCTCCCAGGGCTCGACGGTGGACGCCTCGACGACCGGCACGGACGCGAAGGCGCTCGCCGAGCTGCTCGGCCGGTTGCGCGAGCGCGTCGACGAGGTGGCCGACTGCGCCCAGGCCGAACGCGCCAAGGAACGCGTCGACGAGCTCGCCGAGGCGGTCACCGGCGAGCCCGACGTCACGACGATGGCCTACGTGCGCAAGTGGTTCCAGCGCAACGCCCCCAAGCTCGCCGGGGACGTCCTTTCGGTCATCGTGCACCCGGCGGTGGGCGCGGTCGTACGAGCGGCGGGCCGTGAGGTCACCCAGGAGTTCGAGCGCGCCTTCGGCGATGAAGGTTAGGACGAATCGAGGCCGACGCTGATTACGATTCGTCCTGATTCACGCGTTTCTGATCTTGCCGGAGAAAGGTGTCATCGACTTGAACCGAACGCGCCAGCCCGTCTCAGCTCGCCGAAAGCGGATCCCGGCCGCGGTCGCGGCCCTGGCAACAGGGCTTGCATTGCTGGTCACGCCGGGTGTCGCCAATGCCGCGGACGTAGAGATCACGCCGGGGGCGAGTGCCGTCTCCGCCAGTACGAGTGATGCCAATGTGCCGGCGAATGTCGTGGACAACGATTACACCAGCCGCTGGTCGGGTGATGGTGACGGTGCCTGGATCCAGCTCGATCTCGGTTCCGTCATGACCGTTACCCATATCAAGGTCGCGGTCTACAAAGGTGACGCCCGCAAGAATCTCTTCCAATTGCAGTACTGGAACGGGTCCGCCTGGACCACTGTCTTCGACGGTGAGAGCGGTGGCGCGTCGACGGGGCTGGAGTCGTTCGCGTTCTCCGCGGTCCAGACCTCCAAGGTCCGTTATGTGGGGCATGGCTCCGTCGCCGACGCCGGCGGCACCGACACCTGGAACAGCCTGACCGAGGTCGAGGTCTGGGGGCAGACGGGCGGCGGCAACCCCGGCGGGGGCAAGCCGGCGGACGTTCTGAACCTCACCAACTGGAAGGAGACGCTGCCCACCGGCTCTTCGGGCAGCCCTACCGAGATCTCCCAGCCTGAGCTGGCGACCTTCTCCGCCGCTCCGTACTTCGTGACGAACGCGGCCGGTGACGGCGTGCAGTTCCGTGCGCCGGTCAACGGTGTCACGACCAGCGGTTCAAGCTATCCGCGGTCCGAGCTGCGCGAGATGAAGAACAACGGCGCGGACAACGCGAGCTGGTCGACCACGTCCGGCACCCACACCCTGACCGTCCGCGAGGCCTTCACCCACCTCCCGAACGACAAGCCTCAGGTGGTCGGCGCGCAGATCCACGACTCCAGCGACGACGTCACCGTCTTCCGGCTGGAGGGTTCGAGCCTCTACGTCACCAAGGGTGACACGACCCACTACAAGCTGGTCACGAGCAGCTACCAGCTCGGCACGCCGTTCGAGGCGAAGTTCGTCGTGAGCGGCGGGCAGATCAAGGCCTACTACAACGGCACGCTGGAGACGACCATCGCGAGCAGCGGCTCCGGCAACTATTTCAAGGCCGGCGCCTACACCCAGGCGAACTGCTCGAACTCCTCCCCGTGCGACGCCGGCAACTACGGCGAGACCAGCATCTACAGCGTCACCGTCAGCCACACATAGCCACCGGGCCGATCCCGGCCGTGACGCCGGGATCGGCCTGCCGAGCGAGTTCCGGCAGAGCAGGCTCGGAAATATGGCTTCGGCAGAACTCTTCCCGACAATCGTCATGAGTCGTACGATCCGGCGCGTCAAGGGTGCGAAACGTCGCGAGGACAGGATGATCATGACTGCAGAGACGACGGACGAGGGCCCGCTCCGGTTGGACCGGCTGCCGATGGCCGACGACCGCGGCGAGGGTTACAAGATCCTGCGCGCGGCCGGGCCCGTGGTGCGGTCCGACGCCGGGTATCTCGTCACCACCCGTGAGCTGGCGGAACACGTCTTCAAGAACCCCGAGCTCTTCTCCTCGCAGCAGGCGCTCGACACGCTCGGCAGTCCCGTACCGCTGGTGCCCCTCGCCTTCGATCCGCCGGACCACACGCGCTACCGTCGCCTGCTCCAGCCGTTCTTCACCCCTCGCGCGGCGGCGTCCCTGGAGCAGGCGGTGCGGGAGCAGGTGGCCGAGCTCATCGACGCCATGGTCGAACGCGGTTCCTGCGACGTGGTCACCGAACTCGCGCGGCCCGTGCCGGCCTCGGTGTTCCTCACCCTGTTCGGGATGCCCGAGCACGATCTCGACCGTCTCCTCGCCTGGCGCGAGGTCATCATCCAGATGGCCGACCTGTCCGGAACCGGCGAGGCGCCGCCCGAGGCGATGCGGTCGGCGGGCGAGCTGTTCACCTACGTCAGCACCCACGTCGCCGAGTGCCGGGCCGGCCGGTCCGGCGGCATCCTGCGGCACCTGTTCGAGAACGACTCGACGGACGAGCCCTTCACCGACCAGGAGGCCATCGGCCTCTGCTTCCTCTTCGTCCTGGCCGGAACCGACTCGGTGACCAGCGCGCTGAGCCTGATGTTCGCCAAGCTGGCCGTCCGCCCGGAGCTGCGCCGCCGGCTCGCCGAGGACCCCTCTGCCATTCCGGCGGCGGTCGAGGAGATGCTGCGGATCGACCCGGCCAACGCCGTCGTCCCGCGCGTGGCGACCAAGGACGTCGAGCTGGAGGGCGTGCAGATTCCGGCGGGATCCAGCGTGGGGGTGGCGGTCGGCGCCGCCAACCGGGACCCCGGGGAACTGGACGACCCGGACGCCTTCGACCCGAGCCGTGAGTACAACAACCTCACCTGGGGCAGCGGGCCGCACCGATGCCTCGGCATCCACCTGGCCCGCACCGAGCTGCGGGTCATCCTGGAGGAGTGGCACCGCCGGATCCCCGACTACGAGCTGGCCCCCGGCGCCCGGCCTCAGGTCATCTGGCCGACGGGCGTCATCGGCATCAACAGCGTTCCCCTCGTATTCGGTACGGGCACGAAAGACCATTCCGGCACATGATTATTTAGAATCAACGAAATCGAACATTGCGGCGGAGCCATTTAAACAAAAGTTACCCACATATTGACGCAATTCATCGGGCTACGTACTTTGATTTCAACATCTAGGTGTCAACCCGCCGTCAAGTCTGCCGCGCCGGCCACCGCAGACGATTCTCCGCCCCAGGAGTTGTCGCCATGCGCAGAAATCGCCCCGCCACTCGTACGAGACCCGCTGCCCGATCGTCACGCTTCACCTCCATCCTCGCGGCCGTGACCCTCGCCCTCGGCGCCCTTTTCGGCCTGGCCGGTACGGCGCGGGCGGCGGGGTCACTGCCCTGCGACATCTACGGTGACGCCGGTACGCAGTGCGTCGCCGCGCACAGCACCGTGCGCGCGCTGTTCGGGGGGTACTCGGGCCGCCTTTACCAGCTCACTCGCGCCTCCGACCATGCCACCCACGACGTGGGCACGCTGTCCGCGGGCGGATACGCCAACGCCGCCGATCATGACGCGTTCTGTAATGGCACCACGTGCACCATCACCACCATTTACGACCAGACGTCCCGGCACAATGATCTGACGCCCTCACCGGCCGGGACGGCCGGCACCGGAGCCGATTTCCCTGCCGACGCGAGCGAGATATCGGTCACCGCCGGCGGGCACAAGGTGTACGGCGTGTGGATCTCGCCGCAGCACGGTTACCGGCACGCCGTCGGCGACGGCGTCGCGCGGAACGGGCAGCCCGAAGGCATGTACATGGTCGCCAGCGGCACCCACGTCGGGTCCGCCTGCTGCTTCGACTACGGGAACGCCGAAGCGGTGCCGGCCGACACCGGAAACGGGCACATGGACGCGGTCAGCATCGCGACCACCTGCTACTTCGCGCCGTGTACGGGCTCGGGCCCGTGGGTGGAGGCGGACCTGGAGAACGGCATGTTCCAGGGCGCCAACGGCTCCAACACCGCCAACCGGGGCAACAACACGCCCTACGTCACGGCTCTGCTGAAGAACGACGGCCAGACCACGTACGCGCTCAAAGGCGGCGACTCGCAGTCCGGCGGCCTGACGACGTGGTGGGACGGTGCGCTGCCGGACCGCGGCGGCTACCGGCCGATGCAGCAGGAAGGTTCGATCATCCTGGGCACGGGCGGAGACAACAGCAACTGGAACATGGGCACGTTCTTCGAGGGCGTGATGACCTCCGGCTACCCGAGTGACACCGCCGACAACGCGGTGCAGGCGAACATCGTGTCGGTCGGTTACTCCGGTCAGACGAACGTGCCGAACGGCCCGCAGGGCCCGATCATCGGCCCGGGCGGCAAGTGCGTCGACGTCAGCGCCGACGACACCGGTGTCAACCTCGCCGCGGTGCAGCTGTGGGACTGCCAGAGCTACGCCGAGGACCAGCACTGGGCGCACTTCGCCGACGACACGCTGCGTACGCTCGGCCGCTGTCTCGACATCAACGGCAACGGCACCGCGCAGGGCACCGAAGTGGAGCTGTACGACTGCAACGGCGTCGGCGGCCAGGTCTGGCAGCAGCAGGCCGACGGTTCGCTGCGCAATCCGCAGTCCGGGCGCTGCCTCGACTCACCGAACGGAGCGACCGCCAACGGCACACGGCTCCGGATCTGGGACTGCAACGGCAGCGCGGCACAGAAATTCCGGCTGAGTTAGCCGACCGCCCGCATGGCGAGGCCCGTCCGTCCGCGGGCCTCGCCATGCGCTGTAAGACGCGACATCGACACTCCGGCGCGTACGCGGAAGACTGCCCCGGTACGGAGGGTCTTTCGAGGGAGTGCCGTTGAAGACGAGGTCCTGGTGGGGATGGGGCTGGGCGGAGGACATGCTCCCGGACGCGGAGTGTGCGGCGCTGGGCGGGCTGCTGCCCGGGCTTCCCGCCGATCCGCTGCCGGTACCGGACGTCCCTTCGCTGGCGGAGCCACGGGTGAGCCCGCCGGCCGCGCTGTCCTCCCTCCTGTCCGCCGCACCGGCCGACCGGGCCGCGCACGCGCTCGGCAAGGCGTACCGGGACGTGGTGCGCGCGCTGCGCGGCGACCTCGGGCGGGCTCCCGACCTCGTCGCGCGCCCGGAGAGCGAGCAGGACATCGTGGACCTGCTCGACTGGGCCGGCCGTACGCGGACCGCGGTCATCCCGTACGGCGGGGGCAGCTCCGTCGTAGGCGGCGTTGAGTACCGCGGTGACGACCATCCGGCGGTGCTGTCCCTCGACCTCGGCCGGCTGGACCAGGTGCTGGAGGTCGACGAGGTGTCGCGGGCCGCGCGGGTGCAGGCCGGTGTGCTGGGCCCCGCGCTGGAGGACCGGCTCCGCGCGTACGGGCTGACCCTCCGGCACTTCCCGCAGAGCTTCGAGTTCTCCACGCTGGGCGGCTGGCTGGCCACGCGGGCGGGCGGCCACTACGCGACCCTGCACACCCACATCGACGACTTCACCGAGTCGCTGCGCGTGGTCACCCCTGCCGGAGTGAGCGAGTCGTGGCGGCTGCCGGGTTCCGGCGCGGGACCGTCTCCTGACCGGCTGTTCCTGGGCTCGGAGGGCGTCCTCGGTGTGATCACGGAGGCGTGGATGCGGCTGCAGGACCGGCCGCGGTTCAAGGCGTCGGCGGCGGTGACGTTCGATTCCTTCGCCTCGGCGGCCGAGGCGGTACGCGCGATCGCGCAGTCCGGCCTGCACCCGGCGAACTGCCGGCTGCTCGACCCCGGCGAGGCCGCGATGTCCGGTGCCGGAGACGGGGAGAGCGTGCTCATCCTCAGCTTCGAGTCGGCACACGTCCTGGTGGACAGCGCCCTGGCGGAGGCGGTCGCCCTGGCCCGGTCTCATGGCGGAACGCCCCGCGACGGCGGGTCGGCCGTGTCCTCCTGGCGCTCGGCGTTCCTGCGCATGCCGTACCAGCGCGATGCCCTGGCACGGATGAGCGGGATCGTGGAGACCTTCGAGACCGCCTGCACCTGGGACCGCCTCCTGGACCTGTACGAGGCCGTGCGCGAGGAGATCGGTGGTGTCGTGGAGTCGGTCACCGGTGCGCCCGGGCTGGTGAACTGCCGCCTCACCCACGTGTACCCGGACGGCGCGGCCCCGTACTTCACCGTCATCGCCGCCGGGCGGCGCGGTTCGGAGCTCGCGATGTGGGACGAGATCAAAGCCGCCGCGATCGAGCTGCTGGTCCGCCATCGGTCGACCGTCACGCACCATCACGCCGTCGGCCGCGACCACCGGCCCGGCTACGACCGCCAGCGCCCGGAGCCCTTCGCCCTCGCGCTGCGCGCGGCCAAGGACGCCCTCGACCCGCACGGTGTCCTCAACCCCGGCGTCCTGCTGCCCCAGGGTGCTGGACGCACGAGAGCCGACACGTAAAACTCATGCTGGAGGGGATTCGGTTGAGCACGGTCGATCCGGTCGCCGCGAGGCGCCAGCGGCAACTCTCGAACGAGGACCGTCCGGGCGTCGCCGGCGGGCTGATCCGGCTGGCGCTGCGCGGCCTTCTGTGGTTCCTCTTCGGGTTCGGGCTCGCCGACTCGATACGGTATCCGGCGAGCGTCCCCTACCTCACGCGCGACACCTACCCCGCTCACGAACTGCCCGCGCTGGGGTTCGCCCTTTTCTGCGTGACGTTCGCGCTGGCCCTCATCGACAGCATCGCGGGATCCCCCAGGGCGGGTTTCGGCACCGGAACGGGCGTACGGTCCGCCGTCGGGTTCGTCGGCGCCGCACTCGGGATCCTCAAGGGCACCTCCGACCACTGGGTGAAGGCCCCGGACATCGGCACGTACGTGGACGCGGCCGGCCGGTCGCGCGGGCCGTGGGACTCCGCCGCCTGGATCGACTGGTCGTCGCAGTACTGGGTGCCGGCCGTCCTCGTGCTGCTGGCCATCCTCTTCCGCCTCGTCGGGATACGGATCGACCGGCAGAAGAGGATCATCGCGGCGCGTACCGAGGCCATTCTCGACAAGGGCGTACGGGTCGCCGGGGTCATCGCCGACGTGCGGGACACCGGACTCGAGATCAGGGGCAAGCCGCGCCTGCGGATCGTCGTGAAGTTCACCGACCACGTCGAGGTCGACCGGTGGGTGACCAAGACGGGCCTCTTCGATCCGCTCCTGCTCCCGCGGAGGGGCGATCCCGCGGTCGTGTGGTTCGATCCGGTCGCCCCGGGCGACGAGAAGGCGATCCCGATCGCGCTCGGCACCTTCGACGACGTCGGAGACCCGCCCCTCAGGATCCTCTGAGGTGGGCCGTCCGCTCACCGGTCCGGGAGGAGAGGAACCTCGATGCCCGGATCGCGGCCGAGCAGGACGGCGCGCGTGACGGCGTCCGATCCGAACCGGTCGATGACGTCGTCGAGAGTGCCGTCGAGGCCGCTCATCGCGGTACGGACGCCGTACGCCTTCGCCTCGTAGCTGGCCGCGAGCACCACGCCCGACCCGACGATCACCGGACGGGCGCGCAGGCGAGGATCGTCGCGCTGCTCGACGGACGCGTAGAACGCGTCCAGGTCGGCATGCAGGATCTTCGCCTCACTCGACACGAACATATGTTCGCATATGTGCCCCTGAGCAGGCTCGACCGGCCCGCATCGCCACGTGCCGCCCCGTCGAACCCTGGCCGTTCCCGGCCGGATGGCTTCAAGATCTTGCCGCCGTCCCGGGGGCCGCCTAGGGTGCGGCGAGATCCGGCCGGTGAATGGCCGCGGCTATCGCGAGGAGTCCTCCAGATGCGCATGCGCCGACTCGTCTCCCTGGCGGCGGGAGCCGCCATGGTCCTCTCGGCCGGAGCCGCCCGGCCGTCGGCCGCCGCGTCCGTGCCCGACGACCAGCCGCTACCGCCGTACACGATCAACAACCCGCCCCTCCCGCCGCTGACCATCGGCGGTGAGCCGACGACCGTACGCCAGGGCGTGTTCCACCACGCCGCGTACGACATCGAGGTCCCGCCGCACTGGAACGGCGAGCTCGTCATGTGGGCGCACGGGTACGCTGGCGCGAGCAAGGTGCTGACGGTCGGCCCGCCCTCCTTCGGGCTGCGGGAGAAACTGGCTGGCGAGGGCTACGCGTGGGCTGCATCCTCCTACTACGACAACGGGTACGACGTGCGGGCCGGCGTCGTCGGCACCCACGACCTGGCGGGCCTGTTCACGCGGCTCCAGAAGCGGCCGAAGCGCACGTACATCGCGGGCGTGTCCATGGGCGGCCACGTCGTCGGCCGGTCCCTGGAGCAGTACCCGTTCCTCTACTCGGGCGCGCTGCCGATGTGCGGCGTGCTCGGCGACGACCACCTCTTCGACTTCTTCGTCGACTACAACCTCGTGGCACAGGACCTGGCCGACGTCCGCGCCTACCCGCCGCCCGCCGACTACGTGACCAACGCGGTGCCACGCATCGAGAAGGCACTGGGCCTGGACGGCCTCAAGCCCGGCGGCCCCGACACGACCAACCCCCTGGGCAAACAGCTCCGCACGATCACCGTGAACCGTTCCGGCGGCACACGCCCGGGCGCGGAGGCGTCGTTCGCGGTATGGAAGGACTTCCTGTTCGGCCTGGGAGCCCCTCCGACCGGCACGACCCTCGCCGAGGACCCGGCACGCCTTGCCACGAACAGCCGGACGTCGTACACGCCGAACACCCCGGTGGACGTGAACCGGACCGTCCAGCGCGTCCCCGTCGCCGACCCGGCCGACCGGTACTCGCTCCGCCTGTCACAGATCCCGCGGATCCTCGGCTTCCCCACCGCCAAGACGGTGACACTGCACGGCCTCGGCGACATGTTCGTACCGTTCTCGATGGAGGAGATCTACGGCTCCGAAGTCGCCCGCCACCACCTGTCGGGCCTGGTGGTGCAGCGCGCGATCCGCAGCGGCCAGCACTGCGAGTTCTCCAACAACGAGGCAGGCCGGGCATGGGACGACCTGGCCGCGTGGGTCCACGGCGGCCCACGCCCGGCAGGCGACGACGTGACCCACCCGGCCACAGTGGCCAAGCCCGACTTCGGCTGCCGCTTCACCGACCCAACGGCCTACCCGTCCGGCACCCGCGGCCTCTTCCCTGCCTGCCCGGCCGCCGTACGCCCCTGAGCCCGGCCGCGGCGTCTCCCGGTTCGGCGCGACGTCTCAGCCCCGAAGCGGTCAGGCGGCCTGGAAGTCCAGCCGCCGGTCCGCGTCGTCACCGATGCGAGTGAGGACTTCGTCGAGCGCGGCGAACACCTCCCATGGTGCGTGACATTGCCGCTGTCGCCTTCTTCAGGTGGGCATCAATGGTGTCCAGGTCATTCATGCGCGCGGCCCCGACAAACTTTGATCTTGGCGGAAGGTTCGATGATGTCCGGCGCGACGCATTGGCGTTTGAACGCGTTCACGAGGTCCGTGACCAACTTGTCGGCGCTCTCCCTGCTTCCTGGTGTACATCTGGTCATGGCGAGCGCTCCTGCCCTGCGGATTTATCCGACCACCATGTTGGTGACGAGCGATAAGCTTTGTGAAGCCGTGTCGGACGCTCGCCTGCCCGAGATCCCAAGATCGTATTCACGCGAGGATGTGAACGACCCGTGGCACCGAAACGCGAGACTGCCGTTGATGCGTGGGGTAAGGAACTGGCGCACGCGATCGACACGGCGGGTATGCAGGCTAAGCAATTCGCGGAGGCAATGCACGCAGCGCCGTCCACGATTAGCCAGTGGATTAACGCCCGGCGCACGCCACACCTAGACGATGTCAGACGCTGCGACAAAGTGCTCGGGACCAACGGCTACCTGGCGCGCTATTACGAACGATGGGTCATCCGAGAGATCCCCACAGAGTGGGCCGATAGATGGCTCAAAGCGGAAGCCCACGCCAACCTACTTCATAATTTTGAAATATCCGTGATCCCCGGACTACTGCAAACCGAACGGTATGCAGAAGCCATCATGCAAGTCGCTCGCCACTCCACCCTCGATCCCAAGGAACGGACTCGGCGACGAATGGAACGACAGAAGGTACTCACGGACGAAAATCCTCCGATGTGTGTCTTCGTAATTGACGAGTACGCACTGCATCGACTCGTCGGAAGTCCAGAGATCATGATCGAGCAATTAACCCATCTCTGCGACCTCACTACGCGTTCGAATATCGTCGTCAAGATAGTTCCTCTCGGCGCAGAGTACTATTCCGCACTACCGTTCATGATCGCCAGACTCGACGGGGTCGAACTTGCCAATCTCGACACCACGCTTCGCGGTCAGGTCATGGAAGAAAACGGGGACGTCACCGAGGTCAACAAGATCTGGGAAGATATTCGAGAAGCCGCACTTCCCTCAACGGCTTCCCTTGAACTCATAAAAGAGGTGACTAAGGAATGGGAGCAGAAATGACGTGGCGCAAGTCATCCCGCAGTGGCGGCAATGGCGAACAGTGTGTGGAAGTTGCGACTATTGAGAACGATCGCGACATGTAGAGAGGTCGCGCTGTCGTCCAAGGATTCCCGCGAACTGATAGAGAAGGTGATTTCAGAATGGCAGATTCGAACTGGCGCAAGTCTTCACGGAGCTCCACGAACGGCAACCAGTGTGTAGAGGTTGCCGTGACCGAGAAGGACGGATGCGAGAGCAGCGCCTAAGCAGAGAACACGGAACAGCCCCCGGTCGGGCGAGAACTCCGGCCGGGGGCTGTTCCGTGCGCGGATATCGAGGAGACGGTGCTCGCGATGGAACGGCTCCGATAACGTCGGGTCCATGCGGCTTCATGTGGGGTGCGCGATGTGGACGCACGCGCGGTGGCAGGGCCGGTTCCTGCCGCACCCGCTTCCGCCCGGCGAGCGGTTGCGCGCCTACGCTTCGTTCTGCGACGCGGTCGAGGGCAACACGACGTTCTACGCGACACCGGCGAGGAGCACGGTGGAGTCGTGGGCGGAGCAGACCGATCCCGGCTTCCGTTTCGTGGTCAAGCTGCCCAAGACGATCACGCACGAGCGGCGCCTCAAAGGGGCCGACGAGGAGCTGCGCTCGTTTCTCGACGCGATCGAGCCGCTCGGGCCGCGTGCTCACGCCGTCTGGGTGCAGGTTCCCGCCTCGTTCGCTCCGACCGACCTCGGTGCCCTGGCCGGTTTCCTGCGCGGGCTGCCGCGCTCGCACCGGTACGCCGTCGAGGTACGTCACCGGGCGTTCTTCGAGGACGCGCGTTCCGAACGGCTCCTGGAGAGCGTTCTCACCGGTGCCGGCGCCGAGTGGATTCCGTTCGACACGACCACCCTCTTCCAGAGCCCTCCGACGAGCGACGCCGAGCGCGACGCGTGGATGAAGAAGCCGCGCGTGCCGTACCGGTCGGCCGCTCTCACCGACCGGCCGATCGTCCGCTACCTCGGGCGCGACTCGACGGAGCTCACGGTCGAGGGATGGCGGCGCTGGGTCGGCACCGTCGCCGGCTGGCTGCGCGAAGGGCGCTCCCCGACCGTGTTCGTGCACACGCCGGACAACGCCGACGCGCCGATGCTCGCCCGCCGCTTCCACGACGACGTACGCGCCCATGTCCCCGACCTCGAACCGCTGCCCGAACCTGAGCCGGCCGAGCCGCTGAGTCTCTTCTGACCGAGGCGGATCTACGCCAGGTCGCGTAGATCCGATGCCGCCCACGGGCGGATGCCAAAGGCCGGAACTCCGGTGGAACCTCGGCCCATGACGGTGACCACGCAGGAACGGACGCGGCCGGCGGCCGCGGCTCCCCGGCGGCGGCTCGGCCGCGGCCTTCGCAGAACCACTCTGTTCGTCCACATCGTCTCGGCGGGTGCCTGGGTCGGCATCGACGTGATCGTCGCTGTCCTGGTCCTGGCCGGCCGGTTCGGGGGCGACACCGCGACGCGCGGGATCGCGTACCAGGCGCTCGGGCTCTTCATCGTGTGGCCGATGCTCATCTCCGGGCTGACCTGCCTGGTCAGCGGGCTGATCCTCGGCATCGGAACAAAGTGGGGGCTGGTCCGCTACTGGTGGGTCGCCGCCAAGCTGGTCATCAACGTCGTGCTGTGCACGCTGATCGTCGTACTGCTCCAGCCGGGCATGGACGACATCCGCGCGTACGGCCGGGACCTGAGCGCAGGAGCCCCCACGCACGGATCGGTGTCCAGCCTGTTCTTCCCGCCGGCGGTCTCCCTGACCGCGCTCAGCATCGCCACCTTCCTGTCCGTCTTCAAGCCCTGGGGACGCATCCGCCGCTGACACGCCTCGACGTTCCATGCCGCGACAGGTACCATGCGTGGCATGGAACCGGGTGATGCAATGAACCTCCTCACCCAGATGAGGAGGGGCGCGCTTCCCTACTGCGTGCTGGCGCTACTGCGCGACGAGCAGCGGTACGGCGTCGAGATCGTGCGGTTGCTCGGCGAGGTCGACGGCATGGTGACCAGCGAGGGGACCATCTACCCCCTGCTCTCCCGGCTACGCCGCCAGGGTCTGGTCGAGACGGCGTGGCAGGAGTCCACCGCCGGCCCCCCTCGGCGCTACTACCGGCTCACGCCCGCCGGGCACCAGGCGCTGGAGTCCTTCGGCGAAGAGTGGGAGCGGTTCAGCGATGCCGTGAAGTACTTCATGGCGAAGGAGAAGTGAGATGACGGACCGGCTGATTCAGGAGTACCTCGACCGCCTCTCGGCGGCGGCGGGCACGTTGCCCTCGGCCCAGCGGGACGAGCTGGTGGCGGAGATACGCGAGCACATCCACGTCACGCTCTCCCAGAGCGAGGACCAGGGCGAGGCGACCGTGCGCACCGTCCTCGACCGGCTCGGCGCGCCGGAGGACATCGCGCGCGAGGCGGGCGCCGGGCCACGGCCGGAGTCCCGGCGGGTCGCCGCGTTCGAGCTGGTGGCGGTCGTGCTCCTGCTGATCGGCGGCATCGTGCTGCCCGTCCTCGGCTGGATCGTCGGCGCGGTGCTGTTGTGGGCCTCCGCCCGCTGGACGACCCGCGACAAGGTGATCGGCACGCTGGTGGTCCCGGGAGGCCTGGCCGTCGCGGCCTGGTCGCTCCTCTTCGCGAGCAGCACGAGCGTCTGCTCCCCGGACGGCACCTGCCAGACGTCGGGGACGCCGGCCGGCGTCGCCGTCACACTCGCTCTCGTGGGCACGATCGGCCCGATCGTGTCGGCCGTATACCTGCTGCGCCGGGCGGTCAGGCGCCCCGCACTCACGAACGCAGGCTGAACCCCCAGTTCAAATGCCATGGCCTGTTGACGCGGGCCGGGCCGGGCCGAGTTCGGAGTTCGTCGGCGAACGCGAGGGCGGTAATTGGTCCAGAATTGTCGGAATTAGTCGGAAATCTTCGACCGCGAGTTCTTGAGGAAGACGAGCCCCGCAAGGATCGCGAGAGCAGAAGCGAACTTGCTGATGGTGAGGCCGTGAGCGGCGCTCACGCCCGCGATTCCACCGGTGATCAGCACGACCGCGATGCCGAGCGAGACACCTCGTTGCGCCCGTGACCTGGTCTTCATGGCGGACTCCTCCTGGCCGATGGCCACTTTTCGTTCCGTGCCTGAATTCGATCCAAACACAGAAGACATGGCATGCAGAGCCGCCGAAAGATGGGTACGGAACAACGAAAGTTGCCGAAAAGAAGGGAGCGTGCGGACCCATTACAGGCCCGCACGCTCCCCGGATGGATCAGCTACAGGTGTGGTCGGGTTTGAGGGTGAAATCGGCCGTGGTCGAGGTCAGTTTGGTGATCTTGACCGATCGGGTCTGCGGCGCCCAGCCGTCCTTCGCGGCGATCAGCGTGAGCGGGTTGTTGCGGACGTCGAGCCAGAGGGCATAGTGACCGTCCTTGTCGGTCTTGAGCGTGTACGCCGCGGCCCAGGAGCCGACCTGCAGCGTCGCACCGGTCAGCGGGCCCGGAGACCCGGTGCAGCCGGCCCCGTTCACGGTTCCGGTGATCTTGCCCCAGGTGCTCGGCGGGTTCACCGTCATCGTGACGCCCACCGGCGCGATCGCGTACGGGGTCTTGGCCCCGACGGTGATCTGCGCGGTGTACGTCCCGGGCTGGGTGATCGCCGCGACGTTCGCGTCGAGGGTGACGTTGACCTTGACGCTCTTGCCGGGCTGGATCGTCACCTCGGTCTTGTCCTCCGACAGCCAGGGGACGTCCGCGGTGCTCGTGCACTGGTCGTAGCCCGGAAGCACCTCTCCGCTCTTGACCGCGTTGAACTGCCCCAGCGACCCTCCGATCTTGTAGAAGCCGCACGCCGAAGCGCCGCGGTACAGGGCGTTGTTGGAGTTGGGCAGCGCCTCCCAGGAGTTCGACGCCGGGCTGTAGGCGAAGCCCTGGTTGGTGAGCGTGCTGGCGCCGTCGGTGACACCGCCGGACATGATCAGCTTCCCGTTCGCCGCCGAGTAGCCCATCGCCCACAGGTCGATCGGCAGGTCGGCGATGGGCGCCCAGGCGCCCGAGGCCGGGTCGAGGACGTAGCCGTGCTTGGTGCTGTCGGCCGCGGAGCCGCCGGCGCAGTACACCTTGCCGTCGATGCCGGCGCAGCCGAGCCACGCGGTGTCCTCCGGGTAGGCCGGACCCGAGCTCCAGGAATTGGCCGCCGTGTCGTAGACCTGGACGTCCTTCGTGCCGCAGTCGTCCGTGCAGCCGCCGACGAGGTAGATCTTGCCGTCGAGGGCTGCCGCGCCGGAACCGGCGTACGGCTTCGGGTTGTCCGCGCCCGCCGACCACGCGCCCGAGGACGGGTTGTAGATCTCCGTCTTGGCCACGGTGGCGCCGGTGCCGGCCCAGCCGCCGGTGACGTAGAGCTTCCCGCCCGCTGCCGTCGCCTGGGGAGCCTCACGCCCGGTGTTCATCGGGGCGATGGCGCTCCAGGCCTGGGTGCCCGGATCGTAGGCGTACGCCTTGTTCAGCACGCTCGTGCCGTCGATTCCGGCCACCGAGTAGATCTTGCCGTCCAGCGTCGCCGCGCCGTTGTCCATTACGGGCGAGGCGTAGTCGGCGATGGTCGTCCACGGCGGCGCGTACGGCGTCGCGGCGGCCTTCGCCGCGGCCGGCTTCCCTTGCCGCAGCCGCCCGCTCGCGTAGTCGCCCTTCAACCGCTGCAACGGCGCGCCCTTCACGGCGGTCGTACTGCCGCCGGGCTGTTCACCGATCTTGGCGGTCACCGGCGCGGTGCCGGTGTTCTTCAGGGTGACCGGCGCGGTGGCCGACTGCTGCCAGCCGACGGTCTTGCTGATCGCGCCCGGCGTGACCGTGAGCCGGGGTGCGGACAGCGAGACGTCCGCCGCGGTCGCCCAGTTGGCGGCGACGTTCGCGGTGACGTCCTGCGAACCGTAGTTCCCCGCCGAGGCGGTGAACTTGTGGCTGCCGGTGAGCGAGGAGAACATCCAGTAGAAACCGTCGCCGAGGTTCGGGTCGTCCGGCGTCGCCGCCGAGGTCGCGTTCTCGGCCGGCCGGTCCGCCGACGTGACGGTGGCGCCGTTGACGCCCGCTCCGGTGTTCTTGTCCTTCACCTGGCCGGTGACCAGGCCGCCGGCGGTCGCGTCACACGTGCGGTCGCCGAGGAAGACGTCGTCGACCTGCCAGTAGTAGCCGAACTTGCCGATGAAGTGGAACCGCACCTGGACGGCGCTCTTACCGGCCGCCGCGGACAGGTCCACGCTCTCCGTACGCGGTCCGCGCAGGCTGGTCGTGTAGTGCTTCAGGTTCGTCCAGGTCGTGCCTCCGTCGACGCTCAGGTCGAGGTCGCCCGTCTGGCCGGTGTAGCCGTACCAGTCGGTGTCGAAGGTCAGGATCGGGTGGGTGCGCGCGCTGAAGTCCGCCACCGGGCTGGTCAGCGTGCTGTCCTGGGAGTTGCCCGAGCCGTAGTGGTCACTGTCGATGATGGCGAAGCCGCCCGAGCCTCCGGTCTTGTTGCCGCGGGCGCCCGGGTCGTTGAAGGTCCAGACCTGGCCCTTGCCGACCTTGTCGTCCACGGTCCAGCCCGCCGGCGCGGTCGTGCCGTCGAACGGCTGTGCGCTCCCGGCGTAGTGGTAGCCGTAGCCGGACGCGCTGCACGTCGTCTGGTCCACCGCGACGTTGACGTCGTGGACGGCGTCCCCCGAGGTCACCTGGACGTCGTGCGTGTCACGTGCGTAGCCGGGGTAGAGCGAGTCCACCTGCAGCGTGTACGTGTCGTCGGCGGGCAGGCTCAGGGTGTACCGCCCGGTCTTCGGGTCGGTGTAGGAGACCGCGGTGGGCTGGTCCTTGACTCGTACGGTCGCGTAGAGCGGCCAGCCGTGGCCCGAACCGTCCCGTACGAGACCGGAGACGTCGACGCGGGCCTTGGCGGTCAGCGCGAGGTCCTCGGTCACGGTCTGGCCGTCGCCGACCACAACGCCCGTGACGGTCTTGCTCGCGTAGCCGAACTTGCTCGCGACCACGTCGTACGTGCCGGGTGACGTGCCGAGGGTGTAGTGCCCCTGCCCGTCGGTCGTCGCCGTGGTGTCACCCGCCTTGACCTGCGCGGAGGTCAGCGGCGCGCTGCCGTCGGTCACCGTGCCGCTGATGACGCCGTGCGGTCCGGAGCGGAACGCCGTGATGCCGTTCGGCGTGCCCAGACCGGTCGGGCCGTCGTAGCCCGAACCGCCCGTGCACAGGTACGCCGGGTTGCAGCTTCCGTTGTTGCCGCTCGTGACGTCGTTGAGCGCCGACGGGTGTTCGTACGGGAACGAGTTGGGCTCCGACCCGGCCGCGGGCGCGCCGCCGAGGGCGTACACCGACGCGATGATCGGCGAGGACACGCTCGTGCCGCCGTAGACGTGCCAGCCGCCGTTGTAGACCGCGACGCCGGTGCTCGGGTCGGCCACCGCGGAGACGTCGGCGATCGTACGGCGTGCGCAGCCGGTGTCCTGCTGGAACGAGGGCTTGGACTCGTAGGCGGAGCAACCGCTGCCCGCGCCGTCCCAGACGCTCTCGGACCAGCCGCGCGAGGCGGAGGTGTCCTTGGCCAGCGACGTGCCGCCGACCGAGGTGACGTACGGTGACGCCGCCGGGTAGCTCGCGCCGTAGCCGTCGTCGCCGCTGCTCGCGGTGATGGCGACACCGGCGTGGTGGAAGTACGCGTCGTCGGCCTGAGGGTCGGACGGGTCCTCGCCGCCGCCGTAGCTGTTGGAGACGAACTTGGCGCCCTGGCTGACCGCCTGGTTGACCGCGGTGCCCAGGCTGTCCATGAAGTTGTCGTCGGACTCGACCAGGAGGATCTTGCAGGTCGGGCAGATGGCGCTGACCATGTCGATGTCCAGCGCGATCTCACCGGCCCAGCCGGCGTCCGGCGGCGGGTAGCTGCTGCCACCGCGCTGGTCGATCTTCTTGAAACAGCCGTTGGCCGTCGTGCAGGCCGGGAGCCCGTACTGCGCGCGGTAGATCCCGAGGTCGGCCTCGGCGTTCGGGTTGTCGAACGCGTCGACGATCGCGACCGTCTGGGTCGAGCCCGACGCGGGCAGGTCGTACGCGTCCAGCAGGTCGGCGGGGCCGAACCCGGCCGGGGTGTCGTTCGGCTGCACTCCCTTCGGCCCGATGACATCGTCACGGACCATGGCGAGACAGGTCATCTCGTTCGCCTTGCCGGGAGTCCGGCAGACGCGGCTGGTGGGGTGCTGCCCGGTCGCCGTGGGGCTGGTCGCCTTGGCGTGTTTCGCCGGTGCGGCCGATGCCGCGGGCGCCGAGACCAAGGTGAGGGCGGCGACCGCGAGCGCGAGGAGCAGAGCGCTCACGCGCATGCCCGCGAGCCTGGGAAGGACCGCGGGCGGGTGCGACGTGCGCAAGGCACGCCGAACGGGAAGATCGGGCATGTACGTCTCTCCTGGCGGGGTGGGACGGAACCCGAAATCGGGGGTTCTCAACACGCCTGATCCTGACTCAGAATCTGACCAAGATCATGTCCGCATACGGCCTCGCCCAATGTCGGACATCTCGCTTGAAAATTCGCCCCTTCGGCCCATGTTCACGGAAGCGCTCGCGGAGAGTGACTACGGTCCGGTCCGATGGCCTCACGGGCCTTCTTCCGCACGGACCTGATCTCCGCGACGACGTCGTCCATTCCGGCCGTCAGGCGCGGGTCGCCATGAGCCTCGCGAGAGGCCGAGAGGACCGTACGCGCCCGATGAGAGGAACGATGCGCTCCGCGGTGCCCTCCGCGTCACGCCGCGCTCCCGCGTTCGGAGATCCACCATGACCACGCCGGGTCGCGGTCGCCGGTCCCCTCATAGAAGAGGCCTCTGGCCGTGTCCATGGCGTCGAGAGCCATGTGGCGCAGGCCCATCTGCGCGTACGCCCTGGCCACGCGGAGCTGGAACATCGCGCCGAGGCGCGGCGTGAGGCCGCCCCGGTCGAGGATCGGACGGACGAGTTCCAGCGAGCGTTCGGGGCGCCGCAGGTAGGTGGCCTTTCTTCGCCGGCGGCCGGCCGGATGAGGAGATGCTGCGCCGCCTCGCGACGCTCCTCCACGAGCACGGCGGCACCGTCAAGGCACCCGTCGTACGTGAGACGCTCGGCATCGGCTCGACCAAGCTGACCGGTCTGGTGAACCTCCTCCAGCACGCCGAGGCGATCGAGGTGGGCGACCGTGGCGAGCTGCGCTACGCCGGGGAGAAGCCCGACGAGGCGGTGGCCGAGGCGCTGGAGTTCGACGAGAGCCGTCGCCGGGTGGACGACTCACGCATCGACATGATGCGCGGTTACGCCGATACCAAGGGCTGCCGCCGCCGCTACCTGCTGGAGTACTTCGGCGAGCCGCACCCGGGAAACTGCGGAAACTGCGTCGCCGGAGCGCCCGGCACGCCCACGCCGAAGACGGACACCCCATTCCCTGTCCACTCCGAGGTCGTCCACGCCTCCTGGGGCACGGGAACCGTGATGAGCGAGGAGCCCGACCGCATCACCGTCCTGTTCGAGGACGTCGGCTACAAGACCTTGTCCCTCCAGGCCGTCCAGCGCGACTCCTTGCTGACGCTCGCCTAGAGCCTGTCTCAAGGTCCTAGAACGCACCCGGGGGTCGGGACGGTGACATGGAGCGTCGTGCCGTGCCCGGGCGGGCTGGTGACCTCGATGGTCCCGCCGAGGTTCCCGACGCGGTCCTTCAGGCCGGCCAGTCCCGAGCCTCCGGACGGATCCGCGCCTCCGACTCCGTCGTCGTGGATCGTGAGCCGTAGTGCCGTCTCCTCGCCGACCAGGTCGATCCGCACCCTGCTCGCCCGGGCGTGCTTGGCGATGTTGGTCAGGGCCTCGGAGACGGTGTAGTAGATCGCCTGCTCGACGTGGCCGGTGAGCGTGCGGTCGATCCGCACGTCGAGCTCGACCGGCACGTCGGAGCGCTGGGTGAGGGCCTGGAGCGCGGGCCGCAGGCCGTCCCTGGACAGGCCGGCGGGCCGTACGCCCCGGCCGATCTCCTGCAGGTCGCCCAGGACCTCGCTCAGGCCTCGCGCGGTACCGGCCAGCCGCTCGCCCAGCTCCGGCTGCTCCGGCGGGACGTTCTCCTGGATCGTCCGCAGGCTCCGCTGGAGCGAGGTCAGGCGCCACTGCGTGACGTCGCTGAGATCGCCCTCGATGCGGTCGCACGCCGCTTCGGTGGCCCGGACGATCCGGGCGGCCGAGGCAAGGAGCTGGTTGCGGTTCTCGGCGTTGGCGATCGCGGTGGAGGTGAGATCGACGAAGCCCTGGAGGCGTTCCTCGGTGTCGGCGGGCGGCGGCTCGACACCGGAGGAGAAGATGGCGATGACACCCCACAGCCGTCCGCCGACCGTGATGGGAGCGGCCACCACGTGGTGGATCCCGCGTTCTCGGGTCCAGCTCCCGAGCCGGGTGGTGGACTCCTTGAAGTCCACCCGCGCGGGGCGGCCGGTCAGGAAGACCTTCCCGATCGCCGTTTCGTCCTCCAGCGACCAGTGCCCGTCCAGCGGCGGCAGGATGCCGGGAGCGCCCTCGGCGGTCCAGTGACCGACCGTGGTGGCGAGCCGGCCCGGTTCGAAGCGGTTGATCACCGTGTACTCCACTCCCTCCACGGCGCCGAGCTCACGCGCGACGACGGCGAAGATCTCCGCCGGTGAG
This sequence comes from uncultured Actinomycetota bacterium, assembly GCA_963736325.1. GTDB lineage: Bacteria > Actinomycetota > Actinomycetes > Streptosporangiales > Streptosporangiaceae > Actinoallomurus. The sequence goes on along the minus strand of CAVTOG010000009.1, from coordinate 1,236,905 downwards.
AGGCGGCGTGCGACGAGGGTGGCCACGTGCCGGAGCGCCCGCTGCTCGTCGGTGAACCTCCGCAGGTAGTCGTGGTTCGCCTGCAGCGACACCGCCATCGCGTTGAACACGTGCTCCAGCCCGCCCACCTCATCGGGCGACGTCTCCGGCACCCGTACGGCGAGGTCGCCCCCGGCGAGGACGCCGGCCGTCCGGGAGGTCCGCCGTATGGGGCGCAGGACCGCGTGGCTCAGGTATCCGGAGAAGACGAAGATCAAGGACAGCGCGCCCGCCGCGCCGGCCGCGGCGATGATCGTGGCGTGGCGGGCGTCCTGGTCGGAGCGCCGGTCCTGAGTATCGGCGATCCGGCGCTGCACGGCCTTGATGTTCTCCAGCCTGCCCCGGAGGATCATCAGGCGGCGCTCGCTCTCCACGACCGCCGACATCACGGCCTCGGAGTGCGGGGCGCGGCGGGCGGCGGTCACCCGGGCGACCGAGAACTCCCGCGTGAAGGATTCGATGTCGCGTCCGAACCGGCGGGCGCGCGCCTTCTGTGCCGGGCCGCTGCCGGCCGCCAGGCGTTCCAGGTGCGCCACGTCATGCGGCAGGGCGGCGCGCGCCTCCTCCCACGGCCGCAGGGAGTTCTCCTCGCCGGTGATGATGTATCCGCGTGCGCCCATCCCGAGGTCGGTGACCAGGCGCTCCAGCCGGTTCACCTCGGACAGCATCGACTCCGAGCGCCTCATGTTCTCCGAGGAGTACCGCAGGTCGACGATGACGGTGAAGAGCAGCACGTACACGCCCACGGCGAGCAGCATCACCAGTCCGCTCGCGAGGACGATACGACGGGTCAGCCGGGGGGCCGGGCCTATGCCGGTCGATGCCGACATCGTCGCGACACATCCAGCCCGTAAACCATCATCTGATCTCGGAAGCTAGCAACACGGATGCCGCACGCTCGTCCACCCCGTGGTGACACTTGCCGTACACCCACGGGTGGTGGTCACCACCGTTTTGCACTTCTCGTCAACGAGGTGTGCGCTCGGTGCCAATGACGTTCATGGCGCCCTCCCGAAAGATGAAACCGTTCGTGAATCGGGTTTCTCAATGGAGGCGAAATGACCGGCCAAATCACCACGATGACGGCGCCTGCGGACGGCGCGACCGCGCACCGGCTGGGCGTCGGCCGGCGGCGATGACCGCTGGGTGCGGGGGCTGACAGGGTCCAGAGTGGCCGTCTCCGGACAGGGTGTCAACAGGTGAATTGACTGACAGTTAAGTTACGGTCATCGTATGTCGCTAAAAGTCGTCGGTGCGGGGCTTGGAAGAACCGGAACGATGTCGCTCAAGACGGCGCTGGAGCGGCTGATCGGCGGGTCCTGCTATCACGGCAGCGAGGTCTTCACCCGGCCGTCGCACGTTGAATCATGGAATTGTGCCGCCCTCGGAAAGCCCATCGACTGGCACGCCTTGTTCGACGGTTTCACGGCCACGGTCGACTGGCCGGCGTCGGCATTCTGGGAGGAGATCTCCGAGGAGTTTCCCGAGGCGATCATCCTGCTGTCGACGCGCGAGTCGGCGGACTCGTGGTGGAGGAGCGTCAACGGCACGATCTTCCGGTACGCGGGCCGCGACGACCCCGTCACCCGGATGTACACCCACGTTCTGGGCGCGCGGTTCACGGCCTCGGTCCAGGACGCCGAGACCGTGAAGACGGCCTACATGCGGCACAACGCTCACGTACGGGCGACCGCGCCGCCCGGACGGCTCGTGGAGTGGACGCCCGAGGACGGCTGGGCGCCGCTGTGCGAGGCGCTCGGCGTGGCCGTGCCCGACGAGCCGTTCCCCCGGCTCAACAGGACGCGTGACCGCGGCAGCCTGATCACTCCGGAGGCCATCGGGGCGGCCGGGATCGAGTGGGCGGGGCTCGTCGAGGAGCTCATGCCGCACGTGAAGAACGACACCCCCGGCGACAACCCCCGGGTGCGCGCGCTTCTCGTGCTCTGGGAGGCCGTCGGCGCGGTCTTCCACGGCGGCGACGAGCGGACCGAGGAGGCCGTACAGACGATGCTCTGGGAGAACCGCGCGGAGCTCGGCCGGCGCCTCTTCAGGCCAGTGGAGGACATGGACGAGCTGTTCGGCTACCTCGCCAGGGTGCGGTGATCAGCGGGCCGACGGCTGAGAGCCGAACGCGGTCAGGAAACGGTCGCGGAAGGCGTTCATCGGCCACACCGGGGCTCGCGGGCCGGGCTTCAGCCCGTCCTGCCACCCCCAGCCGGAGATCTGTTTCAGCACCGCCGGGTCCTTCGCGACGATCGTCACCGGCACGTCCCTGCTCGCGCCCGTCCCGGTGACGAGCGGCGCCGGCTGGTGGTCGCCGAGGAACACGAGCACCAGGTCGTCGTCGCCGTACGTCCGCACGTAGGAGATGAGGGCGTTCAGGGAGTACTGGATCGACTCCCGGTACGCGGTGCGGACATGTGCCGGGCTGCGCCACACGTCGTCCGGCTGGTCACCGGCGGCCGGCATCGGGCCGAAGACCGAGCCGTCGCCGACGTCCTTCCAGTCGATGAGCCCGGACGGCAGCGGCGCCCACGGCGCGTGGCTCGTGACGAGCGGGATCTCGGCCATCACCGGGGTGTGGCCGGGCTTCGCGCGCTCGTAGTGCTGGAAGGCCGACAAGGTGTACTGGTCGGGCGGGGTTCCCCAGTTGAAGCGCGGGCCCTGGTAGCCGAGGTGCCAGCGGTCGTACAGCCGCTGGTAGCCGTAGAAGGCCCCCTCCGGCCAGGCGCGGGTGGTGCCCGGCATGACCGCGACCGTACGCCAGCCTCCGCGCAGGAACGCCTTGGTGAGGGTCAGCCGGTCGGTCTTGACGAGGCTGCCGTAGCGCTGCTGGTTGTCGACCCACAGGCCGGACAGCAGCGTGGAGTGGGCCAGCCAGCTTCCGCCGCCCGCCGTCGGTGAGGCGAGGAAGGCGCTGCGGAAGCCGAAGCCGACGGCGTCCAGTTGCCGGGTGCCCTCGTCGAGCACCGCGCCGACCTGCGAAGCGAACCTCGGGTTCTCCAGCGCGTCGCGGCCGTAGCTCTCGACGAAGGCGAGTAGGACGTCCTTGCCGCGCAGGCCGGTCAGCATGTTCGCGGCCGGGGTGTCGCGGAAGGCGTCGACGCCGACCTCCTTCGCGAACGTGTCGCGGTCGCGCAGGCTCGAACGCACCTGGAGCAGACGCCCGGAGGCGACACCGGCGACCGGCACGTCGGGAACGATCTGCGCGCCGAGCGCGAAACAGGTGATCCAGGCGACCCCGAGCGCGGCGGCGGCCCCGTACGCCGTGGTCCGGTGCCGCACCACGAGGCGGGTCAGGCGCAGGACCGACAGCGTCATCAGGACGAGCACGGCGGCGGCGAGCAGCACGACCCCGATCACGGCACCGATCGCGCCGGCCCCGCCGACCGACGTCGTGAGGAACTCCTTGCCGTCCGCGAGCAGCGGCCAGTCGAAGATCAGGTTGAACGGCCGGTCGAGGACCGCGAAGAAGCCGATGTCGACGATCTTCACGATGGCCAGCAGGCCGAGTGCCATGCCGATGGCCACGGCGGCGATCTTCCGCGCCCTCCCCGGCAGCACGAGGACCAGGGCGACGCCGAGGAGCCCCTCCAGCGGAACGCGTACGAACGCGCCGGGCGTGAGCCGGTCGATCTCGTTCGGGGCGATGAGGGCGAACAGCACGAGCAGGCAGGCCAGAACGGTGACCGCCCACGTCAGGACGCGGCGCCGGCCCGGCCGGCGTGGGGCGTCGTCCTCCGGTTCCTCGATCGACGTCTGCCGAGAGCGCGTGAAGATCGACAATCCAACGGCCTTCCCTGCGAGTTCTGGTCACCGCGGCTGGTGCCGGTACCGACCATGTACACGGACCGCCGCCCGCGGCGGTTCAACGGGGGTGGCAGACTGGCCACCGTGCGCCCGTACGTCCTGCTGAGCGTCGCCACTTCGATCGACGGCCACATCGACGACACCGGCCCCGAGCGGCTCCGGCTGTCCAACGAGGCCGATTTCGACCGGGTCGACCAGGTCCGAGCCGAGTCCGACGCGATCCTCGTCGGTGCGACGACGCTCCGCCGCGACGACCCGCGGCTCCTCGTGAACTCCCCCGAACGCCGCGCCGCACGCGAGGCCCGCGACCTCCCGCCGTACCCGCTGAAGGTCACGATCACCGGCGGCGGCGACCTCGACCCCGGGCTGCGGTTCTGGCACCACGGCGGCGAGAAGCTCGTCTACTGCCCGGACGCGGCCGTCGCGCGGGTGCGCGAGCGCCTCGGCGACCTGGCCGCCGTCGCCGGCCTCGGCGCGGGCATCGACCTTGCCGCCCTGCTCGACGACCTGTACGCCCGCGGTGTCCGCCGGCTCATGGTCGAGGGCGGCGGCACCGTCCACACGCAGTTCCTCACCGCCGGGCTCGCCGACGAGATCCACCTCGCCATCGCGCCGTTCTTCATCGGCGACCCGGCCGCGCCGCGCTTCGTCAACGCGGGCACGTTCCCGAACGGCCCCGATGCCCGGATGACGCTCGCCGAGGCACGTACGGTCGGCGACGTCGCCCTCCTGCGCTACCTGATCGAGAAGGACGGATAGTGCCGGACGACCGGAAATGGCTCGCGGACGCCGTCGAGCTGGCCCGGAGGTGCCCGCCGAGCACGACCGCGTTCTCCGTCGGCGCGATCGTCGTCGGCGAGGACGGCACCGAGATCTCCCGCGGCTTCTCGCGCGAGAGGCCCCTGTTCCACGCCGAGGAGTCCGCGCTGGCCAAGCTCGGCGGCGAGGTCCCGCCGGGCGCGACGCTCTACAGCTCCCTCGAACCCTGCACCCGCCGTGCGTCACGCCCGCGCACCTGCACCGAGCTGATCGTCGAGGCCGGCATCCGGCGCGTGGTCGTCGCCTGGCGGGAGCCCGCGGTGTTCGTCCACGACGCCCTCGGGGCCGAGGCCCTCGCCGCCGCCGGGGTCGCCGTGGTGGAGTTGCCCGAGCTGGCGGAGGCCGCCGCAGCGGTCAACGCCCACCTCCTCGGCGGAAAGGACGGCCCATGCTCCCGGTGAGCACGACGGCGGACGAACGTGACCGCGCGGCGGAGGTCGCGGTGCTGCCCGTCGGCAGCTTCGAGCAGCACGGCGCGTTCCTGCCACTGACGACGGACACCGTCGTCGCGACCACGATCGCCGGGGCGATCGCCGCCGCCCACCCGGTGCTGCTCCTGCCGCCGGTCACCATCTCCTGCTCCCACGAGCACGCGGCCTGGCCCGGCACGGTGAGCGTCTCCGCCGCCACTCTGTCGGCGGTCGTCCGCGACGTCGCGGACTCTCTCCGGCGGAGCGGGATCGAGCGGCTGGTTCTGGTCAACGCGCACGGCGGCAACTACGTGCTGTCCAACGTGGTCCAGGAGGCCGAGGGCCGCATGGCGCTCTTCCCGACAGCGGAGGCGTGGACGCGGGCGCGGACGGCCGCCGGGCTCGAGACCTCGATCGACACCGACATGCACGCCGGAGAGATCGAGACCAGCCTGCTCCTGCACGCCCACCCGGACCTCGTACGCCCGGGGTACGCCGGGGCCGACCACGTCGCCGACGACCGGGAGCACTTGCTGACGCGCGGCCTGGACGCCTACACCGAGTCCGGTGTGGTCGGCCGCCCCTCACTGGCGTCGGCGGAGAAGGGGTGCGATGTCCTGGCGAACCTCGTCGTCTCCTTCGCCGACACGCTCTCGGCGCTCGCCTGAAGGTCCTCCAGGTGCGGGAGGTAGTGGTCGAGCCGTTCGCGTTTGGTGCGCAGGTAGCGGAGGTTCTCGGCGCTCGGCGGGATCAGTAGCGGCACCTGCTCGGTGACCGGGACGCCGTACCTCCGCAGCGCGTCCGCCTTCAGCGGGTTGTTGGAGAGCAGCCGCGCCGAGCGTACGCCGAGGTCGCGCAGGATCTCGGCCGCGCCCCGGTAGTCGCGCGCGTCGACCGGCAGGCCGAGCGCGAGGTTCGCCTCGACCGTGTCGAGGCCCTCCTCGTCCTGGAGGCGCATGGCCTTCAGCTTCGCCAGCAGCCCGATGCCACGGCCCTCGTGCCCCTGCACGTAGACGACCACGCCGCGGCCTTCCGCGACGATCGCCCGCAGGGCCGCGGACAGCTGCGGACCGCACTCGCAGTGAACGGAGCCGAAGACGTCGCCGGTCAGGCACTCGGAGTGGACACGGGTGAGCGCGCCGGTCCCGCCGACGTCGCCGTGGACCAGCGCCACCTGCTCACGGCCGCCGAGCCGGTCCAGGTAGCCGACCGCGCGCAGGTCGCCGTACACGGTGGCCAGGCGGGTGTTCACCACACGCTCCAGCACGGCGTCATGGTCGGGCATGCGCTTCTCCTCCGGAGTCGATCACCTTGTCCGAGCGGGCCTTCGTGCGCCACGCGAGGGCCGGGCGCAGCAGCACGGCGGCGCCGGGCAGGCTCGCGACGAACGCGAGCACCCCGTACACGACCGCGGTCTCCAGGCCGCGCGCCGCGCCCAGACCGGCGGCGCCGAACGCCAGCGCCGCGACGCCCTCACGCGGCCCCCAGCCGCCGACGTTCAGCGGCAGGCCCATGGCCAGCAGCGTGAGCACCATGAGGGGCAGTAGCCTCCCTGCCGGCGCGGCCGAGCCGGCCGTACGCGCCGCGACGAGGAACAGCACGAGGTGCCCGGCGAACGTCATCACCGATGCCAGCGCGACGCCCGGCCAGGCATCGCGGGCGAGCAGACCGCGCCGTACGTCGCCGAGGGAGACGCCCGAGGCACGCAGCCACCTCGATCCGCTGCGCGTCCAGCGGCGTGCGGCGACGACCGCGACGGCCGCCACGACGATCGCGAACGCCGCGACCACGGCGCCGGTCACCATGACGGCGTGGTGGAACCGTGCCGGGATCATGGACGGGCGGGCGAGCAGCACCGGTACCGAGATCGCGATGACCACCACCTGCCCCGCGGCACGCTCCAGGACCACGGCGCGGACGCCGCGGCCGACGTCGCCCTCCTCACGGCCGTGCCGCACCGCGCGCTCGACGTCGCCGAGGACACCGGCGGGCAGCACCGCGTTGAGGAACAGCGCACGGTAGTAGTCCGCGATCGCCTTGGACAGGGACAGTCGCAGGTCGAGCCGCCATGCCACGAGGCACCAGCGCCAGGCGCTGAACACGGTCGTGGCCACGCCGATCGCGAGGGCGGCGAGCACGGCGCGCCCGTCGATCACGCGCAGCCCGTCGAGGAACGCGCGGGTGCCGAGCTGCCAGGCGAGCGCCCCGATGATGGCCAGGCCGGCGAGCAGGCGCAGCCAGGCACCGGCCCGCCTCATGACGAGCCCGGCGGGAGGGCGAGCAGGTCGATGTGGCCGACGACGGCCCGCAGCCGTCCGTCCGCGCACGCGTCGAGCCGCCGCCGCAGGTAGGCGTCCGTGTGTGGGGCGAGCTCCGGCCGCTGTTCGACGGCGGCGGCGACTCGGTCGCTTAGCCATCGCGCGGTCAGCGCGGCCTGCCCGGGTCCGAGCCGCCAGTGGCTGGGACGGCGGTGCACGACCGCGCCTGCCCGCCCGAAGGCCGCGGCGGCGACGACGGGCGCGTCCGGGCCGAGCAGGCGGCGGCCACCGGTCACGCGGCGCTGGTGGTCATCGAAGGCGGCGGCGATCGGCGCGTCGAGCGGGTCGGCCGGGGTGAGCTCGACGTCGCCGGTGACCGAGAGCGCCAGCAGCGCCGGGCACCCGGCCTCGGCGCACGCCTCGGCCAGCCGGGCCACCTCGCCGGCGGTGAGCAGGTCGAGCAGCGCGGAGGCGGTGACCAGTGACGTGCCGGCGAGGTCGGCCGCGCCGATGCCGGCGATGTCGCCGGGGACGGTCGTGATCGTGCCGGGCAGCCCGGTGACGCGCGCGAGCAGCCCGGGGTCGCGGTCGTGCAGGATCCAGCGCTGCGGCCCGGGCAGGCGCCCGGTGAGCCAGCGCCCCATGGAGCCGGTGCCGCAGCCGAGGTCGCGGACGACCAGCGGCGGATCCGGCAGGGATGGGAGCAGCAGACCGGGCAGCTCGGTGGCGCGGGCGGCGGCGTCGGCGTCCTCACGCAACTCCAGCCACTCCGGGGCGTACGCGGGACCACTCACGCGACGCTCCCGAACACGTCCAGCCACCGGCGTGCGGTCGTGTCCCATCCGTCGAGGGCGCCGCGCCGAAGGCGTGCCGAGGAGCGCAGCTTCCGGCGCAGGACCGGGCCGGCCGACCAGCGGCGCAGCGCTCCGGCGAGTGCCGTGGAGTCGCCCGGTGGCACCAGGATGCCGGGTACGGTGCCGTCCGGCGCCCGCCCGAGGGCCTCCGGCAAGCCGTCGACCGCCGTCGCCAGCACCGGGATGCCGCGAGCCAGGGCCTCGGTCACGACCATCCCGTACGTCTCGGCGAGTGACGGCAGCACGACCAGGTCGGCGGCGGCGTAGCCCGCGTCGAGCTCCTTGCCGGTGCGCGGCCCGGCGAGGGTGACACGGCCGCCGAGGCCGCAGCGTTCGATCAGCTCGCGCACCCGCTCGACGTACGCGGGGTCGCGGCGCACCGGGCCGATGAGATCGCACGTCCAGGGCAGGTCGGCGACGTCGGCGAGCGCCTCGACGAGGAGGTTCTGCCCCTTGCGCGGGGTCACCGCGGCGACGCAGACGAGCCGGGACCGGCCGTCGGTGCCGAGGGAGAGTGGTGCGGGGTCGACGCCCGGCGGCACGGCGTGGACCCGCTCCGCGATGAGGCCGTGGTGCCGTACCAGCCGGCGCGCGGTCCACGCGCTGGTCGCCACGACCGCGCCCGCCGCGCGCAGGGTCTCCCGCTCGCGGCTGTCCAGCTCCGCCGCGAGGGCGGACGGCAGCCCGGTCTCGTCGGCCAGCGGCAGGTGCACCAGCACGACGAGCCGCAGGCGGCGTGCCTCCGGGACGACGACCTCGGGCACTCCGCAGGCGACGAGCCCGTCGAGGAGCACGACCGCGTCGTCGGGAAGATCGATGAGGGTGCGGGCCAGCCGGTCACGGGCGCCGTCGTCCGGCAGCGGCCAGTCGCCCGGCACTGCGACGTCGCGTACGGGGCGTCCCGCCGCGGACAGCGCCCGGCACGTATGGCGGTCGTAGGTGTTGCCGCCGCTCGGCGCCGTGGCGTCGTCGACGTCGCCGGGCAGCACGAAGGTGGGTGTCACAGCGGTCGCTCGTAACTCGCCCAGGCGACGTGGGACTCGCGCAAGACGACCTCGATCGCGTCGAGGCCGCGTGCGCCCTCGCCGAGCCCGCCCGCGTGCACTCTCTCGGCCAGCCGGTCGGCGACGACCTTGGCCAGGAACTCCGTCGAGGTGTTGACGCCCGCGAACGCGGGATCCTCGTCGAGGTTGCGGTAGTTGAGGGCGTCGAGCACCGACCGCAGCTCGCGCGTTGCCAGCCCGATGTCGACGACGATGTTGTCCGCGTCCAGCTCGGCGCGGCGGAACGTCGCGTCGACCACGAACGTCGCGCCGTGCAGCCGCTGCGCGGGTCCGAAGACCTCGCCGCGGAAGCTGTGGGCGACCATGACGTGGTCGCGGACGGTCAGACCGAACAATCCATTCTCCAACGGTTACGAGGGGCCGTACACGACCCGGTGGCACAGGGCGGGCAGCTCTCCACCGGCGAGCCGGGGCAGCACCTCGGGGAGTTCCTCGAACCGGCTCTCGCCCGTGATCAACGCGTCGTACGCCGGATCGGCGAGCAGTTCGAGGGCCAGCCCGAGCCGGTCGGCGTAGTCACGCCGGCCGCGCCGTGCGGGGGCGACGGCCCCCACCTGGCTGCTGCGCACGACGAGGCGGCGCGAGTGGAACGCCTCGCCGAGAGGGAGGCTCACCCGCCGGTCGCCATACCAGCTCAGTTCGAGCACCATGCCCTCAACCACGAGCAGTTCGAGTGATCGGTTCAATCCCGCCTCAGTCGCGCTCGTGTGCACCACCAGATCGCACTCTCCGGCGGCCTGTTCGGGGGTGGCGAAGCCGACGCCGAGAGCCGCGGCGACCTCGGCGCGCGCCGGGTTCGAGTCGACCAGCTGCACACGCACCGCGGGGAACCCGGCCAGCACCTTGGCGACGCAGCACCCCACCATTCCGGCTCCGACCACCGCGATCCGGTCACCGAGCAGCGGGGCGGCGTCCCACACCGCGTTGACCGCGGTCTCCACCGTCCCGGCGAGTACGGCGCGCCCGGCGGGCACGTTCTCCGGCACGACCGTCACGGCGGTGGCGGGCACGACGTACCGGGTCTGGTGCGGGAAGAGGCAGAACACCGTGCGGCCGCGGAGGGCGGCCGGGCCATCCTCGACCACGCCGACATTGAGGTAGCCGTACTTGACCGGGCCGGGGAAGTCACCCTCCTGGAACGGGGCGCGCATCGCCTCGTACTGGCTCACCGGGACGCCGCCGCGGAAGACGAGCGCCTCGGTTCCCCGGCTCACTCCGGAGAAGAGCGTGCGGACCAGTACCTCGTCGTGACCGGGCGGCGGGAGCTCGACGGGCCGGATCACTCCTTTGCCCGGCGGATTGAACCAAAAGGCATGATCCGTGCGTTCCATCGGCGACTCCTCCAGTGGGGCGAGTCCGGATGTTCACCGAAACATTAATCGGTGACCAGGCAAAACTCCCTTTGGGAGGGTGAAATGGCGATGAGAGACACGTTGTACCTGACCAGACCCACCTTCGACCGGCCTCCCCGTGACCTGCCCGCACCACGCCGGTTTCCGGTGGTACCGGCGGCCGGAGCGGCCGGGCAACTGGTCCTGCTGTCCCTGCTCACCGTCACCACCGGTCTCGGCCCCGTCGGCTGGGCCGCCGGAGTCGCGTACACCCTGGTCCTCGCCACGACCCTCACGCTGGCGCTGCGCCGCCGCGGCACCTCGCTCGGCCCTGCCGACCACGTCACCCTGACCAGGGCGACGCTCGCCGGATGCGTGACCGCGCTCGTCGCGGACACCACACACCCACCGGTCGTCCTACTGGTCACCGTCACCACGGTCGCGCTGTCCCTGGACGCCGTCGACGGCCGCATCGCCCGGCGCACCGGGACCGCGTCGCCGCTGGGCGCGCGGTTCGACATGGAGGTCGACGCGTTCCTGATCCTCGTGCTCAGCGTTCTGGTCGCCGAGCGGCTCGGCGCGTGGGTGCTGGCGATCGGCGCCATGCGGTACGTCTTCGTCGTGGCCGGCCGCGCGCTGCCGTGGCTGAACGCACCCCTGCCGCCGTCCATGAGCCGCAAGACCGTCGCCGCGGTCCAGGGCATCGCCCTGACCGCCGCCTGCGTCCTGCCCGCCACGGCAGCGGTGGGAGTGACCGGTCTGGCCCTGGCCTCGCTCACCTGGTCGTTCGGCCGCGACGTCGTCTGGCTCCACGCGAGGCGAGGCGTGTGCCTCTACAGGTAGCGGACCGCTCCGGCGTACTGGTCGGCGTAGCGGTGCCGGTCGACCTGGACGATCTCCAGCGGGCTCTCCACGGTCGCGGTGTTGGCGGGGGCGTCGATCTCGTACCCGCCGCCGATGTACATGCCGACGTGGTGGATCGAGCCGGTGCCGTGGTCGTACGCGTAGAAGATGAGGTCGCCGGGCTTCAGGTGGTCCTTGGCGACGGGACGGCCCGCGTCCTTCTGGGCGCCGGAGTCGCGCGGGATCGTGATGCCGTTCAGGTCGTAGACGGTGTGGGTGAAGCCGGAGCAGTCGAAGCCGAACGCCGACGTGCCGGCCCACAGGTAGTGCAGGCCGGCGAACATCTTCGCGGTGCGGACCAGGTCGGCGCCCGCGGGCCGGGGGGCCGGGCTCGTGAGGACCCCGACGTCGCGGGCCGGTAGCCAACGGCCACCGCGGTCCGGGGTCGCCACCAGCACCGCCGCGCCGGTCCGCGCCAGGACGGGCAGGCGGGTGTCGGCCGAGACCTCCATCTCGCGGTGCCGTCCGGCCGGGTCGGTGGACAGCCAGGTGGTGGCGGCCTTCACCAGGGCGACCGGCCGGGCCTTCCGCAGGGCGCCGAACGCCGGGGCGCTCGACAGCTGCCGGGCGGGAATCCAGCCCGGGTAGCCGAGCGGCTCGCGCGGCGTCGGCTGGCCTTCGACTGCGACGTGCACCCAGTCGCCCTCGCGCCCCAGGATCCGCACCGGGGTGCCGTAGAGCGCCTCGGTCTCCAGCCTGCCGACCAGCTCGGTGCGCTGCTTCAGCGTCATGGCCGCGGTCCACGCGCGGATGTCGACGGGGTTCCCGACCGCGGGCGCGTCCACGGACCGGTCGACCCCCGGTGCGACCCACGCCGTGGCCACCGCGACGTCGACGTACGCGGTGTCCGGGACGGCGGCGCCGACCGGGGGAACCACCACGAGGACGCCGAGAACGGCCATGAACAACCTGAAGCGAGTCATCACACCCACATTTGACCGACCTCGCCCCCAGATGTCCAGATCGGCGAACCGGGCAGGACCGAATACATAGGAGTCTTCCTACGCTTGACGTGTAGGAAGTTTCCTACCTATATTCATCGCGTGGACCGGACGAACACCGACGACGCCGTCTTCGCGGCGCTGGCCAGCCCCGTACGGCGCGACCTGCTGCACCTGCTCCTGGACGGCCCCAGCACCGTGGGCGACCTGGCGTCGCACTTCGACATGCGGCGCCCGAGCGTGTCGGAGCACCTACGGGTGCTGCGCGACGCCGGGCTCGTCAGCGAGCGCCGGTCCGGCCGTGAGCGCCACTACCGGCTGGAAGGGCAGCCGCTCGTGGACCTCCAGGACTGGCTGCACCCGTACGAACGGTTCTGGCGCGGCCATCTCGCCGCGCTCAATGACGTACTCAACGAGGGGGACCTGTGACCGACGACCTGCGGACCATCCGTGTCGACGCGTTCCTGCCGCACCCGCCCGCCAAGGTGTGGAAGGCGCTGACCGACTCCGAGCTGATGGCCCGCTGGCTCATGCCCAACGACTTCAAGCTGGAGGTCGGCCACACCTTCACGTTCCAGGGGCGGCCGATCCCGGAAGCCGGGTTCGGCGGCGTCGGGCACAGCGAGGTGCTCGCCTTCGAGACCGAGAAGATGCTCAGGATCGGCTGGTGCGCCGCGCCGGAGGACGAGAGCGCGCTCGACTCCACCGTCACGTTCACTCTCGAACCCGAGGGCACCGGCACCCGCCTGTTCCTTCTCCACGACGGCTTCGATCCGGACGACGCGTACCAGGTGGCCGCACGGCGCTTCATGGGCGGCGGCTGGAAGCAGGTCTGCGCGTCCATCAGCGCGGTGATCGAACCGCAGGCCGCGTGAGGAGGGGCGTCTGGCGCAACCCCGACTTCCTGCTCCTGATCAGCGGGCAGGTGGTGTCCTACGTCGGCGACCAGGTGCAGAACCTGGCGCTGCCGCTGCTCGTCCTCGTCGTCTCCGGGTCGACGGCGCAGGCCGGCCTGGTGCTGGGCCTGCACACCGTCTCGTTTCTGCTGTTCGGCTTGGTCGCCGGCGTGCTCGTCGACCGGTGGGACCGCCGGACGACCATGATCTGGTGCGAGGTCGGGCGCGGTCTGCTCACCGTGAGCATCCCGGCGGCGCTGTGGCTCGGACGGCTCACGCTCGTCCAGATCTACGTCGTGACGGTGCTGACGGGGATCCTCCTGACGCTCTTCCAGACGGCCAACACCGCGGCCATGCCCAACGTGGTCGGTGAGGAGCAGCTGCCCAGGGCGCTGGGGTACACGCAGTCGGCGTTCGGCACGGTGCGGATCTTCGGCGCCTCGCTCGCGGGCGCGTTGTACGGCATCGGGCGCACGGTGCCGTTCGCGGTGAACGCGGCGTCGTTCGTGGTGTCCGCGGCGACGCTGCGTCTCATGCGCGTCCGGTTCCAGGAGCGACGCGAGGGCCCGCCGGCGCGGATGACGAACGAGATCCGCGAAGGTCTCGTCTGGCTCTGGCGACGGCCCGCGCTGCGCTTCCTGACCGGTGTCCAGGCGGCGGACAACCTGCGGTACGGCGCGGGCTTCCTCGTCATCGTCGTCCTCGCCAAGCGGGTCGGCGCGACGCCGCCGTGGATCGGGGTGATCTTCAGCGGGGCCGCCGTCGGCGCGATCGCGGGGGCACTGGTGGCGGCACGTGTCTCGGAACGTTTTCCGCCCGGCCGGATCGCCGCCGCGATGCTGTGGGTGGAGGCGGCGGTCTTCCCGCTGTACGCGTTCGCGCCCGGCCCGCTGTCGCTGAGCGTCGTCGCCGCGGCCGAGTCGGTCATCGGCCCGGTGTTCTCCCTCGCGATGACGACGTACCGGCTGTCGGCCACCCCCGACGAGCTGCGCGGGCGCGTCATCAGCGCGACCTCCACCCTGACGGTCGGCGCCCTTTCCCTGGGCACCATCTTCGGCGGCATGCTGCTGGCGTCCGTCGGCCCGCGGACGATGGTGCTGATCTCGTCGCTCTGGCTTCTCTTCCTGGCGGTGTTGACAACGGCCTACCGGGGCGTACGCTCCGGCGCGCTCTCGGCGGAGAGCGGTGTGCGCTGACGGCGGCTACTCGGGGCGGTTCTCCGCGATCCAGGCGTCGATCCGCTCCCACCAGTCGTAGAGCCAGCGTTCGCCGTGATCGCGCGGGATCTCCTCGTGCGGCACGCGCCACCACCGCGCGCGTACCGACTGCTCCATGGGGATCCGGCGCCAGACGTCTCCGACGGACAACAGGTCGTCGACGCCCGTGTGGGCGACGAAGACGACGTCGGCGCCGGGCGCGGCCTCGATGGCCGCGAGAGTACCGGCCGTGTGCGGCGCCATGACGTTCCGCATCCTCACGGCGCGCGCCGCCTTTTCCTGGTGGCCACGGCGGCGCAGCCGGCGGATCGCCCGCATCCGGCGGCGGAGGGTGAAGTTGGCGCCCTCGGGGAAGATCAGCATCGCTCCACGCGCGTCGAGCCCGGCGGCGAGCCGGCCGATCTCGGTGACGGTCTGCCCCCGCGGCGCGGAGCCGCCGGGCACGAAGGCGTTGGGCAGCCGGTTGAGCAGCACGTCCAGGCCCGGGTCGAACTGCAGGGCCGCCTTCAGCACGATGCGGGGCCGCCGCTCGTACACGTTGAGGAGGAAGTGGACGATCAGGAACGAGTCGCCGGGTCCGGCGTGCCGGCTCAGCACGATCACCGGGCGGTCCGTCGACGCGTTCAGGGGCTCCTGGATCTCCACAACGAGGCCGAGCGTCCGCGACGCGACGCCGTACATGTGGGCGAGGAACCAGCCGCAGAGCGCGTAGTTGCGCTCCTCGTACGAGGCCTTCCTCGAGAGCCCGCCGAACCCGCTCGTGATCCACAGGGCGAGGGAGGCGAACAGGGCGACGGACTCCAGCGCGAACCAGGACACCGCGACCGCGGCGACGCGCAGGAAGCGGCGGCGGCCACGCGAAAGGATCAGCCCGAGGAGGAGCAGCAGAGGGGTCGCCACGGCCATCGCGATCGCGATCGCGACCAGCAGCGGGGCGAAGACGAGCCGTCTGACGAAACGCGGCGGGACCATTGGACCGCCTTCCAGGAGATCAGTCGCCGTCGAGGTAGGCGCTGCTCGCCGCGTAGGCCCTTTCGATGTTGGCCTTGACACGCGACGCGTCGCGATACCGCAACTGTGCCAGGCCGGTGCCCTGCCCGTTTCCCCCGGGTGGCAGCACATGGACGCTCACGTTCTCGGGGAGTTCGGCCATCTCCTCGGCGAACCGGTACCTGCGCGCGATCTCGAAGGCCACCAGCCCGACCTGCCAGGGCCGGCGCGGAGCCGTGAGCGGCGTCTCGACGCGGCCGACCTGCAGCACATAGATGGTCCGTGCCCCTTCGCGCACCGCGCGGCCGACCGGGATGCTGTGCACGAGCCCGCCGTCGTAGAAGTGCTCGTCGCCGATGCGGACCGGCGGCAGGATGCCGGGGACGGCGCAGGACGCCAGGACGGCGTCCGTGATCGAGCCGTAGGTGAACCACCGGGCCTGGGCCCGTTCGATGTTGGCGGCCACACAGTGGAACGGCACCTCCAGCTCCTCGATCAGCTTCACGGGCAGGAGCATGTCCAGCGCCTCGGACAGCAGACCCGTGGAGTGCAGGTGCGTGCCGGAGCGTACGAGCGTCGACATCCGGGCGAGGAAGGACCCGCCGAACACCGAGCCCGCGCCCCCGCCGTGCCACGCCTCGGTCAGCCGGTCGACGGCGGCCTCCGGGTCGGCGGCGACGAACGCGCCGTTGAACGCGCCCACCGACGTGCCGACGACAAGGTCAGGGCGGATGCCCGCCTCCTTGAGGGCTCGGAGCATCCCGACCTCGCAGGCGCCCAGCAGCCCCCCTCCACCCAGTACGAACGCGGTCTTGGGATGTTCCACGTCGCCTCCCGTCGAACGGCAGCAGGTTGATGCTTCTACCCTCGATCCGGGAGATCGATCACGCCCGGTTTCTGATTCCGATTCGGCCCGGTCGTTCCACTACGCTGGCGCCGTCACCTCTAAACGTACGGAGACCTGTGATGACCCGGTTGAGTGAGTCCATTGATCGCGGCGTCACGCTGCTCACCGGCGCGGATCTCGCGCTCGACGCGAGCGTTCGCGAGCTCCTGGACGTCACGACCCGGCGCCGCTCGCTCGACCTGTCCGACCTCTCCACGGCCGAGCAGGCCGCGCTGATCGACGGCCGGTCCCAGCAGTTGCAGCCCTCGGCGGACAAACTGGCCGAGCGGATCACCGGGGCGGCGGAGAAGGGCCGTCCGTTCATCGCGAAGTTCGGGATCGACCCGACCGGCGCCGAGGTTCACCTGGGCCACGCCGTGCCGATGCTCATCTTGAGCCGCTTCCAGCGCATGGGTCACCAGGTGGTGTTCATCGTCGGCGACGTCACCGCCAAGATCGGCGACCCGTCGGGCCGGTCGGACGAGCGCCCGGCGCTGACCGACGAGGACATCTCGCGCAACCTCACGACCTACCGCGACCAGGTCACGCCGTTCTTCGACTTCGAGCGCGCCCAGTTCCGCCGCAACGGCGACTGGCTGCGCGACATCACGCTCCCCCGGCTGATCGAGCTGACCGCCCAGATCCCGGTCTCGATGTCCCTGCAGCGCGAGGACTTCCGCAAACGGCTCGACGCGGGCGCCGGGCTCTCCCTCGCCGAGCTGCTCTACTCCGTGGTCATGGCCCTCGACTCCGTCGAGATCAACTGCGACCTCGAGGTCGGCGGCATCGACCAGTTCCTGAACATGCAGATGTGCCGCAAGGTGATGGACGTCTGCGGGCAGACGCCCGAGCTGGTCGTCGCGACCTCGCTGATCGAGGGCACGGACGGCACCGGCGCGAAGATGTCGAAGTCGAAGGGCAACTACGTTCCCCTGTCCGCCTCGTCGACCGAGATCTACGGCAAGATCATGTCGGTGCCGGACCGCCTGGTGGAGCCGTACTTCCGCGCGCTGAGCGAGTGGAGCGACACGGAGCTGGCGCTCGTCGCCGAGCGGCTGAAGTCCGGCGCGCTGCACCCGATGGACCTCAAGAAGATCCTCGCCGGCGAGGTCACCGCGGCCGTTCACGGCGTCGACGCCGCGATGAAGGCCCGCGAGGGGTTCATAGCCCACTTCTCCAAGCGGAGCTTCGGCGACGTCGAGGACCTGCCGTCGGTCTCCGACCTGGGCCAGACCGTCGTCGAGGCGGTCAAGGCGCTCGGTTTCGCCGCCAGCAACGGCGACGTACGCCGCGTCGCCCAGCAGAACGGCCTCCGCCTCGTCGTGGAGTCCGGCGGCGGCCAGGAGCAGATCGCGCTCGGCCCCGACGACATCCGCGTCGCCCTCGGCGCCCTCATCAAGGACAAGGTCACCGCAGAGGGCGGCGACCTCTACCTGAAGGTCGGCCGCAAGCTCGCCCGCATCACCGGCTGAGCCGAACACTCCGGTGCCCGTACGGGGCAACACCCGCCGACGCCCGCCGCGTACCCACGCGGCGGGGCGTTTTCACGTGCGCCCACAGAGCACCACGCGAGGAATCCTCCACAATCGTCCACAGGCCGCGGCACCGGCGCGACGTCGGTGAGCGGGGTCTTCGCGGCCGGCAACCTGCGCGACCCGGTGGAGGCGGCCGACGTCGCCGCCCTCGGCGGACGGCACACGGGCGAGGCGGTGGCCCGCCGGCTGCGGCGAGACGCCGCGCGCGGGCGTGCGCATCGAGATCGGCGACGCGCTGGCGTGGGTGTTCCCCGAGCGCCAGGGGCCTGCGGAAACCGGCCGGGCGATAGGGCCATCCGGCCGTTGGATGACAGTTCTTGAGAGGCGGGCCTGGCCATCATCGGCCATCGCATGACCAGCGAACTTTCGGCCTTGACACCCGATCGAAAACTCGGCTCGTCGCCTGCATTAACTCCGCGCGACTAAGTTTCCCGTCCATTTAACTGACCGGTTACCACTAGTAATCGGTCGGCAACGATATTACTATGGCGACCCGCACAAGCCTGTGGCAAGCTAACAGCATTGGGCCAGTCGATGGTTGAAGGTTGCAACGCCCCGGAGGGTGCAACAATGGCCGAGGCCGTACTGGGCCTCTGCCTCGGACATGGTGCGTGCCCTGCCGTCGCGACGTTAGCGAGATAGTCCCTCAGTCCCCCTGCCTTGACATTCCCATGCGCTCAATGGAGGAATGGCCAAGCATGACCATCATCGAACGCGATGAGGTACTCACCCGGCTCGGCTCGCTTTTCGCCGGATGCGCGCAGTACCGGGGCGGCGTGGCTCTGGTCACCGGCCCGATGGGGTTCGGGAAGACCGAACTGCTCCGGGTCTTCGGCGAAGAGATCAGGACCGACGGATCATGGCTCAGCGCGTTCGCGACCAAGGCCGAACACGACGTCCCCATGAGCGTCATCGACCAGCTCCTACACAACGCGACCTCGGTGGATCGCGAGAACGGCTCCACGACGGCCGCGCCGGAACTGACCGACCTGCGCGCCCGCGCCGTCGACTACTCCGACCTGCGCATGATGCGCGACTTCAGCGCCGCGCTGCTGGCGGTGTCCGAGCGGACGCCGGTGGTCATCACCGTCGACGACGCCCACCACGCCGACACCGGCTCCCTGCGCTGCCTGCTCTACCTCGCCAACCGGCTGAGCTCCTCCCGTGTGCTGATCGTGCTCAGCGACAAGTCGATGGTCGGTGAGGACTACCGGCGCTTCCGCGCCGACCTGACGCGCCTGCCGTACGCCTGGACCTTCACTCTGGAGGCGCTGTCGGCGTCCGGCACCGGCGACCTGGTCACCAAGTGCCTTCACCCCTCGCCCGAGCTGACGGCGGAGATCTACGCGGCGACCGGCGGCAACCCCCTGCTGGTGCACGCGCTCATCCAGGAGATCCTCGGCTCTTCCGGCGACCCCGCGGACTTCACGCCCGACCGGCTGCCGGCGGGCAAGACCTTCAGCCAGGCGATCTCGAACTGCCTGCACCGCTGTGATCCCAAGATCCAGCAGATCGCTTACTGCGCCGCGATCCTCGGAGACGAGGCGACGCCGAAGCTGGTCAGCACGCTGACCGACACCGACCCGGTCACGACCGCGGAGGGGATGAACGCCCTCGCGACGGCGGGGCTGATGCGCTCGGGTCGTGCGTTCCACCCCATGATCAGACGGGCGATCATCGCCGGCATCACCGTGGACCTGCGCTCGGAGCTGTACGGGCGCGCGGCCATGCTGCTGTACGAGGAAGGGGCGTCGGCGCTGACCATCGCCCCGCACCTGCTGGCCTCCGGCGACGTCAAGGCCGGATGGGCGCCGCCCGTCCTCAAGGAGGCCGCGGAGATGGCCCTGCTGAACGACGGCGTCGACCTGGCGCTGTCGTGCCTGAACCTCGCGTTGCGCATCTGCGACGACCCGACCGAGATCGGCGAGCTGCGCGAAATCCGCGCCCGCGCCCAGCGCCGCGTCGACCCGACCGCGCCCGACCGGCTGCTCGGCCCGATCAACTCGGTCATCGAGCTGGACGGCTTCGAGTCGCGGCGGCCCGGCACGGACGTGATGGACTCCCTCCTCCCCGGCGGCTCGGAGGAGGAGATCGTGAGGATGCTCGAGCACCTGGGCTTCATACGGCCGCCGTACCGCAACTCGTCGCTCGCCAAGCGAATCCAGAACACCCGCGCGGTGCTGCTGGCCTCCTCCCTGAAGGAGCGGCAGGCCGCCACCGCCCTCATCGCGGTGCTCAACCGGGACGACGACCGCGCGCCCGCCGTCGTCGAGCGGTTCCTCAACGGCTCGATGCCGAACGAGCGGACCGTCGACGGCGTCGTCGTGCTGTCGCTGGTCACGCTGCTGTACGCCGACCGCCTCGACACGGCCGAGCGGTGGTGCGACATTTTCCTGGAACGCACGGCCTCCCGGCGCGGCCAGGCCTGGGAGGCCTCGCTCTCGACCATCCGGGGCGAGATCGCGCTGCGCCGCGGCGACCTGCCGACCGCCCAGAAGCACGTGCGCTCGGCGCTGAATCTGGTCTCTTCACGCAACCTCGGGATCGGACGCGCGTTCCCCCTGTCCAGCCTGGTGCGCGTGGCCACGGAGATGGGCCGGTACGACGAGGCCGCGATCCTGCTGGACACCCCGCTCCCCCGTGCGACGTTCGACACGAGGTTCGGCGTGCATTACCGCAACGCCCGCGGCCACTACTACCTGGCCACCGGCCGGGCCAAGGCCGCGCTGGAGGAGTTCCTCCACTGCGGGCAGTCACTGAAGGAATGGCGCATCGACCGCGCGTCCCTCGTCCCCTGGCGCAGCGACGCGGCCCTCGCCCATCTCCAACTGGGCAATACCGGTGTCGCACGTGCCCTCGTATCGGAACAATTGGAACGCACCAACGGCGCGAGGTCTCGTACACGCGGCATCTCTCTGCTCGTGATGGCGCAGGCGAGCGTCCTGAGCGAGCGGGCGGTGCTGCTGAAGGAGGCCATCGAGATCCTGGAGGAGTGCGGCGACCGCCTGCACCTCACCCACGCGCTGCGCGGCATGGCCCAGACCAGCGGCCTGTCCGGCGACACGGCACGCGCCCGCGCGCTGAGCCGCCGTGCCGAAGCCGTCGCCGAGGAATACTCCATCGCCCCCGGTACGGCGCCCGAGTTCGCGGGCGACATCGAGGACGAGAGCGAACCGGACGACGGCGACACGCTCAGCCAGGCGGAACGACGCGTGGCGGTGCTCGCGGGAACGGGCCACTCCAACAAGGAGATCGCCCGCAAGCTGTACATCACGACCAGCACGGTCGAACAGCACCTCACGCGCGTCTACCGGAAACTCGCGGTCAGACGCCGGACCGAACTCGCCGCCCGCCTCGGCTTCCGCCAGCCGGGCCGCTCTCGCTGACGCCGGCCCTTCGACGGTCTGCCGTCCGGCGGCGCGGGATCCCGCCCCTCCTCTTGCACCCGATCCGTCCCCTGGCGCATCAACATCGCCATCATGACCGTGATCTCCCTGTCGCTGATCGGCCTCATGCTGCCGATGAACCGCTACTTACAGTCCGCGCCCGGTATGACATCGCATTGCCTCTCCAGGCCTCATGGTGAGGTGACATGATGGATATCGTGGGACTCCGGGAAATCAAAAAGAACAGGCTCAAGCAGACCGTTGAACGCGAAGCCTTGCGCCTGTTCACCGAGCGAGGTTATGACGCCACGACCGTGGAGCAGATCGCGGCTGCGGCGGAGATTTCAACGACCACGTTCTACCGATACTTCTCCTCGAAAGAGGACCTGGTGCTATCGGGCGAATACGAAGAGGAACAGGGCCTCCACTTCACCGAGATCCCACAGGGAATGCCTCTCGCCGAGAGCCTTCGCGCGATGCTCGGCAAGATACGGGAGAGCGGCGAGGTCGCCGGCGCCGACGAGCGCGCGGCGATGCTGGCCCGCCTCCGGCTCATCGGATCCATCCCTGAGCTGCGGACTCTTCAGCAACGGCGCACCCAGGAAGGCATGCAGGCGTTCGCGAAAATGCTGGCGGAGCCCAGCGGAACGGACCCTTCGTCGCTGGAGGGGCGGGTGGCCGCGGCCCTCGTCGGGGGCGCCGTCGCCGAGACCCTGCACTACTGGGTGGACCATGACGGCGAGCCTGAGCTGGTCGATCTGCTCGAGCGCACGCTCAACATGATCATTCCCGCGATAAGCACCTGAGCCAGTCCTCAGGGGCCTCGAATGGCGTTCTCGCCAATGCGCGCGATATGTGCGACTCACCGGCGAAGATAGTGACGGCATCATTCGTGCGCGACGCGCGGACCCGGGGAATTTCCTCCGGGTCCGCGCGACAGTTCGTTACTTGTTTCCGTGGACCACGTACGGCAGGTAGGGGCCACCGGCGTTGACCGACGCGACGCCCGGAATCTGCTGGATCGACCCGTAACGGTTGATGCCGTAGTTCATGCCGGCGAAAATGTTGGCCGCCGGGTCCCAGATGTCGTCGTTGAGGTCACCGCTGCGATACGCGTCGAACGTGGGCTGGATGACCTGCACCAGACCGGTCGACGGGTGCCCCGCCTGCGCGTTGCCGTCCCACAGGTTGATCGCGTTCGGGTCACCGCTCGACTCGCCCTGGATGACGATGTCGACGTCGTTGACGAGCTCGTCGCTCGCCGGCAGGCCCAGCATGCCGAGCACGCAGCCGACGACGTTGTTCCAGCGGGTCACGGCCGTACCCGACCCCGGGCCGCTCCCGCACGCCGCGTCGGGGGACACCGAGGCGGACGCCGGAACGGCTGAGATGACGGACGCAGCGAGCGCGCCGGCGAGAACGGTCGCGGAAAGGCCGTGTCGCGAGAATCGCTTCATGAGGGGGCTCCTTCTGGCGGGAAGAAAGGCTCTGTCAGCAGTCGGGGATGTCGGTGCCGTTGTTGTCCTTGGCGACGTCGTTGCCCCAGCGCGTGAGGTAGTAGGCCGACACGTACGCGCCCGCGCCGTGGCCTCCGGCATAGACCGAGTCGAGGTCGGTCCTCAGCCAGTAGTGGTTGTAGGAGGATCCGCTCCCGACCTCCGCGCCCCAGACGCGGCAGTAGACGTAGTTGGTGCCCTGGTTCAGCACACCCTGGGGGCTTGAGGTGTCGGCCCCGGCGTAGCCGACCGCGTCGGCGAACGTGTCGACGTAGTACTTGCCGGCGCTACCGCCGCCACCGAGGACGTGCGGCTGGTAGGCGTGGAATTCACTGCCCGACGTGAGGCCATAGGTGAGCACGCGGTGGTCGGTGCCGTAGCCGCCGCACTGCTCATAGGCCATGTAGGCGGAGTGCGAGCCGTCGGTCCAGTTCTGGAAGATCACGACGTGGCGGGTGTTGCTGTCGCCGGTCGAGTCGATGACCAGGTCGCCGGGCTGCAGGGCGCTCATGGAGATCGGGGTGCTGACCGAGCCGTCGGCCAGCCCGACGGTGTTCAGTCCGGGCGCGCTCAGGCCGAGCGCCATCGACGCGTAGCCGGAGCAGTCGGTGCGGTAGCCGTTGTGCGTCGCCGTCTGGCTGTAGGGAACCCGCTGGTCGGTGTGCGGGTGCCAGGTCTCGGCGTTCGCGAAGACCTGGGCCGCCGCGATCGCCGGGCCGACCGTCTTCGGCTTCACCGCGGGCGCGACATGCGCCGGGGCCGCGGTCGCGACATGCATTTACCACACACGGGTAGTGACTAGTAGTTATTCACCAAGTCATGCCCATGTCACCAGGAAACCATCATCAGTTCTCCGGCCTCGAATCTTCGCCATTGACGCGACGATTCTTCCTTCGCCAGACGAACTTCAGCCCCGACCAATCCTCATCGAGCGCCGCGACCTTCACGTCGACGACGCCGAGCGACAGGAAGAGGTCACGCAGGGAGTTCTCGGTGATGTCGCTGCGGTGCCCGGCCGCTCGCCTGGGCCACGCGATCCACGGCATCGCCGTGTCGGCCAGGGCCTCGACCAGCCCGTGCGCCTCGGCCGCGAGATCGGCGTACTCCCGGTAGAACGCCACGGTGACGTCCGGCGGCGCGCCCTCGGTGACGCCCTCGGGAAGATCGGGGATCTCCCACCCGCCGGGCCGGTGCGCGAGCAGGATCCGGTGGCCCGATTTGACGCCGATCTTCCTGGCCAGCGGGGTCTTCGAGTATCCGGCCATGCGCAATGGTAAGCCGCGCCTGGCCGTGCACTTCGGATCGGCGGCAGTACGGGCTCTATCGAGGGGAAACACTCGCGATGAGAGCTACCCGAGAGTTGTCACGGAACAAGTCTGTTCGTAACGCGACCGTACGCCTACTATCGCATGTCGCTCTGGCGCGGGTATGGTCACCTGCGAGGACACGGATGGTTCGGGCGGGCCATGACGTTCGCCGCGAGCCCTCCGGGCGCCGCCGGGTCCTCGGCCCCTCCGTTGGAGGTCCCCCATGGACTTCGCCATCGACCACCACCTCGAAGATGAGATCGCGGTTGTGGCGGTGAGCGGCTGGATCGAGATCTCCTCCGCGCCGCAGCTGCGCGAGACCATCGTCTCGCTGATCGACGGAGGTCACCTGCACCTCGTCATCGATCTTTCCGAGACCGCCTTCATGGACTCCACCGGCCTCGGCGTCATCGTGGGCGTACTCCACCGGCTGCGGTCCCGCGACGGCTCGCTCGTCATCGCCGGCGCCAAGGACCGCGTGTACAAGGTGTTCCACATCAGTCAGCTCACGAAGGTCCTCACGCTCACCGACTCTGTCGAGGAGGCCATCGCGGCCATCAACTCCGGCGCCGCCTCGACCTCCTGAGCCCGCGTGCGGGAGACACGGGCCGGGTCAGCAGGTGAGCTCCCGGCGAGCCGCTTCGAGGAGGGTCCGTAGCACCTTCTCGTCGAGATCCGCGCCGCGGCGCGGATGGCTGAGTTCTTCGGCGAGCAGCCATTCCAGGAGCTCGATCCGGCGGCGATGGAGATTGGTCTCGGTACGTCGGCTCTGGCCCTGCTCGGCGATCATGCGGGCGGCCGAGTCGATGAGTTCACGGTGCTCGGCGAGGGACATGATGGCGAGGCCCGCGGTGACCGGGTGCGCACGCACCTCGGAGTCCGGGTGCCGGCTGAAGGTGTCCTCGCGCCCGGCCGCACCGGTGAGCCACGCGTCCAGCCGCGCCGCCGTGGCACCAGGATCGTCGGCGCCTTCGGGCAGCTCAGATGCCTGCTCGGGGTCGAGCCACGCTTCGATCAGCCGCCGCTGAAGCCGCCCGACCGGCTCCTCGTACCGCCCCCGTACGGTCGCGGTGTCCTCCCCCAGGATCTCGGCGATCTGCTCCCAGTCCGTACCACGCTGCCGCTCGCACGCGATCGCGAGCGTCAGCGCCTCGGCCGCCGTGTCCGCCACCTGCGCGGCGACCTCGACCAGCTCGCCTCGCGGGCACCCGTACTCCCCGTGGGTCGGCACGAGCGAGGCCGCGTCGGAGCTGGTCTGCGCGGCGGACGCGGACAGCGCGACCCGCATCCTCGCTTCCAAGCTGTAATTCAAGCCATCATCCATTTAAACCCAGACATCCTCACGCAGGCTTCCTATTGACCTCATTTCCGGATACCTGTGCCATCAACCCCAAATGCCTCATTTATGCGCATGTCGCTTTGTTACCGAACCAAGCTCAGCCTCGGGAAGATCATCCGGAGCCTCCGCCGCCTGCCGAGCCTCGGTGGTCATGGCGAAGGGCCCGCCTCGGGCGGCGGGCCCTTCGCATGTGTTCAGGTCACCAGCGATACCAGCGGCCCCGGGCGCCCGAGGCGCCGGCGCCTCGGAAGACGAAGCCCAGGAGCCACAAGACGAGCGCGATGATGGCGATCCACCAGAGCGCCTTGAGAGCGAAGCCCGCACCGAACAGGATCAACACGAGCAGTAGGACCAGTACCAGAGGAACCATTGCTTCCCACCTCCATATACGGGGCACATACCCGCATATCGGGATATATGCCGATCGATTGGAAGTATCGGCACAGACGTCGCCCGGCCCGTCCCGTACGAGGGAGGCGGCGCCCGCCCCGGCTGACGGGGGCGGGATTGTGTCGGACCGGTCCTCTAGCTTGGGGAACAGGACCGTATGAGAGCCGAGGAGCCCCGCGATGCCTGATCCATCCGTTCTGCTGACCGGCATCGCGTTCGGCGAGTCGCCCCGCTGGCACGAGGGCCGCCTCTGGTTCTGCGACTGGGGCACTCAAGAGGTGATCGCGGTCGGCCTGGACGGTGCCACCGAGGTGATGGCACGCGTCCCGGCGACGTTCCCGTTCTCCATCGACTGGCTCCCGGACGGCCGCCTCCTGGTCATGTCGGGTCCCGAGGCGAGACTGCTGCGCCAGGAGCCGGACGGCTCACTGGTGACCCACGCCGACCTGAGCGGTCTCGCAGGCGGCTTCAACGAGATCGTCGTGGACGCACACGGCAACGTCTTCGTCAACGGCGGCAGCTTCGACCTGATGGCCGGCGAACCCTTCAAACCGGGCATCGTCGCCGTCGTGACCCCGAACGGCGAGGCACGCGAGGTGGCGGACGGCATAGCGTTCGGCAACGGCATGGCCGTCACCCCGGACGACACGACCCTGATCGTCGCCGAGTCGTACGGCAAACGCCTGACCGCCTTCGACCTCACCCCGAACGGCACCCTGTCGAACCGCCGTGTGTGGGCCGACCTGGGCACCGGCGTCCCGGACGGCATCTGCATGGACGCCGAGAACACCGTCTGGTACGCCGACGTCCCCAACAAACGGTGCGTACGCGTCCGCGAGGGCGGCGAGGTCCTGCGAACCATCGAGTTCGACCAGGGCTGCTTCGCCTGCATGCTGGGCGGCGAAGACGGCACGAAACTGTTCATGCTGACCACCGAGTGGCGCGGCACCCAGAACATGCTCCACGATGCCCGCACGGGCCACCTGCTGACCACCGAAACGACGACCCCCCACGCCGGCAGACCATAACCCGGAGGCACCGAGGCGCCACGCTGCCCGAACACGAAGCGTCCGCCCCGAGGGACCTCTGCACCGCGGCAGAGCAAGGAAGAAAGCATGAACGGCTCGGAGCCACGCGTCCCGCGAGACCATGGGCGCCGCCGAACCGCCGTGACGAAACGGGGCGGAGCCGTCAGACGCGTGCGGCGAGGGCGAGGAAGCGGTGCGGCGGATCGTCGTAGGTGCTCAGTTTCCAGCCCGTGGCCGACAGGAGCAGACCGAGCCGGGTCTTCGCCAGTGGCTCGTCCGGGCGTAGTTCACGGCCGTGGCGAGCGGCGAGGGCGGCGCGCCCGGACGGGTGGAAGACGACGAGTTTCCCGCCAAGGCGGGTGACCCTGGCCAACTCCGCGAGGCCCATGGTCACGTCGGGCAGGTGGGTGACCAGACCTGCCGCGAAGACCGCGTCCGCCTGGGCGTCCGCGATCGGCAGGTGACGGGCGTCGGCAAGGACCAGGGTCGCGTGTTCAGCTCGTCCCTTGGACTTCGCCGCCGCCAGCATCTCCGGCGTGATGTCGAGCCCGATCACGTTTCCGCGGGCCCCTACGGCGGCCCGCAGACTCGGCAACGCCCGACCGGTCCCACACCCCACGTCCAGAGCCGTACCGCCGGATTCAATACCGGCCTCGGCGACCGCGGCCTCGTACGCGGGCATGTCGTCACCGAACTTGGCATCCCAAGTCTCAGCCCGAGTCGCAAAGAACGCACGACTCTCGGTGACATACCAAGCACTACGCCCCGCCAACCGCGCCACAACATGCCGAATCACCGGCCGCCCCGCGTCCTGCATGTCGATCACAATGTCGGCATCGGCCTCAGCACTCTTCTCCCCCGGCCTCCCACGCCCGATACCCACAGCCCCAACACCCCCGTCCGGCACTCCACACGGGACATCCACGCTCGTTCCAACACCCTCGTCCGGCCCACCCGACACCTCGTGCGCAGCACCACCACCTCGCACGCCCGGCGCCGCACCTCCAGCGCCCGCACCACCATCTCGCGCGCCGGACGCCGAATGCCCAGCGTCCATGCGACCCTCGACATCACCACCCGGCTCGACGCTCAAGCCATCCTCACCCGGCTCGGCACCGCCACCCGACGCTGCACGCCCGGCTGCCGTGTCCGACTCGACATCGCCCGGTGTCGCACGCTCAATGCCCGCGCCCGCCTCAATGGCGTTTCCCGTGGCGGTGCGGAGCCAGATCACCGCGTCCCAGCCTCGTGCGGGTGGGTGGGCGCGGTGGTGGGGGCCGTCGGCGAGGGTGATCTCGTGGTGGGGGCCGTCGGTGGTGGGGAGGTCGCTCTCGTCGGTGAGGCGTACGCAGGGGCGGCCGATGGCCTGGAGGTGTTCGGTCAGACGGTCGGCGACCGTGGCCGTGTGGCGTTCGCCGTCGATGACGATGGCGGCGGCGTCGTCCGGTATCAGGCTCGCGAGGGCGGACAGTAGCTCCTCCCAGCGGCCGATCTGCTCGGCGGTCATCGCCTTTCCCCCATCGCACCCGTCATGTCTCCCATAATGCAGACGCGATCCGGGAACCGCCAGCGGGCGGGCGGACACCAGCCTAACCACCCGAAAGACCTCGCAGATGCGATGACACCGGGCCGAAAACCCGGTCCTCGCGACCTCATGGGAACCCGTCCCGGGGACGCCTTCTACGGTCGGGCCGAAATTCCTCAGGACGGAGTCCGTGAGCCTTGAACCAACAGGACCACCAACACGTCGTAAGTGGCGGAATGCCGATTTTGCACCCCCGATTTCAATCGCCGCGAAAGGTGATGTCAGGTGACAGCTCCCGAGTACAACCCGCCGCCGCAGAACGCCCCGTACCCTCCGGGACCCGGCGGCCCGCAGGGACAGCCTGGCGGCCCGCAGTACGGCATGCCCCCCGGCCCGCCTCAGGGCCAGTACGGCGGCATGCCTCCCGGCCCGCCCCAAGGCCAGTACGGCATGCCGCCTGCCCCGCCGCAGAAGAACCTCAAGAAACGCAGGATCATCTCCCTCACGATCCTCGCGATCCTCGTCATCGTCGGGATCGTCTTCGGCATCAAGGCCGCGAAGAGCAACCCGGACGCCGCCAAGCCCGGTGACTGCGTGTCCCGCGGAAGCGCCGAGGACATCAAGGTCGTCGACTGCGCCGGCACGAAGGCCGCGTACAAGGTCGTCGGCAAGGTCGAGGACAAGACGCAGGTCCAGTTCGACCTCAGCACCGCGTCGATCTGCAAGCCGTTCACGGGCGCCAAGAGCGCCTTCTGGAAGGGCAAGGTCGGCGAGGCCGGCTACGTGCTCTGCCTCGCCCCGATCGGATAAGACCATCGAGCGGCGACGACATGAGGCCGTCCCGTACTGACCGGGTGCCGCCACCGCGGCGCCCGGTCATTCGTGAGTACGGGCCACGTGAAAGCCGATGTCGGCCACGATGTCCGGAATGGCGCGCACGAAGGCGCGATCCTTCTCCCGCGCCGGCTCCGAGAGCCGTTCCCAGGCGACCATGTCGGGATGGGCACGCCGTGTACGCCGGGCTCCATGAACGTACCCGGCCGATGTCCGCTCCTTCATCCACCGCGTGTGCTCGGCACGTGCCAGCTCCTCGATCTCGGCCGGGCTCAGCATGAACGCCGGTGAGGACCCGTCCTCGACGAACGGCAGCAGGAAGCAGTCGATCGCGTTGAGCTTCGACCCGATGTGCCGGGCCTGGCTACGGTTGAGCTCGCGGATCCGCTCGGGCAGCCGCTCCCAGATGCGCAGCGCCGGGTTGTCGGCCGACGTCTCCCCCTGCATCAGGCAGGTCTGCAGGTAACGGCCGTGCAGCGAGCGCGCGAGCCGCTCGGTGGCGACACCGTCGCGGATGAAGTCCGGCTCGCACACCGCCTCTTGCACCCCGAAGACGGACAGCGCGCCCGCGACCCCGCCGACGAGGTCGTTGAGCACCTCGTTGAGTTCCTCCCCGTGCTCGTCGACGCACACCGCGACCAGCGTGTCGCGGCAGATGCCGCGTACCCCGAGGCCGACGGCGAGCGCCCCGTCCGCGTCGCCGGTGCTGACCAGGGCCAGGGCGGGCGGTCGCCAGGCCGGCGACCTGAGCAGCTCACTCGCCGGCGAGGCGCGTAAGTGCTCCGCGGGGACCGTCACGAAGTCGACCTGACAGGCGTCCCGCAGGATCTCGTGCCGCGACCTGAGCAGATCCCAGATCCGCGGAGCCTCCTCGTCCACCAGGATCAGCACCAACGGCTCTCCGGTCAGCCGGAACTGTTCCTGCCACCGCCGCGCCAGCTCCAGCGTCAGCGCCTGCCCGAGGGCGTTCAGGCCGATCACCGCCACCTTCTGTGGTACGCCCGAGGGCGCGTGCCGGTCGAGCAGCACGTGCGCGGCGATCTCGGTCTCGCTGAAGAGACTGAGGTCGATGCCGGCCCGCATCGGCGCGCTGAGGAATCGGGCCGTCAGCGTGGCGATCAGCCCCGGGTCGTCGACGGCGACATAACAGACCAGGGGGCGGCGCCGTCCCGAGCCGAGCCGGTGGGCCAGCACGGTGATCGCGACGTTCGCCGCGTTGTCGGGAGTGACGACGTAGAGCGCCTTGGCGCGCGGCAGCGCCGCCCTCCGCAACGTCTCGACGCTGCTCGGCTCCCCTTCGACGACCAGCAACCCCGCCGCACGGCACTCGGCCGCCACGTCCGCGTCGACCCGCGGCCGTACGAGCACGACAGTGCTCTTCTCCATACGCAGCCGCGCCGCCAGCAGAAACGCCTTCCGGTCGCCCCCGCAGACGACGACATGCCCGGAGGCCCGACGAATGTGCAGGTCACGCCGC
The DNA here is from genome assembly GCA_963736325.1 of uncultured Actinomycetota bacterium. Lineage (GTDB taxonomy): Bacteria > Actinomycetota > Actinomycetes > Streptosporangiales > Streptosporangiaceae > Actinoallomurus. The sequence goes on along the minus strand of CAVTOG010000009.1, from coordinate 1,206,170 downwards.
CGGGAGTCGAGCGTGGCATAGACCGCCGAAATGATCGAAGCGGATGTGACGGCCGGCGCCGCGAACCGCGCGATCTGCAACGGGACCGGGACCGGCCCGCCGTCGCGGAGCGCGTCGGAACTCACGACGAACAATTGAAGATCTTGATAGGCGATATCGAACGGGCTGTACCCGCCGTGCAAGTAGTCGGTCAGTCCCCAGTAACCGAGGATCATTGTGATCAACGCTAGGGTCCCATAGCCGGCCAGCTTCGCCATGAATCACCTCGTCGCCCCGTGCCCCAGTACGAGGATATTTGAAGAGGCGTTCCATGGACAGCCACCGAATTCGGTGCCACAGAGTCGTTACCTTTGGGCATTAAGAAGAACTTAAGGTGGTGACGTAATCTTGAATCCCCCCGCTTCGACACGGGAGGTTCTTCATGCCGCGCGTCGCGATCACAGGCCATCGCGGACTGACCCACGACACCGCGCGCTGGGTGACCCACCGGTTACAGAACGCTCTCGCCAATGAGCCGGCCCCGCTCGTAGGACTGACCTGCCTCGCGGACGGGAGTGACCAGATCTTCGCCCAAATCGTGATAGATCGCGGCGGCTCAATTGAGTCATTCATTCCAGCGAAGCGTTTTCCTGAAACGCTGAGTGACGAGAGCAGAGCGACCTACGAGTCACTCCGCAACCGCTCGAAGATCGTGCACGTACTCGACTACGACGTTCCCGAGCCGGCCTCGTACATGGAGGCCAGCCGCAGAATGCTGGACAACGCCGACATCCTGTTCGCCGTCTGGGACGGCGAACCCGCGCGCGGATTCGGCGGCACCGCCGACGTCGCGGAGTACGCGCGCCAGCGTGGCATCCCCGTTGAAATCATCTGGCCTCCCGGCACCCGCCGACCTTGATCCAACCATTACCCGACAGAGACCTCCACTCGGCCCGATCTGGGCATAAACCTCCCTGAAGACAGTTTTCAAGTTCGGCTGCGTTCTGCCGGGGATCGATATAACATCCGCGCAGGCTCGTGCACGCGCGGGGTACTACATCCCCCGGTAATGCACCAGAGGCCGGGACACAAATGTCCCGGCTAAACTGCATTTTTCATACCGAACGGACCGTCGACATGAACTCGCTCAAGAGCAAAGAAGCATTCGATGTTGCTCTGATTTCCGATTTGCGCGGGGTGCCGCTGGCAGAGCTTCCGCGAAACACGGAAGCCGCGGCGATCGTCACACGACTTATTTCAGACATAGGCAAAACTTCGCGCATTCCGGTCGCGGCGTTCAATTCCTTCATCTGATACAGAGAGTCACGTGACATGGAGGCGTTGACTCCATTTCGGCAGTTCGTTCTCAAGGTGCACAGCCGTTGTGACCTTGCGTGCGATCATTGCTATGTCTTCGAACATGCCGACCAGAGCTGGCGAGGTCGCCCGCTCGCGATGTCGGTACGGACGATGGAGCACGCCTCCAAACGCATCGCCGAGCACGCGGCGCGTCATGAGCTCACCGGGTTAACAGTGATCCTGCACGGCGGGGAGCCTCTCCTTGCCGGGCCGGAGCATCTCGGCGCTCTCATCGACGCGCTGCGGACTCCTCTGAAGGACATCCCCGATCTCGACCTCCGGGTTCACACCAACGGAGTGCGCTTCGACCGTCGTTTCGGCGAGCTCTTCCGCTCGCACGGCGTCAAGGTGGGCATCTCCCTCGACGGCGACCAGGCCTCCAATGACCGACACCGCCGGTACGCCGACGGCCGGAGCAGTTACGACAAGGTCGTCACAGCCATCGATCTGCTCCGCGCGGAGTTCGATGAGCTCTACTCCGGGCTTCTGTGCACCATCGACGTCGCGAACGACCCACTCGACGTCTACCGGGAATTGATCCGGCACGCCCCTCCCGCGGTGGATTTCCTGCTCCCTCACGCGACCTGGGACACCCCTCCCGTACGCCCGTCGGAAACGGCGTACGCGGACTGGCTCATCACCATCTTCGACGCGTGGCTCGAAGACGGAAGACCGGTGCCGGTCCGCACGTTCGACTCGATCATCAGCACGAGTCACGGAAGGGCGAGCCTGACCGAGTCCCTGGGCCTTGAGCCGAGCGACCTCCTCGTCATCGAGACCGATGGCGCGTTCGAACAGGCCGATTCCCTGAAGACGGCGTTCGACGGCGCTCCCGCCACCGGAATGGACGTCTTCGGCAATTCGATCGACGAGGTCGCGGCGAACACCGGAATCGCCGCGCGCCAAGGCGGCCTGGCCGTGCTCTGCGAAACCTGCCGAGGCTGTCCGGTCGTGCAGAGCTGCGGCGGCGGTCTGTTCGCCCACCGGTACAGGAGCGGCTCCGGCTTCGACAACCCGAGCGTCTTCTGCGCCGACCTGACGAAACTCATCGAGCACGTGCGCGGCCGCGCCACCCACCCGTCCTTCGTGATGGACACCGACGCGCTGGGCGCGATCGCCGCCGGCTACGGCGGGGAAAGGGCGATCGCCTCCCTGGACGCCGGCCAGCGAAGCCTCCGGCGAGCACTCATCGCGGCCGTCCAGGGCGAGGCGAGCAACGATGAGGCCTGGCGGCTCCTGCTCCGCGTGGACGAGACCGACGGAGAGGCCCTGGACACGGTCCTCGCCCACCCGTACTTCAGGGTCTGGGCGGTCGGCCGTCTCCGCGACGAGAGCCCGCACGACGACGGCCACCTGGCCGCGATCGCCTGTGTGGCCGCCGCGCGGGCCGGTGTGGACGCCGCACTCGACGTCCCGGTGCGCGAGGGCCACGTCGGCCTGCCCACGATCGGCCGCTTCGAGGCCCGCGGCCAGGCGACCGCGCGGGTCGAGGTCCGCGGCGGCGTGATCACCGTCGACGGCGCCGATGCCGTCGAGAAGGTGCGCCGGCTGACGGCCGGTCCCGTCACCGTCAGCCTCGATGACGTCGACCCGTTCCGCGACTGCCACAGCTGGCCCGCGGCCCCGCGGCTGACCGACGAGCAGGCCGCTCTGTGGCAGCTGCGGTTCCAGGAGGCCTGGGAGCTGATCGAGGAGCGGTTTCCGGACTACGCCCCGGGCCTGGCGGCCGGGCTGTCCACGATCGTTCCGCTGGCCGATCCCGGCACCGGCCGCAGCGTCAGCTCGGCGGCCCGCGACGCCTTCGGGTCGGTCGGCATCGCTCTGCCTCAGGACTCCGCGACGCTGGCCCTGCTGATCCTGCACGAGTTCCAGCATGTGAAGCTCGGCGCGGTCCTCGACCTGTTCGAGCTGTTCGACCCGGACGACCGACGGCTTTACCACGCACCGTGGCGTACCGACCCTCGCCCGCTGGAAGGGCTCTTCCAGGGCATCTACGCGCACATCGCCGTCACCGACTTCTGGCGCCGCCGCCGCTGGGCGGCCTCCGCGGAGGTCGCCGCCGAGGCGGCGCGGCAGTTCGCCCACTGGCACGCCGAGACCACCGAGGCGGTCGGGACACTCTGCGCGTCGGGATCGCTCTCGCGGAGCGGCGAGAGCTTCGCGCGGAAGATGCGCGCGACGCTGGCCTCATGGGAGGACGATCCCGCCCCGCCGGCCCGATGCGAGACCTGACGGAGGCCGGTCACGATCGGCCGACCGTCGCGTACGAGACGCTCGTGGCCGACCTCAGACGGCTCGGGGTCGGCCCGGGGCAGAGCGTCCTCGTGCACGCCTCGCTCAGGGGCGTCGGCCGGGTCGAGGGCGGCGCCGCGACGCTGGCGGCCGCCTTGCGGAAGGCCCTGGGCGCGAAGGGCACGATCGTCGTTCCCGCCCTGACCCCCGGCAACTCCGACAGCTCCGAGACGCACCGACGCCGTACGGAGGGCCTGGACGCCGCCGCGCTTCGGCGGTTTCGAGCCGCGATGCCCGCCTTCGACCCGGACCGTACGCCGTCGACCGGGATGGGGGCGTTCGCGGAGCACATCAGAACCTCGCCCGAAGCGGCGCGGAGCGCCCACCCTCAGACGTCGTTCGCGGCGCTCGGCGACCGGGCCCGCGCGCTCACCGACGGCCACGCGGAAGACTGCCATCTGGGCGAGGCCTCGCCCCTCGCACGTCTCTACGAGCACGACGCACGCGTCCTGCTGATCGGCGTCGGCTACGAGGCGTGCACCGCGCTGCATCTGGCGGAGTACCGCTACATCGACGACCCGCCGAGGCGTTCGTACCGCTGCGTCGTGCGGCGTGACGGCCGCCCGGTCTGGTGGACCTATGAGGACGTGGTCCTCGACGCCGGGGAGTTCCCCGCCCTCGGCGACGCCCTCGACGGCACCCCGTACGTCACGCGCGGCACCGTGGGCGCGGCGGACACGCGTCTTCTGCCGCTACGCCAGGCGGTGGATTTCGCCTGCGGATGGATGGCCGCCCACCGCAAGCCGTAAAAATCCGCCTATCGTCTACGCCATACCGCAGATACTCCCATAGCTATACAGTGGGGCTCTGGAAGGGGGCGGTATGACCAATGCGATTCACAGTGGTGACGAACCGCGACCATTCTTCTTCCTCAGCTACGCACGGTCACGCTTCCGTCCGGATAACGGCTCGGATCCCGATCGCTGGGTGGCCAAACTCTATGGTGATTTATGCCATGACGTAGGCGTCGTGACCGGCACGTCGGTTCCGGGATTTATGGACAGGCAAATACCGGTCGGCACGCAGTGGCCCGAACATCTCGCCGAGGCTCTGGCCGGCTGCCGGGTATTCATCGCTCTGCTGTCCCCTGCCTACTTCACCAGCGAATACTGCGGCAAGGAGTGGGCCGCCTTCGTCGAACGGGCATCGTCGGGAGACCCCCGCCATTCGGCGATAATTCCGGCCCTGTGGACGCGCATGGGAGACGAGGAGTTGCCCGAATCCTTACGCTCCATGCAGTACACCGCCCCGGAGTTCCCGGCCCCGTACACCACTGAGGGTTTCTACGGGATCATGAAACTCGGGAGATACCGCGAGCATTACAAGCAGACGGTTCTCCAGCTCGCGCGGATCATCAAGGAAACCGCCGCGGCGACGAACCTTCCGACCGGCACGATCCCCGATTTCGATTCACTGGCCAACCCCTTCGCCGATCATCAGCGCGAGGTTCACAAGCCGATACGCCTGACGGTCGCCGCTCATCGGCTCGACCGCCTGCCGCCGCCCCGGGACGCCTACTACTACGGCCGGACCATGACCGAGTGGACGCCGTACCGCAGCCCGATCAACATGACGCCGATCGCGGTCCAGGCCGAGCAGATGCTCGCGAACCTCGGCCACGAACCCATCGTCGAGAGCATCGACGCGCCCGGCGAGATCACGGACGCCCCCGTCGTCCTCCTCGTCGACCCCTGGGTGGTCCGGGACCCGGCGATCGGGAACAGGCTCCGCCAGCTGGACGAAGTGCCGGTCAACGTGCTCGCGCCGTTCAACTCCGACGACGCGCAGACCGTCGAGGACGACGCCGATCTCAAGACCGGCCTGCGCGAGGTGCTCGGCCGCAGCCAGGAGCTGAACGGCTCCGATGGGCACGTGCCCGACGACCGGGCGTTCCGCGCGGCCCTTCCCAAGGCCGCCGCCGAGGCGACCGCCCGCTATTTCAGGACCGCGAAGGTCCATCCGCCGACGACCGCGCCGACCATGCCGACCCGCCCGACACTCCAGACTCCGGAGCTCTGATTTTCCGGGAGACCCCCATGACCAGTCCAGACGACGGCACCATCGTCACCTTCTACTCCTACAAAGGGGGAACCGGCCGTACAACGGCGCTCGCGAACGTCGCCTGGATCATGGCAGCGGCAGGGAAGAGAGTGCTGGCCGTCGACTGGGACCTGGAGTCACCCGGGCTTCACCGGTTCTTCCAGCCGTTCCTCGACCAGGGCGTCGTCGCCGCGACCCCGGGCGTCATCGAGCTGCTCACCGACTACGCGTGGGCGGCGACGAACCGGCACGACGCGGCGCAGCAGGACTGGCATCTCGACTACGCGCGCATCCTGCCGCACGCCGTCTCGCTCGACTGGAGGTTCCCCGGCTACGGCACGCTCGACTTCGTCTCCGCCGGGCGGCAGAACCGCGACTACTCCTCGCTGATCACCAGCATGGACTGGGACAACTTCTACAGCCGGCTCGGCGGCGGGCAGTTCTTCGACGCCCTGCGCGAGGACATGAAGCGCAACTACGACTACGTCTTAATCGACAGCCGTACCGGCCTGAGCGACATCGCCGACATCTGCACGGTCACCTTCCCCGACGTCCTCGTCGACTGCTTCACCCTCAGCGACCAGAGCATCGACGGCGCGGCGGCGGTCGCCCGGCACATCGACGAACGCTACGGAAACCGCGGCATCCGCATCCTGCCGGTGCCGATGCGGATCGAGTACGGCGAGAACGCCAAGGTGGAGGCCGGCCGCGCGCTGGCCCGGTCGAGGTTCGACCGTTTCCCCAAGGACATGAGCCCCGACGAGGCCAGCCACTACTGGCTGTCCGTCGAGATCCCGTACCGGCCGTTCTACGCGTTCGAGGAGACGCTCGCGACGTTCGGCGACGCGCCCGGCTCGCCCAACTCGATGCTCGCCGCGTTCGAGCGGCTGGCCTCGATGATCACGCAGGGGCGTGTGAACACCTACCCGTCGATCGACGAGAACCTCCGGCTGGCGACGCTCGACCGCTTCGCGCGGCGCGGGCCCAGCGAGACCTCTGAGGTCCTGGTCAGCTACGTGTCCGAGGACCGGCCCTGGCTCGACTGGATCTCCCTCGTCCTCGGACGCGCCGGGTTCCGTGTGGTCACCTGCGGTGCGGACGTCGCGCCGCGCGGCGAGCTGGAGCAGAAGATCGAGACCGCGGGCCACGTCATCGCGCTGCTGTCGCCGACGTACGTCGCGTCGCCGCGAGCGCAGGAGGCGTGGAGTCTCATCTCCGCGACGCAGACCACGGGCTCGTACCGCCGGTCGACGATGCTGCGTGTGCAGGACGCGCAGCTCACGCCGTTGTTCTCCGGTCCGGCCCCGATCGACCTCACCGGCCTCGGCGAATACCAGGGCGCGGAGAGTCTCGTCCGCGCGCTGGGCCGCCCTGGGCACCTCGTCGAGCACCCGGCCGAGCACACCCGCGTCGGACCGCGGTTCCCCGGCGCGGTACGCAGCTCGCCCACCGTCTGGAACGTCGACCGCCGCAACGCGATCTTCACCGGCCGTGGCCGGCTGATGGAACAGATGCGCGACCATCTCCTGGGCGCCACGGAGCGCGTGGTGCTCCCCCAGGCGATGCACGGGCTCGGCGGCGTCGGAAAGACCCAGGTGGCGCTGGAGTACGCGCACCGTTTCCGCGCCGACTACGACGTGGTGTGGTGGATCTCGGCGCAGCAGCCCGACTCGATCCGTACGTCGCTCGCCGCGCTGGCCGAGCGGCTCGACCTGCGGGTCGGGGAGAACGTCGCGGCGGCCGCCAACTCGGCGCTGGAGGCGCTGCGCCGCGGTACGCCGTACTCCCGCTGGCTACTGATCTTCGACAACGCGGACGACCCGGTGGCGCTGGAGCCGTTCCTGCCGGGCGGCGACGGCCACGTGCTGATCACCTCGCGCGACCCGGCTTGGACGCAGTTCGCGATCCCGCTCCCGGTGGACGTCTTCACCGAGCAGGAGGCCTCCACGCACCTCCAGCGGCGCGTTCCGGGGCTGTCCGAGACCAACGCGCAGAAGATCGGCAAGGCGCTCGGCTTCCTGCCCCTGGCGGTCGAGCAGGCCGCCGCGTGGCTGGCGACGACGTTCATGCCGGCCGGTGAGTACCTCGACGCGCTGGAGCGCGAGACCGCGTCGACTCTGGCGCTCAGCAACGAGCACTTCCCGCAGCCTGTGGCACTGACCTGGAACGTCTCCTTCCGCCAACTACGGGAGGCCTCACCGGCCGCCGCCCGGCTGCTGGAGCTGCTCGCCTACTTCTCCTCCGACCCGATCTCGCTGGACCTGATCTACAGCGACGAGACCGCGGACGTCCTCATCCCCTACGACGAGACCCTCCGCGACAAGCTCGTGCTCGGCCGCGTCGTACGGGAGATCAACCGGTTCGCGCTGGCAAAGGTGGACCAGGGCAACAACTCGATCCAGGTGCACACGCTCGTGCAGGCCGTCATCCGGGAGGCGATGGACGACCAGCAGCAGGAGGACACCTGCCACGAGGTACACAAGATCCTCATCGGCGCACGCCCCCGCCACGGCGACACCGACGCCCCGGAGAACTGGCCGAACCTCGAGAAGATCCTGCCGCACGTCCTGCCCTCCCACGCGGCCGAGTGCAGCGACGAGGACACCCGGCAGATGCTCATCGACCTGGTGCGCTACCAGTGGAAACGCGGCAGCTTCGAGACCGCGCTGGCCTCCGGCGACTACCTGGCGGGGCTGTGGACCGGCAATCTCGGCGAGAACCACTGGCAGCTCCTCTTCCTGAAGTCGCAGCTGGCCAACGTGCTGCGGTCGCAAGGCGACTACGAGGGCGCCCTGGCCCTGGACGAGCGCGTGTGGGAGCAGCAGAAGTCGTCGAGCGCCATCGGGCTGCGGCATCCGCACACGCTCATGACGGCGGGCGGGCTCGCGGCCGACCTGCGAGGCCTCGGCCGGTTCCAGGATGCCCTGGAGCTCGACCTGCGAACGTACGAGCAGTTCACGGACCTGTACGGCGAGGAGCACCCGCGGACCCTCGCCATGGCGAACAACCTCGGCGTCTCCTACCGCCTGGTCGGCGACTGCTTCAAGGCCCGCATCTACGACGAGGAGACCCTGGAGCGGCGCCGCGCGGTGCTCGGCGAGCGGCATCCGTACACGCTCTACTCGGCCGCCAACCTGGCCCGCGACCTGCGGGAGGCCGGGGAGTTCAACGCGTCGGTCACCCTGCTGGAGGCGACGTACCAGAACTACCTCGCCGTGCTGGGCGACGAGATCATGGACACGCTCCGCACCGGGAAGAGCCTCGCGGTCTCCCTGCGGAGGGCGGGCCGCCGCGACGAGGCCGCCCGACTCGCCGATGAGACCTTCGAGCGATATCAGCGGCACTACCCGGGCTCACCCGACGCCGTGGCCGCCGACCTGGAGGTCGCGACCTGCCTGTCCGCTCTCGGCGACAAGGTCGCGGCACGCGACCGGGCGCTGGAGATCCTCGACCGGCAACGCGTGCAGCTGGGCGCGGACCACCCGTACACGCTGGTGATCGAGAACAATCTGATCATCTTCCTGCGGGGCGCCTCCGATGTGGAGGCCGCGGCGGAGCTCGGCGCGGCGACGCTGCCCAAGCTCCGCGCGGCGTACGACGACGACTCGCATCCCTTCGCGACCTCGTGCGCCATGAACCTGGCGAACTGCCTCGCCGACCTCGGCGAGCACCGGCAGGCCGAGAGCCTGGAGCGCGACGCCCTGGCCAGGCTCCAGAGCCGCCTGGGCGAACGGCATCCGGACACGCTCGCCTGCGCCTCGAACCTCGCGATCACGCTGCGGGCGACGGGCCAGGTCGACGAAGCGCGCCGGCTGCGCGAGGAGACGATCGCGGCGATGACCGTCACGCTCGGCGCGGGCCATCCGAACATCGACGACGCGCGGCACGGGCATCGGCTCAATCGTGACCTCGAACCGCAGCCGACGTGATCAGCGTTCGGCGATCCAGCGCAGCACGTCCGGCAGGACGTCGAACTGGCCGAAGTGCGCCATCCCCGGCTGCACGATCGCGATCGAGGACCGGATACGGGCCGCGAGCCACCTCAGGTGGCCGACGGGCGAGAACTGGTCGTTGGCGCCATGCCAGAGCATCGTCGGGATCTTGATGTCGGCCGGGTCGAACCCCCACGGCGCGCTGAACGCCAGGACGTCGTCTATCCAGCCGTCGGCGGAGTACCGCACCGCCTCCGCGTAGCTCTCGATGAGCATCCGCCGGAGGCCCGCGTCGCCGACGATACGGCGGTCCGACATCGTCAGCTCGTCGCGCATGCCGGTGAGGAACCGCGTGGGGTTCGCGCGGATGCCGTCGGCACGTGAGCTGTACCGGGCCGAGATCGCCTGGCCGACGTTCCGCGCGGACCGGTACTCCCGCTTGTTGGACGACGTCATGCCCTCGAACCAGTCCAGCCCCTCGCCCTGGCTCGGCGCCAGGCCGACGAGCACCGCGGCCCGCGTCGTACGGTCCGGGAGCAGTGCCGCGCAGGCGAGCGCGTGGGGGCCTCCGCCGGACCGGCCGATGACGCCGAACCGGTCGATGCCCAGGGCGTCGGCGATCGCGCGTACGTCGGCGGCGATGTCCCCCACCGAACGGCCCGGTCTGCGGTCGGAACAGCCGTATCCGGGCCGGTCGAATGTGATGAGCCTGATGTGGAGCTGATGTAAGACGATCTCTCGTGGAATCGGCCCGAGCCTGCTTCCGGGAGTTCCGTGGAAGAGGAAGACCGGACTGCCTCCGGGGTCCCCCGACTCCTTCACCGCGAGCCGCCTGCCATCCGCTGCCAAGACAACGTTGCTCAAGCACGCCTCCCCTGGCCGCGCCCGCGAACGGGTACGGCCGGTGAATCCCCCACGCCCACCTAATCGTACAAAAAGACAGGATTGCCTGTCAGTGTCATTTTTACGGCGATCGCGGACATAGTTACGACGCGGCTCCACACGGTAGGGTCCGCGAAACGCTCGGGATGAGAGGCGATGCCGGTGTCCGGGAGACTGGTGAACTGGGCGGGGAACGTTGAGTTTCAGGCGGGCGAGATCCACCGGCCGGCATCGTTGGAGAAGGTGAGAAGTCTCGTCGCGCGGAGTTCGAAGGTGCGGGCGCTTGGTAGTGCGCACTCCTTCAACACCCTCGCCGACACCTCGGGCACTCTCCTGTCACTTTCCGGGCTGCCCGTCTCGGTGGACGTCGACCGTGACGCCGGCACCGCACGGGTCTCGGCGAGCATCCGGTACGCGGAGCTGGGACGGCGGCTTCACGAGACCGGCTGCTCCCTGCACAACATGGCCTCGCTTCCCCACATCTCGGTGGCGGGCTCGGTCGCGACGGCGACGCATGGCTCGGGGGACGCGAACGGCAATCTCGCCACGGCGGTGTCGGCGCTGGAGATCGTCACCGCCGACGGTGACCTCGTCACGCTCGACCGTGAGCATGACGGGGACCGGTTCCTCGGCGCGGTCGTCGGGCTCGGGGCTCTCGGGGTCGTCGTCGCCGTGACGCTGGACGTCGCGCCGGCCTTCGACGTGCGGCAGTACGTCTTCGAAGGCCTGCCGTTCGAGGTGCTGGACGACCATTTCACCGACGTCTTGTCCAGCGCGTACAGCGTGAGCCTGTTCACCAGCTGGCGCGGGCCGCTCGTCGATCAGGTGTGGGTGAAGCGCCGCGACGACCAGACGAGCGTCTGGCCGACAGAGGAGGGCTGGTTCGGCGCCCGGCCGGCGGACGGCCCACGGCACCCGGTGCCCGGGATCTCCGCCGCGCCCTGCACGGAGCAGCTGGGTGTTCCGGGGCCGTGGTTCGAACGGCTGCCGCACTTCCGTCCGGACTTCACGCCCAGCGCGGGTGAGGAGCTCCAGTCCGAGTACCTGGTGCCCCGCCGCCACGCGATGGACGCCCTGCGCGCGGTCGACGCCGTACGCGATCAGGTCGCGCCGGTGCTGCAGATCTCCGAGATCCGCACCATCGCCGCGGACGACCTGTGGATGAGCCCCTCCTACCGGGAGGACACCGTCGGCATCCACTTCACCTGGGTCAAGGACACTCGCGCGGTGCTGCCGGTGCTCGGGCTCCTCGACGAACGCCTCAGGCCGTTCGGCGCCAGGCCGCACTGGGGGAAGCTGTTCGCCACGCCGGCCGAGGTCGTGCGCTCGCGGTACGCCCGGCTGCCGGACTTCCAGGCCCTCGTACGCGAGTTCGACCCGGCGGGGAAGTTCACCAACGACTTCCTCGGCCGGTATCTCTTCCCCTAGTCCGTGACCTCGAGCTCGCCAAGGGCGGACCAGTCGTCCTGGGGCAGCTTGACGCTCACGATCTTCGGCGTCGCGACCAGGTACGGCGGCAGCGTCGTCTGTGCTTCCTTGAAGTGGTCGGACTGCACGTGCACACCGGCCGCGTCGTCGTCGCGGAAGGCTTCGACCAGCACGTACTCGCTGGAGTCGTCGAGGCTCCGCGACCACTCGAACCACATGCAGCCCTCCTCGCCGCGGGTGGCGCGCGTGAAGTCACCGACGATCTCCGGCCAGCGGTCGGCGTCTTCGGGCCGTACTCGGAACTTGGCGGTGATGAAGATCATGACACTCCCCGGCTGTGCGGTCATAGCGGTCAACTTCGGAACAATCGGATAAGGCAAAGAGTTAGGCTTACCTAAGTTACAGCGAGGAGTGATCGAATGCCGGAAGACAAGCCGGTTCGCAAGGGACAAAAAGTCACCCACGGAGAGGTGCTCCGCGTTCAGTGGATCACGCCGCACATGATCCGCATGATCATCGGCGGTGACGGGCTCGACGGCTTCGGCGCGGGCGCCTTCACCGACCACTACATCAAGGTGCTGTTCCCGGTGCCCGGCGTGGACTACCGCGAGCCGTTCGACATCGAGGCCGTACGGCGCGATCTGCCGCGCGAGCAGTGGCCGCGCCAGCGCTCCTACACGGTCCGCGCCTGGGACGAGTACGCGCGGGAGCTGACCGTCGACTTCGTCCACCACGGCGACCAGGGCCTCGCCGGGCCGTGGGCGGCGAACGCACGGCCGGGCGACGAGGTGCTGTTCCTCGGTCCCGGCGGCGCGTACGCGCCGAGCAAGGACGCCGACTGGCACCTGTTCGTCGGCGACGAGAGCGCCCTGCCGGCCATCGCCGCCTCGCTCGAAGCGCTCCCGGCGGGGGCAGCGGCCCACGTGTTCGTCGAGGTGTCGGAGCCGGCCGAGGAGCAGGAGCTCACCACGTCGGCCGACGCGAAGATCACCTGGCTGCACCGCGGCGGCGCGCCGGTGGGCGAGGGGCTCGTCGCGGCGGTCTGCGAGCTGGACTTCCCGCCCGGTGACGTGCACGCCTTCGTCCACGGCGAGGCGGGCTTCGTCAAGCGGCTCCGCCGCCACCTGCGCGTCGAGCGCGGCGTCCCGCTGGACCACCTGTCCATCTCCGGCTACTGGCGTCACGGCACCGACGATGAGGGCTGGCGTGCCGGCAAGGCCGAGTGGAATCGCCGGATCGAGGAAGAGGAGTCCGCCGCCACCTCGTGACACCGCGTCAGGCCGGGGCGCCGAACCACGTCCGCAGGGCGTCGCGCAGGCTCTCGGCGGGTGAGTCCGGACCGGCCGCCCAGGCCACGTAGCCGTCCGGGCGGATCAGCACGGCCTCGGCCGGCGCGTCGCCGGCGCCGGCCGGGACCACGTCGACGCGGCCGGTCCACCCGTCCGCCGCGTACGCGGCGTGGTTCGCGAACGTCAGCAGGACGGGCCGACCTGTCCGGACGAGCTCGGCGACCCGCGCCGGCCCGGTCTCGGTCCGCACGGCGAGGTCGGGCATCCAGCGGCCGGTCAGCGGGTGCGGCGGCACGCCGCGCGTGGCGTACCGGACGTCCGCGCCGGCCATGAGGTCCGCGACGCGCCTCGTCGTGGCGCCGTCGCGCAGCAGCTCGCCGAAGAGCTCGCGCAGTGCGGTGATGTTCGCGCCCGGCGACAAGAGCGCCAGCTGGGCACGGGTGTGCATGATGACCCGCTCCCCCACCGGGTGCCGTTCGCTCTCGTACGTGTCGAGCAGGTCCTCCGGCGCCCAGCCGTTGACGGCGGCGGCCAGTTTCCAGCCGAGGTTGAGGACGTCCTGCATGCCGAGGTTCAGGCCGGGGCCGCCGACGGCGCTGTGCACGTGCGCGGCGTCGCCGACGAGGAAGACGCGCCCTCTCCGGTACGCCTCGGCCTGTCGGGAGTTGGTCCCCGTTGACCTGCGCAGCGCCGGGTGTTCGCCGTCCGGTTCGCGCATCGGCACGTCGCCGACGACCCGCCCGACCGCCTCCCGCAGCTCGTCCAGAGGCATCGACGCGCTGTCCTCCAGCGGCGACGGCGCCCACTCGTGCACGGCCACGCGGTAGAGCCCCGGCTTGAACGTCCCGAACACGAACATGCCGGTCTCGGTACGGGTGAACGTGAAGGGCCGCAGGCGTCCCACGCCGTCGACCTCCAGCTCTCCGGTCTCCGGGACCACGGCGGGAGCGTCGATGGCGACCTGACCGCTGCGGCTGACGAACCCGCGGTCGGTGATGCCGGGGAAGCCGATGCCGCAGGTCTTGCGCACGACGCTGCGCCCGCCGTCCGCGCCGACCAGGTAACCGGCCGTGATCTCGTACGTGCCCGCCGGGCCTCGTACGCTCGCGGTCACGGCGTCCTCGGCGAGGCTCAGCCCGGCCAGCTCGTGACCGCGCCGAATCTCGACGCCGAGCTCGCGGGCGCGCTCTTCGAGCAGCTCCTCCAGGCGGCGCTGCGGGATCGGCAGCGCGTACATCGCGTGTTCCTCCAGCTCCGAGAGGGCGAGGAACAGCGCGCCGAACTGGAAGCCCGGCATCGGCGACGGCGGCCCCTCGCGACCGCTCAGGCGCTCGTACAGGCCGCGATAGTCCAGTGCCTGGACGACCCGGCCGACCAGGCCGTTCGCCTTGGGCATCGCGGCGCGCTCAGGCAGCCGCTCCAGCACGACCGGGCGTACGCCGGCCAGCGCGAGCTCGCAGGCCATCAGCAGGCCGTTCGGGCCACCGCCGACGATCACGACATCGGTTGTCATCGTTCTCTCCTCGGGCATGACGAAATGACGGCACGGCGTACGTGCCGGCGGGGCGGTGCGGCTATCGGGGCACGGGCAGGCCGGCGGCGAACTGGTCGAGCGCGTCGCGCAGCAGCAGCGGGAGCGGCACCGGAGGATCGGCGCGCAGCCACTGCTCGGAGGCGGTCCTCATCGCCGCGCCGACCGCCGCGGACACGAGCAGCGGGTACATGTGGCGGTCGGCGTCGGTGCCGGTGCGCTCGGCGATCGCCACGGCGCACTCGCGTTCGAGGGCCAGGCCGCACTTGACGACCTCGCTCTGCAGCGCGGGCTCGCCGATCATGAGCCGTACGCCGGCGGTCCACTCGGGGCTCGGGCTCGTGGACGCGTCGCCGAAGTGGGCCGTGACGGCGCTCGTGAGCGACTCCCAGAGAGGCTCGCCGGCCGGCCGCTCCCGCAGACGCGCGACGATCTGCCGCATCCGGTCGGTGTGCCGCCAGGCGATGGCCTCGGCCTTGCTGGAGAAGTAGTTGTTGAAGGTGCGCGGCGAGACTCCGGCCTCCGCCGCGATGTCCTCGACGAGGACCGCGCCGAACCCGCGCTCGACGGCGAGCCGCAGCGCGGCCCAGCTCAGCGCCTCGCGCGTCTCCTGTTTCTTCCGCTCCCGCAGCCCGCTCATGCCACGACTGTACTCACGAACTTGCGCGTCCCGCAATCTTTCGCGCCACGCAAGTTTTCGAGATTACGTTCCCAGCAGCCCGGCCAGCACGGCCGCCTGGCTGTGTTCGACGTCCTTCGTCGCGGTCACCAGGACCAGGCGGCCCGCCGAGGCGATGTCCCGCAGGCGACCGAGCGCCTCCGCCGCGGGCGGTTCGCCCAGCTCGGCCTCATAGCGGCGGCCGAACTCCGCGAACCGCGACGGCTCGTGCCCGTACCACCGGCGCAGCTCCGTTGACGGCGCGACGTCCTTCAGCCACAGGTCGAGACGCACGGCCTCCTTGGAGACCCCGCGCGGCCACACCCGGTCGACGAGGACACGGGTGCCGCTCTCCCGGCCCGGATCGTCGTAGACCCGTACGACGGCCACCGGCATGACCCTCACCTCCCCGAAGGTTCGCGAGGCTCATCATGCCTTACGGCCTGTCCGATATCGCAGATGCACGGCCCTGGACGATGCTGCTCTTGCACATGCACCGGATCCCGCGCTTCTCGCCTGGTTTTTGCGAGAGTACGGTGATCCATGGCGATGTTCCGGATCCACGAGGTCGCCGCGTCCAGACACGTAAGAGGAGAACCAACGTGATCGAACGTCTGCCCCGGCTCGCACGTGTACTGCTCGCCTCCACGCTCGGAGCGAGCCTGGCCCTGGCCGCCGGATGCGGCAGTACCGATGACGACAAGGGCTCTGGCACCAAGAAGACCTTGGTCGTGTTCGCGGCGGCGTCTCTGACCGGGACCTTCGGCGCCCTGGGCAAGACCTTCGAGTCCTCGCACCCCGGCGTGTCGGTGAAGTTCAACTTCGGCGGCAGCTCCACCCTGGCCCAGCAGATCAACCAGGGCGCTCCGGCGGACGTGTTCGGCGCGGCCAGCCCGGCCACGATGAAGACCGTCACCGACGCCAAGGGCGCCTCCGGCACGCCGAAGGTGTTCGTGCGCAACCGCCTGGAGATCGCCGTACCGCCGAAGAACCCGGGCGGGGTCAAGGCGTTCAAGGATCTGGCGAACCCCAAGATCAAGGTCGTCGAGTGCGCGCCCGAGGTGCCGTGCGGCGCCGCCGCCATCAAGGCCCTGGCCGCCGCACATCTGACGGTCAAGCCGGTCTCGCAGGAGCAGGACGTCAAAGCGGCCCTGACGAAGGTGCAGCTGAACGAGGCCGACGCCGCGCTCGTCTACAAGACGGACGTCAAGGCCGCCGCGGGCAAGGTGACCGGCATCGACTTCCCCGAGGCCGCGCAGGCGATCAACGACTACCCGATCACCACGCTGGCCAAGGCCCCGCAGCCGTCGCTGGCCGGGGAGTTCGTCCAGCTCGTGCTCTCCGGCCAGGGCAGGTCCGTCCTGACCCAGGCCGGCTTCGAGTCTCCCTGACCGTCAGTCCACGGCGGCGTGTGCGGGCTCCCGTACGGTCTCGATCAGACGTGACGCCAGCGCCGCCGCCTGGGCGCGGATCTCAGGGATCGCGGTGGTCTCGTACCGCAGGCCGCGCAACGTCGGGCCCAACGTGAAGATCCTCTCGTGGGGCCGCCCGGCGGCGTCGACGACCGCGCCGTCCCTGGTGGCGTCCAGGCCGAGCGCCAGCGGGTCGGGCCGCGCCATGCCGGAGGCGAACAGGGCACTCAGGAACGGGTCGCCGGTGACCGCCGACCCGGGCCCGGTGGCGTTGACCACCCATCCGGCGGTCAGCCGCCGCGTCCCGCCGTCGGCGAGGCGTACGGTCACGTCGTAGCCGTCCCGATGCGCGGCGGCGGAGTCCAGCCGTCCGCACAGCACCTCCAGGCGGCCCTCGGCGCGCAGCCCGGCGATCCGGGCGGCCGTCGCCGGCGGGATCCGGTGGCGGTGGACCTCCCAGTAGCGCGCGACCAGGGCGAGGAAGCGCCGCCGGTCGCCCGGGCAGAGTTCCGCCCAGAGCCGGGGGACGTGCGGTCGCAGGGCGTCGATGACGCCCTGCCACTCGCCGCCGGCGTTCCGGACCTCGGCGCGGACGAAGCGCATCAGGCCGGCGAGCGACAGGGGGCGGGCTGGCAGGGACGCGGTGGCGCCGGACATCGATGCTCGCGAGGCAGCAGGCCGTGGCGCGACACCGCGTGCACGACCGTGCCCGGGTGCGCGGAGGTCAGGGTGACCGCGAGGTCGACCATGGTCAGCCCGGTGCCCACCACCAGCACCGGAGCGCCGTCGCGGATCCGGTCGAGGGCGCCGGGCGCCCACGGATCGACGACGAGGCGCGGGCCGCCCGGCACCCCGAGCCATCCCTCGGAGACGCGGTTGCCGGTGGCCAGCACGACGGCATCCGCGTCGATGCGGCCGCCCTCGGACAGGTGGACCCGCAGCGGGCGGCTCATGCCCGACGGGCTCACGGAGGACACCGTGCCGGTCACCCGCTCCACAGGGCCTGCCGAGGCGAGCACGTCGCGCAGGTAGCGCCCGTACACGCCGCGCGGCAGGAAATCGTGCGCCTCGGCGCCCAGCCCCTGCTCCCGCGCCCATCGCAGCAGGTGACCGGGGTCGTCGGCGAGGGCGCTCATCTTCGCGACGCAGGTGTTGAGCAGGTGGCGCGCGTCGGATGTGGAGTACGCCTGCCCCAGCCCGTGCCGTCCGTAGCGGTCGATCAGCACGACGCGCGGCGCGATCCCGCGCGCCTCCGCGGCGCGAAGCAGGTGTACGGCCGTCAGGGCGCCGCCGGCGCCTCCGCCGACGATGGCCACCACACGGCCCCGTGAATTCGCATGACCGGTCACCGATCGAAGATATCCCATAATTCCTATTACCCTAATAGGTAATTTCGAGGCAACACTCTAGATTCGTCCGTGTTACTTGACAGACCGGTCAACTATTCGGGATCTTCAGCGGGTGGCCCGTACAAGTGACGCGCGTGATCGGCTGATGAAGAGCGCCGCGCAGCTGTTCCTCACCCGCAGCTACCAGGCGGTCGGTGTCGACGAGCTGTGCGCTGCCGCCGATGTGCGGAAAGGGAGCTTCTACCACTTCTTCCACTCCAAGTCCGAGCTGGCCGCCGCCGTGATCGACATGCACGCGGCGGCCCTCCTGTCGCACCTCGACGACGCCACGGAGGGCCCGGCCGCGGTACGGCTGCGCGCGGCGGCGGACGTCGTCGGCGCGATCCAGATCGGCTTCGAGGAACGCTTCGGCTTCGTCGTCGGCTGCCCGTTCGGCAACCTCGCGGCGGAGCTGTCCACCACGGACGACATGCTGCGGGAGCGCCTCGCGGGCGTGTTCGCCGCGTGGGAGGACCGGCTCGCCGTGCTCTGCCGCGAAGCCGCCGCCGAGGGGGCACTGCGTCCCAACGTGGATCCCGACCGGTTCGCCCGGATCCTGATGGCCCAGTTCCAGGGCATGATCCTGCTGGCCAAGACGGGCCGGTCGACCGCGGCCGAGATCCCCGCCGCGCTCCACCAGGTGATCGACTCACACCTCACGGAGGTCGCATGACCACGCCGCCGACCTCGGTCGACTTCCACTTCGACCCGATGTGCCCGTTCGCGTACGCCACCTCGGTGTGGCTGCGCGACGTACGCCGCCAGACCGGCGTCGACGTGAACTGGCGGTTCTTCAGCCTCGAGGAGGTCAACCGCGCCGAGGGCAAGAAGCACCCCTGGGAGCGGCCCTGGTCCTACGGCTGGTCGCTGATGCGGATCGGCGCGCTGCTGCGCCGCCGCGACATGGCCGCCCTCGACGCCTGGTACTCCCGTATCGGCGACGAGCTGCACGTACGCGGCGGCAAGCCGCACGACCCCTCGGTCGCACGCGCCCTCCTGGACGAGCTGGGCCTCGGCGCGGCGACGCTGGACGAGGCGATGGCCGACCCGACCACCCACGACGAGGTTCGCGACGAGCACCGGCGGGTCGTGGACGCGGGCGGGTACGGCGTCCCCACCCTCTTCTTCCCGGACGGCCAGTGCCTGTTCGGTCCCGTACTGATCGACCCGCCGCAGGGTTCACGCGCGGTCCGGCTCTGGGAGGTGGTGACCGGGATGCTGGAGTTCCCTCAGCTGTATGAGATCCAGCGCCCCAAGAGCGCCGCCGACCAAGAGGCGATCCTCGCGGCGCTGCGGCCGTACCTCGCGGGGCGCGACTGGGTCAGCGTCGACCGCGGTGAAGTGATCGAGTTCCCAGCCGTACAGGAGGACGAATGACGGAGATCGCCAAGGAATCCGTGGTCGCGACGCTGACCGAGGAGTGGAGCGCCATCGAACGGCTCCTCACCGGTCTGTCTCCCGACCAGTGGACCCGGCCGACGTGCCTGCCCGGTTGGCGGGTCACGGACGTCGTGGCGCACATGGTCGGCACGGAGGCTGCGCTCTCCGGCGACGAGGCGCCGGCGTCCGACGTCGACGTGAAGGAGCTGCCGCACGTCGTCAACGACATCGGCGCGTTCAACGAGCTGTGGGTGCGCGCCCTGCGGGACGAGCCGCCCGCGGCGATGCTGGAGCGGTTCCGCGACGTCACCTCCCGCCGTACCGCCGCGCTGGAGAAGATGACGAAGGAGGAGTTCGACGCGCCGAGCTGGACCCCCGCCGGCCAGGGCACGTACGGCCGCTTCATGCAGATCCGCATCTACGACTGCTGGACGCACGAGCAGGACATCCGCGCCGCCGTCGGAGCCCCGGGCAACGACACGGGCCCGGCCGCCGAACGCTCGCTGGACGAGGCCGCGAACATCCTCGGCTTCGTCGTCGGCAAGCAGGCCGCCGCTCCGGAGGGCTCCACGATCCTGGTCGAGCTGACCGGCCCGATGACGCGGCGTATCTTCGTGCAGGTGGAGGACCGAGCCCGGCTGGTGCCGTCGCTCACCGGGCCGCCGACCGCCACCCTCACCATGGAGTCCTCGGCGTTCCTGCGCCGGTGCGGCGGCCGTGAGTCCACCTCCGACGTGCACCTCGACGGCGACCTGGCGCTGGCTCAGCGGGTCGTCGACAACCTGGCCTTCACGATCTGAGGCCCGCCAGCACGGCCCGCTCGACCGGTGTCGGCGCCTCGCCGCTCAGGTCGAGCAGGCCGGCCGGGTCGAGCGGAGGCTGCGCCATGAACCTCGGCACGCGTCCCCGGTGACGCTGGGCCCGATGGACGAGGAAGGGGTGGCACAGGAACACGTCTCCCGTGCCGCCCGCGGCGAGGACCTCGGGCCGCCCCTCACTCGCGCGTACGGCGTCGGCGCACAGCTCGAACCACTCACGCCCCTCCTCGCCGGGAAGGTCCCCAGCCCCTGACGGGGATGCCAGCGCCCGGGCCCGACGAGCCGGTCGAACGCCTCGTGCAGCACCCTCTGGTTCGCCGCCTCGCGGAACGGCGCGGTGGCCAGGCCGTCCAGGCGGACGACCGGCCTGGTCCATGTCGCGGGGTCGTCCGGATCGCAGCCGGTCGCCGCCCACAGCTCGGCACGGCACCGGTCGGCGACCGCCCTCGGGACGGCCTCCTCGATACGCACGAAGCCGTTCTCGACGAACGCCTCGACTTCCTCACTGGTCAGCATCGCCGGAAGTCTCCCCAGCGGTGCGGCGGCGGGCAACCGGTTTTCGCGGCGACCACACGCGTCGCCGTCCTTCCCGAAATGTGACGCACACCCCCCTTGGGGCCGGACCGTCCGGCGCTTACTCTCGGAGCAGTCCGCCGAGGAGATCATGGTGACCGTGTCGGCCGAGCTCGCCGAGATCCGCGCGTGGTGGGCGCAGGGGCGTGAGCCTCTCTCACCGATCGCCGGCGGCCCGCACGACCAGACGGTCCGGCACCGCGCCGACAACCCGTACTGGGAGATCGTCCGCCGCCTCCCGTCGATGAGCGGCGCGCCCGACGGCCTCACCCGCGGACTCCCCGTCGGGCAGCACCTGCTGTCCAAGCGGTATGCCTGGGCGATCCCCTCGCCGGGCGACCTCGCGTGGCTCGTGACCACCCTGGGGCACCGCGGCCTGGCCGAGATCGGCGCGGGCTCGGGCTACTGGGCGTGGCAGGCCGACCAGGCCGGAATCGACGTCGTCGCGTACGAGCCCGCCGACCCGGCCGTGAACGCCTACACCGACGGCACGGAGTACTTCGCGCTCAAGCGGGACGACCACGGAGCCGCCCGGCACCACCCCGAACGGGCGCTGCTGCTGTGCTGGCCGTCCGCCGGTGAACCCTGGGCGGCCGAGGCCCTTCGCGCGTACGAGGGCGACCTGCTCGTCTACATCGGCCAGTACCGCGGCGGCCACTGCGCCGACGACGGCTTCTTCGACCTGCTCGACGAGGAATGGACACGGGCCGGGAGCAGCGCGCACCACGTCGGCTGGCGGCACACTCACAGCGCCATGACCGCCTACCGCCGCGGCCCCGGCCTGCCGTCCACGACCTGAGCTTGACTTCGAGCGCGCTCCAAGTGCTTAGCTGACGTCTCATGGACTATGTGCAGCTAGGACGCACCGGGCTCAAGGTGAGCCGTCTCGTGCTCGGCACGATGAACTTCGGTCCGCAGACCGACGAGACCGACAGCCACTCGATCATGGACTCCGCCCTCGACGCGGGGATCAACTTCTTCGACACCGCCAACGTCTACGGCTGGGGTGAGAACAAGGGCCGTACGGAGGAGATCGTCGGCACCTGGTTCGCCGAGGGCGGCGGCAGGCGCGACAAGACGGTCCTGGCGACGAAGGTCTACGCCAACATGGCGACCGACGAAGGTCCCGCCTGGCCGAACCACGACAAGCTGTCCGCGGTGAACATCCGCCGCGCCGTCGACGCCTCACTGCGCCGGCTCGGCACGGACTACATCGACGTCTACCAGTTCCACCACATCGACCGCGCGACACCGTGGGACGAGATCTGGCAGGCGATGGACGTCCTCGTCCAGCAGGGCAAGATCCTCTATGTCGGATCGTCGAACTTCCCCGGCTGGAACATCGCCCGCGCCAACGAGGTCGCCGCGCGCCGCGGCTCGCTCGGGCTCGTCAGCGAGCAGTGCCTCTACAACCTGGTCGAGCGCCGCGCCGAGATGGAGGTCATCCCGGCCGCCGAGGCGTACGGCCTGGGCGTGATCCCGTGGTCGCCGCTCCAGGGCGGGCTGCTCGGCGGGGTGCTGCGCAAGGAGCGCGAGGGCGGCGCCGGCCGCTCGACGGGCGGGCGCAGCGGCGAGGCACTGACCGACCCTGCCCAGCGTGCGCGCATCCAGGCGTACGAGGACCTGTGCGAGAAGCACGGCGCGCACCCCGGCGACGTCGGCCTGGCCTGGCTGCTCACCCGCCCCGGTGTGACCGGCCCGATCGTCGGCCCGCGCACGCAGGAGCAGCTCGACTCGGCGCTGCGCGCGGTCGAGCTGGAGCTGTCGGAGGAGTTCCTGTCCGGCCTGGACGAGATCTTCCCGGGCCCGGGACCGTCTCCGGAGGCCTTCGCCTGGTGACGCCCCGCGTGGGCGTGCGCCGTACAGCGCACGCCCACGGGTCCGTCACGGGATGGAGTACATCGGGTTGGGCAGCTTGACTGCACGGTCGGCGTGCCCGCCCTGCAGGTCGCTGACCTGGTCGCCGACGTTCAAGATGACGTCGTAGCCGTAGTCGTGCGTCACCTCGTAGGAGTAGGTCTCCAGCGCGGTGTCGTCGATGTCGAGCGTGATCGCCGGCTTCTGTGCCCCGTGCGCGAGCTTCCACGCGAGGTAGCGCTGCCCCGCTCCGTCGGCCCTGGCCAGCTCACGGTCCCAGTTGCCCGAGTCGTGGTAGGCGGTGATGTCGTTCTTCACGTCGGTCAGGTTCGGGATGCGGTGGGACGAGTGACGGCAGGAACCCTAGAGGTCAGAGCACCAAAGTGAACATCAGGTGAACGATCACGAACCGCCAACGATCGTGTAAGCCGGGTATGCTGTGAAGCGGAGGATCCTCCGCTATTGAAGCGCGGCTTGCGCGTGGCGCCGCGAACGTCCGAGAGTGGCCACGACGTTCGCACGGACAACGAGGAGGTGCCGTGACGGCCACCGGTGAGCGACCGCTGCGCGCGGACGCGCGACGTAACCGCGATCGCCTGCTGGAGTCCGCCGTGCGCGCGTTCTCCCGTGAAGGGCCCGACGTCACGCTCGACGCGATCGCCAAGGACGCGTGTGTCGGAATCGGCACGCTCTACCGGCACTTTCCCACCCGCGAGGCCCTGGTCGAGGCCGCGTACCGCAACGAGCTCGCGCGCCTCTGCGACGCCGCGCCGGACCTGCTGGTGGCCCTGCCGCCGGACCTCGCGACACGGGCGTGGATGGACCGCTTCATCGACTACATGACGACCAAACGCGGCATGGCCGACGCGCTGCGCGCCCTCATCGCCTCCGGAGGGAACCCCTACGCCGAGAGCCGCGACCGGATGATCGCCGCGATCACGACCCTGCTCGACGCCGGCGCCGCCGACGGCACCGTACGCACGGACGTCGAGCCGGAAGACGTCCTCGTGACGCTGAGCGGGCTGTCCCTGGCGGCCGGGGAACCGGCCCAGCGCGAGCAGGCCGGCCGGATGCTCGACCTGTTGATGGACGGCCTTCGCCACCGCGCCAAACCTTGACATTGCTGGTAAGAGGCCCTTCACAGCATTGCCGTTTCGTCCAGAATTCGGCGATAAATCTGGACCGTTCCTTGGCGGCAGGTTTGCCGTTATGGTGACGACTCATGAAGTTCGCTGATCGCCTACAAACTGAGCCGTCATGACATCCTCGGCCATCAGACCCGGCGGGCTCGCCTCCGCGGCCAAGCCACCCGCGAACAGGCATCGGCCGCCGGCGCGCGAGACCCTGCTCGGTCTCGCGTTCTGCGTGCCGGCGCTGGCCGGGCTCGGCGTGTTCGTCATCTTCCCGCTGTTCCAGGCCGTCTTCCTGGCCACACGGGGCACGGACATCAACGGCAATCCGTCGCGCTCGGTGGGCATGGCGAACTTCCACTCGTTGTTCACCTCCG
Source organism: uncultured Actinomycetota bacterium (assembly GCA_963736325.1). Taxonomy (GTDB): domain Bacteria; phylum Actinomycetota; class Actinomycetes; order Streptosporangiales; family Streptosporangiaceae; genus Actinoallomurus. The sequence goes on along the minus strand of CAVTOG010000009.1, from coordinate 1,181,845 downwards.
AGTTCGGCACGACGCTGCTGCACACGCTGCTGTTCACCCTCTTCGTGGTGATCGTCGGAGTGACGCTGCCGCTGTCCCTCGCGCTGCCGCTGACCCAGCGGCTCCGCGGCATGCGGGTGTTCCGGACGCTCTTCACGCTGCCCTTCGCGTACTCCGCGTCGGCGGCGAGCGTCGTCTGGCTGCTGATGCTCGACCCGTCGATGTCGCCGGTGAACTGGCTGCTGCGGATGTTCGGGATGACCGCGCCCGGCTGGACGACCGAGTCGCCGTGGGCGCTGCTGACCGTGGCGTGGGCGACCACCTGGGTGGTCGCCGGGTTCAACCTGCTCGTGCTCAGCGCAGGCCTGTCCGGGGTCGACGAGCAGGTCCTAGAGGCCGCGCGGATCGACGGTGCGGTCGGGATACGCGGCGTCTTCAGCGTGGTGCTCCCGATGATCTCGCCGAGTGTGTTCTTCGCCGTGGTCACCACGACACTCACCTCGCTCCAGGCCCTCGGCCAGGTGCAGGTGATGACGGATGGCGGGCCCAACGGCAGCACGACGACCCTGGTGTTCTCGATCTTCCACAACGCGTTCGAGAACGGAAACAACGACTACGGCCTGGCCAGCGCCCAAGGACTGGTCCTGCTGATCGTCGGCATCGGGCTGGCCGCGCTCCAGTTCGGTGTGATCGAGAGGCGGGTGCACTACCGGTGAGCGTCGTCGAACGAACCTTGCCGTCTCCGGCGATGGCCGGACCGGTCCCGAAGCACCTGCGAAGGTCGCCCAACCAGCCGAGCCGCGCGGCGAGCACCGCCACGTACGTCTGGCTCGTCCTCGCCGCGATCGTGCTGCTGTTCCCCGTGCTGCTCACGATCGTCGGCGGGTTCCTGCCCGAGGGCCAGCTCGTACGCCAGCCGCCCGGCCTGTTCAACGGCCACTACTCGTTCCACAGCTACGTCTCAGCGTGGAACGAGAACGTCGTCCCCCTGATGCCCGCGCTGGGCAACTCGCTCTTCGTCGGCTTCATGATCATGGCGGCCCACCTGGTCACCTCGTGCCTGGCCGCGTACGCCCTGGTCTTCACGCGGATGCCGTTCCGCCGGCTGATCTTCTGGCTGTTCATGGCGACGATCATGGTCCCGTACGAGGCGATCGTCGTGCCCAACGCGCTGTTCATCCGCAGCCTCGGGCTGGAGGACAACCGGTGGGCGCTGGTGCTGCCGTTCCTCGCGAACGGCTTCGGCGTCTTCTTGATGCGCCAGGCGTTCCGGCAGTTCCCCACCGAGCTCCGGCAGGCGGCGCTGCTCGACGGCTGCGGCCACCTGCGGTTCCTGTGGAGCATCGTGCTGCCCTCGGTACGGCCGTCGCTCACCGCGCTCGCGGTGTGGTCGTTCCTACAGGGCTGGAACATGTACTTCTGGCCGCTGATCATTTCGTCGTCGAACAACTCGATGAACACCCTGCAGACCGCGGTGTTCGCCCTGAAGGCCAACGGCAACGGCACTCAGCAGGCCCTTCTTCTCGCCGGGGTCTCCATCACCTTGGTTCCGACTCTGCTTCTCGTGATCTTCGGCCAGCGGTGGTTCGTCCGCGGCTTCATGGCCGGAGCCGTGAAGTGAGATCTGCAGTCCCCGCTTGTGTGCGATGAAAGGAATACCTGTGCGGAAAACACTGCGCCGTGGTGCCTGGGCGATATCGCTCTTCACGGCGGCCACGCTCGTCGGGGCGTGTTCGTCGGCCAGTTCCGGTGGTGACGCTGTCAACCCGAACGACACCTCCGCGCCGGGCGCGGACGCCCTCAAGGGCAAGGGCGAGGTCTCCATCAACTTCTGGCACGCCATGAGCGGCGTGAACGGCGACGCGCTGACGAAGCTGGTGAACCAGTTCAACCAGCAGAACAAGGGCAAGATCAAGGTCACGCTGAACTACAAGGGGCAGTACGACAACGCGCTGGCCGCGTACAAGAACTCCTCGACCAAGCAGCGGCCGGACCTGATGCAGATGTACGACATCGGCACCCGGTACATGATCGACTCCAAGACGACCATTCCGATGCAGTCGTTCATCGACGTCGACCATTTGGACGTCTCCGATCTGCAGCCGAACATCGGCGGCTACTACACCGTCGACAAAAAGCTTTACTCGATGCCGTTCAACACCTCGATGCCGTTGATGTACGTCAACCGTGAGGCGTTCCAGAAGGCCGGCCTCGACCCGGACAAGCCGCCGACCTCCCTCGACGACATCATGGCCGACGCGCGCAAGATCAAGGCCGCGAAGGGCGAGACGGTCCAGTACGGCTTCGGCGCGTCGCTGTACGGCTGGTTCGTCGAGCAGTGGAACGCCTCGGCGAACCAGACGCTGTGCGACGCCGACAACGGCCGTACCGGACGGGCCACCAAGGCCACGCTGAACAACCCGACCAACGTGAAGCTGCTCCAGTGGTGGCAGAAGATGGTCAAGGACGGTCTGGCGATGAAGCTGGACAGCAACACCGACAACGGTGACAACGCGTTCAGCTCCGGCACCGTGGCGATGGCCCTGGAGTCCACCGGCTCCCTCGGCACGTTCGTCCAGGGCGCCGCCGCCGCGAAGAACCCCTTCACGGTGTCCACCGGCTACTACCCGAAGGTCAACGCCGACGACACCGGCGGCCCGATCATCGGCGGCGCCTCGCTGTGGGCCGTGCACAAGGGCGACCTCGCACGCGAGCGCGCGACGTGGGAGCTCGTGAAGTTCCTCGCGAGCAAGCCTACGCAGGTCAACTGGCACACCTCGACCGGGTACTTCCCGATCAGCAAGGGCGCCCTCGACGACCCGGCCGACCAGGCGTGGGTCAAGCAGAAGCCGCAGTTCTCCACGGCCATCAAGCAGCTCAGGAAGACCAAGCTCACCTACGCCACGCAGGGATGCTCGGTCGGCGAGATGCCCGACCTCCGCAAGGACGTCGAGAACGCGCTGCAGGCCGCCGTCCTCCAGGGCCAGGACGCCAAGCAGGCCCTGGCCAACGCCGAGGCCACCGCGGCCAAGCAGATCGCCGGATACAACGCCAAGCTCGGCGGCTGACCGGTCACCACGTGAGGGTGGCCCCGGCGATGCCGGGGCCACCCTTTCTCATCTCGGCATCACGGCGCCCTGGGCGGCGGGGGCGACGTGCTCGGCGTAGTGCCGCAGGTAGCCGCGGGTGACGGTGGGCGCGGGCGGGCGGTACGCCTCGCGCCGCCCGGCCAGGACCTCCTCGCTCACGTCGAAGTCGAGGCGGCGTTCCTCCAGGTCGACGACGATCCGATCGCCGTCCTCGACGAGCCCGATCGGGCCGCCGCACGCCGCCTCCGGGCCGACGTACCCGATGGCGGGACCGTGCGACGCCCCGGAGAACCGTCCGTCGGTGATGAGCGCGACCGTCTCGGACAGGCCCATGCCGACGACGGCCGATGTCGCGCCGAGCATCTCCCGCATCCCGGGCCCTCCGCGCGGCCCCTCGTTGCGGATGACGATCGCGGTGCCGTCGGCGATCTCGCCGGCCAGGATCGTGGTGATCGCGTCCTCCTCGTTCTCGAAGACCCGCGCGGTGCCCGTGAAGCCCCACATCGAGCGGGCGACTCCGGAGGCCTTGACGATCGCGCCGTCCGGGGCGAGTGAGCCCGTCAGCACGTAGATGGCCCCGTCAGGGGCGTGCGCGGTGTCGCGGGAGCGGAGCAGTTCGCGGTTCTCGTTCTCGGCGCCGGCCGCGATCTCGCCGATGGACGGGCCGGCGACCGTACGCGCGTCGCCGTGGATCAGGTCGCCCAGCTCCTTCAGCACGGCCGGCACACCTCCGGCGTGCCCCAGCTCGGAGACGCCCCACGGCCCGGAAGGAGCGATCTTGGCCAGGGTGGGCGTGCCGCGCCCGACGCGGTCGATCATGTCGAAGTCGATCGTGACGCCGGCCTCTTCGGCCATCGCGATGAAGTGCAGGACGAGGTTGGTCGAGCCCGACACGGCCAGCGCGACGCGGAGCGCGTTCTCGAACGCCTCACACGTCAGGATGTCGCTGGGACGCACGTTCTCGCGCACGAGGTCGGCGGCCCTCATCCCGGTGTGCTTGGCGGCGCGGATCTGCGCGTTCGAGCCGGCCTCCAGGATGCCCGAGCCGGGCAGGGCCATGCCGAGCGCCTCGGTGTAGATGCCCGCGGTGTTGCCGGAGGTCATCGTGTCGCCCGCGCCGTTGCTCGGGAAGAGGGCGTCCTCCCACCTCCTGAGCGTGTCCTCGCTGATCCGGCCGCGGATCGCCGCACCGACGCCGTCGTAGACGGTCTCCAGGAACAGCTTCCGGCCGCGGTGCTCGCCGTACCTCGTCGGGCCGCAGTAGAGCATGATCGCGGGGATGTTCAGGCGCGCGGCGGCCATCATCATGCCGGGCGTCGGCTTGTCGCCGCCGGCCAGCAGCACAAGCCCGTCCACGCCGTGGCCCTCGGCCATCAGCTCCACCGAGTCGGCCACGACGTCGCGGCTCGGCAGGACGTACCGCATGCTCCGTGCCGCGAACGCCTCGCTGTCGGTGACGTGGATGGTGTTCATCTCGACCGGCGTCGCCCCGTTCATCCGCACGCCTGCCTTGACGGCGTCGGCGATGGTACGCAGGTGGGCGTTTTCCGGAGAGAAGTCCTGGTACGTATTTGCGATCATCACGATCGGGCGGTCCAGCTCCTCGTCGGTGAAGCCGGCCCCCTTGATCCAGGCGCGTTGCAGTGAACGCTGGATCCCCTCGAACTGGTCCTTGCTGCGCATCGGTGTTCCTCCTTCCGCCCAACGATGGACCTCGCCTCAGCCATTGGTCCAGCGAATGTTTCCGAGCGATAATCATCAGAAAAACCGAACGATGGAGGCTCCGTGTTCGACCTTCACCGGCTCCGGCTGCTGCGTGAGCTGAGCCACCGCGGCACACTCGCCGCGGTGGCCGCCGCGCTGTCCTACAGCCCGTCGTCGGTCTCGCAGCAGCTGTCGCTCCTGGAGTCCGAGGTCGGCGTACGGCTACTGGAGCCGGTGGGCCGCCGCGTACGCCTGACGGCACAGGCCGAGATCCTCGTCGCCCACACCGAAGCCGTCCTCGAACGCCTCGAACGCGCCGAGGCCGACATCGCCAGCTCGCTGACCGACCTCACGGGCACGCTGCGCCTGGCGTCGTTCCAGACCGCGGCCCTGTCCCTGGTGCCGACCACCCTCACCCTGCTGCGCGACGCCCACCCGCACCTGCGCGTCGAGCTGACCCAGATGGAGCCGGAGCAGGCCCTCCCGGCCCTGCTGGCCCGCGACTTCGACCTGGTCATCGCCGAGGAGTACCCCGGCGGCCCCGGCCACCGCCCCTCCGAGCTGGAGCAGGACGTCCTGTGCGACGACGCCCTCCGCCTCGCGCCGCCGGCGGACACGGACGCGCGGACGCTCAGCGCCCTGGCCGCGCACCCGTGGATCATGCAGCCGGAGGGAACCCCGGCCCGCCGCTGGGCGGTGACCCTCTGCCGCGACGCCGGCTTCGAGCCCGACGTACGGTACGAGTCCAGCGACCCTCTGCTCCACCTGCGCCTGGCCGAACAGGGCTTGGCCGCCGCGCTGCTCCCCGACCTGCTGTGGCACGACCGTTCCCCCAGCGTCCCCCTGCACACGCTGCCATCCGGCTGGAACGCCCGCCGGATCCTCTCCGTCGTACGCCAGGGCGGCAGCCGCCACCCTGCCGTCGCCGCCTGCCGCCATGCCCTCCGCCGCGCCTGCGGCGAGACCACCGCCTAGAAGTGGCCACACCTCAGAGCGCCCCTCAACACCACTGATATTCAATTTTTGCGAGAAGATGTCCAACTATTGCAAGGAGATGTCGAGATATCTAGTGTCTGGGGTGCGTCCCACATGCCGTCCCGGCAGGTGCCACACCCCCAAGCGCTGCCGCTAGCGCGCGGTCAGCGCTGCTCCAGACAAGAGGCGCTATGAGACCGAAGCACGCACGACTCCGGCTGATCGCGGGCACTGCCGCGATCGGCCTGCTCGCGGGGCCGACAAGCCCCGCGGTCGCGAACGCCGCTCCGGCGGCCGGGCACTCCCACAAGAGTGTCGCTCCGGCCGACGGCACGAACCTCGCGGCCGGAAGGCCGGTCACGGCCTCGTCCCACGTCTTCGACTTCGTGCCCGAGAACGCCGTCGACAACAACCTCGGCACCTACTGGGAGGGCGCGCCCGGCAGCTATCCCGACACCCTGTCGGTCGACCTCGGCGCCAAGGCGAACGTGACCTCCGTCGTCGTCAAGCTGAACCCCGACGGCATCTGGTCCACGCGTACGCAGACCCTGGAGATCCTCACCAGGGACAGGCACTCCGGGAGCTACACCAGCGCGGTGGCCTCGAAGGTGTACACGTGGGATCCGGGCTCCGGCAACACCGTGACGGTCCCCGTCTCCGTCACGGCCGCCGACGTCGAGCTGAAGTTCACCACGAATTCCGGCGCGCCCGGCGCACAGGTCGCCGAGTTCCAGGTCGTCGGCACCCCCGCCCCGGCGCCGGACCTGACCGCCACCGCCATCTCGGCGACGCCGTCCGCGCCGATCGAGACCGACGCCGTCACGCTGAAGACGACGGTCGAGAACGCCGGTGCCGCGGCGTCCGACGCGACCGACGTCGACCTCTACCTCGGTTCCCAGAAGGTCGGCACCACGGCCGTCGGCGCGCTCGCCGCAGGCGCGAGCACGACGGTCTCCACCGACATCGGGGCACGTGACGCGGGCAGCTACCAGGTCACGGCCAAGGTCGATGAGTCCGACGCCGTCCTGGAGTCGAACGAGACCAACAACACCTACACGAGCCCGTCGGCGCTGGTCGTCGGCCCGGTCGCCAGCTCCGACCTGGTGGCCTCCTCGGTCACGTGGAACCCCGGCAACCCGGCCGCCGGCGACCAGGTGACGTTCTCGGTCGCGATCAAGAATCAGGGCAGCGTCGCCTCGGCCGACGGCGCGCACGGCATCACGCTCTCGGTCCTGGGCTCGGACGGCTCGGCCGTCAAGACGCTGACCGGCTCCTCCAGCGGAACCATCAACGCGGGCGCCACGGCGGCACCGGTGAACCTGGGCACCTGGACGGCCGTGAACGGCAAGTACTCCGTCAAGGTCGTGCTCGCGAACGACGCGAACGAACTCGCGGTCAAACAGGCCAACAACACGAGCAGCCGCCCGTTCTTCGTGGGCCGCGGCGCCGACATGCCGTACACGATGTACGAGGCCGAGAACGGCGCGCTCGGCGGCGGCGCCTCCGTCGTCGGCCCGAACCGTACGGTCGGCGACCTGGCCGGTGAGGCGTCCGGCCGCCGCGCCGTGAAGCTGGCCTCGACCGGCAGCAGCGTGGAGTTCACGACCACGGCGAGCACCAACACGCTCGTGACCCGGTTCGCCATCCCGGACTCCTCGGGCGGCGGCGGCATCGACGCGTCCCTCGACGTCTACGTCGACGGCACGCTGCTGAAGCCGATCGATCTGACGTCCAAGTACGCCTGGCTGTACGGCAACGAGACGAGCCCCGGGAACTCCCCGGACTCCACGCCCCGCCACATCTACGACGAGGCCAGCATCCTGCTCGGCACGACCGTGCCGGCCGGCCACAAGATCAAGCTGCAGAAGGACGCGGCCAACACGGCGGCGTACTACTCGATCGACTTCATCAACGGCGAGCAGGTCGCGCAGGTCGCCGATCCGGACCCGGGCAAGTACGCGGTGCCGGCCGGCTTCGCCCAGCAGGACGTGCAGAACGCCCTCGACCAGGCCCGCCAGGACCCGAACCTCGTCGGCGTGTACCTGCCGGCCGGTGACTACCAGACGTCGAACAAGTTCCAGGTGTACGGCAAGGCGATCAAGGTCGTCGGCGCCGGCCCCTGGTACACCCGGTTCCTCGCCCCCTCCGGCCAGGAGAACACCGACATCGGGTTCCGCGCGGACTCGACGGCGAACGGCTCGACGTTCCAGAACTTCGCCTACTTCGGCAACTACACCTCGCGCATCGACGGCCCCGGCAAGGTGTTCGACTTCTCCAACGTCGCGAACATCACGATCGACAACATCTGGACCGAGCACATGGTCTGCATGTACTGGGGCGCCAACACCGACAACATGAAGATCACGAACTCCCGCATCAGGGACACGTTCGCCGACGGCATCAACATGACGAACGGCAGCACGGACAACCTCGTCTCCAACGACGAGTCGAGGGCGACCGGCGACGACAGCTTCGCGCTGTTCTCCGCGATCGACGCCGGTGGCGCCGACGAGAAGAACAACACCTTCCAGAACCTGACGTCGCTGCTGACCTGGCGGGCCGCGGGCATCGCCGCGTACGGCGGCTTCGACAACACCTTCAAGAACATCTACATCGCGGACACGCTCGTCTACTCCGGGATCACGATCAGCTCGCTCGACTTCGGCTACCCGATGAACGGCTTCGGCCCGGACCCGACGAACTTCCAGAACATCACGATCGACCGCGCGGGCGGCCACTTCTGGGGCGGGCAGACCTTCCCGGCGATCTGGCTGTTCTCCGCGTCGAAGGTGTTCCGTGGCATCCGGGTGAGCGATGTGGACATCACGAGCCCGACCTACTCCGGGATCATGTTCCAGACCAACTACGTGGGCAACCAGCCGCAGAACCCGGTCACCGACACGGTCCTCACGAACGTCTCGATCACCGGCGCGCACAAGAGCGGCGACGCGTACGACGCCAAGTCCGGGTTCGGAGTCTGGGCCAATCCGCTGCCGGAGGCCGGACAGGGCCCGGCGGTCGGCTCGGCCACGTTCCACAACCTGAAGCTGAGTGACAACGCGGTCGACATCCAGAACCCGACCACGACTTTCACCATCGACCAGCAGCCCTGATCACATGACGAGAGGCCCCGGGCGCCGGGGCCTCTCTCATTCGTCGCCCTCAGATCGCCGGGAGCCCCACGGTGGCGAGCCGCTCGGCGAGGAGATCGTTGATCTCCTTCTCGTGCTCGCTCAGGTAGAAGTGACCGCCGGAGAACACGCGCAGGTCGAACGACCGGGTGGTGTGCCGCTCCCACTCGCGCATCTCCTCGACCGAGACCGTACGGTCGTCGTCGGCGGTGAGCGCGACGATGGGGCAGTTCAGCGTCGCGTCCTCCGGGCCCACGTACGTTTCGATCGCGCGGTAGTCGCTCCGGATGGAGGGCAGGATGAGGCCCAGCAGTTCCTCGTCACCCTCCAGGATCGACAGGTCCGTGCCGCCGAGGTCCTTGACGTCCTCCATCAGGACCGAGTCCTCCGCGAGGTGGACGGCCTCGGGCTCGCGGCGGTTGCACGGCGCGCGGTTGCCGGAGACGAACAGCACCGCCGGCGGCTTCCTCAGCGTCCGCTGCCACCGCCTCGCGACCTCGAACGCGACGATCGCGCCCATGCTGTGGCCGAAGAACGCCAGCGGCCGGTCGTCCCACGTGCGCAGGGCCGCGAAGACGCCGTCGGCCATGCGGCCCATGTCGTCGATGAGGGGTTCCTGGCTGCGGTCCTGGCGTCCGGGATACTGCACCGCGAGCACCTCGGCCACCGGCGCCAGCGCGCGGGCGACGGGATGGAAGTAGCTGGCCGCACCGCCCGCGTGCGGGAAGCAGACCAGGCGCACCGCGCTGGTCGGATTCGGCTGGAATCGCCGGATCCACCGGTCTTTGGGGTCCTTGTCGGGTGACATAGCGCGAGGGTACCGAGTGGCGCCGCCTCCGTCGCGGGCGGCGGGCTCACCGCTCCGCGCCGATTCCCTCGCTCAGCATCGTCAGGATCCGGCCGGCCGTCTCCTCGTCGGCCCATTCGGCGACCCACCGGATGACGGCGGCGGAGACGAAGAGGTCCTCGGGCACGATGTCCTTGCGCACCTCGCCGGTCTCCTGTGCACGTACGAGCAGGCGGCCGACCGCGTCGCGCAGGGCGACGCAGGAGGAGTGCAGCTCCGAGCGCTCGTCGCGCAGCGCGGTCATCAGCGTGTCCGGCAGCCCGCGGCAGGCGTCCGGCGCGTAGGCGAACATCCGGAGCCAGTCGACCAGCGCCGTACCGGCGCGCGGCGAGTCGAGGAACTCGTCCGCCGCGCGCCGCAGCCGGTCGAGCCCCTCGCGCAGTACGGCTTCGAGCAGCGCCTCACGCGTCGGGAAGTGCCGGTAGAGAGTTCCAATTCCAACATCGGCCCGCCGAGCGATGTCCCGGAGCGAGGCGTTGGTCCCCTCGACGGCGAATGCCTCTCTGGCGACCGCCAGGAGATTCCCGTGATTGCGGCGGGCATCAGCCCGCGGCGACCTTGCCAATGTTTGCGCAGCCATGCACGTCAACTTCCGTCTTGACATCCAGATACTGCCCCGTTCTTCAGCGGAGCGCCGGATCTTGATGATAGGGCCCACCCCCGCAGTCGAAGTGTCCCGAGCCAGGGCGAACGCGAACGAAACGCGCCTTATGCCGTAATGACCGGTGAACACCGCGTCGCGCGAGCTCGCGGGCTCGCGCGACGCGGGATCGGTCAGTCCTTCAGGATGCAGAGCAGACCGCAGGCGACCGCCGACGACGCCTGCGTGGTGGTCGGTTTGGTTCCGTACGGCGAGTTCGCCGGCACGTACGACGCGGTGACGGTGTTCTTCAGCGGCAGCAGGAGCAGGAACGTCGAGCAGTAGAACCGCTTGCTCTGCCCCGCCTGGAGCGTGAAGGCCGCGCCCTCACAGCCGGGCTCCACGTGGTCGTTGAGGCCGGCGTGCTCGATGCCCACCGGACCGGCGTTGGTCACGGTGATCCGCCAGTACGCGGTGCCGAGGATGCCGAGCAGCCCGCCGGGTGTCCGTTTGACCCAGGGCCCGCTGCCCTCAGGGCCGCACCTGGAGGCCTGGAGCGAGGCGCAGATCTCCTTCTCGACGGTGACGTGGGGCGCGCAGCTCGTACCGGGGACGACCGGCAGGTTCACGGTGTTGGAGGTCAGGTCGCCGGTGGCGTCGGCGCCGACCGCGGTGTTGGAGACGTTCGCGACCGTGCAGGTGTCGGCGATCTTGGTCGTGAAGCAGACCTGTGGTGCATCTCCGGTGTACTGGACCACCAGGCCGGGACGGTGGTCGCCGGTGAAGTCGGCGCCGCTCCTCAGCACCAGGTGGGCCGTCACGTCGATGCTCGGATGGTCGGCGACGGAGATGCCGGAAAGGTCGACGGCGCCTTGGGAGTCGAAGGAACGGGTCGCGACCGGCGAGCCGTCGGCATCGGTGATCGCCACCGTCGAGGCGTCGAGGTCGATGTTGGCCGGGTCGATGTTCTCCAGCCGGGCGTCCTTGTAGCCCTGGACGTGGCCGGTGCCACCGTCGCAGTAGAAGGCCGACGGCGTCACCTTCACGCTCGCCCCGCTGTGCAGGCACGGCGTGACGGCGTTGCCGGGGTCGAGGGAGAACAGCACGCCGGCGTCGCCGAGCCCGAACATGCAGCCGCTGGTCGTGTCGTAGGAGTAGCCGTAGTCACGCGTCGCCCCGCCGTTCACGGTCGGGTGCGTCGCCGGGAGCGGGAATCCGGCACAGGGCGCCGCGATGGACCAGTCGTGGCAGACCGTCGCGCCGGCGATGGCGCCGCCCCAGAGGCCGAAGTAGCTGCGGACGTGCCCGTCCGCCGTCGTGACCGTGTCCGGGGAGAACGCCTGCGCCCCGCTGGCGAGCCCGTCGAACTCGGCGGGCGCCGCCGCCGCGGTGCCGCCGAAGTCGTAGCACGTGCTCCTCATCGACGGCGTGGTGACCGTGGCGCACACGCGGTCCGCGTGGCCGGCGGTGTCGTACCCGGCATAGGCGTTGTAGCTGTAGCTTCCGGCGGGCCCGACGGCGTGCTGCGTGGTCCAGCCGGCGCACTCGTCCTTGGTGGCGGGGTCGAAGCAGCCGATCACGGGTGCGTGCTGTCCGGTGGAGGAGCCCAGCGGTGAGGACGACGCGAAGACCTTGCCGTTCGCGATGACCATCGCTCCGAAGTACTCGCTCCTCGGGACGCCCGGCTGGTCGTTGTTCGGCGGGACGATGGCGACGTACGGCTGGTCGGCGCACGGCGTGTGCGACGCCATCGACAGGCACAGCACCTGTCCGGTCGACGCGATGCCGTACAGGTTCCCGCCCTGCTCGACCAGGCCACCGATGCCGTTGACGCTCGACGGCGAGCCGCCCCGGGCGATCAGCGGCCAGTACCCGCAGTTCGCGCGCGCTTCGAGGTCGAGACAGGCAACACCGACGGTGGCGGCGGCGAAGGCCGGGTAGTACACGACGCCGTGGTGGTCGGGGTCGAGGACGAAACTCTCGATCGACGCGGTCGCCAGGTCGGAGGTCGCGCCGCTCCCGAGCGGGCCGGGTGCGGCGTTGATGGGCTTGGGCCACGGGCCTCCCGCGCACGCCTTCCCGGTCGTGAGGTCGGTGCAGACGACCACGGCGGCGGGTGCGGCGGAGTGGTGAAAGAGGTTCCAGGCCTCCGCCTTGCCGTCCGCGCGGTAGAGGATCGGCGTGAATCCGTCGCCACCGGTCGCGGTGCTGACGGACTGCAGCGGCGGGAGCAGGTCCGATGACAGGCTCGTGCCGCCCGGGCGCGCGGCGCCGTTGCTCGCCCGCACCGCGGTCGTGGCGGCGCCGGTGTCGGTGCCCTGGAAGGTCGTCCCGTCCGTGGACCAGGACGGTGTCCACCCCGGCGGCGTCTTGAGCGAGCCCGGCACGTACGCCTGGCCGGCGCCGATCGGGTCGGTGATGGTGGCCGGCGCGGGAGTGGCGGGCCCGTTGTCGGTGTAGTCGAGCACCCAGTCGACCGCGTCGCCGTGGTCGGCATGGGAGGCACCCGGGTGCGTGGTGTCATGCACGCTCTTGTGCAGGACGGACGCGCCGGTCGCGGACGCCGGTGCGGCGGCGGCTCCGGTCAGCGTCCCGGCGACGAGCAGCGCGGCGGCCATGGACGCGACCGACCGGAAAACGCGCGAACGAACGACTCTTCGCATCTCCAGCTCTTTCCACCCTCCGAGAGTGAGGGCGTTGATCGAGGAAAGCAACGAGCGGAGAGTACCTTTTTCACGCCTTTGTTCCGAGAACGCCCCTGAGGGCCCTTATCGCCTTCTCCGGCCGTGTCCGCAATTGACGGAATATGCGAGTGGTGGAGAATTTCGATCATCGTTCGCACTGGTCAGCGGTGATCTGTTTTCAGGCTTCGCGGCCCGCCCGCGACAAGAGATGAATGATGATCAGAATCACCATCGAGACCCGAATTTGGAGGCCATGTCCAGTGTAGGACGGAGTGTCACGAATTGTTTTCCGTAAATCACGGCCGGACGCGGGAGCGAGGTACCACTGAGCAATCGGTCCGACACTTACCGACAGAACGATCGACCGAAACTTTGACCCGATTTACACCGATTTGCCGGTGTTATCGAAACGTTACGCGTCAGCGGCTAGTCAAGTGGCTACCGGCCAGTTAATTTACCGGTTAGTAACCTCGCATGTGACGTGGTTCACACGAGTGACATCGCGTCTCTCGTCTCCTCACGCCCCCACGGGAGGAACCGTGCCGCCCCGCCCCCGCGCACTCCGATCTCTGCTGGTCTCCGCCCTGTCACTCCTGGCAGGCGGCTTCGCCGTCGTCGCCCCCGCCGAAGCCCACGCGACCGACCCGATCGACGCGGCCAAGGCTCTCGCGGCGCCGGGCGTCCCCGGCGCGAACGACTGGTCCTGCAAGCCGAGCGCGGCACACCCGCGCGCCGTCGTCCTCGTCCACGGCACCTTCGCCAACGGAAGCGTCAACTGGGTCACCGCCGCTCCGGCCCTCGCGTCGCAGGGCTACTGCGTCTTCGCCCTGACGTACGGCGCCATGCCGAACATCCCGGTCCTGCGCGCCATCGCCCCGGTGGAGGACTCCGCGGCCCAGCTGTCCACGTTCGTCGACGGCGTGCTCGCCGCCACCGGCACGTCGAAGGTCGACATCGTCGGGCACTCCCAGGGCGGGATGATGCCCCGCTACTACCTGAAGTTCCTCGGCGGAGCCGCCAAGGTGCACACCCTCGTCGGCCTGGCGCCCTCGAACCACGGCACCACGCTCGACGGCCTCGCCGCCCTGGCCTCGGCGTTCCCCGGCGCGACCGACATCCTGAACTCCGCGTGCCCCGCCTGCGTCGACCAGATCGTCGGATCCGACCTGATCACGCGGCTCGGCGACGGCGGTGACACGGTTCCCGGCGTCAGCTACACCGTGATCGCGACCCGGTACGACGAGGTCGTGACGCCGTACCGCACGCAGTTCCTCACCGGCTCCGACGTGCACAACGTGACGATCCAGGACCTGTGCATCACGGACATCTCCGAGCACGCCCTGATGGCCTTCGACCCGGCCGTCATGCACGAGACCGAGAACGCCCTCGACCCCGCCCACGCCACCAAGACCAACTGCTTCTCCCACGGCTGACGTGGCAATGACCATCACGGACACCTCGCCGCCGGCCGTCCCCGCCAGGGCCGGCACGTACGCCTGACGTCGCGTCGACGCGGCCCGCCTTTGGGCTCGGTGCGTACGGAGGTGGAAGATCGGGTGCTGGGAACCCCCCGCCAGGGTTCCCGGTGCCCGATCTTCGTTTTGTACGACACAGAGCCGAGTGATGATCTCCTTCGCCCCCCCTATCGCGTCGATCGCGTCCGCCTTCACCCCGATCTGGGTGATCGTCTTCATCGGCTGGGTGGCATGCAGGTTCGGGCTCGTCGAAGGCGGCGCGCGTGACGTGCTCACCGGCTTCTCCTTCAACATCGCGATGCCCGCGTTGCTGTTCACCACCCTGGCCAAGGTCTCGGCACGCCAGATCGACGGCCGCGCGCTGGCCGCCTTCGCGATCGGCACGGTCGCCGCGGGCCTGCTCGCCTTCGCCGGCAGCCGCTGGGTCCTCCGCGAGAGCCTGCCCGACCAGACCGTCGGCACGCTCGCCGCAAGCTACGTGAACTCCGGAAACCTCGGCATCCCGGTGGCGGCCGGCGTACTGGGCGATCTGTCGATCCTGGTCCTGGTGACCGTCTTACAGCTCCTGGTCGTGACCCCGCTGGCCCTCAGCACGCTCGGCGCCGCCACCGACGAGCACAGCAGGCGAGGCGCCGCCCTCCTCGCACCGCTGAAGAACCCCATCACCATCGCGTCCGCCGCCGGGCTGGCCGTCGCCGCGCTCGGCGTGCACCCGTCCGGAGACGTCCTGCGGCCGTTGCAGGTGCTGGGGCAGGCAGGGGTGCCGATCGCGCTGTTCGCCCTCGGGATGTCGCTACGCCGCACCGAGACCCGGTACGGCGCCGAGCACTACACGAAGGTCGGGATCGCGGTACTGCTGAAGATCGTGGTGCAACCGCTGGCCGCGTACGCGGCGGGACGGTTCGTCTTCCACCTCGACCAGCGGACCCTGTCGGCCGTGGTTCTGTTCGCCGGCCTGCCCACGGCACAGAACATCTTCGTCTACGCCACGCAGTACCGCCGCCAGACCGACATGGTCCGCGACGCCATCCTCGTGTCGAGCCTCGTCTCGATGGTGTCCCTGTTCGTCATCACCACACTGATCCCGCCGGGCTAGGGGCGTTGTCGTGGTGGTGTGCGAACGCCGGGGAGGCGTGTGCGCATGGCGGCGCTGAGCTCGCCGAGGCCGGAGAGGTCGTCGCGGCCTCCGGTCAGGGTCGCGACGACGCCGAGCCGGTGGGCCAGGCGTTCGCGGGCGGTCGCCGTGCCCCACGTCCAGTCCTTCTCGGCGGCACGCGCGAGGTGGTCGGCCCGGCCTCGGTGGTCCCGTTGGACGAGGGCGTCGCCGCGGATCAGCCAGCCCGCGCAGGCGTCGGTGAGATCGCCCTGCACGTGAGTGCCGGTCGCGGCGTGCCAGGTGTCTCGGTAGGCGGCCTCGGCGCGTTCGAGCAGCGTCTCCGGGACCGCGGTGACGCACCAGCAGGTCGGGAAGGCGATCCGCAGGTAGGCCAGCTCGGTGACGCCGTCGCCCAGGGACGCCTGCTCGAAGTCGACGAACCGGATGCCGTCCGCGGTGTGCAGGTCGTTGCCGGGACACGGGTCGCCGTGCAGCAGGGCGTGCCCGCTCGTACGCGCGAGGCGGTCCACCAGCCCCCGCAGCTCGGCGGGCGCGCGCGCCGGAACCGCGACGCCCAGCGTGCGGGCGAGCGTTAGGAAGGCGGTGACGTCGTCTTCGCCCGGCCCCTGCCAGCGGGGCAGCTCCCCGGCGTCGGCGGGCGTGGTCGCGGCGTGCAGGCGCGCCAGCCCCTCCGCGTACGCCACCACCCAATCGCCGGCCGGGCGGCGCGCGTCCACGTACTCCAGCACGAGTACGCGCCGCGCGTCGTCGCGGCCGAGCAGGCGCGGCACGACGGGCGGGTCGACGCGTGCGGCGAGCGTCAGCGCGGCGACCTCACGCGCGTACGCGTCCTCGCCGCTCAGGATCCGCTTGACGACGGCGCGCCTCCCGCCGAACTCGGCGGCCCACACGCGTGAACGGGGGCTGCTGGTGAGCCTGCGGACCCGCCGGGCGGGGCCGAGCCGGTCGCGCAGCCGCGCGCCGAGTGGGAGCCGCCGCCACGTCACGTGATCCAGCCGCTCTCCTGCGCGCGTTCGAGCTCCTCACGGGCCTCACGCGTGTCGAGCATCTCCAGGCCGCGTACCGCCCAGAACTGCGCCGACTCGTCGTCGCTCTCCAGCTGGCGGGTCAGGACGGGCAGCGCGCTCGGCGAACGCGCCTCGGCGATCAGCTCCAGGAACCAGGAGCGCAGCTCGTCGTCCTGCTCGCCGTCGAACTCGGCGAGCAGGTCGTCCACGTACGCGTCGGCGTGCTCGCGCAGGAAGTCGAAGCCGCGCGTACGGCGCCCGAGGTCCGGGCTGCGCATCGACTCGACGGCCTGGGCGAAGCGTGGGTTGGTCATCGGGCGTCCTCGGTCACGGAGCGGATAGCGACGCGTCGAATGGTAGATGCCCGTTCTGTGACTACGGGTCCGTGCTCGGCCGGTTTCGACCGTCCCAGGCCGATCGGCCTAACCGGCCGGACGAACTGCTCACCGACGACGTCGCCGTCGCCCTCGTGGCCCGGACGGCCGCCTCGACCCCGCCGGTCGATGGTTTCCCTGGCCGCCCTGCTCCCGGGCGAGGCCGCGGCCGAACGCGCGGTGGTGTTCCTGTCGGTCATCGCGGGCTTCAAGCTCATGCGGAACATCCTGGGCAGCACGTCCCTGACCGACGACGCCGCGGCGACACGGCTCCTGGAGGCCGTGTTCCGCGCCCTGACCGACACGGCCTGACGCGTCGGAAACAACAGCTCTGACCAGCAGATATTCGGGCGGGTCGTTGACGGTGGGCGTACCGGATCCGGGCCGCGACGCGGGCGCGCGGGACTGTCGGCAGGGGCCGATAGCGTCATCCGTGTGATCGAACGTTGGGGTCGGGAACAGGTGCTCGGGCTCGCGCCCGACGCCTCGTCGGGCAAGGCCGCGGTCGGCGTCGCCAAGCCTGCGAAATGGGGCGGTACGGGCTGGGATGAGACGGCGGTCTGGGGTGAGTGCCAGGGCAGCGGCAAGAGCGCGTACCGCGCGAGCGTCGACCTGTCCGAGCCCGCCTACCGGTGTTCGTGCCCGAGCCGTAAGTTCCCCTGCAAGCACGCGCTCGGGTTGCTGCTGCTGTGGAGCGACGGCACGGTCGGTGAGGGCGCGCCTCCCGGCTGGGTGACCGAGTGGCTCGCACAGCGGGAGGACCGCGCCGAGAGCGCCAAGACGCGCCGCGAGACGAGAGAGGCTCCGCCGAAGGACTCCAAGACCGCCGAGCGCCGTGAGCATCGGGTCGACGCCGGTGTCGAGGAGCTCGACCAGTGGCTGCGCGACCAGGTCACCTACGGGCTCGCCCAGGCGGAGAAGGCGCCGTACACGCTGTGGGACGACGCCGCGCGGCGGCTCGTCGACGCCCAGGCCGGCACCGTCGCGGGCCAGGTAAAAGGGCTCGCGTCGATCCCCCGGCAGGGCGACGGCTGGCCGCAGCGCCTCCTGGAGGAATACTCCCTGCTGCGGCTGCTGACCACCGCGCACCGCCGCCGCGAGGAGCTGCCCGAGCCGCTGCGCGCGACCGTACGCTCCCACGTCGGCTTCACGGTGCGCCAGGAAGAGGTCCTCGACGGCGAGCGGGTACGCGACGAGTGGTTCGTCGCCGGCATCCACGACATCGAGCAGGACCGTCTCATCACCCGGCGCGCCTGGCTGCGCGGCCGTCGCACCCGGCGGTCCGCGCTGGTCCTGTCCTTCGCCGCACCGGGCCGCGCCCTCGACGCCTCCCTGGTCGCCGGCGCCACCCTGGACGCGACGCTGGCCTTCTACCCGGGCGCGCAGCCCCTGCGGGCCGTCGTCGCCGAGCGCCACGGCTCCCCGGTCACCCTCGCCCCTGACGGCACGACCGTCGCCGAGCTGCTGGGCGAGCACGCCGTCGCGCTGAGCCGCGACCCGTGGCTGACCCGCTGGCCCGCGGTGCTGAGAGACGTGCGCCCGGCGCGCGGCTCGTTCGTCATCGACGCCGACGGCGACGCCGTGCCCCTGCGCACGTCGGACCCGTGGCGCCTGCTCGCGGTCTCCGGCGGCCGTCCGGTGACGCTGTCCGGCGAGTGGTCCCACGACGGATTGGTCCCCCTGTCCGCCTGGCACGAAGAGGAAGGCCTCGTGGTCCTGTGAGCACCTGGACGGAGCATGTGACGGCGGCGCTGCTCGGCACACAGCGGCGGCAGGCGCCGCCCATCGCCGAGGCGCCCGCGGAGGCCGGCGATCCGGCGGGGCGGCTGCTCGACCAGGCGGCGTTGCTCACCGTACGGCGCCGGGCGGGGTGGTCGCCGGGCACGGCGGAGCCGATCGCGCCCGCGCCCGCCGAGACCACGCCGGTCGTGCCGCCCGCGGCGGCACGGCGGCTGCGCCGGATCCTGACCGGCGAGAGGGCCCGCGTGCTGCCGGAGTGGCTGGAGGCCGCGGCGGACGGCGGTTACCGTGTGCCGCCCGGCGACCTGCCCGACCTGCTGCACAAGGGCCGTACCGACCGGTCGCTGCGGCCGCACATCGCGCGGGTCGCGGGCCGGCGCGGGGTCTGGCTGGCCATGCAGAACCTCGACTGGGCCTACCTCGTCGCCGTGAGCGAGGGCGAGGCGGCCGGCGACATCGGCGTGTGGGAGACGGGCACGCGCGGGCAGCGCGTCGCGCGGCTCACGTGGCTGCGGTCCACCGCGCCCGCCGAGGCGGTCCAGACGCTGTCGAAGACCTGGGCGAAGGAGTCCGCGCCCGACCGCGCGACCTTCCTCGAGACGTTCGAGAGCGGCCTGTCGACGAGCGACGAGGAGTTCCTGGAGGCGGCGCTGGACGACCGCGGCCAGGACGTGCGCCGCATCGCCGCCTACCTGCTCGCCCGGCTGCCCGGCACGGCGTACGCGGAGCGCATGGCCGTTCGAGGCCGTGCCTGCCTGAGCGACGGGTCCGGCGCCGTACGGGCGCGGATCGCCGTCGTTCCTCCGGCCGACCACGACGAGGCGATGCTGCGCGACGGCATCCCGTTCCACGCCGCCGAGCGCATCGGCAACCGCGCCGGCTGGCTGCGCGAGATCCTGGGCCGCGCGCCGCTCGCCACCTGGACCGAGCTGTTCGGCGCTTCCCCGGAGCAGATCGCGGGCCTGCCCGTCACCGACGCCGCCGGCGACGACGTCCGCCACGACAAGGACGTCCACCTCGGCTGGGCTCGCGCCGCCGCGCGGCAGCACGACACGGCCTGGGCGCGTGCGCTGCTGCGGAGCGACGTCCTCCTCGACGAGACCGACGCCCTGACCGGCCTGCTGAGCGTGCTCCCTCCGGACGAACGCGACGCCGCCGCCGCGGATCTGGTCCGCCGTCTCGGCACCCGGATGGAACGCCTCGTCCTGCTCGGCGGCGTCCCCGGCCCCTGGGCCGGCGACCTCGCCGACGCGGTGATCGCCGAGCTGACGGCCACCGCCGGAGAGGCGGAGGAGGTCCGGTTCCTCGCGGGCCTCTGCCGCCTGGCCGACGAACGCCTCACCCCCGCCGCCGCCCCACGCGTCGAGGAGGCCGCACGCCCGCACACCGGCTCCGGCCCGCTGGCCGAGCTGTCCGAGATCCTCGTCTTCCGCCACGAAATGCTCGCCGAGCTGCACTGATCCTCTTGTGCCCCCCACGCACGCCGTTCGCCGCGTTCATGCCACTCGCCGGGACGCGACGAAGAGCGGCTGCCCATGCCCAGCCGAAAGAGCCCGACATGACCGAGACCGGCCGAACTCCGAGAGCCCGCGTTTCCGCGACGAGCCGCCTGTACGGCTGTGCCGTCCCCGCACGCCCCGCCTCGGCCGATGCCACGCCCCCGCGTGCCGCGACCGGCGCGCATCCTGAGATTTCGCACCGTTGCCCCTCATCCAAGGAGCTTTGACCATGACCGAGGCCGTGCTGCGCCCGCACGCCGAGCAACAGTTCGCCGACGAGCTCGCCCTCCTCGCCGAACACGACGACCGCGCCCGCCCGCCCGGCTGGAAGCTGTCGCCGAACGCCGTGACGACCTACCTCCTGGGCGGCGGCCTGCCGGACGGCACCGTCATCAGCCCGAAGTACGTCGGGCCGCGGCGGCTCATGGAGGTGGCCGTCGCCACCCTCGCCACCGACCGCGCGCTGCTACTCCTCGGCGTCCCCGGCACCGCGAAGACCTGGGTGTCGGAGCACCTCGCGGCGGCGGTCAGCGGCGACTCCACGCTGCTGGTCCAGGGCACGGCCGGCACGGCCGAGGAGGCGATCCGCTACGGCTGGAACTACGCGCGGCTGCTGGCCGAGGGCCCGTCTGAGCAGGCCCTCGTGCCGAGCCCGATGATGCGGGCGATGCAGGCCGGTACGGTCGCGCGCATCGAGGAGCTGACCCGGATGCCCTCCGACGTCCAGGACACCCTCATCACGATCCTGTCCGAGAAGACCCTGCCCGTGCCCGAGCTGAACACCGAGGTACAGGCGCGCAAGGGCTTCACCGTCATCGCCACCGCCAACGACCGCGACCGTGGCGTGAACGAGCTGTCCAGCGCGCTGCGCCGCCGGTTCAACACGGTCGTGCTGCCGCTGCCCGCGAGCGCCGACGACGAGGTCGACATCGTCGCCCGCCGCGTCACCCAGATCGGCACCTCCCTCGAACTCCCCGACACCCAGCCCGGGCTCGACGAGATCCGGCGGGTCGTGACGATCTTCCGTGAGCTGCGCTCGGGGCGCACCGACGACGGGCGTACGAAGCTCAAGTCGCCGAGTGGCACGCTGAGCACGGCGGAGGCGATCTCGGTCATCACCAGCGGCCGCGTGCTGGCCACCCACTTCGGCGACGGCGTGCTGCGCGCGCCCGACGTCGCGGCCGGCATCGTCGGCGCGGTCGTGCAGGACCCCGCGTCGGACCGCGTGATCTGGCAGGAATACCTGGAGACCGTCGTACGCGAGCGCGCCGACTGGCGTGACTTCTACCGCGCCTGCCGCGAGGTCTCATGAGCGTGGGCCACCCTTCCGAGCGCGTACGGGTCTTCGGGATCCGTCACCACGGCCCGGGGTCGGCGCGGGCGCTCGTCCGGGCGCTGGACGACCTCAAGCCCGACATCGTGCTGATCGAGGGCCCGCCCGAGGCGGACGCGATCGTCGACCTGGCCGGTGACCCCGGAATGACGCCGCCGGTCGCGCTGCTGGCCTATGCCCCCGGCGACGGCGGCGACGAGCGGCACGCCGCGTTCTGGCCGTTCGCGGAGTTCAGCCCCGAGTGGCAGGCGATACGGCACGCCGCGGGCGCGGGCGTGCCCGTGCGCTTCTGCGACCTGCCGGCCGCACACCAATTCGCCGACGACTCCGGGGCCGGCGACGAGACCCAGGACACCGTGCGCACCGACCCTCTGGGGCTGCTCGCCGAGGCCGCGGGCTACGACGACGCCGAACGCTGGTGGGACGACGTCGTCGAGCTGCGCGGAGAGGGCCCGTCGCCGTTCGAGGCGATCGCCGAGGCGATGGCCACGCTGCGGGAGGACACCCCCGCAGCGCCGGAGGCGCACCTCCGGCGCGAGGAGCAGCGCGAGGCGTACATGCGCAAGACGCTGCGCCGCGCCCTGAAGGAGGGGTACGAACGGATCGCGGTGGTCTGCGGCGCCTGGCACGTCCCCGCGATCGAGGCCGCCCTCGTCACGACGCGCAAACCGGGCACGCCGACGGCTGCGCGCGACGACCAGACCCTGCGCGGGCTGCCCAAGGCCAAGGTCGCGGTCACGTGGGTGCCGTGGACCCACGGGCGGCTGGCGAACTGGACCGGGTACGGCGCGGGCGTGCGCTCGCCGGGCTGGTACCACCACCTGTTCACCGCGCCCGACCGGCCGATCGAACGCTGGCTGACCGATGCCGCCCGCGTCCTGCGCGAAGAAGACCTCCCGGCGTCGTCGGCGCACGTAATCGAGGCCGTACGCCTCGCGGACGCGCTCGCCGCGCTGCGCGGACGGCCGCTCGCCGGGCTCGACGAGGTCACCGAGGCGACCCTCGCCGTGCTGTGCGAGGGCGCCGAACTGCCCGTCGAGCTGATCCAGCGCCGCATGGTCGTCGCCGAACGCCTCGGATCGGTGCCGGACAGCACGCCGATGGTGCCGCTCCAGCGCGACCTCTCGGCCGAGCAGCGACGCCTGAAGCTGAAGCCGTCCGCCGAGGACAAAGAGCAGGACCTCGACCTGCGCAAGCCGAACGACCTGGACCGCAGCCGTCTGCTGCACCGGCTGCGGCTGCTCGGGGTTCCGTGGGGGAAGCCCGCGCGTTCCGGTGGCAAGGGCACGTTCCGCGAGACGTGGACGCTCGGGTGGCGGCCCGAATTCGACGTCGAGCTGATCGAGGCGAGCGCGTGGGGCACGACCGTGCGCGGCGCGGCGTCCGCGCGGGCGAAGGCCCTCGCCGCGGGCGCGGAGAGCCTCTCCGACCTGACCTCCCTGGCCGAACGCTGCCTGCTGGCCGACCTCGGCGAGACGCTCCCGTCCATCATGAGCGCGCTCGCCGACCAGGCCGCCGTCGACACCGACGTCGCGCACCTGATGGCGGCGCTGCCCGCGCTCGTGCGCACCCTGCGCTACGGCGACGTGCGCGGCACGCCGACCGGGCCGCTGCGCGCGATGGTCGACGGCCTGGTCGTGCGCGTCCAGGTCGGCCTGCCGCCCGCGGTGTCCGGGCTCGACGACGACGCCGCGCGTATGCTCCTCGATCGCGTCGACGAGGTACACGACGCGCTCGCCCTGCTCGACGACGACGACCACATCGCGCGCTGGCGCGAGACGCTCGCCGGCCTGGTCGACCGTCCGGGCCTGCACGGACTCCTCGAAGGGCGCCTGACCCGGCTGCTGCTCGACGCCGGTCTGCTCGACGACGAGTCGCCCGGCCCGCTCGGGCGGCTGAGCGACCGGATGGCGCGCGTCGTCTCGGTCGGCGAGCCGCCGGCACGCGCGGCGGCCTGGATCGAGGGGTTCCTCGCCGGCGGCGGGCTGGTCCTCGTCCACGACGACGCGCTGCTGCGCCTGGTCGACGCCTGGGTCGCGAGCCTGACACCAGAGGCGTTCGTCGACGTGCTGCCGCTGCTGCGCCGCACGTTCGCGCGGTTCGAGTCGCCGGAGCGGCGCGCCATCGGCGAGCGGGTGACGCGCATCGGCACGTCAGCGGCCCGCGAACCCGCCGAATCCGGCTCCGACGACGCGCTCGACACCGTACGCGCCGATCCCGCCGGGCGGACCGTCGCGATGATCCTCGGCTGGCAGTGAAAGGAGACCCCGTGGACTCTGACGAGAGACTGAAGCGCTGGCGGATGGTGCTGGGCGGAGACGCCGAGGGCTCCACCGGCGTCGCGTTGCAGGGCGACGAGGCGAAGATGGACGCCGCGCTGGAGGCGCTGTACGGCTCGGGGGGCCGCGGCTCCGGCCGACCCGGCGGCCGGAGCGCCGGGCTCGGCGCGTCCGCGCCCAAGGTCGCCCGGTGGCTCGGCGACATCCGCGCGTACTTCCCCTCGACCGTGGTCCAGGTCATGCAGAAGGACGCCATCGAACGCCTCGACCTGACGAGCATGCTCCTCGAACCGGAGATGCTGGAGGCGGTCGAACCCGACGTGCACCTCGTCGGCACGATCCTCTCGCTCCAGCACGTGATGCCCGAACGCGCCAAGGAGTCGGCCCGCGCCGTCGTCCGCAAGGTCGTACGCGAGCTGGAGGCGCGCCTCTCCCAGCGAACGAAGTCGGCGATCGGCGGCGCCCTCGACCGCTCGACGCGCACCCAGCGACCGCGCCGACTGTCCGACGTCGACTGGAACCACACGATCCGCGCGAACCTCCGCCACTACCTCCCGTCACATCGCACGATCGTGCCGGAACGCCTCATCGGCTACGGCCGCCGCCGGCAGGCCGTCATGCGCGACGTCGTCCTGTGCATCGACCAGAGCGGCTCGATGGCGGCATCGGTCGTCTACTCGGGAGTGTTCGGCGCGGTCCTGGCGTCGATGAAGGCCCTGCGCACCTCCCTCGTGGTGTTCGACACCTCCGTCGTCGACCTCACCGACCAGCTCCACGACCCGGTCGAGGTGCTCTTCGGCACCCAACTCGGCGGCGGCACCGACATCAACCGTGCCATCGCGTACTCCCAGAGCATCATCACGAGGCCGAACGACACGATCTTCGTCCTGATCAGCGACCTGTACGAGGGCGGTGTCCGGTCGGAGATGCTGAAACGCGTCGCGGCGATGACCGCGGCCGGAGTCCAGGTGGTGGCCCTCACCGCCCTCTCAGACCAGGGCACCCCGTCCTACGACCACGGAAACGCCGCCGCCCTGTCGGCCTTGGGAGTGCCCGCGTTCGCCTGCACTCCGGACGCCTTCCCCGACCTGATGGCCGCCGCCATCGAACGCCGCGACCTCAAGGAGTGGGCCGAACGCCACCAGAGCTGATGTACGTCTCGAAGCCGTCCAGGAGCCGCTGGAGACCGAACTCGAAGCGAGTGTCGGCCTTGTGCCTCCTGGACGGCATCGGGATGGCCTCGGCCTGAGAGCGGATCCACCCGCCGGCGGCACTGGCGTCGTGCTCGCCGGTCTCGGACTCCAGGTCCAGGCCGGCGCCACGTACGTGACCGGCCAGGGTGACGGCGATCAGCGCCATCGTCCCCGGGTCGAGCCCGAGCCCCTGCAGCGCGCGCATGGACCAGTCGATCTGCGCCATCGCGTTCGGCAGCGTGCCGGTTCGCACCTGGGCGAGCCACGCGTGCTCGCGGTAGGCCGCCCACTGCGCACGCGCGAGGAGCTCCAGCGCCGCATGCCAGCCCGCGGGCGGATCGGCGGGCAGAGCGCGTTCACCGATCACCGCGTCGGCCATCAACAGGACCAGCTCGTCCCTGCCCGGTACATAGCGGTACAGGAACATCGTGGTGACGTTCAGCTCGACGGCGACGCGATGCATGGACAGCGCGCCGAG
Organism: uncultured Actinomycetota bacterium; assembly: GCA_963736325.1. GTDB lineage: Bacteria > Actinomycetota > Actinomycetes > Streptosporangiales > Streptosporangiaceae > Actinoallomurus. Next base: position 1,156,361 of record CAVTOG010000009.1, on the reverse strand, counting down.
ACCGCTGGCGTCGGCGACCACGATCGCCGCGGCGACGACCCGGTCACGGGTCAGATCGTCGCCCGGCCTGTAGGCGACACGGGGACCACCGTGGATCTCCTCGACCGCGCCCGGCCCCTTGCGTGCGACACCAGGACGTTCATGAATCTCCTCCACGTCCGGCCGCTTGTGGGCGACGCCGGGACTTTCGTGGAACTCCTCCGCATCCGGCCGCCTCTGAGCCACGCCGGGACGTTCGTGAATCTCCTCCGCGCTCGGCCCCTTGTGGGCGACGCCGGGACGTTCGTGAATCTCCTCCACGTCCGGCCGCCTCTGAGCGACGCCGGGACGTTCATGAAACTCCTCCACGTCCGGCTGCTTGTGGGCGACGCAGGAGCGTTCGTGGAACTCCACGACGGTGCCGACGCCGGGCACGGCGCGTACCAGCCCCTCCCTGCGGAGGCATGCCAGAACCTTGGTCGCGGTGGCGATGGCGACCCCCCACTCGCCGGTGATCTCCCGGGCCGAGGGAACGCGATCACCCGGACGCAGCTCGCCGGAGCCGATGCGCCGCCGAATCTCGGCGACGATACGGGCCGAGGGCGGGTCGCCTCTGTCCATCGTTCCTCCCGCGCGTACTCCTTGAGCGTGTTCCGTAGGCGTTGGCGAACTGTTCGGCGAGCACTCCGCGCAGGGGCGGGACCATCATCATCGACCGGCCGCGCGGCGCGATCCCGAGCCGTATCCGCAGCAGGTATCCGTCGCCCCCGTGGTGGGAGCTTACGACACTCGACAACCTATCTGCCCAGCTCATCCCGGTATCTGGGTAAACGCCCCATGATCACCCGAATCAGCCGCCAGCACCACGCGAGCGGATCCGCCATTGGCCCAAGCCCGATCACGACCACACCCGAACCGCCACCACCACAGGCGCGAACCCGTGATCGCCCCAAGCCCGATCACGACCACGCCGGAACCGCCACCACCACACGCACGAACCCGTCCGGCGATGCCGGTGACCTCGCGGGAGGACACAGCGGCAGCGCATCCTGGAGCACTCCGCGGAGCCGTTCGTTCACGTCAATGAGCGCACTCACCCCTGCCCCGCCGGTCCTGGGATGGGAGAGACACGTCCGCATCGCGTCGATGAGCGCGCCCGAGCCCGCGGATCTGGCGCGGGAGAAAATGGACTCGCCCCACAACGCGTCAATGAGCGCTCTCGAACCCGGCCCGCCGGGCCTGCGGGTCCATCCGCACGATGACGTCTCAGCGTCGCGCAGGTAGAGCACGATCATTCCGCCTGGTCACCGCACTAGTACGCCTCGGAGCAGGCCGACGAGTCTCTCCGGGCTACCGACGAACGGCGCGTGGCCCGTGGGCCAGGTCACCGCGTTCGAACATCGGCGTCCCATCTCCGCCTGGAGCCCGGGGTCGATCGCCCGGTCCAGGGCGCAGGCGACATAGGTGGAGGGGGTGTGCCGCCACGCCTGGCGCTCGGGCACTCCCCTGCCGCATCCCGGCCGCTGGGGCCGCAGCAACGACGCCGCCCAGGCCGCCCGTTCGGCGGGGGCGTCGCCGTAGAACACGTCGACGGCCTTCGCTGGGTCCATACGCGTGACGCCGTCCTCACCCGGCACGATCGCCGACCGGAGAAGATCCGAAGCCCCGCCGAGTGCGGCCGCGCTCTCGCCTTCGGCGGGCACGAAGGCCGCCAGGTACACCAGATGCGCGACACCGGTCAGGCCCGTGATGACCGACCCGCCGTAGGAGTGGCCGAGGACGAGCGGAGGTTCGTCCTCCGCGTCGACGACCGCCTGCACCGCCTCGGTGTCGGCCGCCAATGATCCGCGGTGCAGCTCAGGGACGGCGACCCGGAGCCCGGCGGCCCGCAACCCGTCGGCGACCAGGTCGAAGTGGCGCGGGTCGTGGTACAGGCCGTGCACCAGCACCACTCCAGGTGTACCGGTACGCCCGGTCACGCTTCGCGCGACGGGCCGCGCCGGCCGGATCGACGTGGCGGGGCGTGTACCAGCGCACCGCGAACGGTCACGCCTCGTTCCAGGCGGCGGGCAGAGGCCAGCGTGGTGCGGTGGGCCATGTAGGCGGGGTCGCGAGGGCTCGTGAGGAGAGCCAGCCCACGAGTTCGTGGGCGGTGCCGGAGATCTCCGGTCCCTCGCCCAGGTGTACGTCCACGTCGAGGTCGGTCGCGCGGATTCGGCCGGCGGTCACGCCGCCGTGGGCGTGCAGTGACGCCAGCGTGTCGGATAGTTCCCAGCCGATGTACGCGGGCGGCCAGTCGTCCGTGCTGTAGCCGGAGTTCAGGTCGACGTGGTGGGCTTCCAGTTCGCGCCAGCGGCGGCCGAGTGTGTAGTGGGCCGGGTGTGCCCAGCCCGCGCGTGCCCGTACCGTCGCGTTCCACTTCGAGGCGGGCAGCGTGCGCGCCTGGTGGGCGAAGCGTTCCATCGAGATCCGTAGTTCTGTGCGCAGCTCGGTGGCGGGGCGGCCGGCGCTCGCCTCGATGCCGGTGTCGCGTAGCTCGTCGCTCAGGTACTGCGGGACCTCGTGGCCGGTGCGGGCCCATTCCAGCAGGTTCCAGTACGAGTCGGCGTTGCGGGCGAGGTGGGCGAGCACGTGTCCGCGGGTCCAGCCGGGCAGCCTCGACGGGGCGCGCAGGTCTTCGTCGGTCAGCTTCGCGGCGGTCGCCACCACTCGCTCGCTCGCCGCGTCGATCTCCGCGAGCGTCGCGCGTACGTCGTCCATCGAACCTCCTCGGGTCACCTTCCCCCATCCTCGCGCGGCGCCGGCCGATTGTGATCACCACCACCTTTGATCGCCCCGACCAGACGGCCGCCGGCCCCTCGTACGGCTACCCGCGCATGGCCGCCGCCGTCCGCATCGCCTTCGGCGTGATCTGGGCGATCGACGCGATCTTCAAATGGCTGCCCGGCTTCGTCCACGGCCAGACCCTCGACAAGGAGCTCGGCGCCGGCGCCGACATCCACACGCCCGTCATCCACCAATGGCTCCAGATGTGGCACGCCATCGGCACGGCCTCGCCGGGCGCGTTCGCCGTCGGCACCGCGATCATCGAGACCCTCGTCGCGCTCGGCCTGCTGTTCGGCGCCTTCTCCAACGCCGTTCTCATCGGCAGCGCGGTCTTCTCCCTCGGCATCTGGACGACCGCCGAGCACCTCCACCTGCCCTGGACCAAGCCCGGCATGACCGACCTCGGCCCGTCGATCGGCTACGTGATCGCCTCACTCGCGCTCTTCTGCGTCGCCGCCGGTTCGACCTGGAGCATCGACCGGACCCTGCGCACCAAGGTCGGCCGGTACGCCTGGCTGACCAGCCCCGCCCGCTGAGTCAAGAGAAAGAGCGCGCGACGCCGCCGGGCGTCGCGCGCTCACCGGCCTCAGATGGACTTCTGGTAGCCGCGGAAGGTCAGCGTGGACAGCCACACCATGGCCAGCGCCAGGAGCAGGAGCCAGCCGCCGTGCTCCAGCGCGATCCGCCAGCGCGGGTCGGCCGCCAGAACCTCGCGGGTGGCGTCCAGCGACCAGTTGACCGGGTTGAACGCCGCGACGTGCCGCATCCAGCCCGGCATCAGGTTCCCGGCCATGAACGCCGAGGACAGGAAGGTCAGCGGCAGGAGCAGGAAGATGCTCAGGCCGATGACGGCCTCGCGTTCCCGCAGGGTCATCCCGATCGCGTTGGACAGCGCGGTGAAGACCGTGCCGAGCAGCATCGAGGTGACGATGAGCACGGCGATGCCCCCGGCGCCGCCCGTGTAGTGCGCGCCGGCCGCCCAGCCGAGCAGGACGATGATCGCCGACTGGAGCGCGGTGCTGAGGGCGTTGGTGATCACTGAGGCGTTCATGATGGCGGCGCGCCGTACCGGCGTGATCAGGAAGCGGTTGGTGATGCCGCGGTCGATCTCCTCGATCATGCCCATGCCGGCCCACATGCTGGACGAGACCGCGTTCATCACCACCACTCCGGGCACCAGATAGGTGAGGTACGAGCCGGTGCCGAAGCCAGGCAGCTCGACGACCCGCCGGAACAGGTTGCCGAACAGGAACAGCCACACCGCGGGCTGCACCAGGGTGATGACGATGACCACGGGCTGGCGGAGAAGGGCCTTGAGCTGGCGGAGGGTCAGCCACCAGGTGTGCGTGAACGCTGTCTTCATCGGACATCTCCGGCCTCGGCGAAACGGCGGCCGACGTGGCGCAGGTACACGTCGTCCAGGGACGGGCGGGCGACGGTCACCGCGGCGACCGGCACCCGCGCCTTGTCGAGCGCGGCCAGCACGGCGGGCACGGCCGCGGCGCCGTGGTCCGTACGCGCGCTCAGCCGGCGCCCTTCGAGGGTGATCTCCCGTACGCCGGGCACGGACTCCATCGCCGAGCGCATCGCGGGCACGTCGTCGGGTACGGAGCCCAGCTCCACGTGGACGGCGTCGCCGCGCAGCCGGTTCTTCATCTCGTCGGGCGTCCCGGCCGCGACGACCTTGCCTTTGTCGACCAGCGCGAGGCGGTCCGCCAGGTGGTCGGCCTCCTCCAGGTAGTGCGTCGTGAGCAGGACGGTCAACCCGTCGCCGTCGGCCAGCCGGTCGATCTCGCGCCACAGCGCGGAGCGCGCCTCCGGGTCGAGCCCGGTGGTCGGCTCGTCCAGGACCAGCACCTCCGGCCGGTGCACGAGACCGAGCGCGACGTCGAGCCGCCGCTGCATGCCACCGGAGTACGTGCGGACCGCGCGGTCCGCCGCGTCGGCCAGGTCGAAGCGGTCCAGCAGCTCGACGGCCCGCCGTTTCAGCGCGCCGCCGCCCAGGCCGTACAGGCGTCCTTGCAGGAGGAGGTTCTCCCTGCCGGAGGCCAGCGGGTCCGCGCCGGAACGCTGCGCGACGACGCCGATGGCGCGCCGCACGCGGTCCGGCCGTTTGAGCACGTCGTGCCCGGCGACCAGCGCGCGCCCGGAGTCGGGCCGCGCCAGGGTCGTGAGAATCTTGATCGCGGTGGACTTGCCCGCGCCGTTGGGGCCGAGCAGCCCGAAGACCTCGCCGGCGCCCACCTCGACGGTCAGCCCGTCGAGCGCGCATATGTCGGAGGGATAGGTCTTCACCAGGTCGTACGCCGCGACGGCGTACGACGATCGGGTCGTCATGCGTTACTCCCGGTGGTTCGGATGATGTTCCGAACCGGGCCCGCGCGACCAGCGTCGATATACTCGGCGGCGTCACACCTTGCCAGTATTCCGTTCACGCGGGATCGGTTCGAGGGTGCGGGCCCCGGCCGGTGTTGCCGCACCGAGCCGGGGCCGTCTTATGGGGTCAGCCCCCTGGCGATTCCTCCTTCGTCAGGCTGGACAGCAGGTCGTCCATGCCCACGGGCATGGCACCCGTCTCGTGGTAGGCCCGCCACTGCTCGATCTCGGGCATCGCGCCGCTCTCGATGTCCGCCAGCAGCGCGCGCACCCAGCCGGCCTCGGCACGGCGCATCGCGAGGAGATACTCACTCTCGACGAGGAAGAGCCGCCCCAGCTTGGGAAGCCACTCCGCCAGGCTCGCCTCCTGCGCCGCGATCTCGGCATCGAGCAACGACAGCCGCCGCCGGAGCATCTCGAGCGCCTCGTCCGGAGGCAACGCACCGGTCAGGGACAACGCGGTCGCGAAGAGCGGATACTCCTGCTGCGGTGAGCCGAGCAGCTCACACAGCCAGTCACGCATCTCCTCGCGTCCGGCGTCAGTGATCGCGTACGCGGTGCGCTCGGGCCGTCCGCCCTCGCGTGTGGTGCCGGCCTCTTCGATGAAGCCGTGCTTCTGGAGGTTCTGCATCACGGTGTAGAGAGAACCCCAGTTGATCTTGATGGTCTCCTCTTTGCCGCTGTTACGCAGCGCCGCGGCCATCTCGTACGGATACATCGGCTTGACGACCAGGAAGGTGAGCACGGCGAGCGCCAGCGGGTTCTTCACCGGCCGCTTCTTCGCCATGTCGCCTCCGTATATCCGGCTACGAATATACGGGCGCGAGCAACGGTCTCACAAGACTTCAGAACGAGTAATTACGAGAGTTTCGGTACGAGTAGGTCGGCGACGCCAGCTTGGTACGTCCAGCCAGTACAGATGGGCACGCGCACAGCAGCGGACTCAGGCGAGCGGGGGCTCACAAGCGACCGAACCCGCCGCCACCTCCACCTCCGCCCACGTGGAAAGCGTGGGGTCCCTCCCCAACCCAGCATGGGAGGGACGGCACGCACCAACCGCATTAGCAGTTAGTCCATCGCCCTTCCACCGAAGACCGCCGAGGTCCAGCGGTGTCCGTATCGGTACGGCTCACAGGCCGCATACAAGATGCCGCCGGACCTCATCGAGGAGCAGAACCAGCACAACGGCCAGCCGGCCTGGCGTGAGTTCTGGCGCCCTCACCAGCTCACGCCGGCCGAGTACCGCACACGGTTCATCGACCCCACATGGACGTCGACGAGGACTGGGACGCCTAAAGATCGGTGGCGAGGGCCCGTGGTACCCGAGGGAGACCTGCTTCACTCTGCCCGCCTCTATAGGCAGCAGAGATCAGCGCACAGTCACGTCATCGACAACCGCTGCGGCCTGGTTACCTGCGGCCCCGTGCCCCTGCCGTTCATCGCCAAGGTCCGTCGACGTCTGCGTCTGCACAGGTGAGCAGGGCGTATCTCGAAACGTCGGCGGACCTTGGCGTACATCAACGACTGCTATTTGATCTCGGCCACACATGAGACCAGTTCTGGGACCACGTGTCCGGCAAAAACCACCTGGGCCTACTCATTCCCTTCCAGATGGCCACGGACCGGGACACGGCCGACCAGCGTGTTCGACGAGTGCGCCACGCACAAAGCGTCGACCCGCGGATCCGTCCGGGAGTCTGGCAGCACCGCTGCTCATTGATCGCGCCCCTTGTGGGTCTTCGTGGCCTTGCCGGACGGGGTCGTACAGGGCGCCTCGCCGGTCGCGCCACAGCGCGGGCACGCGGCGGGTGCCGTGGCCGGCTCCGCAGCCGATTCGATGGCCGGCTCCGTGATCGGATCGGTGGCCGATTCGGTGGTCGGCTCTGTAGCCGGTTCCGTAACCGGCTCCGTCGCTGATTCGGTGGTCGGCTCTGTAGCCGGTTCCGTGGCCGGTTCCGTGGCCGGCTCTGTAGCCGGTTCCGTGGCCGGTTCCGTGGCCGGCTCCGTAGCCGGTTCGGGCTCTGGCGTCTCGTGGGCCGTGGACACCGCAGGCCTCTTGTCATCGCGGTTCTGCTTGTGCCTTGCGCGGTCGCGCTGCGCCGGGGCGGGGTCGGCCGCTCCGTCGAGCGGGTAGCCGCGTCCCGTTTTCTGTCGGATGTACGCTTTGACGCGGTTGATGGTCTTCACGGTTGGGGGCTCCTAGCGTCGGGTACCGCGCCGTGCGGGCAGGCTGGACACGGTCTCTCGGATCGCGTCGGTGCGCTCGGCGTCGGCCTGGTCGCGCTCCTCGAAGGTCATCAGATCGTAGGGCAGGCCGCGGCTGTACTAGTGTCGCGTGTCTGATGTTTATTTACGTTTGATTTTGCTGAGGAGTTCGTCGGCGGTCTTGGTCCAGGCGAAGGGTTCGCAGCGGTCGTTGTAGGCGTCGATGAAGCGGCGGATCGCATCACGCAGATCGGTGACCGAATGGAAGGTGCCGCGTCGGATGGCCTGGCGGGTGATGATGCCGAAGAAGATCTCGACCATGTTCAGCCAGGAGCAACTGGTGGGGGTGAAGTGCAAGGTCACGCGGGGGTTCTTGGCCAGCCATGCCTTGACGTTGGGGTGCTTGTGGGTGGCGTAGTTGTCCACGATGACATGCAGCTTCACCCGCGGGTGGGCCTTGGCCACCAGCTTGAGGAACTTCAAGAACTCCTTGTTGGTGTGCCGCTGATAGCAGGCGTCGGCACTGATCTTCCCGGTCACCACCTCCAAGGCGGCGAACAACGTGGTCCCTCTCTGTCAGACTGCTGTGAGACATGGGACGAACGAGTCCTTCTGATACGAAGCAGGGCGAGATAGGACGATCGAGACAGTGACGATGACCCTCGCCGATCAGGCCGCCATGACAGGGCAGGATGGTCGGGTGAGCGAACAGCAGCCGAGCCGGCCCAAGCGGCGGACGTTCACCAAGGCTTACAAGACACGGATCCTCGCGGACTTTGACGCGCTGCCCGAGGGCAGCCCCGAGCGCGGTGCCCTGCTTCGGAAGGAACGGCTGTATCACTCCCATATCGAGCACTGGCGGAAACAGGCCGAGAACGGGACACTGGCCGCCTCGACCGGCAAACCGAAACAGAGCGACGAGGCCGAGGAACTGGCCCGGTTGCGGGCCGAGAACAAGAAGCTGAAAGCCGCCAACGCCAAACTGTCCGGTGAACTGGGAAAGACCAAGACCGCGCTCGATATCGCGGGAAAAGCATTCGCGCTGCTTCAGGACATCTCAAGCAGCGCGGACTCCGACGACAGCTGAACCGCGTCATCAACGAATATTTCCCCGCGTTGGAGAAGACGGTCGGCACGGCGCGGGCCTGCGTGATTCTAGGAAAATCCCGAGCCACGCTGTACCGGCACCGCAATCCCCGCCCGCCCCTTCATGGTCCGCGCCAGCCGTTCCATCACCCGGCCGAACTATCGGACGCCGAGCGTGAGCGGGTGCTGGCGGTGCTGGACTCGCCGCGATTCGCCGATAAGTCGGTGGGTCAGGTGTGGGCGACCCTGCTGGACGAAGGCGTCTACCTGTGTTCGCAGGCCACGATGTACCGGCTGCTGCGCGAACGCGGCGAGACCGGTGAGCGACGCGCCCAGGCCGTGCGCCCGGCGATGCGCAAACCCGAGTTGGAGGCCGATGGCCCGAATCAGGTGTGGTCCTGGGACATAACGAAGCTGAAAGGGCCGGCGCGCGGCGTCTACTATCTGCTGTACGTCATCATTGATATCTTCTCCCGCAAGGCCGTGCACTGGGAGATCTGGCCCACCGAGAACGGCACATTGGCCAAGGAGTTCATCCAAAACGCCATCGCCGCCAACCACGGCATCCCACCCGCGGCGATCCACGCCGACCGCGGCACGTCGATGACCTCTAACACCGTCACCGGCCTGCTCGCGCTGCTCGGAATCGACCAATCCCACTCCCGGCCACACGTGTCCAACGACAATCCCTACTCCGAAGCGCAGTTCAAGACACTCAAATACTGCCCGGCGTTCCCCGGAAGGTTCGGGTCCATCGAAGACGCCAACGCCTTCTGCACCCAATTCTTCACCTACTACAACCATGAACACCGCCATTCCGGCATCGGAATGCACACCCCTGCCTCGGTACATCACGGCACCGCCGCGGCGATCCAAGCCCGACGAACCGCCACCCTTCACACAGCGTTCCTGGCCCACCCCGAGCGGTTCCGCGGCCGACGCCCCTACCCGCCGCCGCTGCCGACCAAGGTGTGGATCAACCAGCCACCAGCGACAACCACAAGCGACATCTCACCACAAACCACGCAAGTAGCCTGACGTCTCAACAGGTTTGACAGCTTCCGGGTGGTGCCATTGCGCTTGTAGTCATGAGTCCGCCGCTCGGGCACCCCGGGCATCACCGGCAGGATCGGCTGGGTCCGGTCCAACGCCTGGATCTGCGATTTTTCATCCACCGAGACCACGACCGCACCCAACGGCGGGTCGAGATACAACCCGACCACGTCACGGATCTTGGCCTCCAGCCGCGGATCGGTGGAGAACTTGAACGTCTCGATACGGTGCGGCTGGATGTCCCACTTCCGCCAGATCCTGGCCACCGTGGAAAACGAGATCCCCAACTGCTCGGCCAGCAACCTTGAGGACCAGTGCGTGACCCCCAGTTCCTCAGGCGGCCTGCCGTCATGAGACAACGTGGCCACCACGACATCGATCTCATCGACCTGGGCCGGCCGCCCCGAGCGCTTGTGGTCGCCAAGCCCTGCCATCCCGGACTGCTCATAGCGATCCCGCCAGGAGATCACCGTCGGCCGCGACACCCCCACCATGGCCGCGATCTCGGTGTTAGGCAGCCCATCAGCCGCCAAGAGCACGATCCGAGCCCGCTTCACCAGCCCAGCCGGAGCCGACGACGACCGAAGCAAGCCCTCCAGCCGACCCCGGTCACCCTCACGCAACACCAACGGCGCAGCCACGTAGACCATGCGCCATTGTCCCGCCTACCCAAACGTAAAACAACTTACAACACGCAACACTAGCCCATGAGGAGCCGCTCGTCGGTGGCGTCGTGCTGACACGAGAGGAATCCGCCCCGGTCACCGGGTCTACTCACGACAAAGGCCCCCACCGATACGTGGCGGATTAGAGGGGGCGTCGCAATATCCCTGACCAGGGAGTGCCATGGCTTCCGACGTGACAAGGTCGGCCACAACGTGGCAGGGCTCACCGACGCGCCCATGGTCGACGAGCACGAGATCGAGCCGTTCACGCGTGAGGAAGCGCGCCGCATCCTCGATGCGGCCAAGGGACATCGCAACGCCGCACGCTGGTCCGTCGCCCTCGTCCTCGGCATCCGCCATGGCGAGCGCTCGGCCTCCGCTGGTCAATCGAGCAAGGCGTCCGCGTCGTCCAAGAGATCCTGGGGGCCACGCACGCGTCACCACGACGGAGCGGTACACCCACGTCGCCTCCACCTGGTCCGCGATGCGAGTGCCCTCATCCGCTCGGCGCTCTGGGGAACGAATGAGACCAGGAATGCGGCCACAAGATCAAACACCCTCCCAGTGATCGAGTCACCGGAGAGGGTGCAGGTCGTGCGGAGGCTCGGGGATTTGAACCCCGGATGGACGAGTAGCCCAAACCGCATTAGCAGTTAGTCCATCGCCCGTCCGCCGAAGATCGCCGAGGTCCTCGGTGGACGTATCGCTGCAGTTCATAGGCAGTGTATGAGATGTCGCCGGCTCACTCCGTCCGTTCGTGGACGGCGCCTGATCTCACCGTGAAATGAGACCGTCTCTGAGAGAGATCGGCTGCAGCGTCACCGCGACCAGCGATGTCGGCCGTGATCGTCGCCCAGTTCTCTGCAAGATTTGCGCGATCTCCCCATCCGCTGGAGCCAGCACCGGAAAGATCCACCCGCGACAAGTTGTGCTTATCGATCCCAAACGACAGCTTCCCATCGACCTCCTCGGTGGGCATGAAATGCTCGGCCCGGCAATCCGCGACGACCTGTTCTGGAGCCGTAACATGCACTCGATGTCTGGGCGAGATCCCTGACGACGTTGGGATAGCCAGGTGCCGAATGCCGCAAGCGCCCGCATCCAGACGTCGTGAACGCTCGCACTACATGAACGTCCGATATCACAGTAACGGTCTTGCGACATTTCTATCAGACCGTAGTGCGCACTATTGAGATATACTCATCTCGGCCACATCACTACTTCGGTAAGTCTGAGATGGAACGATCGATCGCCGGAGGGTTCGACCGGATATCACTCTAGCTGAAACTGCACGTCAGCGGCCCACTGGGGGCATGATGGAGGACTGGCCGGCAGGCACACTTCTCAAATGCCTTAGCGAGAATGCCTGCAAGGATCTGCTGGCGATTTCGCCACCCAGACGTCAACAACCCGACACCGTCCTGCTCCGCCAGGGCGAAAGCACCTCTCATGTATACGTGCTGCGCTCGCCAGGGCCACAGGCATCCGCCTGTGTCAAAGTTGTCGCCGGGCTCGCGAACGGCACCGAGATTCTGCTAGGCATTCGAGTGAGCGGTGATGTTGTCGGCGAACTCGCCATCATTCGCAAATCGACGCGGACGGCAACCATCGTCACCTGCACACCGGTGATCACTCACTCGATCACGCACCAGGACTTCCTCTCCTTCCTTCGCCGTCACGACGAAGCCTGGCCGGCACTTACCGGGATGATCGCCGAACGTCTCGAATGGGCTAACCAACGACGGCTCGACTTCGTCGGATATCCGGTTCCGATCCGGCTCGCTCGGACCCTCGTGGAGCTGACCGAGCGGCATGGTCACATCGTGCCCACCGGAATCAAACTTGGCGTCGCCCTCTCCCAGGAGGAGTTCGGCAAGCTCATAGGCGCCCGCAAGGACGCCATCGGAAAGGCGATCGCCCAGCTGAAAGAGGCGGGGCTGATCGCCAACCAGTACCGCGGCATCGTGGTCACCAATCTGGACGGTCTGCGCGAGTACGGAGAGCTGCCCAGCCAGGACGGCTCCACCTAAGACACGCCAGGCTCACAGAACGATGCCCGTCGGGCACGACCGCATCGTCAACTGAGAAATATGCTGGCAGCTACCCCGCCCAGACCGATGACCAACATCGCCGCCGTCCACGGGATGGCACGGGCCACGTGCTTGTGCTTGACACGCGCGATCTCGGCGAAAATCTGGGCCATCTTCCACGCCGCATCCCTCTGCGCCAAAGGATCTGTCAGAGGCTCGACGGAAATGCCCATGAGGCCGAATTCACTCGGCGGCACCGACGAATAAAGACGCGGCCGCAACGCCTGAATCAAATGATAACCCGACATTAAGAATGCTACGACGAACAACGTGAGGACCGACGCCCCCAAGACGCCATGTCGGCCCATAGTGCTCGATGGCGTGGCGATCACCGCCACCGCGGCCCCGGCGTGCGCGACGACGAGGGTGGAGACCTTCGCGTCGGCATGCTGCAGATATCCCTGGAAGGTGTTCATCACGCTCAACGCCAGCGTCGCTTCTGCGTGCGCGTCGTCGGCCCTCGGTCGCATCGATGCCTCCGCTACTTCAGCCATGTCTATGAGTGGACTCCGAAACGGGGCGCCTTGAGCCGTACTGATCCGGACTTGTGGCCATCGCCTTGATGACAGCTCTCAACCTCGGCCAAGCGGCGAGATTGCAAGACATGTGCCGCCGATGCCGTACTGATACCGGTTCTTCACCGCACGCCCCTGTAAGACTCATCGCTCGGACGACAGGAGAAACGGCGGTGAGGTGAAAATGGACGTTGGTGCGGGCGATGGCGAGCAGGCGGCCGCCAGCCGGGAATATCACGTCTCCATAGAAGGGGATACCTTCGCACCCGTGGTCGTCGGCGACCACAATTTCGTCGTCGACGCGCGGAACGGGTCAACTGTGAGCGTGGTGACGGAAAGGGAACGGCCCCGGCCGGTCCGCCGTGATCAGGTACGGCTGCTGCCTCGGCGGCAGAGCGTACCGCTGGGCCGCGAAGCCGACCTGGCGAAGGTACGCGCGGCGGTCGAAGCCGGTGGCGTGGTGCAACTGTACGGTCCGCCCGGCATCGGGACGAGCATGCTGCTGCGGCGCACGGCCCGCGACGCGCGCCCCTCGGCGGCGGGAGTGGTGTACCTCGATGCCCGTTCCCGCGATGTCGCCGACCTCGCGCAGGAGGTCTTCGAGATCTGCTACGACGCGGGCGGCTATGCGCCGTCGGCTGCCGAGTTACGCCGTCTGATGTCCGGCGTCGAAGTGACCGTCTACCTGGACAACGCCGACCTGTCCGCTGAACAGCTACGCCTGCTGGCGGACAGCGCGCCGGACGCGACGTTCGTACTCGCCAGCCACATCAGATCTCTGCTCGGCCAGGACAGCGTCGGGATTCAGCTCAAAGGGCTCGACCGTGACGCTGGCATGCAACTGCTGGCGCGGGAGCTCGGCGAGCTGCCACCAGAAGAGTCGGCCGCCGCCGACACGTTGTGGCAGACCACACAGGGACGGCCGCTGTTGCTGCTGCGCGCGGCCGCGCTGGCCCGCCCTTCTGGAACGGCGTCGGTACGGCTTCCTCGGCCAGCCGAGGTCGAGGATCTGATCCCCCTTCTCCTCGACCAGATGAGCGCCTCGCAGACCACGGTGCTACATCTGCTGGCGACCCTGGACGCGGACCTGAAGGCGTCGACGATCAGCTCGATCACCGGAACACCAAAGGTCCTGGGCCTGTGCGAACACCTGGTCCGGCTCGGATTGGTGATCGCCGACAACGATGGGTATCGCTGCGCCGCCGACGTCATCCCGGTCATCGAGCAGCGGATCCCCAAGCCGTTCTCCATCGAGCAGATCTGTCGCCACTTCATCAGCTGGACGGAACGGTCCGCCACCACGCCTGAGCAGGTCGCGGCTCGCAGCCGGGCGCTCGAGCGGGCGGTGGAACTGGCTTCCGCGGAGGGGCGTGCCGCGCTCGCCGTACGGCTCGCCCGAGCCGCTTCCCCGAAGCTGGCACGCTCGCTCCAGCATGACGCGTGGTCCCGGATGCTCGGGTTGGGCTGGCGGGCCGCAGAGGCCGCGGGCGACAAGAACGCCGCGGCCTACTTCCTACACGAGGAAAGCATCCGAAACCTGCTTCGCGGCCGGTACATTGTCGCCGCGGTTCTCATCGGCGAAGCGCTCCAGTCTTGGCTGCGACTGGGCCACAGCCATGGTGTCAATGCCGCCCAGAATGCCAGCGGGCTCCTGCCGTCGACTCCTCCACCCGCCGTGCCCACCCCCGCCCTGCCCACCCACGCCGGCGCGGCGAGTGTCCACAGCGCGACGCCATCGGCCACGACCCACATGGCGAACCTGTCGACCGGCCCGCTGCCTCACGGATCCACGGCACTCGCCCCCGCCGCCCCGGCTCCGGTACCGGCCCCCACGATCCACCCGTCACCTGCCGCTATCACCAAGCCCGCCAGCACCCCGGCCGCCCACAGTGCCATGGGGAAACCGATGGGCGTGGCGGCGAAGACGATCCCGGCCGCGAGCAGCGTCCCGGCGGTACACGCGGCGGCCGGGATCTCCGCCGCAGTGGCCGCCAAGGTCATCGCCGCGATCGCCGTCATGGTGACGGTGATCTTCAGCAGGACCGTCGTGACCCACCTCGAACAAGCCCTGTCGAAACCATCCGCGACTGACCTGTCCGGAGACTGGCAGACCCCCGCCGGAGGCGTGTCGATTTCCAGCGAAGGCTCAGGTTCCTACAGTCTTAAGAGCTGCGGGAAGCTTGTTCAATTCACGGGAAGCGGCGGAACCTACAGCGGCCAAGTGACCATTAACGATGCTGCCTACGGGGAATGTGGCCCGTCCGCCGGAACAATGATGATCACAATCACCATTTCGCCGGACGGAACATCCGCTACCGCAGAACAAGGTGCCGTCGACAGCCCGCAGGGAGGCTCCGTTACGTGTTCCGTTTGCGGCGTCTGGACCCGCATTTCCTGAAGCCGCCCATGCCCACGACGGATCGATGATCGAAAGGCCAAGTCATGGCAAAGGCACCGCACAAGCGCACAACCGTCCGGATCGGCGGAGACGTGACCGGCCCCTTCGTGGTCGGCGACGAGAACACCGTGACGGCTCAGCACGACCGATCCGCCACGGACACGCCAGTGGCCCCTCACCCCGTCCACCGGCCTGCGGCAGGTCGGCGACCGGCCTACCGAACACTGCTGGCGACCGACATCGCACACTCCGCAGGCCGCGGCGACGTCGCGGCCACCGAGATCCGGCGAGTTCTGCGGACGGCACTTCGCGAATCGTTCACGCAAAGCGGGATCACGTGGGACGACTGCCTTGTCACCGACCTTGGCGACGGCTTCAGCATCGCCGCCCCTTCGGATACATCCAAGATCGCGTTGCTGTACCCGCTGCTGACCGAACTCGCCAACCGCCTGCGCACCCATAACCGTACGGCCGGCGACCTCACGCAGATCAAGGTCAGGGCGGCCCTGCATGCCGGCGACATCACCGTCGACGACACAGGAGTGCCCACCGGGCGCCCGCTGGAAGTCCTCGCACGCCTACTCGACGCCGCACCATTGCGGGCGGCGCTGGAGAACACGCCGGAACCCACCCCCGTGGCCGCCTACCTGTCCCACCACTTCTACGAGGAGACCGTGCCCCACGGCCACCCCGGCATCAATACCGAGGACTTCCACAAGTACCCGTTCACCACCAAGGAGTACTCGGCAGACGCGTGGCTCTACCTTCCCGGCCGTCCAACCTCGATGCACGCACCCGCCGACCACGGATAACGCTCACATCTCGCCGACCGGCCACCTGGCCCGAACCACTCCTGGGCCTGCATCCTGTCCAGGGTCCACAAAGCTGGAGGTGCCGGGGCTGGTGGCCGCGGAGCGACGAGCGGGTATGTCCGGCGTCCAAGAGATCCTGGGCCACGCGCGCATCAATCACGGAGCGGTACGCGCACGTCGCCTCGTCGCAGGCCTGAGTGACTGTTGGGTAGCCGGTTGGCTGCGTAGCGCTGTCACGTGTTGATCACGGTCGGCGTGGTCGGGGGCGAGACGAAGCATCCCCGCCAGGATCACGTTGTGTGTGCAACTGCGAGCCTGGCGGGGATGCCCGTCGATGCTACCCCTCTGATGTCTCCGATGCGGTGTGGGCGGTGATCGAGCCGCTCATGCCCGTTCGTGACCTGCGGAAAGGTGGTGCTGTACGCAAGTATGGTGACCGGCTGGTGCTGAATGCGATCTTCTTCGTGCTGCGTTCGGGTTGTCAGTGGCGGATGATCCCGCGTGATCTGCTGCCCTGGGACGCGGCCTACCGCTGGTACGCGACCTGGCGCCGGAACGGCACCTGGGACCGCATTCACGACGCGCTGCGGGACCAGGTGCGGATCGCCGACGGCCGCGACCCCGCCCCGTCGGCGGGTGTGCTGGACGCCCAGTCGATCCTCACCAGCGAGGGCGGACAGGCACGCGGCTTCGACATGGGCAAACGGACACGGGGCCGTAAACGCCACATCGTCGTCGACACCCTCGGCCTGCTGCTGGTGGTCATGGTCACCTCCGCCTCCGTCCAAGACCGCCACGGCGGCAAGGCGATCCTGGAACGCCTGGCCGCCCGCTTCAACTCCATCGCGCTGGTCTGGGCTGATGCCGGTTACGCCAACCACATCGATGCCGGGCTGGTGACCTGGGCGAACAAGACCATCAACGTGCTATTGCAGATCATCAAACGCAGCGAGGACACCAAAGGCTTCCAGGTACTGCCGCGCCGTTGGGTGGTCGAGCGCACCTTCGGCTGGCTGGTCCGTAACCGGCGGCTCGCCCGCGACTACGAACGCCTCACCGACAACTCCGAAACCATGATCAAGATCGCAATGATCCGGCTCATGGCCACCCGCCTGGCCGGCGAACAGATCCGCTGGAGCAACCGCACCACGTGATCAACCAGCTACCCAACAGTCACTGAGGCGTTAACGCGGCTCATCGGGTCCGCTCTTAGGGAGCCGTGGCGTCTCCCCGGCCCACTCAGCGGCCGCGATGTACGTGTCGTCGCCCGGCCCTCGGCAGATCAGACCGTGCGTCGCTGCATACATGACGAGGTGCGCGTGCGTCTGCGTCGTCGTGCCGATCAGCGCGGCACGTGCGAGCGACTCAGTGCCGCGGAAGACGGTCTCGATCGCGGTCGGTGCCCGCTCGCAGGTGGCGTCGTGCAGCGAGCCGCTCACGCCGCCGCCGTCCCACACGCCCGAAGACCGGCCCGCGGAGGTCCACCGGACGTCGACGGTCGGAACCATGTGCAGCGTGCCGCGCATCGCTCAGGTACGCACCATCGTGGGCCCGGTGCCGCACGCGTCGTCGACGTCGGCTGCGGCGAGCCCGGCCGTACGTACCCGCACCGCCGGCCACGCCCCGCCTGCGCCACCGCTGGCCCGGCGAGCCCCTGCGGCCAGGCCCGCCAGGCGCGCGGTTCGTCGTCGGAGAGCGCTCCCCCGAAAGCTAGGGCGTGTCCGGTCCGTCATGCCGATAGAACTCCGTGCGGTCCGCCTTGAGCGGGGTGTCGCCGAGGATGAGGTCGGCGGACTTTTCGGCGACCATCATCACCGGTGCGTAGATGTTGCCGTTGGTCACGTACGGCATCACCGAGGCGTCGACGACGCGGAGGCCTTCCAGGCCGTGGACGCGCAGGTTGGAAGGGTCGACGACCGACATCGGGTCGGTGCCCATCTTCGCCGTGCACGATGGGTGCAGTGCGGTTTCGCCGTCGCTCGCGACCCAGTCCAGGATCTCCTCGTCGGTCTTGACGTCCGGGCCGGGTGAGATCTCGCCTGCGTTGTAGTCCTCCATCGCGGGTCGGTTGAGGATGTCGCGGGCGACGTGGATGGCCTCCACCCACTCGCGTCGGTCCTGCTCGGTCGACAGGTAGTTGAAGCGCAGCTCGGGGTGCTCGCCCGGGTCGCGGGAGCGGATCTTCACGGTCCCGCGGGTGTCGGAGTACATGGGGCCGATGTGGACCTGGTAGCCGTGGTCGCCGCCCGGGGCGGAGCCGTCGTAGCGGATCGCGATCGGCAGGAAGTGGAACATCAGGTTCGGGTAGGGCACGTCGTCGTTGCTGCGGACGAAGCCGCCGCCCTCGAAATGGTTGGTCGCGGCCGGGCCGGAGCGTAGGAACAGCCACTTCGCGCCGATCCCTGGTCGTTTCCACTTCGCCAGGGACGGCTGCATCGAGACCGGCCGCTTGCAGGAGTACTGGACGTAGACCTCGAGGTGGTCCTGGAGGTTCTCGCCGACGCCGGGCAGGTCGGCGACGGTAGGGATGTCGAGTGCGCGCAGTTCGTCCGCGTTCCCTATGCCGGACAGTTGCAGCAGTTGCGGGGTGTTGATGGCCCCGCCGCACAGGATGATCTCCTTGCCGCGCACCTCCCGCTCGGCGCGCCCTCGCCGGTACCGCACACCGACCGCGCGGGTGCCCTCGAACAGGATCCGCGTGGCGTGCGACCGCGTGCGTACGGTGAGGTTCGGGCGGCTCATCACCGGGTGCAGGTACGCGCGGGCGGCGGAGAGCCGGCGCCCTCGGTGGACGTTGCGGTCGAAGGGCGCGAACCCTTCCTGCCGGTGGCCGTTGACGTCGTCCGTACGCGGGTAGCCGGCCTGTTCGGCGGCGGTGAAGAACGCTTCGAACAGGGGGTTGGTCGCCGGGCCGCGTTCGAGCACGAGCGGCCCGTCGTGGCCGTGGAACACGTCGTCGCCGGCCAGGCAGTTCTCCATGCGTTTGAAGTAGGGCAGGCAGTGCGCGTAGTCCCAGTCCGCCATGCCGTCGTCGGCGGCCCAGCGCTCGTAGTCCAGCGGGTTGCCGCGCTGGAAGATCATGCCGTTGATGCTGCTGGATCCGCCGAGTACCTTGCCGCGCGCGTGGTGGATCCTCCGCCCGTGCATGTACGGTTCGGGCTCGGACTCATAACCCCAGTCGTAGAACCTGCTGCCGATGGGGAAGGTCAACGCGGCGGGCATGTGGATGAAGACGTCCCACTTGTAGTCCGTGCGGCCCGCCTCCAGAACGAGCACCTGGTTCGCGGGGTCCGCGGAGAGCCGGTTGGCCAGCGCGCTGCCCGCCGAGCCTCCCCCGACGATGACGAAGTCGTAGTCGCTCACTTCGGCTCCACCGTCCGCGTGTGCTCGGCGGCCCAGGTGCGGCGGCGCGCCAGCAGCATCACGCCGCCGACGGCGACGATGAGGGCGGTCGTGAGCAGCGCGCCCCACTGGAAGTACCAGTGGTCGGTGCCGTACACCGCGGCGCGCGGCCACAGCAGGTTGATGGTCATCGCCAGCCCGTACAGGACCGCGAACGCGTTGACGGCCGTGCCGAAACCGCCCATGCGGAAGTAGGGCCCGTGGTTCGCGCCGGGCCAGTGCCCGCGCAGCCGCCGTAGCAGCATCGGCCCGGTGACCAGCAGGTACGGGATGTAGAACAGGATGATCGCGGTCGAGGTGAGCACGAAGAACGCCCGCTGGTTGCCGATGTTGATCAGCAGCACCACGATCGTGAGGAGGCCCGTGAGCAGCGCCGGCAGGATCGGCGTCTTGGACCGGGGCGAGACCTTCGCGACGGCGTCGCGGAAGGGCAGCCGTCCGTCTCGGGCCATCGCGAAGATCATCCGGATCGCGGCGGTCTGGACGGCGAGGCAGCACACGGTGATGGCGATCGCCGAGCACACGAGGAACACGTCGCCGAGACCGTTGCCGAGCGTCGACTTCAGCAGGTACGGCATGCCGGAGACGCTCAGCTCCTTGGCGTGGATGTTCCCGACCGCCATCATGCCGACGAGCATCAGCAGGCCGCCCACGATGAACGCCGCGGTCAGCGCGCGGAGGATGGCGCGGGGTGCGTGGCGGCGCGGCTCGACGGTCTCCTCGGCCAGCGACCCGGCGGTGTCGAAGCCGTAGAACACATAGGCGCTCATCAGGGACGCGACCAGGAACGCTCCGAGGTAGCCCGCGGAGTGGCCGGCGCCGCTACCGCTCGTCTGCAGGACGACCTGCGGCCCGCGCCGGATGTGCACCGCCAGGGCGAGGATCAGCAGGATGATGCCGCCGAGCTCGACCGCCACACCGAAGTTGTTGATCTTCGCCATGACCTTGACGCCGACGATGTTGACGATCGTGGTGAACACGACCAGGCCCAGGGCGAGCACGATGGCGTTCTTGGCGCCGCCGGGTGTGAAGGTGGCCCCGATGTCGGCGGTCCCGCCGACGATCTGAAATCCCGACCACACCTGCGGCAGGATGATCTGGTACGCCACCGCGACGGCCGCCGCGGTCACCACCGCGCCGACGATCATGATCCAGCCCGCGAACCACGACGTCACGGGTCTCGCGATGTGTTTGGACCACTGGTAGACCGAGCCGGCGAGCGGATACTGCCCCGCCATCTCGGCGAAGCACAGCGCAACGGCGAGCTGGCCGAGAAAGACCAGCGGCCAGGTCCAGATGAAGGCGGGGCCGCCGGATCCGAAGCCGAAGAAGAAGAGCTGGAACACCCCGGTCATGATCGAGATGTAGCTGAAGCCGGAGGCGAAGCTGGAGAACGATCCGAGTGAGCGTTCCAGCTGCTGTCCGTAGCCGAAGGCGGCCAGGTCGGCGCTGTCGTCGGTCGATGGGCGGGGGTCGGCGGAGAGTGATTCGCCATGGACTGCCATGGCAGGCTCCTTCGGGTCGGTCGGCGTCTCCTATCCGGAGAACCAACGCATCGGCGCTGGGCCGATGTTGTGGTAGACGTGCTTCTTTTCCTCGTACTCCTCAAGCCCGGACGGTCCGAGTTCGCGGCCGATCCCCGAGGTACCGAACCCGCCCCACTCGGCCTGGGGAAGGTAGGGGTGGAAGTCGTTGATCCAGACGGTCCCGTGCCGCAGGGCCCCCGCCACGCGCTCCGCCCGGCCGGCATCGGACGTCCAGACCGCGCCGGCGAGGCCGTAGTCGGTGTCGTTGGCGAGCCGGACCGCCTCTTCTTCGGTGCCGAACCTCTCGACGGTCACGACCGGCCCGAACACCTCCTCGCGTACGGCGGTCATCTCGCGGGTGCACTCGCCGAGCACGGTGGGGCGCAGGAAGAAGCCCTTGGCCAGCGCCGGCTCCGGCGGCCGTACGCCGCCCGCGACCAGACGTGCGCCCTCCTCGACGGCGCGCTCGATGTGGCGCTCGACCTTGTCGCGGTGGGCGGCCGACACGAGCGGGCCGTTCTCGCTGGCGGGGTCCAGCCCGTCGCCGAGCCTGATCCGCTCCGCGCGCGCCGCCAGCTCGGCGACGAACCGGTCGTGGATCTCGTCCTGCACGATGAGCCGCGACCCGGCCGAGCAGACCTGGCCGGAGTGCAGGAACGCCGCGGTGAGGGCGTGGTCGACGGCGGTCTCGAAGTCGGCGTCGGCGAAGACGACATTGGGGTTCTTACCGCCGAGTTCGAGCGCGACGCGGCGTACGCCCTTGGCGGCGGCCGCCATGATCTCCTCGCCGGTCGCCAGGCCGCCGGTGAAGGAGATGAGGTCGACGCCGGAGTGGGCGACCATAGCGCGCCCGACGACGCCGCCCGTGCCGAGCAGGAGGTTCACCACGCCGGCCGGAACCCCGGCCTCCTCGACGAGCCTGACCAGCGCGATCGTGGTGAGCGGTGTCAGCTCGCTGGGCTTGATCACGGTCGTGTTGCCGGCGGCGAGCGCGGGGGCGAGCTTCCAGGACATCTGCAGGAGCGGGTAGTTCCACGGCGCGATCAGCGCGCAGACGCCGACGGGCTCGTGCGTGATCCGGCTGACGACGTTCGCGGCGCCCGCGTCGACCACGCGCCCGGCGTGGGTGCCGGCGAGGCCGGCGTAGTAGCGGAACACCGCGGTCACGTCGTCGACGTCGGCGCGCCCCTCCCGGAGCGTCTTGCCCGTGTCGAGGCTCTCGGTGCGGGCGATCGCCTCGCGGTCCCGCTGGAGCAGGCCGGCGATCTGGTCGAGCGCGCGGCCTCGCTCGACGGCGGGCGTACGCGGCCAGGGGCCGGTGTCGAAGGCGGCGCGGGCGGCGGCGACCGCACTGCCCACGTCATCGCCGTTCGCCTCGGCGACCGTCTCCAGGACGCTCGCGTCGGAGGGGTTGAGGATCGGCGAGGTCGCACCGGAGGAGGAGTCCGTCCACATCCCGTCGATGTAGAGCTCCTTCATCGCGCACTCCCTCACTGACGTCACTTGCGTACGTTTGTACACAAGTGCCCCAACCATCGTCAATGAACCCATTTGCGGCGTAGGCGATTCGTGGGGAAGACTCGGCGCCGTGTCGGCGGACGGGGAAAACGGCAGGCGAGGACGCGGTCCGACCGATCCCGCACGGCGGGAAAAGATCGCGAACGCGGCCATCGCCGTGGTCGCCGAACGCGGAGTCGAAGGCGTGACCCACCGTGCCGTCGCCGCGCGAGCGGGAGTGCCGCTGGGGTCGACGACGTACCACTTCGCGACGTTGGACGACCTGCTCGCCGTCGCGCTGCACACGGCCGCCGACCACAGCATCGCCCAGCTACAGGCCTGGAACGAGAGCCTCCCGGCCGGCGTCGACCTGGCCAGGGCGTTCGCCGGCCTCGTGACGTGCGGCCTCACCACCGACCGCGCGCGGACGATGGTGGAGTACGAGCTGTACGCCGCCGCGCTCCACCGGCCGGGCCTGCGGAGCGCCGGCACCGCGTGGGACGCGGCACTGGTCGACCTGTTCGCCGCCCGCACCGACGCGGTCACCGGCAGGCTGCTCGCCGGGCTCTACTGCGGACTGATGATGCAGGCACTCCTGGCCGACCCGCCTCCCGCACCCGACGAGGTGGAGGCCATCTTCCGGCGGGTGCTCTGAAATCCGGTGGACAGGCCGCGGGCGCTCCGCGACGATCCGTGGCGTGACAGCCCACGATGATCCTCAGACGCCCCTGCGCTTCGCCGAGCTCTCAGGGCGGGCGATGGCCGCCCTGCTGGACGGCGACCTGGCCGCCGCGGGCGCCGAGGCCGGCGTCACGCTCACGGATTTCTTCACGACCGAACGGGCGTGCATGCTCTGGCGGATGCGCTGCGACCAGCTGGCCGCCGACCCCGGCGGCGCCCCGTGGATCACCCGCCTCCTGGGCGTACGGCCGGACGGCACCGTCGCCGGGCACGCGGGGTTCCACGGCCCGCCCGACGACACGGGAATGGTCGAGCTCGGCTACTCCGTCGTCCCCGAGCTCCGCCGCCGCGGGTACGCCCGCGCCATGCTGACCGAGCTGCTGCGCCGCGCCGCCGCCGACCCGGCCGCGCGTACGGTGCGGGCGAGCATCGCGCCGGACAACGCCGCGTCCCTCGCCACGATCGCCGGGTTCGGCTTCATCGAGGTCGGCGAGCAGATGGACGAGATCGACGGGCTGGAGATCATCTATGAGGTGGCGGCGCGCTAGCCGTGGTGGCCGAAAGGGTCCGCGATCCGGCCGAGCCGCCGGCCCTACCGCTCGCCCACCAGGGGGAACGTCGCCCCGCCGTACGGACGGCCGCGGCGCGATGCACGCGGCCGGGCCCTCGTCAGATGGTGGTGCCCTCCGGCGAGGCGAGGCCGACGTGGGCGCCGACGTTCTCACGGTCGGCCGCGGCCAGCACCGCGTCCAGCAGGTTCGGGAACCGTGTCTCCAGTTCATCCCGCCTGAGCCGCACGAAACAGCGCGTGCCCTCCTCGCGCGTACGGGTGATGCCCGCCGCGCGCAGCACTCGCAGGTGGTGGCTCAGCGTCGACTTGGCCACCGGGGCCCGCAGCTCACCCCAACCGCGCTCGGTGCCGTCGGACAGCAACCGCACCAGCCCGACCCGGATGGGGTCGCTCAGCGCCGCCATCACCTCGGTGAGCGTCAGATCCTCGACGTCAGGATGCTCCGCGTTCCTCATCCGGCCATGGTATTTCGTATAAGCATCGCTTCTGGTGGCGAGACTTACCGGCTCTTGGACTTATGGCGGCGAATCAAGCACCGTTGGGGATGAGCGGCCGGAACACCGACCGCCCACACCCGGCGAAAGAGGCGGAATGACGGACGACACGAAGCGGGTCGCGGAGGCCTACTTCGACTCATGGCGGAAGAAGGACTTCGAGACCTTCCGCTCCCTCCTGGCCGACGACGTCACCTTCGCCGGGCCTCTCGGCACGGCCG
The DNA here is from genome assembly GCA_963736325.1 of uncultured Actinomycetota bacterium. Lineage (GTDB taxonomy): Bacteria > Actinomycetota > Actinomycetes > Streptosporangiales > Streptosporangiaceae > Actinoallomurus. The sequence continues at coordinate 1,131,964 of CAVTOG010000009.1, read as the reverse complement.
GCGACGCCGACGAGTGCGTGACGGGCATCAAGGGGATGTCGCAGATCGTGACCGACGTCGTCGTCACGAAGATGTTCGTCGACGGCCCCGACGTGCTGACCTGGTTCGACCTGCACACGAGCGTCGCCCCGCCGTGCCCGACCGCCAACTGGAGCCACGTCGAGGACGGCCGGATCACCCGGATCCGGGTGGCCTTCGACCCCCGGCCGCTCGTGTCCTGAGGTCACCGGCCGGCCGGCGGGGTCCGCACGGCGGCGTCGTCGGCGAGGAGGTGGTCGGTCGCGGACCGTACCAGCTCGTCGAGGGCGAGGAACCCGTCGCCGTCGGTATCGAGCAGCCGGAACGCCTCGGCGGCGTCGGACTCATGTGCGTTGTACCAGGCCCGCATGAGGCGGAGGTACTCCTCCTCGTTCAGCCGGCCGTCGCCGTCGACGTCGGCGAGCCGTACGACGTTCACCAGCACCGGCCGGTAGATCCGCTCGAACGTCTCGGGGTCGGCCATCACCTCGCTGGAGAAGGCCGCGGCGTACTCGTCCCGGCTGATCCGTCCGTCGAGGTCGAGGTCGGCGTGGCGGGCGAGGATGTGCCAGAGCTGCCGGCAGGACGTGAGGAGTGCGAGCTGCTCGGGCGAGTCGTAGGCCCGGCCGAACGCCGCGCCGAGCCGCCGGGCGGCCTCCTCCATGTCCGAGCGTTCGAGATAGCCGTTGCGGTCGCGGTCCCAGTGCTGGAAACGCACCTCTAGCGTGGCGCGGAACTCGGAGATGGTCATGGGGTTCCTCCACAGCCGTGGCGAGATGGGGGTGCCTCGCTCTCCTAAGGTTCTAACCCACCTACCTCGCGAAAGCCACACTACGTAGCCACTCAACTACAATCAGCATGATTGTCACCACCGGACCGCGGAGAAGTCCACGGGCCGCGGCCGTAGCGTGCGCACGCGCCTCGCCAGGTCGCGCATCCGCCGCGTCATCTCCGGTACGGGCAGGTGCCGGCGGTCGCCGTGGCCGGGCAGCAGCCACTCGAATCGGAGCCGGTCCACGACGCGCTCCAGGGAGGCGGCGAGTTCCTCGATGGAGTACCAGGTGACGCTGTCGACCACCTCGACGTCCGCCGTGGTGCGCGACCAGTAGAAGCTGTCGCCGCTGAAGCAGTACCGGTCGTCCGCGACGTAGAGCACGCTGCCCCGCGTGTGGCCGGGCAGCGGATGCGCGACCACTCCGTCGGCGACCTCGGCCGGCCCGGTGCCGCGCAGGACGCGGTCGGCGTCGGGCGCGGCGTCCAGGTCGCCCTCGTGGATCCAGAGCCGGGCACCGAACCGGTCGGCGTAGCGGCGGCAGTGCACGGCGTGGTCCCGGTGGGTGAGGAGCACGTCGCTCACCGGCCCCATCTCCTCGTACCGCGCCGCGAGCGCCTCGTGCCAGCGCGGGGTGTCGACCATCAGAGTGCCGCCGGGGCGGACCAGCAGGTACGCGTTGGCGCCCGCGGTCCGCCGCGAGTTGTGGCCGCACAGGTAGAGGCCGTCGTCCAGGCTCATCGGGAACGGATCGGGTCCCGGCGACGCCGGCGAGCGGCGGACCGAGCGGGTCGGGCAGGCGTGCGCGGCGGCGTCCAGCAGGCGTTCCTCGGCCTCGTCGCGCGGCTGGCGCAGGACCGCCGAACGGCCTCCGACCTCACCGATCAGACCCGGGGCGAGCTGCCGTGCCACGTCGCAGTTCGTGCAGCGCTGGTCGACGTACCAGCCTTCGTTCGTGTCCATGCCCGGATTCAAACCCACCCGCACATGTGCTCTGCAAGCCGGAGACGAAAAGAAGCAGGTGTCACTCGTCGCCGTTGGTGCCGTTGGGGAGCTCCGGTTCGAACACCCGCTCCGGCACGGAGCCCGGATCGGTGGACGAGACGCGGTGGCTGTGCTTGAACACCGCGTCGAAGTTGGCGACGTACTGCTCCTCCAGTTCGGCGTCCGCCACCGTGATCATCGCTTCGTCGTGGCCGTGCAAGCCGACGGTCGTGTAGTTGTTGCTGCCGGTCAGGACGACCTTCTGCGGCCGCCCCTCGTAACCGCCGTCGATCAGCAGGTACTTCGAGTGGGCGTAGGAGCCGCCGGTCTCGGTCAGGTAGCCGATCTCCGGGTTGCCGTGCCGACCGCCCTTCTTGGTCAGCGCGCCGGTGGCCGTACGCCCGACGATGTCGAACACGACCTGCACGCGGCAGCCGGCGTCGTCCAGCTTCCACAGCCGGCGCGCGATCGGCCCCCAGGTGAAGTGCCCGACGCTGACCCGGATCCGGGTGCCGCCCGCGCACGAGACCTTGTCGAGCGCCTGGCTGATCGGGTCGCCGGACTTCCACGGGAAGAAGTCCAGCCGGTACGGCCCGGAGCGTACGACGCGGTGGTAGTCGGCGTTGTGGTGCTGCTTCGCGAGGTCGTCGAAGTAGCGCATGTATCCGGCGTAGACCCCGGCGTCCTGGATGGTCAGCGCGTCGTTCCACTGGGTGTCGCGCGCGCCGTCGGTGGAGTTCGCCGAGGTCTGCACGACCACGTTCGAAGAGCCGAGCGTGCCGGAGAACAGGAAGAACTTGTTGTGATTGAACTCCGGCCCGATGCAGCCGCGGTTCTCGTCGCAGACGACGGCCCAGGAACGCTTCTTCACGTCGCGGCCCAGTGCACGGCGCAGGCGGCCTGCGGCGGGGTACACGACGGACTCGTGGTCGAGCACGACGTGCACGGCGACCTGGCGGCGGTTCGCGGCGATGAGCAGGGAGGCGGTGTCCTGGCTGGAGAAGTGGTACATCGCGACGGAGATCGTCGACCCCTTCGGAGCCTTCTCGATCATGCGGCCGACCTGGGCGGAGATCGCGTCCGCCTTCGCGGCGCCGCCGACGGGCGAGTTGAAGATCGATCCGGTCCGCAGGGGGCCCGCGCGCCGTACGACCGCGGGAGCTTTCGGGGCCTCGGGCTCCTTGAGGGCTGGCGCATTGGGGGCTGGCACCTTGGGGACCGGCGCCTCGGGGGCTGGCGCGTTGGGGACCAGCGCCTCGCGGGCCGGCGCGTTGGGGGCCGGCGCCTTGGGAGCCGGCGCCGGGCCGCCCGCGCCGACCTCGGTGCCGCCGTCGCGGTCGGCGCCGCCCGCGGCGACGACCGCACCGGGGGCCTTGGCGCCGTTCGCCAGACCCGCCGGGCGGATGACGTCGGAGAGGGTTCTCAGGGCGGAGTGCCCCTCCAGGGACACTCCGGCGGCCAGCGCGCAGACCGCGAGCACTCCTCCTGCGAACACGAACGACTTCGCCACACGATCTCCCGCACGAGGATGTCCTCTTTAATACGGACACTGATGCCCAGAAGCGGCAAATCGTACAGGAGCCATCACGGCCGGGGATAGCCGCGGGTACGGCCATGAAACCCCTCTGACCTGGGCATTCGTGGTGCGGGCGGCGTGAGGGTCAGATGTTACGAGAGCGCTGGGCGACCGCCGGGGCACCGTACGGATAGTCGGCCACCTCGGGAGCGCTGGCCTCGTCCAGCCGCGCGGTCTCGGCCTCGGACAGGTGCAGCGACGCCGCGCCCAGGTTGTCGTCGAGCTGCTCCAGGGTGCGGGCGCCGAGGATCACCGAGCTGACGGCCGGACGGCCGGCCACCCAGGCCAGCGCCACCTGCGCCATCGAGACGCCGCGTTCCTGCGACACCCCGCGTACCGCGTCCACGATGCGCCAGGTGCGCTCCTGCGCGTTGCGCGGGGCGTACGCCTCCATGCCTCGCGCGGGGTCCTCCCCCAGCCGGCTCGCCCCTTGCGGCTCCTCGTCACGACGGTACTTTCCGGTCAGCCAGCCGCCGGCGAGCGGCGACCACGGCAGGATGCCGATGCCCTCGTTCAGGCAGACGTCGACCAGCTCGAACTCGATGTCACGCGTGATCAGGTTGTACTGCGGCTGGAGCGTCGTGATCGGCGCCAGCCCGCGCAGCTCGGTGATCGTGGCGGCCTTCTGCAGCTGCCAGCCGAGGAAGTTGCTGACCCCGGCGTAACGGATCTTGCCGGCGCGCACGGCGTCGTCGAAGAACCGCAGGGTCTCCTCGATCGGGGTGACCGGGTCCCACGCGTGCGCCTGGTAGAGGTCGACGTGCTCCACGCCCATCCGGCGCAGGCTGGCGTCCAGCGCGTGGGTCAGGTGCGTACGGGTCAGGCCGAGGTCGTTGGGGCCGTCGCCCATGGCGAACCGGCCCTTGGTCGCGAGGACCATCCGGTCGCGCATGCCCGGCCGGGCCGCGAACCACCGGCCGATGATCTCTTCGGAGACCCCGGCGGAGTACACGTCAGCGGTGTCGATGAGGTTGCCACCCTGCTCGGCGTAGCGGTCCAGCTGGGCGTGGGCGGACTCCTCGTCACTCTCGTTTCCGAAGGTCATGGTGCCGAGGCACAGCGTGGACACCACGGTTCCGGTCTTGCCGAGCGGGCGGTATTCCATCCTTACGCCTTTCGTCGATGCGAGTTCCGGCTTGTCCACTTTATGGGTAGAGGTCGCGCCGGAGTTCTCGACGACGACACGGCTCAGCGCGCCGAGCCGCGTCGTCCGTCTCGCGCGACGATGAGCATGCCGAACATCAGGGCGGTCGTGACGGCGAAGGCGGCCGGATATCCGGTACGCGAGGCGAGCACACCGAACCCCGCCGCGCCCACGCCGAGCCCAGCGTCGAAGGCGAGGTTCCACAGCGCGCTGACCGTGCCGTACCCGGACGCGGAGACCTGTTCGAACATGGAGGTCAGGCTGGTGTTCTGCGCCGCGCCGTACCCGGCGCCGAAGACCACCGCCCCGGCCATCACCGCCACCGGGCTCCCGATCAGGACGAGGCCGAGCACGCCGGCGGCCGCGACGAGGACACCGGGCAGCAGCAGCCGTCCCGAACCATGACGGTCCCCGTCCCGCCCCGCCCACCACCGGGCGAACGTCGCGGACATCGACATGGCGAGCAACGCCGCGGCGGCGAGCGTCCCGGACCCGTGCCCCACCGCGACGGGAAGGAACGTGAAGATCGCCCCGGCCGCCATCGCGGTCGCCGAGAAGGCGACCGCAGGCCGCACGAGCCCTCCGGTCCGCAACGCGGCGAGCACACCGAACGGCTTGTCCGGCACACCGTCCACCTCCCGCCCGCCCGCCGCGACCGGCGCCTCCGGGCCGTGGCTCGGGCCGCGCCGGTCGCGGCGCGCGCCGTGCTCCGGAGGCGCGGCAGGCGCGCCGTGCGTGTCGATTCGCGACGTCGGCGTGGCCGGGGTCTCCTCGGACGCGCCTCCACCGAACACGACGGACGGCGGCGGCGGCGTTGACGAGGGCACGGCGGATCGCGACCGGGGCGCGGTCGAGGTACCCGCGACTCCCTCGCCGCACGGCGCGGCGAGGAACGGTTCCGGTGCCACCGAGGGACCGATAGGCACGCCGGGCGTGGCGGACGGCGGCAATGGTTCGGGGGAAGGTGCGCCCGGGAGGGTGGCTGGAGTGTTCGACGCGTCGACGCCTAGGGCCGCCGCCGCGCCGCAGAGGGTCGTCACTGCGCCGGCGATGAATACCGGTGTGTATCCGATCTGTCCCGTCAGCCATACGCCGAGCGGGAGGGCGATCACCGACGGTACGCCGATGACCAGGCCGTACAGGCCCAGTCCCTCGCCGCGACGTTCGGGCGGCACCAGGGAGGCCACGATCGCGCCGGTGACCACGACGGTGATCGCGAAGCCCAGGCCCCGTACGACGCACACGACGAGGATCGCGGCCAGGCTCGCCGAGCCGGGGAGCGTTAGCGCGGGTGCGCCGAGCAGTGCCATCCCCACGACCAGCACCCGCCGCCGGCCGAACCGTCCGACCAGCCATGGCGTGCAGAGTTCGGCGGCGACGGTCGAGAACATCAGCGCGGCGGTGACCGACCCGGCGCCCACCTTGCCCACGCCGATGGACGTGACATACAGCGGCAGGACGGACAGCAGCAGGTAGAAGCCCGACATCGCCCCGAACGTGGACAGGAACACCAGCGCCAGCGCCCGGGACATGATCTTCGGCCGCGGCGCGCACTCCGCCGGTTCACGCCCGGATCGCGTCATAACACTCATGTCGCCGACCGTAGGGGCGACGGCGGCCCGTCGTGAGGTCCAATTCGGTGCCGGTTCAGTGGGCCGGTTCGGCTCCGGCCGGAGGAGACCGGTCCGCACTCGGTGCCTGCCGCCTCGGGTCCGCTACCGGAGGTTCTTCGCCCGGCATCTCGTCTGACGTGACAGGCGCACCAGCCGGGTGCCGATACCGGGGCCACGGCTCACACGAGCGGAACACCCCGCCGCGGGCCGGAGCCGTCGGACCTCGCCGCCGCACGACACCGCCGTCCCGCACGACGAAGCCTCCCGCCTGGCCGACGGCGATTCTGCGGGAATCTCTGCCCTGGATGTCGAGATCGGGCCGGGTGCTCCGACGTCTCTGACGAGATTCCCGAAACGAACGGATGAGCCTCCATGAACATCGACATCCCGGCGCGCGCCGGACGGCGGCAGTGGCTCGGGCTGGCCGTGCTGGCTCTGCCCACCCTGCTGGTCTCCATCGACGTCTTCGTACTCCTGCTGGCCCTGCCCCACCTCAGCGAGGACCTCCGGGCGAGCGGCACCCAGCAGCTGTGGATCATGGACATCTACGGTTTCCTGCTGTCCGGCTTCCTCGTCACGATGGGCACGCTCGGCGACCGGATCGGGCGGCGGAGGCTGCTGCTCATCGGCGGGGCCGCCTTCGGCGCCGCGTCGGTGCTGGCGGCCTACTCGACCAGCCCGGAGATGCTGATCGGGGCGCGCGCGGTGCTCGGGATCGCCGGGGCGACGCTGGCACCTTCGGCCCTGGCGCTGATCAGCACGATGTTCCGCGACCCGCGGCAGCGGGCGGTCGCGATCAGCGTCTGGATGGTGTGCTTCATGGCGGGCGCCGCGATCGGCCCGCTCGCGGGCGGGGCGTTGCTGGACCGGTTCTGGTGGGGTTCGGCGTTCCTGATGGGCGTGCCGGCGATGGCGCTGCTGCTCGTCACCGGGCCGTTCCTGCTGCCCGAGTCGCGCGACACCGGCGCCGGCCGCGTCGACCTGCCGAGCGTCGCGCTGTCGCTCGCCGCGATCCTGCCGGTCGTGTACGGGCTGAAGGAACTGGCCAAGGACGGCTGGCGTCCGCTACCCGTCGTGGCCGCGCTGGCGGGGCTGGCCTTCGGAACCGTCTTCGTGTCCCGGCAGCGCCGGCTGGCCGACCCGCTGCTCGACCTGAGGCTGTTCGCCGACCGGGCGTTCGCCACCGCGCTCGGCGGGATGATGTTCGGAACCATGCTCGGCGGCGCGATCATGATGTTCATCACGCAGTACCTGCAGCTCGTACGGGGTCTCTCGCCGCTCGGCGCGGGCGTGTGGATGCTGCCCGGCGTCGCCACCTCCATCGTCAGCGCGCTGGCCGCGCCGCACCTCGCCCGCAGGATCCGGCCCGCGTACGCCATCGGCGGCGGGCTGGTCATCGCGGCCGCCGGGCTGACGGTCATCGCGGGAGGCGTCTCCGGAGCGGCGGTGGCGACCGGGTTCGCCGTCATCAACCTCGGCTGCGGGCCGATGGTGGTCCTGACGATCGACCTGGTCATCGGCGCGGCACCGCCCGCCAGAGCAGGGTCGGCGGCGGCGCTGAACGAGACGTGCGGCCAGCTCGGGTTCGCGCTCGGCATCGCGGCCCTCGGCAGCCTCGCCACCGCCGTCTACCGGCACCACCTCCCCCGTACGGCCCCGGCCGGCACGCCGCCCGCGGTGGCGCGCGCCACGCGGGACACCCTCACGACCGCCACCTCCGCGGCGCGCGGGCTCCCCCGGCAGGTGGAGACGGCGCTGCTCGGCCCGGCGCGTGACGCGTTCACGAGCGGGATGCACACGGTCGCCCTCGTCAGCGCCGTTCTCCTCCTGGTCGTCGCCGCCCTGGTCGCGACGTTGCTGCGCCACGTACCGGCCTCGGCTCCGGAGAATCGCGATGAGGAACACCGCCCCAGCGCCGAAACGGAGTACACGAACGCATGAGCCCGCCCGAGGCGGTTGCCGCGCTCTCGCGCGTCCGCTACTGCTTGGACGATGAACGGGTTCGGCCGACGTGAGTTCCAGCTGGTGTTGCTCAGGCGCATGGCCGACTACCAGCCCGGCCTCGTCACCGCCGCGGCCCGTTCGCTCGACGCCTCGCGTACGGAGATGCGGAAGGTCAACGCCCGGTGGCAGCGGATCCTGCGGTCGTCGAGGTTCCCCGGCGGCGAGCGACGGCTCCGGCTCGTACTGGGCGCTCCCGAGAGGCGTGTGCCACGCTCGGCGGGCGACGTGACCTGCCAGGCCTCCTGGTGGACCCTGCCGCTCTGGCCGGACCTGCGGTTCGAGGCGGTCGCCGCGCCGGACGGCACTCTCCTGCAGGAGTGGCTGGTACGGCCGGACGGCGCTCCGTCACCCGCGCTGGGAAGCGCCGCGGACCTGGCGCCGTGGTCGTGTGTCGTCGGCGACGTCGCCCGGTGTTTCGCGCCGGTCGACCACCGGGCCGACATGCTGCCGAGCCGGTGGCAGTCGGTCTTCTCCACACCCGAAGGCTCCTACGTCGCCCACTTCGTGTGGGGGCTGCTGCAGGTCGTCGAGGAGCAGCAGGCCGCTACTGGTCGAGGGCGAACGACCCGAACTCCAAGTCTCCGACGCGACGGTACGTCTGGGCGATGACGCCCGCGCCCGTGGTCCGTGAGTCGATGAGGCTCAGCGCGGCGGGCACCGCGCCGTTCGCGAACAGGCGCTGTCCCTTGCCGAGGATGACCGGGTAGACGAGCAGCCGGTACTCGTCGACGAGGTCGTGCGCCATCAGCGTCTGGACGAGATCGCCGCTGCCGTGGACCTGGATCTCACGGCCCGGGCCCTTCTTCAGCGCGATGATCTCCTGCACGACGTCGCCCTTGAGGATCGTGGAGTTGTTCCACTCGACGGTGTCGAGCGTGCGGGTGGCGACGTACTTGGGGAGGTCGTTGAGCTTCGGGGCGATCGGGTCGGCCTCGTCGGTGACGTGCGGCCAGTGCGAGGCGAACGTCTCGTAGGTATTACGCCCCAGCAGGAACCCATCGGCGTCGGTGAACCAGTCGACGACGATCCGTCCCATGTCCTCGTCGGCGTACGGGACGAGCCAGCCGCCCAGGTCGAAGCCGTTGCGCGGGTCCTCCTCCGGACCTCCCGGGGACTGCATGACGCCGTCGACGGACAGGAACGTGGTCACGGTCAGCTTCGCCATCTCATTCTCCTTCTCGATCTCGCCGCTCGTTCGGCGATGACGCAACCGTCCCACCGACAACTTTTTTTGTCAAGGCAGCCACAGTCGTCCGCGCCCGGAGGCGGGGTGAGGACGAGGAGACGCCGACCCTCGGCGGTGTCAGCGAGGTTTCGCGGTCGATCGGGGCCGATCCCTGGAGGACACGACCTCGTACAGGTCTGCGGCGAACTCCTCGCCGGTCGCACACAGGCGATTGATCAGCCCGGCGACCTGGGAGTCTTCGCCGCGGCGTGCGGCGGTGGCGCGGAGGTCGGGCGGCCTGCCGCCGGAGCGGTGGCGCCCCTTGCCTGCCCGGTCCTTGGACGCGTACCGCCTCGGCCGATCGCGCGTCTTACATCCTGTTACGCGCGGCGCCGGCGGGCGGCGTACGCCCCGCCCGGCGCGCGTGCGCAGATCTTCGCCACGGGCGCGGGCCGACGGTCGACCACGCGGTTCCCGGACGAGGCGGCGGTCGCGAGGTTCGCCCTCGTGACCGCCGCCGTGGCTCGTCGGTTCAGAACACGTTCACGCCGAACTGGGACAGGATCTCGACGATCGGCTGGAAGAAGGACGTGCCGCCGCTCGAGCAGTTGCCGCTCCCACCGGACAGGATGCCCAGCACCTTGGTTCCGTCGAACAGCGGCGCCCCGCTGTCGCCGGGCTCGGCGCAGATGTTGGTCTGGATCAGGCCGGTCACGATGCCGTCGGCGCCGTAGTTGACCGTGGCGTTCAGCCCCGTCACGGTGCCGCAGTGCAGGCCGGACACGGAGCCGAGCATGCAGACGTGCTCACCGACGAACGCGTTTCCCGCGGACGTGATGTCCTGCGAGCCGATCGTGCCGTCGTGGGGGACGCTTCCGGTGTAGCCGATGAGCCCATAGTCGTTGCCGGGGAAACTGGTGGCGACGGTCGCGCCGATCTCCGCGCCGGCCTGAGTGGTCCAGATGTCGCCGGCGTTCGTGCAGTGCCCGGCTGTGATCAGGTAGTACGTCGAGCCGCTGACGACGTTCACACCGGCCGTGCAGCGAAACGCGCCACCAATGATCGCGTCGCCGCCGCTCAGCCGGGTCGCCAGCCTGCCCGCCACCTCGCGCAGGCGTACCGCGTCGCCGTACGGCTTGACGGTGGCACGTACGCGGGCGAGCCGCGCGCCGGTCACCGAGCCGTCGGTGAACACCACGACCGTGTCCGACCTGGGGTCGGCCCCCCAGGCGGTGCCGGTGATCCGCATCGAGCGGCCGAGCGCCGCGGTGATCCGGGCGAGGGCCGCATCGCTGCGGGCGACGGTACGAGGCGTGGCGCCGGCCGCGCGCACGGTGCGGGCCGCGGCGGCGTCCGTGACATTGACGACCGGCCGCCCGGTGGCCTGGTCCTGGTAGACGCCGGCCGTACGCGCCGGGCCGAGGCGGCCGGCGACCGCCGTCGCGGCGGACACGGCGTCGGTGTGACCGGTCACGGCTCCGGCGGCCGGCGTGACGAACAGGGCACCGGCGGCCAGCCCGGCCGCGGCGATCACCCGCCATCGACTCTGAGGACTCATGCCTACCTCCTCGGGGGGCGGACATGGCCAATTTGGGCCGAATGTCCGGGAATAGCAGTGTCAATTCGGATTTGACAGCCGGACAAGCCCTTTGAATGGCCAGGTCGGGCCAGCGGCCCCCAAGGTGAATGGCACCAATGCCCGACCAGCCAAGGCGTTACGTTCGTCAACCAGCACGCCATGACCTGAAACGGACACTCGTCGCTACTTGTCGTGATCTTTTAGTCACGCGCAGTATCAGGCGCATGAGTGATTCGACCAGTGAGCAGTGGGACATCCTCATACCGCGGGCCCCCGCACCACGACCCGCACCCGTACCGGATGAGGAATGGCGTTTCCGTAACGGCCGCGCGTGGATTTACCACGCGACCGGCCACACTCACCTCGTCAATCCCGTGGTCGTCTCCGACGGATTCGGCTCCGGCCCGAGCGAGCTGGACGTGAGCTGGGACCACATGGAGCGCCGTGGGGAAGGTTTCATCACATCGCTCCGCAACCAGGGCAACGACCTGGTCCTCCTCGGCTACGACGACCGGACCGCCTCGATCCTGACCAACGCACGCGTCGCCGCCGAATGCGTCGGCCGGGCCGCCACCGAGTCGGCGGGCGTGGACCTGACGGTCGGCGGGTTCGGCATGGGAGGCCTCGTCACCCGGTACGCCCTCGCGAAGATGGAGAGCGAGTCGATCGACCATCGGACCGCCGTCTACTTCTCCTGGGACAGCCCTCACCGGGGCGCCTGGATCCCGATCAGCCTGCAGGCGCTCGCCCATTTCCTGCGGGACGACGAGCCCGCACCCTCCGCGCAGATCAACAGCCCGGCGGCACGGCAGCTGCTGTGGCGGCACATCGAGGAGGTCGGCGACGAGCCCGTACGCGATCCGCTGCGCGCCGACTTCCTCGCGGCGCTGGAGGATGTCGGAGGGTGGCCGAGCAAACCGCTGAGGCTCGGCCTGTCCAACGGGTCGGGCGAGGGAATCGGCCTGAACGTCCCGCCCGGGGCGGAGGCGCTGAAGGTCACCGGCACGCTCTACCGGGACACGACACTCCGCACCCAGGCGTCGGGAGACGGCGAGCTGGTCGCCCACCTGAAACGCGAACGGCCCGCCACGCTCGTACATACGAGCGGTCTCCCCGAACTCGACGGCGCCCCCGGCGGCACCCTGGAAAGCTTCGGCACCGCTCGCGACCGGCTCGGCGCGGCCGAGTCCGAGCACCGTACGGTCTGCTTCGTCCCTTCGGTCAGTGCGGTCGCGATCCGCGACCTCGACGTCGAGGACGACGTCTACGCCGACATCGCCGCGCTTTCCCCGGACGAAAGCGAACTGGACGAGTACGTGTGCGCGCCAGAGAACCAGGCCCATTCACGTGTGACGCCGGAACTGGGCACGTGGCTGCTCGACCGGCTGCCGCGATGACCTCTCAGCGAATGAGGGTCTCGGGCGGTCTCGATTCGGCGGGCCGGCGCGAAAGGCGGTCCATTCGGCGTCCGCGCCGGGGAGGCGTCACTGCTTCGTCGAGCCGCCCGAGGCCGTCATGATCGGACGAGATACAGCGCCAAGCGTCCGGGGGGTCGCGGGAGGGGTGTCCTAGACCGCGGTGTGACCAGGGTGTCGGCCTAGCTCGCGGACTGGAATTTCGGCTGGGGAACCTTTCGCCCGCTGTCTTTCGCCTTACGGGGGTCGTTCGAGTCGTATGCCTCGATGATCTGGGCGGGAATGCGGCCGCGGTCGTTCACCGCGATACCGTGCTGCTTCGCCCACGCCCGGATGTCGGCCGCGCGCTCGCGATTCTGGGTGCTGCGTGCAGCGGTTCGGCGACCGGAACGCGCTCCCGCGCGTATGCCACCCTTGCGCGCCTTCTCCACGTACGGCGTGAAAACCTTGCGAAGCTTGTCCGCGTTTTTCGCACGGAGGTCGATCTCGTAGCTGACCCCGTCCAGCGAAAAGGTCACCGTCTCGTCGGCCAGCTTGCCATCGATATCATCGAGAAGCTGAACTATGGTCTTTTGTGCCATGTGAATCTCCCCTGCGGTGTCTTGCCGCGAGTCAGTCTTCCGGTTTGGCGCTGGGATGAGCGGCTATGAACTGTTCGTAGACCTCATCGCCGATCTTCCCACGTGAGCTGACCTCGACACCTTCCTGGCTGGCCCATTCGCGCACGTCGGTGTTGGAGTAACCCTGCAAACGAGGAGGGCCCTCGGCGGTGGTCTTACGCGGCCGACCGGCCTGCTTCACCTTGGCGGCCTTCTCGAGATACGGCCAGAGCGCCTCAAGCACCTCTTGCAGTTTCTTGAAGTTCTCATCGCCGAGATCGATGGTATATGTGACGCCCGCAACCTCGAAGTCTCGTTTGGCCACGTCTTCTCCGTCGTGACCGTCGAAATCATCTACCGTGATGACTTTGGTCGCCACTCGCGATCCTTTCTCAGCAACGTTGTCCGAGCATAGGATAGTACGGCGACGCGGACGGTACGGACGGCGATTCGCCCTTTGTGTCGCGCAGTCCTCACCGGTTTCCCGGTCTCCCCGTCAGATGACGAGAAAAGGCCGGACCGCTACTGGGCTCCCGACCGGCCGAAGATACCGTGCACGGATATCACGAGCCGCCAGACCTGGGCGGCGAAGTCACCGGGCTCGACGTCGACGACGCCGTGCAGCCAATCGGCGAACACTCCCGTGAAAACGGCGGAGACCGCCGACCCGGCGAGCGGGGAGTACGGCACGCCGGCGCGGCGGCGTTCGAGCTCGGCACGCGCCTTGAGCTCCCGGTGCAGCACCTCACCCAGTGGCCCGCCGCCACCCGGCTGCAGGAACCTCCGGTAAAGATCGGCCCGCTCGGCCACCGAGGCGAGGAACACCGTGAGCGCGGGCGGAGGCTCGGCGGGGTCGGGAGCGCCTTCGAAGTCGTGTACCGCGTCCACGGCCTCGCGTACGACCTCCCCGCACGCGTCGGCGGCCAGCGCCTGAAGGTCCTCATAGTGCAGGTAGAAGGTGGCCCGCCCGACCTCGGCGCGGCGGACCACCTGCGCGACGCTCAGGTCCTCCAGGGAAAGCTCGGCGCACTCGGCGAGCAGGGCGTCCCGAAGACGCTCACGGGTCCGGCGCGTACGCGGGTCCTCGCCTCGCGCGGCCGGCGTCATCCGGCGACCAGCACCGCCGCGAGCGCCACCGCGGCGGGCAGGGCCTGGACGAAGAGGATCTTCCGCGCCGCGGTCACCGCGCCGTACGCACCGGCCACGATGACGCAGCACAGGAAGAAGATCTGCGCCTGGAAGCCCACCGGGTCCTTGGCGATGAGACCCCAGATGAGCCCGGCGGCGAGGAAACCGTTATAGAGGCCCTGATTGGCGGCCAGCGGCGCGGTGATCCGCGCCGCGTCGGCGTCGAGTCCGAAAGCGGCACGACCGCGCGGCCCCTGCCAGAGGAACATCTCCAGAACAAGGATATAGACGTGCAGCGCCGCCACCACTCCGACCAGAATCGCCGCGATGATCTGCACCATTGTCAGCTCCTGTCTGTTCGTCCCGATTTCCTGGGCAACTGTACAGGAACTTATGGACATATGTCTCGGAAGTCGGCGCTACGCCGCCGGACGCGTCAGCGACGGCCGCGGATGGGCTTGATGGTGGCGATGCGAAGCGAGAGGAAGAGAAGGCCCGAGCACACGGCCAATACGGGGAGACCGAGGGCGATGAGGAAAGACGCGCAGGCCATGTGCCTTGTCGTCTCCTCCGCTCCCGCTGTGAGCATCTCGGCCCACACCGTTCGAGGGTCTGGCCGATCGCCGCACGTTCGTCGCGGCACGGGACGAAGAAGTGCTACCCGCTCGCGTCGCCGGGCGGATCCGGCTTCCTGATCGCGTACGGCACGAGAATGGTCGTCAGGTACGCCAGGAACAGCACCACCATGAAAACCGACACAGCCTGCGCCGTCGGCAGGAATCGCATCGCGCCGTCCTCCTCTGGGGTCCGCGTGCTCAGCCGTGACGAGCCGGCCGCCGCGTCGCCATCGGCGAGGGTGCGGACGCGATCCTCGGGCCGGCCTGAACACCGGGTACGACGACGGGCACCGGGCCGGTGCCGGGTGCCGGAGGCCTCACCAGAGTCTTGTGGCACGCCCGAGCCGGGCACCGTTCCGGCGAACGGTGACGCGCCGGCGCCGGGCAGCGTGCCCGGAGTTCCGGGTGCCGCCGGTGCAGGCGTCCCGCCCGGCATGATCATCCCGCGCGGACCCGAGGCGCCGGGCATCCCGGTGGAGTCGGCGATCCGCACGGACGTCCAGCCCGCGGGCACCGTCGCGTAGAGCGGAATATGGTCGCGCACACCGACGGCGTGGCTCACCAGCGCCTTGCCGTCGGTGACGGCGTTCCACACCATGGCGGAGTCACGGGTCTGAATCGGAGTGCCGAGCCGAGCCGGAGCCGGAGGACCCGGAGCGGTTCGGGCTCAGCCCGCGTGAGCGCGAGGTGCTCGCGACGCTGTCGATCGGGCTGGACAATCGGATGATCGCCCAGCGGCCGCACATCACTCATGACACTGTGAAGAGCCACGTCAAGTCGATCCTCCGCAGACTCCACGCACGTGACCGGACCCATGCGGTGGCGATCAGTCTGGGCGTGGCCGCGGAACCCTGATCGTCGACGGCGGGAGTGAAGGCCATATGAGCACCGGGATCGCGATCGTCACCGGAGGCGGGTCCGGCATCGGCCGTGCGGTCGCGCGTGCCTTGATCGGCGACGGCTACGACGTCGTCGTCGCAGGGCGTACCGAGGAGGCCCTGCGGGCGACGCTCGACGGTACGGCCGGCGGCATGGCGGTCGTCGCCGACGTCGGGGACCCCGGCTCCGTCGAGGCGCTGTTCGGGCGGGTACGCGAGCGGTTCGGCCGGCTCGACCTGCTCGTCAACAACGCCGGGATCTTCGGGCCCGCGATGCCGGTGGAGGAGATGCCGTGCGACGCCTGGCGCTCGGTGGTCGACACGAACCTGACCGGGTCGTTCCTGTGCGCACAGGCGGCCTTCCGGCTCATGCGGGAACAGACGCCGCGCGGCGGCCGCATCATCAACAACGGGTCGGTGTCCTCGCACACGCCGCGGCCGAACTCCGTCGCCTACACCGCCACCAAGCACGCGATCACCGGGCTGACCAAGTCGCTGTCGCTCGAAGGGCGCGCGTACGGGATCGCGTGCGGCCAGATCGACATCGGCAACGCCGCGACGGACCTCACCGAGCAGATGAGCATCGGCGTTCTCCAGGCCGACGGCTCCACCCGCGCCGAGCCCATGATGGACGTCCGTCACGTCGCCGACGCGGTCGTGACGATGGCAGGTCTCCCCTTGGACGCCAACGTCCAGTTCATGACGATCATGGCGACCGCGATGCCGTTCATCGGCCGCGGATGATCGAACCGATCCCGCTCGCCGGCGCACGGCCGGGCGGCCCCCTCGCGAGACGAAGCCGCCACCGCTCTACGGGACGCCGAGCACGCCCGGTCCTCGATCAGCACGCTGCCGGCCCGCCCCTGATTCTATCCGGCGATGGCGGCCGTCTTCGCCGGGATGACCGTCGGCATGCTGCTCCTGGGCACGTTCGGCGTCGTGATCGTCGCGCTCGCCGTCATCGTGGTCACGGCGATCACCAAGAGGCATACCGAGGCGGTCGGCGTTCAGCCGAAGGAGCCGTGCGGCCGCATGGAGCTGCGAGGGATGATCGCGTTGGTCCCGCTGACGGTCGTGTACGTGTTCGGCTGCGCCATGTACTCCCTGCACCACCGGCCGTGGGCGGTGGCGCTGGCCGCGATGGCGCTCGGCCTCGACATGCTGGTCCTGGGCTACGTCCGGCGGCCGCGGCGGGCGTCGTGACCCTCGCACCGAACCCGCTCGAAGGCTTCGACGCGACGATCCACGCCCCCAACCGCCTGCAGATCTGCGCGATGCTCGACGCGGTCGCCGAGGCCGAGTTCGCCACCGTGCGGGAGCGCCTTCGCGTCAGCGACTCGGTGCTGAGCAAGCACGTCGGTGTGCTCGCCGACGCCGGATATCTCGAGCAGCGCCGCGCGGTCCGCGAGACCCGGCAGCGGGTCTGGCTCCACCTCACCGACGCCGGCCGGTCCGCGTACCGGGCCCATGTGGCCGCGCTCCGCGCCATCGTCGGCGACGCGTCCGAAAGTAGTTGACCTGCGGTTTCGCCGAACGCCAGAAAATGTCAGTGACAGTTCCTATTTTTTCGGACATGGCAACCGCACAGGCTTACGCCTACGCCCGACCCTCCGGCCTCACCGGCGACCTTCTGGGTCTGTCGACATCGGGCGGTACGACCGAGACCGGCCCCAAGGCCCACCCGCACTTCTTCAGCGGTCTGCTGACCGAGGCCGCGCCCGCCGCCGCCGCGCTGCTCGCCGTGGCCGACGTCGCTCAGACCCGCTACTACCAGCCGCGGCCGACGGCGATGCGCGACCCGGTGGTGACGTGCAACGGCGACCGGATCCGGATGGAGTCGTTCTCCGCCTGCTGCGGCGCGTACGCCCGGCTCGACGTCCTCCAGCAGGCGCTCGACGGCGAGGTGCACGAACGCGGCACCACCAACGTCGACGTCAACGGCCCGCTCCGCGAGGCGCTGGCGCGTGTCGGCTCGTCCGACCCGCTGCACCTGGCGGTCGGCGCCGAGGAGCTGGCGGTGACCACGCTCGACGGCGCGGTCGTCGAGAAGAAGGTGCCGCTGCCGGAGCGCTGGCTGCGCGGCTTCGCCGAGGTGCAGGTCATCGCCGCCGGGTTCGACCTGCGCGCCGAGCTGTCCGCTCCGGACGCCGTGCGCTTCCTACGCGGTCTGCGGGGCGGGAGCAACGACGTGCTGTGGGCGATCCCGGCGGGCCGTACGCTCCGGACGGCGTCACGCCCCGCGAACGGGGCGGTGTGCCTGCCCGGCCCGCAGCGGCTGGCGACGATGCTGCCGCTGCTGCGGTTCGCCAAGGCCCTGCGCGTGTACGGGCCGGCGGTCACGGCCGGAACCGTGCCGCTGGCGAGCGCGTGGGAGCTGGAGCTGCCCGGCATGCGCTACGTCCTCACCCTCTCCCCCGAGGTACGGCGCGGCTTCTCCGGCGAGGGCGCGGTGCTGGAGGCGCTGGCCACCGATGAGGCGTCGGCCGACGCCGACCTCCTCGGGGTCCTGCTGGCCTTCGAGCCCAGAGTCGAACCGGACGTCCTGGCCGAGCAGGCGGGGGTGAGCGTGGCGCGTGCGCGTGCCGCCCTGACCCAGCTCGGCACCGCGGGGAAGGTCGGGTACGACACCGCCGAGGCGGCCTTCTTCCACCGCGAGCTGCCCTACGACCGCGATCGCGTCGCCGCGATGAACCCCCGGCTGCGTTCCGCGCAGGCGCTGGTCGAGGCCGGCGCCGTGAAGTTCACCGAACCCGGCGTCGCGCTGGTCACCACCGGCGATCACTCACGTCAGGTACGCCTCACCGGCGACGGCGGCTCGTGCACGTGCCCGTGGTGGACCGACCACCGGGGCGGACGCGGGCCGTGCAAGCACGTGCTCGCCACCCGGCTCGTCGAGCGCGCCGCCGAGCGTGACGGCTCCGCGGAGACGGCGACCGCGGGAGACCTCCGATGACCTGGGACCTGGTGCGCACGTACATCGAGGCCGGCGACTCCGAGCGGACCGCCTCGGCGGTACGGGCACTGACCTCGGAGCAACGCCGTGAGGTCGCCAAGGCGCTGCCCGGCTACCTGAAGGAACGCCGCGAGGCGGACCGTTGGCGGTTTCTCGACCAGCAGGCGGTCGTCCCGCTCCTGGTCGCGGGGCTGGGGTCCATCGGCGGACCGGTGGGCGCGACCTCATGGGTCTTCCGCCCTCCCCTGAGGGTGTGGGCGAACAGCCGGGGGCGCGACCACGTGCCCCTGATGACGAGGGTCGTCGCGGATCGGCCGCCGGAGTGGCGGCTCGACCTGGCACGGCGTATCGCCGGACGGCTACGTGCCACCAACCTGCCCTGGGAGGAGGGGGCTCTCTGGCGCTTCGCGGCCCGGCTCCTCACGGACGCCGGGGAGGAGCCGCCCGTCGACGACGCGTTCGTCATCGGCTGGCTGGTGTGCGGCGCGGGACCGGCAGGGCTCGGTACCGACCCGTTCCTCGACGCGCTCACCCCGCGCCTGTTCGAGGCGGACGGCGCCGGGCGGATCCTGGCGAGAACTCCGGTGGGGAGGGACCGGGTCACGTGGGAAGGCACGCTGGACGCTCTCGCGTCGGATGGCCGGCTGAAGCGGGAGATGCTGCTCGACGGGTGCCTGAGCCGGTTCCTGCGCGGTGGCGCCGTGAACGACCTGAAGTGGTTCGTGAGCCTCCACGACACACTCGCTCCCACCCTGGAGGAGGTGACCGCCCGCACGCGTGACTACCTGCGGCTGCTGCCGGCCGCGCCCGCTCCGGTCGCCGAGGTCGCGCTCCGCGAGGTCCGCCGGGTCGACGAGGTCGGCGGCCTGGACGACGCGGCGTTCACCGAGGCCGCCGAGGCGCTGCTGTTCCGCCCGGAGAAGAAGCTGGTGCGCGCCGCCCTGAGCTGGCTGGGCCGTACGGCGGGCCGTAGGGTCGACCTGACGCTGAACGCCGTCACCGTCGCGTTCGGCCACGAAGTCCTCGACCTGCGCGAACGCGCCGTCAAACTGGTGGTCAAGCACGCCTCGAAGGCCCGCGAGGAGACGCTGCGCGCCGTACGCGACGCCGCGGTGACGCTGCCCGGCGACCTGCGCGAGCCGATCGCCGCCTCCTGCGGCGCGGTCGAGACCGACGAGCCGGCCGGGGAGTTCGTCGGCGTCGCGCCGTACGTCCCGCGTGAGATGCCGCCGCCGATCGGCTCGGTCGCCGAGCTGGCCGAGGAGACCGCCGCGGTGCTGGGCTCCGCCGCCGTCGGATGGCGCGAGGGCGAACGCCTCCTCGCCGGGCTGGTGACCTTCGCCTACAGCGACCCCGACGGCACCCGCACCGCACTGCAGCGGGTCATCGACGCGTCGGCGTCGGCCCAGTGGGCGGTCGCGCGAGAGAACCCCGCCAACTCGCATCCCATGGCCTGGATGGGTGCCGCGGTCCGCGCCGCCGTCCGGCGTCCTGAAGCACCCCGTGGTGGCCTGCTCGGAGCGGTCTCCCGCGCCATCGACAGCGTCCGTCCCCCGGCCCTGCCGGAGGAGGAGCCGGGCGAGCGCGTCAGCACGCCGCAGCGCATGACGCACCGGCGGATGCGCGAGGCCGCCGGCCTCATCGGCAAGGTGCCGGTCCTGCTCGCGACGCCGACCGCGGCCAACGGGCATCTGGACCCGGACGTACTGGTCACGCGCCTGGAGACCCTTGAGGCGGCCGGTATCGACGCCCCGGCCCTCGACCTGGAACAGGCCCTGCTGCGCCTGCCCCGCTCGTTCGCCCCCGCCGTCGCCGTACGAGCGCGGAAGCTCACTTCGGTCTCCGGGCACATCGCGGCCAACGTGCTCGCGTCCGGCCGGATGCCCGACCCCGAGGTGACGACCCGGGTGCTGACGCTCCCGCGCCGTACGCACATGGGTTATCCGACGTACGGGTACGAGGACCTCCCCGTCGTCCGTGTCCTGGCCAGCGTGTCCGCGGACGGTCTCCGTGGAACCGCCGAGGAGCTGTGCCGGGTGCCGCCCGGCGGCCGGTGGAAACGCGCCGACCGCCAGTACCACTACGGCACGTGCGACTGGTGGCCCGCCATCATGCCGTCGCACCGGGAAGTGATCGCCGCGCATCTGCTGCCGGAGATGGCCGACCTGACGGAAGGCTCCTACGGGGAGACGGACGAGGCCCTGCTCGGGCTCGCGGAGGCCGACGGTCCCGTTGGCGACGCGCTCGCGACCGTGCTGGCGTTCGCGCTGGCCTCCCGCGAGCAGAGCGAACGCTCGGCGGCCGTCGACGCGCTGCTCATCCTTGCGGGGCGCGGGCAGCTCCCGGCGACCGAGCTCGGCACGGCGATCGGCCGCCTCATGCGCCACAAGCTGACGAAGGTCAACCGGCTGGTGGCGGCCCTCGGCGGCGCGGTCGACGCCGGAGGCCACGCCGAGGTCTGGGCGATGATCGTGACGGCCCTGCCGGACGCACTGCCCGAAGCCGGCGAACCCGCACGAACGGGCATGGCTGACCTGCTCGCCCTGGCCACCCGGTGCGCCGAGGCCACCGGCGCCCGCGCCGAGATCCCGGGACTGGCCGCCGTGGCGGACCGCGGCGGCTCCAGCCGGCTGGTCAAGGAGGCCACCCGCCTCCAGCGCGCGGCGAACCCGTCCTGACGTGAGGGCGACCCTCTCCACGAGGGCCGCCCGAAGGGTTCTGTGTCGCTTCCGACGGTCCGCCGACCGTGGTTGACAACCGGGAGAGGTTCTGCACCCGCCCGGCGGCGCGGCCGGGTCAGCGTGGTGACAGGTCGAGGCGTACGGCTGAGGTGCCCAGGCCGGTCGGGAGGAAGTCGGCGTTCGTGACCTGCGGCTCTCTGACGCGCTTCAGCTCGTGCTCCATGTAGCGCTCGCACCTGCGGTGCCACTCCAGGATGCCCGCCATCCACTCCTTCAGGTCCTCGGCGTGGCGGGTGAGGGCCGAGCGGGTGTCCTCATCGAGGTCGAAGGTGTCGAACAGCTTGGGCAGGTCGTTCTCGACGATGTGCTCGAACTGGAGCATCCGGGCCTTCATCAGCTCCGCCACGATGTCGCGTGCCATGATCCGGTCGACGCCGAGGAAGGTCTCCAGCACGAGGACCATGTTGTGGACCTCGCCCTCGTACTGGATCTCCTTCTGGTACGAGAACAGGTCGTTGGTGAAACAGGCGTAGTCCTGCGCGGCCGTGTCGAGCTCGCGCATGACGCGGGTCTGGAAGATCTCGTCGGGCACGATGTCGTCCTGCCCGAGCCGTGACAGGCTCATCGTCAGGTCCGAGCCGAACGTCCTGCGCCGCATCTCGACGTAGTCGACCGGGTCGGGGACACGGTGCTCGGCCTGGTTGAGCACCTCCCACACCCAGCTCTCCGTCATGTCCCGCACCGCCTTGCGGAACGTGCGCCGCGCGTGCTCGCTCATCGGGCCGGCCGTACGGCGCCAGAGGTCGGCGAGGCCCTTCTCGATCGGGTTCGCCGGCTCCGGCGTCGCCCCGGCGTCCAGCGGCATGAAAGCGGCCAGTCGCTCGTCGCAGAGCCTGGCCGCCGCCACGTCTCGGCGCGCGCCGAAGACCAGGGGGAAGTAGTCGTCGCCGTAGGTGCCCCAGGCGAGCCAGTCGGTGGTGAGGTCGAGCTGCTCCGGGCTCGCGTCGGCGTGGATCATCGCGCCGCAGTGCGCGAAGTCGAAGCCCCGGTAGCGGCGCTCGTCCCACAAACCGGCCGGAGCCCCGGGGACCGGGTCGAGCATCCCCATCTCCTGCGCCCAGCCGACGCCCCGCTCACGCGCGTCGTCCAGGTACGGGCTGGTGCGAATCGAGTAGGGCATGTACAGGTCGGGCAGGGGCAGGTGGCCGACCGGCCGGCACGGCACGTAGGAGTGCTGCCGGGTCCGTCGCGCCGAGCCGGGCCCGGCCAGCAGGGACGTGACCGCGGAGGTGCCGAGCCCGGTCGGCCCGCCGAGCACGCCCTTCGGCCCGGTGACCGCGCCTTCGTTCATGTAGCGGCTGGACACCGTGTGCCACTCGTGGCCGCCGGACTGCCAGTCCTGCAGCCCCTTGACGTACGCGGCCACGGCCGCCACCTCGTGCGGCGCGGCGTTCTCGGCGAGGAGCCCGGGGATCTCGACCAGCGCGGTGTTCTCGAACTGGTGCAACCGCGCCGTCAGCACCTCGTTGACGAGATCGGCGGCCTCCTGGGTCGGGCAGTCGAAGAACCGCTCGAACACGAGCACCGCGTTGGAGTTCTCCCCTTCCTGCCGCACCTCGCGCTCATAGGAGAACAGGTCGTTGCGCAGGTGAACGGCGTCGGAGAAGGTGTCGGTCAGCACCTGAACCGGCCGCGACGCCGCGAACCGGTCGGGTACCTCCGCGCCCGCGGCGTACTCCACGAGGTTCGCCGACCACGGCGCGCCGCCGACCCTGCGCCGCATCTGGACGTATTCGATGGGGTTCGCGATGCGCCCTTGGTCGATGTTCTCCAGCTCCCACATCGACTCGACCATCAGGTTGTGCGTACTCGTGATGAACCGTCTGAGCCACCCGTCCGACATCGACGGCGCCGTACGCTCCCACAGGTCTTTGAGGCCGGCCTCCGAGGCGTTCTCCGGCTCGGGCGGCGTCTGCCCGCCGGTCGTCATGAAAAGCTCGAGCCGGTCGAGGTACGCCTGCGCGCCGGCGAAGTCACGTGAGTACTTGAACTGCTCCAGGAAATCGTCGTCGAAGAAGAAGACCCAGACGTACCAGTCGGTGACCAGATCGAGGACGGGGCCGTCGCAGTCGGGGTGGGTGTAGGCGCACATGAGCGCGTAGTCCATCCGTGCCAGGGCCTCTTCGTCCCAGACAAGACCTCCGCCGGGCTTGGGCGCGTCGAGCATGCCCATGCTCCGTGCCCAGTCGGTGCTGTGCTCTCGGGCGCGTTCCAGATGGGGATTGATGCGGGCTGGATACGGCATGTAGAAGTCAGGCAGCACGAAAGGTTGCATGACCCATGCCTACCGTACGTAACCCGGCGAGCACCGTGCACTCAAGAGACACGAAAATGTGGCTTACCCACGAACTCGGAATTGATCGATAATCGACGCCTTGTCGTACGTAGATTTATGCCGGTTGAATGCCATTTACGCTAGCCGCCGGCCATCGCGCCGACGACGATGAAGGGTTCCGTTCCGGTGGTGACCGGACCGGGCAATGGAGTGTCGGGCGGGTCATGAGAGAGGTCCTGTTCGCAGGCGAAGAAGCGGACGAAAGCGCGTCGCCGCGATGTCGCGTGGTCGCGGATCGTTCCCCGGAGGACGGGGTAGGCGACCTCCAGCGCGTCCAGGACCGTACGCTGCGTCGCCTCGCCGGTAACCGAGATCTCGACCTCTCCCGACACGTTGGCCAGCGCGCGCAGGTGGGCGGGCAGCACGATGCGGATCACGACAGCGTCTGGACTTCGACGGACAGCACGGCCGGCAGGTCGCGGACGATCGGAGACCACGTGTCACCCGCGTCCGGGGACACGTACACCTGGCCGCCGGTCGTGCCGAAGTAGATACCGCAGGATTCCATCGAGTCGACCGCCATCGCGTCCCGCAGCACGTTGACGTAGCAGTGCTCCTGCGGCAGGCCCTTGGTGAGCGGCTCCCAGTCGTTTCCGCCCGTACGGCTCCGGTAGACGCGCAGGCGGCCCTCTGGCGGATAGTGCTCCGAGTCGCTCTTGATCGGGATCACGTAGACCGTGTCCGGCTCGTGGGCGTGGACGTCGACGGCGAAGCCGAAGTCGCTCGGCAGGTCGCCGCTGACCTCGTGCCATGTCTCCGCCGCGTCGTCGCTGCGCATGACGTCCCAGTGTTTCTGCATGAACAGCACGCCCGGCCGTGACGGGTGCATCGCCAGGCGGTGGACACAGTGGCCCACCTCGGCGTCTTCGTCGGGGATGCCTTGGGAGCGCAGGCCGGAGTTGACCGGCCGCCACGTCTCGCCGGAGTCGTCGGAGCGGAACACTCCGGCGGCCGAGATGGCGACGTACATCCGGCCCGGCGTGTGCGGGTCGAGGACGATCGTGTGCAGGCACATTCCGCCGGCTCCCGGCTGCCAGGACGGCCCGGAGCCGTGGCGGCGCAGGCCCGGCAGCTCCTGCCACGAACGTGCCCCGTCGGTCGAGCGGAACAGGGCGGCGTCCTCGACTCCGGCGTAGACCGTGTCGGGGTCGGTGAGCGAGGGTTCGAGGTGCCAGACCCGTGCGAACTCCCACGGATGCGGCGTGCCGTCGTACCACTGGTGGGTGCCGGGCACGCCGTCGTAGGCGAACTCGTTGCCCATCGGCTCCCAGGTGCGGCCGCCGTCGTCGGAGCGCTGGATGAGCTGCCCGAACCAGCCCGTCGACTGCGAGGCGTAGAGCCGCGACGGATCGGCGGGCGACCCCGTCAGGTGGTAGATCTCCCAGCCGCCGAAGAACGGCCCGTCGATGTCCCACTTCTCGCGCCCGCCGTCGGACGTGAGGATGAACGCGCCCTTGCGCGTCCCGACCAGTACTCGTACTCCGCTCATGCGTAGCCTCCCTGTCGGTCGAAGCCGCCGGTCAGCGGCCC
This sequence comes from uncultured Actinomycetota bacterium, assembly GCA_963736325.1. Taxonomy (GTDB): domain Bacteria; phylum Actinomycetota; class Actinomycetes; order Streptosporangiales; family Streptosporangiaceae; genus Actinoallomurus. Next base: position 1,106,913 of record CAVTOG010000009.1, on the reverse strand, counting down.
GTCAACGCTATGACCAGCGTCGGACGAAAAACTCATCGCGGGGAGGCGATCCGCGTAATTGGAGCCCTGAGGGTTCAGCGTAAATACGACGAGGGATCATAGAAACGACGATTTCGCCGCGCCGGGAGGATGCACGACGTGACCGCCTTCGACGATCTGCTCGCCGCCAACGACACGTTCGCCAGGACGTTCCAGAACTCCGACCTGACCGGAACCGCCGCTCGGGGTCTGGCCGTGGTCACCTGCATGGACTCACGCATCGATCCGCTCGGCCTGCTCGGCCTCAGGCCCGGTGACGCGAAGATCCTGCGGAATGCCGGCGCGCGGGTCACCGACGACGTCCTGCGCACACTCGTGCTCGCGGTCGTCCTTCTCGGCGTGGAGCGCGTGCTGGTCATGCCGCACACCGACTGCGGCATGTCGAAGGCGACCGATGAGAAGGTGCACGCGCTCGCCGCCGAGGCCGGGGTCGACACGAGGAGCCTGGAGTTCCACACCGTTCCCGACCAGGACGCCGCGCTCCGCCACGACCTGCTGCGCATCCGTACGAGCCCGTTCCTCCGCGACGACATGCCGGTGGGCGGCGCCATCTACGACGTGCACACCGGGAAGCTCATGCCCGTGGAACTCTGAGACCGCCGCGCCCGTCTCTCCTTCGTGACCGATGAGCGGCCGGCCGTACGCCTGCGCGACGTCTCCAAACGGTACGGCCGGGGCCGGCAGGTCCTGACCGGTGTCGACCTCGACGTGCGAAGAGCCGACATCCTGGCGATGACCGGCGGAAACGGGTCCGGCAAGTCGACGCTGCTGCGGATCCTCGCCGGGCTGTCCGCGCCGTCGTCCGGGCAGGTCGCCCGTGCCGCCGGCGTCGTCGGGTACGTCCCCGAGCGTTTCCCGTCCCACGACCGGATGTCGGCCTCGGCGTACCTGCGGCACATGGGGCGCGTACGCGGCCTGACGACGCCCGAGGCCGGCCGCCGGGCCGACGACCTGCTCGATCGGCTCGCGCTGACGGGCGGCGCGGGCACCCCGATGCGCAAGCTGTCGAAGGGCAACGCGCAGAAGGTCGCCCTGGCGCAGGCGCTCCTCGTCCCGCCCGGCCTGCTCGTGCTCGACGAGCCGTGGTCGGGGCTGGACTCCTCGGTGCACGGCGTGCTGGGCGAGCTGATGCGGGAGGCCGCCGGGCAGGGTGCCGCCGTCGTCTTCACCGACCACCACGAGTCGGTCGTGACCTCGAAGGCGACCAGTGTCTGCCGCATCGACGGCGGCCGGCTGACCGGCCCCGGCTCGAAGCACTCGAAGCACGAGGCCATGCTGGTCACCCTCGCCGAGACCTCCGGCGGCACGCCGCTCGCGTGGCGGGAGCGGCCCGGCGTGCTGAGCGCCGTCGAACGCGACGGCGCGGTCGAGCTGCTGGTCGCCAGGGACTCTCACGACGCGCTGCTGGTCGAGGCCGTCACGCACGGCTGGTCGGTCACCGGCGTACACCCCGCCCCCGCGACGCACAGGACCTCCCGTTGATCGCTCTGTACCGCTACCAGCTCTCGAGCCTGCTGCTCTCCCAGCGCTACCTGCCGCCCGTCCTGGTGTTCCTCGCGGCGCTCTCGGTCGGCACCAGCTCGGACTCCAGCCCGCTTCTGCACGCGTACTCCTTCTGCGTGGCCGCGATCCTCGCGTGCAGCATGTGGCTCACGGTGGCGGTGGTGAACCACGAGAACCCCGTGCAGCGGCAGGTCATCGTCGTGGCCGCCGGAAGCTCGCGGCGTGTGCTCGCCGTCACCGTCGCCGTCACCCTGACCGGATGCGCGCTGCTGACCGCGATCGGCCTGGTGTACCCGATGATCATCGGGCAGCGTACGGTCACGGCCGGCGTCGTGGTGGCCGGGACGGTCGCCCAACTGTCCGCGGCGTCCGTGGGCGTCGCGGTCGGGCTGCTCACCTCGCGGCTGGTCATCACGCGCGTCGGCGTGGCCGTGGTCGTCGCGGTGGGCGCCCTGCTGGCGATGCTGCTGGTCGGCTGGATCTCACCGATCAGCCCGCTCATCCGGCTGCTGACCGACGCCGCGTCCGCGGGCGGGATCGCGGTGCGCCTCGGCGCGCTGGCCGCCGTGTCTCTGACGATGCTCGCGGCCGGCACGGCCGTCACCCACCTGGTCGCCGGCCGGCGGGAGTGACCGTCACCTCTGCGTACTGATCGTTTCCGGCTCCGGTAAAACGGGCCCGCGGACGCTCTCGTACGTGATGACGTGATCGCCGAGAGTGAGGGTGATCACTGATGACGAAGTCTCTTCGCAGGCCTGCGGCGGCCGTCCTCGGCGCCGTCGCGCTCGGCGGCGCCACCGCGGTCGCGTCCCAGGCGCCCGCCGCCGCCTCCGCCTTCTCCGCGGCCTACAGCTGCAGCGTCCCGGTGCTGGGCACCCGTCCCGTCGTGATCAGCGGCACGCTGACGGCGTCGCCGGAGCGTACGGCCGCGGGCGCGCCGGTACGGTTCCGGCTGCACATCGCGAGCCTGAGCCTGCAGTCGCCGGTCGTCCTCAACTCCTGGAGCGCCACCGCGCGGATCAACGTCGGCGGGGCGCAGACGGCGTCGTTCCGACTGACGGGCTCGGGCGGACCGGTGCCACCGCACCAGCCGATCTCCGGCGACCTGACCGGTGTCTGGGGGCCGAAGGCGCACGGGATCGACCAGCTCAAAGGCGGCGACGTCACGATCCGGGCGAACGTTCCGGTCCTCGGCAACGTCATCTCCCTGTGCGTGCCGAGGTCCCCACGGCCGGTGCTGGAGACTCTTACGGTCGTGCCGTCCGCCCACGACATCACGTCCCCGGTGAGGCACCGGCGCGCGTACCCGCCCTTCGGCCGCCCCTAGGGCGTTCCTGACACGTTCGTTGCGAGCGGCGCTCAGGCGGTGCGTCGCAGGGCGGAGGAGGGAGTCGGCCTGGTCATGGCCGGCGACCGATGACAACGCGGCGAGGCGCCGCCTGTGCACCGCGCATCCGGACAGGGATCCGTCAGACACGCCCTAACGAGCGTCGAGGAACGCGAGTACCGCGAGGGCGCGGCGGTGCTCGGCGTCGGTCTCCGGCAGGCACAGCTTGGCGGTGATGGCGTGGATGTCGTTGTCCACGGTCTCGTCGGCGACCCCCAGCTTGTCGGCGATTCCTTCGTTGGACCACCCCTGCGCCATCAGCGCGAGAAGTTCGCGCTCATACGCGCTCAGGTGCGTCAGCGGGTCTTCGCGGGGGCCGAGGGCGACGAGTTCGTTCACGAGAGCGGGGTCGATGACCGAGCCGCCCTTGGAGATGCGTTCGAGGGTGCCGACGAACTCGGTGACGTCGGTGACGCCGCTCTTGAGCAGATAGCCGATGCGCTCGCCGTTGGACATGAGGTCCATGGCGAGGTCGACGTCGATGTAGGCCGACAGGACCAGGATCCCGATGGCGGGGAACCGGGCGCGGATCTCGCGTGCCGCCTGGATGCCCTCGGTCGTGCAGGTCGGGGGCATACGGGTGTCGATGATCGCCAGCTCGGGCAGCGTCTCGTCGATGAGCTCCAGGAGCCGCTCGCCGTCGCCCGCCTGGCCGACCACCTCGAAGCCGAAGCGCGAGAGCAGGCGCGCCAACCCCTCGCGTAGGAGGACGTCGTCGTCGGCCACCACCACCCGTCCGTGGGTCGCGATCGGGTCGTCATCGCGCAGGGAAGCCGCTTGCTCAGTCATCATCCCGCCTCACTAGCCACCGCCTCTCGCTACCATAAACCGACACTAGAGCGTAATCCACGCAAATAGTAACGATCATTATAAAACTCGTAAAGGATGCCTCTAACCCTTATCAAGGTACAAACCAGGGCATAGCTTGCTCATAAGTGCGAGGCAACGTCCGCCCGCTCTGAAGGGATATCCAGGTGGGCCCGACGACCAGAGTGAAGAGTGTCAGTGCACGACCCGGCGAGGGCTGGGTCCACATGAGCGAGCTACGCCCCCTGCTGGCGGCGATGCCCGCGCTGCGAGACGGTGACCTGAGACTGCGGCTGCCCGCAGGCGGCGAGGGCATCGTGGCCGAGCTGGCCGTCGCCTTCAACCAGATCGCCGACCGCAACCAGCACTTCACCGAGGAGCTGACCCGCGTCTGCCGCGAGGTCGTCCGCCACGGCCGGCTCGACGCCCGCCTGTCCGCGAGCCCCGGCCAGGGTGCGTGGACCACGAGCGTGGAGGCCGCGAACACGCTCATCGACGCGCTCGTCGTTCCCGCCGCCAACGCCACGCGCGTCCTCGACGCGGTGGCCGACGGCGACCTCACCCAGCGCATGGACCTGCACGACGGGAACCGTCCGCTACGGGGCGACCTGCGCCGCCTGGGCCGCCGGATCAACCAGATGGTCGACCAACTGGCGATGTTCACCGGCGAGGTGACGCGACTCGCCCGTGAGGTCGGCACGGACGGACGGCTCGGCGGGCGCGCCAAGGTACGCGGGCTGTCGGGCACCTGGCGCGAGGTGACCGAGGCCGTGAACATGATGGCCGACCGGCTGACCGCCCAGGTACGGGACATCGCCGTGGTGACCAAGGCGGTCGCCGGCGGGGACCTGCGGCGTTCGGTGACCGTGGAGGCGACCGGCGAGCTGCTGGAGCTGAAGCTGACGGTCAACACGATGGTGGACCAGCTGTCGGCGTTCGCGGACGAGGTCACGCGGGTGTCCCGCGAGGTCGGCACGGAGGGGCGGCTGGGCGGCCGTGCCCAGGTACTCGGCGTGTCCGGAGTCTGGAAGGACCTCACGGACAACGTGAACTTCATGGCGTCGAACCTGACCTCCCAGGTCCGGAACATCGCCCAGGTCACGACCTCGGTCGCGAACGGCGACCTGTCCAAGAAGATCACCGTCGACGCCCAAGGCGAGATCCTCCAGCTGAAATCGACGATCAACACCATGGTCGACCAGCTGTCCGCCTTCGCCGACGAGGTCACCCGCGTCGCCCGCGAAGTCGGCACCGAAGGAAACCTCGGCGGACAGGCCCAGGTACGCGGTATGTCGGGGGTCTGGCGTGACCTTACCGACAACGTGAACTTCATGGCGTCGAACCTGACGTCGCAGGTGCGGAACATCGCCCAGGTCGCGACCGCCGTCGCCCAAGGCGACCTCGGCAAAAAGATCGACGTCGACGCACGAGGCGAGATCCTCGAACTCAAGACCACCATCAACACGATGGTCGACACCCTGTCCTCCTTCTCCTCCGAAGTCACCCGCGTCGCCCGCGAAGTCGGCACCGAAGGAAACCTCGGTGGACAGGCCCAGGTACGCGGGGTCTCCGGGGTCTGGCGCGACCTCACGGACAACGTGAACTTCATGGCGTCGAACCTGACCTCCCAGGTCCGGAACATCGCCCAGGTCACGACCTCCGTGGCGAACGGCGACCTGTCCAAGAAGATCACCGTCGACGCCCAAGGCGAGATCCTCGAACTCAAGACCACCATCAACACGATGGTCGACCAACTGTCCGCCTTCGCCGACGAGGTCACCCGCGTCGCCCGCGAAGTCGGCACCGAAGGCAAGCTCGGCGGCCGGGCGCAGGTACGCGGCGTGTCGGGGGTCTGGAAGGACCTCACGGACAACGTGAACTTCATGGCGTCGAACCTGACGTCGCAGGTGCGGAACATCGCCCAGGTCGCGACCGCCGTCGCCCAAGGCGACCTCGGCAAAAAGATCGACGTCGACGCACGAGGCGAGATCCTCCAGCTCAAGTCGACCGTCAACACCATGGTCGACCAGCTGTCCGCCTTCGCCGACGAGGTCACCCGCGTCGCCCGCGAAGTCGGCACCGAAGGAAACCTCGGCGGACAGGCCCAGGTACGCGGGGTCTCCGGGGTCTGGAAGGACCTCACGGACAACGTGAACTTCATGGCGTCGAACCTGACCTCCCAGGTCCGGAACATCGCCCAGGTCACGACCTCCGTGGCGAACGGCGACCTGTCCAAGAAGATCACCGTCGACGCCCAAGGCGAGATCCTCCAGCTCAAGTCGACCGTCAACACCATGGTCGACCAACTGTCCGCCTTCGCCGACGAGGTCACCCGCGTCGCCCGCGAAGTCGGCACCGAAGGAAACCTCGGCGGCCGCGCCCAGGTACGCGGCGTCTCGGGCATGTGGCGGGACCTCACCGACAACGTGAACTCCATGGCGGACAACCTGACGTCGCAGGTCCGCAACATCGCCCAGGTCGCGACCGCCGTCGCCCAAGGCGACCTCGGCAAAAAGATCGACGTCGACGCACGAGGCGAGATCCTCGAACTCAAGACCACCATCAACACGATGGTCGACACCCTGTCCTCCTTCTCCTCCGAAGTCACCCGCGTCGCCCGCGAAGTCGGCAGTGAGGGGAAGCTGGGCGGCCAGGCGCGGGTCGAGGGCGTGCACGGCACTTGGAAGCGCCTGACCACGAACGTCAACGAGCTGGCCCGCAACCTCACCAACCAGGTCCGCGCCATCGCCGACGTGACCTCGGCCGTGACGCAGGGCAACATGTCACGCCAGATCACGGTCGAGACCCACGGCGAGGTCACCGAGCTGAAGGACAACATCAACCTGATGGTGTCCAACCTGCGGGAGACCACGCGCGCGAAGGACTGGCTGGAGTCGAACCTGACCCGCCTCGCCGGGCTGATGCAGGGCCACCGCGACCTCATGGAGGTCGCCGATCTGATCCTGCGCGAGCTGACCCCGCTGGTGAACGCCCAGTACGGCGCGTTCTTCCTGGCCGACGTCGAAGTCGAAGGCGACCAGCCGGCGTTCCCGATGGGCGATGCGACGCAGCTGGCCTTCGTCGCCGGCTACGGCTTGCAGGGCGCCGCCGAGACACCTGACGTGCTGGCGCAGGGGCTGGCCCGGCAGGCGGCGCTGGAGCAAAAGCGCATCCTCGTCGAAGAGGCGCCGCCCGAGTACATCATGATCAGTTCCGGGCTCGGGAAGGCCGCACCGGCCAACATCGTGATCATCCCGATCCTGTTCGAGGACAAGCTCCTCGGGATCATCGAGCTGGCGTCGTTCTTCCGCTTCTCCGACGTCCACCTGGCCTTCTTCGACCAGTTCGTGAACACCATCGGCGTCGCGATCAACACGATCATCGCCAACTCGCGTACCGAGGCGCTGCTGGGCGAGTCGCAGGGGCTCGCGACGCAGCTACAGGAACGCTCGGACGAGCTGCAGCGCCAGCAGGCCGAACTCCAGCACTCGAATGAAGAGCTGGCCGAGAAGGCCTCGCTGCTCGCGTCCTCGTCCCAGTACAAGTCGGAGTTCCTGGCCAACATGTCGCACGAGCTGCGCACACCGCTCAGCTCCATGCTGATCTACGCGCGGCTGCTGGCCGACAACGCCGAAGAGAACCTGTCAGTGGAGGAAGTGGACTTCGCCGACACCATCCACCGGTCCGGCTCCGACCTGCTCCAGCTGATCAACGACATCCTCGACCTGTCCAAGGTGGAGGCCGGTCGCCTGGACATCCGGCCGAAGAAGCTGCCGCTGGACAAGGTGATCGACTACGTGAACGCCACGTTCCGGCCGATCGCCGTCGAGGGCGGGCTCGACTTCGTGGTCGACGTGGCCGACGACGCGCCGCTCGAGATGTACTCCGACGAGCAGCGACTCCAGCAGATCCTGCGCAACCTGCTGTCCAACGCGATCAAGTTCACCTCGGCCGGCCAGGTCACGCTGCGAGTCGGACCGCCCACGGACAGCCCGCTGCGCGACGTCGGCGAGGTCATCGCGTTCGAGGTCGAGGACACCGGCATCGGCATCTCGGCCGACAAGCTCAGCGTGATCTTCGAGGCGTTCGAGCAGGCCCACACCGCCGAGACCAGCCCGACGTACGGCGGCACGGGTCTCGGCCTGTCCATCAGCCGCGAGCTCGCCGCGCTGCTCGGCGGCCGGATCTCCGCGACCAGCGAGCCGGACAAGGGCAGCTGCTTCACGCTCTACATCCCGGTCGTGCACCCGGGCCGTATGGCGTCTCATGTCCTGGAGGCCGTCGAGGACGGGGGGGCGGCCATCGCGACGCCCGGCGCCGACAACGCGATGAGCTGGACCCTCGATCGCGAGCACGTCGAGCCGACCACGACCATGACCCGGCTGGGCGCGTGGAACGCCCAGCGCGCCGACCGCAAGCTGCCCGGCAAGGTCCTCATCGTCGACGACGACATCCGCATCGTCCTCGCGCTCACCAAGCTCCTGAGCCGGGTCGGGATGCCCGCGCTGTACGCGATGAACGGCCGCGAGGGCATCGAGGTGCTGGAGCACAATCCGGACGTGTCACTCGTCCTGATGGACATCATGATGCCGGTGATGGACGGGTACGAGGCCATCAAGCGGATCCGCCACATCACCCGCCACGCCGCCCTTCCGATCATCGTGCTGAGCGCCAAGGCCATCCCCGGCGAACGTGAGAAGGCCCTGTCTGCCGGCGCCAACGCGTACCTGCAAAAGCCCGTCGTCGACGTGGACCGGCTCCTCCAGATCGCCTGCGACCTGCTGGACCCGGCCGGTTCGGTACCGCCTGCCCCGGATGACCCGGAGCCTTCCACTCCCTGATATTTTCATCACTTATTGACTGATTTGACATTGATTGACATGGTGCTGGGAGCGCTCCCATACAGGAAGGCCCGACCATGAGATCCCTGCGCTCACTGGCCGCCGCCGTCGCACTGGCGACCGCCGGACTCGCAGTGTCCGCGCTGGCCGCGCAGACCGCCGGCGCCGACACCCAGATCTGCGACACGTTCGGCTCGACGTCCATCTCAGGCGGTCGCTACATCGTCCAGAACAACGAGTGGGGCGACTCGATCCAGCAGTGCATCAACGTCACCGGCACCGGGTTCAGCGTCGTCAGCGGCTCGCATGACAAGCCGACCAACGGCCCGCCCGCGTCGTACCCGTCGATCTACGCGGGCTGCCACTACGGCAGCTGCAGCACCGGAAGCGGCCTGCCCCTGCGGGTCAGCGCCTTCGGCACCCCGCGTTCGAACGTGTCGTACACCACCACGAGCGGCCAGTGGGACGCCGCCTACGACATCTGGTACGACCCGACGCCGAACCCGCCCGGCCAGAACACCGGCGCCGAGATGATGATCTGGGGTTCGCACAGCGGCGCGCCGCAGCCCGTGGGCGCCAAGGTCGGCACCGCGAACCTCGCGGGCGCGACCTGGGACGTGTGGTTCGGCAACACCGGCTGGAACGTCGTCTCCTACGTCCGCCAGCAGACCACGAACTCCCTGGACGTCGGCATCAAGGACTTCACCTCCGACGCCGTCGGCCGTGGCTACATCCAGACCGCCTGGTACCTGACGAGCGTCCAGTTCGGCTTCGAACCCTGGGAAGGCGGTCCCGGCCTGGGAGTGAACTCCTTCTCCTTCACCGCGTAGCGGGCGCGTGTGCGAGTGTGGGCCGGTGAACGAAGACTGGGAACGGCGGATGGTGGCCGCCTGGGCGTCGGTAGACGATTGCGGCGAGGAGGAGTTCCTCGCCCTGGTCGAGAAGCTGGCCGCGGAGCTTCCCGAAGGCAGCGCGGTCGCGGCCTTCGAACGCGCGTGCGCCCTCGACTCACATGGCCACTCCGACCTGGCGGTGCCGCTGTACGAACGGGCTCTGGGCATCGGGCTGACCGGCGAACGCCGCCGCCGCGCGGTGATCCAGATGGCCAGCTCACTGCGTAACCTGGGCCGTGCGGAGGAGAGCGTCGCCCTGCTCACCGCCGAGCTGGACGAGGTGCCGGACGAGCTGGACGACGCCGTGCGCACCGTCCTCGCCTTGGCCCTCACCGACGTCGGCCGCGAACGCGAGGCGGTCTCGATCGCCGTCGCGGCGCTGGCCCGCCATCTCCCGCGTTACCAGCGCTCGATGGCGAACTATGCCCGCCTCCTGGTCGAATCCTAGGCGCGATGCGAGTCCGTCGTGCGAGCGCGGCACTGCTCCTCCTGGCGATCGCGGGATGCGAGACGGCACCGCATCACGTCGCCTGCGCTCAGGCGGCGACGCCGACGTCGGCGGCACCGGGCGCCGGCGGCGTGCTGGCCGTCGGCGTCCCGAAGGGCCGCGTCGGGGCGTTCGACCGAGCCGGATACGTGGTCCTGCTGTACGGCCTGGGGAGCCGGCGGCTGGTCAGCCTGGCGAGTCCGGGCGTACCCGGTAATCCGCGGAAGAACGCCAGGTTCGGCGGGTCGGTCGCCTCGGGCGACTTCGACCACGACGGCCACACGGACATCGCGGCCGGTGCGCCGGAGGGTACGGGCGAAGGCTCGGTTACGATCGTGTTCGGCTCGGCGACGGGCCCGTCCGACCACGGCGTCGTCCTCACGGGCCCGTCGTCGTCGTTCGACGGCGTCCTCGCGGCCGGTGCCTCCCCGGAGCCTCCACACGATCGGCGTTCATGCTCTGCGGAGCCCCGCGTACGAGCTTCGGCACCGTCCTCGACCATCCGTAGCGGTCACCGCCCACTGCGACGGAGGTCACTGACGAGAGCCGTCCACTTTCAGTTACCCGCCGGTAAAATGTGGGTGATCCCCGGTTGAAAAGGTGACGCCGATGCCCACCAGGGAAGACTTTCGCGACAGCCGTGACCTGCGCACCCGGCGCGTCGAACGGCTGAACACCGCCTCCGTACGCCACGTGATCGAACCCGACGTCGACGTCGTCGGGGAGTTCGGGGCGGCACAGATCATCCCTGACGACCTGCTCTCGACCGCCGGGCTCGACCTGGATCTCACACAAGAGCAGAGGACGACGCTCGCGCGTGAGGAGCTCGCGTCGATGATGCGGCTCGGCATCGCGTTCGAGGCGATCCTCATCGCCGGGTTCGCGTTCCAGCTGGCGGTCGCGCCCGGTGTGACCGACCCGCGGTTCACGTACGCGCTGCACGAGATCGGCGAGGAGACACGGCACTCACGGCTGTTCGCCCGCGTGGTCGAACAGCTGGAGCCGGCGCAGCGGCACCCGATCGACGGGAAGGTGTCGCGGCGGATCCGCGCCCGGCTCCTGCCGCTGATCCTCCGCCGCCCGGCCACTCTCGACGCGCTCGTACTCGGCGGTGAGGAGATCCCCGACCTGCTGCAGAAGCTGGTCTCGGAGCACCCCGACGCCGACGACTACCTGCGGCGCGTCAGCCGCTACCACCGGCAGGAGGAGGCGCGCCACATCGCGTACGCGCGCACCACCGTCGCCGAGCACTACCGCTCGACGACCTGGAGCGACCGCGCCGCCGTACGGCGTCTCGTGCCCCGCCTGATCGGCTTCATGTTCGACATGATGGTGCAGCCGCTGGTGTACCCGACGATCGGCCTGCCCGCGTGGAAGACCTGGTCGGCGGTACGCCACAGCGAGCCCCGGCTGGCGCTCCGGCGCGAGGCCTCCCGTTCGGTGCTGAAGTCGCTCATCGACAGTGGCGTGTTCGGCCCCGGAGAGGTCCCCCGCGCCTGGCGCCGCCTCTGCGAGGTCGACCGGGACGGTGTGCCCGCGCGGCTCTAGGCCCTAAATCGCGGGGTGGCGGGCGAAGAACTTCCAGATGACGTCGGTGGCGTCCAGGGCCTTCGACGGCGGGTCCAGGTGCAGGACGCGTTGCAGGACCGGTTTGCTGACGCCGCCCGGCCACTGGTGACCCGCGCCGGTGATCGTGATCAGCTCGACCGCCCGGGCGTCCGGGCAGGTCGCGGTCAGGATGGTGACCGGGTCGTGGGCGGTCGTCGACGGCGGTGAGCAGTGGTCGGTCTCGCGCCAGTCGGCCACCAGGCCGGGGACGCCGGGGCCGTTGATCTGGGCGAAGCCGCTTCCCCGGCCGCCGGCGTACGGGATGTTGCGGTCGGTCGTGCCGTGGATGTGGATGACGGAGGTCGGCGCCGGTGACTCGCACCGGCCCAGCAGGGTCGCCGAGTCAGGGCCGATCGCCGCGAACAGCTTCGTGTCGCACGCCAGCCGGTAGGCCAGCATCCCGCCGTTGGAGATGCCCGTCGCGTACACGCGCCGCCGGTCCACGGGCACCTGGTGACCGATCGCGGCGACCATCGCGGTGATGAAGGCGACGTCGTCGACGCCGGTCTTCCCCGGGGTGCCGCAGCAGCCGCCGCCGGTCGCCCAGGCGCGGTTGACGCCGTCCGGATAGGCGACCAGGAAGTGCCCGGTGTCCGCCTCGCCGTCCCAGCCGTACGCCTTCTCGGCCTGGTCGCCGTTGCCGAAGCCGCCGTGGAGCATGACGACGAGCGGTGCCGATACCGGCAGTGACGGCGGGCGGTAGAGGCGGAAGGTACGTCGGCGGCCGTCGACGGTGATGCTGTGCGTGGACGTGCCGACCGCCGTACGGCCCGGTCTCTCGCGGGAGGTTCCGCGCGCGCCGGAGCAGCCGACCAGCAGGACGAGCAGACAGGCGAGGGCGACTCTCATCCGGTACCGCCCAGCTCGGTGAGCAGGTCCTGGGAGAGGGCGACGCGGCCGGTCGGAGCGCCGGGTCGGCACAGGGCCAGCGCCGCGCCGGCCATGACCGACGAGGGCTCGGAGTGCGGGTCGTCCTCCGTGGTCAGTCGGTGGAAGAGGCGCCCTCATGCCCGGGAGGACGAGCCGCGCGAGGTGGAACGGCGCGGTCACCTGCACCTCGAACATCAGCCCGTGCCGCCGTCCGCCTCGATCAGCGCGGCGGTCTCGCCGATGGTGCCCGGCAGGCGTGAGTCGCCGGGGTCGACGGTGCGGGCGGTGACGGCGACGGTCGCCCCCTCGGTGGCGAACGCGCGTGCGATGGCCGCCCCGATGCCCCGGCTCGCTCCGGTGACGATGGCGACCTTGCCGTCGAGTACGCCCATGGACTGATCCTTTCCGCGGCGGCGCGGGTTGACAGGCACCCTGGCTCTTCGTTTTTCTAGAAGACTATTCTAGAAAAACGAGGGTGCCATGAGCGGAATCGTCGAGGGACGCGTCGTCATCGTCACCGGAGCCGCGCGCGGCATCGGACGCGGGCACGCGCTGGAGTTCGCACGTCAGGGCGCCAAGGTCGTCGTCAACGACCTCGGAGCCGAGGTCGACGGCAGCGGTTCGTCCGGGGGCCCGGCCGGAGAGGTCGTCGAACGGATCCGCGAGAGCGGCGGCGAGGCGATCGCCAACGGCGACGACGTCTCCGACTTCGACGGCGCCAAGCGTCTCGTCGAGTCCGCCGTCGAGCACTTCGGCGACCTGCACGTGCTCGTCAACAACGCCGGCATCCTGCGCGACCGGATGCTGGTGAACATGACCGCCGACGAGTGGGACGACGTCATCCGGGTGCATCTGCGCGGGACGTTCTCCACGCTGCGGCACGCCGGGGCGTACTGGCGTGCCCGGTCGAAGGCCGGCCACCAGGTCGACGCCGCGATCATCAACACCACGTCGTCGTCGGGCATCTACGGCAACGCCGGCCAGGGCAACTACGGCGCCGCCAAGGCGGGCATCGCCGGGCTCACCGTGATCGCCGCGCGCGAGCTCGAACGCTACGGCGTGACCGTCAACGCCGTCGCCCCGGCCGCCCTGACCCGGATGACGGAGAACCTCGTCCGCTGGCAGCCCACCGGAGAGCCGCAGGACTTCGACGCGCACGCCGCCGACAACATCGCGCCGCTGGTCGTCTGGCTGGGCTCGGACCAGGCGCGTGAGATCACCGGCCGGGTGTTCAATGTGCGAGGCGGCGCGATCAGCGTCGCCGAGGGCTGGCGTGCCGGTCCCGGCACCGACAAGGGCTCCCGGTGGGATCCCGCCGAACTGGGCGCGATCATCCCCGGACTGGTCGCGAAAGCCGCACCCAACGTCATGCCCGACGGCCGCACCCCGGAGAACGGAGCCTGAACATGGCGCTCGACCACAGTGCGATCGGCGTGGAGTCAGAACCGTACGAACGCTCGTGGACCTCCAAGGACGCCCTGCTCTACGCGATCGGCGTCGGCGCCGGGCTCGGCGACCCGCTCGCCGAGCTCCCGTTCACGACGGAGAACACCGAGGGCATCGAGCAGCAGGTCCTGCCGACGTACGCGGTGCTGCTCGCCCAGGTGCCCGGCGTGCGGCGGATCGGCGACTTCGACCCGGCGATGCTCGTCCACGCCGAGCAGTCCTTCGAACTGCACCGCCCGCTGCCCGCCGCCGGGTCCGTACGCGCGACCTCTCAGATCACCGGCATCTACGACAAGAGCTCCGGCGCGCTCGTCGTCAGCGAGGCCACCGCCGTGGACTCCACGACCGGCGAACCCATGATCACCTCACGCGGGTCCGTCTTCATCCGCGGCGAGGGCGGCTTCGGCGGCGACCGCGGCCCGCGCGATGACTGGGCCGACCCCGAGCGTGAACCCGACCACGAGGTCACCTACGCCACCCGCCCCGAACAGGCGCTGGCGTACCGCCTCTCAGGCGACCGCAACCCGCTGCACTCGGACCCCGCGTTCGCCGCGCGCGCCGGGTTCGACCGTCCGATCCTGCACGGGCTGTGCACGTACGGTGTGGTCGGCCGCGCGTTGCTGCACGCCCTCGCGGGGTCCGACCCGGCACGATTCGCGTCGATGTCGGGCCGTTTCAGCAGCCCGGTGTTCCCCGGCGAGTCACTGACCGTCTCGATCTGGGCGGGCGACGGCACCGCACTGTTCCGCGCCACCAAGGACGACGGAACGATCGTCATCGACCGCGGACGCGCCACGTTCCGTCCCGCGTGAGACGTCGGCCGGGTCACTCCGGGGCGAGTGGGTCGAGGCGGCGGATGAGGCGGATGGCGGCCTCGGCGACCGTGTCCGCCTCCTCCTTCGTGGCGCAGGCGGCGACCTCGCGGCCCGTCTCGCCGATGATCGTCGTCAGCACGGCGACGGTGACCCGGTCGACGGGGTCAGAACTCGCGCCGAGAAGGACGGCGTTCTGCCGCACCCACTCGCGTCCCCGCGTACGGCGCATCAGCTCGAAGCCCGGAGGCCCGTCGCCGTCCATGAACAGTCGTACGAGGTCACGGCGCTCCCACGAACTCTCCAGGAACGCACGCGCGCCCTTGATGAACAGCTCCAGCGCGTCTTCCTCCCCCTCCTCACGCGCGGCGGAGACGGCGTCCACGGCGCCGGCCTCCTGCGTCGCCTGGTGGTCCTCCCAAAGTGCCAGGAACAGCTCGGCCTTGCCGCCGAAGTGGTGGTACAGGCTTCCGACGCTGGCGCCGGCGCGTTCGACCACGGCGGCGACGCTCGCCTCGGCGAAGCCCTGCGCGGTGAAGACCTCACGCGCGGCCCGCAGCATCCCGCGCCGGGTCTCGGCCGTACGGCTCCACTGCCAGGCGTTCGCTCCGGTCGTCTTGCGTGGCATCGGCTCTCGTCTCTCTTGACACCTTGAGCGCGCGAGGAGCACGCTGGAATCAGTTCTAGAGGCCCATTCTAGAAAATTTTTCCCGGTACGGGATCCCCAGCTCAGGAAGGATCCGGCTGATGGTGGACTTCTCCCTCAGCGATGAGGAACGCCAGATCCGCGACACGGTGCGCAGTTTCATCACCAAGGAGGTCATCCCGCTCGAACAGGACGTGCTGCGCAACGAGCGCGAGGGCCGTCCGGGCCTCGATCCCTCCGTCGTCAAGGAGCTGCGGCTCAAGGCCAAGAGAGCCGGTTTCTGGGGTATCAACACGCCCGAGGAGTACGGCGGCCTGGACGCCGGGGCCGTGATGTCGGCGATTCTCGCCATGGAGACCGGGCGCACGTTCGTGCCGTTCACCTTCGGCGGCAGCGCCGACAACATCCTCTACGCCGGCACCGACGAGCAGAAGCGGCGCTACCTCATCCCCACGATCGAGGGCGAACGGCGCTCCTGCTTCGCCATCACCGAGCCCGGCGCGGGCTCCGACGCCCGCAACATCAAGGCCCGCGCCGTGAAGGACGGCGGCGACTACGTCATCGACGGCGAGAAGACGTTCATCACCGGCGGCAGCGAGGCCGACTTCACCATGGTCTTCGCCGTCGTGCCGGACGAGGGCGTGACCTGCTTCCTCGTCGACCGCGACATGGGCTGGACGTCCGAACCGATCCCCACCATGGGCCAGTGGGGTCCCGCCGCGCTCGTCTTCGACGGCGTACGCGTGCCCGAGGAGAACGTCCTCGGCGAGATCGGCAAGGGCTTCGAGCTGGCGATGACCTGGATACGCAACGGCCGGTTCATGATCCCCGCCAGCGCCATCGGGTCCGCCGAGCGGCTGCTGCAGATGGCCATCGACTACGCCAAGATCCGCAAGTCGATGGGCAGCGTGATCGCCGACTACCAGGCCATCCAGTGGCAGATCGCCGACTCCCAGGTGGAGATCGAGGCGACCAAGTGGCTCACGCTGTACGCGGCGTGGCGGGCGCAGGAGGGCCTCGACGCCCGGCACGCGTCATCGATCGCCAAGCTCAACGGCGCCATCATGGCCAACCAGGTGGTCGACCGTGTCCTGCAGATCCACGGCGGCATGGGGTACACGAAGGAACTGCCGATCGAACGCTGGTACCGCGAGCTGCGGCTCCTGCGCATCTTCGAGGGAACCGATGAGATCCAGCGCCGTACGATCGCCCGCAACCTGCTGAAGGGACACGTGAAGCTGGGCGGGATCGGCGAGTAGCGCTCTTCACCCCAGCTCGTCTCGCAGGCTGAGGGCTTCGGAGTCACCGGGCGCGAGCATGAGGGCACGGGCGAGATCGGCTCGGGCCTCGTCCAGGCGGCCCGCCGAGCGGTACGCGACGGCGCGGTTGAACAGCAGGGCCGCCTCCTCCCCCGCCGCCAGTGCTCGCGTCAGGTCGGCGACCGCGTCGTCCGGGGCGCCGGCGTCCACCGCCAGGGCCGCCCGCCCGGCGAGCGCCGCGACGAGACCCGGTTCTTGGGCGAGGGCCGCGTCGAAGTCGGCGCGGGCCCGCTCGGGGTCGGCGGCGAGCTGACCTCGTACGCAGATCAGGTGCGGGTTGCCCGGGTCCGCGGCGAGACCGTCGCGTACGTCGGCCTCCGCGCCGGCCTCGTCGCCGGTGGCGACCCGTAGGCCGGCGCGGTTCACGTACGCGTCGACGTACGCGGGGTCCAGCTCGATGACGCGGCCGAGGTC
Source organism: uncultured Actinomycetota bacterium (assembly GCA_963736325.1). Taxonomy (GTDB): domain Bacteria; phylum Actinomycetota; class Actinomycetes; order Streptosporangiales; family Streptosporangiaceae; genus Actinoallomurus. Next base: position 1,089,841 of record CAVTOG010000009.1, on the reverse strand, counting down.
TTCCAGCGCACCGGCGAGGTCGCCGATCTCCTGCCGGAGCACGGCGCGGTTGTGGTGCATCTCGGGGAAGGGCGGCCCGAGCCGTACGGCGGTGTCGTAGTCGGCCAGGGCGTGCGCGTCGTCCCCGATCGCGTGCAGGAGCCCGGCCCGGTCGAAGCGGTATTCGGCATAGTCGGGGTCGACGGCGATCAGGTCGTCGTACGCGGCGCGCGCTCCCGCGAGGTCGCCGAGCATGGCCAGCAGCCGGGCGCGGTTGGAGAGCAGTGTGCACCGGTCGAGCGGATGCCGGTCGGGCGGGAAGTCCCGGTTCATCCGCGCGATACCGTCGTCGACCATGCGCAGAGCGCCTTCGGGGTCGCCGAGGCGCATGGTGATGAACGCCTTCCCGTTCCGGTAGAAGACCTCGTAGAACGCCCGGTCGTCCGCATCGGGAAGCAGCGAGGCGATGGCGATCGCGTCGTTGATGGCGGCGAGTGCACGGCGGAGATCACGGCGTTCGCCGTCGTGGTGACGGCCGTAGAGCATCGCGATCTCGTAACCGGTCACCCGGTGCACGACCGGATCCTCCGAGACGGCACGGGCTTCCGCGTACAGCGCCTCACTCTGCGACGGCCGCCCGAGCAGTGTCAGCGACAACCCCATCTGCCGGGTGAAACGCCACCAGGCCTCACTCCCGGGTTCGGCGAGCGCACGCCCGCGGCGCCCGAGATCCACACAAGCATGGTGAAACGCCATCGCGAAACAGTGATCCTGAGCGAAGGCGAGCGCCGCCACGGCCGCCGCGGGATCCGTCCCCCGCTCCCGGTGGAACGGCACGGCCCCGAGCCGCAACGACCATTCACCGCCGTCGAGCTCGTCCGCACGAGCGTCATGCAGCCGCGCCCGCTCTTCAGATTCGAGCGCGGCGTAAGCGGCCAGAACCTCCGGGTCGTCGCACGTACCGTCGGTGAGGACGAAACGCGAGGCGTCGGCGCGCACGGGATCCGCCGCACTTTCCCCCTCGCGGGTCGCCGTACAGACAACGAGCCGAATCACCGCCGGATCGAGCCGCCGCAGCAGGACCCTGATCAGCTCGCGGTCGGTGTCATCGGCGTGATCGATGTTCTCAAGGACGATGGTGCGAGGGCCTTCGATGTGACCGAGGAAGTCACAGAGGCCGTGAGCGATCCGTGTCGTACGAGCGGAGGAGTGAATTCTCGTCCGCTCCTCCGGCGCGACCTGCTCGAACAGCGTCTCGCGCCCCACCGGGATCGTGGCTCGCAATTCCGGAGCGACCGTACAGAGCTCAAGGTCGTACCGTTCTATAAGGTCCGGCGCGGCGACGGGAACGAGCGCCCGCACGATCGATCCCCCGGCGGCGTACGGGCCGCGAAGCCTGGCGTGAGCGTCGATGAGAAGCGGCCGGGACAATTCCAGGGAGGCGACGATACGCTCACGATCCCGCCGTAACGGCGCACGGATGACCTTGTGACGAGACGACACGACAATCTCCAATTTTCGGCTCGTCGATATTCGGGATACTGCCGGGCCAAAACCAGGTCCTGCCCGGCAGTCACCGACCTTTCACGTTCTCGCTAAGGCGAACCGTGAGCCGTGGCCGACCTGCTGCCGAGCCGCTTAATTTCGGGTTTGTGAACGATAACGGGTTTCACCACGAACACCTCCTCCCCGTCCGCAGCACCTGTAGATCAAACCCTATGATCCGTACGCCATTACGCGCCACATGTCAAGAGGTCGACATTGATCGCGACAATTTGAGTAGCGACGCCCCCAAGGCACCCCTTGCACGACTCACCGTGGCGGATAACATCCCCGAATGCGACCAAATGAAGCGCGCCTAATGCTCGAGTCGGGTGCCTCACAACGCCACTCGGGCGACTATGGCGGAGCCGGCGACACGATTCGCCGAGCGCTGGCGGCATTCCAGGATCTGAAGCTGGAGACGGGAGAGGCGGACGCACTCTGCGAGCTGGGCGTTGTCCACTCCATGACCGGCTCCCTCTCAGTGGCCATGGATGCCCTGGAACGCGCTGTGGCCATATACCGAAGACTCCGAAACCGTCCGGGCGAGGCCAGGGCCTTATGCATGATCGGACAAGCAAAACACCTTGCCGGCGACTATTCGGCTGCGTTTCCGCGCCTCACTGAATCTATGAGCATCTATCTCGATGAGAAGGATCACCCCGGGGAGGCGACCGCACGGGTCTATCTGGGGATCGCGCAGTACAGGACCGGTGAATACGCGGCCGCATCGGCGAACCTGACGCGCGCGATGGAGCTATGCGATGGTTCCGAAACCTTGCTCATCAAGGCCAACGCCTTGCATTTCGGCGGTGTCGTCCAGCAGCTGACCGGGAACCATGGGAGGGCCCTGGAGCAACTGTCCGACTCCTTGGACATCTATCGCGAACTGGCGAATCCCCTCGGCCAGGCGAACGCCCTCGTCAATATCGGCGCCGCGTATTGCTGTCTCGGCGACCTGACACTCGCGACTGCCCATATCCTCGAATCTCTGAGACTGTCACGAGCCATTCCCTACCCTGTCGGCGAAGCGGATTGCCTCCGCGAGCTCGGCGTCGTACGCCATCTTTCCGGCGACATCCCGAGAGCGCTCGACGATCTCGATCAGGCAATAGGCATCTTCGCGAAGGTCGGCGACCGGGTGGGGTATGCCGAGGCGCTCAACCGGCGCGGAGTCGTGCTGTGTGCCACCGGGCGCCTGGACGACGCGATCGAGAGCCATCGGCATTCGCTCCGGCTGGCGCGCGAGACGCGGAGTCGTCTGGAAGAGGGGCGCGCACTGGAGGGCATCGGCAGGGCTCTCGGTGGCGACGCCCGTCATATGCGACGCGCGTTCGAGATCTACCGGGATCTCGGGGTGCCTGACGCCAGGGGCGCCGCGGGTGCCTGAGGCGTCGCTCTGGCGGCATCGGGACTTCGTGCTGCTCTGGAGTGGCCAGACCGTGAACGTCACCGGGGCGCAGGTCAGTCAGATCTCCGTTCCGCTCGTCGCGCTGTCGGTGCTGCACGCGTCGGCGTTCCAGGTGAGTGCGCTGTCGGCGATGGGGTTCGCGCCGTACGTAGTGGCCGGGTTGCCCGCCGGGGCGCTGGTCGACCGGTGTCGGCGTCGGCCTCTGATGCTGTGGTGCAGCCTCCTGCAGGGAGTGGTTCTGGGGTCGGTCCCGGTCGCCATTTTCTTCGGCGCGCTGACGTTCTGGCACCTCAGCGTGGTCGCGATGCTGGTGGGCCTGCTCGCGGCGCTGTTCGATCCGGCGTACCAGAGTTACCTTCCGACCCTCTTACGAGGAAGCCGGCTCGTCGACGGGAACGGGAAGCTCGGCGCCTCGTACGCGTTCGCGACCGTGATCGGGCAGAGCGCGGCCGGGTGGCTGGTCTCGGTGGTGGGGGCGGCGTGGACGGTCGGGGTGGACGCGTTCTCCTACCTGGTGAGCGCCGCGTCGCTGGGGCTGATCGGCGCGCGGGAGGCGGTGCCCGAGCGGCGCGGTACGCGGATGCGGGCCGAGATCGTCGAAGGGCTCGGTCATGTGTTCGGCGACCGGCGCGTACGGCCCGTGGTTCTGGCGAACACGATGGTGTCGGCCGGGATCGGGGCGTCCTGGTCGCTCTGGGTCGTCTACGTCGTCAGGGACCTGCACTGGCCGATGGCGATCGCGGGGCTGTGCCAGGGCGTGGCGGCGATCGGTGGTGTGCTGGGCGGGCTGTTGACCGAACCCCTCGCGCGGCGGCTCGGGCTGCCGCTGCTGATGCTCGTCGCGACGCCGGCGTACGTCCTCGATCTGCTCCCGACCGTGCTGGTGGGGCCGGGAACGGGCGGGCAGATCCTCGTCACCGCGGGGTACTTCGTGGCGCTGGCAGGGGAGTTCGCCTACGTCAACGCCAACCTCAGTTACCGCCAGCTCATCTGCCCGCCGCACCTGCTGGGCCGGATGAACGCCACGACGAGGTGGCTGTCGTGGGGGGTTCGGCCGGTGTTCTCGGTGCTCTTCGGGCTCATCGCGGTACGGGTCGGTGTGCGGGCGGCGCTCGTCCTCGCCGCCGGGCTCTTCGCGCTGCCGTTCCTCGTCCTCCTCGTCTCGCCGCTCACCGGTGACCTGCGGGGTGCGGGCAGAGCGGGCGTGGATCGAAGTGAAGAACCTCCAGCGCGCGGAGGGCGGCTATTTTTGTGACGTGGATGAGAACCGAGCACGACGGGTCGTCGACGCGCTGCGTGATCGCGGCATCAACGCTCACCTGCTGAGAGCGGGCGTCGGACAGTACGGGGTACGCGTTTCGCTCTCGGGCGGCCGTGAGGCCGAGTGGGACACCGACGGCACGGCCGGCCTCGAAGCACAGGTGATGCGCAACGGGATGCTCGTCGGGTTCGTGCCGGTGATCGACGGCTCGGAGGACTACGACGAGCAGCAGGTCGTCGACGCCATCGCGCGCACCGACTACGACCAGCCGGTGGCACGGCAGCGTACGGTCGCGCCTCCCCCGTCCGCTCCCCTGCCCCGCGAGGGCGGCGTCTTCCGTCGGTTCCTCGACGGCTTCCGCTACCGGTAGTCGGTCACGCGTCGTATTCCAGCTTGAACTCGGCGAGGACGACCTTCAGCGGCTGTGAAGCGTTGTGGGCGACCCGCAGGCCCAGCGGCACCTTCGGCGACACGAAGATCGCCCAGGCCTTGGCGAAGCACTGCATTCCCGGTGTCGAGGCTCGGTGCTCGGTGCAGGTCGTGTCGGGTTCGCCGAGCGGGTCGCGCACGAACTGATCGCGCAGCTCACTGGCCGCGCCGCCCGAGGCCGGATCCCACTGGACCATCGCGTACAGGCGCGCCCACGCCTCGTGCGCGGGCCAGATCAAGCCGCTCGCCGGGTCCGTGGGGAACGGATGGTCCGCGCCGTCGCGGGTCAGGGCGTGCATGTCGTCGGTGTCGTAGTTCTCTGCGGCGTCGTACGGGAAACGCAGCAGGTAATAGGCGCCTTCGCCGGGAGGTACGGAGAGCGGGCCGCCGTCCCGTTCCGCGTCGAACTTCAGCGAGCACACGTGCAGAGCCATGCATCTCCTCCACCCAAAAACACCATTACTAACGAAATCACCGTATGACGCATGACTTCGTGAATGCCGCTCTTGAGTGGAATTCGCGGTCACCAGAGACGCGTACGGCTCGGGACTCCCTACGTCCTAGGGATCGACGGCGCGGCGTTCGACCCCGGACATCGGCTGATCGCCGATGTCCCGGATCATCGCGGAAGACGGCCGGTCACCAGTCGTACCAGCCGCCGTTCCAGTTGCTGTTCCAGTTCCAGTCACCGTCCCAGTCGTCCCAGCCATCGCAGTCCCAGCCGTCCCAGTAGCTGCAGCCCTGAACGGCGGCGGTGTGCTGGGTGGTGGGCGTCGTCTGCGCGCTGGACGTCGCAGGTGCTCCCAAAGCGAGTGTCATTCCCGCGAAGGCGAGACCGGCGATGGTCGCTGTGTTCCTCTTCCGAATATTCATGGAAGATCCCCCCTGCCGTCGCCGTTCTCCGCGGCGACATGGCCTTCGCTTCCACGGGACCTCCATCTGCCCCAGGGTGCAAGCAGTGATAAGCGGGAAATGTGATGCTTGACCCGCTTTTGGGGTGATTTGGTGGCGAGGTTTACGCGAGTGTTCATGATCGGGGGCTGTGATCGTTCGTGCCGATGACGGCGGGCGTGACGGAGCGCCCGTACGCCTGCCGGACCTGCGGGCCTGGCACGTTAAACGAGGGCGCGGATCACGTCTCTGCTGTATGATCCGGGGTAGCCGAGGACAATTCGCGCGTTGACAGCCGAGTCGGCGTCGCCCCGGTAGCTCACTACTTCGGCCCATCAGGCCAAGACAGGTCCGGCGAGCATGACGCCGCTAACGATCACTTCGAACGGCATGGCCGTGGCGCGGGCTCTCCGCGCCCCAGTGATCGGCTCGGCCGCGCGAAACTTGGGCTCCACCCTCGAACGGGCTCAGCCACCAGCGCCTCCCGCGCGCTGAGCCGGCGAGAGCCCGGACTCCCCGCACGGGAGGCCGGCGCCCGCCTCATCAGACTCACCGGCGCGGCACGGCACACGCCGACCGCACCGGATCATTGGATCGGAGATCCACTTATGCTTCACGACACCAGCCGGGCGCGGCTGCTGAGCCGGAAAGTCTCCGGCCGCACCGTCCTCTCGGTCCACGGCGAACTCGACATCGCCACCACCTCCGCCCTGCGGAACCGCATCCTCGCCGTCCTGAGCGAGACCTCCACCTCTGTGATCATCGACCTGTCCGGCGTGTCCTTCTGCGACGCCTCCGGCCTGACCCTCCTCGTCGGCGCCCGGCGCCGCGCGATGATGTACGGCCTGTCGATCACCCTGGCGGCACCGCGCCCGCACATGAGCAAGCTCCTGCGCATCACCCAGCTCGACCGCGTGTTCACCGTCTACGCCACCGTCGCGGGTGCCCTCCACGGCGACCGGCCCGAAGCGCACACCGCTGTCGCATGACCGCGAACGAGCCTGATCGCGGATCATCTCGAGCCGACAAGGACTCCGCGCGACCGGCTCGTCCCACCCCCGCAGAGGTAGCCCACATGTGGGCTTTCATGTACAAGACGCCCTCCCACCGACCGGAGGTCGTCCCGGTCGGCCCGGAGACACCGAGCGGCACATGCCTGTGCGGCGACCCGGCCGAGTTCATCATCGAGACGAACTGGTTCAGCGGCCGCCACTCTCGCGACCCTGTGTGCGGCGCCCACGTCAGCACGGTCGTCGAAGCCATCGCCAAGGAACAGGCCCGCCGCGACGGCGGCTGACCTCCTTCCGCGCCGGGCAGCGCGAGAACCCACCCGGCCGAACGACTGCTGACGGAACGTCGGTCACACCAAGAGCTGTCGCCATGACTACCGCGGGGATATCGTCGGGTCATGGCCGCTACTGACCCTACCGGTTCACTCGAGGAGCGCGTCGCCGCGCGCCGCGGCTCCCTGAGCGCCGCCGAACGCAAGGTCGCCCGCTACCTCGCGAGCCACCCGGACAAGGCGGCCTTCGGGTCGGCCGCCGAGCTGGGGCGGCTCAGCGGCACCAGCGACGCGACGGTGATCCGGGCGGTGAAGGCGCTCGGGTACGACGGGCTGCCGGGGCTCAAGGACACCCTCCAGGAGAACGTCCGGGTACGGCTGACGCCCGCCGGCCGGATGAGCCAAAGCCTCGAGGCCGTGAGCGGCGAGCCCGGGGCCATGCTCTCCCAGGTGCTGTCCTCCAGCGTCCGGCTGCTGGAGGAGGCGCAGCGTACGATCCGGCCGGAGCGCTTCGCCGAGGCGGTCAAGCTGATCCACGGGGCGCGCGAGACGCTGATCCTGGGCTTCGGCGGCCTGGGCGTCCTCGGCGAATACCTGGCGCTTCGGCTGACGCGGCTGCAGCGGCGCGCACGCAGCTCGGTGGCCTCCGGCCCGCAGCTCGCCGACGACCTGTTCCGCCTGACGGACCAGGACGTCCTCGTCATCGTGATCTACCAGCAGGTCTCACGCGACGTGGACGTCGCACTCGACCACGCGGCCAGGGTCGGCGCGAAGATCGTGCTGATCACCGACGTCCTCAGCGAGGCCCTCGCCGAACGGGTGAACGTGAGCGTGTGCGCGCCGGCCGGCGACACCAGCACCTTCCGCATCCAGTCCAACACCCTCGCCGTACTCGAAGCGCTCGCCCTGGCCATCGCCGCCCAGGATCGCGAGTCCGCACTGATGGGAATGACGGAACTCTCCCGGCTGCGGTCCCGCCTGCGCGGCGAGAACGACCCGGCCGCTCCGGCCCCGGCCGGACGCCGCCGCCGGGCACCGGCGGACGGGAGCTGAGCCTCCCGGACGAGAGCGGGATCGACGCCCTCGCCGGCGCGAACGCCGAGGTGACCCTGGCCGTACGCGACACCGCGGCCGGTGAGCGCGCCGCCGGGGAGATCGTCGCGAGCACCGGCAACAAGCGGGTGCTGGTAGCGCCGCTCGACCTGTCCGATCAGGAGTCGGTCGCGGCGTTCGCCGCCGGATGGGACGGGCCGCTGCACATCCTCGTCGCCAACGCCGGGATCATGGCGACGCCGCTGACGCGGACCCCGCAGGGGTGGGAGGCGCAGTTCGCCACTAACCATCTCGGCCACTTCGCCCTGGCGAACGCCCTCCACGGCGCGCTCGCCTCGGCCGGCGGAGCGCGCGTCGTCTCGGTCGGCTCCGTGGGCCACCTGAACGGGGAGGTCCTGTTCGACGACATCCACTTCGAGCGGCGGCCCTACGACCCGTGGGCGGCGTACGCGCAGTCGAAGACGGCCAACGTGCTGTTCGCGGTCGAGGCGACCGCACGCTGGGCCGCCGACGGGATCATGGTGAACGCGCTGACGCCGGGCCGCGTCCGCACGAACCTGATGCGCCACATCGGCGACGAGCGGAACACGGCCGTCCCGGCCTCCTTCGAGGCCCGCGGCGCGGCGATCGAGTGGAAGACGGTGGAGCCACCTCGGTGCTGCTCGCGGCCTCGCCGCTCCTCGACGGCGTCGGCGGGCGCTACTTCGAGGACTGCGACGAGGCCGAGCCGGCCCGGCACGGGATCCGCCGCGGCGTCGCGGCGTACGCGCTCGACCCTGAGAAGGCCGCACGGCTCTGGCAGGTCTCGCTCGACACCCTCTGATGGCCAGAGCCGGCTCGTCAGCGCGCGCCCGCGAAGATCCCCGGCACCCGGTCCTTCCAGGGAAGCGCCTCCTCCAGCCGCGCCGCGACACGGAACAGCAGGTCCTCGCGGCCGTACGGGGCGACGAGCTGCACGCCGATCGGCAGCCCGCCCTCACCATGGCCGAGCGGCAGGCTGATCGCGGGGTGCCCGGAGACGTTGAAGACGGCGGTGAACGGACCGTAGTCGAAGAGGGACGTGAGCCAGCTCTCCACGGTGTGCCCGGGGTCGTCGTACCGGAGCGTGCCGTGCGGCGCGGGAAGCCTCCCGAGGGTCGGCGTGACGAGCAGGTCGTACCCGGTGAAGAACGCGCCCACGGACCGCGTGACCTGGTTCTGCGCGCCGAACCCGGCGAGCAGGTCGAGTGCGCTGAGCGACTTCACGTGGTCGATGACGCGGCGCGACACCGCCTCCATCGTGGCGGGGTCGGGCTGCCTCGGGGCGAGCAGCAGAGGGCCGAACACGCCGGCGAGCTCGACCCGCGTCGCGTGCGTGACGGAGTCCCAGTCGATCGCCGGGCCGTCCTCGGCGACGGAGTGTCCCATCTCCTCCAGCACTCGCCCGGTGCGTACGGCCGCCTCGGCCACCGAGGGATCGACGGCGGCGCCCGACCACGCCTTCGTGGTCACCGCCACCCTCAGCACGCCCGTCCCGGCGCCGAGCTCGTCCGCGTACGGGCGGCCCGGCGGCGGCGCGGTGTACTTGTCGCCGACACCGGGCCCGTGCAGGGCATCGAGGTGGTGCGCCGCGTCGCGTACGGTGCGCGTCAGCCCGAACTCCTGCGACATGCCGAAGGCCATCTCACCCGTGTCGGGGCCGCACGGCGTACGCCCGCGGCTGGGTTTGAGGCCGACCAGGCCGCAGCAGGACGCCGGAACCCGGATGGAGCCGGCGCCGTCGTTGCCATGCGCGAGGGGCACCGCGCCCGCCGCGACCAGGGCCGCCGCGCCGCCGCTCGAACCGCCGACGCCGCGCCCGAGATCCCAGGGGTTACGTGTCGGCCCGTACTTGAGGGACTCGGTGGCGAAGCTGATCACCATTTCGGGCACCGTGGTCAGTCCCAGCGTCACCAGGCCCGAGGCGCGTACCCGCGTCATGAGGTCGCTGTCGTGGTGCGCGGGGATGTTCGGGATGCCACGGCACCCGAGGCTGAACGGCACGCCCTCCGCCATCGGGCCGCTGTCCTTGATCAGGTACGGCACGCCGGCGAACGGGCCGTCGTGTGCGTGGTCGAGCGCCGGTTCGAACAGCGGCAGGGCCAGGGCGTTCAGCTCACGGTCGACCTCCGCGAGCGCCCGCCGTGCTGCCTCCTCGACCTCGGCGGCCGTGACCTCGCGCGCCCTGATCAGGTCACGGAGACCGACTGCGTCGTACCGCGCGTACTCGTAGAGTTCCATCTGGCTCCCCTTGGCAGTGTCTGAATTCCTAATGCGGAAAGTGCGGAAGTGCGACTTGTTTTCCGCTCGACGCGGGCAGGAGATGGCGCATGGAGGCGTTCTGGGTGGATCGGGCGCGCACCGACGACGGCTACGCCGAGCACGTACGCCGCAACGTCGCGGCGTTCGACGGCGCGTGGGGCGACATCGCGCCGGTGACGTTCGCGTGCGCCGCGTGGCGGCTCGCCACCACGCCGATGCCCCCGTACGTGCGCCGGCACCGCCGGATCCTGTCGGCCGCGTGCGACCGCAACCCGTGGGACGGCTCGCTGACCGCGCACGTTCTGCTCGCCGCGCCGCTGCCCGGGCCGCTCACCGTCACGCGCGAGTGGTGGCGGGACCGCGGCTGGCGTGACTGGCCGCAGACGTTCGGCCAGTTCCTGGAGCCGACCGACCGCGACCTGACGCGTAGCCCGTTCCTGCGGACGACGCTGCTGGTCGACGCGCCGATCCCGTTCGGGTCGCTGCCGCCCGCGCCGGAGGCGCCGTCCGGGAGGCTTCCCGAGACGGCGCGGCTCGCGGTGGCCGTCCTCGTCAAGGAGCTGAACGCCCTGCTCGACCCGGTGATCCGCCGGCTGGAGACCGCCGAGGCGCCGGGCTGAGCGTCAGGGGAGACGCAGGTCGCCCACCCACAGCTGCCAGGCCTGCTCGGCCTTGAGCGGGTCGACGCCCTCGGCGAAGAGGTGGTGGCCGAGCACCAACACGTCGCCGCGCTTCTCTCCGGAGTGGATGAACCGGTAGAGGCCGTCGTCGGTCCGCACCCCGAGGAACGTCGGCAGCCGCGCGTCGTCGACGATGCCCTCGACCGGCGGATGCCCCGGCAGCAGGAGGCGTACGGCGTCGCCCTCCTTCGGCGTCCCGGTCAGCCCGAGCCGCTCCGTGATCGCCGCCCACAGGCGGTCCCGCCCGCCGACCTGCGGCCTGGCGGCGAAGACCGGCACGCCCGTACGGCCGCGGAAGTGCGCGAGGTACGCGGCGAGCGAGTTGAGGTACATGTCCCAGCCCTCCAGCATCGCCTCGTACTCGGTCTCCCAGTCGTCCCCGAGGAACCCGCTGTGCACGAGGCGCATGGTGGTGCTGCCGCCGCCACGCCCTTCGATGAGGTACTCGAACGCCATGAACGTCCCGTCGGTGCTCTCGTCCCCCTGGTGCGCGAGCCTGCGGCCGGGCTCCCACGCGGTGACCGTCGACCGCTCCGTCTGCCCGCCGACGCTGAGCGAGATCTTCCCGCCCACTTCGCCCTCGATCTCGTTGCGCCCCATGAACCAGGAATCGACCCCGGGCCCGGTGGCGATCGCGTCCCACACCTCCTCGGGGGTCGCGGGAAGCTCGATCTCCTTGCTCACCTCGAACTCGTGCGCCATCAGGACTCCTCCAGCCGCGTCTCCACCGATCTCTACCAGACCTCGGTGACGACGCGCACATCGCAGCCAAATCGGGCCGATGGCATGATCGGGTGGAACCCACAGCGCGCGGTGTCAGGAGAACTCTCGTCATGGAATACGTGAAGCTCGGTGCTACCGGCCTCGACGTCTCACCGATCTGCGTCGGATGCATGAGCTTCGGCATGCCCGACCGGGGGCTGCACACCTGGACCCTCGACGACGACCAGGCCCGGCCGATCATCCGGTATGCCATCGAGGCCGGCGTCAACTTCTTCGACACCGCCAACGTGTACTCCGACGGCTCCAGCGAGGAGATCATCGGACGTGCCCTCGCCGAGTACGCGCGCCGCGACGAGGTCGTCCTCGCCACCAAGGTGCACGGACGGATGCGGGGCGGGCCGAACGGCGGCGGGCTGTCCCGCAAGGCGATCATGACGGAGATCGACTACAGCCTGCGGCGGCTCGGCACCGACTACGTCGACCTCTACCAGATCCACCGCTGGGACCGTACGACACCGATCGAGGAGACGCTCGAAGCGCTGCACGACGTGGTCAAGGCCGGCAAGGCCCGCTACATCGGGGCGTCATCGATGTACGCGTGGCAGTTCTCCAAGGCGCTCTACACCTCCGAACGGCACGGCTGGACCCGGTTCTCCACGATGCAGAACCACTACAACCTGCTCTACCGCGAGGAGGAGCGGGAGATGCTGCCGCTCTGCGCCGACCAGGGCATCGGCGTGATCCCCTGGAGCCCGCTGGCCCGGGGACGCCTCGCGCGCGAGTGGGAGGCCACCAGCGCACGCAGCGCCGCCGACGACTTCGGGCGGAACCTCTACCCCGAGAGCGACAAGCAGATCTACGACGCCGTCACCCACATCGCGTCGGGCCGCGAGGTGCCCCGCGCACAGGTCGCGCTCGCCTGGCTGCTCCGCAACCCGATCGTCACGGCCCCCATCGTCGGCGCCAGCCGCCCCGGCCACCTCGAAGACGCCGTCGCCGCCCTCGACATCGACCTCAGCGACGACGAGGTCACCCTGCTGGAAGCCGCCTACGTCCCCCACCCGGTGGCCGGCTTCCGCTGACCTCGGTGTTTCGGGCCTGGCCCGATATCCATCTTGTGGTGCATAGTCCTCTTTAGTGATTTCTGCTGTCAGATATCCGCTGACCTGCGAGAGGCTCACCGTGGCAGGGCACCCCGAGCTTGAGCGCAAGTACGACGCCGACACCGGTTTCGCCGTCCCCGTCCTCGACGGAATCCCCGGATGCGCCCGCGTCGGAGGGCCCGAGGCCCACACGCTGAACGCCTGTTACTTCGACACCGAGGACCTGCGGCTGGCCTCACGCGGGATCACCCTGCGCCGGCGCCTCGGCGGCAGTGACGCCGGCTGGCACCTGAAGCTGGCCGTCGCCGCGTACGCCGACCGCGAGGTCCACGCCCCGCTCGACGGCACGGGCCGTACGGTGCCGGTGTCGCTGGCGTCCCTGGTCGCCGCCCACGTGCGCGGGGACACTCTGACGGCCGTCGCCGAGCTGGAGACCCGCCGGATCACGCGCCGGCTCCTGGCGGAGGACGGCCGCCTCCTCGCCGAGGTGAACGACGACACCGTGACGGCCCGGCGCCTGGTCCGCGGCGAGGTCAGGCTGATGGCGTGGCGTGAGATCGAGGTCGAGGCCGTCACCTGCTCCGGCAAGCTGCTGGACGCCATCGGCGAACGCCTGCTGAACGCCGGCGCCCGCGCGTCCGCGACCACGCTGAAACTGGAGCGGGTCCTCGGCGACGACGTCGTACGCTCCGGGCGCTCCTCCTCCACGACCGCGGGCGACCTGCTCGTCGCCTACCTCGACGACAACTTCGAACAGCTCCTGATCTACGACCCGCAGGTCAGGATGGCCGACCACGACGACGACTCGGTCCACCGGATGCGCGTCGCCACCCGCCGGATGCGCAGCCTGCTCCGCACGCACATCCGCATGCTCGACCGTACGCGCGCCGAAGCCCTGGAAGGCGAGCTGAAGTGGCTCGCGGACGCCCTCGGCGACGTACGCGACCTGGAGGTGCTGCGCGCCCGGTTCCACGAGCAGATCGGCGAACTGCCCGGCGCGCACCAGGCCCCCGCCTGGCTCGACGGGATGGCCGCCACCGAGCGGCGGGCCCGCGAGCAGATCGGCCGTACGCTCCTGACGCAGCGGTACATGAACCTCCTCGACGCCCTGGACGCCTTCCTCGCCGCGCCTCCCCTGACCGCCCGCGCCGCCCGTGCGGCGGACGAGGAGACGCCGGAGTTCGTCTCGCGGGCCTGGCGGAAGATGCTCCGCCGTTACTCCGAGGCCGAGCGCCTTCCGGCCGGCGACGGCCGCGACACCGCCATGCACCGGACCCGCAAGGCCGCCAAACGCGCCCGCTACACCGCCGAGGCCGCCGCCCCGGCCCTCGGCGACGCCGCGAGAACACTCGCCCGGCGCGCCGCGCGGCTGCAGGAGGTGCTCGGCGTCCACCAGGACGGCGTGACCGCGGCGGAGTACCTGTCCCGCGTCGCGCTGCGGCCCGGCATCCCCGCCGAGGACGTCTTCGTGCTGGGCCGCCTCACCGAACTGCAGCGCCGGCGCGGCATGGAGGCCCTGCGCGGGCTGCCGTCCGCCGCGAAGAAAGCCGCACGCCTGCGCTCGCCCTAGTGTCCTGATCTTCTTTTGACTTGCCCGTCTGCGGCACAATGGGACCAGGCAATGGGTGATGGGGCTCACCCCGAGAACCGCGGGCCTGCCCGCTGACGGTCCCTGATGACAGGAGACCGTCATGTCACGACGCGCTGATCCGCATCCCGGGATGCCCACCGACTCCGACGTCGATCTGCGGGACGAGCGGGCGCATCCCGTACAGGCCGCGCCGCCTCGGGAGATCAAGGTGCTCGGGGCCATCGCGCTCGGGGGCGGGCTGGGTAGCGTCGCGCGCCATCTCCTCGCGCAGGCGGTCCCGGCACGCACGGGGCACTTCCCCTGGGCGACCTTCATCACCAACGTCAGCGGGTGCTTCGCGCTGGGGCTGCTGATGGTGTTCGTGCTCAACGTCTGGCCCGCGCGGCGCTACATACGCCCCTTCTTCGGGGTCGGCGTCCTCGGCGGCTTCACGACGTTCTCCACGTTCGCCGTCGAGACGCGCGGCCTGGCGGATCATCGCGCGTGGCTGCTCGCCGACGCGTACGTGCTGAACAGCCTCGTCGGCGGCCTGGTGGCGGTGTGGCTCGGGATGACGGCGGCACGGCTCATCGCACGGCTGCCGATCGAGCGTACGGCGGAGGACGCCGCGTGATGACGATCCTCCTGGTGTTCATCGGCGGCACGATCGGCGCGCCCGCGCGCTACCTCATCGACCGGCAGGTGCAGAGCCGCCACGAGAGCCTCTTCCCCTACGGCACGCTGACCGTGAACCTGATCGGCTGCCTGATCCTCGGCATCCTCACCGGCGCTGCCCGCTCCCTGCCCGACGACCTGGTGATCTTCGCCGGCACCGGCTTCTGCGGCGCGCTGACGACCTTCAGCACATTCGGCTTCGAGACGACACGCCTCCTCGAACAGGGCGCGCTGCTCAAGGCGGGCCTCAACGCCCTCGGCGGCCTCGGCCTGGGAATCCTCGCCGCCACCGCCGGATACGCCCTCGGCGGCCTGTAGAAACACCGACCGGCCCGCAGCACGCCACGGGCCGGGCCAGCGGTGCGCCTAGCGGCGGAGCGTGAACGACTGCGGGCGGCGCACCCAGGCGATGACGGCGAACAGCACCCCGTACGCCGCCGGTAGCAGGGCCCAGACCGGGTCCAGCACCAGGATCTGGGTGAGGACGGCGCCGATCATGACGCCGATGAGGCCGAGCGCGGCGGCGGAGGCGAGACGCGGGATCAGCAGGCCGATGGCGCCGCCGGCCTCGCACACGCCGGTGAAGTAGCGGAACCACTGGCCCCAGCCGATCCGGGCGAAGCTCTCCACCGCGTCGCGCTGGCCGGCGAACTTCGGCGCGGCCGAGGCGATCAAGAGGAACGCCGCCAGCAGGATCTGAACGGTCCAGAGCGTAACGTTGAGGGCGCGTCGCGGCGAGGCGGTGGTGACGGGCAAAAACTTCTTCGTAAAAACCTCGGCCGATGTGTCGAGTCAGGCGTCTTCTGTTCGACGCGTCTCCAGAGCGGCCGGAGAGGTCCGGCGGTGAGACATCGAGGAGAACACCATGCGATTCATGATGATGACCAAGGGCGAGCAGGCACCTCCGGACGAGAACCTCATGGTCGAGATGGGGAAGTTCATCGAGGAGATGACCAAGGCGGGAGTGCTGCTCGCCACCGGCGGGCTGGAGCCGAGCGGTACGCGGATCTCCTCGTCCGGCGGGAAGATCACGGTGACGGACGGGCCCTTCGCCGAGTCGAAGGAGGCCGTGGTCGGGTTCGCGCTGGTCGAGGTGCGTTCCAAGGAGGAGGCCATCGAGATCTCGCGGCGCTTCTGGCAGATCGTCGGCGACGGTGAGGGCGAGATCAAGCAGGTCTTCGGCCCGTAGGCTCCGGCTTGCGCGGGGAGCGGCGACGGTGCTCTGATCTGGAGTGTGACGGGGCAGGACGCGCATGGGGCGATCGACGCCGTCTGGCGGATCGAGTCGGCGAGGATCATCGCCGGTCTCATCAGGATGGTGCACGATGTCGGCCTCGCCGAGGAGCTCGCGCAGGACGCCCTCGTCGCCGCGCTCGAGAAGTGGCCCGAGTCAGGTGTCCCGGACAATCCGGGCGCCTGGCTCATGGCCACGGCCAAGCACCGGGCGATCGACCGTCTGCGCCGCGACAAACGGCTCACGCTCAAGCAGGAGCAGATCGGCCGTGACCTGGAGAGCCGCACGGACACGACCGAGGCGGAGATCGACGCCGCGCTCGACGACGACGTGGGCGACGACCTCCTGCGCCTCATGTTCATCTCCTGCCACCCGGTGCTGTCCACCGAGGCGCGTACGGCGCTGACGCTCCGGCTGCTCGGCGGGCTGACGACCGAGGAGATCGCCCGCGCGTTCCTCGTGCCCGAGCCCACCGTGGCGCAGCGGATCGTCCGCGCGAAGAAGACGCTCGCACGCAGACGAATTCCCTTCGAGGTGCCGCCGGAGGCCGAGCGCGCCGCACGCCTGTCGTCGGTGCTCGAAGTGCTCTATCTGATCTTCAACGAGGGCTACTCGGCGACCGCCGGCGACGACTGGATGCGCACCGACCTGTGCCGCGAGGCCCTGCGCCTGGGACGGGTGCTGGCCGAGCTCACCCCAGGAGAGCCCGAGGTCCACGGTCTGGTCGCGCTGATGGAGATCCAGTCGTCGCGGTCGGCGGCACGCGTCGGCCCCTCGGGCGAGCCGATCCAGCTCCTCGACCAGAACCGCGCGCGCTGGGACCACCTCCTCATCCGGCGCGGTTTCGCGGCGCTGCTGCGCGCCGAGCAGACCGGCGCCCCGCTCGGCCCGTACGTCCTGCAGGCCGCGATCGCCGCCTGCCACGCACAGGCGGCCACCGCCGACGAGACGGACTGGGCCCGCATCGCGACGCTGTACGGGGCGCTGGCCCGAATCACCCCGTCACCGGTGATCGAGCTGAACCGCGCGGTGGCCCTCGGCATGGCGTACGGCCCGGAAAAGGGCCTGGAGCTGGTCGACACGCTGACCGGCGAGCCGTCGCTGAAGGACTACCACCTGCTGCCGAGCGTACGAGGCGACCTGCTGGCCAAGCTCGGCCGCCACGACGAGGCACGTGAGGAGTTCGAACGCGCGGCGTCCCTCACTCGCAACGCCCGCGAACGCACCCTCCTCCTGGACCGCGCCGCCGCCTGTCCTTAGATCGCGGGCGGGTACTCGTCCTCGCCGCTCTCCAGGTCGTTCGTCCCGGCGTGCAGGGTCTCCGGCGCGGCCGGGTCGGTGTAGTAGTGCAGGTAGCTCTCAGGGTGGCGGAGGCCGGCGTCGGCCCAGCGCACGCCGACGCGACCGGTCTCCAGGATCGGCTCGCGCAGCGGCGGCAACTCGGCGGCGAGGGCGTCCCAGTCGAGCCGGAGGCCGCCGACCGTCACCCCGCCGTACGACGCCGGCGCCCGCTTCTCCCCCGCGGCCTCCAGGATGGCGTCGAGTTCGGTACGCGCCGGAGCGTCCGCCGGATCCGCCTCCAGCCGGTCCTGGAGCTCCAGCACCCTGGTCAGGAGCGGCAATGCCGTGGCGGTGTCGAACACGTACGGGCTCAGGATCCGGTCGATGACCTTCCACCGGTCACCGCGCTCCTCGCGGCACGCGATGACCCGCTCAAGGGTGCGGTCGCAGCGCTCGTCGCCCGTGCGCAGGTATCGATGCAGGTCGACGCCTTCGACGATCGTGCCTTCCTGGACGACCCACAAGCGGAGGAGCGCGCCGTACCAAATGATCAGATAGCCGTCGATGTCGCCGGTGTCCCAGCGCCGCTCGGTCGCCGCGCGCACCGCGTCGACGGTGCCACCGGCGTAGACGTCGCCCAGGCGTGCGCCGCCGGGCGAAACGGAGAACTCCAGCAGGTAGCAGCTGTGCGGCGGCCCGTCCTCTTCGGTGTCGATCTCGAGGTCGGCGGGAGGGGGCTCGGACATCGTCGTCCTTCGATCGGCGCGGCGGGACATACCGTTTTCTACCGGATGGGTACGGCAGAATCACCGAAGAGACGCGGTCAGCGGGCCGTCTCGGTCAGCAGGGTGCCGAGTCGGTCGGCGACGGCGACGGTGGTGACGTGGGTGTTGGCGCGGGGGATCACCGGCATCAGTGAGGCGTCTCCGATATGGACGTTCTCCAGGCCGTACACGCGGCCGTGGGCGTCGGCGACGGCCATCGGGTCGCCGGCCGGGCCCATCGCGCAGGTGCCGACAGGGTGCCAGTAGCCGCCCGCTCTCTCGCGGGCCGAGGACGGCGTGCGGCGGGAGGCCGGCCAGGGGGTCATGCGGGCCAGGTCGGCGAGCGGTCCCGTACGGGCCAGGTCGTGGACCAGGTCGATGCCGTCCAGGACCGCGCGCAGGTCGTGGCCGTCCGGGTCGGTGAAGAAGCCGTGGTCGATCACGGGTTCGGCGGCGGGGTCCAGCGACGCCGCGCGCACGCTCCCTCGCGAGCGCGGGGACACCGCGCTCACCCACAGCCCCGCCTCGAGCGGCCCGGTGTGGAGCCCGTGGGCGTCCAGCATCGGGCCGGCGGACGGCACGATGTGCAGGTCCCAGTACTCATCGGCGGCCACCGAGGAGCGCATCTTGATCACGGTCTGCGCGCGGTAGGCCGAGGCGGCCTCCGGCATCGCCTCGTGGAGGCTCGGCAGGGGTTCCAGCTCCAGACCGAGGACACCGTGGTCGATGAGGTTCGCGCCGATGCCCGGCAGGGGGTGCGTCACGGGGGCGCCGAGCTCGCGGAGCACGTCTTCGGGCCCGACGCCGCTGCGCATCAGCAGCGGCGGGTTCCCGTACGCCCCGCAGCACAGGACGATCCGGTCGGCGGTCAGCCGGTGCGTACGGCCGCCGTGCCGCGTGACCAGCCCGGTCGCGCGGTCGCCGTCGAACTCCAGCCGTGAGGCGAGCTGCTTGGCGAGCACCCGGAGGTTCGGGCGGCGGCGTACGGGGTCGAGGTAGGCGAAGGCGCTGTGCCAGCGGGTCGGGCCGACCGCGTTGAGCGGCACCCAGCCGACGCCTTCCGTGGCGGATTCGGCGTTCACATCGTCCAGGTGCGGGACGCCGACCTCGCGGGACGCCTCGATGAGCGCGAGGTGCCAGGCCGTACGGTCCTCGGGCCGTACGGGACGCACGCGCAGGCGGCCCATCGCGTCGCGCAGGTGCGGTCGTAACGTCCGGTGGTCCCAGACACCGCCGGAGTACGCCGACCAGGCGTCGTAGTCCGGCGGCGCGCCGAGCATCGCCCAGCAGCCGTTGTGCGCGGACGAGCCGCCGATCACCCGCGCACGCGCGCAGCAGGCGGGCGCGTCCGCGTCCCAGTCGTGGCCGTGCGCGGCCGAACGGGCGTCGAGGAGTTCGGCCGGCCACCGCCGTACGTCGAAGCGGCCGTAGTCCGGGCCCGCCTCGACGAGACCGACGGACACTCGTTCGTCATCGCTGAGCCGGGCCGCCAGTACGCAGCCCGCCGCGCCTCCACCGACGATCAGTACGTCGAAGTGCGTCTTCCGCACCGCTGTCTTCCTCCCATGGACGTCAGCCGGGTTCCAGGTCGGCCAGACCTTCGCGGGAGGCGGTCAGGTCCTCCCCCTCGGTGGCCACTCCATCACTCAACCGCACACCGGCGCGAACACGCGCGCCGGGCAGCACCACCGACCGCTCGACGGTCGCGCCCGGTTCCACGACGCAGCCGGGGAACAGCACACTGGATCGCACGTCCGCGCCGTCCGGCACGCCGACGCCCACGGCGACCAGGCTGTCCAGCCTCGGCACCAGCTCCGGCGGCGCCACTCCCAGCGTGCGCGGCAGATGCTCCGGCGGCAGCGGGTGCGGCCGTTCGAGCAGTTTGAGCTGTTCCAGCCGGTACCGCTCGACGGTTCCGATGTCGGCCCAGTAGCCCGATACCGGGTACGCCCGCACGCGCCGCCGGTCGGCGATCATCTTCGGCAGGACGTCGCGGCTGATGTCGTGCCGCCAGCCGTCGTCGCCGAGCGCGGCGAGCGACTTCAGCACCTCTTCCAACGCGTCGGCGCGGAAGATGCAGAACGCCGTGAAGACCAGATCGGAGGTCGGCTTCTCGGGCTTCTCGACCAGTCGCCGCACCCAGAGGTTGCAGTCCGTCTCCACCATCCCGAACAGGTGCACGAAGCGGCGCTCGATGCGCTGCACCCCGATCGTCACCTCGGCGCCGGAGTCGCGGTGCGCGGCCAGCATCGGGCCGTAGTCGAAGTCGTAGACGTGGTCGGCGTGCTGCACGAGGATGTCGCGCGCGCCGGGCGCGAACAGGTGATCGGCGTTGTTGATCAGAGCGTCGGCGGTGCCGGCCTCGGCGGGCCGCTTCGGGAGGGGCGCGCCGGGTTCGAGGCTGCCCGAGCGCACCAGCTCGTCGTGCGGCCCGAAGTTCACGCGGGTTCCCGCGCCGTCCCAGTGCGTGAGGAGGTGGTCCATCAGGTCGCGTTCGCGGTGCAGGGAGAGCAGCACGACCTCGGGGATGCCCGAGCGCACCGCGTTGGCCATGCTGAAGTCGACCAGGCGGCAGGAGGCCGCGTACGGCACGAGCGGCTTGCAGGTGCCGTCGGTCAGCCGTCCCATCCGCTCGCCGAGGCCGCCGGCGAGCAGCGCCGCCCGCACACCGTTCATGGTCACCACGTCCTCCCCTGAGGGCTGCCCTGTGGAAGCAGGTCGTGCAGGAGCCGCACCGACGTGGCCACGCTCTGCTCGCGCGGCAGCAGGGCGTCCTCGTGCTCGACGTACAGCACGCCGTGGAACTCCTCGTCCAGCAGCGCGGACACGATCGCGGGCCAGGGCAGGCCGCCCGCGCCCAGCGCGCGGAACCGGATCGGCGGCCCGGGCCCGTACCGCGACCAGCCGGCGCCGTGCGGGTCGCGCGGCCCGGTCCAGCGCTCCATGTCCTTGGCGTGCGCGGCCCCGAGCTCGTCGCCCCAGCCGCGTACGGCCTCGACCGGGTCGTGGCCGGTCGCGGCGAGGTTCGCCGGGTCGACGCAGAGACGCACCGGGGCGCGGGTCTCGGTGAGCGCGACCGCGTCGAGCAGCTGCCGCGCGCTGGCCCGGTCGTAGACGACCTGCTTGGGGTGCGGCTCGATCAGGAGGGTCACGCCGTGCTCGGCGGCCAGGGACAGCACCGGGCGTACCTGCGCGCACCACATGGCGACGTTGTCGGCCCAGCTCACCGAGCTGTGCCACCACGAGAGCCAGCGTGACACGTCCGGCACCCCGAACATCAACCTGACCTTTGACGATCCGAGGTCGGCGGCGAGGCGTACGGTGTCCATGGCGTGC
Source organism: uncultured Actinomycetota bacterium (assembly GCA_963736325.1). Taxonomy (GTDB): domain Bacteria; phylum Actinomycetota; class Actinomycetes; order Streptosporangiales; family Streptosporangiaceae; genus Actinoallomurus. The sequence goes on along the minus strand of CAVTOG010000009.1, from coordinate 1,068,347 downwards.
CGCAGGGCGTGCTCGCGCTTCACCCGGACGTGCCCGGCGCGTACGGGGTCGGTGTGCGGGCCGTGCGGGCCGAGGAGCAGCTGGGTGTCCCTGCTGTTGCTGACGCAGCCCACGTCGACACCGCCGGTCGCCTCGCGCAGCCGGGTGCGGTAGTCGCCGTCGCGGGCCCACCGCGCCAGGTCGACCAGGCCGGACGTGCTGTCGGTGGGCAGGTCCACCGCGTCCGCCTCGACCCGCGCGGCGTACTCCAGCGCGGCCGTCAGGTCCGAGCCGCCCCAGGCCGCCAGGCACAGGCCGATGGAGATCTGCCGGTCACCGGCGCGGGACGCCGCGCGCACGGGCGGGCGTACGGGCCGTGGCGGCGCGGCCGGGTCGAGGTCCTCCAGCCAGACGGCCTGGCCGGCCGGGCCGGGAGGTGGCCGCAGCTCTCCGCCGCGCACGCAGGAACCGAGGGCGGCCTGCACGGACTCCACGGGTGCGGTCACCAGCGAGACCTCGGTGGCGGACACCTCCGCGTGGAGCCGCCGCTCCAGCTCGGCCAGCATCGCCGGGGAACCGCGTAGGACGCCGCCGCCCGCGGCGACGGACCAGTCGCCGGTGAGGCCGGCGCGGTCGCGCGCGGTGCGCACGCCCAGCACCAGCTCGCCGACGGCGTCCGCGACCAGCCCGGCCGCGGGTTCGTCTCCGGCCTCCCAGGCGTCGGTGACCGCGTGCGCCAGGGCGGCGACGGCCGCCTTGGGGAACGCCTCTCCGGCGAGGTCGCGTGCCAGCTCCGCCGGGGATAGGCCGAACTCCGCGGTCAGCCGCGCGCCGATTTCGGTCGCCGGACCGCGGCCGTCGCCGGCGCGTACCGCGGCGCGCAGCCCGGCCAGGCCGATCGCGAACGCGCTGCCCTCGTCGCTGCCCAGGTACTCACAACCGCCGACACGGCACAGGCCCGACCGGCCGTCGGAGGCGATGAAGCCCGAGCCGGTGCCGCACACCAGCACGACGCCGCGCCCGCCGAGCGGCGGGGCGACCAGCCAGGGCACCGAGTCGTTGGAGACCGCCAGCCGCCCGCGCACCCCGGCGCCTCGCGCCAGCTCGCACACGCGGCGCAGCTCGTCGCCGGGGTCGGTGAGGTCGACCGCGGCGGTGGCGATCCAGCCCGCGGCGAGACGGCCGTCCAAGGTGGAGGCGACCTCGGCGAAAACGGTGCGAAGAGTCTGGTCGGCCGAGTCGGGGCCGACGGAGGCGGGGTTGACCGACCCGTACGTCTTCGTGCCACCGCCCACGATCAGCGTGGTGGTGCTGCCGCCGGCGTCGACGGCCCAGAGCGGAGTCATCAACCGGCCGCCGCCCGCAGGCCGGCCGCCGCGTTGCGCAGGAGGGCGACGCGCACCTCGTCCTCGGTGACGTCGTCGGCGATCATCGTGGCGCCCAGGTCGACCGGGAGGACGAAACGCAGGCTGCCGTCGCGGATCTCGCGGATCTTGGCCAGTGCCGCGAGCACGTCGTCGATGTCGGGCGTGGACCGTAGCTGGTCCAGGAGCACCGGAAGGCCGAGGCGTGTGAGCAGCTCGACGATCCGCTCGGTGAGCACCGGGTCGAGCAGGCCGCGGGCGCGCGAGATGTCGAGCGCGACGGCCATGCCGAACGCGACCGCCTCGCCGTGCAGCACGGGACCGTAGCCGGTGGTCGTCTCCACGGCGTGCCCGACGGTGTGCCCGAAGTTCAGCGGGCGGCGCAGGTCCACCTCGTACGGGTCGCGCCCGACGAGCTGTGTCTTGATGGTGCTGGCCGCGCGTACGAGGGGCCCGATCGCTTCGGGACGGCATTCGACCAGGTCGTCGGCGTTCTTCTCGATGAATTCGAAGAGCTCCGGTGAGGCGATTATCGCCTTTTTGACAACTTCGGCGAGACCGGCGCGCGCCTGCCGCGTATCGAGCGTTTCGAGGTACTCCAGACAGGAGATGACGGCGCGCGGCTGGTAGAAAGCGCCGACGAGATTCTTGGCCTCGTTGTGGTCGACCGCGACTTTTCCGCCGATTCCGGCGTCGACCTGCGCGAGCAGCGTGGTCGGGACGTTGATGTAGGGCACTCCGCGCATGTACGCGCTGGCCACCCACCCCACGGTGTCCATGATCATTCCGCCGCCGAGCGCCACCACGACGTCGCGCCGGGCGAGGCCGATCTCGGCGAGCCAGTCGATGGCGCGGTAGGCCGTTTCCATCGACTTGCTCTGCTCTCCGGGCGGCAGCACCAGGCTGCCGAGCAGGAGGCCGCGCTCCTCCAGGGACCCGGTGATGCCGTACGCCGGGAGCCCGGCGACGGTCTCCTCGGTGATGACCGCGGCCCGGCGGCCGTCCAATTCTCCGACCAGCACATTCACCGCTTCGGAGGCGTCCTCGACGACGTGGATCCGGTAACTGTCCTGCCGCTCATGGCTCACCTCGATGGCCGACGAGGTCGCTGACAAGGGGATCTGATCGCGAACGACGTAACCTTCCTCGGCCATCTCACTTCCTTACCCATGATCAACAGATCGTGTCAGGCAAGTACCCAAAACCGTGCCAGAGTAGCTTGATCTAGACAATGTTTATCAAAGGCAACATTTGTCAAAGACTGGAACGATGCAGACGAGACGTGGAACGGTTCACCGGGCGGCCCGGCGATGCTGACGATGGTGGTGGGCAGCGGCTATCTCGGCGGCCATATCGGCGCACAGGCCCGTGAGCTGGGCGGCGAGGCCGTGCTCTGCTCCCGTAACCGGCCGACCGCGCGCTCCGCCGACGGGTCCGCCTGGCACGAGCTGGACGTCCGCGATCCACACGCCTGCGCCGACGCCGTACGCCGCATCGCGCCGGACGCGATCGTGGCCGTGCACGGCCCGTCCGACATCACCTGGTGTGAGGAGCACGCCGAAGAGGCGATGGCCGCGCACGGCGGCGGCGCCTCGAACCTGGCGGCCACGGCCGGCGGCCGTCCGCTGCTGCTGATCTCGACCGACAACGTGTTCCCCGGCACCCGACCGACCTACGGCGAGTCCGACACCCCGACGCCCGCCAACGCGTACGGCCGCGCCAAACTGGCCGCCGAGCGCGCCGTGCTGGACACCGGCCACGGCATGGCCCTGCGCGTGAGCCTGGTCTACGGCTGGGACCCCGACGGGCATCGCCCCAACTACTTCACCACCTGCGCGCGACGGCTCCGCGAGGGACGGACGGTCGACGCGCCCACCGACCACTGGAACACGGCCGTGCTCGTCGACGACGTCGCCGCCTGGTCGATGGCGCTGCTCGGCTCGGGGCGTACCGGCGTGCTGCACCTCGGCGGGCCCGAACGGCTGTCCCGATACGAGTGGGCCGGCCGGATCGCCAAGGGGCTCGGCCTGGACGACGGCCTCGTACGCCCCGCCGGCAAAGCCCGCACCCCGTACGCCTGCCGGCCGGACAACGCCTGCCTGCACAGCGAGGAGGCCGCCGGCCTGCCCGAGCTGGCCGGACTGATGCCCGTGGACGTCGATGAGGGGACCCGCCGCCTGGCGGGACTCGCGCTCGCCGGCGAACCTCTACCAATGGAGGATTGAGAGTGAGCAAGCGCGTCTTCCTCGCCAGCAAACGCGCGGTGGTCAGCTACGCGCCCGACCCGGATGACCCCGGTCAGCTGCGCGCCTGGCTGGCACCGGGCGGCACCGGCAACGTGGTCGCCGAACAGGCCGGATACCTCGACGTGGCGTGGATCGTCAGCGCGGACAGCGACGACGACCACCGGGCCGCCGAGGAGAACCCCGACGGCATGCGCATCGAGCTGCCCTCCGGGCGCGAGGTGCGGCTCCACCAGTTGCGGCACGACCGCGAGACCTTCCGCATCGTGCAGAACTTCTTCACCGCCGAGCTGATGTGGGCCGGCAACAACTACGGCTGGGACCGCTGGACCACGCCGTCCTTCGGCGAGGAGACGCGGGAGGCGTGGCGGAGGTTCGGGGAGTTCACCGACGACTTCGCCGACGAGCTGCTGCGGCGCTCGGCGGACGCGGACGACCCGGTGTTCCTGGTCCACGACTACCAGCTCGTCTGCGTCCCGGAGAAGCTGCGGGCGCAGCGGCCCGGCGCGCCGATCCTGCTGTTCGTGCACATCCCGTGGCCCTCGGCCGACTATTGGCGGATTCTGCCCCGCGCGATGCGCACCGGCGTGCTGGAGGGCATGCTCGCCGCCGACACGATCGGGTTCTTCGCACGCCGCTGGACCACGAACTTCCTGGCATCCGTCGCCGACCTGCTGCCCGACGCCGAGGTCGACATGACGGCCTGCACCGTACGGCGGAACGGCCACCTGACGAAGGTGTGCACGCAGCCTCTGGGCTACAGCCCGGAGACGCTGCACCGCCGCGACGCCAAGCTGCCGGACGGCATCGAGGAGTGGGCCGGCGACCACCCGCTCGTCGTGCACTCTGGGCGCACCGACCCGATCAAGAACGCCGAGCGCGCCGTACGCGCCTTCGTGCTCGCCGTTCAGCGGAACGAACGGCTGCGCGGCACCCGGATGCTGGTGCGGATGAACCCGAACCGGCTGTACGTGGCCGCCAACGCCGAGTATCAGGAGCGCGTGGAGAAGGCCGTCGCCGAGGCCAACGCCGAGCTCGGCGCCGACACCGTGCGCACGCACTGCGACAACGAGGTCGGGCACTCGTTCGGCTGCTTCGAACGCGCCGACCTGCTGGTCTTCAACTCGACCGTCGACGGCCAGAACCTCAGCGTCTTCGAGGCGCCGCTCGTCAACGAGCGCGACGCCGAGGTGGTGCTGTCGGAGATGGCCGGCGCGGCCGAGATCCTCGCGCCGGTGTGCCGCACCGTCAACCCGTACGACATCGTCGAGCAGGCCGAGGCCATCGCCGCCGGGCTGCTGGCCGACCCGGCCGACCGCGCGAAGGCGGCGAGCCTGCGCCGCGACACCGCGCGCCCGTGGACCCTGGAGTCGTGGGTCACCGAGCAGCTGAGAAGCCTGGACGTGCGCTGATGGAGGACCCGCAGATCTTCGCCTACTACGAGCTCGGCGACGCGGAGCTCGTACGGGGCGAGGGTGTGCGTGTCTGGGACTCCAAGGGCCGGGAGTACCTGGACTGCGTGTCGGGGACCTTCAACCTCGTCCTCGGGCACAACCACCCGGCCGTGCTCGACGCCGTACGCGGGCAGCTCGACGACATCGTGTTCGCCAGCTCCTCGTTCCGCACCGCGCCGACGGACACGGTGATGGAACAGCTCGTGGACATGAGCCCGGCCGGCCTCACCCGCGTGAACCTCCGCAGCTCCGGCGGCTCGACCGCCAATGAGGGCGCCATCAAGATCGCCCAGTGGTTCACCGGCAAGCGCGACGTGATCGTGCCGTTCCGCGGGCACGTCGGCCAGAGCATCGCCGCCGCCAGCTACAACGGCACCTCGCGGATGCGCGAGCCGTTCCCCAACCGGCTGCCCGGCTCCCTGCACGTGCCCGAGCCGTACTGCTACCGATGCTTCTACCGGCAGACTCCGGACACCTGCGGCATGTGGTGCGTCGACCGCATCGACGACTTCATCACGTACGCGAGCTCCGGCAGCGTCGCGGCCATGATCATCGAGCCGATCAGCGGCGTCGGCGGCAACGTCGTCCCTCCCCCGGGCTACCTGGAGCGGCTCAAGGAGTTCTGCGAGGAACGCGGGATCATCCTGATCTTCGACGAGAACCAGACCGGGCTCGGGCGTACCGGACGGCTGTTCGCCGCGGACCACTTCGGCGTGACGCCGCACATCATGACGGTGTCCAAGGGCCTGACCGGCAGCGGGTTCCCCCTCGCGGCGATCCTCACCGAAGAACGCCTCGTCGGCATGCCCCGCTCGATGCACGGCTTCACCTACGGCAGCCACACCCTGTCGGCCGCGGCGGCGGTGGTGACCCTGAACGAGGTGCGCAAGCCGGAGTTCCTGGCGAGCGTGCGCGCGAGCGGCACCGTGCTCTTGGACCGGCTGCGCGCGCTGCGGGCCGACTTCCCCTGCCTGGGCGACGTACGCGGCGTCGGGCTCATGCTCGGCGTCGAGCTGGTCGAGCCGGACGGCTCACGGTCGAACCGCCTCGCGACCGCGTTCTCCAAGGCGCTGTCGGACCGCGGCGTGATCACCCGCGTGTCCGAGCACGGGCTGGGCAACGTGATCGAGCTGCGACCGCCGCTCGTGCTGTCGGTCGAGGACGCCGGGCTGGTCGCGGATCGGTTCGGCGAGGCGCTGGAGGCTCTCGGGTCATGACCGACTCGGCGCCACTCAGCGTTGAGCTGACGGGCGAAGGCCCCCGGCTGTCCCACACGCCGCCCAGACGCCCGGACACCCCCGACGCCGTACTGGTCGAGCCGACGCTCGTCGGGATCTGCCGCTCCGACCTCAAGGAGGTCGGCGGGCGGCGCCCCGGCCCGAGCCAGTTCGGCCACGAGCTGGTCGGCCTCGTCACCGAGAGCTCCACGCCGCGGCTGCCGGTCGGCTCGCGCGTCTGCCTCGACCCGAACGTCCCCCTGCGGCGCGGCACCGGCTTCGCCCGCTCGATGTGGGTCGGCGGCGACGCCTCACGGCTCGTACGCGCGCTGCCCCTCGCACCGGCCGGGATCAACGCGCGCCGCCTCGTGTTCGCCGAGCCGATGGCGTGCGCCTCCCACTGCCTGACCATGGCCCGCACCCACCTCGGCGGTTCGAGCCTGCGCGGCGCGTCCCTGTGCGTCATCGGCGCCGGGATGGCCGGAGTGCTCATCGCGCGGCTCGCCGAGTCCGCGGGCGCGCGCGTGCACGTCGCCAACCGCGACGGCTCGCGGCTGGCCTTCCTCGCCGAGCGGCGCGCGCTGCCCGGGATCGGCGGCTCGCTCCTGTCGGAGGCCGGCGGCTCCGAGTACGACATCGTGATCGTCGCGACCAGCTTCGTCCTGCCGGAGCTGCTCACGAGCGCGCTCGGGTTCGTACGGCCGCGCGGGCTGGTCATGCTCTACGGCGGCACCGCGGCCGGCGACCGGCTGGCAGGGCTCGGCTGCGACCTCGACACCGTACGGCGATCCGAGCTGGCGCGTACGGCCCGCTGGCACGGCAAGCCGGTGACGATCGGCGGCAGCTACGGCACGACCGCGGGCGACTTCGCCAAGGCCCTGCACGCCCTCGCCGGCACCCCGGACGGCCTCGGCGTCGAACGCCTGATCACATCCGAGGTCTCCCTCGCCGAACTGCCCGCCACGCTGCTGCGGCTGGCCGGGTCGCGCGAGTACGGCAAGATCCTGACGCGTCCTCTGCTCTAGGGCATGTCCAAGCCGTCAGCCGGCGAGGCGGAGAACGGCGTTGAGGCCGCGCGGCGTGCTCGCGTCGCGTTCGCTGGGCAGCAGGTAGACCGGGAGTCCGGCGCGGACCGCCGCGCCGTCCTTCGACGGGTCGTCCCCGACGTACAGCACGCGCGACGGCGGCGTGCCCAGGCGCTCGCAGGCGATCGCGAACAGCGCCGGGTCCGGCTTGGCGAGACCCTCCTCGCAGGACAGCACGACGGCGTCCAGGGCTTTCAGGGCGCCCACTCTCTCGAACGCCGGGCGGATGTCCCAGCCGATGTTGCTGAGCACGCCCACGCGTACGCCGGCCTCCTTCAGCGCCTCGATCACCGGGACGGTGTCGGGGTACGGCAGCCAGGCGTCCGGGGCGGTCAGGCACTCGTACAGCGCCTCGACCAGGTCCTCCTCGAACGGCCCGGCGTCGGCGATCAGCGTCTTCCAGACGGAACGATGGCGTTCCACGGACAGGTCACTGCCCTCGCGTGCGCGAAACCCCTCCGGGGAGTCGACGTGGCGCAGAGTCCGCGCGATGACCGCCTCCGCGTCGCCGATCTCGGCTCCGCGCCGCTCGGCCGCCGCGGACAGCGCCTCCGGGACGAGCACGCCGGTGTCGTCGAAGAGAGTTCCCGAGAAGTCGAACAGGACCGCTTCCACGCTCACACCGCTGAAATCGTCCACTTTGACAGTGTAAGTGGGAGGTATTGACTCGTGTCAGGGAGCGTTCGGGGGTTCTGAGTTGTCGTAGGGGGTGCCTAGGGTGGGGAACTCGCAGGTGGGAAGGGGATGCCCTCGGTGAGTGATCTCGCGATGACGACCGACGCGCTCCGGTCCGGTGAGCTCGAACGGCACCGGGTGGAGCTGACCGGTTACTGCTACCGGATGCTGGGGTCGGTGTTCGAGGCGGAAGACGCCGTCCAGGACACCCTCGTACGCGCCTGGAAGGGCCTCGACCGGTTCGAAGGCCGCTCGTCGCTGCGATCCTGGCTCTACCGCATCGCGACCAACGTCTGCTTCGACATGATCGACGGCCGGCGCCGCCGCGCCCGCCCCATCGACATGGGCCCCTCCGGCAGCGTGGACACCCCGCTGGGCCCGCCGCTCCCGGAGACCGCCTGGGTCGAGCCGATCCCCGACGGCCGCGTCATGCCCGAGACCTTCGACCCCGCCGAGCAGGCCGTCGAACGCGAGACGATCCGCCTGGCGTTCGTCGCGGCCCTCCAGCACCTGCCGTCGAGACAGCGCGCCGTGCTGATCCTGCGCGAGGTCCTGCGCTGGAAGGCCGGCGAGGTCGCGGAGCTGCTCGGCACCACGGTGCCCTCGGTGAACAGCGCCCTCCAGCGCGCCCGCGCGACCCTGACCTCGAGCGGCGTGACCGCCGCCGACCCGCCGCGCCCGATGGACGACGAGCAGCGCGCCCTGCTGGCCCGCTACGTCGACGCCTTCGAACGCTACGACCTCGACTCGCTGGTCTCCCTCCTCCACGAGGAGGCCACGACCTCCATGCCGCCGTACGACCTGTGGCTACGCGGCCACGCCGACATCAAGGCGTGGTGGGCCGGCCCGGGCATCCACTGCAGCGGCTCCCGCCTCATCCCGACGGTCGCCAACGGCCTGCCGGCCTTCGGCCAATACCGCCCCAGCGGCCCGGGCGGCAGCCACCGACCGTGGGCCCTCCAGGTCCTGGAGATCACCGGCGACCGCATCACCGGCCTCAACTTCTTCCTCGACACGAACCTGTTCCCGGTCTTCGGCCTCCCACCGACCCTGTAAACGGGTCGACTTAGGCTCGACCGAGGAGACCCCATGTCGCGATCACACACCGGGCTGCGATTGATGGCCGTGCACGCCCATCCCGACGACGAGTCCAGCGAGGGCGCGGCGACCATGGCGCGGTACGCCGCCGAGGGCGCCGAGGTCCTGGTGTGCACGATGACGGGGGGCGAGCGCGGCGACGTGCTCAACCCGGCGATGGACCGGCCCGAGGCGCGGGCCGACCTGCCGCGGCCGCGCCGCGCGGAGATGGCGCGCGCCCGCGAGATCCTCGGCGTCGGCCGGCGTTTCCTCGGCTTCGAGGACTCCGGGCTTCCGCGAGACGGCGAGAGGCCGCCCAAGGGGAGCTTCGCGCGGCAGCCCTTCGAGATAGCGGCCCTCCCGCTCGTACGGGCCGTACGCGCGTTCCGCCCGCACGTCATCGTCGGCTACGACGAGGACGGCGGCCACCCCCATCCGGACCATGTCATGACCCACCGGGTGTCCTTGGAGGCGTACGCCTCCGCCGGCGACCCCGGCCGCCATCCGGATGCCGGCGAGCCGTGGCAGCCGCCGAAGCTCTACTACATCCGGTCCTTCGACCTTTTCGCCGGTATCAAAGGGTGAACGGAGGGAGTCGAACCCATCTCTTCCGGGACCACAACCCGGCGTGCCGCCCTTACACCACGATCACCATGACGCTCCATTCTCAGGAGCATTCGTGGCTCGGCAGGGATTCGAACCCTGATCGTCTGGCTTATGAGGCCAGCGTGTTCCCGTTACACCACCGAGCAGCGCCTCCACCAGGACTCGAACCTGAGACCTCCCGCTCCGCAAGCGGGCGCTCTCTCCACTGAGCTACAGAGGCACGAACAACGAGAAAGGCCGACCGGGGCGATTCAACGTCCCACTCTCCCGCTGTTCTGACACCCATTCTAGAGACGCTCGAAAAAGGCACAATCCATTTTACGGGCGCTCCGGAAAGGCGGGCATGACGTCGCGGGCGAACGCCCTGATCTGGGCCCGCATCTCGTCCACGGTGTTGCCGACGAACAGCAGGCCGCACAGGTGATCGACCCCGGCACGCTCGTACGCCGCGATCTTGGCGCAGACCTCGTCGGGTGTGCCGATGAGGTTGAGGTCGAGGTACTCCTCGACGTCGACGCCCTTGGTCATCGTGCGCGCGAGCGAGCGGCGGAAGAGGTCGAAGGAGGAGCCGAGGAACCGGTCGCGCGCCTGCTCCGCGGTGGCGCCGAGGCAGACGACCGACTGCAGGGCGGTGCCGATCTCCGCCGGGTCGCGGCCGGCAGCGCGCGCGTACTCCTCCAGGCGTGCGCGGCCCTCGCGGACGCGGTCCGGGCCCATCTTGGCCGGCAGCCACGCTTGGCACAGCTCGGCGGCCCGCCGGATGGCGCCGTCGGCGTTCCCGCCGGAGTAGATGGGCAGTGGCGACTGGAGCGGCTTGGGGAACATCTCGACGTCCGTGAACCGCACAGTCGTTGCCGCCGGCGTCGTGGAAGCCGAGCTGCTCGGCCTCCACGGCCACGTCGACGACGTCCTCGATGGTGGCGAAGCGTGCCGGGTGCATCATCCCGGCCGTACAGGTGGGGATCTCGACTCCGAACCTCACGGCGTCCTCCCTGGACAACTTTCGCTACGCTACGGTAGCGTAGCAAAGAAGGGATGAAAGATGACAGCGTCGAGCGATCCGCGGGCGATCAGGTCACGGCAGGTGATCATCAACACGGCGGCCGAGCTCCTGGCCGAGCACGGTCTGGCCGGCACGACCGTCGAGGCGATCTCGGCCCGGTCGGGCGTCGCCAAGAGCACCATCTACCGGCACTGGCCCGACAAGCGGGCGGTGCTCCTCGCGGCCGTCGAGGCGATCGTCCCGGCGGCGACCGCCCAGGACACCGGCAGCCTGCGCGAGGACCTGACGGCCTTCGCCGGCGACGTCGCGCGCATCATCGGCACGCCGCCGACGGCCGCGCTGATCCCGGCCCTCATCGAGGCGGCCGAGCGCGATCCCGAACTCGCGCGCCTCCTGGCGGACTTCACCGCGCAGCGGCGGCAGCCGGTTCATGACGCAGTGGCGCGCGCCGTCGAGCGCGGCGAGATCGGCGCGGGCCGCGACCTCGATCTGGTCGACGGCCTGCTCCTGGGGCCGCTGTTCTACCGCCGCCTGCTCTCCCGGCAGCCGATCACCAGGGAGTTCACCGAACGCGTCGTCGAGACGTTCCTGACGGCGCTGTGAGGGTCAGGGCTTGCGCGCCACGCCGCCGATGGTGGCGACCTCGGGCGGCAGGCCGAACGGCGTCGGCTCCGGGCGCCAGCGCGACACCGACACGACACCGGGTTCGAGCAGGTCCAGGCCGTCGAAGAAGTGGCCGATCCGCTCCGGGCTCCGCAGCAGGTACGGGACGGCACCGCCGGAGTTGTAGTTGCGGTGGGCCTCCTCGCGCGCCTTGTCGGTGTTGGTGCCGTCGCTGAGCACGAGGTAACTGCCGGAGGGCAGGGCGCCCAGCAGGCGGCCCAGGATCGAGCGCGCCTCCTCGTCGTCGTTGACGTGCGCCATGATCCCCAGCAGCATCAGCGCGACGGGCCGGTCGAAGTCCAGGGTCCGGGCGGCGATCTCCAGGATCGTGTCGGGGTCGCGCACGTCGGCGTCGATGTAGTTGGTCGCGCCCTGGGGCGTGCTGGTGAGCAGTGCGCGCGCGTGGGCCAGCACGAGCGGGTCGTTGTCGACGTAGACGATCCGGGACTCCGGCGCCACGCGCTGGGCGATCTCGTGGGTGTTGTCGACCGTGGGCAGGCCCGTGCCGATGTCGAGGAACTGCCGGATCCCGGCCTCGCCCGCGAGGTGGTGCACGGCTCGGGCGAGGTAGTGCCGCACGGCGCGGGCGACGTCGACCATGCCGGGGAAGACCTTGAGGAACTCGTCGCCGGCCGTCCGGTCGGCGGGGTAGTTGTCCTTGCCGCCCAGCCAGTAGTTCCAGATACGGGCCGAGTGCGGCACGGTCGTGTCGATCTCGGGCGTCGCCTGCCGCCCAGATGTGGGGGAATCGTCAGTCACGCTTCCCATCCTGCCGTGTTCGCCCACGTAAGGGGGTCACACCGGACTTAAGGATAAAACCGACCATTCCGCCTGTACCGTAGTGAAGCTATGGTGAACCGGTTCGGTTGAGGTCGGTAGGCGCGGGAGTGAAGACCATTATGGGTACTGGCAGCAGCGCGGGAGTCATGTCGAATGGCACTATGACGTCCCCGCAGCCTGGGCCTACGGTGCTGCGCATGCTCGTCGGCGCACAACTACGCCGGATGCGCGAGTCGCGAGGGATCACCTGCGAGCACGCAGGCGCGACGATCCGTGGTTCACACTCCAAGATCAGCCGCCTGGAGCTGGGCCGCACCGGCTTCAAGCATCGCGACGTCGCCGACCTGCTCACCCTGTACGGCGTGGACGATGACGCCGCGCGCGGCATGATGCTCACGCTGGCCGAGCGGGCGAACGCCCAGGCCTGGTGGCACGAGTACAGCGGTGTGGTGCCCGAGTGGTTCGAGACCTACCTGGGCCTGGAGCCTGCCGCCAGTGTGATCCGCACGTACGAGTGCCAGTGGGTCCCCGGCCTGCTGCAGACCGAGGACTACGCACGCGCGGTCGTACGCCTCGCGCACTCCGGGGCGCCGGAGAGCGAGATCGAGCAGCGTGTGAACCTGCGGATGCTGCGGCAGCGCCTCCTCCACCGGGCGAACCCGCCGAAGCTGTGGGCCGTCATCGACGAGGCCGCGCTGCGCCGCCCGCTCGGTGGCGTCGCCACGATGCGCGCGCAGATCCGCCATCTGATCGAGCTCGCCACGCTGCCCAACGTGACCATCGAGATGCTGCCGTTCAGCACCGGCGGCCATGCCGCAGCGGGCGGGCCGATCACGATCCTCCGGTTCCCCGAGGACGAGATCCGCGACATCGTCTACCTGGAGCAGCTCTCCAGCGCTCTGTACGCGAGCAAGACCTCCGAGGTCGACGCCTACTGGCACGTGATGAACCGCCTGGTCATCGAGGCCGAGCCACCGAACGCGTCCATCTCGATCCTGCACGGCATCCTGCGGGAGACCTGACCTCAGGCGAATGAGTTCTCCAGGTGAACGCCGCCGGTCTTGGATGTGACGTTAGTGACGATGGTTTACCATGCGGGCGGCATTTACCCGTTCTGACCGATAGTGTCTGATGCGCCGTTGATGAAGACTCTCGCGGCGAACTGTCGGTCTGCTCCTTTCTAGGAGGAACCTCATGCGCCTGAAAAAGGCGAGCTTTGCTTTCGCTGGTGCGGTGACGGCCATCACCGTCACCACACTGGCCGCGTCCCCCGCGTGGGCGTGCAACGACCGCGACCCGTCGCTGGCGCTGCACGCCCGCTGCGTCGGCGGCGCACCCACGGCGTGGATGGTCAGCAACCCGAACACCTGGGGAGCCGTGCCGTTCACCTGGCAAGACGACCAGGGTGGCCACAGCGACGGGTACGTCCAAGCGCCCGCGGGCGGCATGGTCTCCGTGCCGTCGCACGCCACGACCATCACTGTGATCGCCTACCGCCCGGACCGGCGTCCCGGAACGGTGTGGGAGCGTCACGGGGCCCGTGGAACCGTTCACTGCGCCTCGGTGCCGTCGCACCAGCCTTCGGCTCCGCCGTCGAAGCCGGCTCCGCGTCCCAGCACGCACGCGCCCGCTCCGACGCCGCCGCCAGCCGCTCCCCCGAGCGGTGAGGCTCGTCCGGCGACGCCGGTGAAGGCCCAGCCGGAGTTCACCGGCTGACGACAGGCATGACAAGGACGGCCCGGGGAAGCAGCAGTCGGCGATCCCGGGCCGTCCGGCGTTCATTGACGTTCGACGAGGGAACAGGACAGATGTCAACCAGCCACATCACGTCGGCGGCCATCGCGATCACCGCCGCCCTGAGTCTCGGGCTGACCGGTTGCGGCGGCGCCCCGAAGACGCCCGCCGCGTCGGGCTCCACCTCCACCTCCTCCTCCAAGCCCACCGCGGGCGCGCGGCAGGCGACGTTCGGCGACGGCCCGGCCACGATCGCCACGGCCCGTGCGAAGATCGTCAACATCTACGCGCAGGCCGGCGACGACAGCCCGCACCTGCAGTTGAGGAACCCCACGCCGAACGGTGTGCCGCGGGTCTTCCTGGTGCTCGACCACAAGCCCGGCTGGCTGCACGTCCTGCTGCCCGTCCCGCCGAACGACAGCGAGGGGTGGATCCCCACGCGGGCCGTGCGGACGAACACCACGAACTACTGGCTGCAGGTGCGCACGTCACAGCACCGGCTACGCCTCTACCGCGGCAAGAAGGTGCTGCTCGACGCGCCGGCCGCGATCGGCAAGGCCGACACCCCGACGCCGGGCGGCCGCTACTACCTGACCGAGCTTCTCCAGGCCCCGGACCCAACGGGCCCGTACGGTCCGTACGCCTACGGCCTCTCCGGGTACTCGACGTCGATGACGTCGTTCAACGGCCACGACCCGATCATCGGCATCCACGGCACGAACGAGCCGAAGCTGATCGGCACGTCGGTCAGCCACGGCTGCGTACGGGTCACCAACTCCACGATCACCCGTCTGGCCAAGATGCTGCCGCTCGGCACCCCGGTGCAGATCACCGCCTGACCTGCGGACATAGAATTCAGGTATGAGCCTCCGGCAGATGGAGTATCTGCTGGCGGTCGTCGAGGAGGGGTCGTTCACGCGGGCGGCCCAGCGCCTGTCGGTTTCGCAGCCGGCCCTCTCGCACCAGGTGAGGGCGCTCGAACGCAGCGTCGGACTGCCTCTCCTCGAACGCCTGCACGACAACGTCCGGCTCACTCCGATGGGGCGCGCCTACCTGCCGCACGCCACCGCGGCCCTGCGCAGCGCGCGTGAGGCGTGGAGTGTCGGCGCCGCCGCGACGGAGCGGATCAGCCTGCGCGTCGCGGCCGTCTACTCCGTGGCCCTCGGGATCATGCCGCCCGCGATCAGGGCGTGGCAGCGCGAGTACCCGGACGGCGACGTGGAGGTGCTGGAGTTCTCGAACGTCGAGACCATGGCGCACCGGGTGACCCAAGGGATCGCGGACGTCGCGGTCGGGTCGCTGGCGCCGAGCTGGGACGGGCCCGTGCGCGAGCTGGGCATCGACGAGTTCGTCGTTGTGATGGCGGCCGACGACCCGTTCGCCGCCGGGCACGGCCCGACCGTACGGCTGGCCGAGCTCTCGGACCGGGCGTGGGTGCTGTACGCGCGGGAGAACGGCCTAACGTCGTTCGTCACGCGCGCGTGCGCGCAGGCCGGGTTCGAGCCGCGGGCGGCGGTGCGCACACACCACACCTCGACCGCCCTGCGGCTCGCGGGGGCCGGGCTGGGCCCGGCGCTCGTGCCGCGGAGCATCGTCGAGGCCGACTTCCCCGGGGCTCAGTTCGAGCCGAAGCCGCCCGTGTCCCGCGTGCTGGTCGCGATCAGCGCGACGCCCGATGTCCCGCACGTGTCCCGTTTCATCGACCTGCTGGCCGAACGCGGCGCCCAGCGGTTCCGGCACACGTACTGATCACAGCGTGGCGTACTCGGTGATGATCTCGATGAACGCCAGCGCCGGTGGCGAGGGCCTGGCGCGGGTGAACGCCACCAGCTCCCGGCGTACGGGAGGGTCGGGGATCGCCGTGCAGGCCAGGAAGTCGGGGCCGACCACGTTGCCGGGGACCAGCGCCGGCCCGAGCCCTGCGGCGGCCAGCTCGACCGCGGTGGCGGAGTGGTGCGTGCGCACCGCCGCGCGGGGCGTGAATCCGGCGCGGCCGCACGCCTCGGCGACGAGCGGCGCCAGCCCGGACTCCTCCGCGTACAGCACCCAGGGGCGGTCGGCGAGCGTCCTCAGGTCGATCGTCCGGCCGCCGGGCGGCTCGTCGACGGGAAGGACGATGACGAACTCCTCGGCGCCCAGCGGATGCCGAGGCCCCTCCCAGCCCTTCGGCTCGGGCCCGACCCCGATGTCCGACCCGCCGCGGCACATCTCGGCCGTCAGCAGGTCGATGTTGGGGAACTCGTGGATCCGCACGTCCATCAGCGGATGCTCACGGCGCCACACCTGGATCGCGGTGGGGATGATCCCGATCGCGATCGACTTGAGGGTCCCGACCCACAGCTCGCCGGCTTCGAGCCGGCCGGCCGCACGTGCCGCTCGGACCGCCGCCGCCGAGCTCTCCAGGGTCGCCACCGCGTGCGGCACGAACGCGGTGCCGAGCTCGGTCGGCCGGACCGTGCCGACCTGGCGTTCGAGCAGCGCACCGCCGACGCTCCTCTCAAGGACCTTGATCTGCTGGGACAGCGAAGGCTGCGAGACCAGCAGCCGCTGGGCCGCGCGGGTGAAGGAGCGTTCTTCGACCACCGCGAGCAGATACTCCAGCTGACGCAGCGTCATTGATTGATTCTATGCACGGTATGCAAAACCGGTCTTTGCCACTGACCTGCGAAGAGTCCACTCTGAAGGAGTGCCGGTCATGGCACGGACCGGATGACCCGGTGTGATCGCGGCGGACTGAGAGTCCGATTGGGGGCGCGAAGCCGGGGTCTGCCCGGACTCGCAGGGTCTGGGACACGAAGCGGGCGTCCGCGAGTGACTCCTCGGGGGTGGGGTCCACGGCGGACGCCCGCTTCTCACATCAGCAGAGGTAGGCGGACATGACCCAGCCGTGCTGGTTCACGTGGCCGTACGCCATGCCGTAGGCCCATTCGCCCGACGGACTGTAGCGCTCCACGTCGAACGTGTCGCCGTTGAACAGCGTGCCGATGGCCCGGCCCGCGGCCGACTCACGGACGTAGAGGTTTTCCGCGCACACGTGCATGCGCGTCAGATTCGGGTACACGGCGGTCGTTCCGGCACGTACCGCCGGGGCGGCCATGGCGGGTACGGCGGTGGCGGCTCCGGCGGTGAGAACGGCGCTGAGCGCGAGCCCGACCGTGAACATGCGACTTGACATAAGTGTGGCCCTCTCTTCCGTCAGTAACGCGGGTCGGGCGCGATGCAGCTGCTGAGGACATATCCCCAGTCGGGGTCCGGCGCGCCGTAGGCGAGCACCATCGACCAGCCGGAGGCGGAGTTGCCGTTGTAGCCGACCTCACGGTGGAGCGGCAGGACGCGGATCAAGTCCTGGGCGTGCAGGTTGGCGTACTGACTGGTCGTCTCGCAGATGGTCCAGTAGTGGACCGTTCCCGCACCGGCGGAGGCCGGTGCGGCCAGACCTCCGGTCAGCAGGCCGATCGACGCGGCGGCCAGGCCGATCGCGGCGGCCTTGCGTACGTGGGGCATGGCGGTGCCTCCAACTCTCGTACCTTTTTTACAGCCACTTGACTGCGAACGAACGAAAGTTACGTCCGATAGATCAAGTGGGCAATAGGCAGAACGCCCGGACGGCCGCATGCGGCCGTCCGGGCGTTCTGCCTATTGCGTCAGGCGTCGAGTTGATCGATCGTGGCGATCGAGGGCTTCTCCGTACGGCGCAGCTCCTCGGCGGCGTTCTCGGCCGCGCGGAGGACGCGAACCGCGTTTCCCCAGGTCAGCTTCGACAAGTCGGCCTCGGACCAGCCCCGTACGAGCAGTTCCGCGATCAAGTTGGGGTAGCCGGAGACGTCTTCGAGGCCCGCCGGGGTGAAGGCGGTGCCGTCGTAGTCTCCGCCGATGCCGATGTGGTCGACGCCGGCCACCTCGCGCATGTGGTCCAGGTGGTCGGCGATGGTCGCCACGGTCGCGACGGGCCGCGGGTTGGCGGCCGTGAACGCCTTATGGATCTCCACGGCCTCGGGCGTGGAGTCCCGCCGGTGGAAGCCGTGGGCGTGGATGTTCGCGTCGGCCGCCTTGTTCCACTCGGCCGCCGCGGGCAGCACGAAGCCCGGCACGAAGGTGGCCATCGCCACGCCGCCGTTGGCCGCGAGACCCGCCAGCACGTCGTCGGGGATGTTGCGCGGGTGGTCGCAGATCGCGCGCGAGGACGAGTGGGAGAAGATCACCGGCGCGCGGGTGACCCGCAGGGCGTCCCGCATGGTGTCGGGGGCGACGTGCGAGAGGTCGACCAGCATGCCCAGCCGGTTCATCTCACGTACGACCTCCTCACCGAAGCGAGTGAGGCCGTTCGCCACCGGCTTGTCGGTCGCGGAGTCGGCCCACGGCGTGTTGTCGTTGTGGGTCAGAGTCATGTAGCGGACGCCCAGCGCGTACAGGGCGCGGAGCGTGGCCAGCGAGCAGGCGATGGAGTGGCCTCCCTCGGCGCCCATCAGGGAGGCGATTCGCCCCTGCTTCCGCGCCTCCTCGACGTCGTCGGCGGTGAAGGCGAGCCGCAGGTCGTCCGGGTAACGGTCGGCCAGGGCGCGTACGCAGTCCATCTGCTCCAGAGTGGCGCTGACCGCCCGGTCGTCCTCGAGATCGGAGGGCACGAAGACCGACCAGAACTGGGCGCCGACGCCGCCGGCCCGCAGCCGGGCCAGGTCGGTGTGCAGGGTCGCGCTCTGGTCGACGGCGATGTCACAGCGGTCGAGGTCGTAGCGGACCTGCACACGCAGTTCCCACGGAAGGTCGTTGTGGCCGTCCACCACGGGATGGGCGGCGAGCAGCGCGCGTGCGCGTTCCAGCACGGCGGGGTCCACTGCGTAGGTCATCGGCGTCCTCACTCGTCGGGATGGCTCATCGAGCATAGATACTCATGTCTCGGCGGCGATCAGCACCTCGCGGGCCCGGCCGATCAACGCGTTCGCTGCCGGTCCGGACGGCCCAGCCGACCTCCAGGCCAGCTCGATATGGGACCGCAGCCCCGGCCGGGTGAAGGCGAGCCGGTGCAGGTCGAGGTCGGTGGCGGCCGACTCGGGCAGGATCGCGACGCCGAGGCCGCGCACGGCGAGCTGGGCGAGGATGTACGGGTCGCTGGCCTCGAAGGCGATGCGCGGCTGGAAACCGGCCTTGGCGCAGGCCCCGTCGAGGCGGGCGCGCAGGCCGGTGCCGCGCGGAAGGCTGATCAGCGCCCGGTCGCGGAGAGCGTCGAGCGTGATCTCGGACCGCGTCGCGAGGGGGTCGTCCGTGCCGACGGCTGCGATGAGCGCCTCGTCCACGATCACCTGGGTCTCGACCCCGGCGGGCGGCGGAGTCGCGAGGCCGACCAGCGCCATGTCGAGCCGCCCGTCCAGGACGTCCGCCAGCAGCCGGTCGGAGTTGGCCTCGGACAGGGTGATCTCCACGGCGGGGTGGTCGCGGTGGAAGTCGGCCAGCAGAACGAACAGCTCGGTGAAGGAGCAGGACGTCACCATTCCCACCGCGACGTGGCCGCGCAGCAGCCCGGTCAGCTCGTCGACGGCCAGCCGCGCCCCCTCGACCGCGCCGAGCGCGGCCCGCGCGTACGGGAGCACGGCGGCGCCGACATCCGTCAGGCGGACCGTGCGGCCCGACCGGTCGAGCAGGGGCTGGCCGAATTCGCGTTCGAGCCGCCGGATCTGGGCGCTCACTCCCGGCTGGGCGACGTGCACCCGCGCTGCGGCACGGGTGAAGCTCCCCTCCTCGGCCACGGCGACGAAGTACTCCAGCTGACGGAGTTCCATGACGAGCGGTTCTAGCCCGCCGCCAGCTCGGCGACACCGGCGAGCAGGCGGTCGACGTCCGAACGGTCGTTGTAGTGGACCAGCCCGGCGCGTACGGCGCCGCCGGTGTCGCGCAGGCCCAGCACCTCGGTCAGCTCCCAGGCGTAGTTGTGACCGTGCCAGACGTTGACGCCTCGGCTTGCGAGGTGCTCGGCGACCTCCTTCGGAGTGCGCCCGGCCACACGGAAGTAGGCGGTCGCGGTACGGCGCGTGGGCTTGCCGTAGAGGGTGACGTGCGGCATCTCCTCCAGCCCGCGCGCCATCACGCCGAACAGCTCCTGCTCGTACGCCTCGACGGCCGCCATGGAGACGAGCAGGCGCTCGCGGCGGGAGCCGGACGCCGCGGCGTCGAGGCCGGCCAGGTGCTCCACGGCGGCCGTGACGCCGGCCAGGTCGGCGAACGGCGCGGTGCCGGTCTCGAACCGCTCCGGCACCGTGTCGGACGAGCAGTCGAGCTTGTCCGGCCGCAGGAGGTCCAGGAGGGCCGGGGAGGCCGCGACCGCGCCGATGTGCGGGCCGGACCACTTGTAGGCGCTGGTGGCGTAGAAGTCGGCGCCCAGCGCGGTGACGTCGACCGGGCCGTGCGGGGTGGCGTGCACGCCGTCCACGTAGGTGAGCGCGCCGGCCGCGTGCGCGATCGCGCTGATCGCGGCGACGTCGGGCCGGGTGCCGAGGATGTTGCTGGCCGCCGTGACGGCGACCAGCCGCGTCCGCTCGCCGACCAGGTCCTCGTACTGCCCGGCCGCCAGCTCTCCCGTCACCGGGTCCACCTCGGCCCAGCGGACCACGGCGCCGGCGGAGGCCGCGGCCTGCACCCAGGGCCGTACGTTCGAGTCGTGGTCCAGGCGCGAGACCACGACCTCGTCGCCCGGGCGCCACGTCTTGGCGAGCGTCTGGGAGAAGCGGTAGATCAGGGTCGTGCTGTTGGCTCCCAGGACCACGCCGCCGGGATCGCCGCCGACGAGGTCGGCGACGGCCCTGCGGCACTCGGCCACGATGAGGTCCGAGCGCTCGCTCGCCGCGAACACCCCGCCGACGTTGCTGATCCCGTTCCGGTACGCCGCCGCGATCGTTTCGAAGACCGGCTCGGGCACCTGGGTGCCGGCCGCACCGTCGAGGTAGGCGGCTCCGTCCCGCAACGCGGGGTAGGCCGCGCGAATCGCTGCCACGTCCAACGCCATGTCAGTACCCTCCCAATCCGAGACTCCTGTCCATCCACCCTCTCGCGTCCTGCTCATCGGCGAAAGTGCGCCGGCGATGGCACCGGTGTACCGGAGTGAAAGTCAAAAGCAGGGAGATAACGGCCTAGAGACTCGGAGGAACACATGGTCTGGCCCGGCACGCTCGTGCTCTTCGTCGGCGCGCTCCTGACGTTCGCCGTCGGCGGCGACATCACGGGCGCCATGCGGTTGTCCGGCGTCATCGCGATGGTCCTCGGCGCCGTCCTGCTCGTCGCCGGCATCACGCGGCTGAACCGCGGGCGGGGCCGCCGCGTCGTAGATGGCATGCAGGACCGCGCTTACCGCACGAGCAAGGGCAAGATGATCGCGATGATCCTCGCGGTCGTCTACATCCTCTCCCCCATCGACATCATCCCGGACTTCCTCCTCCCGATCGGCGTCGTCGACGACGCCACCGCCTTCAGCTGGCTGGTGTTCGCCGTCGGCCAGGAGATGTCACGCCGTCACCGCCGGGCCATCTGAGTCCTGTGCCGCCCGCCTGAGGCCTTCCGCGTCGGTGATCAGGGCGTGTACGGCGTGCCGCGCCGCCGCGACGTCGACGAGCGACCGGCGCAGCTGCGTGACCGCGTCGGCGTCCACGTCGCCGGCGAGCTCGGCACGGCGCCGCTCGTCCAGGCTCGACAGGTGCTCGCCGAGCTCGTCCCACAGGTCGTCCAGGTCGAGATCGGGAGCGGGACCGTTCCGTTCGCCGGCGTCCTGGTCCAGGTAGTCGGCGACGCTCTCCAGGATGACGGGGATGGGCCCGATGTCGGGCGGCTCCTCCTCGGTGAAGGTCATCAGGGTCCGCAGGTGATCGCGTACGCGCTGCGCCGCGCCGGTGGCCTCTCTCAGCCGCCCGACCAGTTCCTCGGGGGGCACGGGCTCGCTCTCCAGCCGGTCGGCCGCCCGGCCGACCTCCTGCGCGGCGTCCACGGCCTCCGAGAGCCGGTCGAGGACCGGCGCGTCCTCCTCGCCCTCCAGCCGCGCCGCGACCGTACGCGCGGCCTCGGCGTGGCGGTACAGCAACCCGGTCAGCGCGCGCGGCAGCGTACGGGCCGTGCCCGCCGGCCACAGCAGCCGGGCGGCCGCCACGGCGAGCAGGCCGCCCCCGAACGTCAGCCCGATCCGCCACAGCGCGTCCCTCCAGGTCAGCGGCGCGGAGAAGTCGACCATAAGCATGATCATCGGAGTGCTGAACACGATCCAGTACGCCGGGATGCTCGGCTTGACGGTGAACCCGACCGCCGCGCCCACGACGATGAGCGCGATGAGCGTGGGCTGGCCCGGGGCCAGGAACAGGGTGAACGCCGCGCCGGTCGCGCCCAGCACGGTGCCGGCGATCCGCTGCAGCACCATCGACACCGTGTCGCCGTAGGAGTCCCGAAGCGTGAACAGGACGGGGAGCGTCAGCCAGTGCGGGTGGGGCAGGTGCAGCCCGAAGGCGAGCGAGGTGGAGATCGCGATCGCCGCCCCGACGCGCGCGGCGTGCCGGAACCCCGGCGAACGGTCCGCGACCGCGTCCTTGAACCGGCCCCAGCCGCCCTCCGGACGCTCGGGCAGCCGTGGGGCGAACACCCCGAGCCGCAGCCCGTGCGACATGATCTCGGCCATACCGTCGGCGTTCGCCGCGACGCGGCGCACGGCACGGCGTACTTGCAGGACCAGGGCGGTCGCGACCACGTCGGTGCGCCCTTCGAGCCAGTCGCGGCGTACGTCCTCGGTCACCCGCGTGAGCCGGTCGAGCTGGACCGAGTCCTCGGGCACGGCCGCGCCGCCGCCCCTCTCGATCGCCTCGGCGAGCGCACGCATCCTCGCCGCCAGCGCGCCCACGGTGATGCGGCACTCGCTCAGCCACGCCTCCGGCGGCGACCTGCGGCGCACCGCGAGCATGAGCGACCGCAGCGCGACGGTGTGGTCCATCGCCCGCCGCATCGCCTCGATCAGCCGCTCCAGGCGATCGTGCTGGTCACGGCCTCCGCCGAGGTAGAGCCCGTACGTCGCCGACGCCGACCGCAACGCCGCGTACGCCTCCTCCCGCCGGTCGTACCAGTCCTCGCCGTCCTGGCCGGCCAGCACCTCGACGGCCCCGGCCACGGACTCGGCCGCGCCGGCCAGCGACTCGCGCAGCGGCTGGAGCCGGCGGGTGATCCAGGGCCCCAGCAGAAGCAACGAGACCCACAGCCCGCCGGTGGTCGCCAGGACTCCGTTGAACAAGGCCGGGCCGGCCTCCGGCCGCAGCGCCGCCACGAGCGTGCACAGGCTGGCGATCGGGCCCACCCAGGGAATCGCGGCGCCGAGGGCCGCCACGAGGGAGACCACCACGACGGCGGGCCACGGATGCCCGCTGAGCGCCCCGCCGAGCCACGAGCACACCGTGACGACGGCGACGGCCGTGAGCATCGACCGGACCCGCGAGCCGTACGGACCCTGCGGCGCGCCGACCCCCACGTAGAAGGCACCGAGCGCGACCAGCTGGCTCTCAGCGGTACGCCCGGTGACGACGCCGACGACCAGCGGAACACCGATCCCGGCGGCCATGACCGCCCCGTAGACGGGCGCGGCACGCCCTTTGGACTCGGCGAACATCTTCCGCAGCGACGTGGACGGCGACCGCATGACCTGCCCCCTTTCCGCCGGAATGCCGCTTTCGGCTACAGGAGCACGATGTCACGGACAGCCGTGAAGCAGTTCCGCCGCCCATTCCGAAGCGGTCCGCGGGCGGTCGGCGCGATGCGCCGCGGCGGCCCTGCGTCCCCGAGGACGCACTCTGCGCCGTCCGGGCGTCAATACCTCTCGCTGCCCCGTCCCGATGCGCGCGGCCCCGCCATGACAGCGCGCACCGGGCGGGGCGGTCCTACCCGATCACCTCGACGGCGACGGTCTCGGTGTAATGCAGACGGCCGAAGTAGGCGACCTTGACCAGCGCCCACCACGCGCCCGGCTTCGCGTCCGCGGCGGCGCGCACGTCGAACGGCACGCGGACCTCCGCGCCGGGGGCGACCTCGAAGCCGCGGGTCCACGGGCCGATCTCCACGCTCGCCGACGGGCCCCACGTGCCGTACGGGCTCGTCAGCTGCGCCTCGCCGGTGATGGGCGCGGCGGCGTCGTTGCGGAGCCGGACGGCGATCTCGCCCTCGCCGCCCGGCCGCAGCCGGAGGGGCTCGGACACGATCGTGACGCCCAGCGGGTCGGTGGCCGAGGCCTGGCCGACGTCGACGGTCACGACGTCTTCCAGGACCTGGCCGAGGTCGTCGTGGATCCTCGCGCCGACGAAGTACGTCCCCTCGGGCGCGCCGGAGGTCGCGACGTGGAGGTCGAACTCGGCGTGCTCGCCCGGGGCGAGGTCGTAGTCCAGCGGCGGCGCCTCGACGGTGAGGCCGCCGGGGACGACGAGTTCCACCCGGCCGGACGCGGGACGACCAGAGGCCGCCACGGTCAGGCGGATCCGGCCGGCGTCGTGCAGGCGCTGCGGCGACAGGTGCACGGCCGTGGGGAGGTTCCCCAGCGGCGCGGGGCCCTTGTTGTGCAGCCAGTAGCGCGTGTAGACCGGCTGGACGGGCTCGGCGGACGGGCCCAGGCGCACGGCGCCGGCGGCACCCGAGTCCGGGCGCAGCCGCAGCGTCGCGACGTCCGAGGCGCCGAGCGCCACGGCCCCGTCGTCCAGCAGGCGTCCGCCGCCGGACTCCAGCAGGTCCGTGACGTGGGTCTCCGACACACCGGTGAACAGCCTGATCCGGGCCGTCGCGGGACGCCCCGAGGACTCATAGACGCGCACGGTCACCCCGTCGGCCGGGTCGACGTCGCCGGACCCGGCGGCGGCGAGGGGGTTGCCGGCGGGCTTGAGGGCGGCGAGCAGGACGTTCTCCGGCTCGATCGTCACGAGGCCGTCCGGCTCGACGGGCTCGCCGGGGTGTGCGGTCGCGACGCGCGGCAGCACGGCGTGGTTGTACTCCTGCCCGGCGCGTACGAACCCGGCGTCGCGCCAGTCGCCCGCCCCCGCCACCAGGGCGTAGGAGAACGTGTGGGTCCAGTGCTGCCACGACAGGCTCGACCCGTCGGGCGCGGTGCGCAGCGGGCCGTCGATCCAGATGCCGCTCGGCCAGGCGCTGCAGGAGCGCATCAGGTTGAGGTAGAGCGCCTCGCCCAGCTTCGCGACGGTGCCGGGCGTGCCGGTGTTCAGCAGGGCCACCGAGTAGTGGTCGGCCGGGACGCCGGTGCCCGGCAGGTCGCCGGGGCGCGCCACGGAGATCTCCGCGTCGGACAGGTCCTCGCTCAGGGACGCGGCGTCGCGGACGATGAGCACCGGCAGGTCGCGTGCGCCGCGCAGGTCGGCGCCGGGCTCCCAGACCTCGCTCATCGGCCGGGCGGGCGGCACGAACACCCGGCCGCTCGCCTCCAGCGCCTCCAGGTACGCCGGTCCGGCGGCCTGGAGGACCTCGGCCGCGAACGCGTTCGTCTCCGGGCCGCCGAGCACGATGCGCACGTCGGGCAGGTTGGAGTCGACGTCGAGCGAGCCGTACCGCGAGCCGCCGGGCAGCCCGAAGGTCGCGGTCACGCCTTGGGCGACCAGTGCCGCGAGCAACGCGCGCACCTGCTCTCCGTCGTCCTCGCCGACGACCTCGGCGACCCCGATCGCGTGGGCCTGCCGCGAGCCGTCGTCGCCGGTCAGCACGATCCGCGCGGTGGCGCTCAGCCCGGTCCAGGTGTGCGCGGGGCTGTCGAGGGTCCACAGGTCCTCGGCCACGTCGGCGTCGGGGAAGCCGTACGGGCGGCCGATGGCGGCGAACCCGACCTCCGAGACGGGCAGCGCGCCGGGGACGTCGAGGTCGAAGCCGACCCGCAGCAGCCGGTCCTGGCCGATGGAGCCGCCGACGTGGGTGCGGAAGTCGACCCGGTCGACGCCGTCCCAGAGCAGCACCTCGCCGGTGACCGTCAGCTCGTCCATGGACGTGACGGTGACGAGACGGCGGCCGATCGCGCACTCCTCGGCGCGTACGGTCGCGGTCAGCTCGCCGGAGCGGCGGCCGGGGCCCTTGGGCAGCAGGTGCCACGGCCCCTCCCCCCACGTCGGGTGGGTCGGGTACTCCTCCTGCCGGACGAGCTCGCCGCCCAGCCCGCCGGGCCGCAGCAGCTCACGGCCGGCCCGAAGGTCGCGGATGGAGGTCAGCGCGCCGCCGCGCGCCGGGTCGGCGGTGACGGTGAACGCCTGGTTGCCGGCCTGTTCCCCGGGGATCTCGGTCCAGCCGCCCGGCACGTCGTCGGAGTCGAGCACACGGTAGATCCGGTAGCCGAGCCCGGGCACGTCGCGGGCCAGGAACGTCAGCGTGATCTCCGCCAGCCCGCCGCCCGACCTCACGACCCCCTCGGCGACGGCCGGCACGTCCGCGCCGGAGTCGTCGACGAGACGGACGCCCCGCGGCCCGTTCTCGAAGGTCAGCCGCACGGTCGTTATGCCGTCGCGCCGCCACGACAGGGTGTTGGCGGCGATCACGGGACGGCCCTCGCCGGAGGTGTCGACGCGTGCGGCGAGGTGGTCGATGGCCGCGTTCCGCACGGTGTCGCCCAGCTCGTACGCCTCGCGCCAGCCGCCGAGCAGGTCGGCGTAGACCTGGTCGGACTCGCTGCCGGTGATCGCGTCGTGGTGTGCGCCGAAGGCGAGCTGCCGCCAGGCGCGGTCGAGCGCCTCCGACGGGTACGCCGCGCCGGTCAGCGACCCGAGCGTGGCGAGCCGCTCGGCGTCGAGCACCGCGACCTCGGCGGCGCGCTGCGCCTGCTTGGTGTCGATGTAGGAGACGTCCTTGCCGGTGTAGACCGGGTTCATGTCGCGGGTCTGCGGAGAGGGCCGCTTCGGCCCCAGCTCCGTACGCACGGCGCCGAAGAAGTCGCGCGGCAGGCCGACGACGAAGCGCGGCCAGACATAGCGCTTGTTCCAGTCGCGGTGGACTTCGGTGCACCAGCGGGACGGGATGACGTGGTCGGCGCCGACCGGCAGCATGACGTTGCGCGTGGCCGCGACCGGGCTCAGCTCGGAGAACTGCCCGTAGGCGATCTCGGCGGCCTCCTCCAGCGTCTTCGCCTGCTCCTCCATGGCCCAGCCCGCGCCGTAGTGGTTGGCCATGTACGACGTCAGCAGCCCGCGGCCCGTCGGGGAGATCCACTCGAACTCGGCCGGGAACTCCATCCGCGTGTTGTCGCCGACGTGGCGGTTCGGCCCCCACATATGGAACGGCCCGCGCGCCCAGGCGGAGGAGGTGAGCCCGGCGTCGGCCATCAGCCCCGGATAGGCGGGGTCGTGGCCGAAGACGTCGAGCATCCACGCCGACCGCGGGTCGCCGCCGGCGACGTCGCGCTGGTAGCCGATGCCGTAGACGGCGTTGCGGATCGTCGACTCGGGGTGGGTCAGGTTGGTGTTCGGCTCGTTGTAGTTGCCGCCGACGATCTCGATACGGTCCTCGGCGAGGAAGCGCTTCAGGTCGGCGCGGTCCTCGGGGAAGACGTCCCAGTACGGCTTGAGGTAGTCGACCTCGGCGAGCACGAACTTGTAGTCGTCGTCGTGCCGTGCCGCGTCCAGGTGGGCGCGTACGAGGTCGAAGGCGGTCTTGACCTCCGGAGGGCGCTGGCCCTCCGCGGCCGGCAGGTCGTACCAGTTCTCGGTGAAGGCGCCCTGGGTGTTCCACCACACCGGGTCGTAGTGGAAGTGGGAGACCATCCACATCGTCCAGCCGGTGACGGCGGCCGTGACCTCGCCCTCGGCTGTGACCCGCGCGTCGTCGGAGTCGGCGACGGCGGTGACGCGCCGTACGGACCCCTCGGTGACGGGTTCGGACAGCCGTACGCCCACCTCGGCGACGCAGGTCTCGCCCGCGGTCAGGCCCGCGACGACGGTCGGCTCGGGGGTGCTGACGGCGGGGCCGTTCACGGCGACCCGTACCTCCCCGGCGGGGGCGTCCGCGCTGATCGTCACCCGGACGAGCTGGCGGGGCTGGTGGGCCGATCCGATGAAGCGGTCGGTCGACTCGATGGCGGTGATGCGCAAGGGTTTCCTCCGGCTCAGCCTTTGACGGCACCTGACAGGGCGAAGGCGTTTCCGAGCGTGCGCTGGGCGACGCTGTACAGGGCGACGACGGGAAGCGAGTACAGGATCGAGAAGGCGGCCAGCAGCCCGTACGAGGCCGCTCCTTGGATGCCGAAATACTGGAAGATCGCGACGGAGGCGGGCTGCTTGCCTGGGTCGACGAGCAGGATGAACGGGACGAAGAAGTTCCCCCAAGTCAGGGCGAACGTGAAGATGAACACCACCGTCGTGCCGGGCACCATCAGCGGCAACACGATGCGCCACAGGGCACGCGGGCCGGACGCCCCGTCGACCCAGGCCGCCTCCTCCAGGGAGATCGGCACCTCGTCCATGAAGTTCTTCATCATCCAGATCGCCATCGGCAGCCCGGTGGCGGTGAGGAACAACGTGGTCGCCGGGATGGAGTCGAGCAGGTCCAGCTGCACGAACAGGCCGTACACCGGGACCATGATCGCCGTGATCGGGAGGCCGGTGGCGAAGAGCAGGGCGAGCAGGATCGGGCGCCCGAACCTGCGGCCGTACCGGGACAGCGGGTACGCCGCCGGCGCGGCGAGCACCAGCGTGAGCACGGCCGCGCCCAGCGACAGCACGAGGCTGTTGCCCAGCGATTTCAGGTTGTCGCCGGTGAGCACCTCGCCGAAGTTGCGGAGCGTCATGTGCGAGGGGATCGACGTGCTCAGGCCCGCGCTCGGCGTGACCGAGGCCAGGAAGAGCCACCCGAACGGCAGCAGGTACGCCACCGTGATCACGCCCAGGCAGATGTAGGCCGCGATCGCCGCGGTGCGCTTGCGCGGGGACGTCGGGGAGAGGTTCGCCGTCATCGTCACAGCTCTCTCCTCATGATCCGCAGGTACACGACCGAGAAGACGCCGCCGACGGCGAGCAGCACGATGGCCAGCGCGGCGCCGTAGCCGAGCTGGTAGAACTTGAACGCCTCCTGGTACATGTAGATCGGCAGCGTCTGGCTCTTCGTGCCGGGCCCGCCACCGGTCATCACGAAGATCAGCGTGAAGACCGCGAGGGTCTGCAAGGTGATCGTCATGAGGTTCGTCATCATCGCCCGGCGCATCAGCGGCAGCGTGATGTGGCGGAACCGGCCGACCGCCGACGCGCCGTCGACCGCGGCGGCCTCCAGCAGCTCGTCCGGCACGTTCGACAGCGCCGCCGAGTAGACGAGCATCGAGAAGGCCGTGCCGCGCCAGATGTTGGCGATGGTCACCGACAGCAGCGGCATCGCGTACAGCCAGGCCTTACCGTGCAGGCCGACGCCGGAGAGGATCGCGTTCAGGGTGCCCTTGTCGGACAGGTAGGCGTACCAGACGAAGCCCGCGACCAGCTCCGGCATCACCCAGGCGCCGACCACGATCGCGCCGACGACCGCACGGACCGTACGGCTGCGGCCTTTCATGAGCAGCGCGAGGATCATGCCCGCGACGTTCTGGCCGACCACCGCCGACCCGACGACGAACACCACCGTGACCCACAGCGACTTGCGGAACGCCGGGTCGGCGAACATCTGCCGGTAGTTGCGCAGCCCGATCAGGTGCGGGGTGCTCGCCGTGGCGCCGGTGAGCGAGACGTCGGTGAACGAGGCGTACACGCACCACAGGACCGGGCCGACGAAGAACAGGGCGAGCAGGCCGAAGGCGGGGACGAGCGGGACGACCCGGCGGGCCGCCCGCCGCGCACGCGCGGCGGGCGGACGGCGGGTGGTGCGGGCGGGCTCGCCGAAGCCCACCGCCACCATCAGGGCGTCCCTTCGACCTTGTCCGGTCCGGCGATCTGTTTGATCTGCCCCGCGAAGTCGTTCATGGCCCTGGGGGGCTCGGCCTGGCCGGTGACGACCGCCTCGGTCGCGGCCTGCAGCTGGTTGGAGATCTGCGGGTAGACGCTGTAGGCGGGCCGGTACTGGGTGACCGCGACCAGGCTGGTCCAGAACGCCTGGCTCGGGTTGCCCTCCAGGTACGCGGGCTCCTTCGTGACGTCATCGCGCACCGAGACCTGCGTCGCCTTGTTGTAGAAGAACTGGGAGTTCTCCTTGTTCAGGGCGAGCTGCACGAGCTTCCACGCGCCGTCGGCGTTCTTGGTGTTGGCTCCGACCGACAGCAGCCAGCCGCCGGACAGCGACACCTTGCCGGGCGCCTGGCCGTTCTCGGTGGGCATCGGGGCCTCGCCGAGCACCTTGGACCATTCGGGCCACGGCGCGGCGCCGCCGGGGATCCAGGTCTGTGGCAGCCAGGAGCCGTCGAGGTCGATGCCGAGCTTGTCCTTCGACAGGAACTGCGCCGGGACGGTGTCGCTCCAGTGCGGGTCGAGCGCCTGCTGCGGCGTCGGGCCCAGCTTCTGGGAGTAGACCGTCTTGAGGAAGTTGAACGCCTCGCCCATGCCGGCGCTCGGCGCGACCCACTTCTTGGTCTGGTCGTTGTAGAGCTTGTTGGCCGTGCCGTACAGGAGCATCTCGAAGCCCTGCATGGAGGCGGCCTCGCCGACGCCCTTGCCCGCGTAGACGTTCAGCGGGATGACGCCGGGGACCTTGGCCTTGATCTGGCGCGCCGCGGTCAGCAGGTCGTTCCAGGTCTTGGGCTCCCACGTGGCCGGCAGCCCGGCCTTGGAGAAGATCTTCTTGTTGTACCAGAGCCCGCGGGTGTCGGTTCCCATCGGGATTCCGTACGTCTTGCCGTCGGCGGCACGGCCCGCGGCCTTGGCGGCGGCGACGTACTGCGACCAGTCGGCCCAGCCGGCCAGCTTGGAGTCCAGCGGGAGGAGGAACTTGGCCTGGGCGTCGGAGTTGACGAAGAACGTGTCCTCGTACGCGACGTCGGGTGCGGTGCTCTTGGAGCGCCGCATGAGGTTGAGCTTGGTGTAGTAGGAGTTCTCATCGGCCTCGACCGGGATGAGCTTCAGCTTCAGCCCGGGGTTCTGCTGCTCGAAGACCGGTTTGATCTTCTTGAAGAGCAGGTCGGCACCGATGAAGTTGCCGAACTTCTGGTAGGCGACCTTGATCGTTTTAGTGTCCGAGGATCCGCCGCTGCACGCGCTCATCGCCGCCGCGACCGTCACCGCTGTCATACCGAGAGCCAACTGCCTGTGCATGTGCTCTCCCTCCGCGGATTTGGCATTGCGTTGTGGCAAATGTGAAAGCAGAGCCGTCGTACGTCAAGGCCTGACGCGATCAGGTTACGAATGCGTTACTTTTCACCGCATTTCCCTCCCCACCTCCGTGATCATGAACGGACGACCGGGAGGCCGGTGATCGCGCTGATCCGGTCGGCGGTGAGCGTCACGGCGGTCGCCGGGCTCCAGCGCCTGGTCAGCACCCCTTCCAGCATCGACTGGAGCTGCGCGGAAACCAGCGCGTACGCCGGCGCGGACGGCCGCATGACCGCGTGTTCGAGCAGCGGCGCGGTCTCGGCATGGAAGGCCGACACGGGCGCGAGGGCGTCCAGCACGCTGCGGCGCGGCGGCAGTTGACCGGTCTCCGCGCACACCTTGGTCAGGCAGTCCGGCGAGACCAGCGAGCGCAGGAGCCGCATCGCCAGCTCCGGATTGCGCGACTGCTTGGGGATGCAATAGACCATCCCGCCGCACAGGATCGCCGGCGGGCCGTGCGGCCCCGTCGGCACCGGCACGAACCCGAACCTGTCCCTCACCTGCGCGATCGTGCTTCCGGTCTCCTCCGCGAGGAGCTCGGCGTGGTAGCTCGCGCCGAGGAACAGGTCGGCGCGGCCGGCGGCGAGCATCCGGCCCGCCTGGTGCCGGTCGTAGGTCACCACCTCGGCCGGCAGCACCCCGTCGTCGACGAGCCGCCTCAGGAACCGCAGCGTCTCCACGGCGGCCGGGGTGTCCAACGTCACCGCGTCCGCGGTGAACACGGTGACGCCGTTCGCGACGAGCAGCGCCACCAGGGCGTACGTGGCCGTCTCCCCCGCCGGCGGCCCGCCGGGCATCACCAGCGCGTGCCGGTCCCTCGACAGGCCTTCCGCGAGCATGCGGCCGAGGGCACGCAGGTCACGCCAGGTCACCGGCGGCTCCGCGCCGGCCTCGGCCACCGCCGCGCGGCGGTACCACAGGCCGGTCACGTCGGCCGGCGCCTGGACCGCGACGATGCCGCCCCCGTGCCGGTACGCGTCGGCGAACGGCGGCAGGAAGTCACCGTCGTGCTCATCACGGACCCACGCGGCGTCCAGCTCACCGATGGGCGTGAGCATGTGCGCCTCGGCGAACTCCGCCACCCACACCGAGTCGACGAGCGCCAGGTCAGGACCCTCACCGGTGGAGATGGCCCGGCGGAACATCGTCCGCAGCTCGTTCAGCGGCGTCGTCGTGACCGACAGCCGCATGTCGTTCCCCGCCGCCTCCCTTAACTGGCCGGCCCAGCTCCCGTCGGAGGCCATGACCGACAGCTCCGGCGCCGCGTGGAGGGTCCGCATCCACTCGGGGTTCACGAAGGTCCCCCGCCTCCGGTGCCGTACGACGACGCCTTCGGCGGCCAGCTCCGACAGCGCCCGCGCCACCGGCGTACGGCTCAGCCCGTAGGTGGCGCACAGCTCGTGCTCAGTGGGGAGCCGGCCCTCACCGCCGTAGTGGCCCGCCTCGATGTCGGTGAGCAGGCGCCGCTTGAGCCGGTAGTACGCGGGGAGTGGTTGCGCGGTCTCCATGTGTGTCCTCGGGGGCAGGGCGGGTGACAATCCAATTTGGCACGAGTCTGCCGCAAATGGCCATCCCAGGAGACCGCGCCCCCTTCATGTCACTGCCGCGCGCGGCCCGGCGGAGCCGCCTTGACCCGGAGGCTGAAGCAGACCGGGCAGGACGGGTCGATCCACGGCGGCATGCTGACGGCGCCTCGGTGCCGCCAGGTCACGACGTCGCCGTCGTCGGCGTGCCAGGCCTCGTATTCGCCCTCCCAGTCGTGCTGGCAGGACAGGCAGGTGAAGGGCCAGATCTGGGTGAGGACATGCGGTTCTCTCATGAGTGCTCGCTCCCTGTGTCCGGGCAGGTCATGACCGATCGCAGAGGGCGCGCTCCGCTCACGCGCGGCGTGGTGAAAGCCGTGCGGTCACACGGTGCGGAAGCGCGCCGGAACCCTCACGTACGCGACGCGCACAGGTCGATCAGGAGACCGGCTCCCGACCTGCGGGCGGGCGGCACCGACGCCTCGCGCCGCGGGCACGCGCGGCCGGGCCAGGTGAGACCGCCGAGATGGCGTACGGCGGCCGGGCACCGCTGACCGGTTCCGGCCTGCCGCGGCCCGTCGTCGCGCTGCTGATGCGTACGGACGCCGCAGGGCGCGTGATGCGGCTGCGGCGCGGGCGCGCACGGGCCGTCGAGCTCGGCGGCGCGGTCCGCGGTGTGCGGCGCGGCCGCCGGGGCGCAGGCGGTGAGGTGGAACGCCTGGACGCGTGCGCCCAGGCCCGAGTGGAGCACGACGGCCACGAGAATGAGCACCCACAGCGCCGTACGGGGGCGGTGGGCGGCGTGAACACGCTGGTAGATGGCCATCACCTGGCATATTACGCTCCGTAACCATCCGTTACGAAGAGTAGAAACCTGCTACCCCTGGGCCTCGTGAGCCTCACCCGTCAGTGCAGGATGTTCACCGCGCGTGAGATCACCAGGGCGACGGCGACGATCGACACACTCGACTGGAGCAGCATCAGCATCTTCGTCCAGCGGGTCATCGGCATGACGTCGGTGGGGCTGAACGCCAGGGCGTTGGTGAACGACAGGTACAGGTAGTCGGGGAATTCCGGCTCCCACGTCGGGGGCGCGACCTCCGGAGTGGCCATCTGCGGGAACAGGAAGTCCGGGTGCGGGTTGCGGCCGAGCGCGCGTGCGGCCGGGCCTCCACGGTCCAGCTCCCAGTACCAGAGGGCGAAGGCGATGACGTTCGTGCCCCAGATGGCGGCGCCGCTCGCCAGCAGGGCCGCACCACTGGCGCCCGCACTGCCGTTGACCAGGTGGCGTACGAGCAGGATCACCGAGATGGAGTTCGCCGCGCCGATCACCAGCAGCAGCGTCATCGAGGTCCTGCGGATGATCTTCGACTCGCGGTTGATGCGCACCGGGTTGGAGACCACGAGCCCGACCAGCATGGCCGTCTCCAGCACCGGCAGGAGCAGGTGTGGCTGGAGGGCGAAGCGGTTCGGCAGCATGACCTGCAGCGCGATCGCGGCAAGGATCGCGAGCGCGGTCCATAGCCGCTGCTCGCCCTCGGTCTCGCGCAGCCAGGCCGGAACATGGAACTGCTCCGCGCACTCGCGGCACAGGGAGCGCTCAAGCCGTACGACCTGTTCCCTCAAGGTCTCGGTCGATCGGGGGGTGGGCTCGTCGTTCATGGCCACAGTCTGCTCCTGTCCGCGCCTGGACGGTGTTGTATCCTTCCAGGCAGCGAAGGGGAGTAGCCCTGTAAACCGGTCGTCGACATGCTGGAGTTCCTCGGAGCTCCCGGCGCCCGGGCCCGGATCACCGGGCGGGCGAGACCTTCGATCCCTACCGACCACGCATACGCGGGTCGCGGGGGTCGAAGGGGACTCCCGTCCCGCTTTCCCCGGCCCCCGCGAGACGCGGGAAGGCTCAGGCCGTGTCTCACTTCATCCTCTTGGTCGTCTGCGCGGGAGCGATCTATCTCTCGTGCGAATGGTTCGTCAACGCCGTCGAATGGCTGGGCCGGCGGCTGAACGTCGGGCAGATCGCCGTCGGCACGATCTTCGCTGCCTTCGGAACCGCACTCCCCGAGTCCGTCGTCACCCTCGTGGCCGTCACCACGGGTTCCAACCCCAGGGCCCGCGACATCGGAGTCGGCGCGGCCATGGGCGGCCCGCTGGCACTCGCCACGGTCGCGTACTCCATCACGGGCGTCGCGCTGCTCATCAAGCACCGCCGCCGCGCGGAGGTGACGGTTCCCGCCGGGGGCGTCGCGGTCGCGGAACGCCCGGCACGGCCGGAGGTTCTCACCGGGCCCGGGCAGGTCGCGCGGCTGGCCAAGGACCAGCGGTGGTTCCTCGCCGTCTTCGTGGTCAAGGTCACGCTCGGCCTGGTGGCGTTCGCGATCAAGCCGTGGCTCGGCGTGATGTTCTTCGCCGTGTACGCGGTCTACTTCTGGCGCGAGATGCGAAGTGACGACGCCCCCGAGGAGGAGTTCGACGAGCTGGAGCCGCTGAAGCTCCAGCCGCGACGCGAGGTTCCGGCGGCCTGGGCGGTACTGCTGCAGACGCTCGCCACCCTCACGATCATCTTCGCCGCCTCACGCGTCTTCGTCGCCCAGCTCGACGCGATCGGCCCGATGCTGGGCCTGTCCGGCGCGGTCACCGCACTGCTGCTGTCCCCCATCGCGACCGAGCTGCCCGAGGTGATGAACGCGATCATCTGGGTCCGCCAGGGCAAGACCAAACTCGCCCTCGCCAACATCTCTGGCGCGATGATGATCCAGGCCACCGTGCCCAGCGGCCTGGGCCTGCTGTTCACCAAGTGGAGGTTCGACACCGCGCTGGCATGGTCGGGCTTCATGACCATCGCCGCCATCGTGTACCTGCTGGCCACCATCCGCGCGGGCCGCCTCACCCCGGCACGCCTGGCCTGGGCCGGAGTGTTCTACGTGATCTTCGCGCTGGGACTGGTGCCGATCCTGGGTTGATCGTGGGGCTGTTCCAGAACTGGTCGCGGGGCCGGCCTTGAGCCGATCACGGGGCCGGTCCGGACCCTGATCTAGTCCCATCGGCTTGACCTACAAATCCATGGATGGTCTTCAGGCCCTCCGGGAAGGACGGGGCTTTCCAAAACGGATATCGTCAACCGAGCGATCCTTCTGCATGAGTTCGTTTCCGAGCAGATGGACGCAGGCCATGACGTGATCATCAGGAATGTGGTTTCTGGCGAGGTCCAGATCCTCCGGCTGCTCTAAGGCTCATCAGCCTCATCTAGTCCTGGCGCAGGTCAGGCCGACATTGCGAGCACCGTTTGACCGATGTCAGCGTATGAAGCCAAAACTAGCCCGAAAGGCTATCTGCACAAGCACGGAAGCGGGGCCCGGATCCGACAAGGGAACCAGTAGAAGCCTCCAAGAATAAGTCTCCAAAGATTGAGGGATGCCACCACACCTTGCCGCCAATGCAATCGGCCTGGATACGTACCGATCGGTGGCATATCGTTTGAGGACTTGTGTCCGGGATGTAACGGAGATGGCTAGATTGCATCACCACTGAGCCCAGGAATCGCCTCGACGGAGTGCGCCTGAGAGGTGGGCGGGTGAGGTGCCTCGCTAATGTCAGCTCGCTGCAGTAGCGTCATGTCTATGACTGCCCCCCTAGCCAAAGACAAGTTGGAAAAGCTCGAAGCGGCGCTTGGCCACTACCTGATGTCCGCCGCACAGAAGATTATGGGTGACGGCATTCCACTCGCATCTCACCTCACTTACGTCACCAGCGATGAGGAGGACGGCAACGAGGGAGAAGGCACGCTGACCTTTCCTCCCGATTATCCAATCCGCTACTACGACCCTCACGCTATTGGCCTCAGCGTATCGTGGAGTAGCGTTTCAGGGTGGTTCATGGCTGGAGAGCTCCAGGGCCCTGAAAGTGGCTACATGTTCGAGGAAAGATGGATGGGAGCAGGAGTTGTTCCAGCCCCGGAGAGGGTTGCCGGCTTCGTTGCCGCTGCCCTGGTCGACTTTTCTGGAACCGGGACCGAAGAACGCCCCTACTATCGGAACTTTGGGCAAGATATCGAGAATCTGCTTGATCGACTCCAGTCGTATCAACCAGATGGTCAGGAATTCGCGCCCTCAAGCTTTGAGGAGATATTCGCATTACTACGACGGAAGGCGACTTATCACCTAGCGCTTCAGGATGCACAATCCGAAGGTCAAATACGCCTGCTCCCAGTCAAGGAGGGTGAACTAAATGCCCTTTGTCGACTTCTCGACTGGATTGACGCTAAAAATGACCGAAAATTGCGAGAATTAAGCAACGCACTTGCCACGGATCTACGTGGTCGCTTCACTGCAGGATCGGAACAGCCAGCCGAGCGACTCCATGAACTCGTAAGCCGCTTTCAGGACACCTGGCGGCACGTCCAACAGAGTCAACAACCGCCAAATTGATTAAAGAGTGATACTTGTCAGAGTGGGCTCATGTATATTGTATATCGCCTGACAGGCAAATGATGGGTAGCCATCTACATTTCATAATCGCTCAAACGTGTCGCCGTGGTCGGCGATTGCTAGAACTCATGCCGCCCTGAACATCACTGGGCGGCATGAGCAGATACAAATAGCACGCGTCGCCTGAGGCCGTTTAGCCTTCACCGTGCTTCCAGAAGCGAGTAATGCGGCTCACGCACTAGAGTCTGATAGCGGCACAAGGGAAACCGGTAGCATTGAGCGCCCTCGCCGCTTGGGCAGTGAGCCTAGTCGGCTGCTTCGCGAGACTCGGCTGACTGCTCCAAATTCTGCTGACGCTTTCTTTGTTCGGCCTTTAGTTGATGGACCTCTTCGACGAACTTTTTCAGCCTTTCACTCTCCTCCTTTATATCCTTGTAGCGGCCAACTCCTACTTCAACAGCCTCCCACTCCTGTTCGATCGCGTCGGCGGTTTGCTGTAGATAAAGGCTACGCTCTTTGAATTTGAAGTATGCCATGAATCCACTAGCAATACCCACCACGAAGGTGATCCCGAAGGTCACCCACCGTAGAAAGCTAAATTCGCCAGAAAGTCCCGATACTCCTGTAGCTGCAAGCGATCCAATGATCAGAATTCCTTGCAGAATGTTATTTACCCTCTTGTATGAGTTGCTCTTGCTCCTAAAGTGATCGATGTCCGAGGAGGCGTCTTCTTTGTAGCCGGTACGGCGCACCTCGATATCAGTGACGTTGCTGGCAAGATATCGTTTGCGCTCATCACGTTTTTGTGCGAATTTGAGTTCAAGATCACCTTCGCTCTGGCGCCTGACCCGTCTTTGCTGCCACGCCTTGATGAAGTTAGCCCCTTTATCGGCTTCGCCGACCGGGCCGCCTGGATATTTTTTCAGGAACGAGACGTCAATTATGCACCAGATGACTACAATTGCCGCCGGCGCATAGATTGCAAATATAAACGTCCTGCTGATCCACGGTAACCACCATATGCAGTACAGCAAAAACAACAAAACTGGGCCAAAAACAAGCGATAGATGGGACCGTCGCCTCCGCTTCTTGGCTATTTCTAGATGATGTCCAATAGTTCGAATTTGATGATCCAGCGTAAGTATCAGCTCATCCATGACGGGCTTTGCTGGTGTCTGCTCATCCGTAGAAGGGTCTGGCGCCTGCTCATCCATTTTGGAAGGCTCTCGGTTTGAGGAGTATTTCAGAGGGTTTGGCTGGGCGGGTTTAGGACGATCACATTATCGGTTATCCTAAATATCCATCCAGAAGCTGTGGCTGCTGTCATTCCGCTACAAAAGTCGACCAATCGAGCCGCCTGGCGGCCGGACATATAGCTAAGATCAACGGAGATGACTGTTCCCTCTCGGAAACTTTGCGCTATCTCATAAACTGCGGCTCGATATTCGGAGGGCTTGAATCTAGTCAGAGTCTTCAATCGCACGACTGGTTCGGCTCTGGCGTGAGGGTTAAATGGATTCAGGATTGTGGCATCCTCAAGAGCCAATTCGAGCTCGTCATAACCTTGCGCTAGGGGCGACGTATAGTCGATCGCCGCACGCGACTTGTCGTCCCTCGTCTTCCAACCCCTTTGAAGGATCGACGCGACGACCAGTACCGCGAGCAAGAGAGTGAGTGTTGGTCCACACGCCACCACGAACCATGCTAAGTCGCTGTCTGTGCGCACCAAGTAACTTTATCTGTAGGTATTCGTACACTCAAGTTCGAGCGACAATCGACTAATCAGACAGGTCGCCCTACCTGTCACTTCACTTGACGGCTAGACAGTCGGAGTGGCGCAAGCTTCAGAACCGACCCGGAAGTTCGAGGTCCGACGCTGCACTGGCGGCTAGTACAAGGGACAGGACGGTCCGGAACAACGGAAGGCCACCTGGCGAGTCCTGCTGCAGGTCACGGACGAGGTTACGAGCAGCGCTTGACCGACGTCACCCGACGAAACACCATGTCGCGCCTTGCAGCCCCCACTTGGGTGAGGGGCCCGTGTAGACGGTTGCGACACGGCCGCGCTAGAGCAGGAACGCATCACCTTGCCCGCAAACCCGCAGGCCAGCGCAGGAGCCAAATCAGGGAGCCACTCCCGCTAGATCTGCACTGGCCGTCATACACCCTGTGGGGATGAGATCCGGAGTCCCCGCAGTTCACGGCTGCTCTAGGCCATTTCCCAACATCCCGTGAGGCTTGGGCTTGTGTCCGGTCCGGAACCGGTCGTGGAGCTGATCCTGGGCTGATCGTGGGCGAAGATGGGCCGGGTGCGCATCCGGCCCATCTCACCGCCGCTCCTCGTCGAGGAACTGTCGGAGCTGATCGCCCCCGTACGCCGGTCGTCGTGGGCACGCGTCGCCGTCGACGGCGCTCCGGCCGCGCACCCCGAAGACCTGGCCGACGCACTGATCACCCCACTGCGCCTTCTCGGCCGCGAGGTGGTACGGGTGTCGGCCTGGGACTTCCTGCGCCCCGCGTCCCTGCGCCTGGAACACGGACGCGAGGACCCTGACGTCTTCTACACCGACTGGCTGGACACGGCCGCCCTGACCCGCGAAGTGCTGGCCCCCCTCGAACCGGACGGCACCGGCGAGATCCTCCCCGACCTCTGGGACCGCGAGACCGACCGGGCCACCCGCACCCCGTACACGAGTCTGCCACCGGGCGGAGTGCTGCTCGTGGACGGCACGTTCCTGCTCGGCGGCGGTCTGCGGTTCGACCACACGGTGCACCTGTGGCTCTCCTCCGGCGCACTCGGCCGCCGGGTACCCGGCTCCGAGCACTGGACCCTGCCGGCGTACGCCCGCTACGAGTCGGAGGCCGATCCCGTGAACCTCGCCGATGTCGCCGTTCGCTACGACGACCCGCGCCATCCGGCGTTGGTCGA
Organism: uncultured Actinomycetota bacterium; assembly: GCA_963736325.1. Lineage (GTDB taxonomy): Bacteria > Actinomycetota > Actinomycetes > Streptosporangiales > Streptosporangiaceae > Actinoallomurus. The sequence continues at coordinate 1,028,330 of CAVTOG010000009.1, read as the reverse complement.
GTCACCGGTCCAGCACTAGGCCCAGCCCGTACGAGCACCGCAGCCGAGAGGGGCAGAACCATGTCGCATCGCATGTTCCAGAGCCGGACCGTCTACCGAGTGGCCGGCGCCGCGCTGATCGCCGGTGCCGCGTCGACGACCTCGGTCGTCGCCGGCGCCACGCCCGATGCCGGTACGAGATCCGTCGCGGCGGCGGACCGTACGTTGCGGGTCTACGACAACAACATCGAGAACCTCGTGATGAACGGCGCCGACGGCGCCTGCACCCGGATCTCCGGCCCGGACCACCTGACGTCCATTCTGGTCGACGACGACGGCGCGACCGGGACATCCGGGGTGCCGGCACCGGATCTGCTGATCGTGCAGCAGATCCGCGGACGCGGGCAGGCCGACGCGTACGCCGACCAGCTCTCGGCCAAGTTCCACCTGCCCGCGGGCACCTATAAGGCCGTCCTCGCCAACGAGGATCCCGTCGGGTACGGGACCACCCACCACTGCGACGACCAGGCTCTCGGCGACCTGAAGAAGAAACAGACCAACGGGCTGATCTACAACTCACAGCGCCTCGGCCTGGCCTCCGGTGACGTGTCGAAGTACTGGAGCGCGGGCTGGCTCAAACCCGGCACCGCCTATGACGACGGCCAGGGCTGCACGCTCTACAAGCCGCCGAACAACGACAGCGGCTCGACCAATGAGTACAAGTGGCAGCGCACCAGCGCCATCGCCGCCCGATTCACGATCATCGGTGCCGGTACCACGGTGTTCGCCGCGACCATGCACCTGCCCGAGGAGAACGCCGGGAACGCCTGCGCGGGCGACGCCGACAAAGGCATCAAGAGCTCCGGCATCCACATCGGAGCGGACGCGACGAGCCTGCTGAACGCATCGACCATCCGCGTCATCGGCATGGACGCGAACCGCACCGGCATCGCCGCGAACACGCTGGACGAATATGGCATGACCGGCTACGGAACCAAGGCCACCGACGGCTCGCGAAAAATCGACTACCTGTTCGTACGCGGCACCGTACGCCCCTCACCGATCGGCTACACCGTCAGCGGCACGAAATCCAACCACCTGGCGCTGTACGGGTTCATCGACTTCTAGGGTGCGCGGTTATTTCCTCGGATAGCCCGAGGTCCGCCACGCCGCGATCAGTCATCGCGACATTCGATCCGGGCCCAGACGCATTTCCCGGTGGAGGTCGGATGGGTGCCCCAGGCGGCGGAGAGAAATTCGATCATGAGTAACCCCCGGCCGCACTCCTCGTCGCGTCGCGGGAGGCGTTTCTCGGGGAGCCGATCGGAGGAGTCCCACATCTCTATGCGGGGCGTTCCGTCATTCCGGTCGACGACCAGGACGTACGTCTCCGAAGGGGCGTGCATCACGGCGTTGTTGAAGAGTTCACTCGTGATCGCCACCGCGTCGCCGACCAGGCCGTGAAGGCCCCACCCGGCCAGAGTGGCCCGCACGAACTCCCGCGCCACCGCCGCCTCCGATTTCAACGGAGGAAGAAGCCGCTCAATTCGATCTTGGCTCTTAGTTTGTGCACATGGGTCCATCTCGCCACCTCCCGGCCGTAAGGCTTTCTATAATGGCGCCTCTGATGTAATCTGTCGCGTATCAGAAATACACTCGATACATCGGAGGTCTGCAGATGGCTCCCCTATCATCACTGAATCCGGACCGATCACTCTGGGACTGGATAGCCTCTGAGCTGCGCTTTCAGAGGGAGAAAGCGGACATGTCACTGTCCGCCCTCGGGGAGGTGATAGATGCGCAGCGGCAGACTGTATCGAATATCGAGCACGGTCGACCCGGATGGCGGCTGAGAGAGGATCAAGCATCGAAGCTTGATGAGCATTTTAGGTTAAATGACCTGTTTCGGAGGCTCCTCAAATACGCCAAAGCAGGGCATGACGCCGAATGGTTCCGCCAGTGGCTCTGGTATGCGGAGCGAGCCAGGTCGATCAGGATGTACGAGGCCCTGATCGTGCCGGGACTCCTCCAGACCAAGGACTACGCTCACGCCCTCCTGGCGGCAGGTGGTGTGGTGGACGATGTCGATCTAGCGGTGCAAGCCCGCATCGGTCGCCAGGAACTTCTCAGCCGCCCCGACCCTCCGAAGCTATGGGTCCTGCTTCATGAGGGCGTACTGGAGCAGCCGGTGGGCGCCGACAGCATCTTGCGCGAGCAACTCGCCCGACTGCTAGAACAACCACGGCACGTGACCGTGCGGGTCATCCCCCGATCGGCGGGGCCTCACCCCGGCCTGGAGGGCCCATTCCTGCTCACGTCCACGGACGAGGGAGAGGTCGCCTACGCAGAGGCATGCGGCGTCGGCAGGCTCATCAAAGATCGCGGAGAAGTCGCACAATATGCAGATAAGATGGAAACACTCAGTTCTATAGCGCTCCCCGTGGACAAGTCCCAAGACCTGATCACAGCGAAATTGGAAGGCATGATCTGATGAGTTGGCAGAAATCCTCGCGCAGCGATCTCAGCGGCAACAACTGCGTCGAAGTCCAGAGCTTCGACTGCGTGGAAGACGCGCAGGAACGTCCAGCCTGATGGGCTGGCGGAAATCCTCACGCAGCGACGCCAGCGGCAATAACTGTGTCGAGGTGCAGAGTTTCGACGATCAGGGCGACGCCGCGTCGGCCTGAACCCCCCTTAGCGCTTCTCTCCTACCCCGCCCCAGATCTGTACCGACGTCAGTTCCTTGGGGCCGGGTCGGCGGGGGCGCCACTGGGAGACGTTCACGAAGCCCGGTTCCGCCAGTTCGAAGTCGCCGAACAGCGCTTTCACCTCCACCCGGCTGCGAAACACCGCCGGTGACCTCGCATTGGCGTACGCCTCTTTCACACCCGCGATGACCTCGGTCGGAGTGTGGTCGCCGATGCAGTGGGACAGGACCATCCAGGAGCCGGCGACCATTTGTTCGCGGTAGGTGCGCACCAAGTCCTCCACGCCCGTGCGGTGGAAGTGCAGCACCGCCGCCATGAAGACGGCGACCGGCTGAGCCAGGTCCAGCAGGCGGGTCACGTGAGGGTGGCCGAGCACCATATCCGGCTCGCGCAGGTCGGCTGTGACGACCGTCGTGTTGTCGTTGGTGGCCAGCAGCGCGCGCCCGTGGGCGAGCACCACCGGGTCGTAGTCGACGTAGACCACCCGGCACGACGGGTCCACGGACTGGGCGACCTCGTGGATGTTCTGGCTCGTCGGCAGGCCGGAGCCCAGGTCGAGAAACTGGCGGACGCCGTGTTCGGCCAGGAAGCGGGTGGCGCGGCGTGTGAAGTCGCGGTTGTCGCGGGACAGTTTCGGCGTGTCGGGGACGACCGCCATCGTGGCTTCGGCGACCGCACGGTCGACTGCGAAGTTGTCCTTGCCACCCAGGTAGTAATCGTAGATACGTGCCTCGTTGGCCACTGAGCGGTCGACGCCGGGCGGAGACTTCTCTGCTCCGTCTGCCAATTCACACACCGTTCGTGTTCGGTACGAGGCGGGGCACATGCCCCAGGGCCTCCCTATCAGCCCCAATTCGCAACCCAGAGAATATCCTGGCGATCTTGATAGCCCCGACAGAGGGCTCAACGCTCGTGGAGCGCATCTCAGAGCCGTCTTCGCGGCCCCGCGCGGGACGGGCGACGAACGCGTCAGATGACACGAGGTTCACCGCGTGCCGTACATGGGCGATGATGAGGAACGCCCCAGGAGACCTCCCGCCCGCTGTGGAGCGTATGTGTCCGACTCTCTGACCTATGCCGACGCGCTGAAGATCCTTGGTGATGGCCAGAGCCGGCTGGTCGGCCTCCTCGATGGTGCCGCCACGGCCGGGCTCGCCGCGTGGACCGCGGCCTCGTGGGCTACCGGCAACGACGTGTCCGGTGCTCTCAATCTGTTCGACCTCAAGGACGAGGTCGTGCGTTTCGGGCATGAGGCCGTACGCCGGATCGCCGAGCGCCGCAGCGGCCTGTCGCGGTTCGACCGTACGCAGCGGCTCGCCGCCGCGCATGCCGCGCTGGTCGTCTCGTCCTACTTCGAGACCCTCGGCAAGGCCGAGTTGCCGCTCGCTCCCAAGCGGCTCGCCGCTCACGACAAGGTCGGGCATGCCACCGGTGGCAGCCCGCCGAAGGGCTACGCCGAGCTGATCGAGGGCCTGCTCAGTGACCGTCTCCCCCTGCCCGAGCCCCACGTCCCGTACGCGCGGACCCGTGAGGAGATCGGCGCCCTCTACGGGCTGATGTCGCGGCGCCTCGCGGTGGTCGTGCGCGGCGGTACGGCGTGGGAGCGGCTCGCGGGGCGCGAGCGTACCCGGGTGCTCGACACGCTGGTGGCGCTGCCCACCGAGGCGGTGCGGGTGTACGACGACGCGTTCCAGCGGCTGGCCACCGACAACCGGGAGTTCGAGGTCTGGGCGAGCTTCACCGAGGCCCACGGCCTGGGGTCCGGTCTCGCCGAGGTGGGCCGGCTCCTGACCGAGATGGCGTCGCGGCACGCCGGTGACCGGCCGCGCAACCACCTGCTGCGCGGCTACCGTGCCGCGCTCGCCGACCCGGTCGTGGCCACCGGACGGGCACCCGAGTGGGTGGCGCTGCCCACGCTCGGCGAGGCGTACGTCAACCCGCGCTGCAAGGCCGCCGAGGTACGGCCCGGCGACGCGCCGTCCGGGCAGGAGTGGTGGGAGGGCCAGGCGCTCGTCCCGTACGCCGACCGGTTCCTCACCGGTTATCTCACCTCGCCGCGGGCCGCGCACGCGCCGCTGGTCGTGCTCGGCGAGCCCGGTTCCGGCAAGTCCAAGCTGACCGAGGTCCTCGCCGCGCGCCTCCCGGAGGGCGACTTCCTGCCCGTACGCGTCGAGCTGCGCGACGTGGACGCCGAGGCGACGGTCCAGGACCAGATCGAGCAGGCGATCTTCCGTCAGGCCGGTGAGCGGGTCGGGTTCCACGATCTGGTGGAGGCGGCTCCCGACGCGCTGCCGGTCGTGATGCTCGACGGCTTCGACGAGCTGCTCCAGGCGGCGGGCGTCAACCGTTACGACTACCTCGAACAGGTACGGGAGTTCCAGCGGCGGCAGCTCGCGATCGGGCGGCCCGTCGCCGTCATCGTCACGAGCCGTACGGTCGTCGCCGACCGCGTGCGTTACCCGGCGGGAACCGTCGCGCTGCAGCTCCAGCCGTTCGACGACGACCAGGTACGCCAGTGGCTGACGGTCTGGCGCCGCCACAACGCCGGGCTGCTGTCCCGGCGCGGGCTGGAGCCGCTGACGCCGGAGGTCGCGCTGTCGCACCGTGACCTCGCCCGCCAGCCACTGCTGCTCCTGATGCTTGCGATCTTCGACGCGACCGAGAACGCCCTGCAGCGCGGCTCGGGGAGCATGGGCCAGGCCGAGCTGTACGAGGCGCTGCTGCTGGACTTCGCGGCCCGCGAGATCCTCAAGTACCCGGAGAACCGCTCGCTGCCGCAGAGCGCCCAGCGCCGGCTCGCCGAGAAGGAGCTCGAACGCCTCTCGGCGGTGGCGCTCGCCATGTTCGCCCGTGGCCGTCAGAGCGTGACCGACGCCGAGCTCGACCGTGACCTGCCGATCCTCGTGCCGGAGGACTCCGTGCCCGAGGACGAGGCCGCACTCAGCAGGGCGCAGCGCGCGACGGGCCGGTTCTTCTTCATCCACCGCTCCGAGGCCCACGTGCAGGACCGCCGGACCCGGACGTATGAGTTCCTGCACACCACGTTCGGGGAGTTCCTGGTCGCCTGGCTGGCGCGCCGTACCCTCGACGCCCTCGTCGCGGCGGAAGACACGCGCGACGACGGCTTCCTCTACTCCGTCCTGTCGTTCGCCTGCGTCGCGGGACGCGCGCCGGTCGTCGACTCGCTCGGCGAACTGCTCCTCGTCCTGCCCGAGGCCGAACGCGCCCGCTACCGGACGCTGCTGCTCCGCCTGCTCGGCGACGCGCTGTACCCGAACCCGGCACGCTCCTACGCGGCGTACGAACCGGTCCGGCACCCGCTCACCCGCCGGCTCTCCGTGTACTCGGCCAACCTCACGATGCTCCTCGTCCTGCTGGAGGCCGGCGGCATCACGGCACGCGCGATGTTCGACGACAACGCGATCGAACGCTGGATCGAGCACAGCTACCTGTGGAAGGCCCAGCTCCCGGCGGAAGAGTGGAACGGCTTCGTCGCCGCCGTACGCGCCCGAGTCCACCGGGACGGGTCCACGCTCGACGTCACGCTGTCACGCGAGGACGGCTCCCCCGCGTCGCTCCTGGAGAGCATGGTGATCTCACCGCCCGACGCGCTGGTGGACGCGACCGAGTACGACATCCTCCTGTCCGACGGGCCCGCGCAGGCGTACGACTACCGCGTCGGGGCGCTGAGCGACACCGGCATCCTCATCCGCAAGCTGGCGTTCCTGCCGAACTGGCGGATGTCGATGCTCTTCCTCCAGTCCGTGCCGTACTTCCGCGCGATGGGCGACCGGATCCGGTGGCAGCAGGGCGAGGAGCACACCCTGCTCCCCGCCCACCTGCTCTCCCTGCTCGACTACACCCGCGAACTGCCGGCGTGGAAACGCTCGGAGATCTACGAGCCCTGCGTCGCCGCGATGAAGACGTTCCCAGGGCTTGAACGCCAGATCCTGACGCGGCTCCGCGACGACGCGCGTACGCTGCCGGTCGCCACGACGGTCGGCCTCCTCCGCCAGGCCGGCTCCATCCGCCCCTCCGACGCGTACCTCGACGTGATCAACGACCTGTGGGCCCGCCACTCCGGCGGCGGACGCGGCGGCATCGGAGGCCGCGGCCTGATCGTCGCGCTGGTCAAGGGCATCGACCAGAAATGGCCCGACGTCGACCTGACCCACCTCGCCTCCGACCTGCGCGTCGCGGTCGCCTCCAGGCGCCGAACCGGCGACACCCGCGACGACTAGGGGCTGGAGCTCGGAATTCGCGTCGAGGAACCGCCGGGGCCTGCCTTGCCTAACAATTGGCGCGAGTAAGACATGACCGAGAAGGCCGGGAACGTCCCCACGGGTAGAGACCCGACATGTCCGCAGGTCACGGCACGGGGATGCGCCTCTGGAAGCCCTCTCCCATGCGCCGCCTCGCGGAACGCGGCACCCCGTTGGACCGCCTCGACTGGGTGCTGCTCGGCGCGGTCCTCTCGCTCACCGGGCTCGGCACGCTGCTCGTCTGGTCGGCGACCCGGCCGGCGCTGCTGCAGGCCGGACGCGACCCCGAGAGCTTCCTGAAGAAACACCTCGTCACGGTCGTGATCGGCCTGTTCCTGGCCGCCGCCGTGTCGCTGCTCGACTACCGGCTCGTCCGCGCGTACGCGCCCTTCCTCTACGCGGCCTCGTGCGTGGGCCTGGTCGCGGTGCTCACTCCGCTCGGCTCCACGATCAAGGGCCACCACTCGTGGATCGAGATAGGGGCGGGCTTTCAGCTGCAGCCCGCGGAGTTCGCCAAGCTCGGGCTCGTGATGCTGCTCGCGGTCATTCTCGGCGAGCCGCGTGACGGGCAGACCGCGCCCGGCACCGGTGACCTGCTGGCCGCGCTCGGCCTGGCCGGGCTGACCGTGGGCCTGGTCGTCCTCCAGCCGGATCTGGGAACCACCATGGTGCTCGGCGTGCTGATTCTCTCGATGGTGGCGGTATCAGGCGTATCGCGGACTTGGCTGGTCGGGCTGGTGGTGTCCGGAGGGCTGGTGGCCCTCGCCGCCTGGCGGTTCCACCTGCTCAAGGCGTACCAGATCGACCGGTTCATCGCGTTCGCCTACCCGGCCGCCGACCCCAAAGGTGTCGGGTACAACGCGGCGCAGGCCCGCATCGCGATCGGCTCGGGCGGTGTGCTCGGCACGGGGCTCTTCCGCGGGCAGCAGACCGCCGGACACTTCGTCCCCGAGCAGCACACCGACTTCATCTTCACAGTGGCCGGTGAGGAGCTCGGGTTCGTCGGGTCGGCGCTGATCGTGCTGCTCCTCGGCATCGCGCTGTGGCGGGGCCTGCACATCGCCATCCGCTGCGAGAACGCCTTCGGGATGCTCATGGCCGCCGGAGTCGTGTGCTGGCTGGGCTTCCAGACCTTCGAGAACATCGGCATGACCCTCGGCCTGATGCCGATCACCGGGGTGCCGCTCCCTTTCGTCTCGTACGGCGGGTCGGCGACGCTCGCCAACATGGTGGCGCTCGGGCTGCTGGAGGCCGTGCACCTACGCCGCCGGTCCTACGGTTGAAGGGAACGACATGACCTCGCCCGACGAGAAACGGCGCCTGCTGGACGAGCACCGGGTCGGCGCCGACGACGCCGCCATGACCACCGACCAGGGGATTCCCATCGGCGAGACCGACAACTCGCTGACGGCGGGCGAGCGCGGGCCGACGCTGATGGAGGACTTCCACTTTCGCGAGAAGATCACCCACTTCGACCACGAACGGATCCCCGAACGCGTCGTGCACGCGCGCGGCTCGGGCGCGTACGGCCACTTCGAGGTGTACGAGTCGCTCGCGGCGTACACGAAGGCGGAGTTCCTCTGTGACCCGAGGCTGCGTACGCCCGTCTTCGTGCGTTTCTCCACCGTCGCCGGGTCGCGCGGGTCCGCCGACACCGTGCGCGACGTACGCGGCTTCGCGGTCAAGTTCTATACGAACGAGGGCAACTTCGACCTCGTCGGCAACAACATGCCGGTCTTCTTCATCCAAGACGGCATCAAGTTCCCCGACTTCGTGCACGCGGTGAAGCCCGAGCCGCACAACGAGATTCCGCAGGCGTCCTCGGCCCACGACACTCTGTGGGACTTCGTGCAGCTCCAGCCCGAGACGACGCACATGATGATGTGGCTCATGTCCGACCGGGCGCTGCCCCGCAGCTTCCGGATGATGCAGGGCTTCGGCGTGCACACGTTCCGGCTGGTCAACGCGGGCGGTAGGGGCACGTTCGTGAAGTTCCACTGGACGCCGAAGCTCGGCACGCACTCCCTCGTCTGGGACGAGACGCAGAAGATCGCCGGGAAGGACCCCGACTTCAACCGGCGCGACCTGTGGGAGGCGATCGAGGCCGGCCACTACCCGCAGTGGGAGCTCGGCCTCCAGCTCGTGCCGGAGAGCGAGGAGCACTCCTTCGACTTCGACCTGCTCGATCCCACCAAGATCATCCCGGAGGAGCAGGTTCCCGTACGGCCCGTCGGGCGGCTGGTGCTCGACCGCAACCCGGATGAGTTCTTCGCCGAGACCGAGCAGGTCGCCTTCCACCTCGGCAACGTCGTGCCCGGCATCGACCTCACCGACGACCCGCTGCTGCAGGCCCGGCTGTTCTCCTATCTCGACACCCAGCTGATCCGGCTCGGCGGCCCGAACTTCCCGCAGATCCCGGTCAACCGGCCGGTCGTGCCCGTCCGCAACCACCAGCGAGACGGCTACCACCAAATGGACATCCACCGGGGCCGCGCGGCGTACCACCCGAACAGCCTCGGCGGCGGCTGTCCCGTGCTCGCCGGCGAGGAGGCCTTCACGCACTACCCCGAGCACGTGGACGGACCGAAGCTCCGCAAGCGCCCCGGCGGCTTCGCCGACCACTACTCCCAGGCGACGCTCTTCTGGAACAGCATGTGCGCGTGGGAGAAGGAGCACATCGTCGCCGCCTTCCGGTTCGAGCTGGGGAAGGTCGAACACCGCCACGTACGCGAAGGCGTGATCGAGAACCTCTGCCACGTCTCCCACGACCTGGCGATCCTGGTCGCCGAAGGCATCGGCGCCATCCCTCCGGAGAAGCCCACGACGGCGAACCACAGCCGCAGCTCACCCGCGCTCAGCCAGGCCCGCGGCCCGCACAGCGCCTCGACCAGGAAGATCGCGATCCTGGCCGCCGACGGCGTACGCGCCGAGGACGTCGCCGAGGCCCGGCGCGGCCTCACCCAGAAGGGCGCGGTGTGCGAGGTGATCGGCCCACGCGGTGGTTCGGTCATCGACGCCAACGGCGGCACCGTGGAGGTGGACCGCGCACTGACCACCGTCGGTTCGGTGCTGTACGACGCGGTGCTGGTGCCCGGCGGCGAGCAGTCCGTACGCGCCCTGGCCGCCGACGGAACGGCGGTGAACTTCGTCGCCGAGGCATTCAAGCACTACAAGGCCGTCGGCGCGCTCGGCGACGGCGTCGCCCTCCTGGAGACCGCCCGCGTGCCGGCCGCCGACCAGGGCGTGGTCACGGGGTCGGCCGGCCGCGACTTCATCGAGAGATTCACTGAGGCCGTCGCCGCACACCGCCACTTCGGACGGGACACGACGCCGATCCCGGCGTGACCTCAGGGTGGCGGGCGCGGACGCCCGCCACCGTACGAGGGCTCACATCTTGGGCATCAGCACCGAGTCGATGAGGTACACGGTGGCGTTGGCGGTCCGCACGTTGCCGCAGACCACGTTGGCGTCGTTGACCTTGTACGCCTCGCCGGAGCCGCTGGTCGTGACCATGCCGCCCTGCAGCGTCTTGAAGCTGCCGCTCGCCAGGCCGTCGGGCGTGACCTTCTGGCCGACGACGTGGTACGTGAGGATGCTCTTCAGCATCTTGTCGTCCGCGAGCACCTTCTTCAGCGTCTTGGCCGGGATCTTCTTGAACGCGTCGTTGGTCGGCGCGAACACGGTGACGTTCTCGGCGGAGTTGAGCGTGTCCACCAGGCCGGCCTTCTTGACCGCGGTGACCAGCGTGGACAGGACCGGGTTGTTCGAGGCGGCGGTCGCGACCGGGTCCTGCGACATGCCGGAGAAGCTCCCCTTGCCGTCGGCCGGCACGGCCGAGCATGCGGCGCCGAACGGCTTGTCCGCCATCGCCTGCGTTGCGGTGGGGGCGGCGCCGGTCGAGGTCGAGCCCGACGCCTTGTCGTCGCTCTTGTCGCTGCCGCACGCGGTGCCGCCGAGGAGCAGGCCACCGGCGACGATGGTCGCGGCGACGATGTTGACCTTCACGGGATTCTCCTTCTGTTGCCGGTCACGGCTCGACCGTGACCACGATCGAGTGCCAGCCCGTCGCTCCGTCGGGGATCGGGGGCACCCGCTTTCGCACCTGGAGAGCGCCGGCGCCGTCGGTGGCGCGGACCTCCAGCCGATGTGAGCCCGGCGTCGCGTCCCACTCGAGGACCCACTGCCGCCAGGTGTCGATGCCGGGCACCGGAGCGAGCTCCGCGCGGCGCCACGGCCCGCCGTCGACGCGTACCTCCACGGCGTCGACGCCGCGGTGCTGCGCCCATGCGACGCCGGCCACCGCCACGCGCCCGGCCTTGAGCCGGGCGAATGACCTGGGAACGTCGATGCGCGACAGCGTCTTGATGGGGGCGTGGTCGGCGTAACCGCGCTTGGTCCAGTACGCGCGGTCGGTGGCGAACCGGGTGACCTTGAGATCGACCACCCACTTGGTCGCCGACACATATCCGTACAGGCCGGGCACGACCATGCGGGCCGGGAACCCGTGAGCGACGGGCAGCGCCTCGCCGTTCATGCCGACGGCCAGCAGCGCGTCGCGGCCGTCCATGATCGTCTCGATGGGCGTGCTGATCGTGAACCCGTCGGCGGACCGGCTGAGGACCTGGTCGGCGCCGGACCGTACGCCCGCCCGGCGCAGCAGTGTCGCCAGCGAGGCGCCGAGCCAGCGGGCGTTGCCGGCGTACCTGCCGCCGACCTGGTTGGAAACGCAGCTCAGCGTGATGTCGCGTTCGAGCAGGGGAAGTCTCAGCAGGTCGTCGAAGGACAGCTCGACCGGGTGGTCGACCATGCCGTGGATCTTCAGCGTCCAGTCCTCCGGGGAGACCTGCGGGAGGGTCAGCGCGGTGTCGACGCGGTAGAAGTCGGAGTTCGGCGTGACGAAGGGTGTCGTCCCGGGCACGCGGATCCGGGCTCCGGCCGGCACCGGCCTGGCCGCCGACGCGGGACGCGGGAGCCGTACGGCCTGGCGGGCCTTGGCGACGCGTCGCCGCCGCAGGAGCAGCCGCCCGCCCAGCCCGGTCGCTCCGGCGAGAACCGCCGTCCCGGCCCCGGCCAGCAGAAGCCTCCGGCGTACGCGGGAGGTCTCATCGCCTGCGCCGCGATCCGGAGGAGCCGTGGAACCGGTGTCCGCGTCAGCGTACGAGGCCGTTTCCGTGCGGCTCATCGCCCGTACGAGGACGGTGAGCGCGGCCATTCCGGTCAGGGCACCGGCGAGGGACGGGATCGCGGCGATGACGCCCCCGTTCGGCCGGGTCATCGCCGCGGTCGCGCCCACGCCGCCGAGAGCGGCCAGGCCCGCGAGGCCGGGCGCCAGGCGCACCCGTCCGACGATCCCCACCGCCAGGGCGAGGATCGCGACGCCCGCGCCCAGCGTCGAGAGCAGCACGAGCTTGTCTTCCGTGCCGAAGTGCCGGATCGCGAACTCTTTCAGCCACTCGGGTGTCAACGTGATGCCGGCGGAGCCGACCGCGATCACGGGCGACGTCTGTTCGTCGCCGACGATCGCCGCGCAGAGCTCGGCGACGCCCAGTGCCGCAGCTCCGGCCAGGAGGCCGGAGAGCGCGCCGCTCACTTTTGCTGTCACGCCGGGCATTCGGCGTGAGCTCAGGGCCGGATTGGTCCGATCGGCATTTTTCTCACGCTGGAGATCCGTCCGGCCACGCTTCGTGCACGCGCGCGCACGCGTGAGAAGGAGCCTCGGCGCGTCGTGTGGCAAGAACCGACACAATGCACCGCCGATACCGAATGATGAACTTGCCAGCGAGCGTCCGCGTCGTAAGGGCTGGCAGATTCCAGTCCCTATCGACTGTTACGGAGGGCGGCATGGTCGACGTCGACAGGCGCCAGGCTTTGATGACCGCGATGGCGGCCGGCGCCGGCGTGCTCGCGGGAGGTGTGCCGACACTCGTACGCGCGATGCGGCCCACTCCCGGGCACAAGACGCGCAAAGCCGCCCGCGCGGCGCACCTCCCTCCGCGCGACCCCGGGTACGCGCACGGGGCGCCGATGCGGGCGCTGAACTACCCCGTTCACAACCTGCTCGAACTCTCTCCGCCCGCTCCCCCGAACTCCATCGCGCTGACCATCGACGACGGGCCGCAGTCGACGTACACGCCGATGATGCTGGACCTGCTCGCGGAGTTCCGGGTGCCCGCGACGTTCTCGTTGATCGGGGAGCAGGTGACGGAGCTTCCCAAGCTGGTACAGCGGATCACCCAGGCCGGCCACCAGATCTCCGACCACACGATCACCCACCCGCTGAACCTCCCGTCGCTGTCGGCGGCGAACATGAAGGAGGAGATCGCGGGCGCGCACGACCGGATCGCGCAGACGACCGGCATCGCGCCGAAGTTCTTCCGTTCGCCGGGCGGCAACTGGTCGCAGCAGGTCATGGAGATCGCGGGCGAGCTCGGCATGATCTGCATCGACTGGCAGGTCGACCCGCGCGACTGGGCGCGGCCGGGCACGAGCCGCATCGCCGACGTCATGCTGCAGGCCAAGGCGGGCGACATCCTGCTCTGCCACGACGGTGGCGGGGACCGTTCCGAGACGATCCAGGCCCTCCGCACCGTCATCCCCGCTCTTCAGCGACGCGGTCTCACCTTCGTCGCTCTCTAGGACCTGGGACGTGTCCGGTGGGTCTTGGCCACCGGACACGCTCTAGTCGTTCCGCACCACGTCGCGGGTCTCGGCCGGCTTCGCCGCGTCGTCGTCGATGTAGCGGACCGCGTACCGGAGCAGCAGGTCGAGCGCGGTGCGCAGCTCGGCCTCGTCCGGCTCGGCCTTGGGTGGTTCGTCGTCGTTCGCGAACTGCGCCGGGAGCCTGCGGAAGAGCCGCGGGATGCCCAGTGTGAGGACGTACCCCCACAGGATCATCAGGTTGCGGTAGCGGTCGTACTGCTCGCTGTCGCCGGCCCTGACGACGGCCAGCGCGAAGAGCAGCACCTCGCCGCAGATGAGCAGGATCGCCCAGCAGGCCACGGTGACGACGAACGTCGCGGCGGCGAACTGCGGCAGGTGGACCGTCTTCGGAATCCTGCTGAGCACCGGGCCGCCGTAGACGGCCGCCGACACCCACCAGCCGGATCCCAGCAGGCCGCCGACCGCGTACAGGACGGCACGGCCGCGTCGTTTCTCGTTCCCCGTCCGCCTGGAGCGCCCCGACCGCGGCGCCTCCTCACGCACGACCGCCGCCGGCGGCACACACGGTCTGGTCTCGTAGCACTTCGTAGTCGCCGCCACGACGGATAAAGGGCGGCGAAATAGTCATCTTCGCCATTTCAGCACAACTCCTGCATCGGACCGTGTCTGCGGGAGAGAGTCGGGCAGCCTCGGTCGCCGAGGGGGTCATCCCGTCGCGCCGGCGGGCCGGCGGGCTGCGAGGCGACCCGCTGTCTTTTCAGTTGTGAGCCTCGACTTAAGCCTTCCGCGAAGATGACCAAGGAAATCCAGACGCCATTCCCTGGCTTCGGAAAGTTAGCAGCCTCTCGATTCTTCGAGCGCAGTTTTTTGATTACAGAGCGTCACTTGATAAGTGTGGGCGAGGGCGGAGAATATTGGACAACAATCCGCTCACCTTGCGGTATATGTCGCAGACAGCCTCACTGAACGTTACTGCCGGACAGCCGGAGGACGGGGATAGTTCTCATGGCTAACGACATTACACTGTGCTCACCATCGATTACTCACCGTTAATTCGGCAATCGATGGACTCCGGCAAATGTCACATCTTGATGAGGCCCACAATGAAGCTCGGCGTTGACGCGATGTTCGACCGGAGGGGGTCGTGGCGCCGCCGCGTGCCGGAGCGCGCCGCCCCGGCGAGATTCCGCTCCGGCAGCCAGGGACACGTCGCGACATTTCCGTTTTCACTCTGCGTTGAAATATGCCACAGGAAGCCACTAAAGCCGTGAGACGCTACAATCACCACTACATCCACAGGTGAGATCGGCACAGTCGTCACTCCTCGTAACCGCGACGCCCGGAATGCGATGTATGCGTTTTAATTACCTTTGGACCACTTATTGTCCCTGACGGGGGTACTCTGACGATCATGTCGAAGTACGAGTCAGGTCCGGCTTCGCCTGAGTCCGACACTGCCGGCCGCGTGGCGCCGCAGATCGATGTCAGCCGCCCGCACGCGGCACGCATGTACGACTATTTTCTCGGCGGCAAGGACCACTTCGCGGCCGACCGGGAGACCGCCGAGATCGCGCTCCAGAGTTACAACGCGATCCGCACCGGAGCCCGCGAGAACAGGTCGTTCCTCGGACGCGCCGTCCGCTACCTGGCCGAAGAGGCGGGGATCCGGCAGTTCCTGGACATCGGCACGGGGCTGCCCAACGCGAACAACGTGCACGAGGTGGCGCAGTCGGTGACCCCCGAAGCCCGCGTGGTCTACGTCGACAACGACCCGATCGTGCTCGTCCACGCGAAGGCCCTGCTCACCAGCTCGCCGGAAGGGCGCACCGCGTACATCGACGCGGACCTTCGCGAACCGGAGAAGATCCTCGCGCACCCGGCCGCCCACGACCTCCTCGACTTCAGCCGGCCGGTCGGCCTGCTGCTCGTGGCCGTCCTGCACTTCATCCCCGACGCCGACGAACCGCACCGGATCGTACGCACGCTGGTGGACGCCCTGCCGTCGGGCAGCTACCTGGCCGCCTCACACGTGAGCCCCGAGCACGACCCGGAGGGCATCGGCAGCATGATCGCCTCGTACTGCTCCGCGGGCGTCCCGTCGCAGGCACGCTCGATGGACGAGTTCGCGAGCCTGGCCTTCGACGGCCTGCGTCTCGTCGACCCGGGCGTCGAGGCGGTCTCCGACTGGCGCCCGGACCACGACGGCCCCCGACCGACCGCGGCAGAGGTGAGCTGTTACGGCGGTATCGGCTACAAGCCCTGACATCAGGCGTAGGGTAAACGACGGCACGCAACGGGGCGCGTTATGTCTCCCTGATCCCCTTGTGGGCGCAAAGGCCGTCCTTATCAGCGGCGCCGGAGATAACTCGCGCCCGATACACGGCAAAACTTGGTGTAAACCCCTGTCATCGATGAACGTTTCCCGCGATGACGGAGGTAGCGTGATCGTAGAGGCAAAGACAGAAGGAAGGTGAACACCATGTGCCAGCACCAGCCCCGATGCCCCGCAGTCACCGCTTGCGACCACGCGGCCGCTCGCGTGGTGTCCGCACACCCGGAACAAGGCTGGAGTCTGCTGTGCAACGGCGTAGTCACGTTCGACGACTGCGGCGAACTCTTCCCTGACGGACACGGCGAGCCCCCAAGGCCGTACGCCCTTCCGGCAAGCACCGCCTGACCTCCCCCAGAGGCTGACGATGGCCACCGCCGGTGCGTTACGCGCCGGCGGTTCTTGGTTTGTCGGTGAGGGGTGCTTGGGTGGGGAGATGGTGGAGATAGAGCTCAGGCCATGGTCCGCCCCCGACCTCGACCTGCTGAAACGCGCCAACGCTCCGGAGATGATGGAGCACCTCGGAGGCCCGGAGAGCGAGGAGAAGCTCCTCGACCGGCACCGCCGATACCTCGACCTCGGCGAGCCCGGAAGCGGCCAGATGTTCAGCGTCATCCTGGACGGCCTCCCGACGGGGACGATCGGCTACTGGGAACGCGACTGGCAGGGCGAGACCGTGTACGAGACCGGGTGGAGCGTGCTGCCGGAGTTCCAGGGCCGGGGCATCGCCACCGCGGCGGCGCTGGTCGTCTGCGAGCGTGCGGCCGGAGAGCATCGGCACGGTTCCGTCCACGCGTACCCGGGCATCGACCATCCGGCGTCGAACGCGATCTGCCGGAAAGCGGGCTTCACCTTCGGCGGCGAGTACGACTTCGAGTACCCGCCGGGGAACCCGAGCCGCTGCAACGACTGGTACCACCCTCTCTGACACCCTCCCCCTCGTAGAACGCACGGAGGCCAGGACGTCGGGAAATGCCTCGCCCCTCGTCACCGGCCTCTCAGCCGGCACTGAAATCGTCCCTACTGCCGAACCGACAACCCAGCCCCCCTTGCGACCCGCTCGAGATCATGGCGACGCCTAACTCGTTCGGCCAGGTCGACATAGCCATACGGACATATCACCCAAACCACTCCGCGCGATTGACCGGTCGGTCAGTCAGGGAATATCCGAACTGGACAAGCACCCCCATATTGGGGGCTCTCTGGAGGTGGCGGATGGGTAAGTTCTCCTGGCAGGACGGGGTCGCGTTCGTGGCCGGTCTTGCCGCGCTTCTCGCGCCGGGGCTGTGGGCCGACGACGCGGGCAAGCAACCGTTGATGGTGCTGGGCACCCTGCTCGCGCTGGCGGGCCTCTACTCGCTGCTGTCGGCGGCCGGCCCGACGGCCTGGACCTCGACGGCATTCGCGGCACTGATCTTCGTCTCTCCGTGGGCCTTCGACTTCACCGGACAGCACGCTGCGGCGTGGACGGCATGGATCGCAGGCGGAGTGGCGGCTATCGTCGGCGTGTGGGGTGCGACCCAGGCACGGAGCGCTTCGACGACGGCATGACCGAAGCCCCCGGCCCGGCCCCTGGCGCACAAGCGCCCAGGGGCCGTGTCCATTCTGGGCCCCTTCATGGAGGAATGGAGGGGGTATGAAGATGGTGCCGCCGGGCGACACGAGGACCCGCATCCTGGACGCGGCCGAAGAACTGTTCGCCGAATCCGGCTACAACGGCTCGTCGACCGCCGGGATCGCCAAGCGCGCAAAGGTCCCCAAGGGCCTGGTGTTCCACTATTTTCCGCAGAAGATGGACGTACTGACCACCTTGATCGACGAACGCACCGTCGTAGAGGTCCTCCCGGTGGCCGACGTGGAATGCGTACCAGGCGACCCGGCAGGAACACTGTCCCGCCTGGCCCGAAGATTCCCCTTGCGCGCCTCCCCCGCGATGCGCCGAATCCTGCACCGCGAGGCGGACACCCACAGATCGGCCCGCGAAAGACTGAAGCGCGTAAACTCCGAAATAATCCGCCGAGCCCATCACGCCTTGGAACTGGCCCTCCCGGGCGCCACCGGCGACAAGGCCCGCCTGGAAATAGCCGCCGCGACATTCGCCACGATGCTCCTCTACCAGGAGAACCTCCAACACCTGACGGGCCAAAACGTAGACCCGGACGCCGTCGCCGAACTCATCGCCCACGCCCTCGGCGCCTGACAGGCTCACCCTCGTCGCGACCCAACGCAATCGGGAGCCAGCGCGGAACGCAGTCGGTGGCCAGGCACGGCAGCGCCCGCTTCGGCGGGAACTGCTCCAGCGGTCCGAGAAGGTCCCGCTGGATGAACGTCTCCAACTCCCCGCACTTGAAAGGACTCGGCCGGCTCGAACGTCTGCGGGTCGTCGAGTGGCTGGACCACGACCTCCGGCTCGTTACCACCGCCGCTCAGATCGAGCCCCTCCTGCTTGGGCAACCCCGAGTCGAACAACTCTGCCTGGTCATCGGCCATAGTTTGGGTGCTTCTCCTCGCGAGGGCATGGGGTGTCGTCTACATTGGTTCGTATGGACGAGGACCAGCAGGTCAACGTGGAATCGCTCCGGCAGCGCTTTCCGTGGGTGGGCCTTGCCAGCATCGACGATGCCGCCCTGTCCTCCCGGTATCGCGAGATAATGGCCGAAGCACGGCGCGACAGAGAGATCGTCGAGGCGATCGACACGATCCGGCGGAGCGCTTGACACCGCTGCTGTGCGACTCGGGTCCGCTCATCGCCACCTTCAACGATCGCGATCAGTACTACGAACGTTGCATCCGGCTGCTCAGAGACTGGCCGGGGCCCCTGCTGATCCCTGAGCCCGTGCTCGGTGAGACCTGCAACTTCCTGCGTAACAACGTCCGTAATGGTTCCGCGTTGGAAGTGCGCTTCCTCTCGGCGATAGCCAGGGGCGGAAGCTATTTTGAGATCGTCAATCCGACAGACGCGGACCGCATCCGCGCCACCGAGTTGAGCGAGAAACTCATCTCTGGACCGCTGGGCTACGTCGACGGGATTGTGATCGCGACTGCTGAACGCCTCGGCGTCACCAGCATCGCGACGGTCGACTTCAAGTTCCTGGGCATGGCCACGCCGGTATGCCGTCTCAAACCCATCAGTTGGGTGCTCCAAGAGCACTGAGGCGCGGCCGAGAACACGCCGACGCGGCGGCCACGATCTCAGATCGCGGGACTCAGCAGGGATCTCGCTAGATTCATCTCGCCTCGCCTCGCCGCGACCTGGAACCTGGGCACGAAGAGCCTTGGTCTCACCATGCCCCCCCTCAGCCGGTCGAAGGCGCTGGTCAACGAGCTGTGTGCCGTGCCGCCGAGTCGCTCGCCTCGATCGGCCGGCGCCGGATGACCGAGACCTTCGCCGCGTCCGTACGGGCCGACGAGTTCGTGCGGTCCTTCCTACTCAGCTGGCACGAGACCGCCCCGAATGGACACCCTCAACACTTGAGCAGCGACAATTTGCTCTTGTCGCATCTCTGAGCAAGATCTGGCGTCTCGGATGAGCTAATCGGCTTCTCTTGCGTTGGGCAGCAGCACAAGGCGGGTCTTTGCATTCGACTCGACTTTGTCTCGGCTGTACAGCAGGGGGAACGAGGAGTCGGCCGCCCATGCCGCGAAAAGGTCCTGGTAGTGCGGGCTGTCCGGAACTCCGGACTGGCCGGGTGCGTTCATCGCCATCGAGCCGTCCCAGGAGCCCACGTCCACCACCAGGCGGAAAGTGGCGCCGGCGGTCTGGCGGAAGTCGGGGCTGTAGGCGGTGCTGCCGACCGAGTCTCCACTGCCGCCTCTCGGCACCGGGCCGGCCGACGTCCATGGAGCGTCGACGACACCCGCCAGCGGGTGTTTCGGCTCGGCCCGGTGCAACTCTCCCCACTGCCATGACGACATGTCCGGGCCCAGCAGCGACTCCGCCTCCCGTACCGCGCCGGTCAGGGACGACAGGATGGCCTTCTCCACCACCTCGGACGGGTCGGGGCCCAGGCGGTCGCCGGAGGACAGCAGGAGGCTCAGGTCCACACGCGTGTCGGAGGCGGCGTCCTCGACAGGGAGAATTCGCGACAAGGCGTCCGAAGGGTCGACGACCACCCCCTTCAGTGCCGCACGCAAGATCTCGGGGCGCAGATGACGGCGGAACCAGATCTCGAAGAGCGGGGCCGCGGCCGAGGAAACGGACAGATCACCATCCCACTCGCGGAGCAGGTCCAGAGCCTGCGACACTCGCGTGTCGGCGCTCTTCAGCCCGTCGAGCAGCGGCAGTACTTGCCTCGCCGGCTCGCTCACGTAGTCGCACTGCAGGCGGACGCAGTCCTCTACCGTCCAGTCCGTACGTGATGAGAGCTCCGCGACGATGCGGTCGTGGCGGAACGGGGCGTACCAGTCGTATGTCACCACGTTCGGATGGCCCGGCGGCAGGTTCATCTCGTTGGCCGTCGCGATGAATCCGGAGGCCGGGTCCTGGGACGACGGGAGTTCGTCCACGTCGTGGAAGCCGTCCCACTCGTACCGGCCGTCGCCGGGGACCGGGAGGGTACCGTCCCAGTTCGGGCGTCTGGGCACGAGTCCGGCGGGGCGCCAGCCGATGGTGCCGTCCGGGGACGCGTACACCTGGTTCTCGCCCGGTGCGCCCCAGCGGTTCATGGCGGCGACGAACTCGTCCGGGGACGACGCTCGCATGTAGTCCATGCTGCCCAGGTAGGGGGCCGTTCCGGGCTCCAGCCAGGCCGCGCGTACGGCGAAGGCCGCGTTGGCGGACCCTCGGGAGGCGATCACCGGGCCGTGGCGGGTGAACCACAGCTCGACCTTGACGGGGTCGCCGTCGCGTACCGGCACGGTCTCCGTCACCTGGGTCATGGGTTCCCAACGGTCCTTGTACCAGTACTCGCGGCGGTCGGCGGGGTTGGTCCGGTAGACGTACAGGTCCTCCTGGTCGATGGGGAAGATCGTGAGGCCGAAGGCGATGTGGCCGTTGTGGCCGATGGAGATTCCAGGCAGGGCGGGTTCGCCGGCGCCGATGACGTCGATGCCCGGGGCCGACAGGTGAGCCAGGTAGCGCAGCGACGGCAGCGACAGGGCGCGGTGCGGGTCATTGGCGAGCAGCGGGCGGCCCGTGGCCGTACGGGACGGGGCGATGACCCAGTTGTTGCTGCCGTCGATGTCCGGCCGGGGCTCTTCACCTGGGAAGGGCATGGTCGCCAGGTGGTACACGTCCAGGACGTCGTCCGGGATGACCGACAGGTCCAGTCCGGGAGGCACTGTCAACGGGTGGGACGGCTCCCGTACGCGCCGCAGATCCTCCACCGCGGGCCCGAAGTCGCGCAGGGTGAAGGCGCGCGCGACCTCCTGTTCCAGGTTATGGAACAGGCCGTGGCTGCGGATCCGCGCGACGTCCGACGGCTCCCAGCGCGCGGGCAGGTAGCCGAGTTCGGAGAACTCCGGCGGCAGGTACGACGGGTCCGTGCGGCACAGGTCGACGAAGGCGTTGACGCCGCGTACGAAGGAGGTCGTCACCCGCTTGGTGTCCGAGCCGTACGCGAGCCATTCGGTGTGCATGTCGCCCCGGTACAGGAACAGCCGTGCGGCGCGGTCGCGCTCGACGTACGCCTCGCCGAAGACCTCCGACAGCAGGCCGAGCCCGCGCCGTCGCCACAGGTCGATCTGGAACAGCCGGTCGCGTGCCGCGTTGAAGCCCTGGGCCACGTACAGGTCGTCTCGGGAGGCGGCGTAGAGGTGCGGCACACCCCATCGGTCGATGAGGATCTCGACGGGCGAGGTAAGCCCGGAAACGACGAACGTAGTGGTCACCAGCCCTGATTATCCGAAAGATCCATCCTCGTGCAATGACCTCACGAGAAGAGCGATGTTAACTCTCTGTGGCATCTGTCAAACAAAGAGCCTCATAGGCGATATGTGCGTATCGTGCCTTTTTGGCGTGCTGAGCGAGAGTGAAGGGACGAGAGATGGCCCCCGTCATGACCATCACCGATCCGGTCCGGGCGGCGTGGGAAGAACCACGCCGGCACCCGTCCCGTGCTCTCGGCGACGGCGTCGGTGAACGTCTCGCGGTGTCCGTGATCGGTGTCGCCATGTTCGCCCTGGCACTGATCGGCATGTACGTCTCGTTCCAGACCGTCTACGAGTACGTCCACCCCTGGTTCCGCGACACGTCGTGGGCGGTGCCGATCTCCATCGACGTCGCGATCCTCGTCTTCTCCGCCGCTGACCTGCTGCTGTCGTACTGGCGGATGGCGAAGCCCTCGATGCGCCTGATCCCGTGGGCCTTCACCGCCGCGACCATCTGGCTGAACTGGCAGGCCGGCGGACCGATCCCGATCCGGATCGCGCACGCCGCGATGCCCGCGCTGTGGGTGCTGTTCTGCGAGTACGCCCGGCACGTCCTGGCCGCGCGGGTGGGCCTGGTCGAAGGCCGGCGGATGGAGAAGGTCCGTGGTTCGCGGTGGCTGCTGGCACCGATGTCGACCGCCCGCATGCGCCGCCGGATGATCCTCTGGGAGATCACCTCCTACCGGCGCGCGCTGGAACTGGAGGCGGAGCGGCGGGCCGAGATCGCACGGCTGGAGATGGCGCACGGCCGCCGGTGGCGCAGGAGAGCCCCCGCACCGGACCGGCTCGCGCTCAAGCTCTCCGCGGTCGCCCCGGCCGAACTCCTCCCCGCGCTCACCGCGAACCTCAACACGGACACGCTGACCGTCGCGGAACCCCCAGAGCCACCGCGCGCCGCGGAACCGTCTGCGGAACCGGCCGGCGGCAGCGCTCGTACGCGGGCGGTCGCGTTGCTCGCCGCCGAACCCGACATCCCCGGAACGGAGCTGGCGCGCCGCCTCGGTGTCACCACCGGATACGGCCGCCGGCTTCGCTCAGAACTCCTGAACTCGGAGAACGGCTATCGGTAGCTCACGAATGAACGCACTCCCCGCCGACGTACGTCGCCCGTACCGGAATGGACGCGAGGCCGTGCGGGTCGACGGCGAGAGGGTTCTCGCCGAGCACGACGAAGTCGGCGAGGTACCCCGGTGCGAGGCGCCCCCTCGTCGCCTCGGCGCCCTCGGCCTCGGCGGACCCCAGGGTGAAGATCCGCAGCGCCTCCTCGACACCGACCCGCTGCGACGGGCCGACCGGTTCGCCGTCGTCCATGCCCTCGCGGGTGACCATCGACTGGAGGCCGAGCAGCGGCTGGTACGGCCCGCAGGGATAGTCGGAGGAGCCGGCGACGGTGACGCCCGCGTCCAGGAAGGACCGGTGGGCGAACATCCGCTCGGCACGCTCGGCTCCGTACCAGGTGTTCAGCGCGCCGCCGTGGTAGGCGACATACCCGGCGAACGGGACGGCGATCGCGCCGAGGGCCTTCATCCGGGCCAGGATCTCGTCGTCGACGACCGAGCAGTGCTCGATGCGGTGCCGCAGGCTGGGACGCGGGGTGTCGGCCTGCGCCGCCTCGAACGCGTCGAGGACGATACGGATCGCGGCGTCGCCGTTCGCGTGCACGCCGACGCGGTTGCCGTCGCGGTGGACGGCGCGCACGTTGGCGAACAGCTCGCCGGTGGAGGTCGTCTGCAGCCCGTGCCCGCCGGTGTCGGCGTACGGCTCGGACAGCAGGCAGGTACGGCCGCCGATGGCACCGTCGACGAACGCCTTGACCCCGACCAGCCTCAGTAGCTCGTCGCCGAACCCGCTGCCGACCCCGAGCGCACGCGCCTTGGGGTAATGGTCGATCGACAGGAGCATGCCGACGCGCAGTGTGAGGAGCCCCTCGTCACGCGCCCGCTTCAGCAGCGCGATGTCGTCCGGCGCGATCAGCGCGTCACAGATCGACGTGAGCCCGGCGGCGTGCCACATCTCGATCGCGCGCACGAGACCGCGCATCCGGTCGTCGGGCGAGCTCACCGGCACCGGAGACTCGCCACGCACCGTGGCCGGGTAGATGACGTTCATGATCGCGCGCTCGATGAGACGGCCGTCGAGACACCCGTCGTCCCCGCGCCCGAACTCACCGCCGGGCGGCGGCGAGGAGTCCTCGGAGATGCCGAGCTCACGAAGGGCCAGAGAGTTGGCGACCCCCCAGTGGCCGGCGACCTGCACCACGATGGCCGGGTTGTCGGGAGCGACCTGATCGAGCTGCCGTCGTGTGACACTCCCGGTCTTGACGTCGTCATAGCGGCTGCCCCGAACCCACACCCCCGGCCCGGCGGCCGTGGCCTCCGCGCCGACACGGGCCAGCAGAGCGTCGACGCTCCCGACCGCGGCGGCCGAAAGATCGAGATGAAGAAGGTCGTCGGCCGTGTTGGCGAGATGGATGTGGGCGTCGTGCAGCCCGGGGATGACGGTCGCGTCACCGAGGTCGACCTCCTCGGCCCCGGGGAACCGCTCTCGCAGCGACGCGATGTCACCGGTCGCACGCACCCGGCCGTAGACCACGGCGAACGCCTCGGGCTCAGGCCTCCCGTCATCACGCTGGCTGACGATGTGCGCCGCGCGGTACAGCACCGGAACGGTTTCGGCGATCATGACGGCTCCCCGCGACGGTGGACCTGGCCGCCGCTCCTCGTGGCATCCCGCACGAGCGTACGACAGGGCCGCGTTCACGATGAGGCCGGCGGCGAGCGTCAGACGGACGGTTCGTATCGGCCGTCGACGGCCGTCCAGCCGCCGTCGACGGTCAGGACGCTGCCGGTGACATAAGTCGAGGCGTCGGACATGAGGTAGGTGATGGCTCCGGCGATCTCGTCGGGGCTTGCCCAGCGGCCGAGGGCGGAGGCGCGGGCGTACGCGTCGTACCACTCGGGGTCGGCGGCGATCTGGTCGGTCAATGGGGTGCGGACCACGCCTGGGGCGACGGCGTTGAAGCGTACGCCGCTCGGTCCCCACTCGGCGGCGGCGGTTCGCAACAGTTGGGTCAGGGCTCCCTTTGAGGCCGCGTATGCGCCCTGGCCCGGCTCTACCAGAACGGCGCGCATCGATGTCAGGCCTACGACGCTCCCCCGGCCTCGCTCGGCCATGCCCGGGGCTATGGACTGGATCAACGTCAGGTACGCGCGGAGGTTCAGGCCGATCACCTGGTCGAACTCCTCCAGTGTGTAATCGGCGATGCGTTTGCGTACGTTGACGCCGACGGTGACTACCAGGCCGTCCACGGGGCCCCAGCCGGCGGCGGCCTCGCGGGTCGCGTCGGCGTCCAGGACGTCCAGCCGCTGGACCTCGGAGGTGCCGCCGGACAGGCGAGCGGTCTCGGCGGCACCAGACTCGTTGCGGTCGGCGATCACCACGTCGGCGCCCTGGGCGGTCAGGGCGCGTACGGCCTCGCGCCCGATGCCGCTGGCTCCGCCGACGACGACCATCCTGCGGCCGTCCAGCCGGAACATGCGTGTGTAGTCCACTTGTCCTCCAACGGGCAGGCGTTCTCGATCGGTGCCCTGGTCAGGCCTGAGGAAAACGCGGCGACCAAAGTCGCGTGGCGCTAGACGATCGGCCGCCGCGGCCGGCCGTCCGGCCTTCGTACGGTCAGGGCATGAACAAGCCCCTCGAAATCCTGGCCACGGTCCTGCTCCTCGGCGGCCTCGCCGGGGTCGCCCATCATTTTGTCGGCTGGTTCCACACGTGGGGGTTCATCCGCCTCATACCGCTCCTGCGCGACCACGAGCTTCCGTCCGGTGTCGTCCTCGCGGTGCTCGGCCTCGGGCTGTTCGTGGCCGGAGACGCGCTGTCGAAGCGGAGCGGCGTGACCGACCGTGACGAACCATCGTGACCTGGCTCGACTTGCGATCACTCGAACTTTTGTTCGATTATGTCCGCCATGCACGATGCGAGGCGGCTCGACACCTACCCGTCCGGGTCCCAGCGGATCGAGGCGCGAAACCCCTGGGTCTGGATCCACCACGAGGGCGCGTGGCGCAGGGGCGCGGTCCACTGCTGGTACGTCCACGGCGACCTCTGGATGGCCTGGATGCAGCACGACGACCCCGCGCCGGACGTCCCCTGGGCGTGCTGGGGCCTCTACCGCTTTGACGGGATCACGATCCGGCGGCGGCACGCCCCGGCCGCGGTCGCGCGGATCGAGGTGCCCTCGGACGGCCCGGACCAGGTCGCCACGCTGCTGCGCGAGACGGGCTACAGCGTCACCGCCGGCCACGGCCGTACCCTGACGATCGGGTTAGCGTTGGTATCGTGTGATCGTGACGGCGGTGCCAGTGGCAGACGACGGCGGCACCGACTCAACGGTCCGCGCGGCTCAGCCACGGCAGCTCATCGTGACCGTCTACGGCCTCTACTCCCGCGACGATGGTGGCTGGCTGTCGGTCGCCTCCCTGATCCAGTTGCTCGCCGACCTCGGCGTCGACGAGCCCGCGGTGCGCTCGTCGATCTCACGGCTCAAGCGGCGCGGCATCCTCGTCGCGCGGCGGCACGGCGGCGCGGCCGGCTATGAGCTGTCCGACGACGCGCGGGCGATCCTGCGCGAGGGCGACGACCGCATCTTCCGGCGGCGCCGCGCGACGACCGGAGAGGGCTGGATGCTGGCCGTCTTCTCCGTCCCGGAGTCCGAGCGCCACAAGCGGCACATCCTGCGCTCGCAGCTGACCCGGCTCGGGTTCGGCACCGCGGCGCCCGGCGTGTGGATCGCACCCGCGCACCTGCACGAGGCGACCGCCGAGATGCTGACGCGGCTGGAGCTCGACGCGTACGCCGACCTGTTCCGCGGCGACCACCTGGCCTTCGGCGACCTGGCCGCCAAGGTGCGCCGCTGGTGGGATCTGGACGAGCTGGAACGTCTCTACCAGGAGTTCCTCGACGCGCACGGCCCGGTGCTACAGCGGTGCGACACTCGAGCCGGCGACGGCCCCCACGCGTTCGCCGACTACGTACGCGTGCTCACCGACTGGCGGCGGCTGCCCTACCTCGACCCCGGCCTGCCCGAGGAGCTGCTGCCGGACGACTGGATCGGCATCCGCGCGGCCGACCTGTTCTTCGCGCTGCGCTCACGGCTCGAAGAGCCGGCGCGCGCCCACGTCATGGGGACGATCGGCGGCTGAGCGCGGCGACGCCCTGCACCTCGACCAGCGCCTCGGCGTCCCAGAGCCGGCTCACGCCGATGCCGGCCATCGCGGGGTACTCCGTGCCGGCCAGCCGGCGCCACACGCGCCCGATCTCCCGCGCGTGGGCGCGGTAGTCGTCCATGTCGACGATGTAGATCGTGACGCTGACGAGGTCGTCCGGGTGCCCGCCCGCCGCGGCGAGCGCGGTCAGCAGGTTGGCGAGCGCGCGCTCGAACTGGCCGACGACGCCCTCCCCCGTGATCCGCCCGTCCGCGTCCAACGCGGTCTGCCCGGCGAGGAACACCAGGTGGTCCGCGTCGGTGACCACCGCGTGCGAGAAGCCGGAGGGCCGCCCGAGCGACGGCGGATTGACGCGTTCGACGCTCATGACTGGACCGCCCCTCCGTCCACGTTGATGCCCTGCCCGGTGACGGCCGCAGGTTCTGGCGTGCATCGCCCCAGCGTGACACATATCGCATCGTTGACGACCGTACAAATTGCGACATACTCTCGTGTCATCGGACGTGGAAGGGGATGAGCGGCGTGCGCATCGCGGTGCTCGGCGGCGGCCCCGGCGGCCTGTACTTCTCGGCGCTGGCCAAGCAGCTCGACCCTCGGCACGAGGTGACCGTCTGGGAGCGCAATGCCCCGGACGACACCTTCGGCTTCGGCGTGGTGTTCTCCGACGAGACCCTCGGCGGCATCGAGCATGCCGACACGGAGATCTTCGAGGCCATGCGGCGGGAGTTCGCCCGCTGGGACGACATCGACGTGCACTACCGGGACACCACGCTCACCTCGGGCGGCCACGGCTTCGCCGCGATGAGCCGGCGGCGGCTGCTGTCGATCCTTCAGGACCGCTGCTCCGCCCTCGGCGTGGAGATCCGGTTCCG
This sequence comes from uncultured Actinomycetota bacterium, assembly GCA_963736325.1. Lineage (GTDB taxonomy): Bacteria > Actinomycetota > Actinomycetes > Streptosporangiales > Streptosporangiaceae > Actinoallomurus. The sequence goes on along the minus strand of CAVTOG010000009.1, from coordinate 1,000,427 downwards.
CACGGAGGCGCCCGACGTGGCGCTGCTCTCCGCGGAGTACGACCTGGTGGTCGCCGCCGACGGGGTGAACTCCGCGACCCGCGCCCGGTTCGCGACGACGTTCCGGCCCGACCTCGACACACGCCGGTGCAAGTACATCTGGCTGGGCACCGACCTGGTCTTCGAGGCGTTCACCTTCCACATACTCGACACACCGCACGGGATCATGCAGATCCACGGCTACCCGTACGGCCGCGACGCCAGCACCTTCATCCTGGAGCTGCACGAGGACGTCTGGCGCCGCGCCGGCTTCGACGACGCCGTGTCGATCGGCCGCATCCGCGAGCTGTGCGCTGACGTGCTCGGGGACCACGAGGTGTACGCCGGCAACTCCCGGTGGACCGGCTTCACGACGGTCCGCTGCGCGACCTGGCGGCACCGCAACGTCGTCCTGCTCGGCGACGCCGCGCACACGGCGCACTTCTCCATCGGGTCCGGCACGAAGCTGGCCATGGAGGACGCCCTCGCCCTCGCCGCCTGCCTGCACGAGGGGCGGCGTACCGTCGCCGGCGCGCTCGACGCGTACGAGGAGGAGCGCCGTCCGGTGGTGGCCTCCACGCAGCGCGCGGCGCAGGCCAGCCTGGAGTGGTTCGAGAACATCGGCCGGTACGCGGACCAGGCCCCGGAGGAGTTCGCGTTCAACATCGTCACCCGCAGCCGCCGCGTCACGTACGACAACCTGCGGATGCGCGACCCGGAGTTCGTCGCCGGGATGGATCGCTGGTTCGCCTCGGTCCAGGAGAAGCAACCCGCCGAGGTGCGCCCGCCGATGTTCCAGCCTTTCCGGCTCGGCACGCTGGACCTGGTCAACCGGGTGGTCGTGTCGCCGATGGACATGTACTCCGCCCGCGACGGCGTGCCGGGCGACTTCCACCTCGTGCACCTGGGCGGAAAGGCTCTCGGCGGCGCCGGCCTGGTGATGACGGAGATGGTGTGCGTCTCACCGGAGGGGCGGATCACGCCGGGGTGCGCGGGCCTCTACACCGCCGAGCAGGAGGACGGCTGGCGGCGGATCGTGGACTTCGTGCACGGCAACGGCGACGCGAAGATCGGCTTCCAGCTCGGGCACTCCGGCCGCAAGGGGTCGACCCGGCTCATGTGGGAGGGCATCGACCAGCCGCTCCCCGAGGGCAACTGGGAGGTGTCCGGCCCCTCGCCGATCCCCTACGCGGAGGCGAACCAGACGCCGCGCGAGCTGACCATCAGGGACCTTGACGCCATCAAGGAGCAGTTCGCCGCCTCGGCGCTCGCAGGGGCTCGGGCAGGCTTCGACCTGCTGGAGCTGCACTGCGCGCACGGATACCTGCTGTCGTCGTTCCTGTCGCCGCTGACGAACCGGCGCACCGACGCGTACGGCGGTTCGCCGGAGGCGCGCCTGCGTTACCCGCTGGAGGTCTTCGACGCCGTACGGGAGGCGTGGCCGCACGACCGGCCGATGACGGTGCGGATCTCGGCCACCGACTGGTACGACGGCGGGATCGGTGTGGACGACGCGGTGGAGATCGCGCGGGCGTTCGCCGAGCACGGCGCGGCCGGCATCGACGTGTCGACGGGCCAGGTCGTCAGCGAGGAGGCCCCGGCGTACGGGCGCAGCTACCAGACCCCGTACGCCGACCGGATCCGCAACGAGATCGGCCGCAAGTACGGCGTCGCGGTGATCGCCGTCGGCGCGATCTCCTCCTACGACGACATGAACTCCATCATCCTGGCCGGGCGGGCCGACCTCGTCGCGCTGGGCCGTACCCACCTGTACGACCCGCAGTGGACCCTGCACGCCGCGGCCGACCAGGACTACGCCGGGCCGGGCGCGCGATGGCCCGACCCGTACGCCGCCGGCAGCCGAAAACCGCGGAGCGGCCGTACCGAGGACGCACGGCCGCGGCTGAGCCTGATCCGGGAGGGCGAGGCTCGTACCGCGCACGCGCGATGGCCGCCGGGCTGAGCTCAGCGGCCCTGCCAGCGAGGCTCGCGGCCGGCGTTGAACGCGGCGTGGAACTCCGCATAGTCCCGGCCGGTCATCAGCAGCGCCTGCGTCATCGCCTCCAGCTCCAGCGCGGCCGACAGGCTCATGTCCTGCTCGCGGGTGAGCAGGGCCTTGGTCTGCGCGTACGCCTGGGCGGGCCCGTCCGCGAGCCGCCGCGCGAGGCGGCCGACCGTGCCGTCGAGGTCGCCTTCTTCGACGAGGGAGCCGATCAGGCCGATGCGCTCGGCCTCCTCGGCGGAGATCGTGTCGCCGAGCATCAGGAGCTGCGTCGCACGGCCGAGCCCGACCAGCCTGGGCAGCAGGTAGGCCGCGCCCATGTCGGCGCCGGAGAGCCCCACCTTGGTGAACAGGAACGCGAACCGCGCGGCGCGGGTCGCGACGCGGAAATCGGCGGCGAGGGCGATGACGGAACCCGCGCCGGCCGCCATGCCGTGGAGCGCCGCAATGATCGGGATCGGGCACTCCCGCATCTCCCGGATCACCTCGCCCGTCATCCGGGTGAACTCCAGCAGCTCACGGGAGTCCATCTTCAGCGTCTCACCGATGATCTCGTTGACGTCGCCGCCCGAGCAGAACGCGCGCCCCTCGCCGCGCAGCACGAGCACCCGGGTGTCGCCGCGTTTCGGCAGCTCGGCGAGGAGGTCGCGCAGGTCGGCGTAGGCCTCGAAGGTCAGCGCGTTGAGCTTGTCCGGCCGGTCGAGCGTCACGGTGGCGATGCCGTCGGCGTGCTCGAACCGGAAGTGCCGCCACTCTCCGGCCGGCGGAACCGATCCACGGAACGGGCTCATCCACGCACCTCCATGCGATATGGCGGGCCATTGACTGTCGTCAGCATAAGTGAATACTTGAAGATAACTCCGGACATTTCAGAGGAAGTGGTCGCTATGCGGCTCTCACCGTCCGCACACCTCGACACCTTCTGCCGTGACCGTCTTCCCCCGCAGGACCAGTGGCCGGACTTCCGCTTCGACCTGCCGGAAGTGTCCTACCCCGAACGTCTGAACTGCGCCGTCGAGCTGCTGGACGAGACCGTACGCCGGCTCGGGCCCGACCGGCCGTGCCTGCGCACGCCCACCGAGGTCTGGAGCTACGGCGACCTGCTCCGGCGCGTCGACCGGATCGCACGGGTGCTCACCGAGGACGCCGGCCTGGTGCCGGGAAACCGCGTCCTGCTCCGCGGCCCGAACAACCCCTGGATCGTCGCGACCTGGCTCGCGGTGCTCAAGGCCGGCGGGGTCGTGGTGACGACGATGCCGCTGCTGCGACCGGCGGAGATCGCGGCGCTCATCGAGATCACCGAACCCGACCTCGCGGTCTGCGACCACCGTTTCCTGGACGACCTGGTTCGCGCAGCACCCGGCCTGCCCGTCCTGCCGTACGGCGGCGGCGACGCCGGCGACCTGGTCGCGCGCTGCGCGCTGAAGGACGACGGCTTCACGGCCGTGGACACCGCCGCCGACGACGTCGCCCTGCTCGCGCCGACGTCCGGCACCACCGGCCGCCCCAAGGCGACGATGCACTTCCACCGCGACGTCCTCGCGAACGCCGACACCTTCTCCCGGCACGTCGTACGGCCGGAGCCGGACGACGTGTTCACCGGCACGCCGCCGATCGGGTTCACCTTCGGGCTCGGCGGGCTGGTGGTCTTCCCGCTGCGCGCCGGCGCGTCCACGCTGCTCCTGGAGAAGGCCGGCCCCGGCGAGCTGGCCGACGCGATCGCCGAACACGGCGTGACCGTGCTGTTCACCGCCCCGACCGCGTACAAGGCGATGCTGGCCGCCGGTCGCGCCGGCTCGCTCACCGGGCTGCGCCGGTGCGTGTCGGCCGGCGAGCACCTGCCGGTCACGGTCTGGACGGACTTCCACCAGGCCACCGGGGTCCGCGTCATCGACGGCATCGGCGGCACCGAGATGCTGCACGTGTTCATCTCCTCCGCCGACGACGACATCCGACCCGGCTCGACCGGCCGCGTGGTGCCCGGATTCACCGCGGCGGTCCTCGGCGACGACGGGCGCCCGGTGCCCGACGGCGTGCCCGGCCGGCTCGCGGTGAAGGGGCCGACAGGCTGCCGCTACCTCTCCGACGAGCGCCAGCGGACGTACGTCCAGGACGGCTGGAACCTCACCGGCGACACCTACATCCGCGACCCCGACGGCTACTACTGGTTCCAGGCCCGCAGCGACGACATGATCATCTCGTCGGGCTACAACATCGCCGGCCCCGAGGTCGAGCAGGCGCTCCTCGGCCACCCCGACGTCGCGGAGACGGCCGTCGTGGCCGCCCCCGACCCCTGCCGCGGATCGATCGTGCAGGCGTTCGTCGTGCTCCGCGACGGCGTCACCGGAGACGACGCCAAAGCCGCCGAGCTGCAGGCCTTCGTCAAGACGGTCATCGCGCCGTACAAGTATCCGCGGCGGGTGGTGTTCGCCGGCGCGCTGCCGAAGACGGCCAGCGGAAAGCTCCAGCGCTACCGCCTGCGCGACCTGGCGTCCGGCACCGGCGTGACCCCTTGACCTAGAGACGACTCTAGGATCCAGACTCCCCATCGACACCGATGAGGGAGCATGAATGCGTTATCGCACGATCGGACTGAACCCGGCGACGCGCCGCGAGGTCAGCGTGCTGAGCCTCGGCGCGATGATGTTCGGCACCACCGTGGACGAGGCGACCTCGTTCGCGATCCTGGACCGCTACGCCGAGGCCGGCGGCACATTCGTCGACACCGCGAACAACTACGCCTTCTGGGTGAACGGCACACAAGGCGGGGAGAGCGAGGCCCTGCTCGGCCGCTGGCGGCGTAGCCGCGGGATCACGGACCAGATGGTCATCGCGACCAAGCTCGGCGGAAGGCCGAACGCCCCCGCCACCAGCCGAAGCCGCGACATCGAGGGGCTCTCGGCCAAGGTCGTGCGTGAGTCCTCCGAACGCAGCCGCGAACTCCTCGGCATGGACCGGCTGGACCTCCTGTACGCCCACGTGGAGATCCCGTCGGTGCCGCTGCGGGAGACCGTCGAGGCGTTCGCCGAACTGGTCGCCGAAGGCGCGGTCGGCCTGCTCGGGGCCAGCAACCACTGGTCGTGGCGGGTCGAACGGGCCCGCAACATCGCCGCCACGGCCGGTCTGCCGGGCTATGAGGTCCTGCAGTACCACCACACGTACCTGCGGCAGCGCACCGACCTGCCGACGCTGCGCTCCCCGGACGGGGACGTCGGCGTCACCTCCGGCGACCTACTGGGCTACCTGCGGGACGACCCCGAACTCGCCATGGTCGCCTACTCACCGCTGCTGACCGGCTCGTACGTGCGCGAGGACCGTCCGCTGGGCCCGGAGTTCGACCACGCGGGCACACCAGCGCGCCTCACCGCCCTGCGCACGGTGACCGAGGAGACCGGCGCCACCGCGAACCAGGTCGTCCTGGCCTGGCTGATGGGCGGCGAGGTACCGGTCATCCCGCTGGTCGGCGCGTCCTCGGTGGCGCAGCTGGAGGAGAGCCTGGCGGCGGTGGACCTGGAGCTGACACCGGAACAGCGCACGCGGCTGGACACGGCCGTCTGAGGGATCAGGCCAGGAAGCTCAGCTCCAGGTGGGCGCTGACCACCCAGTTGGGCACGTCGACGACCTCGGAGATCTTCAGGTCGGCGGCGACGCTCGCCAGCAGGTAGGCGTCGACGGGGGCGAGGCCGGTGCGGCGTACGACCTCATCGACGAGGGCGCGGGTGGCCTGCACGGCGGCGGCCATCAGGTCCGGGCCGACGCAGGTGAGGGTCGGGAAAGTCCTCGGCGAGCAGGCCGAAACCGGGGATGTTCGCGGTCCACCCCCACGTTCCCACGGACACGTCGAGGATCTCGACGACCAGCGCGTCGCCGGGCGCCGCGCCCTCGATACGGAACGGGCCGGTGACCGGGTTGACCTGGCCGAAGTCCAGGCCGGGGACGTCGGCCGTGGTGGAGCCCTCGGTCAGCTGGCCGCCGCTCGCGTCGAGGGTGCCGACCGTGACCTCGTCGCCCGGCGCCAGCGTGGCGATCGGGCCGATCCGGTTGTCCCAGGCGGTGTGGGTCTCGGTGGGCTGGAAGTGCATGAGTGCTCCAGGGAGAGATCAGTGCCGTGGCCGGCGCGAGACCGCGGATCCTGGCGCGGCCGTCCGCATTGACCAGAACGTACGCGATGATCGCGTGATCCGCCGTCGTCCCCCGCGAGTGAGCGCCCGCTGACGGGTATCGATCCCCTATGGCCCTGCGCGTCGGCACCTCCGGATGGCAGTACGCGGACTGGCGCGACCTCCTCTACCCGGCCGGCCTGCCGCAGAACCAGTGGCTGTCCCAGTACGCGAAGAGCTTCGGCACGGTGGAGAACAACAACGCCTTCTACCGCCTGCCGACGCATGAGAACTTCGCCCGGTGGCGCGACCTGACGCCGCCCGGCTTCGTCATGGCGGTCAAGGCGAGCCGCTACCTGACGCACATCAAGCGGCTGCGCGAGCCAGAGGAGGCCGTCGAACACCTGCTCACCGCCGCCGACGGCCTCGGCGACCGGCTCGGCCCGATCCTGCTCCAGCTGCCGCCCACCCTGCGGGCCTCGCCGGTACGGCTGGACCGCTGCCTGCGGTGCTTCCCGTCCGGGGTGCGCGTCGCGGTCGAACCGCGCCACGCCACGTGGTGGACCGAGGAGGTACGCGCCGTGCTGACCGAACACGGCGCCGCGCTGTGCTGGGCGGACCGCCTCGGCAGGCCCGTCACTCCCCTGTGGCGCACGGCGGAGTGGGGGTACGTGCGCCTCCACGAGGGCGCGGCCAACCCCTGGCCCCGGTACGGCGACCGCGCGCTGCGCGCCTGGGCGAACCGCGTCCGCGGCGCGTGGCAGGACGCGTACGTGTACTTCAACAACGACCCGGGCGGCTTCGCCGTACGCAACGCCACACGCTTCGCCGAACTGGCTAGCGCACGGCCGCGATGAAACCGGCGGCGCGGTCGAGGAGCTCGTCGACGTCGGATGTCGTCTGGTGCAGGTCGACGAAGACCTCGTCGGCGCCGGCGGAGGCGGCCTCGTGCGCGTACTCCGCGAGCTGTTCCACGGTGCCCTCGCGTGGCAGGCGGTCCGGGGCCACGGGCCGTTCCCTGACCTTCGGGTTCATCCTGAGGATCATGCGGAGGGCCGACGGGTCGCGGCCGGCGCGTTCGGCGGCGGCGCCCACCGACTTCCACAGCTCGGCCAGGAGCGGTATCGGCACCCCTGACGCGAGCCAGCCATCGGCGCGGCGGCCGATGCGGTCCAGCGCGCCGGGTGAGAATCCGCCCAGGTAGATCGGTGGCCGGGGGCGTTGCAGGGGCTTGGGCTCGATGTGGGAGGCCGCGATGTCGGTGAACGTGCCGTGGTGCTCGACGACCTCGGAGGTCCAGATGTCCTCCAGCACGTCGATGACCGCTTCCAGCCGCGCTCCTCTGCCCCGCCACGGCACGCCGGCCGCCTCGTACTCGTCCCGCGACCAGCCCAGGCCGAGCCCGACGTCGAGCCGCCCGCCGCTGAGCACGTCGAGGGAGGTGAGCGTACGCGCGAGCAGCACCGGGGAGTACCAGGGCGCATTGAGCGTGCTCATCCCGAGCCGCACCCGCCCCGTGACGGCCGCGGCGACGGCGAGCACGGTGAGCGGGTCGAGGAACGTCCGCATCTCGGCCGGGATCCGGCCGTCGGCCGTGCCGGGATAGCGGTCCGTCGGGTCGACGGGGTCGAGGATGCGGTCACCGACCCAGAGGCCGTCGAACCCGAGGGCCTCGGCGCCGCGCGCCACCTCGATGACCGCCTCACGGTGCGCGAACGCACCGTACTGGCCCACCGCGAGACCGGTACGCACGTTTTCCTCCTGGCTCAGGGGCAGTGACGGAAAAGTCCTCCCCCGGCACGCGCCGATCAACCCGAAACGAAGATCACGATCGCCTCCGGCGCGGCTTCGTCAACGTCCCAATGTCCGACAACCGACAAATTTGACGAAAGCTCGATCTGGTCGTGACCGGGGTCCGGGCATACGGGTTTCACAGCACAGAAACACCCCAGGACCGCCCACCGGGCCGGCCCCTAATCGAGGAGCAACGATGGGAACCTTTCTCCGCTCACGCCGCCCGCTCATGCCGCTGGCGCTCATCGCCACGACGACAGCGCTCGTGTACGTGATGGGCAAGCGGCGGCAGAGCGCCGACCGCGGCAAGACCGGGATTCTCCGGCGCAAGGCCCGCGCCGGACACGGTCGTTCGCGGGCTTGAAGATCCGCCACGTCATCGCCCCGGTCCGGTGGCGGACCGGGGCGCGGACGTGTCGTTCAGGGGGTCCAGGACGGGTCGCGGCCGGCGAGGCCCAGGGCACGGGCCAGCGGCGAGGCCGAGGACGGCACTGGCACCTCCGCGCCGAACGCCTTGTACTGGCGTGCCGTGTCCGCCATCGACGACACCTGGGTGAACAGGGCCTCGGACAGCTCGTCGGACAGGGCCAGGTCCTGGCCGGTCGAGATCGCCAGGTCCCAGGCGTGCAGCAGGTACTCCGCGAACAGGAGGCCGCCGACGAACTGCGCCGGCATCCGCATCTCGCCGCTCAGCCCCGTCTCGCCCTCCCACGCTCCGGGCTCGGACCAGGCCTCCGCGGCCGTACGCGCCTCGGCGGCGTAGCGGTCCGCCCAGCCCGGGTCGGCCGTGAGGTCGTGATCGTCGTCCGGCGGGGCGTCGACCGGCTGCTTGGCGGCCGCGGCGCGCGCTCGCTCTCCGGTCCAGCCGGCCATGTGACGGAGCAGGTCCCGGACGGTGAACTCCGGGCACGGTGTCGGCGCGCCGAACCGGCTCGGCTCCACGCCTCCGACGACGCCGAGCGTCGTCTCCACCGCGGGCACCATCAATGACCGCACACTCATCGCACTCTCCTCAGGTCGAAAAGCCCAGGTTAGACGCGCCGCCATCGCCCGTCTTGAAGAAATGCGACACTGGCCGCATGGCCGACACGAACGGCATCCTCCGCCGTGGCGCCGCGGAGGAGCACTTCCGGCTCTCCCTGCGTACGCCGCCGGCCGACCTGGCGCCGTTGGTCACGCACTTCTGGATCGTCGCCTGGGACCTCCGCGGCCGTGACGCGCACCGGCAACCGGTCCTGACCCACCCCGCGGTCAACATGACCTTCACGACCGGCGGGCGCGCACGGGTCGCCGGCGTCCTGCGCGACGACTTCACCGAGACGATCGAGGGCCTCGGCCGGGTGGTCGGCGCGCGGTTCCGCCCCGGAGGTTTCCGGCCTTTCCTCGACGGCCCGGTGTCCGCGCTCACCGACCGGTTCACGAAGGTCGAGGACCTCTTCGGGCACGAGAGCCGCGCCGTCGCCGACGCGATCATCACGGCCGACGACGACGAGGCGGTGGAGCTGCTGGCCGGTTTCCTGCGCGAGCGGGCGCGGCCGCATGACCCTCTGGTCGAGGAGGTGGCCGGGATCGTGGACCGCGTCGCGGCCGACCCCGCGCTCTCGCGGGTGGACGACCTGGCCGACGCCCTGGGCATCACTCCTCGCCGGCTGCAGCGGATCTTCGCGGAGTACGTCGGCGTCGGCCCGAAGTGGGTGATCCGCCGCTTCCGTATGCAGGAGGCCGCGGACCGGGCCGCGTCCGGCGCCGACATCGGCTGGGCCGAACTGGCCGCCGAACTCGGCTACGCCGACCAGGCGCACTTCACCCGGGACTTCACCGCCACGATCGGCACCTCCCCGGCCCAGTACGCTCGGGACTGCGCCGCCGCCGAAACGGCGCCCACCCGGACGTGACCGTCGGCCGCCACCAGCCTTCACATAGCATGAAACCACCACAAGCCGGCAGGAGGATCTTCCAGGTGAGCCCCGCGAACGAAGCCAGACGCGCGCTGCTGTTGGAGAACATTCACCCCGACGCGGTCGCCGGTCTGGAGAAGAACGGCTACGCCGTCGAGACCGTCGCGGGCGCCCTCGACGAATCCGAGCTGATCGCCCGGATGCCCGGCGTCGAGCTGCTCGGCATCCGCTCGAAGACGTCCGTCACCGAGGCCGTGCTGGCGGCGTCGCCGGACCTCTTGGCCGTCGGCGCGTTCTGCATCGGTACGAACCAGATCGACCTGAACGCCGCGTCCCACCGCGGCGTCGCCGTGTTCAACGCGCCGTTCTCCAACACCAGGAGCGTCGTCGAGCTGGTCATCGCCGAGATCATCGCGCTGACCCGCCGCCTCATCGACAAGAACACCGGCATGCACGCCGGCGTGTGGGACAAGTCCGCCGAGGGCAGCCACGAGGTGCGCGGGCGGCGGCTCGGCATCGTCGGGTACGGCAACATCGGCAGCCAGCTGTCGGTCCTGGCCGAGAACCTCGGGATGTCGGTCTACTTCTACGACACGTCCGACAAGCTCGCGCTGGGCAACGCGCGGCGGTGCGCCAGCATGGAAGAGCTGCTGGAGGTCTCCGACGTCGTCACGCTCCACGTCGACGGGCGGCCGGGCAACAGCGGCCTGTTCGGCGAGGACCAGTTGGCGCGGATGCGCCCCGGCAGCCTGTTCCTCAACCTCTCCCGAGGGTTCGTGGTCGACCACGCCGCCCTTCGACGGCACGTGGAGTCCGGGCACATCGGCGGTGTGGCCGTCGACGTGTTCCCGAACGAGCCGAAGGCGCGGGGCGACGAGTTCGTCTCCGAGCTGCGCGGGCTGCCGAACGTCATCATCACCCCGCACATCGGCGGCTCGACCGAGGAGGCGCAGCAGGACATCGGCCAGTTCGTGGCCGGCAAGCTGCACGACTTCGTCTCCGGCGGCAACACCGCGCTGAGCGTGAACGTCCCGCCGGTCTCGCTGGCCTCCCAGACCGGCGTGCACCGCCTCACGCACCTGCACCGCAACACGCCCGGTGTGCTCGCGACGATCAACGGAATCCTCGCCGACCACGACGTGAACATCGAGGGACAGCTCCTCGGCACCCGCGGCGACATCGGTTACGTCATCACCGACATCGGCAGCCAGTACACCCCGGACGTCATCGGCCTGCTGCGCGACCTGCCGACCACGATCCGGCTCCGCCTGCTCTCCTAGCCTGGCCTGAACGACGACGCGCCCGCCGGTCCGGTTCGGAGCGGCGGGCGCGTTTCGCTGTGTCGGTCAGTCGGCGAGGTTGAGCGTCGGGCCGGCCTTCAGCTCGGCCTCCTCCGCGGCGACGGCCGCGTCGACCTCGGCGCTGGAGACGGCGAGGCGTACGCCGACGAAGTAGATGACCAGGGCGAAGGCCGAGACCACCGCGATGTCCACCCAGTCCGGGATCGTGTTGTTGCCGCCGTACCGGCCCAGGGCGCCGATCACGAGCAACCCGACGTACCAGGGCCAGATCCAGGCGGAGGCCCTCCAGTTGAGCGAGGAGCGCTCGGCCGGGGGCGACGTCATCCGGGTGATCGCGAAGATGGTCAGGCCGAGGATGGAGGCCAGCCCGAGCTTCCACTCCGCCTGGAAGCTCGACCAGTAGATGATGAGGTTGGCCGAGAGGAAGGCGATGGGCGCGAGCACCTGGTGGACGGGCAGGCGGTACGGGCGGGCACGGCCGGCGTCGCGGATGCGCAGCGCGCGCAGCGAGATCGGCGCGAAGGCGTACATGATCGCGGTCGCCGAGGTGACCAGGCCGACCAGGGACTGCCAGCTCGGGAAGGGCAGGAAGGCGATCTCACCGACGACGAACGCGATGAGGATCGAGACGATCGGCACACCCTTCTTGCTGACCTGAGCGACCTGCTTGGGCAGCGCCTTCTCGCGGCCGAGCGCGTAGGACAGGCGGGAGGAGGTCGCGGTGTACACCAGGCCGGTGCCCGCCGGGGAGATCACGGCGTCCGCGTAGAGCATCCAGGCCAGCCAGGCGGCGCCGGCGCCGGTCGCGAGCGTGGCGTACGGCCCGAAGTCGCCCTTGCCGATCGGGTTCGCCCAGCCGTGCGCGAGGTGTCCCGGGTCGAGCGCGCCGATGAACGCGATCTCCAGCAGGATGTAGACGACGGTGCCGATCGCGGTCGCCGTGATGACGGCGCGTGAGACGTCCTGCTGGGGCCGCTTCGCCTCGCCGGCCATCTGGATCGCCTGTTCGAACCCCTGCAGGGCGAAGACCACGCCCGCGGGCAGCGCGGCGAAGATGCCATGCGCGCCGAACGGCATGAACCCGCCGCCGGCCGTGAAGTTCTTCGCGTGGAACGTCAGCAGGACCAGCACCACGATGGTGAGCAGCGGAACGAGCGTCTTCCAGATCACGGTGATCGAGTTGGACTCCGAGAGGAGCTTGACCCCGACGATGTTGATCACGATGAACAGCAGCATGAAGACGCTGGCGATGACGAGCCCGGTGCCTGTCAGCGTGCCGTCCGGGTGCAGCATCGTGACGTTGTCGTGCACCCAGCCGATGTGGTCGGAGTAGGACAGCGTCGCCTCGACCTCGATCGGCGCGATCGACACCGCCTGCAGCCACGCCATCCAGCCCGCGGTGAACCCGGCCAGCGGTCCGAACACGAACGCCGGGAATCGGGCGGTGCCTCCCGCGATGGGGTAGGCGGCGCCGAGCTCCGCGTGCACGAGCGCGAGAAGGGCCAGCATGACGGCGGCGAGCACCCAAGAGATGAGAGACGCCGGACCGGCGAGCTTGGCCGCCGTGAGCGCGCCGAGCAGCCAGCCGGAACCGATGATCGACCCGAGGGACACGAACATGAGTCCCCAGAAGCCGACTTCTCGCCGCAAATGCCTATCTGAACCGACGGCGTCGGTCGCAGTCGTCGCCATACCGCCTCCTTACCAATCATCACGGGGAGTAACACTCACGCAGCGTCGACCGCGACGCCTTCCGATGGTAACCGGGGGCGACGATGGCACCGCAGAGCGCTAAGACTGGGGGGAGGTTAGGCCCGGTTCGTACGCCCGCGCAATGCCTGAATCCCTAGGATTTCCAGGCTTGAATCTATTGTGATGTGACCCTGGTCACATTGCGGACTCCTCGCGATTAGGGCCCTGACCAGCGGGAAGATCGCTCGGTTTACCGTGTTCCGGTGACCGAGTACTGGAACCACAATGTCCACTACCAGCGCCTGATCCTCGACGCCGCGGGCGACCACTGTGACGAGGTGCTCGACGTGGGATGCGGCGAGGGCCTCCTCGCACGGAGGCTGGCCGGCCGGGCACGCCACGTGACGGGAATCGACCGGTCCGCGGAAATGATCACACGCGCCCGCGAGCTGGGCACCGACGGCGACGCGACGTTCATTGAGGCCGACTTCCTGCGGCACCCGCTGCCCGAGGCGGCGTACGACCTGGTCTGCTCCGTGACCGTCGTGCACCACATGGACTTCGAGGCGGCCGTCACCAAGATGGCACGCCTCGTACGGCCCGGCGGGACCCTCGTCATCATCGGCCTGGGCCGCGACCGGACCCCGCTCGACTACCTGGTCGGCGCCGCCTGTCTCCTGCCCACCAGATTCCTCGCTCTGCGTCACCGCAAGTCCGATCCGCCCGGCGTGCCGATCGCCGACCCGGAGATGAGCTGGGGCCAGGTGCGGCGCGAAACACGGCGCCTCCTGCCCGGCGCGACCTACCGGCGTCACCTGCTGTGGCGCTACTCGATAACGTGGCGGCATCCCATCACTCGAACACATGTTCGAGTAGAATGAGGTGTATGAGACGGCGTATCTGCGATCACCCGGTTCAGGTCGAGATTCGCGACGACAGGCCCAGCCGCTTTCGCCGAGACGACTACGAGTACGAAGTGGTCACGTTCCTGAAGATGCTCGCCCTCCTGCGTCCGCTCGACGATGTGGACACCCAGGTGTGGCAGGTGCGCGCCCGCACGTCCGACGCGCAGGAACGCACGTATGAGCTGGAGTGCGATCACGGCGAGTGGCGCATGAAGGCCATCTGGTGCTGACGCGTGCGGCCCGGCGAGGGTCGCCGGGCACGGGAGTCGGGCGCGAGACGTGAAGAAGGGCGGAGGACCATGTGTCCTCCGCCCCTTCTGATCAGATCAGCGAATCTTCTTCGGCCGGTACGCGTGGTACTGGCTGCCCGCGCTCAGGCCGTATGTGCGGGTCCGGTAGTCGGTGCCGTAGCTGCCGCGCTGCTCGTACTCGTAGTAGGACGAGTGCTTGCTGTTCGCCCACTTCACGAAGATCACGACGTGGCGGGTGTTGCTGGTGCCGTTGGCGTCGATCACGAGGTCGCCCGCCTTCAGGCTCGCCATCGAGATGCGCGTGCTGATCGACGAGCTCGCGAGCCCGACCGTGTTGGCGCCCGGCTTCCCGAGGGCCAGCGCCATCGAGGCGTACCCGGAGCAGTCGGTGCGGTAGCCGCCGTGCGTACGCGACTGGCTGTAGGGGATCCGCTGGGAGGTATGCGGGTGCCACGTCTTCGCACGCGCGAGAACCGTCGCGCGCGTGATGGTGGAGGCCGCCGTCACGACCTTGTCCTGCGGGGCGGCGACGACGGCACCCGCCTGCCTGGCGGGGGCGGATGAGGTTCCGGCGAACCCGTGGACGCCGAGCGCCGACACACCCGCCAGAGCGGCGACGCCGACTCCGAGACCGATTTTCTGAGGCGAACGCATAAGGCTCCTTCAGAACGTTGGGGGCCATGACGCCTCTCGACCGGACGCCATGGCCGAACAGCGAGTAACCATAGGCGACCGGATTCCCGGCTCGCGGTGTAATCGACGTTAATTAGCGAAACACGCGAAATGTCCGAAATAAGAGAGGCGAATTAGTCAGAGGCGCGTACGGCGGCCCGGGCGGAGACGTTCGAGGTACCACCAGGCGATCATGAGGAAGGCCACGCCGATTCCGAGCAGCACTCCCATGTCGGTCAGCCAGGTCGTCTTGTCGTGGTTCCAGAGCGTGTCGAGTCTCCCGCTGTGCAGGGGCGGCTGGATGTGGTTCAGGTCGACGGTGGCGGCGGTCGCGGCCATGCCCCAGCGCGAGGGCGCCGGGTAGGCGAGCTGTTCCAGCCCGACATTGCCGGGCAGCGCGACCAGTGCCCCGCACAGGATGACCTGCGCCAGGGACAACAGGACGAGCAGCGGCATGGTCTTCTCCGACGTGCTGACCACGGCCGACACGCAGAGTCCCATCGCCATCGAGACGATCGCCAGCGCCGCCATCGCCACCATGAGTTCGAGGAGCGGAGATGTGATGGCCCCGTGCGCCGGCATCTGGCGGCCGGCCAGGCCGATCACGACGAGCAGCACGGACTGGACCCCGGTGATCAGACCCAAGATCATGATCTTGGAGAGCAGGTAGATGCCGGCCGAGAGTCCCGCCGCGCGTTCGCGGCGGTAGATGGCGCGTTCCTTGACCAGTTCGCGCACGGCGTTCGCGGCGCCGACGAAGCACGCACCGATGACGAGCGTCAGCAGCAGCGACGAGGCGTCGATGTTCTTGCCCGGCGGTCCGGCGAGCCCGTGTTCGGCGGGCACCGCGCGGATCAGCGCGCCGACGACCACCGGGAGGATGCCCAGGACCGCCAGGTAACTGCGCTCGGACCCGATGACGGCCAGGTACCGGCGGCACAGAGTGCCGAGCTGTGAGATCCGGCCCTGCTGCCTCGGCGGGCGCTCCGGCTGCGCGAGCTGCCGTACGGGGTCGGCACCGCCGCCGTCCAGGCCGGCCGCGATGTACTGCGCGTACATCGGCGACGTGCGGAACTCCCCGGCCCAGTCGCGGCCGGGCTCGCGGTCGAAGGACTGGAACACCTCGGCCCAGGTCTGCTTGCCGAAGTACCGCAGGCCCTCCGCGGGCGGTCCGTAGAAGGCGACCCGGCCGCCGGGGACCAGGACGAGCAGCCGGTCGCACGTGTCCAGGTTGGCGACGCTGTGCGTCACGACGACGATCGTCCGGCCGTCGTGCGCGAGGTCGCGCATCATCTCCATGACGGACTTGTCCAGGCCGGGGTCCAGGCCGGACGTCGGCTCGTCCAGGAACAGCAGCGACGGCTTGGTGAGCAGTTCCAGGGCCACGCTGACGCGCTTGCGCTGGCCGCCGGACAGCCGGTCGATGCGCGTCTGGGCGTGCGGGGCCAGGCCGAGCTCGGAGATGACCTCATCGACCCGGCGGTCGCGTTCCTCCGCGCTCGTGTCGCCGGGGAACCGCAGCTCGGCGGCGTACCGGAGGGCCCGGCGCGTGGGGAGCTGTGTGTGCAGGATGTCCGCCTGCGGCACCAGCCCGATCCGGTGCCGCAGCTCCGGGTAGTGCGTGTAGAGGTCGCGGTGGTCGTAGCGGACGCTGCCCTCGGTGGCCGGGCTGGTCCCGGTGACGGCGCCCAGGAGGGTGGACTTGCCGGCGCCGCTCGGGCCGATGACCGCCACGAGGCAGCGTTCGGCGATCGGGAAGCTGACGTGGTCGAGCAGGACCTTGCCCTTGGAGGTGCGCACCACGAGGTCCTGGGCGATGAGCGAGACGTCGCCGGTGTCGACGAACTCCCGCAACTGGTCGCCGACCAGGCGGAACGTCGCGCGCCCGATGCCGACGATGTCCCGCTCGGTCAGCACCGAGGAGGTGATCCGGCGGCCGTTGACGAAGGTGCCGTTGTGGCCGCCCAGGTCGGCGATCTCGTGCCGCCCGTCGCCGGTCCTGCGCAGCTCGGCGTGGTAGCGGGAGACGATGAGGTCGGCCAGGACGATGTCGTTGTCGGGGGCACGGCCGATCTTGAGCGTACGGTTCGGCAGCCGGATGACGGAGGTCGGCTCGCGGTCGACGCCGACCCGGTCGTCGGCCATCGGCGGCGCCGAGCAGGCGAGCGGAATCCCGTTCTCCGCATCGCCCAGCTGGAGGACGATGTCGCCCTCGATGCCGGCGCGCTTGATGCGCCGTCCCGCGGCGAACGTGCCGTTGGTGCTGTCCAGATCCTCGATGATCCAGCCGTTGTCGTCGGTGCGCAGGACCGCGTGCCGCCACGAGATCCGCGGGTCGTTGATCGAAATCTCGGCCGCGGGATCGCGGCCGACCTGATATGTCCCCCCGGGCGGCAGTCTGCGGACGGATTCCCTTGTCCGCACGACAAGCACCGGGGGGGCCGTCTCTGAGACGGAGCCCTCGGCCGTCATAGTGTTGAAGTGTAGAGGGGGGATAGCGGCAAACGCCCACGAATCCGGCATGCAGGTATTACCTATTGACGTGGAGCCGCGCGTGAAATTGGCTTGGCCCATGCAGGTTCGCGCCGATGAGTGAATTTTCTGGAGAATTGACACGACCGGACCTGGTCCTCCCGCGAAAACGACGGGGACACCGGTGGTACGTGATCGTCTTGATCGTCGTCGTCGCGCTCCTCGGCCTCACGATCATCGGTGACCGCCTCGCCCTGTCGTACGCCGAAGGCCGGATCGCCTCGGAGATCCAGAAGGAGGGCTTCGGTGCGAAGCCCGACGTGACGATCTACGGCTTCCCCTTCCTGACCCAGGTCGCCGCCCGTCGCTTCCCGCACGGCCACCTGTCCGCGCGGAACGTACGCGAAGGGCCGCTGACCATCGCGCGCATCGACGCCACGGCACGTGACGTCCGGGTCGCCTCCGGCTACTCCAAGGGCGTCATCGGCAGCGTGGACGGCACCGCGACGGTCGGCTTCGCCGACCTGGCCAAGGCGGGCGGGGCGGACGGCGTCGAGCTGAGCGCGGACGGCACGGACAAGGTGAAGGCCAAGGTCGACCTCGACGTGATCACCGGTACCGCGGTCGCGCAGGTGACCAAGGTGGGCAACGGGATCAAGGTGCACGCGATCTCGGTGGAGGGCTTCGACCTGTCCGACCTCGGCGACATCCTCGACTTCACGGTGCCGGTCGAGGGCCTGCCGCTCGGCATGGGCTTCAAGAGCCTGAAAGTGACGCCCAAGGGCATCGAGATGCGGGTCACCGGCTCACGCGTCAGGTTCTGACGGCCTCCGCGCGCACGCGGGCGGCCCGCGCGTACTGGTCGTCGAAGCGCCTCGGGAACGGCATCATCCGGTGCCGCTCCCGCCACGGCGCGAGCTGGCGTACGGCGTTGCTCCCGGCGGCGGTGACGATCCGCTCCACGCCGGAGAACAGCGGCCACGCCGGATAGATGTCGAGGTGCCGCACGTCCGGCGGCACGGGGACGGGCGGGCACGGCGTCACGAGCGTGAGCCGCGGCCGTACGCCCTCCATCTCGGCGATCTCCCGCGCGTACGCGATCAGTTCGGTGACCTCGGCCTCCGGCCCCGAGTGCACGATCAGCCAGCCCTCCGGCACGGCCGGCGGGAGGTCGCCGGCGGGCGGCTCGACCAGGTCGAGCGGTGCGAGCGACGGGGAGACCGACCGCAGGTACGCCTCGTGCTCGCCGGTCACGGGCTCCACGAGCCAGGTGCGGGCGAAGCACGGCGGCGCGGCCGGCAGCAGCGGCCGGTAGGCGTCCCAGCGCAGGAGGCGCGCCAGGTGGACGGCGGTCGTCCCGGCCGGCACCGCCCCGGCGGTCAGCTCCCCGTTCAGCCCGGCCGGGAAGGCGTCGACGACCAGCTCGGACGGTGCCAGCTCGGCGAGCGCGTCCGCGATCCAACGCGTCAGGGCCACCGCGTCGAGGCCGCCGGGCGCGGAGCGTACGTGATGGCCGCCGGTCACGCGGGGGTCGGCGGCGAAAGGCGACGCTGTCAGGATCGTCGCCGGTTCACCGGGCGCCGTGGTGTGGAGGTACGCGCGGATCCGGGTGAGATGGCCGAGCCCGCCGCCGTTGGCGTAACAGACGATCACCGTGGCGCGAGCATCGCGGCGGTGAGCACCGCGCGCAGGTCCGGCGCCATCTCCCGGCAGAACAGGACGGCCAGGGCGGTGCCGGGGCGCGACGTGGACACACCGATCGTGGCGCCGCCGGCGCTCTCGATCCTGGTGCCCTGTTCGACGGCCCGCACGTCGCCGAGCTCCACGGCGCCCTGCTCGACCTTGATCCGGCCGGCGCTCTCGCGCCGGAACTCATATCTCGTGGTGACCTCGCCCCGGCGGATCTGCACCCGGCCTGCCGCGATCTTGGCACGCCAGAGCGTACGGCCCGCCGCAGTCTTGAGTTTGATGCCGTCCGAGTATCGCTTCGCCTCGATCAGCAGCCGGCCCCGCCGGACGTAGCGGCCGTTCTGCCCGGCGATCGTGACGGTCGTGCCGCCGAGACGGCTGACGATCGTCGTCTTCCCGTCGTGTTCGACGACGGTAAGGAGCGACCGGGAGTGCCCGGTGGTCACCCTTAAGAAGACCGGCAGCGTGGTCGAGGTCGGAGCGGCCGCCACCGGCGGCCCTGCCGCGGGCGTCTCGGTCCCGGACCCGCACCCGGTGAACAGGAACAACGGCACCAGCGGAAGCAGCCTTTTCACCGAATCTCCCCGAGCACGGTCTGGTAGCCGGCGGTCTCGGCCGCCGGCGTGAAGTCGCGGCGCACTCGTTCTCCGGCCGCCGCGCCGAGTTTGGCCAGTTGTTCGCCGGTCGCACGTGCCGCGCGGGCGATCGCCGCGCGGCAGCCATGGGCGTCACCGGCGGTGAAGGCGAACCCGACCTCGTCGTCGACCAGGTCACCGAGGCCGCCCGCGTCCGAGGCGAGCAGCGGCACGTCCAGCGCCGCGGCCTCCAGGGCGACGTTCGGGAGACCGTCGTAGAACGACGGCAGCGCCACGAGGTCGCAGGCCGCGTAGACGCCGGGCAGGTCGTACCGGTCCATGAACGGCAGCCTGGTGTGCGCCACGGTTTCCAGACGTTCGGTGACAACGTCCTCCACCTCACCGACCAGCAGCAGATGGAACGCCTCGGCATGGCCGGAGGCGAGCAGCGCGTCCAAGAAGAACCCGACACCTTTCTTGTTCTTGAGCTGGCCGACGACGCCGATGGTGCGACGGCCCGGCTCGACATTCTTCTCCCGTAGCGCCACCGCGGCGAACCGCTCGGACGGGAGGATCTCCCAGTTCGTCGTGTCGATCCCGTTGGGCACCCACGTCACGTCCGCGTCCGGCACGAGGGCGGACACGAGCGGGCCGTGCGACCGGGCGACCACGCACACGCGCGCCGACGCGCGGAGCGCCGTCATCAGGGCCTCGCGGCGGCGCAGCGAGAACACCCCCGTGTCGAAGTCGTTGCCCCGCAACAGGGTGACCAGCGGCGCGCCGAGCCAGGCGGCCAGCACCGGCGCGCCGAGCAGGGCGTACGTGCCGCCGAACGCGACGACATGCGTGTACGACTCACCGGTCAGCACGGTCCAGAGCCGCCGCAGCGCGTGCTCGGGGTTCTCCTCCAGCGGAACGGTCAGCAGGCGTCCGCCGTGTTCGCGGTCGACGTGCCACGGCCGCGCGCGGCGCGTCAGGTGGGCGACGTCGATCTCGATGCCCGCCTCACGCAGGCCGCGCACGATCCGGTCGCAGGACTCCGCCATTCCGCCCCGGCTGGGCGGGTAGTGCTCGGTGATCCAGAGGACCCGCATCAGCTGTCGACCCAGTCGTTCCCGCCGTCACCACCGAAGTCTCCGTAGTCGAAGCCCCCGCCGACGTCGAAGCCGTCGCGGTCGTAGCTGTCGAACGAGGAGTACCAGCCGGGGTCCTGGTAGAACGTCGAGCTGTCCTGGTAGTACTGCCGCCGGTAGGCGCCGGCCCACCCACGTGCGTGTGGGTCGGGGTAGCCCTGGGCGGCGGCGCACTCCGAGCACAGCCCCTGGGACGCCGTGTGCCGCGAGCACACCGGACGCCCGCAGCGGCACTGCGTCACCGCGGCACGCCCGCAACGGCCGAGGATGAAGAAACCGGTGGTCGCCGTGCAGGGGGTCATGCGGTTCTCCTGGCGGAGTCCGGTGGAGTCCACCGGAACAGCTCGGTCGCGACCATCAGGATCGCCTCCATCTGGTGCGCGTCGCCCGGAGGCGGGGAGAGCTTGGCGTCCGCGCCGATCACGGCCTTGCGGCCCGGCTTCGTGCGTACGCTGATCCACGACGGCGGCGGGCCCGCCGGGCGCAGCGGGGCCTGACCGGCCGCGAGGGTGCGCTTGGCGCTGACACGCTGCACCGTCTTGGACTTGGTCTTGACCTTGAGCTTCCCGCTGGCGTTCTTCTTGCGGATCTTCCGGAAGCGCACCCGGTCGACGACGCTCAGCTCCAGGACGCTGCCGTCCTTCAGCTCGGCGCGCACCTTCAGCCATTGGTCCATCACGAACCACTCGGTGAGCTTGCGGACCGGCCGCCGTACCGGCAGGTCGCGCTTTGGCCCGGCCTTGCCGGGGGTGTCCGGGCCGCGCAGGTCGACGTCGATGCCGATGGAGCCCTTGGCCTTGGCGTCCTCCGACAGCACCTGGATCAGCGGCACGAGCACGGCGGTGGTACGGCGCGGCAGCTTCCACTTCCGCCGCCGAACCACGGAGTCGTGCCGGGCGAAGCCGTCCAGCAGGGTGAGCCACTCATCCGGGGTCGCCGAGTACGACGCCGTGCGCTCCAGGGTGAGCCGCTGGTGGACCGGATGGAAGCGGCCGATCGCTTCCCGGGTCTTCCGCCAGAACATGAACCGGACACTATCAATCGGACATAGCAGAATCGGGGGTAATGGAACGGTAAATCGCGCCTAGTCGGGATCGGCTCCGTTCCCAGGTGAACTCCTGGATCACGCGGTCCCTGCCGCGCTCCCCCATCTCCCGTGCGGTGTCCGGATACTCCAGCAGCACCCGGATCGCCCGCGCCAGCTCCGGCGGGCGGTCGGCGGCCACGAGACGGCCGTGCACGCCGTCGGTCATCAGCTCGCGTACGGCCGGCAGCCCGGACGCCACGACCGGCGTGGCGGCGGCCATCGACTCCAGGATCTTCAACGGCGCGCAGCCCTGGTCGAGGTTGCGCGCGCAGCCGGTCAGCGGCGCCACCGAGACGGCGGCGCCGGCAAGCCAGGAGGCCACCTCGGCGTGCGGGAGGGTGTAGCGCCAGACCATGCGGTCGGCGACGTCGAGACGCTCGGCGAGGCGGCGCAGCGGGCGGGCCCGGCGCTCGGGCACCGACGAGCAGACGACCAGCCGCAGGTCGGTCTGGTCCCGCAGCCGGGCGAACGCGCGGAACAGCACGTCGAGCCCCTGCCAGGGCTGGAGCGCGCCGACGTAGGCGACGTAGCGCTCCGGCGCTCCGCACGGGCGCGGCGTCTCGTACGGGACGTCGGCGCCGTTCGGCACCAGGTGGATCCGGTCGTCCGGGACGCCCCTGCGGCGCAGCGCGGCGGCGATGACGCCCGACGGCACGACGACGGCGTCCGCGCGCTCCAGGCAGAACCGCTCCAGCTCGGCGACCTTGGCGAGCGTCGCCGGCGCCGCCGACGGCCAGGTGTGGGCCATCTCGATCGACGGCAGGCCGTTCACCTCGTACACGACGCGGTACCGCCGGTCCGGCGCGGTCACCACGGGCAGCGCGCTCCACGGATCGCGTACGTGGCAGATCCGCAGGGTGTCCAGGTGGGGGGCGAGATGGGCGGCGACCCAGCCGGAGTATGCCTCGGCACGGTCGATCAGGTTGGGGATCTGCTCGCCGAACCGGGCGATCTCGATGCCCTGCTCACGCTGGTAGGCGGGCAAGGAGCCGCCGCCGAGAACGCCGAGCAGGCCTCCGCCGTAGCGGGCGAACAGCTCGGAGGCCATGTGGCCGATGTGGACCGCCGAGCCCTTGCTGGAGGGGAAGCGGTCGAAGGCGAAGTAGGCGGCGCGGACCCCGTTCATCGCGCACCGCGTTCCCGATGCCACGCGACCTGGGCGGCGAGGCCCTCGGCCAGGCCGACCTCCGCCGACCAGCCGAGCAGTCGCTCGGCCTCGCCGGAGTCGGCCCAGGTGCTGGCTGCGTCTCCGGGCACGGGCGCGTGGTGGCGCACACCGGGCCGTACGCCCAGCAGGCCGGTCAGCACCTCGATCGCGTGCCGCAGGGACACGTGGTCGGGATGGCCGATGTTCAGCACCGTGCCGGGCTCCAGGTCGGCCGTCGCGGCGCCCACCGTGGCCGACACGACATCGGAGACGTACGTGAAGGCGCGCGTCTGGCCGCCGTCGCCGAGTACCGGCAGCGGACGCCCTGCGAGACCGGCCTCGATGAACCGGTGGAAGGCCATGTCGGGGCGCTGGCGCGGGCCGTACACGGAGAAGAGCCGCAGGACCACGGCGTGCAGGCCGTCGCGCACCGCGCCGGCGGTCAGGCGCTCCATCTCGGCCTTGGTGGCCGCGTACGGGCTGGCGGGGCGCAGTGGGTCGCCTTCGGCGTGCGGGCGGCCTCCGGCCGAGCCGTACACCGACGAACTGGACGCCACCACGATGCGGGGCCGCTCGTCCGGCACCGTACACGCCGCGAGCAGCCGCCGGGTCGCGGTCACGTTGTCGCGTTCGGCCTCGGCGCGCCCGGCTCCCCAGGAGCTGCGTACGCCGGGGCGGCCCGCGAGGTGGACGACCACGTCGGCCTCGGCCAGTTTGGCGAGGTCGTCGACCGCGAGGTCGGCCTCGATCTGCGTGATGCCGGTGCGCCCGGTTAGGAGCGCCCAGTTCGCGCGGGCCTCGGCGGGCGCGGCGGAGCGCTCCAGGGCGTCGACCGCGAGCACCTCGTGCCCCGCGCCGGCCATCGCCTCCGCCACATGACCGCCGACGAACCCGGCCGCCCCCGTCACCACCACCCGCACGCTGCGCACCATAGTCGAAAACGACATTCCGGTCGGGTGATCTCCGGAGAGCCGCCCTCGGTCAGGCGCGCACGCCGTCTTCGGGGACCTCACGGGAACGGGTCTCGGCCCAGCCGGCGATCCGCCCGATCAGCTGCGGGGTCGCGGCGCCCTCGGCGTGCCCGAAGCCCGGCTCGATCCACAGCTCACGCGGATCGCGCGCGGACTCGTACAACTGCTCGGCGTGGTCGAGCGGCAGAAACGGGTCGGCGTCGCCGTGGACGACCAGGAGCGGCACCGGCGCGATACGCCCGGCCAGCGCGTGCGGCGGCTCGGGCTCGCGTACCCAGCCGACGGGCGAGACACGGGTGCCTTTCACCAGGCGCACGGCCAGGCGGCCGAACGGGCGCTCGATCGCCCAGTGCACCCGGCGCATCGGCTTGGTCTCCCGGTAGTACCAGCGCGCGGGCGCGCTGACCGAGACGACCGCCTCGACACCCCCGTGCAGGGCCGCGTGGCGTACGGCGACGACACCGCCCATCGAGAATCCCACCGGCACCACGCGCTCGTACCCGAGACGCCGCGCGAGACGGACCGCGGCGTCCAGGTCGAGCACTTCGCGGTCGCCGACCGTGGAACGGCCGCCGGAGCGGCCGTGACCTCGGAAGTCGAACGCGATGACGCCGCCCGAGCGGCCCAGCACGGAGGCGATCCGCAGGGTGTTCGGCTGCCGCCAGGCACCGGTGAACCCGTGGGCCAGGATGAAGCACAGGCCGTGCGGGCCCGGCAGGTGGCCCGCGTCGACGCGCACGCCGTCCATGGCGTGCAGGGTCTTGGGCCGTATGCCGGCGCGGCCGTCAGCGTTTGATGTAGTCGACCAGTTGCTCACGCTCGGTCTCCAGCTCGGCGATCGCGGACTTGACCACGTCACCGATGCTGACGATGCCGATCAGCCGCCCGTCGCGCACGACCGGCACGTGACGGATGCGGTGCTCGGTCATCGTGTCCCGCAACCCGTCGACGGCGTCACCCGGCCCACATGTGTGCACCGACGTCGTCATGATCGATGAGACCGGCGCGGCCAGGAGGTCGGCGCCGAGGTCGTTCAGACGGCGTACGACGTCACGTTCGGAGACGATGCCCTCGATCACCGCACCGTCGGCGGAGACGACGACGGCACCGATGTTGTGCTCGGCCAGCAATCCGAGCAGCTGACGCACCTCTGCGTCCGGCGCTATGGTCGCGACCTCGCTGCCCTTGCTTGCGGAGGATCTCTGAGATTCGCATGGCCCGCCCTCCAGACTCGGCTACGCCCTACGGTAGCCACCGCCGGGCCTGCCGCAAAGGTCACGGAGGCGGCCTTGCGCCGTACCGGCCGCCTCCTGCGACCAAAGGGACCTGCGGGAACTCAGTGCCCGGCCAGGTGTCCAAAAACGATCGTGTTGCCGGTGTAGCTGTGGCCCTTGAAGTCGCCTCCGCAGGTGATCAGGCGCAGGCCCGCGAAGTCGAGATCCCCGTAGACGCGGCGCGTCGGGAAGTCGGACTTGGCGACGTGCTCCACGGAGTCGACGGTGAACGCCGCGACCTTGCCGTCCTGCCGGGTGACGTCGACCGTGTCGCCGGGCTTCAGGCGGCCCAGCTTGAAGAAGACGGCCGGGCCCTTCTTCGTGTCCACGTGACCGAGGATCACCGCCGGGCCGCGTTCGCCCGGCGTCGGGCCCTTGTCGTACCAGCCGGCCAGGCGCGCCTTCGACAGCGGCGGGGTGGAGATCGTGCCGTCCTTCTCCAGCCCGAGCGCCATGAGCTTCGAGTGCACGCCGATCTTCGGAATGTCGACCCGTACCGGCGTGGACGCGGCCAGTGCCGGGCCCGAGGGCCGCTGGACGGCCCCCGGCCTGGCGGCTCCCACGCCAGGCCGCGGCGGACCGGAGTTCCGGCAAGCATTGAACCCCAGCACCGCCGCGCCCGTCACGATCAGGCCGGCGGCCGTCCCGGTGAGGAGACGGCCGCCCCGCGGTCGAGTCGTCGGATCAGGAGCGGCCACTGGCCCGAATGCGGCGGCGGGCGATCGGCAGAAGGCCGGCGCCACCGAGCATCAGGGTCAGCCCTGCGAGGCCCAGGGGAGCGTTCATCCCCTGGCTGCCGCCGAATCCGGTCCGCACGGGGCCGCGCGGGACAACCATCACCGAGCGACGGTGGACCACGGTCGGCGCCTGCCGCTGCACGGTCACGTGCTTCGCGTGGTGCCCGCCACAGCAAGCGCTGCTGTCCTCGGACGCGAACTCGCCGGGGCCGTCGTCATCGTCATCGTCGCCGGCCTCCTCGCCACAGCCGTGGGCAAGACCGCCGATGTGGCCGCCGATGCCACACAGCCCGCCGCGGTGACCGCCGCCGAAGTGACGCGAGTGGTGCGAGCCGCCGATGTCGGCCGAGCCGCCGTCATCGCCGCCGCCGTCGTCCCCGTCGTCATCGCCGTCGTCCCGCGGCAGTGCCCGGAGCTGTGCGACTCCCTGGTGATGCATCTCGAACGCCTGGTAGTGCGCTGCCCCCAGGTTGCCGGCCGCGGACGCCATAGCGAGCGCGGGTGAGGCCAAACCGATGGTCAGTGCGGCCGCTGAAGCGGTTGTCAGGGTCAGATTTTTGACCCTCATGGGTCCCCCCCTTGATGTCAGCGGCAGCCTGGATGGGTCCCGGCTGCCGGCATCGCCACCAGCCCCCTCATTCCCGCAATCCCGGCAGTGCGACCGAGATCGTCGCCCTCTTGATCCAATGATTACGGTGCAGATCATGCACATTAAGGAAAGGGACGTTGGTCGTCCCCGGATAATAGGTTGTGGTCCTGTAAATGACGACAGGAGCCTTCTGAGAGCATTTTTGGGAGCGATTAGCTGCAAATGGCGAATCGGGCCCAGATCGCCTACAGAAGGGACGAAAGCGGCAGTTCGAATATGCGCCTCATCGGCGGGCAAGGTGCACGGCGGCGGGGCTCGTACGGGTGCCTCCGCGGGGGCGCTGCCGGCGGGGCCGGCGGCCGGGCCAGGTCTCGCGCTGCCTCGCCCGGTGCTCGACGCGTAGCTGGTCGAGAAGGCGGTCGAGGTGGACGAGAAGCTCGCCTCGCAGGGACCACTCGCCCAGATCGTCCGGGGGCAGGCTCAGGAGGATTCCGGCGACCCGGTCACGGTGGTGCTGTGCGGCGGCGAGGCTCCTGGTGAGCTCGCCCTCCGCACGGCCCGGGTCGCCCGCGACGTCGGACCGGACCAGGCGACCGTACGCGCGAACCGCCGCGAGATGCTCCTGCGCGGCACGCCCGTACGCAGGGTCGGCGGCGTCGTGCGTGCCGTCGGCGATCGAACGGGACAGGCCACGCGTCGACACCCAGATGTGCTCCAGCTGCCCCAGACCGGTACGGAGCGCGGCCGGGACGTGCGGGAGCCGGGTCGCGCGCGGGTTCAGCCGGATGCTCTCCTCGGCCGCGCCCAGCGCGCGCTCCACCCGGCCGACCTCGCGGCCGAGGGCACGGGCGCGGTCGAGCCGGCGGCGGCCTCCGCGTGCGGCTCGTCGCGGCGCACGCCCTCCGCCATCTCGGCCAGCAGCCCCGTCATGTCGCCGGCGAGCTCCTCGATCGCCTCCTCGGCGGGCTGGACGTGCAGAGGCGACAGCACGAGGCCGGCGACCAGCCCGGTGGCCGCCCCGATGAGCGTCTCCAGGACCCGATCGGTGGCGTTCAGGCCGGTCGGGAGGGACAGGATCAGCATCGCGCTGATCGGCACCTCAAGGACGTGCTCCCCGAGGCGCAGCAGGTACCCCAGCATGAGCGCGGCGCCGACGGCCGGCCCGAGGATGTGAATCAGGACACGACGCCCCGTGCTCGCAGTTCCCCCGGATCGAGGCTCAGGCTTCTGAGCAGTTCGTCGGTGTGCGCACCGAGAGGCGGGGCGGGCGCGGCCCTTCGCTCTCCGGCGTTCAGCGGGGACATCGGGACCCGGACGCGCCCCACACCGGGCTGGTCCACCTCGGCCATGAGCGGGACGTCCAGGTCGATCTCGCCGAACCTCCGGTAGGGCGCCCAGATCACCGCCGCGCCGGCGAGCGCTTCCTCCAGCCCGGCCCGCGTACGCTCGCCGAACCACGGCTCCAGCAGCGCCGCGATGGCCTCCCGGTGGCGGTAACGGTCGCCGTCCTGGGCGAAGTCCGCGCCCAGCAGCCGCTCCAGCTCCGCGAACTTCTCTTCCAGTCCCGCCGCCCGTGCGAGGGCGGCGAAGTGGCGGCGCGTCAGGGCGACGACCATGATCCGGTCGCCGTCCGCCAGCGTGAAGTCGCGGGCGAAGCCGCCGAACAGGTGGTTTCCGATGCGCGGGCGCTCCGACCCCAGCTGCGCCTCGGCCAGGTAGCCCAGGTTGCCGGCGGTGGCCAGCGCCACGTCGTACAGCGGCAGCCTGATGCGGGCGCCCTCCCCCGTACGGCCGCGCCGGCGCTCGGCGGCGAGCAGGCCGACCGCGGCGTACAGGCCGCAGGCGACGTCCCAGGCGGGCAGGACGTGGTTGACCGGGCCGTCGTGCCCGGGCGGACCGGTGACGAGCGGGAAGCCGACCTCGGCGTTGACCGTGTAGTCGACCGCCGCGCTTCCGTCGTGGTGGCCTTCGATCTGGAGGTGGATGAGGTCGGCTCGGCGTGCCGAGAGCGCCTCATGCGTCAGCCAGTCGCGGCCGACCGCGTTCGTCAGCACGATCCCCGCGTCGGCGGCCAGCCGCGTGACGACCTCGCGGCCCTCCGGCGAGCGGAAATCGACCGTGATCGAACGCTTCGCCTTGTTCATTCCGGTCCACAGCAGACTCTCCCCGGACGGGGCGAGTGGCCAGCGGCCGATGTCGGCGGCGCCGCCGAGCGGGTCGACCCGTACGACGTCGGCGCCGAGCTGGGCGAGTGTCATGCCGCCGAGGGGCGCGGCGACGAAGCTGGAGACCTCGACGACGCGGAGGCCCTCCAGCATCAGGCGATCCGTTCGAACACCGCCGCGAGGCCCTGCCCGCCGCCGATGCACATCGTCTCCAGGCCGTAGCGCGCGTCGCGGCGCCGCATCTCGTGCAGGAGCGTCGCGAGGATGCGCGTGCCGGTCGCGCCCACGGGGTGGCCGAGCGAGATGCCGGAGCCGTTGACGTTGAGTCGGTCGTGGTCGGGCAGCTTCCACTCGCGCAGGACGCCGAGGACCTGCGCGGCGAACGCCTCGTTCAGCTCGATGAGGTCCATGTCGTCCATGCTCAGCCCGGCGCGCGCCAGCGCGCGCTCGGTGGCGGGCACCGGCCCGAGGCCCATCAGGTGCGGCGGCACGCCGGCGACGGCCCAGGACACGAGCCGGGCCTGCGGGCTCAGCCCGAGGGCGTCGGCGCGCTCGCGTGTGGTGACGAGGCAGACGGCGGCGCCGTCGTTCTGCCCGCTGGAGTTGCCCGCGGTGACCGTCGCGCCGTCGACGCGCATGACCGCGCGGAGCCCTCCGAGGCGTTCGAGGGTCGTGTCGGCGCGCGGGTGCTCGTCCCGATCGACGGTCTGGGCGCCCTTCTTGCGGTCGTGGACCTCGACCGGCACGATCTCGTCGGCGAACCGCCCGGCGTCCTGGGCGGCGACCGCCCGCTGGTGCGACCGGAGGGCGAGCTCATCCTGCTCGTCCCGTCCGATGCCGTACTTCTCCCTGACGTTCTCGGCGGTCTCCAGCATGCCGCCGGGCACCGGGTGGTCGCGTCCCCCGGCCGTGACACGGGCGCGCGCCAGCCGGTCGGTGAGCTTGATCTCCGGGCCGGGCCCGCCCCAGCGCAGGCCGGTGGCGTAGTACTCGACCGCGCTCATGCTCTCCGCGCCGCCCGCGATGACGGTGTCGGCGGCCCCGGTTGAGACCTGCATGACGGCGTTGATCACGGCCTGCAGCCCTGAGCCGCAGCGCCGGTCCACCTGGGTGCCGGCGACCTCGACCGGCAACCCGGCGTCGAGCGCCGCGATCCGCCCGATCGCGGGCGCCTCGCCGCTCGGATAGCACTGTCCGAGGATGACGTCGTCGATCGAGCCCGGATCGACACCGGTACGCGCGACCAGCGCCCGTACGACGGTCTCGGCCAGCTCGGCCGCTCCGAGATCACGGAAGACTCCACCGAAACGGCCGACGGGAGTACGGACGGGAGAGCACACCACTACCTCGCGCATGTCCCGAACCCTAATCGACGTCGTCTCGGACATTTCGGGTGCGGTCAGTGGAAGGCGGTGAGGCCACTGCGGGCGGCTGTGATGGCGTTGGACAGGCAGCGCTGTTCGCTCGCCGCGCGGCCCTGGGCCGGCGGCTGTTCCTCGGTGTACTGCAGGCGGAGGACCACATTGCGGTAGCGGACCGTCGTCTCGCCGATCGCGAGGTGCACGTCACGGTCGATCCAGTAACGCTCGAAGGCGGCGTCGCCGAGGCCGCTGACGCGGCGCAGGGAGCTGGTGTCGGCGGTCAGGTCCTTCCGCGCCTGCTTCCACTGCGCCTCGTACGACCAGATCGTCATGCTGGTCGCCTCGTCGTGCATGTAGCGGGGCAGGAAGGCGCGGGCGTCGACCTGGACGGCGCGGAAGCGGTGGCCCTGCGACAACGAGTACTTGCAGACGCTCGCGGTGTCCACGCCCATCCGGTCGATAGTGGGCTTGGCGGTCGGGACGTACTTACGCACCGTGCCGGAGGACAGGACGTCGCAGGCTCTGGGGATGCTCGCGAAGACCGGGGCACGTGCGGCGCTCGGTGTGCCGGGCGCCGGGGACGCCGGGTGGGACGCCGCCGGCGTGGCGGTCTTCGGCTTGGTGGCGTCGCGGCCGAAGGCGACGAACGCGACGCCGGCCAGTGCCGCGATCACGGCGACGACGACGGCGGCCACGCCGGCCGGACGGCGCGTTCTGGCCTTAGGCGCCTCCGGCGGGGAGTACACCCGGTGGAAGGAGTCGGGCAGCCGCGGCCGGTCACGAGGGTCTCCGGTCGACGCGGTCTCGACACCCGGCCGCGCGCCGGTTCCGTACTCCGGCCGGGCCGATGAGAGTGCCGCCGCCGGCCTGTCACGCGTGGCCATGCCGCTCCTTGGCTCTTCCGTGGGGCGAGTGCGGAACCGGTGCGTGTACGGGAAGGTTCCGGTACGCCGTGGGCAGGGTCTCCACGATTGTCGGTCACAAGAGCCACAATGCGAATGTGCTGCTTTCGGAGATCGCGGAAACCTCGCGCGCGGTGGCCGCGGCGTCGGCACGCCGCGCCAAGACGGCGCTGATCGCCGAGCGCCTGCGTGACGCGGGGGCCGAGGAGGTGGCCATCGCGGTCGCCTATCTCTCCGGTGAGCTGCCACAACGCCAGATCGGCGTCGGCTGGGCCGCGCTGCGCGAGCGCCCCGCTCCGGCGGCGGAGGCGACGCTCACGGTGACCGACATCGACGCCGCATTCGCCGAAATCGGCCGAATCTCGGGTAAGGGTTCCGTAGCCGCCCGGAAACATCTCCTCCACCGGCTTTTCTCCCGCGCGACCGCCGACGAACACGGTTTCCTGCTCCGGCTGCTGTCGGGAGAGCTGCGCCAGGGCGCGCTCGACGGGGTCATGGCCGACGCGATCGCCGCGGCGGCCGACGTCCCCGCGGCGGAGGTGCGCCGCGCCGTGATGTTCCGCGGCTCGCCGTACGCCGTGGCCGCCGTCGCGCTCGCCGAGGGCAGCGAGGGCCTGCGGGCGTTCGGCCTGGAGGTCGGCCGCCCGGTCAAGCCCATGCTCGCGGCGAGCGCGGCCTCGGTGGAGGCTGCGATGGAGAAGGTGAGCCCGGCCGCGGTCGAGTGGAAGCTCGACGGCATCCGCGTGCAGGCCCACGTGCGCGAGGGCGACGTGCGCCTGTTCACCCGCACGCTGGACGACATCACCGCGCGGCTGCCCGAGACCGTCGAGGCGCTCGCCTCGCTCGGCGTGCGCGCGGCCGTCTTCGACGGCGAGCTGATCGCGCTGCGCGACGACGGCCGCCCGCACCCGTTCCAGGTGACGGCCGCGCGCACCGCGAGCCGCGGGGCCGCTCCGGCGGTGCCGCTGTCGGTGTTCCTGTTCGACGTGCTGCACCTCGACGGCGACGACCTGATCGACCGGCCCGGCCACGAGCGCGGCGCCGTGCTGGCCGAGGTCGTGCCCGAGCGGCTGCGCATGCCCCGCATGGTCACCGACGACGCCGGGGAGGCCGCGGCGTTCTTCCGCGACGCGCTCGCCCACGGCCACGAGGGCGTGCTGGTCAAGTCGCTCGACACGCCGTACACCGCGGGCCGGCGCGGAGCCGGGTGGATCAAGGTCAAGCCCCGCCACACGCTCGACCTGGTGGTGCTGGCGGTCGAGTGGGGCCACGGACGCCGCCGGGGCAGGCTGTCCAACCTCCACCTCGGTGCCCGCGACCCCGAGACCGGCGGGTTCGTGATGCTGGGCAAGACCTTCAAGGGCCTCACCGACGAGATGCTGGCGTGGCAGACCGAGCACCTCCTGGCTTTGGAGGACCACCGCGACGACTACACGATCCACGTACGCCCGGAGCTGGTCGTCGAGATCGCCTTCGACGGCGTGCAGCGCAGCACGCGCTATCCGGGCGGCCTGGCGCTGAGGTTCGCGCGGGTCCTGCGCCACCGGCCCGACAAGTCCGCGAGCGAGGCCGACACGATCGAGAGCGTCCGCGCGACCGCCGCCTTCTGACCGGTCACTTGCGGTGCCGCCGCCGGTAGTCCTGCGAGATCAGGTCGTGGCGGCCGGCGATGAACTCCTGCACCCAGATCTTGACGCGGATCAGCGGCCGCCGGAGGCGCTCCTCCCGGCGCAGCGCCCGCCGTAGCTTGCGGGTGTTCGGCCCGTACCTCCAGCGCGCCCATGGCGACCCCGGCCGTGCCAGGCGCACCGCGCTGATGGCCAGCACCACCGGCAGGAACAGCCCGAGCAGCCCGGTCCAGATCTTGCCCTTGAACAGGGTCACGATGGCCAGGACGAGGTTGAGCAGCAGGTTGGCCAGCACGAGGAGGAAGACGCCGACGGGCACCGTGTGGTCCGGCCCGAGGTCGTGGACGTCGCTGAACCCGATCGGGCGGACCCCGACGAGGACCAGGCCCGAGATGGCGATCGCGATGAAGACCGCGTCGATGGACGCGCGGCCCTCCTCCATCCAGTAGACGTCCCGCAGGTGCAGGATGAGCGCGAACTCGTCGAGGACCAGCGCCGCGCCGACGCCGAAGACGCTCGCCGCGCAGGCGTACCAGATGGTGAAGTTGTCCGGAATGGACAGGGCGGCCACGCCGCCGATGAGCATCAGCACGACCCCGAACACCACGTGGTGGATGTGCAGGTCACCGACCTGGACGTTCTTGAACCACCAGCGGACCTTCGCCCGGATCAGGCGGACGTTGATCCGGACGAAGACGAACGTGACGATGAACGTCACGAAGAAACAGAACAGCGGCAGCCTGCCGGTGGCGACGATCCGCTGTGCGAAGAACTCCCCCACCCATGCCCCCGATGTGTCGCGCCGTCATCTCGACCGTTCCGGTCCACTCTGATGAACGGCGACGTGGAACACCGTGGCGCCGGGCGCCGGGGTGCGGTCAGCCGTTCAGGCGGATCGGGTTCACCAGGTCGGCGTACACGAGCAGCGCCCCCATGGTGATGATCACCAACGCCATCGCATACGTCAGCGGAAGCGCCTTGGCCACGTCGACATGGCCGGGGTCCGGCCTGCGGGTGACCTTGGCGATGAGGCGCTTGAGCGCCTCCCAGAGGGCCCCCGCTATGTGACCGCCGTCGAGCGGCAAGAGCGGCACCAGGTTGAACATTCCGACCGCGAAGTTCACCGTACCCAGCATCATCAGAAAGAAAGCGAGCTTGTCCAGCCCAGGTTCGTCGGAGGCGGCGATCTCTCCGCCGATGCGGCTCGCGCCGACGACGCCGATCGGGCCGTTCGGGTCGCGCTTCTGGTCGCCGAAGGCGGCGTTCCAGACGCCGACCATCTTCTTCGGCATGTCGATGAGCGAGCCGATGGTGCGCGTGGTGAGGTCGGTCATCGCGCTGACGACCGTGCCGGGCCCCTGACGCTCACGCGCGCTGGCGGGCATGATGCCCAGGAAGCCGACATTCTCCGTCTTGTCCGGATCGTCGAGAGACTGCATCTGGTTGGTCGTGACGGGGACGCTCAGCGTGACGTTCTGGCCGCCGCGCTGGACGATCATCGGCACCGTACGGCCGCCGGAGGCGCGGATCAGTCCCTGGAGCTGCGTGTAGGACTTGATCTTGTGGCCCTCGTACGACAGCACGCGGTCGCCGGGCTGCATGCCGGCCTTGACGGCCGGCGTCACCGGGTCGCTCGCCGCGCAGTCGCGGCCCGCCTGTGCGGCCGGGATGGCGCACTTGGAGACCGAGCCGATCACGGGCTGGAGCTGGGACACGCCGATGCCCATCACCACGATGCTGATGAACACGAAGGCGAGCACGAGGTTCATGAACGGGCCGGCGAACATGATGATCGTCTTCTGCCACCACTTCTTGCGGTAGAAGACGCGGTCGTGGTCGTCCGGCCCGACCTCTTCGAGGGCGGCGCCGCGCGCGGACTCGATC
Source organism: uncultured Actinomycetota bacterium (assembly GCA_963736325.1). GTDB lineage: Bacteria > Actinomycetota > Actinomycetes > Streptosporangiales > Streptosporangiaceae > Actinoallomurus. The sequence continues at coordinate 966,180 of CAVTOG010000009.1, read as the reverse complement.
AGCCCCTGGAACGGCCCGGTCGAGCTGCTGCGGTAGGTGCCCGGCGCGTCCTCACGGCGCGGCGGGAGCATCCCGATCATGCGGATGTAGCCGCCGAGCGGGATCCACTTGACGCCGTACTCGGTCTCGCCGTTGTGCCGGGACCACATCGTCGGGCCGAAGCCCACCATGTACTGCGTCACGCGCACGCCGAACAGCTTGGCGAACGAGAGATGCCCTATCTCGTGCAAGGCGATCGAGGCGAGCAGACCGAGGAAGAAGACGACGATGCCCACCACGAAAAGCCAGCTCATTGCTCGCCCACGCTCCTCATTCGCTTTACGGCCGGCATTCGTCGCATCGAAGGCGAATCGGACGTGACGCGGCCGGCCGTCGCGCGCCCGATCGTGATCATGTCCCGCCTTCGTGGTCCCCGGTCGCACAAGCGTAAGCGCAAAATGTGTGACTCACGTAAGGAAGCCCCTCAGCAGGGCTCCGGTGCCCTCCAGATGCTCGACGACCGCACGGCGCGCGGCCTCCGGGTCGCCGTCGACGATCGCGTCGACGATCGCGGCGTGCTGCACCGCGGCGTGCTCGATGTTGCGCTTCAGCACGGGGATCGCGTTGAGGAGGTCGTTGAGCCGCATCCGCGCCTCGGCGCAGGCGGCGGCCAGGGTGGGCGACCCGGTCAGCTCGCCGATGGTCAGGTGGAAGCGGGTGTCGAGCCGCCGGTAGTCGCCGGGCCCGGACCGGTCGGTGTCGTACAGGCAGCCGCGCAGCCGCTCGATCTGGTCGCCGGCCAGCGCGTGCCCGGCCAGCACCTGGGCCGCACCGGTCTCGATCGCCATCCGGTAGACGAGGGCGTCGCTGAGCTGCTCGCCCATCTCTGCGGCGACGCGTTCGAGGTCGCCCTGCCGGGGCGCCGCCGGGCGGTAGGTGACGAAGGTGCCGCCGAACCGGCCGCGCCGCGACTCGACGTAGCCCTCGTGCTGGAGCGCGCGGATCGCCTCGCGCAAGGTGACGCGGCTGATGCCGAGACGCGGGGCGAGCTCGCGTTCGGGCGGCAGCCGCTCGCCGAGACCGACCACCCCGAGCTTGATCGCCTGCAGGAGCCGTTCGACGGTCTCCTCGAAGGCGTTGCCCTCGCGTACGGGACGGAAGACGGCCGAGGACGTGAGGTCGGCCGGCCTGCCGGAATCGCTCAACGAAGGCCGCCTTCACTCATGCAGGTCAGGGTATCGAGCGTGGCCGGGCGGGTCCGTTCCCCGCCCGGCCACGGCCTCAGATCAGGTCCAGCTCGTTCTCGGCCGCGGTGCGCCGGGGACCGTTGAACCAGTTGCGGGCCGACAGCACCCACCAGCCGCCGACCAGGATCAGCACGGCGAAGACCGCGATCGGCGCGTAGTTCACCGCGGTCCAGTCGAAGGCCTTGTCGCCCGGTACGCCGGCCGGCGCGAGCGGCAGGATGAAGTAGATCGAGATCACGATGATCTCGACCACGGCGATCCAGCCGAGCACCTTGTACTTGCTTCCCAGCGTCCAGGGGCCCGGCTCGAACCGGTCGCCCATCCGCAACCGCAGGTAGATCGGGATGAGGAAGGCCAGGTAGAGGCCGATCACCGCGATCGACACGACGGCGTAGAACGCGACGGGCGTCCCGGTCGGGCTCTTGTAGAGGGCCGGCAGGGTGAGCACGAGCGCCGCCGCGGTTCCCATGATGATCGCGTTCACCGGTGTGCGGTTGGCGTTCACCTTCGACCACAGCTTCCAGCCGGGAATGCCGCCGTCACGCGAGAAGGCGTACGTCATGCGGGACATGCTCGTGACGCAGCTCATGCCGCAGTAGAACTGGCCGATCACCGAGATCGCGATCACGACCTTGGCGAGGGCCGGGCTCAGCGCGCTGGTGAAGATGGCCGGCGCGAAGCCCGCCGCGGCGTTGATCCCCTTGACGTCGGTAGCGGCGAACAGGAACGACAGCAGCAGGATCCAGCCGCCGACCGCCGAGTAGAAGATGGACCGCCACAGTCCCTTGGCGGCCGACATCGCCGCGCCCTTGGTCTCCTCCGACACGTGCGCGCAGGCGTCGAACCCGGTGATCGTGTACTGGGTCAGCAGGAAACCGAGGGGCAGCACGTAGAACCAGTAGGAGCCGCCGGAGAAGCCGGAGTTGTTGATCCGCTCGGTGAAGACGAACTTCAGGCTCTGGTGCGAGTCGGGGCCGAAGATCAGGATCAGCACGATCACGGCGACGCCGAAGACGTGCCACCAGACCGAGATGTTCTGCAGCAGCGCGACGAGGCTGTGGCCGAAGATGTTGATCAGCGCGTGCAGGACCAGCACGATCAAGAACAGCAGGAAGACGAACGACAGTCCGCCGTCCCAGCCCTTGTGCAGCATGCCGAGCAGCACGTTGAGGAAGGTCGCGCAGCCGTAGTCGACCGACGCGGTGACGGCGATGAGGCCGATCAGGTTGAGCCACCCGGTGAACCAGCCGTGCACCGGCTTGCCCATCGTCGCGGCCCACCAGTAGATGCCGCCGGCGGTCGGGTAGGCCGAGACCAGTTCGGACATGCAGAGGCCGATGATCAGGATGAAGGCCGAGATGAACGGCCAGCCCCAGGTGATGGCGATCGGACCGCCGTTGTTCCAGGCCTGGCCGAACGTCGTGAAGCAGCCGGCCAGGATCGAGATGATGGAGAAGGAGATCGCGAAGTTGGAGAAGCCGCTCCAGGAGCGTTCGAGCTCCTGGGTGTAGCCGAGTTCGGCGAGTCTCTTGGCGTCGTCGTGGTCAAGGTCGTCGGCCATCAAGCCTCCTCGATGGTGGCATGGGTCGGGGGACGGAGCGCACGGCCCGGCTCTTCACCGGTACGCGCGCCGTTCATGGGGTTCCTCCGCGGGCGACGCGGTCGATCAGCCGGCCGAGGTCCGGGTCGCCCAGGTCGCGCAGCGCCTGGCCCCACTTGTCGGCGGCCTCGGCGTCGTAGTCGAAGGCGGCGTCCGCGGCGCGGTCCGCGAGCAGGCCGTGGTGGATGGCGAACCAAAGCGTCCAGGTGACGTTGGAGACCAGCAGGTAGAGGCGGACCCGCGCGAGCAGCGCGTCGGACATCTCAGCGCCGAAGTAGGCCGAGGCGAGCATCTCGACCCGGTCGGGCTCGAAGTCGGCCTCGGCGGCGATGTCGCCGAGCTCGAACGCGGGGTCGTTCATTCCGGAGAGCTGGTAGTCGACGATCCGGATGGCGTGGCCGTCGTCGATGAAGTTCTCGGGCAGCAGGTCGTTGTGGCACGGGACGGCGCGCAGCGGCGCGGCGTTCATGGCGCTCTCGATCGCGGTCAGGACCGGCATGTGGTCGGCGTAGCCGTCGGGGACCGGCAGGCCGTGGCGGCGGCACCGGGCGAGGAGCTCCTCGGCCTTGCGGAAGATGTCGAACCCGCAGGCGAACGGGGCCGGGCCCGCGTGCAGGCGACGGCACGCCTCGGCGATGCGCCCGATCGTCTCGTGGCGGCGCACCTGGTCCTGGGAGAGCGTCACGCCGTCGATGTACTCCAGCACGACGGCGTCGTCGGCGACGTGGATGACGGCGGGGCCCACGCCCGTACGCGCCGCGCGGACGGTGTTCTCGATCTCCAGGTGGGTCGGGATGCCCAGACCTGTGGCGCTCACGGCCGGATCCAGTACGCGCACGACGTACGGGGTTCCGCCGGCGTCGACCCGGAGGACTTGGTGGCTGAGGCCGCCCTTCAGCGCGGTGCACGTGAAGTCACCGCCGGGAGCGATCCCGGCCGCCGCCATGATCTCCGCCACGCCAAGGGCCATCGTCCGTCCAACGGTCGTGCGGCGAGGCTTGGACTGCCCTTAACCCATTCGAAATCCGCGGGCAGGCCGGCCGCCAGGTGTCGTTCCGGGAAGTCTGCGAGCAGCGACGTGTTCACGTCAAGAGGTGCTTAAAACTTAATTCGGGCGACCTTTTGTGCTTTTGGTATGCCCAAAAGGATGTTAGAAATCGGCATATGACAGACAGCGCCGTGCACGCCGGTGACTCCCTGCGCCGCAAGGCGTGGGAGGGCGTCGCGGACGCGATCCGGCAGGGCGGATACCGCCCCGGCGACCGGCTGCCGCCCGAGCGCGAACTGGCCGGGCGGCTCGACGTGAGCCGCTCGACGCTCCGGCTCGCGCTGCACGACCTGGAGCGCGCCGGCGCCGTCATACGGCGGCCGGGCCGCGGCGGCGGCACGTTCGTCGCCTCGCCCAAGATCGAACGCGACCTCGGCAGCTTCGCCGGGCTCGGGGAGTACATCCGGCGGCAGGGCCTCGTCGCGGGCGCACGGGTGATCGCGGTCGCGCTGACACCGTCCGAGGTGCCCGTGGCCGCGGCGCTGGGGCTCGGCCCGGGCGACCCCGTCATCGCCGTCACGCGGGTACGGCTCGCCGACGGCGACCCGATCGCGCTCGAACGCTCCTGGTTCCCCGCCGCCCGCTTCCCCGGCCTGGCCGAGCAGGCGCTCGGCGGCTCGCTGTACGAACTGCTGCGCGAGCGGTACGGCGACGCGCCCGAGCGCGCGGTCGAGCGGATCGAGCCGGTGGCGGCCGAGGACGAGACCGCCGGACTGCTCGACGTGCCGCCCGGCACCCCGCTGCTGTCCGTGGAGCGCGTCGCCACCAACCGGACCGGCGATCCCGTCGAGTACGCGCGCGACCTGTTCCGCGGCGACCGTACGCGCGTCGTCGTCTGGGCGACCCCCGATGATCCCCGAGCGGAGGACGGCACGTGAACCTTCCCCAACGTGCGCGCGTCGTCGTGGTCGGCGGTGGCGTCGGCGGCACGAGCGTCGCCTACCACCTCGCCGAGCTGGGCGAGCGCGACGTCGTCCTGCTCGACCGCGCCGACCTGACGAGCGGGTCGACGTTCCACTCGGCCGGCCTGGTCGGGCAGCTGCGGTCCGACCCGACGCTGACCCGGATGAACATGTACTCCGTCGAGCTGTACCGGCGGCTGCAGGAGGGCGAGCATCCGCCGGGGTGGGTCGAGTGCGGCGGCATCCGGCTCGCCGGCAGCCCGGAGCGCATGGAGGAGATCCGCCGTCAGATCGGCTGGGCGCGCACCTTCGGGCTGCCGCTGGAGGAGATCTCCGCCGATGAGGCGCAGCGGATGTTCCCGCTGATGAGCACCAAGGGCGTGCTGGGCGGGGCCTACCTGCCGACCGACGGCTACGTCGACCCCTCGCAGCTGACGCACGCCCTCGCCGCCGGGGCCCGCGCGGGCGGCACACGCGTCCACACCCGTACGCGGGTGCTCGGAATCGACGTCTCGAAGGGCCGGGTCACCGGGGTGCGCACGGACCGGGGCGACATCGAGGCCGAGGTCGTGGTCGACTGCGGCGGGATGTTCGCCGCCGAGATCGGCCGGATGGCCGGTGTCCGCGTGCCGGTCGTCCCGATGTCGCACCAGTACCTGGTCACCGAGCCGCTGCGCGAACGCGACGGCACGCGGCTGCCGACGCTGCGCGACCCGGACAACCTCGTGTACTTCCGCGAGGAGGTGGACGGCCTGCTCATGGGCGGGTACGAGCGCGACTCCGCACCCTGGGCCCTCGACGCCGCCGCGCAGGACGCCGTGCCGGCCGACTTCAACGGGCGGCTGCTCGCCGAGGACTGGGACCGGTTCGAGGAGATCGCCGCCAACGCGCGGCTGCGTGTCCCGGCGATGGCCGAGGCCGGCATTCTCAAAATCATCAACGGTCCGGAGGCGTTCACGCCGGACAATGAGTTCTGCCTCGGCGAGACCGAGGTCGCGGGCTTCTTCGTCGCGGCCGGTTTCTGCGCGCACGGCATCGCGGGCGCGGGCGGCATCGGCCGCCTCATGGCCGAGTGGATCGCCGGCGGCGAGCCGACGACGGACGTCTGGCACATGGACGTCATGCGGTTCGCGCGCCACTACCGGTCGCCGTCGTACACGCTGAAGCGCACGGTCGAGAACTACGAGACCTACTACGACATCCCCTACCCCGACCGTGCGCGTTCCGCGGGCCGCCCGCTGCGGGTCTCCCCCGCGTACGCCGCACACGTCGGGCTGGACGCGGTCTTCGGCGAGAAGGCCGGCTGGGAGCGGGTCGACTACTACGCCTCGAACGCCCCGGCCGGCGACGAGTCCCTCCGGCCGCGCGGCTGGGCCGGGCGGCGCTGGTCGCCCGCGATCGGCGCCGAGCACGCCGCCACGCGCGAGTCGGCGGCGCTGTTCGACGAGTCGTCGTTCTCCAAGATCGAGGTCACCGGCACGGGCGCGGCGGCCCTGCTGGAATGGCTCTGCGACAACGAGGTGGCGCGCGAGGTCGGCGCGGTGACCTACACACAGTGCCTCAACGCGCGCGGCGGCATCGAGTGCGACTTCACCGTCACGCGTACCGCCGACGACGCGTTCCTCGTGGTCACCGGCACCGCCTTCGGCACGCGCGACATGGCGTGGATCCGGCGGCACGCCCCGGACGACGGCTCGGTGCGCGTGTCGGACGTCACCGGCCAGTACGCGTGCCTCGCCCTGTGGGGGCCGCGCTCGCGCGACGTCCTCTCCGCGCTCACGCCGGCCGATCTCGGCAACGACGCCTTCCCGTACCTGACCTCGCGGGAGATCACCGTCGGCGACGTGCCGGTGCGTGCGCTGCGGGTGACGTTCGCCGGGGAGCTGGGCTGGGAGCTGTACTGCTCCAGCGAGTACGGCGCGGCGCTGTGGCGGACCCTGACCGAGGGCGGCGAGGTCGTCCCCGGCGGCTACCTCGCGATCGACTCGCTCCGGCTGGAGAAGGGGTACCGGGTCTGGGGCGCGGACCTGTCACCGGACGTGACCCCGTACGAGGCGGGGCTCGGCTTCTGCGTACGGCTCGGCAAGCCCGGCGGGTTCCTCGGCCGCGACGCGCTCGCCGAGGCGAAGGAACGCGGGCTCACCCGGCGGCTGCGCTGCCTGACGCTCGACGACCCGCGCGCGGTGTGCCTGGGCAACGAGCCCGTGCGCGTGGACGGGACCGTCACGGGCCGGGTCACCTCCGGCGGGTACGGCTACACCGTCGGGCGGTCGATCGCCTACGCGTACCTGCCCGTGGACGCGGCGGACATCGGCACGCCGGTCGAGGTGGAGATCTTCGGGGAGTGGGTGCCCGGCGTGGTCGCCCGCGAGCCGCTGCACGATCCCCAATCGCGGCGCGTACGTAACTGACGCGCCGAAACCCGGCACCACCGAACACCTGGCATCACAGAGTCTTGACATCCCACAGCTCAGACCCCTCAATGGTCTCAAAATAAACCATTGCCGCCGCCGGACCGCCACGGTCCGATACTCCCCCCGGAAAGAGCGAATCGTGCCGAACCGAGGTCTGCTCACTCTGGAGCAGCTAGAGGTCGAGGTGGACGCGGGCCGTATCGACACGGTCCTCGTCGTCGTCACCGACATGCAGGGACGGCTGCAGGGCAAACGCCTCTCCGCCCGGTACTTCATCGAAGAGGTCGCGTCTCACGGGTCGGAGGGGTGCAACTACCTGCTCGCGGTCGACGTCGACATGAACACCGTCGACGGGTACGCCATGTCCTCATGGGAGCGCGGATACGGCGACTTCGTCATGCGGCCGGATCTCGCCACCCTCCGCCACGTGCCGTGGCACGAGGGCACGGCACTGGTCTTCGCCGACCTCGTATGGGAGGACGGCTCCGACGTCGTCGCGTCGCCGCGCCAGATCCTCCGCCGCCAGCTCGACCGGCTCGCCGAGCGCGGCTGGACGGCGTACGTCGGCACCGAGCTGGAGTTCCTCGTCTTCCAGGACTCCTACGAGGAGGCCTGGAACCGCCGCTACCAGGGCCTCACACCGGCGAACCAGTACAACGTCGACTACTCCATCATCGGCACCTCGCGCGTCGAGCCGCTCCTGCGCCGGGTCCGCAACGCGATGGACGGCGCCGGGATGTACGTCGAGTCGGCCAAGGGCGAGTGCAACCTCGGCCAGCACGAGATCGCCTTCCGGTACACCGACGCCCTCTCCACGTGCGACAACCACGTCCTCTACAAGACCGGCGCGAAGGAGATCGCCGCCCAGGAGGGCATGTCGATCACCTTCATGGCCAAGCCGAACGAGCGGGAGGGCAACTCCTGCCACATCCACATCTCGCTGCGGTCGGCCGACGGCACCCCCGTGATGTCGGGCGACGGGCCGTACGGGCTGTCGCCGCTGGGTGAGCACTTCATCGCCGGCCAGCTGGCCTGCATGCGCGACTTCACCCTCATGTACGCCCCCACCATCAACTCCTACAAGCGGTACGCCCCCGGTTCGTTCGCGCCGACCGCGATCAAGTGGGGCGAGGACAACCGGACGTGCGCGCTGCGGCTCGTCGGCGGCTCGGGCTCCTCGCTGCGCATCGAGAACCGCGTGCCGGGCGGTGACGTCAACCCGCACCTGGCCGTGGCCGCGCTCGTCGCCGCCGGCCTGCACGGCATCGACAGCGAGCTCCCGCTGGAGGAGGCTTTCGCCGGCAACGCCTACAACTCGGGCGCGGACCAGGTGCGGCCGACGCTCCGCGCGGCGTATGAGGACTGGAACGCCAGCGGCCTCGCGCGCGAGGCGTTCGGCGAGGAGGTCGTGGAGCACTACTCCAACTACGCCCGCGTCGAGCTCGCCGCCTACGAGAGCGCCGTGACCGACTGGGAGCTGTTCCGCGGCTTCGAACGGCTCTGACCACCCGACCGAGACAGACCGAGGGAGAACCTTGCCCGACTTCAAGGTGATCAATCCGGCGACCGAGGAGATCGTCGAGGCCGTCCCGATGGCGGACGCCGAGGAGATCGACGCCGCGGTGGACCGCGCGACCAGGGCGTACGCGACCTGGCGGGACGTCGCCCCCGGCGACCGTGCGCGGCTCCTGCGCGCCTTCGCCGGGAAGATCGACGACCACCTCGACGAGCTCGCGGACACCGAGGTCGTGGCGGCCGGGCACCCGGTCGGCCAGGCCCGCTGGGAGGCCGGGAACGTCCGCGACGTGCTGATGTACTACTCGGCCGCGCCGGAGCGCCTGTTCGGGCGGCAGATCCCGGTGCCGGGCGGGCTCGACGTGACGTTCCAGGAGCCGCTGGGCGTCGTCGGCGTGATCGTGCCGTGGAACTTCCCGATGCCGGTCATGGGCTGGGGCATGGCCCCGGCGCTCGCCGCCGGCAACACGGTGATCGTCAAGCCCGCCGAGCTGACCCCGCTGACCGCGCGGCGCATCGGCGAGCTGGCCCTGGAGGCCGGGCTCCCCGAGGGCGTGCTGCAGGTCGTGCCGGGCGAGGGCCCGGTGGCCGGGCGGCGTCTCGTCGAGCACCCGGACGTCCGCAAGATCGTCTTCACCGGCTCCACACGTGTCGGCAAGGAGATCATGGCGGCCTGCGCGGGCGGCGTGAAGCGCTTCACCCTGGAGCTGGGCGGCAAGAACGCCAACATCGTCTTCGCCGACGCCGACCTGGAGAAGGCCGCCGCCACGGCGCCGTACGCGGTCTTCGACAACGCCGGGCAGGACTGCTGCGCGCGGTCGCGGATCCTCGTGCAGCGCACCGCGTACGACCGGTTCATGGAGCTGCTGGAGCCCGCCGTGCGCGGCGTGCGCGTCGGCGACCCGCACGCGGAGGACACCGAGGTCGGGCCGCTGATCAGCGCGGCGCACCGCGAGAAGGTCCGCGCCTACGCCGGCGACGACGTCGCCTTCCGCGGCGAGTGCCCGGACGGGGCCGGTTACTGGTTCCCGCCGACCGTTCTCGCGTCGCCGGACCCCGGCGAGGCGTTCCGGCGCGCCTGGGACGAGGAGGTCTTCGGGCCGGTCGTGAGCGTGCTGCCCTTCGAGGACGAGGCCGACGCCGTGCGGATCGCCAACGACACGGCGTACGGGCTGTCGGGGTCGATCTGGACCCGCGACCTGGGCCGTGCGCTGCGGACGGCGCGCGCGGTCGAGGCGGGCAACCTGTCGGTCAACTCGCACTCCGCGGTGCGCTACTGGACCCCGTTCGGCGGATTCAAGCAGTCCGGGTTCGGGCGTGAGCTCGGCCCGGACGCCCTCGGTGCCTTCACCGAGACCAAGAACGTCTTCATCGCGACAGACTGACCTGACCAGCCATCGGAGGATCAATGCAACGCTTGCAGGACCGCGTCGCGGTCGTCACGGGAGGTGCCAGCGGCATCGGACTCGCGACGGCACGCCGCTTCGCCGAGGAGGGCGCGCGCGTCGTCATCGCCGACCTCGACGTGGGCGCCGGTGAGGGCGTCGCCAAGGAGATCGGCGGCCTCTTCGTCAGGACCGACGTCACCGGCGAGGAGGACGTACGCGCGATGTACGCGTTCGCCAAGGAGGCGTACGGCTCGGTCGACATCGCCTTCAACAACGCCGGCATCTCGCCGCCGGACGACGACTCCATCCTGACGACCGGCCTGGACGCCTGGCGCCGCGTACAGGAGGTCAACCTCACCAGCGTCTACCTGTGCTGCAAGTACGCCATCCCGTACATGCAGGAGCAGGGCAAGGGCTCGATCATCAACACGGCGTCGTTCGTCGCGGTCATGGGCGCGGCGACCTCGCAGATCTCCTACACCGCCTCCAAGGGCGGCGTGCTCGCGATGTCGCGGGAGCTCGGCGTGCAGTTCGCCCGCGACGGCATCCGCGTCAACGCCCTGTGCCCGGGGCCGGTGAACACCCCGCTGTTGCAGGAGCTGTTCGCCAAGGACCCCGAGCGCGCCGCGCGCCGTCTCGTGCACATCCCCGTCGGCCGCTTCGCCGAGGCCTCCGAGATCGCCGCGGCCGTGGCGTTCCTGGCCAGCGACGACTCCTCGTTCATCACCGCCTCGGAGTTCCTCGTCGACGGCGGGATCTCCGGTGCGTACGTGACGCCGGTGGGTGCCGTGTGAACCAGCCCGTCATCGGCGTCACGACCTACGTCGAACGCGCCCGGTTCACCGTCTGGGACATGACGACGACGCTGCTGCCGCACGCCTACGTCGAGTCGGTCGTCCGCGCGGGCGGCCAGCCCGTGCTGCTGCCGCCGGCCGGTGACCCGTCGGCACTCGCCGACCGGCTCGACGCCCTCGTGCTGACCGGTGGCGGAGACCTGAACCCATCGCGGTACGGCGCGGTGCGGCACAGCCGCACCGGCTACGTCCGCGACTTCCGCGACGAGGCGGAACTGGCCCTCGTACGGCGCGCCCTCGACCGCGGCCTGCCGGTGCTCGGCATCTGCCGGGGGCTCCAGGTGCTCAACGTGGCGCTCGGCGGCACGCTCCTGCAGCACCTGCCGGACGTCGTCACCGACGGCAACCGCCACTGCCACCGGCCGGGCCTGCACAACCGCTTTCCGGTCACCGTCGCGGACGGGTCGCGGCTGGCCAAGGCGCTCGGCGCGGAGACCGTCACGGTGCCGCACTACCACCACCAGGCCGTCGACCGCCTCGGCGACGGCCTGAGCGCGTGCGCTTGGTCGGACGACGGGATCATCGAGGCCGCCGAGATGGAGGACCATCCGTTCGCCCTCGGCGTGCAGTGGCATCCGGAGGCCGACGGCGACCCTTCGCTGTTCACTGCGCTGGTCGAGGCCGCGGGCGGGTAGCCGGGTCAGCGGAGGTTCAAGGTTCGGTCCGGCGAAAATCATGTCATGTGAGCGTGGCGGAATGCCACGCTTACATCGGCGTCGTGACCAGACCGGTGATCGGCGTCAGCGCGTACGCCGAGCGGGCCCGCTGGGCGGCATGGGACATGCCCGCCAGCGTCGTGCCCCAGCGCTATCTCGACAAGGTTCTCTCCGGGGGCGGCGTCCCGGTGATCCTCCCCGCGACGCCCGGTGTCCCCGGCTTCCTGCCGCGCCTCGACGGCCTCCTGCTCGTCGGCGGCGGCGACGTCGACCCCGTCCGGTACGGCGCGGTCCCGCACCCCAGGACCGGGCGGATCGTGCCCGCACGCGACGTCGCGGAGCTGGCCATGCTCCGCGAGGCCCTCCGGCTGAGGATTCCGATCCTGGGCGTCTGCCGCGGGCTGCAGCTCCTCAACACCGTCCTGGGCGGCACCCTGCACCAGCACGTGCCGGACGTCGTCGGCCACGAGGGCCACGCGCACGGCGACGCGACGTTCGCCCGCCACGCCGTGCACGTCCAGCCCGGCAGCCGCCTCGCACGGGTCCTGCCCCGTACGTCGCTGGACGTGATGAGCCTCCACCACCAGGCCATCGACCGGCTGGGCGCGGGCCTGCGCGCGACCGCGTGGTCCGACGACGGGCTCATCGAGGCGGTCGAACTGGACGCCCACCCGTACACGGTCGGCGTCCAGTGGCACCCGGAGGCCGGCGAGGACGTGAGCCTGTTCACCGCCCTCGCGACCGCCGCCCTGGCCACCAGGGTGGGGTAAGCCGTACCCCCGATGCCGCGAAGCATTTCGACGCGTCGCTCGGCACACCCGTTCACCAGGGGTTCGGCGTACGGCCCGGTGCGGTGGACTGGGCCGCCACGCGGACCCACTCACGCGTGGGCGCGCCCGCCGAGGCCGGCCGGCATCCCGTCGTGCTGTACTCGCCCGGCCTCGGCGACCCGCGCACGCTCGGCACGACGCTCGCCGAGGACCTGGCCTCGCGCGGGTACGTCGTCCTGACGATCGACCACACGTACGAGGCGTCGGAGGTGGAGTTCCCCGGCGGCCGGGTCGAGCCGTTCCGCGTGCCACTGGCTGATGGGAAGCCAGGCGAGCGACCACCACACCGTACGGTCGTGGGAGGCGCTCTGGGAGCACAGCCGGGGCTGGCACCGCGACCTGCACCTGCGCGGCGCGCAACACCACACCTACACCGACATCGAGTCGCTCCTGGCCCACGGCCACGCCGACACGGGGTGGATCGCCCCCGTACGCGCCGTCGCGGACGAGCGGGCGTACCTCGCGGCGTTCTTCGACAAGTGGCTGCGCGGTCGCGACAACGACCTGCTCGACCGGGATTCGCCGCGTCACCCGGAGGTCGGATTCATCAGCTGAGCAGGCGATGGCCGCCCCTCTGGCGAACGCGCGCTACCCCGCCCCGGCGAAGTGGTCGTGGCCCAGGACCGAAAGGAGCCGTAGCTTCTCGTAGCCTTCGGTGCGCGGGGCGGCGGTGAGGACGAGCAGTGCTTGTGACTGATCCTCGGTGAACAAGACCTGGCAGTCCACCTCGATCTCACCGAGTTCGGGGTGGATGAGCGTCTTATGGTCCGCGAAGCGTTTCGCGACCTCGTGCCGCTCCCATAGTTCGGCGAACTCTGCGCTCAGTCTCTTCAGCGTCCGCACGAGTTCACCGGCCCGTGATCGTGGTCCCATCGACCCGTGGGCGGCGCGCAGGTTCGCGACCTGGGCGCGGCTCTGGCGGTCGCGGTCGGCCTCGGGGTAGCGCAGCCGCTCCGAAGGGTCGGTGAACCACCGGTAGATCTCGCTGCGGGCGAGACCGGTGTAACCCGACTTGTCCCCGAACAGGGCGTCGGCCATCCGATTCTGCACGAGTGTCTCGCCCAGGTTGGACAGGATGAGCGCCGGAGTGTCATCGAGGCGGTCCAGCACGCGGAGCAGCGCGGGGGCGACGTGCGTCGCGACCGACACCGATGCCGGGGCGTTGTGTCCTGCCACCTGGAACAGGTAGTCGCGCTCGTCGCCGGTCAGCCGGAGCGCTCGGGCGAGCGAGGCGAGCATCTGCTCGCTCGGCTGCGGGCCACGCCGCTGTTCGAGCCGCGAGTAGTAGTCGGCCGACATCACCGCGAGAGCCGCGACCTCCTCACGCCTGAGACCCGGAGCCCGGCGACGCGCGCCGTTGGGGAGCCCGACGTCCTCAGGTCGTAGCGCGTCACGGCGACGGCGCAGGAAGTCTGCCAGCGCTACACGGTCCATATGCCCCATTATTCGCCGGTGCCCTTCGGGCGAACCAGGGATCGCCGATCCCCTGATAACCGGTCTCTGCCCCCGCGGTGACCGAACGGCAAGGATCGCGACATGAACATCACCGGAAACACCATCTTCATCCCCGGCTCCACCAGCGGCATCGGCCTCGCCCTCGCCCTCGCCCTGCGGGCCAGGGGGAACACCGTCATCATCGGTGGCCGGCGCGCCGAACTACTCGAACGGATCGCCGCCGAGCATCCCGGCATCGACACCGTACAGATCGACACGACGGACGCCGCGAGCATCGAGTCCGCGGCAAAGCAGGTGCTGGCGAAACACCCGGACCTCAACGTCCTGGTCACCATGGCCGGGATCATGCGCGTCGAGGACTGGCGCGATCCCGAGTCGTTCCTCACCTCCGCCGAGGCCGTTGTGACGACCAACGTGCTCGGCCCGATCCGCCTCATCGCCGCCTTCATCGAGCACCTGCGGGCACAGCCGGACTCCACGATCATCACCGTCTCCTCCGGACTCGCGTTCGCACCGCTCAAGGCCACCCCGAGCTACAACGCGTCAAAGGCCGCGATCCACATGCTCAGCGAGTCGATCCGGCTGCAACTCGCCGACACCACCGTGAAGATCGTGGAACTCGAACCACCGGCCGTCCGCACCTCGCTGCTTCCCGGCCAGGAGGACAGCGAGTTCGCGATGCCGCTCGACGAGTTCGTGTCGGAGGTCATGACGCTGCTGGAGGACCGGCCCGAAGCGAAGGAGATCCAGGTCGAACGGGTGAAGTTCCTGCGCTACGCCGAGGCCCGCGGCGACTACGACCAGGTCGTCGAGACCCTCAACGCCGCCGACCCGCACGGCGAATGACCGAACACACGCCACCCCGCCGCCACGCGCCGGCTTCGGTCCGCTCGGCGGCGGTCACTTGCACGACTGCTGGTGGAACAACGGCCCGGCAGGCCGGCCCGGAGGTATGGCCTGAGCGAGGCCAAGAGGGCGTGGGGGGCGGCAGCCCTCCACGTCGGGGGTTCCAGGGGCTCGCCCTCTGGGCAGATACGGCCCGACCGCTATCGCCGGGTCGGACACGCTGCTAGCCTGGCGGGAGCCGATGATCCCACGCGGGAGAGGCCTCCGCCGCCAGCGGAGGCCGCCGAAGGAGCAACTCCTCCCCAGAACCTCTCAGGCGCACGAACCGCGCGGACCAGGCGACCTCTGGAAAGCGGAGCCGATGCTCCCGCCGAAGGTGCAAGCCCCTCTCCGGGGTGAAGCTCTCAGGCACCGATGACAGAGGGGGAGGCGCCGACGCCGCACCTGGCGCGCCGGTGGGACGATGGTTCCCCGGCCAGCCCGCGTATAAGGAGCCTGCCTCGATGTCCGCCCCGGACACCAAGAAGACACCACTGCACGAGGTCCATACCGGCCTCGGAGCCACCGTGACCGAATACGCCGGTTATCTCATGCCGCTTCGCTACGGCAGTGAGAAGGCGGAGCACCAGGCCGTCCGCACCAGCGCGGGGATCTTTGATCTGTCCCACATGGGGGAGATCTTCCTCTCCGGTTCCGAGGCGGGCGCGGCACTCGACCACGCTCTCATCGGGAACCTGTCCGCGCTCGCCGTCGGCCGTGCCCGCTACACCATGATCTGCGACACCGCCGGAGGCGTCCTCGACGACCTGATCGTCTACCGGCTCGCATCGGAGACCTTCATGGTCGTCGCGAACGCCGCGAACGCCGCCGTCGTCCACGCCGAGCTGATCGAGCGCTCCTCCGGCTTCGAGAACGCCACCGTCGACGACCGGTCCGGCTCGTACGCGCTGATCGCCGTGCAGGGCCCGAAGGCCCAAGGGATCCTCGAGAAGCTCACCGACGCGCCGCTCGCCGACCTGAAGTACTACGCGATCCTGGCCGCGGCCGTCTCGGGGATCGACGCCCTGATCGCCAGGACCGGATACACCGGCGAGGACGGCTTCGAGCTGTTCGTCTCCTCCGGCGACGCCGTGCGCATGTGGAACACGCTGGTGGAGACCGGGGGCGACGACCTACAGCCGGCCGGCCTGTCCGCGCGTGACACGCTTCGTCTCGAAGCCGGAATGCCGCTGTACGGCAACGAGCTCACTACCGAGACGACGCCGTACGACGCCGGCCTCGGGCGCACCGTCAAGCTCGACAAGCCGGGCGACTTCGTCGGCCGCGCCGCGCTCGCCGCGCGGTCGCAGACCCCGCCCGGGCGCACGCTCGTCGGCCTGGTCATGCGCGGACGCCGGGTGCCGAGGCACGGGTACGACGTCGTGACTTCCGACGGCACGCCGTGCGGGATCGTGACCAGCGGGGCGCCATCCCCGACACTGGGCAGGCCGATCGCCATGGCATATATCGACGCGGGTCACGCCGAAGACACCGATCTCGCGGTGGACATCCGCGGCACCCACGAGCCGGTCGACAAGGTCGCACTGCCTTTCTATAGGAGAACTTCGTGAGCAACGTCCCCGAGACGCTTTCCTACACCGAGGAGCACGAGTGGATCACCCAGCCGTCCGACGGCGTGGTGACCATCGGGATCACCGCGTACGCCGCCGAGGCGCTCGGTGACATCGTGTACGTCTCGCTTCCCCAGGAGGGCGCGTCGGTCGAGGCCGGAGAGCCGTGCGGGGAGGCGGAGTCGACCAAGTCGGTGAGCGACATCTACGCCCCGGTGAGCGGCGAGGTCGTCGCCGTGAACGGCTCGGCCGAGGAGGACCCCGCCGTCCTCAACGCCGACCCGTACGGCGAGGGATGGCTGTTCAAGATCCGCACCACCGAAGACTCCGCGGGCGACCTACTCGACTCCCAGGCGTACTCCAAATTGATCGAGGAGGCCTGAAATGAACGTCACGAACGCTCCTCTGGCCGAGCTCGACCCGGAGGTGGCCGCGGCCATCGCCGGTGAGCTGAACCGCCAGCAGTCGACCCTTGAGATGATCGCTTCGGAGAACTTCGCTCCGCTGGGCGTCCTGGAGGCCCAGGGCTCGGTGATGACGAACAAGTACGCCGAGGGCTACCCGGGCCGCCGCTACTACGGCGGTTGTGAGTTCGTCGACGTCACCGAGCGGCTCGCCATCGAGCGGGCCCTCGCCCTGTTCGCCGCGGACTCCCCGCACGAGATCCGGGCGAACGTCCAGCCTCACTCCGGCGCGCAGGCCAATATCGCGGTCTACTTCGCGCTGCTGCAGCCGGGCGACACCATCCTGGGGCTCGACCTCGCCCATGGCGGGCACCTGACCCACGGCATGAAGATCAACTACTCCGGCAAGATGTTCAACGTCGCCGCCTACCACGTGGGTGAGGACGGCCGCGTGGACATGGACGAGGTCTCACGGCTGGCGCACGAGCACCGCCCGAAGATGATCGTCGCCGGCTGGTCCGCGTACCCGCGGCAGCTCGACTTCGCGGCCTTCCGCCGCGTCGCCGACGAGACCGGCGCGCTCCTGATGGTCGACATGGCGCACTTCGCCGGGCTCGTCGCCGCGGGCCTGCACCCGTCGCCGGTCCCGTACGCCGACGTCGTCACGACGACCACGCACAAGACCCTGTGCGGGCCGCGCGGCGGCCTCATCCTGTGCCGCGAGGAGTACGCGAAGAAGATCAACTCCGCCGTGTTCCCCGGCACGCAGGGCGGGCCGCTGGAGCACGTCATCGCGGCCAAGGCCGTCGCGTTGAAGATCGCCGCGTCCGACGACTTCGCCGAGCGGCAACGCCGCACGATCGAGGGCGCCAAGATCCTGGCGGAGCGCCTGCTGCGCGAGGACTCCGCCAAGGCCGGTGTGAAGGTGCTGACCGGCGGCACCGACGTGCACCTCGTGCTCGTCGACCTGGTCGACTCCGAGCTGACCGGCCAGAACGCCGAGGACCGGCTGCACGAGATCGGCATCACGGTGAACCGCAACGCGGTGCCCAACGACCCGCGCCCGCCGATGGTGACGTCCGGCCTGCGGATCGGCACCCCGGCGCTCGCCACCCGCGGGTTCCAGGCCGAGGACTTCACCGAGGTCGCCGACATCATCGCGGCGGCACTGCAGCCGTCGTACGACGCCGCGGCACTGTCCGCACGGGTCTGCACGCTCGCCGACCGGCATCCGCTCTACCCCAGTCTGTGATGGGTGATCCCCAATGACCATCGCGCCCGAGGGCCGGAAGTTGTTGCGTGTGGAGGCGCGGAACGCCGCGACTCCGATCGAACGCAAGCCGCCCTGGATCAAGACTCGTCTGAAGATGGGTCCTCAGTACCGTGAGCTGACGCAGCTGGTGCGGTCCGAGGGCCTGCACACCGTCTGCCAGGAGGCGGGCTGCCCCAACATCTACGAATGCTGGGAAGACCGCGAAGCCACCTTCCTCATCGGTGGTGACCAGTGCACGCGACGGTGTGACTTCTGCCAGATCGACACCGGCAAACCCGCCGCCTACGACCCCGACGAACCACGCCGCGTCGCCGAATCCGTCGCCACAATGGGATTCAAATACGCCACCATCACCGGCGTCGCCCGCGACGACCTACCCGACGGCGGAGCCTGGCTCTACGCCGAAACCGTCCGGCAGATCCACACGTCGGTCCCCGACTGCGGCGTCGAGCTGCTGATCCCGGACTTCAACGCCGTCCCCTCACAACTCGCAGAAGTCTTCTCCTCACGCCCAGCCGTCCTGGCACACAACCTCGAAACCGTGCCACGAATCTTCAAACGAATCCGCCCCGCGTTCCGCTACGAACGCTCCCTCGACGTCATCACCCAAGCACGAGCAGCAGGACTCATCACCAAGTCCAACCTCATCCTGGGCATGGGCGAAACCCGCGAAGAAACCACCCAAGCCATCCACGACCTGCACAACGCCGGCTGTGAACTCCTCACCATCACCCAATACCTACGCCCCTCCCCCCACCACCACCCGGTGGAACGCTGGGTCAAACCCGAAGAGTTCGTGGAACTGGAATCCGAAGCACTGGAGATCGGCCTGACCGGCGTCATGTCCGGCCCCCTCGTACGCTCCAGCTACCGCGCCGGCCGCCTCTACCAACAAGCCACCGAAGCACGGCGGGGGCAGCCCGCCACTTCCGGGTAGGCACCCGATGGCGATCAGCGTCTTCGATCTGTTCAAGATCGGAATCGGGCCGTCCAGCTCGCACACGGGCGGCCCGATGGTGGCCGCACACCGGTTCGCTCGCGGGCTCGCCAACGACGGGCTGCTGGAGAAGACCGCGGCCGTCCACGTGATCCTCTACGGCTCGCTCGGGCTCACCGGAAAGGGGCACGGCAGCGACAAGGCCGTCATCCTCGGCCTGGAGGGCGACAAGCCGGAGCTGGTCGACGTCGACGGCGTCGGCCGGCGCATGGCCGCGATCCGCGAGAGCGGCGTCATCCGGCTGTTCGGCGAGCGGGAGGTGCCGTTCGTCATCGGCGAGCACCTCGTCTTCGAGCGCAAGCAGTCGCTCCCCCACCACCCCAACGGCATGCGGTTCACCGCCCTCGACGCCGACGGCACCGAGGTGCGGGAACGGGTCTACTACTCCGTCGGCGGCGGCTTCGTGGTCGACGAGGCCGCCACCGGCGCGGACCGCATCAAACCGGACGACACCAAGGTGCCCCACCCGTTCACCTCCGGTGCGGAGCTGCTCGACCTCACCCGCGAGACCGGGCTGTCGATCTCCGCGCTGATGATGGAGAACGAGAAGGCCTTCGGCCGCGACGAGGCGGAGATCCGCGAGCGGCTGCTCCTCCTGTGGCAGGTCATGAAGGAGAGCGTCGCGCGCGGCTGCGACCAGGAAGGACTCCTGCCCGGCGGCCTGAAGGTACGCCGCCGCGCCCACCACCTGCACCGCAAACTGGTCACCGAGACCGGCGCCGACCCGCTGCGCGCCATGGACTGGGTGACGCTGTTCGCCCTCGCCGTCAACGAAGAGAACGCCGCCGGCGGCCGCATCGTCACCGCCCCGACCAACGGCGCCGCCGGCATCGTCCCGGCCGTCCTGCACTACTACGACCGCTTCGTACCCGGCGCCTCGGATGACGGCGTCGTACGGTTCCTGCTCACCGCCGGGGCGATGGGCGTCCTCATCAAGGAGAACGCCTCGATCTCCGGCGCCGAGGTCGGCTGCCAGGGCGAGGTCGGCTCGGCCTGCTCGATGGCGGCCGCCGGCCTCACCGACGTCCTGGGCGGCACCCCCGAACAGGTCGAGAACGCCGCCGAGATCGGCATCGAACACAACCTCGGCCTCACCTGCGACCCGGTCGGCGGCCTGGTCCAGGTGCCCTGCATCGAACGCAACGCGGTCGCCTCCATCAAGGCCATCAGCGCCAGCCGCCTCGCCCTCCGCGGAGACGGCCGCCACTTCGTCCCCCTGGACAAGGCGATTCAAACGCTCCGCACTACCGGTGCGGATATGGACGCGAAGTACAAAGAGACCTCACGCGGCGGCCTCGCCGTCAACGTCATCGAGATTCCGGTCAGCGTGATCGAGTGCTGACGCTAGCGCGAAGAGGCCAACGCCAAGATTGAGGTTCAGCTCGATCTCGACACGAAGGAAGTCGAGGCCAAGCTCAAGGAGATCTCGAAGGATCTCACGGTCACGCTGAACGTCGAGCTGGACAGAACAACGTCTTCGCCAAGCTCGAACAGTCGATGACCAGCGTGACCAACCACGTGGAGAGCCCTAGCAGCGAGATCACCAACATCTTCAGCGAGGTCGGCGGCCAGGCCGACCAGGCGGCGAAGCAGGTCTCGGGCATCGGCGGCGCAGCGGGCTCGGCGTCGGCGGCCTGCTCACCGGCGCCGTCGCGGCGTTCGGCTACCCGGCGGTCTTCGTCGTGGCCGCGGTCGGCGCGCCGGCGACCGGTCTGGTGGCGGGCGAGCGACTCCGTCCGTCCCGGCGGTGGCTGATCAATCCGGAACTGTCGACCAGTTTGGGATCTTGAGTCCAAGTTTCAGGCAGATGTCCACTAGATGAATGCTTTTGGCTGGTGTTGACCGATTCTTCGTAGAGATCTTAGGTTTCCATCGACAGCTCAGGCCTGGATTTTTGATCCGGAGGTTGACGGTGAGCACACTCGAAGCAGTTACGGCGCCTGAGAACCTGCGCGCGGCCGCGCCGCGGCTGGACGCTCGGTTCTCGGTCGAGGAGATCGCTGCGCTCGATCCTCCGGCCGTTGCCGAACTGGTGGCTGAGGCCGTCGAGGCGCTGGACGAGGTGGCCGCCGCTCTGCGTGCCGACGGCATGGCCATGCTGGAGGCGATGCCCGTCTCCTCCGACGTCACCCTCGCCCTGACCTGCCGGTACCTCGGCGAGCTGGTGCCCGCGAAGGAACGTCCGGTGGCCTACATCGACCACGTCAGGCCCGCGAGCGCGCCGGACGGCCCGCAGCCGCACAGCCGGCGGCGTACGGCACTGCCGCCGCACACCGACCAGTCCGCGCGTGCGAACCCGCCGGACTACCTGGCGCTGGCGTGCGTCGCCAACGAGTCGGACGCGGGCGGCGAGTCGGTGCTCGTGCCGATCGAGCCGATCGCGCGGCATCTGCGGTCCGTGGACGCCAGGGCGCACCACCTGCTCCAGGACGCGGAATTCCCGATCTTCAACGTGCCGCGGCGGGACTTCGCGGTCACCGCGCCGCTGCTGCGGTTGCGGGAGGGCCGGCACGAGATCAGGTTTCGCGACGAGGCCATCCGCGCCGGGCTGCGGGAGATGAACCGGTCGAGCGAGGAGCACGTGGCGGCGTTCGAGCGGCTGTCCGCGCAGATCCACGACGAGAGGTGGTGGCTGGTGCACCGCCTGCGGCCCGGCGAGATGCTGCTCTTCGACAACAAGAGGATCCTGCACGGCCGCACCGCGATCCATGGCGACAGCCTCCGGGACCTCAAGCGCCTCAACGGCACCTACCGGAGCCCGCAGTGGACCCGGTAGGCCCGTCGGCGACCGGGCGGCTGGCCGACGCGCACGCCGACGACGCGCAGGTCCTCGACGTCGAGCTCCGGCACTTCGGCGGGGTGCGCAGCTTCGGCGGCACGATCCAGACCGTCGAGGTCGATGACGACAACGCCCTGGTCCGTTCCGCGCTGTCGAATCCCGGCGCGGGCCGGGTGCTGGTGGTGGACGCCCGCGACACCCGCCGGTGCGCCATCAGCGGGCCGACCCACGTCGAGCTCGCACTCGCGAACGGCTGGTCAGGCCTGGTCGTCAACGGCCCGGTCCGGTACGTGCGCTGGCTCTCCCAGCAGCGGTTCGGCGTGCTGGCGCGCGGCTCACACCCGCGTCGGCCGGCCAAACGAGGTACCGGCGTGATCGGTGCAACGGTCACCTTCGGCGGGGTCGCCTTCCGGCCCGGCGCGTACCTGCGCGCGGACGAGGACGGCGTGGTGGTCGTGCCCGGCCCGGTGGTGGACCTGTGAGCGAACATCCGCTGCCGCTGCGCTCGGGCCAGGTGTACTCCCGGGTCAGGTCCGCGAGCAACACGCTGAACAGCTCCGAGGCGCGCGTGCTGGACTTCGTGCTGGCCCGGCCGGACCTGGTGGTGAACTCCCCGCTGGCGAGCGTGGCCGCGAGCGTCCAGGCGGCGACCTCGACCATCGTCCGTGCCTGCCAGAGCGCCGGGTTCACCGGCTTCCAAGAGCTGAAGCTGGCGCTTGCACAGGACATCGCACTGCGCGACGAGGAGGTCACGCACTCGGCCGGGATCGGCCTGGACACCGGTGCGCCACAGCTCCTGCGCCGGATCCTTTACGCAACCGCCTCCACCGTGCGGGACGCGGTGCAGACCGTGGACGCCGAGGCGCTGGAGAGCGCGATCGAGGCGGTTATGTTCGCGTCCCGGATCCTCGTGGCCGGCAACGGTGCGTCGGCCAGCCCGGCGCAGGACGCCGCGTACCGGCTGTCGGTGCTGGGGTGCTGGGCGACCGCGCCCACCGGGACAATCGAGCAGCACCTGACGGCCGCCCGGCTCGACCCCGGTGACGTGGCGCTGCTGATCAGCCACACCGGCAAGACCGCCGAGACGATCAAGGCCGCCACCGAGGCGAAACGCGCCGGTGCGACGGTCGTCTCCATCACCAGTTTCGAGCGGTCCCCGTTGGTCGCCGCCTCCGACCTGGCGCTGGTCGCCGGCGGGCCGGGCCAGGGCCTGCAGCTTGAGGCGCTCACCAGCAGGCTCACCCACCTGGCCGTGTTCGACGTGCTGTTCGTGGGGGTGGCCGTGCGTCGTGGCAAGTACTCCAAGTCCGCGCTCGATCTGATGAGCCGGATCAGCGACGAACATTCCACCTAGGGGCCCCGACATGACAATTCCACCGCTGGAGGTCGCGGTCCTCGACATGGCCGGAACCACGGTCGAGGAGAACGGAACCGTCGAACGTTCCGTCGGCCTGGCCATGCGCTCGGTCGGCCTGCCGGCCGACCCGGCCGGGCTGCGCCGCCATCGGGGCCTGCCGAAATCGCGGATGTTCCAGCTCTTGGTCGACGACGACGACCGCGCCCAGTGCGCGTACCGGGCGTTCACCGACGCGATCGTCGACGCCGTACGGGCCGGTGCGATGTCGGCCAAACCGGGTGCGGCCGACGTGTTCGCACGCCTTCGCGGCGCCGGGGTGCGGATCGCGCTGATCACCGGGTTCGCGCCGGACGTCCGGGACCCGATCATCGACGCGCTCGGCTGGGCTGACGCCGTCGACCTCGTGCTGTCGCCGGAGGACGTCGGCCGCGGCCGGCCGTACCCCGACCTCATCTGGGCCGCCGCGGCGAGGCTGGGCGCCACCGGCGTGCGGTCGCTGCTCGTCGCTGGCGACACCCGGAGCGACCTGGTGGCCGCCGAACGGTCGGGAGCGGCCGTGCGAATCGGGGTGCTCGGCGGTGCCCACTCGGAGGCGGAGCTGCGGGAGGCGCCGCACACCGCGCTGGTGCACGGGATCGCCGAGCTGCCCGTCGCGGCCGGGTTCGGGTGATGGGCGCCCTGAGACGGCGGGCAGGCGCCGCGCTCGTCGCGCCCGCGGTGGTATGGCTGTCCCTGTTCGTGGTCGTGCCCGTGCTGCTGGCGCTCGCCTTGGCGTTCGCCGGCTACGACCCGCTCACCGGCGCGCTCACCCCCGCCGGGCTGGCGAACTTCCGCCGGGTGCTCGCCGGCCCGGAACTGGCGTCCGCGACCGTGCACACGATCGTGTACGCGGCGCTGACCGTGGTGCCGGTCATGGTCGTCGGGCTTCTCATCGCGCTGGCGATCCACCGCGTGGACAGAGGGTCCGCACTGTGGCGTACCGCGTACTTCCTCCCCACCGCGGCCACTCTGGCCGGGATGTCGGTGGTGTGGCGGTGGATGTTCTACCCGGGCAGCGGGATCGTCGACTCGACGCTGGGACGGCTGCTCGGCGTGCAGGACTGGCTCAACTCCACCTCCCTCGCGCTGCCCGCGGTGGCGGTCGTCGGCTCCTGGCAGGGAATCGGCTCGACGGTGGTGATGTTCCTGGCCGGGCTGAGCGGGGTGCCGGAGGTGCTGCGGGAGGCCGCGACGCTCGACGGCGCGAACGCCTGGCACCGGTTCTGGAGCGTCACCTGGCCCGCGCTCGGCCCCGCGACGGTGTTCGCGCTGGTCACCGCCACCCGGGACGGGCTGCGGGTGTACGACCAGGTGGCCGTGATGACGCGCGGCGGGCCACAGACCGCCAGCACCACACTGGCGTACCTGATGTGGGAGCGCGGGGTCGCCTTCTCCGACCTCGGCGGCGCCTCGGTGGTCAACATCGTGCTGCTGGCCCTCGTGCTCGTCACCGTCCTGACGCAGTTGCGGGTCGTGGGGCGGCGCTGGGAAGCGGCGGGCGCCCGATGAGCGGCGCACGGCGGCTGCTGCCGCACCTGGTGCTCCTCGCGGGCGCGGTGGTGGTGCTGACACCGTTCTACGTGATGCTGCGCGCGGCGTTCGCGCCACCGGCGGACGTACAGGGTCTCGGCCTTTCGTTCTCCCCGACACTGGCGAACTTCCGGAACGCCTGGAACGGCGCGAACTGGCCCGGGTACTACCTCACCAGCGTCGTCGTCGCCGGGGCGATCCTCGTTCTGCAGGTGGCCGGTGCGCTGCCCGCGGGGTACGCGCTGGCGCGGCTGTCGTTCCGCGGGCGGCGGGCGGTTCGCGGCCTGGTGCTGTGCTGCCTGGTCATCCCGGTGCAGGTCACCGCGATCCCGGTGTACGTGGGGCTGTCGCGCGTGGGCCTCGGGGACACGCTGGCGGGGCTGATCCTGCCGTACGGGGCATCGGCGTTCGGGATCTACCTGTTCCGGCAGTTCATCCTGACGATCCCGCAGACGGTGTTCGACGCGGCGCGGATGGACGGGGTCGGGCCGTTCGGAATGGTGTTCCGGGTGGTGTTGCCGAACGTGCGGCCCGCGATCCTCGCCTTCGGCGTCTTCAGCGTGACCAACCACTGGAACGACCTCTTCTGGCCCTCGGTCATCCTCCGCACGGACGCGCACGCGACCGTGCCGTTCGCGGTCGCGCGGTTCGCGGCCTCCGACAGCGGCAGCGCGCAGGGGCCGCAGATGGCGGCGGCGACGCTGGCCGTCGCCCCTCTCGTGCTCGCCTTTCTCCTCGCTCAGCGCCAGTTCGTCCGAGGACTCGCGCTCACCACCGCCCTCGACTGACCTCGTGACTTACATATTTGGGAGCACCGCCATGACCCGTCTCACCCGACGCAGATTCTTCGCCCTGACCGCGGGCACCGCCGTCCTGTCCGCGTGCTCGCCGGGAACGGAGCGCAGCACGTCCGACCCCAAGCACGTCGAGCTGATCGTGCCGAACTTCCCGCAGTTGCTCGCCGGTGTCCAGCAGGCCCTCGACGCCGCCTTCACCAAGCGCACCGGGATCAGCGTCACGCTGGTCAGAGTGGGCGACACCTCCTACACCGGCGTCGACCAGCGGCTGCAGAACGACCTCATCGCCGGGCGCGTGCCCGATCTGGCGATCACCGGGCTCAACTCGCTGCGCACGTACGCGGACGCGAAACGGGCCGCCGCCCTGGACCAGGTGATCAAGAAGGACGAGACGTTCGCCGCCACGAACGTCGATCCGCGACTGCTCGACCTGGGCCGCTTTCACGGCACGCTGTACGGGTTCCCCTACGGCGTCTCGACCTACACGCTGTTCTGCAACGCCGACGTCTTCCGCAAGGCGCACCTGGACCCCGCCGCGCCGCCGCAGACCTTCACCGAGCTGCGCCGCGCCGCGACCGCGATCGTGTCCTCGAAGGCCGCCGCGAACGGCATCATCATCCGCACCGACCACCTCGGCGGGTACGGCTTCCAGAACCTCCTCAGATCCGCCGGCGGCGCGTTCACCAACCCCGCCGAGAACCATGCGACGTTCAACTCTCCACAGGGCGCCGAGATCATCGGGTTCTGGGCCGACCTGGTCAAGGCGGGCGCGGCCCGCGCGGTGGCCAACCAGCAGGCCGGCGACATCTTCACCCGCGGCGACACCGGGATGGTGCTGCAGTCCTCCAGCTACTCGGCGACGATCCAGTCCCAGGTCAAGTTCGAGGTGCGCAGCGCGCCGTTCCCGATCCCCGACCACGGCACTCGTAAGGCCGTCGCCGGGGGCGCGGCCATCGTGAGCTTTGCCAAGGACCCGGCCAAGCTCGCCGCCCAGTGGACCGTGATCAAGGAGCTGACCAGCCCGCGCGGCGTCACCGCGCTCGTCAAGGCCAGCGGCTTCTCCCCGGTCAACCGCGCGGCCGCCGCCGACCCCCGCTACCTCGGCGGCTACCTGGAGACGAACCCGCTGGCGAAGGCGGGCTGGAGCCAGCTCGCCGCGCTCGTGCCCTGGTACCAGTTCCCTGGCACGCACAACGTCGAGATCGGGCAGGTCATGCAGGACGAGATCGCCAAGGCGGTCGCCGGGGCCACCGGTCCGCAGGCGGCGCTCGACAACGCGGCCACGCGGGTCAAGGCCCTCTTGCCATGACCACCATCGTCGCGAACCCGGAGGTCACCTCGACGGCGGTGGCCTGCCGGAACATCGGCAAGGTCTACCCGGACGGCACGCGGGCGCTGGGGGACATCAGCCTCGCGTGCCCCGCCGGGAAGATCACCGTGCTGCTGGGCGCGTCCGGATGCGGCAAGACGACCTTGCTGCGCGCGATCGCCGGGCTCACCGACGTCACCTCCGGAACGATCCACATCGGTCCGGACGACGTCACGCGATGGGACCCGCGGACCCGGAACGTGGCCATGGTGTTCCAGGGCTCCGCGCTGTACCCGGACAAGACCGCGTACAAGAACATCGAGTTCCCGCTGAGAATGGCCGGGATGTTGCCGCGTGAACGGCGGCGGCGGGTCGAGGAGGTCGCGGCCCTGCTCGATGTGACCCATCTGCTGCGGCGCAAGCCGGCCGAGCTGTCCGGCGGCCAGCGCCAGCGCGTCGGCATCGGCCGGGCGCTCGTTCGCCGCCCCGGCGTCGTGCTGATGGACGAACCGCTATCGGCGCTGGACGCGGAGCTGCGCGCCCGGATGCGCCGGGAGCTG
The DNA here is from genome assembly GCA_963736325.1 of uncultured Actinomycetota bacterium. GTDB lineage: Bacteria > Actinomycetota > Actinomycetes > Streptosporangiales > Streptosporangiaceae > Actinoallomurus. Next base: position 938,791 of record CAVTOG010000009.1, on the reverse strand, counting down.
CTGACGCTGCAACGGGAGCTGGCGATGACCGTCGTCTACGTCACGCACGACCAGGTCGAGGCGCTGAGCCTGGCCGACCAGCTCGTCGTGCTGCACGACGGCGCCGTGGAGCAGGCCGGCGACCCCGACGAGCTCTTCCGCACCCCGCGGACGACCTACGTGGCGCGGTTCCTCGGCGCCATGAACATGGTGCCCGCGGACGCCCTCGGCTTCCCGGGGACGCTGACCGCCGGATTCCGCGCCGAGGACGTCCGCTGCGGTCCCGGCGAGATCGAGCTGACCGGCCCGCGTACGATCACCGAGTTGCTGGGCCGGGAACGGCTGGTCCACTTCGGCTTCCACGGCCACGCACTGCGCGCCCGCGTTCACACCGACGACCCGATCACCGACCCGGTCCACCTGCACATCCGCCGCGAGCACCTGCACTTCTTCGACGAGGCCGGCCGACGCCGGAATCCACCCGCATGAGCGAGCGAAGCGAGCCGGTGGGGGATGACCGGGAGGCACCGCTCTCCTGCGGCCCGCCTTGTGGCCTCGCCGTCAACGTCATCGAGTGCTGACGCCCTTACCGTTGAGGGCATGAGCATCGAGCGGCGGGCGTCCTCATTCGGGAGTCAGGCGGCCGCGTACGCGACGGAACGGCCGGACTATCCCGATGCCGCGATCCGCTGGGCGCTGGAGCCCGTTCGCGGCCGTACGCCTCTGCGCGTCCTCGATCTGGCGGCCGGTACGGGGAAGCTGACCTCGGGGATTCTGCGGCATACGGCGGACGTCGTCGCGGTCGAGCCGGATCCGGCGATGCTCGCCGAGCTGCGGCGTGTGCTGCCGGGCGTCCGTGCGATGGCCGGGCCGGCCGAGCGGATACCGCTCGGGGACGCTTCGATGGACGCCGTTCTGGTCGGGCAGGCGCTGCACTGGTTCGATCTGGAGGCGGCGATGCCCGAGATGGCGCGCGTGCTCGCACGTGGCGGCGTGATGGCCGGGCTCTGGAACCGCGACGATGACGACGTGCCCTGGGTGGACGGGCTGAAGGAGGCATCCGGGCGCGGCGTCTCGTACACGAGGCGTACGGCGGGGCAGCCGCTGGAGCCCACTCCGGACTTTCCCTCGATCGAGATCGAGGAGTTCGCGCACGCGTGGCGGCGTACGGCCGAGTCGATGACCGCGACGATCGGCACGCACTCGCACGTGCTGGTCCTCGGCGAGGGCGAGCGCGCGGAGCTGCTCGAACGCGTGCTCGGCTACCTGCGGTCACGGCCGGAGACGGCGTCCGGGGAGTTCGACCTACCGATCTCCACGGTCGTGGCGCGCGCGCTTCGCGTGTAGCCCCTGTGTACGCGTCACCGTGTCGGGGACGTCCCACTCACCGCGGTCGCCGGCGTTCAGGGTGTAGCGCACACCGGTGATCCTGGAGGCTCTCGGCACCGCGAACACGATGTAGCCGCTCGCCACCTGGTCGTGCCGCAGGACCAGCAGCCTCCCGAAGCCGGGGCCGGCCGAGACCGTCGCGACCGTCGGGTCGTACTCGTGCCCGGAGCCGTCGACGACCTTCGCCCCGTACGTCGGGCTGTCGTCGTACGGCGTCGTGCCGAGGTTCTTCAGGACGAACCGCACGGCCATGAACCGCTCGCCCTTGCGCGGGACGTCGAACTCGCCCTGACCGGTCGTCGCCGGAACGACCTGCTGGACCTTGACTCCGAGCCGGAGCGAGCCCGCGCCGCCGGCCCCGGCGGCGGTGAGCAGGACGGCGCCGCCGACCTTCGCGTGGCGGACGTTCACCGGCGGAGAAGAGTCGGGTGGTTCGGGGTTCTTCGCGGTCTGTGCGGCATTGCCGCATCCGGCGATCAGCACCGCCATGACGGCGGCGAGAACCAGCCTGCGCACGTAAGTCGCTCCCCGTCGAGGACCTTGACAACCGCCGACTCATGATAGGGGCGCGGCGAGGTCAAGGCGACCGGCGGGTCCGTCAAGGTCAGGGATTCAGCCGCCGCAGCGCGAGTTCGGCGAGCAGAAGCGCGCCGTCGGAGAGCACCGCGTCGTCGAACACGGCGTCCGCGGCGTGGTTGAACGACGCGGTCGCCGGATCGCGGCCGGGCGGGCACGCGCCGAGGAACACGAACGCCCCCGGCACCTCGTCCAGGACGTAGGAGAAGTCCTCGCCGGTGGTCATCGGGCTCTCCGCCTGGACGAAACGCTCCGATCCGAACAGGTCGCGGATCGTGTCGGCGGCGAACTCCGCCTCCACGTCGTCGTTGATCGTCACCGGGTAGCTCATGTCGAGGTGCACGTCGGCGGCCAGGCCGTGCGCGGCGGCGACGCCTTCCACGACCTGCCGTACGCCGGCGATGACACGTGTGTGGGCCTGATGGGAGAAGGAACGCACCGTCAGCTCGAAGCGGGCCTCGTCGGAGATGATGTTGGCCTTGGTGCCCGCGTGGAAGCTGCCGACCGTGAGGACCACCGGGTCGAACGCGTCGAAGGTCCGTGACACGTACGTCTGCAGCGCGGTGACCATCTCGCACGCCGCCGGGATCGGGTCCTTGGCGAGGTGCGGCTGTGACCCGTGGCCGCCCGCGCCGCGCACCGTGATGTGCAGTTCGTCGGCGGCGGCCATGATCGGGCCGCGCCGGGTCATGAAGCGCCCGGCCGGCAGCTTCCCCGCCGCGACGTGCAGCGCGAACGCGGCGACGGGCCGCTCGCCGGCGGCGTCGAGCACGCCCTCGTCGATCATCTGCTTGGCGCCGGCGAAGCCCTCCTCGCCGGGCTGGAACATGAAGATGACGTTGCCTGCGAACTCACCCGTGGTCGGCGCCGCGCCGCAGAGCAGCCGGGCCGCGCCCACGAGCATCGCGGTGTGCAGGTCGTGGCCGCAGGCGTGCATGCGCCCCTCGGCCTCCGAGGCGTACGGGGCGCCGGACCGCTCGGCCAGCGGCAGCGCGTCCATGTCCGCGCGCAGGAGAACGGTCGGGCCGGGCGAGGAGCCGCGCAGCACCGCGGTCACCGACGACAGCGAGACACCCGCCACGATCTCCAGCGGGAGGCCGTCCAGGGCTGCGAGCACCTTCTCCTGCGTGCGGGGCAGATCCAGGCCGAGCTCAGGGTCGCGGTGCAGCGCACGGCGGAGCCGTACGAGGTCGTCCTGGACAGCGTCGGCGGCGGCGCGCAAAGAAGACATGCCGCATCACCATACGCGCCGATCCTTTACGGGTTCGGCCTTAATGACGCGAAAGTCGATGACGCCGCCCATGTCCTGACGGTCCAGGGTCGTCCGCAGCCGGACCATGGCGTCGTGCCGGATCCGGGCCCCCACTTCTGTCAGGTCGGCGGTGTCGTCGCACGTGACGTCGACGCGGATCCAGGGCCGCCGGTCGCTTCCCACGAGCCGGGCGCGCGCCCGGCGCACTCCGGGATAGGACGTGACGTCCGTCGTGATGGCGCGGGTGGCGACACGCGCGGCCATCCGGGTCGCGCCGGACTCGGCGTCGCCCATCGCGAGCCTCCGCAGGCGGCGGCAGCGCACCTGCGCGGTCAGCCAGGCGAGGCCGAGCAGCGCGACGGCGCCTGCGGCGACGGCCGCGCCCGGCCAGAAGTGCGCCGGCGTCCGGCCCAGCAGCGGCCGGTTCGCGTACGCGCGCCCGAAGGCGCCGAGCCCTCCCGCCATCGCCATGGCGCCCGCGGTGAGCAGGACGAGGCCGGTGAACGCCAGCCAGAGGCGGTTCCTCATGTCAGTCCTTCCGCGGCCTGAGGCGTACGGCCACGCGCGGCGGCCGCACCGGGTCGAGGTCGTCGAGCCGGGCGCGTACGGCGTCGGCGAGCTGGTCGTCGAGGTTGCCGGGGTTACGGAACCCGGTGACCGCGCACACCGTGGCGCGCGGGCGCAGCCGCCCGTGCAGGCGCACCTTCGCCGCCGCGACGCCGGGAACGTGCAGGGACTCCCGCAGCAATGCCGTACAGAGCGAGGAGCGGCGGACTCCCACGACGAACGCGGGGTCGTCCCCGGCCAGGGCGACCGTACGGGTCCGGCCGGGGAGCAGCGCCGCCAGCACGAGCAGCAGCCCGGCGAAGGCGAGGCCGCCCGCCGTGCCCAGCACGGCCGGGTCGTTCCACCGCAGCGTGCGGACCAGCCGGCCGGCCGGTTCGAGGGCACCGGGCCGTACGAGCGGGTGGCCGAGCACGGTGGACACCATCTGGGCGGCGGCAGATCCGCCCGCCAGCGTCAGCGCCGACGCCGCGAGGACCGCGGGCAGCACCCGCCGCGGCCGGAAAGCGCGCACCGCCGCACGGCGTGCGCCCTCGTCATCCGGTAGGAGCAGCTCATCGGCGGTCACCCATTCAGTTCCAACACTCACGGTGACATTAGAGCAGCTCGGCGCGGTCGCGGCCCGTTCGGCTCGGTCAGCTGAACACCACGGTGCGGTCGGCGTTGAGGAAGACCCGGTGCTCGGTGTGCCAGCGCACCGCGCGTGCCAGCGCGAGGCATTCCACGTCGCGCCCCACCGCCATCAACTCCGCGGGCCCCTGCGCGTGGCCGACGCGGGCGACCTCCTGCTCGATGATCGGGCCCTCGTCGAGGTCGGCGGTGACGTAGTGCGCGGTGGCGCCGATGAGCTTCACCCCGCGCTCGTGCGCCTGGTGGTACGGCCGCGCGCCCTTGAAGCCCGGCAGGAACGAATGGTGGATGTTGATGATCCGTCCCGGAAGCCTCGCGCAGAAGTCCCCGGACAGCACCTGCATGTAGCGGGCGAGCACGACGAGGTCGGCCTGTGAACGCTCGGCCAGCGCGAGGATCTCCGCCTCCTGGGCGGCCTTCGTCGCGGCGGTGACCGGCAGATGGTGGTAGTCGACACCGTACGACTGGGTCAGGGGCCGCAGGTCCGGGTGGTTCGAGGCGACCGCGACCACGTCGATGTCGAGCAGGCCGGAGCGCTGGCGGTAGAGCAGGTCGTTGAGGCAGTGGCCCTGCGCGGACACGAGGATGAGCACCTTCGGCCGTACGTCGAGGTCGTGGAGGCGCCACTCCAGCGCGAACTCCGGCTCCAGCGCGGTGAACTCCTCCGCGAGCTTTCCGCCACGCCCCTCTCCCGCGTCGAACTGCGTCCGCATGAAGAAGCGTCCCGTGTCCCGGTCGCCGAACTGCTGGCTCTCGACGATGTTGCAGCCGTTCGCCGCGAGCACGCCCGAGACGGCCGCGACGATCCCCGGCCGGTCGGGGCAGGAGACGGTCAGCACACCACGCTTCAATTCACCCTCCGGCAGGGGCTGACAGGTCGGCTCGTCCCGAGCGTACGGCGAATGTTCCCGGCGGACCCCGGCTGATGATCAGGAGCAGGCAAAAAGTGCCGCGACGCGCCGCGAGCGGCGGGCGGCCGGCCGGGTCGCGACCCATACTTCACCCGGCGGACCAGGACATTTAAGGCTCACGGTGCCGGTACGCCTCACCCGTCGGCAAGGCTCCCGTACGCCGCGTCGAGGACGCCCAGGGAGAAGACCCTTGCCCAAGATCTCAACCACCGTGTTCCTCCTTCTCGCCGTGTTCACCTTGGTGTCCCCTCCCGCGATCGCGTCGACGGCTACCGAGGCCTCACCCGGCGGGCACGTGGTGCTGATCGGCGCGCCCGGCCTTCAGTGGAGCGACGTCACCCCGTCCGCGACCCCGAACCTGTGGCGCCTGGCGGGGCACGCGGGTGCGGGCGTCCTGTCGGTCAAGGCCGTCGGCACCCGTACCTGCCCGAACGACGGCTGGGCGACGATCTCCGCAGGCGCACGCTCGGCCGCCGGTCCGTACTGCGACCGCCCCATCACCGTGACCGCGGAGCGGGCGGCCGGCGTGGTCGGCGAGGTCGCGGCGATCCGGCGGGTCAACGAGGGGTTCGGGCGGGTGGGACTGCTCGGCGACGCCGTTCACCGAGCGGGCGGGTGCACTGCCGCCGCCGGTCCCGGCGCGGCACTGGCCGCCGCCGACACCACCGGCCGCGTCGACGAGTACTCCCCCTCCCCGGCCGCCGTGCCGCCGGACGCGTGGGCGCGCTGCCCGGTCACGATCGTCGACGCCGCTGACGGAGGGCTGGACCACGTGGTCGGGGCGGTGCTCTCGCGGGTACCGGCGGGGACGACCGTTCTCGTCGCCGGGACGTCGGACGACGGCCGTACGCCTCACCTGCGGGTCGTGATCGCCACCGGTGCGCGTGCGGCCGGACGCTACCTCGGGTCGGACTCCACGCGGCGTCCGAACATGACGATTCTTCCCGATCTCACCGCCACGCTCCTCGCCGCGGCGAAGGTGCCGGCGCCTGCGGACCTGATCGGGACTCCCCTCACCCCCGGCGCCGACCGGCCGGACGACCTCGGGTCCGCCGTCGGCGACCTCGCCGACCAGGACGTCGCCGCGCAGACCCACCGCAACCTGCTGCCGCGTTTCTTCGCCGGGTTCGTGATCGTGCAGGTCCTCCTCTACGGCGCGGCGGCACTCGCGCTGCGGAGCACGGCCGGGCACCGGCGCGGGCGGGTCCTGGCCGCCACGCGGCTGATCGCGCTCGCCGCCGCGGCGGTCCCGGTCTCGGCCTTTCTCGTCAACCTGCTGCCGTGGTGGCGCACCGGCCATCCGACCTTCTGGCTGACGGCCGGGATCGCCGGGATCGACGCCCTCGTGGTCGCCGTCGCCATGGCGGGCCCGTGGCGGCGCGGCATCCTCGGGTCCGGCACGGTGGTCGCCGGGTTGACCGCCGCCGTGCTCGGCGGCGACCTGCTGACCGGGAGCCGGTTGCAGCTCAACAGCCTGATGGGCTACTCGCCGCTGGTCGGCGGCCGGTACTACGGGATGGGCAACATCGCCTTCGCGGTGCTGGCGACGTCCACGCTGCTGGCCGCAGCCGGGGTGGCGCACTGGCTGGAGCCCCTTCACGGGCGCCGCGTCGCCGTCACCGCGGTGCTCTTCATGACGATCACCGCCGCGGTGCTGGACAGCTGGACCGCCTGGGGCAGCGACTTCGGCGGCCTGATCGCGTTCGTTCCCGGCCTGGCCACGACCGCGCTCCTCGCCGCCGGGCGGCGGGTCTCGTTCGTACGCCTGCAACTCCTGCGCGCGACCGGGATGACGATCGTCCTCGGCGTGGCGTTCCTCGACTACCTGCGGCCACCGGGCCGGCAGACGCACATGGGACGGTTCTTCGGCCAGCTGGTGGAAGGGCACGCCCTCCCCTGGCTCGAACGCAAGTTCACCGCGATGGCGCACACCTTCGGCAACCTGACGCTCCTGCCCATCGTGGTCGTGGCGGTGCTGTTCCTCACCCTGGTGCTGCACCGGCCGGGGCGGGCGGGCGCGAGCGGTCTCCAGCTCGCGTACGAGCGTGCGCCGATGCTGCGGGCCGGCCTGTCCGGCGCCTTCGTCACCGCGCTCGTCGGCGGCGCGGTGAACGACTCGGGGATCGCCGTCCCGGCGCTCATGCTGGCGGTCGCGGTGCCGCTGGCGCTGGCCGCCGTCGCTCACGAACTGACGCTTTCGTCGTACGTGAACACTTCTCATATTCCGTGATTTTGTGGCACTCTGCGGGTTATGACGTTGCGGGAGCGGTACGACACGGCCACAGCACGGCTGGAGCCCCCGTTCGCGGTCGTCGACATGGACGCGTTCCACGCCAACGCCGCCGGGCTCCTCCGCCGTGCAGGCGGCAAGCCGATCCGGGTCGCGAGCAAGTCCGTGCGCTGCCGCGCCCTGCTCGAACGCGTCCTGGAGACCGAGGGCTTCGCCGGCGTCATGGCCTTCACGCTCCCCGAGGCGCTCTGGCTGGCCTCCAAGGGCCTCAGCGGCGACATCCTCGTCGCCTACCCCACTGTTGACCAGGCCGCTCTCGGCCGGCTCGCCTCCGACGAGCGCGCCGCCGAGGTCATCACCGTGATGGTCGACTGCCCTGAGCACCTCGACCTCGTCGAGAAGGCTGCGCGTGGGCGGAGGCTCCGGGTCTGCATCGACATCGACGCCTCATGGCGTACGGCCGGGGGCCGTGTCCGTGTCGGCGCGCGCCGGTCGCCCCTCCACTCCGCCGTCGAGACCGCCGAGTTCGCGCGGGAGGTCGCCCGCCGTCCGGGGCTCGCGCTCGTCGGCCTCATGGCCTACGAGTCGCAGATCGCGGGGGTCGGCGACAACCCGCCCGGCAAGCCGATCTTCTCGCGCGCCCTGCGATTCATGCAGATGCGGTCGCGGGTCGAGCTGGCCCGGCGCCGCGCCGCCATCGTCGCCGCGGTCCGCGAGGTCACCGACCTGGAGTTCGTGAACGGCGGCGGCACCGGCAGCGTCGAGAAGACCGCCGCCGAGCAGGCCGTGACCGAGGTCGCGGCAGGATCGGGCCTCTACCAGTCGGTGCTGTTCGACCACTACACGAACTTCTCCGGCCGTCCCGCCGCGCTGTTCGCGCTCCCCGTCGTACGCCGCCCCGGCCGCGGCGTGGTCACCGTGCTGGGCGGCGGCTACCTGGCGTCCGGCGTCGGCGACCGCAGCCGGCTCCCGCAGCCGTACCTGCCGACCGGCCTGCGCTACCACTCGCAGGAGGGCGCGGGCGAGGTGCAGACCCCGCTGCTCGGCACGGCGGCGGAGCAGTTGGAGATCGGCGACCGGGTCTGGCTCCGGCACGCGAAGGCCGGCGAGCTGTGCGAGCGGTTCGCCGACCTCCACCTCATCGAGGGCGAAAGGGTCGTCGACACCGTCCCGACCTACCGAGGCGAAGGACAGACCTTCCTCTAGGGCGACTTTTCGCCCGTCCGGAAATCGCACCTCACCGCGAGACCATGGGCGTCCTCACGGAGAGTGTCGGATTAAAACGCCCTGTTTCTGTCCTGGGAACGGTCCACGGGCGCGTATGGTCTTAGCTCAGTCTTCGGATCCGCCCCGGTGGAGAGGCGCCATGGGTCATCTCGAACACGCGATCGCACCTCCGGGCCATCCGCCCGAGCCGCGACTGGAGGACCCCTGCGCCGAACGCGGCGCGGCCGGCGATCTCCTGCACGGCGGGAGCGAAGGCCTCGATGTCTTCCTGGCCGGCACCGTGTTCATGGACATGATCTTCACCGGCCTTCCCGGCCTCCCGCCGCCCGGCACCGAGCTGATCACCAACGGCCTGGGCTCCGCGCCCGGCGGCATCGCGAACATCGCGGTCGCCATGAGCCGCCTCGGCCTCAACGTCGGCCTCGCCGCGGCGTTCGGCGACGACATGTTCGGCTCCTACCTGTGGCGCACCTTGTCCGAGCAGGAGGGCGTCGGCCTCGACCACTCCCGCAAGCTGCCCGGCTGGCCGACGCCCGTGACGGTCTCGCTGGCGTACGACTCCGACCGCAGCATGGTGACCTACCACCGCCCGATGCCGGTGCTCCCCGAAGATCTCGTCGGCACTCCCCCGCCCGCACGCACCTGCTTCCTCGATCTCGACCACCCGGTGCCCGAGTGGGCCAAGGCGATGCACGGCGCGGGCACCACCGTCGTCGGCGACGTCGGCTGGGACTCCACCGAGACGTGGTCGACGGATGTGCTCGACCGCCTCGCGTACGTCGACGTGTTCATGCCCAACTCCATCGAGGCGATGGCCTACACGCGTACCGACACCGCCGAGCTGGCCCTGTCCGCGCTGTCGGACCGGGTGCCGGTCGTGGTGGTCAAGCGCGGCGAGCGGGGCGCGATCGCGTTCGACGCCGCCACCGGCGAGCACGCCGAGGCCCCGGCGCTGCCGGTCGAGGCGCTCGACGCCACGGGCGCCGGTGACGTGTTCGGCGCGGCGTTCGTGTACGGCACGCTGGCCGGCTGGCCGCTGCTCGACCGCCTGCGCTTCGCGAACCTGTGCGGAGGCCTGTCCGTACGCCACCACAGCGGGTCGCTCGGCTCGCCGTGCTGGGGCGAGATCGCGGCGTTCGGCGAATCGGGCGAGGTGCCCGAGGAGATCCTGCGCGACTACGCCTTCATCGTCCCCTACATTCCCGAGGCCGCGCCCATATCCGTGATCAGGGCCGAGCCGACCGTACGAGAGGCACGGTGACCAGTACGTGAGCCCGCGAATCACGATCGTCGGAGCGGGCAGCGGTTACCTGCCAGGAGTGATCCGCGGGCTGCTGCATCGCGCGTCCGACCTGGCCGGCGCCGAGCTCGTCTTCCACGACATCGACGCCGAGCACCTCGACGTGATGACCCGGCTCGCCCGCAACATGTTCGCGGCGCGCGGCGCCGACCTCACGGTCCGCTCGGACACCGTGCGGGCGTCCGCCCTGGACGGCGCGGACTTCGTGTTCACGACGTTCCGGCCCGGCGGGCTGCCGGCCCGCCACCTGGACGAGTCGATCCCCCTCAAGTACGGCATCGCCGGCCAGGAGACGATCGGGCCGGGCGGGTTCATGATGGCCTGCCGGTCGGTCCCGGTGCTGCTGGAGATCGCCCGCGAGGCTCCCCCGGACGCCTGGATCATCAACTACACGAACCCCACCAACATCGTGACCGACGCCGTGCTCCGGCACACCGGCGCGAAGATCATCGGGCTGTGCGACCAGTGGATGGGTGACACGGAGGTCTGGGCCGAGCTGCTCGGGCTCCCGGCCGGGTCCGTGGAGATCGACTGGATCGGCACGAACCACGGCACCTGGGCCGAGCGCGCGCGCCTGGACGGCGAGGAGATCGACCTCGCGTCGCGGCTGGCGGACCTCGCGCCTCCCGGAGAGGCCACCCCGCACCGCGAGCCCGCGCGGATGGCCGAGGTCGGCAGGGCCCTCGGCCTCCTGGTGAACTCCTACACCAAGTACTACTACTTCCACGACGACGTGGTCCGCGAGCAGCGGGCCAAGGGCACCACGCGGGCCGAGGACATCATGGCGATGCTTCCCGGCTACTACGCGCAGGTCACCGGCGAGGCCGACAAGCCCGATCCCGACCCGAGCCGAGAGCGCGGAGGCGGCGAACACGGGGAGTTCGCCGTGGATATGATCTGCGCCATCCTGCACGACGAACGGCGGCGGCTCATCCTCAACACCCTCAATCAGGGCTCGATCGCGTCCTTGGAATCCGACGCCGTGGTCGAGACGCCCTGCATCGTGGGCCGGCACGGCCCGACCCCCCTGGTGATGGGCGAGATCCCGCGCGCCGTACGAGGCCTCACTCACGCGATCCACGAGTACGAACGGCTCGCGGCCGACGCCGCCGCCACCGGCGACGTACGCCTCGCGCTGCAGGCGCTGCTGGCCCATCCGTTCATGACGAGCAAGCACACCGCTGAAAAGATCTTGGATGAAGGTCTCGCCGCGCACCGTGCGTACCTGCCGCAATTCGGTTGATCGAAGGAGCCCCCCTGCCATGCGGAAACCGATCGTCGTCGTCGCCGCGGCCCTGGTCGCCGTGTCGGCCTGCGCCCCCGGTGCCAAGCCCAAGCCGGTGGAGAAGAAGCCGAGCTCGGTCAACACCGATATCGCCAAGGCCGGCCCGGTGACGCTGACCGTCTGGGACCAAGAGGTCCTCGGCGGTCAGAACGAACAGATGCAGAAGCTCAACGCCGCCTTCCACGACAAGTACCCGAACGTCACCATCAAGCGGGTCTCGCGGTCGTTCAGCGACCTGCAGAAGACGCTGCGGCTCGCGCTGTCCGGCAACAACCCGCCGGACGTCGTGGAGGCCAACCAGGGGTACGGCGTCATGGCGGCGCTGGTGAAGGCCGGCGCGCTCATGCCGCTCGACTCCTACGAGTCGGCGTACGGCTTCCGCAAGCGTTTCCCCCTCGGACCGGGCCAGCTCAACAGCGTCACCGCGGACGGCAAGACGATCGGCTCGGGCAGCCTGTACGGCGTCGCGATGACCGGTGAGGCCGTCGGCATCTACTACAACGCCGACAAGCTGACGAAGCTCGGCCTCAAGCCGCCGACGACGTGGACCGAGTTCGAGCAGGCTCTGGCGACCGCCAAGTCCAAGGGCGAGACGCCGATCTACTTCGCCAACCTGGAGAAGTTCCCGGCGATCCACGAGTTCGGCGTGCTGCTCGGGCAGACGACGGACAAGGGCACGCTGCGCAACCTGGTGTTCGGCCGGGGCGGCGCGTGGACCGACCCCACGATCGTGCAGGCGGCGGACAAGCTCGCCAACTGGGCGAAGCAGGGCTACTTCCAGCGCACCGTCAACGCCGACAAGTACAACGACAGCCCGGCCTCGTTCGCCAGGGGCGACGGCGTCTTCCTCATCGGCGGTCCGTGGTTCGCCGCCGACCTGCAGAAGAAGATGGGCGCCAAGGTCCGCTTCATGCTGCCCCCGCCCCCCTCGGCCGGCGGCGTTCCGGCCTCCACGCTGGGCGGCCCCGGGCTCCCGCTCACGATCACCTCCAAGTCCAAGCACCCGGACGTCGCCGCGGCCTACCTGAACTTCATGACCACGCCGCAGGCCATGGACGTCGTCACCAAGACCGGCGGGCTGGCCTCGCTCAAGCCCGCCTCCGCGCAGCCGACGACGCCGGTGGGCCGTGACCTGTTCACGGCGTGGCAGTCCGCCAGCGACCACGACATCCTCGTGCCGTACCTGGACTACGCCACCACGACGTTCCTCGACACGCTGGGCGGAGCGCTGCAGGAGATCATCGCGGGCCGTAAGACGCCGCAGCAGGCCATGCAGGCCGCTCAGAAGGACTACTCCGCGTTCCTGGCCAAGAAATGACATCGCGACCCGGCGCGCCGCCGCCGGGCGAGCCGCGCCGGGTCGGCTACCTGTACGTCCTCCCGGCGCTCGCCGTCTACGCGGTGTTCCTGCTCTGGCCCCTCCTGCACGGCGCGTACCTGTCGCTGTTCCACTGGGACGGCCTCACGCTCGGCACGTGGGCGGGGCTGGGCAACTACGCGCAGGCGTTCGGAGACCCGCAGCTGCGCGGGGCGTTCCTGCACGCGGTGGTCCTCCTCTTCTTCTACGCCGTACTGCCCTGCCTCATCGCGTTCCTCCTCGTGGCCGGCATGTCGCGTACGCGCCCGCGCGGCATGGCGTTCTTCCGCACGGTGCTGTTCCTGCCGCAGGTGGTGGCCATGGTCGCGGTGGCCGTGGCCTGGCAGTGGATCTACTCCGACCATGGGCCGATCAACGGCACGCTGCGGGCGGTCGGCCTGGGCGGGATGGCACGCGGCTGGCTCGGCGACTTCTCCTGGGCGCTGCCGTCCGTCGGCCTCATCGGCACCTGGGTGGAGATCGGCCTGGCCATGGTGCTGTTCCTGGCCGGAGTGCAGAAGATCCCGCAGGAGCTGTACGACGCGGCGCGCGTCGACGGCGCCGGGGCCGTACGCGAGTTCCTGGCGGTGACGCTCCCCGGGCTCCGGCGTGAGCTGGCCGTGGCGCTGACGCTCACCATGATCGCCGCGCTGCGCAACTTCGACCTGATCTACCTGACGACGGGCGGCGGCCCTGGAGACACGACCAAGGTGCCCGCGTACGAGGTCTACAACCGGACCTTCAACACCGGCGAGGTGGGCCTGGCGTGCGCCATCGGCATCACGATCGCGCTCTTCATCTTCGTCGTGAGCGTCGGCGTCAACCGTCTCGTGGAGGGCAGGCCATGAGCGCGCAGGCACGCCTGGCGACGTCTCGCGCGGAGCGCGTCGCGACGTACGGGATGCTGGGCCTGTTCTCGGTCATCGCCGTCTTCCCGCTGCTGGCGGTCACCGCGCAGGCGCTCGACCTGCCGCACCTGTCCTTCGGGGCGTTCACCGGGGCCTGGCAGCGCGGCCACTTCGCGCGCTACCTCACCAACAGCCTCATCGTCGTCACCGTGGTCGTGGTCGCGGCCTCGGTGCTGTCGATCCTGGCCGGCTACGCCCTCGGCACGATGGAGTTCCGCGGCGCGACCGTGCTGTTCTACCTGTTCCTGGCCGGGCTGATGGTCCCGACCGAGGCGATCGTGGTGCCGCTCTACTTCGACCTGCGTTCGGTCGGCCTGGACAACACGCTGCCGGGCCTGATGCTGCCGCAGATCGCGCAGTCGGTGTCGTTCGGGGTGTTCTGGATGCGCGCCTACTTCCGGTCGGCCCCGCGCTCACTGATCGAGGCATCGCGCATCGACGGCGCGTCCAGCCTCACGACGCTGCGCCGGGTGCTGATCCCGGTCGGGCGTCCCGCGATCCTCACCATGGTGGTGCTCATCGCCATGTGGACGTGGAACGAGTTCCTGCTCGCCCTGGTGATCCTCAACTCCAGCGAAGACCGGCGTACGGCGCCGCTCGGGCTCTCCATCTTCCAGGGGCAGCACCAGACCGAGTACCAGATGCTGATGGCCGCCGCGCTGATCGTCGCCGCGCCCGTCGTCGTGGTCTACGTCTTCCTGCAGCGCCACTTCATCGCGGGCATGCTCTCCGGAGCGGTCAAGGAGTAGCCGCGTTCTCCCGCGCCGCGAGGGTGATCGAGACGGCCAGGGCCGCCGCCATCACCAGGCCGCTGATGAGCACGGGCTGCGGCGTGAACGTCGCCGCCAGGACGAGCACCGCCGCGGCGGGGAAGACCACGGTGTGCGGGAAGGCGATGTGGTGCGGGCGCAGGTGGAGCGCCCAGACCACGATGAGGTAGACCGTCACCGGGACCGTGAGCGCAGCCGCCGAGACCCACTCGCTCAGGTGGGCGTCCTCCACCGCGTGGTCGACGGAGAGGCTGAGGCCGGCCCCCACCGCGGCCGCCGCGGCGAAGACGAAGTAGTGGCCGTAGCCCCACACCATCGAGAAGCGGAGCGAGGTGAACAGCCGCTCGGCGGGCTTGGCGAAGTAAGTCCACCACATCGAGAAGACGATCAGGAGCCCGCCGGCGGCCGTCGTCACGAGGTCGCCGAACCCGATCCTGGTGTCCAGGGCCGACTGGACCGCGAGACTCGCCGCGAGGATCGACTCCCCGAGCACGATGAGGGTGAACAGGCCGTACCGCTCGGCGATGTGACCCGGATGCCACGAGGTCGGCGCGGGGCGCTCGGCGAAGATCGGCACGAGCAGCTCCGCCACGACCAGGACACCGAACCCGGCCGCCGCCCAGACCCCCGGCAGCGCGAGGCGCACGACCCAGCCGATCTGCACGAGCGTGATCCCGGCGGCGAACCTCAGGCAGCTCACCCGGTGCGGAGCATCGCTGCGGGCCGCGCGCAGCCACTGCGGCACCGCCGCCGCGCGCATGATGACGTAGCCGAGGGTGACGATCGCGAAGTCGCGCCGGCCGAGCGCCCTCGGCACCCCCGCCGCCAGGACCAGCGCTCCCGCCATCTGCACGAAGACCGCCAGCCGGTACGGCACGTCGTCCGTGTCGTACGCGCTCGCGAACCACGTGAAGTTCATCCACGCCCACCAGATGGCGAAGAAGATCATCGCGTACCCGAGCACGCCCTCGCCGGTGTGGCCCTCCGCGAGGGCGTGATGGAGGCCGGCGGCGGCCTGGGCGACGGCCACGACGAAGACCAGGTCGAGGAGGAGTTCCAGGGGGGTGGCGGCCCGGTGCGCCTCGCCGGTGTCGCGCGAGACCATCGAGCGGTGCAGCACGGGGGCCAGGGACGTACCGGCGCGCTCGGTCATGATGCTCAGCCGCGACGGCGCCGCGCGAGCAGCCGTAGCGCCACCGTGGTGAACACCAGACCAGCGCCCAGCAGCACCGGGGCGGTGACCTTGCTGCGCGGCCGGTCCTGCCGCTCCCTGCGGACGATCGCGCCGAGATCCTCCGCCACCCGGCCGACCTCTTCCCTGGCCTTCACCGCACCTCGCGCCGCGGCATGCTTGGGGTTCAGCCGCTCGGCGAGCAGGTCGATGCTGCGCGCCAACTCGTCGCGAGTGCGCTCGATCTCGGCCTCGAGCGCCTCCGGGGTTTTATCGGCCATGATGTGTTGTCCTTCCTGCGGCCCGTCAGGCCCTCACCGGCGAAGCTGCAATCAGTCTGTCAGTTATGGGCTCTCCGCATCGCTCCGCGCCGATGGTGTGCCCCGATCCCGTGAACGGTACGGTTGGACCAGCTCGATCGAAAGGTGACCTTGTGACGGAACAGCGGCTACAGCCTGGGGACGTGGCCCCGGAGTTCACACTCCCCGACGCCGACGGCAACCCCGTCTCCCTGTCGTCGTTCCGCGGACGACGCGTGATCGTTTATTTCTACCCGGCGGCCATGACGCCCGGGTGCACGAAAGAAGCGGTCGGATTCCGCGACAACCTCGCCAATCTCGACGAGAGCGGCGTGACGGTCCTCGGCATCTCCCCCGACGAGCCCGCCAAACTGGCGAGGTTCCGCGACCGCGACTCCTTGACGTTCCCGCTGCTGGCCGACCCGGAGACCAAGGTCCTCCAGGCGTACAGCGCGTACGGCGAGAAGAAGCTCTACGGCAAGACCATGATCGGTGTGATCCGCTCCACCTTCATCGTCGACGCCGAGGGCAAGATCGAGAAGGCCTTCTACAACGTGAAGGCCACCGGTCACGTGGAGCGCCTGCTGAAAGAGCTCGGCATCTGACCGGGACCGCCAACCGGTAGGCTGCGAATTCCCGGGGCCGTAGCCCAACGGCAGGAGGCACACGGTTTAGGTCCGTGCCAGTGTGGGTTCGAATCCCACCGGCCCTACAGAACGTCGGTGTCCGACCGTACGGTGACGCCACCACGGCAAGACCGCACCGTACGGTCGCCGAGCGGTTTCCTGTTGCTGAAGCCCTCGCCGCTCCCGTGAGCGGCGGGGGTGTGCGTCAGGCTATGGCCGGGCGCGTGTCAGCACACGCTCTGGATCGTCCAGCCATACGACCTGGCGGTCCGGCGTGACCGTCAACCCGAACCTCTCCACACCCGGTCGGCCCTCGGCGACCCACCAGCGGTGAGCGACTTCGACCTCGCCCCACAGGTCCCGCGGGCCACCCTGCCAAACGTCGTTGCCGCCGCATTCGTCGGTGCACCAGTACACGCACGCCCACGACCGATCCGTCAGGCCGTACACCGTGAGCATCATCCCGTCATCGTCGGCGGTGACCGTGTGCACGACGTCGGGGACACACGTCCCGATCTGCCATTCGGCCGCCGCCAGGTCCTCGCGAGTGACATCCGTGATCGACTCGCGGGTGCCCGCCGGCCAGTCAGGGCCGGGCAGGTAGTCCTCGCCCGCCGGCCACGTGCCACGCTGCCCCCGGTGGAGCATGAACTCCACCGGACGGGTGAACGGACCGCGGGCCGTGCCGTTCTCATCGACGACCAGCCGCACGACGGCGCTGAGGTTACCGAAGCGGGTGCCCCACGGCGCCACGATCACCGCGCCCGGCCGGGCCTGTTCGATCCACGCCTGCGGAATCCGGCGGACGGCGAACGTGGCCTGCACTCGGTCGTACGGCGCACCCGCCGGCCAGCCCTTGTCACCGTCCCCGGCGATGATCGACGCGCCGATACCGGCGGCGCGCAGGCGCCCGGCCGCGGCTTCCGCGACGCACGGGTCGACCTCGACCCCGACAACGTTCTCCGGCCCGGCGGCAGCGGCCAGGAGACCGGTTGTCCAGCCCGTCCCGGCACCGACGTCGAGTACACGGTGGCCAGGCCGGGCGTCGAGGTCACGCAGCATCGCCGCGACGAGCGATGGCTGTGAAGCCGAGGATGTCGCGGTGCGGCCGGGCTCCTCGCCGGCGTGCTCACCGTCGTCCCACTGCGTGACGATCGGGACGTCCTCACCGGACCAGCGCTCCCACCCGGCAGGATCGGTACGGCGGTCCACCGTCACGTACCCCTTGGCGCCGAGCGGCCAGCACCGGTCCGGCAAGAACAAGCGCCGCGGCAACGCGAATGTCATTTCTCGCGCGTCCCGCCACCGTCAGGCTTCTGGTCCGGACTCGGCGGCGGTGGTGGCGGTGGATTCGGCGGTGGCGGTCTCCGGTGATCTCCCATGATGCCCTCCTCGCGGTTATCGAGGCGAGGTTACGTCGCGCCTGGCGACCAGGGGAATGACCTGCCGAAACTCACCTATTTGCGGTTGGTCGCAACCGGCGATCGAGCCCCTCGCGCGCGACCGTTTCCTCAACGACGACGAGGAGATCCCTCGTCTCGCTGCCGCGCTCGGTCTGCGCGTCGGGGTCCGTAGCCAAGACCTGGCTGCCTCGGATGCTCGTGGAGACATGAAGCGGGCCCGGCGCGTGTGCGCCGGGCCCGTTCACTCACCGGTTCCTTAGAAGGCGCCGGTGCCGTTCGGGGTGCCGAGACCGGTCGGGCCGTCCCAGCCGGTGCCCGCGTTGCACCACTGGCTCGTGTCGCAGGAGCCGTTGCTGCCCGAGGTCACGTCGAACAGAGCGTCGGCGTGAGCGTACGGGGTGTTGTTGTCGACGGACGAGGCGTTGCCCGCCAGGCCGAAGACGCCACCGACCACGGGGGCGGCGACGCTGGTGCCGCCGAAGACCATCCAGCCGCTTTCGCCGCCGGCGGAGGTGCTGTCGTAGACGGCGACACCGGTGGCCGGGTCGGCCACGGCGGAGACGTCGGCGACGGCACGACCGGTGCAGCCGGTGTTGGCACCGGACTGGCCGGACAGGGCGGTGTTGAGGTTCGAGCAGCCGCTGCCGGCGCCGTCCCACGCGGACTCGCTCCAGCCACGGGAGCTACCGTCCTTGGTCAGCGAGGTGCCGCCGACCGCGGTGACGTACTGCGAGGACGCCGGGTACTCGACGCCGTAGCCGCTGTCGCCCGAGCTGACCGTCATGATGACGCCCGGGTGGTTGTAGTACTGGCCGTAGTCAGAGTCGGCCGCGTCCGAACCGCCGTAGCTGTTGCTGACGACGCTCGCGAGACCGGCGGCGGTGTTCACCGCGGTGCCGAGGTCCTCGAACGAAGCGGAGTTCGCCTCGACGAGCACGATCTTGCAGTTCGGGCAGACCGCCGACACCATGTCGACGTCCAGGGAGATCTCCTGGCCCCAGCCCGCGTCGGGCGTCGGGTAGGAGGTGCCACCGTTCTGGTCGACCTTCTTGAAGCAGCCGTTCGCGGTGCTGCACTCCGGCAGGCCGAACTGGCTACGGTACGTGGCCAGGTCTTCTTCGGCCGTCGCGGCGTCGTACGCGTCGACGATCGCGACGGTCTGCCCGGAGCCACCGTCGGCCGAGGGCAGGTTGTAGGCGGCCTGCAGGTCGGCGGGCGCGAGACCCGACGGGGCTGCGGCCTCGGAACGGAGCGCCTTCTTGCTCTTGGCGATGTCGTTACGGACCAGGGCCTTGCAGCTCGCGAACCCAGGCTTGGGGGTGTCGGAGCAGGCCTTGTGGAACGGGTGGGACACGGCGGCAGGAGGCGGTGAGGCGTTCGCCGCTCCGGCCATGAACGGGGCAAGGGCGAGAACCAGACCACCCAGTACTGCCCCAGTGATGCGTCGTCGCATTTGCTCTCCTAAGAGCTGGCGGGGGTACGACGCCACAGATCTTTACATATGTCACGCAGCTGACAAAAGCCCCCTTTACTCCGAAACTTTGTACAGAATTCGCGATATCTGTCAGATCGAAGTGAGATTTCGGCCCTCTGTGACCGGGTGATCCACACAGGGTCACCCCCGCTGTAACCCGAAGACCCGCCGCGACCGGAGCTGCGGCGTCTCAGCCCCCACGGCTCGTGGTGTCCGATCGGTCCCTCACGGAGACCCTTCCAGGGGCCGACGAGATCCCCGGCCCACAGCGGCGCCGAACGCCACCGCGTTCGTTGAAATTTCATTGGGTAATTAACTCGCAAAGTCCCCTAGTCAACCGTCATGTCCGGACACGAGTCTGAGCGTGTCAAAAATCGGACAAACAGCATCAGTTCACCTCCGCACAACGCCCCGTGTACGCCCCTGACACGCCGCTCGCCGACGGCGTCCCGGTGATGCATCGGGCCACATGACGGAGGCCCCATGACCCGTTCGCGGCGCATCCGCCGGCCCCCTGAAGCGCCTACACTCCGCACTCAGCCGAACTGGCCGACCCTGGCCACATCGCCCCGACCACGGATCGTCGGCATCGACAGCCCTCCGTGACGACGCACGGCGCGAGAATCCGTGGGGTGGTCTTACGCCTCCCCGTCGCTTGGGCCAGGATCCGAGGGCCGAGCGATGCGGCGGCCGAGGCCCTCCAGCTTGCGGAACGCCTTCTCGCCGTCGGCTCTCGCGACCGTCCGCATGATCGGTGGTGCCAGCCGCGACAGGGCGTACGCTCCGTGGGCTCCGGCCGTGACGGGCACGATCGGGCGGTCGCGTTCGACCGCACGGATGATCGCTTTCGCGACGGCCTCCGGGCCGGGTGCCAGGCGGTTCGCTATGCGTTCGGCCAGTTCGCCGCGGCCTCGCGCCTGTTCGGCGTCGAGGCCGGCGTAGCGTGCGGCACGGTAGATGCCGGTGGCGATGAAGCCGGGGCAGATCGCGCTCACGCCGACGCCGGTACCGGCCAGTTCGGCGCGCAGGCACTCGCTCAGCATCAGCACCCCGGCCTTGGACGTGCAGTACGCCGGAAGAGCGCGGCTGGGGGTGAACGCGGCGGCCGAGGCGACGTTGACGATGTGGCCGCGACCGTGCCGAACCATCGACGGCCCGAAGAACAGGCATCCGTGCACGACACCCATCAGGTTCACGTCGATCGTCCGGCGCCAGTCCTCCACGGTGTGATCGAAGAAGGACCCGCCAACGCCGATCCCGGCGTTGTTGACCACGACCGCAGGGGCGCCGTACCCGTCGTGCACCCATGCGGCGAAGCGCTCCATCGCACCGGAGTCGGCGACGTCGACCTCGTACGGGATGCCGACCTCGGCGGCCTTCTCCGCATCGAGGTCGGCGCAGATCACGGTCAGCCCACGGGCCCGCAGGGCCACCGCGGTCGCCCGCCCTATTCCGTTCGCCGCCCCGGTCACGACCGCCGCACGTGTCACGCTCCGATCGTAGGACGTAGCTATTCCCTATTTAACAGGTTGACTTTGTCGGATATAGCACCGACCATGGCCACGTGGGTACAGGACAGCTCCTCGTGACGCGCCGCCACGTCGACCTCCGGCGTCAGGCCAGTGCGCTCTGTGCGCCTGCCGCCTGATCGCCCGGCTCCGCTCACCCTCTCCGAAGGCTTCGCCATGTCCTCACCCGCCCTGGGCCTGGGGCCGGTCCGTCGTGCCGTACGGGAACGACCACGCGTCCCCGCGACGACCGGACGGCTCCGTCAGTCCCCTCGTTCCGACACAAGGTTCAACGACACCGTTCCCGGAGGTTCGTCGTGACGAAGTTCCACTGGTTCCTGCCCACGAGCGGCGACGGCCGCACTCTCGTCAGCGGCGGTCACGGAGCCGCACAGCGCGGGGTGCGGCGTCTGCCCGACATCGAGTACCTCGCGCAGATCGCCCGCTCCGCCGAGCAGCTCGGCTTCGAGGGCGTGCTGACCCCGACGGGCACGCAGTGCGAGGACGCCTGGCTGACAACGGCCGCGCTCACCCGCGAGACCGAACGCCTGAGAGAGGACGCGGCATGAGCGTCGTCGTGCTGGTCGGCAACCCGCGCCCGGAGTCGCGGACGCACGCCGTCGCCGAACGGGCGGCCCGAGTGATCGCGCCGGAGGTGACACCCGAGGTCATCGACCTGACCGGGCTCGCGCCGGTCCTGCTGGGCCCGGCGCCGTCCACGGCGCTGGACGACGCGGTCGACCGGGTGCGCTCGGCCGGGATCCTCGTGGTGGCGAGCCCGACGTACAAGGGCACCTACACCGGCTTGTTGAAGGCGTTCCTCGACCGCGTGCCGTCGCTGTCCGGCGTGACCGCGCTGCCCCTGCTCGTCATGGGTTCGCCGCGGCACGCTCTGGCGGTCGAAGTGCACCTGCGCCCGCTCCTCGTCGAACTCGGCGCGACCGTGCCGACTCCGGGCCTGGCCGTGGTCGAGTCCGACCTGCCGCGCATCGAGGAGGTCCTCGCCGAGTGGGCCGCGGCCGTACGGACCCCCGAGGCGGTGTGGTGAGCTGAAATCCGTATGAGTGAAAGCATCGTCACGCTCTGTCCGCGCGCCTAAGCTTAAGGCGCTTGCCGACCGCCGGGGTGGAGCATGGAACGCTGGTTCGCCGAACGACCCGTAGGACAACTACTACCTGGAGATCACGCCTGGTTCTCTTACTCCAGCGACGAGGAGCAGGAGCACATCGTCGGCACGTTCGTACGCGACGGGCTGAACGGCTCGGAGAAGGTCATCTACATCAGCGACGCGGCCCCGCGCGACCTTCCCGGTCTGCGGTCGCGCCCCGACCTCGATCCGGGCATCTTCCTCCGTACGGGCCAGCTCATCGTCCTCCCGCGTGTGGAGGCCTGCCTGACGGCCGGGCTGTTCGACCCCGGCCGGATGGTGGCCTCGTTAGAGAGCGTGCTGGCGCGTGCGGAGGAGGGCCGATTCCGCGGTGTGCGCATCACGGCCGACATGACGTGGGCGATGAGCCAGCAGAGCGGGTACGCCCGTGTGCTCGACTGCGAGGCCGGCGTCGACGCCGCGATCGCGCCGAGCACGTCGGCGATCGCGGTCTGCCAGATCGACCGCCGGTCCTGCACGCATGACGAGTTGACCGCTCTCAAAGAGACACACGAGGTGCTTGTGGGCGCTGACCCGGACTTCGACGACGGGGTCCTGAGCATCACCCGCACGTTCCGGCCTCGCGGCCTGCGGCTCAAGGGTGAGCTGGACGGTGCGCGTCACACGGTGTTCTACGAGGCCCTGCAGGCCGTGACGGCGCAGGGTGGCGAGGTGCACCTCGACCTCTCCGGGCTCCGCTTCGTCGACCTGG
Source organism: uncultured Actinomycetota bacterium (assembly GCA_963736325.1). Lineage (GTDB taxonomy): Bacteria > Actinomycetota > Actinomycetes > Streptosporangiales > Streptosporangiaceae > Actinoallomurus. The sequence goes on along the minus strand of CAVTOG010000009.1, from coordinate 916,073 downwards.
GCGCGCTCAACATCATGGCGCGGACGGCCCTGCGGATCTCCCCTTACGGCCGACTCCTCCTCGACAATCCGTCCCCGGACGTCTCGGAGGTCGTCCGGCTCGTCGGCGGCACGCGCGGCCCGCTACTGGAGACCGCCGACGGGGACGCCCCATGACGAAACTCACTCACCGCGCGATGGTCTACGACCACGACGACGACTTCATGCGCACCGCCGTGCCCTTCGTACGCGAGGGCCTGGAGGCCGACGACACGGTGCTCGTGGTCCGCTCGTCCGGTGGCATCGTCGGCCTGCGCGGCACCCTCGGCCACGACGCCGACGCGGTCGAGTTCCACGACTCCGCGAGCTGGTACGCCCAGCCGACCCGCACGATCGCGGCCTACAGCGCGTTCATCCTCGACAACCCGGATGTGCGCATCCGTGTCGTCGCCGAGCCCGGCTGGGAGCGCGGCTCACCGGCCGAGATCGCCGAGTGGACCCGGTACGAATCCCTCGTCAACCAGGCCTTCGCCGCCATCGACGCCTCGGTCCTGTGCGTGTACGACCGCCGCACCGCCGCCCCCGGCGTCATCGAGGGCGTCCTGCGCTCCCACCCCGAGCTCGTCGACGACGATGGGCCCGGCCCCAACGGCGCCTACCGCGACCCGGCCACCGTCTTCGCCGAGGTCGACCGCGACCCGCTGCCCGCGCCGCCGACCCACGCCGCCGCGGTTCCGGTTCCGGGCGCCGACCTGAGCGAGCTGCGCTGGTTCATCGGCGGCCACGGGCGCGCCCACGGCCTGCCGCCGTCACGCCTCAACGACCTGCTGGTCGCCGCGACCGAGGTGGCGACCAACGCGATCCGCCACGGCGGCCCGCCCGTCACCTGCCGCGTGTGGGACGAAGGCGACGACCTCGTCGTCGAGGTGACCGACACCGGGCACTGGAAACCGCCCGCGGTCCCCGGATTCCTCCCGTCCGACATCGGCTCGTCCGGGTTCGGCCTGTGGGGCGTCCGCATGCTCTGCCCGCTCGTCCAGCTCCGCACCGGCGAGTCCGGCACGACCGTGCGCCTCCGCGCCTCCCGCAACTAGGGCCTGCCTCGAAGTCCTCGTTCGTACTTCGAGACAGGCCCGAAGGCCTGGGGCAGACGCCCTATGACGGTCGCGCCCTGTGCGCCGGGCGGGTGGCCGGGCCTCCCGTCGGTGAGCGGTGCGGCAGAACGGTCCTGGTCGGGCTCGGGATCGGCGGGCGGGACGGTTCGGGCGTACGGTCCGATGGGGTCGGGATCGGGCTCGGGGTCGGGGTGACGTCGACCGTCGCCGGAGGAGGCGACACCGGCGTCTCCTCGTGGCCTGACGATCGCAGGAGGCCCCAGGTGACGACCGTCACGATGACCACGGCCGCCGCGGCGGCCAGGGCCGGCGGCCACCGGCTCGCTCGTTTCGGCCGTGCGGTGTTCCGCACCCGCGCGACCAACTCGGCGCTCGGCCGGATGTCCTCGGCGGCGCGCCGGTAGTGGTCGCGGAGCAGGGCTTCGAGGTCGTCACTCATGGACCGGCTCCTCCTCCAGATGACGCCGCAGTGCGGTCATGGCGCGTGCCGTGTGGCTCTTCACCGTTCCGCGGGAGATACCGAGCGCCTCGGCGATCTCGTGTTCGGTCAGGTCGCACCAGTACCGCAGCACCAGCACGGCACGCTGCTTGACCGGAAGCTCGGCGAGCACGGCGTCCAGCGACGTGCCGTCCGCGTCGCTCGGCTGCCGGAACCCGGCCAGCCGCTCCACGTCCAGGACCCCGCCGACCGGCACGTCGAGCCGTCGCTTCCGGCGCTTGTGGTCGTCGATGACGAGGTTGACCAGCACCTTCCGCGTGTACGCCTCGGGCTGGTGACCGCCGCGCGAGATCCGCGCCCAGCGCCGCGCGACCCGTTCGTAGGCGCACTGCAGCAGGTCCTCGGCCAGGTGCCGGTCGTAGACGAGGAACACGGCGGTGCGCAGCAGACGCGCCGCGGAGGCGGCCACGAACTCGTCGAACGTGAGATCGTCGCCGCCCACCACGCGCGCTTCCTCCGTGTCACTCAAGGTGAACAGGATGCCCTGCCTATCCGAGTCCCGGCACGGTCGGCACGGGAGGTCGGCACACGGAGGGGACCGGCCGCGGCACCGCCCGGCGACCGGGCCGCACGTAGCACGTCGGCGACGGGACGGGCGTCGGAGGCCTGGTCGGCGCGGTACGGCTCGGCGACGGAACAGGCACGGAGGTCCTGGTCGGCGACGGGATGGGCCGTACGGTGCGGGTCGGGACGGGCGCCGAAGGGATCGGGGCGGGCTCCGAGGGAGTCGCGCTCCCGGAGTCCGCGACACCGGGGAGCGAACGGTGGTGGGTGTTGGCCAGCGCGGTGCCGCCGAGCCACACTCCGGCGACCGTGACGGCGGCCGCACCGGCCACTCCGAGTGTGCGCGTCATCCGGCGCTGCTTGCGGTCGGTCATGGGGTTCCTTTCTGTCCGTACACCCCATGAACCCCTCGCCCCCGCCCGCAGGTTGTCACGGACGCGAACGAATTCGCGTGTCAGCCGAACAGCTCCGCGAGGGCGCGGAAGGCCTTGCCCCGGTGGCTGATGGCGTCCTTCTCGTCCGGCCTCATCTCGGCGGTGGTACGGGTCTCGCCCTCGGGCACGAAGATCGGGTCGTAGCCGAAGCCGTTGGCGCCGCGCGGCGCGTCGATGAGGTGCCCTTCGAGGTGGCCCACGACGGCCTGTTCCTTTCCGGTGGGCCATACGACGGCGGCGACGCAGACGAACTGCGCGCCCCGGTGCTCGGCCGCGATGTCGGACATCTGCGCGAGCACGAGGTCGAGGTTGGCCTGGTCGTCGCCGTGCGAACCGGACCAGCGCGCCGAGAGCACGCCGGGCATGCCGTTCAGCACGTCGACGCACAGCCCGGAGTCGTCGGCGACGGCCGGCAGCCCGGTGTGCGCCGCGATCGCGCGCGCTTTGAGCAGCGCGTTGCCCTCGAAGGTCAGCTCGGTCTCGGGGACGTCCGGCGCGTCGGGGAACTCCTCCAGGCCGACCACGTCGAGGCCGGTCAGGATCCGGCGGAGCTCGACGAGCTTCCCCTGGTTGCGCGTCGCCAGTACGAGCTTCATGAGCCGAGCGCCTCGTGCTGCAGGCGGGTCAGCTCCGCGCAGCCGCCGATGGCCAGGTCGAGCAGCGCGTCGAGCTCGGCGCGGTCGAACGGCTGTCCCTCGGCGGTGCCCTGCACCTCGACGAACTTGCCGTCGCCGGTGCACACGACGTTCATGTCGGTCTCGGCGGCGACGTCCTCCTTGTAGCAGAGGTCGAGCCGCGGCTCACCGTCGACGACGCCGACGCTCACGGCCGCGACCGAGCCGACGAGCGGACTAGCCTTGATCATCTTCCGCTCGCGCATCCAGGACACGGCGTCGGCCATCGCGACGTACGCGCCGGTGATCGCGGCCGTACGGGTGCCGCCGTCGGCCTCCAGGACGTCGCAGTCGAGCAGGATGCTGTTCTCGCCCAGGGCCTTGAAGTCGACGCACGCGCGCAGCGAGCGACCGACGAGGCGCGAGATCTCGTGCGTACGGCCGCCGATCTTGCCGCGGACCGACTCGCGGTCGTTACGCGTGTTGGTCGACCGCGGCAGCATGGCGTACTCGGCGGTGACCCAGCCGAGCCCGGAGTCACGGCGCCAGCGCGGCACCGAGCCCTGCACGGTGGCCGCGCAGAGGACGCGCGTGCCGCCGAACTCGACGAGCACCGAGCCCTCGGCGTGCGACAGCCAGCCACGCTGGATCCGGATGGGACGGAGCTGATCGGCTGAGCGATCGTCGGGGCGAGCCATGCGGCAACCCTACCGAGGCCGGATCACCGATCGTCACAACTCGTAGACGGCCCCCTGGTAGGCGAGCTCGATGGGGCCGGAGTAGCGGCTGGTCTTGGCCTCGGCGAGCGTGGACGCCTGGTCGTTCCACGGCACGAGGTGGGTGAGCACCAGGCGCTTGACGCCGGCGCGCGCGGCGTACTCCGCGGCCTGGCGGGCGGTGAGGTGCAGGTCGGTGGGCAGGCCGGGCTTCTCGAGGAACGACGCCTCGGCGAGCAGCAGGTCCGCGTCGCGTGCCAGCTCGACGAGGGCGTCGGTCTCGCCCGTGTCGCCCGAATAGGCGATGGCGACCCCATCGTGTTCGACCCGGTAGCCGAACGCGTCGACGGGATGGTTCACCGGAGCCGTCGTCACCGTGAACGGCCCGACCTCGAACGTCCCAGGCGAGAGTTCGTGGAAGTCGAACGCCTCCGACATCCCGGGATCGGGGTCCAGGTCGTACGCGCGTGCCATCCGCGCCGCGACGCCCGGCGGGCCGTACACCGGGATCCGCGGTTTCATGCCGTCCGGTGCGTATCTTCGCGCCACCCAGTAGCCACACAGGTCGAGGCAGTGGTCGGCGTGCAGATGAGAGAGCATGATCGCCCCCACGTCGTACAGGCCGATGTGGCGTTGCAGGGAGCCGAGGGCTCCGTTGCCGAGGTCGAGCAGTAGAGCGAAGTCGTCGGCCTCGACGAGGTAACAGGACGCGGGGCTGTCCGGGCCCGGGAAGCTCCCCGAACAGCCGATCACCGTGATTCGCACAGCCGGCCTCCTCAGCGGGCTCGAAAGCCTGACTGCCGATATCTCCCGTCATTCACCTGCATCGACGCTCCCTTCCGGAGTGACCCGCCGCCTGCCGTCCTCATGCCGAGAACGGGGCGCCGACGGGTGCGGATTCGACAAGCCCGATCTCCGGGCCGAGGAAGCGGCGGCCGAGCGCACCGAACGGCGCGGGATCCCCGGTGGCACGGAACCGGTGTTCCGGCTCGGGGGCGCCCTCGGCGCGGGCCAGGCGACGGTCGTGCAGCACCCGGTACACATCTTTGGCGGTCTCGTCCGCGCTCGATACGAGTGTTACCCCGTCACCGGCGACATACGAGATCACCCCCGCCAGCAGCGGGTAGTGGGTGCACCCGAGGATGAGCGTGTCACAGCCCGCCTCGAGAATAGGTTCCAGATAGCCGCGCGCGACGTCCAGCAGCTCGTCGCTCGTCGTGATGCCCCGCTCCACAAACTCTACAAAACGCGGACATGCGACGCTTGTCAGTGTCACATGAGGCGCAGCGGCGAACGCATCTTCGTACGCGCGGCTCGTGACGGTCGCGCGGGTGGCAACGAGACCGACCTTTCCGGAGCCGCTGGCGCTGACGGCGGCGCGTACGGCGGGCTGGATGACCTCCACGACCGGGACGTCGTAGCGTTCACGCGCGTCGCGCAGCACCGCCGAGCTGGCGCTGTTGCAGGCGATGACCAGCATCTTCACGCCCTCGTCGACGAGGTGGTCGAGCACCTCCAGCGCGTTGGCGCGCACTTCGGCGATCGGCTTGGGCCCGTAGGGGAACCGCGCCGTGTCCGCGACATAGAGGAGAGGTTCGTTCGGCAGCTGGTCGAGGATGGCGCGGGCGACGGTCAGCCCGCCCACACCGCTGTCGAAGATCCCGATCGAGGCATTGGACATGATCCGAACAGGCTAGGAGAAACACGGGCCCGTGGGGCCCGAATGCGCCCCACGTCACAATGGCGTTTCTCGCGACGGCGGGCGTGTGGACCGACGCGAATCAGCTGGAACCGCGCCCGACACGGGCGATCTGACGGCTCTGCGCGACGAGACGGCCGGCCGAGTCCCAGACCTCGATCTCCTCGTCGAACCAGCCGTCGCTGACGAGACGGCCGCTCCCGTGCAGGCCCAGTAGGCCGGGCGCGGGGACGGCGCGCATGTACCAGGTCAGCTCGACGGTGGGCGCCCAGCCGGCGGCCCCGGTGTTCAACACGACCGGCGGCAGCGCGTCGACGGCCAGGGCGAGCAGCGCGCCGTCGGGCTCGTACTCCTCGCGGAGCCGGAAGTAGGCACGGATCTCCGGTACGCCGCTGGGCCGGCCGTCGAGCCAGCCCATGGTCTGCCGGTCATAACGCATGTCCATCTGCGCGGCGAACCCCTCGGTGCCCTCGTGCACGAAGGAGGCGCACTCCTCGATCGGCGGCAGAGGCCTCGGCACGGCGGAGTAGACGGGATCGGCGTCGCCGTCGAGGGTGCCGGTGGTCAGAGTGGCCTCCAGGACCGGCAGGTCGTCCTGGATCAGCGTCACCCGCGCGACGTCGGCCGTACGCCCGGACTTGCGCGGCTCGACGCGCACCTCGGCGGGGCCGGGCTTGGCCACCCGGAAGAAGTTCGTGCTGGTGGCGATGGGGTGCGGGTGGGGCGACGCGTCGAGGGCCGCTCGGGTCAGGATCGCCATCAGGTAGCCGCCGTTCAGCGCCTGCATGATCCCGAAGTCGGCGTCGAGGACGGCGGTGTACCGCCCGTCCTCGATCCGCCGCACGGCCGTGGCCTCGCGAAACCCGCCCATGTCCCACCTCGCGGAGAAATAGAATCACATTCGGGTTGAAACCCTACCGAAGGTCTCGCCACAAAGGCCCCAATAGGCACCAATGTGACGAGAGCCTCCCGGCTGGGGGCGTGTCTGATTCGTCGGCCACGCTCTAGGCCCAGAGTTGGCCTTCTAGGCGCTGTTCGGCCTCGCTGAGGGTGCCGTCGTACGCGCCGGTGGACAGGTACTTCCAGCCGCCGTCGGCGACGACGAACGCGATGTCGGCACGCTCGCCCGCCTTGACCGCCTTCTCCGCCATCCCGAGGGCGGCGTGCAGAGCGCACCCGGTGGAGATGCCGGCGAAGATCCCCTCACGCGCGAGCAGGTCACGCGTGCGCCGCAGGGCGTCCTCAGAGGTCACGGAGTAGCGCGTGGTCAGCACCGACTCGTCGTACAGCTCCGGCACGAACCCCTCGTCGATGTTGCGCAGGCCGTACACCAGCTCGCCGTACCGCGGCTCGGCGGCCACGATCGCGACGTCCGACACCTGCTCGCGCAGGTAGCGGCCGACGCCCATGAGCGTGCCGGTGGTGCCGAGCCCCGCGACGAAGTGGGTGATCGACGGGAGGTCCTGGAGGATCTCCGGCCCGGTCGTCTCGTAGTGGGACCGCGCGTTCGCCTCGTTGCCGTACTGGTAGAGCATCACCCAGTCCGGGTGCTCCTCGGCCAGCCCCTTGGCGACGCGTACGGCCTCGTTCGAGCCGCCGGCCGCCGGGGAGGAGATGATCCGCGCACCCCACATCTCCAGGAGCTGACGGCGCTCGGCCGAGGTGTTCTCCGGCATCACGCAGATCATGGAGTAGCCGCGAAGCCGGGCGACCATGGCCAGCGAGATGCCGGTATTGCCGGACGTGGGCTCCAGGATCGTGCAGCCCGGCGTCAGCAGCCCTTCCTTTTCCGCCTTGTTGATCATCCAGAAGGCGGGACGGTCCTTGATCGAGCCGGTCGGGTTGCGGTCCTCCAGCTTGGCCCACAGGCGTACGTCGGCCGCCGGGGACATCGCGGGCAACCCGACCAGCGGGGTGCCGCCCACCGAGTCGAGCAGGGAGTCGAACCGCACGTCAGCCGCCTGCGACGGCGGGCAGCACAGTGACCGTGTCACCGTCGGACACCTGGGTGTCCAAGCCGCCCAGGAAACGCACGTCCTCGTCGTTGAGGTAGACGTTGACGAAACGGCGCAGGCCCTTGTCGTCGACGAGCCGCTCGCGCAGGCCCGGGTGACGGGCCTCCAGGTCGCTGAAGACCTCGGCGAGCGTGGCGCCACCACCCTCGACGGCCTTCTCGCCGCCGGTGTAGTTGCGCAGGATGGTCGGGATGCGAACCTCGATGGCCATGGTGAAATGTGCTCCTTCGTCATACGGCCCCGGCATCGGACGGCAACACGGCGGGACGCTCAGGGATTCCGGTCTGCGGGAAAAGCCCTAGCGACAGTCGTAGACGATCTCGGCACGGGAGTGGCCGAACAGGAAGTTCTGCACAGGTGCGACGACGCTGCCCGTACCGGGGCATTCTTGAGTCATCGTCCTCACCCGGTCAGTTTACCTAGTCGCCCTCGTAGGCCTCTACGACGGCGACCTTCTCCTCGGAGACCTCCCCGTCGACGATCCGGTACGAACGAAACTCGGTGTCGTCGTCGTCACGGGTGGAGACCAGCACGTAGTGGGCGTTCGGCTCCGACGCGTAGGAGATGTCGGTACGCGAGGGGTAGGCCTCGGTGGCGGTGTGGGAGTGGTAGATCACGACCGGTTCCTCGTCGCGGTCGTCCATCCCCTTCCACACCTGGAACTGCTCCATCGAGTCGAACCGGTAGAACGTCGGCGAACGCTCGGCGTTCGCCATCGCGATGAAACGGGTCGGGCGGTCGGAGCCGATCGCGCCGGCGACCACGCCGCACGCCTCGTCCGGATGGTCGGCGCGCGCGTGCGAAACGATCTGGTCAACGATGGCCCGCTCGATCGTCAGCATGGGCAAAGGGTATCCACGGGGTGCACCGGCGCCCGTCACCAGAGGGCGTGGACGAGGCTGTCCTGCAGGTAGGTGAGCCAGTCATAGGCGGCGAAACCGGCGTTGCGCGGGTCGTTCCAGTCGAACCCGCGCATCTTCTCCAGGGAGTCCTCGGTGATCTCCAGGCGGGTGCCGAGCGCGAGGCGCACGTCGTTCAGCGCGCGGAGCCAGCACTGGGCCTCGTCGGCGTCCAGCACGATGTCACCGCCGTCGCCGAGGGTCCGCAGCACCACCTCGGCCGCCGCGCGCTTGCCGTCGCGCAGCCCCGCCTCGGTGTAGCGCCGGAACTCCGACGCGGCCTCGGAGTCCTCGCGGTAGGCGTCCGGGAAGAGCCGCGCCAGCACCGGGTCGTCGGAGACCGAGGTGTTGTCCGACAGGGCGACGCTCGGGAGCCCCTCGAAGCCGCCGGAGTCCTCCGGCTCGCCGATCAGCGACATGAGCTGGCCGATCAGGGCGCGCAGGACCGACGCCTCCTCACGCTGCGTGTGGAGGCGCACCCCGCCTGCGCGGGTCTTGGAGAACCCGGCGCTCACTTGTCCTGCTTCACGGTCGCCCAGAGGCCGTAGGAGTGAAGGACCTCACAGTCGCGCTCCATCTCCTCGCGCGTGCCGTTCGAGACGACCGCGCGGCCTTTTCTGTGGACGTCGAGCATGAGCTTCTCGGCCTTCTGCTTCGAGTAGCCGAACACGGCCTGGAACACGTACGTCACGTACGACATGAGATTGATGGGATCGTCCCAGACGATCGCCACCCACGGGTGGTCGGCGCGCACGTCCTCGGCGGCGTCCGGTCGCTCGAGCTCGACGGGAGCCGTGGTCACTGTCGTGCCTCCTTCCGGGTGGTGCCCGAACATCCTCTACACACCACACCGTAATCTGCCAGTTGTGGATCATTCGACGGCGCTGCTCACCGACCGTTACGAGCTCACCATGCTGCAGGCGGCCCTGGCCAGCGACACCGCCGGGCGCCGGACGGTGTTCGAGGTGTTCGCCCGGCAGTTGCCGGAAGGCCGGCGTTACGGCGTCGTGGGCGGCACCGGCCGGCTGCTCGACGCACTCGAGGCCTTCCGGTTCGACCCGCCCGCGTTGGAGTTTCTCACTTCTGGCGGCATCGTGGACGAAACGACCGCGAGTTGGCTGGAGTCGTACCGTTTCTCAGGCGACATCTGGGGATACGGCGAGGGTGATCTCTACTTCCCCGGATCACCGATCCTCGTGGTGGAGGGCACGTTCGCCGAGGCGGTGATCCTGGAGACGCTGTCGCTGTCGATCCTCAACCACGACTCCGCGATCGCCTCCGCGGCCTCCCGCATGGTGCGCGCCGCCTCGGGCCGCCCGATCATCGAGATGGGATCGCGGCGTGCACACGAGATGGCCGGCGTGGCCTCCGCGCGCGCCGCGTACATCTGCGGCTTCACGACCACCTCGAACCTGGAGGCCGGCCGCTCGTACGGCGTGCCGACCGCCGGCACCAGCGCGCACGCCTTCACGCTCCTGCACGACAACGAGCGACGCGCGTTCCGCGCCCAACTCGACGCGCTCGGCTCGGACACCACGCTGCTCGTGGACACCTACGACGTGCCGAGGGCGGTCGAGGTCGCCGTCGACCTCGCCGGCAAGGACCTGGGCGCGGTACGCCTGGACAGCGGCGACCTGATGGAGTCGGCCCACGAGGTCCGCGCGCAGCTCGACGGGCTCGGCGCGCACAAGACCCGCATCATCGTGACCGGCGACCTGGACGAGTACTCGATCGCGGCCCTCGCGGCGGCGCCGGTCGACGGGTACGGCGTCGGCACCTCGCTCGTCACGGGCTCGGGCGCGCCCACCGCGTCGCTGGTCTTCAAGCTGGTGGCGCGCGCCGAGTCCGACGACGGCCCGCTGCGCCCGGTGGCCAAGCGCTCGGTGGGCAAGCCGAGCCGCGGAGGCCGCAAGTGGGGCCGGCGCCACCGGGACGAGGACGGGAGGGCCATCACCGAGATCGTCGCGACGAGCGAGCCGCCCGCCGGGCCGTATGACCGCGACCTGATGATCCCGCTCGTCCGCGGAGGCGAGGTCGTGGGCCGTGAGCGGATCGGCGATGCGCGCGCCCGCCACGAGCGCGCCCTCGCGGAACTGCCGCCGCAGGCGTTCCAACTGTCGCGGGGCGAACCCGCGATCCCCACCGACTTCCGCTGATCACCCGGCGTGGTGACCCGCCCGACGGGAACGTAGGAGAGGACGCCGCCGGGCGTCCGGGTCTTCTCAGGGGAGCGATTCATGAACCGGGCACTGCTGATCATCGACGTGCAGAACGACTTCTGCGAGGGCGGCTCTCTGCCCGTGGCGGGCGGGGCGGAGGTCGCCAGCGCGATCTCGTCCTACGTCGCCGCGCACCGCGCCGACTACGCCCACGTCGTCGCCACCCGCGACTTCCACCTCGACCCCGGCGCGCACTTCTCCGAGCAGCCGGACTACGCCGCCACGTGGCCCGCGCACTGTGTGATCGGCACCCCGGGCGCCGACTTCCACCCGAACCTGGACCTGGCGCCGATCGAGGCCGTCTTCAGCAAGGGCGAGCGCGCGGCCGCCTACAGCGGTTTCCAGGGCGCGGCCGACGACGGCACACCGCTGGGCGAGTGGCTGCGCAAGCACGAGGTCGACGGCGTGGACGTCGTGGGCCTGGCCACGGACCACTGCGTACGCGCCACCGCGCTGGACGCGGTCGCCTCCGGCCTGGCGACGAGAGTCCTCCTGGACCTGACCGCGGGCGTGGCCGAGGCCACCACGGCCGACGCACTGTCGGACTTCGAGGCCGCCGGGGTGCGGACCACCGGCGAGGTCCCCTCAGGGCCGCGCGGATGAGCCGAGACGCTCGGCGATCTCCTTGACGATCTCCGGGGCCGTGGCGTCGATGGAGACGTTCACCGGCCGCTCGTCCGCGCCCGGGGGTTCGAGGTCGCCGAACTGGCTGTCCAGCAGCTCCTTGGGGAAGAAGTGCCCGTGCCGGGCCGCCATCCGCTTGGCGATCACGTCCCGGTCGCCGTCGAGGTAGACCAGCGTGAGATCCGGGCGTCCCTCGCGCAGGACGTCCCGGTACTTCTTCTTCAGCGCCGATGAGGTCACGACGGCCGGCTCGGTCTGCTCCTTCATCCACGCCGCGATGGCCCGCAGCCAGGGCGCGCGGTCCTCGTCGGTGAGCGGGATGCCGGCGTGCATCTTCTCGACGTTCGCGGGCGGGTGGAAGTCGTCGGCCTCGGCGTAGGTCCAGCCGAGACGTCCGGCGAGCATCGCGCCGATGGTCGTCTTCCCGCTGCCGGAAACGCCTATGAGCAGCACTATCGGATTACGCATCCTGAAAACGTATCGGCTGCCCGCGGCTCAGTCGCGGGTGCGGGGCATCGGGCGCGCGGCCCACTCCCGTACCTGCTCGATGCGCTTGCGGACGTCGTCGGCGCTGGCCTGGGCCGAGGGCGGGCCGCCGCATTTGCGGCGCAGCTCGGCATGGATCACGCCGTGGGGCTGGCCGGTGCGGTGGTGCCAGGCGCCGACGAGGCCGTTGAGCTCCTTGCGCAGCGCGTGGAGGTCCTCTGAGGCCGTGCGGTCCTCGGCGCGGGCCGTACCGCCGTCCTTGCGTTTGGCGGCGATCTGCTCGGCCTGGCGCTGTTTCAGCAGGCTCGCGACCTGGTCGGGTTCGAGCAGGCCGGGGATGCCGAGGAAGTCCTCCTCCTCGGCGGAGCCCGGCTCGGCCCCCATGCCGAACTCGCCGCCGTCGAACACGACGCGGTCGAACTGGGCCGACGCCTCGACGGTCTCGAACGGAACCTCTTCGCCGACGTCGGGATTGTCGCGGCTGCGGTTGGCCTCGGCGAGCAGGTCGTCGTCCAGGCCGTCCTCGCGGACCGGGCGGTCGAGGACGTGGTCGCGCTCGGTCTCCATCTCGGCGGCGTGGCCCATGAGGGTCGGCACGGACGGCAGGAAGACCGAGGCGATCTCGCCGCGCCGCCGCATACGGACGAAACGCCCGATCGCCTGGGCGAAGAACAGCGGTGTCGAGGTCGACGTGGCGTAGACGCCGACGGCGAGGCGCGGGATGTCGACGCCCTCGGACACCATGCGGACCGCGACCATCCAGCGGTCCTCGGAGTCGCTGAACTGCTTGATCTTCCGGCTCGCCGCCGGGTCGTCGGACAGGACGATGGTCGCTCCCGCGCCGGTGATCGTGCGGATCATCTTGGCGTACGCGCGCGCGGCCTCGTGGTCGGTGGCGATCACCAGGCCGCCCGCGTCGGGCACACCGCGCCGGACCTCCGTGAGGCGGCGGTCGGCGGCGGCGATCACCTGGCCGATCCACTCGCCCTTGGGGTCGAGGGCGGCCCGCCACGCCTGGGAGGTCTGGTCCTGGGTGAGCGGCTCGCCGAGGGTCGCGGTGATCTCGTCGCCCGCGCGCGTCTTCCAGCGCATCTGCCCCGCGTAGGCGAGGAAGATCACCGGGCGGACGACGCCGTCGGCGAGGGCCGGGCCGTAGCCGTAGGTGTAGTCGGCGCTGCTGCGCCGGATGCCGTCGTGCCCCTCCTGGTAGGTCACGAACGGGATCGGGTTGATGTCCGTGCGGAACGGCGTGCCGCTCAGCGCGAGCCGCCGCGCGGCCGGCTCGAACGCCTCACGGATCGCGTCGCCCCAGGACCGGCCATCGCCCGCGTGGTGCACCTCGTCGAGGATGACGAGCGTCTTGCGCGCCTCCGTACGGCCACGGTGGAGTGCGGGGTGGGCGGCGACCTGCGCGTAGGTCACGGCGACGCCCACGAAGTCTTTGGCGGTGCGGCCGTGCGCGTTCTTGAACTCGGGGTCGATCTTGATGCCGACGCGCCCCGCGGACTCGGCCCACTGGCGCTTCAGGTGCTCGGTCGGGCAGACGACGGTGATGCCGGCGATGATCCGGCGGCCCAGCAGCTCGGCGGCGAGCCGCAGCGCGAAGGTGGTCTTGCCCGCGCCAGGGGTCGCGACGGCGAGGAAGTCGCGGGGCTCGGAACGGAAGTACGACTCGAGAGCCCCCTGCTGCCAGGCACGGAGTGCGGGGGCGGTGCCCCACGGTGCCCGGCCGGGAAGGGCGGGAGGGGTGTCGGATGCGGCGAACGTGCTCACGGTGAATGAAGGCTACCCGGAGGGACCGACAGGACATGCCGAGCGCGGCGTGGTGCGCGGAAACCTCCGTGACGCGTGTTAACGGGACGCCCTACGTCCTGAACGGGCGCCCGCGCCCGCCCGGTAGGCCGCCCACATCGCGCGGATCCGCAGGCCCTGACCGGCCGTGAACTCCTTCATGCAGGTGTCGAACCCGTAGTCCATGAAGTTGTGCACCGGGTCGATGCCCGGCTCGGAGCAGGAGTCCTTGACCGCCGGGCACCCCTGTGTGGGCAGCGCCTCGTACGGCGTGTCGCCGACACCGTCGCCGGGCGGACGGCAGCCGCCCTCGAAGGGGTGGAACAGCCCGAGCCAGTGCCCGATCTCGTGCACCGCGGTGTAGCCGCGGCTGAAGTGCTCGAACGGCCCGCCGGGCACACTGCGGTAGTCGACGACCACGCCGTCGATGGAGGGGCGCAGGCGATACCACTGCGGGAAGGTGGAGAACCCGAGCACGTCCGAGCCCACCCCGGCGGTGAAGAGGTTCAGCGTTCCGGGACCGCCCGTGGCCAGCGAGCCGATCATCTGCTGCTGGAAATCGTGCGGCCGCTTGAACCACCGCGCGTCGTCGACGGAGTCGACACGGATGAGACGGAACGACACGCCCGTGTCGGCGCCGCCGGTCGTGCCGCCGTACGCCGCGTTGAGGGCCCGCACCTGCGCGTCGACGGCCACGCGCGAGAGCCGCCCGACACGGCCGGCGCTGATGACGTGGAAGCGGACCGGGACCACGAGACGGCTCGCGAGGCGCCGACCGGCCTCCAGCTCCCGCTCGTCGGGCGTGCCGAACCTGCGGCGCAGGGCGCCGGAGAAGTCGCGGAGCATGAGACGTGCGCGCTGCGGGGTCAGGGTGTCCGCGTCGGGCGGGCGTCCCGGCTCGGCGTACGCGCGGCGCTCACACGAGACGGTGACGCCGTGCGCGCGTAAGCAGGTGCTCGCCGGCGCGATCGCGCACGAGACGAGAACGACCCCGAACAGCCCGCGCAGCCCTCTCCGCCCCATGGTCGGAGAGGCTATTCGTCACAGACCCGCAGGTCACACGACGCGCGGGCCCGTCAAGCCGATTTGACGATCAGTCCTCGTCGCCACCGCTCATCGACTCATAGATCTCCTTGCACTCCGGGCAGACCGGGTACTTCTTCGGGTCGCGGTTGGGCACCCACACCTTGCCGCAGAGGGCGATCACCGGAGTGCCACTGACGGCGCTCTCCATGATCTTTTCCTTCTGCACGTAGTGTGCGAACCGCTCGTGATCACCATCGCCGTGTGAAAGATCCGGGCGGGTGTCACTCTCAGGAAGGATCTTCGTGCTCACGCGCTCAGTTTAGTGACGGATCGTCGGGGAACGTCGCGACGAACGCCAGTTCGCCCCCCTGACGGCGCAGGACGTCCTGCCAGAGGTGTTCCGGGTCGTCCATGAAGACGTCTTCGGACTTGGCCGGAAGGACGTACCAGGCGCCCTCGTCGACCTCTGACCGGAGTTGGCCAGCGCCCCATCCGGCATAGCCGGCGAAGACCCTCAACCGTGTCACCTCGGGGGCGAGAAGCTCCGGCGGAGCGTCCAGATCGACCAGCCCGACCCGCGCCACCGCGGGGCTGCCGCTCAGCGCCCGCCAGCCGAGAGGCTCTTCGGTGCCCGGAACCTGGGCCAGAGCGAGCGCGCTGTCGAGCGCCACCGGCCCGCCCTGGAAGACCACCGAAGGCCCTGTCACCAGCTCTGACCAGGGCGGCAGTATCCGGTCGACGGACACCTCCGTGGGGCGGTTGAGCACCACCCCGAGGGTGCCGTCCTCCTCCTCGTGCTCCACCACGAGGACCACGCTCCGGCGGAAATTCGGGTCGGCCAGCTGAGGCGTCGCGACGAGCAGCCGGCCCGCGATAATGCCGTCGTCCATGCGGACATCATCCTGTGCCGGAGCGCGCGCGGGAACAGAGCACGGTCTACTCGGCCGGTTACGCGCGCGTGTCGTCTGGGTAATCGGCAGAATGATTACCTAGATCAAAGGACCGGCTAGGTGCCCCCCATCCCCCGGAGGACCCGATGCAGTTTTCCAGGGTCGCCATCGCGGCCGTGTTCTTCGTCATCGGGGCACTCATCGTGATCCCTGCACTGATGAACTCCTCGCAGCCGTCCCAGGCGGCCAGCTCCACGCCAGTGCCGGTCTCCTCGTCGCCCTCGCCGACCAGGACGAAGACACCGTCGCCCACCCACAGGCCGACGCACAGGCCGACGCACAGGCCGACCCACACGCCGTCACCGACGCACTCACCGACCAGGCGCCCGGCTCCGTCCGTGACGCCCCTGGTGCCGCTGAAGGTCGCGATCGGAGCGGTCCGCTGCCCCGCGCGTACGGTCCTGGTCACGGTGGCCAACAGGGGCCGGGCGACCGAGGACTACGCGATCACCGCGGACGGCTCGATCTCCGTGGCGGACCGCATTCCGGCCGGCACGACGCGCAGGTCCACCCTGCACGTCAAGGAGGACCACACGACGACGGTGTCGGTCACGCTGCACAACGTGCCGGTCAAGACGATCGACCGGCACGTCAACTGCGTGCACAAGACCTCGGACCAGACGCTGCCGCACACCGGCCCGGACAGCGGCCTGCTCTACGCCCGTATCGCCACCGGGCTGGCGGCCATGCTGACCGGCATCGTCATCTTCTGGTACGGCCGTCTGTGGCCGGGCCGCAAGGAGAAGATGTTCGGCGACAAGGACTGACCGGACGGCCGCCCCGCGCCTACTTGGCCGGGGTGGCCGCCTTCTGGACGGCGGCGGCGACCGCGTGCGCCACGTCGGCATGGAAGACGCTCGGCACGATGTAGTTCGGGCCGAGCTCCTCGTCGGTGACGACCTCCGCCAGCGCGCGTGCCGCGGCGAGCAGCATGTCGAGGCTGACCGTACGGCTCTGCGCGTCGAGCAGCCCGCGGAAGACGCCGGGGAAGGCCAGCACGTTGTTGATCTGGTTCGGGTAGTCGCTGCGGCCGGTGGCGACGACCGCGGCGTGCTCGCGCGCCTCCGCCGGGTCGACCTCGGGGTCGGGGTTGGCCAGCGCGAAGACCACCGCGCCGTCGTTCATCGTGGCGATGTCCTCGCCGGTGAGGATGCCCGGCGCCGAGACGCCGATGAAGACGTCCGCGCCGCGCACCGCGCCGCGCAGGTCGTCGGCGTACGCCTCGTGGTTGGTGTTGTCGGCGATCCAGCGCAGCGACTCGTCGAGGTCGTCGCGGCCCGCGTGGACCGCGCCGCGAAAGTCGCAGACCACGACGTGCTTGGCGCCGGCGTGCAGGAGCAGCTTCAGGACGGCGGTGCCCGCGGCGCCCGCGCCGGCCATCGTGATGCGCACGTCGGCGAGGTCCTTGCCGACGACGCGCAGGGCGTTCATCAGGGCGGACAGGACGACGATCGCCGTGCCGTGCTGGTCGTCGTGGAAGACCGGGATGTCGAGGAGCTCACGGAGCCGCGCCTCGACCTCGAAGCAGCGCGGCGCGGAGATGTCCTCCAGGTTGATGCCGCCGAACGCCGGGGCGATGATCTGGACCGTGCGGACGAGCTCGTCGGTGTCCTGGGTGTCGAGGCAGATCGGCCACGCGTCGATGCCGGCGAACCGCTTGAACAGCGCCGCCTTGCCCTCCATCACCGGCAGGGCCGCCGCCGGCCCGATGTTGCCGAGGCCCAGCACGGCGGAGCCGTCGGTGACCACGGCGACGCTGTTGCGCTTGACCGTCAGCCGGCGCACGTCGTCGGGGTTGCGCGCGATGGCGAGGGAGACGCGTGCCACACCGGGCGTGTAGGCCATGGACAGCTCGTCGCGGTTGCGGAGCGGCACCTTGGACTGCATCTCGATCTTGCCGCCGAGGTGCATCAGGAAGGTACGGTCGCTGACCTTGCGGATCACGACGCCGTCGACCTTCTCCAGGGCGTCGACGATCTCCTGTGCGTGCTCGGTGTCGCGCGTGGCGCAGGTCACGTCGATCCGAAGCCGGTCATCGCCCGCGGGGGTGAGGTCGAGCGCGGTGACGATGCCGCCCGCCTGCTCGACCTCTCCGGTGAGCTGGCTGACCGCCTTGCCACCCGCCGCGACCTCGAGACGGACGGTGATCGAGTAGGACACGCTGGGCACCGAGGCCACGTCAACTGCTCCTTCTTGAAATCAAGGCTCCGCCCGCGATGGCGTCATCACGGGCGGCGTCCGGCCGCGCGGCCGAGGCGATGGTGTCGGCGGTCGCGAGGGTGTCGGCGAAGGCCACCGGCGCCGGCCGCGAACCGTCGATGACCAGATCATAGAGTGCCCGATCCGCTGGATCCGCCCAGCGGAATCGACTGATCTGGACACTACGCCGCCGATCACGGCGTCGGGGCGGCCTTCGAGGGACGTTTCGGATACGCCCTTCTCACCGGGACATGCGCGCACGCCGCGCCGCCGTCGGGCCAGCGCGGCATGCGCGAAGCGCGTCAGAACAGCGCGGAGGCCAGCTTGCGGCGGGCCTTGCCCACGCGCGGGTCGTCCGGCGGGAGCAGGTCGAACAGCGAGACGAGGTGCTTGCGTGCGATCTCCCGCTCGTCGCCCGAGGTGCGGCGCACGGTGCCGATCAGCCGGTCGAACGCCTCCTCGGGGTGGCCCGAGACCAGTTCCAGGTCGGCCACCCGCGTCTGCGCCACGGCGTCGCCGGGGTTGTCGGCGGCGTCCTTGCGCGCCTGCTCGGGGTCGTAGGACTGGACGCGGCGCTGCAGGTCGACGAGGGCGAGGCCGCTCGTGGCGTGCGGGTCGCCCGGCGACTCCTGGAGGATCCGCCCGAAGGCCTCGGCGGCGACGTCGAGGTCACCCCGCTGCAGGGCGTCCTCGGCCTCGTCGCGCAGCGGGTCGCCCGCCGGCTCCTGGTCGGTGTCCGCGCCGTCCGGCCCGTCGGCGCCCTCGGGCATCAGGCCCTGCTCACGGAGCGCGTCGAACAACTGGTCCATCACCTGCCGCACCTGCGACTCGGGCGCCGCGCCGTTGAGGACGGGCAGCATCTGGCCCGCGACCACGGCGGCGACGAACGGGATGCCCTGCACGCCCATACGGCTGAGCTGCTGGGCGAGGCCGGGGTTGGCGTCGATGTCGACCTTGGCGAGGATCCAGCCGCCGTTCGCCTCGTTCGCGAGCTTCTCGAGGATGGGGCCGAGCTGCTTGCACGGCTGGCACCAGTCGGCCCAGAAGTCGACGAGCACCGGCACGGTGCGTGAACGGTCGATGACCTCGTCGTTGAACGTCGCATCGGTCACGTCGATGACGGAGGGGTTGTCACCCGCGGCGGCGGGCGGCCGCTCCTGCTGCCTCTTTGCCGCGGCCTGCCGGGCACCGAGGTCGACGGCGCCGTGCAGTGAGAAGTCCGATGACGTCATGGCCCCATCCTGCCGCATACGCCGCCGGAACGTATCCGCGGGGACCGGCCGTTCCCCACCAACACGGGAAGAACCGCCTCTGCCCGTACGGCCGGAGGCGGTGTCACCGCGTCCCTGAGGTCAGAAGCGCGCCGGCTCGGAGTAGGAGCCCCACTCTGCGCGGAGGGCGCCGCAGATCTCGCCCAAGGTCGCCTCGGCGCGAGCGGCGTCGAGCATGGCCGGGATGAGGTTCTCCTCCGTACGCGCCACCTCGGCGAGGCGTGCCAGCGCGGACTCGGCGGCGGCCTGGTCGCGGCCGGCGCGACGGTCGGCCAGGATGCGATTCTGCTCGCGCTCGACCTCGTGGCTGACCCGGAGGATCTCCAGCGGCTCGTCGGTGCTGCCGGTGTGGCAGTTGACGCCGACGATCTTCTTCTCGCCCTTCTCCAACTGCTGCTGGTAGGTGAAGGCGGCGTCCGCGATCTCGGCCATGAACCAGCCCTCTTCGATGCCGCGCAGGATGCCGCCGGTCATCGAGCCGTCCGGGCTCATGTCCTTGATCCGCGCGAAGATCCGCTCGGCCTCCTCCTCGATGCGGTCGGTGAGCTCCTCGACGTACCAGGAGCCGCCGAGCGGGTCGGTGACGTTGGCGACGCCGGTCTCCTCCATGATCACCTGCTGGGTGCGCAGGGCGATCTGGGCGGCCTTCTCGCTCGGCAGCGCCAGCACCTCGTCGAGGGCATTGGTGTGCAGGGAGTTGGTGCCGCCGAGGACCGCGGCGAGCGCCTCCACGGCGGTGCGGACGACGTTGTTGTCGGGCTGCTGCGCGGTCAGCGACACCCCGGCGGTCTGGGTGTGGAACCGCAGCCACTGCGCCTTGTCCGCGGTCGCGCCGTACACGTCGCGCAGCCAGCGCGCCCAGATGCGGCGTGCCGCGCGGAACTTGGCGATCTCCTCGAAGAAGTCGACGTGGGAGTCGAAGAAGAAGGACAGGCCCGGCGCGAACGTGTTGACGTCCATCCCGCGAGAGAGGCCGAGCTCGACGTAGCCGAAGCCGTCGGCGAGCGTGTAGGCGAGCTCCTGTGCGGCCGTGGAGCCGGCCTCGCGGATGTGGTAGCCGGAGACGCTCAGCGGCTTGTACGCCGGGATCTCCGCGGCGCAGTACTCCATGAGGTCGCCGATGAGGCGCAGGTGCGGCTCGGGCGCGAACAGCCACTCCTTCTGCGCGATGTACTCCTTGAAGATGTCGGTCTGGAGGGTGCCGTCGAGGCCGCGTAGCTCGACGCCCTGGCGCTCGGCGGCCACGAGGTACATGCAGAAGATCGGCACGGCGGGGCCGGAGATCGTCATCGACGTCGTGGTGTCGCCCAGCGGGATGCCGTCGAACAGGATGTCCATGTCGGCCGCGGAGTCGATCGCGACGCCGCAGTGGCCGACCTCGCCGAGCGACTGTGGCTCGTCGGAGTCGCGGCCCATCAGCGTGGGCATGTCGAACGCGACCGAGAGCCCGCCGCCTCCGGCTGCCAGGATCATCTTGTAGCGCTCGTTGGTCTGGCGGGCGTTGCCGAACCCGGCGAACTGGCGGATCGTCCAGGTGCGCCCGCGGTAGCCGGTGGCGTGGAGACCGCGCGTGAAGGGGTACTCCCCCGGCCAGCCGATGCGTTCGAAGCGCGGGTCGGCGGCGGATGGCCCGTAGACCGGCTCGACCTCGGCGCCGGAGAGGGTCGTGAAGTCCGCGTCGCGCTTGCGTGACGCGTCGAACCGCTCCTGCCAGCGACGACGGCCCGCTTCGATGTCCTTGATGTCCATGAGCGCTCCTGGTTGCCGAAGCTCTTACCACAGATACTAGGACGTCCTAGTAATTGTGGCCAATCGCCCCCTGGCCGCCCTGCGCGGAGGCGCCCTCAGTCCGTGAAGTCTCCGGCGTCCACCCGGAGGGCCCGGAGCACGTCGAAGATCGAGCCGAGTTCGTCGGCGTCGTACGTGCCGAGGCCGAAATCGGCGGCCGTGAGATCGCGGGTGGCCAGCTCGACCACGTCGCGGCCGCTGTCGGTGATCTCGGCGAGCACGCCGCGCCCGTCCTTGGGGTTGGGACGGCGCCGGACGTACCCCTGGCGCGAGAGCCGGTCGATCGTGTTCGTGACGCTCGTCGGGTGGACCATCAGCCGCTCGCCGATCTTGGAGAGCGGCAGGGCTCCGCTGGAGCTGAACGTCAGCAGGACCAGGGCCTCATAGCGGGCGAAGGTCAGTTCGTACGGCTTGAGCAGGGCGTCGAGCTCAGCCAGGAGGATCGCCTGCGCGCGCATGATCGAGGTCACCGCGAGCATCGCGGGTGAGCGTCTCCAACGGCGCTCCCACAGTTCTCCTGCGCGGGCGATCGGGTCGAAGGGGAGGTTGAGCGGCTTGGCCACCCGCCAACGTTAGCGTCTGGCGGCCGATCAGCCGACATATAGGGACCAATATCAATAAGCGTTTTCCAATAAAATTGGCAAAACCAGCAGCAATCTCGCCTGCGGCCACAACAACGCTGACAGTCATCACCAAGGCAAGTTATAGTTCCGTTGTCGATGCGTGCGAGGACGGCAAAAGGGGGCGTCTCGCAGCCGTTCATCTGGTTGATCTTGCCTCGTCTTCGAGCACGCATCGTGAATTCGGGGGGTAGTAATGATCGCGGATTTCTCCATGATCGTGGCACGGGGCCTGGGAATCCGCCGCGGGGGGCGGTGGATCCTTCGCCCCACCACGTTCGGCATCACCTCGGGCGTCGTCGGCCTAGCAGGCCCGCCCGGTTCGGGCAGGTCAGCACTGCTCGACACGCTTGCGACACTCCGCAGGCCCACCATCGGCGAGCTGGAGCTGCTGGGGCACGGCGTGACGGCGACGGCCGGACGGCGCGCGGTGCGCGCGCGCCTCGGCCTGCTGCCCGCGCGATTCGGCTGGGCCGCCGGCCTGACAGTCGGTGAATTCGTCGCCTACGCCGCCTATTTCAAGTGCACGCAAAAGGGAGCGGTCAATGCGATTTTAGAGCGATTCGATCTGACAGATTTGGCCAAATTAGAGATGGACATGCTGCCCGCCGATCTGCGCCTGCGCGCCGGTCTCGCGGCCACTTGTGTGCACCGTCCGCACCTGGTCTTCCTCGACGAGCCGCTGAACGGCGTCGCCGAGCCGGAGCGGCACGAGCTGATCGGCCTGATACGCGGGCTCGCGCCCACGGTGGTCGTCACCGCGCCCGGTCCCGCCGAGCTGACGGGATGGTGCGACCGGGTCTTCACGGTGGCGCGTGCGCGCCTCGTCGAGTCTCTGGACGTCTCCCGATCGTGGTCCCGGGTGCCGGCCGGTGTCTGATCTGGGGCGGGTGCTGCGGATCGATGCCCGCCGCACCGCGCCCCTGCTGGCCGTTCCGGCACTGGCCCTGTTCGGGGCCGTCGCGGCCTGGCGGGCGCTGCTGCCCGGGGTCGCGTACTGGGACGACGCCGTGGCCGCGCTGTTCACCTCGGTGCGGTTCCTGGGCCCGGCGTCGGCCGCGCTGGCCGCGTGGGTGGCACTGCGCGAGCACCGCCTCGACTACCTGCGCGGGCTGAGCCCTCGCTCGCCGGCGGTCGGCCCACTGGTCGACCTGATGCTGCTCGGCGTCATCACGCTCAGCGCGTACCTCATCGTGGCGGTGATCGTCGCGGTCAAGACGCTGATCGACGTGCAGGCGGGCCACCCGCAGTTCCTGGGGCTGCTCGCCGGGGCGCTGACGCTCCTCGTGTACACGATGATCGGCTATCTCGGCGGCCGTCTCCTGCCGCGCCTCGCGACCGTCGTGGCCGCCGCGGCGCTCACCTACGTCTGGGGCGTGGCGCGGCCGGGCACGTGGACCTACCTCCTGCCGCCGCCCGGGGTCGAGCACATCCGGCCCTTCGCCGGGCTGCGGGCCGAGCTGCTCGCCGGCCAGGCTCTGTGGTCGGCCGGCCTGGGAGCCCTGCTGATCACGGGCTATCTGTGGCTGCTGACGCGGCGCGCCGTCTACGCCGTACCGGTCCTCGTGGCCGTCGCCCTGATCGCCGGCACGACACTGTGGATCCACGCGCAGCAGCGCACCCCGCTCACGCCGCGCGCCTTCGAGTACGCCTGCCGTCAGTTCCCGCTGACCGTGTGCGTGCACCCGGCGTTACGCGGCGCTCTGCCGTCGCTGGAGGACGCGCTCACCCCGCTCGCCACACGCCTGAGCGGCACTCCGGGCCGGTTCACCCGCGTCGAGCACCGGCCCGACACCGACTTCCCGCGCCCGGCGCACGGCATCGTCTACATCCACCTGCGCGACCTGTCGCCCGGCTATGAGCACCGCGCCGAGCAGGAGGTCGAGATCAGCCTGCTCGACGCGCGCACCTGCGGAGACCCGCGCCACGCCCTGGGCGCCCGCTACAGCGCGCTGATCTCGGCGTGGCTGCTCGACGAGGCGCCTCCGCGGCTGGTCGACCCGGTCGCCTCGCGCGCCTTCGGCCGCTGGAACGAGGCCCGGCGCCGCATCTGGCTGCGCCCGCACTACGCGAGGTACCACGCCTGCACGCTGCGCGGAAAGGATTTCCGCGTCTGGTGACGCTCTGATGGTTCACGGTATACATGACGTTCGTGCCGGTTATTCACTAGGGTCAGGCTGTGGACTGGAGCCTGATGACCTGCGCCCGCAAGGGCCACATCACCTACGCGCCCGACGAGACCGCACTGCGCGACCGCCTGCACGTCGGCACGCCTGCCGGCGAGGCCTGGCGATGCCTGCGCTGCGGCACCTACGTTCACGGCGCCCCGCACGGCAAGGGGCCCGCCGACCGCGCACCCCTCGTACGGCGGGGCCGCGAGCTGCGCGACGCGCTGCTCATGCGGTTCTTCGCCCTCGAACGCGTCATCCGCGGCCTCGTGATCCTGGCCGGGGCGTACGGCGTCTGGCGTTTCTCGGCCAATCGCGGCTCCATCCAGCGGGTCTTCGAGAAGGACATCCCGCTGTTGCAACCGCTGGCCGACCAGTTCGGCTGGGACCTCGACCACTCCGGCATCGTCGAGAGCATCCGCCACGTCTTCACCGTGAAGAGCAGCACGCTCGTCTGGTTCGCGATCGGCCTCGCCGCGTACGCGCTCATCGAGCTGATCGAGGCGGTCGGCCTGTGGCTGCTCGCGCGCTGGGGCGAATACTTCGCGGTGGTCGCCACCGCGTGCGGGCTGCCGATCGAGATCTACGAGCTGAGCGAGCGGATCACCGTCACCCGCGTCGGCGCGCTGGTCATCAACGTCGGCCTGGTCGTCTACCTGCTGGTCTCCAAGCGGCTGTTCGGCATCCGCGGCGGCAAGGAGGCGTACGAAGCGATGCGCCGCGGCGAGTCGCTGATCGAGGTCGAGCAGGCAGCCCTGACACCTCACGTCGAGGCGACTGGGTGATTTGTCACTTTCTGGGTAATGGCCGGTGTTGAACAACCCCCAGAGGTGAGGCGAATGTCGCGCTCGGAAACGAAGGAAAAGACCCGCGTCGTACGGTCACGCCGTCCCGGATTCGGATTGATCGCACTGATCCTGGTCCTGCTGGCGCTGGCGTACGCGATCCTGCAGGCGGCGCACGCGCTGCCGCACTGGATGAACCCCTTCGGAGAGAAGACCAAGGACCGCAGCGCCCCGGTCGTCCTGCACTCGATCCAGAACCTCTCGCGGTACGAATCGGCCAGCGGCAACTTCCAGGTCATCGTCGACCTGGAGAAGGACGCCCAGTTCCTGCCGAGCAGCCTGCGCGGCGAGCGTACGGTCTTCGTGGGCAGCGGGAGCGTCGACTCCTACACCGACTTCTCCCGCATCGCCAACGGCGCTCTCACGGTCAGCAAGGACCAGACGACCGTGACCGTGCTCCTGCCGCACGCCCAGCTGGAGAAGACCAATCTCGACCCGAAGCACAGTTACGTGTTCTCCAAGCAGCGCGGCATCTTCAACCGTTTCGGTGACTTTTTCACCTCCAACCCGAACCAGCAGCAGCAGCTCTACGTGCTCGCCTCGCAGAAGATCCAAGATGCCGCCGGCTCCAGTGGCCTGGCACAACGCGCCGACAACAACACCAAACAGATGCTCGTCAACATGCTGACGGGCCTCGGTTTCAAGCACGTTACGGTGAATTTCGCCACTTCTCCGTAGTCTTACCAAGCACCCCATTCGGGAATAGCGATCCAGAGGGTCCGGTTGTCGATAGACCGGGGTGATCGCTGTGTCCCTGGGGGAAACATCGGCTCAGCCGCCGACGTCCACGAGGCCGACCTGGCCGTTCGCGCTGCCGATCGCGGTCGCGGCGGTGGCCGTCGCCCTCCCCGCAATCGACGGCTCGGCCGGCGAACGCCCGGCCGAATTGATCGTCGGTGACCTGTTCCCCGGCGGTCAGGAGCTTCTCCTGGCCCTCGTTCTCCTCACGGCGGCGCGCGGAGTGCTACTGCGGCGCCGGATCGCCTACTACGTCATCCTGACGCTGGCGGTGCTGTCCGCGCTCGACGCGCTCGGCACCCGCCAGCCCGGCCGCCTGCTGATCCTCGCCGCCGCCGCGGCCATCCTCATGCGGTTCCGCGGAGAGTTCAGCGCGTTACCGAGCCGGGTCGGCACCGCCGTGCGTACCGGCCTCATCACGTACGCCCTGGCGCTCCTGTACGGGCTCGTCATGATGGTCGCCGAACGCCACCACGTCACACCGCAGCCCACGATGGGCGACGCGTGGCGGGAGATCCTCTCCGGCCTGACCGCCTCCGGACCCGGCCCCCTGCACTTCGACGGCTCCGCCGACCGCTGGTTCGAGGCGAGCCTCGGCATCCTCGGCGGCGGCGGCCTGCTCGCGACGCTGATCACCATGCTGACGCCCGCGCCCGCCCCGCCGCCCGGCACCGAGGAGGAGCGCGCCGAGGCCGCCCGGCTGGTGAACGCCGGCGGCTCGGACACCCTGGCGCCGTTCGTCCTCCGCAGTGACAAGTCCTACGTCTTCAGCCCCGACCGCCGTGCCGTCATCGGCTACCGGGTGATGTTCGGGGTGGCGGCCGCGGGCGGCGACCCCGCGGGCGACCCGGACTCCTACGCGGACGCCGTCGCCGCGTTCGTCGCGCTGGCGAACCGCTCCGGCTGGCGGACGGCCGTCCTCGGCGCCCGCGCCGACCTCCTCGGGCTGTGGCGGCCGTACGGCCTGCGCTCCATCGGCATCGGCGACGAGGTGCTGCTCACGCCCGGGGAGTTCGGGCTGAGCGGCCGTGACATGCGCAACGTGCGCCAGGCGGTGCAGCGCACCCGCAACGCCGGGATCACCACCGAGGTGGTGCGCGAGGGTGACCTGGACGAGGGCGACCGCGTCGCGCTCCAGGCGCTCGCCAGCGGCGCGGTGGCCGGGGAACGCGGCTTCTCGATGAACCTCGACGGGCTGCTGACCGGCCGGCACGCGGCACCGGTCGTCGTGGTGGCCCGCGACGCCGTCGGCGCGCCCGTGGGCTTCCAGCGATACCTGCCCAGCGCGAACGGACGCCGGCTGTCCCTCGACGCGATGCGCCGACGGCCCGGAGCGGCCAACGGCCTCAACGAACGGATGATCACCGAGGTCATGGCGCACGCGCTGGAGCACGGCGCCGAGGAGGTCTCCCTCAACTTCGCGGCCTTCCGCGAGCTGCTCGACGCCGACGAACGGACCCCGGCGAAACAGGGCGGCTACCTGCTGATCCACCTGCTCGATCCGTTCATCAAGGTCGAGTCGCTGTACCTGTTCAACCGCAAGTTCCGGCCCCGCTACGTCGCGCGCAGCGTGCTCTTCCCGTCGTGGCCGAGCCTCGTGCCGGTCGCCGCCGCCCTGCTCACGCTGGAGTTCGGGCACCACAAGGCGGGCGGCGGGCACGGGCCGGAGCGCGAGCCGGTCGCCGGGGACGCGTACGCGCCGTCGCCCGGCTGGTGATCAGGCTCCGGTGACGCCCTCGATGAGCTCGTCGGCGGCAGCGTACGGGTCGCACGCCCCCTCCAGGACCTGCTTGGCCAGCGTGTCGAGACGCTGGTGCCCGTGCAGGTCGCCCATGCGCTCGCGCAGGGCGGTCAGCGCGATCGCCTCGATCTCGTCGCGGGTACGCGCACGCCTGCGACGCTGCAGCTCCCCGGACTCCTCCATCCAGGCGAGGTGACGGCCGAGCTGCTCGACCAGGTCGTCGAGGCCCTCGCCCTTCACGGCCACGGTCGGCACGATCGGCGGCTTCCAGCCGCCCGGGTCGGCCAGCGCGATCATGTTGCGCAGGTCGCGGACGGTCTGCTGGGTGCCGTCCCGGTCGGCCTTGTTGACGACGAAGACATCCGCGATCTCCAGGATGCCGGCCTTGGCGGCCTGGATGGAGTCGCCCATCCCCGGCGCCACCAGCACGATCGTCGAGTCGGCCAGCGAGGCGATCTCCACCTCGGCCTGGCCGACCCCGACGGTCTCCACGAGGATCACGTCGCAGCCGGCCGCGTCGAGCACCCGGATCGCCTGCGGCGCCGCCCAGGACAGCCCGCCCAGGTGACCGCGGCTGGCCATCGAGCGAATGAAGACGTTGCGGTCCGAGGCGTGGTCCTGCATCCGTACCCGGTCGCCCAGCAGCGCCCCTCCCGTGAACGGCGAGGAGGGGTCGACCGCGAGCACGCCGACCCGCAGGTCCTGGGCGCGGAAGGCACGTACGAGCGCGTTGGTGGACGTGGACTTGCCGACCCCGGGCGAACCCGTGAGACCGATGATCCGCGCCCGGCCCGCGAGCGGGTTGAGCGCCGCCATGACCGCGCGCAGCTCCGGCGCGGCGTTCTCCACGAGCGTGATCAGGCGGGCGACCGCGCGCGGCTCGCCCTTGCGTGCCCGCTCGACCAGCGCCCCGACGTCGCCCCGTCCGGCTCTCATCGGGTTCGGCTCCCCCGCCACCGCGCCCTCAGACCTTCAGGATCAGGGCGTCACCCTGGCCGCCGCCACCGCACAGCCCGGCCGCGCCGATGCCTCCGCCGCGGCGGCGCAGCTCGTACGCCAGGTGCAGGACGAGCCGGGCGCCGGACATGCCGATCGGGTGCCCCAGCGCGATCGCGCCGCCGTTGACGTTGACCTTGCCGGCGTCGACGCCGAGGTCGCGCATCGACTGGACGCCGACCGAGGCGAACGCCTCGTTGATCTCGATGACGTCCAGGTCGTCCACTGTCAGGCCCTGCTTGCCGAGGGCGTGCTTGATGGCGTTGGACGGCTGGGACTGCAGGGAGTTGTCCGGGCCCGCGACGTTGCCGTGGGCGCCGATCTCGGCGAGCCAGGTGAGCCCCAGCTCCTCCGCCTTGGCCTTGGACATCACGACGACCGCGCAGGCGCCGTCGGAGATCTGCGAGGAGGAGCCGGCCGTGATCGTGCCGTCCTTGCTGAAGGCCGGGCGCAGGCGGCCGAGGGACTCGGCGGTCGTGTCGCCGCGTACGCCCTCGTCCGTGGCGAAGACGACCGGGTCGCCCTTGCGCTGCGGGATCTCCACGGGGACGATCTCGTCGTCGAAGACGCCGTTCTTGATCGCCGCGGCGGCCCGCTGGTGGGAGCGGGCGGAGAACTCGTCCTGCTCCTCACGCGTGATGCCGAGCTTCGCGTTGTACCGCTCGGTCGAGTCGCCCATCGAGACGCCGTCGAAGGCGTCGGTGAGCCCGTCGTGGGCGGTCGCGTCGAGCACCTCGATCGAGCCGTACTTGTAGCCGTGCCGCGCCTTGGGCATCAGGTGCGGGGCGTTGGTCATGGACTCCATGCCGCCGGCGACCACGATGTCGAACTCACCGGCCCGGATGAGCTGGTCGGCGAGGGCGATCGCGTCGAGCCCGGACAGGCACACCTTGTTGATCGTCAGCGACGGGACGCCCATGGGGATGCCCGCCTTGACGGCGGCCTGGCGCGACGGGATCTGCCCGGCGCCGGCCTGGAGCACATGCCCCATGATCACGTAGTCGACCTGGTCGCCGGAGACTCCGGCGCGCTCCAGAGCGGCCTTGATCGCGACGGCGCCGAGGTCCACCGCGGCGAAGTTCTTGAGCGAGCCGAGCAGGCGTCCGATGGGGGTACGCGCTCCGGCGACGATGACGGATCCGGCCATCAACAGGGACCTCCATTAACCGGGCAGAACAGTGTTTGCCAACATACCCAGTGGAGGCTGTGCGACCGCAGGGAGGGCAAAGTCACCATGCTCACACGAATCGACCACATCGGAATCGCGTGCCATGACCTGGAAGAGAAGATCGCGTTCTATGAATCCACGTTCGGGATGGTGGTCGCGTCGCACGAGGTGAACGAGGCACAGGGAGTGACCGAGGCGTTGCTCCAGGTGTCCGACGCTCCTCCCGGAGCCGCCTACGTACAGTTGCTGGAGCCACTGGGCCTCGAAACGCCGGTGGGCAAGTTCCTCGCCCGCCGCGGCGAGGGGGTCCATCACGTCGGATACGGCGTGGCCGACATCACCGCGGCCATGGCGGCCATGAACATGCAAGGCGTACGCGTGCTCTCCGAGCGTCCGCAGCACGGTTCCATGGGGGCCGCGATCGCGTTTCTCCACCCGAAGGACATCGGCGGGGTGCTCACGGAGCTGGTCGAGGCCAAGAGGCAGTGAAATCAGTAACTAATGCGACAAAGCACCCACGACGTCAAGATGAGGCCCCAACACCGCAGTGTCCGGAGTACGCTGCTGTCGCCGGAAGTGGTCCCGTGCGTGCACGATCTCGTAACACGCAGTATTCGCGCGGCCATGATCCGGCATCTCCATCACTTGTAGCCGTCTCGTCAAAGCAGGATTGAGCCTCATGCAGTCCGACATCGACGCCCAGCTCAGCAACTTCTTCGAAGACACGCCCCCACGCGAGTTCGACGTGGTGCTTCGCGGCTACGACCGGCACCAGGTCGAAGAGCACATCAAGCAGCTCGACAACGAGGTGCGCCAAAGCCGCGAGCAGACCGGCGCGATGCAGCGAGAGCTGTCCGACGCCCACCGCCAGCTCCAGGAGCAGGAGCGGCCGACATACTCCGGCCTCGGTGCCCGGATCGAGCAGCTGCTGCGCCTCGCCGAAGAGCAGGCCACCGAGCTCGTCCAGGCCGCCCGGTCGGAGGCGAACGAGATCAAGGCGGCCGCCAAGGTCGACGCCGCCGAGTTCCGCGCCACCGCCGAGAACGAAGCGGCCGAGGTCCGCGCCACCGCACAGCGCGAGGGCGAAGACCTGCGCAACGCCGCCGAGCGCGAGGCCGACGAGGTCCGCACCGGTGCGCGCCGCGAGGCCGACGAGCTGACCTCCACCACCGAGCGCGAGGTCGCCAAGCTCCGCGCCACCGCCGACCACGAGGTCGCGGAGAAGCGCGCGGTCGCCGAACGCGAGATCGCCAAGTTGCGCACGACCACCGAGCGGGAGGTCGCCCAGCTGCGGGCGTCCACCAAGCGGGAGCGCGACGAGATCCTCACGACCGCCAAACGCCAGGCCGACGAGATGCGGGCCCAGGCACAGCGCGTCTTCGAGGAGAGCGAAGCACAGCGCGCCCAGGCCGAGGGCGAGTTCGAGGTCCAGCTGGCCGCCCGCCGCGAAGAGGCCGAGCGGCAGGACAACGAGCGCCACGCCGCAGCGCAGAGTGCCACCCAGAAGCTCGTCGCCGAGGCGGAGCAGCGGGCGGCCTCCGCGGAGCAGCGCGCCACCAAGGCGACCCAGCAGGCGGAGCAGACCCGGCGCGAGGCCGACAACCACGCGAAGCAGCTGGTGGCCAACGCACGGAAGAACTCCGACTCGGTCATCGCCGAGGCCAAGTCGCAGGCGGAGCAGCTGCTCAGCGACACCAAGTCCGAGGCCGAGCGGATGCGCACAACCGCGCAGCGCCAGGTGGACGAGCTCACGCGCCAGCGTGACAGCATCACCAGCCACCTCAACCAGCTGCGCAACCTCATCGGCGGCATGGGCGCTCCGGCGGCCGTCACCGAGGAGGCCCTCGCGGCTCCCCCGGAAAAGCCCGCACTGGCCGCGGCCGAGCCGAAGTCGAAGTCGGCTTCTCAGGCGTCCGCGCCGAAGAAGAAGGACGAGGAAGACGACTGGTGGGAGGGGTAACCGCCCCCGGGAAGCGTCCCGTGGCCGGTTGATCTCCGGCGAAACCCGCTGATCCGAGACGACGGAGAGCCTAGAGGCCGATGAGCCTCTAGGCTCTCCGCTATAACGGGACAAATACGGAGGCGGGCGTGCCTGGCGACGAATCACCCCAAGAAAGTTGCCAGAATTTGGACCAGTCTGAGGAGCAGTACGACCAGGGCCTCCTCACCGAGAACCGAACACCGGTCGGTGAGGCCCCCGACCCGGTGACCGACATCGAGACCCGCCAGCGTGAGGCGGGTGTCGACCACGCGTTCCCCTTCGGCCGCCCCGGCCGCCCGCTGACCCGCGACCACCCCTTCGTCTTCGGCTTCTTCGGCGCGCTCGGCGTGCTCGTCGCGTACATGCTGATCCAGGCGCTGACCGACGCTCGCCAGGTGCTCATCCTGATCGTCGTCGCGCTGTTCCTCGCGGTCGGCCTGAACCCCGCGGTGGAGGCGCTCGAACGCGTCGGTGTGAAGCGGCAGGGGGCGGTGCTCCTGGTCTTCCTCGGCCTCGTCGGGCTCTTCGTCGGCTTCGGGTTCGTCATCGTGCCGCCGCTCTCCGAGCAGATCACCGCGTTCATCCACAATCTGAGCAGCGGCAACGGCTACATCCAGCAGCTGCAGAACAACCCGCGGCTCCAGGACTGGGACCGCCGCTACCACCTGCTGGAGAAGGCCAAGACCGCGCTGCAGAACAAGGATCTGGGCAAGCAGGCCGCCAACGGCGCCCTCGGCGTCGGCCAGATCGTCATCAGCGGCGTCTTCAGCACGCTGACGGTGCTCATCCTCACGCTCTACTTCCTGAACTCCCTGCCGAACATCACCGGCTTCATGTACCGGCTGGCGCCTAGGTCACGCCGGGCGCGCGTGGCGCTGCTGGGCGACGAGATCCTGACCCGGATCGGCGGGTACGTCGCCGGCAACCTGATCATCTCGCTGATCGCCGGCGCGCTGGCGTACATCTTCCTGCTGATCATCGATGTGCCGTACGCGCTCGCGCTGGCCCTCGTGGTCTCCATCACGGACCTGATCCCGCTGGTCGGCGCCACCATCGGCGCGGTCCTCGTGACCGGAGTGGCGTTCTTCTCGGGGTTCTGGATCGGGATCGCGGCGGCGATCTACTTCGGCCTCTACCAGCAGATCGAGAACTACATCATCCAGCCCCGGATCATGAAACGGTCCGTCGACGTCCAGCCGGCGGTGACGATCATCGCCGCGCTGATCGGCGGCACCCTCCTCGGCATGATCGGCGCGCTGCTGGCCATCCCGGCCGCCGCGGCGGTGGCGCTGATCCTGCACGAGGTCCTGCTCCCCCGCCAGGAAGATCTCTGATCAGCCGCCCGTACGCGCCAGCGTCGCCCCGAACGCCGTGACCGCCTCGTTGAACAGCTTCGGCTGTTCGACGGCGGTCAGGTGACCCGAGTCGGGGATCACCCGGAGCTCGGCGCCCGGCAGGGCGTCGGCCATCGCGCGGGCGTCGTCCTCGCTTGTGATCACGTCTTCGGTGCCGTGCAGGACCAGCGCCGGGACGTTCAGATCGGCCAGCGCGGCGAAGGAGTCCGGCCGGCCGGCCATCGCGCGTTGCGCCCAGGCCGCGGCCTGCGGCGGCGACGACTGCACCAGGCCGCGCACCCGCCCGTACACCAGGGCGCGCCGTTCCATCGTGGTCGGCCCGACGAGCCTCGGCAGCAGCTCCTCGACGAGCACGCCGACGCCGCTCTCGGCCTCGATGCGCTCGGCGATGCGGATCCGCCCCTCGCGTGCCTGCTCCGTGTCGGCGGTCGCCTTCGTGTTGGCGAGCACGACACCGAGGACGCGGTCGGCGTGGCGGCGGCAGAACGCGAGCGTGACGTAGCCCCCCATGGACAGGCCGCCGATGACGGCGCGGTCGATGCCCTTGGCGTCGAGCAGCGCAGCGACGTCGTCGGCCATCGCGTCCAGGTCCGGTTCGTCGGTACCGAGGGGCGACCCGCCGAACCCTCGCAGATCGGGAGTGATGACGCGGAAGTGCTCAGCAAGCCCCTCCCGCTGGGCCAGCCACATGGCGGACGACAGCGGAAACGCGTGCAGAAGCAATAACGGCGTCCCCTCACCGGTGTCGCGGGTGTACAGCTGCACAGCGCTCCTTCGACTCGCCCCGATGTGATGTTCCCCCACTTCGGCCAACGTTCGGCCCCCGCTCATCGTCACCTCTGGCGGGCGATCCTCCGAGCCCCCTGGCCGCGATCGGTCGCAAACGTTTAGGAAATGGCGATTTCTGGCACGCGCGCCGGTGAGACATGGATTAGGGGATGTCGGTCGGCAGCGGGAACGCCTCGGGCGCGGCGCGGCGCACGATCTCGTTCAGCACGAGCCGGACGTACGGCTCGCCGACCCACAGGTGCTTGGCACCGTCCACGCCGACGACCTCCGCCTGCGGCACCCGCTTGAAGCGCTCGCGCGCCTCCTCCGGCTGAAGGTAGTCATCGCGCTCGGGGACCAGCGCGACCAGCGGGCGGCCGAACTCCGCCCAGGCGTCCAGGTCCTCGTCGGTCGCCCGGTGCAACGGCGGCGAGAGCAGGATCGCTCCCTCGATGAGCGGGTCGCGCCCCCACTTCAGGGCCAGCTCGGTGCCGAACGACCAGCCGAGCAGCCAGGGCCGCGGCAGGTCGTGGTACTCGGTGTACTCCAGCGCCGCCGCGACGTCGTACCGCTCGGAGTCGCCGTCGCCGAACTCCCCCTCGCTCGTGCCGCGCGCGCTCGTTGTGCCGCGGGTGTTGAACCGGAGCACCGCGAGCCCCGCGAGGGCCGGCAGCCGGTACGACGCCTTGCGCAGGACGTGGCTGTCCATCATTCCCTCGGCCGTGGGCAGCGGGTGGAGGCAGATGAGCGTCGCGGACGGCGGGCGGTCCTCGGGAACCGCCAGCTCACCGACGAGCCGGAGCCCGTCGGCCGTCTGTATCTCGATGTCCGTACGCCGCGCGGCCAGCACCGTGCTCGCCCGGATCTCACCCATCGTCGTCCCTTCAGTAACGCGGGCCGCGACGGGACCGCTGGATGTTGGGCAGCCGGGTACGCCGGTTGTTCCAGCACGGCCGGTGCCAGTGCCTCCGGTCCTCCGTGCCGCCGCCCTCGGCCGGCCACGCGACCACGTGCCCGACCTTTGGCGGGATCTCCTGGTCACAGCCGGGGCATCGGTACGCCTTCGCGGCGCCCACCGCCGGCCGCACGATCCACTCGCCGTCGGGGCCGTCCTCCGTCCACTGCGGACCGCCGAACGCACTCGCACCGGTTTCCCGGGGAATGTCGTTTGTACGGCGGTTTTTGCGCGGACTCATGCCGATCAGGGTAGATGCCGCCGGGCGCTCCCCCGCACTCACGGCGTCAGGCGGACCGTACGCCGGGCCGCCCGCAGTTTCTCCAGCAGTGGGGCCGGCGCGAAGGCGGGTTCGCGGTACTCGGTGTACAGGGCGTGCAGCACCTCGACGGCATGGTCGAGACCGATCCGGTCGAGGTCGGCGATCGGGCCGATCGGGTATCCGCAGCCGTACGTCATCGCGGCGTCGATCGCGTCCGCGCCGGCGTAGCCATCCTCCAGCATGCGGACGGCGTCGTTGAGGTACGGAGCCCGCAGGGCGTCGACGATGAAGCCGGCGCGGTCGCGCGAGCGCACCGGGCGCTTGCCGAGCGCCGCGGCGTACGCGACGGCCCGGTCCGCGACCTCGGGCGCGGTCGCGACCGTCGTCACCAGCTCGGCCAGCTCGCCCTCGGGGTCGGGCAGGTGCAGCCCGACGACGTCCTGCGGCCGGTCGGTGACCATGGCCAGCTCGATCACGGGCTCTGTGGTCGCGGTGACGGCGATGATCGCGCCCTCGCGCGCCACGTCGTCGACGGCGGCGAGCAGGGAGCGCTTCACCACGGCGTCCTCGCCGACCGCCTCGACGATCAGGTCGCACCCGGCGAGGAGCGCCAGGTCGGTGCCGCCGGTCACGCGGTCGCCGGCGGTGGCGCGTACCGCGCGGACCTTGTCGTCGTCGCCCGCCACGAAGCGGACGTCCGCGCCGGCGCGCGCACAGGCCTCGATGACGGCGACGGCGAGCGGGCCCGAACCCGCGACGCCCACGCTCGGCATCGGCCCGGCCTCGCGCGCGGCGGGCTCGTCGCGCCCGTCGTAGGAGTAGAACCCTTGGCCGGACTTGCGGCCGAGCCGGCCGGCGGTGACGAGCTCACGGACGATCGGCGCGGGGGCGAACCGGCGATCGCGGGTCTCACGGTAGATCGCCTCACAGACCTCCAGCGTGACGTCGAGCCCGATGAGGTCCATGAGGGTCAGGGGGCCCATGGGCAGGCCGGTCGACGTCATCGCCGCGTCGATGTCCTCGCGCGTGGCGTGCCCGGAGTCGACCATGGCGGCGGCCTGGTTGAGATAGCCGAACAGCAGGCGGTTCACGATGAACCCGGCGCGGTCGCCGACGGTGACGCCGATCTTGCCGAGGTGCTTCACCAGGTCCTGGACCACGCTGAGCGCCTCGGGCCGTGTCAGCACGGTGTGGACGACCTCGACGAGCTTCATCACCGGGGCCGGGTTGAAGAAGTGCACGCCGACGACCTGCTCGGGCCGGTCCGTCGCCACCGCGATCTCGATGACCGACAGGGACGAGGAGTTCGTGGCGAGGACGGCGTCGGCCCGGCAGACCTTGTCCAGCTCGGCGAACACCCGGCGCTTCAGGTCCAGGCGCTCCGGCACGGCCTCGATGACCAGGTCGCAGTCGGCAAGGGCGTCGAACGAGGTGGACAGCGTGATCCGGTCCAGGATCGCCCGCCGCTCCTCCTCCGCGAGCCGGCCGCGCTCGACCGCGCGCCCGGTCGACCTGTCCAGGTGGCCCTGGCCGCGCAGCAGCGCCTCCTCACCCACCTCGACGCCGACGACGGTCAGCCCGCCGCGCGCGAGCACCTCGGCGATGCCGGCACCCATGGTGCCGAGCCCGACGACGCCGACCTTGTTCAAAGCCCTCATGGAACGCAGTTTCGCAGAGCAGGGAGAGTGTCCGGCGCAGACTCTCCCCGTAAGGGCTCTACCGGCTAGCAGGAATGATCAGGGTGCGGCTGGCATGGCCATGGGAATGGGTGCTGGCAGTGCAGACCCCAGGCCGCGGAGCGCGCACTGTGGTGGATGTAAGAGACCAAAGACCGAATGTGAAGGGGGAGCGTGTCATGTGCCGACACCGGCCTCCGTGCCCGAACGCGGACGCGCCCGATCATGTCGCGGCTCGTACACTCGTTCGCCACCCCGAACAGGGATGGAATCTGCTCTGCAACGGAATCGTGGTCTTCGACGACACCGGCGAACTCTTCCCTGACGGCCACACCCTCGCCCCACACCGCCCCACGCGGTCACCCCTTCCCCTGACCCCCGCCGCCTGACCCCAGGCAGCCCAGGCCGCACCCCGTCCCACGCGGCCACCCCGGAACCGGCCGGTCCACGGAGCACTTCCCCCCCTCGCTCCGGGGCCCGGCCGGCCCCTTCACCCCGGCCGGTCCGTGAAGCGTCCCCCCTCGCTCCACGGGCCGGCCGTGCGGCGTTCCGCTCAGGACCTCCCGATCGTGAGTCTTGGTGGCCGGGTGGCCACTAAGGTGGGCGACCGTGCGTCTCGTCATCGCCCGTTGCAGCGTCGACTATGTCGGCAAGCTCACCGCCCACCTGCCCATGGCCCCGCGGCTCATCCTGATCAAGGCCGACCAGTCGGTGTCGATCCACGCCGACGACCGCGCGTTCAAGCCGCTCAACTGGATGAACCCTCCGTGTTCCCTCAAGGAGGAAGAGGGGAAGTGGACGGTCACCCACGGCAAATCGGGTGAGCGGCTGATCCTCTCGATCGAGGAGATCCTGCACGACTCCCACCATGAGCTGGGTGTCGACCCCGGCCTGCAGAAGGACGGCGTCGAGGCCCACCTGCAAGAGCTGCTCGCCGAGCACATCACGACGCTGGGCGCCGGCTGGAGGCTGATCCGCCGTGAATACCCCACCGCGATCGGCCCGGTCGACATCCTGTGCCGCGACGAGACCAGCACGACGGTCGCGATCGAGATCAAGCGCCGCGGCGAGATCGACGGGGTCGAGCAACTCACCCGCTACCTGGAGCTGCTCAACCGCGACCCGCTGCTCGCCCCGGTCAAGGGCGTCTTCGCCGCCCAGGAGATCAAGCCGCAGGCGCGGGTGCTCGCCACCGACCGCGGCATCGGCTGCGTGACCCTCGACTACGACGCCCTGCGCGGCATCGAGCGCGACGACACGCTCTTCTAGTACCTGACAGAAGATGGCAGGTACCCCCACCAGGCTGGTCTCATGACCGAACACGCGGAGGGTGCCTTCACCCTCGACTCCTGGGACGCCGGCGAACCGTACGACGAGCACGAGGGCACGCGGTCGAGCCGCGTCCACGTCGACAAGACGTTCACCGGCGGGCTGACCGGCACGAGCACGGCCGAGCTGATCACCGTGACCACGGAGGCGGGGCCGGTGGCGTACGTCGGCATCGAGCGCTTCGAGGGCTCCCTAGACGGACGTACGGGCGGTTTCGTCCTCCAGCACGGCGCCGGCGCCGTGGACGGGAAGCCGTGGCTCTCCTGGAAGATCGCCGAGGGCAGCGGCACCGGGGCCCTGAAGGGCATCACCGGAGAGGGCGAGATCGTCGTCGGCCCGGACGGCGGCCACTCCTACACCCTCGGCTACCGGATCGGCTGACGTGCCAGGCTGACCCCATGAGCGAGCACGCCGAGGGCACCTTCGTCGTCGACGCACGGGACATCAAGACGTACCGCGGCGACCTCGACGGAGTGGGGACTCCTGATCCGGGCGGCGCCGAGCGCTTCCAGGGCACCCTGCACGGCCGTTCCGGGGCGTTCAGGCTCACGCACGAGTCCGGTGAGGAGTGGCGGCTCGGAGGTGGAGAGGCCGAGCTGACCGGCATCTCCGGCCTCGCCCGGCTCGTCGTGGCGCCGGACGGCCGCCATACCTACGCGCTCGACTACGACCTCACGCCGCCGAGGCGCCGCATGCCCTGGCGCCGCCCAGGCCCCGCTGCCGGTCACCGGCCCGTCTAGGGCCTCTCTCAAAGTCCCGCTGGATCTTGAGACAGACCCTAGACCCGCAGGTCAGGTCGTGGGCGGGAAGGATATCGATGATCGTCGAAGAGTACGATCGGATGCATGAGCGGTACGCCCGGCCAGCCCCACCCGCCCGTCGAGGACCTGCGCCTGCCGAAGGTCATGGCAGCGCTGGCCGACCCGGCACGGCTCATCACCGTTCGCACCCTGGCGCGGAAGGGCGAGTCAGCGTGCACGCGGCTGCACCACGACGCCGGCCTGACCATCAGCCAGTCGACGTTCTCCCACCACCAGCGCATCCTGCGCGAGGCCGGCGTCATCCGCGCCGACGTGCGCGGCGCGCAGCGCATCCTCGCGCTGCGGCGCGAGGACCTGGACGCGTGTTTTCCCGGGCTGCTCGACGCCGTGCTCGGCACCGCGCCCGAATTCATCTAGGGCCTTTCTCAAGGTCCTCGTCCCGTAGCGCCGCGCAGTAGACGGGCCCCGCCGGAAGGCGAGGCCCGCCGAACCCGCCTAACGCTTGTCGCGCTGGCCTTCCGCGAGGGCCTGGCTGATCCGATCGGCGCCGCCCATCCGCTGGAACCGGGCGACCAGGCCCGGTGACACCCCGGCGACCTTGGCGCTCATGCGCAGGGACAGCGGCGCGACGTCGATCTCGGCCGTGTCCGACTCGATCGAGCGGCTCACGGCGCGCGCGACGTCTTCGGGCGTACGCGTGCCGATGCCGCGCGGCAGCGTCACGCCCGCTTCGGCGAACATCCCCGCGTCGCGGATGAATCCGGGGTAGATGGCCGAGACGCCGACACCGCGCGGGCTCAGGTCCTCACGAAGCGCCAGGGAGAACCCCCGCAGCCCGAACTTGGTCGCGTTGTAGATCGACGCTCCCCCGGAGGCGACCTTGCCCGCGACCGACGAGACGAACACCAGGTGCCCGCGGCCGCGCGCGACCATCGCCTCGGCGGCCAGCTTGGCCATCACGATCGGGACCCGCAGGTTCACGTCCAGCGCCCGGTCGAGCTCGTCGATGGCGTAGTCGGTGAGCAGGCCGCTCGCGGGCAGCGCGGCGTTGGCCACGAGGATGTCGATCGGGCCGGCCTCCTCCAGCAGCCGGACCGCGGCGTCCCGGTCGGAGAGGTCGGCGACGATCGCCCGCCCGCCGAGCTCTTCGGCGAGGGGTTCGAGAATCTCGGCGCGCCGCCCGGTCAGCACCACGGAGGCTCCGCGTGCGGCCAGGTCACGCGCGATGGCCTGCCCGATGCCGCCGGTGGCTCCGGTCACGAGGGCTGTCGTCTCAACGATCTTCATTTGGAGGTCCTGTCGCATTGGGGCTGTGGCGCATCGCACACGTTACGCATCATGCGACAAAAGGCAAGATATGTGCCATGTTTCACTCTCGGCGCACCCGATACTCTGCGGGACATGCCGCACGCCACCGGGATCCGGGAACGGATCGTGAACGCCGCCGAAGGCTGTTTCGCGCGGTACGGCGTCGGTAAGACCACCGTCGAGGACATCGCGGCGGCGGCCGGGCTGTCGCGCGCCACCGTCTACCGCAGCTTCGCCGGCGGCCGTGACGAGGTGATCCTGGCGGTCATCCTCCGCGACATGCGAAGGTTCCTCGACCGCCTGGCCGAGCGCCTGGCCCAGTGCCCGTCGGTCCAGGACGCCATCGTCGAGGGCGTCCTCGACGCGGTCGAGTTCGTCCGCGGAGAGCCACGCGTGGCCGCCCTGCTGACCCCGGACACGGCCGGCCACACCCAGGCGGCCGTCGTCGGGGCCGCCGGGCGGGTCATGGACCTGTGCGCCGACTACGTACGCCCCCACGTCGAGTTCGCCCAGCGCGAGTCGCTCCTGCGCCACGACATCACCGTCGAGGGCGCCGTGGAGTTCCTGTTCCGGATCATCACCTCGATGATCGTCATGCCGCGCGAGGGCGAGCCCCGTGAGTTCCTCCGCGTCTACGTCGTGCCCGCCCTGGCAGAGAGCATCAAATGAGCAACGTCACCGCGCTGCGGTCCTCCGTACGGCCCAGCCCGATCTTCCTTTTCGTCGTCGGCCTGTTCGTGCTGTCCGGCCTGGCCGTCTGGAAGTACGGCACGGACATCTCCCACACCGCCCGGTTCGCCCTGTTCGTATTCGTGGTGAGCGGCTGGGTCGTGTCGCTGTGCCTGCACGAGTTCGGCCACGCGTTCTTCGCCTGGCGCTCGGGCGACCACAGCGTGGCCACCAACGGCTATCTCACGCTCAACCCGCTGAAGTACGGCGACATCACGCTCAGCTTCATCCTCCCGGTGCTGTTCGTGCTGCTGGGCGGCATCGGCCTGCCCGGCGGCGCGGTCTACATCAACCGCGGCGCGATCCCCGGCCGGATCCGGCACAGCCTGATCTCGGCGGCCGGTCCGGTGGCCAACCTGGTCTTCGCGGTGGTGCTCGGCGTCCTGATCTCCAGCCACACGTCGCTCTACGACCCCCACACGCTCTTCTGGAGCGGCGCGGCATTCCTGGCCTTCCTGCAGGTCACGGCGGCCGTACTCAACCTCCTGCCGGTGCCCGGCCTGGACGGCTTCGGGATCGTCGAGCCGTACCTGCCTCGTCACTGGGTCGCGCAGGCCGACCGGATCGGCGGCTACGCCTTCATGGCCCTGCTCGCCCTGCTGTGGATCCCGGCGATCAACGGCCAGTTCTTCTCGCTCGTCTACAACCTGACCGATGTGTTCGGCATCAACCGGAACCTCACCATCCTCGGCCACGCCTTCTTCCAGTTCTGGCGCAACCTCGGCAGCCTGATCGTCTACTAGGTGTCCACCGTTCGGTGGACACCGGAATGACCACTCCGCCGATCGCGGACGGGTGAAGTCGCCACGAGGGTTGCCCTATGAGCGAACCAGCGGTCCGAATACGCGACCTGCGCAAGCGGTACGGCGACGTCGACGCGGTGAACGGCGTCGACCTGGACATCCACACCGGTGAGGTGTTCGCGCTGCTCGGGCCGAACGGCGCGGGCAAGAGCACGACGGTCGAGATCCTCGAAGGGCACCGCCGGCGTACGGGCGGAGAGGTATCCGTCCTCGGCGTGGACCCGGACCACCCGACCCGCGCCTGGCGGTCGCGCATCGGCGTCGTCCTGCAGACCTCGAACGAGCAGCCCGAGCTGACCGTCCGCGAGATGGTGCGGCACTTCGCCGGGTACTACGCGAACCCGCGCGACCCCGATGAGGTGATCGAGGCGGTCGGCCTGACGGAGAAGGCCGGCGCGCGGCTCGCGCAGCTGTCCGGCGGCCAGCGCCGACGCGTCGACGTCGCGCTCGGCATCGTCGGCGACCCCGAACTGCTCTTCCTCGACGAGCCGACGACGGGCTTCGACCCGGACGCGCGGCGGCAGTTCTGGCGGCTGATCGAGAGCCTGGCCGGCGGCGGCACGACGATCCTGCTGACCACGCACTACCTGGAGGAGGCCGAGGCGCTGTCGGACCGGGTCGGCGTGATCGCCGGCGGCAAGCTCGTCGAGGTCGCCACGCCGAAGGAACTCGGCGGCCGGTCGGGCGCCACGGCCCGCGTGAGCTGGACCGGCCCGGAGGGGCCGCAGGCCATCGAGTCGGACTCCCCCACGCAGGTCGTTTCCGAGCTGAGCCAGAAGTTCGACGGCGAGATCCCCGGGCTGACCGTCACGCGGCCGACCCTTGAGGACGTCTACCTTTCGATGATCGGAGCAGCGGAATGACCGCCATGGCACTGCCGTCCCCGCTGAAGGTCGGGATGTCGCGCGGCGTCCTCGAACTCAAGTCCTTCTTCCGCGAGAAGGAGGCGGTGGCCTTCACCCTCGCGATGCCGATCATGCTGCTGGTGATCTTCGGAACGATCTTCAAGGGCACGGTCGACGGCACGAACGTGGACTTCCGGCAGTACTTCGCCGCCGGGATCATCGCGAGCGGCATCATGTCGACCACGTTCGTCAGCCTCGGGATCGGCATCGCCCAGGAGCGCGACGACGGCACCCTCAAGCGCCTGTACGGCACGCCGATGCCCAAGGCGGCGTACTTCATCGGCAAGACGATCTCGGCTCTCGTGCTGTCGCTCCTGGAGACCGTGATCCTCTTCGCGCTCGGCGGCCTGATGTTCGGCCTCGACGTGCCCGCCACGCCCGGCCGGTGGCTGACGCTGATCTGGGTGTTCGTGGCCGGTGTGACCGTCTGTACCATGCTGGGCATCGCGGCCAGCAGCGTCCCGAGGTCCGGCAAGAGCGCGGCGGCGGTGCTGAACCTCCCGTACCTGATGCTG
Organism: uncultured Actinomycetota bacterium; assembly: GCA_963736325.1. Classification (GTDB taxonomy): domain Bacteria; phylum Actinomycetota; class Actinomycetes; order Streptosporangiales; family Streptosporangiaceae; genus Actinoallomurus. The sequence goes on along the minus strand of CAVTOG010000009.1, from coordinate 873,623 downwards.
CAGTTCATCTCCGGGGTGTTCTTCACCTTCTCCAGCCTGCCCAAGGGCGTCCAGCAGGTCGGCGCGCTGTTCCCGCTGAAGTGGATCAGCCAGGGGTTCCGTTCGGCGCTGCTGCCGGACGCGCTCCTGCCCGCCGAACCGGCGCACGCCTGGGAGCACGGCCGGATCGCCCTGGTGCTCCTGGCCTGGGGTGTAGCAGGCTTCACCCTGTGCCTGACGACCTTCCGCTGGAAACGGCGCCACGACGGATGAACGACAACGACGCCTGGGACTGGGGGCTCGGCCGCTGGGAGGTCTACTTCGGCCTGGTCCTCGTCTCTACGGTCGTCTACGTACTGGCGGACGGCGGCTCGTGGCACGCGACGGCGGTCGCGGTCGCTCTCCTGACCGCGCTGCTGCCCTGGTACGCCCTGGTCGGGCGGCGCGCGATCGGCACCGACCAGGACAGCCTGGCCACCTACGTCTACATCGCCGGGCTGATCCTGCTGTGCTCCTCGGCGTCCGCGGCGGCTCCGGAGAGCTCTCTCGTCCTGTTCGCGGCCTGTCCGCAGTGCTTCATGATGATGCGGTGGTCGCGGAGCATCGTCGCCGTGACCCTGATCAACGGGGTTCCGGCGGTGCGGTTCCTGCTGCACACGAGCGACGTCGCGTCCGTCGTGACGTTCCTGGTGTGGTCCGTCGTGGTGATCACGTTCTCCGGGTACTTCGGGTTCTGGATCGACCGCATCATCGCCCAGAGCATCGAGCGCCGTGAGCTGATCCAGCGCCTGGAGGCGACGCAGGCGGAGCTGTCGGAGGTGAGCCGCGAGGCCGGCGTGATGGCCGAGCGCGAGCGGATGGCCGCCGAGATCCACGACACGCTCGCCCAGGGCTTCACCAGCATCCTGATGCTGCTGCAGGCGGCCGAGCCGCACATCGGCCGCGATCCCGAGAGCGCCCGGCGGCAGGTCGGCCTGGCGGTGCGCACCGCGCGGGAGAACCTCGCCGAGGCGCGCGCCCTGGTCGCCGCCGTACCGCCCGCCGCCCTCGGCGACTCGTCCCTCGACGAGGCCGTACGGCGCCTGTCGGACCGGCTCGGAGAGGAGGCCGGCCTGGACACCGACTGTACGGTCTCCGGCGATCCACGGCGGCTCCCGGCCCGTACGGAGGTGGTCCTGCTGCGCGCGGCTCAGGAGGGGCTGGCCAACGTCCGGCGGCACGCCAAGGCCGGTCACGTGGCCATCGGCCTCCGCTACGAGGCCGCGATGGTCCGCCTGGAGATCGCCGACGACGGCCGGGGCTTCGACCCGGCCGCCGCGAACGGCTTCGGCCTGCGCGGCATGCGCGAACGCGCCGCCCAGGTCGACGGCACGCTGAAGGTCCGCAGCACACCGGGCGAGGGAACGTCCATCACCGTGGAGGTGCCGGTAAGTTGATCAAGGTCCTGCTGGTCGACGACCACCCGGTCGTACGCGAGGGCCTGCGCGGCATGCTCGCGGCCGAAGACGGCTTGAAGGTCGTCGCCGAGGCCGGCGGCGCCGCCGAGGCCGTCGCGGCGGTCCGCGCACACGAGCCCGACGTGGTCCTGATGGACCTGCGCATGCCCGGCGGCGACGGTGTGGAGGCGACCGCGCGGGTGCTCGTGCAGCGCCCGGCGACACGCGTCGTCGTCCTCACGACGTACGAGACGGACGCCGACATCCTGCGCGCCGTCGAGGCCGGCGCGGCGGGCTACCTGCTCAAGGACGCCTCGCGGGCCGAGCTCGCCCAGGCGATACGCGCCGCGGCGCGGGGCGAGACCGTGCTGGCGCCGTCGGTCGCGGCCAAGCTTGTGTCCCGCATGCGCTCGCCGGTCGAGCTGTCGCGGCGCGAGATCGAGGTGCTGCGGCTCGTCGCCCGCGGCCGTACGAACGCCGAGATCGGGCGCGAGCTGTTCATCAGCGAGGCGACGGTCAAGACCCACCTGCTGCGGACGTTCGGCAAGCTGGAGGTCTCCGACCGTACGGCGGCGGTGACGGCCGCTCTGGAACGGGGCATTCTCCCCGCGCCGGGCCGCTGAGGGGTAAATTCGACCAGCAGCAGAATTCCCTTCTAGTTGAGTGGTGGCCGATGACCGCGACCATGGATGCCGAGACCGCCGAGACCTTCGATTCCCTGAGCCCGGCGACCGGTGAGGTCGTCGGATCACACCCCGTCCACGACGGGCCCGCGGTCGACGCGGCGATCGGCCGCGCACACGCCGCCGCGGCCTGGTGGGCCGGTTTGGGCTGGAAAGAGCGGAAGATCCGGCTGCTCAACATCAAGGGTTCTCTGACCCGTTCGCTCAACCGCATGGCCACCCTGATCCACCGGGAGACCGGAAAGCCGATCGAGGACGCCCAGCTCGAGGTCGTCATGGCCATCACCCACCTCGACTGGGCGGCACGCAAGGCCGAGAAGGTGCTCGGCCCGCGCGGCGTCTTCCCGGGTCTGCTGGCGATCAACCAGAAGGCGACCCTGGAGTACCAGCCGCTCGGCGTCATCGGCGTCATCGGGCCGTGGAACTACCCGCTGTTCACGCCGATGGGCTCGATCGCGTACGCCCTGGCCGCCGGCAACGCGGTCGTCTTCAAACCGTCGGAGTTCACGCCGGGCGTCGGCGGCCTGCTGGCGGAGATCGTCTCCGGTGTCGTGCCCGAGCAGCCGCTCCTCCAGGTCGTGACCGGCATGGGCGAGACCGGCGCCGCGCTCGCCCGCGGGGCCGTCAACAAGATCGCCTTCACCGGGTCGACACCGACCGCCCGCAAGGTGATGGCCGCCTGCGCCGAGCGCCTCACCCCGATCATCGCCGAGTGCGGCGGCAAGGACGCCTTCATCGTCGACGCCGACGCCGACCTCGACGCCGCGGCCGAAGCGGCGCTGTGGGGCGCGATGTCCAACGCCGGGCAGACCTGCGTGGGCGTCGAGCGCGTCTACGTCGTCGAGAGCGTCTACGACGACTTCGTCGGCCGCGTCACCGAACAGGCGAAGGCCCTCCGCGCCGGCGAGGACCGCACCGCGTCGTACGGCCCGATCACGATGCCGGGCCAGCTCGGCATCATCAAGCGCCACATCGACGACGCCCTGGCGCGGGGCGGCAAGGCCGTCGTCGGCGGCGCCGAGTCGGTGAAGGAGCCCTACGTCGAGCCGGTCATCCTGGTCGACGTGCCGGACGACTCGTCCGCGGTCTGCGAGGAGACCTTCGGCCCGACCATCACCGTGCACCGCGTGAAGTCCATGAACGAGGCCGTGACTCGCGCCAACGCCGTCAACTACGGCTTGGCCGGCGCGGTCTTCTCACGGAAGCGCTCCACGGCCATGGACGCGGCGCGGCGGCTGCGCAGCGGCATGACCTCGGTCAACGCGGTCATCGCCTTCGCAACGGTGCCGGCCCTGCCCTTCGGCGGAGTGGGCGACTCGGGCTTCGGCCGCATCCACGGCGCGGACGGCCTGCGGGAGTTCGCCCGAGCGAAGTCGATCACCCGCCAGCGCTTCTCCTCGCCGATGAACCTCGTGACGTTCAAGCGCACCGATAAGGACATGGCCAAGGCCCTGCAGCTCATCAACGTCCTGCACGGCAAGCACTACAAGTGAGGCGCGGGCCGGGCCGCGAGGGCGTACGGACGCTCCGCGGCCTGGCCCGGCTAAGGCGATCGGGGCCGGCCTAAGGCGCGCGTAGGGGGCCTAAGGCCCCGCGCATGCCGGTATGAGCGGGAGATGAGGCATCGTCCCGATGTGGAGGCACCCCTCTTAGAACGAACCTTGGTAGTGCGAGGCCGGACAGACCGGCTCGCGGACCGAGGAGCGGGACATGCATCCGGACATCATGAAGGCCATCATCGCGGAGCACGTGCGCGACCTGCGCGGCGACGTGCGGACCCCGCGCTGGTTCCTGAAGGGCACCACGCGGTGACCCCGGCCGGCGATCACACCGCCCCCGAACCCCGCTCGGCAAGGACGTCGTCCCGCCGGGCGGGGTTCGCCGTTCACGCCCCTTCGTCGTCCGGCTCGCCGGCCTTCCCACGGCGAGAGGCCGGCGTCCTGCCGATCTCGTCCTCGGACACCGGCTCCATGACCGTGGTCGCCTCACCCGCGGACTCGGCCTCCGGTTCCGGCTCGGCCGTCGCCTCACCAGGCGATTCCACCACCGGCTCCATGACCGTCGTCGCTTCACTCGCGGGCTCGGCCTCCGGCACCGGCTCCGTGACGACCGTCGTACGGCTGGACGCGCCATCCTCCGGCTCGGCTTCGGGCACCGGCTCCAGGAGCACGGTCGACTCCTGCCCGGTCGCGACCTCCGCCGCCACATCCGCCGCGTCCTCCGCGGGCCGGTTCAGGGGCACCGCCTCGGGGACGATCTCGGCGGGGTCGCCGGGCGACAGGGGCGGGGCGCCGAGGATCAGGTCCGCGGCGCGTTCGGCGATCGCGATGGTCGGGGCGTTGGTGTTGCCGCGCGGCACCGCCGGCATCACCGAGGCGTCCACCACGCGCAGGCCGTCGACGCCGCGCACCTTCAGCTCCGGGTCGCAGACCGACGTCTCGTCGCCGCCCATCGCGCAGGTGCTGGTCGGGTGGTAGAGCGTCACGACCGCGTGCCGGATCCAGTCCACCAGGTCGGTGATGCCCTCGCCGGGCGACCACTCCCCCTCGGTGATCCGGGCCATCGGGCCGGTCGCGGCTATCTCCCTCGCCTGCCGAACGCCGGCCAGCAGCACGTCCAGGTCGGCGCGTTCGGCGAGGTAGGCCGGGTCGATGACCGGCTTCCACCGCGGGTCGGCCGACCGCAGCGTGATCGAGCCGCGGCTGGCCACCGCCACCGTCGTGGCGAACACCGTGATCATCCGCTTGGCCGTGTCCGACAGCCCCTGGTTCACGTACGGCGCGGCGAGCACGTGGTACTGCAGGTCGGGCGCCGGCAGGTCCGGTGACGTACGCGTGAAGCCGCCCGCCTCGGCGACGTTCGAGGAGTACGGCCCTCGGCCGAGCGACTGCCAGAGCATGAAGTTGCGGAGGTTGACGCCCTCCCAGATCGCCTTCTTGCCGGGGGTGTTCCACATGACCGGCACGATCGGGTGGTCCTGCAGGCCGGTGCCGACCGAGGGCAGGTCCGCGACGACGTCGATGCCGAGCGAGCGCAGGTGGTCCGCCGGCCCGAGCCCGGAGAGCATGAGGAGCTGCGGCGAGTTGACCGCGCCGCCGCACAGGATGACCTCCATCCCGGCGCGCGCCTCTTCCTCCCGGCCGCCGCTGACGTACCGGACGCCGACCGCGCGGCCGTTCTCGACCAGCACCTTCGTGGTGAGCGCGTCGGTCCGTACGGTGAGGTTCGGCCGGCCGAGGGCGTCCCTGAGGTAGGCGTCGGCGGTCGACCAGCGCCGTCCGCGCCTCTGCGTGACCTGGTAGAACCCGACGCCGTCCTGGACGGAGCCGTTGAAGTCGTTGTTGGCGGGCAGCCCGTGCGTCTTGGCCGACTCCACCCACGCGCGGACGAGCGGGCTCTTGTAGCGCAGGTCCTCGACGCGGAGCGGTCCGCCGACGCCGTGGTAGTCGGACTCGCCGCGCTGCTGGTCCTCGGCGCGGCGGAAGTACGGGAGCAGGTCCGCGTACCCCCAGCCCTTGCACCCGTACTCGTCGCGCCAGGTGTCGTAGTCGTGCCGGTGACCGCGAATGTAGATCATCGCGTTCGTGGACGAGCTGCCGCCGAGTGTGCGCCCGCGCGGCCAGTAGACCGAACGCCCCTGCGCGTCGCGCTGCGGGGTCGTCGCGTAGTCCCAGTCGTACGGGCCCTTGAACATCGACTGCATGCCCGCGGGGATGTGAATCTCCGGCGCGTCGTCCGGCGGCCCCGCTTCCAGGAGCAGCACCTTCGTACCGGATTCGACACTGAGCCGCGCGGCGAGTACACAGCCCGCACTTCCGGCGCCGACGATGACGTAGTCGTACACGGCCGCCTCCGACCTTCGGGAAATCTCGTCAAACCCTATCGATCTCGGACGTTCTACGGCAGTCCACCGAATCGTGTTCTGGCCAACATGACAACGAGTCGATATCAACCGTTGGCCACAGACCATCCCAGATGTCACGATCTGCCGGATTACCTCCTCTTTACGTCTCGAAGGGACGCTCGTGCGCACACTCGCCATCGGCACCCTCATCGGCCTGGCCGCCGCCTCCATCCTGGCGGCGCCCGCGGACGCGGCGTCACATCCGCGTCTCGACCGGCTGGTGAAGCTCAAGGACATCCGCGGGCACCAGAAGGACCTGCAGACGATCGCCACGTACAACGGCGGCACCCGCGCCGCGGGCGAACCCGGCTTCGAGGTGTCGACCAAGTACATCGTCCGGCAGCTCAAGGAGGCCGGCTACAAGCCGACCGTGCAGACATTCCCCTTCGACTACTACAAAGAGACCACCCCGGCCGTCTTCGACAAGCCGGGCGGCGACAAGTACGTCTACGGCACCGACTACGCGACCCTGGACTTCTCCGGCAGCGGTGACGTCACCGCCACCGCCGTCGCGATCGACACGGCCGCCGACGGCGTGGGCAGCGGCTGCGAGGCCGCCGACTTCACGGGCCTCGCCAAGGGCGACATCGCCCTCGTCAAGCGGGGCGGGTGCGACTTCGCCACCAAGACCGGCAACGCGCAGACCGCCGGCGCCACCGCCATCGCGATCTACAACGACGGCACCGCCCCGGACCGTACGGGCCCGGTCGAGGGCACGATGAACAAGCCGTTCCAGATCCCGGTCATCGGCCCGACCTCCAAGCTCGGCGACGACCTCGCGAAGGCCGCGGCCTCCGGCACTCTGAAGCTCCACATCAAGACCGACACCGTGAACGACCGGCGCAGCGCGCACAACGTGATCGCCGACACCTCGCGCGGCCACGCCGACAACGTCGTCGTCATGGGCGCCCACCTGGACAGCGTCACCCGCGGCCCGGGCATCAACGACAACGGCAGCGGCACCGCCACGGTCCTCACCATCGCCGAGAACATCGCCAAGCTCGGCGGCGGGATCAAGAACAAGGTTCGGTTCGCCTTCTGGGGCGCCGAGGAGGTCGGTCTTCTCGGGTCCGACTACTACGTGACCCATCTGAGCGCCGCCCAGAAGGCCCATATCGCCCTGAACCTCAACTTCGACATGCTCGGGTCACCCAACGGCCGCCGTGGCGTGTACGACGGCGACGACTCCGAAGGATCCGGCACCAACCCGCCCGCCGGCTCCGGCGCGATCGAGAAGGTCCTGAACGACTACTTCGGCGGGCGGGGCCTGAAGACCTCGCCCAGCGTGTTCGACGGCCGCTCGGACTACGGACCGTTCATCGACAACGGCATCCCCGCGGGCGGCCTGGACTCCGGCGCGGAGGGCCTGAAGACCGCCGAGGAGGCCGCGATCTACGGCGGCGAGGCCGGAAAACCCTACGACGGCTGTTACCACCAGGCGTGTGACACGTACAAGAACAACAACGACACCATCCTGGACCAGCTGTCCGACGGTGCGGCCCACGCCGCGCAGGTGTTCGCCGAGAGCACTCTCCCCGTCAACGGCGGCCGCGTCGCCGCCCGCCGGGCGAGCACGGCGACCACGTACGCTCCGCGCGGCCTCACGGCCCGCTGACCCCGAGACGGCCGCCGCGGACCCGGTCCGCGGCGGCCGCGTTCGGGTGTGCTCACTAGGGTGGCGGCATGGCTAAGAAGCGCGATGACCAGCCGGTCGTCCTCTCGAAGATCTACACGCGTACCGGCGACGACGGCACGACGAACCTCGGCGACATGAGCCGTACGCCAAAGACCGACCTGCGGCTGGCCGCGTACGCGGACGTCGACGAGGCGAACAGCGCGATCGGCGTGGCCCTCGCGATGGGCGAATTGCCCGAAGACATCACGGTGCTGCTCACCCGGGTCCAGAACGACCTGTTCGACGTGGGCGCGGACCTGTGCACGCCGGTCGTGGCGGACCCGGAGTTTCCTCCGCTGCGCGTCGCCGAGGAGTACGTCGCGAAGCTGGAGGCCGACTGCGACACCCACAACGCCGACCTCCCGGCGCTGCGGAGCTTCATCCTGCCGGGCGGCTCGAAGGGCGCCGCGCTGCTGCACGTGGCGCGCACCGTCGTACGGCGGGCCGAGCGCACGACGTGGGCGGCGCTGGAGGCCAACGACGACATGAATCCGCTGACCGCCCAGTACCTCAACCGCCTGTCCGACCTGCTCTTCATCCTCGCCCGTACGGCCAACTCCGAGCGCGGCGACGTCCTGTGGAAGCCCGGCGGCGAGCGCTGAGCCCGATGCTGCGACGCGTCGACTTCGACGAGATCGACTACGCCTCGGCCATCGACCGGATGGCGCAGTGGGTCCGGTTGCGCCGGGAAGACCGGATAGAGGACCAACTGGCGCTGCTCACGCACCCCGCCGTGATCACGTACGGCCCACGGACGCCGCCCCACGAGATCCCCTCGCACCTTCCGATCCCGAGAGTGGAGGTCGACCGGGGCGGCCAGGCGACGTACCACGGCCCCGGCCAGCTCATCGGCTACCTCGTGATCGACCTTCGCGGACGCGGCCCGGCGGACGTCGTACGGTGGCTGGAGAACGGCCTGATCGAGGCGCTGGACACCCTGGGCTTCCCGGCCGTACGCCGGGACACCCCGCCGAGAGCGCAGAGCCTCGTCGGCGTGTGGACACCCGCCCACGAGAAGATCGCGTCCATCGGGATGCGAATCCGAGGCGGCGTGACCAGCCACGGGTTCGCCCTGAACATCGCGCCGGACCTCGGGGTGTTCTCGGAGTTCACCGCGTGCGGTCTCCCGGACACGACGATGACGTCCCTGGCCCGCCTGGCCGCCGCGGCCGGGCGGCCGGTGCCGGAGGAGGACGAGGTGCGCGACGCCGTCGCCGACGCGCTGGGCGCCGCCTAGCGCGGTGACCGTTCACCGGGTTCGATCATGCGGGCTTTGGCTCGTTGGCGATCCCGGCGTCGTGGGCGTTGGCTGCGGTTTTGGGCGCGAGCAAGATCAAGCAGCGTCGCAGACGATGACCTCCGGCACGTTGAACCCGTGGATGACATCGCGCACCGTGTCCTCATCGGCCGCGACCGGCCGGGCGATCGCCGACACCGGTGTGCCCGCCGCCAGCGCCATGATCATCATCGTCGGCCGCACTCCGATCGGCTCTTGCTCGCCGCGGCGCACGATCTGCTGCGGACGGCGGCCTTCCTCCTCGGTCGACCGCCGCGTCCTGACCGGTTCTGCCTAGGTCATCGTGGACGAGCCCGGTGGTGAGGCCTCCAGCCAGGCGAGGAAACCGGTCAGCGCCTGGCCGCTCATCGCCAGCTCGACCGTTGCGCCGTCGTCCTTGACCTCGACGATGCCGGCGTCGGGCTGGAGGGCGGCCTCCTCGTCGGCCTCCGGCTTGCGGCGGCCGGACACGATCAGACCCCGGCGGTGTACGACCCGCCGGGGTCTCATGCGCAGTCCGAATATCGCGAACCACAGGAGCTCGTCGCCGCTGTAGCGGCCGATGCCGAGCCGCCACACGCCGCGGCCCTCGGGCTCGCGGAGGCTGCACTCGACCGTGCCGCCGCGGCGCTCAAGGAGCCAGCGCCGCAGGGACAGCAGGGCGAAGACGGCGACGGCCGCCACGAGAAGGGCGGCGAGCACCTCGCCGACGTTCAGTGCCAGGTACCCGCCCACTCCCCCCTGCTTCCCCCGCGGAGATCCATCAGACTTCTTGGCCGGCGGCCCTCAGGCGGGCCCGCGCGCGGCGCTGGGCCGCGGCGGCCTCCTCGCCTTCCAGCGAGGACGCGCGTTCGTACTCCTCGCGGGCGGCGTTGACATCGACCTCGCCGCCCAGCTCGGCGTACTCGGCGAGCACAGAAACCTCGTTCTGGGCCACCGAGAAGAAACCACCGGAGACCATCGCGGCGACGGTTTCGCCACCGTCGGCGGGTTTGATCCGCACGACGCTGCCGTCCACCATCACACCGAGCACCGGTGCGTGGCCGGGCATGATGCCCATCTCGCCCTCGATGGTCTTGGCCACGACCATATCGGCTTCGCCGGCCCAGATCTCACGCTCTGGTGAGACGAGCTCGACGTGAAGCTTTGCCACTTGGATGTCCTCCGAACCCCGGCCGGGACTACTTCTGCAGTTCCTGGGCCTTCTTCTCGGCCTGCTCGATGCTGCCGACCATGAAGAAAGCCTGTTCCGGCAGGTGGTCGTACTTGCCCTCGACGATGGCCTTGAAGGAGGCGATGGTCTCCTTCAGCGGGACGTTCTCACCGGGCTGGCCCGTGAACGCCTCGGCCATGTACATCGGGTGGGACAGGAAACGCTCGATGCGACGTGCGCGCTCGACCGTGACCTTGTCCTCCTCGGAGAGCTCGTCGATGCCGAGCAGCGAAATGATGTCCTGCAGCTCCTTGTAGCGCTGCAGAACCCGCTTCACCGACTGGGCGACGTCGTAGTGCTCCTGGCCGATGACGGTCGGGTCCATGATGCGCGACGTGGAGTCGAGCGGGTCGACCGCCGGGTAGATGCCCTTCTCCGTGATCGCACGCGACAGAACGGTCGTCGCGTCGAGGTGGGCGAAGGTGGTGTGCGGCGCCGGGTCGGTGATGTCGTCGGCGGGCACGTAGATCGCCTGCATCGAGGTGATCGAGTGACCGCGCGTCGAGGTGATCCGCTCCTGCAGCTCGCCCATCTCGTCGGCCAGGGTCGGCTGGTAGCCCACCGCGGACGGCATACGGCCGAGCAGGGTGGAGACCTCGCCACCGGCCTGGGTGAACCGGAAGATGTTGTCGATGAACAGCAGAACGTCCTGGTTCTGGACGTCGCGGAAGTACTCCGCCATGGTCAGCGCGGACAGCGCGACCCGGAGACGGGTGCCCGGCGGCTCGTCCATCTGGCCGAAGACGAGGGCCGTGTCCTTGAGAACGTCGGCCTCCTTCATCTCCAGCAGAAGGTCGGTGCCCTCACGGGTACGCTCACCGACGCCCGCGAACACCGAGGTACCCCGGTGGTTACGCGCGACACGGGTGATCATCTCCTGGATCAGCACGGTCTTGCCCACACCCGCGCCGCCGAACAGGCCGATCTTGCCGCCTCGCACGTACGGGGTCAGCAGGTCGATGACCTTGATGCCGGTCTCGAGGATCTCGGTCTTGCTCTCGAGCTGGTCGAACGCCGGCGCGTGCCGGTGGATCGGCCAGCGCTCGGTGACCTCGAGCGAGGAGCTGGGGACGTCGAGCGACTCGCCGATCGTGTTGAACACGTGGCCCTTGACGCCGTCGCCGACGGGCACCGAGATGGGGCCGCCCGTGTCGAGGACCGGGGTGCCACGGGTGACGCCGTCGGTCGGCTGCAGGGAGATGGCGCGCGCCATGTTGTCGCCGATGTGCTGGGCGACCTCGAGGGTCAGCGTACGGGTCTCCCCGCTCAGCGTGACCTCGATCTTGAGGGCGTTGTAGATCGCGGGCATGGTGTCGACGCTGAACTCAACGTCGATGACCGCGCCCGTGACACGGGCGACACGCCCGGTCGCGGTTTTGGTCTCTTCTACGGAAGCAGTCATGGTGACTCTCACTCACTCCCCGCGGACGTCTCGGCGAGCGCGTTCGCGCCACCGACGATCTCGCTGATTTCCTGGGTGATCTCTGCCTGACGGGCCTGGTTCGCCACTCGCGTCAGGGTCTCGATCACGTCCTTGGCGTTGTCGGTCGCCGACTTCATCGCGCGCCGGCGCTGGGCGTGCTCGGACGCGGCCGACTGCAGCAGCATGTGCCAGATCCGGCTCTCGATGTAGTTCGGCAGAAGGGCGTCGAGGACGGCCTCCGCGGACGGCTCGAACTCGTACGCCGGCAGCGTGCCTTGCTCTTCGGGGACCTCTTCCGCCTCCTCGATCTCCAGCGGAAGAAGCCGGCGTACGGTCGCCGTCTGCGTCAGCATGGAGACGAACTCGGTGTAGACGACGTGGATCTCGCCGACACCGCCGTCCTCGGCGGACTTGTTGAACTCCTCGACGAGCGCGCGCCCGATGGTCTCGGCGTTCTCGAATCGGGGGCTGTCGCTGAACCCGGTCCAGTCGTCGGCGTACTCGCGGTCGCGGAAGCGGTACCACGTGACGCCCTTGCGGCCGACGATGTACGGGACGGGCTCCTTGCCCTGTTCCCGCAGCAGCGTCATGAGGCCCTCGGCCTCGCGCAGGACGTTCGCGTTGTAGCCGCCGCAGAAGCCGCGGTCACTCGTGACCAGCAGAACCGCGACACGTTTGGAGTCGGTCCGCTCCGTGAGGAGCGGGTGGCCGATGCCGACGTTGTGGCTGACCAGCGCGGAGATGGCCCGCGTGATCTGCCGGGCGTACGGCCCCGACTCCTTGACCCGCTGCTGTGCCTTGACGATACGGGAGGAGGCGATGAGCTCCTGGGCACGCGTGATCTTCGCCATCGACTTGGTGGCGTTGATTCTGCCCCGGATCACCCGAAGCTTCGCACCCATGGCTTACTTCTTCCTCACGCGAGTGATTTTTTCCTGCTCGACGTCGCCCTCGTCGATCGCCTCGACGATCTCCTCCTGGACGAGCAGCCCGTGGTTGCTCGTCTCGAAGCCCTTCTTGAACTCCGTGATGGCGTCCTTCAGGGTGGTGACGGTGTCGTCGCCCAGCTTGCCCGTCTCGCGGATCGTGTCGTAGATGCCGCCGTGGTTGCGGCCGACGTAGTCGATCAGCTCTTCTTCGAAGCGGTGGATGTCCTCGATCGGCACGTCGTCGAGCTGGCCGTTGGTCGCGGACCAGATCGAGACGACCTGGTGCTCGACCGGGAACGGGCTGTTCTTCGGCTGCTTGAGCAGCTCGACCAGACGGGAACCGCGCTCCAGCTGGGCGCGGGAGGCCGCGTCGAGGTCGGACGCGAAGGCGGCGAACGCCTCCAGGTCACGGAACTGCGACATGAACAGCTTCAGGTTGCTGGTCGCGGTCTTCATCGCCTTGATCATCGCGGCGCCGCCGACGCGGGAGACCGAGATGCCGACGTTGATCGGAGGCCGCACACCCTGGTTGAACAGGTCGGTCTCAAGGAAGACCTGGCCGTCGGTGATCGAGATGACGTTCGTCGGAATGTACGCCGACACGTCGTTGGCCTTGGTCTCGATGATCGGCAGACCGGTCATCGAGCCGCCGCCCAGCTCGTCCGACAGCTTCGCGCAACGCTCGAGAAGACGCGAGTGCAAGTAGAAGACGTCACCGGGGTACGCCTCGCGGCCCGGCGGGCGGCGCAGCAGCAGCGAGATCGCGCGGTAGGACTCCGCCTGCTTCGACAGGTCGTCGAACACGATCAGGACGTGCTTGCCCTGGTACATCCAGTGCTGGCCGATGGCCGAACCGGTGTAGGGGGCGATGTACTTGTAGCCCGCGGGCTCGGAGGCGGGAGCCGCCACGATCGTGGTGTACTCCAGCGCGCCGGCCTCTTCGAGCGTGGCCCGCACCTGCGCGATCGTCGAGCCCTTCTGGCCGATCGCGACATAGATGCAGCGGACCTGCTTGTCGACGTCGCCGGACTCCCAGGCCTGCTTCTGGTTGATGATCGTGTCGATCGCGACCGTGGTCTTACCGGTCTGCCGGTCACCGATGATCAGCTGGCGCTGCCCGCGGCCGATCGGCGTCAGGGCGTCGATCGCCTTGATGCCGGTCTGCATCGGCTCGCTCACGGGCTGGCGCTGCATGACGCCCGGCGCCTGCAGTTCCAGCTCACGGACGGCGTCGGTCTCGATCTCGCCGCGGCCGTCGATCGGCTTGCCGAGCGAGTCGACCACGCGGCCGAGGTAGCCGTCGCCCACGGGGACCGAGAGGACCTCGCCGGTACGCCGGACCTGCTGGCCCTCCTCGATGCCCGCGAAGTCGCCAAGGATGACGACACCGATCTGCCGGACGTCAAGGTTCAGCGCGATACCGCGCGTTCCGTCCTCGAACTCAAGGAGTTCGTTCGCCATGGCCGAGGGGAGTCCCTCGACGATCGCGATGCCGTCGAAACTCTCGGCGACAGTACCGACCTCCTCGCGGACGGCGTTTTCCGGCTCGTATGCCTGGACGAAGCGCTCGAGCGCGCTTCGGATCTCCTCAGGCCGGATCGTCAGCTCCGCCATTCTTCTTCGTCTCTCCCGTGAGTCCGACTGCTTTGGATTCAGCTCGACCGTTCGATGCGCCGGCGGATGTCCGCCAAGCGGCGAGCGATGGTGCCGTCGATTTCCTCGTCCCCGATTTTTATGGACATGCCGCCCAAAATCGTGGGGTCGACCTCGATGTTCAGGTGAACACCACGGCCGTACTGTGCTGCGAGCTTCGACGCGAGCCGCGTCCTCTGCTCATCGGTGAGCTCTGCCGCGGTGCGGACCAGAGCGATCAGCCGGTTGCGGCGCTCGGCCGCGATCCGGCCGAACAGGTCCAGCCCACGCTCCAGACTACGTCCCCGAGGCCGGGTAACCGCCTCGGTGATCAGCCGGAGAGCCGCGGCCGTCGTCTTTCCCTCGATCAGGCCGGCCACCAGGTCAGCCTTGCGTCCGGTCTCCACCCGCGGGTCGACCAGCACACGGCGCAGGTCGGGGTTGGCCTCGACGATCCGGCCGAACCGGAAGAGCTCGTCCTCGAGGTCGTCGAGCTGTCCGCCGGCCTCGGCGCCCGCCGCGATGGCGATGACCGCGAGCTCCTCGACCGCGTTCGCGAGGTCGAGCGAGCCGCCCCACCGGAGCCGCGCGAGCTCTCCGGTGAAGTCACGGGTCTGCGTGGAGACCTTGCCCTCCAGCACGCCGGTCGCGAGCCGTTCCCGCTGCTCCTGCGGCTGGGCCGGGTCCGACAGCGCACGCCGGAACGCGTGCTCACGGTCGAGGAGGTACAGCACTCCGAACAGCTCGTCACCGAGCGTCGCCGGATCTCCCGCCGAGACCACGGCTTCGAGCCGCTCCTTGGCCTCCGCGAGCGACCCCCGGCTGGCGCCTCTCATGACTGCCCCACACGTGCCCGGTCGTCGAGCTCGTCGAGGAACCGGTCGACAGTGCCGCGCCGGCGGGCCTCGTCCTCAAGGGACTCGCCCACGATGCGCCCGGCCAGCTCGACCGAGAGCTGCCCGATCTCACCGCGCAGGCGAGTGAACGCCTGCTGACGGTCGGCCTCGATCTGCGCGTGCGCCTGATCGATGACACGCTGCGCCTCGACCTGGGCCTGCTCGCGCATCTCGGCGATGATCTGAGCGCCCTGCTCGCGAGCCTCCTCGCGAAGCCGAGCGGCCTCGTGCCGGGCCTCGGCGAGCTGCTCCTTGTACTGCTCCAGGAGCCGCTGAGCTTCGTCTTGGGCCTCTTCGGCCCGCTTGATGCCACCCTCGATCGCGTCTGTCCGCTCTTCGAGCGCCTTCTGGATCCTCGGCACGAACATCTTGCCGAGGAAGAAGAGCACGACGAGGAACGAGAAGATGCCGACGACCATCTCGGCCGCGTCCGGCAACAGCGGGTTCGGGTTCTTCGCCTCCGCCGCCAACAGGTTGGTGGCGTGTTCGGCCAGGGTCATGGCGTGCACAGCCTTCCGTAAGAGGTTGCCTTAGGAGGTGTAGACGAACGGCATGACCAGACCGATGAGGGCGAGCGCCTCGGAGAAGGCGAAGCCCAGAATCATGTTCTGGCGGATGACGCCGGTCATCTCGGGCTGACGGGCCATCGCGTTGACGCCCTGACCGAAGACGATGCCCACGCCGATGCCGGGGCCGATCGCGGAGAGGCCGTACCCGATGGACTTCAGGCCGGGGTTGATGTTCGTGGTCGCGGCGGCGAGGAAGGACATTCCTTGTTCCTTTTCAGTAAGTCCGGCGGTCGTCTCCGCCGGTCATGTCGGTGACGCGGTCGGGATCAGTGTTCCGAGTACAGGCCGCTGGAGATGTAGAAGGCGGCCAGCAGCGTGAAGACGTAGGCCTGCACAGCCTGGACGAACAGCTCGAAGGCGGTCATCGCGATCGTGAGGATCACGCCGAGGACGCCGACCGGAGCGCCAAGGGGGGTCAGCTGCTCGAACAGGAAGTGGAAGCCCACCACCGCGAAGAGCGTGACCAGCAGGTGACCGGCGAACATGTTCGCGAAGAGCCGCACCGCATGCGTGAACGGCCGCAGCAGGAAGGTCGAGGCGAACTCGATCGGGATGACGATGATGTACAGGACCCAGGGGAGGTCAGGGGGCATCGTGGCGTTCTTGAGGAGCCCCAAGAACCCCTGCTCCTTGACGCCGACGACCCAGAAGGTGATGTAGATCATCGCCGCGAGCACCGCCGGGAAGGCGATGCGGGAGTTCACCGGGAACTGCGCGATCGGGATGACCGACATCAGGTTGCCGACCCACACGAAGAAGAAGAGCGGCACCAGCAGGCGCAGCCACTTCTCGGCGTCCTTGCCGAGGAACGGCCGAGCGACCTCGTCACGGACGAACATGTACAGCACTTCGCCGATGTTCTGGGTACCGCGAGGGACGATCTTCGGCTTGGCGAACGCCGACCAGAAGAATGTCACGACGATGACCATTACCAGCAGGCTCAGGAAGATCGGCTTGGCCACGGCGTACGGGCCGATATGGAAGAGGGGCTTCCACTCGAACAGGCCTAGCCCGGGGGCTTCGAACTCTTTGGCGAGGAGATGCGGCGCACTCACCCGGCGTTCCTTTCGCTGTCGTAGCTCATCAAGGCGGCAACCTTGCTGTCGTCTCGGTGGGCCACGGCCCCGCTCGGCTCGCTCAGCGGCCGTAGCGGACGTAGACCAGGTAGCTCGCGAAGACGAGACCCCCCACCAAACCGATGGGTATCAGGGCTGGGAAGTGGAGCCAGCGTGCGAGAAGCCAACCCACCCCGCCGTACACCAGCATCCCCGCCAGCAGGGTGGCCGGTGCCGCCGACATGTCGTTGGCGAACTTGCGATCCTCCGACTCGTCGGTAGGACGCCGATCTCCGGTCATCGCGTGTCGGACGATAGCAGGCCACCTCCCACATAGTCATATTGGAGTAGTCCAATGTCATCATGTGCCAGGTTTGCCGAGGTCACGGGATTGCGTGCCCGACTCAACGTACGGCGATTTCGTGTTCATCGTGGCGTTCGCCTCTGCGGCGAGCCAGACCACGGTCAACGCGATCACGGTCCAGCCGAAAGCGCGTGTATTCCAGATGGTCACATGATTCAACGCCGCGACCAGGGCGAACACGGCGATCAACTTGACGAGATAACCGAAGAGACCGGCCGCCAGCACAAGTTGTTCGTTCATTTTCGTGACATAGCTGACGACGAGCACCCCGAGGGTGAAGAATACGAGAACCAGCGCAACGCCGATCGCAGAGCCGAGCGCACCCTTACCCCCGGCGAGCAACAGGCCGGCGGCGATGGTGCCGAGCCCGGCCAGGGCCGTGGGGATCGCGGCGCCGCGGAGAATCCGGGCGTCGGTCGACTGCATGAGCGCTCCGAGTGTTCACGGTGTGTGGTGGGTTACCCGATCGTGAAAGATATCACAAGCTTCTCAGACCCCGGAATTACCGTCAAGTAATTGCAAAGTGCGCAGTTCAGGCGGGTTGGCGGGGGCGATCCTCGGCCGACTTGTCCGCGTCACGGTTGCGGCGTCCGTGCGGCCGCAGCTGTGGGAAGGCCATCACGACGAGTGCCGCTATCGCGACGAGGCTCGCGACCGAGAGCACCACCAACGGCGACTTCACGGCCGACAGCGCGACCACGCCGAACGAGAACAGCGCGGTCCACAGGTACATGACCAGCGCGGCGCCCCGGTGGGAGTGGCCGAGGTCGAGCAGCCGGTGGTGCAGGTGCTTCTTGTCCGGCGCGAACGGGGAGCGCCCGTCGTACGTGCGCCGCACCACGGCCATCAGCATGTCGGCGTACGGGACCACGAGGATCGCGACGGGCAGCAGCGGCAGGATCGTCGGGAACCGGTTGATCGACCCGCGCAGCGCCACCGGGTCGAAGCCCGAGACGGTGATCATCGAGGTGGCCAGGAGCAGGCCGATCAGCATCGAGCCGGTGTCGCCCATGAAGATCCGTGCCGGGCTGAAGTTGTGCGGGATGAAACCGGCGCACATTCCGGCCAGGATCGCCGCGATGAGCGCCGGCGCCGTCTGGTGGTCGACGTGCGCGACGACCGTCACCAGGAACGCGTAGACGAAGAAGGCCGTGGCCGAGATGCCGACGATGCCGGCGGCGAGGCCGTCGAGGCCGTCGATGAAGTTCACCGCGTTGATGGTCGCGACCACGATGATGATCGTCAGCGGCACGCCGTACGACGGGGGCAGCGCGAGTGTCGCGCCCGGGAGCGGGATCCACAGCAGCTGCACGCCGTTCATGATGAGCAGCCCGGCGGCCGCCACCTGACCGGCCATCTTGGTCAGCGCGTCGATCTCCCACCGGTCGTCGGCGATGCCGACCACGACGAGCAGGCCGCCGGCCGACAGCAGCCCGACCCACGTCGGGCTCTCGGTGAAGACCTTGTGCAGATGCGGCAGGCGCGAGGCCATGAGCAGCGCCGCGACCATGCCGAAGAACATCGCCAGGCCGCCCAGCCGTGGCGTCGGGATCGCGTGCACGTCCCGGTCGCGTACGGGGGTCATCGCCTTGAACGCGATGGCGAACTTCAGCACCAGCGGGACGAGCAGGTAGGTGACGATCGAGCCCGTCAGGAACGTGAGGATGTACTCCCTCACCGCCCACCTCCTCGACCGCGTCTCGAACCTGTCACGAACCGGTGACCAACTCTATTGCTCCCGCGCGACCGCGTCGGGACCTTACAAAGGTCACGTACCGGAAGCGTGGAATCATGATTCGGTCACCCTGTGCGAGCCTCCGCAGCTCAGAGGCGTTCCTCGCTATCGTTCCGCCGTGAGGATCCTGCTGATCTGCACACTCGCGGTTCTCACCGGTTGTGCTCACGGGCCTACACTGCCGGAGGCGGCCGGACGTCTTGAGTCCGACTCGCGAAGCGTGCTGTTCGACGGCGCCCGCAGGCTCGGCGTCCCAGGCGCCCGCCCCCGGATCCTGCTCGACACTCGTCGCACGTGCCCCGGAGGCCGGGCGAGGCAGGTCTGGCGCGGCACCGTGCCCCTGCGCCACGGACCCGATCCGCGCACCGACATGGACGACGCGACCGACGTCTCGCTGAGGCTCGCGCGGTCGCGTGGTTATCGGCTGGAGGGCCCACCGGTATTCACGCGCGAATTCCGTACTTTCACGATGACGCATGGCCGATCGGATGTACGCCTCGTCGTCGAACTCCGCGGCGGACGTCACTCCTCCATGAGGGTCGCCTCCTCGACGCGCTGCCTTCCACGGTAAGAATATCCGTTCCATTCCGCCCGGCTTCAAACTGATCGCCGCCGGACGCTCACACCTGGCCATGTACGGGTGAGCCGGTCGATACCGGATGGTCTCCTGACCTCAAGTCTTAGATGGGCGATTGCCGTCGCCGGTTCCGTCCATTTGAGGCCATAAATCATCTCTTGAAATTGGCAAGGGTGATGCGTCCGGAACTGCTACGGTCCTGATCGTTCGACCAAACCCCAACACGGAGGAATCAATGCGTCGCATCGCGACTCTTGTCGCAACGGGGGCCGTCGCAGCTGCCGCGATCGTCGGACTGGCCGGGGCGCCCGCCAGTGCCAGCACGACCGCCGCCGCCTCTCTGAGCGGAAACGCCACCACCGTCGCCTCGGGCGACATCAGCGCGCAGGCCGTGCACAACTGGCACTCCTACAACGGCACGTCGAGGGTCTACGGGTACGGCACCTACAGCCACACCAGCACCCACACGACTGTCTACGGCTACATCCAGGACCACAGCTCGGGCTCGTCCTACGCCGGTCTTGAGATCCGCTGGTACACCGCGGGCAACGCGTCCTACGACTACAAGATCCTTTACAACGCGCACCACGGCACCACCGCCAAGTTCCCGGCGAAGTACTACTCCACCAAGCACACGCACCTCTACATCCGCGAGGTCCTGGTCCACAAGACCAGCAGCGGCTGGACGATCGGCTCCGTCGGCCACTTCCACAAGTACTTCTAAAGCAGAAGAACCTCTTCAGCTGAAGACCCCGGCACAGGGCCTCGCCGTACGCGGCGGGGCCCTGTCCTGTTGTCGCCCACGGTGACCACATGGTCACGCTAGGATCGCGGGGTCGCTTCCACGAGACGATCCTGGAGGGACCAATGCGGCGAATCACGGCATTCCCCCTCGCCGCCGCGCTCATGGTCACAGCGGCCCCCGCACACGCCGAAACGGGCTTCTGGCACTCCGTCGGCCTGCGTGGAGTGGACTCCTTCGGCGTCTACAACGCCGGCCGTACCAGAGTCCGGCTGAGCGTGAACCTCAGGGACACCGAGAAGGACGGCTACAGCGCCGCGACCCACTTCGTGTTCACTGAGAGGGGCCGCCACGGCGGCGACCACATCGTCGCCCTGCACGGCGACGGGGTGCGGAACGAATGGCACACGGTCACCTCGCGGAACACCGGCCACCTGTACGTGCGGGAGTGCCTGGGCACGTGGGCCGGAAAGCACTTCACCACGAAACGCTGCGGCGGCTGGCGCCGCCACTACTGACGGCCGGAGTGACGCGCCGCAAGGCGGAGGAGGTCGGCCTGGTGCCGACCGGCGACGACGACGCGGCACGCGTCGCCTGTGCGCCGCGCAGCGGATTTGCCTGCGTGCTAGGCGCTCTCGGAGCCGTCCCCGCGCCGTACGGCGCTCCCGGTGTCTTTCGAGGGCCCAGGCTCGGTGGCCTTCGCGTCGTCGCCCGTGTCCGCCTTCGCGTCGGGCTCGCCGGCAGTGGCCGGCTTCGTGTCAGACGCCTGGGCGGCGGGCTTGTCGTCTGCGGGCTCGTCGCCGACGAGCGTCTCGCCGGCGGGTGTCTCGGCCTCGGGCCGCTCCTCGGCGGCGGGCGTCTCGGACGGCGGCGCGTCGTCCTCGTCGCTGAGGAGGACGCCGCAGACGGCGCGCAGGCGGTCTTCGGAGATCGCGCCCGCGCGCAGCAGGCGTGGCACGGCCCCGGTGAGGTCGACGATCGTGGACGGCGCGGCGTCGCCGCTCGGGCCGTCGTCGAGGTAGACCTCCACGGAGTCGCCGAGCTGCTTTTCGGCGTCGTCCGCCGTACGTGCCGGCTCGGCGCCGGTGCGGTTGGCGCTGCTGACCGCCAGCGGGCCGGTCTCCTTGAGCAGCTCCAGCGCGAGCTGGTGCAGCGGCATGCGGACCGCGACGGTGCCCTTGGTCTCGCCGAGGTCCCAGGCGAGGGTGCTGTTGGCGCGGCACACGAGGGTCAGCGCCCCGGGCCAGAACTCGTCGACGAGATCCTGGCCGTACGTGCCGAGGTCCTCGACCAGCGCCTGCGCCGCGCGCACCGAACCGACCAGCACCGGGGCCGGTGTGTCACGGTCACGGCCCTTGGCGTCGAGGAGAGCCCTCACCGCACCGGGGCTGAAGGCGTCGGCACCGATGCCGTACACCGTGTCGGTCGGGAGGACCACCAGCTCGGCACGCCTGATGGCGGACACGGTCTCCGCGATCCCGCGGGTGCGCTCCATCGGCTCTGAGCAGTCATAGCGTCGGCTCACGAAGGCCATTCTTCCACCGCCCCGGCCCCGCTCACGCACGGCCCGTACGGTCAGTCGGTGCCGAGGCGTGCGGTGACGAAGCGGTCCCGGCCGGTCAGGTCCTTGTGGTTGCGCATGTCGCGCCAGCCGTTTTCCTCGGCGAAGATCCAGTAGACCTGGTTGCCCTGCAGGTCACTGTGTTCCACGGCGGTCCAGCCGCCGGAGCGCAGCAGGCGGCGCGCCGTGCGCTCGACCACGCGCATCGCGTCGAGGCCGTCGTCGCCTCCGCCCCACAGGGCGGGCGGCGGGTCGAAGTCGCGAACGTCCTCCGGAACGTACTCCCACTCCGACATCGGGATGTACGGCGGGTTGCTCACGACCATGTCGACGGTGCCGTTCAGGTCGTGCAGGACGTCGGCGAAGTCGCCGAGGTGGAGGCGGACCCGGCCGCGTTCGTCGAGGTCCTCGACGTTGCGGGTCGCGTGGACGTACGCCTTGGGGTCGATCTCCACCGCGTGGACGCGGGCGCGCGGCACTTCCTGGGCGATGGACAGCGCGATGGCGCCGGAGCCGGTGCCGAGGTCGACGACGAGCGGGTCGCCGACGTCCATGGTGCGCAGCGTGTCGATCGCCCAGCCCGCCAGTGCCTCGGTCTCGGGCCGGGGGACGAACACTCCCGGGCCGACGCGAAGCTCCAGATAGCGGAAGAACGCCCGGCCGGTGATGTGCTGCAGCGGCTCGCCGGCCTCACGCCGGGCGATGCCCTCCCAGTAACGGGCGTCGAACGCGCCGTCGGGCACCCCGTGCAGCTCGGACCGCTTGACCCCGTGCACGAAGGCCGCGAGCTCCTCTGCGTCGGCACGCGGCGACGGAACTCCCGCGGCGGCCAGCCGTGCCGTCGCTCGGGCGATCTCGTCGAAGAGCAAGTGGGTCATGTGGCTTCGGCGAGCTTGTGCTCCATGTCGGCGTCGACGAGGGACTGGACGACGTTGTGGAGGTCTCCGTCGAGCACCTGGTCGAGGTTGTAGGCCTTGTAGCCCACCCGGTGGTCGGAGATCCGGTTCTCCGGGTAGTTGTAGGTGCGGACCCGTTCGGAGCGGTCGACCGTACGCACCTGGCTCTTGCGTTCGGCGGACGCGGCGGACGCGGCCTCTTCCTGGGCCGCGGCGAGCATGCGTGCCCGTAGGATGCGCATCGCCTGCTCCTTGTTCTGGAGCTGGCTCTTCTCGTTCTGGCAGGACACGACGATGCCGGTCGGCAGGTGCGTGATCCGTACGGCGGAGTCGGTGGTGTTGACGCTCTGGCCGCCGGGGCCGCTGGAGCGGAACACGTCGATCCGCAGGTCGTTCTGGTCGATCGAGACGTCGATGTCCTCGGCCTCGGGCATCACGAACACGCCGGCGGCGCTGGTGTGGATGCGCCCCTGGGACTCGGTGGCCGGCACCCGCTGGACGCGGTGCACCCCGCCCTCGTACTTCAGGCGCGCCCACGGGCCCTCGTTGGAGGACCGTGACTTCACCGCGACGGTGACGTCCTTGTATCCGCCGAGGTCGGAGTGCTGGGCGTCGAGGATCTCGGTCTTCCAGCCGGCGCGCTCGGCGTGCCGGAGGTACATGCGCAGGAGGTCGCCGGCGAACAGCGCCGACTCCTCGCCGCCCTCCCCCGCCTTGATCTCGAGGATGACGTCCTTGTCGTCGTCGGGATCACGGGGTACGAGCAGGCGCTGCAGCGTCTGTTCGAGGGATTCGATGCGCTTGTCGAGATCGGCGGCCTCTTCGGCGAACGCGGGGTCTTCGGCGGCCAGCTCGCGCGCCGCCGCCGCGTCGTCCTGCGCCGCCTTGAGGTCGCGGCCGGTCTCGACGATCGGGCGCAGCTCCGCGTAGCGCTTGCCGATACGGCGAGCCTCGGCCTGGTCCGCGTGCACGGCAGGGTCGGCCAGCCGCTTTTCGATGTCGGCGTATTCGCTGGTCAGATCGTCGAGGTTCACTTCAGGGTCCCGGGTTGGCGCTGGGCAGAAAGCCGTACGCCGACCGGAGGAGCAACTCCCCGGTCGGCGTTCGAACGACGTGCTACTTCTTGTCGCCCGCGGTCTTCTTCCCGAAGCGCCGCTCGAACCGCGCCACGCGGCCGCCGGTGTCGAGGATCTTCTGCTTGCCCGTGTAGAACGGGTGGCAGCTCGAGCACACCTCGGAGCGAATCTGGCCGGACTTGGCCGTGCTACGGGTCTGGAACGTGGCCCCGCACGTGCACGTCACGTTGGTGACGACGTATTCGGGGTGGATTTCAGGCTTCACTACATCTCCTCGCTTGGGGCGGTCGCCGGGTCATCTCCCGGGGATCCGGGGATGTGAACCGGTACCGCAGCGCGTACCAGTGTGCCAGATAGCACAACATCCCGAGGCCACCGCGCATTCCCTGTCCGCTAACGCCCGATCGGCACCGTATGGGGAGCCGCCGCCCCGGCGGGCAGGGCCGTCTCCCCGTGGGAGACGCGGGGCAGCCATCCCAGCCCGCGGGGCAGATACCAGTCGGCCTCCCCCAGCAGCGTCATCACCGACGGCAGGAGCACCGCGCGCACGACCGTCGCGTCGAGCAGCACCGCCACCGCCGGCCCCACGCCCATCTGCTTCATGTCCTGCATCGACAGTGTCGCGAACACCGCGAAGGTCGCCACCATGATCACGGCCGCGCTCGTCACCACGCCGGCGGTGGTGCGGACCCTGTGCGCGACCGCGTCGGTCGTGCGCAGGCCGCGGTCGCGGGCCTCGCGGGTACGGGAGACGACGAAGACGAACAGCGGCCTCGATGGTGGTGCTGGGTCCACCATCGGCCCGGGTAGCAGGCCCAGTGACCACCGGTGGTCCGTTCAGCAGACTCGAGGAGGCAAGATGAGACCGGTGTTCAGGAGGACATGATGATGAGGATTCGCGCCGCGGTGCTCGCGGCCGTAGGCGGGCTGGCCCTCGCGGTGCTGTCCATGGTCGGGTCGCTGGTGCTGTTCATCTTCATGGTCGTGGCGATGTCGCTGTCCTTCGCGATCGTCGGCCTCTTCCTCGTGCCGCTCGTCGCGCCCCTGGTCCGAGGCCATGCCGACCTGCGGCGGCGCCTCGCGTACGACTGGTTCGGCGTGCGGATCGCGTCGCCGTACCGGCGGCGGCCGTCGTTCCAGGGCGGCGTGATCGGCGTCCTGGAGCGCTACCGGTGGATCATGACCGACCCGGCCACCTGGCGGGACCTGGTGTGGATGCTGGTCGACGCGTCGGCCGGCTTCACCCTGGGGATCCTCGCCTTCGCCCTGCCCTTCTACGGGCCGTACGGCTGGGTCCTGGCGGCCGGTGTCTGGCAGCCGATCGTGCACTCGGGCGGCACCGAGTGGTACACCTTCGTCCCCATCAAGGGCCAGACGACGGCGATGATCGCGGGCCTGCTCGGCTTCGTCTACGCGGGGCTCGGCGTGTGGCTCAGCCCAAAGCTCATGAAGAGCCACACGGCCATGACGAGCGCGATGCTCGCCCCGACGCGTGAGCGCGAGCTGGCGCTGCGGGTCGAGCGCCTGACCGAGACGCGCACGGACGCGGTGGACACGTCGGCGGCCGAGCTGCGCCGGATCGAACGCGACCTGCACGACGGCGCGCAGGCGCGGCTCGTGGCCATGGGCATGAGCCTCGGCGCCATCGAGCACCTCCTCGAACGCGACCCGGAGAAGGCCAGGCGCCTGCTGTCGGAGGCGCGGGAGTCCTCGTCCCAGGCCCTCACCGAGCTGCGCGACCTCGTACGCGGCATCCACCCGCCGGTGCTGGCCGAGCGGGGCCTCGGCGACGCCGTACGCGCCCTGGCGATGGCGAGCCCGCTGAAGACCGAGGTCACGATCGAGCTCGACGACCGCCTGGAGGCCCCGGTGGAGGCCGCCGCGTACTTCGCGGTGTCGGAGATCCTCACCAACGCGGCCAAGCACTCCGGCGCGCAGCGCGTGTGGATCGACGCGCGGCACTCCGACGGCATGCTGCGCGTCTCGATCACCGACGACGGCCGCGGCGGCGCCGACCTGGACAAGGGCACTGGGCTGCGCGGCATCGAGCGCCGCCTCGGGACGTTCGACGGCGTCCTCGCCGTGAACAGCCCCGACGGAGGCCCGACGATGGTCACGCTGGAGCTGCCCTGCGTCCCGATCGCCCCGCGCCGCCCGGTGTGAACGGCGCCGCCCGCTGGTGGCCCGGGTCCCACGATCGGTAGATTCTCGTCTGTCACCCCCGATGCCGGAGGAACTCCCAGATGCGCGTCGTCCTCGCCGAGGATCTCTTCCTGCTGAGAGACGGCCTGATACGGCTGCTGGAGGCGTACGACTTCGAGATCGCGGCGGCCGTCGACAACGGCCCCGAACTGATGCGCACCCTCGTCTCGGTCAAGCCCGACGTGGCCGTGGTCGACGTACGGCTGCCACCGACCTTCACCGACGAGGGCCTGCAGGCCTCGCTGCACGCCCGCCGCGAGATCCCGGGCCTGCCGATCCTGGTCCTCTCCCAGCACGTCGAGCAGCTGTACGCGCGCGAGCTCCTCGCCGACGGCAGCGGCGGCGTCGGCTACCTGCTGAAAGACCGCGTCTTCGACGCCGACCAGTTCATCGACGCGGTCCGCCGGGTGGCCGCCGGCGGCACCGCGATGGACCCGCAGGTCATCTCCCAGCTGCTGGCCCGCAACTCCCGCGACGAGCCTCTCGCCGCCCTGACACCCCGCGAACGCGAGGTCCTGGAGCACATGGCCGAAGGCCGCTCGAACGTCGCCATCGCCCAGCGCCTGCACGTCACCGAACGCGCCGTCGCCAAGCACACGTCGAACATCTTCCTCAAGCTCGACCTGCCGCCGTCGGACGACGACAACCGCCGGGTCCTGGCCGTCCTCGCCTATCTCAACCGCTCGTGAGCGCGCGATGAACCAGCGCGCCCCCGTCGCGGTCGCCGGTGAGACGGTGGTCGACCTGGTGGCGGCCGAGCCCGGCGGGCCGTATTTCGCGTCGCCCGGTGGGAGCCCGGCCAACGTCGCGGTCGGGCTGGCGCGCCTCGACGTGCCCACGCGCATGATCGCCCGCATCTCCGGTGACCCGTTCGGCCGTACGCTCCGCGCCCATCTGGCGGACAACGGCGTCGACGTCGGGAGGGTCGTGGACGCCGTGGAGCCGTCGTCGGTGGCGTTCGTGCACGCCGGGACGGACGGCTTCGACCTGCGGATCGACGGCACGGCCGACTGGCAGTGGACCCCGCACGAGCTGGCCGGGGTGCTGGAGGGCGCCGGCGCGCTGCACGTCGGGTCGCTCGCGATGGTCATGCCGCCGGGAGCCGGGCCGCTCGGCGAGCTCGCGCGGAGCGCGGGAGTGGTCCTCAGCTACGACCCGAACTGCCGGCCTGAGGTGATGGAACGCGTCCCCGGCGCCCGCGACCGCGTCGAGGCCCTGATGCGCGACGCGGACATCGTCAAGCTCAGCGACGCCGACCTGGAATGGCTGCGCCCCGGCGCCACACCGGCGGACCTCGCCGCCGAGCTCGTCGACGCCGGCGTCGGCCTCGTCGCGGTGACGCGCGGGCCGGACGGAGCGGTCGTCGCCGGCACGCGCCTGAGCCCCCGGCACGTTCCCGGCCACCCGGCCAACGTCGTCGACACCGTGGGCGCCGGTGACTCCTACATCAGCGCCGTACTCGCGGGCCTGCACCACCACGACCTGCTCGGCCCTGCCCTGCGCACCGCCGCCGAACCCACGCTCGCCAAGATCTTCGACCGGGCGGCCCGCGCCGCCGCCCTCACCTGCGGCCGCCACGGCGCGGACCCACCGACGACGGCGGACCTTGTCTAAGTCTCGCCGAGGTAGGCCAGGACGGCCATGACGCGGCGATGGGTGCTGTTCGTGTGCTGGAGGCCCAGTTTGAGGAAGATGTTGGAGATGTGCTTCTCCACCGCGCCCGCGGTGACGACGAGGCGGCGGGCGACCGCCGCGTTGGACATGCCCTCCGCCATGAGGCCCAGCACCTCGCGTTCGCGTGGCGTGAGCGCCTCCAGGCGGTCGCCACGGCGTCGGCGGCCCAGGAGCTGGGCGATCACTTCGGCGTCGATCACCGTGCCGCCCTCGGCGACGCGGCGGACCGCGCCGAGGAACTCCGCGACGTCGGCGACGCGTTCCTTCAGCAGGTAGCCGACGCCGTCCGCGCCGCCGCCGATCAGGTCGGTGGCGTAGCGCTCCTCGACGTACTGGGAGAAGACGAGGATCGGGGTGCCCGGCACCTTTTTGCGCGCCTCCAGTGCGGCGCGCAGGCCCTCGTCGGTGAACGACGGAGGCATCCGTACGTCCACGATGGCCAGGTCGGGACGGTGCTCGGCCACGTTGGCGACCAGCCCTGTCCCGTCACCTGACGTGGCGACCGTCTCGATGCCTTCGTCGGCGAGGAGACGGATCAGCCCCTCGCGCAGCATTACCGAGTCTTCCGCGATGACCACCCGCACAACGCCTCACCCTAGGGGATAAGGCGCGTGCGGGGCTCAGCAGGAGATATTCACCATACGGAGGGCAGGTCCGCCCGTATGACGGTCGGGCCTCCCTGCGGGCTGTTGACGGTGAGGATGCCGTCGATGCCGGCCGCGCGGTCGGCCAGGCCGGCCAGGCCGCCGCCCGGTGTCGCGTCCGCGCCGCCGACGCCGTTGTCGGAGATCTCGACGACGATCCAGCTCTGGTCGCGGGTGACGCGTACGGTCGCCTGCGTGGCGCGGGCGTACTTGCTGACGTTGGTGAGCGCCTCGGAGACGATGAAGTACGCGATGCTCTCTACGGCCGCGGGCGGCCGCGTGGGCAGGTCGATCTCGACGTTGACCGGCACGTCGCACCGGGCGGCCACTGCGGAGATCGCGGCGTCCAGGCCCCGGTCGGTGAGGATCGCCGGGTAGATGCCGCGCGCGAGGTTGCGCAGCTCGACGATGGCCTCCTTGGCGCCGGTGTGGGCCTGCTGGATCAGGGCCTGCGCCGTCTCGGGGTCGGTCTCCAGCTTGGCGCGGGCGCGGCCGAGGTCCATCGCGACCGCCAGGAGCTGCTGCTGCGCGCCGTCGTGCAGGTCACGCTCGATGCGGCGGCGCTCGGCCTCGGCGGCGTCGACGCCACGTGCCCGGCTGGCCTGCAGCTGGGCCGTACGTGCGCGCAGCCGCGCCCTCTCGTCGGGGCCGAGCAGGTAGGAGGCCAGCGAGCCGTGGGCGTACCCGACACCGCGTACGACGTACATCGTGACGATCAGCAGGCAGAACCCGAGCGGGACGGCGGGCAGCACGGCGACCGGATTGTCGAGCCAGAACTGGTGGCCGGCGACGGTCACGTACATGTACCCGCTGTCCTTCCACAGGATCGTGATGGGCATCGCCATCAACCCCAGCGAGACGCTCCAGAGCCCGACCGACATCACGAACTCCGCGAGGCCGATCGGGAACACCATGAAGAGGTAGACCAGGTCCTTCCAGGTGGCCGGGTCGACGGCCATCGACCGCCACTTCTTCAGGAGGTTCGCGCCGGGCGGGAGCGGGCGGTACGGGTCGGGCACGTCGACGCCGAAGGCGGCCTTCACGAGCCGGCGTTCGAGCATGGCCGCGAAGCGCCAGAGGATCATGGTGACGGCGAGCCCGAGCACGCCGACCCAGATGATGACCGTGCCGGCCGACACCGACAGCATCACGACCAGGCCGATGAAGTAGGCCATCCCGAGCGGGAAGTGCATGAGGAGGTACGCCGCCGACCGCCAGGTCAGGGAGTCACCGGCGATCTTCGCCGGGCCGAATCTCCGTACGCCGGAGGACTTCATCTCGACCGTGTTCACCGGGGATCCCTTTCGTGCCGTATCAACCGTACGGCTCCAGCCTCGCGAACGGCAGGATCCACCGCCATGGAGCGGCCCAGTCTTCTCGAGGTAGGGCTATCCCCACCCCGGAAAGGCGCGAGGGCGCCCCAGAGGCCGGTCGGCCTCGGGACGCCCTCATCTCCTGCGTCAGTCGTTGTTCAGCGTCGTCTTCTGCACCTGCAGAAGGAACTCCGCGTTCGACTTGGTCTCCTTCATCTTCTCGATGAGGAGCTCGAGAGCCTGCTGCGTCTCGAGTGCGTGCAGCACTCGGCGCAGCTGCCAGACGACCCGGAGCTCGTCCGGCGCCATCAGGATCTCTTCCTTACGCGTGCTGGAGGAGTCGACGTCGATCGCCGGGAACACCCGCTTGTCGGCGAGCTCGCGGCGCAGCCGCAGCTCCATGTTGCCGGTGCCCTTGAACTCCTCGAAGATGACCTCGTCCATCCGGGAGCCCGTCTCGATCAGCGCCGTGGCGAGGATCGTGAGCGAACCGCCGTTCTCGATGTTGCGGGCGGCGCCGAAGAACCGCTTCGGCGGGTACAGCGCCGTGGAGTCCACACCACCGGACAGGATCCGGCCGCTGGCGGGAGCCGCCAGGTTGTACGCGCGGCCCAGACGCGTGATCGAGTCGAGCAGCACGACGACGTCGTGTCCCAGCTCTACCAGGCGCTTGGCACGCTCGATGGCCAGCTCGGCGACCATCGTGTGGTCGTCGGCGGGACGGTCGAAGGTCGAGTGGATGACCTCGCCCTTCACCGTCCGCTGCATGTCGGTGACCTCTTCAGGCCGCTCGTCGACGAGGACGACCATGAGGTGGCACTCGGGGTTGTTCTTGGTGATCGCGTTGGCGATCGCCTGCAGCACCATCGTCTTGCCGGCCTTTGGCGGCGAGACGATCAGACCACGCTGCCCCTTGCCGATCGGGCAGACGAAGTCGATGATCCGCGTCGTGAGCGACGTGGGGTCCGACTCCAGGCGCAGGCGCTCCTGCGGGTAGAGCGGCGTCAGCTTGGAGAAGTCGACGCGGCCCTTGGCCTGCTCGGGCTCCATGCCGTTGACCGTGTCGAGGCGGACCAGCGCGTTGAACTTCTCGCGCCGCTCGCCGTCGCGCGGCTGCCGCACGGCGCCGGTGATCACGTCGCCCTTGCGCAGGCCGTACTTGCGGACCTGGGCGAGGGAGACGTAGACGTCCTGCGGACCGGGCAGGTAGCCGGTCGTGCGGACGAACGCGTAGTTGTCGCGGATGTCGAGAATGCCGGAGACCGGGATCAGGACGTCGTCCTCGCTGATCACCGGGTCGGCGTCGCCGTAACGCTCACGGCCACCGGTGCCGCGTCCGCGGTTGCGCTCGCGGAACCGGCCGCGCCGCCGCCTGCCACCGCTGCCGTCGTCGTCGTCATCGTTCTGACGGTCGCTCTGGCGGTCGTTCTGGCGCTCGTTCTGCCGCTGGCCTTGGCCGCCGCGCTGGCCCTGTCCGCCGCCGCGGTTGTCGTCACGCTGGCCATTGTCACGACCACCGTCACGACCACCGTCACGGCCGCCTTCACGGCCACCGTCACGACCTCCGCCGCCGCCTTCACGCTGGCCGCCGCCTTCGCGACCGCCTTCACGCTGGCCGCGGTTGTCGTTCTGGCCGCCGCCCTCGCGGTTGCCGCGCTGGCGCTGGCGCTGGCGCTGCTGGCCGCCGCCTTCGCGGTTGCCCTCGCGGGCACCGCTCTCACCTGCGGACTCGGCGGTGTCGGTCTTGGGTTCCTGCTGCTGAGCCTGCGTCGCGTCGTCGCGCTTGGCGCGCTCGCGCCGGGGCTGCTGCACTTCACCCTCGTCGGCGTGTCCCGCCTCGGCGGGCGGCGCGGAGGCTTCACCGCTGCTCTTCGCGGACACCGCCTGGTCACCCCCACCGGAGTTCGCCGCCTGCTTCTCTTGGATGGCGGCGATGAGCTGGCTCTTGCGCATCCCGCCCGTGCCGCTGATTCCGAGGCTGGAGGCAAGGGCCTTCAGCTCGGGCAGCACCATCGCAGACAGGCCCGTGCCCGTGCGGCGACGCCGCGGAGCAGGGGCGGCGTCTTCAGCAGGAGCGACATCAGGTGTCGGTGTAGCTGCGTCCGTGAGGAGTTCGGTGGATTCGCTCACTAAGGGTCCTTCCCAGGGAGCGGGTGTGGCCGCCGTCGGCCAGGCAACCCGGTAGTGCGAACCGGCGGGGGCGCCGGATCAGTCGAGCTCTGCTGATCTCCGTATGATCTGCGAGGAGTTCTGGCCACATCCAGATGATGATGAGGGCAGGTTCTCGCGAGATATCCCCAGTCCCGAAACGTCCGAAGTTTTGATTGAACGCTGAACAACGAGTTGTTTCGTTGCCGGGGAACCACATCCGCGTCACGCGGCCGGCGTACGCCGAAGTGGCTGACGAGCCCACGCCCCCGAGCGGGGCATCTGGTGCGGCACTTAGCCTAACATCACCTGGGCACACTGCTATTCCCCAGAGGTCGATGTCGCGTATTACTGATCGATTGGCTGAACGCGTGCGCCAAGGGGGGCGACGTCCAGCGGGTGTATGTGCCACGAACTACCCACTTCCGCGGCAATTGAATCCGCGATGCCATCGGATGTGAGAGCGAGAACCGTCGGGCCGGCACCAGAGATCACAGCGGCCACACCCTTCTCCCTCAGACGCTCGACCAGAGCGAGGGAATCCGGCATCGCGGGGCGCCGGTACACCTGGTGCAACCGGTCCTCGGTCGCGTCGAGGAGGAGTTCCGGGCGGCCGGTGAGCGCGGCGATGAGCAGTGCGGCGCGGCCGGCGTTGGCGGCGGCGTCGGCGTGCGGGACGGCGTCGGGCAGCAGCCCGCGGGCGCGTTCGGTGGCGAGCCTCCATTCCGGGACGAGGGCCACGGGGCGTACGCCGGAGGCCACGTCGAGCCGGGTGAGGCGGGGGCCGGCGGCGGTCTGCCAGGCGATGGTCAGGCCTCCGGCCAAGCACGGGGCGACGTTGTCGGGGTGGCCCTCGATGCGGGTGGCGAGCGCCAGCACGTCGTCGTCGGTGAGGGCGGCCCCGTCCGGATGCAGGGCGCGGGCGGCGAGGACGCCGGCGATCGTGGCCGCCGACGACGAACCCAGGCCACGCGCGTGCGGGATGCGGTTGACGCAGCGAACGCGCAGCCCGTCCGGTACGCCGGAGCCGATCTCCTCCCACGCCGCGCGGAACGTCTGGACGATCAGGTGACGTTCTCCGCGCCCGGCCGTCTCCTCACCCTCACCCGTCACCTCGATGGACAGGCCGGATCCGGCCAACTCCACCTCGACCTCGTCGTAGAGGGTGAGCGCGAGACCGAGCGCGTCGAACCCGGGGCCGAGGTTCGCGCTGGTGGCGGGCGCGCGGACCCGTACCGCGACCGTCAAGTGAGCTCCAGGGCGGAGGCCGCGGCGTGCGCGTCCACCGGCACCGTACGGGGCGCGGGCGCACCGGAGATCGCCCAATCCGGGTCTTTGAGCCCATTTCCGGTCACGGTGCAGACGACGCGCTCGCCCGGGCGTACGAGCCCCTCGTCGCGGGCCTGCAGCAGCCCGGCGACGCTCGCCGCCGACGCGAGCTCGACGAACACCCCTTCCTCGCGCGCGAGGAGACGGTAGGCGGCCAGGATCTGGCGGTCGGTGACGGCCTCGATCGCGCCGCCGGACTCGTCGCGCGCCTTGACCGCCAGGTCCCAGGAGGCGGGGTGGCCGATGCGGATGGCGGTGGCGATGGTCTGCGGCGCGGCGACCGGCTCGCCGCGCACGATCGGCGCGGCGCCCGCGGCCTGGAAGCCGAGCATGCGCGGGCGCTTGTCGTACTCGTTGTAGCCCATCCAGTAGGCCGAGATGTTGCCGGCGTTGCCGACCGGCAGGCAGTGGACGTCCGGCGCGAACCCGAGGGCGTCGACGATCTCGAACGCGGCCGTCTTCTGTCCGTGCAGCCGGTAGCGGTTCACGGAGTTGACGAGCGAGACCGGGTAGTCGATCGCGAGCTTGCGGGCGAGCTCCAGGCAGTCGTCGAAGTTTCCGTCGACCTGGAGGAGCCGCGCGCCGTGCACGAGCGCCTGCGCCAGCTTGCCCATCGCGATCTTCCCGCGCGGCACGAGGACGGCGCAGACCATGCCGGCGCGTACGGCGTAGGCGGCAGCCGACGCGGAGGTGTTTCCGGTCGAGGCGCAGATCACCGCCTTGGCGCCGTCTTCGGCGGCCCGGCTGATCGCCAGGGTCATGCCGCGGTCCTTGAACGAACCGGTGGGGTTCGCGCCCTCCACCTTGAGGAAGACGTCACAGCCCGTGAGCTGGGAGACCCGGTGCGCGGGCAGCAACGGCGTGCCGCCCTCCAAGAGGGTGACCACCGGCGTGCCTGCCGTCACCGGGAGCCGATCACGGTACTCCTCGATGACGCCCCGCCATCCCACGCTCACGTGTTCCTCCTGACCTGCGGCATCGGTCGCCCGAGTCTACGGGCGTACGGCCACGCGTCCCAGATCGTTCCAGCATGTGGACCTGACTACCGGTCTATCACCCGGCCCCGGACGGTCCCTCCCCCGGCGTCCCTACTCGTCGCCCTCCACCCGCATAACGCTCGCCACCTCACGTACGATCTCCAGCTCGCGCAGGCCCGTCACGGTGGCCGACAGCGCGCCGTCGGGTGCCCGGTGAGTGACGATCACGAGCTGCGCCTCCCTGCCGTGGCCCTCCTGGCGTACCGCCTGGATCGACACGCCGTTCTCGGCGAAGGCGTCCGCGACACGGGCGAGGACACCGGCCTCGTCGGCCACGTCGAGCGACACGTGGTAGCGCGTGATCGTGTCGGCCATCGGCAGCACCGGCAGGTCGGCGTAGGTCGACTCGGCCGGCGCGCGGGTGCCGTTGACCTGGTTGCGGGCGACCGCGACGATGTCGCCGAGCACGGCGCTCGCGGTCGGCGCGCCGCCGGCACCGGCCCCGTAGAACATCAGCGATCCCGCCGACTCCGCCTCGACGAACACCGCGTTGTACGCCTCGCGGACGCTCGCCAGCGGGTGCGACCGGGGGATCATCACCGGGTGGACGCGCACGGACACGCCGCGCCCCCGCCGTTCGCCCTCCGAGGGCGCCCGCTCGCAGATCGCCAGAAGCTTCACGACGCACCCCATGGCCTGCGCGCTCGCGATGTCCGCCGAGGTGACCTCCGCGATCCCCTCGCGGTGCACGCCCGCGGCGGTGACCCGCGTATGGAAGGCCAGCTGGGCGAGGATAGCGGCCTTGGCCGCCGCGTCGAAGCCCTCGACGTCCGCCGTCGGGTCGGCCTCGGCGTACCCGAGCGCCTGCGCCTCGTCCAGCGCGTCGGAGAACCCGGCGCCGGAGGAGTCCATCTTGTCGAGGATGTAGTTGGTCGTGCCGTTGACGATGCCCATCACCCGGTGGACGTGATCGCCGACGAGTGACTCGCGCAGCGGCCTCAGCAGCGGGATCGCCCCGGCGACGGACGCCTCGTAGTAAATGTCGGCACGGTACTCTCGCGCGGCGCCGAACAGCGTCGCGCCGTCCTCGGCCAGCAGCGCCTTGTTCGCCGTCACGACGGACTTGCCGGCCTTCATCGCGGCGAGCAGCAGCGTACGCGCCGGCTCGATGCCACCGATCACCTCGACGACGATGTCCACGTCGTCCGCGGTGACCAGCCCCAGGGCGTCGGTCGTCAGCAGCTCCTGCGGCACGCTCTCGCGGCGCTTGTCGAGCCGGCGTACGGCGATGCCCGCCAGCTCAAGCGGCACGCCGACGCGCGCGGTGAGGTCGTCGGCCTGCTCGTGCAGGAGGCGTACGACCTCGGTGCCGACGACGCCACACCCCAGCAACGCGATCTTCATCGTCGCCCTCCCCCTTTCACCCTGCCACTTCCAGGCGCAGGAGATC
The DNA here is from genome assembly GCA_963736325.1 of uncultured Actinomycetota bacterium. GTDB lineage: Bacteria > Actinomycetota > Actinomycetes > Streptosporangiales > Streptosporangiaceae > Actinoallomurus. The sequence goes on along the minus strand of CAVTOG010000009.1, from coordinate 838,265 downwards.
CTCCTCGGTCTCCCGGCGCAGGATCAACCGGGCCTTCCCGCCGCGTACGGCGACGACGGCGGGCTTGAGGAGGTGGTTGTAGTTGTTCGCGAGCGACCGGCAGTACGCGCCGGTCGCGGCCACCGCGACGATGTCGCCGGGGGACAGGTCCTCGGGCAGCCACAGGTCGCGTACGACCATGTCGCCGCTCTCGCAGTGCTTGCCGACGAGGCGGCTGAGCATGGGCGCGGCGTCGGAACGGCGCGAGGCGAGCACGCACGTGTACTCCGCGCCGTACAGGGCCGTCCTGATGTTGTCGCTCATGCCTCCGTCGACGGAGACGTACGTGCGCAGGCCGGTGAGCGGCTTTACCGTGCCGACCTCATAGAGCGTGACGCCGCCGGGCCCGGCGATCGTACGGCCGGGTTCGACGGTCAGGCGCGGCACCGTGAGGTTCTCCGCCTCGCAGGCGCGGCCGATGATCGCGCGCAGGTTGTCGGCGATGTGCTTGGGGTCCAGCGGGTCGTCGCCGTCGAGGTAGGCGATGCCGTAACCACCGCCGAGGTCGAGCTCGGGCAGCTCGACGCCGTGCTCGTCGCGGATCGCCGCGAGCAGCTCGACGACACGGCGCGCGGCCAGCTCGAACCCGTCGGTGTCGAAGATCTGCGAGCCGATGTGGGAGTGGAGGCCGACGAGCTCCAGATCCTTGATGGCGAAGACGCGGCGGGCGGCCTCCTGCGCGGTCTCCCGCGCGAACCCGAACTTCTGGTCGTCATGGGCCGTCGCGATGAACTCGTGCGTGTGCGCCTCGACGCCGGTGGTGACGCGGATCATCACCTTCGGACGCTTACCGGCCTCTTTCGCCAGGTAGCCGAGGCGGGCGATCTCCTCGAAGGAGTCGAGGACGACGTGGCCGACGTTCTCCTCCAGAGCCCTGCTCAGCTCCTCAGTCGACTTGTTGTTGCCGTGGAAGGTGATCCGCTCCGGCGCGAACCCCGCCCTGAGCGCGATCGCCAGCTCACCACCGCTGCACACGTCGAGCCCCAGGCCCTCCTCGGCGACCCAGCGGGCCACCTCCGTACACAGAAAGGCCTTGCCCGCGTAGTAGACGTCGCCGTCGCTGAACGACTGCGCGAACTCGCGGCAACGGGAACGGAAGTCGTCCTCGTCGTAGACATAGAGAGGTGTGCCGTAGTCGCGCGCCAGGTCGCGTACGTCGACGCCGCCGATCACGAGGGTGCCGCTCTCCCTGTGCGCCCCACGCGGCCAGACGCTGGGCGCGAGGGCGTTGAGATCCTCGGCGGGAGGCAAAGGATGGTCCTCCGGCAGCACATCGGCGTGCCGGGAACCTGCCGGGTGAACTCTGCTCATGCTCTCTCCGTTGCGCTCACAGGCGGTCGCTCGGGGTCTCGCCGAGCATGCGCAGGCCGTTTCCCAGAACGATCCGGACGGCTCTGGCCAGGTCGATACGCGCGGCATGGCGCGTCGTGAACGGTTCGTCGCCCTTCGGCAGGGCGGGACACCGCTCGTGAACATCGTGGTACGCGTCGGCGATCATCTCAAGATGCCTCGTGAACGGCCGGGAATCGTCTTCCCGCGCCGCCTGCTCGGCCCGACCGGGAAAATCGGCGAGCAGCCCGACCAGCCGTTGTTCGAGCGGATGATCGAGTTCTCCGCTCGCGCCCTGGAGCCCGAGATCGTCGGCATGACGCCGTACGCCGCAGGCACGCGCGTAGGCGAACCGCACCGCGAACCCTTTGTTGTCGAAGGTCAAAGGATGCACCGGCCAGGTGGCCTGCGGGACCACTCGTACGCCGTACGCCTCGTCGATGCGTGCGGTAAGGCCCGTCATCTCGATGGTGATGAACCCCGGGCCGGTGACCTGGACGTTCTTGAAGCCAGGGTTACCCGCGAGGCGCTCGGCGAGCAGAGCCGCTATTTCCAGCGCCGGCCTTTCGGCGGCCCGCGCGAGCCTCAGCGCGAGCGGCGTCGCGTACCCCCCGGTGGCCGTCCCCGCGACCGGAATCCGGTCGGGAACAGGCACGGCGAACTCCCCGTCCGCGACCGCGTCGCGCACAGCCAGGATGACGGCGGTGTTCAACTCCCCCGGGGTCACCTGCGCGAGGTTACCCGCGGCGACGATCCCGCGAAGATCCGACCAGTATGTGGACGGCGATGTTCACCATCACTCCCCCGTCCCGACACCGGCCAGCTGACGCACCGTACGGATCAGTTCGGCGGGATCGAACGGCTTCGTCACGTAGGCGTCCACGCCGATCTCATGCCCCCGCCTGATGTCGTGCTCCTGAGCCCTCGCGGTGATCATGACGACACGGATGTCCCTCGTGTCAGGATCGTCACGAAGCTTGACCGCCGTCACCCAGCCATCAAGCCTGGGCATCATGATGTCGAGGGTGATCACATCCGGACCGACATCACGCACCTTCTCCAGGCAGTCCTGACCGTCGACGGCCGTCGCCACCTCGAACCCTTCAAGTTGGAGGTTGACGGCGATCAGCTGCCGGATCACCTCGTCATCATCGACGACCAGCACACGTCCAAGGGTCACGGCCGCCAAGCTAGCGCGTCCACGCGGGTGAACACGCGAAGAACCGCAACGTTTCCACGTCATCGTTACCGGCCCGATGATTTCCCTGCCGCACGCGTCGAGGGGGCTGGGCGGGAAAACCCGGGAGCGAACGGTGGTCCGGGACTGGTAGCCTTCAACCGTCCTTGAGCCCCCTTAGCTCAGGGGATAGAGCACCGGCCTCCGGAGCCGGGTGCGCTGGTTCGAATCCAGCAGGGGGCGCACAAGATGATCAGCGAAAACCCCGGTTGAACAGCGACGACGCTGTCGGCCGGGGTTTCGTGTATGTGCAGCTATGTGCCACCGGATGCCACTGATTGTCGGTGTTCACGGACTATACGCGGATTCTGATCCGTGCCATCTGTGCAGGTGGAGCCCCAAATGCGAGAGCCCCGGCGGATTAACCGGGGCTCAGGCTAGCCGACTAGCGCGGCGTCGATTTTCTCAAACCATCGATCATCGTGACCGTCAAGACAATGGGCGTAGACCCGTTGGAGCACCTCCACTGAGTGCCCGGCCCACTCCGCGACGTTGGTGGCTGGAGTCCCTGCGTTGAGTCGCAGCGAGACCCCCGCGTGCCGGAAGTCGTACGGTCGGCGAGCCAGCGGTGATTTCACCTGAGCCGCCGAGAACGCCTTGCGCCGAGCCTTGTCCAGGACCTGCCAGAGCGTCGAACGCTGGTAGACCCCACCCCGGAAGGTGCGGAACAGCCGCCCGTCATCATCGGTCCCGAACTCATCCAGGTGAGCGCGCAACAGCTCGACCAGCACGGGCGGAATCGGAATCCGGCGGACCGTCTTACGCGGTCGTCCCTTGAGCCCCCGTGTCTCGTGTACCGCACCGTCATCAGTCCACTCACGGCCGCCGTCTGACCGGGCTTCATCGATCTCCAGGTACCCCCAGCCTTCATCCGGCAGGTGGCATGCATCCATGGTCAGCGCGAACGCTTCCGAGGGGCGAAGCATGGCGTAGTACATACACGCGAACAGCGCCACCAAGCGCGGGCCCTGGGTGGTGCCAACACTCTTGATCGCGTCGAGGAGCGCGCGCATCTGGGCGGGGTTGGGCACGCGGCGCCGGTTCAGCTCCACCACGACCTCAGGTGGCTTCCAATCAAGCTGGCTCTTGTCATCGAGCAGGTTTGCCGAAAGACGCTTCTCGCGCACGGCCCACTTCATCGCCCCGTACAGAGCCCGCCGACGACGCCGGTAGTACTCCGCAGCAGCCGGTTTCCCATCGAGCCGGTGAGCGCACGCACTGAGAGCCTTGCTGATAGTGCGTTCCTCATCCAGCGCGGTCAACGGAACCGACGCCTTGGCGATCCAGCGCAGCGCCGCCGCCTCCGCCTCAGGGATCGGGTCATCACGGTGAGCGGTGTTGAACGCCCACTTGCGCAGGGCCCGGCGGAGTACCGCAGGATCGGGAGCACCCTTGCCCGGCTTCACCAGGACCACAGTCACCGCCACCAGACCCTCAACCACCGACAGTCGTCCCTTTGCCGAAAGATCGGCCCACCGGTAATCGATGTACTCGCGGGCATGCTGATACCAAGTCAGCCCAGAACGCTCACGCGCCATTGAATCCGGCAACCCAGTGTCAACGTCGAAGGCTTCTCCGTTGTCCGCCGCTTGGTTGAGCTTGCCGAGATGTCGTGTCGCGAGCGCCTTCTTCGTGAAGTTCTTCGACTTCTCCCGCCCCGCGACCATCCACCGCACGGTGTAGGAGATGACGACGGACTTGCCGTCCTTCACCACTCGATTAGTGCGCATCTCCCAGAACCGCACGTCATGTGACTTCACGCCTGAACCCCTTCCGTCATGGCGCCGGGTGCGGGCATCGCCGCCGGCCAACTCTCTTCGTTCGCCCTACGGGTCGCCTTCGGCGATTGGACGGCAGCGCTCCCCTCATGTCCGCGCATCTCACGCCGCCTTTTCGCTGCGGTCGTCCAACCAGGTGTGAAGGTCTGCACGGCGGACGCGGAGGCTCCCGTTGGGCAGCCGGATGCAGACGGGCGCGATGCCCAGTTCCCGCCAGCGGTAGAAGGTTCGCGGGGAGACATCACGCAGTTCGGCGAGGACTTCCCGCACGGTCAGCAGGTCTTCACCCTCGGAGTCGTTCATGCGGCCTCCTGCGTTGCCGAAAGGTCGGCGGTGGCCTGGTCGAGCTGGCGGCGCATGTCGATGCGTTCGGCGATGGCGGTGAGTAGGCGTTGTTCGACGGGTTTGACGTCGGGGTCGTCTGGGGGTGCGAGTTCCCAGGCGTAGCGGGTCGGGTCGGCAGGGTTGCCGGTTGCCGGAACACCGGCCTCAGCCAGCCGGGCGAGGACCCAGTTCTTCCGGTCGGCTTTGTGGTCGGCCATGGTCTTTCCGGACCACTTACGGGAGACCAGGACACGGCGTCCGGCGTAGCCGAGGTACTCACGGCGGTGGGCCTTGGACTTGCAGTAGCCGGGCGTCAGGCCGTGCTTGGCTCCCTTGGGCTGAATGCCGTACCGCAGCCAGTTCGCGCACGCCGGGGAGCACGGTTCGTGCCGCAGCGCGTCCAACAGCCGGTCAGCGTGATCGGCTTGCGCAGGCGTCTCGGCGTCGTGGCATTCGGCGATGTCCTTGACGAGGTACTTGGTGATGTAGCCGATGCACCGGGCGGAATCCGGAGTGCCCGCCATGACGCCCTTAGCGTCGACCTGACGCCCGAACCGGCCCACGTGCAAAGGCTCTGCGTTCTCGTCATCGAGGACCTTGAGAGCCTCGTCCCAGGACGGCAGAGGCGTCCGGGTCTCCGGGTCGAGGTAGGCCTTTTCGCGGGCATCCCAGTAGGGCAGGTTCGGCCCGGAGTAGACGACCTTGTCGACCGGTGGCCACCACACCTGTGTGTAGGTCGCGGCGGCCACCTGACGCAGTTCGGCGCGGGAGATGGTTCCGCGGATTGCCATGTGCAGGTGTGGGGCGAGACGGCGTTGGGGTTCGACGGCGGCGAAGTACTGAACGTCGTAGCCGACGAGACGGCGCAGGTTCTGCACGAACCGATCCACCAGCTTGGAGAAGTGCAGCGCGTCCCGAGCGGCCCGCCGGTAGTCATAGGCGGCCGGGTCGACTGGAGTGCCGTCCGCCTTCACCCGCCCGTACGAATCGAGCGTCAGCGTCACGAACAGCGACGGACGGAACGTGGTGCCATCAGGAGCGGTGAAGACCTTGCCGACCGTTCGGGACGAGACGGGACGGCGGGGAAGGTCTGGGACGTCCTGACGACGTCTGGTGGACCGCTTGGGACGGTCCGGCGTCTCAGTGGGGAGCTTGCCGACGACGCCGGTACGTGTGATCTCCGCGTTGATCTCGGTGACCAACTCACGGAGTTCGGTCGCGTCCTCCCCTGCCGCCTCAGCGCGTTCGGCTTGGGTCTGGATCTCGGCGCGCTTCTCCATCCACCAGCGCTGTTCCTCGTCCGGGTCGGCGCGGACGATGACCGGTTCTTCTTCCAGGTGCCAGCCCTCCCGGCACTGAGTGGCCCGGATCTTACGCTTGCGTTCGGCGCACGGCGGGCAGACGGACGCGAGGGTGTGACCGCACGGCATGTTCACGATCTCGGTCTGACCGGTGGCCAGATCGGTTCGCCGCATCGGGATGGGACGGATGCAGACGCCGTGTTCGATCGCGACCGTCTTGACGACCTCACGCGCCAGAGGCGGACGGACCTTGCCAGGGGCGGACGAGACGAAGTCGTTCACGCGTCCCCCAGTTGAGCTTGGACGGCTTCACCGCATTCACGGCAGACGGTGCCGACGCCATCGAATGCGATCAGCGCGTCCGGGGTGCGGCAGGTCGGACAGGTCAGTTGGGTCACCAATGGGGCGGGCATCGCCGCCGGCCAACTCTCTTCGTTCGCCCTACGGGTCGCCTCCGGCGATTGGACGGCAGCGCTTCCCTTGCCTTCGATGTGGCCGAGCATCAGGCCGCCTCCGCCCTCAGGTAGGCGGTCATCTCGGCGATGTCGTGGTCGGAGACCCATCCGGCGCGAACACGGACAGGATCAGGTGAACCCTCCAACCGGATGAAGCCGACGCCAGCGCCGACCTCGGGGATAGGTGAAATCTGGTCGGCCAGCGCACCACGCTCGTACGCGCCATCGCCGAGAACCATGTCGACCTGGTCGGCCTCATCCAGGCGGAGCGCGATCCGGGTCGGGAACAGGTTCCGGATGTTGACGACGTCCTTGCGCGGGTCCTGGAGAGCACCGACGACGCAGATGCCGACTGAACGGCCCTGGGAGGTCAGCGTCGCAAGGGCGGCTTCCGCCCGGCGCTTCAAATCCCGGTTGGGGCAGTAAGCGGTCAGGAAAGCCAGCTCGTCAACCATGATGACGATGAAGGGGTCTGCCTTGGTCGGCCGGAACGTCCGGGTCACACCGCCGAACCGTGCGGCCCGCCTGGACATCTCCGCGACGGCATCCTCCAACAGCTCCACCATCCCGCCGTCGGGATCGTCGGAGTAGCGGGCGAAGATCCGGCGGCCGAACGCAAGCTCCATGCGCTTGGGATCGAGGCCCCACACGTCCACCAGGCCGCAGTACATCGCCGGGAGCATCGCCCGGATGATCGACCACAGCACCGACCCCTTACCGGCCCCCGTCGCCCCAGCGATCAGGACGTGCGTGCCAAGCAGCCGCAGCAGCCACGGCGAGGAGTCCTCACACCGGCCGACCGGGAGCCGGGACAGGTCGACATCACCAGCAGCCTCCGGGACCGGAAGCGCGGACAACGGACTCTCCAGAGCGTCCAGGCGGACGAACTCCAACCACAGGTGCCCAGGCCAGACCCCCGATTTGCGACCGTTCTTGCCGGAACGCTGCGCTGTTCGCACTCGGCACGAGGCCGCGCCGAAGCCATGCCCGAGGTTGGCGACGTGGTCAGCCCAGATCGAGGGAGCCTGCCCGGAGAGCATCTTGACCAGCACGCGGTCAGTGGTCGGAGTGACCTCAACCTTGAGCACGGTGGGCAGGAATTCCCTGCCGTTGCGGTAGAACGCGAGCCCAGACATGACCATCACCGGTCGCCAGTTCCGCCGGTAGACCATCACGTGCCGCCACCGAGCCCGAGCAGGCCGGGCTACCAGCCGCAGGAACGAAGGCCAGCCGAACCCCGCCCAGCAGCCGAGCCCGATCGAGGCCACAGCCACCAGGACGGCAAGGGACTGCCATCCGGCAACACAGGTCAGCCCGCCCAACCCGCCGACCGTGGCGACCAAGACCGGGTGACGGACCAGCCAGGCCGCCCCGCTGACGAGAGAGCGGATGAAGTTGACCAGCAGGACGAGAGCCTCGGGCATGTGCCATACCGGCGGAGCCCACTTGGGTGACTCGAACGGATCCGACGTAGCCGGAACCATCACGTTGTCTGACGGTGCCGAGCGCTCGAACTCCCAACCCATCAGGCACCGCCCTTCCCGCGAGAGGAAGGACGGGAGAGGCGCTGTGCGATGCGCAAGGGGAAAAGCACCGTCTGCCCCTTGCAGGCGCCGCACTTACCGTTCTTGGTGGCCTTGGGAAGGACATTGCGGCAGACCGAGCAACGGGCCCGCCGGGTTCGTGTAGACATTCGAGGGGTCTCCTCTGAGTGGGATTTGCGAGGGGGAAGGCCGAGGGGCGGCCGGGAAGGTGAGAGCTTCCGGCCGCCCCGCTCAGGTCACGCCGTGTTCTTGGTCGCCGTTCCGTTCCGGAAGATCCGCTCGACCTCAGTCGCGTACGCCGTCGCCTGTTCAGCCAGCGAACGGGCGAACTCGACGTGATCGGCCCGCAGCCGCTCCGGCAGGGTCAGCGAGACCAACAACCGACCAGCGGTCAGCGTGAACACCGGCGTACGGCGCGCGTAGGCGCGAAACTCAGCTCCGGACCACTGCTCGATCGGCAGGGACAACGCCGACATCCGGCCCGCCATCAGGCGGCCTTCTCAGACGAAGCCGGACGGCCCGCACCCTTAGGCGCACGAATGCCCTTCGCGCGGAAGGAGTACGCCAGCCGGTTCGTGTTCGAGTCGACGTAGGGCGTGACGGTCATTCCGTCGAACTCCACCGCCGCGAACGGGAACCCGCCCGACGGTGCAGGCGGGACCGGCTGCACGTCCCCGAACAGCTTGACCTTGACCGACCCCTTGGCCTCCGGGTCGGCATCAATGACCTCGATTTGCCACACCCGCTCGCCGCTCTCCTTGTCGCGAGCCTGTACGGGGTTGTCCTTCGTGGACTTGTCGAAGTCCCTGACCATCTCGACCCCGCCACGAACGAACGCGCCGTGCGGAAACACGAACCCGTAGTCGACGGGGATCGGACCGAGCATCGCCATTCTCGTACCTCCTAGTCGGATGACCGCTTGTCCGGTCAATTGATCTCAAGGTACGACTCAGGCACTTGTCCGGACAAGTGATCGTAGAGTGAACTAGGTCACAAGACGCTAGGTGATCAGTCAGTTACGGCGTACGAGTCTTCCAACTCGTGCAACTCACCAGGCAACGCGATCGCGACGATGAGCAACAGGACGTCAGAGGCGTCATGGACGGTCGCTGTCACTTCGAGAACCGGCGAACCTGCCGCGATCTGCAACAACTCCGCCTCACGCGGGTCGGGCAGACGCGCGGACAGGCGCTCGACGATGTGGTCTACCCGTGCGTGTTTGATCGCCTGTAGATGCTGGCGGATCCCGCTTACGAGCGGATCGGCCTTGCCCAGGTCTGTCCCATCCGCGATCGACGCGGGGAACCAACAGGAGACCAGTTCACTTGGCCGCCCGTCGTACATGCTCACCCAACGCCGCAGAACGGCCGCGTCGCCAGGAGCACCGAGCAGAGTTGCGACCTGCGGAGGGGCGTCAGCAGGCCCGGCGTGCAGGAGCGAGAAGCCGGGCGTCGTCTCGGGCAGCTCCAAGACAGCCCGGCCGAGTCGCGTGCTGTTCTTCTCCCCGGCCGGCCGCGCCTTCACATACGAGCCAAGCCCATGCTCACGGGTGATCCAGCCGTCCGTCTGGAGCATCTGGAGAGCCCGCACGATCGTCGTACGGCCGATGCCGAACTCACGCACAAGCTGAGCCTCAGACGGCAGCAAGTCCCCTGGGCTGTACTCGCCCGTCTCGATCCGCCGCCGCAGCTCTGTCACCACGCGCGCGTACTTCGGAAGAGGAAACTCGTCTGCCACCATGACCGCCTGACCGCTCTTGCGCTTGACCGCACAAGCAGAGTAACGGTCGACCTGCCGCGATGTCACGACCGCCCCCGCCGAACCAGCCGAGACACGCCGCCGCCAGTTTGCACCACCACTCGGAGACGGCCACGGCCACGACTGTGCCCTAAGGATCGCGCGGCTCAGCTCGTCCGGGTCGAGCGCCTCCACCAGCCGCCACCCCGCAGGAGGCGGAACCACCGCCCACCACACCCCCGTGCGCGGGCCGTACCAGATTTCCAGGGTCGGGAATCTGTTGGTGAGCATCGTGAGCGGGTCAGGAGCCATAACGGTGCTCCAACGCGGGGCCCATGTCACGAGCCTTGATATAGGCGACGATCCGCTGAGCCGTGCCCGCTGGGTCATCCGCCGGATGCCGGTTATAGCCGTAACGCCATTCGAAGAACGCTCCAGCGGAATCCACGGTGACGCTCAGGACCGGGATCATCAGACCCGTTCGGATATAGACGGCCGCCCCACCATCGCTAAAGCTCACCGGTAAGCCCAGCTCGATCAGCGACTCCGCCAGATTCTCAAGCAGCCGGGTCCGGCGTCGAAACCGCACCTGCCGTTGAAGGACCACACTCCCCCATCGGCGGAGTCTCGCGCCCACGACGGCTACTCGGCGTCTCGTGACTTGATGTGGTCGGCGATGTACGTCGCCGCGCCCACCGGATCATCTGCCGGATAGGAATCGTCGTCGTCGCGCTTCCACACGAACGCCTCACCGGAAGTACTCACGGAAACCCACACTCGGTGGCCGGTGGACGTAGCCCGCACTGAAACAGCCGGACGCGCATCACTCATTCCTACATCGAGTTGATGCTTCGCTAGTTCCCTGCAGAGTGCCGATAGGGCCTGAAGTTCGCCATTCCTGCTGAGCCCACCACTCATGATCTCGCTCCTTGAGCATCGAAGCGAAGCCGGTGACGGACGACCGCTCACACGGCCAAGTCCGCGCCATGAACGACCGAGTGATCTAGTCGGCTCATTCCGTCACCGGCCCCGCCGCCTAGTCAGGCCACGGACCGTTCGTGGCCTGAACCCCCGCAGCGCCAGCACTCGACCTCGACAGGACCGATTTGGATGACCGCAGATTCGGGAACAACCAAGGCCCGCAGGACAGACCGCAGTTTCCATCCGCGCCCGCCGCATCCGATGCAGGGCTCAGTGGGTTCGCTGCTGCCGCCTTCGGTCTGAGTCACTGGTGAAGCCTCCCGAGGTCTGCCGTCTCCCTGCGAGGGGATGACGTACCGTGTTGCTTGACGGCAAGACAACCAGCGATCATGAGGGTTCAGGACCCCTAAGCCGCCCTCCCTTCTCCCCCTTCTGCCCCCTTTTCGAGGAAGGCCGGATGCCCGAGACGACCACCACCCCGAACGTCCAGCTCATCGCCTGGCGCGAGGGGCAGGGCCGATCAGGGTGGACTCGCGCAGAGATGGCGGACGCCCTGAACGCGACCACCGCCGGGATAAAGGCTGGGCTTACCTGTGACGAGGAACGCATTCGCCGTTGGGAACGCGGCGAGGTTCTTTGGCCACACGCTCCATATCGAAATGCGCTTGGAGAACTGACGGGCACGTCACCGGAACGGCTTGGCTTTGTCTCACCCAAGCAGCAGAAGGAACGCCGCCTGATTACCGTCAAAGCGCTCCCGCAGGATGCGTTGCGCGCGGAAGCGGAATTGTTCGAAACGATGGAACTCGCCCGCATGGCGGATGTATCCGATATCGGGCCAGGCACCGTGGAGGCCGTGCAAGAGGCAGTTGAGTTGCTTTGTCGTGCCTACCCTCACACGACAGCGGCATCGCTCCGGGAGCGAACCAAGCAGCGGCTCAAGTATGTGCTCAACCTTCTTGGCGGACGCCTGACCCTCAGCCAGCATCGTGAAGTTCTCATCCAGGCCGGGTGGCTCGCCGCACTTCTAGGGTGTGTGCACTACGACTTGGGTGAACGCGAGCACGCCGAGGCCGCCCGTATCGGAGCCCTGCAAATGGGCAAGCAGGCCGAGCACGGTGAACTCATGGCCTGGGCGTACGAGATGTCAGCCTGGTTCGCGCTGACCGAAGGCCGCTACGAAGACGTCATCGACGCCGCCCAGCGAGGGCAAGCCGTTGCGGGCACCAGCAACGCAATGGTTCAACTCACGCTCCAAGAGGCCAAGGGGCACGCTCGTCTCCAGCGCCCGAGGGAGGCCACAGAAGCCCTCACGCGAGGCGCTACGGTCCTGGCCGACCTCCCGACGCCCTCACACTCCGATCACCACTTCGTGTTCGACCACACCAAGTGGATCTTCTACGCCGCGACCATCTACGCGTGGCAGGGCGACGACGACCGAGCCGAGGAACACGCGCAAGAGGTCATGACGCGCCACACCAGGCCGGACGGCACGAGCAACGCCCCTATGCGAACCGCGAACGCCCGGATCGACCTAGGCATGGTTCACGCGCGTCGTGGGGACCTGGACGCAGCGGTGGAGGAGGGGGTAAAGGCATTCGAGTACGACCGCCGCAGCCTCACGGACCTTGTTAGCCGGGGTGACGACCTCGGACAGATCTTGCATGACCGGTACCCGCACGAATCGTTGGCCGCCCGGTTCCACGAGCGCCTCATGAACGCCCGCCAAGCGCTTGCTGAGAACCGGCCCGAGCTGCTCGGCAGCTAGCCCATAACGCGATGCGATTGTGCAATCCCATCCGATGCTTGACGGATCGCTCCCCAGTTGACGCCTGTCAGATACCTTGGGAAGCCTCGTCAATATTTAAAGCGATGGTGAAGTCCTCGCCGCCATAGAGGGATTCATAGTGAACCTCTAGCTGAATTCGCCGACGGATCAACTCCCAGAACCATGCGTGCTCCTGTCGGTCAAAAGTGTCGAGAGACATCACAAATGACTCAAATCCAGCCGAAATCGCCATTTGGGCGTCGATTGTCATGGCTTGCGGCCGAATCGGCAATGAATCCCGCAGCGGATTGAAGCCCGCCTCATTCCACTTACCCACTGGTAGTCCGTCGACCTTCAGGATGCTACGCGTGACGATCGCTGGACCTAGACCACGGTTAGCGAACATGATCCCGGTTGTGCCCCCAGAGTGCCGCTTGACCCACAGTTGAAGCAGGGGTCGCACCGCGTGCCGGTTGTGCTGACGGACTGCTCGGGCTTCCAGGAACGCTACTGCCAAAGAAGAGAGAGCGATTGCTGTCGCGCAGACGGCGATGACGGTATTGGCGTCCATCGGTTCCTCCCGCATCCGGGGCATGTGGAGGAGGCACCCCACTGCCCGTTCTCTTATGTTCGACAGCTTCGAGCAACCTCCGGTTCCCATACCGGCCCGAAAGCTGATGCCCTGGGAGGTAAGCGGGCGGCTGTCAATTATCGATCAGGGAGGTCAACCATCAGATGAGACTGAAGTGACAAGCATCTACCGAAACACGACAGTTGCACGGTGCGATGCGTTGCCGAATTTAGCTGTATTGGATCAAGGCGGCGGCGCGTCCCGCCGTCGCCCCGCCCGCTCCGGCACGCCCTACGGGCGTGCGGCGTGGGCGCCGGTCCCTCCAGCCGTGCCGGTCGGACGGCCCGCCGTAAGACGCACCCGCCGCAGGCGCTCCACAGCTCCACTGTCAGGCCCGCGCCGCCGCCGTGCGCTTCAGTCGCCGGGCCGCCGGCCGACTCTCCTCATTCCGGCTCCAGGCGCCTTCTGCCTTGGACCGCAGCCACTCCCCCAGTCAGTCCGGATCTGTTCGAACATGCCTCCGGCGGGGGCGCTCCGGCTCGGGGATGGAGGGGGCACCGCACGCGGGGCGAGGTGATCAGTGGTTGAGGTGGAAGCCGGGTCAGCCCCTCTACCGACGTCCCAGGGCAAAGCCGAGCAGACCAGGCCCTACCGGCGAAGGTCGTACGTCCAGTGGGGCGCTCCACCTTCACCGGTAGGGCCTGGCCCGCTCCCCGGTGGGTGGGACGACGGCAGAGGGGATGACCCGGCAGGCGGGAACTGTGGCGTAGCCGCCGAAGAAGCCGATCGCGAGGACAGGACCGTTCTACGGACTATGCGCGGATTCCTTACCCGGCCGCACTCTCTCTCGGCGCGTTGCGGCCCTGGTCACGACCTGAATCAGGCGGAGATACTCAACCGCCCTCCGGAGCCGGGTGCGCTGGTTCGAATCCAGCAGGGGGCGCCCAAGATGATCAGCGAAAACCCCGGTTGAGCAGCGACCACGCTGTCGGCCGGGGTTTCGTGTTTGTGCAGCTATATGCCACCGGATGCCGATGATTGTCGGTGTTCGCGGAATATACGCGGAATGGGTTCCGCACAATCTGCCCAGGTCAGGCCCAAAAACGAGAGCCCCGGCGGAATCACCGGGGCTCAGGCTAGCCGACTAGGGCGGCGTCGATCTTTTCGAACCATCGATCGTCGTGACCGTCGAGACAGTGGGCGTAGACCCGTTGGAGCACCTCCACTGAGTGCCCAGCCCACTCCGCGACGTTGGTGGCCGGAGTCCCCGCGTTGAGCCTCAGCGAGACGCCCGCGTGACGGAAGTCGTACGGCCTACGAGCCAGCGGCGACTTCACCTGTGCCGCCGTGAACGCCTTGCGCCGAGCCTTGTCCAGCACTTGCCACAGCGTGGAGCGCTGATAGACCCCGCCCCGTACGGTCCGGAACAGCCGCCCATCATCATCGGTCCCGAACTCCTCCAGGTGAGCCCGCAAGATCACCACCAGGACCGGCGGAATCGGAATCCGGCGGACCGATTTACGTGGGCGACCCTGAGACCCCGAACCTCGTGAACCTCACCGTCATCAGTCCACTCGCGGCCACCACCTGACCGGGCCTCATCGATCTCCAGATATCCCCTGCTCAGTCGCAGACGTCACGGAAGACGCGGATGAAGTTCTCGCCCAGGATGCCGCGGATCTTCTCGTCGGGGTAGCCGCGGGCGACGAGTCCGCGGGTGATGTTGGGGAAGTCGCGGCAGTCGTCGAGGCCGATGAGGTTCTGCGTGTGGACGATGCCGTGTTCGGGGCGCATGCCGTTGGCCGCGGACAACGCTCGCCGTTTCGCCAGTAGCCACTTCGGCCCGGCCAGCGGCCAGTCCGTGCCGATGGCCACGTGCTCCCACCCGACCGTACGGACGAAGTGGTCGATGTGGTCGAGCATCGTGTCCATTGACGGCTCGCCCTTACCGAGGAAGGCCGGCACGGCGACCACTCCGATGATCCCGCCCGTGCTCGCGATCGCCGTCGCCGCCTCGTCGGAGATGCCGCGGTCGTGCGGGTATCGGGCGGAGGCCGCAGTGTGCGACACGATGACCGGTCGTGCCGAAATCCGGCAGGCGTCCAGGATGGTGCGCTGGTTGCAGTGGGCGGTGTCGACGATCACGCCTCGCTCGTTCAGCCGGGCGAGTAGCCGGGCGCCCAGCCGGCTGACTCCACCGCCGGACTCCTCGGTGCATCCGCACGCCACCGCGTCCTGCACGTTGTAGGCGAGTTGGAGCACGCGCAGCCCGGCGTCGTAGGCGAGGTCGACGAGGCTCAGGTCTCGGCTGATCGGCGGCGTCGGCTGGCACTGCACATAGAACGCGTGACCGCCGTCCCGCTTGGCCGCCGCGAAGTCCGTCGAGCGCAGGGCCTTGCGCAGCCACGGTAGGTGGTCGACCAGGAGGTCGAGGTGGCTGACGCCTTCGAGCAGAAGCCGGGCGTCACCGACCTGGAACTCGAACTGGCTCGCCGTGACCCCACTGGCGTCCCACAGCGCGCGGTACTCCGGAAACTCGCCGGACACCGCGAGCCGCCCGGGCAGCCGCAGCGCGTACTCCATGAGCGCGCCCAGATCGTGGTCGCTCGCCTCGCGCAGCCGGGCGTCCAGTTCCGGGGTGACGGACCGGTACGCGACCGGCCCCCACCAGATGAGGTCGACGATCGTGCTGTCCGCGTGCAGGCGGGTGGCCCGCGCCTCCCCGTCCGGCGACAGCCCGTAGTCGTACGCGCCGAAGGCTTCCACGGCACACCATCCTTTGCGTCCGGTCAGGGCGACGGGTGTCACGCCGCTTCGGCGGAGAATAGATTATCGATGATGACCATACAAGACTAATTTTGTTCTAGAACAGCTACCCAGTAGAGAGTGGGCGGAACGTTCTTGCTGGTCATTGTGTTATAGAACAAAATAAATCTTGTAATAGCAGGAATGCTCACTTAGCCTCACCTCGATGCCGGTCATCACCGGCGTACGCGTGGAAAGGACAGTTCATGCCGACCGATATCGAACGGCCTACGGCGACCGATGTCGCCGTGGACGCCGCGTACTGGCGTGCCCGGCTCGACACGCTCATCGCCGAGCACGGAGTTCCGGGTGCCGCGCTCGGCATCCTGCGGGACGGCCAGATCGTCGACGTCGCGGCCGGGGTGCTGAACCGGAGAACCCGCGTGGCGGCGACACCCGACTCGGTGTTCAACCTCGGTTCCATCACCAAGGTGTGGACCGCCACGATGATCATGCAGCTCGTGGACGAGGGTGCGCTCACCCTCGACACTCCGGTGGTGCGGGTTCTCCCCGAGTTCGCCGACACCGACACCGACACCGCGGCCGCCGCGGCGATCACCGTACGGCACCTGCTCAGCCACACGAGCGGCATCGACGACATGTACGCCGAGACCGGCCGCGGGGACGACTGCGTCGAACGCTACGTGGCGAAGCTGCGCGAATTCCCGCAGGTCCGACCGGTCGGTGCGACCTTCTCCTACTCCAATGCCGGCATCGTCGTGGCCGGCCGGATCATCGAGGTGCTCACGGGGAAGACGTGGGACGCGGCCCTCCACGAGCGCATCGTCGGCCCGCTGGGACTGGCCGCGACCGTCACACTGCCCGAGGAGGCGCTCCTGCACCGCGTCGCGGTCGGGCATCCCGGCGGTCCGGGCGCGCCGCCGACCCGAGTGTGGTCGGGGCCGCGGAGCCTGGCGCCGACCGGGCGGATAACCGCCCGGGTCCACGACCTGCTGGCGTTCGTCCGGATGCACCTGGCCGGCGGTACGGCGCCCGACGGTGGGCGGCTGCTGTCCACTGACTCCGTGCAGGCCATGACCGCCAGGGAGACCGACCTACCTTGCCCCTCCATCATGGGCGACTCGTGGGGACTGGGCTGGTCCCGCGACACGTGGGACGGACAACCGGTGATCGGGCACACCGGCACGGGCATCGGCCAGCTGGCGTTCGTGCGGGCACTGCCCGATCGCGGATTCGCCGTCGCCCTCCTGACCAACGGCGGCGACGGTCCGGCGCTCTACCACGACGTGTTCGCCGAGACGTTCCGTGAGCTCGCCGGGGTCGCCATGCCGGCGCCGTTCCAGCCGCCGGCCGAACCGGCGCGCGTCGACATCGCGCCGTACGTGGGGCGTTACTACGCACGGTCCGACACGGCGGTCGAGCTCGTGCTGCGCGAGGGCACGCCGGTACTCCGGCTGCTCCCCACCGGCCTGTTGCTCGACCGGTTTCCGGGGACCGCCGGTGACTTCCCGCTGGTGCCGGTCGAGGAAGGCCGGTTCGCGATGCAGACGGACGACAGCAACACATGGGAGATCATCCAGGCCCACAAGCTGCCCGATGGCACGCCGTACCTCTACACGCATTGGGGTCTGGTCGCGAACCCGCGGGTCGGCATGCCGGCCGCGGAGTGACTCTCGCGCCGGCGAATCCGCCTTCCGTCTCATTGTAATTACGAGCGAGTAATAGTTAGCGGTATGTTATAGAACATGATGGAAGAACTGCTGGCCCGTGTCGAGAAGCCCACCGCACGCGGACTCGCGGACGCGGTGAGTCGCGGCGTACGCGACGGAGTCTTTCCGACCGGCGCGACACTTCCGACCATCCGCGCCATCGCCGCCGAGTTGCAGGTGTCGCCGGCGACGGTCCACGCGGCGTGGGCGATCCTGGCGAGGGGCGGAGTCGTCCGCGCCGAGGGTCGGCGTGGCACCGTCATCGCCGATCGGGCCATCCTCGGGCCGGCGCGTTCCCGCCGCGTGCTGGAGTACTCCGTCCAGTTCCAGTTCGACCTTTCGGTCGGGATGATGGATCCGGCGCTGCTGCCGGATCCCGCGCCGGCACTCCGCCGCCTGCCCGCGGCCGATCCGCTGCGCACCTATCTGGACGAACCGGTCGTCACCGAGCTCCTCGAGCATCTGCACGGCGATTGGCCCTATCGGGTCGACGCCATCACCCTCTCCGATGGAGTGGGAGACGCCCTCGATCTGATCGCCAGCACATTCCTCCGCTTCGGCGACCGGGTGGCGGTCGAGCATCCGACCGACCCGTTCCTGCTCGACCTCCTCGAAGCCTTCGGCGTCCAGATCATCCCGGTCGATCTGGACGCCGACGGGCCGATTCCCGACTCGCTCGTCGCGGCGGTGGACGCCGGCACACGCACGGCGTTCTTCCAGCCCCGCGCGCAGCAGCCGACGGGGATCGGTATCTCGGGCGAGCGGGCGGAGGAACTGGCGGCCATCCTCCGCGCGGACGACGTCACGGTCGTGGAGATCGACTACTTCGGTGTCCTCGCCTCCGGCCCGCTCCATAGCCTCGGTCAGCACATTCCCGACCTTACGGTTCATCTCCGCGGCTACTCCGCCTCGCACGGTCCCGAGCTGCGGCTCGCGGCAGTCGGAGCGTCGTCGGAGTGCATCGAACGGCTCGTCGCGCGCCGGCATCTCGGTCAGGGGTGGACCAGCCGGCTGCTCCAGCTTCTCCTGCTCGACCTGCTCACCGACGAGGCCTCCGTCCGCCAGGTGAAGCAGGCCCGGCAAGAGTACGCACGCCGCCGGCTCAGCCTCGTCACCGAGCTGGCCAAGCACGAAGTACAGGTCGGGGGGACCGAGGGCCGGTCCGTATGGGTTCCCGTCGCCAGCGAAGCCACCGCCCTGGTGTCGCTGACCAGCCGCAGCATCGGCGCCGCGCCCGGCACCCCCTTCATGGTGCGACCGGACTCCGAACCCCACGTCTGCGTCACCTCCACCCTGCTGCCGACCGAACACGCCGCGGAGATCGCCGAAGCTCTTGCCGAGGCGGCACGTCCCCCGGCGCGTACACGGAACGCCTCGGGCCGCCGCCCGCGCGAGTAGGGACTCCGGCCCGTGCCCGCCTGTGACGGGCACGGCCACCGCAAAAGACACGCTGCGCCGAATCCTCCACCGACCGCAGCGGACACAGCCCTGCCGTCCGCTGGACTTGTGTTCTAGAACACAAAAATCCTTGTGTTGGATTGTTGAATAACGTATGCTCGGCATCACCATACGAGAAGTACTTCGCCGAGTCGCAAATCCCGGACCCGGCCACACGGCAGAAGGCGGACCGCATCAAGAGTGCGTGGCCCCGGCCCCGACTTCACATCTCTGATATCGGGATAAGCGCCGTTATCGGTCGCCTCCCCTTTTCCTCTCGTTAGCGCCGGAGGCGCTCTTCCTTTCGCGCCTCGACGGCTTCGCCGCCGCGGCGGCGATTCTTAAGGAGAACAGTCATGCATCATCGACTGACCGCGCTGTTCGCCGGCGCGCTGGTGACCTGTCTCGCCAGTACGAGCTGCGGTGGAACCACGAAGCCGCAGCGGTCGGCAAACGCCGGATTTGCCAAAGACGGGACATTCACGATGGTCCTGCCATCGGATCCGGGAACCTTCGACCCGTACCGAAGCCAGCTGATTTTCGGCAGGACCGCACTGGCCTACGACGCGCTGGTGAACCTACGCCCGGACGGGCGTTTCGTGTCCGGATTGGCGGAGAAATGGAATGCCGACGCCCGATCGGCGACTTTCACGATTCGCCCCGGTGTCACGTGCTCCGACGGGACGCCATTGACCGCCCGCCAGGTCGCCGCCGCGATCAATTACGTCACCAATCCCAAGAACGGCTCCGCCCAGTACGGCGTCAACACTCCGACCGAGCCGCTGCGGGCGACGGCGGATGACCCGACCAGGACGGTACGGGTCGTCATGACCAAGAAGCCGTTCGGGTTCCTGCTCAACACCATTGGCCAGCTCCCCATCGTCTGCGCCAAAGGGCTGGCGGATCCAAAGCTGTACTCGACCGGCTCGGACGGGACCGGCCCGTTCGTGCTAACCAAGGTCGTCCCCGGTCAGAGCTACACCTTCACCCGGCGCGACGGCTACACCTGGGGTCCGGGCGGCGCGAGCACGAAGGCGCCGGGTACGCCGGCCAAGGTCGTACTGAGAATCGTGCCGAACGAGAGCACCACGGCCAACCTCCTGCTGTCGGGCGAGGTGAACTTCGCCCAGATCACCGGCGACGACCAGCAACGCCTCATCGCGCAGGGCCTGGATCGGGTGAAGTCACCGGGTGCGGGCGGCTGGTTGTTCTTCAACCAGCTCCCGGGCCGGCCATGGGCGGACATCCGGCTGCGCCAGGCACTGGTCCAGGCCATCGACATCAACCAGTTGGTCAAGGTCAACACCGGGGGAACGGGCAGCCCGTCCACCGGGTTGGTCGCGCTGCTCCCCAAGCCGTGCACCGGGAACACCGTCGCCGGCCGGCTTCCGCGGCGCGACGTCGCGACCGCGCAGGCGCTGCTCGACCAGGCCGGGTGGGCCAAGGGCCCCGATGGCATCCGCCAGAAGAACGGCAAGCCGCTCACCCTGGACCTCGACTACTACGTCGGCTATTCGGCCTACGGCCGGCCCACCGCCGAACTCCTGGCCGAGCAGTGGAAACCCCTCGGCATCAAGGTACGGATCTCCGGTAACTCCGCCGTCCAGCACGGCAAGGTCATGTTCCAGACCAGCAACTACGACGTCTACATGCAGGGTTTCGGCGTCAACCTGCCGTCGCAGCTGGTGCCGTACTTCTCCGGCCCGGTTCCGCCCAAGGGCGTCAACCTCGCGGGCATCCACAACACCGACTACGAGCGCCTCGTCGCCAAGGCGTCCGCCCTGTCGCCACCGGACTCCTGCGGCTACTGGAACCAAGCGGAACAGGCCCTGTTCCGCAATCTCGACATCGCGCCGATCGCCGACTGGCCCAGGTTCTACTACCTGAAGAACGCCCAGGCCCAGATCACCGGCTTCAGCTTCCCGATCCCCACCAGCATCCGAGTGTTCAGCTAGCGAAACGGAGCCGCATCAATGTCGAACGCCGCCGCACCCCGTCCGGTCATCTACCACCGCGCCGCCATCACCGACGCGCGCAGCGACACACTGCGGCTCGACGTCGACGTCGTCGTCGAGGACGGCATGGTCGTGACGATCGAGGACAGCGTCACGGACTACTCCCCGCGGGGGCCGCACGGCGAACGAGTGGTCGACGCCGGCGGCGCCACGATCGTGCCCGGCATGGTGGACTGCCACAGCCACATCACCGTGCCGGGCAGCGCCGACTACCTGGCGCGAGTCTCCGATCCCGACGACGTACTCCTGGAGGTGGCCGAGGACAACGCGCGGCAGATGCGGCAGGCGGGGGTCCGCTGGGCCCGTGACGTCGGTGCGCCCCGTGCCCAGGACGGCGCCCCGGAGACGCGGCGCGCCCTCTCGCTGGTCGTAGCCGACCGCTGGCGCGGCAAGCGGGAATACCCCTACGTCCGTGCGGCGGGGACGTGGCTCTCGCACAGCTCTTACACCCGCCTCAGCCCGATCAGCGTGCAGGCCGCGGACGGCGACGCCCTGCTCGCGGCGGCGAGCAGGCAGCTCGATGAGGGCGCCGACTTCGTCAAGCTCTACATGGACGGGCCGGACTCCGACACGAGTCCCTTCACGGCCGGCGAGGTGGCCGCGGTCGTCGAGATGGCGCACGCGCGGGACGCCAAGGTCACGGCGCACACCTCGAAGCTGGCCGGGGCGCGGGCCGCCGTCGCCGGCGGGTGTGACTGCCTCGAACACGGCTGGGAGCTCGACGCCGACGTCGTCGACGCCATGGCGGCGGCCGGTACCGTGCTCGTACCGACCCTCGCGGTCTTCGCCGCGATCGACACCTACTCCCGTACGACGACGATCCTGCGGTACGACCGCGACGGCGAGGGCATGAAACGGTGGGCCGGTTACCGCGAACGGGCCGAGGCCAGCGCCCGGTTGGCGTACGCCCGCGGCGTCCCACTCGCCGTCGGTTCCGACTTCGGCGGCGGCCCCTTGCACGCCGGCGAGCTCAGCTGGGAGATCGAGTGCATGGCGGAACTCGGCATCCCCCTGTGGGAGGTCCTCGCCGGGGCGACCTGGCGCGGCGGCGACCTGCTCGGCGAGCCGGAGGCGGGACGCATCCGGGTCGGCGGCCCGGCCGACTTCTTCCTCGTGCACGGCGATCCGCTGTCCGACGTACGCGCGCTGTCCCGCGTCTGGATGGTCGCCTGACGAAGACCGGTCAGGTCCGTTCCGGTCTGAAGCGAGCATGCGGCCGGTCCGACCCGGAAAGCCTGATGCGGGTACATCGCGCTCTCCCCCAGCCATTCGGCATCCGGTGGCAGCGTTGCGACCGCGTCGACGTGCCAGCTGGAGGTCCTGTACCTCTGGAAGCCACTCGGCCGGTGTATCGTCCTCGACCGGCATCGAACCCCCGAGAACGATGAGGCCTTGGCTCGCCCGCGCGGGCACCAGATCACCGGCATAGGTTCGGACGACTTCCAACTCGACGTCGGCCAGCCAATGGTCGAGCCGATCAATGGAAGCGTTGGGCGCGTTCTCGATGATGATGACCCGTGGGCGAGGCATCAGAGTCGCCGTAGCGAGCCACGGGCGCCTCGTCGAGCAACCCGTCCAACCGCCGCTCGATGAAGAGGAGGGTATGTGATCGTATATCTCAGGTCGTGCGCTGAGAGATCGGTACGCCGATGGCAGGGTTGGTAATGGGTCGTCTGAGAGCCAGGGACTGGGTATGAGCGTGGATCAAACTCCCCCGACGCCGGAATCCTCCGCGTCGAAATCTCCGGAGCCGGTCCGTCGGCCGAAGTCGGCGGGCACGCTGTCCGATCTGGCGGAGTCGGCGAAGGTGGCACCGGCGCAGATCGCGGATCAGGTGTTCGAGACGTTGCGCGAGTGGATCGTGAACGGGCGGCTCGCGTCCGGCCATCGCCTGCGGGTTCGCGATGTGGCCGAACTGCTGGGGACGAGCGTGATGCCGGTACGGGAGGCGATTCACCGGCTGGAGGAGTCCGGGCTGGTCGTACGCGAACCGTACAAGGGCGCCACCGTACGTGGTCTGACTCAACAGGAACTTGAGCAGGCGTACGACGTCCGGATTCTGCTTGAGAGCAATTGCGCCCGGCTCGGCGCGGAGGCCATCGGCCCCGATCGGGTTTCGCTCATGGAGCAGCATTGGCAGGAACTGAAGCGCGCGGCGCTCGCCGGTGACGTATATGAGGCCTTGCGGCACGATGAGGAGCTCTTGGCGACGTTGTATTCGGCGAGCGCCAATGAGGTGGCACTCCAAATTATTCGCGGTTTGTGGGATCGGTGTCGCCCCTACAAGGTGTTGTGGGCGAACGCTTCGGAGTTTCGAGGCGACGTGCGGATCTGGCATTACAAGCCGGATCTGATCGACGCCGCGCGAGACAATAATGGTGATGCCGCCGAGCGAATTTTGAAGACTTCGTACAGCGAGGCCAAGCGTTCCCTTCTTCGCATCATCGAACAAACGGAACGCTGAACCACGACCGCGCTGAGCACCCCTGCCAGGATGCGAGGCCAGCGCCCTGCGACATGCGGCTCATGCACTCTTGACCATGATATGAGATCACATATATCGTTTCCAGGGCCCAGGTGGGTGACAAGTTGGGGAGGCAGCGGCGTGAAGACGGTCGTCATCGGCGGCGGCGTGGTCGGCCTGAGCTGCGCATACGAGCTCGCGGTCAGGGACGTCGATGTCACCGTGATTGATGCGGGGCTGGCGGGAGATGGCGCATCCGCGGGAAACGCAGGCTGGGTCACCTCGTTTCTGTCGACGCCGAGGGCGGCGCCGGGAGCGGTCAGTGACGCCCTTCGCGGCATGTTGAGGACGAACGGGCCCGCACGGATTCGCCCTCATCTCGACATCGAGTTCCTCCGCTGGATCGCGCGCTTCCTTCGCGCAAGCAGGCCCGCCGCCCACCAACGCGGAGCAGCCGCCCTTGGCGCGCTGGCCGAACGCGCGCCGGGCGCATTTGACGAACTCGCCGATCGCGGCGTCTCATTCGAGCAATACCGGGCCGGTCTGGCCATCGTGGCGAAAACCGAGAAGAACTATCAGTCCTTTCGCCGGCTGGCCGAAGCAAGGACCGCCGCAGGATTCAAGAGCGAGGTTCACAACTATCGGGGTCGCGAGATCGCCGCGTTCGATCCCGCCATCCGGCGGGATGTGTACGGAGTCGTCCACATCGTCGATGACGGGCATGTGCGGCCGGAGACGGTTACGCGAGGTCTTGTCGACGCGCTTCGAACCGGTGGCGCGCTGGTCAAGGAATGCAGTACGGCGGACAGGGTTCTCCGTCGAGGCGACCGCTGGGTCGTCGAGACCAACGATGGCGCTCATCACACCGCCGACAGTGTGCTCATCGCCGCCGGGTACGGTACCCGCCGCCTGCTCAAGGAAGTAGGTGTCAATCTTCCGCTTGAGGTGGCGCGCGGAATGAGCCTGACCGCGTATGGCGACGGCATCGCCCCGGCACATCCTCTCAAGTTCAGTGAGGGGATGGTGGCGTGCTCGCCCTTCGACGCCGTCGTTCGGATCTCGGGCGCCTTCGATCTCGGTTCCCGTGGGACCGGCCTCGACCAGCGCAGACTCAGCGCGATCGTCGATCGCGGGCTCAGCTATCTGCATGACTGGCGGCCAACGCGCGTCGAGAGCCAGTGGGTCGGGCACCGGTCCGTGGCCCCGGACGATCTCCCTTTCATCGGCGGCGTGCCTGGCCGGAGCGGGCTCTATGTAGCGACCGGCCACGGGACCCTTGGCGTGACACTCGGGCCCATCACAGGGCGACTGGTCGCTTCGGAGATCGCCGGCCGCGCCACCGAAGCCGTACTCGAGCCTTTCCGGCTCCACCGGTTCGGCCGGAGTCGACCAGCCGCATGAGGCCGTCACCATCATCAGACACAAGGCAAGGATGACGTGCCCCGCCCCATTGGCCGCCCGGCCTTGACCAGGCGTTACGCCGAAATCGTCCCGTTCCCGCCTGTGGTGTGGGCGAGGAGTTGCTGGGTGTAGGGGTGCTCGGGTCGCTGGTAGAAGTGTTCGACGGGTCCGGATTCGACGAGTTCGCCCTGGTAGGCGACGACGATGTGGTCGCAGACGTAGCGGACGGCGGCGATGTCGTGGGAGATGAACAACGCGCCGAAGCCGCGTTCGGCCTGTAGGTCACGGATGAGGTTGAGGACCTGCGTCTGGACGGAGACGTCGAGGGCGGTGACGGCTTCGTCGAAGACGATGAGGTCGGGTTCGGTGATCATGGCGCGGGCGATCGCGACGCGTTGGCGCTGGCCGCCGGACAGCTCATGGGGGTGGCGGTCGGCGAGGCCGGCGTCCAGGCCGACCAGGGTGAGCATCTCCTCGGCCGTGGCGCGCCGGTCGCGGCGGCCGGCAGCGCGGGTGATGAGGAGGGGCTCGGTGATCGACCGCCACACGTGCAGGGTCGGGTTGAGCGACCAGTCGGGATTTTGCAGGACGACCTGCATCCGGCCCCTGTACCGCCTGTTGTGGCGGCGGCCGGTGAGTGGTTTGCCGTGGAACTCGACCTGTCCGCTGGTCGGCTCGACCAGACCGAGCAGTACGCGGCCGAGGGTGGTCTTGCCGGAGCCGGACTCGCCCACCACCCCGACGGTCTGCCCGGCCTGGATGTCGAGCGAGACCCCCTTCAGGGCATGCAGAGGTTCGGCACCGCGGCCGATCCGGTAGGTGACGACGACGTCACGCACCGACGCGACGGGGATCTCTGTACTCATGTGGCGGCCTTCCCGGGCTCGAGTCGATTCCCGTCGGTCGTATGCAGGTGGCAGGCCAGCTGACGGTCGTCGACGGTGGTGTGGGCCGGGCGGGTCTCGCGGCACTGCGGCAGGGCGTCGCCGCATCGGGGCGCGAACGCGCAGCCGGGAGAGGCCGCGTGCAGCACCGGCGGCAGGCCACCGATCGCGGTGAGCCGCTGACGGGGTTTCTCCTCGCCGGGCAGCGCGGAGATGAGTGCGCGGGTGTACGGGTGCATCGGGTCGTCGAGCACCTGGGCGGTGGGGCCGTACTCGACCACGCGGCCGCCGTACATCACCGCGATCCGCTCGCTGTGCTCGGCCACCGCGCGCAGGTCGTGGGTCAACAGCAACAGGGCACAGCCGCGCTCGTGGCACTGCGTCACCAGGAGATTCAGGATCCGGGCGCGAAGTGTCGCGTCCACGGCCGCGGTCGGCTCGTCGGCGACGAGCAGCCGCGGCCGGCGCCGCAGCGCCGTCGCGATCCCCACGCGCTGGGCCATTCCGCCGGACAGCTCGTGTGGATAGGACCGCAGCACACGCGGCACGTCCGGCAGCCCGACCTCCTCCAGCGCGTCCTCGACCGAGCCCTCATCGGCGACCAGTTCCAGTTGCCGGCGGATCCGCATCGTCGGGTCCAGCGCGGCGACCGGGTTCTGGAACACGAATCCGAGCACCTCCCGCCGCAGCGCCCGTATCCGTTCGGGGTCCGGCTGCTCCGGACCGAACACCGGCCGCCCGTCCACCTCCAGTTCGCCACCGACGTGCACCGCGTTCGAGGCCAGCAGCCGGCCGGTCGCCATGCCGAGGGTGGTCTTGCCGGAGCCGGACTCCCCGACCAGGGCGACGATCTCTCCCGGCGCCACGGTCAAAGACGCGCCGTCCAGTGACCGCACCGGCCCACGGCGGGTCGTGTACTCAATCGCCAGGCCGCTGGCCCGCAGTACCGGCGCGCTCATCGCCGCACCTCCACGCCGCGCACGTCGAAAGCGTCACGCAGACCGTCTCCGACGAGGTTGACCGCCATGATCGCCAGCGCGAGCAACACACCGGGAATCAGCACCAGCCATGGCGCGATCGGCAGATACACCGCGCCCTCGTGCACCAGCGAACCCAGCGACGCCTTCGGCGGCTGCAACCCCAGGCCGAGGAAGCTCAGCCCGCTCTCGATCAACATCCCGACCGACAGCGCGTACGTCGCCTGCACCACCGCGGTGCCCGCGACGTTCGGCAGCACATGCACCAGCAGGATGCGCACCACGCTCGCGCCGCCGACCCTCGCCGCCACCACGAAGTCCCGGCCGACGACCGTCAGCGACGCGGCCCGTACGACACGCACCATCAGCGGGCTGCAGATCAGCACGATGCTGATCACAGCGCCCGTGGCTCCCGGGCCGGTGATCGCGACCATCAGGATCGCCAGGAGCAGGGCCGGGAAGGCGAACAACACGTCCGCGCCCCGGGTGATCGTCTCTCCCACGATGCCGCCGTAGTAAGCCGCCGCCATCCCCACGGCGACGCTCAGCACAGCGGTCACCACCACGGCCGCACCGGCGAGCAGGAACGTCGTCCGTACCCCCTCGGCCAGGCGTGGCAGCACCGAGCGCCCCAGGCTGTCCGTCCCCGCCCACCAATGTCCGGACGGCGCGGCCAGCCGTGGCCCGGCGTTCACCGCCTCAGGATCGCCCAACGGCAACCACGACCCGAACACCGACACCAGCACGAACAACACCAGCACGGACAACCCGGCCCGGGACAACAGGTCGCCCCGGAACGGCAACCGTGCCCGCACCGATACGCCTGGAAGACGTGATGTAAAGACGCTCACGCGCCACCTACCCTTCGAAGAGCGAACGCCGGTCAGCCCCGGCGAGCAGCGCGGATCCGCGGGTCGACCAGGCCGTAGGCGAAGTCGGCGAACAGGTTGATCGCGATGAACGCCGCAGCGGCGACCAGCACCATGCTCTGCACCACCGCGTAATCACGGCCGTTGATCGCATTGAGCACCGCCTGGCCCAGACCGGGCAGCGAGAACAGGTTCTCCACGATCACGGCGCCACCCATCAGGTAGCCCACGTACGTGGCCAGCACGGTCAGGACCGGGATCGAGGCGTTCCGCAGCACGTGATGCCGGATGACGTGTGGCAGGCTCTCCCCGCGGGCCACCGCCGCCGTCACGTGCGGAGAGCTGAACACACCCGCGACCGCGTCCCGGCCGGTCCGCACCACCAGCGCGATCCCGAAGACGCTCAACGTCAACCCCGGCAACGCCATCGACCGCAGATTGCCCACCGGATCGTCCGCGAACGGCACGTAACCGCCCACTGGAAGGCCCAGCGCGTACCTGGAGAAGAGGAACACGAAGAGGCTTCCGAGCACGAAATCCGGAATGCTCATCGCCGACGAGCCCACCAGCCGGCTCAGTCCACGCCCCAGCCGCCGCCGGGCCAGGCCGGCGACCAGCGCCAGCGGCAGTCCCGCCACCAGCGTCACCGTAAGCGCGATGAGTGCCAGCTCCGCCGTCACCGGCCACCTGCGCGCCAGCTGCTGCGTGATCGGATCGCCGGTGCCCAGCGACGCACCCATGTCACCGACCAGCACGTGCCGCAACCACTCGAAGTACTGAACCGGCAACGGGCGGTCCAGACCGAACTGGGCCGTCAGAGCGGCCCGCGCCTGCGGCGAGGAGAACGGCCCTAGCACGATGTCGGCGTAGCTGCCCGGGACGAGATGCACCGCGGTGAACACCAGCACCGTCACCACCCACAACGTGGCGATGCCGGCCACCAGACGACCTCCGAAATACCTCAGGCCGGCACGGGAGACCATCACCTCACCCGACTCGGCCGGGCGCCGTCGGCTCGGCGGTCATTGGGGCCACGTCCGCCCGGTACGCAATCGGCAACATTCGGCAACTCCCGTCATGGAACCGGATCTGGGGGCCGGCCGGCGGCTTCGCGCCTGTCCGGCTGCGGGGCGAGGCTCCGGTACGCCTCACAAGTGGTGGTGGAACGGTACGGCTCCAACATTGATCACACAAGGGCAATCTTGCTCTGTTACAAAGTTGGCGCAGCGAACCGGCCGACACAAGGTCGCCACCGACGGCCGATCCGGCGAGCATCTCGCCCGCGGATCGCTCCAGGGAAATCATGTGACAGAACAAGATCACTCTTGTGTCTCAGCAAGATGCCACTTACATTCGCTCCACCTGCGACTACCAAGGGACATGCCGCTGCCATGAGCAACCACTTCGAATCCGTCGCTGCACGGACACCGGCGTCCGTGGAGACCCGCGGCACGGATCCATTCGGCGGGAGAGCGGTCGAGCTCTCCGGTGACGGAGCCGCCCGTGGCGCCGTTCACGGTGAGGAACTCAGGAGCCTCATCGCCGACACCCTCGAACGCTGGCGGCAGCGCATGGCCGAACGCGGTGACGGCGACCCACGCCGTTATGTCACCGCCTTCCTCGGCTCGACCGGCTTCGCGCGTACGGTGGCCGAGCTGAGCCCGGATCTTCACGCCGAGGTCGAGGCCATCGCGGCGGCCAGCAACCAGCCCCGCGACGACGTGCTGGCCTACAACCTGATGGACGAGGAGTGGCGTTTCGTCCGCAGCGCCGACACCGGATGCAGCGTGGTCGGCACCGTCGCCGAACCGGGCGGAAACATCGTGCTGGGCCAGAACATGGACCTGCCCGAATGGATGCAGGGGTCACAAGCCCTACTGCGGATCTCCGCCGGCGACGGCCACCCGGAACAGATCCTGCTCACCAGCGCGGGAATGATCGGCCTTCTCGGCGTCAACGCCGCCGGACTCGCCTGCTGCGTGAACACGCTGAGCATGCTGGCGACCCGCACGTCGGGTATGCCGGTGGCGTTCATCGTACGAGAACTGCTCCAGCGCAGGGACACGGCGTCCGCCGAGCGCTATCTGATGTCCGTCCCGCACGCGTCCGGACAGCACTACGCCATCGCCGATCCGCGAGGCTTGCGCGGCTACGAGTGCTCGGCGGATGGCTGCGTGCCGGGCCCGGCCGAGAGCTCGCTCGTGCACACCAACCATCCGATCTGGTCCACCCCGGGGTTCTCCCCCGCCGATCTGCCCGCCGACACCACGACGTACGTACGGCTGCACGCCCTCGCGGCAGGGCTGGAGGAGATTCGCGCGTCCGGGCGCGTCGAGGGAGTTCTCAGCTCCACCGCCCGCGGCGTGTGCATACCGCCGGACTCGCCTCGCCCCTCGGCGACGTTCTGCAGCGCTGAATTCACGATGGCCTCGCCACCGGCCGTCCGCGTCGCCCTGGGCAGCCCGGACACGACGAGCTGGCGGCCGGTCCCCTGGATCGATGACACCCCGGCCGCCGGCTCCGGTTCACACGCCGGTGACAGCACGGTCGTTACACACGGGTGCCCAGGTCGGTCACTTCCGTAACCACAGAAGTATCGCCGGTGACAGTGCGTGCCGGCGACCCGCGATGGGAGTAGACGATGTCGCAAGAACCGATGAGAGCGGAACTGTTCAGACGGAGAAGAGCCGGACACGGGCTGCTGCGTGCCGTCGCTCTCCTGGTGGCCCTTTTCGTGGCGGTCACGATGGCCGCCGCCTGTGGCGGGTCGACCCGTAAGGGTGGAAGCCCGAAAACCGGCGGTCAGCTGGTGTGGGGCAAGACGAACGAGATCGATCAGCTGGATCCGGCCGTTTCCGGCAGCGCCAGGGCATGGGACGTGTACCACCTCGTGTACGAGGGGCTGATCGGTATCGACGAACAGCTGAAACCGGTACCGGAACTCGCCGAGTCCTGGCAGCAGACATCTCCCACGACGTACCTGTTCAACCTGCGCAAGAACGCGAAGTTCTCCAATGGTCGCGCGCTGACGGCCGACGACGTGATCGGAAGCCTCGAACGGATCATGGATAAGAAGGTCGCGTCACTCTGGGCAGGCCAGCTCGGTATCAAGGACGTGAAGGCCGACGGGGACTCGCGGGTCACGGTCACCCTGCGGAAGCCGAGGGCCTCGTTCCTCGTGGCTCTCGCGGGAAGCCCGGCGAAGATCCTGCCGATCCAGGAGATGAAGGCCGGCACCTTCGACCCGAAGAAAACGCTGCTCGGTACCGGCCCGTTCAAGGTCGCCGCCCACTTGCAGGACGAATCATGGACCTTCGATCGCAATCCCTACTACTGGCGGCCGGGTGTGCCGAAGGTCGAGAAACTGATCGCTCGGATCATTCCGGACGACTCGGCCCGCATGGCGGCCCTGCGGGATGGCAGCATCGACGTCACCACATTCCAGACGCCGGACTCCGCGCGGTTGTTGCGCGGCCAGGCGAACGTCAAGACGGTGGGGGTGTCCTCCACCGACTACTACCGGCTGGACGTCAACGCCGTGTCATCGGTCTTCCGTGATGATCGGTTGCGGCAGGCGCTGTCCCTGGCGATCGATCGCAACAAGATCAGGGCTGCCGCACTCAGCGGTACCGGCCGTCCGACGGCCGCCGTCGCCGCGTCGTTCGAGGGAGTATGCGACCCGGCCGCGATGCCGTTCGCCACACCGGATCTCGCGCGGGCCGGGGCGCTCGTCAAGGCCGCCGGAGCCACCGGCAAGACCGTGGACATCGTGCCCCTGAAGTCCGTCGGGATGTCGACGGAGATCGCACAGGTCCTCCAGCAGAGTCTGCAGGCCATCGGGCTCAAGGCGCGGGTCGTCCAGCTCGACATGGGCGAGCTGGTGAAGCGCGCGTACAGCGGATCTCGAGCGGACTTCGACCTGATCGTCTCGGGGTATGCCGGCTACGCGGATCCGGCGATGGTGCTGCCCTGGTGGAACCCGGAGATCTCCGTGTTCAACAAGTCGTTCCTGAAACCCGACGCCCAGCTCAACAAGCTGATCGACACCAGTCTCTCCACCCCGCCGGGGGCACAACGCGCGCAGGCGTTGCGTGACGCCTGCGGCCGCATCGCGCAGGACGCGAACGTCATACCGCTTCTCACATACGGCCCGTTCGTGGCGTACCGCTCCGACAAGATCGCCCCGGTCATTCCACGGACAGAGGGATACGGGCTGCCGTTGCGGCACATCTCGGAGTTCGCGACGAAATAGTCGCCAGGCGCTGAGGTGATCGAGCGGCGGCGGGTTCAGGCCCTCTCCAGGCGTCATGAACCCGCCGCTGGTCGTCCAGCGCCGACCGCCGTACATACGACCGCGTCGCCGGGACGGTGAGGAGAAGAGATGAAACCGTCAGTGACGGAGAGCACGACCTCGGAAGGGCAGCGGGACCTCGAGTTCCGTAACCATGAGTGGCTGCTGCGGGTGAGATTCGACGAGTTCCTCGACCCTGGCCGGCTGGTCAACCTCACCGATCAGGTCGCCGTCGCCGACGAGCGCTACCTCTATCGGCTCGGCGTGGACGCGATCGGCGGGGCCGGCACCGCGGAGGAGCCGATCGCCTGCCAGGGAGTACGGCCGCTGGGATGGTCACGACGCGATCTCGACGGCGGCGCCGAACTGGCGCTGCAGGGGCGGTGCGACTTCGGGCCATCCGGTCCCACCGACATTGAGGTCGAGCATGTGTTCCGCCTGTACGAGGACGACGACCGGATCGAGGAACAGCTCAGCCTCATCAACGCCGGCGACCGGGTCTCCTACCCGCTGAGTGACCTGCATTTCGCGTTCCGCAAAATCCTCTACGACCGGCAGGCCGGCAGGTGGCTCGACGCGGCAGATGAGAAAAGGCTCATCCCGGTGCCCCTGCGGCGGTATGTCGGACTGCTACAAGATCACCGTCTGGACGGTTACACGGCCACCGACCTCATGACGGCCTGGCCGTCCTGGCCGGCCCGAGACCTGCCGGACCGCTCCGCGGAGGCGTGGCTGTGGGGCTCCGACCAGGGCGGATACCTGACCGCGAAGTACGCCCAGCACCACATCGAGTTCGGTGTCGCCCGAGGCGCGATGGTCCCGCCTGAAGTCTCGTCCGGACTGACCACGCAGTTGCCCGACCGACCCGCCGGGCAGAACCTCTGCCTGTGCTTCGGCGGCGCGGCGATGTCGAAGGGGGAACCGGCCGCGGCGAGCGTCCTGGATGCCGCCGGTCGGGTCGACTTCGGGGTTTCGGTGATCTGCCGCTACCGGGGTGACTGGCAAGCGGGGTACGGCCGCTACAAGAGACTGCTCGCCCAACGCGGCCACGGCCTACGCCCTTCCTACACCGCGCGGGTCCACTGGAACGAGTTGTACAACCTGGGCTGGTGGGCGACGAAGGCGGACCTTCCTCAGCTTTCTCAGCTCTGGGAGGAGGCGGCACGGGCGCGTGCCGCCGGCGCGGAGGCGTTCTACTTCGACCCGGGCTGGGACCCGCACATGGGGACGGCGGTGTGGGACGCCGGCCGGCTGGGTCCGCTCGACGACTTCGTCGCCGCGCTCCGCGACGACTACGGCCTCGCGCTGGCGCTGCACCTTTCCATGCACACGCAGACCATGGACGAGGATCCGGCGATCTACCGACGTGCCCGCGGCGGCGACATCGACACCAGACCCTTTCCCCGGCGATCAAGGGGTGGATATATCTGCCCCGCGTCGAAGGCGTGGCAGGAGCAAAAGGTGGAGCGCGTCAGCGTCCTCGCCGATGCCGGGGTGTCGTTCTTCATGTTCGACTTTCTGGAATACGGCCGGCTGACCGAAAGCGCGGACGTGTGGTGGGATTCCGCGTCCGCGTGCTGGTCGGCCGAGCACGGACACAGCGTCCCTTTGACCCGGCGAGAGCACGCCGAGGGAATCCTTCACGTCGTGCATCGGGTGAAACAGCGATACCCCGATGTGATGATCGAAGCCCATGACCGGATCATCGGCGGGGCCAACGACTACCTGCCGCTCTACTACCAGCATGGATCGGTGGACTCGTACGACGAGGGCTGGGGTTTTGAGTTCATGTGGGATCCCTTCGCCGACCTCCTGTCAGGCAAGGCCCTGTCGCTCTATGAATACAACCTCGCCTATGAGATCCCCCTCTACCTCCACATCAACGTCGCACACGACCTGCCGAGCATGGTCGCCTTCTGGTGGTACGCCTCCACCTGCCGTCACCTCGGCGTTGGAGGCATCACCGCTCAGAACCCGCTCTGGGAGTCTTTCCGCACCGCGATGCGGCGCTACATGCGCCTGAAGCATTACTTCGTTCAAGGGCGGTTCGTCGGAATCGACACGCACGCCCACGGCCACGTGCTGGACGACGGCTCCGCGGTTCTCCTGGTCTACAACCTCACCGGTTCGCACATCAGGCGCACCGTCACCGTGCCTGCGGACGATCTGGGCCTTGTGGCGGTCCATTCGATCACCGAGGCCGACGGACGTCTGGTGTCCGGGATGTTGACCGTGAACGTGGACGTGCCGTCGATGACCGCCGCCATCGTCGAGATCAATACACATGAATGACAGGTCTTGTACGTGAAGGAGCTCAGGCCAATGGTGAACACCGGTAATGCCAGGTTCGACGCTTATTACAGTGCCTTCGAGTCGTTGACGACCGGCGGTGTCGTCGCCGTGGCCTGGTCGCCCGATGGGAGGTCGTTGGCGTATGTGGACGGCCCGGCCGATGAGCGTCGTGGCCGGGTGGTCGACACGGTGTCCGGGCGGCAGACCGAACTCGTCGATATCACCCGGGTTCGGGAGGGAGTACGGGCGGCCACGGGAGAGACGCCGCCCGGACGTGGACTGCCGTTCGCCGAGGTACGGTACGTCACCCCTGGCGTGATCGGCGCACATGTCGGGGCACATGCCATCACGGTCGACCTTGCCACCGGCGAGGTGACCGCCGAGCCGGTGGTCGACACGAACGACGAGCTCGTCAGGACCACGTTCGACACCGCGTCCCGGTCGCCCCGCACGTACCGGCAGACCCGCACGCTGCTGGCGCCGGTGGAGATGGAGGAGATCCGCTCGCCCGACGGCCGTCATCTCGTGTCCGCCCGGGACGGCGACATCGTGCTGCGGTCGACGTACGACGGCCGGGAACGGCGGCTGACGACGAACGGCACACCGGATCACGAGTGGCGGTTCGACGCGGCGTTCTCGGCGCTGGCGAAGTACGGCTGGACGGGCAATGTCACGAACTGGTCGCCCGACGGGACCCGGCTGGCGGCGTACCGGGTGGACAACCGCGGCCTGGGCCGGGTGCCGGTCGTCCACTACCTCGATCGAGAGATCGACGTCGAGTACCGCCCGCGCACGGGGGCCGGCGGACGACTGGAGCGGAACACCCTCCACCTGCTCGACGTGTACGGGGGGCCGGCGATCGACATCGAACTGGGCGACACCACCGACACGTATCCGGTGTTCGCCGGCTGGCTGCCGGACGGATCGCAGGTGCTGATCGTACGGATGAGCCGGGACTGCCGGCGTGCCGACGTGCTGGCGGCGGACGCGGCGACCGGCGCGGTGCGGGAGCTGTTCTCCGAAGTGGGAGAGACGTTCGTGCGGATACACCACGACGTGATCCACGGACGCAAGCTGAGCCTGTGGCTCACCCCAGACGGTGAGCGGATCCTGTGGCTGTCGGAGCGGGACGGGTGGAAGCACATCTATCTGTACGACCGGTGCGGCCTGTTGCTGCGGCAGCTGACCAGCGGCGACTGGCCGGTCGATCAAGTCTTGCGCGTCACCGGCGACCACGTGTACTTCACCGCCCATCACGACCAGGCCCGCCCGTACGACACGCACGTGTGCAGGGTCGGGCTGGGCGGTGGTGAGGTGGATCGGCTGACCGATGGGGAGGGCGTGCATCGGGCGGCGTTCTCGCCGGACGCGGCGGCGTTCGTCGACACCTTCTCGACCCCGTCGAGGCCGCCGGTGAGCGTGCTGCGCCGCGACGACGGCACCCGGCTGGCCACGCTGTCACAGGCGGACACCTCGCGCCTGGAGGAGATCGGGTGGACGCCGTCCGAGCAGTTCACCGTCACCGCCGCCGACGGTGAGACGCAGTTGTGGGGAGTGATGTACTTCCCCGCCGACTTCGACCCGACCCTGAGCTACCCGCTGGTCGAGTACGTCTACGGCGGCCCACAGTGCGCCACCGACACTCACGATTGGCCGGGCAGCTTCTTCACCCGGCCGGCGCGGGCGCTCTCCCAGATGGGGTACGTCACCGTGCTGTTGGACGCCCGCGGCACCCCTGAACGTTCAAAGGCATTCCACGACGCCGTCTACAAGAACTGGACAGAGGACCGGATCGCCGACCACTCCTCCGCGATCCGGCAGCTCACCGACCGGCATGAGTTCCTCGACGCCGAACGCGTCGGAGTGATGGGCCACTCCTGGGGCGGATACACGGCGTTCCGGCTCGTCGTCGACCGCCCCGACGTCTACGCGGCTGCCGTGTCCCACGCACCCGGCTTCAACCCGTACAGAAGCCTGCTCTACGAGCCCTACCTCGGTCTCCCCCAAGACGACCCGGACGCCTACGAGGCCGCGGACCCGCTGCCGGTCGCCGCGCGACTCGACCGTCCGTTCCTGCTCGCGTGCGGCACCTCCGACCACGCGACCTGGGCCGACGCCATCACCATGACCGAAGCCCTCATCCGGGCCGGCAAGGACCACGAGTTCGTCGCGCTCCCGGAGCAACCGCACTGGTACGACACCACGCACGAGAGCTATTTCTGGCGCAAGGTCACGACCTTCTTCACCACGCACATCGGCACCCCTGCACCGGGCCGGTCGGGTCATCGGTCGCGGGCGGAACCCACTCGTACCACCCCGGATAAGAGGAGTGTGCTTGGTGGTCCGGAAGCGTGACCGTCGAGCGGAGATGCGGGCGATAACCCCTGCTCTTCCAGCCAGGGGGTGATCTGCCAGCGTGAGGTGCAGCCGAGTTTGGTCATGATGTTCGCCACGTGGGTTTCGGCGGTGCGCCGTGCCACTGTCAGTTCGTCGGCGATCTGCTGGTTGGTCAGTCCTCGTGCGGCGAGTCGTGCGACCTCGGTCTCCCGGGGGGTCAACGGCGGGAGTGCGGCCGCCGGTCGCGGCGGAGTCTCCTCCGTCACGGGCTCCTCGAGGGCGTAGGCGATCGCCTCGTCGGGGCCGAGAGCGGTCCCGCGCGCCAGTGCCGTCTTGAAGGACCGGCGGCCGAGGGCTTGTTGTGTACGGGCCTGGGAATCCTCGTAATGCCGCAGTACCAGGACGTACTCCGGTGGCATCACCTCGGCTGTCTGCCGCAGTGTCCTCAGCACTCCCGAGAGCGTCGCCGCCCGGGTGAACTTCCCCTGGCCGGCGGCAATCCAGGCCAGCACCTCGACGGTGAACGCGATGCCCAGCCGGTCGTCGATCGTGTGATGGACCTTCAGGCTCTGCCGGGTCAGTTCCGCTGCGCGCTCCCATCGGCCCTGGCGCGTCATCTCCACGCCCAGCGCCATGAGCGCGTACGCCCTGATCCATCGATCGCCATGTTCGTCACACAGCGCCAGAGACGCCTCGCCGGCGGCCACGGCGCGGGGTGAGTCCCCCTGCAGCGAGCACGCCAGGCACACCCAGATCAGCGCCAGCGCGACACCCATCGGCTCTCCGCCGGCGCGGTGATGTGCCAGTGCCTCTTCATACCGTTCGATCGCCGTTTCCGCGTCACCTCGATACATCGCGACCATGCCCTCGCACAGTGCCGCATATCCGCGTACGGCCGGCAGGCGCAGGCGTGCTCCGAGTGTCCGGGCCTCGCTCAGCAAGGTGTCGGCCGCGGCGACATCGGTTTGGACGACGGCGAGCCATCCGCCCACCCATAGCGCGTGGGCCCGCGCCGGGCCCGGTCGCCGCACCTCGGCCAGGCCGCGGGCTAACCAGTGGCGTCCCTCGCTCAGTTGCGGGCCGGATATCCACAGCGGGAACAGGGCGGCGGCCATGGCCAAGCCGTCTTCGGCGCCGTCCGGGTCGGTGAAGCAGGTCTCCAGCGCGATCCGCAGGTTCGCCTGAACCTGTTGCAGCCGGCCGGCCGTCTGCTCGGGCGAGAACATCCGGCCGCCGTGGACCGCCGCCAGCTCGCGGTAGTAGTCACGGTGCCGGAGCCGCCAGCGCTCCGTTCGCCCGGACGCGGCAAGGCGCTCAAGGCCGTACTGGCGGATGGTCTCCAGCATCCGGTAACCGTGCTGGTCATCGCGGGCCAGGATCGACTTGTCCACGAGCCGTCGTACGAGCTCCAGGATCTCGTCCTGGGCGATGCCGTCACCCGGGCAGACCGCCTCGGCGGCCGCCAGGTCCAGGCGGCCGGCGAATACGCAGCACCGCTCCCACAGTGACCGCTCGGCCGGGGAGCACAGGCCGTAGCTCCAGTCCATGACCGCCCGCAGTGTCCGGTGCCGCGGCGGTGCCTCCCGTGCTCCCCTGGTGAGCAGGCCGAACCGGTCCCGGAGGCGGGCCTCCAGCTCCTGGAGGGACAGTGCCCGGAGCTGGATGGCGGCCAGCTCGATCCCCAGCGGGATGCCGTCCAGGTGCCGGCAGATCCGCTCGACGGGGCCACGGTCGGCCTCGGTGA
The DNA here is from genome assembly GCA_963736325.1 of uncultured Actinomycetota bacterium. Classification (GTDB taxonomy): domain Bacteria; phylum Actinomycetota; class Actinomycetes; order Streptosporangiales; family Streptosporangiaceae; genus Actinoallomurus. The sequence continues at coordinate 800,075 of CAVTOG010000009.1, read as the reverse complement.
GGGTGAAATCGGGGACGACTCTCCGGGCCCGGTCGGTGAACAGCTCCACGGCGTCGGCCGGAGCGCCGGCGGGGCGGCGGTCATCCGGTAGCGGCAGCGGCGGGACGACGTAGGTCTGCTCGGCGGCGATGCCCAACGGCTCCCGGCTGGTGGCCAGGACCCGCACCATCGGTGCGGACCGTACTAACGACGCGACGAGCACCGCGCACTCCTCGAGGAGATGTTCGCAGTTGTCCAGGATGACCAGGATGCGCTTGTCGCGCAGATACTCGGTCAGCACGTCCGCGGCCGGCCGCGATACGCGGTCCTGGATCCGCAGAGTCCCCACGATCGTTTGAGCGAGCAGCCGCGGATCCGCCAGTTCGCCCAGCTCGATCAGCCACACCCCATCGGGGAACGCCCGTTCGCGGCCGGCCGCGACCCGTACCGCCAGCCGGGACTTGCCGACACCGCCGACCCCGCTGAGTGTGACCACCCGGGCCTCGGACAGCAGACGCGTGATCGTCGCCAGGTCACTGCGACGGCCCACGAATCTGGTGCCTTCAGCGGGCAGTCGTGATGCGGGGGGCGATGTCGCCATCAGCCATCAACACCTAGCGGGGGGGAGGATGCGACCACGCAGATTACGCCCCTCGGCCCCATACCTCGGAATCTAAGTACGGGATCTAGGTATTTCTCCCGATACCTCCCTGGAGAGACGCGAACAGTCTGGTGGCAGCAACGAAAACACGTGCGTCCTCTTCACCTGACTGTGCACCGGAGTCCCCCACACGATCAAAACCGATAGCGAATCCCGGATGAGAGCGGCGGCCGTTGACCCCGGTCCCATCCGGTCCAGGCCGCCTGGCCCCTGAGCGCGGGGCGAGGGCGGCACCCGCGGGAGTGGCGAAATCCGAGGTAGCCGCGCCAGGCTTAAACCCTGGTGGATCCGATGGTCCGTGCCGGTTCGAGCCCGGCCTCCCGCACCGCCATGAGGAGCCCCCGATGACCCTCCACTTCGGCCCGGCCACCGGCGACCGGCCGGCACTGGTGGCCACAAACTGCGCATCATCGGCGGTGTCGCGTGCGGCCACTGCTGGGAGGCCGTCATCCGCCTCGACGCCGCTTCCCTTTTCGACTGAAGGAACACCTCGGCGCACGTGCTCGGCTGCGGTTTCCAGTCGCCCACGAACATCACCGCCCATGTGGTCGACGCGCGTGCGTGTCAGCACGCTCTGACACGCACGCGCCCTGTCAGCCCAGCGAACCCAGGCTGACGGCCTGCTTGAGGAAGACGACACCGTCGATCATGTCCAGCTGAGCCGGGTCCAGCGGGAAATAGGCGAAATCGTGGGAGATGCGCGGGGCGGGCTTCGTGATGGCCTCGGCCAGGCGGCGGGCGTCGACGAGGGAGTGGTCCCACGGGAGTGTGGACAGGAGGCCCTCGACGGTGTCCGAGGGTGGGGCGTGGTCGCCCATCGTGCCGAAGGCCGAGGCCAGGAAGGCGTACCGGTCGCCCAGGTGCGCCGCGGTGATCGCTCCCGCGCTCCACCAGTCCAACTGCTGGTCGCCGAGCGCCATGAAGCTCTTGTTCCGCTGCAGGTGGAGGTTGTGGGCGAAGACCAGGGCCGGGCCGTGGTCGGCGACGGCACGCAGGTTGGCGACCATCATCGCGTCTCGCAGGCCCGACAGCCTGGCTATACGGGCCGGAGACGTGTCGGCCATCCAGTGGTGGTAGCGGAGCAGGCCGACGGCGGTGCGCCCGTACAGTGCCGCCTTCTCTCTGTCCTCCGCACTCAGCCGCGGCGTCTGCGTGTCGAGCAGCGCCACCAGGTCGTCGGCGAGCAGCCGCAGCCGCTGGGCCTCGGCGGACTGGCCGATCGACTGGGACGGGTCCATGACCGTGGCTTCGTTCGACCACCGATCGTCCGGGCCCAGCAGCGTGTCGAGGGTTTCCATCGTGCACGGGAGCGGGCCGTCGAGGAGGGCGTGGAGGCCGGTGAGTGCCTGGCGCGGGCTCGCGGCCCAATACTCCAGCGGCCCGTCGAAGCCGTAGAACCGGAGCTTTTCGTCATGCTCCTCGTTGTACGCGCGCATCCACCGTACGAGTTCGCGGTTGGCCGGGGACGTGCCGAAGCGGTGGCTGAAGCCGCGTTCCATGACGTCGTCGAGTGTGCCCGCACCGGTCGTGATGTGATCGTCCACCACGAGTCCCATGAGGCAGTCGCTCTCGATGGCGAACGACCGGTAGCCCTCGTGCTCGACCAGATGCCGGAAGATCTCGTTGCGCTGCTCGCCGAGCTCCCCCACGAAGTGCCTGGCCTCGCCCAGGCCGAGCAGCAGGGGGGTGGCGGGAAGCGACCGGATGAACGTCGAGACGCCCGCGCCATCGAGCGGCCAGGCCATTTCCTTGATATCCATCCCGTCAACGGTATCGTTGAACCATCGATGTAAACTTTTCCCCTGAAACCCCTACTCTCATCGCGATGAACCTTCAATCGGTGATGTATCCATGAGACCGGTGGACCTGGCGCGCGAGCACGGCCTGTCCACCCAGGCTGTCAGGAACTACGAGGACGCCGGCATCCTGCCCGCCGCCGAACGCACCGTCCACGGCTACCGCACCTACACGCCGCTGCACGCGCAAGCCCTGCGCGCGTTCCTCGCCCTCGCGCCCGGGCACGGTCACCAGACGGCCACGTCGATCATGCAAGCGGTCAACCGGGGCGCCACCGAGGACGCGCTGCGGCTCATCGACGAGAGCCACGGCCAGCTCCTCGACGACCGCCGTACGCTCCAGGCCGTCGAAGCGGCGCTCCGCGATCTCGCGCCCGTGCCGCAGGAACGCGGCGACATGTTCATCGGCCCCCTGGCCGGACGGCTCGGCCTCCGCCCCGCCACCCTGCGCAAGTGGGAGAAGGCCGGGTTGGTCCGGCCGCGCCGCGATCCGCAGACGGGCTACCGGATCTACAGCGCGGCCGACGTACGGGACGTACGGCTGGCCCACCAGCTCAGGCGGGGCGGCTACCTGCTGGAACAGATCGCCCCGCTGATCACCCAGGTCCGCTCCGCCGGAGGCGTGGCCCCGCTGGAGTCGACCCTGCGCGACTGGCAGGCCCGCCTGTCCGCCCGGGGCCGCGCCATGCTCAAGGGCGCCGCCGGCCTGGACGCCTACCTCCGCGCCGTCTGCCCGTTGCCGGCGCCTTCCCGGAAATAAACGGCCCGCTCGTGGCGAGTGCCGTCCCTATCCACGCAGGCGAGTCGCGAGCTGCTCGGCGTCAGGGGCATCCAGCGGGTAGGGGCTGCCGTACAAAATCGGGCCGGAGACGATGGCGGGGCCCGTCACCGCCGGTGAGCCGTGCTCGGCGGCGAGTCTGCTCGCGGTGGGGTTGGGCTGTTTCGATCGGGGCCGGCCGCGGCGGTCCTGGGCGTGCCACAGGGTGAGGTCCTCACCGAGCCTGGTGGATTGGATGTGCTCCGAGCCGAGCAGGCGGGCCACCTCCTGCACGAGATCCATTCCGAAGACGTTCGTCGTCAACTGCTGGACCCCATCGGCGTTCACCAGTAGCAGTCCGGCCGCCTTGCCTTGTTCGTCTGCCATCCCGGAATCATATTGCGGGCCTGTGAATCGCGTAGCGAGCGGCGGTTCGACCGAACGCGGACGCACATTCGCATGGCCATATAGTGCATGCCGCTGGAGGGAATATGCGCAGGCCACTCGGCACGGGGCGGACCTGAGAACGGCACCGCGCGTTTTGGATTCTTCCCCGAACCGCTGCGAGTTTCGGCGTAAAGTCCTCGGCGTCGAGTCGCTCCGGGGGGATCGGTGCTGGGATATCTGTCGCGCCGGCTCGGATACTACGTTCTCCTGATCGCCGTGGCGGGCCTGCTGTCCTATCTGCTGGCCGCCAAAGCGCTGAATCCCCGTGCGACCTTCGAGGGCCGCTTACCGCGCCCGCCCGCCTCGGCGGTCGACACAAGGCTCGACGAGCTCGGTATGAACGACCGGACGCCGGTGATGGACCGGTTCGGTAGATGGAGCTCACGCGCGCTGACCGGCGACTTCGGCCGGACCATCGACGGCACGTCCGTGAACGCGGAGTTCGGCAGGCGCGTCGGCGTCAGCCTCCGGCTGCTCATCGCCGGGACCGTCGCCGGCACCGTGCTCGGCGTCCTCGCCGGGTTCTGGGGCGCGGTTCGCCAGTACCGGCCGTCGGACCGGATCGTGACTCTGCTGTCGTTCCTCGTCCTGTCGACGCCGATGTTCCTGCTCGCGGTGCTCCTCAAGGTCGGGGCGATCACGTTCAACCGGGCGACCGGCACGAACGTCATCAAGTTCACCGGCGAGAGAACCCCCGAACTGCGCGGTGGCACGCTCACCCACCTCGGCGACGGCGCGGCCCACCTCCTGGTGCCCACGATCGCGATCGCCCTCGTCGGGATCGCCACATACGGGCGGTATCAGCGCAGCATGACGCTCGACGTGCTCGGCTCGGATCACATCACGTGCGCGCGCGCCAAGGGCCTCACCCGGCGGAAGGCCCTGCTCAGGTACGGGCTGCGCGCGGCGCTGATCCCGATGTCGACCTTCTTCGCCTACAACTTCCTGGCGATCTTCACGAGCTTCATCTTCACCGAGAGGATCTTCGGCTGGCACGGCGTCAGCTCCTGGCTCATCGACTCGATCGACCGCGACGACATCAACTCGGTGGTCGCGATCAACATGTTCGCCGCGGTCGTCGTGCTGTTCGCCGGGTTCCTCGCCGATGTCCTGCACGCGGCGCTCGACCCTCGCGTACGGCAGCCATGACCCCTGAGCGGGTCAACGGGAGACTCGGCATCACGCTCCGGCGGTTCGCGGGCGACCGGACCGCCCTCGGCGGCGGCATCGTGGTCGTGCTGTTGTTCGCGCTGGCCTTCATCGGGCCGTTCGCCGCGAAGTGGTCCTACACCGACGTCGACTACTCCGCGGTGTACGAGGGTCCGTCCGCCTCCCACTGGTGGGGCACGGACCCGATCGGGCACGACGTCCTCGCGCAGAGCATGCACGGGCTGCGAAAGTCGCTGATCATCGGGCTGCTGGTCGCGTTGTTCTCCACCGTGCTGGCGTCGCTGGTCGGCGCGTGCGCGGGCTATTTCGGCGGCTGGTACGACCGCGTGCTGATGTTCGTCGTCGACCTGCTGCTGGTCTTACCGAGCTTCCTGGTCATCGCCATCGTGTCTCCGCGGCTGCACGCCACCGGGTGGATCGCGCTGATCGCGCTCTTCAACTGGATGATCACCGCCCGGGTGATCCGGTCGATGACGCTCTCGCTGAAGCAGGAGCCGTTCGTACGGGCGGCGGCGCTGATGGGGGTACGGCCGTTCCGGATCATCCTCCGGCACATCGTGCCGAACGTCGCGTCCTTCCTGATCATCGACGCGACCATCGGCGTCAGCTCGGCGGTGCTGGCCGAGACCGCGCTGTCCTACTTCGGCTTCGGCGTCCAGCCGCCCGACGTCTCGCTCGGCACGCTGATCTCGGCCGGCACCTCGGCGGCCCTGTCCTTCCCCTGGGTCTTCTTCTTCCCGTCCGGGCTTCTGATCGTCTTCGTCCTCGCGATCAACCTCATTGGCGACGGGCTGCGCGACGCGCTCGACCCGGCCGGCCCGCCCGCTCGACCCGGCCCCCCGAGCCGTACGCGCGCGGCGACGCCATCGGACGGCGGCGCCGTCCTGGAGATCCGTGACCTCACGGTGTCGTTCGGCGAGGCGGTCGCGGTACGCGGCGTCGACCTCTCCGTGCGCCGGGGAGAGGTCCTCGGCCTCGTCGGGGAATCCGGCTCAGGAAAATCCGTGACCGCGCTGGCCGCGATGGGGCTGCTGCCCTCGTCCGCCACCGTGAGCGGTTCGGTACGCCTGGGCGGCACCGAGATCGTCGGCGCCGAGGACCGCGCGCTCTCGGCGCTGCGGGGGAGCCGGATCTCGATGGTCTTCCAGGACCCGCTCGCCGCGCTGGCCCCGTTCTACCGGGTGGGCGACCAGATCGCGGAGACGATCCGGATCCACCAGGGCCTGTCACGGCAACGCGCGCGTGCACGCGCCGTCGAGTTGCTCGACCTGGTCGGCATCCCGGAGCCGCGGCGGCGGGCCGGGGCGTTCCCACATGAGTTCTCCGGCGGCATGCGCCAGCGGGTCCTCATCGCGATGGCGATCGCGAACGACCCCGACGTGATCCTCGCCGACGAGCCGACCACCGCGCTGGACGTCACGGTGCAGGCGCAGATCCTCGATGTCCTGCGGACCGTCCGGCGGGAGACCGGCGCGGCGATGGTCTTCGTCAGCCACGACCTCGCCGTCATCGCGGGGATCGCCGACCGGGTGGCGGTGATGTACGCGGGGCGCGTCGTCGAGACGGCCCCGGTCGACGACCTGTTCGCGCGCGCCCGCATGCCGTACACGCTCGGTCTCATCGGCGCGGTGCCGCGACCCGGCGAGGCACTGGTGCCCATCCCTCCGGCCACGGCCGCGTCGAGCGGCTGCCCGTTCTCCGATCGGTGTCCCATGGCCGACGACCACTGCCGTACCGAAGAGCCTCCGCTGGCCGGGGCCGTGCACCTGTCCGCGTGCTGGAGGACCGACGAGATCGTGAAGCGGTCGCTCGGCCCGGCCGACATCTTCCCGGTGCCGCCGCCCGTGCCCGTGCCGGATCCGGTACCGAGGGACGAGCTGCCCGTCGTGCTGCGGACCACGAACCTCGGCAAGACGTTCCCGCTGCGCCGTACGGGGAGCGTGCGGGTCCTGGACGGCGTCGACCTCGACGTACGGCGCGGCGAGACGCTCGGTCTGGTCGGCGAGTCGGGGGCGGGCAAGAGCACGACGCTGCAGGAGATCCTCGGCCTGCGCCCGCCCGAGACGGGCGAGATCTCGGTGTTCGGCACACGGGTCGGGGACCTGACCGGCGCGGCGCGGCGGGAGCTGCGCGGCCGTATGCAGATCGTCTTCCAGGATCCGCTGACGAGCCTCGACCCGCGCATGCCCGCCGGCGACATCATCGCCGAGCCGTTGCGCGTGCAGGGGGCCGCCAGGGAGCTGATCGGCGTACGGGTCCCGGAGCTGCTGCGGCGCGTCGGACTGGAGGCGTCGCACGCCGGGCGGTACCCGCAGGAGTTCTCCGGCGGGCAGCGGCAGCGGATCGCGATCGCGCGGGCACTCGCGACCGAGCCGGAGCTGCTCGTCCTGGACGAACCCGTTTCCTCTCTCGACGTCTCGGTGCGGGCGAGTGTCCTCAACCTGCTCGTGGAGCTGAAGGCCGAACTGTCCCTGGCGTACCTGTTCGTGTCGCACGACCTGTCGGTGATCCGGCACATCGCGGACCGGGTCAGCGTCATCTACCTCGGCCGCGTCGTCGAGACGGGCGCCGTCGAGGAGGTCTTCGGGGATCCGCGACACCCGTACACCCGCGCGCTCCTGTCCGCCGTGCCGGTGCCCGACCCCGTACGGGAACGGCGGCGCACGAGAATCCTGCTCACGGGCGATCCGCCGGACCCGTCGGAGCGCGTGACCGGCTGCCTCTTCCGCGGCCGCTGCCCGCTCTACCCGACACTCACCGCCGACGAAGGCCGGGTCTGCGAGACCGAGTCCCCCTCACTCACCGGCGACCACCTCACCGCCTGCCACCACCCTCCGCCGCCGGAAGCCGCTCAGTAGGCCGTACGGGTAGGGAGGGGGTGTACCGACGGTGCGCCTCCCGGTCGTGACGGCGACCGGGAGGAACGGGGCGGGGCTTAGAAGACCGGTGTGCCGTCTCGGACGAGTTTCCAGTTCTCCACGTGGAAGGTGGACGGGTCGATGGTCTTGGCGTCCGAGGCGTACGCGACGATCGCCTCTCTGATCGCGACCTGGGCGTTGTAGACGACCTCGGCGGTGGTGATGCCGGGGAAGCCGCCGCCGCCGGACTGGCGGTAGTTGTTGACCGCGACCACGAACTTCTGGTCGTCGGTGACCGCCTTGCCGTCGTAGGCGAGGTTGGTGATTCGGGAGCCCTCGGCCTCGGCGATGTCGATGTCGTACGTGACGCCGGAGAACTGGTCGTAGTTGTAGTCGGGGAGGTTGTTCGCGTTGGTCCACGACTCGGGGTCGACCGGGGCGTTGGCGGCGACCTGCTTGAAGTATTTCGCCGAGTATTCCAAATACGCCTTGATCTGGGCGCCGGTCAGGATGCTGCCCAGGAGCGTGTTGTCGTAGATGTAGAGCCCGGCGATGTCCTTGATCGTGACCTTGCCGGCCGGGAAGGTCGCGGCGCGGTTGAACGGCGCGGCGATGGAGACCACCGGCAGCGACTCGTTGGGGGTGCCGGCGATGGCCTTCTTGATCGTCTCGGTCTGCACCAGGTTGACGTAATCGAGGATCGCGGTGTCCTTCCAGCAGGACTCCGCCGCGGACATCTCCTCGGTCGACGTTGCGACGTCCTTGTTGACGTACGCGACCACCGTGTCGTGCTGCTTCTTGACCAGCGCGACGAGCGCGGGGTCCTCCTGGACGGTGTTGGTGTTCACCGTCGTGGCGGACTTGGAGGAGACCTTCCAGCGGCCGCGGTACCGGGTCAGCGTGAGGTCGAAGACGGACAGCCTCTCGCCCCAGCACAACGGCTCGCTCATCACGACGGTCTTGCCCGTGACCTTGTTGGTGACGAACCGCTCGGCGACGTCGATGTGCGCGTGGCCGAAGAGGATGGCGTCGATCCCGGGGACCTGCTCGGCGACCATGGCCGCGGCGTTCTCGACCGGGATGTCGCCGGTGTAGGACGACAGGCCGCTGTCGCCGGCGTGCGCGCTGACGACCACGACGTCGACGCCGCGGGCGCGGATCTTCGGGACCCATCTCTTGGCGGTCTCGACCAGGTCCAGGAAGTCGAGCTTGCCGGAGACATTGGCCTTGTCCCAGATGGCGACGCCCGGGTTGGTCAGGCCGAGCAGGCCGACCCTGATCGGCGGGTGGCCCGGGACGTGCATCTTCTTGATGATGTACGGCTCGAACGCCGGCCGGTGGGTGCCCGCGTGCACGGCGTTGGCGCCGAGCACCGGCGCGTCCATCTGGCCGATCCACTTCTCCAGGAACGGCAGGCCGTAGTTGAACTCGTGGTTGCCGAGCGCCACGGCGTCGTAGCCGAGGGCGTTCATCTGCAGCGCCATCGGGTGGATCTTGCCGGTCGTCGTGATCGGCTCGACCGTCGCGTAGTAGAACCCGAGCGGGGTGCCCTGGATGGTGTCCCCGGCGTCGAAGAGCAGCGTACGGTCCCGGCCGCGGTCCTTGCGGATCTGCTTCACCAGGCTCGACACCCGCGCCAGCCCGACGACGTTCCCGGCTTTGTCCGTGTAGGGGGCGTCCTGGTAGTAGTCCCAGTTGATCGCGTGGCTGTGGAGGTCGGACGTGCCCATGATCGTGATGGTCACCGACCGGTCGTTGCCGGCGGTCGCCGCCTCGGCCGAGCCGGGCCAGCCCGCGACGGCGAGCGCGCCCGCGGCGCTGAGCCCGCCGAGCACCTTCCGGCGGCTGACCCCGCGCGGCTCCTCATCCGGAACACGGCAGGAACACCAACGAGGCGCTGGGCCGGACCGGCCTCCTGGATTCTCCATGACGAACGCGTTCCTTCCGGGGGCCGGATACCACGATGAAGTCCGTAGGCAAGATAGGGCCGTTACGCCCGATTCGTACTGGTGAGATCTTCCGATCCCGGCACCCGATCGTTGGCACTCCCCGATCTTGTGGTCGGGCTCAGGCCAGGGGGCCGACGTACAGCCAGTCGCCGCCTTCGATGACGAAACGGCTGTGCTCCTCCATCAGCCCGGCGCGTCCGCGTTCGACGTAGAGGGCGCGGAAGCGGACGGTTCCGTCGTCGTCGAGGAATCCTCCGCCGGAGGTCTGGAGCACCTCCAGGCGCACCCAGCGCAGCGCCTTGTCGAAGTCGACGCGCGGCGGCCTCGTGGACGGGTGCCAGGTGCGCAGGAGGTAGGCGGCGTCACCGGCGTGGAAGGCGCTGAACCGCGAGCGCATGAGGCGTTCCGCGGTCGGCGCCTTCGCGTCGCCGCGGTGGAAGCGCCCGCAGCAGTCGTCGTACGGCGCGGGCAGTCCGCAGGGGCAGCTCTCAGGGGGCGGGGTCATGCGCATCATTGTGCCGGTCAGGACGGTGAGCCATGACGATCCCCCGATGCCGTGTCAGTCTACGATCCGAGCGCGGGCGAGAGCGCGCCCTGGTACGTCAACGACCACACGATCGTGCGCGGCCGTGACGGCACGTGGCACCTGTTCGGCATCACCCACCAGGAACCGGCCGACCCCGAAGACGAGGACCATTTCGCCCACGCCACCGCGCCGAGCCTCCAGGGGCCGTGGACGAAACGCCCGTTCGCGCTCTCGGTCGACCCCGGCTACTACGGCGAGACCCACCTGTGGGCTCCGCACGTCATCGAACGCGGCGGCACCTACTACATGTTCTACAACGGCGGTGGCGACGACCATTCGGCGTACGCCATCAGCCTGGCCACGTCCACGGACCTCTACCACTGGACCAGGCGTCCGGACGGCCCGTTGTTCCGCGACGGCTACGACGCGCGGGACCCGTACGTGATGCGTCTCGGCGGCCGGTGGGTCATGTACTACACGGCCACCGGCTCCCCCGGCGGCGGCACCCACATCGTCGCCTACCGGACCAGCGCCGACCTGGTGCACTGGAGCGGCCGTCAGGTGGCCTACGCCGACCGGTCCGCGGGGACGTTCGGCGGGTCGACCGAGTCGCCGTTCGTCGTGCGGAACGGCGGGTACTGGTACCTGTTCACCGGCCCGCGCCCCGGCTACGTCGGCACCGACGTGTTCCGCAGCACCGACCCCCTGCGCTTCGGCGACCAGGTCGGCCACATCGCGGCGCACGCCGCCGAAGTCGTACGGGACCGCGGGCGCTGGTACGTGACCTCGGCGGGTTGGGGCCAGGGCGGCGTGTCCCTGGCGCCGCTCATCTGGCACCGGCCCACCCCCACCGCCGGCGTACGGGTCCAGGCGCCGGCCTACCAGGCGACTCTCATGAGCCGCCCGGTCACCGCCCTGACCGAACTGTCGTACGGCGGGCGGAACCTCTTGGAGAACCAGATCCGCGGAACCCGCCCCTACATCGGCGTCGGGGCGTTCGGCACCACGGACCTGCCAGGAGCGGCCGACCGCACGACCGTGACGGGAGGCGACGTCACGCTCTCCGGCATGCGCATGGGCGACGAACCGGTCACCGCCGACTGGTCCTTCGCGTTCGGCCCGCGGTCGATCGAGACCTCACTGACGTGGCACGTGACCGGCACGACGACCGCGCCGGTCGGGGAGGCGGGCCTGGGCGTGGACCCCCTGGCGAGCCGCTACGGCGATGACGCGGTCTTCCCGCGTACGGGCGACGTTCCGGGCTTCCCCCGCTGGACGCTGGCCTCGAACGGCCCGGGGTCGCTCGCCGTCGCGTACCGCACCGGCTCGTCCTGGAACGAGACGAACCACTGGTTCTCTGGCCCCGGGGACGGCGTCCTCGCCTGGCAATCGCTGTGGCGTCCGGGCGGACAGACGTGGCCGCCCGGCGACTACGCCGGGGGCACCTGGCGCGTCGGAGTGACCCCCCTCCCCGACGACCGCGACCTGGCGGAACGCCTGTACACCGAGGCGAACCCGGACAACTCCTAGTCGGCGCGGAGGACGTGACGCTGCTCGAAGCAGCCGTTCCTGGCCGCCTTCTCGGCGCGCAGGCGGTCGAGCTCGGCCGGCTCGACGCCGTGGGCGGCGGCGATGGCGTAGACGACCTCCAAGATGTCGGCGAGCTCCGCTATGTCGCCTGAGTCGGCGAACTCCCCGGCCTCCTCGTAGAGCTTGGCGCGCAGCAGCAGGTGATGCTCACCGTCGGCGGCGACCCGTACGTCGGGCTCTTTCCCCGCTGAACGGATGATGTCGGGAATGCGGTCCCGGACGAGCTTCTCCCGCGAGCGGGTCTTGGTGGCGTGGCTCAGCCCGCCGTCGCGCCGGTCGAGGGCCTGGACCCACTTGACCGCGACGGCGGCCGTCTGGACCAGTTCGGTGCGGAGCGGCTGGGGGTCGTCTTCGGCGAGCGCCTCGCAGAACTCCTCGGCGAAGATGTGCCGCCAGGTCAGGCGGCCGTCGCGCCAGGCCGTGCGGCAGTCTTCCTTGGCCGCGTCGGCCGCGGGTGTGCGCTCGGGGCCGGTGCCGTCGGGGAAGTCCTGGATTCCGAACATCTCGTCCTGAGCGACACGCTCGGCCGCGACGTCGCCCAGGACCCGGGCGAGCGAGCCCGGTGTCCCAGCGTCGCCCGGCGCGCCGTGTGGATCGTCGGTCATCGCCCCAGTCTCGCGCGTGCGACGCGCTCCGCGAACCAGCAGTTTCGCGCAAATATCACTGACGAATCATCGACAAGCAACAACCATCGGCTAGCGAGCGACACCGTTTTGCCCTACTCGGAGTAGCGCACGCTTGCTTACCGTGCCCATGAGGGCCGACGGGCCTGACCGCTTTACAGCTGATTGTGTCAATCGACTGTCAAGGGATGTGTTGAAGATCAGAGCAATGAAGCGCCCGCGATCGTACGCGCGGCTCATCGTGGCGGTGATCGCGACGATGGCGTGTCTTCCGCCCGGTCACGACGGTTTCTGGCCCTCCTCCTCCGACGCGCACCACGATGCCCTGGCCCCGACGAGCCGAGACGTGCGGCCCGTACGCGTCGTCTCCACGTCGGGCCAGGTGAAGAACGCCGGCGCCCTGACCGGGCAGGCGAAAGGGACGACGACGCTGACCAGGTCGGCGAACGGCCCCGATCCCGTGGTGCTCCTCGACTACGGCCGTAACGTCGAAGGCTTTCCCTATTTCAACGTCAGCGGCGGTACGGGCGACCCCACCTTGTCGGCGGCGTACTCGGAGGTCCAGGCGTACCTCACCCCCAAAGGGGACATCCAGATCCTTTCCGGCTCATTCGGCGGGGATCTACACCGCTATAACACATTTTCCATCAAGGGCCCCGGTGTCCTGCGGAACAAGCGGATCCAGGGAGCACAGCGCTTCCAGCAAATCCGCCTGACGACGCCGGGAACAGTCGAGCTCTCGGCGGCGGGAATCGACTTCTCGGCGCCACTGGCATCGCCGGACCAGGGGTTCTTCGTCTCCAGCTCCGACGTGCTCAACCGGATCTGGGACTCCAGCGTCTACACGGCGCGGCTCGACTCGCTGCCGGCCGACTCCGAACCGGGGAAGAAGACTCCGCCGCTGCTCGTGGACGGACCCAAGCGGGACCGGAACGTATGGTCCGGCGACCTGCTCACACCCGGCCAGACCGTCTACTACTCCACCGGCGCGAGCCAGCACATCCAGGGCAGCCTGGACCTGCTCGGCCGTACGCAGAAGCCCAGCGGCGAGATCAGCGCCCACGCGACCGGGGACAAGAGCGACTGCTGGTCCGAGGCGTACTCGATGTCGTGGGTGGCGGCGCTCGCGGAGTACTACCGGTTCACCGGCGACACCCGCTTCGTACGCGACCACTGGCCCGAGGCCCGGCGGGAGATGGCGTGGAACGCCTCCCACGTCGACCGCCGGGGACTGCTGATCACCAACGGCAAGACCTGGCATCCGGTCGACGGCCAAGACTTCCACGGCGCCGTCACCTCCGACAACGCGCTCTACTTCCACATCCTCGACGGCGCCGCCGAAGTCGCCTCCGACCTGGGCTACACCGACGAGGCGGCCGGCTACCGTGCCCGCGCCGCGGACCTGAAGACGGCCATCAACCGGTCGCTCTTCGACCGGACCACCGGCGACTACGCCATCAGCGACAAGCGGCCCGGCCAGACCGCCCAGGACGGCGACGCGCTCGCCGTGCTCTACGGCATCGCGCCGGCGGACCGCGTCGACGGGATCCTGCGGGCACTCCGCAGCCGGCTGTGGACCCCGAAGGGCCCCCGCGCGTTCTCGGTGGACAGCGGGCTGCTGGGCGCCTACTCCCAGACCGGCGAACTTGTGCCGGCGATCAGCCCGTTCGCGTCATCGCTGGAGCTCTGGGCGCGCCTCTCGGCCGACGACACGAACGGCGGGCTCTCACTGCTCCGTACGCTCTGGGGCCCGATGGCCGACCCCGCCGGCGATTTCTACACCGGCACGGTCTGGGAGGTGCTCAACCCCGACGGCGAGCCGGGCCTGTCCGCGGCGACCAGCCTGTCGCACGCCTGGGGCACCGGCGCCGCGGCGGGACTGTCCGCGTACGTCCTGGGCGTACGCCCGACGTCCGCGGGATTCGGCACCTGGACCGTCGAGCCGCAGCCCGGTGACCTGAAGTGGGCCCAAGGACGTACCCCCACTCCGCACGGCGACATCACGGTGAAATGGGGCCGGCGCGACGGGGCGTTCGCCCTGGAGGCCGGCGCCCCTGCCGGAACCTCCGGCACCGTCGTCGTCCCCCGGCCCGATCGGGGCAAAGTCACCGTCCGCGTGAACGGCCACGTGGCCTGGGACGGCGACTCCTTCCACTCCGGTGCGGGAGTCGACTCGGCCCGCCAGGACGCGGACCACGTCTACCTGGGAGCGACGGGAGGCCACACGCTCCGCATCGACGCGTCCCGCTGACCGCGCCTCAGTCGACGTGGAAGCCGTCGAAGATGGGAGTGAGGTAGTGCGGGGAGTCCTGCCACTGGTCGGCCGGCATGCGGAAGTAGACGGCGAACGCGCGGCCGTTCACGCGGAAGAACCTGTCGTTGACGCGCTGGGCACCCGTGGGACGGTCGTAGGCGAAACTCAGGTCGGCGGCCGGGACGCCGAGGTAGGTGATCGGAGTGACGGCCGATTCCCGGTAGCCCTGGAAGCTCTGGGAGACGTTCGAGTTCACCGACTCCGCCTCGGTCTCCGCGTCGGAGTACCAGGGCGTCGTGCCGATCTGCAGGAGCAGGCGTGCCGTGGGGTCCTGGTAGAAGACGTTGTCGCCGTCGCTGCGGCGGCTCCACGTCGACGGGACCGAGACCGAGAAGCCGCTCTCCGACCTCGTCGTCCACTCCTCGTGCGCCGAGTCGGGCTCCGGAGGCGGGGACGTCGCGCTCCCCGGGCGTACGGTCGGGGTCGTGGCCGGCGGGGCGGTGGTGACGCCCGCCTTCGGGGTCTTCGGGGCGGACGCGCCGCCGAGGAACCAGACCGTGCCGAAGGCGGCCACGATGAGGGCTCCGGCCACGGCGCTCGCGACGGCGAGCGTCGCCGGGCGGCGGGCCGGGCGCGGTTCGACCTGGTGCGGGCCCGGAGCCCACGCGGGTGCCGTTGTGTCCGGCGCTCCGGAGTTCAGCGCCCGCGTCTCCGGCGGGAACACCGGTGCCGTGGCCTCAGGCGATGGTGACGCCGCGGGCAGGGCGAGTGCGGTCACGGCGGCGTCCGGCAGGGTTCCTTCGGCGATCCGGGTGAGCAGGCGGCCGGCCTCCGCGGTGGTCATGCGGTCCGCCGGTTCTCGGCGCAGCAGGCCGGCGAGCACCGGTGTCAGCGGTCCGGCGTTGGCGGGCGGCGGCATCTCCCCCGTCATGATGGCGGCCAGGGTCGAGACGTGGCCGGAGCGTTCGAACGGTGAGCGGCCCTCGACCGCGGCGTACAGGGTGGCGCCCAGCGCCCACAGGTCCGCGGCGGCGCCTCCGCGGTCGCCTCGTGCCCGCTCAGGTGCGATGTAGGCCGGCGAGCCGATGAGGACGCCGGTGCCGGTCAGCGACGCGTCGCCCTCCAGCGCCGCGATGCCGAAGTCGGTGATCACCGCACGGTCGCCGTCGGCGATGAGCACGTTGCCGGGCTTGATGTCGCGGTGCACGATGCCGGCGGCGTGGGCGGCGCGCAGCGCGCCCAGCATCTGACGGCCGAGCACGGCCACCCGCCGGGGGTCCAGCGGCCCCGAGTCGTCGATCACGTTCTGCAGCGACGGGGCGGCGACCAGCTCCATGACGATCCACGGCCGGCCCTCGTGCTCGACCACGTCGTGCACGGTGACCGCGCCCGGGTGGCTGAGGCGTGCCGCCGAGCGCGCCTCCCGGATCGTACGGGCATGACGCTCGGCCCTCTCGGCCTCGCTCAGCTCCGGTGAGAGCAGTACTTCCTTGACCGCCACATCGCGCATGAGCAGCTCGTCATGGGCGAGCCAGACCTTGCCCATCCCGCCCTGGCCGAGCGCGCTGAGCAGTTCGTACCTGTTGCCGACGCGCATTGTCCGTTCGTCCCTTTCTACAGAACGGTTCCTGCACGTGAGACGAGACGACCACGCCTCGGGTTCACCGGTGAACGGTGCGTTATCGGAGCGAGACTCAACGGGATTCGGACAGGAACCTGAGCACCGCGAGGACACGGCGGTGATCCGCCGACGTGGGCGGCAGGTCGAGCTTGGCGAAGATGTTGCTGACGTACTTCTCGACCGCGCTGTGACTGACCTTCAGCGCGTCGGCGACGCCGTTGTTGGAACGCCCCTCGGCCATGAGCCGCAGCACTTCACGCTCGCGCGGGGTGAGCGCGTCCATCGGGTCGGCGCGACGGCGTACGAGCAGCTGCGCGACGACCTCGGGGTCGAGCGCGGTGCCCCCGGCGGCGACCCGGCGCAGGGCATCCAGGAAGTCGGACACATACGCGACCCGGTCCTTCAGCAGGTAGCCGACCCCGCTGGTCTCGACGGACAACAGGTCCGTGACGTAACGCTCCTCGACGTACTGGGACAGCACGAGGACGGCGACCTCGGGGTACTGGCGGCGGATGACCAGCGCCGCCCTGATGCCCTCGTCGGTGTGGGTCGGCGGCATCCGCACGTCGATGACGACGAGATCCGGGTGGTGCGCGGCGACGGCCCGCAGGAGCGCCTCGGCGTCGGGCACGGCGTCGACGACGTCGAAGCCGCCGTCGGTGAGCAGCTTGGTGAGGCCCGCGCGGAGCAGCACGGAGTCCTCGGCGATCACGACTCGCACGGCAGCTCCACGGTGATGGTCGTCGGCCCGCCGGGCGGGCTGTGGACGGTCAGGGTCCCATCGACGGTGGCGGCGCGCTGCGCGAGCCCGCGCAGGCCGCTGCCGTCCCCGATGACGGCGCCGCCGCGCCCGTCGTCGGTGACGACCACGCGGAGCCGGTCGCCCGTACGGCCGACGGTCACCTCGGCGCGGCCGGCGTTCGCGTGCTTGGCGATGTTGGTGAGCGCCTCGGAGACGACGAAGTAGGCGATGGCCTCGATCGTCGCCGAGCAGCGGCGCTCCAGGTCGACCCGGAGGCGTACGGGCAGCGGCGCGCGGGCGACGATCCCGGACAGGGCGGCGTCGAGGCCTCGGTCGTCGAGGACGGCCGGGTGCAGACCGCGGACGAACTCCCGCAGCTCGGCGAGGGCCTCGGTGGCCTCGTCGTGGGCCTGTTCGAGGGCCAGACGCGCGGGGTCGGAGGGGTCCGAGGTGAGCTTCGCGCGTGCCATGCCGAGGTTCATCGCGAGGGAGACGAGGCGCTGTTGCGCGCCGTCGTGGAGGTCGCGCTCGATCCGGCGGCGTTCGGCGTCGGCCGCCGCGACGGCGTCGGCGCGGCTGCGGGCCAGCGACTCGACCCGCTCTCGCAGCTCCTCGGCGCGGCCGGGGCCCAGCAGCGTACGCGCCGCGGCCTCGTCGGCCCGTGCGACGCCGCGCGCCGCCCACGGGGCCGCGAAAAACAGGAACGGAGAGGCGACGGCGAGGCCGAGACCGAGCGAGCCCCGCGCCCAGAGCGCGAACAGCAGCGCCGACCAGCAGAACACGACGACGGCGCCGCCCACGCCACCGACGGCGAATGAGAGGAGGTGGTAGCCGAGCTGCCGCCAAACGGCGGGCCCGCGCCACGCGCGTACGAGCCGGACACGGGCCGGCGCGGGAATCGAGACCCCGAGCAGCCCGCGGAAGCGCGCACGCTGCAGGGCGCCCAGCCCCAGCACGCACCAGAGGAACACCACCGGCCCGCACACGGCCGTGGCCACGTACAGGCCGATGAGCCGCAGGCCGCCGATGGGCCCGTCGAACAGGCTCCATACCGCGGCGCCCCAGAGGACGAACACGCCGGTGAGGACCGTGGCGGCCCCGACGGCGGCCGGCAGCCCGGCGAGCACGTGGAACGTCGCCCGGCGGCTGCGCTCCGAGGTCAGGGCGCCCAGCACGGTCTTGGAGGTCACGAGGCCAACGGTAGACACGCCGGGGTGTCCGCGCCATGTGGCCGGCTCCCGTCCGGGGTGGGGAAAACCCCACCCCGGACGGGCCGGTTGCCCCAAAGACGGCGGCACGCGTCCCCGGCACCGTTGACCTCGTGCAACGCCGCCGGGGCGATGCGGACGGAGAAGGGCCCAGACATGATCGAGGCACGCGGACTGACCAAGAGGTACGGGGACAAGGTCGCGGTCGACGACCTGACCTTCACCGTGCGGCCCGGGGTCGTGACGGGCTTTCTCGGCCCGAACGGCGCCGGGAAGTCGACCACGATGCGGATGATCCTCGGGCTGGACGCACCGACCGGCGGGTCGGTGACCGTCAACGGCAGGCCCTTCCGCGAGCACACGGCTCCGCTGCGGGAGGTCGGCGCCCTCCTGGACGCCCGGTCGACCCACCCGGGCCGCCGCGCGTACCTCCATCTGCTGGCGCTGGCGCGTACGAGCGGCATCGCGCGGTCCCGCGTGGACGAGGTGGTGGACGCGGTGGGCCTGCGCGAGGTCGCGCGCAAGCGGGCCGGTGGGTTCTCCCTCGGCATGGGACAGCGGCTGGGCATCGCGACGGCGCTGCTCGGCGACCCGCGTACGGTCATCCTCGACGAGCCGCTGAACGGCCTGGACACCGAGGGCATCCGCTGGGTCCGTTCGCTCCTGCGCGGCCTGGCCTCCGAGGGGAAGACGGTCTTCGTCTCCTCCCACCTGATGAACGAGATGGCCCTGACCGCGCAGCATCTCATCGTGATCGGCCGCGGCAGGCTGCTCGCCGACACCGGGGTGGCGGAGTTCGTCGCGAGCGCCGCGCGCCATGTCGTACGGGTCCGCTGCACCGATCCGGGCGCCCTGGCGGCCCTGCTGCGCGCGCCGGACGTCACCGTGACGCGCGAGGAGGACGGCGCGCTGACCGTGACGGGGCCGACCACCGACCAGGTCGGCACGCTCGCCGGGGCGAACGGGATCACCCTGCTCGAACTCACCGCGCAGGAGGCCTCCCTGGAGGAGGCGTTCATGGAGATGACCAGGGACGCGGTGGAGTTCCGCGCGCCCACCACGACAGGAGAACGGCGATGACCTCGACACTTCCCTCCTACGACACCGAGCAGCGGGTCACCTGGGTGAGGGTGCTGCGCTCGGAGTGGACCAAGCTGCGATCGCTGCCGTCGACCGCCTGGTCGCTGCTGGCGACCGTCGCGCTGGTCGTCGGGATCGGCACGATGTACTCCCTGATCAGGGTCACGCGGCCACCGACCACCCCGGACGCCGTCGCGAACTTCGACCCCACCGCGGTCAGCCTCGGCGGCGTGCAGCTGGCGCAGCTGGCGATCGGGATCCTCGGGGTGCTCCTGATCACCGGGGAGTACGCCACCGGCATGGTCCGCACCAGCTTCGCCGCCGTGCCGCGGCGGCTGCCGGTACTGTGGGGCAAGGCCGTGGCGTTCGCGCTGACGACGCTCGTGCTGTGCCTGCCGGCGTCGGCCGTGGCCTTCGTCGCCGGCCAGATGATCCTGGCGCGGGAACACCTCGACATCGCCCTCGGGGACCCGGGCACGACGCGGGCGGTGCTCGGCTCCGCCCTGTACCTCACCGGTATCGGCCTGCTCGGGCTGGGCCTGGGCGCGCTGCTGCGCAGTACGGCGGGGGCGGTCGGCGCGCTGTTCGGGGTGCTGTTCGGCCTCCAGCTCGTCTCCGGGTTCCTGCCGGAGAGCTGGTCGGACCACGTCTACAAGTACCTGCCCGTGCCGGCCGGCACGGCCGTCACCTTCCGGCGGCCCGACGTGTCGGCGCTCCCGCCCTGGACCGGGTTCGGAGTGTTCATGCTGTACATCGCGGTGCTGCTGGGCTGTGCCGCCTGGCGGATGCGGAGCCGGGACACCTGATCCGTCAACACTATATAGGTGTTGACTTATATAAGTGGATACCGTTACTTTCGTCGCCATGCATGCGTTCGACGTGCTGGGCGACCCCGTACGCCGGAGGATCCTGGAGCTGCTCGCGGGCGGCGAGATGACCTCCGGCTCGGTGGGCGCGATCGTCCAGAAGGAGTTCGGCATCTCCCAGCCCGCCGTCTCACAGCACCTCCGTGTGCTGCGAGACGGCGGTTTCGCGACCGTACGGCCCGAAGGCACCCGGCGTCTCTACGCGGTGAACTCCGATCCGTTGCGCGAGGTCGACGCGTGGCTTGAACGCTTCCGGCGCTTCTGGACCCCGCCGCTGGACGCTCTGGCGACGGAGCTGGCGCGTGGTCGCAGGAAGACCGGACCACCCGAAGACAGGAGCACCTGATGATCGATGTCACATCCGAGATCAACGCCGTACGGCGCACGGTCGGCAAGCGCGTGCTGGAGGCGGGCGAGGCGCACAGCGCGACCATCACCCGTACCTACGACGCGCCGATCGAGGACCTCTGGGACGCCTGCACGAACGCCGAGCGCATCCCGCGCTGGTTCCTGCCCGTGTCAGGCGACCTGCACGTCGGCGGCCACTACCAGCTCCAGGGCAACGCGGGCGGCACGATCGAGCGCTGCGATCCGCCGAAGAGCTTCGCCGCGACCTGGGAGTTCGACGGGGACGTCAGCTGGATCGAGGTACGCCTGACACCGGACCCGTCCGGAGGAACGCGCTTCGAACTGGAGCACATCTCCCGCGTCGGCGACGAGCGCTGGGACGAGTTCGGGCCCGGCGCGATCGGCGTCGGCTGGGACACCGCGCTCATGGGCCTGAGACTGCACCTGTCGTCCGGAACGGCCGTCGACCCGCGGGAGGCCATGGAATGGGCGATGTCGGCCGACGGCAAGCGATTCATGGCGCTCAGCAGCGACGGCTGGCGCGCCGCCAACGTCGCGTCCGGCGCCGACGAGGCCAAGGCCCGCGCCTGCGCGGACCGCACCACGGCCGCCTACACCGGAGGCTGACGGGTGTGGTCCGCCACCTCCAGGACGCCGGCCGTCCCTTAGATCACGGGCATCGCCCGCGCTTGGGGTAGACCTCCACGGTCGCCGGGTGGAGGGCCCCTGCGCTGCCGGAGGCCGGCGGGCACAGGCGGACCACCACCGGGACCGAGTCGCTGCGGTTCCCGTTGTTGTCGAAGGTGATGTTCCCGTCGCCGGCCGGGACCGCCTGCGTCTGGGTGGAGAACCCGCTGATGACCGTGTTGACCTGGCCGGGGGTGACCTTCCCCGTGCCGCTCAGCGTGTTGACGGCGGTGGCGACGGTCACCGCGGCGCCGTACCCGTTGATCGCCCATCCGTCGTCGAGGTCGGTGGTGTCGAACCCCTCGTCGGTGAAGAGCTTCTCGAGCCGTGCGTACCCCGGGGAGCCGGCCTTGGTGAGGACGTCGGGGTCGGCCAGCGGGGTGTAGAGGAGCCGGACCGAGCCGTCCTTGAAGGTCGGCGAGGTCAGCGCCTCCGTGCGCTGCTGGTCGAGTTTGGAGTCGATCTCCAGCGCCCGTATCCGCTCGACGTCCGAGGCGCTCACCACCGTGACGCCCGACGCCTGGCACAGGCCGTTCTGCGTCTCACGCTCGACGCTCGTGAGGAACCTGGTGAGGTCGCTCCCGCGCGCCGAGTAGAAGACGCCGACCGGGCCGTTGGTGCTGCAGATCCGTTTCGCGGACTGGGCCACCGTCGCCGGGTCTCCGGGATCGAACCTCACCTCGGGCACGTCGCCGAACTTCCGGTGCAGGAGCGGAAGCGTGGTGCAGGTGTAGGGATCGTCGACCGTGATCGGCGTCAGGATGAAGTCGATCTTCTGGTGCTCGCGCTGGACGTACTTGGCGAGCTGGTCGATCTGGACCGCGCCGCGGAAGGCCACGCGGTAGAAGAACCCCTGCCCCACACCGGCCTTGTACGTCACGTTGGCCTGACAGGTGTCGAAGCCCGGTCTGTCGTCGGCGGACCCGTTCTTGTCGAACCCCTCGGCGGTGATGAGGTCGGACACCATGGGGATGCGCCGGGCGGCCAGTTCCCGGATCGCGTCCGCCGACCGCTGGGCGCTCAGCCCGAGCCCCACGACTCCGACGACGCCGCTCCGGCCGGCCATCGCCCGTGCCACGCGGACCGACGCCTGTTCGGTGGCTCCCATCTGGCCGACGAGCAGGCGTACGGGATGGATGCAGCCGGGCCGGTTGGCCATCGCCTGCCCGGCCGTGATCCCTTCGAGCTGGTGGACGGCGCGGCCCCCGAGCTCCGGGGAGCTCATCGTCATCAGCACGCCGATGGTCACCGCCGAGGCCTTCCCGGCACACGAACCGTCCCGCGCGGCCTTGTTCTGTTCGGCGATCTTCTTGAACACGCCGTCGAAGGCGGTGTGCCCGAACGCGTACGGGGCCTCGCTCAGGCCGACGCACTCGCCGCCCTGTGACCAGACCTGGGACGAGGGCAGCAATCCGGACCGGCAGCCGATCCGTGACGTCACGCTCCCGGCCTTCCAGATGACGAATGGCGAACCGGCGAGGAGCACGACCACGATCACGAACGGAATCCAGTCCGCCGACCGTCGGGGAAAGCGACTCGGGCGAGGGAGAATCAGCAGGGAGAACTTCTCCCTGCGATCCGCTGCCCATTCGGAGAGAGAACGCATCGTTGTTGACTCCTACGGTTGGCGGTCAGCCCAGTTCGTCGGCGAGTTTCCGGTACTGCCGCGAACGGTTTCCGAATGGCAGGGGGTCCTTGGCGGCGAGCGACCGATAGGCCTCGCTGATGACCACGTAGTGGCTCCGCAGTTCGCCTCTCGCACTGACCCGGAGATCGGCGAGTGCGTTGAGCCGCGTGACGAGCTCCCCGACCCAGACGCGCCGTTCCTCGCCTCGCGCGGGAGCCTCGCCGGCCGTCGCCGGGCCGGCCCCAAGCCGGGGTACGGCGACGACCTCGTCGAGGAGCGCCAGCCATTCGTCGGCGGGCGTCGTCGTCAGCAGCTGGTCGAGCTCGTCCGCCACGTCGTCGCCCAGCGCGAGCGAGTGATGGAGACGGCCGCCGAGATCGCCGTCGGCCTTGGCGTGCCTTCGGAGCCGCGCGAAGACCTCGGCCCACGCCGCTCCGTGGCCCGCCGGACGCGCCGCGAGCGAACGCAGCAGCAGGTAGCGGACGAACGGGGCCAGCGCCGGATTCCCCCGCGCCCCCTCGGCGGACCAGAGGGTCCGTGAGGTGAACAGCGCAGCCTCCGCCTCCACCGGATCCGCCAGCAGCGGCATCAGCAGCCGCGCCTCCGCGTCGTCACGCGCGGCGGCGAGCGTGATCAGGTCGTCCCGTAGGTCCGGGTCCGCGCGCCGCTGGGGGGTCAGCCCGGTGATGACGCGGTCGAGGAGGTCCCGTTCGAGGGTGTTTCCGGGCTGCGGCGCCGGCAGCCGCAGCACGCTCCCGAGATCGTCGACGAGGTCGGGGGCGTCCTCCAGCTTGTCCAGCACGAGCCGGGAGGCGACGGTGTGCCCTCCGGTGAGCCGGTGGACCGCCCGCGCCACGTCCCGGGTGCCGAGCGTGACCGAGAACGTCCGGGTCCGCGCCATCTGCTGGACGTCGTCGACGGAGAGGTCGCCGACGAGAACGGGGATCCAGGAGCCGCGACGGCGCAGGTCGCCGGCGGTCATCCCCCGCAACGCGCCCTCGGTGAGAACCGGCGGCCGGTCGCCCTCTCCGGTCAGGGCGGTGACGAGCGCCCCGCCGCTCGTGGTGATCACGGTCAGCGGGTCCGGTGGCATCTGCTGGTGCGCCAGCTCGCCACGCGCCGTGATCAGCGCGCTGACGAATTCCACCGCGGCCTGCGCGTCGCCGTTGTCGAGGAGGAGGACGGCGTTGCACGGCCGGTTCGCGACGGGAGAGACGCTGTCCCGCAGGTCGGCGAGCAGCGCCATCATCAGAAGGTGGTCGACGTCCTGGCGGACGGCGACATTGTCATTGTGGGCCTGAACGCTAAGAGCGATCAGCGCGTCGACCGGGTCGCGGGCGAAGCCCTGGTCCTGGTGGCCGAACCAGGCGAGCGCGTCCTTCCAGATCAGTCTGGGCAGGACACCGCCGCGTTTCAGCCGCCGGACGATCTCCCTGGCGATCGTGCGCGCGATGTTGCGCACGCCCGGGGACAGCACGAACTGCGCGGCGTTCTCGGCCAGGTCGGCCAGCAGATTCTCGACATGCGCGATGTCGCGGTAGGTGTTGATGCGCTGCACCATCGCCGCCCGGCGAGCCTCGGGATCGGATTCGGCGATCGGCTCGCCCATCGCGATGTGCGCGAGTACGACGCGGTCGACTGAGACGTTGTAGCCGGGAACGCCGTGGGTCAGGCCGAGAATCGTGGCCAGCAGCACGTCCCGCATCGAGCCGGCCGCCTCGTCGGCCACGTACAGCGGATCGACCTCGGCCAGGGGTGCCTTTCGCGCCCACCGCTCGCGCGCGTTCCGGAGAATCTCCGAACGGCCGGAACCTCCGATTCCCTCCAGTACGAGGACGGGCCGGGTGACGTCGGCCATTACCTGCGGGCCACCACCGGCCGCGACAAGTTGGTCGATCAGAAGTACCTGATCCGACCGGCCCGAAATCCGCACTGTCTCCCCCTTCGTTCGCCGCGCACTTTGGTTAATGCTCCGCAAGTCTCCGTATAAGGGGAAGCTAACAGCGCCCGATCATCAGACCTGTCTCTTTTGACCTGTCCCGGACAAAACCGGATTCACCACACCGCACTTGTGCGAACCAGAGGCGATGAGTGCGGGACACTCGCGCTCCGCCGCATCGGCGCGCACACTGGACGCATGAGCGATGAACACGACTCATCCGGTAAGTGGCGGAAGCTGCCGCCTCCGGTACGGCTCGCCGAAACCGTGGCCGAGCAGGCCGAGGTGCATGCCGTCAATCCCCTGCCAGAGCAGAAGGCGGCCGAGGTCGGCCCGCTCCAGAACCCGGCCTGACCGTCCTCCCACCGACGCCCCTCCGAGCGCGGCGGTGCTCCTCGCCGAGGCAGGCTCAGACGTGGCCGGCCTTCGCCGGTTTCACGATTCCTCCAAATTGTGTCCTCAGAGTTCATCACCGGACCGCACGATTCGGACGGGGGCCCGTCCCGTATAGTTGACCTGCGCTTATGCGATGGGACGCCGTTGCCTTCTCACCGCTCCCACCGAAATCGACCACGATCTGGAAAGGCTCGAATGTCGCTTACGTCCCGCCCGAAGACCACCGCCGAACTACTGATGGACCTGGAGCCGGTCGTCGCGACCGAGCTCGACCGTCACCTGTCGACGGCCAAGGAATGGTTCCCTCACGAGTACGTTCCGTGGAGCGAGGGGCGCAACTTCGACGGGCTGTACGAAGGCGACCCGTGGACGCCGGACGACTCACGGGTCTCCCCCGAGTCGCGCGACGCGCTGATCGTCAACCTCCTCACCGAGGACAACCTCCCCGGCTACCACCGCGAGATCGCGACGCTCTTCGGCCGTGACGGCGCGTGGGGCACCTGGGTGAACCGCTGGACGGCCGAGGAGAACCGCCACGGCATCGTCATCCGCGACTACCTGACCGTGACCCGTGCCGTCGACCCGGTCGCGCTCGAACGCGCCCGCATGACGCACATGCAGGGCGGCTACGAGGCCGACCACGGCGACAAGATGCTGCACGCGCTCGCGTACGTCTCCTTCCAGGAGCTGGCGACCCGCGTCTCGCACCGCAACACCGGCAAGGCCTCCGGCGACCCCGCGTGCGAGCGTCTGCTGACGCGCGTCGCGGCCGACGAGAACCTCCACATGCTCTTCTACCGCAACCTTCTCGCGGCGGCGTTCGAGCTCTCCCCCGACGAGACGATGCAGGCCGTCACCGACGTCGTGATGGACTTCCAGATGCCCGGCCACACGATCGACGGATTCCTCCGCAAGTCGGTCGCGATCGCCAACGCCGGCATCTACGACCTGCAGGTTCACAAGGACGACGTGATCGCTCCGGTCCTGCGGCAGTGGCGGATCTTCGAGATGGACGGCCTGGGGCCCGAGGGTGAGAAGGCCCGCGAGCAGCTGTCGGAGTTCGTGGAGGGGCTGGATGGCGCCGCGAACAGGTTCGTCGAGCGCCGCGCCGAGCGCCGCGCCCGTCAGGCGAAGAAATAGAGAGCGTCAGGGTTCGACGGGGAGCGGGGCGCGATCGGCCGATGGCTACGACGATGGCGCCCCGAACCATCAACCCCGAGCGGGTTCGCCGCTGATCGCGCCGACCGAGTGCAGGTGACGGAGCACGTCGGTGTACGAGCGGGCGAGCGAGGTCTCCGTGTAGGAGATGCCGTGCTGCTCGCAGTAACCGCGGACCAGTGCCTGCGCGCGGCGCAGGCTCGGGCGCGGCATGCTCGGGAACAGATGGTGCTCGATCTGGTAGTTCAGCCCGCCGAGAATGAAGTCGGTGAGCCGGCCGCCGCGTACGTTGCGCGAGGTCAGCACCTGGCGGCGCAGAAAGTCGATCTTGTCCTCGCGGCCGAAGACCGGCATTCCCTTGTGGTTCGGGGCGAATGAGCAGCCCATGTAGACGCCGAACAGGCCCTGCTGCACGAGCAGGAAGCACACGGCCTGCACCGGCGACAGCACCAGGAACAGCGCCATCAGGAACACCGACACGTGGATCACCAGCATCGACGCCTCGGCGATGCGCGCCGTCGTCGACGCGCGGGTGCCGCCCAGGATCGCGCGGACGCTCGCGACGTGCAGGTGGAAGCCCTCCAGCAGCAACATCGGGAAGAACAGGTACGCCTGCGACCGGGCCAGCAGCGTGCCGATGCCGCGGCGCGCGGTGGCGTGGCCGGCCGTGAAGGCGATGGCGCTGCCGGCGATGTCGGGGTCGCGGCCCTCGTGGTTCGGGTGCGAGTGGTGGCGGTTGTGCTTGTCCACCCACCAGCCGTAGCTGAGCCCGACCAGGATGCCGCCGTGCAGGCGTCCGAGCAGGTCGTTGGCGCGTTTCGAGCCGAAGATCTGCCGATGACCCGCGTCGTGCCCGACGAACGCGACCTGGGTGAACATCACCGCCAGGAAGGCGGCGACGACCAGCTGCCACCACGAGCGGCCCAGCAGGGCGAACACGACCCAGCCGGCGACGTACAGCGTGAGGTTGGCGGCGATCTTCAGTGAGTAGTACGCGGGCCTGCGGTCGAGCAGGCCCGCCTGTCTGACCTGCCGGGACAGTTCGGCGTAATCGCTGCCACGCCCGGTCTCAGGCGGACCTCGTCGGCCGTCCCCGGGCCGGGACATGTCGGGCGTCGCGGTATCGAAGACCATTTTCGTGCTCCTTCAGCGATGACGAGGCGGCCGACGCACGGTCGCCCAGACGGCACGGTGGTGGACATAACACGATCTCCAGGTCGGCCCCGGCCGCATCGCGCGTACGACCGGGGGTCGGTCTCCTCATAATGCGCAGGCGCGCGCCTCCAAGGGGAGTCATCGGCGCAGGCCACCCGGCCACATTTCACCGGCGACCTCCTTAACGGACCGGACCGGCGCGACCGGCTGATCCCAGTGCATCTCCAATGAGGGGGCCGGGAAACCGGCAGGCCGACAAAGCCTCATCGCCTGGATCGACGGCCGGGGCCCGAGGCGATCCGGATGCGGGTACGTCCCGCCTGTGTGGCACTGCGGTCCAGGCATGGCCGGCCTCTGGCGGCGCCCACGCCTGCCCGGGGTTTCCCGCGCTCCGCGCGGGGCATTGCCTGAGACCATGACGGCCGAACCCGCAAAACCGACATCCGACGCAAGTACGGACAGGCTCAGCTTGGGGGTCATGGCCCGGTCGCGCAAGGAGAACGAGCATCGGCTGCCGATCCACCCGTCACACTTCGAGCGGATCGACCCCGACCTCCGTGGGCGGATCTTCCTCGAACGCGGCTACGGAGAGAAGTTCGGCGTGACGGACGAGCGCCTCGCGCCGTACGTGGCCGGGATGGTGGAACGTGACCGGATCGTCGCGGACTGTGACATCGTCCTGCTGGCGAAACCGACCGAAGAGGACATCGCGGAGCTACGCCAGAACCAGATCCTCTGGGGATGGCCGCACTGCGTGCAGAGTACCGAGATCACCCAGCTGGCGATCGACCGGCGGCTGACACTGATCGCCTTCGAGGCGATGAACCACTGGACCGCCGACGGCGGGTTCAGCCTGCACGTCTTCCACAAGAACAACGAGCTGGCCGGCTACTCGTCGGTGCTGCACGCCATGCAGCTCATCGGCACCACGGGCGTGTACGGGCGCCGGCTGCGGGCGGCCGTCATCGGCTTCGGCGCGACCGGCCGCGGCGCGGTGACCGCCCTCACCGCTCACGGGGTGCACGACGTGCACATCCTCACCAACCGCGACGTCACGGCGGTCGCCTCCCCGATCCACACGGCGAGCATCACCCGGTTCGAGCACGGCCCCAGCGGCCTTCCATCCGACAGCATCGCGATGATCGAAGGTGAGCGCGTGCCGCTGGGCCCGTATCTCGCCGACCACGACATCGTCGTCAACTGCGTGCTGCAGAACCCCGACGAGCCACTGATCTTCGTCACCGAGGCCGGGCTGTCCGCCTTCGCGCCGGGCAGCCTCCTCATCGACGTGTCCTGCGACGAGGGGATGGGCTTCGAGTGGGCACATCCCACGACGTTCTCCGAGCCGTTGCTCACCGTGGGCGACCACGTGCACTACTACGCGGTCGACCATAGCCCGTCGCTGCTGTGGGACTCCGCCAGCTGGGAGATCAGTGAGGCCCTCCTGCCGCACCTGCGGACGGTGCTCTCCGGCCCGGCCGCCTGGGAGGAGGACACGGTCGTGCGACGGGCCATCGAGATCCGCGAGGGCGTGATCCAGAACCCGGGCATCCTGTCCTACCAGCACCGTTCGCCCTGCTTTCCGCACCCACGGCGCACCCCGGCCTGAGGCAATCTCTGGGCAAAGCCTTGCCCGGCGGCGTACGCGAAGGTCGGCCCGCGGATTTCCGTTGTACGGCGTCGGGTAGGTGAGGCTCATCGCCCAGCGTTGGAAGGAGCCGGGATGACCTCACGCCCGGAGACGATGCCGAACACCGATGCCTTCACGCTGCTGATCCGTCAGCACGACGAGATCCGCCGCCTCCTCGCGACGGTGGAGAACAGCACGGGAGACCACCGGGCGGAGACCTTCGAACGGCTGCGCCGCCTCCTCGCCGTCCACGAGACGGCCGAGGAGGAGGTCGTCCATCCGCTGCTCCGCCACGGCATCGAGGACGGCTGCAAGGTGATCCAGGCACGGCTCGACGAGGAACGCCGCAGCAAGCGGATGCTGCGCGACCTGGAGAAGATGGGCACCTCCGCGCCGAGCTTCGAGCCGATGTTCGCCCGCTTCCGCTCCGCCGTGCTCGAACACGCCGATCGTGAGGAGCGCGAGGAGTTCCACGTGCTGCGGGCGCGCGGGCCCGCGGAGCAACGCGGGATGGCCGCCGCGATCAAGGCGGCGGAGGCGATGGCGCCCACCCACCCGCACCCCGGTGTGGAGTCGGCCGTGCGGAACATCGTGATCGGCGTCGTCGCGGCCGTGACCGACCGCACACGCGACGTCGTACGCGGCGTGCTCGGACGCCGCCGCTGACCCGGATGCGGCCCATAGGGTGTGTCCATGGGCAGCGAGCCGGTCGGGCTGCGGGAGCAGAAGAAACGTCAGACGCGCCAGGAGATCTCCAACGTCGCGACCCGGATGTTCATCGCCCGCGGCTTCGACAAGGTGACCATCGCCGAAGTGGCCGCGGCGGCCGGCGTCGCGAAGATGACCGTGACGAACCACTTCCCGCGCAAGGAGGACCTGGTCCTCGACCTGCACGAGGAGCTGATCACAGGCCTGGCCCACACGATCTCGGCGCGCCGCCCTGGAGAGTCGGCCCTGGCCGCGATGCGCCGCGCGTACTTCATCGGCCTGGAGCGCCGTGACCCGTCCATCGGCTTCTCGGGTCCGATCTTCGTCCGGATGATCGCCGGCAGCCCGGCGCTGCTGGCGCGGCTCCGCGAGATCCACGAGGACCGCGAGATGGCCGTCGCCGCCGTCCTCACCGCGGAGGCCGGCACCGGCCCGGACGACGCCGGCCCTCGCATCGCGGCCGCCCATCTCGCCGCGACCCACCGCGTCCTGTTCTCCGAGGTCTTCCGCCGCACGCTGGCGGGCCGGATGAACGACCAGATCGCCGCGGAGATGACGGACGTCGCACGGCACGCCTTCGACCTGCTGACCCCGGCCCTGGGCGAGTACGCGGTCCGCTGAGCGTCAGCCCAGCTCGGCGAGGCGCGCGGCGAGGAAGTCGCGTTCGACGGCGTTCTCGGTCAGCAAGATGGCCTCCTCGTACGCCGACCGTGCCTCGTCCATACGCTCCAGGCGGCGGAGGAAGTCGGCGCGGGCCGCCGCCAGGTAGCCGTACCCGGCCAACTGGGGCTCGGTGGCCAGGGCGTCCAGCGCCGCCAGGCCCGCCACGGCGCCGTCGGCGAAGCCGACGGCGACCGCGCGGTTCAGCGCGACCACCGGTGACGGCCACGTCTCGGCGAGCAGGTCGTACAGGCCGACCACTTCACGCCAGTCGGTGTCCGACCAGGCCGGGGCCTCGGAGTGGACGGCCGCGATGGCGGCCATCAGCGTGAAGGGGCTCGGAGGGCGGCCTCGCAGCGCCTCGCGCAGGACCGTGATGCCCTCCTCGATCGCGCGGCGGTCCCAGCGCGTACGGTCCTGGTCGGCCAGCAGCAGCATTCCGCCGTCCTCGCCGACCCTCGCGTCGCGGCGAGCGTCGGTGAGCAGGATCAGGGCCAGCAGGCCGGCGACGTCGGCGTCGCCCGGGAGCAGGACGCGCAGCATGCGGGCCAGGTCCAGGGCGCGGGCCACCAGGTCGCCGCGTACGAGCTCGGCACCGGCCGGCGCCGTGTGGCCCGTCGTGAAGAGCAGGTGGACGACGATGAGGACCGCCTGGACACGGGCCGGCAGCTCGTCCGGAGGCGGCACACGGTACGGGATACGCGCCGCCGCGATCTTCTTCTTCGCCCGGGTGATGCGGGCGGCCATCGTCGGCTCGCTGACCAGGAAGGCTCGGGCGACCTCGGCGGTCGTCAGGCCGCACAGCAGCCGAAGCGTCAACGCCACCTGTGCCTCCACGGCGATCGCCGGGTGGCAGCAGGTGAAGATGAGGCGCAGCCGGTCGTCGGGGATCACCGAGGGCTCGCCGGGATCGGGCTCGATCCGGTCCTCGGCGAGCATCGGCAGCGAACGCCGCAGGGTCGCGTCGCGCCGCAGCAGGTCCAGCGCGCGCCGCCGCGCGACCGTCGTCAGCCACGCCCCCGTCTTGGCCGGGACGCCGCGGTCCGCCCACGCCACGAGGGCGCGGGCGTACGCGTCCTGCACGCATTCCTCGGCGAGATCGATGTCTCCCGTGACGCGCACCGTCGCGGCGAGCACGAACGCCCACTCGCGACGATGCGCTTCGGCGACCGCCGCCGCTGCGGCGGGAGCGGACGTCACGTCAGTCGAACACCATCACAGGGCGGACCTCGACGCCGCCGTACGGCGCCGGGACCTGCTTGGCGATGGCGATGGCCTCGTCCAGGTCGGCGGCCTCGATGAGGTAGTAGCCGCCGAGAGCCTCCTTCGTCTCGGCGAAGGCGCCGTCGGTGACGCTGAAGCCTCCGGCGGAGTCCTTGCGGATGGAGGTGGCGGTGCTGGTCGGGTGCAGCGCGTTGCCGCCCCGCAGAGCGGCGCCGTTGTTCTCGCCGAACTCCGCGTGCTTCTTGCCCATCAGGTCGAAGTTCTCCGGGCCCGCCTTCGCCCAGGATGCCTCGTCTTCGTAGATCAGAATCAGGTACTGCGCCATGGTGCGATCCCTCCGGTCACGGACCCTGTCTCCGGGTCTCCTGCCACTTCCGACGAACGACCCCGGCCCGGATCGACAACGAGTCTGGAGAATTCTCTCGGCGGACCCGCTCTCGTTTCCGTCAGTGGGAGGGAGCAGCATGGTGCCATGTGCAGAAGCATCAAGACCCTCAGGCCACCGGCGGCCGACGAGGTCACCGATGAGGACATTCGGGCCGCTGCCCTCCAGTATGTCCGGAAGGTCTCTGGCTTCCGGAAACCGGCGGCCCACAACGCCGTGGTCTTCGACCGCGCCGTCGAGGCCGTGACCAGGGCGACCTCCGAGCTACTGGCCGACCTGGAAGTACGCGGCGCCCGCACGCACCCCTAGGGCCTACGGTCGACAGCTCCTCCGTGCCGTACCCGCGCAGGTCATGGGTGGAGTACGGCCGCCCAGCGTCCGTACGGCCCGCACGGAGCGCCTCCGCGCGCCCGGCGCGGCGTCGCCGGTTCCAGAGCCCTCGTGGAACAGCACCTCTCCGGCGGACCTGGACGTGATGCGTGAGGTCGGCGTGCTCGGTGTGGTGACGGTGACCAACGCTCCGGTGCTCGGTTCGTCGACGACGCCGGGGTGGTGCGCTGGTGAACGCCACGGTCGTTACAGCCGCTCGGCGCGACAACGGCGGCGGATGCCTGCACAATGCATCCCGAAGCTCACCGAGAAGGCAGGGACCGTGTCGACGTCTGTTCTCCAGAAGATCGCCGAAGAGCTCGGCGTGCGCGAACGCCAGGTTCAGGTCGCCGTCGAGTTGCTCGACGGCGGAGCCACCGTGCCGTTCATCGCCCGGTACCGCAAGGAGGCGACCGGGACGCTCGACGACGCGCAGTTGCGCACGCTGGAGGAGCGGCTCCGCTACCTGCGCGAGCTGGAGGAGCGGCGCTCCGCGATCCTGGAGTCGATCGAGTCGCAGGGCAAGCTCGACGACGCCCTGCGCGCCCAGGTCATGGCGGCCGACTCCAAGGCGCGGCTGGAAGACGTCTACCTGCCGTACAAGCCGAAGCGGCGCACCAAGGCGCAGATCGCCCGTGAGGCCGGTCTCGAGCCCCTCGCCGACCGGCTGCTCGCCGATCCCTCCCTCGACCCGCAGGCGGCCGCCGCCGACTTCGTCACCGAGGAGATCGACGCCGCCGCCGCGCTGGACGGCGCGCGCTCGATCCTGGTGGAGAGGTTCGCCGAGGACGCCGACCTGATCGGCGAACTGCGCGAGCGCCTCTGGTCGAAGGGGCGTGTGATGTCGAAGGTCCGCGACGGCAAGGAGGAGGCCGGCGCGAAGTTCTCCGACTACTTCGAGTTCGCCGAGCCGCTGACCAAACTGCCCTCGCACCGGATCCTCGCGCTGTTCCGCGGCGAGAAGGAGGAGATCCTCGACCTCACGGTGGAGGCCGGCGAGGAGGGCGCCGAGCCGTCCGCACCGAGCGGGTACGAGCTGAGCATCGCCCGGCGCTTCCAGATCCCGGGGAACAGCAAGTGGCTGGTGGACGCGGTCCGCTGGGCCTGGCGTACGCGGATCTTCGTCCACCTCGACCTCGACCTGCGGCTGCGCCTGCGGCAGGAGGCCGAGGACGAGTCCGTACGGGTGTTCGCGGCCAACCTGCGCGACCTGCTGCTCGCCGCGCCCGCCGGCAGCCGTACGACGATGGGCCTGGACCCCGGCTTCCGCACCGGTGTGAAGGTCGCGATCGTCGACGCCACCGGCAAGTCCGTCGCCACCGACACGATCTACCCGCACAAGCCTCAGGGCCGCTGGGACGAGGCGCTGCACTCGCTCGAACGCCTCGCCAAGGCGCACAACGTCGACCTGATCGCGATCGGCAACGGCACGGCCTCCCGCGAGACCGACCAGCTCGCCGCCGACCTGATCAAGCGGCAGCCGGGTCTCACCAAGATCATGGTGTCGGAGGCGGGGGCGTCGGTGTACTCGGCGTCGTCCTACGCCTCGCGTGAGCTGCCCGGCATGGACGTCTCGCTGCGCGGCGCCGTGTCGATCGCCCGCCGGCTCCAGGACCCGCTCGCCGAGCTGGTCAAGATCGACCCCAAGTCGATCGGCGTCGGGCAATACCAGCACGACCTGTCGGAGGTGAAGCTGTCCCGATCGCTCGACGCGGTGGTCGAGGACTGCGTGAACGCCGTCGGCGTCGACGTCAACACCGCCTCCCCGCCGCTGCTGACCCGCGTGTCCGGCATCAGCTCCGGCCTCGCCGAGAACATCGTGCAGCACCGCGACGCCAACGGGCCGTTCCGGTCGCGGCAAGCGCTGAAGAGCGTTCCCCGGCTGGGCCCCAAGGCGTACGAGCAGTGCGCCGGGTTCCTCAAGATCCAGGGCGGCGACGACCCCCTGGACGCCTCCAGCGTGCACCCCGAGTCGTACCCGGTGGTCCGGCGGATCTTCGCCGCGACCGGCCTGGACGGCGAGATCAAGTCGCTGATCGGCAACAGCACCGCGCTGCGCTCCGTACGCCCGGGCGACTTCGTGACCGACACCGTCGGCCTGCCGACCATCACCGACATCCTCAACGAGCTGGACAAACCGGGCCGCGACCCGCGTCCGGCGTTCAAGACGGCGACGTTCAAGGACGGCGTGGACAAGCTCGCCGACCTTGAGCCCGGCATGCTGCTCGAAGGCGTCGTCACCAACGTCGCCGCGTTCGGCGCGTTCGTGGACGTCGGCGTGCACCAGGACGGCCTGGTCCACGTCTCGGCGATGTCGAAGACCTTCGTGAAGGACCCGCGCGACGTGGTGAAGCCGGGCGACATCGTGCGCGTGAAGGTCCTGGAGGTCGACATCCCGCGGGCGCGCATCTCGCTGACGCTGCGCCTGGAGGACGAAGTCGACAAGCGCACGTCCGGCGGAGGCGGCGGTCGCCGCGAGGGCGGCGGCGGAGGCCGCGACCGGGGCAAGCGCTCCGGCGGAGGCCGTCCACGTCAGCAGGACTCCGGCGGCGGTGGCGCCCTGGCGGACGCACTGCGCCGCGCCGGCCTCGACAAGGGGCTCGGCAAGTAGATGTCACGGTCTCCCGAACGCCTGGTGCTCTTCAGCGACGCCGTAGTCGCCATCGCCCTGACGCTGCTCGTGCTGCCACTGGCCGAGGCGGTGCCGGAGGCCGTCAAGGAGAACGCCGACTCGCTCGACGTGATCACCGCGAACCAGTGGAAGATCTACAGCTTCCTGCTGAGCTTCGCCGTGATCGCACGGCTGTGGATGTCCCATCACCGCCTGTTCGAACAGGTCAAGGCGTACAACAATGCGCTGATGGTCGCGAACCACTGCTGGCTGCTGGTCATCGTGATCCTCCCGTTCCCCACCGAGATGGTCGGCGGGTTCAAGACGGACCGCTTCACCGCGTCCTTCTACATCGGAACCGTGCTGGCCAGCAGCGTCTGCTATCTGGCGATGCTGCTGATCATCCACGCCGACCCGGACACCGCCAAGAACGCGGGCGGTATCCCGGGCCGGCAGCGTTTCGCCGCGATGGTCACCACCGGGCTCCTGGTCCTGGCCCTCGTCCTGGCGGCGCTGGTCCCCGGAGTCGGCTTCTCCGCGCTGCTGCTGCTCTTCCTGACCGGCCCGATCGGCCGGCTCAAGTATGGGCGGCGGGAGGCCGAGACGGCGGTGACGTGAGCGTCACGGCCGGGTAAGGCCGGTGCCGCTCGGGACCGAACTCCCGCGACGGCCGGCGTACAGGCTGGTCATGGTGACGGTGAGCAGCGTCACCACGATCACGCCGAGGGACAGCGGGGTGGGGATCTCGGGCAGGCCGTGCCAGACGCCGTGGGCCCAGTGGAGGATCAGCTTCACGCCGATGAAGGCGAGGATGACCGCCAGGCCGTAGCCGAGGTGGACGAGCTTGCTCAGCGTGTTCTGGAGCACGAAGTACAGCGCGCGCAGGCCGAAGAGCGAGAAGGCGTTGGCGGTGAAGACCAGGTAGGGGTCCTGGGTGACGCCGTAGACGGCCGGGATCGAGTCGACGGCGAAGACCAGGTCGGTGGCGAAGACGGCGACGACGACCAGCGCGAACGGCGTCAGGGCGCGGCGGCCTCCCACCTTGGCGAAGATCTGCGGGCCCTGGTAGCCCTCCGTCACGGGCATCAGGCGGCGTGCAAGGCGTACCGAGCGCAGGGATGAGACGTCGACCTCGTGGTCCGCGCCCGTGATCGTGTCCTTCATGATCTTCACGGCGGTGAACAGCAGGATCGCGCCGAAGATGATGAAGGTCCAGTCGACGGCCTGGACCGCGGCGGCGCCGATGGCGATGAAGATTCCGCGCAGGACGAGGGCGCCGGCGATGCCGTACAGCAGCACCCGCTGGGTCAGGACCGCGGGCACCGCGAAGGCCGCGATCAACAGCATGAACACGAAGAGGTTGTCGACCGACAGCGACTTCTCCAGCAGGTAACCGGTGAAGTAGTCGACGGCGGTGCCGGTCCCGAACCGCTGCCACACGAACACTCCGAAGATCACCGGCAGCGCGAGGTAGAAGGCCGTCCAGCCCAGTGCCTCACGAAAGCGGACCGCGTGCGGGCGGCGTGTCAGGACGAAGTCCACCGCGAAGAAGAACAGGACTCCGGCGATCGTCAGCGCCCACAGGGTGGGTGATGCGACGGAATGACCAGGCGACATTAGGGCTCCTCGAACGTCAAACGGTCCGAGGTCTCCTTCACCCGTGTCGTACGGGCCGCGACCCGAGGCCGCCCCTTGGGCGTCCGTGCTGACCGGGATCGGCGCTGAGAAGTACTCCCCTCAGGATGAACGATACCGGCTGGTCACCGCGGTTCGCGCATCGCCCTGCGATCACACCGCGTCGTCGACGCCTGGCGCGCGAGGTCGGGGCGTGTCTCATCGCGTCGCTCAGGCGCCCGGTATATGACACGATCCGCCGCCGCCCTCACGGGGCGGCGGCGGATCGTGGGTGAACCGCTAGTGCGAGCCGGCGACCCAGCCGTTCGCCTGGAAGCGTGCGGCGTCGGAGCGGCGTTCGCCGTCGAACACCACGTGGCCCGAGCCGTCGAGTGCCTTCACCGCGTCGACGTACACCCCGCGTCCCTCGAGCGTGGGGTCGGTCGTGTAGCGCCACCGCACCGAGGTGGTGCCCGCCGGCAGCGTCGCGGTGGCCCTGGCCCACTGGCGGCCCTCGAACCCGGAGAACGTCTTGTCCGCGGTCCAGGTGTTCTTCCCCGTGGTCAGGGAGATCGAGGCGGGTGTCCAGGTCGTGCCGTCGGTGGTCGTCTCCAGCGTGCCGGTGTCGGACTCCTCGGTGTCGTACCAGAGGTCGAAGGACAGCTTCGTGGCTCCGGCCGGCAGCGGCGCGGTCAGCGTCGCGTCGGTCTTGTCCTTCGTCTGGGAGAACCACGCGTCCCGGCCGGCGGCCGGGCGTACCGGCACCGCGCTGCCCAGGTCCTGGGCGACGGCCACACGCGCCGGGTTGATGCTGCCCCAGTTGCGGCTCGGGTGGACCCGGTTGGTCAGCAGGATCGAGAACGACTTGGCGATCGGGTCGATCACGACGTCGGTGCCGGTGTAGCCGGTGTGGCCGGCCGTGATCGGTGAGGACATGCCGCCCATGTACCAGCGCTGGTTCAGCTCGAAGCCGATGCCGTGCGAGTCGTCGGGGAACTTCTGGTTGAAGTTCGTGAAGATGAGCCGGACGGTGTCCTCATCGAGGATCCGCGTGTGGCCGTACTTCCCGCCGTCGAGCAGCGTCTGCGCGAGAACGCCGATGTCGTGCGTGGTGGAGAAGACGCCCGCGTGCCCGGCGACGCCGCCCAGCGCGTAGGCGTTCTCGTCGTGCACCTGGCCCCAGACGAGACCGCGGTCCAGTTGCGCCGGCGGAACGTGCTCGTACTCCGTCGCCGCGATCCGCTGCTTCTTGGACTCCGGCGGGTTGTAGCCGGTGTCGGTGAGCCCGAGCGGCGCGGTGACGCCGTCACGTACGAGGACGTCCAGCGTCTTCCCGGTGACCTTCTCCAGGATGAACTGCATCGTGATCAGGTTGAGGTCGGAGTAGACGTACGCGTCGCCCGGCGGGTTCTGCAGCTTCTCCGCGTACAGTGCCGCCTCCTGCGCGGCGCGGCCCTTGTAGTTGTAGAAGGGCAGGTCCGGCCGCAGGCCGCTCGTGTGCGTGAGCAGCTGGCGGACGGTGATGGGGCCCTTGCCGTTCTGGGCGAACTCCGGCAGGTACGACGCGACGGTCGCGTCCAGGTCGACCTTGCCGCGCTCGACCTGCTGGAGCGCGACGAGCGTCGTGAACAGCTTCGACATGGACGCCATGTCGAAGATCGTGTCCTTCCGCATCGGGATCCACTGATCCTTGGGAAGTTCGGTCGGCTTGTCGTCCGCGTACCGCAGGGCGTAGCCGGACGCCGCGTGGGTGACGATCGTGCCGTTGTGCGCCGCCATGACGACCGCGCCCGGGTACAGCGGGTGCGCCGCTCCCGGGAGGGCCGTCTCGTACGCCTCGGCGTCCTTGGCGATCGCGGCGACCTTGTCGGGCAGCAGACCGGCCTGGGCGGCCGAGCCGTAGTGGAGCGTGCGGCCGGGGGTGAACCGGATGTCACCGGCCGTGACGGTCGGTGGACCACTCGCCGGTGACGCCTGGGCGACGGCCGGCACGAGCAGGCACGCGGCTGCCAGGGGGATCAACAGGGGGCGGGGGCGCATTCGTTCCTCCTCAGCGGTACAGCAGATAACGGCCGCGCTGCGCGCGGAACCGCGCCAGCTCCCCCTGCCAGGAGGCGACGATCTGGTCCGTCGTGGCGCCCCCGTCGACCCCCTTGCGCACGAGGTCGGAGCCGGTGAGCTTGTCGATCCAGTACGGCGCGGCGCTCTCACGCCAGGCGAAGTCGTTGGGGTACAGCTGCTTCGCCGCGATGATCATCGCGAGCGCGGTGCGGATCGGGTCGTACCGCCGGCGGTCGGTGACCATCACCTGGACACCGGCGCAGTTCTTGTCCTGCCACTTGGAGAACGTCGGGGCGAAGTACGCCTCGCGGAACCGCACCCCGGGCAGGTTGAGGGCGTTCAGGGCGTCCACCCAGTGCCAGTCGGCGTACGGGGCGCCGACGATCTCGAACGGCCGGGTCGTGCCGCGTCCTTCGGACAGGTTGACGGCTTCGAACATCCCCATGCCGGGGTAGACGATCGCCGTGTCGAGGGTCGGCATGTTGGGCGAGGGCATCACCCAGGGCAGGCCGGTCTCGTCGTAGAAGGTGCCGCGCCGCCAGCCGCTCATCTTGATCACCTGCGGCTTGACCGTGCCGCCGAGGAACTCCCCGTCGTACAGCAGGGCCAGCTCGCCGATGGTCATGCCGTGCTGCTGGGAGATCGCGTCCTTGCCGACGCCGGAGGTGTACTCCTTGTGCATGACCGGCCCGGTCGCCTGCGTGCCGCCGAGGGGGTTCGGCCGGTCGAGCACGACGAAGCGCTTGCCCGCCTGGGCGGCGGCCTTCATGGTGTCGTACAGCGTCCAGATGTAGGTGTAGAAGCGAGCGCCGGCGTCCTGGATGTCGAAGACGACCGTGTCGATGCCGGACTTGGTGAAGTCGGCGGCGATCTGGTCGACGGACTTGGCGTACGCGTCGTAGACCGGGATCCCCGTGCGGGGGTCCTTGTAGGAGCCCTCCGAACCACCGGCCTGCGCGGAGCCGCGGAAGCCGTGCTCGGGGCCGAACGCCGCCGTGAGCTGGACCGCGCCCGAGGCGTGCATGACGTCCACCTCGTGGGTGAGGTCGCGCACGATCGCGGACGGGTTGGCGACGATGCCGACCTTCTGGCCCTTCAGCTCCCGGTATCCGCCGGCGTGGAGGTTCTCGAAGCCGGTGCGCAGACCGGACTTGTAGGCCTCGGCCGCGGTGGCGGTGCCGCCGAGTGAGGCGAGCGGGGCGGCCGCGCCGGCGACCGCGATTCCCCGGAGCACTCCTCGTCGTGTCGTCATTGCTTCCCCCTCAGTATCGGAACCCGCTCAGGTCGGCCACGACGGGCCGGTGGTCCGACGCGAGTGTGTCCGGGACGTCCGCGCTCGTCGCGTGGACACCGGATGAGTAGGTCACGTAGTCGATGCGCTTGGTCGGCACGTCGGCCGGCCAGGTGAGTGTGTAGCGCTGCCCCATCGTGGTCAGCGCGTCGGTGAGCCCGGACCAGAGCGGCGCGAGTTCCGCGTCGTCCGGCTGGGCGTTGAAGTCGCCGAGGAGCAGCTTGGGCCCGTGGCGCTGTGCCATGAGCCGCTTCATCTCGGTGACCTGGGTCGTACGGACTCCCGGCTCCGCACGGTAGTCCAGGTGCGTGACGTAGACCCAGACGCGTGCGCCGTGGGCGTCGATCCGTACCTCCGGGAAGCCTGGGGCCGGCGCGGGCACCGGGTTCGGGTCCTGCGTGGACAGCCGCGTGATCTGGAGATTGCGCGCGCTGACGATCCGGTAGCGGGACAGGACGGCGACGCCGAACCTGCGGTCGGGCGCTCCCGTACGGTCCGGCGGCAGCGTGTAGATCGGCGCGAAGAACACGTGCATGTGCAGCCGGTGCGCGAGCCAGGAGGCCTCGTCCGTGTAGTCGCTGCGGGTCGCCCAGTCGACGTCTACCTCTTCGAGACCGACGACGTCCGGGTGCTCGGACTCGATGACTTGAGCCTGACGTTCCAGGTCGAAGACGTGGTCTGCGCCCGCACCGGCCTGGATGTTGTAGGCCATCACCCGCAACCGTACGCTTCTCGTGGCGGCCTCGGCGGGCGGCGCGAGAGCGACCGTGCCGAGCAGCACTGCCAGCGCGGCGGCCCGGCGGCCGTACCGGTGGGGTCTCGACGTGAACATCGCGAACTCCCTGGCGGTGGAAAAAACCAACGTCATGACGCGGACGTATGAAAGTTAGGTACGAACGATCTCCACGTCAATAGCCGCACCGGGAAAGATTCCGGGTCAGACCCCTTGGACGGTGGTCCGTCCGCCGGCGGCGACGGCGTAGGAGATAATTCCCGCATGCCCGTTCGTCCCGTGTTCCGCCTGGCCCGCGCGGTGGTCTTCGCCACCGTGTGCACGGGCCTGGCCGCCACGGGACACACGATGACCTCCCACGCCCCGGTGCCCCTGGTGGCCATGGCCGGCGGCCTGGGCGTCCTCATTCTCGCGGGCGTCGCGCTCGCCGGTGTCGAACGCTCGCTGCCGACGATCCTGGCCGGCCTGGTCGGCGGCCAGTTCATGCTGCACGTCCTGTTCGCCGCCGCCCAGCACGGCCAGGGCGGCGGGCACGGGCACGCTCAGTACGGCGGGCACGACGTTCCGGCGGCCGGCGGCCTCGGCATGACGCTCGCCCACCTCGGTGCGGCGGTCGTCTCGGCGTGGTGGCTGCGTCGCGGCGAGCGCGCCGTCTGGCGCCTGGCGCGGAAGGTCGCCGCCGCCCTGGCGCGGCGCGCACCGGCCCTGCTCGCCGACCCCGCGCCCGCACGCCCGGAGTCCG
Organism: uncultured Actinomycetota bacterium; assembly: GCA_963736325.1. Taxonomy (GTDB): domain Bacteria; phylum Actinomycetota; class Actinomycetes; order Streptosporangiales; family Streptosporangiaceae; genus Actinoallomurus. The sequence continues at coordinate 758,610 of CAVTOG010000009.1, read as the reverse complement.
GCGCCGCCCCCGAGGCCGCGCACACCCTCCGGCCCTCCGGCGCGGTCCTGCGCCACGTCCTCGTACGGCGCGGGCCTCCTTCTCCGTCGACGGCGCTCGCCTGAGCGCGACAGGCCACACCGGGTCCACGTGACCCGGCCTTCACCCACGCTTTGAGAACGCTTCCACGGAGAAGTCACATGCGCATGACCCAGCGCGCCGCGGCCGTCACCGGCTTGGCGGCGCTCGCCTTCACCCTGACCGCGACCGCGGCCTCGGCCCACGTCACCGCGAACCCGAACACCGCCAAGGCGGGCTCGTACACGAAGGTGTCGTTCCGCGTCCCCAACGAGGAGCCGTCCGCCGACACCACCAAGCTGGAGATCGACCTGCCCGCCGACCACCCGATCGCCTCGGTGTCCGTACGCCCGGTGCCCGGCTGGACCATCAACGTGTCGACCGCGAAGCTGGCCACCCCGATCACGTCGGACGGCTCGGAGATCACCAAGGCGGTCGACCGCATCACGTGGAGCGGCGGGAAGATCGCTCCTGGCCGCTTCGAGGAGTTCGACGTCTCGTTCGGCCCGCTGCCGACAGGCACGGACCGGCTGATGTTCAAGGCCCTCCAGACCTACTCGGACGGCACGGTCGTCCGCTGGGACCAGGCCCCCGGCAGCGGCGGCCACGAGCCGGAACACCCGGCGCCGACGCTCCACCTGACCGCGGCCGAGCCGTCCACGACGCCGGTCGCCAAGGCCGAGGTCTCCTCCGGCGACGGCACGGCACGCCTGCTGGGCGGCCTGGGTCTCGCCGCCGGGATCATCGGCCTGGGCGCGGGCGCCGTCGCCTTCGCCCGGAGCCGTTCATGAAGGCCGTACGGGCCGCGGCCGTCGCGGCGGCCGTGGTCACCGGCGCCGTCGTGGGCGCGCTCCCGGCAGAGGCCCACACGTCCCTGACCGACGCGACGCCCGGCAAGGGTGACACGGTGGCCTCACCGGCACGGGTGAAGCTGACCTTCACCGATCCGGTGCGCTTCCCCGGCCTGGTGGTCCTGGACTCCGCGAAGCACCATCATGAGTCCGGCCGCCCGCACGCCGTGGACAACACGGTGACCGCGACGATCGCCGGCACGCTCGCTCCGGGCGTCTACACGGTCGGCTGGCGCGTGGTCGCCCCCGACGGCCATCCGGTGACCGGCGACTACCGGTTCACGGTGAAGGGCACGGCGGCGGCCCCCGTCACTCAGGCGCCGACCCGTTCGGCGTCCCCGTCCGCGCGGCCCGCCGAGTCCGGATCCGGCACGAGCTGGTGGTGGGTGGGGCTCGGCGTTCTCGTCGTGGCCGCCGCGGCAGGAGGGGTCGCGCTGCTCCGGCGGCGCGGCTAGGGATCCGTCAGACACGCCCTTGCGCGCGTCACGCTCCCCGCGCCTTCCGGGCGCGGGGAGCCTCGGTCAGGCCGCCAGGGGCGGGATCCGCGGGACCACGGGGGTTCTGAACTCCTATGGCAGAGGCGTCGGCCGCGGGACGCTCGGGGCCGGAGTACGCACCGCCGGGTCCGGGGTGCGGGAGGTGTTCCGTACGGTGGCGTCCCTCAGGCGGGCGTTCGGAGCGGTGGTGTGTGTCCGCTGCACGATCTGGTAGGCGGAATAACCGGCCGCGCAAATCAGTACGGCGATCCCGGCCAAGGCGGCGACGACCGAGCCGCCGAGGCGGCGCTTGCGCTCTGAAGAGACGTGTCGTCCCACAATCCGGAGTTTAACCGGCCTCATTGCTTACCTGGCACATTTCACTCCCGAAACCCCTGCCGTCCCTGGTGAATCGCAAGATGGACACCGCCCCTGAGACGCTTGTGACTCGTGTGACCAATGGTCCAGCCCTCCGAATTGGAATATCCCCGAAATGTGCACGATTTATCGTTTAAGCGGATAATCTCCGAACTAGTGACGGGGGGCCGTCCACGAGCGGATCGGACGCTCTGAATGTCTTTAACCAGGCTGAAGGCACTGGTGATGTTGCTGGGGACAATGCCGGCGCTCATGGCCTGCGCGGCGGGCTCGCACGCGGACGGCTGCCGTGATCAGGCGATCACGGTCGCCGCCGCGCCGGCGATCGCCCCGGCCGTCCAGCAGACCGCCAAGGTCTACAACTCCCGTACGACATGCGCCCGCGTACAGGTCGTGAGCCAGGCCCCCGCCGACGTCGCCGGTGTGCTCTCCGGGCAGGGGTCGGTGCCCGGCGCCGCTCGGCCCGACGCGTGGATTCCCGACTCGTCCCTCTGGCTCCCCATCGCCCGCCGCACGACGGCGGGCACCGCGGCCGTGCAGCGGTCCGGCACCTCGATCGCGTCCTCTCCTTTGGTCCTCGCCTCACCCCGCGGGCGCGCGCCGGACGGCGTGAGCTGGCGGCTGCTGCTGTCCCCGCGCCTCCCCGGCACCGGGCACACGAAACGGCCCCTGCGCGTACGGTTCCTCGACCCCGCGTCCGAGGCGGCCGGGCTGGGCACGCTCCTGCTGGCGCACCGGGCCGCGGGGCACGGTCAGGTGGGCCTGGCCGGCTTCGCGGTCACCCTGTACTCCTACCTGGGCACCGCGCTCCCCGACGCCCGCTCCGCGTTCACCCAGATGTTCAGAGGCGGCGACCCGCCCACCGCGGTCGTGATGTCCGAGCAGTCCGTGTGGAAGCACGACCACACCTCGCCGAAACGCCCCGTCACGGCCCTGTACCCCCGCGATGGCGGGCTCGCGCTGGACTTCCCGTACGTCGCCGTAACCGGCGAGGGTACCCGCGCGCGTACGGTCGAGGACTTCCGCGCGGCGCTCACCCAGCCGCCGGCACGCGAGGCACTGCAGTCAGTGGGGCTGCGCACACCCGGCGGCGTCGCCGGAGACGGGTTCGACGGCCGGTACGGCGTCACGTCTGAGGAGCAGGCGCCGCCGCCCATGGAGGACCCGACGATCGTCGGCCGGATCCTGCAGATGTGGCAGCGGACCGTGCTCGGCGCTCGCATGCTGATCCTGCTCGACGTCTCGCCATCAATGGGCCACGCGGTGCCGCGAAGCCACGAGACACGCATCCAGGCGACCGCGCGTGCGGCCGTACGCGGCACCCGGATCCTCAGCGACAACTCCCAGGTGAGCCTCTGGCGGTTCGCGACGGGCCTCGGCGGCGACCGCGACTACCGGGAGGTCGTGCCGTACCGGGCGCTGAGCTCGAAGGTGGGCACGGTCACCCAGCGCGACGTCCTCTCCTACGCGTACACCACGTCGCGGCCCGTACCCGGCTCGCGCACCGCCCTGTACGACTCGATCCTCGCCGGCTACCGGCAGGCGGTGCGGACGTACCAGCCGGACCGCAACAACGTGATGGTCGTGCTGACCGACGGCATGAACTACGACCCCGGTGGCGCGGTGTCGTTCCGTAACCTGCTGGCCGGGCTGAAGCGGATCGAGAACCCTCAGCGGCCGGTCGCGATCGTCCCCATCGCCTTCGGCCCCGATATCCAACCCGGCCCCCTGAAGAAGATCGCCTCCGCGACCGGCGGCCAGTCCTTCGTCACCGTCGATCCCGGGCAGATTCAGCAGGTGTTCCTAGACATGCTGATCCGCCTGACATGCGGGCAGATATGCCCCGTTTCGTGATCGCCGGGTAGGGTCCGTGGGCTGTGAGCTCTCTCGAGTGGCTGGCCATGGCCCGGCACGGCGAAAGCACCGGCAACGTCGCCTGGCAGGCGGCCGAGGCCGACGGCCTGGACCGAGCCGACATCCCCCTCCGCGACGCCGACGTTCCGCTGTCGGCGCTGGGCCGCCGCCAGGCCACGGCGCTCGGCCGGCGACTCGCCGCGCTGCCGGAGGAGCTCCGGCCGACGGCCGTGCTCTCCTCGCCCTTCGTACGCGCGGCCGAGACCGCGCGCATCGCCGTCGCGGAGATCGGCTCGCCGCGGATCCGGTACGACGAGCGCCTCCGCGACCGCGACGGCGGCGTGCTGTTCCCGCTGACCCTGCGGGGCATCGAGAAGCACTTTCCCGAGGAGCTCGAACGCAAGCGGTTCCTCGGCAAGTTCTACTACCGCCCGCCCGGCGGCGAGTCGTGGGCCGACGTCACCCTCCGGCTGCGGAGCCTCCTGTCCGACGTCGAACGCGACCACACCGGCGGCCGGGTGCTGCTGATCGCGCACGACGCCCTGGTGGTGCTGACGCGCTACATCGTCGAGGAGCTCTCCGAACACGAGGTGCTGGAGGTCGAGCGCACCCTGGTGGACAACGCCTCGATCACCCAGTGGGCGCGCGAGGACGGCCGCCTGCGGCTCGTCGGCTTCAACGCCACCGACCACCTGCCCGGCGCGGGCCTGGCGGTCTAGGGGTACTGCCAGAAGCAGTACGCCTAGCGGCGGTCGCGGCCCTTGTCCTTGTCCTTTCCGTCGGGCATGACGATGCCGAGCACCCAGCTGATGGCGCCGATGACGATCGCGCCCCAGAACGCCGGCCAGAAGCCGGAGACGTGGAACGGCAGGTCCATCTGGTCCGCGATCCAGCTGGTCAGCCACAGCAAGAGCGCGTTCACGACGAACGACATCAGGCCGAGCGTCAGGACGTAGAACGCGCAGCCCAGCTTCTTGATGATCGGCTGGGAACCGTTGACCATGCCGAACACGGCGGCCACGACGACAAGTGTGCCTATCTTCCGTGGGGTCGACGCGGCGGTCACCTCGATGCCGCTGACGACCAACGTCGCGACCCAGAGGGCAATTGCGGTTATAACCACTCGAATTAGGAACTTCACAACGCGATCGTCGCACGAAACACTCGTCGCATGAGCGCAGTCCGCGACGTTACGGTCACCGACATCGACCGGCTGGCCCTGGTTCTCGGGCGAGCCTTCGCCGACGACCCGGTGTGGCTGTGGATGTTCGCCGGCCGCCCGGAGCGCATGAACGGCCTGTTCGCGCTGCTCCTGAAACACGCGCACGTGCCCAACGGTGTCAGCGAGCCGGCCGAGGACGACGGCGTCATCCAGGCGGGCGCGCTCTGGGACCCTCCGGGCCGCTGGAAGGTCTCCCTGTCGGCACAGATCCGCCAGACACCACGCCTGCTCCGCATCCTCGGCCGCCGCACCTTCACCGTGCTGCGCGGCCTGAGCGAGCTCGAAGAGGCGCACCCGACCACCCCGCACTGATACCTGGCGATCCTCGGCACCGCCCCGGAGGCACAGGGCCACGGCATCGGCTCGGAGCTACTGAGGTCCCGCCTGTCCCAGTGCGACGAACGCCGGCTCCCGGCGTACCTGGAGTCCTCGAAGGAGAGCAACATCCCCTTCTACGAACGCTTCGGCTTCCGCGTGACGACACAGATGCACATGCCACGCGGCGGCCCACCCGTGTGGCCCATATGGCGCGACCCACGCTAGGGCCTGTCTCAAGGTCGCCGCCTGATCGTCAAGTCGTGGCCAACGCTCGGAACGAGGGACGCCGCGGCGCGCTCTACGGCGCGTCCAGCGGTCAAGCTGGGCGAATGGACCGAGCGCGGGCGTACCGGAAGGCCTACGAGGAGCAGCTCAGGGCGCGGGTCGGCCCCGGTGAGCCTACGGGCGTGCCCGGTCCCGTGGTGCGCAGGACGCGGCCGGGGCGCGGGTTCGTGCTCTACCGCGACCTCGGCGGCCTGGAGGGCGAGCGGCTCGACGCGTTCATCGCGGGCCAGCGCGAACACTTCGCCGGGCGTGCGGGCGAGGTCGAGTGGAAGCACCATGACGGCGACCTGCCCGAGGACCTGCCGGACCGCCTGGTCGCCGCCGGGTTCGTCCCGCAGGAGCGCGAGACGGTCATGGTCGGTGAGGTCGCGCGGCTCGACCCGGCCGTCCCGCCGGCAGGCGTACGCCTGCGGCAGGTCACCCGCCGCGCGGACCTGGAACGCGTCGGGCGGCTGGAGGATGACGTCTGGGGCCACGACCACGACTGGCTGGTGGACATGCTGCACTGGAGCCTGATCGGGCCCGGCGACCCGGTCGCGGTCACCGTGGCCGAGGCCGGTGACGAGGTCGTGTGCGCGGGCTGGGTGCGTTTCCACCAGGGCACGGAGTTCGCCTCGCTGTGGGGTGGTTCGACCCGGCCGGTCTGGCGCCGCCGGGGCGTCTACCGCGCCGTCGTCGCGCGCCGCGCCGAACTCGCGGCCGAACGCGGCTTCCGGTACGTGCAGGTCGACGCGTCGGCGGCCAGCCGCCCGATCCTCGAAGGACTCGGACTGCTGCCGGTCGCCACCTCGACCCCGTACGTCTGGCGGTCCGGCTAGGGCGTGTCTGACGGATCACGTTCGTAGCGAGCGGCGCGCAGGCGGTGCGTCGCAAGGCGGAGGAGGGAGTCGGCCTGGTTTTGGCCGGCGACCGACGACAACGCGGCGAGGCGCCGTCTGTGCGCCGCGCAGCCGGACAGGGATCTGCCAGACCCACCCTAGGCGCCTTCCAGCGCCGCCACCCGCTCGACGGTGAGTTCGTCCAGGCCGCCGGCCACGTAGGCGGCCAGTGCGAGGGCATCCGGTGCCGGTGGGTAACGCGGGTGCGGCACGGCGATCACGCGCATCCCCGCGGCGTCCGCCGAGCGCAGGCCGTTGCCGGTACGGCGTCGGCCGCGCCGGGCATCAGCGGGACGCCGTCCTCGTAGCGGAGCGCCATCCGCTCGACCACCCCGCGGGCGACCTCGGCGGCGGCAGCCGTACGCCCAGCTCACCGCTCAGGTACGCGGCCCACTCGGCCGTGCTCATGCCCATCAGCCGGTGTTGCGTGTCGGGCTGCCACTCACCGCCGTGTTCGGCGACGAAGGCGCGCCGCACCTCTTCCCACACCGGCTCGGAGTCGACGAGCACCCCGTCGAGGTCGAAGACGACAGCGTTCATGCCTCCGCATCTTCCAGCAACGGGAGCGTCAGGACGAACCGGGCGCCGCAGTCGTCGTCGGCGACCGTGAGCGTACCGCCGTACGTTCCCGCGATCTCACGGGAGATCGCCAGGCCGAGGCCGGTCCCGCCCGAGTCGCGCTCCGTGGAGGCGGACAGGCGGGTGAACCGGTCGAAGATGCGCTCCCGGTCCTCGGGCGCGATCTCGTCTCCGTCATTGAAGACGTCGATGACCGCGTCTGTGTCCTCCCGCCGTACGGTCACGACGACCTCGGAGTCGGCGTGACGGGCGGCGTTGTCGAGCAGGTTGGTGAGGACGCGGCCGATGTCGAGGTTGTTGACGCGCGCGACGACGCCCGGGTCGGCCACGACCTTGGCGGTGATCCGGCGGGGCCGCCGGGCGACCTCGCGTTCGGCCAGCTCCCCGAGGTCGATGCGCTCGGACCGGCCGGGCAGGCCGGCCTCGCGGCGCGCGAGGACGAGCAGCTCGGTCACGATGTTCTGCAGGCGCTCGGTGTTCTTGAGCGTACGTGCGAGGGCGCCCCGCAGGTCGGCGCCCTCCGGGTCGAGCAGGGCGGCCTCCAGCTCGGCGCGCAGGCCGGTGATCGGGCTGCGCAGGTCGTGGGACACGTCGGACACCAGGCGGCGCTGCTGCTCGACGGTCGCCTCAAGCCGGTCGAGGGTGGCGTTGATGGAGGTCACGAGCCAGTGGAACTCATCGCGCCGCGCGGGTTCGGACACCCTGCGCTGCAGGTCGGCGGCGTTGATCTCGTCCAGCTCGGCCCGGATCCGCTCGACGGGCCGCAGCCGTCGCCCGGCGAGCCACCAGCGCCACGCTCCGGCCGCCCCGATGCTGACCGGGATCCCGAGCGCGAGCATGACGGCGAGGACGGGACGCGGGAAGATGCCCGGCTCCGGGGCGAGCACGTAGATCGTGAGCGGCCCGGCCGTGCCCTCGGCCCGTACGGTGACCGCGGTGAAGCACCGGTGACGCTCGCCGGGGCAGACGCGCTGGCGGATGCTCTCGCCGGTGTCCGGCCGCCGCGCGCGCAGCGCGGACAGGCCCATCAGCGACCGGCTGGCCGCCACCACGGCGCCCTTGTCGTTCTGCACCTGGACCAGGCCGTGGGCGCCGCTGACGATCGGGTTGGCGAGGCCCCCTTCGCGCGCCATCGCGCTGACCTGATGGGCCGTGAAGGCCAGCTCCCCGTCGATCCGGTCGGCGACCTGGATGCGTACGGCGGCGAGCAACGCGCCGTACGCGAGCACGGCGAGGAACGCGGTCACCATCATCGCGACGACGGTGGCGCGTATCCGGATCGTCTGATCACTGAGAAGGCGCACGAGGTTTCCACCGCGAGGGCCGTCCCCCCGACGTCCGCACGCGGTAATGATCGACTACCCACGAGCGGCCCTCCCTATGCGTTCGCCCAGCTCATCGGGGTGCTCATCGGCCGTGAGAGGGAGCCGGGAGAGGCGTCTCCCCCGCGCGGGCGAGCGCGAAGACCCACCTGTACGGCGATACGGACGCGCGGCGGATCACCGAGGATGAGAGCTCACCGCCCGGCGAGGAGCCCCCATGCACGGACCACTCGACCCGGCGCGGCCACCGCTCCGGTGCCTGAGCGGCCCGTACACACGGGACACCGGGATCGCGCTGGTCGTCGCGGCCCTGGTCATGCTGCCCTGGCTGAGGCGTCCCGCGGACGCTCCGGCGATCGGCACGCTCGGTGTGGTGCTGAACGCCGGCACGGTGCTCCCGCTGGTCTGGCGGCGCAGGGCTCCGTACGCGGTCGCGTGGATCGTGCTGTGCTTCGGCGCGGCCGTCGGCGGTTACCACCGGCCCGGCCAGAACATGCAGTACGGCGTCGTCGTCGCCGTCTACACGGTGGTGACCCTCGTACGGCCCGCGCAGCGCCGGATCTTCGGCGGTCTCCTGGTCGTGTGGCTGGCCGTCGGGGCGGTCGTGAAGGGCAACTCGCTCCCCGAGGTGCTGCTGCTCGTGTCGATCCTCATCAGCACGTGGGTCCTGGGCACGCTGTCGCGGACGCGCCGGGCGTACACGTCGGCGCTGGAGGAACGTGCGCGGCGCCTGGAGCACGAGAGACGGCTGGAGACCGCGCGGGCCGTGACGGCCGAGCGCGCCAAGATCGCCCGGGACATGCACGACATCCTGTCCCACGCGGTGAGCCTCATGGTCGTCCAGGCCGAGGCCGGGCCGGTGGTCGTACGGTCCGATCCGGAGCGGGCCGTGCGGGTGTTCGACACGATCGCCGGCTCGGGCCGCGACGCGATGGAGCAGCTGCGCCGCATGCTCGGCGTCCTGAAGGAGGAGGACACCGCCGGGCCGCGCGGGCCGCAGCCGACCGTCGCCGCCCTGCCCGACCTGATCGCCCAGGTCGAGCGCACCGGCCTGCCGGTCGAGCTTCGCGTCGAGGGCGACTCTCGCCCGCTGCCGCCGGACGCCGAGGTCGCGGCGTACCGCATCGTTCAGGAGGCGTTGACGAACACGCTGAAGCACGCCGCCGCGACCCTCGCGGTCGTGCGCCTGCGCTGGACCCCTGAGGCCCTCACGATCACCGTGGGCGACGACGGGCGCGCGTCGCCGGTCCCCGGCGGCGGCAACGGGCTGATCGGCATCCGCGAGCGCGCCGCAGCCTTCGGCGGCACCGCCGAGACCGGCCCGCGGCCCGGCGGCGACGGCTACGAGGTCACCGCGCGACTGCCGGTCCGAGAGGGGGCCCGATGAGCATCCGCGTCATCGTCGCCGACGACCAGGAACTGGTGCGCAGCGGCTTCACGATGATCCTCGACGCGCAACCCGACATCAAGGTGGTCGCCGAGGCGGGCGACGGCGCGGAGGCGGTCGAGGCGGTGCGCCGGTGCGCGCCGGACGTGGCGCTGCTCGACGTACGGATGCCGAACACCGACGGCATCGACGCCGCCCGCGTGATCTGCGCCGAGAGCCGGTGCCGCGTGGTCATGCTCACAACGTTCGACCTGGACGAATACGTCTATGAGGCGCTATACGCCGGGGCCGGCGGCTTCCTGCTCAAGGACGTGCGCCGCGACGATCTCGTGCACGCCGTGCGAATGGTGCACGCCGGCGAGTCGCTGCTGGCGCCGACCGTGACCCGCCGGCTCATCACGGAGTTCACCCGGCGCCGCCCGAGGGAGCCACCGGCCGACGGGGTGCTCGGCGGGCTGACCGCGCGCGAGCGGGAGACCCTGCGGCTGCTGGCGCGCGGGCTGTCCAACGCCGAGATCGCGGCCGCGATGACCCTCAGCGAGCACACGGTGAAGACACACGTGAGCAACATTCTGGCGAAGCTGGGGTTGCGGGACCGGATCCAGGCGGTCATCTATGCCTACGAGACGGGGCTGATCAGTCCCGGTGCGTGACGAGAGAGCGCGATCGAACCGTCGCCGTACCCCGAAGACCCCTGTCGTCTCAATCGCCCTATCCCGGCCACCGCGACGAAACAAGAGACGACCACGGACAGTTTCCTGACCGCAACATGCGATTACGCTTACGAAACCCTGCAGAAGGTAGCCGTTCTTGCTCGTCTCCTCGCACGTTTATGTGTCAAAGTTGACACGCGACAGGAACTAGCGAAGCGGTGATACTCGACGAGGAAGAGACACGGACCCGATTACGGTCGCCCACCGGCGGCCAGGGCTTGACAAGCGAACCGGAAAGATGCCGCCCACGTTCATGATCGGCGGGATCAACGGCGTTTCGATGGGAGGCGGGAGCGCCAATGAAGAAGTACCTCACTTGGGCCCTAACGGCTTTTGTGGTTTTCTACCTGCTCAAATCTCCGCACGCTGCGGCTCACGTCGTGCACAACGCACTCGGGAGTCTGACCTGGGCGGGCGATTCCTTGTCGAGGTTCGTGGACTCACTGTAGATCTCCGGCGCGGCTCGCCCGCGCGCCCCTCGAACCCAGGCGTACCCATACGCTGAGGCGGTACGCGACCCCCTAGAACGCCGTTCTAGGGTGTGTCGCAGCGACCGACCAATGAGGTGATCATGGGACCGCTGCAGGGTGTCCGCGTCGTCGAGATCGCGAGTCTCGCGCCCGCGCCGTTCGGCTGCATGGTGCTGTCGGACCTGGGTGCCGACGTGCTCCGCGTCGACCGTTCGACCGGTGTCGGCGGCGCGGCTTCAGCCGACCCTCTGGGGCGGGGCAGGCGCTCGATCGGCCTCAACCTCAAGGACCCCGCGGGAATCGACGTGCTCCTGCGCCTCCTGGAGTCCGCCGACGTCCTCGTCGAAGGCTTCCGTCCGGGAGTCGCCGAGCGCCTCGGGTTCGGGCCCGACGTCTGCCTCGAACGCAACCCACGGCTCGTGTACGGCCGCATGACCGGGTGGGGCCAGGAGGGCCCGATGGCGCCGATGGCCGGGCACGACATCAACTACATCGCGGTCGCGGGCGCACTCGAACCGATCGGCCGCGCCGGCGAACGCCCGGTGCCGCCGCTCAACCTCGTCGGCGACTTCGGCGGCGGCGGCATGCTCCTGGCTCTCGGCATCCTCGCCGCGCTGCACGAGACCTCGCGCTCCGGCCGCGGGCAGGTCGTCGACGCGGCGATGGTCGACGGGGCGTCCCTGCTGACCTCGTTCATCCACGGCATGCGCGCGCAGGGGATCTGGCAGGACGAACGCGGCACCAACCTCCTCGACGGCGGCGCGCCGTTCTATGACACCTACGAGACCTCCGACGGCCTGCACATGAGCGTCGGCGCCCTCGAACCACAGTTCTACGCGGCCCTCCTGCACGGCCTCGGCCTGGAGGACGAGGACCTGCCCGGCCAGCTCGACCAGGAGCACTGGCCTCAGATGCGTGCACGCTTCACCGAGGTCTTCCTCCAGCGCACCCGCGACGAGTGGACCGAGATCTTCGACGGCACCGACGCCTGCGTCGCTCCGATCCTGGGCCTGGGCGAGGCCCCCGCCCACCCGCACAACGCGGCGCGTACGGGCTTCATCGACATCGGCGGCGTCCTCCAGCCGGCCCCCGCACCGCGCTTCAGCCGCACGGCCGCCAACACGCCGACGCCCCCCGTACGCGCGGGAGAGAACACCGATGACATCCTCACCGAGCTGGGCCTGTCCGACGAGGACATCGCCACCCTCCGCAAGTCCGGCGCCGTCGCGTAGGGCGTGTCCGCCACCGGCCGCGCGGCCCATGGGCGACGCCGCGCCGCTCGCTACGAACGCGACTCGTCGGACACTCCTTAGGAAAGGCGCCGCAGGACGCGGAGGCCGACGCGCATCCAGGCGACGTCTCGGCCGTCCCGAAGGAAGGCCACCGGTGTGCCGAGCTCGTCGACGCCCTCGTAGGGGCCGGTGAAGCGGACCTGCGCCGACCGGCCGCCCGTGAGCACCACTCCGTCGCCGACGCCGTCGACCCGGGTCTCTCCGTCGCCGTCGCAGTAGATGCCGAGGCGGTCGCGCACGTCGGGTGCCCGCACGTACGTGTGGTCCGTGGGGCCGGGCAGGCCGAGCGCGGCCGTCGTCGCGTGGTCGAGTGAGCGGCCGGTCTGATCGGAGTTGGCGAGGATCACGAAGGCGCGCCCGTCGTCCGGCGTGAGCGTGAGCAGCGAGCTGTAGCCGCGGGTGAGGCCGCCGTGCCCGACCGAGCGGCGTCCGCCGGGCAGGTCGTGGACGTTCCAGGCGATGCCGACCCGGTGGCCGGAGACCTCGGCGTCCGCGATCGGCTCCCACATCCGCTGCGGCTCCGCCAGCAGGTGGCGGGCGAACGCGATCAGGTCACGCGCGGTCGTCATGAGGCCGCCGGCGCCGTTGCGGGCACGCGAGCGTCCCCACGGACGGATGACCTCCGGCGGCGTGCCGGTGTGGCCCAGTGCGATCGGGTAGGTGACCGCCTCGTCGGTGAAGAACGTCGAGCGCTCCATCCCGGCCGGTTCGAAGACCAGCCTGCGGACGGCGTGCTCGTACGGCTCGCCGGCCACCGCCTCGACGACACGGGCGAGAACGATGAACCCCGCGTCGCTGTAGCCGTAGAACCGGCCCAGAGGAAACACCTGCGGCGCGGAGTCCATGTCGGCGACCGCGCGTTCGAGCGCCCCGGCGTCGAGCTCGTCGTCCGGGCGGTAGGCCGCGTGGTCGGGCTCCCAGCCACCGCGATGGGTGACCAGGTCGCGTACGGTGACGCGCTCGCCGACGCCCTCCTCGGCGACGCGGAAGCCCGGCAGGTGGCCGCGGACCGGCGCGTCGAGGTCGACGCCGAGGCGGGTCAGCGCGGTGGCCGTGAACAGCTTGCTGATCGAGGCGACGCGGAACAGCGTGTCCGGGGTGACCGCCGCGGGGTCGTCGGCGCTGCGGACGCCGTACGAGCCGTAGGTCTCCTTGCCGTCGCCGAGCAGCCCCGTGCAGACACCGGGTGCGGCCTCGCCGGGAAAGGTCATGCGATCTCCTCTCGTCGCGCGCGTTCCCCCCAGTCCTAGCCGATGCGCGGCGGATTCCACGTAGCGGACTCCGTCAAATGCACGATCCGGCGGGACGGAACCTCCGTCATCCTGCTGCCATGAGGTCCGTCCGTGTCCTCATCGTCGACGACCACGCGTTGTTCGCCGAGGCACTGGCCGCCCGGCTCGGCGCGGAGCCCGACCTTGAGGTCTTACCCATCGCCCATGACATCCGGCGCGCCACCGCCCTGATCGCGACCGAGGCGCCGCACGTCGTCGTGCTCGACCTCGTGCTCGGTGAGGAGAGCGGGCTCGACGCGCTCGACCTCATCCGGCGCCACCATCCGGACGTCCGCGTGGTGGTCCTCAGCGGCGTCACCGACCTCGACCCGATGGTCGCCGCCCTGCGCCGCGGCGCGGCGGCCTGGCTGCCCAAGACCGAGAGCGCCGACCTGGTCGCCCAGGTGGTACGCGGCGCGGCGGGGCGCGGCGGCTGGATACCGCCGGAGGTCGTGGGCGAGGTGCTGCGCCGGTTACTGGCCGCCGAGGACCACGACGGCGGCGACGACCTCGCCTGCCTCACGCCCCGCGAGCGCGAGGTGCTGCAGTGCATGGTCGACGGGATGAACCGCCCCGAGATCGCCGACCACCTCGGCCTGTCGGCCAACACCGTGCGCACGCACACGCAGAACCTCCTCGGCAAGGTCGGCGCGCACTCCGCGCTGGAGGCGATCACGATGGCGATGCGCTCCGGGATACGCCCGTCGCACCCCGGCGGCGACCCTCCCGTGTGACGTATCCCCCATATGGCGTAGGTCGCCATCGTCTCGATGCTCGTTTCAGACCAGGTGACCGCGCCCGTACGCTCGGCGCAGGCGAGAGGGGCGGCCGTGGAAAACGGACGGTGCTGACCGTGCGACGGCGGAGACGCCGTGACGGGGAGACCCACTCCGGCGCCCGCACCCTGATCATCGGCGCGGGCGAGGCCGGGCGTGCGGTGGCGAGGTCGCTGCGGGACGAACGCGGCGGCCTGACGCCTGTCGGGTTCCTCGACGACGGCGTGCACGGGGGCACGGTGTGCGGCCTGCCGGTGCTCGGCGGCACCGAGGACATCGCGGGCGCGGCCTGGCCCGCCGGAGCGCAGAGCGCCATCGTCGCGATCCCGTCCCTGCCGGCCGCCGGAATCGCCCGCCTCGCCGGGCGCGCCTCGGAGGCCGGGCTGGACGTCCGCTACGTGTCGCCGGGCGGTGTCCTGCCGCGGCGGCTGCTCGACCGCGACGGCCTGACCGTGGCGAGCGCGCGCGCCCGGCACTTCGCCGCCGGGCGCCGGGTGCTCATCACGGGCGCGTGCGGCACGGTCGGGATCCAGCTGACCCGGCTCGTACGCACGCTCGGGCCGGCCTCGCTCCTGCTGGCCGACGACAACGGCACCGCGCTGGTGAGCCTCTCGGAGGAGAGCGCGATCGGACGCGCCGCCGTCGCCGACATCCGTTCGGCCCGCGACGTCGACGCGCTGTTCGCCGACCTACGTCCCGACCTGGTGTTCCACGCCGCCGGCCACAACAACGACCCGCGGCCGCCCGAACTCCGCCCGTGCGAAGCCGTGTGCGCCAACGTGCTCGGCACCCGCAACCTCGTACGCGCGGCCGTACGCTCCGGGGCCGAACGCTTCGTGCTGCTCTCGACCGACCAGGCCGCCGACCCCCGCTCGGTGCTCGGCGCGACGCGGCGGCTGTCCGAGCTGGTCATGCAGGCGGAGGCCGGCGGCCCGACGTGCTTCGCGGCGGTACGGGCCGGCAGCGTGCTGGGCTCGGGCGCCTGCCCGTTCGTCACGATCGCCGGCCAGGTCGCCGCCGGACGGCCGATCACGGTCGCCCACCCCGACCTCACGCGCCACTTCATGAGCGCGCGCGAGGCCGCCGAACTGGTCCTGGAGGCGTCGGCCATGGCCGAGGAGGCGGAGACGTTCGCGCTCGACACGGGCCCGGCGTCCTCGGTGCTCGACCTGGCAGGCCGGTTCGTCGACGGGCTGCGCCTGCCGGACGTCACGATCCGCTTCACCGGCCTGGCGCCCGGCGAACGCCTGCGCGCCCGGTCGTTCTCCGAGTCCGAGACCCGGGTGCCGACCGCGCATCCGGGGATACGGGCGACGCGCGGCACACCGCTGCCGTCCGGGCGCGACGAGCTGCTCTCGTCGCTGCTGGACGCGGCGGCGCGAGGCGCCGATGACGACGTGCGGGTGCTGATGCGGCGCATCCTGCCGGAGTACCGGCCCTGCGAGGGCGCCCGGTGACCCGGCTGAGGATCGCGCTCGTGTTCGGCAGGTTCGAGGGCGGTACGGCGCGCGCCGCGCTGAACGGCGCGCTCGCGCTCGACGGCGCGGCGTACGAGCACACCGTGGTCACCGCCGAGGCGGGCGGTCCCGCGTCGTGGGCCGAGGCCTCGGGCATCCGCGTCATCGAGTCCCACGACCTGGCCGGTGTCCTGGGCGCGGGCGGTTACGACGTCGTCCACACGCACGGCGGCACGGCCGGGCGGCTCGCCGCCGCGCACGCCGGGGTCGGCCGCATCGTGCACACCTGGTACGACCTGCCACGGCCGACCCTCGCCGAACGGCGCGCCGCGCGCTGCACCGGGGCGTTCCTGGCCGTCGGCCCCGAGATCGCCGCGCGTGCGCTGCGCCTCGGCCTGGCCACACCGGAGCGGCTGCGCACGATCTGGCCGGCCGTCGACCTGCCGAGCCACCAAGGTTCGCGCGCGAGGGCCCGGCGTCTCCTCGGCCTGCCCGTGGGCGCCCGCGTCGTGGGTGCGGTCGGCCCCCTGCGCCCGGCGGCGCGCCCGGACGTCTTCGCGCGTGCCATCGCCCGGCTGCCGTCCAGCGTCTACGGCGTCTGGGCCGGATCGGACGAGTCGCCCGAGCCCTCACTTTCCGGGCGCTTCACCCGGCAGATCGCCGAGCGCCTCGGCGGCGGCGACCGCATGCGCTGGCTCGGGCACCGCGACGACGTCGCGGACCTGCTGCCCGGATTCGACGTCCTCGCCATGACCGGCCGCCGCGAGGGCGTGCCGTACGTCGCCGTGGAGGCTACCTCGGCAGGGGTGCCGCTGGTGGGCACGGCCGCGCCGTGCATGCCCGACGTCATAAGGGCCGGGGAGACGGGCCTGCTCACCGCGCCGGGCGATCCCGGCCAGCTCGCGCGCGCCATCACGTACTTGCTGGACCACCCGGCGGACGCCCGGCGGATGAGCCGCGCCGCGCTCGAACGGCTCGCCGACCGCTGCGATCCCCGGTCCGTGGCGGCGACGCTCGGCGAGATCTACGGTGACGGTACGCGTCCGGAAGATCGCGCATAGACGCCAAGATTCGAGCACGGTTTACCCACAGTGACTACATGACCACCTTCGGCCAGCCATGGACTCCTCACGGTCACCTCCGTGAACAGTTGGCTCCTACCGGGTAACGGTCAGTATCGTCACAGTTTTTTCTCAAGACGGGGGTCTTCCATGAACGACGGGCAGTCGCGGTCCTCCCCCATGGACGTGTCCGCGCTCATGGGCAGCCGCATCGCGCTCACCAACGCGCCGCCGTCTCCCGACCGCGAGCTCTGGCGGCGCCGGATCCGTCACGACATCCGGCACGAGCTCGGCACGATCATCATGCTCGCGTCCGCCGTCTCGGTCTCCGACGACGTCGGCCCGGCGAGCAAGAAGCGCATCGACGCCCTGATCGGCGAGACGCGCTGGCTCGACCACCTCATCCGCCGGCTCGACGAGGACACCGGCGACGACGGCCAGGACCGTCCGGGCCCGGAACGCGTACGCGTGGACGAGCTCGTCGGCGAGATCGTCGCCGGCGTGCGCCTCGCCTCGATCCGAGAGGTCTCCTACGAGAGCGACAGGGTGTGGGCGCACATCGACCCGCTCGCCCTGTGGCGCGCGGTCCGCAACATCCTCGACAACGCGTGCCGGGTCGCCGACGGCCACGTCGACGTGCGGGTACGCGCCGAGAAGGGCTGGACGGTGGTCCAGGTCGACGACGACGGGCCCGGCTTCGGGTCCGGCACCGGCGGCCTCGCCTCGTTAGGCCTGGGCATCGTGCACGACCTGGTCTCCGGCTACGGAGGAAGCCTCGAAGTGCGCCGATGCGAGCTCGGCGGCGCGCGTGTCCGGATCCTGCTTCCCTCCGCGGCGCTCGCATGAAGGTCGCGATCTGCGACGACCACGCCGTGTTCGCCGACTCGCTCGCCCTGGTGCTGGGCGAGTCCGGACACGAGGTGGTCGGCGTGGTCTACGACCCCGGCGCCGCACTCCGGCTGCTGCGCGGCACCCGCACCGACATCTGCCTGATCGATATGCACTTTCCCACCGAGTCGGCGCTCGACAGCCTGCCGGAGCTGACCCGCGCCGCGCCGGACACGCGGTTCGTGGTGCTGACCGGATCCAGCGACCCGGAGGTCCTCGACGCCGCCCTGGCGGCGGGGGTGCGCGGCTTCGCGCACAAGGGACGGCAGGCGCGCGAGATCGTCACCCTGCTCGACCGGGTGCACGCCGGCGACGTCGTGGTCGACCCGGCGCCCGGCGCCCGCCGGCCCGCGCGCCCGCGCACCGAGGCGCAGCGGCTCGCGCACTACCTCACGCCACGCGAGCGCGAGGTGCTGACCCGCCTGGTCAGGGGCGAGAGCACCGCCACGCTCGCCCGCACAATGGAGATCACGAGGAGCACCGCCCGCAGCCACGTGCAGAGCGTGCTCACCAAGCTCGGCGTCCACTCGCAACGCGAGGCCGTGATCGCCGCCGCCCGGTACGGCCTGGTCAGCGTCAACACCGGCGAGTGGCTACTGCCTCCTTGATCATTCCTGCGCATTCGTGCGCGGTGTGCGCGATGTACGATCAGCAAAGCTCACGGGCGGCCAGTGGTCTACTCATTGACCTGCGCCCTGCCCGCTGGATCGAGCACGCGGCACGGGGAGGCGCGGATGAGCAGATACGAGCGCTGGAACGGCCTGCTGTCGCTGCTGGCGAGCAGGGGACGGCTCAACGTCGAGGAGGCCGCGGCCGAGCTCGACGTCTCCACGGCGACGATCCGCCGCGACTTCGACCAGCTCGCGCGGCAGCAGATGCTGACCCGCACCCGCGGCGGCGCGGTCGCCCACACCGTGACGTACGACCTTCCGCTGCGCTACAAGAGCGCCCGAAGCGCCTCGGCGAAACAACGCATCGCGGCCGCCGCCGCCGATCTCGTGCAGCCCGGTTCGGTCGTGGGGCTGAACGGCGGCACGACGACGACCGAGGTCGCCCGTGCGCTGGCGACCCGCGCCGACCTGCACGCCGAGTCCGGCTCCCCCGCCATCACCATCGTGACCAACGCCCTCAACATCGCCGGCGAGCTCGTCGTACGCCCGCACGTCAAGATCGTGCTGACCGGCGGGGTGGCGCTGCCCCAGTCGTACGAGCTGGTCGGCCCGCTGGCGAACGGCGTGTTCGACCAGGTGACCTTGGACATGGCGTTCCTGGGGGTGAGCGGCCTCGACCTCGAACGCGGCGCCACCTGCGCCAACGAAGACGAGGCCGATATCAACCGCCAGATGGCCGTACGCGCCGAACGCGTCGTCGTGGTCGCCGACGGCACGAAACTCGGCGCGCGCGCGTTCGCACGGATCTGCGACGTCGGCGAGATCGACGTGCTGGTCACCGACGCGAACGCCGAGGCGTTCGAGGAGACCGGCATGAAAGTCATCCGCGCCTGAACGCGAGCCGTGACCACGGGCCCTGAACACGGGCTCTGAACACGGGCTCTGAACACGGGCCCCGAACACGGGCCGAAGCCGCGTCCGGTCGGCCCTCCCGGCAGGTCAGCGTCCCCGTAGATAGGTCGCCGCCGCGGACGCCAGCGACCGGTTCTGCTCGTCGGTGCCGTCGACCGACAGGATGTAGCGGCCCGCACGGACGAGCAGGCCTCCGCCGGAGCCCGCGACCACCGCGTCCGCTCCGGCCAGCTCGGCCCTCGACGCGCCCGGAGCGAAGGTGAGCAGGCCCTGCGCCTGAGCCGCCGTGGACGCCACCCACCTGATGGCCAGACGCGCCTGTCCCGGCGTGAAGGAGCAGCTGACGTTGTGCAGGGTCGTCGAGCCGATGACCACGTCGCCGCGCTCCGGATCGTCCGGAACGTCGGGTGCGTGCCCGGGCGCGATCGTGCAGGCGTCCGGCCAGTCGGACGGGGACACGCCGCCGAGCTCGGCCGGGGTGGCGGGCTTCGGCACCGAGTAGGCCGTGACCGTCCTCGTCCCGCGCGTCACGTCGGCGACGTAGAGCATGCCGCCTGCGGTGTCCATCCACTGGACGCCGCCCAGACCGACGTCCCCCTGTCCCAGGGCGAACGGCAAGGGCCGGGGCTGCACGGTTGCCGCGGCGGGGTCGACGACGTCGAGACCGGCGGGCAACGGGTGATCGTCGCCCACCGGGGTGGGCGTGACCTGTTCCATCAGGCCGTACATCCGCCCGCCCGCGCCGACCGCCTTGGAGAAGACGCCCGTGATCTCATGGTCGGTCGTCCGGCCGGTCGCCAGGTCGACGAACGTGACACCATCCGCCCCGTCGTCGACGCCGGAGTAGGACACCACGGCCCGCCCGCCGGCGACCTCGAACCCGCACTTCGGGTCGACGCAGCTCTTGCGGGAATCGGGCGGCGTCTTCACGTGGCCGTCCGTGCCGAGGACGGTGAACCCCTGGTCGCCGAGGCCGGCCAGCGTGTAGCCGGCGCGCACGGTGATGGAGTCGGCGAACTCCGGCACGTCCGCCTGCCACTTCAGGCCGCCGGTCGCCGGGTCGAGGGCGACCACCCGATGGGCCGGCGCGCACTCGACCGCGTACGCGAAGAGGCTTCCGTCGTTCTGGTCGGGCGACGGCGCGCGAACCGACGGGGCCGCGCACGGTCCGGTCAGGAGGGACTTCGTCCAGCGGACGTTCCCGGTCCGTGCGTCGACGCCGCGCACCTCGGTGCCCTGGCCCTGCGTCTGCACCGGTACGACGCCGCCGCCGGCGATCATCGTCGAGCCGGTCCCGGCCGACTCCGGCAGCCCCGTGCCGTCGTGGGTCCACAGGATCCGGCCGGTCGCGGCGTCGAGTCCGGTCCAGCGTGCCGACCGGCCCGCGTCCGGGACCTCGGTGATCACCACGACGACGCCCGCGGTCTCGGCGAAGCCTGCCAGGTCGCTCGCGGGCTCGCGGTAGTACCAGCGCCTGGCGCCCGTACGGGCGTCGTACACGTCGACGCCGTGCGGCACCCCTTCGATCAGCTGCCCGCCGGAGAGCAGGTCGCCCGCCCGCGGCGTCGTGCCGTGCACGGGCGCCGAGTGGTGCCAGGCCGGCGTCAACGCCCCCGGCGCCGGTCCCGAGTCGGCGAGCGCGGAGACGCCCGTGGCCGCCGTGGAGTGGTCGACGCGGGCAGCGTCATCGCTCCCGGATCCGAGGCAGCCGGTCGCCACGAGGACGAGCCCCAGACAGACCGGGATGAGCCGTGACGACGCCATGCCCGCGTGTCCCCCTTGTCGTCGCGGCGGCCCCCGAGGACACCGCGACGACAAGGTACTGAGCGTGACCACGTGGTGTCACACACTTCGAGAAGTCCGCAAATATCAGGACCAGGGGGACTCCGGACGCTCCTGGGGCTCGCCGTCGACCTCCACATCGACCTTCTCGTCGAAGAAGCAGACCAGGTCGCGTACGGCCTCGACCTCGTGTAGCGGCTCCTCGTACGTCCAGGCGATGTCGTCGCCGCCGACGGACCAGTACGAGGCCGTGCCCTTGTACGGACAGTAGCTCGTCGTCTCGGACGGCTTCAGCCGGTCGAGACGTACGTCCGCGCGTGGCAGGTAGTAGCGGGGAGGCAGGCCCGTCTCGTACACGATCATCGGCCGGGCGGAATCGGCGAGCACCGTGCCGTCGAGGCTCACCTTGACGCCACGAGAACTACGCAACACGTCGATGCGGCTGTACGGGTCGTGCGGATGGCCGAAGACCTGTTCGTCCTCCTCGTACCAGGCGTCCATCGCGCCCCAGTAGAAGGCGACGTAGCCCTTGAGCCAGGGGGCGATCGGGTCTAGGTAGCCCCAGACGGCGTTCTCGGCCGTACGGCCGCCCGCGGAGACCGTCCAGTACGCCGCGTCGCCCTTCACCGGGCAGTGCGTCGAGCGGTCCGTACGCTCCAGCAGGTCCATTCGGACGTCGGCCTCGGGGATGTAGTAGATGGGCAGGATGCCGGTCTCGAACAGCAGGTGCGCGTTCGTGGTGTCGGCGATCGTCTCGCCGCCGAACTCCACGCGGACCCGCTTCGGCGTCCGCTCGAAGTAGAGGAGGTGTTCGGGGGCCCGTACGTCCCCGTTGAAGACTCCGGCCGGGCGACCGGACAGCGGTGCTCCAGGCAGTGTCAGGCTCATGTCCAGGGCAACCCCGGCCGGCCGGGCGGCATTCCGTCCGGGGCGTCCCCGATGAGGGGGACGCCCCGGACACCCGCTCAACCGGTCTGGGCGATGATCTTGGTGAAGTCCCAGGGCTGCTGGTCGACGCCGCTGCACGAGTCGGCGCCGCCGCCGTCACAGGGACGGTCGCGGTTGACCGACCAGAACGTGAACCGGCCGAGGCCGTGCTGCTGGGCGTAGGAGGCCATGGTCTGGAAGTTCGCGGTCGTGACGGTCTCGCTCTGGTCCGTCGTGCCGTTCATCGACGAGATGCCCTGCATGGCGTACAGCTCGGCGTCGGACTTGCCGGGGTAGGCCTGCGCGATGGCGGCGTGCAGGCCGTCGGAGGCCTGGATCGTCAGCTGACCCATGTCACCGGAGCCGCCGCCGAAGTCGAACGGCATGATCGTGAAGGTGTCGATCGGGGTTCCGGTGGCTGCGGCCTGCTGGATGAGCCGGGCGCCCCAGTTAGTCGGGCCACTGGTGCCGGTGCCGAAGGTCAGGATCACCTTGATACCCGGGTTGTTCTGCTTGACGATCTTCAGGGCGCCGAGGACGCGGTCCTGGTTGGCCTCGCTCTCGAACTCCGTGCTCTCGATGTCGACGTCCATCGCCTTGAGCTGGTAGGCGTCGATCACCTTCTGGTACGCCCCGGCCAGGTCCTGCGGTGTGGAGCAGTGCTCACCGAGCTTGTTGCCGCTCCAGCCGCCGAATGAGGGGATCACGTCCCCGCCGGCGGCGCGGATCTGCTGGATCTTGGAGGCGTCGTCGCCGCCCAGCGGGCGCGTGCCGTCCCAGGCGGGGTTGCAGCCGCCGTCGGACAGGACGAACGCGAGGGTGAACCACTTGACGCCGGTGGCCGACATCACGGTGGTGGGGTCGGGCGGGCTCCCCCAGCCGAAATAGAGGTACGGCGCCGCGGACATCGGCCCGTCGGCGAGCGCCGCGCTCCGCTCCGGCGCGGCGGCGTGGGCTGCGGTCTGCGTGAAGCAGGCCAGCAGGGCGGACAGCAGGATCAAGGTCGTGCGTTTCACGGTCGCTCCTGGTGGGGTGAGGGGACCTCATTCAGGAATTCAGGACAGGGCGAGCCGGGTGCGACCCCGGGCAGGCCCGCGAATGCCGCTATTTTTACAGGAAGGTTTCCTAAAAGTAAACCAACGGAGTCTGTCCGGAACTCGGAAGACGACCTGACTCGGCTTGACCGAATCTTCTTCGGTGACCGCTCTCAGCCCCTTGGAACCGTGGCCGTACAGGGGTTACCGTCGAGTCCGCGGGAGGAAACCCTCATGACTCAACGTCGAGTCGCCACGCCGGTGTCCGACTCGGAGCTGATCTTCAGTCCGGACACCTACGTGCGCTCTGTGCCCTACGACGCCCTGGCCCGGCTGCGTGCCACCACGCCGGTCGCCTGGATCGAAGAGAAACCCGTCGACGATTTCCCGGCCGGTCCGGGCTTTTGGGCCGTGATGCGGCACGCGGACGTTCGCCACGTGCTGCGCGAGCACAAGCTGTTCTCCTCACACCTCGGCGCCACCCAGATCCGCGACTCCGCGGACCTCCCGTACGTGCGCCGCATGATGCTCAACATGGACCCGCCGGGGCACACACGGCTCCGGCGGCTGCTCACCAAGGCGTTCACCCCGCGCGCGGTGGCACGTCTCGCCGACCGCATCGAAGTGCGGGCGCGATCCCTCGTCGACGCGGTCGCCGAGAAGGGCGAGGCCGACTTCGCCAAGGACATCGCCGCCGACCTGCCGCTCCAGACCCTCGCCGACATCTTCGGCATCCCGGCGTCGGACCGATGGCTGCTCTTCGACTGGTCGAACCGCGTCATCGGCTACCAGGACTCCGAATACTCCATGAGCGCGGCCTTCGACCCGGCCGAGGCCACCCCGATGGCGCGCCGCGCGCTGGCGCTGCGGCCGTACCACGCCACGAACCCCCGGTCCCGCGCCGGCATGCCCGACCTGTACGCCTACGCGCACGATCTCGGCCGGCACAAGCGGAAGAACCCCGGCGACGACGTCATGACCGCGCTCATGCAGCTGGTCGATGAGGACAACTCGACGATCGCGGTCGAGGAGTTCGAGAACCTCTTCTGGCTGTTCGCGGTCGCCGGCAACGAGACCGTGCGAAACGCCCTGCCCGGCGGGATGCTCGCCCTGCTCAAGAACCCCGACGAGATGGCACGGCTGCGCGCCGATCCCGGCCTCCTTCCCGGCGCCGTCGAGGAGATGCTCCGCTGGCACACCCCCGTCATGAACTTCCGGCGTACGGCGACGGCCGACACCGTCGTCGGCAACGTGCCGGTGCGCAAGGGCGAGAAGGTCGTCGTGTGGTTCTCCTCGGCCAACCGCGACGAGACGGTCTTCGAGGACCCCAACCGGTTCGACATCGGCCGTAGCCCCAACGACCATCTCGCCTTCGGGCACGGGCCGCATTTCTGCCTGGGCGCGCACCTGGCACGGCTCCAGATGCGCGCGATGTTCCGCGCCGTCCTCGACCGCTTCGCCGACATCGAGCCGGCGGGCGAGCCCTGGCGCCTGCGCTCGAACTTCCAGAACGGGATCAAGCGCCTGCCGATCCGCTGGACACCGCGCTAGACGCCTTCGTGCTGGAGGTGGCGGCTCATCCACTGCAGGGTGCTCGGGAGCACGCGTCGCCAGGTGCGCGGGTTGTGCCCTCCGCCGGGCACCAGGATCCGGTCCGCGGTCAGCGGCGGGCGTACGGACTGGAGGAACTTCCTGGCCTCGCCGAAGTCCTTCTCGCCGTCCGGGCTGGTCGTGACCAGCACCGACACCGGTGGCGGCGGGAGGTGCTGCAGCCGCCAGATCAGGCTGTTGTCCGACTTCACCTGCTTGCTGCCGCCGTACAGGTCGCCGGTCTGCCAGTCCTGCCGCGGGTAGAAGTAGCCGGCCATCGACACCGCCGCGGTGAACCGGTCGGACGCCTTCATCGCCAGCTTGACCGCGCAGTAGCCGCCGGTGGAGTCGCCCATGGCGCCCCAGCCGTGGAAGCTGGACGCCACCCGGTAGGTCGACATGATCGACTCGGCGACGTCCTGGGTGTAGAAGGACAGCACCTGCGGGCCGCCGGGCACGTCCGTGCACTCGGTGTCCTTGGGCATCACCGACGTCGGCGACGGGCGCATCATCACGATGACCATCGGCTGGACCGTCCCGGCGTTCATCTCCTTCACGGCGGTCGCGGGCACCTTCAGCCGCGTCACCAGCTGCTTGGGCAGGCCGGGAAAGCCCGTGAAGTCGTACAGCACCGGAAAGTGGCGCTTGGCGAACGGCTTCTGGAAGTACTGCGGCGGCAGGAAGACGTACGCCTGCGTGGTCAGCCCGGTGCGCGTGCCCTGGATCTGGACCTGCTCGATCTGGCCGTCCTTCGCCGGGTCGGCCTTCTTCTTCTTGCCGAAGGTCGTGGTCTGGCGGGCCAGCGGCTGGCCGTTGCCCTTCGGGCCCGACGCCGCGGCGCTCCGGTTCATCTCGATCTCCACCGGCTGGTGGTTGGTGCCCAGGAGATCCGACCACGACGCGTAGAACAGGAAGTAGTTGTTCACCGCGAGCAGCAGCACCATCAGCAGGCTCAGCTGTGCGCCGACGAACAGCCCGATCCGTCCGAGCAGCGCGCGGACACCGGTCCCGGCGACCTTCGACCACCCGAGGATCGTGACCGTGCCCAATGCCAGAGCCAGCAAGATCAGAAACCCGAGGAGTCCCCCGCTCGTCAGTCCCACCGCTGTCCTCTCAAGTTCCGGCGCGGGCAAACCACAACCCGGTTCACAGTGTCGTGGACCGACGGCAAACGACCGGTAAAAGTACGGTCGGCCGTCTCTACTCCCCGGGACGTAGTCCCGATCGGTCCCCGTGCGGGATGCCTAGCACCTCCGCCACCTCCTAACCTGCAGAGGTGTCCGGAAATCCGACGATGAGCAGACGGCTGAGCGCCCTCCCCACCTTCGTCCTGACCATCGCCGTCGGTTTCATTCAGATCGTGGGGTCGAACGGCGCCGACCGCCGGATGCATTACCAGCCCGTGCACCTTGACATTCTGGCGTACGCGCTGCTGCTCTCGGGACCGCTCGCCCTGCTCCTCCGGCGGCGTTTCCCGGTCCCGGTGCTGGTCACGGTCATGACGGTCACCGCCTGCTACGTACTGCGCGGATATGTTCTCGGCCCAGTCTTCCTCAGCCTCGTCGTGGCGATCGGCACGGCCGTGATCCGCGGCCACCGGACCGCGGGATGGGCGGTCACCTGCGGCGGGCTGGCCGTGATCGACCTGGGGGCGGTGTTCACCCCTGCCGGGCCGCTGCGGCTGGAGCGCTGGACCTCCGGCCACGCCCTCGGCATGCTCGCGTGGATGCTCGTCGTGCTGACCGGCGCCGAGCTGCTCCGCATCCGCGCCGAACGGGCCTCCGAGATGCGCCGCACCCGTGCCGAGGAGGAGCGCCGCCAGGCCAGCGAGGAACGCCTGCGCATCGCGCGCGAGCTGCACGACGTGCTCGCGCACAACATCTCAATGATCAACGTCCAGGCCGGCGTGGCGCTGCACCTGATGGACGAGCGGCCCGAGCACGCGCGTACGGCCTTGGCCGCCATCAAGGAGGCCAGCAAGGAGGCCCTCAGCGAGGTGCGCTCGGTGCTCGGCGTCCTCCGGCAGGTCGACGAGGACGCCCCGCGCTCCCCCGCGGCGGGCCTGGCGCGCCTGGACGACGTCGTGGCACGTACGCGCGTCGCGGGCATCACCGTGCGCACGACCACCACGGGCGAGGCACGCCCTCTCCCGGCGGGTGTCGACCTCGCCGCCTTCCGCATCGTCCAGGAGGCGCTCACCAACGTCACGCGGCATGCCGGCCCCGGGGTGACCGCCGACGTGAAGGTGGCCTACGAGGACGGCGAGCTGCGCCTGGAGGTAACCGACGACGGGCGCGGCGCCGCCGGCGACCTGCCGTCCGGCGGCAACGGCATTCCCGGGATGCGCGAGAGGGTGGCCGCCCTCGGCGGCTCGCTCTCCGCGGGTCCCCGCGAGGACACGACCGGCTTCCGCGTACGAGCGCGGCTACCGGTCACCGACACCAAGGAGCACGATTGATCCGCGTACTGCTCGCCGACGACCAGGTACTCGTACGTGCCGGGTTCCGCGCGCTGCTCGACGCCCAGGACGACATCGAGGTCGTCGGGGAGGCCGGCGACGGCGAGGAGGCGGTGCGACTCGCCCGCCGGGAGCGGCCCGACGTCGTCCTCATGGACATCCGGATGCCGGTCCTCGACGGTCTCGCCGCGACCCGCCAGATCATCGGCGAGGAGCGGCTCGCCGACACGCGGGTCGTCATCCTGACCACGTTCGAGCTGGACGAGTACGTCTTCGAGGCGCTGCGCGGCGGCGCCAGCGGCTTCCTGGTGAAGGACACCGAGCCCGCCGACCTCCTGCGCGGCGTACGCGAGGTGGCCGCGGGCGACGCGTTGCTCTCGCCGGGCGTGACCCGGCGGCTGATCGCGGAGTTCGCGGCCAAGGCGAAGAAGCCGCGTGCCTCGGTGGAGCTCAACGGGCTGACCGACCGGGAACGCGAGGTCATGGCCCTCGCCGCCGAAGGCCTCTCCAACGACGAGATCGCCGCGCGGCTCGTGGTCAGCCCGGCCACCGCCAAGACCCACGTGAGCCGCGCCATGGTGAAACTGCACGCCCGCGACCGCGCCCAGCTGGTCGTGATCGCCTACGAGACCGGCCTGGTCAAGCCCGGCTGGCTGGACTAGCCAGGGCGTGTCTGACGAATCCCTGTCCGGCTGCGCGGCGCACAGACGACGCCTCGCCGCGTTGTCGTCGGCCGCCGGCCAAACCAGGCCGAATCCCTCCTGACGCGCCGCCTGTGCGGCGCGGCTGGGACGATCGCGCGGACCGTCCGGCTTCGGCCTGACACGCCCTGGCTACGTCACCCGTAGGACCAGGATGGCGAGGTCGTCGGAGATCGGCTCCGGGGCGAACGACTCGACGGCGAGCCGGAGGCGTTCGGCGACCGCGCCGGCGCTGAGGTCGGTCAATCCGCCCAGCATGCGCGCCAGGCCGTCGTCGTCGTCGAGCAGCCGGTGCTCTCCTCGGCGTTCGGTGACTCCGTCGGTCACGCACAGGAGCACGTCGCCGGAGCCGAGATCCACGACCTCCTCCTCGAACGCGGCGTCATCGAGCACTCCGAGCAGCAGCTGCGGGCCGGTCGCGGCGGTGACCTCGCCGGACGGCGAGAGCCGCAGCGGCGGCGGATGCCCGGCCGAAACCAGCGTCAGCCGTACGCCCTCGCCCGGGCAGGGGACCAGCTCTCCGTGGAGGAGCGTCAGCAGCCGCGCGCGTACGCCCTCGGCGATGATCGCTTGGTTGAGCCGCGCGACGACGTCGGCCACGCCGTACCCCTCGCCGGCGAGCAGCCGCAGCGTGTGGCGCGCCAGGCCGGTGACGGCCGCCGCCTCCGGGCCGGTGCCGCACACGTCGCCGATCGCGAACCGCCAGCGCCCCGGTGTGGCCTCGAACACGTCGTAGAAGTCGCCGCCGACGTCCTGTCCCTCGCCGGCCGCCCGGTAGACGACGCCGTGCTCGACGCCGGGGATCTCCGGCACCGCGTACGGGAGGAGGCTGCGCTGGAGGGCCTGGCTGACGGCCAGCTGGCGGGAGTAGAGCCGTGCGTTGTCGAGCCCGATCGCGATCCGGTGGCCGAGGTCCTCGACCATCCCCATGATCTCCTGGGAGAACAGGCCGATCTCCGGGCCGCCGAGCACCATCATCCCGAGGGAGCGCCAGCGGGCGCGGAGCGGCACCGCCATCACGCCGCAGCCGCCGAGGTCGCGCAGGCGGCTCATCGGCGCCGGGCTCAGCCCGGCCCAGGGGCGCGCGCCGCCGTCCGAGGGCGGATGCGGTGCCTTGAGGAGCAGGTCGCGCAGGGGGCCGATGCGGCGTTCGTCGGCGTGCCAGACGTGGGCGAGCTCGACGACGCCGGAGTCGTCGACCCGGTAGAAGGCGCACCACGGCGCCAGCCGGGGCACCACGATCTGGGCCGCGAGGGCGACGAGCATGGTCTCGTCGAGCGTGCCCGCGAGCAGTTCGCCGGCCTCGCTGAGGAACGTCAGCCGCCCATGCCGCGGCCGGTCGGCGCACATTCCCTGCCGCCGGGACGGCGCGAGGCGCGTGCAGAGCCGGAACCAGACGGTCTTGGAGCCCGCGGCGTACGAGACTCCCCAGGCGGCGGCGAGCATGACGGGCATGATCAGGCCGCGTCCGCTGATGCGGTGCGGGCCGCTGCCCCGGCCCGGGGCGGGCAGCGTACGCGAGGGGTCGCCGTCGACCACC
The DNA here is from genome assembly GCA_963736325.1 of uncultured Actinomycetota bacterium. Lineage (GTDB taxonomy): Bacteria > Actinomycetota > Actinomycetes > Streptosporangiales > Streptosporangiaceae > Actinoallomurus. The sequence continues at coordinate 729,520 of CAVTOG010000009.1, read as the reverse complement.
TCGATCTGCACCGAGGACTCCTCCGCCCGGCAGATCACCTCAAAGGGGGTGCCGGCGTGCACGATGGCGTTGGTCGCCAGCTCGCTCGTCAGCAGGACCGCGTCGTCGACCGCGTCGTCGGCGCCCCAGCCGATGAGGGTGTCCCGCACGAACCGGCGCGCCTGCGCCACAACGGTCCGGTCTGCCGGATAGGTCGCCCGTACGATCGGATGCACGGAAGCTCCCTTCGCGTGCTACGAATCACACAGCCCTGTCGCGGCCCATCGTGACAGAGAGTCGCCCTTCGATTATTCGTTGTGCCGAAAATGGCGACGCCACATTCGCGTCTTGTGACTCTCCGTAATCAGGGGGCGGGGCGAAATGCGGCGAAGAGCGAATCCACGAGGCCGGAGTAGCGGCTCCACCGGGCGGCGGGCGCGGCGACGAGGACGGCGTACTGGTGGCCGTTGGCGGTGAACCCGCGGTCGTAGGCGCGCATCGTGCCGTACGAGCTGGACCTCCAGGTGTACTCCAGGTCGGAGGCCGGCCAACCGCGGGCGGCGTACTCGCCGGTCAGCTGGATCCGCTGGTAGCCCGGAAGGCGGTTTCTGGCGATCACCTCGTTCTGGAAGCGCTTCCAGTGCGCGACGGGGTCGCTCATGCCCCAGGGGATCGAGTCGACCTGGATCGTCGCTCCGGTGGCCTTCTGCGTCCACTTCACCGACGAGCCGCCCACGACCTGGCGGGTCCAGCCGTCCGGCACGGCCAGCGCCGAGCCCTCCGGCCCGGCGGAGAGCCGGGGCGCCGGCGTGGTGGCCGTGGGAGAGGGAGAGGCTGAGGTGGGAGGGCTCTGTGACGAGGTGGTCGGCGAGGCGGGTGAAGAGGGACCCGCAGCGGCGTCGTTCCTGTGCCGCACGCGATGCAGCAGGAGCGATATCGCGACGACGAGGACGAGCAGCACCGCCACCAGCCCGAAGACCTTCCCCGCGCGTCCCTTCTTCGGTGGGGCGTACGCGCTCGGGCGGGGCAGGTGGCCGGTCGGGCCGGGGCCGAACCGCTCGTGGACGGGAGCGATCGCCTCCGTCCCGTGGGGACCGTACGGACCGCTCTGGTCGGCCCACGGCCCGGCGGCGTGCGTCGCCTGGTCGATCATCGTCCGGTCGTCCGGCACGTCCTGCATGGTCGCGTCGTTCTCCAGGACCGGCACGGCGCGCGTGATCCGCGCGAGGTCCTCCGCGGCACGCTCCGACGTCACGCGCTGGGACGGATCCTTGGCGAGCATGCCCATGAGCAGCGGCGCGAGCGGCCCGGCGTGCTTCGGCGGCGGCGCCTCCTGGGTGAGGACGGCGTTCAGCGCGGCCATGGCCTCGGGGCGGTCGTGTGGCGCGCGGCCCTCGACGGCGGCGTACAGCGTCGCGCCGAGCGCCCACACGTCGGACGCGGCGGTGGCCTCCTCACCGAGGGCACGCTCGGGCGCGATGTAGGCGGGAGAGCCCAGGACCAGGCCGGTCTGGGTGAGCGTCGTGTCGCCCTCGACACGCGCGATGCCGAAGTCGGTGATCACGGCGCGTGGCGCGCCGGCGTCCTGGGTGTCGAGGAGGATGTTGGCGGGCTTGACGTCACGGTGCAGCACCCCGGCCGCGTGCGCGCCGCGCAGCGCGTCGAGCACCTGCGCGCCGATGTCGGCCACCAGCGGCGCGGGCATCCGCCCGCTCTCGTCGATGACCTGCTGCAACGAGCGGGCCCGGACGTACTCCATGACGATCCAGGGCCGTCCGTCCTCCTCGACCACGTCGTGGACGGTGACGATCCCGCGGTGCGACAGGCGCGCGGCCGACCGTGCCTCGCGGAGCGTGCGCTCGTAGAGCACCTCACGGTCCGACGTCGAAAGACCCGGCGGGAACAGGACCTCCTTCACCGCGATCTCGCGGTGAAGCAGGTCGTCGTGCGCGAGCCAGACCTTGCCCATGCCACCGCGGCCGATCTGCGAAATCAGGCGGTAACGGCGGCCGATCTGCGAACCCTCCCCCAACTGCATAGTTGAGGACACTACCGATCACTGGCGACAGATCGGCGGAATTTGGGACCTTCCTCAGCGTTCAGTGCAAGGTGGTGATGACGATCCAGGCGACGACAGCCAGCAGCACCGCGACGCCGAACGCGATCGGCCCCACGGGGTAGGCGGCCCTGGTCGCACCGCCGGGGTCGTCCGGCATCGTCACCTGTGCGCCCTGCGGGATCTCCGCGGGTTCGGGCTCCGGCTCGGGCGGCACGGAGTTCTGGATCTCCGCGGGCGACAGCGGCTTGGTCGGCCCGTCCGGACGCGCCGCCCCGTCGAAGCCGTCGATCATGATCTGGTCGAGCATGGCGGCGGCCTCGCCGACGCTCAGGCGCGTGGCGGGATCCTTCCTCAGCAGGCCGAGGATCACCGGGAGCAGCGGCCCGGCGTGCGACGCCGGCCCCGGCTGATCGGTGAGCACGGCCACCAGGCTCGCCATCGCGTCCGGACGCTCGAACGGCGACCTGCCCTCCACCGCGGCGTACATCGTCACACCGAGCGACCACAGGTCGGAGGCGGGCAGGGCGACACGGCCGCGAGCCCGCTCGGGGGCGATGTAGGCAGGCGAACCGATGAGCATGCCGGTCTGGGTGAGGGTCGCGTCGCTCTGCGCCCGCGCGATGCCGAAGTCGGTGAGGACGGCGCGCTGGGAACGCGCCTCGGTCACGAGCACGTTGCTGGGCTTGACGTCGCGGTGCAGGACCCCGGCCTCGTGGGCGGCGCTGAGCGCGCCCAGCATCTGCCGGGCGATCTCGGCGACGCGCTTCGGGGGAAGCTTGCCGTCCGTCTTGATGTGCTCCTGGAGCGAGCGGCCGCGGATCAGCTCCATGACGATCCAGGGCCGTCCGTCCTCCTCGACCACGTCGTACACGGTGACGACGCCGGGGTGGCCGAGCCGCGCGGCCGTACGCGCCTCGCGGAATGTGCGCTTGTGCTGGATCTCGCGTTCCTCGTCGGAGAACCCGTGCGGAAGGATCACTTCCTTGACGGCGACGTCGCGTCCGAGCACCTCGTCCCGGGCATGCCAGACGGTCCCCATACCGCCGCGGCCTACCTCTGTGAGCAGACGATAACGGTGTGCGAGAAGGGGGTTTTCCGGCATAGTTCGCCCACGATACCCATCGTCGGCGCGTCCGTTGGCCTGACGCACACCTAATCACCGGTACAAAGAAAGAATATGCGGCACGAAATCGGGAGCGACATGACGACGAAGGTGGCCGACGGGGCTCGGCGGGTGATCGAAGCCGTACCCACCGTCCTCTTCTGGTATCTCCGCGTGTCGGGGATGCTCTCGGTTCTCGCCTGGCTCTCCTCGGGTCTGATCGAGTGGATGTTCAACATCTGGGTGCTGCGCTCGATCAACTACTTCGGCTGGTACCCGAGCCTCCCGTACGGTCTGCTGCTGATCCTCCTCTCGGTCGGCGTCCGGCGGCGCAAGAAGGCCGCGTGGCGGATCAGCGTCGTGCTCTTCCTGCTGTTCTTCGGCGTCTGGGCCCTCGCCGGGATCTCCGACTGGGGCGGTTTCGGCGAGCTGATCACGGCTACGGCGTTCGGTCTCGTCGTCGTCCTGCTCGTCGCCGCGCGCCGTGAGTTCTCCGCGCTTCCGGACCGCGCCAACCGGCGGCTCGCGCTGCTGGTCTTCTCCGGCCTGCTGGTCGTCGGCGGCGTGATCGGCACGAGCCTGGTCTTCCTCACCGACCGCGACCCGCACGGCGCGGGCTGGACCCACCTCGTGTACGCCGGGCTCCAGACCCTCCTGGGCGCCGGCGTCACCGGCCGTACCCTCAGTGTCGACGTCCCCGGCTGGGTGGACGGCATCCTCGGCGTCCTCGGCAGCGGCCTGCTCGTCGTGACCGTGTGGGCGTTGTTCCGGCCCGGCCAGCGGCTCGCCGTGCTGACGCCCGAGGAGGAGTTGCCCGCACGCGCCCTGCTGACCGAGTGGGGCGACGACGACTCCCTCGGCTACTTCGCGCTGCGCCGCGACAAGGACGTGATCATCTCGCCGAACGGCCGGGCCGGCATCGCGTACCGGGTCGAGGGCTCGGTGAGCCTGGCCAGCGGCGACCCGCTCGGCGACCCCGAGTCGTGGGACACCGCGATCAACGCCTGGCTCGCCGAATGCCGCGCCCACGCCTGGATCCCCGGAGTCCTCGGCGCCAGCGAGCGCGCCGCCTCGGCGTTCGGCCGCTGCGGCCTGGACGCCCTCGAACTGGGTGACGAGGCCATCCTCGACCTGCGGGAGTTCAACCTCGAAGGCCGCGACATGCGCCAGGTCCGCCAGGCCGTACGCCGAGTGGAGCGCGCCGGCTACACCGTGCGGATCCGGCGGCACGGCTCGATCTGCCGCGAGGAGATGACCGAGCTGATCGCCGACGCCGACCGGTGGCGCGACGGCCACACCGAACGCGGATTCTCGATGGCCCTCGGCCGCCTCGGCGACCCGACCGACGAGCGCTGCGTGATGGTGGAGGCGTTCGACGGCGCCGGGCGGCGGCGCGGGCTGCTGAGCTTCGTGCCCTGGGGCCGTCCCGGCCTCTCCCTCGACCTGATGCGCCGCGACCGCGACGCCGAGAACGGCCTCAACGAGTTCATGGTGGCCAAGCTCGCCGAGAACGCCTCCACCGTGGGCGTCACCCGCGTCTCGCTGAACTTCGCGATGCTGCGCTCGGTGTTCGAGCGCGGCTCGGCGATCGGCGCCGGGCCGATCATGCGGCTGGCGTACCGGCTCCTCTCGGTGGCGTCGAAGTTCTGGCAGCTGGAATCCCTGTTCCTGGCCAACGCCAAGTACGGGCCGGTGTGGACGCCGCGGTTCATGTGCTTCCCGCAGAGCCGCGACCTCGTACGCATCGGGCTGGCCGCCGCGCGCGCCGAGGGCTTCCTGCCCACGCTGCTCAAGCCGCGGCTCGACACGCCGTCTCCGTCGCCCGCGCTCGTGTCCAAGATCAAGGACATCGAGGAGGCCGTGGAGGCGGCACGGCTGCCGTCTCGGCGGCTGTCGGAGCAGGAGCGCGTACGCCACGACAAGCTCGAACGGCTTCGCTCGGCCGGGATCGACCCGTACCCCCTGGGCTTCGGCCGCACCGAGTCCGCCGCCGACGTGCGCGCACGCTTCCCCTCGCTCGCCCCCGACACGCACACCGGCACGACCGTCGCCGTCGCCGGACGCGTCATGCTCGCGCGCGAACACGGAAAGCTGATCTTCGTACGCCTCCGCGACGAGACCGGCGACATCCAGGTGATGCTCGCGGCCGACTCCCTCGACGCCGAGGCCCTCGTCTACTGGAAGCAGCTCATCGACCTCGGCGACCAGGTCGGCGTACGCGGCGAGGTGATCACATCGCGTACCGGCGAGCTGTCCGTGCTGGCCTCGTCGTGGACGCTCACCGCAAAGTGCCTGCACCCGCTGCCGACCGCGTCCTCGGAGGAGACCCGCGTACGCCAGCGGTACGTCGACCTCATCGTCAACGACGAAGCCCGGCGGATGATCCGGCTTCGCGGCGACGTGATGTCGGCGCTGCGCGACGGCCTGCGCTCGCGCGGCTACCTCGAAGTCGAGACACCGATGCTGCAACCCGTGCACGGCGGGGCGGCGGCACGGCCCTTCACGACCAAGATGAACGCCTACAACATGGGCCTCTACCTGCGGATCGCCCCCGAGCTCTACCTCAAACGGCTACTCGTCGGCGGAGTCGGCAAGGTCTTCGAGCTCAACCGCAACTTCCGCAACGAAGGCGTCTCGCCCCGGCACAACCCCGAGTTCACCATGCTGGAGGCCTACGAGCCGTACGGCGACTACGACACGATGGCCACGCTGACCCGCGAACTCGTGCTCGACGCGGCACGCGCGGCCCTGGGCACGACGGTCGTGACCCGCGACGGCGTCCCGTACGACCTGTCCGAGCCCTGGCACACCATCACGGTGTACGACTCCGTGTCCGAAGCCCTCGGCGAACAGGTCACCCCCGCGACATCACTGCGCACCCTGCAGAAACACGCCGACCGCGTCGGGCTCAGCCACGACCCCGAATGGGAGCAGGGCAAGCTCACTCAGTCGCTCTTCGAAGCCCTCGTGGAGTCGACACTGCGGTTCCCGACCTTCGTCCGCGACTACCCGTCGAGCACCTCGCCGCTGACCCGGCCGCACCGGGGCGACCCGCGACTCGCCGAGAAGTGGGACCTCATCGCCTTCGGCCTCGAACTGGGCACCGCCTACTCCGAACTCATCGACCCGATCGTCCAGCGCCGCAACCTCACCGAGCAGTCCCTCCTCGCGGCCGGCGGCGACCCGGAGGCCATGGACCTGGACGAGGACTTCCTGCGCGCCCTGGAGTACGGAATGCCGCCCGCCGGCGGCATGGGCATGGGCGTCGACCGCCTCCTGATCACCCTTACGGGCCGCAACATCCGCGAGACCATCCCGTTCCCGCTGACCCGGCCCGGCTCCTGATGAGATGACCTTTACCACGGCAAGCGGTTCGGTTGGGGTCCGGACGCCAGTACGCTCGTTTGTCGTGAGTGACAAGAACGAGAACGTCACGCGGCTGCCGACCGGCGACGTGGAGGGCTACGACGACCCACTGGACTTCGACGCGGGCGGGTTCCTGGAGGAATGGCAGGAAGCCGACCGCGCCGCCGTGGAACTCCTCCGCGACGCCCTACCGGACGTCGTCGCGTCCTCCACCCCGGAAGGTCCGCTCAAGACGGCCGCCGGCCAGATCCGCGACCGCCTGGCCGACCGCCCCTACCGCCACCTCGCCGCCGCCGCAGGCTGGGCCAAACAGCCCCCGTCCGACGACGGTGAGCTATGGATCCAGGCGGCCGGGTGCCTGGTGTCGATGAACGGCGAATCGGGCCTGGGCAGCCACGAGGAAAGCTCCTTGATGACCCTCCAGCACGCCGACTGGGCCGGCGCCGTGATCGGCCTGTCCCGAGCCGGCGTGGGCACCAGGGCCTGGGCCGAGGACCTGTTCGGCCTGGCCGACAAGTGCCCGGAGATCGAGGGAAGCTACGACACGGACGACCGCGAACCGATCGAGTTCGCGTTCGGCTTGATCGTCCCGATCTGGGAAGCCGTGGGAGCCTTGGACGAACACCGACGCCTGACGCCACTGGGCCACTGGGGCCTGGCCCGCGCTCTGGCCTGGGCGTGGGACGGCTCCTTGGACGAAACCTGAGCCCTGCACCCCAAGCCTGAACAGGGGCCGCGCCACAACCGGCGCGGCCCTCTTCGGTTCGCGCCGAACCCTAGGAGCCTCATCACCTGGTTCCGGACAACATCCGCCAGGAGATCAAGAAAGCGCCCTTTCCTGCTCGGACCAAACCCTCAGGAGCGCCGTCCCTCGACCGTGGACCGGCAGCCTTTTCGGACTGCGGATCTGATGGTTTCGGGTGCCATCCCTACGGCGGCTCGGGTGGATGACGGCGTGGAGGTCGGTGATGGGCGGGGGTAGGCGGCAGACTGAGTTGTATGCGGGAGTTCGATGAACTGCGTGGTGATGAGTGGCGGCGGCTGCTGGCCGCTGTTCGGCGCAGGCTGGAGAAGACCGGTGGTGAGCCGACCGGGGTGGTCGCGCTCGCGGATCCGACTCCGGCCGAGCGGCAGGTCGTCGGGCAGATCACCGGTCGCAGCGGCGGTCCCGTTAAGCGGCTGAGCGTCCAGGTCACAGAGGTGGACGAGGCACTGCGGCGGTCGTACGGTGTCGGGTTGCTCGCGGCGCTCGTGCGGCTTGATCGGACTGTTCGGCCGCAGAATCTGAAGGCCTCGCTGGAGATGGCGATGCGGTGTCGGCATGCGCGGGAAGGGTGGTTCACGGGCTGGCTGGGCGATCTCTCTCGTGACGGCACCGCGAACCGTCTGGTTCGGAGCGGCGACAGTGATCTTCTTGGCCGGGCCGCGGCCGTGCTCGACCGGTTGCCGGCCCGGAACGTTCCGCTGCCGGTGCTCGCGGAATGGGCCACCGGTGACGCCACCGCGCTGTCCGGCACCCCGCTGTCCGCCGTGGTGTTAAGGGCGCTGGTCCTGTGGCAGGGCGCCGCCCCGCCCGGCGGGCGCGAGGACGAGCGCCGCATCTGGAACGACGCCGGGATCGTCGTCGACGATCTCGCCAGTCAGGTGCTCGTCCTCAACCTGCGCGCCCGCGAGGATCATGCCGTCGCGGGCTGGCTGGACGGCGCGGCATCCGCCGGGATCCCGTTTCGCCTGACCCTGCATCAGCTGATGACCTCCCCGGTGACCCCGGAAAGCGCCCAGATCTTCGTCTGCGAGAACCCCGCGGTCGTACGCGCCGCGGCGGCCGAACTCGGAAAGGACAGCGCCCCGCTGGTCTGCGTCGAGGGCTCACCGTCGGTCGCCTGCGACCGCCTCCTGGCCGCCGCCGTCGGCAACGGCAACGGCAACGGCAACCGCGCACGAATCCACTGGCACAACGACTTCGACTGGCCCGGCCTGCGCATGACCGCCGCCGCCACGGAACGCTACGCCGCGACCCCATGGCGAATGAGCGCCACCGACTATTCGGACGCCCTTGGAAACGGCCCGACGGAACCGCTCCAGGGAACAAGAGCGGTGACTCCCTGGGACGAACAACTCACCACGACGATGGCCCGAGAAGGACGCGCGGTCCGCGAGGAACACCTCCTCCCCGGCCTCCTGGCGGACCTGCGTCTGCACGGAGCCGGGTGAGGGAGCTCCTGGGGCTCCGTTGTCCCGCATACGTAACGCAGTCCGCCCCCGTGATCCGGTCAGGGATCGTTCCGGAGTGACGCCTTGGGAGGGGTGTCTCGCGCCGACGGTGCACCGGAGTGTAGAAACGTTCCGATGAATCTCGGTGCGCACGGACCCGTCACGGTGGTCCTGTTCCATTCGATGTTCGGTCTGCGGCCGGTGGAGCTGAGCGCGGCTGAGCGCCTCCGCGGTGCCGGTCACCAAGTTCTCACACCCGACCTGTTCGCCGGCGCGGTCGCGGCCGAGGACGGGGCGGTACCGGCGCTGGAGGACGGATTCGCGCTCATGGAGCGGATCGGCTGGGAGACGATCGTGGCACGTGCTCACGCTGCCGTCCGGGATCTGCCTGCCAGCACGGTTCTCGGTGGGTTCTCGATGGGTGTGGGCGTGGTGGGCAGCGTCTGGCCTGACCGGCTCGCAACGGCCGGCGTGTTCCAACTCCACGCGACCACCCCCGTGCCTGAAGGCATCCCCGCCGGCACACCTGTCCAGGCTCACGTTGCCGACGGCGACCGATTCGCCCCGTCCGACCAGATAGCCGCTCTCCGGGCCAGCGCGGAACACGCCGGCGCCGAGGTCTCGCTGCACACCTATCCCGGCGCCGGTCACTTCTACAGCGACCTGAGCTTGCCGGACTACGACCCCATCGCCACCAACCGCACATGGCAGCACGTGGACGGGCTGCTCGCGAAGGCACGTCGACGCCTATCACACTGAACCGGGCCCTCGACCAAGCATCACCCCGGCCCGGAGTGGTGCCCCAACCCGCCGACGTACGGTGCCGGTCTCGGCGGCATGGCCACTTGGGATCGTGACGTGGATCGGGTGGCTCTGTGGGCCCAGGCCGTACAGCTCAGCAGCGGTCTCGTGGCTGAGGACGGCGTCGGGCAGGTGCGTCACGCCCGGCCGGCGGCGTGGGCGGTGGCTGCAGTGCAGGAGGGCGGCCCATAGCTCGGCCCAGCGGCCCAGCAGGCCGGTGAAGGTCACGTACACGCCTGGTGTGCGGACGGACCAGCGTCCTCTGCGGAGCAGGTCGCGTAACGCGTGGTCGGGCATGCCGTGTTCGCGGGCCTGCCATCGGGCGAGCATGCCCGCCTGGGAGTCGGTGAGCGAGGTTCCACCCTGACCCGGCCCCCGCACTAGACGGCGACGATCGGCTCCACTCGCGGCGACGTCAGCCGTACGTAGTCCTTGGTGTCCAGGGCGATCGAGCGGTCGAGGCGGGCCGCGTTGAAGAACAGTTCGTCGAAGTCCAGCAGCGACGGGTCGACGATGAGCTCCAGCCTCGGGTGGTAGCTGACGGGCAGCACGGTGCCGCTGACGCTGCCGGCCAGTTCCTCGGCGCGGTCCTTGGCCGCGAAGGCGACGTACGTTCCGCCGAGCAGCTTCTTGATGGCCTCAAGGTCCAGGCGCGCGTCGCCGGGGACCACGGCCAGGACGTACCTCGTCTGCTTCTTGCCGATCTTGACCATGACGACCAGGCACTTCGCGGCCTGCGCGAGGTCGTGGCCGCGCATGACGCTGACCAGCTCGGTGCGCCCCTCCGGCTCGTGGTCGATGAACCGGTATCGCGCGCCCAGGCCGTCCAGGTCCGCGACCAGCCGCGCGTACGCCTCACCAGTCACCGCTCAACAGCTCCTTCGCCGCCGTGATTCGCGCTTCGTCCCGCTGGTAGAACACCCACTGCTTGATCTTCTTGCCGCGTACGAGCCCGGCCTGGCCGAGGATCTTCAGGTGCTCGCCGCAGGTCGGCTGGCTCACGCCGAGCTTCTCCGCGATGAACAGCGAGCACACCCCGTCGCGTACGAGATCGCCGTCGCGCTGCGGGGCGAAGTGCGCCTCCGGGTCGCGCAGCCACTCCAGGATCAGCAGCCTCTTGTCACTGGCCAGCGCCTTCACCAGCCCGACATCGATCATATAGGGATTATGGCAATTAGCTAAGTATCTGTCCAGCCGCTACCGTGGACCGGGTGAGCACGGAATTGGAAGGCCTCGCGGCCCGGCTGCGGGAGTTCGCGGCGGTTCGCGACTGGGAGCAGTTCCACACGCCGAAGAACCTGGCGATGGCGCTGGCCGGCGAGGTGGGCGAGTTGCTCGCCGAGCTCCAGTGGCTCACGCCGGAGGAGTCGGCGAGGGTGATGGACGACCCCGAGACCTACCGCGGCTCCGCGCGCAAGGCCCCGCCGTTGTCCTGACTCACGGAAGAGCACACGATGAGGACTTCCAGGGTCCGAGGCCCGTGGACGCCTTCGACGCGGCTCAGTTCGATGTCGCTCGTGGCGGAAGGGCCGCTGATCCAGGTCAGGGGGCGAGTGGGGTCCAGGCGTTCCAGGGCTTCGGGGACCGTGCGGACGATCTGGTCCTCGCGTACGACGCACAGGTGGTAGTCCGGGATCAAGGTCAGGGCTCGGCGGCCCTGGTCAGGGCCCGCGTCCAGGATGATGGTGCCGGTTTCGGCGATGGCGACGGCGCAACCCGTCACGACGCCGTCCAAGGCGTCCAGGTCCGACGCTGACAGGGCCTCGTCGCGGACGGCTTCGGTCTTGCCCAGCCATTCCGACGGGATGCCGGCCGGGGCGGCCACCCGGGCGGCCTTCCGGCGGGTCAGGGACTCCGACACCGCCTCGGCGACGTCGGTGACCTCGTGGACTTCGGCTTTGTAGTCGACCAGGCGGTCGACCAGCAACTCCACCACTCCTACCCCGGTACGGGACCGGTCGTAGTCTCGCGGCACCGGAGGGTCCGAGGGTCCTACGTCGGTCAGGGCGGCTCGTACTCGGGCCAGGATCTGGTCGCGGGAGCTCATCGGCGGGACCACCAATCGCGGAAGGACTCCGGCGGTATCGCGGGCAGGTCGCGGGTGTCGGTCCAGGCGGACAGGGGGCCCGGTAGCCGTCTCGGGGTCCAGTGGCGGAGGCGGCCCGCCGAGCGCTGGGCTCTCGCCAGCCATTTCGGGTTGTCCAGCACTCGCCTCGCGGCGTTCATCGCGAGACCCTCCATGAGGTGGCCCGACGACACCGTCTTGGCGCGCAGGTCCAGCAGCACCTCGGGGATGTTGATCGCTACCGGGCACACCTCGTAGCACGCGCCGCACAGAGTCGAGGCGTAGGGCAGCGACTGTTCCAGCGGGCCGGCCAGACCTCGCAGTTGCGGGGTCAAGATCGCGCCGATCGGGCCCGGATACACCGAGCCGTACGCGTGGCCGCCCGCGCGTTCGTACACGGGGCAGACGTTCAGGCACGCCGAGCAGCGGATGCAGCGCAGCGCCTGCCGTCCCACCTTGTCGGCCAGCACCGAGGTACGGCCGTTGTCGAGCAGCACCAGGTGGAACGTCTGGCCCTCCGCCGCGCCGGTCCACATCGACGTGTACGGGTTCATCCGCTCGCCGGTCGACGAGCGCGGCAGCAACTGCATGAACACTTCCAGGTCCTGCCACGTCGGCACGAGCTTCTCGATGCCGACCACCGAGATGAGCGTCTCGGGGAGCGTCAGGCACATCCGGCCGTTGCCCTCGGATTCCAGCACGACCAGTGTGCCGGTCTCGGCGACGGCGAAGTTCGCGCCGGAGACGCCGACCTTCGCGGTCAGGAATCGCTCCCGGAGGTGCAGCCGCGCGGCCTCCGCCAACGCCTGTGGATCGTCTCGCAGCTCCGGAGGGGCCGGCCGCCCCCAGTCGGCCATGTGCGCGAGGAAGATCTCCCGGATCTCCGACCGGTTGCGGTGGATCGCCGGCACCAGGATGTGCGACGGCAGGTCGTCGCCCAGCTGCACGATCAGCTCGGCCAGGTCGGTCTCGTACGCCCGGATCCCCGCCGCCGACAGGGCGGAGTTCAGGTCGATCTCCTGGGTGGCCATCGACTTGACCTTGACGACCTCGGTCTCGCCCGTGGCGCGTACGAGGTCCACGACGATCCGGTTCGCCTCGGCGGCGTCGGTCGCCCAGTGCACCTGGCCGCCGGCGGCCACCACCGCGGCCTCCAGCCGCTCCAGGTGGACGTCGAGGTGGCGCAGCGTACGGTCCTTGATCGCCGCCCCGGCCGTGCGCAGAGCGTCCCAGTCCGGCTGCTCGCCCACCACGGCGGCGCGTTTCGCCCGGATCGTGTGCGTGGCATTGCGCAGGTTGTGCCGCAGCTGCGCGTTGGAGACGGAGGACGACGACGCTTCGGGGAACGCCGGCATCCCGACGAATGTGTTCACGACCGGTCTCCCTCAGTGGAGGCGAGGATCTCCGCCAGATGCATGACCCGCACGCCCGTACGCTGCCGCGACAACGCGCCCCCGATGTGCATCAGGCACGAGTTGTCGGCCGCGCACAGGACCTCCGCGCCCGTGTCGAGAACACCCCGCACCTTGTCCGCGCACATCGCCGCCGACACCGACGGATTCTTCAGCGAGAAGGTCCCCCCGAACCCGCAGCACTCCTCCGCGCCACCGAGCGGCTTCAACGTCAGCCCCCGGACGGCGGACAGCAGGTCCAGCGGACGCGATCCCACCTGAAGGGATCGCAGCGAGTGGCACGTCGGGTGGTACGTCACCGTGTGCGGGAAGTACGCGCCGACGTCCACCGTTTCCAGGACGTCGACCAGGAACTCCGACAGCTCGTAGACACCGCCCGGCGGCGTGATCCCCAGCGCGGGGTACCACTCGCGCACCATCGCCGCGCACGACCCGGACGGCACCACGACCGCCTCGTAGCCCGCGAACACCGACGCGAACCGTTTCGCGAGCGGCAGCGCGTCGGAGCGGTAACCGGTGTTGAAGTGCATCTGGCCGCAGCAGCTCTGCTCGGCGGGAAACTCGACCGAGCACCCCAGCCGCGAGAGCAGGCGGACGACCGCCTTTCCCGTTTCGGGAAAGAGTGTGTCATTCACACAGGTCACGAACATCCCCACGCGCATGCGCCCCAACCTAGGGCCTGAGCCGGAGACCGGCCATCCCTCCGTCGACCTCCAGTGCCGTGCCGGTCGTCGCGGAGGCCAGCGGGCTGGCCAGGTACGCGATGGCCGCGGCGACCTCGTCCGCGGCGACCATGCGGCCCGTCGGCTGGCGGGCCTCCAGCGCCGCGCGCTCCGCCTCCGGGTCGGGGGCCGCCGCGAGCAGGCGGCCGATCCAGGGCGTGTCGGCGGTTCCGGGGTTCACGCAGGTCACGCGGATGCCCTCGCGTATGTGGTCCGCCGCCATCGCGAGCGTCAGCGACAGCACGGCGCCCTTCGTCGCGGAGTACAGGGCGCGGCTGGGCAGGCCGGCGGTGGCCGCGATCGAGCAGGTGTTGACGATCGCGGCGTGTGAGGACCGGCGCAGGTGCGGGAGGGCAGCGCGCGCCACCCGGACCATGCCGAACACGTTGACCTCGAAGACGTTCCGCCACTCGTCGTCGTCGTTGTCCTCGACGGTGCCCTGCGCGCCGATGCCCGCGTTGTTGACCACGACGTCGAGGCCACCGAGGCGTTCGGCGGCCTCGGCGACGGCCGTACGCACCGCGGCGTCGTCGCGGACGTCGGCGCGCACCCCGGTGAACGGCGCCGGCGGGTCGGCGACGTCCAGGCAGACGACCTCCGCGCCGCGCGAGGTGAGCAGGCGCGCGGTGGCGAGCCCGATGCCGGACGCGCCTCCGGTCACGAGGGCTCTGATGCCGGTGAACTCCACGTCATGACCTCCAGGCGGGACCGTCGGGAAAGGCGTACTCGGTCAGGCTCCCGTGCTTGATCTCCGCCGACATTCCGGGGGCCGAGGGCGCGAGGTAGCGGCCGTCGCGGACGCGCACCGGGTCGGTGAAGTGCTCGTGGAGGTGGTCGACGTACTCGATCGAGCGGTCCTCGGCGGTGCCGCCGACCGCGAGGAAATCGAACATCGACAGGTGCTGCACGACTTCGCACAGGCCGACGCCGCCGGCGTGCGGGCACACCGGCACGCCGTACTTGGCCGCGAGCAGCAGGATCGCGATGTTCTCCGTCACGCCGCCGACGCGGCAGGCGTCGATCTGCAGCACGTCGATCGCCTCGGCCTGGAGCATCTGCTTGAAGACGACGCGGTTGGCGACGTGCTCGCCGGTCGCGACCCGCACCGGCCGTACGCCGCGCCGGATCTCGGCGTGGCCGAGGATGTCATCGGGGCTGGTCGGCTCCTCGATCCAGAACGGGTCGTACGGCCCGAGCGCGCGCACCCACTCGACGGCCTGGGCGACGTCCCAGCGCTGGTTGGCGTCGATGGCGATCCGTACGTCGGGCCCGACCACCTCGCGCGCGAGCCGCATGCGGCGGACGTCGTCGGACAGGTCGGCCCCGACCTTCAGCTTGATGAGCGTGAAGCCGTCCGCGACGGCCTCGCGCGTGAGGCGTACGAGCTTGTCGTCGGAGTAGCCGAGCCAGCCGGGAGAGGTGGCGTAGGCGGGAAAGCCGGTGGCGAGCAGGGTGTCCTGCCGCTCGCCGCGCCCCTCCCGAGCCGCGTCGAGCAGGTCGATCGCGTCGGCCGGAGTGAGCGCGTCGGTGAAGTAGCGCCAGTCGACGAGGTCGGTGATCCGGTCGGGCGGCAGGTCCGCCAGGAGCCGCCAGACCGGGACGCGCGCGACCCGTCCGGCCAGGTCGAACGCCGCGTTGATGAGGGCGGCGGCGGCCATGTGCACCGCGCCCTTCTCCGGTCCGAGCCAGCGGAGCTGGCTGTCGTGCACAAGCCGCCGCGCGAACTCCCCCAGGTCGCCCGTGTCCAGATCGCGGCCGACGACGAGCGGCGCGTACGCCTCGATCGCGGCGACGCACACCTCGGTGCCGCGCCCGATCGTGAAGCAGAACCCGTGCCCCTCCGCCCCGGTGTCGGTGCGGATCACGACGTACGCGACGGAGTAGTCGGGATCGGGGTTCATCGCGTCGGAACCGTCCAGCCGGCGCGACGTCGGGAACCGTACGTCGTGGGTCTCCAGCGAGACGACCCTCACGCGAGACTCTGACGCTGGCGGCCGAGCCCGTCGATCTCCATTTCCACGATGTCCCCCACGCGCAGGTACGGTTTGCCGGGCCGGCCCATGGCGACCCCGGCGGGGGTCCCGGTGTTGATGACGTCGCCGGGCTCCAGGACCATGAAGCGGCTCAGGTACCAGATCAGGTGGTCGACGCCGAAGATCATGTCCTGGGTGGTGCCGTTCTGGCGCAGCTCGCCGTTGACCCACAGCCGCAGGCCGAGGTTCTGCGGGTCGGGAATCTCGTCCCTGGTGACGAGGTAAGGCCCCATCGGGTTGAACGTCTCACAGGACTTGCCCTTGTCCCAGGTGCCGCCGCGTTCGAGCTGGAACTCCCGCTCGGATACGTCGTTGCTGATCGTGAAACCGGCGATCAGGGCACGCGCCTCGTCCGGCGAGTCGAGGTAGCGGGCGGTGCCGCCCATCACGACGGCCAGCTCGACCTCGTAGTCGGTCTTCTGGCTGTTCTTGGGGATCAGCACGTCGTCGGCGGGGCCGATGACCGTGTTGACGGCCTTCATGAAGATGATCGGCTCGTCCGGGATCGCCGAGCCGGTCTCCGCCGCGTGGTCGCGGTAGTTGAGGCCGATGCAGACGACCTTGCCCGGTCTCGCCACCGGGGCGCCGACGCGTTTGGTGTTCTGGATCGGCGGCAGCTCGCCCGCGGCGTACGCGGCGGTGGCCCGGTCGAGCCCGGTGGCGAGGAACGCCCCGTCGATGTCGTCGGTGAAGCCGGACAGGTCGAGGAGTGCTCCGTCATCGGCCAGCACCGCAGGGCGCTCGGCGCCTTCCGGTCCGACACGCAAGAGTTTCACCGAACGGTCCCCCTGGTCGCGGGCCCGTCCGATCGGTCCACCGGAACAGTTCCCTCTCCTTGACCATTTCAGGGGCGGTCGAGGAGAGCAATACCTGATCAGAGGTCGATGGACTCACCGGGGCGCAGCCGCCGGAAGTCGGCGTCCTGCTTCTTGGCCTCTCCCGCGAGCTGGCCTTCGAGGAGCCCGAGACCCGCGTCGTTCAGCAGGCCGTCGTGGATCGCGAACGCCCGCCGGGGACGGATGGCCCGCAGGTACTGGATCATCTCCGCGGCCTTCATCCACGGCGCCTGGCCCGGGACGAGCAGCGTCGGGGCGTCCAGGACCGTGAAGGCGTCGCCGGGGTGGAAGACCTCACCGTCGATGAAGAACCCGATGTTCTCGACCGGTGGCACGTCGGGGTGGACGACCTCGTGGTGCTGCCCGACGACGGCGACGTCGAATCCGGCGATCGTCAGCGAGTCGCCGTCGCCGACGATCCGGATCCGGTCTCCGGCGTCACCGAGGATCTGGGCGGTGGCGCGGCAGGTGTAGATCGTGAGCCGGGGGTCCTCGGCCATGGCCTCGCGGAGGCGCTCGGCCTCCAGGTGGTCGAAGTGCTCGTGCGTGATGAGCACGGCCTCGGCGCCCGTGATCACGTCGCTCTCCGGCGTGAGCCCGCCCGGGTCGATGACGAGAGTGCGATCGTCCTTCCGCACGCGTACGCAGGCATGCCCGAATTTGGTCAGCTGCATTCCCTCTCACCTCTCTCCGAAATCCACTCCGTCGATCGTTTCACAGGCCGATCCAGAAGCGGTCCTCCCCCTGGCGGGTGCCGTCGGGCACACCGCCGTTCGCGAGGATCACGCGGCGGGAGGGCTCGTTGTCGATCTCGCAGGTCAACAGGGCCTTCTCGATGCCGAGCCGGCGGCACTCCACGAGCCCGGCGGCCAGCATCCGGGTGGCGTGCCCCTGCCGCTGCCAGGGCTTGACGACGTGGTAGCCGATGTGGCCACCGGCGTCTTCCAGCTCGGGCGTCAGCCGGTGCCGGATGACGAGCGTGCCGATGTAGTGCTCGCCCGAGACGTACCAGAAGATCGTGGACGGGACGCCCCACCGGGTGTGCACGCCGCGCCGCTTCTCGACGTAGGCGTCGAAGTCCGCCTCGCCCTCGTCCAGCCCGCCGGTCGGCGTCCCACGCTCCTGGAGATCGATCCGCTCACCGGACAGGTAGGAGTCGCGCACCGCCGTCGTCGGCCAGACGAGGTGAGGTGGTTCGGGAAGATCGGTCATCGCTCGAGTCTCCCCGCGGGCCACGCCGGGCGCCTCTCATTTTCCGTCCGCGTGCCGCGCACTCCTCCGCGACGGCTCTGGGGATCCGCGCGGCGAATCGGCCGGACGGGCACGGAACCTTCACGCCCGAGAGACGATCCCTAACGCTTCCCGAATGGTTGACTGGGATGAAGCTATTTGTTACAGACGTACCAAGTGGCGGCACGCAATCCGCAGGGAAGGCGGCGGAATGTCGGCATCCGGACCGCGTGATCCCCAGCTCATCCGCACGACGCTCGCACAGTGGCTCACCAGGCGGCTTCCCGACGCACGCAACGTGGCCGTCCGAATGGTCGAGACCCGACGGACCAACGGCTTCTCCTCCGACATCCTGCTCTTCGACGCCGACTGGGACGGGCGCACCCAGCGTCTCGTCGCCAAAGTCGCCCCGACGCGGTACAAGATCTTCCCCGACCCGCTCCCGTACGCCGACCAGTACCGGCTGCTCACCATCCTCGACCGGGCGACGTCGATCCCGGTGCCGGCGATGCGCTGGTACGAGCCGGACGCGAGCGTGCTGGGCGCGCCGTTCTACGTCCTCGGACGGGTGGACGGCGAGGTGCCCGGCGACTTTCCGCCCTACCACCAGGGAGGGTGGGTCACGAAGGTCCCGCCGGCGGTGCGCGGCCGCATCTGGTGGGCCGGCATCGAGATCCTCTCCGACGTGCACCGGTTGCCGGCGTCCCAGTTCACCTTCATCGACCGGCCCGCGTACGGCCGTACCGGGATCAACCAGCGGCTCGGCTACTACGCGCACTACATGTCCTGGGCGTACGGCGGGACGCAGCCCACCGCGGCGGCGGCCCTCCGGTGGCTGCGCGCCCACCGGCCGCCCGAACCCGACCCTCCGGTGCTGCTGTGGGGCGACGCGCGGATCGGCAACATCGTCTACCGGGACGGCGCCCCGCAGGCGGTGCTCGACTGGGAGGCGGCAACGCTCGGAGCGCCCGAGGAGGACCTGGCCTGGTACATGTTCCTGGACCGCCACCACTCCGAGGGCATCGGCGTGCGGCGCCTGTTCGGCTTCCCGAGCTACGAGAACACCGTGGCGTTCTATGAGGAGCTGCTCGGCCGCAAAATGCGGAATCTCGCGTACTACGAGGTGCTCTCGGCCTTCAAGTTCAGCGTGATGATGGCGCGCATCGGGCAGGCCTTCATCGACGGCGACCTCCTGGATCCCCGCAGCGACTTCCCGTACAACAACACCGCGTCGCAGCTGCTCGCGCGGCTGCTGGACCTGCCCGCGCCCGGGCCGGCCCCGGGCGCGCCGTTCGCCGCCCTCTAGACGGTCTTGACGAAGGCGACCCCGTCGGCCTCCGCCAGGTGGGCGGGGTTCAGCGCGAAGTAGCCGTAGTCGGCCGTGTTGTCGGTCCTTGGGGTCGGCTCCGCGCCGTCGAGGGCCGCGGCCAGGTGTTTCGCGTTGAGCACGTGGTGGCTCTCCGGGAGCGTGGAGAGGATGCCCTCGATCGTGTCGGGCTTGGGAGCGTCGAGCCCGCGGCCCGGCGCGGCGCCCAGGGCCGCGGCGATGAAGGCGTACTCGTCGCCCAGCCGCGCGCCGACGATCGCGCCGGCGCCCCACCACTCCAGCGTCCGCCCCTCCAGCGGGCCCCAGCCCGGCGGAAGAAGCCAGAGGCTCTTGTCCCTCTGCAGGTGGCGGTTGTGGGCGAACAGGAGGGTCGGCGTCTCCACGAGAGCCTCGATGTTCTCGGCCATCATCGCGTCGCGCAGGGCGAGCAGCCGGACGATGCGGTTCTCCGACCTCTCGGCCATCGCGACGTGGGAGCGGAGCAGCCCGGCGGCGGTGCGCGCGTACAGGCAGGCTCGCCACCACTCGTCGTAGGAGGACGCGGCGATCAGGTGCGGTGACTCCGACCTCAGCAGGGTCGACAGGTCGTCCACGATCAGGCGCAGCGCCGCGACATCGGCGGAGGATCCCACCGAGCGCGAGGGGTCAATGGCCGCCAGCGGATCGGTCCAGCGCCCGTCGTCGCCGATCAGGCCTTCCAAGGTCTCCTCGGGGACCGGATCGGTGTCCAGGTGGGCCGCGAGGTAGGCGCGGAGCGCGGTGAGCGGCTTCCGCGGACTGGCGGCACCGGACATCTCCATCGGCGCGTCGACCCCGAAGAACCGCAGCCGGTCCGCGGTCGGCCGGTCCTGGTTGTACTCCCTCATCCACTGGACGAGTTCGCGGTTGGGCGCCAGCTCTCCGAAGCCGTGGCTGAAGCCGCTCCGCATCACCTCGTCGAGCGAACCCACGCCCTCGGTGACGTAAACGTCGACGGCCAGGCCGGCCACACAGTCGCTCTCAAGGGCGATCGACCGGTATCCCTCGTGCTCGACGAGGTGCTCGAACAGCCGGTTGCGCAGGCGCGGAAACTCCTCTTCGCCGTGCATCGGCTCCCCGATGCCGAGGAGGCGTGGCCGGGCCGGAAGCGACCGGAGGAGGTTCGTGAACGCGGCGCCGTCGTCGGCGAGTGCCCAGCCGGCACCGTGAACTGAAGAGTGAGTGGAAATGGCGAGATCCCGTTCTCCTCGAACTTCCAGCGGGCACCTTCGACCACATCGTTGAGCATATTTTTTAGACTTTCACTCATAGAAACGGCCCCGGGCGTCTCCGCCCGGGGCCGTCACCACGTCGTCTCGCGGGCTAACCTGCCGTCTCGGCGAGACGGAACGTCACGTCCCCCTGTTCGTCGACGCTCGCGTCCAGCGTCATCTCGTCGAGGATCGACGCGGCGTCCGGTTCGAGATACACACGGGCGCCCTGCTCCTCGACCACCGCGTCTCCGGCCTGCGGACCATCCGCGACGGCGAGGGCGAGCGTGCCCGCGTCATCGGGTTGCGGCTGGGTCGCGATCCTCAGACCGGTCTGTGGCGAAAGCTCGGGCTGGCTTGTGACGGTACGAATCACCTGGACCGCCGAGTCGGTCAGCGTGAGCACTGTCAACAGCTCCTTTGGTCGATTCCAGAGTCGGCACGGCCCTCAGGCCCTGCTTGGGCCCTGCCATGCCCGACCGTGGGACCTGCAAACATGCCCATCTCGTACGAATCTCTTAAGGCCCTCACACGTTCGGTGACAGCGCGCCTACCGCGTCTTCGACCGATATGTCGTTAACCGGCACGACCGCCAGGACCGGCGTGTCCAGGCCGTTCTCCACATACTCCTGGATGCGTTCCCGGCAGGCCTCCGGCCGGCCGTGGACGATCAGATCGTCGACGACCTCGTCCGGGATCAGGCCGAGCGCGCCCTTGCGGTCGCCGGCCGCCCACGCCTTGTTCATCGGGGCGAGCCGCTCCCCGCGCCCCAGCCACTCGTGGAAGGCCGCGTAGACGGGCACGGTCATGTACGCGGCGATCATCCAGCGGCCGATCGCCCGCGCCTGCTCGGCGTCGGCGGTCGGGCAGACGAAGATCCGCGCGATGAGCTCCTTCTCGGCGCCCAGCTCCCCGCGTACGGTGCGGACGTCGTGCGGGGCGAGCCAGTTGGTGATCGCACCGTCGGCCTCGCGCGCGGCCAGGCGCAGCATGCCGGGGCGCAGGGCTGCGAGCATGATCGGCGGCGGCGTCTCCGGGGTGTTGTCCAGCCGGAAGCCGGTCACGCCGAGGGCCTCGTCGGTGACCTTCTCACCGGCCAGCGCGCGCCGCAGGAACCGGTGGGTGTCACGGATCCGCGCGTATGGCTCGGTGAACGGGATGCCGTTCCAGCGTTCGACGATCGCCGGCGACGACGTGCCGACGCCGAGCACGAACCGGCCCGGCGCGAGGCCCTCGATCGTCGCGGCCTGCTGGGCGAGCAGCCCGGGGCCGCGAGTGTAGACCGGCACGATGGCGGAGCCGAGCCGGAGTCCGGGCGCCCACTGGGAGGCGAGCGCGAGCGGGGTGAACGCGTCGGTGCCGTTGGTCTCGGCCGACCATACATCGGTGTAGCCGAGGTCTTCGAGCGGCTCGACGATCTGCCGGTGCCGGGCGAGCGGGATTTCCTGCAGCGGGATCGTGAGTCCCCATCGGGTCATCGGAAGCCTCCTCAGGCGATCGTCGGGCGGATGACGGAGCCGCCGTCGACGACGATGGTCTGGCCGGTCAGCCAGCCCGACGTTTCACCGGCCAGGAACAGGACCGACTGGGCGATGTCCTCGGGCTCGCCGAGCCTGCCGAGCGGCATGAACTTGGCGATCTGCTCCTCGTTGTGCTCCCACATCGCCTTGGCGAGGTGGGTCTTGACCAGGCCGGGCGCGACGCCGTTGACGCGCACGGACGGCGCCAGCTCCATGGCGAACTGCCGGGTCAGGTGGATCACGGCGGCCTTGGTCGCGTTGTAGTAGCCGATGCCGTGCTCGGTCACCATGCCGCCGACCGAGGCGATGTTGACGATCGAGCCGCCGTGGTCGGCCATCGACAGCTTCCAGACGAGCCCGGTCCACAGGACGATCGCGAACTGGTTGACGTCCACGGTCTTGTGGGCACGCGCGGCGTCCAGGTCGACGAGCGGCCCGAAGTACGGGCTGGTGGCGGCATTGTTGACCAGGACGTCGACGCGGCCGAACTCGGCGATGGCCGCCTCGACGCAGGCACGCGCGGCGTCCTCGTCGGCGACGTGCGCGGCCTTCGGGAGGACGCGGACGCCCGGGTGCGCGGCGCGGATCTCCTTGGCGACGGCGTCGAGCGCCTCCTGTTTACGCGAGGACAGGACCACGTTGCATCCCTCGGCCGCGAACGCCAGCGCGCTGGCCTTGCCGATGCCGCGCGACGCTCCGGTGATGAGGGCGGTCTTGCCCGCCAGGCCGGTCTCGAGTCCCATGGGTCCGCCTTTCACACTGATACCCGAATCAGGTTCAGCCTAGTGACAGATGTTACGTTCCTGCCATGCAGGTATCTGGGAAGAACATTGTGATCACCGGCGCGGGCAGTGGAATCGGTGCCGCGATGGCCCGGCGGTTCGCCGCCGAGGGCGCGGCCGGCCTCTGCCTCTCCGACATCAACGGCGACGCCGTGGCGCAGGTCGCGGCCGGGCTCGACTGCCCGACGGTCGTCACCCGCACCGATGTCGGCGACGAGGGCCAGGTCCTCGAAATGATCACGGCGGCCGTCTCCGAGCTCGGCCCCATCGGCCTCATGTGCTCCAACGCGGGCATCGGCACCGGTGTCGGACTGGAGGCCGCACCCGAGAAGTGGGCCGCCGCGTGGGCGGTCAACGTCCAGGCGCACGTGTACGCCGCGCGCGCCGTGATCCCGGGCATGCTGGAGCGCGGCGAGGGCTACCTGCTGAACACCTGCTCCGCGGCCGGGCTGCTCTCCCAGCCGGGCGACGCGCCGTACGCCGTGACCAAGCACGCGGCCGTGGCGTTCGCCGAGTGGCTGTCGCTGACCTACGGCGACCAGGGGATCAAGGTCAGCGCGCTGTGCCCGCAGGGCGTCCGCACGCCGCTGCTCACGAGCGGCGAGGACAGCATCGCGATCAAGACCGTGACCGCGGCGGGCGACGTGCTGGAGCCCGAGGACGTGGCCGAGTCGGTCATCGCCGGGCTCGCCGCCGAGAAGTTCCTGATCCTCCCCCACCCCGAGGTGGCCGAGTACGTCCGGCGCAAGGGCGCCGACCGCGATCGGTGGCTCTCGGGGCTTCGCAGACTCGTCGCCGGAGTCCACCGTTAGGATCTTGATCCAGCTCTGAGGAGGCGCCTCATGCCCACCGTCGAGACCGTACGCGGAGCCGTCGACGTCGGCCTGCTCGGCCAGACCCTCATGCACGAGCACGTGTTCTTCGTGAACACCGAGTACATGCAGAACTCCGGTGTCGGCCGGTGGTGGGACGAGGAGGTGCGGGTCGCCGACGCGATCGAGCGGCTCCGCTCGCTGGCCGCCCGCGGCGTCCGCACCTTCGTGGACCCCACGGTCTGGGGCGGAGGGCGCTACATCCCGCGGATCCAGCGGATCAACGAGCAGGTGCCCGAGCTGAACATCATCGCGGCCACCGGCTACTACCACTACACCGACGCGCCCCTGCCGTTCCTCAACCGCGGTCCGGGCCTGCTGTTCGACGAGAGCCCGGACCCGCTCGCCGGGGAGTTCGTCCGCGACCTCACCGAGGGCATCGCCGACACCGGCGTCAAGGCGGCGTTCCTCAAGTGCGCCGTCGAGCACGCCGACCCGGCTCCGGGCGTCGAACGCGTGTGCCGCGCGGTCGCGCTCGCGCACCGCGAGACGGGCGCGCCGATCACCGTGCACACCAACCCCGGCGCGGGTACGGGCCGGTGGGTGCTCGACCTGTTCCGCGCCGAGAACGTCGACCTGACCAAGGTCGTCGTCGGCCACAGCGGCGACAGCGGCGACCTCGACCACCTGATGGAGCTGGCCGACTCGGGGGCGATCCTCGGCATGGACCGCTTCGGCATCGACCTCTACCGGTCGACGCCGGACCGGGTGGCGACCATCGTCGCGCTCTGCGAACGCGGCTACGCCGACCGGATGGTGCTCAGCCACGACGCGATGTGCTGGATCGACTGGTTCGGCGACAACTACGACGAGCTCCGCCCGCAGGCCCTGCCGAACTGGCACTACGAGCACATCCACGACGACGTGCTGCCCGCCCTGCGCGAGGCCGGTGTGAGCGACGAGGACATCGACGCGATGCTGGTCGGCAACCCGCGGCGCTACTTCACGTCCTAGCCGACGACGAAGCGGCGGAAGTTCTCGACGACGGGCGGGCGCGTACGGCCGTCCACCCAGGCGAGGCCGATCGTGCGGCGCGCGTCCGCGATGACCACTTGCGACACACCGGCGATCCGCTCGCCCGGAGGGACGACCGCGACGCCCAGTCCGGCCGCGACCAGGCCGCGAAGGATCGTGGCGTCCTCGCCCTCGAAGGCGATCTCCGGGGTGAGCCCCTCCCGCCCGAACAACTCATCGGTGATGGAACGCAGCCCGAACCCGTGGCGCATGAGGATGAACGGCTCGGCCGCCGCGTCCGCCAGGCGTACGGTCGCGTGCCCGGCGAGGCCGTGGTCGGCGGGCACGGCCAGGCAGAGGCGTTCGGTGACCAGCGGGTGCCATGACAGGCCGTCCGGGCGCGGGCTCGTGATGGCCATGTCGGCCCGGCCGTCCGCGACCTCGGCCCGCAGGCGTTCCGCGCTGCCCTGGCTCAGCCGGAACCTCACGTGCGGGTGCTCGCGGCGGTAGCCGCGGACGAGCTCGGGGACGAGGACGGTGCCCTGCGTGTGCAGGAACCCCAGGCCGACCTCGCCGCGTTCGGGGTCGGCGGCCTGGGCGAGTGCCCGCCGCGCGGCCTCCTCGGCGGCGACCAGCCGCTCGGCGTGCTCCCGGAAGATCTCGCCGAAGTGGTTCAGCCGGAGCGTGCGGCCCTCGCGGTCGAACAGGGGCGCGCCCAGCTCGCGTTCCAGGCGTGCGATCGCGCGGGACAGCCCGGGCTGGGAGATCCGCAGCTCGGCCGCCGCCCGCGTGACGTGGCCGTGGGCGGCGACTGCGAGGAACGAGCGCACCGTGGAGAGGTCCATGCGTATCAAGCATAGCTTTGAGGAGAAACTTTCATTGGACGCATCAGCCGGCGCGGCACAGGGTGAAAGGTGTGCTTCTCCGAACCCCCGTCCTCCCCTCGGCCGAACGCCACCGGCGCGGGTCGCCCGGCCTGCGGCGCGTCAACCTGGCGCTCTTCGCCGCCGGGCTGACGACGTTCATGTCGCTCTACTGCACGCAGGCCCTGCTGCCGACCCTCTCCGGTGTCTTCGGCGTCTCTCCGACCTCTTCCAGCCTTCTCGTCTCCCTCGCCACGGGCATGCTCGCCCTGGCGGTGATCCCGGTCAGCTCGCTGTCGGAGCGCTACGGCCGTACACGGGTCATGGTGGTCTCGTCCGTGACGGCGGCGGCGCTGGGCCTGCTCATGCCGCTGAGCCCGTCGTTCGAGGTGCTGGCGGCGCTCCGCGGGCTGCAGGGCGTCGCGCTGGCCGGGGTGCCGGCCGTCGCCATGGCCTACCTCGCCGACGAGGTCCACCCGGAGGTGCTGGGCGGCGCGATGGGGCGCTACATCGCCGGCAACACCGTCGGCGGGCTGCTCGGGCGGCTGATCCCGGGGTTCGCGACCGACCTGGTGGGCTGGCGCTGGGCGCTCGCCGCCACGGCGTTCGTCGCGCTGCTGTTCACCCTGGTGTTCTGGGCGCTGCTGCCGGCCTCGCGCTTCTTCCGGCGCTCCAGGCCGGGCGCGCTGTTCTCCCACCTGGCCGATCCGGCCATGCGACGGCTCTACCTGGTCGGGTTCGCGATGATGGCGATGTTCGTGACCGTCTACAACTACCTCGGCTACCGCCTGATCGCCGCGCCGTTCGGCCTGCCGCAGTCGCTCGTCGCCCTGGTCTTCCTGATGTACCTCGCCGGCACTCTCGGCTCACCGGCCGCCGGGTCGCTCGCCGACCGCGCCGGCCGCCGCCCGGTGCTGATCGGCGGCTGCCTGGTGACCGCCGCGGGACTGCTCCTGACCCTGCCGGACTCACTTCCGGTCGTGCTCGCCGGGCTGCTGGTCATGACGACGGGCTTCTTCACCGCGCACGCCGTCGCGAGCGGCTGGGTGGGGCGCCGCGCGGACACCGGCAAGGCGCAGGCGTCCGCGCTGTACCTGTTCTGCTACTACCTCGGCAGCAGCGTCGGCGGCTCCGCGGGCGGCCTCGCGTACGAGCGCGGCCGCTGGCCCGCGACCGTCACCTACGCGGTGATCCTGGTCGCCGTCGCCCTGACCGCCACGCTGGGCCTACGCGAACACCGCTCCGTAATTGGCCACCCGAAACAGTGATGTACGTCACACCTTGCCAGTAACCCCTTGCTGACCTGGGCGTACGGGAAGAGCGCTCGCGCAGGTCGGACCACCTTTTCGGCGTTCGTCCTTGTCGTCCGAAAATACGCGTCAGTAGGGTGCAGGCACACGATGGGGTTCAATGGTGCGCCTGTGGCGTGAACTCGCGCGCCGCCGGTGCGAAAATCCCGTCGTAACGCACATTCCCCCGAACCCCGTCGCGAGGTATAGCCGCTGATGCGTCCCTTCCGCGAGCGCAACCCGTTGCTGATCGGCGTCGCCGGAATCACGGTCGTGGGCGTCGCGATAGCGCTCGCGTTCAACCTGCAGCGCTTCGAGGGCGGCACCACCTACTCCGCGGCGTTCAGCGAGGCCGCCGGGCTCAAGGCCGGCGAAGAGGTCCGTATCGCCGGCGTGAAGGTCGGCAAGGTGGCGAAGGTCGACCTCGAGAACGACCACGTCAAGGTGTCGTTCACCAGCAGCAGGGCCTTCGGCACGCAGTCGCGCGCCGAGATCAAGATCAAGACGCTGCTCGGGTCGCACTACCTCGCCCTTCAGCCCAAGGGGCCCGGGCGGCAGTCCGCGCACCATGAGATCCCCGTGTCGCGCACCACCGCGCCGTACGACGTGGTGCCCGCACTGCAGGACGCCAGTGCGCAGCTCAGCAAGATCGACACCAAGCAGCTGGCGACCTCCTTCGACACGCTGTCGCAGACGATGCAGGGGTCCTCGGCGAACGTCCGCAGCTCTCTGGCCGGCCTGCAGAAGATCTCCCGCGCGGTCGCGTCGCGCGACGACGAGCTGAACGAGCTGCTCAAGCACTCCCGCAACGTCACGAAGCTGCTCGCCGACCGCAGCGGCGACCTCGCCGTGCTGGTCAGCGACGGCGGCCTGCTCCTGCAGGAGATCAACGCCCGGCGCGTGACGATCAACCAGCTCCTGACCGGCACGATCTCGCTGTCGCAGCAGATCACCGGGACGATCCAGGAGAACAAGGCGTCGCTCGCGCCCACGCTGAAGAGCCTCCACAAGGTGGAGAACATCCTGATACGCAACCAGGGCAACCTGGAGAAGTCGTTCAAGCTGATGGGGCCCTTCGCCAACGAGGTCTCCGACTTCACCGGAAACGGCCGCTGGTTCGACGTCTACCTGCAGAACCTCATCCCGGTGCCCTTCTCGATCGCCCCTCCGGGCACCACCGGAAAGCCGCAGAAGACCCAGAAGACCACGCCGAACCCGAACCCGCTGCCCAAACTCCACTGACCCGATGCCGCTCCCGGATTCCGGTGACGGCACGATCGGGGTATGGACGTTCGTGAGCTGACCACCACGGAAGAGCTGTTCGCGGCCTCGGCGCTGCTCGCCGGGATCTGGCGGCCGACCGACCCCATGCCGTACGAGCTGCTGCGCGTGGTGAGGCACATCGGCGGCTACGTCGCCGGCGCGTACGACGGGGACGAGCTGCTCGGGGTCTGCGCGGCCTTTCCCACCGCCGACGGCGGCCTGCACTCCCATATCGCCGGCGTCACCGCGCCAGGCCGGGGGGTCGGCTACGCGATCAAGCTGCACCAGCGGGCCTGGGCCCGGGCGCGCGGTATGAGCATGATCACCTGGACCTTCGACCCGCTCGTACGACGCAACGCGTACTTCAACCTGGCCAAACTGGGCGCCCGCGTCGAGGAGTACCTGGAGGACTTCTACGGCGAGATGCCGGACGAGCTGAACGCGGGCGACCCCAGCGACCGTCTCGTCCTGGTCTGGGATCTCGGTGAGAGCACGGCCGTCCGCGACCTGACCGCGCCGGACGCCGGGACCGTGATGGCGCTCACCGATGATCCGGCGGGCCGTCCGCTGGAGTGCGAGGCACGCGGGGCCGCGCGCCTGGCGGTCGGCACACCCACCGACATCGCCGCACTGCGGGCCGGCGACCCGGCCGTCGCCGGAGAGTGGCGGCGTGCGCAGCGTGCGGCGCTCGGCGGCCCGCTCGCCGCCGGATACCGGGTCACCGGGTTCACCCGGTCCGGCCACTACATCCTGGAGGACGTCCGATGAAGCTGTCCGCCGTCGAGCTGCGCAGGATCCGCATCCCTCTCGTGTCGCCGTTCCGCACCTCGTTCGCGACCGAGACCGAGCGCGAGGTGCTGCTCGTCCACGTGATCGGCGAGGAGACCGAGGGCTGGGGCGAGTGCGTGGCCATCTCCGAGCCGCTGTACTCCGAGGAGTACGTCGACGGGGCCGAGCAGGTCATCCGCGACGTCCTGCTCCCCCGGCTGCCCGCCGACGTGACGGCACGCGCGCTCGGCCCGGCGTTCGCGCCGGTCAAGGGGCACCACATGGCGAAGGCTGCCGTGGAGATGGCCGTGCTCGACGCCGAGCTGCGCGTCTCCGGCCTGTCGTACGCGGCGTTCCTCGGCGCGACGCGCGACCGCGTGCCGGCCGGCGTCTCGGTCGGGATCATGGACTCGATCCCCGAACTGCTCGACCACGTGAACGGCTACCTCTCCGAGGGCTACACAAGGATCAAGCTCAAGATCCAGCCCGGCTGGGACATCGAGCCGGTACGCGCGGTGCGCGAGCGGTTCGGCGACGTGCTGTTGCAGGTCGACGCGAACACGGCGTACACGCGAGGCGACGGGCGGCACCTCGCGGGCCTCGACCCGTTCGGCCTGCTGCTGATCGAGCAGCCGCTGCCCGAGGACGACATCCTCGGCCACGCGCGGCTCGCCGAGATGGTGACGACGCCGATCTGCCTCGACGAGTCGATCGTCTCGGCGCGTGCCTGCGCGGACGCCCTCGCGCTCGGCGCCTGCTCGATCGTGAACGTCAAGGCCGGGCGCGTCGGCGGCTACCTGGAGGCTCGGCGGATCCACGACGTATGCGTCGCGAACGGCGTGCCGGTGTGGTGCGGCGGGATGCTGGAGACCGGGCTCGGGCGCGCGGCCAACCTGGCCTTCGCGGCGCTGCCGGGCTGCACGCTGCCGGGCGACGTCTCCGCCTCCGACCGCTATTACTCCCAGGACGTCACCGAGCCGTTCCGGCTGGAGGACGGGCTGATGACCGTGCCGGCCGGGCCGGGCCTGGGCGTCGAGCCGCTCATGGACGTCCTCGACGGGATGACCGAGTCGAAGAGCGTGGTCAGGACGGCCTGATCGGAAGGTCGTACGTGCGGCGCACGCTGGACTCGACCCGCGAGATGTCAGTGCCGTAGATGTGCAGCGAGATCGCGATCTCGTCGCCGTTGTTGTGCACCCGGTGGATGTCGCCGGGCGGCGCGAATCCGCTGACGTCTCCGACCGGGTTGTCGCTGCGCCCGACGCGTACGAGGTGGTCGCCCTCCTGAGCGAACAGCTCCTCGTGCTCGTTCCCCTGGAGCACGCCGAAGACGCACCACGTCACGTGGTCGTGGATCGAGGTGGTCTGGCCCGGGCGCCACACCAGGCCGACGATGGAGAACGACCCGCCCGGCTCGACGTACAGCGTGTGGCTGACGTGCCGGTGGGGATCGCCGAGCCGCTGTTCGGCCGTGAGGACGTCGGGCGTGGGCAGGTGCAGCCGCAGTTTCCCGGCCACGAGTTCGGCCGTCTCCCGCCAGCCCGCGCGTGCGTCCACGACGTCGCGCACACCATCCACCAGATCCGCCAGACCGGGACGTATCGCTCCGAGCACCGGGGACATCGGGTACCTCCTTCGTCCCCTCCACAGTGACGCCGCCAGCACTCATCGGTCTAATGCCAAATAATCGCCGATCCCATAGACCCGATCGATATATTGGCCTTGTGCTGGATGTTTCCCGCCTCAGAGTCCTCGTCGCGATCGCCCGTACGGGCTCGGTGACCGCGGCGGCCAAAGAGCTGCACTACTCCCAGCCGTCGGTCAGCCACCACCTCGCCCGGCTGGAGGCCGAGACCGGAGCCCAGCTCGTACGCCGTGCCGGGCGCGGCATCCGGCTCACCGAGGCGGGCCGTACGCTCGCCGAACGGGGCGCGGAGATCCTCGGGCGGCTCGACGCGGCCGAGGCCGAGCTGTCGGCCCACGTCGGCCTGAGCCAGGGCCGCGTACGCCTCGCGGCCTTCCCGTCGGCCCTCGGCACGTTCGTGCCCCGCGCGGCCTCGCTCCTGGCCTCCCGCCACCCGGGCCTGCGCGTCAGCCTCACCGAGGCCGAGCCTCCGGAGGCCGTCCGCATGCTGCGCGCCGGCTACATCGACGTCGCCGTGATCTTCCGCTACGACGCGGGCGTCGAGGACGACGGCATCGCCTCCCACCTCCTGCTGGAGGAGCCGAGCTACCTCGTCACCGCCACGAAGGCCCCACCGGACCTGGCCGCCTGCGCCGACGAGGAGTGGATCGCCGGCTGCGACCGCTGCCGCCGCCACCTGCTGGAGATGTGCGCGCGTGCGGGCTTCGACCCGCGGATCTCCTTCACCACGGACGACTTCGTCGCGGTCCAGGCCCTCGTGGCCGCCGGCCTCGGCGTGACGGCCCTACCGGGACTCACCCTGGAAGCGGCACGCAACCCGTCCGTCCACGCCGTCGAACTACCGGAGGCGACCCGCTACGTCCTGGCCGCGACGTACGGCGAACCCCCCGAGCCTCCGGCGACCGCCGCCCTGCTCGAGTCCCTGCGCGAGGCCACCACCTCGGCCGAGACGCCGGACGCGTAGCCGCGACCCGCATCAGGCCGGGTGGCCGCCCGAGTGGCGGAACGCGGTCAGGCGGGCGACGTCGACGCGGGAGCGGACGCCCAGCTTCCGGTACGTCCGGGTGAGGGCGGCTTCCACGGTCTTCACGGAGATGAAGAGGCGTGCGGCGATCTCGCGGTTCGTCGCGCCCTCGGCGACCAGGACGGCGACGCGGCGTTCGACGCCGGCCAGCTCGCGCAGCGGGTCGGCCGAGCCCGTGACCGCCGTGACGCCCACGTCGGCGCGGTCGAGTTCGGCTCCCGTGGCGGCGGCCCACGGCGTGGCCTTCGCGCGGGTGAACAGCCGGTGCGCCGTGCGGAGCGACTCGCGTCCCGCGGTGACGTCTCCGCTGGTGAGCAGCGCCCGGCCGAGCTCCAGCCGGGCGCGGCCCTCCTCCATGGGGGACGGGAGCGCGGCCATGGCCGTCACCGACGCCCGCAGGCCGTCCACCGCGGCGGCCAGGTCGCCGCGGGCCGCGGCCACGAGGGCTGCGGCGCGGTCGAGTGCGGCCAGGACGCTGCGGCGGCCCAGGCGTGTGGCGTCGCGCCGCGTCTCCTCGATCAGCTCGGTGGCCTCCCCGACGGCCCCGGTGGCGGCGAGGGCTTCGGCGAGGTCGGCGTGCCAGCGGCGCATCGCGGGCTCGGCCAGCCCCTGGTCGGCCTCCAGGCGGCGTACGCGGCGGAGGGATTCGACGGCCTCGGCGGGTTCGCCGCGGAGCAGCCGGATGGTGCCGGCCGCGTGCAGGGTGGCGGGCAGGAAGAGCAGGTCGCCGTCGTCCTCACTGTGCGCGATGCCGCGTTCGGCGGCGGCCAGGGCCTCGTCCAGCGAGCCGCCGGCCGCCTCGGCGAAGGCCACCGCGCACCACGCCGGCCCCTGGCTCAGCTCGCTGTCCTGGGCGAGCCGCAGGCACTGGTAGGCGAGGTCGAGGGCGCGTTCGCAGCGGCCTCGGAGGATCTCGACCTGCGCCGAGCCGTACAGGCACATGAACAGGCTCTCGACGGCGCCGCGCTGCCGCACGGCATAGGTCAGCGAACGCAGCTCCGCGCGCGCCTCCTCCAGCCGGTCGTGCAGCAGGTGCTGGCGGTAGCGCAGGTACACCGGCCCGTTGTGGTCGAACCTGATCGCCGGGTCCCGCGTGCCGGCCAGGGCGCGGGTGAGCGTGTGGTCGGCTTCGAGGCGTCCCATGCCGAACTCCGCCAGCGCCTGTTTCGTGAGGGCCAGCACCTCCGTACGGCGGTCGCCGGCCCGTTCCGCGAGTCGCGCCGCCGTGGCCGCCTCCGCGCGCGCCTTGGCCGCGGAGCCCTTGACCAGCCAGGCACGCCACGCGAGCCGCAGGTGCAGCGGTGCGAGCAGCGCCGGGTCGTCTCGCGCGTCGGCGAGCGCGCGCGGGAACACGTCGTCGAGCTCGGCCAGGGCCTGCCCGCCGGAGTCGAGCAGCACGATCCAGGCCCGTACGCGCGTCGCCGGCGCGGAGGCGCGTGTCAGGACGTCCTCGGCGATGCCACGGGCCATCGCGAACTCACCCGCCGACAGGGCGTCCTCGGCCGCCGTCAGCCGCAGGTCGTGCTCGGCGTCCACCTTGGTCGTACGGTCCGCCGCGAGCAGGGCGAGCCGCGCGGCGGCGCCGCGAGCGCCCCTTCGCCGGGCGGCCTCGGCGGCCTCGCTGAGCCTGCCGGCGACGTCGGCGCTGCGCCCCGGAGCGACGAGGGCTAGGTGGCGGGCGCGTTCGACCGGGTCGGTGACCGCGTCGGCGAGCGCCTGGTGCGCCTCCAGGCGGTCCTGTTCGGGGGTCTCGGCGTAGAGCACGGCCGACAGCAGCGGGTGGGTGAACCGTACGACCTCGCCCGGCGCGACGATCCCGGCGACGCGCGCCTCGCCGACGTCGGTCGCGGGGTCGGGACGGCCCGCCGCCCGCAGGAGTCCGAGGGTCGGGCGTGCCGCGGCGGAGGCGGTGAGGAGCGTACGCCGCGCCTCCGAGGACAGCGCCATCAGCCGGCCGAGCATGAGGGAGCGCAGGCTGTCCGGCACGGGCAGCGGCTCCGACGGGTCGAGCGGCCCGTCGTGCCCGGCGAGCGCGCGGCCCAGTTCGAGCGCGAAGAACGGGTTGCCGCCGCTGGCCCCGTGAACCTTCGCGAGGACGGCGCGCGGCAGCCCGAGGTCGCCCAGCAGCCGCGTGACCTCCGGAACGGTCATCGGCGGCACCGCGAGCGTACGCAGCGGTGGCGGGCACAGGCGCTGTTCCCTCGGCGGCGTGACCCGTCCGTCGCGCGCGCTGACGAGGGCGCGCAGCGGGAGCCCGGACGCCCGCCGCGCGATGAACGCCAGCAGCTCGGCGCTGGGCGCGTCGAGCCACTGCGCGTCGTCGATCACGAGCAGCACCGGCCGTACGGCGCACATCGCGCGGAACGTGGCGAGCACGGCCATGCGCAGGCCGAGGACGTCGCGGTCGCCGATCGGGTCCGTACGGCGGAGCAGGGCGGACTCCAGCGCGGAACGCTGATGCTCGGGCAGTGTCCGCAGGACGTCCTCGTCGATCTCGGCGAGGAGGTCGATCAGGCCGAGGAACGGCAGGTGGCGCTCGGCCTCCGACAGCGAGCAGCCGAGCACCTGGCTGTCCGCGGGCTCCTGGGCCAGCGTGGACAGGAGCGTGGACTTCCCGATGCCGGCCGGTCCGGTCAGCAGGACGCTGCCGCCTTCGGCGAGGTGGGCGCGGGCGCTCGTCAGCAGCGGACCGCGGTCGACCAGGGCATGCCCGTCGGGCCCCCTGGCCGCCTGTCCCACCGTCTTCGGCAGGGCGGCCATCCATCGGACTGATCCGAACGTATCGGTCATCCGCGTTGACCCTCCGGACGCCGCTCCCAGCGTGAGAGCCCTCGGCGCGCAAGTTAACAACGGGTCATACCCGCGTCAACACCTTGCTTCAGACCGCGATGAATGCCGTTTTGTGCGCGCTCTACGCGTCTGATCGTTTTTGCCGCTCAGAGTGGAGATCGGCCCCGGAACACCTTCTCCTTATGGCTGCATCTGGTCGATCTCCGCGAGGATCGCCTTCTTGCCCTCCTCGTCGAGGAACGACGCGTTCACGGCGTTGCGCGCCAGCTCCGTGAGGCCGTCCTTCCCGAGCCCGAGGTCCGCCGCGGCCGTCCGGTACTCGTTGGTGAGCGTCGTGCCGAACATCGGCGGGTCGTCGCTGTTCAACGTCACGTACAGCCCCTCCTCCAGCAACCTCGGCAGCGGGTGCTCGGAGATGTGCGCGACCTGCCGGGTGCACACGTTGGACGTCGGGCAGACCTCCAGGGGGATCTGCGTCTCACGCAGGTACGCGACCAGCTCGGGGTCGTCGAGGCAGCGGATGCCGTGCCCGATCCGCTCGGCGCCGAGGTTGCGCACGGCCTCCCAGATCGTCTCGGGCCCGCTCATCTCCCCGGCGTGCGGCACGCTGTGCAGGCCGGCCGCGACGGCCGCGCGGAACGCGTCGCGTATCGCCTCCTCGTGCCCGATCCGCGCGTCCTCGATCCCGCCGATGCCGAAACCGACGAGCTTCTCCGGCGGGTGGCCGAGCGCGTGGTCGATCGTGTTCCTCGCGGCGACGCTCCCGAACTCCGCAGGGATGTCGAAGACGTAGGCGACCTGGATGTCATCGGCGACCTGCCGCGCGGCGACGTCCAGCGCCTCGGTCACGGCCGGCATCGTCATTCCCGCCATCACGTGCGAGTACGGGGTGACGGTCAGCTCGACGTACCGGACGTTCTGCGCCGCGAGGTCCCGGGCCGCCCCGACGACCAGTGCCGCGACGTCCTCGGGGTCCTTGATGAGGCCGTTGACGGCGAAGTACACCTCGGCGAAGTGCGGGAAGTCGCGGAACGCGTAGAACGTCCGCAACGCCTCCTCGTTCGTCGGCACGGTGTGGCCGGTATGGCGTCGTGCCAGCTCCAGCACGGTGGGCAGCGAGGCGGAGCCGACCAGGTGAACGTGGAGTTCGACCTTGGGCAGGGCGTCAATGAATTCATCGGGCACGCTCATCGCCCGAAGCTAACAGCGCCTTTCGCCACCGGACTAGCGATACCGCCCGAACCTGACACACATACGGCAGAAACGCCGACGACGCACCCCTAGGGATATCCCTACCCCTCACGCCGGTGTCTTCTCTGGTCCGTTCCACATACGGAGACTCCTGTTCCAAGAGCGGCAAAATGAACCGATTCGCACCAGAAAGGAGCTGTCTGGACCGCCCCAGGTCCGGACCGCCGCGCTTCCACTCCGGGAGGACCTCCCCCGCCAGGGCCCACCGCAGTCGGTGATCGAATCTCGCCGGTCTCCACCCAGGAGACCACCGACTCCCCTGTCCCTTCCGCCTGCCCGCGACAGCGGGCCCACTTTCAGTGGCGAAAGGATCCTCCGTACATGTCCAGACGACGCACCACCGCGGTGTCGGCCACGGCCGCACTCGCGGTCGCCGCCGCGCTGCTCTCGGCACCCGCCGCCGGAGCCGCAGCCTCTTCCCCCAAGACGCCCGCCAAGCCCTCACAGCCTGCGGGCAAGTCGGCCTTCACCCAGGACGACTTCACCACCAACCCGTCGAAGAGCACGCGCAGCAAGGCGATCGCCAACGCGCGCAAGGCCCTGACGGCGCACAAGAGCACCGCCCACATGAAGTCGGGCGACGCCTTCACCGCGCGCACCGTCACCGTCAGCAAGAACGGCGCCGCCGACGTGCGGTTCGACCGCACCTACCGTGGACTGCCCGTCTACGGCGGTGACCTGATCGTCCACCTCAAGCCGGGTGGCTCCTACCGGACGCTGAACACGGCCACGCCGGCGCGCGCGGTCTCCACGACGCCGAAGGTCGCGGCGGCATCGGCCGCCACCACCTCGCGCGGGCAGCTCAAGGGCCAGGTCGCCTCCGTCGGCACGCCGCACCTCGCGGTGTGGGCGACCGGGCGCTCGTCCCAGCTCGTGTGGGAGACCGTCGTCCGCGGCACGCGCTCGGACCGTACGCCGAGCGTGCTGCACGTGCTCGTCGACGCGACCAAGGGCAAGGTCGTCACCAAGCGGGACGAGATCGACACCCTTCTCTCGCCGGCGCAGGCGCAGAAGGCCGCCGCGGCGGGCAGCGTGAACCCGAACGTCGCGGGCACGGGCAACTCGATCTACAGCGGATCGGTGCCGCTCGACCTGACGCTGTCGGGCAGCACCTACTCGATGAAGGACCCGTCGCACGGGAACAACACCACCACGAACCTGAACCACGGTACGAGCGGTACCGGCACGATCTTCAGCAACACCACCGGAGTGTTCGGCAACGGCACGAACAGCGACGCGGCCTCCGCGGGTGCCGACGCCCACTACGGCTCGGCCGAGACGTTCGACTACTACAAGAACGTCCACGGCCGTAACGGCATCTTCGGCAACGGCGCGGGCGTCCCGTCCCGCGTGCACTACGGCAACGCGTACGTCAACGCCTTCTGGGACGGCTCCCAGATGACGTACGGCGACGGCTCGGGCAACGCCCGTCCGCTCGTCGAGATCGACGTCGCGGGCCACGAGATGAGCCACGGCGTGAGCGGTGCGCTGACCGGTTGGGACGAGACCGGCGAAACCGGCGGCATGAACGAGGGCACCAGCGACATCTTCGGGACGATGGTGGAGTTCTACGCCAACAACTCCCACGACACGCCCGACTACACCATGGGCGAGCTCATCAACATCAACGGCGACAACTCGCCGCTGCGCTGGATGAACAACCCCTCGCTCGACGGCGCCTCGCCGAACTGCTACTCCAGCAGCAACGGCTCGCTGGACCCGCACTACTCGCTCGGCCCGCTGACGCACTGGTTCTTCCTGCTGGCCGTCGGCTCCGGTGACCACGGGTACGGCAACAGCCCGACCTGCAACAGCACGAACCTGACCGGCATCGGCAACGACAAGTCGGCCAAGATCTGGTACCGGGCGCTCGCGTCCTACGCCAACAGCGCCGAGGACTACGCCGACGCGCGTACCGACTCGCTCAAGGCCGCGGCCGACCTGTACGGCACCCACTGCACCGAGTACAACGCGGTGAACGCCGCATGGGCCGCCGTCAGCGTCACCGGCTCCGACCCGGTCCCGGGCACCTGCCCTGGCCAGCCCGGCGCCCCGACCGTGACCAACCCCGGTAACCAGACCAGCACGGTCGGCACGGCTGCCAGCGTGCAGATCAACGCGACCGACCCGAACGGCCAGACCCTGACCTACAGCGCGACGGGCCTGCCCGCCGGTCTGTCGATCAACGCCTCGTCCGGCCTGATCTCCGGCACGCCCACCACCGCCGGCAGCTCCTCGGTCACGGTCTCGGCGAAGAACACCTCCAACCTGACCGGGACGACCACGTTCACCTGGACGGTCAACCCGGTCGGCGGCGGCTGCTCCTCGCCCGGCAACAAGGTCGTCAACGGCGGCTTCGAGAGCGGTACCACTCCGTGGACCACCACCTCGGGCGTCGTGTCGGCCAACGGCAGCGGTGAGACCTCTCACAGCGGCACCAGCTTCGCCTGGTTCAACGGGTACGGCGTCACCCACACCGACACCGCCAGCCAGTCGGTGTCCATCCCCGCGGGATGCAACGCCTCGCTCAACCTTTATCTGCACATCGACACCTCCGAGTCCGGCAGCACCGCGTACGACACGTTCACGGTCAAGATCGGTAGCACGACCCTCGGCACCTACAGCAACGCGAACGCCGCCACCGGCTACGCACTGAAGACCTTCGATGTGTCTTCGTTCGCGGGCCAGACGGTGACGCTCTCGTTCTCGGGCGTCGAGGACTCGTCGCTGCAGACGAGCTTCGTGCTCGACGACGTGGCGATCAACGCGTCCTGACCTTGATTCCAGGGGGCTCCGGGGCGATCGCGCCCCGGAGCCCTTCGCCCTCG
Organism: uncultured Actinomycetota bacterium; assembly: GCA_963736325.1. Taxonomy (GTDB): domain Bacteria; phylum Actinomycetota; class Actinomycetes; order Streptosporangiales; family Streptosporangiaceae; genus Actinoallomurus. Next base: position 691,296 of record CAVTOG010000009.1, on the reverse strand, counting down.
TCACAGGGAGTCCCAATGAAGAGATCGATCGCGATCCTCGCCCTCGCGGTCACGGCGATGACACCCCTGGGAGCCGCGCAGGCGGCGCCTCACCACGGCGTGGTCGCGCCGGCCGCCGACACGACCCGCACCCCGGCCACACCGTCGTACACGGTCAGCCTGAGCAGCAACACGAGCGGCACCACCTGGACCGGTCACGAGTCGGTGAGCTTCAGCAACGCCTCGCCGACCGCGCTGACCGAGGTGTACCTGAGGCTGTGGGACAACTACCACGGCAGCTGCCCGTCCACGCCGATCACGGTCACGAACGTGACCGGCGGCACCGCGGGCTCGCTGGAGGTGGGCTGCACCGCCCTGAAGGTCACCCTGCCCGCGCCGCTGGCCCAGGGCCAGACCGGCGCGGTCGGCTTCGACCTGAGCATCGTCGTACCCAGCGGCGCCGACCGGTTCGGTCACGACGGCGCCTACAACTTCATCGGGAACGCCCTGCCGGTGCTCGCCGTACGCGACGGGTCGGGCTGGCACCTGGACCCGTACACGAACAACGGTGAGGCGTTCTACACCCTGGCGTCGGACTTCAACGTCACGCTCGACCACCCGGACGCGCTGAAGGTTCCGGCCACCGGCACGTCCGTGGACGCGCCCGGCGGCTCGGGCCGTACGGTGACGACGGCGACCGCCTCGAAGGTCCGCGACTTCGCGTGGGCCGCCGGGCCCTTCACGGAGATCTCCGGCACCTCGTCCGGCGGCGTGAAGGTCAACGTCTACCGGGTCAGCAACATCTCCTCCAGTTCGGCCACGTCGATGCTGAACACCTCGACCGCCGCGATCACGGCGCACTCGAACCGCTTCGGCGCCTACCCGTACTCCGAGGCCGATGTCGTCCTGGACAACAACTTCTGGTTCGGCGGCATGGAGTACCCCGGGTTCGTCCTCGACCTGGTCAGCTCCACGGCACTCGCGCACGAGCTGGCGCACCAGTGGTGGTACGGCATCGTCGGCGACGACGAGTACAACACGCCCTGGCTGGACGAGGCCTTCGCCGACTACTCGACCGACCTCTACCAGGGCATCTCCGGCACCGGCTGCTGGAACAGCGTCTCGTGGTCGTCGTCCGCCGAGAAGATCACCAACTCGATGGCCTACTGGGACGCCCACTCGGGCCGTTACGGCACCGTCGTCTACAACTATGGCAAGTGTGCTCTCCACGACCTGAGCCACCTGATCGGCGACGCGGCGTTCGCCACCGTGCTGAAGAACTACGCGTCGGGTCACTGGTACGGCGTCTCGACGACCGCGGAGTTCAAGGCCGCCGCACAGGCCGCGACCTCGACCGACCTCACGTCGTTCTGGACGCAGCACCGCATAGACGGCTGATAGCGCCTTCGTGGTGGTTGACAACGCGTCCCGACTAGGTTGACCGAGGGCCCCAGGGCATCCGTCCCGGGGCCCTCCCCTAGTCAAGGGAGTCCCCATGAAGAGATCGATCGCGATCCTCGCCCTCGCGGTCACGGCGATGACACCCCTGGGTGCCGCGCAGGCGGCGCCTCACCACCACTCATCGGCCTCCGCCAAGGCCGATGACGCGACCCGCACTCCCGACTCGCCCTCGTACACGGTCAGCCTGAGCAGCGATGCCTCGGGCGCCAACTGGACCGGCCACGAGTCGGTGAGCTTCAGCAACGCCTCGTCCACTCCGCTGACCGAGGTCTACCTGAGGTTGTGGGACAACTACCACGGCAGCTGCCCGACGACCCCCATCACGGTCACGAACGTGACCGGCGGCACCGCGGGCTCGCTGGAGGTGGACTGCACCGCCCTGAAGATCACCCTGCCCTCCCCGCTCGGGCAGGGTGCCACCGGGACGGTCGCGTTCGACCTGAGCATCGCCGTTCCCAGCGGCGCCGACCGGTTCGGCCACGACGGCGCCTACAACTTCATCGGAAACGCCCTGCCGCTGCTCGCCGTGCACGATGGCGCGGGCTGGCACCTGGACCCGTACACCAACAACGGCGAGGCGTTCTACTCGCTGGCGTCGGACTTCAACGTCACCCTGGACCACCCGGACACGTTGAAGGTCCCGGCCACCGGCACGTCCACGGACGCGCCCGGTGACTCGGGCCGTACGGTGACGACGGCGACCGCCTCGAAGGTCCGCGACTTCGCGTGGGCCGCCGGGCCGTTCACCGAGATCTCCGGCACCTCATCCGATGGTGTGAAGGTCAACGTCTACCGGGTGAGCGGCATCTCCGAGAGCTCCGCCACCTCGATGTTGAACACCTCGACCGCCGCCATCACCGCACACTCACAGCGCTTCGGCGCCTACCCGTACGGTGAGGCCGACGTCGTTCTGGACAACAACTTCTGGTTCGGCGGCATGGAGTATCCCGGGTTCGTGCTCGACCTGGTCAGCTCCACGGCGATGGCTCACGAGCTGGCCCACCAGTGGTGGTACGGCATCGTCGGAGACGACGAGTACAACACGCCCTGGCTGGACGAGGCGTTCGCCGACTACGCGACCGACCTCTACCAGGGCATCGACGGCAGCGGATGCTGGAACAGCGTCTCCTGGTCCTCCGCCGACGAGAAGATCACCAACTCGATGGCCTACTGGGACGCGCACTCAGGCCGGTACGGCACCGTGATCTACGGCTACGGCAAGTGCGCTCTCCACGACCTGAGCCACCTGATCGGCGACGCGGCCTTCGCGACCGTCATGAAGGACTACGCGGCGGGTCACTGGTACGGCATCTCGACGACGGCCGAGTTCAAGGCCGCGGCACAGGCCGCGACCTCGACCGACCTCACGTCGTTCTGGGCGGACCACCGCATCGAAGGATGATCGAGAAGTAAGCCGGGTCACTCCCGGTCGGACGGCTCTCCGCCGGACGGCCGGGAGTCGCTCGTTCCGCCCTCGTGCGCGGCGGCCGGGCCGCGGCCGAAGCACGCCAGGCCCGCGACGAGCAGGATGATCCCGGCCCCGAGGCCGCCGACCGGCACCCACGACCGCACCAGCGAGATCTTGTACGCCTGGTCGTTCGAGGTCTTCGCGAGTTCCTTCTGGCTGGCGTCGTTCATCTTCAGGTCGAGGTCGGCCACGGTGAGCCGGTCGGTGCCATCCTGGGTGCGCAGCACCGTCTGCACCTTCTGGTCCTGGTTGATCGGCGCTCCGGTCCGCGGGTCGATCCACACGCGGACGGTGGCCTGGTAGACGCGGTCGACCGCCACGCTGCCGGCCTTCTTGTCATAGCCGGCGAAGTTCACGGGAACCTTCTTCAGCCCGAGCAGCGAGGCCGGCACACCGCCCTTGACGGACTCGGTGTCGGTCTGCGGGATCTGCTGGACGAAGCGGTACGTGTCGACGCCCTGGACCTTCTCTTCGCCCTCGTAGGTCATCGGCCACGTGCGCTTGGTCGTAAGGTCGAAGTACGGGTACGTCTTCTTCTTCGTGCCGATCGGGAAGACCATCCCGAGCCCCGACTGCTTCACGCTGGTGTCGCCGCCGACCGCGGCCCCGTGCGTGTTACCGAGCTGCGCGTTGCGGCGGTCGAAGGACGCGCGCTGAGTCTGCGTCTCGATGCTCGTCTTGGTGTTGGTGTCCTCGATAGAGGTGAAGGAGTCCCACACCGCGGTGTCGCCATTACTCGCGCGGACGTCGCCGCGGGTGGTGTTGGTGGCGGTGACCGTCGCACCGTGCACGATGGCGAGCTTCCCGGTGTCGAGGTACGTCGCGTTGTCCGCCTGAAGCGTCGACTTCTGGTAGACGTTCAGCGGCGCGGCGACGAGGCGCTGCGCCACGTAGAACCGCGCCAAGGGCGCGAGCACGAGTGCGAACACCCCGATGCCGATGAGGATCAACCCAACGTTGCGACGCACCGTTACCTCCCAGCGATGGACCAAGACCCGGATTCTACGGGGATGTCAGGTTTGTGCATCGTTGAGATGATCTCCGTGATGAGCATGTTACCTGCGCGTATTTTTCGCTTCTTTCCCGGAGGCGAACGGTCACAGACCGGTATGCACGGCACGGTCGATCTTTCGGAAACGAACCGGCCGGTAGCCTGAGCCGATCAGCGCGCAGCCGACGATCCGCAGAGCCGCCGGGCCACGGCCGGGTGGCCCGCCGGTGATCTCCGGGCACCAGGACGCGCTCGACGGCGTGCGGGCGCTCGCGGCGTTCGCGGTCCTGATCTTTCACGTGGCGGCCGACACCGGGCACACGTTCAAGTCCGGGCCGGTCGCCTGGCTCGTCTCCGGGGGCGCGATCGGTGTTCCCATCTTCTTCACGCTGTCCGGGCTGCTCCTCTACCGCCCGTGGGTGACGGACCTGATCGAGCCCGGTGCCGGCTCGCGTCCGCGCGCCCGCTCGTACCTGTGGCGGCGTGCCCTGCGGATCCTTCCCGCGTACTGGGTCCTCACGGCGTACGTCATGTTCGTCATCCTGCGCTCGCACCTCGCGGACCGGGCGACCTGGCTCAAGCTGCTGACGCTGACCTACACCTACGACCCGCACCCGTGGTGGGGGACGTTTCTCGGGCCGGCGGGGCTCGGCCAGGTCTGGAGCCTGACGGTCGAGGCAGCCTGGTACCTGGCGCTTCCGGCGACCGCCGCCCTCCTCGCCTGGTACGCCCGGCGCGGCGAGGCCGGCGTCCCGGACACCGGGCGCCGTACCCGCCGCCTGTTCACCGCTCTCGCGGCGTACGCCGCGCTGTCCTTCGTCTTCACGATCTTCCTGTTCGAGCCGGGCTACCGGCCGCAGCTCGGCGTCTGGCTGCCGCGTTACTTCTGCTGGTTCGCGGTCGGCATGGCGCTGGCGGTCGTGTCGGTCAGGGCCCGTTCGGACGCGGCGGCGCTGCGGTTCTGCCGGACGGTGGCGCGGTCGTGGGGCACTTGCTGGTCGATCGCCGGAGTGCTGTACTGCATGGCGGCCTCGCCCCTCACCGGCCCGTCCGACCTCGCGACGCCCGACACTCCCTGGACCTCGCAGTTCAGGATCCTGCTGTACGGCCTGGTCGCCGCCTTCTTCGTCGCCCCGGTCGCCCTCGCCTCAGCCGGCGACACCGCCACGCGGTCGATACTCGGAAACCGCGTCATGCGCTTCTTCGGCCGCATCTCGTACGGTTTCTTCCTCTGGCAGGTCGCCGTCTCGATCGGCTGGTACGACCTGACCGGCCACGTGGCCTTCACCGGCGGCTTCCTCATCGCCTTCCCGCCGATCATGATCCTGACGACCGCCGTCGCGACCGTCTCCTACTACGTCATCGAACGTCCCGCCCTCCGGAGACGGCGACCGGTCGCCGCGCAGGGCGACGAGTAGACGGGCGACGACGATCAGGCAGAGGACCTGCGGGAGGGGCTCGGCCAGGAACGGCCGCACCAGAGCCGTGGAGAGTTCCGGGCGCAGTGCCACGGCGGCCGACGCGGTCGCGGCGAGCATGGCGCCGATCACGACCCACGGCGACCGCAGATGCCAGCGCGGCGGTGCCAGGACGAACAGCAGCGCCGCCAGACCTCCGGCGGCCGTTCCGGGGAGGCCGCTCACCCAGAGGCCGATGCAGGCCGCGGCCAGGACCACCGCGGTGTCGCGGATCCAGCCCCTGCGCCCGTCCGCCGGGGCCGGTGGCGGTGCGGCGCGCCACGCCGACGGCCACAGCGCCGCGATCAACAGCACCAGCAGGAGGTTCAGGCCGACCAGCAGGGCGGCCTTGTACGTGCGGTCGGGCGTGTAGGTCAGCCGCACCGTTCCATTCGTGCCGGCGGGCACGGCCCACGCCTGGCGCCAGCCGTCGACGCGTACCGGGCGCAGCGTGCGGCCGTCGATCCGAGCCTGCCAGCCCGCGTTGAGGTTCTCGTTGACGACCAGGTACGAGTCGCGCCGCGCGTCGACGCGGACCTCCCGGTTCTCCGGCGACCAGCGGGTCACGGTCACCGGTGACGGCCGTCGCCGCGGCGCCGACGCGACGCCCGAAGAGCCCGCCGGGTCGAGCACGGCCGAGTCCACCCGGAACGCGTCGAACGGCACCGGGGCCAGCTCGCCGGTGCCGGCGGTGATCTTCACTTTCCGGCAGGCGGTGAACCGGAAGGCGCGGCCGGCGAGCAGATCGGCGTACGTGCCGGTGGCGCGGGTCGGGACGGTGGTGCCGTTGACCTGGATCTTGGGCCCGAAGCCGCACGGCAGCCTTATCGGCGCGGTGGCGGGCGTGCGGAGCGGTGCGACGCCCGGCACGGTGACGTCGGTGATCTGCGGCGTGCCGATGAGGAACCGCAGTGTCAGCGTGCGCGTCCGCATCGGCTTGAACGACAGGACGCCGTCTTCGCCGATCGAGACCTCGCGCCACTGCCCGCCGTCGCCCTCGACCCGTACGTCCGGCAGGCCGCTCGACCCCGGCGGACGCCGCACCGTCACGTGCCGCACGTTCAGGTCGTGCCCCCACGACAGCGACAGCCAGGGCGCGCGGTCGCCGAACGCCGGCACCCAAGTGGTCGCCGGATCGCCGTCGAAGGCCGAACGCGCCATGCCCGCGGGCTCGTCGGTCGTGACCGAGCCGGCCTTGACTCTCACCCTGGGATCGATGCCGGTGTACCGGTCGACCAAGGAGGTGTCGGTGAGCGCGGCCGTGCCGGACAGGACGGCGGTCGTGCCGGACGGCGAGGAGAAGACGCGGTCGAAGCCGTACGGCTCCTCGTCCTGCCGCCGCAGGGCCGGCGAGCACACCCACCGCACCGAGCCGCGCATGCAGCCGGGCAGCCGACCGGGAGAGCGGGACATGACGATCGCGCCGCCCGCCGACGTCGTGGGCAGCCGGTAGTGCCGCGCCGCGCTCACGTCGGCGATGTGCAGCTCGGGGATCGCGACGCGTGCCAAGGAGGCCACGGGCGGCTTGGAGGTGAGCCCGAGCACGCGGACCCGCAGCCACCGGGACCTGCCGGGCGGGGCACGGAGCGTCTGCGCCGAGGCCGTGCTCGCGACGTTCTGCACCACCCGGCCGCGTTCGGTCTCCACCGCGACCCGGCCCGGCGGCGGGCCCAGTGTCGGATCCTGCGCGAACATCGCCGTGACCTGCCCCGGCTCGATGGGCGCCGTGAAGTCGACGCGGAGCCACTGCCCGACGGGGCCGTGCCAGCCGCCGCTCTCCCAGCGGGTCCACGCGCTGCCGTCCATCGCCGCGTACGGGAGGCTGGAGGGGTCGGCGAGCCGGGGAATCGAGTCGGCGTCCGACGCGGACGTGGAGGCGGTGACGTTCGCGACGCCGGTGTAGGTCGCGACGGTGGAGTAGCGGTCCCAGCCGGGTTCGATGATGTCGCGGCGCTGCCCCGGCACCTTCTGTTTCTCGGCGGAGGTCATGGTCGGCGAGGTCTGGTCGCGCAGCTCGCCGAAGTTGCGCTCGACCTTGCGCAGGGAGTCGGTGACGACGTGCTGCGCGGCGGCGCCCGGTTCGTCGTCGTCCAGGAAGACCGGTCGTCCTCTCAGCAGCCCGTTGTCGGCCATGGTGAGCAGCGCGTCCGGCGAGCCGTAGACGCGCAGCGCCTGGTCGGCTTCGGTCATGCTCACGACGTCGTCGGCGCCCTGGACCTCGTAGATCTCCACGGGCGCGTACGGCTGGTCGACCATGGTGACGGCGTCGTCGGGCCAGTTCGCGCCGACCGGCGCCCCGCCGAACCACGCGACCCGCCGGATGCCGGGCGAGGCGTCCAGTGCCTGGTGCACGCGGGACGGCCATGCGCCGCGCAGGTCGTCCCGGCGCAGGTCATTGCGGACGAGGACGTACCGGACGCCCATCCGGGCGAGCACCTCGCTGAGCCCGGCCGAGCCCTGGCCGCTCGCGATGCGCTGGTCGATCGCGTCCATCATGCGGCTGAGCCCCGCCGACCCGGCCGGTACGAGCTGGTGCTCGCCCCACCGCGCCTTCAGCAGCGGCTGGGTGATCTCGTCCATGGGACGGCCCCAGACGTACTCGCCGAAGCGCGCGCCGGGGACCGCGATGACGCCCTGTTCGCCGGCGCGGGCGTCGAGCCAGGCGGTCGCGTCGCGCCAGTACTGCGGCACGGCGCCGAACTCTCCGGTGCCGGACAGGCCGGTGGTGAGCGCGGGCAGCGCGAGCCCGGCGAGCGCCGCGACCACGCCGGCGGCGCGCCAGGACCGCCATCGGCGCGCGGGCGCGAGCAGGTGGGCGACGCCCAGGGCGAGCGGCAGCCGTACGAGGCCGTCGAACTTGTACAGGTTGCGGAACGGCGCGAGCGGCCCGTCGATGAGGTGCCGCGTCGCGGGCCCGAGCGGGCCGGCGTGGCCGGCGGCCATGATGACGACGCCCGCGAGCAGGGTGAGCAGCAGGAACACGCGTTCCGGAAGCCGTGGGCGCAGGAGTCCGGCCAGGCCGACGGCGGCCACCGCCCCGGTGAACAGCACCGGCACCGTACGCGTCGCCAGCAGGTGGCCGAGCGGCCACCACGGGCTGCCGTCGACCACGAGGTAGTCGACCCATCGCTCGGCTCCACGGAAGACGTTGACCAGGCCGGTCGTCGATGTGGTCGTGCCGGCCTTCTCGGTGTAGAGCAGCCACGAGAAGGCGTACTTGCCGAGGATGAGCAGCGGGACCGACCACCACGCGGTGGCGAGCGCGACGGCAGCGCCCCACCAGGCGAGGAGCCGCACGCGTGCGGCGCCGGTACGCCTCGGGCGCGTGAGGATGAACAGGAACGGCACGACGAGCACGGCCAGGGTGGCGGTGCCGTTGATGCCGCCGCAGCAGGCCACGGCGAGGCCCGACCGCGCCGCCGCGCGGATGCGCCCGCTCCCCCGCGGCGTGCCGTCGACCGTTCGGCGTGCGGCGGTGACCAGCGGCAGCACCATCCACGGCAGCATCGCCGACGGCAGGTACTCCGAGGAGTTGGTGCCCAGGGAGGCCAGCGCGTGCGGGCCCAGCGCGTACGCCATCGCGCCGAGCAGGCGGCCTGCCGGGGTGCCGATGCCGAACCGGGCGGCGAGCCGCCGCGTGCCGAGGAACGCCACGCACAGCAGCGTCCCGAGCCAGAATCGCTGGGTGATCCAGGCGGGCAGGCCGGCGAGGTGGCCGAGCGCGTAGACCGGGCCCATCGGGAACAGGTATCCGGCGGCCTGGTTCTGCAGCTGGCCGAACTGCTCGATGTCCCACAGGTGCAGCGCGCGGCCGAGGAAGCCGAGCGGGTTCACGGCCATGTCGATCTTGGTGTCCGCGACGATGCGGCCGGGGCGGGTCGCCGTCGCGAGCAGGACGAGGAAGAGGCAGCCCAGCAGGGTGTGGAGGCGTTCGCGAAGCCTGAGGTCCAGGACGTCGGGCTCGTGTGCGCGGTCCTCATCGGCGGCGACGCCGCCGATCCCGCCGGTACTCCGACCCTGGCGGGTCACTCCGGCCATCGACCCGCAGAACGGCCGGTCGCCGCGTCGATCAGCTCGGACATCATCGCGGCGCTGCGGTCCCAGTCGAACCCGGCCGCGCGTGCCCGGCACGCATCGGCCGTCCTGCGCCGCCGCTCGGGGTCGGCGAGCTCCTTCAGCGCGCGCTCGACGACGTCTTCGAGGGTCTCGCCGTCGCGGACGAGCCAGCCGGTCTCGCCGTCGCGGACCGCGTCGCGCAGCCCGTCGACGTCGTAGGCGACCGTCGGCACTCCCAACGCGGCGGCCTCCATCACGCTGAGGCCCCAGCCCTCTCCGCTGGAGGCGCTCAGGTGCAGCCGTGAACGCGCGACCAAGGTCGCCTTCTCCTCGTCCGGCAGGTGACCGTGGACCACGACCAGGCCGGAGAGGCCGCGCGCGGCGACGTCGGCGCGCAGGGCGTCCTCCTCGGGGCCGCGTCCGACGAGGTGGACGCGCACGCGGAGCCGCTCGGCGAGGTCGACGAGCCGTCCGGCGCGCTTGTGCGGCACGAGCCTGCTGACGCACACCAGTTCGGGCTCGCCTTCCGGCGCGCGTGTGGCTCCCGGCGTGGTGAGGACGCCGTTCGGGACGATGTCGACGGGGCCGGTCCAGCGCAGGCGCTCGCGCATGGCGGTCACGGTCGACTCGGACACGGCCACGCTGCGGTGCCGCCGGTACGCCCGGCGCGCGACCGGCCCTTCGAGCAGGCGGCCGACGGCCGCGAGCCAGGGCGGGAAGTGCACCCCGAACTGCGCGTCGTGCACGTGGTGGACGACGAGCAGCACCGGCACGCGGCGTGGCAGCGCCCAGGGGGTGAAGAAGGGGATGCCGTTCTGGCAGTCGAGCACCGCGCCGAACGAACGGCGGCGCAGCAGCATCCAGGCCAGCACCAGCGGATAGACCGTGAACCTGCCGCCGAGGCGCGTGAACTCCACGCCCTCGACGCGGGACCGGCGGGCCTGGCCGGGTGCGCGTGCGGAGACGAAGCGGACGCGCCGTCCGCCGGCGGCGAACCGCCGGGCCAGCTCCCAGGCGTACTGCTCGGCGCCGCCCGCCGCCGGATGCCAGGGATCGCGCCAGTTCACGATCGCCACGGTATTCCCCCGGCGACTCGGCCCGCGTGGTGCCCTCGCCGTCATCCCGCTCGCAGCTCGTCGGCGACGGACAGCACCTGCGGCACGGTCCGGTCGTTCACCCGGGCGAGCCTGCGGATGCGCAGCAGGTCACGGAAGCAGGCGGCCCCGTGCCGGCTGATCGAGAACGTCGACCCGGGCATGTCGTGCCAGACCACCGGGATCTCGTGCACGTCCGCGCCGAGACGGCGGCAGCGCAACAGCAGCTCGACGTCGAAGGCGAACCCGTTCGTGCGCAGTTCGGCGGCTGCCGCCCGCACCAGCGGACCGGCGAAGAACTTGAACCCGCACTGGGTGTCTGCGACGTCTCCGGCGATGCCGCGGCACAGCCGGTTGAACGCCAGCGCGCCGACGCGCCGGATCGGGCGCCCGTACACGTCGACGGTCGAGTCGGGGTGGCGGCGTGAGCCGATCACGACCTGCCGTCCGCTGCGGAGCAGGGCCAGGACCTCGTCCAGGGCGGCCAGGCCGGTCGCCATGTCGGCGTCACAGAAGCCGACGTACGGCGCGCTGGTGGCCAGCAGGCCGACCCGCACCGCGGCGCCCTTTCCCGGTCGCTCGCACCGGAGGAGGCGTACCGGCACCGGGCCGGACCACGCGCGGACGATGTCCGGGGTGGCATCGGTGCTTCCGTTGTCGACGACGAGTATCGCGCTACGCGCCGAGAGGACTGAGAGCCTGCCGGACAACGTCTCGAGACCGCGCGCGAGGCGTGCCGCCTCGTCGCGCGCGGGGATGACGATGTCCAGCAGCGCCTCAGCGGGCGAGCCCTGCGGGCGCACCTGTCACCGTGAGCCGTAGTTGTAGAGCGGCTTGGCCACCGGGTCCTGCTCAGAGGTGGTGACCACACGCACGACACCGAACGAGGTCAAGAAGGCCAGGACCATTCCGGCCAGCGCTGCGACGGCGATCCGCATCATGACTCCTTTGACAGTGATCGTTTGAGGAGGCTACTGGCCGGTATGATCAAAGACCAGACCAATGTCACAAATGTAATAAAACCGGCAATCCACTCAGGCCATTCGGCCGGATGCCGCTCCGCCACGGGCGTGACTCCCGGGAGCCGGTAGAGCATGAGGTCAGGGCCGGAGACGACGCGCTCGGCTCCGGCGAGGCGGTCGGCGGAGCCGCGGTCGTCGACCGCGACGTACCGGATTCCGCGGGCGGCCAGCGCGGCGGTGAGCGGAGCCCGCGAGCGGACCAGCGGGTCCACGGCGCGGGCGCGCGGGTCCTCGGCGGCCAGTGTGATGGCGCCGCCGCCCCGTACGCCCACGCGCACCCCGTCGTTCACGATCACCCGGCCCGGCAGGTAGCGCGGCAGCGGGTCCAGCACCCGGCGCCCGCCGTTCCACGCATATCCCCGGTACGCCTCCCAGGGCAGGACGAGCACGTCGCCGGGGTGCGCCTCGACGACGGCACGCGCCCGCGCCCAGTCCGGCGGGTACTCCACGGCGTGCAGCCGGCCGCCCGCGCCCCAGGCCGCGCCGGGCAGCAGGACGAGCGGCAGCACCAGGGCCGCCGACGCCAGTTCGGGGCGCGTGAGCCGGTCGACGGCCATGCCGGTGCCCGCCGCCACCACGACGGCCAGCGGCGCGACGTACTGCTGGCCGTCCCGCAGCACCGCGAAGCCGGGCCACCAGCCGATCAGTCCGCGCAGCAGGTCGGGCGCCATGACGCCGAGGACCGCCACCAGCAGGCCGGCCGAGGCCGCGATGCCCAGACCGCGGACGCCCATGGCGCGCCCCTTGCCGCCCAGGAGGTAGGCGGTGATCGCGATGGCGACGGCGCAGAGCCAGACGACGGCGGTGACGGCGCTGCCGTAGCCGGACGGGACGGTCTCGGAGTTCCAGCCTCCGCCGAGCAGCAGAAGGCTGCCGATCGCGCCGAACGGCGTGTCCGCACGCGCGGCGAAGGCCGCGACACCGGCCGGGTCGGCCGGCACGCCCGACGAGCGCAGCAGGCTGGGCACGAGCCAGGGCAGCGCGACGATGACGAGCACCACGACCGCGACCAGCACCGACCTGCGCGCACCGTGCCGGGGGCGGAGGGCGGCGACGCCCAGCGCGACCAGCGCGGAGATCGCCCAGGCCGCGAAGCCCCCGACCGCCGCCGGCACCAGCGCGAGCGCCAGCCGCCGCGGATCGCCGCGCGCCGCCGCCATGGCCACCCAGGGCAGCGCCGCGTAGCCGAGGAGCAGCGCCCACTGGCCGAGCAGAAGCCGCTCGGCGACGAACGGGTTCCAGGCGTAGACCACTCCGGCGGCCAGGCGCGGCAGCAGCCTCTCGGAGGGCACGAGGGCCGCCGCCGACGCGCACGCCATCACGAAAATCGCCAGCAGGACGAGCTTCTGCGCGGCGCCGCCCGGCGCGACATAGGACAGCGCGGTCACCACGGCGTCGCTCGGCACGTGCCGCGGCAGCATGCCGGTCAGCCCGAACGTGCCCTCGCCGAACCCCGGACGCGGCACGAACACCATGTCGTAGGACAGCACGAAGCCGGGGGCCAAGGCCGGCCCCAGCGCCAGCAGCCCCAGGAGGAGCCCGGTAGCGGCGGCGATTCCCGCGTGCCGTGGTCGCATAAGGGGAGGAACGCTACCGGATCAGTGATTCCCGGCTCAGGGATCGCGCGGCAGGCCGAGCAGGCGCTCGCCGATGACGTTGAGGTTGACCTCGGTGGTGCCGCCGCCGATCGTCATCGCCCGCGACGCCAGCAGCAGCCGGGTCCAGTGACGTCGCGGCCCGTCCTCACCGCCGCCGGTGAGCGCGCCGTCCGCGCCGAGCAGCCCGAAACCGAACTCCGTGAGCCGCTGGCCGTGCTCCATGCCGACGAGCTTGCCGACGTTCGCGGTCGCGCCCACGTCGACGCCGGACAGTTGCTTGAGCGTCGCGCGCATGCCGAGCAGGGCGAACACGTGCGCGTCGGCGACCAGCCCGCCGAGGCCGTCGCGCGTGACGGGGTCCTCGGCGAGACCGAGGTCCTCGACGAGCTCGATGAGCCGCGGGAGGTCGCCGCCGAGCTGCCAGCCGGTCGAGAGGTTGACGCGCTCGGCGGTGAGGGTGGTGCGGGCCACGCGCCAGCCCTGGTTCACCTCGCCGACCACCATCGCGTCGGGCACGAACACCTCGTCGAGGAAGACCTCGTTGAAGATCTCCGCGCCGGTCAGGTCCTTCAGCGGCCGTACGTCGATGCCCGGGGTCGCCATGTCGACCAGGAAGTAGGTGATCCCGCTGTGCTTCGGCGCGTCGGGATCGGTCCGCGCGACGCAGATGCCCCACTGGGCGTGCTGCGCGAGGGAGTTCCAGATCTTCTGGCCGGACAGCTTCCAGCCGCCCTCGGTGCGGGCGGCCCGGGTGCGCAGCCCGGCCAGGTCCGAGCCGGCCTCCGGCTCGGAGAACAGCTGGCACCACACGATCTCGCCGCGCAGCGTGCCCGGAAGGAAACGCTCCTGCTGCTCGGGTGTGCCGTATCCGACCAGCGACGGCACCACCCACGCGCCGATCATCAGGTTCGGCGGACGTACGCCCGCGGCGCGCAGCTCCTGATGGATGACCACTTGTTCCAGGGGCGTCGCGTCCATTCCCCACGGCTTCGGGAGGTGCGGCTGCACCCAGCCGCCGTCGGCCAGCGCGACGACACGCTCGTGCCCGTCGAGCGCGGCCAGCTCCGCGACCCGCGCCCGTATCTCCCGGCGCAACGGCTCGGACTCCGCGGGCAGGTCCAGCTCGCGCTCCCGCGTCCGCCCGGCCAGCGCGAGAGCGGCGACCGATCGCCGCCGCTCCGCGGCGCGCCCGGTGAGGGCGCGCAGCGTCAGCGCCCGCCGGTAGTACAGGTGCGCGTCGTGCTCGAAGGTGTAGCCGATGCCGCCGTGGACCTGAATGCAATCCTGCGCGGTGGAGACGGCGACGTCGGGGGCGAGCGCCGCCGCGACGCCGGTGGCGTAGGCGACCTGGTCGCCGGAGGTGACGGCGTAGGCCGCGTCCCACACGGCGGCTCGGGCACGCTCCAGCTCCACGAGCATGCGTGCGCACTTGTGCTTGACGCCCTGGAACTGCCCGATCGGCCGGCCGAACTGCTCGCGGGTCCGCGCGTACGAGGCCGCCGTGTCGACCGCCCACCCGGCGATGCCGCACGCCTCGGCACCGAGGATCACGGCGGCGAGCCCGAGCACACCGTCCCGCGTGAGGCCGGGCACCCGGTGCGCCGCCGCGTCCCGCGCCGAGACGCTCGCCACACCGCGCGTCAGGTCGAGGCCGGTCAGCGGCTCGACCGTCACGTCGGCGCGGTGCAGAACGGCCCACTCCTCGCCGTCGCCCGTGTCGACCTGCAGGACGAAGACGTCGGCGTACGCGCCGCCGAGCACCGGTCCGGTCGTCCCGTCGACGACGAGCGACCCGCCCTCGCGGCGTCCGGTCAGCCCGGCCGTGAGGCCGACCGCGCCCGTGCGGACGCCGGAGGCGAGGTCGGGCAGCAGGTCATCGGCTGAGGCGGCCCAGAGCGCCGCGCTCGCCAGCACCGTCGGCACATACGGGCCCGGCGCCGGCACGCGGCCCATCTCCTCGACGGCGACGGCCAGCTCCACAAGCGAGAACCCCTGCCCGCCGTGCTTCTCGGGCAGGTGGAGGCCGAGCAGGCCCTGTCCGGCGAGGGCCTGCCAGAACGGCGGGCGCTCACCTTCCGCGGCGTCGCGAATCGTGGACCTGGTGATATGGCGTTCCACGAAGGCACGCACCGAATCGGCCAGCGCCTGGTGTTCCTCTGTCAGCCCAATGCCCACGTCAGCCTCCGCAGATTCGCCGGTGGGCCGAGCCTAGAACAAATCGAATCAGATTCGGTATCTCACTGCCAGGTGCTGGAGGTGAGCGCCGCGCGTACGGCCGAATCGTTGCGCGCCGTGGTCTGGAGGGACGCGTCGAACAGCTCGGCCAGGATGCGTTCGAGCTCGGGCCGCGACGGCTGGCCGCTCTGCAGCCACTGACGGCTGATCACCTCGACGAGCCCGATCCAGCCCTTGATGACCGACCGCAGCATCGGCGGCTCGCCGGAGGGCCGCAGCCCTTCGAGCAGGAGGTCGAGGAGGTCCTCGCGCAGCCGCTCGGAGATCGTCTCACCCTCGTCCCTCGCCGGGCTTCCACCGTGCCCCATGAGGGCGGTGAAGCCGACCGGGCTGGCCTCGACCTGGTCGAGATAGGCGGCGAGCCCGGAGGACAGCCAGGTCTCGGGCGAGCGCTCGGCGGCGGCGCGCACGACCGTGAGCAGTTCCTCGGCGGCCTGGCGGAGCGCCGCGAGGAAGACCCCGAGCTTTCCGCCGTAGTAGTGGTAGAGCAGCGGTCTCGACATGTCGGCGGCGGCCGCGATGTCGTCGACGGAGACCTGGTCGTACGGCTTGGCGTTGAACAGGTCGAGCGCCGCCAGCATCAAAGCGCGCCGCCGGTCGGCCGGCGCCATCCGGCGCCGTGGACCACGGGCCGGCCGACCGGTCGCCGTCGTCAGGTCGGGAACCACGCTCATCAGAGCCTCCTGTGGACCACTCTGATCGATCATCGCGTCACCGTGCACGGTGAGTGATCGAGATCGAATCCACCACTCCATTCGCGGGCAGGCCAAAGAAGCTGCCCCGCGTATGGGCACAGCTTCGCCATCCCGCTCCCCACATCGACTACCCTAAGTCGCTATTTGACAGTCCGTCAATGATTGCGTGGACAGGTGGTGAACCACCCTGGTCCGGTGGTCGGCCCTCGCGCCGGCGGCGCGACGTACCCCTTGCGGAACGCCGCGATCGGGACGGCCACGAACCTCGGCCGATAGACGCTCGCCTGCCGGAGGTTCTGCGGGACGCAGAAGGCGTCCACCAGGTCCGAGTTGACGTTGTAGGACACGATCACCTGCCCGTGACCGTCCAACTGCGGATGCACTCGCGCCTCGTAGACGTACGCGCCGGCGCGCGGCTCCGGCGCGTGGTAGATCACCGCGCTGTCGGAGGCACGGAACGGCCCGGCCGGAGAATCCGCCAGGTAGGCCATCATCGCGCCGTCGCCGATGCTCCCCGAGACCCGGTGGGTCACCAGCGCGAAGCCGCCGCCGACGCGCAGCACGCCGAAGCCCGAGTCGACGCGCGTCGGCAGCTCCGCCGCGCGCGACGGATCGGCCGACCAGCCGGACCCGGTGTCGTACTGCCAGGACGGCAGGTCGGACAGGTGACCGCGCGGCGCGCGGGCGACCGCGAGCCACTTGGGGTGACTCCGCCGGTCCAGGTGCGCGCGGTAACCGTATATATAGGTCCAGTCACCGTCGTCGAGCAGCGCCGAGCCCCACATCATCGGCGTACGCCCCGGCGCCGCCTGTGACGACGGCAGCTCGCGTACGCTCACCGGTTTCAGCGAGGGCAGCTCGAACGTCGCCTCCGCGACGCCCTGCTCGGTGAAGTCCCAGCCCAGGGAGCCGGTGAAGCGATGATAGAACTCCACCAGCCGGCCGTTCTCCAGGTGCCCGCCGCCGACCCAGTACCAGCCCGGCACGCCCCACGGCGGGCGTACCGGCGTCGCACCGTGCACCGTGGTCAGCCGGTCGCCGTCCTGCACGACCAGCGAGTTGCGCACGAAATGGTGGCTCGAACGCGATCCGTCGGGGTTCACCGGGCCGAGGTAGGTGTCGGAGAAGAACCACGCGACGCGGCCGTCGGGCAGCACGGTCGAGCTGGTGCCGTCGGCGCCGCTCCACTGGCCCGGGCCCGCGGTGTCACCGGCCTGCTGCCACCGGGCGTTCAGCGCGGCGTACGGCACGGCGGGCGGCGGTGGCCGGTCCGCGCAGGCGGCCGGCGACAGCAGGGCCGCCGTCAGGCACAGCCGGACGATCAGGCGGAACCGTCCGCCTCCGGTCCGGATGTGCGCGCCAGGCCATAGCCGCATTACACCTCGGTCAACTAGAAAAACACGTAGTCCAACGCCGTTCAGCGCTATTGACCATATGTCAAGACACTTTCTAGGCTGATCCGGGTGACCGCCCCCTCTCCGGACACACGTGGTCGGCCTGTGCTCTCAGCGGCCATGGACATGTTCACCAGACACTCCTATGACGAGATCTCCATCGAGGACATCGCGATGGCCTCCGGAATTCCCGGCCGGGAGTGTTACCGCCGCTACGGCAGCAAGCTCGGCATCTACCTGGCGGCCCTCCACCAGATCGTGGCCGACGCGGTCGACGCGGTGGTCCGTGACGGACCCAAGGACGCGCCCGGCCGGCTTCGTTACGTCCTGCGCGCCTACCTCGATCACCTCACGGCGAACCCGACCGGCCATCTCTACCTGTCCGGCGAGGCGTTCTCCGGAGGCGCGGTGGAGCAGCGGTTCCGCGAGGACCTGCGGTGCACGGTCACGCGGGTCCTGCTCGCGTGCGTCGGCGGCGAGCCACCGGGATCGCTGCGAGCCCTCGTACCGGGCTGGGTCGCGCTGGCCGAGAGCATGCTCTGCGACTGGGTACGCCATGGCGTCCCGCACCGCGAGGATCTCGAGACCGTCCTCTGCGACCTGTTCTTCGCGGTGGTCGAGACGGCGGGCGGCGTGCGCAACTGACCGTCGGCTCCGCATCAGGCCGACGGGGGTGACGTCTCGCCGACCAGGTCCGGCACGCTACGGCCGAGGGTCGCCTCCGCCTCACCCAGCACCGCACGCTCGACCAGCTCGCGGTGCCGGTCGCCGGAGGCCGCCTCGGCCTGGTCGGCCAGCATCACCGGGACACCGGTCTCCACCCGGTAGCTGCGCCGCAGCCGCGGGTTGTAGAGCACGTCGTCGTCGGGGAAGTGCAGCAACGCCTCCTTGTCGATCGGGCAGGCCAGGATGCGGAGCAGGTGTGCCTCTAGCGGCATCGAAGGTCCTCTCAGTGCTGGGTCTTCCGGCGTGGCAGGGCGAGTGGTGTGAGTGCGGCGGCGAGCGCGATCAGCGCGGCGGCCTGGGCGGGCGCGCTGAACGCCCCGGTGCCGTAGACGGTGCCCGGACGCATGCCGGCCGCGGCGAACACCCCGGCCGCCGCCATCGCGGCGAAGGCCAGCCACGGCACCCAGCCGGGCCGCCACCGGCCGAGCAGGACGACCAGCGGCACGGCCAGGACCAGGACACCGCCGACGACGGCGAGCAGCACGGTCACCATGGCCAGGCCGGCCCACAGCGTCCACGCGCGCCGTCCGTGGCGGCCGGCCGCCGGGCCCACCCTGCGGCCGGCCTCGATCAGGGCGAGTGCGATCAGCGCGGCGACGGCGACCACGGCCACGATGAGCGCCATGTGGTAGCCGCCCGCCGGTGCGAACGTGAGGTGCACCGCGCCGCCCGCGCCGGCCGGCAGGACGAACCCCTGCTGCCAGCCGTCCAGGGTCACCGGCCGTAGCGAGTGGCCGTCGAGCGTGGCGGTCCAGCCCGGGTTGACGGCCTCGTGGACCTGGAGGTAGGACTCCGCGCCCGCCCCGACCGTGACGGCGCGCTTCTCCGCGTCCCAGGAGTCGACCTTCAGCGAACGCGCCCCGACGGAAGCGGGCGCGGGTCCGGAGTCGAGGCTCAGGTCGGTGACGGCGACCGGTCCGTCGCCCGGCGAGGTGAGCCGGTGCTCCCCCTCCGTGAGCCGGATCCGCTCACCGCGGGTGCAGGTGCGCACCGGCAGCGATGTGAAGCCGGTCAGCTCGCCGATCGTGCCGGAGACCGACGTGGCGTACCGGTGCCCGTCGAGCTCGATCGCCGGGCCCTTACCGCACGGAAGCCTGAACTTCGTGGACGGCGTGACCGCGCCGGTGTGCAGGCCCGCGAGTCCGGGCACCCGGATCTCGGCGAGGCCGACCGGGAGCTGCTCGGCGTTCCCTGTCATCGCGTTGTAGGCGTTGAGCGTCCGTGGCTTCACGAGGGCGAGGTCGAGGTGGTCGGTGACGATCGGCGCGAACTTGATGTCACCGTCGCGCGGCACGCTCAGCTCGTGACCGTTCACGCGGACCCGGCTCGGCGCCGCGGACATGCCGGCCGAGGGCGCCAGCTGGATCTCGTCGACGCGGCGCTTTTCCTTCCAGGTCACATGCAACATCGCGTCGGGACGGTCGGCGATCCAGCCGGTGGCGTTACTGCCGTCGAGGAGGTTCTCCGGGCGCAACGACGGCGACGAACCGAATGTCGAGTCCGCGGAGATCTTCAACGTCGCCGGACGCCCGCGGACCCTATGGTTCAACAGCGCATCGAGCGCGCCGCCCGGCACCGCGACCGCGGAGGCCTTGACGCGGGCCGAGCGCGCCTCGGCCGCGGTGAAGGCGCGGTCGAGCCGGCGCTCCGGCGCGGGCGGCATGCCCAGCGGCGAGCCCGGGTCGCGGTGGAAGGAGTACGCCACCGAGTGCGCGCCGTGGCTCGCCGGGTCGTCGTCGGAGCGCAGGTATCGCCGTACCTCCACCCCGGGAATGGTGACCTCGGAGATGCCCGCACCGGACCCTCCACTGACACCGCCGTGGACCTCGCCGAGCGTGACGCGCAGCGTGCGCGTGGTCCCGGCCGGAACGTTCAGCGGCTGCGGATCGGCGGTCGCGCGCGTCGGCGTGATGGCGCTTCCCCGGTCGGTCGTGACGGTCAGCTTTCCGGCGATCTGGCGCGTGGCGCCGTCGGCGAGCAACCGTACCTGGAGCGGGCCGGACAGGTTCATCGGCCGGTCGAAGGTGATCTCGGCCCACTGATCGTTCGGCGTGTCGGGGCGGCCCTCGGCCCACGCGGTCGACGGGTCGCCGTCGAAGACGTTGACCGGGTCGTACTCCGGCATCTGCCACAGCCACGAACCGTAGGAGGAGGTGGTCACCCGCGCGGCGCCGCTCAGCCCGGCGACGGTCTGACGTCCGCCCTGCGGCAGGAGCTGCCGCGGCGGGAGTCCGCCACCGCGGTGCGGGTCATCGGACGGGTTGGTCTCGGTCGGCGTGTACGTGTAGGAGGTGTTGCGGCCGATCAGGCCGAAGACGGTGTCGGCGCGGCGCAGGCCGTCCGTCACGTACGCACGCGCGGGCGAGGTGGCGCCGCCGCGCTGGTCGCCGGAGACGACCGGCTCATCGCCGAGCAGGCCCTGGTTCGCGAGCTGGAGCAGCGAGGCGGGGCCGCTGCTGTCGACGGCGGTGCCCGCGGTGGGCAGCACGGCCGCCGGAGTGCCGGGGCGCAGGCGCGGGTCGGCCGCCTGGAAGACCTCGACGGCCGGGTACGCCGGCATGATCGACTCCAGCTCCGGCGAGGTGCCGCGGCCGAAGTCGGCGTTCAGCGTCGACGGGCCGAACGACGCGGCGCGCACGAAGCCCGACGCGTCGAGCGTGCTGTGCACGACCTGCGCGGGCACGTGGTCGAAGAGCGTGGAGTCCAGGTCGTTGCGCACGACCAGGTACCGGACACCGGCCCGCGCGAGGAAGGCGGGCAGGCCCGGCGACGGTGCACCCGACCCGATGGCGCGTTCGACCGCGTCCGTCAGGTCGCGTACGCCACCGCCGGTGAACGGAACCAGGTCTCGCTGGGCCCACGGCGAGCGCGCGAGCGGTTCGAGCGGGTCGTCGATCGGCTCGCCCCAGGCGTACATGCCGTGGGAGTCGGCAGGGACCACGAGAGCAGTGTCCCGCGGGCTGTTGTGCTTGAGGAACGCGGCGGTCTGCGTCCAGTACGCGGGCACGCGGTCGAACGCGCCGGGCTGCAGGATCTTCCCGGTCAGGTACGGCAGGCCGAGCCCGCCGAGGACGACGAGCGCCAGGACGGCGGCGAGCGGCTGGAAGCGCGGCCACGGCAGGCGTACGCGGGTGAGCACGTGGGCCAGGGCCAGCGTCAGCGCGGCGGCGAGCGCGGGCTCGAACTTGAAGACGTTGCGGAGCGGCGCGAGCGGGCCGTCCAGCAGGTGGTGCACGGTGGCCTGGAACGGGCCGCCGAGCGGCCCCCAGTACCCGGCGAGCATGATCAGGGTCGTCAGGCCGACGGTCAGCCGTAGCCAGAGCCCTTCGCGCAGGTCACGGCTCGCGAGGCCCGCGAGGCCGCCGGCGGCGGCCACGGCCGAGGCGATGATCGGCCATGGCGAGGTGACGAGCTGCCATCCCGACGACAGCCACGGGCCGCCGAGGCCGAGGTAGGCGACCCAGTTGCCGCTGCCTCGCAGCGAGTTGGCGGCGGCGGTGGTCTGCGTGGTGTTGACCGCCTGCTCGATGTAGGGCAGGAAGTCGGCGCCGTACTTGCCCTGGTAGAGCAGCGGGATGAGCCACCACAGGCTCGCGCACAGCACGGCAAGGCTCCACCAGGCGGTGAGCCGCCAGCGGCGCGGGCCGGGCCGGGTCAGGATGTACATGCCGGGCAGCGCGATCGCGGCGAGCGTGCACACGGCGTTGACGCCGCCCATGCACAGCACGACGAGGCCGGACCGCGACGCCGCGACCCGCGCGGTACGCGTGGGGTCGAGGAGCGGCAGCACCGCCCACGGCGCGAGCACGCCGGGCACGATCGCGGCCGACGTCGAGCCGACCAGGATCGTGTACGTCGGCCAGAGCGCGAAGGCGGCGCCGGCGAGCAGCCTCGTGTGCCGGGTGCCGATCCCGAGCGCCTCCGCGAGGCGTACGAGGCCGAGGAAGGCGACCGTGATCAGCAGCGACATCCACAGGCGCTCGGTGAGCCAGATCGGCACGTGCAGGAGGTGGCCGATCAGGTAGAAGGCGCCCATCGGGAAGACGTAGCCGATGTACTGGTCCTGCAGGCCGCCGAACCACTGGAGCGGGTTCCACAGGTGCCACAGGCGCGCGTAGAAGCCCACCGGGTCGATGTTCACGCCGAGCTTGGTGTCGAACGTCATCCGCCCGACGTCGTGGATCGCGAGCAGCACGAACGCGCACACCCACACGAGCACCGGCCACCGCCGCCCGACCCGTCCGCCCGGCGTGTCCTCGGCGGGACCGCCGGGCGCGGGCGGTCTTCCGCCGTCGCCGGCCTCCGTCTCGCGTCCGAGTGTGAGTGTCACCGCGCCGCCTCCCGTACGTGCAGGGTCACGAGTCGCGCCGCAGGACGAGCAGGAGGTTCCAGCCGAGCAGGTCGCGCAGCACGGGGACCCGCATCAGGCCGCCGCACCAGCGCGGGTAGTAGCGCGGGCGCGCCTCCAGGACCGTGACGTCCTCGCGGGCCCGTGCGAGGCGCAGCACCGGGCCGGCGCCGAGCGCGAACATCGACTCGCCGAACAGGTTCTTGGGCGGGCGGCCGTTCTTGCGCTCGTACCGGCGCGCCGCGTACTCGCCGCCGAACAGGTGCCAGGGCGAGGTCTCGTGCCCGCCCCACGGGGAGTGCCAGAGCGTGTAGGAGACGTAAACGATCCCACCGGGTCGGGTGACGCGCACCATCTCGTCGATGAACCCGCCCGGGTCGCGTACGTGTTCCAGCACGTTGGAGGAGAAGCTGACGTCGACGCTCGCGTCCTGCAGCGGCAGCCAGTAGCCGTCGCCGACGACGGATCCGGCGCGCGGCCGTCCGCGGCTGTGCAGTTCGGCCGCGTCCGGCTCGACGAGCAGGCACTGGGCGCCGCGGGCGCGGAACGCCGAACTGAACCAGCCGCCCCCGCCTCCGACGTCCACGACCGCGCGGTCGGCGAGATCGATGTGACGCTCCACCTGCTGGATCGCATCCGCGGCCAGCATCGAGTAGAAGCCGTCAGGATCCGACTGCTCGTTGCGGAAGGCGCGGAAAAGCCGGAACGAGCGTAGGCGCCCCGGAGGTTCGGGGGACGGGCGCGTCGTCGGCGCCCCGGTCTGGGCTACTACCTGCGGGGACGTCTCGGTCGATGAGGCGCTGGGGGCCATTCGGTCTCTCCTGGGTGAGAGCGAGCCGGGTGCAATATCCGTTTTTAGGCCTTTGGTGACAAGGAAGCTAGAACACTCTTGACTGATCGTCAATAACTCGGTGGGACGGTATTGACAGTTCATCAATAACGCTCGGAGAATGTCGCCCCGAAGATCCCCGCATGCTGCACAGATCCCGACAGGCTCGTAACGAGCCCGCGGAGGTGGGTCATGGAAGCCGATCCGGACTATCCCCTGTCCCGGTACCCGACGGCCGTTCAGGCTGTTGAGGACGTTGAAGAGGCCGTCGACGTCGTCGAGGCCGTCGAGGAACTTGTGTCGGACAAGCCACCCGGCGTGCCACGCCACGTGGTGATCGTCGCCGGCCGCGACATGGCCAACCCCGCCGCCGGCGGTTCGGAGCTGCTGATCGACCAGCTCGCCTCCGGCCTGGTCGCCCGCGGAGACCGGGTCACGCTCCTGTGCGGTGGTCCCTCCGCCAAGCGCGGCTACGAGGTGGTGCGCGGCGGCGGCAACTACTCGGTCTACCTGCGCGCACCGTGGACGTACGCCCGGCGGATCGCCGACTGCGACCTCGTCGTCGAGGTGTGCAACGGGTTGCCCTTCCTGACACCGTTCTGGGCGCGCAAGCCGACGCTCTGCCTGATCAACCACGTCCACACCGAGCTGTGGTCGATCCGCTTCCCGCCACCGCTCTCGACGGTGGGCCGGTTCCTCGAACGCCGCGTCATGCCGTGGGCGCACCGCCGCAACCTGGTGATCGCGGTGTCGGGCTCGACGGCCGACGGGCTGACCGCGATCGGCGTGGATCGCGAACGCATCCGGATGCTCTACAACGGCGTCGAGCCGCCCGGCGAGCCGGCGCCGCGCTCGGCGGAGCCGCAGTTCCTGGCGTTCGGGCGCCTCGCCGACTACAAGCGCATCGACCTGCTCCTCCGCCTGTGGGAGCGGGTACGCCCCATCACCGGCGGGCGGCTCATCATCGCCGGTGACGGCCCGGAGCGCTCCCACCTCGAGTCGATCGCCGGTGAGGGCGTGACCTTCACCGGGCGGGTCAGCGAGGAGGAGAAGAACCGGCTGATGTTCTCCTCGTGGCTGCTGCTGCACCCCGCGCTCATCGAGGGCTGGGGCATCGTCGTCGCCGAGGCGGCGATCCGCGGCACCCCGACGATCGGTTTCGACGTCCCCGGCCTGCGCGACTCCGTCGTCGACCGCGAGACCGGCCTGCTGAACGGCACCGAGAGCGCGTTCGCCTCCGCGTGGGCGTCGCTGGCCCTCGACGAGAACCGCCGCGCCGCGATGGGCGAGGCGGCCCGGCAACGTGCCATGCGGCTCCACTGGGAGGGGTCAGTACGGTCCTTCATCTCCACGATCGACGAGGCCATCGCGCGCACCGCCGAAGGGGGCACACGGTGACCATCGATGCCACGACCGAGACGCCGCCCGCTCAGGAACCGCTCCGCGACTTCTACGAGAATCCCTCGGTTCCGGTCGCCTCCGGCCAGGGCCGCGCGCACCGGCAGCTACGGATGCTCGAGTCCGTCCTGGCGCGGCGCGAGGGCGCGCAGGTGATCCTCGACCTCGGCTGCGGCGACGGCGAGGCGACCGCGCCCCTGCCGCGCGCCGACCACACGATCGTGGGCGTCGACTGGTCGATGATGGCGCTGCGCCACGCGAAGAGTCTCGGCCTGTCCGTGATCCGCGGCGGCATCGACGCGCCCGGCCTTCCGATCGCCGACGGCGGCGCCGACGTGGTGATCCTCAGCGAGGTGATCGAGCACCTCGTGGACACCGACTCGGCGATCGATGAGATCCACCGGGTCCTGAAGCCCGGCGGCACGCTGCTGCTGTCCACGCCGAACCTCGCCGCCTGGTTCAACCGCGGCCTGCTCGCCTTCGGCGTCCAGCCGATCTTCTCCGAGGTCAGCCTGCGGGGCATCTACGGCCGGCCGGGCAGCCAGGTCGTCGGCCACCTGCACATGTTCACCAAGCGTGCGCTGACCGAGTTCCTGAACGACCGCGGGTTCCACTGCGAGCGCGTGGCCGGGGCGCCGTACCACGACGTCCCGCGCCCGATGCGCCCGCTGGACCGGCTGATGTGCCACTGGCCGTCCGCCGCCAGCATCCTGCTCGTCGAGGCGCGGCGCACGTGAGCGACTTCAGCGCGGTCGACGAGATCGGCTGTTATTTCGACCGTCCGGACGAACCAAACGACATCCACCTGGAGGCGCATCTTCCCGGGCGTCTCGACCAGGCGCGGCTGCGCTCGGCGATCGCCGGCGCGCTGGCCGCGGAGCCCCGCGCCCGTGT
The DNA here is from genome assembly GCA_963736325.1 of uncultured Actinomycetota bacterium. Taxonomy (GTDB): domain Bacteria; phylum Actinomycetota; class Actinomycetes; order Streptosporangiales; family Streptosporangiaceae; genus Actinoallomurus. The sequence continues at coordinate 665,651 of CAVTOG010000009.1, read as the reverse complement.
ACGCCGGGCGAAGGTGCGGCCCGCCGATCGGCGGTATCGGTGGGAGGTCGCGGACGTTCCGGACATCGACCCGCTCACCGCGACCCGCTGGTCGACCGCCGATGAGCTGTCGCGTGACCGCGAACGGTTCCTGGCCGAGGCGCCGCCGCTGAAGACGTCGCCGCCGCTGCGGTTCCGCGTCGCGTCCGGCCCGGACGGCGACGTGCTGCTGCTGAGCGCGAACCACGCCGCGCTGGACGGTGTCTCGTGCATCCGCCTGATCCGCGCGGTCGCCGGTGGCTACACCGGCGAGCCCGCGCCGGCCGAACCCTCCGCGCGTTCCGCGCCGGCGTCCGGCTCCGCGCCGCCGGCCAAGGGCCGCGCCCTGCCCGTACGCCCGGCGCGGATCGCGGCACGCACGACCACACCGGGACCCGGTTACGGCCTCCGGCTCGTCAGCATCGCGCGGCCGACCCGTGAGGAGCGCGCGCGGCTGGACCCGAACGCCACCGTGAACGACCTGCTCATCGCCGCGTTCGGGCTCGCGGTCGCGCGCTGGAACGCCTCCTGCGGCCGCCCGGTGGGCACCGTGCAGGTCACCATGCCGATCGACGCGCGCGGCGCCGACCGCGACGGCCTCGGCAATCTGTCGCGGCTCGCCTCGGTGGCGATGGACGAGGACGACCGCGCCGACCCGGCACGGCTCGTCGCACGGGTGACCGCGCGCACGCGCGCCGCCAAGAACACGCCCGGCTCCGCGATCGGCCTGATGGGGCCCGTGATGGCGCCCGGCTGGCTGCCGGTCGGCGTCAAGCGCCGCCTGGCCGGGCCGCTCTGCCGCCTCGTCACCCCGTTCACCGACACCGCGAAGCTCTCCAACTGGGGGCACTTCCGAGACCCTCTGGACTTCGGCGACGCCGGAGAGGCCCACGGAATCTGGGTGTCGGGTCCCGCGCCGATGCCGCGCGGGCTCTCCCTCACGGTCGCGACGGTCGGGGACCGCCCGCATCTGACGTTCCGCTACCGCCGCGCCCTGTTCGACGAGGACGCCGCCGGGGGGTTCACCGACGCCTTCCTCGCGGCGTACGGCTCGTACGTCCCCTCCGGTGACCTGAGGGTCGCCCCGTGATCCTCGGCGTCGTCCTCGCCCTGGTCACGACCCTTCTCTACAACTCAGCGTTCGTCGTGGAGAAGCGCGCGCTGGCGACGATGCCCCCGCTGAACGTCCGCGCGCCGGTGAGCGTGGCGCGCGTCATGCTCACCAACCCAGGCTGGATGGTGGGGTTCGCGATGATGCTGTGCGGGCTGGGCAGCCAGCTCGTCGCGCTGACCCGGATCCCGCTGACCGTCGCCCAGCCGGTGTTCTCCTCCGGCATCGCGTTCCTGCTGCTGCTGACCATGACCGTGCTCGGCGAGCGGCTCACCTCGCACGAGTGGATCGGCCTCGCCGGCATCACCGCGGGCGTGGTGTTCGTGGTGACCTCCCTGGACGCCGGCACCGACGTGGCGGGCAACGGCGGCCACGTGTGGCGCGTCATGACCGTCGCCGTGCCCTCGACCGTCTTCGGCCTGGCCGTCTTCGTCGCCGCGAGCCGGTCGGGCCACGGCCGACGGGGCCGTCACCGGCGCCCGGCCGGCGACCTGCCGTTCGGCCTCGCCGCCGGCATCGTCTACGGCGTCACCGGCATGATCACCAAGGGGCTGTCGGCCTCGATCGACTTCCGTAGCCCGTCGGCGATCGTCCACTCCGCCTACATCTCTCCGTACCTGTACCTGCTGGCCCCGGTCACCGTGTCGGGCTTCCTGGTCTTCCAGACGGCCCTCCAGCGAGGCCGGGCGTCGATCGTCGCACCGGTCTCGAGCGTCATCTCCACGCTGTACACGGTGATCGCGGGCACCGCGGTCTTCGGCGAGCGGCTGCCCGCCGACCCGGCACGCCTAGGGCTGCGGATCCTCGGCCTGGTAGCGATCACCGCCGCCCTCTTCTGGCTTCCTCGCAAGCGCCGTGCGCCGGATCGGCCCGCGGAGGCGCCCCGCCGGGTGGTCGGGACGCGCCGCGCCGAGTCGCGTCCTACTTTCCAGGTTCCGGGTCGCGAGGCAGGCCGAGCATCCGCTCGGCGATGACGTTGAGCTGCACCTCCGTGGTGCCTCCGTAGATCGTCATCGACCGGCTGAACAGCATGTAGCGCGCCCAGATCCCGGTCTGGCCGCTCATGTCCTCGATCGCGCCCGCGGCCTCTTGTGACTCCCAGAGGAAGTCGGCGACCTGCTGGTTGTACTGCACGCCGAGCAGTTTGCGCACGCTCGCCTCGGCGCCGGGCTCGTGCCCGGAGATCTGCTTGAGCGTGAGCCGCAGGCCGAGCAGGTCGATGGACTGCCCCTCGCACAGGTACGCGCCGAGCTCCCCGCGGCGTACCGGGTCGAGGGTCTTGCCCTTGAAGAACCCCAGCAGCTCCTTGGTACCGGCGCCGAGCCCGGAGCCGCTGGACAGCTGCACACGCTCGTTGCTGAGCGTGTTGCGGGCGACCTTCCAGCCCTGGCCGACCTCGCCGACGACGCGGTCGTCCGGCACGAAGACGGAGTCGAGGAACACCTCGTTGAACATCGCCTCGCCGGTCAGCTCGCGCAGCGGCCGTACGTCGACGCCCTTCGCCGACATGTCGACGATGAAGTACGTGATGCCGTCGTGCTTCTTCGCCTCGGTGGAGGTCCGCGCGATGCAGATCCCCCACTGGGCGTGCTGGGCGATCGAGGTCCAGATCTTCTGGCCGGTGAGGCTCCAGCCGCCTTCGACGCGTTCGGCCTTCATCTGCAGCGACGCCAGGTCCGAACCGGCGCCCGGCTCGCTGAACAGCTGGCACCACACCATCTCTCCGCGCAGCGTCGGCGCGAGGAAGCGTTCCTGCTGTTCGGGAGTGCCGTAGCCGACCAGGGAGGGCACCACCCACGCGCCGATGCCGAGGCCCGGGCCGCGTACGCGCGCCGCGCGCAGCTCCTGGTGGATGAGGACCTGCTCCATCGGCGAGGCCGCCTTGCCCCACGGCTTCGGCAGGTGCGGGAAGACCCAGCCGCCGTCGCCCATGGCCGTGAACCGCGCCTTGTCCTCCGTGATCGCGGCGAGCTCCGCGACCTCGGCGCGGATGCGGTTCCGCAGCGGCTCGGTGTCGTCGTCGAGCTCCACCTCGACCGCGCGGCGTACGCCGTCGAGCGCGAGCAGCGCGACCGAGCCCGCCCAGTCCTTGGCCGGGCCCAGGAGCACCCGCAGCGTCGAGGCGCGGCGCAGGTAGAGGCCGGACTCGTGCTCCCAGGTGAACCCGATGCCGCCGAGCACCTGAATGCAGTCGCGGGCGCACCGCACGGCGGCGTCCGGGGCGATCACGGCCGCGACCCCGGCGGCGAAGCCGGACTCCTCGGCCGGGTCGTCGGAGGCGCGGGCGGCGTCCCACACGACGGCGCGCGCCTTCTCCAGGTCGATGAGCATCCGCGCGCACTTGTGCTTGACGCCCTGGAACTGCCCGATCGGGCGGCCGAACTGCTCGCGCACCTTCGCGTAGCCCGCGGCGGTTTCGACGCACCAGGCGGCGATGCCGGCCGCCTCGGCGCCGAACAGCAGGGCCGCGATGTCGAGGATCTCCGTGCCTTCGAGGCCGGGGAGAATCCGGTCGGCCGGGACCAGCGCGTCGTCCGCCTCCACGCGCGCCACCCGGCGGGTGCGGTCGAGGCTCTTCAGCGGCGTGATCGTCAGCAGGTCGGCGTCGACGGCCACCCAGGTCTCGCCGTTCTCGGCGGTCACCGGCAGGACGATCACGTCGGCGAGCCCCGCGCCCAGCACCGGCTCGGCCGTCCCGTTGATCGTGATGCCCTCGTCGGTGTGGCGGCCGGTCAGGCCGGACGCGAGCGAGAGCGCGCCGATCCGCGTGCCGTCGGCGAGGCCGGGCAGCAACTCGGCACGCGCCTTGGCGGACTCGTCGGCCCGCAGCAGTGCGGCGCTCGCCAGCACGGACGGCAGGAACGGGCCGGGCACGACCGCCTGCCCGAGGGTCTCCAGGGCGACCGCGAGTTCGAGCAGGCCGGCGCCCTGACCGCCGTACTCCTCGGGGATGTGCAGGCCGAGCAGGCCCTGCTCGGCGAGGCCGGCCCAGAAGGCGGGACGGCTCTCCTCCTCGGCGTCGAGCGTCGCGCGTACGACACTGACGGGCGCGTTGCGCTCCGCCCAGCCGCGGACCGCGTCCGCCAGCGCGTCGTGCTCCTCGGTCAGCCCAATGCCCATCTCAGCACCCCAATCGCGACATCCTTCTTGGGCCTACCCTAAAGGCCGTCAGGTACGAATTGGAATGGGATTCGGTTCACATCACCCTGAGCTGCCGGACGACGTAGTTCACGTCCGGCCAGAGCTTCCGATTCGTGTTCGGCACCGACATGAACAGCACGCCGGGCTCCGGCTTGCCGGTGTTCATGACCGCCACCGCCACGACGTCGCCGGTGGCCTGGGAGCCGGGCCGGTTGTAGGTCAGGTAGTAGCCGACCAGCCAGCCCTTGTGGCCACCGACCTCCAGCGGCTGGGAGGCGAGCAGCTTCTTCCGGTGCCGGAACCCGTACATCCGCGCCTCATAGGACGACGCGGCCAGGGTCGCGGTCTCACGCTCGCTGCCCGGACCGGTGTACGCGCCCTTCTCCGCGCCGCCGAGCTGCGCGCTCATCAGCCGCGCCCAGCGCTTCGGCCGGCCGGCGGCCTTCTCGGTGACGGCGAACTGGCTGACGTTGAACCCGAGCTCAGCCATCGGGCTCGTCCGCGGCGCGAGCGCCCACGGCTGCCCGAACTTCGGGTAGGACAGGCCGGCCCGCGGATCGCTGACCCGGCCCAGCGGCGCCGTGTGCACGCCCTTGAACCGCCCGAGCACCTTCTCCGGCACCTGCGGCGCCGTCGGCTGCTGCGCGGGAGGCGACGAAGGCCGCTTGGAGGACTTGGTCGGCGAGGCCGCGTGCGAGGCGTCGGTGGTGCCGCCACCGCGCAGGACGTAGACGCCGCCGACCGCGACCAGGCCGGCGACGAGCAGGGCGACCCCCGCGTACAGGCCCTTCTTGGACCCGCCCTCCTCCTCGAAGCCGCCGGACGCGCCGGGCGTGGGGCCGGGGTGGCCGCCGCCGTTGTTCTCGTCGCGCATCCACTCCGGGAGGCGCAGGTTGCCGCTGCTCGGCTTGCCCGGCTTCGGCGGCGGGCCGGCCGGAGCGACCACCTTGTCCCACATCGGCGGATGGTCGTCCTGGGCGAAGAACTCCTCGTCCTGGTCGTCGTCCGTGCTCTGGCCACCGCGGGGCGCGGTGTCGGGCATGCCGCCGTATCTCGGGGGTGCCTCGGCGGACAGGGCGTCCAGCCCGCGCAGCGCCGGCTCCTCGGGAGGCGCGTAGGAGAACTCCTCGCGCCCGTAGGTCTTCTCCGTCGGGAACTCATAGGACGGTGTGTCGTCCGGGGTCCCGTAGGAGAAGGACGACTCGGCCGGCTGCTCCTCGACGGCGGGCGGCTGCTCGGCGACCTCGTACGGGTCGGCGTCGTGCGTCTCGGCGGGCTTGGAGCCGCCGGTGTTCCACACGTCGTCCCCGGGCTCGGACTCATAGGCGGGCGACTCGTCGGCAGGCTCGAACGGCGCCCTGGTGGAGAAGGACGGCGGCTCGACCGGGACGCTCGGGAAGCCGCCGGTGGATTCGTCGTCGGCGGACCACGAGTCAGGAGCACCACCCGGAGGCGGAAAGCCCTGCTCGGCGGCCTCGTCTCGGGGCACGGCCGGGATCGGCCCGGTCGTCTCCTCGGCCGCTTCGTGCTCGTTGTTCCTGCTGGTTGGGCGCCACTGCCCGGCGTCCCCCTGATCCGACATGCCGCACAGGTTACGTGAAGATCAACATTTCCCGCTTACGGCGCTAATTACGCTCCGACAACAGGTTGTTGACCAGGTTGTGACCAGGGCGTGACGTTCTCAGCTCCGCACCCTACCGTCAAAACCCTCTTGACGTGCGGAAACATCATGATCGGAGAGCCTCTCACGCATGAGCAGAGTGCCCCCGGCGACGGCGCCCGGCATGGTCAAAATTGCTCCGAATGGGATGAGGAACACGACGAAGACCGTGACCCCGAAGCCGACAGAGAGTGTGCGATTGCGGCGCATCAGGACGAATCGCTCCTTGCGGCGCACTCCTCGCCGTTCAAACGCCATCGACGTCGCCTCGAACGTCAGGAAGTACCCCGACACGCACGCGCCCAGGACCGGGATGACCGTCTGCCCCACCACCGGGATGAATCCGAGGAAGAAGAACAGCACCGCGAACAGCGTCGCCATCAGCCCGACGACGATGGCGTCGCCGATGCCGCGCATCAGCTGCGTGAGCAGGGGAACGTCCGCCTCAGGAGGCAGGCCGCCCACGCTCTCCTCCACCTTGCCGGCGATGCTCTCGTAGAAGGGCGCGCCGACGACGAGCGTGACGCCGACGAACGTCACGATCGCGATCATGACGGCCGCGCCGAACAGCAGGATCACGATCAGGACCCGCGTGGTGTCGCGGAGGCCGGACGACCAGTGGTCGGCGAACGGGCTGAGCGTACGCGCGAGGTCCGCGCCGTACACGCCGAGGGAGGTCAGGCCGACGATGTAGACGACCATGACGATGACCGCCGGGATCAGCCCGAACAGCCACTGACGCGGTCGGCGCGCCGTCCATGCGAGCCCTCGGGTGAAGTATCCGGCACCGGCGAAGAAATCCGTCACGCGCCAAGAGTAGAAGCCAGGAGCCGGCGGCGATATCCCGTCAGCGCAGGAGTCGGATCCTCCGCGGCGCGGCGCCCTCCGTCTCGGCCGCGCGGCGTATGTTCCGCAGCATCGTGCCGAAGACGACCCCGTGGAACGGCCACACGGAACACCAGTAGAGCTGGCCGAGCAGCCCGCGCGGATGGAACAGCGCCCGCTGCCTGTACCAGGTCCGGCCGTCACGCCGCTCCACCGACAGGTCGAGCCAGGCGAGGCCGGGCATCCGCATCTCCGCGCGCAGGCGCAGCAGACGGCCGTGCCGGACCTCCTCCACGCGCCAGAAGTCGAGCGAGTCACCGACGCGCAGCCGGTTCGGATCGCGCCGTCCGCGCCGCAGCCCGACGCCGCCGCCAAGGCGGTCGAGGAGCCCGCGAACCGTCCAGGCGAGACGCCAGGAGTACCAGCCGTGCTCGCCGCCGATGCCTTCGATCACCGCCCACAGGGCCTCCGGGGAGGAGTCGACCGGCGACTCGCGCAGGTCGGTGTGGAGGCTGCCACCGGCCCAGTCCGGGTCGGTCGGCAGCGGGTCGCTCGGCGCGCCCGGCACCGACGCGGACGACCAGCGGGTGGCGACGTCGCCGCTCCCGATCCGCTCCAGCGCCAGCCGTACGGCCTGGTCGAAGCCGATCAGCCCCTTCGGCGGGTCCGGGATGAACCGGGCGATGTCGTGCTCCCCGCAGACGACGTCGTGGCGGAGCGAGTCCACCAGGGGCCGCGCCAGGCCGCCCGGGACGGGCGTGATGAGACCGATCCAGAGGCCGGACAGCCACGGCGACAGGACGGGGACCGGCAGAATCAGCCGCCGGGGCAGCCCGGCGACAACGGCGTACCTGCGCATCATCTGCTCGTACGTCAGGACGTCGGGCCCGCCGATGTCGAAGAACCGGTCGACCTCCGGAGGCAGCGACGCGCAGCCGACGAGGTAACGCAGCGCGTCGCGTACGGCGATCGGCTGGATGCGGCTGCCGACCCATCGGGGCGTGACCATCACCGGCAGGCGTTCGGTGAGGTAACGCATCATCTCGAACGACAGGGACCCGGAACCGATCACGATCGCGGCGCGGAGCGCCGCCGTCGGCACGCCGGAGGCCAGGAGGATCTCGCCGACCTCGGCGCGGGAACGCAGGTGCGCCGACGTCTTCGCGGTGAAGCCCTCGGACGGCCGCAGCCCGCCCAGGTAGACGATGCGGCGTACGCCCGCCTCCTCGGCCGCCGACGCGAAGAGGCGCGCCGTACGGCGGTCCGTGGCGCCGAAGTCGCTGCCACTGGAGATGGCGTGGATCAGGTAGTAGGCGACCTCGACGCCATCGAGCGCGCGTCTCACCGCGCCCGGGTCGGTCAGGTCGGCGCGCACCACCTCGACGTCGTCGTGCCACGGCTGGTCGCGAAGCCGCTCGGGGGACCTGACCGCGCAGCGGACGCGGTAACCGGCCTTGAGCAGCTCAGGGACGAGCCGCCCGCCGATGTACCCGGTCGCGCCGGTCACCAGGCACAGCGGCCCGCGCGACGGCGTCGTCACCTCGCGCCCCGCGCCGTACGAAACCGTTCGAGGCTCTCGGCGAGGTTGCGACGGCGTCGTCACTTGACCCCCCGCGCCGTACGGAACCGTTCGAGGCTCTCGGCGAGGTCGACGATGGGGGCCGGATAGTCCGGGCGTTCGGCCAGGAGCCACGGCCGGTGCACCGCTCCCCCCTCGACGCCCACGAGCTCGGGCACCCAGCGGCGCACGTAGTCGCCGCGCGGGTCGAAACGCCGTGCCTGCACGAGCGGGTTGAGCACCTGGTTGGGGCGTGTGGAGGCGCCGGTGCCCGCCACCCACTGCCAGTTGAGCTGGTTGCTGGCCACGTCGCCGTCCACGAGGAGGTCGAGGAAGTGTGCTGCTCCGACGCGCCAATCCGCGTACAGGGTCTTGGTGAGGAAGCTCGCGGTGATCAGGCGGCCCCGGTTGTGCATCCAGCCTTCGTGGGCGAGCTGCCGCATCGCCGCGTCGACCAGCGGAAATCCGGTGCGGCCCGCGCGCCAGGCGTCGATGTCGGCGTCATCGGCGTGCCACCGGTCGCCGCGCGACCGGTAGTCCTCCCGTGCGGCTTCGGGGCGGCCGGCCAGCATCTGCCGGTGGAAGTCGCGCCAGGCCACCTGGCGGACGAACGCGTCGGCGCCCGCACCGCCGTGCCGACGGGCGCGGTTCACCAGCTCGCTCGCCGACAGGCAGCCGAAGTGCAGGTACGGCGAAAGCCGCGAGGTGCCGTCGGCGTACAGGTCGTCGTGCAGGTCGGCGTAGCGGTCGAGCGGCTCCCCGAGCCACGCCTCCATGCGCCGCCGCGCCGGGCGTTCGCCGCCTTCGGGCAGGCTGGGGGACGGGCGGCCGTCGGCCAGGCCGGCGCCGGTGGGCAGCGGGTCGGAGCGCACGCCGGGGCCCGGCACCTTGTCCGGGGCGTCGAGGGGCTGCCGGAGCCCGACCTGGCTCCATTTGCGGAAATACGGGGTGAACACCGCGAAGTGGTCCTTGCCGACGGGTGTCACCACGCCCGGCGGGACCGCCGTGACCGCGTCGTCGTACACGCGCAGCCCCCGGCGGATACCGGACAGCGCCTCTCTCAGGCGTTCCTCGCGCCGCTGGGCGTAGGCGCTCGCGTCGCCCGCGACGTGCACCTCGTTCGCGTCGACCTCCTCGGCGAGGCGACACACCTCCTCGACGACGTCGCCACCGCGGACCACGAGCCGCGCGCCGCGGTCCCGCAGCGATTCGGCGAGGTCGGTGAGGCAGCCGGCCAGGAACGCCGCCCGGTTGGGCGTCATGAACCCGGCGGCGCGCACGCCGTCGTCCAGCACGAACAGCGGAACCACCTGGCCGTCCGCGTCGAGCGCGCCGGACAGCACCGGATTGTCGTGCAGGCGCAGGTCGGCGGTGAACAAGGCGATAGCGGTGGACATGACCTAGGGCCTTCCCGCTTTCGGCGGCGGGCAACGTCGGGCTATCGTTCCTGGTGGCGTACGGGATGCCACCGGTCCGCGGGAAGGGCACAGCCCACCTGTCGTTTCGAATCGGTGTGACTCACGTCCTCCTTTCGGCCCGAAGACGCGGACGTCGGGCTCACGAAAGGAGGCCGCCGTGGCGGCCATCTCGCTTCCCGACAACCCTAATCTCGACTACCTGCGCCGGCGGGCGCGCGATCTGCGGCGCGCCGTACGCGACGGGAATCCGAAGGCCCTCGCGCTCATCGCGCGGCACCGGATGGACGCCGATGCGTTCCCGCTGCACTCGGCGCAGCTCATCGTCGCGCGCGAGTGCGGATTCACCAGCTGGCCCCGGCTCAAACACCACCTCGACGTCGTCTCCGAGCACCGGTGGGACGCCCCGCCCGAGACCGGCGACCCGGCCGGCCGGTTCTGCCGGCTCGCCTGCCTCACCTACGCCGACGACGGGCCCGAGCGGTGGGACGAGGCGCGGCGGGTGCTCGCCGAGAACCCCGGGCTGACCGCGACCGATGTCTGGGCGGCCGCCGCCGCGTCCGACCAACGCGCCGTACGCGCCCTGCTGGCGGGCGACCCGTCCCTGGCCCTGCGGCGCGGCGGGCCGAACCGCTGGCGCCCGCTGTTCTACCTGGCGTACTCGCGCCTCGACGCCGGGCGCGACGCGACACTGGCCACGGCACGGCTGCTGCTCGACGCGGGCGCCGACCCGGATGAGGGCTACCTGTGGCGCGGCCTGCCGACGCCGTTCACCCTGGTGACGGGCGCGCTCGGCGAGGGCGAGCAGGGCTCGGAGCGTACGCCGCCGCACCCGCACGCGATGGCGCTGACCCGGCTGCTGCTCGACGCGGGCGCCGACCCCAACGACGGCCAGACCCTGTACAACCGGATGTTCCGGCCGGACGACGAGCACCTGCGGCTGCTGTTCGCGTACGGCCTGGGCTCGGGCGGCGGCGGCCCGTGGAAGGCGCGCCTGGGCGAGGCCCTCGACTCCCCCGCCGAGATGCTGCGGTACCAGCTCGGCTGGGCGATCGACCACGGCTTCGCCGGCCGCGCCGCGCTGCTGGCCGAGCACGGCGTCGACATCCGTTCGCCGTTCGAGGACGGCCGCACCCCGGCCGAACGCGCCGCGTCGCACGCCTTCTCCGAGGTCGTCGAGTGCCTCGTCGCCCACGGGGCCGACGAGCCGCGCCTCTCGCCGGCCGACGCGTTCGTCGCCGCGGCGTTCCACGGCGACCGCGCCGCGGTCGAGCGCCTGGACCCCGCCCTGCCCGATGCCGTACGGCACGAGCGGCCCGGACTGATCGTCTGGGCCGCGGCGAACGGCCGTACCGACGCGATCCCCCTGCTCGCCGGGCTCGGCTTCGACGTCAACGCGCTGAGCCGTACGGACATGCCGGTCGAACACCCGTGGGAGACCGCCCTGCATCACGCGGCGGGCAACGGCGATGTGGAGCTGGCGCGGCTGCTGCTGTCACTGGGCGCGGACCCGGACGTCCTCGACAAACGATTCGAGGCGACACCGCTCGACTGGGCCCGGCATTTCGGGCAGGAGGAGATGATCGCGCTGCTGGAGCCTCTTAGCCGGCCGTGAGGGCGTTACCGGCCCATTCCCGTATCACCTGGATACTTTCCCGCGTGAGGTCGGACTTCTCCACGTCGGCCGGCTCCAGCCACCGGTGCGCCGTGTGCTCGTCGGAGAGAACGGTCGCCTGCCCGTTCGACGGCAGCGAGAACGTGAACTGCCGTGCCTTACGCCCCGCCCCGGTGACGTAGTCGAACCGCGCGGCGAAGCCGTCCTCGACGGGAACGGGCCCGCTCCACCCGATCTCCTCGGCCAGCTCGCGCGCGAGCGCCCCAAGGAGGCCTTCACCGTCCTCGACTCCCCCGGATGGAAGCTCCTCGATCCCCGGGAGGAATTCGTCCTCCGTCGACCGCCGCAGGATGAGAACCCTCCCCTCACAGTGGACGACCGCCCCCACCACCAGCTTGTCGATCCCGTCCCGCTCTGACTCTTCGCTCAGCCGATTTACGTTCACGCCTCTATCCAACCTTCTGAAAAAAAGCGTGTCAGCCACGACCGGCGACCGCGGCGGCCGATAGTCGTTTGCGTGAGGGACCCGGAAACCTTGCCATATGACCGTCGACTTTTCCGTAAATGACAAACCTTGTCACACAATATCGCCACAAATAGGCTCAATGCCGACCTGACCCGGGGCATGCGGCAACGTGTGTTCCCGACAGAGGAAGGCCCCCGCATGCTGCACCGCACAGCCGCCCGCACCCTGATCGGAGCCGGCGCGATCGCCCTCTCGGTCGCCATGATCCCCGCGGCGAACGCCTCGGCGCCCGTCCACCGCGACGCCGTGGTCACGCTCCACTACGACGACAGCCAGGCCGGTGAGTTCAAGAGCGCCGTGGTCGCCGGCGCCGAGGTCTGGAACGCCAACGCCCACAACGTCCACCTGGTCGAGGCGACCGGCAGCTCGACCGCCGAGATCGAGATCATCGCGTTCGACGGCTGGCCCCAGTCGATCCTCGGCCCGGTCCACCCCGGTGGCCAGGTCACCGTCTGGTACGGCCGCGAGGCGGTGAACGAGGGGTACGACCTCACCCGCATCGCCGCCCACGAACTCGGGCACAGCCTCGGCCTGGACGACAACAAGCCCGGCCCGTGCTCGTCGCTGATGTCCGGCTCGACCGGCGGCGTCTCGTGCACCAACTCCACGCCCAACGCCGAAGAGATCGCAGGCGTGGACGCCAACTACGCGAACGGCGTCGCACATACGCCGTTCAACCGCAAGGTCATCCTCGACGCTCCCTGACGAGCGGCACCGGAAGCCCTGCGTCTCTCCTTCGAGAGGCGCAGGGCTTTCTCACGTTCGGCCCTTCCGGGACGTCTACTGGGTATGAACAGGATTCATACCGTCATCCCTTCACCTGTGGGAGACCTGACCGTCGTCGCCGAGGACGGTGCGCTGTGCGGGCTCTACTTCGCCGGTCACCGGCGCGGCCCGAAGCCGGAGGCGCTGGGCGATCGCCGCGAGACGGGCTTCGAGGAGACCCGGCGTCAGCTGGACGGCTACTTCGCCGGCGAGCGCCGGGAGTTCGACCTCCCGCTCGCGCCGCACGGCGACGACTTCCAGCAGCGGGTGTGGCGCCTGCTGAGGGAGATCCCGTTCGGAGAGACGCGATCGTACGGTGACCTGGCGCGCGAGCTGGGAAACGTCGCGCTGGCGCAGGCGGTCGGCGTCGCGAACGGCCGCAACCCGCTGTCGATCATCGTGCCGTGCCACCGGGTGGTGGGCGCGGACGGCGACCTGGTCGGCTACGCCGGCGGGCTGGACCACAAGCGGTTCCTGCTCGACCTGGAGGAGCCGGCCCTGCGGAAGGCGGCGAGGCTGTTTTGAGCGGCGACGACTTCACCCGCCGGGTCGCCGCCGCCGACTGGGCGTCGGTCGCCGGCGAGCTCGACGAGTACGGCTGCGCGCCGGTGCCGCGGTTGCTGACACCGGAGGAGTGCGACCGGCTGGCCGCCCTGTATTCGGAGCCGGAGCGATTCCGCACGACGGTCGACATGGGACGTCACCGGTTCGGCAGCGGCGAATACCGCTACTTCGACCGCCCCTTCCCCGAGCCCGTCCAGCGGCTGCGCGAGGAGCTCTATCCACGGCTGCTGCCCATCGCCCGCGCCTGGTACGAGCGGCTCGGCCGCGATGCGGAGTGGCCCGGCACGCTCGGAGAATGGCTCACGACCTGCCACGAGGCCGGCCAGACACGCCCCTCGCCGATCCTGCTGCGCTACGAGAAGGGCGACTGGAACGCCCTGCACCGCGACGTCTTCGGCGAGAAGGTCTTTCCGCTGCAGGTCGTCATCAACCTGAGCTCCCCGGGCGCCGACCACACGGGAGGAGAGTTCCTGCTGGTCGAACAGCGCCCCAGAGCCCAGTCACGCGGCACGGCCACCCTGATCCCCCAGGGCCACGGCCTGATCTTCACCACGCGCGACCGCCCCGTCCGCTCCAAACGAGGCTGGTCGGCGTCTCCCGTACGCCACGGGGTGTCCGCGATCCGCTCCGGAACCCGCTACACCCTCGGCCTGGTCTTCCACGACGCCACCTGACACACCCCGGCGACAGCGCCTGCGGGCAGCCGACCTCCACGCCCGTGGCGTCCGCGCCCGATGCGGCCGGCTCGCCGGTCACCTCGCTCGGGAATGGCCGCGGCGATGCCGCGACGGCGCGGGTAGAGGCGGATCGTGCGGGAGCTGTAGCCCTTGTCGGCGATCACCCGCACCGGGCACCGTCACGGCCGCCCCGGCTCGCCACCGCGCGAGTCGCGGACACCCGCACCGGGCGCGCCGTCAGGGCCGTACCGGATCGCCACTGCGGGAGTCGCGGACTGCCTGCCCAATCCCGTACGCGCGGAGGTCGCCCGCTGGCCCTCGACGGCCTCCCGCACAGCGACGCACCACCCTGGCATCTAGTGACGTCACTTCTGACACCACCCTGCCATCGAATGACGCCCGACACCCCTCCCTTGAAGGCCTCGACCTCGCCCAGGCGGAGGTGGTCGACAGGTCGAATTCGAGGAGGCCAGGGCCGCCACGCGGGCGCCGTGCCGTACTGCACGCAAGGCCCATTCCTCATGGAGTCGACAGATTGACGTTGACATGACGCCACTCGTGACGTCATAGTGGCGTCATGGACCTCACGCCATACGTCGACAACCTTCGCCGCGAGCTGGCGGTCGCCGCCGCGACCGGCGGTGAGGACGCCCGAGCTGTCGCCGAGCGGCTCACCGCGCCGCTCGAATCGACCGTCCGGCTCATCCTGCTGGAAGCGCTCTCGGCCGCCGCCGACGAGATCACCCTCGACCTCGCGCCCGGCTCGGTCGAGGTGCGCCTGCGCGGGCGCGACCCCGGCTTCGTCGTGACGGCTCCGCCCGCCGACCCGCCGCCCGAGCAGGCGCCCGCGACCGGCCTGCGGTCGGCGCTGGCGGGCGCGCTCGAAGTCACGATGGGCGTCCGGCCGCCCGCCCAGTCGGAGGCCGACGAGAGCGGCGGCACCTCGCGGATCACCCTGCGCCTCCCCGAGCATCTCAAGCCGCGCATCGACGAGGCCGCCGGCCGGATGGGCCTGTCGGTCAACGCCTGGCTCGTACGCGCCGTGTCCGCCGCGCTCGATCCCGGTGCTGTCCCCCACGCCGACCAGGGCGAGGGGCAGCGGTTCGGCCGCAGCTACACCGGCTGGGTCCGCTAACCCTCTCCACCCTCACCACCTGCACCAACATCTTCCAGAGCCATGAGGAAGGCAGCGCCATGCCCGAATTCGCCACCCCCGAGCCGATCACCGCGAGCATCGACATCGGGGCCGGCCACGTGCGGATCCGCGCCGGTGAACGCGCCGAGACGGTCGTCAACGTACGCCCCACCAACGAGTCCGACGACGCCGACGTCCAGGCCGCCGAGCAGACCCAGGTCGAGTACGCCGACGGCCGGCTGACGGTGAAGTACCCCAGGAACAAGCTGCGTTCGATCTTCGGACGCCCCCCGTCGATCGACGTGACGGTCGACCTGCCGAGCGGCTCACGCGTCGACGCGAAGGCCTGGGCCGACTTCCGCAGCGAGGGCCGCATCGGCGAGTCGAGCTTCAACACCGCCGCCGGCTCCATCCGCCTCGACCGCACCGGACGGCTGAAACTGCACACCGGCGCGGGCGATATCTCGGTCGGCCACGCCATGGAGCACGCCGAGATCACCACCTCGTCCGGCAAGATCTGGATCGGCGAGATCGACGGTACGGCCGCGGTGAAGACCTCCAACGGTGACATCACGATCGGCGACGTGACCGGCGACGCCCAGCTGAACACCGCGAACGGCGACATCACCGTCGACCGCGCCCGCGCCTCCGTCGGCGCGAAGACCGCGTACGGCACCATCCGGATCGGCGAGGTGATGCGCGGCTCGATCGGGCTGGAGAGCGGCTTCGGGGAGCTGGAGCTCGGGATCAGGCACGGCACGGCCGCCTGGCTCGACGTCCGCTCGCAGCAGGGCAGCGTGCGCAGCGAGCTGACCTCCGCCGAGAGCCCCGACCCCTCCGACGACACCGTCGAAGTACGTGCCCGCACCGTCTACGGCGACATCCTGATCCGCCGTCCTGTCCTCAAGGAGGGAATGTGACCACCGCCGGCCCCCGCTCCGCGATCACCGCCACCGGGATGCGCAAGTCCTACGGCGACAAGCTCGTGCTCGACGGCATCGACCTGGACGTCCCCGAGGGAACGATCTTCTCACTGCTCGGCCCCAACGGCGCGGGCAAGACGACCATGGTCCAGATCCTGTCCACGCTGATCGGCGCCGACGGCGGCGAGATGCGCGTCGCGGGCCACGATCTCGCTCGTGAGCCCGATGCCGTACGCGCCGCGATCGGCGTCACCGGCCAGTACTCCGCGGTCGACAAGTTCCTCACGGGTGAGGAGAACCTCATCCTGATGGCGGACCTGCATCTCCTGGGCCGCCGCGAGGGCCGCCGGCGCGCCGCCGAGCTGCTCGAACAGTTCGACCTCGTCGAGGCGGCCGGCAAGACGACCGCGACCTACTCCGGCGGGATGCGGCGGCGGCTCGACCTGGCGATGACGCTGGTCGGCGACCCGCGCGTCATCTTCCTCGACGAGCCGACGACCGGCCTGGACACCCGTGGCCGCCGCACCATGTGGCAGATCATCCGCGACCTCGTGGCCGGCGGAGTGACGATCTTCCTGACCACCCAGTACCTGGAGGAGGCCGACGAGCTCGCCGACCGGATCGCGGTCCTCGACCACGGGCGGCTGATCGCCGAGGGCACGGCGGAGGAGCTCAAGCGCCTCGTTCCCGGCGGGCACATCCGGCTGCGGTTCACGGACCCGGACGGCCTCGAATCGGCCGTCCAGGTCCTCGGCGAGGCGTCCCGCGCCGACGAGCTCACCCTGCGCGTCCCGAGCGACGGCAGCGTGCGTTCCCTGCGGGACCTGCTCGGCCGGCTCGACGACCGGTCGATCGAGGTCGACAGCCTGCTGGTGCACACCCCCGACCTCGATGACGTCTTCCTCGCCCTCACGGGCCGTCCGGAGGAGAAGCTCTGATGAGTTCCCATGCCATGACCCACTCGGCGACGATGGTGCGCCGCAACCTCCGGCACATGCTCCGCTATCCGTCCATGACCCTGATGCTCATCGGCATGCCGGTGATCTTCCTGCTGCTGTTCGTGTACGTCCTGGGCGGAGCCCTGGGCGCCGGGATCGGCGCCTCGGGCGGCCGGGCCGACTACGTCGACTACGTGACGCCCGGAATCGTGCTGATGACCATCGCCGGCGCCGCCACCGGGACGGCGGTGTCGGTGGCCATGGACATGACCGAGGGGATCGTCGCGAGGTTCCGCACCATGCCGATCTCCCGCGCCTCGGTGCTGACCGGGCACGTCGTCGGCAGCGTGCTCCAGACGCTGCTCGGCATGGCGGTCGTCATCGGCGTCGCCGTACTGATCGGCTTCCGGCCCAACGCGACACCGCTGGAGTGGCTGGCGACCGCCGGCGTCCTGACGCTGCTCGTCCTGGGGCTCACCTGGCTGTCGGTCGCGCTCGGCCTGGTCTCCAACAGCGTGGAGTCCGCCAGCAACGCCCCGATGCCACTGGTGCTCCTGCCCTTCCTCGGCAGCGGGTTCGTCCCGACCGACTCGATGCCGACGGGGCTGCGCTGGTTCGCCGAGTTCCAGCCCTTCACACCCGTCATCGAGACCATACGAGGGCTGCTGCTGGGCACCCCGATCGGTAACAACGCGGCCATCGCGGTCGCCTGGTCCGCCGTGATCACGCTGGGCGGCTATCTCTGGGCGAAGAAACTGTTCAACCGCGATCCTTCGCGCTGACCGGTCGATGTCCGGTAGGACTTGCTCATGACAGATTCGACGTCGAGCGCCTCTCACGCACAAGCCGGCCAAGCGGCACTGATGCTGGGGGCGCTCGGCGTCGTCTACGGCGATATCGGCACCAGCCCGCTGTACGCGCTCCAGACCGTCTTCTCCATCGACCACGGGGCCGTCCGCCCGACCACCGGTGACGTCTACGGCGTGATCTCGCTGGTCTTCTGGTCGATCACGCTGATCGTGTCGGTGAAGTACGTGATCTTCATGCTGCGGGCCGACAACGACGGCGAGGGCGGTGTGATGGCCCTCGCCGCCCTCGTACGCCGCGTGCTCGGCGACGTACGGGGCCGGGCGGCCGCGGTGATGGCGCTCGGCGTGTTCGGCGCCTCGCTGTTCTACGGCGACAGCGTGATCACGCCGGCGATCTCGGTGTTGTCCGCGGTGGAGGGCATCAAGGTCGCCACGCCCAGCCTGTCGCACGTGGTCGTGCCGGTCGCGGCGACGATCCTCACCCTGCTGTTCGTGGTGCAGCGGTGGGGCACCCACCGGGTCGGGAAGCTGTTCGGGCCGGTGATGGTGGTCTGGTTCGCGGCGATCGCGGCCGCCGGGCTGCACGAGGTGATCGGGCGGCCCGCCATCCTCAAGGGGCTCTCCCCCACCTACGCCGGCTCCTTCGTCCTGGCCCACCCGTACATCGCGTTCATCGCGATGGGCGCCGTGGTCCTGTCGATCACCGGCGCGGAGGCGCTGTACGCGGACATGGGCCACTTCGGCCGTACGCCGATCCGGCGGGCGTGGTTCGCCGTCGTCTTCCCGGCGCTGACGCTCAACTACCTCGGTCAGGGCGCGCTGATCCTGCGCGACCGCACGAACGTGGAGAACCCCTTCTTCCTGCTGCTGCCGGGCTGGGCGCGCGTGCCGATGGTGGTCCTGGCGACCGCCGCGACGGTGATCGCCTCCCAGGCGGTGATCACGGGGGCGTTCTCGGTGTCGCGCCAGGCCGTGCGCCTGGGCTTCCTGCCGTACCTGCGGATCCGTCACACCTCGCCGCGCGAGGTCGGCCAGGTGTACGTGCCGGCCGTCAACTGGATCCTGTTCGTCGGTGTCCTGGTGCTGATGCTCGGCTTCCGTTCGTCCGCGCGCCTCGCGACCGCGTACGGCGTGGCCGTCACCGGCACCCTCATCATCAGCACGGTCCTCCTGCTGGTCGTGGCGAAGGCGCACTGGCACTGGCCCACGTGGCGGCTCGTGCTCGCCGGAGTCGTGTTCGGCGGCGCGGAGGTCACCTACTTCGCCGCGAACATCACGAAGGTCGCGCACGGCGGCTGGCTGCCGCTCCTGATCGCCGTGTCGGTGTTCACGATCATGAAGACCTGGGAGCACGGCCGGAAGATCGTCATGTCCCGCCGGGCGGTGAAGGAGGGCCCGCTGCCGGAGTTCGTCGAGCGGATCCGCGAGGCCGACGCGCTGCGGGTACCCGGCACCGCGGTCTTCCCCCACCCGACGAAGGAGACCACGCCTCTCGCGCTCCGCGAGAACTTCGAGCACAACCACGTCGTGCACCGGCACGTCGTGATCGTCTCGGCCGTTTCGGAGAACATCCCCCATGTTCCGGAGCTCGAGCGGATCACCGTCGACCATCTCGGCTACCGCGACGATGGCATCGTCCACCTCACGGTCCGCTACGGCTTCCAGGACGAACAGGACATCCCGGCGGCGCTGCGGCTGGCGGGCAAGGGCCCCGAACTCGACATCGACCCGGACAACGCCTCGTACTTCCTCTCGCGGATGAACCTCCACCTCACCCGCGAGCCCGGCATGCACCAGTGGCGTAAGAAGCGGTTCCTCGCCCTGGCGAACAACGCCGCCAACCCGGCCGAATACTTCTTCCTGCCCGAGCCGCGCATCGTCGTCATGGGGTCGCAGGTGGACCTCTGAACAGATCGGCCGGCATCGGGGCGGCGGCCTCCGCCGCCCGTACGCGGAGCCGGAGCGCGGCGGGGGTCATCTCCGCCGCCACTGCTCGGTGCGCTCGCCCAGCTCGGCGCCGTCCAGCGTGCACACCGTCGGCGGCTCTTCCGGTGTCGCGGCGCAGCCGCAACCGGGCCGGCAGCCGCCCTCCGGGGCCGGCCCTGACAGGTCGGCGTGGACGTCCGCCAGGCGTGCGGAGAACTCCGACAGCTCGGCGACGAGCGCTGCAGGCGCGACCGTACCGACGCGCACAGCCTTCAGCGGGTCAGCTCGCTCCTGAGCTGGGCGAGGCTGCGGGAGATGAGGCGTGAGATGTGCATCTGGGACAGCTGCATGAGCTCGGCGATCTCACTCTGGGTCTTGTTGCCGAAGAACCGGTGAAGCAGGATCGTGCGTTCCCGGTAGGGCAACGTCGCCAGCAGGGGGCGGACGGAGTTGCGGTCGACGACGGTGTCGATCTCCGGGTCGTCGCCGCCGATGAGGTCGCCGATCGTCTCGTCGGCGTCGTCCGCGACGGGCACGTCGAGGGAGAGCGGGTGGTACGCGTCCGAGGCGCCGATCGCCTCGACGGCCTCCTCCTCGGAGACTCCGAGGATCTCCGAGACCTCCCGTACGGTCGGCGCGCGGCCGTGGACCTGCATGAAGTCCTGCCGGGCGACCCGCAGCGACAGCCGGAGATCCTGCAGGCGGCGCGGCATGCGCATGCTCCACGTACGGTCGCGGAAGTGCCGTTTGATCTCGCCGATCATCGTGGGTGTGGCGTAGGCGACGAAGCGCTGGCCGAGCGCGGGGTCGAAGCGGTTGACGGCTTTGACGAGCCCGAGCATCGCGGCCTGTTCGATGTCCTCGGCGGGTTCGCCGTGGCGCGCGTAGCGGCGGACGAGGTGGCGGGCGAGCGGTGTGTACATGTGCACCAGCTCGGACAGGATCTCCTCCCGCCGGCTCTCGTCGCGTCCCGTACGTGCGAGCGCCGCGAGGAGTGCCTCGGAATGACCGTCGTCGAAGTCGATCGCTGTCACGCCGGCCCTCCCTACCACCCCGGCGGGTGGACGGGTCAAGGTTGCAACGTATGTCAGACAGCGGTCAAGGGGGCTGTGGTGTTCACCTCGGTTCACACCACGAGCCGGCTTTCCCAGGCCCACGCGGCGATCTCCACCCGGTTGCGGAGCCCCAGCTTCTGCTGGACACCGGCCACGTGGCTCTTGACGGTGCTGAGCGAGATGAACAGCTCGGCCGCGATCTCCTGGTTGGTGCGTCCCCTGGTGATGGCGCGGACGACCTCGATCTCCCGGCGGGAGAGCGGCGCCGCGGGCTCGGCGGCCGGGGCCTTGGCGGGCCCGAGGTGCCGGAGGAGCCGCAGGGTGATCGACGGGGAGATCAGGGCGTCTCCGGTGCTGGCCGCGCGTACGGCCTCGGCGAGCAGCACCGGGCCGGCGTTCTTCAGGACGAAGCCGACGGCCCCCGCACGCAGCGCGCCGTAGACGTACTCGTCGAGGTCGAAGGTGGTGACGATGACCACGCGGAGCGGATCGGCGACGCCGGGGCCGGCCAGGGCGCGGGTGACCTCGATGCCGTCGAGGCGCGGCATCCGGATGTCGACGAGACAGACGTCGGGACGGAGCCGCCGGGCCAGCTCGACGGCCTCGGCGCCGTCCGCGGCCTCGCCGACGACGGTGATGTCGGGCTGGTCCTGGAGGATGAGCCGCAGCCCGCCGCGTACCATCGCCTGGTCGTCGGCGATCAGGACACGGATGGTCATGGGGCCGGCAGCCGGGCGAGCACCGACCAGCCGGTACGGGGGCCAGGGCCGGCGTCGAGGGTGCCGCCCAGGGCTTCGACGCGTTCGCGCATGCCGACGAGACCGTATCCGCCCACGCGTGGAACCCGTGGCGAGCCGGGCGGCGCGTCGTCGGTGATCTCGACGGTGATGGACCGCTGGTCGTGGGCGAGGGCCACGGTGACCTCGCGGGCGCCGGACGCGTGCCGGGCGATGTTGGTGAGCGCCTCCTGGACGACCCGGTAGACGGTGCTGGTCACCTCCGGCGGCCACGCCGGGTCCTCGGCGTCGGGCAGCCGGAGCCGTACGGCGGGGCCCTGCCCGGCGAAGCGCTCGACCAGGTCGGTGAGCCGCTCGGGGCCGGCGGTGACGCCGCCTCCGTCGTCGCCGTCCCGCAGCAGGCCGATGACCCGGCGCATCGAGTCGAGCGCGTCGGAGCCGGCGGACTCGACGGCGGCCAGCGTCTCGTCGAGAGTTTCGGGATGCTTGCGTGCGGCGATGCGGGCGGCCTGTACCTGCAGCACGATCCCGGTGATGTGGTGGGCGGCGGCGTCGTGCAGCTCCCTGGCCAGCTCCAGGCGCTCCCCGCGCCGTACGGTCTCGATCGCGATACGGCGGCGGTCGCCGAGGAGCCGCGACCACACTCCGGCGCCCAGCGCGGCGCAGCATCCCATGCCCACGAGCCACGTCGCCGCGTACGAGCACGGTCTGCCCTCGCGGATGAAGACCAGATACCGCTCCAGCGTCCCGGCCACCACCACGAGGCCGCCGGCCGCGACGACCACCACGTCGCGTACGCGTGACGTGGTGGCCACCGAGCCGATGAGCACGAACAGGGCGAGCGCGGCGACGCCTCCCGGCTGGCCTGGCAGGTGCCAGCGCCAGGCGGCGAACTCCGCGGCCACGCAGACGGCGACACCGGCCGCCGCCGCCCACCTGCGCGAGTGCCGCCGCAGCAGGGCGGCCGCGCACACCAGGGCGCCGACGGCGAGGTCGAACACCCAGTCGCCGCCGTAGCCCGCGACGATGCGGGCCTCGGCGGCGAGCGCCACCGCGAACAGCACGCCGAGCCCGGCGTCGGCGGTCGGCCGGTCCAGCACGTTCATGCCGTTCAGCGTACGGAGATGCCGCCCGCAGGCGTAGTGGCCGAAAGTACGACCGGCCACCGCGCGAACCGTACTTCCGGCCGGTGCCGGAGCCGCGTCACGGCGCGCAGAGTGCTCTTCGGTAACGAGCACTCGGGAGGACATGGCATGACCGCCGTTCTGCGGGCCCAGGGACTGGGCAAGAGATTCCGGCGCCGCTGGGCGCTGTCGGACTGCACCCTCGACATCCCGGCCGGGCGGGTCGTCGGGCTCGTCGGCCCCAACGGGGCCGGGAAGACCACACTGCTGAGCCTGGCCGCAGGCCTGCTGACTCCGACGTCGGGCACGATCGAGGTGTGCGGCGGGCGGCCCGCCGGCGGCCTGGCGCAGCTCGCCAAGGTCGGCTTCGTCGCCCAGGACACCCCGACGTACGCCCGGCTGACCGTCGACGAGCACCTGCGGCTGGGGGCCCGGCTCAGCCCGGGCTGGGACCCTCGGCTGGCGCGAGACCGGGTCCGGCGGCTCGGCCTGCCGCCCGACCGGCGCGCCGGGAACCTGTCCGGTGGCCAGCGCGCCCAGCTCGCCCTCACCCTCGCCATCGCGAAACGCCCCCGGCTGCTGATCCTGGACGAGCCGGTCGCCAGCCTCGACCCGCTGGCGCGGCGGGAGTTCCTGCAGGACCTGAGTGACGCCACCGCCGGGCAGGACCTCAGCGTCGTGCACTCCTCCCACCTGGTCTCCGACCTGGAACAGGTCTGCGACCACCTCGTCGTGCTCGTCGCCTCGCGCGTACGTGTGGCGGGCGACGTACGCGAGCTGCTGGCCGAGCACCGCCTGCTCACCGGGCCGGGCACGGCCGTGCCTCCCACCGGGCCGGACGTCGTCTCGGTGCGCCGCGGCGACCGGCAGATCACCGTGCTGGTCCGCGGCGACTCTCCGGTTCCCGCCCCGTGGACGGCCGCACCGGCCGGCCTGGAAGACCTCGTCCTCGCCTACATGACCCCGCAGGGAGCCATCCGATGATCTGGCTGACATGGCGCCGTTTCCGCATCCAGGCCGCCGTGATCTACGGCGCCGTCATCGTCCTCGTCGCCCTCTTCGCGGCCACCGGGCCACGGCTGGTCCACCTGCACCGCGTCCACGGAAACGCCTTCCTCGACGAGGTCGGCGGCGCCGACAGCACCTTGTACGTCGTCGGCAGCCTCTTCGTGCTTCTCCTGCCGGCCCTCATCGGCATGTTCTGGGGCGCGCCTCTGGTCAGCCGCGAACTCGACGCCGGAACCCACCGGCTGGTCTGGACCCAGACCACTCGTACGCGCTGGCTGGTCACCCAGCTGAGCCTCATCGGCCTGGCCGCGATGGTGGCCTCCGGGCTGCTCGGCCTGGCGCTGAGCCATTGGGCGAGACCGATCGATATGGCCGTCGACGCGCGCAACGGCATGCCCGGCCCCGGGATCTTCGTCTTCGCGCGGATGTCCCGCGAGATGTTCGACTCGCGCGGCATCGTGCCGATCGGCTACGCGGCCTTCGCCTTCGTCCTCGGCGTCACCCTCGGAGCCGTCCTCCGCCGCACCCTGCCGGCCATGGCCGTCCTCCTGGCCGTCTTCACCGCCGCCCAGATCACCATGTCCATGGCGGTACGACCTCATCTGCTGCCCACCGAGCGCCTCACCACGACGATCACCCACGAGAACCTCACGATGATCGGCATGCGCGGGTACCTGACGGTGGTCATCGACCGGCCCGGCGCATGGGTCATCTCCCAGCACACCGTGGACTCGGCCGGCCGGGCCGTCCATCCTCCGTCGTGGGTGATGAGCTGCCCGTCCGAATCGGCGTCGGACCGGGGAAGCCAGGCGTGCTTCGCGCGGCTGAACCGGCTCGGCTACCGGCAGCTCGTGACCTACCAGCCCGCGGGCCGTTTCTGGGCCCTCCAGGCGTACGAGACCGCGACCTACCTCGTCCTCGCGCTCGTCCTGGCCGGCGCGAGCACCTGGTGGATCCGCCACCGCCTGTCGTGATCAGCCGTCCTTGAGGAGCTCGGTCTTGAGCCGGGCGAGGCTGCGGGAGATGAGCCGGGAGACATGCATCTGCGACAGCCCCATGAGCTCGGCGATCTCGGTCTGCGCCTTGTTAGCCGACCACCGTGCCCCGCGAACAGGGCTGCCAGCCCCGCAGCCGCCACCGCGACGTGAACGGCCTCACTCGTCGCCACCCCGGCCGTCGCGAACAGGCCACTACGCGGCCCGCCTCACATCCCGCACCCCAGAACGAACAGCATGTCCGGCCCAGGAGCGATCATGGCAACGGCCGAAGTGACCGTGAACGCCACCAGCAGGTGTTGATCGATCGGCATGGTACGGATCGTGCCACCCGGCCACTGAATGGTGAAGTGCCGTCAGCCTCGCTCGCTCGGCCGCCGCCGGTTGATCGCCTCCTGGACCACCAGCAGGATCGTCGGGAACAGCACGCTCAGCCCGACGTCCTTCCCTCCGAGCGCACCGGCGGCGGCGCCACTGAGACTGACGATCGTCACGACCGCCAGGAGGAACACGGCCCAGTGCCGGGCGAGCAGCGCGCCGACGTCGACCCGACGGCGCGGGACGATGGCGCCGAGCGGCCGGTCGCGCGCCTCGGCGCGCTGCAGTACGACGGCCTTCGGAAGCCAGACGAGTTTGTCACCGGCCCGCACTTCCGAATGCCGCCTCAACTCGATCAGTGCTTCCAGGCACCACCACACGCTCCACAGCGAGGGGCCGTTGCGGCCCGGATAACCGCGCCACAGCCGATCGTCCACACCGGACTGGATGATGGTGGCGAAGGCGTCGCACACCAGTTCCGCCCGTGTGCCGCGCGGATCGCGCAGCAAGGCCGAGAGTGCGACCGGCAGCCCGTAGTGCCAGAGGTTGAACCGGTCGGCCGGCGGGTGACCAGGGGTGACGAAGTACGTCTCGATCCAGGTGAGCCGATCGTTCTGACCGGGGTCGGCGAGCTTGGCGCGCAGCGAGTCGTACGCCCGCAGCAGCCGGTCGTCGCGGCGTCCGGTCTCCTCCAGGGTGAGAAGCGCGAACGCGGTGTGGGTGGCCGTCGCCGGCCCTTGCCTGGTCTCGCCCCAGGCGGACTCGCGGGGCTCCCGGTTGGCCATCAGCCAGCCGGCACCCCCTTCGATCGCCGGGGCGTACGGGTTGAGCGCGGCGATCGCCCGAAGCGCCAGGCAGGTGAGCCAGACTCGGGACTCAGAACCCTTCAACGACCCCCAGCCGCCGTCATCGTTCTGGTTCTCCGCCAGCCACGCGTACGCCCTGCCCGCGTCGGGGGCGCCTTCCTTCAGCCCGCAACGGGCCAGGGCGAGGAAACGGCCGATCCACGCGGTGGCCTCCACCACCGGCCGCCCCTTGCTGCTGTTGGTCGGCCATCCGCCGTCCAGCAGCTTGTCATCGGAGGTCACCTGCCCCTGCCGCAGGAACACCAGGGCCTCGTCGAAGTTCTCGAAGTCGCGACCGCTCTCGGTGAAGGCCAGAAGCCCGACCGCCGTGGCGGTGAATCCCGGCGGAGAGCCGAGCTCGTGATACCAACCGCCACCTGCGGAACCGCGCGAGTAGTTATCGCGCAGCAGATCCAGCGAATCATTGATGCGCTTGTCCAAGATTCCGATGTCGATCTCCGACGTCATGATTCAGTACCTTGAACGCCGCGGTAGCCCATTCTGACCGCCTTCTGTAGCAGACGCCCCTCTTGTGTCATCTATACAAGTATGTGCGCCGCGTCAACACCATCGCACGCCGATCGTAATCGTTACTTGTCCGATTTACGGAAGCCGCTCAGAATAAGGGGGGATCTATTTCATCGTCATGAAATGTTCCACGGGATGAATCGGGGTACACGTGTCACCGGTTACGGACCCGCGGGCCCACTCTTTTCGGCATGTCGTAAATGTCTTTATGGAACTGCTGCCACCGGGCGACGTCCTGGTTGCGGGTCCCTCCGCGGCGGCCGAACTCATCGCCTCGCGTACCGCGGCGGTGCAGATCGGCGTGACAGGACCGGCCGGCGTTCAGGGCCGCCTCGTACGGCGCGCCACCGATACCTCGTCCTTCCCACCCGGAGTCTTCGCCGGCTGCTGGGCGGCCACCGCCGATGCCCGGAGCGCGGCGGACCTGGTACGGCTGGTTCAGCCGGGTGGCGTGCTCGCCGTAGAGCGTACGGCGTCCGGCGCGCTCTCCGGCCTCGACGTGCGCCGCATCCCCCTCTCCGATCACCGGGTCGAGATGTTCGCCACGGCTCTCGCAGAGCCGTCGGGAGAGCCCGACTGCGTGTTCTGTCCACAGCTACGGTTCCGGCTGAACCGGATCGCCGGGTTACCGGGCGCCGCCGCCATCCTCGCCGGCGACGAGGCGTTCTTCGTGATCCCCGACCTCGCCCCGGTGGCCGAAGGACACCTGCTGCTCGTGTCCACCGAACACCACCTGTGCGCGGGCGCACTCCCCCCGTGCAGGTGGGACCCTATGGAACGCTGGCTGGGCCGGATCTCACGCCTGTACCAGGCGGTGTACGGCACGGCGGAAGTGCTCGTCTTCGAGCACGGGCCGTCCCGACCACAGGCCGCCGGCGCATGCGTCGACCATCTGCATCTGCACTTACTGCCGGGCTCTCCGGACATGAGGGCTGTGATCGAGGACACCGGCCTCACCGGTGTCCCGTTCACCGCCCACGCGGTACGCGCGCTGCACGCGGACGGCCGCTCGTACCTCCTCGTCGGCGGCACCGTCTACCCGGTCGAAGCGCCGCGATCCCAGGTGCTGCGCTGGGCCGCCCTGACGGCCATGGGATCCGCGTCGGCACCGGTGTGGCGCTGGCAGGAGCTGTTCGGACTGCCCGAGAGCCGGGGCCGGTTCCTGTCCATGCTCGACGCGCTCCTGCCGGGCGCGGATGGGCTGCGGTTCACCGATCCGCGCGCCTAGACAGCCACCAGTAGAGCTCGCTGACGGCGAGCCGGTCACCGTCGCCCGCACACGCGCCGTTCGTGCCCTGGCCGGTCGGGTATTCGATGAGCAATTCGCCGCGCTGGTAAGCGGTGACGAATTCCATCTCCGTCTCTCCGAAACGCAGCAGCCACAGCGGGCCATGACCGGCGGCATCGTCGGCGTACGGCAACAGGTCACGTATTCCGCCGGAGTCGCGAACCGGTGCCCTCCCGACCAGGCGCGCCAGTGTCGTGGCCGCGGAAATGATCACGTCCGCGGCTTCGAGAACGGGCCGGACATCGGCCGGCCCCATCCGCCGGTAAATGTCATGAGGCACAAGGTCGAATGCGACCAGCGTGCCGGACGAGCGCGCGATCCGCGCCGCGGCGAGCAGCGCCGCACGAGAGACCGGGAACAGCAGGGAATAGCCGTCGAGGAAGAGCACGTCGGCGTCTCGAATGGCCTGCGCGTGCCGCCGCACGTCCTGCACGGAGAACAGCCGGCTGGGCGCAGTATCGTCGGCCACCAGCAGCCGTACACCTCGCCGCCCGGCGGCGGGCTGGTCGCGCAGCATCATCGTGAAGCCGTTGGGCATCCCGGGCTGGACGGCCAGCAGGTCCCGCACCCCGAGCCCACGGAGGCTCTGCCGGATGACGGGCGTGAACGCGTCATCACCGATCTTGCCCGCCACGGCGATCGTATGAAAGACCCCGACCGAATGGCGGGCCAGGTTGACCGCCGTACCCGAGACCAGCGCCTGCGCCGCCGTGTAACTGAGATGATCCTCGGTCAGTTCGGTGAAACCGCGGTCGGAAAGCTGGGCGCGGAACTCGATCCGCACATCACCGATGATGACCATAGAGAAGCGCGCTTGTCTCTGGTCATCCAGCACCGGAGACCACGCGGCCGGCGAAGAGTCCATCGAACGTCGTGCCTTTCCGGCGCGATGCTCAGGAGTGAATCTTCAAAAAGTGCTCCATGACCGGCTTCAGGCCGGGAATGAGCTCGAAGTCGAGCAAGTCTTCGAAGCACACCCAGGTCGCGTCACTGAGATGATCACCCGGCGCCTGATGTTCGATGGTGATGTCCAGGGACGCCGGACGGCACTCACGAGCCACGGCCACGATCCTGACCTGCCGATCGTCCTCACCGAGGGGAAGGATCCAATCCCACAGGTGAAAGGGCGGCCCTGGGGTGACCTCGATCCCGACCTCTTCCCAGACCTCGCGCCGGATGTGCTGATCGAGATCCAGATCTTCCGACACCCGCAACCGCCCGCCGGGCACTTCCCACCGGCCGGGATGGAACGGGTCCTGATCCGACTTGCGGACCAGGAGTAGTTTTCCGTCACTGACGATGAATGCTTTTTGGGCGAACTCTAAACCCATTTTGGAACGCGAACCACCGACCGATGCCAGGTCCAGTCCGTCCATGGTCAGCGCCCCTCTCGTCGGTGACGGTCACCAGGCTGGTTTCCATGGTAGCAACCGGCGTCTACCGAAACACCTATGACCGTTACGGGATATCAACCGAATGAGATCAATAGCATTTCGCCGTGCGATATATCGTTATACGCATTGAAATCGGAGCGCGACCGGTCCCCGGGCGCACCGTCCCACCGGCCGGCGTGCCGCGAGGACGGAGCCCGCCGACATGTCCCGAGGACTCTAGATCACGTATAGCATTGGAGTGCGCGGTGGAGCAGTTCGGTAGCTCGCTGGGCTCATAACCCAGAGGTCGCCGGTTCAAGTCCGGCTCGCGCCACTCATCAGCAGGCGATCGGCCCTCATCCTCCTCCGGAGGGTGAGGGTCTTTTTCATGCGCTGGATCCGCCGCCCCGAGCCGGTCGGGTTCCGACGTCCAGAGCCTCTACTGCTGCTATTTGGCCGAATGACTCTATTTCGTACGAAGTAACTACGAAAACTGACTTCTCAATAAATGGTCGCCTGCTGCTGCTCGAAAAGTCAGGGGTCACCACGATGTTCGGTTGAAATTATTGAACATACGCTCATCCCGTCTTCCATCCCGGCCGCCGCAGCCACGTTTTCGAAAGAGGACCTCCGTCATGCAAAAGGCACTGTTTCTCGCACTCAGTGGTCTGGGAATCGCGTTCGCGGGGATGACCCCGGCCACCGCGACCCCGCAACCGGAGCCGAAGCGCTCCTCATCCCATGCCGCGCCTTCCCGAGGAGGCCCTGCGCTGACCACGCCGCCGACCCGGACGCCTGGCGCTCTGCCCGCCGGGGCTCCGGCCAGATCGTCGCACCACGCCCTTAAGCGAAAAGATTGCCGATACGCCGTGAACGGGAGATTCGTCGAACGGTGGAACAAGTTCAGCTGGCAGTACGGATGCCCGGTCGCCGACGCGTCTCCCTTCGGAAACGGGATCATTCAGTATTTCGTCAACGGTGCGATCGTCTGGTCGCCGAACCAGGGCAATGACATGGTCGTATCCGCGTTCCGGATGAACGGACATGACATCTACTTCCAATGGGGTTGGTCCGAACCATTCACCTACAACGACTGGCTGTTCCACGCACGACGCGACGGACAAGAGGTATTTCAGGACGAATGCAACACGGACAAGCGTCACTGCAACCCGCTGTACAGCGACGGTGGCGAGACCGGATGGTCCGCGCTGGGGCCGGGAAATTACACCATCGAGGTCGAAGGCTGCGACCTCATCTGGAGCGGCCACTACTGCCACCAGGGCTGGACACTCCAGGTCCCGCTCCGCCTCCCGTACTAGCGACGCTCCGCCGAGTCGGGCGCAGGACTCCGACTCGGCATTGCCCACGCCACCATGAGTCAAAGGTGCCGTCGGGCCAAAGTGGACCAACGCGAAAGCCCCGCGCGAAGGCGGGGCTTTCGCTCATGCTGCGTGCCGTGGCACCGGCGTCCGAAGGTGACCGCCGACGAGCAGGCCGTGGCACTGAACATCGGCGGGGCACCGGGCATGCACGCCGAGGCCCGAATCTCGGACATTTGCGTGCTGTTTGGTTTGCGATGACCGAGGATGCGCTCCCATGGCCACCGGATTACTCTTGCGTGAAATCAATTTCGGCACGACATTCCAGAACAGCTTTCCCCATTGCACGAATTTGACCTTGCGCGTGCCGAACCGTGCGCGGTTTATGGATCGCGGGTCGCGGGAATAGCTGCCTTCACAGTCGCCCGATTTCTGGGCAAATCGGAGGGATCCGGGAGGCTATCATGAATGGATATCTGCCGTACCGTGAAACCAATCCGGCGGCCCGCGTTGGCAGCGTACGCGGCTGGCAGGCGGACATTCTTCGCGGCGAGTCGTAAGTGAGAGAACCGAGGTACCGCAGCCTGCCAAGGCCCGCGGTACCTCGGTCCATGGCAGGCCGTGTGACATATCGGGGGTCGCCCGTGGCTCGACCGTCTTACCCCGCCACCCGGCGGAGCGATGTGGTGGAGGACCTCTTCGGCTTCCTGGTCGCCGATCCCTACCGCTGGCTGGAAGACGCCCATGATGCGCGCGTACGGGACTGGGCCGAGGCCCAGGATCGTCTGTTCTGCGCGTACCGTACCGGCTGGCGTGAGAAGCGATCGTGGGCGTACTTGGTGGATCAGGTCTCCTACTTCGGTGTATCGGAACCCCCGCTGATGCGCGGTTCGGTCATGTTCTTCGCCGAGCAACGGCCTGAGGACGAACAACGGCGCCTGCTCGTCATCGATGCCGAGAAGAACCTTCGGGTACTGGTCGATCCGGTAGAGATCGATCCGTCCGGCCATACCGGGCTGTACTCCTGGTGGCCATCGCGCGAGGGCGAGCGCGTGGCCGTCCAACTCGAGGTCGCCGAGCGGCCCGGCAGCGACATCATGGTGCTGGACGCGCGTACCGGCGAAGCGGTGGACGGGCCGTTGCCACGGGCCCGTAACACCTCGCTCGCCTGGCTACCGGGAGGGGACGCGTTCTACTACGTCAGCCGGGTCCCCGACGAGCAACTGTTCTCCGGCGACATGCGTTTGCACCGGCGTGTGAGGCTGCACCGGATCGGCACCCCTTGGCAGGCCGACACGGTGGTGTTCGGCGGCGACGATGCCCCGGACCACTACTACGGGCTCACGGTCAGCACCGACGGCCGTCAGCTGGCGATCACGGCGACAGCCGGCCCGGCCCCGTACAACGACGTGTACGTGGCCGAGCTCACCGATCCGAAAGCCCCGAACGTCGTCAAAATCGTGGACGGGCACACCCTGGGCGCCCGTGTTCTCCCACGCTTCCTCCCGGACGGCGATCTGCTGCTGGTCACCGACTACCAGGCCCCGTGCGGCCGGATCTGCACAGCGCACCGGCACGAAACCGACCCGGAGGCGTGGCACACGCTGATCGCCGAAGACCCCGAGGCCCCCTTGGACGAGTGCGTGGTCCTGGACGACCCGGCACTTCCGCGCCCCCTCATGCTGGTGGCACGCGCCCGCCACGGCACCTCCACCGTGACCGTGCACGACCTGGCCGACGGTGAGCTGCTCTCCCATCCGCCTCTTCCCGGCTCCGGCGTCGTATCATCCCTTCGCGCAGCCGTCCCCCACGGACGTCACACGTGGTTGAGTTACTGCGACGCGACCACACCCCCCACCATTTATCGCTACGACGCCATCAGCGGAAAAATGGACAAAGAAACCGGCACCACATTGGCCGGACGGACTCCAGAAATCCGCAGCCGCAGCGTCCGCTATCGCACCGGCGACGGCGTCGAGGTCACGCTGTTCCTGTTCACTCCCGCCGAAGAAGATCAGCCCCCTCGTCCGACCCTCCTGTACGGTTACGGCGGCTTCGGCATGCCGATGCGCCCGTGGTTCTCCCCTCTCGCCGCCGCCTGGGTCAGCGCCGGCGGCACCTACGCCGTCGCCTGCGTACGCGGAGGCGGCGAAGCAGGCCAACACTGGCACGACGCCGGCCGCGGACCACACAAACACCGCGCGATCAGCGACTTCAACGACGCCGCGACCTGGCTCATCGAAACCGGCCTGACCACCCGGGACCAGTTGGCAAGCTACGGCGAATCAGGTGGCGGACTACTGGTAACCGCCGCCGCCACCCAGCGACCGGACCTGTACGCCGCGGTCATCGCCGCCGGCCCGCTATGCGACATGGTGCGCTACGAACATTTCGGCCTAGGCTGCACATGGACCGAGGAATTCGGAAGCGCCTCCGAACCTGAACAACTAAAATGGCTACTCGGCTATTCTCCGTACCACAACACCACCCCCGGAACGCCCTATCCCGCATTCCTCTTCACCGGCGCGGTAACCGATCTGCAGACCGGCGAAGCCCACGGCACCAAAATGTGCGCGGCCCTTCAACACGCCACCAGCAGCGACCGGCCGATCCTCATGCGCCGAGACCCCGACACCTCCCACGCCGCCTCACCCGCCAGCAAAGAACACGCCCTGACCGCGGACATCCTGACCTTCGCCGGAAAACACACCGGCCTGTCACCGAAGAGGACGACCACACATCCTCGACCACGGCCCAGGGAAACCATCACAGAGGAGACACGCCCCTCTCGGTCACCGAACCGAAGGGGTAGGCCCAGTTAACGGTGTAACTCGGTCGTGCGGGGTCTCTAATTTCGGGCGGCGGCCAGGCGGCCTTCGAAGGTGATCTCGAAGGTGTTCAGGGCTGCTTTCCAGCGGATGATCCAGCGTTTTCGGCCTTTGCCGGTGGGGCCCAGGCTCGTCACCGCCAGGTAGACGCACTTGAGCGCGGCTTGTTCGTTGGGGAAGTGGCCGCGGGCTTTGACCGCCCGACGGATGCGGGCGTTGACGGACTCGATGGCGTTGGTGGAACACACGACCTTGCGGATCTCCGGATCGAACTGCAGGAACGGAACGAACTCGGGCCAGGCGTTCTCCCACAGCCGCACGATCGCCGGGTACTTGGCGCCCCAGGCCTCGGCGAATTCCAGCCACCGTTCCATCGCGGCTGATTCGGTCGGTGCGGTGTAGACGGGCCGCAGCGCCTTGGCGATCTTGTCCCAGTCCTGGCGTGCCGCGTATCGGAACGAGTTGCTCAGCAGGTGAACGACACAGGTCTGCACCAGCGCCCGGGACAAGACATGGCCGACCGCGTCCGGCAGGCCTGACAGGCCGTCGCAGACGACCATGCAGGCATCGGCGACGCTTCGGTTCTTGATCTCGGTGAGCACCTGCAGCAAGTGCTTGGCGCCTTCGCCGCCGTCACCGGCCCACAACCCGAGGATGTCGCGGGTTCCCCCGACGGTGACCGCCAGCGCCACGTAGATCGGCCGGTTCGCGACCTGACCGTCCCGGATCTTCACGTGAATAGCGTCCAGGAAGATCACCGGGTAGACGGCATCCAGCGGCCGGTTCTGCCATTCGGCCATGCCGTCGATGACCTTGTCGGTGATAGGGGAGATCGTCTGCTTCGACACGCTCGCGCCATAGACCTCGGCCAGGTGCGCAGAGATCTCCCCACGCGTCAGGCCTTTGGCGCTCAGCGACAGCACCATCTCATCGACACCGGTCAGCCGCCGCTGCCGCTTCTTGACCAACTGCGGCTCGAAACTGCCGCCGCGGTCGCGGGGAACCTCGATCTGGACCGGCCCCACATCGGTGGTCACCGTCTTGGCCCCATGGCCGTTCCGGGAGTTCCCGCTGACCTTGCCGGCCGGATCGTGCTCGTCATAGCCGAGGTGATCGGTGATCTCACCTTCCAGCGCTGACTCCAGCACCCGCTTGGTCGGCTTGCTGCAACAGCCCACCCTCACCGACCAGGCCCGAGCCCTTCTCCCGGGCCTGAGCCACCAGCTGCCCGATCAGGTCCTCAGCCGGATCTCCGCCCTGAGCCTTCTCACCGGCCTCGGCCACCGAAGCGCCTGCCTTCGTTTCAGTTGCCGTCATCGGTGTCACTCCTTGATCAGGTGTGACACCGGAAACCGCAGAGCCTGGCGCGGCACTGTGGGCTCGGGAGGCCTCACCGGTGGGGGAGGGTGGTGGCGGAGGACCAAGAAAATCTCATGTGGCCGAAGTAGACATGCAGTGTCGGACTGGGTAGTGTTTCCGATGTCGCAAGGAAAGAGAGCATCAAAGAGGCACGGGAGACAACGAACTACCCGTGAACATGGTGAGCACGACGTCAGGTGCGCTGGGGCCGAGTTAAGGGAAGTGGCTCCGGGCAGTGGCAAGCGGCCGTCGGGCGCGCTGGGACGAGGTTCGCAGGTCCCAGAAGGTCCAGGTCACGGCCGGGCACGGAAAGGTATAAGGAAGATCAGAGGAGAAGGGGAGGGTCATACGCCGTCGGATCGCCCGCTGCTGGTTCTGTCTCGCCGCGCGGGTACCGCAGTCCCATCGGAACGAAAGGTGGTTCTCGGTCACGCTTACGCGATCACCGCGCTATCGGCCATTTCAGATGGCCGACGTGGAAACGACAAGCCGACGCCATCGTCGGTAGGTGTTACAACCCAAAACCCTGGGCCCCGGCGCTACTGCGCCGGGGCCCTCATGATGTGGAGGCCCAATGGACCCAGCCCAGCAGCACATGGCAGACAAACTCGACGATGAGGACTACCCCGCCTACACCATGGGCCGTGCCGCGGAGATACTCGGCGTCACCCAGGGCTTCCTGCGCAGCCTGGACGACGCGAAACTGATCACACCACAGCGCTCATCCGGCGGCCACCGCCGCTACTCCCGCTACCAGCTCCGCCTGGCCGCCCGCGCCCGCGAACTCCTCGACCAGGGCACGCCCCTGGACGCCGCCTGCCGCATCATCATCCTCGAAGACCAGCTCGCCGAAGCTCTCCGCCTCAACAACACCCAGACACCCCAAGACCGCTGAACGGCGCTGGGGCACCTATGCGTCGTTTCATGGGAAGGGTTGCCGATCGCTCGCAACCTGACCCGACACTTGTTCGCGCTGATCGGTGAACAGGGTTCGGGCCTGCTTAAGGGCTCGGGGGCGCGGGTGGAGGTGATCCGACCGAGCGTCACCGATGCACGGCGCTGTGTCTGATGACCTCCAGCTTGGCGAGCAGCGTCGGGAGGATCCCGGGTAGCCGATAGGCCAGCGGTGGCCTGAACTGGAAATGGAGGCCGACCGCGCTGACGAACGCGGTGCGTGAGACGAATCTGAATGTGTCGGTTCACCCCCTTTGAGGAGGGAAGATCGCATGTGTCAGCACTGGCCGCCGTGTCCCAGCGCACAAGCTCGCGACCACACCGCCGCGCGCGTCGTGGCCGCACATTCCGAACAAGGCTGGAACCTGCTGTTCAACGGTGTCGTCGTCTTCGACGACACCGTTGAACTCTTCCCCGACGGGCAGGTTCGGTCCGACCCAGGCGGCGGCCGAGCGGCGGCTGAAGGGCTCTGCGTGATCGCACCGCCGCCCGATGGACAGATCACGGCCGACACCAGGCTTCGTGAGGCGGCCAAGCTGTGGTGGGTCGAGGTCAAGGAATCGGACGACCTGAGCGCCCAGACCAAGAAATCTACGAGCGCACGCTGAAGCGCATCACCAAGGCCCTGGGCGGTCTCCTTCTACGCGAGGTCGACGTCCCGCGCACGGACGCGTTGACGAGCCACACGTACCGCAAGACGGTGGCGACCCGGCTGGACGACGCCCGGCTGAGCGCCCGGCAGATCGCCGATCACCTCGGGCACGCGAAGCCGAGCATGACCCAGGATGTGTATTTCGGCCGCGCAGTGTCGTCCTCCGAGGCGGCGAAGATCCTCGACAGGAGCGGATCATAAAGTAGGCGTAAGCGGGCGTGCAGCAGAGAAGCCGCCGACCAGATGTGCTCTGATCAGCGGCTTCAATGTCAGTGGAGGTGGCGGGAATCGAACCCGCGTCCTTCAGTACCAAGACAGGGCTTCTCCGGGCGCAGCCTGCTTAACGTTTTCTCAGCCCCGGCGCTCGCGCAGGCGCGTCGCCGACAGGCTCAGCCGCTGTTTGGTTTCCCCGTTATTCCCGCGGCCGGGACAACAGGTGGAGTCTCCTTACGATGCCAGACCCTGGGCCGGAGACACTCTCAGGCTGACAAGTTCGCTACCTAACCTCAGGCGGCAAGGGCGAACTGAGTGCGCTTAGAATTGGCACTTGTAAATTTGCGATCACAGGATTAACGAGGTCACGATCGCAACCCTCGGCCCGCTTCCCCATATCTCGACATACCGAAGTCGAAGCCGGTCACCCCCTCTTGAGTTTTCAAGCACGGACACCGAAGCACCCGTCCCATCAACTCTACAAGCACAACCCCCACCCAGCCAACGTGATTCCCCGCCGAGACCTCGGACAGGGGCCTCAAACACCGAGAACCCCCGTGGGCGTGGACTAGGCACACCCACGGGGGTGACCGGCAGGGTCGGGCCGGTCCGGACGGCAGAGCCTCCCCCGAGACGAGGCTCTGGTCTCATCACGGCGACTGAGTCCGCAACCCCCCGAGCGGAGTCTCAGTCACTCGTTAAGACGCCGGCGTGGCCCGTGATGGTTGCGGCGGCGAGGGCAAGAGATGGTAAAGCGTCTGACCTGCGGGATCAGAGTGTTCTAAGGAACTTGGCGGCTACCTTTGCCGCGTTCACCTTGCCCTCGATGGCCAGGGCGAAGGCGACGTTGCCGCGGAAGCCCACGAACCACGAGACCGTCTTGCCGGAGCCGTACGGTACGACGGCGGTGACGCCGCTGACCGGGACTCCTCGGAGGTTGGCGTCTCGGGCGGCGCCGCTTCTGACGGACGAGAGCATGAGCGGCTGGAGGGCTCCGATGGAGTCGGAGTCGAGTGACTGCGGCTGGATCGGCTGTGGGCTGCTCGGGTCCTTCAGCAGGCGGGGCGGCTTCCAGGTGCCGCTCTCGACCGTGCCGGCGGCCAGTGCCATCGACAGCGGGCTGACCTCGATTTTTCCCTGGCCGACCATTGACGCCGCGCGTTCGGCGTCGTTGGCGGGGGCCGGGACGGAGCCCGAGAACGACGGCATCGGGAGGGTCCACGGCACGCCGATGCCGAAGCGGGCCGCGCTCGTCCGCAGGTCCTGGTACGCCAGAGAGCGGTAGAGGGAGGCGAACGCCGTGGGGCAGCCGCGGGCGAAGTTGCTCTGGAACGTCTTCCCGCGCGAGCCGGACTCGTGGAAGGTCTGGTCGCCCACGGTGTAGGTGGGCGGGCAGGCGACCGGGGCGCCGAGTTTCTGGTGGTAGCCGAGGAGTGCCTGTGTGGTGATGATGCTGAAGGTCATCCCGGGGGGGTAGTGACCTTCGAACGCCTGGTTCTTGCCCTGCGTGAGGTGGTCGGCGACGCCGCGTACCTCTCCGGTCGCCTGGTCGACGGCGGCCAGTGACGCGGGCACACTGAGCCCCTTCAAGGCCTTCTCCGCCGCCGTCTGGACGTTACGGTCGACCGTCGTACGCACGGGCTCGCTGAGCCTCCCGGGCAGCTCGTACAGCACCTGGGAGTGGCCGCCGCTGACGTCCTGGGCGACGATCTTGACGGTGGGCGTACCGGCGAGGCGGCGCTGCTGGAGCACCTGGAGGCCAGAGACGCCGATGGTGTCGCCCGGCTGGTACGGGGCGCCGACCTGCTGGAGGCGTTCGGCGGTGGCGGGGCCCAGCTGACCGACGACGTCGCCGGCGACGGCGGGCGCGATCGAGGGGTATTTGGTGCGGGCCTGGACGCCGGGGACCTGCAGGAGCTGTGCGGCGTCGCCGACCTGGGCCGGCAGCTGAAGGGTGACGAGCGGCAGGAACTCCTGCGGCGGCGCGGAGCGTACGCGGCCGAGCACCCGGTCGAGGTCGAGGTGCGTGATCTTGGACAGCTTGCCGAGGGTCTGCGTCGGCTGGGTCAGCTGGCCGGGCAGCACGCCGAAGACCAGAACCTTCGTCTTCTTCGTCAGCGAGCGGCTCTTGGTGTCCTGGATGAACGCGCGCGGGGGCGTCTCCGTCACGACCGCGAGCCGCTGCCCGGCCTGCAGGCGCGGATGGATGATCGAGGAGTTCCAGACGACCTTCCACTCGCCGCCGGAGCGGTGCAGTCGCATCTCGCTGCCGTAGTCCCAGGGCGGGCCGTTGTCTCCGAGGTCGATCCTGACCTCGAACTGCGCCGTCGCGTCGTCGCCGCTCTTACGCACGTGACCGATGGCCAGGTGGAGCGAGGCGAGGTCGAGCTGGCCGGGAAGGGCCTCCAGCGCCGCGGCGACCGTCTTGCGGTTGCCGTTGGTCTCGCCGGCCGCGCCTCGGTAGTTGCCGTTCTGCCAGGCGACCAGGAAGTCGCGCACGGTCGGCAGCGGTGAGGGCTCGGCGAAGCAGGCCGTGCTCACCGAGGCGACCAGCGCCGTGGCTGCCAGGGCGGCGGCCGCCCTCCGGACCCGTACCATGATCAGCGCCTCCGCAGCCGTGCCGCGCGGGCGCGCTCCATCTCCCGGGCGGCGTCCCGCTTCGCGATGGCCTGTCGTTTGTCGTAACTGCGCTTACCCCGTGCCACCGCGATCTCGATCTTGGCCTTCCCGTCCTTGAAGTACAGGGACATGGGGATCAGCGTCAAGCCCGGCTCGTTGGTGGCGCCGATCAGTTTGCCGATCTCACGGCGGTGGAGCAGGAGCTTGCGAGGGCGGCGGGCGGCGTGGTTGTTCCACGTCCCCTGCGTGTACTCGGGAATGTGCACCCCTTCGAGCCAGACCTCACCGTCGCGGATGAGGGCGTATCCGTCCGTGAGGTTGGCCCGGCCGGCGCGCAGGGACTTGACCTCGGTGCCGGTGAGCACCATCCCGGCCTCGTACGAGTCTTCGACGTGGTAGTCGTGACGCGCACGGCGGTTCTGGGCGACGAGCTTGCGCCCCTCTTCGCGTGGCACTTCCTCAGCCTCGGTCCTTCATCGCAGGGTATGAACGATCTGAACGTACGCGATCCGGAGATCACCGCGCGAATGAGTTCGCGCGGTGATCTCGCGTGAGTCGGACGTCGCTCAGATCTTCAGATAGCGGCGGAGGGTGAGGAAGGACGCCAGGGCACAGAGTACGACGCCGAAGCACATCGAGAAGACGATGACCTGGGTGACGTCGAGCCAGCCCAGTTCGGTGGCGAACTGGAGGTTCTTCTGCAGCCGTCCGAGGAGGAAGACCTTGGAGAAGCTCAGCAGGACGGCGGCGAAGATGCCGCCGATCAGGCCGGCGATGGCGCCTTCGAGGACGAAGGGCAGTTGGATATAGAGGTTGGAGGCCCCGACGAGCCTCATGATCCCTGTCTCCCGGCGCCGGTTGAACGCCGAGAGCCGGATCGTGTTGGCCACCAGGAGGACCGCCGCGACGACCTGGATCGCCGCGATGATCAACGCGGCCCACTGGAGGCCACCGAGGATCTTGAAGAACTTCTCCAGGATCGCCCGTTCGTTGATCACCTGATCGACACCGGGCCGGCCCTGCATCTGCGCGACGACCGCGGCGTACTGCTTGGGATCCTTCAGCTTCACCCGGAAGGAGTCCGGGATGTCGCCGAGCTGGATGGTGTCGGAGAAGCCCGGCGTGTCCTTGAAGCGCTCACGCGCCCGCTGGTACGCCTGCTCCTGCGTCTCCGGGATCACTTTCGCGACCTGCGGCATCGACTGCAGCTGCTGCTGGATCTGGTCCTTGGCCGACTGGTTCGGCGCGGTCTTGTTGCACGAGGGGTTCGCGCTCATCCGGTTGCAGAGGTAGACCGAGACCTCGACCTTGTCCGACCAGTAGTTGTTCGACTTGTCGACCTGCATCTTGAGCAGAACACCGGTGCCGAACAGGGCCATCGCGATCGCGACGGTGACGACGAGAGCGATCGTCATGGTGAGGTTCCTGCGGAGACCGATCCAGATCTCCTGTAGAACGAACTGTGCCCGCATGCCTCACTGTCCTTGGTCGTCCGGGTGTGGAAGGTGGTCTCGTGAAACGGAGGGTCGGTCAGACCCCGCCGTACGCCTGGCCGTAGACGCCGCGCGACTGGTCGCGGACCACGCGGCCGTCCTCGAGCTCCACCACCCGCTTGCGGAACGCGTCGACGATCGCCGCGTCGTGGGTCGCCATGACCACGGTCGTGCCGGTCCGGTTGATGCGGTCGAGCACCTTCATGATGCCGATGCTGGTCGCCGGGTCGATGTTGCCCGTGGGCTCGTCGGCGAGGAGGATCATCGGCCGGTTGACGAACGCCCGGGCGATGGCGACCCGCTGCTGCTCACCGCCGGAAAGCTCGTCCGGCATGCGGTGCGCCTTGCCTTCGAGACCGACGAGGTCGATGACCTCGGGAACGACCTTGCGGATGAACCGCCGGGGCTTCCCGATCACCTCGAGGGCGAAGGCGACGTTCTCGTAGACGTTCTTGTTGGGGAGCAACCGGAAGTCCTGGAACACGCAGCCGATGCGGCGGCGTAGATGCGGGACCTTCCAGTTGGTGAGCTTGCTGAGATCCTTACCGGCGACATGGATGCCGCCTTGCGACGGCCGCTCCTCTTTCAGGATCAGTCGCAGGAACGTCGACTTACCTGACCCGGAGGGACCGACGAGGAAGACGAACTCGCCCTTCTCGACCGCCACATTGACGGCCTGCAGGGCCGGGTGGCCTTGGTGGGAATAGACCTTGGTGACGTTATCGAAGTGGATCACGGCTGCATCACGACGTGCCAGTCTAGGGGCTGGGGGACGGAAGTGGCTGCTCTTTGACCGAGCAAGCGCTCTACCGCGGCGTTTCGGCTTGGCGTGCCGATTGGCCAAGGAGCAGTCTAAGGGGGAGACTGGCATGGATAGTCCAACTTGGGTACACCCATAACAACATCCGGGCAATACGCGCCCCGATGATCCGCAGAGGGTCACCGGAGCACTACAAAGGGGTGGACGTGGCCGCACCGGCCGCGCCGACTTCCGAGCAAAACGTCGGAGAGGAGCCAGATGAGCTGCGAACACCTGATCTGCGCTCGGTGTGCGGGACCCGTGGTAGAAGGACGCTGCACCGCCTGCCGGGCGGCACGAGCCGAGGTCCATCACTCCGGCCCGCTGGGACTGTCACCGATTCTGATCGGCGCACTGATCCTGACGCTGGCGCTGCTACTGGCCCTGAAGTTCGGCCTGCACTAGGCCCTTACTCGGTGTCGCCGGCCTCTTGCTGGCGCATCCAGCGGATCTCGGCCTCGACGAACTCGTCGATGTCGCCGTCGAGGACCGCGCTCGGATTTCCGGCCTCCAGACCCGTACGCAGATCCTTGACGATCTGGTACGGGTGCAGCACGTAGTTGCGGATCTGGGTGCCCCACGAGCTGGTCGACTCTCCGCGCAGCTCGTTCATCCGCGCCTTCTCCTCCTGGCGCGTGCGCTCCAGAAGCTTGGCCTGCAGGACCGTCATGGCGGTCGCGCGGTTCTGGAGCTGGCTACGTTCGTTCTGGCAGGAGACGACGACCCCGGTCGGCAGGTGCGTGATGCGCACCGCGGAGTCGGTCGTGTTGACGCCCTGGCCACCGGGGCCGCTGGAGCGGTAGACGTCGATCCGCAGCTCGTCCTCGGGGATGTCGACGTGGTCGGTCTGCTCGACGACCGGCACGACGTCGACGCCGGCGAACGAGGTCTGCCGGCGGCCCTGGTTGTCGTAGGGCGAGATGCGCACGAGGCGGTGGGTGCCGTGCTCGCCGCGCAGGGTGCCGTAGGCGTACGGGGCCTTCACCGAGAACGTGGTCGACTTGATGCCGGCCTCTTCGGCGTAGGACGTCTCGTAGACCTCGGTCGGGTAGCCGTGGCGCTCGGCCCAGCGGAGGTACATGCGCTGCACCATCTGCGCGAAGTCGGCGGCGTCGACGCCACCGGCCTGCGAGTTGATCGTCACGAGCGCCTCGCGGGCGTCGTACTCCCCCGACATGAGAGTGCGGACCTCGAGCTGCTCGATGTCCTTACGGAGCGAGCCCAGCTCGCGCTCGGCCTCGGCGCGCGTCTCGTCGTCGCCCTCTTCGGAGGCCAGCTCCAAGAGCACGGTGGCGTCGTCCAGCCGGCTGCGCAGGCCCTCGATCTTGCCCAGCTCGCCGTCGATGTAGGAGAGGCGGCGCGTCACCTGCTGCGCGCGATCCTGGTCGTTCCACAACTCGGGATCGGCAGCCTGCTCGCGGAGCTCCTCGACGTCCCGGCGCATCCCGTCGAGATCGAGTACGACTTCGATGCCGCCGAGCATCGAGCCCAGCTCCTTGATTTCTTCGGACGGATCCATTGCTGCCACGGACTAGAGCCTACCCGTGGCGTACCACCCGGTGTGCGAGAGCATGCACCTGATCAACCTCCTGTCCAGAGACGTGCGCATGCCTGGCATACTCTGCCCGATAGTGGTATCGAAGATCGGCCGGGGAACATGAAGAAAGCGGTAGCGCCAATTCTGGCGTCGGTATTCGCCGTCGCCGGTGTGGCGGCCTGCTCGGGTACGCCCGAGCAGCCGAGGTCCACGCCCGCCGCCGCCGTGTCCAGCCCCGCTCCCGATCCCGTCACCCCCGAGGCCGCGGCGAAGGCCTTTCGCGCGTTCACGATCAACGACGACGTCGCACGGGCGAGCGGCGACGAGCGGCTGGGCCTATGGTGGACGAGCGAAGGGCAGTCGCAGCTGGCGGCGGCGGCGTTCCGCAAGGCGGTGACGGCGGGCGATCCGGTGCCGCGCTACCGCTACGACTCCTCGGTCCTCTACGTTCCGCGACTGCTCCCGACGGGCCAGCAGTGGTTCGTGGCACGCGCACGCCGCACCACGATCGACGGCAAGGACCCCCGCACGGTCTTCTTGGGCTTCGTGCGGAGCAAGCCGACGCAGCGCTGGCGGCTGAGCCTGAGCACGACGCTGGACAAGAAGCAGAAGCCGCCGCAGATCGCCGTCGATGCCCAGGGGTACGCCAAGCCGCTGGCGACGTTCGACACGGCACTGCTGATCCCGCCGCGCGTGGTCCCCTCGATCCAGGCGACGCTCGCCGAGGAGGGGCCGCTGAACGTCGCGGCCGACGTCATGGCGCCGGGCAAGCACACCACCGGCTACTACTCCTCCGACCAGAAGGCCACCAAGCCCAAGAAGGGCTCCGGCCTGCGGGTCAACACGGTGTACGCCACGACGGCGTTCCCGATCTTCCCGCTGGCCACCGAGGACGGCGGCGGGATCGTGCTGTACGCGCTGAGCCGCGACGCGGTGACCTCCAAGAGCAAGAAGAAGCCCGGTCACGTGCCGGTGCCCAAGGAGGCCGTGCCGTTCCTGGGCCCGGTGAAGGTGCACAACGTGATCGACGTGGCACAGACCCTGCAGTTCGCCGCGCTGGTGCCGCCGAAGGCCAAGAAGGGCGAGACGCAGGAGCTCGCGGCGATCATCGCCTCCGACGGCGGCGTCATCAGGGCGAACGCGCCCATTCCTCAGTAACGCTTAGGAGGCTCGGGCCGAGATCAGGTCCAGAGCCTGGGTGAGCACGTCCGGCCGTCCGCGCGGCGGGACGTACGCGACCGAGCGCCAGAGCCAGGTCGCGACCGCCCTTCGCCCCGTACGCGGGCCGAGGAGGCGGCGGACGCCGGCGGGGACCTCGACAGCCGCCTCTCGCGTCGTGTAGGTCACCGTCCTGCGGAACGCGGACCAGACGAGCGCGCCGCCGTCTCCGGTGCGCAGGGCGTACACGGAGTCACCCTCGGGCGTGGAGTGGGCGGTCACCTCGACGCCACGCGCGCGCAGGCCCTGGTTCTGGAGGCGTTCCATGGCCTTCCGCCGGGTCGCGAGGCGGCCTGGTGCGATCTTCCGATCGTCGTGGTCGAGGTAGGCGGCCTGCGCCGCCGGGACGTCGGCCGGGCGCATCGCGAGGCCGCCGGTGTCCGGGGCGAGCGCGACGGCGTACCCCTGCGCGTCAATGGCGATCTTCGGCGGGTCGCCGGTGAGGTAGAGGCGGTTCGCCGGGAGCCACGCGCCGTCGGCCCGCGCCTGGACGAACAGGAGGAACACCGGGTGCTCGGTCGCGCCGCGGCGTTCGAGGGCGGTCGCGGCGAACCACTTCGGATAGCTGTCGGACCGTGGCACGTACAGCACCGGGTCGGCCAGGGAGATGGGCGAGGGCGGGTTTCCGCGGACGAGCTCGGCGAGCGCGCCGGTGGCCGGTTCCCGCCGGGCCTTCACGCCGGGCCGGGCGACCGCCTTGTTGTAGGCGCGGACGTAGCCGTCGAGGACGCGCGCCGACTCGCCGGCCGAGACGACGGGCCCGGCGGACGGCGTTGCCGCGGTGCGCCCGTGGGTGCCCGTGCCGTTCTGGCAGCCGGCGAGAACACCGACCGCCAGAACGGACAGCACTAGACGATTTGGA
This sequence comes from uncultured Actinomycetota bacterium, assembly GCA_963736325.1. Lineage (GTDB taxonomy): Bacteria > Actinomycetota > Actinomycetes > Streptosporangiales > Streptosporangiaceae > Actinoallomurus. The sequence continues at coordinate 620,921 of CAVTOG010000009.1, read as the reverse complement.
CGCACCGCGGAATTCTGCCACGGCCTACGAGGTGGTGGCCTGGACCGCCTTCCGGTAACTGCCGATCACCTGCGGGCTCCCGTGGACGGGCACGGTGGCGAGGAACTGGATGAGCGCGGTCGTGTTGAGGTGCTCCCCGATCTTGCCCGTGACCAGGCCCGCGAGGTCACCGCCGTCGCCGACCGCCCCCGGCGAGGACATCTCGTACTTCTCGGTCTGGCGCAGGACGTACCAGACCAGGACGCCGCCGTCGATGGTGCGCAGGGCGAAGACGCGCTGCCGGTCGGGCTGGAAGTCGGCGGTCAGCGTCACGCCGCGGTGCGAGAGCCCGGTCTGAACCTTCACGAGCGCGTTACGCGAGTCGCTCGTGAACGGGCCCGGCGCCATGCCCGTCGCCCCGGTCGCGAGCGAGGCGGAGTGCTCACCGGCGACCTTGTCCGGCGCCAGCTCCGTGCGCGTGTCGCCGGGCGACACGGCCTTGGCGAAACCCTCCTTGTCCAGCGCGATGCCGGACAGGGCCGTGGTCGGGAACGGGTCGGCGGCGAGCAGCCACGGGCCGCCCGACTTGTCCTGGACGAACAGCAGCGCGTGCCGGGTCTTGCCCGAGGTGGCGTCGACCGCGAACCACCGTGGGTAGCCCCGCTGGCGTGGGACGTAGAAGGTCGAGGCGGTATAGGTGAAGGGCGGGAAATGGTCGTGGTTCGCCTTCTTCAGGGCGTAGCCCGCGCGGTCCATTTCGAGCTGGGCGCCGGTCTCCACGGTGGCCAGCAGGCTCCCGTCGAGGCCGCCGTTCGCCTGGTTGTTGACCGACTGGTAGTGCGCGAGGACCTGCTCGGCCTGGTCCTTGGTGAGGGCGGGAGACCCGGCCCCACAGGCGGACAGTGAGAGGGTTACGGCCGCAAGGGCGGCCAGATGTCGACGACGCATGCAGACAGATTCGCACAGTGACCACGCGATTACAGTGCGATATCTTTATCTGGCCGGGAAGGTCTCCGGGGCCTGCGGTCACCTACGCGCGGTTCCGCGTTCCCGCACGTGACCGGGGCCTGAGACGGACACGTGGAGGGAAAGACCATGAAGGTTCTGATCGCCGGCGGCGCCGGATACATCGGCAGCACCATCGCCTCGGCCTGCTCGGACGCGGGGATCACCACGGTGATCCTCGACAGTCTGGTGACCGGCCGGCGGGAGTTCGTCGCGGGGCGGCACTTCTACGAGGGCGACATCGCCGACGGAGCTCTGGTCGACCGCGTCTTCACCGAGCACCCCGACGTCGACGCCGTCGTCCACTGCGCGGCGCTCATCGTCGTCCCCGATTCGGTCGCCGACCCGGTCGGCTACTACCGGGCCAACGTCACCAAGAGCCTGGAGTTCGTCTCTCACCTGCTGCGCAACGGCTGCGAGCGCATGATCTTCAGCTCGTCCGCCTCCATCTACCGGCCCGGCGCCGACCTCACCGTGGACGAGGACTCCGCGATCGATCCGCAGAGCCCGTACGCGCGCACCAAGGCGGTGTGCGAGGCGATGTTCGCCGACATCGCGGCCACGCGGCCCATCCGTGTGCTCTCGCTGCGCTACTTCAACCCGATCGGCGCGGACCCCGAGATGCGCACGGGCCTGCAACTGCGGCGGCCGAGCCACGCCCTGGGCAAGATGATCCAGGCACAGGAGGAAGGGACCCCGTTCCCGGTCACCGGCACCGGCTACCCGACCCGCGACGGATCGGGCATCCGTGATTACGTCCACGTCTGGGACCTCGCGGCCGCCCACGTCGCCGCGCTCGGCCGGTTCGACACCCTGCTGACCGGGGCGGCCACCTCCACCGTCATCAACCTCGGCACTGGTACGGGCACCACCGTGCGGGAGCTGCTCGACGCCTTCAACAGCGTGGTCGACAAGCCGGTCGAGGCATTCGAGACCGACCCGCGGCCGGGCGACGTCGTGGGCGCCTACACGCGCAGCGACCGCGCGACCCGGCTCCTGGGCTGGCGACCGCGCTACGACGTCACGGACGGCATCCGCCACTCCCTGCGGTGGGCCACGATCCGCGACGAGGTCCTGTCGTCCTAGCGCGGGGCGTACGGTGTGCACGCCCCGCGCCGTACGCGTCAGTCGGGCAGCGTGCAGGCCGTCACGAGGGTGCGGATCGCGCGGAGGGCGACGGACAGGGTCGCGATGTCGAAGCTGTCGCTCTCCCAGATCTCACCGAGGGTCTGTGCGGCGCGGCCGACCGCGGCGTTGTTCTTCTCGGCCCAGGCAGCGAGGCGATCCTCCGGCGGCATCCCCGACTCGGTGGTGACGACCACGTCGCGTGCGAGGGCCGCGTGGGCGGCGTACAGGTCGTCGCGGAGGGCCGAGCGAGCCATGGAGTTCCAGCGGTCGTCGCGGGCCAGCATGATGATGCGGTCGCGCAGCCGTGACAGCTGGAGCCGGTCGGCCAGGTCGAAGTAGACCTCGGCGACCTCCTCCAGCGACCGCTCGGTGCTGTGGGCGATCTCGACCAGGTCGAGCGTGGAGTAGGCCGGGACCATCATCGCGACCCGCTCGGCCATGGCGTCCGAGACTCCCTGCTCGGAGAACCGGTCGCGGCGCTCCTCGAAGCCCTCCAGGTCACGGCCGAGGAGGAGCTTCGGCAGCAGCGTGGTGAGCGTGGACGCGCCCTCGGCGAAGAAGTCGACCGTGTCGCGGATGTCGAACGGCATCCGGCGGTTGTGGAGCAGCCACCGCGCGCCGCGCTCGGTGAGCTTGCGCGCCTCCAGCCGCATGGAGATCTGCGTCGCGGTGTCGATCTTGTAGTCGAGGTCGTCGACCGACTGCCAGAAGGCCGGCATGTGGAAGACGTCGCGGGCCACCAGGTACGCGCGGGCGATGTCGGAGGACGAAGCGCCCGTCTCCTCGTTGAGGCGGAACGCGAAGGTCGTGCCGCTGTCGTTGACCATGCTGTTGACCACCGACGTGGCGATGATCTCCCGGCGCAGCGGGTGGCGGTCCATCCGGTCGCGGAAGCGCTCGCGCAGCGGCGTCGGGAAGTAGTCCACGAGCCGGGAGGCCAGGTCGGGGTCGTCCGGCAGGTCGGAGCCGCGGATCTCCTCGTCCAGCGTCAGCTTGGAGTACGCCAGGAGCGTGGCGAACTCCGGGCCCGCCAGGCCGAGCCCGGCCTGGCGGCGCTCGGCGAGCGCCTTGTCGTCCGGGAGGAACTCCAGCCGCCGCTTGAGCCGGCCCTCGCGCTCCAGCTTGCGCATGTACCGCGCGTGCACGTGGAGCATGGCGGGAGCCTGGGCGCGTGAGGCGGCGAGCACGACGTTCTGCGCGTAGTTGTCGTGCAGGACCAGCGTGCCGACCTCCTCGGTCATGTCGAGGAACAGCTTGTCGCGCTGCTCGGCGGTCATCTCGCCGTCGCGTACGGTCTCGTCGAGCAGGATCTTGATGTTCACCTCGTGGTCGGAGGTGTCCACGCCCGCGGAGTTGTCGATGAAGTCGGTGTTGACGAGGCCGCCGCCCAGCGCGAACTCGATACGCGCCCGCTGGGTCAGGCCCAGGTTGCCGCCCTCGCCGACGACGCGGCAGCGCAGCTCGGTCGCGTCGGCCCGCAGACCGTCGTTGGCCTTGTCGCCGACCTCGACGTGGGTCTCCCCGGTGGCCTTGACGTACGTGCCGATGCCGCCGTTCCACAGCAGGTCGACAGGGGCGCACAGGATCGCGTGGATCAGCTCGTCGGGGGTCATCGCGCCGACGTTGATACCGAGCGCCTCACGCACCTGCGGCGTCAGCGAGATCTTCTTGGCCGTGCGCGCGTGCACGCCGCCGCCCTTGGAGATCAGTTTCTCGTCGTAGTCGGCCCACGAGCTGCGAGGCAGGCCGAACAGCCGCTTGCGCTCTTGGAAGGACGCCGCGGGGTCCGGCGACGGGTCGAGGAAGATGTGCCGGTGGTCGAAGGCGGCGACCAGCTTGATGTGCTCGGACAGCAGCATGCCGTTGCCGAAGACGTCGCCCGACATGTCGCCGACGCCGACGACGCGGAAGTCCTCGCTCTGCACGTCGACGTTGAGCGAGCGGAAGAGGTACTTCACCGACTCCCAGGCGCCGCGCGCGGTGATGCCCATGCCCTTGTGGTCGTAGCCGACCGAGCCGCCGGAGGCGAACGCGTCGCCGAGCCAGAAGCCGTACGACGCCGCGACCTCGTTGGCGATGTCGGAGAAGGTGGCGGTGCCCTTGTCGGCCGCGACCACCAGGTAGGTGTCGTCGCCGTCGTGGCGGACGACGTCGCTGGCGGGCACGACCGCGCCGCCGACCAGGTTGTCGGTGATGTCGAGCAGACCGCTGATGAACTGCTTGTACGAGGCGATGCCCTCAGCGACGAACGCCTCGCGGTCGCCCGGGTCGGGCAGCTTCTTGCAGACGAACCCGCCCTTGGCGCCGGCCGGCACGATAACGGTGTTCTTCACCGCCTGCGCCTTGACCAGGCCGAGGATCTCGGTGCGGAAGTCCTCACGCCGGTCGGACCAGCGCAGGCCGCCGCGTGCCACCGAACCGAACCGCAGGTGCACGCCCTCCAGCCGCGGCGAGTACACGAAGATCTCGTACTTGGGCCGGGGCAGCGGGAGGTCCGGGATGGCCTCGGGGTCGAGCTTCAGCGAGAGGTACGGCTTGGGGGTGCCGGCCTCGGTGCGCTGGTAGTAGTTGGTGCGCAGCGTCGCGCGGATCATGGCCAGGAAGCTGCGGAGAATGCGGTCCTCGTCGAGGCTGCTGACCGCGTCGAGCGCGCCCTCGATCGCCTCGGTGATCGCCGCGCCCAGCTCCTGGTGGGCGTCCTCGGACTTACCCGGGTCGAACCGCGACTCGAAGAGGTTCACGAGCAGCCGCGCGACGCTCGGGTTGCCGACGAGCACCTGCTCGATGTACCGCTCGCCGAACGTCGTGCCGGTCTGGCGCAGGTAGTGGGCGTACGCACGCAGCACCATCACCGGGCGCCAGGCCAGCCCGGCGTTCAGCACCAGTGTGTTGAACAGGTCGCTCTCGACGTCGCCGAGCCACAGGGCGGTGAAGGCGTCCTGGAACAGCTCCCTGACCTGGTCTTCGTCGACGGCCGTCGAGGGCTCGTAGCGCAGGCCGAGGTCGTATATCCAGGAACGGACGCCGCCGGTGTCGACGGGGTAGGGCCGCTCGTCGACGACCTCGACGCCCATGTTTTGCAGCAGCGGCAGCACGTGCGACAGCGAGATCGGCGGGCCGTTGCGGTAGATCTTGAGGCGGCGCTCGCCCGGCTCGGCGTCGTACGGCTCGTACAGGTTGATCGAGATCTGGCCCGGCTGGTCCAGCGCCTCCAGCCGGTTGAGGTCGGCGCAGGCCGTACGTGCCGGGAAGTCGGCCTTGTAGCCCTCGGAGAAGGCGTCGGCGTAGCGTTTGATCAGCCCGGGGGCGTTCTCCTCGCCGCACTGGGTGACGATGGCGTCGCCGAGGTCGTCGGCCCAGGAGCGGGTGGCAGCGACGAGGCGCGTCTCCAGGTCGGTGACGTCCACCTCGGGCAGCGGACGGCCGCGCTCGCCGCGGACGACCACGTGCAGGCGTGCCAGCGCGGAATCGCTGACCATGGCGCTGTAGTCGGTGGTCGTGCCGTCGAACGCGCTGCGCAGGATCTCCTGGATGCGCAGCCGTATCTGCGTGGTGTAGCGGTCGCGCGGCAGGAAGACCAGGCACGACATGTAGCGGCCGTACGGGTCGGTGCGCACGAACAGCCGTAGCTGCTTGCGCTCGCGGAGCCGCAGCACGCCCATCGCGATGGGGTACAGCTCCTCGATCGAGATCTGGAACAGCTCGTCGCGCGGGTAGGTCTCGAGGATCTCGACGAGGTCCTTGCCGTCGTAGCTGTCGCCGGCCACTCCGGCGAGCGTCAGCACGGCGTCGAGCTTGTGGGCGAGAACCGGGATGTCCTCGATGCTCTCGCTGTAGGCGTTGTGGGTGAAGAGGCCGAGGAAACGGCGCTCGCCGACGACCTCGCCGCTGTCGCCGAACCTCTTGATCCCGATGTAGTCGAGGTAGGCGGGCCGGTGCACGGTCGACTTGGAGTTGGCCTTGGTGAGGACGAGAAGCCGCGCCTCGCGCGCCTTGGCTCGGACCTCGGGCGGGAGCGAGGCGAAGCTGGTCGACTCGGTCTGGTCGGAGCGCAGGATGCCCAGGCCGGTGCCGGGCACGGCGCGCAGCACGTCGCCGCCGTCGTCGTGCTCCAGGTTGTACTCCCGGTAGCCCAGGAACGTGAAGTGGTCGTCGGCCAGCCAGTCGAGGAGCTCGACGCCGTCCGAGGTCTCGTTGTCGGGCAGCGGCGGGCGCTTCTCGTCGAGGTCGCGCGCGATCACCCGGGTGAGCGACCGCATCTTGTCCTCGTCCTCGACCGCAGCGCGTACGTCGTCGAGGACGCGCAGCAGGTCGGCCTCGAGCCCCTGGAGGACTTCGCGATCGGTCTGGCGGTCGATCTCGATGTGGATCCAGGACTCTTCGAGCGTGAGCCCGGTGTCGCCGTCGCCCATGCCTTCGAGGTGGCCGGCGACGTCACGGCGCACCTTGAGCTGCGGGTGGACGATCAGGTGGGTGGACAGCTCGCGCCGGTTGAGCTCCATGGTCACCGAGTCGACCAGGAACGGCATGTCGTCCGTGACCACCTGGACGACGCTGTGGCCGGAGTCCCAGCCGTGCTCATCGAGCGTCGGCGTGTAGGCGTGCACCTTGGCACGGCCCTGCGGGCGGTCCTCGCCCAGCCTGCGGTGGAACATCGCGGGACCGCAGACGTCCGTCGAGTCACGGGCGGTGAGGTCCTCGACGGCGACGTGGCGGTAGTAGAGCCGCAGGAAGCTCAGGATGTCGCCGGTCTCGTGCGGCGCACCGTGCACGTGTCCCGTGCAGGTCTCCGCCGCACGCAGCAGCAGCTCGTCCTTTGCCTCGTCGAGGCCTCCGGTCCTGCCCATTGTGGTGCTCACCCTTTCAGGTTCTCGTCGGCCCCTCGCCGCTCGTTCGGCGGTTCGCCGTACATCTCTCACAAATCCCAGGGCTGCTCAGAGACGGGCACGGAGTTCCCACAACAACGGGTAGTACCGCAGGTCGAGCCTGCCGCGGAGGTACGGCGCACCGGTGGAGCCGCCGGTGCCGGACTTGGTCCCGATCTGTCGTTCGACCATCTGAACGTGCCTTATTCGCCAGTGCGCAGCCATCTCGTCGTGCGTGAGCAGATCCTCGGCCAGCTGCCAGAGGTCGTCGTGACGATCCCGGTCTCGTGCGGCCGCGATGAGTGACTCACTTATCTCATCATCGTCGGCCGCGGCCAGCCCGCGCTTTTCGAGAAGCATTACGAACGCGTCCCACAGGCTCGGCTCGGCGAGCCTCCGGTCCAGACGGGTCCGCTCGTCGTCGGTGAGACCGCGGAACCGCTTGATGAAGGAGGGGTCTTTGGCCCCGGACAGGAACTCCATCTCGCGGAACTGCACCGACTGGAAACCAGAGGCCGGCGCCAGCTTCTCGCGGAACTGGAGGAAGTCCTGGGGCGTCATCGTCTCCAGGATCTGAATCTGGTCGATCATCACCCGCTCGACGGCGTGCACCCGGCGGAAGAGATGACGGGCGAGCCATACCTCGCCGTCGATCATCGCCTGCCGGATCCCGGCCATCTCGTGCAGAAGGAGCTTGAACCAGAGTTCGTAGACCTGGTGGATCGAGATGAACAGCAGCTCGTCGCGCGCCGGCGGGTCGGACTCCAGAACCTGCTGGTCGAGCAGGGTCGGCAGCCTCAGGTAGGCGCCGTAGGTGAGACGCCCCCCCTCTTCGCCGAAACTACGTCCGGATGGGCTGGTCCCGTTTCCGGGCATGCCGGAGTCGGTACCAGCCTCACCACGACGCTGTGGTGTTGCGCTCACGGCGGCCACAGTAACGCGGAACCAGGTTTTTTCCGACAGATTGAAGACGGAATTTGCGGTTTCGGGTGAGCCGCGCGGGACGCGCCTAGCCCGGATCGGCAGGAGTGAAGTACTCCAGGACCTCGGGATTGGCCATGGCGTCGGGGTTTGCGGCCTTCTCGACGGGTGTGCCGAGGAGGATCTTCCGAACCGGAACCTCGAGCTTCTTTCCGGAAAGTGTGCGCGGGATGCCCGGCACCGCGATGATCTCGTCCGGGACGTGGCGGGGCGACAGCGTCGACCGCAGCGCCGTACGGATCCGGCCGATCACCTCCTCGCCCAGCTCGACACCCTCGGCGAGCTGGACGTACAGGAGCAGGCGTCCCTCCTCCCCCAGCTGCCCCGTGTCGACCACCAGCGAGTCGGCGACCTCGTCGAACCCCTCGACGACCCGGTAGAAGTCGGAGGTGCCCATGCGCACGCCGCCGCGGTTCAGCGTCGAGTCGGACCGCCCATAGATCACGCTGCCGCCATCAGCCGCGATCTTGATCCAGTCACCGTGCCGCCACACACCCGGGTACATCGCGAAGTAGGACTCCCGGTAACGGTCACCACCCTCGTCGTTCCAAAAGTAGATCGGCATCGAAGGCATCGGCTCGGTCAGGACCAACTCGCCCACCTCACCGATCACCGGCTCCCCCGCATCACCGTACGCCTCGACCTTCGCACCCAGACCACGACACTGAATGACACCGGCACGCAGCGGCAGCAGCGGACAAGGCCCGACGAAACCGGTCGCGACATCCGTCCCGCCGGAGAACGACCCGATGAGGATGTCGCTCCCCACGAACTCCTGCACCCACCCGAACCCCTCGGGCGGCAACGGCGACCCGGTCGAACCGATCCCGCGGATCCGCGAGAGGTCGTCGTGTGCGCCCGGCTCCAAGCCCGCCTTCATCGACGCCAGGATGTACGGGGCACCGACACCGAAATAGGTCACCCCGGTACGGGCGGCCAGCCGCCAGAGCGCGTCACCGTTCGGCGCACCGTCGTACATCACGATCGTCGCACCGACGAGAAGACCACCGACAAGGTAGTTCCACATCATCCAACCGGTCGTGGTGAACCAGAAGAACACGTCGCCCTCGCCGATGTCCTGATGGAAACTCAGCGACTTCAGGTGCTCCAGGACGATGCCGCCGTGGCCGTGCACGATGGGCTTGGGCAGGCCCGTGGTGCCGGAGGAGTACAAGATCCACAAGGGGTGGCCGAACGGCACGTCCTCGAACTCCAGGGGCTCACCCGGCTTCCTCAGGTCGGCGTACGTGATCGCCTTCCCGGTCGTCCCCGTGCCCAGGTACGGGATGAGGACGGTCGCCTTGAGGGTCGGCAGGGACGCCTCGATGTCGCGGACGACGTCGCCGCGGTCGTACCGCTTGCCGTTGTAGACGTAGCCGTCCACCGCGAGCAGCACCGTCGGCTCGATCTGGGTGAACCGGTCGATCACGCTGGGCGCCCCGAAGTCGGGCGAGCAGGACGACCAGACGGCGCCGAGGGAGGCCGCGGCGAGGAAGACGACGAGCGCCTCGGGGATGTTCGGCACGTACGCGGCGATCCGGTCGCCCCTGGTGACGCCCAGGTCACGCAGGCCCGCACGTACCTCGGCGACCTCACGAGCCAGCTCGCCGAAGGTGAGCGTGCGCGCGTCCTTCTCCTCCTCGCCGTGGAAGATCACGGCGGTGGCGTCGGGGTCGCGGTCGTCGCGCAGGACGTTGCGCGCGTAATTGAGCGTCGCTCCCGGGAACCACTCGACGCCGGGCATCTCACGCCCCTCGCGTACGGGGCCGTCCCCGCGCTCGCCCCGCACGTCGAAGTGCTCCCAGACGGCCTCCCAGAAGGCGTCGACCTCGGTGACCGACCACTGCCACAGCTCGTCATAGGAGCCGAGCCCCCGCTGAGCCATGAAACGGGCGACACGGGCGTTTCGCCGTACCTCTTCGGACGGCTCCCACAGCAGGTCACCCTCGGCAACGGACACGTCACAGCCTCCTAGTGTGTTCGGCATTGCCATCCAGCATCGACATACCGGCGCACCGTCCGCAATGTGGGCCGGCACCATATCGACGTCTACCGGCTCGTGAAGTATGCCCCTGGTGACTCCCCCGTGACCTTGCGGAAGACCGCGACGAAGGCGCTGGGCGTCGTGTAGCCGACTTTGCGGGCCGTCGCGGAGACCGTCATGCCTTCGGCGAGCAGCGGCAGCGCGGCCCTGAGGCGTACCCGGGTGCGCCACTGGCCGAAGGTCATTCCGGTCTCCCGGGGAAAGATCCTGGTGAGCGTACGCTCACTGGCGCCGGCGCGGCGTGCCCAGATCGCGACCGTCGCGTCGTCGGCGGGATCGGCGACCACGGCATCGGCGACGTCTCTCGCGCGCGGGTCCTTCGGCATGGGGACGCTGATCGTCGAGACGGGGACCGGCACGAGCTGGTCGAGGAGGACGGTCTCGGCCCTTCCACGGGCGGAGGAGCCCGGCGGCTCGCGGGTCAGGTGGAGGATCAGCTCACGGGCGAGCGGTGTGATCGCCACGACGGCCGGAGCCTCGTGGCGGGGGCCGCGTTCTCTGGCGAAGTACGGGCAGCAGAACGTGGCCTTCGGCCCTACCTCGGTGACGTGTTCGGTGCCGCCGGGGATCCACAGGGCACGTGAGGTGGGCAGCACCCAGGTGCCCTCCCTCGACGACACGGTGAGGATGCCGGACGAGGCCCAGGCCAGCTGGTTCTCCTCGTGCCAGTGCAGTCCGAACCGCATCTGCCCGGTGGCGACGAGGATCGCACCGTCACCGACGTGGCGTTTTCTCGACATCGATTGGCCGCCTAGCTTGTTCACGCCCTGCCGATCCGCTTCGTACTGTGCACCGCATGAACCTGCTGCACAACCGGATCTGTTCGTCGGCCAAGTGGACGGACTACGTACGGAACTCGCTGTTCCCCGCCGTCCTGGACGGCGTCGACCTGGGCGAACACGTCCTGGAGGTCGGCCCGGGCCTCGGCGTGACGACCCGGCGGCTGGCCGAGCTGGTCCTGCGGCTGACCGCCCTGGAGATCGACGAGAAGTACGTCGCACACCTGCGCGGCGAGCTGAACGGCGTGGAGATCGTGCACGGGGACGCGTCGAAGATGCCGTTCGACGACGAGTCGTTCAGCGGCGTGGCGTGCTTCACGATGCTGCACCACGTGCCGACCCCGGAGCTGCAGGACCACCTGTTCGCCGAGGCGTGCCGGGTCCTGCGCCCGGGCGGCGTGTTCGCGGGCAGCGACGGCCGCATGAGCCTCCGCTTCCGCGTCATCCACCTGGGCGACATCCTGGTCCCGGTGCCCGCGGAGACCCTGCCGGGCCGCCTGGAGAAGGCCGGATTCACTGACGTGAACCTCACCCAGGTGCCCCGTCGGCTCAACTTCACCGCGCGCAAGCCGGCGTGAGTCTCAGACCGCTTCGCGGGTGAGGGACTCCACGGCGTTGACGACGCGCTCGGTCTCGGTGAGGGTCGGGAGGACGACGTCGGCGCCGGCGCTTCTCAACTCCGCCTGGGTGGCGTTGCCCGTCGCCACCGCGATGGTCTTGGCGCGGCTGATCTGGGCGGCGCGCACGTCGTTCGGGGAGTCGGCGATCAGCACGGTGGCGGATTCCTTGATCACTGAGCCGTACTTCTCCGCCGCCCGCGTACGGGCCAGCTCCACCAGCGCCGCCTTCGGGTACGTCTCCGAGCCGTAGCCGCCGACCTTGAAGTCGACGTACTTGTCCAGCCCCAGCGCCGTCAGCTTCACGATCGCGTTGGCCTCGATCGAGCCGGTCAGCACGGACTGGATCACGTCCGGGAGGCGGCCGACGGCGGCGAGCGCCTCACGGGCTCCCGGGAGCGCCCGGCCGTCCTTGCGGACCGACTTGCGGCGGGCCGCGAACGCCTCGGCGAGCGCCTCCATGAACTCGCCCAGGTGCTCCTCGGTGGTCACGACGTCGTTGAAGGCGAGCGTCTCGAAGATGATCTCGGACTCGGTACGGCCGGCGGTCGGGGCCAGGCGTACGAGGGGGCGGCCGGTCACTCTCTGGAAGGCGTCGGCGTAGGCCTCACGGGTGATTCTGCCGACGTCGACCAGAGTGTGATCGACGTTCCACAGCACCAGACGGGGCATGACGGACTCCTGCAGAAGGACGCGGGTCGACGCCTAATCGTCGGGCTTGAGAGGGTACAGCGCAAACCGGCTGATCAGTTGAGATATCGGGCCCCGGACCCGAGGGTCCGGGGCCCGGTGAACCCTACGATCCCATGTGCGGGTACCGGTGGTCGGTCGGCGGCGCGAGGGTCTCCTTGATGGAGCGGGCGCTGACCCAGCGGATCAGGTTGAAGACCGACCCGGCCTTGTCGTTGGTGCCGCTCGCGCGGGCGCCGCCGAAGGGCTGCTGGCCGACGACGGCGCCGGTCGGCTTGTCGTTGATGTAGAAGTTGCCCGCGGCGTAGCGCAGCCGCTCCGCGGCCGAGGCGATGGCCGCGCGGTCGCGCGCGACGATCGAGCCGGTCAGGGCGTACGGCGCCGCGCTCTCCATCTGCGTGAGCACGGTGTCGTAGTCGGCGTCGTCGTAGACGTGCACGCCGAGGATCGGGCCGAAGTACTCCTTGACGAAGATCTCGTCGGTCGGGTCGGCGCTCTCCAGCACGGTCGGCTGGACGAAGTAACCCTCGGAGCCGTCGACCCCGCCGCCTACGTGGACCTTGATGCTGTCGAGGGACACGGCCCGCGCCAGGGCGTCGCGGTGCTTGGCGAACGCACGGTCGTCGATGACGGCGCCCATGAACGCCGACAGGTCCTCGGCGACGTTGCCCATCGTGAGGGACTCGACGGTGCTGATGAGGTCGTCGCGCATGCCGTTCCACACCGACCGCGGGATGTACGCGCGTGAGGCCGCGGAGCACTTCTGGCCCTGGTACTCGAACGCGCCGCGTACGAGCAGCGTGGTGAGCGCGGCGGGGTCGGCCGACGGGTGGGCGAGGACGAAGTCCTTGCCGCCCGTCTCGCCGACGAGGCGCGGGTACGTGCGGTAGTTCGCGATGTTCTCACCGACCGTGCGCCACAGGTGCTGGAAGGTCGGCGTGGAGCCGGTGAAGTGGATGCCGGCGAGGTCGGGCTGGTGCAGCGCGACGTTGGAGAGCGACTCGCCGAAACCGGTGACCAGGTTGATCACGCCCGGCGGGAGCCCGGCCTCTTCGAGCAGGCGCATGGTGAAGTGCGCCGACAGCGACTGCGTCGGGGACGGCTTCCACACGACCACGTTGCCCATGAGCGCGGCCGAGGCCGGCAGGTTCGCCGCGATCGCGGTGAAGTTGAACGGCGTGATCGCGACGACGAAGCCCTCCAGGGGCCGGTACTCCATCCGGTTCCACACGCCCGGCGAGGAGATCGGCTGCTGGGTCATCAGCTCGCGCGCGAAGGCGACGTTGAAGCGCAGAAAGTCGATCAGCTCACAGGCCGCGTCGATCTCCGCCTGCTGCACCGACTTGGACTGGCCGAGGATGGTCGCGGCGTTGATCGTCGAACGCCACGGGCCGGCCAGCAGGTCGGCGGCGCGCAGGAAGATCGCCGCCCGGTCGTCGAACGACAGCGCCCCCCATCCGGACGCCGCGGCGCGCGCGGCCTCGACGGCGGCGCGTACGTCGTCGTCGCCGGCCTCGGTGATCCGGCCGAGGACGTGGGCGTGGTTGTGCGGCTCGACCACGTCGATCGGACGGCCGGCGCCGGAGCGCTGCTCGCCGCCGATGGTCATCGTCAGGTCGACCTGCGACCCGGCGATCTCCTTGATCTTCGCTTCGAGGGCCGTACGGTCCTGGCTGCCGGGGGCGTACGCCCTGACCGGCTCGTTCACGGGCACCGGTACGTTCGTGACAGCGTCCATGCGCAAGCTCCCCGCAGGTAGGTCGACCTCGTTGTCCTCAGCATCGTCGCATGCGATGCCTTAGCCGACAAAATACGCTCCGGCACTGGTCAGATATGCACCGCGACGTCGGCCAGGCGGTCCACCACGGGCGCGCCGAAGCGGTCGAGATCGGCCCTGGCCTGCATGCCCCCGGTGTAGAGGATCGCCCTCGCGCCCGCGTGCCGTGCGGCGACCGCGTCGTCGACGCTGTCACCGACCATGACGACGTCGGCGGCGTCGACCCCGAGCGCGGCGATGTGCCGGACCATGAACTCCGCCTTCGAGCCGCCCGCCTGCTCCGGAAGCAGCCCGTCGACGCGGCGGAGGTGGCCGTCGATGCCGTGGTGGCGTACGGCGACGTTCAGCCGGTCGTGCCGCCACATCGACAGCAGCGACTGCGTGTGCCCGGCATCGGCCAGCGACTCCATGGTGTGCACCGCGTCGGCGGCGAGCCGGCAGCGCTCCATGAGCCGGTGGTACGCGTCGTGGAACACGGTGTCGAGCCGCGTCCACTCCCCGTCTTCGAGCGGGCGGCCGAGGATGCGTTCGTAGGAGACCCAGATCGGGCGCGTGTAGGCCAGTTGGAAGGCCTCAAGGGTGATCGGCGGCAGCTCGTACGAGTCGAACACCTCATTGGTGGCCTCGACGACGGCGTCGATGTCGTCGAAGAGCGTGCCGTTCCAGTCCCAGACGATGTGGGTCATGGCCTAGGCGAACAGGTGCGGGAGCTCCTGCGTGGCGTACCACAGGAGCTCGTGACCTGAAGCGCCGTCGACCGTGAAGGCGGCGTCGTCGTCGCCGGCCTCGGCCGCGGGCACGGCGGCGCGCGCGGCGCGGACGTCGGGCTCGGCCTCCGCGTCGTCCACGTGGCCGGCGGCGATCCACTCGAACGCGACGGGCTCGACCACCTGCACGACGGAGCGGGATTCGAGGACGTCGCCGGCGCGGTACTCGACGGCGTTCTCGGGCACCTCCACGGCGATCACGACGCGGCGGGAGGGCGCCTCGGGGTCGTCGGCGAGCAGGCCGAGCGAGTCACGGGCCGCCTCCGACATCGCGGCGTACTCCAGCTCCTCCAGGTCCGCCGAGGCGTACCACTCGCGCAGCGCCGGTGTGACGGCATGGGCGTTGAGGGGAGGCGGTCCCAGTTTGTGATCGCTGAGGATCAGGGACAGCTCGTTGAGTGTGGACGGAACGTAGACGCGCATGGCCCTGCCGAGTCTGCCAGGAGCGGACGGGGAATGGGTGGACTAACCGAGCGACACCCCGGTGATCTCTTCGAGCCGGGCCACGGTGCTTGCCGCGTCGACGTAGTGTACGCCGGTGATTCCGAGGTTCTCGGCGGCCCGCACGTTGTGCTCGATGTCGTCGACGAAGGCGCACTCGGCGGCCCGCAGGCCGATCGTCCGCAGCGCGTGCTCGAAGATCGCCGGGTCGGGCTTGCGCAGCCCGACCTCCCCGGAGATCACCACGCCGTCGAAGAGCTCGTCGAACACCTCACGCGGGTAGCTGTTGCCCCAGGAGTTGGACAGCAGGCACGTGCGTACCCCGCCGGCACGCGCCCGGCGCAGCGCGTCGTACATCGGCTCGACGGGCTCGAATGCCAGGAACATGCGCGCGAGAAGCCCCTCGGCCGGCACCGGCTCGCCGGTGACGGTACGCAGTTGCCCGGCGAGAAGGCGCTCGAACTCCGCCGGGTCGAGCGTGCCGTCCTCCAGTCCGTGGATCGGGTTCGCGCCGCCGCCCGCGGCGTACGCGTCGTCGAACCACCCGCGCATCACTCCCGTGTACCCGTGGAGGTCGATGCCGTCCGCCGTGATCCACGCCGCGATGGCGTCCTTCAGCGGCGTGGTCAACACGCCGCCCCAGTCGATGATGAGTCCGCGCACAGTCACCCGCCGATCGTAGGTCAAACCCACCAGAGCCCACCGAACCGGGTTCTGGGAGACTGATGACCATGGACTTCGACCTCAGTCCCAAGGCGCAGGAGTACCTCGCGAACCTCCAGGAGTTCATGGAGGATCACGTCTATCCCGCCGAGCCCGTGTACGCGGCCTGGCGCGAGGAGAACGACCCGCACGAGCTGCCTCCCGTCGTGGAGGAGCTCAAGACCGAGGCACGCCGCCGGGGGCTGTGGAACCTGTTCCTGCCGGACGTGTCCGGCCTGCCGGTGCTCGACTACGCCTCACTGGCCGAGGTGACCGGACGCTCCCCCGAACTGGCCCCAGAAGCGCTCAACTGCTCCGCGCCGGACACCGGGAACATGGAAGTACTGCACATGTTCGGCACCGAGGAACAGAAACGCGACTGGCTGAAGCCGCTGCTGGCCGGCGAGATCCGCTCCGGCTTCGCGATGACCGAACCCGCCGTCGCCTCATCCGACGCCACGAACATCGCCACCTCGATCACCCGCGACGGCGACTCATACGTCATCAACGGCCGCAAGTGGTGGACCAGTGGCGCCGCCGACCCGCGCTGCAAGATCTTCATCGTGATGGGCAAGACCGACCCGTCCGCCCCGACGCACCGCCAGCAGTCCCAGATCCTCGTCCCGCGCGACACCCCGGGCGTCGAGGTCGTACGCCACCTGCCGGTCTTCGGCTACCAGGAACAGCACGGCCACTCGGAGGTCGTCTTCGACGACGTACGGGTCCCGGCCACCAACCTGATCGCGGGCGAGGGCGACGGCTTCATGATCGCCCAAGCGCGCCTGGGCCCCGGCCGCATCCACCACTGCATGCGCGCCATCGGCATGGCCGAGCGGGCGCTGGAACTGATGTGCCGCCGAGCCGCGTCCCGAGTGGCGTTCGGACGGCCACTCGCGGAACAGGGCGTCGTCCAGCAGCAGATCGCCGAGTCACGGATGGCGATCGAGCAGGCGAGACTGATGGTGCTCAAGACGGCGTGGCTGATCGACGCGAAGGGCGTGAAAGAGGCCCGCACGGAGATCGCCGCGATCAAGGTACTCGCGCCGCGAGCGGCGTTCGAGGTCATCGACCGCGCCATCCAGATACACGGCGGCATGGGCGTCTCCGACGACGTGCCCTTGGCCGCGATGTGGACACAAGCCCGCGCCATGCGCATCTTCGACGGCCCGGACGAGGTCCACGTACGCTCGGTCGCCCGCCGCGAACTGAAGCCCTACCTGACCTGAACGGCCTTGTACGTTCCGCCACCTTCGGATCCCAACCGATCGAGTGTCGAAGAACGCGCCGACGCCGGGCTACTTCGTCATTCCCGCCGTCAGGCCGGCCACGATCTGCTTGGTCGCCAGGAGGAACAGCAGGACGAGCGGGATGGTCGTGATGACCAGGCCGGCGTACAGCTGCGAGTGTGACGACTCGAATTCCGCGACGAAGCGGGTCAGGCCGACCGGGAGCGTGTACTTGTCGTCCTCGACCAGCACCAGCGGGAAGAAGAAGTCGTTCCACAGCGGGATGAACTGGAACAACGCCACTGTCGTCAGCGCCGGGCGCACCATCGGCACCATGATTCGGCCGAAGATTCTGATCTCGCCGGCGCCGTCGATGCGGGCCGCCTCTTCCAGGTCGACCGGGATCTGGCGGAAGAACGCCGTCAGTACGAAGATCGAGAAGGGTACGCCGCTGGCCGCGTACACGCAGATCAGGCCCAGGCGTGAGTCGATCAGGCCGATGGAGTTGAGCAGGTAGAACACCGGCACGATGCCCAGCCGGATCGGCAGCATCAGGCCGGCGAGGAAGAACGCGGTGAGGAATCCTCGGCCGAAGAAGCGGTAGCGGGCCAGCGGGTAGGCGGCCAGGACCGAGACGCTGGTGCCGAGTACCACGGCGCCGACGGTCACCGTGATCGAGTTGACGAAGTAGGAGCTGAATCCGCCCTGGGACCAGGCCTTCGCGTAGTTCTCGAAGGCCGGATGCAGGGGCAGGCCCAGCGGCTTGTCCGTCAGGTCCTGCTCGGAGCGCAACGAGCCGAACGCCATCAGGAGCAGCGGGGCGAGCGCCACGGCGGCGTACCCCCACAGCAGGATCGCCGCGAGGACGCCTCCGGTCCGGCTCTGGCGCGCGGGCTGCCGGGGCGTGACGGCCGGCACCGTGAGAGTGCTCATTTCAGGCGATCCTCCATCCGGCGGAAGAAGCGGTTGGCGAACACGGAGACCCCGAAGATCAGCACGAACATGCACACGGCGAGCGCCGAGGACTGTCCGATGGCGTTCGCGTCGGGGTTCTGGAAGGCCGTCCGGTAGAACATCAGCCCCAGCACGTCGGTCGAGAAGTTCGGATTGCCCTGCGAGCCCTGCAACGCGTAGATCAGGTCGAGGACGTTGAAGTTGCCGATGAAGGTCAGCACGGTGACGATGCCGAGCACAGGCGTCAGCAACGGGAACGTCACCCGGCGGAACACCGCCCAGGAGGACGCGCCGTCGACGCGCGCGGCCTGCTCGTACTCCTCCGGGATTCCGGCGAGCGCGGCGGCGAACAGCAGCATCGGGAAGCCGACCCACTGCCAGGCGTTCACGACGATCGCGACCGGCAGCGCCAGGTGCGGGTCACCGCGCCAGGGCTGGGCCAGCGAGCCGAGCCCGATGCCCTTCAGCGCGGCGTTGACGGCGCCGAACTGCGGGTTGAGCATCAGCGACCACAGGTAGCCGACGACGATCGGGCTGACCAGGTGGGGCAGCGTGACCGCCGTCTGCAGGAACCTCTTGCCGCGCCGCGACCGGTGCAGCAGCACCGCGAACGTCAGGCCGAGAGTGGTCTGGATAAGCATCGTGCCGGCGAAGAACAGGCAGTTGTGGGCGAGCGCGCGCCACACCTGCTCGTCCAGCGGGTACTTGGTCAGCAGGTCACGGAAGTTGCCGAGGCCGGCGAAGCCGCCCGCGGTGGTGCCGGACCAGCGGAAGAGGCTGTACTGCAGCGACGAGCCCAGCGGGTACACGATGAACATCGTGTAGAGCACTAGGCCGGGCAGCAGGAACGTCAGCAGCAGCCCGACCCGCCGCAGCGAGGACGCCGTCCGTCGCGGCGCGGGCGGCCGGGCCCGGCGACGGTGGTCGTCACCGTCGCCGGAGCCGGACGTGGACGTCAGCCGCTGCTGGGCTTGAACCACGCCGAGACGCCCTTCTGTACGAATTTGCCCGCGTCCGCGGCCGATCCACCGCCCAGCATCTTCTGCAGGGCCATGCCCTCTTGGTCGCGTCCGAGGGGGTTCCCGTAGCCGAAGTCGACCACCATCATGTAGGTCGCCCCATGGTCTTGGTAGTTCTTGAACGCCTGGGCCAGCAGCGGGTCACTGGGGGCCGTGCCGGGCACCAGCGAGATCTGCTTGAGCGTGTTGGAGTACGACTGGCCGAACTCCGGCGTCGCCATCCACTTCACGAGCTCCATGGCCTCGGCCTTGTGCTGCGAGTGCGCGTTCACGCCGTAGGACCCGTCGACGTAGCCGGAGGTCACCGCGTGGTCGATCTTGGAGCCGGGCGCAGGCGGCACGTCGAAGAAGCCTACCTGCAGGTCAGGGTTGGTCTTGGTGAACGGCCCGACCTCGTACGACCCGCCGGGGTACATCGCGGCCTTGCCGCTGGTGAACAGCGTCTGCGCGTCCGGGTAGTCGACCGCGGCGACCTTGTCCGGGTAGTACGGCTTGAGCTTGGCGGTCGTGTCGAGCGAGGCGGTGTAGGCCGGGTCGGTGAAGTTCTTCTTGCCGGCGAGCACCTCCTTCTCGAAGTCGTTGCCGCCGTACTGGGTCGCGCCGAAGATCTGGTGGTCGATGGCGAGCACCCAGGGCTGGAGGCCGCTCGTCGCCATCGGCGTGACGCCGGCCTTCTTCAGCTTGTCGCAGGCGGCGAGGAAGTCGGCCCACGTCGTCGGCGGCTGGATCTGGTGGTCCGCGAAGACCTTCTTGTTGTAGAGCATCTGCAGGGTCTGCAGCGCGTACGGGACGCCGTAGAGCTTTCCGTCCTGCTTGCCCTTGGCCGCCTGAAGGATCTTGGGGTCCCACTTGGAGGTGTCGACCTGACCGTCGAGCGGCACCAGGTTGCCCGCCGTGATCAGCGACTGCAGGGGGCCGTACGGCTTGAGCTGCACGACGTCAGGCCCGCCCGAGGCCTTCTGCAGCTCGGTCGGCAGCACCGTCAGGTACTCCGTGGCCTTGATCGGCTTGAAGTCGATCGTGACCTTCGGGTGGCTCTTCTCGTACGGAGCGAAGATCTTCTTGTAACCGGCGGTGTCCTCGGGACGCCAGGAGAGCACGGTCAGGTGGACCTTGCCACCGCTGCTGCTCTTGGTGCTCGGCGCGCACGCCGGTATGGCGAGCGCGACAGTGAGCACCGCGGCGAGCGTGGAGAGCTTGCGCATTGGGAGGTGGACCCTTTCTTTTACCCCGGACTAGTGATCTCCGTGGATCGTGCGCATGGCCTCGCGTACCGAGCCGCAGGAGCCCTTCAGGGCCTCGGCGGCCCTGTCCGGAGACACGTCGCACAACAGGGAGATGAGGGCGGCGCGAGTGTCGCCGGCGGAATCGGCCAGCGCGGTCGCGCACGTCTCGGCGTCCATACCGGTCGCCTCGACCAGAATCTTCACCACGCGCCCCCTGAGCTTGGAGTTACGCGCGTTCATGCTCACCATGAGGTTGGAGTAAGTGCGGCCGAGCCGGACCATCACCGCCGTCGACATGGCGTTGAGCACGAGCTTCGCGGCGGTGCCCGCCTTCATCCGCGTCGAGCCGGTCACCGCCTCGGGACCGGTCTCGACGGCGATGTGGACGTCGACGCCCGCACCGGCCGCCGCGGCGGGGTTGGAGCTGACGAGCACCGTGTGGGCGCCCTTCTCGGCCGCGGCCCGCAACGCGCCGACGACGTACGGGGTGCGCCCGCTCGCGGTCACGCCGACGGCCACGTCGCCCGGGTGGAGGGCGAGCGCGGCCTCTCTGGCGCCGAGGGCCTCGTCGTCCTCGACGTCCTCGATCGCGCGCGAGACGGCGCCATTGCCGCCCGCGTGGTGCGCGACCACCAGACCGGGGTCGACGCCGTAGGTCGGCGGCAGCTCGGCGGCGTCCAGGACGGCGAGCCGCCCGGACGTGCCGGCGCCGAAGTAGTGCACGCGGCCCCCCTGGCGCAGCGCCTCGACGGCCAGGTCGGCCGCAAGCGCGATCTGCGGGAGCACACGGGCGACCGCCCCGGCGACCTGCTCGTCCTCGGCGTTGATGAGGCGGAGCACGTCGATGGTCGGCAGGACGTCGATGTCGACCGTACGCGGGTTGCGCGCCTCGGTCGGAACGCCCCGCAGGACCGCCAGGGGGATGCTGTCGTTCATGGCCGGCGTCTCCGCTCCGGCCGTACGCGTCGGACCCGTACCGCGTCCCGGGTGGACTCCAGGTGCTCACGGGTCGGTTCGTAGGTGCGCTGGGCGATGCCGACGAACACGCAGTCGATGACGGTCAGCTGGGCGAGGCGGCTGGCGGTCGCGCCGGAGCGGAACGTCGTCTCGCGCGCGGCCGTGGTCAGCACCAGGTCGGCGGCGTCCGCGATCGGAGATCGCGGGAAGTTGGTGAGCGCGACGGTCGTCGCGCCGCGGCGGCGCGCGACGCTGAGGGCGTCGATGGTCTCCACCGTGGCGCCCGTGTGGGAGATGCCGACGGCGACGTCGGCGGACTCCAGGACGGCCGCGCTGGTCAGCATGATGTGAGCGTCGGACCACGCGTAGGAGGTGCGGCCGATGCGGTGCATCTTCTGCTGGAAGTCGCTGGCGACGAAGGCGCTCGCGCCCACGCCGTAGACGTCGACCCGGCGGGCGTCGACGATCGCCGAGACCACCTCGTCGAGGGTCTGGATGTCGAGCTGGTTGGCCGTCTCCTCGACCGCGCGCGCGTCGGCGAAGGCGATCTTCTCCACGACCTGCTCCAGCGTGTCGTCCACGCTGATGTCGCTGCCGACGTCTCTGCCCCGCGTGACGCCCTGGGCGCGCCCGGCCTCGGTGGCGAGCGTGAGCCGCAACTCGGGGTAGCCGGAGAAACCGATCGCCCGGCAGAACCGGATGACGGTGGTCTCCGACGTGCCGCACGCCTGCGCCAGCTCGGTGATCGTCGAATTCGCGACAGCCTCGGGGTCATCAATGACCCGCTGTGCCACACGTGCCTCGGCGGGGGGAAGTGACGGCAGCAGCGAACGAACACGTACGACCGTGCTCAGCGGAGATGCGCCTGCGGCGTCGGCCCCTGGCCCCGAGTCGGGCCCGACCTTCCTCATGGCGGAAAGTTTCTTACGGAACGAATGCGATGTCAACGCCGGATGTTCTATCGTCGCCATGTGCGTTCCGATATTGCCGGTTCCTACGTGGTCGGCGTCGATGCCGGCGGCACCCGCACGCGAGCGGCGATCGTCACTCTCGACGGCGTTACCGCAGGTTACGGCACTGGTCCAGGCGCCAATCCCAACTCCGGCGGTGGCACGGCGGCCGAGCTGACGAACGCGCTGTCCGTCGCTTTGACCGCAGCGCTCCAGGGCCTTGATCCGCAACTCGTTGTAGGCGGCGTCTTCGGCATCGCCGGCGCGGGGGCTGCCAACCGGCCACGGGCGGTCGCCGCCGCCAGTGCCGCCTGGCAGCTGGCGGGCATCACCGGCGCCCCCGACGTCGTCACCGACATCCCGGTGGCGTTCGCGTCCGGGAGCACCGAGCCGATCGGCATCGTGATCTTCGCGGGCACCGGCGCGGGCGCGGCCGTCATCGACGACGGTGAGATCGAACGCCGCGCCGACGCCAACGGATACCTGATCGGCGACGAGGGATCCGCCGTGTGGATCGGGCGCGAGGGCGTACGCGCGGTGATGCGCGCCTACGACGGCCGTGGCCGGGCCACCGTCCTCTCCGAGACCGTGCCGCGCGCCATGCTCGGCGAGGAGGCGGAGCCTCTCATCGCCGCCCTGGGCACGGACATCGTCGCGCCGAGCGGATCGCCGACCGCCGGCGGGGCCGACCCGCTCCTGTCCCAGGCGATCATCAAGAAGGTCTACGCCGAGCCTCCCGCCTCGATCGGCCGGATGGCGCCTCTCGTCAGCGCCGCCGCCGAGGCGGGCGACGCGGTCGCCCGCGACATCGTCCACGAGGCGGCGCAGCGGCTGCTGGAGGACGTCGACGCGGTCCGCCCCGCGCTGGCGAAGCTGCTCGCGGGCCGGGAGGCCCGATACGGCCTGGTCGTGGCCGGATCCCTGCTGGAGAGCGGCCCGGTGGCCGACCTCGTGTGCGACGGCCTGCGGGACAGGTTCGGCATCGAACCCGTCCCCGCGGGCGACGGCGCGCTGGGCGCGGCCCGCCTCGCCGTACACCGCCTCCGGCGCTAGGGCGTGTCTGACGGATCCCTGTCCGGCCGCGCGGCGCTCGCAACGAACGTGATCCGTCAGACACGCCCTAGAGACGAACGCGGGACGACGGCCGTGCCGTCGTCCCGCGCCCGGTCGTTCACTACTTGTAGCTCAGCCCGAAGCCGTACGGGTAGAGCGTCTGGTCCGGGTGTCCCGCGGGCGGGATCGTCACCGGCAGCTTGCCGCTGGGGTTGATCTCACCGAACAGCACCTTGGTGAGCGACTCCAGCGACACCGGGGCGTACCCGTAGGTCACGAGGTAGTTCGTGGCCTCCGGGAAGTACCCGATGTCGTACGCGTCCCGCACCGAGGCGACCACGACGGGCTTGCCCGACGCGAGCAGCGACTTGACGAGGGTCTGCTGCGACGTGTTGTTCCACGCGGCGTTGGTCAGCACGACCGTCAGGTCGTTGTCCTTGGCCTTGGCGACCGCCTGGTCGATGGTCGCCTGCGTCGGCGCCGAGCCGGTGGTGAACGCCGTGGTGACCGGGCCGCGCTTGTGGATGTCGTTCGCCAGCGTCTGCGTCGTCGTGACGCCGTAGCCGGTGACCAGCACCTTGCGGCCGTCCTTCGCCAGCGGCAGGAGCCCGTCGTTCTTGACCAGCGTGGTCGTCTTGTCGGTGATGCTCTGCTCGGCCGCGACGTGGGACGGAGCACCGACGATCTTGGAGACCTTGCTCTCGTCGACGTACGGGTGCGTGAACAGCTTGTGCTTCTGCTTCAGCGCGAGGATCCGGTAGACGGACTGGTCGATCCGTGACTCGGTCAGCTCGCCGCTCTTCACCGCGTTGAGAACCGAGTTGAACTGCAGGTCGAAAAGGCCCTTACCGGTTGTGTTGTCCGTCGGAGGCTTGAGCAGCTCGTCGACGCCGGCCTGGAGCGCCAGCACCGGGACACGCTCGTCGCCGTACTTGTCACGGACGCCCTGCATGCCGAGCGCGTCGGTGACCACGACGCCGTTGTAGTGGAGCTGGTCGCGCAGGATGCCGGTGAGGATCGGCTTGGACAGCGTGGCCGGGTCGCCGGACGGGTCCAGGGCGGGCACGATGATGTGCGCCGTCATGATCGAGTCGACGCCGTGCGCGATGTCCGCCTTGAACGGCGGCTCGTCGAGCTGCTTCCACTGGGCCAGCGTGTGGTTGATGATCGGCACGCCGGTGTGGCTGTCGGTGTCGGTGTCGCCGTGGCCGGGGAAGTGCTTGGCCGTCGGGATGATGCCTGCGGCCTGGTAGCCGTCGACCTCCTCGGAGGCGAACTTCGACACCAGGTCCGGGTCCGAGCCGAACGACCGCACGCCGATCACCGGGTTCGCCGGGTTGACGTTCACGTCGGAGTCGGGGGCGTAATCGGTGTTGATACCGATCGCCTTCAGCTCCTGGCCGGTGATCTTCGAGGAGGTGTAGGCGTCCTCGGGCGTACGCCCGGCGCCGAGCGCCTGGCTGCCTGGGAACTGCGTGAAGGGAGCCGGGATACGGCTCACAACACTGCCCTGCTCCTGGTCGGTGGCGATGGTGGCGGGGATCGGCACCCGCGTGTTCATCGACGCCTTCTGGATGCCGTTCGAAAGGTGTGCGACCTGCTGCGGGCTCGCCACGTTGGTCGGGTCCACCGAGTAGTAGATGATCCCGCCAGGGTGGTACTTGGCGATGAGCTGGTCGGCGTTGTTCAGGCCGTACAGCTTCTGGTTGGCCGCGACGTCGGCCGCGTCCGTGGTGTCGGAGCTCTTGCCGTACACCTGGAGCACGAACAGCTGCGCGACCTTCTCCTGCAGCGTCATCTTGTGCATGATCCGCAGGATGTTCGGGTCCTTGCCGGCCTGGTGCTCCGGCGCCGCGGCCTGTGCGCTGCCCGCGCCCACACCCGCCAAGGCCACGAACGATGCCGCGCTGATCGCGACGAGCCGTCTGCGACGGGACATCGAGTACTCCCTCCGCCCCCGAATTATTTGCGAAAGAAAATGACTGGCCAAGGCCAGCCTCTGAAACTTAGTCACGCCAACGAGGTGCGTCAACGCTTTGGCAGAGGTCAGCCAGCGGAATTGACGTCCGCGGCGACTTTGCGGGCCGCGGCCTTGTGTTCCGTCGATCCGACGATCGAATCCGCTTTGGCAGCGTCGACGTAATGGGAGCGGAAAAGGCCACGCTCCGTCTTCATCCGAATGATCCGGGTGACGGCCTGGTCGATCCGGCTCTGCGAAATCCCGCCGGTCTTGACCGCGGCGGTCACCGCGTTGATCGAGGCGCCGATGCTCTGCGGCATCAGCAGCATGTCGGCGCCGGCGCGTATCGCGCGCACCGCCGCCTCCGAGGCCCCGTACTTGATCGTCGCACCGGTCATCTGGAGGGAGTCGGTGATGACCACGCCGTCATAGCCCAGCTTGTCGCGGAGCAGGCCGCTCAGGACCGCCTTGGACATCGTGGCCGGGTCTCCGGAGTTGTCCAGGCCCGGGACGACGATGTGGGCCGTCATGATCACATCGACGTGGTGCGCGATGGCCGTCTTGAACGGCGGCGCGTCCAGGCGCTCCCACGTCTTCATCGAGTGCGTGATCACCGGGAGGCCGGTGTGGCTGTCGGTGGCCGTGTCGCCGTGGCCCGGGAAATGCTTGGCGACCACGGCCACGCCGGTGGCGCGGTAGGCGTCGATCGCCACGCCCACGAAATGGGCCGCCTTCTTCGGGTCGGCGCCGAACGAGCGTACGCCGATCACCGGGTTGTTCGGGTTGACGTTGACGTCGGCGTCCGGCGCGTTGTCCTGGTTGATTCCGACCGCGCGCAGCTCCTCACCCGTGACGCGGGCGGCGGTCCTCACGTCCGCGTCGGCGTGCTTGGTGGCGGCGAGCGACATGTTGGCCGCGAACCGCGTGATGTAGGGAAGGCGCGAGACCGGCCCCTGCTCCTCGTCGGTGCTGATGAGCAGCGGGACGCCGCCGTTCTTCATCGCGGCCTTCTGGAGCCCGTTGGACAGCTCCGCGGTCTGCCGCGGTGTGCGGAGGTTCTCCGGGAAGTAGATGACGCCGCCGAGGTGGTAACGCTTGATCAACGCAGCACCCTCGGACGGTGTGAGCCCGGGGATCGTCGGCATGAAGAGCTGGCCGACCTTCTCGCGCAGGCTCATGCCATGGACGCGCGCGGCCACCGAATCGAGAGGCCGCGACGGGCCCTTCGGCTTCGAGGAGGTCTTCGACGGGGTCGGGCTCGTGGCCGAGCGGGCGCCGGGCGCGGCACACGCCGAGAGCGCCATCACGGTCACGATGGCAGGCACGAATGACGCGTGCAGGTTTCGGCGCACCCGCCCGACGCTAGTTACGGATCCGGCATCAGGCAAACGCGGGCTCATTCACCGGCTGCGGCCACGACCGCGGCGAGCTCACCGAGAGCGGAGTCGGCGCCCTCGCCGTCGGCGGTGAGCACGATCTCGTCGCCCTTGCGCACGTCCAGCCCGATGACCGACAGGATGCTCTTGGCGTTGACCGGCTCGCCATCGCCCTTGGCGACCGCGACCTCCACGGGCGCCCTGGTCGCCGCCTGGACGAACAGCGCGGCTGGCCGGGCGTGCAGGCCCACCTGGATCTGGACCGTGACGCGACGCTCGGCCATCTGGGACTCCCCCATCATTGATCTGTCTGAGTGACCTTGCCGAGGCCGCGCGGGACGTCGGGGTCGATCCCGAGCCTGCGGGCCAGCGCCTCGGTCAGCAGCTGGCCGGGCACGATCAGGGCCAGCGGCGCGACCCACTCTGGCAGATCCGTGCCCGGGAGCGCACACGTGGACGCCTCGGCGAGCGCCTTGCCACCCCCGATGCCGTACGCCCTGGCACCCGCGCCCGTCACCCGCTGGGCCAGCGCGATGGTGCCCTGAAGCGTCGGCCCCGAGCCGGCGGCGACCAGGATCGCCGGAGTGTCATCGTCGACGACCGCGATCGGGCCGTGCAGCAGGTCGGCGTAGGACAGACCCATGGCGTGCAGGTAGCACGCCTCCTTCAACTTGATCGCCAGCTCCAGCGCGGTGCCGTACGCGATGCCGCGCCCGGACACCACGGCTCCGGGCACCCGCGCGAGCCCCTCGACCATCTCCGACAGCGCGTCCGACTCCTCGGTCGCCGCGATCAACCCGTCGATCTCGTCGGGCGCGCGCCTCAGGTCGGCGATGTCCACCTCGGCGCCGAGGCCGATGCCGAGCACGGCGAGGGCCGCGAGCTGGGTCGTGTACGTCTTCGTCGCCGGGACCGCCAGCTCCTCACCGGCCTTGGTCACCAGGGCGACCTGGGCGGCCTCGGCGAGCGGCGAACCCTCGCCGTTGGTGACGGCGACCGTGCGCGCGCCGCACTTCGCCGCCCAGTCGAGAGTCTCGACGATCTCCTCGGTACGTCCGGACTGGCTGATCGCGACGGCGAGCACACCCGAGAGGTCGAGGCGCTTCTTGTACGTGGTCGCCACGGAGGGCGAGGCGAGGGTCGCGAGGCGGCCTGCGTGGGTCTGGACCAGGTAGCTGCCGTAGACGGCGGCGTTGTCGGAGGACCCGCGGGCGATGAAGAGCACCTGCCGGGTCTCGCGGCCCAGCAGTCCGACCTCTGCGACGCGTGGCAGCAGGTCATCGAGGGTGGCGCGCAGGGCGGTGGCCTGTTGGCCGATCTCGGTCCGCATGCGGGATGTGGTCACGGGGTTTCCCCACTTCTGCGCCATGTGATCGCGTTGTTACGTCTTCGTAGTCCTGACCTGCATTGACATGCTCTTTGGACGTGTGGTCTAGTCCGGACTAGACCAGTATGAACCATACTTCACTCCCCGACTCTGCTGCCAGAGGTACCCCATGGGCAAGATCGATCCGACCAGCCCCGTACCCAAGTACTTCCAGCTCCGGGAGATCCTCCTCGACCTGATCGAGGACGCGGAGCTACCGGTCGACGCGCCGATCCCCTCCGAACGGGAGTTGTGCCAGCGGTTCGGACTCTCCCGCATGACGGTGCGCCAAGCCGTCGATCATCTGGTCACCGAGGGCCGCCTGTACCGCGTGCCGGGCAAGGGCACGTTCGTCGCCCGCCCGAAGATCGAGATGCCACTGCGCCTCGTGTCCTTCACCGAGGACATGCGCGCCCGTGGCCTGGAACCGGGCGCCCGCGACCTCGACCGCCGTACGACCCCGGCCAACGCGCACCTCGCCCGCGTCTTCGATGTCCCCTCGGGCACCGGCGTCCACGTCATCGAACGCCTCCGCACCGCCGACGGCGAGCCGATGGCGCTGGAGCGATCGCACATCCCCGCCGTCGTCGCCCCGAGCCTGCTCGACACGCCCCTGGGCGACGCGTCGCTGTACGACGTGCTGGAGCGGCGCTTCGGAGTCGTCTTCGACGCTGGCGAGCAGACCATCGAGGCCGGCATCGCCGACACGGCCGACGCACGCCTCCTCGACCTCCCCCGGGGCAGCGCGGTGCTCCTCCTGCAACGCCGGTCGTTCATGAACGGCACCTGCGTGGAACTCGCGGTGTCGACGTACCGCGCGGACCGGTACCAGCTGCACAGCGCCTTGGAGATCCCCCGCCGCAACCGCGTGTCCGCGCGGGAGTAACCACACTCGTGGCCGGATCCGGCCAGAATGTATCAGGAAGCGGGTTCGCGCCTCTTTGTGTCTGCCGCCATCTCCCGGCGGACACCTTGGAGGTTCGACATGAGCAGACGCACGACCGCACGGCGCCAGGCCCCGATCCGCCTCATCCCGTACGCGAGCCGCTCATCGGCCGCGATCGCCGTGCACGGGTCCCTGGCGGTCGCCCTTGACACCGGTCCGCCACAGCGAACGCTGCGCCCGATACTCGGCCTCGTACGCGGCGGACCACCGGGCGTACGCGCCGAGGCCCGTCTCATCGCCCAGATGATCCTGGACGTGATGGCGGGCGCGCGCCCGTACCACCACCTGGCCGGGAGAACGACGCCGCAGATCTTCGAACGGCTGAGCTCCCTCGCGGCCCGGACGCCCGGCCGGTCGCTCCCCCGGCTGGGCCGCCTGCGGGTGTGCGAACCGGGGCCCGGCGTCGCCGAGGTCACCGCGATCGCGAGCATCGGCCCACGTGTCCAGGCGCTGGCCCTCCGCCTCGAACACGACCGGGGCCGCTGGCGATGCGCCGTCATCGAGACCACCGTGCCCGGCCCGTAAGACCCGGCTCCGGACGTGATCAGGACAGAAAACGGCCCGGACGCTGAGCGTCCGGGCCGTTTCTTCTGGCTGTGGGCGTCAGTTGCCCGCGCCACCGTGGCAGCGCTTGTACTTCTTGCCCGAGCCGCACGGGCACGGGTCGTTGCGGGACGCGTCGGCGAACTTGTCGTCGCCCTTTTCGGTGTGGGTCTCGACGCCGCCCTCACCGTCGACGGTGGGGGCGCTGTAGTTCAGCTTCTGCGGCCGGGCGGAGTCTTCCAGGCCCTTGGCGACGATCTCCGGCGACTCGTCGGAGCTCGCGGACACCGCGACCGGCACCTCGCCGACACCGGCGACGGCCGGCTGCTCGTCCTCGGCGACCTCGACCTCGAGGTTGAACAGGTAGCCGACGGACTCCTCCTTGATGCCCTCGAGCATCGCGGAGAACATGTCGAAGCCCTCGCGCTGGTACTCGACCAGCGGGTCGCGCTGCGCCATGGCGCGCAGGCCGATGCCCTCCTGGAGGTAGTCCATCTCGTAGAGGTGCTCGCGCCACTTGCGGTCGAGGACCGACAGGACGACGCGGCGCTCCAGCTCGCGGATCACCTCGGCGCCCAGCTCTTCCTCGCGCTTGGCGTAGGCGGCCTGGGCGTCGGCGGCGATCTGCTCGGTGAGCATCTCGGCGGTCAGGCCGGCCTGACCGCCCGCCTCCTCGGCGACGTCGGCGGAGCTGAGGGAGATCGGGTAGAGCTGCTTGAACGCCTTCCACAGCTTGTCGAGGTCCCACTCTTCGGGGAAGCCGTCGGCGGTGGCCGCCGTGACGTACGCCGCGGTGACCTCGTCGATCATGCGCTCGATCTGCTCGTGCAGGTCGGCGCCCTCCAGCACCCGACGGCGCTCGGCGTAGATCACCTTGCGCTGGCGGTTGAGGACCTCGTCGTACTTGAGGACGTTCTTGCGGATCTCGAAGTTCTGCTGCTCCACCTGGTGCTGGGCCGACCGGATGGCGTTGGAGACGATCTTCGACTCGATCGGCACGTCGTCCGGGATGTTGAGGCGCGTCATGATCGCCTCGACGCGGGCGGAGTTGAACAGGCGCATCAGGTCGTCCTCGAGCGAGAGGTAGAACCGTGACTCGCCCGGGTCGCCCTGACGGCCGGAACGGCCGCGCAGCTGGTTGTCGATGCGCCGCGACTCGTGGCGCTCGGTGGCGAGGACGTACAGGCCACCGAGCTCGGTGACCTCCTCGTGCTCTTCCTTGACCGCCTGCTTGGCCTTCTCGATCGCGTCGGGCCAGGCCTTCTCGTACTCCTCCGGAGTCTCGAGCGGCGACAGGCCCTGCGCGTGCAGCTCCTTGTCGGCGATGTGGTCGGGGTTGCCGCCGAGCGTGATGTCGGTGCCGCGCCCCGCCATGTTGGTCGCCACCGTGACGGCGCCCTTGCGGCCCGCCTCGGCGATGATCATCGCCTCTCGCTCGTGTTGCTTGGCGTTGAGCACCTCGTGCGCCACGCCGCGCCGCTTGAGCATCCGCGACAGCTTCTCGGACTTCTCGACCGAGGTGGTGCCGACCAGGACCGGCTGGCCCTTCTCGTTCTTCTCCTTGATGTCCTCGACCACGGCCTCGAACTTGGCCTGCTCCGTCTTGTAGACGACGTCGGAGACGTCCTGACGGATCATCGGCTTGTTCGTCGGGATCGGGATGACACCGAGCTTGTAGATCTTGTTGAACTCGGCCGCCTCGGTCTGCGCGGTGCCGGTCATGCCGCCGAGCTTCTCGTAGAGGCGGAAGAAGTTCTGCAGGGTGATCGTGGCGAGCGTCTGGTTCTCGTCCTTGATCGTCACGCCCTCTTTGGCCTCGATGGCCTGGTGCATGCCCTCGTTGTAGCGGCGGCCGTGCAGGACGCGACCGGTGAACTCGTCGACGATCAGGACCTCGCCCGCGTTGACGATGTAGTCCTTGTCCTTGCGGTAGAGCTCCTTGGCCTTCAGCGCGTTGTTGAGGAAGCTCACCAGCGGCGTGTTGACCGAGTCGTACAGGTTGTCGATGCCGAGCCAGTCCTCGACCTTCTCGACACCGGACTCCAGGATGCCGACCGTGCGCTTCTTCTCGTCGACCTGGTAGTCGCCGTCTTCACCCTCGGGGCCGTCGGACGCGCGGCGCAGCCGGGGAACGATCTTGGCGAACTCGACGTACCACTTGGAGTTCTG
Source organism: uncultured Actinomycetota bacterium (assembly GCA_963736325.1). Taxonomy (GTDB): domain Bacteria; phylum Actinomycetota; class Actinomycetes; order Streptosporangiales; family Streptosporangiaceae; genus Actinoallomurus. The sequence goes on along the minus strand of CAVTOG010000009.1, from coordinate 589,401 downwards.
CTCGGCGGGGCCGGAGATGATCAGCGGGGTCCGCGCCTCGTCGATGAGGATCGAGTCGACCTCGTCGACGACCGCGAAGTGGTGACCGCGCTGAACGCACTCTTCGAGGCTCCACGCCATGTTGTCGCGCAGGTAATCGAAGCCGAACTCGTTGTTGGTGCCGTACGTGATGTCGCACTCGTAGGCCTTGCGGCGCTCTTCGGGCGTCATGTCGGCAAGGATCACGCCGACCTCGAGGCCGAGGAACTGGTGCACGCGGCCCATCCACTCGGCGTCGCGCTTGGCCAGGTAGTCGTTGACGGTCACGACGTGAACGCCCTTGCCGGCCAGCGCGTTGAGGTAGGCGGGGAGCACACACGTGAGGGTCTTGCCCTCACCGGTGCGCATCTCGGAAATATTGCCCATGTGCAGAGAGGCGCCGCCCATGACCTGCACGTCGAAGTGACGCTGGCCCAGCGTGCGCTTGGCCGCCTCGCGGGCGGTAGCGAACGCCTCCGGGAGCAGGTCGTCGAGGGTCTCGCCCTCGGCGAGACGCTCCTTGTAAGAGGCGGTGAGCGCGCGGAGCTCCGCGTCGCTCATGTCGACGAAGTCTTCCTCGATGGAGTTGACCTGGTCGGCGATCCGCTTGAGCTTACGCAGCACTTTGCCTTCGCCAGCGCGAAGGATCTTATCGATGACTACTGGCACTCTCGGGAGCTCCTCGAACCGTTCGTGGAATCGCCGGGGGTCGTGTGTGGCGGCGCATACACGACCCGTACGGTGTCATCGTAGGCGAGTCCGGCCGTACAGCGGGACAGGGTCACTATCACGTGGCCCGCGATGGCGGTGACACCGACGGCGTTTTCCGTGATCACGGCGGAGATTCACCTACGAAGTGGCACAATGAACGCGCAATCGCGCGTTCGTACAACATACGCGTAACTCGCGGGGAGGAACCCAATGGCCCAGAACTCACACGCCGGCCGACCTGGTTCGTGGCTGGCCGTTGTCGTGATCTGGATCGGGTTCGGTGTCGGCGGAGCCGCGCTGGTGCCGTCACCGAAGTGGTGGATGTTCTGGACCGGCACCGCCATCGTCGTGGTCGGCGGCATCATCGCCCTGGCCGTCCACATCTTCGACGACGTCATCATCGACGGGCCGCGCGTGGTGCCCGAGGAGCGGCACCACTCCGAGCTCACCGGCGCCCGCGCGATCGCCACGGACCCCGCCTCGACCAAGTTGCACGGCTGACCGGTTCTTGTCGGTGGGGGCCCCTAACATCGGGCCATGCCGACGCACGAATTGTCCGCTGACGAGGCGCGACGACTCCAACTTCGGGCCCAGGGGCTTCTCGGGCGTGTCGCGAGCGGCCAGGCCGGTGGCCTGCGCGGCGACCCCGACGCGCGCCGCGCCCTCGGCGCCCTACGTCACGTCGGCGCCGTGCAGCTCGACACGATCTCGGTCCTCGCGCGCTCACACGAGCTGGTCGCGTACGCCCGGTTCGGCGCGCTGGGCCGTACGAGCGTGGAGCGCGCGTACTGGAACGGCACGGCCGCGTTCGAGTACTGGTCACACGCCGCCTGCGTGCTCCCGATCGAAGACTGGCCGCTCTACGCCTTCCGCCGCCGCGACTACCTGAAACGCGGCTACCACTGGCACCACGCGCCCGAGAAGGCCGCCGACGAGGTCCTCGCGCGGTTGCGCGACGACGGGCCGCTCACGGCGACCGGGCTGGGCGGCGCGAAGAAGGGCGGCGAGTGGTTCGACCGCACCGACCACAAGATCGCCGCGGAATACCTGCTGGCCACCGGCGATGTCGTCTGCACCCGCCGTACGGGCTGGCGCCGCGTCTATGACCTCGCCGAGCGCGCCATCCCCGCCTCGCTGCGCGAGCAGGACCTCGGCGACGACGAGTGCGTGACGACGCTCGTGCGCCGGGCGGGGCGTGCGCTGGGCGTCGCGACCCGCGCCGACCTCATGGACTACGTCCGGGTCAAGGGTGACCAGGTCGACGCCGTGATCGAGGCGACCGGCCTGGTGCCGGTGACCGTCGCGGGCTGGAACAACGGCCGGGTGTGGGCCTCACCGGAGGCGCTGGAGACACCGCCGCGCGGCCGGCACCGTACGACGCTGCTGTCGCCGTTCGACTCCCTGGTGTGGGACCGCAAGCGCACCCAGCGGATGTTCGGCTTCGATCACCGGCTGGAGGCGTACGTCCCGCGTGACAAGCGCGTGCACGGCTACTTCACGATGCCGCTGCTCGCCGGCGGCCGTCTCATCGGCCGCGTCGACCCCGCACGCGAGGGCACGACGCTCATCGCGCGCAAGGCGTCGTTGGAGCCGTCCGCGGTCAGCACCCCGGCGAAGGCCGAGCGCGCCGTCGAGCATCTCTCCGACGCGCTCCATGAGGCCGCTTCGTGGGTCGGCTGTGACAAGGTACGGATCGAGCGCCTCGACCCGCCTGAGCTTGCTGCGCTAGCTGATCTCTAGCAGCTTCTCGCGTACGGCGTAGACCACGGCTTCCATCCGCGAGTGGAGCTGAAGCTTCTCCAGGATGTTGCGGATGTGGTTCTTGACGGTGTTCTCCGAGATGAACAGCTCTTTGGCGATCTCGCGGTTGCCGAGGCCCTTCGCGACGAGGCGCAGGACCTCCATCTCACGCTCGGTCAGCCGGGGAGCGGGCACCTGCTGCTGGCGTTCCTCGCCACGCTTGGCCATCACGGCGAACTCCGTGATCAGCTTCGAGGCCATCGATGGGCTGATGAAGCTCTGCCCGTCGTGCACGGCGCGCACGACGTCGGCGACCTCGTCGATCGAGACGTCCTTCAGCAGGTAGCCGGTGGCACCCGCCTTGATCGCCTCGAAGAGGTCCTCCTCCTCGTCACTGATCGTCAGCATCACGATCTTGACGCTCGGCACCTGGTCCTTGATGGCGGTGCACGCCTCGATGCCACCGCGGCGCGGCATGCGGATGTCCATCAGCACGACGTCGGGGACGAGGTCGCCGACCTGCTCGACCGCCTCCTGACCATCGCCGCACTGACCGACGACCTCGACGTCGTCCTCGTCGTTGAGCACCATCTCCAGACCACGGCGGAACAACGCGTGGTCGTCGACGATGAGGACACGGATCGGATCGCCTGCGTTGCCACGCGTCTCGGGGGTCTCGCTCAACTCCTCCTCCAAACGGTGCGCCGGCCCATTGGGGTGATTGGGCGTGTCGCAGAGGTTCCAGGAGCGCCCCGTTGTAGGGCGCTCCTGGGAACAGACTGGTCGAGCCGGTGGCGCCGCGCAAGCGCGGCCTCACGCCTCGACTAGACGAATCACCCCATAGTCCCAGCCGCGGCGACGGTATACGACACTCGGCAGCCCGCTCTCCTTGTCACGGAAGAGAAAGAAGTCGTGGCCGACCAGCTCCATCTCGAAGAGAGCCTGGTCGAGCGTCATCGGATCCGCCTTGTGCGTCTTCTCGCGCAGAATGACGGGCCCGTCGCCCTCCATGTCGATCGGCAGGATGTCACCACTGCGATCCCGGGGGGCGTAAGTGTCCTCTTCTTGTATCTGCGGCGGGAGCGGCATCTCCGGGCTGTCCGCCACGTCGGTGAGCGTCGCGGCGTCTCCGCCCGCGGCCAGCGCCATCCCGAGGCGTTCGTGGCCGTGGTTGCCGTGGTGGACCTTCCGCCGGTCGCTCATGCGACGCAGACGGGACTCCAGCTTTCCGAGTGCCACGTCGAGCGCGGCATACCGGTCGTCGGCCGCGGCCTCGGCCCTGATCACGGGGCCACGGGAGACGATGGTCAGCTCGATGCGTTCACGAGTGTCGGCCTGGCGGGGGTTGTGTTCCTCTGATACCTCCACGTCTACGCGGATGACCTTCGGATCCAACTTTTCGATCTTCGAGACCTTCGTGCCAACGTGACGCCGGAACCGATCGTTGACGTCCGTGTGGCGGCCCTTCACGATGATGTCCACGGGGACCCCCTTCTACCGGTTATCTAAGAGCATCCGGCAGGGGGCTGCCGGGCTCGACACTCCCTGGGCCCGCAATCGGACGCCAGGAAGCCTGGGGAACACCCGCCCGGCCGACCTGGTCTTCGTCCCCACATCCGCCTGCTGAGAGTCTCGCGGCGCTTTCGCCACTACTGCCCTTCTCCCGGTCCGGAGGACATCTGATCCTCCGGTGAGGCAGGACTTACCTCTAAGCCGCACCGTGATCGGTCGACGAGAAGTCGCCTTACGTGGGCCGTTTCGCCTGCGGCTGGCATCGGCTTGCCGGGCCGGTAGAGACTCGGCGCAACCACGGACCCGGGCGGGTGTCATGTCAGGAACGCTAACCCCTTACGACTCGAATGTCAGGTGGAGACGCAGAGAAATAACCACGGATAGTCATTGACCTCCGAGGTTTCGGACCGACGATTCCTCAGTCGGGTGCCGCGGGGCGGGGCGTTGCCCCTCTTGGAGCTCCTCGGCTGCCACCAGGCGCGTACAGGGTGTGGGCTCTGGAGGCTTTCGCTGAACGCGTAAGGCGAGCCACGAGGAGTAATCGATAGCTAGGCGGGAATCAGATCAAGTCGGTCGAAAATTCACTACGGTGAGTAGCTTTTTCTGATTCCGCCTGTCAGTACTCGGCTCTCGCGACAACCATGGGTTGTCACGTCAACCCCTGGTTGTCATAATGGGTGCATGGCAGGCATCAAGGATCTCTCCGCGCACGAGCCGACCATCGCTCGCATCAAAGAGGCACGAGAACAGGCGATCCACCACACTCGCCTGGCCCGGAAGTTCGCGGCCGAACGACGCGACCTGATGCGGAGCCTCATCGACCAGGGCGTTTCCCAGTCCGACATCGCACGAGAACTGGGAGTGACCCGCCAGGCCATCCAGAAGATGATGACCTGTTAGAACCCGAAGCCCAGAGACCCAGATACCTCGCGATGCGCCCCTCCGGGCCGGGAGGGGCGCGCGGCGTATCGGCGGCGGGGTGCAACCCGAGGGCCACGATTACGGGCCTGGCGGTGAGTCGCACCTGACCCGTACGTCCTGAGCGGTTCACGCGATGGGTGGAGGGGTTTTCCACAGGGGGGTGTGGGACTGGTGAGGGGGTGGCGGGGCGGTGAGGCTGAGGGGGTGACGGTATTCGGAGCGGTACTCGATCTGGTTCTTCCCCAGTTGTGCGCGGGGTGCGGTGCGGGGAGCGGGCTCTTGTGCGCCGCCTGCGGCCGTCTGCTGGCCGGCGAGGCACACGTCCACCGGCCGCGGCCGTCCCCACCCGGCCTGCCACCTCCATGGGCCGTGGCGTCGTACGCCGGGGCGGTACGCCAGTTGATCGTCGCGCACAAGGAACGCGGCCGGTCCGGCCTCTCGCGGCCACTGGGAGCCGCTCTCGCTCGCGCCGTGTCGCCCGCCGCCGTACGTGGGCGTCCACTCCTCCTCGTGCCCGTACCGTCCTCTCGCGCGTCCGTACGACGCCGCGGAGAGGACCCGACCCTGCGAATCACCCAAGCCGCCGCCCGCGACCTCACCCGCCGGGGCGCCGTCGTGTCCGTACTCCGCGCACTCCGCCACAGCCGCCGGGTGGCCGACCAGGCCGGCCTGACCGCGACCGACCGCGCCACCAACCTGACCGGCGCCTTGCGGGCCCGCCACGACCTGACCGGCACCCAAGTGATCGTCGTGGACGACGTCATCACCACCGGCTCCACCCTCACCGAAGCCACCCGAGCCTTGAGAGCCGCCGGCGCCGACGTGACCGCCACCGCCGTGATCGCCGCCACCCCCCGCCACTCCCCGGCCCACACCTCCGCCCGCCCGAACTCCCACTGACGCTCATGGAACAGCCCGACGTCGACCCCATGCCCCGCCAACCCACACCGCCTACCCGAAACCCCGCTGACACTGCTCGCCAGAGCTCGGCCCGATCCGGCCTGCACGAATGAGCTCACCGGTAAGGGGGTGACATCTTGCGATCTCCGGTCACCAGTAGGTGAGGCATGCGCCACCGGGGTGTCGGGCCCCTCCTGCTGGGACGGCTCGTCCTCCCTGGTGCGCTCGCGCGTTCCCCTCGGGCCTGATCGGCTCCTCGGGCCTGATCGGCTTGGATTTCGCGTTGGCGACCGTTATGCCATCGCGGCGAGGCCGACGAATGCCGCGACCGTGGTGCCGGCGTCCTCGATCGGCCGGGTACCGGACTCGATCTCCTCGACGTACACGACGGGGACGGATACGTCGGTATGTGGGCTCCTTGAAGCGGGGTATCTGCGACGGTATTTTGACCGGTCCCCAACCCGTTCCCGGAAGCGGGCGAACTGCCAAGGGAATCGGATTGTGCGCCAGCGCGCAAGGGCGTGGCGCCCGGCCCGCGTGGGTGCGGCCGCCGTATGTGCGTAATCGGAGTACGGAGGTCATCGTGACGGCCATTTCGGGGCAATGGATTTTCCTGCCCGGTCCTCACGGCCGTTCTCTCAGTCGGGTTGTCGGCCTGCGGCCGCTCAGGCGGTGACGCGGCCGACGCCGGCAGCAGTGGTGCGGCCAAGTCCAAGCGGCCCGCCAAGCCCGCAGCGAACGCCGTCGACCCTGAGCTCGGAAAGACCTGGTGCGGGCTGATCCGCGACGTGCAGTCCGACCTGCATTCCGACGCGAAGAGCGCCGCCTATCTCGCGCAGCTCGCGTTGAAGGTTCCGGACGCCACCGCTCGACTCAGCGCGACGGTCGTCGACGCCGCCGCTAAGAAGGAATGCCCAGCGGAATACGCGAAATTCCTCGAACAGGCCCGGATAGCCTCGCGTCGTTCTGATTCATTTTTGGTCTCATTCGCCGCTGATGAGTACACGGCCCACTCGGCGGTCGGCATGCGCGGGCCCTTCTCGGACAGGGTGCCGGGGGCGCGTCAAGAGGGTCGCTGGTTCTCTGTTCCGGTCGCGCTCCGCGTCCATGCGGTCGCCGTCGCGGCGGCGGTGTTGGCGACGGCGGTGCTCCTGCGGAGCGGCTTGCCATCCGTGTGGCAGGCCCGCTCGCCTGATTCCTTTGCGCCGTCGGCGTAGTGATCCGCCGGCCGCGCCCTCTTGCTCGCTGAGCGTCCGCTCGTGCCGATGAGTGTGTGTTGTCGGGCGGAAGCTACGGATGTCGAAAGTGTCATAGGGGCGCGTGATCGGATGCCTCGGCATCACGGCCAGCCCGCTCCCGGAACATCGACCTCGGTGGTGAGCACCTGGCCGGTGCCGGGCGCTACCATCTCGGACTCGGTCATGCCGCGCCATTCGGCGGCCACTATGAACAGAGTCGTCCCATCAGGGCCGCCCAGCGCGCAGGCGAAGGCGCCGCGGTCCAGGTCGATGGTCCGTAGCACGGTGCCGTCTTCGGCGATGCGCACACACCGTTGGTTGGGCACGTCGGCGTACCAGATGGCGTTCTGAGCGTCCACGCAGATGCCGTCCGGAACGCCTTCGCCCAGCTCAGCCCACACACGCCGGTTGGACAGCCCTCCGTCGGTGCCGATGTCGAAGGCCACCAGGTGATGCCGGTAGGAGTCGGCGACGATCAGTGTGGTGTTGTCGGGCGTCACCGCCATGCCGTTGGGGAACGCGAGGTCCTCGGCGACCTGGCGTACTGAGCCGTCAGCTGCGGCCAGGAAGACCGAACCGGGGCTGAACGTCTGTCCGGCCGTCGGGTCGAAGCCGGCGCCGTTGAGGTAGACATTGCCGCGGCCGTCAGCGACGACGTCGTTCCATCCTGGCCGGCCGAGGTCCGCGTGGGTGACCAGGGTCCCGTCAGCCTCCAGGCGCAGCAGCCGCCCGTCCGGCGAGGAGACGATCAGCAGTCGATCATCTGGAAGCCACGCGGTGCACAGCGGCAGCGACTCCACACGTGCGACCACCTCGTTGCGGCCGGCCAGGTCGACCGCGACCACTTCGCCCGCGGACCAGTCGGAGAAATACAACCGGTCACCATGCCAGCGCGGCGACTCGACCAGGCCCCGACCGGCCAGCAGCGTCTGTACTCCACCCATCCCCATCACCTTTCCTCTTCGCCGCCGGCGCGGTGCCGGCGTCCCAACTCCTACACGAACGGCGGCCGACCGAATCGACAGGCGCGACCAGCCTCTCAGCACGGGAAACTCAGCGCGCGGCCACAAGCGGGACAGGTCGCGTACGAACAATGGACGCCCGCTCATGCCGCGATGAGCGCTTCTCGGCGGCCGGTCGGAGTGACGATGACCGGCCCGCCCTGGTAGTGGCAGCACCGTGACCTGCTCGGCGGGCACGGCACGGATGTACGGATAGCCGCAGACGCTGGTGACATACCGCGGAGAGCCGGCCGGACACACCTCGGCGGACACCGCCGAACGGCTCCTACTCGAACTCGCGATGAATAGGTATTTCGGTGAATGCCGTGCTCACGGAGTGGCCGTTCATCGCCAGGTCATTCCGGCTTGCGGCCCCGCGTCCTCGATGAGCAGCCAGCCGCCCGGACGAAGCGCTCGCACCATCGAGGCGAGCGCCTCGACCCGCTGAGGCACGTGGGTCAGCAGCAGCCGGGCATGCACCAGGTCGAAGCCGCCCGCAGGCGGCTCCTCGACGCCGATGTCATGCCGCAGCACCTCGAACGCGGCACCCTCAGCGGGCATCCAGGCAGTGTCGATGTCGCTGGCCACGACCCGACCAGACGGCCCGACCCGCTCGGCCAGCCACGCGGGCACGCCGGCACCTCCGGCCCCGACCTCCCAACACGCCCACCCTGCCGACAAGCCGACCGCGGTCAGGTGCCGGAACGTCACCGGATCGAACAGCTCCGACAGCGCGTCGAACCTCCGCCCGGCCTCGGACTGCTGATTGTCCAGCAAATAACCCTGATCACCTGTCACGCGCCGCCCTTACCCCCCTGGCTGCGCATGTACGACCATCACCGCGACCACACCTCGCTCGGCGGGGGCAGCACGGTCCGCACCGGCTTGGGAGGGGTTCAGCCGGGATAGACGGGGTCGGAGGTTCGGGGGAAGCACTTCCAGTCGCCGTACTTGTCGTTCAGGCGGCAGACGCTGTCCTCCGAGTCGTTCGACACGCGCTGGGTCACCAGGACGGCCGCGCCCGGGTAGGCCGCCACCGACTTCATGTCACCGCCCGGGCCTACCAGTGCCTGGATCGCGGCGCCGCTCACCGGTACGTCGTACAGCCTCGGGGACGGGTTGTCCTTCGTGCTTCCCACCACTGCCAGATGGTCGGCGTCTTTCCAGGCCAGGTCGACGGCGCCTTCGAGTTCGGAGCTGATGGCGATGAAGCCTTCCGCCTGCAGCCGGTCGCTGGCCGGGGCCTGGTCCACTCGGCCCAGCTGGACCTGGGACGTCTTGCCCACCTGGACGATCGCCGCCGCCCGGGTGCCGTCCCGGGAGATTCTCAGGGCCTTCACCGGATAGGACGACAGGGTCCAGCTGTCGGCGACGGTCTTGGTGGTGCCGCCGGCGATCTCCCACAGGCGGGAGCTCGTCGAGTTCGACTCGACGGCCCACACGTTGCCTCTCATGTCCCACGACGGGCGGCTGAACACGCCGTTCTTCAGTTTCGCGTGGAGTGTCGCCCGTGTCGCTCTGGAGGCCAGGTCCGTGACGATGACCTTGTGGCCTCCGTCGGCGACGGAGGCGACCTGGCGCAGGTCGTACGACACCGCCGGGTGGGAGACCTTCAGGGGCCATGGCACCGGGTTGGTCTCGTCCAAACGGGCGAATCGGCCGTCCGCCAAGCGGCCGTAGCCCGGTAGGGGGTCGCCGATGCCGTCCGGGGCGAACGCGGCCCAGTCCGCGGGGGACTGGAGGATGCCGTTCACTCCGTGGACCTGGACGGGGTGGCCCTCGATCTCCAGTTTCAGCTGGTCGACCTCGCGTAGCTGGCGCAGGGTCCACATCAGCTGGATCGACATGTTCGTCAGGTCGCCGGCCTTCGCCGCCTGGCGGCTCAGGTCGACCGTCGCGACGCCTCCGGAGATGTCGAAGTGGCGCAGCTGGGTGCCCGCGGGGAAGCCGGTGCGCACGGCGGCGCCCCGTAGCCATATCGTCGGGCCGGCGAGCAGTTGCTTGACGAGCTGGCGGGACAGCCATGGGCGGCTGACCATCGGGATGAACACCGGGTTGGGGACGAGAGTCTGGGAGTCCGGTGCGAGGAAGTACATGTCGAGGGTGCGGAACGCGCGGTCGACGTCGTCGCGGCTCAGCAGGAGCACCTGGGGCTGGATGTCCACGATGCGCCACTGTTTCTGGGCGTCCTGGCGCAGCCGGTAGGTCTGCTTGAAGTCGCGCGGGTCGGCGACGTACTGGCCGTCGGAGCCGATGCGGCCCAGCTGCTTGCCGGCGACGGTCACCGTCGCCTGGTCGCCGTCGAACTGCACGGGCGCCACCGGGAGGTGGTCGTACACGATCGACGCGACGCCGGGTTTCCAGCAGCTGCCGCATGCCAGGTATTCGCGGGCGACCTGGTGTTCGCCGTTCGGGCCGTCGAAGCTGGCCGAGGCGGTGCGGAAGGCGTTGACGATCGCCCCGGGGTCCTGGTCGTGCGAGGGCCCGACAGGGATGATCCGGACGTACGGGTCGTCGATCGGCCGTTCGTGGCCGCTCACCCGGCCGCCGACGACCTGGCTGCCCGATGGAACGCTCGCGCAGCCGCTGATCAGGAGGGCGGCGAGGACGGCGGCGATCGGCGCGCGTCTCACTCGTGTGCCTCCAGGTCCAGGTGGAATTCCAGCTCCGCGTACGGGGCACGGCGCAACTCGATCTCGGGCGGCACGAGTGGCAGCGGGGATCCGCGCAGCTCGGCGCCTGCGACGCGGGGCAGCGACAGCCGGAAGAGCGCTCCCTGCCCCTGCTCGCCCCACGCCTGGAGCCACCCTCCGTGCAGCCCGGCGTCCTCGCGGGAGATCGACAGGCCCAGGCCGGTGCCGCCGGTCGTACGCGCGCGTGCCGGGTCGGCGCGCCAGAACCGGTCGAAGACCATGTGCGCTTCGCCGGGGCGCAGGCCGCACCCGTGGTCGCGTACGGCGACGGCGAGGGCGTCGCGGTCGACGGCGACGCTGACGATGATGTCCTTGCCGTCGCCGTGCTCGACGGCGTTGACGAGGAGGTTGCGCAGGATGCGCTCGACCCGGCGGCGGTCGACCTCGGCCATGGCCGCCTCGCCGGGGAGCTGCTGGATGATCTTGCTGCCCTTGCGCTCGGCCAGGTCCTCCGTGTCGCCGACGGCGCGGAGCACCAGCTCGCGTACGTCGATCGACTCGGGGTCGAGGGTGGCGGCGCCGGCGTCGTACCGGCTGATCTCGAGGAGGTCGGCGAGCAGGCTCTCGAAGCGTTCGAGCTGGCTCTGCAGCAGCTCGGCGGAGCGCGACGTCAGGGGCTCGAAGGCCTCGCGCGCCTCGTACAGGACGTCGGCGGCGATCCGGATGGTCGTGAGGGGCGTGCGCAGCTCATGCGAGACGTCGGAGACGAACTGCCGCTGGACCTTCGACAGCTCCTCCAGCTGGACGATCTTCTCCTGGAGGTTGGCGGCCATGTCGTTGAAGGACGTGGCGAGCCGCGCCAGGTCGTCCTCGCCGCGTACCTTCATCCGCTCTGCGAGGCGCCCGGCGGCCAGGCGTTCGGCCGACTGCGCCGCGAGCCGTACGGGGATCACCACCTGGCGCGTGACGAGTGAGGCGATGGCGGCGAGCAGCAGCACGAGGGCGGCGCCGACCCCGAAGAGGGTGCGCTGGACGGTGGTGAGGCTCTGGCGCTCCTGCGTGAGCGGGAACAGGTAGTAGAGCTGGTAGCTGTTGAGCTTGGTGCCGACGATCAGGCCGGACGCCGACGACCCGTCGTCGTAGGTCAGGCGGCCGTACGTGCGGTACGGGGTGCTGGCCGGCGCGCGCTCGACCTGCAGCACGAGCCGGGACGGCACGCTCTCCAGCTTGATGGAGTTGGAGCTGAAGCCGGCGAGCCCGGGGATGTCGTCCTGGTCGGTGTCACGGATGATGACCTCGTACAGCCCCGAGGGGCCGCTGCGGCGGGCCAGTGTCGTGACGATGTCGTTGAGCTGGCTGCTGGTCTTCTCCGCGTCGGGCGAGGACGTCGCGGCGGCGAGCCGGCCCTGCGCGACCCCGATGCCTTCGTCGAGCTGGAGAAGCGCGGCGCGCTCCTTGGCCTCCAGCAGCGCGTTGGTGATCTGCTGCATGAGGAACACGCCGAGCACCGCGACGACGATGGCCGAGATGACCAGCGTCGTCGTCACGACGCGTACGCGGATGGAGCTGCGCCACTGGGTGTTGCCGGCCCGCAGCACGGCGACCAGGAAACGGCGGATCAGGCGCAGGCCGCGTTCGGCCGACGACCTGAGGGGGATCCGCGCGTTCATGGCCTGATCCGGGGGGTTCAGGCCGGCGCTACGCCGGACCGGCCTTATATCCGACGCCACGCACGGTGACGACGATCTCGGGGTGCTCGGGATCCTTCTCGATCTTGGCTCTGAGGCGCTGGACATGGACGTTGACCAGCCGCGTGTCGGCGGCGTGGCGGTAGCCCCAGACCTGCTCCAGCAGCACCTCGCGGGTGAAGACCTGGCGTGGCTTGCGCGCCAGCGCGACCAGCAGGTCGAACTCCAGCGGGGTCAGCGGGATGTGCCGGTCGCCCCGCTTGACCGAGTGACCCGCGACGTCGATCGCGATGTCGCCGATCTGCAGGAGCTCCGGGGTCGGGTCGTCGGTGCGGCGCAGCCGGGCCCGTACGCGGGCGACCAGCTCTTTCGGTTTGAACGGCTTGACGATGTAGTCGTCGGCGCCGGATTCGAGGCCGAGGACGACGTCGACGGTGTCACTCTTGGCCGTCAGCATCACGATCGGCACGCCGGTCTCGGCGCGGATCTGACGGCACACGTCGATGCCGTCGATGCCGGGCAGCATAAGGTCGAGGAGCACGAGATCCGGCCGGGTCTCCCGAAACGCCTCGAGCGCCTTGTCACCGTCGTGCACGAACGACGGTTCGAACCCTTCACCGCGCAGCACAATGCCGAGCATCTCGGCCAAAGCGAGGTCGTCGTCGACGACCAGCACGCGTCCCTTCATGTACCCTCATCGTCACACATAGTCAGAGGCGGTCCGCCCAAGCGACCCAAGGCTACCTTCGTTTGCCTGAGCAAATGACCCCTCGCTCGGTGACGATCGCCGTTACCAGGTTTCCAGGGGTCACGTCGAAGGCCGGATTGTAGACCGCCGTGCCCAGCGGCGCTACGGGGTGCCCGAAGACCGAGGTCACCTCCGCGCCCTCGCGCTGCTCGATCGGGATGTCGGCTCCGGTCCTCGCCTCGCCGTCGATGGTGCTCTCCGGCGCGGCGACGACGAACGGAACGCCGTGGTGGTGGGCCAAGACGGCCAGCCCGTAGGTCCCGACCTTGTTCGCGACGCTGTTGTCGAGGGCGATCCGGTCCGCGCCGACGATCACGAGGTCGACCTGGCCGGCCGCGAAAAGGCTTGCGGCGGCGCCGTCGGGAAGCAGCGTGTGCGGGATCCCGTGCCGCCGCGCCTCGTACGTGGTGAGCCGAGCCCCCTGGAGCAGCGGGCGGGTCTCGTCGACCCAGAGGTGTTCGAGCCGTCCCGCCCGGTGCGCGGCGGCCACGACGCCCAGGGCGGTGCCGTCGCCACCGGCGGCGAGCCCTCCGGTGTTGCAGTGGGTCAAGATCCGCGCGCCCTCCGGGACGAGCTCCAGGCCGTGCTCGGCCATACGGGCGCTGGCCTCGGCCTCCTCCTTCGCGATGGCGTGCGCCTCGCCGAGGACGTCCCGCCCCTCCTTGTACGCGGTGAGCACTCTCAGGGCCCCTCCGCTGAGGTTGACGGCGGTCGGCCGGGCGTTCGCGATCTCGTGGGCGGCCGTGGGCACGTCGTCCCCGTTCTCGGCGGCGAGGGCCACGCCGTACCCGCCGGCGATTCCGAGGAGCGGCGCGCCGCGCACCGCGAGCCGCCGGATCGCCTCGATGAGCGCGGGCACGTCGCGGCAGACGAGCTCGATCTCCTCGTGGGGAAGACGTGTCTGGTCGAGCAGGATGATCGCGGGCCCCTCAGGGGGGTCGACCCAGCGCAGTGCGTCCATGCCGCCCATTTTGCCGTATTCACCGCCCGCGCCCCTTGATCACGAGTGATCACTTGGGGCTCGCCACCGTGGCAGGATGAGCCGAGGAGTCGGCTGCGCGGGGAGCTGGTATGACGGACCCACGGACTTGGGCGTCGCCCGGCTCGGCCGCGCCCGGATCCGGTGACACTCCGGCCGTCACCCCGGCTCCGGAGCCTCCCGAGGTCACGGACGAGCTCGGCTCGGAGATCCCGCTGCGCCCGCTCGGAGTCTCGGAGATCCTCGACGGCGCGGTCACCTACGTCCGCCGCAACGCGCGCGCCACACTCGGCATGTCGGCCGTCCTGACCACCGTCATCCAGGTCGGGATCACCCTCGCGCAGTACGTCGCCATCGGCGCGCACCCCGGCGCCGACGTCGCGCCGGAGGTGCTCGAACGCACCCTCGGCCTGGGAGCGCTCGTGCTGGCCGGCGGCCTGGTGCTCACGGCCTTCGTCGTGCTCCTGCTGAGCGGCCTGCTCGCGCCCGTCATGGCACGTACGCTGCTCGGCCGCCCTGTGTCGCTGGACCGCGCCTGGCGAGACGCACGGCCGTACGTGCCGCGCGTCGCCGGCGTCGCGGGCGTGGTCATCGCGATCGTCGTGCTGGGCGGCGCGGTGCCCTGCATCCCGCTCGTCCTGGCGCTCGTCTCCGGTGCGCCGGACGTCGTCTCGGCCCTGGCCTGGGTCTTCGCCGTGCCGGTCTCGCTCGCGGTGATGGTCGCGGGCTACGTCTGGTTCGCGCTCTCGGCCCCGATCCTGGTGCTGGAGCGGCGCGGCGTACGCGGCGCGATGCGCCGGTCGGCGGCGGTCGTGCGCGGGCACTGGTGGCGGACGTTCGGCGCGATGCTGCTCACGCTCGTGATCACGATCTTCGCCCAGTTCCTCGTGCTGCCGTTGCCGTTCACGATCGCGCAGCGGGCCGTGATCAGCGCCAATCCGGACCCGTCCGGCTGGCCGCTCCTGGCCTATGTGGCGATCGGCGCGGCCGGGCGCATCATCGCCGGCACGATCCTCACGCCGTTCAACGCCGGCGTCATCGCCCTGCTGTACGCCGACCAGCGGATGCGGCGCGAGGCCTTCGACCTGGAGCTCCAGATGGACCCGCCCGACGACCCGATCACCCCGTGGCTGCCGGGCCCGCTGACGGCCGCCGGATCGGGCCGCCAGCCGAAGATGCCGCGCCCGCCGCTCGTCGCGCCGCCTCCGCCCGGCAGGTGGGGTGCGTGAACGTTCCCGGCCCGATCGGCCGTGACCAGGCGCGCGAGCTGGCCCGGCGAGAGCTGGAGAAGCCGGCGTACCACCGCGACGAGCCTTCGGTCCTCGACCGGATCATCCAGAAGATCACCGACTGGCTCAACTCGCTGTACGCCAAGATGCCCGGTCAGCACACGGGAGGCAGCGGCAGCTGGGTGTTCCTGGTCGTCCTCGTCGTCCTGCTCGTGCTGGTCGGCGTCGCGGTGTGGTGGCGCGTGGGCAACGTACGCCGCAACGCCGCCGGGCGCTCGGCGCTGCTCGACGACGCTCCGACCATGGCCGAGGACCACCGCGCCCAGGCGGAGCTGCACGCGTCCGCCGGCGAGTGGCGGCTCGCCATCCGCGAACGGCTCCGGGCCATCGCACGCGACCTCGAAGAACGCGCCATCCTCGAACCGCGCCCCGGCCGTACCGCCGACGAGCTCGCGGCCGAGGCCGGCGAGGCGCTGCCCGCGCACACCGACGACCTCACGCGGGGCGCGCGCGTCTTCGACGACGTCTGGTACGGCGGGGAGCCCGGCGACGCCGACGGCTACCGGCTGATCGCCGACCTCGACGGACGGATCCGCTCCGCTCGGCCGGTGCCGATCGCCGTCTCCGTGGACCGGTGAGCATGACGACTCTGCAAGCGCCGCCGGAGAGCGGCGAGACGGCGACCGCGGGCCAGGTCGCGGGGCGCCGCTGGCGGCGGTCGCGCGGCATCCTGTTCGCCGTGCTCGCGCTCGCCGTCGTCGCGGTCGTGCTGGCCGCCCTGCGCCCGCGCGTACGGCCCGAGTTCCTCGAACCCGAGTCGTCGGGGCAGCAGGGCACCCACGCGCTCGTCACCGTCGTCCGGCAGCGCGGCACGCCCGTCACCGTCGTGCGCAGCGCCTCGGCCGCAGCGAGCCTGATGCGCGGCACATCCGACGCCCTGCTGGTCGTCGCCCGGTCCCAACGCCTGCTGCCCTCCGACCTCGGCGAGCTGGGCTCGCTGCCCGGCGACCGGCTCCTCCTCGCACCCGACGACGCGGTGCTGCGGGCGCTCGCGCCCGGCGTCGAGGTGATCGGCAACGACACGGGCGTGTCCGCCCCCGGCTGCTCGCTGAGCGCGGCGGCGTACGCGGGCAACGCCGGGTTCTTCGACTCCGAGGTCTACACGGCCCCCTCGGACGCCACCCGCTGCTACTTCCACGACGGGCGGCCCAACCTCGTACAGCTGTCCGTCGCCGGCTCCACCGTGACGGTGCTCGGCTCGGGACACCCGCTCACCAACGAGCACCTGGCCGAGGAGGGCAACGCCTCGCTCGGCATGAACCTCCTCGGGGCCCGACCGAGCGTCGTATGGCTTCTGCCGGACCCGCCGCCGCCGGGCAGCGGCGGCCAGAAGAGCTTCGGGGACCTCGTGCCGTTCGGGGTGAAGCTCGCGTTCCTGCAGATGATCATCGCGGTGTTCCTGGTCGCGCTCTGGCGCGCCCGCCGGCTCGGGCCCGTCGTCGTCGAGCCGCTACCGGTCGTCGTACGCTCCGCCGAGGCCGTTGAGGGCCGTGCACGGCTCTACCGGTCGCGCCGGGCCGGCGACCGCGCCGCGCAGGCACTGCGCACCGGCGCCCTCGAACGCCTCACCGGCCTGCTCGGCCTGCCGCGCAGCGCGGCCTCCGACCCCTCGATGGCCTCGGAGATCGTCGCGGCGCTCGCCGAGCACACCGAGTGGGAGCAGGCGGTCATCGGCGGCGCGCTGTACGGTCCTCCACCAATGGACGACGCCGAGCTCGTACGGCTCGCCGGCTTCCTCGACGACCTGGAAAGGCAGGTTCGCAACTCGTGACCGACGCGAACGCAGCCCCGAACGACCTGGGGGCGCAGGACACCCGCGCGGCGCTGACGGCGCTGCGCGGCGAGGTCGCCAAGGCGGTGGTCGGGCAGGACGCCGTGGTGACGGGACTCGTCATCGCGCTGCTCTGCCGTGGGCACGTGCTGCTCGAAGGCGTTCCCGGCGTCGCCAAGACCCTGCTGATCCGCACCCTGGCGCAGGCGCTGAAGCTCGACTTCAAACGGGTCCAGTTCACGCCCGACCTCATGCCGGGCGACGTCACGGGCTCACTGGTGTACGACAACCGCACCTCGGAGTTCGAGTTCCGCGAAGGCCCGGTCTTCACGAACCTCCTGCTCGCCGACGAGATCAACCGCACGCCGCCGAAGACGCAGGCCTCGCTCCTGGAGTCGATGGAGGAGCGCCAGGTCTCGGTCGAGGGCTCGCCACGCATGCTGCCGGACCCGTTCGTCGTCTGCGCCACCCAGAACCCTGTCGAGTACGAGGGCACGTACCCGCTGCCGGAGGCGCAGCTCGACCGTTTCCTGGTGAAGCTGACCGTGCCGGTGCCGTCGCGCGACGACGAGATCGCGATGCTGCAGCGGCACGCGGCGGGCTTCGACCCGCGCGACCTGGCGGCGGCCGGAGTGACCGCGGTCGCCGGGCCGCAAGACCTGGCCGCGGGCCGCGAGGCCGTCCGCCAGGTACGGGTGGACCCCAAGGTCAGCGGCTACGTGGTCGACCTGTGCCGCGCGACGCGGCAGTCGCCCTCGCTGCAGCTGGGCGTCTCCCCGCGTGGCGCGACGGCACTGCTGTCGACGTCACGCGCGTGGGCCTGGCTGTCGGGCCGCGACTACGTGCAACCGGACGACGTGAAGGCCCTCGCCCGCCCGACGTTCCGGCACCGCGTGCAGCTCCGCCCCGAGGCGGAGCTGGAGGGCGCGACCGCCGACGGCGTCCTCGACGGCGTCCTCACCACCGTCCCGGTCCCGCGCTGAAAACGATGAAGACCGGGGAGGCCGCATGGCGCTGACCGGGCGGGCCGGGCTGCTGGCCGTTCTCGGCGCGGTCGTGCTGGTGCTCATGCCGAGCTGGTGGACGCTGCTCCTCGTGGACGCCGCCGTGGTCGCGCTGGTCGTGGTCGATCTCTCGCTGGCGGGCAACATCCGGCGGCTGGGGCTGCACCGTTCCGGGGACACGAATGTGCGGCTCGGCGAGGACGCGTCCGTCTCGCTCGTCGTGGAGAACCTCGGGCGGCGGCGGCTCAAGGCGCGGCTGCGGGACGCCTGGCCGCCCAGTGCCGGGTCGTCGCCGCGTACCGTGTCCCTCACCGTGCCCGCGGGCGAGCGCCGCCGCATCGACACGCACCTCACGCCCACGCGCCGCGGCGACCGGCGTGCGGTCACCGTCACGGTGCGCTCGTACGGGCCACTGGGGCTCGCCGCGCGCCAGCTGTCCCGTCCCGCGCCGTGGTCGGTGCGGGTGTTGCCGGCGTTTCCGTCGCGGCGTCACCTGCCGGCGAAGCTGGCGCGGCTGCGCGAGCTGATCGGGCAGCACGTCGCGCTGATCCGCGGCCAGGGCACGGAGTTCGACTCACTGCGGGAGTACGTCGACGGCGACGACGTGCGGTCCATCGACTGGCGCGCGACCGCGCGCCGCCAGGACGTCGTCGTACGGACCTGGCGCCCCGAACGCGACCGGCGCATCTACCTCATCCTCGACACGGGCCGTACGGCCGCGGGCCGCGTCGGCGACGTGCCACGGCTCGACTGCTCGATGGACGCCGCGCTCCTCCTCGCCGCCCTCGCCTCACGCGCGGGCGACCGCGTGGACCTGCTCGCCTACGACCGCCAGGTGCGCGCCCGCGTCGAGGGCAGCGCCCGCACCGAGGTGCTGACCGCGATGGTCCGCGCCATGGCCCCGCTGGAACCCGCGCTCATCGAGGCCGACGCCGCCGGCATGGTGTCGACCCTTCTGGCCCGCGTACGGCAGCGCTGCCTGGTCGTGCTGCTGACGGACCTGAACACGACGTCGCTGGAGGAGGGCCTGTTGCCGCTCCTCCCCCAGCTGACGTCGAAGCACATCGTGATGATCGCCGCCGTCAGCGACCCGCGCGTGACGGAGATGGCCGCCTCGCGTGGAGACGCCGCCGCGGTGTACGACGCGGCGGCGGCCGAACGCCACCGCGCCGACCGCCGCCGCCTGACCGCCGAACTCCGCAAGTACGGCGTCGAGGTCGTCGACGAGCCTCCCGAGGAACTGGCACCGAAACTCGCCGACGCCTACCTGTCCCTGAAGGCCGCCGGCCGCCTCTGACCGGGCTTTCTCAGACGGTCTCCTGCTCCAGGAACTCCTCGACGGTCGCGGCGAAGTCCTCCGGTGTGGTGATGTCGACGCCCAGCTTGGTGGCCTTGTCCTTCTTCGATCCGGCCTTCTCGCCCGCGACCAGGAGCGAGGTCTTGGCGGAGACGCTGGAGGAGGCGCGGCCTCCGGCGCGTTCGATGAGTTCGTTCATCTCGGTGCGGGACAGGGCTGCGAGCGGGCCGGTCATCGCGCCGGTGACGACCACCGACATGCCGGACAACGGCAGGTCGTCCGCGACCGGGTCGGCGGTGGGGCCGACCGCTCCGGGCTCGGTCATCGAGACGCCCGCGGCGATGAGCTTGTCGATGACCGGGGCCAGCTCGATCAGCTCCGTGATGATGAGGGCCGCGCGCTCCGGGCCGACGCCGTCGACCCGCTGGAACGCCTCCACGTCCGCGGCGCGGATCGCCTCCATCGTGGCGAAGTGGCGGGCGATGCGGCGGGACATGCTGCGGCCCGTGCCGCGGACGCCCAGGGCGCAGAAGACCTTGTTGAGCGGCTTGGTCTTGGCGGCGTCGATGGCGGCGAGGAGGTTGGTGGTGCTGGTGTCGCCCATGCGGTCGAGGCCGAGGACCGTCTCGCGGTCGAGGGTGAACAGGTCGGCGAAGTCGGCGATGAGGCCCGCGTCGACCATCGCGACGATGCGGGTGCGGCCGAGGGTCTCGATGTCGAGGCAGTCGCGGGCGACGGCGTAGGCGATGGAGGCGACGGCGTGGCAGCCGCGGCCTCGTACGCAGCGCCACCGCTGCTGGGACATGTCGATGTCGGAGCCGCAGCGCGGGCAGACGTCGGGGATCTCGATGGTGGTCTCGTCGCCGGTGCGCAGGTGCACCACGGGCGCCTCGACGCGGGGGATCACGTCGCCGGCCTTGTGCACGGTGACGTGGTCGAGAAGCAGCAGGCCGCGGCGGCCGATGTCGGCGGCGTTGTGCAGCGTCGCGTACGTGACGGTGGTGCCGTCGATCTGCACCGGCTCCAGGACCGCACGCGGCGCGATCACGCCCGTACGGCCGACGTTCCACTCGACGCCGACCAGCCGGGTGATCTTCTCTGCGGCGGGGAGCTTGTAGGCGATCGCCCAGCGCGGCGCGCGTGAGCTGAACCCGGCCTCGACCTGGTCGGCCGCGGCGTCGGCCTTGATCACGATGCCGTCGATGCCCATCGCCAGGCTCGCCCGCAGCCCGGCGATCTCGTCGACGCGCGCCTGCACGTCGTCGACGCTCGTGGCGGTGGTGATCCCGGCGCCGGTCGCCGTCGTCGTCTGCACACCCAGCTCGGTGACGTAGGCCATCACCTCGCTGTGCGCGAGCCCCTCCAGGCGCAGGGCCAGCTCGCTTCCCGGCTCCAGGCCGAGCGCGCCGTAGCCGTAGAACGTCAGCTCCACCTTGTAGGGGCGGTCCTTGGCGCGGAGAGTGCCCGCCGCGCCGCTGCGGGGGTTGGAGAACGGCGTGCCCTCGTGCTCGACGCGGACGAGGTTGGCCGCCTCGAACTGGGCGGCGGTCATCATCACCTCGCCCCGCATCTCGACGGTGAGCGGCTCGGCCAGCCGGCCCGGCAGGCCGACGATCGTGCCGATCGCGTGGGAGACGTCCTCACCCGCGGTGCCGTCGCCGCGCGTGACCAGCTGCACCAGCCGCCCGGACCGGTAGCGTGCCGCGACCGCCAGGCCGTCGAGCTTCGGCTCGACGCTCCAGCGCTCCACCGGGCGGCCGAGCCGCCGCTCCAGGCTCGCCGCCCAGGCCACGAGCTGCTCGGGCGAGAACACGTTGTCCAGGCTCAGCATCGGCACCGTGTGCGGCACGTCGCCGACCACGGCGCCGCCCGCGACCTTCCCCGTCGGGGAGTCGGGCGCGACCTGATCGGGATGCTCGCTCTCGTACGCCTCGATGCCGCGCACGAGGCGGTCGTACGCGTCGTCGTCCAGTGCGGTGGAACCGTCGCCGTAGTAGGCCGCGGCGGCCGCGACCGCGTCGGCGACCGCCTGCCGGTAGGCGATCTCGTCGGCCGGCGCGGGAAGATCCAAAGCCTCGCTCATGCCCCTCATTCTGCCGCCCACCAGTGACATTTCCTCAGCTCGAGACGGTCGTCCCGGCGGTTCGACCAGCCGGTTCGCCTCGCGTGAGCGCCGCCGCCGCGGTGAACAGGGCGACGGCGTAGACGAGCGGGCCGATGGCCTCGATCGGCCGGTGGCGTACGACGCCGATGACGCCGTCGAGCACCTGGACGGCTCCGTTGAGAGCGAGCAGGAGGCCGAGCCGTCGCCAGGCGCGGGTGGCGAGGAACCAGGCGGCGCCGCCGAGAAGCACGCCGCTGCGCACCGCCATGTACGCGCCCAGGGTGCGGGCGGCCCGTTCAGGCGGCGACGGGAGCGGTGTCCGGGACGACCTCGGCGTCGCCCGTGTCGCCCTCCCGCACGGCGCGGCGGCCCAGGACGATCACGTAGGTCAGGAAGGCCGCCTCGGCGATGACGCCGATGGCGATGCGGAGCCAGGTCACGGGCACGTGGCCGGTGACGAAGCCCTCGATCGCGCCCGACACGGCGAGGACGCCGATGAGGCCCAGCGCGATGCTCATCGCGGCGCGGCCCTCCTCGGCCAGCGCCTGCCCGCGTCGGCGCGGGCCCGGGTCGATGACGGTCCAGCCGAGCCGCAGCCCGGCGGCGGAGGCCAGGTACACCGCGGTCAGCTCCAGGAGGCCGTGCGGCAGCAGCAGGCCCAGGAAGATCGACCCCTTGCCGTGGGCGAACATCAGGCCCGCCGACACGCCGAGGTTCAGCTGGTTGCCCCACAGGACGAGCAGCGTCGGGATGCCCAGCAGGATGCCGAAGATCAGCGCCTGGGCGGAGACCCACGCGTTGTTCACCCACACCTGGAAGGCGAACGCCCCGGCCGCGTGGTCGGTGTAGTAGTTGGCGAAGTCGTGGTCGACGAGCCGGCGGATCTCGGCCGGCGACAGCAGCGACGTCTGCACCTCGGGGTTGCGCGCCACCCAGATCGCCAGCACCACCGAGACGAGGGTGCAAATGGCCGCCGAGCCCAGCCACCACCAGCGCATGCGGTACGCCGTGGCCGGGAACGACACCGTGAGGAAGCGCGCGGCGTCTCGCCACATCGGCGCGTGCGCGCCGGTCACGGCCGCGCGCCCGCGTGCGACCAGGGACGACAGACGCCCGACGAGCGCCGGGTCGGGCGAGCTGGAGCGTACGGCCGACAGGTGGGTGGCCGCGCGCTGGTAGAGCTCGACCAACTCGTCGATCTCGCCGCCGTTCAGCTTGCGGGTGCCACGGTTGACGAGCTGCTCCAGGCGGCGCCATTCGGCGTTGTGCGCGGCTACGAAGGCGTCGACGTCCACAGACCGGCACACTACCCTCAAGCGAAGATCTTGACGGGAGGGCCGCGTGCCCATCGAACTGGTGACCGGTGAGGCCGTCGCGCTCGACATCCGGGTCGCGCGGCTGGCCAGCCGCGCCCTCGCGCTGTTCGTCGACATGCTGCTGCAGGTGTTCCTGCTCTACTTCTGCTTCATCTTCGTCGGCCTGTCGGCGGGAGTGGCGGACTCCGCGGTCACGATCGGGCTGACGATCGTCGTGACCGTGCTGGTCCTGGTGGGGTACCCCACGATCACCGAGACGCTGACGCGCGGCCGTACGCTCGGCAAGTTCGCGGTCGGCCTGCGGGTCGTCGGCGACGACGGCGGCCCTGAGCGCTTCCGGCAGGCGCTCGTACGCGCGCTCGCCGGGTTCGTGGAGATCTGGAGCCTGCTCGGCTCGCCGGCGCTCATCACCTCGATGCTCAACCAGCGCGGAAAACGGCTCGGCGACGTGTTCGCGGGCACCATCGTGATCCAGGACCGCGTGCCGGTGAACGTCTTCCTCGGCCCGGTCGCGCTCATGCCGGCGCAGCTCGCGCCGTGGGCGGCGTCGCTGGAGCTGTCGCTGCTCCCGGACAACGTCGCGCTGGCCGGGCGGCAGTACCTGACGCGGTTCTGGGAGCTGGCCCCGGGCGTACGCGACGAGATGGGGCAGCGCCTCATCGGCGAGATCATGCGCTACGTCAGCCCGCCGCCGCCGTCCGGGCTCCGCCCGGAGATCCTGCTGTCGGCCGTCCTCGCCGAACGCCGTCACCGCGAGGAGCGCCGCCTGGCCGAGCGCGCCGCGCGCCGCGCCGCGATCAACCGGCGCGGCCTGCCCGCGCCGGCCGGAGCGCCGCCGGTGATCCCGCTGACCGGCCCGCCGCCACCGCCCCCGTCGTACGGGCCCGGCCCCGCGCCGGGTCCGGAATGGCTGGGCGGCCCGCCCGGAACGCCGAACCGCCCGTACTTCCTCCCGCCGGGACGCTGATCAGGAGAGGTTCGGCGGGTCGTCCAGTGCGGTCAGCTCGACGCCGGGCGCGGCCACGACCACGTCTCCGGCCAGGTGGAACTCCGAGATCTCGCCCGTCTCCAGGTCGGTGACCTCATAGCGTTCGACGGGCAGGCGGCCGTCGTCGGCGTCGTGCCAGGCGATCTCGGTGAGGGCCCAGCGCTGCGGCACCGTGCGGACGGAGAGAGACGGGGAGGTCAGCGCCAGCAGGCGCACGTCGGCGCGCTGTCCCTCGGTGAGGCCCAGCGAGCGCGCGACGGCGACGAGCAGCCCCGGTGAGTCGCCGAGGAAGCCGGTGGCACGCGCCGAGCGCTCCTGGCCGCCCGTCACCCACATCAGCTCGGTGCCGGCCGCTCCGCCCTTCAGCCAGTGGTCGCCCGCCGTGATCTGGAGCCGCGCGGGGCGCCAGCGGCCGTCGGCTACCAGCTCGATCGTTCCGCCGTCCGTACGGGTCGCGGAGTAGCGCCAGCCGCCGCCATCGGGCGCGCAGCTGAAGTGCTCCTCCACGTCGGAGTCGTGGACGTAGGTTCCCCGCGGCATGGGTCCAACCTACTCAGGAGCCGCGCCGCCACGAGGAGAGGTACTCCTCCTGCCCCGGCGTCAGGGTGTCGACTTGGACGTCCATCGAGGCGAGCTTGAGCCGGGCGACCTCGCCGTCGATGGCCTCCGGAACGTCGTACACGCCCGGCTTGAGGTCCTGGCCGACGAGCCACTCGCACGTCAGGGCCTGGTCGGCGAACGACATGTCCATCACGGCGGCCGGGTGCCCCTCGGCGACGGCCAGGTTGACCAGACGGCCCTCGGCGAGCAGCACCAGCCGGCGTCCGTCGGCGAGGACGAACTCGTCGGCCTGCGGACGGACCTCGCGGCGTACGTCGACGGCGAGGTCGGCCAGGCCGCGTACGTCGATCTCGACGTCGAAGTGGCCGGAGTTGGCGAGGATCGCGCCGTCCTTCATGCGTTCGAAGTGCTCGGCGGTGATGACGTCGCAGTTGCCGGTGACGGTGATGAAGACGTCGCCGTCCTCGGCCGCCTTGGCCATCGGCTGGACGCGGAAGCCCTGCAGGAGCGCGTCGAGCGCCTTCACCGGGTCGATCTCGGTGACGATGACGCGGCCGCCCATGCCGCGGGCGCGCTCGGCCAGGCCGCGTCCGCAGTAGCCGAAGCCGGCGATGACGATCGTCTTCCCGGCGAGCAGCGTGTTGGTCGCGCGAACGATGCCGTCGAGGGTCGACTGCCCGGTGCCGTACCGGTTGTCGAACATGTGCTTGGTGTCGGTGTCGTTGACGGCCACCATCGGGAAGCTCAGCGCGCCCTCACGGGCCATCTGGTGCAGCCGGATGACACCGGTCGTGGTCGCCTCGCAGCCGCCGCGCACGGCCCCGGCCAGGTCGAGGCGCTCGGTGTGCAGGGTGTTGACGAGGTCGCAGCCGTCGTCGATCACCAGGTCGGGGCCGATCTCCAGCGCCTGGTGGATGTGCCGGTAGTAGCCGTCACGGTCGATGCCCTGCCGGGCGAACACCGCCGCGCCGTACTCCTGTACGAGCGCGGCGGCGGTGTCGTCCTGCGTGGACAGCGGATTCGACGCCGCGAGCGCGACCTCGGCGCCGCCGGACTGCAGCGCGCGAATGAGGTTCGCGGTCTCGGTGGTGACGTGCATGCACGCCGCGACCCGCAGGCCCGCCAGCGGCCTGTCGGCCGCGAAGCGCTCCCGTATGAGGCGCAGCACCGGCATGGCACGGTCGGCCCAGTCGATTCGCCGGACCCCGGACTCGGCGAGTCCGGGGTCGGCGATGTCCGCGTTCATCGTGTCGCTCAGTACCGGTACTGGTCTGACTTGTACGGGCCCTCGACGTCGACGCCGATGTAGGCGGCCTGCTCCTTGGTGAGCTCGGTGAGCTTCACGCCGAGCGCGTCGAGGTGCAGGCGGGCGACCTTCTCGTCGAGGTGCTTCGGCAGCACGTACACGCCGACCGGGTACTCCTCGGTCTTCGTGAACAGCTCGATCTGCGCGATCACCTGGTTGGTGAAGGAGTTCGACATGACGAAGCTCGGGTGGCCGGTGGCGCAGCCGAGGTTCATCAGGCGGCCCTCGGCCAGCAGGATGATGGACTTGCCATCCGGCCAGGTCCAGGTGTGAACCTGCGGCTTGACCTCTTCCTTCACGATGCCCGGGATCTTCGCCAGGCCGGCGATGTCGATCTCGTTGTCGAAGTGGCCGATGTTGCTGACGATCGCCTGGTGCTTCATCCGCGACATCTGGTCGGCGCTGATGATGTTGAAGTTGCCGGTCGTCGTGACGTAGATGTCGGCGATCTCGAGGACGTCTTCGAGCGTGGTGACCTGGAACCCGTCCATCGCGGCCTGCAGTGCGCAGATCGGGTCGATCTCGGTGACGATGACGCGGGCGCCCTGGCCGCGCAGCGCGTCCGCGCAGCCCTTGCCGACGTCGCCGTAGCCGCACACGACGGCGACCTTGCCGCCGATCAGCACGTCGGTGGCGCGGTTGAGGCCGTCGATGACGCTGTGGCGGCAGCCGTACTTGTTGTCGAACTTCGACTTGGTGACCGAGTCGTTGACGTTGATCGCCGGGAAGGCGAGCGTGCCGGCCTTGTGCATCTCGTAGAGACGGTGGACGCCGGTGGTCGTCTCCTCGGTCACGCCCTTGATGCTCTCGGCGAGGGCGGTCCAGCGGCCGGAGCCGTCGACCGTACGGCGGAGCAGGCCGAGCACGACCTGCCACTCCTCCGGGTCGTCTTCGGCGGCCGACGGAACGGCGCCGGCCTTCTCGTACTCGGCGCCCTTGTGGACGAGGAGCGTCGCGTCGCCACCGTCGTCGAGGATCATGTTCGGGCCGTCACCGCCGGGCCAGGTGAGCGCCTGCTCGGTGCACCACCAGTACTCCTCCAGCGTCTCGCCCTTCCAGGCGAAGACGGGCACACCCTGCGGGTCGTCGACCGTGCCGTTCGGGCCGACGACGGCCGCGGCGGCCGCGTGGTCCTGGGTGGAGAAGATGTTGCAGCTCACCCAGCGGACCTCGGCCCCGAGCTCCACGAGGGTCTCGATCAGCACCGCGGTCTGGATGGTCATGTGCAGCGAGCCCATGATCTTCGCGCCACGGAGCGGCTTGCTCTCGGAGTACTCCGCGCGGACCGCCATGAGACCCGGCATCTCGTGCTCGGCGAGTTTGATCTCCTTGCGGCCGTACGCCGCCAGAGACAGATCGGCGACCTTGTGGTCCATGCTTGGTCAGCTCCCTGAAGTCGTTGTCCGGGCGAGTTTAGGTCGGGTTCGGCGCGGAACGCACGGTCAGCCCGGCGTTTCTTACACAGATTTGTCAGAATAGGTCCCATGCGCATCACGGAGGCCGCTCAGCGGCTCGGCACCTCGCCTCGCATGCTCCGCTACCGGGAGGCGCTCGGCCTGCTCCCCCCGACGCGCGAGCGCCACGGGCACCGGCGGTTCGGCGAGGACGAGATCCGCGCGGTCGCCCTCGCCCTGACCCTGGAGAAACGCTACGACATCAGCCCGGGTGAGCTGGCCTTCGGAGTGCGGGTGCTGGCCGAGCCGGACGTACGTGCCGCCGTACGCGAGCTCGGGGAGCGCATCGGACGGCTGTCCGCGCCCCCCGGACGCGCCCTGGACTTCGAGAAGGAGAAGGCCCTGCGCCTCCTGCGGGGACGCCGCTGACCTACCAAGGTCTCCGCGCCGTAGACCATCGGCCCTCGGCCGCCGTGCCCGGCCGTTCGGAGACTGGTGACCGCGCCGCGACGACGCGGCGACCGGACACACGGGAGGCACGGTGCGCAACGAGGAGATCAGCCGGGCACGGTTTCTGGCCGGGACAGCCGCGATCGGGCTCGCGGGAACGGTTCTGGGAGGCGGCCACGCCGAGGCCGCCCATACGGGGCTGAGGTACCGCGGCGTGTCCTACGGGGTCGCCGACGGCGAGACGCCGGCGACCGGATGGAACGCCGCCCGGATGCGCGAGGACCTGCGGGCGATCAAGGACGGCCTGCACGCCGACTCCGTCTCGGTCTACGGCGACGGCGTCGAACGGCTCGGCGCCACCGCGTCGGAGGCCGCCGAGCGCGGCCTGCACGTCTGGCTCCAGCCGCGCCTGGGCGACCGCCCGCCGCGGGAGATCCTCGACCACCTGGCCGAGACGGGAAAGCACGCCGAACGGCTCCGCCGGCAGGGGGTGCGCGTGCACCTCAGCGTCGGCTGCGAGTTCGTGCTGTTCGTGCCCGGCATCGTGCCGGGCGACGACGCCGTGGAGCGGGTCAGGAATCTGCTCAGCGGCAACTATGACCCGGAGAGGATGGCGCGGCGGCTGACCGCCTTCATCGCGCGGGCCGCGAAGGTCGGCAGGTCCGTCTTCAACGGCCCGATGACGTACGGCGCGGCCGAGGACGACGAGGTCGACTGGCGGCTGTTCGACATCGTCAGCGTCAACTACTACTCCTACTTCGCCCGCCGGGCCGACCACGTGCGCGCGCTCACGAAGTACCGGCGCTGGCGCAAACCGGTGATGATCTCCGAGTTCGGCACGTGCACCTACCGGGGCGCACCGGAGAAGGGCGGCATGGGCTGGGACGTCGTCGACTACGACAAGCCGGAACCGGAGATCATCGGCGGCCTGGTCCGCAGCGAGCGGTCCCAGGCCGAATACCTCACCGGCATGCTCGGCGTCTTCGAGTCGATGGACCTGTACGCGGCGCTGACCTACGACTTCGTCACCCCCGACGCCCCGCACCGTGCCGACGCGCGCCACGACCTCGACCTGGCGAGCTACAGCATCGTGAAGGCGATCTGGGCGACGCCGGACGAGCCGACGGCGCGCTGGCACTGGGAGCCGAAGGAGGCGTTCCACGCACTGGCCCGGCACTACCGGACCGCATGAGGCGTGGAAAGACCTCGAAAAGACGGGGTGTCCCTCGTCGAGGTGGTCGGATCGGGAAGAACTCCAGCCCATGGTGTGGCCCGATCGCAGTGTCCGCCGTTCGGGTCCCACAGGAGCCTGGACGGCCTACGGCCACCTCGACGAGGGACGTACCGATCCGTCACCCGCACCCCCGAGGCCGGATGGCGAACCCGACGACCTCGTCTCCGGACCCCCTAAGTACGGAGACGACGGGCGTCGCTCGTCACACAGTCGAACGTACGCTGCGATAACGCCACGGGCGTCCGCCTCTAGGAGGGACCTCACGTCGTCCTGGAGGTGGACATCACCGGCATACGGGGAGGAGAAAATCGCCCCCTGCGGTGAGGCGAGCACTGCCTCCGAAGGGTGAAGATAAAGGATGGCCACTGACAAGCCTGACTTTCTCCAGGAGGCCGGTCCGGCGGCCTGGCGTATGGCCTCGCATGTCGTCGCGGCTGTGGGTCAGGTCCTGTTGTGGATCCTCACCGCGATCGGCAAGGTCCTGCGCCCGGTGACGAACCGCCTGGTCGCCTCGCTCTACGGCAAGAGCACACCGCCGCCCACGGCCCCGCGCCCGTACGGCGCGCCGCCGAACGGGCCCTACGCGTCTCCGGGCCCGACCGGGCCGTTCGCCGCCCCGGCCGGGACGCTCTACACGCGGCAGCCGCCCCCCGGTGGCCCTCCGGCACCGCCGCCACGCCCGCCCAGGACGCCGCCTCTGCTCCGCTGGGCGCACGCCTGGCGCAACTTCGGCACGCGCTGGGCGTACGGCCCGGTCACCGGCGCGATGCTGGCCATCGCCGCGCTGTTCGAGCTTCCGCTGCACGGCCTGGAGGTCATCAGCCTGCCGGGCGGGTTCGCGCTCGGCACCACGCTGCCGCTGATGTTCCGCCGTGAGTCACTGCGGCCGGCGGCGGCGATCGCGCTCGGGTCGCTCGCGGCGAGCCTGCTGTCCGGTCAGCCGCTGCTGGCCACGACGGCCTTCGCCGGGATGTACACGCTCTTCCTGCTCGCCCAGCAGCTCCCCCGCCAGTCCACCGGCGTGCTCGGCGTGGGCGGCGTCGTGGCCGTCGCCGTCGTGTATCTCTCCTCCGACAGCCTCAACGGCATCCCGTGGCCGGCCGCGCTCGTGGCGGTCGTGGCCTCCCTGGGCCTGGGCGACGCCCGCCGTACGGTGGAGACCGCCGCGGCCAGCATGGACGAGGAGCGCGAGCGCAGCAGCGAGACCATGACGCGACTCAACGCCGTCCAGCGTGAGCAGGCCGTGCTCCGCGAGCGGGCCCGCATCGCGCGTGAGCTGCACGACGTCGTCGCGCACAGCGTCTCGATGATCGCCGTACAGGCGGAGACCGCGCCGTACACGATGCGTTCGCTGTCCCCCGAGGCGAAGAAGGGCTTCGGGGAGATCGCCGGAACGGCGCGCGAGGCGCTGGATGAGATGCGGCGGCTCCTCACCGTGCTGCGCGCCGAGCCCGGCGTACAGCCCGACGTGAC
Source organism: uncultured Actinomycetota bacterium (assembly GCA_963736325.1). GTDB lineage: Bacteria > Actinomycetota > Actinomycetes > Streptosporangiales > Streptosporangiaceae > Actinoallomurus. Next base: position 559,125 of record CAVTOG010000009.1, on the reverse strand, counting down.
GCCGCAGCCGCGGCTGGACCGCCTGCCCGAGCTGATCGACAGCCATCGCGGCGCGGGCGGCGAGGCGCAGCTGAACGTCCACGGCCCCGCACGGCCCCTCTCGACCACCATCGAGCTGTCGGCGTACCGGATCGTCCAGGAGGCCCTCACGAACGCCCGGCGGCACGCGCCCGGCGCGCGGGTGAACGTCGAGCTGGACTACCACGGCGACCGCCTCGCGGTGCGCGTCACCGACGACGGCTCGGCGGCCCCGCCGTCCCCCGCCGATGACCACACCAAGGTCATGGGGCACGGGCTCGTCGGAATGCGCGAGCGTGCCACGATGCTCGGCGGCCGTTTCGCCGCAGGTCCACGTACGGAAGGCGGATTCGCGGTGCAGGCGGAGCTTCCGGTAGGCAAGAATCGGCGTTCATGATCCGAGTGCTGATCGCCGACGACCAGACGATCGTGCGCGCCGGGTTCGCCGCTCTTCTCGCGTCCCAGCCCGACATCGACGTCATCGCCGAGGCCGGTGACGGCCGGGAGGCCGTACGCCTGGCCGAGGTCCACCGGCCCGACGTCGTCCTGATGGACATCCGCATGCCCCACCTGGACGGCATCGACGCGACCAAGCGCATCCTCGCCGACCCCGCGAACGGCTCCACGCGGGTGCTGGTGCTCACCACGTTCGACGTGGACGAGTACGTCTACGAGGCGCTGTCCGCGGGAGCCAGCGGCTTCCTGCTGAAGGACTCCACGGCCGCGGACCTGGTGTCGGCGGTGCAGGTGGTCGCGCGGGGCGACGCGCTGCTCGCGCCGCAGGTGACGGGTCGGCTGATCCGGGAGTTCGCACGCCAGCGGCGTACGCGGCCGCAGGCGGCGCCGGAGCTGGAGACGCTGACGGCGCGCGAGACCGAGGTGCTCGGCCTGATCGCGACAGGCCTGTCCAACTCCGAGATCGCCGGGCGGCTCGTCGTGAGCGAGCACACGGTGAAGACGCACGTCGCGCGGGTGTTCACGAAGCTGGGCCTGCGCGACCGGGCGCAGGCCGTGGTGCTCGCCTACGAGTCGGGGCTGGTCACACCGGGCGGCGGCGAGGACTGAGTCGCGGCCGACCGGTCGAGGTCGGGTTCGAGGTAGATGTCGCGTGCCATCGGCACGGCCTCGCGAATGCGCTTCTCCGCGGCGTTGATGGCGCGGGCCACCTCGGCGGCCGTGTCGTCGTGGGCCACCGCGATCTTCGCCGCGACGAGCAGCTCCTCGGGCCCGACGTGGAGAGTGCGCAGGTGGATGACGCGGTCGACCTCGTCGACCGACTCCAGCTCCGCCATGATCTTGTTCTCGATCTCGAGGACCGCCGACTCGCCGATGAGCATGCTCTTGGTCTCGACGGCCAGCACGACCGCGATGAACGCCAGCAGCACGCCGATGGCGATCGAGCCCACGCCGTCCCAGACGCCGTTGCCGGTGATCACGGCCAGCGCGACGCAGATCAGCGCCACGACGAGGCCGATCAGCGCGGCGAAGTCCTCCAGGATGACGACCGGCAGCTCGGGGGCGCGGGCGTTCTGGATGTAGGACACCCAGCCCTGACGGCCGCGCGTGAGGTTCGACTCCTTGATCGCGGTGCGGAAGGAGTAGCCCTCCAGGACGATGCCGAGCCCCAGGACGGTGAAGGCCCAGATCGGGGAGTCGACGGGATGCGGATCGCTCACCTTGTGCCAGCCCTCGTACAGCGAGAACAGCGCGCCGACGGTGAACAGGACCACGGCCACGACGAAGGCGTAGAAGAACCGCTCACGTCCGTAGCCGAACGGGTGCTCGCGGGTGGGCCCGCGCTTCGCCCGTCGTCCGCCCAGGATCAGCAGGCCCTGGTTGCCGGAGTCGGCGATGGAGTGCACGCCCTCGGCCATCATCGACGCCGACCCCGTAAACGCGAACGCGACGAACTTCGCGACGGCGATGCCCATATTGGCGCCGAGCGCCGCGGCGATCGCCTTGGATCCGCCTTCAGCACTCATGTCATCCTCGCTCGCAGCTCGTGAACGGCGGTGCCCGGTGCGGGGTCCATGCCGATGGCCAGCGCCAGGTAGACACTGGCGTAGTCGGTGTGGGCGATGAGCCCGGCGAGCCGCTCCAGAGGGTGTCCCTCGCGCGCGGACAGCTCGGTGACGGCCACGCCGCGCTCGCCCGCGAGCTCGGCCGAGGCCTCGCGCCGCCGCGTCACCTGGGGGTGCTCCTCGGTGTCGCGGATGAGCACCAGGCGCAGGCGCATGCGGTCGGGCTCGTCGACGCGGTCGCGAAAGATGTCGTCGTCGGTGCCGCGCGACGACGCGAAGACGCCGTCGAAGGTCATCACCTGGTTGTGGTGCACCTCAGGCAGCTCACCCGAAATAGCGGGATATTTTGCGTGTACGGCGAGCTGCGCGGCGAACCGCTGGGCCACCACCCCGGTCAGCGGAGAGGTGCCCCAGATGACCGGGATCGACCCGGCGAGGTCCAACGCGGCCTGCTTGCCCGGGTTGACGAACACGTCGCTGGCCGGGCGGCACTGATGGCTCGCCTCCTCGAGGCGTACGGCGGCGCTCTCCAGCAGCTCGGCCGTCACGTCGGCCAGGCCGAGGGCCCGCACGGCCAGCAGCGGCGGCACGCTGAGCGCCCACAGCGACGACCAGGGCTTCCCCTGCGACGCCACGGGCACGAACGTCGACGCGCTCTGGACGGCGATCTCCGACAGCGCCGAGCCCGCCGCGCCGACGCACAGCAGGCGGCAGCCACGGCGTACGGCCTCGGCCGCGACGCCGAGCGTCTCCTCCTCGGCTCCGGAGGCCGACAGCGCGACGACCAGATCGGCCGCGCCCGCCCAGCCGGGCAGGCGGTGGCCGCGTACGGTCGAGATCGGCACCCGGCAGCCAGGGCCGCAGACGGCCGCGAGCACGTCGCCGGCGGTGCCGGCCTCACCACTGCCCGCCACCACGATCGCGCGCGGGCGCCCGCCGTCGGCGACGCGCTCGATGCCGGCCTCGGCGGCCAGCAACTGCGCCTCACGCACCTGCGCGGCGGCCGTGGCGACCTGGCGCAGCACCTCGGCGGGGTCGGCGACCTCCAGTGCCTCAGGGTCGTCGAGACGGCTCGGGTCGGCCTCGGGAACGGTCATGGCCGAGCGCCTTCCCACCGATGGGACAGGATCACGCAGGCGTCCGTGCCTCGTCGACGAGGAGAACCGGGATGTCGTCGCGCACCGGGTAGGCGTACTTGCAGGTGCCGGTGCAGACGAGCTCGTCGGCCGTCTCCTCCGCGCTCAGGCTCCCCCGGCAGTTGGGGCAGGCGAGGATCTCCAGCAGCCAAGAGTCGATCTTCATTTCGTCATCCCTTTCGCACGATCTCGAGCACCTCGTCGCGCACGGCGGACATGGTGCCCTGATCGATGGCCTCTGCATTGAGCCGCAGCAGCGGCTCGGTGTTGGACGGGCGCAGGTTGAACCACCAGTCGGCGTGGCCGACGGTGAGCCCGTCGAGCTCGTCGATGCTCACGCCGTCGCGGCCCTCGAACAGCTCGCGTACGCGCGCCGTCGTAGCCTCCTGGTCGTCCACCGTGGTGTTGATCTCACCGGAGGCCACGTAGCGCGTGAACTCGGTGAGCAGCTCGGACAGCGGGCGGTCCTGGCCGCCGAGAGCCGCCAGGACGTGCATGGCGGCGAGCATGCCGGAGTCGGCGAACCAGAAATCGCGGAAGTAGTAGTGGCCGGAGTGCTCGCCACCGAACATCGCGCCGGTCTCGGCCATCGTCTGCTTGATGAAGGAGTGGCCGACGCGGGTGCGCACCGGCTCGCCGCCATGCTCGCGTACGATCTCCGGCACGGCACGCGAGGTGATCAGGTTGTGGACGATACGGCCCGCGCCGTACTTGCCGAGCTCCCTGACCGCGACCAGCGCCGTGACGGTCGAGGGCGCCACCGGCTCGCCTCGCTCGTCCACGACGAAGCAGCGGTCGGCGTCGCCGTCGAAGGCGAGCCCGATGTCGGCGCCGTGCTCGCGCACCGCGCGGCGCAGGTCGGCGATGTTCGCCGGCTCGATCGGGTTGGCCTCGTGGTTGGGGAAGCTGCCGTCGAGCTCGAAGTAGAGCGGGACGACCTCCAGCGGCAGGCCCTCGAACACGACGGGCACGGTGTGGCCGCCCATGCCGTTGCCCGCGTCGACGACGACCTTGAGCCGCCGGATGCCCGACAGGTCGACGAGGGACTTCAGGTGGTCGGCATAGCCCGACAGCAGATCGCGGGCGCTCACCGTGCCCGTGGCGCCGTCATGGGCGGGAATGCCGTCCTCCAGCATCTGCCGGATCTCGGTGAGCCCCGTGTCGCGGCCGACCGGCTTGGCGCCCGTACGGCACAGCTTGATGCCGTTGTACTGCGCCGGGTTGTGGCTCGCCGTGAACATCGCGCCGGGCAGGCCGAGGCTGCCGCTCGCGTAGTAGAGCATGTCGGTCGAGCCGAGCCCGGCCTCGACGACGTCGGCGCCCTGGCTCGTGGCACCGCGCGCGAAGGCGGACGCGAGGGGAATGGAGGAGTCGCGCATGTCGTGACCCGTGACGACCGCGCCGGCACCCGTCACACGGACGAACGCGGCACCGACGGCCTCGGCGATCTCCTCGTCGAGCTCGTCAGGAACGATCCCTCGGATGTCGTACGCCTTGAAGATCCTGGCGAGGTCGCGCATATGGTTTTGCCCCTTGCTCACGGCACGTCGGTCGCAATGACGTCACGAGCCTACCGGGACGAGGTCAAGGCTTGCGGGGCGTGTCCGAGCGCAGAACCCTCAGATGGCCGCGTCTCCCGACCTCGACGCCCTGGCCGACCGGCTCCTGGCGCGAAATGGGCTTGGCGGCCTCACGCACGGCGTTGGCCAGCGCTTCGAGGTCGTCGCTGCTCGGCTCGGACTCCTCCGCCGGCAGGCGTACGAGCTCCCAGCCGACAGGCGCGGTGAGACGCTCGGCGTGCTCGGCGCAGAGGTCATAACAATGCGGCTCGACGTACGCTGCCAGCGGGCCGAGTACAGCGGTCGAGTCGGCATAGACGTACGTGAGCGTATAGACAGCAGACTGCTTGCACGCGGTGCGGGAGCAGATGCGGACGGGGCTCACGACGGGAACGTATCCCCTCCCCCCACGCCAGCGCTACTATCCTCACTTCGTGTCGCCGTATTTCAGGCGCGCGACCGCATAACGGATCTTTGTCGGACGAGCCACTGGGCGAGCGGACCGTACGCTCCGAAGGAAGAGATCGTCCGTGTGGCCTGGGGAAACCCGCGAACGACCGGCGATACGCCACAGTCCACCACAGAGCAGACTGAATCCAGTAAAGAAGATCTTACTAGCGGGCCGCAACGACTTGGTAACCGTACGGAGACGGACACCTGTGTCGGCATCCCGCATGGCGGGACGGAGCCTGAACCAAGGAGCGTCGGTCTATGCTCGAAGATGTGCGATCCCGCGTGACAGGCTCCAGCACACGCCGCCGTGACCGTCGCGGCCGCGGAATGCGCGGGCCGCTCGCGCCCCCGGAGGTTCCGATCTCCCGGTCACGGGCCGAGCGTTTCGACGATCTGGTGCGCGACGAGGCCCACCGCCTCGAACAGCGTTTGAGCCGGCAGCTGGCCGGGGTGGAGTTCGCCGTCGAGGAGGTCCCCGCGGTCGAGGCGTGGGCCGACCCCGCCGATCCCGTGCCCCTCAGCCGGCTGATCCCCGCCGAAGACGGCAGACCGCCGAGGATCGTCGTCTACCGGCGCCCGATCGAGGCACGCGGCGGCGACGACGAACGCGACCGGGCACGGCTGATCCGCGACGTCGTGGTCGAGGAAGTCGCCGACCTGCTCGGCCTCTCCCCCGAGTCCATCGACCCCACGTACGACTCTCCGGACGACTAGGCCCTAGAGACGCTCGGCGAGGTAGGCGGCCAGGGCGGCCGGGGTGGGGAACTCCCAGATGGTCTTGGCCTCGACGCGGATGCCCAGGTCCTTCTCGATGCCGTTCCGCAGGCGCATGGACATCAGCGAGTCGAGCCCGGAGTCGGCGAGTGGCAGGTCCGGGTCGAGTGCCGCCGGCTGGCAGCGCAGGATGGCGCTGGTGCGGTCGACGAGGTACTCGGTGATGCGGATGTGACGCGTGAACGGGTCGGTGGCCCGTAGCTCGATCCGCAGGGCGTCGTCGCCGTGGTCGCCCACGAGCCCGCTCTGGCGCGCGAGGGCCGCGAAGAACGGCGTGGTGCGCCCCCGGTCACCGATCAGCCTCCGCGACTCGTCCATGGGCAGGTACGCCGTCTGGGTGCGGTCGTGGCGCAGGACGAGGTCGATGGCGGCGAACCCCTCGGACGAGGTGATCACACCGCCGCGGCCGCCCGTCCACTCTCCCCAGTTGACGCCGTGCGCCGGGACGCCGCGGGCGCGGCAGTGGGCGGTGAATGCGTCCAGCCAGCCGTTGGCCGCGGCGTACGCGCCCTGTCCCGGGATGCCGATGAGCGACGCGGCCGAGGAGAACGACAGCCACCAGTCGAGCCGGTGTTCCTCCAGGGCGCCGAGGAGGTTCCAGGCGCCCAGGGCCTTGGGCGCCCACACGCGGTCGAGGAGGTCGTCGTCGATGTCGGCGATCTCGGCGCGCTCGACCACCGCGGCCGCGTGCGCGACACCGCGCAGGGCCAGGCCGGTGGCAGTGGCGGCCTCGACCAGGCGCGGTGGTGTGTCGCGGTCGGCGAGGTCGCCGGGCACGACCTCGACCTCGGTGCCGGTGCCGCGCAGCTCTCGTATCGTCTCGACGGTCTCACCGGAGGCGGGCATGCGGTCGTTCAGCACGATGCGGCCCGCTCCGCACTCGGCGAGGTGACGCGCGAGCCGCAGCCCGAGGTCGCCGAGCCCGCCGGTGATCACGTACGCGCCGTCCGCGCGGACGACCGGCACCTGGTCGGGCGGCACGACGGCCTGGACCACGCCGTCCTGCGGGAAGACGATCACCAGCTTCCCGATGTGCTCGCGTGCGGCCATGGCGCGGAAGGCCGCTCCCGCCTCGCCGACCGGGTACGCCGTGTGCGGCAGCGGGCGCACGCGGCCCTCCGCGAGGTCCGCGCCGATCTCCCGCAGCACGGGCGGCAGCGTCTCGGCCGCCGCCACGAGGTCCACCCCGGCGAAGGTGACATTGCGCCGAAACGGCGACAGCCCGAGCATCCCGCCCTCGGATCCGCCGATGTGGATGAACCGGCCGCCGGCGCGCAGCAGGTCGAGCCCGGCGCGCAGGGCGGGGCCCTCGATGGAGTTGACGACGACGTCGATGCCCTCGCCGCCGGTGTCCTCGCGGATGTACTCGGCGAACTCCAGGGTGCGGGAGTCGTAGACGTTCTCGACGCCGAGCCCCTTGAGGAGGTCGCGGCGCGCCTTGGTGCCGGCGGTGGCGAAGACCTGCGCTCCGGCGGCGCGCGCCTCGGCGATGACCGCCATGCCGACCCCGCCGGTCGCCGAGTGGACGAGGACGCGCTCGCCGGGCCTCAGCCGCGCGTGGTGGCGTACGGCGTGGGCAGCGAGGAGGTAGGCGGCCGGGACGGTCGCGGCCTCCTCGTAGGCGAGCGCGGGCGGGATGGCGAACACGCTCGTCGCCCGCAGGGTCACGAAGGAGGCCATCGCGCCCGGCGCGAACCCGGCGACGCGGTCGCCGGGCCGCAGGCCGTTGACGCCCTCGCCGACCGCGACGACCTCACCCGCGCAGTCGTAGCCGAGGCCCTGCCCCTGGCCGCGGCCCAGGGCTTCCAGGACGTCGCGGAAGGTCAGCCCGGCGGCGTGGACCCTGACCTCGACCTCGCCGGGCCCGGGGTCGCGGCGCGGCGAGGTGTGCAGCTCGAAGGAGTCGAGGTCTCCCGTGTCGCGCACGGCGACGGCGAAGCCGTCCTCGCCGCACCGGACCCAGGTCGAACGGCGCTCGTCCTCCCTGAGCGGCACGCGGCGCAGGCGCGCGGCGTAGCGGCGCCCCTGACGCCAGGCGACCTCGTCCTCGGGCGAACCGGCCAGCAACTCGACGGCCAGGTCGGCGGGCGCGCCGCCGTCCGCGTCGACGTCGACGTGGGTGATCCGCAGGCCGGGATTCTCCGCGCCGGCGACGCGGCAGACCGCGCGCAGGGGAGCCTGCTCGACGTTCTGGACGCTCGTGCCGGGCGCCGTGGACGCCTGCCGGGTGATCACGTAGAGACGTGTGCCGTCGCCGATCTCGGACAGCGTGCGGATGAGTGCGGTCAGGCGGCGTACGCGGTCACGGGCGCGCTCGACGCTGTCCGCGCCCGTGTGAGCGACGGGGGCCGGGCAGAGCATGACGACGCGGCCACGTGTGTCGGTCAGGTGGCGTTCGACCGTCTGCGCGCCCGTTTCGAGGTAGGACAGGGGGGCGACCAGCAGGGATGACCCCAGTGCGCCGGCGAGCGCGTCGGCCACCTGGTCGTCCTCCTCGGCCAGCACCAGCCAGGACCCGTTCGCCGGGACGGGCAGGCCGGGGTGGGGCGCCTCGTCCCACTCGACGGCCAGGAGCCGGTGGCCGGCGCGCGCGGCGCTCGCGTCTCCGCCCGAGGCGCCCAGCCGGATGTCGTCCAGCTCGGCCAGGACGATGCCGTCCTCGGCGAACAGCCGGGCGCTGCCGCGCGCGATGTCCTCGCCGGTCTCGTGGACCCGTACCTCGCACCAGGAAGCGTAGTTCGGGTCGCCGAGCCGCCGCAGCGCGCCGATCCGAAGGGTCAGCAGGGTGGCGTCCTGGCCGGCGACGCCCGGATGCGCGGACAAGGCCTGCGCGCAGGCGTCGATCAGCACGGGATGCGCGCGGAACGCCTCGGCGCCTGCCCGCAGCCCGGTGGGAAGCGCGATACGGGCGACGACCGTGTCGCCCTCGACGTGGATGCTCTCCAGCGCCGTGAAGTGGGGGCCGTACTGGATGCCCCGCCGCCAGAGGCTCTCGTACACGGTGGCGGCGTTGGATCGGTCCTCTGCCGGGTGCGGCTCCAGGGGAGGCAGCCCCGTGGCCGGTAGGTGCGCGCCTTCGAACAACTCCTCGGCCAGGCGTTTCGCGACGGCGAGGTCGGACACGGGCCGGAGCACGGCCGGCAGGTCCACCATCCCGGGCGGCTCGGCGGGCAGGCGGCGGACGACGGCGGCGGCCACGCGCGCCGCGGGCCCGTCGCCGCCCGCCAGGATCTCCACGGTCACGCTGTCCGGCGACAGGCGGGTGCTGCGGGTCGTGAGGACCGTCTGCTCCTCCAGGGGCACCCGCGCGTGGACGGTCAGGTCTTCGACCTCGCAGGGCGCGGTCTCCCCGAACAGGTCGGCGCCCACCGCGAGGGCCATCTCCGCGTATCCGGCGGCGGGCATGATCACGTGGCCGTGGATCCGGTGGTCACGCAGCCACGGCCATGGCCCGGTGCCGGCGTCGGCCTGCCAGACGTCCTCGTCGGGCGCGCCGGGAAGCCGCACGTGCACGCCCAGCAGCGGACGGCCGGATTCCCAGTGATGGCGTTTCTTCCGCAGGTGGTCGGGCAGCCAGAGCGGCCGGTGCGCCCAGGGCGGCCGTGGAACGTCGGCGAGGTCGCCGTCGGCGTGTTCACGCCACGCGAGCGGCACGCCCGCGCAGTACGCGGCCGCGGTCTGTCCCGCGAGGCCGGAGTACTGGTCGGCGCCGCGTACGAGCGTGGCCAGCACGATCGCCTCACGCCCCGCGAACGCGGCGTTCTCCTCGACGACACCGGTCAGCAGGGGGTCGGGCGAGACCTCGAAGAACGTGCGGTGCCCGTCGGCCAGCGCCGCGCCGCAGGCCGCGCCGAACCGCACCGGCAGCCGGAGGTTGTCGGCCCAGTACGCGGGGCCGAAGTCCGGCACGGCGCGAGGATCGTCGAGCACGGTCCCGTAGAACGTGACCTCGGGCGCGGGCCCCGCCTCGCCGCCCGGCGACGGGTCGGGGAGAAGGGGAATGATCTGGGGGCTGTGCAAGGCGACGTCGACGGGGAGCACGGTCGCCTCCACGTCGTTGGCCTGCCAGGCCGCAGCGAGGGCGTGAACGCGGGCGGCGTCGCCGGCGATGATGGTCGAGGACGGCGACAGGACGGCCGCGACGGCGGCGTCGTCGACCGCGACGGCGGTGAGCTGCGCCTCGACCTGCACCGATCCCAGGCGTACGTGGGCGGTGGCGCAGGAGTTCGGCGCTCCGGCGAGCAGCTTGGACCAGTGGCACACGACGGCGGCGCCGGTGGCCAGGGGCAGGGCGCCCGCGACCACCGCGGCGGCCACCTCGCCGAACGAGTAGCCGATCACCGCGGCGGGCTCGACGCCGTGGTCGCGCCAGGCCGCGGCGAGCGCCACCTGGACGGCGAACAGCACCGGCAGCACCCGGTCGGCGCCGGTCACGACCTCATCGGACTTCAGCTCGGCCCGCAGGGAGAACCCGCAGCCCTCGGCGATCAGAGGTTCGAGCTCCAGGATGGTCTCGGCGAAGGCAGGCTCGCTGTAGAGGAGTTCGCGTGCCATGCCCGCCCACTCCGACCCCTCTCCGGAGAACACCCAGACGGGGCCGCGGTCGGAACGGACGCTGGTGCCGGTCCAGGTCTGGTCGGCGGGGACCCGGCGGGCGAGCCTGCGGAGCCGGTCGACCAGCTCCTCGCGCGAACCGGCGACCACCACGGCGCGGTGCGAGCGTCTCTCCCGCCGATGCGCGAGCGTGAACCCGACGTCGCGCAGCGATATCCCCGCCCCTTCGGCCTCGAGCCAGTCCGCGATCCTCCCCGCGGCCTCCGCCAGCGCCTCCTCGGAGCCGGCCGATATCGGGTACGACCTCGGCAGCGCCGGCGCCGGAGGGCGGTCGGACCTCGGCGGGGCCTGTTCGACGATGACGTGGGCGTTCGTGCCGGTCATCCCGTTGGAGGACACAGCTGCGAGCCTCGGGCCCGTCGTCACGGGCCAGGGCGCCAGGCTCGTCGGGACGAACAGGCGGGCGCCCGCAGGGTCGATCTCGGTGTTCCACCGCTCGAAGTGGAGGTTGGCCGGGACACAACCGTGCCGTACGGCCAGCACGGCCTTGATCAGGCCCGCGATGCCGGCGGCGGTCTCGCAGTGCCCCAGGTTCGTCTTGATCGCGCCCAGGGCGCAGCCCTCGTCGCCCGCGCCGTACGACGCGCGCAGCGCGGCGTACTCGACAGGGTCGCCTGTCTGAGTGCCCGCGCCGTGTGCCTCGACCAGGCCGACGCGGGCCGGATCGACTCCCGACTTGGCGAGCACCTCCTGCTGCAGGACGTACTGGCCCTCCTGGGAGGAGGCGGTCATCGTGGACGGGGATCCGCCGTTGTTCCCGACACCCGTGCCGCGCAGGACCGCCAGCACGCGGTCGCCGTCCTCGATCGCGTCGGGCAGGCGCTTCAGCGCCACCACGCCGCAGCCCTCGCCGCGTACGGTGCCGTCCGCTCCGGCGTCGAACGCGCGGCAGCGGCGCCCCGGGGACAGCATGCCCATCGCTCCGAAGGTGCTCTCCGGGGTCAGGGCCAGCGAGACTCCCCCGGCCAGCGCGAGGTCGACCTCTCCCGTACGCAGCGACTGGCAGCCGAGGTGAACGGCGACGAGCGAGGAGGAGACGCCCGTGTCGAGGGTCACGGCGGGTCCGCGGAGCCCGAGCAGGTACGAGATGCGGCCGGTGGCCGAGGCGTGCTCGGTGCCGAGCACGCCGTGGGCGTCCCAGAGGCCGGGCTCGTCGAAATTCATCAGGTGCAGGTAGTCGTTGTGCACATGACCGGCGAAGACGCCGACGGCGGCGCCCTTCATGCTCCGTGGCGGCAGGCCCGCGTCCTCCAGCGCCTCGCACGCGGTCTCCAGCAGCAGCCGGGACTGCGGGTCCATCCGCTCGGCCTCGTGGTCGGTCAGCCCGAAGAACTCCGGCTCGAACCCCGCGACGTCGGCGACGAAACCGCCCCACCGGGAGGCGACTTTGCCGGGAACACCGGGCTCGGGGTCGTACATGGCGCTCGCGTCCCACCGGTCGGGTGGGACCTCGGTCACGAGGTCGCGTTCGTCGACCAGCACTTTCCACAACGCGTCCGCGGAGTCGATACCGCCCGGGAAACGACAGCCGATGCCGATGATGGCGATGGGCGCTTCGACCGTAGGGCCAGAATTAAACCGAGTTGAAGCGTCGGACATGTGCGCATTTCCCTACCACGAACGACGTCAGATGCGATATGACGCAGGTCGGCCGATGTTTGCGAGCCCCCCGTAACAGAACGTCGCCAACGGCTAATCGTGCGTTGATATCTCCAGGTACAACGAGAAAGACGCAAGATCGACGCTTTGATGGCAGAGTAAATATTGTTGTCAACATCTGGCCGTCAGGGTACTTCGGCACCAGGACCATCGTCCAGCACCGGTCACCCCAGAGCATTGCAATGCAGATGTTTCACTCGAACCTCGGTCGTATCGCGGCCGCATCTCACAGTCCGGAGTGCCGGACGCGAGCTTACGGAAGCGGGACGAGCTTGACAAAGGGCAGAAGTATCGACGTCCGCGCGGGCCCGATTGGCAACAGCGTGATCCCTTGATGCTTGACCTTGAGAAAACGAGCGGCGTACACGCGGCCCGACCCCGGACGCGGGACGACGCTCAGTGCGTATCCGCCGGCACTCGCCGGAGACGGCATGGTCACCTCGATCGTCCGTCCTGCCGGCACACGGACATCCTTGCCGGTCGCCGCGGATCCCTGCGCCATGATCTGCGTCACACGCACCACGGCGGCGGTCTCCGGCGCGGTGAGCAGCAGGCTCGACCGATCCTGGTCTCCGGCGACCAGACCGCCCTCTCCGAGCGCGGGAACGGCCGCGGAGACGGCGAAGTCGTCATCCTGCTCCGCGACCAGCGACGCGACGATCGGGTGGTCCGAGACGAGCCGGATGCCGGCCGGCTTGCCGCCCAGCCCGAGGTCGAGCGGCGTCACGGCCAGCGCTGCGGCCTGCAGGATGCGCTGCCCGGCCGGCACGAACGTGCCGTCCGGGGACATGATCTCCACTTCCACGGTCGCCTCGTCCCGGCCGGGCACCGCAACGAGCAGCCGCCGCGCGCCTGTGCCGGGCGCCACGCCCGGAACCACGAGGTTGCTGCCCGGCCTGGTCGCGGGCAGCCAGTCGGCCCCCTTCTTCCGCTGGACCCGCACCGCCGCCGCGATCCGGCCGTTGGCGGCGTGGACGCGCAGCGCGATGATCTTCACACCGGAGGCGACGTCACCGAGACCGTCGGGCTCCTTCCCGACGTGGATCACACGCGTCGTGTGCCCGCCGACGGGAATGTCATGGCCGCCGACGGACTCGAGGGAGCCGTCTTCACTCAAGCCCTCGACGCTCACCGAGACGTTGCGGTCGTCGGCGTTGCTCAGGGACAGGTCGACGTACTTGGCCTCCGCGGGCCCCGGCCCCATGAACCACTGGTCGGCGGCCGGCTCGGCGCAGCGTACGCCTTCCAGCGCGCCGTGAGTGGAGGTCTGCTCGACCGTCAGTCCGGGCGCCAGCGCACCGGACGCGTCGAACGTCCACGTCCCCGACCCCTTCTTCGCCTTCGCCGACCACGCGGTGCCGGGCTTGGTCAGCGAAGGCGGCCCACCGGCCACCTGAACCCGGCCGAGACCGTGCGACTGCGGCGACGTGACCGCGCTGACGCGCGTGTCCGAGGGCGCGGGGCAGACGGCGGTCGCCGCGGGCGGAACCACACGCCGCGGCCCGGGAGGCTCGGACGCGGCAGGCCGCGCGAACGACGCGACACCGTAGAGCGCCGCGACCGCCAGAGCGATGAGCGCCGCGAGCGCGAACCGGTTGCCCGGCAGACGCGTCATCCACCGCGGCCGCGTCTCCGGCGAGGACAACCTTCGCAGGAACCGCCCTGCCGGCCACGCCACCCACGCGAAAACCTTCCAGAGCCCCCCGAGAACGGCCGCCAGCACACCGAAGAACGTCGCCGCCGCGGACGGCGGCTTCTTCGCCCGCCGCGACCCCGCCGAACGCCCGCCGACCGGCAGAGCGCCGGTGTCCTCGCCGTCGGTACGCCCGCGCGCACTTCCACGCCGCCCATGACGCGGCCCCGTCCGCACCTCCCTCGCCCCGGAGCCGTACGCGCGGCCCGTCCCAGAGCCGGACTCCCGGCCCGTCCCGAAGGCGGACTCGCGGCCCGTCCCAGAGCCGGTCTCGCGATCCGTCCAAAAGGCGGACTCGCTATCCGTCCCGGAGCCGGACTCACGATCCGTCCAAAAGACGGACTCGCTATCCGTCCCAGAGTCGGACTCCCTGCCCGTCCCAGAGCCGGACGCATCGTCCGTGCCGGACATGTAGTCCGTCCCGAAAGGGGACGTGTAGTCGGACCCGGACGTGGACGCGTAGTCCGCACGGGAGGTGTAGTCCGAGGGGGACGCGTAGTCCGTCCCGGAAGCAGACGTGTAATCCGTCCCCGAAGGGGACGTGTAGTCCGACTCGGACGCGGACGCGTAATCCGTGGCGGGAGCGGCCTCGTCGTCGGTCCCGGGGGTCGCCTGGTCCTTCGGCCTGTCGGTCCACCCCGTACTGGGCTTCGACGAGGGCCCTACGGGCGACTTGTGGCGTCCGCCGGTCTCCGGAGGCGCCTCGTAGCCGGGCACCGCCCCGAACTCCTCGGGCAGGTCGTCGCTCGGCCCGGTCCAGGGCTCCTCTTGCCAGCCCTCACGCGGTCGCGCACCGGGCCGCAACGGCCAGCCCACTCTCGCGGCCTGCCCGGACTCCTCCGCCGGCTCCTCGAACGACGACGCCGCCCAATCCGACGCGGCGCTCTCACCGGGCACTTCGCCCGGAAGCGACGGCCGTTCTGGAGCGGCGGACTCGCCGGAGTCTTCGCTCGGCGACGTCCGATCCGAGGCGGCGGCTTCAGGAGACGGTTCGCTCGGGAGTGACGGCCGGTCCTCGGGTTCGGCGAGCTCATCGCTTGATGGCGACAGGCGATCCGAGGGGTCGGTGAACTCCCCGCTTGGCGACGGCCGGTCCGGGGCGGTGAGTTCCTCGCTCGACGGCGACGGCCGGTCCGCGGGTTCGGTGAGCTTCCCGCTCGGCGACGGCTGGTCCTGGGCGGCGGGCTCCTCGCTCGGGGACGGCCGGTCTAGGGCGGCGGGCTCCTCGCTCGGCGACGGCCGGTCTGAGGTGGTGGGCTCTTCGCTCGCCGGCGATGGGCGCTTCGGTGCGGCGGAGTCGGCCGGGTCCTCGTGGAGCTCGTCCGAGGTGGGCGCCGGCGGCGGTTCCTGGTCGGGTTGCTCGGCCGAATTCAGGGTCGTCAGTGGTTCCGTCTCGGCGGGCTCGGCAGGAGGCTGGGTGTGGTCGGACGCCCGGGGCTCTCCCGCCCCTTCCTCGGGCGAGGGCTTGGGGATCGGTGCCGTCTCCGGCTCGTTCTCGGCGGAGGGGAGGACGTCTGAGTGCTCGGTCCGTTCCTTGTCCGGTCCAGACGGTTCGTCGATCGGATCCGCCGGGAGCTCGTCGCCGGGTTCCTCTTCGAACTCGTCCGAGGTGGTCTCGGGATCTTCCTCGGTGCTCATCTCACTCCACCCCGCTCAGCACGGGGGTCGCCTCGGTGCGTTCGTGTCCGCCGCGGCGTGTGCGGCGACGGCGGGGGCGTTCGACCCATTGTTCGGACGGCAGCGCGAGCAGGAGGACGAAGAGCAGGCCGAGCGCCTGCGCGATGACCCACAGGTGCCGCATCCGCATCCCGCGCTGCAACCGGAAGACCCCTCCGCCCGTAGGAACGTCGTACGCCTGGGCCCACCCGTCGACAGTGCTCGACCTAACGGTGTGGCCGTTGATCGTGGCCTGCCACCCGCCGTCGGCGGGCTCGGCCAGCAGGAGCGTACGGCCGGGGCGGCCTGGCGGGATGGTCGTCCGCGCGTCGATGACCCCGGTCGCGACCGGGGTCACGGTGCCGCCGTCGAGCAGCATGAGGCGGCCGGAGGGCACGGCGAGCTGCCACAGCGCGAAGTTGCGGGTATGGCTCAGGCGGTTCAGATCGGGCGCTGCGTCGAGGGCGGCGCTGAGCGGGTCGTGGTCGGGGCGCTGCACCAGGATGTACTGCACGCCGAAGTGGGAGAGCCCGGTCGCTCCTCCGGTGCCGGCGACCAGGGAGGACACGACGGCGCGCAGGCGGCCGCTCGCGGCGTCCGTGGACAGGGCGGTCTCCTCGCCGGGCAGCGGCTCGCGTCCGCGCAGGACGGTCGCGGCGACCGAGCCGTCCGGGCGGTGGGAGACGACGAGCATCCGCGGCAGGGTCGTGCGTGCCTCGACGACGAGCGGGAAGGCGTCCGGCTTCACGCGGACGAGCGGGCCGTCGGTGCCGTGGAGCATCCACGTGCCCGCGGCGAGAAGCGGCGTGGTCACCGCCACGACCATGATCGTGACCGCCCCGGCGCGCGGCAGGGCGGCACCGGCCGTGAGCAGCCCGTACGCCCGGTGCAGCATGCCTGACGCGGCCAGGACGAGGCCCAGCGCGGCGACCATGAGCGCGACGCCGGGCCAGGCATGGACGGCGGCGACCAGGATCGCCACGAGCAGCCCGGCCAGCGTGAGCAGCCATCCGGTCAGCACGGCGAGGCGCATCCGTGGCATCAGCAGTGCGACCAGGCCGGTGAGCGCGAGCCCGGCGGTGACCCACAGCGCCGGGGCGCCGGGACCTCCCGGGCCGAGCATCAGCAGCGTCTCCGGCGCGGGCCGCTCGACGGTCTGGGTCAGGCCGGCCTCGCGGAGGAGACCGGACGGGTGCGCCGCGAGGTGGAGCGCCCACGGCAGCAGCAGGAGCGGCGGCACGGCGAGCGCGACCGCCACGCCGCGGCCCGTACGCCGGTGCTGGCCCGCGAGGGCGAACCGTGCGGGCATGACGACGAGGGCGGTGAGCACCCAGGTCACCGGCGCGAAGGCCGTCGCGATGGTGAGCAGCAGCGCGGCCGCCCAGGACGCGTGCCGGTTGCGCTCGGCGAGCATGTCGTAGGAGAACAGGCCGATCGACGGCAGGAGGACGGCCGCGACCGCGGTGCCGATCCGGCCGGTCGTCACCGCTCCGGTCGCGACCGGGAGCAGCGCGTACGTGACGCCGGCCCAGACGGCGACGGGCGTGTTCGTGCGGAGGATGCGGCGCGTGGCGGCGTACGCGGACAGGCCGGCGAGGGGCACGCTGGCGAGCAGCAGGACCAGGACGGCGAGCCACGGCTTGCCGAGCAGGATCGTGGACAGGACGGCGAGCACCCCGGCGTACGGCGGGGATCCGGTGCCGGAGCCGAGCCCGACGGGATGCCATCCGGTGAGGTATTGGGCCCACAGGTCGCTCGCGCCGCCCCAGGCGGGGACCAGCGCGCCGCCGCCCAGGCGTCCGCCGGTGGAGACGAGCCCGCGTCCGGCCACCAGGGAGACCACGGTCAGCGCCAGGGCCATCAGGACGGCGGGCTTGCGGATCCAGCGGCCCAGCACGCCGCTCTCGGGAAGCGTCAGCGGCAGCCGCCGCCCGCCGAGCAGCTCCGGCAGCCGCCGGAGCGTGGGCCAGCGCGGCTGGAAACGCCGTACCCCGCTGTGGGTGAGCCCCTGCGACCGCGTTCTTCGCATCCCCCACATGCGGAACATCGCTCCGCGCAGCGCGCGCACCTCGGCGCGTGCCGCGTCCGGCCGTTTGGCGGAGGAGAAGAAGAGCGCTCTGAGCAGCGACACGAGGATGTTGATGGGCACGGACAGCAGGAGCCCGGACAGCGGGAGGTTCGCGAACAGCACGAGAAGCGCGCTGCGACGGTCGTCGGCCTTGATGGCGATGTCGCGGTCGCCGCGCGCCGAGGCCTCGGCGTGGAACATCACCGCGTCAGGTGCCAGCAGCACCCGGTGGCCGGCGGCGTGGGCGCGCCAGCCGAAGTCGACGTCGTCGCGGAACAGGCCGAACATGGCGTCGAGGCCGCCGAGCTCCTCCCAGACATCGCGGCGGACGAGCATGCCCGCCGTGCTGACGGACATGACCTCGCGAATGGTGTCGTGCTGGCCCTGGTCGAACTCCAGGTCGTCCAGGCCGGTGTCGCGGCGCCCGCCCCGGTCGATCGCGACGCCCGTCTCGATCAGGATGCGCCGGTCGTACCAGTCGCGCAGCTTGGGGCCGAGGATGGCCGCGGGCGGGTGGGAGTCGGCCGTCTTCAGCAGCCGCTCCAGCGCGTCGGGCGCCGGCGTGGAGTCGTCGTGGAGCAGCCACAGCCACTCGACGCGGTCGGAGCCGGACACCTCTTCGGGCACGGGAACCGCCGACTTCGAGGCCGGATGCCTGGCCAGCGCGGCGACCGCCTCGGCGTACGGGGTCCGCGGCGGCAATGAGATCAGTTTGCTCTCGCCCACGACCTCGGTCAGGAGGGCAGGGCAGGCGTCGCCGCTCCCGGTGTCCGCCGCAATGAGACGGTCGACCGGCTTGCTCTGCGTGAGCAGGGCTTTGAGCGTTTCAGGCAGCCAGCGAGCACCATCGTGCGCGACGAGCAGGGCCGTTACGACATGACGTTCGAGATGGGGGGCCAATATTCCACCCGGAATTCAACCGGAAGATGGTCAGCCGCGCCGGCATACCCTGCCCGGCGCGGCTGACCACAATACGCGAAGCCGCCCGCCCCGTCCGCGATGTCCGACAGGCGGACGGCGCGACTGGGACCTAGGGCGGCGGCTCGGCGGGACTCAGCCCGCAGCGCGCTTGAGCTTCCGTCGCTCACGCTCGGACAGACCACCCCAAATGCCGAAACGCTCATCGTGACCTAGCGCATATTCCAAACATTCCGCACGTACATCGCAAGCGCGGCACACTTTCTTGGCCTCGCGAGTGGAGCCACCCTTTTCCGGAAAAAACGCTTCCGGGTCCGTCTGCGCACACAAGGCGCGCTCCTGCCAGCCCAACTCTTCACCGTCTGTGCCGTGCGCCAGCGGGATGAGCACCTCGCTCACAGCGCACCTCCTAGCCCCGTGGAGCCCCCCTGGTTGTGTCTTCCCTTGATCCTTCCCCCGGGAAGGCACTGAACTACACCAATGAAATTACACGCGTGCACGACCTCAGACGTCAAGCGGAATCGTGAGCGTAAGGTGTACAGGAGCTAAAAAAACGGCGCTGACCTGCGGATATTCTCTCGCCGACCTATGGCCCCGGAGTTATGAGTTTCTGCCGGGGCCATCTCGTGCACGCGCCGGTAAGGGCTACTACGGGGCGTTTCTACTCCGGCGGACGGTAGGAGTCGTCGCCCTTGCCGCTGTCGTCGGAGGGCTCCTGCGCCGCGGGAGTGTCACTCGAACCGTAGGCGCGAGTCCACTCGCCCTCATTCTCCTGGGAGGCGGGCTGCGGCGTGGGGGGCTGCTGCTGGGGCGGCGGCTGCTGGCCGGGCTGCGGCTGCGGCGGGGGCTGCTGGCCGTACGGCTGCTGCGGCTGCTGCGGCTGCTGCGGCTGCGGAGGCTGCCCGCCGTACGGCGGGCAGCCGTACCCCTGCTGGGGCTGCTGGTAAGGCTGCTGGCCGTACTGTTGCTGCTGCTGGTACGGCTGGCCATAGGGCTGCTGCTGACCATAAGGCTGCTGGCCGTACGGCTGCTGAGGCTGCCCGCCGTACATCTGCCCGTACTGCGGCCCGGCCGGCTGCACCGGGCCGAAGCCCTGGAACACCGTGAGGACGTAGTAGCCGCCGACGCCGACGATCGCGAGCTTCGCGATGCCGTACAGGAACATGGCGACCTTCGCGGAGAGCCCGCCGTCGAGGAGGATGCCGCCCGACCCGCTGCCCACGGCGAGGCCCGCGAGCATGCAGATCACCTCGACGAGCACGATCATGCCGAACAGTCCGAGGGCGACCATCGTGATGGTGCGCGCCTGCGGCGTGGGGCCGCCGCCGAGCCGGGTCGCCAGCAGCACGGCGATCAGGACGATCCCGACGACACTGGCGCCGGTGAAGAACGCGTCGTTGTTGACGAACTGGAACGCCCGGAACGTGAACGGCAGACCGCTACCTCCGAACAGGAGGCCGATCAGCCCTGAGAGGATCTGTAGGGCGACCGCTCCGAGGAGAACCCAGGCTCCGGGCTCCCGCAGCCGCTGCACGTCATTGTTCACGAGCAACTCCATTGAGTAATCGGTTTCAGCCCAGCTTGGCACAAGTAGGGACGGCCCGTCGCATCTGTCGGCCCTCCTGGTGCCAGACTTGTCCGTATGCGCATCGTGGCACTCGCAGGCGGAATCGGAGGTGCCCGTTTCCTACGCGGCCTGAAGCAGGCCGCGCCTGAAGCGGACATCACCGTTATCGGCAATACAGGCGACGACATTTCACTGTTCGGGCTGCGGATCTGCCCCGACCTCGACACGGTGATGTACACCCTCGGCGGTGGCATCAACGAGGAGCAGGGGTGGGGACGCGCCGAAGAGACGTTCACCCTGCGCGAAGAGCTCGCGGCGTACGAGATCGGGCCGGCGTGGTTCACCCTCGGCGACCGCGACTTCGCGACGCACATCGTGCGGACGCAGATGATGGACGCCGGGTACCCGCTGTCGGCGGTGACCGAGGCGCTGTGCGACCGCTGGCGTCCGGGAGTGCGCCTGCTGCCGATGACCGACGACCGCGTCGAGACGCACGTCGTCATCGAGGACGCCGAGGGCAAGCGGGCGATCCACTTCCAGGAGTGGTGGGTTCGCCTGCACGCCGAGGTCCCGGCCCAGGGCATCGCGCCGGTCGGCGCGGCGGACGCCAAGCCCGCGCCCGGCGTGATCGAGGCCCTGGAGGCCGCCGACCTCGTGATCCTGCCGCCGTCCAATCCGGTGGTCAGCGTCGGCACGATCCTCGCCATTCCCGGGGTACGCGCGGCGGTCGCGGCCAATACGGTCGTCGGCGTCTCCCCGATCATCGGCGGCGCGCCCGTGCGCGGTATGGCCGACGCGTGCCTGACCGCGATCGGGGTGGAGACGTCCGCGGGTGCGGTGGCCGCGCACTACGGCGCCGACCTGCTGGACGGCTGGCTCGTGGACACCGCCGACGCCGACCTGGCCGGCGACGTGGGAGGGATCGCCGTACGGTCACGCCCGCTGCTGATGACCGACCTCGACGCCTCCGCGGACATCGCACGCGCCGCGATCGAGCTGGCCGGGGAGCCACGCGCGTGAGCGGCCGGTATGAGGTGTTCGGGGTTCCCGGCCTGCCGGAGGTGCGCGAGGGTGACGACATCGCCGCGCTGGTCGCGCCGGCCGGCCTGCGGGACGGCGACATCGTCGTCGTCACGTCCAAGATCGTGAGCAAGGCGGAGGGACGGGTCCTGGTCGCCTCCGACCGGGAGAAGGCGATCGATGCCGAGACCGTTCGCGTCGTGGCGCGGCGCGGCCCGACCCGTATCGTGCAGACGCGTCAGGGGCTCGTGCTGGCCGCGGCCGGCGTCGACGCCTCCAACACCGAGCCCGGCACGGTGCTGCTCCTGCCCGAAGACTGCGACGCCTCGGCCCGCCGGATCCGCGCGCGGCTGCGCGAGCTGACCGGCGTACGGGCCGGTGTGATCGTCTCCGACACGCTGGGACGCCCGTGGCGGCTGGGCCTCACCGACGCCGCGATCGGCGCGGCCGGCGTCCGCGCCATGGACGACCTGCGCGGCCGCACCGACGGGTACGGCAACCGGCTGGAGGCCACGATGACCTCGGTGGCCGACGAGATCGCCTCGGCCGGCGAGCTGGTCAAGGGCAAACTGGACGGCGTGCCCGTCGCCGTCGTCCGCGGCCTGGGCCACCTGGTCACCGACGACGACGGCCCGGGAGCGCGGGAACTGGTCCGCTCCCCCGACGAGGACATGTTCCGCTACGGCTCCAGGGACATCCTGGGCGCTCGGCGCACGATCCGGGAGTTCACCGGAGAGCCGGTCGACCCGGCGTCCGTGCACCGCGCGGTGTCCGCGGCGATCACCGCCCCCGCGCCACACCACACGACACCGTGGAGATTCGTCCTGGTCGAGCAGGCCAAGGACCACTTGCTCGACGCCATGCGCGACGCGTGGGAGGCCGACCTGCGGGCCGACGGCTTCTCCGAGAAGTCGATCGGAAAGCGGTTGAAGCGCGGCGACGTGCTGCGGCGCGCACCGTACCTCGTCGTCCCGTGCCTGGTCATGGACGGCTCACACGACTACCCGGACCCACGCCGCTCCCGCGCCGAACGCGAGATGTTCCTCGTCGCGATGGGCGCCGGCGTGGAGAATCTCCTGGTGGCACTCGCCGTCGAGGGCCTGGGATCCTGCTGGGTGTCGAGCACGATGTTCTGCGCCGACGTCGTACGCGAGGCACTGGACCTCCCCGCGAACTGGGACCCCATGGGCGCCGTAGGCATCGGCCACGCCGCCACTCCCCCACGCGACCGGCCACCCCGCGACCCCGAGTCGTTCATCGAACGGCGCTGACCTGCCGCGTCGTGCACTCCGAGCCGGTCGGCCCAGGCGGCGTTCTCTCGCGTCTCGTCGACGGGTACCTGCCGGCGTCGGACACCACCGCCTCGATCATGCGCTCATCGCGGCCGCGATCTCGGCCTCGGTCGGCTCCGGGAGGACCTTGGGCAGGGTCGGGCTCAGGCCCAGCTTCGCGGCGTACGTCCGGGTGAAGCGGCCGTCGGGTTGGCGGAAGCCGTACCGCTGGAAGGTGTCGACGGCCTGCTGGGCGCGCAGGACCCAGCGGAACGCGTCGACGGCTTCGGCTCGGCGCGGGTCCGTGGTGGTCGTGGTCAGCGGGTGGTCCATGAGGATGGTGCCCTCCGACGGGACGATGACCTCCGCCGGGTTGGGCCGGTGCGTGGCGTTGTAGGCCACGACGGACTGCTCCGTGGCGGCGGCGAGGGGGCGGCGTAGGCCGGTGAAGGTCGCGAACAGCCGTGAAACGTCGGGTTCGCGGGGTACGACGGTGGAGCCGATGACGTTGTGGGCGGCGATCGTCGTGGCGGCGCCGGCGGCGTTGCGTTCCGGGTCGAGGGCGCGGGCGTTCGCGCGGAACGGCGGCCGTTTCAGCAGGCGCCAGCTCGCGGCGGCCTTGCGGCGGCGCAGCTCGGCCGCGACCGCGCGCGGCGCGGCGATCACGACCGGGGTCGTGGCCAGCGGGGTCGCCATGCCGATCGGGCCCATGCCCGCGTCGGCGGCGCGGGACAGCCACATGGACGAGTCGGGTACCCACGCGTCGGCGGCGAGACGGGCGACCCGCGCCGGGTCGCGCGCGGTGACCGCGACGCGCACACAGCCGCCGCCGGCCTCATGCGTCTGCAGGTTGAACCGCTCGGCGACCTCGGTCAGCGCGGGCGCGATGTCCGGCGCCGCCTCGATCGTGATCGGCAGCGGGCCCCCTCCGCAGTCACGCGGCCGGTCGCGCAGGAGGTACGCCCCGGCGGAGACGCCGACCGCGAGCAGGACCGCGCCGATGATCAGCAGACGTACCCGCGGATGCCCACGCCTCCCGTCCCCTGTCACGAGCCGGAGGATAGTAGGTACGACACGAGACACCTCAGGCGACGGACCCGCGGACACCCACCCGACCCGCGCGACAGTGACCGTCGCGCGAGACGGATCAGCCGACGACCGGCAGGAAGTGTCCGACGCCGTCCGTGGCGCGGGCCCTGCGTACGCGCTCGGCCGGGACCTTTCCGTACGTCGTGGTGCGCTGGCGTGCCGGGCGGCCGGCGCGTGTGGCCAGGTTCTCCAGGGCGGACATCGTCTTGAACGAACCGTTGTCCGAGCCTGCCATCCGGCTGATGGTCTCCTCCATGAGCGTGCCGCCGAGGTCGTTGACGCCGCCGCGCAGGACCTGCTCGCACAGGTCGTCGTCGAGTTTCACCCACGAGCACTGGATGTTGTCGATGGCGCCGTGCAGGAGGACGCGGGCGAGGGCGTGCACCGCGCGGTTCTCCCGTTTGGTCGGTCCCGTACGCGCGATGCCGGCGAGGTAGATCGGGGCGTTGTGGTGCACGAACGGCAGCAGGACGAACTCGGTGAAGCCGCGGGTGCGTTCCTGGATCGACCGGAGCAGCTTCAGGTGCGCCACCCAGTGCGCCGGCGTGTCGACGTGGCCGTACATCATCGTCGACGTCGTCGGGATGCCCAGTGCGTGCGCGGTCGTGACGACCTCGACCCATGAGGCCGTCGGCAGTTTGCCCTTGGTCAGCACCCAGCGCACGTCGTCGTCGAGGATCTCGGCGGCGGTTCCGGGCAGCGAGTCGACGCCGGCCGCCTTGGCCTCGACGAGCCAGTCGCGGATCGACAGATCCGTTCGTGAGGCCCCGTTGACGACCTCCATCGGGCTGTACGCGTGCATGTGGATGTCCGGTGCGCGGCGCTTGACCTCGCGCGCGAGGTCGAAGTACGCGGTGCCGGGCAGGTCAGGGTGGATGCCGCCCTGCATGCAGACCTCGGTCGCCCCGGCCGCCCACGCCTGGTCGACGCGGTCGCCTACCTGGGAGAGCGAGAGCGTGTAGGCGTCGGCGTCGGTACGGCGCTGGGCGAACGCGCAGAACCGGCAGCCGGTGTAACAGACGTTGGTGAAGTTGATGTTGCGCGTGACGACGTACGTCACGTCGTCGCCGGCCGCGTCGCGGCGCAGGTCGTCGGCGAGTCCGGCGAAGGCCTCCAGTTCGGGGCCGTCGGCGTGCAGCAGCGCGAGCGCCTCGGCGTCGGAGAGGCCGCCGGGGTCGCGTTCGGCGCTGCGCAGCGCGGCGGCGACGTCGGAGTCGAGGCGTGCGGGCGCGGCGGGCAGGCGGTCGCGCAGCGCGTCCCAGTCGCCGTACACCTCGTCGAAGTCGTCACGGCGGTCGGTGGTGCGGCCCTCGGTGTCGATGGCCACGTGCAGGTCCGTACGGCCCTGGTCGGCCCAGCCCCCGTCCGGCTCCTGCCAGGGCAGCCCCCGTGGCCGTACGTCCTCCAGCGCGAGCCCGTCGGGGCCGGCCAGCGCCGCGACGTGTGCGCCGAGGCGCGGGTCGAGCCAGGGGTCACCGCGCCGGACGTACTCCGGGTAGATCGTCAGGCGTTCGCGCAGCGTGAAGCCGTTGTCGGCGGTACGCGCGGCCAGCTCGTCGATCTGCGGCCAGGGGCGTTCGGGGTTTACGTGGTCGGGCGTGAGCGGCGAGACGCCACCCCAGTCGTCGATGCCGGCCCGCAGCATCAGGGAGTACTCGGAGTCGACGAGGTTCGGCGGCGCCTGGATCCGCGCCTTCGGGCCGAGCACGAGCCGGGTCACCGCGATCGTGGCGGCGAGCTCCTCAAGGTCGGCGTCGGGCATCGACCGCATCTTGGTGTCCGGCTTGGCACGGAAGTTCTGGACGATGACCTCCTGGATCCCGCCGTACTCCCGTGCGACCTGCCGGACGGCGAAGATCGAGTCGGCCCGGTCGCGCACGGTCTCGCCGATGCCGATCAGGATGCCGGTGGTGAACGGGATGTTGGTACGGCCGGCGTCCTCCAGCACCCGCAGGCGCACGGCCGGGTCCTTGTCCGGCGAGCCGAAGTGCGCCTCGCCCTTCACCTCGAACAACCGGCGCGACGTCGTCTCCAGCATCATCCCCATCGACGGCGCGACGGGCTTGAGCCGCTGGAGATCCTGCCAGGTCATGACGCCGGGGTTGAGGTGGGGCAGGAGTCCCGTCTCCTCCAGCACCCGGATCGCCATGGCGCGCACGTACGAGAGCGTGTCGTCGTAGCCGTGCGCGTGCAGCCACTCCCCGGCCTGCTTCCAGCGATCCTCTGGCCGGTCGCCGAGGGTGAACAGCGCCTCCTTGCAGCCCAGCTCGGCGCCCTGGCGGGCGATCTCCAGCACCTCGTCCGGGCTGAGGAAGGGCGCGTCGAGACGGCCGGGGACGGTGGCGAACGTGCAGTAGCCGCAGCGGTCGCGGCACAGGCGGGTCAGCGGGATGAAGACCTTGCGGCTGTAGGTGATCACACCGGGCCGGCCGGCCGCCTCCAGCCCCACGTCACGGACCCGCCCCGCGTGGCCGAGCAGGGTGGCGAGGTGCTCGCCACGGGCTCCGAGGAGCACCTCCGCCTCGGTCGTGTCGAGCGGCTTGCCGTCCCGCGCTCGGGCGAGCGCCCGTCGGAGGGCGGAGGGCGATGCGGCTAGATCCATGTCGGCAACATACGCCGGAGGCCTGCCCGTTATTCCCGGCGGGTCGGGCCACCCCTGGGAACGTTTCAGCGGCACTTAAGGGTTCGGTGCAGCGGATCTGCCTGGACCTGAATGATCGGACGACGCACAATAAAGGAGTCAAATCCCGAACACTCCTTACCGGAGGCTCGCCATGCCATGGCTCATGCTGGCCGTCGTGATCGCCCTCGCCGTCCTCGGACCGTTCCTCGGAGCCGACTCCCGCGACGGGCACCGCAGGACGATCTAAAAACCGCGGTAGTCGCGTACCGGCCGCCGCGGGCCCCTGCGGGGCGGCCCGCCGCCGGAGAGCTCCAGCATCCGGGTCACGCGGTAGCGATGCCCGGCGTACGGCTCCAGGAGCCGCAACATCCCGGCGTCGTCGACCTTTCGCCCGGTCAGGGCCCAGCCGACGATGCCGGGGATGTGATAGTCGCCGACCGACACGGCGTCCGGGTCGCCGAGGGCGCGCTGGCGGATCTCGGCCGAGGTCCACACCCCGATGCCGGTCAGTGAGCGGAGCCGCCGGTCGGCCTCCCCGGTGTCGCCCACCTCCAGCCGGCTCGCCACCCGCGCGGCGCCGATGATCGCACGGGCACGTACGGCCTCGATCCCCGACCGATGCCACTCCCAGGACGGGATCCCCACCCACACGCGAGGCGGCGGCGGCACGTGCAGGGGCTGCGGCCCCGGTGCCACCTCGCCGAACCTGCGCACGAGGTAGCGCCAGGCGCGGAAGGCCTCCTTGCCGACGACCTTCTGCTCCAGCACGGCGGGCACGAGGGCCTCGAAGACGTTGCGGGAGCGTCCGACGCGGAGGTGCCGGAACCGCACCGCCGCGTCGCGCAGGACGTCGTGGGCCGGGGTGAAGGTCGCCGGGTCGTCGGCGTCGCCCAGCAGCTCCGGCAGGCCGTCGAGCAGCCACGACGCCCCGGGCCCCCACGCCTCGCCCTCGATGGCGTCACCCCGGCGCAGCACCCGCAGGGTGCCGGGGCCGTCCGGGGTCGTGGAGGCCCGCCACACCGCGCCGTCCGGAGTGAGGGCGTAGGCGGGGTCGCCCGCGCCGCGGCGGTGCGGCGCCAGCGTGAGCCGCACGTCGACCGGCCAGGACGGCCGCCACTCGCGGGTGGGCACGGCTCCTCAGAGGTCGGAGGAGAAGCGCACCGCCGTCGGCGGCAACTGGGTGCCCGGCCACAGGCGCAGACCGCCGCGCAGCTCGTTGCCCGCGCCGACCATCGCGCCGTCGCCGATCACGGTGTCCTCCAGGACGGCCCCCGCGCAGATGCGGGCGCCGCGCCCGATGACCGACCGCGAGACGCGCGCGCCCTGCTCGACGACCGCGCCGTCGAACAGCACGCTCGACTCGACCGTCGCTCCCGACTCCACGACCGCTCCGGCTCCGACCGCGGTGCCGCCGGAGACCGCGGCCTCCGGGGCGACGACCGATCCGTTGAGGAACAGCACGCCGCCGCCCGGCGTGACCGCCGGTGACACCATGCGGCCGAGGACGAGGTCGCACGACCCCTGCACGAACGTGCCGGGCGTGCCGACGTCGAGCCAGTACGCGCCCTCGACGTATCCCATGATCGTGCCGCCCGAGGCCAGCAGGCCCGGGAAGGTCTCGTACTCCACCGAGACCGGACGGCCGGTCGGGATGGCGTCGATCGTGGACCGGCGGAAGACGTAGCAGCCCGCGTTGACCTGGTTGGTCGGCGGGTTCGGCGACTTCTCGACGAACTCGATGACCTTGCCGGCCGAGGTCGTCGGCACCGCGCCGTAAGGGCGCGCGTCGCTGACGAGTGTGAGGTGCATCGTGACGGCGGCGTCGGACTTCTCGTGCATGGCGACCTGGGCGGCCAGGTCGTGACCGGAGAGGATGTCTCCGTTGAGGACGACGACCGGGCTGTCCGCGTCGCACGTGAGCTCCTCGGCGGCGTTGCGGATCGCGCCCGCCGTGCCGAGTGGCTCCTCCTCGGTCACATAGGCCAGCTCCAGGCCGAACCGCGAACCGTCGCCGAACGCCTCGGTGAACATCGCGGCGCGGTAGGAGGTCGCGAACACGACGCGGCGGATACCGGCCGCGCTCGCCTTCTTGAGTTGGTGTTCGAGCAGGGGTACCCCCGCCGTGGGCAGCAACGGCTTCGGGGTGGAGATCGTCAGCGGCCTCAGCCGGGTGCCCTTACCTCCGACCAGCAGAATCGCTTCCAGCGTGATCCTCCCTCATCGGCGTTGGCCGCCAACCCTACTGTTCGAGGGCGCGCTGATAGGCCGCGAGATGGGCTTCGGCCGATGCCGCCCAGGGGAATTCCTTGGCGCGAGCTGCGGCGGCGTCCGCGAGGATCCGGCGACGGCCGGCGTCTTCGATCAGCGAACGCAGCGTGGCGCCGATGCTCTCGGGGTCGGGCTCCGTGTAGGCGACCGCGTCGCCGCCGACCTCGGGCAGCGACGAGCGGGGCGTGGTGAGCACCGCCGACCCGCACGACATCGCCTCCAGCACCGGCAGCCCGAACCCCTCGCCCCGGCTGGGCAGCGCCACCACGAGCGCGCCGCCGAAGAATCCAGGAAGGGAGGACCAGCGGAGGTAGCCCGGCCGCAGGACCCGCAGGTGCTGCGGGACGTCGGCCAGCGCGCCGTCGACCTCGTCGTCCCAGCCGCCGGTGCCCGCCAGCACGAGGGCCGGCGGATCGCTCAGCCCGGTCACGGCCTCGACCCAGCCGCGGATCAGGTTGGGGACGTTCTTGCGGGGCTCCAGGGCGCCGAGGAACGCGATGTAGGGATATCCGTGCAGGCCGAGCCGGTCGGACAGGCGGCTCCGCTCCTCCTCGGACGGAGGATGGAAGATCGCGTGGTCGACGCCGTGGTAGGCGACGTCGATCTGGGTCGGGTCGGCGCCCAGCAGGCGGATCAGCTCGTCGCGGGTGGCCTTGGACGGCACGATCAGCCGGGCCGCCCGCCGCACCGCGGTGCGCGTGGCGGACTTGATGTAGGTCGCCCTGACCGGATTGTGCATCTCGGGCTCGGCGAAGAACGTCACGTCGTGGATCGTGACGACGACCGGTCTTCCCGGCCGGAGCGGGATCGAGTAGTACGGCGCATGGATGACGTCCGCGCCGACCTGCTGGGCGACGAAGGGAAGGCCGGTCTGCTCCCACGCCAGCCGCGCGGGACGATGCGCGATCGCGGTCGGCCCGGCGACGACGCGCGCCCTCGGCGCGAGCACCGCGTAGCGCTCCTCGTCGGACCGCTGGCAGGCGACGGCGAAGTCGGCGTCCATCCGGTGCAGCGCGGAGATCAGACCGTCGACGTATCGCCCCAGCGCACCACGATCGGCCGGTACGGCGGTCGCGTCGACCAGGACCCGTACCACGGTGTCAGTCGCCCCCTCGTCTGGTGCCGAAGTGTCGGGGATCATTCCCCGGTCGAAAGACTACGCCGATCGATCCCGAGTAGGGGGACGTCATCCTTTCTTGCGTGCCCTGATCAGGACGATGCTCCCTCGGTCGTTCGGGCTGCGCCGGTCGGCGAGCGCGACCAGCGGCGTCAGGGGCGCGGCGGCGTTGAACCCGGCGCGGCCTCCGTAGGCCGAAAGCGACAGGTAGAGCCGCTCGGTGGTGCGGCTGCGGAACTGGTAGGAGTAGTCGGCCAGCTCCATGTCGCGGCCCGCGAACAGCTCGGCGAGGCTCTCATGGGTGTAGGTGTGCTGGACGTGGTACTTGGCGCAGTGGGCGTCGCGGAGCTTCGGCCAGTCGTGCGACCGGCTGAGCACGTCGGCGGACATGAACAGCTCGCCGCCCGGCTTGAGGACTCGCGCCATCTCGTCCAGCGCGGTGCCCCCGTCGTCGAAGTGCTCGATGGCGCACACCGACAGCAGGGCGTCGAAGGACCCGTCGCCGAAGGGGAGCTTCAGGGCGTCGCACTCGATCAGGGCGGGCGGGTGCTTGAGGGTCTGGCCGTAGAGCATCTTGCCGCGGGCGAGGTCGATCGAGACCGCGTGAGCCCCGCGCTTACGCGCCTGCCCGGCCCAGTAACCGTCACCGCCGGCGACGTCGAGAACCCGCTTGCCGCGCAGGTCGTCGCCCATCCAGCGGAGGAGGGTACCGGCTTCGCGGAATCGGCACACGTGCACTTGGTGGCCGACGAAGGCCTTTGCGTCGTTGAGTTTCATGGCGACCCCACTCTACGGGCGGCACCAGGTGCGCACGTGCTGATCACCGACTGTTCACCCGCGCGAACCCACTACCCTGACCGGGTGATCTCCCGGCTTCGAGCGAGTCGCCTGGTACGCGTCGCACTGGTGGCCGTCGCACTCGCCTTCTGCGGTTATGGGCTGTTCGCCCGGTGGGACGACACTCGCCGGGCGGTGACCGAGCTGTCGTGGCCCTACATCGGCGCCGCCCTGCTCGTCGGTCTCCTCGGGCTCGGAGCCTGGATGATGGCCTGGCGTTCCCTGCTCTCCGGGCTGGGCTCGCCGCTGCCGATGCGCGCGGCGGTGCGCGTCTACTTCGTCTCCCAGCTCGGCAAGTACATCCCGGGCTCGGTGTGGGCGTTCGTCGCCCAGATGGAGCTGGCCAAGGAGCACCGCGTGCCGCGTGAGCGCGGCGGGAGCGCCGCCCTTCTCGCGATGGCCACCACGATCGCCTCCGGATGCGCCGTGGCGGCCGTGACGCTGCCGCTGACCTCCGCCGAGGCGACGCGCCGGTACTGGTGGCTGCTGGTGCTCGCGCCGATATTCGTGGGGCTTCTGCACCCTCGTGTGGTGGCGTTCGCGCTGAACCACGCGCTGCGGCTGGCGCATCGGGCGCCCCTGACGCGTACCGCGGGCCTGGGCACGATGATCCTGACGCTCGCCTGGACGACCCTCGGCTGGCTCCTGTTCGGCGTGCACGCCTGGCTGCTCGTACGCGCGGCGGGCGGGTCCGGCCTGTTCCTGTCCACCGGCGCGTACGCCCTGGCCTTCACCGCGGGCTTCCTCGTCGTGATCGCGCCGGGCGGCGTCGGCGTGCGCGAGGCCGCCCTGACCGTCGCGCTGGGCCCGGTGCTGCCCGCCGGGGCCCCGCTGGTCGTCGCGCTGGCCTCGCGCGTCGTGATGACCATCGCCGACCTCGCGTGGGCCGGCGCCGCCGTGCTCCTCGGCACCCGCCACCCGGTGCTGGACGACGAGGCCGGGAAGGCCGTGGCGCACCCCGCCGAATAGCGGGAACAAGTACGGCCCTCCCGGGCTTGTCATCGACGTGCCGAAACGCCGCACGGGCGACGGCCTTGGGAGGAACAGCAATGGCTGACGTGGCCACCGAACCCTTCACCGTGACCGACGCGACGTTCGACGAGGCCGTGGTGGCCTCCGAGACCCCCGTGCTGGTCGACTTCTGGGCGGCGTGGTGCGGCCCCTGCCGGATGATCGCGCCGGTCCTGGACCAGATCGCCACCGAATACGCGGGCAAGCTGAAGATCGCCAAGCTCGACTACGACGCGAACCCCGTCGTGCCCGCCCGCTACAGCGTGCTCGGCCTGCCGACCCTCCTGCTGTTCAAGAACGGCGAGGTCGTGCAGCAGATCACCGGCGCGAAGCCGAAACGCGCCCTGCTCAAGGACCTGACGCCCCACCTGTGATCGCCGGCTGCTCGGTCAGGAGCGCTTCGAGATAGGCGGCCCAGTGCGGCTCGGCGTCGACGGGCTTGACCCCGGCGCGGAGCCGCGCGGGCTCGCCGGGGGCGTAGAACTCCCGTAGCGCCTTGGTGAGCGAGTCGACGTCGTCGGGGTCGCACAGGACGCCGTCGACACCGTCGCGCACGTGGTCGGCGAGCGTGCCGGCGCGGGTGGCGATCACCGGGATGCCGTGCTCGTAGGCCATGAAGACGTTCTGTGACGCGGTCGCGCTGCGGTAGGGCAGCACGAGCGCGTCGGCGTCGGCGAACAGGCCCGGCACGTCGCTCGCCGGGACGTATCCCGGCCGCAGCTCGACCCGGCCGTCCAGGCCGAGCGAGGCGACCAGCGCACGCGTGTCGTCGGCGCCGCCCCAGAACTCCCCCGCGACCGTCAGCGTCACGCGGTCGACGCGGGCGAGCGCCTTGAGCAGCACGTCGAGGCCCTTGTAGGGCCGGATCATGCCGAAGAACAGCAGGTGGTCCCTTGGGAGCGCCGGCTCACCCGTGAAGCCCGCGGCCTGCGCGCCGCCGGACGTCGGCAGGTGCGCGGGGAGCCCCGCGATCCGCACGGGAGTGCCCGGAGCCAGGTCGCGGGCGAGCTGCTCCTGCTGGGCCGAGTGCACGAGGGCGCCGTCGACGCGCCGGAGCAGCCTGCGCGTGAGCGGCACGTCGTACGGCTTGCGCTCGTGCGGCAGCACGTTGTGGCAGAGCGCCACGACGCGCGGCCCCGTGCCGCCACGCCGCTTGCCCAGGCCGGCCGCCATCCCGAGGTAGGCCGGGATCTGGACCGGCGACAGCAGCACCAGGACCACGAGGTCGCAGGACCGCAGCCGCCGCCCGGCGCGGAACCAGCCGTCCGGGCGGTACCAGGCGAGCGCCCGGCGCGTGCCTGGGAACGGCGTGCCCTCCGGGGTCGAGATCGTCTGCTCGCCGGGGTAGAGGAAGGTCGGGTACTGCGCCTTCCAGGACTCCAGCGTGACGTCGTGCCCGGCCGCGGCGAGACGGTGCGCGAGCTCCGTCGTGTGATGGGCGCCGCCCCCCTTGTACGGGAACGCCGGCCCGACGATCGCTATCCTCACGTGTCTCCCCGTGAGCGCACTATCAGGTCGGCGAGCAGCGCCATCGACGCGATGATCAACCCGGTCACGAAGATCATGACGGTGTTGTTCGCGAAGCGCACCGGGTGCACGACCATGTCGAAGACGCCCTTGGCGATGCCCAGGCCGAGCAGCCCCAGCGCGGGCGGCATCAGGACCTTGAGCGGGTTGAAGTACATCACCATCCGCAGCACCTGCAGGATGTAGCGGTAGGCGTCGTGCACGAAGTGGAACTTCGAGCTGCCGGCCCGCTTGGCGTAGTCGATCGGCACGTAACGGATGTCGTGCTGGTTCGACAGGAACGCCAGCGTGATGGTGGTGACGCAGGAGAACCCGGGCGGCAGGAGCTTGAGGTACGGCTCCGCGACGTCCTTGCGGAACGCCCTCAGCCCGGAGTTCAGGTCGGGGATCTTCTGCCCGGCGAGGCGCTCCGCGGTCTTGCGGATGAACCACTTGGCCGGCACGCGCAGCAGCTTGTGCGTGCCCTCCTCGGTGGTGCGCGCGCCGACGACCTGGTCGACCGACGGGTCGGTGTCCAGGATCTCGACGAGCTCGGGGATCCGGTCGTTGGGATAGGTCATGTCGGCGTCGGTCCAGACGACGATGTCGCCGTTGGCCTGCTGAGAACCGATGCGCCGTACGGTGCCCGAGCCTCCGTTGCGGTGGAACGGCACAACCTGCATGTTCGGGAAGTGCGGTGCCGCCGCCTCGAGTCGGGCGAGAGTCTCATCGGTCGAGCAGTCGTCGACCGCCAGCAGCTCGTACGTCTGGCCACTGGCGTCCATCGCCTTGCAAATGCGCTCGACCTCGTCGACGACGTGGTCCTGCTCGTTGTAGCAGGGCAACACGATCGTCACATGGGGCGTGTTAGTCACGCCCGGGGAGGATAGTCGGCCGGGGACGCGCACGGAGACAAGCGTACGCAGAGTTCATCCTGTGTACACGGGTATCGCCATCCAGACGTTGATCGTCAGTGACCATGTGCCCTGCGGCGCGGCGGTGAGGTTTCCGGAGTCGCGGCGCGTGAAAACGTGGAAGACGCGCCGCGCCGGGCCGTACGGGGCCACGTCGGAGGCGTCGGCTCCGAGGATCACGGGCCGCCTGCCGGCCTTGATGATCTTCCGAGAGATCCGGGCGACGTCGCGCTCACGCGCTGTGCTGGATCCGGCGTACACGGTGGCCCGCCCGGTGGGCACTCCGCACATGCCCCGGATGAGCTGGGCGAACCGGTCGGCCGTCACGCGCTCGACGAGCAGGACCGAGGCCTTCGGCCCGATCTGGTGGCACATCGACCGCGCCTGGGCGACCTCGCCCTGCTCGGTGGGGGTGAACGCCATCCCGGCCGACGTCGCGCCGGCCGGCACCGTGACCAGGAGCGCGCCGGTGACCGCGACGCAGGCGGCGACCTGGGGCCCGTACCCGAGCCGCCGTACACGCCGCATCGCCCAGGCGACGGTCCACAATGCGAACAGCAGCAGGCCGGGGATGACCACGACGATCAGGCGGCGGCTCGCCCAGGGGTGGTCGGGCGTGATGCCGGGGCGCCAGAGCGTCGTCAGGGTGGTCCACACGATCACCGCGAACGGCAGTGCCCAGTCGGTGCGGCGGCGCATCAGCAGCTTCCTGGCCAGCAGCCCGGCGCCGATCGTGGCGAGAATGACGGCGGGGATGCCGATGTACCAGGCGACCCAGTGCAGGCTCAGCTCGGAGTATTGGCGGTTGGGGTCGTAGGGCAGCCGCAGGGAGCGCTGCAGCGCGCCGATGTAGGCGGCGTTCGCGCCGTCGTCGGGGTTGTGCGGCACACGGCGGACGGTCTGGAAGTCCGGCCGCGCGGCGAAGAAGACCATGACCGCGAAGGTCACCGGCACCACGAGGTCCGGCAGCCGGAACCGCGTGAGGTCCGGCAGCCCCCAGCGGCGGATCAGCAGGGCGGCGACCGCGGACGCCGCGACGACCGCGACGGCGATGTAGAGCAGCGGGATCAGCGATCCGCGCACGTAGTGCAGGTACGGACGTGACATCACGTACCCCTCCAGCACCCCGGCGCCCACGCCGACCGCCAGGCCCGCGAACAGCGCGGGGCCGGTACGCCGTCGCAGCGCCACGAGCAGCCCGGCGAACGCCACCACGGGCAGGACGTCCCGCAGGCCGTCGATGCGCACGAGGATCGTGAGCCCGAGCGCGAGCCCGCCGAGCGCCGCGGGCAGCCGCCGGCCGGCGCGCACCGCGTCGAGCGTGAGCGCGAGCCCGCCGCACATGAGCACGAGCGCGGCCGCCTCGCTGTAGATCGACCGCGAGATCATCATCATCGGCCAGGCCAGCGCCAGCGCCAGCGCGCCGACGGGCGCCCACCGGGGGCCGACGAGCCGCGCGGTCAGGCCGCCGAACGACACGAGGGCGAGGGCTCCGATCACCGGCATCACGCCGAGCATGGCGTAGGGGCCCGCGATGCGGCCGACCGGCGCCAGGATCATCGGCGTGCCGGCCATGAACTGCGGCACCATCACGCCGTCACGCTGGTAGAACGCCGGGCTGCCGAACGACAGCGCGGAGTCGCCGCCGCCGAAGGCCGCCTTCATCGACGGGATCGGCAGCGAGCCATGGCCCGCGAGCCACGTCGCGAAGTTGAAGTACGACGCGGGGTCGCGCCGCACCACGATCTGCTCCGAGCCCATGACCAGCTGGAACACGCAGAACACCACGGCGATCGCCAGGAGCTGGGCCACGGTCCACCAGGAGCCCCAGCGCCCGTCGCGTTCGCCCACGCCGGGCGTGGTCACGGCGCGCAGGCCGAATCTCAGCGCGACCGCCGCGACCGGCACGAACAGGCCGATCTGCAGAGCCGGCGTGAACACCCCCAGCATCAGCAGCGGAAGGCCTACGACCAGCCAGGACACCATCAAAAGCGCGGGCGTGACCGTCAGCCGCGCGAGCAGGACGCCCGCACGTGACGCCCGCTGATCTTCGCTCGTCATGTCGCCCATCGGATTCGGAGAGTAGCGGGCTCGCGCAAGCCAGGGCCTGGTGGCTCTAGTCTTCACTTCCATGTCACATCCCGTTGATCTGCTGCGCCGGGCGCTGGCCACCGAGCCGGCCCGCCCACTCGTGACGTTCTACGACGACGCGACCGGTGAGCGTGTGGAGTTCTCGGCGAAAACGTTCGACAACTGGGTTTCCAAGACCGCCAACTTCCTCGTCGACGGTCTCGGCGCGATGCCCGGCAGCCGGGTCGCGCTGGCCCTGCCCGGACACTGGCAGACGGCCGTGTGGCTGTTCGCGTGCTGGTCGGCGGGCCTGACCGCGCTGCCGGTCGGCGCCGGCCCGATCCCCGAGGACGCCGACGTCGTCGCGACGGGGCCCGACCGGCTGCGGGACGCCATGGCCACGACGGGCGAGCTGGTGGGCCTGTCGCTGCACGCGCTCGGCGCGCCGCTCGCCGAGTGCCCGCCGGGCGTCACCGACTACGCCGTCGAGGTGAGGGCGTACGGCGACCACTTCGCGGGCGGCGTGCGCGGCGCGCCCGCTCTGGAGTGGGACGGACGGCACGTGACCGGCGAAGAGCTCGTGGCGGAGGCGGAGGCTCAAGTGACGGCGCCGGCCTCCCGTGTGCTCACGACTGTGGCCTTCGACACACTTGATGACATCATCGCGGGTCTGCTTTCACCATTGGCGTCGGGCGGATCAGTAATAATCTGTCAAAACCTCGAACAAAGTGGGCTAGAGCGGCGAATATCCCTGGAGCATGTGACCTCCCTGGTTCCGCCGCGCCCGACGCATCCCGCCACTTGACCTAGCCTTTAGGGCCAATGATCAGCGACTACGAGTATTACGACTATGACGACCCCGACGGCGACAGGCCGAACCGGGGAGTCGTCTGGCGCGTGCTCGGCTGGGTGTCCATCGGGATGGCGGTGGTCCTGGTCGGCACGAGCCTCGTCGCCTACGGGGCGTACCGCAAGCTTCAGGGCAACATCAGCCACGAGGACGTCAGTGACCAGTTGGGCGCGCACCGGCCGCCCAAGCTCAACCAGGCGCTCAACATCCTGCTCATCGGCTCCGACCAGCGGAACGGCGCCAACGCCAAGTACGGCCATGACGTCGGAGAGCGGTCGGACACGATCATCCTGCTGCACTTCTCCCCCGGCGGTAACAAGGCCATGGGGATCAGCTTCCCGCGCGACTCCATGGTGCAGCTCCCGCAGTGCAAGTCGCGGAGCGGCTCCACCATCGCGGCCCACCTCGGCATGATCAACGAGTCGTTCAACAACGGTGGCGCGGGCTGTACGTGGCGCACGATCGAGTCGCTCACCAAGATCCGGATCGACCATTTCGCAAAGGTCGATTTCTCCGGATTCAAGCGGGTCGTAGACGCTCTGGGCGGTGTGGAGATCTGCCTCCCGCAGCGAGTCGATGACACCGACAGCAAACTGCATCTTTCAGCCGGACGGCACATCGTGAAGGGCGACACCGCGCTCGCCTACGTCCGCAACCGGCACGGCCTGGGCGACGGTTCCGACCTCGGCCGGATCAAGCGGCAGCAGAAGTTCCTCGGCGCGGTCGTCAAGAAGGCGACCGACAACGGCACGCTGACCAACCCGTCGCGGCTCTACAGCTTCCTCACCGCCGCCACCAAGTCGGTCACCACCGACAAGGACTTCACGGTCGACGAGATGAAGAAGGTCGCCGGCAGCGTCCAGGGCATGTCCGCGGGCAAGGTGCAGTTCGTCACAGTGCCGTGGGAGGCGTACCCCCCGGACCCCAACCGCATCCAGTGGCGGCGGCCGGACTCCGACTCTCTGTTCGCCGCGGTGCGCAACGACAACCAGGTGCAGGCCCCGGCGAAGACGGCCCAGCAGGCGAAGATCCCGGCATCGCAGGTCAAGGTGCGCGTGCTGAACGGCACCACGACCCCCGGCCTCGCCCAGCGGGCCGGCGACCAGCTCACCGCGCGCGGCTACTCCGTGACCGGCGTCGCCACCGCGCCCACCAGGCCGGCCAAGACCGAGCTGCGCTACGGCACCGGCGCCGACCAGCAGGCCGCCGCGCTCGCACTGGTGGTGCCGAACTCCAAGCCGGTCGCGGACTCCACGGCCACCGCCGGTGTCGTCGACCTGGTGCTCGGCCCCGACTGGCAGGGCCTCAAGGGACCGCGGCCGACGACGCTCCCGAAGAACGCCGACGCGGTCAACGCCGGTGAGGACGTCTGTAAGAACCAGTGAGGTCGCTCCGAAAACGCCCTCGATTCACCCGTCACGCCCTTCTGTAAGCTTGCTGAGAGTTCGCGTACGCGCGTTTGAGTGACGCGCACACGCGGATATCGTCGATACGGCCCCGTACGGGCAACACCGCCGTCTCTCACTACGGAACAGATGACCTCGTCGACCACGCCTTCCGCACCGCCGACCGGTAAGTCGTCCGCCTCACCCCCCGTGCCGGGCCCCAAGCCGACCGCCGCCGGGCAGGCACGCCGGCGCCGTGACCCCTACTTCGACAACGCCAAGTTCCTGGCGATCCTGCTCGTCGTGGCCGGTCACTCGATCGTCAAGCTGCGCGACATTCCGCTGGCCCACGGGTTCTACCTGTTCGTCTACACCTTCCACATGCCGGTGTTCATCGTGATCACGGGCTACTTCTCGCGAAACTTCACGTTCAGCGGCGGCAAGGCGCGCAAGCTCATCACGAACCTCGGCGTCCCGTACGTGATCTTCGAGACGGCCTACTCCACCTACCACTGGGCCGTCGGGCACTCGAAGTTCGCGATCAGCCTGCTCGACCCGTACTACCTGACCTGGTTCCTGATGGCGCTGTTCCTGTGGCGCCTGTCCACGCCGGTCTGGCAGCAGATCCGCTGGCCGGTCGCGATGTCGGTGATCGTCTCGATGATGGCCGGCATGACCACGCTGCCGACCGACCTGGAGATGAACCGGGTCTTCGGCCTGCTGCCGTTCTACGTCCTCGGCCTGGCGCTCAGGCCGCAGCACTTCGAGCTGCTGAAGCTCCCCACGGCGCGGATCCTGGGCGCGCTGACGCTCGTCGCCGCGTTCGCCTTCACGCTGTTCATCGCCGACAAGCACATGTCCACGCAGTGGGTCTACTGGCGCAACGGCAACACCGCCATGCACGTGAACAACCTGGTCGGCACCGGGGTGCGCCTCGGCCTGATGACCGGGGCGGCCATCCTGGTCGCGGCGTTCCTGGCGATGGTGCCGGCCCACGAGACCTGGTTCACCGGTCTGGGCGGCGCGACGCTGTACGCCTACCTGCTGCACGGCTTCTTCACCAAGTTCATGGAGTACACAGGCCTGTCCGACGCCGCGTACCTGCACACGCTCGCCGGGGTCCTGAGTACGGCGGCGTGCGGAGCGCTGCTCGCGACGCTGCTGTGCACCCCACCCGTACGTAAGATCCTGCACTGGGCGCTGGAGCCGGACATGTCCTGGGCGTTCACCCCGTTGCGCCGTCCCGGGAAGGCGTGAGCAGCTCCACCCAGCGGTCGCAGACGAAGTCGAGGGCGTAGGACCGGCCGACCTCCGCGCGTGCCCGCACCCTCTCCTCGTCCCAGCGGCCCTCGCCGACGATCTTCGTGATCTCGGCGACCATCGCGG
This sequence comes from uncultured Actinomycetota bacterium, assembly GCA_963736325.1. Taxonomy (GTDB): domain Bacteria; phylum Actinomycetota; class Actinomycetes; order Streptosporangiales; family Streptosporangiaceae; genus Actinoallomurus. Next base: position 519,642 of record CAVTOG010000009.1, on the reverse strand, counting down.
ACGGCGACTCGTGGATCCAGTGCCGGTCATAGATCGTCTCCGCGCCGGGCCAGCCGAGCAGCGCGGGCACCGCGCCCGAGGCCATGCCCTCCGCAGGCGCCAGGTGGAAGCTCTCGTCGTCGCTGGTGGACAGCACGAAGCCCACGCGCCGCAGCCACGACGCGACGTCGGGCCCGGACGGGTCGAACACCACGGCCTGCGCCAGCATCGGCGAGCGCCGGATCCTGCGGAACAGCCCCTCGAAGCTCTCCCGCTCCTTCGAGCGGTTCCAGATCCACGGCAGGTCCCACGGCAGCTTGGACTTCACGAACAGCGTGAAGCGCGGGTCGTCCCGCCGCAGCTCCTCCAGGACGTCCACGGCCAGGTCGAGCCGTTTGCGCCACGGCGCGAGCCCGATCACGCCCAGGTGGTGTTCGACGCCGGGCAGCTTGACCCGGTCGAACTGCGCGACGTCCACCCAGTTCGGGATGACGACGATCTTGTCGTCGGGCCAGCCGGTCATCTTACGGGTCAGGTCCGCGTAGTGCGGGCTGACGCACACGACGCGGTCGACGACGTCGATGTCGAGCCGTGCCGGCCACGTGCCGTACAGCTCGAAACGGTGCAGGCGCACGATGAGGCGCTGGTCCGGGCGGCCGTTGGCCTTCAGCCACTCGCTGTACCAGATGGCGTTCGGCCCGCACCACTCACAGACGATCACGTCGGCCCACTCGGCCAGCTCACGGCTCGCCTCCGGGTCGTGCCTGCCGAGCCCGTGCCAGCGGTCGACGCGCAGCTCGACACTGGACAGGGATTCGAGGTGGTCGAGCATCCGGCCGAAGAACTTCAGATCGTGCCCGGCCACCACGACCCGCGTCTTCTTCGTCCCGGCCGGTACGGGCGGGAACGCCTGGCGCAGGTACGAGCGAAGGCGTCCGGCGGCGGCATCGAGGGTGAAGTCCCGCGCCGCGTCGAGGCAGCGGCGGCGCGCGCTCGCGTACGTGATGGGGTCGGCCACCGCCTCCAGGACGTCGACCACCTCGTCCTCGGTGTTCGCGAACAGCGGGTAGTCCGAGCCGAAAAGGCTCTCGTGCATGGGGGTGCGGTTGAGCACGACCGGCAGCCCGAGGGCGCCCATCTCCAGGACCTTCGTGGATAGCTCCAGGCTGGCGTCGAGCTCGGGGTGCCGCCAGGAGAGCCCGACGTCGCAGCCGGCCGCGATGCGCATGGCCTCGGCGCGCGGATGGCCGCCGTGCCAGACCAGTCCGGGTGTGGACTCGAGCGCGGTCCGCATCCGCTGGGAGAACCCCGGGTCGTTCCGGTCGGTGTGGACCTTGTCGCCGATCATGTGCAGCTCGGCGTCGACCATGCGCGTGGACAGGCGGCGCGGCAGCGACGTCATCTCGTAGGTGTTCCAGCGCGGCGCGAACTTGCCGGTGTAGACGAGTTTCAGCGGGTGCCCGGGCTCGCGGTCCTCATCCGGCTCCAGGCTGTCGGGCAGCGCCACGACCGGCGGGAACAGCACACATTTGCCCGCCGCCTTGTTCAGCACGCCTTCGAGGAAGCAGCGCAGTTCCTCGGTCTGGCAGAGCAGGAACCGCGACGCGCCGGCGACGGCGGCCAGCTCGCTCCGGATCGGGCCGGTGAGCTCGGCGGCGTTCTGCGGCACGTCGGTGAGGTAGGTCCACAGCCTCCCGGCCAGCGGCGACCCGGTCATGCGGACCGCCAGGCGTCGTCCCCGCACGACGGCCAGGTCGTACGGCTCGGCCGCGTCCAGCTCGGTGAGCAGCCGCGCGGCCTCCTCGACCGTCAGCGACGTGGTGGCGCCCGCCGGCCGCCGGTGGACCGTCACCCCCGGCAGCTTCTCGAGGGGGTCGACGAGACGGCCCGTGCGCACCGGTGCCTTCAGCACGAGCGTCACTTCGACGCCGGCCTCACGGAGGGCCTGCACCATCGCCTGGGCCCAGATCGCCGACCCGTCGATGATGTTGAGGTCGACGTCGCCGTACACCAGAGCACGCACATGCTCTCCTTCCAAGGTCATGTGATGGGGTCGATCCCGAACCGCGCGCACAGCTCCGCGAGCCCGTCGTCCACCGGCGTCCCGGTCGCGAGCGTCGCGTCCCAGGGGAGGCTCGCGAGGCCGGGCGCCGAGCCGAGGAGCACGAGCGGGCACTTGCGGCCGCGCGCGACCTCCATGAGGCCGAGCAGCGCGCGTTCGCGGTCCGGCACCCCGGGGACGCCGAGGTAGGCCCACGGCCCGCCGGGAGCGCCCGCGGCGGCGTCGACGACCACGAGGTCGACGTCGGTCGTGTCGAGGACGAGCCCGGCGTCGTGCGGCATCAGCGGGACGACGTGCGCGTGCTCCGCGAGCGCCGTTGCCGCCTCGGTGCCGAGCACCCCGGCCACGATGAGGCTCCTCGCCGGGGCGCCGGCGATCAGCCGGTCCTCGTCGCGCGCGGTGAACATCGGGCGTTCGCGGGCGTCCACCGACGTCACGACGTTGGGGGCGCCGCGATGGCGCCACATCCGGTACAGCTCCTTCGGGAGCCGTACGACGCCCTTGCCCGGCTTGCGGGCGGCGCTGGTGACCGCGCGGCCGACGCGCAGCGACGTCGACGTCTCCAGCGCCGCGACGCGCGCCTCCAGCATCCGCACGCGCGTCTCCCGGTCCGCGAGCGCCGCCTTGAGCCGCGCGACCTGCCGATCAGCCACTGGACCTCGCCTCCTCGCGCGCGGCGGACCAGATCTCGACGACGCGGGCGATGCGCCGCCCCGCGTGGCCGTCCCACAGCGGAGGCGTCTCCGCCTCGCCGCGTACGGCGGACAGCGCCTCGCCGGTCGCGGCCACCAGCTCGTCGGGCGTGACGAGCCGGTTGGTGCCGTGGGTGATGGTGATCGGCCGCTCGGTGTTCGGGCGGACGGTCAGGCAGGGAACACCCAAGATCGTTGTCTCCTCCTGCACGCCGCCGGAGTCCGTGACGACCGCGGCGGCACCACGTACGGCGGCGACGAAGTCGACGTAGCCGAGCGGTTCGAGCAGATGGACCCGTGCGTGGGAGTCCAGCCCGGCGTCGGTGAGCGCCCGGCGTCCGCGCGGATGCACCGGCATCACGATGTCGGCCAGGTCCGCGATCTCGTGCAGCCGCTTGACCAGGCCGGCCACGATGTCGGGGTCGTCGACGTTGGCCGGGCGGTGGAGGGTCGCGACGATGTAGCGGTCCGGCAAGCCGTGGGCCGCGCGCACCTTCTCGGTGTCGAACGCGTCCAGGTGCGCCAGCAGCGTGTCGATCATGGGGTTGCCGACGAGGTGCACCCGGTCGACGCCGTCCGTACGCCCGGCGACGCCCTCGGCGGCGAGGTGGCCGATCGCCTCGGGGCTCGTGACGAAGCACAGCGCGGACAGCTGGTCGACGAGGCGGCGGTTGACCTCCTCGGGCATGCTCATGTCGAAGCTCCGCAGACCCGCCTCGACGTGGGCGACCGGGAGGTGCAGCTTGGCCGCGACGAGGGCTGCGGCGATGGTGGAGTTCACGTCGCCGTACACCATGACGAGGCCGGGTGAACGGTCGGTGAACTCCCGCTCCAGCGCGACCATGATCGCGGCGGTCTGCGCGGCGTGGCTCCCGGAGCCGACCCCGAGGTTGACGTCCGGCTCGGGCAGGCCGAGTTCGCGGAAGAAGACCTCCGACATGCGTTCGTCGTAATGCTGGCCCGTGTGAATCACTCGCTGGACCTGGCCGGCGCCTGCGAGCGCCGCGATGACGGGGGCCGCCTTGACGAAGTTCGGCCGGGCGCCGAGGACGTGCGCGATCATGTTTGCCTTTCGTTCATCGGAGCTGCTTAGCCTCGCCCGCCATGCAGGTGGCCAAGATGTTCTTCTTCTGCGCGGCGCTCGCCCTCCGGCACGCCCGTGACGACCCGCGCCGCGCGTTCCGGCTGGCCGTACGCCTGGCACCGGGCCCCGTACGCCGCCGTTTCGGGTCGCTGACCCGGCCGACGCCCAGGGACGAGACGAGCGAGCTGCGCGCGCTGCTCGCCCGGCCCGCGCCGACCCGAACGACCCGCGCCGCACAGGGAAAGCCGGGTGCGGTGCTGCACTTCGTGACCAACGCGCTGCCGGCCACCCAGGCCGGCTACACCGTGCGGACGCACCGGATCGCGGTCGCCCAGCGGGAGCTGGGGCTCGACCCGCACGTCGTGACGCGGCTCGGGCACCCGCTCGCGCAAGGCGTCGCGGACCCGCGGAGCGAGTGCGCGGTCGACGGTGTGACGTACCACCGGCTGCTGCCGTGGCTGCCGCCGAGCGGGCCGGTCGCGGAGATCCGCAAGGCCGCCGACCTGGCGGAAACCCTCATCGAGGACCTGCGCCCTTCCGTGCTGCACGCGGTGAGCAACCACATGAACGCCGCCGTCGCCCTGGAGCTGCGCGAACGCCACGGGCTGCCGGTCGCCTACGAGGTGCGCGGGTTCCTGGAGGACTCCTGGCTGTCCCGCGACCCGGCCCGTACGCCGGGCGACGACTTCTACCGGCTCACCCGCGAGCTGGAGACGGCGCGGATGCGGTCGGCCGACCTGGTCGTCACGCTGGGCGAGGCGATGCGCGAGGAGATCGAGGGGCGCGGCGTCGCGAACGTGCTCGTCGTGCCGAACGCCGTCGACGACACGTTCCTCGAACCCCTGCCCGACGGCGCCGGGCTCCGGGCCGAGCTGGGCATCGCGCCGGACGCCGTCGTGGTCGGCCTCACGTCCACGTTCTACGGCTTCGAGGGCATCGGCACGCTCATCGAGGCGGCGGCCCTGCGTCGCGACATCACCCTGCTGCTCGTCGGTGACGGGCCGGAGAAGGCGTCCTTGGAGCGCCGCGCGGCCGAACTCCGGGTGAACGCGGTGTTCACCGGTCGAGTGCCGGTCGATCGGGTACGTCGGTATCACGCCGTCCTCGATGTCTTCGCGGTCCCGCGTACGGCGGACCGCGTCTGCCAACTGGTGACCCCGCTCAAACCGCTCGAAGCGATGGCGGGGGGAATCCCGGTAATAGCAAGTGATGTCAGAGCGCTTCGCGAAATCATCGAACCCGGCGTGACCGGGACGTTAACAGTTCCGGAAGACCCGGAATCATGGGCCAATTGCCTGGACCAGCTCATTTACAGTCCCAAACGACGCGGCGAAATCGGGCGGGCAGCCCGAGAGTGGGTCGCGGAACACCGCACCTGGCGGACCGTCACTTCCCGCTATCTCGGCCCCTACCGGGACATCGCCTCCACAGCATCGTGAAGGGAGACCACTCTTGGACCTGGTGATCATCGGACTCGGCTATGTCGGCCTCCCGCTCGCACGTGAGGCCTGCCGGTCCGGACTACGCGTCGCAGGCCTGGACCGTGACCCCCGGGTCGTCGCGGGGCTCAAGGCCGGGTTGTCGCACGTCGACGACGTCAGCCCGGCGGAGATCGAGGAGATGCTCGCGGCGGGCTTCACGCCCTCGCGCGACGAGTCCATCCTCGACGGCGCCCGCACGGTCGTGATCTGCGTGCCCACTCCGCTGTCCAACGACGGCGGGCCGGACCTCACGGCCGTGCAGAAGGCCTCGCAGACCGTCGCGCGGCACCTGGACCCCGGCACGCTGGTCGTCCTGGAGTCCACGACGTACCCGGGCACCACCGAAGAGGTCGTCGGGCCGATCCTGGAGACCTCCGGCCTCACCGCCGGCGAGGACTTCCACCTGGCGTTCTCCCCCGAGCGCATCGACCCCGGCAACCCGGTCTACGGCGTCCGCAACACGCCCAAGATCGTCGGTGGCCTGACCCCGTCCTGCGCCGGGGCGGCGGCGTCGTTCTACGGCAAGTTCGTGGACAACGTCGTGCAGGCCAAGGGCACCCGCGAGGCCGAGATGGCCAAGCTCCTGGAGAACACCTACCGGCACGTCAACATCGCGCTGGTCAACGAGATGGCGGTGTTCTGCAACGAGCTCGGCATCGACCTGTGGGACGCCATCGGGTGCGCCGCGACCAAGCCGTTCGGCTTCCAGGCGTTCTACCCCGGGCCCGGGGTCGGCGGCCACTGCATCCCGATCGACCCGAACTACCTGTCGTACAAGGTGCGCTCGCTCGGGTACCCGTTCCGGTTCGTCGAGCTGGCCCAGGAGATCAACGACCGGATGCCGCGCTACGTCGTCGAGCGCGCCCAGGCCCTGCTCAATCGCGAAGGCCTGGCCATGAAGAACGCCAAGGTGCTGCTGCTCGGCGTGACGTACAAGGCCGACATCGCCGACCAGCGCGAGTCGCCGGCGCGCCCGGTGGCCGCCCGGCTGCGCAAATTGGGCGCCGAACTGGTCTTCCACGACCCGCACGTCGACGACTGGGAGGTCGACGGGGTGCCGGTTCCGCGCGCTCGCGTGCTGCACACCGGCCTCGCCGAGGCGGACTTGGTGATCGTGCTCACCGACCACATCGAGTACGACTCCGACACCCTGACACGCCACTCGCGGCTGCTGTTCGACACACGCGGGAGCACACGGTTCGCCGAGGAGTCCGAGCGCGTCGAAATGCTGTGAGCGGATGGACGTGAGGAATTCACCCGGAATTTTCCAGAGCCGCGCATAATTCCGGGGACGTGAGCAAGATGCGTGTTTTCGTGTGCACGGTCGTCCACCATCCCGAAGATGCGCGAATTCTGCATCGGCAGATTCGCGCGCTTCTCGACGCGGGGCACGACGTCACCTATATGGCGCCATTCAGCGCGTGCAATGTGTCACCCTGGCCCGATGTGCGACCGGTCGACGTGCCGCGTGCCACCGGACGGCGGCGGCTGCACGCGCTGCGTGCCGCGCGGCGTGTGCTCTCCTCGCGCGCCAGAGACGCCGACCTCGTCCTGCTGCACGACCCGGAGCTGCTGACCGCGACACCGCGCCGGCTGCGCTCACGGACCGTGTGGGACGTCCACGAGGACACCGCGGCGGCGCTCGGTGCCAAGGGATGGCTGCCCGCGCCGCTGAAGGCCCCCCTGCGCCTCGCCGTACGCCGTGTCGAGCGGCGCGCCGAACGGCGGCTCAAGTTGCTCCTCGCCGAGGAGGGCTACCGGACCCGGTTCCGGCGCGAGCACCCGGTCGTGCCGAACACGACGCACGTGCCGGACGCGCCCGCCGCGCCGCCCGGTGACGAGCGCGTGGTCTACGTCGGCCAGCTCTCGCTGGCGCGCGGAGCCGAGGACCTGATCTCGCTCGGACGCATGCTGCTCGCCGACGGCATCACGCTCGACCTGATCGGCGCCGCCGACGCCGACGTACGGCCGCTGCTGCGCGACGCCCAGCGCGAGGGCGTGCTCCGCTGGTACGGCTTCGTGCCCAACGACCGCGCCCTGCGCATGGCCGAGGGCGCCCTGGCCGGCCTGGCCCTCCTGCACGACTCGCCGAACTACCGCCACTCGATGCCGACCAAGGTCATCGAGTACATGGCCCGCGGCCTCCCGGTGGTCTCGACCCCGAACCCGATCGCCGCCGAGATCATCACCGGGGCGGGCTGCGGCATCGTCGTGCCGTTCCAGGACCCGGAGGCGACGGCCGCCGCCGTGCGGAAGCTGCGCCACGACACGGCCCTGCGCCTGGAGATGGGCAAGCGCGGCCACGAGACTGCCCGCGCCCGCTACCACTGGCCCGAACAGGCGAAACTCTTCGTCGCCCAGCTTGAGGAATGGGCCGCCAGGGCGTTGTAGCCAGCCGCCGTCACGCCTTTCGCAGGTGGGCCGCGACCACCGCGGCCATCCGGGTCGCGGCGCCCGGCATCCCGGCCGTGACCGTGACGATCGTGCGGCCCACCCGCATCGTCACGGTCCCGGACGGGACGCCCACCGCGTACGCGGCGTCGCCGACCCGCACCGGGTCGTGCACGTTGTTCTGCGTGTCGCGGGCGGCGGCGAAGAGGGCCGAGGCCGCGCCCGCGTTGGAGGCGACCCACTGGACGGTGACCGACAGGGTGCCGGTCTCCCGCTGCGGGCCGTCGGATGTGCGCGGGCCCCGATGGCGCGGCCGGTACGTGCAGCCGGCCGGCAGGCGCAGGCCCTCGATGCTGGCCGGAGCGGGGTCGCCGGAGTAGCCGTGCGGCAGGTCGTGCTTGGTCAGCAGCGAGCAGGCGTCGGGCCAGTCGGCGGCGGGGACTCCGGCGAGCTCCGGAGGGCCCAGGCCGCGGATGCCGCCGCGCAGGGCCATCAGCCGCGCGCCGCCGAACGGGCGCGGCCGGGCCGCGGGCAGGGCGATGTACAGCAGGCCGCCGCCCGCGCCGAGCCACGGGCGCACGCCGTCGAGCCCCGGGCGTACGACCATCGGCGCCGGGACGGTGGTGCCTCCGCCGGTCAGCGGGTCGATCACGTCGATGCCGGCGGGCAGCAGCGGGTCGGCGAGGTGCGAGCGCAGGGCGTACACCAGGCCGCCCGCGACGGACAGCGCCGTGTAGCCGGGCATCTCGCGCTGCCAGGAGACCGAGCCGGATGAGATGTCGACCGATTCGAGCCGCCGCGTCGCCGTGTCGTCGTCGTCGCGGCGCCCCGGACCGTACGCGATGAGGAGATGGCCTCCGGTCACCGCGGTCGGGCACATGTCGCGGCACACGTCCGTGCCGCCGCGGACCAGGAACCGGTGTCCGAGCCGGTCATAGGCGTAGAGGCCGGTGCCGTCGAACACGGCCGTCACGTCGCCGCCCACCCAGACGGCCGAGTGCGTGGAGGTGTGCGCGGCGTTGACGGCGAACAGCGTGCGGCCCGAGCGCGGGTCGACCGCGAGGACGCGCTCGCGCGTGCCGCAGTCGAGGCTGAACGCGGCGACCGAGTCGCTGCTCCCGGAGGCGTACGGCATCGCCTCGGGCAGCAGGCAACCGTGCGCCAGACGCTTGCTCCACAGCTGTCGTCCGGTCGTGGTCGAGCGGCCGTACAGCGTGTCCCGGCCGTCTTCGGTGACGATCACGACGCCGTTGCCGGCCGGCCAGCGCAACGTGGTCCGCTCGGTCGCGGCGGGCACGTCGCCGCGCTGGCGCCACAGCAGCGTGCCGCTCACCGCGTCGAGGCCGACCATGAGGCGGTTGCCGCGGTGCCCGGTGCGTTCGAGGTAGGCCACCAGGACCTGGCCCGTACGCGCCCAGCCGAGCAGCGACCACTGCCCGCGGTAGTAGTGCCAGCGCTCCTCGCCGGTGCGGGCGTCGCGCACGTTCAGGCCGTGCCCGGACACGATGACGAGCTGGCCGTCCACGATCGTGTACGCGACGTGGTCGTACGCCGGAAGCTCGCTGTCGCCGACCGGGGTGGTCAGCTGCCAACTCGTGGTGACCGGCCCGGCGGGCGGCCCGAGGTCGGCGAGGGGAGGCTGTGGCGCGTGCGTCACGGTCCGGTTGACCTGCCACCACTCCGCCTGGAACATGAAGTGGTCGGTCAGGACGGCGCAGGCGATCACGGTGATGACGGTGGCCAGCACCCCCGGGACGGCACGCCACCGGCTCCGCCGCGGATCGATCGTGCTCACCTCCGTGTGTCCCTGGACCGAACGAGCGTACGGGGTCCTGCTCTCCGCCATCGATAATTGCCCCATGGTGCCGACGGTCAAAGACGATGAGATCGCCGCGGAGCAGCTCCGCGTCGACCAGGCGTACACACGCCTTGAGGAGATGCGCGCCGCCGCCCGGCGAATGATCCAGGAGGGTTACCGTCAGGCGCAGGCCGGCACGAAGGGCTCTCTCGTCGACCGCGACGCGATGGTGCACCAGGCCTCGGTGCGCGCGCAGGCGCTCGACGTCGCCGAAGAGGGGCTCGTCTTCGGGCGCCTCGACCTGGCCGGCGGGGAGACGCTGTACGTCGGAAGGGTCGGCGTCCGCACCGGCGAGCACGACTCCCTGGTGATCGACTGGCGTGCGCCGGCCGCGGAGGCCTTCTACCGCGCGACCCCGGAGCAGCCGCACGGCGTCGTACGGCGCCGGGTGCTGCACTGCCGTGGACGCAAGGTCGTCGACATCGAGGACGACCTGCTCATGCCGGCGGCCGGCGACGACCTGACGATCGTGGGCGACGGGGCGTTCCTGGCCTCTCTGGCGCGCACCCGCGAAGGCACAATGCGCGACATCGTCGCCACGATCCAGCGCGAGCAGGACGTGGTGATCCGCGCGCCCGCCGACGGCACCGTCATCGTCCGCGGCGGTCCGGGCACCGGCAAGACGGCGGTGGCGCTGCACCGGGTGGCGTACCTGCTGTTCCACCACCGCCGCCGGTTCGGCTCGCGCGGCGTGCTCATCGTCGGGCCGAACCACCGGTTCACCTCCTACATCGAGCGCGTCCTGCCGTCTCTCGGCGAGGGCGGGGCGACGCTGCGCTCACTCGGCGACCTGTTCGCGGGCGCCGAGGCGGCCGTGCACGACACGCCCGAGACGGCACGTCTCAAGGGCGCCGCGGCGATGACGCGGCTGCTGCGCCGCGCGGTCGCCGACATTCCTCCCGGCGCGCCGGAGGAGCTGCGCGCGGTGTACCGGGGCGTCGTCGTGAAACTGGGCCGCGACGTCCTCGACTCGGTGCGCGCGGACGTGCACCGGACCTCCGGAGGCAATGTCAACCAGGCGTACCCACGGGCCGCGGACGCCCTTCTCTCGGCCCTGTGGGCCCGCTTCACCGCCGTCGGCGGCCTGGACGACGCACCGCGTACGACACGGGCGGACTTCGTCGACCACGTGCGCGACGAGCGGGAGTTCGTGGAGTTCCTCCGCGCCTGGTGGCCGATTCGCCGGCCGGTCGACGTCCTGCGGTCGCTGGGCGACGTCGCGCGCGTACGGCACGCCGCGAGCCGTTCACTGCCCGAGCGGCTCGCCGTGGCGCTGGCGGCGTCGTGGCGGGGGCCGCTCTCCTACCTCGACGTCGCGCTCCTCGACGAGCTGCACGCCATTCTCGGGCCGCCGCCCAGGCCCGCGCGTGGACGCCGGCGCAAGGCCGAGGACCCGTTCGTCATCGACGGCGTGAACGTCTTCACCGGCGAGCAGGTCGAGTCGGAGGACGAGCCGGAGCTGCGCGAGCTGACCACCTACATCGAGCGCCGCGAGCAGGCCATGCGCCGCGACAACGACGCGGACGACGACCGGGCGCCGGAGTACGGCCACATCGTCATCGACGAGGCACAGGACCTGTCGCCGATGCAGTGGCGCATGCTCGCCCGCCGTGGCCGCAATGCCACGTGGACGGTGGTCGCGGACGCGGCCCAGAGCGCCTGGGAGGACCTGGCGGCCTCCCGCAAGGCGATGGACTCCGCCCTGGGGCGCCGTGGGCGCCACGACTTCGTGCTGACCACCAACTACCGCAACTCCGTCGAGATCGCGGACGTGGCGGCGCGTGTGCTGCGCCGCGCCGTCCCGGACGCGCCGCCGGCCCGCGCCGTGCGGACCTCGGGCCACCTCCCGGTGATCCGTTGCGTCCGCGCGCTGGACGGCGACGTCCGGAACGAGGCGGAGGCCTTGATCCAGGCGGTGGAGGGCACGGTGGGAATCATCCACCCGGTGGGGCGTCCCGCCCCGATGCTGCCCGGCCTTCCCGAACGCGCCCAGATCCTGGACGCGCTGGAGGCGAAGGGGCTGGAGTTCGACGCGGCCCTGATCGTCGAGCCGGGCGAGATCGCCGACTACTCCCCGACCGGGCTGCGCACCCTCTACGTCGCCGTCTCCCGTGCCACGCAGCGGCTGACGGTCTTGACGACCAAGTCCGAATGGAGCGACCTTCTCACCGGATGACCTGGGGAAAGACGCTCTATCCACATCTTCCACAGCCTGTGGAAAACTACCTGGAAAACAGGTCAGATGATCGGGGGGCGGCCCAGGCGTGTCATGCGCCAGACCGTGCGCCACTTGATCGGGCGGCGAGGGCCGGCGGACTTGCGCCAGCCCTCGCGGAAGCCACCGAGCCAGGGGCGCAGGGCCGCGGGCTTGCGGTCGCGCACCACCGTCATGCCGATCCACACGCACAGGTAGACGAACGCGATCGGCCAGGGAAGGTTGCGGCGCGCCAGCCACACGCGGTTCCGCGCGTTCAGGCGGTAGAACATCTCATGGCGGGTCGGCGGAAGCGCCGGATGGAACATCACCGAGTCCGCGTCGTACACGATCCGGTAGCCCGCGTTGAGGATCTGCCACGCGAGGTCCGTCTCCTCATGGGCGTAGAAGAAGTCCTCCGGCAGCCCGCCGCCCGCGTCGAAGGCGGCCCGGCGGATCGCGCAGGCCCCGCCGAGGAACGTCGTCACGTTCGAGGAGCGCAGCGGGTCGCCGGCGCGCAGGCGGGGTACGTGCCGCCGCTCACCGGGGCCGCCCTCCGGGTCGCGGACCCGGAAGGAGACGACACCCAGGGACGGGTCGGCGGTGAACATGTCGCGCAGGTGAGCGCCCAGCTCCGGGGAGTCGTAGTGGCCGTCGTCGTCCAGGAAGACGACGATCTCACCGGACGACGCCTCGACGCCGCGGTTGCGACCGGCCGGGATGCCGATGTTCTCCGGCAGCCGTACGACGCTGACGGAGTCCGGCCACGTGCCCGGGACGTCCGCGCCGTTGCCGACGAGGACGATCTCGATGTCGACGTCGTCGGCACGGAGCGCCAGGGCGCTCTTGACGGCGCGTTCGAGCTCGACCGGGCGGTTGCCCATGGTGAGGACGACCACGGACAACTTCACTTGAGCCTCCGCGAGGCGACGATGCTGACGAAGTGCAGCCCGGTCTGCAGGACCGCGACGATGGCGACCGCGGCGGCCAGGATGCGCGTGGCGGTCAGGTTGCCCAGCTTGAAGTCGATCACGGCGGCGACCACGATGAGCAGCGAGAGCTCGACCGCGCCGATGATGCGGTGGATCTTCAGCAGCGAGGCGGCCTCGCGTGCCAGCGCGAGACGGGTCGATTCCGGGCGCAGGGCACGGTCGCCGGTCTCCGGGTCGGCCCTCAGGCCCGACTTGGCGCGGGCCACGACCACGTTGTCGGTCTCGGCCTTGATCAGTGCCGCGCCGAGCGCGGCGAGCAGGCCGAGCTCGATGTAGCCGCCGTTCTGGAACGCGCCCTGGGCGCGGACGCCCAGGCCGGCGAGCAGCGCGACCTCGGACATGTAGTGCCCGATGCGGTCGAGGTAGACGCCGGTGACGGAGGTGCGGTTACGGAACCGCGCGACCTCCCCGTCGGAGCAGTCCAGCAGCAGGTACGCCTGGATCAGGACCGCTCCGCCGATCGCCCAGAGCAGGCCGGCCAGCCCGTGGCCGGTGACCGCGACCGCGGCGCCGCCGAGCATGCCGCAGGCGATCATCATGTAGGTGAGTTGGTTCGGGGAGAACCCGATCTTGAGGAAGAGCAAAGTGAAGACGGGCGAGATGCGGCGCATGTAGAGCCGCCCCGCCCAGTGCTCCTCGTTGCGCCGATCCTTCAGGCCGGGTGGCTGCCCCCCGGCTCTGACCTCAGCGAGCGAAGGTGCCGACATATTCACGTACCGCTTTCAGCACGGCACTCTCGTCCAGTGCGAGGTGCTCGAGAATGGTGTATCGGCCAGGCCTGGTCTGCGGAGCGTAGACCACCGCTCGTGCGAACTGCTCCTCCGACAGGCCGATGTCGGACGGAAGCCTGGGGAGTCCGTGGTGTTCCAGGCAGGTGACGATCTCTCCGAGGCGTTCCTCGCCCTCGCCGAGATGGGTCGAACGCAGGTGATAGCAGAACGCCGCGCCCAGGCCGGCGAGCTCCCCGTGGTTGGCCGTGCCGGGGAAGAGGTGGTCGATCGCGTGCATGATCTCGTGGTCGCCGCCGCTCGCCGGGCGCGATGAGCCCGCGAAGGACATCGCCATCCCGGACAGCACGAGCCCCTCGGCGAGCACCGTCAGGAACTCGTCGGACTCGATCGAGCGAGGCTGGTAGATCAGCGCCTCGCCCGCCGTGCGCGCGAGGGTCAGCGCGAGCCGGTCGATCGGGTCGCCCTGCTCGCGGTTGGACAGGATCCAGTCCTCGACGGCGGAGAAGTTGCTGAGCACGTCGCCGACGCCCGCGCGTACGAGCCGCTCGGGCGCCGCGCGGACATAGTCGAGGTCCACGATCATCGCGAGCGGCATCGTGACGCCGAAGGACGCCTTGCCCTGCTCGTGCTCCAGCGACGCCGTCGGAGAGCAGATGCCGTCGTGGGAGAGGTTGGTGGCGACCGAGACCATCGGCACGCCGGCGAGCGTCGCGGCGTACTTCGTCGCGTCGATCGTCCGGCCGCCGCCGATGCCCACGACCGCCTCGTATGAACCGGCCCGCAGCCGGGAGCCGAGCTCCACCGCCGCGTCGACCGAACCCCCGGAGACGTGGAAGACCTCACAGGCCTCCAGGCTCGGGCGCACGTGCTCGGCGATCTGATCGCCTTGCCCGGGCCCGACCACGATGGCCACCCTGCCCTCCGTCGCGATGCGCCGGTCGGCGAGAAGCTCACCGAGGTGGGCGATCGCCCCGCGGCGTACGTCGATCGAGAGCGGAGCGGGCAGCATCCGTGTGAGCAGGGGCATCAGTATCCCTTGGCGATCCGGCGGGCCTTCTCCAGATCATCGTGGTTGTCGACTTCGACCCAGTCGACGGCGCCGATCGGCGCGACCGCGATACGGCCGCCGCGGTTCACCAGCTCCTGGTAGCCGTCCTCGTAGTACAGGTCGGGGTCGCGCTCCCAGGTGGCCTTCAACGCGTCGGCGAGCGGTGCGGCCGCCGCCGGCTCCAGCAGGGTGGCGCCGATGTACTCGCCGCCGGCCTCCGAGGGGTCCATCAGCTTGGTGATGCGCTTGAGGTTGCCGTCGGCGTCGAGGATGACCTTCATCTCCTCGTCGGCCAGCTTCTTGACGTCGTCGACCGCGAGCAGCATGTCGGGGCCACGGTTGTCGAGGAGCGTGCGCTCCACGCTCACCGGGTGGACGGTGTCGCCGTTGACCATGAGGATGCCCTCGGCGAAGTACTCGCGCGCCATCCACATGGAGTAGGCGTTGTTCCACTCCTCGGCCTTGTCGTTGTGCACGAGGGTGATGTCGACGCCGTACTTGGCCTCCAGTGCGGCCTTGCGCTCCTCGACCGCACCCGCGCAGTAACCGACGACGATGACGACGTCGGTCAGCTCGACCTCGGCGAGGTTGCCGAGCGCGATGTCCAGGATCGTCGTCTCACCGTCGACGGGCACCAGGGCCTTCGGCAGCGTGTCGGTGTACGGGCGGAGCCTGCGGCCCGCTCCGGCCGCGAGAACCATACCGATCATGATCCGGCCTCCTCTTCTTCCTCAAGGTTGATCATGACGCCGCTGCCCGTGCCCGTACGGACCCAGGTGTAGACGCTCTCGATACCGAACAGCAGCCCGAGGTAGACGGTCATCACGGCGATGGCGATCGGCAGCACGTCGGCCAGGGTCGCGATGGCCGCGATGAGCATGCGGCCTTCCCAGCCGATGCCCGCGACGAACACCCACCGCGCCGGCCAGAGCTTCTGCCGGGTGCGGTAGACGGTGTCGTAGTGGTGGTAGGCGAGGACGCCGATGAAGGCGTACACCAGCGGCTTGGACACGCCGTGCGCGAAGCCCAGCGTCGCCAGGTAGCCGTACTCGATCGCGCGCATCATCGGCGGGACGAGCCAGTCGAGACGCCCGGTGTGCTGGTGCGTCGAACCGGGCCCGGCCAGCAGCAGCACCAGAACCGGGGAGAAGATCGCCGGGCTGGTCTGGCCGCTCACGCCGGAGATCAGCAGGACGCCCGTGACCACGGCGGCCACGATCAGCGGCAGCAGCGGCGGAAGCTGTCCCTTGGTGAGCCGGCCGAGGAGCCGCGCGATCGGGCCGTCGTCGCGGTAGGCGACGAGACGGCTGGTCTGGTAGATCAGACGGTCCTCGTCGTCTTCGGACCGCTGCACCGGAGTGCCCGGCGCCATCCCGCCGGGAAGCACTGTGCTCATCGCCTGCTCAACCCTTCATCAGTCATCGGAGTCCGGTTCACAGCGCGGTCGACCTCGGCTGCGTCAGCGACCGGAGGAAACGTCCGATGACCGTGTACGAGGCGGCGATGCCACCCCACGTGAGCAGGCTGATGAACGTCACCTCGGCGTTGAAGATCGCCGCGGTGAGCGCGATCAGCGCGAACCGCTCGCCGATCGGCAGCACGATGATCTTCTTGAACCAGTGGAAGATCCGCACCTTCTCCGAACGCGCCGACAGCCAGACGGCGAAGTGGCTCAGGCCACTGCCCTGCGGGCGGCTCTTGGTCGGCTCGGGCAGGTCGAGCACCCGGTCGTCCGGCATCGCCAGCGGAAGAACCGGGATCGGCTCGGGCGGCAGGCGGCGCTTGGAGGCGCCGAACGCGAAGTCGACCATGTGACGGCAGGTCTGCACGGTCAGCGCGGTGATCGCGAGCCACCAGACGTCGCCACCGTGCACCGAGCTCGTCGCCACGGCGGCGGTGGAGCCCGCCGCGAGGCCGGCGAAGACGGTGTACTCCTTGGCGCGGTCGAACGTCGCGTCGAGCCAGGCGCCGAGAGTGCTGAACTGCCTGGTGTAGCGGGCCAGTTGCCCGTCGACGCAGTCGAAGACGAAGGCGAAGTAAAGGCACACCGCGCCGACGATCATGCTCCAGCGCTGGCCGTACGAGAAGAACCCGGCGGCGACGACCGAGATGCCCATGGAGATCGCGGTGACGCCGTTGGGCGTCCAGCCGCGCTTGGAGCACCAGCGGGCGATGTAGCGGGAGTAGGTGCTCACCGCGTACGTCGTGAAGAAGCCGTCGTTGTTCTTGACCGCGGCGCTGAGCCGTACGTCGTCCTCGTTGACGGCGTCGAGGCCCTCCTGTGCCGCGTCGGCCTGGGCCTGGTCGAGCACGCGGACGGACTGGAGCGCGGGCATCGCGCGGCCGGTGACCTTGACGCCCGAGCGCACCATGCCGACCAGCAGCAAGGCGAGGACGTCGTCGCCGGTGGTCGGCGTGGAGGTCAGGATGGCGTCGCGTGCCGGGCCCTCGGGACCGATGCGGTCCTCGACCATCTCTTCCGGCGTCTTCCAGAGAAGACGGACGGGACTGATCTCGGTGAGGGAACCCGACGCGTCGAGCAGGCCGGCGAGCTCGTCGGCGGCGTCGGCCAGGACCGCGGCCGCCTCCTCGGAGACGCGCAGCGCCCCCTCGAAGATCGCGTTGGGGTCCGTGACCTGGTGGTACGGGCTGCCCGCGGACGTGATGCGTCCCTTGCGGGTCTTCAGCACCGAGCGGTTCGGTGTGTCCAGGCTGGGTCGCTGGCGCGTGATGACCGCGTTGACGGGCGCTTTGGCGTTGAGGACGAGCTGCGCCAGCAGCTCGCGATGGGCGACGAAGTCGCCGTGCACGAGGAGCAAGGACTCCTTCGCGGCACGCGCGACACGGGCGATCTCACGGAGATCGTCGGCGAGTCCTTTGGACTCCACGACGTCACATCCGTGATCACGCAATGCGGCGGCGAGCTCTGGACGCGCGATGACCCGGCGGTCTCCGAGGTCCAGGGATTCGAGCTGGCCGAGCAGCTGTCCGACGACGGAACCACTGCGTAGCGTCAGTCCGGCCGTCGGTGTGGACCCGGACGCGACCGTTTCGGTCGCGACTACCAATGCCAAGGTCATCGGCGCCCTCCGAACGTCATCTCAAAGTCCTTCAGGTCTGGGGGTGGGGGTTCGGTCTCAGGTGGCGTACGCCGCGAGACGCGAGCGCCGACCATATCGTGACCGTCGTCTAGTCGCCGCCTCACGTTGAACATGCGTTCAACTGTTGGCAGGACGAAAGTCCCCATAGGTTACAGCGGCTGACGACCCGGAACGCTCTTGTCGTGACAGTAGAGTGCGGGCCCATGAAGACGGTGGCGGTCGTCCTGGCCGGTGGAACCGGCCAGCGGCTGGGGCTCGACGGACCCAAACAGCTCGCGTGCGTGGCCGGGCGGCCGATCCTCGCTCGCGCGATCGAGGCGTTCGACGCCGCCGCGCAGATCGAGGAGATCCTCGTGGTGATGGCCACGGGCTTTCTCGCCGAGGCCGAGCGGATCGCCCGGCCGTATGCCAAGGTCACGCGCGTGATCGAGGGCGGCGCCAGCCGTACCGAGTCGACGCTGCGTGCGCTGGCCGCCCTGACGGAGCTCTCCGCCGACAGCCGCGTGCTCTTCCACGACGCGGCGCGGCCGTTCGTCGACGGCCGCATCATCGCCGACTGCGTCACCGCGCTGGAGACGGCCGAGTCGGTCGCCGTCGCCGTTCCTTCGTCGGACACGGTCGTCGTGGTCGAGGAGGGCCGGGTCACGGAAATGCCGCGCCGCGACCGGCTGCGCAGGTTCCAGACGCCGCAGGGGTTCCGGCTGGGCACGATCCGCGCGGCGTACGAGCTGGCGCTCGCCGACCCGGAGTTCGCGGGCACCGCGCCCACCGACGACTGCGGCGTCGTCCACCGCTATCTGCCCGGGGTTCCGATCGTCGTGGTCCCGGGCAGCGAGCAGAACATCAAGGTGACGCATCCGGTCGACCTGCTGATCGCCGAGCAGATCACGTCTCGCGAGAACGCCCCAGGTTCGGCGGACTGAGCAGGAAGCCGACGCCCCAGGAGATGTGCATCGTCGTGTAGACGAGCGGCAGCCGCAGGCACGCCCCGAGGGGCAGCCCGCGCCCGGTCGGCACGGATCCGCCGATGATCGCCAGGGCGTATCCGCCCGGCAGGATCCAGCCCGGCCAGAACCCGACGGCGCCGGCCACGACGCCCAGCACGATCGCGAGGACCGCGATCGGCGGCGCGAGGTAGCGCAGGTTGAGGGTGCCCTGGTGCTCGCGGCCCACGACCCGCCGCCAGCGGCCGGTGTGGAAGAACTGCCTGGCGAGTGCGCGGACGTTGGGTCTCGGCCGGTACGTGACGTGCATGCGCGGGGTGAACCAGACCTTGCCGCCGGTCTGGCGGATGCGGTGGTTCATCTCCCAGTCCTGCGCACGGACGAACGTCTCGTCGTATCCGCCGACGCGGTCGAGCGCGCTGCGCCGGAACGAGCCGAGGTAGACGGTCTCCGCCTCGCCCTCGCCGCCTCCGGTGTGGAACGGCGCGTTGCCGATGCCGATCTTGGAGGTCATCGCGCGGGCCACGGCCTTCTCGAACGGCGTGACGCCCTCGGCCGCCATGAGGCCGCCGACGTTGTCGGCCCCGGTGGCCTCCAGCGTCTCGACCGCGGCGCGCACGTAGTCGGGCGGCAGAAGGGAGTGGCCGTCGACGCGTACGACGATGGAGTATTGGGACGCCTTGATGCAGGCGTTGAGCCCCTGCGGCGTACGTCCGGTGGGGTTCGGCACGACGATGATCCGTGAGTCGTCCGCGGCGAGCTTCTCCGCGATCTCCTGCGTACGGTCGCGGGAGGGGCCGATCGCGAGGACGAGCTCCAGCTCACCTGGGTACTCCTGGGCGAGGATGGCGTGGACCGCCTCCGCGAGGTGCCGTTCCTCGTTGAGAACGGGCATGATCACTGACACCGCCGGCCAGGCACGGTTTCCGGCAAGGGGTGTGTTAGACGAGGGATTCATGACGGCGCCACGGTACTGTACGAACGCGCTGAACGCCGCAATAGAGGCCACACTTCGCACCCTGGGGGAGCCGAAGCCGTCATGGCAGACGACGCCGAGTCCGACCCGCAGGAGCGCTACTTCCGGCCCCGGCCGGGCGCGCCTGGTGACGAAGACGCCGGTCAGGGCGAGGGGGTCGCGATCGGCGACCCCGAGTCCACCCGCGTCGAGCTCGACCGGCAGCCCCGCAAGGTCTCCGGCGACGGCGCGCGCCGTCAGCGGCGCGGCCTGATGACGACGGCGGTGATGTCCGCCTCGGTGCTGCTGTTCTCCGGCGGCGGCTGGGTGTTCCAGGACTACGTCCTCGGCAGCGTACGCCGCGTCGACGCCTTCTCCGGGCTGAAGAACCGCCCCGACTCCGGGCCCGGCGGCTCGATGAACATCCTGCTCACCGGCGTCGACCGCCGCGAGGGGCTGACCTCCAAGCAGATCACCGACCTGCACCTGGGCAAGGTCGGCGGCCAGCGGTCCGACACGATGATGCTGGTCCACATCTCGTCCAAGCACGACAAGGTCACCGTCGTCAGCCTGCCGCGCGACTCCCTCGTGACGATCCCGGCCCACCGTTCCAACGGCTCGGAGGGCGCCAAGGGCGCCCAAGTCGGCGACCGCCAGGGCAAGCTCAACTGGTCCTACATGTACGGCGGGCCGACGCTGACGGTGCAGACCGTCGAGCGGGCGACCGGCGTGCACGTCGACCACTACGTCGAGGTCAACTTCCTCGGCTTCCTCAAGGTCGTGGACGCCCTCGGCGGCGTCACCGTCTGCACCCCGCAGGCGATCAACGACCCGAAGAGCGGCCTGCGCCTGCCGGCCGGCACCAGCAACGTCGACGGGCCGACCGCGCTCGCCTACTCCCGCGCCCGCTACACGCTGACCGGCGGCAGCGACCTGGGCCGCATCGACCGGCAGCAGCAGTTCATGTCGGCCGTCATCCACAAGGCGCTCGGTGAGCCGACGAAGTTCCCCGGCTTCCTCAGCGCCTCCCTCAACGCCGTGCGCGCCGACAAGGGGCTGTCGAAGAACACCCTGACCTCGCTGGCGATGCAGATGCGGGGCATGAGCACCGACAGCATCGCCTTCACGACGGTGCCGCTGTCCAACCCCAACTACATGACGCCGCTGAACGGCGGGCCGCAGCAGTCGACGGTGCTGTGGGACAAGAGGTCCGGCGACGCGCTGTTCCGCGCGATCGAGGACGACAAGCCGATCATCCAGCCGCCGAAGCCCTCGCCGTCGGCCTCGGCGTCGCCGTCCAAGAGCCCGCTGACCGTCGCGCCGTCGGCGATCGACGTACGCGTGATCAACGGCGTCGGCACGCCCGGACTCGCCGCCAAGGCCGCCCGCCAGCTCCACAAGGTCGGGTTCGGCACCACCGTCGTGCCGGGCGCGCGGCAGGGCGTGAGCACCACGGTCATCCAGTACGGCACCGGCCGTGAGGACTCCGCACGTACCCTCAAGGCGGCCATTCCGGGCGCCACGATCAAGCACGTCGCCTCGCTGGGCACGCGCATGCAGGTCGTGATCGGGTCGTCGTGGTCCGGGGTGAAACAGGTCAAGGTGAGCACTCCGTCGACCCCCTCCACCGGCTCTGACCAGCAGATCAACGCGAAGACCGCGACCCAGAACCTTTGCAGGTAACTCTGCACTCTTGCTGGAATTAAGGCCCCCATAACAGGCATTTGCCCACTAGCCTGACCTACGGCGGCTCGTTCGGGTCGCGGCCACTCTGGTACGGGAGTAGCTATGTCCAACGGCGCTCGCCACACCTGGGGATTCTTCGTCGGGGTGGTGCTCACCGCCGCCCTCATCGGTCTGCTGATATTCGGGAGCTACCGGCTGCAGCACGGCTACGCGATCCAGTTCCACAAAGAGGACAAGTGGATCGGAGGCGGCCTCATCGCCGCCGCGGGCGTGGTGTTCGCCCTCCTCGCCTCCTCGCGCGTCTCTCCCCTGGGCTCACTCATCGGCGGCCTGATCCTGACCGCGGCGGGTGTGGTCTTCTTCGTCTCGCAGAAGACCGCCGCCGACCTCATCAACCGTTTCCCCTTCAAGCAGCAGCGAGTGACGCTGGCGGGCATCGAGGAGGAGGGCTTCCTCCTGTACACGGGAGTGGCGCTGCTCTTCGCGTCGTTCTTCCCGTCCCGCTGGCGCGCGGGGTCCTCCGACGACAGCGACTACGAGTACGGCGTGCCGGAGCCCCAGAGCTACCTGCGCTCCGACACGGCCCGCCGCGAGGCACGAGAGGAACAGTCCCCTGCGTACGGCGGCTCGCCGTACCGCAAGGAGTCCAGCGAGAGCACGTACGGCGCCCAGGACCCCATTTACGGCAGCCAGGAGACGTCGTACGGCGGCCAGTCCGATTACGAGCCCCAGCGCACGAACTACGACTCGCCCCTCTACGAGCAGCCGAGGCCACAGCAGCCGTACGCCGGCCGCCCGCCCTTCACCCCCACGGACGAAGACGGCGGCACCCGCGAGATGCGCCGCGACTGACCCCGTCCACGCGAGAGGCGGCCTGTGAGAACCAGGCGCCCTCTCGCGTGGACGGTCATTTCAGGAGCTGTCGCGCCATGACGACGCGCTGGATCTGGTTGGTGCCTTCGTAGATCTGGGTGATCTTCGCGTCGCGCATCATGCGCTCGACCGGGTAGTCCCTCACGTAGCCGTAGCCGCCCAGGAGCTGCACCGCGTCGGTGGTGATCTCCATGGCCGCGTCGGAGGCGAAGCACTTGGCCGCCGAGGAGATGAACGTCAGGTCGGGGGCACGGTCGCCGTGCATCGCGCGTTCGGACTTGGCGGCGGCCACGTAGGTCAGCTGGCGGGCCGCCTCCAGCTTCATCGCCATGTCGGCGATCATGAACTGGAGGCCCTGGAACTCGGCGATCGGCTTGCCGAACTGCTTGCGCTCCTTGACGTACCCGATCGCGTAGTCCAGCGCGCCCTGGGCGATGCCGAGGGCCTGCGCGGCGATGGTGATGCGCGTGTGGTCGAGGGTGGCGAGCGCCGTCTTGAAGCCCGTCCCCTCCTCCCCGATCATCCGCTCGTACGGAATGCGCACGTCGTCCATGATGACCTCGCGCGTCGGCGAGCCCTTGATGCCGAGTTTCTTCTCGGGGGCGCCGAAGCTCACGCCCGCGTCGCCCTTCTCGACCACGAACGCCGAGATGCCGCGCGCGCCCTGGGACGGGTCCGTGACGGCCATCACGGTGTAGTACTCGGCGGCGCCGGCGTTGGTGATCCACCGCTTGGTGCCGTTGAGCACCCAGTGGTCTCCGTCACGTACGGCCTTGGTCTTCATCGCCGCCGCGTCGCTGCCGGCCTCCGGCTCCGACAGGGCGTACGAGAACAGCGCCTCGCCGCGGGCCACGGGGCTGAGGTAGCGTTTTTTCAGATCTTCCGATCCTGACAGCAGGAGCGGGACGGTGCCGAGCTTGTTGACCGCGGGGATCAGGGCGGACGACGCGCACGCTCGCGCGACCTCCTCGATCACGATCACCGTGGCCAGAGCGTCTGCGCCGACTCCTTCGTACGCCTCCGGGACGTGCACGGCGTGCAGGTCCGAACGGACCAGCGCGTCGTACGCGGCCTGGGGAAACTGCGAGGTCTCGTCAGCCTCCGCCGCCTTCGGAGCGATCTTGTCATCCGCAACTGCCCGTACGGTTTCCCTGAGCATCGCGTGCTCCTCAGAGAGTTCGTACAGGGGAAAGTCTGGGGTCATGCGCCGATCGTACGCTGTCCACCTACTGGCTAGTAGGGCCGGTAGCATGCCGAGCGGCCCGTGGGGACGCCAGTGGGGTCGGGCAGCAAGTTCTTAGGAAGGGAGGCAGGGCCTTGGCACAACGCTTGACCGTGATCGGCACTGGTTATCTGGGCACCACCCACGCGGCATGCATGGCCGACCTGGGCTTCGAGGTGCTCGGCATCGATGTCGACGCCGAAAAGATCGCCCGGCTGTCGGCCGGGGAGCTTCCGTTCTACGAACCGGAGCTGGAGCCCATCGTGCGCCGCAACCTGGCGAACGGACGGCTCCGCTTCACGACGTCGTACGACGAGGCGGCCGAGTTCGGTGACGTGCATTTCGTCTGCGTCGGCACACCGCAGAAACCCGGCGAGTACGCCGCCGACATGAGCTACGTCGACGACACGATCACGGCTCTGGCGCCGCGCCTGTCGCGCGCCTGCCTGGTGGTCGGCAAGTCGACCGTGCCGGTCGGTACGGCGGAGAGGCTCGCGAAACGCCTGGCCAGGCTGGCTCCTGCCGGCGACTTCGCCGAGCTCGCCTGGAACCCGGAGTTCCTCCGCGAGGGCTACGCCGTGCAGGACACCCTGCACCCGGACCGCATCGTCATCGGCGTGCAGTCCGAGCGTGCGGAGAAGGTCCTGCGCGAGGTGTACAACTCGATGATCGGCGAGGGCGTCCCGATGATCGTGACGGACTATCCGACGTCCGAGCTGGTCAAGGTCTCCGCGAACGCCTTCCTCGCGACCAAGATCTCCTTCATCAACGCGATGGCCGAGGTCTGCGAGGCCGCGCACGCCGATGTGACGAAACTCTCCGAGGCGTTGTCCCACGACGATCGGATCGGCGGCAAGTTCCTGGGCGCCGGGCTCGGATTCGGCGGCGGCTGCCTGCCCAAGGACATCCGTGCGTTCATGGCACGCGCCGGCGAGCTCGGCGTCGACCAGGCACTGTCGTTCCTGCGCGAGGTCGACGCGATCAACATCCGGCGCCGCATCCGCATGGTCGACCTGGCGCGCGAGCTGCTCGGCGGGTCCTTCATCGGCCGTACGGTCGGGGTGCTCGGCGCGGCGTTCAAGCCCAACTCCGACGACATCCGCGACTCCCCCGCCCTCGACGTGGCGACGTCCATCCGCGCGCAGGGCGGCCAGGTCACGGTGTACGATCCGCAGGCCCTCGACAACGCCCGCAAGGCCCATCCGGAGCTCACCTACGGCGACTCCGCCCAGGACGCCGCCAAGAGCGCCCACGTCGTGCTGCTGCTCACCGAGTGGGCGCAGTTCCGCGAGATGGACCCGGACGCGCTCGGAGCCGTCGTCGCCGAACGCAACATCGTCGACGGCCGCAACGCGCTCGACCCCGAGCGATGGCGGGCCGCGGGCTGGCACTACCGCGCGCTGGGAAGACCCTGAGGCCGGCCGGGGTTGAGGGAGTCATGAGCGACTCCCATCGCGAAGAGACCGTCATCCGCCACGTCCTGAACGACTCACGGACGTGGGCGTTCGTCGGCCTCCGCGACAACCCCGGCCGCACCGCGCATGAGATCGCGCGGCTGGTCCGGTCGCACGGCAAGACGATCGTGCCGGTCCACCCGGCCGCCGAGACCGTCCTCGGCGAGCCCGGAGTCGCCTCGCTCGCGGAAGTGCGCGGAAAGGTCGACGTCGTCGGCGTCTACCGCAACACCACGCACGCGGGCGAGGTTGCCGACGACGCGATCAAACTGTTCACGTCGTACGGACCGCGCGAGGACGGCGAAGTCCGCGCGGTGTGGTTCCCGCTGGACGTGGTCGACGAGGCCGCCGCCCAGCGCGTACGCGACGCGGGCATCGACGTCGTGATGGACCGCTGCCCCGCGATCGAGTGGCCGAGGCTCTAGAGCCTCTCGCGGAGCCTTGCGCCCTTGGCCTTGGCGCTCGCCTCCAGGTCGCGCTGGAAGCGCTCCATGCGTTCGCGCAGGTCGGGGTCGGCGACGGCGAGGATGCGGACGGCGAGCAGGCCCGCGTTGCGGGCGTTGCCGATGGCGACGGTCGCGACCGGCACGCCGGCGGGCATCTGGGCGATCGACAGCAGGGAGTCCATGCCGTCGAGGTACTTCAGCGGCACCGGCACACCGATGACCGGCAGCGGCGTGACCGCCGCGAGCATGCCCGGCAGGTGGGCCGCGCCGCCCGCACCGGCGATGATGACCTCCACGCCGCGCGCGGCCGCCTCAGAGCCGTACGTGATCATGTCGTGCGGCATGCGGTGCGCCGAGACCACGTCGGCCTCGTACGGCACGTCGAACTCCTCCAGGGCCTCGGCGGCGGCCTTCATCACCGGCCAGTCCGAGTCGCTGCCCATGACGACCGCGACGCTCACTGGGGCCCCCACCGTAGGTAGTCGGCCGCGTGGCGGGCGCGCTCGCGCACCTCTTCGAGGTCGTCGCCGAGCGCGGTGACGTGCCCGATCTTGCGGCCGGGACGGATCTCCTTGCCGTAGAAGTGGACCTTCACGGCGGGATCGTGGGCCATGACGTGGATGTAGCGCGGGTAGATCCGCGGGTCGTCCCCGCCGAGGACGTTGGCCATGACGGTGTACGGCGCGGTCGGCGCCGTGGCGCCCAGCGGCAGGTCGAGGACGGCCCGCAGGTGCTGCTCGAACTGCGACGTGCGCGAACCCTCGATGGTCCAGTGGCCGGAGTTGTGCGGACGCATGGCCAGCTCGTTGACCAGCAGGCCGTCGTCGGTCTCGAACAGCTCCACCGCCAGCAGGCCGGTCACGCCGAGCGCGTCGGCGACGCCGAGGGCGAGCCGCTGCGCCTCCGCGGCCCGCTCGTCGTCGAGGCCGGGTGCCGGCGCGATCACCTCGTGGCAGATGCCGTCGCGCTGCACCGTCTCCACGATCGGGTACGCCGCGCCCTGGCCGTACGGCGAGCGCGCGACCAGCGCCGCCAGCTCGCGGCGGAACGGCACGTGCTCCTCGGCGAGAAGGCCGATGCCCTCGGCGGCGGCGCGCTCGACCACGTCACGCGCCTCGGCGGGCGAGGAGCAGAACCACACGCCCTTGCCGTCGTAGCCGCCGCGCACGGCCTTCAGCACGACCGGCCAGGCGCCGAACGCCTCCACGTCCGCGGCGGTGCTGACCGCAGCGAACCTCGGGACCGGGACGCCCAGCTCGCTCAGCCGCTCGCGCATCACCCGTTTGTCCTGGGCGTGCAGCAACGCGGCCGAGCCGGGTCGTACCGGTGTGCCGGCCTCCTCGAGCGCCCGGATGCACTCGCCCGGGACGTGCTCGTGGTCGAACGTCACCACGTCGATCGCCTTCGCGAACGCCAGCAGGTCATCGAGCCCGCGGTCGTCTCCGACGCTGACGTCGGAGACGACGCGCGCCGCGGATGCGTGGGCGCTGTCGCTCAGCACGCGCAGCGTCACCCCGAGGCCGATCGCCGCCTGCTGGGTCATACGGGCGAGCTGGCCGCCGCCGACCATCCCGACGGCGGGTATGTCTCGACTGTCCGTCACCCCGGCAGCTTATCGCTGAAGGTCAGAAGCCCAGCTCGCGGGCGATCAGCATGCGCTGGACCTCCGAGGTGCCCTCACCGATCTCCAGGATCTTCGAGTCGCGCCAGTGCCGGGCGACCGCGTATTCGTTCATGAAGCCGTAGCCGCCGTGGATCTGGGTGGCCTCACGTGCGTTCGTCACCGCGATCTCGGAGGAGTACAGCTTCGCGATCGCCGCCTCCTTCTTGAACGGCTCTCCGCGCATCATCAGCTCCGCGGCGCGGTACCAGGCGAGGCGCGCGGTGTGCGTGCGGACCTCCATGTCGGCGATCTTGAAGGCGATCGCCTGGTTCTTGCCGATCGGCGCGCCGAACGCCTGGCGCTCCTTGGCGTACTTGATCGACTCGTCGAGGCACGCCTGGGCGAGGCCGACGGCGAGCGCGGAGATCGCGATGCGCCCCTCGTCGAGGATCGACAGGAAGTTGGCGTAGCCGCGGCCACGCGTCCCCAGAAGGTTCTCTTCCGGGACCCGGCAGTCGCTGAACGCCAGCTCGCGCGTGTCGGAGGCGTGCCAGCCGACCTTGGAGTACTTCGGCGCGACGGTGAGCCCCTCGCGCGGCGTCGGCACGATGATCGAGGAGATCTCGCGCTCGCCGGTCACGGCGGTCACCGTGACGAGACGCGTGATGTCGGTGCCGGAGTTGGTGATGAAGCATTTTGTGCCGTTGATCACCCACTCGCCGTCGACGAGCTTCCCGGTCGTACGGGTCGCGCCGGCGTCGGTGCCGCCGCCGGGCTCGGTCAGCCCGAACGCGCCGAGCGCGCGGCCGGTCACCAGGTCGGGCAGCCAGGTCTGCTTCTGCTCCTCGGTGCCGAACCGGTAGATGGGCATCGCACCGAGCGAGACGGCAGCCTCAAGCGTGATCGCGACGGAGGAGTCGACACGCGCGAGCTCTTCCAGGGCCAGGCACAGGGCGAAGTAGTCGCCGCCCATCCCGCCGTACTCCTCGGGGAACGGCAGCCCGAACAGCCCCATGTCACCCATCTGGCGCACGATGCCGTACGGGAACTCCTGGTCCTCATCGAGCTGCGCGGCCTGCGGGGCCACGACATCGCGGGCGAACCCCTCGACCGTTTTACGAAGGGTCTCGTGCTCGTCGTCGAGCCGGTAGTCCATGATCACCTCGGTCGGAGAGACATGCGCCGGATCCTCGGAGACCCAGGCGGCTGCGGTCGGCGGCTGCCAGAATCGAGGACCACAGGCACATGCTGCCACGAAAGCCGTCTATCCTCGTCGTGCCGGGGGTATGCAGAGTTGCGGGCCTGCTGAGGATGCGTGACGAACCGCAACCCACAACGAAAGGTCTCCCTTCGTGAGAATCGCCGTAAGTCTGTACCGCCGTTTTTCCAGTCTGGTTCATGAGCTGGCGAAATTCGGCGTGATCGGCGTCCTCAACTTCATCATCACGATCGGGATCTCCGACACGTTGCACCTGGTCGTCGGCATGGGCCCGCTGACCTCGTTCGGCATCGGGACGGCCGTCGCCACCACGTTCTCCTACTTCGCGAACCGCTACTGGACCTTCCGGCACCGCGACACCACGGGCCTGGGCCGCGAATACATCCTGTTCTTCGTCTTCAACGGCGTCGGCCTGCTGATCACCTGGGTGTTCATCGGCGTCACCCACTACATGCTGGGCATCCAGAGCGGCATCGCGTACAACATCTCGCAGGTCATCGGCACGGGCGTCGCGACGCTGTTCCGCTACTGGGCGTACAAGAAGTGGGTGTTCCTCCCGCAGACCGCACCACCGGTCGACCCGCACACCGGCCTGCCCGAGGCCGACGGCGTGCCGGAGATCGATGACGCGGACCCTTCCGTGCCCGATGACGAGCTCCCCATACCGGCCGGGCAAGCCAGGCCCAGCTAGGCGGGCCCGATCACGACGCGTTCCTTGGCGAGCAGCGCTTCCTCCCGCTTGCGCAGGAAGATCGCGAAGACCGCCGGGCGCGAGCGTACGAGCTCCAGGCGGCCTCCGTCTGCGGTGGCCAGTGAACGGGCGAGGTAGAGCCCCAGGCCGGTGCCCTGACGGCCGCTGACGTTGCGGTCGAACACCCGGCGTTCGAGCTCCTGCGGCACTCCGGTGCCCTCGTCCCCCACCTCGACGACGATCGAGGTCGCCGTCTCCTTGGTGTGGATCGTGACCCGGCCGTCGCCGTGCACCAGCGAGTTGTCCAGGAGTGTCGCGACGATCTGGGACAGACCGCCGGCGCTCACCACCGCCGTCAGGCCGCGTGCGCCTGACAGGCCCACGCGACGGCCCTCGCGGCGGAAGACCGGCTCCCACTCCTCCACCTGCTGGGCGACGATCTCGTCGACGCCGATCGGGGCGGCGTCGCCGGTCGGGTCGTGCTTGGCGCGGGCGAGGAGCTGTTCGACCACGGCCGCGAGCCGCTCCACCTGGGCGGCGGCGGCCACGCCCTCCTCGCGGACCACGTCGGGGTACTCCGCGGCCTCGATCATCTCCTCCAGGCGCATCGACAGCGCGGTCAGCGGCGTACGCAGCTGGTGGCTGGCGTCGGAGGCGAACTCACGGCTGGCGGCGAGCAGGTCGGCGATGCGGACGGCGCTGCGGTCTAGCACCTCGGCCACCCTGTCGACCTCGGCCACGCCGTAACGCCGCCGGCGCGGGCGCGCGTTGCCCGAGCCGAGCCGCTCGGCGGTCTCGGCGAGGTCTTCGAGGGGCAGCGTGAGCTTCCGCGCCTGAACGATCGCCAGGCCCACGGCGACGCCGACGCCGAGCACGACGAGGCTGCCGATGAGCAGGAAGGTGCGCACGGCGTCGGCCTCGACGTCGTTGGCGTCCCGGGAGACCTGGACACGGATGCCGCGGTCGCTCGTCGCGACCTTACGGATCACGTGATCGCCCTTGGCCGGGGAGTCCCCGGCCGTGATCACTGTTCCGTCGGCCATCGTGACCACGATGAAGCGGCCGGGGAACTCCTTGGCGATCTGGTCACCCGTTACCGACTGGCGCATCTCCTCACGGAGGTTCACGCCGGCCACGACGGTCGCCGCCTCCCGCTCGACCTGCTGCTGCGCCTCGTCGTAGATCAGACGTTCCGTCGAGTACGCCAGCGGTATGCCGAGCAGGAGCACGGAGACCACCGCGACGGCCAGCGTCGAGAGCAGCAGCCGTCGCCTCATTTGGGGGGGTCCCTCTCGTATCTAGGGGCTAATCGCCGCGTTCGAAGCGGAATCCCACCCCGCGCACGGTCGTGATGTAGCGGGGGCTTCCCGCGTCGTCCCCGAGCTTCCGGCGCAACCAGGAGATGTGCATGTCGAGGGTCTTGGTGGAACCCCACCAGTTGGTGTCCCACACCTCGCGCATGATCTGCTCACGGGTGACGACCTTGCCGGCGTCGCGGACGAGCACCCGCAGCAGGTCGAACTCCTTGGTCGTGAGCTGCAACTCCTGGTCGCCCATCCAGGCCCGGCGGGACTCGGCGTCGATCCGCACCCCCTGTACGATGGGCGTCTCGGTGCTTCCCCGGCGGAGCAGGGCTCGCACTCTGGCGAGGAGCTCCGCCAGCCGGAACGGCTTGGTGACATAGTCGTCGGCGCCGGCGTCGAGACCCACAACGGTGTCCACCTCATCCGCACGTGCCGTGAGGATGAGGATCGGCACCCCGTGTCCCTCCGCACGGACCCGGCGGGCCACCTCGAGGCCGTCGAGCTCGGGCAACCCGAGGTCCAGCACGATCAGGTCCACCCCGCCTCCGAGCGCCCGTTCGAGGGCCTGCGGACCGTCGGGGCTCACTTCGACGTTGTATCCCTCCCGCCGCAACGCTCTGGCGAGAGGCTCGGAGATGGACGTGTCGTCCTCGGCGAGCAGTACTGAGGTCATGTGCCGATCGTAGAGCCATTCAAGAACGTTTCCCCCGTACTAGAGGGGGCTTGACCTGCGATTTGCCAGTCATAGAGCTCCTCTGAACACGCCAAATCCGCGCTAATGACGGTTAAATGCCGCGACCTTCACACGGGCGTGACCCCGTGGCGACGGTGCGAGAACGACCGATCCTTGTCCCGCGCCGCCTCGAACCGGCGGACGAGCTCGGACCGCAGGTCCTCCGGCTCGATGATCGCGTCGATGACGAGTTCGCCTGCCAGGCGGACGATATCGATGTCCTCCTCGTACTCCGCGCGGAGCTTTTCGATGTACGTGGCGCGCTCCTGCTCGTCCTCGATCGCCATGATCTTGTTGTAGTAGACGGCGTTGACGGCCGCCTCGGCGCCCATCACGGCGATCTTGGCGGTGGGCAACGCAAGAGTGGCCTCGGGGTCAAAGCCGGGACCGGCCATCGCGTAGAGGCCGGCGCCGTACGCCTTCCGGACGACTACGCAGATTTTGGGCACCGTGGCCCGCGACACGGCGCTGATCATCTTGGCGCCGTGACGGATGATGCCCTGCCGCTCGACCGAGGTGCCGACCATGAAGCCGGGCACGTCGGACAGGAAGATCAGCGGGACGTTGAAGGCGTCGCACAGCTCGATGAACCGGGTGGCCTTGTCTGCCGAGTCGACGAACAGCACGCCGCCCTTGAACATCGGGTTGTTCGCGACGACGCCCACGGCCTCGCCGTCGAGCCGGCCGAAGCCGACGACCAGCTCCTTGGCCCACAGGCTGTGGATCTCGAAGAAGGAGTCGTCGTCGAGCAGGCCCTTGACGTAGCGGCGCATGTCGAAGGCGACGCGCTCGCTGGCCGGGACGAGCTTGCGCAGGTCGACCGGCTTGGGGTCGCGCGGCTCAGCCGAGGGTGGCCGCTGCTCCCAGTGGGTCGGAAGGTAGGACAGGAACTCGCGTACGGCCGTGAGCGCGCCGGGCTCGTCCTTGGCGAGGAAGTGCCCGCAGCCGGAGACCGAGCAGTGCATCTTGGCGCCGCCCATCTCCTCCAGCGTGGTCTTCTCCTTCACCACCATCTCGACCATGCGGGGGCTGCCGAGGTACATCGAGGCGTTTCCATCCACCATCGCCACGAAGTCGCAGAAAGCGGGAATGTACGCGCCGCCCGCCGCACTTGGCCCGAACAGGGCACAGACCTGCGGGATCGCGCCGCTCGCGCGTACCTGGGTGTGGAAGATCTTGCCCGCGCCGCGGCGTCCGGGGAACATGTCGACCTGGTCGGTGATCCGCGCGCCGGCGGAGTCGACCAGGTAGACCATGGGCACACGGATGGCGTACGCGCGCTCGATGATCCTGATGATCTTCTCGACCGTACGCGCGCCCCAGGACCCGGCCTTGACCGTCGAGTCGTTGGCCATCAGCGCCACCGGGCGGCCGTCGATCGTCGCGATGCCGGTGACGACACCGTCGGCGGGCAGGTCGCGGGCGAGAGCGTTGGCGTAGAGGCCGTCCTCGACGAACGACCCGGCGTCGACCAGCAGGCCGATCCGCTCACGCGCGAACAGCTTGCCCTTACCGGCGTTGGCCTCGTGATACTTCGGTGCACCGCCGCGCTCGACGGACTCGCGTAGTTCGGCCAGATGCGGGTGGCCCGGCTCGTCCTGTGCTGGTTGCATTGTGTGCTCCGTCACGATCGGGACTGTACCTCGTCACGCTTTGGCGTCGACGTGCAGCATCAGGGAACGCAGGAGGTCAGCGAGGCGGTCCTGCTCATCGGGGCCGAGCGTGGCCATCAGGTCCTTCTCGACCAGGTCCTGGCCGCTCATCATCTCCTCCCACGCGGCGTGCCCGGCGGCCGTCAGCTCGACCAGGAGGCGGCGGCGGTCGGCCGGGTCGTGCACCCGTACGACGAAGCCGCGCTCCTCCATGCGGCCCAGACGGCTCGTCATGGTGGTCGCCGGAACGCCGGTCTCCTCGGCCAGCGCCGTGGGCGCGGCCCGGTACGGCTCGCCGTTGCGCCGGAGGGCGCGCAGCAGCTCCCACTCCCACATCTGCAGCCCGTGCTCGCGGAACACCCGCTCCTTGTGCGCGCGCAGGTAACGGACGATGTACTGCATCCGGGTGACGATCCCCTCGACGAGCGGGTCCAGATCCGGCAGCTCGGGAAGCCACTGCTCGACGTGCCGGTCGACCGAGTCCCTCTTCATGCCGCCAGTATCCCCCGTTTCGGATAATACCTTTTCGAATAGTACGAAGTCGTAGTACCGTCCCCGCCATGTTCACTCCCCTGGCAGACCGGCGCTTCCGGATGCTGTGGTGCGGCCAGACCCTCTCGGGCCTGGGCGACGCCATCACACCGATCGCCCTGGCGCTCGCCGTCGTACACGCCACCGGGTCCGCCACCGACCTGGGCCTGGTCCTCGCGGCGGCGGCCGTACCCCGCCTGGTCCTGGTGCTGGCCGGCGGCGTCTGGGCCGACCGGCTTCCACGCCAGCGCGTGATGCTCTCCGCCGACGCCGTCAACTTCCTCGTCCAGGTCGCGATCGGCCTCGAACTCCTGTCCGGGTCAGTACGCGTCGGCCACCTCGCCGCGCTGTCGGCCCTGTCGGGCGCGGCGTCGGCGTTCTTCATGCCGGCCGCCGACGGGCTGGTGCCGGCCACGGTCGAACCCTCGGCGCTCCAGCAGGCCAACGCGCTGTCCCAGGCGTCGCGCCAGGCGAGCCGCGTGCTCGGCCCGATGATCGCGACGACGCTCGTCGTCACGGCGGGCGCCGGGTGGGCCTTCCTCCTCGACGCGGCGACCTTCGCGGTCAGCGTCGTGACGCTCGCCCTGCTGCGGGTCGAGCACGAGCCCGCGCCGCGCGAGGGCTTCTGGACCGAGCTGGCCGGCGGCTGGGCCGAGATCAGGCGTCATCGCTGGTACTGGACCAACCTGATCACCCACGCGATCTGGAACCTCATCAGCGCCGTCTTCAACACCCTCGGCCCGCTCGTCGCGGTGACCGCGCTGGGCGGGCAGCTGGCCTGGGGCGCCATCACGCAGGGCGCTGCCCTCGGCGCGGTGGCCGGCGCCGTCCTGGCGATGCGCACACACCCGCGAAGGCCACTCGTCGCCTGCAACCTCGCACTGACCATCGTCGGCGCGCCGCTGGTGCTCCTGGCCGCCCACGCGCCCGCGGCACTGGTCGCGGTGACGACCGGCCTGGCCTTCGGCGGGCTCGCCTTCATGAGCATCACCTGGCTGACGGTCGTCCAGCGGAACATCCCGCCGAGAGCCCTGTCCCGTGTGATGGCCTACGACTGGCTCACCTCACTCGGCCTGACCCCGGTAGGCCTCGCCCTGGCAGGCCCACTCGGCGCCGCCGCCGGGGTATCGAACACCCTCGTCGGCGCGGCCGTCCTGGTCGTCGCCGCCTGCCTGCTCATCCTCGCCGTACCCGAAGTACGCAGGCTCGGCTCCACTCCCGCCCCTCTGGAGAAGACGCTTGTCTGACACCCTCACGCGCTCGTCTAGGCGACGGAGAGGACGATCTTTCCGGCCGTACGTCCCGTCTCGCCGAGGGTGTGGGCCTTGGCGGCCTGCTCCAGCGGGAAGGCGGTGTCGATCTCGGCGCGCAGGCTGCCGGCCTCCACAAGTGCGGCGATCTCCTTCATGGCGGCGTAGTCGGGTTCGACCAGTGTCCAGCCCGATCGGATGCCCCGTGCCGCGGCGGCGGCCTTCAGCTCGTCGTCGACCGGGGGGACGATCGAGACGAGGGTGCCGCCATCCTTCAGCGTCGGCAGAGAGCGTGCCGAATAGTCGCCGCCGACGGTGTCGAGCACCACGTCGACGTCCTTGACGGCCTCGGCGAAGTCGACCGACGTGTAGTCGATCACCTCGTCCGCGCCGAGGTCGCGGACCAGGTCGTGCTTTGGCGCGCTCGCGGTGCCGATGACGTACGCGGCCCGCTCGCCGGTGCGCTCGCGCACATCCGGCCCGGCACCCGTGTCATGTCCATCTGCACCGGGTCGTTCGTGCTGGCGGCGGCCGGCCTGCTCGACGGACGGCCGGCCACGACCCACTGGGGCGAGGCCGACGCCTTCCAGCGGCTGTTCCCGCTGGTCGAGCTCGATCCCGACGTGCTGTTCGTGGACGACGGCGACCTGCTCACCTCCGCCGGCGCGGCGGCCGGCGTCGACCTGTGCCTGCACGTCGTACGCCGCGACCACGGCAGCGAGGTCGCCAACAGCGCGGCGCGCCGCTGCGTCGTACCGCCCTGGCGCGACGGCGGCCAGGCGCAGTACATCGAGCGCCCCGTGCCCGAGCCGCACGACGAGGGCACCGCCCCGATGCGCG
Source organism: uncultured Actinomycetota bacterium (assembly GCA_963736325.1). Taxonomy (GTDB): domain Bacteria; phylum Actinomycetota; class Actinomycetes; order Streptosporangiales; family Streptosporangiaceae; genus Actinoallomurus. The sequence continues at coordinate 484,626 of CAVTOG010000009.1, read as the reverse complement.
CGTGGGCACTGGAGCGCCTCGACCGGCCCCTGTCCCTGGCCGAGATGGCCGGCCAGGCCGGGATGAGCGTGCGCACGCTGAGCCGCAGGTTCCGCGAGGAGGTCGGTGTGAGCCCGGGCAAGTGGCTCACGCGACAACGCGTCGAACTGGCGCGCCGGCTGCTGGAGGCCAGCGACCTGCCGGTCGACCAGATCGCCCGGCGGGCCGGCTTCGGCACCACGGTCTCGCTCCGCCAGCACCTGCACGCCGCCCTCGGCGTCTCACCGATCGCCTACCGGCGCACCTTCCAGCCCCAGAACGGCGAACGACGGACCGGGGCGAGCGCTCTCGCCGGGCGCGAGTAGCGGCTCAGGCCGGCGGCGTGCTCTCCACCCTCAGGATGGCGATCGACGGACCGGTCAGCTCGTCGCCGGCGCGTGTTCCCTCCTCCGACGCGAGCAGCAGCTCCCCCGGCGGCAGGCGTACGGGCGCGGAGCCCAGGTTGGCGACGACCCGGAGCCCGCCCCGGTGCAGCACGATCCACGAATCACCCTGTTCCACCGACACTTCGGTCAGGCGCGGGTCGGTCAGTTCGGGGCACGAGCGCCGCAGGGCGATGAGCGCGCGGTACCAGCCGATCAGCTCACGGTGGCCCGGCTTGCCGCATTCGTCCCAGTCGAGAACGGACGCGCGGTGCGTCTCCGGGTCCTGCGGGTCGGGCACGTCCGCGGAGTCCCAGCCGTGGCTCGTGAACTCCCGGCGGCGCCCCTCGCTGACCGCGCGGGCCAGCTCGGGCTCGGAGTGGTCGGTGAAGTAGCGCCAGGGTGTGCCGGCGCCCCACTCCTCGCCCATGAACAGCATGGGCGTGAACGGCGACGTGAGCAGCAGCCCCGCCCCGACCTTCAGCAGCTCCGGGGACAGGCTCCCGGAGATCCGGTCGCCGGTCGCGCGGTTGCCGATCTGATCGTGGTTCTGCAGGGAGACGACGAACCGGTGGCCGGGGGTTCGCAGCCGGTCCACCGGCCGCCCGTGCGAGCGCCCGCGGAACGACGACCACGTGCCGTCGTGGAAGAACACACGGGTCAGGGTCTTGGCCAGCGCGCCGGGCGCGCCGAAGTCGTCGTAGTAGCCCTGGCGCTCGCCGGTGAGGGCGACGTGGAGGGCGTGGTGGAAGTCGTCGTTCCACTGCGCGTCCAGGCCGTACCCTCCGGCCTCGCGCGAGGTGACCAGCCGAGGGTCGCCCTGGTCGGACTCGGCGACGAGGAACATCTCTCGGCCGGTCTCGGCCTTCAGGCGTTCCACGGAGGCCGACAGCTCCTCCAGGAGGTGCGTCGCCCGGTGGTCCTCGATGGCGTGCACGGCGTCCAGCCGCAGCCCGTCCAGGTGGTAATCGCGCAGCCACATCAGGGCGTTCTCGACGATGAAGGCGCGCACCTCGTCGGAGCCGGGACGGTCGACGTTCACGGCCGCGCCCCACGGCGTGCTGTACGCGTCGGTGAAGTACGGCCCGTACCGGCTCAGGTAATTGCCGCTCGGGCCGAGGTGGTTGTAGACGACGTCGAGGACGACCGCGAGGCCGTGCGCGTGACAGGCGTCCACGAACCTCTTGAGCCCGTCCGGGCCGCCGTACGGCTCGTGCACCGCCCACAGGGCGACGCCGTCGTAGCCCCAGCCGTTCCGGCCGGGGAAGGCCGCCACGGGCATCAGCTCCACGGCGTCGACGCCCAGGCCGACGAGGTGGTCGAGGCGCTGGATCGCGGCGTCGAACGTCCCCGCCGGTGTGAAGGTTCCGACATGCGTCTCGTACAGAACGCTCCCCTCCAGGGGACGTCCGCGCCACATCGCGTCGGTCCACTCGAACCGGCCGTGGTCGTATACGCGGCTCGCCGCGTGGACGCCGTCCGGCTGCCAGGGCGAGCGCGGGTCCGGGAAGGGCCCCTCGCCGTCCAGCACGTACGCGTAGTCGGTGGCGCCGGCCTCGGCGGTCCACCAGCCGGGCCGCACGCCCGGTGTCATCGGGCGCCGCTCGGCGCCGTCCTGGAGTTCCACGGTACGGGCGTCCGGCGCCCATACGTCGAACCTCATGGCGCCTCGACGAGCAGGGCGACCGGCAGCATGCCCAGCAGCCCACTGAGCGCGACGTCCGGCCCGTACGACCGGCCGGTGAGGAGGTCCTGCCACGGGCCCTCCGGCAGCGGTATGTGCGTCGTGCCCCAGCCGCCCTCGCGTTCGAGGCCGGCGGGCAGGCGGGTCGCGACGACGACCGCCTCGCCGCGCCGGTAGACCACCGCGTGCCCGGCCGCCGGGCCTTCGGCGGCCAGAGGATCATGGCCTCCGCTGAACCAGTCCGGGTGCTCGCGGCGCAGCCGCAGCGCCCTCGACGTCACGAGGAGCTTCTCCCCGTCGAGGTCGGCGGGCACGGTGCCGGCGTCGAGGTCGGCGAGCGTCTCGCGGCGCACCGCGAAGTCGACCGGCCGCCGGTTGTCCGGGTCGACCAGGGACAGCCCGGTGAACTCACAGCCTTGGTAGACGTCCGGTATTCCCGGCATGGTGAGCTGCACGAGCTTCTGGCCGAGGGAGTTGACCCGCGCGTACGGCGCGATGCGCTCGGCGAACGCCGTGACGTCGGCGGTGAGCGCCGTGTTCGCCAGCACCGCGCCCACGTGCGCGAGCACCGACGCCTCGTACTCCGCGTCCTGCTCGACCCACGAGGTACGGGTCTTCGCCTCTCGCATCGCCTTGGTGAGGTACTCCCTGAGTCTCTGCGCGGACAGCGGCCACGCGCCGGCCATCGTCTGCCACATGAGGTAGTCGAGGTCGGGTTCGAGCGGGCTCTCGGGGGCGAGGGAGCGCCAGCGCCCGACCGCCGCGGCCCACTCGCCCGGCAGCTCGGTGAGGACGGCGAGCCGCGCGCGTACGTCCTCCTGGCGCTTGGTGTCGTGCGTCGACAGCGTGGTCATCGTCGCGGGCCGGTCGTGCGTCGTGCGCCCGCAGTACGCGTGGAACTCCTCCGGCGGCATCGAGAACAGGACGGGGTCGCCGCCGACCTCGTTCAGCGAGACGAGCCGCGACCAGCGGTAGAAGGCGGTGTCCTCGACGCCCTTGGCCATCATCGGCGCGGACGTCTGCTGGAACCGCACGGCGAACTCGTCGCGCAGCGGGTCGCGCCCGCCCAGGCCCAGGAGCAGCGGCACCACGGCGTCGAGCGGCGCGCCCTCGTGCAGGGCGGCACGCGCCTCGGCGGCGGTCTGGGCGACGACCTCCAGGTCCCGCGCGCTGGGCTCCTCCCCGGGGACGATGTAGGTCCGGTAGACGGGCATCGCGATGAGCAGCTCGACCAGGACCCGGCGCAGCTCCTCGGGGTCCTCGTCCGGCAGGACGCGGGCGAGGAGCCTCGTCAGGCGCCGCACCTCGGGCACGAGCTGGCGTTCCGCGGTGAATCGCTTGGCCTCACGCTCGACCACGGTGAAGTCGGCGGGCATGCCGGTCAGGCCGGTGTACGTCTCGGTCAGCGGCTTCTCTCCCGACGGGTCGGCGAACAGGCCGCCGACCACAGCGAGGGCGTCGTAGCCGGTGGTCCCGGCGCACGGCCAGTCCTCCGGAAGCTCCTCATCGCCGGTGAGGATCTTCTCCACGACCACCCACGTGCCCTGCTCGGCGAGCCGCCGCAGGTAGCCGCGCGGGTCGGCGAGGCCGTCGGGATGGTCGATCCGCAGGCCGTCGACCAGCCCCTTGCGGACGAAGCGGAGGGGCAGCGCGTGCGTACGGTCGAAGACCTCCCGGTCCTCCGGGCACAGCGCGATGAGCGTGGAGATGTCGAAGAACCTGCGGTAGTTCGGCTCGGTGTCCCGCCAGTAGCCGAGCCGGTAGTGCCCGCCGGCCGGGTAGACGTGGTCGTGGTAGCGCATCACGTCGCCGTCGGGACGCGCCGCGTCGCCGGGCGACCCGAGCACGGGCAGCACGATGCCGTCCTCGCCCCACTCGACGTCGAACCACCGCGCGAACGCCGAGCCGGGCCCGTCGCGCAGGACGTCCCAGAACGGGGCGCTGAGCGACTCCGGCACCGGGATCGCCATGTGGTTGGGCACGATGTCGATCACGACCGCCAGGCCGTGCTCGCGGAATCGCGCCGCCATCGCGCGGAACGCCTCCTCGCCGCCGAGCTCCTGCGACACCTGCCGGTGGTCCACGACGTCATAGCCGTGCGACGAGCCGGGCGCGGCCTGAAGGATCGGCGAGAGGTACACGTGGGAGACTCCGAGCGCGGCGAGGTAACCGGCCAGCTCACCGGCCTCGCCGAACCCGAAGTCCGGGCACAGTTGCAGCCTGTACGTCCCGGTCGGCGGCCTAGACACGCCGGATCACCTGGATCGAGCGGGCCGGGTTCTCCCCTGCCGCGCTGATGTTCTCCTCGTCCAGGACGTAACTGGTCGTGGTGTCGAGCACTCAGGTCCACATCCCTCGGTGGGCTTCGGGCGGTGTGCAGCTAAGGTCCTCGCGCGTCACACGGGGGAATTTCCCCCAGATGATCGACTCACACCCGTCAAGCAACCCCACTGTGTGATGTATCCGACATAGCGGTCAGGTGTGCCGACTAGGCAAAACATCGATTCTCAGGTTAACTTAGGAGAGCCTAACCTTATCGATCTTCATCTCCGCCGACCTGAGAGGGCCCTTCGCGCATGTACGTCTGCGTCTGTCACGGCGTCTCCGAGGACGACGTCCGTGACCACGTGGCCGCTGGTGCCTGCTCGGCCAAGGAGGTCCGCAGGGCGTGCGGCATGCGCCCCGGCTGCGGCGCCTGTGTCAGCCGCATCCGCGATCTACTGGAAGAGCCCCGGCCGGAGATCGTCTCCGCCGCGTAGGGTGCGCGTCGATACCCACTCTTTGCCCGTCCCGTGCCACGATTGGGTGGCATGGAAGGCGACACCGACGTCATCAACCTGCTCAACGAGCAGTTGACCGCCGAGCTCACCGCGATCAACCAGTACTTCCTGCACGCCAAGATGCAGGAACACTGGGGATTCACCGGGCTCGCCAAGCACACACGGGCCGAGTCGTTCGACGAGATGCGGCACGCGGAGCTCCTCACCGACCGGATCCTGTTCCTCGAAGCGCTGCCGAACTACCAGCGCATCGACCCTCTCCGCATCGGCCAGACCGTGCCCGAGCAGCTCCGGTCGGACCTGGTCGTCGAGATGGAGGCCATCGGGCGGCTGCGGCCCGGCGCGGAGCTGATGCGGGCACGCGGCGACATCACCTCGGCCCGCATCTTCGAGCGGATCCTCGAAGACGAGGAAGAGCACGTCGACTACCTGGAGACCGAGCTCGACCTCATCGACAAGCTCGGCGAGCAGCTCTACCTCCAGCGCTACGCGGAGCCGCCCTCAGCAGACTGACAGGCGGCCCCGCATTGCGTCCTAGTGGCCCCTGTCGATCCACTCCGCGAGGTGGGGCGCCTCGTCCGCGATGGTGGTGCCCTCTCCGTGACCGGTCCAGACGACGGTCGCGGGTGGCAGCGTGAGCAGGCGGTCCTTGATGGAATCCACGATCGTGCCGAAGTCGGAGTACGACCGGCCGGTTGCGCCCGGGCCACCGTTGAACAGCGTGTCGCCCGTGAACACCGCGCCCAGGTCGGGCGCGTACAGGCAGACCGCGCCGGGCGCGTGGCCCGGCGTGTGCAGCACCTTCAATGTCGTGCCGGCCACGGTCAGCTCGTCGCCGTCCGCGAGGGGGCGGTCGGGTGTGCGGTCGGGATAGACCATCCGCCACAGCACCCCGTCGTCCGGGTGCAGCAGGATCGGCGCGCCGGTGTGCTCGGCGAGCCGCTCGGCGGCGTTGATGTGGTCGTTGTGCGCGTGAGTGCACACGATCGCGGTCAGCCGCCGGTCGCCGACGGCCGAGGCGATCACCTCGGCGTCGTGCGCGGCGTCGATGACGATCACCTCCCGGTCGTCGCCGATCAGCCAGACGTTGTTGTCGACATCCCAGGTGCCGCCGTCGAGGCTGAACGTCCCCGATGTCGTCAGGTGCTCGATCACAGGATGACCACCGACCGCAGCACCTCGCCGCGCTGCATCTTGGCGAATGCCTCCTCGACGTCGTCCAGGCCGATCGTCTCCGAGACGAAGCCGTCGAGGTCGAGGCGGCCCTGGAGGTAGAGGTCGATCAGCATCGGGAAGTCGCGGGACGGCAGGCAGTCGCCGTACCAGGAGGACTTCAGCGCCCCTCCGCGGCCGAACACCTCGATCAGCGGTAGCTCGATCTTCATGTCCGGCGTCGGCACACCAACCAGCACGACCGTGCCGGCCAGGTCGCGGGCGTAGAACGCCTGCTCGTACGTCTCGGGCCGGCCGACCGCCTCGATCACGACGTCGGCGCCGTTGCCGCCGGTGAGGGCGCGTACGGCCTCGACCGGGTCGTTCTCGCGCGAGTTGACGACGTCGGTGGCCCCGAAGCCGCGAGCCCAGTCGAGCTTGCGGTCGTCGACGTCGATGGCGACGATCTTCCCCGCTCCGGCGAGCCGCGCGCCGGCGATCGCGGCATTGCCGACGCCGCCGCAGCCGATGACGGCCACCGAGTCGCCGCGCGTCACGCCACCGGTGTTGATCGCCGCGCCGAGGCCGGCCATGACGCCGCAGCCGAGCAGCCCCGCCGCGGCGGGGCTGGCGGCCGGGTCGACCTTGGTGCACTGACCCGCGTGGACGAGCGTCTTGTCGGCGAACGCCCCGATGCCGAGCGCCGGTGACAGCTCGGTGCCGTCCGTCAGCGTCATCTTCTGCGCGGCATTGTGGGTGGCGAAGCAGTACCAGGGGCGCCCTCGCCGGCAGGCGCGGCACTGGCCGCAGACGGCACGCCAGTTGAGGATGACGTAGTCGCCCGGCTCGACCTCGGTGACGCCGTCACCCACGGTCTCCACGATACCGGCGGCCTCGTGGCCGAGCAGGAACGGGAAATCGTCGTTGATGCCGCCTTCCCGGTAGTGCAGGTCGGTGTGGCAGACCCCGCAGGACTGAACCCTGACGACCGCCTCCCCCGGACCCGGATCCGGCACCACGATCGTCTCGACGGAGACCTCCGCACCCCGGGATCGTGCAACGACCCCTCGGACCTCCTGTGGCATCCGAATCACTCACCTTTCGTCAGGCCAAGCGGCAGATACGAGAACTATCACACCCCTTGTGGTTTCAGGGACGTCGCGTCGGCCGGAACGGCCAGGCTAGAGACGGTGGCGTTCGGCGGAGATGAGGGCGCCGGCGGCCGTGTGCAGCACCCAGAAGCCGCCCTTGGGCAGCCGCGGGTCCTCGGGCGGATCCGTGCCGAGTTCCTCGCACGCTCGCCGGATCAGCTCCGGCACGAGTTCCCCGTGCGTGCAGACCACCGCCGGGAGGCGGTCGGCGAGCAGCTCCGCCAGGCGGTCGCCCGCGCGTTTGGACGTTCCGACGGTGAACGCCCAGTCCGTCCGGATGTCGGATCCCGTGCGCGCCGCGTACGGGAGCGTCGTCTCCAGGCAGCGCGCGGTGGCCGAGGTGAAGACCCGCGCGACCCCGAACGCCCCCAGGATGTCCGCGAGGTCCTCGGCCTCGGCGCGGCCGACGCGGTCCAGCGGGCGCAGGAGGTCGTCCTCCTCCCAGTCGCGCTTGTCGCCCGCCGACGTGTGCCGCACGACGATGTAGGGCGTCGTACGCGGCGGGCCGGAGGTGAACTCCCTGAGCAGGTCGCCGTCGCGTTCGTAGGTCAGCCTCGCCTCAGCCTCCGCCGCCGGCAGCCACTCGACGCGGTCGACCTCGTCGCCCGGGTGGAAGACGCCGTCGCCGCCGGTCGCCGCCCAGTAGTCGACGCGCTTGGGACGGCCCTCGCTCTGGTACTCCCGCGTGCCGAGGCGGCGGCCGAGGACCGGCCAGACGCCGGTCTCCTCCCAGACCTCGCGTACGGCCGCGTGCAGCGCGTGCTCGCCCTTCTTGAACTTGCCCTTCGGGAATGACCAGTCGTCGTACCGGGGCCGGTGGACGAGGGCGACCTCGATGTCCTCCGCTCCGGGCCGCCACAACACCGCCCCCGCGGCGCGGATCCCCTCCGGGGACTCAGGCATCGACCGTCCTCCATCGGCGGGTCCGCATCAGATGGGTCTGGACGTGGATGCTGCCCTCGTTTCGGGTCCAGCCGCCGTCCTCGTCGAGCAGCCAGCACTGGGTGTCCATCCCCATCGCCATGTCGAACCGGCCGATGAGGTCCGCGCAGTTGCCCGGGTCGGACACGCGTACGAGCGCCTCGACGCGGCGGTCGAGGTTGCGGTGCATGAGGTCGGCACTGCCGATCCACACCTCCGGCTCGCCGCCGTTCTCGAAGGCGTACATGCGGGAGTGCTCCAGGAACCGCCCGAGGACGCTCCGTACCTGGATGTTCTCCGACAGGCCGACCACGCCGGGTCTCAGCGCGCAGATCCCGCGCACCCACACGTCGACCGGCACACCCTCCTGCGACGCCCGGTACAGCGCGTCGATGATCACCTCGTCGACAAGCGCGTTGCACTTGAACCGGATGCGCGCCTTCTTGTTCTGCCGGTGGTTCTCCAGCTCGCGCTCGATGCGCTCGACGAGCCCGCCGCGCAGGGAGTCGGGGGCGACCAGCAGCCGCCGGTACTCCGTGTCGCGCGTGTACCCGGTGAGGTGGTTGAACAAGTCGGTGACGTCCTCGCCCACCTGCAGGTCCGCGGTGAGCAGGCCGTAGTCCTCATAGATCCGCGCGGTCTTGGGGTTGTAGTTGCCGGTGCCGATGTGGCAGTAGCGGCGCAGGGTGCCGTCGCTCTCCTCGCGGACGACCAGCGCCAGCTTGCAGTGGGTCTTCAGGCCCACGAACCCGTACACGACGTGGCAGCCGGCCTGTTCCAGCTTGCGCGCCCAGGTGATGTTGGCACGCTCGTCGAATCGCGCCTTGATCTCCACGACGACCACGACCTGCTTGCCGGCCTCGGCGGCGTCGATCAGGGCGTCGATGATCGGCGAGTCGCCGCTCGTACGGTAGAGCGTCTGCTTGATCGCCAGGACCTGCGGGTCGTCCGCGGCGTCCTCGATGAGGCGCTCGACGCTCGTGGTGAACGAGTCGTACGGGTGGTGCACGAGCACGTCGTGGTCGCGGAGCGTCGCGAAGATGTCGGCGTCGTGGGGAAGGGCAGCCTCGGACGGCACGAACGGCGGGTACTTCAGCTCGCTGCGGTCGATGTCGGCAATGGCGTGCAGGCCGCCGAGGTCGAGCGGGCCGGGCACCCGGTAGACGGCGCGCTCGTTCAGGCCCAGCTCGGTCACCAGCAGGTCGAGGACCTCCGGCGTGATCGACTCCTCCACCTCCAGCCGGACCACCGGCCCGAACCTGCGGCGCAGCAGCTCGCGTTCGAGGGCCTGGAGGAGGTTCTCGGCGATGTCCTCGTCGACCTCCAGGTCCTGGTTGCGGGTGACACGGAAGGCGTGGTGCTCGATGATCTCGGTGCCGGTGAACAGCTGCGGGAGGTTCTCCGCGATCACGTCCTCCAGGGGGACGAACCGCGACGGTGACGCCTCCAGGAAGCGCGGCAGCAGCGGGGGCACCTTCACCCGCGCGAACAGCGTCTCCTCGGTCTCAGGGTCGCGCACGAGCACCGCGAGGTTCAGCGAGAGGCCGGAGATGTACGGGAACGGGTGCGCCGGGTCGACGACCAGAGGGGTGAGCACCGGGTAGACGCGCCGCCGGAACAGGCGGTTCAGCTCTTCCTTCTCGGTGTCGGCGAGCTCGTCCCAGCGCAGGATCTCCACGCCCTCCTTGGCGAGCGCGGGGAGGATGTCGTCGTGGAAGCAGGCGGCGTGCTCACGCATCAGCTCGTGCGCCACCTCGGAGGTGCGGGCGAGCACCTCGCGGGGCTGCTGGCCGCTCGCGCTCTGCAGGGCGATGCCGGTGGCCATCCGCCGGGTCAGTCCGGCGACCCGCACCATGAAGAACTCGTCCAGATTGCTCGCGAAGATCGCCAAGAACCTCAGGCGCTCAAGGAGCGGGAGAGCCGTATCGCGCGCCATGTCCAGGACACGCTCGTTGAACCGGAGCCAGCTCTCCTCACGATCGAGAAATCGGTCTTCCGGAAGTCCGTCCTGATCACTGGAGAAATGCCCGACTTCGACGCTCATGAGTCATATGATCCCCATATCGCGTAAACGTCAAGCGAATTCGGCATGACGGTCGTAAGGGATCTAGTGTCCGTTACCCGGTGCCCTCCGGCGGTCACCGGAGGGCGCCTCGGGCGATCAGGCCGAGATCGTACGGCTGCGGGGCCCCGCGCGCAGGACCTGCGAAGGCAGCGTGTGCCCCACCATTCGCTCGGCACGCTCGGCGACGTCGAGGAGCGCGTCGAGGTCGACACCGGTCTCGACGCCCATGTCCTCCACCATGTGGACGAGCTCCTCCGAGGCGATGTTTCCGGTCGCCCCCGGGGCGTACGGACAGCCGCCCAGCCCGCCGACGCTCGCGTCGAAGTCCGAAACTCCCAATTGCAACGCGGCCAGGACATTGGCGAGGCCGGTGCCACGCGTGTTGCGGAAGTGAAGATTGAGCAATGTCTCCAGATTTGCCATCCGGAAGTCGCCCACCAGCCGCGTCACCCGCGACGGCGTGGCCATTCCGGTCGTATCGCCGAACGACGCACTGTCGGCCCCGTCACGTACGGCCCGCGAGGCGACCGCCACGACCCGCTCGACCGGCACGTCCCCCTCGTACGGGCAGCCCCACGCGGTGGAGACGATCACCTGGCAGGTGGCGCCGTTCCCGTGGGCCAGATCGATGATCTTGGCGATGTCGTCGAGCGACTCGTCCGCCCGACCGGGCAGATCACCCATGTCCCACCTCCTGCCGCCAAATTCAACCGGCGTCCGCGGAGGGCGCGCGGCGGAGGGCGTAGGGCTGAACGACGCCCAGGCCGCGTACGCGACGGCGCGGAATGCGCGCCAGTTCGTACGCGTCGTCCTCCCGCAGCTCGGCGGCCAGTTCGGCGTCGGTGAGGGCGGTGCCAGGGCGCGCCATGGCCGTCAGCCGGCTCGCGCGGTTGACCGTCGTGCCGAAAACGTCGCCCATGAGCGGGAGCACCGGACCGTACGCGAGCCCGACGCGTACGTCGGGGATGCCCGGATCGGTGCGGACGGCCTCGGCGACCCTCAGCCCGATCTCGGCGCCGAGGCGCGGTGTCTCGGCGGTGAACAGCACCTCGTCGCCGAGGGTCTTGACCAGCCGCCCGCCGTGCTCGGCGACGATGTCGGAGGCGGTCTCCTCGAAGCGTTCGACCAGGGTGGCCAGACCGCGTTCGTCCAGCTCACGGCTGGTCTGGGTGAATGACACCAGGTCGGCGAAGCCGACGGCCGCCGGCACACGCCCGGTCTCGTCGGAGCCCTGCAGCGAAAGGGCGCGCGTGCCGGCGGCGGCGAGCTGACGGCGCCACGCGTGCACGAGGAGGGGTTCGAGGTCGGCGATGTGGGTCTCGGCGTGCTCCAGGATGAGCCGCACGGTCTCCGGCGAGGGGGGTTCCAGCGGGTCGGTGAACGTGCCGACGAGGATGTCGATCTGCCACTTGGCCAGCCGTGCCATGGTCTGCCCGAAGGCACGGACCATCCGAAGGACGATCTCCTCGTCCAGGATGCCCGTACGGCTCAGCTCCTCGACCTTGACCAGCGCAGCGACGTCGCCCTCGGTGAACGCCACGGTCTCGTCGGCCAGGTGTGGAAAGCCCAGAGCGCGCCAGAGCCGGAGGGTGAACTCCTCCGATGCTCCGGCGCGCTCGATCGCCTCGTCACGGTTGAAGCGCAGCTCGCCGCCGAGCAGCAGTTCCTCGATCTGCCGTGGGTCCGGCGCGTCGCCCGTACCGGCCGCTATGGCTTGATCCCGTCGCCGTCCGTCAGCTCCTCGACGATGCGGTAGAGCTGGTTCTGGACGTACTCGACGCGGGGGATGCTCTTGAGCACGAGCTGGCCGTGCTCGCCGCCCGACTCGACGATGAGCGTGCCCGTACGGAAGATCCGCTGGACGATGCCGTGCTCGAACGACACGTCGTTCACGCGGGTCAGCGGGATGTCACGGCCGGAGCGCGACAGGATGCCGTGGCGCATCACGAACCGCCGGTTCGTCAGCGTGTACGACGTGGTCGCCCAGCGCAGGAACGGCAGGAAGCCCACGATCAGAATCGCGATCACGCCTACGGCCGCGACGATCAGCCGGATGATCGTCTGCGTTCCGCCGTCGGGAATGAAGAAGATGACGGCACCGGCGGCGGCAACGGCGATGATCGACCAGAACAGTGTGGTGATCAGCGTTGACCAGTGCGGATGGAATTCGAGGATGATTCTCTCGTCGTCGGTCAACGAGCTCTTCGGTAGACCCATGGCGCATATCCTGGCAGAAATCACCCGTCCGGACGCTTGTCCGTGACAATCACGTGACCAGCCGGACCACCAGGAATATCGCCGCGATCACCCAGAGGCCGCCGCCGCCGACCGCACCACCGACCGCCGTGTCCACGGCGTACTCCCGTTTCTCGTGTGACGTGCGGGTGCGGATCCAGGTCGTCGCCGCCAGCCGCCCGATCCACGGGCCGGCCGCCACCGGGCCGTATGCGAGCAGGAGCCGCGAGCGCCCGACGCCCTCCAGCAGCCGCGCCACCTCGAACCCGACCACCGTCACCAGCGCCGCGGTGGCGAACCCGAGCACCGCCATCAGGACGTACCGGCCGGTCAGCGGATGGTCGATCGGCTCGCGCACCTTCAGGTGCGCCTCGCGCAGCAGTGCCTCCACGTCCTCGTCCGGGTCGATCCGCTCCGCAGGCTCGGGCAGCGGCCCGGCCACGTTGGGGCCGAAACGGGTCGTCAGCTCCCGCCAGATCCCGACGGCGCGCTGCTCGAACGCGTCGAGGCGCGCCCACTCCGGCTCGATCGAGGCGTACGCGGCGTTCCGCGCCTCTTCGGCCTCTTCGAGCCGGTGCCGCGCCTCGTCGGTGGCGATCAACAGCCGCCCGGTCGCGGCGGCGTGCTCCTTGTAGGCGTCACGCGCGGCCAGGGGATCGACCGCCGGTCGCTCACTCTGGTCGCTCATGGCCCACCTCGAAGGGGATGATCGGCTGCGCGACGCTGCCGTTCCGCTGGTCGTAGAAGAGGGCGCGGCGCCGTCTCGGGGCCCAGCTCTGCAGCTGGCCGCCCGGCAACTGCGACAGCTCGCTGTCGCGCACGTCCAGGGCCACCCACGCGTCGATGGTGCGCACCGGCCCGGCCCGCTCGACCACGTCGGCCTTCAGCCGGTCGACCGTGCGCCACCAGCCGAGCACGTGGATCCGGTTGTCGGGGCCGTCCTCGGTCAGCTTGCGCACGGCGGTGCGCAGCTGGGAGTCGCGCGCCGTGGCCGCGTCGACCGCGAACAGCGCCACGTAGGTCGGGACGGCCTGCTCGGCGGGTGCGGACAGCCCCTCGACGACGGTCACCTGGTGACCCTCGTCGGCGAGCCGCCGTGCGAGCATGCCGACGCGCGGGTTCTTCTCGCCGTCGAACAGGACGAACGCCGCCGAGCCCGGTGTGTGCCCGCGCGCGAGCGACAGCACCGCGGACGCGAGCACGTCGTACGCCTCGGCGGCGCGGGTGCCCAGCACCGCGAGGTTGCGGCCGGGGTTGCGGTCGAAGCGCACGGTCGCGGGGCTGCCCGCCAGGTCGATCAGCTGGCCCACCGCGGCCGTGCCGGCCGGCAGGACGGGGACGCTCATCAGCTCGGGCACGTGCGCGCCGTCGAAGATCCGCGGCGGCTCCAGCTGCTCCGGACGGCGCTTCCACAGCTCCTTCTGCAGTTCGTCGAAGGTGCCCGCGGCGCCGGCGTCCGGCACGCGTGCGATCCGGTTGGCCTGCCGTGCGCCGGACTCGGAGTTCACCACCGCGCAGAAGCGCGCGACCTGCTGGGCGGCCATGTTGTCGTCGGCCAGGATGCGGCGCGCCTTGGGCAGCGCGACCCGCAGCGTGAACTGGTCGAGGATCGCGCCGCGGCCCCACAGCGCCTGCACGCCGCCGACGTTCTGGCTGGCCAGCACCAGGTGGATGCCCTGCGAACGGCCTCGTCGCGCCAGGTCGTTGAGGAGCGCGACGGCCTCGTCGGTGATCTTGTCTCGCTGCTGGATCAGCACCTGGAACTCGTCGATCACCGCGACGATGCGCGGCCACCGCCCGTCGGGGTCGGCGTACCGCAGCTCCTCCAGCTTGGTGACCTCGAACTCCCGCGCCGCCGCGCCGCGCCGCTCCAGCTCGTGCGCGAGGAACCGCAGCAGCGCCACGCCGAACTCGCGATCATTGTTGATGTTGACGCCGATGAGCCGCGCGTGGGGCAGCCACGTCTTGTCCGTACGGCCGCTCGCGAGCCGCGCGAACGACACGCCCTCCTTGAAGTCGAGGAGGTAGAACTCCAGCTCGTCCGGGCTGTAGCGGGCGGCGAGCGAGCCGATCAGGCCGTACAGGAAGTTGGTCTTGCCCGAGCCAGGCGGCCCGCCGACCAGCGCGTGGACCGGATCGTCGCCGAGGAGGATCTCGACCGGTTCGTACCGGTCGACGTCCTCGCCGATGGGCGCGGAGACGCCGGGTGCCGAGGTCTCGCTCCACATCCGGTGCGGGACCAGCTCGGAGAAGCGTGGCGGGTCGCGCTCGATGCCGACCCAGCGGGCGGCCCGCTCGCACACGGCGCGTACGAGACCGGGGGGCGGCGGCTCGACCGTCACCTCCAGGTCGCCGGTCATCGAGGTGAACACGCGGCCGTCGGCGCCGACCTGGATCGTCTCGACGCCGGGGGCGTTCTCCACCGGCGCGTCGCGGCAGATCACGTGGATGCCGCAGGCCGCGCCGGCGTGCATGACGCTCTCCAGGTGGGCGACCTCGTCGTCGCGCAGCCCCCGCAGCGGGCTCTGCACGATCACCACCTGCCAGGGCTCCGGACGGCGCCCGGTCGCCGCGGCGAGCTCCGCGAGCGAGGAGTGCCCGCCGCCGAGCACGTCGCGCTGGATCCGTCGGATGTCGCGGTCGAGCGCGCCCAGGAGGTCCTTCAGCTCGTCGACGCCGTAGACCGTGAGCAGACCGGGCCGCGACAGGGCGTGGAACCCGCCGAGACCGGCGCCGAGCCTTCTCGGGTCGTACAGGCTGACGCGCAGGGCCCCCGGCTTCGTGGTCGCGACCATCCGGACCAGCAGGGAGTCCACTAACGCGTCGGTGACCTCGGTGTTGCCGTCGCTGATGCCGAGATGGCCGGCGTCGAGCAACGGGACGAGAGCGGGGACGTGCCCGGCCACCTCGCCGATCCGGTACAGCGACGGATGCGCCTCGCTGGGCTCCAGCTCCGCGGGCCACTCGGCCCAGGGCGTGCCCGCTTCGGCGGGCGCTACCTCGGCGGCCAGCTCCCGCCAGCGCGCGAGCGCGGCGTCGGTATCGGCGCCCGCGGTCGCGGCGAGCTCCGCGCGCCTGCGCTCGATCGTGGCCTCCGCGCGGGCGATCGCCTCGTCGACACCGCTCCTGCGGGCGATGACAGCGGCGCGTGCCTGGCGGATGTCATGGCGGACCGCGGCGACCAGGTCACCGGGATTCAACGTCATTGGCGGTTTCCTGCAGCCTGATGGATGCGCTAAAGCCCTTCGGAGTACTTGGTCGCCTCTTCGACTGCGACGGTGATCTGGTTCTGGCTCTCTTCGATGCCTTCGATCACTTGGCCCATCGCGGCGAGCGAGCCTTCGATCGCGTCGTGCTCGCTGCCCTCCGCCACCGCGACGAGAAACTGCAGCGCGGCTTCGGCCCGGCCAGCGGCCTGGGCGAGCAACTGCACCGCCTGCTCGGCCTCTTCGCCGGCCTGGGCGATGGCGCCCTTGAGCTCTGCCACGCTCGCCATGCAACAACCTCCGGGGGACGGGATAGGCCCAATTAAACCGGCGTGCCGCGGACCGGTCCAGTTGCACTCACTTAACGGACATGAACGATGTCGCCCGCACTGAGGGAATGTTCGCCATCGTCCGCTTTTACGAGGAGCCGGCCGATGTCGTCGACATCGTGCGCCTCGCCGGTGATCGTGGTGCCGCCGGGCATCTCGGCACGCACACGCCTGCCGAGGGTGGCGCACAGCTCGCGGTACTCCCCGCGCAGCGCCGTGACGCCGTCGCGGACCAGCTCCTGGTGCCATCTGGCCAGCTCACGCAAGATGGCGCGGAGCAGCGGGTCACGGTCGGTCGGGGCGCCTTCGAGCGCCAGCGAGGTGGCCATCGGCACGGGAAGCTCGTGCTCCTTGAGGCTGACGTTGAGCCCGATGCCGACGACGACGCCGCCGTCCACACGCTCGGCGAGGATGCCGGCGAGCTTGCGGTCGCCGATCAGGACGTCGTTCGGCCACTTCAGGACGGCCTCCCGCATCCGGCCCGGCGCGGCCTCCTCGATCTCGGTGAAGTCGCGCAGCGCCGACACGACGGCGACCCCGGCGAGCAACGGAATCCACCCGAGCCGCGCGACATCGCCGACCGGCGGGAAGAGCACCGAGAACGCCAGGCCGGACCGCGGCGGAGCCGTCCAGTCGCGCCCCAAGCGCCCACGGCCCGCCGTCTGCGCCTCCGCGACGAGCACCAGCCCGGGCTCCTCGCCCTGCCTGGCCAGTTCGGAGAGGTCGGCGTTGGTCGACCCGGTCTCCCGTACGACCCGAATCTCCCGCCACAGCCCGCCGGGGCGCAGCAGGGCGCGGTTGAGGGCGCGCTCGTTCAACGGCGGCCGATCGAGATCGGTGAAAGGCGAGTCGCTCACCCCTCCACCCTAGGGCGGGTCTGACAGATCCGCTGTCCGGCTGCGTGGTGCACAGGCGGCGCCTCGCCGCGTTGTCGTCGGTCGCCGGCCAAAACCAGGCCGACTCCCTCCTCCGCCTCGCGACGCACCGCCTGCGCACCGCTCGCAACGAACGTGATCCGTCAGGCCCGCCCGAGGGCGAGCCGCCCTGCCACGCGGATCAGCGGGGGGACTTGCCCGACACTCCGACGCCGAACTCGAACTCGCGGTAGACGCGCGCCCAGAAGCCCTCACGGAGCCAGTCGCGGGCCTCCTTGTACGGGCGCAGGGAGTGACCCAGCTCCTTCTCGCCCTCGATCAGCAGCTCCTTGTCGATGACCGTCGGCAGGATCGGGCCGGGGAGCAGGTCGCGGATGTTGTCGCGGCCACGGGTGAGGATCCACTTGTGGGCGATGTGCTCGCCGATCTCGTCCATGCGCCCGCGCCCCGGGCCCAGTTTGGCGACGGAGCCGCCCGGGGGCGCCTGGGGGCGCGACGGCGGCGGGGCGGGCCGCGGAGGGCGGGCGCCGAAGACCGCGGTCGGAGACGGCACCGGCGGCGACGACGCGCCCTCCGAGGCCGCCTCGCGCGAGGCGTCAAGGGTGAAGTACGGCTTGATGAAGTCGGCGCTCACCACGTCGACCGTGTCGGACTCCCAGATCAGGCGCTCGGCCTGGTTGGTGCCGTACGGCGGCTCGACGCCCCACAGGTGGATGCGGACGCCGTAGGTCTGTGCGGCCTCGACGGCCGGGACCATGTCCTCGTCGCCGGCGATGAGGATCGCGTCGGTGACCGCGCCGTGACGGGCGAGGGTCTCCAGGTCTTCGCGGATCTGGGCGTCGACGCCCTTCTGCTGATTGTGCTTGTTGAGATTGCCGAGCCGGAGCTTCACCCGCGGGAGCGGCGCGACGACGCGCTGGTCGATCGTCGGGACGCGGTCGCGTGCGGCGTCGAACCAGTAGACCCGGAGCAGCTCTCCCCGCATGCATGCCGCGGCACGCCCCTCAAGTGCCTTGATCAGGCCTTCCGCGTCGACACGATAGGAACGGCGCGAGGAGACGCCGAACAGCAGGTCGCCTGCTGCCGCATAGAGATATCCGACATCAACGAGGATGGCGAAGC
Organism: uncultured Actinomycetota bacterium; assembly: GCA_963736325.1. Taxonomy (GTDB): domain Bacteria; phylum Actinomycetota; class Actinomycetes; order Streptosporangiales; family Streptosporangiaceae; genus Actinoallomurus. Next base: position 466,705 of record CAVTOG010000009.1, on the reverse strand, counting down.
GCGGAAGTGGCGAGAGGTGCGACACAGGCTCGCGAACAGTCATCACCTATGACTTTAGGTGAAGATCGGCCCGCCGTCCCGGGTTGAGTTCTTTTCCCGGGCAGCTCAGAGGTCTTTGCGCATGTGCACGGCGTACCTGCCTTTGATCACCTCTCGACCCGTCTCGCGGTATCCGAGGGATTCGTACAGGCCGATATTCGAGATCATCTTCTCGTTCGTGTAGAGCCGCACCGCGGGCAGCCGGAGCGACCGCGCGCGGAACTCCGCGAACGCCATGAGCCGGCGCCCCAGCCCGCGCCCCTGCCGGTCGGGCCGTACGGCGAGGTTGTCGACCAGCAGCACGCCGTCCTCGGCGGACAGCACGAGCACGGCGTCGACCTCGCCGTTCTCCAGGACGTACACCTGATCGCCGACGATGAGAGCACCGTAGTCGGCGACCATCGGCAGCGGTTCGACGCCGATCCGCGCGACCCACGGCGCGTACGCCGCACGGACGATCGCCTCCACTATCGCCCGGTCGCCGGATTCGGCCAGCCTGATACCCATGCGGTCCTAAACAGTCCGATAGGTCCGGATCATCCGGTGTTCTGGAGACCCGCCGCGACGCCTCCGGCGGCGAGCAGGAGGAGGTTCTCCACGTGCTCGCGCTGGGTGTCGTCCTCGATCCCGCCGCGCAGCTCCTGGAGGGCGCGAAGCTGCAGGTGGGAGAGTGCGTCGACGTACGGGTTGCGCAGCTCGACCGCGCGCGACAGCACCCTGCGGTTCTCCAGGAGCCGCGTGTGGCCGGTGAGATCGAGTACCAGGGCGCGGGTTCGGTCGTACTCCTCCAGGACGGTGGCCGTCAGGTCGTGGCGATCGCCGAGCGCGAGGTAGCGCTCGGCGATGGCCCGGTCGGTCTTGGCCAGGCTCATCTCCGCGTTGTCGAGCAGGGCCTCGAACAGCGGCCAGGACTTGTACGCCTCGCGCAGCTCCTCCAGGTCCTTTACGGCGGCCAGGCCACTGCCCAGGCCGTACCAGCCGGGCAGGTTGACCCGCGTCTGCGTCCAGGAGAACACCCACGGGATGGCCCGCAGGTCCTCCAGCGACGCGGTCGCCTTGCGTCGGGAGGGCCGCGACCCGAGCCGCAGGTTGGAGATCTCGTTCAGCGGGCTGACGCGGGCGAACCAGTCGGCGAAGCCCGGGGCCTCGACGAGCCCGCGGTAGGTCTTCTCCGCCGCGACGCTGATCGTGTCGGCCAGCGGGCGGAACCGCTCGGCCGCCCGCAGCGCACGCTCTTCCACGGCGGGCGTCGAGGCGAGCAGGACCGCGTTCGTGACCTGCTCGACGTGGCGCTGGGCGATCTCGGCGTGGCCGTACCGCGCGAAGATCACCTCGCCCTGCTCGGTGACCTTGAACCGTCCTGCGACCGAGCCGGGTGCCTGCGCGAGGACGGCGCGGTTCGCCGGGCCGCCGCCGCGTCCGAGCGCGCCGCCGCGTCCGTGGAAGAGCGTCAGGCGGATGTCGTGGCGCGCGGCCCACGACGCGAGCGCGGCCTGCGTGTCGTACAGGCGGAGCGTCGCCGTCGCCGGCCCGAGCTGCTTGGCCGAGTCGGAGTAGCCGAGCATCGCCTCCATGCGGCGGCCGGTCTCCAGCAGCCGCCGGCGTACGGGGGCGAGCTTGAGCATGCCCTCCAGGACGGCCGGGGAGCGTTCGAGGTCCTCGCCCGTCTCGAAGAGCGGCACGACGTCGAGCACCGGCGGGCGCCCGCCGAGCGCGGCGTACTCGGCCAGCTCGTACACGGCCGCGATGTCGTCGGCGGTGCGCGTGAAGGAGATGACGTAGCGGCGGCAGGCGTCCGCGCCGAACCGCTCCTGCACCCACGCGGCGACCCGGAGCGTGTCGAGCACCTCTTCGGTCTGCTCGCTCAGCGGGCCGCCGATGCGCACCTCGGCGAGGGCCTTCGCGTGAACGGCGGAGTGCTGGCGGATCTCCAGCTCGGCCAGGTGGAAGCCGAACGTCTCGACCTGCCAGATCAGGTTCTGCAGCTCTCCGTACGCCTGCCTGGGCGCACCCGCCGACGCCAGGGACTCCTGGACGACGCGCAGGTCGTCGAGCAGGTCGGACGGCCCGCCGTACGCCATGTCGGCGTCGCGCAGGCGCGTGGCCTGGACCCGCTCGGCGGCGTAGAGCACGAGCTGGCGGTGCGGCTCGCCCGGCGAACGCCGGGCGATGTCGGCCATCAGGTCGGGCTGCGCGGCACGCGCGGAGGCCAGGGCGCCGCGCAGCCGGTCCGATGGGGGCGTCGTGGTCTCGTGCGCGGTGAGGGTACGGCCGACGCGGTAGCAGGCGTTGCCCAGCGCGCGCAGGACGTGCTCGGACTGAACGCCGATCGCCTCACGGGTGATCTGCGCGGTCACGTACGGGTTGCCGTCGCGGTCGCCGCCGATCCAGCTTCCGAAGCGCAGGTACGCCGGGGCCAGCGGGGCGCGGGTGCCGACACCCGGCGCGAGCGCGGTGTCGAGCGCACGGTAGATCGACGGCACGACGCGGAACAGCGTCTCGTCGAACATCGCCATCGCCGTGCGGACCTCGTCCAGCGGGTCGGGTTTGGTACGCCGCAGCTGAGAGGTTCGCCACAGCAGGTCGATCTCCTCGACGAGCCGCCGCGTCGTCACCTCGCGCGCCGTGTTGCCCGTACGCGGGTCCTCCAGATCCCGTAGCAGCGCGCTGATCCGCAGGATCGCGGTGACGACCGCGCGGCGGCGCGCCTCGGTCGGGTGCGCGGTGAAGACCGGGTGCATCTCGAGGTCGTCCAGGAGCCGCCCGATGCGCTCCTCGCCGATCTCCTCCACCGCAGCGGCGATGGACTCGCGCGGAGCGCCCTCGCCCGTGTCCCGCTCCTCAAGGGTGCGGATGCGCTGGTGTTCCTCGGCGAGGTTCGTGAGGTGGAAGTAGACGGTGAAGGCGCGAGCGACGAGCTCGGCGCGCTCCAGCGGCCAGGCGCTGACGATCGCGGCCACGTCGTCGACTCCCGCGTCGCCCCGGCGGGCCGCGATGACGGCGTGCCGCAGGGACTCGACGTCGTCGAGCAGGTCTTGGCCCCCGAACTCGACCAGGACCTGGCCCAGCAGCGAACCCAGGAGCCGGACGTCATTGCGCAGCGGCTCGGGCATGTCCTGCCGAGCGGAGTTTCGAGTCGACACGAACGTCAGCGTAGTTCGTACGTCTTTGGCCCGGCCAAGTGGTGTCTCGACTGCCGAGATCACCCCGTTCGCGCCCGGTATAGAGGCGCTGGTTACGCTGAACGTATGGCCATGCAAGCGCCCGAGCCGCTTTCCAGCGAAGAGATCGACATCCACACCACGGCCGGCAAGATCGCCGACCTGGAACGACGCCGATACGAAGCCGTCCACGCCGGGTCGGCACGCGCGGTGGAGAAGCAGCACGCCAAGGGCAAGATGACCGCGCGGGAGCGCATCGACGCGTTCCTCGACGAAGGATCCTTCGTCGAGTTCGACGAGATGGCTCAGCACCGCGCCTACGGTTTCGGCGTCGAGAAGAACCGCCCGTACGGTGACGGTGTCGTGACCGGTCACGGCACGGTCGACGGCCGTCCGGTCGCGGTCTTCTCCCAGGACTTCACCGTCGCGGGCGGCTCGCTCGGCGAGGTGTTCGGCGAGAAGATCGTCAAGGTGATGGACCACGCGCTGCGCACCGGCTGCCCCGTCGTGGGCATCAACGACTCCGGCGGCGCGCGCATCCAGGAGGGCGTGGTCGCGCTCGGCCTGTACGCCGAGATCTTCAAGCGCAACACCCACGCCTCCGGCGTGATCCCGCAGATCTCTCTGGTCATGGGCCCGTGCGCGGGCGGCGCGGTGTACTCCCCCGCCCTGACCGACTTCATCGTGATGGTCGACCAGACCTCGCACATGTTCATCACCGGCCCCGACGTGATCAAGACGGTGACCGGTGAGGAAGTCACGTTCGAGGACCTCGGCGGCGCGCACGCGCACAACACGCGCTCCGGCGTGGCGCACTACCAGGCCTCCGACGAGCAGGACGCGATCGACTACGTCAAGGAACTCCTGTCGTACCTGCCGTCGAACAACATGTCCGACGTGCCGTCGTACGACGTCGCCGCGCCGCTGGAGATCAGCGAGGAGGACCTGGAGCTCGACACGCTCATCCCGGACTCCCCGAACCAGCCGTACGACATGCACACGGTCATCGAGCACATCCTGGACGACGGGGAGTTCCTGGAGGTCCACGCGCTGTTCGCGCCGAACATCGTCTGCGGCTACGGCCGTGTCGAGGGCCGCTCGGTCGGCATCGTGGCGAACCAGCCGATGCACTTCGCCGGCACGCTCGACATCAACGCCTCCGAGAAGGCCGCCCGGTTCGTACGTACCTGCGACGCCTTCAACATCCCGGTGCTGACCTTCGTGGACGTCCCCGGCTTCCTGCCCGGCACCGACCAGGAGTGGAACGGCATCATCCGGCGCGGCGCGAAGATCCTCTACGCCTACGCCGAGGCCACCGTGCCGCTCGTCACGGTGATCACCCGCAAGGCGTACGGCGGCGCGTACGACGTCATGGGCTCCAAGCACCTGGGCGCCGACGTCAACCTCGCCTGGCCGACGGCGCAGATCGCGGTGATGGGCGCGCAGGGCGCGGTCAACATCCTCCACCGGCGCGAACTCGCCGCCGCCGACGACCCCGACACCCGCCGCGCCGAGCTGGTCACCGAGTACGAGGACACGCTGGCGAACCCCTACATCGCCGCCTCACGCGGCTATGTGGACGCCGTCATCAAGCCGTCCGAGACCCGCAGCCAGATCGTCAAGGCCCTGCGCGCGCTCCGCGAGAAGCGCCAGACCCTGCCGCCGAAGAAGCACGGGAACATTCCGCTGTGAGCGAGGACTCTGTGACGAGCGAGAAGCCGTACCTGAGGGTGGTGCGCGGCGACCCGACTCCGGAGGAGATCGCGGCGCTGGTGGCGGTGCTGGCGGCGCGGGCGCGGTCGGGTTCCTCCCGGCCGCCGAAGCAGCGGTCGGCCTGGTCGGACCCGTCGCGGCGGGTACGCCGGCCACTGGCCCACGGGCCGGGCGCGTGGCGGGCGAGCGCCCTTCCCGGCTGAGCGGCCGACGCTCGACGCGTCGGCCGGATGACAACCTTTCGTGATTGTCCGCTCACAACCCGTACTCGCAAGGATAGAGTCCGGCCCTTGTGGGAGGTTGCCGACGAACGAACGCGGCGAGGGGCACGATCGCCGTGCCGCTCGCGATCCTGTCCATGCTCGCGACCGGGTGCCGTTCGCCGGTGCCGTTCCACGCCGAGCCCGGACCGGACGCGCCCTTGCTGTCCATCGGCGGGCCCGTGCCGTACGTCCGGCCGTCCCCGCGTCCGCAGGCGTCCCGGCCGCCGGTGGTCGACCAGCGGGGCGGGCTGCCCGACGCGCCGCGTGACGTCTACGCCGCGACGCGGGCGGGCATGCTCGCGGCCGTCGTGCGGCGGCTCCCGCTCCGTGTCTACGTTCCCGACACCGACGGCGGGCGCGTCGAGGTGATCGACGCGACGACGCACCGGCTCGTGCGCCGTATCCCGGCCGGGCGCATGCCGCAGCAGGTCGTGCCCTCATGGGACCTGAAGAAGCTCTGGGTCACCGAGGCCGACGGTCTCATGCCGATCAATGCGCGCACCGGCGCCGCGGGGCGCACGGTGAAGGCCGACGGCCCCTCCGACCTGTACTTCTCCGCCGACGGGCGGCAGGCGTTCGTCCCGCTCGCCCACCAGGCCCGCATCGAGGTGCGCGACCCGCACACGCTGCGGTCCCGTTCGACGATCCACGTGCCGTGCCACGGCCTCACCCGCGGCGACTTCTCCGCGAACGGCGCCACCCTCGTCATCGGCTGCCGCACCTCGGCGCGGCTGGAGCGCGTCGACGTGAAGCGGCACCGGGTCACCGCGACGCTCCGGCTCCCCGCCGGCGCCCGCCCGAAGGACGTACGCCTCTCCCCCGACGGCACGACGTTCTACGTCGCCGACGCGCACCACGGCGGCGTGTGGCTGGTCGACGCGCCGCGCTTCCGTACGACCGGCTTCATCCCCACCGGCAGGGGCACCCACGGCCTCTACCCCAGCCGCGACTCCACCACCCTGTACGTCGCCAACAGCGGCGAGCGCACCGTGTCCCTGATCTCCTTCGCCGCCCGCCGCCTGATCGGCGACTGGCGGGTGCCGGCCGCACCCGACATGGGCGGCGTCTCGGCCGACGGCGCCACCCTGTGGCTGTCCGCCCACGACGCCGACGAGATCTTCGCCGTCTCCACCGCCACCGGCCGCGTGACCGGCGGCATCATCCCGGCCGGCTCCGGCCCCCACGGCGTCACCGTCTACCCGCAGCCCGGGCGCTTCTCCCTGGGCCACACCGGCCTCTACCGCTGAATCAGCCGGCCTCGACACCTCGCCACAGCGGCAGGAGCTCCTCCACGAGCGCTTCGGTCTCGGGCTGCATCTGGTCGCTGTACGGGTCGGCGACGACGCGTTCGCGGAGCTCGCCGACGGTCTCGCGGAGCAGGGCGGCGTCGCCGGTCGCGTGCGTCGCGCGGAGCAGGTCACGCCACAGGCCCTCATCGCCGGTGGCCAGGCGCAGGCCGGCGCGTGCCGCGGCCACCCCGCCCCGTGCGTCGCCCTCGTCCAGCCGCATCAGCACGAGGCGGTGGGCCACGTCCGCGATGCGTGCGGTCGCGTCGTACTCGAAGTCCTCCGACGCCAGCCAGCCGTAGCGGCCCCGAGGCCGCCCCTCCAGCAGCCCGCCGCGCACCAGTTCCACGGCGTACGTCATGTAGGCGGTCTCGGACGCGGGCTCGGCGGCGGAGCGCCACACGAGCCAGCGGAAGACCTCCCAGTCGACGCGCACCTCCGAGCCCAGCCGGATCCGGCCGCGCTCGTCGTAGTACAGGTTCGGGCGTCCGCGAGAGTCGCGGCCCAGCCAGTCGGCCACGCGGGCGACCGTCGCGTCGCGGACCCCGGCCGAGACGCCGCGCGGCCAGACCGCGCCGCCGAGCACCGTCGGGTGCACGCCCTCCGGGTGCGTCGCCAGGTAGACGAGCACCTCCGTGCAGAGCGCGCGCCGGCTCTCGTCGACCGGCTCCGGAGCGTCGACCTCGATGGGGCCGAGCAGCCGGATGTCCACGGCCGGGTGCGCCTCGCCCGACGCGGTCGGGACGAGCGGCTCCTCCTCCGGTGTGACGTACGGGACGCCGTCGAGCCGCCCGGCCGTACGGAACAGCTCCACGACCGCGCGGTAGTGGCGTTCGGGGACGAGCTGGGCGTCGACGTCGAAGCCGAGCACGCCGGCGCGCAGCCGGCCGTCGGCGGCGACGTCCCAGGTCCACGTCGCGCCGGGAGTGTCACCGGCGACGATGTAGCCGGCAGCCATCCGCTGGCCGGTGCGCGCGAGCGCCACGAGCCGCTCGGCCTCCTCCGCGTCGGGCGGCTCGGCCATGATCAGGTAGTGCGGCATCCACGCCTCGCCGAACACCCCACGGCAGCGGCCGGTCAGCACCGAGTCGGCGCCGGACGCGGCGAGCGCCTGGCGTACCTCCTCGCTCCGGCCCTCCAGCTCGGGGAGCGCCTCGGCGAGGGAGCCCACGATCCGGATCCGGTCCGGGGCGATGAGAGCCAGGTCCTCGTCGAAGCCGACCATGGTGATCCGCATGTGGTCGGACCAGCGGTTGGTGGCCAGCTCCACGGCGACGGCGGCGAGCACCGCGCGGCGGGCCTCGTCGGGGCCGTGCAGCGCGATCAGGCCGTGCGCGGCCTCCAGGTCGACCAGGATCCGGCCGGTGTCGTTCGTGCCGATCGACACGAGACCGGGGTACGGCGCGAGCACGTCGGCGAGGTCGGCCGTGGCGATGTCGTCGAGGGCGGCGGCGTCCAGGCGCCACACCTGCCCGTTGTCGTACTCCTCCCACGGCGCCGGCGGCGTCCGGTCGGCAGGGGCGATCCACAGGTCGAGGCTGTCGGTGCCGAGATGCACGCCGTAGACGGTCGGGAGCGTACGGCCCTCGTCGGCGAGGGCCTTCGACATCTGCCGGAGCCCGAGGTCGAGCAGGCGAGTGGCCTCGGTGTCCGCGCCGATGCGAAGCGCCTGCTCGACGAGGGCGGCGTCACCGTCCGCCCGGGGGATCATGTTGCCGAAGGCACGGTGCCACAGCTGTTCACGGCGCCGCCGCCCGATCCCGGCGAGAAGCCCGGCGGACAGCAGCGACGCGAGGGCCAGCTCCTGCGGCCACCCGAACGCGAACCCGCTCTCAGGCTGCTGCTCTGGCGCTTGCCGCTGCTCCGGCGGCTGCCCGGTGTGCGACTCACCGTGCGGGCGGGTGTGCGCGGGCGGTTCGGCGGGCGCCTGATGCGTCGGTGCATCGTGATCGCCAGGCGCCTGCTGCGCGTGCCCGCCCGGATCCTGCTGGGCCGGTGCGCCCGGGGCCTTCTCGGTCGGTGCGCCTGGAGCCTGCTGGGTCGGCGCGTCCGGGGCCTGCTGCGCGTGCCCGTCCGGCGCGTTCTGGGCCGGTGCGCCCGGCGCCTGCTGGGCCGGTGTGTCCGGGGCCTGCTGGGCGGGTGTGTCCGGGGCCTGCTGGGCCGGTGTGTCCTGGGTGCTGGGAGCGGTCGGTACCTCGGGGGCCTGCTCGATCGGCGGGCGTCCGGCCTCGCGGTCCGCGCGGTCGTCGCGCGCCTCCTGCTCTCCGGCGCGGCGCGCCGCGTCGACCGCCTGCTTCTCGGTGGAGACGGAGCCCTTGTGCTGGGGGCCGCCCGGCACCCGCGACTCCGGCACGCCGTACTCGCGCTGCCCGTCGTGCGCGCCCTTCTCGATGATCTCGACATGGGTCGCGTCCGCCGGCATGTCGAGCACCCAGCCGGGCCGGATCAGGCTGGCCATCGTCAGCCGGGTGCCGTCGGGCTGCGGCTTGCCCTTGTTGAGGGAGTAGATCTCGCGGTAGCGGCGGCCGTCGCCCAGGCACTTCTCGGCGATCTCCCAGAGGCTCTCGTGATGGCGGCCGGGTGTCGGGCGTACGCGGTAGATCTTGCGGACCGCGTTCTTCTCCATGAGGTCCGGCTGGTCCTGCCGGGGCTGCGCCTGGGTGTCGAGCGAGGCCGGCTCGGCGTGGTGGGCCTGTACGGGCTCGGGACGCTCGGGCGGCCCGAGCCGCTGGACGTGCGTCGCGCGCGGCGCGGTGAGGGCCGGCATGACCGCCGTGGTCGCGGTGAACAGCAGCAGCGCCGCGACGACGAGCCGGTGCGCGAGCGCCTGCGGCCCGCCCGCGAGCGGCACACGGGCCGGCAGACCCACACCACGGATCCCGGCGTACGCCTCGACGAGCACGCACGCGGTCAGCTGCACCCACGCCAGCCACACGATGATGACCAGCACGTGCATCAGCGCGGTGATGTCGAGCCGCTGCGTGAGCGTCTCCGCCGACGGCATCGAGCGCGGTATCGGCGAGCCGAAGAACGTGAGCAGCGCGAAGGGCACACCCAGGACCAGCGCGGCGATGGCCGCCAGCGCGAACACACCGATGACGACGTCACCCGCGCTCCGCCCATGATCGATACGCGCCGGTGGTCTCCGGATCATGCTCATCGATCGTTCACCCGTCCCCGCGTCACAGCGGCTGGCTCGCTCTGCCTCATATCCCCTCCTGCGGATGTGCCGACGCCGCCGACGTCATCGTGAAGTCACCGAAACCCGGCATGATGCTGAGCAGCTGAAGCCGTACCTTGATCTGCACGGCGACGTGCGCCGTCTGCAGTCCCTCGATCTGGCACCGAGGCCGCCCGGTCACCTCCGGGTACGCGGCGATGAGCCGCTGGGCGCGCGCGCAAGCGGCGCGCGGATCCGCGATGCGGGCCCGGCCGGTCTGCCGGAGGTGGTTCACGTCGACGTCGTCGGCCGCGGCGCGCGCCCCCTGCTCGGCGATGTCGGCCGCACGCTGGCGAGCATGGATCGCCAGGCCTCCGTCAACGAGGAGCCCGGCCAGCACGATGACGAACAGCGCGAAGATCGTGGTGAACATCGCAACCGTGCCCCGATCGCGCTCCGCCCCCGTCCACCGCCTCATCACCGCACCCTCCGCAGCGTGTCGATCGGCGCGGTGGCCGAGCCGGTCATCGTCTTGGACGGTGTCAGCTTGATGAGCGACAGGCCGCTCAGGTCGATGACGCACCTCACCGAGGCGGTGACCTGACCACCCCGCCGCCACTGGGAGCGCCCCCACTCGATCCCGGTACGCGGCCCGCCCTCGCACCACTGCTTCTTGCCCTGCATCGTGGCCGCGGCGGCGTCGCGTGCGGCGCTCTCGGCGCCTCCGCGCGTACGCGCGATGGAGGCGGCGCGCGCGGCGTCCCTGGCGGCCCCGTCGACCTGACTCTGCGCCTCGACGACACGCCCGAGCCCGACCATCAGCATCATGAACGCCACCAGCACCGGCGCCAGCAACGCGAGCTCCAGCGACATCGTCCCGGCGTCACGCACCCACGCCACGGCCCGCGTCTGTACCGCGTCACACGTACCGGCCGCGCCACATGTGCGGGCCGCGTCACCTGGCCGGGCGTCGCGGGGCCTGGCCGCGGCCTGGGTGCGGGCGGCGGTCTGCCGGGAGGGTTCTCGGCGGCTCATGGCTGGTTCTGGCATGCGGTGGCGGTGCCTACGTCGGGCCGGTAGCACTCGATCGGGCCTTCGGACCGCTGGTTGACCCAGAACGTGAAGAACGGCACGACCCGTACCGCTTCGCCGCTGACCGTCACCCACCGCCGGTTGCGGTCGCCGCCCGCGCTCGCTTGCTGTCTGGTCAGCAGCTCCGGGCCGATCTGCTGGAGGTATTCGCGCGCCTTCTCCTCCGAGGCGCCCTTCCAGTCACCGGACCGCTGCTCGCGTGCCACCCGCGCGCCGGACTGCGCCGCGGCGAGCGCGACGTGCCGCGCGTGGAAGACCATCGCGAACTGGATGACCAGGAGGATGACGAGTAGCAGAACCGGGGTCAGCAGGGCGAGTTCCAGCGTGCTCGCACCCCGATCCTTCTGCTCGTCCATCGGGTCACTTGGTCTTGATGTTGTTCGCCGCGGACCTGACCTTACGGTAGATGACCACTCCGACACCGAGAGCGATCATCGCCAGAAGTCCGGTGATGATCGCCCACTCGATCGCCGAGGCTCCTCGTGACTTCTCGTCGTCGTCGCGCAGGCGCTCGACGCGCGCCTCCACGAATGACCAGGCGTAGGCGACCAATGGGTCGTTCAGCGGATTCAGCGACTGCATGGGACTCCTCGGGCTGGGCTGGACGGTTGGAACGTCGATGTCATGCGGCCATCACCCGCATCACCGCCGGGTAGGCGAGAAAGATCAGGAAGCCTGCGCACAGGAGAAGCTGCGCGACGAGCATCGACTGGGAGCGTTCGCCGGCCTTTCCCTCGACATCGGAGAGTTCACGGCTGCGCATGCTGGCGGCGCGGGCGGCGAGCGACTGCCGTACCTTCGCGCCGTCGTCGGCCACCAGGCCGAGCGCTGCGGACAGGTCGCGCAGCTCGTCGACGTTGACCTCCTCGCCGAGGCCGCCGAGCGCCTGCCAGGGCGTCATGCCGGTGATGCGGGCGTTGGACAGGGCATCGCGAATGCGGCGTACGGCCCATCCGTCGCCGACGTTGGCGGCGGTCGTCAGGGCCTCGGGGACGCCGCGGCCGCCGGCGAGGTTCATCGCCACCAGGTCCAGGAACGCGCTGACGGCGTGGCGGAAGTCGCGGCGCCGCGACGCCGCCTCCTGACGCAGTTGCATGTCCGGCAGCAGGAAGAAGATCAGCGCGAAGAAGATCCCGAGCCACACCGGGATCGCGACCGCCACGCCCAGGCCCAGGATCGCGAAGTAGCCGACGAGGATGGGGATGAAGATGATCGCCGCCGCCGAGAGCAGGAATTTCGTGGCGAGGAACGCCTCGAAGGACCGGTCAAGGAGGGCCAGGTCGGCGCGTGCGGAGCGCTGTTGCCAGCCGCGCGCCTCGTAGAAGATCGCGAGCGAGCGGCCCGCCTGGGCGCGCAGGCCCGTGACGCGCTCGGCCCTCGATGTGGCGCGGCCGGGGGCCGGCTGCGTCTCGCCGCGCCGGCGTACGGCGTCGAAGGCGGCCAGCCGCGCGGACAGGCCGGGACGCGGCGGGAACAGCGCGCGGAACAGGAGGTAGACCCCCAGCCCGAAGAACGCTCCGGCGAGCAGCGCGGTCGTCATCGGAGGCCTCCACGCGCGGTGTCCTGCCGCTTCCAGCCCGCGACGGTCTCGGGCACCTCGTCGGGGACGCCGGGCTTCTCGGTGTCGGCCGAGGCGAGGAAGCGCTCCGGCGTCTCGTACCTGGCGAGCCGCCGCAGCCAGATGAAGCCGAGCGCGAAGAGGCCGACGACGACCGCGAGGACGAGCTGCCCGACGAACGTGTCGTACATCTCGACGTACGAGCGGTTGAAGACGGCCAGGAGCAGCGCGGTGCCGACCGAGACGCCGACGACGATCTGGACGCTGCGGCGCGTGGTGCGGCGGTTGGCCTCGACGCGGCGGCGCATGTCGAGCTCGGCGCGCGCGGAGGTGGACAGGGCGCCGAGCATGTCGCGCAGGCCCGGCCCGCGCAGCCGCGCGTTCAAGATGAGCGCGGCGACCACGAGGTCGGCGGACGCGTCGTTGAGCTCGTCGCCGAAGGAGCGCAGGGCGTCGGCGAGAGGCACGCGGGTGTGCAGGCGGTCGACGAGCGCGCGGACCTGCGGGTGCAGGACGGGCGCGACGGCCCGCAGCGACGCCGGGATGGCCTGTTCGAGGCCGACCGCCCCGGCGATGGTGTCGCGCAGCGACTCCGTCCACGCGGCGAGGGCCTCCAGGCGCGCCATGGACCGGCGCTCCTCGCCCGCGCCGCCGCCGATGCTGTTCCAGCCGAGGACGAGTAGCGCGGAGCCGATGCCGGCGACCGGCCACCGCGTCACGACCATGACGACCACTCCGGCGATCACGGCCAGCGCCGTACGGGTCGTGAGGGTGCGGATCAGCTCGTCACGGCTGCGCCCGGACGGCTTGCCCGGGCGCGGCGTCACGCCGCGGACCGCGACGATGAGCATCATCAGGCCGCCGCCGATCAGCGCCCCGGCGACGATCGCGAGCAGGGTGGTGAGATCTCCGATGAGCAGGCCCGTCACCAGACGACTCCGTGCGACGGGTCGTAGCCGTACGGGAGGAGGTCCTGGACGCACGCGATGGGCGCGGCCGCCAGCGCCGAACCGTCCGGGCCCGGTTCGAAGACCTCGCTGGACAGGACGCGCCCGTCGACGCCGGTGACCTCGCGGATGCTGGAGACGTAGCGGCGCAGACGGCCGCCGCTCGCGTAGTCGTTGCGTTTCTCGATGAAGACCACGAAGTCGATGGCACCCGCGATGAGCATGTGCGTGGCCTCGATCGGGAGGCGCTCGTCCGACTGCAGCGCGTAGGTGGCGATGCGGTTGAAGACCTCCCACGAGGAGTTGGCGTGGATCGTCGACAGCGACCCGTCATTGCCCTGCGTCATCGCGTTGAGCATCGTGACGATCTCATCGCCCAGCACCTCGCCGACGATGACGCGCGAGGGGTTCATCCGGAGGGAGCGGCGGACCAGCTCGGCCATGGTGATCGTGCCCTGGCCCTCGGAGTTGGGCAGGCGCTCCTCCAGCGCGACCACGTTGGGGTGCAGCTCGGGGAACTGGTCGAGGCCGAGCTCCAGGGCACGCTCGACGGTGACGAGGCGCTCGGAGGACGGGATCTCGTTGGCGATCGCCCGCAGCAACGTGGTCTTCCCGGCGTTGGTGGCGCCGGCGATCATGATGTTCTTGCGCGCCGTCACCGCCGCCCGCAGGAACAGGCCGACCTCGGTGGTGAGAGTGCCGTTGCCGGCGAGGTCGGACAGGAACACCTTGCCCAGGCGCGCCCGGCGGATCGACAGCGCGGGCCGTACGGTGACGTCCATGACGGCCGAGAGCCGCGAGCCGTCGGGCAGGCGGAGGTCGAGCTGGGGGTTGGCGGAGTCGAACGGCCGGCTGGACAACCCGCTGTAGGCCGCGAGGATCTGGATCAGCTCGACCAGCTCGTCGTCGGACTCGGCGACCGGCTCGGCCATCACCTCACGCCCGTCGGCGTAGCCGATGAAGACGCGGTCGCAGCCGTTGACGTCGATATTCTCGATCTCGGTGTCCTCGAGGAGCGGCTGCAGGCGTCCGACGCCGAACAGTGCCGCGTGCACGCCGGCGGCGAGTGCCTCCTCCTCTTCGGCGTTGGGCGGCCTGCGGCCCGCGCCGATCTCGACGCGCGCGAACTCCTCCAGGACCTGGCTGATGAGGGCGCGGGCGTACTGCCGCTCGTCTTCGGGAACCATCGGCGGCGTGCCGTTGGCCGCGTCGAGCCTGCGCTGGTCGGCGAGGCGGCTGCCGACCTCCTGCCTCAGTCGCTTAACGAGGCTGTGGTCCACTTACCACTCCCTGCGTCTCGCGGTCCGCCGGCCCGGCTTCGGCTTGTGCCGCGAGCCCACCGGCGATCTGCCGTGCCGAACGAATCAGCAGTGATCTGTCGAGTCGTCCGCCCCACTGGCCTCTCAGCATCTCAGCACCCTTGGGATCCATCGCGAAACCCCCGAGGACGGTCGCGGGCAATTTCGCGTTGGAAATGATCCGGCCGACCTCCCCGATCGACGATCTGTATTCGCTCGGATTGGCGACGACCACGACATTGATCGGCGGCGCCGCGTGACCGCCCAGCTCCGTGGCGAGGGTGTTGATGCGTTCGCGCAGGTGGGCGACGTGCTCAAGGGTGGCGCGGGTGAAGAGGACGATCGCCGATGCCTCGCGCAGGAGGTCGGTCACGGCCGAACCGGCGCCCAGCCGTCCACAATCGGCCACCACGTCGGTGCCGGGAAGGTTGGCGAACGCGCGGCCGAGGGGGCTCCACAGCCAGCTCAGCCCCTTCGCCTGCTCGGCGTTGGTCAGGCCCACGAGGACGTCGAGCCCTCCGGAGAGGCGCTGGGTGTGCTCCCAGATCTGCTCGGCCCGCAGGCCGCGGCGTGCCGTCGCGGCGAGGCTGAGCATGCCGCGGGCCGGGTTGAGCATGCCGCCTTCTTCGGCGGGCAGCCGGTAGACGAGGTCGCCGCCGGCCTGGTCGCACTCGGCGAGCAGGACGTGGCGCGGCCAGACGGCCGACACGGCGACGGCCGCCGTCGTGACGCCCGGCGACCCCTTGTCGGCCGCGACGACGATCAGCCCCATCAGGGTCTGCCCGACTTCCTGGTGTGCGGGGTGTTCTGCGGCTGGGCGGGCGGCTGGGAGGCCTGCGGCGGCGTGTTCGGCTGCTGGGTCGTGGGCAGGTCGCCCGGGATCCGCTTCGCCGGAGCGCCCGGCGCCTGCTCGCCCGCGGGCAGGAGGGCAGCCGCGACCGCACCCGCGGACGCCGCCTGCGTCACCAGCGGCGCCTGGCCGGCCGGCACGGTCACCGATACCTGGACCTGGTCGCTCTCGACGTCGTTCTGGCCCGGCTGGGCGACGTCGTAGACGGTCGCCGCCGGTGCCAGGACCGTGCCGGTCTGGGCGCCGTTGCCGCCCTGTTCGGTCACGGCGTACAGCGCGACGCGGTCGCCGGGCTGGAGGCCGCCCGCCGGCATCTGGCCGGGCTTGAGCGCCAGGCCGACGACGACGGTGCCCTTGGCCACCGAACCCGACGTACTGATCATGCCGTTGGTGAGGAGCGCGCCCTTCACCAGCGTCACGGTCGCGAACGTCTGGGTGACCTTCGCGCGGTCGCTCCAGGGGATGTAGTCGAGATCGCCGCTCGATGACACCTGGATCTCCTCCAGGGCGTCGGCCGGGATCTGCTGGCCCGCCGCGACCTGGCCGGCGATCCGGATCACCGGGACACGCTGGCTGCTGACCATCACGAGATAGGCGCTGACCAGCGCACCGCCCACGATGAGCAGAACCGCCAACGCGGCCATGGCCGGCTTGCGCTCCCGTCGTGGAACGGGAATGCGCTGGCCGGCCGACGCCCCGAGCGATGGGCGCCCCGCGGTGTCGGCCACGTTCTTACGATCACTGCTCGTCGTCACAGGCTGCTCCGCCAATTCGGGGGATTGCGAACTCAATGCGTTGACGGGTCGCGGCGAACCATCGTTCCGCCCTTACCGTCTCCCGTCAATGAGACCACGACAGATTGTTTCCGCACCGAATCCCGCGTGTTGTCAAGCGATCAAGGGATGACTGCGGCGAAGACGCTGGAGGCGACCCCGCACCGTCTCTATCCTGGTCCGGCAGCCTGTGCATCCGGAGGGGCGAATGCGAATCTCGCTCACGGCGCTGACCGATCAAGGTCCCCGTGACGTTGTGGTCAACGGCGATTCCGATATGACGGTCGGAAGCGTTGCGAGATCACTTATTGCCACATTGAACGCCGAAACGGTCAAAGAACCGCTCGCCGAAGTCCTGCGCCTGCCGAGCGCACGGTGGGTGGACGACCCGCCGCCCCCCTTGTGGGCCGGTGGGCGCATGCTCGACCCCGCGGCACGCGCGGTGCGCCTGCTGCGCGACGGCGCGGTCGTCTCGATCGACCAGGGCGGCGCCCCGGCGACCGTGCTGACCGAGCCCAGCGGCGTCGCCGAGCTCCGGGTCAGCGGTGGCCCGGCCGCCGGCGCCGTGCACCGGCTCGGGATCGGCCGTACGACCGTCGGCACCGGCTCTGACGTGGACGTACGCCTGACCGACCCGGCCGTGCCCGCGCACGCCTTGACGGTGACGGTCGAGTCGCGGCGCGTCACCGTGAGCGGTGAGGGCGCGCTCGACGAACGCCCGCTCGACGGCGTCGTGGAGTGGCCGCCCGGCGGCGTCCTGCGCACCGGGTCGACCGTGCTCACCCTCGCGCCGTCCACCGCGCCGGACGCCCACCTGTCGTCGCTGGAGGACGGCGGGCTCGCCTACAACCGGCCGCCGCGCATCCGCGCGCAGTCCGGGCCGCGCCGGATCGAGGTGCCGCAGGAGCCGGAGAAGGGCCAGCGGGAGCGCCTGCGGCTGGTCGGCTCGCTGGGGTTCGCGGCGGTCGGCGTCGTCATGGTCGTCCTCACCGGGCAGTGGTACTGGGCGCTGATGGCCCTCGCGTACCCGGTGATCCAGGTCGGCGAGTGGGTCGGCGATCGCGTGTACGGCCGCAAGTCCTACAAGCGCGCCATGAAGGAATATCGGACGAAGAAGGCCGACTTCGACGGCCTTTTGGAGGGCCTGCGCCGCGGCGACGAGGCCGAGTGGCGCGCTTTGGCCCCCGATCCGGCCGAAGTGCTGCTCACCGCCACCGGGCCGAGGCATCGGCTCTGGGAACGCCGCCTCACCGACCCCGACACGCTCCACCTCAGGGTCGGGCTGGCCGACCTGCCCGCCCGCATCGAGCTGCGGCCGGGACGCGGCGGCGCGGGCGAGCCGGTCATGCCCGAGACGCCCGTCGCACGCGCCGTCCCGGTGCCGCTGCCCTTGGCCGAGCTGGGCATCGTCGGTCTGTCGGGCCCCCGCGACCGCTCGCGCGCACTGGCCCGCTGGCTCGTCGCGCAGGCCGCGGCCCTGCACAGCCCGCGCGACCTCGCCATCGTCGTGCTGTCCGGCGACCCGGGCGGCGGCGAACACTGGAACTGGGTGCGCTGGCTGCCGCACTGCGCTCCCCGTGAGGGCGAGGACTGCGTCGCGCTGATCGGCGCCGACCCCGACACCGTCGCGCGGCGGGTGACCGAGCTGGCCATGCGCATCACCGAACGCCGTCGCGCCGCCGAGCCCTCGGGAGCCTTCGCGGGCGCCGGGTCGGGTCCGCCCGCCGCGGCGTACAACATCCTGCTGATCCTCGACGGCGCGCGGCAGCTCCGCCGGGTGCCCGGCATGCCGCAGGTGCTGTCGAAGGGCCCCGGCGTCGGGCTGCACGCGATCTGCATCGACGACGACGAGCGCCTGCTGCCCGAGGAGTGCAGCGCCGTCGCCGTGTGGGACTGGGACCGGCCCACGCACGTACGCCTGCGCGGCAACGGGCTCGACTCGGTCGGCGCGGTCCTGGCCGACCAGGTGTCCGCTGCCTGGTGCGACCGGCTCGCCCGCGCCCTCGCCCCCGTACGCGAGGTGTCGCGCGACGACGCCGAGTCGATGATCCCCCGGGAGCCGCGTCTCCTGGAGATCCTGAAGATGCCGTCGCCGTCCGCCGCGCAGATCCAGGCGATCTGGCAGGCCGGCGGGCGTACGACATCGGTGCCGATCGGGGTGTCGGCCGACGGAGTGTTCTCGGTCGACCTCCGGCTCGACGGGCCCCACGGGCTCATCGCGGGCACGACCGGCGCCGGGAAGTCCGAGCTGCTCCAGACGATGATCGCGTCGCTGGCGGTGGCGAACCGGCCGGACGAGATGACGTTCGTGCTGATCGACTACAAGGGCGGCGCGGCGTTCAAGGACTGCGCCTCCCTGCCGCACGTCGTCGGCATGGTCACCGACCTCGACGGCCACCTCACCGAACGCGCGCTGGAGTCGCTCGGCGCCGAGCTGCGGCGGCGCGAGGAGCTGCTGCTGCACGCGGACGCCAAGGACATCGAGGACTACTGCGACATGTTCGACGCGGGTCATCTGCGCGCGTCCGCACGGGTTCCACGGCTGGTCCTGGTGATCGACGAGTTCGCCACGCTGGCCGGCGAGCTGCCCGACTTCGTGGAGGGTCTGGTCGACATCGGCCGCCGCGGCCGGTCGCTCGGTGTCCACTTGCTGCTGGCGACCCAGCGGCCCGCCGGCGTCGTCACCGGCGACATCCGCGCCAACACCAACCTGCGGATCGCACTGCGCGTCACCGACACCGACGAGTCCACCGACGTGATCGACGACCCATCGGCCGCGCGGATCTCCAAGTCGGCGCCGGGCCGCTGCTACGTACGCTCCGGGGCCGGCGAGCCGAAGGCCGTGCAGGCCGCCCGGATCGGCGGACGACGGCCCGGCCAGGCCGCCGCACTGCCCGCCCAGGCGCTGTGGCTGCCCTGGCTAGGCCTAGGCCGTCCGCTCGCCGTCGCCGAAGCCGCCGAAGACGAGACCACGATGGCCACCGACCTACGGGTCCTGGTCGCGGCCGTCCGCGACGCCGCGACGCGTACCGGCGTCCACGAGCAGCACGCACCATGGCTACGCCCGCTGCCCGAGGCCGTCACGCTCCACGACCTGCCCGCCGTCTTCGCCGACGATGACGACGTGCCCCCGGTGGCGTTCGGCCTCACGGACCTGCCCGCGTCCCAGGCGAGGTCGGCACTGACACTCGACCTCCTACGCGGCGGCCACCTGTACGTAGCGGGCTCCGCACGCTCAGGCCGCTCCACGGTGCTGAGGACCCTGGCGGGCTCCCTGGCCTCGGCGTGCACCCCGTCCGACGTCCACCTGTACGCCGTCGATTGCGGCGGCAACGCCCTGCTCCCCTTGGTGGCGCTGCCCCACTGCGGCGCGGTCGTCGGCCGCGACCAGGTCGAGCGAGTGGAACGCCTGCTGTCCCGGCTGCATACGGAGGTGGCCCGCCGCCAGCAGGTGCTCGCGGCCACCGGCTTCTCGTCCTTGGCCGAACAACGCACCGCCGCCGGCCCGTCCGAACGCCTCCCGTGGATGGTCTTGATGCTCGACCGCTGGGAGGGCTTCGTAGCGGCGTTCGAGCACTACGACTACGGCCGCCTGGTAGACGACGTACTACGACTGCTGCGCGAGGGAGCCGCCGTAGGCCTACGCGCCGTCTTCACCGGCGACCGCTCCGGCCTGACGGGCCAGGTCTCAACGGTCTTCGACAACCGCCTGATCCTGCACATGGCGGACCCGAACGACTACAACTACGCCGGCATCAACGAACGCCAGGTCCCCTCCGAGATGCCCCCCGGCCGTGCACTGGAAGCGGTCGGCCCGGGAGGCACGTCACTACGAGAGTCCCAGATCGCCCTACTGGACGCCGACGCGACCGGCACGGCCCAGGTCGCGGCCCTCCAGGCGATCGGCCGAGAAGCCGACCGCGCGTACGACCCGCCACCGCCGCCGCTGCGCCCGCTCCACGTCGACGAACTACCGGTCCGCGTCACCTACGCCGAAGCCCTGGCACTGGCCCCCGGTCTCCGGGCATCGCTGTGGGCGCTCCTAGGCGTGGGCGGGGACCAACTGGGCCCGGTCGGCGTGGACCTGATGGCCGAAGGCCCCGGCTTCACCATCGCCGGCCCGCCCCGCTCGGGCCGCTCCACCGTCCTGCTGACGATGGTGAGATCGCTCCTGGACCCCGAAATCGGCGAGGGCACCGTCCCGGTCGTCCTCGTCTGCCCGCGCCGCTCCCCCCTCCGCCTGCTCGGAGGCCAGCCGGGAGTCCTCTCCATCTTGGACGCCGACTCCGACGACATCGCCCTCGACGCCGCCCTCCGCGACCATAGCCGCTACGTGATCGCCGTCGACGACGCCGAACTCATCGACCGAACCGACCTGGCCGACCCCCTCACCGACCAGCTCCGCCTGGCCCGCGACGGAGAACACGCGATGATCATCGCGGGAACAGGCGAGGACCTGGGCCGGGCGTACAACGGCTTCATCGCCGACTGCCGCCGCTCCCGATCGGGGATGCTGCTCAAGGTCGAATCCCCCGATGACGGCGAGGTCCTCGGCCTACGGCTACCGCGCAACAACTCCGGCTTCGGCCCGATCGGACGCGCCCTGGCGGTCTCCCTGGGCACGAGCACTCCGGTACAGGGGGCGCTGCCTTAGCCGGTCACAAACCCGAAGGCGACGCCCACCGGCCTTTTGAGTCTGTTTCACTGACCATGGTCGGCATCCGCTTGATCTGTTTCTCTATGGAGGTGACGACGCTCCGCACGGCCTGTTGAACCTGCTTGCGGTGCCCGAGAAGGTCGTTTTCAAAGGTCGTGGCGGCCGCCCCCACCCATACCTCACGGCTGCCCATGAGCCCTACCGGTGCCGCAAGCGACCGATCGAGCTCGGCGCCTTCGGCCTTGACACGTCCCAGGACCTTTTCCAGGGCAAGCCGCCTGGGATTCGGCACCATTTTCTCACTCATGGTTTGGTTCCCTCCGCCCTGAGGAGTCGCTGACTACAGCTTCACAAGTCGTTAGACTTCACGCAAGAAGCTCTTGTCGTCATAGCCTGAAGGGCAATCGTGGAGCGGCGCATATCGACTCATGCACTCATCGGCCTTCTCGTGGCGAGCACAATTGTGGGGTGCGCGGACAAGAAGGAGCCCACGGCATCGCAAGCCGGAATTGCTCTCAAAAAGCACGTCACGCATCTCCTCGAAGATATCGTCGCACAGAAGATTCAGATCACCAAGGACACGATAGAGCCGAGCGGCTGCAAAAACGCCACGGGCAGATATCTATATTCGGTTGCCGCGACCAAAACAGTCTCCGGCCCAGATGATCCCGATATCCTCGTCTCGATAATGATCACGTCAGCAGAAGGGGCGGCTCAAAGGGAAGGAAAGTACAAGATCTTCGATACCCACTCAAGCGAGCCGCATTACGCAAAACTTCGCGACGAGCAGACCCACACGAACCTGACGGTCCAGTCTCTCCAGAAGGGCCGAGTGGAAGTAGTCGGCACGACAGACTGCCTAAAGCTCCACTGACTAACGCTTCTTCCAAGTTCCTATTTCATCGGCCGCGCCGTCACGCGCGCCCACGAATGCAGCGGACATGTCAGCCGAAGACTGACCGAACGATCGGTCGTGGCTGCCACGCAGACCATTCACATGCAGCCAGTCGCGATACGACCGCCACTTCAGATCATCCTTCCGGAGTTCGTTAAAACCGAGCAGATTACCGCTGCCGTCGACGATCGACGAATGCTCTCTCGAGTAGACGGCCGGCGACACGCTCATCTGGTATTTCCCGTCGATATATGAGCGCACCAAGCTGTAATGACTGGCGATGGTCAGCGCGATTCTTTCTTTTTCAAGTTTGCTCGTACGCGGATTCTCGGACGCATCAAGCGCGTTCCCCACACTGTCTCCAGTGACATACAGCAACGATTCCCAAAGCATCTCTCCTACGAGTGCCTCGGGAGCGGCGAACCCTGCGGCCGACGTTCCAATTCCGACTATCTTCTCAAGGATATCTCGAGACTCCTTGTCTCGCTGATCGAGCGCCCCCCTAGTCTCTTTCTCAGCGGCGAGTTCCATACCCGCTGCTCCTCCTAGAGCCTGCATTATCCTATTGAGCCCTGGAGCGTCATCTCCCGACTTCCTGTCTCTCTCGATCTGAATACCCAGCCTCCTCAAGCGCGCATTCAGATCTCCCATCCCCTGCTTGAAAGGCTGCCCTAGATCATCCGATTCGGCAAAGGTCTTCATGAAGGCATAGGTGTCCTTAGGACTCAGGCTGAACATCGACCTGAGTCCAGGAGTGGCGCTATTCACCTTGCCGAAGCTGCTCGGATCATCCGAGTTCTTGTCATCCAGCCCCGCACCTTCAACGATCTCGCTCGGATAAGCCCCCGCGATGCGAGACATGTAAATCTTCATCTCTTTGGGCAGTCCGGCCTTACCGAAGTCGGTAGGGGTCGAGAAACCACCATGTTCTTCATGACCGAGTAGGCGAACCAGGCGGCCTCGGTGCTGTGCTTCCCGTCGCTCTCGTCATAGGCACCCGACGCCGACGCGAACGCGCGCCCCATCTCCCTCGAGTCCGACGGCGAGTCGACAACCGCACTGCTGAGATCTCTGAGTCTCTGCGCCAGCCGGTCCTCAGGTCCGAGGATCGGAGATCCCGAACCACCGAAGTCGACATAGTCGAGAATCGGGATCTTCGGAATCGCATAGTCGCCGCCGATCGCGAGTCTGGCAGCGGCCGGATTGTTGCCCAACGCGTGCATGAACGCACCGAGGCTTCTCTCGCGAGCCGCGACTCGACGCTCCCGGTCGTTGAGCACGGGGTCGAGCACCGGCTCCACGGCCTGCCGTCGCACGACGTTGGCCAGCCAGTCCGATGGGAAGCTGCCGTGGCTCACAAGCTTGGCGAGTCCGCGCACGTCATCCCCGCCGATGCTGTCATCGGCCATGGCCTGGCTGACTCGGGCGAACCCAGGAACGCCGGCACCCGCGCTGACGGCGGTGCCGAAGGCGTCACTGATGTCGTCGATCTCCGAATTCTTGCCTGACCCACCGTGGTCGACCTCGAGCGGAAGCATGCGTGACCGCTTGGCCCCGAGTGCGGCGAAGAAGGCCGCCGTAACATCCGGGTCGAACTTGTTGCTCGCCAGCTCGTCCAGCACCGCCTTGCAATGCTCCCGGCCGTGGATCTTCTTCAGGCGTTCAGCGAGGCCCCTCCCGTACCGCTGCGCGTCCGCAGGCGAGGCGAACGCGCTCTCCGCGTAGGGAAGCAGCACCCCCTGCCCCCTTCGGCCGCGAGGATCAGCTGGCGGCGTCTGCTGAGAAGGGGGATCTGCTCGTCCAACCAGTGTCCGGCCTGGACGACCTTTTGCAGGGCGCTCGTATCGACCTCGGGAAAACCGCCGAGCATTCGCCGGATGCCCGACGGAATCCCCGTGAGGGCCCCCTCACATCGGCGGCACTGCGCGATCAGCTGGTCCATCCCCCCGGATCGATTCCAGCGAACCCGGCCGGGAACGCACCTGGCGACCCGGAATCCTTCGTCATGGCTCCCCCCGGTCGCCGGATCGAGAGATCACTCCGGGCATGACGCGGGCAGCGGGCCGCCGGCACCACACCCGGAGACCTCGGGTCAGCTCGTCGCGCGTTCGATGTTCTGCGCGGACTTCTTGACGTCCTGACCGCCCTCTTCGAGAGCGTGTGCCATCTTGTCGAAGGAGCTTTTGGCCTCTTGCCAGGCCTGACGGAAACGGTCCGCGCCCGGCCCCCACCACTCGTTCTGGCTGTTCACGGTCTTGCCATTGAGGTCGCGGATGATCTGGTCAAGATTCTTAGAGTGCTTGCTGAACATCGTGGACAGGTCGTGCAACGCACCGAGATTGCCCCCGCGCTTGTCTCCGGCCATCGAGCTCTCCCCTTCTCTACAGAAGGGCGCAAGCCTAACGACGTTTTACCGTCCCTTTCCAGATCTCAGCGCCGTTTAGCGCCTTTCCAGCCGACCGCAAACACGAATTAGACAACGGGCCATTGCCGCCGAAACCCAACAATCGTGACTATTCAGACCAAGAAGCACCATGCGATCACATAGAGTGAACAGGTGGTGACGGTAACGACATCACCCCTAAGACCCAACCAGCCAAGAGCCGGACGAGGTCTAGGAATTTGGCCAACTTTCCAGGGCAAATGCGGTAATCCATGGTCCATTGCCGAGTGATCGCGCCGACTTGCTTAGACTCTGTGGCGATCAGCTAGAGCAGCGAGGAGTCGCACGTGCGTAAGGTCTTGATCGCCAACCGAGGTGAGATCGCCGTCCGTATCGCGCGTGCGTGTCGGGACGCGGGAATCGGCAGTGTCGCCGTCTACTCGGAACCCGACCTCGACGGGATGCATGTCAGGGTCGCGGACGAGGCGTACGCGCTAGGTGGGCAGACCGCGCCCGAGAGCTACCTCGACATCGGGAAACTGCTCAAGATCGCTGAGGAGAGCGGTGCCGATGCCGTGCATCCCGGTTACGGGTTCCTCGCTGAGAACGCCGACTTCGCCGAGGCTGTGATCAAGGCCGGGCTCACCTGGATCGGTCCGCCGCCCAGCGCGATCATGGCGCTCGGTGACAAGGTGCAGGCTCGGCATATCGCGCAGAAGGTCGGTGCGCCGCTCGTCGCGGGTACCAAGGACCCGGTCAAGGACGCCGACGAGGTCGTGCGGTTCGCCGAGGAGAACGGGCTGCCGATCGCGATCAAGGCGGCGTTCGGCGGTGGTGGGCGTGGGTTGAAGGTCGCGCGGAACCTTGAAGAGGTTCCTGAGCTGTTCGAGTCCGCGGTGCGGGAGGCGGTCGGGGCGTTCGGGCGTGGTGAGTGTTTCGTCGAGCGTTACCTCGATCGGCCTCGTCACGTCGAGACCCAGTGCCTCGCCGACCGTAACGGCGACGTCGTCGTGGTCTCCACTCGTGACTGTTCGCTTCAGCGCCGCCACCAGAAGCTCGTCGAGGAGGCACCGGCGCCGTACCTGTCGCAGGAGCAGCTTCGTACCCTCTACGACAGCTCCAAGGCCATTCTCAAGGAGGCCGGCTACGTCGGCGCGGGCACGTGTGAGTTCCTCGTCGGCCAGGATGGCACGATCTCCTTCCTGGAGGTCAACACCCGCCTGCAGGTCGAGCACCCGGTGACCGAGGAGGTCGCCGGTGTCGACCTCGTACGCGAGCAGTTCCGCATCGCCGAGGGCGAGTCCATCGGGTACGGCGACCCTGAGCTGCGCGGGCACTCGATCGAGTTCCGGATCAACGCCGAGGACGCCGGGCGCAACTTCCTGCCCGCCCCTGGCACGATCACGCGCTGGAGCCCTCCGTCCGGTCCGGGCGTACGCCTCGACACGGGCTTCGAGCAGGGCATGACGGTGCCGCAGATGTACGACTCCATGATCGCGAAGCTGGTCGTGACCGGGGCGAACCGCGCCGAGGCGCTTCAGCGGGCGCGGCGTGCGCTGGCGGAGTTCGAGATCGAGGGCATGCCCACGGTCATCCCGTTCCACCGGGCGGTCGTGGAGGACCCCGCGTTCACCGACGGCCCGTTCCGCGTGCACACCCGCTGGATCGAGACCGAATTCGACAACACCATCGCGCCTTACGACGGTGAGGCGGGCACCGCCGAGCCGGGCGAGCGCGAGAGGGTCACGGTCGAGGTCGGCGGGCGGCGCATCGAGGTCGTGCTCCCCGCGGGCCTGGGCTCGGCCACCGAGGTCGGGGGCCGCGAGGCGCCGGCCAAGCGGCGTGCCGGCAAGCAGGGCACGGCGGCCAAGGTCGGCGGCGACGCGCTGGTCAGCCCCATGCAGGGCACGATCGTCAAGGTCGCCGTCGAGGACGGTGCGACGGTCGAGTCGGGTGAGGCGATCGTGGTGCTGGAGGCCATGAAGATGGAGCAGCCGCTCCTCGCTCACAAGTCCGGAACGGTCACCGGCCTGTCGGCCGAGGTGGGCCAGACCGTCTCCAGCGGTGCCGTCATCTGCGAGATCAAGGACGCCTGAGCGCGAGGGCGTGTCTGACACATCACGTTCGCCGCAAGGCGGAGGAGGGAGTCGGGCCTGGTGGTGGCCGGCGACCGACGACAGGCGCCGCACCGCGCAGCCGGACAGCGGCGTCGGACACGCTCCTACCGTGCCGTGCTGGTGGCGGCGATGACCTCCGGGCTCGCCTGCGTGACGCCCGGCGCGCCGGCGGCGACCCCGGTCGAGACGAAGGCCGACTACATCGCACGGCGGCTCGCGAGCGATCCGGTCTTCATCAGCGACGACGTGCCGCGTGACGTGAGCACCGCGGACGCCGCGACGATCCGTGCCTCGGTGAAGCTGATGCCGGTGCCGACGTACGTCGCGGTCGTGGCCGAGTCGGACCCCGAGAAGGACCCGCAGGGCGACCCGAAGCGCCTCCTCGCGCTGCTGCACGACAAGCTGGACCGCGACGGCGTGTACGTCATCCTGCCCTCGAACGGCATCGGCGTGACGGCCGAGCAGTACGGCGAGAACCTCCCGGTGCGGCCGGCCTCCTACGAGGTCACCTACTCCCTGCCGTACAACGCGGGCGCCGCCCGTACGATCGCGCGGTTCGTCGACGATCTGCGCTCCGGCCAGGCTCAGCAGCGCTACGACCGGGTCTACGCCAAGAGCAGGACGGGCTGGGAGGCCGAGCCGTACCCGGACCCGCGCGACAGGGTCGACATGGCGGACCAGGCCGGCGCCTACTCGGGGCTGGCCGTCGCCGGGTGCGTGTTCGGTCTGGTGCTCCTGCGCCGGCGGCGGAGGCGGGCCCGATGACGCGCCGCCTGCTGCCGGTCCTGCTCGTGGCGTTCCTGTTCACGGCCGCGCCCGCCCACGCGTACGACAGGGTCGACCGGGTCACGGCGGGGCTGCGGCAGTCGCCGTTGTTCGTGGACCCCGAGGTCTCCTACCTGCTGAACGCCGAAGACCGGGCGTCGCTCGGGCGCGAGATCAAGGCCGCGGGCGTGCCGATCTACGTGGCCGTGGTGCCGCTCGTGTCGGCGGACGAGTCGGAGGGTGAGGGCGACTACCTCGCGTACCTGCTGCACCAGCGCCTCGGCCGTCCCGGCGTCTACGTCGTCGCCAGCCAGCGGAACCTGATCGACACCCGGTCGTACGACGTCTCGCGCGACGACACGCTCTCCTACGACGCGGTGACGAGCGAGAACCCGCTGGAGAGGAAGCTGCACGAGATCGTCGGCGCGATCGCCAAGGCGCCGTCCGCGTCGCCGTCCGTGCCGGATACGCCCCGCCCGCCGGACGACCAGAACGAGAAGCCGTCCGCCCTGAGCCTGACCGGCGCGTTCTTCAAGGCGTTCGCCCTGTCCGTGTTCCTCGGCGGCCTGGCAGCGTGCCTGCTGTGGCTGCTGGGCGCCCTGGTCCTCGCGATCCGCGGGAACGTACGCGGCGCGGCCGCTCGCGGGCCGTCGAAGCTGAGAACGCGGAGGCTGCGGCGTACGGCGACCGCGCAGCTCGTACGCCTCGCGGGGGCGCTCGGCGACTCGAACGACAACCCCGGGCACCGCCGTGCGATGGCCGACTACGACGCCGCGAAGCTCCTCTACGACGAGCAGGATGACGCGGGCGGCCTGGTCGGTGTGATCGCGCTCGCCCTCGACGGGCAGGACGCCCTGCGCGAGGAGACGGCCGACCCGCCGATGCGCTGCGTGCTCAACCCGTTCCACGGCCCGGCCTCCGGCAGGCTGCGGACTCCCCTGCCGGGCCTGCCCCACAGCTCTCCCTGGCCACTGTGCGCCCTGTGCAAGAAGGCCGGTCAGAAGGGCCGGGGAGCGCTGATGGTGGAGTCCGGCGGGCGCATGCGCCCCTACTACCTGTCGTCCGGCATGTGGGAGAAGATCCGCGGCAAGTCCGGCGACCTGCCCGGACGAGTGCTGGAGTATCTCGGTGTCGACTGAGGGCGCCCGCATCGCCGCGGCACTCCGCCGCTCGCCGGTCTACGTCGACCCGGTGTACGCCCACGCGCTGCCGAAGGCGGACCTCGACCGTCTCGTGCGGCGGATCCGCCGGTCGCCGACGCCGGTCTACGTGGTGTTGGTGCCGATCGTCGCGGGCGGCACCTGGCAGAGCTCCGAGCAGGTCACTACGGTCGTGCAGTCCGACCTGGGCCGCGACGGCGCGTACGTCACGCTCAACGCGGACTTCGGCGACGTGTTCGACGTCGTGCTGTTCGGCGGCGCCTACGAGCAGCGGCGCGACGCCGACAACGCCGGGTTCGCCGTGTCGTACGAGAAGGCCTACAAGAAGGCGTCGCTCGCGAAACGCCTCGAACGCTGCGTCGAGCTGATCGCGACCGGCCAGGGCACCGAGGCGTACAAGAAGGCACAGGGCGAGAGCGCCGCCACCCCGCCGCCGCCGGTGCCCGCGCCGGGCGGCGGGTCCGATGACGGCCTGACGATCGGTATCCCGATCGCGGCGGCGGTGGTCCTGGCGGCGGCCGGGGGCCTGCTGTGGCTGCGGCGCCGCCGCGACCGTGTGGCGGTCGAGCGGCTGCGCCTGCCCCATACGGTCTTCAGCACGGCGCTGCGGGCCGGCGAGGACGAATTGCGCAGCCGTGCCGAACAGGAGCTGGTCGCGCTCGGCGAGTCGCTCGAAGGAGCCGAGGGCGAGCCGGACGAGCTGAAGCGGGCCCTGGACGCCTACGCCGCCGCGGGCCGCACGCTCGACCGCGCGAGGTCGGCCGCCGACCTCGCCGGGGTGCTCGTCCTCGTGCACCAGGGGCGTGCCGGAAAGGACGCGACGCCGCTCTGCTACTTCGACCCCCGCCACGGCGAGGGCGCGATCGCGGTGAAGTGGCGCGCCCCCGGCACCCGCGAGCGGCGGCCCGTACGGGCCTGCGCGGCCTGCGCGAAGGCCGTACGCGACCGGAGCGCCCCGGACGTGCTCCTCGACGACGGCCGCCCCTACTACGAGGGCACGACGCTGTGGGCGGAGACCGGCTATGGCCAGTTCGGCGACCTGGTCGGGAGGGCCGGTGCCGAGTGAGGCGACCACGATCGCGCGGGCGCTGCGCCGCTCGCCGGTCTACGTCGCTCCGTCGCTGGCCTCGGCCCTGCCCGGCCCCGAACGCCTGCTCGCGGCGATCCGCTCCTGCCCGGTGCCGGTCTTCGCGGTGATCGTCCCGCTGGTCAAGGGCGGCGAGTGGGCGGATTCGGAGCACCTGGCCGACGCCGTGCACGCACGGCTGGGCCGCAAGGGCGTCTACATCGCGCTCGGCGAGGACTCCGCCGACACGATCGAGGCCTTCGAGTACGGCGTCGACCGCGGCTCCATCGCGGCCGCGGACGCGGTCAACCTCGATCCCGCCATGGACGACGCCTCGCTGACGGACCGGCTGCTCCACTGCGTCGGGCTGATCACGAGCGGGCGTGCGCGCGCCGAGTACGACCGGCGGTCCAAGGCCCTCGACCGGCGGATCGGCCGTGAGACTCCCCGCCCCGAGTCCCATGACGGCCTTGCGTACGCGGCCGATGGCGGCGGCGTGCTCGTGGTCGCCGGCGCCCTGCTGATCTGGCGGCGGCGCCGGATGGCCGATGTGAAGAGGGCCGCGCGGCCCCGGCCGGTCGTGACCAGCGCGCGGTCGGTCGCCGAGCTGCGCGAGCGGGCCTCAGCCGAACTGGTGGCCCTCGGGGAGTCCCTCGACGCCGCCGAAGGCGACACCGGGCTGCTTCAGGGGGCTCTGGACGCCTACTCGGCGGCCGGTAAGGCCCTCGACGCGGCCCGTACGGTGCCTGACCTGGCCGGGGTGCTGGTGCTGGCCGACATGGGCCGTGACGCGTCCGAGGCGGCCCGTCACGGCCGCGCGCACCAGCACAGCCCGCTCTGTTTCTTCAACCCGTTGCACGGTGACGGCACCGTCGCGGTGAGCTGGCGCGCGGTCGGCGAGCGAAGCCGGCTGAAAGTGCGCGCCTGCGCCGCGTGCGCACGGGCCGTACGCGCCCGCGACACCCCTGACGTGCTGCTCGACGGCACGATTCCGTACTACGAAGTGGATCCGGCGCGTAGCGTGTGGGCGGCGACGGGCTACGGTCAAATCAGGGACGATCTGGTCCAGCGGGTGCTCCGCGGAGATCTGCGTCGTGGCTGATCGGAACCAAACGGACCGCGTCCTTCGTCTCACTGAGTGCAAAGTTTCGGCAAACTGATCACATGAAGGCCGCCATGAAGATTCGTCGTCTGACGCTTCCCGCCGTACTGGCGGCGATCGTCATGCTGCTCCTCGGTTTCGCGCCCGCCGCGAACGCCGACTCATTCGAGGAGGTCGTCCAGGGGCTGAAGTCGCAGCGCCTCTACGTCTCGGCCGACTCCGGAGCCACACTGTCCTCCTCCGACAAACAGGAGGTCGTCGGCGCTCTCAAAGACGACGACTCCACGATCCGCATCGCGATGGTCACCGCGGACCGCGTGACCAGTTCCAACCTCAACCGGCTCGACCAGGCACTGGGCCGCAAGGGCACGCTGATCCTGGTCGACGGCAAGGGCGAGCGGATCATCGCCGGGTCGCACGAAGGCCTCGGCGCCAGCAAGGTCACCCAGCTCGTCTCGCAGGCGCGTGGAGACTCCTCCAACGCCAAGCAGCTGATGCTCAACCTCGACCAGCGCTTCGACAAGGCGATCGGGGACAAGAAGTCCAGCTCGGCACTGGGAGGCTTCATCATCGTCGCCATCCTGATCCTGATCGTCGCCGGCGTGGTCGCGCTGGTCCTGGTCGCGCGCAAGCGCCGCCGTGAGCGCGACGCCCGGCAGATGGCAGAACTCAAGGAGAGCGTGTACGAGGACGTCACCCGCCTCGGCGAGGACGTCACGGCGCTCAACCTCGACGTACGCGACCCGAGCCTCGACCCGGCCGCGCGCGAGGACTACCAGAAGGCCATGGACTCCTACGACCAGGCCAAGGCCGCGGTCGACTCCGCGCAGCGGCCGGAGGACATGCGCAAGGTCACCACGGCGCTGGAGGACGGCCGCTACTTCATGACCGCGGTACGCGCCCGCGTCGCCGGCCAGCCGGTCCCGGAGCGGCGCGCCCCCTGCTTCTTCAACCCGCAGCACGGCCCGTCCGTGCAGGACGTCTCGTGGGCTCCGGCGGGTGGCGCCCCGCGGTCGGTCCCGGCGTGCGCGGCCGACGCGCAGCGGGTGCTGTCCGGCCAGGACCCCGAGGCGCGGCTCGTGTCCGTCGGCGGCTACCAGCGGCCCTACTGGGAGGCCGGCCCCGCGTACGCCCCGTACGCCGGCGGCTACTACTCCGGTTTCGGCGGCGGTGACATGCTCAGCGGCATCCTCATCGGCACGGCCCTGGGGTCGATGTTCGGCGGTGGCGGCTGGGGCGGCGGCTACGGAGGCGGGTTCGGAGGCGGCTTCGACGGCGGCTCGAACTGGGGCGGCGATGGCGGCGGAGGCGACAGCGGCTTCGACATCGGTGGCGGAGACTTCGGCGACTTCGGTGGTGGCGGAGACTTCGGCGGCGGCGACTGGTGACGTGACCGGAGACGGAGGCCGGCGCTGACCCGGATACCCGGTGACCCTGGGCCGCTGCGGCGGCTCAGGTACTCCGCCGGGTTCCGGCTGCCGGCCGAGAATCTGAGCTGGGTCGAGCACGATCTGATCGACGCGGGGTGGCGTGGCCGTCAACTGGCCCGCCACCTCGTTCTCATGGTGCCGCCCTGCCTATTGCTCGCCCTGCTGCCCGCCGCGTGGGGCGTCCGCGTCGGCGTCGTGGCCCTGGCCCTCCTGGGCAGCACCTTCGTGGTCGTCGTCAACGCCACCGAGATCCGCCGCGCCCGCCTACGCCAGCACGGCCTGCCCGTGCCGGAGGACCGGCCTTAGAGGCTGTTCGGTGGGCCTTGGACGCCGCGCGGCAGGCCGAAGACCTACCCCTAATAGGCCGACTCCTGCATGAGGCGGCGGGCGGCCTCGGTGATGCTGCCGGAGACCGATGGGTAGACGGCGAACGTGTGGGCGACCTGGTCGACGGTCAGGTGTTGCTGTACGGCCATGGACAGGCCGAGGATCAGCTCGCTGGCGCGCGGGGCGACGATGACGCCGCCGAGCACGATGCCGGTCGCGGGGCGGCAGAACAGTTTCACGAAACCGTCGAGGAAGCCCTGCATCTTGGCGCGCGGGTTGGTGGCGAGGGGCAGCTTGACGATGCGGGCCGGCACCTCGCCCGAGTCGATCTGTGCCTGCGAGACGCCGACGGTCGCGACCTCGGGGTCGGTGAAGATGTTGGCGGCGACCCAGCCCATCTTCAGGGGCTGTACGGCCTCGCCGAGGGCGTGCCACATGGCGATGCGGCCCTGCATGGCGGCGACCGAGGCGAGCATCAGGACGCCCGTGCAGTCGCCCGCAGCGTACACGTGGGGCGCGGAGGTGCGTGAGACCTTGTCGACCTGCACGAAGCCGCGGTCGTCGAGGCGTACGCCGGCCTCCTCCAGGCCCATGCCGTGCGTGTTGGGCACCATGCCGACCGTCATGAGGCAGTGGGAGCCCTCGAAGCTGCGGCCGTCGGTCAGCGTGACCTCGACACCGTCCGCGGTGCGCTTGACGCCGGCCGCGCGGGAGCGGGCGAGGAGGTTCATGCCGCGGCGCTGGAAGACCTCTTCGAGGACGCGTGCGGCGTCCTCGTCCTCGTTGGGCAGCACGTGGTCGCGTGAGGACACGAGCGTCACGCGGGACCCGAGCGCCTGGTAGGCGGCGGCGAACTCCGCGCCGGTGACCCCGGAGCCCACCACGATCAGATCCGTGGGCAGTTCGGGCAGCTCGTACAGCTGGCGCCAGGTGAGGATGCGCTCGCCGTCGGGCTCGGAGCCGGGGAGGACGCGAGGGGTCGCGCCGGTGGCGATGAGGATCTGGTCGGCCTGGATCCGCTGGTCGCCGACGGCGACGATCTGCGGGTCGACGAGGCGGGCGTCACCGCGGACGATCTTGACGCCCTCGGAGAGGACTCGCTCCTCGATGTCGCCGGACTGGGCCCAGGCCAGCTCCTTGACCCGCTTGTTCACCAGGGGAAGGTCGACCTCGAGGCCGCCGACGACGCCGTCGGCTCCGCCGGAGAAGCGCACGCCCAGTGAGGCCGACTCGGACAGCGTGGCCATTCGGGTGGATGTCGCGATGAGTGTCTTGGAGGGCACACAGTCGGTCAGCACGCACGCGCCGCCGGGCCCGTCGCGTTCGATGACTGTGACATCGGCGCCGAGCTGCGCGGCGACGAGGGCTGCCTCGTAGCCGCCAGGGCCTCCTCCGATAATGGATATACGAGTCACATGCTTCATTCTCCCGCACTCCCGGGGTTAACGTGTCGCCGCGTCCGGATAGGACGTACGCTGGACGATCGTGGCCTTGTATGCGGCGTACGCCTCCAACATGGATCCCGCGCAGATGACGCGGCGGGCTCCGCACTCGCCCCTGCGGACGACCGGCTGGCTTCAGGGCTGGCGGCTGACGTTCGGCGGAGAGGACGTCGGGTTCGCCGGTGCACTGGCCACCGTGGTGGAAGACGCCGACGATCACGTCTTCGTCGTCCTGTACGACGTCCCGCCCGGTGACGAGCAGGCCCTCGACGAGTGGGAGGGCGCCGCTCTCGGCGCCTACCGCAAGATCCGCGTACGCGTGGCGACCCTCGACGGCGACGTCCTCGCCTGGCTCTACGTCCTCGACGCGTACGAGGGCGGGCTGCCGGGCGCGCGCTACCTCGGCATCGTCGCCGACGCCGCCGAGAAGGCCGGCGCACCCGACGACTATGTGAAGGATCTGCATACTCGCCCGTGTAAGTCCATCGGTGACTGATCTGGCCGGTTTTAGACCAATGTAATCTGGCCGGTTGTGAGCAAAGACGCCTACGACCTTGCCCGTAGCGCGGCCGACCGGCTGCGTGAGCGCACCTCCGCCGATTCCTTCGACGTCGCCCTGGTCATGGGCTCGGGCTGGGTGCCCGCGGCCGACATGCTGGGTGCCGCGACCTCGGAGATGATCGTGACCGACCTCCCCGGATTCGCCGCACCCGCGGTACCCGGCCACGAAGGGAAGGTCCGCGTCGTCGAGATCGGCACGAAGCGTGCCCTGATCTTCCTCGGCCGCACCCACCTGTACGAGGGCCGGGGCGTCACCCCCGTCGTCCACGGCATCCGCACGGCGCTCGCCGCCGGTGTCCGGACGATCGTGCTGACCAACGCCGCCGGCGGCACGCGACCCGAGTGGCAGAAGGTCGGCGACCCGGTGCTCATCTCGGACCACCTGAACCTCACCGGGCACAACCCGATCAGCGGGCCGAATTTCATCGACCTGACCGAGGCGTACTCCCCGGACCTGCGCACGATGGCCAAGGCGATCGACCCGACCCTCGCCGAGGGCGTGTACGCCGCGCTGCCCGGCCCCTCGTACGAGACTCCGGCCGAGATCCGGATGCTGCGGACCCTGGGCGCCGACATGGTCGGGATGTCGACCGTGCCGGAGACGATCGCGGCGTGCGAGGGCGGCGCCGCCGTCCTGGCCATCTCCCTGGTGACCAACATCGCCGCCGGGCTCGCCGGGCACCCCCTGGACCACAAGGAGGTCCTCGCCGCCGGCCGTGCCGCCGCCGAGCGCATGGGCTCCCTGCTGGAGAAGGTCGTGAGAAAGCTGTGAGCCATCGCGAGCGCGCCGAGGAGTGGCTGGACCAGGACCCCGACCCGGAGACCAGGGTGGAGCTGCGGGCGATCCTCGACGACCCGGCGGCACTGGCAGACCGGTTCGGGGCGAAGCTGGAGTTCGGCACCGCCGGGCTCCGCGGAGAGCTGGGCGCCGGCCCCAACCGGATGAACCGCGTGACGGTGATGCGCGCCGCGGCCGGGCTGGCCGCGGTCCTCACGTCCTCGGCCCCACGGTCCACGGTCGTGATCGGGTACGACGCGCGGCACAAGTCCGACGTCTTCGCCGAAGACTCCGCCGCTGTACTCACCGGTGCGGGCCTGACGGTGCACCTGATGCCGTGCCCGCTTCCGACGCCCGTGCTCGCGTACGCGGTGCGGCACCTCGGCGCCGACGCCGGCGTGATGGTGACGGCCAGCCACAACCCGCCGCGCGACAACGGCTACAAGGTCTACTGGGGCGACGGCGCCCAGATCATCCCGCCGCTCGACACGGAGATCTCCGAGGCCATCGACCGGGTCGGCCGCGTCGACGAGTTGCCGCGCGGCGCCGACTGGAACGCCCTCGGCGACGAGATCGTCCAGGCGTACCTGCGCTCGCTGTCGCGGCTGCCGCTGGGCGCCGAACGCGACGTGACGATCGCGTACACACCGCTTCACGGCGTGGGCGGCGACGTCATGCGCCGCGCGCTGGAGTCGACGGGTTTCCCCGCGCCGTCGGTCGTGGCCGAGCAGGCCGACCCCGATCCGGACTTCCCGACGGTCGCGTTTCCCAACCCGGAGGAGCCGGGCGCGATGGACCTGGCGCTCGCCCTCGGCGCCGACCGCGACCTGGTGATCGCGAACGACCCCGACGCGGACCGCTGCGCGGTCGCGGCCGGCGGCCGGATGCTGACCGGCGACGAGGTCGGCGGGCTGCTCGCCGAGCACCTGCTGCGGCACACGAGCGGCGCGGACCGCCTGGTCGTCACCACGATCGTGTCCTCATCGCTCCTCGGCCGGATCGCGGCCGAACACGGCGTCCGGTACGCCGAGTCCCTGACCGGCTTCAAATGGATCATGAAGGCGGGCACCGACCGGGACCGGCTCGTGTTCGGCTACGAGGAGGCACTCGGCTACTGCGCCGGCGGCGACGACGGCGTTCCCGTACGCGACAAGGACGGCATCGGCGCGGCCCTCGTGGTGTCGGCGATGGCCGCCGAGGCGAAGACACGTGGCCTCACCCTGCTGGACCTCCTGGACGACCAGGCGCGCCGGTACGGCCTGCACGCGACGGCCCAGCTGTCGGTACGGGTGGACGACCTGTCGATCATCGCCGGGACCATGTCGCGGCTGCGGAAGTCGCCCCCGCTCCGGCTGGCGGACCGCGACGTTTCGGCGATCGACGACCTGGCCGACGGCCTCGGTGGCCTGCCTCCGTCGGACGTCCTGCGGCTACGCCTCTCCGGCGGCGGCCGCGTCATCGTCCGCCCGTCGGGGACCGAGCCGAAGCTCAAGTGCTACCTGGAAGTGGTCGTCCCGGTGACCGGCTCGATCGACGCGGCACGCGTGGAGGCCGCCGCGGAGCTGAACGCCCTGCGCACGGCCGTCTCCGAGGTGCTCGACCTGTAGACCGATGTCTATGCGGCGGTCGACTTTCGTCGCTATCCGGGTCCGGTGGCCGCGCCTACCGTAGGGGAGCATGAGCGGTATCGCGGCCTCCCGGCCGGACCATCCCTCGTTGCTGCCGGCGCTGCTCGCCGGCGACAGGGGCGAAGAGCGGATCCGTCGCTCGGCGCGCGACTGGGCCGTCGACGTGGCCTGTTTCCTGGTCTCGATCGGCGCCGGGGCGCTCATGGTGTGGATCACCGGCCGCACCCCCAACGGCCCGCACCACCCTCCCCGCGTGCCCGACATCACCCTGGGCGCGGTGGGCTGCCTGGCGCTCTGGGTGCGCCGCCGGTGGCCGGTCCAGCTCGCGCTCGGCGCGGCCATCGCCGGTCTGTGCTCGGTGTCACTCCTCGGCGTGGCGTACGTCACGGTGTTCACCGTCGCCGTCCACCGCAGGTTCCGCCTGGTCGCGCTGGTCGCCGCGACGCACGTGACCTCCGGCCTGCTCATCTCGCTGATCTACCCGGACCCGAAAGAGTCGTACTGGGCGGCGGCCCTGTGGTCGACGATCGTCCTGGCCGCGATCGTGGCGTGGGGCATGTTCGTCCGCGCGCGACGGCAGCTCATCGTCTCCCTGCGCGAGCGCGCGCTGCGTGCCGAGGCCGAGCAGCAGCTCCGCGTCGGGCAGGCACGCCATCAGGAGCGCGCCCGCATCGCCCGTGAGATGCACGACGTGCTCGCGCACCGCATCTCGCTGCTGAGCGTGCACGCGGGCGCCCTGGAGTTCCGGCCCGACGCCCCCCCGGAGGAGGTCGAGCGCGCGGCCGGCGTGATCCGCGCCAGCGCGCACCAGGCGCTGCAGGACCTCCGCGAGGTCATCGGCGTCCTCCGCCACGACTCCGGCGACGGCGCGCCCGAACGCCCCCAGCCGAGCCTGTCCGACCTGCCCGGCCTCATCGAGGAGTCGCGCCGCGCCGGCATGACCGTGCGGTGGGAGAACCTCCTGTCCGACGTGACCGTGGTTCCCGAGAGCATCGGGCGCAGCGCCTACCGCACGGTGCAGGAGAGCCTCACCAACGCCCGCAAACACGCCCCCGGCGCGCCGGTGCGCGTCGTCGTGAACGGCGCGGCCGGCTCCGGCCTGACGGTCGAGGTGCGCAACCCTCTGGTGAAGGCCGCGCCGCAGATCCCCGGGTCCGGCATGGGCCTGATCGGCCTGACCGAGCGCGCCATGCTGGCCGGCGGCCGCCTCGAACACGGCGACACCGGCCAGGGCGACTTCCGGGTCCACGCCTGGCTTCCCTGGCCTGACTGACCACACCTTGTCGGAATGCCTGGCTAGGCTTGGCCAGGTGACCATCCGTGTGCTGATCGTCGATGACGACGCCCTCGTCCGTACGGGGCTGTCGATGATGCTGGCCGGTGCGGAGGATCTGGAGATCGTGGCCGAGGCGGAAGACGGCTCCGCCGTCGCCGGGCTCGTGGAGGAGCACACGCCGGACGTCGTACTCATGGACATCCGGATGCCGCGGATGGACGGCCTGGCCGCCACGGAGCTGCTCCGGGCCCGCGGCGTCGCCCCGGAGATCATCATTCTCACGACGTTCGACGCGGACGAGCACGTCGTACGGGCGCTGCGGGCCGGCGCGGGCGGGTTCCTGCTGAAGGACACACCGCCCGCGGAGATCATCAACGCGATCCGGCGGGTCGCGGCCGGCGAGCCGATCCTGTCGCCCAGCGTCACGCGGCGGCTGATCGCGCAGGTCACCGACGTTCGGCGGAGTCCGGCGCGCGCCAAGATGGAGCAGCTCAGCGAACGGGAGCGCCAGGTCGTCGTCGCCATCGGGCAGGGAAAGTCCAACGCCCAGATCGGCGCCGACCTCTACATGAGCGTCGCGACGGTCAAGGCGCACGTCTCGCGGCTGCTGACCAAGCTCGACCTCAACAACCGGGTGCAGGTGGCACTGCTGGCCCACGACGCCGGTCTCGTCTGAGAATCCGGTATTCTTCTCCTAGTCACGCGGACGTGGCTCAGTGGTAGAGCATCACCTTGCCAAGGTGAGGGTCGCGGGTTCGAATCCCGTCGTCCGCTCCAGAAACGTCAGACGAGCGCCGCGACGATCGCGGCCAGTGTCAGCACACCGGGCAGTGCCAGCGCGACGATCGCCGGCCACGCCCACGTCTCCTGGGCCTCGCCCTCGTCGCTCTTGGACTCCTTCGCCAGATCCCGAAGCTGGTCGACGGTGAAGTCGGTCGCCGTACGGCCCCGTACGTAGTCGGCGACGGCGTCGGGCAGCGGATCCTCGTCGCGCTCGGCCCTCATCTGCGCCTTGGCGCGGCTGCGCGGGGAGGTCTGCAGCACGAACGCGCGGTATCGGCGGCCTCCGCTGTGCACGTACACCGCGTCGCCGCCCTCGACGCGCTCCACCGCACCCCAGGGAACCAGCACGTCGCGGAACAGGTTGTGCAGCCGCACGGCCTCGCTATCGGCCAGGATGCGCGGCCGGAGCG
Source organism: uncultured Actinomycetota bacterium (assembly GCA_963736325.1). Taxonomy (GTDB): domain Bacteria; phylum Actinomycetota; class Actinomycetes; order Streptosporangiales; family Streptosporangiaceae; genus Actinoallomurus. Next base: position 427,785 of record CAVTOG010000009.1, on the reverse strand, counting down.
CGGTGACGTACGCGATGCCGCAGCCGAGCAGCATCACCGCCGCGGCGATCAGCGAGGCGAGGTCGCGCCCCCGCCATACCAGGTCGGCGAGGTTGGCGGCGGCGAACACCATCCAGGCCCAGCCACTGAAGCGGATGCCAGCGGACCGGAACACACGGGCTCCGGGCGGCGTCTTGGGGAACACGAGGGCGGTCATGTGCGCGAACGCCACTTCTGCTGGGCGAACCCGGGTTTGATCACGCCGTTGATCAGCTCCAGGCGCTCCTCGAAGCCGATGAAGGCCGACTTCATGGCGTTCACCGTGAACCACTGCAGGTCGTCCCAGCCGTAGCCGAACGCGTCGACGAGGTGCGCGAACTCCTCGGACAGCGACGTACGGCTCATCAGGCGGTTGTCGGTGTTGACCGTCACACGGAAGTTGAGCTGGCGCAGGAGCCCGATGGGGTGCTCGGCGATCGACTTGGCCGCGCCCGTCTGGACGTTGGAGCTGGGGCACATCTCCAACGGGATGCGCTTGTCGCGCACGTAGGCGGCGAGCCGGCCGAGCTGCGGCGTCTCGCTGTCGCGCTCGGTGATGTCGTCGACGATGCGCACGCCGTGGCCGAGGCGGTCGGCCCCGCACCACTGGATCGCCTGCCAGATCGACGGCAGCCCGAACGCCTCGCCCGCGTGGATGGTGAAGTGGGCGTTCTCGCGCTGGAGGTATTCGAAGGCGTCGAGGTGACGGGTGGGCGGGTAGCCCGCCTCCGCGCCCGCGATGTCGAAGCCGACGACGCCGGAGTCGCGGTAGCGGACCGACAGCTCGGCGATCTCCATGCTGCGGGCCGCGTGGCGCATCGCGGTCAGGAGGGTACCGACGCGGATGCCGTAGTCACGGCCGGCGTCGGCGAAGCCCTTGAGTACCGCCTCGACGACCTGTTCGAGGGTCAGGCCGCGCGTGGTGTGCTGCTCGGGGGCATAACGGATCTCGGCGTACACGACGCCGTCCCTGGCCTGATCCTCGGCGCATTCGTAGGCGACGCGGGTGAGCGCCTCCTCCGTCTGCAGCACACCCACGGTGTGCTCGAAGGTCTCCAGGTAGCGCTCCAGCGACCCAGAATCGGACGCCTCGGCGAACCATGTTCGCAAGGCGTCCGGTTCGTTGGCCGGAAGCCGGTCGTAGCCGATGTCACGCGCGAGATCGACGATGGTCTCCGCCCGCAGCCCGCCGTCAAGGTGATCGTGGAGCAGCACCTTCGGGGCACGCCGGATGTCGTCGAGGGTAGGCCGGTTCGTCACGTCTCGCAGGTTACCCGCCGGATGACCACGTGGAGCCCTCAGCCGTACGAGATCGGCAGCCGAAGATCGCTCCGCTCGGGCCGAAGGACCACCTTCGTGCCCGCCGGGTAACGCAGCGTGTAGTCGTGGTCGGTCGCGAGGACCACCAGGCCGATCCGGTGGCCGGGCTTGAACACGTAGTCCTCCGGCACGAGATTCCAGTCGAAGGTGTACGCGTGGCCGGACCGTACGGGCTCGGTCCTGGACGGCGAGCGGCGGTTGCGGATGTCGAGCCAGCCGCGGGTGACGATCTGGTACGGGCTCTGCTTCATGACGTACTTCTTGACGGTCCGGCAGCCCGGGTCGCCCGGCACACTGTCGCCGAAACACCACTTCTGATCTGTGGAGACGAAGTCGGCGAAACGCGTGTCGGTGCCGTAGTCGACCAGCACTGCCGAAAGGTACGGCGACCGGCCCTTCACGGAGGCGTCGAGCCTGACCTCGGGCGCGCCGCTGAGGCGTACCGTCCGGTCGAGCTTCGGAGTGAGGTAGATCAGGCGGTTCGGGTCGGCGGCGTCGGGCTCGGCCGTGAGCTGCTCGGCCGTGCGGGAAGGCGCGTCCACGAAGCCCTGCTCGCCCCTGCGGGAGGCCGCCCCGAGCGTTCCCGGCTGCCCGCCGCCCAGCGAGAAGGCGCGCGTACGCGCGGCCGGGTCCGGCCAGTCGGCCGCGGTGGTCCACTCGCCCGGGGAGCGTTCGAGGTCGACCTTGGGCTCGGACATGACGCCGTTGTCCGCGCCGTACAGCCAGTGCGCGAACCAGCGGTTCAGCGTGTCGAGCCAGACCGGCCCGCGAATGTCGATGGGGTCGTCGTGTTTCGCCTGGTGGATCCAGAGCTTGCGGGGCACACCGGCGCGGCCGAGAGCCTTCCAGAGTCCGGCGAACTCCGTCGGCTTGACGTTCCAGTCGTTCAGACCGCCGGTGACGAAGACGCTCGCCTTGAAGCGGCGTGCGTCCTTGGCGAAGTTCCGCACGTCCCAGAAGGCGTTGTAGTCGCCGCTGACGCGGTCCATGCGCTTCTCGATGGCGTGGATCTCATCCGCACAGGCGGCGGGGTTCTTCCTGGTGAGGACGACTTTGGCGTGCAGGTCGGCGTCCTCACCTTCGTACCCGCCAGGAGCGATCACACCGCCGTTGCCCCGGTAGTAGTCGTACCAGCTGGAGACGCCGGAGATCGACACGACCGTCTTCAGCCCTTCGACCCCGGTGGCGGCGGTCGCCAGCGGAAGCGTGCCGTCGTAGGACTTCCCGGCCATCGCGACATTGCCCGTCGACCAGCCCGCCACGACCGGAGCACCAGCGGCATCGGAGGCCTTCGCGCGACCGGTGAGCCACTCCACGACGGACTTCATGGCGGCCGTCTCCGCCGGGCTGACCGCGCCGGGGCAACCATCGGACTCACCGGTGCCCAGAGTGTTCGCCGCGAGCACCGCGTAGCCACGTGAGACGAAATAGTTGTCGTAATAGACGCGCGAGTAGTTCGGCGGCGTCCACGGCCCGGTCGGCGGCGACCAGGGCGCGAGCCGCGGGTAGTCCGTGACGTCCGCCGGGTGGTAGGGCGCGTCGAGCGTGCCGCTGAAGTACGGGCTCGCTTCGACGATCGAGGCGACCTTGAGTCCCTCGTCGGTCTCCTTGGGACGGATCACGGACACCGCGACGCGGTCACGCTTGCCATCCTGATCGCTGTCGACGGGCGTCTGGACGTACACGATCTGGCGGATCGCGTCCTGGTAGGAGTAGGCGGGCTGCGTCCGGCCTCCTTGGACGACGACACGAAGCCCGTGAGGAGACCCGTAGGCCGGCACGAGCGACGCGGTCACGCTGGCCACGCCGAACGCCGCGACGACCGAAACCAGGCGTGACATGCGCATCGCCGCTCCTCACCGATGACAGATGATCAACTGTCACTTTCTCCGCTGGTCATGCCATGAGTCAAGGATGTGACCGGGGCCGGACGTGTCGTCGAGGCGCGGGTCGCGATATCCGCCTCACTAGTCCCATGATTGACCACCATCTTTAACCAATTCCTTACCTCTACTTCTTTATTTATCTCTTCTATTATTTTCTCTATTTCTTTTATCTCTCTTTTCTCACTCTACTCTATCTCTCTTCTAAATCACTCTTCTACTTCTTTCTTTCTATCTTTCTCTAATATCATACTTTCTATTTATTATACTACTCACTTCTCCACCTTATACAACACCTACTCTAACAACGATATCCGCCGAAGTCCCGTTACCAAATGGATTTGGCCGATAACATTCCGTGACATGCCGTCTCCCCGCCATGACACCATCAACCGGCTTGTTCCGTGAACGCCCCGAGTTCATGTAGCTAGACGCCGACAGAGATCATGCCGATAATCTCGCCGATCTAGACGTACCTCCGTTACCACTCCTCTACCTTCTCCTCTTCTCCACTCTCTTTTTATAGATTACCTAAATGGATGCCCAGCACGCCGAGGATAGTTTCGTCATCCATGTCAGCCGCACACTGATACCAGTACTCCGCCTCGTCTAACCTCCTCTGCTGAACCAACAGCCTACCGAGATAGAACATCCCCCACACATCGCCGATCTCGATGACACTTAGATACCAGGCCTCGACCTCTCCCACCTTTCTTTGATCCATATAGACGTCACCCAGTCTTACCATGGCGTCCGCGTCACCCGATTCCGCGGCACGCGTGAGCCACCGCTCGTCTTCGCCCTCGTCGCCCTGGCCGTCCGCGGAGGTACTGCGCGCATGCCTCGTGGGACCTCGTGATGTGGACGTACCGCCTGACCGGGCCGGTGCTGCCTGGTCCAGAGCAACGACTTCAACGACCGCCTCCCTTTCTCCCTCTCCTACCTCCTTGCGTAGCCAGAACTCAGCTTCTTCCTTGCGTTCCTATTCCTTCGCAGGTACCGAGTCTCACCATAACCTCTAAATCTACCTCATTCTCCTCTCTCTATACCATTTCTCGCCATCGAAGGACTTCTTTTTTCCAGCCCGACACCGTGATCATCCCATTGGGTCTCCTTCCTCCGACGGCACGCGCGTGCATCCTCGGAATCGTGGTCATGGAGCCGTACAGAGGGACACGAGTCCGAGTTTCCCAATGCGATTGCCTCCTGCGGAGCGTGGGATGTCGAGCTGTCCGAGCCCAACTGCCACGCTAACCGCCGCGACGCTGTCGGTTATTGCTGCGCTGACCGCTGCGCGACCTCCGTAGGATGTGGATGCGCTACAGCAAGGCACGCTGCCGAGCCGTTCGTCCTCGCTCTGCCTGGAGAGTCACGACCTTCAACGACGAACGATCCGAGCCTGCTCAGTTACGTAGCGCCGTTCTCGCGTTCGCACGAAAGGCCTAGCGGGAGGTGACGTGCTACTGCCGTATGCGACCGTGAACCCTTCCCCCGCCGTGCTAGTTCGACCACTCACGAGCCCTTTCCTCGACCCGCTCGATCCACATGAAGCCCTCCTCAGTCTCGATCACGCCGTCGACCTCTGGGCTTCGCTGGCGATGTCGGTGATGTCCGTGCGGCCGCGTCACCGGCCCGGATGTACTCGAAATAACGCGGTCGTCCCTCGTCCGCGACCGCTCTCACCGATAGAGCGTCGGTGACGCGTTCCTCTCCTCTACGCCTCTCGAATCGATCCGAACCGTCAGCTGCCCGGTTACGTTCTGTCGCGCCGCGGTGCTGGGAGACGATGTCCCGGCTCATTCGTCGATCCAGAGGAGCGCGAAGCCCGGAGCCTCCGCGATGGCGGCTTTCGCCTCCTGTCGGTTCACCAGGTGTCACGGACTCATCGTAGTACGTACCGTTGATCGGCCGGAGCCTTAATCCTCGAAGTACAACTTTCTTCTATCCTATCTCTCTATCGGACGCCCATCGTAAGGACTTTTCCAGCCCGACACCGTGATCACCATTGGGCCTCCAGACGGCACCCCGTGCACCGAATCGTGCGGGAGCGGTTTGTCTATTTTGTACAGCAGGACAAGTCCGAGTCCAAGCGCCGCCAACTGCCCACGCTACGCCGCGACGAACTGTGGTTCATTGCTGCGCTGTCCTTGGTGACCGTCTCCTTCTCTTCTTCACATCATACTTTCTATTTTATCTTTTATATTCTTTTTTGTGTCTTTTAATTCTCTTACGCCTCTTCTTTTAATTCTCGCGCCTCCCTATACGAATGATCTCTCTTACGTTCACTCCTCTATCTTCCCTTCGTTCATTTTTTTGATCCTTTCTTTTACTTATTTTTATTGCCTTATATCGTCTTCTCCCATGACCGCACTGGCGTGCCAGCTCCCGAAGCCCGATTACGCTCCGCAGTATTATCGAATACGCCTACGGTATCTTCTGGCCGCGCCTGCGGTTCTCGACACATCCTGGAGGATTACCGGCTATGCGTATGCCCGGTAACCCGACGCGGTTCCTCACCTCTACGCCCTGAATCGACTTCCGAACCGAGCTCGCCCGGTTACGTTTTTCCGTCCGCGCGTCGCGCATGTGCTTCGCGACCTGGCCGGTTACAGTACGATGTCCGCCCATCCCGTCCCCTTGTGGTAGTTTACCTCTATTTCGTCCAGCAGTTCTTCCTCCTCTTCTTTTATTTTCCTATTTCCTTCTTCTCTCTCTATCTCTTCTCTTTCTCATCGATCTTCACTCGAGGAGGCCGCGCTTTTCTACCATGCCCGGAGCTGGCTCCGCGATGGCGGTGAGTCGCACGAGCCGTTTCCAGCCGTTCCCCGTGACGCGGCGGTGAGCACTCGGCGATCACTACGGACAGACGGCAAGGACGAGTCGGCAGAACGATGTGGCCGCCTGGAAGGTCGCCGACGAGGCGTTCAACGCGGTCTTCGACAGCAGGTCATGTATACGAGTGTCTCCGATGTCCGCGCCTCAGGCGTCCACTTCCGAGTCGAGGAACAGCTGAAGCTGCTGATGGTCGTCGACCAGTACAGCACGGCGGTCGCGGACCAGCGGATCGAGCGCGTTGTCTACCCCGATCTGGCCGGTCTCGTCCACTATCGCCCGTCGAACACGATGCCGGACAGCCCGGCAAGGACGCCACGCCGATGCACGTGGCCGCGTCACGTAGGCGTACTGGAGCAGGGCCGAGTACAGGTGCTCGACCGCACCGGAGACCTCGTCGTGCCACGCGGCGAGCAGTCCTGACCACGCCTGCCGAGGCAGGTCGACGTACACCACTGGAGGAGACCCGTACATCCGCTTCCGCGCCTGCCGGTCTACAGTCCCTCCGTCGGAGGGAGGCTTGGAGACGGCCTGATGGCGGTGTATGCTTCGCGTGCGGCCGCGAACACTACGGACAGCGCCAAGGCACGACGGCAGAACGCCGTTTGGAACCGGTCAAGCTCGGGGCGTACGGCCGCAACGGCGGTCTTGAAGGAGTCCTGCACCCGTAAGGCATCGACGTACGCATGGAGTGCTTGCCGTTAGACGGTTTCCAGATTTTGTATCCGATATTACTCTTTCTTTCTCTTTTCTTCTCACAGCTTCACCAGAAAACCGAAGATCGACCCGAGTACGCGCCACTCGCGCGCCTGCACGCCCACTCGATGCGTGCGCCAGCCGCCGGCACGGATACGGTCGGCCAGCTCGACCTGTGGCTCGACCGCGCCGTCACCGCGACCACCGCCGCCGACCTGTTCGAGTAATCGCCGTCCTCGGCCCCGCCGGTCGAGCCTGGCGGAGGCCGGCGTCCGGGGTCAGGCGTTGAACCGCGAGCCTGTACCACGGCATCGACTCCCATGACCTGTTTGACATTTCGACTGCCCGTGTCTTCAGGTTGTACGGCCGCCCGTCGGGGTGACGCTGTTCTCGTTGCTGACCCGTATCGCCTCTAGGCCTTTCTACAGCCGTGCGAGTACTTTGTCTACGGGCGGTTGTTGTGCTAGTTGATTGCAGTTTCTTACTGTTCTCGATCTCTGCGGCGCGCGCGATCTCGCTGATGACCCGTGTCTTGCCGGTGCGGCTGCACCGTTCACCGCTGCGAGGTCGTGCGTCGCCAGCGCGCCGTTGAGGTGGTCGCCAAGTCGGGGTCGGTTCGACTGCCGGGGTGGCCGATCGGCAGTATCTGGCAGACCTGGCGCGCGACCATGTCCGGTAGCGCGTGGAGGTGTGAGCGTGTTGTGAGTGCTGGAGCGCGTCGTTCTCCGTTGCTTGCGGTGGAGTACTAGGCTGGGCGTCATTTCTAGTTCTCGTGCCGGATTCCGTCTATCTGATCCCATTCGATTTGCTGGTCTTAGCGGACTGTGACCGAGCTGCCTACGAGGCGTGTCACCTGATCCGGATTTTTTTTTTATTTTTTATTTTTTTTTTTTTTTTTTTTTTTTTTTTTTTTTTTTTTTTTGATTTATGCATACATCTAATTGTTTTTTTTTTTTCTCTTTTTCTTTTTTAGTTGTTTTTTTAGGCTTTCTTTTACGTCGAGAAGGCCGATCTCTTGGTGATCTTTTCTTCGCGTCGAGCTCTGATCCGCATGTCGCGTACCGGCGATTGCTCGGCCGTGATCGCCTGACATCGCGGTCCCTTGCCTGGTCGTCGTTTAGTTCTTCCACGCGTCCATTAGTGTTTTTCATTATTACTTTTTTTTTTTTTTTATTTTTTTTTTTTCGTTTTTTATTTTTTATTTTTTTTTTTTTATCAGTATATAATTTTTTTTTTTTTTTTTTTTTTTTTTTTTTTTTTTAGTTTTTATTTTTTTTTTTATTTAATTTTTTTTTCGGTTTTTTTTATATATTTTTTTTTTTTCTTTCGACATTTATTATTACTTTCTTCGATCATCTTCGTTCTTTTACTATTCTTACGTCTCCTCTACTTCTTTTTTTCTCTCTTTTAGTTCTTTTATCATATAATCGGTTTTCTCTTTTAGCTTCATTTGAGGATATATTTTACGTAGACGTTCCATGTATCGTTCAGCTTGTCGGCTGCGACGTTGGTGATCGGCCTTGTGAGATTGTTCTTATTATTTGCTATCATGGCCTGTTTGTCGGAGCAGGCAGCACGGCGTTCACCGCGGCGAGTGCCGTGCGCACTGCGGGCCCAGCGCGCCCTGCGTGATCGTCTCGGAGATCGTTAATCTGCTTTTTTACTTTTTTTGGATCTTTTGTTTCCATAGGAGTGCCGATCTGCAGTTGGTTTTTTACAGCGGCGCGCAGTTACACTTCGATGTACGAGCCGGCTGGCGTCTCGTGACGTCACCGCTGCTTAGTAGCCTGATACTCTTGCGGTCCCTAGCCGAGTCGTCATCCGCGCACCGAGATCACTACCGAGGCTAGCCCGTCCAGCGACGTTCACGAAGGTGTCCGCGTGCCAAGTCGCTGCTCGGATCTGCCAAGGGGTGCCGATCGGCAGTGGCAGTGGCGCGCCGTACCCGATGCGGCCGGGCGGCTGTTGGAGGTTGAGCGTCAAGCCTGATCCGATGTCCCGTCTACCGGGTCGATGTCGTAGCCGTGATCGCCTGAGGCGTAGCCGTCCAGGCGCGTTCGCGAAGGCGCAGCGCGTTGGTGATCATGTTGGCCGAGTTGCAGATGCCGTCGTTCTCGTTGCAGATCTCGTGGACCGCGAGGTCGCCGAACGTTTCTTCGGGCCCGCCGATCTGTGACGCCGGGCGTAGTCGATCGTTGCCCCTCGGCGAGAGCCGCTCTCGATGCCGGCGTCGCCGCTGCCGCCGACGCCGCCGGTCCCGGCGGACCGAACCGCCCAGCGACGGATCCCTGTTCAGGTTCTGCCCTTGATCAGGTTGATGTCGCGTACGGTCACGTCGGAGCTAGGCGACATCGCGCGTTCTTTGAGTTCGTCGCCGGCGACGATCGCGCCCCTCGGAGAAGTGATCACTATTTTATTTTATATTTATTATGAGGTCGCCGAATATTTTTATTTTTTTTTTTATTTTTATTTTTTTTCTCTCGGGCGCCCATCTTCAGCCGCGTGATCACTTGATTCGTCGAGCCGGAGCACTGTGTCCCTGTGGAAGTAGGCCCGGAGTGCATCTGTCCAGCGCCGACTTCGACCATCCGGGCGGAGCCGCAGTCCTCGAGCGTCTGGCGTCGATGACCGGGAGGATGCCGTCCTCGCGTACGGGGTCGGGTGGGCTTCGTAGCCGGCGGGCACGATGGGCGTTGAAGCCTGCCCGTAGTTCGCATTGCAGGCTCTCGCCGCTGTGCGTGTGCGGAGCACTGCGCCGGTGTGGAGGGCAGCTGTCCAGCGCCGACTTCCTTCATCCGTTTTTCGTGTCCGCGTATCGGTTTTCGGATAGCGTTTCCAGGCGTTTCGATGACGGGAGGATGCCGTTTTTTTTGTCCTGGTCGACGATGCGTCGGGAGGGCTCTCTCGTCGCCGCTGCGGGGTCGGCAGGGCTTCGTCGGCGAGGTCACGTGGAAGCGCGTGTGAAGCTCGTCGCGCTCTCCCGCTCGTGCTTTTTTTTTTAGATTTGTTTTATTTTTTTTTTTATTTTTTTTTCTTAAAATAAATTTTTTTTCAAAAAATATAAATATATAATAAATCTATTTACGTATATTAATCTAATTTTAATATTTAAATAATCTTAAAACTATTCGTAATAATATTCTCATAATATCTTCTAATAATATATCAAATATTAATCATTAAAATTATATAAAATTTTACTAAATTATATAATATTAAAACAATAACACAATATTCAACTTCCTATCTATACTATTCTCGAATCTTTCTTCTAAATCTATAACATCTTATCTAATACACAAAAACGAAGAAAATCGACGTCCGGGGTAGCCGTCCGTTTCGTTTTTTTTTAAGATGGCCGTCGCGCATGAGGTCTGCGCGTCCCTTGCGTCGGTCGTCGGCGGGACCGACCGTCTCTCGTCGGCGATCTGCACGGCCATAGCAGCCAGGGCTTGTCACTCGTGGACCGTATTCTGCTCGATCTCGGCGTTTTCATTCCCAAGCATGCGTTATCTTTTTTTTTTTTTTTTCCTTCCCCAGCTACGAGTATTCTATTTTCTTTTTTTCATCTCCAAAATCTTCTTTTATTTATTATATTTTCTTTATATTTTTATCTTTATTTTTTTTTTTTATCTTTTATATATCTTTTTTTTTTTTAAAACAATAAACATTAACAACATCTATTAAGTTCATATCTATATCTCACTCAACGTAATACCGGCGGGTGCGGCGATGGCCGACGGCGCGAAGGCGATGCACCCTGCGACACAGGCGGCCATGGCCAGCGGCCTGCTGCCGATATTTTTTTTTTTTTCATTTTATTTTTTATAAATATTTTTTATTTTTTTTTTTTTTTTTATATTTTTTTTAATTTAAATTTTTTAAATTATATAATTTAAATAATTATCTATAAAAAAAAAATAAAATCATAAATATATTAAAAAAAACTTTAAAAAATATCTTAAAACGTAATCGAAGAAAACCAAAAACGTCAGCGCCTATTAGATCTACTCTTAAAAAACAAAAACCACGAGATCATAAACAACGATAACCACTAACACAACAACGAAAATAACTAATACAAAAACCTACAACAAATAAAATACTATCATGTTACAGGCGTAAGCCAATACCAAAAACGGCAATGATAACGATCGAAAAATAAAAATCGGGCACCAAGCATGCGTTTCGCTTCCTTCCCAGCATCCGGTAGCAGCAACAATCACCGTGTTTACGAACAATGTTGTCTATATAGCTCTACAGGGCCGGCCGGCGCGTGAGAAGGCCCACGGGGGCCCGGATGTGGTCCAAATACCCGGGTCTTACATTTTTTTTTTTTTTTTTTTTTTTTTACCGCGAGGGCGTACGCTTTTTTTTTTTTTTTTTTTTTTTTTTTTTTTTTTTTTTTTTTTTTTTTTTTTTTTTTTTTTTTTTTTTTTTTTTTTTTTTTTTTTTTTTTTTTTTTTTTTTTTTTTTTTTTTTTTTTTTTTTTTTTTTTTTTTTTTTTTTTTTTTTTTTTTTTTTTTTTTTTTTTTTTTTTTTTTTTTTTTTTTTTTTTTTTTTTTTTTTTTTTTTTTTTTTTTTTTTTTTTTTTTTTTTTTTTTTTTTTTTTTTTTTTTTTTTTTTTTTTTTTTTTTTTTTTTTTTTCATTTTTTTTTTTTTATTTTTTTTTTTTTTTTTTTTTTTTTTTTTTTTTTTTTTTTTTTTTTTTTTTTTTTTTTTTTTTTTTTTTTTATTTTTTTTTTTTTAACAGCTGTCGAGGCCAAGGTGACCCTTGGCCTCGACAAGTGCGAACCCCTGTGGCTCAGGCGATTCGGTCGATGATCAGTTGGGGCTTGGGCAGATCGCCGCCCACCTCGTACGCGCCCTTCAGGGACTCCAAGGCTCGCTCGAAGCGGGCCGTGTCCTCCGTGTGCAGGGTCAGCAAAGGCTGTCCCTCGCGTACGGTGTCGCCCGGCTTGGCGTGCAGTGTCACCCCGGCGGAGTGGGACACCGGGTCTTCCTTGCGGGCGCGGCCGGCGCCCAGGCGCCATGCGGCGACTCCGACTCCGTAGGCGTCCAGACAGGTCAGGACGCCCGAGGCCGGGGCGGTGATCACCAGTGACTCGGGGGCCACGGGCAAGGGGGCGTCCGGGTCGCCGCCCTGGGCGGTGATCATGGTGCGCCAGGCGTCCATCGCCGAGCCGTCGCGCAAGGCTTCGGCCGGGTCCTTGCCGCCGGACAGGCCCGCTCCTTCCAGCATCTCGCGGGCCAAAGCGATCGTCAGTTCCACGACGTCGGACGGGCCGCCGCCGGAGAGGACCTCGACCGACTCGGCGACCTCGTTCGCGTGGCCTACCTCGAAGCCCAGCGGGGTGTCCATCGCGGTCAGCAGTGCGACCGTGCGGACGCCGTGGTCGGTGCCGATGCCGACCATCGTGTTCGCCAGCTCGCGCGCGTCGTCGACGTTCTTCATGAACGCCCCCGAACCCGCCTTGACGTCCAGGACGAGCGCGCCGGTGCCTTCGGCGATCTTCTTGGACATGATGGAGCTGGCGATGAGCGGGATCGACTCGACCGTGCCGGTGACGTCGCGCAGGGCGTACAGCTTGCGGTCGGCCGGGGCGAGGCCCGAGCCGGCGGCGCACACCACGGCGCCCGCTTTGCCCAGGACGCCCAGCATCTCCGCGTTGGACAGCGACGCGCGCCAGCCGGGGATCGACTCCAGTTTGTCGAGCGTGCCGCCGGTGTGGCCGAGACCGCGTCCGGAGAGCTGCGGTACGGCCGCGCCGCACGCCGCGACCGTCGGGGCCAGCGGCAGCGTGATCTTGTCGCCGACGCCGCCGGTGGAGTGCTTGTCGGTGGTCGGGCGCTCCAGTGCGGACCAGTCCATCCGCTCGCCGGAGCGGATCATGGCGTCGGTCCACCGGGCGACCTCATGCCGCGTCATTCCGCGCAGGAGGATCGCCATGGCGAGCGAGGCCATCTGCTCCTCGGCGATGGCGCCGTTCGTGTAGGCGTCCACCGCCCAGTCGATCTGCCCGTCGGTGAGCTCTCCGCCATCGCGCTTGGCGCGGATGACGTCGACGGCGTCGAAGGTCATGGTCACCTCTCCAGGTCCTGCGGGCCGAAGGCGTCCGGCAGTACCTCGCTCATCGGGACGACGCCCCGTGCGGTCTCCAGCAGCATGCCCGGCCCGCCGTGTTCCCACAGCAGCTGGCGGCAGCGACCGCACGGCATCACCGGGTCGCCATGGCGCTCGACGACCGAGACCGCGACCAGGCGGCCTCCGCCGGTGCCGTGCAGGGCCGACACGAGGCCGCACTCCGCGCACAGCCCGAGGCCGTACGAGGCGTTCTCCACGTTGCAGCCCGTGACGACCCGGCCGTCGTCGGTCAGGCCGGCGGCGCCGACCGGGTAGTTCGAGTACGGCGCGTACGCGCCGGTCATCGCCGTACGCGCCGCTTCGCGCAGCGCGCCCCAGTCGACGTCGGCCATCAGTGTCCTCCGCCCTTTCGATAGGGCAGTCCGTCGGCGGCCGGCATCCGGAGCCGTTGCGCCGCGAACGCCAGCACGAGCAGGGTCGTGATGTGCGGGCTGTAGGTGATGATCTCCTGCGGGAGCTCCTTGGTCAGGAAGAACCACAGGAGGAGGCCGACCGCGACGACTCCGGAGATCACGGCCGTGGTGAGACGTCCGCAGTAGCCGTGCCAGACCGCCAGCGCGAGCAGCCCGATGCCGATCAGCAGCAGCATGGCGTGGACGGCGTCCGCGCCGCCGCGCAGTTGCAGCGCGTCGGTGTAGCCGAACAGGCCGGCGCCGCCGGCGACCATGCCGGGCCGCCAGTTGCCGAAGATCATCGCGGCGAGGCCGATGTAGCCACGGCCGTTGACCTGGCCCTCCTGGTAGTTGGAGGAGGCGACCATCGCCAGGAACGTGCCGCCGACCCCGGCGAGCGCGCCGGAGATCACGATGGCGGCGTACTTCAGCGGGTAGACCTTCACGCCGAGCGACTCGGCGGCGTAGGGGTTCTCGCCGCACGACCGCAGGCGCAGCCCGAACGCCGTGTGCCACAGCACGTAGTAGGAGATCAGGACCGCCGCCGCCGCGAGCAGCGTGACCGGCGACAGGTTCGTCAGCACCCCGCGCAGCAGGCCGGCCAGGTCGGAGACCAGGATCCAGTGGTGCTTCTCCAGCGAGCCCAGCGGATGGCCGACGCCCGGCACGCTCCACGTCGGGAAGTCCGGGAGCGGCGGCGACTGGGTCGAGCCGCCTCCGCTCTCGTCGGTGAACAGCAGGGCCGACAGGTAACGCGTGACGCCGGGCGCCAGGATGGTGATCGCCACACCGGACACGATGTGGTCGACGCCGAACGTCACGGTCGTGAGCGCGTGCAGCAGGCCGCCGAGCGCGCCGGCGGCGATGCCGCCGAGCAGGCCGAGCCAGGGGTTGCCGCTGAAGTAGGACCCGAAGGCGGCGCCCCAGGTGCCGAACACCATCATGCCTTCGAGGCCGATGTTGACCACGCCGGAGCGCTCGGACCACAGGCCGCCCAGCGCGGCCATGCCGATCGGCACGGCCAGGGCCAGCGCCGCGCTCATGGTGCCGCTGGAGGTGATGTCGCTCTGACCGGTGATCAGCCGCAGCAGGATCAGCGCGACGAAGATGCCGAGGCCGACGGCCAGCATCCGCATCCTGCCCTGCCGGCTCCCGCCTTCGTCGCCGGTGTCCGGCGGCGGAGTACGCGTCTCCTGCTCGATCACGCTGCCACCTCTCCGAGCCGCGCTGCGACGTAACGCTGGTCGATGCGTTGGCCGACGCGGTTGATGATCTCGTAGACGACGACCACCGAGAGGAGCACGGCGGCCTGAGTGATCGCCACGATCTCCTTGGGGATGTCGTTGAAGTCCAGGATCTGGGCCGACTGGTCGAGGAACGCCCAGAGCAGCGCGGCGAACGCGACGCCGACCGGGTTGTTGCGGCCCAGCAGCGCGATGCCGATCCCGGTGAACCCGATCCCGGTCGGGAAGTCCAGCGAGTAGGAGTACGACCCGCCGAGCAGCTGCGGCATGCCGACCAAGCCGGCCATCGCGCCGGAGATCAGCATCGCGACGATCACCATGCGCTTGGCGTTCACGCCGCTGGCGACCGCGGCGCTCTGGGAGATGCCGGTCGCCCTCAGGTCGAAGCCGAAGCGCGTGCGGTTCACCACGAACCAGAAGGCCACGCCCGCGGCCACCGCGAGCAGCACCAGGCCGTAGATCTTCAGGTCGCTGCCCGGGTAGCCAATGCTCGGCACGCGCCCGGACGAGGAGATCGGCTTGGTGCCGATGTTGTTGCTGCCGTTCACCTTCACCGCGAGCCGTCCCGGCTTCAGCAGGAAGGCGATGACGCCGGTGCCGATGAAGTTCAGCATGATCGTCGAGATGACCTCGCTGACTCCGCGCGTCACCTTGAGGATCGCCGCGAGGCCGGCCCACAGGGCGCCGACGATCATCGCGACCACGATGATCATGATTTGCCGCAGGCCGGGCGGCAGGACCCACGCGCCGCCCGCCGCCGCGGCGAGCATCGCCGCGAGGCGGTACTGGCCGTCGACGCCGATGTTGAACAGGTTCATACGGAACCCGACCGCCACCGCGAGCGCGGACAGGTAGTAGGTCGCCGCCCGGTTCACGATGTTGACGACGCTGTCCGGCTCAGTGCCGAAGTCGAACATCGCCTGGAACGTCGAGGGCGGGTTGAACCCGCTCACCGACAGGACGATCGAGGTGATGATGGCCGCGAACACGAGGGCGACGAGCGCCGCGATGATGGTTCGCACGTACGATCGCGCGAACAGGTTGTAGATCACGCGGCGCTCCCCTCTCCGGCACCGGTCATCATTGAGCCGAGCCGGTCCGGTGTGATGGTGGCGGGATCCGCCTCACCGACCAGGCGGCCGCGCAGGATGACCCGCAGCGTGTCCGACATCCCGATCAGTTCGTCCAGGTCCGCGGAGATGAGGAGCACAGCGAGCCCCTCGGCCCGCGCGTGCCGCAGGTGGTCCCAGATCGCGGACTGCGCGCCGACGTCGACGCCGCGCGTGGGGTGGGCCGCGATGAGCAGCTTCGGTCCGCCGGACATCTCGCGGCCGACGATGAGCTTCTGCTGGTTGCCACCGGACAGGGAGGCCACGCTGACGTCGATGCCCGGCGTACGCACGTCGTAGTCGCGCACGATGCGCTCGGTGTCCGCGCGGGCGCCGGCCCGGTCGATCAGGCCGCCCTTGACGTTCGGCGGTCGTGTCTGGTGGCCGAGGATGCGGTTCTCCCACAGCGGGGAGTCCAGGAGCAGCCCGTGCCGGTGGCGGTCCTCGGGGATGAACCCGATGCCCGCCTCACGCCGGTGGCGGGTGGCCATCCCGGTCAGGTCCGTCTCGCCCAGGTGGATCACGCCGCTGCCGACCGGCAGCATGCCCATGATCGCCTCGACCAGCTCGGCCTGGCCGTTGCCCTCGACGCCGGCGATGCCGAGGATCTCGCCCTCGTGGATCGTCAGGGAGACGTCGTCGACGATGGCGCGCCCGGCGGCATCGCGCACGGTGACGTTCTCCATCGTGAGCACCGGAACATCGCTGACCGTCGACTCGCGCAGCTCGGGGACGGGCAGCTCGCTGCCGACCATGAGCTCGGCGAGCTGTCTCGCGGTGACGTCGCCGGGAGCGACCGTGTCGACGGTGGTGCCGCGCCTGATGACCGTGATCGTGTCGGCCACCGAGAGCACTTCGTCGAGCTTGTGTGAGATGAAGATGACGGTGAGGCCCTCGCGCTTGAGCTCGCGGAGGTTGTTGAAGAGCTCCTCGACCTCCTGGGGCACCAGGACCGCCGTGGGCTCGTCGAGGATGAGGATCTTCGCGCCGCGGTAGAGGACCTTGAGGATCTCGACGCGCTGCCGTGCGCCGACACCGAGCTGTTCGACCAGCTTGCCGGGTTCGACGCCCAGGCCGTACTGGGCGGAGATCTGCTCGATCCTGCGCCGGGCTTTCGCGCCGATGCCGTGCAGCCGCTCCGCGCCGAGGACGACGTTCTCCAGGACACTGAGATTGTCGGCGAGCATGAAGTGCTGGTGCACCATGCCGATACCGCGCGCGATGGCGTCGGCCGGACTGTGGAGGTTCGCCGCCTCGCCGTCCACCTCGATCGTCCCCTCGTCCGGCCGTTGCATGCCGTAGAGGATCTTCATCAGGGTGGACTTGCCGGCGCCGTTCTCTCCGACGATCGCGTGTACCGTTCCAGCCGCCACCTCGATGTCGATGTCGTGGTTGGCCACCACACCGGGGAAGCGCTTGGTGATGCCGTGCAACTCGACAGCCGGTTTTGTCGGGGACATTGACTGCTCCTCATCACACACCAGTGGCCCGGGAGGAAGACCTGCCGGTCTCCCTCCCGGGCCCGAGCACTGGCCGCATTTACTTCTCGGGCACCATGATCTTTCCGGAGATGATCTGCTGCTTCAGATCGTTCAGCGTGGTCGGCAGGTCGCCGAGCGCCGTCGGGTTCGACATCGAGTAGTCGATACCGTCGTTCTTCAGGCTGAACCGGACGTCGCCGCTCTGCACGGTGCCATCGCCGACGCTCTTGACGAAGTTGAACACCGCGGTGTCCACGCGCTTGAGCATCGAGGTCATGACGTACGGCTTCTCAGCCGCCGAGGCGGACTGGTACTGGTCGGAGTCGACGCCGATGAACCACTTCTTGCCGGCCGTCGCCGCCTGCAGCGAACCCACACCGGACAGGCCGGCCGCGGCGTAGACCACGTCGGCGCCGGCGTCGTACATGCCCTGGGCGATGGTCTTGCCCTTGGCCGGGTCCTTGAAGCCACCGAAGTCCGGCGGCTGGGAGATGTACTTGATCTGGATCTTGATGTCCGGGTTGATCTTCTTGGCGCCCGCCACGAAGCCGACCTCGAACTTCTTGATCAGCGGGGTGTTCACGCCGCCGACGAAGCCGATCTTGCCGGTCTTGGTCTTCTTCGCCGCCGCGGCACCGACGAGGTAGGAGCCCTCCTGCTCGGCGAAGAGCAGGTCGGTCACGTTGGGCTTCTGGACGGTGTTGTCGTCAACGATCGCGAACTTGGTGTTCGGGTACTTCGGCGCGACCTTCCCGAGCGCCGTGGCGTACACGAAGCCCACACCGATGACGGGGTTGTACCCCGACTTGGCGAGAAGGTCGAGACGCTGGACCTTGTCGTTGTCGCTCTCGCCCTCCTTGGCCTCCAGGTCCTTCACGTCGAGCTTGAGCTCGCTCTGGACCTTCTGCAGGCCTGCGTAGGCGGCGTCGTTGAACGACTTGTCGCCGCGGCCACCGACGTCGTAGGCGAGACCGACCTTGAGGGTCTTCTTGCCATCGGTGCCGCCACCGCCGCTAGTTGCCTTCTTCCCGCCACAACCGGCTGCACTGAGCACCAGAACGGCGCTCGCCGCCACGGCGGTAACTTTCACTGCACGGCGCAAGGTAGCTCCTCCATTTTCCCGCCTCGCCCGAAATGTGCTTATCGGCGCGAATCTTTTGGACCTTAGTGGGATCAGGGAGGAGTCCGGAACAAACCTACCGTGTCGCAATGCGTCCGTTACCAATGCGAGAGCGCATCGTCACAGGTCAGGCCGCCTACCAGCGGCCCGACCTGCGTCAAGCCGGCTTGGCCACCGGCTCCGTGGCGTCGGCACGGCGGCTTTCCCACAAGGCGGTCAGCGCGGTGGCCACCATCACGCGTACGCCGATCCCGATGCACCGCTCGTCGACGTCGAAGGTGCCGCGGTGAAGGTCGTACGCGCCGACCATGCCGGGCGCCGCGACACCGAGCCTGGCCAGGGCGCCGGGGATCGACTCCAGGTACCACCCGAAGTCTTCGCCGCCGAGGCTCTGCGGGGTGCCCGTGGCGCAGCCGTCGCCGAGCATGCTGCCGACCGCCGTACGGAACATCTCGACGCTGGTCTTCTCGTTGACCGTCGGGGGAACGCCGCGGACGTAGTCGAGCTCGGCCTTGACGTCGTACGCGCCGGCGACCGAGTCGAGCAGTGCCTTCATCAGGTCTGGGGCGGAGTGCCACGCCTCGTCGTCCAGGCAGCGCACCGTGCCCTGCGCGATGCCCTCGTCGGGAATCGCGTTGGCCACCGAGCCCGCCGACACGCGGCCCCACACGAGGCTGAGGCTGGAACGGGGATCGACCCGTCGCGACAGCGCCGAGGGCAGCTCGGTGATGATCTTTGCCAGGGCGTACACCAGGTCGGCGGTCAGGTGCGGCCGTGCGGTGTGCCCGCCGGGGCCGGACACCCGGACGCTGACCTTGTCGCACGCGGCCGTGATCGGGCCGGCCCGCAGGCCGAGCCTGCCGATCTCGACCCGTGGGTCGCAGTGCAGAGCGAAGATACGGTCCACGCCGGCGATGCCGCCGGCCGCCATGACGTCGAGCGCGCCGCCAGGGTTCTCCTCGGCGGGCTGGAAGATCAGGCGTACGCGCCCCGGCACGAGGCCCTGGGCGGCTTGCTGGGCGAAGAAGCGCGCCGCGCCGACGAGCACGGAGGTGTGCACGTCGTGGCCGCACGCGTGGCAGACGCCCGGAATCGTCGAGCGGTAGGACACGTCCTTCTCGTCGACGAGCGGCAGCGCGTCGATGTCGGCCCGCAGCGCCACGACCGGTCCGTCGCCGTTGCCGACCTCGCATACCAGGCCGGTGCCCTTGGGAAGGCGTACCGGACTCAGTCCGACCTCGGTCAGCTCCTCCGCGATCCGCGTCGTCGTGCGGTGCTCGGCGAATCCGAGCTCGGGATGCATGTGCATGTCGCGGCGGAAGGCGATCAGCCGGTCTTCCTGACCGGCGAGAAAGGAGTCGAGCTGCGCCTGCAGCCCTCCTCCCACTGGCTCATTGCCGCGGAGTTCAGGCCCCCGCATGTGTCACCTCCCGTGGATTGACGAATCTGTCCTCGCGAAACTCCGTGATGCTCGCGCTCACGATGTCCTCGACCGAACCGCCGGCGGCCAGAATGGCACGCTGCCGTTCGTACGGGGCACCGTGGTCGAGCACGTCGGAGACCACCTTGAGGTCCTCGGCGCAGCCGAGCCGGTCCGCGATGGGCTCCAGCTCGTGCACCAGCTCGTAAAGCTCATCGCGCAGGGGTGCCGTCGTGCCCTGGTCGTCGGTGATGACGATGGCGTCCAGCCCGTAGCGCGTCGCGCGCCACTTATTGTCGCGTACGACCCATGCGGCCGGGCTGGGCAGCGTGTAGCCGCGGTCGAGCTGGTGATCGAACATCTCCACCAGCGACTGGCAGAGCGCGGCCACCATACCGACCTCCCGGAGTGTCGGGATGCCGTCGAACATCCGGATCTCGACCGTTCCGAAATCCGGGTGCGGACGGATGTCCCACCACACCTCCTTGATGCTGTGGATGGTGCCGGCCCGCAGCAGGGTCTCCATGTAGACCTCGAACTCGCCCCAGTCGGCGAGCAGGTGCGGAGGCCCCGCGGTGGGAAGCGAACCGAAGACGATCGCGCGGCTCGACGCGAGCCCGGTGTCGTAGCCGCTCCAATAAGGGCTCGACGCCGTCAGCGCCAGGAAGTGCGGCAGGTAGGCGGCGAGGGCGTTCACCACCGGGATGGCCTTCTCCGGGGCGCGGACGCCCACGTGGACGTGGACGCCGAAGGTCTGGATGCGCCGGGCCAGCCACTGCATCTTCTCGACAAGCTCCGCGTAGCGCTGCATGGGCGACATGACGGCGTCGCGCCAGTCACTGATCGGGTGGGTGCCGGTGCAGGCGAGAGCGGTGCCCCGCGGGTCGGTCGCGTGCCTCAGCTCGGCGATCGTCGCGGTGAGATCGGCGCGTGCCTCGGAGACCGTGTGGCAGATGCCCGTGACGATCTCCACCGTGGATTCCATGAGCTCATGACGGATTTTCGGATTGCCCTGCGTCTCGCTGATCCGGGGCAGGGCGGCAAGGACCTCACGCGCATCCTGACGGAGGCGATTCGTCCCGGCGTCGATGAGCTGAAGCTCCCACTCGACACCCAGGGTCGCCCCTCGTGATGCGTTGAACTCGATGGCCACGCCAACCTCCGTGTCTCAATCCTTGCAGGTTAATGCCGCGCACGTGGCGCATTTCGGCCAGCACGTCGGCGACGCGACGGCTGTCCGCCCTGCCCGGACATGACAACCATGATGCCGCCAGAAGACATGCCGTCTCGCGAGGTCTTTGCCCCGCGATGCGCGGTTGACTCATACGAGGCACCCCCGCACACGCCTCCGCCACCCATTTCGGCTACCCGCAATCCCCACTAATGACCAGATCGATCATGAGCGCCGTTCTCCCTGCCGAAAAACCCCTCCGGCCGGCCAGGAACCCGACACACGATTCCGACATCTCCGGCGACCAGCCGCCTCAGTAGGCGTCCGGCGGAATGTAGACGCCCCACACCTCGCGCAGCGCGTCGCAGACCTCGCCGACGGTCGCCTTCGCCCGCAGGGCCTCCCGCATCGGGTACAGCAGGTTGGAGCCGCCCGCCGAGACGTCGCCGGACTCGGCCTGGCCGCCTTCCTTCTCCGCGAGCGCGCGCAGCTCGTCGAGTCGCCGGGTCACCTCGGCGCCGTCGCGCTCCTCGCGGAGCCGGGCGAGCTTGGCGGCCTGCGCCTCGCCGATCGCCGGGTCGACGCGCAGGGGCTCGTACGGCTCTTCCTCGTCGGAGCGGTACCTGTTGACCCCGACCACCACGCGCTCTTCGTTGTCGATCTCCAGGGCGGCCTGGTAGGCCGACCGCTCGATCTCGTTCTTCTGGAAGCCCTTCTCGATCGCCCAGACCGCCCCGCCCAGCTCCTCGACCTGGCCGATGAGGGCATGTGCGGCCTCCTCGACGTCATCGGTCATCGACTCGACGGCGTAGGACCCGGCGAACGGATCGACGGTGCGCGTCAGGTCCGACTCACAGGCGATCACCTGCTGGGTGCGCAGGGCGAGCCGCGCGGCCTTCTCGGTGGGCAGCGCGATGGCCTCGTCGTAGGCGTTGGTGTGCAGTGACTGCGTCCCGCCCAGTACGGCGCCGAGCGCCTGGATGGCCACCCGTACGAGGTTGACCTCGGGCTGCTGCGCGGTGAGCTGCACGCCTGCGGTCTGGGTGTGGAAGCGCAGCATCTGCGATCTGGGGTTCTTCGCGCCGAACTCGTCACGCATGATGTGCGCCCAGATCCGCCGGGCCGCCCGGAACTTGGCGATCTCCTCCAGCAGCGTCGTACGTGCCACGAAGAAGAACGACAGGCGAGGCGCGAAGTCGTCGACGTCCAGGCCGGACGCGACCGCCGCCCGCACATACTCCTTGGCGTTGGCGAGAGTGAACGCGATCTCCTGCACGGGCGTGGCCCCGGCCTCGGCCATGTGGTAGCCGGAGATCGAGATGGTGTTCCACTTCGGGATCTCGTCCCGGCAGTAGCGGAAGGTGTCCGCGACCAGCCGAAGGCTCGGCTTGGGCGGGAAGATGTAGGTGCCGCGGGCGATGTACTCCTTGAGGATGTCGTTCTGCACGGTGCCGGTGAGCCGGTCGCCGGGCACCCCCTGCTCCTCGGCCACCAGCTGGTAGAGCAGCAGGAGCACGGCGGCGGGAGCGTTGATCGTCATCGACGTCGACACCTCGCCGAGCGGGATGCCGTCGAACAGGGCGCGCATGTCCTCGATGGAGTCGATCGCGACGCCGACCTTGCCGACCTCGCCGGACGCCATCCGCGCGTCGGAGTCGTAACCCATCTGCGTGGGCAGGTCGAACGCCACCGAGAGGCCGGCGGTGCCCGCCTCGATCAGCTGGTGGTAGCGGCGGTTCGACTCGGCGGCCGTGCCGAACCCGGCGTACTGCCGCATCGTCCAGGGCCGCTCGGTGTACATCGTGGGGTACACGCCGCGCGTGTACGGGAACGCCCCGGGCTCGCCCAGTTCGTCCGCGGGGTCGAAACCGTCCGGCGCACCCGGTCCGTAGACGGCGTCGATCGGGAGTCCCGACTCGGAGTTCATGGTCGTCTCACCCTCCTCACCCGCGCCGCGAAGCGCTCCAAGCTCGCCAGCCGATCACCCCGAGGATGACGGCCAGTACGACGTTCACACAGACCAAGATCCCGTGAACGACATAAAAAGCGGTAGGCCGCGCGGGTCCGCTACCCAGATTCTTCGCGAGCATGAGCCATTCAAAGATCATGAATGCGGCAAGGCCTAGTACAAATCCAGCCGACAGGCGTGACATCTTCATCGAGCACCATTATCCGGGGTAGACCCACCTGGTCTTGCAAGGACCTGTCGTCTAGCGTGGGGCCGCCATGCGTAAAGTAGTCATTCCGCTCGCCCTGCCTGTGCTCTCGGCGTGCCTCTTCGTCTCCCCCGCTCACGCCGAAACCACGATCGGAGGCGAGCGCCTCTCCGGTAGCGGCTATATCTGGGATCGCTCATCCAGATCCGCCGAGCCTCCCCATATCGCCGCGTCCTCCTATGTGATCGCCGACCTGGAAACGGGCGCGGTGCTGGCGGCGAAAGACCCGCACGGGCACTATCGCCCGGCCAGCACGCTCAAGACGCTGACGTCGATCACCCTGATTCCCAAGCTCGACCCGCATAAGAAGATGAAACCCTCGTCGAATGCGGTCAACGCGACAGGGTCGGCGGTCGGCATGGACACAAAGTGGACCTATACCGTCAACGACCTGTTCCACGGCCTGCTCATGCAGTCGGGCAACGACGCCGCGATCGCGCTCGCCGAGGCGTACGGCGGTCTGCCGCACACGCTGGCGGCGATGAACGCCGAGGCGCACCGCATCCAGGCGAACGACACGGTCGCGCGGACGCCCAACGGCCTCGACGACGACCCGCCGCTCACCCTGAAGCAGCAGCACAGCTCCGCGTACGACCTGGCGCTGATCATGAAGCAGGGCCTGACGCTGCCGGACTTCCGCAAGTACGTCGGCGCGGAGCTGTACCAGTGGCCCGCGCCGCCGACCAAGGAGCAGCGTAAGAAGGGCAAGAAGACCGGCGGGTACGAGATCGGCACCCACGACCATCTGCTCGTCGGCAACCACTATCGCGGGATGATCGGCGGCAAGAACGGCTGGACCAGCCACGCACTCGGCAGCTTCGTGGGCGCGGCGACCCGTAACGGCCACACCATCGTGATCTCGCTGATGCACGCGCAGTCCGACTTCTGGCCCGACGCCAGGGAACTGCTGGACTGGGGCTTCGCGCACCGGGCCAAGGTCGAGCCGGTGGGCACGCTCGTCGACCCGATCCCGCCGCCCGCCAAACCGACGCCGCAGGCCAAGCCGCTCGCGCGTACGGTGAACACCGGCGGCACCGCCTCGAACACGCTCGCCTGGTGGAAGATCGGCCTGCCCGCGGAGCTCCTGCTCGCGGTCGTCGCCGGCCTCGCGATCGGCCTGCGCCACCGCCGGACCGCGTCCGAGGCGCCCGACGCCCTCCCGGACGCCGCCTCGCCGCCACGCCGGACCCCGCCGGCTGACGTCAAGGTCGCCGGAACTCCGGATTCGGACCCGGCGTCCCCGCGGACGACGGCTCCGAACCCGGTGGCACGTCAGCCGTACACCGACTGGACGGTGAGCGTCCCGGAGCCGTCCGGCGGCACGACGCCGGGCCCGTGGACCCTCCCGATTCCCAAGGTGTGGGACAAGACCGAGCCGGACCCTTCCGACGGCGAGGACGACGAGACGGCTAAGTCAGGAATCGACGGCGGTCGGCCCGTCGGCGCTCAGGATGACCTGGCGAGTCGCCGTCCAGGCCGCGGTGAACAGGATGAACCTCGACGAGATGTTGATCCACACCATCAGGCCGGCGATCACGGCGAACGAGGCGTACACCGGGTTCCGCATCGTGTGGCCGATCAGGTAGGTCGCGACCAGCTTCAGCACCTCGAAGCCGATCGCGCCGAAGAGGCAGCCGCGTACGAGGTGGCGCCATGACGCGTTGCTGGCGGCGAGCTGGGAGAAGAGCACCAGGAAGATCAGAGTGTTCGCGCCGACCGCGACGGCGATGGAGATCAGCCGCAGGAACGTCCCGGCGCCGGGCACCCCGGCCAGACCGATCCAGCCCAGTACGCCGTGGGTCGCCGACGTGGTGAGGCTCGACAGGACCACCGAGGCGATCAGGACCAGCCCGAGCATGAACAGCACGACCAGGTCCCACAGCTTGTTGACGACCAGGTTGCCGTCGGAGACGTCGCGCCGCCAGATCAACCGCAGCGACTCGCGCCAGACCCCGATCCAGCCGAGGCCGGACCACGCCAGACCGACGAGGGCGATGACGCTCGCGCCGGCCTTGGCCGAGGCGATCTCGTGGACGGGCAGCTGGCCGGCCAGGCCCGGGAGGATCTCCTGGATCGCCTTGGAGACCGAGTCGCTCACCTCCGGGCTGACGGCCACGGCGTAGCCGGTGACCGCGAAGGCCAGCGCGACGAGCGGGAAGAACGACATGACGCCGTAGAAGCTCAGCGCCGCGGCCAGCCGGTCACCGCGCTTGTCCTTGTATCGGCCGTAGGCCCGGCCGAGGTGGTCGAGCGGGCGGTTGCGGGCGCGCGCGGCGCGGAGCGCCGAGAGCCCCCGCTCCTGCACGGATGTGAAACGCCGCTGCAACCCACTGATCACCGGCGCCATGTGATCGCTTTACCCTCGATAAAACAGGATTATCAGTTCCGGCGGCCGCCGTCTCGCGTGGTCAGCGCGGCGCCGAACGCGAAGTCACGCTGGGGCCGCCACACGCCGTCCCGCCCGTGCTCATAGAGCGAGAACCCCCAGACCGGGAATTCGGCCTCGTATCCGGAAAGTTCCTTGAACGCCTGGTCGAGCAGTTCGTCCGCGAGGTGGTGGGCGACCGTCACGTGCGGGTGGTACGGGAAGCTCGGCGTACGTTCCAGCGGCCCACGGCGCACCCGGCGTTCGAGGTGCTCGCACTCGCTGATCCCGATGGCCAGCGAGACGAACACCACCGGCGACACCGGCCGGAAGGTGCCGGTGCCGCGCAGCAGGATCGGGAACGGCCGTTCTTCCTCGGCCACCTCACGCAGGTGCCGCTCGATCTCCTCGATGGCGTCCCCGGGACGCGCATCGGCGGAATGAGCGTGATGTGCGTGGGGATGGAGGGTGCGAGGGGGTCGCCGAACGATTGACGAGAACGCTGCAGGTCGGGGCCGTACGGATCGGGGATGGGGATGGCCACCCCGATCGTGTGCTCCCCGGCGTCAGACACGGCCCAGGAACCCCACCCGGTCGCGTACGAGGCTCCATGGTCCGGCGGGCGACCGCGCCGGCGCGGTCGGCGCCATGTGCCAGCAGCCGGTCGAGGTGCTCCTCGTCGGCGAGGAGCTTCTCGGTGCGCTCCCTGATGGGCGTGAAGGTGTCGAGCACCGCCTGGGCGAGCTCCTTCTTCAGCGTGCCGTACCCCTGACCCTCCAGGCGCCGCTCCAGGTCGGCGATGGGGGTCTCGGTCAGCGCGGAGTAGATCCGCAGCAGGTTCGTGACGCCGGGTTTGTTCTCCTCGTCGGCGACGATCTCGGTGCCGGTGTCGGTGACCGCGCGCATGATCTTCTTGCGCAGCGGGCCCGGCTCGTCGAGCAGGTCGAGGATTCCCTGCGGCGAGGACGAGGACTTGCTCATCTTGGCCGTCGGCTCCTGAAGATCGGTGATCTTCGCGGTGGCCTCCGGGATGTGCGCCGCGGGCGAGACGAACGTCTCGCCGAACCGGTGGTTGAACCGCTGCGCGAGGGTACGGGTCAGCTCCAGATGCTGGCGCTGGTCCTCACCGACCGGCACCTGGTCGGCCTGGTAGAGAAGGATGTCGGCGGCCTGCAGGACCGGGTAGGTGAACAGGCCGACGGACGCCGCCGACGTGCCCTCCTTGGCCGACTTGTCCTTGAACTGCGTCATCCGGCTCGCCTCACCGAACCCGGTGAGGCAGCCCAGCACCCAGGCCAGCTCGGCGTGCTCGGGCACGTGGCTCTGCACGAACAGCGTGCTCCGCTCAGGGTCGATGCCCAGCGCGAACAGCTGCGCCGCGGCCACGCGGGTACGCCGCCGCAGCACCGCCGGGTCGTGCTCCACCGTGATCGCGTGCAGGTCGACGACGCAGTAGAACGCGTCGTGGGTGTCCTGCATGGCCACCCACTGGCGCAGCGCGCCGAGGTAGTTGCCGAGGTGGAAGGAGTCGGCGGTCGGCTGGATCCCGGAAAGGACCCTCGGGCGCTCGGCCCGGCCGGTCTGATCGAAGTCGGCAGGCATACCTGGATTCTCTCAGGACTCGTCGTGTTCCGGCTCAGGGACCGGAGAAGCGGGTGGTGTGACCCGCACGCGGGCGACGCGGCGGCCGTCCACCTCGGTGACGGAGAGACGATGCCCGCTCGCCTCGACGCTCTCCCCCACCTGCGGGAGATGGCCGAGAACGGCCATGAGGTAACCCGCAACCGTCTCGTACGGGCCCTCGGGCAGCTCGACCCCGGTCTCGTCGGCGAAGTCGTCGAGGTCGACCCGGCCGTCGATCTCCAGCGCGCCGCCGTGCAGGCGGCGGGACTGGACGTCCTCCATGTCGTACTCGTCGCGGATGTCGCCGATCAGCTCCTCGACGAGATCTTCGAGCGTCACGATGCCGGCCGTGCCGCCGTACTCGTCGACGACGATCGCCAGGTGGTGGCCCTCACGCCGCATCTCCGACAGGACGGCCAGCACCCGCTTGCTCGCCGGCAGGTACAGCACCGGGCGTACGACGTCGCCGACGGGCGTGGAGCGGCCGGAGAGCTGCGGGTCGAGCAGGTCGCGCACGTGCACGAACCCGACGACCTCGTCGTGGGACTCGCGGTAGACCGGGTAGCGCGAGTGCGGGCTGCCCGCGGCGAGCTGGGCGGCGTCGCACAGCGGCGTGCCGGCGTCGAGGAACTCCACCTCGGTACGCGGCACGAGCACCTCGCGCAACTGGCGTTCCCCGGCCGCGAAGACCTCTTCGATCAGGTCGCGTTCGTCCGGGGCGATCTCGGTGTTGCCGGCCACCAGGGCCCGAACCTCCTCGGCGGTGATCGCCTCACGGGAGGTGTTGGGGTCACCGCCGAACATCCGTACGACGAGGTTGGTCGACTTGGACAGCAGCCAGATGATCGGCCGGGACACGATCGCCATCCGGTCCAGGAACGGGCCGACGATCATCGCGGCGCCCTCGGCCCGCTGGAGCGCGAGCCGCTTGGGCGCCAACTCGCCGATCACGAGCGTGACGTAGGAGATGATCAACGTGACGCCGATGACGCCGATGACGCCGGCCGCCCCGTCGGACAGCCCGGTGTGCTTGATCAATGCCTCCTTGGCCGTCTCCGACAGCGTGATGGCGCCGTACGCGGAGGACAGCAGCGCGGTGAGCGTGACACCGATCTGCACGACGGCGAGGAAACGGTTGGGGTCGCTGACCAGCTTCGCCACCGCCGCGCCGCGCTTGCCGTGGTCGGCGATCCTCCTCACCTGGCTGTCGCGGAGAGAGACGAGGGCGATCTCCGAGGCGACGAACAGCCCCTCGATCACGATGAGCGCCAATACGATTGCGGCGCTCACGAGCGTTGCCGTCATGAGAGACGCCGCTGATTATGTGGGTCGTCCATGTCCTGGTGTGTTGTTCGAAAGACTGGGGTTACAAGCGTACCCGTACATGATTACAGGAGGTCTGATGCAGCTTCTCGTCACGGGGGGTGCCGGATATATCGGGAGTGTCGTCTCGGCACGGCTTCTGGAGGCCGGCCACGACGTCGTCGTGCTCGATGACCTGTCGACCGGCCACGCCGACGCGGTGCCCGACGGCGCACGGCTGGTACGCGCGACACTCCGCGAGGCGGCGGACGAAATCCTCGCCGAGGGCTTCGACGGCGTCCTCCACTTCGCGGCCAAGTCCCTGGTCGGCGAGTCGGTCGAGAAACCAGGCCTCTACTGGGACAAGAACCTCGGCGAGACCCTCGCCCTGCTCGACGCGATGCGGGTCAACGCGACGCCGCGCATCGTGTTCTCCTCGACCGCCGCGACGTACGGCGAGCCCGAGAGCACGCCGATCATGGAGACCGCGCCGACCCGGCCGACCAACCCGTACGGCGCCTCGAAGCTGGCCATCGACACGACCCTCGCCGAGCACGCCCGCATGTACGGGATCGGCGCGACGAGCCTGCGCTACTTCAACGTCGCCGGCTCGTACGGCCCCTACGGCGAGCGCCACACGGTCGAGACCCACCTCATCCCGAACGTCCTGAAGGTGCCGCTCGGCGCGGGGGCCGCGGTCAAGGTCTTCGGCACCGACTACCCGACGCCCGACGGCACCTGTGTCCGCGACTACATCCACGTCGTCGACCTGGCCGCCGCGCACCTGCTGGCGCTGGAGGCGTGCGCGCCGGGCACCCACGAGATCTACAACCTGGGCAGCGGCTCCGGCTACTCGGTACGCGAGGTCGTCGACGTCTGCCGCGCGGTGACGGGCCACGAGATCCCGGTGGACGAGAGTCCACGGCGCGCCGGCGACCCCGCCGTCCTCATCGCCTCCTCGACGAAGATCAGCGAACGCCTCGGCTGGAAACCGGAACGGGACCTGCGCGCCATGGTCACCGACGCCTGGGAGTTCGCCCGCCCCGCGCCGGCGACCCGGCCGTCTTGATCGCGTCCTCGACGAAGATCAGCGACCGCCTCGGCTGGAAGCCGGAGCGCGACCTGCGCGCCATGGTCACCGACGCGTGGGAGTTCGCCCGCCGTGGTCAGTCCGTGCTCAGCGGGCCGAGTTTCGCCTGGAGGTCCGCCAAGGCCTGCTCTGGGGTCTGCTTCCCCTGTAGGGCCGAGTAGGCCGCCTCCTGGACGGCGGCGGTGACGTCGCCGTACCGGACCGCTTCCGGGCGGGGCTGCGCGCTCTTGATCGAGGTGAGCATTGTGGGCAGGTACGGCTGGGCCTTGATCAGGGCGGGGTCGGAGTAGAGCGCCGTGCGTGACATCGGGTTGGCGCTTCCGAGGCCGAAGGACCGTTCCGCCTGGGTGCCTGTGATGTACGCGATGAAGTCCTGTGCGGTCTTCTTGTGCCGGGAGTACGCCGACACCGCGACGTTGTTGCCGCCCAGGGTCGAGACGCCCGGGCCGGTCGCGCCGGGCAGCGGGGCGACGCCGAACCTGCCGGCGACCTTGCTGGATCCGCCCTTCTTGCCGGCGAGGGAGTAGACGTAGCCCCAGTTCCGGTGGAAGAGGAGGCGGCCGGCCTCGAAGTCGCGGCGGCCGTTCTCCTCCTGGTAGGTGATGGCCTGCTTCGGGATGATCTTGTTCTTGAAGCCGTCGGTGAGGAACCGCAGGCCGGCGAGTGCCTGGGGCGTGTCGACGTCCGGCCGTCCATCGGAGCCGAGTACGTGCCCGCCGGCGCTGTCCACGGCCTCGGTGAAGTTGACCGTCAGCCCTTCGTACTTTTCGAACTGCCCGGCGTAGCAGCCGATGTCGCTGAACGCGCGCACCTTCCGGCAGTCGGCGGTCAGCTCCGCCCACGTCACCGGGGCCCGGTCGATGCCGGCTTTCTTCAGCAGGTCGGTGCGGTAGTAGAGCAGGCCGGCGCCGGTGAGCCACGGCGCTGCGTACAGCCCGCCCCGATACTGCCCGGTGCGCAGCGCCGGCTGGAGGAAACCGCTCGTGTCCAGCCCCTTGAGCGGGTCGACCCACCTGTGGGCGGCGAACTCGGCGGTCCAGACGGCGTCGAGCGTGACCACGTCGTACGCGGTGGACTTGATCTGGGCGTTCTGGACGAGCTGCTGTCGCTGGGCGTCGGCCGCCTCCGGCAGGTCGACCAAGGTGACCTTCTCGGACGGGTGCGCGGTGTTCCAGACATCGGTGATCTTCTTGATGGTGCCGGTGGGGTCCTTGAAGTTCGCCCAGGTGATCGGCCCCCCTTCGGCGGCGGCGGGTGGCTTGTGCGACGAGCAGCCGGAGCTCAGCGCCAGTACGAGAACGGCGCCGAGCGCCGGGAAGGAGAGGTGTCTCATGGTCACTCCATCGATCGGGGATGTGGGGTACGACCGTGACGACGGTGCCGCTGTGGCGTGCGCGTTCGGCGGCCCAGACCAGCCGGTGACTCGCCAGCGACGTACGCGCGTCCGAGAGCAGCCGCGACGGGTCGCCGTCGGCGACGGCCCCGACGAACGCGTCCAGCAGCGCCTGGTCCGCCTCGCCGTGGTCGCCGTCGGTCGCGACCTCGCCGTCCAAGGTCTCGATGACCTCGCGCGTGCCGGTGACGAAGTCGTCGACCGTGAGCCGCAGGCCGTCGCCGTCGACGGCGCCGTGAGTCCCGAAGATCCGGGTCTTGCGCGACTCCTTGGGGGTGAACGCCGTCGCGGTGAACGACGCGGTCACCCCGCCCTCGTACTCGATGGTCACGACCTGCTGGTCGGCGACGTCGTTGTCGCAGGCGTAGACGCACCGCCCGTACGGCCCGTCGCGCAGGGCACGGCGTACGCCCTCCGGCGACGGGTCGGAGGTGAGGGCGCCCAGCGGCCAGTGGTGCCGGGCCGGGTCGTCCGCGAAGGGCAGGTAGGTGCGGGGCGCGGAGTACGGGCAGTCCGGCTCGACCGCGCAGTCGAGGCAACGGTCGGCGGCCCCGGTCGGCCGGTTCTCGTGGCGGAAGTGCGAGAGCCCGCCGAAGGAGGACACACGGAGCGCGGGCCGGTCGATGATGTGGGCGAGCCAGTCGATGTCGTGGCAGCACTTGGCGAGCAGCATCGGCGAGGACTCATCCTGTCGACGCCAGTTGCCCCGCACGTACGAGTGGGCGAAGTGCCACCAGCCGATGGGTTCGAGATGCTGCACGCTGATCACGTCGCCGACGCGCCCGTCGTCGATCAGCTTCTTGAGCGTGCGCGTGTAGGCGGAGTAGCGCATCACGTGGCAGACGGAGAGCATGATCCCGGCGCGCTCGGCGGCCTCCGCGATCGCCGACGATCCGGCCTCGGTCGGCGCCATCGGCTTCTCGAGCAGCAGGTGGTAGCCGAGGCCGGCGAAGGCGACGGCCGGCCCGGTGTGCAGGTCGTCCTGGGTCGCGATGATGACGGCGTCGGCGAGCCGTGGCAGCGCGGCCAGGTCCTGCCAGCCGGCGAAGCACCGGTCGGCGGCGAGGCCGTGCTCGGCCGCGACCCGCGACCTCTGCTCCGTACGGGGCTCGGCGACGGCAACGACGCGTGCCCGGCCGCCGCGCACCGCCCGGCGCGCGTGGTCGATGCCACGGATACCTGCACCTACCAGCGCAAATGTGACCGTCATGACCTCGCCCGAGTTACATAAGGAAGTTTATTTAATAATGTGCGACGATGCGGGATGACGGGCGGGATGTCAAGGGGGCCACGGGGGGGGGGGGGGGGGGGGGGGGGGGGGGGGGGGGGGGGGGGGGGGGGGGGGGGGGGGGGGGGGGGGGGGGGGGGGGGGGGGGGGGGGTGGGGGGGGGGGGGGGGGGGGGGGGGGGGGGGGGGGGGGGGGGGGGGGGGGGGGGGGGGGGGGGGGGTTTTTGTTGGGGGGGGGGGGGGGGGGGGGGGGGGGGGGGGGGGGGGGATTTTGGGGGGGGGGAGGGGGGGGGGGGGGGGGGGGGGGGGGCGCCGCGGGGGGGGGGGGGGGGGGGGGGGGGGGGGGGGGGGGGGGGGGGGGGGGGGGGGGGGGGGGGGGGGGGGGGGGGGGGGGGGGGGGGGGGGGGGGGGGGGGGGGGGGGGGGGGGGGGGGGGGGGGGGGGGGGGGGGGGGGGGGGGGGGGGGGGGGGGGGGGGGGGGGGGGGGGGGGGGGGGGGGGGGGGGGGGGGGGGGGGGGGGGGGGGGGGGGGGGGGGGGGGGGGGGGGGGGGTTTGTGGGGGGGGGGGGGGGGGGGGGGGGGGGGGGTTCTTGTGGGGGGGGGGTTTCGGGGGGGGGGGGGGGGGGGGGGGGGGGGGGGGGGGGGGGGGGGGGGGGGGGGGGGGGGGGGGGGGCGGGGGGTGTGGGGGGGGGGGGGGGGGGGGGGGGGGGGGGGGGGGTTTTCGCCGGGGGGGGGGGGGGGGGGGGGGGGGGGGGGCGGCGGGGAGATTTTTAGGGGGATTGGGGGGGGGGGCGGCGGGGTGCTTCTCGGGGGGGGCCCGAGGGGGGGGGTGGGGGGGGGGGCTGTCGCGCGCCGCCGACCCTATCGTGGGAGGGGCGGACCGGCTGTCCGACCTCTGCCGCTACTCCCCCGAGATCACGGCATCCACCCTGAGCGACGAGGCGGTCGCCACCGGCGCCGTGCGGATCGCCCTGGAGTGTGCGACCGCTCGCTCTTTCACCGCAGGTCTCCCGCT
Source organism: uncultured Actinomycetota bacterium (assembly GCA_963736325.1). GTDB lineage: Bacteria > Actinomycetota > Actinomycetes > Streptosporangiales > Streptosporangiaceae > Actinoallomurus. The sequence continues at coordinate 394,725 of CAVTOG010000009.1, read as the reverse complement.
AAGATCGCTGCCCGATCCGAGGGTGCGGTGAGATGAGTTTCCGAGAGACGTACGGGCGCGATCCGGACGGGGTCTGGCAAGCGCCGGGCCGCATCAACCTGATCGGTGAGCACACCGACTACAACGACGGCCTGGTGCTGCCGTTCGCGCTCGCGCAGGGGATCACGGTCACGGCCGCCCGGCGCGACGACGGCGTCTTCGAACTGCGTTCCCGCCAGTCGCCCGAGGTCACGCGGGTCTCCGATCCGGTGCCGGGCTCGGTCGACGGCTGGGCCGCGTACGCCGCCGGGGTCGTCTGGGCGCTGAGGGAGGCCGGGCACACGGTGGGCGGCGCGTCGCTGCTGATCGACTCGAACCTGCCGCAGGGCGCCGGGCTGTCCTCCTCGGCGGCACTGGAGTGCGCGGTCGCGGCGGCGCTCTGCGACCTGTACGACGTGCGGCTGCCCCTCCCCGAGCTGGCACGCGTCTGCCAGCGCGCGGAGAACGCCTTCGCCGGCATGCCCTGCGGGATCCTGGACCAGTCCGCGTCGCTGCTGTGCACCGAGGGGCACGCGCTGCTCCTCGACTGCCGCAGCGGCCTGTCCGCCCAGGTACCACTCGACCTCACCGGCCTGACGGTGCTGGTGATCGACACCTGCGCCGCGCACGAGCTGCTCGACGGCGGGTACGCCGCACGCCGCGCCTCGTGCGAGAAGGCCGCGAAGGTGCTCGGCGTGCCCGCGCTGCGCGACGTCACCGACCTCGCCGGGGCGCTGGCACGGCTCGACGACCCGGTCCTGCGCCGCCGCACCCAGCACGTCGTCACCGAGAACCACCGGGTCGAGGCCACCGTCGGGCTGCTGCGCGCCGGCGTGGTCGCCGAGGTCGGCGCGCTCCTCACCGCCTCACACCTGTCGCTTCGCGACCAGTTCGAGGTGTCGTGGCCGGAGGCCGACGTCGCGGTCCAGGAGGCCGTACGCGCGGGCGCGCGTGGCGCTCGCATGGTCGGCGGCGGATTCGGCGGGTCGGTGATCGCCCTGGTGCCGGACGAGCGCGTGGAGCGCGTGATGGGGGCCGTGACGGCCGCCTACGTCAAGCACGGCTGGGACACCCCGCGCCTCCTGGAGGCCGCGCCCTCCGCCGGGGCCTGCAGGCTCTCCTGATCCCTCAAGATCGGCGAAAGAGGTGCCCCGAGGGGGCTCATACCGCCATGCTGTACGACATGCGGCGGTATGAGGCAACGACGATCTTCCTGCTCCTCATCGGGGGCGTGATCCTCCCGGTGGTGGGTTGGCTGCTCGGTGCGGTCATGCTGGTCATGTCCGGGCGCTGGAGCATGCGCGACAAGCTGATCGGGCTGCTCGTCTGGCCGGGCGGCCTCGCCCTGACCGTCGGGCTGATCATCTTCGCGCCGACGCAGAGCTGCGTGTACGTGGAGGACTCAGGCGGCAACCGCCACGGCGGCGAGTGCACCGGCGGTACGATCCCGGCCTGGCTGGGAGTGCCGCTCCTCATCTTGACCATCGCCGGCCCGATACTCACGGCCGTCTACCTGACCGCACGCGCGCGCCGCCGTACCTGATCATCGAAAAAGGCCCGGGCGGTCCGCCCGGGCCCTCTTCTCGCGTAGGTCAGATCAGGCCGAGGCCGCGGACCGCGTCGCGCTCCTCTACCAGCTCGCGAACGGACGCGTCGATGCGCTCGCGCGAGAACTGGTTGATGTCGAGGCCCTGGACGATCTTCCACGCGCCACCCTCGCAGGTGACCGGGAAGGACGACACGAGGCCCTCGGGGACGCCGTAGGAGCCGTCGGAGACGACCGCCATCGAGGTCCAGTCGCCCTCGGCGGTGCCGTTGACCCAGGTGTGCACGTGGTCGATGGCCGCGCCGGCCGCCGACGCCGCCGAGGACGCGCCGCGCGCCTCGATGATGGCCGCGCCGCGCTTGGCGACGGTCGGGATGAAGGTGTCGCGCAGCCACTCGGCGTCGTTCACCGCCTGGGCGGCGTTCTGCCCGCCGACCTCAGCGTGGAAGATGTCGGGGTACTGCGTCGCGGAGTGGTTGCCCCAGATGGTGAGCTTCTTGATCTCCGAAACCGGGGCGCTCAGCCGCTTGGAGAGCTGCGCGGTCGCCCGGTTGTGGTCCAGGCGCGTCATCGCGGTGAAGCGCTCGGCCGGGACGTCCGGGGCGTGCGACTTCGCGATGAGGGCGTTGGTGTTGGCCGGGTTGCCGACCACCAGCACGCGGATGTCGTCGGCCGCGCCGGCGTTGATGGCCTCACCCTGCGGCTTGAAGATGCCGCCGTTGGCCTCCAAGAGGTCGCCGCGCTCCATGCCCTTCGTACGCGGCCGTGCGCCGACGAGCAGCGCGACGTTGGTGCCGTCGAACGCCCTCTTCGCGTCATCGGTCACGTCGACGCCGTCCAGCAGCGGGAAGGCGCAGTCGTCGAGCTCCATCGCGGTGCCCTCGGCGGCCTTGAGCGCCGGCGTGATCTCCAGCAGGCGCAGCCGCACGGGCACGTCGGGGCCGAGCAGCTGCCCCGAGGCGATGCGGAAGAGCAGCGCGTAGCCGATCTGGCCTGCGGCGCCGGTCACGGTCACATTGACGGGAGTGCGGGTCATCGTTGGTGTCTCCTGCTGTACGAGGTCCTCGTCGAGCGCCGAGCGGAACTCCGTGGAGGTCTCTCGCCGTCGAGATATTCCATCCGCCAGGCTACCGCGCGCGGCTCATCCCGAATCCGCCGGGTACGAAAACGGAGACGCCGAAGGCCCCAGATCACTCCGGGACCTTCTGTCACACACGCTCGGACGCCGGCGCCAAGCCTGGTGGCGTGAATTCCGCCGGGAACAGTTCCCCAAAAAGGTCTCGGCCCCAGAACGACAAAAAGCCCCCTCACCCGGGGAGAAAACGCAGGTGAGGGGGCTTTGATGCGTTAGGCGTACTTCTTCTGCAGGTTCTCGTCGAGTGCGGCGAGGAACTCCTGGGTGGTGAGCCAGCCCTGGTCGCCGCCGACGAGCAACGCCAGGTCCTTGGTCATCTGGCCGCCTTCGACGGTCTCGACGCAGACCTTCTCCAGCGTGTTCGCGAAGTCGGTCACCGCGGGGGTGTTGTCGAGCTTCCCGCGGTGGGCGAGGCCACGGCTCCAGGCGAAGATCGACGCGATCGGGTTGGTCGACGTCGGCTTGCCCTGCTGGTGCTGGCGGTAGTGGCGGGTCACGGTGCCGTGGGCGGCCTCGGCCTCGACGGTGCGGCCGTCGGGGCTCATCAGGACCGAGGTCATCAGGCCGAGCGAGCCGAAGCCCTGCGCGACGACGTCGGACTGCACGTCACCGTCGTAGTTCTTCGTCGCCCACACGAAGCCGCCCTCCCACTTCAGGGCCTGGGCGACCATGTCATCGATGAGGCGGTGCTCGTACGTGATGCCCGCCGTCTTGAAGTCCGCTTCGAACTCCTCGGCGAAGACCTCGGCGAACAGGTCCTTGAACCGGCCGTCGTAGGCCTTGAGGATCGTGTTCTTGGTGGAGAGATAGAGGGGGAACTTCCGGTCCAGCGCGTACCGCATCGTGGCGCGGGCGAAGTCGCGGATGGACTCGTCGAAGTTGTACATCCCCATCGCGATGCCGCCGCCGGGGAACTGCGCGACCTCGAACTCCATCGGCTCGGAGCCGTCGGCCGGCTCGAAGGCGACCGTGAGCTTTCCGGGGCCGGGGACGACGAAGTCGGTGGCGCGGTACTGGTCGCCGTGGGCGTGACGGCCGATGATGATCGGCTTGGTCCAGCCCGGCACCAGACGGGGGATGTTGGAGACGACGATCGGCTCACGGAAGACGACGCCGCCGAGGATGTTACGGATGGTGCCGTTGGGAGAGCGGTACATCCGCTTGAGGCCGAATTCCTCGACCCTGGCCTCGTCGGGGGTGATGGTGGCGCACTTGACTCCAACGCCGTACTGCTTGATCGCGTTGGCCGCGTCGACGGTGACCTGGTCGTCGGTCGAGTCCCGGTATTCCATACCGAGGTCGTAATACTTCAGGTCGACGTCCAGGTACGGCAGGATCAACTGGTCCTTGATGAATTGCCAGATGATCCGTGTCATCTCGTCGCCGTCGAGTTCGACGACGGGGCCCGCTACCTTGATCTTGGGCATGCCGAAGCTGTCCCTTCGTACTCCGTGGAAGCGGCGGCCCGATAGGCTCGCTTGTCCACACTGGTCAGCAGTCATTCGTAAGGCTCGCTGACGAGGCTATCGGAGGGTGAGGAGCGCTCAGCCCGTGGTCCCCTTCGCGACAAACGCGACAAGGGTGATCCCAACAGCCGCTACCGCCATGAGCAGGACATCTAGCCATCGGCGGCGGACCGCCAGCATCCCTACTTGGCTCTCGGGCAACAGCAGACGCGCCAGCGCTCCGATGAACACCGCCGCGGCGATGAGCATGCTCCCGCGCCGGAAGTGGTTCGTGGCCACCACGGCGAGCCCCGCCCCGACACCGCAGAGCACGAAGGCGTACGGGAGCTGGCCGAGCCAGCGCGGCACCGCGTGGCGCACGCGCGTGCGGTCGGTGCTCGGAAGGGGCGGTTTGCGTGGCCCCGGCACCGGATGCGCCTCCGGAGGGCGGTCCTCGCCGACCGCCTTACCGACCGCCCCGTCCGGCTCCGGGGAGCCGTACTCCTGTGACATGTCCCCCATCTTGTCAGCGCTCGCGACCGCGAGTGCGCGACCGCCGGCGATCGTGCCTCGTTCACGACTCCCTTCTCTCGTGCTCACGCGTTCACGCGTGCACCATCGGTCACAGAAAAGACCGCCCGGAAGTGTTCGTCATGTCCCGGAATCTCCGCTGCGCTAAGGCCTACCGGCCAGTAGGAGGGTGTGACCATGGCCACTCCGGGTAACTCGCTGGACAGGGGTCGCTAACTAGCTTGGAGGACCGCCGTGGAGGGCCCGTTCATTCGGATCGAGGAAAGCGGCAGTGTTCTACCGTTGCGACCCGAGGTCACCACGATCGGGCGTGGCCGAGGCGTCGACATCCGGCTCGACGAGCCGAGTGTCTCCCGGCTTCACGCCGAGCTCGTGCGCCGAGGACCGTACGTCTATGTCGTGGACCTCGGGTTGTCGCGCAACGGAACACGTGTCAATGGAAGACCGATCGCCCGCCGTGTCCTGGAGGACGGCGACGTGGTGAGTTTCGGGGCGGCACGCTGCCGCATGGGGGGCATCCCGCGCGAAGACGTCGATCCCGACGTCGAGCTGCGCCGCGCCGTCGCACCGGAGCTGACCCGCCGCGAGGTGGACGTGCTCACGTCCCTGTGCCGCCCGGCACTGTCGGACGAGGCGTTCGTGGCTCCGGCCACCGCACGCGAGATCGCGACGGACCTCGTCGTGACCGAGGCCGCGGTCAAGCAGCACCTGCTGCGGCTGTACCAGAAGTTCCGTATCCCCGAGGGGGCCAACCGCCGCACGAGGCTGGCCAACGAGGTCATCGCCCTGGGCCTGGTACGCCCGCTACCGCCCGTTCACGTACCGCCCCAAGGCGGTCGCACACCCGAGGCGGCCCGCCGCCCGGACGCACGCCCTGGAGCTCCTACGGGAGCGCCAGGACGCCAGCCCCCGCCCCGGCAGACATCGGCACCGGGACGCCGGGCCAGCTGACGAGGCTCCGTGTGCCGCACCGATCCGGTGCGGCACACGGCGCGTGTCAGGAAGCCTTCTCAGCGGACTCCACGACGTTCGCCAGGAGCATGGCCCGCGTCATCGGGCCCACGCCGCCCGGCATCGGGGCGACCCAGGCCGCGACGTCGCGTACGCCCGGGTCCACATCGCCGGTCAGGCCCTTGTCCGTACGGGTGATGCCCACGTCGAGCACGACGGCGCCCGGCTTGACCATGTCCGCGGTCAGCAGCCCCGGCACGCCGGCGGCCACGACGACGATGTCGGCACCGCGCGTGTGTGCGGCGAGGTCCTTCGTGCCGGTGTGGCACGTCGTCACGGTGGCGTTCTCCGAGCGGCGGGTCAGCAGCAGGCCCAGGGAGCGGCCCACCGTGATGCCCCGGCCGATCACCGTGACGTCCGCGCCGCGCAGCGGCACGCCGAAGTGGGCCAGCAGTTCGACGATGCCGTGCGGCGTGCACGGCAGCGCGCCCGGCTGCATCAGCACGAGGCGGCCGAGGTTGACCGGGTGCAGGCCGTCGGCGTCCTTGGCCGGGTCGATGCGCTCCAGCACCCGCTGCTCGTCGAGGCCCTTCGGCAGCGGAAGCTGGACGATGTACCCCGTGCAGGCCGGGTCCGCGTTCAGCTCGTCGACGACCGCCTCGACCTCGTCCTGCGTCGCGGTCGCCGGCAGGTCGCGGCGGATGCTCGCGATGCCGACCTCCGCGCAGTCGCGGTGCTTGCCATTGACGTAGGCCTGGCTGCCCGGGTCGTCGCCGACCAGCACGGTGCCCAGGCCCGGAGTCACGCCGCGCTCGCGCAGGGCGTCGACGCGCGCCTTGAGCCCGGCGCGTATCGAGGCTGCGGTGACCTTGCCGTCGAGAATCTGTGCGGTCACGATTCGTTCCTCTCGGTGTGAGGCCGACCGCCGGAGGACGCGCCCCCGGCGGCCGTCAGGTCAGTGGAAGAAGTGACGGACTCCGGTGAAGTACACGGTCACGCCGGCCTTCTCCGCCGCCTCGACGACCTCGGCGTCGCGTACCGAGCCGCCCGGCTGGACGATGGCGCGCACACCCGCGTCGGCGAGGACCTGGAGACCGTCCGGGAACGGGAAGAACGCGTCGGACGCGCCCACCGCCCCCGAGGCGCGATCGCCCGCGCGCGCGACCGCGAGGCGAGCGGAGTCGACCCGGTTGACCTGGCCCATGCCCACCCCGACGGTGGCGCCGTCGGCGGCCAGCAGGATCGCGTTGGACTTCACCGAACGGCAGGCGCGCCACGCGAACGCGAGGTCCACGAGCGTCTTCTCGTCGGCCGGGGTGCCGGTCTTGAGCTCCCAGGCCGACGGGGCGTCGCCGTCCGCGTCGATCCGGTCGGTGGTCTGCGTGAGCAGCCCGCCGTCCACCCGGCGGAACTCCGTCGCGCCCGAGGGCCCCTGCGGGCAGACCAGCAGCCGGATGTTCTTCTTCACGGTCAGCAGCGGCAGCGCGTCGTCGTCGAATCCGGGCGCCACGAGCACCTCGGTGAAGATCTCGGCGACCTGGCGTGCCATCTCCGCCGACACGGGCCGGTTGGTGGCGATCACGCCGCCGTACGCCGACAGCGGGTCACAGGCGTGCGCCTTGCGGTGCGCCTCGGCCAGGTCGGCGCCGACCGCGATGCCACAGGGGTTCGCGTGCTTGATGATCGCCACACACGGCTCACCGAAGTCGTACGCGGCACGGCGCGCGGCATCGGCGTCGACGTAGTTGTTGTAGGACATCTCCTTGCCGTGCAACTGCTCGGCCTCGGCGAGGCCGCCGCCGCCACTAGTGTAGAGCGCCGCGCGCTGGTGGGGGTTCTCGCCGTAGCGCAGCACCGCCTTGCGGTCGTGCACCGAGACCAGGACGGCGGGCCAGCCGCTCTCCGCGCCGACCTCGTCGGGCGCGTAGACGCTCGCGAACCACGACGCGACCGCGGCGTCGTACGCGGCGGTGTGCGCGTACGCGGCGGCCGCCAACCGCTTGCGCTCCTCCAGCTCGAACCCGCCGCTCCGTACGGCGTCGAGCACCCGGTCGTACGCACTCGGGTCGACGACGACGGCGACGGTCTGGTGGTTCTTGGCCGCCGCGCGGACCATCGCCGGGCCGCCGATGTCGATCTGCTCGACGATCTCGTCGGGCGCGGCGCCCGAGGCGACCGTCTCGCGGAAGGGGTAGAGGTTGGAGATCAGCAGGTCGAACGGCTCGACGTGCAGGTCTTCGAGCTGCTGTACGTGATCGGGGTTGCGGCGGTCGGCGAGGAGCCCGGCGTGCACCTTCGGGTGCAGGGTCTTGACCCGGCCGTCCAGGCACTCGGGGAAGCCGGTGAGCTTCTCCACCTTCATGACCGGGACGCCGGCGTCGGCGATGCGAGCCGCCGTCGAACCGGTGGAGACGATCTCCACACCGGCCTCGTGCAGCCCCTTGGCGAGCCCTTCCAGGCCCGCCTTGTCATAGACGCTGATCAGCACACGCTTGATCGCGATGCGGGTCAACCGATCCTCACTCTCCTGCTGTCGATGGTCCATCCCTCGCGGACCAGGCGGCCCACGGTCCGCACGAGCAGAGGCCTCTCCACGGCCTTGATCCGCTCGTGCAGCGAGTTCTCGTCATCGTCGTCGAGGACCGGCACGGTCTCCTGCGCGATGATCGGTCCGGTGTCCACGCCCGCGTCGACGAAGTGCGCCGTGCACCCCGTGACCTTCACGCCGTGGTCGAGGGCGTCGCGCGCCCCGTGGGTGCCGGGGAACGCGGGCAGCAGCGCCGGGTGGGTGTTGATCACCTTTCCGGCGAACCTTTCGAGGAAGCGCTTGCCGAGGATCTTCATGAACCCGGCAGAAACGATCAGATCCGGCGCGTACGCGGCGGACGCCTCGGTGATCGCGGCGTCCCAGCCGTCGCGGCTCTCATGGTCCTTCACACGCTCCACGAACCGGGGCACGCCGGCCCGCTCCGCTCTGGCAAGCCCCTCGATGTCATCGCGGTCGGCGCCCACGGCGACGACGCGGGCACCATAGTCTGGGTCGGCACATGCGTCGAGCAGCGCCTGTAGGTTGGTCCCCGCACCGGAGACGAGGACGACGAGCCGGGCGGACACCGTGACTCCCAGGAGATAAAGACTGGTGGCGGGCCGTTCCAGCCTATCGGCCACCGCTCGCCCCGGTTGCGCCAACACCAGGAGGACCCGTGCCCAACGCCCGCCAGGCCTCGCCGCCGTACGCGGCCGGTCCCGGCCGAGCGGGTGGAGACACGGATGCGATGTGACGTTCGCGAGACGTCGGTACGGGCCCGTACGGCCGGCACCGCGTCTCCGGGGAAGATCGACGTGAGCCAGGAGGATTTGTGAGCGACGCCCCAGGTCCGGGCGAAAGCGGGCCGCAGACGCAGGTCCCGCCGCCCCCACCGCCCCCGCTGCCCCCGACCGCCGCCGAGCGCGGCGGCACCCGTGCGCTGATCATGGGCATGGCCGGCATGGTGCTGACGTTCTTGTTCCTGCCGGTAGGGCTCGTGCTGTGCGTGATGGCGATCGTCACCGGCATACGCTCGCGCAAGCGGGCCAGACAGGTCCTCGCCCCGTCCCCCGGCGCCGTACCCGGCGTCATCCTGGGCGCGGTCGGCGTGGCGCTGTCCGCCGTCTCGATCTCCCTGGCGGCCGTCGTGTGGTCCGACCTGACCGCCTACACCGAATGCCGCCAGTCGGCCATCACGATCGACGACCGCGAGGCATGCCAGGACCAGTACTTCCCCCGGATGGAACGCCGCCTGCACATCCCGATCGGCTCCCTCGAACGCCACCGCTCCTGGTTCTGACGGCCGTTTCCAGCTCGTAGAGAGTCTCTTCGAGCCGCCGGCAGCAGCAGTGCTCGGCATGCACACAGCGTTCCCGCGCCAGGTACAGCTGTCAGTTCGGGCGGTCGCGGCGGTTGCGTTTTCTGATCGGGGAGACCGAGCCCGGTTCCGGGCGGGGCTTGGGGACGCCCGGCAGGCCGGAGTCGTACTTCTCCGCGATCGAGATGACGCCGTCCGGAAGCGGGGGCTGGATGTCGACGGAGGCCAGCACCGGTTCGGGGTCCTCGAACTCCACCTGATCCGGGACCCGCGCCTTCCCGGCCTTCTCCGGGGGCGCGTCCGGCGAGGGTGTGCGGCGGAGGAGACGCCAGTTCGCCACCCACGCCGCGATCGCGGCGGAGATGCCGACCTCCAGCGCCGCCAGCAGGCCCGTCTGCCAGGCGGACGGGCCCATGACGGCCATGCGCTGGCCGCCCAGCGGGCCGCCGGACAGGGCCGCCAGTACGGCGATGACGCCGCCCGTCGCGACGCCGCACACGAAGCCCCAGAGCGGTGCGGCCTCGCTGACGGCGCTGGGCAGCGCGCGGATGGTCAGGTAACCGCCGACGACGCCCGCCGCGAACGGGGCGGCCAGGGCCAGCAGGGAGATGAGCGGTGCGGGGCCCGGTGACGGGAGGGCGGCGAAGGACGGGAACGACGGGATCATCCCGATGAACACTCCCGACGGGGACACGCTCGTCCCCGCGCCGACCGCGAACCCCGGCCCCACGGCGTACGAGACGGCCCAGATCGCGGCGTTCGGCAGGTAGACGACGGCGACCAGTGTCACCAGGATGCCGCCGACGACGCCCGGCTTCAGCACCCCGTACACGTTCGCGACCTCGCTCAGGTGGAACACCAGCGAGGCGAGGAAGATCAGCAGGCCGGAGCCGAGCAGCACGATGGTCGCGCCCGTGACTCCGGCGGCCAGCGAACGGGTGCGCGCGGGCAGCAGATTCAGCATCGTCTTCCACGGCGAGTCCTTCGTCGTGGAGGCGACCAGGGCGCGCGCCGCGCCCAGTCCCCCGGCGAACAGCGCGAGCAGGAAACAGATCACCACCGCCTGCGCCGCCGACGGCGTCACGACCTTCGACCGCACCACCAGGGCGAGCAGGACGGCCAGCACGGTGTACGGGACGGCGAGCGCCAGCGCGGCGTGCACGACCCCGATCCGGTAGCGGCCCCGCACCCGGCCCGTACGCGCGATCCAGCCGCCGCCGCGGAAGAGCAGCGCGCCCGGCAGCACGGTGAGGCCCAGCGGCAGCAGCCCGACACGGCCGTGCGGCACGGAGAAGCCCGCGTGGTGGGACACGAGCCAGAAGTTGACCGCCGTGCGGAACACCCCGGGCAGGCCCGTGCCGATGGCCGTGCGCGGCGCGGCGATCCAGCCGATGAGCGTGACCGTGGTGAGAGTCGTCAGCCCGATCCCCGCGCACCACACGGCCGCCACGATCCCGGTGACGGTGAGCGGCTTGGCCGCCGACTCGCCCGTGGACCGCTCGGCCAGAAGTGCACCGTCATCGTCGTCATCGTCCGGCTCCGGTGGACGCGGCCGTGCGGCGGCGGGCCGTGAGCGCGCCGCGGTCCCCTTGCTCCGCGAGCGTCCGCCCGAGGGCCGTTCGCCGCGCCGTGGCCGCTCGCCGTCGTCACGTTCCGCCTCGTGGCCGCGCCGGGGGCGTTCGCCCTCGGCCGCCGCGCGGCCGGGTGAGACCTCCGCGTCGTCCTCCTCGTCGCGGCGGCGTCGCGCCGCGCCGCGGGGTCGTTCGCCCTCCTGGCTCACTGGCACTCCTCGGTCGCTCGCCGGCACACGCTTGGTCATGGTGGCAGCCGCGCGGGGTACGGGCCCGGCGGCGGTCCGGCGTGTCGTGGGTTCGCCGGAACAGCCGAACGCCCCGGTGCGCTCGGGCACCGGGGCGTTCGTCGAAGCGGCGTCAGCGCGACATGATCTCGCGCATCAGGCGTGCGGTCTCGCTCGGCGTCTTGCCGACCCGCACTCCGACCTTCTCCAGGGCTTCCTTCTTGGCCTGGGCGGTGCCGGAGGAGCCGGAGACGATCGCGCCGGCGTGGCCCATCGTCTTGCCCTCGGGGGCGGTGAAGCCCGCGACGTAGCCGACGACCGGCTTGGTGACGTGCTGCTCGATGTAGGCCGCGGCACGCTCCTCGGCGTCGCCACCGATCTCACCGATCATCACGATCGCGTCCGTGCCGGGGTCGGCCTGGAACGCCTCGAGCGCGTCGATGTGGGTGGTGCCGATGACCGGGTCACCGCCGATGCCGACGCAGGTCGAGAAGCCGATGTCGCGCAGCTCGTACATCATCTGGTAGGTCAGCGTGCCCGACTTCGACACCAGGCCGATGCGGCCCGGCGTGGTGATGTCGGCCGGGATGATGCCGGCGTTGGACGCGCCCGGAGAGGCGACGCCGGGGCAGTTCGGCCCGATGATCCGGGTCTTGCCGCCCTTGGCGACCGCGTGGCCCCAGGCGTACGTGCTGTCGTGCACCGGGATGCCCTCGGTGATGACGATGCACAGCGGGATCTCGGCGTCGATGGCCTCGATCATCGCGTCCTTGGCGAACTTCGGCGGCACGAAGACGACGGAGACGTCGGCGCCGGTCTGGGCCATCGCCTCGGCGACGGTGCCGAAGACCGGGAGGTCCTTGCCGTCGAAGCCGACGGTCTGCCCGGCCTTGCGGGCGTTGACGCCGCCGACCACGTTCGCACCGGCGCGCAGCATGCGGGCCGTGTGCTTGGAGCCCTCGGAACCGGTCATCCCCTGGACGATGACCTTGCTGTTCTCGGTCAGCCAGATCGCCATCTCAAACTCCCTGCGAGGCCAGCTCGGCGGCGCGGCGCGCCGCTTCGTCCATCGTCTCAACCTGTTCGAGCACCGAGATCCCGGCTTCGTTGAGGATGCGGCGCCCTTCCTCGGCGTTGTTGCCGTCGAGGCGCACCACGATCGGCCGGTCGACGGTCTCGCCGCGGTCGCCCAGCAGCTTGACCGCCTGGACGATGCCGTTGGCCACCGCGTCGCCGGAGGTGATGCCGCCGAAGACGTTGATGAAGACGCTCTTCACCGCGGGGTCGCCGAGGACGACCTCCATGCCGTTGGCCATGACCTCGGCCGAGGCGCCGCCGCCGATGTCGAGGAAGTTGGCCGGCTTCTGCCCGCCGAACTCCTCGCCGGCGTACGCGACGACGTCGAGCGTCGACATGACCAGGCCGGCGCCGTTGCCGATGATGCCGACCGTGCCGTCGAGCTTGACGTAGTTGAGGCCCTTCTCCTTGGCCTTGGCCTCCAGCGGGTCGGCCGCGTCCTTGTCCTCGAAGGCCTCGTGCTCGGCCTGGCGGAAGTCGGCGTTCTCGTCGAGAGAGACCTTGCCGTCGAGCGCCATGACCCGGCCGTCCTGCGTGAGGATCAGCGGGTTGACCTCGACCAGCGTGGCGTCCTCGTCGACGAAGACGGCCCAGAGGCGCTCGATGAGCTCGGCGGCGCCGTCGAGGGCCTCGGCCGGCAGGCGGCCGGCGGCCGCGATCTCACGGGCCCTGGCGCGGTCGACGCCGGTCAGCGCGGCGACCGGAATCTGGGCGACCGCGTCCGGCTTGGTGGCCGCGACCTCCTCGATCTCCATGCCGCCCTCGACGGAGCAGATGGAGAGGAAGGTGCGGTTCGCACGGTCGAGCAGGAAAGAGAAGTAGTACTCCTGGGCGATGGCACTGGCCTCTTCGACCAGGACCTTGTGGACCGTGTGGCCCTTGATGTCCATGCCGAGGATCTGACGTGCCTTTTCTTCGGCGTCGGCGGGAGAGTCCGCCACCTTGACGCCGCCGGCCTTGCCGCGGCCTCCGGCCTTCACCTGCGCCTTGACGACCACGCGCGCGGTGCCGGCCGCTGCGAACTCGTCCGCGATCGCCCGTGCCTCCTCCGGCGTCGTGGCGATCTTGCCGGCAGGGACCGGGACGCCGTACTCCGCGAAGAGCTCCTTCGCCTGATGTTCGAACAGGTCCACGGGGGTCCGTCCTTAACGGGATCGACAGCTAACGACCGCGTCCAGCGGTCCGCTCCGACCAGGCAGCCTAGTCGCAGTACCGACAGATCCCGACCAGCGGGTGCGGGGTGGGACGCTTCATCCTGCTGACAGTCGGTCAATCACCCCGCGGAGCCCGGCTGTTTGCCGACATTTGATGTACTGGTCGTTGTGGTTTTCGGGAGTTGCCGTTGAGGCACAACGGCGCACGCACCGTGCGACGCGTCGCGTCGCTGCTACTCGTCGCGGCTCTGAGCGCGACGTGTGCCGCCAGCATGCCCGACATCGACCCTCCCGCCTGGCGCAGCCCGGGCATGATCGGTAACGGCGGCTGGCCGTTCGCACGCGACGCCGTCACCCCCGAGGAGGCCGAAGGCGCCTCCTACTTCCCCGGCAGCTCGGTCCTGTCCCTGCCGGACGGCCGCGCGCGGCTGATCCCGTTCGGCCTCACCTCTCCCCGGACCCTCCCCGCCGACGACCCGCGCGTGAACGAGGCCGTACGCGCCGACCAGGACTGGCTGGCGTCCGGGATGGTGCCCGGCGTCCAGCCGACCGACCGCGAGGCCGTTAGCCGCGCGCTGCTCGACCTGCGCATGCTGACCCTGCCGAACGGCGCCTCGACCGCGTCCTGGTACGGCGGGTGGAACTACATGTGGCCGCGTGACGGCGCCTTCGCCGCCGCCGCGTTCGCCGCGACCGGCCACGGCGAGGAGGCTCGCCGGATCCTGTACTTTCTGGCGCGCGCGCAGACGGGCAGCGGGCTGTGGGCCGCTCGCTACCGGCCGGACGGCACGGCCGTGACCGACGGCCGCCAGGTGCAGCTCGACAGCCTGGGCTGGGTGCTGTGGTCGACGTGGTTCCTGCACCAGGAGGACCCACGGGCCGCCAGCCTCGACACGCTGTGGCCGATGGTGCGCCGCGCCGCCGACCACAGCGCCAGGTCACTGCGGTCCGACGGGCTGCCTCCGCCGTCACCGGACTACTGGGAGCGCTCCTCGTCGAGCGAGCAGGCGCCGCACGCGCCGACGCTCGGCGTGTGCGCCCCGATGCTCGCCGGGCTGCGGGCGGCGGCCGCCCTTGCCGCGGACCGCGGTGAGACCGCCAAGGCGCAGAGCTGGAAGCACAGCGCCGACCGGCTCGCGCAGGGCATCCTGCGGCGCTTCGCCCCGTACGGCTATCCGCGCTCGCCGATGTCCGGCGGCCTGATGGACTCCTCGATCACGTTCCTCGCGCCGCCGTTCGCGCCGCCGGCACCCGACGTGGTGGCCGCGGTCAGCAGAGTCGGCGGAAAGCTGCGGCTGCCCTCGGGTGGTGTGGTGCCGGGCGAGGGGTACGGCGCGGCCGTCGCGTGGACACCGGAGACCGGGCTGTTCGCGCTGGCGGCGGCGGCGTCGGGCGACGTGCCCGCCGCGCGAGGATGGCTCGACTGGCTGATCGGCCACCGTTCTTCGCTGGGGTCGTTCCCGGAGAAGGTGGACGGCCGCGGCGACCAGGCCGGAGTGGCACCGCTGGGCTGGACGTCGGCGCTGGTCGTGCTCAGCGTCGCCGCCGGCACCTCGCTCCTGCCGATTCCGCCCGCGTGAGCGGCGTCAGTTCGCCCTGACGTTCGCGCGCACCCAGTCGACGATCTCGTGGGTGGTCGCGCCCGGCGTGAAGATCCTGGCGACGCCGAGCTTCTCCAGCTCGGGGATGTCGGCGTCCGGGATGATGCCGCCCACGAACACCGCGATGTCGAGCGCGTCGCGCTCCTTCAGCAGCTCGATGACCTTGGCGCACAGCGTCATGTGCGCGCCCGACAGGATCGACAGGCCGACACCGTCGGCGTCCTCCTGCAACGCCGCCTCGACGATCTGCTCGGGCGTCTGGTGCAGGCCGGTGTAGATGACCTCCATACCGGCGTCGCGCAACGCCCGTGCGACGACCTTCGCACCACGGTCGTGGCCGTCCAGACCGGGTTTGGCCACGACGACACGGATCGGACCCGCCATTGCTGCCTCCTACCGGGGTGCCTCAGACTCTCCGCAGAGTAGCCGCCTCCATGGTGGAGCGGGCGGTGCGGGGCCGAGGCACCCGTGCTTCGTCAGAAGCGGGGCCTGGACGGAGTGCGGAGCCAGTTACAGTCCTGCGGGTCCGGAGCGCCCGGCCGGTAGGCCGCGCACGCGGTCACGACCGAAGTCTTGACCGGGTTCCCCTGCTGGGCGTACGGGCCGCCGGCCGAGGGGTGTTCACAGGTGGGCAGGGCGGACGGCTCGCTGCGGAGCGTGCCCGGATCGGCGTTGTTCTGCCAGCAGTTGCGGTCGCCCTGTTCGTCCCACCAGAAGTCGATGCCGTTGGGCTCGGTCTCCCCGGAGGGCGTGACCCCCATCAGGTTGCCGACGTAGCGATTTCCGTGGGAGGTGTCGCGTTGCTTGGCGGGGTCGTGTTCGCCGCGCCAGGTCGCCGGGATCCAGTATTGGGCGACGCCGTAGCGCCAGTTGCCGTAGACGAGGTTGCTCGCGAAGGTGTTCTCGTCGCCGCCCGCGATCAGCATGCCGGTGCCGACCGGCACCGCGCGGCGCGGGCAGTGGGCGCGACAGCCGCTGTAGTGGTCGGCGTTGTTGTCGAACACGCGGTTGGCCACGAACATCGCGTGGTTCTGCGGCATCCCGATCGCCTGCACACTGCTGTCGATCATGGCGCCGGTGGAGTTGCCGTTGAACTCGTTGTCGTGGACGTACACCGAGTCGCCCGCGGTGCCGGAGTAGCCGATCAGGTTGCCGTACGACCTGCAGCGGCGGATCTCGACCGACAGGCGGTTGCCCTTCTGATCGGACGCGGAGGCCGTCGCGATGCCGGCCTCGCCGTTGCCGGACGACACGCAGTCGGTGACGAGCCCGTGGTCGGCGGCGTGTGCGGCGAGCCCGTTGACGCCGTTGGCCAGGCCGGTGACCCGGTCGAGGACGAACCCGTCGGTCTCGGCGACGTCGACGCCGTCCTCGGCGAAACCGCGCACGGTGACGTCGCGGAGGTAGAAGCCGTCGGCGCGGTCGGCGAAGATGCCGACGCTCTTGCCGCCCTCGACGATCACCGGGCCGCCGATGCCCTCGATCTGGAGGTCCTGGACGCCGACGACGCTGATCAGGCTCCGCAGGTGCGGGCACGCCCGCTGCTGCTCGTACGACAGGTCCTCGTCGGCGAGCTTCGCGCAGGTGCGGCTCGGGGCCGCCAGGCTCGGCTCCTCGTGGTAGGTGCCGGGCAGTACGTAGATGGTCGTGCCGCGGACCGCGGCGGCGTCGACCGCCTGCTGGATGTGGTGGTAGGCGCACTCACCGGCGAGATGCCGGGCGATACCGGTCAGGTGAGCGCCATCGGCGCCACGGGGGCAGACGACCAGGCGCGGTACGGAGGCCGCCGCCCGGTAGAGCGGAACATGGTATTTCCCGGCGGGGAGCATGACCGACCCTGCGCTCGAGGCAGAAGCCGGCGATGCGAACCCGACCGTTGTGACCATGAAGACGACTGCGAAGAGGAGACGCCGCGCGAACCGCCTCATTTTCCTCCCAACGGGCCGCAGGTGCTCCCCCGTGCATCATGAAGGACCACACGCATCATGTCGACGCCCGGATTCGGCCACTCTGGCCGTGCAACCTATTCAGAGCTTCTGTATCGGTGCATAGCGGAGGACGAAGCGTTTGACGCCGTAGTCGCCGCCGAAGTCGACGGTCGCGGCCGCCTTCTCCCCGGCGCCGTCGACGGTGACGACCGTGCCGAGCCCGAAGGAGTCGTGGCAGACCCGGTCACCCGTCGACAGGGCGGGAACCTCGCGGTTGCCCGGAGAGCGGACGCCAGGCCGCTGGGACAGCGGCGCCATCGCCGGGGAGTTCTTCCGTGACGGGCTCGACTCGGTTCGCTCCCACTCGATGAGCTTGTCGGGGATCTCCGCGAGGAACCGCGACGCCGGGTTGTACGACGGCGCACCCCAGGAGCTGCGCATCGTCGCGCGGGAGACGTAGAGCCGCTGCCGGGCCCGCGTGATGCCCACGTAGGCGAGCCGGCGCTCCTCCTCCAGTTGCTTGGGGTCGCCGAGCGACCGCAGGTGCGGGAAGACGCCGTCCTCCATACCGGTGAGGAAGACGACGGGGAACTCCAGGCCCTTGGCGGTGTGCAGCGTCATCAGCGTGACGACGCCCTCGCCGCCCTCGGGGATCTGGTCGGCGTCGGCGACGAGCGCGACCTGCTCAAGGAAGTCGACGAGCCGCCCTTCACCGGGACGGTCGGGCGTCTCCTCGGGCGGCCCGGTGTCGTCGGGGCCGACGATCGTGCCCTCGGCCAGCCCCTGCGCCAGGCGCTCCTCGAACTCGGCGGCGACCGACTCCAGCTCGCGGAGGTTCTCCACGCGCGTCTCGTCCTGCGGGTCGCGGGACGCCGCCAGCTCGGCGAGGTAGCCGCTCTTGGTCAAGATGGCCTCGACGAGCTCGGCCGGTGTCGCGGTCGGGACCATGTCGCGCAGCTCGCCGAGCAGGGCGACGAAGTCCTTGATCTGGTTGAGCGAGCGCGTGGCGACCGCGGGGGCCTCGTCGGCGCGCTGCAGCCCCTGCCAGAACGTCAGGCGCTCGCGGTTGGCGAACGCCTCGACCATGGCCTCCGCCCGGTCGCCGATGCCCCGCTTGGGGACGTTGAGGATGCGCCGGAGACTCACGGTGTCTTCGGGGTTGGCCAGGACCCGCAGGTAGGCGAGCAGGTCGCGGATCTCCTTGCGCTCGTAGAAGCGGACACCGCCGACGACCTTGTAGGGCAGGCCGACGCGGATGAAAACTTCCTCGTACACACGCGACTGAGCGTTGGTGCGGTAGAAGATCGCCACGTCGCCGGGCGAGACGTCCTCGTCGTCGCTGAGCCGGTCGATCTCCTGCGCGACGTAGGCCGCCTCGTCATGCTCGTTGTCGGCGACGTATCCGCTGACCATCGGGCCGTCACCCTGGTCGGACCACAGGCGCTTCGGCTTGCGGTCGGCGTTGCGCTCGATCACCGCGTTGGCCGCCGACAGGATGGTCTGCGTCGAGCGGTAGTTCTGCTCCAGGAGGATGACGCTCGCGTCGGGGTAGTCGCGCTCGAACTCCAGGATGTTGCGGATCGTCGCGCCACGGAAGGCGTAGATCGACTGGTCGGCGTCGCCTACCACGCACAGCTCGGCCGGCCCGAGATCCTCGTCATCGCCGGCCTGCCCGACCAGCTCGCGGATCAGGACGTACTGCGCGTGGTTGGTGTCCTGGTATTCGTCGACGAGCACGTGACGGAACCGCCGCCGGTAGTGCTCGGCCACGTCGGGGAAGGCCTGCAGCAGATTGACGGTCGTCATGATCAGATCGTCGAAGTCCAGCGCGCCGGCCTGCTGCAACCGCACCTGGTAGATCTCGTACGCCTCGGCGAGCGTCTTCTCCATGTGCGTCGACGCCTGCGACTTGAAGCTCTCGTAGTCGATCAGCTCGTTCTTGAGGTTCGACACCTGGGCGGAGAAGCCGCGCGGCGGGTAGCGCTTGGGGTCGAGGTCGAGCTCACGGCAGACCAGCGCCATCAGCCGCTGCGCGTCGGCCTGGTCATAGATCGAGAACCCGGACGGGAAGCCCAGCTTCTTCGCCTCACGGCGCAGGATCCGCACGCACGCGGAGTGGAAGGTCATCACCCACATCGCCCGCGACCGCGCGCCGACGAGCGCACCGACGCGCTCCCTCATCTCACCGGCGGCCTTGTTGGTGAACGTGATCGCCATGATCTCGCCGGGCTGAGCACCCCGCTCGGCCAGCAGGTAGGCGATGCGATGGGTGAGCACGCGAGTCTTTCCCGACCCGGCACCGGCCACGATCAGGAGGGGGCCGCCCTGATGCACCACCGCCGCGCGCTGGCTGTCATTGAGGCCGTCGAGAAGGGGATGGCTTACGAGCGTCGACACCTGAAGAAGGGTACGGCCTGACGCTGACACCATGAGGCCACCCGACACATCCGATCCCAGGGGACCGCCCTCACCACGAGTCCCACGAGCCACGTACACCCCGGTGACCACCCACTTCACGGATCTTCCGCACGAATCTCAAGGGTCAGGTCTTACGGACGGCGTACGCACCGGGGGGCACGGCCACCCGCCTTGCTGATCCGCCGCACGGATCGTGCGGGTCAGGTCTTGCGGAAGGCGTACGCCCCGGTGGCGGCCTCGGCTACGGCGGGCATGCCCACACCGGCGGCAGCGGCGGACGCGGCGGCGACCGCGCCCTCGACGAACGGCGCGTCGGCGAGCACCACCGCGTCGTCCTCGCGGTCCTCCAGGTACGTCTTGGCGGTCAGCACGGAGCTGCCGAGGTCGGCGATCAACACGACGCCCGCGCCACCGTCGGCGGCCCTCACCGCAGACTCCAGCAGGTCGATGCTGCTCCCCAGCCCGCCGTCGGCGTCGCCCCCGGCCGCCTCGACGGTGACCTCACCGACGCCCATCTGCCGCGCCAGCTCGGCCGCGCCCTCGGCGAGCGCCCTGCTGTGCGAGATCAGCACGATTCCCACGTTGGCCACACAATCTCCCCTCACCGATGAAGGCCCCAACTCAAGCACGCCGGGGACAGATCGTCACTCCCCGTGCGGTGAACGGCTCGTGGCGGGATAATCGGAGGTCGCGCCCAGAGTCAGAACCGATGTGATGGAGGTCGGATGCGCATCGGGGAGCTGTCCCACCGCACCGGCGTGAGCCGCCGCCTGCTCCGCTCTTATGAGGAGCAGGGGCTCCTCTCACCCGAACGCCGCCCGAGCGGCTACCGGGAGTACACCCACAAGGACGTCGAGGCCGTACGCCGCGTGCGCCACCTGCTGTCGGCGGGCCTCGGCACGGAGACCATCGCCGCGATCATGCCGTGCCTCCGCAGCGATGGCGAGCGCCCGGTAGCGACCTGCCCAGAGCTCCGCCGCGACCTGCAGCGCGAACGCGACCGCATCGACGAAGCGATCGCCGGCCTCCGAGCCTCCCGCCGAATCCTCGACACCGTCATCAACGCCTGACAGAGCATCCTCGACACGGCACCCGACCGACACGGCGGCGAGCCGCCGTGCGGTCGGTCCTGGAATGGCGCGTGGGGCCGGTCAGTCAGCCGTCGGGGCATTCGCCGGTGGCCCTCCGCAACGCGACGTCGGCGCCTCGTGTCAGTCGTCCGCCGTTACGTCTGCCAGGGCCTGGAACAGCAGGACCGTGGAGGCCGCGCCCGGGTCCAGATGGCCCACGCTGCGGGGGCCCAGGTAGCTCGCGCGGCCCTTGCGGGCCTGGAGGGGCACGGTTGCGGTCGCGCCCTTCTCGGCGGCGTTCAACGCGGCTCGTGCGGCGGCGGGCGTTCCCTCGCCCATCGTCGCCTCGTAGGCCGCGACGGCCGGGGTCAGGGCGTCGATCATGGTCTTGTCGCCCTCCTCGGCCTTTCCCAGTTCCACCACGCCGTCGAGGGCGGCGCGCAGGGCCGTGCCCAGGGACTCGGCGTTCACCTCGGTGGCGTCGCCCAGGGCCTTGCCCGCGCGGCGGAACGCCGTGCCGTACAGCGGGCCGGACGCGCCGCCGGTCTTGGACACGAGTGCGCGCCCGACGGCGATCAGCACCTTGCCGGGCGGCAGGTCTCCGTCCAGGGAGGCCATCGCCGCCCGCAGGCCGCGGTTCAGGTTGGAGCCGTGGTCGCCGTCGCCGATCGCCGAATCCAGCCGGGTCAGGCGGTCGACGTCGGCTTCGACGAGCTCGGCGAACCTGCCGGCCCACGCTCGCGTGTCCATCAGCGCCCCCACCGCAGGCCCGGGGTCTCCACCGGCGCGTCCCACAGCTCGGTGAGCCGCGGAGTCAGGCGGCAGACCGAGATCATGCAGCCGGCCATGTCCAGGCTGGTGACGTAGTTGCCGACGAGCCGCCGCGTCACGGTCGCGCCGTGTCCCGACAGCCACTCCGAGGCCGCCGCGTACGCCCCGTACAGCTCCATGAGGGGTGTGCCGCCCATGCCGTTGACCATCACGAGGACCTCGGCGCCGGACAGCGGCATGTCGTCGTCGATCGCCGACAGCGCCACGTCGACGATCTCGGTGACGGGGCGCAGCTTCGTACGTGAGCGGCCGGGCTCGCCGTGGATGCCGATGCCGAGCTCGATCTCGTCGTCGCCGAGGTCGAACGTGGGCCGTCCGGCGGCCGGGACCGTGCAGGCGGTGAGGGCGACGCCGAACGACCGGCTGCGCTCGTTGACCTCCTTGGCCACCGCGGCGACCTCGTTGAGGCCGCCGCCGGCCTCGGCCAGCGCGCCGGCGGTCTTCTCGGCGAAGAGCGTCGCGCCGGTGCCGCGACGGCCGGCGGTGAAGGTGCTGTCCTGCACGGCCACGTCGTCGTCGATCACGACGGGGACGACCTCGACGTCGTCATCTTCGGCCAGCTCGGCCGCCATACGGAAATTGAGCACGTCACCGGTGTAGTTCTTGACAATGTGCACGACACCGGCGCCGCCGGAGGCCGCGGTCGTGGCCGCGAGGATCTGGTCGGGCACCGGTGAGGTGAACACCTCTCCCGGGCAGGCGGCGTCGAGCATCCCGTACCCGACGAACCCTCCGTGGAGGGGCTCGTGGCCCGACCCTCCTCCGGAGACCAGGCCGACCTTGCCCTGGCGGGGAGCGCCGGCCCGTACGATGATCCGCTGCTCCAGGTCGACCCGGAGCGACGGGTGCGCGGCGGCCATTCCGCGCAGTGCGTCCAGGACGGCATCGTCGACGGTGTCGATCAGTTTCTTCATCTGTCCGGAATACCCCCCATGGCAGCAAAACGCCAGCACTCAGAGTTAATGCCCATGCTGTTGGCGTCTGTTCCTAGGATGTGAACGTGATCGATGATGTGACACGCGCTCTCGCTGTGATGGCCCACCCCGACGACGTCGACTTCTCCGCTGCCGGCACCATTGCGACCTGGACCGACGCGGGGATCGAGGTCTCCTATCTGATGGTCACCGACGGTGACGCCGGTGGGTTCGACGACGACTTCCCTCGCTCGGAGATCGCGCCGCTGCGCCGCGCCGAGCAACGCGCCGCGGCCAAGTGCGTCGGCGTGAGCGACGTACGGTTCCTCGGCTACTCCGACGGCCGCGTCGAGGCAACGCTCGACCTGCGGCGCGACATCGCCCGGGTGATCCGCCAGGTACGCCCCGACCGGATGATCATTCCCAGCCCGGAGCGCAACTACCTGCGGCTCGCCCCGAGCCACCCGGACCACCGAGCGGTCGGCGCCGCCGCGCTCGACGCGATCTACCCCGACGCGCGCAACCCGTACGCCTTCCCGGAGCTGCGCGCCGAGGGTCTCGAGGCCTGGACCGCCCGCGAGGTGTGGATCTCCGGCGGAGCCACCGCGCCCGACCACTTCGTCGACATCACCGACGTGTTCGACCGGAAGATCGCGGCTCTGCGGGCGCACGTGAGCCAGACCGCGCACCACGACGACCTGGAAGGAATGCTCCGCGGCTGGCTCTCGGCCAACGCCCAGCGGGGCGGGCTCGGCGAAGGCCGGCTCGCCGAGGCGTTCCAGATCGTGCCCTCGGCATGACACGCCTGATCCGCATGGAGGACCCGCCGGTAAAGCCGGCGATCCTGATCGACTGCGACCCGGGCGTGGACGACGCGCTGACCCTGCTGTACCTCGCTTCGCTCGTGAAGGCGGGCAGGGTGGAGCTGGTCGCGGCCGGCACCGTGCACGGCAACGTCGCCCCGGACGTCGGCGCGCTGAACGCCCTGCGTGTTCTCGAACGCGTGGGGCTCGGCGACGTGCCGGTGGCGGTCGGCGCGGCGCGTCCCATGGCGCAGCCGGTGCTGTTCGCGCCCGACTGGCACGGTGCAGACGGCCTCGGCGAGACCGGCATGGCCGCGCCGGAGGGCAGCCCGGAAGATATATCCGCGCCGGAGCAGATCATCAGGCTGGCGCGTGAACGCCCGGGCGAGCTGACCCTCCTCGCGGTCGGCCCGCTGACCAACCTCGGCATGGCCCTCCTGCTGGAGCCCGCGCTGCCCACGCTGTTGCGCGAGGTGGTGGTGATGGGCGGGGCGTTCGACCACCACGGCAACGTCACGAGCCACGCCGAGGCGAACGTCTGGCACGACCCGGAGGCCGCCGAGCTGGTCTTCTCCGCCGGCTGGCCGGTGACGCTGGTCCCGCTCGACGCGACGCATCCCACGGCCGTGGACGGCGCGTGGCTCGACCGGCTGGCCGCCGGTGAGGGGGAGATCGCCCGGTTCGCCGCCTCGGTCCTGGAGTTCTACGTCGCCGCGTACGGACGGTCCCTCGGCGTGCGCGGTGCGGTGATCCACGACGCGCTCGCCGCGATGCTGGCCGTCGACCCGTCCCTCGGCGAGTACGTCGAGCGCCCGGTACGCGTCGAGCTGCGCGGCGAGCGTACGCGGGGCACGACCCTGTGGGACCGCCGCCGCTACGCCGACGAGGGCGGACGGCCGTCCGTGCGTGTCGCCGTCGGCGCGGACGTCGCGGCGTTCCAGGAGCGCCTGCTCGCGGCCCTTCTCTGATCGGCCGGTCGAAGGGCGATCAGACCAGGCGGCGTGCTGCGGCCCAGCGGGAGAGCTCGTGGCGGTTCGAGAGCTGGAGCTTCCGCAGCACGCTGCTCACGTGCGTCTCGACGGTCTTGACCGAGATGAACAGCTCCTTGGCGATCTCCTTGTACGCGTAGCCGCGGGCGATCAGCCGCAGGACCTCGCGTTCGCGCTGGGTGAGCTGGTCGAGCTCGGAGTCGACCGGCGGAGCGTCGGCGGCGGAGAAGGCGTCGAGCACGAAGCCGGCGAGCCGCGGCGAGAACACCGCGTCGCCGTCGGCGACCCGGTCGATCGCGCTGGTCAGCTCCGGGCCGGAGATCGTCTTGGTGACGTAGCCGCGTGCGCCGCCGCGTACGACGCCGATGACGTCCTCGGCGGCGTCGGAGACCGACAGCGCCAGGAACCTCGTCTCCAGCGGACGCGTGCCCGGCCCGCGCGGGCCGGTGATCTGGCGCAGGACCTCGACGCCGCCTCCGCCGGGCAGGTGCACGTCCAGGAGCACCACGTCCGGTTCGGTGGCCCGGATCACCTCGATCGCCTCGCCGACGTCGCCGGCCTCACCGACGATCTCCACGGAGTCGCCCAGCTCGGCCTTCACGCCGCTGCGGAACATCTGGTGGTCATCGACCAGCACCACACGCGTCATGCCATCTTCCGATCACGCGTCATCTCGAGCCTCACTTCGGTGCCCTCCCTCGGAGCCGTGCGGATCGACACCTTGCCACCATTGCGCTCCATCCGCCCGATGATGGACTCACGGACTCCCATCCGATCCTCCGGTACGGCGTCGAGGTCGAACCCCTTGCCCCGATCCCGTACGAAGATCGCGACGTCATCGCCGGCCACCTCCGCGTAGACCGACAGCGACGTCTCCCCCGCGTACTTGGCGGCGTTGACCATGGCCTCGCGTGCGGCCTGCAGCATCGCGCCGAGCCGGTCGTCGAGCGGGCAGTCGCCCACGCACACGACCTCGATCGGCACGCCGTGGTAGTCCTCCACCTCGGCGGCGTCCTTGCGTACGGCGGCGGCGAGGTCCTGTTCGGCGTCGGCCTTCGGTTCGTAAAGCCAGGCGCGCAGGTCGCGCTCCTGGGCGCGGGCCAGCCGCTGCACCTCGCGCGGGTCATTGGCGTTGCGCTGGATCAGGGTCAGCGTGTGCAGCACCGAGTCGTGGACGTGCGCGGCCACCTCGGCGCGCTCCTGGGAGCGGATGCGCTCGCGCCGCTCGGAGTCCAGGTCGCGCCACAGGCGCAGGAGCCACGGCGCGACGACCACGGCGACGCCGGCCAGGACGACGCTCGATCCGAGCAGCACCGATCCCGCCTGACCCGGATGGATCTTCTGGGCGAGGAACGCCACGAGCCCGCCCGCGACCAGGAGCGCGCCGACGATGCTGCGCAGCCACATCGCCTGGCTGTTGCGCATCCAGCGCCGCCGGCGCTCGGGGTCGGCCTGCTGCCAGATGATCCCCACGCCGATGCCGCCCGCGACGACCGGCCACAGGGCCCAGTTGAGCGCGCCGGCTCCCCACGTGAACAACGACAACCCGAAGACCAGGGCGCCGTACGCGAAGAGCTGGCCCCAGTCGCGGCGCCCCTCCGGCTCTTCGCGCCTGGGCACGAGCAACCAGAACGCAATGTACGCGATGACGCCCAGACCCGCCGAGATGAGGACGGCGAACGCCAGCCGTACGACGATGGTCTCCAGGCCGAGATGCTCGGCGAGGCCACGGCACACGCCGCCGACGAGACGACCGCCGCTGCGCCGTTCGAGGCGCGGGCGTACGGTCTGCGGCGAGGTCGGGCTCTCCTCGCCCGGCGTGTCTGGCATTCACCGATCGTCACACGTTCGCCGAGCGCGCGCATCGGGGGTCACCCTGGCTCATCCCCGAGATCCTCAGGGGTGAGTCAGGGCTGTCCCGGATGGCAGGGCCCGCGCGGACCCGCGACGATGGACCCATGACCGAGGAGAGCATCGAGCGGCTCGACCGCTCCGACGAGGGGCGCCTGATCACCGGCGTGTGCGCCGGGCTCGCGCGCCACACCG
Organism: uncultured Actinomycetota bacterium; assembly: GCA_963736325.1. Lineage (GTDB taxonomy): Bacteria > Actinomycetota > Actinomycetes > Streptosporangiales > Streptosporangiaceae > Actinoallomurus. The sequence continues at coordinate 368,625 of CAVTOG010000009.1, read as the reverse complement.
GCATCGACCCGGTGGTGTTCCGCGTGATGTTCCCGCTGCTGATGCTCGCGGCCGGCACCGGAGTCTGGCTGTACGTCCTGGCGTTCCTGCTCATGGCCGCACCCGGCGGCGGCCCGTCGCGGATCGAGCGGATGAGCCGTCGCCTGTTCGAGGGCGACACCGTCCTCGCCCTGCTGGGCGCGGCGCTGGCCGCCGCGACGGTCCTCCGCGTCGCCGACGCGCCGACCTCGGGCGAGAGCCTGGCCCTGGTCGTGGTGTTCGCCCTGACGATGCTGGTGGCGCACTCGCGCGACGTCGACCTCGTACAACTGGCGCGGAGCATGCCGGAACGCGTCAAGGGCCGCCCGCTCTCGTTGTGGAACCCGCCGGCCGCGGCCCCCAGGCCCGCGCGCGACGGCATGATCGACCTCGCCCTGCTCGTGGGCCGCCCGGTCGACGACCTCCCGGCGCCCCCCTCCACGTACGACCCCGTTCCGGCGATGCCCCGGCGGCGCAGGTCCTACCTCGGCACCGTCACCCTGCTGGCCGCCGTGGCGACCGGCGCCGCTCTGTCCCGCGTCACGGGCGGCCGTCCGGAGCTCGACCGCATCCAGATCGTCATCGCCGGAGCGCTGCTCGTCGTCGCCACCGGCCTCGTCCTCGGAGCCTGGTTCGGCCGGGACCGCAAGCTCATCACCATTGGAGCGATCATGTCTCTCGCGCTCGCACTGACCTCGGTCTCCGGCGACCCCGGCGTCGCCGAACGCATCCACCGCGCCATCTGGCGCCCGGCCGCCGCCCCGGCCGACCAGACCCACAAGGTCTTCATCGGTGAGAACCTCATCGACCTCACCTCGATGCCGCTCCACTCCGGGCAGCGGATCGAGGTGGACGCCGAGGTGACGGTGGGCGTCGTGGACGTCAGGGTGCCGAGCACCGTACGCGTCGAGGTGGACGGCCAAGCGTTCATCGGCGACATCACCGTCGACCGGCAGGTCACGAGCGGGCCCAGGGCGAGGGTCCGCCGGACCCTCGAACCGGAGGGCCACGCCGGCAAGCACCCGCCCACCATCGTGCTGCGCATCCGCAGCAAGATCGGCGACATGGAGGTGACGCGTGTTCCGGCATAGGTTCGATCCGTCGTCGCTGGTGGCGGCCCTGCTGTTCATCGCCATCGGGGCGCGCTACCTCGACCATGGGGCGAACGGAACCCGCATCCCCTACATATGGACGGTCCCCGCGATCATCACGTCCCTCGTCCTGCTGGGTGCGGTACGGCTGATGTTCCGCGCGCGCCGGCGGGAGCCGTAGGCCACGCGTCTTATGACGCTCATCCGGAGGTGGCGTGCAGGCTGATCGCGTACGCCGGGCCCGGATTCACCAGCTCACGAGGGGTGCCGCCGCCGTACACCTGGATCCGGTTGGCGCGCAGGGTCCGCTCGGCCACACCCAGCGCGTTGATCCTCCGCTCGGTCAGCTCACCGGCGAGTACCCCCAGGACGTCGGCGTGCGGGTCGGCGTGGTGTCCGGGGGGCCACGCGGACAGCCACAGCTCGCAGCCGCCGAACCGGACCGGCACCGGTACGCCGTCGAAGCGGACCAGGTGCCACCAGTCGTCGGGGCGTGCGGCGAGCTTCTGGATGAGCCCGGCCAGCCGACCGGCGGTGAGCGTGCACTCGGGTGCGCCGGGGCGCGTCTCGCCCTGCATGGTCAAGTCGGGAATGACGGAGAGATCCACAGAAGGGGTCCTTCGGGAGGCGGCATACACGCCGCGGGCTGACGTCCGGCAGAAGGGTCAGCGACAACAACACGAAGGACACAGCGCGTCGACCGCGAGGGGAGATCCCCCGAGGGCGGTCGGAACGGTACGCGCTGGCATGGTGGAAGTGTGCAGGCCGGCGCCGTCCGACGTCAAGCCGGGCGTCCGGGCCCCGGCCGCGCACTTTGCCCAGCCGAGCACGCGGCTTGTTCATCCCGTGGCCATTTCCGTGCCCGAATCCGTACGCGGGAACGCGTCACGATCGGTCCGGATTACCGAGACGGGAGTGAGAAATGGGACTGGACCGGCGTTCGTTCCTTCGCAACGGCGCGCTCGCGAGCGGAGGAGCCGTCCTGCTCGGCACCGGTCCGCACGCCGCCGCCCTGGTGCGGTCCGGCCGCCCGCGGCTCACCCACGGAGTGCAGAGCGGCGACGTGTCCGGGAGCGGCGGCATCGTCTGGACCCGCGCCGACCGGCCGTCCCGGATGCTCGTCGACGTCAGCACCCGGCCGGACTTCCGGCACTTCTCGACCGTCCGCGGCCCTCTCCTGACCCCCGACACCGACTTCACCGGGAAGGTACGGCTGCGCGGGCTGCCCGCCTGCGAACACGTGCACTACCGCGTACGCGCCGCCGACCTGCACGACGGTTCTCTCGTGTCGGCGCCGGAGGCCGGCGGGTTCCGCTCGGCACCGCGGACGCGGCGTGACGTCTCCTTCGCGTGGTCGGGCGACCTGGCCGGGCAGGGCTTCGGCATCAACCCCGACATCGGCGGCTACCGGATCTTCAAAGCCATCCAGGCGATCGACCCGGACTTCTTCCTGAACAACGGCGACCACTGGTACGCCGACGACCCGATCGAGGCGACGGTGACGCTGCCGGACGGCCGCGTCTACCGGAACCTGACGTCGCCGGCGAAGTCGAAGGTGGCCGAGACGCTGGAGGAGTTCCGCGGCCAGCACCGGTACAACCTGATGGACGAGAACCTCCGCGCCCTCGCCGCCGCGATGCCGCAGGTCAACCAGTGGGACGACCACGAGACCCACAACAACTGGTATCCGGGCGAGCTCCTGGACGACCCGCTGTACACCGAGAAGCGCGCCGACGTCCTGGCCACCCGCGCCCACCAGGCGCTGTTGGAGTACCTGCCGATCTCCGACCAGAAGCCTGCCGGGCGCATCTACCAGAAGCTCTCCTACGGCCCGCTGCTCGACGTGTTCGTCCTCGACATGCGGACCTACCGGGACGCCAACGGCCCGGACGACTACACAAGCGGTGACAAGGGCATCCTCGGCGCCGAGCAGACAGCGTGGCTGAAGCGCTCGCTGGCGTCCTCGAAGGCCGCCTGGAAGGTCGTCTCCGCGGACATGCCGCTGTCGCTCGTCGTCCCGGACGCCGACCGCATCGAGGCGGTCGCCCAGGGGAAGGGCGGCGCGCCGCTCGGCCGCGAGCTGGAGATCGCCGACGTGCTGTCATCGCTGAAGCGGCACCACGTCAAGAACGTCATCTGGATCACCACGGACGTGCACTACACCGCCGCGCACCACTACGACCCGGCGAAGGCGGCGTTCAAGGACTTCGACCCGTTCTGGGAGTTCGTCTCCGGCCCGCTCAACGCCGGCGCGTTCGGCCCGAATAAGCTCGACCCGACTTTCGGCCCCGAGGTGAGGTTCCAGCAGGTCGCTCCGCACGCCAACACGTCGCCGCTGGAGGGCTCCCAGTTCTTCGGCGAGGTCGCCATCGACGGCGGGTCCCTGACGCTGACCGTACGGCTGCGGGACTTCTCCGGGAAGGTCCTCCACACCGTCGCCCTCGACCACGTGCGCTGACCGGTCCCGGCGAAACACGCCGGACACATATCACCCATCGCGTTTGCGAACCCTTTTGGGAATATCTCTCGCTTCTGCGGCCACAAGGCCATACGCGGTGTGCAGATGCGGACACCAGGCGTACGAACGCGCCTGTCAGCGGGCCGACGCCAAGGTCTGGCCCGCCCGGGGGTCTGAGGCTTACGTTGGCATCAACAGCCTCTCCTCGCGTCAGGAGATCGCGATGCCGCAGAGTCGTACGAAACGCATCCGTCGCGCCGCAGCACGCATCCGCCGCAAACACCGGAACGGCTCGCGCCGCACGCACAAGGTGAACACCCACCACCGTTTCAACAAGAGCTGATCCCGGCCCGCGTCAGACGGCGCCAGGGCGCGGCATCTGACGCGGACGCGTACGCAGAAACACCCGTCCGTCCCGGAGAAGGCACACACACCATGTGGCCGGTCAAGCGCTTGCTCAGGTCGATTCGAGCACCTCCCCCGGGCGCACCACACACCGTCCGAACGAGATCTCCGGGAGAACGAATGCCGCGTGTGTCCGTAGGTGTCGACGGCGTCAGGTACGACGACGACGTCGAGCCACGCCTGCTCCTCGCCCACTACCTCCGCGATCGCCTCGGCAAGGTGGGCACGCCCATCGGCTGCGACACGTCGAACTGCGGCGCCTGCACGGTGCTGCTGGCCGGAGGCCCGAACTCCGGGCCCGAAGGCGTGAGCGTCAAGAGCTGCTCCGTCCTCGCCCTTCAGGCGGACGGGAAGGAAGTCACCACCATCGAGGGTCTGGCCGACGGCGACGAGCCGCATCCGGTCCAGCGGGCCTTCCACGATGAGCACGCCCTGCAGTGCGGCTACTGCACGCCCGGCATGATCATCGCAGCGGTCGACCTCCTGCGGGAGAACCCCGACCCGTCCGACGATGAGATCCGCGAAGGGCTCGAAGGCAACCTCTGCCGGTGCACCGGCTACCAGAACATCGTCCGCGCCGTACGCCGCGCCGCCGCCGAGATGCGCGAGTCCGCACGTGAGCAGGTGACCACATGACCGCCGCACCGGAAATCGGTTCCGCGCGCAAGCGCAGCGAGGACGCCCGGCTGATCACCGGGCGCACGAACTGGACCGACAACATCCAGCTTCCCGGCCTGCTGCAGGCGGCGTTCCTGCGCAGCCCGATCGCCCACGGCCGCATCACCCGCGTGGACGTCTCCGCGGCACGCGAGCGCCCCGGAGTGATCGCGGTCTTCACCGGCGCCGACTTCGCCGACGAGCAGGGCAGCCTGCCGTGCGCCTGGCCGGTGACCGAGGACATGGTGCTGCCCGACCACCCGCCGCTCGCGGTGAGCGAGGTCCGCTACGTCGGCGAGCCCGTCGCCGTCGTCGTGGCCCGCGACCGGTACGCCGCCGCGGACGCGCTGGAGTCGATCGACGTCGACTACGAGCCGCTCCCGGCCGTCCTCGACATGGATGAGGCGGTCAAAGAAGGCGCCGACCTCGTCCACGCCGACAAGGGCACGAACACCTCCTACACGTGGGTGTTCGAGAACGGCGACCTCGACGCGGCGTTCCGCGACGCTCCGGTGGTCATCGAACGCCGCTACATCCAGCAGCGGCTGATCCCGACCGCCATGGAGCCCCGCGCGGTGGTCTGCTCGGCGGTCGGCGACGAGTACACGATGTGGTCGGCCACCCAGATCCCGCACATCCTGCGGCTCATGCTGGCCATGGTGACCGGCATCCCCGAGCACAAGCTCAGAGTCGTCGCACCCGACGTGGGCGGCGGGTTCGGCTCGAAGCTGCAGGTGTACGGCGAGGAGGTCATCTGCCTCCTGCTGGCCAAGCGGCTGGGACGGCCGGTCAAGTGGACCGAGTCGCGCAGCGAGGGCAACATGGCCGTCCACCACGGACGCGACCAGATCCAGCGCCTCTCGCTCGCCGCCGACGCCGACGGCCGGATCCGCGGCCTGAAGGTCGACCTGCTCGCGGACATGGGCGCCTACCTGATGCTCGTGACGCCCGGCGTCCCGATCCTCGGCGCTTTCATGTTCAACGCCATCTACAAGATGGACGCCTACTCCTTCAAGTGTTCCGGCGTCTTCACCACCAAGACGCCGACCGACGCGTACCGGGGCGCCGGGCGGCCGGAGGCGACGTTCGGCATCGAACGGCTCGTAGATGAGCTGGCGGCCGAACTGTCCATCGACCCGATGGAGATACGCCGGCGCAACTGGATCAAGCACGAGGAGTTCCCCTACGACACGATCGCCGGGCTGACGTACGACTCCGGCAACTACGAGGCGGCCACCGAGAAGGCCATGCGGATGTTCGAGTACGACAAGTTGCGCGCTGAACAGGCCGACCGGCGTGACCGCGGCGACCCCGTACAGCTCGGCATCGGCATCTCGACGTTCACCGAGATGTGCGGGCTGGCGCCGTCGCGCGTGCTGGGCTCGCTGTCGTACGGCGCGGGCGGCTGGGAGTCGGCGTCCGTCCGCATGCTGCCGACCGGCAAGGTCGAGGTGATCACGGGCTCGTCCGCGCACGGGCAGGGCCACGAGACCGCGTGGGCGCAGATCGCCGCCGACCGGCTCGGCGTGCCGTTCGAGGACGTCCGCGTCCTGCACGGTGACACGAGCATCTCGCCCAAGGGCATGGACACCTACGGCTCGCGGTCCCTCGCCGTCGGCGGCGTAGCGCTCTACAACGCCTGCGACAAGGTGGTCGACAAGGCCCGGCAGGTGGCCGCGCACATGCTGGAGGCCGACGAGGGCGACGTGGAGTTCTCCGGCGGCTCGTTCTCGGTGCGCGGCGTACCGGAGCAGAAACGGAGCATCCAGGAGGTCTCGCTGGCGGTGTTCGCCGCGCACGACCTGCCCGATGGGTTCGAGCCGACGCTCGACTCCGAGGCCACCCACGACCCGGGCAACTTCTCGTTCCCGCACGGCACGCACCTGTGCGCCGCCGAGGTGGACACCGAGACCGGGTTCGTGAAGCTCCGCTCGTACGTCGCCGTCGACGACGTCGGGAACGTCGTGAACCCGCTGATCGTCGAGGGCCAGGTGCACGGCGGACTCGCCCAGGGCATCGCGCAGGCCCTGTACGAGGAGGCGGTCTACGACGAGGACGGCAACCTGACGACCACCACGATGGCCGACTACCTGGTGCCCTCCGCGAGCGACCTGCCGACCTTCACGACCGACCGTACGGAGACGCCGGCGACCACCAACCCGCTCGGCGTCAAGGGCGTCGGTGAGGCGGGCACGATCGCCTCGACACCGGCGGTGGTCAACGCCATCGTCGACGCGCTACGCCCGTACGGGGTCTCCGACGTGCGGATGCCCTGCACGCCGGAGCGCGTGTGGAAGGCGATCAGCGGCGGCGGCGCCGAACACTCTCCGCAGCCCGGCGCGGGCGGCGGTCTCGGATCCGTGGGAGGTGAAGCATGATTCCGTCATCGTTCGAATACGTCCGGCCGTCGTCGCTACCGGAGGCCGTCACCGCGCTCCGCGACTCCGGCGAAGAGGGCAAGGTGCTGTCCGGAGGGCAGAGCCTGATGCCGCTGCTGCGGCTGCGGCTCGCCTACCCCGAGGTCCTCGTGGACGTCGGCGAGCTCCCGGAGCTGCACGGCGTACGCGACGAGGGGTCCTCGCTGCTGATCGGCGCGAACACCACGCACCACGAGGTGATGCGCGACCCGCTGATCCGTGAACACTGCCCGCTGCTCGCCGCCGCCACCTCGACCGTGGCCGACCCGGCCGTACGCCACCGGGGAACGTTCGGCGGGTCTCTCGCGCACGCCGACCCGGCGGGCGACCTGCCGGCCGTGGCGGTCGCGACGGACGCCGTGCTGGTGACGTCGTCGCGGGAGATCCAGGCCCGCGACTTCTTCTCCGACTACCTGACCTCGGCGCTGGAACCCGACGAGATCCTCGTCGGCGTACGGATGCCGAAGGACTACGGAGGCTGGGGCTTCCACTATGAGAAGTTCCACCGGACCGCCCAGGCCTGGGCCATCGTCGGCGTCGCCTGCCTCGTACGGCGCTCGAACGGCGAGGTGGCCGAAGCGAGGATCGGCCTCACCAACATGGGGTCGACTCCCGTGCGCGCGTCGGGCGTGGAGGCGGCCGTGGCGGGCGGAGCGGCATCGCGCGAGGCGTTCCGCGTCGCCGCCGAGCACGCGGCCGACGACACGAATCCCCCCAGTGACCTGCATGGATCCGCCGAATACCGGCGGCATCTGGCCAAGGTGCTGACCGCACGAGCGCTGGCCACGGCGGCCGGCGTGTAAACGACGATCGCTCCGCCGACGCCGGATACGCACCTGAAGGCGATGACGTGCATATTCGGCGTCGGCGGAGCCCGGACTCGGTCACTTACCAGACACCGAATAGGCGGCGCCGACACACACTTAGAGTGAGGTCCATGATCGATCTGTCCCGGGAGCGCGCGGTCGCGCTCGACGCCACCGATCCTCTCGCGCGGCTTCGCGACGAGTTCGTGCACGACGACCCCGAGCTGATCTACCTGGACGGCAACTCCCTGGGCCGGCTGCCGAAGGCGAGCGCCGAACGCGTCGCGCGGACCGTACGCGAGGAGTGGGGGCACGGACTGATCCGCTCCTGGTCGCACTGGGTCGACCTGCCGGCTCGGGCCGGCGACCTCATCGGTGAGTCCCTGATCGGGGCGGCCCCCGGGCAGGTCGTGGTGTCGGACTCCACGACGGTCAACCTGTACAAGCTGGCCGTCGCCGCGCTGGACGCCCGCCCGGACCGTACGGTGATCGTCACCGACGACGACAACTTCCCCACCGACCGGTACGTTCTCCAAGGCCTCGCCACCCAGCGCGGCCTGGAGCTGCGGGTCGTGCACGGCGATATCGACCAGGGCCTCGACCCGGCCGCCCTGCGGGACGCCGTCGACGAGACGACCGCGCTGGTCAGCCTGTCGCACGTCGCGTACCGCTCCGGCGCGTTGCTCGACATGCGGGCCGTGAACGACCTCGTCCACGCGGCGGGCGCGCTCGTGCTGTGGGACCTGTGCCACTCGGCCGGCTCGGTGCCGGTGGAGCTGGACGCGACCGGCGCCGACCTCGCCGTGGGGTGCACCTACAAGTATCTGAACGGCGGTCCCGGGGCCCCGGCGTTCCTCTACGTACGCCGCGACCTGCAGCCGGAGCTGCGCCAGCCGATCTGGGGCTGGTTCGGGCAGCGCGACCAGTTCGTCATGGGCCCGTCGTACGACCCGGTGCCGGGGATCGAGCGGTTCCTGACCGGCACCCCGTCGGTCGTGGCGATCGCGGCCGTCGAGGAGGGCGTGCGCCCGCTGGCCGAGGCCGGCATCGGGCGCCTGCGCGCCAAGGGCAGCGCGCTCACGGAGTACCTGATCGAGCTCGCCGGGGCGTGGCTGCCGGGCCTCACGCTCGCGACGCCCAGAGACCCGGCGCGGCGGGGCGCGCACGTCTCGCTGTGCCACCCGGAGGCGTGGCGCATGTCGCGCGCGCTGATCGACGCCAAGGTGATCCCCGACTACCGCACCCCGAGCCGCCTGCGGCTGGGCCCGGCGCCGATCACCGCGCGGTTCACCGACGTCTGGGACGGCCTGGACCGCCTGCGCACGATCGTCGGGGAGAAGACCTACGAGAAATATTCGCTGGAGCCGAGCCGCGTCACGTGAGGCTCATTCCCACTCGATGGTGCCGGGCGGCTTGCTCGTGATGTCGACGACGACGCGGTTGACCTCGGCGACCTCGTTCGTGATGCGGGTCGAGATGCGCTGCATGACGTCGTACGGGAGCCGCGCCCAGTCGGCCGTCATGGCGTCCTCGCTGGTCACCGGGCGTAGCACGACCGGGTGGCCGTAGGTGCGGCTGTCACCTTGCACACCCACCGAGCGGACGTCGGCGAGCAGCACCACCGGGAACTGCCAGATGTCGCGGTCGAGCCCGGCCCTCGTGAGCTCCTCGCGCGCGATCGCGTCGGCCTCGCGAAGGATCTCCAGGCGCTCGCGTGACACCGACCCGATGATCCGGATGCCGAGACCGGGCCCCGGGAAGGGCTGCCGCCAGACGATCTCCGATGGCAGGCCGAGCTCCTCGCCCAACCGGCGCACCTCGTCCTTGAACAGCGTGCGCAAGGGCTCGACCAGCGCGAACTGAAGATCGTCGGGAAGGCCGCCGACGTTGTGGTGGGACTTGATGTTGGCCGCGCCGGTGCCGCCGCCGGACTCGACGACGTCGGGGTAGAGCGTGCCCTGCACGAGGAACTCGACGACGTCGCCGTTCGTGTCGACGATCTCGCGAGCGGCCGTCTCGAAGACCCGGATGAACTCCCTGCCGATGATCTTGCGCTTGGACTCGGGGTCGGTGACCCCGTCGAGCGCGTCGAGGAATCGCCGTGACGCGTCGACGACCTTCAGGTCGACGCCGGTGGCGGCGACGAAGTCCTTCTCGACCTGCTCGGCCTCGCCCTTGCGCAGCAGCCCGTGGTCGACGAACACGCAGGTCAGCTGCGACCCGATGGCCCGCTGGACCAGCGCCGCGGCGACCGCGGAGTCGACGCCGCCGGACAGCCCGCAGATGGCGCGCTTGTCGCCGACCTGGGTGCGCACCGCCTCGACGGACTCCTCGACAATGTTGACCATGGTCCACGACGGCCGGCAGCCGGCCGCGGCGAGGAAGTGCCGCAGCACCTCCATGCCGTGCTCGGTGTGCATGACCTCCGGGTGGAACTGGACGCCGTACAGCCCGCGCGCGTGGTCTTCCATCGCTGCGACGGGCGCGCTCTCGGTGCGGGCGGTCAGCGTGAACCCGGGCGGCGGGACGCTGCACGTCACGCGGTGGGACATCCACACCGGCTGCTCGGCGGGCAGCCCGGCCAGCAGCTCGCCCTCCTGCACCACGGTGAGCGGCGTGCGGCCGTACTCGGCGATGTCGGAGTCGGCGACCGTGCCGCCGAGCGCCTGCGCCATCGCCTGGAAGCCGTAGCAGATCCCCAGCGTCGGCACCCCGGCGTCGAAGAGGCCGTCCGGCACCGCGGGCGCGCCGGGCTCGTACACCGACGCGGGGCCACCGGACAGGATGATCGCCTTAGGCCGCTTGGCGAGCATCTCCGCGACCGGCATGGTCGAGGGGACGATCTCGCTGAACACGTGGCATTCACGCACGCGGCGGGCGATGAGTTGCGCGTACTGCGCGCCGAAATCGACAACGAGGACCGTGTCGAAGGACTGCTCGACTGACTCGACGGACACCAAGAACGCCTTTCGGAGTCGCGGGATCGTCCTCAAGTCTAGAGCCCTCCTGCCTGGGCGAACGCCATACCGTCAGGCTCAGGGACAAGTCATACTGATCTCGTGGATCATGAGAACGCCATCGACGCCGCGCTGCGCGGGCAGGCCGATCCGGTCCGCGCCGAAGGCGAGCGGCGTTATTTGAAGAGCGATCTGGTCCACCTGGGCGTCTCGCTGCCGAAGATCCGCAAGATCGCGGTCGCCTCGGCGCGCGGGCTGACCCGCGAGGAGACCCTCGCGCTGGTCGCCACGCTCTGGAACGGCGTCCACGACCGCCGCATGGCCGCCATCGAGGTGCTGATCCACAACATGCGACTCCTGGAGGCCGGGGACCTCGGCGCCGTCGAACGCCTGATCCGCGACTCCGACACCTGGGCATATGTCGACGCCCTCGCCGTGAAGGGCGCCGGCACCTTGGTCGTGCGGTACCCCGCGCTCGCCCGCACGCTGGACCGCTGGGTGGCCGACGACGACTTCTGGATCCGGCGCACGGCGCTCCTGGCGCTGCTGCCGGGCATCCGCGCCGGCGACGGCGACCTCACGCGGCTGTCCGCGTACGGCGACGCGCTCATCGACGAGAAGGAGTTCTTCATCCGCAAGGCGCTCGGCTGGGTGCTGCGGGAGCTGTCCAAGTCCGACCCCGCGTGGGTGATCGCCTGGACGCGCCCGCGCGTCGGCCGGGTCTCGGGCGTCACGATCCGCGAGGTCGTACGCCGCCTGCCCGAAGCCGACCGCGAGGCCCTGATGGAGGCCTACCGCGCCCGCTGAACTCAGGCGGGCGAGATCGGCAGGCGCAGGGCCGCCGGAGCGCCGGCCGGGACGACCGGGTTCTTCGGGGCCACTGGGTTCAGCCGCTCGTACGCCGAGCCGAGCTCGGGCCTCGTGTCGGTCTCGCCGCGGTTGGGCCAGAACGCCATCGCGCGCTCGGCCTGCGCGGTGATGGTCAGCGAGGGGTTCACGCCGAGGTTGGCCGAGACGGTCGAGCCGTCCACGATGTGCAGGCCTGCGTGGCCGTACACGCGGTGGTAGGGGTCGATCACCCCGTCGGCGGCGGTGGCGCCGATCGTGCAGCCGCCGATGAAGTGCGCCGTCGTCGGGATGTTGAACAGGTCGAGCCAGGTGCCGCCGGCGATGCCGCCCATCTCCTCGGCCAGCATCCGCACGGCCCGGTGCGCCTCGGGGATCCACGTCGGGCTCGGCTCGCCGTGGCCGCGGCGTGCCCGCATGCCGCGCCCGGACGGCGACGGCTCGACGGTGATCGAGTTGTCGCGGGCCTGCATGACCAGGGCGACGATCGTCCGCTGCGACCACTTGCGGAGGTTCGGCAGCCGCAGGAGGTCCCACGGCCGCCGCGCGGCCTGGCCCAGGAACTTCGCCCAGCGCGGCGCGCGGCCACCGCCGTCGATGAGCAGCGACCGCAACCCGCCCATCGCGTTGGAGCCGGGGCCGTAGCGGGTCGGCTCGATGTGGGTGTGGTCGTCGGGGTGGAACGACGAGGTGATCGCCACGCCGCGCGAGTGGTCGTCGCCCTTCGCGCCGAACCGCTCGATCCCGAGGATCGCCTCGGAGTTCGTACGGGTGCGCACGCCGAGGCGGTCGGACAGGCCCGGCAGAACGCCGCTCCGCTTCATCCGGTGCAGCAACTTCTGCGTGCCGTACGTGCCGGCCGCGAAGACGACGTGCTCGGCCGTGAGCGTCGTGCGCCCGCGCCGTACCGGCCGGCCGGTACGGCGGGTCTCGACCGCGTATCCGCCCTCGGCACGCGGGCGGACGGCCGTGACCGTGGTCATCGGCAGTACGTCGGCGCCCGCGTGCTCGGCCAGGTAGAGGTAGTTCTCGGTGAGCATGTTCTTGGCGCCGACACGGCAGCCGGTCATGCACGAGCCGCACTCGGTGCAGGTCGTACGCCGCGGGCCCGCGCCGCCGAAGTAAGGGTCGTCGGCGGGCTTGCCGGGCTCGTCGCCGAACAGCACGCCGACCGGGGTGACGTGGAAGGTCTCGCTGCGGCCCATCTTCTCCGCGACGTTCTTGAACGCGTGGTCGGCCGGGGTCATCGTCGGGTTGGGGCGTACGCCGAGCATCCGTTTGGCCTGGGCGTAGAACGGCGCCAGCTCGGCCTTCCAGTCGGTGACGTGCCGCCACTGCGGGTCGTCGTAGAACGGCTGCGGCGGCTCGTACAGCGTGTTGGCGTAGACGAGCGACCCGCCGCCGACCCCGGCCCCGGCGAGCACCAGGACGCGTGAGCCCTTCTCGCCGCGCAGCAGGTGGATGCGCTGGATGCCGGTCATGCCCAGGCCGGGCGCCCAGATGTACTTGCGCGTACGCCAGGAGGTCTTCGGCAGGTCGCGGTGGCGCTCGCCGGGCGCGCCGTCGGGATCGTCGAACCGGCGGCCGGCCTCGATCACACCGACGCGGTACCCCTTCTCGGTGAGGCGCAGCGCCGTGACGCTGCCGCCGAAACCCGAGCCGATCACGAGAACGTCGTAGTCCATGCTGGCGCTCCTAGTCGAGACAGAAGGCTACTTCAGGCGGAGGCGTCTCATCGTCTTCAGCGCCCTCGCGATCGTCGCCGCGTACTTCTCGTACGGCATGCCCATGACCGGTTCGAACCCGACCCAGCGCTGGCTCGCGACCGTCTGGACCTCGGTGTACTTCAACAGGCCCTCCGCGCCGTGGCGGCGGCCCAGGCCGGAGTTCTTCATCCCGCCCATCGGCGCGTCGTAGGAGGCGTACGCGGAGGCGTAGCCCTCGTTGACGTTGACCGTGCCGGCCTTGATCCGCGCCGCGAGGCGGCGTCCGCGCGCGAGGTTCGTGGTCCAGACGCTGGCGTTGAGCCCGTAGTCGGAGCCGTTGGCCAGCTCGACCGCCTCGTCTTCGGTGGCGAAGGAGTAGAGCGACACGACCGGGCCGAACGTCTCGCCCCGGCACAGGTCCATCTCCTCGGTGACCGCGGTGAGCACGGTCGGCGCGTAGAAGAGCGGCCCGGCCTCGGGGCACGGCTTACCGCCGGCGAGGACCTCGGCGCCCTTGGCGACGGCGTCATCGACGTGGCGGGTGACGGCGTCGAGCTGGCGCCGGGAGGTCAGCGAGCCCATGTCGGCGTCGTAGTCGGCGCCCAGCCGCATGTTCCGCACCTCGTCGGCGAAGCGCTCGGCGAACCGGTCGTAGATCTTCTCGTGCACGTAGAGCCGCTCGATCGAGATGCACAGCTGGCCGGCGTTGGCGAAGCAGGCGCGGATCGCGCCCTTCGCCGTCCGCTCGATGTCGGCGTCGTCGAGCACGATCATCGGGTTCTTGCCGCCGAGCTCCAGCGAGCAGCCGATCAGCCGGGCGGCGGCCTTCTCGGCGATGGCACGGCCGCCGGCGGTGGACCCGGTGAACGCGACGTAGTCGGCGCCGCTGATCAGGGGATCGCCGATCTCGGCCGGGTCGCCGACCACGACCTGCCAGATGTCGGCCGGCATCCCGCACTCGACCAGCAGGTCGAGCACCCAGAGCGAGGACAGCGACGTCTGCGTGTCGGGCTTGTGGACGATCGCGTTGCCGGCCAGCAGCGCCGGCGCGGCGTCGGTGACGCTCAGGGCGAGGGGGTAGTTCCACGGCGAGATCAGGCCGACGACGCCCTTGGGCTGGCGTAGTTCCAGGGCGCGGGTCGCCATCGGCAGGATGCCCTTGCGGCGGCGGGGGCCGAGCAGGCGCGGTGCGCGGCGCGCGTGGTAGAGCGTGCAGCCGGCCGCGTCCATGACCTCCTCGAACGCGTGGCGGCGCGCCTTGCCGGTCTCCAGCTGGACGATGTCGAGGATCTCCTCGCGCCGGTCGAGGATCGCGTCGTGGAACCGGATGAAGGGCCGGGCGCGCTCGGTGGGCGACCGCTTCGCCCACTCCCGCTGCGCGGCGCGCGCCCGCTCGTACGCGGCGGCCACGTCGGCGGCGCCGGAGACGGGCAACTCGACCAAGGGCTCGCCGGTGAGCGGTCGCGTGATCGCGGTCGTCGCTCCGCTGGAGACGATGCGTCCGGTCAGCCGCTCGACGACCGCCGGCACGGCCGGTCCCGATGTGGCGGCGTGGGACCTCGCGGTTGAGCTCATGACCGAAGCCTAGAACTTGATTCGGTCTGTGGCTACTGCCCAGTAACCCGTTGCGTCCCTGATGTCGACCTTTGACCTTCCTCAAATGCCATTTCGGTACGTTCCATAGCCACCATGTTGTGCATTCGCTGGTGCGCATTGAGAATTCAGGTGTATTCCGGTGGTGGAGGGGTGAACGGTCGATGACGGAAGAGGAAGAATTGATCTCAGACCCGGATGAGCCCGTTAACACGGACATACGAGAACGCAACCCCCGTCAAGAGCGCCGCGCTCAGACCCGGGCGGCACTTCTCGACGCAGCGGAGCTTTTGTGGGCCCAGCGCGGCATCCGGGGAGCGTCCCTCGACGAGATCGCCGCCCAGGCCGGGATGACGAAAGGGGCGGTCTACTCCAATTTCGCCGGCAAGACCGACCTCATCCTCGTGCTCCTCGACCGCTACACCCAAGCCGAGACCGGCGAGGAGATGTCCGCGAGCCTGCGCGACACCGAACGGCCGCCCGCCGACCGGTGCGCCGACGCGGGCCGCACCTACGCCCGGCGGCTGACCGCCGAGGAGACCCGCATGAAGGCGATGCTCCAGGTGGAGTTGTGGCTCTTCGGCATGCGCGACTTCTCGGCCGGCTGGCGCATCGCCGACTGGTATCAGGCCCACCGGGAGGACCTCGCCTCCGGGCTCGCCGTCGGCACGGACGAGCTGTCCGCGCGCGACCGGGCGTCACTGGCCATGGCGATCGAGTTCGGGCTGGCGATCCAGCACTTACTCGACCCCGACCGCGTGCCGGCCGAGCTGTACGGCTCGGGGATGAGCCTCATCCTCGGCCCGGCACTCCCCTGACCCGGCGGCTACCTCAGTTGTCAGGTGTGTCGGTGTCGTCCGCCCAGTCGGGCTCGACGACGTTCGGCGGTACCTGCGTGGCATCGCCCGGCTTGAGGGCACCGCCGCGCTTGAACATCGAGGTGAAGTTCGTGACGTACTGGCCTTCGAGCGTCGAGTCGATGACCGAGAGCATCGCCTCGTCGTGGCCGTGGAAGCCGATGCCGGTGTAGTTCGCGCTGCCGGTGAAGACGACCTTCTGCTGCTTGCCCTGGTAGCCGCCGTCGATCAGCAGGTACTTGGAGTGCGCGTACGCCTCGCCGTCCTCGGGCAGGTAGCGCGCCTCGGGGCCGCCATTGGCACCGCCGGTCTTCAGCAGGTCCTTCGCCACGGTCTTGCCGACGTGGCTGAAGAACACCTGCACCTGGCAGCCCTGGTCGTCGAGGCTCCACAGCTTCTGCGCCACCGGGGCGTACGTGAAGTGCCCGAGCATGACCCGGATGCGCGTGCCGCCCACGCACGACACGGAGTCGAGCGCGGGGGTGATCGGGTCGTCGTCGGCCCAGGGGAAGAAGTCGAGCTGATACCGGCCCGCCTGGACGACACCGTGGTAGTCCGTGGTGGTGTGCTGCCCGGCCAGGTCGTCGAAGTACTTGCGGTACGCCGCGTAGACCTTCGAGTCCCTGAGGATCAGCGCGTCGTTCCACTGCAGGTTACGGGCGCCGTACGTCGCGTTCGCGGACGTCTGCACGACCACCTGCTTGGCGTGCAGCGTGGTGGAGAACAGGAAGAACTTGTTGTGGTTGAACATCGGCCCGATGCAGCCGCGGTTCGCACCGCACGTGACCACCCACGACGACTCCTTGGTGCTGGCCCCGAGCCCCTTGCGCAGGGTCTCGTACGCCGCGTACTGCGTCGAGTCGTGGTCCAGGACCACGCGGACGCCGACCCCTCGCTTCTTGGCAGCGATCAGTTGCCGTGCCATGTCCTGCGTGGAGAAGTGGTACATCCCGATGTAGATGACCGAGCCCTTGGGCGCGCCCGCGATGAGCCTCTCGACCTCGACCGAGATCGCCTGCTGCGACTTGACGCTCCCGAGCGGGGAGTTGAAGATCGGGCCGGTCCGCAGCGTTGAGAGCGTCGGCTTCGCCAGATGGGTGCCCGAGTCGAGCTCCTTGGCCTTGGCCTTCGCCTTCGCCTTGGCCTTCGCCCTGGCGGTGTGGGCGACGGGACGCGCGACCGCCGGCGGCAGCGTCCGGCGGGTCGGCCCCAGCTGCTCCTGAGCCGTTCCCGTGTCAGTGGTCACGATCACCGGTGAGTCCTCGTGGGGGACGGCCGGGGCAGTGTGCGTGCCGTTACGCTCCGTGCCCGGACTGCCGACGAGAAGACACGCCATGAGCAGACCACCCGCAGATGCCAACGACTTTGACACTCATCGCTCCTGCACAGGGGGATGCACCTGACAAAGAGGCGCACAAAAGCCGACAACCCACGAAGAGTACAGGAGTCACACTTTGCATTGAAAGCGTCAAATCAGACAACTAGGCGAATCGTAATATATACCCTGCCTATATATGCGCGAGTGGCCGGATCAGGGCATCATCGTGGGCACGATGTCGGGCGCGCCACGCCGCGTGGCGTCGGCTTCCTGGTCTCCGACCTGCGTCTGAGAGACCCGCTCGGCCTCGACCCGCTTCTCGTAGTAGCCGATCTCCCGCTCGGTCTGCTCCTCGGACCAGCCGAGCTCGGGCGCGAGCAGCTCCGCGACCTCACGGGCGACGCCCAGACCGCGGTCCCACGTCTCGATCGAGATGCGCGTACGCCGGGCCAGCACGTCGTTCACGTGACGAGCGCCCTCGTGGGTCGCGGCGTACACGATCTCGGCGCGCAGGTAATCGTCGGCGCCGTTGATGGGGGCGCCCAGGTCGGGGCGCTGCTTGATGAGGGCGAGGAGGTCCTCGGTGAGGGTGCCGTAGCGGGTCAGCAGGTGCTCGATGCGCGCGACGTGCAGGCCGGAGGCGTCCGACAGCCGCTGCCGGGAGTTCCACAGGGCCTGGAAGCCGTCGCCGCCGACGAGGGCGATCTGGTCCGTGCAGGAGCCCGGCACCTTGCCGTCCAGGCCGTGCGCGACCGCGTCCACGGCGTCCTTGGCCATCACGCGGTACGTGGTGTACTTGCCGCCCGCGACGACCACGAGGCCGGGGACCGGGTGGGCCACCACGTGCTCGCGGGACAGCTTCGAGGTCTCGTCGGACTCTCCGGACAGCAGCGGGCGCAGCCCCGCGTAGACCCCCTCGACGTCGTCGTGGGTCAGCGGGACGTTCAGCACGGCGTTGACGTGCTCCAGGACGTAGTCGATGTCGGCCTTGGACGCCGCCGGGTGCACCTTGTCCAGGTCCCACGGGGTGTCGGTGGTGCCGATGATCCAGTGGCGTCCCCACGGGATCACGAACAGCACCGACTTCTCGGTGCGCAGGATGATGCCGCTGGCGGAATGGATGCGGTCCTTGGGGACCACCAGGTGCACGCCCTTGGACGCGCGGACATGGATCTGCCCCCGACCGCCGACGAGCTCCTGGATCTCGTCGGTCCAGACGCCGGTGGCGTTGACGACCTGCTTGGCGCGCACCTCGATCTCGTGCTCGGACTCCAGGTCGCGGACGCGTACGCCGGTCACCCGCTCGCCTTCGCGCAGGAAACCGACGGCCTGGGTACGCGTGGTGATCTGCGCGCCGTAGGCCGCGGCCGTACGCAGGAGCATCATGACGTAACGGGCGTCGTCCACCTGGGCGTCCCAGTACTGGATCGCGCCGACGAAGGAGGCCCGCTTCAGCGACGGTGCGACCTTCAGCGCCTTCGTACGGCTCAGGTGCCGGTGGCGCGGGACGCCGCGCGCGGTGCCCATCGACAGGGACAGCCCGTCGTACAGCGCGACACCGGCACCGATGTAGGCACGCTCCCAGACCCGGTGCGTCATCGGGAACAGGAACGGAACGGGCCGCACCAGGTGCGGCGCGATACGGCTGAGCAGCAGCCCGCGCTCGGTGAGCGCTTCCCTGACCAGCTCGAAGTCGCGCTGCTCCAGGTAACGCAGGCCGCCGTGGATCAGCTTCGACGAGCGTGAGGAGGTGCCCGAGGCGAAGTCGCGCGCCTCGACGAGCGCGACGGTCAGACCGCGCGTGGCGGCGTCGAGCGCCACACCGGCCCCGACGACGCCTCCGCCGACCACGACGACGTCGAACTCCTCGTCGCCCATCCGGGCCAGGGCGGTCTCGCGCTCGGCAGGACCGAGCCGTGATATGCCGAGACCGTTCGCGGACCGCTCATCTGCCATTGCGCACTCCCTCACGTGTCTGCAAGAGCCACGCTATGACGTCACCACTTCGGTCACAAAGCCCTTACCCCCGGCAGGCGCGAAAATGGGTCAATGAGGGGCTACGACTACCTGAACACGCTGAAATTCTTTCAAATCGGAATATCCAGACGTCGCCATCGCTCGGCGGAGCGCCCCGATGAGATTCATCGAGCCGTCCGCGACGTTCGACGGGCCATACAGAATTTGTTGCAGCGTGCCGATTGATCCCAACTCCAGGCGGTTGCCGCGTGGAAGCTCCTCGTGGTGCGCCTCGCTGCCCCAGTGGAAGCCGCTGCCGGGCGCCTCGACGGCCCGCGCGAACGGCGAGCCGACCATCACCGCATCGGAGCCGACCGCGAAGGCCTTGGCGATGTCGCCGGACTGGCGCATACCGCCGTCGGCGATCACATGGACGTAGCGCCCACCGGACTCGTCGAGGTAGTCACGCCGCGCCGCCGCGACGTCGGAGATCGCCGTGGCCATCGGCACCGCGACCCCCAGCACCGTACGGGTCGTGTGGCCCGAACCGCCGCCGAAGCCCACCAGGACGCCGGCCGCGCCGGTGCGCATGAGATGCAGGGCCGCGGTGTAGGTCGCACAGCCGCCGACGATCACCGGGACGTCGAGCTCGTAGATGAACTGCTTGAGGTTGAGCGGCTCGGCGCGCCCTGAGACGTGCTCCGCGCTCACCGTGGTGCCCCGGATCACGAACAGGTCGACACCGGCGTCGATCACCGTCTTGTGGTACCGCGCCGTACGCTGCGGCGACAGCCGTGCCGCCACGGTCACGCCGGCCTCGCGGATCTCCTTGATCCGCTGCCCGATCAGCTCTTCCTTGATCGGCTCGGCGTACAGCTCCTGCAGCCGCCGCGTCGCCGTCGCGTCGTCCAGGCCAGTGATCTCGCCCAGCAGCGACTCGGGGTTCTCATAGCGGGTCCACAGACCCTCCAGGTCGAGCACTGCAAGGCCGCCCAGCCGGCCGATCGCGATCGCCATACCGGGGCTGACCACGCTGTCCATCGGAGCCGCGACCAGCGGCATCTCGAAACGGTACGCGTCGATCTGCCACGCGACACTGACCTCTTCGGGGTCACGGGTACGCCGGGACGGAACGATGCCGATCTCGTCGAGCTCGTACGCCCTCCGGCCGCTCTTCCCGCGCCCGATCTCAACCTCGGCCATTCAACGTCCTCCATGGTTCGGCCGTGGCCACAGTGCTGTGGCCACGGCCGGAAAGTCTCTCAGCGGACCTGGTAGTTCGGCGCCTGGACGGTCATCTGGATGTCGTGCGGATGGCTCTCCCGCAGGCCGGCGCCGGTGATCGGCATGAGGACGCCGCCCGTCTGAAGGTCTGCGATCGTACGCGAACCCGTGTACCACATCGCCTGGCGGAGCCCGCCGACGAGCTGATGCGCCACGGCCGCGATCGGGCCGCGATAAGGCACCTGGCCCTCGATGCCCTCGGGGATCAGCTGGTCGTCGCTGGCCACGCTGTCCTGGGAGTAGCGGTCCTTGCTGTAGGAGCCGCCGCGCTCGCGGTTCTTCATCGCGCCGAGCGAGCCCATGCCGCGGTAGGTCTTGTACTGCTTGCCGTTGATGAAGATCAGGTCGCCGGGGCTCTCCTCACAGCCCGCGAGCAGCGAGCCGAGCATCACCGTGTCGGCACCGGCCGCGATCGCCTTGGCGATGTCACCGGAGTACTGCAGGCCACCGTCGCCGATCACCGGAACCCCGGCCGGGCGGCAGGCCAGCGCGGCCTCGTAGATCGCCGTCACCTGCGGCGCCCCGACACCGGCCACGACCCGCGTCGTACAGATCGAACCGGGACCGACCCCGACCTTCACCCCGTCGGCACCCGCGTCGACGAGCGCCTGCGCACCGGCCCGCGTCGCGATGTTGCCGGCGATGACCTCGGCGCGCGTGTTCGCCTTGAGCTTGGCGACCATGTCGAGCATGCCGCGCGAATGGCCGTGCGCGGTGTCGACCACGATGACGTCCACACCCGCGTCGACGAGCGCCCGGGCTCGCAACTCCGCCTCCTCGCCGACACCGACCCCGGCCCCGACCACGAGGCGGCCCGCGGCGTCCTTGGTGGCGTACGGGTACTTCTCGCTCTTGGTGAAGTCCTTCACCGTGATCAGCCCGCGCAGCCGCCCTCGGCCGTCGACGAGCGGGAGCTTCTCCACCTTGTTCGACCGCAACCGCGCGAACGCGTCGTCCCGCGACACCCCCACCGGCGCGGTCACCAGCGGCATCTGGGTCATGACCTCGCGTACGGGCCGGTTCGTGTCGGCCTCGAACCGCATGTCGCGGTTGGTGACGATGCCGACGAGCACGCCGTCCTCGTCGGTCACCGGCACACCGGAGATCCGGTAGTGCGCGCACAGCCGCTCGACGTCGGCCAGCGTGGCGTCCGGCGAACACGTCACCGGGTCACTGACCATGCCCGCCTCGGACCGCTTCACGAGATCGGCCTGCTGCGCCTGCTCCTCGATCGGCAGGTTGCGGTGCAGAACCCCCAGCCCGCCTTGCCGCGCCATGGCGACCGCCATCCGCGCCTCGGTCACCGTGTCCATCGCCGCGGACACCAGCGGTACCCGCAGCGTCAGCGAACGGGAGAGCCGCGTCGTCGTATCCGCGTCACCCGGCCCGAGGTCGGAGTACGCGGGCACGAGCAGCACGTCGTCGTACGTGAAGCCCTGCGGGGCGAACTTGGCGGGCTCGGGCGCGAAAGTCATGGGGCATCATCCGATGGGTCGCGATGTCAGGCCAGGTCAGCGAATTATGGTGTCCATCCTAGGGCGCGGACCCGGCGTGGGAGGCCCTTTGGCCCTCAGCCGGACCGTTATCGATGCAACACCCACCTCACCGGGGATATGCCCTGACCACCCGAAAACCGCACCAACGCCCCGCCGTCCCCCCCTCCACGCCGGAGGCTCTGGGCCACCCGAGAGCCGCGCCGATGTGGGCCCGTCCGGGATGCCCTGGATGTTCAGGAGCCGCGCCGAGGTAGGCCGGGCCAGGAAGCGCTAGATGTCCGAAAACCCCACTGACGTGGGCAGGAAGACCTCCGAGCCGAGACGCGCTGGGTTGCCCAGGAGCCATGCCGCCCTAGGCAGCTCCCCAGCCCGAGATGCCCTCGATCTCCGAAAGCCGCGCCAACGTGGGCACCTCCCGGCCGAAACACTCTGGACGCCCAAGAGTCATACCGCCCGCAGGCGGCCCCAGCCGAGATGCCCTCGAAAGCCATACCGACGTGGCCAGAAACACATCCCAGCCGGGATGCCCTGATCGCCCGAAAGCCGTGCCGACGTGGACAGGAACCCCCTCCCGACAGGGAAGCCTTGACCGCCTCAGAGCCCCGCCAGGGCCACGGACGCCACAGGGGCACCGGAGGGGTCCGGGACCAGCCGTTTGCGCCGTCCGAAACCACCGAGAAGGCCGGGAAGCCCCCGTTCTGCGCCGTCGCGTTCTCATGTCCCGACCTGAGCGGTCGTGGCCAGGAGGCCGACGATGACGGCCGGGCGCCCTCCGGGCCTCCAGAGTCGGGTGAGCGACGGGCACGGGTTTCGGTCTGCCCGTTGTCCGGATGCCGGGCGAGGAGGCGCGACACGCCCTTGAAGTGGATCGGCGCAGGTGGGCGGAGGTCACTATGTGAGGGCGGCTGTTCTGACTTGCGGTGCGCAGTAGCGTGGGTTCGTGCACGATGACGCCCCTCTCGATCCGTTCGCGGACGACCCCGAAGACCCGGCCGCCGCGCTCGGCGACCTGACCGACGAGGTCGAGCCGTTGAGCGTCACCGAGCGTGAGGACGTACTCGCCGACCTTTCCGACCTCGAAGTCTTCCGCGCCCTCCTGGAGCCCCTGGGGATCAGAGGCCTGACCGTCGACTGCGGCGACTGCGGCAAGCCCCACCACATCGACTGGGACCTCCTCTACGGCAACCTCCGCCACCTCCTGGACCTGGGCCTGGCCCGCGTCCACGAGCCCGCCATCTCCGCCGAACCCAGCGACTACGTCAGCTGGGAGTACGCCCGCGGCTACGTCGACGGAGTCATCGACAGCGAAGAGGGCCAGTCCGACTGACCAGCACCACCACCGACCGGCCACCACCACTAGCACTCTCCCGAAAGCCCTGCGCGCCCATCGGTGGCCAAGGGCTCGGTGGAGGAGCCGCCGATCGGTCTCGCTCAAGAGCACCGGTGGAGTAGTCGGCTGAGCCGAGGGTGACGCCCGTCCGTGATCACCAGACGGGACACCACCCCGCACCACCGCCCTGGGAAACCCCCAGACCATCCGGCCCCACCTCCGTTCGCCAGCGCAGCCAGGGCCCCATGTCCCACCGCGTGGCGGCACGCATCCCGATGGCCGACGGCACGGCGACATGTGGCCGGTAGCCCGCAGCGCAAGGCGGAGACAGGGGGTCGGCCTGTTCTGGGCGACGGGCGACGGGCGACGGGCGACGGGCGACGGGCGACGGGCGACGGCAGCATGGTGAGCCGCCGCTTGAGCACCGCGTGGCGGGCTGACGGCCCACGAGACCTGTCCTAGGCGTGGTCTACCGGGAGCCGGTCGGGGAGTCTTCGCAGTGGTCGTCGGAGTAGGCGTCGGGCCGGTAGGTGGTCTTGCCCGGCTGGTGGCCGGTCGGGGGGCGGCAGCCTGTGCCGGGGCGGTTTTCGTCGTGGCCGCCCGAGGGGGTGCCTGGCTGGCAGGCCGGCGGGGGGTTCTCGTCCGACGTGTGGCGGTTGTCGTCGAAGGGTTTGTGGTTGTCGTCCGGCAACGGGGACGGGCAGGGGGGTTGGCCTGGTGCCGGGGTGGGCGGGGCCGCGTGGTCTTCCGGGGACGGTGGCCTCGTGCGTGATACCGGGATCACGGCGTCGTGCGGGGCGTTGTCCGTGCTCGGGTCTCGGGGGCTTTCGTCCAGGCCGGTGACCGACTCACGTTGAGCGTTCATGTTGGAACGTTCCGATATCGAGGGGCGTGCCCTCTCAGCGCGGTGACCACCGGAATCACCGCCGACTCCGACTCCGACTCCGACGGCGACCGCGGCGCCGGCCGAGGTCAGGATGGTGACGGCGACGCTGAATGTCAGGATCGCCGCGGCGCTTCGGCGGCGCGTTCCTCCGGTGCACGTCACGCGTGGGGGCAGCGGCGGGGCACCCACGTCGACGTCGGCGGCGAGTGCCGCCAGCAGGTGGGCGGCGGGGTCGTCATCGAACTCCCACGGCCTGCGGGTGGATAGTGTGTCGAACAGTTCGTCGCTACCGCTGACCGCACTCAGGTCGAACGGGTCGGGGGTGGCGGCACGACCACGAGTCAAGCTATCGACTCCTCACTTGCCATCGCCCGAAGCCGGGCGATCGCCCGATGTTGCGCGACGCGTACGGCCCCCGCGGACATGCCCAGTACATTACCGGTCTCCTCCGCCGAAAGACCTGCGACCACTCTCAGAAGCACGAGTTCCCGCTGGTGGTCCGGCAGCCGGTCGAGGAGGTCGCGCGCGCGGCCGGCCTCCATGTAGCGGACGACGGTCTCCTCCGGCCCGGGCCTTTCGTCGGGCCCATCCGGAAGGTCCTCGGTCGGCACGGCGGCACGGACGGCGCTTCGCAGAGCGTCCGCGATCTTGTGCGAGGCGATCCCGAACACGAATGAGGCGAACGGCCGCCCCATGTCGCGATAGCGGGGCAACGCGCCCAGCACGGCAATGCACACCTCCTGCGCGACGTCGTCGGCGATGTGGTACTGCCCTGAAACCCGGCCCAGTCTGGCGCGGCAATACCGAACGATCATCGGGCGTACGCGTCCGATCAGGGATTCGACCGCAGCCGGATCACCTTGGACGGCGAGAATCGTCAATTCACGGAGATCGTTTTCGTCTCCCCTCGCCTGACGCCCTACCCTTGGTTCGTCGGCAGCACCCCGAAACGTGGCCCCGGCGATTGCTCCCTCGGTCACGAAAGCATGATGCCCACCGAGATCGCACCTGTCTGCCTCGTTGATGACAACGGAATGGTCACAGTGCACGATTACACCACCCAATATCACTATACGTAATCGAACCATCACACTGTGTCGCCAAATGCGGCCAGAAACAGCAGGAGGCCTCCACCGCGACACGCGGTGGAGGCCTCCTGGGCGGTGCGTCGATCAGTGACCGTGGCCGTGTCCGTGGCCGCCGGCCGCCTCCGGCTCCTCCTCGGGCTTGTCCGCGACAAGCGCCTCGGTGGTGAGCAGCATCCCGGCGATGGACGCGGCGTTGGTGACCGCAGAGCGGGTCACCTTCACCGGGTCGATGACCCCCTGGGCGATCAGGTCGCCGTACTCGCCGGTGGCGGCGTTGAAGCCCGACCCCGGGGCGAGCGCCTCGACCTTGGAGACCACGACGTAGCCCTCGTTGCCGCCGTTCTCGGCGATCCACCGCAGCGGCTCGACGAGCGAGCGGCGTACGGCCTCGGCGCCGGTGGCCTCGTCGCCGGACAGGCCGAGCGCGTCGAAGCCGTCCTTGGCGACGTGCACGAGAGCGCTGCCGCCTCCGGAGACGATGCCCTCCTCGATGGCGGCGCGAGTCGCGGAGATCGCGTCCTCAAGGCGGTGCTTCTTCTCCTTGAGCTCCACCTCGGTGGCCGCGCCGACGCGCAGCACGCTGACGCCGCCGGCGAGCTTGGCGAGGCGCTCCTGGAGCTTCTCGCGGTCCCAGTCGGAGTCGCTGTTCTCGATCTCCAGGCGGATCTGGCGGACGCGGTCCTCGATCGCGGACGCGTCGCCCTCACCGTCGACGATGGTGGTGGCGTCCTTCTTGACCGACACGCGGCGGGCCTGGCCGAGCACGTCGAGCTCGACGTTGTCGAGCTTGAGGCCGACGGCCTCGGTGACGACCTGGCCGCCGGTCAGGACGGCGATGTCCTCGAGCATGGCCTTGCGGCGGTCACCGAAGCCCGGCGCCTTGACCGCGACGCTCACGAACGTGCCGCGGATCTTGTTCTGCACGAGCAGCGCGAGGGCCTCGCCCTCGACGTCCTCGGCCACGATCAGCAGCGGCTTACGGGTCTGGGCGACCTTCTCGGCCAGCGGCAGGAACTCGGTGACGTTGGAGATCTTGCCGTCGTGTATGAGCACGTAGGCGTCCTCCAGGACGGCCTCCATGCGCTCCGGGTCGGTGACCATGTACGGCGAGAGGTAGCCCTTGTCGAACTGGAGTCCCTCGGTGAACTCCAGCTCCAGGCCCATCGTGTGGGCCTCCTCAACCGTGATGACGCCGTCCTTGCCGACCTTGTCGAACGCCTCGGCGATGAGCTCGCCGATCTTGGAGTCCTGGGCGGAGATGGTGGCGACGTGCGCGATCGAGGCCTTGTCGTCGACCTCGCGTGCGGACTTGAGCAGCAGCTCGGAGACGTACGCAGCGGCGGCGTCGATGCCGCGCTTGAGGCCGATCGGCGAGGCGCCGGCGGCAACGTTGCGCAGCCCCTCGCGAACCATCGCCTGAGCGAGAACGGTCGCGGTCGTGGTGCCGTCACCGGCGACGTCGTTGGTCTTGGTGGCGACCTCCTTCGCGAGCTGCGCGCCGAGGTTCTCGAAAGGCTCCTCGAGCTCGATCTCGCGAGCGATGGTCACACCGTCGTTGGTGATTGTGGGGGCGCCCCACTTCTTGTCGATGACGACGTTGCGGCCGCGCGGGCCGATCGTCACCTTCACGGCGTCGGCGAGGGCGTTGACTCCACGCTCGAGCGCGCGGCGCGCGTCCTCGTCGAAATCCAGGATCTTCGGCATTGGGAGAAGCTCCAAGTATCGAAATGGTTGTAGACGCACACAGCCCCGGCCGCCCGCAGGGGGCTACCGGGGCGGTGCATCACTGTTCAGTTGTTACTTTTCGACGACGGCGAGCACGTCGCGGGCGGACAGCACGAGGTAGTCCTCGTTGTTGTACTTGACCTCGGTGCCGCCGTACTTGCTGTACAGGACGACATCGCCGACTGCGACGTCGAGCGGCACGCGCTTCTCGCCCTTGTCGTCGAAGCGTCCCGGCCCGACGGCGAGGACGGTGCCCTCCTGGGGCTTCTCCTTGGCGGTGTCCGGAATAACCAGACCCGACGCGGTTGTCTGCTCGGCCTCGAGGGGCTGGACGACGATGCGGTCCTCGAGCGGCTTGAGAACAACCTTGGTGGCGGTCGACACGATCTGACCTTCCCCTTCGATTGCGTATCCTCGGCCGACCGAAGGGCCAGCCGCATGTATGGAGACGCGAACTCGGCGGTCTGCCGTCGCGGGTGTCAGACCAGCCTGTCGCTTGATTGGCACTCTCAGGTTGAGAGTGCCAAGTACGGAGGTTATGCGGTGTCCGTGAACCCGTCAACACGGACCCCCGCACGCCGCCCCCCAGAGCGATGACGTGCCCCGATATGCACCGTTCGGGCCACACGCCACACCGTACGCGCGACCGGGTCGCTACCGTCTTCGGGTGGAGATCACGACGTTCGAGGAGTTGCTCACCCCGGCGGGCCGGGATCTGCTCGCGGAGGTGGAGGCGGCGGATGTCGACGAGTCGGCGCTGCTGGCCACCGCCTCGCGGTTGCGAGCACGCTACTCCCCTGACCTGGTCGGGGCCGCCCTCACCCAGGTGCGCCTGCGCGTACGGGCGCGCGCGAAGTTCGGTGAGGACGCCGAGCGCATGTACTTCACCCCGGCCGGCCTGGAGCAGTCCACCCGCGCGAGCGTCGCGCGACACCGGGCGCGGCGCTTCCGCGAGCACCTGGACGGCGGCACCGTGCTCGACCTCGGCTGCGGCATCGGCGGTGACCTGCTCGCGAGGGCGCGGGCCGGCTGCCGCGGCGTCGGCGTCGAACTGGACCCGCTGACCGCCGCCGTCGCACGCGCCAACCTGGCCGCGTTCGGCGCCGAGGACCCCGTACGGGAGGGCGACGCCGCGGACCAGGACCCGTCGGGCCACGCGGCGGTGTTCGCCGACCCGGGCCGCCGCACCTCGCGCGGGCGGATCTTCGACCCCGACGCGTACGAGCCGCCGCTGGGCACCGCGCTCGGCCTCGCCGGCGCCGCACCGGCCAGCTGCGTGAAGGTCGCGCCGGGCATCCCGCACGACGCGATCCCGCCGGAGGCCGAGGCGGAGTGGATCTCCGACGGCGGCGAGGTGAAGGAGGCCGCCCTGTGGCTCGGCGGCCTGGCGGGAGGTATGCGGCGCCGGGCGACCGTGCTGCGCGACGGCGCCGAGCCGGCGACACTGGCCGAGGAGCACGGGATCGGGCCGCCGCCGGTGTCGGAGTGGCGGCGCTACCTGTACGAACCGGATGGCGCGGTCATCCGCGCCCATCTCGTCGCGCAGGTCGCCGCCGGGCTCGACGGGGCCCTCGCCGACCCGCGCATCGCCTACGTCACGTCCGACACGCTGCGGGCGACGCCGTTCGCCAAGGCGTACGCGATCGAGGACGTCATGCCCTTCTCGGTCAAACGGCTACGTGCGGCGCTGCGCGCGCGGGACATCGGCATCCTCACGATCAAGAAGCGCGGGTTCGCCGCGGACATCGACCGGCTGCGGCGCGACCTGCGCCCCGAAGGCACTCGTGAGTGCGTTGTCGTTCTCATGCGCAAGGGCGACGCGCCGGTCGCACTGATCTGTCACGCTCTCTAACACCAGCTCAAGGCAGAAGACACGCCAGCGTCAGGCAAACACTGCGACTATTGCGGTATTGCGCTGACTACTCTTGGCTACAGGGAAAACCGCGCCACGGGGGCGCCGCTCGACGCTCGCCCGGCAGGGCGCACGGGGAAATGGGGAACGACGATGGCCAACGCCGTACTGCAATGTCCCAAGTGCGGCACCATAATGGTCAGTTTCCAGCGCAGCGGCATAGTGCTCGAAGAGTGCGGCAGATGCCGCAGCATCCTGCTGGGCCGCGGAGACATGGAGAGGCTCCTCGCCCGCGAGGGCGCCGGCGCCGCAATGAACGGCCATCAGGTGTCACCCTTGTACGAAGGCCGTCATCGCCGCGACTAAAACGGCATTCCGCTTCTCCGGGATAAGGATCTCTTTTCCCTGAATTTCTTTGCTTACGCTCGATGACCATGGTCGGCTCATTAGAGTGGCCCTTCGCGATCCACGCCGCTGCCATTTCCGCGCGCCAAGGCGGCGACCCGGCAAACGAAGGAGCTCCCCGGGTGGACACCAATCACAACTTCCTGCAGACAGGAGGTCAGCCGGTCTCGGACCGAATGCGGGAATTGTTGGCCCGCGCTGCGCAAGATCATGTTTACGAGCAGCGCTCTACGGGCCAACTCCTCGATGAGATCCATCAACGCCTTGAGGGCATTGAGTGGCTCCTCCGTGAACTCCGCGAGCGTGAGCTCAGCGGACTGACGACGCAGCTCGACACCGTCCGTGGCCAGGTCGACGAGCTGTACGGCAAGCCCCCCGAGTGGGCAGAGGGGCTGGCCGAGCACATCGAATCGGTCGGCGAAAAGGTCAAACCCGTCGCCGAGCTGCCCTCGCTATGGGCCGACGTCGGGGTGATCGCGGAGAACGTCGATGAAGGCCTCTCCCGCATCCAGACCGTGCTCGACTCCAGCAGGAGCATCACCGACGCGACGCTGCAGGCCGCCCAGCAGATGGACGAGCTGACCAAGCGTCTCGACCGCCTCGCCGGCACCATGGAGGCTGCGTCCGTCCGGTTCAACCGGCTGGACAAGACTCTCGCCGACCTCGGACATCGATCGGAGAAACTCGAACATCAGATCAACGGCGTCGCCGGAAAGGTCGACCAGGCGCTGGGCGACATGGCCGAGCGCGTCGAGCAGAGTCTCGACGCCGTCAGCGGCCGGGTCGAGGGGGTCGGAGGACGGCTCGACGGCATCGACGGGCGGCTCGAAGGGCTCTCCGGGAAGATCCGCGGCGTCGAGGGGCATTTCCAGGGGATCGAGGCCAAGCTCGAAGGCGTCGACGACCGCCTGGGAGTGGTCGACCAGCGCATCGGGCAACTGCCGACGACGCTGGAGATCACCGAGCTGCACCGCAAGCTCGCGGCGATCGGAGAGCGGCCTTTCATCGACCCGACGGACCGCTTCGACGCGCTGGAGAAGCGGTTCGCCGAGGCGGTCGACCCGCTCATCGACGAGATGCGGGCCCGGCCGGATCGCGACGAGGCCGAGGAGACCTTGTCAAAGATCATCGAGTCCTCTCGCGTCGACCTGACGAAGCACATGGAGATCCTCCGCGAGGATCTGCTCCGGCGTGTCGGCGGCGTGAACGACGATGTGGCCAAGAAGGTCGACGGCGTACAGCACGATATGAACAAACAGGTCACAACCGTGCATGAGGACCTGATGAAACGCCTTCTCACTCTCGAGGAGACGATGCTCGCGCTCGCGGAGGCCCTCCTCCGGCCGAGGCGCGATAGCAAGGATTGATCATTCCGACGTGATGGCCGTTCCGGATTGTCCCGGAGCGGCCATTACGCCTAGTTCTTACTCTTCCGCATAATTCACACGGATATGCCATTCATGTGCGACTAAAACGGACAGTCATGGCGCAATGACATGCCGTTTACTCTGCCTTGGATTGACAAAATCACTCCCGATACGGTTCGGGATCCGTTTGGATGGAGCGGTGACGTTCCCTGAATTCTCCGACCCGCCGAGCGCGATCACGCTGCGGTGGGTCGAGGAGTGCCTGGGTTCGGGCAGCGAGGTGAAAATGGTCCGCCCGCTCGTCGGCGGTACCGCTCACGTCAACCACGCGATTCTCGCGGAGAGCCGTTCCGGCGTGATCCATCGGCTGGTGTTGCGTCGCTGGGCGTCGGCCGGATGGCCGGTCATCGACATCGACTTCTCCCCCGAGCGCGAGATCGCCGCGCTGACCTTGCTCACCGGCTGTGAGATCCCCACGCCCACGCTCGTCGCCGCGGACCCCTCCGGTGCGCACTGCGACGTCCCCGCCCTGCTCATCCGACGACTACCCGGCCATCCGCCCCGTCCTGCCCAACCAGAGCTGACGGAATACCTGATCCAGCTGGCGGCCGCCCTGCTCCCCGTGCACGCCGTGGGCGGCGCCTCGACCATGCCCCCCTACCGGCCCTACAACCACCTCGACGTGCGTCTCGCGCCGCGCAACGCGCTGCGTCCGGCGCTGTGGGAACAGGCGCTCGACGTCGCCTCGGGTCCCGCTCCCGGCGCCGCGCCGCACTTCATCCACCGCGACTACACCCCCGACAACACCCTGTGGGCGTACGGCAGGCTGACCGGCATCGTCGACTGGTCCGGCGCGTCGTACGGGCCGGTGGCGGTCGACGTCGCCCACATGCGGTGGAACCTCGCCCTGCGCTACGGCCTCCCCGCCGCCGACAGCTTCCTCAGCGCGTTCGACCAGGTGTCCGGCGGCTACCAGCACGACCCGTACTGGGACCTGCGCACGGTGCTCGACCTGCTCCCCGAGCTCCGCGTGCGGCTCATCTCCGAGGCCGACATGCCCGTCCTGGAAGACTTCCTGGAGAGCGCCCTGGTGGAGCTCGGCGCGCCCGCGCGTTTCTAGACGAGCACCTCGGTGATCGGAAGGGAGGAGTCGGCGGGCAGGTCGAGCGCCGAAGGGGCGAGCCCGGCGCCGACGAGCTCGGCGCCGAGGGCGGCCACCATCGCGCCGTTGTCGGTGCAGAGCTTCGGCCTGGGCACGCGCAGGCGGATCCCGGCGGTGTCGCAGCGATCCTGAGCCATCGCCCGAAGCCGTGAGTTGGCCGCCACGCCGCCGCCGACCAGGAGGGTGTCGACGCCGTTGTCCAGACAGGCGGCGACAGCCTTCTTGGTGAGGACGTCGACCACGGCCTCCTGGAAGGCCGCCGCGACGTCGGCGACCGGCACCGGCGAGCCGGAGCGCTCGCGCGCCTCGACCCAGCGGGCCACGGAGGTCTTCAGGCCGGAGAAGGAGAAGTCATAGGTGCCGTCGTCGTACTTGCCGCGCGGGAAGGGGATCGATCCCGGGTCGCCCTCGCGCGCGGCGCGGTCGATGTACGGGCCGCCGGGGAATCCCAGGTCGAGCACCCGCGCCACCTTGTCGAACGCCTCGCCCGCCGCGTCGTCGACGGTCGCGCCCAGCGGGCGTACGTCGGAGGCCACGTCGGGCACGAGGAGCAGCGAGGAGTGGCCTCCGGAGACGAGAAGGGCCACGCAGGGCTTTGGCAGCGGGCCGTGTTCGAGCTGGTCGACGGCGACGTGCGCGGCGAGGTGGTTGACGCCGTAGAGCGGCTTGCCGAGACCCACGGAGTACGCCTTGGCCGCGGCGACGCCGACGAGCAGCGCGCCGGCCAGGCCGGGCCCGGCGGTCACCGCGATCGCGTCGATGTCGGCGAGCGTCACCCCGGCCTCGGCGAGCGCGCGGTCGACGGTCGGCGTCATGGCCTCCAGGTGGGCGCGCGAGGCCACCTCGGGCACGACCCCGCCGAACCTCGCGTGCTGCGAGACGCTGGAGGCGATCGCGTCGGCGAGCAGTGTGTGCCCGCGCACCAGACCGACGCCGGTCTCGTCGCAGGACGTCTCGATCCCCAGGACCAGCGGCTGTCCCGTCATGATCAGGCTCCCCTCGCCGCTCCGGGAGGCGTGCCGCCCGGCCGCGACTCCCGCATCATCACGATCGCGTCCACTCCGGACGGCTGGTAGTAACGCTTGCGGACGCCCACGGCCGAGAAGCCGAACTTCTCGTAGAGGGCCCGCGCCCGCGGGTTGTCGGCCCGCACTTCCAGAAATACCTCAAGGCAGCCGCGTACGGCCGCCTCGTCGAGCAGGGCGCCCAGCAGCCGCGCGCCGATTCCGCGGCCCTGCAGCTCGGGGCGTACGCCGATGGTCAGCACGTCGCCCTGCGGGCCCGCCGACGCCAGCCCGGCCCAGCCCACGACGCGGTCGCCGTCCTCGGCGAGGATGTAGTGGCGGGTGCCGCCGGGGTCGTCGAGCTCGTCGCGGTAGGTCGCCTCGGACCAGGCGTCGTCGGTGAAGAGACGGCGTTCGAGATCGAGGACCGCCGGCAGGTCGTCCAGGGTCATCGCGCGGACGTTCACCGTGGCGTCACCCGTTTGCGCGGCCCGGGCTCGCGTGCGTCGGGCTTGCGCAGGTAGAGCGGCTCGGGCGGGAGCAGTTCCGGGCCGTCACCGCCGGCCAGCCGCGTCACGACCAGGTCGGCCAGCGTGGACGCGGACGGGAGGACGGGCGGCGCTCCGTCGAGCACCTCCGGATAGAGGCGGGCGCCCTCGCCCAGCGCGGGCAGGCCGGCCAGAGCGGCCTCGTCGGGCCGTCCGACGTCGGGACCGGAGACCCGCGACGTCGCGGAGTCGTAGCGCGCCCAGTAGACCTCTTTGCGGCGGGCGTCCGTCGCGACCACGAAGGGCTCGGTACGCCGCGACTCCCAGGCCAGGACGTCGAGCGTGCAGACGCCGTGCACCGGGATCGTCAGGACGGCGCCCAGGGCGCGGGCGGTCACCAGGCCGACGCGCAGGCCGGTGTAGGGCCCGGGGCCGACGCCCACGCCGATCGCGGACAGCTCCGAACGATCGACCTTGGCATCGGCGAGCACGCCGGCGATCGCGGGGGCGAGCACCTCCGCGTGGCGCCGTCCGTCGACGATCGTGGACTCGGCGCATAGCCGTGCGCCGCCGCCGGGAGTCCATTCCGTGAGTGCCACGGTGACGGCGGCGGTCGCGGTGTCGAAAGCCAGGACCAGCACGACCCCAGAGCGTAGTCGCCGCGAGGGGTGTTACGTGCGCCCTACGTCTGGGACTCGAGTTTGGAGATCACGTCGCGGGCGGCCGAGAGCGCTCCGTCGGTGGCGACGTGTGAGGGCAGCGGGACTCCGTCGACGTCGTGGCTGTCGCGTCCGGAGTAGTGCACCGTGACGAGCACGTTGGCGAGGCGCGCGTTGGCGACCGCCTCACCGATCTCGTTGGTGCCGTCGGAGGTGTAGACGACGTAGGCCTGCTCGCCCACGCCGGTCACACCCCGCTTGTCGCGTACCTTCACCGAAGTGGTGAGGTTCTTGCCGTCGCGGTCGGACTGCCATTCGTTCTGGAAGGTGGTGACCGCGGCGTCGGTCGCGGAGATGCCGCCGGAGGAGGCGATCGCGCGCAGCTCGACGCTGAGCTGGCGGGTGCGCACGGAGGAGCGGTAGAGCCCCCACGCGCACTCGCTGTGCCGGTCGGCCTCCTTCGAGTGGGCGATCTCGCTGCGGTCCGCGCCGGGCGCGAGACGTGCGGAGATGGAGTCACTGAGGGTGCCGCAGGCGTCGGGTACGAAGTCGCGCTCCGAGCCCTGCGCCGAGCTCATGGGCGAGTTCGCCGCGACCACGGCTCTTCGCGGCGCCTGGGACGACGTGACACCTCTGTGGTCGCGGATGGCGACCACGGCCACCATTACGGCCACCATGACCACGAGCAAGGCCACACATCCAGAGAAGACCGCACGACGGCGGTGCCTGACCTGACGGACGGCATGGCGACGACCGCTCACGGGATCTCCTGCCCGCTCCCAATCCTGACGATTTGTCAGGAAAGTGAGAATTAAGGGACGAGATTACGTCATGACGGCTGATTAGTCTCTGGCCGGATTCCTAAGATCGCGCGATGACCCGGAAATCGTTACACGGCCTCAGGCGAAGCCGACGCCGGCCCAGCGCGGGCCCACCCCGGTCACGGTGACGGTGCGCTCCTCGGTGTCGGAACGGTCGATGACGATCTCCAGCCGGTTTTCGGACAGGCCCTCGACGAGCCCTTCACCCCACTCGACCACGGTCACCGAGCCCTCGACGTCGAAATCGAGGTCGTCCACCTCGTCCAGACCGCCCAGCCGGTAGGCGTCCGCGTGCACGAGTGGAGGACCACCCGCCAGCGAGGGGTGCGCCCGCGCGATGACGAACGTCGGGGACGTGATGGGGCCACGGACCTTCAAGCCGTCGCCGAGCCCCTGCGTGAACGTGGTCTTGCCCGCTCCGAGCGGCCCGGACAGCACCACGAGGTCGCCGGCGCGCAGCAGCGCGGCCACTCTGCGGCCCAGGTCGCGCATTGCCTCATCGGTCGGGACACGGATCACGCGGAACGCTCCTCGGCCATGGGCAGGACCCGGTCGACCAGCGCGGAGATCGCGCCGGTGACCACGTCGGGGTGCTCCATCATCAGGACGTGCCCGCCCTCGGCGACCTCGACCAGCTCGGACTCGGGCAGCGCCACGGCGATCGCCCTGCCGTGAGCGGCCGGTGTGAGCCGGTCGTGATCACCGACCACGACGACGGCGGGCAGGTCGCGCAGCACGTCGAGGGCGGCCAGCTTGTCGTGGGCGGCGAGCGTCGGATAGAACTCCGCGACCACGTCGGTGGGGGTGGCGCCGATCATCTTCTCCAGGAACTCCACGACGGCGGGGCTGACGCTCTTGTCCGCGAACGCCATCCGCCGGGTCACGACGAAGGCGAGGTCGGCGCCGAGCCGACGGCCCTGGTCGATGAATCTGGCGCCCTTGCCGATGCCGCGGACCACGCGAGGCGCGGCGGCGCGCCAGACCTTGCCGAGGGCGGGCGGCAGGCCGTGCTCGGCCAGGCCGCCCGAGGAGGTGTTGACGAAGGCGACGCCGACGACCCGGTCGCCGAACAGCTCCGGGTGGCGGTCGGCCAGCGCCATGATCGTCATGCCGCCCATGGAGTGGCCGACCAGCAGTACGGGCCGGCCGGGCTCGGTGGTGGCGTCGAGCACGGCGAGGAGGTCGTCGCCGCACTGCTCGATGGTGGCGTGGTCGAGATCGCTGCGGCCAGAACGGCCGTGGCTGCGCTGGTCCCAGAAGACCATCCGCAGGTCGCCGCGGCGCGCGAGGTCGCGCCGCTGGTAGTGCCAGGAGTCCTGGGTCAGGCAGTAGCCGTGGCCGAAGACCACGGTGAGGGGGGCGTCGTCCGGGCCGTTGATCTCGACGTGCAGGGGGACGCCGTCGCTCGCCACGACCGTCCGCGACCGGCCCCGCAGGGCGCCGAACGACTCGTAGCGGTCGGGGTCGGGGCCGGGACGGTCGCGCCCGACGGCGTAGCGTCTCGCCGCGACCGCCGCGCCGACGCCGATCGCGCCGGCCGTGCCGATCGCGGCACCGACCAGGCCGGCCCTGCGCTTCCTGCTCATCCGACCTCTCCGTCGTAGATCCGCGGGATGCGGGAACCGATCCTCGTGACGACCTCATAGGAGATCGTCCCGAGCAGGTCGGCCCAGTCCTGGGCGGTCGGCTCTCCCCGATCGCCCGGGCCGAAGAGGAGCACCTCGTCACCCGCCCGGACCTCGTCGTCTCCCACGTCCACGACGAACTGATCCATGCACACGGTGCCTGCGACCCGCCGTCTCCGCCCGGCCACCCACACTTGGAGGAGGTTGGTCCCGCGCCGTGGGATCCCGTCGGCGTAGCCGAGCGGTACCAGGCCGAGGGTGGTCTCCCGCGACGTCGTGTAGCGGTGGCCGTACGAGACGCCAGAGCCGGCGCCCACCCGCTTGGTCATGACCAGCCGCCCGGTGAGCGTCATCGCGGGACGCAGCCCGAGCTCTCGCGCGGGCCCGAGGGACGGGATGGGATCAAGGCCATAAACCGCGATCCCGGTCCGTACCAGGTCATACCGGGCTTCCGGGAGCGTGAGTGTAGCGGCCGAGTTGGCCAGGTGCCGAACCTCGGGGCGTACGCCGGACTTCTCCGCGAACGCGAGCGCGTCCTCGAAACCGCGCAGCTGGGCGGCGATGGAGGGGTGGCCCGGTTCGTCCGCGCACGCCATGTGGGACCACAGCCCGACGACCGTGATCCGGCCGCTCGCCTCGGCCTGGAGCGCGGCGTCGACCAGCACGCGCCAGTCGGCGGCGGTCGCCCCGCCGCGGGAGAGCCCCGTGTCGGCCTTCAGGTGCACCCGCGCCGGGACGCCCACGCGCGCGGCGGCCTCCGTGATCTCCGCGACCTGGCCGACGGAGCTCGCCGACAGGTCGACGCCGGCCGCGACGACCTCGTCGAACCTCTCACCCGGGGAGTACAGCCAGCACATGAGGCGGCCCTGGATACCGGCGGCGCGCACGGTCAAGGCCTCGGCGATGGTGGCGACGCCCAGCCACGACGCGCCGCCGGCCCGCGCGGCCCGCGCGGCCGGGATGATCCCGTGGCCGTACCCGTCGGCCTTCACGACCGCCATCAGCTGCGCGCCCGGGGCGCGGCCGCGCAGGAGTGCCACGTTGTCGCGGATGGCGGCCAGGTCGACGCGCGCCGCAGCGGTAACGCTCATGGACAAAGTCTGTCAGCGTTGGCCACCGGTTTTCGCCATCGCCGCAGCATCCGCCCGGTTTCGGCCCCCTTTCCGGTGATCAGGCGTTCACGGTGCGGAAGGCCTCCGGGAGCGCCTCCACGACCTCGTACGCGCTGATCGGCGCCTCACCCTCGCCGTCCGGGTCCGAGGCGAGACGCCCGGCGAGACCGTGCAGGTACGCGGCTGCCACGGCCGCGTCGATCGCGGGCAGGCCGCTCGCCAGCAGGGCACCGGCGAGGCCGGACAGCACGTCGCCGCTGCCCGCGGTGGCGAGCCGCGAGGTGCCGGTCGGGTTGACACGGACCGGGAGTCCCGCTTCGGCGACGACCGTGGTGGAGCCCTTCAGCAGCACCGTCGCGCCCAGTTCCTCGGCGGCCCGGCGTACGTGCTCCAGCCTGCGTGCCTCCACCTGGCCGCTGTCGGTGTCCAGCAGCCGCGCCAGCTCCCCGGCGTGCGGGGTGAGCAGCGTCGGCGCGTCGCGCCGCAGCAGGTCGCGGCGGCGGGCCAGGACGGTGAGGCCGTCGGCGTCGACCAGCACCGGAAGATCTCCGCCGAGCACCTCGGCGATGATCGCCTCGGCGCGCTCGTCGGTGCCGAGCCCGGGACCGGCCACCCACGCCTGCACGCGGCCGACCCCGTCCAGCGATCCGCCCACGACGGTCGTGACCGCCTCGGGCCAGCGCTGCCGAACCACCTCGACCGCGTGCGCGGCCGAGGCGAACCGCACCATGCCCGCCCCTCCGCGTACGGCGCCGCCGACGGACAGGACCGCCGCGCCGGTGAAGGTCTCGCTGCCCGCGACCACCCCGGTCACGCCGCGGCGGTACTTGTCCGACTCGCGCGACGGGACCGGCAGCCAGGAACGCAGGTCGTACGCCTGCGCCACGCACACGTCCGGATCGTCCAGGTAGGGGGCGAGCCCGATGTCGACGAGCTCGACCACACCCGCGTGCCCGGCGCCCGGATCGACGAGCAGACCCGGCTTGTACGTGCCGAAGGTGACCGTCACGTCGGCGCGTACCGCCTCGCCCTCGACCTCGCCGGTGTCGGCGTCGACGCCGCTCGGCAGGTCACAGGCAACGACGGAACCGAGCCCGTACGCCGCCCTCCGCGCCAGGGTGCGCGCGGGCTCTCGCAGGGCGCCACGGCCGCCGATGCCGAGCATTCCGTCGACGATCAGATCGGCGGCGTCGATCTCGGCCGCCGCACCGTCGGTGTCGTCCTTCGCGTCCATCGCGCGGCCACTGGCGGAGCGCAGCGCGGCCAGCCCCTCCTCGTGAACCCTGGAGCCCACCAGGAGCGCGGTCACCCGTGCTCCCCGGCGGGCGAGCCCGGCCCCGGCGTACAGCGCGTCGCCGCCGTTGTCGCCGCTGCCGACGAGCAGCGCGACCCGCGAGCCGTACACGGCCGGCAGCAGACCGGCGCAGACCGCCGCCAGGCCGGCCGCGGCGCGCCGCATGAGAGCGCCCTCCGGCACGCGGGCCATGAGCGCCCGCTCGGCGGCACGCACCTTCTCGACCTCGTGGGCGTGGCGCATCATGCTCCGTTCGGATCGAGGTGCTCGGCCGTCACGACCGCGACGGCGACGCCGCCGTCGTGGCTGAGCGAGACATGCCAGGCGGTGACGCCGAGCCGGGCCGCCGCCTCCGCCACCGTGCCCTCCACGTGCAAGCTGGGCCGGCCGTCGGGCGCCCTGCGCACCTCCGCGTCGGTCCACCGGAGGCCGGGCGGCGCGCCCAGCGCCTTCGCGAGAGCCTCCTTGGCCGCGAATCGCGCCGCGAGAGACCGCGGACGCAACCCGCGCTCACCCTCGGTGAACAGCCGGGCGGCCAGACCCGGCGTACGCTCCAGCGAACTGGTGAACCGGGCGACGTCCACGACGTCGATGCCCACTCCGACGATCACACGCCCAGGTTAACGGCGCACGCCGGTCAGGCACCGGCGACCTTGTGGCCGGCGACCGATGCCGACAGGCGCTCGGCCTCGGTGACCAGGTTTCCGGCGAGGAGCTGCGCGTGGCCGGCTCGGGCGATCTCCGGCGTGGCGCCACGGCCTCCGATGGCGAGGGGCGCGGCCTGCGCGAGCCGCCGCAGGTCGCCCTCCGTCCCCGCGAAGCGCTGGACGTCGACGGCCGACAGGACGGTGATCCGGGGCGGCGTTTCGACCGCGGTACGGATCACATCGGCCAGGGGCAGGCCACTGCCGAGGAAGCGGATGCGCCACCCGTTGCGGTAGAGCACGACGCCGAACGCCAGCAGTGGAAGATCGTGCAGCTCGCCGGGGGCGCAGGCGAGGAGCGCCTGCGGGCCGCCGCCCCGTGCCCATCCGCGGCACAGGCCCGCGAGGCGGCTGCGGATCACGTTGCTCGCGAAGTGCTCCTGGGCGATGGCGATCCGCCCGTTCTCCCAGCGTTCGCCCAGTTCACAGAGATAGGGCAGGAGAACGCTCCGCAGGGCGGTCTCCAGCGTGAAGCCGGCGAACAGGGCGTCCAGCAGGGTCTCCGCCGCGGGCTCGTCGAACCGGTCGAGCGCGCGGGCGAGCCTCTCCCGGGTCTTGGGCAGGCTCTCCCGGCCGCTCTGCGGAAGATGGTGGGGTCCCGTGGTCTCGGACAGGGCCGTGATGTCGTCGGGTACGGGATACGCGGCGAGTGCGGCCAGCGCGGCCTCGGAGGCGGACAGGCCGCGCGCGAGGTAGGACTTCATGGCGCGGACGCGTTCCTCGTCCAGCTCGGTGTAGAGCCGGTAGCCGCTCTCGGACCGGACGGGGTGCAGGACCCCGTAGCGCCGCTCCCAGGCCCGCAGCAGATGAGAGCTGACGCCGACCCTTCGGCTCACTTCACCGATGCGCAATCTCACCGGCTTCTTGTCCATATTTTCATTCTACGATCCTTAGACAGACCCTTGACAGAGATTGAACGAGGCTCCTAGCTTGGGAAGGGTCCTGGAGTCGAGCGGACGCGCTGAGCTGCACTTTCGTGAGCAACCGACCACACTGAGCGGCACGCGTCCTGCCGGGTCCGGGCAGGGGGTAATCGGGGGAAAGGCGGGCGGAGGCACAGCCGCCCGCCTTTCGAACACGACAATCCTCACCACCCCGCCGCGGCCAGCGCGGCGGACAGCTTCGGGGCCACCACGTCCACCGTGGACAGGCCGGCGATGTGGTCGAGGCCGTCGAACTCGATCACCTCGAAGCCGGCCTCGCGCAGCGTCGCGGTGTTCTCCCGTACGCGGCGGGCGATGGCCGCGCCGCCCACGAAGTCGTGCATCCGGCACTCCGGCTCGCAGTCGCGTGAGCCGTACCAGAGGATCTTCGGCCCGGTCATCGCCTTGAGCGCATCCGTGTCGTCGCGCCCGGCCCACTCCCGGTACAGCAGAACGCCCATGTGGTGCTCGTCCGCCGGCCGCCCCGCCTGCCGGAGGGCGGTACGGCACCCCTCGACGTAGCCGAGCCAGTAGTCGTAGCCGCTCAGCAGCGGGAACCCGCCGGCGAGCAGCCCGCACGCCCGATCGCAGACCGGCGCGAGGAAGCCCGCCAGCGCGGCCATGCCGGAGTAGCCGGCCAGCACGAACTCCCCCACCCCCGCCGCGTCGGCGACGGTGTGCAGGTCGGCGAGCTCCATCTCCAGCGGGTAACGGGTCCACGCCGACGGCTCCCAGGGGCCGCCGGACTCCTCTTCCGGCTCCATCACACCGACGACCTGGCGCGGCTTGTAGCGGACGACCCGGTGGCCGTCGGCCAGCACCGCGCCGAGGGCGCCGTGCTCTGCACGGAAACGGGCGGGGAAGACGATCGCCGGACCGCTTCCCGTCGCCTCGTACCAGAGCCGGTATCCGTCACTCGCGACCGCGATCGCCATCGTCTCGCCCCTCAGATCCGCCGCAGCCGTACCCGGCCGACCCGGTGTTCGCGGTCCTTGAACAGCACCAGCGTCGCCCGCGCCCGCGTGGGCAGGATGTTGGCGACGAGGTTGACCTCGTTGATGTCGCGCCAGAGCCGCTCGGCCTGAGCGGTCGCCTCATCCTCGTCGGCCTCGGCGTACGGGTGGAAGTAGGAGCGCTCGTCGGTGAAGATCGTCCGGCGGAGCGCGAAGAAACGGTCGACGTACCACTCGCGGATGTCGTTGACGCGGGCGTCGACGTAGATCGAGAAGTCGAACAGGTCGGAGACGGCCAGGCCGCCGGGCTTGGCGCTCTGCAGGACGTTGAGGCCCTCGACGATGAGGATGTCGGGCCGGCGTACGACCTGGCGCGCGCCGAGTTCGATGTCGTAGATGAGGGGGTTGTAGACGGGCATGGACGCCTCGGCCGCGCCCGCCTTGATCTCCGAGACGAACCTCAGCAGCGACCGGCGGTCGTAGGACTCAGGGAACCCCTTGCGCTGCATCAGCCCGCGCTCGGCGAGCACGGCGTTCGGGTGCAGGAAGCCGTCGGTGGTGATCAGCTCGACGTTCGGGCGTCCCGGGCCGGCGGCGAGGAGGTTGCGCAGCAGCCGGGCGACGGTCGACTTGCCCACGGCGACGCTGCCGGCGATGCCGATGATGAACGGTGTGGGGGCCACCGGCTCGCCGAGGAAGGTCCCGACCGTGTCGCGGAGGCGCGCGTCGGCGGCCACGAACAGGTCGATGAGCCGCGACAGCGGAAGGTAGACGTCCGTCACCTCACCGAGGTCGATCGGGTCGCTCAGCCCGCGCAGCGCCTCCAGCTCTTCGGAGGTGAGCGGTAGCGGACGTCCCTCCCGCAGCGCACGCCAGGCCTCACGGCCGAGTTCGACGTACGGGCTGGGCGTGCCCTCACCTGCAGTGGTCATGACCGATGACCCTAGCCTCACCTCTGCTTCGGAGAGTTTTGTTCTGTTGATGGCTCACGCCGGGCCGGTGGTTGCACGGTGGTGGTCTACCCGTTCACCTGGACCCATTACTGTGGCGCCCATGTGCGGAATCGTGGGGTACGTCGGCTCGCAGTCCGCCCTCGACGTGGTGGTCGGCGGGCTCGCCAGACTCGAATACCGCGGATACGACTCCGCGGGCGTGGCGGTTCTCACCGGCGGAAAGGTCTCGGTGACCAAGCGCGCGGGCAAGCTCGTGAACCTGCGCGACGCCCTCGCCGAAGCCGACGGTGAGGCCACGGAGCACGGCGCCGGCATCGGCCACACCCGGTGGGCGACCCACGGGCCGCCGACCGACCGCAACGCCCACCCGCACACCGACTGCACCGGCGCGGTCGCGGTCGTGCACAACGGCATCATCGAGAACTTCGCCGCCCTGCGCGAAGAGCTCGAACACCGCGGCCACGAGCTGTCGTCCGACACCGACACCGAGGCCGTCGCCCACCTCCTGGAAGAAGAGGTGGGGAAGGGTTCGGGGCTGGCCGACGCGATGCGGCACGTCTGCGGGCGCCTGCAGGGCGCGTTCACGCTGGTCGCCGTCTACTCCGGCGAGCCCGACCTCGTCGTGGGCGCCCGGCGCAACTCCCCGCTCGTCGTCGGTGTCGGTGACGGCGAGAACTTCCTCGCCAGCGACGTCGCGGCCTTCATCGCGCACACCCGCGGCGCGATCGAGCTGGGCCAGGACCAGGTCGTGGAGCTGCGGCGGTCGGGCGTGACCGTCACCGACTTCGCCGGCGCGCCCGCCGAGGTGAAGGAGTACCACGTCGACTGGGACGTGTCCGCCGCGGAGAAGGGCGGTCACGACTACTTCATGCTCAAGGAGATCGCGGAGCAGCCGCGTGCGGTCGCCGACACGCTCCTCGGCCGTGTCGGCGTCGACGGGCGGCTCAGCCTCGACGAGATGCGCCTCTCCGACGACGAGCTACGTAACGTCGACAAGATCATCATCGTGGCCTGCGGCACCGCGCATCACGCGGGAATGATCGCCAAGTACGCCATCGAGCACTGGGCGCAGATCCCGTGCGAGGTCGAGCTGGCCAGCGAGTTCCGCTACCGCGACCCCATCCTCACCCGATCCACGCTGGTGATCGCGATCTCCCAGTCGGGCGAGACGATGGACACGCTCATGGCCGTACGCCACGCGCGTGAGCAGCGCGCCAGCGTGCTCGGCATCTGCAACGTCAACGGCTCGACGATCCCGCGCGAGTGTGACGGCGTGCTCTACACGCACGCGGGCCCGGAGATCGCGGTCGCCTCGACCAAGGCGTTTCTCACCCAATTGGTGGCCGTCTACCTGATCGCGCTCTACCTGGCGCAGGTCCGCGGCACGGCGTGGGGCGACGAGGTCTTCGCGATGATCCAGTTGCTCGGCACGATGCCGGAGAAGGTGGAGCAGGTCCTGCGGACCGTCGAGCCCGTACGCGAGCTGGCCCGGTCGCTGGCCGGCGAGCGCTGCGTGCTGTTCCTCGGCCGCCACGTCGGCTTCCCGGTGGCCATGGAGGGCGCGCTGAAGCTCAAGGAGCTGGCGTACATGCACGCCGAGGGCTTCGCGGCAGGCGAGCTGAAACACGGCCCGATCGCCCTCATCGAGCAGGGCCTGCCGGTCGTCGTGGTCGTGCCACCCCGCGCGCGGCCCGTGCTTCACGACAAGATCGTCTCCAACATCCAGGAGATCCGCGCCCGCGGCGCCCGCACGATCGTGATCGCCGAGGACGGCGACGACGCCGTCATGCCGTACGCCGACACGCTGATCCGGGTGCCGGCGGTGCCGACGCTCCTGCAACCGCTGGTCACGACGGTTCCGCTGCAGGTGTTCGCCTGCGAGCTGGCCACCGCCAAGGGCCACGACGTCGACCAGCCCCGCAACCTCGCCAAGTCGGTCACGGTCGAATGACCCGGTACGTCGCGCTGCTGCGCGCGGTGAACCTCGGCAGCCACAAGAAGATCGGCATGCCGGCACTGCGCGAGCTGCTCACCGGACTCGGGCACACCGGCGTCGAGACGTACCTGCAGAGCGGCAACGCCGTCTTCACCGCGCCCGGCGAGGACGCCGGAGCGGTCACCGCCGAGATCGAGGACCGCCTCGCCGCCGAGCTCGGCCTCGACACCGAGGTGATCCTCCGCACCGCCGCCGA
The DNA here is from genome assembly GCA_963736325.1 of uncultured Actinomycetota bacterium. GTDB lineage: Bacteria > Actinomycetota > Actinomycetes > Streptosporangiales > Streptosporangiaceae > Actinoallomurus. The sequence goes on along the minus strand of CAVTOG010000009.1, from coordinate 324,217 downwards.
GCTCAGGGCCGTGGTCGACGGCAACCCCCTGACGGTGAGCGACCCGGCGAAGACCGCGGTGCTCTTCCTGCGGGAGACCCCGGAGCCGCTGAGTGGCTTCGACCCCGGCGCGTACGCCCCGGAGGAGATGGCCGCCGCCGGCCGGGAGATCTACCTGAACCTCCCGAACGGCATCGGCCGCGCGAAGCTCCCGCCGGTCCTCGGACGGCGGCTCAAGGTCCCCGCCACCATGCGCAACTGGAGATCCGTCACCGCCCTCCTCGACCTCGCCGGCGGTTGACCTCTCACTCCTTGTACGCCTTGGCCAGGGTGTGGAACGCCTCCTTGGGCTCCCAGGCCATATCGGGATAGGCCGTTCCCGTGCCCTCCTCCAGGATCTTGACGATGCCGTAGGAGGCCATGTCCAGGTCGGCCACCGGGTCGGAGCGATGGGGCAGCGCGTAGCCGGCGAACGTGAAGTAGAAGGCGCCGTCCAGGCCCTCCTCTTCGAAGATCTCCAGCAGCTCCCGCATGTAGGCGACCTGCTCGGCCTCGTCGCGCACGTACTCGCCGTTGAGGCGCACCGGGTCGGAGTCCTGTTCGACGATCATCCAGCCCATCCCACCGCGCGCCCCCGCGCCGCGGTAGGTACAGCAGCCGAACTCCGTCGCCACGACGGGCTTGCAGGCCGCGGCGTGCGACCTCAGCTCGTCGCGGAAGGTCGCGGCGTTCTCCGCGCTCCGGTAGGCGTCCACGGAGACGAGGTCGAAGGGACGCCAGTCGACGCGCTCCCAGGGTCCGGACGCGTACGTGATCGGGCCGCCGAACCGGGCGCGCGTGGCGGCGACGACGTCGGCGAGGAATGCGTCGAGCCGGCCGACGACCTGGTCGAGCGACGTCCACAGCCCGTCCTTGCCCGTCGAGAGGGCGTCGATGCGCTCGTCCAGGGTCGCGCCCGCGATGAAGCCGGAGGCGAACAGGGTCAGCTCGCACCCGGTGACGAGGACGGTCTCCGCGCCCCCGCGGCGCAGATCCTCGGCTCGGTCGGCGCAGTCGTCGAAGAACGGCTTGAGCTCCTCGGGTGTCATCTCGCACGGAAACGGCGCGAACCACACTTCGAGGCCGGCCGCCGCCGCCTTCTCCCCGGCGACGCTCAGCCGTTCCGGATCTCCCCCGGAGATCCGTACGGCCGTGCAGTGCAGGTCGTCGGCGATGATCCGCATCTCACGGGCGACGACGTCGGCGTCGAACGCCTCACGCGAGTTGAAGCCGCCGGGGAAGAACCCCGTGTCGTAGTTGATGCCCCTGACCCGCATGCGGATTCCCTTCGCAGATGACCGCGTTCAGTGTGTTCGACGCGCGCGTCGACACGGCAGAGCCGTCCATCCACGTAAAGGCAGTACAAATATCTCTGGGCCGACCTCAGCAGCCGTCGAGCATGTCGCTCAGCTTCGATTCGTCGGCCTCGGTCACCGACAGCTGGTACTCATCCGCCACTCCGATGAACTTCTCCGCGTAGACGCACTGGTACTGCGTGCGCGGCTGCCACTCGGAGGGCCCCTTGTCGCCCTTCTGCTCGTTGGGGCGGCCGGAGACGGCGAGCAGGTTGTCGCGGTCGTTGGCCAGTTGGGTGCGCTTGTCCTTGCTCCATTGGGCGGCGCCCATCCGCCAGGCGAGGCCGAGCGGGAAGATGTGGTCGATCTGTACCAGGGTCGCGCGCGCCTTGGCGAACTCGATGGTGTTGCCGGTGTACGGATCGTCCAGGTTGCCGGAGACGACGGTGCACTTGTCGCGCCTGGTCACCTTCTCCAGGTCGCGGGAGAGGATGTCGTCGCGGGTGTCGCAGCCGTTGTGGTCGACGTCCTTCCACGCCGTTCCGAACTCCTGGCGGGAGTAGCCGCTCATCGAGTCCGGAGGGGCGTTCTTGAGCTTCGCCAGCTCCTTACGCGCCGTCTTCTCGTCGCCTTTGCCACCGGACGAACCCTTGTGCGAGGACGGCGAGGCGGACGGACCGTTGCCGATCGTCACACTTCCGGAGCATCCGGCGGCCATCACCGCCGGCATGACCAACGCCGCTACCTTGACTCGCAACGCCATTTCCGCCACCATCCAAGATCTTTTTCGCGAACATATGCCCGCTTTATGTTGATGCATGCGGCTATGGCGGTGACAGGTACGGCCCCGAGAGTGACCGCTTCGAGACGTACGCCCTGCGAGGGGTGCGGTCATCCTGAAGGCGGGGACGGCATAGTGCGTAAGAGTGACGACGTGCCGAAACCGATCCATTAGGTTCGGCTCATGTCCATCATCGCCACGCGGGGTCTCGGCAAGAGCTTCCCCGGCGTGCTCGCCCTGGACGAGCTGACCGTCGACATCGAGCCCGGCGTCGTCGGGCTGGTCGGTGCCAACGGCGCGGGCAAGTCGACCCTCATCAAGATGCTGCTCGGTCTCCTCGAACCCACGAAGGGCCAGGCCACCGTGCTCGGCTTCGACACGATTCGCGAGTCGATGAAGATCCGTGAGCTGGTCGGCTACATGCCCGAGCACGACTGCCTGCCGCCCGACGTGTCCGCCACCGAGTTCATCGTCCACGCGGCGCGTGTGTCCGGGCTGCCCGCCACCGCGGCGCGCGAGCGCGCCGCCGACACCCTGCGCCACGTCGGCCTGTACGAGGAGCGATACCGCCCGATCGGCGGCTACTCCACCGGCATGCGTCAACGCGTCAAGCTCGCCCAGGCCCTCGTGCACGACCCGAAACTGATCTTCCTCGACGAGCCGACCAACGGCCTGGACCCCGCCGGGCGCGACGAGATGCTCGCGCTCATCCGCCGCATCGGCGACCAGTTCGGCATCAGCGTGCTCGTCACCTCCCACCTCCTCGGAGAGCTCGAACGCGTCGCCGGCCACCTGGTGATCATCGACGGCGGAAAGCTGCTCCGTTCACAGGCCGTCTCCGCCTTCACCCAGGTCAGCGGGGTGCTGGCCGTCGAGGTCGAAGAGGACATGGACAAACTGGGCCACCGCATCGCGGAGTCCGGGCTGCGTGTCGTCCCCGACGGGCGCGTCCTGCTCATCGACATCGCCGATGAGGGCACCTACGACGTCGTGCGCGACTCCGTCGCAGACCTGGGCCTCGCCCTCGTCCGTATGGAGAACCGCCGCCACCGGATCGAAGAGGTCTTCTCCTCATGACGAGCGTCATCCACGACATCGGTTACCGGCACTACGACGGGCCCCGCCTCGGGCGCGCGTACGCCGTCCGATCACTCTTCGTCCACAACCTGCGCGCGGCGTACGGGCTCGGGCGGCCCGGCAAGACCAAGATCATGCCGTTCGCGCTGTTCACGATGATGCTGCTGCCTTCGGCGATCAGCGTCGCGATCACCGCGTTCTCCGGTTCCGCGACGCGGTCCGCCACGGTCGTCCCGCTGATCCGCTACTCCGCCTACGCCATCTACCTGCAGCCCCTGATCGCGATCTTCCTGGCCGCGCAGGCGCCGGTGCTGGCCTCGCGCGACCTGCGCTTCCACGTCACGCCGCTGTACTTCTCGCGCCCGCTGACCCGCCTCGACTACGTCCTGGCCAAGTACGGCGCGCTCGCGACCGCACTGCTGATCATGCTCGTGACGCCGCTGGTCATCCTGTTCGCCGGGGCGCTCGGCACCAAGCAGAAGCACCTCGGCACCCACGCGCTGGACTTCGCCGGCGGGCTGGCGGGCTGTGTGATCTTCGCGCTGGTGCTCGCCGCGATCGGCCTGGTCGTGGCGGCCTTCACGCCACGGCGCGGGTTCGGCGTCACCGCGGTCATGGCCGTCTACCTGATCAGTACGGCGGCGGTCGGGACCATCCAGGGCATCGCCGAGAGCCAGACGAGGTTCGGCGTGGCGCGGTGGGCGGGCCTGTTCACCCCGTTCGACCTGGTCGACGGCGTGCAGGTCTGGGCACTGCGGGCGAAACGGTCGGCTCCCGAACCACCGCCGGGCGGCATCGGCGGCCCGGTGTTCGCGCTCATGTGCGTGCTCATCGTCGCCGGCGCCCTCGTGATCCTGCACCAACGGTTCCGCAAGGCGGGTGCCCAGTGAACGACGTCACGGCGTACGGCATGACTCAGGAGGCGGCGTGAGCGTCCTCGAACTCCGGGACGTCTCCCGGTGGTACGGCAACGTGGTGGCCGTCAACGGCATCACGATGACCGTCGGCCCCGGCGTCACGGGCCTGCTCGGCCCGAACGGCGCCGGCAAGTCCACACTGATCCACATGATGGGCGGCTTCATGCCTCCCTCCAGCGGGCAGATCGGCATCGACGGCCGCCGCATCTGGAAGAACCCCTCGGTCTACCGCGACATCGGGCTGGTGCCCGAGCGTGAGACCGCGTACGACTTCCTCACCGGACGGCAGTTCGTCCGGTCGATGGCCAAGCTGCACAAGCTCGCCGAGCCCGGCACGGCCACCGAACGCGCCCTGTCCATGGTCGAGATGACCGGTCCGGCCGACCGCTCCATCGGCACCTACTCCAAGGGCATGAAGCAGCGCATCAAGATGGCCTCCGCGCTGGTCCACGACCCGCCGGTGCTGCTGCTCGACGAACCGTTCAACGGCATGGACCCGCGCCAGCGGATCCAGCTCATGGAGCTGATCCGCGGCATGGCGGCCGAGGGCCGTACGGTGCTGTTCAGCTCGCACATCCTCGAAGAGGTCGAACGCCTCGCGCACCACATCGAGGTGATCGTCGCGGGCCGCCACGCGGCCTCCGGCGACTTCCGCGCCATCCGCAGGCTGATGACCGACCGGCCGCACATGTTCATGGTCCGCTCCAGCGACGACCGGCGGCTGGCCGCGGCACTCATCGCCGACGCCTCGACCCGCGGCGTCGAGCTGACCTCGGGAGGGCTCGAAATCGAGGCGGTCGACTTCCGGAGGTTCGCCCAGCTGCTGCCGCAGGTGGCCCGCCACACGGGCATCCGCCTGTGGGAGGTCGCCCCGGCCGACGAGTCCCTCGAAAGCGTCTTCTCCTACCTGGTGGCCTCGTGAATACCATCGCCTACATCACGTTCCGCGGGATGCTCGGCCGCCGGCGGGCGGTGCTGCTCTTCCTGCTGCCCGCCGTGCTCCTGCTGCTCAGCATCGGCCTGCGGCTCACCGGCAACAACGACCTCGACACCGCGACGGCCGTGCTCACGCAATTCGGCCTGGGAGCGCTCCTGCCGCTGCTGGCGCTGCTGCTCGGCACCGGCGTCCTCGCCCCCGAGATCGACGATGGCCAGATCATGTACCTCCTGACCAAGCCGATCGCCCGCCCGGTGATCACGACCACGAAGTACGCCGTCGCCGTCATCCTCGTCACCGGGTTCGGCGTGATCCCGATCTTCATTTCCGGGCTCATCCTGAACGGCCTGACGGCCGGCCTCACGAGCGGCTTCACCATCGGCGCGCTGGTGGGAGGCATCGCCTACTGCGCCTTGTTCCTCGCGGTGGCGGTGCTCACGAGGTTCGCCGTGACGATCGGCCTGATCTACGCCCTGGTCTGGGAAAACCTCATCGGCAGGTACGCCCCCGGTGCCAAGACCCTGTCGATCCGGCAGTGGGCCATCACGGTCACGGACTCCTTGACGGACGCCACCGCGGTGCGCTCGGACGTGGCGACGGCGACAGCGGTCCCCCTGCTCATCGTCGTCACGGCAGCGGCCGTGGCCTTCGCCGGCTGGAAGATCCGCACCCTGACCGTGACCGGCAGCGACTAAGTCTCACCCAGGTACGTTCGCGTGACACGAAGGCCTCCTGACGGCAGAGCGGTTTCTCAACAGCTCTGCCGATAGGAGGCCTTCACTTCGTACGGATTCAGACCGTGCCCTCAACAACCCTAGAGCGCGGTGCGCACGACCTCGGCGAGGCGGTCGGCCAGGGCGCGGGCCTGGTCCTCCTGGGCGGCTTCGACCATGACGCGGACCATCGGCTCGGTGCCGCTCGGACGGATCAGGACCCGGCCGGCGTCGCCGAGTTCGGCCTCTGCCGCGCGGACCGCCTCGGTCAGCACCGGTGAGGTCTTGGCGCGCGACTTGTCGACGTTCTTGACGTTGACCAGCACCTGCGGCAGGCGGACCATCACCTTGGACAGCTCGTCGAGCGGGCGGCCGCGGCGTGCCACGGTGGACATCAGGTGCAGGCCGGTCAGCACGCCGTCGCCGGTGGTCGCGTGGTCGAGCATGATCACGTGGCCGGACTGCTCGCCGCCGAAGGTGTAACCGCCGGCCTTCATGGCCTCCAGCACGTAGCGGTCGCCGACCGTGGTCTCGACGACGTTGATGCCCTCGTCGCGCATGGCGATCTTGAAGCCCAGGTTGGACATCACGGTGGCCACCACCGTGTCGCCGGGCAGCTTGCCCTCGTCGCGCAGCTCGGTCGCGAGGATCGCCATGATCTGGTCGCCGTCGATGGTCTCGCCCGAGGCGGTGACCGCGAGGCAGCGGTCGGCGTCGCCGTCGTGGGCGATGCCGGCGTCGGCGCCGTGCTCGCGTACGGCGCGCTGGAGCGCCGTGAGGCTGGTGGAACCACAGCCCTCGTTGATGTTCAGCCCGTCGGGCGAGGCGCCGATCGCGATCACGGACGCCCCGGCGCGGCGCATCGCCTCCGGGGAGACTCCCGAAGCCGCGCCGTGCGCGCAGTCGACGACGACGCGCAGGCCGCCGAGCGAGGTGGGAAGCGTGGACAGCAGGTGGGCGATATAGCTCTCGACCTCGCCTTGTGCCTCGCGTACGCGCCCAACGCCGGAGCCGACCGGGCCGTCCCAGTCCTGGCCGAGGTGGTCCTCGATCTGGTCCTCGATGTCGTCGGCGAGCTTGTGCCCGCCGCGGCCGAACAGCTTGATGCCGTTGTCCGGCGCGGGGTTGTGCGAGGCGGAGAGCATGACGCCGAGGTCGGCGCCGAGCGACTGGGTGAGGTACGCGACGGCGGGGGTCGGCAGGACGCCGAGCCGCAGCACGTCGACACCGGCGGAGGCGAGCCCGGCCACGACCGCGGCCTCCAGGAACTCACCCGACGCGCGTGGGTCGCGGCCCACGACGGCGAGCGGGCGATGGCCCTCGAACGCGCCGACCTCGCCGAGGACGCGGGCGGCCGCGACTCCGAGGTCGAGCGCGAGCCGGGACGTGAGATCGCGGTTTGCGACCCCTCGGACTCCGTCGGTTCCGAACAGACGCGCCACTACGAACACCCCACGGTCACACGCATGGATTGAACGCGTCCCGCAGGACGCCCGAACAAAGCGATGGGCGGTCCCGCTGAAGAGCGGAACCGCCGGAATACCAAGCGGCGATCTCCCCGACGCGAACGCATCGGGGAGATCGCCGGACAGGGTAGATCAACGCTTGCTGTACTGCGGGGCCTTACGCGCCTTCTTCAGACCGTACTTCTTGCGCTCCTTCGCCCGTGCGTCACGGGTGAGGAAGCCGGCCTTCTTGAGCGGCGGGCGGTTGTCGGGGTCGACGAGCTGCAGCGCACGGGCGATGCCGAGGCGCAGCGCGCCGGCCTGGCCGGTGACGCCGCCGCCGTTGACCCGGGCGATCACGTCGAACTGGTCTTCCAGACCGAGGGTCACGAACGGCTCGTTCACGACCTGCTGGTGGACCTTGTTCGGGAAGTACGCGTCCAGGGGACGACCGTTGATCGTCCACTTGCCCGTACCCGGGACGATGCGGACGCGTGCGATGGCCTCCTTGCGGCGGCCAGTGCCGGCGGCCGGGCCGGTCAGCACCGGACGAGGGGCCTCCTCGACCACGACCTCCGCGGACTCGGAGGTGTAGTCCCCCACGTACTCTTCGAACTCGGCGCCCTCGACGGGCGTCTCGACGCCGGTGGACTCAGCCACGGTACTCCTCAGAATCTGTCTCGACGACGCGCGTTACTGCGCGATTTGCTTGATGTCGTAGGGCACCGGCTGCTGAGCCTGGTGCGGGTGCTCGGAACCGGCGTAGACCTTCAGCTTGCCGAACATCTTCCGGCCGAGGGAGTTCTTGGGCAGCATGCCCTTGATCGCCTTCTCGACGGCGCGCTCGGGGTGCTTCTCCATGAGGTCGGCGTAGCTCATCGCACGCAGACCACCCGGGTAGCCGGAGTGACGGTATGCCTTCTTCTGCTCCAGCTTCTTGCCCGAGAGCGCCACCTTGTCGGCATTGACGATGATGACGAAGTCGCCCGTGTCGAGGTGCGGCGCGTAGATCGGCTTGTGCTTACCCCGAAGCAGTGTCGCGACCTGACTGGCGAGCCGGCCCAGCACGACATCGGTCGCGTCGATGACGTGCCACTGACGCTCGACGTCAGCAGGCTTAGGGGTGTAGGTGCGCACGGTCGTAAGCCTTCGTTTCGGTCTGACTACAGAGACAGGGCCCTCCGTACGGCTTTTGCCGTCACGGGCCCGATGGTCAAGCGGTCCGGGAATACGGGCACGCTGACACACACAACGAACTGGCAGGATACCGGCCCACTCACTCGCGGGTCAAAGTGGACGGCCGTAGCCGTCTCCTGCCGTCGCGCGGACGATCACACGCTCGTCTCCTTTGGAGCATATACCAGGGATTACTCCGGAAGGGTTCCCTACAGGGCGGTTCACACCCATATAGTGCTGGTCCTCCGCAGCCCCCTGGAGGACCCCCTTTGTCTGCCAAGCGTGTGATCCCGACAAAGCGCCGGGTCCAGGCGTTCGTACTCGTCGCCATCGCGATTTTCGTCGCCGGTGGGACCGTCGCGAACCGCTATGTGACCGGCTCACACGTCACTCCCCCCTCACCTCCCCCCGTGACCGACGCCGTCGTCGCGCCCCGCCCCGAGGGCTCGGCCCGTCCGGCCACGTCGTCGCCTCCGGCGCCCGACCTGTCGAAGTCGCTGGCGCAGCGGCCGAAGCCGCACCGCCCCTCACCGTCGAAGACCGTCGCGGCCCGTCCGCCGACGGCGACCTCGACCAAGGGGATGTCCACCGAAGCCCTGGCCGTGAAGCTCACGAACGACCAGCGCGCCCAGCACGGCTGCTCGGCCCTGCGCGTCGACTCGCGCCTGCGAACCGCCGCGCGTGCGCACTCCGCCGACATGCGCGACAAGCACTACTTCGACCACAACTCTCCCGATGGCAGGACGCCGTGGGACCGGATCAAGGCGGCCGGTTACGCCGACCCCGGCGCGGAGAACATCGCCCAGGGATATCCGACCGCCCAGGCGGTCGTGCAGGGCTGGATGAACAGCTCCGGCCACCGGGCGAACATCTTGAACTGCGACCTGAAGGCCATCGGAATCGGCGTCGCGACCGGCCAGGGAGGCCCGTGGTGGACGCAGGACTTCGGGTTCAAGTAACCCGCCTGATCACCTGATACGAGCCGGTAGGGTCGCTTTCATGGGTTTTCCGGGTGATCAGCAGCAACCCGGCGGCTGGGGCGCTCCCCGGCCGCCGCAGTCGCCGTACGGACCGGCCGGAGACCAGGCCTCCGGCGGTCCACGAGACGACGCACAGTACGGCGGCGATCCGCATGACGACGCCCCGTACGGCAGCCCCTCCCAGGGGGGTCCTCAGGAGGGCTTCCCGTACGGCGGCGGGCACGACGACTCCTCGTACGGCGCACCACATGAGGGTTCCGCCTTCGGCGGCTCGTCGTTCGGCGGCGGCCCCCCGTACGAGCAGTACGGCGACGACTCCTACCGCGACGGTCCGTCGTACCCCGACTCCGGCGACGACGATTTCGGGTCCGGCGGCGGCAAGAAGAAACTGATCATCGCCGCGGCCGTGGTGGCCGGCGTGGTGGTGGTCGGCGGAGGCGCGCTGGCGCTGACGGGCGGCGGCGACTCCAAGCCCAAGCCGGCCGCGTCGTCCAACGGCGCGCTGCCGCCGAAGACGTCCGCCACCCCGACACCGGCGCCGACCGGCAAGGGCGACCGCTTGCAGAGCCGCGTCACCGACCCGAGGCGGCTCACGCTCAACGAGGTCTTCAAGGCGCGGACCTTCCAGGGAAGCGGCCACAAGTTCCTGATGACGATGCGCCGCCACGAGCTCAAGTGCTCGTCGGGCGTCCACGGCACCACGTTCCGCAAGGCCCTCATGAGTGCCGGCTGCAACCAGGTGCTGCGCGCGACGTTCACCAACGGCACTCTCGTCGGCACCATCGGCGTTCTCAACCTCCGTACCGAGGCCGCGGCGAAGGCCGCCCAGAGGGCCTCACACCCCAAAGACGCCTTCGTCGTACCGCTGCCCGGCTCGGGCGACACAGCCAAGATCGGCCACGGCCTCAGCCTCACCACGGCGGAGGCGGACGGCCACTACCTGATCATGAGCTGGGTGCAGTACCCGAATGGCAAGAAGATCACTTCGAAGTACTACGGTGCCGTGACCTCATTCGTCCGCAGCGTGACGCTTGGCAGCAATCTGCGACCAGCTCTGAACTATCGGTCAATGGAGGGCAAACCGTCATGAACGTTGCTTTCTGCTAATACTCTGGTGACCTATGTCTGGCCGTGACGAGACGTTCGTTCCTTCAGACGCGAAGGAATCGAACCCCCCGCCGTTCCCGCCGGCGCCGCCCAGCTTCGGGCAGAACGCGCCGTCCGGGGACCCACTCGTCGTGTTCAAGGCCGCCGACGCCCCACCGGGCTTCCGGACCTTCTCCGGACCACCGATGAGGCCCGACGCCGAGGAGACCATGACCCCGCCGCCCCCGCGTTTCGGCACCCCCGTGCCGGACGCCGAGAAGACGATGATGGCTCCACCCCCGTTCGACCCCGCGGCGACCGCGGCGTCACACGGGGTGCCGTTCGACGCCATGCCCCCGCAGTCCGCACCACCGCCCATGGACGAGGCCAAGCGCACGGTCAGTGCCACGCCCTCGCACACCACACCGCCTCCCATGAACGAGGCCAGGGCCACGCCTCCGCGCACCGCACCACCGATGGACGAGGGCGAGCGCACGGTCGCCATGCCTCCGCGCACCGCGCCGCCCATGAACGAGGGCGAGCGCACGGTCAGTGCCATGCCCTCGCACGCCGCGCCGTCCTTGGAGGAGGCCGAGCGCACGATCGTCGACCCGCCGACCCCGAGCACCGGCACTGAGCGCAGCACGGCCGGTGCCCCGTCGGCCCCGAGCACCGACGCCGAGCGCAGTACGGCCGTGGTCCGGGTCGGCCCCGGTTCCGCGAGGCCGGGATCGGCGGTCGGCCCCGAGCTGACGCCCGACGCGATCCTGCCGCCCGGCACGGCGCCCCAGACGCCGCCGGAACAACCTCACGACATCGGCGCGACCTCCACCGGGCCGATCCCGCGCCTCGGCCCGGGCGCGTCCTTCCCCGGCGGCCCCGGCATGGCTCCGCCGGGCGCGACTCCCGGCCGGCCCTCAGGAGCCCACAGAGCGCTGCTGGTGGGCGGCGCCGCTCTCGGCACGCTTCTTATCGGAGGCATGGCCGTCCTCGGCGTGACAGAGCTGTCCGGTGGTTCCAAGGACCACCATGCCGCCCACTCACAGGCGCCGGTGCCCCCTCCGGTCCCCAAGCCGACGCCGAGCCCGACCAAGCACAAGCCGAAGCACAAGCCGAAGCCGCCGCCCGTCGACATCCGCGACGAGAAGAAGGACCCACGGCCGCTCACGGTCAGAGAGGTCTTCCCGAGCCACCACGTCAAAATCGGCGGGCACACGTTCACGATCGTCAAGACGGTCATCAACGACCAGTGCGGCCTGGCCGCGAACGGCTCCTTCGCCGTAGAGCTGACCCGCCAGCACTGCCGCCGCGTCGTACGCGCGACGTTCGTGTCCGCCGACAAGAAGCTCGCGGTGACGACCGGCATCGCCGTGATGCCCACCGACGCCGCGGCCGCCGCGTCGCTCAAGGAGCAGGACCCGACGCACTACCAGTGGTTCCGAGGCATGAAGGCCACCGGCGCACCCAAGATCGACCGAGCCGGCGGCTACGCGGCCAGCATGATGCGCGGACGCTACATCTCCTACGCCTACGCGACGTACGCCAGCGGCCGCAAGCCCGCCAAGAACGACAAGACCCTGAAGAGCATCGGCAACGGCTTCCGCGACTACACCATCCGCGCGATCATCAAGCGCGCCCACCACTAGGACGCATCCAGGCGGAGGAGGTCGGCCTGGTAACAGCCGACCAACGACGACACGGCGAGCCGCCACCACGCAGCAGACCGAAGGTCCACCGGACCCGCCCCAGGGCCTTCCGGTGGACCTTGCCCGCGCCGAACGGTGCCCGGGCCGTGCCAGCAGGCCGAACCGCCCGCTGGGCACACGCGTACCCCACCAACCGGCCCTGGGAAGGCTGCGGGCCTTAGCCGCGCAGCATGAAGCGTCATCGGACAGGCCTCAAAGAAACCATCCTGTCGCGCGACCCGCAGGGGCTGTCGTGGCGTGCTAGCTGGCGTGACGCTCCTCGGGGGAGACGCCTCCGAGCACGCGTACGCGGCGGGTCTCCTGGGCTCGGTCGGCCAGCAGTGCCGAGACCGGGTACGTCACCTCTTCCAGTGACAGTCCGTGTGGCGGCAGGACCTGCACCGACGAGTCGCGCGTCGCCGCGGCGAGTACCGATGAGGGCCACTCGATCTCGCGGCGGCTGTCGCCGACGGCCAGCAGGGCGCCCACGAGGGAGCGGACCATCGAGTGGCAGAAGGCGTCCGCCTCGATGGTGCCCAGCGCGATACCCGTGGAGTCGCGGTCCCAGTCGCAACGCAGCAGGCGGCGGATGGTCGTCGCGCCCTCGCGCTTGCGGCAGTACGCCGCGAAGTCGTTCTCCCCGAGCAGCAGTGCCGACGCGGCGTTCATGCGGTCGAGGTCGAGCGGCCTCGGGTGCCACAGCACCTCGTGGCGGCGCATCGGGTCGACGCCGACGGCGTTGTCGCACACCCGGTAGACGTAACGGCGCGACAGCGCTGAGAACCTCGCGTCGAAGCCTTCCGGGGCCTGTTCGATCCGCCAGATGCGGACGTCTGGCGGGAGCAGGCCCGCCAGCCGCCGCGGCAGGGTCCCCGCGATGGGCGAGTACGCGGCGACCGGCAGCACGACGTGTGCCACCTGGCCGCTGGCGTGCACGCCGGCGTCGGTGCGGCCTGCGACGGTGAGCACCGGCGGCGGGTCGAGGCGCAGTACGCGTCCGAGCGCCTGTTCGATGACGCCCTGGACGGTCCGCTGGTTCGGCTGGCGCGCCCAGCCCGCGAAATCCGCCCCGTTGTAGCCGATGTCGAGCCGGAGCCGTACGAGTGCGGTCATGGGAGTCGAGGAAGCCCCGGCCGTGTGATCGTCCACGCCCTCGGCACCCTGGGACCGTCCGGCTGACGGCAGCGCCGTATCCATGCTCTCCATGTCCTGACCATTAGCTTAGTGTCGCAAAGAACAAGCCCGCCGTCCCGTAGGGCACGGCGGGCTCGTGGCAAGCCTGACCTACTTCTTGCCCTCGTCTTCAGCCTCTGCGGCCTCGGACGCGGTGTCGTCGGCGACCTCTTCGACCGTCGGCTCCTCCGCCTTGGGCTCCTCGGCCTTGGTTGCCGGTGCCGTGCGGGTCGTCGTCGCGGTCGGCAGCGACTCCTCGACCAGCTCGATCAGCGCCATGGGGGCGCTGTCGCCCTTACGCGGGCCGAGCTTGGTGATCCTGGTGTAGCCACCGGGACGGGTCTCGAAGCGAGGACCGATCTCGGTGAACAGCGTGTGGACGACGCCCTTGTCCTGGACGACGGAGAGCACCTGGCGCCGGGCGGCGAGGTCGCCGCGCTTCGCCTTGGTGATCAGCTTCTCCGCCAGGGGACGCAGCCGCCGGGCCTTGGCCTCGGTCGTGGTGATGCGGCCGTGCTCGAACAGCGCCGTGGCGAGGTTCGCCAGGATCAGGCGCTGGTGCGAGGGGCTACCGCCGAGGCGAGGGCCCTTGGTGGGCTGAGGCATTGAACTTTCTCCTTTTCACCCGCGCCGGCCGTGTCAGGTACCGGCGTCGGTCCGGCGGGCCCATGGGCGCCGCCGAGTATCGATGATCGCGGGCGGCCCGGGACGGGCCGCCCGCACACACTCAGATGGTCGCGCTCGGCTCCTCACTCGCTTCGCGGCCGGTTCGTTCCTCACCGGCCACTCGGCTCGTTTGTCGCCTCGCGCTCCGTCAGTACTGCTCGGTCTCGGCGTAGCTCTGGTCCTCGTCGCCGTAGTTGTCCGCCGCTGCGGTCGGGTCGAACCCGGGCGGGGAGTCCTTCAGCGTGAGGCCCATGTCGTTGAGCTTCTGCTTGACCTCTTCGATCGACTTGGCGCCGAAATTCCTTATGTCGAGGAGGTCCTGCTCGCTGCGCGCCACGAGCTCACCCACGGTGTGGATGCCCTCGCGCTTGAGGCAGTTGTAGGAACGGACCGTGAGGTTCAGCTCCTCGATGGGCAGCGCCAGGTCCGCCGCGAGCGCGGCGTCCGTCGGCGACGGGCCCATGTCGATGCCCTCGGCCTCGACGTTCAGCTCGCGTGCGAGACCGAACAGCTCGACGAGGGTCTTGCCGGCGCTCGCCACCGCGTCGCGCGGCAGCATGGCGGGCTTGGTCTCGACGTCGACGATCAGCCGGTCGAAGTCGGTGCGCTGCTCGACACGCGTCGCCTCGACCTTGTAGGTGACCTTCATGACCGGGGAGTAGATCGAGTCGATCGGAACGCGCCCGATCTCCTGGCCCGGCTGCTTGTTCTGCGCGGCGGAGACGTAGCCGCGGCCACGCTCGACCGTGAGCTCCATCTCCAGCTTCGCCTTGTTGTTCAGCGTGGCGATGTGGAGCTCGGGGTTGTGCACCTCGACACCGGCCGGCGGCGCGATGTCGGCGGCCGTGACCTCGCCCGGGCCCTGCTTGCGGAGGTACATCACGACCGGCTCGTCGTGCTCGGAGGAGACGACGAGCTCCTTGAGGTTCAGGATGATGTCAGTGACATCCTCCTTGACCCCCGGGATCGTGGAGAACTCGTGCAGCACGCCCTCGATGCGGATGCTCGTGACCGCGGCACCGGGAATCGAGGACAGAAGCGTACGGCGGAGCGAGTTGCCGATGGTGTAACCGAAGCCCGGCTCCAGCGGCTCGATGGTGAACCGCGACCGGAACTCGTCGACCTGTTCCTCAGTGAGGGTCGGTCGCTGTGCGATGAGCATTCGAATACTCCATTCTGTTACGCGGCGCCCGCTATTTGACTGCCGCGATCCTGCGGTTCCGGGCGCACGCCGTGTGACGTGCGCCCGGAGGAGTGGCTAGCGCTTGGCGTACCACTCGACGATCAGCTGCTCCTGGACCGGCGCGTCGATGTGCTGACGGACCGGGAGCGAGTGCACGAGGATGCGCATCTTCTCGGGCGCGACCTCGATCCACGCCGGAACCGGACGCTCGCCGGCCTCGGCGCGGGCCACCACGAACGGGGTGTCCTCGAGCGACTTCGGCCGGACCTCGATGATGTCCCGCTCGCTGACGCGGTACGACGGGATGTCGACCTTCTTGCCGTTGACCAGGAAGTGGCCGTGGCGAACCAGCTGGCGAGCCATGTCGCGGCTCTTGGCGTAGCCCGCGCGGTAGATCACGTTGTCGAGGCGGCGCTCGAGCAGGCTGAGGAGGTTCTCACCCGTCTTGCCCGTACGGCGGTTGGCCTCTTTGTAGTAGTTCACGAACTGCGCCTCGAGAACCCCGTAGATGCGGCGCGCCTTCTGCTTCTCACGAAGCTGAAGCATGTGCTCGCTCTCCTTGGGACGACCGCGGCCGTGCTCACCCGGAGGGTAGGGCCGGATCTCGATCGGGCACTTCGGCCCGTCGCACTTGCTGCCCTTGAGGAACAGCTTCATCTTCTCGCGGCGGCACAGCTTGCAGTCCGCGCCGGTGTATCGAGCCATCTCTCTCTTCCCTAACTCAGACGCGCCGGCGCTTCGGCGGGCGGCAGCCGTTGTGCGGCACTGGGGTGACGTCCTGGATGGAACCGACCTCGAGGCCGGTCGCCTGCAGCGACCGGATCGCGGTCTCGCGGCCCGAGCCCGGGCCCTTCACGAAGACGTCGACCTTGCGCATGCCGTGCTCCATCGCGCGGCGGGCGGCGGCCTCGGCCGCCATCTGAGCGGCGAACGGCGTCGACTTACGCGAGCCCTTGAAGCCCACGTGGCCGGCGCTGGCCCACGCGATCACGGCGCCCACGGGGTCCGTGATCGTGACGATCGTGTTGTTGAACGTGCTCTTGATGTGGGCGTGCCCGTGAGCGACGTTCTTCTTTTCCTTGCGGCGCACCTTCTTGGCGCCGGCACGGCTCTTTGGCGGCATCTGCTCTCAAGTCTCCTGGAGGTCGTCGGTCCGCTGACCCGATCGATACGGGCCGGGACTACTACTTCTTGCCGGTCTTCTTCTTGCCGGCCACGGTCTTCTTCTTGCCCTTGCGGGTACGCGCGTTGGTCTGCGTGCGCTGACCGTGCACCGGAAGCCCACGGCGGTGACGGATGCCCTGGTAGCAACCGATCTCGATCTTGCGTCGGATGTCCGCCTGGATCTCTCGGCGAAGATCACCTTCGATCTTGTAGTTCGCGTCGATCCAGTCACGGAGCTGCACCAGCTCGTCGTCGCCCAGCTCGTGGACCCGGCGGTCGCCGGAGATGCCGGTTTCCTTCAGGGTCTCGAGCGCACGGGTGCGGCCGATGCCGAAAATGTAGGTGAGAGCGACCTCAAGGCGCTTTTCGCGCGGGAGGTCGACGCCAACGAGGCGTGCCATCGTGGGCAGTTCCCTTCTGTTTCACGGAGGTCTGCGCCCCGCATCCCTCGCCCCTGCCCGGGTGAGGCCCCGGCCTCCGACCGGGGGTGCGCTCTCGCGTGAGAGCCGCGGGACGTACCTGTTGTGTTTCGGCCACGCTCTGGGCGCGGCCCGCGGGCGTCAGCCCTGACGCTGCTTGTGGCGCGGGTCGTCACAGATGACCATGACCCGGCCATGCCGCCGAATGACGCGGCACTTGCTGCAGATCTTCTTGACGCTCGGCTTGACCTTCACTGGGTCTCCTCGATTACAGGGTCACCCCCGCACTTGCCGTGCGCGGGGAAGGCAACCCCAGTGGGTGTGGTGCTTACTTGTAGCGGTAGACGATCCGGCCGCGGGTGAGGTCGTATGGACTCAGCTCGACGACCACGCGGTCGTCGGGCAGGATCCGGATGTAGTGCATCCGCATCTTGCCGCTGATGTGGGCGAGGACCTTGTGCCCGTTGTCGAGTTCTACCCGGAACATGGCGTTCGGGAGTGACTCGACGACGGTGCCTTCGATCTCGATGGCCCCTTCTTTTTTGGGCATGTCCTCCGCGCTTCACTGATCGGTTCGTCAGGAGAACGGCCCTGCCGGGCGCCCGATGTATGCCACTGGGCATGCGGACATGAGCCGACACAGGACCGACAAAGAAGTGTACGTCACCGGCCTCAAGAATGTGAAATCCTTGGGAATTCGCCGACGAGACGTCCACTGCCAACCTTTGGCAACACCGTAGTGGTCATGGGCATTCCCGTCATCTCGTGATGGGCTCGGACACCATGACGATCGTCGCTCAGCTCAGTGATCTCCATCTCTCCGACGAGGACCCGCGCCCGGCCCAAGCCCTGCGCCGCGCGGTGGACGCGCTGCTCACCCTGCCCGCGCGCCCCGATCGCGTCGTGCTCACCGGCGACCTCGCCGACCACGGACGCCCGGCCGAGTACGCGCTGCTGCGGAAAGAATTGGCCGCGCTGCCGATGCCCGTTCATCCGCTGCCGGGCAACCACGACGACCTCGCCGCCCTCCTCGCCGCCTTCCCGGAGGTCCCGGCGGCCAATTACGCGGTGGACGCCGGCGACGTACGGCTCGTCTGTTGCGACTCCACCATCCCCGGCGAGGACAGCGGTGACCTGTCCGACCCCGAGTGGCTCGACGCCACCCTGGCCACGGCGCCCGGCGTGCCCACACTCGTGGCGATGCACCACCCTCCGTACCCCGTCGGCGTGCGCTGGCTCGACCGGATGGGACACGCGCGTCCCGAACGCGTCGCCGACGTGATCGCCCGCCACCCGCAGGTCGTACGCGTCCTCGCCGGGCACGTGCACGCGGGATCGGTGACCGGGTTCGCAGGGACGGTGGCCGCGACCTGCCCGAGCACGTACCGCCAGGGGTGGGTGGACCCTGAGGGTCCTCCGGCCTACTCCGACGCGCCGCCCGGAATGGCCCTGCACTTCGTCGGTGAGCACACGACGGTCACGCACTTCCGCCCGATCGGCGAGGCGGCCGTCCCCATCGGCTGAGCCGTCAGCGGCGGTCGCGGCCCTGGCCGAAGACACGACCGGCGAGCATCATCGCGCCCCAGGGGCCGGCGATCCACAACCACCAGGGGTACCAGGCGCCGGACGACACCGCCACGATGAGCCAGGTCACGAAGCAGATCAGGTTGACGCCGACGTACGGCGTCCAGCTCGTGATCGCCCCTGCCCGGTCGAGCGTGGCCGGGACGCGGCGGGCCGGCGTCGACCACCGTGAGGCCGGGACCGGCAGCTCGTACATGTCCTCTTCGGGGAGGTCGCTGGTCACCCGCTCCAGGTCGCCGACGGTCCGCGCGCTGTAGGTGCCTTCGAGCCGTTCGTTCAGCTCGTCGACGGTGATGCGCCCCTCCGCGCAGTGTTCCCTCAGCGCCGCCGCGACCCTGTCGCGGTCGGCGTCGGAGGCCCGCATCTCAGGATTCGGCGCCATTCCGCATCCTCTCGACGCCTCCGTCGAGCGCGGTCAGCACCCACGGGCCGTCTTCGGTGACCGCGAACGTGTGCTCGAAGTGCGCCGAGTGGCGACCGTCGCCGGTGATGACGGTCCACTCGTCGTCGAGGATCAACGTCTCGGCCGTGCCAAGGTTGATCATCGGCTCGACGGCGAAGCACATGCCGGGGACGAACTCTGGTCCGTGTCCCGCCTCGCCGTAATTGGGCACTGCCGGGTCCATGTGCATCTCGGTACCGATCCCGTGACCGACGTACTCTTCGACGATGCCATAGCCGCCCTGGCCTCGTACATACGTCTCCACGGCGTGACCGATGTCGCTGAGCCGCCCGCCGACGACTCCGGCGGCGAGACCCCGCCACATCGACTCCTCGCACACCTCGATCAGCTTCTGCTGCTCCGGGGTGATCTCCCCCACGGGAACGGTCACCGCGGAGTCGCCGTGCCAGCCGTCGAAGATGGCACCGCAGTCGATGGAGATGAGGTCGCCGTCGGCGAGCACCTTGGCCGTGCTCGGGATGCCGTGGACGATCTCCTCGTTGACCGAGGTGCAGATGCTGCCCGGAAAGCCGTGATAGCCCTTGAACGACGGTGTGGCGCCCGCTGAGCGGATGGACTCCTCCGCGAGGGCATCGAGTTCGGCCGTCGTCATTCCGGGCTTTACGGCCTCTGTGAGGAGCTGCAGGGTGCGTCCGACGACCAGGCCCGCCTCTCGCATGACCGCGAGCTGGTCACGCGACTTGATCTGGATCGCAGGCCTACGCTTCTTCCACACTCTTCCGCTCCGCACCTAGGGCCGGGGGTACCCGGGTTCGAGCCATCCGGACGGCGGCGAGCCCGTCCGGTACGCATACCTGCGCCGGCTACTCGGCGAACCGGCGAAGCGCCGTCAGAGCCCGCTCGGTGACCTCTTCGACCGGTCCGGTCGCGTCGAGGCCCACGAGGATGCCTTCATCGGCATAGAACGACGCGAGGGGGGCGGTCTGTTCCTGATAGACCTCCAGGCGGTGCCTGATGGTCTCCTCGCGGTCGTCATCGCGCTGGAACAGCTCGCCGCCACAGACGTCGCAGACGCCCTCCTTGGCCGGCGGATCGAAGACCAGGTGCCAGATGCGCCCGCACTTGCGGCACGTACGGCGCCCGGACAGCCGGCGCACGACCTCGTCGTCGTCGACGACGAGCTCGAGCACCAGGTCCAGCCGCCGGTCCATCTCGGCAAGGATCTTCTTGAGGGTCTCCGCCTGAGGGACGTTGCGCGGGAAGCCGTCCAGAAGGAAACCCTCCTGCGCGTCCTCCTCGGCCAGCCGATCGCGGACCATGGCGATGGTGACCTCGTCCGGGACGAGGTCACCACGATCCATGTACTCCTTGGCTTTTTGCCCAAGGGGCGTATTTCCGCTCACATTCGCGCGGAAGATGTCACCTGTCGAGATCTTCGGGATTGACAGGTGCGATGCGATGAATTGGGCCTGTGTCCCCTTGCCCGCTCCCGGGGGGCCCACGAGCACGATTCGCACTACCGCAGGAAGCCCTCGTAATTGCGCTGCTGGAGTTGGCTCTCGATCTGCTTCACCGTGTCCAACCCGACACCGACCATGATCAGGATGCTGGTCCCGCCGAACGGGAAGTTCTGGCTGGCGCCCAGCAGACCGAACGCCACCATCGGCACCAGCGAGATGACTCCGAGGTACAGCGCACCAGGCGCCGTGACCCGCGTGAGTACGTAGTCGAGGTACTCGGCCGTCGGCCGTCCCGGACGGATGCCCGGGATGAACCCACCGTACTTCTTCATGTTGTCCGCGACCTCGGTCGGGTTGAACGTGATCGCGACGTAGAAGTACGTGAAGAAGATGATCAGCACGAAGTACAGGCCCATGTAGATCGGGTGGTCACCCTTGACCAGGTACTTCGAGATGAAGGTGCTCACGGGGTTCGCGCTGTGCCACATCTGCACCACGAGCTGCGGGAGGTACAGCAGCGACGAGGCGAAGATGACCGGGATGACACCGGCCTGGTTGACCTTCAGCGGGATGTAGGTCGACGTGCCGCCGTACATCCGGCGACCGACCATCCGCTTGGCGTACTGCACCGGGATGCGCCGCTGCGCCTGCTCGACGAAGACCACACCGGCGACGATCGCCATGCCGACGAGGAGAACGATCGCGAAGACGAAGCCGTGCTTGGTCTTGTAGATGTTCCAGAACTCGGTCGGGAAGACGGCCACGACCTGAGTGAAGATCAGGATCGACATGCCGTTGCCGATGCCGCGGTCGGTCACGAGCTCGCCCAGCCACATGATCACTGATGTGCCCGCGGTGATGACGATCACCATCGTGACGATGGTGAACCAGCCCTTGTTC
Organism: uncultured Actinomycetota bacterium; assembly: GCA_963736325.1. GTDB lineage: Bacteria > Actinomycetota > Actinomycetes > Streptosporangiales > Streptosporangiaceae > Actinoallomurus. The sequence continues at coordinate 303,155 of CAVTOG010000009.1, read as the reverse complement.
CAGAGCAGGTCCTCGGTGCACCCCTGCAGCAGGTTGCCGGTGCTCGCCATGGCGACGATGCCGGTGCCCTGGAGGATCGCGAGACCGATCGTCAGGTAACGCGTGTACTGAGTGATCGCAGTCGTGCCTGCCTGGCCCTCCTTGCGGAGCGTCTCCAGGCGCGGGATCACCACCGTGAGGAGCTGCAGGATGATGCTCGCGGTGATGTACGGCATGATGCCCAGCGCGAAGATCGACAACTTGAGCAGCGCGCCGCCGCTGAACAGGTTCACCAAGCCGTAGATATTGCCGTTGGCGCCCTTGGTCGCCACATCGACACAGCGGTGAACGGCTCCTGTGTTCACGCCCGGTGCCGGCAGCTGGGATCCCAGCCTGAACACCGCAATGATGAAGAGCGTGAAGAGAAGCTTCTTGCGCAGGTCGGGTGTTCGGAACGCCCGAGTGAACGCGGTCAGCACCATTCCTCCTGCGCGAATTTCGGCCTTCGGCCGCTCACGGGCCCGGGTCGATGATAGGCGACGGCGATAGCCGCCGGTCGAACTCTAACAGCCCTTGCGGGGGCTGACGCCCCCGCCATCTTGTGACGGGGGCGATTCCCGCAAGGGCTCGTACTCACAGTTCTTCGATACTCCCGCCGGCTCCGGCGATCTTCTCCTTGGCGGAACCGGAGAAGGCATGTGCCTTGACCTGGACCGTTACGGAGAAGTCACCATCACCGAGGATCTTGACCGGACGGCCCGAGCGCACTGCGCCCTTCGCCGCCAGATCATCCGGCGTAACTTCGCCACCATCGGGGTAAAGCTCGGCGAGTCTTGCCAAGTTGACCACCTGATATTCAACCCGGAACGGATTCTTGAAGCCCTTGAGCTTCGGAACCCTCCGGATCAGGGGCATCTGCCCGCCTTCGAACCCGGCGGGAACGGTACCGCGTGCCTTCGTGCCCTTGGTGCCACGTCCTGCGGTTTTACCCTTGGACGCCTCACCACGACCCTTACGGGTCTTGGACTTGTGCGCACCCGGCGCCGGCCGCAGGTGGTGCGGCCTCAGCGGAGTCTCTGCTCCCATGATCAGTCGACCTCCTCAACATCTACGAGGTGGCGAACCGTCTGGATCATCCCGAGCACCTCAGGCTTGTCCTCGCGGACGACGCTCTGACCGATCTTGTGAAGACCGAGGGTGCGCAGGGTTTCACGCTGGTACTGCTTGCCACCGATTCGCGACTTGACCTGAGTGATCTTCAGGTTGCTCACGATGCGACCTCCTGCCGCGGCTCGTTGCCGGCCGCACGGGCCTTCAACATGGCCGCGGGAGCGACGTCCTCGATCGGCAGGCCGCGCTTGGCCGCGATCTCCTCGGGCCGGTTGAGCTGCTTCAGCGCCGCCACCGTCGCGTGGACGATGTTGATGGCGTTGGAGGAGCCCAGCGACTTCGAGAGGACGTCGTGGATGCCCGCGCACTCCAGAACGGCGCGTACGGGGCCACCCGCGATCACACCGGTACCGGGGCTGGCAGGCTTCAGGAGAACGACTCCTGCGGCCTCCTCGCCCTGGCTCGTGTGCGGGATGGTGCCCTGGATGCGGGGCACCTTGAAGAAGTGCTTCTTGGCCTCTTCGACGCCCTTGGCGATCGCCGCGGGCACCTCCTTGGCCTTGCCGTAGCCGACACCGACGGTGCCGTTGCCGTCGCCGACGACGACCAGCGCGGTGAAGCTGAAGCGCCGACCGCCCTTGACGACCTTCGCGACACGGTTGATCGCTACGACACGCTCGATGTACGACTGGCCCTTGTCGGCGCCACCCCGGCGATCATCACGCCGGTCGCGCCGCTCGCCGCCGCCACGACGTGGTGCTGCCATTAGTGGTTCCTCTTCTCGTGCGTCAGTTGCTGGGCCATCAGAACTCCAGCCCGCCCTCGCGCGCACCGTCGGCCAGAGCCGCGATGCGGCCGGTGTACCGGTGGCCGGCGCGGTCGAAGACGACCGAACCGACACCGGCCTCCTTGGCGCGCGTGGCCAGCAGCTCGCCGACCTTCTTCGCCTTGGCCGACTTGTCGCCGTCGCTCGTACGGAGCGACGCGTCGAGCGTCGAGGCGGACACGAGAGTGTGACCGGCCTTGTCGTCGATGATCTGCGCCGAGATGTGCTTCGTCGAACGCGTCACGACCAGCCTCGGCCGCTCCGCGCTGCCCTGAATCTTCTTCCGGACGCGCAGATGCCGGCGTGTCCGCGACGCGGCGCGTGACGAGGTCCGCTTGCGGACCTGTGTCTTGCTCGCAGGCATGACTACTTACCAGCCTTTCCGACCTTGCGGCGGATCTGCTCGCCTTGGTACCGCACGCCTTTGCCCTTGTACGGGTCGGGCTTGCGAAGCTTGCGGATGTTCGCGGCGACTTCGCCGACCTTCTGCTTGTCGATGCCCTCGACCACGAACTGGGTCGGCCGCTCGACGCGGAAGGTGATGCCGGCCGGCGGTTCCACCGTGATCGGGTGGCTGAAGCCCAGGGAGAACTCGAGGTTGCTTCCCTTGGCCTGAACGCGGTAGCCGACGCCGACGATCTCCAGCGTCTTGCTGTATCCCTGCGTCACTCCGACGACCATGTTGTTGATCAGTGACCGGGTGAGGCCGTGCAGAGCACGGATCGGTCCCTCGTCACTCGGCCTGCCGACCTTGACCGTGCCGTCCTCCTGGACGACCTCGATCGGGCGGGCGACCGTGTGCTTCAGCTCACCCTTGGGGCCCTTGACCGTGACGTCCTGGCCGTCGACCAAGATGTCGACGCCGCCGGGGACGGGGATGGGCAGACGTCCGATGCGCGACATGCTGTTTTCCCTCCCCTTACCAAACGTAGGCGAGGACTTCCCCGCCCACACCGTGCTTGCCGGCCTGCCGGTCGGTCATGAGGCCTGAAGACGTCGAGATGATCGCGACGCCGAGACCACCGAGGACCTTCGGCAGGTTGTCCTTCTTCGCGTAGACCCGGAGGCCCGGCTTTGACACTCGCTTGAGTCCGGCGATCGAACGCTCACGGGTCGGGCCGAACTTAAGGTCGACCACAAGCTTCTTGCCGACCTCGGCGTCCTCGACGCTCCAGCCCGAGATGTAGCCCTCCTGCTGGAGGATCTCGGCGATGTGCGCCTTGATCTTCGAGTACGGCATGCCCACGGTGTCGTGGTACGCCGAATTCGCGTTCCGCAGACGCGTCAGCATGTCTGCGATCGGGTCGGTCATCGTCATGGCCTACTGGGCCCTCCTCGCCGCGGTTTCCACCCGGATGGCGGACCTTCGACGTGGTCGTGGGCGCCTTGCTCAGGCACCCGGTTGGTCATTATTGATGTGCCGGCTCAGCCACAGGGCTGACTACCAGCTGGACTTGGTGATGCCCGGCAGCTCGCCTCGGTGGGCCATCTCCCGGAAGCAGATCCGGCACAGGCCGAACTTGCGGAAGACGGCGCGCGGACGCCCGCACCGCGAGCACCGAGTGTAGGTGCGCACGGCGTGCTTGGGCTTCCGGTTCGCCTTGGCGATCAGAGCCTTCTTCGCCATCTGTCAGTTCTCCTTGAACGGGAAGCCCAGGTGCCGAAGAAGCGCCCGGCCCTCGTCATCGGTCTTCGCGGTCGTGACCACGGTGATGTCCATGCCACGCTGACGGTCGACCTTGTCGGGGTCGATCTCGTGGAACATCACCTGCTCGGTGAGCCCGAACGTGTAGTTGCCGTTGCCGTCGAAGTGCTTCGGCGACAGGCCACGGAAGTCACGGATACGCGGCAGCGCCAGAGAGAGCAGCCGGTCGAGGAACTCCCACATCCGGTCACCGCGGAGCGTCACGTGGGCGCCGATCGGCATGCCCTCGCGCAGCTTGAACTGCGCGATCGACTTGCGCGCGTGGGCGACCGCGGGCTTCTGGCCGGTGATCGTCGTCAGATCGCGGACCGCACCCTCGATGAGCTTGGAGTCGCGGGCCGCGTCGCCGACGCCCATGTTGACCTTGATCTTGGTCAACCCGGGAATCTGCATCACGTTGGCGTAGCCGAACTCCTCCTGCATCGCCTTCGCGATCTCTTCGCGGTAGCGCTGCTTGAGCCTCGGCTTCGGGACTTCCTGCGTAATCGTCTCGGCGGTCATCAGATGTCCTTACCGGAACGGCGCGAAATGCGAACCTTCGTGCCGTCGTCATCGAAGCGGTAGCCCACGCGTACGGGCTTGCCGCCCTCGGCGAGCATCACGTTGCTGACGTGGATCGGCCCCTCTTTGGTGACGATCCCGCCCTCTTTGGCGCCGCGCGGCCCCTGGTTGGTCTCTTTGCTGTGACGCTTCACCAGGTTGACACCCTCGACGACCACTCGCTCACGCTTCGGGTCCACCGAGATGACCTTGCCGGTCGCGCCCTTGTTCTTGCCGGCGACGACGACGACGTCGTCGCCCTTCTTGATCTTCATCAGAGCACCTCCGGCGCCAGCGAGATGATGCGCATGAAGCGCTTGTCACGCAGCTCCCGGCCGACCGGGCCGAAGATACGCGTTCCGCGCGGGTCTCCGCCGTCCTTGATGAGCACAGCCGCGTTCTCGTCGAAGCGGATGTAGGAGCCGTCGGGACGGCGGCGCTCCTTGCGGGTGCGCACGACGACGGCCTTAACGACATCACCCTTCTTCACGCCGGCTCCGGGAAGGGCGTCCTTCACGGTCGCGACGATGATGTCGCCGATGCCCGCATAGCGCCGACCCGAGCCGCCGAGAACACGGATGCAGAGAATCTCCTTCGCACCCGTGTTGTCGGCGACCTTGAGTCGCGACTCCTGCTGGATCACGTCAACTCCTGTATTTCTCGCCGGTTCTCACTTAGAGCCTGGCGGATTCGATCCTCAGTCGCTTGGCGGCGACTGCCAGTTACTTGGCCTTCTCAAGGATCTCCACGACGCGCCAGCGCTTCGTGGCGGACAGCGGGCGGGTCTCCATCAGGCGGACCCGGTCGCCGATGCCACACGCGTTGGACTCATCGTGCGCCTTGTACTTCGTCGTACGGCGAATGATCTTGCCGTACATGGCGTGCTTGACGCGGTCTTCGACGGCGACGACGACGGTCTTGTCCATCTTGTCGCTGACCACGAGACCCTCACGGATCTTGCGGTAGTTCCGCGTCTGCGTCTCGGTGTTCTGGTCACTCATCGGTGGACTCCTCCACGGGCTCCTCGGCGAGCACGACGATGCCGAGCTCACGCTCCCGCATCACGGTGTAGATGCGGGCGATCTCCCGCTTCACTTCGCGCAGCCGTCCGTGAGTCTCGAGCTGACCCGTCGCCGCCTGGAACCGGAGGTTGAACAGCTCCTCCTTGGATTCCTTCAGCTTGGTGACGAGCTCCTCGTCCGGCTGAGACCGCAGATCATCGGCGGTAAGGCCGTTGGCAGCCATCACGCCTCACCCACTTCACGCTTAACGAACTTGCACTTCATCGGCAGCTTGTGCATCGCGCGGCGCAGCGCCTCGCGAGCCAGCGGCTCGGGGACGCCGGCGAGCTCGAACATCACTCGTCCGGGCTTGACGTTCGCGATCCACCACTCCGGTGAGCCCTTACCGGAACCCATGCGGGTCTCGGCCGGCTTCTTGGTCAGCGGACGGTCGGGGTAGATGTTGATCCACACCTTTCCGCCACGCTTGATGTGCCGGGTCATGGCGATACGTGCGGCCTCGATCTGCCGGTTGGTCACGTACGCGCCCTCGACGGCCTGAATGCCGTACTCACCGAACACGACTCGCGTGCCGCCCTTGGCCATACCGCGTCGCCTCGGGTGGTGCTGCTTGCGGTGCTTGACCCTGCGAGGGATCAGCATTGGTAGTTCAGCTCCCCTCGCCCGCGTTGGACGGCGCGGCCGTCTCAGTCGACTGCTGCTCTGCCGGGGCGGCCGTGGCTGCGGGGGCCTGCTGCTGCCGGCCGCCACGCTCTCCACGCTCGCCGCCGCGACGGCCACCGCCGCCGCCACCGCCGCCACCGCCGCCACCGCCGCCTGCACCACGACGCTGCGGGCGCTCACGGCGCCCGCCGCCACCGGCGGCACGCTCCTTCGCCTGCGCGGCCTCGCGCTCGGCGCGGCTCGTCGGCGCCTCGCCCTTGTAGATCCAGACCTTCACGCCGATCCGGCCGAAGGTCGTACGGGCCTCGTAGAACCCGTAGTCGATGTCGGCGCGGAGGGTGTGCAGGGGCACCTGGCCCTCGCGGTAGAACTCCGAGCGCGACATCTCGGCGCCGCCGAGGCGGCCGCCGCACTGAACCTTGATGCCCTTGGCGCCACTCTTCATGGCGCTCTGGATCGCCTTACGCATCGCACGGCGGAACGCGACTCGGCTGGACAGCTGCTCGGCAACGCCCTGCGCGACGAGCTGCGCGTCGATCTCCGGGTTCTTCACCTCGAGGATGTTCAGCTGGACCTGCTTGCCGGTCAGCTTCTCGAGGTCGCCGCGGATACGGTCGGCCTCCGCGCCCCGGCGGCCGATCACGATGCCGGGACGGGCGGTGTGGATGTCGACGCGGACGCGGTCACGGGTACGCTCGATCTCGACCTTGGAGATGCCCGCGCGGTCCATGCCGCGGGTCAGCATCCGGCGAATCGACACGTCTTCCTTGACGTAGTCCTTGTACAGCTTGTCGGCGTACCACCGGCTCTTGAAGTCGGTGGTGATGCCCAGTCGGAACCCGTGCGGGTTTACCTTCTGCCCCACTAGCGGGTCCTCCTCGTCTTCTTGGCGCCGTTGGCTTTCTTGCCATCGGGCCGCGACTCGACAATGACCGTGATGTGGCTCGTACGCTTGTTGATGCGGTACGCACGCCCCATCGACCGCGGGCGGTAGCGCTTCAGGGTCGGACCTTCATCGACCCATGCCCGGCTCACCCAGAGCGTGTCCACGTCGAGCTTGTCGTTGTGCTCGGCGTTGGCGATGGCGCTCGAGAGCACCTTGTACACCGGCTCACTCGCAGCCTGAGGGGCGAACCGCAGCACCGCCTGAGCCTCCGCGGCCTGCATGCCGCGGATGAGGTCCACCACGCGGCGGGCCTTTCTGGGCGTGACGCGGGCGTACCGCGCCTGGGCCCTGGCTTCCATCGCTGTTTCCTCGCTCTCGCTACTTCTACGGTTCTATCGCCGACTGCGGCGGTCGTCCTTGATGTGGCCCTTGAACGTACGAGTCGGGGCGAACTCCCCGAGCTTGTGACCGATCATGGCCTCGGTGACGAACACCGGGACGTGCTTGCGGCCGTCGTGCACGGCGATCGTGTGACCGAGCATGTCGGGCACGATCATGGAGCGCCGCGACCACGTCTTGATGACGTTCTTGGTGCCCTTTTCGTTCTGGGTGTCCACCTTTTTGATCAGGTGGTCATCCACGAACGGGCCCTTCTTGAGGCTACGTGGCATGGTCGACTCCTACCGCTTCTTCTTGCTACGACGTCGGACGATGAGCCGATCGGAAGGTTTGTTCGCCTTCCGGGTACGACCCTCGGGCTGGCCCCACGGGCTCGACGGGTGGCGGCCACCGGACGTCTTGCCCTCGCCACCGCCGTGCGGGTGGTCGATCGGGTTCATCGCGACGCCGCGGACGGTCGGGCGCTTGCCCTTCCAGCGCATGCGGCCGGCCTTGCCCCAGTTGATGTTGGACTGCTCGGAGTTGCCGACCTCACCGACCGTGGCGCGGCACCGAAGGTCCACCATCCGCATCTCGCCGGAGGGCATACGCAGCGTGGCGTACTTGCCTTCCTTGGCGAGCAGCTGAGCGCCGGAGCCGGCCGAGCGGGCCAGCTTCGCGCCGCCGCCGGGCCGGAGCTCGATCGCGTGCACGACCGTACCGGTCGGAACGTTGCGCAGCGGGAGGCAGTTACCCGGCTTGATGTCGGCCGACGGGCCGTTCTCGATCCGGTCGCCCTGCTTCACACCGGTCGGGCAGAGGATGTAGCGCTTCTCCCCGTCGGCGTAGTGCAGCAGCGCGATGCGCGCGGTGCGGTTCGGGTCGTACTCGATGTGTGCGACCTTGGCCGGCACGCCGTCCTTGTCGGCACGGCGAAAGTCGATCACCCGGTAGGCGCGCTTGTGCCCGCCGCCCTGGTGGCGCGTGGTGATGTGGCCGTGTGCGTTACGGCCGCCCTTCTTGGGGAGCGGACGCACCAGCGACTTCTCCGGCTCGGCCCGAGTGACCTCGACGAAGTCGGCCACACTCGAGCCGCGGCGACCGGGAGTCGTCGGCTTGTATTTACGGATGCCCATCTTTTTCGTTCATCCCTTGTCTGTCTTCGGACGGATTACCGATCCGGACCGGCCCTCCGCGGTGCCCGTCGTCCGGTGGTGGCGCGTCAGCGCCTCCCGCCGGGAGTCGCGGACCGCGGAGGGAGAGGTCACGAGACCGGCCCTCCGAAGATGTCGATCCGCTCACCCTCAGCGAGGCTGACGATCGCCCGCTTGGTGTCCTTGCGCTTGCCGTAGCCGAACTTGGTCCGCTTGCGCTTACCCTGCCGGTTGATGGTGTTCACACCGGTCACCTTGACCCCGAAGACGGCCTCGACGGCCTGCCTGATCTGGGTCTTGTTGGCGTCGGTCCGCACCTCGAAGGTGTACTTGTTCTCGTCGAGGAGCCCGTAGCTCTTCTCGGAGATCACGGGCGCCATGAGAATGTCGCGCGGGTCGGCGATCTTGCTCATTTGCCGTCCTCCTTCCCGCTCGTACGCTTCTGCGTCCGTGCCACGAGCGCCTCGTAGGCGGCCTCGGTGAACACGATCTCGTCGCTGCACAGCACGTCGTACGTGTTGAGCTGGTCGACCACGATCACGTGGACCTCGGGGACATTGCGCAGGCTCACCCAGGTCAGCTCGTCCTCACGATCGAGGACCAGCATGACCTTCTCGGCGTCAGTGACGCCGCGGAGCGCTCCGAGCGCGGTCTTGGTCTTGGGAGTGTCGCCCTCGATGAGGTTCGACACCACGTGGATCCGGCCGTAACGAGCCCGGTCCGAGAGGGCCCCGCGCAGGGCGGCGGCCTTCATCTTCTTCGGGGTCTTCTGCTCGTACGAACGCGGCTGCGGACCGTGAACGGTGCCACCGCCGGCGAACTGCGGCGCCCGGATCGAACCCTGACGGGCCCGGCCGGTGCCCTTCTGCCGGTACGGCTTCTTGCCGCCACCGGAGACCTCACCGCGGGTCTTGGTCTTGTGCGTGCCCTGGCGCGCCGCGGCCAGCTGTGCCACGACCACCTGGTGGATCAGTGGCACGTTGACCTTCGCGTCGAAGATCTCCGGGGCAAGCTCGATGTCCAGCTTGGTGGCCACTTACTACGCCCCCTTCGCGGTGCTGCGCACCAGGATCAGGCCGCCGTTCGGGCCGGGGACGGCGCCCTTGATGAGCAGCAGTCCCTTCTCCGAGTCGATGGCGTGCACGGTCAGGTTCTGCACGGTGGTGCGGGTGTTCCCGTACCGGCCGGCCATGCGCAGGCCCTTGAACACGCGACCCGGCGTGGCGCAGCCACCGATCGAACCCGGTGAGCGGTGCTTGCGCTGGGTGCCGTGCGAAGCGCTCAGGCCCTTGAACCCGTGGCGCTTCATGACACCCGCGGTGCCCTTGCCCTTGCTCCGACCGGTGACGTCGACGCGCTGACCTGCTTCGAACACCTCAACGGTGATCTCCTGGCCGAGCTCGTACTCGGAGGCGTCGTCAGTGCGCAGCTCGACGATGTGCCGACGAGGCGTGACGCCGGCCTTCTCGAAGTGCCCGGTGATCGGTTTGTTCACCTTGCGCGGGTCGATCTGGCCGTAGCCGAGCTGGACGGCGGAGTAGCCGTCGGCGTCAGGCGTACGGACCCGGGTGACGACGCACGGCCCAGCCTGGACGACGGTTACCGGAACCATCCGGCCCTCATCGTCGAAGACCTGGGTCATGCCGAGCTTCTCGCCCAGGACGCCCTTTCTCTGCTTACTCATCTCTGGTGCCCTTAGAGCTTGATCTCGATGTCGACGCCGGCCGGAAGGTCAAGTCGCATAAGCGAGTCGACCGTCTTGGGCGTCGGATCAATGATGTCGATCAGGCGCTTGTGCGTGCGCATCTCGAAGTGCTCGCGGCTGTCCTTGTACTTGTGCGGCGAGCGGATGACGCAGTACACGTTCTTCTCGGTCGGCAGCGGCACCGGGCCCGCGACCTTCGCGCCGGTGCGCGTCACCGTCTCGACGATCTTTCGCGCCGAAGTGTCGATGACCTCGTGGTCGTAGGCCTTGAGCCGGATGCGGATCTTCTGTCCCGCCATTATGGCCTCGGTGTCCTTTGCTTCCTAGGTGCCGCTGGGTCTCGTCGTGGTGCGGCGGCCGGGCCCTTTTCGAGGACCGCGACCGCCGCTCCGCGGTGTTTGCTACTTGAGGATCTTGATCACTCGACCCGCGCCGACGGTCCGGCCGCCTTCGCGGATCGCGAAGCGCAGGCCTTCCTCCATGGCGATGGGCTGAATGAGCTCGACCCGCATCTCGGTGTTGTCGCCCGGCATGACCATCTCGGTGCCCTCGGGGAGGTGCACGACGCCGGTCACGTCCGTGGTACGGAAGTAGAACTGCGGGCGGTAGTTGTTGAAGAACGGCGTGTGCCGGCCGCCCTCGTCCTTGGACAGGATGTAGACCTGAGCCTCGAACTCGGTGTGCGGGGTGTTGGTGCCCGGCTTGATGACACACTGACCGCGCTCGACGTCCTCACGCTTGATGCCGCGCAGGAGCAGACCGACGTTGTCGCCCGCCTGGCCCTGGTCGAGCAGCTTGCGGAACATCTCGACACCGGTGACGGTGGTCGTGACGGCCTTCTCCTGGATGCCGATGAGGTCGACCGTCTCGTTGACGTTGACCACACCGCGCTCGATCCGGCCGGTGACGACCGTGCCGCGACCCGTGATCGAGAAGACGTCCTCGATCGGCATCAGGAACGGCTTCTCGATCTCGCGGACCGGCTCCGGAACGCTCTCGTCGCAGGCGGTCATGAGCTCGGCGATCTTCTCGCCCCACTCGGCGTCGCCCTCGAGCGCCTTGAGCGCCGAGACGCGGACCACGGGGACGTCGTCGCCCGGGAACTCGTACTCGGACAGCAGCTCACGGACCTCCAGCTCGACGAGCTCGAGGATTTCCTCGTCGTCGACCATGTCGGCCTTGTTGAGCGCCACGACGATGTACGGAACGCCGACCTGGCGGGCCAGGAGCACGTGCTCCTTGGTCTGCGGCATCGGGCCGTCGGTCGCCGCCACGACCAGGATCGCGCCGTCCATCTGCGCGGCACCCGTGATCATGTTCTTGATGTAGTCGGCGTGACCCGGGCAGTCGACGTGAGCGTAGTGACGCTTCTCCGTCTGGTACTCGACGTGGGCGATCGAGATCGTGATGCCTCGCTCGCGCTCCTCCGGCGCCTTGTCGATCTCATCGAACGGCGTGAAGGGGTTCAGGTCGGGGTGCTTGTCATGGAGCACCTTGGTAATCGCCGCGGTAAGGGTGGTCTTACCGTGGTCGATGTGCCCAATGGTGCCGATGTTTACGTGCGGCTTCGTCCGCTCGAACTTGGCCTTGGCCACCGGTGTCTCCTTGTCGCGATCCTCGGCCGTCTCTGCGACCGCCTTATTGCTTCAGTGATTCTTGGTCGTGCGCCAGGGCGCGGTTATTCGCCGCGCGCCTTGGCGATGATCTCCTGGCCGACGTTCGCCGGAACCTCGGCGTAGGAGTCGAACTGCATGGTGAAAACGGCTCGACCCTGAGTCTTGCTACGCAGGTCACCCACGTAACCGAACATCTCGGACAGCGGAACGGCGGCCTTGATGACCTTGATGCCGTGCCGCTCGCCCATCTCCTGGATCTGGCCACGTCGGCCGTTCAGGTCGCCGATGACGTCGCCCATGTAGTCCTCGGGCGTGGTGACCTCGACGGCCATCATCGGCTCCAGCAGCGTGGGATTGGCCCTGCGGGCCGCCTCCTTGAACGCCATGGAACCGGCGATCTTGAACGCCAGCTCCGAGGAGTCGACGTCGTGGTAGGCGCCGTCCTGGAGTGTGACCTTGACGCCCACGAGCGGGTATCCGGCGAGAACGCCGAACTCCGCGGCTTCCTGGCAGCCGGCGTCCACGGACGGGATGTACTCCCGCGGGATGCGGCCACCGGTGACCTTGTTCTCGAACTCGTAGCCGTCGCTGCCACCGCCGAGAGGCTCCAGGTCGATGATCACTCGGCCGAACTGGCCCGAGCCACCCGTCTGCTTCTTGTGGGTGTACTCGATCTTCTCGACCTTGCGACGGATCGTCTCGCGGTAGGCGACCTGCGGGCGACCGACGTTGGCCTCGACCTTGAACTCGCGCTTCATGCGGTCGACCAGCACCTCAAGGTGCAGCTCGCCCATGCCCGAGATGATGGTCTGGCCGGTCTCCTCGTCGGTCCGCACCTGGAAGGACGGGTCCTCCTCGGCGAGCCGCTGGATCGCGGTGCCCAGCTTCTGCTGGTCGACCTTGGTCTTCGGCTCGATCGCCACGTTGATGACGGGCGCCGGGAAGGTCATCGACTCAAGGATCACCGGGTTCTTGTCGTCGCACAGCGTCTCACCGGTGGTGGTCTGCTTGAGACCCATCACCGCGACGATGTCGCCGGCGCCGACGCGCTCGATCTCCTCACGCTTGTTCGCGTGCATCCGGTAGATCTTGCCGATGCGTTCCTTGCGGTCCTTCACGCTGTTCATGACCGAGCTGCCGGACTCGAGAACGCCGGAGTAGACCCGGATGAAGGTGAGCTTGCCGAGGTGCGGGTCGCTCATGATCTTGAACGCCAGCGCCGCGAACGGCTCGTCCTCGCTCGGCCGACGCTCAATGACCTTCTCTTCGTCGCGGTAGTCGTGTCCCTGAATGGACTCGATGTCGAGCGGCGAGGGAAGGTAGTTGACGATCGTGTCGAGCAGGGGCTGGACGCCCTTGTTCTTGAACGCGGTGCCACAGGTGACCGGCGTGATGGCGCTGGAGATCGTGGCCCGGCGGATGGCCGGGATCAGCTGCTCGACCGTGGGCTCGTTGCCCTCGAGGTACAGCTCCATGATCTCGTCGTCCGCCTCGGCGAGCGTCTCGACCAGCTTGTCGTGCCACTCACGAGCGGCATCGGTGTGCGTGTCCGGGATGTCGACGACGTCGTACATCTCGCCCTTGGCCGCCTCGGCGCTCCACACCAGGGCCTTCATGCGGACCAGGTCCACGACGCCCTTGAAGTCGGCCTCGGCCCCGATCGGGATCTGCAGCACCAGCGGAACGGCCTTCAGCCGGTCCACGATCATGTCGACGCAACGGTGGAACTCGGCGCCGACGCGGTCGAGCTTGTTGACGAAGCAGATCCGCGGCACGTTATACCGGTCGGCCTGGCGCCAGACCGTCTCCGACTGCGGCTCTACACCCGCAACTCCGTCGAACACGGCGACGGCACCGTCGAGGACGCGCAGGTTACGCTCCACCTCGACGGTGAAGTCCACGTGGCCGGGCGTATCGATGATGTTGATGGTGTGGTCGACCTTGTCGACCTCCCAGTGAACAGTCGTCGCGGCAGACGTGATCGTGATGCCGCGCTCCTGCTCCTGCTCCATCCAGTCCATGGTGGCGGCGCCCTCATGAACTTCACCGATCTTGTAGTTGACTCCGGTGTAGTACAGAATCCGCTCGGTGGTGGTGGTCTTGCCCGCGTCGATATGGGCCATGATCCCGATGTTCCGGACCCTGGCCAGGTCTACGCCGGTCTGAGTAGCCACTTCTCGCGTCCTCGTTGTCTCGTACGTGTGCGCTGGTCACCGGCCCCGAAGGGCCCGTCTCCAGCCTCAACCGCTGATCGTTACCAGCGGTAGTGAGCGAAGGCCTTGTTGGACTCCGCCATCTTGTGCGTGTCCTCGCGCTTCTTGACGCTCGCTCCGAGGCCGTTGCTCGCATCGAGCAGCTCGTTCATCAGCCGCTCGGTCATCGTCTTCTCGCGCCGCTGCCGCGCGTACAGCACGAGCCAGCGGAGAGCCAGCGTGGTGCTGCGCGCCGGACGAACCTCGACGGGCACCTGGTAGGTGGCACCGCCGACGCGCCGGCTACGGACCTCAAGGGTCGGCTTGACGTTGTCGAGCGCGCGCTTGAGCGTCACCACGGGGTCGTTGCCGCTCTTCTCGCGGCAACCCTCGAGGGCGTCGTACACGATGCTCTGGGCGATCGACCGCTTGCCGTCGAGCAGGACCTTGTTGACCAGCGAGGTGACCAGCGGCGAGTTGTACACCGGGTCAGCGATCAGCTGGCGCTTGCCTGCGGGACCCTTGCGAGGCATGTCAGCTCTTCTCCTTCTTCGCGCCGTAGCGGCTACGGGCCTGCTTCCGGTTCCGGACGCCCTGGGTGTCCAGGGAACCGCGGATGATCTTGTACCGAACACCCGGAAGGTCCTTCACACGGCCGCCGCGCACGAGCACGATGGAGTGCTCCTGCAGGTTGTGTCCGACGCCGGGAATGTAGGCCGTGACCTCGATGCCGCTCGTCAGCCGAACACGGGCGACCTTCCGAAGCGCAGAGTTCGGCTTCTTCGGCGTCGTCGTGTAGACGCGCGTGCAGACACCGCGGCGCTGCGGGCTTCCCTTGAGCGCCGGCGTCTTGTTCTTGGTCACCTTGTCCTGGCGGCCCTTGCGGACCAGCTGCTGGATCGTGGGCACCGCGTCTCCGTCTTCCTCGTACCAAGCCGGTAAGTCGTTCCTGGTCTCCGCGTTCTCACGCGACCACAGATCACAGCCTCTTCCGAGGCAATGACCTGCGGCTTTACTTCTCTCTCCGACCCCCGGGGTCGGGCGTGTCGCGCCCGCCACCCTTTATCCGACCCGTAAGGGCCTGACGAACTCAGGGGAGTCAAATCCGTGCTGCACGCTTACTTCGAGCCGACCTGCGAAGGGTCTGGCATCAACCTCGGCATGCACGCACGTGGAACCCACGAACCCGCGGGCACGAAGGGAGAGACTACCTAACACCCGCGCATGGGTCAAAACAAGGAGCTCGCGAAGCCAGCGTGGCGCGGCGAGTCACCTGTACAACGGGAGAATGTCGGCGGATGTTCCCGCCGACATTCTTGCCCTACTCGGTCCGTTCTCGGACGGAACCCGTCACGCCAACCCGTAGAGCAGGATCAGCAGAATTACCAGGACGACGGCGCCGATGCCGAAGAACATCCACATCTTCTTCTTCGAATCGGCTGCCTTCGACGACACACCCTCGTAGCCCGGGTAGCCGCCCTGCTGCTGACCGTAGGGGCTGGGCTGCTGACCCTGCTGCTGGCCGTAGCCCTGCTGACCGAAACCCTGGCCCTGCTGCTCGCCATAGCCCTGCTGGCCGTACGGCTGCTGACCATAGCCCTGCTGCTGGCCCTGCTGGCCTTGTCCCTGCTGGCCCTGATCCTGCTGCCCCTGCTGCTGGCCGTAGCCCTGCTGACCAGGCTGGCCATAACCCTGCTGGCCCGGCTGACCGTAGCCCTGCTGGCCGTACGCCTGGCCCTGCTGCTGGCCCTGGCCGTAGCCCTGCTGGCCGTACGGCTGCTGCCCGTAGCCCTGCTGCTGGCCGTAGCCCTGCCCCTGCTGGCCGCCGTACTGCTGCTGGAAGCCGCCGCCCTGCTCGCCGCCGGGCGCGGCCCACGAGGACTGGCCCTGCTGTTCGCCGGTCTGCTGCTGCCCGCCCTGTTGTCCGTACGGCTGGCCGGACGGAGCCTGGCCGCCGGGCGCCTGGCCGTACGGCGGCTGGTCGCCGGTGTCGGTGGGTGAGGACGGCTCCGACTGCGCGAACGCGGTCGTCGCCATCTCGTCGCTCCCCGCCTCCGGGGTGCCTGAGCCCTGCTGGCGGCCGAACGCCGTCGTAGCCATGTCACCGGTATCCGGACCCGCGCCGGGGGCCTGTGCGCCTCCATACGAGGGGAGCTCCTCGTCGAGGTGGCTCTTCTCGGCGAAGCCGGCCTCCGGGGGCGGCACGAGCATCGTGCGCTCGGTGAGAGCCCGCTCGTCCTCCGGCTCCTCCTCGCCCGCCTTCGGCCCGAAGCCCGGAACGATGTCTTCCACCGGCGGCGGACCGTACGCGAGCTTGTCGCCGGACGGCGGCCGCTCACCGGGCTGCTCGACGGAGGCGTCCATCATCGTCGAGGGAGGCTGCGGGTATCCCCCGCCCTCGCCCGGCCGGTCGCCGAACGCCGGAGGCTTCTGCTCACCCTCGGCCGCGGGAGCGTCGTGCCCCGGCTGCGCGAACGCGGTCGTCGCCTCCATACCGGATCCGGGCGCGTCCGAAGCAGCGCCGGACTCACTCGGCGGCGACACGCTGGTGCGCTCGGCCGCGTCGTCGCCCGTGGCCTTCGGCGCGCTCTCCTGGCCGTAGGGCGGCTGCCCGAACGCGGGCCCCTGGCCGGACTGCGCGTACGGCGCCGGGGCACCGTAGGCCGGCTGCCCGTAGCCGGGCTGCCCGTAAGGCCCCGCCTCGCCATAGCTCTGCGCCGGGTATCCGGGCTGCTGTCCGTAAGGCGCCTGCTGGCCGTAGGGAGACTGGTCTCCCGGCTGCTGCCCGTACGGCGCCTGCGGGTCGGCGGGCTGCTGGCCATAGGGCGGCTGCTCGGGCTGCTGGCCGTAAGGCTGGCCGTACGGCGAGGCCTGGTCGCCGGGCGGGGTGCCGTAGGGCTGCTGACCGTACGGCGGTGGCGTGCCCGGCTGGCCGGGCTGCTGGCCTGCCTGCTGGCCGTACGGGTCCTGCCCGTACTGCGGCGGGCCCGCCTGGTGTTCGGGTGCCTGCCCGTAGGGCGGCTGCTGGCCGTAGGGAGACTGCTGGTCGCCGGGCTGCTGGCCGTACGGCGCCTGCGGCTGGCCGTAGGGCGGCGGGGTCTGGGGCTGGCCGTACGGCTGCCCGCCGTACGGTGTCTGGCCCTGCGGCTGGCCGTACGGCTGACCGCCGTAGGGCTGCTGGCCGTAGGGCGGAGGCGTGCCCGGCTGGCCGTACGGCTGCTGGCCGTAGGCCGGTGGCTGCTCGCCATAGGCAGGAGGCTGCTGGCCATAGGCCGGCGGCTGCTCGCCGGGGCCGCCGTAGCTCGGCGGCTCGCTCGGCTCGCCGTAGGCCGGCTTCTCACCCGGCGGACCGTACGCCGGGGGCTGCTCACCCGGCTGGCCGTAGGGCTGCGGGCTCTGCGGCTGGCCGTACGGTGACGGACTCGCGCCTTGGTCGCCCGGCTGACCGTAGGCGGGCGTGCTCTCGCCGGCGACCGGCTTGTCGGTGCCCGCGCCCTTGGAAGAGTCGGCAGGGGTGGGGCGGCGGTGAGCGCCGAAGACTATGGTGCGGCCGGATTCGAAGGCTTCCGCCGGCACGTCCACGGCGGGTGTCTGCTCCGGCTGTGAGGCATCCGGCTGCTGCGGGGTGCCCGGTGTCGCGTCCTGGCCCGGCGTCTTGTCACTGTCGGACTGGGACGAACCTTGCTCGTCGGGCGATGGCCAGTGTGGTCCCTGGGTGCCGTCATGCTCGGTCATCGTCGGGCTCCTTCAGCGCCGATGCCCCAGGCGGGTGTCCGTCTGCGGGCGAGGTGCACCACGTCACTCGGAGGCGCTTGGCGCATTGGGGGTCCTCCGAGTCCTGTCACTTGCCACCAGCCGACAGTATCCGCTGGTTTACCCTTCGCCCCAGCCTGCCGTGATGACCGGTCTATCTGCAAATCATCATCAACATCATGATCGCCGAGACAGGCCAGAGGCCGCCTCCGATTTCCCGGAAGCGGCCTCTGACCGCTGTCACCCGGCTCAGCCGGACTGAGCCGACTAGCGGTTGTACTGACCGAAGTCGTACTCCTCGAGCGGAACCGCCTCGCCGGAGCCCTGGCCGAAGGCGTACTCGGCGCCCTCGTCGTAGGACCCGACGGAGTAGACGGCCGCCTTGGCCTCTTCGGTCGGCTCCACCCGGATGTTGCGGTACTGCGGCATGCCCGTACCGGCCGGGATGAGCTTTCCGATGATGACGTTCTCCTTGAGGCCGACCAGCGGGTCGGACTTGGCGTGGATCGCCGCGTCCGTGAGCACCCGGGTCGTCTCCTGGAAGGACGCCGCCGACAGCCACGACTCGGTGGCCAGCGACGCCTTGGTGATGCCCATGAGCTGCGGGCGTCCGACCGCGGGCTGACCGCCCTCGGAGACGACCGCGCGGTTGAGCTCCTCGAACTTCGGGCGCTCGACCAGCTCGACGCCGGGCAGCATGTCGGTGTCGCCGGACTCCAGCACCTGGACCCTCTTCAGCATCTGCCGAACGATGATCTCGATGTGCTTGTCGTGGATCGACACACCCTGGGACCGGTAGACCTCCTGCACCTGGTCGACCAGGTGCAGCTGGACCGCGCGCGGGCCGAGGATGCGCAGCACCTCGTGAGGGTTGATCGCACCCTCGATGAGCTGCTCGCCGACGGTGACGTGGTCGCCGTCCTTGATCTTCAGCCGCGAACGCATCGGCACCGGGTAGGCGATCTCTTCGGCGCCGTCGTCCGGGAGGACCACGATCTTCCGGGTCTTCTCGGTCTCGTCGACGCGGATCCGGCCGGCGACCTCGCTGATCGGTGCGACCCCCTTGGGGATGCGCGCCTCGAACAGCTCCTGGACACGGGGCAGACCGTGCGTGATGTCGACACCGGCCACACCGCCGGTGTGGAAGGTACGCATGGTCAGCTGAGTGCCGGGCTCACCGATCGACTGGGCGGCGATGATGCCGACCGCCTCGCCGACGTCCACGAGCTTGCCGGTGGCCAGCGAACGGCCGTAGCACATCGCGCAGACACCGATCTTGGACTCGCAGACCAGCGCGCTGCGGGTGCGGACCGTGTGGACGCCCGCCTCGATGAGCCGGTTGAGGACGATGTCGGTGAGGTCGGTGCCGGCCGGGAACAGAACCGTGCCGTCGACCTCCATGTCGTCCGCGAGGTTACGGCCGACCAGGCTGTTCTCCGAGTTCGCGATCTTGGTCAGGGTGCCGTCGGCGCCCTTGGTCGCGATCGCGAACTTGATGGTCCGCTCGGTCTCGCAGTCGTCCTCGCGAACGATCACGTCCTGCGCGACGTCGACCAGACGACGGGTCAGGTAGCCCGAGTCGGCGGTACGCAGAGCGGTGTCGGCCAGACCCTTTCGGGCGCCGTGCGTGGCGATGAAGTACTCGACCACGGACAGGCCCTCACGGAAGGACGACTTGATCGGCCGCGGGATGGTCTCACCCTTGGGGTTGGAGACCAGACCACGCATACCGGCGATCTGCCGGAGCTGGAGCGGGTTACCGCGGGCTCCGGAGTTGATCATCATCCAGATCGGGTTGGTGGCGGGGAACGCCTTCTCCATGTCCTTGGCGACGTCGGCCGTGGCGTGGGTCCAGATCTCGATGAGCTCCTGACGGCGCTCGTCGTCGGTGATCAGACCACGGTCGTACTCGCGCTGGACCTTGTCGGCACGCTTCTCGTACGTCGCCATGATGTCCGCCTTGTTCGGCGGGGCGATGACGTCGTCGATGGCGATGGTGACGCCGGAGCGGGTCGCCCAACGGAAGCCGGTGTCCTTCAGCGCGTCGAGCGCGTTGGCCACCTCGACCTTCGGGTACGTCTCCGCGAGCTCGTTCACGATTACGGAGAGCTGCTTCTTGCTGACCTCGTAGTTCACGAACGGGAAGTCGGCGGGCAGCGCCTCGTTGAACAGCGCGCGTCCGAGGGTGGTCGCCAGGCGGTACGGCTGACCGGCCTCGTAACCCTCCGGGGCGGTCCACCCGCGCGGCGGCGGGATGTCCTTGACCCGGACCTCGATCTTGGCCTGCAGGTCCAGGTCGCCCCGGTCGTAAGCCATGATCGCCTCGGAGAGGTTCGAGAAGGTACGACCTTGGCCGGCCGCCTCCTCCTTCTCCGTGGTGAGCCAGAACAGACCGATGACCATGTCCTGGGTCGGCATGGTGACCGGCTTGCCGTCGGACGGCTTGAGGATGTTGTTGGTCGAGAGCATCAGGATGCGCGCCTCGGCCTGGGCCTCGGCCGACAGCGGCAGGTGCACGGCCATCTGGTCACCGTCGAAGTCCGCGTTGAACGCGGTGCAGACGAGCGGATGAATCTGGATGGCCTTGCCCTCGACCAGCTGCGGCTCGAACGCCTGGATGCCGAGACGGTGCAGCGTCGGTGCGCGGTTGAGCAGCACCGGGTGCTCCGTGATGACCTCTTCGAGCACGTCCCACACGGCCGGGCGAGCCCGCTCGACCATGCGCTTGGCGCTCTTGATGTTCTGCGCGTGGTTGAGGTCGACCAGCCGCTTCATGACGAACGGCTTGAACAGCTCCAGGGCCATCTGCTTGGGCAGACCACACTGGTGAAGACGGAGCTGCGGGCCGACGACGATGACGCTTCGGCCGGAGTAGTCCACGCGCTTGCCGAGCAGGTTCTGACGGAACCGGCCCTGCTTGCCCTTGAGCATGTCGGAGAGCGACTTGAGCGGACGGTTGCCGGGCCCGGTGACGGGCCGGCCGCGGCGGCCGTTGTCGAACAGCGCGTCGACGGCCTCCTGCAGCATCCGCTTCTCGTTGTTGACGATGATCTCGGGTGCGCCGAGGTCGAGCAGCCTCTTCAGCCGGTTGTTCCGGTTGATGACCCTGCGGTACAGGTCGTTGAGGTCGCTCGTGGCGAACCGGCCACCGTCGAGCTGCACCATCGGGCGCAGGTCCGGCGGGATGACCGGGATGCAGTCGAGCACCATGCCGCGGGGGCTGTTGCGGGTGTTCAGGAACGCCGAGACGACCTTGAGGCGCTTGAGGGCACGGGCCTTCTTCTGGCCCTTGCCGCTGCGGATGATCTCCCGCAGCCGCTCCGACTCCGCGTCGAGGTCGAAGTTCTCCAGGCGCTTCTGGATCGCCGCCGCGCCCATGCCGCCCTCGAAGTAGCGGCCGAAGCGGTCGCGCATCTCGCGGTAGAGCAGCTCGTCGCCCTCGAGGTCTTGGACCTTGAGGTTGCGGAAGCGGTTCCAGACCTCGTCGAGACGGTCCAGCTCGCGCTGGGCGCGGTCGCGGAGCTGCTTGATCTCACGCTCGGCGCCTTCACGCACCTTGCGGCGCTGGTCGCCCTTTGCTCCGGCGGCCTCGAGCTCGGCGAGGTCCTGCTCGAGCTTCTTCTGGCGCGCCTCGATGTCGGCGTCGCGGCGCTGCTCGATCTGCTGACGCTCTACGGAGATCTTGGCCTCGAGCGAGGGCAGGTCGCGCTCGCGCGCGTCGGTGTCGACCCACGTGATCATGTAGGCCGCGAAATAAATGATCTTCTCGAGGTCCTTGGGCGCCAGGTCCAGGAGGTAGCCCAGACGGCTGGGAACGCCCTTGAAGTACCAAATGTGGGTGACCGGCGCGGCCAGCTCGATGTGGCCCATCCGCTCACGGCGCACCTTGGCGCGGGTCACCTCGACGCCGCAGCGCTCACAGATGATGCCCTTGAAGCGGACGCGCTTGTACTTCCCGCAGTAACACTCCCAGTCGCGGGTAGGACCGAAGATCTTCTCGCAGAAGAGCCCGTCCTTTTCCGGCTTGAGAGTCCGGTAGTTGATGGTCTCTGGCTTCTTGACCTCACCGTGCGACCACTGCCGGATGTCGTCTGCCGTGGCCAGGCCGATCCGCAGCTCGTCGAAGAAGTTGACGTCGAGCACTTTTTTAACCAGTCCCCTGCTGTCGTATGCCGTTCCCAGTTCGCTTCGGCCGGGTCGTTCGCTGTGGCGACTCCCCGGCGCGGCGTTGCTCACGCCGCGCCGGAAAGTCGTCCAGATGCCGGTTACCGGCGCCCCGGAGGGGGCCTGCTCCCAGCACTTCGCTCACTAGCCGGTGCTCCGCTCGCTAGACCTCTTCGACACTGCTCGGCTCCCGCCGGGACAGGTCGATGCCGAGCTCCTCCGCAGCGCGGAAGACGTCCTCGTCGGTGTCACGCATTTCAATGGACATACCGTCGCTGGACAGCACCTCGACGTTGAGGCACAGCGACTGCATCTCCTTGATCAGCACCTTGAAGGACTCCGGGATGCCCGGCTCAGGGATGTTCTCGCCCTTGACGATGGCCTCGTAGACCTTCACGCGGCCGAGGACGTCGTCGGACTTGATGGTGAGCAGCTCCTGTAGGGCATAGGCGGCGCCGTACGCCTCCAGTGCCCACACCTCCATCTCACCGAAGCGCTGGCCACCGAACTGGGCCTTACCGCCGAGCGGCTGCTGGGTGATCATGGAGTACGGGCCGGTCGAACGGGCATGGATCTTGTCGTCGACCAGGTGGAGCAGTTTCAGGATGTAGATGTAGCCGACCGCGATCGGGTCCTTGAAGGGCTCACCGGTGCGGCCATCGAACATCCGCGCCTTGCCTGTCTTCTGCACCATGCGCTGACCGTCACGGTTCGGCAGGGTGCTGTCGAGCAGCTCGGTGATCTCTTCCTCGCGGGCGCCGTCGAACACCGGAGTGGCGACGTTGGTGCCCGGGTCGGCGGCGTCAACGCCGATCGCCCTGAGCTGGCGCTTCCACTCGGCGTCGTCTCCGTCGACCTTCCAGCCGCGGCTGGCGACCCATCCGAGATGGGTCTCCAGTACCTGGCCGACGTTCATACGGCCGGGCACACCGAGCGGGTTCAAGACGATGTCGACCGGCGTGCCGTCCTCAAGGAACGGCATGTCCTCGACGGGCAGCACCTTGGAGATGACGCCCTTGTTGCCGTGACGGCCGGCCAGCTTGTCGCCGTCGGTGATCTTGCGCTTCTGGGCCACGTAGACGCGGACCAGCTCGTTCACGCCCGGAGGGAGCTCGTCACCCTCTTCGCGGCTGAACACGCGGACACCGATGACCTTGCCGGACTCACCGTGCGGCACCTTCAGCGAGGTGTCGCGGACCTCACGGGCCTTCTCACCGAAGATCGCCCGCAGGAGGCGCTCCTCGGGGGTCAGCTCGGTCTCACCCTTGGGAGTGACCTTGCCGACCAGGATGTCGCCCGTGGTGACCTCGGCGCCGATGCGGATGATTCCGCGCTCGTCCAGGTCGGACAGGACCTCTTCGGAGACGTTCGGGATGTCCCGGGTGATCTCCTCCGGGCCCAGCTTGGTGTCACGGGCGTCGACCTCGTGCTCCTCGATGTGAATCGAGGAGAGGACGTCGTCCTGGACCAGCCGCTGGGACAGGATGATCGCGTCTTCGTAGTTGTGGCCCTCCCACGGCATGAACGCCACGAGGAGGTTCTTGCCGAGCGCCATCTCGCCGTTGTCGGTGCACGGCCCGTCGGCGACGACGGTGCCGACCTCGACGCGCTGGCCCTCGTAGACGATCGGCTTCTGGTTGAAGCACGTGCCCTGGTTGGAGCGCTTGAACTTGGCGACACGGTAGGTGGTGCGCGTGCCGTCGTCGTTCATGACGGTGATGTAGTCGGCCGAGACCTCCTCGACGACACCCGCCTTCTCGGCGGTGATGACGTCGCCGGCGTCGGTGGCGGCACGGTATTCCATGCCGGTGCCGACCAGAGGCGCCTCGCTGCGCAGCAACGGGACCGACTGGCGCTGCATGTTGGATCCCATGAGCGCGCGGTTGGCGTCGTCGTGCTCGAGGAACGGGATCATGGCCGTCGCGACCGACACCATCTGGCGCGGCGAGACGTCCATGTAGTCCACGTCGGACGGCGGGATGTACTCGATCTCGCCACCCTTCCGGCGGACCAGGACGCGGCCCTCGCGGAAGTTGCCGTCGTCGTCGATCGGCGTGTTCGCCTGGGCGACGACGTGACGGTCCTCTTCGTCGGCCGTGAGGTAGTCGATCTGCGCGCTGACGCGGCCGTCGACGACCTTGCGGTACGGCGTCTCGATGAAACCGAAGGAGTTGACCCGGCCGTAGGAGCTCAGCGAGCCGATCAGGCCGATGTTCGGGCCTTCAGGCGTCTCGATCGGGCACATGCGGCCGTAGTGCGACGGGTGAACGTCGCGGACCTCCATG
This sequence comes from uncultured Actinomycetota bacterium, assembly GCA_963736325.1. Taxonomy (GTDB): domain Bacteria; phylum Actinomycetota; class Actinomycetes; order Streptosporangiales; family Streptosporangiaceae; genus Actinoallomurus. Next base: position 279,177 of record CAVTOG010000009.1, on the reverse strand, counting down.
CCGGCGCGCTCACGTGACAGACCGCCCGGGCCGAGGGCCGACAGACGCCGCTTGTGCGTCAGGCCCGCGAGCGGGTTGGTCTGGTCCATGAACTGCGAGAGCTGGCTGGTGCCGAAGAACTCCTTGATGGAGGCGACGACCGGCCGGATGTTGATGAGCGTCTGCGGCGTGATGGCCTCGACGTCCTGCGTGGTCATCCGCTCGCGGACGACCCGCTCCATCCGGGCCAGGCCCAGGCGGACCTGGTTTTGGATCAGCTCTCCGACGGTGCGGAGACGGCGGTTGCCGAAGTGGTCGATGTCGTCGGTCTCGACCGGAACGACACGGCCCGCCGGAGCGGTCACCTCGATCTCGCCGGCGTGCAGCCGTACGAGGTAGTCGATGGTGGTGACGATGTCGTCCTCGGTCAGCGTGCCCTGGGTGAAGTCCAGGTCGAGGCCGAGCTTCTTGTTGACCTTGTAGCGGCCGACCTTCGCGAGGTCGTAACGCTTCGGGTTGAAATAGAGATTCTCAAGCAGCGTCTGCGCGGACTCCTTGGTCGGAGGCTCACCCGGACGCAGCTTGCGGTAGATGTCGAGGAGCGCATCATCCTGGCCCGTGGTGTGGTCCTTCTCCAGGGTGATGCGCATCGACTCGTAGTCGCCCCAGCGCTCAAGGATGCGGGCGTCGTCCCAGCCGAGCGCCTTGAGCAGAACGGTGACGCTCTGCTTGCGCTTGCGGTCGATACGGACGCCGACGTTGTCGCGCTTGTCGACCTCGAACTCAAGCCATGCACCCCGGGACGGGATCACCTTGCAGCCGAAGATGTCCTTGTCGGACGTCTTGTCCAGGGCCCGGTCGAAGTAGACGCCGGGCGAGCGGACGAGCTGCGACACGACGACACGCTCGGTGCCGTTGATGATGAAAGTGCCCTTCGGCGTCATGAGCGGGAAGTCACCCATGAACACCGTCTGGCTCTTGATCTCCCCCGTGGAGTTGTTGATGAACTCCGCCGTGACGAACATCGGGGCGGAGAAGGTCATGTCCTTGTCTTTGCACTCCTCGACGGAGTACTTCGGCGGCTCGAACCGGTGATCCCGGAACGAGAGGGACATGGTGCCGGAGAAGTCTTCGATCGGACTGATCTCTTCGAAGATCTCCTCGAGTCCCGACTGGGTCGGGACATCCTTACGACCGGCCTGCTGGGCCGTTTCGACCCGGGCCTTCCACCTCTCGTTACCGAGCAACCAGTCAAAGGACTCGGTCTGCAGCGCGAGGAGGTCCGGAACTTCCAGAGGCTCCTTGATACGCGCAAAGGAAACGCGGTTCGGACCGGTTGCGGTAGTCGAGGCGTTGCGCGAGGCTGCCAAGAGTGGTCCTTCCGAGGGCTCGCGGCGGACTGACGACGCGCGCGCCAGACCATCCACGTGAAAACCCGCACAAGACGGGCTCTCAGGGAGTGGATAGTTAGAGGGCAGCGCAAAGGGGCAGTGTAGCCGAGGACTACACCGCTGTCGAGCTCAGCACCGCAGTATGCATCACAGTTGCTCCGCAGCATCGCTCGTCAGCGGCCCCACGTCAAGACTAGACATGGACATTCCACCCGCTCATCGGGCGTGAGGAAGACCATAGTTTAGGCGCTCACCCCCCATGCTCCAAACGAGAACACCCGGACATCTCGCGAGATGTCCGGGTGCTTCGAGGGCTCTACCAGCGTCAGTGCTTCCTACCCGGCGCCTTCGAGGGGGCCTTGGCGTGGGTGGGGGCCGGGGACGGCGAGGCGGCCGCCGGCGGAGGCGTGGTCATTCTGGGCCCGTCGATCAGCCACTTCTTGCCGACCTTTTTGAGCTGAAGCCGCGGCCAGGATGTGTCGACCTGAGGCTCCTTGTGCGCCGCGTTGACCGAGATCATCTTCACGAACATGACGACCTCGACCCGGTCCGGCGTGGCGTCGGTGACCCCTGCGGTCTGGATCTGGGTCAGCGCCTGCGTCTGGCTCTTCACGACCGAGGGCTTGAAGATCTGCCAGTAGTCGCCGAACGACTTGGCCATGCCGGGGGTCATCTCCGACTTGGCCTTCTGCAGGTCGTAGTCGAGGGTGCGGTAGTTGTAGGACAGCAGGTCCTTGGCCTCGGACTGCGCTGCGGCCAGGCCCTGCTCACGCGCGTTCTTGACCGCCACGTCCTGGGAGTGCTGGTGCTCCAGGACCAGGCAGGCCGCCCCGACGACGAGCACCGCGCAGCCCATCAGGGCCAGCAGCATCGTTGTCGGCGACACCCTGCCGGTCTTGGTGACGGCGGTGCCCTTCTCGTCCGTCACGTCGTCCTCCGTCAGCGCCGTCACTGCAGACCTCCCATGTCCGAGACCTGCCACCGGCCGTGCGTCTTGGCGAGCTGCACCTGGGCGCTCGCCCACGACGAGACCGGCGTCTTGACCTGCGTGGACGACGAGGTTCGCTTGACGGTGACCATGACCTCCGCGGTCTTCGGACCGATGTTGACCACGCCGGAAGCGGATACGACGGCGTGGGAGACGAGCTGGTTGCTGGTGACGGTCTGCTTCCAGGACGAGCCGAGCTGCTGGACGGCCTGCGCCTTGAACTTGTCCGACAGGTCCGCGTAGACGCGCTGGGTGTCCTGGTCGAAGCTCTGGTAGCTGATCGAGTAGAAGTTGGTGACGACCCGGCGCGCGACGCTCTGCGACGCGTCGATGTCGGACTTGGTCCGATCGGCGCCGTACGTCCACTTGGCGAGGAAGCCCGCCCAGATCGACAGTCCGACCAGCAGCGCGCCCAGGACGGCGAACAGCACGACCAGCCGACCAGCGTTCAGCCGACGATCGGGCTCAGCAGAAATGTCTGCCATGAAGCGTCTCCCGTCAGTTGACTGACCTTGCCCAGCCGGTAGCGCTTACCGTCTGGCCCCATGTAGACACGGGTCCGGGGATCGTAACCGGTCACGAAGAGCGTCTGCAGCCCGCTCGGCGAGCTTTCACCCGCGCCGGCGGTCTGGCCGGCCGAGGTCTGCCGCGCGACGTCGCTCCCGCTCTTGGAGGCCTTGCCGTCGTCGCTCCCGCCCTGGTCGGGCACCGGGTTCGTGTAGCGATGCTCGTACGGGAAGCCGGCTCCGGACGTCGCGCCCGGCGGCAGCTGCGGGTACGGCAGGGCCTTGGGGGCGTTGCGCGAGCCGCGCACGTCACTCGGCGAATTCTTGTCGAGCTTGCAGGAGGCCTTCGGGTTGGCCGACGCGGGCCTGGTGTCCTGCGGGTAGCGCACGCGGGTGCTCTCGTACCCCTTGGTGCACACAGGCGGGGAGTTGAAATTCAGCTCAAGGCCGAAGTGGACGGTGCCATCGCCCGGCGCCGCGGTGAAGGCTCCGCCCACGATGAGCGGATACGTGATCAGCATCTGCCGCAGCTGCGGCGCGCGCGAGCTGAGCACCTGGCCGGTCACCGCGCCGTTGGCGAGCAGCGTGGGCAGCGTCGGCTCCAGCCGTTCGAACAGGTCGTTGCCCTGGTCGAGGGCGCCCGGCGTGGTGTTCAGCAGGGACCGGATGTCGCCGTCGCCGTTCTTCAGCTCACCGGTCAGCGACGCGAGATTGTGGGAGAACTCACGGAAGGTGGGCGCCTCGTCGACCTGGGTGTCGAGCACCGTACGGCCGTTGTTGAGGAGCTGGATGGTCTCCGGGTACGTCCGGTCGAGGGCGTCCAGGATCCGCTTGTTCGAGTCGAGCAGCGACTGCAGGTCCGGGCCGGTGCCCGACAGGCCCTTGTCGAGCTCGTCGATGACCGTCCCGAGGTCCTGGGGGTTGACGGTGCGCACCAGCGCGTCGACGTTGTGCAGCAGCTCGTACGTCTGGACCGGCAGGTGGGTGTGGTCGCGCGCGATCGTGGCGCCGTCCTTCAGCGGCGGCCCCATGGCGGCGGGGCGCAGGTCGACGTACTGCTCGCCGACGCCGGAGCGGTTGAGGACGTAGGCCTGCACGCCGGCGGCGGGTACCTTGCGGCCGCGGTCGATGCGCAGCTCGACGCGTACGCCGTCGTCGGTCAGCTTCAGTGGGCCGACCCGGCCGACGGTGACGCCGCGGTAGGTGACCTCGGCGTTCTGGAAGATGCCGCCGGAGTCCGCCATGTCGAGGTAGACCTTGTACCGCAGGTCCAGCACGCCCTGGCCGATGCCGATGATGTTCACGAGCGTGTACGTCATGGTCACCGCCGTGATGACCGCGAAGATCAGCAGCTGGATCTTGACGCCCCTCTTGATGATCATGCGGTGCCTCCTCTCAGCAGCGCGCCCAAGTCGTCGGGTGAGGTGTCCTGCATGCCGAGCGGTGGCAGGATGCCCCCGCCCTTGTCGCCGCCGTTACCGGGCTTCGGGGTCGCCCCGGTGCTGGGCTGGGATCCGCCGCCGGTGAGCTGCGGCAGCACGCCGAGCGGGGTGTCCGGGACGCTCGTACGCGGCGGCGGGAGCAGGCCCTGGAGCTTGTCCGCGGCCTTGCCGATGCCGTCGAGGGGTGTGCCCGCCAGGAGGTTGTGGCCGATGTCACCGACGTTCAGGTCGAGCGAGACGAAGAGGTTGCCGTAGTCGCCCTTGAGCGCCTGGGACACCGTCTGCGGGAACGGGAAGGTGAACAGGCCGCCCAGCACCTTGGGGATCACCTTGCCGGCCTTGTTGGTGTTCTCCAGGATGGCCTGCAGGGACTTGAGGTTCGCGACCGTGTCGCCCTGCGACCGCTTGATGATCCGGGTCGACACCGTGCCGAGCTTGTCCATGTTGACGAGCAGCTTGGTGAGGTCCTTGCGCTGGCCGGCGAGGACCTTCACGGCCGGGCCGGTGCTGTCGATCGTGTCGGCGATCGTCTTGTTGTTGCGGGCCAGCGTGGCGGACAGCTTGTCGACCTTGTCGATGGTCGTGACGATCTGCCCCTTCTGCCGGTCGAGCGTGCCGACGAAGGTGTTGAGCTGGTTCAGCAGGTCGCGCGTCTGGAGCGTGTGGCCCTTCAGCGCGGCGTTCAGCTCATGGTTGATCGTGGAGATCTGTTCCAGGCCGCCGCCGGTGACGAGCATCGACATCGCCGACAGCACCTCCTCGACCTCCGTGTTGCGCGACGTGCGGTCGAGCGGGATCTCGGCGCCCTGGATCAGCTTGCCCTGGGGGGTCTGTCCCTGCGGCGCGGACAGCGCCACGTACTTCTCGCCCAGCAGGCTCGTCTGGGAGACCGCAGCGACGGCGTTGCCGGGCAGGTCGATCGAGCCGCGTAGCCGGCAGGTCACGACGGCCTTCCAGTCGACCAGCTCGATCTTGGTGACCTTGCCGACCGGAACGTCGTTGACCCGGCACTGCGACTGCGGCACCAGGTCGAGGACGTTCTCGAAGACCATCTTCACGTCGTACGGGTTGGCGCCGGTGTCCACGCCGCCGGGCAGGGGCATCGACGAGACGCCCTTGAACTGGCAGCCCGACACCGTGGCCGTGATCGCCAGCACGGCGGCGAGAGCCCGTGCGCCCTTGGGTCGCGCACTTGCACGCACTCGCGTGTTCACGGTCGCGTCGCCCTCCTTCGTCACTTGGCCACTCCGGCGGCCGGCGGCTTGATCGTCAGGGGAACCGGGATGAGGTTCTGCAGGTAGCCGTCGAACCACCGGCCCGACGACGTCGCGTCGGCCGAGGTGGTGACGAACGGCCCGAGGGTGCGCACGGCCTTGTCCAGGCTGCCCTGGTCGCGTTCGAGGATGTCGACCACCTTGTGCAGCCGCACGAGGGCCGGGTGGAGCGACGCCTTGTTCTCCTGGACCGTCCCGCTGACCTGCTGGGACAGGCTGATGGTGCCCGTGAGCAACGACCTGATCGCGGCACGCCTGGTGTCGACCTCGTGGAGCAGCAGCGAGCCGTCGGACACCAGCGTGGCGAGGTCGCCGCTGCGGTCGCCCAGCAGCCGGGTCACGTTGCGGGTGTGGCTCAGCAGGTCGTTCAAGGAGTCATCGCGCGAGGCGACCGTGCGTGAGATCTTCCGCAGCCCGCTGAGCGCCTGACGGACGTTGTCCGGGGAGTAGCGGAGCATCGCCGACAGCGAGTCGAACGCCTTGCCCAGCTGGGCGGCATCGATCTTCTGGAGCTGCCCGCTCAGGTCCTGGAGCGCGGGGACCACCTCGTACGACGGCGTGGTGCGCGAGGTGGGGATCTCGACGCGCGGCGACTGGCGGCCCGCGCCGCCCGGCTGGACGTCGAGGTAGTGCGCGCCCAGGATGTTGGAGATCTTGATATGGATCTTCGAGAGGGTGCCGACGTGCACGCCGCCGCTCAGGTCGAAGCCGACCTTCACGTGGTCGCCTTCGAGGCCGACGCTCTTGACCGTGCCGACCTTGACGCCGGCGATGCGGACGTCTTCGTGCGGCTTGAGACCGCCCGCCTCGGTGAACGCCGCGGTGTACTCCGTGCCGCCGCCGAAGACCGTCAGGTTGAACGCCAGGAACACGGCCAGGACGACGATGACCATGCCGAGCATGCCCATGCGCACGGGGTCGCGGTCGCGGAAGGCCGTCTTCACGTCCGCGCTCCCCTCGTCGATCGCCTGATCACCGGATCACCCCTTGCATCGGGCGTTCTCGTTGACGATCTGCGGTGTGTTGAAGGAGATCTTGCCGGGCAGGCCGATCTGCGCGTCCATGCTGCACAGGTAGAAGTTGAACCAGGAGCCGTAGGAGGCCACGCGGTCGAGCAGGGTGAAGTTGGTCGGCATCGCGGCGAACGCCTTGTCGAGCTCGCCGCCGTTGTCCGCCAGCACCTTCGACAGCTGACCGAGCGCCGTGATGTCGCGCTTGAGCGGGGGGCGTACGTCGGTGAGCAGGCCGTCGGTGGTGTTGACCAGCTCGTTGACGCTTACCAGCGAGTCGCCGATCGCCTTGCGGTCGCCGGCCAGGCCCGACACGAGGCTCCGGAGGTTGACGATCAGTGCGGAGACCTCCTGATCGCGCGCGTCGATGGTGGCGATGACCTTGTCAAGGTTCTCGATGACACGGCCGATGACCGCGTCGCGGTTGCCGAGGGTCTGGGTCAGGGAGCCGATGTGGCCGAGGAGCCCGTTGATCGTGCCGCCCTCGCCCTGGAGCACCTGGATGATCTCGTACGTGAGCTGGTTGACGTCCTGGGGCTTGATCGCGCGCAGGAGGGGGCGGAAGCCGTTGAACAGCGCGGTGAGGTCGAGCGCCGGCTGGGTCTGCTCCTTGGGGATGACGCCGTTCGCCGGGAGGACGCCGCCCTGGCCGGAGCCCTCGGTGAGGGAGACGTAGCGCTGGCCCATCAGGTTGCGGTAGCGCAGCTGCGCCTCGGTGCTGCGCGGCAGCCGCTGGGACTTGTAGACCGAGACCGTCACCTGCGCCAGGTCGCCCTGGTGGAGCTTGATCGAGTCAACCTGGCCGACGCGTACGCCCGCGATGCGGACCTCGTCGCCGGGCACCACCCCGGCGGCGTCGGTGAAGATCAGGCGGTATTTCTTCGTGTCGACGAACTGGGTGTTGGAGATCGTGACCGCCAGCACCGCCGTGCTGAGCGTGGCGATCACGGCGAAGATGATCAGCTTGATCGTCGCGGAGGTCGTCTTCACTTGACCGTCACCATCATTCCGTCGGCGGCCGGCGCGTACAGCAGCGAGGCAATGTCGGAGACGTCACTCGCCTGCGTGCCCATGGCCGGGCCGATGAGGCTCTTGATCAGCGAGTCGTTGTCGGTCGACGTGCCCGGCTTGATCAGCACGTCGGAGAGGGAACGGCCGGCGCCGCCGGCCCACCACTGGTCGTCTTCGGTGCCGTCGAGCTCCTGGTACTGCGGGAACGGCACCTTCGGGTTGGGCAGGCCGTAACAGCGGGGAGCGCGCTGGTCCTTGTTCTCCGGGAGGTCGAGCCCTGGTTTGTAGCCGGGCCGCGGTTTGCTCAGCTCGATCGTGACGTGCACACCGGGCTGGCCGCCGCCCATCGCCTTCACCAGGCGCGGCTCCAGCTTGGCGATGCCCTGGAACACACAGGGGATGCTCGGGGAGTACCTGGCGATCAGCGCGAGCGCCTGCCGGTTGGCCACCTGGGCGCCGACGATGCGCGGCTCGTTGTCCTCGGCGAACGGGGTCACCTTGCCGGTGAGGTTGATCCCCTTGTCGAGGATCGAGACGAGCTGCGGCTCCTTGTCGACGATCGTGTGGTTGGTGGTCTGCAGGTTCTTCATGATCGCGAGCAGGTCGGGCGCGGCACCGTTGAGGTTGTCGCTGACGACGGCGACCTGGTGGAGGTCGTGCACGATCGTCGGGAGGTGCGGGTTGAGCTTCTTGAGGTAGCCGTCGGCCTCGTCGATCATCGAGCCGATCTCCTCGCCACGGCCCTGCAACGCGATGGCCAGGGCGTTGAGGGTGGCGTTGAGCTTCTCCGGCTTCACCTCGTTCAGCAGCGGCATGATGTCGTCCAGCAGCTGCGTGACCTCGACGGCGGTGGTCGACCTGTCCTGGGAGATGACGTCGCCGTTCTTCAGGTGCGCGCCGCGCTGCCCGGCCGGCGGCACGAGGTCGACGTACTTCTCACCGAACACCGTCTTGGGCAGCATCCGGGCGGCGGAGTCGCGCGAGATGAGCGGCGCCTTGTCCGGGTCGAGGGCGAGGTCGATCGAGGCGCCGTTCGGCGTCGCGTGGATACTCCTCACCTCGCCGACGATCAGCCCGCGCACCTTCACGTCGGAGTGCGGGACGAGCTGCAACCCGGCGCGGTCGCTGTCCACTCTGACGTGGAGGACCGGTTTGAAGGTCTGGTTGTACTGCGCCAGCATCAGCAGAACGAGCAAGATGACGACGAGGACGAACAACAGCCCGTAGAACCGGTAGCGGATACGCTCGGCAATCGACATCGCGGCACTCACCTCTTGTCTCAGCCGGCGATCCGGACCGTGGTCGTCGCTCCCCAGATCGCCATGCCCATGAGCAGGTCGACGATGTTGATCACCACGAGGCTCGTACGGACCGCGCGCCCGACGGCGACACCGACACCCGCCGGACCGCCGCTCGCGTTGTAGCCGTAGTAGCAATGGATCAACATCACCAGCATCGCGAAGACGAGGACCTTGCCGAACGACCACAACACGTCGTGCGGCGGGAGGAACAGGTAGAAGTAATGATCGTAGGTGCCGCTGGACTGGCCGAAGGCCGTCGTGACGATCACCCGGGTGGCGAAGAACGACGCGAGCAGGCCGATGACGTACAGCGGGATGACCGCGAGCATGCCGGCCACCAGGCGGGTCGTCACCAGGAACGGCAGCGACGGTACGCCCATGACCTCCAGCGCGTCGATCTCGTCACTGATCCGCATCGCGCCGAGCTGCGCGGTGAAGCCGCACCCGACGGTCGCGGACAGGGCGAGCGCCGAGACCGTCGGCGCCAGCTCGCGCGTGTTGAAGTAGGCCGAGACGAAGCCGGCGAAGGCGGCGCTGCCGATCTGGTTCAGCGCGTTGTAGCCCTGGAGGCCGACCTCGGTGCCGGTGAAGAACGTCATGAACGCGACGATCGCCACGCTGCCGCCCATGACCGCCAGCCCGCCGGTGCCGAGGCTCACCTCGGCCAGCAGCCGGATGACCTCTTTCTTGTAGCGGATGATGACACGCCACACCCACGCGAAGACGCGGACGTAGAACGCCATCTGGCGGCCGAAGTCCTCCAGCATCCGCAGCGGGGAGTCGATCACCCGCTTGGCCGTGCGGAACCCGCGCGAACCCGCGCCTACCGCACCCATTACATGCCCTTCTGCGGAATGAGCTGGAAGTACAGCGCGCTCAGCACGAAGTTCTCCACGAAGAGTGCCATGGCCGCGATGACCACGGTCTGGTTGACCGCGTCGCCGACGCCCTTGGGTCCGCCGGAGGCGGTCAGGCCCTTGTAGGAGGCGACGAGCGCGGCGGTCACGCCGAACACCACCGCCTTGACCTCGGCCTGGTAGAGGTCGGGAAGCTGGGCGAGACCGCTGAAGGACGCGATGTACGCGCCGGGGGTGCCGTCCTGCAGCATGACGTTGAAGATGTAGCCGCCGGCGATGCCGACCACCGAGACGATCCCGTTGAGGAAGAGCCCGACGAAGGCGCAGGCGAGCACCCGCGGCACCACGAGGCGGTGCAGCGGGTTGATGCCGAGCACCTCCATGGCGTCGATCTCCTCGCGGATCTTCCGCGCGCCGAGGTCGGCGCAGATGGCCGAGCCGGCGGCGGCCGCGATGAGCAGCGCGGTGACGATCGGGCTGGCCTCGCGGACGATGGCGAGCACGGCCGTCGAGCCGGTCTGCGACTGTGCGCCGAGCTGGCGGATCAGGTTGCCGACCTGGAGGGAGAGGATCGCGCCGAACGGGATCGCGACCATGATCGTGGGCGCGACCGTGACGCCGACGATGAACCACGCCTGCTGGAGGAACTCCCGCCACTGGAACGGCATCTTGAACATCGCGCGAACGGTGTCGAGCGACATCGCGAAGAACCGGCCGGGCTCGCGGAAGATGACGTTGGCGGCCCCGTCGGCGACCGTCTCCAGCCGCCCGGGCGATGGCGGCTGGGCGTGCCGTGGGGTGACCTCGCGCTCGGGTGTCCTGGCCATCAGCGGCCTCGCCCGGCGATGGACGTGCGTTCCGCGACGTACCGCGGCCACTCCGTCAGCCAGTCACGGCCGGACTCGTCGATGAAGGATCCCCGCGGCGGCGTGACGCCGTGCTCGCGGAGCCACTCGCCCGGAGCCCGCTGGGCCGCGCGCAGCCGGCCGTTGGCGGTCATCAGCTGCGGCGGGATGGGCGGCAGCACACCGGGGTCGTGCCCCATGCGCGCCTCGGCCTCCAGCTCGGAGACGTCCTTCTCCTCCGACATGCCGATCGGGCCGACCTTGCGGGCGTTGAGGAACTGGCGGACCACCGGCTCGTCGCTGGACAACAGCATCTCGCGCGGTCCGAACATCACCAGCTCGCGCCGGAACAGCAGCCCGATGTTGTCCGGGACCGTACGTGCGGTGTTGATGTCGTGCGTGACGATCAGGAACGTCGCCTGGGTCTCGGCGTTGAGGTCCACGATCAGCTGGTTCAGGTACGCCGTGCGGACCGGGTCGAGGCCGGAGTCGGGCTCGTCGCAGAGGATGATCTCGGGCTCCAGCACGAGGGCGCGGGCCAGGCCTGCGCGCTTCTTCATGCCGCCGGAGATCTCGCCGGGGAGCTTGTTCTCGGCTCCCACGAGGCCGACCAGCTCGATCTTCTCCATGACGATCCGCTTGACCTCGGACTCGGGCTTGTTCGTGTGCTCGCGCAATGGGAACGCGATGTTGTCGAACAGGTTCATCGAGCCGAACAGCGCGCCGTCCTGGAAAAGGACACCGAAGAGCTTCCTCGTGTCGTAGAGGTCGCGCTCGCGCAGGTGAGGCATGTCGCGATCGCCGATCCAGCAGTGGCCGCGATCGGGCTTGAGGAGACCGACGAGGGTCTTGAGGAAGACGGACTTTCCGGTGCCGGAAGGCCCGAGGAGGACCGATATCTCTCCGGCGGGCAGCGTCAGGGTCACGTCTTCCCAAATGACCTGACGTCCGAAGGACTTCGTGAGTCCATCGACCCTGATTTCGACGCCCACTCGTCACCTTTCGTCCGGCCGGGGGTATCCGGTTCAACGAGCGAGGTACCGATCAGTCACGGTATCCGTGACACAGAGAGCCACGGGCCACGCACCGCGTGGCACTACCGTAGTCATCCTTCGCCCGATTGGAAGGGGTACGGCCAACGTCACGGCTTCGAAAACAGCCTTGTAAGGAGATCGTTACTCGACCGGCCTATGAGACTAGCGGTCCAACAACTCGCTGTGAAGAGCAAGTCGCCGGTCAACACAAAGGGCGGCCACCCCGATCGGATGGCCGCCCCCGTAAAGCGGTGAAAAACAGTGGAGAAGAAGACTACTTGACCGTCACCGTGGCGCCGGCCTTCTCCAGGGCCTCCTTGGCCTTCGCGGCCGCTTCCTTGTTGACCTTCTCGAGCAGCGCCTTCGGTGCTCCGTCGACGAGGTCCTTGGCCTCCTTGAGGCCGAGGCTCGTGAGCGCGCGGACCTCCTTGATGACCTGGATCTTCTTGTCGCCGGCACCCTCAAGGATGACGTCGAACTCGTCCTGCTCGGCCTCGGCCTCGACCGGGGCGGCGCCGCCGACGGCTGCGACCGCGACGGGCGCGGCGGCCTTGACGTCGAAGGTGTCCTCGAACTGCTTCACGAACTCCGACAGCTCAAGGAGGGTCATCTCCTTGAAGGCGCCCATGAGGTCGTCGGTGCTGAGCTTCGCCATGTTGCTTCGTTCCTCCGGTAGAGCTGTGCCCGCTCGCGCGGGCGACGTACGTAAAGGTCTGTTACGACCGCGGGATCAACCCTCGTCGGACGCTTCGGCCGGCGCCTCGGGCGCCGTGTCGGCGGGCTCCTCCGCAGGAGCCTCGCCGCCCTCGCTCTCGCGCTTGACCCGCAGGGCCTCGGCCAGCTGAACGGCCTTGACCGGCAGGGCGTTGAAGACGGCGGCGGCATTGCCCATCGTCGCCTTCATCGCGCCCGCGAGCTTCGCGAGCAGAACCTCGCGCGACTCGAGGGAAGCAAGCTTCGTGATCTCGTCGGGCGTCAACGCCTTGCCGTCGACGACACCACCCTTGATCACCAGGTCCGGGTTGGCCTTGGCGAAGTCACGCAGGCCCTTGGCGGCCTCGACCACGTCACCGCGGACGAACGCGATGGCCGAGGGACCCTGGAGGAGCTGCTCGAGCTCATCTGCGATCCCGGCCTCGCGCGCTGCGATCTTGGTCAGCGTGTTCTTCACCACGGCGAACCGTGCGTTCTCACCGAGGGAGCGGCGCAGCTCACTCATCTGCGCCACGCTGAGCCCGCGGTACTCGGTCAGCATGGCGCCGCTCGAGCTCTCGAACTCACCCTTGAGCTCGGCGACTGCTGCCGCCTTGTCCGCCCTCGCCATGGGCCTCCTTCCAGATGTACTGCCGGTGAAGAAGGTCCGTAAAAACGGAAAAAGCCCCGGCGCAGGTGCGCACGGGGCGAACACACGAAAAGAATTCGCATGAATCGACTCGCTCTCACCTGCGCTGGCCACCCGCGAATGCGGGACCTTCGGCCACCCATGCGGGTGGCGACCGGCGGTCTTCGGCAGACAAGAGGTTACGCGAAGCCGCGCGTACCTCCAAATCGATAAGCGAAAAGGCGCCCGTACGACCGATCGGCCGTACGGGCGCCTTCGTCGCGGTCAGGCCGGGGCGTTGCCGCCGAGGTTGCTGCCGTCGGTGACCTGGCTCTCCGGCGGAGCGCTGATGGACACCGGCTCGTTGAAGCCGGAGTAGGTCATCGTGGTGGACATCTTCAGCTTGGAGCCCGCCGGCGTGGTCATCTTGATCTTGCGGGGCAGCTGCTCGCCGTCGACCCACACATCGAAGACCATCTTGTCCAGACCGGACTGCGCGAGGCCCTTCTGCGCCTGGTCACGCTGGGTGGCGTCGAGCTTGGCCAGCGCCTCCTGCATGGAGTAGGTGCCGTGGTAGTGCGTGGTCGCCACCCCGCCGACCTGGGCGGTGCCGACCTTGTTCACGTCGTTGGACGCCGTGAGCATCTTGACGCTCACGGACGGGTCGGCCTGCTGGGCCTGGTTGAGCAGGCCCTTCACGTCGATGCCGGACTTGGCGCTGATCCCGCTGAGGGAGAACTTCAGCCACGGCTTGCCGCCGCTCTGCTTGGACAGGCCCGGGACGTTCATGTAGATGGAGTCGCCCAGGAGGATCTCGCGGAAGCCCTTCGTGGACTTGCCGCCGACCATGAGGTGGGCGAAGTCCATCTTCATCCCCAGCTCGGGCTTGAGCTGGTAGTCGATGCTCCCGCTCATCGAGGTGTCCTGGCCGGAGGCGGAGGTCGTCACGGCCATGGTCGCGTGGAAGGACTTGATCGTCCCGCTCTTGTCGGACACCTTGCCGAGCGCGTCCACAGCGGTGAGACCCTTGCCGGTCTTGTCTGCCGAGGTGCCGTCACTGGTCTTTCCCGTGCCTCCGTCTCCGAGACATCCGGTGAGGGAGACGGCCAAGGCCGCTCCTGCGGCGGCGCCTGCGGTGTATCGACGGATCATCGATGGGTTTCCTCTCAAATTGACGGCCACGCTCATTCGCCTGAGTCAGGTGGTTATTGCTTTATCTGACGCAACTGCGGTCAGGTTGGTTCAACTGCCCCCCTTGTACCAACGCGAGATGACTTCAAACGAAACGTCCCGCGGCAACCGCCGCGGGACGCGTTAGGGGACGTGAACCGTACGTGGACCGTCAGTGGCCACCGAAGAAGTTCGCCAGGCCGCTGCCGTCGGAGGTCTCACTCGCCGGCGGCGCGCTGACGTTCACGGTCTTGTTGTAGCCGCTGTAGATCATGGTCGCGCTCAGCGTGCCCTTCGTGGCGTTCGCCGTCGTCGTGAGCTTGCGCGGCAGGTTGTCGCTGCCGACCCACAGGTCGAAGGTGACGTTCTTCGCGCCGGACTTCAGGTAGAACTCACGGAAGGACTTGCGCGACTTGTCGTCGAGACCGGACACCGCGTCCTCCGGCGTGGCGGAGCCGCTGTAGTGCGTGGTCTTCTCGCCGTTGACCTCCTGGGTGCCGACGCGGCGGATGTCCTTGGAGCTCGTAAAGAACTTCGTCTGGGCGGCGGGGTCCGCCTGCTTGAGCATCTCGTCGATGTCGATGCCCGTGCCCTTCTCCGCGTTGGCGAGGTTGAAGCGCACCCACTGCTTGCCGCCTGTGAGGCGGCTCAGCTGGTCGGGGACCTTGGCGTAGAGGTTGCCGTCGAGAAGGATGGCGCGCTCCGTCTCGGACATCGACATCCCGTGGAAGCTCGCCTGGTCGAGGGTGCCGATCGCGGCGACGTCCGGCCGTACCCGGACCTGGATGACGCCGTGCAGCTTCGATACGGCGACCCCCGTGCCGGAGGCGGTCAGGTCGACCTTGTACGACTTGACGTGGCTCGTCTTCTGCGAGGCCATGTCGATGGCCTGGTCCGCGGAGACGTTCTGGGCGGTCTTACCGTCGCCGTCGCCCTGGCATCCTGCGAGGGAGACCACGAGCGCGGCTCCCGCCGCGGCGCCTGCGGCGTATCGACGAACCATTTTCATTACCTCCTGCGTCTCGCGAATGGCCGCCGGCTCCTCACGGAGCACAGGCCGCCATGTCTGCCAATAACGAGTCTTCTCCCCCGAGATCGACTAAACATCCCCCGTTGGGACCACTTCCCGCGATCTCGCATGCCCCGCAGGTCGTACGAGGCGCCCGCCTCAGGACGCACGAAAGGGGCGTCTCCACTGGGAGACGCCCCTTTACGCGAGGTGTGTCAGACGGCCGAAGCGCCCTCGAAATCCGCAGTGAGATTCCGCGTGACGTTCGGGTCGAGCGGGATGCCGGGGCCCATGGTGGTGCTCATGGTGCCCTTCTTGATGTAGCGCCCCTTGGCCGCAGACGGCTTGAGACGCAGGATCTCGTCGAGCGCCGCGGCGTAGTTCTCCACCAGTTGCTGGTCGCCGAACGACGTCTTGCCGATGATGAAGTGAAGGTTTCCGTGCCGGTCGACGCGGAACTCGATCTTGCCGCCCTTGATCTCGGTCACGGCCTTGGCCACGTCGGTGGTCACCGTGCCGGTCTTCGGGTTCGGCATGAGGCCACGCGGGCCCAGCACGCGGCCCAGGCGGCCGACCTTGCCCATCATGTCCGGCGTCGCCACGACGGCGTCGAAGTCCAGGAAACCGCCCTGGATGCGCTCGATCATGTCGTCGGTGCCGACGAAGTCGGCACCCGCGTCACGGGCCTCGTCGGCCTTCGCGCCACCGGCGATGACCAGCACGCGGGCGGTCTTGCCGGTGCCGTGGGGCAGGTTGACCGTGCCACGGACCATCTGGTCCGCCTTGCGCGGGTCCACACCGAGGCGGAAACCGACCTCGACCGTGGCGTCGAACTTCGTCGGCGAGGTCTCCTTCGCCAGCTTGACGGCCTCGGCCGGGTGGTAGAACGCGGCCTTGTCGATCTTGGCGTCGGCGTTCCGGTAGCCCTTGCTGCGCTTCATTCTGTTCTCCCCTGTGGAGTCTGTGGTGCGGACCGGCGCACGGCCCTCCCACGTATGTGGAAAATCAGTCGGCGACGTTGATGCCCATGGAACGGGCGGTGCCCGCGACGATCTTCTCGGCCTGCTCGATCGAGTTGGCGTTGAGGTCGGGCATCTTGGTCGTGGCGATCTCACGGAGCTGCGCGCGGGAGATCTTGCCGACCTTGGTCTTGTGCGGCTCGCCGCTGCCCTTGTCGACACCGGCGGCCTTCTTGATGAGCTGCGCGGCCGGCGGGGTCTTGGTGATGAAGGTGAACGACCGGTCCTCGTAGATGCTGATCTCTACGGGGATGACGTTGCCGCGCTGGGACTCCGTGGCAGCGTTGTACTGCTTGCAGAAGTCCATGATGTTGACGCCGTGCGGACCGAGAGCGGTACCCACGGGCGGCGCCGGCGTCGCGGCTCCGGCGTTCAGCTGGACCTTGACGATCGCAGCGAGTTTCTTCCTGGGAGGCATGCCTCACCCCTTTGTTCCTTGGTGTTTCGACCCCGACTCCCGTACATGGGCAACGCGCCGGCTGGAACACTGGCCGGCGCGTTGGGGCCGCTTATCCCCCGCTCGCGCGGGGACGGCTATGCGGTTGTGCTCAGATCTTGGAGACCTGGTTGAACGACAGTTCAACCGGGGTCTCGCGACCGAAGATCGAGACGAGCACCTTGAGCTTCTGTGCCTCGGCGTTGATCTCGTTGACCGTGGCGGGCAGCGTGGCGAACGGGCCGTCCATGACGGTGACGGACTCGCCGACCTCGAAGTCGACGGTGGCCGCGGCCTTCGCCGTCTCCTTCGCCTTGGCCTGCTCCTCCGGCTCCGGGGCCAGCAGCGACGCGACCTCACCGAGGTGCAGCGGCGACGGCGTGTTGGACAGGCCGACGAAGCCGGTCACACCCGGAGTGTTACGAACGGCCGCCCAGGACTCGTCGGTGAGGTCCATGCGCACCAGGATGTAGCCCGGCAGGACCTTCTCGCTGACCTTCTGGCGCTTGCCGCCCTTGACCTCGGTGACCTCGTGCTGCGGCACCTCGACCTGGAAGATGAAGTCTTCCATGTTGAGTGACTGGGTGCGCTGCTCGATGTTGGTCTTGACGCGGTTCTCGTACCCCGCGTAGGAGTGAACGACGTACCACTCGCCGGGCAGCCGCCGAAGCTGGGCCTTGAACTCCTCGACCGGGTCGACCGTCTCCTCGGGCTCCTCAGGCGTGTCGCCTTCGGAAGCGTCGTCGGAGACCACGTCGTCGGACGACGTCTCTTCCGTCGCCTCGCCGGAGTCCGTGGCGACCTCCTCAGTCTCGGCAGCCTCGGTGGCAGCCGACGTCTCCAGCGTCTCGGCCTCCTTGACGGCCTCGTCGTGGAGCTCTGGGGACTCGGACACGGTCACTCTTTCCCTCGTTCGCAGGTAGCTGACGGATTGTGGAGCGCGATCAGCCGAACAGCTTCAGAACCAGCCACGAGAAGAGGTTGTCGAGACCGAACACGATGCCGACGACGATGACCACAAAGATCAACGAAACGGTCGTGTACGTGACAAGCTCGTTACGGGTCGGCCAGATGACCTTGCGAAGCTCGGCGACCACCTGGCGGTAGAACAGAACCGGAGAGGTCCGCTTTCGCGTGGACTTTCCGTTGTCCTTGGTCGCAGCTTCGCCGCGCGTCTCAGTCGCCATCGATGTCGACGCATCCCCTCGTCGGTTGAGTCGCAAACTCGCTGTGGGCGTGCGCATCACCACGTCCGCACAACTTATGTGTGCGCGGATCGTATTCCGCAGGGCAGGAGGGACTCGAACCCCCAACCACCGGTTTTGGAGACCGGGACTCTGGCCAATTGAGCTACTGCCCTTCACGTGCCGTCCACCATATGGCGTGCGAAAACCACGGCGGACGTCACTAGGTCACGCAGTCTACGTCTCAAACCACCTCCGCGTCGAACCAACCGCCGTACGCGTGCCCTACCAGCCATGGCGACCTGGGCGGATATCGAGCTGAGAACCTCAGGCGTCGTCTGCGACCATGGTCGCATGAGCACTCGAATCTCCGATCGGATCGCCGCGATCACCGAGTCCGCGACGCTCGCCGTCGACGCCAAGGCGAAGGCGCTGAAGGCCGCGGGACGCCCGGTCATCGGATTCGGCGCCGGCGAGCCGGACTTCCCGACCCCGGACTACATCGTCGAAGCCGCCGTCGAGGCGTGCCGCACCCCCCGCTTCCACAAGTACACCCCCGCGGGCGGGCTGCCCGAGCTGCGGTCCGCCGTCGCGGACAAGACGCGGCGTGACTCCGGCTTCGACGTCGAGGCCGCTCAAGTGCTCATCACCAACGGCGGCAAGCAGGCCGTGTACGAGACGTTCGCCGCCCTGCTCGACCCGGGTGACGAAGTGATCGTCCCCACGCCGTACTGGACGACCTACCCCGAGTCGATCAAGCTGGCCGGCGGTGTCCCCGTCGACGTCGTCGCGGACGAGAGCACCGGCTACCTGGTGTCCGTCGAGCAGTTGGAGGCGGCCCGCACCGCCCGTACGAAGGTGCTGTTGTTCGTCTCGCCGTCCAACCCGACCGGAGCCGTCTACAGCCGCGCGCAGGTCGAGGAGATCGGCCGCTGGGCGCTGGAACATGACCTTTGGGTGGTCACGGACGAGATCTATGAGCACCTCGTCTACGGAGACGCGGAGTTCTCCTCGATGCCGGTGGTCGTGCCGGAGCTGGCCGACCGCACGGTCGTGCTCAACGGCGTCGCCAAGACGTACGCCATGACCGGCTGGCGCGTCGGCTGGATGATCGGCCCGAAGGACGTCGTGAAGGCCGCGGCGAACCTCCAGTCCCACGCCACCTCCAACGTCGCCAACGTCTCCCAGGCGGCGGCGCTCGCCGCCGTGAGCGGCGACCTGACGGCCGTCGCGGAGATGCGCACGGCCTTCGACCGGCGCCGGCGCACCATGGTGCGGATGCTCAACGACATCCCGGGCGTCGTCTGCCCGGAACCGGAGGGCGCGTTCTACGCCTACCCCTCCGTCAAGGAGCTGATCGGCAAGGAGGTCCGCGGCAAGCGCCCGCAGAGCTCCGTGGAGCTCGCCGCCCTGATCCTGGAGGAGGCCGAAGTGGCGCTCGTGCCGGGTGAGGCGTTCGGCACGCCGGGCTACTTCCGGCTCTCCTACGCCCTCGGAGACGAGGATCTGGCCGAGGGTGTGGGCCGCGTGGCCAAGCTGCTCTCCGAGGCCCGCTGAGGGGCTCTGCGAACGGAATCGGGCCCCGGGAGATCATCCCCCGGGGCCCGATGCGAAGAGGCCGCCCTGTGACCGCCGTTCACTGGGCGGCCTCGTCTGTACCGGGACCTCGGCCCCGGTACGTCTCAGGTGACGTGCAGGCTGTCGGCGATGCGCGTCAGATCTCCGGTCAGGTCGAAGCTGACACCGACCCAGACGCCGAGACCGCCGTGCTCGATCCACATGAGCTGGCTGATGATGGCCGGGCCGTCGCCGCGCAGCGCCGGATGCCCGTGAATCCGGACCTGACGCACCACGGCCGGGGCGAGCCCCAGATCGCCGGGGACGCTGAGGGCGCTGTCGTGCACGACGCGCACCTCGATCCACTTCGAGCCGCCGGTCCAGCGGCACGTCGCGGTCTCCCGCGATCCGTCCTTCTGGGTCTGGCAGGTCTTGGCCGGGTTGATGCCCGGCGGGAGGTAGCCGAGCACGGCCTTGATGGCCTTCGAGCCCGGCACGTGCGCACCCGGCGGGTGATGCGATGGGTTCTTCGGCGCGTGCGAACCGGGCTTCCCGCCGGTCGGCGCCGGCGAGTGGCTCGCGCTCGGCGGTGTGATCGACGGTGCCGCCACCGCCGGGTGGTGATTCTTGTGCCGGTCCTCCGCACCGTTCTGACCGACGGTCTGCGGGCGGAACGACTGGTAGGCGGGGATCGCGGCGACCGCGACCATGAGACCGGCCGCCGTCATGACGACCGCTGTCCGGCGACGGACCGTGCGCTGGTGGCGGCGCCGCGCGTCGTGCGCGAGCGTCTCCGGCGCTGACATCCCGATGACGCCCTCCGCCATGGCCTGCCGAAGCTCATTCTCCAGATCCATGGGTTCACCCCCTTGCCGACGCCGTGTTCGCGGACGTCCCCATTCGCTCACGAAGCCGTGTGAGCCCGCGAGCGGCCTGACTCTTTACCGTGCCCACCGAACATCCGAGCATCTTGGCCGTCTCGGCCTCCGACAGGTCCTCCCAGTACCGGAGTACCAGGACGGCTCTCTGCCGAGGCCCTAGACGGCGCAGCTCGTCCAGGAGCACTCCCCGCAGTTCGACCGTTCCCGTCTCGGAGGGCATGGTGACCTCCGGCGGGCTCGGCATGTACACCTCGCGCAGCACGCGCCAGCGTCTGGCCCGGCTGATCGTGAGATTGACCAGGATCTTGCGGACGTACGGCTCCGGGTCGGCCTCGGTGCTCAGCTTTCCCCAGTGCCGGTACGCCTTCTCCAGCGCGGTCTGGAGGATGTCCTCCGCGTCCGACCGCGCGCCGCACAGCAAACTCGCCGTTCGGAGCAGCGCGGTACCGCGTTCCGCCACGAACTCGACGAATGACTCGTCATCTCGACGCGTCAAGGTGCTCCGTTCGTCATCGGCCCGATCGATGCTCTTGCAAAGTGCGGCTGCGGGTGGCCCACCGCGCCGGGGCCACCCGCGCCGGGCCTAGCGAACCTGCAGCTGCGACATGATCCCAGGGAGCAGCGGCGTGTAGAGCGGGCTCCCGGTGATGTACACCGCGACGCCCTTGTCCGAGTAGGCAAGCATGCCGTCTCCGGCCGGGCTGCGCCACGTCTCGCTGCCATTCACCGAAGCGATGTTGCCGGACGCCAGCTTCAGCGCCTGGGCGAGCTCGCGCACGGTGGTCTGCGGCGGGGTCTGGAGCCGCTCGATCGTCAGGAGGCCGCCCGCCACACCGGCGAACTGCTGCACGTTGGCGCACGCCTGCTGGCCGTTGACCATGAGCGAGTGCGTGTGGTTGGCGGACAGGTGCATGCCGTTCGGCAGGCTGAGGTCCTTGCCCTTGGCGGCGCCCAGGTTGATCGCCGGCGGCAGCTTGGAGCAGTCGGCCTTGGGCAGGCCCTGGGTCGGGAGCTTCGGCAGTTGCCCGACCTTCGGAAGCGCGGGCGTGCCGGGCACCACGTCACCGATGCAGGTCGGGATCTTGCCGGTGGGCAGCTTGCCCACGGGCAGCTTGCCGGTGGGCAGCTTGTCGCCGAGATTTCCGGTGGGCAGCTTGTCCGTCAACTTGCCGGTGGGCAGCTTGTCCGTCAGCTTTCCGGTTGGCAGCTTGCCGGTGGGGAGCTTGTCGGTCAGCTTGCCCGTGGGGAGCTTGTCGGTCGGCAGCTTGCCGGTCGGCAGCTTCACGCCCTTGGGGAGCTTGGGCAGGCAGGTCGGCACGGGGAGTGAGGGGATCCCCGGGGCGGGCGCGACGCGCCCGGCATCCTGCGTCATCGCGCTGCCCTTGGAGGACTGCGAGGCGCTCGGGGCGGGGCTGCTGTTGCCGACCATGGCGTACGTCACGCCACCTGCGGCGGCGACCGCGCAAGTGGAGGTGGCGGCGATCACAGCAAGCTTAAGGCTGATCATCTCGAGTAGTGCCTTTCCCGGTGGGAGGTCTCCGGTTGTTCTCTTACGCCCCTCATATACGCGCGGGCCCCACGGCGGGTTGCACGGCGGTTCCAACTTTTTTCACGAAACTTCGACCAGGCCGTGACCTGCCGTCTTTGCGGAGCCCGCGCGGCCGACCACTCGCGTACGGCAATATCTGCGCATGGAGGCCCGTCCGATCCCCGCTCTGCCCAAGGCCCATCTGCATGTGCACTTCACCGGCTCGATGCGCCACACCACGCTCGTGGAGCTCGCCCGCAAACACCAGGTGCACCTGCCCGACGCACTCGTCGACGAGTGGCCACCTCGCCTGCAGGCGAGAGACGAACGCGGTTGGTTCCGCTTCCAGCGGCTCTACGACATCGCCCGCTCGGTGCTGTGCGACCCCGAGGACGTACGCCGGCTGGTGCGCGAGACCGCCGAAGACGAGGCGTCCGAGGGCTCGTACTGGCTGGAGATCCAGGTCGACCCGAGCGGCTACGGCGCGCGGTTCGGCGGCCTGACCGCCTTCATCGAGCTGGTCCTCGATGCGGCGCGCGAGGCCTCGGAGGCCACCGGCGTCGGTGTCGGCGTGATCATCGCGGCGAACCGCACCCGCCATCCCCTGGACGCGAAGACGCTGGCGCGGCTGGCCGCCCAGTACGCGGACAAGGGAGTCGTGGGCTTCGGGCTGTCCAACGACGAGCGGCGCGGACGTGCGTGGGACTTCGACGGCGCGTTCCGCATCGCCAAGCGCTCCGGCCTGCTGTCGACGCCGCACGGCGGCGAACTGCTCGGCCCGGCGAGCGTGCGCGCCTGCGTGGAGGGCCTGGGCGCCGACCGGGTCGGGCACGGTGTGCGCGCGGCCGACGACCCGGCGCTGATGGAGTCGCTCGCTTCGGGGGGCGTGACACTGGAGGTCTGCCCGGCCTCGAACGTCGGGCTCGGCGTCTATACGTCGCCCGAGCAGGTTCCCGTACGACGCCTGTACGAGGCGGGGGTGCCGATCGCGCTGGGCGCCGACGACCCGTTGCTGTTCGGCTCGCGCCTCACGCGCCAATACGAGCTGGCGCGCCACTCACACGGATTCGTGGACGAAGAACTGGCCGACCTGGCGCGCTCGTCCATTCGCGGCTCGGCGGCACCGTCCGACGTGCGCACACGCGCCCTGAAGGGCGTGGAGGAGTGGCTGCGTGCCCCCGCGCCGCCCGAAGACGTCAGGCGGGAGCTCCTCCGGGAACACGGCTGAGCGCGCCGACCGTGTCCGCGCCGTACCTCTCGATCTCGGCTTCGAGGTCGAGCGGAAGGGTGCCCGCCTCGCCCACGTCGGCGAGCAGTTCGTGCGGCACCAGCCAGCACACCTCGAACTCCAGCCCGTCGGGGTCCTTGGCGTAGAGCGCCTTGGTCGTGCCATGGTCGCTCGCACCGACGAGCGCGCCCGCCTCGGCCAGCCGTACGCGATGGTCGCGCAGGTCGGCGAGGGTCGGAACCTCCCACGCCAGGTGGTAGAGGCCGACCGCGGTCCGGCCGGCGGGAGACTCCCCCGCCTGATCTCCGATGCCGAACAGGCCGAGATCGTGATCGTTTCCGGAGTCCGGCGCCTGGAGGAAGACGGCCTGCGGAAGGCTCATCTTCTCCCGGAAGCCCAGCACCTCCCGGTAGAAGCGCGCGCTGCGCTGGGCGTCGCGTACGTACAGGACCGCGTGGTTCAGACCCCGGATCGCCATGTACGTGAAAACACCGTGTGGGGAGGGGAGATTCCCTGGCTCAGAGGTGCACGCCCACGAAGACGGGCTCGTTGACGAGGGTCACGCCGAACGCCCCGCGTACGCCGTCGCGGACCTCGCGCGCCAGGGCCAGCAGGTCTTCGGTGCGGGCGCCGCCGGGGTTGGTGAGGGCGAGCGTGTGCTTGCCGGAGATGCGGACCGGGCCGCGCGTGTACCCCTTGGTGAAGCCCGCCTTGTCGATCAGCCAGGCGGCGGAGGTCTTGATGCCGCCCTCGCCCGCGGGGTAGCGCGGGAAGACGGCGTCGTCGCCGAGCCGCTCGGTGACGCGCTTCTCCATGACCGCGAGCCGGTCGGCGTCGAGGATCGGGTTGGTGAAGAACGACCCGGCGCTGCGGGTGTCGGGATCGGCGGGGTCCAGAACCATGCCCTTGCCGCGCCGCAACGCGAGCACGGCCTCCCGCGCGTCCTTCAGCGGCACGCGCTCGCCGGGCTCGACGCCGAGCCGCCGGGCGAGTTCGGCGTAGCGGACCGGGGCCGACAGGTCGGCGGGTTCGAGGGCGAAGGTCACTTCCAGGACCACGTGGCGGCCCGACTTCTTGAAGACGCTGCTCCGGTAACCGAACCCGCAGGCGTCGCGGTCGAGCGTGACGACCTCGCCGCGGTCACGGTCGTACGCCCGCACCTCGACGACCGTCTCGCCGACGTCCTGGCCGTACGCTCCGACGTTCTGGATCGGGGTGGCGCCGAGGCGGCCGGGGATGCCGGACAGGCACTCGACTCCGGCGAGCCCCTCCTCGACGCAGCGTGCGACGAAGGGCTCCCACTCTTCGCCCGCCTGCGCGCGTACGAGCACCCTGCCGTCGCCGGGCCCCTGCGAGTCGATCGTGACGCCGCGGGTCGCGACGTGCACGACCGTGCCGGGGAAGCCGGCGTCCGCGACGACGAGGTTGCTGCCGCCGCCGAGGACGAGGACGTCCTCACCGGCGGCGTCGGCCGCGCGTACCGTGCGGATCAGCTCGTCGTCGGTGGTGGCCTCGACGAAACGCCGCGCCGGGCCGCCGAGCCGCAGCGTCGTGTAGCCGGCGAGGTTGACGTGCTCGCAGAGGACGGCCATCAGGCGAGGCGTACGGTCGCCTTGGCGCGGGTGAGGACCTTCTCGCCGAGCGACCGCACCGTGAGCGCGATGACGACGGCGTTGTCGTCGAGCTTCTTCTCGACCAGGCCCGTGATCACGATCTCGGCGGGACTGTCGTCGGGCACGACCACCATGCTGGAGAACCGCACGTTGTAGGCGATGACCGCACCCGGGTCGCCCGCCCACTCGGCGACGAACCGGCCGCCCTGGGCCATGGTGAACATGCCGTGCGCGATGACGTTCGGCAGGCCGACGGACTTGGCGAAGGTCTCGTTCCAGTGGATCGGGTTGAAGTCGCCGGACGCGCCGGCGTACTTGACCAGGTCGACGCGCTGCACGGGATAGGTCTGGGCCGCGATCTCCTGGCCGACCTCGACCTCGTCGTACTTCACCGTGGCCGTCATGCCGGGGCCCCTCGCTCGATCAGGACGTTGACGACGGTACAGACCGGCTCGCCCTCGGTGGTGCGGACGACCGTCTGGATCTCCAGGCGTTCGTTGCGCCCGATCGCGCGGATGTTCGTCACAGTGCTGTCGCAGACGACGACGTCACCGGCGCGCATCGGGCGGTGGTGCTCGAAGCGCTCCTCGGTGTGCAGCACCATCGACATGTCGAGGCCGAGCTCGGGGTCGGTGTGGACCCCGGTGTCGAGCGTCATGACGATCGGGAAGGTCGGCGGCGCGATGACATCGGGATAGCCGGCGGCCTTGGCGGCCTCGCGGTCGCGGTAGACCGGGTTCGGGTCGCCGATGGCGTCCGCGAACTCCGCGATCTTCACGCGGCTGACCTCGTACGGCTCTGACGGCGGGAACGTCCGCCCGATGAAATCTCGGTTGAGCGCCATGCATTCCGTCCCTTCGAGGGCGGGGCCGATGGCCCGCCTCGGTGGAGCCGACCGTAACAGAACGTGTTTCAGCC
Source organism: uncultured Actinomycetota bacterium (assembly GCA_963736325.1). Taxonomy (GTDB): domain Bacteria; phylum Actinomycetota; class Actinomycetes; order Streptosporangiales; family Streptosporangiaceae; genus Actinoallomurus. The sequence goes on along the minus strand of CAVTOG010000009.1, from coordinate 253,675 downwards.
CGCCCCGGCGGAATCGCCAGGACGGGCGAGGAACGTCAGTAGTGCCGAACGGCGAGCCGCCAGGCCGAGCCTCGAAGGCTCAGCGGGTCTCGCGGTGTGCCTGGTGCTTCCGGCAGTTCGGGCAGTACTTCTTGAGCTCCATGCGGTCCGGGTCGTTGCGCCGGTTCTTCCGCGTGATGTAGTTGCGGTGCTTGCACTCCTGGCAGGCCAGCGTGATCTTTGGCCGTACATCGGTGGCAGCCACGAGGGAGTGCCCTTTCTGGTGAGGGACAACTGGACAAACACCCCGGCCGGATCGCCTGAGAGATCAGACGATCGGCTGGGTAGTAGCGGAGGCCGGACTTGAACCGGCGACACAGCGATTATGAGCCGCTTGCTCTGCCTGACTGAGCTACTCCGCCCCGGACTGTCGGGACAACCGGGGAAAGAATACCGGACTCCCCGGCGGCACCCGAAACAGACGAAATCCCGACCTACCTATGAGGTGCGGGATATCGGCTGGTGGAGCCCCCTTACGGAATCGAACCGTAGACCTTCTCCTTACCATGGAGACGCTCTGCCGACTGAGCTAAGGGGGCGTGCGGCGTCCGCGCTCCGTAACCATACACGTTCGGCGCAGGCGACACGAAATCGATTCTCGCCCGATCTTTCGTCGCAGGTCAGCGCACCAGAGCACGGGCGATGACGAGCTGCTGTATCTGACTGGTGCCCTCGTAGATGCGGAACAACCTGACGTCGCGGTAAAGGCGTTCGACCGCCACGCCGCGCATGTAGCCCATGCCGCCGAAGATCTGCACCGCGCGATCCGCGACGCGTCCGGCCATCTCCGAGCAGAAGTACTTGGCGCACGACGGGCCGAGCCGGGTGTCCTCCCCCGAGTCGTACGCCTCGGCGGCCCGCAGGACCATCGCGCGGCCCGCGTACAGCTCGGTCTGGGAGTCGGCGATCAGGCCCTGGATGAGCTGGTGGTCGGCGATGCGGCTCCCGCCCTGCTTTCGCTCCTTGGCGTACGCCACGGTCTCGTCCAGGATCCGCTGCGCCACGCCCACGCACACCGCGGCGATGTGCACGCGGCCGTGCGACAGCGACGCCATCGCGGTGCGGAACCCGGTGCCCTCCTCACCGACCATGGCGCTCGCGGCGACCCGTACGCCGTCGAAGAAGACCTCGGCGGTGTGCGCGCCGCTCTGGCCCATCTTCTTGTCGGCGGGGCCGACGGTGAGGCCGGGTATGGCCGCCGGGACGATGAAGGTCGAGATTCCGCGCGAGCCCTCGCCGCCGGTGCGGGCGAACACCATGAACACGTCCGCTTCGGGAGCGTTCGTGATGAACCGCTTGCTGCCGTCGATGACGTACTCGCCGCCGTCTCCGCGGGCCGTCGTCGTGAGCGTGCTCGGGTCGGATCCGGCCTCGGCCTCGGTCAGCGCGAAGGCCCCGATGGCGCTGCCGTCGGCGAGTCCGGGCAGCCAGCGGCCCTTCTGCTCATCGGTGCCCGCCTTGACGATCACCTGACCGGCGATGCCGTTGCTGGTGCCGAACATCGACCGGAACGCCGGGCTCGCGTACCCGAGCTCGAACGCGAGCCGCACCTCCTCGCTCAGCGACAGGCCCAGACCGCCGTACGCCTCGGGCAGGGCGTAACCGAACAGGCCCATGCCGGCCGCGGCACGCCTCAGCTCGTCCGGGATCCGGTCGGTCTCCTCGATCTCGTCCTCGCGCGGGATCACCTGCTCGCGGACGAACGACCGGACGGCGTCGAGCACGTCGGCGAAGTCCTGGGCGTCCATGCGTGCCTCCAATATCCGAATCCAATTCCAGAAATTATGGCCTCTCGGCACGACGCGGAACAATGCCCGCGGACCTGCTGGCGTCGCTTCCGGAACTGGCCGCGATCGGCGGCGACCGTGCGCTGGTGGTGCTCCGGGTCGACGACGTCGAGGCCTACGCCGCCGAGATCACGGCTCGCGGCGCCGTCTTGACCGCCCCGCCGGCGGTGATGTGGGAACGCCTGCGCGTCGCGTACCTGCGCGATCCCGAGGGCAACCTGATCGAGCTGCAGGAGTGGCTCGGCGCCTGACGCGCTTTGGGATGATTCCGCGCATGTCTTCACTTTCGGGGTGGGATGACGCGGACGTTCCGGCGTTCTGGCGGGCTCTGGGCCTTCCCGGGCTGATCGACACTCACGTGCACTTCATGCCGCAGAATGTGCTGACGAAAGTGCAGGCGTACTTCGACCGGTTCGCCGAGTCCGGCCTCTCGTGGACCGCGCGGTACCGCCAGGACGAGGAGGGGCGGCTGGCCGTGCTGCGGGCGGCCGGCGTACGGCGCTTCACCGCGCTGCTCTACCCGCACCGGCCGGACATGGCCGCGTGGCTGAACGGCTGGGCCGCGGACTTCGCCGCGCGCACGCCGGACGCCCTGCACACCGCGACGTTCTTCGCCGAGCCGTCGGCGCCCTCGTACGTGGCCGAGGCGCTCTCTTCGGGGGCACGGGTGTTCAAGGCCCACCTCCAGGTGGGCGGCTACGACCCGCGCGACCCGGTGCTCTCCCCCGTGTGGGGCCTGCTCGCCGAGTCGGGCACGCCCGTGGTCGTGCACTGCGGCTCAGGGCCCGAGCCGGGCGCCTACACCGGGCCCGCCGTCTTCGCCGAGGTGCTGGCCCGGCACCCGCGGCTCACCGCCGTCGTCGCGCACATGGGGATGCCGGAGTACGCGGAGTTCATGGCCCTGGCCGCACGCTTCCCCCGGCTACTGCTCGACACGACGATGGTCTTCACCGATTTCACCGCGAAGCTCCGGCCGTGGCCGTCGGAGCTGACGCCGCGACTGTCCGATCTCGGGGACCGCATCCTGTTCGGCACGGACTTTCCGAACACGCCGTACCCGTACGCTCACCAGTTGGAGGCGCTGAGCCGTCTGGACCTCGGGGACGCCTGGCTCCGCGCGGTCTGCCACGACAACGCGGCCCGGCTTTTCAATCTCTAGGCGGTATCGCTGTGTCTGTCGGCGTTGCCGACCATACTGATCCTGATTCCGGAGTTCCCGAATTCGGCCTTTCGGTTTTGAGGAGAAGCAACCTGTGAGCATGATCGGCGAGTACGCGCGGCTGTCGCCCGTCGAGATGGACCGGGCAGTGCGCGACCCGCAGTGGGCATATGACCACGTCCAGGACCTCCTCGAGGTCGAGATCCCGCCGGGCGACGTCGGCCACTGCACGGACGTGGACAAGGCCTGGGACGGGATCGGCTACCTGCTCCGCCACCGCGGCGACGCGCGTGTGGACGTCATCGGCGGCGGAACGCTGCTCGACGCCGACGACTGGGGCTACGGACCGCCGCGTTACCTGACCGTCGACCAGGTCGGCCACGCCTCGGCCCACCTGCTGGCCACGCCCTTCGCCGACCTGGCGCCGCACTACGACGCGGCCCGCATGCGCGACGAGAAGATCTACCCGCACGCGATCTGGGACGATGACGCGAGCACGCTCGACTACCTACGGGACAACTACGAGGCCCTGACCGAGTTCTTCGAGACGGCGGCCTCGTCGGGTGAGGCCGTAATTCTGTGGCTTGACTAACACTCCGGCTCCGCCGACGGGAATCGGCGTTTCCCGGGGCGATGCTGGAGCCATGATGTGGTGGATTCCCGTCCTGGGGTTCTTCGCGGTGCTGGCCGTCCTCGCGCGTATCGTCGACCGGCGCGACCTGAAAAGAGGCTCGACCATCGCCGGATCGCGCGCGATCCGCGGCGCGATCCGCGAGGACCGTCGCGACCTGCGCGCCTATCGCGGCTTCAAGAACGTCCGGGGGCCGGGTACGGACTGGATGGCACGCAAGCGGCGGTAGCCTGCGTGGCCGTTTGTGGTCGGCGCCACGGGCTAGCCGTTATCGGCCACCGTGGCCCGATATGCCGACTGGCCTGGTGGAGATCGCTACGATCTTCCGCTATGCGACGATCAACCGGATTTGCCGTACTGCTCGCCGGAGGGGTGGTCGCCGCTTCGGGCGTGGTCGCTCCGGCGCACGCAGCCACCCGGTCCGCCCCGGTCGCCCAGAAGGTCGCCGGGGACCTGAAGACCGACCTCGACAAGATTCTCAGCGACAGCCGGCTGACCGGCGCCACCGTCGGGTTGACCGTGCGCAACGCCTCCACCGGCGCGGTCCTGTACGACCACAACGCGAACACTCAGGTCACGCCCGCCTCCAACAACAAGCTGGAGACCTCCACCGCGGCGTTCGGCCTGCTCGGGTCCGGCTACCGGTTCCGTACCTCGGTCTACACGCGCGGCTCGAACCTCTACCTCAAGGGCACGGGCGACCCCACGATGCGCGGGGACGACTACGACAAGCTCGCCGCCGCCGTGGCCGCCAAGGGGATCAAAAGCGTCAAGGGCACGCTGGTCGCCGACGACAGCTGGTTCGACTCCAAGCGGACCCCGTCCGACTGGGACCCGACCGACCTGCCGTACTACTACGCCGCCGAGAACTCCGCGCTGACCGTCTCACCGGACCCGGAGTTCGACGAAGGCACCGTGAACGTGTCGGTCAAGCCGGGTGGCGAGGGCGAGGCCGTCAAGGTCTCCCTCAGCCCGAAGACCGGCGTCGTGAAGATCGACAACAAGGCGAAGACGGGGGCGCCGGGGTCGGCTTCCACCGTCTCCATCGACCGTACGGTCGGCACGAACACCATTGTGGTCAGCGGCTCGATTCCCTCGGACGCCACGACGTTCGAGGACCTGGCCACGGTGCACGACCCCACGCTGTACGCCGCCGACGTGTTCCGCCGCGCGCTCAAGGCCCATGGTGTGACCGTCGCCGGCGCCACGAAGCACGGCACCACGCCGAAGGGCGCCAAGACGGCGGCCACCCGGCAGTCGATGCCGCTGTCGGAGCTGGCGACGCCCTGGCTCAAGCTGAGCAACAACCCGATCTCCGAGACGATGGTCAAGGCGATCGGGCACAAGGTCTCGGGGAAGGGCACCTGGCCCGCCGGCCTGGCCGCGATCTCCGCGTACCTGAAGACCCTCGGCGTCGACACCTCAAAGGTGAAGCAGACCGATGGCTCGGGCCTGTCGCACGCGAACCACACGACGCCCCGGCAGCTCACGAACGTGCTGAAGGCCGCCCAGCACCAGAGCTACTTCAAGACCTGGTACAACGCGCTGCCGATCGCGGGCGAGCCCGGTGAGTTCGTCGGCGGCACGCTGGCGTCGCGGATGAAGGGCACCGCGGCCGCCGGGAACGTCCACGCCAAGACCGGTTCGCTCACCGGCGTGACCGCTCTGGGCGGGTACGTCACTGACCCGACGGGGCAGAAGCTGATCTTCTCGAGCGTGTTCAACGGCTACACGAGCAGTTCGCCGAAGGACATCGAGGACAGCATCGCCGTACGGCTGGCGTCGGGGAAGATGGCGGCCACGATCACCAGCTCGTCCTTCGGCCGTCGTATGGCGGCGCACAGTGGAGGCTCGCTGGAGTGCTCCTGGACTCGCTCCTGCTGATCGCATGAAGAAGGCCCGTCCCCCTTTGTGGGGGCGGGCCTTTTTTCTATGCCGTGAGGACCAGTGGCCCGTCGGCCGTGACCGCGATCGTGTGCTCGAAGTGCGCCGCCCGGCTCCCGTCGGCGGTCGCGATCGACCAGCCGTCCGCGAGCGTACGGCCCTCGTCGCGTCCGCCTTCGATGACCATCGGCTCGATCGCGATGACGAGGCCCTCGCGCAGCCGCATCCCGCGCCCGGCGCGTCCGGTGTTGGGCACGTGCGGGTCCTCGTGCATGGCCGTTCCGATGCCGTGCCCGCCGCAGCCCGCCAGGATCCCGTACGGCCGCGCGACCGCCTCCACGGCGTGAGAGACGTCACCGAGCCGCCCGCCGGGCACCGCGGTCTTGATCGCCGCCGACAGGGCCTCACAGGTGACGTCCATGAGGCGTACGGCGTCGTCGTCAACCCGGCCGACGGGCACGGTCACCGCCGCGTCGCCGTGGAAGCCGCCGAGCACGGCGCCGCAGTCGATCGACAGGATGTCGCCGTCCGCGAGCGTACGGCCGTCGGGGATGCCGTGCACGACGACGTCGTTGACCGACAGGCACAGCGTGGCCGGGTACGGGGTGGAGGCGGACACCGGCAGGTAGCCGAGGAACGACGGCCGCGCACCGTGCTCCTTGATGCAGGCCGCGGCGATCGCGTCCAGCTCTCTCAGGCCGACGCCGGGCTCCACGGCCTCCGCGACCTTGCGCAGCGTCGCGCCGACGACCTGGCCGGCCTCGCGCATCCGGTCCAGCTCGGACTGATTCTTCAGGGTCACCATGGAGGTAGATTATAATACCAGTCATATAATCTTCACCATGGTTCGAACCCCGCTCACCGAAGACCAGCGCGACCGAGGCCGGGCACTCGGCCAGGTCCTGCGCGCCGCCCGAGGCCCGCGCAGCGCCGCCTCCGTCGCCGCCGAGGCCGGCATCTCCCTCGACACCCTGCGCAAGATCGAACGCGGCGCGATCTCCGCACCGGCGTTCTTCACGGTCGCGGCGCTCGCGAAGGCCCTCGGCCTGGACCTCACCGACCTCGCCCGGCGCCTAGGCCCCGACGAGCGGTCCCGCCTGGCCGGATGACACCGTGCCCGACTCACGCGAGATCCTGACCCGCCCGGCGCCGCCGCCCGACCTGACGTTCACCTACGGCCCGCTGCCCGACCAGGTGATCGACGTACGGCTGCCGGCGCGCGTCCCCGCGCCGGCCGTGGTCATGCTGCACGGCGGGTTCTGGCGCGCGGCGTACGACCGCACGCACACCGGGCCGCTGGCGAGCGCCCTGGCCACGGAGGGATACGTCGCGGTCACCCCGGAATACCGCCGTACGGGAGGGGGCGGCGGCTGGCCGTCGACCTTCGACGACATCACGGCCTGCCTGGAAGCGCTCCCCGCCCTGCTGGCCCCGTACACGTCGTCGCCCCCGACACTGATGGGCCACTCGGCCGGCGGCCATTTGGCGCTGTGGGGCGCCACCCTCGACGTCCCGCTGCGCCGCGTAGTGTCGCTGGCAGGATGCGCGGACCTGAGCATGTGCGGCCGGCTCCACCTGGACGGCGGCGCGACCGAGCTACTGGTCGGCGGATCACCGGACGAGGTCCCCGACCGGTACGCCCGAGCGGACCCGACCCTGCTGCCCGCACCGCACGCCCCGGTGGTCGTTGTCCACGGCACCGCCGACGACCGCGTCCCGATCGAGGTGAGCCGCTCGTACACCGCCCGTACCGGAGCGTCGCTACGCGAGCTGCCGGGAGTCGGCCACTTCGCACTGATCGACCCACTGTCGCCGGCCTGGCCCGTCGTACTGGAAGCCGTTTCGTCGACGGGGGGCGCGCCATAGCGGCGCGCGCCCCCGACCGTTCATCGATAGTTCGTGAACTGGAGCGCGACGTCGAGCTCCTTGCCCTTGAGCAGCGTGATGACCGTCTGCAGCTCGTCCTTCTTCTTCGACGAGACCCGCAGCTCGTCCCCCTGGATCTGCGCCCGGACCCCCTTGGGCCCCTCATCCCGGATGATCTTGCCGATCTTCTTGGCGTCCTCCTGGGAGATGCCCTCCTTCAGGGAGACGTCGAGCTTGTAGATCTTCCCGGAGAGCTTGGGCTCACCCGCGTCGAGCGCCTTGAGAGAGACGCCCCGCTTGACCAGCTTGTCCTTCAGCACGTCGAGCGCGGCATTGGTGCGCTCCTCGCTGTTGGCCTGCACCTCGATCCCCTCACCCGACCAGCGGATCCCCGCGTCGATGTTGCGGAAGTCGAAGCGGGTGGAGATCTCCTTCGCCGCCTGGTTGAGAGCGTTGTCCACCTCCTGCCTGTCGAGTTTCGAAACGATGTCGAAAGAACTCTCGGAAGCCACGGTTCATGTTCCTTACGAAGATGAGGATCTCTGGCTCTGAGAGTAGTGAGACCAGAGCCCGACCAGCACCACCAGCACGCGGTGTCCGGTACGGGAAACCGATGTGACCGTGGGGGCCTGAGTCCGCTATCCTTCTGAGCGTCGCTGCGACGGCGTCACGGCGGGTTGCCCGAGTGGCCAATGGGAGCGGACTGTAAATCCGTCGGCTTAGCCTACGAAGGTTCGAATCCTTCACCCGCCACCATCACATGAGATGGCCCCCCACCTGCTTAAAGGCAGGCGGGGGGCTTTCTTCATTTATGGTCCGCTCTTCCCCGTGACTCCCCCTTGATCACCGTCTTGTCTGGCACGCCAATGGCACGCCACTCCCGATATCTGACGGGCTCGGGGTCGCCCGTCTCATGTCCTCCTGCGCCTTCGGCGCACAGCTCCGTCCGCCGGGTCATCCCCTCTGCCGTCCCTACCTTGATCGTGGGTTGTTCGGGCCATCGTAGGGTTCGGGCTCCCGGGGGTGCCGGGTGTGGCTGTCTGCCGTGTGTGGCTTGGGACGATTGGCCGCCCGGTGCCCTGCGACGACCCTGGCCGCTGATTGAGAATTGCGAACACGTCGCTGTGTAGGGATGCGCCGGCGAGGTCGTCTTCGGGGCAGATGCCAAGTCGAGGCAGGGAGACGGCGTTGCAGCAGGTGTGGGCCGGTGTGGATATCGGCAAAGCCCACCATCACGCGGTGGTGATCGACCCTGAGGGCAGGCGGCTGCTGTCCCGACGGGTGGCCAATGATGAGACCGTCCTGCTGGAGCTGATAGCCGAGGTCTCAGCTTCGGCTGACGAGGTGACCTGGGCGATCGATGTGCGCACCGGAGGCGCCGCGTTGTTGGTGACGCTGCTGCTCACCGAAGGCCAGAAGGTCTTCTACATTTCCGGTCACATGGTCAATCGGGCTTCTGATGGTTACCGCGGTGAGGGCAAGACCGACGCTCGCGACGCTGCCGTCATCGCTGACCAGGCCCGGATGCGTCGTGATCTGCGGCGGGTGCGCGTCGAGGACGAACTGATCACCGAACTGCGGATGCTGGTGGCCCACCGCCAAGACCTGGTCGCCGACCGGACCCGGGCGATCAACCTGCTCCGCGACCGGCTCTTGAGCTTGTGCCCGGCCATCGAACGTGTCCTGGACCTGGCTCACAAAGGCCCCTTGATCCTGCTCACCGGCGCGAACACCCCAGCCGCCATCCGCGGACTGAACCACCAAGACCTGACGTCGTGGCTCCGGCGTAGCGGGGTCCGCAAAGGTTCCGCAGATCTGGCCGATCGTGTCATCCGCGCTGCCCGATCCCAGACAGCTCCTGCCCGCGCAGGACACTAGCCGAGCTAGGCGCGCAGGTACGTGAGGACGGCCAGCACTCGCCGGTGGCCGTCCTCACTGCCGGCCAGGTCGAGCTTGGCGAAGATGTTGTTGATGTGCTTGGCCACCGCGGCGTCGCTGACGGTGAGGGTACGGGCGATCGCGGCGTTGGCGTGGCCTTCGGCCATCAACGCCAGCACCTCCCGTTCCCGCGGGGTCAGCCGGTCCAGCGGGTCGGCGGCCCGCTGCCTGGCCAGCAGCTGCCGCACGACATCGGGGTCGATGACGGTCTGTCCGGCCGCCACCCGGGTCACCGCGGCGGCGAACTCGGCGACGTCCCCAACGCGGTCCTTCCAGCAGGTACCCGACGCCGCCGCGGCCGGTCGGGCCGAGCAGCTCCGCGGCGTAGGCGCTGGCCGTGTACTGGGACAGCACCAGCACCGCCAGGTCCGGGTCGGCCGCCCGCAGCGCCACCGCCGCCCGCAGCCCCTCGTCGGTGTGCCCGGGCGGCATCCGCACGTCGGTGATGACCAGGTCGGGTCGGTGCACTCGGGCGGCCGCCATCATCGAGTCACCGTCGCCGACCGCCGCCACCACAGTGTGACTCAGTCCTTCGAGCAGGCTGACGACGTCGGCCCGCATGAGCGCGGCGTCTTCGGCGAGCACTATTCGTAGCGACACGGCAGGTCGATCCGCACTGTGGTGGGTCCTCCTTGTGGGCTGCTGATCTCCAGGGCGCCAGCCACGACGGCCACTCGGTCGGCCAGCCCCCGCATGCCCGTGCCCAGTGACGGTTCGGCGCCGCCCCTGCCGTCATCGACGATTGTCAGCGCCAGCTGTTGCTCAGCGAGTCTGCCACTGATCTGGATGCGAGTGGCTGCAGCGTGTCGTACCGCGTTGGTCAGGGCCTCCGAGACCACGAAGTAGGCGGTGGACTCGATCTCGGGCGGCAGCCGGCCGGGCAGGACAAGGTCGACCTCGACCGGAATCGGACACCGTTCGGCGAGTTCGCGTACCGCCTCGGTCAGCCCGAGATCGGTGAGGATCTGGGGGTGGATGCCGCGGATCTGGTCCCGGAGGGTTGTGAGTGCCAGCCGGGCCTGCTCGTGGGCCTCGCCGACGAGTTCACCGGCGTGTCCGTCTGCGTCGGCCATCTGCCGCTCGGCCAGGCCCAACTTCATCGTCAGGAGTACCAGGTGTTGCTGCGCGCCGTCGTGCAGGTCTCGCTCGATCCGACGGCGTTCGGCCTCGAACGCGTTGACCAACCGGCTGCGCGACCGGGCCAGTTCCTCGACCTGACGGTTTACCTCGGTGCCGGTGGGCGCGAGCAGCCACTTGGCGAAGGCGGCCTGGGCACCGCCGAGCAGGCTGATTCCGTACAGGGTGACGACCGTCGCGGGCACCCCGACCAGACCGGCGACGGCGCACGCCTGCCCGACGGTCTCGACCGTCCAGGTGCCCACCGCGATGTGGCCGTCCGCGCACAACCCGACCAAGCCCAACCCGACCAACAGCGGCAGCGCCACCAGGAGGAGGCAGATGAACAGGACGAGCACCGCGGCGAGGTCGAGGAGCGCAAGCACCGACAGCAGGCACGCGCAATAGCCGAGTTCGCGCCAGGTGGCAGCCTCGGCCACCCGCCGCCGCACCCACGCCCAGCCGCTCGGGGGCGCGGGTGCGTGCGGGTCGCGGACCGCCAGCGGCTCCATGAAGCCGAGCCGGTGGCGCTCCAGCGCCCCGATCGGTATGCCGACGAGCAGCAGCAGTGGCGGAAACAGCAGCAGCGGCAAAACGGCCAGCCAGGCGATCGAGATGACCGCCACGCTACTGACCACATAGGCCAGGCTGCGCCATGGCCATCGCGACAGGACGAATCGGACGGGGTTGCCCGCCATCGCCCGCCACACGCTCGTCGCCACGGTCACGACCCTACGACGCAGCAGTTGGAGGAGCGGTGTCAGCCCGCACCGATGACGCCGAGCAGCCAGTCGGCGGGTTCTAGCGCCGTGAATGCACTGGCCGCTGTCGCGAGTAGCAGCAGACATGCGGTCAGGGCCGTGATGACACCGAGTGTGCTGTGCATGAATCTGACGCGGGTGGCGCTTGGGTCGGCGGCGATACGCCGCTTCCAGAAAAGGACGCTCGCCAGGACGGTTGCCACCATCAGCGTGGCGGAAACCGCCGCCATGACCCACCAGTATCGCTCGACCTCGCCGAGCAGTACCGTCAGCGCAGGGGAACCGGCGTGCGGGCTGGCCGAATGCCTCAGCCCTTCGCGCATCTCACTCAAAACCTGTGCGAGTTTTCCGTCGGCGGTTCCACCGGGTAGCACCCCAAGCAACGCGCCCATCGGTACGGCCGTCGCCTGGATGTTAAACATCAACACAACCACGGCGACAACCGTCGACACCGTTGCGGCGATGGCAACCGCCGCGTACCAGGCCTGGGTACGCAGGTATCTCTGCCACAGCGCGGTGGCGAGCAGGGCGAAGACAATGACCGCCAACGAGCTGGTCACTACCTTGATCGCATGCCATTGGAAAAAGTAGTCGACCAGCGTCGTCACGCGGGCGGGGAATGCCGGGGTTCCGCTTCGCCAATACTCGACGAGAGCACGCCCGAAGGCGTCCCTCAGTTTCGCGCCACTGTAAGCCCCGAAGGTTGGCCTCAGGAGGGTCCTGGGGACGAGCTCGAATGTTGCCACCAAGGCTGCGCCGACCGCCAGCAGCAACCCGATCGCGGACCTCGAATGCAGTCGAACAGTTTTGCGGTCGGAATCTGGTGTTGGTTCGGCGGCACCAGTTGTCGTGATCGGTCGAAATCGCATGGGACGACGGTAGAGAAGGGCCGCTCGGAGCACGATGGCACATGAGCTACCACAACCGGGTGAGGCTGCGCTACCCGTGCGGTATAGCTGGCTCTACCTCGGGTCGGTTAGCCGGGAGGAGTCTGACCTCCCGGCTACCCCAGATCTGGGCGTAACAGACTCCCGTTGCCTAGCTCCTGTCACCACCACACACGCACACCCTGCCTGCCGTCATCGAACGCGTCTTCAACCAGTAGGCACCTGACCAGGGCGTTGCCCCTTTTCGGCTTATCTTGGCTGCCCCCCTTCACTGTTGCGTCTCTGCTCCTGCTGGCTGCTGATCTTCGATAACGCCAGCGATCCCACAAGCGTCAGCGCCGGTATCCGGGCCGCTCGCGGACGCGAGGTCGAAAACACTAAGCCAGGACACTACGGGGCGTCTGTCGCGCCATCTGACGGTTTCGCTGTAGCCCTTCCGAGGGCCGTCGCGTCGTGAGCACGGCCCCTGACCAGCATCAATACGGTCCGGGGCCGTTCTGTTTCTTGACCATCCCTTGTGCGGCCAGATATCACCGAAAGCAGCCGTCGGCCACTGACCGCAGGATATACACGGGACGAAACTCGGCACGTTTCCGCAGGTCACTTGGAAGGTCGACGGTTCGCCTCCGTCTACCGCTCGTTGAGGGTTTCTCGCCGATCAGTCTTGATGTGCGGAACTGCCGGCGGCCATCGTCCGGACGTCAGCGAGCGTCACCGGCTTCCCTGCGATCCCCCAATCACCGCTCTTGACCTCCTCGATGATGACCAAGGTCACCTGGCGCATGTACCCGCCCTTGATACCAACCAGAACATCGGTCAGCTTCTCCACCATCTCGGCCTTCTCGGCGTCACTGAAGACCCCCTCGATGACCTTCACATTGATAAGCGGCATCATTCCCCCGGTTGTCCACACGCCCGCTGGCCCGTTCGCCCGTACTGGGACGCCCACCCCCGACCTGGTCCACTCCCGCGGCCGTCATCCAGTACCTTCCCCGGCGCCAAGGAGTCGAGTCTCATCCGGATCGAAAGTGAGGAGTGCCGATGGAGCGGCGACCGATGGAGCTACAGGCGTACGAGGCGCAGGCGAGAGGTGGTCCTTGCTTCGTCTGCGCATTCCTGGCCGGGGATCCGCGATACCCGCATGAGGTGGTCTACGAAGACCAGGATCACGTGGCGTTCCTAGATCGATGGCCCACGCTGCCGGGCAAGGTCATCGTCGCGCCGAAGGCACACCTGGAACACGTCGTACGTGATCTGGACGAGGCCGCGTTCACGCGTCTGATGCTGGTCGTGCGCACCGTTGCGCTCGCCGTCGAGGCGGTCACGTGCCCCGAACGGACCTATCTGTTGTCTCTCGGTAGCCAACAGGGGAACGCGCATCTGCACTGGCACATCGCCGGCCTACCGCCCGGCGTTCCGTACGCGCAGCAGCAGTACCACGCACTCATGACGGAGAACGGAGTACTGGCCGCGACACCAGAACACACCACTGTTCTCGCCGATCGGATACGCGATGTGCTCGCCGCTCAAAAACGCTAGCGGCGGTAGCCGGCCATCTGCTCCAGGCGGGCGACGCGTTCGGCGGTCGGGGGGTGGGTGGAGAACAGGCGGACTATGCCTTCTCCCCGGAACGGGTTGGCGATCATCAGGTGGCCTACCGAGGCCAAGCGGCCGTCCTCGGGTAGGGGGAGTTCGCGTGTGCCCGTCTCGATTTTGCGCAGCGCGGCGGCCAGGGCCAGTGGGTCGCCGCTCAGTTTGGCGCCTGACTCGTCGGCTTGGAATTCTCTTGTGCGGCTGATGGCCAGTTGGATGATGAGCGCGGCTACCGGGCCCAGGACCAAGAGGAGCAACGCGCCCAGGATGCCGCCGCCGTCGTCGTCGTCCGAGCCGCCGAACGGCAGGAACCAGGCCAGGTTGGCGATCCAGGTCACCACCGCGGCCAGGGCTCCGGCGGCGGATGAGAGCAAGATGTCTCGGTTGTACACGTGCGACAGCTCGTGAGCCAGGACCGCGCGTAGTTCGCGTTCGTCCAGGATCTGCAAGATGCCCATCGTGCAGCAGACCGCGGCCCGGCGCGGGTTGCGGCCCGTGGCGAAGGCGTTCGGGGCCACCGTCGGGGACACGTACAGGCGGGGCATCGGCTGGCGGGCGCTTGTTGAGAGTTCTCGCACGATTCGGTAGATGGCGGGCTGTTCTACCTCGCTCACCGGGCGGGCGCGCATGGCCGACAGGGCGATGCGGTCGCTTGCGAAGTAGGCGATTCCGTTGGTGGTCAGCGCGATCACGACGGCGATCGCCAGGCCGGTACGGCCGCCGATCGCGCCGCCTGCCACGACGATCAAGGCCGAGAGACCTGCGAAAAGGACCGCCGTTCTAGCACCGTTGAAGCGCACCTTTGCTGCCTCCCCTGGCTCCCTCCGTTTAACGTCCTGACCTGGAGAAACGTTCCCGATTAAGGAACCGCGAGGGCTGCGGCGTGGAGTACCAGCTCAGGGGCGGCCGACACCACTATGGCTCCGGCCAAGGACACCGCGATGGCGATGCCTGCCGAGCGACCGGCCGGGATTCGTTTCGTACGGGCCGGGGCGAACAGCCTCGCGGTCCATGCTAGGTAGTAGTAGAGGCCGATGACCGTGTTGACGGCCATGATCACGGCGAGCCAGGTGGCGGCGCCGCCGATGGCGGCCTTGAAGACCACGACCTTGGCGACCAGGCCCATGACGCCCGGAGGCAGGCCGGCCAGGCAGATCAGGAAGAACGCCAGGGCCGCGGCGATCGCGGGGTTCTTGCGGGCGAGGCCGCGGTACGCGTCCAGGGTGCGTCCGCTCCGGCGGGCGACGACGGCCACGACCGCGAAGGCGCCGATGTTCATGATCGCGTAGATGGCGACGTACGCCGCGGTGGCCGTCATGGCCTCGTGGGGGCGGACTCTGGCGCCGCCGGCGAGCGGGGCCAGCATGTAGCCCGACTGGGCCACCGACGACCACGCCAGGAGGCGTACGACGTCGCGCTGGCGGAGGGCGATGAGGTTTCCGAGGGTCATGGTGGCCGCGGCGAGCACGCCCATCAGCGGGCCCCACGTGCTGCCGAACGGCCAGAAGCCGTCGGTGAGCACCAGTGTCAGGCCCGCGAAGCCGCCTGCCTTGGATACGACGGACAGGAAGGCCGCGACCGGCAGCGGCGCGCCCTGGTAGACGTCCGGCGCCCAGAAGTGGAACGGCACCGCCGCGACCTTGAAGCCGAATCCGGCGATCACCAGCACGATGCCCGCCGCCGCGACGGGCTTCAGGTCGCCCGGTGCGCGCTGCAGGCCGGCGGCGATCCGGTCGAGGTACATCGCGCCGGTCACGCCGTACACGAGGCTGATGCCGAACAGGGTCACGGCCGAGGAGACCACCGACACGAGGAACAGCTTCAGCGCCGCCTCGCCGGCCACCCCGTCGAAACGCTTCAGCGCCACGAGGGCGAACACCGGCAGCGACAGCGTCTCCAGCGCCACGACGAGCGTGATCAGGTCGCGGCCCGCGGCCAGCAGCAGCGCGCCCGTGATCGCCGCGAGCATGAGGAAGTGGTATTCACCGGCGGGCAGGCCGGAGCGCCGCATCTCGCCGTGTGACAGCAGCACGACGATGAACGCCGCGACGAGCACGATCGCCTGGAACAGGACCGTGAAGTCGTCCACGACGTACGAGCACGACCGGCCCGAGCAGAACGTCGAGCGGCCACGGCCGGCGACGAGGAGCGCGCCCGCGGCCGCCAGGGTGACCAGCGTCAGCAGGCCGACGATCTGCCGGGTCGCCCCGAACGCGTCGGCCATCAGCACCGCGACCGCGGCCACGGCGACGATCAGCGTCGGCAGGAGCGCCAGGTAGTCGATCGACTGGATCATCGGCCCCCCAGGAGCACGCGTACGGCGCCGTCGGTGAGGGCGAGGAGTGTCTTCGGCCAGATGCCGATGAACAGCGTGGCCGTGATCAGCGGGGTCCAGGCGAGCAGCTCGTGCGTGCGCACGTCGGGGAAGCGCGTCGTGTGCCAGCGCTCGGCCACCGGACCATGGGTGATCTTGGAGAGCATCCGCAGGAAGTACGCCGCGGTGAGCAGCGCGCCGATGCCGCCCAGGGCCATGAACGTCACGAAGGTCGCGCGCGGCAGCCCGGCACCGGGCCGGTATGCGCCGAGCAGCGCGAGCATTTCGCCCCAGAAGCCGGCCAGCCCGGGCAGCCCGAGCGACGCGACCGAGGCGAACGTCAGGATCGAGGCGAGGTACGGCGCCTTCGCGAGCATGCCACCGCCGAGGGTGTCGAGGTCGCCGGTGCCGTACCGCTCCTTGATCGCACCGGCGAGGAAGAACAGCAGGCCCGTGATGAGGCCGTGCGCGACATTGGCGAACAGCGCGGCGTTGAGGCCGACCGGCGTGAGGGTCGCGATGCCGAGCAGCACGAAGCCCATGTGGCCGATCGAGGAGTAGGCGATCATCCGCTTGAGGTCGCGCTGGGCCAGGCAGGCGAGCGCGCCGTACACGATGCCCATGACTGCCAGCAGGCCGAGCCAGGGCGCCCAGGCCCGCGCGCCCTCGGGCGCCACCGGCACCGCGACGCGCACGAAGCCGTAGGTGCCCATCTTCAGCAGCACGCCGGCGAGCAGCACCGAGCCGACGGTCGGCGCCTCGGTGTGGGCGTCGGGCAGCCAGGTGTGCAGCGGCCACATCGGCGTCTTGACCGCGAACCCGAGCGCGACCAGGAGGAACGCGGCGAGCTGGACGTTGTGCGACAGGCCGGCGCCGTGCCGGCTGACCAGCGTCGTGATGTCGAAGGTGCGGGCGTGCACACCGATGAGCAGGATGCCGACCAGCAGGAAGCCGGAGCCGAGCAGCGTGTAGAGGATGAACTTGTTCGCCGCCGCCCGTGCCGCGTCCTTGCTCGCGGGAGCACGACCTCCCGTCCCGCCCCAATAGGCGATGATGAAGTACATCGGAATGAGCACGACCTCGAAGAACACGAAGAACAGCACGAGGTCGAGGGAGACGAACGTCCCGAGCATGCCGACTTCGAGCAGCAGGACCAGGCCGACCAGCGCACGCGGCGAGGGCGTGTCGGCTCCCTGTCCGGCCGGCAGCACCCGCGCCGTGTAGACCATGCAGAGGAACGTCAGCGCCGCGGTCAGCACGATGAGCGGCAGCGAGATGCCGTCGATCCCGAGGTGGAAGCGCAGCCCGATGGAGGCCGCCCAGGCGTGGTCGACGCCGAGCTGCGGCCCGCGCTTTCCGTAGTCGAACGCGACCGCCGCCACGAGGGCGAGGACGAGCGTGATGCCGGACACGACGAGGCCCTGCAGGCGGGCGAGCCGGGCCAGCCGCCGTGGGCTTCCCGACGGATGCGCGAGGCTGAGGAGTGCCCCGAGCAGGGGCACCGCGACCAGTGCGGTGAGGATCATGTGAGCACCACGACCGTGAGCACGATGATGACCACTCCCGCCAGGACACCGGAGACGTAGGTCTGCGGGTTGCCGTTCTCGGTTCTGCGCAGCAGGCCGCCGAGCCTGCGGGCGCCCGCGCCGGTGCCCTCGACGGCGGCGTCGACGATGCCGTGGTCGGCGTGCACGACCTGCCGGGCGAGGGCCCGCACCGGGCGTACGAACGCGGCGTCGTAGAGGTCGTCGAGGCGGAACCCGGCCTGCAGGATCGGCCGCGCGGGCCCCAGGAGGCGTACGGGGTCGAGCGCGGGGTCGCGGTTCCAGACGAGGTAGACGCCGCCCGCGCCGGCGAGTGCGAACAGCAGCGAGACGACGGCGATGCCGAACTCGGGCCGCAGGCCGTCGGTGCCGGCGCCGTACAGGCCCATGAACAGCGCGGGCACCGCGAGCGCCACCACCGGCCAGCGCATCAGGCGCGGCGCCTCGCGAACGGTGGCCGTGGACCGCTGCTCGCCGCAGAAGGCGACCAGCCAGGTGCGGGTGGCGTACGCGGCCGTGACCGCCGCCGTGACCAGGCCGACGACCAGCACCAGCCAGCCGGTCCACGGCGGGATGGCCCCGGTGTGCCGTGCGGTGTGCCACGCCTGCGCCAGGATGACGTCCTTGCTGAAGAAGCCGCTCGCCGGCGGGATGCCGGCCAGCGCCGCGAAGCCGGTCGTCATCGACCAGAAGGTCACCGGCATGGTGTGCCGCAGGCCGCCCATGGCGCTGAGCATGTTCGAGCCGACCGCGACGATCACGCAGCCGGCGCCGAGGAACAGCAGCGCCTTGAACGCACCGTGCGCGAGCAGGTGGAAGACGGCCCCGTCGCGGGTGCCGACCGCGAGCCCGCCGGCCATGTAGGCGAGCTGGCTGACGGTGGAGTACGCCAGCACGCGTTTGAGGTCGTCCTGGGCCAGCGCGGCGAGAGCGGCGCCGAGCATGGAGATCGACGCGATGATGCCGAGCAGCGCGAGCGAGCTCGGGGCGTGCAGGAAGGCCGGGTAGAGGCGGGCCACGACGTAGATGCCCGCCGCGACCATGGTCGCGGCGTGGATCAGGGCGCTGACCGGCGTCGGGCCGGCCATCGCGTCGGGCAGCCAGGTGTGCAGCGGGAACTGCGCGCTCTTGCCCGCGACACCGCAGAGCAGCAGCAGCGTGCCGGCGGTGAGCGTGGAGTGCGGCATCGAGGTGGCGTGCGCGAGGACCGTACGGATCTCGAAGGAGTGCGCGCCCATGCCGAGCACGAAGATGCCGAACAGGAAGCCGACGTCGCCGAGCCGGGTGACCAGGAACGCCTTGACCGCCGCGGCCGAGGTGGCGCGGTCGTGCCAGTAGTGACCGATGAGGAAGTAGGAGCAGATGCCCATGACCTCCCAGCCGACGTACAGCACGAGAAGGTCGCCGGACAGGACGACGAGCAGCATCGCCGCGGTGAACAGCGACACGAACGCGGCGTAGGAGGAGTAGCGCGGGTCGTCGCGCATGTACGCGACGGAGTAGATCTGCACGCCGAGCGCGACGCAGCAGACCATGAACGCGACGACCGCGGACAGCCCGTCGACGTCGAGCGAGACGCCGAACGGCAGGCCGCCGGTGCGAACGAGCGTGAGCGTGCCGGTGCGGACCTGCGGATGCTGCCACTGGGCGAACGCGACCACCGCGGTGAGCGCGGCGGAGACGGCGATGGGCAGCACCGCGATGAGCGCCGGGCCGTTCGCGGGCAGCCGCCGGGCCAGCACGCGGGCCTTCCCGCCGGACGCGCCCGGCGTGTCACGCCGCAGGCGGCGGGCGAGGGGCGAGAGCAGGAGCGACAGGGTGGGCCCGAACAGCATGCCGCCGAACGCGGCCACGAACGGGAGCAGCACCGCGACGGCCGCCAGGACGATCACGGGTGAACCCCTTCGTCTTCCGTATCGCGGTCGGAGAGCGTACGCAGCCGGTCGACGTCGACCGTACGGCGGGTGCGGAACACCAGCAGCACGAGCGCGAGGCCCAGCCCCACCTCGGCCGCCGCCAGCACGATGACGAACAGCGCGAGGACCTGCCCGCCGTGGAGTCGGTCGCCCCACCGCATGTCGAACAGGACGAGGTTGAGGTTGACGGCGTTGAGCATGAGCTCGACGGACATCAGCACGAGGATCGCGTTGCGCCGCGCGAGCACGCCGTACACGCCGACGCTGAACAGCAGCGCGGCGATGACGATGGGGTAGACGAGGTGCATCAGGTCTCCTCGTCGATGCGGGACAGCACGATCGTGTCGTCGTCGGAGGAGTTTCCGCGCCGCTTCAGCGCGAGGGCCAGCGTCGGCACGGGCGGCATCCGGCGGCGGCGTCGCACCTCGTCGGCGTCGTCGCCGGGGGCCGCGCCGCCGATGTCGGTGCGCGACAGCACGATCGCGCCGATCAACGCGGCCAGCAGCAGCACCGAGAGCGCCTCGAACGGCAGCACCCACGTGCGGAACAGGCTCGCGCCGATGGCCTCACTGGAGCCGCTGCCGACGCGTGCCTTCAGCGGGAAGTAAGCGGTCTGAAAGCCGCGTACGAGCGTGGTCACGAGCACCGCCGCGGTCGCCAGCGCGACCAGCAGGGCGACGAGCCGGTTGCCGGAGTCGAGATCGTCGGAGCGCCCGATCGGCGCGCGCGTCAGCATGATGCCGAACAGCAGCAGCACGACGACCGCTCCGACGTAGATCAGCACCTGCACCCAGGCGACGAACTCCGCGGCGAGCACGACGTACGACGCGGCCAGCGCGCCGAACGAGACGACGAGCCAGAGCGCGGCGTGGACCAGCTGCCTCGTGGTCACGACCAGCACGCCCGAGCCGACCGCGACGACACCGAGCAACACGATGACGACGTCTGCCGTGGTCATCGGGCCTTCAGCTCCTTGGGCGCCTCGGCTCCGGGGTCGCTCGCGGGCGGCGGAGGCACCGTCCACATCCACTCGCGCAGACGGTCGCGCTCGTGGGTCAGCTCGGCGATGTCGTATTCGGCGTATTCGAACTCCGGCGACCAGAACAGGGCGTCGAACGGGCACGCCTCGATGCAGATGCCGCAGTACATGCAGAGCGCGAAGTCGATGCCGAACCGGTCGAGCACGTTGCGTGCTCTCGGCCGGCCGCCTTCGGGCGCCGGCAGCGTCTCCTTGTGGGAATCGATGTAGATGCACCAGTCGGGACACTCGCGTGCGCAGAGCATGCAGACGGTGCAGTTCTCCTCAAGGAGAGCGATGACGCCGCGGCTGCGTGGCGGCAGGTCGGGCTGAACCTCGGGGTACTGCCGCGTGATGGACCGACGGGTCATCGTCCGCAGCGTGACCGCGAGGCCCTTTGCCAGGCCGGTTCCGGGAAGGCGTGCCACGGCACCATGATTGCTTATCGAGCCCTTAACTCAAACCCGAGCCCTCCCTCTGTGGAAACCGGAAGCGCGTCTGACTCGTCAGACTTGATGTGAATCACTTCGGCCGGCGACCCGTCTACCATCCCCGTATGGCCTGGCCGGCTCCTCCGCCGCCCCCACCGCGACCGCAACGGCGCCCCGTGGGGCCGCCTCCGCATGTGCCGCTGCCGCCTCCGCGCGCTTCGGACGGCGTCGGCTGGGCGCTGGTGCCGCTGCTCACCGCGGGGATCGGGGCGCCGATCTCGTTCGGGTACGCGGCGCTTCGGCACAACTCGGTGACGCTCGGCGGGGCCGCGATCGGCTACACGGCGGGGCTCGTCGGGTCCTACCTCATGATGGACATCAGCGGGGTCGAGGTCCTGGGCGTTCTGCTCTTCCTGCTCACCTGGATCATCAGCACCACGCACGCCATGGCCGCCCGGCCCAAGCTGTACCCGCCGGTCAACCCACGTGAGCACCTGAACCAGCAGGTCGTCGAGGTCGCCAAGCATCGGCGTGCGCTGCGGGAGGCGGCGCGCAAGATGGTCACGGAAGATCCCGGGCTCGCGCACGAGCTGCGCATCGGCCGGCCCGACCTGATGCCGAGGGCGTTCGACGACGGCGGGCTGATCGACGTGAACCACGCGCCGCCGCAGGTGCTGAGCCTGTTGCCCGGCCTGACGTACGAGATGGTCGACCGGATCCTGCGGGTCCGTGATCACGCGGGCGGTTTCATCTCGGTGGAGGAGCTGGCGCTGCAGGCCGACCTGCCGCCGGACATCGTCGCGGGCATCGGCGAGTACGCGATCTTCATCTCCTGAAGTACTCCGTCGATGGTCGTGCTGGCACGATCGTCGCGGGGCGGTCGGCCGCCGATACTGAGGGTCCGATGAGGATCCACACTTTCCTGCGCACCCCGGTCACCCGGCGCGCGTACGCCGAGATGCTGTACGTCCTGGCGGGCGCGCCACTGGCCGTGCTGGGCGCCGCCTACATCCTGGTCTGCGTCGTCGCGGGGGCCGGGCTGGCGGTCACCGCGATCGGCATACCCCTGCTCGCCCTCGGGTTGCGGGGCGCACGCGCGATCGGCGGAGCGCACCGCGGCCTGGCCCGCCGGCTCCTCGGCGAACGGATCGACGCGCCCGCGCCCCGGCGTACGGGCTCAGGGCCTCTTGGACGGTTGCAGGCCTCGCTGTCCGACGGCACCGGCTGGCGGGCCATGGCCTACCTGGCGGTGAAGTTCCCGCTCTTCATCGTCCAGACGTACGTCGTACTGCTGACCTGGGCGTCCGGGGTGGTCTCGCTCACCTACCCGATCCAGCACGCCTTCCGCCTGAACGACGTCACGACCCGCGACTCCCACGGCGCGATCCGCCACGGCCTGGTCCTGGAGGGCTTCTACTTCGACACGCTGCCGCGCGAGCTGATCATCTCTGCCCTCGGGCTGGGGCTCCTGTTCCTCGCGCCGTGGGCCGTGCGCGCGGTCGTGCTGGTCGACCGGATTCTCATGCGGCGGCTGCTGGGCGCGATCGAGCTGACCGAGCGGGTCCGTGACCTGGAGGAGACGCGGGCGCGGGCGGTCGACGACGCCGCCGCGACGCTGCGCCGCATCGAACGCGACCTGCACGACGGCGCGCAAGTACGCCTGGTCGCGCTGACGATGCAGCTGACCATGGTCTGCGACGCGGTGCCCGAGGGGCCGGCGCGGCGGCTCGCCGCCGACGCCCGCACCACCGCGCGCGAGGCCATCGCCGAGCTCCGAGAGCTCGTACGCGGCATCCACCCACCCGTCCTCGACCATGGGCTGGACACCGCCCTGGCCACGCTGGCGAGCCGCAGCGCGGTGCCGGTCGACCTGAAGACGGACATCACGGCACGGCCCACTGCCGCGATCGAGTCGATCGCCTACTTCTGCGCCGCCGAGCTGCTGGCCAACGTCGCCAAGCACAGCGGCGCGGCACGTGCGTGGCTGTCGGCAGGAGCGTCCGGCGACCGGCTGATCCTGCGGGTGCGCGACGACGGGTCCGGCGGGGCCGCGGTCGGAGCGGGCTCCGGCCTGACCGGCCTGCGCGAGCGCGTACGCACGGTGGACGGGCGGCTGGAGGTCACGAGCCCGCCGGGTGGCCCTACGGTGGTCACCGTCGACCTGCCCACCCATGCCTGAAAGTCATCCCATGCGCATCGTGATCGCCGACGACGCCGTCATCCTGCGCGACGGGCTCGGTCACCTGCTGGCCGCGCGCGGCCACGAGGTGGTCGCGAGCGTCGGAACCCCCGATGAGCTGCGTACGGCCGTCGCCGAGCACGGCCCGGACGTCGCCGTGGTCGACATCCGGATGCCGCCCACGCACACCGATGAGGGCCTGCGCGCCGCCATCGAGCTGCGCCGCGGCCACCCTGACGTGGGCATCCTGCTGTTCTCCCAGTACGTGGAGACCCGGTTCGCCGCGAACCTGCTGGCGGGTTCACCGGCCGGGGTCGGCTACCTGCTCAAGGAGCGCGTCGCCGACATCGACGACTTCGTGGACGCCCTCCACCGGGTGGCCTCAGGCGGTACGGCGCTGGACCCCGAGGTCGTCGGGCACCTGCTGAACGCGGGCCGCCAGGGTGTGGGCGCGCTGACGCCCCGCGAACGCGAGGTGCTGGGCCTGATGGCCGAGGGGCGTACGAACGCGGCCATCGCCAAGACGCTCGTCGTCTCCGACCGCGCGGTGGAGAAGCACATCGCGAACATCTTCATGAAGCTCGGCCTGACGCCGTCCGGCGACGACCACCGGCGGGTCCTGGCGGTGCTCCAGTACCTGAGGTCCTGAGTCAGCCGATCGCGACCTTGATCACACCGGTGAGCGCGAGCTGGGCCAGGGCGAGCGGCACGAGACCGGCCCAGGCGAGCCGTTGCAGCTGGTCCTCGCGCATCCGCGGGTAGGCCACCCGCAGCCAGATCACCACGAACGACAGCGCCAGCA
This sequence comes from uncultured Actinomycetota bacterium, assembly GCA_963736325.1. Taxonomy (GTDB): domain Bacteria; phylum Actinomycetota; class Actinomycetes; order Streptosporangiales; family Streptosporangiaceae; genus Actinoallomurus. Next base: position 229,810 of record CAVTOG010000009.1, on the reverse strand, counting down.
CCTTGATGAGGGTCCACAGCCAGCCGAGCTGCGTGTCGAGCACCGGCCCCTTCCAGCCGCCGAGGAACAGCACGGTCGTCAGCGCCGACAACACCACGATCCCGGCGTACTCGGCGAGGAGGAAGAAGGCGAACCGCAGCCCGGTGTACTCCGTGTACGGGCCGAAGATGATCTCCGAGTCGGCGACCGGCATGTCGAACGGCGGACGGCGCAGCTCGGCGAGGCCCGCGACGAAGAACACCACGGCGCCGATCACCTGCCACGGCAGCCACCACCACTGCCACTGCTCGACGATCTTCGTGAGGTTCAGCGTGCCGGCCGCCATCGCGACCGACGAAGCGGCCAGCACCATCGGCAGCTCGTACGACAGCAGCTGCGCGGCGACGCGCATGCCGCCGAGCAGGCTGTACTTGTTCGCGCTCGACCAGCCGGCCATGAGCGCGCCGAGCACGGCCACACCGATCATCGCCAGCGCGAAGAACAGGCCGGGGTCCAGCGCGACGCCGACCTGGTCGCCCGGCCCGACCGGGATGACGACGAGCACCACCAGGTACGGGATCAGCGCCACGGCCGGAGCCAGCGTGAAGATCCGCCGGTCGGCCGCCGCCGGGACGATGTCCTCCTTCTGGGCGAACTTCACGCCGTCGGCGACGAGCTGCGCCCAGCCGTGGAAGCCGCCGGCGTACATCGGGCCGAGCCGGCCCTGCATGTGCGCCATCACCTTGTGCTCGGCCTGCCCGACCAGCAGCGGCAGCACGAGGAAGCCGACGACGACCAGCAGCAGTTTGATCACGAGGATGAGCAGGTCAGACATTGCCGCCACCCTCGGGGTCGATGCCACGCGCGGGCCGTTGCGCCTTGCGTTCCTCTTCGGCGCGGCGCGCGGCCGGGCCCCAGTCCTGCGGGACGCCCGGCGGCAGCATGCGGCGGCGGCTCGGCGCGCCCCGCCCGGACTCGCCGGGCTCCTTCGCGCCGGGCCACGGCTTGGCGACCCGCGCGGCCAGCACGAACTCCTTGCGCAGCGGATGCCCCTCGAACCCGTCCGGGAGCAGCAGCGGCACCAGGTTCGGATGCCCGTCGAAGATCATCCCGAACATCTCGTGCGTCTCGCGCTCGTGCCAGTTCGCGCCGCGGTAGACCTCGGTCGCGGTCGGCAGCCGGGGGTTCTCACGCGGCACGTGAGTGCGCAGGAGCAGGTGGTGCTTCTCCCTCAGCGAGTAGACGTGCGCCACGACCGCGAAACCGTCCTCAAGCTCGTCGACGGCGGTCAGCCAGTCGAAGAATCCGCACGCCAGGTCGTCGCGCGCGAACGTCAGCGCCTCGACCCACGTCTCCGGCGGGACGTCGACGGTGAGCATGCCGAAGGTGTCTTCGCCGCGCACCTCGTCGCCGAACCGTCGCGCCCACGCGACCGTCAGCTCAATCGTCATGGCTCAGTCCCGGAATGATGTCGGGGTCGTCGACCGCGTCGATCGGCGGCGGCTCGGCGAAACGCCGCAGCCGCGTGCCGCGGCGCCGCTTCTCCGGCTTCTCCTTGGCCGCCTTGCGCACCTCTTCGGGCGGTGGCAGGTCCCGTGTCAGCTCGACCTGCGGCACCTCACGCGTCACGTCGTCCGCGGCCGGGATCTCCCGCGTCTCCTCGTCCTCGACGACCGGAATCCGCTGGGTCTCGTCCGCGGGCGATACCTCTTCCACGGGAGCGACCACCTGGGTCTCCGCGGACGGCGAGACCTCCGGGTGTTCGCCGGCGATGTCCTCGTCCGTCACGTGGAGAATGCTCTGCGTCGGCTGCTCGGCGGCCGCGATCTCCTCCGGCTCCGGCATCGGCGGCAGGACCAGTGGCCTGCGGTAGATCGCGGGTGTCGGGGGCTTCGGCGCGACCTGGGGCGGCGGCGCGACCGGCTCGCCGCCTCCGCTGTAGCGCTCGCCCAGCGACTCGGCGGCGATCTTCTCCTGGAGCTTGATGATGCCGTGCAGCAGCGCCTCGGGCCGCGGCGGGCAGCCCGGAACGTACACGTCCACCGGGATGATCTGGTCGACGCCCTTCGTCACGCAGTACGAGTCCCAGTACGGGCCGCCGCAGTTGGAGCACGCGCCGAACGAGATGACGTACTTCGGCTCGGGCATCTGCTCGTACAGGCGCTTCACGGCTGGCGCCATCTTGTCCGAGACGGTGCCGGAGACGACCATCAGGTCGGCCTGGCGCGGCCCGGGGGCGAAGGGGATCACGCCGAGGCGTATGAAGTCGTGGCGCGACATCGAGGTCGCGATGAACTCGATCGCGCAGCAGGCCAGGCCGAAGTTGAAGACCCAGAGGGAGTAGCGCCGCCCCCAGTTGAGCACGAACTTGATCGGCTTCGGCGCGAGCTTGCTCGCCGGCCCGATGCGCGGCTCCGGCAGATCAACGACACCCATATCGGTCATTCTTTCAGACCCAGCTCAGCACACCCTTCTTCCAGGCGTATGCGAGGCCGGCGGCGATGAAGGCGAGAAAGACGAACATCTCACCGAGCGTGACAAAACCGTATCCCTTGACCGCGTACACGGTCGCCCAAGGGAAGAGGAAGACCGCGTCGACGGCGAAGATCACGTAGAGGTAGCCGAACACGTAGTAGCGAACGTAGGACTGTGCCCAGCCCTCGCCCACCGGATCGACGCCGCACTCGTACGTCGTCAGCTTCTCCCGGGTGGGCCGATCAGGCCGCAGCGCCCGGTTCGCCTGCATCGCACCGCCGACGATCAAGCCGCCGATCAGGAACAACACGACGACGCTGAGGTATTGCGCGAAGTAGCCGTGCATGGAGCAAGCGTAATGGCCCCGGCGGAAGGATCAACCGGGTCCTTCGCGCCAGGTCCCGGCTTATACCGCTCTTGGGTCTCCGGCCGGTAACACAACCTGTAGTTCACTTGTCGGACAATCCTGTCGACCATAGGGTCGCGGCGACAAGATTGGACTATCAGGGGGGGCCATGAGCGTGGGACCAGAAGGCGAAGGCGGCCCGGGACCACAACCGGGGTCCTGGCCACCTCCTCCGGGCAACACGCCGCAGTGGCAGCAGCCGGCGCCGCCCGGCGGAGGATGGCCACAGCAGCCCGGCCCGGGAGGGCCCGGCGGCTACGGACCCCCAGGGCCGGGAGGACCCGGCGGTCCCGGTGGACCTGGCGGCTACGGACCCCCGGGACCGGGCGGTCCTCCGCCGTGGAGCGCGACGCCGCCGCCGTACAACTACGGACCGCCGCCGCAGAAGAAGGGCGGCGCGGGCGTCATCATCGGCGCGATCGCCGCCGCCGTGGTGCTCCTCGTCGTGGTCGTGGTGGTGGTCGTCTCCGCCGGCGGTGACGGTGACGACCCGAAGAAGACCTCGGGCAAGGCCGCATTGAAGGCCGGCCAGAACCTCGGCAAGTCGTCCGGCATCTCCTACACCGGCACGTACGGCGGCAGCCCGGCGACGTTCAGCGTGACGAAGGCGGGCAGCGCCCGCGGTTCGTACATGTCGCACGGCTCGCAGGTGAGCCGGGTGGACGTCGGCGGTGCGACGTACATCAAGACGGGGTCGGAGTTCTGGTCGTCGCAGGGGCAGAGCTCGACCGAGGCCGACAAGGCCGACGGGAAGTGGGCCAAGGCTCCGTCGTCGTCGACGGGCCTGAAGCTGGCCGACCTGTCGCCGACGACGCTGTCCCAGACCCTCGAAGGGGCCGGGAACGACCCGCTGGCGCAGAAGACGCCGGTCGGCAGCGTGTCGACGATCAGAATGGTGATCCGCGACATGACGTACTACATCTCCGCGAGCGAGCCGCGACGGCTCGTACGCATCGAGGGGCACCCCGGCGACGACTCGTTCTCGCTGGACGTCTCACCGGTGCAGGCCGCCGCGATGGGGCCGGTCTACACCCAGTTGAAGGGCGACGTCGAGAACCTCAAAGGGGCGTACGACCCCGGGATCTCGATGATGCCGATGGGCAAGATCAAGTTCGGCAGTTGCACCGAGTCGAGCTGCACGGTCCACGGCACGACGATGGCGTCGGCGAGCGGGAGCTCCACCACGGGGTCGGTCCACGTCACGATGAACGCCAAGTTCTGGGGTAGCGGCCCGACCGTGTCCACGTGCAAGGGCACCGGGACGACGACCGTGAGCCACGAGACGACGATCACCTGCCGCACCAGCGGCGGCAAATGGTCGTCGTGGTACCGATCGCACAGCGGCCGGTTCACCATCCACGCGAGCTCGACGTTCGAGGCGACGGTGAACTCCTCGGGCGACGTGAACGATTTGTTGTCGAAACTCACCCAGGAGCAGCAGGGGGGCTGAGGGTCAATAAGCAGTCCCTTAGACGCATCGACATATAGTTCGGGGCGTGTTCCGGTCGCTGCTCCACTCCCGCCTGCACGTCGACCTCTGCCGGTCGGCGAGTGCGCTGTGTACGCCACCGGCGGTCTGAGGCCGGGCCGGCACCTGCCGACCCGGATCTGCGGGCCGCCGGTCTCGCATGCTTGCTCGCATCGCGAAGAGGGAACCGACCCCTGGGACGGAGACGTCACCGGGGGGACGATCATCGGTTCACCGCCGGACGACTCGGAGTCGCCGGTATCACCAGAACCATGGATCATCCACGTCACATGGGACGTAGCATGAAGGTAAGCCTAAGTAGCGCGTCGGACGACGCCTCCACAACTCTGGGCGTTGCTCGTCGAGGAGGCACTGCTCGATGACCAAACAGGTCCAGCAACTCACCCGCGTCATCATCCGCTTCGCCGGAGACTCCGGCGACGGGATGCAGCTGACCGGCGACCGGTTCACACAGGAGACGGCCGCGTTCGGCAACGACCTGTCGACCCTCCCGAACTTCCCCGCGGAGATCCGTGCCCCCGCCGGGACTCTGCCCGGAGTGTCCAGCTTCCAGCTGCACTTCGCCGACCACGACATCCTCACTCCCGGCGACGCGCCCAACGTGCTCGTCGCCATGAACCCCGCGGCGCTGAAGGCCAACGTCGGCGACCTCCCCCGAGGCGCGGACGTCATCCTCAACACCGATGAGTTCACCAAGCGCGCCATCGCGAAGGTCGGGTACGCCACGAACCCGTTGGAAGACGGGTCGCTCAGCGAATACCGCGTGCATTCGCTGCCGCTGACGTCGATGACGGTCAAGGCCCTCGAACACTTCGAGATCTCCAAGAAGGACGCCGAGCGCGCGAAGAACATGTTCGCGCTCGGCCTGCTCTCGTGGCTGTACCACCGGCCGACCGAGGCGACCGTCCGCTTCCTGGAGCTCAAGTTCGCCAAGAAGCCCGAGATCATGAAGGCCAACATCGCGGCCTTCCAGGCGGGCTGGAGCTACGGCGAGACCACCGAGTCGTTCTCGGTCTCGTACGAGATCAAGCCGGCGACGCTGCCTCCGGGGCTCTACCGCAACATCTCCGGCAACATGGCGCTGGCCTACGGCCTGGTCGCGGCGGGCAGCCTGTCCGGCCTGCCGGTGTTCCTCGGCTCGTACCCGATCACGCCGGCCTCCGACATCCTGCACGAGCTGTCGAAGCACAAGCGGTTCGGCGTGCGCACCTTCCAGGCCGAGGACGAGATCAGCGCGGTCGGCGCGGCGCTCGGCGCCTCGTTCGGCGGTGCGCTGGGCGTGACGACCACGTCCGGTCCGGGTCTGGCGCTGAAGAGCGAGACGATCGCGCTGGGCGTCGCCACCGAGCTGCCTCTGGTCGTGATCGACGTGCAGCGCGCCGGTCCGTCCACCGGGATGCCGACCAAGACCGAGCAGGCCGACCTGCTGCAGGCCCTGCACGGCCGCAACGGCGAGGCGCCCGTGCCGGTCGTCGCGCCGTGCACGCCGTCGGACTGCTTCGCGGCGGCGATCGAGGCGGCACGGATCGCGGTGAAGTACCGCACACCGGTCATCGTTCTGTCGGACGGCTACCTCGCCAACGGCTCCGAACCGTGGCAGATCCCCGACGTCGCCTCACTGCCGGAGATTTCTCCGGACTTCGCCGAGGCAGGCGCCGAGGAGTTCCAGCCGTTCAAGCGCGACCCGGAGACGCTCGCACGTCCGTGGGCGATCCCCGGCACCGCCGGCCTGGAGCACCGCATCGGCGGCATCGAGAAGGCCGACGGTAGCGGCAACATCTCCTACGACCCGGCCAACCACGACCTGATGGTCCGGCTGCGCCAGGCGAAGATCGACGGCATCGCGCGTGACATCCCTCCGCTGGCGGTCGACGACCCGTCCGGCGACGCGCGGGTGCTGGTGCTCGGCTGGGGCGGCACGTACGGCGCGATCGCCGCCGCGGCCCGCCGGATCCGCGAGGCCGGCGGCAAGGTCGCCCAGGCGCACCTGCGTCATCTCAACCCCTTCCCCGCGAACATCGAAGAGGTGCTCCGCTCGTACGACAAGGTCGTCGTGCCGGAGATCAACCTCGGCCAGCTGGCGCTGATGCTCCGCGGCCGCTATCTCGTGGACGTGATCGGTTACAACCGGGTCCGCGGCCTTCCGCTCAAGTCCGATGAGCTCGCGGACGCCATCCAGGATGTGATCAACTCATGAGAGACCCTCTCGCGCTCGTCCCGAAGGACAGCGAGCGGCAGACCGCGAAGGACTTCAAGACGGACCAGGAGGTCCGCTGGTGCCCCGGCTGCGGTGACTACGCGATCCTGGCCGCCGTGCAGAGCTTCATGCCCGAGCTGGGGCTGAAGCGGGAGAACGTCGTCTTCGTCTCGGGCATCGGCTGCTCGTCGCGGTTCCCGTACTACATGAACACCTACGGGTTCCACTCGATCCACGGCCGCGCGCCGGCGATCGCGACGGGTCTGGCGTCCTCGCGCCCGGACCTGTCGGTGTGGGTCGTCACCGGTGACGGCGACGCGCTGTCAATCGGCGGCAACCACCTGATCCACGCGCTGCGCCGCAACGTCAACCTGAAGATCCTGCTGTTCAACAACCGGATCTACGGCCTGACTAAGGGCCAGTACTCCCCGACCTCCGAGGTCGGGAAGATCACCAAGTCGACGCCGATGGGGTCGCTGGACTCTCCGTTCAATCCGATCTCGCTTGCGATCGGCGCCGAGGCCACGTTCGTGGCCCGCACCATCGACTCCGACCGCAAGCACCTGCAGTCGGTGCTGCGCGAGGCGGCCCAGCACAACGGCACGTCACTCGTCGAGATCTACCAGAACTGCAACATCTTCAACGACGACGCGTTCGCGCCGCTGAAGGACCCGCAGGTACGCGACGACGTGACGATACGCCTGGAGCACGGCGAGTCGATCGTCTTCGGCGCCGACCGTGACAAGGCGCTGCGGCGTACGCCCTCGGGCACGCTGGAGGTCGTCCCGGCCGACTCTCCGGACATCCTCGTCCACGACGCGCGTTCGGCGGACCCCACGCTCGCGTTCTCGCTGTCGCGGCTGGACTCCCCGGCGTTCGAGCACACCCCGATCGGCATCTTCCGGCAGGTCGAGCGGCCGTCGTACGACGAGCTGATGCGCGACCAGCTGGACGAGGCCGTCGCACAGCAGGGCCCCGGCGACCTGGCCTCGCTCCTGGAGAGCGGAGACACCTGGCGCCTCGACTGACGGTTCACACTCGCGCCCGCTCATGGAATCGTGTGCGGGCATGAGTGTGCGGGTGGAGAGACAGGGTCCTGTGACCACGGTGGTGCTGAGCCGCCCCGAGGTCCGCAACGCGGTGGACGGTCCCACGGCCAGAAGCCTGGCCGAGGCGTTCCGCGAGTTCGACGCCGACCCGGAGGCCGCCGTCGCGGTGCTCTGGGGCGAGGGCGGGACGTTCTGTTCCGGTGCCGACCTGAAGGCGGTCGGCACCGGGAACGGCAACCGGGTCGACGCGCCGAGCGTCGGCGCGTCCAGCCACGACCTGTCGCATTCCGCGGAGGGCCCGATGGGGCCGACGCGGATGCGCCTGTCCAAACCGGTGATCGCGGCGATCAGCGGCCACGCGGTGGCCGGCGGCCTGGAGCTGGCGATCTGGTGCGACCTGCGGGTGGCGGAGGAGGACTCCGTGCTCGGCGTCTTCTGCCGCCGCTGGGGCGTGCCACTGATCGACGGCGGCACCGTACGGCTGCCGCGGCTGATCGGTGAGTCGCGCGCGATGGACATGATCCTCACCGGGCGCGCGGTCCCGGCGCTGGAGGCCTACGACTTCGGCCTCGTGAACCGGCTCGTGCCGAACGGCGAGGCGCGCGTCGCCGCCGAGCGGCTCGCCGCCGAGATCGCGGGGCATCCTCAGACGTGCCTGCGCAACGACCGTCTGTCCGTGCACGAGCAGCGGGGTCTGGGCGAGGACGACGCGATGGCGGGTGAGTACCGGCGCGGGTTCGCCACGATCGAGGAGACGGGCCTGTCGGACGTCGAGCGTTTCCGCCAGGGCGCCGGCCGCCACGGCTCCTTCAGCGGCTGATCAGGCCGGCTTGACCGCGCCGCCCTTGAGGCGGTCGACGATGCCGCTCGCGTCTCCCCGCGTGAGGTTGCCGGTGATCAGTACCCGGCCCTTGGTGATCGGGCCGTCCAGCCGGGGCGCCGCGACGACCTGGTCGCGTACGGTCAGCGCGAAGGACCGGCCCGCCGCTCCCTGGGTGAGGCGGGTCAAGGCCTTGCCATCGGCCGGGATGAGGCTGATCGACACGGCGTAGCCGCCGTTGTCGGCGCGCTCGACGTGGATGTCGTTGACCTGCTTTATGGTGATGCCGGCGACGAGCCGGTAGCAGATGGAGCCGGTCGCGCCCTGGCCGACCAGACCCTGGACACCCGGCGGGCACGGCTGACCGGGGATCTCCTGCGCGACCGGATAGATCTTCAGCGGCGCCGAGAAGCGCGCGGGGTGCTCGTGCGCGAACGCGGCGATCAGGGTGCCGGTGAGGGCGATCGCCGCGACCAGCACGAACAAGGTGATCACCAACGCGATCAGGCCGGGCCGGGCATGGGCGTGCCGCGCGGTCCGCATCGTCGCCTCCGTTCTTGCCGTCTCTCGAATGGAGGACGATCACGACCCTGTTTGGGTTGTCCTCATCGCCGGAACAGATCGGATAGAGCATCCGGCCAAGGTGGATACAGGCTATCCGGAGAATCGTGTTCGCGTACGCGTTGGTCGGCGCCTTCTGCGGTGCCGCCGCACATTATCGCCGTTCTCGAAAACGCGTTTTCGCCGTTCCCGCAGGCCGGAGTAGGTCCACACGACCGACGCCGCCGTCAGGGAAGCGCCACTCGTCACCATCAGTGGTCAAACGTTCACTGAGGTCACGGCGGCGACTTAAGCCATCTTTCACGTCTCGTTCAGGTATATGTGAACGACCCAAAGTGCAAGGGAGCTGCGGAATGGACGCCGAACGACACTGGTCAATGCGTACGTGAATAAGATTCCGCATTTATTCGATGACCGGGCCCGTCACCCGCGCCGAGACTCCGGGCACCGGCCGGTATCCGCATGTGGGGACACGGCCAATAGGGTCGGATCATGAGACGGGGACGGGTGGCCGCCGTGGTGGCCGGAGCCGCGGTCGTACTGGCCGGGGGGCTCGCCTGGGCGTCGGTGGGTGACGAGCCGCGGATTCACACCTCCGAGCAGCGCATATCAATCGTCGACGGGCCGAAGTCGGACCAGCACATCGCGCTCGACACGACGTTCTTCACCCCCGCGCGCGCCGGCCGCGCTCCGGCGGTCCTCCTCACGCACGGCTTCGGCGGCAGCAAGGAAGACGTGCGCGCCGACGCCGAGCGCATGGCCCGCGACGGCTACGCCGTGCTCACCTGGTCGGCGCGCGGCTTCGGCGCGTCCGGCGGCGAGATCACGCTCGACTCTCCCGACTACGACGTGAAGGACGTGCGGCAGCTCCTCGACTGGCTGGCACGCCGCCCCGAGGTGCGCCTGGACCGGCCCGGAGACCCGCGCGTCGGCATCGAGGGCTCGTCCTACGGCGGCGGCATCGCGCTGCTGGCGGCCGCCTACGACCATCGCATCGACGCGGTCGCACCGCAGATCACCTGGTACGACCTCGCCGACGCGTTCTTCCCCGACGCGACCGGCAAGGGCGCGAAGAACGGCGTCTTCAAGAAGACGTGGGCCGGGCTCTTCTTCACGAGCGGCGCTTCGTCCACAGCCTGTGGACGGTTCCTTCCGTCGCTGTGCGCGATGTACCAGAAGGTGGCCGAGACCGGCCGCCCGACCGCCGACGCGATCTCCACGCTGCGCGAGTCCAGCCCGTCGTCGGTGGCGGGCATGATCCACGTGCCGACGCTGCTCGTCCAGGGGCAGGCCGACTCTCTGTTCCCCCTCGACCAGGCCGACGCGAACGCCCGCGCGATCACCGGCGCGCGGGTGAAGGTCGTGTGGTTCCAGGGCGGCCACGACGGCGGCGACTCCGAGAGCTCCCGCGTGAACGGCCTGGTGAATGACTGGTTCGACCGTTACCTCAAGGGCGGGCCACCGGTCGAGGGCGGGTTCACCGTCACGCGCTCCGGCGGCGTCGACTCCTCGACGCAGCGGATCACCGTCAACGCGGCGACCGCCGCCCGCTACCCCGGCCTGGCCGGCACGAGCAACCGTACGGTCCCGCTGAACGGCCAGGAGCAGACCGTCCACAACCCCGCGGGCGGGTCCCCCGCCGCGACATCGGCCCTGCCCGGTCTGGGCGCTCTGGGCGGCCTGGGCGGTCTCGCCGGCGGCGCGCTCCCGCTCGACCTGCCCGGCCAGGCCGCGACCTTCGACTCCGAGCCTCTGGCCGCACCGCTCCAGCTCACCGGGGCGGCCCGGATGCGCGTACGAGTGCGAGGGGCCTCTGCGTCCTCGCCGGCCACGCTGTTCGCCAAGCTCTACGACATCGGTCCCGACGGGCAGGCCGTCGCGACGAGACGTCTCGCCGCACCGCTGCGCGTGAGCGGCACGGCCGACGTATCGCTGCCGGTCGAGGACTATCGCTTCGCGCAGGGACACCGGATCCGTGTCGCGTTCAGCACCACGGACATGGGCTTCGCCTCGCCGGGCACGCCCGCGTCGTACCAGATCTCGGCGGTCTCGGGCCTCGGTGTCCCGGTCGACGCCGCGCTGCGCACCCCCGCCGTCCCGCTGCCGTGGTGGGTGTGGGGGCTGCCGTCGATCGCGCTGCTGTCCGCCGTCGTCATCGTGGTCACCTCGCGGAACCGGCGGGTGCGCGGGAGCGAGCCGGGCGACCCGTCGATACCGCTGGAGATCAGCGGTCTGACCAAGCGGTACAAGAACGGCCACCTCGCCGTCGACGACCTGTCCTTCCGCGTCGAGCCCGGCCAGGTCTGCGGCCTGCTCGGGCCGAACGGCGCCGGCAAGACGACGAGCCTGCGCATGCTGATGGGCCTGATCCACCCCGACGCCGGCGAGATCCGCATCTTCGGCACGCCGGTACGCCCGGGTGCGGCGGTCCTCTCCCGGCTCGGGTCGTTCGTGGAGGGGCCGGGCTTCCTGCCGCACCTGTCCGGGCGCGACAACCTGGAGCTGTACTGGAAGGCGGCCGGGCGCGGCGAGGCGTACATGGACGACGCCCTGAAGATCGCCGGGCTCGGCGACGCGGTCAAGCGGCCCGTGCGCACCTACTCCCAGGGCATGCGCCAGCGGCTCGCCATCGCCCAGGCCATGCTCGGCCTGCCCGACCTGCTCGTCCTCGACGAGCCGACCAATGGGCTCGACCCGCCGCAGATCGCCGAGATGCGTGAGGTCCTCGTCCGGTACGCCGCCGAGGGCAAGACCGTCATCATCTCCAGCCACCTGCTGGCGGAGGTCGAGCAGACCTGCACGGACGTGGTCGTGATGCACCGCGGCAGGCTCGTCGCCGCCGGCCCGGTGGCGGAGATCTCCGGCCACGACGGCACGATCGTGATCGGCACGCCCGAGGCCGAGCGCGCGCTGAGCGTGCTGACCGCCTTGGAGGGCATCGAGAGCGCGGAGGCGTACGAACCGGGCGTGCTCGTGCGGATCAACGGGTCGGCGCCCTCGGTCGTGGTCGCGGCGCTCGTGTCCGCGGGCGTCCCGGTCGACCGGGTCACGCCGCACCGGCGCCTCGAGGACGCGTTCCTCGCGCTGATCGGAGAGAACGCATGAGCGGGACGTACAACGCGCGTAAGACGCTTCCGCTGCGGGTCGAGGCGATGCGGCAGCTGCGCCGCCGGCGTACGTGGATCGCGTTCGCCGTCCTGCTCCTGCTGCCCTGGGTGCTCGCCGCCGCGTTCAAGATCGGCGGCTCGCCGTCCGGGAACGACCCGAACACCCCCGGTCTGGTCACCGTCGCCACGGCCGGCGCGCTGAACTTCACCGCCTTCACGTTGTTCGTGTCGGCGGGCTTCCTGCTCGTCGTCGCGGTCGCGCTGTTCTGCGGCGACACCGTGGCGAGCGAGGCCGGCTGGGCGTCGCTGCGCTACCTGCTCGCTGCCCCCGTGCCGCGGACCCGCCTGCTGCGGCAGAAGCTGATCGTCGCGATGTCGTTCGCGGCGACGGCCGTGGTCAGCCTGCCGGTCATGGCCATGATCACCGGCATCTACGTCTTCGGCTGGGCACGCCTGCGGCTGCCCACGACCGACACCCCGCTGCCCAACGGGACGGCGCTGACCCGCATGCTGATCATCGTCGGGTACGCCCTGGTGTCCCAGCTCGTCGTCGCGGCCTTGGCCTTCCTGCTGTCGGTCACCACGGACTCCCCGCTCGGCGCGGTCGGCGGCGCGGTCGGCCTGGTGATCGTCAGCAACATCATCGACGCGGTCACCGCCCTCGGGCACTGGCGGGAGTTCCTGCCGACGCACTGGCTGTTCGCCTGGACCGACGCGTTGCAGACGTCCATCGTGTGGACCGGCATGATCAAGGGCTCGGCGCTGTCGGCGTCGTACGCGATCGTGTTCCTCGCGCTGGCCGTGCGGCGTTTCCGCACGAAGGACGTTGTCAGCTGAGGTCCTCCGGGGTTTGCCAGGACGTGAATCCCGCTTGCACGCCGCATCGCCCCCGGGCCGCCTCTTCGTCTCCGCACGGCAGCTGCGATCATCTGCATCGTGGCCGAAAGCATCGCAGCTGTGAGCATGGACGAGCTTCTGGTGTTCGGTGGGTCGGGCAGCCAGCGGCTCACCTCGGCGATCTGCCGTCATCTGGGGGTAGAACCCGGAAAAGGCGAGGTCATCCGGTTCTCTGACGGCAACCTGTTCGTCAAGGCCAACCAGAACGTACGGGGACGGCACGTCTACCTCGTCCAGTCGACCGTGTTCCCGGCGAACGACAACTTCATGGAACTGCTGTTCTGGGTCGACGCGTTCCGGCGCGCGAGCGCGGCGTCCGTGAGCGTCCTGATGCCGTACTTCAGCTACGCGAAGGCCGACAAGAAGGACGAGCCGCGTGTGTCGATCCGCGCACGCGTCTGCGCGCAGGCGATCGAGGCGGCCGGCGCCGACCGGGTCATCACGATGGATCTGCACGCACCGCAGATTCAGGGCTTCTTCACCCTGCCCGTCGACGACCTGTACGCCCTGCCGGTGCTCAGCGAGGCGATCGGCTCCTCTGGCGACCTCGTCGTCGTCTCGCCCGACGCGGGCTTCGCCAAGCAGGCGCGCAAGTACGCCCGCCGGCTCGGCGCGCCTCTCGCCATCGCCGACAAGGAACGCGTCGACCACTCCGAGACCGCGCGTGTCATCGACCTGATCGGCGACGTGAGCGGCCGCGACGCCGTGATCGTCGACGACTTCACCATCACCGCCGGCACGCTGGCCGAGGTCGCCGAGTGCCTCATCGAGCGTGGCGCCCGCAGCGTACGGGCGGCGGTGACGCACGGGGTGTTCACCGGCCGGTCGATGGAGCGCCTGGAGGCCAGCCCGATCTCGTGCCTCTACGTCACCGACACGGTCGAGAACCAGCCGGTGACGCTGTCGGACAAGGTGCGGACGGTGTCGGTCGCGCCGCTGTTCGCCGAGGCGATCAGCCGCATCCACCGCCGCGAGAGCATCAGCGTGCTGTTCGAGTCCTAGTCTCTGCGGCGCATCGGGTGGTCTTCAGGGACCTCCGCGACGCAGATGCGCACGCCGTCGGGGTCCTCGATCCACATCTCGATCAGCCCCCACGGCTCCCGCCTCGGCTCGCGCAGGACGCGTACGCCGTCGAGCTCCCGCCGGGCCGCCTCGGCGTCGCGTACCTGCATCCATAGCTCGATGCCGCCCAGGGACGGTTCGGCGGAGCGGCCGGACACCTCCAGGTAGCCGCCGCCCATGAAGAAGACGGTGCCCATGCCCTCCGGAGTGGCGAACTCCCGGAAGATCGGCAGTTTCAGCGTGTCGCGGTAGAACGCGCGGCTGCGGTCCAGGTCGGTGGGCCGCAGCAGGACGCGGCCTGCGAGAACCTCCATGTGACCACCGTACGTTTCTTTCCCGGCCGTGCACGGTACGGCCGCTCGCGGGTTGGGGAATGTCCTCTACGGTCGACACATCTCGGGGACCGCTGAGCGAGGGGGCAGGCATGCCGGATGAGCTGGCGCAATTGACGGGCTTCATCTACGAGATAGGCCTTCTGAAGCGCTACAGGCGCACCGGCTGGCTCGTCGCGGGAGTGAGCGCGCCGGAGAGCGTCGCGGACCATTCGTTCCGCGCCGCCGCGCTGGCCGGCATCATCGCGGCACTGGAAGGCGCCGACCCCGAGCGCGCGGCGTTCCTGAGCCTGTTCCACGACAGCCAGGAGACCTGGCTGACCGACATTCCCTACCTTTCCAAGTCGTACGTCACCCGCGCGCCGAACGAGAAGGTCACCGCCGACCAGACGCGTGGGCTGCCCGCTGGTGCCACAGCGTGCCGTACCCTACCTCCTGACGGCCGACTGCCGGTCCGCTGATCTAGTGTCATGCCAGTTCAGCGGGCCTTGGTGCCTCGAACCGCGTGACCGAAGGAGTCGATGCCGGAATGACGGCAGGCCGACCGATGCCCACACAGGACGACGTGCTCGGGTACTTCAACGCGCTGTCGAACTGGGGACGATGGGGCGACGACGACGAGCTCGGCACTCTGAACCACATCACCGACGACGTCCGGCTGGCGGCGGCGCGGGCCGTGCGCCACGGCAGGAGCGTGTCGTGCGCATGGGAGGTCGCCGTACCGGAAGACATCGAGCGGTCGACGACGACGTGCCCGTGCGCCGCCGACATGCCGGGTGCCGAGGACATGCCGGTGCCCGGATTCCGCAACGACCGGCGCTGGGGCTTTTCGTCCGAGCGGCTCGGCATCACGTTCCACGGCAACACCCTCACCCACGTCGACTCGCCGTGCCACATCTTCTGGGACGGCACGATGTACAACGGGCGGTCGCACTCGTTGGTCGACGCCGCAACCGGATCGGCGTGGGCGGCCGTCACGGCGGCGGCGAACGGGATCATCACGCGTGGTGTCCTGCTGGACATTGCAAGGGTCCGCGATGTGCCGTGGTTGGAACCGGGGCAGGGTGTGTTTCCCGACGATCTCGAGGAGGCCGAGCGTCGCCAGGGTGTGCGGGTGCGATCCGGCGATGCGGTACTCCTGCGGACCGGCTATGGCCGCGTCCGGCACGAGGCCGGTGCGGCCAGCGGTTTCACGCAGGCCGGCTGGCACGCGTCCTGCCTGCCGTGGCTGCATGAACGGGGGGTCGCGCTGATCGGCGCTGACACCCCCCAGGAGGTTCAGCCGTCGGGGTACGAAGACGTGTTGATGCCGGTTCACGCCGTGAGCCTCGTTGCGATGGGTCTGTGGCTGCTCGACAACTGCGACCTGGAGGTATGCGCGACGACGGCCGCCGAGCTCGGCCAGTGGGACTTCCACCTCGCAGTCGCGCCGGTCCGCTTCGCCGGAACGTCCGGCAGCCCGGTCAACCCGATCGCCACATTCTGACCGCGGGACTCGCGCCCGTCGGTGTCGGCACCCTTCACCGTCTGGGAGTCGATCTGCGCTGGGCTGCGGGTTACGGCCTTCGGCGATCCGCAGCTGTGCAACATGCTTCTACAGGCCTCGCCGCACCCCGCTGCCGGCGCCGTCCGCGGCGATCGCGTAGTCGGCGGTGACGGTCCCGGTGTCGAGGGTCGCGGTGACCTTGTCGCGGTCTTGTTCGAGGCGTTCGAGCCGGGTGCCGAAGCGGATGGTCGCGCCCCGCTTCCTCGCCTCCTCGACGAGGATCCGATCGATCCTGTCCTGCGCGCATCCGCCGGCGCGTGTGGCCGGGGAGAGGTCCGGCGTCTCGGGGATCGCCGTCCTCTCGATGGTTCCGAAGTCCGCCGCGGACAGGCCGACCGTGCCCCCGCCGACGACCAGGACCCGCGTCATGCCTTGTTCCTGGGACTGCGCCGGATGTCATCGGCCGTCGGCGGCCTCCGGTGTTTGGCGTCCCAGGCGAGCAGGTCGGTGAGCAATCCTCCGCCGCGACGGTTGTGTTCCTTGAGGAACTCGTACTGCTGGCGTACGGGAGTGCGGGTGAGCTTGAGGGCGTCGGCCAATTCCTGCCAAGAACCCGGCCCTTCCCGATCGCTCAGCTCGTACGCCTCCCTCGTGACGAACAGCAGCTCGTCACGTACGCCGGAGAGCCACCGCGCGAGCTCGGTGAGCCGCCGGAGCTCCTCCAGCGGGTCATCGCCGACGGCCTGCTCGACGTCGACCTCGCCCGGCCGCCCGCCGTAGACGGCCGCACCGCCGATGCGCCGTGCGACGTCGAGCGCCGTCTGCATGGCTTTCGCCCGGTCGTCACCACGCGGGTCGTCGTCCCAGTTCAACTGCGCCGTTCCCATGTTCCGCCCTCCTGGTGTGCTGGTTCAAGCACAGCTACTGTACTTAAACCAGCACACCGCCACAAGCGCACCCCGGTGCACGGTTCGGCGGATTGTCCAATTGTCAAGACCAGAAAACGTCGAGTCGGCAGCATTGACGAGTCCGCAATGCCAACCTACAATCGCCATTAATTGTGTTTACTTATCAATTCTCGCCATTTTTTATAAATTAGGTTGTTATCCAAGAGGTGGATAACCGGCACAGAATGGAGAAGTAAATGCCCCCGACCGCACTCGGCACCAAGGTCGAGATCCCAGTCGAAGAGCTCATGGACGCCCTGAGCGACGAGACCAAGGCCGACGCTCTCATCGCACGGTACGGCCTGACCCGTGCCGACCTGGTCGAGCAGGCTGAGGCCATGGCGCGTACCCTCTCGGCAGAGATCTCGACGCTGAACGTCGTCTGACCGAACTCACGGTCCGCGTGCGGGGGGCGGCACACCCGCGCCCCCGTACGCGGGCACCTCGCCGTTGTTGATGCCGGTGCGACCGGGGTTCGGTTGTACGTGCTTTGGCTCGCGTGCCGGTCTTGCACCCCGGAGACCATTTCGATGACCGCACTGGCGATGCCCCCCGTCGAACTGCCCAGCGCACGCAACGCGTACCACCAATACTGTTCGACCCTTCTCACGGTGATTCTCCGGTCGACAGAGTTGCTGTCGGCGGACGGCGAGAAGCTCTTCCCGACCGGTTACTTCCTCCGATGCAGGGATCGCCAGACGGCGGCCGACTACGGCATCGGGGAGGTCATCCCGCTGCTGCGGAGTGGCTCGGCGGACGCGTCTCCCCTGACGGCGACGATCGACGCGCTGCTGGAGATCACCGTTCCGGAGAACCAGTACATCCCCCTCTTCGAGGCCGCCTGGACGTCGAAGAGCGGATCCGAGGCGGGAGACTGGGACTGTTCTCCGGAGGCCTCGGGCGACTACGCGTTCTCCTACTCAGTCCCTCCGGCACAGGCGTCGGCGGACGATCTCGACTACCTGGCGTCGCTCCTGGCGACGCTGCTCGATGAGGCCGATCTCGTCCAGGACGACAAGGTCGTGTACCCGGCCGCGCTGCGGCGGGCCGGCGCGACGCGTTCCATTCCGCTGCGGGCTCTGGCCGAACCGCACGCATCCGCCGAACGGACCGAGAACACCAAGAGCAAGATCCGGCGGCAGCCGCTCTTCTCGGTGTCCCAGACCGAGCCGACCATTCCCGTGCTGGCCCGGCACTGGTCGCTCGTCATCGACCTGGTCGACGTGGAGGCCAAGGGGCAGGCGGTCTCCGTCGAGGGATTCCGGCTGCGGCGGACCGCCGACTGGGTCGTGCCGTCCCACGGGCACCCATCCGAGGTGTACGAGCATCTGGCCCGCGTCTGCAACGTGGCCTGCACGTTCTGCTATCTGTTCGGAAACCCCGAGACTCTGGCGATCGCGCGGGCCAAGAAGAGCATCGCGCGCGACGAGCTCGACACCCGGCTCCACTACTACCAGCCGGACAAGAAGAGGGCGCTCTTCGCCGCCCAGTGGGAACTGAACGAGTTCCTGGTCGACCCGCGGCTGCCCGACGTCATGCGGGACGTACGGCAGCGTACGGACCGCGCCTTCTTCTTCACGACGAACGGCAACCCGCTCACGCCGCGGATCGTGGAACAGCTCGCCGAGCTCAAGCCGGTCCATTTCGTCGTCTCCACCAACACGGTCGACGAACCGTTGCGCCAGGAGGTGATGAAGGAGAAGGCGGCGCGTACCTGGACCGCCCTGCACTGCCTGCAGGAGCTGCGCCAGCACGAGATCCCCTTCGGCGTCAGCCTGGTCGCGACACCGGACTTCCCGCTCGAGGACCTGACCAAAACGATCGAGACGGTGTCCGGGCTCGACCCGGCGTTCATCCGGGTGAACGAGCCGGGATTCACCCGCGACCATCCGTTCAAGATGGACTTCGACACGGATGTGCTGTGGGGCAGCGTCATCGAGTGGCTGCACGAGATCCGCGATCAGACGAACGTCCCCATCGTCGCGATTCCCAGCGCCTTCGAGGAGAACTTCTTCTACGACGACCCGCTGGCGCCGCGCATCATCGGAACCGTGCCCGGATCGCCGGCCGCCTCGTCGGACCTGAGGCCGGGAGACGTGATCGAGAAGCTGGGCTTCCTGACGCCGAAGAGCCGGTCCGAGCTGGCCAGCGCCCTTCTTCTCATGAGAGGGAAGGTGAAGCTCAAGGTACGGCGAGGCGGTTCTCTCCTCGACCTCGAACTCGACACCACGATCCCCTGGCGCTATCCCTTCACCGGCCCGGTGATCGGGAAGTACTTCGTGCCGCACGGCATCGTCACCGCTCCCTCGATCAGCGTCTCGGACGCGACGGGAATCGCGAACGCGATCGATGACACGGGGGCACGGAACAGCTGGCTGGTGACCTCGTCGCTGATGCTGCCCGCGGCCAAGGTCTTCGTCGAGCGCTATCTGCCCGACCACGCGGACCGGGTCGAGTTCGTCGTCGCCACCAACGACTACCTGGGCGGGAACATCCGGGTACTCGACATGTGCACGGTCGGCGACATCCACTCCGCCCTCGTCCGGCACGTGGAGGAGACCAGGAAGAAACCGGACCTGATATTGCTTCCCGCCACCGGATTCAACCCCCACGGCCGCGATCTCATCGGCCGGCACTGGGGTGATCTGGAGCGAAGCTGGAATATCCCCGTCAGGCTCCTCGGCCACACGACGCAGTTCGTCTTCTGATGGGCGTCCACGCGGTTCTGATCCGCCCTCCGGTCGACGTGCTGCACAAGTTCAGCAAGCCCGTGGAATGCCTCGGCATCGCCTACTGCGCGGGCGCGCTGCGCGCGAACGGGTTCGACGTCACGATGCTCGACGGAATGCTGCACGACTGGTCGGAAGAGGAGACCGTCCGCCGCATCATGGATCTGCGGCCCAACGTCGTCGGATTCACCGTCGTCCTCAACCACTTTCCGGCGCGTACGGCGAGCATCTGCGACCTGCTGCGAGAGGCCGGATACGGCGGAAAGATCATCGTTGGCGGCCACTCGGTCTCCTTCATCCCCGACCGGATCCTCAATGGCAATCCATCGGTCGACGCGGTCGTCGCGGGCGAGGGCGAGGCGCCGATCGTCGGGTATGTCGCGGCCGTCGCCGCCGGTCAGGACCCACGTACGGTGCCCGGTGTCCACGCCAGGGCCGACGACGGCACCGTACGCTGGCGGCCCGCTCCGCGGGAGCGCAATCTGGACGCGGTGCCGGCAGCGGCGAGGGACCTCACCCGCGAGGTCATCGACCTCGACGGTCTCGCCTGCGTCTCCACCAGCCGTGGTTGCTACGCGCGATGCACTTTCTGCAGCGTGCCGCGTTTCTACGGCATCGAACGCGACCGCCCGCTCGCGAACGGGAGCTGGCTCGCGCGTTCGGTGAACCACACGACCGCGGAGATCGCGGCCCTCCATGAGCGCTTCGGCCTGATCGAACTCCTCATCGTCGACGACGAGTTCTTCGGCGGGTCCGACGCCGGCCACGCACGGGCGCTGCAGATCGGCAAGCGGCTGGCGGAACTCGCGCTGCCGGTGAAGTTCGCGATGTCGTGCCGTGCGGAGAACGTCGACGCCGAAGTCCTGACCGCGCTGGCCGAAGGCGGCCTGACACACGTGTTCGTGGGCCTGGAGACCGGGTCCGATGACGCGCTGCGCCTGTACGGCAAAGGCCACTCGGTCGACCAGAACATGCGGGCCGTCCGCATCATCAAGTCGCTGGGGCTGTCCTTCCAGCCCGGATTCATGCTCTTCAACCACCGGGCGACTCTCGACGAAGTGCGGGCCAACCTCGATTTCCTCCACGAGATCGGGGAGTTCAAACCGGTCACGATCAACAGTGCCGTCGACCCGCATTTCGGCACTCCGCTCAACCGGGTGATCGAGCACGACGGAGCGCTGCGCGATCACGGCGCGACTCTCTCGTCCGTCTATCTGGACTCCCGCGTCGCGCTGGCCAAGAGGGTGGCGGAGATGTCCGCCGGCCGGTTCGCGCCGTTCCAGGCCCTCATCGCCGGCCTCCAGTCGTCGGTGACGTTCGAATGGCGGCGGAGCATTCCGGGCCGCAAACCCGCGGTCTCCAAGGCCATCGACAAGTTCGAGGAGAACTGCAACGAGGGGTTCGCGGGTGTGGTGGAACGGGCCGTCGACCGCCTGCGCGGAACGGATCCGCCCGGCGACGAAGAGTTCCTCAGTGACGTGGCGGCCGAACTCGACCAGGTGCAGGATCGTCTCTCCCTGGCCAAGGCTCTCCTGCTGAGCGTCGTGGCGATCCAGGAGGGCGAGGTCCGCTATCACACGCAGAACGACGTGATCGCCCGCATGAAGGGAGTTCCCGCGTGAATCCCGTACGCGATCTGCTGGCCGGAATCGACCCCGGCGAGCCGCTCCTGGAACAGATGGCGGAGCGCCTCCGCGCCGACACCGCCTGGACGGACCACGTCATCGCGCTGCTCGAATCCCTGCCCGACGACGAACTGGTCGCCCTCAACCGCGAGGGAATCCCGCCGGACGTCGACCCGCGGCTCCTCGCCGTCGCCGAGCGCGAGGACGTAGGAGTGGTCAGGCTGAACTTCTTCAGCCGCGAGGAGTTCCTGCGCTGCTGGCGAGGCGGAACACTCAGCCCGCACTACCATCGGCGTTCCTTCACGACCCGTATCCTCACCGGCTCGTACCGTCATCTGCTGTTCGACAACGGCGGATCGCTCGACAAGCCAGAGCTCGACCTGCGCAGCCAGGAGGTTCTCGGCGAGGGCCAGGGGTACGCGCTCGACTGGCGTGAATTCCACTTCGTCATGTTCCCGGCCGACAAGACGGTCACCCTGACCGCGCACGCCCCGCCGTCGATCCCGTCCAAAGCCGATTTCCCGGTCCGATCCGCCGAGGAGGTGCTGCGGCTCAGGGACGAGATTCTCGCGTCGCTGACCGCCGCCGCCGTACCCGCGCCGTGAACAGATCCGCCGCCGAGAGCTTCGTTCTCGGAACGTGGGGGCTGGCGGGCGCCTCCGCCGCGTCCCCCGAACACTCCTACGGACCGGTCGACGCCGAGATCGCGGCCAGGACGTTCGACCGCGCCTGGGACATGGGGATGCGGATCGTCGACACGGCGCCCTCGTACGGCGCGGGCGAAGGTCTGCGCCGGGTGTCGGCCTGGCAGCGGTCACGGCGGACGCGGTGGCGGGTCAGCGCCAAACCCGGCCGGCCCTGGGTCGGCGGCGGCCATGTCAGCACGCTCGAACCGGTCTCCTTGATCCGTGAGGTCGAGGCGACGGCGGAGCTGGTCGGTCCCCCCGCGTACGTGCTGGTCAAGGACCCCGATCCCGACTCGTACCACGACGGACGGCTGGAGCAGGCGCTCGAACAGCTCGAGAAGCTGCTGCCGGACACGACGGTCGGCGTGGCAGGCCACCTGCCGGAGGCCATGGTCGCGCTGCCTCCGCCTCCCCTGCCGCGCGTGGCGCAGATCGAGCTGAACGCCGTGAACCGGCACGTCTCGGTCCCCGCCGCCGAGCGACTGGCCGCGAAGGGCTGGGAGGTCTGGGCGATGCAGCCGCTCGCGTACGGCTTCCTCGCCCTGCCCGACCGGCGCGACGACGATTGGCGCGGCCGGATTCCCGAGCACGTGCGTACGGCCCTGCGCTTGGCCTCGCGCGCGTTCGCCGCGTCCGCGGGGGCCGGTTCGGATCCAGGCGATCGCGCGGCGGCGGCGATCGCGTTCTGCCTGGGTGTGCCGTCGGTCTCGCGGGTCGTTCTCGGCCCCAAGCGTCCAGAACACCTCGACGCGGCGCTGGCCGCCCTCGAACCCGATCCGCTGGAGGGACCATGACACTGAGCAAGGAGCAGCTCGAAGCGTGGCGGGCGGATGGGTACGTGATGTTCCCCGCCCTTCTCGACGAGGCCGACCTCAAGGCCGCCGTGGCCGAACTCCCCGAGATCTATCCCACCGCCCAGGACTTCGCCGAGGACGCCGACCCGAAACGCAACGACCGCTTCCGCATCACGCGGGCGAATCGCCGCGGCCTTGACTACTGGACCAGCTCCGGGATGCTGTCCCAGCACGCGCTCCAGTTCGCCGGGCTCGAAGACTTTCCGTGGACCGGCGGAGCGCTGGACCGGCTGACCGTCCACCCCAAGATCACTGATCTCGCGAGGGAACTGCTCGACAACGACGATATTCGCCTCTACCAGGCTCAGCTGTGGGCCAAATACACGGGCGCCACGAGTTACGCGCAGCCGCTTCACCAGGACTTCCAGACGCACACCATGCTGGTGCCGAAGAAGTCCGGTCCTCCGCCGCAGGCGGAGATGTTCGTCTATCTGCACGAGGTCACGGAGGAACTCGCGCCGACCCGTATCGTTTCGCGGCGCCTCACCAAGGACAAGCCGCCGATACCCGCCCGGGTCTGGCCGGACACCGATCCCGACCTGTACGCCGCGGAGGTCTCGTTCCCCGGCCCGGCGGGCAGCGTCCTCGTCTACGCGCCGGACGTCTGGCATCGCGGTGTGGATCTGACGGAGCCGGGCGGTGCGCGGATCTGGATGAACCTCAGCTACAAAATCGCGAGTGCGGATTGGCTCGGTTTGCAGTGTTTTGTCCGCTCTGGACTTTCCGATAAATGGCGAAAGTTCGTTTCAGGCTCGACTCCGGACGAGTTGGCACTGTTCGGGTTTCCGCCCCCAGGAGACGACGCGTACGACGAGGACGTTCTCACCGGCATGGCCTTGCGCTATCCCGGTCTCGATCTAAGGCCGTGGTTTATGGCGCTATCATCCTGACAAGATCAGGAATGACCGATATGGCGCGCAGGAGGCGGTCGGCATGGGCGGGCCCTCCAGAGCGCGCCGGCTGTTCAGCGCCGGATTCGGCGGGCTACCTGCGGCTTTCAAGGTGCTATGGGTCGGCACACTCGTCAACCGCGCCGGCACATTCGTAGCGCCCTTCCTGATCCTGTATCTGACAAAGCACGAGCACATCGCGCACGCCTATGTGACGCCGATCCTCATCGGGTACGGCGCCGGTGTCCTGTTCAGCGGCCCCATCGGCGGAATGCTGGCCGACCGGATCAGCCGGCGCCACGCGATGATCATCGGGATGTTCTCCGCGGCGTGCTGCCAGCTCGCACTCGCCGCCGCGAGCTCCACGGCGCTCATCGCGCTGCTGGTCGCGCTCCTGGGCCTGAGCAGCGACCTGTACCGGCCCGCGGCGAACGCGATGATCGCCGACATCATCCCGGCCGACGACCGGCCACGCGCGTACGGCCTGCTGCACTGGGCGACGAACCTCGGAGTCCCCATCGCCTCGCTCGGGGCCGGCTGGTTCGCCGGGCACGACTGGCAGGCCCTGTTCCTCGTCGACGCCGCGACGACGCTGGTGTACGCGGGTCTCATCGCCTGGAGAATCCCGGCCCTTCCCACCGCTCTCGGTAAGACAGAGGATCAGGAGACACACGCCGGGACGCCTCTGTGGAGGAACCCCGCGCTGCTCGCCTGCTGCGGGATGAGTCTCGTGGCATTCACCATCTATTTCCAGAACACCTACACGGTGCCGCTCCAGGTCGTCGACTCCGGGCTGCGCACGTTCGACTACGGGCTCATGATCGCGACGAACGGCGTGCTGGTGGCGGTGGTCCAGCCCGTCCTCGGGCCGGTCATCTCGCGCATTCCCCGCGCGTACGCGCTCGGAACGAGCCTGCTCCTCGCCAGTGCCGGAATCGCCCTGACGGGGATCGCCGACAACCTGCTGATGCTGCTGTGCACCGTCGCGGTGTGGAGCATCGGTGAGATCGGCCTGGCCGCGCTGCTGCCCGCCATGATCGCCGAGATGGCACACGAGAGCGTGCGCGGACGCTACATGGGCGCCTTCAGCGCCAGCATGGGGCTCGCCGGTGTGATCGCACCGGTGGGCGTGACCTTGTACCAGGTCAACGCGGCGTTCCTGTGGACCGCGTGCGCGGTGATCGGAGTTCTACTGGCCCTGTCTCAGGGCCTCCTGTTCAAAGCCGATGTCGCCCGCCCCGCGCCGGCCGATCGCGTCCCGGTCGGCTCCGCGCAATAGGGGTCCGGCGAGGAGAAAGCGATGCTGCACACCTATCGACGCGTTTCCGATGCGGCGGCCCAGTGGAGATCCCTCGATCCCACACGTACGCTCGCCAATCGGCCGGAGTGGCTGAAGAGCACCGAGGATCCCTCGGGCGAGTCCGTGAGATACGCCATTTATTCGAGTGAGTCCGGTGTTCCCGAGGCGGGCATCGCCATTTTCCGTGTCTCCGGCGACATGTTCCAGAACTACGACCCGATCGAGGTTCTCCTCCATTTTCCCGAGGACGCACATCGGCATGTCGACCCCGACATCGCCGCTCGGCTGACCGCCATGCAGGCGGAGTACTCCACTTCACTCCGCGAAATTCTCCGCCCGGCCGCGGTCTCGATGCTGCCGGCCGCCTACCTCTCGGGAATCATCCGCACGGGACAGAACTCCGAGGCCATCGCCGGGGTCCTCGACGCGCTGGACGAGGCGGCGGAGGGCTGGCAGGCGGGGTGCACGGCCGTCATGCACGTACCGAGCGACGACGAGCTGCTCGACAAGGTGCTCCGCGACCGCGGCTACGTATCGTGCCTCGTCACGGCGCAGTGCGTCCTGCCCGTCCCGGGCCGGAGCTTCGAGGACTACCTGCGCGGCCTCAAGTCGGACCGGCGCCGGAAGGTGCTCCGCGAACGGCGCGTCTTCCTGGAGTCAGGGCTGCGCACCCGCTGGGCCGGCGCGGAGGTTCTGGGACCGGACATGGCCAGGCTTCAGGCGGAACAGCTGGGCCGCTACGGCCACGACATCTCCGCGGACCAGATGCTCGCGCTCATCGATCGGATCAAGACGCACTTCAGCGAGGCGTGCCGGGTGCTCGTGGCGGAGCGGGACGACCGGCTCGAAGCCTTCGTGCTGTCGTACGTGGACGACAGATCCATCTACCCGAAGATGGTCGGCTGGTCCGAGTACGCGCGTAAGCACTACGCGTACTTCAACCTGGGCTACTACGAGCAGATCACCTACGCGGCCGAGCACGGGCTGTCCGAGGTGGTGGTCGGCCCGGAGTCATACGACGCGAAAGTGCCGCGCCACTGCATGCTGCAGCCGCGCCGCATGTACATCCGGGCCGGGGAATCCGTGATGCGGTCCCTCGGACCGCTCACGGACCTCCTCGACCGCGTCCACCGATCGCGCCTAGGCGCCTACGACCCGACGCTGAGCTAGAGCCGTCAGCCCAGCAGCGGCGGCGCGCCGGCGGCGATCGCCCGGGCCCTGCCCACCATGTCGGCCGCCCAGCCTCCGGTGTACGCGTCGGCCGGGAACTGTACGGCGTGGTAGAGCCCCATGCCGGTTACGGTGATCGAAACGAATCCGCTGTAGCGCTTCTGCTTCATGAGCAAGAACAGCAGCCCGATCAGGCAGAACCACACGAAGACAATGGTCAGGATGATGGCCACCGGTGGAATGCCCTCGGTCACCTGCGTGGAATCCTGAACGTTCCAGGTCGTTCCGTGCAGGGGAAAACGGCCCTGCGGAACGATGACGTGAGTCTGAGTCACGGAAATGTCGCCGATCGACAACAACACGGGATCAACGCCCGGACCCGGCATCATCATTCCGCCCGACGGCGGAGGTGGGTAGCCCATAAATCATTACAGTAAGGCCTGACGACGGCACTTCGTATCACCTTTCGAACACCGTCACGGTGACGGGTTCTCCCCCCCAGGGGCACGCACCGCGTCGAGGTCAAGCCCACGAAGTCGGATTTGACTCCCAGTATCCGGAGCGCGACAGTCTCGTGACCGTCCGCACAGTTTGCTGTGAAGAAACCGCCACTTCACGACCTCCGGGTATCGCCTTTAGTGTTCGGAAGGTAACGGAGTGCACTACTGATGCGGCTGTTCCACCGGGTCTGCTGAGGCGCTCCACCGTCCCAGATGGGAGCCCGTTCATGACCAGTGAGGCCACCGCCGACTCCTCGTCCGACGGCGGCAGACTGAGTCTCGGCACGCAGGGGGCGCGCAACCTCGCCACCACCACCAAGTCCGTTCCGCAGATGCAGGGCATCACCTCGCGATGGCTGTTGCGCAAACTGCCCTGGGTCGAGGTCTCCGGCGGAACCTACCGGGTGAACCGGCGGCTCAAGCTCGCCGTCGGGAGCGGCCGGGTCGAGTTCGTCCAGACGGGCGCCGACGACGTACGGATCGTCCCGGAAACCCTCACCGAGCTCCCGCTGCTGCGAGGTTTCGGCGACGCGGCGCTCCTCGCCGACCTGGCTCGCCGCTTCACGCTCCGCCACTTCGGCCCCGGCGAGGTCATCGCCGAGACCGGCGCGCCGGTGCTGGACGCGTTCATCCTCGCGCACGGCCGGGTCGAGCAGCTCGGAACCGGCGAATACGGCGACGTGCAGAGCCTGGGTGTCCTCGTCGACGGGGCGCATCTGGGCGACGGGGCGCTCCACCGGTCCGACCCGGTGTGGCCGCACACGTACAAGGCCACCACGGCCGGCACCCTCCTGGCCCTGCGCTGGCGCGACTTCCGGCAGGTTCTCGACGACTCGCCGGAGCTCCAGGCGCACATCGCCGATCGGCTCGCCACCGCCGACCGGCCCATGAACCGCAAAGGCGAGGCCGGGATCGCCCTGGCCTCAGGGCACCACGGCGAGCCGGCGCTGCCGGGCACGTACGTCGACTACGACCCGGCGCCCCGCGAGTACGAACTGTCGGTCGTGCAGACCATCCTGCGCGTCCACACGCGCGTCCAGGACCTCTACAGCGACCCCATGGACCAGCTCGAACAGCAACTCCGGCTGGTCGTGGAGGAGATCCGCGAGACCCAGGAGCGTGAGCTCCTGAACAACCGCGAGTTCGGGCTGCTGCACAACACCGAGTACGACCAGCGCATCAGCACACGTAACGGCCCGCCGACCCCCGACGACATGGACGAGCTGCTCACCCGCCGCCGCGGTACCAAGCTGTTCCTCGCCCACCCGAAGGCCATCGCCGCGTTCATGCGCGAATGCAACCGGCGCGGCCTGTACCCCACTCACGCCGTCGAAGACGGGCAGCCCGTACACGCCTGGCGGGGCGTCCCCATCCTCCCCTGCGACAAACTGCCCATCAGCGGCGGGCACACCACCACGATCGCCGCGATGCGCCTCGGCGAGGACGACCAAGGCGTCGTCGGCCTGCGCCGTACCGGACTCCCCGACGAGTACGCGCCGGGCTTGAGCGTCCGGTTCACGGGCATCGACGAGCGCGCCCTGAGCAATTACCTGGTCTCCGCCTACGCGTCGGCCGCGGTCCTCGTACCCGACGCGATCGGCCTTCTGGAGAACGTCGACATCGCCGCCCCCCGTCACTGAGATCCCCCCGACGAAAGGAACATGGCATGGCCATCGCCAGCGTCTACCAGAACGAC
The DNA here is from genome assembly GCA_963736325.1 of uncultured Actinomycetota bacterium. Taxonomy (GTDB): domain Bacteria; phylum Actinomycetota; class Actinomycetes; order Streptosporangiales; family Streptosporangiaceae; genus Actinoallomurus. Next base: position 201,553 of record CAVTOG010000009.1, on the reverse strand, counting down.
GTCGCCAATTACTGGAACGCCGAACGCAACCCGGTCAACCTGCGGCTGGGCGACGTCTCGGGGATCTACCACCACCACTACGGCGTCGGCGACGTCGACTGGTCCGTCCTCGACCTGGAGGATCACGACGCCCGCGACGAGGCGGTCATCGCCGAACTGCACCGGCTGGAGAACGCCCAGGCCCGGCTCCTGCTCAGCCACCTCGGCGACATCCGGCCCGAGCACCGCCTGCTCGACGCCGGCTCGGGTCGTGGCGGCTCCAGCATCATGGCCAACAGCGCCTTCGGCTGCCGGGTCGACGGCATCTCCATCTCCCAGACCCAGGTGGACTTCGCCAACGACCAGGCGGTCAAGCACGACGTCGCCGGCAAGGTCCGGTTCCACCTCAAGAACATGCTCAACACCGGCTTCGAGGCCGGCGCCTTCCAGGCGATCTGGAACAACGAGTCGACGATGTACGTCGTCCTCGACGACCTCTTCGCGGCGCACTCCCGGCTGCTCACACGCGGCGGCAGATACGTCACCATCACCGGCTGCTACAACGACGTGTACGGGCTGCCGTCCAAGGCGGTCTCCACCATCAACGCCCATTACGTGTGCGACATCCATTCCCGCAGCGCGTACTTCCGCGCGATGGCGGCCAACCGGCTCGTACCCGTCAACGTCATCGACCTGACGCCGGCCACGATCCCGTACTGGGAACTCCGCCAGAAGTCATCGGTCGCCACCGGTATCGAGGACGCCTTCCTGGAGGCCTACCGCACCGGCGGCTTCCAATACCTGCTCATCGCGGCCGACCGAATCTGAGGCCGGTGACCATGCGCTCGGGCACCGGTGGCCGACACACTCCGTTCACAAGCTCCTTCAGGCCGACCGGCCTGGGAACCACCGCGGCACTCCTGCCCGCGATGCTCGCCGCCGCGGCCCCCAGCCGCCCGGCGCCTCTGGGCACCGCCGCCGGTCCGGCCTATGCCGAACGGGAATGGGGCGATGGTTCGCACTCACCGCTCTACTGCCCGCTCCCCGAACGCACTGACCCGGCCCTCGCCGCCGAGGTGGACACAAGGTTAAGCGCCTGGGCCCGCGACCTCGGATTCGACGACGACGAACTCGACAAACTGGCCAAGGCTGCGTTCGGCCGCCTGGTCACCCTCGCCCACCCCGACACCGACGACCCCGACGCCCTGCTCATCGCCGCACAACTGAACGCGGCCTGGTGGGCGGCCGACGACTACTACGCCGACGACACCGCCCTGGGAGCCGTATCCGCACGGCTTCCGCAGCGCCTCACCTTGGCGATGTCGGCCATGGACCCGATCCCGCCGGTAGGAGACCTCACCCCGCCGCTGGAAGAAGCCCACGAGGACGACCTGGTCCTGAGAATGCTCGACTCGGCCGTAGCCCACCTGAGCCGGCACGCGACCCCGTCCCAGGTCCAGCGAGCCTGCTACTCGACCTTCGCCATGTTCGTCAGCTGGACCGCCTACGCCGCCTGGCGGGAAACCGGCGAACACCCACCCGCCTGGGAGTACCTCGCGGCACGCCAGCACGACAGCTTCTACACGTCCATGACCTTGATCGACCCGGTCGGCGGCTACGAGGTCCCTGCCGACCTCTTCTACGAACCCCAGGTCCGCCGCGCCGCCATGCAGGCCGGCACCGCGAGCGTCCTGGTCAACGACCTGTACTCCGTGGCCAAGGACGCCGCCGACGAGAACCCGGTCTGCAACCTGGTCCTACTGATCGCCGCCGACCGAGACTGCTCCACCGAGGAAGCGACCGAAGCCGTGGTGACCCTCCACAATGACCTGGTCCGCTCCTTCGAGTCCGGCCACCGAGAACTCGCCCACGTCCCGTCCCCCGAGCTCCAGCGCTACCTGCGAGGCCTGAGAGCCTGGATGGGCGGCGGCTTCGAATGGCACGCCACCAACCCCCGCTACGCCCAACAGCCCTGAGGTCTGATCGCCCGCAGCCGGTCATGGGTTTCATTAAGGTCGTGCCCTAGGTTCCAGGAACTCGATATTCCGTACATTTCGGCTGGTTCGGCCAGGTGCAGAACCGAACGCCTTGAGGCATCGCAGCCCCGATCGACAGGCTCAATTGTCCGGCTTCGCAACACCGACCGGGCAACTCACCCAGTGCAGCCGAGTGTGCCGTGCCGTGTGACCGTTATGGACCCGCCCGAGACGGCCCTCGGCGTCAGACTGCCACGATCTTGACGGACTTCCCGCAGAGTTTCGTCATGTCGTCTTCGTCAGACGTCAAGACGATGACAGGCTTGACCGCTCTCCGGGCCGTAGCGGCGACGATGGCCTCGATCGCATACCTATGGCCGTGGAGCCGGGCAGCACGCAGAAGGTCGATCGCGATCATGCTGGTTTCCTCGCTGACCGGTTCGACTCGCAGCCGGGAACTTGGAGTAAGAAAACGCTGATTCGAAAAACCCGTGACCTGGCCCTGACCCGACAGATCCACGCCGGTTCCCGCGACACCTACGGCCACCGTCGCGTGCATGCCGAACCACGCGCGGACGGGCACCTGATCGACAAAGCGCGTTAGTACGAACAAACCCGCCAGGCGACAACAGACGCTGCTTGAAAACCCGATGTCCGCAAGGTGGGGGTCACTTCAGTCTCTCCAGTCCCGGAGTCGCCACGTGCTCCGCGAACAAGGGATGCGCGCCACAGGCGTTGGCAAATTTCAACATGGCCGCACTCGGCGTAAACCATTGACATGACGCGCGCTCCGATTTACCGTCCCGGACAGATCTTCGGCGTCCTGGGAGTTGCCATGATGTGGTCGGGTGCCCGCGTTTCCGCGCGGTGGATTCCTGTACTCGTATCCGTCGGTCTGGCCGTCGTGATGGCGGCGCCGATGTCCAGAGCGGCCGCGCAGGCTGCCACGGAACAGTCTCGTGTGTCGTATCAGCAGTGGACCACGGCCGACGACTTCGCCGGCGGCACCTCCGAGGGCGTGGAGCCGTACGGCACCGATGCCATCACCATCGCCCAACCGGTCGGCACGACCAGTTACACCGACCCGTTCGGCGGTGGCACCAAGACCTGGGACTACGCGCGCTGGACGTCCCCGACCGTGCCGGTCGGCTTCGGCGCCGGCCAGCTCGTCGCCTCCTGGAACGCCGACACGCCGCACGGCAGCTGGCTGCAGGTCGAGATGCGCGGCCACACGGGCGCCGGCGCGGACACCAAGTGGTACGTCATGGGCCGCTGGGCGGCCGACGACCCGGGTGAGGGCGGCGACATCCACCGCACCTCCGTCCCCGGCCAGGGCGACGAGAACGGCGACGTCAGCATCGACACCTTCATCGCCGGCAACTCCCTGACGTCGTACCAGCTGCGTGTCACGCTGTACCGCCTGCCCGGCGCACAGGTACAGCCGGTGCTGCGGTCGGTCGGCGCGATGGCCTCGCTCGTGCCGGACCGCAAGACCGTCCCGGTCAGCCCGCTCGGCGGCGCCGAGGGCATCGAGCTGAACGTCCCGGCGTACTCCCAGGACATCCACGCCGGCCAGTACCCGGAGTACGACGGCGGTGGCGAGGCGTGGTGCAGCCCCACCTCGACGTCGATGGTCGTCGCCTTCTGGGGGCGCGGGCCGTCCGCGTCCGACATGTCGTGGGTCGACCCGACGTACGCCGACCCGCAGGTCGACTACGCGGCGCGCAACACCTTCGACCACAACTATGACGGCTCGGGAAACTGGCCGTTCAACCCGGCGTACGCCGGCCGCTTCGGCCTGAACGGATTCATCACCCGGCTGCGCTCGGTGAACGAGATCGAGCAGTTCATCAAGGCCGGCATCCCGGTCGTGACCTCGCAGTCGTTCAAGGCATCGGAGCTGCCCGGCGCCGGCTACAGCACCGACGGGCACCTGTTCGTCGTGGTCGGCTTCACCGCGGACGGCGACCCGATCGTCAACGACCCGGCCTCCTCGTCCGACGCCGTCGTCCGCCACGTCTACCCGCGGGCCGACTTCGAGAACGTCTGGCAGCGCAGCTCCTCCAGCGGCGGAATCGCCTACATCATGTACCCGCCCGGACAGCCGCTCCCTCCGAACGTCCCCGGCCTGGAGAAGAACTGGTGACCTTCTGCTGAGGACTTCTCTCCCCACTGAAGAGAGGAACGCCCCGGTCCCCTTTCACCACACAGGTCAACCGTCGGCGAATGCGTCCGGGCTCACCCGTCGGCGGGCGCGATCCCTGTCGGGCAGGACCCGCCGAACGATTGGTCACCTAGCGATACTCCGGTGCCGCCGACGCCGCAGTAGCCGTTGGGGTTCTTATCGCTTGAAAGATACTGCTGGTGGTAGTCCTCGGCGAAGTAGTACTCGCCGGCTTCGGCGATCTCTGTCGTGATGTCGCCGTACCCGGAGGAGACCAGCACCTTCTGGTACGCCTCCCGTGAAGACAGTGCCGCTTCCCTCTGCTCAGGCGACCGGTAGAAGATCATCGATCGGTACTGTGTGCCTGAGTCGTTGCCCTGGCGCATGCCCTGGGTCGGGTCGTGGCCTTCCCAGAAGGCTCGGAGCAGGTCCTCGTACGACACCTTTGCGGGGTCGAAGACCACGCGGACGGCTTCGGTGTGGCCGGTCAGGCCGGAGCAGACCTCTTCGTACGTGGGGTTCGGCGTGTAGCCGCCCTCGTAGCCGACCGACGTCGACACGACGCCCTCGATCTTCCAGAAGTTGCGTTCCACGCCCCAGAAGCAGCCGGAGCCGAATTCGGCGATCTCGGTGCCTTCCGGGTACGGAGGGGCGAGGGGGGTGCCGAGGACCGTGTGGCGCTCGGCTACCGGTTGGGAGGCGGCACGCCCTGGCAGGGCGTCTTCAGGGCGGACCATTTTGGCCTTCGCGAATCCGAACACCACTTCACACTATCCTCCGGTGCCAACATCACCCAGAGGGATGGTCGGTCATTACGCTCGCTCGTTGGCGGTGACGATCAAAGTGGCCGCGTCTCCGCCCAGGACCGAGGCGTAGGAGCGCCAGTCGTACGCGCCGCCCTCCTCGTAGCCGCCGATCACGCCCATGACGTAGCCGCTCTGCGTACGGCGGTCGAATCCCTTGATCCAGGGGCCGCCGCTGGTGCCTCCGGAGAAGCCGCGGCAGTCGAAGCGCATCTGGTTGCGGCCCGACGAGTGGACCTTCGCGTTGCACCAGATAGGCCGGTCGGCCGGGTAGTTCTCCTTCGACGGGTAGCCCAGGACCAGGGCGTTTCCGCCGACGGCCGAGTCGACGAGCAGCTGGTTCGCTCCGACGACGTCGGCGATGCGGTGGCCGTCCATGACCTGGACGGCGGCGAAGCCCACGTCCAGGTCCGGGTCGCCGTACTGGGTCCAGCGGCGGTCGGCGATCATCAGCCAGACGGGCCAGGTGCCGTACGGGCGGGCGCCCTGGCTGTAGCGCGGGACGAAGGCGACGTGCGTGTGCCAGGCGCGTGCGCTCGGGGTGTAAAGGCAGTGCGCCGCCGTCAGCAAGAGGTTGCGCTTGGACGTGCGGATCACGCTGGCGGTGCAGTAGTGGCCGCCGTCTCCGTCGTCGAAGAAGAGGGCGCCTACGGTCCGCAGGCCCGACGTGGCCCGTGCCGAGGGGATGCCCGTGACGGTGCGGACGGCCGAGCGTGCGCCCAGCGGTGTCGCGTGGCTCATCCGGTACGGGGTCCAGTAGGCCGCGACGCTGGCGGGGTTCACCATGCGGACCTCGGCGGTCGCCGGTGTCGCGGGGGCGAAGCAGAGAAGTGGCACCGCCGCCACGGCGGTACGGAGTAGCCGTCCGGTCTTCACTGCGAGTCAGCCCTCCCCGAGGCACGCCACCTGACGTCGCACTATTACACGATCACCCAGAGCCGGACGATCACGGAACGTTACCGCGCGTGTCGCGTCAGCCGTGCGCCCGCGCGTCCGCGAAGAGGTGGCGGACCGATCGGCCGAAGACGGGGCTGTAGGAGCGCCAGTCGTACGCGCCGCCCTCCTGGTAGCCGCCGATCACGCCGATGACGTCGCCGCGCCGTGTGCGGGTGTTGTAATTCTTTATCCAAGGACTCCCACTGGTGCCGCCGTAATAGCCACCACAGTCAAACCTCATCTGATATCTGAACGCCTTGCGCGTCGTCGCGTTGCAGTAAATGGACTTGTCGGCTCTGGCGTACTTCTTCATCGGGTACCCGATGACCCGCACCTTTTCCGTATATCCCTGACCGATGACGAGGCGGTCGGCGCCGACCACGTTGGCGATACGTTTGCCCTTTCGGGTGCCGACGGCGGCGAACCCCACGTCCAGATTGGGGTCGTGCTTCTTCTTCCACTGCGCGTCGACGAACATGTACCGGACCGTCCAGGTGCCGTACGGACGGTGGCCCCGGCTGTAGCGGGGCACGAAGACGACGTGCCGCGCCCAGCCTCCGCTCCCGTACAGGCAGTGCGCGGCCGTGAGGAGCAGGCTCTTCTTAGGCGTGTCGACCACGCTCGCGGTGCAGTAGTGCACGCCGCTGCCGTTACTGAGGAACAGCGCGCCCACCACGGGACTCCCGGTCCACGTGTGCGCCGAGCGGCGGGTGGAGGAGTCCGTGTGGACGGTGTGGCGTGCGTCGAGGGGCGTCGCGGCGGCCATGCGGTCCGGTGTCCAGTAGGCGAGGTCGACCTCGGCGCCCGCGGGCGTGGCGAAGGCGATCGACACCAGGAAGGCCAGAAGAATCCGCAACAGCAACTCCGCGCATCGTAAACAGCCGTTAAATCAAAGCCTCAGCGTAGCCCGCGCCGTACCGCCTGAATACGACTCGTCCGCTAACTTGCGAGTCTGCGAATACCTCAGGAGGAAGAGCATTGCGCCCAACTCGAAAGGTATTGACGGCCACTCTCCTGGCGGCCGCCGTTCTCGGCACCGGTGCTCTGCCCGCCACGGCCCAGACCATTCCTGTCACGCCGGATTCGCCGCGTCCTGGCCAGCGCGTCCACGTGAGCGTGCCGGGCTGCGGCGTGGGTACGGTGCCGCACACCGTGAGGTCGGCGGCTTTCACCCATGACGTCACGCTCTACGGCAAGTCCGACACCGGCGAGGGCGACCCCACGATCAGGAAGGACGCGGCACCGGGCGCGTACCCGATCACCGCGTACTGCGAGAAAAGCACCGTCCACGGCCAGGTCGTCGTCACCGCCGAGCCGGCCGGAGGCACCGCCCCTTCGCCCGCGGCACACGGCGGCACCGGCTCCACGGCCGCCTACTGGCTTCTCGGCGCCGCCGCGACCTTCATGATCGCCGGAGCCGGCGCCGTACTCCTCTTCAGCCGCCGCTAGCCACCCAGGGCCTGTCTCGAAGTCCGCTGTCCTACTGCGCGGTCGAGAACTTCGAGACAGACCCTAGGACGTGCGGGTCACGACGTAGTCGCACAAGGCGATGAAGGCCGCGCGTGCCGGGACGTCGGGCAGGGTCTCCAGCTCCGCGCGGGCGTCGTCGACCCAGCGGCGCATGTCGGCGCGTGCGTGGTCCATCGCCGGGTGGGCGCGCAAGAGGGCCAGGGCCTCGGCGTGGAGCGCGTCGTCGGTGATGGCGGAGCCCAGCAGATCGCGCAGGCGCTTGTCGTCCGTGTCGGTGGAGCGCAGGACGTGCAGCATCGGCAGGGTGTGCACGCCCTCGCGCAGGTCGGTGCCTGGCGTCTTGCCCGACTCCTCCGACTCGGAGGTGACATCGAGAATGTCGTCGGACAGCTGGAACGCGATACCGATCTTCTCGCACGCCGACGTGAGCGTCTTCACGACGAGCGGGTCGGCGCCGGCCAGCAGCGCGCCAAGGCGGCCGGACGCGGCGATCAGCGAGCCCGTCTTTCCGGCCACGACGTCGAGGTAGTGCGCGAGAGGGTCGGCACCCTCGGTGGGCCCTGCCGTCTCCTGGATCTGCCCCTCGACCAGGCGCGCGAACGTGCGCGCCTGGATGCGTACGGCCTCGGGCCCGAGGTCGGCCAGCAGGTCGGACGCGCGGGCGAACAAGTAGTCGCCGGTGAGGATGGCGACCGTATTGTCCCAGCGGGAGTTGGCCGAGACCTCGCCGCGGCGCATCACCGCTTCGTCCATGACGTCGTCGTGATAGAGCGTCGCCAGATGGGTGAGCTCGACCACCGCCGCGGACGGGATGACGCCCGGTGCGTCGGTGTCGCCGAACTGTGATGCGAGCAGCACCAGCATCGGGCGGAACCGCTTGCCACCGGCTTCGGCGAGGTGCCGTGAGGCGTCGGTGAGAAGCGGGTGATCGCTTCTCACCGACGTACGCAGCAGGTCCTCGACCGCTGTCAGCCTCTTATGGACATCCGCTGCGAGTGTGTCGTCAACGGCCGGGAGGCCAAGAAGGGCACTACTCACAGACTCTCCCCATGGATCAGCGAACGAACAGCTGGTTGGCGGCTGACTGGGCCAGATGGAGTGCAGGGCCAGGAACGACGCCGAGTACCACAGTAGCCAACGCACCGACCGCGACCGCCGTCGTACTCGTCGGGCTGAAGACCACCGCCGGGCCGTCCGCGGCCGGATCGCTGAAGAACATCAGCACGATGACGCGTACGTAGAAGAACGCCGCGATGGCCGACGACAGCACACCGACGATCACCAGCGGGGTGGCCCCGCCCGCGACCGCGGCCTGGAAGACCGCGAACTTTCCGGTGAACCCGCTGGTCAGCGGGATGCCGGCGAAGGCGAGCAGGAACAGCGCGAAGGTGCCGGCGAGCACCGGCTCGCGCTTGCCGAGCCCGGCCCAGCGGGACAGATGCCAGGCCTCGCCGCCCGCGTCGCGGACCATCGTGATGACCGCGAACGCCCCGACGGTCGTGAATCCGTACGCCAGCAGATAGAACAGTGTGCTGGAAAGACCTGCCTTGCTGGTGGCGATGACGCCGGTCAGCAGGAAGCCGCCGTGCGCGACCGAGGAGTAGGCGAGCATCCGCTTCACGTCGGTCTGCGTGATCGCGACGATCGCGCCGACGAGCATGGTGAGGATGGCGACGCCCCACATCATCGGACGCCAGTCCCAGCGCAGCGTCTCGAAGCCGACGTAGAAGACGCGGAGGACGCCGCCGACGGCCGAGACGAGCGTGCAGGAGGCCATCAGCGCGGTGATGGCCGTCGGGGCGCCCTGGTAGACGTCGGGCTTCCACGCCTGGAACGGCGCGGCGCCCATCTTGAACAGCAGGCCGACCGACAGCAGCGCGACACCGGCGAGCAGGAGCGGCTCGGCGCCGGCCTGCTTGGTGATGGCGGCGGAGATGTCCGACAGCCGCACCGAGCCCGCGTACCCGTACAGCAGCGCGGTGCCGTAGAGGAAGAAGGCCGAGGAGAACGCGCCGAGCAGGAAGTACTTGACCGCGGCCTCTTGCGAGAGCAGGCGGCGACGGCGCGCCAGGCCGCACAGGAGGTACAGCGGCAGCGACAGGACCTCAAGGGCCACGAACATGGTCAGCAGGTCGTTGGCGGCCGGGAAGATCAGCATGCCGCCGACCGCGAAGAGCATGAGCGGGAAGACCTCGGTCTGCACGATGCCCGCGACGAGGCTCTCGCGCTCCTCGGGGCTGCCCGGCACCGACGACGCCTGCGCGGTGAACGGGCTGGGCTCGTGCCTGCGCTCGGCGATGAGCAGCAACGACAGCAGCGCGAGGACGAGGATCGTGCCCTGGATGAAGAGCGTCGGCCCGTCGATGCCGAGCGCGCCCATGGCCGAGACGTGGTGCGGTGTGCTCGACACTCCGAGCGCGACGGTCCAGGCGAAGGCGGCGACCAGGCCGAGCAGCGCCACCTGCACCTGCGCCCAGTAGCGGTTCTCCCGCGACACGAACGCCTCGATGAGCACGCCGATCGCGGCCGCGCCCAGCACGATGAGGATCGGTGCGATCCGCCCGTATTCGATGTGCGGCGCCGGGATTTCCCCCGCCGCGAGGTTCAACGATGTCACGGGCGGATCCCCTTCTCCGCGACGGCCGGTTTCGGGTCCTGCTTGTCGACCCGGACCATCGTCTGTTTCACCGACGGATTGATGACGTCGAGCGCGGGCTTGGGGTAGAAGCCGAGCACGACGAGGATCGCGATGACCGGCGCTATCACCAGCAGCTCACGCTTGGACAGGTCCGTCATGCCCTTCACGGACTCCGACGTCGGGCCGGTCATCGTGCGCTGGTACATCCACAGGATGTAGATGGCCGCCAGGATGATGCCGCTGGTCGCGATGATCGCGGGCACCTTGTAGCGGGTGAACGTCCCCACCAGCACCATGAACTCGGACACGAACGTCGAGAGGCCCGGCAGCGACAGGCCGGACAGGCCCGCGATGAGGAACGTCCCGGCCAGCAGCGGCGCGACGTTCTTCACGCCGCCGAAGGCGTCGATGCGGGCCGAGCCGCGGCGGGCGATCAGGAAGCCGGCGACCAGGAACAGCGCGCCGGTGGAGAAGCCGTGGTTGACCATGTACAGCGTCGCGCCGGCCTGGCCCTGCGCGGTCATCGCGAAGATGCCGAGCGTGATGAAACCGAAGTGCGAGATCGACGTGTAGGCGATCAGGCGCTTCATGTCGACCTGGCCGATCGCCAGGATCGCGCCGTACACGATCCCGACCACCGACAGTACGAGCACGACCGGTGTGAACCACTTGGCGGCGCCGGGGAAGAGCTCGATGCAGAAGCGCAGCATGCCGTACGTGCCGACCTTGTCGAGCACGCCGACCAGCAGCACCGCGGCACCGGCGGGCGCCTGGCCCGCGGCGTCGGGCAGCCAGGTGTGGAACGGCACCAGCGGCGCCTTGATCGCGAAGGCGATGAAGAAGCCCATGAACAGCCACTTGGCCGTGGTCGGCTCTATGTGCAGCTGCCGCAGCTCGTCGAACAGGAACGTGCCGTGGCCCGCGTTGGCGGAGGTGACGTAGAGCGCGATCACCGCGGCGAGCATCAGGAGCCCGCCGAACAGGGAGTAGAGCAGGAACTTCACCGCGGCGTACGAACGCTGCGGGCCGCCGTAGGACCCGATGATGAAGTACATCGGGATCAGCATGGCCTCGAAGAACACGTAGAACAGGAAGAGGTCGGTCGCCGCGAAGACGCCGATCATCATGGCCTCGAGGCTGAGCAGCAGTGCGAAGTAGGTCTTCACGGACCGCTTCGCCGTGACCTCGGGAGCGCCCTCGGCGAGGGTGCCGCCGGACCGCTCCGCGTCGTTCCAGGAGGCGAGGACCACGAGCGGCACCAAAATCGCCGACAGGAGGATCAGCACCAGTGCGACGCCGTCGACGCCCACCGCGAAGTGGACGCCGAACTGCCGGATCCACCAGTGCTGCTCGGTGAACTGGAAACGCGCGCCACCGCTCTTGAACTGGACCGCCATCACGATGGACAGGACCGCGACGACCAGGGTGACGAGCAGCGCGGCGCGTTTGGCCAGCTCGTCCTTGCCCTTGGGCAGCAGCGCGACCAGCAGCGCTCCGACCGCGGGGATGGCGATGAGGGCTGTCAGCATGTGATTAGAGCCTCACCAGGAGCAGGGCACCCACGACCAGCGCGGCGCCGAAGAACATGGACAGTGCGTACGAACGGACGAAACCGGTCTGCACCCGCCTCACCCGCCCCGAGGTTCCGCCGACGAACGCCGCGACGCCGTTGACGAGACCGTCGACGGTGCGGCTGTCGAAGAAGACCGTGAGCCGGGTCAGCCACTGGCCGGGCCGCATGAGCAGCGACTCGTTGAGCGCGTCGCCGTACAGGTCCTTGCGGGCCGCGACGACGGGGAAGCCCGCCGCCGGGGCCGTACGCGGAACCGGGCGCCGGAGGTACTGCACGTAGGCGAGGCCCACGCCGACGACCATGAGCACGAAGACGATGCCGGTGTACGGGGTGATCAGCTTGTGCGATTCCTCCGGAGCCCCGACGACCGGAGCGAGGAAGTTCGCGAACCGGTCGCCCGCGATCAGGAAGGCACCCCCGGCGATCGACCCGATGGCCAGCAGGATCAGCGGAATCGTCATGACCTGCGGCGACTCGTGCGGGTCGACGCCGTCGTCCCAGCGCTTCTCGCCGAAGAAGGTCATGAACATCACGCGGGACATGTAGTACGCCGTGATGCCCGCGCCGATCAGCGCGGTCCAGCCGAGGATCTGGCCGGACGTGCCGCCCTTCTCGAAGGCCGAGTCGATGATCCCGTCCTTCGTCCACCAGCCCGACAGGCCGGGGAAGCCGATGATCGCCAGGTAGCCCAGGCCGAACGTCGCGAACGTGATCGGCATGGCCTTCCGCAGGGCGCCGTACTTGCGCATGTTCACGTCGTCGTTCATGCCGTGCATGACCGAACCGGCGCCGAGGAACAGGCCGGCCTTGAAGAAGCCGTGCGCGATGAGGTGGGCGATGGCGAAGACGTAGCCGGCCTTGCCGATGCCGGCGGCCAGCATCATGTAGCCGATCTGCGACATCGTCGACCCGGCGAGGGCCTTCTTGATGTCGTCCTTCGCGCAACCGATGATCGCACCGAAGATCAGCGTGGCCGCACCGACGATCATGACCAGGAGCCGTGCCGTGGGCGACAGCTCGAAGATGGCGTGCGACCGGACGACCAGGTAGACGCCGGCGGTCACCATCGTCGCCGCGTGGATCAGCGCCGACACCGGGGTCGGGCCCTCCATGGCGTCCAGGAGCCAGGACTGCAGCGGGAGCTGAGCGGACTTACCGCAAGCGCCGAGCAGGAGCAGCAGCCCGATCGCGGTGATCGTGCCGTGTGAGGCCTGCGCGGCATGCCCGAAGACGTCCTGGAAGCTGATCGAACCGAACGTCACGAACATCAGCATGATCGCGACGGACAGCCCGAAGTCGCCGACGCGGTTGACGATGAACGCCTTCTTGGCCGCGGTCGCCGCGCTGGGCTTGTGCTGCCAGAACCCGATCAGCAGGTACGAGGCGAGACCGACGCCCTCCCAGCCGACGTACAGGCTCAGGTAGTTGTCGGCCAGCACGAGCAGCAGCATCGCCGCGACGAAGAGGTTCAGGTACGCGAAGAACCGGCGCCGCTCCGGGTCGTGCGCCATGTACCCGATCGAGTAGATGTGGATCAGCGAACCGACGCCGGTGATCAGCAGCACGAAGCTGATGGACAGCGGGTCGATCAGCAGGTTCATGTCGGCCTTGAAGGTGCCGACCGAGATCCACTGATACAGGTGCACGAGGCGGCTGCGCCCGTCGCCCGGCTGACCGAGCATCTGGGCGAAGACCGCGACGCCGACGACGAAGGACGCCAGGGACATCGCGACGCCCAGCAGGTGGCCCCACTTGTCGGTACGGCGTCCGCCGAGCAGCAGGATCGCCGCCCCCGCCAGCGGGAAGGCGATGAGCAGCCACGCTGCCGACCCCACACCGGTGGCGGCCTGCGTGTGCAGCTGAGAGTCGGCTGCGAGAAGAGTTGTGGTCATCGAGATGTCCTCAGTACTTCAGCAGGTTCGCGTCGTCGACGGACGAGGACTTGCGGCTTCGGAAGATCGCCATGATGATCGCCAAGCCCACGACGACCTCCGCGGCGGCCACGACCATCACGAAGAACGCGATGATCTGCCCATCGAGGGCACCGTGCTGACGGGAGAAGGCGACGAACGCGAGGTTCGTGGCGTTGAGCATGAGCTCGACGCACATGAAGACCACGATCGCGTTGCGGCGTATGAGCACGCCCACCGCGCCGATCGTGAACAGGATGGCGGACAGCGCCAGGTAGTGGCCGGTCACTTTTCGTCCTCCTGGGTACGGGACTCGACCTCGACCTGACCCTCGAGCACGGCCTTGAGCGTCGCCGACTCGCGTCTGACGGCCGCCTCCGGCCCCTCACCGTGCAGGTCATCGTGCGTGCCGCCGCGGCGGCGCGCGATGACCGGGCTGACCGACAGCTCCGAGACGGTGCCGTCCGGCAGCAGCGCCGGCATGTCGACCGAGTTGTGACGGGCGTACGTGCCGGGGGGCGGGAGGGGCGACACCCTGTCGCTCTTGGTCCGCGCCTCGGACAGCTGCCGCTGCGTCGGCTTCGGGGTGAGGCGCTCGCGGTGGGCGAGCACCATGGCGCCCAGCGCGGCGGTGATCAGCAGGGCGCTGGTCACCTCGAAGGCGAAGATGTACTTGGTGAAGATCAGCTTGGCCAGGCCCATGACGTTGCCGCCCTGGCCGTTGGCCTCCTTGAGCCCGGTCGAGGGCGCCAGCGTGGCGTGACCGAACCCGAGGAGCAGCAGGACGATGAAGGCGATGCCCGCCACCGCGGCGGCGACACGCTGCCCCCGGATGGTCTCGACCATCGAGTCCGTCGAGCTGACGCCGACGATCATGACGACGAACAGGAAGAGCATCAGCACCGCGCCGGTGTAGACGATCACCTGGACGAAGGCCAGGAACGGCGCCTCGTTGACCGCGTAGAACACCGCGAGGGAGAACATCACCACCGCGAGGAGCAGCGCCGAGTAGACGGCCTTGCGCACGAGGATCACGCCGAGCGCGGCGGCGACCGACACGATGGCCAGGAACCAGAAGACCACCGACTCGCCGGTGTGATGCGCTCCCGCTGCTACAACGCCGTTCATTTGGCGCCCTCTCCGGACTCACCGGCGCCGAGGCGGTAGTAGTCCTCCTCGGTCTCGCCGAGCCGCATGTCGTGGGGCGGGACCTCCATGCCCTCCGTCAGCGGGGCGAGCAGCATCTCCTTGGTGTAGATGAGGCTCTCGCGGCTGTCGTTGGCCAGTTCGTACTCGTTGGTCATCGTCAGCGCCCGCGTCGGGCAGGCCTCGATGCAGAGGCCGCAGAGGATGCACCGCAGATAGTTGATCTGGTAGACGCGGCCGAAGCGCTCACCCGGGGAGAACCGCGCCTCCTCGGTGTTGTCGGCGCCCTCCACGTAGATCGCGTCCGCGGGGCACGCCCACGCGCACAGCTCACAGCCGACGCACTTCTCCAGGCCGTCCGGCCAGCGGTTGAGCTGGTGACGGCCGTGGAAGCGCGGCGCGGTGGGCTTTTTGACCTCGGGGTATTCGACCGTCTCCACCTTCATGAACATCTGGTGGAAGGTGACCCCGAACCCCTTGACGGGGTTCAGAAAATCAAGCACGGGTGGCCTCCGCGGAGTTGTTCGCGTTCGCGGTTCCGGCACCGTGGTAGTGCGGCGCGTCGAGCGGGGGTACCGGGAACCCGCCCGCCATCGGATCCGGCTCGGACTCGGGCTGGTCGGGTGTTCCGTCCGCCTCTTCCGACTTTGCGGTCCGCTGCTCCCAGATCCACGAGGCGATCAGCAGCAGCACGATCAGTACGGCCACGCCCAGCATCACCGGGCGCATGTCGTGCTTCTCGTTGCGCAGCGCGCGAACCGTCGAGACGAAGAGGATCCAACCGAGCGAGACCGGGATGAGCACCTTCCAGCCCAGCTTCATCAGCTGGTCGTACCGGACGCGCGGCAGCGAGGCGCGCACCCAGACGAAGAAGAAGATGAACATCCACAGCTTGATCAGGAACCACAGGATCGGCCACCACCCGGAGTTGGCCCCGGACCATACTCCGGTGATCGGCCAGGGCGCCCGGTAACCGCCGAGGAACAGCGTGGTGCACAGCGCCGACAGCGTCGCCATGTTGATGTACTCGGCGAGGTAGAACATCAGGAACTTCAGCGAGGAGTACTCGGTGTGGTAGCCGGCGACCAGCTCGCCCTCGCCCTCGGGCAGGTCGAACGGGATACGGCCGGACTCACCCATCATCGTGAACACGTAGATGATGAACGACGGCAGCAGCAGCACCACGTACCAGGACGGCGTGTGCAGCGTCATCCCGAAGAAGTGGAACGCGCTGCCGTGCGCCTGGGCGTTCACGATCTCCGAGGTGGACAGCGACCCGGCGAACAGGAACACCGCGACGAACGACAGGCCCATCGCGATCTCATAGGAGATCACCTGGGCACTGGAGCGCATGCCGCCGAGCAGGGAGTACGGCGACATCGACGACCAACCGGCGAGGACGAAGCCGTACACGCCGATCGAGGACATCGCCAGCACCAGCAGCACCGCGACCGGCAGGTCGGTGAGCTGCAGAGGCGTACGGTGGCCGCCGATCGAGACGACCCCGCCGAACGGGATGATCGCGAACGACACCAGCGCGGGCGCGGCGGCCACGATCGGCGCGAGGAAGAAGATGACCTTGTCGACGCCGCGGGGGACGATGTCCTCCTTGAGCGCTCCCTTGACACCGTCGAGCAGCGACTGGAGCAGGCCGAACGGCCCGGCGCGGTTGGGGCCGGGGCGCAACTGCATCCGGGCGATGATCCGGCGTTCCGCCCAGACGGCCATCAGCACCGTCAGCAGCAGGAACACGAAGATGACCACGGCCTTGCCGAGCACGAGCCACCAAGGGTCGCAGCCGAACGCGCCCAGGCCGTACGGCTTGGCCGAGCAGGTGTCGGCGTGCGGCGCTGCGAGCAGCCCGTCCGCGATGACGTGGGTGGCGCTCATGCGACGCTCCCGTTCTGGATCTTCACGACGTCTCCGGCCTGTACGCCGAGATCGCGGTAGATCGCGCACCCCGGTGAGTTGGCGGGCAGCCAGACCACGCGGTCGGGCATGACGGCGATCTCCAGCGGCAGGGTGATCTCGCCGTGCCGGGCGGCGACGGTGACCTTCCCTTCCGCTCCGATCTCCGCGGCGGTGGCCGCGCTCATCCGGGCGACCGCTGCCTTGGCGGTGCCCGCGAGGTACGGCTCGCCGTCCTGCAGGCGGCCCGCGTCGAGGAGCATCCGCCAGGTGGCGAGCACCGCCTCGCCGGACACCGGCTCGGGCGGCACGGAGGCCGAGACGCTCGGGGCGCTCGGCCGTGTGCCCCTGAAGGCGCCCAGGGAGGCCAGCTCATGGCGAGCCGACGCGGCGTCGGGCAGTCCGAGGTGGACGTCCATGAGGTCGGCGATCGCGGACAGGACCGTGAGGTCCGACATGGTGCGCGCGGACTTCAGGACGGCCTCGAACGGACGCCCGCGGCCCTCCCAGTTGACGAAGGTGCCGGACTTCTCGGTCACCACCGCGACCGGCAGCACGACGTCGGCGCGGTCGGTGACCGCGCTCACGCGCTGCTCCAGGCTGACGATGAACGGCGTGGCCTCCAGCGTGGCGAGCACGGAGGCCGGGTCGGGCAGGTCGTACGGGTCGACGCCGCCGATGAGCAGGGCGTCGATCTTCTCGTCGAACGCGGCGGCGAGGATGCCGGCGGTGTCTCGGCCGGGAGTGTCCGGCAGCGCGCTCACACCCCAGGTGCGCGCGACGTCGGCGCGTGCGGTGGAGTCGGCGACCGGGCGGCCGATCGGCAGGAGGCCGGGCAGCGCGCCCGCCTCCAGGGCACCGCGCTCACCCGCCCGCCGCGGGATCCAGGCGATGCGCGCGCCGGTCGCCGCGGCGAGACGACCCGCGGCCGACAGCGCGCCCGGCACCTCGGCGAGGCGCTCGCCCAGCAGGATGACCGCGCCTTCGGCCTTGAGCAGTTCGGTGGCGGCCTTGCTGGGGTCGTCCAGGCCGGTGCCGGTGACCAGGTTGCCGAGCACCTCGGCCTCGCCGCCGGGCAGCGACGGCAGCAGCACGCCGTCGCACTTGGCCAAGCCGCGCGTGGCGTACGGGGCGACGGAGTAGACCTTCAGGCCGTGCTTGCGGGCCGCCTTGCGGAGCCGCAGGAAGACGATCGGCGACTCCTCCTCCGGCTCGAAGCCGGCCAGGAGCACCGAGGGCGCCTTCTCCAGGTCGTCGTAGGAGACCGAGATGGGCGTGCCCGCGACGTGCGAGGCGAGGAATTCGGACTCCTCACGCGTGTGCGCGCGTGCGCGGAAGTCGATGTCGTTGGTGCCGAGGGCGAGCCGCGCGAACTTGGCGTACGCGTAGGCGTCCTCCAGCGTGACGCGGCCGCCGGTCAGCACGCCGGCCTTGCCGCGCGCCCGCGCCAGGCCCTCGGCCGCGATGTGGAGCGCCTCGGGCCAGGACGCCGTCTCCAGCACGCCGTCCTCGTTACGGACCAGCGGGTGCGTGAGGCGGTCGGGTGCGGTGGTGTAGGTGAACGCCCACCGGCCCTTGTCGCAGTTCCACTCTTCGTTGACCTGCGGGTCGTCGCCCGCGAGCCGGCGGGTGACCTTGCCGCGCCGGTGGTCGGTACGCTGCGCGCAGCCGGCCGCGCAGTGCTCGCAGACGCTCGGCGTGGAGACCAGGTCGAACGGGCGGGACCGGAAGCGGTACGCCGAACCCGTCAGCGCGCCGACCGGGCAGATCTGCACGGTGTTGCCGGAGAAGTAGGACTGGAACGGCTGGTCCTCGGCGACGCCTACCTGCTCCTTGGCGCCGCGCTCGAACAGGTCGATGAACGCGTCGCCGGCGATCTCGTCGGAGAACCGCGTGCAGCGCGCGCACTGGATGCAGCGCTCGCGGTCGAGCAGCACCTGGCTGGACAGGGCGACCGGCTTGGGGAAGGTGCGCTTCTTGTCGACGAACCGCGACTCGCCGCGGCCGTTCGACATCGCCTGGTTCTGCAGTGGGCACTCGCCGCCCTTGTCGCAGACCGGGCAGTCGAGCGGGTGGTTGATGAGCAGCAGCTCCATCACGCCGTGCTGCGCCTTGTCGGCCACCTTGGAGGTGAGCTGGGTCTGGATCACCATTCCCGGCATCACGGTGACGGCGCAGGCCGGCTGCGGCTTGGGCATGCCGCGGCCGTTGCCGGCGTCGGGGACCTCCACCAGGCACTGACGGCACGCGGCCACCGGGTCCAGCAGCGGGTGGTCGCAGAACCGCGGGATCTGGATGCCGAGCAGCTCGGCGGCCCGGATGATCAGCGTGCCCTTGGGAACGCTGATCTCGAACCCGTCGATCGTGACGGAGATCAGATCGGGCCGCTTCTCTACATCGGCGCTGTCGGTGACGGTCACATTTCACCTGCCCACACAGTGGAGGCGGCCTGGTCGAACGGACAGCCACCCATCTCGAAGTGCTTGATGTACTCGTCACGGAAGTACTGGATGCTGGACGTGACGGGGCTGGTGGCCCCGTCGCCTAGCGCGCAGAACGAGCGCCCGAGGATGTTCTCGGACAGGTCGAGCAAGGTGTCGAGGTCGCCCTCGTTGCCCTGGCCCTGTTCGAGCCGCTTCAGCGTTTGCTTGTACCAGTAGGTGCCCTCGCGGCACGGCGTGCACTTTCCGCACGACTCATGCGCGTAGAACTCACTCCAGCGCAGCACTGCCCGCAGCACGCAGGTCGTCTCGTCGAAGATCTGCAGGGCGCGGGTGCCGAGCATCGAGCCGGCCGCGCCGACCGACTCGAAGTCGAGCGGCACGTCGAGGTGCTCGTCGGTGAAGATCGGCGTGGACGAACCGCCCGGCGTCCAGAACTTCAGCCGGTGCCCGAAGCGCACGCCGCCCGCCATGCTGAGCAGCTCGCGGAGCGTGATGCCCAGCGGCGCCTCGTACTGGCCGGGACGCGTCACGTGCCCGGACAGGCTGAAGATCCCGAAGCCCTTGGACTTCTCGGTTCCCATACCGGAGAACCAGTCGGGGCCGTTGGCGATGATCGACGGGACGCTCGCGATGGACTCGACGTTGTTGATGACGGTGGGCCCGCCGTACAGGCCGGCGACCGCCGGGAAGGGCGGCTTGAGCCTCGGCTGGCCGCGGAACCCCTCCAGGGAGTCCAGCAGCGCCGTCTCCTCGCCGCAGATGTACGCGCCGGCGCCGGAGTGCACGACGAGCTCCAGGTCGAAGCCGGAGCCGAGGATGTTCGTGCCGAGGTAACCCGCGGCGTACGCGTCCGCGACCGCCTGCTGGAGCCTGCGGATGACGTGCAGGACCTCGCCGCGCACGTAGATGAACGCCTGGTTCGCGCGGATGGCGTACGCGCTGATGATGACGCCCTCGACCAGCATGTGCGGGTCGGCCATCATCAGCGGGATGTCCTTGCAGGTGCCCGGCTCGGACTCGTCCGCGTTGACGACCAGGTAGTGCGGCTTGCCGTCACCCTGCGGGATGAAGCCCCACTTCATGCCGGTGGGGAACCCCGCGCCGCCACGGCCGCGCAGACCGGAGTCCTTGACGGCCTGGATGATGTCGTCCTGCGCCATCCCCAGCGCCGTACGGAGAGCCTTGTACCCGTCGCGGTCCTCATACCCCGCGATCGTGAAGCCATCGGCCCGGTCCCACCCCTTGGTGAGAATCGGGGTCAGCGTGGTCACTCGGCACCTCTTTCGGGCTCAGGGGCCTTCCAGCCGGACTCCTTGGCGAGTTCGAGTCCGCGGAGCGAGGCCGGGCCCGCCTGGGCGCCCTCTCCGGCGCGGCCGTCGTTGAACCCGGCGAGCACCCGCGACGCCTGCTTCCAGTCGCACACGGAGTTCGGGCCACGCGTGGGCGCGACCTCCTTGCCGGCGCGCAGGTCGTCGACGAGCTGCTTGGCCTTGTCGGGAGTCATGTCGTCGAAGAACTCCCAGTTGACCATCATCACCGGGGCGTAGTCGCAGGCCGCGTTGCACTCGATGCGCTCGAGGCTGACGGTGCCGTCCTCGGTGGCCTCGTCGTGGCCGACGCCGACGTACTCGCTCAGCTCCCGCCAGATCTGGTCGCCGCCCATGACCGCGCACAGCGTGTTGATGCACACGCCGACGTGGTAGTCGCCGACCGGATGCTGCTTGTACTGGGTGTAGAAGGTCACGACGCCGGTGACCTGCGCCGGCGTGATGCCCAGGATGTCGGCGCAGAACCGGATGCCGTGCTCGGAGACGTACCCCTCCTCCGACTGCATCAGGTGCAGCAGAGGCAGCAGCGCCGAGCGCGGCTTGGGGTACTTCGCGATGATCTCTTTCGCGTCCTTCTCCAGACGCGCGAGAACCTCGGGCTCGAAGCTCATCGGTCGACTCCCCCCATCACTGGGTCGATGCTGGCCACTGCGGCGATCACGTCGGCGACCATCGAGCCCTCGGAGGCCGCAGGGATGGCCTGCAGGTTGGTGAAGGACGGGTCTCGGAAGTGCACGCGGAACGGCCGCGTGCCGCCGTCGCTCACCGCGTGGCAGCCGAGCTCGCCGCGCGGCGACTCGACCGCGGCGTACACCTGGCCCGCGGGCACGCGGAACCCCTCCGTCACCAGCTTGAAGTGGTGGATGAGGGCTTCCATGGACTGGCCCATGATGTGCGCGATGTGGTTGGGCGAGTTGCCCATGCCGTCGGGGCCGAGCGCGAGCTGCGCCGGCCAGCCGATCTTCTTGTCCTGGATCATCACCGGACCGGTCTTGGCGGAACCGGAGCTCAGCCGCTCGAGGCACTGCTCGATGATCTTCAGGGACTCGTCCATCTCCTGCATGCGCACGAGGTAACGGCCGTAGACGTCGCAGGTGTCCTGGGTGGCCACCTCGAAGTCGTACGTCTCGTAGCCGCAGTAGGGCTGCGACTTGCGCAGGTCCCACGGCAGGCCCGTGCTGCGCAGCACCGGCCCCGTCACACCGAGCGACATGCAGGCGCTCAGGTCGAGGTAGGCGATGTCCTTCGTCCGCGCGACGTACACCGGGTTCTCGTCGAGCAGCTTGCGGAGCTGGCCGAGGCGGTAGCGCTCGCGCTTGACGAAGTCGCCGATCTTCTCGATCGCGCCCGGCGGGAGGTCCTGCGCGACGCCGCCCGGCCGGATGTAGGCCATGTTCATGCGCAGCCCGGCGACCATCTCGAAGATGTCCAGGGCGTATTCACGCTCGAGGAAGCCGTTGAGCATGACCGTGGTCGCGCCCAGCTCCAGGCCGAACGTGGCGATCGCGACCAGGTGCGAGGAGATCCGGTTGACCTCCATCATCAGCACCCGGATGACGTTGGCCCGCTCGGGGATCTCGTCGGTGATGCCGAGGAGCTTCTCGACGGCCAGGCAGTACGCCGTCTCGTTGAAGATCGGCGCGAGGTAGTCCATGCGGGTGCAGAACGTGGTCCCCTGGGTCCACGTCCGGTACTCCATGTTCTTCTCGATACCGGTGTGGAGGTAGCCGATGCCCACGCGGGCCTCGTCCACCGTCTCGCCGTCGAGCGTCAGGATGAGCCGGAGCACGCCGTGCGTGGACGGGTGCTGCGGGCCCATGTTGACGACGAGGCGGTCGTCCTCGCTCTCCGCGGCGCCCTGGACGACGTCGTCCCAGTCCTGCCCGGTGACGTTGAAGACCGTGCCCTCGGCCGCCTCATCCGTGCCATAGGCGTCGTACCCAGTGGTAGTGGTCATACGTACGACCTCCGCTCGTCCGGCGGGGGCACAGTGGCCCCGCGGTACTCGACGGGGATGCCGCCGAGGGGGTAGTCCTTGCGCTGCGGATGGCCCTTCCAGTCGTCGGGCATCATGATCCGGGTCAGCGCCGGATGCCCGTCGAAGATCAGGCCGAAGAAGTCGTACGTCTCGCGCTCGTGCCAGTCGTTGGTCGGGTAGACCGACACGATCGACGGGATGTGCGGGTCGGCGTCGGGGCACGACACCTCGACGCGTACGCGCCGGTTGTGCGTGATCGACAGCAGCGGGTAGACCGCGTGCAGCTCCGCGCCGGTGTCGGCCGGGTAGTGCACGCCGGACACGCCGGTGCAGAGCTCGAAGCGCAGCTTCGGGTCGTCGCGCAGGACGCGCATGACCTCCAGCAGGTGCTCGCGGCGTACGTGGAAGGTCAGCTCGCCGCGGTCGACGACCACGCGCTCGATGGCGTCACCGAAGTCGGGGTAGGCGCGCTCCAGCTGGTCGGCGATAACGTCGAACTCGCCTTCGGCATCGGTGACGCGCGGCCCGCCGTACGGCCGGGGCGCGGACACCTTCGCCGTCTGCCGGACGACGAGGCGGCCGAAGCCGGAGGTGTCGCCGGTTGTGCGGGCGCCGAACATCCCGTGACGCGCGATGGGCTGCTCGGCCCGCTCCTCCTCGCGCTGCGCGGGGAGCTGGTCGGCCGCCTGCTCGGCCTTCTGCTCAGGATGCTGTGAACTCATGAGGTCACCTGCTGCGGCTGGTCGAGGAGCGGGAGCTGACGGAGCCTGGCACGCTCCAGCTCCTCGATCTCCTTCTTCCGGTGCACGCCCATCTTGGTGTTCTGGATCTTGTCGTGCAGCTTGAGGATCGCGTCCAGGAGCATCTCGGGCCGCGGCGGGCAGCCGGGGAGGTAGATGTCGACCGGCACGATGTGGTCGACGCCCTGGACGATCGCGTAGTTGTTGAACATGCCGCCGGACGAGGCGCACACGCCCATCGCGATGACCCACTTGGGCGACGCCATCTGGTCGTAGATCTGCCGGAGCACCGGGGCCATCTTCTGGCTCACGCGACCGGCCACGATCATCAGGTCGGCCTGCCGGGGCGAACCGGAGGCACGTTCCATTCCCCATCGGGAGAAGTCGTGGCGAGGGTCGCCGGTGGCCATCATCTCGATGGCGCAGCAGGCCAGGCCGAATGTCGCAGGCCACACGGAACTCTTGCGCGCCAGTCCGATGACCTGCTCGACCGTTGTCAGCAGAACACCACTGGGGAGTTTCTCTTCTAGACCCATGTCTGTCAGTCCCACTCCAGTCCGCCGCGCCGCCAGACGTAGGCGTACGCGATAAGGACGGTGACGATGAACAGCACCATTTCGACGAGACCGAACATCCCCAGGTGGTCGAAGGCGACCGCCCAGGGGTACAGGAAGATGATCTCGATGTCGAAGACGATGAACAGCATCGCCGTCAGGTAGTACTTCACCGGGAAGCGACCGCCGCCGACCGGCTGGGGAGTCGGCTCGATGCCGCATTCGTACGCTTCCAGCCGTGCGCGGTTCCACCGCTTGGGGCCGGTCAGCGAACCCATGACCACCGAGAAGCCGGCGAATCCGAGCGCGAGGGCGCCCAGGACGACAATCGGAACGTAGAGATTCAACTCTCTACACCCCCTCTCGGTGAATGCCTTCGCTCGCGCCGGACGCCTCGGGGACGTCGTGCACGGCCGGGATTTCAATCCTAGGCAAAGCGATCATCACTTCTTCCCTCGGGGTGTCACGCCGCGGGCGCGATCTTGGACATGGCGTTGATGACGCGGTCCATCGCGTCACCGCCCCGCGGATCCGTGAGATTGGCGAGGAGCTTGAGCGTGAATCTCATCAGTGTGGGGTGCGGTAGCCCGTGACGAGTCGCGAACTTCATCAACCGCGGATCCCCGATCGCCTTCACGAAGACGCGGCCGATCGTGTAGTAGCCGCCGTAGGCGTCCTTGAGGACGCGCGGATAGTCGTGCAGGGCGCGCTCGCGCTGCGCGGGAGTCGGGCGCCCGAGCGCCTGCACGATGATCTCGGCGGCCATCTCGCCGGACTCCATCGCGTACGCGATGCCCTCTCCGTTGAACGGGTTGATCATGCCGCCGGCGTCGCCGACGAGCAGGAGGCCCCTCGTGTAGTGCGGCGTGCGGTTGAAGCCCATCGGGAGCGCCGCGCCGCGTACGGGCCCGGTGGCGTTCTCCTCGACGTAGCCCCATTCCTTCGGCATGCCGGCGAGCCAGCCCTTGAGCAGCCCGCGGTAGTCGACGTTCTTGAACGCCTCGCTCGTGTTGAGCAGACCGAGGCCGACGTTGGAGGTGCCGTCGCCGACGCCGAAGACCCAGCCGTAGCCGGGCAGCAGGCGCTCGCCGTCCCAGAGCTCCAGCCAGGACTCCAGGTAGTCGTCGTCGTGGCGCGGGCTGGTGTAGTAGCGGCGCACGGCCACGCCCATCGGGCGGTCGTCGCGCTTGCGCAGGCCCATCGCGAGCGACAGCCGCGTGGAGTTGCCGTCGGCGGCGACCACGAGCGGCGCCTTGAAGGTGACCTCGCCGTCGGCGGTCTTGGCCTTCACACCGACGATGCGGTCGGTGCGCTCGTCCACGATCGGCCCGGTGACGGAGGTGTTCATCCGGAGCTTGACGCCCGCGGCGATCGCACGCTCGGCCAGGATCTGGTCGAAGTCCATCCGGGTGCGGACCAGGCCGTAGTCCGGGTAGCTGGCGAGGTCGGGCCAGGGCAGCTCGAGGCGGACGCCGCCGCCGATGATGCGCAGGCCCTTGTTGCGGATCCAGCCGGGGGCGTCGATGTCGACGCCCATCTTGAGCAGCTGCTTGGTGGCGCGCGGGGTCAGGCCGTCACCGCAGACCTTCTCGCGCGGGAATGTCGTCTTCTCCAGCAGCAGGACGTCGAGGCCCGCCTGCGCGAGGTGGTACGCGGTGGTCGAGCCCGCCGGACCGGCTCCGACGACGATGACATCGGCCTCCGTCGCGGAGGAGTCCTGCTGAACTACGGCGGGTTGCTCGGTCACGAGAGTCCTCTGTAGACACGGTTTCGTTGATGCCGCCCCGCCGGGGAACGGGGGGCGGTGCCGCGCCGGATCGTATGGCCCTGTGCCAGGACACGTGCGACCCGGGGTGCGATCTACGGGTCTTGTTCATTTGTGAACAGCTTCACAAGCGTGCTACACGGGTGAGTCTAGACCTTTTCGAGGTCTAGTCGGGAACCACACGGCCCCGCCGATCGTCCGTGCGGGGGTGTCGTACGAGGATGCGCCGCATCCCGAATAGGCTCCACGACCATGACCCGCGCTTCCCTGGACAAGAAACCGGCCGAGGTCGCGGCCATGTTCGACCGTACGGCCACGCGCTATGACCTCTTGAACGCCTTGATGACCGGCGGCATGGACCGCCGGTGGCGGCGCGAGGTCGTACGCGCCGTCGACGCGCGGCCCGGAGAGCTGGTCCTCGACGTCGCCGCCGGTACGGGCACGTCCTCGGCGCCGTTCACCAAGGCCGGGGCGAACACCGTGGCCTGCGACTTCTCCCTCGGGATGCTCCGCGAAGGCATGCGCCGCCAGGCCCGTACGCCGAGGCCGGCCTTCACCGCCGGCGACGCGCTGCGGCTGCCCTTCGCCGACGAGTCCTTCGATGCCGTAACGATCTCGTTCGGTATCCGCAACGTGAGTGACACGGTGGCGGCTCTGAGGGAGATGCGCCGGGTGACCAAGCCGGGCGGGAGGCTGTTGATCTGCGAGGTCGGCAAGCCGCCGAACTCCGTGCTGCGGACCCTGCACGGCCTGCACCTGAAGGTCGGCCTGCCGATGATGGCGAAGGTCAGCTCGAACCCGGACTCCTACCACTACCTGGCGGAGTCGACCGCCGCGTGGCACGACCAGGCGGCGCTGGCGCGGCTGATGCGGGAGGCCGGCTGGACGGCGGTCCGATGGCGCAACCTCACGTTCGGAGCCGTCGCCCTGCACCACGCCCGCCGCTGAGGGCGATCAGTCGACCTGGTCGGCGTCCTCACGGGCGGCGCCCTCGGCGAGGTTGTCCCGCATGCGGGAGGCCCGCTCGGTCACCGAGGCGGAGACCGCGTCGCGCTGGCGCGACAGCAGGACGAAGCTGATGACGCCACTGATCAAAATGGCGAGGCCGAGCAGCAGGAACCCGCGCGCGCCGACGAGGAACAGCACTCCGGCGGTGACCGCCAGTAGAGCCGCGCGTGCAAGTGTGTAAACGAGTACTGAGCGCATGACGGACCCGAGGCTACCTCTCCTGCCCGCCCGGCATGGCAAGGACCTCCGCGTACAGGGCCGGGTCGACGTTTCCGCCGGAGACCACGGCCACGCTCAGCCCGTTCGAGCCCTCCGGGTACATCGCGAGGTGACCCGCGGTCGCGACCGCGCCGCCGGGCTCGGCGACGAGACGCGCGCGCCGCGCAAGGATCCGCATGGCCTCGCGGATCTCCTCCTCGGTCACGACCATGATCTCGTCGACGTACGCCCGCATGTGGGCGTAGGGGAGCTCACCGACGCACTCGACGCGCAGGGCGTCGGCGATGGTCCGCGAGGTGTCGGCGCCCGACCAGGCGATGCGGTGGCCGGCACGGAAGGACGCGTGGGCGTCGCCGGCCAGTTCGGGCTCCACACCGACGATCTTCGTTCCCGGGCGCTTCAGCCGGATGGCGGTCGCGATGCCGGAGATCAGGCCGCCGCCGCTGATCGGGACGAAAACGGCCTCCAGGTCGCCGGGGGCGTCGGCCAGGATCTCCAGTCCGATGGTGCCCTGACCGGCGATGACGCGGCGGTCGTCGAACGGCGGGATGAGCGGGTAGCCGTGGGCGGTGGCCAGCCGGCCGGCGGTCTCGACGCGCGCCTCGATGGTCGGCTCGACGAAAACGATCTCCGCGCCGAGTGCGCGGCAGGCGTCTACCTTGATCGCGGGAGTCGTACGGGGGACGACGAGGATCGCCGGGACGCCGAAGGCGTTCGCCGCGTACGCGACGGCCTGCGCGTGGTTTCCGCTGGAATGCGCGATGACGCCGTTCTTGCGGTCGGCCTCGGGCACGCTGCCGATGGCGTTGTACGCGCCGCGCAGCTTGAACGAGCCGACAGGCTGAAGCGACTCCGGTTTCAACAGCAGAGATGGGGTTCCCGTAAGCGATAGCAACGGCGTCTTCGTGATGACTCCGTCGAGCCGCCGTGCGGCTTCCTCGATCTCCTCCAGGCTCACCAGATCGGACATACCCCGCACCTTATGGGTCCGGTGGACTCGACGCGACGCGAGCACTCGCGACAGCCGACGGGTTTTCGGACCTCAAGTAATGCAACCATGTGGTCACATATGGTCATTACTGCATGTCACAAAACTACGTAGCGTGATGTTTTGCTAAAACAAGGGAGAAATCGGTCGTCAAGCGGCAGACTGAGAAACAGTCCACCCGCACTGAGAGCGGGACAAAGGGGGAGAGAAAACGTGGAGAGCACGAGCGAGCGCCTGCTGACCCCTGGTGAGGTCGCCGCCTTGTTCCGAGTCGATCCTAAGACCGTGACACGCTGGGCCGCGGCCGGCCGTATCAGCAGCATCAGAACCCCCGGGGGCCACCGCAGATTCCGGGAGTCCGAGGTGCATGCGCTGCTGCGCGGCGAAGAGCCCGTCGAGGCCGCCGCCCGGAGCGATCTCGGCAGCTAGACGCGGGCGGAACGTCTCCGCGATCACCCTCTCGCCCGGCATCTTTCACTCATCGGCCTGCCGTGCCTTGAACTCCTCGAACTCCTGGCGAAGTGCCTCGTCGTCCGCACGCCAGCGTCGGCGCTTGTCCGCCATCTCCTCCTGCGTGATCGAGTGTTCGAGCAACCGCTGGTAGTCGGGGTCGTCGGGACCGATCTCGACGTACGCCTGCCCGATCACCTTTCCGTCGCCGCGCGTCGCCGCGTCATGCCCGGGCGCCATCACCCCGACAGGAACCCGTAGGTTGCCATCGGGAAGCCGGATCACGTACATCGGCTATCACCTAAATCCCATATTTCCGGTTGAAGAAAAGCATCACATTGAGCGCGGTCCGAGTGTCACCGCCGAGCATGTCGACAAGAGCGGGCCGCTGCCGTGAGGCGATCGCGGCGAAGGCGTCGGCGAAAAACTCATGGCACCCCAGTTCCTCACCCTTCCGGTGGAAGTCGCTCAGCAAATGTGGAAAACATTCACGATAGAGCGCTTGGAACTCCGGACCGTCGGACTGCCATTGGCGAGGGCCGTCCTCACTCATGATGCCGTCGATGTCGTCCAGAGCGTGGCCGATCTCGTGCAACATCACGTCCGGAGTCGGCGAAGGCTGATCTCCTACGACGACCTTGCGGTCGCCGTAGGCCCCGGCGCAGATGTCCCACGTCGCCTTGCCGGACGGCAGCGGAGCGCCCCGCAGAAACTGCATGTCGTCCAGGTCCGGAACGCCTCCGGAGCCGACATAGATGCCGTCGAGCCCCTCGGCGAGCCTCTCCTTGAGGGCGTCCGGCAGCTCCGCGAGGCTGTCCACGGCCCGTACGGCGTCCGGTGGCGCCGAACGCCCGTCGGCGGCCCACTGGCGGTACAGGACGCCCTCCAGGGCCCCGCAGTGACGGCGTCCGTCCCGTAGGTCCGGCGCGTCGGCCGCGTGGGGCTCGGCGCGCGGCAGGTCCTCGTCGAGCTCGAAGTCGCGCCACGTGTAGCGCGGCCTGGCCGGGGCGTCGCGCGGGCCGTCGCCCGTGTCACCGCCGGGCCGCACCTCGTCCGGGCCGAGCTTGCGGAAACGGCCGAGTGCGTCTCTGGGCTGAAGGCGGCGTGGCCGGTCGGCCGTGCGGTCGGCGCCGTCGGGGCGGCTGTCGCCCGATTCCTTGGGCCTTCGGTGACGCCCCACCCGTACGTCGGTGACCGGCGCCTCCAGCTGGTGGCGGCGGTTCCCCCGGTAACGCATCAAAACGACCCCTCAGCGCCCTTCGTGCCCGCGGAGGGCCCGCCGGGCTAAGGCCGTAAGCGTAAGCCGGACGTCGCGATCGCGTCATCCCCGGGGAGATCGCCTGGATCGCCGCAGGGCGGGACGAGATACCCGGCAACTCGCGTGGCCACATTTGAGGCCACATTTGCGGGTCCGGGCTACGCTTCGAGAATGCTCGTCCTTGCCGCCGTGCTCATCCTGGTCGCACTCGGCATCTGGCTCTTCTGCCTCTTCGAGGTGCTGTCGACCAGTGAGGGCGATATCCGACATCTGCCGAAGTTCGTGTGGTTCCTGGTTATCCTGCTGGGATTCGACCTGGGAGCCGTCGCCTGGCTCCTGTTCGGTCGCCGACGCGGCTTCGTGACCGCCGACGTGACCACGTGGCCACCGGACTTCCTCACCGACGCCGACGACACCGCACAGACCTCGGCCGAAGACCCGGATAAGCCGCCTCCGATGGGGCCGGACGACGATCCGGAGTTCCTCCGCCGCCTCGACCGCCGCATGCGCGGCGAGGACCCATAGACAACGGGCGCCCCGCCGATGCGGAGCGCCCGTTCTCCACTCACGTGGAACTTCTAGTGATCTCGCTAGTGGTTGAGCGCGCTGCCCTTGAGCCACTCGTTCCAGGACAGGGTCCAGTAGGTCCAGCCGTTGCCCTGTTCGAGCTTGCGGCTGGTGCCGACCACGTCCACGACGTCGCCGCGCTGGGCGATCGTGTAGAAGTAGTGCGCGCCCGTCGGTGAGGTGCGGACACAGCCGTGGCTGATGTTGTTGTGGCCGAGGGCGTAGTACTCGCCCGGGCTCTGGTGGATGTACTCGCCGCGGTCGCTGATGCGCACCGCGAGCGGGATGTCCTCCTTGTAGTAGCCGGGGTCGCCCGGCTTACGGCCTGGCGACGTCATCGTCACCATCGGCGCCTTCTCTTTGGTCAGGTGAATGCCGCTGGTGGTGGTGTACTCCGACGTGCCGCCCATGCCCATGCTGATGGGGAATTTCTTGACGACGCCCTCGTGGGTGATCTTCATGTAGTGCGTCTTGGCGTCGGCCACGACGGTCGTCGAGTCGCCGATCTTGAACGACTTCGTGACGTCGGCGCTGCCGTAGACGCCGCGCAGCGCGCGTACGCCCGTGAGGTGGGCGGTGAACGTGATGTTCTGGTGCGGCTGCCAGTATTTCTGGGTGCGGTAGACGACCTGCTGGTCCGAGGTCCAGTGCCAGGCGCCGACGTCGCCCTTGTCGGACTTGACCTCCAGAGCCTTCTCCACGAAGTCGCGGTTGGCGACGGCGCGGTCGAAGGTCACGATGATCGGCATTCCGATGCCGACCTCCTCGCCAGGCATCGGCGTCACGTCACTGATCCCGAATGCTCCGGCGGACTTCTCCGTCGTGAATTTACTCGTCGCCGTCGTGGACTTTCCTTTGGCGTTCTTGGCCGAGGCAGTGACGGAATAGGACGCATCAGGCCTGAGCGTCCATTTCGTCTTCCACTGCGCGTGATCCGGGGTGAAGTCACCCGGAACCGGCTGTCCGTTGAAGGCGACACTGACCTGGTCGAGCTTGCCGCCCGAAGCGGCGACCGTTACGCCCTGATCAGGGCGTGCTGTCCCGGTACCGTTCACCGGGGTGATGCGGATCTGGGTGTCGGGCGCGTCCGTCCCGTCCTTGCCGTTGGTGCCGGCGGAGATGCTGGTGCACGCGCACGCGGCCGAAAGCAGTGCCGCCATCATTACCGAACCAGCGGCCAACCGCCTGTTACCCACCCGGGTCCTCCAAATTTTAACCACGAAGAATGAGACGCCCCTGGTGAGCAAAATGTTTCCGGCGAAGCCGAATCATTCAGCCGGCGTATGAGTGCATCCCGGACACCAGGTAGTTGATGCCGAAGAAGTTGAACAGCAGGCACGAGAACGCCAGCAGCGAGATCGCCGCCGCCTTGCGGCCCCGCCAGCCGGCGGTGGCACGCGCGTGCAGGTAGCACGCGTAGACGACCCAGGTGATGAACGACCAGGTCTCCTTGGGGTCCCAGCCCCAGTAACGGCCCCACGCGGAGTCGGCCCAGATCGCGCCGGCGATGATGGCGAACGTCCAGATCGGGAAGCCGAACATCATCGTGCGGTGCGCGATCCGGTCGAGCGTCTCGGCGTCGGGCACCCGCCGCATGACGCCGCCGGGCTTCGAGTCCGGCGTGCCGGCCTTCACGAGGTAGAGGATGGTCGAGACGCCGGCCACGGTGAAGACGCCGGTGGCGGTCACCGCGGCGGTGACGTGGATGGCGATCCAGTACGAGTGCAGGGCCGGGCGCAGCGGCCCGGGGTCGTCATAGAGCCAGATCGTGGCGACGCCGAGCGCGATCACGACCGCGACCATCAGGAACGGGCCGAGCCAGCGGACCTGGTGGCGCCACAGCATCACGAGGTAGACGGTCACCGCGGCGAACGTGATCGCCGAGACGAACTCGTACATGTTGCCCCAGGGCACGCGGTGGGCCGCCATCCCACGGGTGACGATCTCGCCGCCGTGCACGCCCCACGCGACGATGTTCAGGAGCACCGCGAAGCGCCCCCAGTCGACCGTACGGCGCTCGGTGTCCTCGACGTCCGGCGCCTCGGCCACGGGTGTGTCCGGGCCGCCCGCTCCGACCAGGACCTTCTCCGTGTCCGGGACGGCCACCTCGGCGTGGCGGCGGCCGAAGGCGATCTCCGCGGCGTACCCGACCATGGTCACGACGTAGAGCAGCACTGCGCCGAGCATCAGCTGGTTGCTGAGGTTCGCCAGATGGGTGTCGACCACGGTCGTCACTCCTCGTCAAGGGTTTTGGGGTTGGGGGCGGCTCCTGAGAGCCGCTCGACGATCGCGTCGAACTCCGGCGTGGCACCGCCGAGCGTCAGCCCTCCGACCTCGACCACCGTACGCCCGCCGTCGCCGTCGCTCGCACGGACCCACACCCTGCGGCGCCGTACGAGGAAGGAGGTGACGATGCCGAGGATGGCGATGATGCCGGCGGCGAGCGCGGGCACCCGCCCGGGGTCGTGGTTGACCTGAAGGCTCACCCACTGCTTGTAGCCGTTGAAGGTCACCGAGCCGGCGCCGCCCGGCAGCGTCTGGGTCTGGCCGACGGCGAGGGGCTTGGTCTTGTTCCCCATGACGATCGGCTTCAGCTTGCCGGTCTCCAGCTTGTACACCGACTGGGGAGCGCCGTTGGAGAGCCCGAGGTCGCCCTTGAACGCGAACAGCGCCACCTGAGGGTTCCAGGCCGCCGGGAACGCCGAGACGACCTTGCCCTGGGCGTTCGGGACGGCCGTGGGCCAGAACAGCCCGATGAAGCCGAGCTGGTCGGGCTGGGCGTCCGGGACCTTGATGACGCCCTCGGAGGTGTAGGTCGCGTCGTCGGTCGACAGGAACGGCACCGCGCCCTGGTAGGCGATCTGCCCGCGGCCGTCGCGCACCGTGAACTCCGGCGAGTAGCCGTGACCGAGCAGGTAGAGGCGCGCGCCGTCGATCGTGAGCGGGTGGTTGACCTTCAGGTCGTACGGACGGATCGGTCCCTTGATGCCGTCCTGGTGGCGGATGCGGGCGGAGAACGAGATGGGCTGGCCGCGGTTGGGCCCGTCGACGACGTAGCCGGCCTTGAAGGAGTCGAGCCACATCGTGAACGGCGGCAGGTCGGACGGCGAGATCGCGCGCCCGCCCTTGAAGGCGTCGTAGGAGGTCAGGGTGTTGGAGAAGCCCTCGCCCTCGGTCACCAGCACGTTGCCCTTGTAGCCGAAGGCCGTGCTGGAGCCCACCGCGAACAGCAGGGCGAGCAGCGCGAGGTGGAAGATCAGGTTGCCGGTCTCGCGCAGGTAGCCCTTCTCGGCCGCGACCGAGTCGCCGTGCTCGTCGACGCGGAACCGGCGGCCCTTCAGGACCGTACGCGCCTCGGCGAGCACGTCGGCCGGCGCGGCGTCCGTCTCGTACGACGCCGCCTGCGGCAGGCGCCCGAGGTTGCGCGGCGCCTTCGGCGGGCGGGAGCGGATGTGCTGGAGGTGCTGGCGTGACCGGGGCAGCACGCAGCCCGCGAGCGAGATGAACAGCAGGATGTAGATCGCGGCGAACCAGGGCGCGGAGAAGACGTCGAAGAGCGACATCCGGTCCAGCCACGGCGCGATGATCTTGTGGTCGGAGAAGAACTTGGAGACGTTCTCCGGCGCCAGCGTCCGCTGCGGCAGGAACGATCCGGGAACGGTGCCGAGCCCCATGAGGAACAGCAGCACCAGCGCGGTGCGCATCGACGTGAGCTGCCGCCAGCCCCATCGCAGCCAGCCCACGGCGCCCATCCCCGCGGGCCGTTCCCCGGGGGCCTGGGGGGCGGCCTCCGCCTCGGGTGCGTCAACGCTCAACGCCGCGCTCCTCCATCAGATCATCGTCTTGAAGCCGGACACCCAGGTCTGCATCTTGATCGTGAGGTCCATCCAGACGCCGCTCATCAGGAGCAGGCCGATGGCGACCAGCATTCCTCCGCCGATGCGCATCACGGCCTGGTAGTGACGCTTGACGAAGCCGAACGCGCCCAGCGCCTTACGGTACGCGAGCGCGGTGAGCAGGAAGGGCACGCCGAGGCCGAGGCAGTACGCGAAGGACAGCAGCGCGCCGCGGGTGGCGCTCGCCTCGGTGTAGGCCATCGCCTGCACGGCCGCGAGCGTCGGGCCGATGCAGGGGGTCCAGCCGAGGCCGAACAGCATGCCCAGGAACGGCGCGCCCGCGACGCCCGCCGCCGGCAGCCGGCTGGACTTGACCGTGCGCTGCAGGCCCGGCACGAAGCCCATGAAGGCCAGGCCGAGCACGATCGTCACCCCGCCGAAGATCTTCGTCAGGACGCTCGCGTGCTCCTGCAGCAGCGCGCCGAAGCCGCCGAAGGCGAGACCGGCGCTGACGAACACGACCGTGAAGCCCAGCACGAACAGCGCCACGCCCAGCAGCAGGCGCCCGCGCCGCTGTTCGGCCAGGTCGGCCCCGCTCATGCCCGTGACGTACGAGAGGTAGCCCGGGACCAGCGGCAGCACGCACGGCGACAGGAACGACACCAGCCCGGCCGCCGCGGCGATCGGGAAGGCGAGTACCAGGGAACCGCTCGTGACCGTGCTCATCGGCTCATTTCTCCGCCGAGAGCCGCGTGACGATGTCCTTCAGCGCGGCGTACGACACGCTGCCGATGGCGCGCGCGGCGATACGCCCCTGGCGGTCGACCACGAGCGTGGAGGGCACGGCGTTGGGTGGGATGTCGCGGAAGGACAGCGCGATCTGCCCCGCCTGGTCGTACAGGCTCGGGTAGGTGATCTTGAAGGTGCGCGCGAAGGCGCGCGCGTTGTCCTCGCCGTCCTTGATGTCGACGCCGAGGAACTCCACGCCGCTCGCCTTGGTCTCCTCGAAGACCTTCTCCATCGTCGGCGCCTCGGCCCGGCAGGGCGCGCACCAGGAGGCCCAGAAGTTGACCACGACGACCTTGCCCTTGAAGGCGCCGAGGGCGAGCGGCTTGCCGTCGAGCGTGGTGCCCTGGACCGCCGGGGCGGGCCTGCGGTCCTTGACCATCTGGGCGCCGGTGTCGCCCGCGACGTAGCGCGAGTCGCCGCCACCCGGACCGCTCTGCACCGCTCCGGCGCCCGCGCAGCCGGCGAGAAGGAACAGCGCGGGCAGGGTCAGGACAGGACGGATCACGGCGACACTCCTACTACTACAGCGCGTAGTACTTGAGTTTCTATTGTGCCCGAGAGGTCAGGCGCCCGGCACACTGGGGCGGCGCGACAGCTCACCCGCGGGCTCGGCGTAGTCGACCTTGATGACGCGGTCGTCGTCGTACGTGACACTGGTGACGCTGACCAGCGCGCACTCACGCTTGGCCGGGTTGTGCCACAGCCTGCGACCCTCGATTTTACGCCGCGTCACCCAGATCGGCAGCTGGTGGCTGACGCAGACCGCCTCGTGGCCCCGCGCGGCCTCCCGCGCCTCGGCCATCACGTCGAGCATGCGACGCGCCATGACCTCGTACGGCTCACCCCACGACGGACGGAACGGGTTCCAGAGGTAGGGCCAGTGGCGTGCGCGGCGCAGCGACCCGTCGCCGACGCCGAACGTGTACCCCTCGAAGTGGTTACCGCCCTCGATGAGCTGCTCGTCGGTCGTGACCTGGAGCCCCAGCGTCGTCGCGATGGGCTCCGCCGTCTCCTGCGCGCGCTCCATCGGCGAGCAGTAAAGAGCGGTCACGTCACGCCCGTCGAGCCACTTGGCCGCCGCTTCGGCCATCAGCCGGCCGTCGTCGCTGAGGTGGTACCCGGGCAGGCGTCCGTAGAGAACACCCTCGGGGTTGTGCACCTCGCCGTGGCGCAGCAGATGAACGATCGTCTTCATGGGCCCCCAAAATACCGGCCCGCCGCCCCGACCCGTCCATCCGGCCCGTCGGCGAGCCGGACCCGGCGGTCAGGCGGCGGCGCGGAGGGCGTCGATGGCGGCGCGGATGGCCGGGCGGCGGGCGGCCTCGGCGCGCCAGATGGCGTACACGTGGCGGGTGAGGGCCGGGCGCACCTGGACCATGCGGACGCCCGGCGGGATGTCACAGCGGCCCAAGCGGGGGACGACCGCCGCGCCCAGGCCGGCGGCGACCAGGGCCAGCTGGGTGGCGTACTCGTCGGCGGTGTGGGCGATGCGGGGCTCCAGGTCGGCGGAGCGCAGCGTGTGGACGAGCCAGTCCCGGCATATCGCGCCCGGCGACTGGGTGATCCAGGACTCGCCGTGCAGCTCTCCGAGGTCGATGACGTCGTGGCCGGCCAGCGAGTGGGTGGCGGGGAGCGCGACGTCCGCGACGTCGTCCGCCAGCGCCGCCTTGACCAGGCCTTCGGGGATGGCGAGCGGGACGTTGAACCAGTCCTGCACGATGCCGAGGTCGATCTCGCCGCGTGCGGCCAGCGCCACGGCGGTGTCCGGCTCCTTCTCACGGAGGCACACCCGCAGGCGCGGATGGTCGCGGGCCAGGGCGCTCAGGGCCGGCGGCAGGAGGCCGCGGGCCGCCGTCGGGAAGGCCGCCACGGACAGCTCACCGACGACCTCGCCGCGCTGGGCCTCCAGGTCGGACTCGGCCTCCTCGACCATCGCGAGGATGCGCTCGGCGTGTGCGGCGAGCAGGGCCGCGGCATCGGTGAGGCGCACGCCGCGGCCGTAGCGCTCCAGGAGCTTCTGCCCGGTCTCGCGCTCGAGTTTCGCCACCTGCTGGGAGACCGCGGACGTGGTGACGTGCAGCACGTCGGCCGCCGCGCTGACCGAACCGTACGTCGCCACCGCGCTCAGCGCTCGGAGCCGATCCAGATCGAGCATGAAGCAATCCTACATGTACGCCTTAAGAAGGTTTCGCTTGTTCTAAACCATTCAGGGGCCCAGCATCAGACGCGTGAAACCACGACATATCGGCGTCGCGGTGCTGATCGCGGCGATATGGGGCGTCAACTTCGTCGTCATCCGCGTCGGCCTCGACGACCTTCCGCCGCTGCTGTTCGCGAGCCTTCGATTCATCCCCGCGGTGTTCCCCGCCATCTTGTTCGTACGGCGCCCGCCGATCTCCTGGGGCCGCCTGACGCTCATCGGCCTGCCACTCGGCGCGGGCCAGTTCGGCCTGCTGTTCATCGCCATGCGCATGGGCATGGCGGCGGGCCTGTCCTCCCTGGTCGTGCAGGCGCAGGCGCTGTTCACCATCCTGTTCGCGGCGCTGATGCTGCGAGAGCGCCCCGGACCACGCCAGCTGGCCGGGACGGCCCTGGCGTTCGGCGGCATCGCGCTGATCGGCGTCACCCTGGGCCAGGGCAGCCCGATGCTCGCGTTCGTGCTGACCATCGGCGGCGCGGCCATGTGGGGGCTCGCCAACGTCGGCATACGGAACGCGCGGGTCCCGGACGCGTTCTCGTTCATCGTCTGGATCAGCATCGTGCCGCCGCTCCCCCTGCTCTCCCTGTCGCTGATCTTCGAGGGCCCGCGCGCCGACCTGCGCGCGCTGGCGGACATCTCGGCCGCCGGCGTCGGCTCGCTGCTCTACATCGCGTACGTCTCCACGCTCGTCGGGTACGGGTGCTGGGGCTGGCTGATGCACCGCTACGACGCGGGCCAGGTCGCGATGTACTCCCTGCTCGTCCCGATGTTCGGGATGTCGGCGGCGGCGGTGGTCCTCGGTGAGCCGATCACCACCGTGGACGTGACCGCGGCACTGCTCATCGTGGGCGGCGTCGCCTACGGCAGCGTCCAGCGCCGTACACCGGTGATCGAGAACCTGAGAGGCGGTCCGGCATGCGTGGAATCCACGTCCCGATCGTGACCCCCTTCGCCGCCGGCGGCGACGTGGACGTCACCTCACTGGAACGCCTGGCACACCAGATCCTCGGCGACGGCGCCGCGGGCCTGGTCGCGCTCGGCACGACCGGGGAGTCGCAGCTGCTCTCTGCGGCCGAGCGACATACGGTCGTCAGCGTCTGCCGCCGGGTGAGCGACGCGCACCGTACGCCTCTCACTGTCGGCGCGGGCGGCGTCGGCACCACGGGCGCCGTGGAGGAGGCACGGGAGCTCTCCGAGGCCGCGGACGCGCTACTGGTGCCCGTCCCCTACTACCTGCGCCCCTCCGACGAGGGCGTGCTCGACCACTTCGCGGCGATCGGGGCGGCCACCGACGTGCCGCTGGTCGTCTACAACATCCCCTACCGCAGCGGGAAGACCCTGCGCGTCCAGACGCTCCTCACGCTGCTGGCGCGCGACGGCGTGGCCGGTGTGAAGCACTGCGCCGGCGCGATCGACGCGGACACCCTGACCCTCCTCGCGCGCGGCCACGGCGTGCTGGGCGGCGACGACGCGTTCCTCTACCCCGTCCTGCAGCTCGGCGCGGCCGGCGGCGTCGTCGCGACCGCCAACGTGGCCGCGGGCGCCCTGGCAGCCATGGACGAGGCCGTACGCTCCGGTGACGCAGAGCGGGCCAGGAGCCTGCACGAGGCCCTGCTGCCCGTCACGAGCGCCCTCTTCGCCGAACCTTCGCCGGGCGTCATCAAGGCGGTGCTGGCCCAACGCGGGTCGATCGAGCACGCCGGGGTACGCGCACCGCTGCGGGCACCTGCCCCCGCATCGGTCAACGCGGCATTGGACGCCCTGAAAGGATTGACGGCATGAAGATCGGATTCGGCGCCCCCGTGGCGGGCGCATGGGCGAGCCCGGAGAATCTCGGCTACTTCGCGACGCGCGCGGAAGAACTCGGCTACGACTCGCTGTGGGCGTTCCACCGCCTGCTGGTCCCGGCCGACAAGGAGGCGATGGCGCCCGTCTACCGGAGCGTGCTCGACCCGCTCGGCGCGCTCACCTTCGCCGCCGCGCGCACCTCGCGCATCCGGCTCGGCGTCGCGGTGGTCAACCTGCCGTTCGTCACGCCGGTCTACCTCGCCAAGCAGGCGGCCACGCTGGACGTCCTGTCCGGAGGCCGGTTCGACCTCGGGCTGGGCGTCGGCTGGCAGCATGAGGAGTTCGTCGCCAGCGGCGTGACGGAGGAACGCCGCGGCCCGCGCGCCGAGGAGTACCTGGCGGCGCTGCGGACCCTGTGGGCGGACGAGGTCAGTTCGTACGACGGCGAGTTCTACCGGATCGAGCCGAGCCGGTTCGCCCCCAAGCCGGTGCAGAAGCCGGGCCCGCCCGTGCTGCTCGGCGGCGTGGCCGACGCCGCGCTCCGGCGCGCCGGCCGTGCCGCGTCCGGCTGGATCAGCCGCAGCGCCACCGACCTTTCCAAGATCGGCGAGCAGATCGCGGTCGTACGCGGCGCCGCCGAAGAGGCCGGCAAGGACCCCGCGGCCGTCCGCGTGATCGTCCGCGGCGTCGTACGCGCCGGCGCGGAGGCGAAGGACGACTCCGGCGAGCGCAAACGCCTGTCCGGCTCGTACGAGCAGATCCGCGAGGACGTCGCGTGGCTCGGCGAACTGGGCGTCACCGAGGTCTTCTACGACCTCAACTGGGACCCGCTGGTCGGCTCGCCCGACCTCGAACCGTCCGCGGCGACCGACCGCGCCAAGGAGATCATCGAGGCCCTCGCGCCTTAGGGCGTGTCCGCGCGGCAGGCTTCGGCCGCGGCGCGTGCGGCGTGCGGGAGCGCGGCGGCGATGCGTTCGAGCGCCTCGTCGTCGTGCGCCGCCGACAGGAACCACGCCTCGTAGGAGGACGGCGGCAGGTAGACGCCGTGTTCCAGCGCGGCGTGGAAGAACGCGGCGTAGCGCCCGGTGTCCTGCCGCCGCGCGTCTTCGAAGTCGCGGACCTCCCCCGGCGCGAAGAAGATCGAGAACAGGTTGCCCGCGGTCTGGAGCCGGTGCTCCACGCCTTCCTTGCTCAGGGCCTCGGTGGCTAGCCCGGCCACGGTGGCGGCGGCGTGGTCGATGCGGGCGTAGACGTCGTCGGTGGCGCCGCGCAGGGTGGCCAGGCCGGCGGCGGTGGCGAGGGGGTTCCCTGAGAGGGTTCCCGCTTGGTAGACCGGGCCCGCCGGGGCGAGCCGGGCCATGATGTCGGCACGGCCGCCGAACGCGGCGGCGGGCAGCCCGCCTCCCATGACCTTGCCGAACGTGCACAGGTCGCCGGCCACGCCCTCGACGCCGTACCAGCCCGAGCGTGACACGCGGAAGCCGGTCAGCACCTCGTCCATGATCAGCAGTGCGCCGTGGCGCTCGCAGATCGCCTTCAGGGTGGCGTTGAAGTTCTCGCCCGGCGGCACGATGCCCATGTTGGCCGGGCACGCCTCGGTGATCACGCACGCGATCTGGTCGCCGTGCTCGGCGAACGCCTCCTCGACCGCGGCGGCGTCGTTGTAGCCCAGCACGATCGTGTCGGCGGTCGCCGCACCCGTCACGCCGGGCGAGTCGGGCAGGCCGAAGGTCGCCAGCCCCGACCCGGCCGCGGCCAGCAGCGCGTCGGAGTGGCCGTGGTAGCAGCCGGAGAACTTCACGATCTTGGAGCGGCCGGTGAACCCGCGGGCCAGCCTGATCGCGGACATCGTCGCCTCGGTGCCGGAGCTGACGAGGCGCACCTGCTCGACCGGCGAGCGGGCGATGATCTCCTCGGCGAGCACGACCTCGCCCTCGGTCGGCGTGCCGTAGGAGGTGCCGAGCGCGGCGGCCCGCTGGACGGCCTCGACCACGGCCGGATGCGCGTGACCGAGGATCATCGGGCCCCAGGAACAGACCAGGTCGACGTATTCGTTGCCGTCGGCGTCGACGAGGAAGGGCCCTCGGCCCTCCGCCATGAACCGGGGAGTGCCTCCCACGGCGCCGAACGCGCGTACCGGGGAGTTGACCCCTCCGGGGACGACGGCTCCCGCCCTGTCGAACAACGCCTGAGAACGCTCGGTACTAGTCACGAATTGAGTGTCTCAGAAGGGTCATACGCAGGTGTCGGCGAGGATTTCCAGCAGGCGTACGGGGTCGGGAAGGGCGGCGTTCTCCGGATGGCTGATCCAGCTGACGGCGCGGCCCGAAGGCAGGACCGACGGGGGCGCGACCACGTAACTGTCGCGGCAGTGCCAGCGCATTCCGGGAGTGTCGGAAATGCTCTCCGGGACGGTGTCGAGGTGGCAGGACCACCATTCGTCCTCGTCGGCCGAAACTCGGGTGGCGACGAAGAACAGATAGCGGTCGTCGCCCAGAGAGGCGACCGGTCCGATGGGGACCGTCTCGCGCTCCATGCGGGCCAGCGCGAGGCGCCCGGCACGCGCGGGCACGTCGAAGACGTCGAAGACGCGGCCGGTCGGCAGGATGATGTTGGCGTCCGGTGTGCCCGCCCACCACTGCGCGAGGCGGTCGGCGTCGGCCGTGGCCTGGAGTTTCCACACTTGTGAGGACGGATGCGCGGCCGGCGAAGGGCACCCGATCCGGTCGCAGGAACACGCGCGTGTGCCGTCGGTCGCCGAGTGCGCACCCTGCACGCATGGCCAGCCGAGCGCGGCGTACCGCTGCGCGGAGTCGCCCATCGATACGGGCGGCTTTTGCCGCTTTGAGGCCGGTACAGCCAACATGTCCGCTCCCCCTCCACCGCTTTCTACCGATGATGACGCCCCGCCTGCCGGGTGATTGCGCCAACCCCCGAAAAGCGGCTAAGGCGTGACCTCGCGGAAATCACATAGCCGGATGAGAGCGGGTCGATAGAGCAGCAGGGAAAGGTGAAAGCCGGCGCGTTGGGAACGGGTCGCACGGAGGCCGGCCCGGCTCACGCCGCTGGAAGATCAGCTCGCGAGCGAGCGTGCGACCTCCGTGGCCCAGTAGGTCAGGATGATGTCGGCGCCCGCGCGCCGGATCGACACCAGCGTCTCGTTGATGATCCGGTCGCGGTCGATCCAGCCCTGGGCCGCCGCCGCCTCGACCATGGCGTACTCCCCGCTGACCTGGTAGGCGGCCACCGGGACGTTCACCGCGTCGCGGGTACGGCGCACGACGTCGAGGTAGGTCAGCGCGGGTTTGATCAGGATCATGTCGGCGCCCTCGTCGAGGTCGAGGAGCACCTCGCGCATCGACTCCGTGGCGTTAGAGGGGTCCTGCTGGTAGGCGGAGCGGTCGCCGAACCGCGGCGCGCACTCGGCGGCCTCGCGGAACGGGCCGTAGAACGCCGAGGCGTACTTCGCGGCGTAGGCCATGATCGCGACGCCGGAGTAACCGGCCTCGTCGAGCGCGGAGCGAATCGCGCCCACCTGACCATCCATCATGCCGCTGGGGGCGACGACGTCGACGCCGGCCGCCGCCTGCGCCACCGCGATCGACGCGTAGCGGGTGAGCGTGGCGTCGTTGTCCACCTCGCCGGACGTGGTGAGGATTCCGCAGTGACCATGGTCGGTGTATTCGTCGAGGCACATGTCTGCCATGAGCACCGTCGCGTCGCCGACCTCCGACGACAGGTCACGCAGGGCCTTCTGCACGACGCCGGCCGGGTCGTCGGCGCCGGACCCGCGGCCGTCCTTCATCGCGGGGATGCCGAACAGGATGAGCCCGCCCACGCTGGCCTCGACCGCGTCGTACGCCGCCTTCCGCAGGGTGTCCCTCGTATGCTGGACCACGCCCGGCATGGACGTGATCGCCTGCGGCTCGGAGATGCCCTCCTTGACGAACAGCGGCAGGACGAGGTCGCTCGGATGCAGCCGCGTCTCGGCGACGAGGCGCCGCATCGCGGGTGTACGGCGGAGCCGCCGAGGGCGTACGACAGGGAACTGCGCGTTCACGTGCGTACTCTTCTTTCGCTATTTGCGCCGGCGTGCGCCGCGGCGCATCTCACTGGGTTTGCGAAGCGGGTCGCCCGCCTCCGCCTGGTCGGCCCTCCGCTTGGCGCCGAACTCGCTCAGCGCCTCGGCGAGCGCGCTCGCCGACGGCTTGTCGGCCGTGACGTCGACCCGCAGGCCGTACTCACGCGCCGTCTTGGCGGTCTGGGGGCCGATCACCGCGATGACGGTGACGTTGTGCGGCTTGCCGGCGATGCCGATGAGGTTGCGCACCGTCGAGGAGGAGGTGAACAGGACCGCGTCGAACCCGCCGCCCTTGATCGCCTCGCGGATCGGCTGCGGCGGCGGCGCGGCGCGTACGGTGCGGTAGGCCGTG
Source organism: uncultured Actinomycetota bacterium (assembly GCA_963736325.1). Lineage (GTDB taxonomy): Bacteria > Actinomycetota > Actinomycetes > Streptosporangiales > Streptosporangiaceae > Actinoallomurus. The sequence continues at coordinate 158,705 of CAVTOG010000009.1, read as the reverse complement.
ACGTCGTCGCACTCCCAGCCCAGCTCGGTGAGCCCGGCGACGAGCGTCTCGGTGGCGATGTCGGCGCGCGGCAGCAGGATCCGGTTGATCGGATCGAGCTCCTTGTCGTACGGCGGCCAGACCTCCAGCAGCCCTTCGGAGGACTGCTGGCCGCTGGGCATCAGGTCCGGCTTCACACCGAACTCCACCAGCGAGACCGCGGTCTGCTCGCCGACGGCGGCGACCTTGAGCCCGGCGAACGCCCGCGCGTCCAGGCCGTACTGCTCGAACCTCTCGCGTACGGCGCGCACCGCGTTGGCGGAGGTGAAGACGACCCACTCGTAGCGCCCGGTGACCAGGCCCTTGACGGCGCGCTCCATCTGCTGGGGCGTGCGCGGCGGCTCGACGGAGATCGTCGGGACCTCCTCGGGCACGGCGCCGTACGAGCGGAGCTGGTCCGACAGGGAGGCGGCCTGCTCCTTGGTGCGCGGCACGAGCACCCGCCAGCCGAACAGCGGCTTGGTCTCGAACCAGGACATCTTGTCGCGCCAGCCGACGATCTCCCCCACGACCATCAGGGAAGGCGCGTCGAGGTGCTTGGTGTCGGCGGCGACGCGTGCGAGCGTCGAGGCCACCGTGTACTGCTCGGTCGTGGTGCCCATGGACGTGACGGCGACGGGCGTCGTGTCGGAGCGGCCGGCGACCACCAGGCCTTTGGCGACCTCGCCCATGGTGTTCTCGGCGCCGATGATCACCAGTGTGGTCGTGCCGGCGTGGGCGCTCCAGTCGACGCCGCCCTCCTGCGCGTCCACCACGGTGATCTCGCGGTGCTTGCCGTCGGTCAGCGGGATGCCGGTGTAGGCGGGCACGCCGGTGATCGCGGAGATGCCCGGCACGATCTCGAACGGCACCTTCGCCCGCGTGCAGGCCTTGACCTCGTCGGTCATCACGGACCCGACGCCGGGATCGCCGAGGAAGACCCGCGCCACGAGTTTTCCGGCCTTGGCCGGAGTCGCGGGGTTGACCGATCCGGCGGTGAGGATCTCCGCGTCCGGATTGAAGTAAGCGCCGAACAGGGCGGCGGTGGCCTCGTGGACCACGATGACGTCGGCCGCGCCGAGCAGTCGCGAGGCGCGGTGTGTCAGCAGCTCCGGATCACCCGGGCCCACTCCGACGAACGCCACTCTGCCAGGCCGCTTTCCACCTCCGGTGGTCGCGCTGCCCGCATCGCTCGCGGCGGGCTTCTTGGGGCTCAAGGTGTTCGCTCCCCCATCAACTGGTCGGCCCCCTCGGCGAGCATCCGGGCCGCGAGATCGCGTCCCATACGCTCGGCCTCGTCTGGGTGGCCGCTTTTGGACATCCGAATCTGTCGTTCACCGTCGTACCCGGCAACGAGTCCGATCAGATGCAAGGTTTTGTCTTCCAACGCAGCGTATGCGCCTACCGGGGCCGAGCACCCTGCCTCAAGGCCCGCCAGGAACGCGCGTTCGGCGGTTACGGCCGCCCGCGAGGCGAAATCGTCGAGAGCCGCGAGGATCTTGATCAGCTCGGTACGGTCGGCCCGGCATTCCAGGGCGAGTGCCCCCTGACCGGGCGACGGCAACATCTGTCCGGGGTCGAAGATCTCTGAGACATCGTCGAGCCGCCCGATACGCCGCAAACCGGCGTAAGCGAGCACGACGGCGTCCACTTCGCCCTCGGCGACCTTCCGCAGCCGCGTGTCGGCGTTTCCGCGGATCGGCACGACGTCCAGGTCCTGGCGGAGCCCGCGCACCAGCGCCATCCGCCGGGCCGAGCCCGTGCCGACACGGGCGCCACGCGGCAGATCGGCCAGTTTGACCTCGCCGCAGAGGGCGTCTCTCGGATCGTCGCGCAACGGGACTGCGGCCAGCTCGACGCCCTCGACCGGCGCCGTCGGCAGGTCCTTCAACGAGTGGACCGCGAAGTCCACCTCGCCGGAGAGGATCTTGTCGCGGAGCCCGCTGACGAAGACGCCGGTGCCGCCGATCTGCGTGAGCTGTGCCTTTGAGACATCGCCCTCGGTGGTGACGCCCACGAGCTCGACCTCATGGCCGGTCAGCGCGGTCAGCGCGTCGGCGACCATCTTCGACTGCGTCATCGCCATCAGGCTCCGGCGAGTGCCGAGCTTCAGGGGGGAATTCATCGTCACAGCAGGTCCTCCGCCCGAATGACCGCTTCCGGCGCCTTGGGGTCGAGATCGAAGAGTTCGCGCAGCGCCTCGGCGTAGGTGTCGCCGGCCGGGGAGGCGGCCAGCTCCTTCACCCGTACGGTCGGGGCGTGCAGAAGTTTGTCGACGACGCGGCGCACCGTCTGGGCGATCTCGCCGCGCGCGCGGTCGTCCAGCTCCGGCAGCCGCCCGCCGAGGCGGCCCAGCTCGGCGTCGACGACCTCGGCCGCCTTGCTCCGCAGCGCCACCACCGTCGGGGCGACCGTCGCGGCGATCAGCCCGAGCTGGAACGCCTGGACCTCGTCGGCGACGATGCGCCGCACCGCGTCGGTGTCGGCCACGGCCGGCGCTTCGTCGGCGTCACGGAGATCGTCGAGACCGACGAGGGTGACGCCCTCGATGTCGCGTACGGCGGGGTCGACGTCGTGGGGCAGCGCCAGGTCCAGCAGGAAGACCGGGCTGTTGATCATGTCCTGGGTGATGACCAGGCCGACGGCGCCGGTGCACGACACGACGATGTCCGCCTCGGCCAGCGCGGCCTTCAGGCCGGCGAACTCGATCGCGCGTGCCGGGACCTCGGTGGACCGCGCGAGGTGCTCGCCGCGTTCGAAGGTGCGGTTGGCGATGACGACCTCGCCGATACCGGCGCGGGCGAGCGTGGCGACGGCCAGCGCGCTCATCGAGCCGGCGCCGACGACCAGCGCACGGCGGCCCTCCAGCGAGCCGGCCCGGCTCAGCCCGACGCTGACGAGCGACGCTCCGGCCCGGTCGATGCCGGTCTCGTTGCGGGCACGCTTGCCGACCCGCAGCGCCTGCTGGATCGCCTCGTTCAGCGACCGGTCGACGGTGTCGTTCTCCTGAGCGATCTTGAGCGCCGTACGCAGCTGGCCGGAGATCTGCCCCTCGCCGACGACCATCGAGTCGAGGCCGCAGGCCACCGAGAAGATGTGCTGGATCGCCCGGTCCTCGTAGTGGACGTACAGGTGACGCGACAGCTCGTCCAGGGGCACGTCGGAGTGGCGTGACAGCAGTTCGGAGATCGAGGAGACTCCGGCGTGGAACTTCTCGACGTCGGCGTAGACCTCGACGCGGTTGCAGCTGGAGACCACGACGACGCCGTTGACGCTGGAGGCATGGCGGACGTCGTGGAGGAGCTTGACGAGCTGGTCCGAGCCGACCACGACACGCTCAAGGAGGGAGATCGGGGCGCTGCGGTGGCTCAGCCCGACGACGAGGATGCTCATGCCGCCACCCCGCGTGGCCGCCGGAGGCGTTCTGGGGAGGGACGCGTTGCCGTCGTGCTCATGGGCCTTCTACCGCCTCGAGGTATTCCTGCTCCACGACGCTCGGACCGCCCGCCTTGCGCTGTTCGTGGAACGCCAGAATCTGCAGCTCTATCGAGAGATCGACCTTACGGACATCTACGCCGTCCGGCACGGACAGCACGACGGGGGCGAAGTTGAGGATGCTGGTCACGCCACACGCCACCACCCTGTCGCTGACGGCCTGCGCCGCGGTCGCTGGGACGGCCAGGACCGCAATGGAGATCCCATTATCTTCGATCACCGCTTCGAGCTTGTCGATATGTTCCACGGTGAGGCCGGAGATCGGTTCGCCTACGATGCCCGATTCCGCGTCGAGCAGGGCCGCCATACGGAAACCACGCGAGGCGAATCCGCCGTATCCGGCGAGGGCGCGGCCGAGGTTTCCGAGACCGATGATCGCGACCGCCCATTCTTGGGTGAGCCCCAGCTCACGGGAGATCTGGTACACGAGGTACTCCACCTCGTACCCGACGCCTCGTGTGCCGTAGGAACCCAGGTGTGACAGGTCCTTGCGAAGCTTTGCCGAATTGACGCCGGCGGCGGCGGCGAGCTCTTCGGAAGAGACGGTGGCGATGCCATGTTCGGCCAGACCGTGCAGCGCCCGGAGGTAAACCGGCAGACGCGCAACAGTCGCCTCTGGAATGCCCCGGTTGCGTTCACCGAGGGTGGTTCGACGGGTCACAGGCCTGCTCTTCGGGAACTCGACACGCGGCCGGTCCGTTGTCGTCCGTGGGCCGGTCGCCTGGACTTTTCCCAGATTAAGCCCTTGTGAACAGGCGCACAAAGTCGAGAGCCCCGCCTCACCGGCCGCAGGCGGCCACACCTGGCACGGATCTCCCTGCTCAACGGGTGCGCCGGAGGAGGCCGCACGCCCTGGAGCAGGGAACCCCGCCGAGCACCGATGTGACCTAATAGACATTCGGCAGGATCACCTCCTCCTGGTCGACGGCCTGATCCGGACACTCTCGGTTGAACACCCCGGCGCGCTCCTGAACGGGCATGAGCGCGCCTCGGGCGGCCGGCGTTTCGGTCAGCGGGGTGCGAGCGCCTTGCGCAGTCGCCTCTCGTCGACCCGCCAGAAGTCGTGCTGCACGCCGTCGACGAACGTCACGGGGATCTGGTCGCCGTAGGTCCGCATGTCGTCGTCGGACGCCGTGATGTCGCGTTCCTCCCACCCGACGCCCAGCTCGCCGGTGACGCGGATGATGACGTCACGTGCGTCGTCGCACAGGTGGCAGCCGGGCTTGCCGAGCAGCAGGACGCGTGGCGCGTCAGCCATTAGGCCAGCGTACGGCGTGGGGACCGGTGCGCCCGTCGGGCCGCTGGCCAGGGCCTTCCGGTCGCGGACCAAGGTTTTCCGGTCGCGGACCAGGGCCTTCCGGCCTCGGGCCCGGGCGTTCCGGGCGCATGCCCGGCCCCTCCGGCCGTCCGGGGCCCTCCGGGGGTCCGGCGACCTTGGCCACGCCGACGGTCAGCTCGATGACGTTGGTGCCCTCGACGTGCGCGCGTGCCTCGCGGGCGAAGTGCTGCACGTAGGGCTGGCGTGTGTGGGCCTCCACGGCGTTCGCGTCGCGGAACAGCTGGTAGAAGAGCCGCTGGTCAGGAGCGTTGTCGACGGAGTGGCAGGCGTACACCACGGTGCCGGGCTCGTTCCGCACCGCGCGGGTGACCTCGGCGGCCAGCCGGTCGAACACCTCGCCGTGCCCCTCGATCAGCGTGTAGACGGTGATCCGGCCGTACTGCCCAGGGCTCGGCATGCCGGGCATCGGCGGCATCGGAGCCGGCGCGAACGACGGTTGCGCGGGCCGGCGCCCGCCGTCGGGACCGTTGTCGTAGCGCGGCTGCTGAGGCTGCTGGGGATATTGACGCATGTCGTCGTAGTACTCCGGTTCTTCTTCGTCGTCGTCCGCGTGGTCGCGGTCGAGCAGCAGCCGGGTGGCGCCGAACCACACGAGTGCGGCGGCGCCGGCCAGGATGATCGGGACGAGCACGCCGGGCAGGAGGCTGCGCATCGCGGCGACGACCAGGACCCCGGCGAGGGCGATCAGCGCGAGCGGCATCATCAGCTCGGCCGCCTCGCGGTCGCGGCGGTTGCCGCGCACGGCGGTGACCGCGACGCAGGAGACCAGGGACACCACCGCGAAGACGTGCGCGCCGGCCAGGACCATGCTCGGCAGCGAGGAGTAGTGCCCGCTGACCTTCGGCAGGCTCTTGCCGAAGGTGCCGATGATCGGGTCGAGCAGGATGATCACGACCGCGACGATCACGTACGACGCGGCGATGAGGCGTGCGGCGAAGCGTGCCTGCACGGTGCGCGCGACCAGCTCCACCACGCCGAGCGCCAGGGTCAGCGGCGCGATCAGTGATCCGAACAGCTCCATCACGCGCAACAGCGCCGGGCCGAAGCCCGCGGCGAAGCCGATCATCATCGCGCCGAGAGTGATCCCGAGGGCGAAAAGGGTCGCGCACCAGGCGATGAGATAGGTGTGCCGGTCCGGGAGGGTGCGCGATACGAGCAACCCGGCGCCCCCGAAGGCGGCGAGGGTCGCCAGAAGCGCCAAAGCGACGTTGACCATCGCGCACCATGGTGCCCGATCTCGTCGCCACTCCGGTAACGCGAGGCGTGGCAAGTACCGCTATGACCGGATATGCAGTCAGATTACTTAATTCACGCCATTGCCATGCTACTCACCAGTATCTAGCATGTTCCGACACGTCAGGTGATCGTGTCAGCACCCGAGGAGAACGGCATGCGCGGCGTCACCCTCGATCCGCCCGCCACCGTTCCACGACGCCCCGCCGCAGCGTCACGGCCCGTACCGGCGGACCTGCAGGACGAGCTGCGCGACCTCGTGCTCCGCGCCACCGGCGGCGAGTCGGAGGCGTTCGGCGCCCTCTACGGCCACTACTCCGAACTCGTCTACCGGTACGTCTACTACCGCGTCGGCACGCACGCCCTCGCCGAGGACCTCACCAGCGAGACGTTCCTACGAGCCCTGCGCCGGGTCAGCGTTTTCACGTGGCAGGGCAAGGACTTCGGCGCCTGGCTCGTCACCATCGCCCGCAACCTGATCCTCGACCACTTCAAGTCCAGCCGGTACCGCCTGGAGGTCAGCACCCCGGAGCTCCTCGACAACGGGCGCTGGGAAGAGGGCCCCGAACGCGCGGTCCTGGACTCCCTGACGAACCGCGCCCTGTTCGCCGCCGTACGCGCCCTGGGCAACGAGCAGCGTGAGTGCGTCGTCCTCCGCTTCCTGCACGGCCTGTCGGTCGCCGAGACCGCCGAGGTGATGGGCAAGAACGCCGGTGCCGTCAAAGCCCTCCAGTACCGCGCGGTCCGATCCCTGGCCCGACTCTGTCCAGCGGACATCCGCTAGATCAACACTGAAGCGTGCGGCCTCTCGCACGGTGGCACCGCGTTAGGCTCGTCGCATGCGTCGACTGTGGCCATGGAGCGAAGACGACGAGGACGAGGACGACGAGCGCGCCGGGGAGGTGGCCGCCGAGGCGGCGGCCGTGGACACTCCGCCCATCATTCCCGACCCGACCGCCGCCGCGTTCTTCGACGTCGACAACACCTTGATCCGGGGCGCCTCGATCTACCACTTCGCACGTGGCCTGGCGTCGAAGAAGCTCTTCACCTTCACCGACCTGGCGATGTTCGCGCTGGGCCAGGTGGCGTTCCGCATGCGCGGCTCGGAGAACCCCGAGCACATCAGCACGGCGCGCGAGGCGGCCCTGGCGTTCGTCGCCGGCCGCCGCGTCGACGAGCTCGTCAGCCTGTGCGAGGAGATCTACGACGACAAGATGGCCGACCGCATCTGGCACGGCACCCGCGCGCTCGCGCTCAAGCACCTCGACGCGGGCCAGCAGGTGTGGCTGGTCACCGCGACCCCGGTGGAGCTGGCCCGGATCATCTCGCACCGCCTCGGCCTGACCGGCGCGCTCGGCACGGTCGCCGAGACGGAGAACGGCGTCTACACCGGACGGCTCGTCGGCCACCTGCTGCACGGCCCGGCGAAGGCCGGCGCGGTCCGCGCCCTCGCCAAGCGTGAGGGCCTCGACCTGTCGCGCTGCGCGGCGTACAGCGACTCGAACAACGACCTGCCGATGCTCACCACGGTCGGGCACCCGCACGCGGTGAACCCCGACGGCGACCTGCGCGATCACGCGAAGGAGCACGGCTGGCCCGTGCACGACTTCCGTACGGGCCGCAAGGTCACGATGGTCGCCCTGCCGGCCGCGGCGGGCACCGGCGCGCTGGTCGGCGGAGTCGCCGCCGGCATGGCGCTGCGCCGCCACCACCGCGACCGCTGACGTGGGAGGCCCGCCGCGAGCGGACCTCCCACGGGCTCTCAGCTCTCGATCAGCCGCATCATCGGCTCCGCGTAGCGGTCGCCCGAGACCGGCAGCTCCAGCTCGGCCAGCTCGGCCGCCGACAGCTCGATCTCGGCCGCGGCGAGGTTCTCCTCAAGGGTCGTACGCCGCTTGGTGCCCGGGATCGGCACGACGTCCGTTCCCTGGCGCAGCAGCCAGGCGAGCGCGAGCTGCGCCGCCGTGACGCCCTTGCGATCGGCCATCGCGCGTACGGCCTCGGCCGCCTTGACGTTGATGTCGAAGTTGGCGCCCTGGAGGCGCGGGTCGTTGCGGCGGTAGTCGGTCTCCAGGTAGTCCTCGGCACGCTGGGCCGAGCCGGTCAGGAACCCGCGGCCGAGCGGGGAGTACGGCACGAGGCCGATGCCCAGCTCGCGGATGACGGGAATGATCTCGGTCTCCAGGCCCCGCTCCCACAGGGAGTACTCCGTCTGGAGCGCCGAGACCGGGAAGGTCGCGTGCGCCCGCCGGATCGTGCCGGCGCCCGCCTCGGACAGGCCGAAGTAACGCACCTTGCCGGCCTGGACGAACTCACCGACCGCGCCGGCGACGTCCTCGATCGGAACGTTCGGGTCGACGCGGTGCTGATAGAGCAGGTCGATGTGGTCGGTGCCGAGGCGCCGGAGCTGCTGTTCGAGTACCTCGCGGATGTGCTCCGGCCGGCTGTCCGGCCTCGTGCGCACACCTTCGGGGGTGATGTGCCAGCCGAACTTGGTGGCGATGATCGCCTCGTCGCGCCGGCCGCGCAGCGCGCGTCCCAGGAGCTCTTCGTTGATGAACGGGCCGTATATCTCGGCGGTGTCGAAGAAGTCGCAGCCCAGTTCGAGCGCCCGGTGGATCGTCGCGACGGACTCGGTGTCGTCCGGCACCCCGTACGCATGGCTCATCCCCATGCAGCCCAGCCCGAGGGCCGAGGTTCGGAGTCCCTGGCGTCCTAGTTCTCTCTTCTCCATGCCGTCAAGGCTGCATCTTAGAGCGCGCTCTAAGTCAAGCGCGGAGGAAGGCGGGCCCCCGGCGCCGGAGCAGGTCATAGAGCATGTTCTGGATCGTCTCGCGCACCTGGTCGGTCAGGTCGAAGACGGTCATGTGGTCGTCGGCCTGCGCCGGGTCGTACGCGTCGGTGAAGATCGGCTCGCCGAAGGCGATGAGCCACTTCGACGGCAGCGGAACCAGGCCGAGGAGGCCGAGCATCGGCCAGGTCGGCGTGACCGGGAAGTAGGGGAAGCCCAGCAGGCGCGCGAGCGGCTTCAGGTCGGCGATCTTCGGATAGATCTCCTCCGCGCCGACGATCGCGCACGGGATGATCGGCACCTGCGCGCGCAGCGCGGTCGCCACGAACCCGCCGCGGCCGAACCTCTGCAGCTTGTAGCGCTGGCTGTACGGCTTGCCGACGCCCTTGAAGCCCTCGGGGAACACCCCGACGACCTCTCCCTTGCTGAGCAGCCGCGCCGCGTCGGCCTGGCAGGCCAGCGTGTGGCCGCTCTTGCGTGCCAGGTGGGCCAGCACCGGGATCTGGTAGACGAGGTCGGCGCCGAGCAGCCGCAGGTTGCGCTGGGCCGGGTGGTGGTCGTGCAGGCCGACCTGGAGCATCACGCCGTCGATGGGGAGCGTGCCGGAGTGGTTGCCGACGATGAGCGCGGGCCCGTCGTCGGGGACGTTGTCGGCGCCGATGAGCTCGACACGAAACCAGTGCTCGTACAGCGGGCGGATCAGCGGCAGCAGCAACCGGTCGTTCAGCTCGGGGTCGAAGCCGAACTCGTCGATGTCGTAGTCGCCGCTCAGCCGGCGGCGTACGAACCGCAGCGCGGAGGCGACCTTGTGCTCCAGTCCCTCGGCGTCCTTCGCGAGGTGGTCGGCGGCATCAGGATTGAGGGGGATCACCTGCGCTTCTGGCCGCATGCCCGAACTCGTCTCCTCCGTCAAGGGGTCGTGACTCACCTTCTGCCCCCTACGGCGGTGGTCAACCGGTCGAACAGTCCCATCGGCAGACCCTGACCAAGTCCTTGCGTATCGGCGAAATCGGCGAAGGCCTCCTCCGAGCTGTATTTCGGGCGCCATGCCAGCTCGGCGGCGAGCCGGTCGGTGTCGATCACCCGGCCGTACGTGAGCCAGCGCAGCAGCTCCGGTGAGAAGCCCTTCAGCCCGCCGGTGCGGCGGCCCAGGTCACCGAGGGTCTGTACGGCGGGGGCGGGAAGGCGCAGGATCGGACGGCCGGCCCGGCGCAAGGCCTGGGAGAGCAGCACGACGCCGTCGCCCGCGACGTTGAAGGTGCCGGGGTGGTTCTCGATCGCCATCCGGCGAAGCAACTCGACCCCGTCGTCCTCGTGGATGAACTGAAGGCGCGGGTCGAAGCCGAGCACGGTCGCGACGACCGGCATGTGGAAGTAACGACTCAGCGGCGAGTCGACGCTCGGGCCGAGGAAGTTGGCGAACCGCAGGATCGACACGGCCAGGTCGGAGCGACGGCGGGCGAGGCCGCGCACGTAGCCCTCGACCTCGACCGCGTCTTTGGCATAGCCGTAGGCGGGGGGGCTCACCGGCTCGTCGTCCTCGGTGAAGACCGCAGGGTCGTGACCGGACGAGCCGTAGACCGCCGCCGACGAGCGGACCACGATCTTTCTCATCGCCGACGAGCGCTGACAGGCCGCCAGCAGCTGCATCGTGCCGATGACGTTGGCCTCTTTGGCCTTCACTCGCGCTGCCGACGTCATGGTGACGAGGTTGAGATGCACGACCGTGTCGACCTCGGCCGCGTTAATGATCTTGGCGATGCTCGGGGTCCGGATGTCGATCCGGACGAACTCGGTGCGCCCGAGAGGTCGCTCGGGTGGCACCGTGTCGACGCCGATGACCCGGTCGATGCCGGGGTCGGCCTGCAGCGCATCCGCCACGCGGGCCCCGAGGAACCGGGAAACGCCGGTGACCAGCACCACCCGGGTCTCGCCTGGCGAACGGACTCCGCCCTCGGAGGGACCCATGGATGACACCGTGTCCCCCACCTCTTACGGCTAGACCAACGGAGAAGTTACTTCTTGTTACGGCGCTGAACTCGCGTCTTCTTCAGCAGCTTGCGGTGCTTCTTCTTGGCCATGCGCTTGCGACGCTTCTTGATGACAGAGCCCACGAGACCCTCACTAAGTGATCAGCAGGAGACAGACGATCAGCACCCTTGGCGGGCACAGCCCGGAAGCCCAAGGGTACCGCCGCCCACACGTCCGTCGGTCGCAGGCCGCCACAACCCCCCTTCAGAACGGAGGGTCAGCCCGCTTCGATGAACGCGTCCCTGAGATAGTCGTGGACTGCCTGCTCCGGCACGCGGAACGACCGTCCCACGCGGATTGCCGGAAGCTCTCCCGAATGTACGAGGCGGTATACGGTCATCTTGGACACCCGCATCACCGCAGCCACCTCGGCCACAGTCAGGAACCTGACCTCACTGAGAGGCCGCTCGCCTGAGCTCATCGGACGCCCTCTTCCACACGCCGCGCGTCAGACCTTTGCGGTGACTTTGATCACGGCCGTGTACTTTCCTCCAGCGTAAATCGTGAATCTGGAGTCGCAAGAGGGGAGTTCAATCAATCAGGCCCGAATGTGCCAAAAGGTACGCCGTGAGCGGGGCGTAATGATGCGGAGGCACGTTGTCGTCCAGTGGCACAACAGTGTGCACTTTGCCCTCCGCCTCCCCTGCGAACAGCGCGGGGTCGTTGCAGTCCGCGAAGCCGACCGTGTCGATCCCGGCCTGCCCGGCGGCTCCGGCCCAGCCGTGGTCCGCGATGGCCAGATCCGGCCAATACTTCGCCTCAGTGGAAAGGTTTTGCAACATCGCTCGCATGGGATGCGGGTCGTGTGTATGGTGCAGGCCGCCTCCGCCGCTGAGTACCGCGACGTCATCGAGGTAGCGGATGTGCCGCGTTCGCGGCCCCTGAGGCGTGTCGACCTCATACGACCATCCTGCCGCGGGAGTCACCACACGGCACCCGCGTGCCCGCAGCGCACGCGACACCGCGAGGTAGACCGGCAGCAGCCCGGACGGGTGCCCGGTGGCCAGCACCACGGTCTCCCGCGCCGATGCGGCCTGGCCGATCCGCTCTCCCATCGCCTCCAGCGCGTCGATCGTCAGATCCGGGTCGATCGTGTCATCGCCGTACAGGTGGGAGCGGTCGGGGTCGACGCCGCACTTCTTCACCATCAGGTCGAAGATCTCGTCGAAGGTCCACTCGCCGTCGAACTCCAGGCCGAACTGGTAGTACGGCCGGCCGGCCGCCATGCGCCGGTAGTGCAGCAGGTTGTTCTGGCGCGGCGTCGCCACCTCACCGGCGATGAGGGTGCGGACGAGGTGTTCGCACAGCTCGTCACGGGAGGGAACGGTGATCTCGCCCTCCGGGCCGTGCCCGGTCACGCCATCGGGTCCAGGCCGTGTTCGGGGAACACCGCCTGTCGTGTCGCCAGCACCGCCCGGTCCACCTGACTCGCCGGGTCGTACCCGCTCGCCCACGTCCGTACCTCCGTGTCCGCTCCGTCGGTCATGCGTTCGGGCGCCGGGGCGCCGGTGCGCTCGCGCACGTGGTCACGCCACCCCTGTGGCGTGTTCGTGTCCGGCGCGATCGGGTTCTCGGCCGCGATGGCCAGCAGGTGGGTCCAGGCGCGCGGCACGACGTGCACCAGTTCGTAGCCGCCGCCTCCGGTCAGGACCCAGCGGCCACCCGCGGTCTCGTGGGCGAGCCGGTGGAGCGCCTCGTACGCGGCCCGCTGGCCGTCGACGCTCAGGGTCAGGTGGGCGAGGGGGTCCAGCTCGTGGCTGTCGCAGCCTTGCTGGGTCACCAGGACGTCCGGGGCGAAGCTCCGCAGCAGCGGCGGCACGACCGCGTCGAAGGCCCGCAGCCAGTGCCTGTCGCCGGTGCCCGCCGGGAGCGCCACGTTGACGGACGTGCCCTCCGCGCCGGTCTCCTGCGGGAGTCCGGTGCCGGGGAAGAGGGTACGGGGGTTCTCGTGCAGGCTGATGGTCAGCACGCGCGGGTCGTCGTAGAAGGCGGCCTGCACTCCGTCTCCGTGGTGCACGTCGACGTCGACGTACGCGACCTTCCGCGCGCCCTGCTCCAGCAGCCAGGCGATCGCGATGGCCGGGTCGTTGTAGACGCAGAAGCCGGACGCGGCGCCGTGCATCGCGTGGTGCAGCCCGCCGGCGACGTTGGCGGCGTGCGCGACCTCGCCGGACCACACGGCCTTCGCCGCCGCCACCGTCGCCCCCGCCACCAGCGCGGACGCGTCGTGCATGCCGGAGAAGACGGGGTTGTCGGCGAGGCCGAGGCCGCGTGCGACGTCGAGCCGCTCGCCGCGTACGGCCTCGATGTAGGCCGGGTCGTGGACGAGCGTCAGCAGGGCGTCATCGGCGGGTTCGAACCCCTCGACGGAGACCCCGGGAGTGTCGAACACGCCCAGCTCGCGCGCCAGCCTCATCGTTAGGTCGACGCGGATCGGGTTCAGCGGATGGTCAGGGCCGAAGTCGTACGAGGTGAGCCGGTCGTCCCAGAGAACACGGAGCGAGGTGGTCACCCCGCTCTGATCGAAATGCCCGATCCGCTCATTCATGGTGATCACGCTACCGGTAGGCTCCGCGCCCATGGGTCTGGAGATGCGCGCCGCCTGCGAACGGTGCGACGAGCCGCTGTACGCCAACGGCCTCGCCTACATCTGCAGCTACGAGTGCACGTTCTGCGCCGTCTGCACCCGTCAGGTCTCGCACAAATGCCCGAACTGCGCCGGCGAGCTGGCTCGCCGGCCCACACGCGTCTGACCTACCGGGCGAGAGCGGCATCGCGCTCGCCCTCGACCGTACGGTCACGTCCCGCGCCCAGGCCCGGCACGACCATCAGCACCGAGACCACGAGCAGCAGCACCGTCGGCACACTCCAGCCGCCGGTGGCGTCGTGCACCGCGCCGACGGCGAGCGGGCCGAGCGCCGCAATCACGTAGCCGACGCCCTGGGACATCCCGGATAGCCGCGCCACGACGTGGGAGTCCGAGGCCCGCAGGCCGAGAAAGGACAGCGCGGTGGCGAATCCGGCCCCCTGGCCGAAGCCGAGGATGACGACCCACAACCAGATCGTGCCCACCGGCGCCCAGACGAGACCGGCGAAGCCGACCAGGCACACCGCCCCGACCAGGAGCACGAGCGGCCGCTGGTCGCGCAGCCGCCGCTCGATCACCGGCACGGCGAACGCCCCCACGGCCTGGAGAAGGCTCGTCAGCCCCAGGGCGTACCCTCCGGCCGCCTCGCTCAGCCCGCGCGCCTGGCAGATCGTCGGCATCCACGCGTTGGTGACGTAGGCCAGCAGCGACTGCAGGCCCATGAACGCGGTGACCTGCCAGGCCAGTGGGGAACGCCACACCTGGGGCGAGCCGTCCGGCGGGTCCACCACCGCGCCCGCGGTGCGCACGCGCGGCAGCCAGGCGAGCCCGGCCACGACCGCGGGGATCACCAACAGCGCGAGAGGGAGCCGCCAGCCATCCCCGGTCGCGTGCTCGATCGGCACGACGACGCTCGCGGAGATCGCGGCGCCCATGGTCACCGCCACCGTGTAGATCGCGGTCACGGTCGTGATGGAGTCCGGGTGGTCGCGCTTGATGATCGCTGGGACCGCGATGTTGCCGATGCTGATCGCGATGCCGGCCAGGAGCGACCCGGCGAACAGGGCCGCCTCCGCCGGGATCACGCGTGCCAGCAGCCCGAGGACGAGCAGCCCCATGCTCGACACGAGGAGGACCTCGCCGCGGGGCAGACGGCGCAGGAACGGCGCCACCAGGCCGAACCCGCCGAAGAACACCACCGGGAGCGTGGTCAGCGCGCCCGCCTCCGCACCGGAGAGGTTCAGGTCGTCGCGGATCTGGGAGAGCAGCGGGCCGACGGCCACCACCGCCGGCCGCAGGTTGAGCGCGACGACGACGATCAGCACGATCCCGAGGTGGCGCCTCACAAGAGTGCCTCCAGCTCTTCGAGCGTGGGCTCGACGACGTGCGCAGCGGCGCTCCCGGCCGCCTCCGCGTCGCCCGCCTCGATCGCGGCGAACACCGCGCGGTGGGCATCCGGGCCGGCGTCGGACAGCTCGCGGTCGAGGCGGAGCGCGGCGAGCGACTCGCGCAGGCGGCTGTGGAAGAAGCGGAACGCCTCCAGGAGCAGGGAGTTGCGCGACGTCTCGGCGATCCCGAGGTGGAAGCGCGCGTCGGCCTGGCCGAACATCGCCGCCTCGTCCGCGTCGTCGCGTTCGCGCAGCAGCGCCTCCAGCCGCCTCAGGTCCTCGGGCGTACGCCGCCGCGCGGCGAGCTTGGCGCTCTGGACGTCGTAGGCGAGCTGGACTTCGAAGACGTCACGCAGCGTGGCCAGCTCGACCTTGCGTAGCAGCGGGAGGGGATCCACGGTGCTGCGCACGTAGGTGCCGTCACCGCGCCGGACGTCCAAGACGCCGACGTGACTGAGAGCCCGTAGCGCCTCGCGCACCGCAGGCCGACTGACCTGCAGGCGGGCCGCGAGGTCGTACTCGCCGGGGATCCGGTCACCGACCTTCCAGGCTCCGGTCGCCAGCTGGTTCTTCAGCTGATCGAGCACGGCGTCGACGGCGGAACCCCTCGGAATGGGCTGGAGTGGCGTCACATCTTGTGATCATGCCAGATGTCAGGCATTTTGATCGTTCAGCAATACGGAAGAGGTACCTACTTGTTATGTGAGTTTTGCGAAATTTTGGGGCATCTAACTAGTCAGGTGACTCCTGGCCCAGGAGGCGGTTGATATGGACCAAGTGGAAGACGTCGACGTTCCGCCCTACGGGCTTCCCCCGAGCTCTCAGAGCCGCGCGCTCGTCACCGCGGTCCGCCTCGGAGTACGGCCGTTCGCGGGCCGTATCAAGGGCAGATCGGCCACGATCCGGTTCTGGCGCTCGGTGCTGGGCGCCGGATCTCGATGCCTGCGCCCCGATCCACGGGTGATCGTGCAACCGATCATCGACCCGTGCGTCGAGGATCCGTCAGTCAAGAGACCCGTCAAAGGCGAGTGGCTGCGGCCCCCCGGCAGCTCGGTCAAGGACGGCGCGATTCTTTACCTCCACGGCGGCGCGTACGCGATCTGCTCCCCCCGTACGCACCGCTCGATCACGACTCGGCTCGCGATCGACACCGGACTGGCGGTGCTCTGCCCCGACTACCGGCTCGCGCCCGAGCATCCGTTCCCCGCGGCGTTCGAGGACACGCTCGACGCGTACCGGCTGCTGCTGTCCCGCGGCGTCGCGCCCGAGCGGATCACGATCGCCGGAGACTCGGCCGGCGGTCACCTCGCCGCCGTGCTGACCGGCGAGATCTGCCGTACCGGCCTGCCGATGCCCGGCGGCGTCGTCCTGTTCTCCCCCTGGGTGGACCTGACCGGCGAGCTGGCCACGGCCGCGGCCAAGCAGCTACGCGACCCGTACATCGAGCCCGCGGTCGCCGACCGGTTCGCCCGGCTCTACGTCGGGACGAGCGACTGGAACGACCCGCGTCTGTCGCTGCTGACCTGCCCCGATGACGTGCTTCCCCCGTTCCTCATCCAGGTCGGCGGCATCGAGGTGCTGCGGGCCGAGGCGGAGAGGTTCGCCGAGGTGCTCGCCGAGGCCGGCACCGAGTACGACCTGCAGGTCTGGCCGGGCCAGATGCACGTCTTCCAGCTGTTCAACCGCATGCTCCCCGAAGCGGACATGGCCATGCGCGAGGCCGCGCGGTTCATCCGCGAGGTCGTCGGCGCCGGCGGCGTGAGCCAAATCGCCGAGCCCAAGGCTGTCCGTTCCCTGTCCCCGGCCCGTAGACTTCAGAGCATGCGAGGAATTCTGCAGAGCTGGCGCGCCGCCTGACGGCGGTCGCCCACTTCCTCGTTACACAACGGCCGCCGCCTCGGCGGCCGTTTTTCGCGCGCCGGTGAGGCGGCCCTGTCCAGGGAGTCCTCATGACCCGCGTTCTCAGCTTCTTCACCCCGTCCGGCCGACCCACGCTCGGCACCCTGCTCGGCGCGCTGCGTCCGTCCGCCGAGCTCCTGGACCGGGCCGACTGCGTGTTCGGCATCTCCGACCTGCACGCCCTGACCAGCGAGCACGATCCGGCGCTGCTGCGCGAGCGATCTCTGGAACTCACCGGGCTCGCCATCGCCGCCGGAGTGGATCCGGGCCGGTGCGTGCTCTTCCCGCAGAGCAACGTGCCGGCGCACGCCGAACTCTCGTACCTGCTGGAGAGCACCGCCCACTACGGCGAGATGCAGCGGATGATCCAGTTCAAGGAGAAGTCGGCGCGGCAGAGCACGGTACGCCTGTCGCTGCTCACCTATCCGGCTCTGATGGCCGCCGACATCCTGCTGTACGGCGCGGAGGAGGTCCCGGTCGGCGCCGACCAGTCGCAGCACGTCGAGCTGACGCGTGACCTGGCGGAGCGGTTCAACCGGCTGTACGGCACGGTCTTCACGCTGCCCCGAGCCGTGCACCCGCCGGTCGCCGCCCGCGTCATGGACCTGCAGGATCCGGCGGCGAAGATGAGCAAGTCGGTCGAGTCGGCGGGGACGATCTACTTGCTCGACCCGCCGGAGGTGGTCCGGCGCAAGATCATGCGGGCCGTGACCGACTCCGGGACCGATGTGGCGTACGACCCGGAGCGCAGGCCGGGCGTCTCGAACCTGCTCGCGATCCTGTCCGGCTGCACCGGTGTCCCGGTCGGCGAGCTGTCCTATGACTCCTACGGCGCGCTGAAGAAGGACACCACCGAGGCCGTGCTGGCCGTGCTGGACCCGCTGCGCGCGAAGTACGCCTCGCTCGCCGCCGACACGGGCGCGCTGGAGGGCGTGCTCCGCTCCGGGGCCGAGCGTGCCCGTGCCCTGGCCGAGCCGACTCTTCGCGCCGCCAAGCGCGCGATGGGGCTGCTGGCCATCTGACGGGGCCCGGCGGGCATCGCGAGGTGCCCGCCGGCACAGGTCAGCGGCTGCGCAGCGCCTTGGAGAGGAAGCCGCAGGCCTGGGTGATGGCGCCCGCCGCCGCACGCGTCTCCCGCAGCGGGTTGAGCGTCACGAAGTCGTGGACGATCCCGCCGTACCGGACCGCGGTGACCGGGACGCCCGCCTCGCGCAGCCGATCGGCGTAGGCCTCGCCTTCGTCGCGGAGCACGTCGGCCTCCCCGGTGATCACCAGGGCCGGGGGAAGTCCTTCGAGGTCCTCCGTCCGTGCCCGCAGCGGGGACGCGGTGATCTGCGCGCGCTCGTCCGGGTCGGTCGTGTACTGGTCCCAGTACCACCGCATCGCCTCCCGCGTGAGGAAGTAGCCACTGGCGAACTGCTCGTACGACGGTGTGTCGAAGCTGGCGTCGGTGACCGGGTAGAAGAGCACCTGCGCGGCGAACCGCGTGCCGCCCCGCCGCTTGGCGAGCAAGGTCAGCGCGATCGTCATGTTCCCGCCCACCGAGTCGCCGGCGACCGCGACAGCGCGCGGGTCGAGGTCGTGGTCGGCCCCGAACTCCGCGATCCACTCGGCCACGGTCCAGCACTGCTCGATCGCGACCGGGTACTTGGCCTCCGGCGAGCGGTCGTAGTCGGGGAACACCACCGCGGCGTTCGCGCCGACGGCCAGCTCGCGTACGAGCCGGTCGTGGACCTCGGGGCCGCCGAACACCCAGCCTCCGCCGTGCATGTACAGGATCGTCGGCAGGATTCCCCTGGCCCCCGCCGGACGGATGATCCGCACCGGCACCCGGCCGGTCGGCCCGCCCTGCACAACGAGATCGGTGATCTCCGCGGTGGGCTTGCCGACGTCGCCGGACTGGAACTCCTCGACCGTCCGGCGTCCCTCCTCGGGCGGCAGCTCGTACAGGAACGGCGGTTTCGCCGCCACCTCCGCGAGCTCACGTGCGGCGGCTTCGAGGACCGGTTCCTTGGTGGAATGGCCTGTTTTCCCGATCTTGCCATTTGTTCTGCCCATGACAATTCACCCCCGATGTCAAGCCATGGCCCATTCCTGTACCTCCCCCCGCTGGTCACAGACGGAACCAGGGTGAAATGTCGGACCCTGGAGGGACGATTCAGACATGACAGAGACTGTCGCGATCGAGATACGCGGAAGGTTCGACCTCTCGGCGGGAGCGCGGTTCCTCGAGGGCTTCACTCCGGCCGGGCCACGGCCGCCACGCCGCGCACCGGGCACTCTCTCACTCGCGTTCGCCGCCGCTCCGTCGTGGCGCACGGCGGCCGTACGGCTCCGGCAGGACGGCCACGCCGTCCTCGCCGAGATCGACGCGCACCCCGGCGACACCGAGTCCGTCGCCGCCCACGCGCGCCGGATCCTTTCGCTCGACGTCGATGCCACCGGGTTCGACGCGATGGACGACCCGTACGTCGCCGCGCTGCGCGACCGCGACCCGGGTCTGCGGCCGGTCCTGTTCCATTCGCCGTACGAGGCCGCGTGCTGGGCGGTCATCGGGCACCGCATCCGCATCGCGCAGGCGGCGGCGATCAAACAGCGGATGGCGGAGCGCATGGGAGAGGAGGCCGGAGGGCTGATGGCGTTCCCGTCGCCGGAGCGGCTGCTGGCCGTCGACGACGTCCCGGGACTACCGCCGGTCAAGGTCGAGCGCCTGCACGCCATCGCGCGCGCCGCGCTGGAAGACCTGCTCGACGCCGTACGGCTGCGGGCGATGGAGACCGCCGCGGCCCTCGTCGAGCTGCAGCGGATCCCCGGCATCGGGCTGTTCTCGGCCGAGCTGATCCTCATACGCGGCGCCGGGCACCCGGACGTCTTCCCCGCGTCCGAGCGCCGGCTGCACGACGAGATGAGGCACGTCTACGGCCTGGACGCCCCGAGCGTCACCCGGCTCGCCGCGATCGCCCAGGACTGGCGCCCTTACCGCTCGTGGGTGTCGTTCCTCCTGCGCGCCCGGCGCGAGGACGAGACTCGCGAGATCGCGGGCGGACGCCGCGTCACGCGCTAGGAGTGCCTGCCACCTGCCGAACGTGATACGGACAGGAAGCCCAGGGCGGCGGCCACGGTGGCGACACCTTCGGCGATCGTCGTGACGACCTTCTCGGTGTACCAGATCGGCTCGTACATGTTCGGCATCGGGCCGATGGCCCCGACGTCGACGTACCGGTAGAGCACGACCGCGCCGAACGCGCTCGCCGCCACCAGGAACCCGATCGCGTACGGGAGGGGGCGCGGGAGGATGAGGACCAGGACGGCCACGACGATCGCCACGACGCCCTGGATCAGGAACAGCTTGCTCTCGCTGAGGGTGCCGGACGTGTTGACGTCGCCCGCCAGGTGAAAGTGCACATATGCGTCGACGCCGAGACCGACGGTGACGAGCAGCCGAAGTATGAGGCCCATGTACCCGTCACGTACCCGCACCAATTACGGTTCAAGTCACGGGCAAGAAATGCGAATCAACCGCTCGCGAGCTCGCGCCCGCGGTCGCGTGCCGCCTCGATGGCCTCGATGACGGCCGCGCGTACGCCGTGGCGCTCCAGCTCGCGGATGGCCGAGATGGTGGTGCCGGCCGGCGAGGTGACGGCCTCGCGCAGCATCACCGGGTGGTCGCCGGAGTCGCGCAGCATGACGGCGGCGCCGACCGCCGACTGGATCACCATCTCCAGTGCGGCCGACCGCGGCATGCCGAGCAGGATGCCGGCGTCCACCATCGCCTCGACCAGGTAGTAGAAGTAGGCCGGCCCGCTGCCGGACAGGGCGGTCGCGGCGTCCTGCAGCGACTCCGGGATCCGCGTCACCTTGCCGACGGGCGAGAGCAAACCTTCGGTCAGCTTCAGGTGCTCCTCGGTGGCGTGGGTGCCCCCCGAGATGACGCTCATGGCCTCGTCGACGTGCACCGGGGTGTTCGACATGACGCGGACGACCGGCACGTCGGCCGGCAGCCGCTCCTCGATGAACCCGGTGGGGATGCCCGCCGCCATCGAGATCACCAGGCACCCGGGCGGCACGTGGTCGCGCAGCTCGCCGAGCAGTGTCGCCATGTCCTGCGGCTTGACCGCGAGCAGCAGCGTGCCGGCGGTGGCGGCGGCCTCGGCGTTGGTGACGTGCCCCACGCCGTACCGTTCGCGCAGGAGCACGCCGCGTTCTTCGCGGCGGGTGGTGACGAGCAGGTCGGACGGTCGCATGCCGGCCCGTAGCACCCCTGAGAGCAGCGCCTCGCCCATCTTGCCGGCGCCGAGAATCGCGATCATTGACGTCCTCCCCCTGTCACCTCGAAGCGTAGCGAAACCGCCCCGGCCGGAGCCGGGGCGGTTCGTTCCTTCTCAGGATTTGGACGCGAGCGACCTCAGGAAGAAGCCCAGGTTGGCCGGGCGCTCGGCGAGGCGGCGCATGAGGTAGCCGTACCACTGCTCGCCGTACGGCACGTAGACGCGCATCTGCGCGCCCTGCGCCGCGAGCCGCCGCTGCTCGTTCGGCCGGATGCCGTAGAGCATCTGGTACTCGAAGCTGTCGTTCTCCCGGCCGTGCAGGACGGCCAGCGACGCGGCGATCTCGATGAGGCGCGGGTCGTGGGTGGCGAGCATGGGGTACCCGCGCCCCGCCATCAGCACCTTCATGCAGCGGACGTAGGACTTGTCGACCTCGTCCTTGGCGGAGAAGGCGACCGACTCGGGCGCGCTGTAGGCGCCCTTGCAGAGGCGTACGCGCGAGCCCTCCTCGGCGAGTGCGGCGCAGAACTCCTCGGCGCGGCGGTGGTAGGCCTGGATGACCGCGCCCGTGCTGGGGAAGTCCCGCCGGAGCTCCCGCAGGATCCGCAGCGTCGAGTCGATCGTGGTGTGGTCCTCCATGTCGAGGGTCACCGTGGTGTTCGCGTCGCGCGCGGCGGCGCAGATGCGCCGGGCGTTCTCCAGCGCGATCTTCTCGCCGCCGACCAGGAGCTGCCCGAGCGCGGTCAGCTTGACCGACACCTCGGCGCGGGTCCCGGTGCCGTTCTCGGCGAGACGCCCCAGCAACTCCTCGTACTTGGCGGTGATGGTGTCGGCCTGTGCCATCTCGACGGTGTCCTCACCGAGATGGTCGAGAGTGATGAGCAGGCCCTCGGCGATGAGCTGGTCGGTGACCGTGAGGGCGCTGGTCACGGACTCTCCCGCGACGAAGCGTCGGACCACGCTCCTGGTGTACGGAGCGGTTTCGACGAGCTTGCGGACGGCACCGCTGCGCGAGGCGGCCAAGAGGATCTGGCGGAGCAACCTTCCCCCTCTCACATGGGACCACACTGTCCCGATCCACCACAGGCTAAGGCACCCTTCACGCGGTCCTGCGGCGCAGTGTCGCGGCGCCGAGCACCAGTGCGAGCAGAGCGCAACCGGCGATGACCACGACGTCACGAACGAGGGTTCCGGTCACCGCGTCGTTGCCGGTCAGCTCCTGCATCGCCTCGACGGCGTACGTGAGCGGCATCACGTCGGAGATCCACTGCAGAACGGTCGACATCTGTCCGCGCGGGACGAAAAGGCCGGCGAGCAGGATCTGCGGCAGCACGAACGCCGGCATGAACTGCACCGCCTGGAACTCCGTGCGCGCGAAGGCGCTCGCGAACAGCCCCAGCGCCATGCCCAGCAGCGCGTCCAGCAGGGTCACGGGGAACAGCCCCCAGGTCGGTCCTCGCAGGTCGAGGCCCAGCCAGGTGAGGGCGATCGCGCCGACGACGGCGGCCTGGACCAGCGCGGTCAGCCCGAATGCCAGGGCGTACCCCAGCAGCAGGTCGAGCTTGCCGAGCGGCGTGGTCATGAGGCGTTCGAGCGTGCCGCTCGTGCGCTCGCGCAGGGTGCCGACGCTCGTGACGATGAACATCACGATGAACGGGAACACGCCCAGCAGGATCGGCCCGTACCGGTCGAAGGCCTGCGGCCGGTCCATGACGTAGCGCAGCAGGATCATCAACAGGCTGGGGACACCGATGAGCAGCCCGACCGTGCGACGGTCGTGGCGCAGCTGGGCGAGGATGCGCCGGGTCGTCGCCAGCGTGATCGTGAGGTTCATGCCGCCACTTCCCGACCTTGGATCAGACGGAGGAAGGCCTCTTCGAGGTCCTGGGAGCCGGTCTGCTCGCGCAGGGCGCCGGGGGTGTCGTCGGCGAGCAGTTCGCCTTCGCGCATCAGGAGGAGCCGCTGGCACCGGGCCGCCTCGTCCATGACGTGGCTGGACACCAGCAGGGTCGCGCCCCTGGCCGCCAGCTCATGGAACAGCTCCCAGAGCTCGCTGCGCAGGACCGGATCCAGCCCGACCGTCGGCTCGTCCAGGACGAGCAGCTCCGGCTTGCCGAGCAGGGCGACGGCCAGGCTCGCGCGGTGGAGCTGCCCGCCGGACAGCCCGGTGGCGAGCTGGTCGCGGGCGTTCCCGAGGCCGACCTCGTCGATGACCCGGTCCGCGTCGCCGCGCGGCGCGCCCAGAACCGACGCGAAGTAGCGGAGGTTCTCCCGGACGCTGAGGTCGCCGTACACGGCCGCGCTCTGCGTGGCGTATCCGACGCGACGGCGCAGGGCACTGCTGCCGGCCGGCTCTCC
Organism: uncultured Actinomycetota bacterium; assembly: GCA_963736325.1. Classification (GTDB taxonomy): domain Bacteria; phylum Actinomycetota; class Actinomycetes; order Streptosporangiales; family Streptosporangiaceae; genus Actinoallomurus. Next base: position 135,298 of record CAVTOG010000009.1, on the reverse strand, counting down.
GAGCACGGTGACGGTGCCGCTCTTGACGATCTGCACGCCCACGACGGCGCGCATGAGGGTGGTCTTGCCGCAGCCGCTCGGGCCGAGGAGCCCGACGACCGAGCCGCGCGGCACGGAGAACGTCAGGTCGCGCACGACCTCCCGGCCACCGCGGGCGATCGTGAGGCCCTTGACCTCGATGGAATAACTCATCATGTGTTGAATTTATGCCCATGCGTGAACCACGTCAAGGAGTTCCGGATGGTCAGGCCACGAGATAGCGCTGGAGAGTGGGGCCGAGGAGCGCCACGAGCTCCTCCTCGTCCGCCGAGGCGATCGGCTCGATCTCCAGGACGTAGCGGAGCATCACGACGCCGACCATCTGGGCCGCCGCCGCCGTCACGTTGATCGTCGGTGTGCCCAGACCCGCGCCGACCCTGGACAGGATCCGCTCGGAGACGAACTCCCGCAGCAGCGCCGCACCCTGCTCGCTCGTCGTCGCGGAGCGGATGATCCCGAGGAACTGCGGCCTCAGCCGCTCGTCGCCCCAGACGCCCAGGAACACGCGGGCGAGCCGCATGCCGATCTCTGAACGCGGGCCCGCGAAGATGCCGGTCATCAGGACCGATGGGTCGACCGGGAACTGCATCGCCGCGGCGAAGAGCTCCTCTTTCGTGCCGAAGAAGTGGTGGACCAGCGCGGGGTCGACGCGGGCCTCACGCGCGATGGCCCGGATGGAGGCCTTGTCGTAGCCGCGGTCGCCGAAGAGGACCCGTGCCGCGGCGAGGATGTCCTCGCGGGAGGAGGAAGGGCCTGGCCGGCGTCCGGGACGGCGCTCTGTCGCGTGCGGGCTCAAGAAGGAGAGACCTCGCCTTCGGAGTTCACCCGCCAGGGACCGTTGTCGGTCGCGGCGCTGGCTGCGGCCAGGTGGAGGCGTGTGAAGGCGAGGGACTCCGCGAGGTCGTCGACCCGCTGGTCACGGCTTTCCGCGCGGCGCGTGTTGATCTCGACGACGACCTGGCCTTGGTAGTGCTGTGACGCGAGCCGCTCCAGCATCTCGCCGGCCGGCTGGTTGCCGCGCCCGGGCACGAGGTGCTCGTCGCGGTTGACGACGCCGATGCCGTCGGCGAGGTGCAGGTGGGCGAGCCGGTCGCCGAGCGCGTCGGCCATGGCGATCGGGTCCGAGCCCGACACGGCGGTGTGCGACAGGTCGATCGTGACGTTGGGGTACGGCTGGTCGACGGGATTCCAGTGCGGGGCGTACATCCCCACCTCGGCGGCGCGAGCGCGTACGGGGAACATGTTCTCCACCGCGAAGACGACGTCCGTCTCCTCCTGCATGCGGGCCAGGCCCTGCTCGAACTCCCGCGCGTACTCGCGCTGCCAGCGGAACGGCGGATGGACCACGACGACGCGGGCGCCGAGCTTCTCGGCGGCGTCCTTGGAGCGCATCAGCTTGCCCCACGGCTCGCGGCCCCACACGCGCTGGGTCAGCAGCAGGCACGGCGCGTGGATCGAGAGGATCGGCACCTCGTGATAGTCCGAGAGCCTGCGGAGCACGTCGATGTCCTGGCTCGCCGGATCGGTCGTCACCATGATCTCGACACCGTCGTACCCGAGCTGGGCGGCGAGCTCGAAAGCCGCCGGCGCCTTCTCCGGGTAGATCGATGCCGACGACAACACGATCGGCGCGTCGGGTACCTGGAGGACTTCTTCCACAATCCGCAAGCCTATGCGTTCCCCGCAGTGAACCCATGTGGTATCCCCCACGCCTTTACGGTGGAATAGTGATCGCCGCCGGAGCAGTGCCCAGCCCCAACATCTGGAACACCCCGCGTGTGTACGAGCTCGAGAACCACGCGGCCGACCCTCACGGGCGGATCGAGGAGGCCATGCGCGCGGTCCGTACCTGGGACGACGCGGTCGTGCTGGACGTCGGCTGCGGCACGGGCTACCACCTGCCGCGGTTCGCGCGCACCGCCGCCAAGGTGATGGGGGTCGAGCCGCACGAACGGCTCGCCGACGCGGCGCGGCGCCGCGCCGCGGATCTTCCCGGCGTCACCGTACGCGTGGGGGCGGCGCAGTCGCTGCCGCTGCCCGACGCCTCGGTCGACGTCGCGCACGCGCGCTGGGCGTACTTCTTCGGCCCCGGCTGCGAGCCCGGCCTGGCCGAGCTGAGACGCGTCGTACGGCGCGGCGGCGCGGCGTTCATCGTGGACAACGACGCGACGCGGTCGACCTTCGGACGGTGGTTCCGCCGCTGGATGCCGTCGCACGACGCCGCCGCCGTCGAGCGATTCTGGACGCGGCAGGGCTTCTCCCGTACGCCCGTGGACATGAACTGGCGGTTCGAGTCCCGCGCCGACCTCGCGGCGGTGCTCGCGATCGAGTTCCCAGCCGAGCTGGCGAAGGAGTTCCTCGGTCAGGTCGAGGGCTGTGAGGTCGACTACGCCGTCAATCTCTGGTCGCGCCGCTACTGATCATCCCGGCGGACGCCCGCGAGCCCCCGATCGCCGCGAGGACGCGACCCGCCACGAAGCGCATGCCCGCGGCGTTCGGGTGCACCGGTGCCGCCGCGTGCGTGATCAGGACGCTCTCGACCCAGCGGTGCGCCGAGCACATGTCGTGCCCGGCCGCGCCGTGGTAGACGTCCACGAACCCCGCGCCGGCCCGCCGCGCCTGCTCGGCCAGCATGGTGTTGACCGACCGCTCGATCCCGTCGAGGTAGGGGACGTCGCCGGCCGCCATGGGCGCCGACGGCCAGCAGCCCCGGCTCGCGGGCAGCAGGCGCAGGTAGCCGACCACGAGGATCCGGGCGCGCGGTGCGCGGGCGCGGATCTCCTGGAGCACCGCCGCCACGCGGGGCGCGGTCTCGGTGACCCTGTGGTCGAGGGTCGCGCCGAAGTGCCGCAGGCAGGGCGCCCCGGTCGGAGCCGTGAGGCTGAGGCCCGCGCAGGTGTAGAGGGTCTTGCTGAAGCCGACGTCGTTGCCGCCGATGCCGATCGTCACCAGCGACGTGTCGGGCGTCACGGCGTCCAGCTGGGGCTCGTTGTGGCCCAGCAGGACCTGCTGGGGACGGCTCATTTCCGCGGTGGTGGCGGCGCTGCAGCTGACGTCGGTGAACTTCGTGAGCCGCAGGGCACGCGCGACCACCGACGGATAGTTGTGGTCCGAGCGCAGGCACGCGAACGGCCTGCCGTGCTGCCTGGGGACCAGCGGACCGGCGGTGAAGGAGTCGCCCATGGCCACGTACCTGCCGGTGGCGGCCCGCGCGGGCCCCCCCATGACGATCATCGGAAGAACCGCCGTCACCGCGATCCAGCTGCGCATTCGCATCTCCCCTGATGTGGCCGCAGTCAGGTGTTTACCCAGAGCGACGGCCGCCACGCCGTGGCTGTCGGTGCGGTTGCGTACAGTCGCGGCCATGGCGAAGAGCGTGAAACAGGCCTACCGCTGCGCCGAGTGCGGCTGGCAGACCTCCAAGTGGGTGGGGCGCTGCGGCGAGTGCCAAGCGTGGGGCACCGTCGACGTGGCCGGAGCCGCGAAGCCCGCGCGCGTCGTCACGGCCGGGCCGGTGAGCGCCCCGGCCCGCCCGATCGGCGACGTCGACGTGCAGGCGTCCAAGACCGTCGCCACCGGCCTCGACGAGTTCGACCGCGTCCTCGGCGGCGGCCTCGTGCCGGGTGCCGTGCTGCTGCTCGCCGGCGAGCCCGGCATCGGCAAGTCGACCCTCCTGCTGGAGGTCGCGGCCCTGCACGCCGCCCGCGCCCCCGTGCTGTACATCACGGGCGAGGAGTCCGCCGAGCAGGTGCGCCTGCGCGCCGACCGCGTCGGCGCGGTCGCGCCCAAGCTCTACCTCGCCGCCGAGACCGACCTGTCGGCCGTCCTGGGCCAGATCGACTCCGTCGCGCCCGAGCTGATCGTCGTCGACTCGGTCCAGACGATCGGGTCCGCCGAGATCGAGGGCGCGCCCGGCGGCGTCAGCCAGGTACGCGAAGTCGCGGCCAACCTGATCCGGGTCGCCAAGGAGCGCGGCATCACCACGGTCGTCGTCGGCCACGTCACCAAGGACGGCTCGATCGCCGGGCCACGCGTCCTGGAGCACCTCGTCGACGTCGTCCTCTACTTCGACGGCGACCGGCACAGCCGCCTGCGCATGATCCGTGCGGTGAAGAACCGCTACGGCCCCACCGACGAGCTGGGCTGCTTCGACCTGTCCGAGACGGGCATCGTCGGGCTGCCCGACCCCAGCGGCCTGTTCCTCACCCGCCAGGAGAAACCCGCCCCCGGCACCTGCGTCACCGTCACGCTGGAGGGCCGCCGCCCGCTCGTGGCCGAGGTCCAGTCCCTCGTCGCGCCCTCGCCCCTGGCCAACCCGCGCCGCATGACCTCCGGCCTCGACTCCTCACGTGTCGCGATGATGCTCGCCGTGCTCCAACGCCGCGCCGGCGTCAAGCTGCACGACCGCGACGTCTACACCGCGACCGTCGGCGGCGTACGCCTCGGCGAGCCCTCGGTCGACCTGGCCGTCGCCCTCGCCGTCACGGGCGCCGCCGGCGACACCGCGCTGCCCTCGGACATGGTCGCCTTCGGCGAGGTCGGGCTGGCCGGAGAGGTCCGCGGCGTACAGGCGGCCAAGCGGCGTCTGTCGGAGGCCTCGCGGCTCGGATACAGGCGTGCCATCGTCCCCGCGGGGTCGATGGATCCGGCCAAACACCAGACAGGCACGATTGTCACAGATGAGGGTATGCAAGTGGTGGAGGTCGATGCCGTCTGGTCCGCTCTCGACATCGCCTTCGCCAACAAAGGCTCTGGAGCATGACCACGCGGTGTCCGCTATGAGACGAAGGGAGGAGGCCGGGCATTGCGTTCCCCGATAAACTGACCGCCGTCCAGCGACCTCCGGGGGTCACGTGCCAGCACATGACAAGGGTAAAGACGAGCGTCGGCGCGCAACCCTTGCCGCCATCGCTCCTGGGACGCAGCTCCGTGACGGGCTCGAACGCATCCTGCGCGGCCACACCGGCGCACTGATCGTCCTCGGGTACGACAAGGTCGTCGCGGGCCTGAGCACCGGAGGCTTCCAGCTCGACGTCGAGTTCTCCTCCACGCGCCTCCGCGAGCTGGCCAAGATGGACGGCGCGATCGTCATCGACGGCATGTGCACCCGCATCGTCCGCGCCGGCGTCCACCTCATGCCCGACCCGACCATCCCCACCGAAGAGTCCGGCACCCGCCACCGTACGGCCGAGCGCGTCGCACGCCAGACCGGCTATCCCGTGCTCTCGGTGAGCCAGTCGATGCGCATCATCGCCCTCTACCTGGAGGGGCAGCGCTACGTCCTGGAGGACTCCGCCGCCATCCTGTCCCGCGCCAACCAGGCCCTCGCGACCCTGGAGCGCTACAAGCTGCGCCTCGACGAGGTGTCCGGCACGCTGTCCGCCCTGGAGATCGAAGACCTCGTCACGGTCCGTGACGTCAGCGCCGTCGTACAGCGCCTGGAAATGGTCCGCCGCATCGCCGACGAGATCAACGGCTACGTGGTCGAGCTGGGCACCGACGGGCGCCTGCTCTCCCTGCAACTCGACGAGCTGGTCTCGGGCGTCGACGTCGACCGCGAGCTGATCGTCCTCGACTATCAGCCGGAAGAACGCGAGCGCCGCCAGGTCTCCTCCGTCCTGGCCTCGCTCAACCGCCTGTCCGCGACCGAGCTCCTCGACCTGCCCACGGTCGCGGAGGTCCTCGACTTCTCCGGCAACGACCCGCTCGACATCCCGGTGAGCCCGAAGGGCTACCGCCTCCTGGCCAAGGTCCCGCGCATGCCGAGCCTGGTGGTCGAGCGACTGGTGGAGCATTTCGGCGGCCTGCAGAAGCTCCTGGCGGCCAGCATCGACGACCTGCAGACCGTCGGCGGAGTCGACGAGTCCCGTGCCCGCAGCGTCCGCGAGGGTCTCTCCCGCCTCGCCGAGTCCTCGATCCTCGAACGCTACGTGTGAGCGCGGCGGTTCGGGGGCGCGAAAGCGGGCCTCCCGCCTCCCGCGTTCGCTGAGGAGCGCCTCAGCGGAGGCGGAAGATCTCGCGTACGGGCTTGGTGCCGTTGGCCGACGCGGAGATGACGTAGGTGCCCGGCTGGGCTCGTGAGGTGCCGTCGCAGCGTTTGCGGTCCCAGTCCACTGTGGCCAGGTACGGGACGCCCCGGCGGAGCATCTGCAGGCTCGAACCGCTTCCGGTCAGGCACTGGGCCGAGGACCAGACGCGGTCGTTGCCCGACGCGATGCGGATCTGCAGGGCCTTGGGGCCCACGTCGAACGTGCAGCGGCGCCGTCCCGTGTTGACCGCGCTCAGGCCGAACCTCGGATGCTGCTTACCCGTGAACACCGTGCCGGTCGGCGTGAGGCCGAGGACCACGGTGCCGTCGTCGCAGCGGTCGCCACTGCGCCTCACCTCGGGCGGCGCGACGGACGGTGAGACCGTGACGGTCACGGTGGCGGTCGGGATCGGGCCTCTCGGCGTCGGGGCCGCCGTGGGGCTCATGGCCGCCGCGGCGTTGCGGACCTGGGCGGTGGACTTCTTGTCGCCGGAGTCCGAGCAGGACCAGGCGACGAGGCCTACGGCGGCGATGCCGGCGGCCAGGACGTACACCCGGCGACGCCAGTACGCGTCCGTCTCCCCTTGGTAATCCTCGGGTTCAGGGTCCAGACGGTCAATACGCTCGGTGTCGGAGTCCATACGGTCAGTATGCTTTTTCGATCATGGCGAGATGCCGCGACCCGCCGTGCCAGGATCGATTCCGTCATGCAGCAGCCGACGTACACCGCCCCCATTCTGACCTGGTACGCCACTCATGCCCGAGACCTCCCATGGCGACATGCGGACGCCTCGCCCTGGGCCGTCCTCGTCAGCGAGATCATGCTCCAGCAGACCCCGGTGGCCCGGGTCCTGCCCGTCTACACCGAGTGGCTGAAACGCTGGCCGACCCCCGCCTCGCTCGCCGAGGAGACCCCCGGAGATGCCGTACGCGCCTGGGGACGGCTGGGCTACCCGCGCCGCGCTCTGAACCTCCACGCGAGCTCCAGAGCGGTCGTGGAGCGCCATGGCGGCGTCGTGCCGTCCGCCTACGACGAGCTGCGGGCTCTGCCCGGCGTGGGCGCTTACACGGCCGCGGCGGTGGCGAGCTTCGCGTACGGCCGGCGCCACGCCGTCCTCGACACGAACGTCCGCCGCGTCTTCGCCCGCCTGGTGACGGGCGTGGAGTATCCCCCGAAGGCCCAGACGGCCGCCGAGGTACGCCTGGCCGAGTCCGTGCTCCCGCCGGAGCCCGAGGTCGCCGCCCGCTGGGCGGTGGCCGTCATGGAGCTGGGCGCGCTCGTCTGCACCGCACGCTCCCCGAGGTGCGCCGACTGCCCGGTGGCCACGCTCTGCGCCTGGCGCCTGGCCGGCAAACCGGCCCACGACGGCCCGCCGCGCAAGGGCCAGACGTACGCCGGCACGGACCGCCAGTGCCGTGGACGTCTCCTGGCCGTCCTGCGCGACTCCGACACTCCAGTGGAGAAGCCCGCCCTGGACGACGTCTGGGACGACGCCCTCCAACGCGAACGCGCCCTCTCCACCTTGATCGAGGACGGCCTGGTCGACCCTCTCGACGACGGCCGCTTCGCCCTGCCGGGCTGACCGCGGCCACGCGTACGCCGGCCCGTACGTGCCGCAGAACAGAACAGGCCCCGCGCGAGCGCGGGGCCTGTTCTGTCGTGACTACGGGTGGTTGACCGTCTCCTCGGTCGGAGGCGGCGTGTCGGGGACCGCGTCGGGCTTGGGCTCGCCGACGAAGGTGAACTTCGCCGTCTCTCCGGTGCCCTCGACGCCGACCATGACGATCTCGCCGGCGTGCAGCTCGCCGTAGAGGATCTTCTCGGACAGGTTGTCCTCGATCTCGCGCTGGATCGTGCGGCGCAGCGGGCGGGCACCGAGGACCGGGTCGTAGCCGCGTTCGGCCAGCAGGTCCTTGGCGTCCTGGCGCAGCTCGATGCCCATGTCGCGGTCCTTGAGCCGGTCGTCGACCTTGGCGATCATCAGATCGACGATCTTGATGATCTCCTTCGGCGTGAGCTGGTGGAAGACGACCGTGTCGTCGACGCGGTTGAGGAACTCCGGCCGGAAGTGCTGCTTGAGCTCTTCGTTGACCTTCGCCTTCATCCGGTCGTACGAGCCCTGCTCGTCGTTCTCACGCGCGAAGCCGACCGACAGGCCCTTGGAGATGTCACGGGTGCCGAGGTTCGTGGTCATGATGACGACGGTGTTCTTGAAGTCGACCACCCGGCCCTGGGCGTCGGTCAGGCGACCGTCTTCCAGGATCTGCAACAGGGAGTTGAAGATGTCGGGGTGGGCCTTCTCGATCTCGTCGAACAGGACCACGGAGAACGGCTTGCGCCGCACCTTCTCGGTCAGCTGGCCACCCTCTTCGTAGCCGACGTATCCGGGCGGGGACCCGAACAGCCGCGAGACGGTGTGCTTCTCCATGAACTCGGACATGTCCAGCTGGATGAGCGCGTCCTCGTCGCCGAAGAGGAACTCGGCGAGCGTCTTGGACAGCTCGGTCTTGCCGACGCCCGACGGCCCGGCGAAGATGAACGACCCACCGGGGCGCTTGGGGTCCTTCAGACCGGCGCGGGTACGCCGGATCGACTGGGACAGCGCCTTGATGGCGTCGTTCTGGCCGATGACCCGGTTGTGCAGCTCGTCCTCCATGCGGAGCAGACGGGCGCTCTCCTCCTCGGTGAGCTTGAAGACCGGGATGCCGGTGGCCGTCGCGAGAACCTCCGCGATCAGCTCCTCGGTCACCTCGGCGACGACGTCCATGTCGCCGGCCTTCCACTCCTTCTCCCGCTGGGCCTTGGCCTGCAGGAGCTGCTTCTCGCGATCACGGAGGGCCGCGGCCTTCTCGAAGTCCTGCGCGTCGATCGCGGACTCCTTCTCACGCCGCACGTTCGCGATCTTCTCGTCGTACTCGCGGAGGTCCGGCGGCGCGGTCATCCTGCGGATGCGCATCCGCGACCCGGCCTCGTCGATCAGGTCGATCGCCTTGTCCGGGAGGAACCGGTCGCTGATGTAGCGGTCCGCGAGCTGGGCGGCCGCGACCAGGGCGCCATCGGTGATCGACACCCGGTGGTGCGCCTCGTAGCGGTCGCGCAGACCCTTGAGGATCTCGATGGTGTGGCTGAGGGAGGGCTCGGCGACCTGGATCGGCTGGAAACGCCGTTCGAGAGCCGCGTCCTTCTCGAGGTACTTGCGGTATTCGTCGAGCGTGGTCGCGCCGATGGTCTGGAGCTCACCGCGCGCCAGCATCGGCTTGAGGATGCTGGCCGCGTCGATCGCCCCCTCGGCGGCACCCGCGCCGACGAGCGTGTGCAGCTCGTCGATGAACAGGATGATGTCGCCCCGGGTGCGGATCTCCTTGAGCACCTTCTTCAGGCGCTCTTCGAAGTCACCGCGGTAGCGGGATCCGGCGACCAGCGCGCCGAGGTCGAGCGTGTAGAGCTGCTTGTCCTTCAGCGTCTCGGGCACCTCGCCCTTGACGATCTTCTGAGACAGCCCCTCGACGACCGCGGTCTTGCCCACGCCGGGCTCACCGATCAGTACCGGGTTGTTCTTGGTACGGCGGGACAGCACCTGCATGACCCGCTCGATCTCTTTCTCACGGCCGATGACCGGGTCCAGCTTGCCCTCACGGGCCGCCTGGGTCAGGTTCCGGCCGAACTGGTCGAGGACCAGTGACGTCGACGGCGCCGCCTCGGACGGCCCGCCGGACGCGGCCGGCTCTTTGCCCTGATAACCGTGCAGCAACTGGATGACCTGCTGGCGCACGCGGTTGAGATCCGCGCCCAGCTTCACCAGCACCTGGGCCGCGACACCCTCGCCCTCACGGATCAGGCCGAGCAGGATGTGCTCGGTCCCGATGTAGTTGTGGCCGAGTTGCAGCGCCTCTCGAAGCGAAAGCTCCAAGACCTTCTTCGCCCGCGGAGTGAACGGGATATGTCCCGAAGGCGCCTGCTGTCCCTGGCCGATGATCTCTTCGACCTGCTGGCGCACGGCTTCGAGGCTGATACCAAGACTCTCCAGAGCCTTGGCGGCGACCCCTTCGCCCTCGTGGATGAGGCCCAAGAGGATGTGCTCGGTGCCGATGTAGTTGTGATTGAGCATCCTGGCCTCTTCTTGAGCCAGGACGACAACCCGCCGCGCGCGGTCCGTAAACCTCTCGAACATCTCGTCGCTCCTCACAGAGCGGTTGGGCAGCAGCCGGTATGTCCGACCCTGTCCTTCCGCATGCTAGCCCGCCCGGTGGACGCCGCCTCGGTTACTCCCATCAGAAGACCTTCCCCCGGCTATGGCTGTTCATCCTCATCCAACTACCGCGCGGGGCCGCGATGTTCCTCCTACGCCGCAAGCGAACGGCCCGTCGTCCACAATCTCGGACGACGGGCCTGAACACCACTCACTGTCGCTGTGCGGATCAGTGCGCGCGCTCATACTCCTCGACGACAGTCGCCGGGATACGCCCGCGCTCGTTCACCTTGATGCCACGTGCCTTCGCCCATGCGCGGATGTCCGCGCTGCGCTCACGACTCGAAGCGGCACGACTGCGACGCCGACGGCCACCAGCACCCCCACTGCCGGCCCTGCGCGCGTGCTCCACATACGGCGCCAGAGAATCGCGCACCTTCTTAGCGTTGGCGCTGCTCAGATCGATCTCATAGGGGACACCGTCGAGAGAGAACTGAACGGTCTCCTCTGCCTCGCCACCATCGATGTCGTCGATGAGGCGCTTAATGATCTGCTCTGCCATGGAGACTGACCTTTCACCGGAGCAAACTGCATTCGGTTGCCAAAGATATACCTGCTTGGCTCCCGATGACAATTCAACACACTAGAGAAGTTTAGCACCGCGTGTTACGGAGCGTAATCCCCCGCAATCGATCGCGTTGCCCAGACCTTACTGTCCGGGCTTACTGTCCGGCCCGACCTTCTCACGCGTGTCTTCCCGCCGCCGCTTACCGCCCATCTCTCGCCGCACCACCCAGAACACGCCCGCACAGAACACGGCTGCCACCGTGAGAGGGGGTACGAGCGCCGCAAGGTCGTTCCACATCGCGCCACGCCTTCCGTATCTCGCGTTATCGGAGGCCGTCACCCATGAGAACTGGGCGCCTGCGGACCTCTGCACGAAAATTGTCTCGCAGGGCCTCAGCGCCCGCGCACCGACCCTCATTACGGCCACATGGGCCACGGGCCCCCGCCAGAGTGCACAGACCCGCCCCAATGCCCGACCCAACGCGCTACCCTGGGCCTGAGTTCTCACCGCCCGGATGCACGAAGCGCCGGACCGGCATCGCCGGTGACGCGCATCGCCGTCCAAAAAACGGGGCACACCCCCACATTCTCAACTTCCCTGTATCACCTCAATACTCCACTTACCACTCAACGACCGTCGCGGAATACAGGGTCCGTGCCAGGTCACACCTGCCCTCGATCACGAGCGGGCAACTCTCGTGGCGGAAACCGTCCGTCGCGACGAACCGGCGATCATAAGTCACCCGTGCGTGACAGGATCCAATGCGGCAGCGCAGGACGATCCGAGAGACGACGGGCGACGACGTGACCTTCTACGCGGACCTTCATATCCATTCGAAGTACTCCCGCGCCTGCAGCAAGGACTGCGACCTCGAGCACCTGGCCTGGTGGGCCGGTCGCAAAGGCGTATCGGTGGTGGGCACCGGTGATTTCACCCACCCCGCTTGGATGGAGGAGCTTCGGGCGAACCTGGTGCCCGCAGAACCCGGTCTCTTCCGCCTCCGGCCGGACCTCGAGCGCCGAGTGAGCCGAACACTCCCATCCGCCTGCAGGGGCCCTGTGCGTTTTCTGCTCTCGGTCGAGATCTCGACCATCTACAAAAAGGGCGAACGAACGCGGAAGGTGCACCACCTTCTTTATGCGCCCTCGTTCGACGCCGCCGAGCGGATCACCGCCGCACTGGCGAAGATCGGCAACCTCGCCTCGGACGGACGCCCGATACTCGGTCTTGACTCCCGCCATCTCCTTGAGATCACGCTCCAGAGCGACCCGGGTTCGTATCTAATCCCCGCCCACGTATGGACTCCGTGGTTCTCGGTGCTGGGATCCAAGTCAGGATTCGACGCGGTCGCCGACTGCTATGGAGATCTGGCGGACCATATCTTCGCCGTCGAGACGGGTCTGTCGTCGGATCCACTGATGAACTGGCGAGTTCCGTCTCTTGACAACTACCGCCTCGTGAGCAACTCCGACGCGCACTCGCCACCGGCACTTGCGCGCGAGGCTTCGATGTTCGCGGTGGACATGGACTATTACGCCCTGCGCGCCGCGCTCGAGACCGGCGAAGGCTACGCGGGCAGCGTCGAGTTCTTTCCCGAGGAGGGCAAATACCATCTCGACGGTCATCGGAAATGCGGTGTCCGTCTCGAACCGAACGATACGAAGGCACTTGAGGGCCGTTGCCCGTCCTGTGGGCGCCCGCTGACCGTGGGCGTACTGAGCCGCGTCGAGGACCTCGCACTTCATCCCGAAGGTCGCCGGCCCGAGGGCGCGGCCGGATTTCGCAACCTCATTCCGCTCCCGGAAATCGTCGGCGAGATCCGCGGCGTCGGACCGCGCACGAAGTCGGTGCTCGGGCACATCGCCGAACTCGTCTCCTCGCTCGGCTCGGAACTGTCGATCCTGGACGACGTGCCGCTCGACGACGTACGCGACGCGGGCGGTGAGCTCCTCGCCGAGGCGATCCGGCGGCTGCGGCGCGGCGAGGTGATCCGTGACGCCGGCTACGACGGCGAGTACGGCGCCATCCGGCTGTTCCAGCCCGGCGAGCTCCGCCGTGAGGGCAAGCGCGCGGTCGGCTTCGCCGGCGCCCCGGACGACTCGGGCCTGTTCGACCTTCCCGCGCTCCCTCAGGCCCCGGCCGTCACACAGGTCCCCGCCCCCTCACCGGTCACCCCGGTCACCGGCACCGACGAGACCGATCTCCCGATCGAGGGCCAGCAGGACATCCTCGAAGCCGTCGAGGACACGGAGGCCGAGAATGCCGCCGGCGCGCCGGCGGCCACAGTCCCAGGGGTCGACCCGATCTGGGCCCGTGACGGCGCTGAGACCGCCGCGGAGGCCGTACGGAACAGGGTTCCCGCCCCTCGGGCCCCCGAGCCCGAGGCCGGTTCGGTCCTCGACGGGCTCGATCCGGACCAGCGGGCGGCCGCCGCCCACCCCGGCGGCCCGCTGTTGATCATCGCCGGGCCCGGCACCGGAAAGACGCGTACGCTCACGCACCGGATCGCCCACCTCGTCGGCGAGCGCGGCGTCGCGCCCGAGGAGTGCCTGGCGATCACCTTCACACGCCGCGCGGCCGACGAGATGCGCGAGCGGCTGGACGCGCTGCTGCCGGGCCGGGCGCGGAAGTCGACCGTCGCGACGTTTCACGGTCTCGGGGCACGGATCCTGCGTGAGCGGCACGAGCTCGCCGGCCTCACGGCGGAGTTCCGCATCGCCGACGACGCCGAACGCCTCGACATCGCGCGCGAGCTGGCCGGGACGGACAAGGAGGCGCGGCGGCTGCTCGCCGAGATGGACGACGGCGAGCCGGAGGTACGCGCGTCGTTCGAGAAGCGGCTTCGCGACCGCGACCTGGTCGACTTCACCGATCTTCTACGGCTGCCCGTCGAGCTGCTGGCGGCCGACCCCGCCCTGGCCGCCTCCTACCGCGAGCGCTGGCCGTGGGTCAGCGTCGACGAATACCAGGACGTCGACGAGACGCAGTACACCCTCCTGGGCCTGCTCACCGGCCCCGACGGGCAGATCACCGCGATCGGCGACCCCGACCAGGCGATCTACGCCTTCCGCGGCGCCGACGTCGGCTTCTTCCTGAGGTTCGCCGAGGATTTCCCGTCGGCGACGACGGTGCAGCTCACCCGCAACTACCGGTCCGCCCCGGCGATCGTGCACGGCGCCGTGGGCGCGATCGCGGCGACCAGTCTCGTACCGGAACGGGAGCTGACGCCCCAACGGCCCGGCGAGGAGCTCATCCGCGTGCACGAGAGCGCCGACGCGCAGGCGGAGGCGGAGTTCGTGGCCACGACCATCGACCGGCTCCTCGGCGGCTCCTCCTTCCACTCTCTCGACTCGGGACGCTCGGACGGCCACCACACCGACCACTTCGACTTCTCCGACATCGCCGTCCTCTACCGCACCGACGCGCAGTCCGAGCCCGTCATGGAGGCGCTCACGCACGCCGGCATGCCGTACCAGAAGCGCTCGCACGACCGGCTCATCAAGCGGCCGGGCGTACGCGCGCTGGCGCACGAGCTGCGGCACCACGGCGGCCCGGTCGCCGAGCGCGTGCGTTCCGCCGTCCGCGTGCTCTCCGGGACGCATGAGGAGGTCGAGCTGCACACGGCGGCCGACCTGCTCGGCCCGCTCGCGGCGCGGTGCGGCGACGACCTGGAGGCGTTCCTCGGCGAGCTGTCGCTGGGCGCCGAGGTCGACACCTACGACCCGCGCGCCGACCGGATCGCGCTGCTGACGCTGCACGCCTCCAAAGGCCTGGAGTTTCCCGTGGTGTTCATCGTGGGCTGCGAGGACGGTCTGCTGCCCATGCGGCTGCCGGACGGCGACGAGGCGGAGGAGCGGCGCCTGTTCTTCGTCGGGATGACGCGCGCCCAGGCGTACCTCCACCTGTCGGGCACGCGGCGGCGCGAGCCGTCGCCGTTCCTCCGCGCGATCCCGGGCCGGTTCGTGACCCGTCCCGAGACCGCCAAGCGCCGCCCGCGCGACCGGCAGCTACGCCTGATCTGAGACGGGAGGCCTCGCGTCGACCACCAGCGTGCCCGCCACACGGTCGTGCAGGGCCTGACGGGAAGAGCCCTCGAAGACGAGGCCCACCTCGGCGAGCCAGAAGATCGTGGCGAACACGTTGAGCACCGGGACGGGGCGCGCGGCGGGCGGCAGCGCGTAGATCGCCGCCCGCGCCAGCGCCTGGAGCGGGCGCAGGGGCGCGCCGTCGGCGGAGACGACGGCGATGCCGGTGAGGCGCTTGCCGACCGTACGGCCCCACACGATGAGCTGCACGACCTCGTACACGAAGAACGCGACGGCGAAGCCCACGGGCGCCGCGACGGCCTGCGCGGTCTGGCGGGAGAACAGCTCGGTCGCGACCGTGGCGATGGGCACGCCGACGATGAGCGTGTCCGCGAGGCGGGCGACGAGACGCTGCGAGGGCTCCGCGAGCACGGCTGCGGTCTCTTCCTCTTCGATCATTCGTCCGCGTACTCTCTGTCGTCGACCACGACGGTGCCGGCGAGGCGGTCGTGCAGGGACTGGTGCAGTGGCCGATCCCAGATCGCCCACAGGTAGGCCATCACGGTGCCGACGCCGCACCCGAAGAGGTAGATCACGTTGTTGACGGCCGCGCGCGTCACCGCCTTGGCGGGGGGCATCGTCTCGCCGGTCTCGGTGAGCACCCGAAGGCCCAGGATGCGTTTGCCGAGCGTCTGGCCCCACAGGGCGAGCTGGAGCGCCTCGTAGCCGAACGGCAGGATCGCCACGACCAGGATCCAGCCGACGACGGCCGGCCCGGTCCAGACGCTGGGGTTGTCCTTCGCGTGGCTGCCCGGTTCGTTCAGCCCCACGGCGGCGACCATGAACGGCAGGATCAGGGCGAAGCCGACGATGCCCAGCAAACCCGCGTCGATCACCCGTGCGCCGGCCCGTCGGCCGATCGGAGCCAGGGACAGCTCCCCGACCGGTTCGTCGTACCCGGGGGCCCGCCCGTACGGGGGATGGGCCTCGCTCATTCGTCACCTTCCAGATGGAGCAGCATGCGGGTGTTCCCAAGTGTGTTGGGCTTGACCCGGTCGAGGTCGAGGAACTCCGCGACTCCGTCATCGTAGGAGCGCAGCAACTCCTCGTAGACCTCATGGGAGACGGGCGCTCCCTGCTGCGGCCGGAAGCCGTGCCGCGCGAAGAAGGTCACTTCGAAGGTGAGACAGAACACTCGCCGTACGCCGAGCTCACGCGCGGTCTCCAGGAGCCGCGTCACGATGCGGTGCCCGATTCCGTGCCCACGGTGGGACGGGTCGACGGCCACCGTGCGGACCTCGGCGAGGTCCTCCCACATGATGTGGAGGGCACCGCACCCCGTCACCTCGCCGGTCCCGAGATCCACCGCGACCCAGAACTCCTGGACGTCCTCGAAGAGCGTGACCGTCGGCTTGGCCAGCAGCCGGCCGGTGTGCATGTCCACCAGCCGCCGTATCGCCCTGACGTCGGTCACGCGAGCGCGCCGGATCGCAGTCTCCACAAAAAGGTGACCCTAGCCCTCGGCCGGTTGCCGGAGCATCACAGGGCAGGCTGCGGAGCCTTCAGATCAACTGTCGCCGGGCCGCCCAGACCACGGCTTCGATGGGGGTGTTGACGTCGAGCCGGTCACAGATCGATCGCAGTCGCCTCCGCAATGTACGCGCGCTCAGCTCGAGTTTTCGCGCTGCCACATCAGCGGTGACACCGGTGGCGATCTGGGCGAGCAATCGGAGCTCATCCTCGCTCAGACGCGGATCATCGGTGCCACGGCGTGTGAGTGTGGCCTGTTCCACTCCGTCCTCCCTCGTCCCTGGTGATGACCGCGGGGATGCGGCGATTGGCCGCATGGGTACGGGTAGGCGTGAAGGTGCTTGACCGGAGGTGGCCGTTCTGCCCATTGGGCTGCGCGGCACGGGAACTCCGAGTAACGATTCATTCGTTGGGGTTTGCAGAAGGGACGTCACCTCGAGTGCGCGAGGGTACGTCCCGGCGAGATCGCCGGGGTTGGAATCCAGCATGTGTCCGGGAGGGGTCATCAGTGCGCCTCTCGCCCCCATCCCGTCGAGTAGCGGTCCCGGCAAAGATCGTGAATCGTTTCAAGCTACGCTTCGATCCGGAACGCTAGGCGGCCGGATCCGGACCGTCAAGCGTTCGAATGTTACGCCTCGTACATGAATGCATTCGCGCCGCTACATAACACATAGGACACAGTTGTTCGCACGTATTAACCTGCGAAAACCGTGTCTCAAGAGGAGGAGACGGCGTTGCCGCGCATCAGCATCCGAGAAGTAGCGATGCGCGCAGGTGTCTCTGTTGGGACAGTTTCGAATGTCCTAAACCGGCCAAACCTGGTGGCCGAAGCCACCCGCGAGCGCGTGCAGGCGGTCATAGGGGAGCTAGGTTTCGTACGAAACGAGAGCGCCCGCCAACTCCGTCAAGGTCGCAGTCGGACCCTCGGCGTCGTTCTCGAAAGTGTTGACAATCCGTATTTCACGGATATCGCACGAGGTGCCGAGGCTGCGATGAACACGGACGGTTTCGACGCTCTCTGGTGCACGAGCGACGGCTCCGCCGACAAAGAACAGCGCTGCCTCGATTTCCTGGAAGAGCAACTCGTCAGCGGCGTCCTTATCGCCCCCGTCGGCCTCGACCCCCGGCGCATCGCCGAGCTTCGCGACCGTGGTTTCGCCGTGGTCCTGCTCGACCGGCGCTCGGAGAACGTCTGCTCGGTCCGCGTCGACCACATGGCAGGCGGCGAAATCGCCATGAGACACCTCCTGAGCGGCGAACACGGCCGTCTGGTGTTCGTGACCGGGCCGCTGTGGGCCGGGCCGATCCAGGACCGCTACGCGGGCGCCATGGGCGCCGCACGCGGCGCCGGGCTCGGCGAGGACGCCCTGAGCACCATCGTGCACCACGAGATGACGCTGACGGCCGGCAAGGAGGCCGCGGAGCGGCTCCTCGCCATGGACCCGCTGCCGACCGGGGTGTTCTGCGCCAACGACCTGCTGGCCGTCGGCCTCGTGAACGAGCTCCTGCGCCGCGGCGTCAAGGTGCCGCGGGAGATCCGCGTCGTCGGCTACGACGACATCGAGATCGCCTCCACGGCCGTCGTGCCGCTCACGACCGTCCACCAGCCGCGGCGCGAGCTGGGCTGGACCGCCGCCGAGCTGGCCCTGGCCGAGGCGAGCGAGACCGAGGACCACGAGCACCGCCAGCTGGTGCTGTCGCCGACCCTCGTCGTACGCGAATCGGCGTGAAAAAGGGGCGGCCCGCAGGCCGCCCCTCTCACGTGATGACTCAGACGGCCGCGGCGGCGTCCGCCTTCACGGTCTGCGGGTGGCCGATGGCCAGGCCGCTCTCCGGGTCGAAGAAGTGCAGCCGGCTCGTGTCGACCGCGAGGGTGAGGTCCTGACCGGGCCGCACGTGGGAGCGCGCGTTGACGCGAGCGGTCCACAGCGCCTTGTTCTCGGCGAGCGGGATCGCGGCGTCGTCCTCGTCCGCGTCGCTGGCGAGGTCGGCGGTGTCCTTGTGCTCGACCGGCGGGGCGTCGATCGTGAAGATCACGTTGATCTCGCTGCCGAGCTCCTCGGTGACATCCGCGTGCACGTCCAGCGTGGGCCAGTCCTGGCCGCTGTGGCCGGAGTCCTCGAAGTCGGAGGGCCGGATACCCAGGATGACCGGCTTGTCGTAGTACTCGTCGAGACCGGGCTTGTTCGTGAACGTGTCGGCCGGCACCTGCAGCTCGTATCCGGCGAAGCTGACCTTGCCATCGCTGGAGAGGTTGGCGGTCACGAAGTTCATCGACGGCGAGCCGATGAAGCCGGCGACGAACAGGTTCACCGGGCTGTCGAAGAGGTTCTGCGGGGTGTCGACCTGCTGGAGGTTGCCCTCGCGGAGCACGCAGACGCGGTCGCCGAGGGTCATGGCCTCGACCTGGTCGTGCGTGACGTAGACGGTGGTGACACCGAGGCGCTCGTGGAGCTGGTTGAGCGAGGCGCGCATGGAGACACGCAGCTTGGCGTCCAGGTTGGACAGCGGCTCGTCCATCAGGAACGCCTGGGGCTCACGCACGATGGCGCGGCCCATCGCGACACGCTGCCGCTGGCCACCGGAGAGGGCGGCGGGCTTGCGCTTGAGGTAGGTGTCGAGGCCCAGCATCTTGGCCGCCTCGGCGACGCGCTTCTTGATCTCCGGCTTGGGGGTGCCGCGCAGCTGCAGGCCGAACGCGAGGTTCTGCTCGACCGTCATGTGCGGGTAGAGCGCGTAGTTCTGGAACACCATCGCGATGTCGCGGTCCTTGGGCGCCAGGTTGTTGACCACGCGGTCGCCGATGGAGATCTCGCCGCCGGTGATGTCCTCCAGGCCCGCGATCATGCGGAGCGCGGTCGACTTTCCGCAGCCGGACGGCCCGACCAGGACCATGAACTCTCCGTCCTCGATCTCGAGGGAGAGCTCGTTCACCGCCTTCAGTTCGCTGGTGTAGGCCTTGTCGACCTGGTCAAGAACGATCTTGGCCATAGGGAGGTCCTCCGAATAACAGGGGGCGAAAAGTGTGCACAACCATAGCCAGTGTTCGCATATATGAACAAGACCTATTTCGACTAGGCTATGCGACGGCTCCGGCGCGTTCGCCGGAACACGCGTGGGGCGGCGCTGCGGACGCCCCGGAGGGGCTGGGATGGACGCATCCGAGACGACCGCGCCAGGCGTGAAATCCGCGACGAGAACGGTCGCCCTGCTCGACTTCTTCGCCCGCCAGGGCGGCATGTACAGCCTCACGCAGATCCAGCAGGAGCTCGGTTACCCCAAGAGCAGCCTGTACGCGCTCCTGAGAACGCTCGTACAGCTCGGCTGGGTGGAGACCGACCCTACGGGCACCCTCTACCGCATCGGGATGCGTGCCCTGCTCGTCGGCGCCTCCTACATCGACGGCGACCCCGTGGTCGGCATGGCGCACGAGACCCTCGAATGGCTCGCCGAGGTCACCGGCGAGACCGTCCACTTCGGCCGGCTAGACGACTACGACGTGGTCGACCTGTCCTCGCGTCCGTCACGGCACAGCCTCCGGCCCGTCGTACGCGTCGGGCGGCGCATGCCGGCCCACAGCACCTCGCTCGGCAAGGCCCTCCTCGCCGACCGGCCCGCCCCGATCCTCGCCGACGAGCTGGAACGCCAGACCGAGCACACCCTCACCGACCACGAGGCCCTCCGCGCCGACCTACGGCGCGTCCGCGAGCGCGGCTACGCCATCGACCGCGAGGAGAACAGCTCCGGCGTCTGCTGCTTCGGCGTCGCCCTGCGCCTGCAGCGGCCCGCGCGCGACGCGATCAGCGTCTCGATCCCGGTGACGCGGCTGATCGAAGGGCGCGAGCGCGAGATCCCGGCCCTCCTCATGCAGGCGCGCGAGCGGATCGAATACTCCGCCCATCACCTCCTTCACCCTTGACGTGGTTTTTCTGACGAGATAGCCCGAAATCGTGACCGTTTCTTCGTCTGAGGTCCGCGCGATGCTGGGGTTCGACCCCTTCGCCCCGGAGTTCCACGCCGATCCGTACGCCCACTACCGGGAGCTGCGGCCGGGTGGGGCGCTGCAGCGTACGCCGGGCGGCCTGTGGCTCTCCCCGTCCTTCGAGGTGTGCACGCGGATCCTGCGCGACCAGCGCTTCGGCCACGGCGACGAGCCGCTGCCGGGGCGGGCGCGCTCCTTCCTGGTCCTCGACCCGCCGGAGCACACGCGGCTTCGCCGCCTCGTGAGCAGGGCGTTCACGGCGCGGCTGGTCGAGCGGCTACGCCCGCGGGTGGCCGCGCTCGTCGACGAGCTGCTGGCCGGCGTGGAAGGTCCGGTCGACCTGATCACGACGCTGGCGCACCCGCTGCCCGTCATCGTGATCAGCGAGATGCTGGGCGTGCCGCCCGAGGACCAGGACCGCTTCAGCGGGTGGTCCGACGCGCTGGCGCGCGGGCTGGACCCCGCCTTCCTCGTGCCGGCGGACGAGCTGGCCGCCCGTGACCACGCCCGCGAGGAGTTCGCCGCGTACTTCACCGAGCTGGCCGCCCGGCGGCGAGCCTCGCCCGGCGACGATCTGTTCAGCGCGCTGGTGGCGGTGGAGGAGCTGTCCGCGGCCGACCTGATCGCGACATGCGTCCTGATCCTCGTCGCCGGCCACGAGACCACGGTCAACCTGATCGGCAACGGCGCCCTCGCCCTGCTGCGCGCCCCGGACCAGCTCCGGTGGTTCCGCGAGCACCCGGACGAGGTCCCGGCCGCGGTGGAGGAGCTGCTGCGCTACGACCCGCCGGTGCAGTTCAGCGGCCGTATCGCGCTGGAGGACGCCGAGATCGCCGGGCAGCTGATCCGGCGTGGGCAGTTCGTCCTGCTCATGATCGGCGCCGCCCACCGCGACCCGGCCGCGTTCGCCGACCCCGACCGCCTCGACCTGACCCGCTGGAGCCGGGCCGAGGCGCCACGTCACCTGGCGTTCGGCCAGGGCATCCACTTCTGCCTCGGAGCGCCACTGGCACGCATGGAGGGCCAGATCGCGCTGTCACGGCTCGTCCAGCGCGACCTCACCCTGGCCCCCGGACCGCCGGCCTACCGCGACAACCTGATCCTGCGGGGCCTGGAACGCCTCCCCGTCCAAATCGCCTGACCGTTGCGGACGCCGCCCGTCCTTCAACGCCCGTACGAGACGTGGCACCACGCCGTCGTCCAATTCGAGCACACAGTCCTCATCGCCGAACCGGACCGAGATGATGTCGTCTCCATCCTCCTCTTCGTGCCGGACGATACGGATCCGCGTATCAGCGGCCACATGCACGTACGTATGGATCGTCACGTCTCGGGACTTCCCGAACATTTCGACCTCCTCTGCCTGGGTCTTGCCGACGAGGTTGTCACCGAATGATTACGGTGAGAAAGAGGAATGGTCCGTACGCGCGGACGCTCTCCGCCCGTGTACAAGGAACCGGTACCAGTGACAGCATCCGGAGGCTTCACCTCCTACTTCGGCACCGAACTACGCAGACACCGCGAACGCCTGGGCTGGGCACGCGAGGAGTTGGCGGACCGCGTCCCCTGGTCGGTATGGACGATCACTTCGATCGAGCAGGGCCGCCGCAAACCGCCCCCCGGCTTCGGCGAACACACCGACGCCCTCTTCGGCCTCCCCGGTGTCATGGCCGGCCTCGCTGAGCAGGCCCGCGAAGACAGCACCCCTTTCGGCGACCTCTTGGAACTCGAACAACAGGCCAGCTCGATCGGCGAGTACGACATGCGGATCGTTCCAGGCCTGCTCCAGACGGAGGCGTACGCCCGCGCGATCAATCAGGTCCCAGGACGCAGCCTCTCGCCGAACGAGATCGAACGCCTCGTTCGAATCCGCATACAACGGCAGGAAATCTTCGACCGCGAGTCACCCACTCGCCTGCACTCGATCATTGACGAAGCCGTGCTGTGCCGCCGAATCGGCGATTCGGATGTCATGCGTGGTCAGCTCACCGCGCTGACCACGCCACGTCCGAGCGTGACCGTTCAGGTTCTGCCGCTTTCGGTCGGCTCGCACGATTCGGTCGGTGGCCCGCTGATCATCATGCGGCTGCCCGACGAACCGGATGTCGCCTACGCCGACGGCTGGGCACGCGACCAGGTCATCGACACTGCTGCTGAGGTCTTCCGAGCACAACAGGCGTTCGAACAACTCGCCGCGTTAGCATTGCCACCGGACATGTCGACCGAGATGATCCAGGCATACGCGGAAGAGGTCTGACCAGCATGGAGCAGTGGCGCAAGAGCGCCCGCAGCGCACAGGGTGAATCGAACTGTGTCGAGGTCACGGTCTGGTCCGACACCGATCTCGCACAAGCCTGACCACTCGTGTCACCGAAGATCGTCGGCGCAGGATCCAGTTCAAGAGCAGTAGGTCACACACGAACACTCTTCCGGCGTTGGAGGTCATGATGGCCGTGCCGTTCTCACCACGCTTCATCGGCAAGGATCCGCCGAGCAAGGACGGGGACTCGCCCTCGGTGTGGGTGGATGAGGTCGACGGGAGTCTGGTGTTCCAGCTCCTGCAGATCACCGGCGAGTCCGAGGTCGGCGCGTTAATCCGGGCCTCTGGCCAGGATGGTGTGCCCAGGCATGAGGTGCTGGGGCGACTGCCGGTCACGATGTTCCCCCTCGTCCAGGAGGCCATGGATGCGAGCCGAGCCGCCCAGCCCGCTGCGGAGCGCGGTACCGGAGAAGGTTCCGACACCGGCTGAGCTGCTGGGGCGGTGCGCGTCTTGGGCGGTGCATCTGGAGATGCGCGATCAATACGCCGTGGACGCCGAGGATGAGGAGTATCTGGCGTGGAAAGCCGGACATCGCGATGATCCGGCCAACCCCGCCTCCTGGTGGCGGCCGTGGCTGAGTCTGCTGCGGGAAGTCACTGCGCGGGGCGTCACCGCGCAAAGGACCTGTCCCTCCCCGGCACCGACTTCTGGGTCTTCGACAGCGAATTGCTGATGTGGAACCACCACGATGGCAACGGCGCCCCGACGCTGAAAGAACTCGCCACCGACGCCGACCTGATCGCGTACTGCGTAGCGGCGTTCGAGGCGGTGTGGGGCCGTGGGATCGATCACAACGAGTACGTGCCCGGCCTGGGCGTCCCTCATTGACCACCCCTCGCTGAACTAGCCTCACAGTCTCGTTGATGTCCTCCCGCCGCGACTTCCGTGCGGAGAAGAGGAGGACGTCGCCGTGGACCAGCCCCCCGTCACGGAGATGCCGGAGTTCATGGCGACGATCCGCTCCCATACCGGACATGTGACGGGGGTACGGCCTTCTTCCGGCGGCCATGGCTCGGCCAGTACGGTCGTGGTGGACTGTGAGAACGGGGCGGTCTTCGTCAAGGCCGTCCCCAACTGGCCCGGCGGTCGTCGCGACTCGCTGATCCGCGAAGGTCTGATCAACCCGTACGTCCGGCCGATCTCTCCCGCGCTGCGCTGGCAGGCACAGGACGACGCCTGGGTCGTGCTCGGTTTCGAGGTCGTCCCTGGCCGGGCCGCCGACTTCACGCCCGGCTCACCTGACCTGCCCGCGGTGTTCGACCTGCTGGCCCGGATCGGTGATCTGCCGCTGCCCGCCGTCGCCGCCGACTGGCCGGAGACCCGCTGGGACCGTCACACCCCCGGCCCGGCCGACGCCGAGCTGCTGCGCGGGGACGCGCTGCTGTACACCGACGTCAACCCTGGGAACCTGCTCGTCGGTGACCAGACCTCGTGGGCCGTCGACTGGTCCTGGCCCACTCGCGGGGCCGCGTTCATCGACCCGGCCTGCCTTGTCGTCCAGCTCATCGCGGCCGGTCACAGCCCCGCCTCCGCTGAAACCCAGGCGCAGGCCTTGCCCGCCTGGAAGAACGCCGACCCCATGGCCGTGCTGGTGTTCGCCGCGGCGAACCTGCGCTTGTACACCACGCTGGCCGACCGCCGGCCGGACGCTGCCTGGCCAGCGGCCATGGCCGACGCCGCCGAGCGCTGGCTGGGGCACCGTCGGGGCCGACGCTCCTCGGCTACTCCGGCTTGACCAGCGGGAACAGGATGGTCTCGCGGATGTTCTTGCCGGTGAAAGCCATGATCATCCGGTCGATTCCGATGCCGACGCCGCCCGTCGGGGGCATGGCGTACTCCAGGGCCCGCAGGAAGTCCTCGTCCAGCTGCATGGCCTCCGGGTCGCCGCCCGCCGCGAGCATCGACTGCTCGGTCAGGCGACGGCGCTGCTCGATCGGGTCGATCAGCTCGGAGTACGCCGTGCCCAGCTCCGTGCCGAACCCGATGAGGTCCCACTTCTCGGTCAGGAGCGGGTTGTCGCGGTGCTGGCGGGTCAGCGGCGAGGTCTCCAGCGGGTAGTCGCGAACGAACGTCGGCTGGATCAGCGTGTGCTCGACCAGCTCCTCGAACAGCTCCTGGACGAGCCGGCCCTGGCCCCACGCCGGGTCGAAGGTCAGCTCGCGCAGGTCGAACAGCTTGCGGACCTGGTCGATGGGGGTCTCGGTGGTGAGCTCCTCGCCCACCGCCTCCGACACCGCGCCGTAGAGCGTGACCTGCGGCCACTCCTTGCCGCCCAGGTCGACCTCGTGGTCTCCGTGCTGGACGACGGTCGTGCCGAGCGCGGCGACGACCGCGGCCTGGTACAGCTCGCGGGTGAGGGTCGCCATCGTGTTGTAGTCGCCGTACGCCTCGTACGCCTCGAGCATCGTGAACTCGGGGTTGTGCGTGGAGTCGGCGCCCTCGTTGCGGAACGTACGGCTGATCTCGAAGACCTTCTCGATGCCGCCGACGACGAGCCGCTTGAGGTACAGCTCGATCGCGATGCGCAGGTAGAGGTCCATGTCGTACGCGTTGATGTGCGTCACGAACGGCCGTGCGGCGGCCCCGCCGTGGATCGGCTGGAGCATCGGGGTCTCGACCTCGAGGTACTCCCGGCCTGTGAGGTAGTCGCGGATGCCGCGGACCGTGTCACTGCGCAGCCGCGCCATCCGCCGTGCCTCGTCGTTGACGATCAGGTCGACGTAGCGGAGGCGTACGCGGGCCTCGGGGTCGGTCAGGCCGGCGTGCTTCTCGGGCAGCGGGCGCAGGCACTTGGACGTGAGCGCGAACCGGTCGGCCATGACGGACAGCTCGCCGCGCTTGGACGTGATGACCTCGCCCTCGACACCGACCTGGTCGCCGAGGTCGATGTCGCGCTTCCAGGATTCGAGGGCCTCCTCGCCGACGTTGGCGAGGGACAACATGACCTGGATGTCACCGCTGCCGTCGCGGATCGTCGCGAAGCACAGCTTGCCGGTGTTGCGTGCCAGCATGACGCGGCCGGTGACCCCGACCTTCGTCCCGGTCGAGGTGCCAGGCTCCAGGTCCGGGTGTTCCTTACGGACCTCGGCGATCGTGGCCGTGCGCGGGAACCCGAGCGCGTACGGGTCCACCCCGCTCTCGCGCAGCCGCTCCGCCTTCTCGCGGCGGATCCGCATCTGCTCCGGAAGATCATCATGTGACTCGTTCACGAAGATGAAGGCTACCGACCGCTCGCCATGCCTCGCGAACACATTGCCGCCTTCCGGATCTGTGCGAGGCACGTAAGATCGCCGCCGATGAATCCTCCCCCGTACGCCGGACCGCCGAGGCCGTGGCTTCCACCGCCCCGAAAACGCAATCTCGCCCCGCTGATCGTCCTCCTCGCCCTCGGCGCGTTGGGCGCCGCGACCATAGGCGTCATCTACTACTCGCAGGACTACCGGCCACGTAAGGCCCTCCAGGACTGGTCACAGGAACTCTCCGCGCCTCAGGGCAGGTTCATGGGCGGTGACCAGGGCGGCGACAACCATGCGCGCTTCCTGCATTTCTCCGAGCAGTGCCTGCCGTCCTACCCCTGCGCCCCCTCACCGATCGACGCCATCACCGACTGGATCGAGAACGATGCCGGTCCCGGCGTGACCAAGGAGGACGTGGGGCGCTGCTTCCGTGACGGCGGCTACGTCACGTTCGGCCGCGACGGGCACCACGCCCAGATCCAATGCCGGCAGGTGTTGAACGCGACGTTCGAATTCGAGGTACGGCTCGACTACTGATCAGGTGGAGACGCTGATGTTGCGTTCGTAGACGAGACGCAGGCCGATGAGGGTGAGCCAGGGCTCGTACACGTCGATCGTGCGGGCCTCTTCGAGCACGAGGGGCGCCAGGCCGCCCGTGGCGACCACCGTGACCTCCTCGGGGTTGTCGGCCAGCTCCTCCGTCATCCGGTCGACCACGCCGTCGACCTGGCCGGCGAAGCCGAAGATGATGCCGGACTGCAGGGCCTCGACCGTGCTCTTGCCGATCACGTTGCGAGGGCGTACGAGCTCGACCTTGTGCAGTTGCGCGCCGCGGGCCGACAGGGCGTCGACGGCGATCTCGATGCCCGGTGCGATCGCGCCGCCGACGTACTCGCCCTTGGCCGAGACCGCGTCGAAGGTCGTCGCCGTGCCGAAGTCGACGACGACCGCCGGACCGCCGTACATGTGGGTGGTCGCCAGGGTGTTGATGATGCGGTCGGAGCCGACCTCTTTGGGATTGTCCATCCGCACCGGCACGCCGGTCTTGATGCCCGGCTCCACGATCACCGCGGCGACGTCGCCGTAGTAGCGGCGGCACATTTCCCGCATCTCGTGCAGCACGGACGGCACCGTGGAGCAGAGGGCGATGCCGCTGATGTCGGTGTCCGCGAGGAGCGGGCTCTGCTGCACGAGCCCCTGGAGGACCACCGCGATCTCGTCGGCCGTGCGCCGAGCGTCGGTGTTGATCCGCCAGTGTTCGATGACCTCTTCGCCCTCGAAGAGGCCCAGGACTGTGTGGGTGTTACCGACGTCGATCGTGAGCAGCATCAGGTCCCCGCTGGGATAGGTCAAGGCCGATGTCCAGTGCGGGCACTGAGTGCGTCAGTACCCCCACCGCAAGGTAGTCGACACCGGTCTCGGCCACATCTCGGGCCCCTGCCAGGGCGAGCCCGCCGCTGGCCTCCAGCTCGGCGCGCCCGGCCGTGAGGCGTACGGCCTCGGCGAGCCGGTCGGGCCCCATGTTGTCCAGCAGGATGGTCGTCGCACCCGCGTCGAGGGCCTCGCGCACCTGGTCCAGCGTGTCGCACTCGACCTCGACGTGCAGGCCGGGAGCGCGTACGGCGGTGAACGCCGCGGTGACCGAACCGGCCGCCGCGATGTGGTTGTCCTTGATCAGCGCGGCGTCGCTCAGCGACATCCGGTGGTTGACGCCTCCGCCGCAGCGGACGGCGTACTTCTGCAGGGCGCGCAGGCCGGGCAGGGTCTTGCGGGTGTCGCGCACCTTCGCCTTCGTGCCGGCGACCGCGTCCACCCACGCGCGGGTGAGGGTGGCGATGCCGGACAGGTGCGTGAGGAGGTTCAGCGCCGTGCGCTCCGCGCGCAGCAGCGGCAGCAGCGGTCCCTCCACGGAGAGCAGGACGTCGCCGGCGGCCACACGGGCACCGTCCGTCACATGGCTGACGACCTTGACGTCGCCGACGGTGCCGAAGACGACCTCGGCGACCGGAATGCCCGCGACCACTCCGGGCCGCCGCGCCACCAGGTCCGCGCTGGCCCGCTCGGCGGCGTCGAAGATCGGCTCACTGGTGACGTCGCGGTCGCCGTCCTCGGCGAGCGCGACCAGGACGATGTTCTCCACAGCCTGTGGATTCAGCCCGGCCTCGCGCAGTCTCGCCGCCAGTTCGTCGTTCATGCCGTCTCCGCTTCATAGGTCGTCGTGACGTCTTCGCCGGTGAGGACGGAGACCAGGTGCCCCCGCCACGTCTCGCTCGCGTCCGGGAAGTCCTCTCGCCAGTGGCTGCCGCGGGTCTCCTCCCGCCGCCGTGCGGCCGCCACGATCAGCGACGCGACGGTGTGCAGGTTGGTGGCCTCCCACGCCTCGGTGCGAGGGAGGTCGGTCGTACGCTCCGCGAGCGCCGCCAGTTCGGCTGCTGCACGGTCGAGGCCGGGCCCGCTCCGCAGCACCCCGGCGTAGGCGGTCATGATCCGCTGCACCTCGCCGCGTACGCCGGGTTCGAGCAGCGCGGTACGGGGCGATCGTGTGGCCGCCGCGGTCGCCGGCTCACTCGCGGCGAGGTCGCCGGGCAGGGCGTCCCCGATCCGGTGAGCGAAGACGAGCCCTTCGAGCAGGGAGTTGGAGGCGAGCCGGTTCGCGCCGTGCACGCCGGTGCAGGCGACCTCGCCGCAGGCGTACAGGCCCGGCACGGAGGTGCGGCCCGCCAGGTCCGTACGGATGCCGCCGCTCGCGTAGTGGGCGGCCGGGACCACCGGGATGAGGCCGGTGACCGGGTCGACGCCGTGCCGTTCGCAGGCGGCCAGGATGGTCGGGAACCGCTGCGCCCAGATGCTCGGCCCCAGGTTGCGGCCGTCGAGGTACGCGCACGGCGCCCCGGTCGACTGCATCTGCTTCATGATCTCCTTGGCGACGACGTCGCGGGGCGCGAGGTCGGCCATCGGATGGCGTCCGGTCATGAACCGCTCGCCATCGGCGTCGACCAGGAAGGCGCCCTCGCCGCGTACGGCCTCGGAGATCAGCGGCTGGCGTCCACGCGCGTCGGCGCCCAGCCACATCACGGTCGGGTGGAACTGCACGAACTCGACATCGGCGATCTCCGCCCCGGCGCGCAGCGCGAGCGCGAGCCCGTCACCGGTGGAGACCTCGGGGTTGGTCGTGGCCTCGAAGACCTGGCCGATGCCGCCTGTCGCGAGGATCACCGCGCGCGCGTTCACGGCTCCGACGCCGTCGCGGCGTCCCTCGCCCATGACGTGCAGCGTGACGCCCGCGGCGCGGCCGTCCTCCATGAGAAGGTCGAGGACCAGGGCGTGCTCGACGACCTCGATCCCGGCATCCTTGGTCGCGGCGAGCAGGGCGCGGCTGATCTCGGCACCGGTGGCGTCACCGCCCGCGTGGGCGATACGGCGCCGGTGGTGCCCGCCTTCGCGGGTCAGCGCGATGGCCCCGTTGTCACCGCGGTCGAAGTTCGTGCCGAGCTCGATCAGCCCGCGCACCGCCTCCGGCCCGTCGGCGGTGAGCACGCGCACGGCCTCGGTGTCACAGATCCCCACCCCGGCGGTGAGCGTGTCACGCAGGTGGTCGTCCGGGGAGTCGTCGGCATGCAGTGCCGCGGCGATGCCGCCCTGCGCCCAGCGCGTGGACCCGGCGTCCATGAGGGCCTTGGTGACGAGCAGCACGCGGCCGGCCTCGCGGGCGCGCAGCGCCACCACGAGGCCGGCGATGCCGGAACCGATCACCACGATGTCGGTATCGAGGGTCCAGCCTGGCTGTGCGGCGGTCAGGCGCTGAGGGATCACGTGCCCTCCTCGGGGAGGCGAGTTTTCGTCAGTCTGACTATAACCCGCCTGACAAGTCCCCAATCAAGAGGGTTGTCCGAAGAGTCCGCCTAGTCCTGTCCGGTGGATATTGGCCGTGGCAGCAGGCCAAAGGCCCTCTTGGGACCTAGTCAGTGGAGGGGCGATCGCCCCGGAACGTGGCCGAACCCGGTACGGGCTCGGCGGGGTCGGAGCCGAGCGAGATGATCGCGTTGTCCGCGTCGACGTGGACGACGATCGGCTCGAACTTCCGCGCCTCCTCGTCGCTCATCGCCGCGTAGCTCATGATGATCACCAGGTCGCCGGATTGGACGAGGCGGGCCGCGGCGCCGTTGATGCCGATCACGCCTGAGCCGCGTGGCCCCGCGATCAGGTACGTCTCCAGACGTGCGCCGTTGTCGATGTCGACGACGTGGACCTGCTCGCCGGGGAGCAGGTCGGCGGCGTCCAACAGGTCCTGGTCGACGGTGAGGGAGCCGACGTAGTGCAGGTCGGCCTGGGTGACCGTGGCCCGGTGGATCTTGGATTTGAACATGGTGCGCAGCATCAGGAGTACTCCACGGGACCGAAGTAGAGCGTCATGTTGTCGATGAGGTGGGTGGAACCGGCGCGGCCCGCGACGGCGAGCACCGCCGGGCCGGTGTGGTCCTCGGCGACCGCGCTGAACGTCTCCGGGTCGACCAGGACCAGGTAGTCGAGGTCGAGCGGCGGGTCGGCGTCGATCGCCTCGTCGAGCACGGCGCGCGCGGATCGCAGCACCTTGGCGGGGCCCTCGCTCACCGCCTCCGCGCCCGTACGCAGGGCCAGCGAGAGTGACAGCGCCGTCACTCGTTCCGGTGCGGACAGGTAGCGGTTGCGGCTCGACAGGGCGAGGCCGTCCTCCTCGCGGACCGTCGGGCCGCCGACGACGCGCACCGGGACGTTCAGGTCCGCGACCATCCGCCGGACCATCGCGAGCTGCTGGGCGTCCTTCTCCCCGAAGATCGCGATGTCGGGCAGGACCAGGTTGAACAGCTTCAGCACGACGGTCAGCACGCCGTCGAAGTGGCCGGGGCGGCAGGCGCCCTCGACGATCGTGCCCATGTCGCCCGACTGGACGGTGACACGAGGGCCGTCCGCGCCCGGGTACATGACGTCGACGGTCGGCGCGAACACGAGCCCGGCGCCCTCTTCGTTGCAGATCGCCAGGTCGTCGGGGAACGTACGCGGATAGCGGTCGAGGTCCTCGCTCGGGCCGAACTGCAGCGGGTTGACGAAGATGCTCACCGCGACCGTGTCGGCCAGCCCCCGCGCCAGCCGGAGCAGCGAGCGGTGCCCCTCGTGCAGCGCGCCCATCGTGGGCACCAGCGCCACGGTGCCCAGAGACCGGCGGACCCCCGCGATCTCCTCACCGGTACGTGCGATGACGGGGGTCATTGGTCGGTCCCTTCTGTCCCGCCGGCACGGTCGTCGCTCTCGGCGAGCACACCGAGCAATCGCTCGGCGGCGTCGTCCTTGATGAGTCCCGCGGCCAGCGCACGGCCCGTGGTGAGGCGTGCGAGCGCGACGTACGCGTCGCGCGCCTCGGGTGAGACGCGTTCGAGCTCGATGACGTGCCCCTCGACGGTGCCGGCGTCGCCGCGCGCCACCGGGCCGGTGAGGCCCCTGACGCCGAGGCGCAGCGCGTTGTCGAGCGCGGCACCGAGCAGCGGGCCGAGCATCCGTCCCGGGTCGCCGACGCCGGCGCGGCCGAGCAGGTCCATCGACTCGACGACGAGCGTCACCAGGTGGTTGGCGCCTCCGGCGAGGGCCGCGTGGTAGAGCGCGCGCTGCTCTTCGGGGATCCAGACCGGCTCGCCGCCCATCTCGACCACGAGCGCCTCCGCGACCGGCCGCAGCGGATCCGGTGAGGTGACGCCGAAGCAGATCCCGGCGAGCCGCTCGACGTCGTCGGGGCGGCCGGTGAAGGTCATGACCGGGTGCAGCGCCAGCGGTAGGGCTCCGGCCCTCGCGGCGGGCGCCAGCACGGCGGCGCCGTACCGGCCGCTGGTGTGGGCGAGGAGCTTGCCCGTGACGCCGACGTCCGTGGCCACCAGGCCGCCGACCAGTGACGGCAGAGCGTCGTCGGGCACGGACAGCAGCACGAGGTCGGCCGCCGCGACGACCTCGGGGACGGGGAGGATCGGGACACCCGGGAGGCGGTCTCGCGCGCGTTCACGCGAGGCGTCGGAGACCCCGGCCGCCGCGACGACCGTGTGCCCGGCGAGGCCGAGCGCCCGGCCGAGCGCGGTGCCGACGCGTCCCGCGCCGACGACGCCCACGGAGAGACGGCCGGGGCGCTGATGTGAAGCAGTCATGCGTTCCAGTCCTGTTCGGGTACCGGACGGTGCCGCCACAGCCTACCTTCGGCGATGAACCGGCCCTGCGCTCCGGGGCGGTCCGGAGCGCAGGGGGGGCTCATTCGGCGGCCAGGGACTCCACGATCGGTGTCCGGGCCGCCCGGCGGCCGGGCAGGAAGGCGGCGAGAACCCCGGCGAGAGCCGCGAAGAAGACGAAGGCGACGACCCGTACGACCGGGAATCCCAGTTGAGCGTCGGGGATCGCGGCGCTCACCGCCAGCCAGCCGAAGGCCGCGCCCAGGCCGACGCCGATCAGCGCGCCGATCAGGGCCATGATGACGGCCTCCAGCGACAGCATCCGGCGGAGGCCGCGCCGTGTCAGGCCGAGGGCGCGCAGCAGCGCCGACTCACGTGTGCGCTCCACGACGGACAGGGTCAGAGTGTTGGCGATCCCGATCAGCGAGATGAGGATCGCGAGGCCGAGGAGCACTCCCACCAGGATGAACAGCTGGTCGACGGCCTTGGTGAACTGCGCCTTGATGTCGGCGGCGCTGCCCACCCGCACCATCGGGTACGACTTGATCGCGTCGGCGATGGCCGCGCTGGAGGCGTCCGCCGAGACCCCCTTCTTCACCAGCAGGTAGACGGTCGTGTCGTCCTTGGCGCCGAACGCCCGCTGGAAGTCGGCGTCGGTGACGGCGAGGTCCGGCATCGGAGTGCCGCCTTCGAAGAGCGCGACGACTTTCAGCTTGAGCGTGCCGGTGGCGGTGGTGAGGGTGAGGTCACGGCCCACTCCGACGCCCAGGTTCTTCGCCCGGCCCTCCTCCACTGCGATCGTTCCCGGGCGCAGTGCGTCGAGGGATCCGGCGACCGGCTCGGGCTTGATCGCGCGGCCGAGCCCGGAGACCGTGCCGATGACCTGCTTGTGGCCCGCCATCCGCCCCTCCGCCTCGCGTTCTTCGGTGACGTCGGAGAACTGGGGCTTGGCGCGCAGCCGGGCGGCCACCTGCCGCGGGATCAGCTGGTCGCTGCCGTCCTGGGTGCTCAGCCGGTAGTCGACCGGGAAGTGCTCCGAGAGCTTGGAGGTCGCGGTCGCCTCGGCCGAGGCCAGGGCCACCGAGAACATCGTCATCAGGGTGACGCCGACGGTGAGCGCGATGGTGGTGATCGCGGCACGCTTGGGGTTGCGGCGTGCGTTCTCCCTGGCGAGCGCGCCCGGTACGCCCAGGAAGCGCGCGGACGGCCAGCCGACCAGGCCGCTGAGCCGCAACACGATCAGCGGGCTGAGCGCGATGACGCCGAGGAAGATCAGGATCCCGCCGCCCATGGCCATGAGGAACTCCCCCGGACCGGCGCCCGACAGCAGCGCGAACCCGCAGATCCCGAGCCCGCATACGATGATCGCCGCGCCGGCGAGCGTGCGCACCAGGCCCGCGCGCCCAGCGACGCCTCCCTCGGTCCGCTGCCGCAGCGCGGCGACGGGCGGAACCTTCGTGGCCGCGCGGGCGGGCAGCAGCGCCGCGACGAGCGTGACGGCCAGTCCCGTCGGCAGGCCCACGAGGATCGGCGTCACCGACAGCGACAGGGGGCCCGATGTGGTGTTCAGGGCGGAGGAGAAGATCGCCGCCCCCGCGACGCCCAGCCCGATGCCGGCCAGGACACCGAGCACGGACGCCACGAGCCCGACGACCCCCGCCTCGGCGAGGATCCCGCGGAACACCTGGGCCCGTGTGGCGCCGACGCATCGCAGCAGCGCCATCTCACGGATCCGCTGCGCGATCAGGATGTTGAACGTGTTGTAGATGACGAGCGCGGCCACGAACAGCGCCACCAGCGCGAACGCCAGGAAGAACAGGCCCATCTGGGCGGGGTCCAGACCGGACGAACTCGCCATCCGCTTGGCCAGCCCGGCGCTGGTGACGACGTCGTACGAGCCGCCGGCGGCCTCCGCGACGGCGTCGCGCAGCCGCTCGTCTCCGATGCCGGGAGCGGCCTTGAGGTCGATCTCGGTGAAGTCGCCGTGCCCCGTGATCGCGGCGGCGGTCGCCGGTGCGTACCCGACAGCGCCACGGAAGCCGATCTCCTGGTCGACGCCGAAGTCCATCAGGCCGGTCACCGTGAACGCGTGCGGGGCGCCCGACCGGTCGAGCACCTTGATGGTGTCGCCGGTGCTGAATCCGGTGCGCTTGGCGAGCGTCGTGCCGAGCACGGCGTCGCCGGGGGCGGTGGGCAGGCGGCCGCTCTTCAGCGGGTACCGCAGGAGCGGGCCGCTCGGGATCGACAGGCCGAGGGTCGACAACTCGCCGTACGCCCGGCCGTCCTTGCCGATCAGCGGCGCGGCGCCGCGCACCTGCCCCTGGGCGTCCTGGACGCCCGGCACGCCCTTCAGCGTGGTCAGCAGCGAGGCCGGGATCTTGTCGTCGTGCTCAGGGGTGACGGCGACCGAGACCTTGTCGGCGGAGGCGGTGAACTGCTGGTCGAAGCCGCTGCTCATCGTGTCGGTGAGCACGAACGTGCCGGACACGAACCCGACGCCCAGCGAGATGGCGAGGCCGGTGAGGAGGAGCCTCAGCAGGTGCGCCCGCAGACCGGCCAGCGTGGTCTTCAGCACCTCAGGACTCCAGCTTCTTCAGCGCGTCCAGCACCGTCTCCGGCGTCGGCTCCCGCATCTCGGCGGTGATCTGGCCGTCGCGCAGGAAGACCACCCGGTCGGCGTATGAGGCGGCCACCGGGTCGTGGGTGACCATGATGATCGTCTGTCCCATCTCACGTACCGAGGAGCGCAGGAAGCCGAGCACCTCGCCGCCGGACCGTGAGTCGAGGTTGCCCGTGGGCTCGTCCGCGAAGATCACCTCGGGGCGGTGGATGAGCGCGCGTGCGCAGGCGACCCGCTGCTGCTGCCCGCCGGACAGCTCGCTCGGCCGGTGCGACAGCCGGTCCTTCAGCCCGACCGCGCCGGTGACGTGCTCCATCCAGTCCCGGTCGGGCTTGCGGCCGGCCAGGTCCAGCGGCAGCAGGATGTTCTGCTCGGCGGTGAGCGTGGGCAGCAGGTTGAACGACTGGAAGACGAACCCCACCCGGTCGCGCCGCAGGTGGGTGAGCTGCCGGTCGGACAGCCCGGTGA
The DNA here is from genome assembly GCA_963736325.1 of uncultured Actinomycetota bacterium. GTDB lineage: Bacteria > Actinomycetota > Actinomycetes > Streptosporangiales > Streptosporangiaceae > Actinoallomurus. Next base: position 100,106 of record CAVTOG010000009.1, on the reverse strand, counting down.
TCTCCACATCGCCGATGTTCACCGTGCCGCGGTCGACGGCGTCCAGCCCGGCCAGGCAGTGCATGAGCGTGGACTTGCCGGAGCCGGACGGCCCCATGATCGCGGTGAAGGCCCCCTTGGCGAACGCCACGCTCACACTCCGGAGAGCGTGAACGGCGGCGTCCCCCGAGCCGTACACCTTGGTCACCTCGGTGGCGACGACGGCGGGTGGAGCGTTGACGATGGTGCTGGTCACGGATCGACTCCCTGCTATCTGGCGGAACCGTGACCAACGCTAGAGACGGCGCGAGGCCGTGCCATCAGCCGCGCGTCGAGCGTTTGATCGCTCTTCGCGCTGACGCGCGTACGACTTGAGAGGTACGAAAAACCCCCGCACGGTAAGCCGTACGGGGGTCATCGATCGGGCTGCCGGCTGTCGCCTGCCGCCCGCTAGAAGATCGGTAGCGGTGTCCGCCGTTAGAAGGCGCCACCTCGGCAGCTGGCACCGGCGAGGCCAAGGAGCCCGACGGCGTTGCCGCAGACACTGACCGGGATGGAGATCGGCACGCTGACCCTGTTGCCGGAGAGCACGCCGCCGTCGCCGTTATCGGCGTTCGCGGGCGAGCCGATCAGCAGGACACCAGTTGCGGCGGCCGCCACTACTCCGGCCGCGGTGAGCTTCTTGAGCACGTGATTCCCCTCGTACATCGCGAATCGCAGCCGCTCGAAGAGCGGCCTGTACGTTCAGTAGTTATCCAGACACTCTAGGGAGTCGGCAACTCGACGCGGGTCACGTGACGGAATCCTTAATCTAAGGAGTCATCCTTGACCGCTGCGGATCAGGCCCGTTTCGTACGCGAACACGACCGCCTGTACGCGGTCGCGCAGGCCGAGCTTGTTGAGGATCCGCCCGACGTGCGTCTTCACCGTGGCCTCGGAAACGTAGAGCCGACCGGCGATCTCCGCGTTCGACAGGCCGCGCGCGACGAGATGCAGCACCTCGTCCTCGCGCGCGGTGAGCGAGTCGAGAGCGCCCGCCGAGGCGTTGCTCTCGTCGGGGATGTGCTGGACGAACCGGTCGATCAGCCGGCGCGTCGTGCTCGGGGCCACGACGGCGTCGCCCGAACTGACCGCGCGGATCGCCTCGATGAGCTGCTCGGGCCCGGCGTCCTTGAGCAGGAACCCGGCCGCGCCCGCCTTGAGCGCGGAGAAGGCGTACTCGTCCAGGTCGAACGTGGTCAGGATGATCACTTTCGGGCCGTCGGGGGCCGCGCACACGTGGCGGGTCGCCTCGATGCCGTCCATGCGCGGCATGCGGACGTCCATCAGCACGACGTCGGCGGTGGTCGAGCGCAGCACCTCCAGGGCGCGGAGCCCGTCGTTCGCCTCGCCGGCCACCTCGATGTCCGGCTGCGCGTCGAGCACCATGCGGAACCCCGCACGAACGAGCTCCTGATCGTCGACGAGCAAGACCCGAATACTCACGTTTTGACCTGTTCTTTCACGGGGAGGCGTGCGACGACTTCGAAGCCGCCACCGGGGACTGGCTCGGCGCGTACGGAACCGCCGTAGACGGCGACGCGCTCGCGCATTCCGATCAGGCCGTGCCCGCGGCCGTCGCCGGGAACCGAGCCCCGGCCGTCGTCGCGGATCCGTACCTCGATCGTGTGATCACCGTAGGAGAGCCTGACCTTGGCCGTGGCGCCCGGACCGGCGTGCTTGCGCGCGTTGGTGAGGGCCTCCTGGACGATCCGGTAGACGGCCAGTTGGAGCCCTGTGGTCAGCTCGACGGGGACGCCGTGGACCGTCAGGTCGACCGGCAGCCCGGCCGAGCGGATCTGCTCGACCAGCTCGGTGAGCTGGTCGACACCCGGCTGCGGGGCGAGTGTGGTCTCGCCGTCCTCGCGCAGCACCCCGAGCATTCGGCGCATCTCCGCGAGCGCCTGACGGCCGGTCGTGCCGATCGCCTCCATGGCGCGCTTCCCACGCTGGACGTCGGTGTCGACCGTGTAGCGCGCGCCGTCGGCCTGGACGACCATGACGCTGATGCTGTGCGCGATGACGTCGTGCATCTCACGCGCGATCCGCGCCCGCTCGGCGGCGGCGGCGACCTGCACCTGGGCGTCACGCTCGCGTTCGAGCCGCTCCGCGCGCTCCTCCAGGCTCCGCGTGTACTTGCGGCGGGTGTTGATGTACAGCCCGCAGAGCCAGATCGCCCCGATGAAGATCGAGAACGGGATCATCGTCTTCCAGTTGGCGGCGAACGGATCTTCGTGCCACGCGCTGTAGATCGCCATCGCCGCGCCGGTCTCGACGACCACGAGCGCGGCGCACGCCCACCGGAACCCGCACTCCACCGCGACCGTGTACAACGCGACCATGATCGCGAGGTTGGCCGCCGTGATGCCGAGCTGGCCCAGCCACTGCGCGAACGCCGTCAAGACGATGAAGATGAACGCCATGCGCGGCCACCGCCGCCGCCAGATCAGCGGCACGCACGACCCGAAGACCAGCGCGAGGTGGATCGGCCACGAGGCCTCTGGGTGCGGGCCCGTGCGGTCCACCATCATCGCCGGAGTGATGGTCGCCATGACGGCCAGCGGCAGCATCAACATGAGGTCGACGAGCCGCTGGTGCCGCCTCGGCCAGTCCATGAGTCGGGCGAACATCTCCTCAGCCTACGTACGGCGAGGTCAGTATGCGTCGGCCGCAAGTCGGAGGCCGCCTACGACTCTCCGACGACCCCGGGCTCACGCGATACGGTCGAGTGGTGACTCAGGTCGGATGGCGGACGGCGATGGAACACGCGCTGTACGGGCCGAGCGGGTTCTATTCACGCGGCGAGCGGCCCGCGGCGCACTTTCGTACCTCGGTCCACGCGTCGCACCGGTTCGCGCGTGCCCTGGCCAGGCTGGTCGCGGAGGTGGACACCGCGCTCGGGCACCCTCCGCGCTTCGACCTCGTCGACGTCGGCGCCGGCTCGGGCGAGCTGCTCACCGAGATCCAGTCGGTGTCGAGTCTCGCCGGGCGGCTGCGCCCGGTCGCGGTGGAGGTCGCCCCTCCTCCGGCCGGCCTGGCCGACTCCATCGAGTGGCTGGACGAGGTGCCAGCGTCGGTCACCGGCCTCGTCATCGCCAACGAATGGCTCGACAACGTGCCGATCGACGTCGTCGAGCTGACCGCCGACGGGCCCCGGCTCGTCATCGTGGACCCCTGCACCGGCGACGAGGTGCACGGACCGGCGCCGTGCGCGGAGGACGCCGCGTGGCTGGCCCGCTGGTGGCCGCTGCGCGAGCCCGGCGACCGCGCGGAGGTCGGCCGGCACCGCTGCGACGTGTGGGCCTCGGTCATCGAGCGCCTCGACGGCGGGATGGCGCTGGCCGTCGACTACGCCCACGAGCTCAGCGGACGCCCCTCTTACGGCACGCTGACCGGCTACCGCGACGGCCGCTGCGTCTCCCCGGTCCCCGACGGCACGTGCGACATCACCGCCCACGTGGCGCTCGACGCCTGCGCGGACGCGGGCCGGTCCGCGGGCGCGGCGGAGACCCGGCTGACGACGCAGCGCGACGCCCTGCGCGCGCTCGGCCTGCGCGGCGCGCGCCCGCCGCTGGAGCTGGCGCGCACGGACCCGCGCGCCTACATCCACGCGCTGCGCGCGGCGGGCGAGGACGCCGAGCTGATCGACGGCGACGGCCTCGGCGGATTCGGGTGGCTGGCGCAGACCGTCGGCATCCCGATGCCGCCCGTACTGGCCGGCGAGGACTCCTACACCTCGATCTGAAGCGACCGCAGGCCGCGCAGCACGAAGCCCGGCTTACGCACGGGCTCGGCGGCGAGCCGCATGCCGGACGCGCCGCGCAGCAGCGCGCCGAGCGACTCGACCAGCTCGATACGTGCCAGCGGGGCGCCGAGGCAGAAGTGGATGCCCGCGCCGAAGCCGACGTGCGGGTTCGGGTCGCGCGAGAGGTCGATCGTGTCGGGATCGGCGAAGACGTCAGGGTCGCGGTTGGCCGAGGCGAACTGCAGGGCGACCTCGTTCCCGCGCGGGATCGCCACGCCCGCGACCTCGATGTCCTCCAGCACCCAGCGCTCGAACAGCGGCAGCGGCGTGTCGTAGCGCAGCAGCTCCTCGACGGCGGACGGGACCAGGCCGTGGTCGGCGCGGAGGCGTTCGAGGGCCTCCGGGGCTCGGAACAGCGCCCACCAGGCGTTGCCGGTGGCGTTCACGGTGGCCTCGTGGCCGGCGTTGAGCAGCAGGACGCAGGTGCCGATCAGGTCGTCCTCGCTCAGGCCCTCCACCCGGCAGAGCGCGCTGATGAGGTCGTCGCCCGGCTCCGCACGCCGGGCGCGGGCCAGCGCGCGCAGGTAGTCGGAGAACTCCACCGAGGCGCGTACGGCCGTGTTCTGCACCTCGATCGAGGGGTTCAGCTGGTACATGCCGCAGATGTCGGCGGACCAGGGGCGCAGGAGCGGCCGATCGGGCTCGGGGACGCCGAGCATCTCCGCGATCACGATCACCGGGAGCGGCTCGGCGACCTCGGCGATCAGGTCGCCGCCGCCGTTCGCGACCAGCCCGCGCACGAGCCCTTCGGCGAGCTCGCGTACGCGGGGGCGCAGCGCCTCGGCCATGCGCGGCGTGAACGCCTTCGACACGAGACGGCGCAGGCGCGTGTGGTCGGGCGGCTCGACGTCGAGCATGCCCGCACGCTGCAGGTTCCAGAACGGCGCGAGGAATTCCGGCTCCGGCGGGCGGCCGAATTCCTCGTGCGAGGCGACGTGCAGGTAGGACCGGCCGAGCCTGCGGTCGCGCAGCAGCGCGTTGACGTCGGAGTGCCGCGTGATCACCCACTGCCCGGTCGGCTCGTGGAAGAATACGGGCGCCTCGCGGCGCAGCTCGGCGAAGACCGGGTAGGGGTCGGCGACGAACTCGGGTGACCACGGGTCGTACATGGCTCAGGTCGCCCAGCGGTCGGTACGGACGTCGCTCGCGCGCGCCCGGTGCGCGCGTCGCGCGGCGGACTCCACGATCGCGCGCGCCTCGCCGAGGTCGCGGTTCTCCGCGGCGACCTGTACGGGCCCGGGCGGCGCGTCGACGTGCACGGTGCCGAGCCCCAGCAGCCGCTGGAGCGGCCCGGCCGTGAGCCGTACGCTCTGGGCCCGCGCGTGGGCGATGACGTCGAGCCGGTGGCACATCCGGCCGCGCCGGGTCACGAACAGGGAGTCGTCGGTTCCGGCGGCGCCGTTGCCGAACAGCGCCCGCAGGCGCGTCGCCGGCAGCAGGCGCACGGCCTCGGCGTTGGTGCCGGGGAAGACCAGGCCGACCATCTGGAACGCGACGTGCCTCGGCGCGACCGGCAGCAGCACCGACGACAGGGCCTGCCGCTCTCCGACGTAACCGGCGACCGTCACGTCGACCCGCGCCCAGCCGTTGCCGCGCCAGAACAGCGGCTCGACCACGCGCACGGCCTGCACCCGGCCCGGCGGCACGGTCTGCATCCGGGTCTCCATCAGGCCGTACCGCAGCCGCAGGCCGTCCGGCGAGCGCGCCGCGGTGAAGTTGGTGTGCATGACGAGCGGGGCGACCACGCCGCGGGCCAGGCCGAGGAGCACCGGGAGCGCGCCCGCGAGAACCGCCGACTCGCGGAAGACCACGCCGAAGGCCAGCAGCCCGAAGAGCAGCATCAGCGCGCCGATGACCGGCAGCTTGAGGAGCTGGGAGCTGAGGAGGGTGCCGAACCGCACACGCCAGTACGGCGCCTCGGGTGCCTCGGGCGTGTGGCCGGGCAGCCCGGCGGCGCGGGCCAGCAGCTCGGCGCGCAGCTGCTCGGCCATCGCGCGGCCGAGGTAGCGGAACTTCGTCGCGGCCTGGTCGCCGCCGGCCAGCTCGACGCGCACCTCGGCGAGGCCGAACACCCGGCCGACGAGCGGGCGTACGACGTCGACGGCCTGCATGCGGGCGAGCGGCACGCGCCGGTTGCGGCGGCGCAGGATCCCGGTCTCGACCACCAGGTCGTCGCCGGAGATCTGGAACTTCAGCGACCACCAGGTCCAGAACCCGGCGATCAAGGCGACCGCCGAGACCGGCAGCATGACCAGCACGAACCGTGCGATGGCGCGCGGCGTCAGCATCAGCGCGATGCCGGAGCCGGTCTGGGTGATCAGCAGGGAGTAGCCGCCGAGGACGAACGCGATGACCACGACGCCGAGCGCGTTGATGATGATCGTGGAGGAGTGCAGGCGGTGCACGCCCTGGGAGAAGTGCACCGGCGGCCGGTACGGCGGCGGCCCGCCGTACGGAGGCCGGTATCCATGCGGCGGCCCGTAGTAGCCGGGCGGGCCGGCGCCGGGCGGCGGTCCGTAGCTCACAGCCCGATCGACCTCGATTCGCCCTTCTGCGCGAGCCGGTCCCGCAGGACCGCGGCGTCGCGCGCGGGCAGGCCGGGGATGCGGGCGTCGGTGGCCGCCGCAGCGGTGTGCAGGCGTACGGTCGCGATGCCCAGCCACTGTTCGAGCAGGCCGGCGGTCACGTCGACGTACTGCATGCGCCCGTACGGAACGACGACGAGGTGCCGTACGAAGAAGCCGTGCGTCACGAGGAGGTCGTCGGCGCGTTCGGCGAAGCCGAGGGACCGGTAGCCGAGCTCGGCCACGATCCAGCCCATCGCGCACGAGACGAAGATCACCGCGAGCCAGATCAGGCCGCCGACCAGCCCCAGCATGCGCGAGAGCACGAAGGCGCCGATGATCGTCGCGGGCAGCGCCCACAGCAGCACGGCGATGCGCCGGTGCCACGTGAGCCGTGGCGAGACGCGCGCCCAGACCATGCCGGACGGAGGGTCGAACGCCTGCTCGGCGCGGCCTCCGATGGGCACCGGGGACGGCCCCGCCGGGCCGCTCGGGGCGGGTGGAGGCGGCAGCGGGCCGCGCTGTGGCGCGGGAGGCGCGCCGGGCGGGAGAATGTGCGGCCCGGCCTGCGGGTGATTCGGGCCGCCGGGCCGCGGATAGGGGTCGCCGGAGTTCATCGCAGGCAAGTCAACCCCAACAGGGCCGCCTTCCGCGAGACCCCCATGGCACGATGGTCGGGTGAGTACGACGCGGATCATTGGAGTGGGCACCGGAGTCAAGGACCTCGATACCGAGGACATGACGCTCAACATCGGGCCACAGCACCCGTCGACCCATGGCGTGCTGCGTTTGCGGCTCACCCTCGACGGCGAACGCATCGCGACCGCCGAGCCGATCATCGGGTACATGCACCGGGGCGCGGAGAAGCTCTTCGAGGTCCGCGACTACCGGCAGATCATCGTGCTGGCCAACCGTCACGACTGGCTGTCGGCGTTCTCCAGCGAGCTCGGTGTGGTCCTGGCGGTCGAGCGGATGCTGGGCATGGAGGTGCCCGTACGCGCGGTCTGGGCGCGCACGCTCCTGGCCGAGCTCAACCGGGTGCTCAACCACCTGATGTTCCTCGGCTCGTACCCGCTGGAGGTCGGCGCCATCACGCCGATCTTCTACTCCTTCCGCGAGCGCGAGCAGTTGCAGCGGGTCATGGAGGAGATCTCCGGCGGCCGGATGCACTACATGTTCAACCGGGTCGGCGGCCTGAAGGAGGACCTCCCGGCGGGCTGGCTCGGCCGCGTCACCGAGGCGGTCGCAGGCGTACGCCAGGGCATCGGCGACCTCGACCGGCTCATCAGCGGCAACGAGATCTTCCGCGCCCGCACGCGCGGCGTCGGCGTGCTGACGCGCGAGCAGATCGAGCAGTACGGCGTGTCCGGCCCGATCGCCCGCGCCGCCGGCGTCGACTTCGACCTGCGCCGCGACGAGCCGTACCTGGCCTATGGGGAGCTGTCGGACGTCCTGCGCGTGGTGACACGTACCGAGGGCGACTGCCTGGCGAGGTTCGAGTGCCTCCTGGAGCAGGTGCACGTGTCCCTGGACCTCGCCGACGCCTGTGTGGAGCGCCTGGCGTCCCTGCCGCAGGGGCCGATCAACACGCGGCTGCCGAAGGTCCTCAAGGTGCCGGAGGGCCACACGTACGCCTGGACGGAGAACCCCCTGGGCATCAACGGCTACTACCTCGTGTCACACGGCGAGAAGACGCCGTGGCGGATGAAGCTGCGCTCGGCGTCGTACAACAACATCCAGGTGCTCCAGGAGATGCTGCCCGGTCACCTGGTCGCCGACATGATCGCCATCCTGGGCTCGATGTTCTTCGTCGTCGGCGACATCGACAAGTAGGCCGTCACTTTCCGGCGCCGGCGAGCAGGCCGGCGTCGAGGACCGCGCGGCGCATCGGGCGCACCAGCTCGCGCAGGCGTTCACAGCCGTCCTCGCCGAGGGCCGCGTACGGCGCGGTGGACGCCTCGTCGGTACGGTCCTCCAGGCTCTGCTTGAGGCGCTTCCCTGCCTCGGTGAGGGTCGCCTCCTCGCCGGTGACGATGAGCCCGTCGGCGCGGAACCTCTCGACCGTGTCGTCCCACTGCTCGCGTGACCAGGCGCGGAAGTCCCGCAGGAGACGCAGGGCCCCCTCTCCCGCGGCCGCGTGCAGCACGTTCGACTCCAGGCCGCTGAGGCCGGCGAGGACGAGCGCGGCGATGTGCCCGTCGCCACGGAACTCCCGCAGCAGCGTCTGCGCGTGCCAGAGCACCAGGTGCGGTGCGTCGGGCCAGGGCAGGGCCGAGTGGGCGGCGAAGAGCGGACGTCCGTAGGGAAGGTCGCAGGCGGCCGTCGCGGCCTGCCTGGCCAGCGCGGCCGCCTCGGCCATGGCGTCGCCGGCGACGAGGTCCCCGAGCGCGCGCCGCAGCGCCCGGTCGGCGGCCTCGGTGCGCGCTTCCAGCAGCGCCTCGGGCGAGGCGATGTCCCAGGCGGCCGGGATGGCGTGCCGTACGAGGTCGGGGTTGAAGTTGTAGAAGCAGGCGGTCACGACCTCGGCCGGCACTCGCCCGAGCGGCGCCGCCCGCGACCCGAAGTACCCCATCGCCATGTCGGTGATCCCGAGGCGCGCGTAGGCCTCCGCGGCTTCCGGCACGAAGTAGATCATCGCGTGCAGGGGCTCGACCTCACGCCAAACCCGCCGTACGAGACCGGCTTCCACCATGTTGAGCTCCCTTGCCCGAGCGACACCGACCCGGACGACCCTACTGGCGAGTAGCCCGCGTCGGAAGCCTCAGGAGACGGAGCGCCGGGGGTTCTCCTCCTCGGGGTCCTTGGGCACGCGGCAGGAGTACTCCAGGAACAGCGCGGCGACGATGAGGGCGAGGCACGCGAGCACCGTCGCGCCGCTCACGAAGAAGTCGTGTCTCGGCGTCCGCTTGTCCAAGGAGGAGGCCAGGTAGATCACCATGCCGCCGAAGACGCCCGCCAGGACCGCCGCCGCGTGGGAGCTGGCCTTCGCCAGGGCGGCCAGGCGGGCGGCGACCAGGGGTTCGATCGGCTTGGTGTCCGGCTTGCGCTGGATGCGGGCGCGGGTGAAGAACGCCGTGTAGAGCTCGCCCAGGGCCAGCAGAAGCAGCGACGGCACCATCGACCACGGCAGCAGCGGCAACGACGTGTAGAGGAAACTGACCACGACCCACGTGACCGCGGCCGCCCCGATCACGATGGCGGCGATGACGGTGAGGCGTGTGGGCTTCACGCGGGTGCGTGCAGGGTCAGGTCGTCACGGCGGCGCTGTTCCTGACCGGCCACGGACGGCAGGAGGCCGCCGATCGCCCCGTGCCCCGGAAGGCTGGCGTCGGGGTCGACCTCGTGCCAGGGGACGAGGACGAACCCTCGTTCGTGGGCGCGGGGGTGCGGAAGGATGAGGGCCGGGTCGTCAGACGTCACGTCGCCCATCATGACGATGTCGATGTCGAGTGTGCGCGGTCCCCACCGGATTTCGCGTTTGCGCGCCATCGCCTCCTCGATGTTGAGCACGCGTTCGAGCAGCGACTCGGGCGAGAGGCGGCTCGTGGCAATGATGATCACATTGAGGAAGTCGCCCTGCGGCGGCCCTCCGATGGGCTCGGTCTCGTAGATGGGCGAGATGACGACGAATTCGAGGCCGGGGGCATCGAAGAGCGCGTCGATCCCGGCTTGGAGGTTGTCGACGCGGTCGCCGAGATTGCTGCCGAGGGACAGCACGGTACGGCGTTTTACCGATGAGGCGGTCATTGGCGTCTCCGGTGAATCGTCACGGCCACGTCGTGGAAGGGATGCGGCACGGGGGCGCTCGGCTTGTGGACGGTGACGTCGACTTCGTCGACCTGCGGTGGTTCGAGGCAGACCGCCGCGAGTCGCTCGGCGAGCGTCTCGATGAGGTTGAGGGGCTCTCCTTCAACCACGGCCACCAGCCGATCGGCCAGCGCGCCGTAGTCCACCGTACGCAACAGATCATCTCCGGCGGCGGCCGGGCGTAGGTCGAGTCCCAGTTCGACGTCGACGACGAACTCCTGGCCCAGTTCGCGTTCGGCGGGCAGGCAGCCGTGCCGCCCGCGGGCGCGCAGGCCGCGGAGGGCGATCCGGTCAAGAGGCACGGCGTTCACTCATCTTCCTCGTCGTCCTGGGTGTTGAGCACCGGCGAGCCGTGGTGCAGCCACATCCGCCAGCCCTCGCTCGTACGGACAAACGCGTTCGTCGTCACGACACTTCCCCCGGAGGTGAACGCGGCGGCCGATTCCTCTGACGCGGTGATGATGTTCTCGGAACAGATGATCACTGCCTGGTCTCCCGAGACACGGACCTGGGTGTCGGTGAGCACGAACTGGATGTACGGGGTGTTCGCCATGATCAGCGCCCAGGAGCGCAGCACCGCGGAGCGTCCGCGCAGCAGCGGCCAGCCGGGATGCACGCAGACCACGTCGTCGGCGTGGTCGCCGTCGGCCCAGACGAGGCCCATGCGGTCGAGGTCGGCCGACTCGAAAGCGGCGTAGAACTCGGCGTTGACGCTCTCCAAGGCTTCCGCGTCGGTCACAGAGCCTCCTTCATTCGGCCCCGTTTCCATTGGGTTCACCGAGCCGCTCCCCAAGCGGCTGCCGCTCGTACGGCGTCGGCGTTGGGCCGCACCGCGTGCACGCGCACACACCAGACGCCTGCCGCGGCGGCCAGCGTGGTGATGGCGACGGTCGCGTCATCGGACTCGGCGAACGGGCGCGGCGTTCCGTCCGGAGCGGCCAGGAGCCGCCCGAGGAAGCGTTTGCGCGAGGCGGCGACGAGCACCGGGTGGCCGAGGTCCATCAGCGCGTCCAGGTGGGCGAGGAGGGTCCAGTTGTGGTTGTCCTCGGGCCGCTTGGCGAAGCCGAGACCGGGATCCACGATCAGCAGCGACGGGTCGACGCCGTCCTCGACGATGGCGTCGATGCGGGCCCGCAGCTCGTCGCGGACCTCGCGGACGACGTCGGCGTAGACCGCGCGGGTGTCCATGTCGTGGCTGTGGCCGCGCCAGTGCATCACGACGTACGGCACGGACGCCTTGGCGACGATGCGGGCCATCTCCGGGTCGGCGAGACCGCCGCTGACGTCGTTGACGAGCCGGGCGCCGGCGGCGACCGCGAGGCCGGCGACCTCGGCGCGCATCGTGTCAACGCTGACGGGAACGCCCGCGGCGGAGAGGGCCTCGATCACCGGGATGACCCGGCGCAGCTCTTCGGGCTGGGAGACACGCTGGGCACCCGGCCGGGTGGACTCGCCGCCGACGTCGACGATGTCGGCGCCTTCGGCCACGAGGTCCAGGCCGTGCCGGATGGCGGCGTCGTGGTCGAACCAGGACCCGCCGTCGGAGAAGGAGTCAGGCGTGACGTTGACCACGCCCATGACGAGACAGCGCCCAGGGTCGGGAAGGCCCGCGATGCTCGTGGTCATACCGGTCAGCCTACGATGTTGTCGACCTTACGCGCCTGCCGGGCCGGGCGGATCATGGCGCGGGCAGGGTGCGCTTCGGCGGGCGCTTGAGGCCGGGGATCCGCAGTCGCGGCCAGACGATGAACGCCTCGGCCTCCAGGGCCGCCAGCGCGATGCGCGGGGCGTCGTTGAGGCTCGGGTAGACGAAGAACCGCGGCTGCCACACCGGCTGGAACTTGGCGTTGAACTTGTACAGCGACTCGATCTGGAACCAGCGGGACAGGAACACGAGCAGCCCGCGCCAGGCCTTCAGCACCGGACCCGCGCCGATCCGCTCGCCGCGTGCCAGCGCGGCGCGGAAGACCGCGAAGTTGAGCGAGACGCGCTTGACGCCGAGCTCCGGCGCGGCCTTGATCGCCTCGACGATCAGGAAGTCGTTGAGGCCGGGCTGGGCCGACCGGTCGCGGCGCATCAGGCCGAGCGAGAGCCCGTCGCCGCCCCACGGCACGAAGTGCAGGATGGCGTGCAGCTCGCCGTCCTTGGTGGCGGTGGCGAGCACGCACTCCTCATCGCCGGACTCGCCGACCCTGCCGAGGGCCATGGAGAACCCGCGTTCGTTCGCGGTGCCCCGCCACGTGCCGGCCTTGCGCCACAGCGCGGCGAGCTCCTCGGCGGAGTAGTCCTTCTCGCGGCGCAGGTCGGCGACATAGCCCTGCCGGCCGACCCGGTTGACCATCTGCCGGACGTTGCGCATCGTGCGGCCCTCAAGGGAGAACTCCGCGGCGTCGATGATCGCCTCGTCGCCGAGCTCCAGCGCCGACAGGCCGGAGTCACGGCACCAGACCTCGGCGCCCTGCTCGCTGCAGCCCATGACGGCGGGCGCCCAGGCGTGGCGCGCCGCCTCCTCCAGGAACGCCTCGATCGCGCCGGGCCACGCCTCGGGGTCGCCGATCGGGTCGCCGCCCGCGAGCATCACCCCGGACACCACCCGGTACGTGATGCAGGCCTTGCCGGTCGGCGACCAGATGACGCTCTTGTCGCGACGCAGCGAGAAGTAGCCGAGGGAGTCGCGGGAGCCCTGCGTCTCGAGCAGCCGCCGGATGCGTTCTTCGTCCTCGGCGGACAGCGACGGCGCGGGCTCGGCCGGACGCAGGAACAAGAAGGCCGTGGTCAGGCCGGTGAACAGCCCTAGGGAGCCCAGGAACAGCGCGAACAGGTCGTTGCGTCGGTCGGAGGTGAAGCGGACCCGTCCGGTCGCCCCGAACATGCCGAGGACCACGTGGCGTAGCCGGTCGGAGAAGGAGTAGCCGTGCGCGAGGGCACCGGAGTTGATCGCGATGAACAGCAGCCCGATCAGAACGCTCGCCGCGCCGAGGAAGATCCCCGCCCACAGCGCACGCCAGCGCGTACGCGGGTCTCCGGTGGCGTAGAACTCGCTGCGGAAGTAGACGAGGACGCCGAGCATGATGAGCGCGATGAAGGCCGACACCTCGAAGTCCTTCAGGACGTGCGAGACGATCGTGAGGACCAGCAGGCCGACGACCGCGCGCCACGCACGCCGCTTGCGCCGGCGCAGCCCGTGGGACAGCAGCAGGAGCAGCATGCCGGCGACGAGAGTCGCGGTACGCGCCGCGTCGTTCACCGCGCCGGGCAGGATCTCGTCGATCCGCACCATGCGGCGGTGCCACTCGGGCAGCAGCGCGCCCACGACGTCCTGCAGGCCGAGAAGGAAGGACAGCCAGCCCGCGACGGCCGGAACCCACCGGCGCTGGAGCCGGCGCTCCACGACGGGACGGCCCGGCGTCTCCTGCTTCGTCTCCGCCATCACGGCCTAACAGCCTCGTCGGCCGGTCGGCCGCTCGCCCTCATCGCGGACATGTCACTCCAGTCCGAATTCGCACACCGGTCGTTGATCGTACGGTGCGCCGTCCACCGTAGTACCGGGGACCTCGGTACAACGTGGACTCAGTGGGCTCGGTTGATGAACTGTCAGCGGCCGAGGATGAGGCTCATCGCCTCGGCGCGAGTGCTCGGGCACTCGCGGAAGTCGCCGCGTACGGCGGAGGTGATGGTCTTGGCGCCCGGCTTGCGGACACCGCGCATGGTCATGCAGAGGTGCTCGGCCTCCACGACGACGATCACGCCGCGTGGCTCGAGAATGTTCATCAGGGCGTCGGCGACCTGGGAGGTCATCCGTTCCTGCACCTGCGGGCGGCGAGCGTAGACGTCGACGACCCGTGCGAGCTTGGACAGCCCGGTGATCTGCCCCTTGAGGTTGGGGGTGTAGCCGACGTGGGCCACGCCGTGGAAGGGCACCAGGTGGTGCTCACAGAGGCTGTAGACCTCGATGTCCTTGACGATCACCATCTCGTCGTGATCGGCGTCGAACACCGTCGTGAGGACATCCTCGGGCCGCTGCCGCAGACCCGCCAGCTGCTCGGCGTACGCGCGGGCGACACGGGCGGGCGTGTCAACGAGACCATCGCGGTCGGGGTCCTCCCCGACCGCGATGAGGATCTCACGGACCGCCTTCTCGATCCTTGCGTGATCGATCGGCGGTCCGTGAAGCTCCGGAGTCTCGCTCACGCCTGGCCTTCGTGGTCGTCCTGTTCCTCTTCGTCCGCCTGACGGCCGGCCGAACGAGCGGTGCCGCTGCCGTTGCCCTGCGTCAGCCCCTCGACGTCCTTCGGCCCCATGAGCGCAAGCTCCTTGGGCGTTAGGACCGGTGGGCGGTCGGAGGGCAGCCGCTTGCCGTAGCCGCTGTAGGACGGCGCGGCGGGGCGCTTCTCGATCGGCGCGAAGATCTCAAGCACCTGGTTCTTGGACAAGGTCTCCTTGTCCATGAGGTGGAGCACGAGATCGTCGAGGACGTCGCGGTATTCGACGAGGATCTCCCACGCGATGTCGTGCGCGGCCTCGATCAGGCGCCGGACCTCGTCGTCGATCGCCGAGGCGATCTCCTCGGAGTAGTCACGGCTGTGCGACATGTCGCGGCCCAGGAACGGCTCGCCGTTGCCCTCGCCGAACTTGCGGGCGCCGAGGCGCTCGCTCATGCCGTACTCCGTGATCATCTTCCGGGCGATCGCGGTGGCCTTCTCGATGTCGTTCGCCGCGCCCGTGGTGGGCTCGTGGAAGACCAGCTCCTCGGCGGTGCGCCCGCCGAGCAGCATCGCGAGCTGGTCGAGCATCTCCGACCGGCTCGCGAGGAACTTGTCCTCCATCGGAAGCGTCATCGTGTAGCCCAGCGCCTGCCCGCGGGACAAGATCGTGATCTTGTGCACCGGGTCGGCGTTCGGCAGCGCGTGCGCCACGAGCGCGTGACCGCCCTCGTGGTAGGCGATCGTCTTCTTCTCCCGGTCGGACATGACCCGGCTCTTGCGCTCCGGGCCTGCCATGACGCGGTCGATCGACTCTTCCAGCGTGTCCATGTCGATCTGCTTGCGGTCCATACGGGCCGTCAGCAGCGCCGCCTCGTTGATCACGTTCGCGAGGTCCGCACCGGTGAAGCCGGGCGTACGGCGCGCGATCGTGTCGAGTTCGACGTCCGGCGCGAACGGCTTGCCGCGCCCGTGGACCCGCAGGATGCCCTTACGGCCCTCCAGGTCGGGCCGGTCGATGACGATCTGCCGGTCGAAACGGCCCGGACGCAGCAGCGCCGGGTCGAGGATGTCGGGCCGGTTGGTCGCCGCGATCAGGATCACGCCGCCCTTGACGTCGAAGCCGTCCATCTCGACGAGCAGCTGGTTGAGCGTCTGCTCCCGCTCGTCGTGACCGCCGCCGAGACCCGCACCACGGTGCCGGCCGACGGCGTCGATCTCGTCGACGAAGATGATCGACGGCGCGTTGGCCTTCGCCTGCTCGAACAGGTCGCGCACCCGGGAGGCGCCGACACCGACGAACATCTCGACGAAGTCCGAACCGGAGATCGAGTAGAACGGCACGCCCGCCTCACCCGCGACGGCGCGCGCGAGAAGCGTCTTGCCCGTACCCGGCGAGCCGTACAGCAGCACGCCCTTGGGGATCTTCGCCCCGATCGCCTGGAACTTGGCTGGATTCTGCAGGAACTCCTTGATCTCCTGCAGCTCCTCGATGGCTTCGTCCGCTCCCGCGACGTCGGCGAAGGTGGTCTTCGGAGTGTCCTTCGTCACCAGCTTGGCGCGTGACTTCCCGAAGTTCATCACCCGGGATCCACCGCCCTGCATCTGGTTCATGATGAACAAGAAGATCAGCACGACGACGACGATCGGCAGGAAACTGAACAGCAGGCTCAAGAAGACGTTCTGTTTGGGTACCGAGACCGTGTAGCTCTTCAGCTGACCGGCCGCGGACTTGGCCTGCAGTTGCTTGACGAGGTCGAGGCCTTGGCCGTCGACCCACGACGCCTGCAGCTGCTTGCCGTTCTTGAGCTTGACCTCAATCCGCTGATCCTTGTCAATGATCTGGGCGGAGGTCACCTCGTTGTTCTGGATGGCCTGTACGACCCTCGAGGTGTCGGCCTTCTCGTACGAGCCGCCGGGATTGATCCCGTACATGACGAGGAGTACCAGCGCCCCGAAGGCCAGAATCCAGAGCAATGGCCCGCGAAAATAGCGCTTCAGATCCATTTATGCGGCACCCCACTATGGGGGCCGTCCCTCCTGACCAGCGTCATCAGACCTCGTCGCGCGAACGCCCGTCGAGGCGGCCTTCCTGTGTGTGGCACCCCGCAGAGAGCCGGGACACCGAAGGTACACCGGTGTCACGGAAGACCGCAGCACGACAACCGGCGCCCTACTTCGTTACTGGCAACGTACGAGGCTAACGCTCTTGTTCCCCACTCCCACCGTAGACGTGCGGTGCAAGGGTTCCTACGAACGGCAGGTTGCGATAGCGCTCGGCGTAGTCGAGGCCGTACCCGATCACGAACTCGTTGGGGATGTCGAAGCCGACATACTTGACGTCGACGTTGATCTTGGCCGCGTCGGGCTTGCGCAGCAGCGTGCAGACCTCCAGCGAGGCCGGGCCGCGCGACTGCAGGTTGCTCCTCAGCCAGGAGAGCGTGAGCCCGGAGTCGACGATGTCCTCCACCACGAGCACATCGCGGCCCATGATGTCGGAGTCGAGGTCCTTCAGGATGCGCACGACGCCCGAGGACTTGGTGCCGGAGCCGTAGGAGGAGACGGCCATCCAGTCCATCGAGACGGGCGAGTGCAGCGCTCGTGCGAGGTCGGCCATGACCATCACCGCGCCCTTCAGGACGCCGACGAGCAGAAGGTCTTTGCCTTCGTAATCCCGGTCGACCTGAGCGGCGAGTTCGCGGATCTTGGCCTGTAGCTCCTCCTCCGGAATGAGCACTTTCTCGAGGTCCGCTCGCATGTCCGTCTGGTCCACCGCAGAGCCTTTCACCGATTCGTGCGGCCCTCCGGCCGCGCCCTCACGTGCCCGTCCGAAGGCCGTCCGAGTCTCAACGGACGAAATCACCGAGATTCGGACGGCCCGAAGAGCAGCTTTTCATACCTGCGCCACGCGCGTACGCGGCCGGGTAGGTCGATATGGGTTTGCCCACTCCAGGCGGTGACCAGCGTGTCCACGGCGTCGATGTGCGCCGCGGCGAGCGTGCCCGGCGGGCTGCCGGCCTCGATGGCCACGCGCCGCAGCACCCGCGTGCGAACCGCCCTGGGCAGCGCGGCCAGGACCTGCACGTCCAGGGTGTGTTCGCCGCGCGCGCTCTCCGTACGCGCGCGCTCCGCCCAGGCGTCGAGGGCGTCCGCGTCGTCGCGCAGCATCCGTGCCGTACGCGCCAGTGCGGCCGTGACGCCGGGGCCCAGGCCCTTCTCCAGGGCGGGCAGCACTTCTCCGCGTACGCGCGCACGCGCGTACGCGGAGTCGTGGTTGTGCGGGTCGTCCCAGGACCGCAGGCCCATCGCGAGGCAGGCGCGGCGGGTGAGGTCGCGGCCGAGGCCGAGCAGCGGCCGACGGTAGATCCCGGTGACGGCCGGCATGCCGGCCAGGGAGCGCGCGCCGGAGCCGCGTGCGAGCCCCAGCAGCACGGTCTCGGCCTGGTCGTCGAGAGTGTGCCCGAGGAGCACGGCGTCGGCGCGGTGCGCCTCAGCGGCCTCGCCGAGGGCGGCGTAGCGTGCCTCGCGCGCCGCCGCCTCGGGACCGCCGGAGGACCCCACGGTGACGGCCCTCGCCTCGGACGGCGCGAGACCGAGACCGCTCAGCGTCCCTACGACGTCGGCGGCGCGGTCCGCCGAGCCCTCCTGCAGGCCGTGGTCGACCGTGACACCGCCCGCGCGGTGACCGGATCTGGCCGCCTCGAACGCGAGAGCGCCCGCGAGCGCGAGCGAGTCGGCGCCGCCGCTGCACGCGACGAGCACCAGACCGCCCGCGTCGACGGAGGCGAGGGTACGGCGGACCGCGAGGCGTACCGCCGCGACCGCCGGATCAGGTCCCACGCCTTCATTGTTTCGCACGGCGCCTCACGTCGGGACGCCCTACTCGTCGGTCGGGTCGTCCTTCGGCTCTGCGGTCGGGAGCTCCGGTGTGCCGACCACCCGGCTGATCCACAGCGCCGGGTCCTTGATCTCGGCGTGGGTCGGAAGGGTGTTCGGCGAGGTCCAGACGCGATTGAAGCTCTCCATGCCGACCCGGTCGATCACGCGGGTGACGAAGCGCGAGCCCTCGGCGTACTGCTTCATCTTCAGGTCGAGGCCGAGCAGGCGCCGGATCGTACGGTCGAGCTGGCCGGAGCCCTCGCGACGATGCTGGAACTTGGCACGGATGTCGGCGACGCTCGGCACGACCTCGGGCCCGACGGCGTCCATGACGTAGTCGCCGTGGCCCTCGGCCAGCGTCATCACGGCGGTGAGGCGGTCGAGGATCTCGCGCTGCTCCGGCGTCTGGATCGCGTCGATGAGGTTGCCCTCGCCGCCGCGTACGACGTCGGCCACGGCCTCGCCCATGCCCCGCAGGCGCTCCAGGAGCGCGCCCGGGTCGAGGTCGGAGGCCAGCAGGAACGCGGTCATCTGGTCCTGGACGTACGCGCGAAGCCACGAGACGGAGGCGAACTGCGCACGGTGGGTCTCCTCGTGCAGGCACACCCACAGCCGGAAGTCGTGCGGGTCGACCTTCAGCTCCTGCTCGGCGCTCACGATGTTGGGCGCGACGAGCGTCAGCCGGCCTGTGGGCGCGCGGCCCGTGGGGTCCGGCGGCAGGAACAGCTCGTACTGACCGAGCACGCGGCTGGCCATGTAGGCGAGGATCGCGCCGACCTGCATCCCGGTCACCCGCGATCCGACGGCCTGGATGACCGCGCCCCCGGTGCCGCCACCGAGCAATCCACTGCCGCGGCGCTGCTGTAGCTGCTCCATCAGGGGTTCGAGGACGACGCGGAAGCCGTCGACGTTCGCCTGGATCCAGCCCGGACGGTCGACGACCTTCGCGAGAGACGCGTCGGAACCGCCGTCCATGCCGGTGAAGTCGCGAACATGCCCCTGCGCGATCCGTGAAAGGTCACGGAGCTCGGTGACGACCTGCCTGGCCTCCCCGGGGCTCACCTGCGGCCCGGAGCGCACAAGTCTGGTCCCCGTCTGAACGGCGACATTCCAGTCGATCATGGAAGCTGGCATCACAAACCTCTCCGGCCGGGCCCACCACATACCGTACGTCCCCGGTCCTCCGGGGAGCATGCCTCATACGGTCCAACGCCTGGATACCCGCGATGAACTCCCGATCAGCGGCAGCCACAGCCCGCGAGGGTGCCGGCGAGGCTGTCGAGGGCCCCGAGCGCGACGGCCGGGGACTGGACGTGGTTGGCCATGAACGCGAACGCCAGCAGCCGGCCGTCGTTGTCGTAGACGACCCCGGCGAGGGTGTTGACGCCGTTCAGCGTGCCGGTCTTGGCGCGTACGACCCCTCGCCCGGCCGTAGCCGTGCCCACGCCGTAGCGGGAGGTCAGAGTGCCGGAGAAGCCCGCGATCGGCATGCCGGACAGCACCGTGCGCAGCTCCGGATGGGACGGTGAGGCCGCGACGGCCAGCAGACGGGCCAGCGCGGCCGGTGTGATCTGGTTGCGCGGGGACAGGCCGCTGCCGTCGACCGTGGCGACGCCCGCGGCGGCGCCGAGGCGGCTCAGCGCCTCGTGCACGGCCAGCGCGCCGCCCTCGAACGACGGCGGCTTGTGGAGGCTGATCGCGACCTGGCGGGCCATGGCCTCGGCGATGTCGTTGTCGCTGTGGGTGAGGAGCTGCTCGACCAGCGCGGAGACGGGCGGCGACTGGACGGCGCCGACCTGCTTCGCGCCCGCAGGCGCGGTCGTGCGGATGCCGGCGTGGGCGCTGATGCCACGCTTGACGAGGAGCCCGGCGAACGTCTCGGCGGCGCTGCTCGGCGGGTCGGAGTACCGCTGCGCCGTGCCGCCGACCCGCCCCATGTTCACCTCCAGCGCGGACACCCCGGCGACGTCGCCGTCGGTGACGTAGTTCGGCTTCCAGCCGGGCCCCGTGCGGCTGCCCTGGAACGCGGAGACGTCATAGTCGACGCGCACCCGGCGGATGCCGTCGACCTTCAGCGCCGCCGCGGTCTGCCGCGCCAGCTCACTCAGCGACGCCGGCCGCGGGTAGGCGTTCGCGGCGGGCGCGACCGCCAGCGTCGGGTCGCCGCCGCCGACGATCACGACGCGGTTGCCGACGCGGACCGCGCGGGTCGTCAGCCGGTGGGCCGGCCCCGCCGAGGCGAGAACCGCCACCGACGTGGTCAGCTTGGTCGTGGAGGCCGGAACCGCGGGCACGTCGGCGTGGCTACTGAACAACGGCCGCCGCGTGGACACGTCGATGACGGTGCCCGTCAGGTTCGTCCCGAGCCCGGAGGCCTGCATCGGCCCGGCCAGCCGCTGCGCCAGCGAACCCACCGATGGGAGCGGCGCCGCCGACGACGTCATCGCCAGTGCGGGCGGCTCTTTCGTCACGACCGTACGTGCCGCGACCGTGGGCGGTCTCAGGGCCAGAGAGCGGTCCGGTGTGAGCTTCACCACTGCGAGAGAGGCGCCGACAAGGAAAACGTTCAGGAGCGCGAGTGTGATCATCGCCACTGCACGCTCTGGCCTCGGCACGTAACGCCCCTCTCATCGCCGCAGCACTACTGACGTGCGACATTCTTGTACAGGCCAACATCCAACCAGAACCGCCTCGGCCCGCCCCGGGGAGCGGAGGACATCGTGCAGTTCGACGTCACTATCGAGATCCCAAAGGGACAACGCAACAAGTACGAGATGGATCACGAGACCGGCCGTATCC
The DNA here is from genome assembly GCA_963736325.1 of uncultured Actinomycetota bacterium. Classification (GTDB taxonomy): domain Bacteria; phylum Actinomycetota; class Actinomycetes; order Streptosporangiales; family Streptosporangiaceae; genus Actinoallomurus. The sequence continues at coordinate 79,032 of CAVTOG010000009.1, read as the reverse complement.
GGCTGGACCGGATGCTCTTCACCTCGACGCAGTATCCAGCCGATTACGGCTTCATCGATCACACGCTCGGTGAGGACGGCGACCCCCTGGACGCACTCGTCCTGCTCCAGGAACCGACGTTCCCAGGGTGCCTGATCAAGTGCCGCACCGTCGGCATGTTCCGGATGACCGATGAAGCCGGCGGCGACGACAAGGTGCTGTGCGTGCCTGCCACCGATCCGCGCATGGAACACCTGCGGGACATCCACCACGTCCCGGAGTTCGACCGCCTGGAGATCCAGCACTTCTTCGAGGTCTACAAGGACCTCGAACCCGGCAAGTCCGTCGAGGGCGCGAGCTGGGCGAACCGCACGGAGGCCGAGGCGGAGATCGAGCGTTCGATCAAGCGGGCGGCCAAGGACCACTAGGCAGTCCGGATCTTGGCCATGCGAGTGGCGTTCAGGTAGGGAGTCAGGAGTCGGCCTGGTTTTGGCCGGCTCCTTCGCGCGCGGCGAGCCGCCGCCTGGACACCTCACGGCAGACCGAAGACCTATCGGCCCTCCGGCCGGGTCACGCGGCGGGGCGCGTCGCTCCCGCGTAGTCCGGCCGGAAGGCGTACGAGATCCGCACCCTGGCCCCGGTGAACGGCGCCTCCACCATCTGGTCGTGGCCGATGTAGATGCCGACGTGGTGGATCGTGCTCGGATTCGACGGATTGTGCGCGAAGAAGAGCAGGTCCCCCGGGCGAAGCTGGTCGCGCGACGGATGGGGCCCCGAGTTGTACTGGGTCGTCGCGTAGTGGACGAGCCGCACCCCGGCCCGCGCCCAGGCGTACGTCACCAGGCCCGAGCAGTCGAACCCCACCGTGTGCGCCCCCTGCATGATGCCGAGCGTCGGCCCGCCAGGATTGCCGCCACCCCAGGAGTACGGGGTACCGATCCACCGCAGCGCCGCCGCCGCGGCCACCCCGCCGAGCCCTGACCCGCGGGCGAGGCCACGCGACATCCGCCGTACGACCGCACGAGACGGTGCGGCCGCGTGCGCTGCCGCTGCGCGTGGCGGCGCGGCCAGAGCGGCGGCGCGGTTGCGCTGCAGCCCGGTGTAGCGGGCACGCGCCCGCACGAGCGCTGCGACGAACCCGGCCTTCTGCTGCCGGATCTGCTTCACCCCGGCCCGCTGACGGTCCACCGCCGCAGCCGCTGCCTGCCGTGCGGCGGCGGCGGCACGAGTGGCGTCCCGCTGCCCCTTCAGGGCCTGCCCCGCCTGCCGCTCGAACAGCCCCGCGACGGTGCTGGCCGCCTTCTCCTGCCGAACCATCGCATCGTGCTTGTTGGCCAGAACCTGCATGAAAACCGCCCGATCAAGAAACCCGGACGGCCCTCCCCGCCCACCGAGCACCGCGGCCATCGACGGAAAACTGTCATCGGTACGGTACGCACGCGCGGCGAAGATCCCCAGCTGATGCCGCGTCTCGTCGAACCTCTGCCGGGCCCGCTCCGTCTTCCGCAGAGCCGCCAGATGATCCTGCTCGGCCTGCTCAAGCCTGACCCGAGCACCGTTGAACCGCTCGATGGCCAACTCGGCGTCACTGCTGAGCGCGTCGAGCCGCCCGTCGGCCTGAGCGAGAGCCGCGTTGATCCGCCCGACCTCGGCCGCGCCGTCCCGCACCTGTTTCCTGCTCTTGGCGAGGTCACGCGCACTGGGCCCTTGATCGGCCAACCCCGGCGCCGCCACCAGGGTCACCACCGCGAGGACACATAGCGAAGTCGCACCGAACCATCGCCGGCGCTCACTGAACCCAGACAACGGTCTCCCCCCAGACGTCGCCCACCACAAACGATCTATCACAAGGAGTAACCACCGGTGACACAACGAAAACACGATCAACAGGAGTGTGCCGCCACCGCCCACCACCCAGAGGGCCAAGCCGGCCTCAGCAGGAGTGAGCCGTCATGGCTCGCCGCACAGCAGCCTGCGGATCCACGGGCGAAGCGTCGACCTCGGCGGGACCGGCCCCGGCGGGTACGTGAAGATCGGAACGTCGCCGCCGTAACTGGCGCGCAACTCGGCCGCTTTGCACCAGTCGGCGGGCGTACGGGTCGCGGCCCACGCCGCGGCGAGCGAGTGCCGTACCTCCGGCACCCGCTCCCACATCTGGAGCAGCGTCACGGTGGCGTGCGCGGCGGCGTACCCGTCATCGGGGTAGGCACGACTGGCGAAGAACGGCGCCGTCACCCGCCCGCCGTGCGGCGTGGACAGCACCCAGGTCCAGTTCGCGACCACCAGCTCACGCACCGGCTCGGCGAGCCCATCCGCGGCGGAGTACATCCACTCTTGCCGCGGCCCGGTGAGCCGATGAGTCTCGAGCATCCAGCCGATGTCACTCGGAACGGCCCCGTCCGCGAGCCAGGACAGCACCGTGAGCCCCCTCGCTGCCTGCAGCCGGCATAGCTCGGCGACCTCCCGCCGCATCCGCGGTCCAGGTTCAAGCCACTGAGGCCAGGGCACCCGCTGAATCCGCCCGACCAGCTCCGCCAGCGCCGGCGTCACTTCCAACGGCGCGACCAGCACACCCCGCAGATCACTGGGCCCAACGGTGTACGCCACCATCACGCCGCGACCACGGCCGACGAGACGACCGGCAATGGAGCCCGGCTGATGTCTCCGCACGTCCCACAGAGGACCTCCGGCCCCCGCACTGAGCACCTGATCTGGCTATCCGGCTTGGTCACAGGACCGGGCGGCGCGCTGGAGGTGGTCGTTCTCACGAGCGGGCACCGGCGTCGGCCGATGGCCTGACCGGCCCGCCGGTGACCTTCCGCCTTCGGAGGGCGGACAGGGGCGGGCGATTCATCGCCGGGGGTCCGTGGCGGCCTGAGCGTTGGATGTGGCCGGGTTCGGGGCCGATGGCCTGGCCGGGGTGTTGGTCGGCGGCCGTGGGGGTGCGCTGGACATCGTCGGCTTTGAGGGTGAGGGGTGGGTCGCTGATGGTCGAGGGGGTGCGTTGGGCGCCGTTGGTTCCGGGGGCGGGGGGTTGGAGGGGGTCGGCTTCGGGACCGGGGGTGGGGTGGGTGTCGTCGAGGGCGCGGTGGGTGTAGCCGTCGGCGTCGGGGTCGTCGTTGGCGGGGGCGGTGTCGTGGGGGGTGGGCTCGTCGTGGGTGGGGTGGTCGGTGTGGGTGTTTTCGGTGGTGGGGTGTTCCAGGAGACGAGGACCGTCGCGCCGCCCGGCTGGAACGTGATCGCCGCTGTTCCTGGGCGATGGGACAGGGCCTGGACGGCCACGGTCTCGGTCGCGCCGGCGGTCAGGTCGCCGGTCGCGGCGGCCAGGCGGATGGGGCCGGTGGGGCTGGCGTGCCAGGTGACTTCGCCGCCCAGCGCGTGGACGAGGAGGGTTCCCGTGCCGTGGGAGCCCAAGGTCAGATGGCCCGGTGAGACGCTCAGGCGTCCCGTTGCGGGGCCGGGGATCGGCCTTTCCGGAGCCGCCTCGGCCATGACGGACTCGGGGACGTGCGGGCCTAGGGGAAAGGTCGCCGAGATCGGATGGGCCACGGCCTTGGGTACCGATGGTGTCGGGCTCGGCAGGGGGATGGGGGCGCCGGGCGGGCCGATGAAGATGCCGCCGTTCTCGTGGGAGGCCTCCTCTCCGACCCAGCCGCACACGACGGACGCGGTCACTGCGGCGATCAGCGCCCCGAACAGCGCCGTCACCGCACGCGGCCAGCGCCGCGGGCCACGGTGGCGTCCGTAGCCACGTCCGGCGCCGTGCTGGCGCGGGAACCCCTGCACACCGAACGCGGAGACCCTGGCTGCGGCGAACAGCCGGTACCCGGCCATCTCGGGATCGGTGAAGCAGCTCATGACCCGCGCGCGCAACTCGTCCGACGGCTCCGCCTGAGGTAGCAACGCGTAGACCTTGGCCGGCGAAACGGCGTCCGGCAGATGCCGCGAACAGACCGGGCATTCGAGAGAGTGCCGGACGAGCATCTCCCGCTGATCGTCGTCGATCTCCCCTGGAAGGCCGCCTGACACTTCCTGTCGATCCTCGACCACCCCCAGACCATCGCCCGCCCCCCGTCGCCCACCCGAACGCCGGCGAAGACCGCCGGCGACACCGGAACGAACAGGACTATCGAGATCACCTGAACCTCCGGGAGCACGTGAGCCATCGGCCGGCGTCTCGCGTTCGCTCTCGGCACCACCCGAACGCCCGGCCAGCGGGTCGTACAGGTCATCAACCGCGCCCGAACCGCCCGGCGGCGTTGTGCGTTGGTCGGCAGGGGTGTCCGGGCGGCGGATCGAGAGGCCGTGGCGGTCGGTGGTGGTCGAGTGGCGGCCTGGGGTTCGTCGGCCTTCGGGGGCGGGTTTCCGCTGGTGCAGGATCGCTGCTCGTTCTGGGCACGCGAACGGGCCCTCGTGGGCGAGGACTTCGGCGATCAGGGCGGCTTCCAAGAGGACTCGGGCCTGGACCAGGAGCTCGGCGACCTCCCGGGTCGGGAGACCGGTCACCAGGGCGATGTCGTACTCGGCCAGTTCGTGGCGGTAGCGCAGGTCGAGGAGTTCGCGGCTCAGCGGCGGGAGTGCGTTCACCGCCTGCCAGGCCATCAGCCTCAGGTCGACGTCCTCCTGGTCGTGGTGGGCGACCGGGATATCGGGCATGACGGGGCCGGCGGGGCGTCGGCGGCGGCATTCGATGCGGGCGAAGGCGTAGAGCCACGGGCCGAGCTTGGCGGGGGCTCGCAGCTCGCGGATGTGGACTTCGGCGCACATCATCGTGTCGCGGAAGGCGAGCTGGGCGGCGTCGCCGTTGCGTAGCTGGAACCAGCAGTAGCCGTAGAGACGTGAGGCGTAGTCGTCGTAGACCGCGCCCATGGCGGCGGGGTCCCGCGACCGTAATGCCGCCGCCAGTAGCCGGTCTTCCATGGCGCCGAACGTAAAGCCTTTTCCCGGCCTTCTTCAACAGTTTCTTCGGAACCACAAGAAGATTATTTCAACGCCCCAGAAACTTAACCCCAAATATCGCCAAATCTAGCCTTAAGAACCAAAGGGCGCTATGTCCAAAACCACCACACCCAGGCACTTCGCGGAGATTCACCCTGTTACACGCGCTATCCCGGCCATCGCACACCCAGCCTCCAACTCCGAAAGACCAAACGCACAAACCGGCCCAAGTGCCCCAGAATTCGCCATTCCATTGGCCGCCTGCCGGGCCCCCCACGAAAGCGCCCCCGCCGTGAATTCATAAGGATCACCCCCGGAGAGATGAACCTCCGTCAGCAGAGCCCCATCCGCGTCATACGCCACCGCCACGATCCGGGACGTCAACGTGCTCTTCGACCCACGACGCCGGGCGAGGTTCGCCATCGCCCTCGCTCCCAGGCGTACGCCGGAGGTCGCCATCCGGCCGCGCGGCATGAGCGCCGCGACCCGCGTGGCACGCCCGAACCACCCCAGATACACATTGACCTCGTACACCGCCGGATAAGCAGCAGGCAACGCGAAATGCTCCGAAGCGCCGATCGACATTCCGGCCCGCGAGCGTCCTCCCACCGCGAAGTCCCGCACCCGCGCGCGCCGCTCGTCCATGATCCGCCCGCGAAAGGTGTACATCGGCGCGCCGGCCATGCCCGCGACCGACTCGAACGTGCCGGCGGACAGCCCGCGTACGATGTCGCCGCCGCCGACGAAGTAGCCGATGTCGACGCGGAAGCCCTCCTCGCCGACCCGGTCGAGGGCGAGGGCGCCCGCGAGGTTGCCCGGCACGTAGTCGTACCCGAACGCGGGGATCAGCGCCGACCACGCCTGATCGCCGTACTTCTCGAAGACCTCGCGGATGAACGGCTGTTCGCCGGTGCAGTCGAGGTAGTGCGCGCCCGCGTCGACCGCGGCCTCCAGGGCCGCCCGCCCGTACTCCAGGTAGGGCCCGACCGTGGTGACGAGGACGTCGTCGCGCTCGACCAGGGCACGTACGCTGCGCGGGTCGGTGACGTCGGCCCACGCCGTCTCCAGGCCGCCCAGCTCCTCGGCCAGTACGCCGAGCGTCTCTGTGTTGCGGCCGGCGAGGACGGGTCGTGCCCCGTGGGCGACGAGGTCGCGTGCGGTCAGGCGGCCGGTGTAGCCGGTGGCGCCTAGGACGATGATGCGGCCCGTCATGGCGATCTCCCCCACCTGCTGCTCGGTTCGGCTGTCGCCGAGCGTACTAATGCGTCACGAAGCGTGCCGGTTTTTCGTTACACGTCGATCATCGGTGGAAGGACCCGTTCGGCCGCGGCGGCGATGGCGGCGACCTGGGCGGTGGTGAAGACGGCCGGCTGGCGCTGGATGAGCCGGTTCACGCGCTTGGCGCGGTGCAGCAGGATTTCATCGAACAGGATCCCGGCGTGCGGCATGCGGCCGCCGTGCACCGCGATGACCGCGGTGACCTCCGTCGGCCGGCCCAGCTCGTCCGAGAGACGGTCCTGGACCGTACGCGCGCCGCCGCGTGTCATCGACAGCAGGCGGTTCATCGGCCGTGGACCTGCGAAAAGACGCTCACCGGCGCGCAGGCGCGTGAGCGGCGGCCAGCGGCGTGAGGAGATCGCGTACACGCCGGTGATGCCGACGACGAGGTGGTCGAGGTTCGTACGCGACGCGCCGGGCATCGCCCGGTCGTGCAGCACGTGGAAGTAGGCCGGGTCGAGCCGGGACAGGCGCCTGCCCGTACGGCGCTCGGCCGCCGCCCCGCGCCGCCAGCGCGCGACCGGGTCGCCGGGGCGTACGCGCAGGAAGAGGGTGTGCGCGAGCAACACCGCGGTCGCGGCCCACAGGCCGGGCATCCAGTCGAAAAGTCCGGCCGTCATGGAGCCCACGACACCGGCGAGCGCGAGCCGTGCGATGACCCGCTCCTGCCGGTGCTCGGCCCGCATGGTCCGGTATCTGGCCTGAGCCGAAGCACCGGCCACCGACGCACCTCGTCCAGGCACGACTCCTCCTCATGGAGAAGCGTGCTGGCGCGGAGCCCGGTGTTCAAGGCACTTGACGAGCTGTCGACCGACTCATGGCCGAGGAAGTGACCGGAACCGGGCGGACAGGCCGCGATTGATCGCGCGCGGCCAGAGCGGGCCGCCGTAGATCAGGCCGGTGTAGCCCTGGACGAGGGTCGCGCCGGCCCGCAGGCGCTCCCACGCGTCGTCGGGGGTCTCGATGCCGCCGACCGCGACGAGCACGAGACGGTCGCCCGTACGCTCGCGAAGCCGCCGGAGCACCTCCAGCGAGCGGTCCTTCAGAGGCGCGCCCGACAGGCCGCCCGCGCCGGCCGCGGTGACCTCGGCCGGGTCGCTCGCGAGCCCGTCGCGGCCGATCGTGGTGTTGGTCGCGATGACGCCGTCGAGCCCGAGGTCGAGCGCGAGGTCGGCGACGGCGTCGACGTCGGCGTCGGCCAGGTCGGGGGCGATCTTCACGAGCAGCGGCACCCGGCGCGGTGACACCCGGTCGGCGGCCTCGCGTACGGCGACGAGCAGCGGGCGAAGGTGTTCGACGGCCTGGAGGTTTCGCAGGCCGGGGGTGTTCGGGGAGCTGACGTTGACGACCAGGTAGTCGGCGAGGGCGGCGAGGCGCTCGGTGCTCGCGACGTAGTCCGCGACGGCCTCGCTCTCCGGGACGACCTTGGACTTGCCGATGTTGACGCCGACCACGGCCGTACGCCGCCGGGCCAGGCGCACCGCCGCCGCGTCGGCGCCGTGGTTGTTGAAGCCCATCCGGTTGACGATCGCCCGGTCGGCGACGAGGCGGAACAGTCGGGGCCTGGGGTTCCCCGGCTGCGGCCGTGCCGTGACGGTGCCGACCTCGACGAAGCCGAACCCGAACGCGCCCAGCGCCTCGTACGCCTCGGCGTCCTTGTCGAACCCGGCCGCGAGCCCGAGCGGCGAGGGGAAGTCCAGGCCCAGCGCACGTACACGTAGCGCGGGGTCGCGCGGCCCCAGCAGGCGGCGTGTCAGCGCCAGGCCGCCGGGAAGGGCCGCGAGGAGCCGCAGCACGCGGAAGCTCGATCGGTGGACGGTCTCGGCCGGGATGCGGCGGAGCAGCGTGGTGAAGAGGAGTCGGTACATCGACTCCGATTCTCGCAGCTCGCGGCGGCGGGCTACGTTGGAGGCGTGATTCCCTGCTTCGAGGTCAACGGCCACACCGCCACCGCCGACGAGCTACGGTTCCCCGCTCTCATCAACTACGGCCACTTCACCGCGATGCAGGTACGCGACGGGTGCACGCGTGGCCTGGACCTCCATCTCGAACGCCTCGCCTCGGCCACACGGGAGCTGTTCGAGACCGGCCTGGACGGGGAGCGGGTTCGCGATCACATCCGGCACGCCCTGGGCGACGACGTCCGCGACGCGTCGGTGAGGGTCAACGTCTTCTGGCCCCCCGAGGACCCCGCTCCGGCGATCATGGTCTCGGTACGCCCGCCCGACGCGATGCCGGATACCCCGCAGAGCCTGAAGTCCTTCGAATACCAACGGCCCGTCGCCCACATCAAGCACCTGGGCAGCTTCGCGCAGATCCACTTCGGGCGTCTCGCGGAACGCGAGGGCTTCGACGACGCGCTGCTCACCGGGCCGGGCGGGGTGATCTCCGAAGGCGCGATCACCAACATCGGCTTCTACGACGGCGGCGGCGTCGTCTGGCCAGACGCGCCCTGCCTGGAGGGGATCACCATGCGGCTGCTGAAGGGACGGCTCGCGCTGCTGGGCGTCCCGTCACGCCAGGCCCCGGTGCACCTCTCCGACATCGGCCCCTACGACACGATCTTCGTCACGAACTCCCTCGGCATCGCGCCGGTCTCCCGGGTCGACGACCTGTCCCTAGCCGTCGACCCGGTGTTCATGAAGACCGTCATCCAGGCGTACGAGTCTGTGCCCTGGGAGCGGATCTGAACCCGAGCAGCCGGTTCAGGTCGAACCCATCACGTGCGCTGGGGCAGCGGTTGCCCGACGTGGCCGGATTCACGGTGGTGGTCGGCTCGTCAGTGTCGTCGCCGAAGTCCGCCGTCTGGTCGGTGTCGTCCTGCTGGCACCGTACGACGGCCCGCGGGCGCGGGTGGGCGCGTCTCGCCGGGTGGTGAGCCGGTGCCTGCGCCTCGATCCGGTGGGAGTGCGCGGCCGCGCGGCGGGGCGCCACGTCGGGCAGGCGCACGACCTTGATGTACGCCGGCTGGGACACACCACGGATGTCCACCTTGACGGGATGATGGGGTTTCGCGGCGGGCCGGTGGGCCCGCGGCGCCGGGTCGGGGTCGGCCGCCGCGACGCCGCCCGTACCGGCGAGTGTCGTGGCGCCGACCGCTCCGGCCAGGGCGATCGCGGCGACCGAACGCCACAGGACCGACCATTCCAGTCCCTCGCCGGTTCGTCCGTGGTCGATCGTGGACATGTCGCCGCTCCAATCAGCCGTGCCCGTTGGGTCACTGGACTCCTAGCCCCGGCTGCTTAGCGACGACCTTGTGCCTTGCAAGATCTTCCTTGCATCTAGAGGGTCGCGCGCAGTGTCCCGGCGAACTCCTCGGCGCGGCTGTTGAACCCACCGTGGTCTCCGGGGAAGGCGACCGGCACGGTGCCGAGACGCGTCGCCAGGGCGACGGCGGCGCGGTGTGCCGGCTCGCCGGCCGAGTCCGTCCCGGCGGCCACGACGACGCGCGGTGATCCCGTGCGCAGGGCGTCCACATCAGGGATGTACCGGCTGAACGACCGCGTCTCGTACCCGACGAACGTCTCCAGGTTGCCCATGATGCGCGCCATCGCCGTGAGCATCTCCGGCGGCGGCTCCGCACCGCCGTCGCTCATGCCGAGGCCCTCACTGAGCCGCTGCATGGCGGCGCCTGCGCCGTGGTCCGCGAACGTCTCGTGGACCTCTTCCACGAGCGCCCGCCAGTAGTCGCGGTCGGGCAGCAGCTCGAAGACGACGGGCTCGTGGGCGACCAGCGCGCGTACGCGCTCCGGATGCCGGACGGCCAGGTCGAGCCCGATCACGGCGCCGGAACTGTTGCCGAACACGTACGCCGGGCCGCCCCCGACCGCCGCCAGCAGCCGGCTCGCGTCGTCGGCGTGGACCTCGATCCGCTGCTCCTCCGGCGGCCCGTCGAGCGGGCTGCGCGAGTTGCCGCGCCGGTCATAGGTCACGACCGTGTACGCGTCGGCGAGCCGCGCAGCGAGCGCCTCGTACACGGCGGCGTCCATGAGCCCGCCACAGATCATCAGTAGCACCGGGCCGGAGCCGCGGAGCTCGTAGTGAAGGACCGCGCCCGGCACCCTGAGGGTGTCGGTCTTCGTCGGGCTCATGGTCGTTCCTCCGCTTCAGGCGCTGCCGGTGATGATCGGGCGCACTTCCATCGCGAAATACTTGGCGTCGGGCCAGCTCGCCGCGATCTCGTTCGCGCGCTCGGCGCTCGCGCAGTCGACCATGAGGTAGCCGGCGAACTGCTCCTTGGCCTCGATGTACGGCCCGTCGGTCACGGCCGGGACCCCGTCGCGTACGCGAACGGTCGTGGTCTTCTCCGGGCCGCCCAGCGCCTCGCCGCCGAGCAGCTCGCCGGTCTCGGTCAGCTCCTTCATGATCCGGTCGACGTCGCCCATCAGCTCGGTGCGGTCGGCCTCGGACAGCTCGTCGACGAAGCCGGGACGGTTGAAGATCAACAGCATGTACTTCATGGGAACTCCTTGGTCGTCTTGGTCTTTCACCGGGTACGTCGGAGCGGCCACCCGGTTCTCTACATCCGGCCGCGAGATTCTTTTGTCCGGTCGATGATTTCCCGTGCGCCGTTCCGCAGGAGCTCTGCGGCGACGTCCGCCCCGAGCTCGTCCGGCCGGTCGCCGGTCCTTCTCGCGCGGATCAAGCGGGTGCCGTCACCTGCGAAGACCATGCCGGTCAGCGCGAGCCGGTCGCGCTCGGCGACGCAGTGGCCGGCGATCGGCGAGTTGCAGTGCCCGCGCAGGTCCCGCAGCATGGCCCGCTCGGCGGTGGCACGCGTACGGGTCTCGGCGTGATCGAGCCGGCGCAGGACCCCGATGACGTCGCGGTCGTCCGCACGGCACCGCAGGGCGATGACACCAGCGCCGACCGCCGGGCACATGAGGTCGAGCGGCAGCACCTGCCCGCGCCGCCCCTCCATCCCGATCCGCCGCAGCCCGGCACGGGCGAGCACCATCGCGTCGAAAGGCCCGTCGTCGAGCCGCTCGATCCTGGAGTTGACGTTCCCGCGGACCGGCGCGACGTCGAGATCCGGGCGGGCTCTGAGCAGCTGAGCCGTCCGCCGCACCGACGATGTGCCGACCCGCGCGCCGATCGGCAGGTCCGGAAGCCCGCGGTGAGCCGAGGCGGCCGGGAAGAGAAGGACGTCGTGAACGTCGTCCCGTTCCAGGAAGGCCGCGAACGTCGTCCCCTCCGGCAGCGGTGTGTCCCCCGGCACGTCCTTCAGGCAGTGCACCGCGACATCGACCCGGCCCTCGACGAGCATCCGGTCGATCTCCCGCAGAAACGCCCCCTTGCCGCCCAGCTCCGCCAGCTCCCCCTCCCAGCGATCCCCGGAGGTCCTGATCCCGACGATCCGGGCGGACGCCACCAGTCCGCGGAGCAGGTCGCGAACCCGCCACGCCTGGGCCAAGGCCATCGGCGACGTCCGCGAGCCGATCCGCAGGTCAGACAGCATGTGTCCAACGGTAACGGCGTCAGGGCTTGGGGCCGACTTCGATGATCTGGCCGGTGACCTCGGACGCCGCCGGTGAGGCGAGGAAGGCGATCGTCTCGGCCACGCCCGCGCGCCGTCGCGTCGTCTCCGCCGGGTCGTCCGGTGTGACGCGGCCCGGTGAGACGGCGTTGACGGTGATGCCGTCCTCCGCGCAGGCGTTCGCCAGGGCCAGGGTCATGCCGGCGAGGTCACACTCGGGCGCGAGCGCCAACACGGTCGCCAGGACCGCGGCACCCGGATGGATCACCGTGGCCAGGTGGGTGTCGTCGAAGTCGCCGAACTCTGCGAACAGCGGAACCGCAGCTCAGAGTGGCTTCCGAGGAGTTCCGCGAGGACCGCGGGCACGAACGCGAGCCCGAGCGAGTACGTGTGCGCGACTGTCGTCCGCCGGTCCGTCTGCCGACACACTGGTACTGCACGCACTGGCGGTCGGGAATATCAGTCCGGGACCGAACGGCCTTTATCGCGTCGCCATCGGATATTTTGCGAGCGGGCCGTGGGGCGCTTTGCTGGGCGCTGTGGCATTTCCGCCCCTACTGGTTTTTTTCCTGGAAAAGACCCGAACGCGCCTCATTCACCTGCGCCGCTTCCGATCTGCGCTTCAATCACTGAGCCTGGCCGTGGTCGCCATGCCCTCGTACGGATATTCGACCCGGCGGACGATTAATTCGAGCTTTGACCGATATCGGGCAACTCTGCCACTGATCAGGATGTCCTTGCATAGAGTAATCGAGTAGATCTTGGGCAGGGTCGGGCGTCGTGGAGATGTGAGTGGCACGTAGGAAGAGCTCAGGCATTCTGGCCGCTTTGGCGGAGAGCCAACGGAAGCAGCGGCGTCAGCGGGAGAGTGAGCAGCGCGCTCTGATCGCCCATCAGAAGGAGATGGAGCGTGTCGAACGGGCGGCGGCGCGTTCCCAAGCCCGTGACGAACGCGAGAGCCGCCGTCTTCACCAGGAATATCGCGAAGCCGACGCCGCTCAGCGAACAGCCGAGATAAAGGGCAAGGTCGACGTACTCAACGCGGTTCTCGCCACCGCTCTCGGCTCACCGCCGCCCCGTCTCGAGTCGTTGAAACACTCCACCGCTCTGCCGTCATATGACCCGGGGCGACTGGGTGTTCCGGTGCGGTTCCCCGATCCGCGGCGGTATGACCCTCCCGCGCCAAAAGGACTGCACGCGTTGGCTCCCGGCGCCCGCAAGCAGCACGAACAGGAACGACAGGCGGCCCACGCCCGATTTCAGCACGACCAGTGGATGGCACAGTGCGCCGAGCAGGAGCGTCTTCGGCACCTCGACGTCGCCCGGCAGAAGCATCACGAATGGGCCGCCGCGGAGCACCGACGCAACACCGAGTACAACCGTCAGATCGACGACCTGGCCCACCGCGCCGCTCAGGGCGACTCCGAGGCGGTCCCGGAATTCTTCTCCGCACTGCTACAACTCTCGTCGCCCTGGCCGGACGGATTCCCCGCCGTCATGGAGATCGCCTGGGACGACGATGGCCGGCAACTCCTGGTGGGCTGGGAACTCCCGAGCGTCGAGATCGTCCCTTCGGTGGTCCGAATTCGGTACGTGAAATCAGACGACCGGGAACTGGAGATCAAACGTCCCGTCGGTGAGCGGCGCGAAATCCATCGGCGGATCCTGGCCCAGTGCACCCTGCGCGTCGTATGGGAGGTCTTCCGTACCGCGTTGTACGGGCCGGACGGCCAGCCGGTCGTACGGTCGGTCGCGTTCAACGGGCACGTGATCCGACCGGACCCGGCGACCGGCCGGGACGGGCCCGCGTACCTGGTCACCCTGCTGACCGACCGTACGGCCTTCGAACACGTCGACCTCTCCCAGGTGGACCCGGTCCGATGCGTGGAGGGCCTCAAGGGCCAATTGTCGGCCCGTCCGGACAAGTCCGCGGAGGTCCGGCCCATCCGGCTTCCGTCAAGCCTCGACACCGTGACCGTTCAGGAGGTCGACGAAGAGGTCGATCTGTTGCGGATGGACCCTGGCGAGTTCGAGAGTCTCGTCGCAGACCTGTTCCGCGCGATGGGGCTGGCGACCGAGACCACCGCACGTACCGGAGATGGCGGCGTCGACGTCGTCGCCACCGACCCGGACCCCATTCGCGGCGGGCGCATCGTGATCCAGGTCAAGCGGTACGACTCGACGGTTCCACCGAGCGTGATCCGCGACCTGTACGGCACGGTCCTGCACGAAGGCGCTCTCAAGGGAATCCTGGTGACCACCTCGGGCTTCGGGCCGGGCACGTACCAGTTCGCCGAGGGCAAACAGCTCAGCCTCATCGGCGGGAGCGAGCTCGTCGCGCTCCTCGCGCAACACGGCCTCGGCGGTCGGATTCGACGGGCGTGAGCTCTGGCGCTCCGTGGAGTCGCGGGAGATCATCAACGGACCCTTGGTCCCCGCGGAAAAGGACATCCCGTGAAGCGTTCCCGGAGCGTGTTCGGTCAATGGACGGTGGTGTGCGCGGCGTTCGCGGCAGTGATGATGGTGCTGTCGACGGCGTCCGCTACCGCGGCGTCCGATGTACGGCCGAAGCCGACATCGAATCCCTGGCAGATGCGGCACTGGCCGCGTACACAACCGTGGCAGCAGACGCAGCAGGCGAGGGCGTTCGCGCAGAACGCGCCCAAGCCGATCGATCCGCAGAGTTACGAGCTCCCGGACACGATGACCTGGGACGACTACAAGGCTATCCCGGACACCCACTGGAACGACCCGGCCCACGAGGGGTCGATCAAGAATTTCAAGGGCGCGCTCGTCCTCGTGGACTATCCGAACGCGTCGTTCATCATTTCCCAGCCGAAGAATTCCACCCTCTACGGCAATCCTTCCTCGGTCAGTGACGTTCCACGCGACCAGGTGCCGGCGTTCTACCAGAACTTCCTCAACAAGCCGGAGGATCTCAACCGCGGCCACACCATCCACGAGTACTGGATGGAGCAGTCGGGTGGCCGCTACGGCATTGACCTGAAGGGCTACGGCCCGTACCAGATGCCCGCGAAGAGCCATGAGTACGGCATCGAGTCGGATTTCCAGGGTGACATGGGCTGCCCGGCCGGTGACACGTGTGACCGTGACTTCCGCAAGGACGCGCGTGCCGCGTGGGTCGCGGACGTCGGCGAAGAGGCCGCGTCGCAGTACGACTTCGTGTTCTTCCTCAGCGCCGGGCAGGACGAGTCGTCCACCTGGCAGGAGTTCGGGCAGATGAAGTTCGACGGCCAGAACGGCATCCCCGACGAGTGGGGACCGCCGGACGCCGCCCTGCCGAACTGGAACAAGACCCGCTACGTCGACTGGACATCCTGGCAGGCCTCTTCCAACATCTGGCCGAACGCCTCCTCCGGGACCTCCATCCAGGCGGAGAGCTCCGGTATGAGCACGTTCGCCCATGAGTTCAGCCACATCCTGGGCATCGGCGACAACTACAACAACCCATATTCGAACCCGCCGCGCCGCGACTATTCCGGCCCCTGGGACATGCTGAGCCGCGGAACCTTCAACGGCCCCGGCGGCCCGCACAGCCGCTGGGTCGTCCCCGCCGTCGGCGGCAGTTCGATGGGCTCCGGGCAGATGCTCCGCGACAAGCTGAAGCTGGGCATCATCGACCCGGCGAGCGTCCTGAACCTGACCCGCGACGGCGTGGCCGGCTCGGGTGTCGTGGTCGCCGAGGTGAACGCCCGCGCCGTACAGGCCCCGCAGGGACAGTTGTCCGGGATCAACCTCGCGTTGGGCGGCGGCGATCACGATCCGGCCTGTGACCCGGCGAAGGACCCCTACTGCGACGGCGGCGGTTACGACAATTACACGCTTGAGGTCGTCGACCGGATGGGGACCGACTCGTTCACTCCGGACAGCGGCGTGCTCCTGTCCAAGACCAAGAATCGCGACGCGGCCCCGTTCGTCTGGGTCGTCGACGCGCACCCGGAGGACATCGACAAGGTCGACTTCGTGCTGCCGAACGGTACCCCGCAGAAGATGACGATCGGGGACTACCGCCAGCTGTCCGACGCTCTGTTCCATGCCGGTACGGAATCGGGCAGCCAGTACGAGTACGTCGACCAGGCCAACCGGCTGCACTTCTACGTGCTGGACATCAAGCGCGACGAGTCAGGCGTGCTGTCGTACACGGTCGCGGTCCGGTCCCTGGACGGCTCCGGGACCGAGCAGCGCGGCGTACGGCTGTCGCCGGGCGCCGGCATCGCGGCGCCCCAGAAGGACTGGGCCCGCTGCTCGCTGCCGCTGCGCAACACGGGGAAGGCCGGAACGGCGCCGTACAGCGACTCCGACGTCTACCGCCTGTCCGCGACCTCCTCGGGCCGCGGCTGGTCGGCGTGGCTGCCGAACGATCTGGCCACGGCGAAGGCCGGCGGGCGTACGAGTGTGCTGGTGTACGCCAAGCACGCGGCCGGCGCCGCCCACCTGGGCCAGGTGAAACTCACCGCGGTCTCCGAAAGCGACCCGACCAAGAAGGCCACGGCGACCTGCACGGTCGCCGGCTGAGGACACGGATGGGCGCCTCACGAGCCGTGAGGCGCCCATCCATCGTGATCGGCCAGAACCGCGTCGATCACGCGGCGGTTGGTTCGCTCGTCGCCGTCCAGAGTGATCAGGGCCTTCCACAGCGCCCAGCCCCGCGCCCGGGCCCAGGTGCCGGAGTCCTGCCCGACGGTTTCGCGGAACGCCTCGCGGCTCTCGCCCTCGAACATCGTCCACGCGATCACCAGGTCGCAGGCGGGATCACCGACGCCTGAGGTGCCGAAGTCGATGACGGCTTCGAGCCTCCCGTCCTTGACCAGCAGGTTTCCGCTGGCGACATCCCCGTGGAACCACACCGGCGGCCTGTCCCAGGTGGCGTCGAGCGCGGCGTCCCACACGGCACCCGCCCTGCGCCCGTCGACGCGGTCGCCCAGGACCGCGAGCGTACGGCGGGTCTCGTCGTCGTAGTGCGCCGGCGCCGCGCCGCGATAGAAGCTGTGCGCCCCGGCGTGCGGCCCGCCGGTCGCGTCGACCCGTTGCAGCGCCGTGATGAACTCCGCCACCGAGATCGCGAACGCCGGCAGATCACCGACATTCTCGATACTCGCCGTCTCCCCCTCCAGCCAGCCGCGGATCGACCAGTTGAACGGATAGCCCTCTCCGGGGGCCCCCTTCGCGAGCGGTACGGGAACGGCGACCGGCAGCGAGGAGGCGAGAACCGGCAGCCAGCGGTCCTCCTTGTCGACGGCCGGCGCGTAGGACTCGGCCGTCGGGAGCCGCGCCGTCATCTCGTCCCCGAGCCGATACGTCCGGTTGTCCCACCCGTCGACCTCGACCGGCGTCACGTCCAGGTCGCCCCACTGCGGAAACTGCGCGGCGACCAGCTTCTTCACCAGTGTGGCGTCGATCCCCGCACGCCCGTCGATTTGGACCATCCTTCAGAGTCTGGTGGGCGTTCCACCTGCCGCGCAAAGGGGTTTACACCGGTGGGGTCCAGCGGCCCGTCCGTGCGGGAATGCCGAAGTCCGGTTTGAGTTCCTGAGGAATGGCGTAATGCATGACGCGCCCCCGGGTCAGCGATGACAGTTCCAGCATCGTCGTCAGCCGGCCCAGCCGGTCAGAGATCTGCGATGCCCATGGTCCGCGATCCTCGAACCGCTCCAGCACTCCGAGAAGTGCCGGTGCCGCCTTTATCGCGGAGTCCCAGTGGGAGCGGGGAACCTCCAGCCAGTCGGCGGCGGTGTCTCCCATCAGAAAGCGGATCAGCGCGGGAACGACCGGGTCCGCCAGCTTTCCCGGGACGACCTCCTGGTACATGTCGATGAGCTGCCTCGTCAGCCGTACGCCCTCTTTGGACGGCCCCATGTGGCGGACCATGTAGCGGTCGGAGAACCGGCGGGCGGCGTCCAGGTCCGCGGGGATGGTGTCCGTGGAACAGCCCAGGATCGTGCCCACGACCCGCCACGCGTAGTAGTAGGCCTCGGCGCCCTCGGTCGTGATGTGGACGCCCATCCGGTGAAGCGCGTCCAGGACCTGGAGGCTGAACATCATCAGCCCGCCGAGCATGTCCTCCTGGCAGATCGGGACGGGCTCCGGCCACAGCCCCTCCTGCGCGAGGTGGCGGCGGATGGAGGCGTGCAGGAGCCGGACCTTCTGCGCGGCCGGAAGAAACCGGCCGCCCGCCTCGAACGCGTCCGGCTGCAACAGATAGACGGTGAACTGCCCGGTCTCGGCCATTCGCCGTGACGGGTATTCCAGCGAATGCGTCGCCGACAGCAGCTGCGCGATGTGAGGGACGACGTAGCAGGCCGGCATCGCCGCGAACGACAGGGCGGTGGAGATGTGCACGTCGTTGTCGATGAAGAACTCCCGTGCCTTTTCCATCACCGCCCAGTCGATCCACTCGGGCGGACTCGACGTCGCCGTCAGGTAATCGCGCGCGGCGTCGGGCAGGCCTTCGGGCAACGTCTGGCCGGAGACGGTGAACCAGCGCATGAGCGTGTTGAACTTCCCCACGTCTCCGTCGGCGAAGAGCGCCTCGACGGTCTTGTCGGCGAGCTCATCGCCCTGGAGCCGCAGACCGTCCATGTACTCGTCGGTGTGTTCAGTCATCCGTGGTCACCTCACAGATCAGTCGGATCAGTGCGTCGTCGACCTCCGGCGCCAGCCGGGCGCCCTCCAGCGCGGCCCGCGCGGCCCGCGCCCGTTCGGCGATCATCTGCTGCACGGCGGCGTGCGCCCCCGACCGCCGCATGATCTCCCGTACGGCCGCGGCGTCGGACGGGGTCACGTCCCCGTCGAGCAGCTCGTGCAGCCGCCCGCGGTCGACCTCGTCCGCCCGCTCCAGCGTGAGGGCCAGCAGCGCGGTCGGCTTGCGTCCCGCCAGGTCGTCCAGGGCCGACTTACCGGTCTGCGCGGAGTCGCCGAACACCCCCCACAGGTCGTCACGCAGCTGAAACGCCTCGCCGAGCGGACGCCCGTAGGCCGCGAGAACGTCCAGCGTCGCCGGACTCGCACCCCCGAGCACCGCGCCGATCTGCAGCGGCCGCTCAACGGTGTACGAGCCGGTCTTGAACCGTACGATCGCCAGCGACCGCGCGAGGTCAGGAGACCGCCCGGTACGCAGAATCTCCAGACACTCGCCCGCCACCAGCTCGCGCCCCATCGTCGTCCACAGGGGAACGGCCCTGGCCAGGAACGTCCGCGGCAGCCCCGAGGCGTGGAACAACTGCCCCGCCCAAGCCATCAGCAGATCACCGATCATGATCGCCAAGGCGCCGCCGAGCTTCTCATGCGCCGTGACCTGGCCACGCCGCAGCGGACTCTCGTCGATGAGATCGTCATGGACGATCGCCGCGACATGCACCAGCTCCAGCGCCGCGGCCGCCCGAATCACGGCGTCGGTATCCGGCTGCCCTGCCGCCCGCCATCCCCAGTAACAGAACGCCGGCCGAATCCGCTTACCCCCGGCGACCGAGACGCGCATCTGCTCCGCGACAGGCGCGAGTTCGTCATCCAGCGCCAGAAGCTCAGCGACCTCCGCGTCGACGAAGTCCTCGAGTGCCCGATCGACCCGCCCCCGAAGCTCACTCACCGGCGTTTCGCCGTACGACCTGCCGAGCGAGCACCTCCGTATGCGCCTCCGCCACCGGAGCCGTACGTTTCAGCGCCAACTCCCCGCGCCCCCGCAGCTCCTCTCGGACCTCTGAGAGCCGAGGAAGCCGCCGGACCGCGTCTTTTAACCCCTGCATCACCACGTCGGCCACTCCGGCCGCCAGCTGGAGCGCCTCGTTCTGCGGCGTCTCGTCCACGGTGACCCTAGGTTCTTTAGGCATCACACAGAGATAGCAGGTCGAATCATCGCCATGACACCCGTACGCCTCACCTGGTGATATCGCGCGGGAGTAAGTGATTGGTCACTATCTGGCGTCTTGCGGAGCAGCCCCTACTCAGCGAGACCCGCTTGGCGGAGATACTGAAAATCCTCCATATAGCGGGCGAAGTTCTTAGAACGTTTCGGGGCGATCGCGACCAGTGAATCGAATGGCGTCTCTTCAAATCTTGAGATGCTGATCTCGGCGTAAATCGGCAGCTCGACACCCTCGCTCTTGGCGACGGCGTCACGTCGAATCAGGAACTGCGTCCCCGGATCGCGGCGTACGAGATCGCCCGGCACCATATAGAAGTCCGCATCACTGAACTCGGCAGCGGAAATGTCCAGCGCCCAGTCGACGTCCTGATAATAGGCGACGATCGCGGCATTAAAGGCGGCCTGTGTCTCTTCGGGAAGCGCGTAGTGCACCGGTGCCGTCATGATCGGCCCGATCCGCCCCCTGAGCGTGACGTGCCGGAACACGCAGGCGGCCGCATGATGGAGCTTGGAGAGCGAAAGACCGTCTACGAGAACGTCTTCGAAACGAATACCGTGCAGCGAACAATTAGCCGCGGAAAGCTTGGTGGCATTCACCTCGCGCACGACGAGACCCAGCTGAGGATCGTCATGCTGGGCGAGCACACAATTGTCGAACTTGACCCGGTCGAGGTCGAGTTCTTCAAATACCCGGCCGCTGCCAATGCTCCGAAGTTGCTTGAGGGTCTGGCCACTGAACTGCTGTCGCATGGGCCGACTCTACTTGAAGATCTGCGAGAGATCCCCGGGGGATAGCGACGGGTACTGCATGATTTGGTCGCCATGATCGATGTAGGGACGCCCCATGTGGCTGGAGAAGGAGCTCGAGCTGCCTCCCGTCACATCGACGCCGTACCCACCACTGCCGATTTTGAAGTCGGGCACCTGCTGGCCGGGGCTGGAGGTGCCCAGATGAGTGATGTTCGGGTCACCCAGGACCGCCGGGTCGTTCGCCGCGCCCTTCTCGATCTCGGACCCGGCGAACATGCTCTGCAGGTACGGCTCTCTCTTGCCGGCCGCGATCTGTTCGGGACTCAGGCCCGCCCGGATCTGCGCGGGCGTACGGGAGGCCGACCGGTCCACCGCCGCACGGAGGTTGTCGTAGCTGGCACGGTCGGTCGGGCTGAGGTTCTCCTTGGCGCCCGGCTTGTACGGCGACAGGCCCCAGGGGTCCACGGCGTCGAGAGGATTCGTCACGTAGGCGTGGTGGTTCGCCGCGGGGGCGAGCCCCAGCGGGTCGGCGGACGCGTACGCGCCGGTCGACGGGTCGTAGTAGCGGAAGTAGTTGTAGTTGAGCCCGGTCTCCTCGTCGCGGTACTGACCGGGGAAACGCAGCGCGCAGTCCGTCTCGGCGGTCGACGCCGTGATCGTGGTTCCCCACAGGCTGGCGGTCTGGTGCCATGCCACGCGCCCGTCGGGCGTGACCAGTTCGGTCGGTGTACCGACCAGGTCGGTGACGATCGCGTAGAACCTGGTGTCGTCGGCCAGCCGGGCCCCGTCCCAGGAGAACCACGTCGAGTGAGTGACGACACCTCGCTCGTCGACGCGTTTCTTCGCGGTTCGGAGACCGACTTCAACGGCCGGGTCGTACGCGCCGAGAGCCCCGGCTCGACGCTCGATTACGTACGCGACGTCCTCGGCCGCCGTACTCGCCCGCGTCACGCCCACCCGGCGCCGTGTCGCAGTGGACCTACGACGCTGCCGGGCTTCCCGCGTCGCTCACGACCGAGGGCGGCGGCCTCTCGTTCCAGTACGACGCGGTAGGCCAGGAGACTCTCCGCTACCTCGGTCCAGGAGCCGCGGTCTCGCAGGGATTCGATCCGCTGGGCCGTCTCGCCGCGCAAGCCATCTGGGCACGCGATCCACGGCAGCCGGACACGGTGCTCGTCTGCTGCAGGAGCGCAGCTACATCTACCGGCCCGACGGGCGTCCCGTCGAGATCAGGGACCGGGCGCGCGGCACTCGCCGCTACGAGCTCGACCCGGCCGGCCGGATCACCCAGCGACGCCGAGAGTTATCCCCTGTCCCATTAGCAACTGGAGTGTGGGAGAGGAGAGCCGACATCACCGCCTATGTGCGCCCCTCGGCGGGTGAGCTATTCGGCGAGACCCGCTTTGCGGAGTTGCTCGAACTCCTGGAGTTCGGCGGCGAAGTTCTTGGAGCGCCGTGATACGACCGCCACGATGGACTCGAAAGGAGTGCTCTCGAATCGCGAGGCGGCGATCTGCGGACCTAGGGGGAGCTCCCGCTTGGCTTCGGCGATGACCTCCCGGCGCAGCAGAAACTGGGTCTCCGGGTCGCGGCGGACGAGGTCGCCGGGCACCATGTAGAAATCGGCGTCGCTGAACTCGGCCTCGGAGATGTCCAGCGCCCAGTCGACGTCCTTGTAGTAGGCGACGATGGCGGCGTTCATGGCCGCCTTGGTCTCCTCGGGTAGTCCGCGATTCACCGGCGTCGTCATGATCGGCCCGATCTTGCCCTTGAGAGTGACGTGCCGGAACAGGCAGCCGCCGAGCTGTTGGTCCGTGGTGGCAAGTCCGTCCACGGTGATGTCTTCGAAGCGGACACCCTGGACCCTGCAGCGGGTCGTGCGGCACTTGGTGGCGGTCACGTCGCGTACGACAAAGTCGAAATCTGGATCATTCTGCTGGCCGAAGACGCAGCCGATGAACTTGACCCGGTCGAGGTCGACCTCGCTGTAGGTGTGGCTGGTGCCGAAGCTGCGCAACTGCTCGAAGGTCTGTCCGGTGAACCGCTGTCGCATGAGTTGACTCTATCTACCTGAAGATCTGCTTGAGAAAGTCTCGGGTCAACGACGGATAGGTCATGACCTGGTCGCTGTGCTCGTAGTACGGCCGATTCATGTGGTCGTTGATGGATGTCCGGCTGCCGCCGGTCACGTCCACAGGATAGCCGTCATCACCGATCCTGAAGTCGGGCACCGACTTGCCCGGCTGCGACGCGCCATGCCAGGTGATGCCCGCGTCATTGATGATCGCCGGGTCGTTGGCGACCCCCCTCTCGATCGCGGTTCCCGCATACATGTTCTGCCGCCACGGTTCCTCCATCCCCCGCCTGAGCTCGCCGGGTCTGAGGTTCTCCCGGATCGTCTGAGAGTCGCTGGAAACTCGGTTCACCGCGTCGCGAAGGTTGTCATAGCGGGCTCTGTCGGCCTCGTTGAGGGTCTCCTTCGCGCCGGGCTCGCACGCCGCGAGACCCCAAGGGTCGATCGCGTGCAGCGGGTTTGCGACGTAGGCGTGGTGGTTGGGTGCGGGGGCCAGCCCGACGGGGTCGGGTGACGCGTAGGCGCCGAGCGTCGGGTCGTAGTAACGGAAGTAGTTGTAGTTGAGACCGGTTTCCGCGTCGTGATACTGGCCAGGGAAGCGCAGGGGGCAGTGCGTTTCGACCGATGGGGGGCTGATGCGCGTCCCCCACAGGCTGGTGGTGTCGTGCCAGACGATGCGTCCGTCACGGGTGACCAGCTCGGTCGGGGTGCCAGCCAGGTCGGTGACTATTGCGTAGAAGGCGGTGTCGATCTCGGCCTGCGGCGCGTTCAGGACCCAGGAACGGCGGACCTGCGTCATGGCACGGTGGGTGCCGGCCTCCCAGTCCCAGCTGGTCGCGATGGCCCGTCCGTCCGGCGTGGTCGTCACCTGTTCGGCGAGTCGTCCACCGTCCCAACAGAACAATGTCCCGTCGACGGACGCGCCGCTGCGGTCGGCGCGCGCCTTCGCGGTCCGGCGGCCGATCGGATCGTAGGTGTAGCGCCAGGTTCCCTCGGGAGTGGTCGCCTCGATGAGCCGGTCGTCGGAGTCCCAGACGTAGTTCCACTGCCGGATCCGGCCGGACAGCGTACGCCGGGTGGTGCGGACGAGCCGGCCCTGGGCGTCGTGCTCGTGGACCGTCCGCCCAGCCCGGCGGATCAGCGTGCCTCGGTACTCGCGTGGGCCACGGTCGTCCTCGTCACCAGGAGCGTTCGCCTGGACGATGTTGCCGAGCGCGTCGTAGGCATAACTCTCCGACCAGGTCCGGGAGTGTACGGCGGTGACCCGGCCGAGCCGGTCGAGCTCGTAGCGGCGGTCGCCACGCAGCCTGTCGGTGATATGGACTGGGCGTCCGTCGGGCTGGTAGGTGTACGTGCGGTTCTGTACCTGGCGGGCCGTTTCCTGTCGGCCCGGCTGGTCGTACGCCCAGACGGCCTGCGCGGCGAGGCGGCCCGACGGGTCGAACCGCTGGGCGATCGCGGCGCCTGGGCCGATGAAGCGCGCTGTCTCCTGGCCTAGGGCGTCGTGCTGAAACGTGAGGCCTCCACCTGGTGCCGCGAGCGTCGCTGGAAGTCCGCGGGCGTCGTAGGTCCACGTTGACACGGCACCCGTGGGGGTCGTGCGGCTCAGCCGGTTCCCGAGAAGGTCGTACTGGTTCGTCAGGGTGCGGCCGTCCACCGTTTCGCGGAGGATCCGCCCCAGTTCGTCACGGACGTATTCGAGGGTCGACTGCGGGCCCTGCGCACGCATGAGCCGGCCCACCGCGTCGTACGCGTAGCGGTGCACCCCGCCGTCGGTATTACGGCGTTCAACCACCCGCCCAAGGCGATCGCGAACGAAGGCCGCGGCTTGGCCCGCGCCATTGACTCGTTCGATCAGCTGCCCCGCCGCGTCGTACCCGTAGCGGATGACACGGCCGTTGAAGTCGATTTCCGACAGGAGGTTGCTGCTGGCGTCGTAGTCGTAGCGCCAGACGAGGTTTGCGGCGTTGGTGACCGAGACCAGGCGAAGCTCGGTGTCGTAGGCGAAGCGGTACTCCGCTCCCGACGGGTCGATACGCGCGGTCGGAACGTCCATCGGGCCGTACTCGAAGGTGCTTGTGCCGCCCGGACTACAGTGCTCGACGAGGTTGCCCTCACCGTCGTAGGTCCATTGCTCGCGCTCGCCGTCGGGAGCGATCAACCACGCTGGGCGGCCCTCGACTGTCCACTCCATGCGGGACACCGCGCCGAGCGCGTCCGTCGTAGCGATGATCCGGCCGAACCCGTTGCGCTCGAAACGCCCGCGCTCACCGAGCCGTCCGGTCACCTGGATGGGCAGGCCTGCGGCATCGCACTCGTACCGGGAGACGTGACCCAGTGGGTCGATGGTGGCGGTCAGGCTGCCGTGCGCGTTGTACTCGTGACGCGTAATCGCGCCGCCCGGGTCGCGGGTAGAGGTCAGGTTGCCTTGTTCGTCGTACGTGTACCGCCAGACCCCGCCGTTCGGGTCGGTGACCATCGTGGGCAACCGCAGCGCGTTGTGGGTGATTCGCATCGTGGTGCCGTCGGGCCGCTCGATCCCTATCAGGTCACCGTTGTCATCACGTTCGTAGCGGGTGGTGCGGCTGAGTCGGTCGGTTCGGGACCGGAGCCGACCGTACGAATCCCATTCGGATCGGATCGTGTTTCCCAAAGGATCGACGACGGCGACGACCTGGCCGAGCTCGTTCAGGTGGTACACCGTGTCGTGGCCGCCCGAGTCCGTCACCACGGTCATCCGGCCGTGATAGGTGAGGGTCGTGTCGAGGTAGCCACCCGAGCCTTGGCCCGCTACAGCGCGGCCCTGCTTGTCGTAGATATAGGCGTACCAGTGGCTGTTGGTGTCGACCCACCGGGTCATACGGCCCGCCGCGTCGTACTCAAAACGCGTCGGCACGCCCGAGGAGTTATAGACCTCGGTCAGCCGGTCGGCCTGGTCGTACTCGAAGCGTTTCAGCACCGGCTGGTCTGCGGCGCTCAGCAGCCTCAGCTCGGTGATCCGGCCGTCTGCCGTTCCCACCCCGATCCGGTATCCGCCCGAATGCCGTAGCTCGGTGAGGTTGCCGTTGCCGTCGTAGTCCAGGTCTATTCGGTTGCCGTTGCGGTCGGTGATCGCCTTGAGGGGCAGGACCATCGCCTGACCGCGCGGGATGCCGGCGTTCGGCTGGGACGCGAAGTGGAGGATCCGGCCCTGTTCCGGGTCCGCGACCGAGTAGCCGTGTTCGCCGTACGAGAGCGGCCAGCGCGGTCCGCGTTCCGGCAGCGCCGGCTCTCCTGCCATCGGGATCGGATAGACCAGCACGAGGCCTTCGGAGCCGACCAGGCACGCACCGAACGAGTCGACCTCAAGGCGCTGGTCCAACGTCGACGACCACGAGGGGCCGAACCACCGCCCGGTTCGGTACGACGAGATGTGGGTCCGGTCGAGCACCAGCGGCAGCACACCGGCCAGTTCGACGTCGACCTGATGCAGCAGAACCTCACCGCTCGCGACGTCGATCGGGTCCTTTGTCGCGGTACGGTCACCGACCTTCTTGGCGGTGTCCTCCCCTGCCTTGGCCGCGTCACGTGCGCCCTGGCGTGCGGCGTCCTCCGCGCCGTCCTTGGCCACGGCTTCCGCGCCGTCCTTGACGCCGTCCTTCGCGGCGGCCTTGACTCCGTCTTTCGCCGCGTCCTTGGCAACGCTCTCGGCGGCGTCACCGAGGAGGTCTTTGACGACGGCGTTGATGATGGTGGCCTCGCCGCCGGCCATCAGACGGCTCCGAGGATCGCGTTGACGGCCTCGTTGATGATCGCGTTGACGATCTTCTGCTGGATCTCCTTGAACACCGGGATCTCCAGCAGGGACGCACCGAACGTCACCGCGGCGGTCGAGATCGCCTCGATGATCTCCATCAACAAAATCGTCAGCTGAACGATCACATTGATCTTCAAGGCCAGCACGATCCCCGCACACACCATCAAGATCGCGCCCAGCACATGAGCCGCCGTCGCGCCCTTCTTCAGGATCTGCGCAGGGGACTTCTCATGCTCCCAGCGGGCCTTGAACGCCTCGACCGCCGGACCACTGTTCCCCGACCACACCTCCTGCGCCGCCCGCTCCGCATCACCACTGATCTGCTCCAGATGACTCCCATACGCCGTCCAGGCCCCGCCCAGCTCGAACAACCGCTCCTCATCGATCTCCGGCCAATTGAAACCCAGGTCATTCAACAGGCGTTCCAGCTCACCCGGCAACGTCATCCCCATGACGTTCAGGCGTCCTTGCCGGTGTACTTCATCCTCGCGTCCGGCCGAAAGGCTCTCCACGCCTGGTCCAGGTCACGCGAAGCGCGATGCGGATCCGCCCCTGCCTTCCGCAACGCCCCTGGCCGGATATCGATCTCGTCATCGGCCACGGCGTGCGCCCCCTCATTCCGCATGAACCCTCTGAATCTCGACCCCAAGGAGAAAGTAACGCAAGATGCAGATTTCGCGAGGCCCTACGTCTCGCCCCGTACGGGCGTGTTTCCGCGCGGTACGGTCCCGTACGTGGGTCGTGTGAGCGCGTTGCTGCGTTACCCGCTGAAGAGCGGGCGGGCCGAGGCCCTCGAGTCGGTCACCGTCGAGGCCGGCGGGCGCGCGGCTCCATCGCCTGCTGCCCGAGGGGCTGGTGCCCGACTGGCTTGACGGCTCCGCGGGCGACGAACTGGTCACGGAGATCGCCGGTGCCCGTCCAGGCGGCCGGTTCGTCGACTTCGGCGCGGTGCACATGGTCACGACGGGCGCCCTGGACCGCCTTTCTCGACGGCACGGCTCCGACGTCACGGCGCTGCCATTCCGGCCGAACCTGGTTCTCGACGCGCCGGAGGATCCCGAACCCGGCACCGAACTGCGGTTGGGCGACGCGGTGCTGCGAGTGGTGATCGCGACCCCACGCTGCATCGTGCCCGGCCTCGGATTCGGCGACCTCCTGACCACCCTGGCCCGGCACTACCGAAGGGAACTGCCCGGCCTCGGCCGCGCGGCCTGCTTCGGCACGTACGCCGAGGTCCTGCGCCCAGGACGCCTCCACGTCGGACAGCAGGCCGCGCGTTAGAGGTCGCGTTCGCGCTGGTCATCGGCGTTTCCGGCACCCGACATCCCCTGTCAGAAATTGCCCCTTCAATGGGTCGGATTCCCGGTGTATAAGAAGGAAATGATCGATTGAGCGAAGGAAATCTGCCATGCGGAAACGAATGCGCGCACGTCGGCCACTGCGCGTCCTCGCGTCAATCGGTCTGACAGCGTTCGCCGTCCTCGTACCGGGCACCGCGAACGCCGCGACCCAGGCACCCTCACTCGTGATCGGCCAGGACTTCCCCGACCCGTCCGTACTCCAGGCCGGCAGCACGAACTTCGCGTACTCGACGAGCAGCGGCTCGGGCCGGATCCCGTACGCGACGGCATCGGCACCGAATGGCCCCTGGAGTGTGAAAGGCGACGCCCTGCCGACGAAGCCGAGCTGGGCCGGGAACGGCGGCTTCTGGGCACCGGACGTGTCAAAGCGCTCGGACGGCAAGTACCTGATGTACTTCGCCGGCCCAAGCGCCGCCCAGGGCCGAATGTGCGTCGGCGCCGCCGTGGCGAGCGCCCCCGCAGGCCCGTTCACGTCGGTCGGCGACGCCCCACTGGTGTGCAACACGAGCGAGGGCGGCGACATCGACCCGTCGGCCTTCGTCGACACAGACGGCCGCCGTTACCTGGTGTACAAGAACGACGGAAACGCGATCGGCGCCCCCACGATCATCTGGCTCCAGCCCGTCGCCGCGGACGGCGTCACCCCGACCGGCGGCCGTACCGAACTGCTGCGAAACGACCGCCCGGAAGAGGGCGGCGTGATCGAAGCACCGAAGCTGATCCGCCGCCCGTCGCACTACGTCCTCTTCTACGCGACCGGCGTCTACAGCCAGAACACCTACAGCACCAGCTACGCCGTGTCCCCGTCGCTGACCGGCGGATACACCAAGGCATACCGCCCACTGCTGACCACCGACAGCGTGAACGGCGCGGTGCAGGGCCCAGGCGGCGCCGACATACTCCCCAGCGGGGACCACATCTTCTTCCACGGCTGGCTGTCCAACATCCGCGGCATGTACGTCGCCGACCTCGGCTGGGCGAACGACTACCCCGTGGTCCGCGGCAGCCGTGTCCGCTACGAGGCCGAGAAAGGCTCCATCAACGACGCCGTGGTACGCCAGACCTCCAGCGCCTCCCAAGGCGCCGTGGTCGCCAAACTGGACAACGCGGACAGCTGGGTCGACATCTCGGTGTACGTGCCCACCGCGGGCGCGTACACGGCGAACGTCGACTATTCCGCGGGTTACGGCGCCGCCCAGCACCTTCTAACCGTGAACGGCAGCGCCTCCGTGGTGGTCGACTACCCACAGCAGGCATGGGAGACCTACAACCAGGTCGCCGTCGGCGTACAACTCCAGGCAGGCTGGAACACCTTGCGATTCCAGAACCACAGCGGCTGGGCCGAACTCGACTACGTCGAAGTCGCCTGACCCACGCCGCCTTTTCGACTCATGGCCACCGTGCCCCGCCCTTGACATTGGCACCCCCGTCAATGCCAATGCGATCGCGTTCGACCGGTCAGACCAGAATGCAGGCAACAGGTGCGACTAGCCAGCTTTGAATCATCCGGAAAGGAGCGGGATCGATAGACTTTCACCTATGAATGCAGGTAGAACCCGCATACAGCCGCTCGATACGCGCCGAGAGCCGAGCGCCCACCAGCTACGCCTGTTCCTGGTACTGGCCGAGGAACTGCACTTCGGCCGCGCGGCAACCCGCATGTTCATGACACAACCGGCGTTCAGCCAGCAGATCCGCTCTTTGGAAGACCGAATCGGCGTGAAGCTCGTCGATCGCACCAGCCGCACAGTGGAGCTCACCCCGGCCGGCCAGGATCTTCTCCCCGAAATTCGCGGTGTCGTAGATGCGGTGAGCCGCCTGCGGAACCAAGCCGATATCCACGCCCGCGAGATCTCCGACCATCTGATCATCGGATCCGTCGGCGCCGAAGCCGCGATGCCCTACACCCGCACCATGCTGGACAGATTCCACGCCCCCGGTGTTTGGTAAGCCAGTTGATGTGGTCGGCGGTGGCGGCGTGGTGAGCACTTTGCCGAGAAACTGGGTGTAGTCCGGGTAGGTTGCGAATTCGGCTGCGACGTCGAGGGTCTCGGTCTTGGGATTGAAGGCGATCAAGCCGACGTCGAACAGGGAGGTCGCGGCGCAGCAGGAGGACACCGCCTACTCGAAGATCACACGGTGCCTAGCGTCACCTTTGGCCGCGCGAGCGGCGGGACTGCAGGAGGTCGAACACGCGCAGCGCTGCCTGGTGGGGGTCCTCGTGCTCCCAGATGCGCAGCACTGCCCAACCTGCTTCTTTCAGTCGCTGGTCAGTGTCGGCATCTCGCGCTTTGTTGCGTGCGACTTTCTCTGCCCAGTACTGGCCGTTGCGGACCGCAGTGCTGTGATGGTCGGGGCAGCCATGCCAAAAACACCCATCAAGGAATACCGCGACCTTGGGCCCGGCGAACACCATGTCGGCGGTACGGCGAACATCAGGAAGCGGGCGAGCCGCGACCCTGTAACGCAGCCCGAGCGCGTGTACTGCGCGGCGCAGCGCCAGCTCTGGGCGAGTGTCTCGGCTGCGATTCGATCTCATGCTCGCCCGCACGGCCTCGCTGGAAGCCCACGATCCCTCGACAGCCTTCATCTTCGTCAGAATAGGGGCAACGTCGGCGTGCCCGCGCCGACTTTCTGCGGGAGAGCGGCGCGCTATACAGCTGTGACCTAGGATCGAGGCCGTGACTCATGTGCCGATCCATGCCCCGAGCAACCCACGGACCTCACTCGCCGAGCCGGAGGCAGAGCCCACCCCTCGATACGCTGTGGCGGAGTTCTTCGCGGGAATCGGTCTAGCCCGTATCGGCTTTGAACGAGCGGCGGTCGGGTTCAAAGTCACCTGGGCCAACGACATAGAGGCCGACAAGCAGAAGATGCACCTCGGGCATTTCGGTCACGCTGATGACTGTCACTACATAGTCCAGGACATCAAACTCGTCGCAGCCGACATCGAAGCCGCTGAGGTGCCTCGCAACCTCAGCCTCGCCTGGGCGTCTTTTCCGTGCACCGATCTATCGCTGGCTGGCGGTCGCAACGGTCTGGCCGGCGCACAGTCCGGAACGTTCTGGGATTTTATGGATGTACTGGAGAGGCTCGGTGCCGACAAACCTCCCGTCGTAACCCTTGAAAACGTCAACGGTCTTGCGACTAGTCACAAGGGTGACGACATAAGAGCAGCCATCCGAAGGCTGAACGAACTGGGATATTCAGTGGACGTTCTTACTCTCGATGCTCGGCGGTGGGTTCCGCAGTCTCGGCCACGGCTCTTTCTGATCGCGAGCGTCGATAAACCTGCGGAAGCTCAACACCTCCAGCCTGAACTTCGACCGACGTGGCTAGATCCGATCCTCGATGATCCGGAGTTGAACACTCACCGCGCCCGGCTTCCCTCACTGCCCCCGCTGCACACAGACGGCTGGACCAAGCTTGTGAAGAAAATCCCACCGCACGACGAGGATCAATGGTGGGACGAAGCCCGAACTGCGAAGTTCTCCGGAGAACTATCGACCATCCAGCAAAAGCGTATCAAGGACCTAGCCGAGTCTGATGACGTTGTTTACCGGACCGCATACCGGCGTACCCGCAACGGCAAGCCCGCCTGGGAGATTCGACCGGACGACATCGCGGGCTGTCTGCGCACCGCCAGGGGCGGTTCGTCAAAACAGGCGGTGGTACGAATTGAAAAAGGTCACTCTTTGCGCGTTCGCTGGATGACGCCCCGCGAATATGCCCACCTCATGGGTGCCGGTGACTACGTCCTCCCGCCCCGGCGTAGCCAAGCAATCATGGGTTTCGGGGATGCGGTGTGTGTTGACGCAGTGGAATGGCTCGCAGAGAACTACCTTGAGCCGTTGCTCTCCGGCAAGCTCCTGGAATCGGAAAGTAAAAGGACTAAGCTGGGCCAGGCGGACTGTTCGATTCGTGAAGGCGTGAAGCTAGACGCGCGCCAGCGCATGGACATCAAGTCCCCGCTCGAAGTCGCCGTTGATGAGCCCGCCAACGCAGTGCCAGTACCCACGGTTTCCTGCTAGACATGTCGCGATCGAAGGAGGGGTCCGCGTAGCTTCACGAGTCGACGCCCCCTTCTTACTTGACCGCACGCAATCCTCGATACAGTTGTGAAACAAAGCCCCCCAGGAATTATAAATGGTACAAATCGCCGCGCGAGAGATCCCAGAGGCAACCCGAAACGTTACCGGAAGGCTGCTCGAAAAGATCGAGCCATGGTACGAGAGCCAGCGGAGCGCGAAAACTGGGAACGTCAACACTAACGTGATGTGTGCAGGCCTATACATAACGGAATTTCTGGCGACACATTTCCCATTGACGAAGAACGTGTACGCGACGAGGTCACAGGTTAAAGACGCGGGCGGGGGAAAGGCTAGGGCTGTCCTCGCAGACCACGGCATCTCTCAGAAGTTTACCCGCGAAGGAGGGCGAACCTCGCGCGCTACCCTACAACACGCGAGCGAGCTAGCCGAGATCATAAACGAAATCGGCCAACAGCACGCTTTGCAAAATACTAGTGAAGTCGAACGACAACTGATCGCCGCACTCTTGCAGAGTTGGTTCGTCGATCGCGTCCGAGACGACTACTTCGATAAGCAGAAGGTCAGTGCGGAGATTAACCCAAACTGGGCCGTTCGTGCCACGGTTTCCGCTCTTCTGCGAGCAGGACGCGAACGTGGCGGAAATGCAGCGGGGGCTATCGCCCAACATCTCGTCGGAGCGAAGCTACAGATTCGATTTCCCTCTACGGTCATCAACGTAGAGAGTTATACGACAGCGGACGCTCAAACGGGGCGAGCGGGAGATTTTCAGGTGGGGGATACCGCCATCCATGTGACGATGTCACCCGGCGAGTCTCTATTCAGGGAACGCTGCAGGCACAACATTCGAAATGGATTCCGACCGCGCGTTCTCGTTCCAAGCGATCAGGTCGTTCGGGCAATCGTGCACGCCGAAGATGCAGGAGTTGCGAAACAAGTCGCCATTCAATCGATCGAAGATTTCGTCGGTACGAACATCGAAGAAGTCGCCGGATTTGCGCAAGCGGACGTTCGCACTCAACTCAAAAAACTACTGGAAGTCTATAACGAGCGCATAGAACAAGCAGAGGTTGACTCCTCTCTGAAAATCGAAATTCCAGAAAATCTCTAAAGGCTAGCGCGTCTTCTGAACGTAAGGGAAGTCCTCTTAGCGAATGGCGAGACGCTGCGACGTTTCTGCCTGCGAAAGAAGAGCTCCAGCTGGCTCGAGGCGATGAGGCGGATGAGCGCGATATAGGCGGACGAGCGCTGCGGCGCGGCGGGACCGGGCGGAACAGGCAGCATACCCGCCACGCCGCTACGCGGGCCGCCGACGGCCCGCGTAGCGAGGTGCCCTTGAAGACGTCACCGATCGGCCTTGGAGGTCTCTCTAGTACGGCAGTCCGAGATTGTGATCTGGTCATCGGCGGGCGAGGCGGGTTCGCTGGTGGAACCAGCGGGCGCGGGCTTGGTGGCGTCGTCGCCACAGGTGCCAGCGCAGGTGGTGCTGGAGGTCGTGCCACCTGCGGGTGAGTAGGTTGATCAGGCGTTTGACCTCTACGACGGTCAGCGGGATCAGGCCGGTGTCGGTGGGCGGGATGTCGTGGGGGCTGGTGGGTGGTGGCGTTGTGGGGGCGGTGGTGGCCTGGCGGGCGTGGGCGGCGGTGATGGCAACCACGGCCAGGGCGGCCATGGCCAGAACGAGATGGCGTAGCAGCGCCGGGTAGGTTCTGACCTGGGAATGGTCCAGTCCGAATGCGTCTTTGGCGGTCTGGGTATGGTCGACCACGCGGCGAGGTGCCAGCCGTGGCTGGTCCTTTTCCGCGTGGTCTCCCTCCGAACCGGACGGGCCCGCTTTCCGGGCATCCGGCTCTCCAGTGATTACGCCGTGAGCGTGGCGGGTTTCCGGTCGTGGATGTGGTCGTGACAGTCGGTGCAGACCACGAGGGTCTTGCGCCGCCGTCTCTGTCAAGCCCCGGGTTTGATGGAGAGTCTGTTATCTGGTTTCCAGGGGTGCGGTGACCGGGTGGGTCGTCGCGTGTAGTGCTTCGTACTCGGCGGGTGGGAGGTGTCCGAGTTCGCCGTGCAGGCGCCGGTTGTTGTACCAGTCGATGTATTCGACGGTGGCGATCTCGACATCGTCCAGCCCGCGCCAGGGGCCCTTGTCGCGGACGAGTTCGGCCTTGAACAGCGAGTTGAACGCCTCGGCCATGGCGTTGTCGTAGCTATCGCCTCTGGACCCGACCGAGGCGACGGCGTCGGTCTCGGCGAGGCGTTGGGTGTAGCGAATGGCTCGGTACTGCACTCCGCGGTCGCTGTGATGGACCAGGCCGGTCAGGCCGGCGCCGGTGGTCTGGCGGCGCCAGATCGCCATCTGCAGCGCGTCGAGGGCCAGGTCGGTGTAGAGGCCGGTGGCGACATGCCAGCCGACGATCAGGCGGGAGAACACGTCGAGCACGAACGCCGCGTAGACCCAGCCGGCGGCGGTGCGCACGTAGGTGATGTCCGCGACCCACAATTCGTTCGGCCGGGTGGCGGTGAAGTCGCGCTCGACCAGGTCACCCGGCCGCCCGGTCTCGGCAGCAGGCCGGGTGGTGCGTGGTGACTTGTCCCGCAGCAGGCCACGCAGGCCGTTCTCGCGCATGAGCCGTTCAACCGTGCACCGCGCGACGTCGGTGCCCTGCCGGTTCAGTTCGGCCCAGACCTTCCGCGCCCCGTAGACGCTGTAGTTGTCCTCGTGCACCTGCTCGATCTTGTCGGCCAGCTCCCGATCCCGGGCCGCGCGAGCGGACTCGGGGCGGGTCTTGGCGGCGTAGTAGGTCGACGGTGCGATCTGGGCAGGCGTCTGCTTGAGTGCCTCCAGGACCGGCTGGACACCGTGCTGCTCCCGCTGGGAGTCGACGAACTCGACCCTCATCGCGACGGACGGTCCAGCTCCGCTGCGAAGAAAGACGCCGCTGACTTCAGAATCTGGTTCGCCCGCCGCAACTCACGGTTCTCGCGCTCCAACTCGGCGATCCTGGCCGCGTCCGGCGACGTCGTCCCCGGCCTGACCCCGTCGTCGGTCTCGGCCTGCTTCACCCACGTCCGCAACGCCTCCGGATGCACACCGAGCCGGTCCGCGATCCGCTTGATCGCCCCACCAGCCGACGCCGGGTCCCGCCTGGCCTCAACCGCCAGACGCGTCGCCCGCTCACGCAACTCATCCGGATACTTCCGTGGTGCCGCCATAACTCTGAATCCTCCGGGTGTTCGATGTCTCCATCAAACCCGGGGCGGGACAATCCGCTGCGCGACCGCGGGCCTGCAAGGAACTACATCAAGTCGGGGTCCGATCCGAGCTGCGCGACAGCTTGCCAGGGTTAGCGGTGCGGACCTCGACGCCAGGCGTGTACCTGTACGTGTTCATCAACACGACCAGACGGTGGTTCGTCTGGAACACCACCGTCCAACAACACCCGATCAGCGACGCAACCGGTGCCGTAAAGCAGATCCAAGCGTTCATGACCGAAAGCGGGCGGCTGTGAAACCCGACAGCCTGACCGCCCAGATCACCGTGGCGTTGATGAGCCTGCGCGGCGAGTTCAACGGCTGGTGGATCCACCACGCAGAATCCGGACGCTGGATCGGCATCCGGGAGAACACCTGCATCCGCGCACACGACCCCGCCCAGCTCCGCGAGCGGCTCCGCAGACACACCGCGGATACCTCCGCCGACTTTGACGGTGAACCGACGTGACTGATCACTTCGACTTCGGGCCGCTCGTCCGACGGCTGGAAAACGAACTCGAAGCCGACTTCCCGGGCTGGCTCATCGGCCGCGAAGCCTCCGGCCGCTGGACTGCCACCAAACCCGACTGAGGCACCCTCGCTCCGGAACTGTGGCGCCGCTTCACCATCCGCCTACGCCGCGTCCTCGCCCAAGCCTGCGACCTGACGGTCAAGGAACTCGGCGACCACCTTTCCACGGTCGCCAACCGAAGATGCCCTCCATCGCGTCGAGCGTCGGCTTGATGAGGTTATCCAGATCCCACACTTCATTTGGGTTGCGGGCCGCTGCAGGCCGGAATTCCATACGCACAGCAAAACGGGCGTCTTGCGGCTGCACGCCGCTCCCGGTGACGGCCGCCCGGACGGCCTCCTTCCACGGCTTCTCGTGAGTTGTCGCAAAGGTGGCCGGTCGCCCAACCACTTGAAGGGTCACGAGGTGGCGATCCGTCATGCATCCAGGATCCCACCGGATGACACAGT
Organism: uncultured Actinomycetota bacterium; assembly: GCA_963736325.1. Taxonomy (GTDB): domain Bacteria; phylum Actinomycetota; class Actinomycetes; order Streptosporangiales; family Streptosporangiaceae; genus Actinoallomurus. The sequence continues at coordinate 43,219 of CAVTOG010000009.1, read as the reverse complement.
GGCATTTGGGGGTACGCCGCCACCATCGCGACATGAGAGGACGACATCTACACAGCTCGTGCACGCGGGCGGGTCGTTATGGGTGGATCGTCTCGGTGGATGCCGATGACCTGGGCAAGTCGGCAGTCCGGCCGCTCACCGGTCGAGGTCGACGCTCATTCCCGAGCTTCGTGGCGGGTAGCCAATGGCCTCGAAAGTTCCGGTCAGAGCGGAGAGGTCTATGTCGGCGTTGATGCGCCGGACGAGGTCGGTCGTCAGAGGGCGCTGCTCGAAGATCTGCCTGACGTCAGCAGGGTCGAGTGTGACCTCGAAGTAGTCCGCGGCGTAGGCGCAATAGGCCTCGGGAGTGCCCTCGGCCAGGAGACCGAACATCCAGCTCGATCCGTCGGGGTCTTGGGTCGGGCCAGTCCGCGGGAAGTCGATGTCGCCGGTCTTCCATGCGGGATCGTCGTGCAGCCGCCAGAGACAGACGGTGGCCGTGAGGAACAGGCCCGTGCCACCGTCGTGGCAGAAGGCCGGTTCGGTCACCTGCGCGGCGAACTCCCGAGGGACCGACTCGACGAGACCGGGCCAGGTCGCGTAATCCTCATCGCCGTAGGGACTCATCGGCGACTCGTGATCGAAGCCACGGACGAAGGCACCGCAAGTGGTGAAGACGATCGAATACTCATCCCCGCTGCCGTTGTTCATCGACGCGAGTTCCTCATCCTCGCCCCACCGGCGGTCGAAGGCATAGGTCGCATAACCGTCGGTGCTCAAGATAGCGTCCAGGAGGGCGAATGACTGGCTCAGCCCCCGGACGGTCGCTATGTCGGACAGGCGCTGGGCGAGATCTACAGCTGTCACCCTTAGATTCAAGCGTCCGCCACCGACAGAACCGTCATCGAACACCTCCGGAGCGGCCAAGTCGCCCGGCGAGGCGTCACCCCGGCAAAGAGGGCCTGTTTCTATGTGAGTGACTCGTAGAACGAGTCGACGGCCGGCTGACCCGTGTAGTTCGGGCCGACCTGATCGTCGGCTCCCAGGTACCTGTAGGGGAACCGTATTTGCCCGCATCCACGGCGCGAGATGCGGCGGCGGGCGGAGTCATAGGCGAATCCCTGTCTGCGCAACTCTGCCGTGAGCCGGCGGCCAGCCAGCGTGCCATCCGTATTGCGGACGGAGCGGGCGTCGAAGAGTCCGTCGTCGGCGAGCCAGGACACGACGCGGGCCAGAACACCGATTTTGTCGCCCACGTAGTGCAACCCGTGCACGCACGTGACCATGTCGAATCGGCCATCGGGGATCCACTCGACCACAGAGGCGGTCACCAAACGCAACGAGGGAGGGAACGGGCCGGTGACGAAGTGGTCCACGAGGTCGAGCCCGACGATCTCGACCTGTTCCGTCATTCCGCGACAGGCCAGAAGCCGAGCCGCCTCGGCCGCCGCCCGTCCACTCCCGCAGCACAGATCTAGCCACCGTACCGGCCCTGCCACCGAGACACGGGCGGTCATCTCAGCCAGGACGTCGATGCCGAGTTCCCGTGGGCCGCGTACTCGTCAGTGGCGAATGAGACCAAATAATGAACCAGAACGACTCTGGGCGCCTCTCCGAAGGAGAGACACCCAGGTCAAAAAGTGAGCCGCCTATCGGAATCGAACCGATGACCTATTCATTACGAGCGCATTTCGCGACACTCTGACCAGTCACGAGAGCTGTGCGGCCTGACAAAAATCGTCTGTGCGAGTCCATCGAAGTCCATCCCGGTATATGCCAGTCGTCATGCAGTTGGTCATGCAGCGGCTTCACGGGAGCCGGGTGGATACCGTCTGGCGAACTATCTCTAGTCGCGTTTGAAGATGCCGGTCAGGCCTGCAACAGCGGCGGTTGTCAGGACCCAGCCTGCGGCGATGAAACTCCACGACCAGTACAACGCCCAGCCGTGGAGGGTCCAGCTCTTGCGCTGGCCAAGATCCACGATCGGGACCAGGAGGTCGACGGCGTAAGCCACGGCGTGGAAGGCCGGCGCGTCGGGGCCAGGCTTCATCAGATGATGAGCTTGGGCTCGGGCGAAGACGCTGCTTCCCAGCACGGCCAGGGCAGTCAGCCAGATCCCAGCCAGCCAGGTCCGGTAGCCATACCCGATCGTGAGATACAGCAGCCAATTGATGGGGTTGTAGACGCTTCGGCGTCGCCATTGCTTGGCCACGCCGACCCTTCTGGCTGCCTCTGTGTGGCCATCCCGCCTGTAGGCCGCGGCAAGTTGATCGTATATTCCCGGGGAGTAGCCGCGGTGGAGCTTCAGCCAGCGCAGCCGGTCCCGCACCGTGACCTGGTCATTGGCTAAGGTCTCGTAACTAAACCCACGCAAGAAAAGTCTCGCTGGCCACGTCGCCTGATCGTCATGGAAAACGCCGACCCGGGCGTTAGTGAAGTCGATGGTGCCGTCCCCAGCACGCATGGACAATCTCAGCTCGGAGACAACAGCCGCTTCAAGATCCAAGGCCCGCCCGTTGGGATTTCGCAGGGTTGCCCCGTCGAAGGTGAGCTGGCCACCGATCTTGGCCCCTAGCAGCCGCACCCGCCCCTCAGCGGTGAAGCCGCTATCGCAGTACATGTTCTCTTCCACGGTGAGCCGATCGGCGTACAGCGCCGGGCCATCAGCACTACCCAAGATCGCCCCGTCGAAGGAGAGCTCGCCACCGATCTTGGCCCCCAGCAGCCGCACCTCCCCCTCAGCGATGAAACCGCTATCGCAGTACATCCCCTGCTCGACCGTCATCCCATCGGCGCTCAACGCCTGGCCGTCGGGGTTACGCAAGATCGCCTCTCTGAAGGAAAGCAGGCCACCGATCTTGGCCCCCAGCAGCTGCACCTCCCCCTCAGCGATGAAACCGCTATCGCAGTACATCCCCTGCTCGACCGTCATCCCATCGGCTCTCAACGCCTGGCCGTCGGGGTTACGCAAGATCGCCTCTCTGAAGGAAAGCAGGCCACCGATCTTGGCCCGCAGCAGCCGCACCTCCCCCTCAGCGATGAAACCGCTACCGCAGTACATGTTCTCTTCCACGGTGAGCCGATCGGCGTACAGCGCCGGGCCATCAGCACTACCCAAGATCGCCCCGTCGAAGGAGAGCTCGCCACCGATCTTGGCCCCCAGCAGCCGCACCTCCCCCTCAGCGATGAAACCGCTATCGCAGTACATCCCCTGCTCGACCGTCATCCCATCGGCGCTCAACGCCTGGCCGTCGGGGTTACGCAAGATCGCCTCTCTGAAGGAAAGCTCGCCACCGATCTTGGCCCCCAGCAGCCGCACCTCCCCCTGGGTCGTGAAGCCCTGACCGAGCTCGAGGTTGCTGGTCGTGTGCAGCTGCGTGGCGGAAAGGGCCGGAACGTGACAGCCGGGCAGGCCGACCGTATGAGCAGTGGCCTCATCGAGATTGACCGGTTCCGCAATGCTGCATTCCTGCAACATAAGGGGGCAGACGAGGGCTCGCCCTTCCAGATCAAGTGGTCCGATAATGCGAGCTCCCCGAAGGCGGATGGCTCGCGACCGTCCGGTCTCGGGCGTGCGTTCTGCGGTGAGGAGTTCGATCAGCAATTCAGCGCGGACGGTGCGCCCAGGTGCCCACGTTGCCCCGTCGGCGGGGTCACCGACTTGGGCGCCATCGACAGACAGATCGACGACCTTTCCGGTTCCTGCCGCAGCGACGATGCGTTGTTCTTGTTCAGCCAGTTGCTCGTCTGCGATCATGCGCGCCTCCCGTGTGTACCCGTCACAAGTGTGACGTGTCACAAGGGCAGTCGGCGGACATGTCGATCAAATCGCCGGAGGGATTTGAACCGGTTTCCTATGTGCTGAGGTCTTCCACCGATGCGCCGTGGCTTGACATCGAATAGTCCCGTAGACAGGTGCAGAGCGCGTCAGTGCAGGCAGGTGGGCGGCCGTCGCATGTGCCCTCATACACTCGCAGCCGGTGGCGAGTTGGCTGCGGAGACGGCGGCAGGCAGTAGAAGGCCGGTTGGTGGGACTTCCAGATCCGAATCGAGCTTTGGTGGGTTCGACCAGTCGACCAACCGGAAATCCACCGTGCCGCCGGTGAACCGTGCGTCGTTGAAGTAGACCTCGCTGCCGTTGAACTCGGCCTCGTTGAAGTAGACCTTGCCGCCCGTGAACTCGGCGTCGTTGAAGTAGACCGCGCCATCGGTGAACTCCGCGCCAACGTATGAGACCTCGCTGCCGTTGAACTCCGCGTAGGCGTACGAGATCTCGCTGCCGGTGAACCGCGCGCCGTTGAAGCAGACCTCGCTACCGTTGAACTCGGCCTCGTTGAAGTAGACCTTGCCGCCCGTGAACTCCGCGCGGGTGAAGAAGACCTCGCCGCCAGTGAACTTCGCGTAGTCGAAAGAGACCAATCCGCCGGTGAACAACGCACTGAGGAAATAGACCTGGCTGCCTATGAACCGCGCGTCTTCGAAGGAGACCTCACCGCCTGTGAACCGCACGTCTTCGAAGGAGACCCTTCCGCTGGTGAACTGCGCACCAGTAAACGAGATTCGGCCGCCGGCGAACCGCACGCCGCGGAAAATCCCGCCGTCGAAGCGGACGCCGGTGAAGTCGAAGTCATGGCCTTGCCAGGAGGTACGGGCGTCGTCGCGTAGGTGAGAGGCAATGACGGCGATGACGCTATGCCGGACTCTTTGGTTGCGGCCGAACGCAAGGCGTTCCGCTTCGGAGGCCTGGTGGCCGGGGTCGGGCTGGTAGGGCATCTGCAGGTAGGCGCACAGGACGTCGATGCAGGTCTGTCGGCCGTGCTCCCAGTCATCGGCCAGGCCTGCCATCGCGTGTACTCCGGCCAGTCGTACCGCGGGTTCATCATGGCCTAGTTGCCCGGCTGCGGTGGTGAACCGCTCGTTGAACACCCGCACCCGGTCGTCGTCAGCCCGCTGCTGCTCGTGCAGCATCCGTCGCTCTTCGCGAGTCTCGGCGACCTCGGCCAGGCGCTGTTTGCGGTAGTTCATCACCAGCGCCGCCAGCGCCCCCACGCCGGCGACCGTGCCGAGTACCAGCTTCAGTACCTCGAGTAGGTCGCCCAGAGACAGCGCCTTATGGGGTGCCACGTACGGAAACCCCAGACCGGCCAACGCGCTGACCATTAAGGCGGCCAGTCCTGCCACTGCGCACGTACCCGCGACGGTCAATGCCCGGCGGATCGGCCACAGCCCGGCCGCGACCTCTCGCTCACGCCGCGACTCCAGCGCCCTGCCAGCCCCCGTGTCATTGCTCATGGAGCGACCGTATGGGACCAACCCGTCAGCAACGGGCTAGATGCCTCCGACGTCCACAGTCGGACGGATCCGGTTGGAGAACGGTTTAGGAACCCCTTCGGCCGCAACGTCTCCACCTGCAAAGACAACCCCGCAACTCAAGCTGTAGTCGCCGTGTAGCCAAATTGACACCGTCGTGGGATTCAGAAGTCAGGATCGTTGATCTCACACGGAAGTCGCTGGTAGTCCTGCCCGTCGACCTTCTCCAGGTCTGCCGCTCGCATCCACATGTCGACGCCCTCCCACCGGTTGGTGCCGACTAGGCACGCCACATGTCCACGCCACCGACCATGCTTGTCCTGCTCCCACGCCAGGAGGAAGACGTATCGGCCAGTCGACCTGATGCGAACGACCGGCGTGAACCAGCCCTTGTGGCGCGGCACGTATCGAACATACTAGCGATCAAAGCTCCCGCGCCAGGCGGCCTCACAGTATGGGGGCTCTGACGCAACCTTGATCCACTCAGCCTGACTTCATTGGCGTTAGGCCATCTCGCTCGGCGTCTTCGTAGTCGAGTCGAAACGCACACCGGAGGCGATCCTTAACCTCGCCCTTGATCTTCGCCGTCCCAAAGTCGATGATCGGGTTGACGCAGTACTTGCGGACGGTCCAGTGACGGCGGGGTTCCCGGCACATCAGCACGGCCAGAACACGGGCAGGCCAGATCAACCGGAGGGCGCCCTCGGCAGAGACGCCACCCGTCGCGGTCCTCGGTAGATGCCTAAAAACCAGGTCCACTGCCCGTTTGATCACGTCTTGATACGGCAGCAGAGCGTCCCATCCGTTCGGATGCCGCTCATCGCCGCTGGTCAGCATCGCAACGACCTTGCTCTTCGCCCGATCGTATTGACCCTGGAATATGTAAAGAGCATGGGCGGTCTGCGCTAGTAACTCGCACCAGAAGTGCGCGTTTCCGGCCTTTTTCTGGAACTCTCTGATGCGCTGGTCGCCGAACTCTTTGCGCAGTCCTGGGATCACGCGCTCTTCAACGAACCGACCGCCCTCTTCGACGGTGGGGCGGCGACGCGGGTTGCCCGAACCGGCATCACGGGATATACGGAACGGCTGCCCGAGTTCTTTGGTGTCTCCGCGCAGTTTTCGCTCGCGTCCTAGCCACCGGATGACCTCGGCGATGAAACTCTTGATCGCTGCCTGCTGCCCAGTCGCGGTCTCCGCCCAGGGCTTGCGCCGGCCGACGCCCTGAAGCCTGGCCCGGTCCCAGGCCCGGTCGGCCGCTCCCGCCAGCTCGAGTCGGTCGCGGTCGTCGCCATCAGACGAGGCCTGAGCGATTTTGAGTGCGCGCTGCCAACCATGCTCGGCTCCCCCGCATTCGCAAGCGCACGGCGGCTTCTCCGCTTGCTCACACCTGCTGCTGTGACCACAACGCTCCGTCATACACCCTCCGTGAAGTACGAGCGGCAGAAAACGCATCGTCCGTCGACGGCGACCAGCAGTGAAGACGCTAGGTGGGCATTAAAGAGTTACTGGCCGTATGCGGACGGCCAGTTGCGCTGAAGCAGTGACCTCTTGGTGTGAGCCATCACAAGCGGGCACTCAAGGTGGGCTATACAACCAGATGCCCGGCATTTCGGCATGCTCGCAGTCAGCTCCGTCCAGGGCTGTACGGGCCGTTCGTCACCCAGCCGGTCACCACACTCGGACGCCTGCGCGCTACCGCCGCCCCGCGGGCCGGACTGTAGACCGACCAACCCCCTCCGGATGGATCGCTAGTGATCCACGGTGAACCTCTGAGAACTATCAGGAGTCTTATATGTAGTTATTTCAAGTACATGGAGGTGGCATGTCCAGCCTGATTACATCTCTCATTCCGGCAGCCAGTGTAATTGCGGGTGGAATTCTCACACTGGGAGGCCAAGTATTGACCGACCGCCGAGCAACCCGTCGCGATACAGAAAAGCGCCGCGAGGACGTGCGTATTCGACGTTATGAAATCGAGCACGAAACGCTACTGAGTCTTCAAGATCAACTTACCCGGCGCTTCAAGTTAATGGATCTCATGCTGGCCGATTCCCTTAAGGATCCACGACATGATCTATTTATCAATGAAGCAGATATCGCCATGCTACTTGCGCGATGCCACGACCCAGAAGTTCGGGAATCTGTTCGCATTTTTGTATTGGCCAGCAGAAGCCTTACCCTATTCTGCATGGAGTCCGATGATATCCCAAAGGAAAAGCTTGAGGCAAGAATAGATAAAATGGGCGACAGTATTTACGTAGCCCAAGAGCGCATTGGCGATGCCCTAAGACGCGATCCGGTAGATTTCCTTCGATAGAAGTCGGAGCTAAATCCTAAACCCATTCACCTGGCTTAGCGCGTAAGACCACAGGCGAAGATCCTCCCGAGTGGCTCAAATAGTCCAGCGTGCAACGCCCACGGCTGGGGCCAGACCTCAGAAACCACACGCCCAGCCAGGACGGCCGGCGGTGATTCGGAACGGGCGCCCTTGACGATCTGGAGAAGTCTTGCCGATCCGGCCGCCTCCGCCTATCTGTACTGCGGTCTACGGTTCAGGAACGCTTACCCCCATAGCGACCTGACCTGCGCACTCTCCTCCCCGCGGGTCATGGTGCCCGTGCATTGCCCGTACGGCCGACAGCTAGACCGGGCTATGCAGGCGAGGCGAGCAGGGTCTCGGGAATCTCCGACACGCTGATGATCTGGCCCTCTCCGATGAACCGCTGTGTGACGAGGATGCCCGACTCATGTACGGCCAGGCCGGCGTGACTCGCGCTGGCGTCCTCGATCAGCCACGGCGTCAGGTCCAGCTCGAACGCGTCGACGGCCGTCTTGAGGACGCAGCTCTCCGTAGCGATGCCGCAGACATAGATGTCATTCCAGCCGCGCTCGCGAACGAGGTCGCTCCCTCTGGAGTCAGCGAAGAGGCTGTACATCTTCTTGTCGATTACCGCAGTGGCTTTTTCCGCGTAGGGCTGAAGCTCCGGGACGATATCGATCTGCGGGGAATCCATGAGCTCCGACCACTTGATGAGGCGCTCGAAGGGGCTACCGAGGTAATTGATGTAGCGCGTGAACACTACGTCTCCCCCGGAAGCCTGCCAGCGGCCCACGAGGTCGACGATTACCGGCACGACATGGCGAGACTCTTCTCGAACGAACCCGTTCTGAACATCAACGACGACGAGGACGGCGTCACGACTGGCCATGAAAGCCTACCTTCCTGGAATTCGAGACAGGACATCTACCGCCTGATCAAGGTGACCCAACAGGCCACTGGTCTCTATTATCGCATCTCGCATCGCGCGATGCTGCCCTGTCTCCTGCGGCCTCGGATTGGTAAGCCGAGACCTAACTCCTCGGAGATAGCGCCAACCATGCTCATCAGAGACTACGGGGTCTCGCCCCTCTTCCACCTGCTGGTTGATGTGCTCGCAGTACGCCCACACAGCCTGTGTCGCAAGTTCGCAGCATACGAGATCTTGCTCCGTCAGACATTGCTCAGGGAATCTCGGGTGATAGACGACGCCCGACCACGACGCGTATCCGATAGAGACTCCGCTAAGGCCAAAGGATCGAATTCCGTCATTCTCGAAACCGTCGCCGAACAGCCTGCGCTCGACGCCCTCTGCTTGCCGTAGTTGGGTCTCTACCTGTCCGGGATCGCGCTGAAGAAGCACCCTTGGTGTACACATAATTCTCAGTGCTGTGTCCAGATTCCCGATGGGCCATGCGTGATCATCAATCCAGTATGCGCCGAGCACATATCCGGCAGATGCCGATTCAAGTGAGCCCGCCTGGCGAAGGTACGAGGTTGCCCACGCGAGGTTTTCCTCGTAGCTTCTCACGCGCCAAAGGGCGAGCTCTGCAATGTTCGACATTGCCAGATCTTCGACAAGATGGAATATGGCGACGCCGAACGGCCAAAGGTAGAGCTTGCATTCCCCTGCGGAGTAGCCGACGTCGACGGCTCCACACTCGAGCCACTGCCGCTGCACAGGGTACGTCGCGGCCTGCCGACTCCCGATGCGTTCGGCGGACTCGCTTCCGACGTAGGCCGCAATGAACTTGTGAGACCTTCCGGAGAAGCCCGATAGCGCTTGTTCGCCACCAACCCCTCCCGCACTGCCTTTCGACAGCTCCCGAGCGCGCATCTCGCGTTGAGCGCTGGCATCGGCTGCGGCCTGCTGGGCGGCACGCTGGCGAATCTCTTCTACCTGATCAAAGCCCTTCAGGAGCGCCCCACTCGCCTTGAGGATCTTGTCGCAGCCTTGCCAAAAGAGCAGCGCGCAACTATCGCCTTTCTCGGCGCCGGCTACACGAGGGCGTGAGTAGCCGAGGGAGTTAGCCAACTCCTGTTGAGTCATTCCAGCAGCCTCGCGCCACGCGCGCAGTTCCCTGCCCAGCGCCTGCCTGGCTTCATTGATCGCATCGGTGGCCACGACGTACCACTCCGGGGGTTGGGGGGTGTCAGAGAAATGTCAGAGCTTGCGTGTCAGCCCTGCCGGACACACGGCCTGACGGCGCAACCTCACTGACATGACAAGCAACTCACTCGCCCGGCCTCTTGGCGGGGAACTGCTCGAGCAGTCCTACAACCGTCTGTTGGGCTGCTGCCAGATCCCGCTTCGTGCGCTGGAGCTGGTCACGGAGTTCGGTGAGCTCCGCCCGTACATCGCGCTCCGGCGGGACAGCTTTCGGGTCTCGCACATAGGCGCCGCTGGCCGGCCGGACATCCACAAGACCCTCGGCCTCCAACACGCGAAGGGCTGCCCCAACGGTGTTCCGAGCTACGCCGTGCTCGGCGGCCAACTGCCGGTACGAGGGCAGCTTCGCGCCCGGCTGATAGCCGGGAGCTCCTCGCTGGATCTCGGCGCGTAGGGCGTTGGCCAGCCGACGACTCTCGTGCCGTTCGTCATCTCGAATTTCCACGGCTCAAGACTATCCATCTGGCTTGCGCCAGATCCATCGATAACCTACAGTCTCCGTCGTGAGCCAATTAAGCGGCTCAAGCCGGTTGGACTTGTGGTCAAAAGGAGCAGCAATGACTAACCCGATCCCGACCGCCCTCCCCCGTCGTCGTTCGCAGGCGTGGTTTCCCGGTCGTTACGTACCGATTCGTCACCTGCATGGTGCGGAGATCTTCACCGAACCGCGCGGAGGTGTGCAGGTCAACCGCACGACGCTTACAGGAACCGCCGCCGAGCTTCGCAGCCTGAGCGCACAGTTGCTGCGTGCGGCCAACCGGCTGGACCAGACGAAGCCGGTGAGGCGCCAGCCCGAGCCAGTGGTTCAGCCGGCGGCTGCGTAAGGGATTCCTGTCGCCCTGGTTCTACCCGGCCGGACTGCATCGTCCGGGTGGTTCCAAGGCTGGCAGGCGCCTCATCAGCGCCGATTGCCTGTCTGACCGTTTCTTGAGAACTGCATACATCTGCGAGAGCGACCTACATCGCCCGGATAGACAGATCCACCCCTTCGGGGGATGGCTCACGAGTCCCGGGCTGGTCGCGGCGTCGCAGCGCGGGGCCGAGCCCGGAAGGAGGTGAGACCGCTCGGCCCCTGGAAACCAACCGCAGCTTGCGCTGCCCGTCCGTCACGGACCGTCTGGCCCGTGGCGGGCGGAGAACGCAAGCCACCCCTGACCTACCCGATCGAGGGAGCGTCGATGCGCCACAACAACCGGCCGCCGATCCTGGCCAGCACCCTGCCGCCCAACCAGCTCAGCATGCACCCGGGCGAGGCCACCCAGTACGTGTGCCGCGACTGCGGCCGGTGGACGCTGCTGCGTCGCAGCATCGGCCTTGCCCACCGGGCCGCCGATGGGATCAAGCGCTGCCCCGGTAGCGGCCAGCGCCTTACCCGCGACCTCACTCCCATCGAGTGGGCCGCCCGCCTGCGCGAGGCCGACCGCGGCGCGGCTCTGCACCGCGCCCAGCGTGTGTACCGCACGGCCAAGCCGCCGATCGCGCCGGCGGTCGTCCAGCTCGCCGCCGCCCGGTAGCGCGCGCCTCCCTGGTTCAGCGCCTCGGCCGTTCGGCTGGGGCGCTTTGTCATGCCCACCGGCCGCCGGCTACGTCCTGCCCGATGGAGCGAGGCCTGTCTGAACTGCACCAGCGAATGGGAGCTCGACGCCGCATGAACCCCGTGACCATCACGACCTTCGGCTACCTGCATGACGCCCCGCCCACCGACGCCACGCTCACCCTGGACCTGCGCACGCACTTCCGCGACCCACACGTCTCGCCTGAGCTGCGGTACCTGACCGCTCGCGACGAGGCGGTGCGTACGGCGGTGCTGACCACGCCCGGCATCCAGGAACTGATCGACGCCACCGCCGCCGCCGTCACCGCGTACCTGTCCGGACCTTCGGTCGGGCCGGTCCATGTCGCGGTCGGCTGCGCCGGCGGGCGGCACCGAGTTGTTGCCACCGTCGGAGAAGCCCTCGCCCAGACCCTCACCAACCTGTGGAACGTCCCGGCTTCCGTCGTCCACCGCGACCTCGACAAGGACGTCGTCGCCCGCTGACCATCCCGAGCTGAGGCTGCGAGTCCCTGCCCGTACGGCCATCACGGACGGCCGGGCGGGGGCTCGGGGCACCAGCCCCCCATTCCACGAAGCGGCCCCGGGCGCCACATCCTGACAGACGCGCCCGGGGCCTACCTCATGAGAGGTAGGTCCATCATGCACGACCAGAACCTGATCCGAGTCATCCCCACGGGCTGCCACTGCTGCGGCGGTGATGGCCAGATGGGATCGAACCCCTGCGGTGTCTGCGGCGGCTCCGGCCAGTGCAGCAGGTAGGGCCGGCCGTGAAGATCCGGATCATCGGCCTGCCTGAGGAAGTCGCCATCGCCGCCGAACGGATCGCGGGCGTGCTCGACCTGGTCGAAGCGTTCGCCCCGCTCCCGTGCCGGGGCGACTCTCGCCAGGTCCGTCTCTACCTCGAGGTGCGGCTGTGACCGCCCCCGCGCGCCCGGCCTTACGGCCGCGAACGCGCTCGCGCGGCTGGAACGGACACCAGTGCCCGTCCTGCCGACGCTGGTTCAAGACCGCCAGCGCCTACCGGCAGCACCATTGCCGCTGACTATCCGCCCCGGGTCCTTCACCGGCCCCGGTCACGCCCCCTCGCGTGGCCGGGGCCGCTTCCTTCCCTCCTGACCTACCTGATGGGAGGCATCCGATGATGCCCACGTTCGCTGATCTGGCCGCGTGGCTGCGCACGGGCGCTGATGGCGTCTACGCCGAAAGAGCCGCAGTCGATCTGCTCATCACGCACCAGACCTGGTTGCTCCGGGACGACTTCACCACCAACGCGATCTACATCGCCACCGAGACCGATGTGGCGCCGATGGCGTTCATCGACTGGCCCAAGGCCGCCGCCTTGTTGGAGGCCGGCGCGCTGCCGTGCTCGCTGAGTGAGGCCGCCGTGCTGGGCGTGGCCGCGAGCCTCACCGGCCAGACCACCGTTGCGTTGTGCGTCGTGTCCAGCCTGGACGCGGCCAACCTGAAAGCCGTGCTGGTCGCAATCGCCCACGCCGCCGGCCACAGTGGCGTGGAGGTGCGGTTGTGAACCTCAACCTCACCCACACCATCACCGGCCTGCCGCCGCTGGCGTTGGCCGGCGCCGGGTTGGCCGGGCTGCTCCTGGTCGCGGTCGCCGCCCGGTTGCTGCGCAAGGTGTTCGCGGTGACGGCCGTGGCTGATGCGTTGACGTTCGTGGTGGCGGGGATGGCCACGGTGATGTCCGGCCAGGGCATGTGGCGGTTCTTCACCAACGACCTGCACGTCGCCGAGGTCTACATCCGGGTGTGCATGTTCGGCGTGTTCGAAGCCGCGATGCTCGTGTGCGCGCTACGGACCCGCCGCCGGATCAAGGCCAAGATGCCCATCGGGATCGTCGGACCCGCCGTGTGGGTCATGGCGTCCCTGTCCGGTCTGCTGGCCGCCTCCGATGTCGGCTGGCACTTCGGGCCGATGCTCGCCCGCCTGGCCGCACCCCTGATCGCGGCGTTCTTGTGGGAGCTGGGCCTGTCTGAAGAGCGCATCGCCGCGGGTAAGACCCGCTACCACTGGCGGATCAGCCCCGAACGCATCCTCATCCGTTTCGGCCTGACCGAGGCGTCCGCGCGAACCACCAACGACGTCGACGCCCACCGGCGCCTCACCCGGCTGGCACGCGCCGCGATGCGCGTCCGTGGCCTCCAGTCCACCAAAGCCCGCGGCTGGCGGATCCGCTACGCCCAGCGCCGCCTGCACCGGGCGATGGAAGCCGCCGTCGAGCACGCGGGCCTATCCGAACAAGGCGGCCAGCAGGACGCGTTGCTCGGCCAGCTCGGCGCGCTCTACAACGCCCAGGCGCTCGCGGAACTCACGCCCGCCGCACCGTGGGAACACCCGACACCCCGTTCTCCGGAGAACACCGCAACCGGTGTTCCCAAGAACGCCTCACCACGCCTTCCCGGCAACGGGGAGACGAACGGCGCGAAGAACACCATCACCGGTGTTTCCGAACCTGTACCCGCGCCCGTTCTCGAGCCTAAACACGAGAACACCACCACCGGCACGGCCGAGAACACCGTGGTCGAGATCGCCAAGGATGCCCGGCGGTCCCGCACCTCGCACGCCTCGAACCGGCGCGGGGAGCGCCTGCCCGAGGGGCTGTCCAGTGGCCGTGACCTGGAGCCGCCCCAGCTTGCCGGGCTTCTACGGGAGACCTACATCACCGCGCCGTCCGTACGGCAGGTGATGCAAGCCTTCGCTGTCTCCTACGACAAGGCCACCAAAGCCCTGGAGATCGCCAAGAACACCCCCGAACGGATCCCAGCCGTCAACGGCACCTGACCCGTTCCCGACCCCCGTTTCTCACCCCGCCGCCCGAGTGTTCCCGGGCGGTGTTCCTGACGTGTCCCGGGGCCCGTTCCCCGGGACACGTCCTCACCCATTCCGATGGCCGGTACCTCGGCCATCGCTCGTTCGAGGGAGATCCATCTATGCGAAGTCTGTTGATGGCCACCCTGTTCACCGTCGCCATCCTGCTGACCACCACCGCGATCGCCGTACGGCTCATGGCCGGACCGCACACGCACCCCCGACGCCACCAGCCCATCCCGATGCGACGCGCGACTTCCCCCTCACCAGCCGACCGCCAGCGAGCTACGCGGCCGGCGCCCAAGCGTCGCGAGGACTTCAGCCTCGCGCACTGACCCGCCGCCCCGGCGGACGGCACCCATCCCACTACGTCCTCGACCGGCCGGCCTGATCCGTGCAGGGATCGGGCCGGCCACCTGCGCGCCCTCATCCAGGTTCAACCGAATGGAGTCACCCCATCATGTCCACCCAGATTCACACCACCAGCGACGTCCTCACCGCGTCCGCGGTCTACCCGGCCGGCGCGCCGGTTCCGGCCGGGCACTCCTCGACCGTGCTGGCCGAGGTTCAGCGGGCACCCTCCAGTGTCGCGGGCGTCTCCAGCGTGGCCGGCGGCACGAGCCTGGTCATCGTGCTGCTGCTCGGCTTCATGCTGTATCGCGCGATCGAGAAGAAGAAGACCAAGCCCGGCTACGTCGCCATGGCCTTCACCGCCGGCGTCCTGCTGTCCGGCTCCATGGTCGGCGTGATGGCCCAGCAGACCGCCACCTCCGTCGGCGGCGGCCTCACCACGATGTTCTCCACCGTCACCTCCAACGGCCACCACTGAGCCAACCCACACCCGACAGGGGCGGGCAGGCGTGCCACGGGCGCGCCCGCCCGCCCCTGTCTCAGCGGGGTGTCTCACCCCGCCGTCTCACCCCCTCGATCGCCCTCTTGACAGGCCCAAGGCGCGCGCGTACACGCGCGCACGAACCCTGAGACGAGACGGAGGACTTGATGCCGTTGTCCGCGCAGGAACTCGCCCGCCGGCGGATCGTCAACCAGGCCGCGCACTACGCCGACAAGAAGGCCAACGCCCGCACACCACTCGAACGCGCGACCGCCGCGTGGGACCGGTGGCGAGGCCTGGTCCGCGCACTACCCACCGATACGGCCGGACCGTGGGCCGAGGCGCTCACCGCCACCTTGGACACCCACATCGACCAACTCAACCAACTCACCACGATCGTGAACGCCAAAGGAGACCGCACATGACCACCCCCGAACCCGAGGAGGAGATCCCGCGCCGGTACCGGACCACCGCCTGGGACAAGACCCGCGCCGGCGCCACCGCGTTCCACCGGTGGGCGTTCAGCGCCGACGACGAACCCGCCGACCCGGCCGCCGCCGAGCAGGCCGCGTTGGAGGCCGCCTACGGTGAAGCGCCGCCGACGGCGACCGACCGGGCGCAGAAGGCAGCACGGGAGCTTAAAAACCGGCAGAAAGCCCGCGTCCGCGCCGGGGCCGGCGCCGCGCGGGCTCAGGCAGCCGGGTGGATCACCACGCGGTCGGTCAGCGACGCCGATCTCATCAAGCGCGTCACCGAGGCCCTCGTCGAAGAGGCCCGCACCAACCGGGACGCGACCCGGCCGACGACGCTGCTGCCGACCGACGGGCGGATCACCCGGGCCCGGCTGAAGATGCGGTGGATGCGCGCGATCGTCGCGGTCGGCGGGTTGTGGGCGGCGCTCATGGTGATCCGCGCCCAACCCGGGCTCCTGCTCCTGGCCCTGGCCGCCGGCCTCATCTACGCCTGGCACCTCGGCGGCCAGGCCCTCACCGACCAAGCCCTCGACAGCGACACCGAACCGGCGCCGTGCTCGGTCAAGGCTCCGGAGGCATCCCCCGGGGCGGAGTCCACGCCGGCCGCACAGCCGGAGGTTGCCCAGGCAGCTGGCGAGACGTCGACCGCGCCCGTCGTGCCGGCGTACGCGCTGCCCGGTGATGGCCTGCTGAAGTCGGCGGCGCCCGCGCGCGGGACCGGCCGCGACGTCGAGCGGATCACCGCCGCACTCGGCCGGGTGCTGGCGGAGTTCAAGGTGGAGGCGAAGGTGACCGGCCACACCCGTGGCCCGACCGTTACCCGGTATGAGTTGAAGCTCGGGACCGGGGTGAAGGTGGAGAAGGTCACCGGCCTGGCCAAGAACATCGCCTTGGCGGTGAAGAGCAAGGACGTGCGGATCGTGCCGATCCCCGAACGCTCGTTGATCGGTGTGGAGATCCCCAACACCGTCAAGGACCGGGTGAACCTCGGCGACATCCTGCGCTCTTCGGTCGCTGCCGACGACACCCACCCGATGGTCGTGGGTCTCGGTAAGGACGTCGAAGGCCGCACGGTCGTGGCGAACCTGGCCAAGATGCCGCACGTGCTCATCGCCGGTGCCACTGGCGCTGGCAAGTCCGTGTGCATCAACGGGCTGATCTGTTCGGTGCTGATGCGCGCGACACCGGGGCAGGTACGGATGATCCTGATCGACCCCAAGCGGGTCGAGCTGGCGCCCTACGCGGGGATCCCGCACCTGCTCCAGCCGATCATCACCAACCCAAAGAAGGCCGCCGAGGCGCTGGAGTGGGTGGTGGCCGAGATGGACCGCCGCTATGACCTGCTCGCTGAGACCGGGTTCCGGAACATCGCTGAGTTCAACACTGCGGCCGCGGCCGGGAAGGTTCGGATCGACAGGCAGCTCGTTGCGCCGTTGCCGTTCCTGCTGACGATCGTGGACGAGCTGGCCGACCTGATGATGGTCGCCCCCAAGGATGTAGAGGGGCACATCGTTCGGATCACCCAGCTCGCCCGCGCCGCCGGCATCCACCTCGTCCTCGCCACCCAACGCCCGTCGGTCGACGTGGTGACCGGGCTCATCAAGGCGAACGTCCCGTCCCGCCTCGCGTTCGCCACCTCCTCCCTGGCGGACAGCCGGGTCATCCTCGACCAGCCCGGCGCGGAGAAGCTTCTCGGCCAGGGCGACGCGCTGTATTGGCCCATGGGCGCCTCCACCACGCTCCGCCTCCAGAACGCGTACGTGTCGGACGGGGAGATCGAGGCGATCGTCCGGCACTGCAAGAAGCAGACCGGCGCCACACCGGCCGAAGACGGCGTGCTGGCCGTCCCGTCGCCGACGCCGAAGGTCGCGACCGCCTCGACCACGGCGGCGCGCGACCCGCAGACCGCCGTAGTCGTCGACGACACTCCGCCAGCGGCGCCGGGAACTGAACCGGTGGCGGCCGTCGAGCCCGAGCCGTCGGTGCCCGAACAACTCCTCACCGCTCTGGAGGCGCACGGTGGTGGGCCGCTCGGCTGGCAGGCCCTCGCCGACGCCACCGGCCAAAGCCGGCCGACCATCTACCGGCACATGGCCCGCCTCGTCCGCGACGAACGCGTCGAACCCGCCGACGCCGGCGGCTGGCAACTCATCACCACCAACCACGACCAGGACCACGACACCGACGAGGCCGGTCGGGAGAACCCGGCCGGCTGACCGGCCTTACTCCGCTGATCACCGTTTCGACCCTCGAAAGGGAACCCTGCATGTCTGAGTACGCCTCTGCGCTTTCCACCCTCGACCTCGACGAGTCCGCCCTGAGGCAGATCATCGACCGCCTCACCGACGAGGCACCCAACATCGCCGACGTGATCCTGTCCATGAGCCTGTTCACCATCTCCACCGCCCCTGACCGGCTCGGGGACGTGCCCGCCCAGACCGTTGAGATCCGCCGCTCCCACCTGACCGCCCTCGTCGCCCTCCTCGACGAAACCCTCGCCCACGTCGCCGCGATCTTCGACGCCATCGATCTGGAGGGCCGGATCTCCGACGCGGACATGCTCACCCCGGTCCGCGATGGCATCGAGACCGCCGGCCGGGCCCTCGGCGACATCGTCAACGCCCTCCACCGCCCCTACCAGTACTGACCCCTCTCCCTCGAACTGGGCAGGGCCCGACCGTGATGGCCGGGCCCTGCCCAGCTCGGCGTTTGCGCAAGACCTGCGTACAAGGCCGCCTCCGTGCGGTGTTCAACGGAAGGACGGTGACCTGTTGACGGGCACCAACGATCGCCAGCCGCAGCCCGCCCCCGCCCGCGACACCGCCGCCGGCAACGCGCTCGGCATCGCCGGCCTCCCCACCCGCTACGCGACCCCGGACGGGTACGAGATCGACCGGGGCGGGGTGTGGGCGCTCAAGCCGTTCGGTGTCCGCACCCGGCAGATCAACAAACGCGGAGGCGGAGGCGGCAGCAAGGGCCTGCGGTATGAGCAACCCGAACCCACGGAGCGCACGCGCGATGAACGCCTACACCGACCTCACCGCCGCCCGCCCCCTGCCCGAAGGGACCACAGCATGACCACCGGAATCATCCCGGACGGGAGTCACCTGCGCACCGCGCTGGACCTCGCCGCGGCCGGTGTGCCGCCGCTGCCCCTGCGGGCAGGGAAGGTGCCGTTCGGGAACTGCCGCGCGTGCGCGAACGGCGCCTGCGGCGGACGCCCGAACATGAAGAGTGCGGGCCCCTGCCAGTGCCCCGCCCCCTGCCACGCGTGGGCTGCGGCCACCATCGACCCCGACGTCCTCACCTCGCCCGCGTGGGCCCCGGCATGGCGGCAGGCCGCAGCGGTCGCGTACCACCCCGGCGGAGGCGGGCTGACCGTGGTCGACCTCGACAACGCCGCAGCCCTCACATGGGCCCGCGCGACCCTGCCCGCCACCCGCACCGTTGCCACGACGCGCGGCGAGCACTGGATCTACCGGGGTGCGATGCAGTCCGCGAACGCCGTGCGGCCCGGGGTCGACATCAAGTCGCTCATGTCCTACGCGCGGTGGCGTGGCCGGGGAACCGGCACCATGACTGATCTGCCTGGTGTCGTACGTGCGCTGGTCCTGAACAAGCCTTCCACGGTCCGGCCTGCGGGGCCTGCCGTAACGATGCCCGCGCTCGCCGGGGGCGGGCACTGCTGTCATCGCACGCCCGCCTTCCTGGGCCGTGGCATCGCCATGGCCGAGCAGCGCATCACCCAGGCCACCAGCGCGGTTCACACCACCGTGTACCGGACGTTCCTCGCCGTACTGTCCGCCCACGGCCGATGCGGCTGCCTCACCGACGCGCACATCACCAGGCTGTTCACCGCCGCACAGGCCAAAGGTGAATCCCTGCGGCACTGCACCGACGCGTGGGCCAACGCCCGCACCAGGCTGGGACTGTAGCCATGGCTGATGAGGACAAGACTCCGGCCCGCGAGGTCATCACCGACTACGCGCAAGCGCACTTCCGGTACTTCCGTACCGCCGACGGGACCGTGTTCGCGCAGAAGAACGACCACCCCGTGGCACGTCCGATCCGCTCACAGGGCACCTCGGGCAGCCACCGCCAGGAACTCATGGTCGGCCTTTTCAACGACGGGCACGGCGTGTTCAACGGAACCGCCCTCAAGGAAGCGCTGGACTTGATCGAGGCACTGGCGATGACCCAGGACGTACAGCCCGTCCACATCCGCGTCGCACCGGGATTCGACGGTGCCACGTGGCTCGACCTCGGGCGCAGCGACGGACAGTCCGCCCGTATCCACCCCACCGGCTGGGACATCTGCACCCCCGACCCCCGCGAGGTCTGCTGGCGTCGCACCCAACTCACCGGGGAACTTCCCCTGCCGGCCACCGACACCAACGGCAAAGGCATCGATCTGCTGCTGAGGCTGTGCAACTTCGCCAACGCCCAAACCGAACACCTGGCCATCGCCTGGCTCATCGGCTGCCTCGGCCCGTCCGTGCCCGTCCCCGCCCCTTTCCTCACCGGCCCCCAGGGCGCGGGCAAGTCCACCGGCGGCCGGATGCTCGTGAGGATCATCGAGGGCATGAGCGGGGACCTGCGGCGCGCCCCCAAGGACGAGGAGAACCTGATCGCGGCCGTGGCGGCCGGATGGGTCACCGCCCTGGACAACCTGTCCCATCTGGCCCCGGACCTATCCGACCTCATGTGCTGCATCGTCACCGGGGCCGAGACCATCAAGCGCGCCCTGTACACCGACGGCGACGTGGTCCGCGCCCGCTACCGCCGCCCCCTGCTGCTGACCGGCATCGACGTGGGCGTCATCCGACCCGACCTCGCCGAACGCCTCCTCCCGCTCCGCCTGGAACGCCCCGGTGTCCGCCGGACCGAGGCCGAACTGTGGCGCGACTTCGAAGAGGCACTGCCCACCATCCTCGGCTCCCTCCTCGACCTCACCGTCAGGGTCCGCGCGGCCGAAGCAGACATCCCCACAGATCTACGCATGGCCGACTTCGCGCACCTGTGCGCCCAACTCGACGCCGCGACCGGCCTCGAAGCCCTCAACGCCTACCGGACCAGCCTGGACGACCTCAACGACGACGTCATCGAAGGCGACCTCCTCGCGCAGACCGTACTCAAACACGCATCCGACCTCACCGCAGACGACCAGACACGGATGACCTCCACCCAATGGCTGCACCGCCTCACCAACCAGTACACCGGCGACGACTACCGCCCCCTACCCAAAGGCTGGCCCACCACAGGCAAAGTCCTCTCCGACCGCCTCAAACGCCTCCAACCGACCCTCGCCGCGCGCGACGTCCTGATCGACTGGGGCCGCACCAAAGAAGGCCGCTACATCGAAATGACCCGCCGCCCGACCCCACCACCACACCAGCAAGACCCACTGCTCTGACCGCCGACCAGTAGGACAAGCAAGAAGAGCACCCGCCGCCCCAGCATCACGGGGGAGGTGCTCTTCTTACTGCGTCGCAGCGCCGATGGCCGCCCCGCGAGCGGCTCCTTCTTCACGCCTTGAGGCACACAACAACAGGCACCCCCTTCTCTTTTTCCTAAGAGAAGAGACGCTGCGTCATCTGCGTCATCCAACGGCAGAAACCGGCCCCTGAACTGCCGCTACAGCGATGACGCAGAACGGCCCCGGCTGCGTCATCCCGCGTCATCTGCGTCATCTGCGTCATCTGCTGACGCACGCCCGCGTCACCAGATGACGCACCCCAAAACCTCTGCGTCACCGAAACCCGCAGGTCAGAAACACGAGTGACGCAGATGACGCGGTGACGCAGAATCCCGCACCTCGGACAGCCCGCCCTTCTGACCGCCGCAATCAACCGCGAGGTAGAACGCGTCACGGGCGCGGCCAAGGGCCGCCGCAACGCCGCTCTCTACACCGCCGCCATCACCCTCGGCCAACTGGTCGCCGGAGGCGCACTCACCGCCGATCAGGTCGAGAGCCTGCTGGAACAGGCGGGGGCGGGGCACATCGCCGCCGGCGCCTACACCGCCGCTGAGGCCCGCAGCACCATCGCGTCCGGCCTACGCGCCGGAGCCAAACGGCTGCGGCACCTACTAGGACGGTCTCCCCGAGCTCGCCGAGCCTGAGCCGACCTCACAAGAGCGGCTCATTTGTGGGCTCGACAGAAGTGGCCAGCCCGGCGTCAGTGGTGGCGGGAGTGAAACCCCGCTCGCACAAGATCTCGATCTCTCCGCCCGTGTCTCCGGTGACCAGAGTGTCGGACTCCCACGCCAGCGCAATCCTGTCCAACCCCCGGTTGCGGACCAGCCAGTCATAGTTCCTCAGCGCGATACGCGTCTCTTCGTTCATGTGATGACGCTAACGCTCATCACAACCGCGGCACTGCCGAACTCGCCAAACTCCGCGACGGTCGCCAACGCGCACTTTCCGCTCTCGCCTACCAAACCGGCGGGCTTCTCGAATGTGCCGGGATACCGCATGACCAAGCGAGTGAACAGCTCGTGACCGCCGACATCACCGCCGGGCTGTCGCACAATACCGCAACCCGAATCGTTACTCGCTCGCTCGAACGCGGACTGCGTGAGCCGTTTCCAGAACCTCGCAAATCATGGCGCTGATCGCTTTAGGAAATCGAACGAAGTTCCTCTTGGCAGTAAGGAGCCACACGCATGCCCACACCTACCGCCAATACGGCCAAGCGCCTTCTACGCATCACTGACGCCATGGAGGCACTCTCCATGAGCCGAAGCGTGATCTTCGAACAACTCCGGAACGGACGGCTCCGCTCGGTCAAGCAAGGCCGTACCCGGCTCATCCCGGCGGCAGCGATCGACGAGTACGTGGCGCTGCTCGAAAACGAGTCCACCCCCGCCCCTGCCGCCTGAAGAAAGAACGCACGTGAGCAAACAGCGCCCGAGAGGTGACGGCGGCCTGCGTTGGAGCGAAAGCCGCCAACGCTGGATCGCCGAAGTCACTGTTGGATACACACCGGCCGGAAAGCGAATCGTCCGATCAGCGAGTGACAAGTCAAAGACGAAAGCTCTCAAAAAGCTTCACGAGAAGCTCCGCGACCGCGACGACGGACTCCCCAGTGAGGACACCATGTACACCATCAAGCAGACTGTTCGTGACTGGCTCGACTTCGGACTATCGAATCGAGACCCGTCCACCGGGAAGAAGTGTCGGAGCCTCGCGGAGGGGCACATCATTCCCGCCATCGGCGCGCGCAAGCTTCGGGAGCTTTCCGCCGATGATGTAGACCGCTGGCTTTCGGAAAAGGCCAACGTGCTGAGCACGGACAGCCTCCGGCAAGCCCGCTCGATCCTGAAAAGGGCAGTGGCACGCGCTCAAGCTCGGGACAAGGTGAAGCGGAATGTCGTGCTGCTCTGCGATATTCCAAAGGGGAGGAAAGGACGTCCTTCCAAGTCGCTCACGCTCAACCAGGCCGTGGCCGTTCTGGCAGCCGCTCAGGAGACGTCGATGTACGCATACATCGTCCTCTCCCTACTCCTCGGTGCACGCACGGAGGAGCTACGCGCACTTACCTGGTCGCATGTCGACCTGGAGGGAAGGCCCGACGCCGATCCGACCGTGCCGCCGTCCATCATGCTGTGGCGGTCGGTGCGGGCCGGTGGAGACACGAAGACACCGAAGTCCCGACGCACGCTGGCACTGCCGACCAGGTGCGTGGAGGCGCTGAAGGTTCACCGCGAGCGCCAGGACGCAGAGCGGAAGGCCGCGGGCAAGAGGTGGCGGGACAACGGCCTGGTCTTCGCCTCCCGCGTTGGGACGGAGCGCAACCCAAACAACGTGCTCCGGTCGTTCCGGGCCGTCCTGGTGAAGACAGACCTGGACCCGCAGGAGTGGACTCCGCGGGAGATGCGGCACAGCTTCGTCTCGCTGCTCTCCGACTCCGGTGTCCGGCTTGAGGACATCTCCCGACTTGTGGGCCACGCTGGCACGGGCGTGACGGAGAAGGTGTACCGGCACCAGATCCGGCCCGTCCTGCTCGCCGGCGCCGAGGCCATGGACGACGTCTTCCCAAACGAGAATGGCAGCGCCTAGTCAGGCAGTTGGTCAGGCACTCACGAAAAAGGCCCCTTCCGAGTGATCGGAAGGGGCCTTTGACCTGGAGCCGCCTATCGGAATCGAACCGATGACCTATTCATTACGAGTGAATCGCTCTGCCGACTGAGCTAAGGCGGCCGGTCGCACCCGAGGGTGCGACGCGCGTTGAGTCTACCGGGTTCGTGGCACTGCTTGCGAACCCAATCTCAGTGGCACATCGTGCCCTTCTTCGGTGGTGTGCCGTTGATCAAGTATCGGTCGACCGCGCTGGTGATGCACGGGTTGCCTTGCAGGTAGGCCGTGTGGCCGTCGCCGTCCAGGCTCAGCAGTATGCCCGACTTCAGCTCCGTGGCCAGGCCTTGCGCCCACTTGTACGGCGTCGCCGGGTCTCGGGTGGTTCCCACCACCACGATCGGCTTAGCGCCGACGGCGTGCAGTGGCTTCGGCTGGGTCTTCACCACGGCCGGCCAGTAGGCGCAGGGAAGGGTTCCCCACACTACGAACTGGCCGAACAGCGGGGCTACCTTCTTCGCCTTCGCCGCCACAGCCTGCCATGGGCCCAGCGTCCGAGCGTACGGCTTGTCCACGCAGTTGACGGCCATGTTGGCTTCGCTCTGGTTCGAGTATGAGCCGTCCTTGTTGCGCTCGACCAGCAGGTCTCCCAGTCGCAGCAGCGTCGTTCCGTCGTTCTGCTCGATGGCGCTCTTCAGCGCCAGGCGCAGGATCGGCCACGTCTGCTTGTTGTACAGCGCCGCCGCCACTCCCAGTTCTACCAACGACTCGTCGACCACTCGGCCGTCGCCGAGGTTGTTCTTCAGTGGCTTCTTGTCGGTCTGCTGGAACAGGTGCGACAGACGCGCCAAGGCCGCGTGGGTGGAGCCCGTGCCCAGCGGGCAGTCGACAGTCTTCACGCAGTCGGCAGCGAAGGCCGCTACGGCGGTGTCGAAGCCCTTGGCCTGTTCGATGTTGATGGCGTCGCCGGACAGTTTCGGGTCGACGGCGCCGTCGAGGACCATGGCGCGTACGTGATGGGGGAACAGGTCGGCGTAGAAGGCGCCGAGGTAGGTCCCGTAAGACGCGCCGAAGTACGTCAGGCCTCGGTCGCCTACCGCGGAGCGCAGGATGTCCATGTCCCTGGCCGCGTTGACCGTGCCGACGTACGGCAGGACGGACGGGATCTTCTCCTTGCACTGGTCGGCCCAGCCACGGCTGACCTTCACCAGGTCCTGGACCTCGGACGGGTCGTCCGGCGACGTGTCGGTGGCGAAGAAGCGGTCGAGGTCCTTGCTGGTCAGGCAGCGTACGGCCGGGCGGCTGGCGTTGACGCCGCGTGGGTCGAAGCCGACCAGGTCGAAGTTCTTGCGCAGGTCGGCGCCGAACTGGCGGGCCGCGTCGCGTACGAAGTCGACGCCCGAGCCGCCGGGGCCGCCCGGGTTGATCAGGAGGGAGCCCTTGCGCTGGCCCTCGGCGGGCAGGCGGAGGACGGACAGGGTGATTCGCTGGCCGTCCGGACGGGCGTAGTCGAGGGGCGCGTGTACGGTGCCGCACTGGAAGCCGCCGCCGCAGTCGTGCCAGGAGACCCGCTGCGCGTAGAAGAACGCGTTTCCCTTCGGCGACGGGGCCGCCTTCGAATTCGGGGTTCCTGTGCAGGCGGCCGCCACGAAGGCGGCCACCGCCATCGCGGTCACCGTCCGGAACTTTTTCACGCCGTTGCCGTTCTGGTCGCCGGTATGTTCGCAGGCAGCCTAACCTCACTGCCCGGCACGACCCCGTTACCCAGCGTGCGGCGAGTCATCCTGATTGTCGCCATACTGCTCGTCGTGCTGGCGGCGCGGTGAGCAGACGGACGCGACCGGGCAGGCGCACTTCTGGCCGCCGTCGAGACGTACGTTGACGGAGTCGGACGGCACGTTGTGGCCGACGACCTGGCCGCTGCCCGATGGTGTCTGGACGCGTTCGCCGAGCCTTGGCATGCGCTCCTTGGCCTCGATGTAGAGCGGGTGCTCGTACTTCAGGCAGCACATGAGGCGGCCGCAGGCGCCGGCGATGCGCAGCGGGTTGACGGGGAGGTCCTGGTCCTTGGCCATCCGTACGGAGACGGGCTCGAAGTCCTTGAGGAACGTCGCGCAGCACAGGTCGCGGCCGCAGGGGCCGATGCCGCCCTGCAGGCGGGCCTCGTCGCGCGGGCCGACCTGGCGGAGCTCGACCCGTGCCTTCATCGAGCGCGCCAGGTCGCGTACGAGCGCGCGGAAGTCCACCCGGTGCGGTGCGGTGAAGTAGATCTTGAAGACGTTCTCGTGGTCGAGGTAGTCGATCCCGATCACCTTCATCGGGAGCTCGTGCTTGCGGATCAGCTTCTTGGCGATGGAGCGCGACTCGGCGCGGCGGCGACGGTTGGTCTCGTCGCGGGCCAGGTCCTCGTCGGCTGCCATGCCGGCGCAGACGGGCAGGCCGCCGACGTCTTCGGAGACGTACTGCGGCGCCCAGATGCATTCGGCCACCTCGGTGCCGCCGTCCGTGGGGACGAGCACCTTGTCGCCGACTTTAGGGGAGTACGTACCGGGGTCGAGGTAGTAGAGCCGCCCGTACCTCGTGAAGCTGACGGCCATCATCATGCTCAAGATTCGCTCCGTCCGCCGTCGGGTCACCTAGCGGTCAGCCTACGCGCCCTGATCGTCGGGCCCGGCCGGGCGATGGCCAGGTGGTGACACAGCTCTTGACCGATCTTCCCTGCCGTCATACGAGTAGTTGACAACGTTGTCATCCCCGCCGCGAAAGGGCACCGGCATGGCCCTACCCAGACCCCTCGGCGTGATCGTGGCCGCCACCACGGTCGTCGCCGCCCTGTTCCTGCCCGCCCAGGCACAGGCCGCCGTCTCCGACCCCGCCTCTCTCGTCAATCCGCTGCTCGGCACCACGAACGGGGCCAACGACTTCCCGGGCGCCGACGTGCCGTTCGGCATGACCCAGTGGAGCCCCGACACCGCCGACCGCACGCAGGGCGGCGGGTACTCCTACAACAGCCCCACGATCATCGGGTTCAGCCTGACCCACATCGCCGGGCCCGGCTGCGGAGCGTACGGCGACGTCCCGATCATGCCGACGACCGGCGCGATCAGTAATCCGGGCTCGGCGAGCTCGTCCTACAGCCACGCCAATGAGTCGGCCTCCCCCGGCTACTACGGCGTGACCCTCGGCAACGGTGTGAAGAGCGAGCTGACCACGACGAAGCGTGGCGGCATCGGCCGCTTCACGTTCCCGTCCACCACGCAGGCGAACCTGCTGTTCAAGCTGACGGGCAGCCAGAACGGCGACTACGCCACCGACTGGCAGGTCGTCAGCAATACGGAAGTCCAGGGGGCGGTGACCAGCGGGCACTTCTGCGGCGCCGGCAATACCTACACCGTCCACTTCTCGGTCAAGTTCGACCAGGCGTTCACCACGGGCACCTGGCTCGCCGGGGACGTCAAGGCCGGCGAGAAGAAGGCCGCACTCAAGTCGACCGCCACCCGAACGCGGAAGAGCACCTCGCAGCACGCCGCCGAGAAGGCCGGCAGGCCGGTGCTGCACGGTAAGCAGAAGGCGCAGATCAAGCCGCTCGCGGCGGCGAACGGCGGCTACCTGACGTTCGACACGACGAGCGACCACGTCGTGAACGCCCGCGTCGGCATCTCCTACACCTCGGACGCGAACGCCAAGGACAACCGCGACGCTGAGGTCCCGGGCTTCGACTTCGACGGCACACGTACGGCCGCGCACAACGCGTGGAACACCGTGCTGGGGAAGATCCAGACGTCCGGCGGCACCACCGCTCAGCAGCACGTCTTCTACACGGCGCTCTACCACGCGCTGCTGCACCCGAACGTCTTCAGCGACACCAACGGGCAGTACATGGGCTTCGACAACGCCGTGCACACGGCCGCCTCGGGGCACGCCCAGTACGCCAACTATTCCGGCTGGGACATCTACCGGAGCCAGGCCCAGCTCATCGGCATGATCGCGCCCGCGCAGGCGAGTGACGTGGCGCAGTCGGCGGTCAACGACTACGCGCAGGGCGGCCAGCTGCCCAAGTGGTCGCAGGCCAACGGCGAGTCGTACGTGATGGTCGGCGACCCGGCCGCCTCGATCATCGCCGACATCTACGCGTTCGGCGGCAGGGACTTCGACACGGCCGCGGCCAAGAACGCGATGATCCACCAGGCCACCGCCACCAACAACGACCGGCCCGGTCTGAACTTCCTCAGCAGCGTCGGATACCTGCCGAACGACGGGTCGTACGGCTGCTGCAACTTCTACGGTTCGGTGTCGACGACGCTGGAGTACAACACGGCCGACTTCGCGCTCGGGGCGTTCGCCGGAGCGCTCGGCGACACCGCGAACCAGAAGAAGTTCGTCGACCGCGCCCAGGCCTGGAAGAACCTGCTCAACCCCAGCGGCTTCATGCAGCCGAAGATCGCCAGCGGCACGTGGGCCGGCGGGTTCAGCCCGACCAGTGGCACGGACATGGTCGAGGGCACGTCGTGGCAGTACACGGGCATGGTGCCGTTCAACGTGCGCGGCCTCGCCGACGCCAAGGGCGGCAACGCGGCGATGGTGTCCTACCTCGACCATGTCCTCGGGGCCTTCAACGGCAGTGGCGGCGACCACGCCGACCTCGGCAATGAGCCCAGCGTCGAGCTGCCCTGGGAGTACGACTACGTCGGGCAGCCGTGGAAGACCCAGTCGGTCATCCGCAACGTCCAGAACCAGCTGTGGCCGGACTCCCCGACCGGCTGGGGCGTCGGCAACGACGACCTGGGAACGATGAGCGCCTGGTACGTCTGGTCGGCGATGGGCGTCTTCCCCGAGACGCCGGGCACCGCGGACCTCGCGCTGGGCAGCCCGCAGTTCACGCAGGTCGTCATCACGCTGAGCACCGGCGGCAAGCTGACGATCAACGCACCTCAGGCCGCGACCAACGCCCCGTACGTGCAGAGCGCGTCGTGGAACGGCGGCAGCTGGAACAACGCCTACCTGCCGCCCTCGGCGGTCGGCTCCGGAGGCACGCTCGACCTGACCCTGGGCACCACCGCGAACACCTCCTGGGCGACCGGGGCCTCCTCGGCGCCGCCGTCCTACCCAGGCAGCGGAGCCGGGACCGGCCCCGTGGGCGGCCCGCTCGCGTCCGCCATCGCCGGTAAGTGCGCGGACGTGAAGCAGAGCGGCACCTCCAACGGCACTCCGGTCCAGATCTACGGATGCAACGGGACCAACGCCGAGAAGTGGGTGGTGCAGGGCGACGGGACGCTGACGGCGTTCGGCAAGTGCCTGGACGTCAGCAACAGCGGCACGGCGGACGGCACGAAGGTGCAGCTCTGGGACTGCAACACCTCCGGCGCGCAGAAGTGGACTTTCACATCGTCCACGAAGGCGCTGACCAACCCGGAGTCCGGCAAGTGCCTGGACGACCCGAACAGCAGCACGACGGACGGCACACAGCTGCAGATCTACACCTGCAACGGCAGCGCCGCCCAGCAGTGGACGCTGCCGTAGAACCCGCGATCCGTGATCATCCAGGCTCCCCGCCCCTGGATGATCACGGAATGGCGCGTGCGGCCCGCAGGGCCTGTTCGCGGTAGGCCGCGCCGTACAGGACGACGTGGACGAGCAGCGGGTGCAGCTGGTGAAGCGGCACCCGTGACCGCCGGCCCGCCGCGAGCGGTGACACCTCCTCGTACCCGGCGAGGATCCGCTCCAGGTACGGCGCTCCGAAGAGGGCCAGCATGGCCAGGTCGGTCTCGCGGTGGCCGCCGTGGGCGGCCGGGTCGACGATCAGCGCGCGCCCGTCGGCCCACAGGACGTTGCCGGACCACAGGTCGCCGTGGATCCGTGCCGGCGGCTCGGGCGGCCCGGCCGCGCCGGGGATCCGCTCGACGGCGCGCTCGATCTCGGCGGCGTCGCGGCCGGACATCACGCCATGGTCCACCGCCATGCGCAGGTAGGGAAGGACGCGGCGTTCGCCGTACCACTCGGGCCACGAGTCGCCCCTCGTGTTGTCGAGCGGCAGGGTCGCGATATATCCGTCCCACGGAGCACCGTAAAAGCCGGCGCCGGAGCCGTGCAGCATGGCCAGTTCGCGCCCGAACCGCTCGGCGGCGGCGGGTGTGGCCTGCCGGGTGTCCACCCAGGGCAGCACGAGCGTCGTACGGTCGGCGGCGAGCACCTCCGGCACGGGCGACGGCCCGGCGGCGTTCTGCCAGCCGTCGCGGAGCCAGCGCAGCCCGGCGGCCTCGGCGTCGAAGACCCCGTCGAGCCGGCTCTTCTTCATGAAGACGGTGCGCCCGTCGGCGAGGATGACCCGCCGGAGGGTCCAGTCGTGGCCGGTGCCCAGGTCGACCTCCTCGACCACGGGCGTGTCCAGCAGGCGTCTCACAGGTGCCATGAGATCAGAGCACCGCGCGTCCGGCTGCGAGGACGTACTCGTCGATCTCGTCCGGCGGCGCCGCGTCCGCCGCCAGATACCGCCGGACCACCGCGTAGGGGACGTCGATCACGGCGAACGCCACCCGGCCCGCGGAGCGCTCGTCCACTAAGCCGTACCGGCGGCGTGCGACGCCGCCGATCGCCGCCTCGATCGGGTCGTCGAGCGTGGCCAGGTCCTTCCCGAGAGCCTCGGGCCAGCTGACCACCAGGTCCTCGCGGCGGTACAGGACGAGCACCCGCGCCTCGGCGAGGTGCGCGCGGCACCAGCGTGTGACGTACAGCGCGGCCTCTTCCGCGGGAAGTGACTCCAGGACCCGTACGAACCCCTCCTGGAACCTTCGGACCGTACGGATCCACAGGTGGGCTAATACCTGGTCGCGGGAGCGGAAGTGCTGGTAGACCGATCCGACCGGCGCGCCGAGCTCGTCGGCGATCGCGGCGATCGTCGCCGCCGGCGGGCCGCTGCGGGCGACCACTCCGAGTGCGGCGTCGAGAATCTGGTCCTCGTCGAACAATGCCGGACCTCCCATCAGGCGAGCGCGGCCCGTACGTGCACGAGGAGGCCGGGGACGGCGGCCTCGATCTGCTCGCGTACCTCCTCGAAGGCCGAACCTCGCCCGTAGTACGGGTCGGCGACGTCGTGGTCGCGTGCGGCCGGGTCGAACTCCCGCAGGAGCCGGATCTTGTCGCGGGCCGCCTCGTCCGGGGCCAGGCGCAGCAGGTCCCGCCGGTGTCCCTGGTCGAGCGCGACGATCAGGTCGTAGTGCTCGAACCACGAGGGCTCGAACCGACGGGCCCGGTGTGCGGAGGCGTATCCGGCGCGGCGCAGGGTCGCGACCGTACGCTCGTCGGCCGCGTCGCCCACGTGCCAGCGGTCGGTGCCGGAGCTGTCCACCTCCACGTCGAGCCCCGCGTCCTCGGCGTGACGGCGGAAGATGTGCTCGGCCATCGGCGAGCGGCAGATGTTGCCCGTGCAGACGAACGTGACGCGGTACGGCATGGGGTCCAGCCTAGGACGACACAAGAGGGGCCCTCACCCTGCCTGAGCAGGATGAGGGCCCCGTCGAGCGATGTGCCTAGTGGCCCACGGCGTGCAGGGCGTCGATGATGCCGTGCCCGTAGAAGCCGTTGTGGCCGGCCGGACCCTCACAGGTGTGAGTGGTCATGACGGTTTTGTACGTGCCGTCCGCCTGGAGTACGTGGCGGGTGTAGGTGTACGACCGGGGCGTCGGGCAGGGGTGCACGTTCGCCGTGCCCTGCAGGACCGCCTTGGCGATGTTCGGGTCGAGCGTCAGCCCGCCGTGCACCGGGTCGCGGTGCCCGTACCGGCTGACGATCAGCGCGACGACGCCGGTGGCGTGCGGCGACGCCATCGACGTGCCCTGGAGGTACTGGTAGTAGGCGCAGGTCGAGCCCTTGCAGTCGCGGACGACGTAGGGGACGTTCGGCGTGCCGTCGGCGTTGAGTTCGCCTCGGGCCTCGGCCAGCGACTTCGGGTAGGCGGCGAGGACGGCGTGGGTGACGTCGGCCTTGCCGTCGGCGGTGTCATAGCTGTCGCCGCCGGGCGCGGCCACGGCGACGTACCCGTTGCCGTAGTCGGAGTAGTACGACTTGCGGGTGCTGATGCCGGTCGACGAGATGGCGATGACGTTCTTGCCCTCGCTCGGCTCGGAGATGCAGCTCGGCGGGATGGTGCGGTCGTACGGCGCCTCACCGGGCGTCGCCGGGAAGTCCGGGCTGGAGGCGTCGTCGATGGTCTTGGTGTAGTCCGTCGCGCCGTTGCCCGCCGCCGAGACGAGGGTCACACCGTGCCGGTGCGCGTAGGCGAGCGCACGCTCCGACGCCTTGATGACCGTACGCTGCTCGGCCTGGTACTCGGCCGAGTCGGCCGGGTTGTCCGGGCAGTTGAACAGCCACGGGTCCGTGTAGAACGACATGTTCACGACGTCGATCCCGGCGTCGGCCGAGTACGTCAGGGCGTCGACCACGGGCTGCAGGAAGAAGAACCCGGAGTCCTGGCCGGCCCGTACGTTGACGAGCCGTACGCCCGGCGCCACGCCCGCGATGCCGAGCTTGTTGATCGGCGAGGCGATCGTCGAGGCGACGTGGGTGCCGTGCTCGTTGTCGTCCTCGTCGACCGGGTCGACGCACGACGGATGCTCGCACGGCCCGTCGACCTCGGTGCCGTCGGCGTCCACCGGGATGTCGATGGTGAAGTTGCGGCTGAGCTTCCGGTCGAAGTTCGGCGCGATGTCGGGGTGGGTGCCGTCGATGCCGGTGTCGATGACGCCGACCAGCACGCGGTGGTCGCCGGGCTCGACGCGGTACGAACCGCCGGCGGTCGCGTGGATCTGCTTCATGTCCCACTGTCCGTCGGACAGCGGCTCGCCCTTGACCTTCTTCTTTGCGGCCTTGCCGGCGCGGTCGCGGCCTTCCTTCTCGACGGCCGTGCTCTTGCGGGCCGTCGCCCGCGCCGCGAGGGGTGCTTCGCCGACCGCGCGGTTCGGCGCCACGCCGTCGACCGCCGACTGGCGGCGGGCGGCGGCGATGAACCCGGTGCTGGTGGACCGTACGGTGGCGACCCCGACGGCCTTGTTCTCGGTGACGATCGTGCCACCGGCGGCCTTCATGGCCTTGTGCGCCTGCTCCAAGGACACGCCGTCCTTGTAGAGGACGACGTATTCGGTCTCCTGACCCTTGGTCTTCGTTGAACTAGGACCCGCTTGAGCGGGTGCCGCGAGTGCCGCTGTGACAACGGCACAGGCGACGAGAGCGATGGCGCGCCGCACTGCACACCTCCCGTGTCTTCCAGTTAGGTGCCAGTAAAACTCTGGCAATGGAGACATAAGAGTTGGTTTACACCGTCTGTGTCCAGTGGTACGACGTGCGGGGCTGCTGGCCGACTACGGCCAGGGCGTCCTGTCAACCGTTTCGGAGCGCCATCGCCATCGCCTCGACCGCGAGCTGGGGGTTGACGTTCGCCTCCAGCCGCTCGCGGCAATGCATGATCGCTTCGAGGCGCCGCAGGGTGGCCTCGGGGCTTCCACCGGCCGACCGCAGCTCACGCGACCGGTCGGCGTTGACCAGCTCGACACCGGCGCCGAGCTGCACGGCGAGCGCGTCGCGGTAGTAGGACGCCAGGTCGAGCAGCGCCCGGTCGAGAGCGTCGCGTTTCATACGGGTGGCACGGGACTTCTGCCGGTCTTCCAGCTCCTTCAGCGCCCCCGCGGTGCCGCGTGGCATACGGCCCTTGGCACTCTCGCCGAGGGCCTGGCGCAGCGCGACGGTCTCCTCGGTGTCGCGCTCGGAACTCGACGCCTTCGCCTCGGCCTCCGCGGCGCGTACGAGCGACTCCGCGGCCATCACGGCGGCACCGACCCCGGTGAGACGGCCCGGCACGCCCAGCACGTCGGCCCTGCGGCGGCGCGCCTCCTCGTCGGTGGCCAGCCGCCGCGCGCGGCCGATGTGGCCTTGCGCGGCACGTGCGGCCTCCGCTGCCACACCCGGCTCGATCCCGTCCCGTCGCACGAGCACGTCGGCGACGGCTCCGGCCGGAGGCGTGCGCAACGTCACGAGGCGGCAGCGGGACCGGATGGTGATCACGAGGTCGTCCGGCGAGGGCGAGCAGAGCAGCCAGACCGTACGGGCGGGTGGCTCCTCGATGGCCTTGAGCAGGGCGTTCGCGGCCTGCTCCGTGGAGCGGTCGGCGTCCTCGAACAGCACGATCCGCCACCGGCCCGCGGTCGGCGACGACGCCGCGCGCAGGACCAGCGCACGGGTCTCACGCACGCCGTACGACAGCCCGGCCGGGCGTACGACCTCGACGTCGGCGTGGGTGCCGGACAGCACCTGGTGGCAGGAGGCGCAGTGGCCGCAGCCCTGGTCGAGGCAGAGCAGCGCGGCGGCGAACGCCCGCGCCGCCACCGACCGCCCGGATCCGGGCGGGCCGGTGAACAGCCACGCGTGCGTCATCCCGCCGCCGGCCTCGCCCGCGAGGGCGGCCGCGCCTGCGCGCGCCGCCGTCTCGAGCTGCTCGATGACGGGCCCCTGCCCGACCAGGTCGTCGTATACGGTCACGCGACCGAGCCTAACGGCGAATCAGTCGGTGATGGCCGGCATCGTGCTGGTGATGGCCTCGGCGCCGGCCGGGATCGGGTCCGGCAGGATCGAACGAACCCGGTCGTGGATCTTCCGGGAGATCTCCGGCTGCGACTGCGTGGCGTCGACGACGAGGTAGCGGTGCGGCTCGGCCTCGGCGAGACGACGGAACCCCTGCCGCACTCGCTCGTGGAACTCCCGCGGCTCCGACTCCATCCGGTCGGCCGGCGAGGCGAACCGCCCCAGGCCGATCTCGGCGGGGACGTCCAGGATCACCGTCAGGTCCGGGATGAGGTTTCCGGTGGCCCAGCGGTTGATGTGGGCGATGTCATCGACCTTCAGCTCGCGGCCCGCGCCCTGGTAGGCCAGGGAGGAGTCGACGTAGCGGTCGGTGACCACGATCGCGCCGCGCTCGAGCGCCGGGCCGATCACCTCGGAGACATGCTGGGCGCGGTCCGCGGCGTACAGCAGCGTCTCGGCCCGCGAGGAAAGCCCTGTGCTCTCCCGGTCGAGCAGCAGCGCGCGCAGCCGCATCCCGATCTTCGTGGAGCCCGGCTCACGCGTCATGACGACGTCGAAGCCCTGGTCGCGGAGCCAGATCGACAACAGGCGCGCCTGCGTGGTCTTGCCGGCGCCCTCACCGCCTTCGAAGGCGACGAACACGCCGTGCTCGGCGCCGGTCTCCTCGACGGTGTAACGCTCACCGCGCAACGCGGCCGCCAGGTCGCGGACCAGCGGGACGCCCTTGCGGTCGTCCATCTGCCGGTACGCGAGCAGGCCGACGATGATCGCCAGCAGGGCGCCGATGAGCAGGACGGCGTTGGGGCCGTTGAAGTGGTAGAGGTTGTCGCCCGGAAGGTTGAGCCGGTGGTTGCCGACGACACCCGCGATGAACGGCACCGCGGCGATCACGAGCAGCAGCACCACGCGTACGAGCGACTGCAGGAACGCCCAGGTACGGCCGCGCAGGCTGTCCTCGACCTCCAGGCCGACCAGCGTGTAGCCGATCACCCAGGCGATGCCGGCGCCGGTGCCGCACAGCGCGGTCAGCAGCGAGACGATCACGAGGTTGGGGATGACCCCGATCAGCGCGAGGGCGAGGCCGGCACCGATGATCGCCAGCCCGAAGAGCCGCCTGCGGCTGAACTCCTGCAGGATGCGCGGCGCGAGGAACATGCCGACGGCCATGCCGACGAACACCATGCCGAAGACCACGCCGTACGCCGCGTCGCCGCCGCCAAGCTGCTTGACGTAGACCTTGGCGACGCCGATCACGGCGCCGCCCGCGGCGAACGCGCCGAGGATGCCGATGATCAGCCCGCGGACCAAGCGCGTCGAGCCGACGAACTTCCAGCCCTGCCCGATCTGCTTGAGGATCGAGGGCACCGAGACCTGGCCGCGCTGCTTGGGGATCTCACGGAGCGTGAAGATCGTCGCAGCGGAGATCAGGAAGGTCGCCGCGTTGATGTAGAGCGCGAGGTCGGCCCGCTGCTCCTGGTTCGCGAAGATCGCACCGGAGATCAGTGCCAGCACCGAGAACATCGCCGCCGCGACCGGAGCCGAACCGTACGTGGAGGTCAGGCTGACCTGGTTGGCGCGTTCGAGCTGGTCCTTGGGCACGAGGTTCGGGATCGTGGCCTCTTTGGCCGGGATCCAGAACAACGTGACGACCTCGATGAGGAACGTCGCGATGTAGAGCCAGTCGAGACGCCCGACCAGCGGTATCGACAGGAACAACGCGAAGCGGAAGACGTCCGCGACCACCATGGTGATGCGACGGTCGAACCGGTCGGCGACGGCGCCCGCGAGCGGGCCGAAGATCAAAGCCGGCAGTAGCTTGACGACGAGGACGCCACCGATGGCGTAGTTCTCGGCCGTTCCCTTGGTCAACGAGCCCGCCAGCGCCGTCAGAGCGAGGATGCTCAGCCAGTCGCCGAAACTGGACAATGACAGGGCGATCCACAGCCGTCTGAACGGCTTGATCGAAAGCACGCCGGGAGGGCTGCCCGTTCTGGTCATTGTGTCAGAGTATCGACCCGAGAGCGTCAGGTGCGTGACTTCGCGGTTCGCCGTTTGACGGGCTTCTTGCCGCCGCCCGCCGCGACCTTCTCCCGACGCTCAACGAGCAGCTCAGCGGCCCGTTCGATGGTGATCGACTCCACTTCGTCACCCTTGCGAAGACTTGCGTTCGTCTCCCCGTCAGTAACGTATGGGCCGAATCGCCCCTCCTTGACCACGACTTTCTGACCGCTCGCCGGGTCGTCCCCCAGCTCGCGCAGGGGCGGCGCTGCGGCGGCACGGCCGCGACCACGCTGCTTCGGCTGGGCGAAGATCGCCTTGGCCTCGTCCAGGGTGACCGTGAACAGCTGCTCCTCGGACTCCAGCGAACGGCTGTCCGTACCCTTCTTCAGGTACGGGCCGAACCGGCCGTTCTGCGCCGTCACCGGCTCCTTGTCGATCTCGCCGAGCGTGCGCGGCAGCGCGAGCAGCTTCAGGGCGTCGTCGAGCGTCACCGTGTCGAGCGTCATCGACTTCAGCAGCGACCCGGTGCGCGGCTTGGTCGACTTCGGGGCGCCCTCGGGCAGGATCTCGGTGACGTACGGGCCGAAGCGTCCGGTCTTGGCCACCAACTGGTTGCCGGTCTCCGGGTCCGCGCCGAGCTCACGGTCGCCGCTCGGCTGCGCGAACAGCTCCTCGGCCTTCTCCTTGGTCAGCTCGTCCGGCGCGATGTCCTCGGGGATGTTGACCCGCTGGCCGTCCTGGTCAAGGTACGGGCCATAACGCCCGACCCTGATCATGATGTCGCTGTCGGCGATCGGGAAGGAGCTGACCTCCTTGGCGTCGATCTCGCCGAGGTCGCTGACCAGCTCCTTCAGGCCCTCGTCGCCGTTCTCACCGAAGTAGAAACGCTGCAGCCACGGGACGCGCTCGGCGCCACCGCGTGCGATGTCGTCGAGGCCGTCCTCCATGTGGGCGGTGAAGTCGTAGTCGACCAGGTTGCCGAAGTGCTTCTCCAGCAGGTTGACCACGGCGAACGCCAGGAACGACGGCACCAGCGCGGTGCCCTTCTTGAAGACGTAACCGCGGTCGAGGATGGTGCCCAGGATCGTGGCGTACGTGGACGGCCGCCCGATCTCGCGATCTTCCATCTCCTTGACCAGGCTGGCCTCGGTGTAGCGGGCCGGCGGCCGGGTGGAGTGGCCCTCGGCGGCGAGCTCGGCCGCGGTCAGCGGGTCGCTCTCCTCCAGCTTGGGCAGGCGCCGCTCCTGGTCGTCGCGGTCCGACGACGGGTCATCGGCGCCCTCGACGTAGGCCTTCAGGAAGCCGTAGAACGTGATGACCTTGCCGGACGCGCCGAACTCGACGCGCTCACCGGTGCTGGACTCGCCCGCGACGCGCACCGACACGGAGTTGCCCGTGGCGTCCTTCATCTGGCTGGCGACGGTGCGCTTCCAGATCAGCTCGTACAGCCGGAACTGGTCGGCCTTCAGGCCCGTCTCGCCCGGGGTGCGGAAGGTGTCGCCGGACGGGCGGATCGCCTCGTGCGCCTCCTGGGCGTTCTTGACCTTGCTCTGGTAGACGCGCGGCTTGTCCGGAACGTAGTCGGCGCCGTACAGCGTCTGCGCCTGGCTGCGGGCGGCACGGATCGCGGTCTCGGACAGCTGGATGCTGTCGGTACGCATATAGGTGATGAAGCCGTTCTCGTACAGCTTCTGCGCGACCTGCATCGTGTACTTGGCGGAGAAGCCCAGCTTGCGGCTGGCCTCCTGCTGCAGCGTCGTCGTACGGAATGGGGCGTACGGGCTGCGCTTGTACGGCTTGCGCTCGACGGACTTGACCTCGTACGGCCGGTCGGCGAGGCGGGTCGCGAGGCCACGCGCGGCGGCCTCGTCCAGGTGCAGGATCTCGGCGGACTTGATCTGGCCGCGGGCGGTGAAGTCACGCCCCTGGGCGACCCGCTTGCCGTCGACGGCGACGAGCGTGGCCTCGAAGGTGGACGGCTCTTCGGGCTTGCCGGTGTCGAAGGTGGCGGCGAGGTCCCAGTAACCGGCGGGGACGAACGCGATGCGCTCGCGCTCACGCTCGACGACCAGGCGCGTGGCGACGCTCTGGACACGGCCCGCCGACAGCTTCGGCATGACCTTCTTCCACAGGACCGGGCTGACCTCGTAGCCGTAGAGACGGTCGAGGATCCGGCGGGTCTCCTGCGCGTCGACGAGCTTGATGTTCAGTTCGCGCGGGCTGCTGGCGGCGGCGCGGATGGCGTCGGCGGTGATCTCGTGGAACACCATGCGGTGCACGGGGACCTTGGGCTTGAGCACCTCGCGCAGGTGCCAGGCGATCGCCTCGCCCTCGCGGTCCTCATCCGTCGCGAGGAGGAGCTCGTCGGCGTCCTGCAGCAGCTTCTTCAACTTCGCGACCTGCTGCTTCTTGTCCGCGTTGATGACGTAGAGCGGCTCGAAGTCGTTGTCGACGTTCACACCCAGGCGGGCCCACGACTCGCCCTTGAACTTGGCGGGGATGTCGGCGGCGCGCTCTGGGAGATCGCGGATGTGGCCGATGCTGGACTCGACGGTGTACCCACGGCCGAGATAGCCCGCGATGGTCTTGGCCTTCGCGGGCGACTCGACGATCACCAGGCGGTTAACGCCGGACTTTGATGTGCCGTTGCTGTCGGGCACGGTGCCTGAACCTCACAAATCTCGACTTCTGCGGGAGTCATTTTGGTGCCGTCCCGCTTCCGGTCAACGCTGAACGACAGTAGACCGGTTTCGGCGGATGAGGATCACACGCTCCCCGTGAGGACCCTAGACGTTGCAGAATAAGGCCAATGCTCGAGTACTCCTACCTAGTACTGACTCTGCCGCGTGGCACCACCCGTGATGCCGCCAGGCAGCTCATGGTCGAGCACGCCGAGCGCGACGGGTGGGAGCTCTTCCGCGTGCGGGTCTACCCCGACGGTAGGCGACGAATCCAGCTCCGACGCAAGGTCATACGCGTTAGGCGCACCTTCTGACAGGTCGCCACTCCTTGTGGTCTTCGACGCTACATCAATGTCTCGTACCCGCGACGACGGGGTGAGCCGAGGATGAGACACCCCTTTAATAGGGTTTTGCCTGCCCCATTACTCCGGGGCAGGCAAAACGGTCCTACTTGGCGTCACGCGTGAACGTGCTGCCTAGCGACGGCGCAGGTGACGCACCTGGGCCACCACGGCCGAGGACGCGGCGAGCACTCCACCGATCGCCAGCGCGGTCAGCGCGCCGTTCTGGACGCCGATGGGCGACTCGGCCGCGACGGTACGCACCGGCGGGAGCTGCTTCGGCGGGCCACCGACCGGCGGCGCCACGTGGATCGGGCCGTTCTGGCCTACGGGCAGGTTGGGCATGCCCGGCAGGGACGGCTGGCCGTCATCCTGCGAGGACATCGGCAGCTGTCCGGCCGGCAGCCCGAGGTCGGCCGGAGCCGGACGGCGGAACGGCATGCGCGGGAGCGCGGGAACCGCGCCCATGGAGACCGGCGAGGCGCCGTACTTCATCGAGGCGGCGTTCACCGGCAGCTGCGGGAGACCTCCGAGCTGGTTCGGCAGGGCGGCGCTCGACGGGCGGACGCAGTCGTCCGAGCC
Source organism: uncultured Actinomycetota bacterium (assembly GCA_963736325.1). Classification (GTDB taxonomy): domain Bacteria; phylum Actinomycetota; class Actinomycetes; order Streptosporangiales; family Streptosporangiaceae; genus Actinoallomurus. The sequence goes on along the minus strand of CAVTOG010000009.1, from coordinate 3,509 downwards.
ACAGCTCCCGTACGCCCGCCCGATCACCGCGGCGGCGTTGCCGCAGACGTCGGCCGGAATGTTGACCGGGGCCTGGACCTGGTTGCCGCCGCCGATGCTGTGCCGGCCCGAGGTGTGGCCGGTGGGCGTGAAGTAGCCACCGCCGGGGCCCACCTTCGAGCCGCCCTGGCATCCCGCGAGGGCGTGGCCGAGAACCGCGGCCGAGTTGCCGCAGACGTTGATCGGCGCGTTGATGGGCGCGTCGATCTGGTTGCCGCCGAGGATGCTGTGACGCCCGGAGGTGTGGCCGCCGTAGAAGTGACCGCCGTGACCGGAGATCTTGGCGCCGCCCTCACATCCGGCGACCGCGTTGCCGATCGCGTTGCCGCAGATGTTGATCGGCGCGTTGATCGGGGCGTGGATCTGGTTGCCGCCGAGGATGCTGTGGCTGCCGGAGGTGTGCCGGCCGCCGTAGCCGCCGTCGTCGTAACCGCCGTCGCCGTAGCCCGGATAGCCACCGCCGGTGCTCACCTTCGAGCCGCCCTGGCATCCCGCGAGGGCGTGGCCGAGAACCGCGGTCGAGTTGCCGCAGACGTTGATCGGCGCGCTGACCGGCAGGTCGACCTGGTTGCCGCCGCCGATGCTGTGACGCCCGGAGGTGTGACCGCCGACATAGCCGCCGCCGTTCGTGACCTTGGCGCCGCCCTGGCACCCGGCCAGAGAACCGCCGAGGATCGCGACCGCGTTGCCGCAGGCGTTGATCGGCGCGTTGATCGGGGCGTGGATCTGGTTGCCGCCGCCGATGCTGTGACGCCCGGAGGTGTGACCGCCGACATAGCCGCCGCCGTTCGTGACCTTGGCGCCGCCCTGGCACCCGGCCAGAGAACCGCCGAGGATCGCGACCGCGTTGCCGCAGGCGTTGATGGGAGCGGAGATCGGAGCGTTGATCTGGTTACCGCCGAGCACGCTGCCGTGCCCGTCGGTTCCGTCGGCCAGCGCCGGACCGGCGCCGAGCGCTACGAAGCTCGCGGCGAGCAGGGTGGCACGCGCGGTGCCTTTCGCCCACATACGCATGGGTGGTTACTCCTCATTGGACAGGGTTGATTGATCGGAACTGCTCTGACGTGCCGCTGGAACGCGGCGCGCCTCTGCACCGGCCCGAGACCGGTATCGAGAGGGCTAGTCAGGGGAGAAGGACGGCTCGTCCGCCGCTGTGCGGACGGCCGGGGGGATCGCCCAGGCGAGCGGAGCGGAAGCGGCGGCACGGCGGGGGGCCGCGCCCGTCCTGATGACACGCCAGGGAACGACCAGGTGGACGCCGTCGACGGAGGACGGGGGAAGCGCCTGCGCCCGGTGCGACAGAGGTCGTGGCAGCCGGGGCATGAAGGGCACGGGCACCGTCGTACGGGCCACATGTGCGGTGGAGGCCTTCTCGGACGCCCCCGTCACGGCATGCTGCCCGCTGTGGGTCAGCGGACCGCCGGCGACGCGGACGTGCACGTCGCCGTGCCGATGTGTCCGAGAAGGACCAGCCGTGTCCGTCGGCGTGCTTGACCGCGGGGCGCCGGTCTTCACCGACACCGTCACGGGTGGCAGGGCGAGGATCGCCGATGGACGAGAGGGCCGAAGATCCGCCCCGGTGGTGCGCACGGCCGGGACGACGCGGCGTACCAAAGGCCTCGTGACATCGGTCACGGGCCGGACGGCATGCGTCGCGACGCTGGGAAGGCGTGCTCCGGGAACGGTGTCGGCATGGGCCTGCCCGGCGGCGCCGAACAGCCAGCCGGCGACCGCGATGCCCACCAAGACGAGCAGGCGTCCGGTCACCGGGCGGGCGAGGGCTCCTGGGCAGCGCGCGACGACGGAGGCGAACCTCCGCGACCGCGACCGTCCTGGAACCACGCGCCCTCCTTGGCGTTGACCCACCTCACGGAACGCGAAAGTTCCGTACGGCGAGTCACCGTAGCATCACGGAGAGCGATCGTCGCGATAATCGCTGGATGTGTTTAAGCGTGATCTAGAAAATGGTCGAGAACTCGTACACCGAAGCGGAGGCCGTCCAAGGGAACGCGTTCGTCGATGCCGTGAAACATTCCGGAAAAATCGAGATTCTTCGGCAGTTTCAGGGGGGCGAAACCGAAGCACTGAATGCCGAGAGTGGCGAATGACTTCGCGTCCGTACCACCCGACAGGCAGTACGGGACGGGGTGCGCCTGGGGGTCGTGCGCCCTGAGCGCGGCGTCCATCGCCGCGACCAGCGGGCCGTCGTAGTCCGTCTCGACCGCGATGTCGTGATGAATGAACTCCCTGCTCACACGCTCGCCCAGGAGCTCGTCGACGGCCTTGAAGAACTCCTCCTCATGGCCGGGCAGGAACCTGCCGTCGACCTGCGCCGTGGCGGTCTGGGGAATGACGTTCGTCTTGTACCCGGCGTCCAGAACGGACGGGTTGATGGTATTTCTGATGGTCGCGCCGATCATCCTTTTGAGCGGGCCGAGGTTCTCGACCGTACGCTCGATGTCATCGGGATCGAATTCGATGCCCATCGCATCGCAGACCTCTTCCAGAAACGCGCGGACGGTCTTGGTGAGGCGAATGGGAAACTTGTGCTCCCCGATCCTGGCCACCGCCGCCGCGAGCGCCGAGACGGCGTTGTCACCGTGCACCATCGAGCCGTGCCCCGCCGTACCCTCCGCCCTGAGACGCATCCACGCGAGGCCCTTCTCGGCCGTCTCGATGAGATAGAGGCGCTTGTCGTTGACGGTGAGACTGAAGCCACCGACCTCCCCGATAGCCTCCGTGCAGCCCTCGAAGAGGTCCCGGTGGTTGTCGACGAGCCAGTGCGCCCCGTACGTGCCACCGGCCTCCTCGTCGGCGAGGAACGCCAGCACGATGTCCCGATCCGGCCTGCGCCCCTGCCGCATCCGCTCACGGACCACCGCGAGCACCATGGCGTCCATATCCTTCATGTCGACCGCGCCACGACCCCAGACACAGCCATCCGCGACCTCCCCGCCGAAGGGGTCACGCGTCCAGTCCTGCTTCTGCGCCGGCACCACGTCGAGGTGCCCGTGGATCAGCAGCGCGTCGCGCTCCTTGTCGGTCCCCTCGATCCGCGCGACGACACTGGCCCGCTTGTCGGCAGACTCATAGATCTCCGGCGAGATCCCGACCTCGGCAAGCTTCTCCGCAACGTACTCGGCCGCCTTCCGCTCCCCTGGCCCACTGTTGTCACCAGGATTCGAGGTATCGATGCGGATGAGCTCACTGCAGAGCTCAACGACCTCGCCCTCCGCCGTGGGGTCGCTCACGTTTGCCTCCCTTGGGGTTGTCCTCCCCTCATACTCCAGCACCACGTCGCTGACCAGCCACCACGATCCGCGAGAGGTTCGACTTCGCGGCACCAGCGGGGATTTGCTATCGTGTGGCAGCCGCCGCGGGAGACCGCGGAGCACACCTCGTCCGGGTGGCGGAATAGGCAGACGCGCTAGCTTGAGGTGCTAGTGCCCTTTACGGGGCATGGGGGTTCA
>CAVTOG010000008.1:0-1221564 GCA_963736325.1 uncultured Actinomycetota bacterium | reverse complement strand
TCGCTGATGCGGCCCATCGGAAGCCATCTCGCCCTCCGACGGGTCCTCAGCGATCAATCCGGCACCGTTGGTGGTCGCCGCAGGACGCCTTTTCTTGGATTCGGGCATGCTGCCGCCCGCCTTTCACGCGGATCGCGGTAATGGTCAGGAAGCGCTGAGAGCGGTCCAGGTGACCTTGCCGACGACTCCGTCGACGGTCAGCTCGTGCGCAATCTGGAAGGATTTCAAGGCGGCCTCGGTATTCGGGCCGAAGACGCCGTCGACGGTCACCTTCGGGTTCGCGCCGTGGACATTCAGCCGCTGCTGAACCCAGGTCACCTCCGCGTCGTGCGTCATCGGAGAGGTGAGCTTCAGCTCCCGACCGGGCCACGACACCGGTTTCGGTTTTCGCGTTCTGAGACCGTTGAGCTTCCGCAGTTCGGTCAGGGTGCCTTTGTAGGCATTCACGTCGCATTCGCCGTCGACGCCTGGCACCGACCCGGACGAGCTGTGCTGCAGCATCGCCACGGTCCCGCCGCCGTAGGATTTCCACCACGAGGCCGAGACATGCCGGTACAGGACCGAGGCGGATCCTGACCCGGACACGTAGTGCGAGGCCCACACACTGTCGAAGAAACTCAGGTCGGGCCGGTCGAGCTCGTCCCAGTACCAGCGCGGGAAGTAGCCGATCACGGTGTGGTCACCCGCGTGCTTCTTGAACTCCGTGACCCATGCGTGAGCGTGTGCGGCGGTCGGCTTCGAGGTGACGTGGCCGTGGGAGTCGGTGACGCGTTCGACGTCGAGGGCGACCATCCAGTCGGTGAGATCGCCGGCCGAGGACAGGAAGTGACGTGCCTGCTCGGCGGGGTCCGATCCGCTGTGTAGGAAGTGGTAGGCGCCTGGCACGAAATCGTCCGGTAACGCCTCCATACCGGCCCGGTTGTGCTTCCAGGTGGAGTTCACATAGTCGGTGTTCTCCGACACCTTCGAGAAACCAAAGCGGATCCCGGAGTCATGGACTCGCCGCCAGTCCGGATGCCCTTCGTAGTACGCCACGTCGATCCCGTAGATCATCGCGTACCGCCGATGACCAGGATTCGTCCGGCCCGAATCGTTGCTTTCCGAACGCCCCGAACTGCTGCATTCATTCGGGTGGATAACCCCTCAACGGGGCCACCTGCTAAAAGGGCAGCACTCACCCCTCGATGGTCGATCATTACTCCCCCCCATTCGACACACCTCCGCAACTCATTGCGAGCTTGCGGGAGAAGTAAAGCAAGTTCACAGCAAACCTGACAATAAGCACAACTGTCCGAAAACGGCCCGTCACGCTGTGAACATTACGTGTTTTCCACGATGCCTTCTCCGGGCCTTGTCGCCTAGGAGTTCGCGACTCTCTCACTCATTATTATCGTTATCTAACTCCTCGTAACGACAGGTTCAATTTCAACGTAGGCAACAATGGTTTACTTTGCGATCTCTAGATGACTCCATGCCCTGTTGCCTCATGCGTTGCGCCGACGGTACGGCACTCGGCGTTCGAGCCGAACCTGCGGCGGGCCTCGTCTGCGATCCCCCGTTTGGTCGCATCAGCGCGGATACAGAAACGCCACCCCGTCCGCCAGGCGCAACCGGGCCGAAGAACCAGGGAACCGGTCGTCTCGACCCGTCGCCATGCTCTCCGTCGTTCGCGTTGGATGCGAAATATTCGCATCCAACGCAAAGACCCGTCGCCTCAAGATCAGGTCATTGTGGGCCGGGATTCATGTGGGCTCCCAACTCTGGTGGTCCGCCGGGCCACCAGCGGCGCACGTCATCGATCGCGACCAGGCAGGCGCGGATCGCCTCTGGTCCTCCGTAGTGTTCGATACGGGCTGCCGCGCCGGCCAGGGCGAAGAGTTGCGCTGGCCGATCTGGCACGGTGAGGGCTTTGCGGACCGGCCCGAAGATGCGCTGCCGTGGGTCGCCGGGTGCGGGCGTGCTGACCTGGCATGGTGCCCATACGGTCTCGGCCGGTGGTTGGCGGTTGGTGGGTCAGTGCTGCGGCCAGGAAATTGCCCCGGTCCACGGTGCCGCACCGTCACGCGGCGACGGCCGTAGGCGATGTCTCCAAGTGCAGTCCGAGCACCTCGCCGGGGCGCAGCCCGCCCTGCAGCATCAGCAGCACGATCGCCCGGTCTCGCAGCCTGCGCAGCTGCTCCAACAGGGCGGTGACCTGGGCCTCGTTCAGTGGCCGGGGAACCTTCTGGACGGTCTTGACCCGTACCACCCGACGGACCGGACGCTGCCAGCTTGCCCGGCCCATGAACGGCTGGTGCCGCTGCGGCACCCGCTGCAACGCCGGGTCGGGGCGCTTCTCGATCGGGTTCACACCCTCCAACAACCCGGACACGATGGCGTACTCGTAGAACGACGACACCGCAGCCAGGATCCGGTTCACGGTGGTCGGCGCGAGCTTGGTGCCCGGCCCGTCCGCGTCGACGGTCGCGACCGTCAGCGTCATCCGCTGCCGCGGCCTCCGCGAGGGCACCGACCGCAGGTACTCCAGCAACGCGATCGAGTCCGGCGGGGAGAACACCATGGGCGCGATGGCAGCCGTCCGCGCGTTCGTGTGCGAGCGCCTGGACGACGGGAACACGGTCGCGATCTTGGACGAGTCCGGGCAGGAGAAGAAGGGCATCGCCACGGTCGGCGTCAAACGCCAATACGTCGGCTGCGCGGGCCGCGTCTCCAACGCCATCAACATCGTGTACTGCAGTTTCGCGACTAACGCCGGACACGCGCTGGTCGAGGCGAAGGCATGTCAGCGGAGTGACTGTCAAACTCGGCGTCCCACTGACATACCTGACGCTCTACGTCATGACAGCCCTCAAACCCCCGGCCCCTGGCACACAACGCTGCCCTCACACCGCAGGGAATCAAAAATCAAAACCGTAATTGCAACAAACAGAATCAAGAATGGCATTCAGGCGCCTAAGTCCGTCTACCAGGCAAGATAGCGCTCGCGGCGCACCCAACGAGCCAGCCCGACGGATCGCCAGCAGTGACAAACTCGACGCAATCACTGACATCTACGTGACGTCCAACAGGGGCACCGCATGGGCGGTGTCAGGTGTGTCGTACGCCGCTGCCCGAACCGGTGCGGCGGCAGGACGGCCGATACAAGGGCGGTCGGCGGCGGTTGTACTGTCCGCCGCCCAAGGACTGCAAGGAGCGGGCGCAGGCTCAGCGGGAGACTCGGCTGGCCGAGGCGCTCGGGGATCCGCTCGCGCTCGTCGTCGCGGTCGCCGATGAGGCCATTCCAGCGATGAACGACGTGCAGGTGGTGCTGGGCAAGGCGATCGAAGGCCTTGCCGCGATCAAGAACGTCACCAGTGAAGAGGTCGCAGCGGCGCGGGCTGAAGTCGAGGCGGCCCGTGAGGAGGTTGCGGCCGAGCGGCGGGCCGCTGAGGACGCCGAGGATCGTGCTGCCCAGGCGGCGGCGCGTGGTGAACGGGAGCGGGTTGCCGCTCGTGAGGCCGAGGAAGTCGCAGCGGTGCCCGTGCCGAAGCGGCGGAGGTCAAGCGTCAGGCGGCCGATACCGTCGCCGCCCACCGCCAGGCTCTCACCCAGGCCGAGCGTGCCGCCGTCCTGGCCAAACAGGCCGAAGAGTCCCTGGCCGTACGTCTTCAGTCGGTGACGGAGAATCTCGAGGCCGAACGTCTGAGTCGTGAGAGCCTCGCCGAGCAGCTCGCTCAGTCCCGAGCGGACGTCGCCACGGCCCAGAGTGAAGCGCGGACCGCGCAGGACCAAGCGCAGGCCGCCCGTGACGAGGCCCACGCCGCCCAGGGGCGGACCGAGACCGCTGAGCATGAGGCGCGCGAGGCCCGGCAGGCCGCCGCCACCCAGACCGCTCTCTTCGAACGGGCCGACCAAGCCAACCGTGCTCTTGAGCAGCAGGTGAACGACATCCGTCAGGAAGCCGAGCGTGCGCGCCTGGAGGTGAACACCTTCCGGACCACCGTCCAGAGCCTCGAACGTGACCGTGACACCGCTCGTGCCGAGGCCGACCGGCAACGCGAACGCGCCGTCCAGGCGGAACTGCGCGCCCAAGCGGCCCACGACCACCTGGCCGAACACGAACGCCCCGCCGACGAAGTGTGACAACGGTTCGCTGTCACTGAGGTATCGGTGCTGGTCAACGCCATTGGCGAGCGCGTCGCGCCCGGCCCCGAGCCGGCGGGGCGAGGGTCTCCGTTACGCGGAGTTGGTCACGCGCCTAAAGGAGCTCGGCGCGACGCCCACCGATGTGGGCCGCGGCGACCTCCCGTGGACGGTTCTGGCCGACCCGGAGGGCAACGTGTCCTGGAGCCTCGGGAGATCTACCGGGACACCGGGCCGATCTCCGCGGTGGTCGTCTGCGCGAACCCGCGGGCCAGGCCCGGTTCTGGGGCGAGGCAGTGGATTAGAGCCTGCACGAGGTGACCGACGATCCTGCGCTGCTGCGCTCCGCCAAAGGTGTCGGCCCGTATGTCGTGGGTGACGGCGAGCCGGACTGCGACGTCAGGCTCGCGCCATGCCCGCGTACGTATGCGAGCATGGCGCGGTCGCTGACACCAGAGGCTTGGTCTAGCTGAGGCGGGCGATCCGCACCGATCCGCGGTGCGGATCGGCAAGGGGTGCTGCCGGATTATGGCAGAAACGGGCCTCGGGTTGAGGTGGCCGGTGGTCGCTGACTCGACGACTCCGTGTGGTTCACGCGCGTACGGGTGGCGTTTTCCGGCTGGCCGCGGCGAGGAGCAGTTTTGCGGCCGCGGTTGTTCCGTCGGTGCGGATTGTGCCGGCCACCTCCCGCGCTCGTGTACGGGTCTCGGGCAGCAGGGCCGTTCTGAGCGCGGCGGACAGGGAGTCGAAGGTCGGGGTCGGGCTGTCGTGTGCTGTGCCGATGCCCAGTTCGGCGACCCGGGCGGCCCAGCGGGGCTGGTCCACGATCTGGGGTACCACGACCTGGGGTACGCCGGCGCGGGCGGCCGTCGTTGTGGTGCCGGCGCCGCCGTGGTGCACTACGGCGGCTACTCGGGGGAACAACGCCTGCTGGTTGACCTCGCCGATGGCATGACAGTCGGCGGCGTCGTCGATCAACGCCAGGTCGGCCCAGCCTCGGGCGAGGAGTACGCGGCGGCCGTTCGCGCGGCTCGCTTCGATGGTGACCCGGGCGATGTCCTTTGGGGCGTGGGCGGCCATGCTGCCGAAGCCCACGTACACCGGGGGTTCGCCCGCGTTCAGGAACGCCTCCAGCTCCTGCGGGAGCGGGCGGTCGTCGGGCAGGATCCACGCCCCGGTCCGTACGATGTCGAGGTCGGTCATGTCCTCCGACGGCCACAGGGTCGCGTCCGACGCCAGCAGCGGGCGGTCCGTGTAGACGTGGTCGCGGACGTTGTCCACCGGGGGCAGGCCGATCGCCGCCCGGTGGCTGTTGAGCGGTTCGCCGTACAGCGCGTTCACGCGCTGGGCGTCCTGCTCCCACAGGACCCGGTTGTCGGTCTCGTCCTGCGGGGACGGCTTGCCCGGCCGGGCACCCGGACGATACTGCCGCGACGGCAGTCCGGCGGTGTGGAAGCAGGCGAACACGTAGTGGATGCCCAGCTTCTCGGCCACGTCCCGTGCGCCGGCGGGCATCAGGCCGGTCGCCAGGAGTACGTCACATCCCTTCGGCCGCTCCGGTGAGCATGTCGAACCTTGCGGCGACCAGCTCGGGAGCGAGCCGGAACGCGGCCTGCGCCGAGGGCGGTTTCGGGCCGGCGACCACCGAACGCACCGTCGGGCCGAGCGGCATCAGTGGCACGCCGACACGCGCCAGCAGCGCCGCGAACTCCTCGTCCGGCGGCGCGCACACCCGTACCTCCGCGCCGAGTTCCCGCAACCGCAGCGCGAGTCCCGCCAGCGGTTCGACGTCCCCACGCGATCCCCACGTCGACAACAGCACGCGCACTTCGCATCCCCCGTTTTCGCAGCTTCTGGCCTTTCAGTCGGTAATCATGAGGTACGACCCGGGCCTTGCCGCAAGCCCCCAGGTGCGCTATAACCTGAAAATGCAAGGAGCGGAAACTCCTTGCATTTTCCTTTTCGGCCCGCTGTAGAAATCGATGGGGACTTCCCCTTTTCCTTGTTGACGCGCGGAGATCGGCATTGGTCACGCGTCCCAGGTGATCGGGAGGCTCTTCGCCCCGTAGATGTCCGAGGCCTCCGGGCGCAGGCGGATCTCTTCGGCCGGTACGGCCAGGCGCAGCGCGGGGAAGCGGTCGATCAGCGCGGGAAGCGCGACGCCCAGCTCTACGCGGGTCAGCTGCTGGCCCAGGCACTGGTGGATGCCGTGGCCGAAGGCCAGGTGACCGCCGTCCTTTCTGCGGAGGTCGAGCACGTGGGGATCGGTGAAGCGGTCGGGGTCGCGGTTGGCGGTGTTGAACGACAGGATGATCGTCGTGCCGGCCTTGATGGTCTGGCCGCCCAGCTCGACGTCCTCCAGTGCTGTCCTCATGGACATCTTGGCGACGCTCAGATACCGCAGCAGCTCCTCCACGGCCTGGTCGGCGAGCGTGGGGTCGGCGCGCAGCGCGGCCAGCTGCACCGGGTTCTGCAGCAGCGCGAAGGTGCCCAGTGCCAGCATGTTCGCGGTGGTGTCGAGCCCGGCCGCGAGCAGGATCAGGCTGACTCCCTTCAGCTCCTCTTCGGTCAGATCGCTGTCGGTGAGTTCGCTGAGCACGTCGTCGGTGGGGTTCGCGCGTTTGGTGGCCACCAGTTCCTCGAGGTAGTGCTGGGTCGCGGTGTAGGCGGCTAACTGCTCCTCGTCGCTCGCCTCCCCGCTGAGGAACGCGTCGACCTGCTCCTGGAAGGAGCCGCGGTCCTGGTACGGCACCCCGAGCAGCTCACAGGTCATGATGGCGGGGATGGGCTTGGCGAACGCGGTCACCAGGTCCGTCGGCGGCCCGGTCTTCTCCATCGCGTCCAGGCAGTCGAGGGTGATCTGCTCGACTCGCTCGGTGAGCAGCCGCATCCGCCGTACGGTGAACTTGCCCGCCAGCGGTCGGCGATAGCGCCTGTGCTTCGGGTCGTCCATGAGGAGGAATTCGCCGGGTGGCGCCGGAGGAACCTCGAAGTCGCCCACGTTCAGGAGTTCCTTGCGCGAGCTGAACCGCGGGTCGGCCAGGACCGACCTGAGCAGGTCGTATCCGGTGATCAGCCAGCTGGGTCTTCCACCGGAATGGGTGTAGCGGCTGATGGGGCCGTGACGGCGGGCATCGATCAGCTCTGCCGGCGGATCGAAGGGGCAGCCGGGCTGACGTGCCGTCGGCAGCGCCGTGACGGTGTGGAGGGATTCCTCCATGGCTATTCCTCATTTCACGGTGTGGTCACCAGCGCGCTTCTTGCACTCCGTGACCAGGCGTGAGCGTGCTAGGCGGTCGTCGGCGCCATCCAGTCGGTGAGATCACCGGTCGCGGACAGGAGTGACGTGCCGGCTTGGCGGGGTCTGAACCGCTGCGTAGGAAGTGGTGGGCGCCCGGCGTGATGTCGTCAGGCAGCGCCTTCACGCCGGCCATATGAACTCCACCTGGAAGCACAACCGGGTCGGTGTTCTACGACACCTTCGAGAAGCCAAAGCGGATCCCGGAGCCATGGACTCGCTGCCAGTGTGGATGCCTGCTATAAGCGCAGCACTCACCCCTCGATCATGACTCCTCTCATTCGACACACCCTCCGAAACTCATTGCGGGCTTTCGGGACGAGTAAAGCAAATTCCCAGCAAACCTGACAAGAAGCATAACTTGCCTGAAAACGCTCTGTCATGCTGTGAAACATGCGCGTTATGACCTCATTAGTGATCTCTAAGAACTTCGTGCACTGTTGCCCGACTGCACCATGCTCCGTGCTGAACGCCATGCGCACCGACCGGGCCGAAGTGCCTGGTGAGGAACGCCGGAGACTCCGAGCGGCGTCCGGTGCTTTATCCCGTTGATCCGCTTGGACGGAGTATGAAACGGTCCGGTCATGGCCGACTTCCGTACAGTAAACCGCGCCCACTGGGACGAACGGGCGCCCGCGCACATGGCGTCGCCGGACTACGACCGTGACCGGTTCGTCGAAGACACCGGGCATCTCAGCGGGGTGGTCCGGTTCGACCTGCCGCGGCTGGGTGATGTCGCCGGCTTGAAGGCCGTGCATCTTCAGTGTCATATCGGCACCGACACGCTCTCGCTGTACCGTCTCGGCGCGCGGATCAGCGGGCTGGACTTCTCCGGTGTCTCCTTGGAGAAGGCCCGAAGTCTCGCCGCCATGACGGGCGCGAAGATCGACTTCGTCGAGGCCGACGTCTACGACGCGCCGGCCGTTCTCGAACGGGAGAGCTTCGATCTCGTCTACACCGGCGTGGGCGCGTTGTGCTGGCTGCCCGACATCCGGCGCTGGGCGCAGGTGGTCGGTGCGTTGCTGCGGCCCGGCGGGCGGCTCTTCCTACGAGAGGGCCATCCGATGCTGTGGACGATGGACGAGTTCCGCGAGAATGGCCTGCTCACGCCGGAGTTCCCCTACTTCGAGCGCGAAGAGCCGATGGTGTGGGAGGGGGACGGCACGTACGTCGCCACGGACATGACCTTCAGCAACAACGTGACCCACCAGTGGAATCACGGCCTCGGCGAGATCGTCACGGCGCTGCTCGAAGCGGGACTCGAGCTCACGATGCTCCAGGAGCACGACAGCGCTCCGTGGAACGCGCTCCCCGGCGCGACGGTCCGTGACGAACACGGCGAGTGGCGTTTGAAGGAACGCCCCTGGCGGCTGCCGCAGACCTACACCTTGCAGGCCCGCAAGAAGCACGACGTGTAGCCGGCGTGGCGGACACCGCCTTCGAGTGGCGGTTCGTCACGCCGCTGTTCGTCGGAGCCGTGCTCAACCCGATCAACAGTTCCATCATCGCGACGGCGCTGGTGCCGATCGCCGTGGCCATGCGCGTGCCGGTCGGCAGCACCTCGGTGCTGCTGTCCTCCCTCTACCTGGCCAGCGCGATCGCCCAGCCGACCGCGGGCAAGATCGCCGAGGAGATCGGGCCGCGGCGGGTCTTCCTGGCGGGCATCGTGCTCGTCCTGTTCGGAGGTGTCGTCGGCGGCGTCGCGCGGAACCTGGCGACGCTGGTCGTGGCCCGTGTGCTCATCGGGATCGGCACGTCGGCGGGGTATCCCTCGGCGATGGTGCTGATCCGGCGCCGCGCGGCGGCGGCGGGGATGAACGCGCCGCCCGGCGGGGTGCTGGGCGGCATGGCGTTCGCGGGCATGGCGACCGCCGCCATCGGGCCGCCCATCGGCGGCGTGCTCGTCGGCGCGGCGGGCTGGCACGCGGCGTTCCTCGTCAACATCCCGATGGCGCTGGGCGCGCTGGCCATGACCTTGTGCTGGATCCCGCGTGACCCGCCGTCTCGAGGGCCGCGGAGCGCCCGGCGGATCGCGGCCCGCCTCGACGTCGCGGGCATCGTCGCCTTCGGCGGGACCATGATCGCGCTGCTGGTCTTCCTGATGGCCCTGCCGCACGTGAACCTGGTCGCGCTCGCCCTCATCGTGGTCTTCGCAGTACCGCTGGTCTGGTGGGAGCGGCGCGCCGCGACCCCGTTCTTCGACGTACGGGGCCTGGTCGCGAACCGCGCGCTGAGCCGCACGTACGCACGGATCGGGCTCACGCTGCTCGGCACGTACACCGTTCTGTACGGCGTCACCCAGTGGCTGGAGGCGGGGCGCGGCATGTCCGCGCGGGAGGCGGGCCTGTTCCTGCTGCCGATGGGGGCGCTGTCGGCGCTCGTGTCCCGGCCGGTCTCGCGTCGCAACCTGGTACGAGGCCCGCTGATCGTCTCGGCGGTGTCCCTGCTCGCCGGTTCGGCCGGCGTCCTGCTCCTGACCGGGCGTACGCCGGCGGTCTGGGTGATGGCGGCGATGCTGCTGTTCGGTCTGACGGTCGGCACCGCCGCGGTCGGCAACCAGACCGCCGTGTACACCCAGGCGCCGGCGGACCAGATCGGCACCGCCTCCGGTCTGTTCCGCACCTTCGGCTACATCGGGTCCATCGCCTCGGCCACGATCACCGGCGTCGTCTTCAAGGACCGCGTCACCGATCACGGCCTGCACACCCTCGCCGGAGTCCTGGTCGCCGCCGGCGCGGTCGTGCTCGCGATGACGCTCCTGGACCGCCGCCTCAGGTGAGGGTACGGAAGAACGCGCGTATGTCGGCGACCAGCACGTCCGGCTGCTCCATCGCGGCGAAGTGGCCGCCGCGGTCGTACTCGGTCCAGCGCACGATCCGGTTCGACCGCTCGGCGATGTGCCGCAGCGGGATGAAGTTCTCCTGCGGGAAGACGGCCAGCGCGGTCGGTACGGTCGACGGCTCCGGTGGTTCGCCCCAGTACGGGGAGTGGGCGCGCTCGTAGTAGACGCGTGCGGACGAGCCGGCGGTGCCGGTCAGCCAGTACAGCATGACGTTGGTCAGGAGCCGGTCGCGGTCGACGGCGTCCCGCGCGTCGGTCCACTCCTCGAACTTCTCCGCGATCCAGGCCAGCTGGCCGACCGGCGAGTCGGTCAGCCCGTACGCGAGGGTCTGGGGGCGGGTGGCCTGGATGTCGGCGTACCCCTGCCGGTCGCGTTTCCACGCCTTGGCGCGCTCCCACGACGCCCGTGCGCGCTCGTGCTCTTCCGGGCTCAGGCCGGGATCCGGTTCCCCGGTCGCCGCGGAGTCCGGCAGGAGGTTCAGGTGCACGCCGATGACCTGGCCGGGATGGGTACGGCCGAGTTCGCGGGAAATGGCCGCTCCCCAGTCGCCGCCCTGCGCGCCGTACGCCCCGTAGCCCAGGCACCGCATCAGCTCGGCGAAGGCGGCGGCGACCCGGCGGTACTCCCAGCCGGTCTCCCCCGTCGGCCCGGACAGCCCGAACCCGGGGATGCTCGGCAGCACGAGGTGGAACGCGTCGGACGGGTCGCCGCGGTGGGCACGCGGATCGGTCAACGGGCCCACGACCTGCGTGAACTCCACGATCGAGCCCGGCCAGCCGTGCGTCATGATCAGCGGTGTCGCGTCCGGCTCCGGCGACCGGATGTGGGCGAAGTGGACGTTCGCCCCGTCGATCACGGTGGTGAACTGTGGCCAGTCGTTCAGCCGTGCCTCGGCGGCGCGCCAGTCGTACTCGTGCCGCCAGTACGCCGCCAGCTCCTTCAGGTGGCCGAGCGGCACACCGTAGGACCAGCCCACTCCGGGCAGCTCGTCGGGCCAGCGGGTGCGGTCGAGGCGTTCGTGCAGGTCGTCCAGCTGATATTGGGGAATGTCGACGCGGAACGCACGCGGATCCTCGGCAGGGCTCGTCATGCCGACGGACGCTAGGCGGCCGGGCACGCGAAAGCGAACGGGTTTCCCGCTGACCAGGGCACCAATGAGATTCACCGCCCGCGGCCGTCACATGAGTATCGGAACGAGGAGGAACCCATGACCGAGGAGATCAAGGACGAGGCGGCGTTCGCGCGGCTCAGTGAGCGGTACCGCCCGGAGCTCCAGGTGCACTGCTACCGGATGCTCGGCTCGTACGAGGAGTCCGAGGACCTGGTGCAGGAGACGTTCCTGCGGGCCTGGCGGAAGAAGGAGACGTACGCGGGGCGGTCGACGTTCCGCGCGTGGCTGTACCGGATCGCCACCAACGCGTGCCTGGACTCGATCGGGCGCCGTGACCGCGACCCGGCGTTCACCGGACCGCCGCCGCCCGCTGCCGTACCCGGGCTGCAGCCCTACCCGGACCGGCTGCTCGACGCGGTCGCCTCGGACGACGCCGAACCGGGGGTGGCGGTGGTGGCCAGGGAGACCATCGAGCTGGCCTTCATGGCGGCGATCCAGCAGCTGCCACCGCGCCAGCGCGCCGTACGCTGAAGAGCCACCTGCCCGAGCCCCGTACGGAGTGGACGGCGCCGTCGGAGCCGAGCGCCGAGGAGCTGAAGGTCCTGGAGCGCTACATGGACGCCATCGAGCGGTCCGACGACGCCGCCCTCGGCACCCTGCTCCGCGACGACGTGCGGTGCAGCCAGCAGCCCGGCGCCGGCGGCGACATGACGTCTGAGCCGTTCGCGTACTCCGGGCGCGAGACGCTCCTCGCGGCCTGGGCGCCGGCGCTGCACGGCGACACGGCCGTGGAGTCGCGCCTGGTGGCGACCCGCGCGAACCGCCAGCCCGCGATGGCGATGTACGTGCGGATCCCCGGCCGAGAGGAGTTCCAGGCGTTCGGGCTCACGGTGCTGCGGATCGAGGACGGGGCGGTCGCGGAGGTCTCGGTCTTCCATCCCGGCCTGTTCCCGGCGTTCGGCCTCGCACCGGTGCTGTGACCGTGCTCGCGTGCGGGGGAACCGCCTTCCGGCGGAGGCGGGTGACGATCGCGGCCGGCGCCTCGCGCCCGTACGACACGGCCGAGTGGGCCGGCGCGCTCGTCGTCGTCGAGCGCGGGCCGGTCGAGCTCGAAGGGGTGAGCGGAACCCGGCGGCGGCTCGCCGAAGGCGCCGTCCTGTGGCTGTGCGGGCTGCCGCTGCGGGCGCTGCACAACCCCGGCCCCGGGCCTGCCGTACTGGTCGCCGTCACCCGCCGGACCAGGGAAAGGCCGTGATCTGCGCGAGCGGCGATCTCTATGCTCGGACGCATGACCCTTCAGCGGATGGACAACGTCGGGATCGTCGTCGACGACCTGGACGCGGCTGTGGCGTTCTTCGCCGAGCTCGGTATGGAGCTGGAGGGCAGAGGGCAGTACGAAGGCGAGTGGGCGGACCGCACCGTCGGGCTCGACGGCATCCGGAACGAGATCGCGATGATGCGGACCCCGGACGGCCACGGCAAACTGGAGCTGATCAGCTACCGCACCCCCGCCGTGTCCGTCCCCGAGCCGGCGAACCCACCGCCCAACACGCTGGGCCTGCATCGCGTCATGTTCGCCGTCGACGACATCGACGACACCGTCGCCCGCCTGCGCACCCACGGCGCCGAACTCCTCGGCGAGGTGGCGCAGTACGAGAGCACCTTCCGGCTCTGCTACCTGCGCGGCCCCGCCGGCATCATCGTCGCCCTGGCCGAACAGATCGGCTGACGCGAGGCGCCCCGGCCGAGTGGGGCGGACAACCCCTGGTCGACGAAGGCGTTCTTCGTTGATGTCACCGAGCATCCGCCGGTACGACGTTCGCCGGGGTGTCCAGCCACACGTGCTGTCCGTCCGGCGTGACGGTCATCCCGAATCGGTCCCGATCGGGACGCCCCCACGACACCCACCGTAGGTAGGCGTCGGCGACTTCGTCTCACAGGCGGCGGTCCCCGTACTGGCCGACCTCGAACTCGGACTTACCTGGTTCGAAATCAGCCCACGCCCACGAGGATTGGTCGAACGTCGCCAGCAGCAGCGAGAACCGCTCTGCCGAGCTCTCGCTCCACGACTTCAGGCCTGGGACGAGCGCGGTCAGCGCCACGTCCACGCCGTGTAGCTCCCAGGCGATCGACCGCGGGTCCAACCGGGTCGAGCTCATGTCCGCGGCGCTCTCCTCGAATGGGCCCCATCGCGTCGGGTACCGCTGGTCCCGCACCATCATGTAGCCGGCCCCACCCGGGAACCTGCCCACCGCCGTGCTCGCGTCCGCGACGACCAGTCGGACCTGGTGGCCCGTGCCGAATCCCGGCGACCAGGGGCACACGATCACCCCGCCCGGCCGCGTCTGCTCCACCCACGCCTGCGGGACCTTCTGCACGGCGCACGTGGCGTGTACCCGGTCGTACGGGGCACCGTCCGGCCAGCCGGCCGCTCCGTCACCGACGATCGCCTTCGGGGTGCGGCCCGCCGCCTCCAGAGTGGCCGAAGCCTGCTTCGCGACGTCCTCGTCGACCTCGACCGTCACCACGTTGCCGTCACCGACCCGATGCGCCAGCAACGCCGCCGTCCACCCGGTCCCGGTCCCGATCTCCAGCACCCGCTGGTGATCGTGCACATACAGGTGCTGCAAGAACTCCACGACGATCCGCGGCGCCGACAACGCCGACGTCCACAACCCCTGCCCGGTCAGCGGATCCCCGGCCCCGTCGTCGGCCTGAGTGAGGATCGACACGGACGGCGCGTAGACGGCGTCCCACCACCCATCCGGGTCTCGGTCCCGGTCGATCCGGTGCCCGGCCGGCTGCTCGTTACACCAGCCCTGCGCAGGCGCGAACAGGTGACGCGGCACCGCGTGCAGCGCCTCACGCCACCGCTCCCCCGCGCCGCCCGCATCTGCGATACGACCGATCCGCGCGTCCAGATCAGCCGGGACCGATGGAGTCACTTCTTTTCGTGCTTCGCGTCACCCTTGGGCTTGTCGTCCGGAGGGATCGGCCGACCCTGCTGCGGCGAATCCTGAGAGATGTCCTCGCCCTTACCGTGGCTCCCCATCGCAACCCCCTTCATGAGATGCCCCACGATCCGGACCGTACATCGACCAGGAGATCGATAGGGACACACGGGCTAGGCGACGGCTCTGGAGATGAACTCCTCCTGGCGTGTCAGCTCCCGCTGGCTGATCTCCAGCGGGTACTGCGGGAACCCGTGTGCCGCCTCGGCGACGACCTCCAGTGAGGCCTCGCAGCCGGCGGCGTGCCAGCGCTGGGCCATGAAGAGCGTGTCGTCCAGGAGCGGGTCCTGGGTGCCGACGACGAACCGGGCGGGTGGCATGCCGGTCAGGTCCGCGTACAGCGGCGAGATGTCGGGGGCGCGCCGTTCCTCCGGCGTCGTCCCAGGCAGGAACTTGTCGTAGAACCAGCACACCAGCGGCCAAGATAGCGCCAGGTAGTACCCGCCCCACCGGCGTTGGCTGGGCGTGCCCGACAGGTCGTACGCGCCGAAGATCAGCTGGGCGCCGCGGAAGGCCGCGGCCTGTTCCTTCAGGCGCAGGAGCGTGACCACGGACAGGTGGCCGCCGGCCGACTCTCCGCCGATCACGAGCCGGTCGGTGCCGAACTCCCGTTCGGAGCCTTCGATCAGCCAGCGCGCGGCGTCCTCGCAGTCGTCCGGGCCGGCCGGGTACGGGTGCTCGGGCGCGAGACGGTAGTCGACGCTGACCACGGCGACCTCGGCGGCCCGCGCGAGGCGCCACAGGATGGTGTCCTGGGCGCCCGCCGAGCCGAGGGTCCAGCCGCCTCCGTGGATGTGCAGGTAGACGCCCCGGATCACCGGCGGCTGGAAGACCCGGAGCGGGATGGCGCCCCCGCGGCCCTGGATCGCGCGGTCCTGGCCCTCGGGGAGACGCACCGGCGCCGGGAACGGCCCCTCGCCGCGTGCGCGGGCCGCGCGCGTCGCGACCGGGTCGTCGACCTCGTTGGGCTGCGGCAGAGACGCGAGAGTCTCGCCCAGCTTGTCGTTGAAGGCCTTGGTCTGGTCCACCACATCCGCGCCCGTAGTGATCAGCATGTGTTCAGCTTGCACCCGCCGCGTGTCCGCGTGAACGGGCGTGGCACCGGAAATTCCGTCGACCCAGGTATGCGTTGTACATAGCATCGAGCGGTGCTGACGCCCGAGTATCCGATCACGACGGATCGGCTGATTCTGAGGCCCTACACCGAAGACGACCTCGACGACGTGTACGACCTGCATTCGCGCGCGGACGTCGCGCGCTATCTGTACTGGGGGCCGAGGGATCGCGAGCAGGCCCGCGCGTCACTGGCCCAGAAGATCGCCGCCACCACCCTGCGCGACGAGGGCGACAACCTGACCCTCGCCGTCGTCCTCCCCGAGACCGGGCGCGTCATCGGCGACGTGATGCTGATGTGGATCAGCCGTGACCACCGGCAGGGCGAGGTCGGCTACATCTTCCACCCCGACCACGGTGGTCGCGGCTTCGCCACCGAGGCCGCGCGCGTGATGCTCCGGATCGGCTTCGAGGACCTCGGCCTCCACCGGATCATCGGCCGCCTCGACGGCCGCAACACCGCCTCCGCGCGGGTCCTCGAACGCCTCGGCATGCGCCGCGAGGCCCATTTCGTCCAGAACGAGCTGGTCAAGGGCGAATGGGTCAACGAGACGGTGTACGCGATGCTCGCCGAGGAGTGGAAGGAACGCGCCTGAGCGGCTACAGCGGCCCGGCGCGTTTGACGGTGCGGATGATCGGCGCGGTCTCCATCGTCGTGATGGCCTCCAGTCCGCCGATCCGCTCGGTGAGTAGCGGCCGAGGACGAGCGGGTCACGGCAGTTCAGCGTCGCCACCAGGTTGGTGGGCCCGGTCGTGAGCGCGGCGAAGGCGATCTCCGGATGGCCGGCGAGCGCCTCACCGACCGCGGCCGCGCCCGATGGCCGGGCCGCTATCCACAGCCGCGCCTCGGCGCCGAACCCGACCGCGGCGGGCGGCATGTCGAGCTGGTAGCTCAGGATCCCGCAGCGCCGCAACTCGCGCATGCGGCGTTTCACCGTGCTCTCCGACCAGCCGGTCACCGAGGCGAGCTCGGCGTACGGCGCGCGCCCGTCCGGTTGAGCGCCCTCAGCAGCGCCTTGGCGCCGTCGTCGAGGTCGACCGGCCCCTCGGAGTCGGCGGGCGGCGGCCGCAGCCGGTCCGCCTGGTCGGCGGACAGCCACGTGAGGCCACGCCGGTCGCTCGGCAGCACGAACGCCCGCAGCAGCAGGTGCGCGGAGACCGAGACGATCCGGGTGGTGCGCGGCAGCTTGTCCAGCAGCAGTGCGTCCTGGTCCGCCGGTGTACGGGTCTGCACCGTGCAGGAGACCTCGGTGCCGCCGGACAGCAGGTACACGAAGGAGGTGTCCTCGCGGGCGGCGATCGCGCGGGCGACCGGGACGGCCGCGTCCGGGGTGCAGGACAGCCGGATGGTCCACTGGACGTATCCGAGCCGCCGCCCGTCGGCCAGGCCGACGACCCGCAGGACGCCCTGGCCGCGCAGCCGCCGGTAGCGGCGCGCCACGGTGTTCTCCGAGACCTCGAGCACGTCGGCGATCGCGCGGAAGGGGGCACGGCCGTCGATCTGCAGCGCGTGGATCAGAGCCTGGTCGACGGTATCCATCCTCACCCCTCCGTTCCATGACGGTTTCCGGCAGCCTCGCCCGCCTGACCAGGGGTGGGCCGGGTGCCGGGGTGACGATCGTGGCATGAAAGACGACAACACGATCCTCGTCATCGCCGCCACCGGGAACGTCGGCCGCCGCATCGTCGCCGGGCTGCGCGAGGCCGGTCACGCCGTACGGGCGCTCACCCGCGACCCGGACGGCGCCGCCTTCGCCGACGGCGTCGAGGTGAGGCGGGGCGACCTGTCCTCGCCCGGCTCGATCGCGGCCTGCCTCGACGGCGTCGGCGCGGTGTTCCTGCTCTGGCCGCTGCACAGCGGAGAGCGGCTGCCCGCGGTGCTGGACGTCATCGCCCGGCGGGCGCGCCGCGTGGTGTTCCTGGGGACGGGCGGTGTCCCGGATCTCCCGTTCGAGGAGCAGGAGAGGCTCGTCCACGGCCTCGGCATCGAGTCCACCGTGATCAAGCCGAGCACCTTCGCGGTGAACACGCTGTGGTGGGCCGGCCAGATCAAGGCCGACGACGTCGTACGCGGTGCGTTCGGAGCCCTCCCGATGTCCTTGATCCACGAGGCCGACATGGCCGCCGTCGCGGTCCGTGCCCTCACCGCGCCGGGGCATGACGGCGCCACTCACGTCCTGACCGGGCCCGAGGTGCTCACGCAGGCCGAGCAGGTACGCGTCAGCGGCGAGGGTCTCGGGCGACCGCTGCGATGGGAGGAGCTCACCCGCGAGCAGGCGCGGCAGCGGCTGCTCGCGGACGAGGGGTTCCCCGACTCCTTCGTCGACGTGCTGCTCGACGGCTACGCCTCGATGCTCGCCGGGCCGCCGCCGGTCCTCACCTCCACCGTCGGTGACCTCACCGGCGCGCCGGCGCGGTCACTGCGCGACTGGGTCGCCGACCACGTGGCCGACTTCGGCTGATCAGCGGTAGCCGGTCGTGTCGGCCGGGTGGCCGGGGTCCTGGACCTCGACGACGTAGCGCCACGCGTCGGGGCGGCTGCCGTCGATGTCGGTGAAGCCGTAGACCTGGGCGAGCCCGCCGCTGGACAGGGACTCGCCGTTCCAGCGAGCCACGTCGGCGTCGGCGGCCAGCGCGGCGACCGCCCGGCCCACGAACGACGGCGTCTCGGAGATGGCGAAGTGCGGCTGCACCTTCAGGGCGTCCCGCCAGGTCGCCTCGGTCACGCCGTACGCGTCCAGCATGATCTCCGAGCGCAGCCAGCCCGGCGTCAGCGACACGGCCGTCGACCCGAGCGGCCCCAGCTCCTTCGACTGCGCCCACGCCATGCGAGTCACCGACGTCTTGGCCAGGTCGTAGAAGAAGGAGACGCGGTAGTTGTCCGCGTTGTACGCGGCGGTGCCGTCGGTCATCTCCACGACCAGCCCGCCGGGGTTTCTGATCATCAGCGGCAGGGCGTGGTGGCTGGAGTGCTCCCACAGCCGGTCGTTCCAGCTGAAGAGCTGCTCGCCGCCCCAGATATCGTTGACCAGGACGTCGAGCCGGCCGCGCCCAGCTCCACGGCCACGCCGCGGCCCGCGCCGCGGGTGCCGCCGGCGACGATCGCGACCTTCCCGCGGAGTGAACTCATCCGGGCACCTCCGTCAGCCTCGCGACGCCGCGCTCGAAGTCGAGCAGGTGCCGTTTGCGCTCGATGCCGCCGCCGTAGCCGGTGAGCGAGCCGGTGGAGCCCACGACGCGGTGGCAGGGCACGATGACGCTGATCGGGTTGTGGCCGTTGGCCATGCCGACGGCGCGGGCCGACGACGGCGGGCGGCCGATGCGGCGGGCCAGTTCTCCGTACGTCACGGTCTCCCCGAACGGCACCTCCAGCAGGGCCTCCCACACCGCGCGCTGGAACGGCGTGCCGACGAGGGCCAGGGGCAGGTCGAAGACGGTACGGCGGCCGGCGAAGTACTCCTCCAGCTGCCCGGTCGCCGCGTCGAAGAGCGACGGGTCGCGGTCGCCGAAGGTGGCCTCCTCCGGGCGGTACAGCTGGCGATCCATGTACAGGCCGGCCAGGGCGCCGTCGAGGGCGACGAGCGTGAGGGGGCCGACGGGGCTGTCCACGACGGTGTGGGCTCGCATCATGGTGTCCTCTCAGCCGGGCAGGCGGTTGACGGCGTGGTCGCCGGTCGCCCACAGGTATTGGACGGCGTACGCGCGCCAGGGCCGCCAGGCCTCGGAGTGCCGGGTCAGGGCCGCGGGGGTGGCGGGCAGCCCCAGGCTCTTGGCGGCGAGCCTGATCCCGAGGTCGGTGGGCACGAACGCGTCGGGGTCGCCGAGGGCGCGCATCGCGATCGTCTCGATCGTCCACGGGCCGAGGCCGGGCAGCGCGCCGAGCCGGGCGCGGGCGAGCTCCCAGTCGCTGCCGGGCCCCAGGTCGACCTCGCCGGCGGCGAGTGCGGAGATCAGCGTGGTCAGCGTGGTGCGGCGGGCCTTGGGCAGGGCGAGCGTCTCGGGGTCCAGGCCGGCCAGCACGGCCGGCTCGGGGAACAGGTGGGTGAGGCCGCCCGCCGGGTCGGTGATCGCCTCGCCGTGCGCGGTCACGAGCCGGCCCGCGTGGGTGCGGGCCGCGGCGGTGGAGACCTGCTGGCCGAGCACGGCGCGTACGGCGAACTCCTCGCCGTCGACGGTGCGCGGCACGCGGCGGCCGGGGTCCTTCTCGACGTACGGGCGCAGCCGGGAGTCGAGGCCGAGCAGGTCGTCGACGGCGACCGGGTCGGCGTCCAGGTCGAGCATCCACCGGCACCGGCTGATCGCCATCGACAGGTCGCGCAGGTCGGTGAGGAAGAGCTGGCACGCGACGTGGTCGGGTTCGGGGCGCAGCGTGGCGATGCCGTGCCCGTGCGGGAGCCGCAGGGTCCGCCGGTACGCCCCGTCGCGCCATTCCTCCACGCCGGGAACGGCGGTGGCGGCCAGGTGGCCGAACAGGTTGTCGGGGCACAGCGGAAGGCGGAACGGCAGCCGCAGTGACAGCGCTCCCGATCCCGCCGGCGGGTGCCCGCGCCGTACGCGCTGCCGCAGCTCCGTCGGTGACAGCGCGAACACCTCGCGGACGGTGTCGTTGAAGGTGCGGATGCTCGCGAAGCCCGCGGCGAAGGCGATGTCGCTCATCGGCAGGGGCGTCGTCTCGATCAGGAGCCGCGCGGTCTGGGACCGGTGCGCGCGTGCCAGGGCGAGCGGCCCGGCGCCGAGCTCGGCGTGCAGCTGGCGTTCGACCTGGCGGGTGCTGTAGCCGAGGCGCGCCGCGAGCCCGGAAACGCCCTCGCGGTCGATGACGCCGTCGGCGATCAGGCGCATCGCGCGTGCGACCAAGTCGGCGCGGTGGTTCCACTCCGGTGAGCCGGGGCTGGTGTCGGGACGGCACCGTTTGCACGCGCGGAATCCGGCCTGCTGCGCGGCGGCGGCACTGGGGTAGAACCGCATGTTCTTCACCTTGGGCGGCACGACCGGGCAGCTCGGCCTGCAGTAGATGCCGGTGGTGAGCACCCCGGTGAAGAACCACCCGTCGAAGCGGGCGTCCTTCGACTGCACCGCGCGTACGCAGCGTTCGACGTCCTCATGCATGGGGACAACATTGCCCTTGGTCACGATGGTGCGCTAGCGGAAATTCGACATCACCCGTCGGCCTGACGGCCACATGACACGAATCGGCAACGGATGTGTTGGCATCCTTGTCGAGCTGGGGCGGCCGTGTCACATTCAGCCGGGAAGACCGACACATCGCGGTCCACGGGGGTCCTGCGGAACGAGTCCTTGGAGGACCGGTCGTGTTTCGGCTGCGCGGTACTTCCCGACGTCATCTTCTCGCCCTGTCGGCGGGCGTCTTGCTCTCCGGCCTGTTCGCCGTGCCGGCGCACGCCGACGGCCCGGGCTCCGGCTCCCCGTGGGTGGTCACCCTCGGCGACTCCTACATCTCCGGTGAGTCCGGCCGGTGGGCCGGCAACTCCAACAACGGCGAACCGGTCATCGACGCGCTCGGTGACAACGCGTACTTCGACAACGCCGACCACACCGCGGAGCAGATCAACCGCTGCCACCGTTCCCGCTCGGCCGAGGCGTACATCGGCGGCGGGGTGAACGGCCTGAACCTCTCCTGCTCCGGCGCGATGACCGGGACGTACACGAGCTCGAAGGGGTACTTCAAGCCTGGCATCGACTTCTACTCGGACGGCGCGAACCAGGGCCAGGCGCTGATGCTGCAGAACTTCGCGGCGTCCCACAACGTCACGATGGTGGCGGTGGCGATCGGCGGCAACAACTTCAACTTCGCCGACATCGTGCAGAGCTGCGTGCTGGACTTCCTGACCTCACCGTCGTCGTCGCCGAACTACTGCGACGACGACTCCTCGGTCACCGCGAACTTCACGGCCGGCAACATCGCGACGCAGGTGGCCGCCATCGCCGATTCGTTCCGCAACGTGCGCCAGGCGATGGCGAACGCGGGATACGCCGACTCCTCGTACAAGATCGTCGCGCAGGACTACCCGTCCCCCATCCCGTCCGGGTCGGGTTTCCGTTACGCCCAGACCGGTTTCACTCGCCAGATGACCGGCGGCTGCGGCTTCTGGGACGCCGACGCCGACTGGGCGAACTCCACCGCCCTCGGGAAGATCGACCAGGCGGTCGCCGACGCGGCGACGGCGAGCGGGCTGTCCAACATCGTGACCATGAACGTGTCCTCGGCGTTCGACGGCCACCGGCTGTGCGAGAACGGCGTCGGCCTGCTGGAGGAGAAGGGCCTGTCGTCGTGGACCGCCCCCGGCGCGGTGGACGCCAGCGAGTGGATCAACCAGATCCGTACGATCACGACGATCGGCTCGAACTTCTACATCCAGGAGTCGCTGCACCCGGACTACTGGGGCGAGCTCGCGCTGCGCAACTGCCTGCGGCAGGCCTACAACGGAGGAGCCCCGCACGGCGGCAAGTGCAAGGTGTCCGGAACCGGGACGAACGGCAACGGTGAGCCTGTCATGAGCCTGAGCTGACGCCGCGCCGCCTACGATCGAGGGCATGCCAACGGCCCAGGACGACACCCAGCCCGGCCTGCCCTGGTCGGGGCGGCCCGAGCGCGCCGATCTCATCTGCTGGTTCGGTATCGCGCTGAGCGGCCTGTACGCCCTGGCGCTGATCCCGCTGCGGCCGATGCTCATCGGGAATCATCCGCTGCTGCTGGAGCTGCTGACCGGGAGCATGACCTCGATCGTGACGGCCGGCGCGTTCGCGCGCGTCGGCGAGGTCCCTCTCGTCCTGGCGATCGTCTCCGCGGTCCCCGGCATGATCATGTTCGACCCGTTCTTCTGGTGGGCCGGCCGCCGCTGGGGCCGCGGCATGCTCAACGTCTTCGCGGGCCGCAGCCGACGCGGCGAACGCATGATCGCCCGAGCGGAGCGGATCGGCCACCGGCTCGGCTGGCTCGGCGTGGTCCTCGCCTACTACCTGCCGGTCCCGGCCGCGATCGTGTTCGTCATCGCGGGCTGGACCGGCATGCGGCTGGTCACGTTCGTGCTCCTCGACATCACGGCCGCGCTGCTGTGGATCGGCCTTCTCGTCGGTCTCGGCTACTTTCTCGGCCAGGACGCCGTCGACGTGGCCAAGACCATCTCCCACTACGGCCTGTGGATCTCGATCGGCCTGGTCGTCATGGTGATCGTGTCCCAGCGCGTACGCGGCTCACGCACCCCACCGCCCGCCCCGGCACCGGAGAAGGCCCCGGCCGACCATTCCCCGGCGGGTGGCTGAGGCGCTCATTTCTTCTTCTTCGGCTTCTTGGCCTTCTTGGGGCCGGGTGGAGGCGGGATCGAGTCGACGCCCGGTGCGGGCCGGGGCCACACCAGCAGGACCGGGCAGGGGGCGTGGTCGACGACGAAGCGGGTCGTGTGGCCGAGGCTGTGGGGGCCGAGGCGGTGCTGGTCGCCGTCGCGGGCGCAGATCAGCAGGTCGGCGCCCTCGGCGGCCCGTACGACCTCGTGTTCCACGCGGCCGTGACGAGCGCCGCCACGGCGAACACCCCGGCCAGCAGCCGTTCGCTGCTCCCCCGGCAGGCGCGGGCGACGAACTCCCCGGCGGCGGTGAACAGCCCCTCGTCGTCGCACAGTTGCGCCAGCACCAGCACGGCGGCGAGGAACCCGACGACCGGGAGCAGGCCGCGGACCTGACCCCAAGCCGCCGACGGCGAGACCGCGCCGATCGCCACGACGAGCACGGCGGCGGGCACCGCGGCGACGGCCTCGGGGAGCTCGCGCGGGCGCGCGACGGCGAACGCGAGCACCACCAGCAGCAGCGTGACGGCGACGACGGTGCTCAGAACGGTCCTCCCGGCTGCGGATCACGGTGCCGACCTCGAATTGTCTCCGACGCGGGCCCAGGCTTCGCACGGCACTCGCGGCACGGACGCCGAGGCGACATCGGGCCCGCCGGCACCGGGGGATAGCGTTCCGACAGTGACGGATTTCTTGGAGGGCATGTTCGGTCTCTCGGACCGGGTCGCGGTCGTGACGGGCGGCAGTTCCGGGATCGGCCGCGGCATCGCGGCCGCGCTCGCCGGGGCCGGCGCGGCCGTCGTCGTGATCGCCCGGCACGTGGAGGCGCTCCGTGAGACCGTCGCCGACCTGGAGGGGTGCGGAGGCACGGCCGCGTACGTGAGCGCCGACCTCGGCGACCGCGACGGCGTACGCCGCGCCGCCGAGGAGGCGGTCCGGCCGTTCGGCGAGCCGGACGTCCTGGTCAACTGCGCCGGCGTCAACCTGCGGCCGCCGATGGCCGAGGTCGACGAGGCCGTCTGGGACCAGAGCATGGCCCTCAACCTCGACGCGCCGTTCCTGCTCGGGCAGCGGTTCGGGCCGGGAATGGCCGGGCGCCGCTACGGGCGGATCATCAACATCGCCTCCCAGCAGGCCTTCAGCGCGTTCAGCCGCAGCGGCGCGTACGGGGCGTCCAAGGGCGGCCTGGTCGCGCTGACCCGCTCGCAGGCCGAGGCGTGGTCACCGCGCGGCGTCTGCTGCAACGCGCTCGTGCCCGGCTTCGTCGTGACGCCCCTCGCCTCCCACATTCCGTCCGAGCGGCAGGCGGCGATGGCCGACCGTACGCTGATCGGCCGCAACGGCGTGCCGGGTGACTTCGCGGGCGCGGCGGTGTTCCTGGCGAGCCCCGCCTCGGCGTACGTCACCGGGCAGTCGATCTTCGTGGACGGCGGGTTCTCCGTTCACTGAGCGGACGAGCGGATCAGGCTCTCGCCCAGCTCCCGTACGGCTCCGCGCAGTTCGGCGGGCGCGCGGACGGTGAACGGCCATCCGAGGCCGGCGAGCATCCGGGCCATGCCGTCCAGCCGTTCGGCTCGCGCGCGCAGCAGCACGCCGTCACCGGTCTCGGCCAGGACGCCCACGGTCGGGGGGATGAGCCGCGCCGCCTCCTCCAGGGTCGTGGCGAGCACGACCTCCACCTCGTGCGTGTACGGGACGGCCGCGAGCGACCCGGTCACGTGTGCGACGACGTCGAACCCGCCCGGCTCCTCGTAGGTCTGCGCGCGCGGGACGACGGCGCCGATCCGGTCGACGCGGAACGTCCGCACTTCGCCGCGGCGGTGGTCGTACCCGGAGGCGTACCAGCGCCCGGAGTGGAAGACGATCCCGTAGGTGTCGAGGTCGCGTTCGCTGTCCTCGCCCTTCCAGGACCGGTAGGAGAGGCGGACGCGCCGCCGGTCGCGCGCCGCGGAGGCCAGGACGAGCAGCACGGAGGCGTCCGGCATCGCTCCCTCGCGCGGCGCCAGCGTGAAGCCGAGGGTGTCGCTCAGCGCGGCGACGCGGTCGCGTAGCCCGGCCGGGAGCACGCGCCGTACCTTGTCCAGGGCGCCGTCGGTGGACACGCCGAGCCGCTGCCCGACGAGCAGGCCCAGGACGACCGCGACGGCCTCGTCGTCGGTGAACATCAGCGGCGGCAGCTTGTAGCCGGGCAGCAGCCGGTAGCCGCCGTGGCGGCCTCGCCGGGCCTCGACGGGGATGCCCAGCTCGGCCAGGCGCAGGGCGTAGCGGCGCACGGTGCGCTCGTCGACCCCCAGGTGCCCGGCGAGGTCGCGGCCGGTCATCTCCCGGCGCGCCTGCAGCACCTCCAGCATGGCCAGCACGCGCGTCGTCGGGTGTGACACGGCTCACCTCTGTATACCGGGCGGATCCTGTCCGGATTCGAGATTAGCGTCTGTCACGCGAACCGAGAGGAGACATGATGGCGATATTCGTGCTGGTACCGGGGTTCTGGCTCGGCGGCTGGGCGTGGGACGCGGTCGCGCGGGATCTGCGGGCGGAGGGCCACGAGGTGCGCGCGGTGACGCTGACGGGCCTCGGCGACCGGGTGCGTGAGGCGTCCCCGCGGGTGGACCTGGAGACCCACACCGGCGATGTGATCGAGGCGATCGGCGACGCGCGGGTGATCCTCGTCGGGCACAGCTACGGCGGGATGCCGGTGGCGCACGCCGCCGACCGTGTCCCGGAGCGCGTCGCCCGCGTCGTCTACCTGGACTCGGGGCCGCTGCCGGACGGGATGCGGCAGGTCGACGTCCGCGCGCCGCAGGATCGGGAGGCGATCGAGAAGCGCGTCGCCGCCGAGGGCGATGGCTGGCGGCTCCCGGCGCCGCCCTTCGTGAACGTGGCGGACGACCCGGCCCTGCTGAAGGACTTGAGCGAGGAGGACCTGGCGCTGATGCGCTCGCGGAGCGTGCCGCAGCCGTACGCGACGGCGCTGAGCCCGATGCGGCGCTCGCGGCGCGGGCCGGTGCCCGAGACGCTGGTGAGCTGCTCGTTCCCCGAGGAGGAGGTGCGGCGGATGATCGCGGAGCGGCACCCGATGTTCGCCGGGTTCGGCGACGACCTCACCGTGGTGGCGCTGCCGACCGGGCACTACCCGATGTTCTCCCGGCCCGCCGAGACCGCGCGGGTCCTCGCCTCACTTGCCTGACTCGGCGCGTTTCTTCAGCGCGGCGTTCATGGCGTCGAACTTCGAGCAGCTGTTGTCCAGGACCCCGTGGGTGAACGGCACGGCGATGCCGTGGAAGGTCTCGGTCTGGGTGAAGCGCACGTGGCCGGGCGAGGTCTCGGCGATCGTGAAGCGGCGCTCGTCGTCACCGAGGATGGGAACGTCCTGGTAGTGGCCCTTCCAGCGCATCTCGCGGTTCGCGTCGGCTGCCTGCACGGTCGTGTGGAGCGTGGCGACGCCGCCCTTGGAGTGCAGGCGGATGGTCAGCGCGGCGCCTTTGACGGCCTCTCCGGACTTCACGGTGATCTCGGGGTTCCACTTCGCGTACGAGCGTAGCCCCGTGAGCACTTCCCAGACGCGGGCGGCGGACGCGTCGATGTCGACCGACCGGCTGACCGTGTACGGGTGTGAGCGTCCCCACAGGTAGAAGCCGATGACCGCGATGACGGGGGCGAGGATGCCGGCGATGATTCGCTGCACTACGACCGGGTCCGTCGGTGGAGGGGAAGGATCGAGGGGTCCATGTCGAGGGAGCATGCCACAGAGGCGTCACCGCCCGCCGAGGGGAACCCTCCGAGCGAGGACCCGGCGCCTGGTGATCCGCCAGCCGTTCTCGCCGCGCGCGACCTCGTCCTCGTACGTGACGCTCCCGCACGTGCCGTCGGCGCGGATCCCGATCCCCTTGGACCGCGCGCGGACCGTCCCGTCACCGGCCTCGGCGAGCACGATGTTGGTGACGTGGTGTCCGACGGGGTTGGCCGCGCCCATGGCGAGCGAGGCCTCCCGGAACGCCGCGAGCCCCACGATCGTGCCCCCGCCGAGGTCGGTGACGTCGTAGACGGCGTCATCGGTGAGCACCTCGCCCATCCGCTCCAGCTCGCCGTCGTCGACCAGGTGCCCGTGCATCGAGATCAGGTCGGTGATGACCGTACGGTCCTCGGGACTGAGCGTCATGGGCGTCCTTCCACGGATAAACGGGGAACTCCCCGTTTATATCAGGGGGGCAGGAGCGTCCGCAGGCCCTGTACGGCGCTGCGGCGGAAGGTGGCGAAGTCATGGCCGCCCGGAGCCTCGTGATACGTCACCTCGTTGCCCTTGGCGATCAGCACGGTGCGCATGTGGCGGTTCGCGGCGCGCTGGTCGATGCCGGGGGCCATCGGTGACGGGCCGGTCTCCAGGCGGCCGACGTCGATCCAGAAGCGCGCCGGCACTCGCGGGGCGGCGGCGTACGCGCGGGTCAGCCACTCCGGCTCCCCGTCCTTCCCCCACCCGCCGGGCTCGGCGGTGTAGCCCCACCAGAAGCTGCCCGAGACCGACAGCACGGCCGAGAAGACCTCCGGCCGCTCGTGGGCGGCGAACGCCGAGGCCAGGCCGCCGAGGCTGGTCCCGCCGAGGACGACCTCGCCGGTCAGGGCGTACCTGGACCGCAGGAACGGCAGCAGCTCGTCGGCGAGCATCCGGGGCATACGCGGGTCGCAGGCCATCTCGGTCATCCGCGCGGCCATGCTCCCCGGCGGGTTCGCGACGAACGCGACGACGGCCGGGGCCATCTCGCCGGCCTCGACCAGGGCGGCGATCGCGACGTGCAGGCGCGCGACCGTCACCCAGGACTCGCCGTCGAGCAGGACGACCAGCGGGTACGGGCCGTCGCCGCCCGGCGTGTACACCGACACCGTCCGCTCGTTGCCGAGCGCGTGTGAGGCCAGGCGGTGAGAGACGAGAGGGGGCTCCTCACCGCCGAACCACGGCGACGGGGAAAGGCCGGGCAGTTCCAGCACCGAGTCCCACTGCCCGGCCGGCGCGTCGAGCACGCCGGCGACCATCGCGGCCTGCGGGTACAGGCGCTCGGGGTTGAACGGGTCGGCATAGGAGCGTTCGCGCGCCTCGACCGCGAGGCGGCCCAGCAGGGCGAGGTCGCTCCTGTCGACGTCGAGGAACGGGTCGTCGACCAGGTACTGGTAGACGGTGGCGACGCCGCGCGGCGCGACCACGTCGAGGTGCCACACCTCGGTGCCCTCCACGTGCTCCATCGGGTGCGACATCGCGTTGCGGTCCTCGAACAGCTGTGCGCCGCGCAGCGACACCTGCCGCTGCGGCCCGATCCACACGAACGTCACCAGCAGGTCGTCGCCGGCCGGCTCGGTCAGCGGGCCGCCGGCGGCGCGCAGGTCGGCCCGCAGGCTCTCGACGTCGCGGGTCCGCCTGAACTCCTCGATACGCGCGCTCATCGGCACTCCTGTTCTGTGACGAGCCGTCCGCCGCGCATCTCGATCCGCGCGCCGGTGAAACGGCGCCGAAGCGCCCGGTCGTGCGACACGACGACGATCGTGCCGCGGTAGGCCTCCAGTGCCTCTTCGAGCTCCTCCACGAGGGTGAGCGACAGGTGGTTCGTGGGTTCGTCGAGCAGCAGCAGGTCGGCGGGTTCGGCGAGGAGCCGTGCCAGCGCGAGCCTGCGGCGCTGCCCGGTCGACAGCGCGCCGACGCGGACCTCCAGGCCCTCCTCGCGGAACAGTCCGAGGGACAGCAGCCGCGCGCGGTGCTCGTCGGGGTGCCCGGCGCGGCCCGCGCCGAACGCCTCCAGGACGGTCCTGGCCGGGTCGGTGACGGTGGTCTCCTGCGGCAGGTATCCGGCGCGCCCGCCGAGCCGTACGGTCCCGGAGTCGGGCGCGACCTCGCCGGCGAGTACCCGGAGCAGCGTGGACTTGCCGGCGCCGTTGGGCCCGTGGACGAGCAGGCGGTCTCCGGGCGCCACGGTGAGCGAGTCAACGCGGAGCCGGTCGCCGACGGTGACGGACTCCAGTGAGGCGCCGCCCTGGTCTCCGCCCCAGCGCCCGCCGAACCGTAGCGGGTCCGGCGGGCGGGGCACGGCGCGTGCGTGCAGCAGGCGCAGGCGTTCACGCGCCTGACGCAGGCGGCTCGCGACCGAGCTCTGCACGCGTCCGGCGTCGCGGTCGTAGGAGACCTTGTTGTTGTCGCGCATGAGCCGGCCGGGCGCGACCTGGCGGGCTCGCGTCGCCGCGTGCGTCTCTGCCTGGAGCACCTCCTCGCGCCAGGCGGCGTAGTCCTGCTCCCAGCGGACCCGCGCGGCGGCCTTGGCGGCGAGGAACCCGTCGTAGCCGCCGCCGAAGCGGGTCACCGAGCCGTCCTCGACCTCGTAGATGGCGGCGGCGACGCGCTGGAGGAAGAGCCGGTCGTGGGAGACGACCAGGACGGTGCCGCGGTGGGCGCGCAGCCGTTCTTCCAGCCAGGCCGTGGAGGACGCGTCGAGATGGTCGGTGGGTTCGTCGAGCAGCAGCGTCTCCGGCCCGGCCGCCAGCAGGCAGGCGAGGGCGAGCCGCGCGCGCTCCCCGCCGGAAAGGGTGGAGACCGTGCGGTCGCGGGGCAGGTGGGCCAGGCCGAGGCCGTGCAGGGCCTTGTCGACCCGCGCGTCGGCCTCGTAGCCGCCGCGCGCCTCATAAGCGGTGAGCAGGTCGCCGTACTCGCCCAGCCGGTCCGCGGTGAGACGGGCTTCGAGCTCGCGCATCCGGCGCTCCATCTGGCGCAGCTCGGCGAGTGCGGCGTCGATGACCTGCCGCAGGGTGTGGCCGGGCAGGTCCGGACTCTGACCGAGGTGGCCGACGCCTCCGGGGGAGGTGACGGTCACGTCTCCGTCATCGGGTGCTTCGACGCCGGCGGCCAGCCGCAGGAGGGTCGATTTGCCGGATCCGTTCTCTCCGACGATCCCGGCGTGCTCGCCGGGGCGTACGGAAAGGGAGATCCGGTCAAGGACCGGCCGGTGGGCGTAGGACTTGGTGACGCCCCGCAGGGCGAGTTGAGCGGGCAAGCAGGACCTCCGAGACACGGCGTGGACGTTGGGGCATCGCGGTGTTCGGTATCAGGACCATCTCGGCTGCTCTCCTCCTTATCGCAACTCATGTTGCGTTAGGCTGATGATGTCAGCCGACGGACGCGAGAGCAACAGGATTGATCCGTGACCCAGGACGGAAGCCGGCCCGGCGGGCGCGCCGCGCGGGTCCGTGAGGCCGTGCGCGCCGCCACCCTCGCCGAGCTCGCCGAAAAGGGGTACGCCGAGCTGACCGTCGACGGCGTCGCGACCCGCTCGGGCGTGCACAAGACGACGGTGTACCGCCGGTGGGGCAATGTGCGGGGCCTGATCGCGGACGCCCTGGAGATGGCCGGCGGCGAGCCCTGGCCGATCCCCGACACCGGCACGCTCCGCGGTGACCTGCGCGCCCTCGCCAACCTCGTACGCATCGTGTTCGCCGACCTCGAGGACGGCCCGGTGGCGTCGGCCTTCGTCTCGGCCGCCGCGCAGGACCCCCACGCGGCGGAGGCACTGCACGCCTTCTACGTCGCGCGTCACGAGCAGTCCGCGCGCGTCGTCACCCGCGCGGCCGAGCGCGGCGAGCTGCCCGCCGACGCCGACCCGGTCGAGGTCGTGCGCGCGACGGTGGCGCCGGTGTTCTACCGGCTGTTCGTCAGCCGCGAGCCGGTCGGCGCCGAGGATGCCGACCGCGCGGCCGACGCCGCCCTGGCCGCCGCGCTCGCGGGTGTCTTCAGCCGACCCCGTCGACCGTGATGAGCAGGTGCCGGGGGCCGCGCAGCGACGGGCTCGCCCGGTACGGCGGCGGGTCGGTGACCAGCCGCGGGTTCCGTAGCCGCCGGGTCAGCTCGGTGAGCGCGATCTGGGCCTCCAACCGTGCCAGTGGGGCGCCGAAGCAGTAGTGGAGGCCGCCGCCGAACCCCAGGTGCTCGTTGGCGTCGCGTTCGGGGTCGAAGCGGCCGGGGTCGGAAACGTGCCGCGGGTCGCGGCTGCCGGCGGCGAGCGCCAGGACGATGGGCGAGCCGCGCGGGATGGTCGTTCCGGCGATCTCGATGTCGTCGAGGGCGACGCGCGACGCCGGGAAGTGCACCGGCGGGTCGAACCGCAGCAGTTCCTCGACGGCGCCGGTGACCAGCCCGGGGTCGCGTCGCAGCCGTTCGAGGACGTCGGGGTGGCGCAGCAGCGTGAGCATGCCGTTGGTGATGAGGTTCACCGTGGTCTCGTGGCCGGCGATCAGCAGCAGCGTGCCGGTGCTCGCGACGTCGGCGTCGGCCATCGGCTCCTCGGGGCCATCGCGGGAGACCAGCCCGGAGATGAGGTCGTCGCGGGGGTGCTCGCGCCGCGCGTCGGCGAGGGCGCCCAGGTACCGGCGCAGCGCGCGGGCCGCGTCGTCGCGGTGCCGCCGGGTCTCGGCCGTGCCGCCCTCCGCGGGCCCCAGGGACGCCACGATCGCGTCGGCCCACTGATGGAAGCGCGGCTCGTCCTCGCGCGGCACCCCGAGGAGCCGGCAGATCACCGTCACCGGGAACGGGTAGGCGATGTCCTCCACGATGTCGATCCGCTCCCGGCCGGCGACGGCGTCGATGAGGCCGGTGACGATGCCGGTGAGCTCGGCCCGCATGCCCTCGACCAGGCCGGGCGCGTGCGGTGGCCCGAAGTGGCGCATCGCCAGGTGCCGCAGCCGGTCGTGCTCGGGCGGGTCGAGGGCGATGAACGCCGGCGTCTGCCCGTCGGGGAGCTCACCGCGGTCCTCGAAGTGCTCGGCCAGGTTGCGCCGGTCCGAGCTGACCCGCGGGTCGTGCAGCAGCGCGACGATCTCCCGGTAGGTACTGACGACGTAGCTGCCGTCGGCCTGCCGTGCGACCGGGGTCTCGCGCAGCTCGTCATAGAGCGGGTACGGGTCGGCGCGGCCGTCCTGGCGGAGAATCCGCCGCAGAACGTTCTCGGTCATGGCCGGCCTCCGCGCGTCACCAGGCGTACGCGCCGCTCGGCCGGGTCGTGGCCGGTCACGACGACGGTCGCGCCGTGGGTCGCGTCGATCTGGTCGGGGACCTCGGAGGGGACCGGGTGCGTGGCGCCGTCGCCGTCGACGGTGCGGAACCTCGGTGGGAACGGCGCGGCCCGCTCGATCAGGCCCGCGTAGAACTCCAGCCACATCGCCTGGTCGAAGGTGACGGCGGCGGTGATCCGCCCGCGGCGGCCGTACACGGCGACGAACCGCCGCTCGGCGACCGACCCCTGGGCTATCACGACCTCGTCGGAGAACGTCGGGACGCCGACGGACTTGATGTCGACGCCGAACTGGCCGGACCAGAACACCGGCAGCGACAGGTGCGGCCAGCGCCGCCCCTGGCCGCTGAGCATGTTGTGCGCGGCGATCTCGGCCTGGGCGACCGCGTTCCCCCAGTGCTCCAGCGACAGGAACTGGTACTCGTACACCGGGTGGGGGAAGCGTGCCACGTCGCCGGCGGCGAACACGTCGTCGGTCACGCAGCCGTTGATGTCGATGACGCGGCAGCCCGCGTCGCAGGTGACGCCCCACGGCCCGGCGGCCAGGCCCGAGCCCTCCAGCCATTCGACGTTGCGCACCGCGCCGAGCGCGGCGACCGCGAGGCCGGTATCGACGGTCGTGCCGTCGGACAGGCGCGCGCGGCGCAGCCGCCCGTCCGCGTCGCCTTCCAGCGCGGTGACGGTGACGCCGCAGCGCAGGTCGACGCCGTGGGCGCGCTGCAGGTCGGCCGCGACGTCGCCGATCACGCGGCCGAGCGCGCTCGCGAGCGGCGCGGGCCCGCGTTCGGCGACGGTGACCGGGCGGCCCAGGGCGCGGCAGGCCGAGGCGACCTCCGAGCCGGTGAACCCGGATCCGATGATCAGTACGCGC
This sequence comes from uncultured Actinomycetota bacterium, assembly GCA_963736325.1. Lineage (GTDB taxonomy): Bacteria > Actinomycetota > Actinomycetes > Streptosporangiales > Streptosporangiaceae > Actinoallomurus. The sequence goes on along the minus strand of CAVTOG010000008.1, from coordinate 1,188,854 downwards.
CCGTGTTCGCCGGCCATGCGGTCCCGTAGCCGTACGGCGTCCTCTCCGGTGCGCAGCACGAACACGCCGTCCAGGGCCGCCTCGGCCTCGTCCGGCCAGGGCCGCGCGCGGGTCCCGGTGGCGATCAGCAGCCGGTCGAAGCCGACGTCGGTGCCGTCGGCGAGGCGTACGCGGCGCGCTTCCAGGTCCAGGCTCGTCGCGGGCTGCCCGCACAGCCACTCGGCGTCGAGCCCGGCGGGTGTCGGCAGCGCGGTGCGCTCGGCGGAGACCTGGCCGGTCAGGACCTGTTTGGACAGCGGCGGCCGATCGTAGGGGTCGCCCGGCTCGTCGCCGATGAGCGTCAGCGTGCCGGCGAAGCCCTCGCGGCGTAGCACCTGCGCCGCGCGCAGCCCGGCCAGCGAGGCTCCGACGATCACGATCCGGTGCGTACGGTCCAGGGCGTGGGCGCCGCCGGTCGCGCCGTCGTTCGCGCGGTCGCGTGCCATCCCGTCGACGTGCAGGGCCTGCACGGGGCAGGCCGCCGCGGCCCGCAGGACGCGCTCGCGCTGCTCCTCCCCCGGGTCCGGGTCGTACACGAGGGCCTCCGCGCCGTTCATGGCGAAGACCTGCGGCGCGAGGAACGCGCACTGCCCGTACCCCTGACACCGGGTGAGATCGACGACGACGCGCACGAGACCCCCCATCCCGCTCTACCTGGCATCTACCCGTGTCGGGACGTATTGACGCTGTTCGCACCGCCGCCCTACATTCCGCTGAACAAGTTCAGACGGGTAGGTTCCATGACTGTTTCAGAGGCCGGCGGACGGCAGTTGAAGGTCGAGACGCACGGCATCGACGTGATCGGCGACGACGAGCGGAAGGGACGCCCGCGGCAGCTGTTCTGGCCGTGGTTCGGGGCGAACGTCTCGATCCTGGGGCTGAGCTACGGCTCGTTCGCGCTCGGGTTCGGGATCTCCTTCTGGCAGGGGCTGGTGGCCGGCGTGGCCGGCATCGTGTTCTCCTTCCTGCTGTGCGGGTTCGTCGCGGTGGCCGGCAAACGCGGGTCGGCGCCGACGATGGTGCTGAGCCGCGCCGCCTTCGGGGTGCGCGGCAACCTGCTGCCCTCGGCGATCTCCTGGGTGCTCACGGTCGGCTGGGAGACGGTGCTGACCGCGCTGGCGACCCTGGCCACGGCGACCGTGTTCGACCGGCTGGGCTGGGGCGGCGGCACGCCGACGAAGGTGGTCGCGCTGGTGGTCGTGGCCGCGCTGATCGTCACCGGCGGCGTCATGGGCTTCGACCTGATCATGCGGATGCAGGCCGTCATCACCGTCGTCACCGGCGCCCTGACGATCGTCTACGTCGTCCTGGTCGCGGACCGGATCCACTGGCACACCGTCGGCGCGATCCACGGCGGGTCGGCGCAGGCGGTCATCGGCGCGCTGGTGTTCATGATGACCGGGTTCGGGCTGGGCTGGGTCAACGCGGCGGCCGACTACTCGCGTTACCTGCCGCGCCGTACGTCCGGTCGCGGTGTGGTGGGCTGGACGACGTTCGGGGCGTCGCTGGCGCCGCTCGTACTCCTGGTGTTCGGCCTGCTGCTCGCCGGGTCCTCCAAGAGCCTGAACACCTCGATCGCGGCCGACCCGATCGGGGCGCTGACCACTCTCCTGCCGACCTGGTTCCTCGTCCCGTTCGCCGCCGTGGCCGTGCTGGGCCTGGTCGGCGGCGCGGTGCTGGACATCTACTCCTCCGGGCTGGCGCTGCTGGCCGCGGGCCTGCCGGTGCCGCGTTACCTCGCCGCGCTCATCGACGGCGTGATCATGGTGTTCGGCACCGTCTACGTGGTGTTCGTGGCCGATGACTTCCTCGCCCAGTTCATTGGGTTCCTGACGACGCTGGGCGTGCCGGTGGCGGCCTGGTGCGGCGTGGTCCTGGCCGACATCGCGCTGCGCCGCCGCGACTACGCCGAGGCCGACCTGTTCCGCCCGGCGGGCCGCTACGGCGACGTACGGACGGTGCCCCTGGCGATCATCGTGGTGGGCACGTTCGCCGGCTGGGGCCTGGTCACCAACACGGCGGCGGGCTGGCTGAAGTGGCAGGGCTACCTGCTCGGGCCGCTGGGCCTCGGCGGGAAGACCGGCTCCTGGGCGTTCGCCAACCTCGGAGTGCTGGTGGCGCTCGTCGTCGCCTTCGCCGCGGGCCTCCTGCTCACGCGTACGGCGGTGCGCGCGCAGGAGGCGGAGGAGCCCACGGCGGCGCCCTCGGGCGCGCAGGCGTGACCGGCCCGGCCTGGCTGGCCGTCATCGACATGCAGCGGGTGTTCGCCGATCCGGCGAGCGAGTGGTTCGCCCCGCGGTTCGCCGAGATCACCGGCCCGGTCGGGCGGCTGGCCGGCGCGTTCGGGAACCGGACCGTCTTCACGCGGTTCGTCGCCCCCGGCGCGCCGGCGGGCGCGTGGGCGGACTACTACGAGCGGTGGCCGTTCGCGCTGCGCCCGCCGGGCGCGGACCTGTACCGGCTCGTCGACGGCTTCACCCCGGCGGAGACCCTGGACGCGCCGACCTTCGGCAAGTGGACGCCGGAGCTGGCCGCCAGGGTCGGCGACGGCGGGACGCTCGTGCTGGCGGGGGTGAGCACGGACTGCTGCGTGCTGTCGACCGCGCTGGCCGCCGCCGACGCCGGGATCCGCGTCCGCGTGGTCGCCGAGGCCTGCGCGGGCTCCGGCGACGAGGCCCACCGGCAGGCCTTGGACATCATGCGCCTGTACGCACCCCTCGTCGAGGTCGTCTCCCTCGCGGACGTCCTCACGTGAGTGTCACCGGCGGAGGAGGTCGCGTACGGCCTGGACGACGGCGTCGGGCCGTTCGGCGTGGCCGTACTGGTGGGAGGTGCCTTCGAGGATCCGCTGCTCGCCCCGTGGCACGGACGCGGCGATCGCCGCGTGGAGCGCGCGTATGCCGGCGAGCGCCTCGTGCAGGAGCCGTTCGTCCATGAACCGCGCCCAGTACGGGTTGTCGCCCCCGGCGGTGAGCACGATCAGCGGGACGTCCGGCAGCCCTCCCTCGTGCCGGAGCTCGTCGTAGATCTCGGTCTCGAAGTTCCGCGTCTCCTCGACGCCGGTGCGCCAGGTCGCGAGGTGGTGGTCGATGAGGGCCTCGCGCACCCGGTCGGGCCACCGCGCGTAGATCCGCGCGTACTGGCCGCGCGCAGCCTGGATCTGCTCCCGCGTCAGGTCCGGCAGCCGGTCCGGCCGCATCTCCTCTCGGCGGGGTCGCCGGTGGACTCCCTGGAGCTGTTCGCGCACCCGGTACGCCTGCGCATCGTGCACGCCATGGCCGGCGGGCGGGTCCTGACCACCGCCCAGCTGTGCGGCCGCGTACGCGGCGTCCACAAGGCCACCGTGTACCGGCACGTCGGCGTGCTCGCGGACGCCGGTGTCCTGGAGGTCGACGCCGAGCAGCGCGTACGCGGCGCGGTGGAGCGCAGTTACCGGCTGCGCCGTGAGCGGGCCGTGATCGACGCGGGCACGGTGTCCCGGGAGGGTCCTAGCCGCGCGTTCGCGGCGGCCATGGCCGCCCTGATCGCCGAGTTCGACGCCTACCTCGGCGGCGACGGCGCCGCCCCTGCCGCCGACTCGGCCGGTTACCGTCAGCACGCGCTGTGGCTGAGCGAGGACGAGCGCGCCGAGATGATCGCCGAGATGCGGGCGGCGATCGCGCCGCGGCTGGGCAACGAGCCCGCGCCGCATCGCCGGCGGCACCTGCTCAGCCCGATCCTGTTCCCCGTCGAGGAGCGCTGAGTCAGGCTTTGCGGGTCGCGTAGCCGCCGACGCCGGACTCCAGGAGCGCGAAGGCGCGTTCGGCCACGGCGCGTACGTGCCGGATGGCCTGTTCGACGGGCTCGCCGGCCGTTCTGCGGCGCAGGAACTCCGCGGAGACCGTGGTGGTCAGGGCGATCAGCTGCGCGGCGACGAGCCTCGGCGCCGGGTCGTCGGGGTCGGCGTCGGTCTCATCGGCCAGGACCCTGGCCAGGTACTCCTGGCGCAGTTCGTGCATCTGGCGCATCCGTGCCGACAGTGACCCGCTCTCGGAGATCATGCGGAAGAAGTCGGTGGCTCCGCCGGTGATGCCGTAGCGCCAGTCGCGCGCCTCCAGGGCGTCCAGGTAGTCGCGCCGTACGGCCGCGACGGCCGACTCGCCCACGCGGCGCGCCGCGACCGTACGGCCCAGGCCCTCCACGGCGACGTCATGCCGGTCGAAGAACAGGTCCTCTTTGGCCGGGAAGTAGTTGAAGACCGTGTTCACGGACACGTCGGCGGCCTCGGCGACGTCGGCGACGGTGACCTTCTCGAAGCCGCGCAGCATGAACAGGCCCATGGCGACGTCGGCGATGCGCTGGCGGATCTCGCGCTTCTTGCGCTCGCGGAGGCTGAGCTGTTCTGCCACGCCGCCATGCTATCCAAATTGGTGTGACTCTAAATTTGCAGTGACCCCAAAAAACTGTCTAGGGTGGCGGCATGGATCACGTCATCGAGGCACGCGGCCTCGCCAAGTCCTTCGCCGGCACCGAGGCCGTTCTCGGCGTCGACCTGACCGTCGGCGCCGGGGAGATCGTGGGCTTCCTCGGGCCGAACGGCGCGGGCAAGACCACCACGCTCCGGATGCTCACGACCCTGCTGAGACCGACCCGTGGCGAGGCGACCGTCGCGGGGCACGACCTGATCGCCGACCCCGCGGGCGTACGCCGCCGCATCGGCTACGTGGCCCAGGGCGGCAGCGCCAACCCGGTGTGCCAGGTGAGGACCGAGCTGGTGCTGCAGGCCGAGCTGCACCGGGTGCGGGATCCGCGCGGGCGCGCACGTGAGCTGATGGCGACCTTCGACATCCCCGACCGGGCCGTCGGGGGACTGTCCGGCGGCCAGAAACGCCGCCTCGACATCGCCTTCGGCCTCGTGCACGACCCCGCACTGGTCTTCCTCGACGAGCCGACGGCCGGCCTGGACCCGCAGAGCCGCAGCCGGCTGTGGGAGCACATCCGGCGGCTGCGCGCCGACCACGGCGCGACCGTCTTCCTCAGCACGCACTACCTGGACGAGGCCGACGCGCTCTGCGACCGGATCCTCATCATCGACCGGGGCCGCATCATCGGCGAGGGCACGCCCGAGGACCTGAAGCGCCGCCTGTCCGGCGACCTGGTCACCGTCGAGATCGACGGCGAGCTCGACTTGGCACGGGCCGCCCTGGCCGGCCTGGACGCCGTACGCGAGGTCCGTGCCGAAGGCCGGACGCTGCGCCTGACCGTCGAGCACGGCGACCGCATCGTGATCGAGCTGACCCGCGCCCTGGACGCGGCCGGCGTCGAGCCGCGCTCGATCCTGCTGACCCGCCCCACCCTCGACGACGTGTTCCTGTCCCTCACCGCGCGCGAGGAGGCCGGCCGTGCCGCGTGACACCTGGCTGCTCTTCCGCCACCAGCTCCGCTTCACCCTGGGAAACCGGTTCGGCCTGGCGCTCACCATGATCCAGCCGGTCCTGTACCTGGTCCTGTTCGGGCCGCTGCTGACCCGCTACCTCGGCGGCGGCAGCTGGCGGGTGTTCGTGCCCGGCGTGCTGATGCAGCTCGCGCTGATGAGCGCGGGCCTGGCCGGGTTCGGCATCGTCTTCGACGCGCGGTTCGGCGTCCTGGAGCGGCTCCGGGTCACCCCCGCGAGCCGCCTGGCGCTGCTGCTGGGCCGCGTGCTGACCAACACGGTCACGATGCTGGGGCAGTCGGTCCTGCTCGTCGCGGCCGGGTTCGCCTTCGGCCTGCGGGTGCCGGTCACCGGGCTGCTCATCGGCTTCGCGCTGCTCGTGCCGCTGGCCTCGGGCCTGGCCGCACTCTCGTACGCGTTCGCGCTCGTGCTGAAGCGCCAGGAGCTGTTCGCGCCGCTGTCCAGCACGATCGTCGTGCCGATGCTGCTGCTGTCGGGGGCGTTGCTGCCGATGGCGACGGCGCCGCGCTGGCTCGACGTGGTCTCGCGCGCGACGCCGTTCCGGTACGTCGTGGAGGCCATGCGCGCGGCCTTCGCGGGCCGCTACGCCTCCGGTGACCTGGTCGGGGGCGTCATTGTGTCGCTGGTCTTCGCAGTGGCCGCGATCGCCGTGGGCACCCGTACGTTCGTCCGCGAGAACGCCTGACCCGCGGCCGGTTTCGCCTCCACCATCGTCACCGGTCCGGCCGGCGCCACGGAGCGCTGTGCGACGTACGCGCCGGCCAGGACGATCGCGCCGCCGGCGAGCTGCACGGGGGTGAGGTGCTCACCGAGGAACAGCCACGCGAACAGCGCGGCCGTGACCGCCTCGATGTAGGCGACCGCGCCCGCGACCGGCGCCGACAGCCGCTGCACCGCCGCGACGCCGGTCACGTACGCGACGACGGTGCTGATGAGCACGAGCCAGACGGCGAGCAGCCAGCCGGGCGCGGCGTGACCGCCGACCGGGACACCCTCTCCGAGCACGTGCCACGGGATGCGCCAGGGCGGCGCGATGACGGTCAGCGCCACCGCGGCGGTCACGGCTCCGGCGGCGTTCATGACGAGCGGGTCGACCTGGTCGCCGACCCGGTCGACGATCAGGAAGTAGGAGGCCTGGAAGGCGGCGGCGCCCAGGCCCGCGAGCAGGCCGGACGCTCCGAACGCCAGACCGGACCACACCTCGACGACGCACGCGAGGCCGGCCAGGGCGATGCCGACGCCGAGCGCGGCCCTGGGCGGCACCGCCGCCCGCCGTACGAACCGGATCCAGGCGACGACCAGCACCGGGCCGGTGTACTCCAGGAGGATCGCGACGCCCACCGGCAGCCGCGACGCCGCCACGAAGTAGAGGGTCTGGCAGCCCGCCACGCCCATCAGGCCGAAGAGAAGGAGAAAAGGCCAGTGCCGTCGTACGGCACGGCCGGCGGCGCGCCGGCGCAGCGTCAGAGCGACCGGCACGAGGACGACCGCCGCGCCCGCCACGCGCGTCCACGAGGCCTGCAGCGGGGAGTACCCGGCGTTGATCAGCGCTTTCCCGAACGGACCGGAGGTTCCGAAGGCGATCGACGAGACGATCCCGAACCCCAGGCCCCATGCCTTCGTACGCGCGGCGTCCACGAGCGCCCCCTCCCCGCTAATGAGCATAAGGACCTTACGATCATTACATGCCTGGGTGAGGGCATATCGGAATTACGAGCGGCAAGTGGACGCCTACGGACGGACTACCATGCCCAAGATGACTTGGCAGGCACCCGGCGCACCACCGAGCGACCCGTTCGCGGCGACCGAGGCGGACGTCCGCGCGATGACCGCCTCGCCGTGGTGGATGGGCGCCTTCCCTCCTCAGCGCGCTGAGGCGATCACCTCTCGGATGCTCGTCGGGGCGGGCGATTGGTGGCTGTTCGGCGTCTGGGGCCGCTGGTACCGCTGCGGGCTGGACGGCACCTGGCACCTGTGCCCGCCGCCGTTCGACCCCGCCGCCCGCCAGGCCGTCATGCCCGCGCCGCCCGGAGTGGGCCGCCCGCCCGTACACCCCTCGATCCTGCCGGCCGGCCCCGATCTCACCCCCGGCACGCTCGCCGCCGACGGGCTCTTCGGAGCGCCGCCGTCCGGCGCGCTCCTCGCCCGCCTCCAGCAGGCCCTGGGCGCCGCCTCCGGGGTCAGCGCGGCGCAGTTCCCGATCCAGGACCCGCAGTTCGTGCCCGGCACACCCAGCCCGGTCGCGGTCTGCCTCTTCGCCGTCCTCTGGTGCGCCGGCGCGCCGGTCGCCGACGCCGACCACCCCATCCTCGAGCTGTTCTCCCGCTTCCTGAACGGCGGCACAGGCGGCGGCCCGCGCTGGTTCCTGCAGCCCGACCTCCCGCTGATCGTCGGCGCGTACGCCGAGCGGCTGCGGGCCGGCGACACCATGGGCGCCGCGCACGTCGTCCGCACCCTCTGGGAGACCGCCGAGGCCCTGCGCGTCGAGCCCGCCTTCCAGCCGCGCGCCGACGCCCTCGCGGCCATGGCCGGCCTGACCATGCAGATGGTCCAGAACGACCAGGGCGGCATCCGGTTCGGCCCCGCCGCCGTCGTCCAGGAGTGGCTGCGCCGCTGCCCGCCGCACCTGCGGATCTCCCTGCTGCGCGAAACCGCACCCGGCGACCACCTGCGCCTCGTCTACTACGACCTCGCCTCCGCCGCCGCGGCGCTGCCCGCGTCCGCGTCCGGACCCGTCGAGGCGCGGCACGTGGCGTTCGCGCTCCTCGCCGCCGACCTGGAGAGCGCGCCCGGCGCGGTGGGCTCCGTGATGCGCTGGCTCGACCCCGACGGCGTCCGCACGCTCCAGATGCTGATGCAGCAGCCCGGCCACCCGCTGCGCCGCCTCTGGCCCTCGGGCGGCGTCCTGCCCGACGAGGTCGCCGGCGCCGACCCGCAGATCCTGCGCGGCCTCCTCGCCGCGTCCTACTCCGCCGGGCTCACGTGGTGCCGCCTCGCCGGCATGGCACCGCCACGGCCGGGCTTCACCGTGCCGGCCGCCCTGATGAACACCATCGCCGCCGGCCCCGAACCCGACCAGGGCGGCCTCACCCCCTGGGAGATCATCGAGGCCGCGCGCGCCCACCTCGCCGAGCAGCGCAAGGCCGACGCCGAACCCGAGCCGGCTCCCGAGGCCCAGCCCGCCACCACCGCGTGGTCCGAGGCCGAAGCCCACCCCGCCAAGCCGTGGTCCTCACAGCCGGGAACCCCCGCACCGGGCCTCCCTCAGGCGTGGTCGTCCAACCCCGGCACGGTCCCCCCCGACGCCGCACACCCCTGGTCCTCACAGCCCGGTACGGCGGCCTGGTCGGGCGCCGAACCACCACCGGGCGCGGCTCCGACGTCCCAGCCGGGCACGACCGCGTGGCCCGGAGCCGGATCACCGACCTCGCAGCCGGGCACGACGGCGTGGCCGGGCGCGCGAGCCCCGCCGGGCGTGGCTCACACGTCGCAGCCGGGCACCACCGCGTGGCCGGGAGCCGAGGCGCCGCCGGGTGGGGCGGCGTAGCCGGGCGGCGAGCCGTCGGGTGTCCCTCCCACGTCCATTCCCGGGACGTCACCGCCACCGGTGTACCGCCGACCTCGATCCCGTCGGCCGTGCCGCCGACGTCGGTCCCGGGCGCCCCGCTGGAACGCGTCGTACGGGCGCACGGCATCGCGTTCCTGCCGGGAGGCGACGACGTCGCACGGCTGCTGACCGAGCTGCGCCGGCGCGAGAAGTGGGCGCGAAGTCTGCGCGGCCAGGAGGTCTCCAGCGCCTCCGCGCCGGCCGTCCTGCTGATCGGAGAGGCGTCCTCGGGACAGCGCCGCCTCACCCGCATGATCGCCCGTACGCTCGCCGAGGAGGGCGTGAACAGCGGCGAGGTGCACACGCTCGACGCCGACGACCTGGCCGAGGTCGACCCGAGGCGGCTGCGCGAACGCCTGCAGGAATTCAACGGTCACACGCTGCTGATCGAAGGCCTGGACGCCCTCGTACTGGACGACGACCGCGGCACCGCGTACGCCTCCGCGCTGTACCGCGCGCGGGCCGAGGGCGTGAGCAGCACCGCCATCACCGCCACCTGCCCCCCGGACCGCCTGCACGCCCTGACCGAGGCGAGCCCAGAACTCGTCACCGACTTCCGCTCGATCCGCCTGCCGGACCTGTCCGACCCGGACGAACGCGCGGAACTGGCCGCGCTGCTGGCCGCCGAACGCCACCTGGAACTGACCCCGGGCGCCTGGGAGGTGGCCCGCCGCGACCTGAGCACGCTGCGCGGACGCGGACGCCTCACCAACGCACGCCTCGTGGAGGCCTACCTCGACCGCGCGTGCAGCCGCCACCTCAGCCAGGCGGGCGAGACCCAGGTGTTCCGCGGCGAGAACGCCATGACCCTGGGCCCGGAGGACTTCACCGGCGTCCCGGAGGAACTCGAACTCTGATCCCGTGCCCGCGCGGGCGGCATACATCTTCGATGGACAGGTCAGCGGCTTCCTGGCGCAACACGACGCACGACTGGGCGAGCTCCGTCGACGTCGATCAGGTCGTTTGTTCCACTCGAGGGCGATCTGACGACGCTCCGGCCGTGGCGCGCCACCAGTGGCGTGACGCCAGCGCGGCCAGGCCGGCGCCGGCGGTGTTGAGCAGTACGTCGTCCACCGAGGACACCCGGTCCAGCCCCAGGACGTACTGCGCGGTCTCGATCAGAGCCGAGAGGCCCGCCGCGAGCGCCAGGATCCGCCGTACCGACGCCAGCGCCGCGAACCGCTGCGGGGCGAAGAACCCCAGCGCCGCGAATACCAGCAGGTTGCCGACGATCTGGCCCGTGTCCATCGTGAGCAGGTCCCGTAGCGGTACCAGGCTCACCTGAGCGGGGGCGGGGCCGCCCGGCAACAGGGTCATCCATACCCACGGCACCGTCCCGTAGACGATGCCGACCTCGGCCAGCGACGTGCGCCACGGCGACGCGGCGCCGGTGAGACGCCGGCGGAGGGCCAGGGCCCCCACCGTCAGCGCGGCCAATGGCAGTGCGACCACCGTGGTGGCCGCCACGCCGGTGAATGTATCGACCCACTCGTGCCAGTCGTTGAGCACGCTTCCTCCAGCTTCCGTTTCCGTCCGGCCGCGAGGTCTCCCCGCAGGTCGGGCGATTCGTTCGATGTCCCATGTGACGGTCGTCCGTCCGCGGCCCGCGCCGCGGTGGAGTTCCTCAGCGCCGGCCGGTGACGGCCTGCACTTCCCGCTCGCTCATCTCTTGCAGCGGCATGCCGTCGCAGTTGCCGAGGATGACGCCGACCCGCCGGTGTACGGGTAGATGGTCCAGCTCGCGCCGACGCCGGAGTCGGCGCCGGCGCGCCCGAACACCCACTGGCCGCCGACGATGTGGACCGGCATCGAGTAGGCCCCGAACGACGCGTCGGCGGGCGCCGGCTGACCGCTCTGGGCACCCCCGAGGGGGATCTTGGCCCCGGTGAGCAACTCCGCGTAGGGCCGGTCCAGCACCGTGCCGTCGCTCAGCGCGTGCGCGAACCGGACCAGGTCCGGCGCGGTGGCGAAGCCTCCGTCTCCGGGGGCGGCGATGAATTTCCGGCCCGGGTTCTTGCCCAGGACGTCCGGGGACGGACTGCCCTTGTCCAGATTGCGGACCGCGTCCACCTGGCTGCCGATGGTCACCTGCTCGGCGATGTCCTCGGCGTAGCCCTTCAGGTGGGCGCCCACCATGTCCGACAGCCTCAGCTTGCCCTGCTGCGCCAGCTGCAGGACGGCCACCGCGCCGAACGGCTTGCCCGCCGAGCTGAGGTCGAACGCGACGCCCTCGTGATTGCGGATCCCTTTCTCCCTGTCGGCCATGCCGTAGCTGAGGGACAGCACCGTCCGGCCGTGGTGCGACAACAGCACCACGCCGGAGAACCTGCCTTCGGCGGCCAGCTTCGCCACGTAGCGGTCGTAGGCTCCGCCGGGACGGGTGTCCGATGGGATGTCGGGATCGGCCGGGTCGGCGTGGCCGGGGCGGGCGCCCACCAGCAGCGCGCCCGCCGCCACCACGCCGGCGGTCGTTGACCCGCCCCACCCGAGCAGCCTCCGCCGGCCGATGCCCCGTACGGAATCCGAGTCCATGATCACGGTCCTTTTCCGAATGGCTGTTGTCCGCGCGTCTACTGAAGACGGAAGAGCGTTGCGGCGGCGTATGCGATTTCCGATACGCCCGCGATACACGAACCCACTCGGCGTCAAGGGTCTACGGGAAGCCGGATCGTGACGAGGAGACCGCCGGCGGGGCGGGGTGTGAGGTCGAGGGTTCCGTCGTGTGCTCGGACGATGCTGTGCACGATGGCCAGCCCGAGGCCGACGCCGACATGCTCGTCGGTGCGTATGCGTTCTGTTCCGCGTTGGAAGGGTTCGGTGAGGGCCGGCACCAGTTCCGGTGGGAGCGGATGGCCCGTGTTCTCGATCCGCAGCACGCTCGCGTCGTGCCGCGATTCGGTGTGGACCGTTACGGCGCCGCCGGCGGGGAGGTTGTGGACGATGGCGTTCTGGACGAGGTTCGTCACCATCCGCAGGATGAGCGCCGCGGAGCCGACGGTCTGCGCCTTCTCCCCGGTGACGTCGAGCGTGATCCCGCGCCGTTCGGCGAGGGGAAGCAGCGTCTCGGTGGCCTCTTCGGCGATGAGGGACAGGTCGACGGGCTCGCGGGTGAAGCTCCTGCGGTCGCCGCGGCTGAGCAGCAGGAGGGCCTCGGTGAGGTCGATCGCCCGCGCGTTGACTGTGTGGAGGCGTTCGATGAGTTCACCCTGGTCCCGCGTGGGGTCGTTGCGGGCGACGTCGAGGAGTGCCTTCGAGATCGCCAGCGGGGTGCGCAGTTCGTGGGAGGCGTTCGCGGCGAACCTTCGCTCTTCGGCGATGTGGGATTCGAGTTGTTCGAGCATGGTGTCGAACACGTCGGCGAGTTCACGGAACTCATCGTTGCGGCCCGGTAGCCGGATCCGGTGGGACAGCGATCCGTTCGCGGCCATCCGTGCCGCGTCCGTGATCCGTGTGAGCGGCGCGAGCATCCGGCCGGCGAGGATCCACCCTCCCCCGAGGCCGAACACCAGGAGGAAGGCCAGTGCGGTGGCCGCGGCGGGGACGAACCCCCGAAGGAGGTCGGAGCGGCTGGGCCCGACGATGATCACGCCGCCGAACGTCTTCCGGATGGATCCGGGGTCGCCGGTCGGTACCCAGCGCAGCACGAATACCCAGACCACGGCCAGCAGGAGAGCGCCGGCGAGGAGGAGGAATCCGGCGTAGCTGATGGTGAGTTTCAGCCGGGCGCTGAGCCCTGGGCGTCTAGTCATGAGTACCGCCCGGGTGGGCGGGTCCATTGTCGATCCGGTAGCCGACGCCGGGCACCGTGGCGATGAGCCATGGTTCGCCGAGTCGTTTGCGCAGGGCGGAGACGGTGATGCGGACGGCGTTGGTGAAGGGGTCGGCGTTGGCGTCCCAGGCCCGCTCCAGCAGCTGTTCGGCGCTGACGACACCGCCTTCGGCGGCGACGAGGACCTCGAGCACGGCGAACTGCTTGCGGGTGAGCGCGACGTAGCGTCCGTCGCGGAAGACCTCCCGGCGGAAGGGGTCCAGCCGTAGGCCCGCGATCTCACTGACCGGGGGCCGGGCGTACGCGCGCCTGCGGTCGAGCGCCCGCAGCCGCATGACGAGCTCCCGAAGCTCGAACGGCTTGGTGAGGTAGTCATCGGCGCCGAGCCCGAACCCGGAAGCCTTGTCGTCGATCCGGTCGGCGGCGGTGAGCATGAGGATCGGGATGCCGCTGCCGGAGGCGACGATCCGCCGGGCGACTTCGTCGCCGGAGGGGCCCGGGATGTCGCGGTCGAGGACCGCGAGGTCGTAGGAGTTGATGCCGAGCAGTTCCAGGGCGGTGTCGCCGTCGCCGGCGATGTCGGCGGCGATCGCTTCCAGCCGGAGACCGTCACGAACGGCTTCGGCCAGGTAGGGCTCGTCCTCCACGATCAGCACGCGCATACCCGGAGCCTAGGCAGCACGGCATATCGCCGACATATGCACTTTCGAGACGAACCCCGCTGAGGACCTGCCGCTCAGGGGCTGAGCGCGGGTTTCCGGCCGGATGGTCCCACGACCAGGTCAGGCCCTGAGGTGGGTGAGGACGGCGAGCACCCGGCGGTGCTGGGCGTCGTCGGGCGCGAGACCGAGCTTGGCGAAGACGTTGCCGATGTGCTTTTCCACCGTGCTGGCGGAGACCACCAGCCGCTCGGCGATGGCCGTGTTGGAGTGACCTTCGGCCATCAGCGCCAGGAGTTGGCGTTCACGCGCGGTCAGCGACCCCAGGGCGTTGTCTCGGCGCTGCCCGGCGAGCAACTGTGCGACGACCTGCGGGTCGAGTACCGTCGCGCCCCGGGCGACCCGGTCCAGGGCGACCAGGAACTCCTCGACCCTGGCGACCCGGTTCTTCAGCAGGTACCCGACCGCGCCAGAGCCGTCCGCGAGCAGATCGCCTGCGTAGGACGCCTCCACATACTGGCTGAGCACCAGCATGGGAGCGCCGGGCAACTGCGAGCGGGCCGTGATCGCCGCGCGCAGGCCCTCGTCGGTGAAGGTCGGTGGCATCCGCACGTCGACGATCGAGATGTCCGGGCGGTGTCTGAGCACCGCCTCGACCAGGGCGGGGCCATCACCGACCGCGGCCACCACCTGGTGACCGTCCTCGGCGAGCAGGCGGATCAGCCCCTCGCGCAGCAGTACGGCGTCGTCGGCCAGGACGATCCGCAGCCGGCCGCGGGTCGCGTGGTCCGCTGACGGTTCGGGTGCCGCATCGCGTGAATTCAGCTGCACGGCAGTTCCGCGGTGATCGTCGTCGGGCCGTCGTCGGGGCTGGTGACCCGCAGCCTGCCGCCGACCGCGTGCAGCCGGTCTTCCAACCCGCGTAGTCCATGTCCCTTGGCCACCGCCGCGCCGCCCACTCCGTTGTCCGTCACCGAGACCCGCAAGGTTCCCCCACTGTGGCGCAGCATGATCGCACACCGGTCGGCGTAGCTGTGCTTGGCCACGTTGGTCAGGGCCTCGGCGATCACGAAATACGCGGCCGTCTCGACGGCGGCGTCCAGCCGGCGGTTCAGGGCGCCGGCATCGAGCTCAACGGGTACGGTCGAGCGCGCGGCCAGGGCGGTGAGCGCCTCGCGCAGGCCGCGGTCGATGAGGATCGGCGGGGCGATGCCACGCGACAGGGCCCGCAGCTCCTCCAGCGCCTCCTCGGTCTGGACGATCGCGTCGGCGAGCGCCTCCCGGACGGTCTCCGGCCTGCTGCCGAGGTTGTGCTGGGCACGGCCCAGTTCCATCGCCAGGCGGACCAGCCGCTGCTGGGGCCCGTCGTGGATGTCGCGTTCGAGCCGGCGCAGTGCGGTCGCCTCGGCCGTCACCGCGGCGACGGTCTGCGCGCGGGCGGTGTCCCGCTCCTGTTCCAGTCCGCTGATCCTGCGGTGCAACGCGGACGCCTCAGACAGCAGCGTCCGCCCCAGCCCGGCCTGAGCGGCGACGCACGCCCGGGTCACCAGCGGCAGGGCGAACAACAGGGCAGGCCGACCACGGTCCCGAAGGTGAGCCGCTCGGCCGGCGACGTCAGTCCCAGGCTCAATGCGATGTGGGACTGGGAGTTGCCCGCGTTCAGGGTCATGGGCCGCAGCGACCCGGAGGTGTAGGGGTTGCGCAGGGCGGCCGTGCCGCCGGCGAGGCCGACGAACCACCACAGCGCGGTCACCACCGAGGTGGCCAGAGCGACAGGGAGCACCACCACCGCGTGCGCCACGCCGAGCCACAGCCCCGGGTCGGACGCTGCGGCCGTCTCCTTCGGTCTCGGCCACCGGCCCGCATCCTCCACACCGTCGGCGGGGAGACCCACCTTGGTGATCCGCCACCGTTCCACATCGGCGAACCACCGCACCGGCGCCAGACCGCCGGCCACGACCGGCGACCCGCCCGGCAGCAACAACCCGACCGCTCCAACGCACAGGCCGCCGAGCACTGCCAGCAGGCCGACCGCGGCGGTCACCGGCGCGGTGAGCAGGTACAGCGACTCCACGACCGTACGACGCACCACGCGGAAGACCGTGTTCATGCCTTATTGTTCGCTGTCCGGCACAGCGGTTCTGACATCTCTCGACGGTGATACGGGGCTGTGCAAGGAGATTCCTTCGGCTCGATCGAGGGTGCACACCACGCGTTGCGGGGTTCGGTCCGACCGGGTCTCAGGACCAGGATGTTCGGAGAGGCGCGGTTCTGCCGCTCATCGTCGCGTACTCGTGAGTGCCGGTCATGGGGGTGTGCCGCCGACTTCGGGGTGTGGCCTGCCATACCCCGACCTGACCTCGCGCCCGCAATCGCCAATGAGCGTTCGGTTGTTGCCGGTGGGCCGTACCCGCCGCGTTCACCGAGGCCCACGCCGCGTACGTGACGCCCATCACGGTGACTGGCCGGTAACTTAGGACTTACCCTCGGTCCGTGGACATCGTCTTTGATCGACGGGGCGACGGACCGCCCCTTGTGCTCCTGCACGGAATCGGCCATCGCTGGCAGGCGTGGGAGCCGGTCATCGACCTGCTCGCCGCCGAACGCGACGTCATCTCCCTCGATCTGCCCGGCTTCGGGGCCTCCCCTCCCCTGCCGCCCGGCACACCGTACGACCTGGGCACCGTCGTCACGATCCTGGGGGAGTTCATCGCCGGGCTGGGCATCGAGCGGCCGCACATGGCGGGGAACTCGCTCGGCGGGCTGTTCGCGCTGGAGGCCGCCGACCGTGGTCTCGCGCGGTCGGTGACCGCGCTCTCGCCCGCCGGGTTCTACTCGCCGGCGCAGCTGCGGTACGCCACGTCGGTCCTGCGTGCCGCGCGCTTCGCCGCCGGGCTGCCCGAGGGCACGATGCGCCGTCTGGCGGGCTCGCCGCGGCGCCGCAACCTGATGTTCGGGATGATCTACGGCCGCCCGGATCTGATCAGCGTCGACACGCTGCTGGCCGACGCGGCCGCGTTGCACGGCGGTGTCGGGTTCGAACCGACGTTGCGTGCCGGCCGCGGTACCCGGTTCCAGGGCAGGCTGGAGGACGTTCCGGCGACGATCGCGTGGGGTGTCAACGACCGGCTCCTGCGCGCGGGCCAGGCCGTACGCGCGCAGCGGGTCCTCCCGAACGCGCGTTTCATCTGGCTGGAGGGGTGCGGGCACGTCCCGATGGCCGACGATCCGAAGCTGGTCGCGAAGGTCCTGCTGGAGGGCAGCTCCGCCGAGTGATTTCCGCCGGACTCCACTGACACAGGATGGCAGTGGAGTCGCCCTACGGTCCGGTCATGAACGACTTCGACTTCTACACCGGCACCTGGGACGTCGCGAACCGGCGGCGCACGGACTTCCTCGAAGAGACCTGCCTGCTGGAGGAGGCGACCGGCTGGGAGGAGTTCCCGGCGGTCAGCCGCGCCTCCGCGCACTTCGAGGGCGGGGCGAACTTCGACGAGATCGAGTTCCCCACCAAGGGCATCCGCGGTCTCACGCTGCGCCTGTACGACACCGAAACGCACGAGTGGTCCCTGTACTGGGTGAGCAGCCGCACCGGCCGGCTGACGACCCCCGTCGTCGGCCGGTTCGACGGCGGGCGCGGCGAGTTCTTCGGCGACGGCACCCACCTGGGCAAGGAGATCCGGGTGCGTTACCTGTGGACCGGCGTCACGGCGACGACGGCCCGCTGGGAGCAGGCGTTCTCCGTCGACGGGGAGAAGACCTGGATCACCAACTGGATCATGACCTCGACTCGCCGCTGACCTGCGCGAAGACGCCGGGCCGCGCCTCATCGCCAGGCGCGGCCCGGCGACATAACGCGACATCGACGCCCCAGGAAAGGTTCAGCCACGGCATTTCGTCGCTTGCGATGCAACTTTTACCAAAACTCTCGGAACAATTTATCGGCCATTACTTTTATGCGCTAACCACGTGACCTGCGCGTGCATGTCGGGCACTCATCAAGTAACAATGTAGGTCCCCGTCATGGAAAGGTCTTGGAAATGATCGGAAGGTCGATCTACGTACCGGACAACCCCGCGTTGGTCGGCGGATCGCCCCAGGCGGTGCACGAGCAACTGTGGGCTCAAGGCATCCGCCAGCGGTTAATCCGACGTGGTGTGGTCGCCGTGGCCGGGCTGCTGCTAGGCACTTTGCTGTTCGCGTGGTGGGCCGGTTTGATCCTCGCGGCGCTCGGTGCGGCGGGCGACACGCTCCTGCAGTGGCGTGAGCGTTACGCTTCGAGCGTCTGGCGCAAGGGACAACGAGGAGAACGCCGCACGGCGCGTTTTCTGCGCCTTCTCCTTGAAAAGCGCGGATTCGCCGTCGTGCACGGCCGGATGATTCCCGGTCATGGACAACTCGACCATTTGATCGTCGGCCCCACCGGCGTTCTCGTCGTCGATAACCAGGCGGTTTCCCCGGAGACCGACATCGCCGAATACCAGGGCACCTTGTACGTCGATGAGCGTTCCGGCGCGAAGGTCATCAACGCGCTGAGCGAGACCGCGACCGCGACCGCCGCTCTCCTGCGGCAGCGACTGGGCGGCGACGTCACGGTCGCCCCCGTGCGCGTCGTCTACGGCGGCACCTTGCGGCGCGGCGGTGTCTCCGCGCAGGGCGTGACGCTGCTGCGCGCCCACGAGCTGGCCGGCTGGATCCGCAACCGTCAGGTACGCCTGTCCCCGGAGAAGCAGGCGGCGATCATCGACGCCGCGCGTACCCTGCCGATCAGCCGGCAGGCCCTCATCGTCAGCTGAGCACGGGGTCAGGACGACCCGTCGGCGGGTCCGGTCTCGGCGAGGACCGGGCCCGCCTTCGACGTCGCGGGCCGCCGTACGTCGCGCCACCGGGTGGTGTCCGGCCCGTCGAGGAACAGCCAGTCCAGGCGCGGCTCGACCGCCCAGCGGAACACCGTGCGCACCGGATCGCACGACAGGAACACCGCCAGCGCGACGCAGCAGGCCGTGACCAGCACGACCTCCGCGCCGGAGATCCGGTAGTACCAGCCCTGGTAGGACAGGAACAGCGTGAAGAACCCGTGCAGCAGGTACACGTACATCGTGGCCGAGCCCAGCCGGGTGAACCACGTGCGCCGCACCGGCACGACGGCCAGGAAGCCGGCGGTGAGCACCAGCGCGGCGACGAGCGTGACGAGCCGGAACCCGACCCCGGTGGACGCCCCGACGCCGAGCTGACCGAAGCTGCGCCGCCAGTGCACCCACTCGGGGTCGACGACGGCGGCCAGCGCGTACGCGGCCGCTCCCCCGGCGGCGAGCACGCCCGCGCCGGCGATCCGCACGGCGCGGCGCCGCATCAGCGCGAAGTGGTGGGGCCGCAGGGTCAGGCCGATGACGAAGAACGGCAGGAACGACAGCACCTGAGCGGCGTTCAGCATGCTCGGCAGCGTGATGAACCCGGCGAGCATGGAGACCAGCAGCGCGACGGTGATCGGATACCGCAGTTGCTTCCACAGCGGCGTCGACAGCCGCCACAGCAACAGACCGGGCAGGAACCACGTCAGGTAGTACGGCTCCAGCGGGTCCCAGCCGACGTGGCCGCCCGACATCAGCCCGGCCCACAGCGGATACGCCGCACTGAAGATCACGTACGGGACGACGATCGAGGCGACGAGCTTGCGGGTGCGGTCGCCTGCGATGAAGTTACGGGAGAAGTAGCCGCACATCACGATGAAGGCGGGAAGGTGGAACGCGTACACGAGCGTCTGTGCGGCCTCCAGGGCCCGCCCTCCGACACCGGCGCCGCGCAGCGGCTCCCAGGCGTGCCCGATGACGACGAGGACGACCGCGAGGAACTTGGCGTTGTCGAAGTAGGGGTCCCGGGCGCCGGAGCGTACGGGGACTGTGATGGTGCTCAAGGAAAACATCCTGCCTGGACGGCGGCTGACCGACAGAGTCAACACGAGTTTCCTGAACACAAGGTCAACGCCGCGCCGACTCCAGCCCGGACTCGCGCAGGGTCAGGTCGAGGCGGCCGCGCATGCCCAGTTCAGGAGGCGCGGTGCCCGGGCGGGTCCGTGGCACGCCGTGGTACCGGCCTTGGGGACCATCGGTACAGCCATTGGCGTCTGCCACCCGTACGAGGACGCCGAGTGGGGCCGGAGGTTCCGGACGTTCCTGCACGGTCGGGCGTGGACGCACGCCGAGGGACCGGTGGCGCTGTTCAACCAGGCGGTGGGCTGGCTGCGCCGTCACCGGGTGCTGCTGCCCGGCGTGAGCGTGCTGGCCCGGCAGGTGTCCGAGACGAGGAAGGTCGCGGAGAAGCGCCTGCACGCCACGGTCGCCAAGGCCGCCCGCCGGGCGGACCCGGCTTTGCCCGGGGATCTGGTGGCGACGCTGGCGACGCCGGAGGGCAGGCGGTACTCGGAGCTGGAGCGGCTGCGCCGGCCGCAGACGCGGACGACGGGCACCGCGTTCGCCCGCGCGCTGGAGCGGGTGGACGAGATCGGCGCGTTCCAGCTCGGACGGCTGAAGCTGTCGCAGATCCCGCCGAACCGGCTGGCGGCGCTGGCCCGGTACGCGCTCGGGTCGAAGGCGCCGCTGTTGGAGCGGACGGCGGAGCCGAAGCGCACGGCGATGCTCACCGCGGTGATGCGGCACCTGGAGGCTAAGGCGATCGACGAAGCCCTGGACCTGTTCAGGTGCTCATGGCCACCAGGCTGATCAGCACGGCGAAGAGGGCCACGGACAAGGAGCGGCTCTCGACACTGCCGCAGTTGGAGAAGGCGTCGCGCACGCTCGCCCGCGCAGCGAAGGTGCTGTTCGAGGAGCACAGCGCGGACGTGGACGTGGCCGCGCTGTGGACGGCGGTGGAGGGGGTCGCGCCCCGGGCCGCAGTACTGTCCGCGGCGGCCACCGTGGTGTTGCTGGTACCGCAGGATGAGGACGCGGCCGAGACCGCCATGCGGTCGGCCCTGGCACCCGGTACAACACGGTCAAGCTGTTCCTCGCGCTGCTGGGCGAGTCGAAGGCGCTCGCGCGAGGTGGACGACAAGCTCGTGCCGCCGGCCTGGCGCGAGGCGGTCTACGCCAGGCCCGACCTGTCGCCGGGGGCGGTGGACCGGGACGCGTACGTGGTGTGCGTGCTGGAGCAACTGCACCGGGCCCTGATGCGGCGCGACGTGTTCGCCTCGCCCTCGCACCGCGGCCAGCATCGAGACGACCGATAGCGGCCGGGTGAAGCCGAACGTCGACAAGCTCGGCGCGCTCGGCGAGCCGAAGTCCCCGGCCTGGCTGCGCGGCCGTGTCGAGAAAATGCTCCCGAAGATCGACTTGCCGGACCTGCTGTTCGAGGTGCACGCCTGGACCGGCTTCCTGGACGCCTTCGTCCACCTCGGCGACGGCACCACCCGGATGAAGGACCTGACCACCTCGGTGGTCGCGCTGCTCGTCTCGGAGGCGTGCAACATCGGCCTGACCCCGGTGGTGAACCCGAACTATGAGGCGCTCACCCGGTCCCGGCTCGTCCACGTCGACCAGTACTACCTGCGGGCCGACACCATCGCCGCGGCGAATGCCGCGCTCATCGCCGCCCAGGCCGAGGTGCCCATCGTCCGGTTCTGGGGCGAGGGGCTGCTCGCGTCGGTCGACGGGCTGCGGTTCGTCGTCCCCGTGCGCACCATCAGTGCGACGCCCTCACCGAAGTACTTCGGATTCAAACGCGGCATCACCTGGCTCAACGCCGTCAACGACCAGGTCGCGGGCATCGGGCAGATGGTCGTGCCCGGCACCCCGCGCGACTCTCTGCACATCCTGGACGCGCTGCTGAACCTGGACGGCGAGCGCAAGCCGGAGATGGTGGCCACCGACAACGCCTCGTACTCCGACATGGTGTTCGGCCTGTTCAAGATCCTTGGCTACAACTTCAGTCCGCGCTTCCGCGACCTGGACGACCAGCGGTTCTGGCGTGCGTCGATGCCCGGGGTGGAGACAGGGACCTACGGGGTGCTGGAGGACCTGGCCCGCAACCGCGTGAACCTGAACAAGGTGATCACGCACTGGCCGGACATGCTGCGGGTGGCCGGCTCCCTGGTCACCAACCAGGTGCGCGCGTACGACCTGCTGCGCATGTTCGGCCGCGAGGGCCGCCCCACCCCGCTGGGCACCGCGTTCGCCGAGTACGGGAGGATCGCCAAGACCGAGCACCTGCTGCGGGTGGTCGACCCGGTCGACGACACCTACCGACGGCAGATGAACCGGCAGCTCACCGTGCAGGAGTCCCGCCACAAGCTGGCCCGGGACGTGTGCCACGGCAAGCGCGGCACCATCCACCAGGCGTACCGCGACGGGATGGAGGACCAGCTCGGCGCGCTCGGCCTGGTCCTCAACGCCGTGGTGCTGTGGACGACCCGGTACCTCGACGCCGCCGTCGACCAACTCCGCGCCGAGGGCCACGCGATCCGCGGCGAGGACGTCGCCAGGCTCTCCCCGCTCAAGCACCGGAACCTCAACGTGCTCGGCTGCTACAGCTTCACCGCCAGTGTGCCGGCCGCTGCGCGACCCGGACACGAGGACGACGATGGCGGGCAGGAGTGAGCGTCAGGAGCCGACCAGATCACTCGGTTACGGGCAGGCACTCGGCGAGCAGGTCGACGATGTCGCGCCAGGCCCGCTGCGCGTGCCGTGGGTGGTGGCCGACGCCGGGGACCACGGCATGGTCGACCGGTGGGTGGTGGAAGGCGTGCAGGGCTCCACCGTAGACCACGAGGCGCCAGTCGACGCCTGCGGCCCGCATCTCGGCGGTGAACGCGTCCCGCTGCGCGGGCGGCATGATCGGGTCTTCGGACCCGACCCCGGCCCACACCGGGCAGCGAATGCGCGCCGCCTCGCCCGGTCGGCCCGTGGTCACTGCGTTGACTGTCCCGATCGCGCGCAGGTCGACGCCGTCGCGCCCGAGTTCCAGCGCGATTGCGCCCCCGGTGCCGTAACCGATAGCGGCGATCCGGTCGGGGTCGGCCCGCGGTTCGGCGCGCAACACGTCGAGCGCCGCGTGGCCGATGCCCCGCATCCGGTCGGGGTCGGCGAGTAGCGGCATGCAACGGGCCAGCATCTCCTCGGGGTCGCCCAAATAGCGCCCGCCGTGGATGTCGAAGGCCAGCGCCACGTATCCCAGCTCAGCCAGGGCATCGGCCCGGCGGCGCTCGACGTCGCTGAGCCCCAGCCCCTCGGGCCCGATCAGGACTGCGGGCCGGCGGTCGACACCGGTGGGGAGCGCGAGGTGTCCGATCATCGTTAGGCCGTCGGCCGGGTATTCGACCGTACGTGTTGTGACCGTCGTCATGAGACTGGACTGTAGTGATCATCGAGCCCGGTCGGGCCGATGTTCACCGCTGGCAGACGGTGGTCTGTCCCGGCCGCATCACCAGGGCGTGCGCCGCCTGTCGTCAAACGA
The DNA here is from genome assembly GCA_963736325.1 of uncultured Actinomycetota bacterium. Lineage (GTDB taxonomy): Bacteria > Actinomycetota > Actinomycetes > Streptosporangiales > Streptosporangiaceae > Actinoallomurus. The sequence continues at coordinate 1,165,899 of CAVTOG010000008.1, read as the reverse complement.
TCGTTTGACGACAGGCGGCGCACGCGTCCCTCGACCGACCAGCAGTCGACCGCCCGGCAGCACCTCTAGTTGGGGTGCCGGTAAGAAACGTGTCATGAGCCCCAAACGGCGTTGACCCGGCCGATCCGCTGGGAGCTGATCGAGCAGAACTACGACCAGATGATCAAGTACGCGACCGCGATCAAACAGGGCACCGCCTCCACCGAGGCGATCTTGCGCCGGTTCACCGAGTCCGCCTCCCACCCGGTCTACCAGGCCATGCTGTGGTCGGCCGCGCGCAGAAGACCATCTTCGTCGCCCGCTACCTGCGCCTGCGCGACCTGCAGCGGGAGATCCAGGAAGGGCTGAACGTGGTGGAGGCCTCCAACGGCGCCAACGCGGTCATCCTCTACGGCAAGGGCGGCGACATCGCCACCAACCGGCGCGAGGAACTGGAGATGACCGTCCTGTGCCTGCGCATCCTGCAGGCCGCGCTCGTCTACATCAACACCCTGATGCTGCAAGACGTGCCCGCCGACCCCGCGTGGTCGGTGCTGCTCAAGCCCGCCGACCGTCGCGGGCTGACCTCGCTGTTCTGGCAGCACGTCGAGCCCTACGGCGAGGTCCGGCTCGACGTGGCCAAGCGCCTGCCGCTCGGCGGCCCGGCGCAGGCCACCCCGGCAACCCCTGCCTCATAGCGCGCCGAGACCGGCGACGCGGGCGGCTGGTCCCCCGAGGATGTCAGCATCGAGGTCCACCTCGGCCGCCGCCGCGCTGACCCTGCTGAACGCCTCGGTCCAGCCGAGCTCGGGCGGGAACAACCTCGTGGTGATCACCATGGGCGCTCTGGTGGCCATGCTCACGCTGATGCTGGTCGCGGTCGCCGCGCTCGGGGTGCTGAACACCGTGGTGCAGGACACCCGGGAGCGGGTCCATGACGTGGGGATCTTCAAGGCCCTCGGGATGACACCCAAGCAGACCATCGCGATGGTTCTGACCTCGGTGACGTTCACCGGCCTGATCGCCGGGCTGATCGGGGTACCGATCGGGGTCGCAGTGGAGAAGGCGACACTGACCCCGATGGGGAACGCGATCGGCCGCCACCTGCCGCCGAGCGTGACCCACACCTACACAGCAGGGATGCTCCTCCCCCTGCTGGCCGGCGGGATCGTGATCGCCCTGCTCGGGGCGCTGCTGCCGGCCGTCTGGGCGGCACGCTCCCGGACCGCCACCGCGCTGCGGACCGAGTAGAAGCCGCCGGTCGCCGCAGCAAAAGCGGTGCTGGGCACTGCACGGCGCGGCGCGGCAAGAACAGAATGCCGACCTCCCCGGTTGATACCTTCGGGAGGTCGGCATTCCGGCGTTCTTCCCTCAACACAAGGCGTGAGAGGCACCCAGCATGGCGGTCAGCGTTTTCGACCTGTTCTCCATCGGCATCGACCCGTAGAGTTCACACACAGTCGGCCCGATGCGCGCGGCCCGGATGTTCGTCCAGGACGAGGATGAGGCCGGTCACGGCGAGGGTGGAGAGCAGCGCGCTGGCAGTGTCGAAGCGGTGGGCCGAGGTCTCGCGGGAGTTGGGAACCGACTTCGCCGTCATGGCCAGGGCCGCGAGGATCAGGGCCACCGGCAGAGCGAACAGCCAGCGCCAGGAGGCGACGTCGACGGGGAGGGCGGAGAGGAACATGCCCAGGATGCCGCCGCCGGCAACGCCGGTCCATATGCCGATCGCCTTGCCGCGCTGTTCCTCGTGGAAGGTGGAGGTGATGACGGCGAGGGTGATCGGCATGATCATCGCGGCGCCGATACCGCTGGCGACGCGCGCGGCAATCATCACCTCCGCCGTCGGGGCCAGGGCCGAGACGACGGTGGCGACGCCGAAAAGGCCCAGTCCGGCGAGGAGCATGGGCTTGCGGCCCAGGCGGTCTCCGATGCCGCCGAGCGGCAGCAGCAGGGCGGCCAGGGCGAGGGTGTAGATGTTGATGATCCACAGGACCGTGCTCTGCGAGGCTCCGAACTCCACGGCCATGTGGGTCTGCGCGACGTTCAGCCCGGACACCGAGGCGATGACCGACATCAGCGCGAGGGAGACGGCGATCAGGACCGTCCGCTGCTGACGCGCGTTCGGGCTGCTTTCGCCACTGGCTGGCGCGGCTTGTGGGGGCTGGGGTGTGCTCATGGAATCCTCACAAAATGGGCATGCCGGGCCGACGCCGGGCAGGGCCGGTCGGTGGGTGAACGGGGCGGGTGGAGGCCCGGCGGGCGCGGGGCGGGTTGGGTCGGGCGGTCGGCCGGGCCCCAGGGGGATGTCAGGGGGCGGGCGTCTCATCCCGCGCAGCGGCGAGCGCGGCGTCGGTGTCCGCGGTGACAAGCATGGCGTTGATGTGGGAGCCGGCCAGGGCGCCGCCCGCGGCGGAGGCGCCGACCTGGGCGGAGAGATCGGTGGCGTTGCCCGCCACCCACACGCCCGGCACCTCGGTGGTGCCAGCCATGCCGGAGGCGAAGCGGCGGCCCATGTGGTCGGGCAGATCCTCCATTGGCAGCTTCAGCGCGTCCAGGCCCTCGGTGCGGGCCTGCATCTGCGTGGCGACCGCGAGGACGCGGCGGGCCACGACCTGGCCGCCGGTCAGGCGCAGCCCGGCGAGGGTGCCGTCCTCGTGGTCGACGACCTCCTGCACCGGGGTGTCGACGATGCGGATGCTGCGGGCGGCGAAGCGGGCGCGGGTGTCCTCATCCAGGGAAGTGCCGTGGGTGAAGTAGGTCAGGTCCTCGGTCAGCTGGCGGAACAGGAGTGAGTGATGGACGGAGGCCGGGCCGGTGGCGAGGACGCCGATGGGCTGGTCGCGGACCTCCCAGCCGTGGCAGTACGGGCAGTGCACCACGCTGTCTCCCCAGTGCTCGGCGAGGCCGGGGACTTCGGGCAGCACGTCCCGCAGACCCGTGACCACCAGGAGGCGGCGCGCGGTGATGCTGCGGTCGTCGGCCAGGGTGAGGGTGAAACGCAAGTCCCCGTCGGTCGACGGGGCAGCCGGGGCGGCAGAGACCACCGCGCCGAAGACGATGCGTCCGCCGTACTGGCGCACCTGCTCCCGGCCCCGCCGGAGGATCTCGCGCGGCGGGGTGCCGTCCAGCATGATGAAGCCGTGCATGGCCGCGGCCGGCGCGTTGCGCGGGGAGCCGCTGTCGATCACGACGACCGACCGGCGGGAGCGGGCCAGCATCAACGCGCCGTTCAGCCCTGCGGCGCCCCCGCCGATCACCACTGCGTCGACGGTTCCACCGGGCAGTGCGTCGCTCGCGTACCGAGAAGTCGTCATAGCCATGTCCTCCTGCTCTTTCGTCGTGCGTGGCCCCAGACGTTGCGGACCATCTGCGCACGACGCTAACCCGGCATTGCATCAAAGGCATACAATGTTGCCCATGACGCAAGAAAGTGGAGAGCTGGACAGCCTCGTACGCAAACGCATTCGTGCGCTGCGGGTGGCACAGGGCTTGTCACTGGAAGAACTGGCCACCCGCGCCCACCTCAGCCAGTCCTCACTGAGCCGTATCGAAAACGGTCAGCGCCGCCTCGCACTGGACCAGTTGGTCACCCTCGCCCGCGCCCTGGACACCACGCTCGACCAGCTCGTGGAGACCGCCACCGACGACGTCATCGCCAGCCCGGCGATCGACAGCACCCACGGCCGGATGCGCTGGACCCTGAAGGCCGACCCCGGCATGAGCGTGGTGCGCCAGCGCCTGACCGACCCCCCACCCGACAACCCCGCCCGGATGCGCGCCCACCCGGGGCGCGAGTGGCTCGTCGTGCTGTCCGGCACCGCCACCCTCATGCTCGGCCAGCGCCGCTTCCGCGTCGAGACCAACCAGGCTGCCGAGTTCCCTACGATGATGCCGCACGCGATCGGCGCCGAGGGCGGACCCTGCGAGATCCTGGGCCTCTTCGACCGCGACGCCCGCCGCAGCCACCAGCGCGACGACGGCAGCGACGCTCCCGAATGACGGCGTGAGCCGTGCGAGGGCCTCCGCAGCGGTGGCCTCTTGCGTGCCAGGCAGCACCCACAGCCATCGTCTTGCGGAAACAGCAAGATGTTACGCCTCTGACGCATAGTGGTCCTAGTGTGAAGAGCATGAAGCAAATACACACGCACACCCCCCACCACGGCGCTTCGCACGGCCACCACCACGAGCAGGACACCAGCGGCCAAGCGGAGATCCTCGACCTGGACGCCGAAGTCCTCGCCGAGCACACTGCCTCCATCACCGCATCGCTGCCCCTGCAGAGCGGCCCCCGCCACATCGTGGATCTGGGCTGCGGCACGGGCGCGGGCACCTTCGCCCTCCTCGACCGCTTCCCCAAAGCGCACGTCGCCGGCGTCGACGCGTCCGCCGAACACCTTCAGCGCCTGCGCACCAAGGCATGCGCCCGCGGTGTCGAGGAACGCGTGCACACCGTGCAGGCCGACCTCGACGCCGCCGCCTGGCCCGACCTCGGCTCACCCGACCTGATCTGGGCATCGGCCTCGATGCACCACATGGCCCACCCCGAGCAAGCACTGCGCACCGTCCACGACACGCTCGCACCCGGCGGCCTGTTCGCCGTCGTCGAACTGGCCGGCCACCCCCGCTTCCTGCCCGAAAACGCCCCCAAGGACAGGCCTGGCCTGGAAGAGCGCGTCCATGCCGCAGCCGACCGCCGCCAAGCCGAACACCTGCCCCACCGCGGCGCCGACTGGGGCCCGATGCTGACCGCCGCCGGCTTCACCGTCGAGGACGAACTCACCATCACCGTGAACATCGAGGACGACCGCAGCGAAGCGATCGGCCGCTACGCCCTCGGCGTCCTGCAGCGCATCCGCAGCGTCATCGCCGACAGGCTCTCCCTCGAGGACCTCACCGCACTCGACCAGCTCCTCGACATCACCAGCCCGCACAGCATCCAGCGCCGCGACAACCTGACGGTACGCACCGAACGCACCGTCTGGGCCGCCCGCCGCACCTGACCCCGAGCGCGGAGTGCCACGTCCGGCGCGGTCATGCGGAACCGGGCCGTCGCATCCGTGTGACGCAAGGTCATTCTCACAAATGGCCATCTGTGAGAGTTCTGAGAACCGCCTCCGGGCGATCCCGTTTCGCAGGTCGCCGTTCGCGAAAGTACCCTCAAAACCTGCGCGTTGTGCGAGGCAGTTCTGAGAGACCTCCCGCATGGATCTCACCCCCGATCAGTGTCGAGTTCCGAAGTCGTCTGCATGGATGTCTAAAGTCCTCTGCATTACCCCTGCTGCCAGCGTCCGTACCAGTTCGGGCTTTCGCAGCCGATCCGTTGGGCGCTGTGTCAGGCACCGTCTGCCTTGAGGAGGGCGTACTGCTGGCGGAGGAGGGCCTTGGCGAGGGCGATGGCGGGGGCCGGGGTGCGGGCGGCGGAGATCTGGACGTCGATCACGTAGAAGCCGAGGTGCGTGGCTATCGTCGTCGTGACGTAGGGATTTTGCTTCGAGGCAGGGGTCACCACGCCCATGCCGCCGTCGGCCGGGTCGGTCAGCGCCGGGGCGGGCGCGGATTCCTGGCGGTATGCGGCGTCCCAGCTGTCGATCACGCTCGTCGCGTCAGTGCTGGCGGCGAACCGGTTTACGAGGACCGCCGCTTGCGTGCCGTCGGCGTAGGTCCAGCCTTCCCGGGCCCCCGACACGAATCTGTTGCGAGACAGCCACTTTCTCACTTTGGACCGGTGCGCCGAGTACTCGTTCGCCACGGTGACGACCAGGTTCATCGGGTTGCCGGTTTTGCTGGTCTGGGGCCAGCGCTGGGTTCCCGCCGGCGGCGGCAGGACGTGCAGCGGTGGGCCCGCGATTCCATTCCCGTACTCGGTGATTCCGCCGGCTTCCTCCAGGGCCTCGATCCGGGCAGCGATGATCCCGGTGTTGTAAGACGCCTGGCCGATCTGTCCCATCGCGCGCTCCAGCGCGGTCCTGACCGCCGTGCTGAAGTGATCGCGCGCCAGCATTGCGATGGCGGATTCGCAGCTGCGGCCTCCGTTTCCGGCTACCTGCTCGAACCCGTACCACAACGGGCGTGCTTGGGCATCGGGCAGGTGGAAATAGGCGTAGCTCTCCTGGGACACCTTGACGATGTCCGCGCACACCGGCTCGATGGCCTGGAAGTCCTGAACGGGGTCCCTGTGCGGGCGGGCGGAATCTGCGACCAGCATCGTCCTGATCTTCACCATGTCGGACTGGAGGCGGCTGAGCAGGGCCGCGCCACCGAGATCGCTCCAGTATTCGACCTCCAGCGCGGCGGTTTCCGGAGTCGGCGGGGCCAGCGTGGCGGAATGAAAGCTCATTCCGTAGTTCTCCGAGCCCGTGACCTGCTCGGCCGCGCTCAGGTAACGGGACTGCTGCGGGAACCTCATGACGATGCCGGCGAGCGCCACGCCGAGGGCAGCCACTCCGGCCAGCCCGGTGAAGGCCAGCGTCTTCCCGTGCCGGGACCGCACCGCCGTCCCGGGCCGCGCTGTCTGCGACTCATCACTGTCCCGTCGTGCCGCCGGGCGGGCCAGGGCGAGCACGCAGACAGCGAACGCGACAAGGGCGGCGACCACTGCCGTTCCGTCTACCAAGGTGGGGTAGACCCACTTGATCAGGCCCGGCCGCCAGGAACAGGAGGTCTCCAGGGTGTTCAGGGGCCGGATGCAGCCGTCGGCCGAGACCAGGACGAAGACCCCGGCGAAGCCCGCGAGCACTGTCGCCTCTGCGGCGATGAGTGCGGCCAGTAGCCGGAAACGGCTCCGCCGCAGCCCGACGGCCACCGCGACGGCCACCGCGGGCCCCGCCTGCGCTCCCAGCAGGAGCCACATGTACGACATCTCGTACAGGCCGTGCAGCGGCGGCCTCGGCGGCTGGGTCCGGTGCATGTACGCCTGCGCCCAGACGGCGCAGGCCCAGGTGGCCACCGTGCCGGCCGCGGCCCAGATGAGGGGCACGCGGAGCGAAGGCAGTCCGTCCGTGGGGGCGCCGGGGCGGCGTACCCATGCCAGCAGCGGGATCATCCAGGCCGCGGCCACGGCCAGCAGGTCGAGCGGGGGCCCGATCAGCTGATTGAGCACGAACTGGAACCAACTGACCACGGTGAGGATGGCGGGATGCACGAGCGACTGCCCGTAGCGGTATTTCATGTACTGCAGGTAGCCACTGTGCGAGATGCTGATGCCCGTCGAGTACGGGCCCCCGGCCAGCGCCCACCAGGCGAACCACCAGGACAAGGCGAGGAAGGAGCCCGCCAGCCCGACCGTCATGACCCAGCGTGGGATCTGGCCCGGCGACCGGGCCAGTAACGCGCCCGCGCACTGAACGGTCCACACGGCGAACCCCACGCCGGCGGCGAGAACCAGCAGGAGCATCTCCGGCCGGGCGGGAACCAGTTGCCTGATCGTGCCCTGGCCCGCGGCGAGATCCCCGACCACGATGCCCGCGCCGAGCCACAGGCCCGTCCGGAAACCGGTCACTCTCGCGCGCGGCCCCGTCGCCGCTGCACTCCCGCCGTGGCCGTCGTAGGCCACCAGGCGCCACAGCGCGACTCCCACGATCAGGGTGATCAGGACGGCCGGTAGCGCCACCGCAGCCTGTGCCGCCCACGGCGAGCCCAGCCACGGGCTGGACAAGAAGTAGACATAGTCCACGTACTGGACGTCGGTGTCGATCAGTGCGGCGGCCACGCCGGCCAGGAACATCGGCATCGCCTGCACCACGAACAGCGCGTGGGGATCGTCCAGCGACACGGCGCGCAGATCCCAGCCTGGGTGGTTGCGCCACAGCCCGGCGAACCTGCGGGCCGCCCGTTCCCGCCACGAGACGGCGTCGGTTGTGCTCGTCGGCCAGCACTGCTTGTCCGCGCCGTTGCGGACGGCTTCGCGGTCGGCGTAGATCTCTCGGTTGCGCAGCACGTCGCACCGTGCCAGGTATCCGAGGGCGGCGAGCACGAGCGTGATCAGGATGTCCCGCGCGTCGACCGGATTGATCCCGTTCAGCCCCTGCGGGACGGTTCCGTATGTGACCTGGACGCCAGAGATGACCAGGTAGGGCAGGAGCGCCACGAGCACGAAGGCCCGCCAGACCGCCATCGTGCCCCGGGCCGCGGAGACGTCGCCGTAGCGGATGTGCGCGAATTCGTGCAGGAGCACCGCGCGGAACTCCGGGTCGTCCGTGCCGTCGGCCGCGTTCCGTAGCCGCTGCATGACGAGGCCGAAGTGGAGGCATAGCACCGGATGTCCGGTGCTGCCCAAGACGGTGGCGCTGCGGGCCTCGGAAGTGAGGTCCACGACGCAGCTGACCGCGGCCCGCACGCCAGCCTGCTCCTTCAGCCGCGTGACCTCTTCGGAGATGGCGAAGCCGCTCGCCCGGTCGTCGAATTCCGTCAGCGGGCTCACTCGTGACCGGCGGGTCTTCCACCTCCGGTCGGCGTAGAAGGCGAGGACCGCCACGACGAGCACGAGGACCGGCCAGCCCACCGGCAGCCAAGCCGTTGGCGGCGTGGCGAAGCGGGCCTCGCATTTCGTGTACGCGCTGTACTGGGTGACCCGGGCCAGCAGCGTGCTCTGGTCGGGGCTGGCCCTGAACACGTCGATGCCGGCGGCCAGTTCGCACCGGGTACTGCGTTTGGAGGTGACGGAATACGCGACCTCGAGCGCCATCTTGGCGCTGGTGACCAGCGCCAGCACGACGACCAGCCCGAAACGTGCCCTGGTCCCGGCTGGCATCATCCGTTCGTCTAGGCGCGGTGCCACGGCGGCCACGGCTATTCCTTGACCGGCGAGGGCGCCACCGACAGCTCGTGGAATACGGCGTTGGCGATATCGGCGGCCCGTTGCTTCCCGAACTTCCTGTTCAGCAGTTCCTGGCGGACGGCGTCGCGGATCTGCTCTCGTTGCTCCTCGGTCAGCGGCGGGACGGTCGCGAGCCGGGGCTTGCGGCGCAGAAGCCTGCGGAACAGGCTCCGCACTCCGGCGAACATTCCGCCGCTCGCGGCGGTTCCGAACTCTCGGGCCGCCTCGTTGAGGGTTATCCAGACCACCGGGGTGATCAGCGTCTCCATCTCGCTCAGCCCGAACCCCAAGGGTTCGTCCCGTCCTCGCCGGTGACGCAGGCGCCACAGGACCCAGGAATCACCGATCCGCGCCCTTCTTGTGAAGTAGGGAAGCTCCCCGTCGGCCTGAGAAACGAGCACCGAACGCACGATGTCGCGAATTACTCTTCCCTCAGCGCTTCGGGGCATTTCGGCATATCCGTTACCCATTTACCCTCCCGAGGCAACTGCGTACTGTCATGGCATATCGCGTTGCAACTGTAGCTATACGAGGACCCCATGCGCAGTCCTCGTATAGCTACGGCCAAGTGGTGGTCGGGCGCTGGAGTGACTTCCATGACTCGCCGTGATGACGGGCGGGCTCGTCTCTGTCGCTGGTCAAGTGACGCTAGGGGCGGAACCGGCCGATTACGCCCCCTGGCCGACCCGGTGCCTCAAAATGGGCAAAGCCGGGCAAATTGGTGCACCTATCCAATCGGACCCGGCGCCACATTTTGCCCCGCCCCATTTCACCCTTATGGTCGCGGTCCCGTTGGAGGAGGTGTGACGATTCGAGGAGGCTGTCACTGATTGCCGGGACGCCACCGCCATCTACCGCGAGACATCGGTGACCGGCACAGCGAAGGCGCGGCACTCAAGAACCCTAGGATCGCGAAGCAAGTTCCGGGGGTCGGTTCCTCAATGCGTTCAAGATGAGCTTCAAGCGCAGTTGGCGATGCGGGCGCCGAAGATAGAACGGTCTCTCAGAAACGCTCTATTGCCAGAGAAGAACACCAGGCCCGTATTTGATCTTGATCGAGGGGGCGATCGGGCTCGATTTCTTCTCAGAACTCGTTCTCACTCAAAATCGTCGATCGCGAGGTTCTGGGAAATGTTTGTGAGAGGCTCTGGGGATGGTCAAGGTCCCGGAACCCCGTGAACGCGCCGAATCGACCGCTGTTTTCGCCGATGGCCCGAACATCACCCGTGACGCGGATGAGGTCGAACGTCACCCATGCCCGCGATGTGACGTGGCGGCCGGATCGCCCTGCCGGTCGCGTTCGGGCGCGGTGGCCGGGACCTATCACACCGGCCGGTTCGTGAAGGTTCCGCGGCTGACGAAGCTGCTGCGAGTGCAGACCCCCGCCGACCGCGGGCCCGGGCAGCCGTGGCGGCCGGGCACGGAGCCGCCCGCGCCGATCGACCCCGACCAGGCCACCGCCGACATCCGGATCGGTTACGCGCGCTGTTCCTCTCTCACCCAGGAGTTGCAGTCGCAGCTGGACGCGCTCGCCCGGCACGGCATCCCCCGCGAGAAGATCTTCGCCGAGAAGATCTCCACCCGCGTGAAGGTCCGCCCCCAGTTCGAGGCCGCGCTCGCGGCCGCCCGTGAGGTGAAGGCGCACGCCCCGCACTGCCGCGTCATCATCACCGTGTACGAGATGAAGCGTCTCGGCCGTGACGCCGCCGAGCTCACGGCGCTGGCCGACCACCTCACCGCGCACGGCCTGGTCCTGGAGATGCTCGCCGGGCCACTCGCGGGGACCTACGATCCGTCCGGGCCGGGCCGGATGTTGTTCGCGTTCTTCGCCGCGATGGCCGAGACCGAACGCGAAGGCATCGACGAGGCGACTCTCGAGGGCCTTGACGCCGTCGCCCTCAAGGGCAAGCACGGCGTCCGCCGTCCCGTGATGACCGATGACATGCTCCACACCGTCCTGCGCCGCAAGGCCGCCGGTGAGCGCGTGGAGGACATCCGCAAAGACCTGATCATCCCCACCGGGAAGAACGCGGGCCAGAACCCCTCGGTCGCCAGCATCTACCGGGCCCTCGCCGAGCACGAGAAGGCCAGCGCCTACCCCGAGGCCGTGCAGCAGGCCCATGCGGACTTCGCGGCCCTGACGTAGTGGCCCTTGCTCACCGGCCGGTCAGCAGGTCGGCGCGTCCGCAGCCCGCGGCGTCGGGCAGGAACGCCTCGGGGATGCCGGCGTTGATGAGGAAGCGGCGTTCGGTCTCGAACTCGGCCAGAGTCCGGCACCGGAAGGCGAAGATCTTTAACAGTTGGAGGGCGGTGCCGGGGTAGTTGCGGGCCAGGCCGAAGAAGGCCTCGAACTCCTCGTTGAACGTCCCCCACGCCGATGCACGGACCAGTCCTTCAGAGGCCTCGGCCGGGCGCGGCGGTGGCGGCCGATGGCCCTCGAAGACGGCCTGGTGGGGCTGGGCGCTCAGCAGTGGCCCGAAGGTCCCGCGCATGGTGATCGTCTCGGTGCGTGCGAGGTCGACGACGATGGCGGCGGCCTCCCGCATCGCCTCCTGGCGGGCGGGGCCGAGCTGCTCGAACGGCCGCCAGACGTTCAGGCCCGCCCGGAGCGGCTGCCCGGTCCTCTCCCAGATCAGCCGCAGCACCTCGGCGGACCTGCTGCGGACCACCGAGGGCGCCATGCTGACCTCGTCCAGCCGCGTGCGCAGCAGCCGGAACCACACGCCCGTATCCACCGGCCGACGGGGCAGGGAGACCCTGCCCGTGGTCAGTCCCTCCCAGGTGAGTCGGTCCAGCGCGGTGACCGCGTCGGGAACCGGTTGCGGCGCGACCGGTTTTCCTATGGCCAGCCCCGACCGGACCTCGGGGCCGGGTTCGAGGCGGCAGGTGTGGACCGGGCAGCTCGTCATGATCGGCAGAGCGGCTGCCAGCAGCGTCGTCCCGGCGTCGGGGTCTGTCGTGCACACCGGGCAGAGCATCCGGACCGCCCGCCGGTGCTCCTCGCGAGTCGGCAGCCAGGCCAGCCACGCACCGACCTTCCCCGCGCGGGCCTCACCTGGCGCAAGCAGCACCGAGCCTTGGCGGACGTAGGTGGCGAAGGCCTCCGGGCCGTCGGCGGGATCGAGGGAGTCGGCCAGCCACGGCCTCCACCCGGCGATCGTCATCATCCGCAGCTCGCCCAGACTGGTCCCGGTCCGCTCCGCCAACGCTTCCAGGACCGGCACCGGCGGATCCCAGTCCAGATCCGCGAAAGCCCGGCCCTCCAGCAGCGCCGAAGCCGGGCCGAGGTTGTGGCGCAGCAGCTGCGCGGTCGACAGACCGTACAGAGCGGCCAGGCCGGCCAGCCACGAGGTCAATGCCTCGCCTGGGGCGGGCTGCGGGTGCAACGGCCACCGGCGGGCCGGCTCTGCCCTCACGCTGGCCCCACCCTCACACCAGCTCGCGTTCGAACAGCCGGCGCCGCTCGGTGGGCCCGGCGTAGGAGGCGATCAGCAGAGTGCGCTGGTCGATGGCCTCGCGGCCGGACTCGATCGCGGCCACGGCCGCCTCGGTCAGTAGCGCGGTGAGCTCGCCGATCGTGCCCTCGCTGCGGGTCAGCAGGTACTCGGCCATCTCGATGGTCGCGATGTGGGACGGGCGGCGCAATGGCAGCGCCGCGGCGAAGCTCGCCAGCAGTGAGCACGCCTCCGCATCCGGACTCCAGCGGGGCAGGACGAACGGCTCGAACCGGTTCTCCAGCTGGTCGTCGGACCGGATCGCCAGGTAGGCGTCCCGGGTTCCGACGCCGATCAGCGGGATCTTCAGCTCGTTGCCCAGGAACCGCAGCAGGTTCAAGAACTCCCGCCGTACGTCGCCTCGTCCGGCCAGCACGTTGTGGAGTTCGTCGATCACCAGCACGCGGACACGCGTTTCGCGCAGCAGCCGCAACGCCGACTGCTCCAGCACCCCCAGGTTCGGCCGGGCGCGCAGCGGGGCGCCCATCGCGGACAGCAGCGCGATGTAGAACCGCGACACCTTCGGGTCCGAGGGCATCTGCATCGTCAGCACCGGGAACTCCTCCCGGTCAGGATGGGAGACCACCGGGTGCGACCGACGGAACTTCTCGATGATCATCGACTTGCCGTTGTTGGTCGGCCCGATCAGCAGCAGGTTCGGCATTCGCTGCTTGGCCGGTGAGGCCAGCAGAGCCTCCAGCCGATCCAAAGCCTGCGTGGCGCGGGTGTAGCCGATCCACCGGTCCGCCCGCACGTACCGCAGCCGCTCGGCCGCCGGCAGCCGCGCGATCCTTCGGGCCGCCTCGTTCAGGTGGGACAGGTCCTCGAACTCCACCTCCTCACAGTCACCGGTCACCACTGCTCGATCACCTCGAACGGCCGGGCCGTCGCCGCTCCCGTCACCACCTCCGGTGGAGGCGGCGGCGCGGGCACGGCCTCGCGGGCCGGGGTCGCCGCCCTGCGCTCCACGGCCCGGCGGGCCCGGCGCGCGGACCGGGTCTTCCCGGCGGCGTCCTCGGTGATCTGCCGCATCTGCTCCACCATCGAAAACAGCGCGTTCTCATCCACCTGGTCGCGGCCCAGCTCCCGCAACCTGGTGACCGCCGCCTTCTGCTCCCACAGGCTGATCGGCGGCCGCGACAACGTCCGGTACGGCACCGGCAGATAGGAGTCGCCATCCGGGTCCAGCGCCCAGACCCGGGAGATGTCGCGCGGGTCCCGGCGCAGCACGATCTTCTCCAGCTGCCCGCGGCGGGCGATCCACGGCTTGAGCGCGTCGCAGAAGTACTGGACGTGATCGAGCGTGAACCCGGTGCGGGTCAGCGTCCGCCGCTCCACCGGCAGAAAGTCCACCAGGAACGCCGTCTCGCTCGCCACCGTCGCGGGACGGCCTCCTTCGGCGACGCCCTGCTCCCACCGCCCGGCGGGGGTCTGCTTCAGCGTGCCGTGCACCTCGCCGTGATAGACCGCCACCGCCAGCGCCAGCCACCGCTGCAACTCCGTCAAGGTCAGCACCGCGGCCGCCTGGCTGTCGTAGGCGCCCTTGTCGGCGGGACTGGAGAACGTGGTGCCCGGCAGCTCGTGCACCAGCTCCATCATCGTGCCGATCAGCCGCTCGATGATCCCGCCGAAATGCGGCTGCCCCGGCGGCCGGTAGCTCTGCTTGATCCCGTGCTGCTCACAACCCCGCCGCAGCGCCTCGCTCTTGAACTCCGCGGCGTTGTCCATGTAGATCTCGCGCGGCTTGCCCGACATCGGCCATGACGCCGCCACCCCGAGCCGCTCCAGCGCGGCCCGCTTGTCGGTGACCATGTGCGCCAGGCACAGCCCCACCGACAACGCCGACGGAGCCTCCAACGTCACCACCAGGCCCACCACGGTTCGGGACGCGACGTCGATCGCGGCGGTGACGTACGGCCGACCGATCGGCAGCCGATGCCGCTCGTCCACGATCTCCAGATCGACGACCGTGTGGTCGATCTGCACCTGCTCCAGCAGGCCCTCGATCTGAGGCGGGCTCCCGCCCGCCGACCGCAGCGCCCGGGCCGCGTCCGAGCCCTCCCGTGCCGTCGTCGCCGCCACCGGATCCAGCCGCCCGATCCGCCGCTCCAAGCTCCCCCGCGACGGAACGTCCAGCCCCCGGACCTTGCACTGCCGGACGACCTCCTTGTAGACGGCGCTCACCGACCGGCGCTGCTTCGACAGATACCGCGACCGGATCACCTCCAGCAGCAGCGCCTCCACCTCCGCCGACAACCTGCTCCGACCCCGCCCACCACTGGAACGGCCAGGGAGAAGGTCCGAAGCGACGCCCTCACCCGCCCGCCACCGGCGTACCAGCGCGTACACCTGACGGCGCGAGATCCCCAGCTCAACCGCCGCCGCATCCGCAGCCCCCGTGCCTACCCGCTGCTCCCGCGCCAACCCGCCGATCACCTCAGCCCGACGAGCCGCGACCGACCACTCCTCCTCCGAAGCCGTCAGCACACCCCGCTCAACGACCCCCACACCCTCGCCCAAGCCATGACCTCACGTTGTGCACACGAGTACAGACGAAGATCGACAGTAGTGCACACGAGTACGGAAATCAGAAACATCCGAAGTCCCCTGCAAACAGCCCCATAACGCCAGTTCAGCCGTGAACACGACTACGGGAATCGACAATCAGGCCGCACTTGCCGTAGAACGTCACGACTGCCCGAACTGTGACGCGCCCGCCGGCAGCGCCTGCCGCACCCCCGGCGGGAAGACCGCCGCGAAGTCCCCCCCCCCCGCTTCGTCCCCGCGCTCCGCGAGGAACTGGAGATCCCTGTCCCCGCCGACCGGTTCCCCGGCCGCGCATGGAAGCAGAGCCCGGCGCTCGCGATCGTGCCCGCGCCACGCACGGAGCGACCGGTGAGGATTGGGTATGCGAGGACATCGACCGCCCGCCAGGAGTTGGCGAGCCAGCTCGAAGCCCTGCACCGGGCGGAGTGCCACAAGGTCTTCAAGAAGCAGGTCAGCACTCGCGTGAAAGTGCGGCCCGAGCTGGAGAAGGCGCTCGCACTGGCCCACCAGTTCAAGGAGGCCGCACCCGATACACCGGTCATCTTCACGGTGCACGAGCTCAAGAGGCTGGCCAGGAACGCGGCAGAGCTGATGAGCCTGTCGGCCGAGCTCCAGGGCCGGCGGTATCCAGCTCGAACTCCTCACCGCTCCGCTCACCAGGATCTACGACCCCAACGGCACGGGCGCCAACGGCTGTACCGATGGCCCCCAGGGCCGGGTACGCCAGCCGCGCGGGCCCGCCGAAGACGAACAGGTGACCGGATTCGAGCTCGACATCGGCCCACGGACGGCCGCGGCCCTCGGTGTTACCGAACCGGAAGACGCACGTGTCGCCGACGCTCAGGGACACGACGGGCGCCGGGCAACGCTCGTCCTTGTCCTATGCTGCCCCATCCGCGCGGTCTCGTCGTAGTGGTTCACGAGAGCGACGTCGGGCCGGTAGCCTCCGGCGTCACCGTACGCCGCGGTGACCGCACGGACCCCGAGCTCGGCCAGCCACGGCGGGAACGCCTTGACCGGCGCACCGTCCTCGGCCGTCCGCTGGTACCGGTAGGGCACCCAGTGCCAGCCGAGACAGACCGTGCGCACGGACATCACACCGCCGCGCGGCAGCCGGGTATGCGTCATCCCGGCGGGTGGCCGCGCCCATTCACGGCAGGCCCGCAGAAGGCGCCGCTGCCCGGCCAGGTCGAGCCAGCCGGGCAGATGCACCGCGCCCGGTGCCACATCGGACCTCGGGCGCGGGATCAGCGCCGTCACGTACCAGGCCTCCCCACGGTGCGGACGGCCCATCGGCCGCCTCCGTCACCGTACGCGACCTCCGCCCGCGGTGACTCCGTGATCGGTCCTGGTACGCCTGTCAGGTCGGTTCAGTCGGTGCCGTGAGGAACGCCGCGCCGACCAGCGAGGCGATCACGAGCACGGCGACCGCGACGGCCACGATGGCACGGATACGCCGACGCCTCTGCAGACGCCCGAAGCTGGACAACCGGCCAGCCAGGGCCGGGTCTTCCTGGCCGAGTTGAGATGCGATCTCTGTGAGGATTTTCTCCTCCTCCATCGAGAGCGCCATGCCGCACCTCCAGGGGGTCACACAATTGCTTGGAATCATCCCCCTGAAGAGTGGCCTGGGAAACCTCTGGAGGCCCTGCGCGCAAAGGGAAATAGCGGCATCGAAGGGTCCAGACGGTGAGGTTGTCCCGAACGCTCCCGTTCGCGTCAGGCCCGTGATCTCTTCGGGCGGGCGCGTATACGGAAATCAGCGGTAGCCGCTGACCTGGATCATGGCCCGGCCGTGGTCGCAAGGGCGTTGACGCGGAGGGTGTAGCCCTGGCCTCGCCGTACGGTCACGCCGTGGTCGGGGACGGCCCGCTCGGCGGGCTCCGGCTCCAGCTCTGCGGCGCGGAGGACGTCGGCGACCTTGCCCGGCATGTCGAGAGTGACCGGTAGCTCTGGGGCGGGGGTGTCCTCGCGGCCGACGGCGGTGTGCTCGGACATGAGGTCGGCCACGGCCGTGCGGATCGCGCCGCGGCTGACGCCGTGGTCGCGGTGGAGGACGTCGAGTACGTGCCCGGTGCCGCGGACGAGGCGGAACATCGCGGAGATGCGCCCATGGCCGGGTCCTCCGACGCGCGAGCCCACACGGATATTCGGTTGCTCGACTGAGAAGATGGTGGATGCAATGTCGGGCATGGTGACCGAGGTCCGCCCGCCGCAACACGATGAGATGGCTGCGTACTACCGAGCATTGCCGTTCGCGAACGGGTTGCCGAGCTGGGAGCCCGTGGACGCGGCGTCGCACGGCGGCCCGGAGCCGTGGCCCCCACAGCGCATGCCTGCAAGCGCGGACCAGCTCGAGAAGTGGGCCGCAGCCGACATCAAGGACGAGTCCTTCCACCCGATCGCGACGTTCGTCGACGGCAGATGCGTCGGCGCATCGGCGACCATCTCCTTCGAGGTGACGGTTCCCGGCGGGGGAACGGGGAGGATGGCCGGCGTCACTGCCACCGGGGTGATCGCAACGCACCGCCGCCGCGGTTACCTGCGACAGATGATGCAGGCCATGTTCGATGCGGCCCTGGAGCGAGGCGAGCCGTTGGCAATGCTCAGCGCGAGCGAGGGCAGCATCTACGGACGGTTCGGATTCTCGCCCGCGACCTACCGCACCCGGTGGGAGCTGGCCCGTCACGAAGCCGCCCTCCTTCCGGCGGAGCCCGATCCCGGGTCACTGGAGCTGGTCGACGCGGCGCAGGCGAAGATGGCCTGGCCCTTAGTGCATGCGGATGTGCGTGCCCACCGCGTCGGGGAACTCGGCCCTCTCCCAGGACGCTGGGACGGGCTGTCCGACGAAGCAGACGGCACCAATGGGCCACTGCGCTATGTCACCCACCGCGATCGGCACGGCAACGTAGACGGCATCGCCAACTTCCGACTGCCCTTTCTGACGAGGCGGGCCGCGAAGCGGCTGACGAATCAGGTCATCGGCGCCGCCGCCGGAGGCGTACGGGCAGGGGCGGCGATCAATGCGGACCTGGCCGCCGGGGACACCGACCGGGCCGTCGCCGCCCGCCGCTGAGCGTCAGCCGTGCACGCCGTGGGAGGTGGCGCTCTCCCGGTGTGCGCGGTCCAGGGCCGTCACGTAGTAGGTGTAGCGGCCGGACTTGGCCGCCGGGTCCTTCGTGTCGTGGACGGTGCCGCCGACGATCTTGAGGAGGAGGCGGCCGTCCGGGGAGATGCACGCGGGGCCCCCGGCCGGGGTGCGGTAGATCGCGTACGAGGTGGCGCCGGTGCCCTTCCACGACAGCTTGTCGCCCTTCACCGTCAGGTGGCCCGGAGCGGACGGCGGCGACCCCGCGGCGGCCGGCGGGATCGCGGGACGGCCGTAGTGGTCGCGGCGCAGCCGGGTCGCGAAGCCCTTGCGGTCCTGCACCAGGTCGTGGGCGCTGAAGAACGCGTCCCCGGTGATCTCGGGGTGGGTCGCGTCGAGGGTCAGGTGGCGGGAGAGTTCGGCGGGGTCGTTCCAGCCGGGGCCGATGGCGACCTGGTAGGCGGCCTGGCCGATGACCAGGCGCACGTGCGTTCCGGCGACCTGCTTGGACCACCAGGCGGTCAGGGCGCGGTAGTCGGCGGCCTTGAAGCCGATCGGCCAGTACAGCTGCGGCGCGACGTAGTCGAGCCAGCCCTTCTTCACCCAGCCGCGGCTGTCGGCGAAGATGTCGTCGTAGCTCTGCAGCGCGGCCGTGTCGGAGCCCGCCTTGTCCGTCGACCTGTTACGCCACACGCCGAACGGGCTGATACCGAACTCGACCCACCCCTTGGCCTGGTGGATCTGTGTGTGCAGGCCCTCGACGAGCTGGTCGACGTTGTGGCGCCGCCAGTCGGCGACCGACTTGTAGCCCGCGCCGTACTTCTTGTACGTCGCCTTGTCGGGGAAGGCGCGGCCGGGCAGCGGATAGGGGTAGAAGTAGTCGTCGAGGTGGACGCCGTCGATGTCGTACTTGCGGACGACGTCGAGGACGACCTGACCGATGAGCGCGCGCACCTGCGGCAGGCCCGGGTCGTACCAGAGGGCGTTGCCGTAGCGGCGCACCCAGTCGGGGTGGCGGCGCGCGGGATTGTTCGCGGCGAGCTTCCGCAGGTCGGTCTGCGTGCTCACCCGGTACGGGTTGAACCAGGCGTGGAACGCCAGGCCGCGTTTGTGCGCCTCCTCGACGAGGAACCTCAGCGGGTCATACCCGGGGTCGCCGCCCTGGTGGCCCGTGAGGTACTGCGACCACGGCTCGTAGGGCGAGGGGTAGAACGCGTCGGCGGTCGGGCGGATCTGCACGTAGACCGTGTTGAAGTTGAGCTTCTTGGCGACGTCGAGCAGGTGACGGTACTGCGCCTGCTGCTTGGACGCCGGCAGGCCGGGCCGGTTCGGCCAGTCACCGTTGCCGACGGTTGCGATCCACATCGCGCGGACCTGGCGGGCCGGGTCGGCGTGCACGGCGGCCTGGCCGCATTCGGCCTCCGGAACGGTCGCCGCCGAGGACGTCGAACCCCCCTTGCCGCCCGCGCAACCCGCTGCCAGGGCCAGTGCGGCGACGGCAGCGACCCCCCGGTTAACCCGTGCTCGCCCCATGAGATGGCATTCTGCCGCAGAGTGCGGCCTCCTCATCCGGGTATCGCTTCAGGAGGCGGCACTCTGACAAGGCGGCGGCGCATGAACGACACCTTCCGGCTGGGCCGGATCGGCGGGGTTCGAGTAGGCGTCAACTGGACCGTCATGGTCATCTTCGCGATGGTCGCGTACGGTCTGGCGGCCGAGCGGCTCCCGCAGTCCTACAAGGGCATGCACCCGTTGGTGTACGCCGCGGGCGGGCTGCTGACCGCGGCGGCGTTCCTGGGGTCGTTGCTGGTCCACGAGCTCGCGCACGCGTTCGTCGCGCGGCGCAACGGCCTGACCGTGGAGGGCATCACGTTGTGGCTGCTCGGCGGCGTGGCGCGCTTCGACGGCGAACCCGCCACCCCCGGCGCGGAACTGCGGATCGCCGGATCGGGGCCGCTGGTCAGCCTCGCGCTGGGGCTGGTGTTCGGCGCCGCGTCGGCGCTGTTGATGCACGCCGGGATGGACGGCCTGATCACGGGCTGCCTGGCGTGGCTGGCACTGATCAACGTGATGCTCGCGCTCTTCAACGTGATCCCGGCCGCGCCCATGGACGGCGGGAAGCTCGTGCACGCCCTGCTGTGGCGGCTGACCGGCGACCGCACGAAGGCGACGCTGCGCGCGGCACGCGCCGGGCGCGCGGCCGGCTGGGTGTCGATGATCGCCGGTTTCTACCTGTCGCTGTGGGACCTCAGCGGCCTGTGGCTGATCCTGATCGGCTGGTTCCTCGTGATCGCGGCGGGGATGGAGGAGCTCCAGGCGCGTACGCGCGCCCGCCTCGACCAGGTCCCGGTCCGCCGGATCATGACACCCGACCCGTTCACCGTGCCGGCGTCGATGACGTCGGCGGAGTTCCTGCGCGAGATGCTCCCCCGGCACCGCCACCACGCGTACCCGCTCGTGGAGGACGGTGTGGTCCGCGGGATCGTCACGGCCGAGCGGATCCGAGAGCAGGACCCGGGCGCACCCGTCGGCGCGGTCGCCGAGGACGCGGAGCGTACGACGGTCGAGGCGTCACTGACCGACCTGCTGCCCGGCCTCGCCGGCGAGCGCGTCCTCGTCTTCGACGGTGACCGTCTCGTCGGCATCGTCACGCCCCGCGACCTCGCCCGCGTCCTCGAGCGGCTCTGAGGGCCGGTCCCGGCGGGCGAGCAGCACCCCGGCGATCACGACGAGGCCGCCCGCGACGGTGTTCCAGCCGAGCGGTTCGGCGAGCAGCAGCGCGCCCAGCAGCGTCGACCAGATCGGCGTCAGGTAGGTGACCGTGGAGGCGACGGTCGGCCCGGCGGTGCGGATCACACCGAGGTTCATCACGAACGCGATACCGGTGCCGCCGGCCCCCAAGACGACCAACGCGAGGACTGCGCCGGGCCCCGGCCACGACGGCGGGCCCGCGATCAGCGGTGTGACCAGGGCGAGCTCGACCGTGGCGCACCCGATCTGCAGCGCCGACAGCGCCGCGGCCGACTCCGGGCGGCCGGACAGGAAACGGCGCGTGTACGCGAACCCGGCCCCGTACCCGGTCGTGGCGCCCAGGCACGCGAGGCTGCCGGTCACCGTCGCACCGGCCGGCCCGTCCCAGACACCCAGGACGACGAGCACGCCGGCGAACCCCAGCAGCAGGCCGAGGAGCCGCCCGGCGGTCGGCCGCTCCTGCGGCACTACGGCCAGGACGAACACCAGCGTCGTCAGCGGCGTCGTGGCGTTCCACACGCCGGCGAGCACAGAGCTGACGCGGGTCTCCCCGAAGGCGAACAGCGCGAACGGGGCGGCGTTCGTCATCGCGGCCACCGCCAGCGCGTGCCCCCAGGCGGCCCGGTCACGAGGCAGCGGCGCGCCCCGCAGCACGCACACGACGCCGAGCGCCAGCGCGCCGAACAGGCACCGCCACAGCGCGACCCACATCGGCGCCACGCCGGCGTCGACCGCGACCTTGATCAGGGCGAAGCTGGACCCCCAGATCATCGACAGAGTGACGAACGCGGGTGCCCAGCGGGCCACACCGGTGGTTCGTTCGGTTCGTAGCCATCCGCCCCGTTTCACGCTGGTGATCCTGGGGCGTACGAGGATCGGGCGTCAACCGACATTAGTTCGAACTGGTGTTCTAGCATGAGTGCATGCGGTGGGAAGCGTTGTCGCTCGAAGGACAGGAGCCGGGGCTGTTCCGGCGGCCGGTCACGGTCGACACACCGGAATTCCAGGGGATCACCTTCCACGAGATCAGAGCCAAATCGATCATCAACAAGGTGCCCGGAGCCTCGCGCGTGCCGTTCACCTGGACGATCAACCCGTACCGGGGGTGCAGCCACGCCTGCGTCTACTGCTTCGCCCGCGGCACCCACGAATACCTCGACTTCGACACCGGCCACGACTTCGACACCCAGATCGTGGTGAAGATCAACGCGGCCGAGCTCGTACGCCGCGAGCTCGCCGCGCCCAAGTGGGCCGGCGAGCCCATCGCGATGGGCACCAACGTCGACTGCTACCAGCGCGCCGAGGGCCGCTACCGGCTGATGCCCGGCATCATCGGCGCACTGCGCGACGCGGCCAACCCGTTCTCGATCCTCACCAAAGGCTCACTGATCCTGCGCGACCTGCCGCTGCTGGAGGAGGCCGCCGCGCGCACGCGGGTCGGCGCGGCGGTGTCGGTGGGCTTCGTCGACCGCGACCTGTGGCGGCTGATGGAGCCCGGCACACCCGGCCCGGACAAACGCCTCGAAGTGTGCGCGACGCTGAACTCCCGCGGCATCGGCTGCAGCGTGCTGATGGGCCCGATCATCCCGTACCTCACCGACACGCCCCGCGCCCTCGACGCGGCCGTGGCGCGGATCGCCGCGGCGGGCGCGACGTCGGTGTCGCCGATCGTGCTGCACCTGCGGCCGGGGGCACGCGAGTGGTTCAACGCGCTGGCTCACCCTCCACCACCCCGAGCTCGCCGCGCCGTACGAGCGCCTCTACGGCCGCGGCGCGTACGCGCCAAAGGACTACCAGCGGCGCATCGGCCGCAAGGTCGCCGAACTGGCCGCCCGCCACGGCATCGGCGGCGGCAACGTCCGCGACCTGCCCGCCCCTCCCCCGGCACCGCCACCCGCCGCCGAGCAACTTCCGCTCATGTGAGGTCACCGGCCGACTTGAAGCGCAGGCCGTCGATGACCAGGCCGATCAGGCGCGCGGCGCGGGCTTCGCCCTCCGCGCCGGGGCCGATGCGCCACAGGAAGCCCATGGCCAGCAGGACGTCGTCGGGGTCGACGCCCGGCCGGATGCTGCCGTCGCGTTCGCAGGCGTTCAACAGGACGGTGACGGCGCCGACGACCGGACCGTACGTCTCGCCGACGAGGCCGTCGTCGGTGAGGGCGTGCAGGACGTCCGCCAGGGCGTGCTTGATGCGGCCGTAGTAGGCGAGCCGGTCGAACCACAGCCGCAGCGCCTCGATCGGCGGATGCCCCTCCAGCAGTGCGGGCGCGTACGCCGCGAGCCGTTCGACCTCCTGGCGGTAGACGGCCAGGATCAGCGCCTCGCGGGTCGGGAAGTGGCGGTAGAGCGTGCCCGGCCCGACGCCGGCGCGCTTGGCGATGGCGTTCATCGACGCGTCGGCGGACTCGGTGAGCGCCTCCTGCGCGACCTCGAGGATGCGCGCACGGTTCTGCCGCGCGTCCTCTCGGAGCTGCCCCATGCAAGCCACCGTCCTTCACATTGATTACCGGAGACCTCTCCGGTAATCTCGCCGTAACCGGAGACCTCTCCGCTAGAGAGTATCGCGCGGCCCCATGCTGCCGTACGAAGGGTGACGACATGTCCGAGACCGTGCTCGTGACCGGCGGCACCGGCTTCGTCGCCGGCTGGTGCGTCACCGAACTCCTGCGCCAGGGGTACGACGTGCGCACCACCATCCGCGACCCATCACGCGAACAGGCCGTACGCGACGCCGTCTCCCCCGGCCCAGGCGACCGGCTCGAATTCCACGTCGCGGACCTGACCCGCGACGACGGATGGGCCGCCGCCCTCGCCGGATGCGACCACGTCCTGCACGTCGCCTCACCCCTCACCGGCGACACGATCGCGCCCGCACGCGAGGGAACCCTCCGCGTCCTGCGCGCCGCCGCGAGCCCACCGCTCACCGACCTCGACGACCCCGCCCTCACCGGCTACCGCCGCTCCAAAGCCGTCGCCGAACGAGCCGCCTGGGACCACATGCGCGACCACACCGGCCCGACCACACTGACGACGATCCTGCCCGGAGCGGTGTTCGGGCCACTCCTGTCACCATCCGGCGCCGGATCGGTGCAGGTCATCGCACGCCTGCTGCGCGGCATGCCCGTGACACCACGCATCGGCTTCGAGATCGTCGACGTCCGCGACCTCGCCGACCTCCACATACGCGCCATGACCAGCCCCGAAGCCGCCGGGCAACGCTTCATCGCGACCGGAGACTTCCACTGGACGACCGAGATCGCCGCCCTCCTGAACACGCGCACACGCCCGATCCCCGACTTCGCCGTACGCCTCCTCGCACGCTTCGACCCCGGCCTCCGCGCCCTGACCCCGTACCTGAGCCACGAACACGTCCACACCGCACGCAAAGCCGACCAGATCCTCGGATGGCGGACCCGGCCCGCCGCCGAGACCATCGCCGACTGCGCCCACAGCCTCACCACCCACGGAATCGTCCGATCCTGAAGGCGTACGCCAGTACTCCGCGTTCCCGCTAGGCTCACGATGCGTGAAGGTCTATGAACGCGAGGCCGGAGAGCACGGCGAACTCGTACTCCGCGGCGACGGACGGCATTTCGAAATCATCAGCAACGGCGTGTTCCTCATGGACACCCGCGCCGGAGAGTCCGAAAGACTCCTCGTACGAGAGCCCCTGCGCCGCCTCGCACGGCCCTCCTCGATCCTCATCGGCGGCCTCGGCGTCGGATTCTCCCTCGCCGAAGCCCTCCGCTCCCCGTACACGCACAGCGTCACCGTCATCGAACGCGAACCCGCCGTCATCCGCTGGCAGGGCGCGCACCTGAGCCGCCACTCCGGCGGCGCCCTCGACGACCCTCGCGTGCACCTCCGATGCGCCGACCTGCTCGACTGGCTCCGCGCGACCCGCGAGACCTACGACGCCCTCTGCCTCGACATCGACAACGGACCCGACTGGACCGTCACCGACGGCAACGCCGACCTGTACGACACCGCCGGACTCGACCTGCTGACGGCGCGACTGCGTCCCGGCGGTGTCCTCGCCGTCTGGAGCGCCGGCGCCGCACCCGCCTTCGAAGCCCGCCTGCGCGAGCGCTTCACCGACGTCACCGTCCACTCCGTAGAGGTCCCGCGCGGCGAACCCGACCAGGTCTACCTCGCCGCGTAACGGCCCAGCAGCTCCTCCGTACGATCCTTCGGCCACGGGCAGACCGGGACACCGCGCAGATGCGAGGCGAACACCTCCAGATGCGTGTGCCACGCCGCGAGCGCGGTGAACCGCAGGTCCGCGAGCCGCGCCGGGCCGCTCTGCGTCAGGACGACCCGCGTACCCGCGGGATGCCCGCCGGCCAGCTCCCAGCGCACCCGGCCGGCGGGCTCACCGCTTGACAGCCATTCGTACTCCAGGACCGCCTCCGGCTTCGAGACGGTCAGCGCGCCCGCCTCGAAGTACGGGTTGACGGTACGCGGCGGCGGCTGCCCGTCCACCGCGCCCTGGACGAGCTCGGGCCAGATCTCGCCGACCGGGTGCGGCAGCAGGCGCTCGAACCGCACCGTCCAGCCGTCACCCTCCTCCACGGTGCCCTCGTCCAGGCCGAAAGCGGCGACGTAGGCGTCGTGGCGCTCGGCGTAATCCACCGGCCTCGGCGTACGCTCGTACGCCTCCCCGACCAGCATCGCCAGGAGCGCGTCCAGGCAGGACTCCCAGCCGGTCGCGAAGCTGCCCGCCATCGAGCGGTCGCCGACGCCGCACGTGAACACCAGGACACAGCCGTCACCGTCGGGCCGCAGCTCGATGCGCAGCGGATCGCCGTTCCACGTGAACGCGAACGCCCGCGGCGGATCCAGCTCGGTGATCACACCGTCGCCCGGGTCCAGCTCGCCACCAGGGAACACGAACCGGATCTTCGCGCCCTCCCGCAGGTCCATCTCCATCGCGGCCGGGAACCAGTGGATCAGATGTCCCGGATCCGTCACCGCCCGCCAGACCTTCTCCACCGGATGCGCCAGCCGGCGCTCGAACCGCAGGAAACCGCGGTCGCCTTCCGTGTGCAGGGTTCCGTTCATGTGGGGTCCTCCATCGAGTCGAGGTGGCGTTCGAGGGCGTCGAGGGAACCCGCCCACAACCGCCGGTACGGCCGCAGCCAGTCATCGATCTCCGTGAGCGGCTCGGGCCGCAGCTCGTACCAGCGCCGCTGCGCCTCCGGCCGCACCCGCACGAGACCGGCCTCGCGCAGCACCCGCAGATGCTTGGAGGTGCCGGGCTGGGTGAGCCCGAGATGATCGGTCAGCTCGCCGACGAGACGCGGACGCTCCAGCAGAAGATCGAGAATGCGCCGCCGCGCAGGCTCGGCCAGCACGTCGAAAGTTGTTGTCACCCAGCCAACATAACCCTATGGCTATATTCCCGTCAAAGCATTAAGGGGCGTACGGCCCGGAATCACCCGCCGCCAGGCGGGGTCAGCGTTTAGTCACGGCGGACGTTGACGCTGCCGGGCTACCGGTGACGTCGGTGGCGGTTGCGATGACCGCGGCGAGCAGGCCCTTGAGGGCCTTCAGTTCTACTGCGGACAGGTCCGCGCCGAGTGCGGCGTCCAGGGCGGCGACGCGCGCGTCCGCGGCCTCGAACACCTCCCTGCCCTGAGCGGTGAGGCGGATCTCGATCAGCGTGCCGTGCATCGGATGCGGAGTGCGCTCGATCAGGCCGCTCCTGTCCAGGCGCCCCAGGGTGCTGTTCATCGTCTTGCACTGTGGCCCGGACCGCCGGTCGTGCGTCGTGGGCTCGCCGTACGATCGGGCGATGCAAGCGGTGACGTACGAGGAGTTCGGCCGGCCACCGGAGGTTCGCGACCTCCCCGACCCCGAGCCGCCAGAAGCCGGCGCGGTCATCCGCGTGGAGGCGACAGGCCTGTGCCGGAGCGACTGGCACGGCTGGATGGGCCACGACCCCGGCATCGCCCTGCCCCACGTGCCCGGACACGAACTGGCCGGCGTCGTGGAGGCGACCGGGCCCGCTACGCATGCGTGGCGGCCCGGTGACCGCGTCACCGTGCCGTTCATCTGCGCGTGCGGCCGATGCGCGGCGTGCGACGCGGGCGACCAACAGGTCTGCGAGCGCCAGACCCAGCCGGGCTTCACACATTGGGGCTCGTTCGCGGAGTACGTGGCGATCGACCACGCTGACGTGAACCTGATCCGCCTCCCCGACGACCTCGCGTACGCGACCGCCGCGTCCCTGGGCTGCCGCTTCGCGACCTCCTTCCGCGCCGTCACCGCACACGGCCGCATCGTCCCAGGTCAGTGGGTCGCCGTACACGGCTGTGGCGGAGTCGGCCTGTCGGCCGTGATGATCGCCGCCGCCTGCGGGGCGCGTGTGGTGGCGGTCGACATCTCGCCCGGCGCGCTGGCCCTGGCCCGGACTGCCGGTGCCGCCGCCTGTGTGAAAGGCCCTGCGGACGTGCCCGAGGCGATCCACGAGATCACAGGCGGTGGGGCGCACGTGTCCATCGACGCACTGGGCAGCCTCTCGACGTGTGCCGACTCGGTGATGAGCCTCCGTAGGAGAGGCACGCACATCCAGGTCGGACTCCTGCCGCCCGGCGCCGGGCCCGCTAGGGTCCCGATGGACCGGGTCATCGCGTACGAACTACGAATACTCGGCAGCCACGGCATGCCCGCCCACGCGTACGGCCCGATGATGGAGATGGTCACGGCCGGAACCCTCCGCCCCGACCTGCTCATCACCCGCACCATCGGCCTCCCGGAGACACCAGCTGCCCTGACGGCGATGGACATGACTCCACCCACCGGTGTCACCGTGATCGAGCCCGCTGATCGGTAAGTGTTTTCGGCATGTGGATTTTCAGCCTCTCAGCTAGCGGCCTTTACATAGTAAGTTTTCGTCGCCCTCAGCTGTTCAGGCATCGCACGAGGTCCGTACGGTCATCAGCGGCCCGCGCCGCCGCATCCTCCAGCAGATCCAGGCCACCGCCCCGCAGGCGGCCAATCTCGACTACCGGAGGGTCGAGGAGTGGGCACAAGAGCGAGATCACGGGAATCCCGTCGATCGTCGAGGTACTTCCCTTTGAGACGTGGTCGCCGTCCTTCGTCAACATGTCGGCGACCCTGCGGGCTGCATTGAAGTAAAGGCAGGGCTGGGCAATGACGTCCGGGTCCGCGACGAGTTCAAGTTCAGCCGGATGGGTCCGGCGGGGCGCCCTCGTGCTTGAGAGGGAGTTCCGTCCTGGGTCGATGAGGAACGATCACCGCGCTGTAGTTCGCTACGCCAACCACATCGGGATGATCGAGGCGATCAGCAGGAGGGCGAGCACAGTGTTCAGTACACGCCAATGCCGGTTTGTCCGCAGCGTCCGGGCGAGCAGCAGCCCGGCGGTGCACCACAGGGTCAGCGATACGGTGGCCGCAAGACCGAACAACACCGCGAGGTGGAACGGTCCGCCTGCCACGGCGCCAAAGGATGCCGCCGCGCCGAGGGTCATGGTCCAGCCTTTGGGATTCAGCCAGAGCAGGCCCATGCCGCCGATAAGGCTCGTCGGTGCAGGCACGTTCGTTGGCGAATTCGGTGGTCCGCTCCTGCCGATCTTCCAGGCCAGGAGTGCCAGATAGGCCGATCCGGTCAACGTCACGATCAGTTGTAGAGACGGTATCGGAGGAGGAGGCCTGCGAGTCCGGCGGCCGCGGCGGCCGCCGTGCGTCCAGAACAGTGGCGACAGCGCCCGCTGGTCCGCGTCGGTGAGTTTGTCCGCCCACTTCGGATCGGCGAAGACCTCCTGCATCAGCAGTGTGTTGACGTGCACCAGGGCGGACTGGAGCAGGTGCAGCGCGAGCATGCTGACCTCCTGGGACTCCTTGTCCCGCCCGGCCAGGTCGCCGTCCTTGCCATAGAAGAGGTCCTTGTTCGCGGAGTTCCAGTTCTCCACCACCTGCAACCCCTCATGGATCTCCTGCCGCATCTCGACGTCGGCCAGGTAGTCGCAGACGAACGAGGTACGCACCGCCCGGCCCAGCTCCTCGATCGCCCGGTACGTCGGGTGCTTCGGGCCGCCGCGGGTGAAGCGGCGCAGGACCTGCTCGGCCTCGGCAATGCCCAGGCGCAGGGCGGTGGTGTACTTCACGATCTGGTCGTACTGCTGGGCGATCAGGTCCCAGTCGATCGTCTTGGTGGAGAGCACCGGGCCCAGCAGTATCGACCTTGCGTCGGCGAGGGCCTCGCGTGCCTCGTCGAGGATGGTCCTGGCCGGCTTGGCCGCCGTGCCGTCCGCTGTGGGTGACGGCGAGGCCGCCAGGGCGGCGGAACCCTCACAGGCGGCGGTGAATAACAGCGCCCCGCGCTCGTGCGGCTGCTACCGACGATGCCGTACTGGAGATGCCGCCGGTGCCGCTGCGGTACCGCGGCAGCCATGACTACGGCCTGTTGATGCGCCGTGTGTTCGACATGCGCGGGACGCGCTGGGGCGTCCGGTGTCTCAACGCCGGCGGGCAGCCGGCGCTCGCCGCTTACGCACCCGAGCCCGGCGGCAGGCGGCCGGGGCGCCGACCGGGTCATCGACGTCGCCGGACTGCTGGAACCGTCGCTCAAGGCGGTGGCGGCGGCAGGCCACCTCGCCTGCGTGGGCTTCGTTTCCGACACCGCGCCCTCGATCGCTCCCCCCATGCTGTTCGCCTCTGGTGCCACCGTGCGCGCTGTCGCGGTCGGCAGCCGAAAACGTCGGCGCTGAGGACGAAAAGGTGCACAAAGCCCATTGCCTTTACAAAGTAAGCCTCTGTCAGCGAAGCTGGTTGACGCGGATCAGGTTGCCCGCGGGATCGCGGAAGGCGCAGTCGCGGATCCCGTACGGCTGTTCGGTTGGCTCCTGGACGACCTCGGCGCCACCGGCCTCCAGCCGCTCGAAGGTGCCGTCGAGGTCAGCGGTGGCCAAGGTGATGATGGCGTACGTGCCCTTCGCCATCATCTCGGCGATGGTGCGGCGCTCGTCCTCGGTCACGCCGGGGTCCGCGCCCGGTGGGTACAGGACGATCGATGTGCCGGGCTGGCCGGCGGGGCCGACCGTGATCCAGTGCATGCCGCCGTAGCCGACGTCGTTGCGGACCTCGAAACCGAGGATGTCGCGGTAGAAGGCCAGGGAGGCGTCTCGGTCGTCATGCGGCAGGAAGGCCGCATTGATTGTGATGTCCATACAGGTCACGCTATCCGCGGCTGGCCGGCCGGGCTTCTCGATTCCTGATCGGTCTGGTCACCTGTTTCACCACGCACGACGGCATCCCCGCCGTCGCGTCCGCCGCCTGGCGCCGGTAGACGCTCGGCGGGACACCCACCAGCTCCGTGAAGCGCGTACTGAACGTACCCAGCGACGAGCAGCCGACCGCGAAGCAGACCTCGGTGACGCTGAGATCACCACGACGCAGCAGCGCCATCGCGCGCTCGACCCGCCGCGTCATCAGGTAACCGTACGGAGACTCGCCGTAAGCACGCCGGAACTCGCGGCTCAGATGCCCGGCCGACATGTGGACGCCGCGAGCCAGCGCCTCGACGTCGAGCGGCTGCGCGTACTCTCGGTCGATCCGGTCACGGACCCGGCGCAACAGCGCGAGATCGCGCAGGTGCTGCGCCGTGGCGGGTCTACTGGTCACCTGCGAAATCATGCCACCTACGACCGTGTTCGGAGCAGGGTGGATCCGACATAGGCCGCGAGGTGCTCGCCGGTGAGGGTGGAGCGGGCGGCGACCAGGTCGGCGGGTGTGCCCTCGAAGACGATCCGGCCGCCGTCGTGGCCGGCGCCGGGGCCGAGGTCGATGATCCAGTCGGCGTGCGCCATGACCGCTTGGTGGTGCTCGATGACGATGACCGACTTGCCGGAGTCGACGAGCCGGTCGAGCAGGCCGAGCAACTGCTCGACGTCGGCGAGGTGCAGGCCGGTGGTCGGCTCGTCGAGGACGTAGACGCCGCCCTTCCCGGCCATGTGAGTGGCCAGTTTGAGCCGCTGCCGCTCGCCGCCGGACAGCGTGGTGAGCGGCTGGCCGAGGCTGAGGTAGCCGAGCCCGACGTCGGCCAGCCTCTGGAGGATCTTGTGCGCGGCCGGCGTACGCGCGTCGCCGTCGCCGAAGAACTCCTCGGCCGCGGTCACCGACATCGCGAGCACCTGGCTGATGTCGCGGCCGCCGAGATGATGGTCCAGCACCGATGCCTGGAACCGCTTGCCCTCGCACTCCTCGCAGGTGGTGGCGACGCCGGCCATCATCGCCAGGTCGGTGTAGATGACGCCGGCGCCGTTGCAGCCAGGGCAGGCGCCCTCGGAGTTGGCGCTGAACAGCGCCGGCTTCACGCCGTTGGCCTTCGCGAACGCCTTGCGGATCGGGTCGAGGAGCCCGGTGTACGTCGCCGGGTTGCTCCGCCGCGAGCCTCGGATCGCGGCCTGGTCGACCGACACCACCCCGTCCCGCCCGGACACCGAACCGTGGATCAGCGAACTCTTGCCCGAGCCCGCCACCCCGGTGACGGCGACCAGCATGCCGAGCGGAATGTCGACGTCGACGTCGCGCAGGTTGTTGGTGCCGGCGCCGCGCACCTCCAGCACCCCCGACGGCGTCCGTACCGATGGCTTCAGGGCGGCGCGGTCGTCGAAGTGCCGCCCGGTGAGCGTGCCGCTGGCCCGCAGGCCCTCGACGGTGCCCTCGAACACCACTTCTCCGCCCTCGGTGCCGGCGCGCGGGCCGAGGTCGACGACGTGGTCGGCGATGGCGATCGCCTCCGGCTTGTGCTCCACGACCAGAACGGTGTTGCCCTTGTCGCGCAGCCGCAACAGCAGGTCGTTCATCCGCTGGATGTCGTGGGGGTGCAGGCCGATCGTCGGCTCGTCGAAGACGTACGTGACGTCGGTGAGCGAGGAGCCGAGGTGGCGGATCATCTTGGTCCGCTGCGCCTCGCCGCCCGAGAGCGTGCCCGACGGCCGGTCGAGGCTGAGGTAGCCGAGCCCGATCTCCACGAACGAGTCGAGGGTCTCCCCCAGCGACGCCAGCAGCGGCGCGACCGATGGTTCGTCCAGACCTCTCACCCACCCGGCGAGGTCGTTGATCTGCATCGCGCACGCGTCGGCGATGTTGATCCCCTTGATCTTCGACGACCGGGCCGTCTCGCTGAGCCGGGTGCCACCGCATTCGGGGCAGGCGGTGAACGTCACCGCCCGCTCCACGAAGGCGCGGACGTGCGGCTGGAGCGCGTCCACGTCCTTGGACAGCATCGACTTCTGGATCTTCGGGATCAGGCCCTCGTACGTCAGGTTGATGTTGTCGACCTTGATCTTGGTCGGCGCCTTGTGGAGCAGGTCGTGGAGTTCCTTCGCGGTGAACTCGCGGATCGGCTTGTCCGGGTCGAAGAAGCCGCAGCCGCTGAAGATGCGGCCGAACCAGCCGTCGCTGCTGTAGCCGGGAATCGTGAGCGCACCGTCGTTGAGCGATCTGCCGTCGTCGTACAGCGCGGACAGGTCGAAGTCGGTGACCGATCCCCGGCCCTCGCAGCGCGGGCACATGCCGCCGGTGATGCTGAAGCTGCGACGCTCCTTCACGGTCCGCCCGGCGCGCTCCAACGTGACCGCGCCCGCTCCGCTGATCGAGGCGACGTTGAAGGAGAACGCCTTGGGCGAGCCGATGTGCGGCCGCCCGAGCCGGCTGAAGAGGATGCGCAGCATCGCGGTCGCGTCGGTTGCGGTGCCGACCGTGGAGCGGACGTCGCCCCCCATCCGCTCCTGGCCGACGATGATCGCGGTCGTCAGCCCTTCGAGCACGTCGACCTCGGGCCGCGCCAGGGTCGGCATGAAACCCTGCACGAAGGCGCTGTACGTCTCGTTGATCATCCGCTGCGACTCGGCGGCGATCGTGCCGAACACCAGCGAGCTCTTGCCCGAGCCGGAAACGCCGGTGAACACCGTCAACCGGCGCTTGGGGATCTCGAAGCTGACGTCCTTGAGGTTGTTCTCACGCGCGCCGTGCACGCGGATCAGGTCGTGACTGTCGGCGACATGCGGCGCAGGCGACCGCGCGTCCGTCGTGGCCATGCTCATCGTTTCTCCATGTCGTTACGCGGGGCCGCCTCCGCAGCCGTCGTCGCCTGGCTCGATCCGACCGGCTCTGAACAGTACGTCCGGTTCTCCTCCGCTTCGGCCCCCGCTCCCGGCAGGAGCGGGGGCCGGCATTCACCGGTCCTGAAGCAGGCCGAGGACGTTGCCGTCGGGGTCGGTGACGGTGGCCACCAGGCGGCCTCCACCGACATCGCGCGCGGGATCCTTCAGCGTGGCCCCCGCGGCGGTCACCTCGGCCAGCTTGGCCTCGATGTCCGAGACGTGCCAGTAGGCCACGGGCGAGGTCATGCCCTGCGGTCCACCGCCCGGCACCAGCCCGATCTGCTGGCCCTCGGCCTCGAAGCCGACGTAGTAGGACCCGTCTGCCTGCGGCTGGACGCCGAGCAGGGCGGCGTACACCTTCTTGGCCGCCGCCAGGTCGGAGACGGGATGCAGCACGGTCTTGATCCCCTGAGTGGAAGAGCCGGTCATGGTCACTCCTGAAGTCGTGGGTCCGGTGATGTCCATGCCGGTCACGCTAGGTGCGGCTCGAGGGGCCACGCTTCTCGATTCCTGACCGGTCTGGCCGCGCGACAGAACTCAGGGTTCCCAATCGGCTCTGGTCAGCGCGTACTCGACCACTCCGTGCTCGGAACCTTCGATGGTGTCCAGCCCGTCGCGGTGGAACGTACGCACGAGGGTCAGGCTGGACTTCTCCATCACGCGCCGTGAGCCGAGATTGACCGCCAGCGTCTCCGCGACCACGCGTTCCACCCCCAGCTCGGTGAAGCCCTTGCGGATCAACGCACGCGCCCCTTCGGTCGCGTAGCCCTTGCCCCAGGCCGACTTGCGCAGCCGGTAGCCGAGCTCGATCTCGGCGGTACGTGGCTCGTTCTTGGGCGGCCGGAAGTGGAACCAGCCCAGAAACCGTCCGGTGGACTTCTCTTCGACGACCCAGTATCCGAACCCTTCGAACCGCTCGTAGAAGCCGAAGATCGTCGGCAGGATCCGGCCGCGGACCTCCTCACGAAGCGTCGGCTCGCCGCCATTGAGGAAACGCATGACCTCAGGCGCCGTCGAGGTCGACCAGGTCGTCCTCGTCCGCCTCGGTGAAACGGCGCAGCCTCAGGCGATTGCTCTCCAGGAAGATCGACATCTCTCGATTATCGAGTTTCGCGGAAGACGCCGCCAGGCCGCCTCGCGTGACGCGAGGCGGCCTGGTGGTCGCGGACGGGACTACTCGGCGTGGCGGAACTGGGCGATGGCGACACCCAGCAGGGCGGCGCCCATGGCCAGGACGAGGAGGACCTCGACGCCGATCGGGACGTGCCAGCCGAACCACGTCACGCCCGGGTTGAAGCGGCTGATCAGCGCCGGGCTGGCGTCGATGTGGGAGAACACCACGTGGCGCAGCGGGTCCACCGCGTACGTCAAGGGGTTGATCCGGGTCAGGAAGCTCAGCCAGCCCGGCAGGCCCGACAAGGGGAACAGCGCGCCGGACAGGAACATCATCGGCATCATCGCCATCTGCATGATGCCGAAGAAGGACTGCATCTTCTTGATCCGGGCAGCCAGCATCACGCCGAAGGCGGTGATCGTGAACGCGCCGGCGAACATCAGCACGATCAGCAGGATGATCATGACCGGGTCGTACGGGACGCCGGCGAGGCCGGCCAGGGCGATGATGATGACGCCCTGGAAGGTCGAGACGATGGCGCCTCCGAGGACCTTGCCGATGACGATCGCGCCGCGGCTGACCGGGGCGACGAGCATCTCGCGCAGGAAGCCGAACTCACGGTCCCAGACGATGGAGGCGGCCGAGAACATGCCGGTGAACATCACCGACATGGCGATGACTCCGGGGAACATGAAGGTCTTCAGGTCGACCCCGCCGCCGCTCGACATCAGCGACGACAGGCCGGTGCCCATGACGAGGAGCCACAGCACCGGCTGGGCCAGCTGGGAGACCATGCGGGTGCGATCGTAGAAGAAGCGCAGCAGCTCCCGGTGCAGCACGATCTTGACGGCCCGTAGGTCGTGGCGGACGCTGCGGCGCGCGACGTGGACCTGCGCGACCTCGGCGACCTTCGGGTGGGTGTCGACGGCCATGGTCATCTCCTCAGCAGGTGCGGCATGTTGTCCCTCGAGCCGGCCTCGGCGTCACGAATCGTGGTGCCGGTGTAGCTGAGGAACACGTCGTCGAGTGACGGGCGGGCGACGTTCACCGAGCGGATCGGGACGCCCAGCTCGGCGAACAGGCGCGGGACGAACTCCTCCCCCGACGCCACGGCGAAGGTCAAGACCCCCTCGTGCATGCCCGCCTCGAGGTCGAACGTCGACTTCAGCGCGGCGATCGCGGCCTCGTCGTCACCGGTCACGATGCGTACGCGGTCCTTGCCGACGCTCGCCTTGAGGTGCTCGGGGGTGTCGAGTACGGCGATCTGCCCGTTGTCGATGATCGCGATGCGGTCGCAGTACTCGGCTTCTTCCATGTAGTGCGTGGTGAGGAAGATGGTGATGTCCTCGGACTCCCGCAGCTGGTTGATGTAGCCCCAGATCGCGGCGCGGGTCTGCGGGTCCAGCCCGACGGTCGGCTCGTCCAGGAACAGCACTCTCGGCGAGTGCAGGAGGCCGCGGGCGATCTCCAGCCGGCGTCTCATGCCGCCGGAGAACGTGGAGACCTTGCTGTCCTTGCGGTCCGCCAGGTCGACCATCTCCAGTACCTGGCCGATGCGCTCGTTCATCGCCGCCTTCGGCAGGCCGTACAGCTCGCCGTGGAAGCGGAGGTTCTGCTCCGCGGACAGGTAGACGTCGAGCGTCGGGTCCTGGAAGACCAGGCCGATGTTGCGGCGTACCTCGTCGCGGTCGTGCACGATGTCGTGGCCGGCGACGGTCGCGGTGCCCGCCGTCGGACGGATCAGCGTGCACAGCATGCTGATCGTGGTGGTCTTGCCGGCGCCGTTGGGCCCGAGGAACCCGAAGACCTCCCCCGGAGCCACCTCGAACGAGATGCCCTTGACCGCCTCGATCTCGCCGTACTTCTTCGACAGGCCCTCGACCGCAACGGTCGATCCCGCCTCGTTGACCGGGCTCACTCATCCTCCTGTGGATCTTCGGCGAGCAGACGGTACAGGGCCCGGCGGGTGTCCGCCAGGATTTTTCGGGCGCCGCCGTGATGCTCCGGAGTGCCCGCCTCCACCACCTGTCTCATGGCCATGCCGACCTGCGAGTACAGGGTCCGAAGGTCGACCATCTCCTCGCTCACCGACTCCGCGACCGCGGCCCACGGCTCGGCGAGGTGGCCCTGGTGCTCGGTCACGTGCACCCGGCCTTCGTGGGTCAGCTCGTACGTGCGGCGGCCCCCGTCCTCGCGCGCCCGCACCAGCCCTTCGTCCTCCAGCTGCTGGAGCGCCGGGTAGACCGAACCGGGGCTCGGACGCCAGATGCCGTGACTGCGCTCGGCGATCTCCTGAATGATCTGGTAGCCGTTGCGCGGCTCGTCGGCGAGCAGGGCCAGCGCCGCCGCGCGCACGTCGCCTTTCCTGACCTTGGGAGCGCCCCCGAACGGCGAGGGACCGGGACCGAAGAACCCAGGCCACGGCGGATGCGGAGGAGGCGGCGGCATCTCACCGTGCCGGCCATGTGGAAACCCCGGAAAACCACCGGGCGGGTGGTGTCTCCAGTCGTCGTTCATCACACCCTCCAATACCGATCTAGATACGTTAACGATATATCTAGATGTTTCTGCGAACAAGCGACATAAGTCAGGACTTAGGATGGGCGATCGCACCGAAAGGACGTCACTGCAGGTCCACAGCGCCCCGGCAGCACCGCCCGCCACGGGAATCCCGAAACTTTGAACAGGTTCAACTTTCCCGTACAGTTGTTCATCGTGGATGTCGCGCTCGGAGTCACGGAACCCCTCGCCGTACGGACCGTCCCCGTGGCGGCCCCCGACGACCTCGTGGCGCGCCTGCCCGACACCGCTCCCCTGGCGTGGGTGCGGCACGGCGAAGGGCTCGTCGGATGGGGCGAGGCCGCCCGCATCGCGGTCCCCGACGGCGAGGACCGCTTCGCGTGGGCGCGCCGCCGGCTCGCCTCGCTATTCGAGTCCGCCAAGGTCGACGACCCGCTCCAGGTCCCCGGCTCCGGCCCGGTCGCCTTCGGTGCCTTCTCCTTCGACAGCAAGGGCGACTCCGTCCTCATCGTGCCGCGCGTGGTCCTCGGCCGCCGCGACGGCCAGGCCTGGTTCACCACGATCGGCGGCGCCGACCCGCTGACGCTGCTCCGCCCGCCGGCGCCGCCCTCGAACGTCCGCTGGGCCGACGGCGAGGTCACCGCGCCCCGTCACATGCGCGCGGTCGCCACCGCCGTCGAGCGCATCCGCGCCGGCCACCTGTCCAAGGTGGTCCTGGCCCGCGACCTGTACGCGGTCGCCGACGGCCCGATCGACCCGCGGGTCCTGCTCCGCCGCCTCGCCGACCGGTTCCCCTCCTGCTACACCTTCGCCTGCGATGGGCTCGTCGGCGCCACCCCCGAGCTCCTCGTGAGCCGTGTGGGAGGCCGGGTCGAGTCGCTCGTGCTCGCCGGCACGATCGCGCGCACCGCCGACGACGACGGCCTGGAGTCGAGGCTGTTCACCTCCGCCAAGGACCGCGAAGAGCACGCGTACGCCGCTGACATGGTCCGCGCGGCCCTCGCCCCGCTGTGCGACGAGCTGACCGTCCCGGACGAGCCGGAGCTGCTGCGGCTCTCCAACCTCGTCCACCTCGCCACCCCGGTCAGCGGCCGTCTCTGCGAGGAGCGCTCCGTCCTGGACGTCGTGGCCGCCCTCCACCCGACCCCTGCCGTCGGCGGCACCCCGACCACCGACGCCCTCGACCTCATCCGCGAGCTGGAGTTGATGGACCGCGGGCGCTACGCCGGCCCGGTCGGCTGGATCGACGCGCGCGGCGACGGCGAGTGGGGCATCGCGCTGCGCTGCGCGCAGATCGACGGCGACCGCGCCCGGCTGTACGCCGGCGGGGGCATCGTGGCCGGTTCCGACCCGGCAGCCGAGCTGGCCGAGGTGCAGACGAAGTTCCGCGTCATGCGGTACGCCATCGACGGCTGACCGGCCCGTGGGACCGCCGCGAACCCACGGATAAGGTCAGGATCATGAACAGATGGATCGATCTGGAGGGCGCGGTCAACGTCCGTGACGTCGGCGGCCTCACCACCAGCGACGGCGTCACCATTCGCGGTGGCGTCCTCGTTCGCTCGGACAACCTCCAGGACCTCACCCCCGGCGACGTCGGACGCCTCGTCTCCTCCCTCGGCATCCGGCACATCATCGACCTGCGCAGCCAGACCGAGGTCGACCTGGAGGGGCCCGGACCGCTCACGCACGAACCCGGCGTGACGATCCACCACCACTCGCTGTTCTCCGAAGGCGGCCGCAACACCGACGTCGACGCCGACACGATCGACGGCGAGAAGGTCCTCCCCTGGCAGGACCGTGACACGAGCGGCGCCGAGAGCGAACGCGCCGTCAGCCACTACCTCGGCTACCTCGAGACGCGACCGGACTCCGTCGTGTCCGCGCTGCGCGTCGTCTCCGCCGGCCCCTCGATCGTGCACTGCGCGGCCGGCAAGGATCGTACGGGCGTGGTCACCGCGCTCGCGCTGCATGTGGCGGGAGTGCCGCGCCCGGAGATCGTCGCGGACTACGTCGCGACCGGCGAGCGCCTGGAGGCCATCCTGCGGCGGCTGCGCGCCAACCCGACCTACGCGAAGGACCTCGACTCGCGGCCGACCGACACGCACATGCCGCGGCCGGTGACGATGGAGAAGTTCCTCTCGACCCTCGATGAGCGCTACGACGGCCCGGCCGGCTGGCTTTCCCGGCACGGCTGGACCGACGACGACTCCACCGCCCTCCGCGCCGCGCTGCGCGGCTGACCCTTCCGGTCACATAACGTCCGCAATCCCCCATACCGTCGGCTGCATGCCCGAACCCTCCACGCTCGACCGGCTCTCCCGCAACCGTGCGCTTCTCGCGCGCCAGCTGCTGCTGTGCCGCTCCACGCGGCCGGCGGCGGACGCCGTCGCCCACCTGGCCGGCATGCAGGCCCAGGCGCCGCTCGCGCCCTACACCGGTCTGTGGACGCGGATCGAGGGGTTCACGCCGGCGAGCGGTCGGCCGAGGCGTGGCTCGGCCGCCCGCTCGACCCGGACGCCTCGCCCGAGACCCTGGTCACCCGCTACCTGGCCGCGTACGGCCCGGCGAGCGTCAAGGACATCCAGATCTGGTCGGGTCTCACCCGGCTCCGCGAGGTCGTCGCGCGGCTCCGTCCGGGCCTGCGGGTCTTCCGCGGCGAGAACGGCGCCGAGCTCTTCGACCTGCCGGACGCGCCGCGCCCCGACCACGAGACGCCCGCGCCGCCACGTTTCCTGCCGGAGTACGACAACCTGCTGCGCTCCCACGCGGACCGCACCCACGTCGTCTCCGACGAGCACCGCGCCCGCCTGGCCACGCCCAACGACGCGCCGACGCCGGTCTTCCTCCTCGGCGGCTTCGTCGCCGGGACCTACTCGATCACCTGCGGGCGCGGCTCGGCGCGGCTGACCATCGAGCCCTTCGAACCCCTGCCGGCGGCGGACACGGACGCGCTCACCCCCGAGGGCGAACGGCTGCTGGAGTTCTCCGCCGCCGACGCGGGCGACCGCGACGTCACGGTCGCGGGCCGACGGTTCAGGCCCTAAGCACCCATCGCGGCGCGCACGGCGGCGTGCCCGGCGTCGCGCATCCGTGCGTGCAGCGCCGCGTTGGCCTCCCGGTCCGTCCGCGCCTCCACGATCCGCAGGCCGTCCTTCGACAGAGCGCGCGGCACCTCCTCGACCGCTTCCAGCCGGGAGTACGGGACGCCGTGCGCGGCGGCCACGGAGGCGATGTCGACCTGGTGGGGGGTGCCGAAGACCCGCTCGAACGGCTCGGGGAACGCCGCCTGCGGCAGCAGCGAGAAGATGCCGCCGCCCGAGTTGTTGATCACGACGATGGTCAGGTCGGGCCGGCGGTCCTGCGGGCCGATGATCAGGCCGTTCTGGTCGTGCAGGAAGGCCAGGTCGCCCAGCAGGGCGTACGAGCGGTTGCCGTGGGCCAGCGCCGCGCCGATCGCCGTGGACACCAGGCCGTCGATGCCGCTGGCTCCGCGGTTGGCGAGGATGCGGATGCCACGGCGCGGGTGCATCGTCTGGTCGAGGTCGCGGATGGGCATGCTCGCGGCGGCGAGCAGCATCGACCCGCCCGGCATCGCCGACACCAGGTCGCGCGCGAGCCTCGGTTCGGACAGCTCGTCGGACTCGTCCAGGACGGAGTCGATCGCGTTCCGCGCCACCAGGTCGGCGGTGCGCCACGCCTTCAGCCAGGCGTCGTCGCCGGACAGCACCGGGATGTCGGCCTCCTGCGCCACCTGCGTGGCCGAGCGTACGGGGTCGGGCCAGCGCGCCAGCGACGGCGAGACCACGACGTGCTCCTCGGCGCGGCGCAGGTAGGACAGCAGCGGACGGGACAGCCCCGGCTTGCCGAGGGTCACCACGACCTCCGGGCGGTGCCGCTCGGCGAACTCCGGCACCCCCAGCAGGAAGTGGTGGGAGGACAGGGCGTGGTCGCCGTAGCGGGCGTTGCCGTTGGGCTCGGCGAGCACCGGCCAGCCCGCCATCGACGCCGCGGCGACGTAGCGCTTCACGTTGACCGCGCCGTCGCCGACGACGAGCACGCCGCGCCGGGTCGGCGGCACGTGCAGCACCGACCCCGGCGTGGCCGCGCGCACCCTGGTCCACGCGCCGGCCGAGCCGTCGTAGAGCGGCTCGCACCAGGCGTCGTCGCCGTCGGGGATCAGCGGCTCGCGGAACGCGACGTTGAGGTGGACCGGGCCCGGGTCGGGCTCCAGGGCGACGTGCCACGCGCGGCTCGTCAGCGAGCGCCAGTACGCGACCATGCCCGGCCGGTCTTCCGGCGTGCCGATCTCGCAGCTCCAGCGAACCGCCGAGCCGTACAGCTTGACCTGGTCGATCGTCTGGTTCGCGCCGGTGCCTCGCAGCTCCGGCGGCCGGTCGGCGGTGAAGACCAGCAGCGGCACGCCGGACTCGTGCGCCTCGACGACCGCCGGGTGGAAGTTGGCCGCGGCCGTGCCCGACGTGCACACGACCGCCACCGGGCGTCCGCTCCGCTTGGCCATGCCCAGCGCCAGGAACGCCGCGGACCGCTCGTCGATCCGCACGTGCAGGCGCACCTTGGAGTGCTCGTACACCGCGAGGGCCAGCGGCGCCGACCTCGACCCGGGGGCGAGGACCACGTCGGTCAGGCCGCAGCGGACCAGCTCGTCGACGAGCACGGTCGCGAGCGCCGTCGCCGGGTTCACCGGGCCACCGATTCGGCACGCGCGGCGGCGACGCGCGCGCTCCAGGCGGTGCCGTCGATCTCGTAACGGCTCAGCGCCGCCTCGTCGACCTCCGGACGGCGCACGGCGATCGCGCCGTCGACGGCGGTCAGCGGTTCGCGTACGACGTCGCCCTCCAGCAGGGACATCGTGGCCAGGCCGCAGGCGTAGGGCAGTTCGGGGAGGGCGGCGGCCAGCGCCAGGCCGGCGGCCAGGCCGACGGAGGTCTCGATCGCGCTGGAGACGACCACGGGCAGCCCGCACGCCTCGGCGACGCGCAGCGCGTTGCGCACCCCGCCCAGCGGCTGGACCTTCAGCACGACGATGTCGGCGGCCTCGGCCGCGCGGACCTTCAGCGGGTCGTCGGCGCGGCGGATCGACTCGTCCGCCGCGACCGGCGTGGCGACGTGCCGGCGTACCTCGGCCAGCTCGTCCAGGGTCGCGCACGGCTGCTCGGCGTACTCCAGGTCGCCGAGGGCCCTGATCATGCGGACGGCGGTGGAGGGGTCCCAGGCGCCGTTGGCGTCGACGCGCACCTTGCCGCCGGGGCCGAGCGCGTCGCGTACGGCCTCGACGCGGGCGATGTCGTCGGCGGGTGCCTGCCCGGGCTCGGCGACCTTCACCTTCGCGGTGCGGCAGCCGGAGCGGCTCACGATGCCGTGGGCGGTCTCCGCGTCGACCGCGGGGACCGTGACGTTCACCGGGATCGTCGCGCGCACCGGCGACGGCCATCCGTCATGCGCGGCCTCCTGCGCGGCGGCGAGCCAGCGCGCGCACTCGGCCGGTCCATACTCCGCGAACGGGGAGAACTCACCCCATCCGGCCGGGCCGTGGAGGAGCACCCCCTCGCGCCGCGTCACGCCGCGAAACCGCGTGCCCATGGGGATGGCGAACACCCGCAATGGCCTGCCCCTCCGTCCGGAGATCTCTCGTCCGCCCAACCCTATGGCCGTGCGGGCCCCGACGGTGCACCGAATCAGGCGGTACTACCCGTCGTCGCGCCCGGAAAGGCGGGTGACGAGTTTGAGCAGGGCGGAATGGTCGAGGCCGCCG
This sequence comes from uncultured Actinomycetota bacterium, assembly GCA_963736325.1. Lineage (GTDB taxonomy): Bacteria > Actinomycetota > Actinomycetes > Streptosporangiales > Streptosporangiaceae > Actinoallomurus. Next base: position 1,123,681 of record CAVTOG010000008.1, on the reverse strand, counting down.
TCGCCCTGCGCCTTCAGCGCGGCGATCAGCTGGGCGACGGCCGAGCCGAGCGGGATGACGACGCCGGCCTCGCGCGCGGCGGCGGTGACGATGCCCATGTCCTTGTCGTGCAGCTCGATCCGGAACCCCGGGGTGAACTCCCGCGCGAGCATCGCGGCGCCCTTCCGCTCCAATACGGTGCTGCCGGCGAGGCCTCCGCCGAGCACCTTCAGGGCGGCCTCGAAGTGCTCGGCCGCGCCGCCGACCATGATCGACAGTGCGCCGTCGACCGCGCCCTTCTCAGCGCCCGAGACCGGGGCGTCGAGGACGCGGAGCCCGCGGCGTACGCCGTCGGCGGCGAGATCGGCCGCGACGTCGGGGCGGATCGTGGAGAAGTCGATGACGAGCGCGCCGTCGCGCGCGTGGGCGAACACTCCGTCGTCGCCGGTGAGCACGGCGCGGACGTCCGGTGAGTCGGGGACCATCGTGGCGACGACGTCGGCGTCGCGCACGGCGTCGGCGAGGGTGGCGGCGCCCCGGCCGCCGTTCGCGGCGAACCGCTCGGTCTTCTCGGGGCTGCGGTTGTGGCCGACGACGTCGAAGCCGGCCGCGAGCAGGTTGGCCGCCATCGGGGCGCCCATGATGCCCAGGCCGATGAAGGCGACGGTCGTGCGCTCGCTCATTCGTTCTCCCCGCGGCGCTCGCGCGGCAGCCACGCGAGGCTCTGCTCGGTCGTCGTGGTCGGCTTGTACTCCAGGGAGACCCAGCCGTCGTAGCCGTGGCTCCGCAGCGACTCCAGGTGGGCGTCGAAGTCGAGACCGCCGCTGCCGGGCTCTCCGCGACCGGGGACGTCGGCGATCTGGACGTGCCCGATCACCGGCGCGTGGCGCGCGATGACGGCCTCCAGGTCCTCTCCGTTGCTCGCCAGATGGTAGAGGTCGCACAGGAAGGCGACGTTGGACGCGCCGGACGCGCGTGCCCGGTCGACGACGGCGACGGCCTGGTCGGCGGTGCGCAGCGGGTACGGCTTCGGGCCGCTCAGCGCCTCGATCAGGATGTCGGCGCCGAACCGGCCGACGGCCCCGGCGGCGAGCGCGATGCTCTCGTCCGCCGTGTCGTCCTGCGCCATGGGGCTCACGCCGTCGACGCGGTTGCCGTACAGGGCGTTGAAGCCGCGTACGCCGAGGCGCTCGCCGATGTCGGCGGCCACGTCGACGTTGTCGCGGAACTCCGAGGCGCGCGAAGGGATGGACAGGACGCCGGCGTCGGGCCCGGCCAGGTCGCCGCCGAACAGGTTCAGACCGACGAGCCGCACGCCCGCGTCGGCGACCGCGGACACGAACTCCTCGACCGCCGAGTCGGCCGGCACCGGCGACGCGAACGGCCACCAGAACTCGATCGCGTCGAATCCCGCCGCCCGCGCGGCGGCCGGGCGAGCGGCGACGGGCAGTTCGGTGAACAGCAGGGAGCAGTTGGCGAGGTAACGGGTCATCACGCGGCTCCAGCGAGCCGCGCGAGAAAGACCGACCCGGGGTCGAAGCCGCGCAGCAGGGCAAGGTCGGCGGGTACGGGGTCGGGTTCGCGCGCGAGGTCGGGAGCGACCTCGAAGCTCCATCCCGTACGGGCGCGGACGCGCTCGACGCCGGCGTCGCCGACGGTGCGGCTGAGGACGAAGACGCCGTCCCGTCTCTCGAAGACCGCCTCGGACGTCACGATCGTCGACACTCTGCCTCCGGGTGCTGTCACGTATCCCACTTTCTCGACAAGGCGGCGTGGTGAGTGCTTGACGACCGCGATGAGTTCGTCCGCCGCGGACGCGACATCGTTGGCGCCGCCGGACCCGACGATGTAGTCGCCGCGCGGCGACCACGTGGAGTTGATGTCGCCCCGCGCGTCGATCTGCGCGGCGCCCAGCACGCCGACGGCGGACGTGCCCGGGCCGGAGACGTCGCGGCCGAGCACGCCGAGCACGTCGGTGAGGCGCAGGCAGGTGGCGAAGTGCTCTGCCGCGCGAACAGGTACGGGTCGCCCGGCCGCGGCACGAAGCCGTCCATGCCAAGCTCGGCCAGGAGCTCGACGGCCCGTCCCTCCTCGCGCAGGCGCTGGACGACCGTCCACGCCGCGAGATGTGAGTAGCCGATGCCGGCGAGGACGACGTCGTGACCGGCGGAGACGACGCGGTCGAGCAGGACGCGGGCCGCCGCGAGCGTCATCCGCTCGTCGGCGGTCGGAGCCTGCGGGCCCGGACCACGAGCCGCGTCCGGAGGAGGGCTCGCGTTCGTGTCGCGCAGCGCGGCCAGCCGCCGCTCCCCCAGCCTCGCGAGGAACGCGTCGTGGCCGGGCAGGCCGGTGATCCAGCGCTCGGTCCACGCGGCGGCTCCGGCCGGGTCGTCCGCCGACGCGCGCATCTCCTCCATGAACTCATCGTCCTCGCCGTATCCAGGCGGGCCCGTTAGACCTCCGGCGTCCATCCCGTACGGGTGGGAGCCGAACGGCGTGTGGCACACGGCCCGCACGACGTGCGCGGCCAAGAACCAGCCCGGCACCGTCGTCCTCGGCGACGAGCGCGAGTCGGTACGCGAACTGGCCGAACGCGTCGACGCGCTCCTCGACGACGAGCGCCGCGCCGCCTGGGCCGCCCGCCACGACGGCATCGTCGCCGCGAACGAGCACGCGCGCGAGGCGGCACTGCGGGCCGACCGCGCGCACTGGGACCGTACGCCGATGTCACCGCAGCGCGCCGTCGCGGAGCTGGCCTCGGCCGTCCCGCAGGACGCCTGCGTGGTCGACGAGTCGATGAGCATCGGCGAGCTGATCGCCCGCCACCTGCGGCGCGACCCCGGCCGGTGGTTCCACGGCACGGCCGGCGCTGATCGACCTGGTCGTCTCCGGTCAGTAGTACCAGGGGTAGGGCGACCAGTCGGGCTCGCGCTTCTCCAGGAACGCGTCGCGCCCCTCGGCGGCCTCGTCCGTCATGTACGCGAGCCGTGTCGCCTCGCCGGCGAAGACCTGCTGCCCGACCAGGCCGTCGTCGATCAGGTTGAAGGAGAACTTGAGCATCCGCTGCGCCGTGGGGCTCTTGGCGTTGATCTTCCGCGCCCACTCCAGCGCGGTGCGCTCCAGCTCGGCGTGGGGCACGACGGCGTTGACCATGCCCATCCGGTGCGCGGCCTCCGCGTCGTAGGTGTCGCCGAGGAAGAAGATCTCCCGTGCGAACTTCTGCCCGACCTGCCGCGCGAGGTAGGCCGACCCGAAGCCGCCGTCGAAGCTGGCCACGTCCGCGTCGGTCTGTTTGAACCTCGCGTGCTCCTCGCTCGCCAGCGTCAGGTCGGCGACGACGTGCAGGCTGTGCCCGCCGCCGGCCGCCCAGCCCGGGACGACGCAGATGACGACCTTGGGCATGGTCCGGATGAGCCGCTGCACCTCCAGGATGTGCAGCCGCCCCGACCGCGCCGGGTCGATCGTCGCCGCGGTGTCCCCCTCGGCGTACTTGTAGCCGTCCCGGCCGCGGATCCGCTGGTCGCCTCCGGAGCAGAACGCCCACCCGCCGTCCTTGGGCGAGGGCCCGTTGCCGGTGATGAGCACGCAACCGACGTCACTGGACATCCGCGCGTGGTCGAGCGCACGGTAGAGCTCGTCGACGGTCTTCGGCCGGAACGCGTTGCGCACCTCGGGCCGGTCGAACGCGATGCGCACGGTGCCGTGGTCGAGCGCACGGTGGTAGGTGATGTCGTCGAAGCCGAAGCCCTCGACCGCCTTCCACGCGTCCTGGTCGAACAGCTCGGAGACCATTGCGATGTCCTTTCCCCTGTCGGCGGCGTCCTCCGCGAAGACGCGCCGCTCCATTCAAGCGGCTCGGCCGGTGTGCCGCGGACCGGGGTCGTTCCTTGCGGTGGTCTCGGGAGGCCGCGTCCGGGCCACCGCCTTTACATAGTAAGTTTATTTTTCAAGCTTCCCTGAGGGACTAACCTGCTCGATGCCATGAGCCGATCTCCGCACGCCGTCGTCCTGCCGCCGGGCCCCGCGCTCCTCCGCCGCGTCGAGGCCGCCCTCGACGGCACCGGACCCGCGATCTGCCCGCTCTCCCCCGACCTGCCGCCGCCCGCTCTCCAGGCGGCCCTCGACGCCCTGGCCCCCGCGGCGGTCGAGACGGAGGACGGGATCACGCCGCGTACGGGCGGGGTCCCCACCGACGCGGCCGTGCTGATCGCCACCTCGGGCTCGACCGGGCGGCCGAAGATCGTCGAGCTGGGAGCCGAGGCCCTGACCTTCTCGGCTCGCGCCACGCTCGGCAGGATCGGCGCCGACGACGGCGACCGGTGGCTGTGCTGCCTGCCGACCAACCACATCGCCGGCGTCCAGGTGCTCGTGCGGTCGATCCTCGCGGGCACCGCGCCGGTCGTCCACGAGCACTTCTCGGCCGAGGCGGCGCTGGCGTCGGGCGTCCAGCACATCTCCGTCGTCCCGACCCAGCTGCGGCGCATGATGGATCACGACCCGGCGCGGCTGAAGGCGTTCTCCTCGATCCTGCTCGGCGGCGCGGCGGCCTCGCCCGGCCTCGTCGCGGCGGCACGGGACGCCGGCGCGCGGATCCTCACCACGTACGGCATGAGCGAGACCTGCGGCGGCTGCGTCTACGACGGCACGCCGCTCGACGGGGTGTCCGCCATGATCGGCGGCGACGGGCGGATCCGGCTCTCCGGTCCGGTCCTGTTCGGCGGCTACCGGCTCCGGCCCGACCTGACCGCGGCGGCGACGGACGGCGAGTGGTTCGTCACGGGCGACCTCGGCGCGATGCGGGACGGCGTGCTGCGCGTGCGCGGGCGCGCCGACGACGTGATCAACACCGGCGGCGAGAAGGTCGTGGCCGGCGAGGTCGAGCAGGTCCTGCGCACGCACCCCGCGGTGAAGGACGTCGTCGTGGTCGGGCGCCCCGACCCCGAGTGGGGCGAGATCGTCACCGCGGTCGTCGTCGGCGACGTCACCTTGGGCGAACTGCGCGACCACGCGCGTACGGCACTGCCGGCGCACGCCGCTCCGCGCGCCGTCGAGCCGGTGCCGGAGATCCCCCTGCTGCCGTCGGGAAAGCCCGACCGGGTCCGGCTACGCCGGTCTCTCTGAAAGAATCCCTGACCGTGGTCGTACGCCGTGGAATCATCCTGTTGACGCTGATCGCCATCGGCGGCTGCGGAAGTGGTGGAGCGCAGCCCCGGTCGCGCCCCAGCCAGTCCCTGATCATCCCGACGCCGACGCCGACCCCCACCGGCAGACCGCGGGCGGCCCGTCCCGGCACGGTCTGCGGCCAGGTCAAGACCTTCACCGGCGCGCGAGCGAACGTGAGTGTCGTACGGGGGCGCGTGACGTGTGCCGAGGCGATGCGCGTCTTCGAGAAGTACCACGATCCCTCGACCCCCGCGGAGGGCACCGCCGGTCTCGCGGTGATCGGTCACTGGACCTGTGAGACGCGCCGGACCCTCTCGCGATGCTCGCTGCGGGGCACCACGATCCAGACGCGTTACTGATCTCCGAGAAGATCGATCCGGGCGTGCGATGGCGAAAGTTTCCGCTGTACGGGAACAAGGCGGACACAACTACGCGTTTCCGATAGTGCGCGTACAAGCCAGTCACACACGTGCCGTATCGCCGATATGACGAAGGGAGGGAGGTGTCCTCATGCCGCGCAACGCCGCTGCGACCGCAGAGTCTGCCACGACGCCCCTCGAGGAGCTTCTCGACCGTGGCCGTTCCCTGGGGCACCTCTCACTTGACGAGGTGCGTGAGGCGTTTCAGGAAACCGGTATCACCCCCGCGCAGGGCCGCTCCATCATCCGTGAACTGACCGATGCCGGAGTACGGCTGGCCAGCGGGGACAAGGCCAAGACCTCGCCCACCAAGAAAAAGGGTACGGCGGCTGTCAAGAAGGCCGCACCGCTCAAGGCCGCGGGCAAGAAGACGGTCATCGGGACTCCCTCGGCGGAGGAGGTGAAGACCTCTGACAAGCCCGCCGAGACCGAGTCGGACGACTTCGAGATCGACACTCCCAGCGACCTCGACGACCAGTCCTCCGTCATGGGCGACTCGGTGCACACCTACCTCAAAGCGATCGGCCGCCGCCAGCTTCTCACCGCGGCGCAGGAGGTCGACCTCGCCAAGCGCATCGAGGCCGGACTGTACGCCGAGCACAAGCTGGAGAGCGGCGGCCGGATGTCGGCCCGAGTCCGCGAGGACCTTCGCGGCGTCGTCGAGGACGGCCGGCGCGCCAAGTCCCACATGCTGGAGGCGAACCTCCGGCTCGTCGTCTCCGTCGCGAAGAAGTACTCCGACCGAGGCCTGTCGCTGCTCGACGTCGTGCAGGAGGGCAACCTCGGCCTGATCCGCGCGGTCGAGAAGTTCGACTACACCAAGGGCTACAAGTTCTCCACGTACGCGATGTGGTGGATCCGGCAGGCCATCCAGCGCGGCTTCGCCGACTCCGCACGTACGATCCGGCTGCCCGTGCACGTCCTGGAGATGCTGAGCAAGCTGAGCCGGGTCGAGCGCGAGATGCACCAGCGTCTCGGCCGCGAGCCCACTGCGGAGGAGCTGGCCGTCGAGCTCGACAAGAGTCCGGCGCAGGTCCAGGAGCTGCTGCGCACCAGCCGCCAGCCGATCAGCCTCGACTCCACGATCGGCGAGGACGGCGAGACCCGCATCGGCGACCTCATCGAGGACACCGACAGCCCCGAGGCGTCCGAGCTCGTCGACCGCCAGCTCATGGCCGACCAGCTGCGGCGCGCGCTCGGCGTGCTGTCGGCCCGTGAAGAGAAGATCATGGCGATGCGGTTCGGCCTGTACGACGGCACGCCGCGCACGCTGGACGAGATCGGCAAGCACCTGGGCCTGACACGGGAGCGCATCCGCCAGCTGGAGAAGGAGTCGCTGTCCAAGCTGCGGCACCCGAGCAACGCCCGGCCGCTGCTCGACTTCGCGAGCTGAGCGGCGAACGTCCGGCGGGAAGGCGTCCGCCGTCCCGCCGGACGTAAAACCGTTCGACAGGGAACCCGGCGGCCACGACAATCCACCCCATGCCCACCGTTCCCGTGCTCTGGTCGTGCTGCCCACCGGGAGTCGGCCAGACGGCGGCGGCCCTGGAAGTCCGCTCCGCCGCGGAGGAGCCAGGCCATCGACACGCGTGACGCGACGGGCGGCGGCCGGGCGGGGCTGATGGCCGCGCTGGCCGGTTCGCAGTTGCTCGTCGCACTCGACTTCTCGATCATTTACGTCGCGCTGCCCGACATCGGTGCGAGCCTGCGGTTCTCCGGTGCGGCGCTGCAGTGGATCGTGAGCGCGTACGCGATCTTCTTCGCCGGGTTCCTCCTACTGGGCGGGCAACTCGTGGACGCGTACGGCGGAGGGCGGGTCTTCCTCGCGGCGCAGTCGCTCTTCGCGCTCGCCTCCCTGGCCGCCGGGCTGTCCGGAGGCGCCTCGACCCTGATCGCCGCGCGCGTCGGCCAGGGGGTCGCGGCGTCGCTGCTGGTGCCCGCGACGCTCGGCCTGCTCGGGCAGCACTATCCGGCGGGGCCGGCGCGCGACCGGGCGCTCAGCGTGTGGGGCACCACGGGCGCGGTCGGGCTCGCACTGGGCGTCACCGCCGGCGGTGCGCTGCTGACGGTCGCGTCGTGGCCGTGGATCTTCTGGATCAACCTGCCGATCGTGGCGGTCTGCCTCGTCGCCGCCGGGGACGCCCTGCGGGCTCCGGCGGGCCGCGACCGCCGTCCGCTCGCCGTCGCCGGTGCGCTGCTGGCCTCGGCGGCCGTCGTCGCGATCGTCCTGGTCTTCACCGAGCTGGCCCGTACGCGGCCGTCGGCGCCGGTGATCGTGGCCGGGGCGGTGACGGCCGCCGTCGCCGGAGTGCTGTTCGCCGCCGGGCAGCGGCGCGGCGCGCGTCCGCTCGTGCCGTCCGCGCTGCTGGCCGTGCGGACCCTGCGGACGGCCTGCCTGGCCGCGGCCCTCTACATGGCGAGCTTCGGCGCCGAGTTCTTCCTGGTCACCCTCTACCTCCAGGATGAACGCGGCTACAGCGCGCTGGCCGCCGGCCTGGCCTTCCTGCCGCTCGCCGCGACGATCGTCGTGGGCAACACGGTCGCCGGGGCCCTGGCAGGCCGGTGGCGGCTGCACCACCTGCTCGCCGCCGCGTACGCGACCGGGGCCGCGGGACTCCTCGTCCTCGCGGTCGCCGCCGCGTCGTCGGGCGGCTACGCGACGGTGATCCTGCCCGGCCTGCTGCTGAGCGGATTGGGCCAGGGCATGGCGTTCACCGGGATGTTCGTCACCGGCACGCGCGATCTGCCGGAGGAGAGCAACGGCACCGGCAGCGCGCTGATCACGACCGCGCAGTACACGGGCGGCTCGGTCGGCCTGGCGCTCCTCGTCCTGCTCCTGGGCGAACGCCCCGATCCGGGGGCGTACGCGCTGACCTTCGGCGTCACCGTCGTCATCGCCCTCGCCGTGGTCCCGGCCGCCTGGCGGCTCCTGACGGGCCGGGCGCCCTCTAGGCTCCCCTGAAAGCGATCTTCGAAGGAGACGGCGAGATGTGCGTTGCGGTGGCGCCCGCCAGGTTCGGCGGCACGATCCTCTACCACGGGCACCGGAACCATCCCGAGCATGGCCGTGTCCACGTGCTCGGCTACCAGAACACCGTGCAGAACCTCGCCTCCGGGCCGAACGCCATGCTGCTGCAGCTGCCCGCCCTGGGCATGACGCAGGCGAACTTCGTGGACACGAGCCGCTGCCCCCGCATCCTGCGGGACATGGTCGACGCCGTACGGCCCGCCTCGGCCGGCTGGGGTTCAAGCCAGGGCGCGGCGTACGGCGGGCCTCCGCCGGTCCAGGTCTTCGAGCACGACATCTACACCGTGGTGCTGGCCACCGACGCGACGCTCATCCCCGACGCGCTGCGCCAGGTCCCCGAGAACCGCCGCATCTCGGACAACCGCCCCCTCTTCGACTTCTACGCGGCGATGTACCCCGGCTACGCCGTCGCGCTGTGCTGCTTCGACAACCGTGAGGCGACCGCGGCGAACCCGCTGCTCATGTGGTACTCACCGCACGACCTCGACCTGTTCACGCTCCCGGCGATCGACTGCCACACCGGCGGCGTGCCCGACCTGAACGCGCCGGTGCTCACCGACCACTGGGTGATCCTCGGCACCGACGAGCACGACGACGGCTGGGGTTCGGAGGTCGACTACTCACCGCACCACGGCCGGGACGGGTTCACCTGCGACCCGGCCCGCAACGGGCCGGCCGCGCCGTTCCTGCCCGAGCGCGTCATCGGCCAGCCGGTCTCCGGATGGCTGCCGAACGGCGACTTCGTGATCCCGTACGCCGACGTCCTGCGCGGCGAGCTCACGGCGCTGCGCCGTGTGCCTCCCGGCTGGACTGTGCCGATGTAGCGATCTGCGCCTTTCGTCCCTATTCGGCGTCGTTAGAGTGGCGCGGTGGATCTCGCGCGGATGGCCCCGCACTTCAATCTCCCGGCGACCGTGATCGCCGTCGGCCTGCTCCTGTACGCGGTGGCGTTCGAGCCGCGTGGGGCCGGCGGGAGTACGCGCGCCTGCGGGCCGTCCGCGCAACCGACCCGAACGCCCTGGTCCGGATGTTCCGTATCGTCATCGGCGCGCAGTGGACCTGGGCGCTGCTCGTGCTCACGGTCGTCGCGATCGCCCCCGGCGTGACCGCCGCCGACGTGGGGATCGGCGCGCCGAGCGCGAGCGGGTTCGCCTACGGGCTCGCCTCTGCGGCCTGCGCCGGGCTGCTGCTCTCGGCCGTGATGCTGCGCCGCGCCGCGCGGAAGGGCAGGCCGCTCCCCGGCCAGGCGGGCATCGCCTTCATGCTCCCCCGCACCCGGCGCGAACGCGGGGTACGCCGCTGCCGTCGCGGTCGGCGCGGGCGTGTGCGAGGAGCTCCTCTACCGTGGGCTGTTCGTCGCCGCCGGCGTGGGGATCTTCGGCCTGCCGCTGTGGGCCGCGGCCTTGCTGTCCGGAGTGGTCTTCCTGGTCGCGCACGTCTACCAGGGCGCGACCGCGCTCATCGGGATCGCGGCGGTGACGGCGCTGCTGACCGTGCTGTACGTCGAGTCGGGCAGCCTGCTGCTCCCCATCGTCGTGCACGTCCTGCTCGACGTACGCGGCCTGCTGCTCGTCCCTCCGCCGGCTACTCCTGCTCGCTCTCGGCCTCAAGGGCCTTGATGCCCGTCGCGGCCGCCTTCTTCAGGTGCGCGTCGCAGAGCTTGATCGCCTGGTCGACGTCGCGGTCGGCGATGGCCTCGACGAGGGCCCTGATCTCGGCCACGACCTCCTTGGAGCGGCCCGGCTGGGACAGCGAGGTCGCACGCAGGAGGCGGACACGCGCCTGCACGCCCGCGAGGATCTGCTGGATGGTCGCGCTCGCCGCGCCGTCGAGGAGCACGTCGTAGAAGTGGTCCTTGGCGTGGAGCAGCGCGAGCATGCCGCCGTCGCCATCGGAGACGGCCTCGATCTCGACGAGCGTGGCCTTGAGCGCCTCGATCCTTTCGGCGGGGGCGCGCTCGATGAAGCGGCGGACCGCGAGCGCCTCCAGCGAAGCGCGTACGGCGTAGAGGTCCTTGGCCTCCTCCTGCGAGGGCGCGTAGACGACCGCGCCCTTCTGGGGGATGACCACCACGAGGCCTTCGGCGGTCAGCTCGCGCAGCACCTCGCGGATCGTCGTGCGTGAGACGCCGATCTGCTCGATCAGCTCGCGCTCGACGAGCCGCTCGCCCGGTTTGAGGTCGAAGTTGAGGATGGCGGCGCGCAGGCCGTCCAGCACCTGCTCACGCAGGGGGGCGGCCACACGGCCCACGTGAATGCCGCTGAGTGCGCTCATCGCCTCGTCCCGCCCGGTCGCGATTTATTGAGCATATGGTCTGCCTATCATACGAAAACCCGCCAGTTTCCGCCGGGCTCTGTTCGGCTTCGAGCCATCGGACGATCTCAGTATGGTCGGCGTCGGGCGGAAGCCTGTCGGCGGCGTCCGCCCAGAGCGCGACGGTCGGTCACGCCGGCCAGGCCTCGCCGGTGCACCCGTTATTGACCGCGCCGCGTACGTGCACGGCGAGTTCGTGCATGCGGTTGAGGGGTGCCACCGGAATAGGGCAGAAACGGGCCGCGCTCTTGATCATCAATCGTAGACTGGGTATGTCCAGGACATGGCAGATGGTAAGACGACACGGGCTGCGTTGGACTCTGGGCAGAGCTGATCACGCGGCGCTCCCGGCAGGTCTGCGAGCTGTGCGGCGCGGTGATCACCGATGGCAGCGAGGGGTACGGCCTCGCGCCCGATCCCAGCGCGCGTTCGGGATCGGTAAGTGGCAGGGCCTGCTGGTCCGCGCGTTCTCGGCGGGCTCTAGTGTCGTGTTTGTCGGGCACGTGAGACGCGACCCCGCTTCGAAGGATCACTTGAAACTATGATGATCGGTTCTCTCGGCCGCCGACGCGTGGTCGGTGTGGCCATGCTGCTGTCCACGCTCACTTTGACGGCCTGCGGCTCATCTGGCTCTCACGACTCGTCCAAGCCGGGAATGGGCATGCCGCACTCGACCTCCGCGACACCGATGCCAGGAATGCCGGGGATGAGTCCCGGCATGCATACCGTAGCCGGAGACGGCCTGCTGGCCTCGGCGTCCGGCTACTCGTTAAGGTCCACGGTGACGACGCTTCCGGCAGGGCAGCCCGTCTCATACCGGTTCACGATCACCGGCCCGGATGGCAAGCCGGTAACGACCTTCGTGCGGGAGCAGACCAAGCTCCTGCACTTCTACGCGATCCGCGCGGACGTGACCGGGTTCCAGCACGTACACCCGACCATGGCCGCCGACGGCACCTGGACCGCCCGCCTGTCCGCGCTGCGGCCGGGGACCTGGCGACTGTACGCCCAGTTCGCCGCCAAGGACGCGGCCGGCAAGACCACCGACGCGGTGCTCTCACGGACTATCAAAGTGCCGGGCGCATACTCGGCCGTGGCGCTGCCACCGGCATCGACGACCACGAGCGTGGACGGCTACGCCCTGACCGTGACCGGCCAGCCCATGGCTGGCATGATGCATCCTTTAACCGTAGCCGTGTCCAAGGACGGCCAACCCGTCACCGACCTTCAGCCGTACCTGGACACCTACGCGCACGTGACCGCAATCCACGCCGGTGACCTGGCGTTCGCACACCTACACCCGATGGGCGCGGTACATGGTGACCACGGCGGCCCGAACCTGACGTTCCATGCCGGGTTCGCCAAGGCCGGTGCCTGGCGGCTGTTCGTGCAATTCCAGACCGGCGGGGTTCTACACACCGCCGCCGTGACCATCAACGTCACCTGACACCCGGCACCGCCCCGAACCGACCATCCCGGGCGGACAACGGCGCTGCGGCTGCCAGCGCCAGCTGCTCCCGCCCTGCGGCGACCAGCTCCTCATACCGCGCCCTGCTGACCTTCCCGACCCGTCAACACCCACTTAGAACTGATGCTGGGCGCCGGTCTCGGCGGACTTCACCTCGACGTGGACGCTCGCCGGTGGGATCGCCGTAGAGGCGTACCCCGCCCGAGACGTCCCCGATTGCGTCGACCACGCGATTGCTGATCTTGTCGGCGTATCCGGTGCTGTTGGCCGACCCGAAGCTCGCCATCGGCCCGGAGGCGTTGAGGGAGGGCACGCCGAGGCCGCGCAGGTGGTCGACGTAGAGCACCACGTCCTTCATCATCAGCGTCCCCGGTCAGGCCTCCTTCGAGATAGTCGCCTTCGACGATGTGCGGAACCCTGTTGATCGTCGCGAAGTTGACGCCGCTGCTCGCATTGAGCAGGCTCCGCATGTCGAGGCCGGCCTTGCGCCCGGCCACCATGACCTCCGAGGTCGCCGCCGGAGATGCCGGCGTCGACGTACTCGATCCCGCGCCCCGGCGCCACCCGAAGGCGACGGAGGCGCCCTCGTCGGCCGCGCCGAGGAGATGGCGAACCCGGAGAACCGGCCTACCGGGTGAGGCTCTCGTAGAGGGCGTGGGTGCGGCGGGCGACGCGCGGCCAGGAGAAGTGCTCGACCGTCCGTTCGCGCCCTGCCTTCCCCATCGCCTCCGCGCGGCCGGCGTCGGCGGTCAGGGCGTTGATCCGGTCCGCGAGGTCGCGGACGAACCGGTCCGGGTCGACGGGGGTGCCGGTGCCGTCGGCGGACTGCTCGATGGGCACGAGCAGGCCCGTCTCGCCGTCGGCGACGACCTCGGGGATGCCGCCGGTCGCGGTGGCGACGACGGGTGCCTCGCAGGCCATGGCCTCCAGGTTGACGATGCCCATCGGCTCGTAGATCGACGGGCAGACGAAGGCGCTCGCGTGGCTGAGGATCTGCACGACGTCGGGCCGCGGCAGCATCCGCTCGATCCAGACGATGCCGTCGCGGTCGGCCCGCAGGCCGTCGACGAGGGTCTGGACCTCGGCGGCGATGTCGGGGGTGTCCGGCGCGCCGGCGCAGAGCACCAACTGGACGGCGGGGTCGAGCGACCGGGCGGCGCGCAGGAGGTAGGGCAGGCCCTTCTGCCGGGTGATGCGCCCGACGAACACCACGGAGGGGCGGTCCGGGTCGATGCCGAGCCGGGTGAGGACGTCCGTGCCGTGGTCGGGGGCGTACTCGCCGGTGTCGATGCCGTTGTGCAGGACCGTGACCTTGGCGGGGTCGACGTCCGGGTAGGCGGCGAGGACGTCACGGCGCATGCCCGCCGACACGGCCACGATCGCGTCGGCGGCCAGGATCGCGGTCCGTTCGGACCATGACGAGATCGCGTAGCCGCCGCCGAGCTGCTCGGCCTTCCAGGGCCGCAACGGCTCCAGGCTGTGGGTGGTCACGACGTGCGGCACCCCGTGCAGCAGCTTGGCGACGTGCCCGGCCATGTTGGCGTACCAGGTGTGGCTGTGCACCAGGTCCGCGCCCGCGCAGGCGGCGGCCATCTCCAGGTCGACGCCCAGCACCTGCAGGGCCGCGTTCGCGGTGTCCAGGCCGCCGGGGATCCGGTAGCCCGACACGCCCGGCTCGTCGCGGTCCGCGCCGAAGCAGCGGACCCGGACATCGCCGAGTTCACGCAGCTCACGAGCCAGGTATTCGACATGGACACCGGCTCCCCCGTACACGTCCGGCGGGTATTCGCGGGTGAGCAGGTCTACGCGCATATTTCGTAGATTAGTGCGGCAACCACCTCCGCGGCGGTTTCAGCGCCGTCCAGGCGGATACTGTCCGACCATGGCGACCCCTCAGGTGCTGTCGATGGTGCTGGCCGGTGGCGAGGGCAAGCGGTTGATGCCCCTGACGGCCGACCGGGCCAAGCCGGCCGTGCCGTTCGGCGGCATGTACCGGCTGATCGACTTCGTCCTCTCCAACCTGGCCAACGCCGGTTTCCTGCGGATCGTGGTGCTCACGCAGTACAAGAGCCACAGCCTGGACCGGCACGTCTCGCGCACCTGGCGGATGTCGACGCTGCTGGGCAACTACGTGACCCCGGTGCCGGCGCAGCAGCGCCTCGGCCCGCGCTGGTTCGCGGGCTCCGCCGACGCGATCCTGCAGAACTTCAACCTCATCGAGGACGACCGCCCCGACCACGTCGTCGTCTTCGGCGCCGATCACATCTACCGCATGGACCCGCGCCAGATGGTGGACCAGCACGTGGAGAGCGGAGCCGGCGTGACCATCGCCGCGATCCGCCAGCCACTGTCCCTCGCCGACCAGTTCGGTGTGATCGAGACCGGCGCGGACGGCGTCGGCGTCTCGGCGTTCCGTGAGAAGCCCAAGGACGCCGTCGGCCTGCCCGACGCGCCCGACCAGGTGTACGCCTCGATGGGCAACTACGTGTTCGACACGAACGTGCTGATCGACGTGGTGAAGCAGGACGCGCTCGACCCGTCGAGCCGACACGACGTCGGCGGCGACCTCATCCCGCGGCTCGTCGCCGCCGGCAAGGCCCAGGTGTACGACTTCGCGAACAACCGGGTGCCCGGATCGAACGAGCGCGACCGCGGCTACTGGCGCGACGTCGGCACCCTCGACGCCTTCTACGAGGCGCACATGGACCTGATCTCGGTCCATCCCGTCTTCAACCTCTACAACCGGAAGTGGCCGATCTACTCCGGGTACGAGTCGCTTCCGCCGGCCAAGTTCGTCTTCAACGAGAGCGGGCGCCGCGGGTTCGCGATCGACTCGATGATCTCCCCCGGTGCCATCCTCTCCGGTGGGTCGGCCGAAGGCTCGATCCTGTCGCCCGACGTCCACCTGGACGCGGGCTCCTCGGTCTGCGACTCGGTGCTGATGGACGGGGTGCGTGTGGGCCGCGGCGCCGTCGTGCGCCGCGCCATCCTCGACAAGAACGTGGTCGTCCCCGACGGCGCCGAGATCGGCGTCGACCTGGAGCACGACCGCGCGCGCTTCACCGTCACCCCGAGCGGCGTACGCGTCGTGGGGAAGAACCAGATCATCGTGCACTGACCCCGGGGCCGGAACGCACCGGTTCGCAGGCGAGGCGGTAGCCGCGTTTGACGACCGTCTCCACGAGGCCGCCACGGCCCAGGCCCCGGCGCAGCCGCGCCACCGCCATCTCCACCGCGTGCTCGTCGGCCTTCGGCCGCCCGTTCAGGACTGCGCCGTTCAGCGGGCGGCCGGGCAGCACGCCGCACAGCTCGGCGCGGGAGACCACGTATCCGGGGCGGCGCGCGAGGGCCCGCAGGATCGCCATCGGGGCGGGCGCGATCGGACGCAGCTGCCCGTCGAGAACCACGGCGTGGCCGCGGAGCTCCAGCGCGTGCCCGTGCACCGCGACACGGCGGGCCCGGCGGCCCGGGAGCTTGGTGGTGAGGGCGCGGACGAGGGCGCCCGCGCGCGGTTCGTCGGGGTGGACGGTGCTCACGCCGCGCATCTCCAGAACGCCTGCGGCGGCCGGGCCTCCGCAGGCGGCCACCACCTGGGTGCGCAGGGCGTTCAGCAGGGGTTCTTCGAGGTCGTCGTCGGCCGCGACGGCGAGGGTGGCGGCGATCGCCGACGGGTCGGTGAAGGTGATCGCGTCGACCGTGCCGGCCACGGCCTGGCCGACGAGCCGCCGCAGGGGCGTCGGGTCGTCCGTGCGCGCCCACCGGTACACCGGGATCTCGACCACCTCGGCTCCGGCGCGCCGTAGGGAGACGGCCAGGTGGGAGGTCGGCTCGCCGTACAGCTGCACCGCGATCCGGCGTCCGCGGACGTCCTCCTCCAGGAGGTGCCGCAGGACCTCCTCGCCGCCCCGGTGCTCAGGTGACCACGCCTCGGTCATGCCGGCGGAGCGTACGGCCGCGCCGGCGCCCGGGCCGCAGGCCAGGATCCGTACGTCGTCCAGGTGTGCGGCCAACTCGCCGCGCAGGCCCCAGCCGCCGGCCGTCTCCAGCCACGCGCGAAATCCCGTGCCGGTGGTGACGACCATGGCGTCGGCCGGGCGGGCGAGGATCTCCCGCGTCGCCGCCAGGAGGCCGGCGTCGTCGGCGAGCGGCACGAGCCGCACCGCGGGCGCGTGCACGACGCGCGCGCCGCTGTCCTGGAGCAGATCGGCGAGCTCCTCGTGGTCGCGTGCGGTCGTGACGCCCACGGTGAACCCGGCGAGTGGTTCTCCCTTCACGACGCACCTCCTGCGGAACGGCCTGACGCCGATCTTGACCACGCTCGGTTACGCGGCCGGGTCCGGATTGTTACCGCCGTGCTACAAGCCGCGCACAGTAAGGCCGGATTCTCGCACCGAATATTTGACCGTCCGGTCTCGATAACCCTACGCTCGCCCCATGGCGAGGACCAAGGAGTTCAACCCCGACGAGGCGCTCGGCAAGGCGCTGGAGCTGTTCTGGGAGCGCGGCTATGAGGCCACGTCGATGGCCGACCTCGTCGAGCGGCTCGGCATCGCACGCGCGAGCGTCTACGCGACCTTCGGCGGCAAGCACGACCTCTACCTGCGGGCGCTCGAACGCTACCTGGAGACGAGGGACGCCCTCGTCGTCGAGGCGCTCTCCCAGCCGGGCCCGGCACTGCCGGCCGTCCGCACGCTGGTCGCCTCCTACGTCGCCGACACCCTCGGCGACGAGCGCAGACGCGGCTGCATGGTCGTCAACACCGCCGTCGAGCTCGCGCCACGCGACCCGCAGGCGGCCCGGCGCGTCGCGTCGAGCTGGGACACGCTGGAGACCGCGCTGACCTCGGCGCTGACACGTGCGCGCGTCCAGGGCGAGCTGGCACCCGGCCGGGATCCGCGCGCGCTGGCGAGGTTCCTGCTCGTGCTGCTCCAGGGCGTACGGGTGCTCGGCCGCACCGAGCCCGACGCGGGACGCCTGCACGACGCCGCGGAACAGGCCCTCTCCGTCCTGAATGAACCAGAACGATCGATCTGAATTAACGACGCACGCTCGACGATCACGGAGACGACGACATGACGGCACGCTTTCACGGCAAGGTCGCGCTCATCACCGGAGGGGGCTCCGGCATCGGCCGCGCCACGGCCCTCGCGTTCGCCCGCGAGGGCGCGACGGTGGTGGTCGCCGGCCGGAGCGAGAAGACGCTCGGCGAGACCGTACGGCTCGCCGAGAAGGCCGGAGGCCACGCGAGCGCGGTGACCGCCGACGTGTCGCGCCCGCACGACGTCGAACGGCTCGTCGCGACCGCCGTCGAGCGCCACGGCGGCCTGCACGTCGCGTTCAACAACGCGGCCGTCCTGGCCGCCGGCCCCGTGACCGGCATGGACGAGGCGGCCTGGGAGGCGATGGTCGCCGTCAACCTCACCGGCGTCTGGCTGTCGATGCGCCACGAGCTGGCGCACATGCTCACCGTCGACGGCGGCGCCACGGCCTGAGCCGAACTCTCCGCGATCTCCGGTCGTCCCATCAGGCATCGAAGGTCGTCCGGGAAGCGGTTCATGAATGCCATTCCGAGTTTTGTGCCCGATTTCGGGCACAAAACTTGGCTTTGCGTGCTTCGAGCCGTCAGGATCGTATCCATGACCGCTCCGCCGTACGACGATCTCGTCGCCCACCTGAGCCGTACCAGCCCGCTGAGCCCGGGCGAGGCGGCGCGCGTGGTCGCCGACGTCCTCGCGTACTTCGCCGAGCAGGCCGAGGACTTCGTCCGGCGGCGGCACGCGGAGCTCAGGGCGCGCGGCCTGACCAACGACCAGATCTTCGAGCACGTCGCGGCCGAGCTGCCGCTGCGGCGGGTCGCTCCACCGGAGCTGTCCGTGCGCCAGCTTCGCCGCATCGTCTACGGATGAGGAGTCCAATATGTGCGGAATCGTCGCCTATACCGGCCCGAAAGACGCCGTCCCGATCCTGACCGAGGGGCTGGCGCGCCTGGAGTACCGCGGGTACGACTCTGCGGGCGTCGCGGTCATCGGCCGCTCCGGCGACCTGCGGGTCCGCAAGGCCAAGGGCCGCGTCGCCGAGATGGCGGCCGGTCTGCCCGCGCGGTTCAAGGGGGCCACCGGCATCGGGCACACGCGCTGGGCGACGCACGGCGAGCCGAGCGACGTCAACGCCCACCCGCACGTCGCCGGCACCGTAGCGGTCGCACACAACGGCATCATCGAGAACGCCGACGAGCTGCGCGCCAAGCTGGAGGCCGAGGGCGTCACCCTGCGATCGGAGACCGACAGCGAGGTCCTGCCGCACCTGATCGCGCGCTCCTCCGCGGACGAGCTGGAGGACGCCGTACGCGAGGCGCTGTCGCAGATCGTCGGCACGTACGGCATCGCGGTCGTCGACTCCCGCCATCCCGGCCTGCTCGTGGTCGCGCGCAACGGCAGCCCCGTCGTGCTCGGCATCGGGGAGAAGGAGATGTTCGCCGCCTCCGACGTCGCCGCGCTCGTCCGCTACACCTGCCAGGTCGTGCACCTGGACGACGGAGAGCTGGCCACCGTACGCGCGGACGGGTTCCGCACCTTCACCCTCGACGCGCGTGCCACGCGGAAGGAGCCGTCCGTCATCGAGGCGGACGAGGCGTCCTACGACGCCGACGGCTACGCGCACTTCATGCTGAAGGAGATCCACGAACAGCCCGCGGCGGTCGAAAGGGCGCTGCGCGGACGGCTCGACGCCCGGTTCCACACAGCGCACCTGGGCGGGCTCGACCTGGACCCGCGCGAGGCACGCGAGGTGCGGCGCGTGAAGATCCTCGGTTGCGGCTCCGCGTACTACGCCGGGCAGGTCGGCGCCCAGCTCATCGAGGAGCTGGCGCGCATCCCGGCCGACGCCGAGCCGGCGTCGGAGTTCCGCTACCGCAACCCGGTCGTGGAGGCCGACACCCTCTACATCGCGGTCAGCCAGTCCGGCGAGACCTACGACACGCTCGCCGCCGTGCAGGAGCTGAAGCGCAAGGGCGGGCGCGTGCTCGGCGTCGTCAACGCGGTCGGCAGCGCGATCGCCCGCGAGTGCGACGGCGGTGTGTACCTGCACGCGGGGCCGGAGACCGCCGTGGCCTCGACCAAGGCGTACACCTCGACGACCGTGGTGTTCGGGCTGCTGGCGCTGCATCTGGGCCGCATCCACGACCTGTCGCCCGCCGACGGGCGGCGGATCGCGGACGGCCTGCGCGCGCTGCCGGCCCAGATCGAGGAGATCCTGAAGCAGGAGGAACGGATCGCCGAGATCGCCGCCGACTTCGCCCGGTACCGGAGCATGCTGTTCATCGGGCGGGTACGCGGCTTCCCGGTCGCGAGGGAGAGCGCGCAGAAGCTCAAGGAGGTCTCCTACGTCCACGCGGAGGCCTATCCGGCGAGCGAGCTCAAGCACGGCCCGCTCGCGCTGGTCGGCCCGGAGCTGCCGGCGGTCGCGATCGTGCCCGACGACGAGCTGCTGGACAAGAACCTCTCGACGCTCGGCGAGATCCGCGCTCGGCACGGACGGGTGCTGACGGTCGGGCACCGCGCGCTCGGCGACGACTCCATCGTGATCCCCAAGAACGAGCCCGAGCTCGACCCGATCCTGCTGCCGATCCCGCTGCAGCTGCTGGCCTACCACGCGGCCGTGGCACTGGGCCACGACGTCGACAAGCCCCGCAACCTCGCCAAGAGCGTGACGGTCGAGTGAGCTACGCTGTGTCGCGCGCGATCTGGGCGAGGAACTCCGCGTTCGAGCCGGTATCGCGCATCTTGCCGGTGAGGAGCTCGACGGCCTCCTGGTGACCGAGGGCGAGCAGCACGCGGCGCAGCCGTCCGGCGATCTCCAGTTCCTCGCGGGACATGATGAGGTCGTCGCGGCGGGTACCGGACGCGGCGACGTCGACGGCCGGGTAGACGCGCCGGTCGGCGAGGTCGCGGCGGAGCCGCAGCTCCATGTTGCCGGTGCCCTTGAACTCCTCGAAGAACACCTCGTCCATCCGCGACCCCGTCTCGACCAGGACGGACGCGAGGATCGTCAGCGAGCCGCCGCCCTCGATGTTGCGGGCGGCGCCGAGGAATCTGCGCGGCGGGTGGATCGCGGTCGTGGCCACACCGCCGGCGAGGATGCGGCTGCTGGAGGGTGCCTCCAGGTTGTACGCGCGGCCGAGGCGGGTGATCGAGTCGAGGATGACGACGACGTCGCCGCCCTGCTCGACGAGGCGCTTGGCACGCTCGATGGCGAGCTCGGCGACCGCGACGTGGTCGCCGGAAGGCCGGTCGAAGGTCGAGTGGACGACCTCGGCGTCCACGGACCGCCGCATGTCGGTGACCTCTTCAGGTCGCTCGTCGACGAGCACCACCATGACGTGGCATTCGGGATGGTTGGCACGGATCGCCCTGGCCATCGACTGCAGCACCATCGTCTTTCCCGCTTTGGGCGGTGCGACGATGAGCCCGCGCTGTCCTTTCCCGATGGGGGCGACCAGGTCGATGACGCGGCCGGTCACGTCGTTTCCACTGGTTTCAACGTGGAGGCGTTCCTGCGGGTACAACGGTGTCAGGTCGGCGAATTCCGGCCGAGCCTTCGCCTTTTCCGGCGCCAGGCCGTTCACCGTGTCGAGCCGGGTGAGGGTACGGAATTTCTCCCGCCCGTTCCCCGGCCGCGGGCTCCGCGCGGCGCCCTCGACGAGGTCGCCGGGCCGCAGCCCGTACCGGTCCGCCTGGGCGAGTGACAGGTAGGCGTCCTGCGGTCCGGGCAGGTAACCCGAGGTCCGTATGAACGCGTGGTTGCCGCGTACGTCGAGGACGCCGGACACCGGGACGGGAGGGTTCTCATCGGCCGGCGCACGTGGCGCGGTCTTCGATTCGGTGATGAGGATGGTCATGAAGGGTCCTTTCGGGCACGCGGACGAAACACGCGGGCCGCGTGGAAAATGAAGTCCGGGGACGGTGACGTCTACCTCGGAATGAATGGACGCCTGCTCGGAGATCGAGCGGCGAGAGGGAAAGCGCCTATCCGATGAACGGAATTATCGGCACTAGGTACAACGTATAACAGCGTACCCGCATTCCGCGAGTCCGACACGCGGGACCTCGCTCGCTCGGAGGGAGCTCCCGCCGTCGCCGTCCGCCAGGATCGATCGCGCGAACCCCGTCCGCCCCCTGATCAGCGTCACCACCTGCCGCCGCTGGACGTTCCTGCTCGGCGGCACGGCGCTGCTCGTCCACTCCCGGCTGACCGAACGCGAGGGCGAGGTCCTGGAGCTGATGGCCAAGGGCCTGTCCAACGCCGAGATCGTGGTGAAGCGTGAAGACGCACGTGGGCGACGTGCTGGCCAAGCTCTCGGCCCACGACCGTACGCAGGCCGTCATCGCCGCCTACGAGTCGGGCTTCGTCAGTCCGTCCTGACCTTCAGCGAGGCGGCGTACTCGTTGACGTACTCCTGGCCCGACAGCGCCTGGATCGCGGCGACGACCTCGTCGGTGGCCTCGCGCAGGTCGCTGTCTCCGGGGAACTTCAGCGGCTCGCCGAAGTGGATCTGCACCCGCGTGACCTTCTTCGGCTTGGGGAAGCGGTGCCCGCGCGGCTGGATGACGTCGGTGTTGAGGATCGCGCAGGGGACGACCGGGGCTCCCGACTCGACGGCGAGCCGCGCGACTCCCGTCTTGCCGCGGTACAGCCGTCCGTCCGGTGAGCGGGTCCCCTCGGGGTAGATGCCGAACAGCCGACCGTCCTTGAGCACCCGCAGCGCGGTGCTCAGCGCGTCGGCGGCGTCGCTGCCGCCGCGCCGGTCGACCGGGATCGTGCCCACGCCGCGGAAGAACGCCGCCATCAACCGGCCTTTGATGCCCTTACGGACGAAATAGTCGTCCTTGCCGATGAAGACCAGCTGACCGGGCACCATGAGCGGGAGGAACAGAGAGTCACTGAACGACAGGTGGTTCGCAGCGATGATCGCCGGTCCGGAGGGTGTCTCCCCGATCACCCTGGGCCGGAAGAGGACCTTCAGCAGCGGACCCAGCAGCACATGCTTAAGGAACCAGAAGAACAACGGTCACCCTTCCACTGATAAGTGCCCACAGTCTGACGCCTCACCCGCGCCGCCGTCGGTGCATGCGAGGGACAAGAAATAGTCAACGGTTCTTGTACCGCACCCTCACTTGACGCGCACGCCGAGGTCGATCAGCGACGAGACGGGCGAAGCCCGGCCGCGCCGCCGAAACGGGAGGGACACGGCGCACGTACGGGCGTTTCGGGAAGATCTCCACAGGCGGATCGCATTTATGATCGGCGGCGTCTCAGTGAGAAGTCCTCGTGAAATCGCCGCCCTAGGAGAGCTCCGTGCAACCGCCGCCACCGTACTTCCCGCCGGCGCCGCCCCCCCGCCGCAGCAACATGCCGCTCGTCATCGCGCTCGGCGCGCTCGCGTTGATGCTGGTGGCGCTCGCCGCGATCGTCATCTTCGTGGCGGCGCGGAAGCCGGCGTCGTCCGGCGGCACGCTGAAGCAGGCGCTGCAGTTCCGCAGGGTGACCGCCGTGACGCAGTCGGCCTGTACGTCCGGCGGCGTCCCCTCGGTGAAAGGCGACGCCTGCTACCAGCTCGGCGACGGGATGACGGTCTCCAAGGTGCGGAACATCACGCTGCACTCGCCGGACCCGGCGCACGGCAGCAGCTCCTTCTCCGTGGAGATCGGCCTGTTCCCGTCCGACGCCGAACGCCTGGGCACGCTGACCACCGAGGCCTCGAAGACGCAGCCGCCCGGCGACCAGCTCGCCATCGTGGCCGCCGGCAAGGTGGTCTCCGCCCCCTCCGTGCAGGAGCCCATCACGGGCGGCACGCTGATGATGGTCGGGAACTTCACCCGCGACCAGGCGCAGCACTACATCGACCTGATGGAGCACTGACCGCTCACCCGGCGCGTACGCCGAGGGCGACCAGGGCTCCGGCGACCGCGGT
Organism: uncultured Actinomycetota bacterium; assembly: GCA_963736325.1. Taxonomy (GTDB): domain Bacteria; phylum Actinomycetota; class Actinomycetes; order Streptosporangiales; family Streptosporangiaceae; genus Actinoallomurus. The sequence goes on along the minus strand of CAVTOG010000008.1, from coordinate 1,100,342 downwards.
GCAGGCCGACAGGACCAGGGCGTCGCGCGCCCCCGCGGCCAGGCCGGGCGCCGAGGTGGCGACGGCGACCACCACGGCGACACCGACCGAGGCGCCGACGTAGCGTGCGGTGTTGTTCGCGCCGGACCCCATGGCCGTACGCGCCGCGGGCACGCTCTCCACCGCGGCGCGCGCGAGGGCGGCGTTCAGCAGGCCGCTGCCGACCCCGCTGACGACCAGGCCCGGCGCGAGCCGCCACCATTCCCAGCGCGCCGACATCCCGAGCATGGCGAGCTCACCGAGCGCGCACAGGACCAGGCCGACGGCGATGAGGTGGCGTGGCCGCGCGGCGACGCGGCGTACCTGGAGCGACACGGCGAACGCGACGCCGGCCCAGAGCGTCAGGACGGCCCCGGCCGCGAGCGGCGGCTCACCGAGCAGGCGTCCGACGATGGTCGGCAGGTAACTCATCATCCCGATGACGGCCGCGCCGGTGAAGAACGCGCCGCTGACCGACACGACGAAGTCGGGGCGGCGGAACAGCGCCAGGTCGAGCATCGGCTCGCGCGACCGCAGCTCCGCCACCGCGAAGGCGGCCAGCAGGACGGCGGCCGACGCGAACAGGACGGCCACCGGCGGACGCGTCCAGCCGCCCCGGCCCAGCGTGATCGCGCCGAGCAGCGCGGCCAGGCCCGTCCCGAACGTCAGCACGCCCGGCAGGTCGGGACGGCGAGGCCGCTCGGCACGCGACTCCCCCAGCGCGCTCCATGCCGCCACCGCCAGGACCACCGACGCGACGGCGGCCAGCGCGTACCAGGTGCGCCAGCCCCCGGCCCCGCTGAGACCGGCGGACGCCTCGGGCCCCGCCGCGATGCCGAGCCCCAGCATCGCGCCCCACACTCCGGTCGCCCGCGCGCGGCCCGGACCCGACGGGAAGGCGTGGCCGATCAGGCCGAGCCCGGCGGCGAGCAGGGCCGCGGTCGCTCCGCCCTGGACCACCCGGCCCGCGACGAACACGGTCGTCGTGGGTGCGGCGGCGCAGGCGACGCTGGAGACCGCGAGCGCCGAGGCGCCCAAGGCGAAGACCTTCCGGCGGCCGTGGTCGTCGGCCAGGCTGCCCGCGACGAGCAGCAGGACCGCCGTGCCGAGCGCGATGCCGTTGAGGATCCAGGTCTGCCCGCCGGTGCCCGCGCCGAGGTCCCGCGCCATCGCGGGGAGCGTCGAGGCGGTGGCGTTGTAGTTCATCAGGGCGAGCATCGTCGCCGCCGCGACGACCGGGAGCGTCGCCCGGTACTCCGTCCGTTCGGTCACAGACCGGCCTCCTGAGTTCATTGAACGAACCATCACGATAACAGCGAAGGTTCGTTCAATGAACCCACTGGATAGACTGTGGCCATGGCACTCGGCAAGGACTACGAAGGGCAGGACTGCTCGCTGGCACGGGCCCTGGAACTACTCGGCGAGCGCTGGACACTGCTGATCGTCCGCGACGCGTTCTACGGGGTCCGCCGCTACAACGACTTCCTCACCCACCTCGACATCCCGCGCGCGGTGCTCGCGGGGCGGCTGACGGCGCTGGTCGACGCCGAAGTCCTGGAACGGCGCCCGTACCAGGACACCCCGGTCCGGCACGAGTACGTCCTGACCGAACGCGGCCGCGAACTGTGGCCCGCCCTCAACGCCCTCAGCCACTGGGGCGCGGAGTACCTGTCCCCGGGCGGCCCGGCACGCGTCTTCACCCACGCCGCCTGCGGATCCCCGATCGGCCGCACCGGCACCTGCCCCACGTGCGGCCGCTACGCACCCCCCGGCGAACTGGAGGTACGCCCGGGCCCCGGCCGCCCCCACCGCGACGACCCCGTGTCCCGCGCCCTGCGCGAACCACGCCGAATCCTCGAACCGCTCACCTAAAGCGGCCCCTCAGGCGGCGCGCCGAGCGCGCATGGATATGACCGGCCCGGCGGGTCTCACATCAAGGCCCTGCACGCCCCCGAGGCCGGGACACGGTGAGTCCTACATCCAGGCCGTGCGCGCCATCCGGCGCCCCTAAGCCAGGGACGCGCCCCTCCCCCGCCGCCGAGGCGGCGTTGAACCTCTTCGGGAGCCTCAGCCCCGTGCCCGGCTCACGCCGGTGCCCGTCCGGCGAGCCGGGCGGCCGACCCGGTGAGTGCGGACAGCACGGCGGCGACGTCGTGGTGGAGGAGGAGGCGTCCGTCGCGTTTGACGATCCGGCCGCCGACGATGACGGTGTCGACGCAGGACGTGTCGGCGGACAGGACGACGGCGCCGACCGGGTCATGGGCGGGCGCCATGGACAGGGTGTCGGCGCGGAGCAGTACGACGTCGGCGTGCTTGCCCGGCCGCAGCGAACCGGTCGTGTCGGCGAGCCCTGCCACCTCGGCACCCTCGATCGTCGCCATCCGCAGCGCGTCGCGGGTGGTGAAGCCCATGCCCGCGCCGCCGGGCCGGGCGCGTTCCATCACGTACGCCGCGCGCATCATGCTGAACATGTCGCCCGGAGCACTCGTGACGGTGTCGGCGCCCAGGGCCACGGGAAGCCCGGCCGAGCGCGCCCGGCCCGTCGCGGGATGGCCGATGCCGAGCGCGGCCTCGACGACCGGTGAGACCGACGCGGTGCCGCCACTGGCGGCGATCTCCTTGAGCGCGTCGTCGGTGTAGTGGTTCGGGTGGACGTAGGTCGTGCGGGGCCCCATCAGTCCGTACGCCCGCAGGAACGCCAGGCCCCGCTCGGCGCTCTCGGCTCCGTGACCGCCCATGTGCACGGTGACCGGCAGGTCGAGGTCGCGGGCCAGCCGCCACTCGTGGCGGGCGAGGTCTTCGCCGGCGATCTCCGGGCCGAGCGCGGCGACGGCCATCGACAGCAACGGGTCCGCGCGGCCGAAGTGCTCCCGGTGGACGCGCCGGCCCTCGGCCGCCAGGCCGTCCGGGCCGCCGTCCCCTCCGTAGCAGTACCCCAGGACCACGCGGATGCCGGACCGTCGCAGCGCTTCGACGGTCGCCTCGGTGTGCGCGGGCGTGAACTGGATGTGCGACCAGTCGACCAGCGTCGTGATCCCGGCGTCGAGACACTCGAGCGCGCCGGCCAGGTTCGCCGTGTACACGTCCTCGGGCCGGTGACGTGGGGCGAGCTCACCGAGGACGTGGGCGAGGTAGCCGTCGAACGTGATGTCGGGCGCGATGGCGCGGATGCCCGCCTGCCAGGTGTGCCGGTGGGTGTCGACGAAGCCGGGCAGCACGATCCGGCCGGTCGCGTCGATCACCTCCGTGCCGGGGGTCTCGCGCAGGCCGGTTCCGACGGTGGCGATCCTGCCGTCCTCGACGAGCAGGTCGGTGTGGCCGGTGACGGCGGGGTTCGGATCGGTGTCGACGATGACGCCGCCGCGGATGAGGAGTCGAGAGGACATGGGCGTTACCTTAAGAAAAAGCTTTCTAGAAAGCAATATGGAATGAAGTAGCCTTGGCGGGTGCAGGACGGTGACGACGCGACGCGCGACGAGGTCGACGCCCTGGTGCCGGGCTGGGCGGGTCTCCCCTCGCCCCTGGTCACGACCCTTGAGCTGAGCAAACGGATCTCACGCGTCGGCATGTTGTTCGAGCAGGCGACACGGGCGGAGATGAGCGAGCTCGGCCTGACCTACGCCGAGTTCGACGTGCTCGCGGCCCTGCACCGCGTCGGCGAGCCGTACCGGCTCAAGCCCAGCGAACTCACCCGGTCGCTCTTCCTGACGTCGGGCGGCACCAGCAACGTCCTGCAGCGGCTGGCCGCCGCCGGATACGTCGAGCGCGGGGCGAGCCCGGGCGACGGCCGCAGCCGCTGGGTGGGCCTCACGGAGGAGGGCCACCGAATCGCCGAGACGGCCCTGGAGGCCTCGGGCCGCGCCCACACGGAGGTCATGGCCGGCGTCCCGGAGGAGACCGTACGCCAAGCCGCCGACGCCCTCCGCGAGGTCCTGGCGATCGTCGGCCGCCGACGCGTCCGCTAGGACCTGCCCGACGAATCCGCCGTCCGCCCACACGGAGGTCATGGCCGGCGTCCCGGAGGAGACCGTACGCCAAGCCGCCGACGCCTCGCTGTCGCCGGCCGCCGACCGTCACCAGAACCTCGACACGCCGGCTGCGGCCGCGTCGAAGGCCGCCACGGACCAGTCAGGGAAGTTGCGCATCGCAATCGCGACCCGGTCACCCTTCCGCACGCCGTAGCGCTCGGACAGCCGCCGCTCGCTACGAACACCGCCGTAAGGCGCGATCTTCCGCCTGCCGGGCGGCCCCCCCTTCCGGCCGTCGGCGGCGCGGCGCGTACGTCGCGCAGCGCCCGGCGGCTCCGACGACAATGGAGGTGAAGGGGACCGCGCCAGCCAGGGGAAGGCGCCGCGGCGTCTCCGCCGTGCTGTCCACGCTCACAGGGTCGGCCGCCCGGCTCGACGGTCAGCCTCCGGCGTGAGGCGGGCCGATGCTCCGTGGTGGATGACCGCCGGACGGTTCCGGTCGGCCGTGGCGCGGTGGGCGGCCTCGCGGGTTCGCGGGCTCAGGCGGGCTGCCACTCCGGGACGCGGCCCGATGCGCGCAGGACGGCGGCCCAGCGGTCGCGGCCCGTCGGCATCGGCAGGTGGGGTACGCCCGTGCGCCAGGCCGCCTCCAGCACGTCCGGGCGGCTCGGGCGGTGGTCCTTGTCGAGCGCGCGGGCCAGGTCCCAGGCGTGCAGGTGCCACTCGACGCACACCGCGCCGGCGTAGTCGCCCGCGGTCAGCCGGGTGCCGCGGTAGGACAGGTACGGCTCGTCCCAGACGTCGGGCAGGCGGTCGGCGTACGCCTCCGCCGAGACCGCGAACGCGACGATGTGCTCGCGCCCCGTCTGCGGCGGCAGCACGGCCAGTTCGGCGGCGTTCTGCCGGGACAGCTGGCGTACGAGCAGCGCGGCCGGGGCGTCCTGGGCGAACAGCCGCGACAGGCGGCTGTTCGGCGCGTCGTTGAGGTACTCGTGGAAGTTCTCCGCGACGCAGCGGAGATGGCCGGCCAGGTCGATGGCCTCCCACTCCCGGCACGGGGTCGGGACGGACCAGTCGGAGAAGTGCGCGGCCAGCTCACAGATCGCGACGACGCCTTCTCTGCACGCATCGAGAAGGTGACGCCGGTCGGGCGGCGTGCGCTCCAAGTGTTCCCCCCGGACAGAGCACTTCCTGCTTGCTCGCTTCGCCGCGAGCGGACCGGGCGCTACCGCCCGCGACGACTCTCTGAGTCGGTAAGAGTCTCAGAGTCGGGCGGCCCATTCCACTACGGACGCTCCGTGTTCACGCTGGTCACGCAGGTCCGTACGGGTTCACCGAGCTCTGGCGGCGATTCATGGACACATGCGCACGAGACGATCTACGTCAGTGCCAAGTGTGCCCAGCGGGGCCACCTGGCCACCGCCCGGTCAGCACGCTGATGACCGGATGCACGCGAACGATTTACGCGACGGCGCCCCTCCCGCCCCCGGGAGGAGGCCGCCGCGTCAGTACGGCCGGCTCAGACGGCGACGTTCGGGCTGGTGCGGAACGTCATCTTGTGCGTCTCACGCAGCGTGCGCAGGCGGTCGGACTCGTCCGTGTACGGGCGTACCGAGGGCTTGGCGCGCGCCTTGCGGGCGGCGATCTGCGCGGCGCGGCGCTGCTTGGCGTCGCCGTGCTCGACGGTCTTGGGGCCCATCGCAACCTGTTCGGCGGCGTCGGCCGAGGCGATCGCGTCGAACAGCGCGCGCTCGTAGGCGATGGCCAGCTCGCGGACCTCACTACCGGACCGGTGCCCGGCCTGCGCCTCGCGAAGCCGCCGGTCCGCCTCCTGCGCGTCGGCGAGCCTGTCGCCGAGGCCTGCCGCGAGCTCCTTGGCGGCGGCGAAGCGCTCGGCGGCCTCCGCGCTCACCTTGCGACCCAGGCTCATGACGGCTCTCCTTCTGTCGATGCGGTCGGTGCCAAGAGTAGAGGGTGCGGAGGCCCGACACGTGCTCGGTATGCTTCACGGCCGCTGCCTTTACACAGTAAGGTAAGATCATGTCGCAGCGAGCGCCACTCACCCGTGAGCTCATCATCGAGTCCGCCCTCCATCTCGTCGACGGCCAGGGGCTCGGGCGCCTGACCATGCGCCGGCTCGGTGACGCCCTCGAGGTCGAGGCGATGGCGATCTACCACCACCTCCCCCACGGCAAAGAGCAGCTCCTCGAACAGCTGATCTCCCACGTCGCGGCGCTCCCGGTGCCACCGGGCACGGGTGCCGTACGCGACCGGCTGCGCGCCTGGGCCGGGATGTACCGCGAACGGCTGCTCGCCCACGCCGGCGTGATGCCGCTGATCGTGACCCGCCGCAACCCGGCCGCGCTCCTGTCCACCACGGTGTCGATCCAGGAACTCCTGCGGGCCGCCGGGCTCACCGAGGCCGACGCCTCGGTCGGCGCGCACACCCTGCTGAGCTTCCTCCTCGGTGAGGTCGCCCTGGAGGCGCGCGAGCAGGCGGCGGAGATCAGGCCGGACGGCGCCGCCCCGGAGGCGCGCTTCCACGCCGGGCTCGACCGCGTTCTCACCGCCATCACGCGTGCCCCTACGATCGAGCCGTAGGAGACCTCGCATGTGAAAGGTCCTCGATGGGGCGCTATTCCCAGCTGCGGCGTATCCAGGCACTCGACCCGGAGCGCGACTACCAGGAGATCTACCGGATCAGCACGAAGTACGAGTTCCCGTGGGACGTGACGCGGGCGCTGGAGCTGGCTCTCTTCCGCACGTACGGGGTGCCGTCGATCGGCGGCCTGCTCGACCGGACGCGGGAGTTCACCGACCGCGGGCAGAAACGCTACGACGACACGGTCGTGCTGCTGCACGAGATGACCCGCGAGGGCGGCATGGAGTCCGCGCACGGCCGTGAGGCGCTCCGGCGGATGAACCGCATCCACGGCCGATACACCATCGCGAACGACGACTTCCGCTACGTGCTGTCGACGTTCGTCGTGGTGCCGGTCCGCTGGGTGTCGGCGTACGGCTGGCGGCCGTACAGCGGGCACGAGGTGCGCGCCACGGTGAACACCTTCCGCCACATGGGCCGACTGATGGGGATGACGGACATCCCGGAGACGTACGAGAAGTTCGCGTCCTTCCTGGACGCCTACGAGCGCAAGAACTTCGCCTACACCGACGCGAACCTCCGCGTCGCGGACGCGACGATCGCGATCTTCCAGGGCTGGTTCCCCGCTCCGCTGCGCCCGCTCGCCCGGCGCGGCGTGCTCGCCCTGATCGACCCGCCGCTGCGCGCCGCCCTGGGCCAGCCACGCGTCCACCGCGCCATGGAGACGCTCGCCGACCGGGCGTTGCGAGCCCGCGCCCTGTTCGTACGCCTGCTGCCGTCGCGTCCGGAGTCGTGCCCGAAGGTCCCGCGCCCGCGGACGTACCCCGGCGGCTACACGCTCGCCGATATCGGACCCGCTGGTACCCGCGACCGGTGACTCAGTCCTCCACGACGAGGATCTCCAGGGCCCGGCCGCCGGACGGGCCGCTGATCCAGGTCAGCGGCCGGTAGGGGTCGACGCGGTCGACGGCCTCGGGGACGCTGCCGACGATCTGATCGGCGTGGACCACGCACAGGTGGTGGCCCGGTACGAGGGTCAGCTCGCGGCGGCCCTGAGCCCGGCCCCCGTCGAGGACGACCGTGCCGGTCTCGGCGATGGCGAGCGCGCAGCCGGTGACCACGCCGTCGGACTCGGCCAGTGCGGCGAGGTCCAACCGCGGCTCGTCGGCGAGCAGGCGCACCCCTTCGAGCGCGGACAGCCATCCCGGCGGCAGGTCGGCGGGGGTCGCGACGCGCTTGGCCTCCCGCGCCCAGAGCATGGCCGCGACCACGGTCGCCAGCTCGTCCGCGCCGACGTGGCGAACGGCCGCCCGCCGGTCGGCGACGCGCTCGCCGAACAGCGCGAGGACGTCCCTTCGCGCCATCGCGGCCCGCCGCCGGTAGCCGCGCGGAACGGGCCCCGTGCCGCCGGCGCCCTCCAGCGCCGCGCGTACCCGGCCGAGGACCTCCTCACGGGCGCTCACCGGCGCCGCCACCACGCACGGAAGCTGCGTGCCGGGGGCGCGGGCAGGTCACGGGCGTCGGTCCAGCGGGCGAGCAGGCCCGGCAACCGTCGGATGCGGCCGTCGCGGGCCAGCATCCGCGCCCACCGGGCCCGGCGAAGGATGGTCCGCTCGTAGCGTCTCCGGTCTCCCATGCTCCACGCGAGGCCGCGCATCAGCAGGAGCTCGGGCGGGGGCACGGGGTTGCGGCGGCGCGCGTCGACGACCTGGCCCCTCAGATGCACGAGCATCGACGGGATGTCGATCTTCACCGGGCAGACGTCGGCGCACGCGCCGCAGAGCGTCGAGGCGAACGGAAGGGACGCGCCGAGGGGTGAGTCCAGGCCGCGGAGCTGCGGGGTGAGGACCGCGCCGATCGGCCCGCCGCGCCCGTTGCCGTACGGGGCGGGGCCGGTCCGCTCGTAGACCGGGCACACGTCGCGGCAGGCCGTGCAGTGGATGCAGCGCAGCGCCGCGCGGCCTTCGGCGTCGGCCAGCGCGCGGGTGCGGCCGTTGTCGACCAGCACCAGGTCGAAGCCCCCGGTGCGGGTGGAGACGGCCGGGTGCGCCCGCAGGCCGGCCGACGAGCGCGGCAGCAGTTGGAGCAGGACCTCCAGGTCGTCCCAGGTCGGCACCGTGTCCTCGATGCCGGCGACGGCGACGACCGTGCCGGGGAACGTCAGCCCCTCCCCCGCATCGGTGACGACGAGCGTGCCGGTCTCGGCGACCAGGAACGCCGCCCCGACGACCGCGGCCTTGGTGTGCGGGCCGGTCTCCTCGCCGTCGAGGCCGATCTCGTCGGTGACGTCGGAGCGGACCAGGCCGGTGCCGCCGCCCGGGGGGAGCAGGTCCGCGACGACGCGCCGCGCCTCGGCCGCGTCGCGCGCCCAGTGGACCCGGCCGCCCTCCTCGGCGACCGACGTCTCCAGCGTCTCCAGGTGGGTGCCGAGGTCAAGGAGGGTGCGGTCACGTATGGCGGCGCCGGCCTCCCGCAGGGCCTCCCAGTCCGGTGCTCCGGTGGCCGCCGCACGGCGCTCGCGGGCCCGCGCCGCGTCCTGGCGGCGCGTACGGCGGGACCGCGAGTCGGCGAGGGCCGGCCGTGCCGCTTCGGAGAACCTCACCGTGCCTCCGATCGGATCGGCCCGTCGGACGCGAGGATCTCGGCGATGTGCACGGCGCGCACGCCGCTGCGCAGCCGCGACAGCGCCCCGCCGATCTGCGCCAGGCACGAGTCGTCGGCCGCGCAGACTGCGTCGGCGCCGGTCTCGTGCACGCGGGCGATCTTGTCGGCGACCATCGCGACCGAGGTGTCGGCGTTCTTGATCGCGAAGGGGCCGCCGAACCCGCAGCACTCCCCCGCGCCGGGCAGCTCGGCCAGCTCCAGGTCGCGGACGGCCCGCAGCAGGCGTAACGGCCGGTCGCCGAGGCCGAGCGCGCGCAGAGAGTGGCAGGTCGGGTGGTACGTCACCCGCCGCGGGTAGCGGGCGCCGACGTCGGTGACGCCCAGGACGTCGACCAGGAGCTCGGTCAGCTCATAGACCGGCAGGCCGGCCAGCGACGGGTCGATCCGCGGGTACGCCGTGCGCACCATCGCGGCGCACGACGCGGACGGGGTCACGACCAGATCGCGGCCCGCGAAGACCTCCGCGAAGCGCCGGGCGAGCGCGGCCGCCTCCGGCCGGTAGCCGGCGCTCCAGTGCGCCTGGCCACAACAGGTCTGCGCGGGCTCGAAGGTCACCTCGTGCCCGAGCCGCTCCAGCAGGCGGACGACGGCCCGGCCGGTGCCCGGGAACATCGCGTCTCCCCAGCACGTCACGAACATGGCGATGCGCAAGCGGGCTCCCCTTCCCTCCCACGCAGTACAGCATCCCGGGAGGGCCCGGCAGGGGCGGTCAACGAAACGACTGATCATTCATGTTCTGTCGCTTCAGCCGTTCTTTAGCCGTTATAGATGCGCACGCGAGACCATAAGCCGTAAAGTGATCTCTGTCACGGGGTCAGAAGCCAGCCATCGCGAACCAGTGGGAAAACCGCCCGTCAGGGCTATGTTCTCCCGCGGTGAACCGCAGGACACTGGACGACGTCTTAGTGACATAGACAACAACACAACGACGAGTAGTTGAGACCGGAGGCACGAAGATGTGCCAACACCAGCCGTCCTGCCCCACGGCGACAGATCCCGACCGTGAGGCAGCGCGCACAGTCACCAGCCACCCCGAACAAGGGTGGAGCCTCCTCTGCAACGGCATCGTGCTGTTCGAGGACACCGGCGAGCTGCTTCCCGACGGGGGGATCATCGCACCGCACCGCCCCACCGACATTCCGACGTCGACTGCGGCCTGAGCGGTCGTCGAAGAGGACTAGTCCTTTTTGATGATCATCCCCCGAGGGATCATCCCTCCGAGCTCCACCGACGGAGCCACTCGCCCGCGACCAGACCGACCGCGGACGGGTTTCTCCCAAGATCGTGTTTCTCCCCCGGCAGGACGTGAACATGGGTCACGTCCGCCGGATCCGGGACGCCGAACGGATCACGGTCGCCGTTGACGACCACCACTTCGACTCCGGCATCCCTCAGCTCGCCCGCCCTCGACTTGTCCGGCCTCGCCGGCGGTCTCAGAGGAAAAGCCAGCGCGAGCACCCCACGAGCCCCGGCCGCGAGCGCCGTACGGCACACCACCCGTGCCCCGTTGCTCCGCCCGCACTGGATCAACGGCACGTCGCCGAACGGCTCGCGCACCGCGGCGACCACCGTAAGCCACGCGGCATCCTGGACCGCCGCCGCGCCCGGAGCGCGCCGTCCCGCCGCACGGAACGGCTGCAGCACCCGCGCCACCGCGCCCCCCTGACGGAGCGCTTCCTCGCGCACGGCGAGCAGGTCGGGCGCGTCCACGCCGCCGTTCGAGCCGTGGGTCATGACCAGCAAGAACGCCGGATCCGGCCGCTCGTCGAGCGTGACCTCCGCACGCCCCGCCGGCGTCTCGATCTCCATGTCAGGCACCGTACCGTCCGCTGACCGCGCCGGGTCACACGCGACCCCGCGGTGCCAGAATCGGATCATGGCTCAGACGATGACGAAGCCCGAATGGCAGGAGTTCGTGTCCGCCGGCACCCGTACGGCCAAGGCCGGCGTGGTCAAGGCCGACGGCACGCCGCACGTGACGCCGATCTGGTTCCTGCTCGACGGCGACGACCTGGTGTTCACCACCCACGAGTCCGGTGTGAAGGGCAAGGCCCTGCTCCGCGACCCGCGGATCTGCCTGTGCGTGGACGAGGACTCGCCGCCGTACGCCTTCGTCACCCTGTGGGGCGAGGCGACCTTGTCGGAGGACACCGCCGAGGTCCGCCGGTGGGCGACGGCTCTCGGCGAGCGCTACATGGGTGCGGACCGCGCCGAGGAGTACGGCGCGCGCAACGGCGTGGCCGGGGAGTACCTCGTGCGCGTGCGGATCACGAAGGCCGTGGCGCTGCGGGACGTCTCGGCCCCGGCGTCCTAGGCATGTCTGACGAATCACGTTCTCACCGCGGTGGCCATCGGCTCGTCGTGTGCATGACGGTGGCGGGCGAGAGCTGACGCCGCCGATGCCCGTACTCCTGGAAATGGCCCGGCTCGCCGCCCAACCGGCCGACGGCACCGCTTCCCCTCAGTAAGGAACCACGCCATGACCACTCCCTTCCCTCTGGAGCCCACCCCGATCCATGTGTCCGACGAGGTCCTCGATGATCTGCGCGCCCGTCTCACGCTGACCCGTCGGCCGCTGGACGAGGGGAATGAGGACTGGTCCTACGGCGTCCCGGACGGCTATCTCCGTGAGGTGGTCGCCTACTGGCGGGACGGCTACGACTGGCGCACGGCCGAGGCCGCCATCAACGCCTACGAGCACTACCAGGTGAGCGTCGCCGGTGTCCCGGTGCACTTCATGCGCAAGCCCGGCCGCGGCCCCCGCCCGATCCCGTTGATCCTCACCCACGGCTGGCCGTGGACGTTCTGGCACTGGTCGAAGGTGATCGACCCGCTCGCCGACCCGGCCGCGTTCGGCGGTGACCCCACCGACGCGTTCGACGTCATCGTGCCGTCCCTGCCCGGCTTCGGTTTCCCTGGCCCGCTCACCGGCTTTCCCGACGTCAACTTCTGGAAGGTCTCCGACCTCTGGCACACCCTGATGACCGAGACCCTGGGATACGGGAAGTACGCCGCCGGGGGCTGCGACATCGGCGGGATCGTCTCCAGCCAGCTCGGCCACAAGTACGCCGACGAGCTGTACGGCGTCCACATCGGCTCCGGGCTGCCGCTCGACTTCTTCACCGGCCCCCGCGCCTGGGACCTCGCCCAGAACCGGCCCCTCACCGACGACCAGCCCGCCGACGTCCGCGCCCGCGTCATCGAACTGGACCATCGCTCGGCGTCCCACCTCGCCGTACACATGCTCGACGGCGCCACCCTGGCCCACGGGCTGAGCGACTCACCCGCCGGACTGCTCGCCTGGCTGCTGGAGCGCTGGAACGCCTGGAGCGACAACGGCGGCGACGTCGAGTCCGTATTCACCAAGGACGACCTACTCACCCACGCCACGATCTACTGGGTGAACAACTCCATCGCCACGTCGATGCGTTACTACGCCAACGCCAACCGCCACCCCTGGACCCCCGCCCACGACCGCACCCCGGTCGTGCAGGCCCCGGTCGGCCTCACCTTCGTCACGTACGAGAACCCGCCCGGCATCCACACCGCCGACGAGCGCGTCCGGGCGTTCAAGACCGGTCCGCAGGCCGCTTGGTTCAACCACGTCAACGTCAACGCCCACGACCGCGGCGGCCACTTCATCCCCTGGGAGAACCCCGGCGCCTGGGTGAGCGACCTGCGCCGCACCTTCCACGGCCGCAGGCCCTGAACGCCCCTGCGGGCTCCTCTGGCGACCACTCGTCCCTCTGGCCTCGATCACTCGATCAGGCCGACGAAGGTCACCGAGGCAGGGAAACAGGGACGCCGTGCTACCCGCGGCCTACTCTGCGGCTGATGTCCGAACCAGGACTCCCAGGGCGTCTAGGACTGATCACTCGCCCGCCGGGCGCGCCGGTGGGACCATGGGTTCGCCCATCGACCGCCGCAGCCGCTCGGCGAGGCTCTCCCGCAGGGCCGTGCCCCAGGGATAGCCCTCCGGCACGCTCACCAGCTGCTCCAGCACGTCGTGGGCCTCTTCGGCCGTCGCGGCCAGGGCGTACATGTGGTCGAGGGCGCCGAAGACCTCGCTGGTAAGGATCGGCAGGGAGTTGGCGCGCACGGCGGCCTCCACGTCGTCCTCCCACCAGAGGCCGCCGCCGTCGTCGGAGGCGAAGGTGCGGCGCAGCCGCGCGCGTACGTGCTCGCCGAGGGCGGGGTCGGCCAGCCCGCGCCGCCAGACCTCCTGCGCCGCCTCTTCGCGGCCGCGCAGCGGCAGGACGCGCGCGAGCAGCTCGATGGCGAGCGGCACGACGTCCGGGTCGGCGTCCTCGCCCGGCGTGACGCTGCCGAACGCGGTGATCGCCTGCTCCAGGTGGGCGATGCCGAGGCTCACCGCGAGGCGGGCGTGCGCCTGCGGGTCGCGGTCGCGGTCGACCAGGTCGAGGGCACCGTCGAGGGCGCGTCCGGCCCGCGCGGGCTCGCCCCAGTCGAGCAGGCGCAGGGCGAGGTCGTGGGCGGCGGCCGGGGCGTAGTGCTCGTCGCGGGTGGCAATGGCCTGCTCCCACCACTGGCACGCTTCGGCGGCGTCGCCCTCGTCGTCGGCGATCTGGGCCAGCGCGAGGTAGGCGGGCGGCAGGTAGGCTGGGTTGCCGAAGTCGATGAGGGTGCGCCAGGCATCGCGTGCCTGGTCGCGCTCGCCCGAGCGCGCCCACGACAGGGCCAGGTGGTACGCGGCGCGTGCGCCGTACTCCGGGTGCTCGGTGGCGATGGCGATGCGGTCGGCCTCGCGGGCGCCCTCGTCGTCGCCGCCGCCCTCCAGCACGACCGCCAGGCCGAGGGCGGCCTGAGCGCGCTGGCCGGTGTCGCCGGACTCCAGTACTTCGCGGAACAGCTCGGCGGCGCGGTCGAGGCGACCGCCCTCGGCGTGCTCGCGAGCCTCTTCGAGGCGGGTCGACGGGTCGGCCGTCGCCTCATCCGGTTTCGCGCTCACGGGCGGCTCCGGTCGCACTGCTGGAAATCGTCGCCGGACGCACTCACCGGTACGTCACAGACGTCGCTCGCACTCATTCTCTGTCGTGCCCTTGGGGGTAGGCGGCGTGTGGCACGAGCCTAATGGGCGAACACCCGTCCGCGCGGCAATGGCACTCGCGAAGTGCCGCCGGGGTGTCGCGGCAGACCGTCAACGCGATCGAGCAGGGCTTGTGAGCCCGTACGGGCGCCGGCCACGTGGCCGGCGCCCGGCCACGGCTCAGGACTCGAACGCCTCCGGCGGAGGGCACGAGCAGACGAGGTTGCGGTCGCCGAAGGCCTGGTCGATGCGGCGCACCGGCGACCAGTACTTGACCTCGCGGAGCGAGTCGACCGGGAAGGCGGCGTCCTCGCGCGTGTAGGAGTGCTTCCACTCGCGTGTGAGCAGCGACGCCGCGGTGTGCGGCGCGTTCTTCAGCGGGTTGTCGTCGGCGTCGTACTCGCCCACGGCGACCTTCTCGATCTCCAGGCGGATCTGGATCATCGCGTCGCAGAACCGGTCGAGCTCGGTGAGGTCCTCGCTCTCGGTCGGCTCGATCATGAGGGTGCCGGCCACCGGGAACGCCAGGGTCGGCGCGTGCAGCCCGTAGTCGATGAGCCGCTTGGCGACGTCCTCCGCGGTGATCTTCGTGTCCTTCGTGATCTTGCGGAGGTCGACGATGCACTCGTGCGCGACGAGGCCGCCGCGCCCGGTGTACAGCACCGGGTAGTGGTCGCCGAGGCGCTTGGCCACGTAGTTCGCCGCCAGCACGGCCACCTCGGTGGCGTCGCGCAGGCCGTCGGCGCCCATCATCGCGATGTACGCCCACGAGATCGGCAGGATGCCCGCCGACCCCCACGGGGCCGCCGAGATCGGGCCGCTGCCCGTCTCCGGGCCCGCCTCGGGGCGCAGCGGGTGGTTCGGCAGGTACGGCGCGAGGTGCTCGCGGACGCCGACCGGGCCGACGCCGGGACCGCCGCCGCCGTGCGGGATGCAGAAGGTCTTGTGGAGGTTCAGATGCGAGACGTCCGAGCCGAACTCCCCGAGGCGCGCCAGCCCGACGAGCGCGTTGAGGTTGGCGCCGTCGACGTAGACCTGGCCGCCCGCCTCGTGCACGCTCCGACAGACGTCGGTGATGGTCTCCTCGTAGATGCCGTGCGTCGAGGGGTACGTCACCATGATCGCGGCGAGCTTCTCGCGGTGCTTGTCGATCTTGGCGTGCAGGTCGTCGAGGTCGATGTTGCCGGCCTCGTCGCTCTTCACCACCACGACGCGCATCCCGGCCATGACCGCGCTGGCCGCGTTGGTGCCGTGCGCCGACGACGGGATCAGGCAGACGTCGCGGTGTCCCTCGCCGCGCGCGGCGTGGTAGCCGTGCACCGCGAGCAGCCCGGCCAGCTCGCCCTGGGAACCGGCGTTCGGCTGCACCGACACACGGGCGTACCCGGTGATCTCGGCGAGCCACGTCTCCAGCTCGCCGATCAGCTCGACGTACCCCTGCGCCTGCTCCAGCGGCGCGAACGGATGGATCTGCGCGAACTCCGGCCAGGTGACCGGCTCCATCTCGGTGGTCGCGTTGAGCTTCATCGTGCAGGAGCCCAGCGGGATCATCGAGCGGTCCAGCGCGATGTCCTTGTCCTGGAGCCGCCGCAGGTAGCGCAGCATCGCCGTCTCCGAGCGGTGCGCGCTGAAGACCGGGTGCGTGAGGTAGTCACTCGTGCGGAGCAGCGACTCCGGCACGCTCTCGGTGGGGGTGCCGGGATCCGTCACGGTGCCGTCCGTGCCGAAGGCGCGCAGCACGAGCGCGACGTGCTCGCGCGTCGTCGTCTCGTCGCAGGCGACGCCGACCAGGTCGGTGTCGACCGGCCGCAGGTTGATCCCGAGCTCGCGTGCGCGGGCCACGACCTCCGCCGCGCGGCCCGTGACCCGCACGAGCACGGTGTCGAAGAAGGCGTCGTGGACGACCTCGGCGCCGAGTGCCCGCAGGCCTTCCGCGAGCTCCAGCGCGCGCCCGTGGACCCGCTCGGCGATGCCGCGGAGACCGTCCGGGCCGTGGTAGACGGCGTACATGCTCGCCATCACGGCGAGGAGCACCTGGGCGGTGCAGATGTTACTGGTGGCCTTCTCGCGGCGGATGTGCTGCTCGCGCGTCTGGAGCGCGAGCCGGTACGCCGGGGCGTCGTCGGCGTCGACCGAAACCCCGACGAGGCGTCCGGGCAGCTGCCGCTGGATGCCCTCGCGCACCGCCATGTAGCCGGCGTGCGGGCCGCCGAAGCCGTACGGGACGCCGAAGCGCTGCGAGGTGCCGACCGCGATGTCGGCGCCGAACTCCCCCGGCGGCGTGAGGATCGTCAGGGCGAGCAGGTCGGCGGCGACCACGACCTGGGCGCCGCGCTCGTGCGCCTCGGCGGCGAGCCCGGACAGGTCGCGTACGGCGCCGCTCGCGCCCGGGTACTGCGCGAGGACCCCGAAGAAGGCCTCTTCGGGCAGGCCCTCGGACAGGTCGGCCACGACGACGTCCAGGCCGAGGGGCAGCGCGCGGGTGCGGATCACCTCGATCGTCTGCGGCAGGACGTCTGCGTCCACGAGGAACGTGTCGGAGGCCCCGCGTCCGGCGACCCGGTGCGCCAGGGTCATGGCCTCGGCCGCGGCGGTGCCCTCGTCGAGCAGGGACGCGCCCGCCACCGGCAGCCCGGTCAGGTCGCCGACCACGGTCTGGAAGTTCAGCAGCGCCTCGAGGCGCCCCTGGGAGATCTCGGGCTGGTACGGCGTGTACGCGGTGTACCAGCCGGGGTTCTCCAGGACGTTGCGGAGGATCACCCCGGGCGTGACCGTGCCGTAGTAGCCGAGGCCGATCATCGAGGTGAGGACCTCGTTGCCGGCGGCCAGTTCGCGCAGCCGGGCCAGCGCCTCGACCTCGGTCAGCGCCGGCGGCAGGTCGAGGGGGCGGTCGGTGCGGATGACCGCGGGCACCGCCGCGTCGACGAGCGCTCTCAGATCGGGGTAGCCGACGGCCTCGGCCATCGCGGTGCGGTCGGCGGGTGACGGCCCGATATGGCGGTCGGCGAACGGGACCTCGGTCATGGAGCCTCCAGGTACGGGTGGATGCGCGGCCACCACCGGGCATGCCGATGGCCGGTCTCCCCCTCTGTCACCTGAACCTGAGAGGTTCACCGCGGACGGACCGCGGCTTGCACCTTCGGTGAGGACAGGGCTCCTGTCCTGCTTTCCAGAGCTGCCTGCCCCACACGGTCCTTTTGCCTGAGAGGTTCCGGGGAGAATTGCCCCTTCGGCGCCCCGCGACGTGCACGGGATCTCTCCCGCATGGGTTTGACGGCGATGTCCAGCTTACAAGAGGGGTTACGGCCCCGACATTAAACAGGGCGATGTCCGGGAAATCCCCGGCGACCGGGTGGATCTCCGGCATTCCGCCCAGTCGCCGATCAGCGTTCGGCGGTGCGGTAGCGGCGCACCCCGACCGGCACGAACAGGAGCAACAGGAGTCCCGTCCACAGCAGCGTGGCGGCCACCGGATGCTGGAGCGGCAGCGCGGAATGGCCCCCGGGCGCGCCCGGGTTGCCGAACAGCCGCCTGCTGCCCGCGACGGCGGCGCTGACCGGGTTCCAGTCGGCGATGACGCGCAGCCAGACGGGCATCCCGGCGGTGGGCACGAACGAGTTGGAGAGCATCGTGATCGGGAAGATCAGCGGGACGAGGTTCTCGATCGTCTCCTCGCGGCAGATCATCCCGAGCACCACGCCGCCCCAGCTGATCGCGTAGCGCAGCAGGATGAGCATCCCGAACGCCGCGAGGGTGGGGCCGAGCCCGTGGTGCGGGCGCCAGCCGACGACGAATCCGCAGACGATCATGGCGCTCAGGCCGAGCGCGCCGGTCAGGATGTCGGCGCCGGTCTGCCCGACCGCGACGGCCGAGCGCGCCACCGGCATCGATCTGAAGCGGTCCATGACGCCGCGCGAGGAGTCGCGGGACACCTCGCTCGCGGTCGCCAGCACCCCGGTGACCGCCGTCATCGCGAACAGGCCCGGCATGAGGTACTCGCGGTAGTCGCCGCCGGGCACGTGGATGGCGCTGCCGAAGATGTACCCGAACATCACGACCATGATCGCCGGGAAGATCAGCTCGCCGACCAGCTCGCCCGACTGGGACCTCAGGTGGTTCAGGTTGCGCCGGACGATCGTGAGCCCGTCGGCGAGGGCCCAGCGGATCCGGGCCGCGGCCGTCTCTGGGGGCGCGGGAAGCTGGATCGCCATCAGGCCGCCACCTCCTCGGCGGCGGGCCGTCCGGTGATCCGCAGGAAGACGTCGTCCAGTGTCGGACGGCGCAGCGCGACGTCCTCGGCGACGACGCCGGCACGGTCGAGCTCACGGACGATCTCGGTGAGGGAGATCGTGCCCCGGTTCACCGCGACGCTCACCAGGCGCTCGGCGGGGTCGACCACCGGATCGGCGCCGGTCGTACGGGCCAGGACCCCGGCGGCGGACGCGAGGGTCGCGGCGTCGTGGACGACGACGTCCAGGCGGTTGCCGATGGCGGCCTTCAGCTCGTCGGGCGAGCCGGAGGCGATCACCCGGCCGGCGTCGACCACCACGACGCTTCCGGCGAGCTGGTCCGCCTCGTCCAGGTACTGCGTCGTGAGCAGCACGGTGGCGCCCTCGGCGACGAGCGAGCGGATGGCCTCCCAGATCTCGCCCCGGCTGCGGGGGTCGAGGCCGGTCGTCGGCTCGTCGAGGAAGAGCACCGGCGGCGCGATGATCAGGCTCGCGATCAGGTCGATGCGGCGGCGCATGCCGCCGGAGTAGGTCTTGACCAGGCGGCTCCCGGCGTGGGCCAGGTCGAAGCGTTCGAGCAGCTCGTCGGCCCGCGCCCGCGCGACGCGCTCGGGCAGGTGGTAGAGCCGCCCGAACATCCGGAGGTTCTCCCGGCCGCTGAGCCGTTCGTCCATCGAGGCGTGCTGGCCGGCCAGGCCGATGCGGAATCGCACCTTCTCGGCGTCGCGCACCACGTCGTACCCGGCGACCCTGGCATGCCCGGCGTCCGGGCGGGTGAGCGTCGTCAGGACGCGCACGGCCGTCGTCTTGCCGGCACCGTTCGGCCCGAGCAGGCCGCACACGGTCCCCCGCGGCACCTCCAGGTCCACTCCGCGCAGCGCCTCCGTCCGGCCGAAGCGCTTGCGCAGCCCCTCGGCCCAGACGGCGATCTCTTTGGTCCCCATCAGCGAATCCCCTCTAGGTGCGTACGTCGTACGCATGTCCGAGTACACTGTACGCACTAATGCGTACACCGTACAAGTCCTGCTAGGATGTAGGGGATCACCTGCGGAAAGGGGCATGATGACGGCGCCGGGCGACCAGGAGAGCGGCCCTTCGACCGGAGATCGCCTCACCATCTGGGACCGCCTCGACCGGCCGCCGCGCGGCCCGAAGCCCTCCCTCACCCACGACCGGATCGCCGAGGCCGCGATCGAGATCGCAGACGCGCAGGGCCTCGACGCGGTCTCCATGCGACGGCTCGCCGAGCGCCTCGGCGTCGCGACGATGGCCCTCTACCGCTACGTCGCCGGCAAGAGCGACGTGTTCGAGCTGATGCTGGACACGATCTACAGGCGGATCGAGCTTCCCGCCGAAGGCGGATGGCGGGAGATCTCCCGCGCCTTCGCCGAGCAGTCACGCGGGGTCGGCCTCGCCCACCCCTGGCTGATCCACATCTACGCGCGGACGCCCAACGTCCTCACGCCGAACATGGTGACGCTCCTGGAGCGTGCCCTGGTCTCCCTCGACGGGCTCGGCCTCGACGTCGACTCGATGATGGCGGTCTTCGGCACCATCAACGCCTTCGTACGTGGCGTGACCGCGGCGGAGGTCGCCCAGCGCGAGCTGGCGCTGCGCGAGGGGTGGACCTCCGACGACGACATGCGGATGGCCTACTTCCCCTACGTGCGGCGACTCATGGAGTCGGGCCGCTATCCCACGGTCACCCGCTACATCATCGAGGGATCCAACGAGGACGACGCCGAGTGGAGCTTCGAGTTCGGCCTCGAGTGCGTCCTCGACGGCCTCGCGGCCCGGCTCGGGATCTGACACACGCCGTGCCGGATCGGGCGACTCACGGTTACGGCGGTCCGGAGACTGGGAGGATTCCCACGTGCCCGTGAACGCATCCCCCCGCCGGTCCGGTGACCGATGACGCGGATCGGCGACGAGGCGCCCGCGGGCGCGACGCCGGACGTCCTCGTCGACGAGCCCTCACGTACCGCGCGCCTGCGGCGGCCCTCGGACGCGATCCGCTTCGCGCTGTCGGTCGGGCTGATCGGCCTGATCCTGGTGCTCGCGCACGTCGCACGGCAGACCACGAGCGGCCTCAGCTCCGACATCGCGCACGGTACCGAGCAGGCGCCGCACCTGTTCCTCAACCTCGCCGGGCTCGCGTCCGGCTTCGGCGTGCTCGCCGTGCCGGTCGCCTTCGGCGTCGACCGCGTCCTCCACCACGACGGATTGCGCATCGCGATCGGCGTGCTCGCCGCGGTGGTGGCGCTCGGCGCGTCCCTCACGCTCGACAGCTGGATCACCGCGGCCGGCATGCGCGACCTCGCGTGGTACCTGACGTGGCGGCGGCACGGCGGCTGGTTCCCCGGTCCCGCCCACATCGACATCACGCCCGTCATCGCGTACTTCACCGCGGTCAAGCTGGGCGGACGCACCCGCTGGCAGATCGCCACCTGGGGCGTGATCGGGCTCGACGCCGTCGCGTCGCTGACGACCGGCGCGATCACTCCGCTGGCGGTGCTCACCACCTACCTCATCGGCCGCGCCATCGGCTACGGCACGCTGTACGCCGCCGGCTCGCCCAACACACGGCCGCCCGGGCGCGCCGTGGCCACCGCGCTCCGCCGCCTCGGCCTGGACCCCGTGTTCGTGACGCGCGTGAACGGCGCGGACGACACCCGCCGCTACAACGCGGTGCTGTGCGACGAACGCACCATCGACGTCACCGTGCTCGACCGCGACCAGCAGACCGCAGGGCTGATCTACCGTCTGTGGCGGCGCGTACGGCTGCGTGGCGGCACGCCCCCGCGTACGATCCGGTCGCTGCGCCGCTCCCTGGAGCAGCAGTCGCTGATGGCGTACGCGACCAGCGCCGCGGGCGTCCCGACCCCGCGCCTGCTCGGCACGTCCGAGGTCGGCAGCGAGGCGGCGCTCCTCGCGTACGAGCTGGTGCCGGGCCGCACGCTCGCCGAGCTGCCGACGGACGAGCTGACCGACGAGCTGCTCACGAAGCTCTGGACCCGGCTCGGGAGCCTCCAGCGGCACCGGCTCGCCCACCGGCGGCTGGTCGCCGACAGCATCCTGATCGACGACTCCGGCGAGCCTTACCTCATCGACCTGCGCTCCGGCGAGACGGCAGTGAGCGACCTGGTCCTGCGCATCGACCTGGCCCAGCTGCTGACCGATCTCGCGCTCCGTGTCGGGCCCGAGCGCGCCGTGCGCACCGCCGCCGCGGTGCTCGGCGCCGACGCCCTCGGCGCGGCCGTCCCGCTGCTCCAGAAGGTCGTGCTCGCGCGGAGCACGCGCACCGCGCTGCGCCGGCACAAGAAGCTGCTGAGCGAGATCCGCGAGCGCATCCGGATCCTGCGGCCCGAGATCGCTGCGGAGCCGGTGCGGCTCGACCGGTTCAGGCCGCGCACCCTGGTCAGCATCATCGCCGGCACGGCCGGGGCGTACCTGCTGCTGTCCCAGCTCGCCAACGTCGACATCGTCGCGCTGATCTCCCACGCCGACTGGCGGTGGTTCGCCGCCGGGCTCGCGGCGTCGGCGGTCAGCTACCTCGCGGCGGCGATGATGCTCATCGGATTCGTGCCCGAGCGCCTGCGCCTCCCCCGCACCGTGCTGGTCCAGCTCGCCAGCTCCTTCGTCAAGCTGGTGGCGCCCGCGGCGGTGAGCGGCATCGCGGTCAACACGCGTTACCTGCAGAAGGCAGGGGTGCCCGCCGGTCAAGCCGCGGCGAGCGTCGGCGCCTCCCAGCTCACCGGTATGGCCTTCCACGTCTCGATGCTGCTGCTCCTCGGGGCCGTCACCGGCGGCGCCGGCGGCCCGGAGCTCCCGCCCTCGCGGATCATCATCATCGGCCTGCTGTCCGCCGCGGTCCTCGCCGTCATCGTCTTCTCCATCGGACCGCTGCGCCGCGTCATCACGTCACGGGTCGGCCCGCTGTTCGACGGCGTGATCCCCCGGCTCCTCGACGTCCTGCAGTCGCCCAAGAAGATCGCCACCGGGGCGGGCGGCACACTGCTGCTCACGCTGGCGTTCGTGCTGTGCCTGGACGCGTCCGTACGGGCGTTCGGAGGGTCGCTGAGCTTCACGACCGTGGCGGTGGTCTTCCTCACCGGCAACGCCCTGGGGTCGGCCGCGCCGACACCAGGCGGCCTGGGCGCCGTGGAGGGCGCCCTGTCACTGGGCCTCACGCTCGCGGGGCTGCCCGCCGGGACGGCGACCTCCGCGGTGCTCATGTTCCGGCTGCTGACGTTCTGGCTGCCGGTGCTTCCGGGCTGGGCGGCCTTCGCTCATCTTCAGCGCACGGAAGCGATCTAGGGACGGGTTCCGTCCGCGGGGAGCCGGCCTGGTTCGGGCGACGACGGTGCGGGGGAGATCGTCAGCCGGTGCGGCGGGCCCGGCGGCGGTGGGCGAGTTCGTCGTTCGGGCTCTCGGGATCGGTGTGGGCCTTCTCGGCGGGCATCTCGGCGAGGCTCCCCTCGACCTCCTGCCAGACACGGCCGAGCGCGATGCCGAAGACCCCCTGGCCGCCCTGGACGAGGTCGACGACCTCGTCGGGCGAGGTGCACTCGTAGACGCTCACTCCGTCGCTCATCAAGGTGATCTGCGCGAGATCCGCGACGCCGCGGTCTCTCAGATGCTCGACGGCGGTGCGTATCTGCTGAAGTGACACTCCGGTGTCGAGGAGGCGTTTCACGACCTTCAGGACCAGGATGTCACGGAAGCTGTAAAGGCGCTGCGAGCCGGACCCATGGGCCGGGCGGACGCTCGGCTGGACGAGTTCCGTGCGCGCCCAGTAGTCGAGCTGCCTGTAGGTGATGCCCGCCGCGGAGCACGCGGTCGGGCCGCGGAAACCGACGTCGTCGGGAAGAGGCGACACAACTCCGCCGAACAGGAGCCCCTGCTCTCCGGCGCGCTGGGACGCGTCACGCCTGTCGCGGGCCGCCTTGCCCTCGCCGCTGCTTGCCGCCACGCGGACCTCCGGCTCTATCATCCCGCAGTGATCCACCAAGGGGGTTTGACGGAATTACACCGCAGGTGTTCAAGCAGCACGGTAGGTCGCGGCCAGAGCAGGGTCAACGTCCGCCCTCGGCGCGTCGCAGCCGACTGCAAACCGTTACGACGTCTCCAAATCGCAAGAATCGTCGCCATTAGAGTACCTACCCATCTAACGGCAACACGAGCGGTCGAGAAATACCAAGAGGGCGGCAGGCGGAATCTGCCCGGCGCTCCGCCGTGCCGTCCGTCCCCGC
Organism: uncultured Actinomycetota bacterium; assembly: GCA_963736325.1. GTDB lineage: Bacteria > Actinomycetota > Actinomycetes > Streptosporangiales > Streptosporangiaceae > Actinoallomurus. The sequence continues at coordinate 1,076,562 of CAVTOG010000008.1, read as the reverse complement.
CGCCCTCAGAGCGTGCTCGGGTGAAGCCTCAGGTGGCCCGGCCGAAGTCCTCCGGAGAGATCGTGTCGAGAAATTCCCGGAATTTCTCGACCTCGTCCTCCTGTTCGTCCGGGATCGCGACGCCGGCCTCCTCGAGAACGTCCTCGCTCGCGAAGATCGACGCGCCGGTGCGCAGCGCCAGGGCGATCGAGTCCGACGGCCGGGCGCTCACCTCGACTCCGTTGGAGAAGATCAGGTCCGCGAAGAAGATTCCCTCGCGGAGAGCGGTGATGTTGACCGTGCGCAACTGGACCTCGAAGGCGTCCAGAACGTCACGGAAGAGATCATGTGTCAGCGGCCGGGCCGGCAGCACACCCTGCTGGGCGAAGGCGATGGCGGTCGCCTCGACAGCCCCGATCCAGATGGGGAGATAACGATCACCATCCGTCTCCTTCAGCAGTACGATGGGCTGGTTGGAGGGCATCTCGACCCGTACGCCGACGACCTCCATCTGCTTCACGGCGGCTCCCTGCTGAGACGGTTTGCGCAAACCCTTTAGCCCAACGTACACCCCGCGCATGCCGCTCCGTGGCGGCGCGGAGGGCGTCGGAGCGATCAAGGATCAAGCTCTTCACGAAGCCCCGCGGCGACCAGCGCGGCATGCAGCTTCAGGGACAGGCTCGCGATCTCTCTCGCGCTCTCCCTGGCGCGCGCACGTGCGCCGGGACTGCGCTGGCGGAGCTCCGGGGCGACGGCCGCCTCGATGAGACCGACCTCGCGGTCGGCCGCCGCCTTGAACGCCCGGAGGTGGCGTGCCTCGAACCCGAAGGAGCGCAGCTCGGCCGCGCTGCGCGCGATCGTGAGGGCCTCTCCGCCGTAGTGGCGGCCGGTCCGGTGGATCAGACCGAACTCCTCCAGCTGGACGATCACCTCGTGGTCGACGCCCGCGGCGTCGGCGAGCTGGCGGCGGGTGAGCCGCACATCGGCGGCGTCCTCGTACACGCTGCCGCCTGCGGCCACGAGGCCGCGCGGGTCGCGGCGCCTCGGCGCCTCCAGTGGAGGCGGGGCGAGGCCGCGGTCGGCGGCGTCGAGATGCTCCTTGATCACACGAAGCGGTAGATAGTGGTCACGCTGGGCGGCGAGGATGAACCGCAGCCGCTCGGCGTCCGCCTGCGCGAACTTGCGGTAGCCCGACGGCGTGCGCTCCGGCTCGATGAGCCCCTCCGCCTCCAGAAACCTGATCTTGGAGACGGTGATGTCGGGAAACTCCCCGGAGAGGAGTCCCAGCACCTCTCCGATCGTCATGTGCGAACGGGCCGCCGAGGCGCTCATCGGCGCTCGTCCGGCCCGGCGGTGGACGGGCGCGCGGGCAGTGTCGCCCCCCGCCTGCCCCGTCCCCCGCTCATCGCGTCCCGGGAGGCACGCCTTCAGCGCGCCCCGTCAGGTCCGGCCACATGCTGCTGCCAACTCCCTCACGGCCCTCCGGGCGCCCTGAAGTCGCCCCTCGGATCCACGACGGGCTGAGGGTTGGTGAGAAATACCAGACGGAACTTGCCGATCTGGACCTCGTCGCCGCCGGACAGCCCCGCCTCGTCGATCCGCTCGCGATTGACGTAGGTGCCGTTGAGGCTGCCGACGTCGCGTACCGAGAACTGCGGGCCGCGGCGGTAGAACTCCGCGTGCCTGCGGGACACGGTCACGTCGTCGAGGAAGATGTCACTCTCCGGATGGCGGCCCGCCGTGGTGGTGTCCTTGTCGAGCAGGAACCTGCTTCCGGCGTTCGGCCCTCGCTTGACGACCAGAAGCGCCGTGTCGGGCGGGAGCGACTCGACCGCCGACTGGTCGGCGGGCAGGTCCTCCGCCTGGTCGGCCTCTGCGACGGCGTTCTCGATCGCACCGAGTGAGATCGTCGACGTGGAGTCGCTCTGCTCGCTGGGCACCGGCGGACGGCTCCGGGTGAGCGGGCTGCCGCAGTTCGAGCAGAAGCGGGCATCATCCGGATTGGCGTGACCGCACTGTGTGCAGTAGACGCTCGGCATTTATCGGCTCGGCCTCCTACCTATGGCCTCGGGTGTGCTCTGGCACCACAGACACGGAAGTCGAGCACTGACGACCTCACCGGCACCGTACATCCGGCCACAGCCCCCCAGCACGCGATCCCCCTCCGTCACCCGGCAAGACGACGGTTGCCGCAACCTACGCGGCAATTGCCGAGGGGTCAACCACGGCAAGTGTCCTATGCCATCAAGCTACCTTCGACAGTGATCGCGGGTCCATGCCGCCGCGCGGACGAAGACCCGGGCGAAAACGCTCACACCCCCCCGAGAGCGCGGGTCGTAACCTACGGTGACCTTATCGCCTGAACGGTGATCTTCTGGTGCTGACCGACCACGCCGCTCGCGCCGCTGTTGCGCAGGGTCTGCAGAACGCCCCCCGGAATGTTCAGCGCGGTGGCGAGCGTGTGCGGGTCTCCGATGGCGAGGAAGCGGTACGGCCGTGGCACGATCTGGCCATCGGCGAGGATTCCGCCGCCGGGCGCGTCGGCGAAGAACGTGTCGACGCCCACGCGTACTTCGCCGACCTGGATGACCTCGGCCCCGGCGTCGCGCAGCTCCTCGACCGTGTCGAGAAGCGTGGCCGAGCGCACCGTGCCCTTGGGGTCGTCGACGGTCAGGTCGATGCCCGGCCCCTCGGCGGGCAGCGTGCCGGCCAACAGGCCGTACGTCGTGGCGCGGCGCCGTGCGTCCTCCACGGCGGCCTGACCCTCCGTGTCGCGTTGCAGGCCGGCCTTGGTGTCGTCGAGGTCGCGGATGTCGGAGCGCAGCCGGTCGGAGCGCTGTGAGAGGTCGCCAAGGATGCCGACGAGCTCGTCCTGGCGCGCGGTGGCGAACTTCGTGCCCTTGTCGTTGGAGTGCACCTGGGCGACGACGGCGAACCCCAGCACCGCGCACAGCAGCGCGGCGATGAGCTGGCCCTTGTTGACCCGTGGCCGCAGCAGTGCCACGGGGCCGCGGCGATCGTCGGTCATGCCTGGAAGAGCTTCCGGCGGATCGCCGCGACATTGGAGAAGATCCGGATGCCGAGGACGACGACGACGCCCGTCGACAACTGCGAGCCCACGCCGAGCTGGTCGCCGAAGAACACGATGAGCGCGGCGATGACCGTGTTACTGAGGAACGAGACGACGAACACCTTGTCGTCGAAGATGCCGTCGAGACGCGCGCGCAGGCCGCCGAACATGGCGTCGAGCGCCGCGACGATCGCGATCGGCAGGTACGGCTGGAGCCACAGCGGGACCGCCGGGTGGACCACGAAGCCGAGGACGACGCCGGCCACGAGGCCGATCAGCGCGATCACCTGGACGTCTCCTGCCGGGCGTAGCGGAGGCGCAGGGCCGGAGCCGCGGGGAGTCGCACGCCGTCCTCCTTGCGGATGTCGTAGCGGATGCCGAAATTGGTCTCGAGCGTACGGAAGGTCCGGCCGACGGGAGACACGGCGAACGTGGTCTCGATGTTGCCAGGATCGCCGATCGCGGTCACGGCGTACGGCGGTGACAGCGGCCGGTAGTCCACGAGGATGGCGTCCCCGGCGGAGCGGATCGCGGTGGTCGCGGTCATCCGCTGACCGTTCACCGCGATGGCGCGCGCGCCCGAAGCCCACAGCCCGTTGACGAGCTTCTGGATGTCCAGGTCGAAGATGTGGCCCTCCTGCCGTGCCGTCGCGCCGCTCGGCGTGCGGGCGTCGTCCACGGTCACGACGACCGCGTCGCCGCCGACCGGCACCGCCGCAGCCGCCGCGGCGACCCGGTCGAGGTCCTCACGGACCCGCCGCCCCTCGTCGCTGCTCGCCAGCGCCGACTGCCGCAGCCGCTCGGTCTGCCCGCGTAGGGCGTCCGCCTGCCGCTGGAGACGGTCGGTCTCGTCCGTACGCTGCCGGATCTGCGCGATGAGGGCGCGGCGCTGCCGCGCCGCGACCGGCTCGCCGCGGTGCACCTGCAGGATCGCGACGGCGCCGAGCAGCCCGAGGGCGAGAGTCGCCGCGAACAGGCGCGTCGCACGTCCGGCGCCCCGCCCGCCGCCCCGCCGTGCCGCCGCCGCTTCGTAGTCCGGATCCAGTCCGGTGCCGTTGAGAAGGTCGGCGAGCAGCGACATCGAGGCGTCCGGACGGTCCCAGCGCCTCGTTTCTCCCTGTTCGCTCATCCGCCCCATTGTGGCAAGCCTCCGGCCATGCCCGAGCACTGGGAACTCACAGGAAACCTCCAGCGTGCGCCCGCCCGGCTCACAGACACCCGCGGTGCACTGGGTCCGGGGCGTACGAGCGGCTACAGGGGGACATCGTGAATCGGGCTCGGATCATTCCACTCATGCGACTTCCGATCAGCGGCTGGACGGTACGTGTGGGCCGCGGCGCGTCCGGCCGCGCCGCCTTGGAGGTGTACGAGGGACCACACCTCGCGGACGTCTGCGTGGCCACCCCGATCTCGGTGTCGATCCTGCGCGGCGCCCTACGCGGACCACGCGGAGCCCGCTCGTGGGCATTGGCGTGGGGCCAGCTGCCCCCGGGCGTCGCCACCGCGACCGCGGACTTCACCGGCACGGGCCGCCGCCCGAACATACGCCGAGTGCGAGCTCTACTGGTCGAACGCTCCTATTGGGTGGCGGAGGCCGCAGGCGACTTCACGGACATACTCGTCCACGCGGGCCCGGCCCTGGTGTCGGAACGCCTACGCCGCCCGCCCGTCCGCCTACGCCGAGACACCGGCGACCGCATGCCGTGACGCCCCACCCAGACCGCGACCGTTCGCAGCGACCGGCAGGTGTTGAGGCGGTACAGGCGATCACCGACCGCACCGTCAGGGCGGCGCGGACGGTGGACGACCTCAGGGCACTGAGGCGGCACGGGAGATGACCGACCGCCGCCGTCAAGGCAGCACGGGCCGCGACAGGCCACAGGCACTCAGGCCGTCAGGACGGTGACCGACTGCGGACGTCAGGACGGCGCGGACGGTGGACGACCGCAGCGGTTGCGTCGAGGGTTGACCGCCCCAGCCGTTGCAGCGCGCATGGGAGGCCTTTCTTTCCGCTCTTTCCGCGGGCGCGTGCGGGCGATCGTGGGTGCGCACAGGCGCGGGTGCGCGGGCGCGCGCGGGTATGCGGGCGCAGGCGCGTGCGGGCGTGGGCGTGAGCGGGCGTGGGCGTGAGCGGGCGGGCGTGGCCGCGGGCGGACCATCGCGGGTATTCAGGTGGGGGCGGCGGGATGCGGATCAGGAAGGTGATGCCCTCACCTGGTTCGGAGGTCACCTCGGCGGTGACGCCGCAGGCGGTAGAGACGCCGCGGGCCTTGGAGACGCCACGGGCGATGGTTGACGGCACCGGGCTGTGGTGACGGTCGCGGACTGCGGTGACGCCACAGGCGGTGAAAACGCCGCGCGCCGTGCAGACGCCGCGCCGTGCAGACGCCGCAGGCGGTGGTGACGGTCGCAGGCGGTGGTCACGCGCATGCGGTGGTGACCACCGCAACGATGGACCGGGGCCAGGTCGGGTCCGGCGTGTTCGCGTCAGCGGGACTCTCGGATGGGCGGTGTGGTCGATCTGCGGATGCGGGTCAGAGGGGGTGCGGTGGATGGTGTGGTCGGTCCGCGGGTGCGGGTCAGGGGGTGCGGTGGGTGGTGAGGGACTCGACGGCTGCGGCGACCGTGGCCGGTGAGGAGATCATCGTGAGGTGCCGGGCGCCCGGGATCAGTGTTGGGGCGGGGGCGCCGATTCGGCGGGCCGTGTCGGCGGCCGAAGTGGGGGCGAACACGTGGTCGTCCGCGCCGAACACCACTGCTTTGGGCAGGTTCACTCTGCTCAGCTCCGCTACGCGCGCTTCGGTCAGGCCCGGTACGCCGGCGCGTAGTGCGCCCCAGACTCCGTCCTCCGCGCCGACGACCTGGAACGGGCGCCGCCATCTCTCCACGCCGGCCTTGTCCAGTGGCGGGCACGCCGGGCCGCACTGGGAGGTGTAGATGCGGCGGATGAGCCAGCCGGAGTGGATGACCAGCCGCAGCAGGGTGATCCGGTACGGCGGCTGCATCACGTAGCGCATCGCCGCAGGCGGGCCCGCGCCTCCCGCGAGTGCGTCGCCGTCGAGGAACAGCAGACCGCCGGCCCGCTTTGGCTCGCGCAACACCGCCTCGGCGGCGACGGCCGCGCCGGCGGAGTGGGCGACGAGCACGGGCCGGTCGATGTGCAGGGCGTCCATGAAGGCCAGCAGCTGCCGTGTCTCGTGGTCCACGGTGTACGGGGCGCGGCGCGAGGTGTATCCGGAGCCGTCCAGGTCCAGGGCGTACACGCGGTGGTCGCGTGCGAGCGTCGCGGCCAGGGCCTCCCAGGTGTCGGCGGACTCGGCCGCGCCGTGCACGAGCACGATCGGCGAGCCGCCGCTCCCCCACACGCGGTAGCGCGTCGTCAGGTCGCCGGTCCGCACGTACGTCAGGCCCGCCGGGACTCGCGCGCGGCCCGCGGTGGCCGCGTCGTAGATCAGCGAGAACCCGGTGGCCGCCACCGCCGCCGCCAGCACGGTGCCCCCGGCCCGCCGCAGCCACCGCCGCCGCCCGCGCGACGGGGACGGCGGGGACGGGGATGGGGGGAGGGTGGTGTCCGGGGTTTCGGTCTCGCTCAAGAACCGGCTTCCTCTACGACACCCGCCCACTCCGCCAGGAGCGCCTGTGCGGCGTCGCGGTCGGCGGCTTCGGCCCACAAATGGGTGACGGCCTCGGACGGGTCCGGCAGGACGAGGATCCAGCTCGCGTCGTCCTCGATGACGCGTACGCCGTCCGTCGTGTCGACGGTGCGCTTGTCGGCGGCTTCCACGACGTGGCGCATGACGCTGCCCTTGGCCGCCCATGGCGTGGGCACGGATCTCCTGAGCAGGTGCGCCTCCGGGATCCGGTGGTCGATCTGGGACAGCGTGAGGCGGGTGCGCGCCACCAGGCCGAGCAGCCGGGTGAAGGCCGCGATGCCGTCGACGGTCGCGTTGAACTCCGGGACGATGAAGCCGCCGCGGCCGTCGCCCGCGAAGATGCTGTCTTCCGCGGTGGCCGCCTTGGTCAGGACGTCCTGCGAGGTCGAGGTCCAGTCGACCTGTACGCCGTGGAACCGGCACACCTGCTCGGCGACTCGTGTGGTGGTGACCGGCAGCGCCACCCGGCCGCCGCGCCGTTCGGCCGCGACGAGGTCGAGCATCACGAGCAGGCCCCGGTCGTCGCTGATCAGCTCGCCGTTCTCGTTCACCAGGGTGATGCGCTCGCCGACGGGGTCGAAGCGCACGCCGAACGCCGCGCGTGAGGAGGAGACCAGGTCGCCGAGACGCTGCAGGTCGCGCATGCGCTCGGCGAGCGTCTCGGTCGGCGACACGTCGTCGAGGCGGTTGTTGATGGTCAGGACGTCGACGCCGAGCCGCCCGAGCAACTGCGGAAGCACCAGCGACGCCGTGCCGCCCGCGCAGTCGATGACGATCTTGAGCCCGGCCTCCAGGACACCGCGCATGTCGACACGGGTCTGCAGGTCGCGCACATAGGTCTCGATGACGCGCGACGGGTAGGCCAGCTCGGCGATCTCGCCGGGGAAGGCCCGGCGGTACTCCTGTCGGCCGAACACGCGTTCCAGCTTGCGCTGGGCGTTCTGGGACAGGTCGGAGCCGTTGTCGTCGAGGAAGACGATGTCGACGCCCTGGGAGTCGCCCGGCGTGGTGCGGATGACGATGCCGCCGACGCAGTTCTCGCGCGCCGTGGCGTACCGCGCGACCGGGATCGGGCACGCCTCCAGGTCCTGCACGTTGATCGCGCTCGCGGTGAGCGCGCTCTGCACGGCGCGGTTGAGCGTACGAGCGGCACGCGAGGCGTCGCGGGAGGCCGTGACGTTCGCGCCCTTCTTCAGGGTCGTGGCGTACGCGCTCGCGAGGCGCACCGCCAGCTCGGGCGTGATCTCCACGTTGATGAGCCCGGAGACGCCGCGCGGCCCGAACAGGGTGCGCTGGCCGCGGGACTCCCAGATGACGCTCGTGTTGACGACCGCGCCGGCCTCGATCGTCTTGAAGGGGTACACCTTGACGTCGCTGGAGACGTACGCCTCGGACTCGATGACGCACTCGTCACCGATGACCGCGCCCTCCTCGATGCGGGCGCCGGCCATGATGTCGGTGTTCTTGCCGATGACGCAGCCGCGCAGATTCGTCGACGGGCCGATGAAAACGTTGTCGTGCACGATCGCGCGGTGCAGGAAGGCGCCTTCCTTCACGACGACGTTGCTGCCGAGCACGGTGAACTCCCGCAGCTCGGCGCCGGCCTCGACCTTGGCGTAGTCGCCGATGTAGAGCGGGCCCTTCAGGATCGCCTCGGGGTCGACCTCGGCGCCCTCGGCGACCCAGATGCCCGGCGAGACCTCGAAGCCGGACGGCTCGATGCCGATACGGCCGGACAGCATGTCGGCCTGGGACTTCAGGTAGCTCTCGTGGGTGCCGACGTCCTCCCAGTAGCCGTCGGCGACGTAGCCGTAGAGGGGCGCTCCCTCGGCCAGGAGCTTGGGGAAGACGTCGCCGGACCAGTCGACCGACTCGCCGGCCGCGACGTGGTCGAGGACCTCGGGCTCCATGACGTAGATGCCGGTGTTGGCGGTGTCGGAGAAGACCTGCCCCCAGGTCGGCTTCTCCAGGAAGCGCTGCACCCGGCCCTCGTCATCGATGATGATGATGCCGAACTCCAGGGGGTTCGGCACGCGCTTGAGGCCGATGGTGACGAGTGCGCCGTTCTCCTTGTGGAAGCGCACCATGTCGGTGAGGTCGATGTCGGTGAGCGCGTCACCGGAGATCACCAGGAAGCGCTCGTCGCGGAGGGCGTCCTGGGCGTTCTTGACGCTGCCGGCGGTGCCGAGCGGCATCTCCTCGGTGGCATAGCTGAGCGCCATGCCGATCTCCTCGCCGTCGCCGAAGTAGTTGCGCACGAGCGCGGCGAGGAACTGGACGGTGACGACGGTCTCGGTGAACCCGTGCCGCTTCAGGAGACGGAGCACGTGTTCCATGATCGGTTTGTTGACCACGGGGAGCAGGGGCTTGGGCTGGTTGGCGGTCATGGGACGCAGCCGCGTCCCCTCTCCGCCCGCCATCACAACGGCCTTCACGGCAGCCGGTCCTCTGCGATGGGTACTCCGATCATGGTCGAGGTTCCGCTCCCTTCAGTTCACCGGACATGTGGTCCGCGTGCGTGAGCCGCCGGACCTGCGCGGTGTAGAGGACCGCCGCCCACCAGTACAGGCCGGTCCCCCAGATCGTGAACGCCCATCCGATGACCTTCGCGACAGTGGCCCACGTGCCGGAGTGGACTCCGAGCAGCAGCAGAGGGAAGGCGTAGAGCAGGCACAGCGTGGCCGACTTTCCGACGAAGTGCACCGCGGGCGGCCCGTAACCGTGCCTTCTCAGGACGTAGAGCGGCAGCCCCATGTAGACCTCGCGGCCGACGAGCACGATCGCCAGCCAGAGCGGGACGACGTCACGGACGACCAGGCCCAGAAGGGTCGCGAAGATGTAGAGGCGGTCGGCCGCCGGATCGAGGAGTGTGCCGAGCTTGCTCGTCTGATCGAGCATCCGCGCGAGCTTGCCGTCGAGCCAGTCGGACAGGCCGGCGAAGACCAGGATCCCGAAGGCCCACCAGTCCTCCTTGATGAGCACCAGCCACAGAAAGACCGGCACTCCGAGAAGACGCGCGAAACTCAATGCGTTCGGCCACGTCCAAAGACGGTCGTACAACGCCCACCTCCCGCTCCCCAACGCTGGTCATGACCTTACCTGTCGGTACTGGCGCGCCGAATAAGTGGTGTCGGGCACGCCCGAAAGGGACCATTAACGGCTCATACAGGCCGTATGTCCCAACAGTGCGCTCTCGGAAGCCCTGGAACGCGCGTACCTGGGACTTCTCTCAGTCCGGGTCCGGCCAGCGAAACCGCCGATGCTGGCGGGGACCACGAGCGCCGTGTTAATGATCCAGAGGCTCGGCCTCCTCCGGTTTCCCCGTCCGGACGGCGGCGCCCGGCGCGCACACGGCCGCCACCTCGACGCAGTTGCCACTCGGGTTGCTGTGACGGCTCTTACGCCAGCCACGGCCTGATGACCAGGTCGGAACGTCCGGTCCGATCGACTGCATGCGGCTCCCTCGGAACGCCCATGCCGAGACCGCAGCACTGTTCTCCCCCGAGAACAAGGCACTGCGGATCAAACGAATCCGCCGGTGGCCGGCCCAGTGGCGCACCAGCGTTCCGACATCATAGGTCCGGCATGTGCAGTCTGCACATGCGGCAGCACACCCACTTCCGGCCGCGCGACCAGCCCCTATGTTCCGAATTGCAGGACAACCTCGGCGACGTCTCGCGCGTCTGCCACGCGCCGGGCCTCGCCTTCGGCTGCGGCCCGTACCCCGCCGGAGAGCGCGCCGAACGCCGTCACGGTGATCTCCAGGCGAGCGCGACCCTTCTTGCGCGCACGCCACACGCCGGCGATCTCGCCGTCCACGAGCAACGCGCCCGGATTCCCCAGCATGCGCCAGACCTCGGCCTGGCGCGCCTTGTCCGGCACGAGGAGATCGCGATCGCGGGGCAGCAGGTACGGGTCGGACGGCGGGAGCAGGCGTACGAGCCGGGGCGGCGGTGCGGACCGCAGCGCCTCGACCCGGTCGGCCGGCAGCCAGAGATCGCGGCCCTCCACCTCGACCCCGGCGAGCCCGTCCGGCCACACTCGGTCGACGGCGGCGCGGCCCACGCCCAGGTACTTCGCCACGTCCGCGCGGCTCGCCGGTCCGAGAAGCCGGAGGTAGGCCAGCACGAGCTCCCGGGTGCCGCCGGCACGCCCGGGAACGCCCGCCCCGTCCTCGATGGGGGCCAGGAACGTCTTCGCGCCGCGCGTCTCGACGCGTACACCACCGGCCAGCCCGGCCTGCTGGAGCAGGCCGCCGGAGATGTGCCGCGCCCCGCACGGAACGCAGTCGTAGGTGAGCGACTCCGGGACCAGCGCGCTCACCGCGGTGCTCATCTCACCCTTGGGCATCGGCCCGGTCACCGTCGCGCGCAGCGCCTCGGCGGTCACGGCGAACGCCCTCAGCCCGAGCCGAGCGCCTTCCTTGATCTGCGTGGAGGAGATCCGTGACCGCGCGTCGGCGTCGTCCAGCGGCCACAGCGCGGTGGCCAGGCCCGGCAGGTCCTCCGGCCGGTGCAGGTGGGGCGCTCCCCGCGCGCCCCAGACCAGCGTGGCGCCGTCGGGCGACGCCCCGCGGGCGGCGAGCGCGAGCCGCGCCGAGCCGTACGGCGTGTCCTGGACCCCGATGTCGAGGATCTCCAGGTCGGAGACGCGGTCGAGCCGCTGCGCGGCCACCCGGTAGGCGAGGACGCGCTCGCGATCGACCTTCACACTGCGATTCCTCCCGGCACGACCGACCTGAAAACAGGGATAGGTACCGAACGCCGGCGACTCGAAGTCTCTCGGCGCCCGGTACCCCTGTCACCGGTCCTGGATGCGCGTAGGACCGGCGCTGGAGCGACCGGATCTACTGGGCGGATCGACGGCCACTCCATCCCTAACAGCCCCGGGAGCCTACGGGCTGGGCGGTGCGATTCGTTGAGGAATTCAACAGAGGATCGGCACACCCGGAAACTCTCCGGAACTGCTTCGACCGTAACCCCGCAGGTCAGCACTTTGGAAGAGATCGAGGGTTTACGGAAAATCACAATGCGTGTCGAAGCCCCAGCGTGCACACGCACTCACCCTACGGAGCCGAAACCCACGGGGAACGGCACAGGGGCCGCCTCCATCTCTGGAGACGGCCCCTGTGCCGATCGGTCAGGACGCCGGCCAGGGCACCTGCGGCGACCGGTAGAAGTTCAGGGACGCCGCCGTCCAGCGCGGGCCCTGCGCGGCGAGCCGCAGCCGGAAGTCGTCCCAGGAGCGGAGGTTCTGCGGCGACCAGCCGATCTCGGCGATGGCGGGCAGCCGCGGGAAGGTCATGTAGTCGATGTCGTCGTTGACGACGATCGTCTCGGTCCACAGCGGGGCCTCGACGCCGAGGACGTCCTTCTCGGCCACGCCGTCGACGAACGTCGCGGGATCCCAGTCGTAGGAGTCCTTCACCTCGATGAGCCCGGCCCAGTCCTGGCCGAGCGGTGTCGACTCGTCGTACTTCATGTCGAGGTAGGTGTGGTTCGCCGGCGACATAACGATCTTGGCGCCCTGGGCGACGGCGTCGCGCGCCGACTTGGTGCCGCTCTCCGAACCCTTCGCGGTGTTCCAGTACTGCGCGACCGAGCCGGGCGCGATCTTCGCCTCGCCGATCTCGTTCCAGCCCACCATGGCCTTGCCGTTCTTCTTCACGATCGGCCCGACGCGCTCCATGTAGGTCGCGTAGTCGGCCGGTGTGGTGCTGTGCGCCTCGTCGCCGCCGATGTGGACGTACGGGCCCGGCGTGATCTTGGCGAGCTGGCCGAGCACATCGTTCAGGAACTCATACGTCACGGGCTTGGCGATGCACAGCGAGCTGAAGCCGACGCTCGTGCCCGTGTACAGCGGCGGCGCCTTGCCGTCGCAGTTCAGCTTCGCGTACGAGGCGAGCGCGGCGTTGGTGTGGCCGGGGCCGTCGATCTCCGGGACGATCGTCATGTAGCGGTCCGCGGCGTACCGGACGATCCTCATGTAGTCGGCCTGGGTGAAGTGGCCGCCCTCCCCGCCGCCGACCTCGGTGCTGCCGCCGTACTCGGCCAGGTGCGGCCAGCCCTTGATCGCGATGCGCCAGCCCTGGTCGTCACTCAGGTGCAGGTGCACCATGTTGACCTTGTACGCGGCGGCGTGGTCGATGTAGCGCTCGACCTGCGACACGGTGAAGAAGTGGCGGCTGACGTCGAGCATCGTGCCGCGCCAGGCGAACCTGGGCGCGTCCTCGACCTCGACGCCCGGCATGGTCCAGGGCCCCGGCCGTACGGAGGAGGACTCGACCGCCGGCGGGAGGAGCTGGCGCAGCGTCTGCACGCCGCGGAACAGCCCCTCGGCCGAGCCGGCCTCCACCTTCACCGAGGACTTGGTGACCGCGAGGTGGTACGCCTCGCCCGTGCGGCCGTGGGACAGCGTCAGCGCGATGACGTTGTGCGAGCCGCCGGAGGCCGCGACGGGAAGCGGATAGCCGGTGGAGCGGCGGAGGATCCCCGCGAGGTACGCGCCGGCCGTGCCCGAGCCGTGCCGCGCGACGATCTTCGTGTCGCGGGTCAGCGTGAACGACACACCGGGGACGGTCTTCAGAGACGCCGGCGCGGGCACGATCTGCGGCGCCGCGACCACGGGGGCGTGCTCGACCGCACCGACCGGGGATACGGAGAGGGCCACGAGCGCCGCCCCTGCCGCGGCGACCGCCACGACGCGGCGGTGCGCCGTACCGCCGCCGGTGACCTCGGATGATCTGTTTCGTGGGCCTGCCACACGAACCTCCGCTGCTACGGACACCATTAGTAAGGAAGGTTTCCTTGACGCCGGGGACGATAGGGAACCCACCGGACCCCGTCAAGGGTCAGGAGTGGCCAAGGACCGGATGGGGCCGGTACGGCGCCTCCAGGCGCGCCTTCTCTTCCTCGCTCAACCGCAGGTCCACGGCCTCGATCGCGTCCGCCATATGACGGAGTTTCGTGGCGCCGACGATCGGGGCGGTGACGCCCGGCCGCCCCAGGAGCCAGGCCAGGGCGACCTGCGCGGGCGGGACCTCACGCTCGGCCGCGATGTCGCGCACCACGTCGACGACGTCGAAGTCGGCGTCGCCGTAGAGGTTGTCGGCCACCGCGTCCGAGCCGGAGCGCACGGTGCTCCGCGCGCCGCCGCGTTCGCGGCTCCCCGTCAGCAGGCCGCGGGCGAGCGGGCTCCACGGGATGACGCCGACCCCCTGGTCCAGGCAGCACGGGATCATCTCCCGCTCCTCCTCCCGGTAGACCAGGTTGTAGTGGTTCTGCATGGAGACGAACGGGGTCCATCCGCCGGTGCGCGCGGTGTACTGGGCCTTGGCGAACTGCCAGGCGTACATGCTGGACGCGCCGATGTAGCGCGCCTTGCCTGCGCGCACGACGTCGTGGAGCGCCTCCATCGTCTCCTCGATCGGCGTCTCGTAGTCCCAGCGGTGTATCTGGTAGAGGTCGACGAAGTCGGTGCCGAGACGCCGCAGCGAGTCGTCGATGGAGCCCATGACGTGCTTGCGCGACAGCCCCCGGTCGTTGGGGCCCTCGCCCATCGGGAAGTACACCTTCGTCGCGAGCACGTAGTCGTCGCGACGGGCGAACAGCTTCGGGAGCAGCCGCCCGGTGATCTCCTCGCTGACGCCCATGGAGTAGACGTCGGCGGTGTCGAAGAAGGTCACCCCGGCCTCCACGGCGCGCCGGACGATCGGCTCGGACGCCGCCTGGTCGAGCTGCCAGGCCCTGTTCGCGGGGTCACCGAAACTCATCATTCCCAGGCATAGCCGCGAGACCTTGAGTCCCGACGAGCCGAGCCGCGTGTACTCCATGCCTTCTCCCTCCCGGCCCCGTGCGGGGCCGCGGAGGCCCATTCTGGCCGTGACGTGCGGCCTGGCCTAAGAAGGGATCGAAGGCGGAGAGCCGCCCGCGCCTGCGGATCAAAGGTCTGCGAGGGCCAGGGCCGTCCAGTGCTCGAAGCGGGTGTAGCGGTCGGCGACGGCCTGGGTCCGCGGCGCCGGCATGTCCAGGATCGCGTCGGCGGCGTCGATGAGGTCCCAGTACGGGTCGCGCACCTCCTGGCCGGACACGTCGCGGTAGATCGTCTGGAACTGCCCTGCGACCTCGACGCCGTAGTCCATGGCGAGGTTGAGCCGCATCCGGGCCACGTCCACGGCGTACGGGCCGCGGCAGCCGGTGGTCCAGTCGACTATGCCGGTGAGCCGGGCGCCGGTCCACACCGTCTGGCCGGGGTGGAAGTCGCGGTGGATGAAGCCGCGCACGCTCTGCGGCGCGGGCCCGGACACCGCCTCGAAGACCCGCCGCCACAGCTCGGCGCTGCCCGACCACTCCGGAGGCCGACGCTCACCGGAGACACCGGACTCCCAGTACGGCATGTAGTCCGGCAGCCCTGCCTCCGGCTGCACCTCGTGGATGAACACGAGCGCCTGGGCCATCGCGGTGAGGAAGGCCTCCATGTCCCACGGGCGTTCGGCCGGGCGGCCGGGCACGCGCGTGGTCAGCAGCGCGGGCACGTCGCAGATCCGGCCGTAGGAGTCCGCGGCGAGCAGGCGCGGCGCGGGCACCTCGGTGTCGTCGAGGAGCTCCAGGACCGCCGCCTCGTTCGCCGGGACGTACCAGCGGTCGGAGCGCAGACGGCGGGCGTCGTGGAAACGGCGGACGACCAGGCGCCGTGGCGGGTCTCCCGCGTCGATCGCGTGCATGGTCGTGGATCTGACGCCCATCGAACGGATCGAGGTGATGCGGCCGCCCACGACGTCACGTACCCAGCCGAGCACCGTCTCGGGAGGATGAGGAGATGGCATCTACGGGTCAGCGGCGATCTCGGCGGCGAGACCGGTGTACGCGGCGAGCAGTCCCCACTTGACGCCCACTGTGAACACCTTCTTCTCGTCGATTACCGCGGCGTCTCCTGCCCGACACCGTCCGTTCGCCAAATGCGGCTAGCGTCGCTCCGCCGCATCCGAACGACAAGAGGCTCAATGGCTAATTCCGATCGCATCTCCGAGGTCTACAAAGGCAAGATCTGGGCTGAAAGCGCACAACAGGTTGCCCGTGATCGTATCCATTGGCTGGTAGAACAGGCCACCGGAGAGGTCCTCGACGTCGGTTGCTCCCAGGGCATCGCCTCGATCCTGTGCGCACGGCGCGGCCTGACGGTGGTCGGAGTGGACGTCCAGGACGACCGCGTCGAGTACGCACGGGCCGAACGCGACGCGGAGCCCGCGGACGTACGGGAACGGCTCGACTTCCGTATCGCGGACGGCACCGCGCTCGGATTCGCGGACGCCTCGTTCGACACGGTCCTCATGGGAGAGATCGTCGAACACTCCGAGGACGCCTCGCCGCTGCTGGCCGAAGCCGGACGCGTGCTGCGGCCCGGCGGCCACCTGGTGCTGACGACGCCGTTCGGCCTGAGCCGCCACCACGACCACCACGCGACGTTCTACGTGGACTCCCTCGTACGGCTGCTGGCGCCGCACGTGTCGGTGGAGAGCCTGGACATCGTCGACCGGTACCTGCGGGTGCGCGCGCGGCCCGGCGCGATGGCCGACCCGGACCGCCTGATCGTCGAGGCGCAGCCGCTCATGGAACGGGCGCTGAAGGCCCTCCAGGAGGACGCGCAGGACCACAAGGAGAAGATCCGGCGCTACGACGTCGCCATCGCGCGGTACGAGCAGGTGAACGCGCGGATGAAGAACCTCGAGGCCCGCCTCGCGCACCAGTCGTACCGCACGGACTACGTGACCTGGCAGCTGAAGTCGGCCAAGAGCCGCAAGTGGTGGCGGCTCGGCGAGGCGCTGTGGAGCGCGAAGCGCCCCGCGGAGGCGCTGCGGCTGCCGAAGAACGTCGCGACGGCCCTGAAGACCGCGCCGCGCCTGGCCGAGCCGGTGCCGGAGACGACGGCGGCCACGCCGGACCTGTCCGGGCACTACTCGGCGATCCCGATCCCCCAGGTCGTCGTCCCGGACGGACCCGAGGCCCGCGACGTGAAGGTCGCGGTGATCCTCGACGTGTTCTCGGCGATGGCGTTCAGGTTCGAGTGGCACCAGATCCGCTTCGGCCCGGACGACTGGCGCGAGGTGCTCGAACGCGAACGGCCCGCGATGCTGTTCTGCGAGTCGGCCTGGCACGGCAACGACGGACGCTGGGCGACGATGATGAGCGCGGCCGGCGCGCCGAAGCAGCCGGTGCGCGACCTGGTCACCTGGTGCCGCGAGCAGGGCATCCCGACGGTGTTCTGGAACAAGGAGGACCCGCCCAACTTCGACCGTTTCATCGAGACGGCCAAGTTGTTCGACCACGTCTTCACCGTGGACTCCGACTGCATCCCGCGCTACGTCGAGGCACTCGGCCACGACCGGGTCGCGCTGCTGCCGTTCGGCGCGCAGCCGCGGGTCCACAACCCGGTCTCGGTGCCCGGCGGGCGCAAGCACGAGGTCGCCTTCGCCGGGACGTACCACGCGAAGAAGTACCCCGAGCGCGCCGCGCAGATGGACACGATCCTCGCTCCGGCCCGTGAGTTCGACCTGCACATCTACAGTCGCATCTCCGACGACCCGGACTTCGCCTTCCCGGCGGCGTACACGGACCACATCGTCGGGTCGCTGCCGTACGAGCGGATGCTGGCGGCCTACAAGGCGTACAAGGTCTTCCTGAACGTCAACTCGGTGACCGAGTCGCCGACGATGTGCGCGCGGCGGGTGTTCGAGCTGTCGGCCTGCGGCACGCCGGTCGTCTCGGGCCACTCGCGCGCGCTGGAGAACGTCTTCGGGGATCTCGTACGCCTGTCGACGACCCCGGAGCGGACCACTGAGGCGCTCGTCGGCCTGATGAAGGACTCCGACCTGCGCGACCGTACGGGCCACCTGGCCATGCGGAAGGTGTTCGCCGAACACTTGTACGGGCACCGGGCCGCGGCCCTGCTGTCGGCGGCGGGAGTGGCGGTGCGCTCGCGGGAGCGGTCGATCTCGGTGATCCTGCCGACCAACCGGCCCGAGCAGATCGACCACGCGATCGCCCAGGTCGCCGCGCAGACGCACCGGCCGCTGCAACTCGTCATGGTCCTGCACGGCTTCCCTTCGGACGGCGTTGCGGAGAAGGCGCGCGCCGCCGGGCTGGAGGACGTCGTGGTGCTCACCGCGGACGCCTCGATGACGCTCGGGTCGGTCATGAACCTCGGCATCGACGCCGCCGACGGGGCGTACCTGGCCAAGATGGACGACGACAACCTCTACGGCGCGCACTATCTGAGCGACCTCGCGTTCGCCTTCGACTACACGACGGCGGGCATCACCGGGAAGGGCGCGCACTACTGCGAGATGCGCACGCACGGCCTCACCCTGCTGCGCTTCCCGCATCTGGAGCACACCAGCGCCGAGCTGGTCCAGGGCGGCACGATCCTGGCCGACGGCGACGTGATGCGGAAACTGCGCTTCGCCGACCTGCCCCGCGCGATCGACAGCGACCTGCTGCGCCGCGCCCTGCGCGACGAGATCGGGATCTACTCCGCGGACCGATTCAACTTCGTGTCCGTGCGCGGCGACCGTGAGGCGCACACGTGGAAGGTCGACGACGCGGAGCTGATGCGGCACGGCCGGGTCGCGTTCCACGGAGCGCCCGGGGAGAACGTGCTGTTCTGATGCTCGATACCGCCCCAGAGCCCGTCGACCTGCGCCGCGGCTCCTCCGCGTGGCGCGCGGACGTCCTGCTCGGCCTGATCCTGGTCGCGCTGTACGGCGCAATGCTGCTGTGGAACCTGTCGGTGCCGCAGCCGGTGGACCACAGCCGGTACATGGACGCGGCGAAGGCGTTCCCGTCGCGCCCGCACGATCCGATCTTCGACCACCAGTACCTGCGGATCGGGCTGACCGCGCCGACCGCGCTGGTCATGAAGGTCTTCGGCTACTCCGAGGTGACGTACCACGCGTTCCCGGTGGCGGCGGCGCTGCTGCTGTTCGCCTCGGTGTACGCGATCGGGTGCCTGATGTTCGGCCGCCTCGTGGGAGCGCTGTCGGCGACGGTGCTGGGGTGCGTCGGGATCGTCGTGGTGGCCGGCACCGAACTGCTGCCCGACCTGCCGGCGACAGCGCTGTTCACGGCGGCGATCGCCCTCACCGTCGCGGTGCGCGAGAACCTGCTGCCGTGGCGGCGCGCCGTGCTCGTCGTGATCGGCGTGCTGCTGGGGTGGAGCTACCTCACCCGCGAGTTCATCGTCTTCGCGTGGCCGCTGGCGATCGTGCTCGTGTGGCGGCGTATCGGCCGGTGGGAGTGGCTGTTCGCGGCCGTGCCGGTCGCGCTGACCGGGCTGGGCGAGATGGTGCTCAACGCCCATCTGTACGGCGACCCGCTGGCGCGCCTGCACGCCGACTCCGGCCTGGGAAACCTACCCTCGCGGCCGGAGGTCGCCGCGACCTTCCATGATCTGCCGCTGTGGGTCTACCTGTGGCGGCTGCCGCAGCAGCTGGGGAGGCCCGCGGAGGGGCCGGGCCTCCTCCTGCTGCTCGGGCTGACGCTCGCGACCGGCCTGGTCGTGGCCGTGCGGCGGTTCCGCGGCCCGGTCGCGGCCGAACAGCGGAACGCCGGGGTGTTCGCGCTGTGGATCCTGCTGATGTGGGTGCCGCTCACGCTGCTCGGCGGCGTGCTCGACCCCGCGCGTCCCAAGCTGCGCCTGCAGCTGCTGCGTTACTGGTATCCCGTCTTCCCGGCCTTCGTCCTGGGAGGCGTCGCGGCGTTGTGGCTGGTGGCGCGCGTACCGGGGCGCCTGCGGGCGGCGGCGGTCTCCTGCGTGGCCCTCGCCGTGGTGGCGCTCTCCGTGCTGGGCCGTCCCGGCTCGGCGGGCTGGGCGGGCTCGGACCGCGTACGGTCGCGCGCGCTGCCGGAGTTCCGCTCGTGGCTGGCCCGCTCGGGGGCGACCACGGTGTGGACGGACGCGCGGCTGTTCCGCGTCATGCCGATCTACCTGGTCACCCCGACCGGCCACCGCGTGTGGCGCGGCCGCCTGCGCCCGCTGGTCACGCCGGCCGCGCCCGCTCCCGGCGACTACGTCGTGACGTACAGCGTCGGCAGCGACGCCTGCCCCCGGTGCGGCGACGCCGCCCGCGCCGTCCTGCCGGCCGTCCCTTCGACGTGGGACCTGGTCCTGACGAGCCACGACGGCCTCCTGCACGTCTGGCGGACGGGCTGATCCCCGGTCGCGTGCGGGGACCACCTGGCCTCCACGGCTCGATTGAACTACCTTGTTGCAAAGTGCTCGCAATTACCATTCATGCGCGCTCGTTTGCCGAGGAGAGCCCATGCACATTCCCGATGGCTATCTCAGCCCGCAGACCTGTGCCGTCGGCTACCTCCTGGCGGTCCCGGCGTGGGCGGTCGCGGGACGGCGCGTGCAGAAGGTCGTGAAGAACCGCCACGTGCCGGCCCTCGCGGTGATGTCGGCGCTGAGCTTCCTGGTCATGATGTTCAACGTGCCGATCCCCGACGGGACCACCGCTCACGCGATCGGCGCCACGGTGATCGCGATCTTGCTGGGGCCGTGGGCGGCGGTGCTGGCGGTCAGTGTCGCGCTGGCCTTCCAGGCCCTGCTGTTCGGCGACGGCGGGGTCCTCGCGTACGGGTTCAACGTCGTGAACATGGCGATCATCGCGCCTTTCGTCGGCATCGCCGTCTACCGGCTGCTGTCGGGACGCTCCGACCTGGCCGGCTCGCGCCGGGTGGTCGCCGCCGCGGTCGGCGGCTACCTCGGGATCAACGCCGCGGCGTTGGCCGGCGCGATCGAGTTCGGCCTGCAGCCGGTGCTGTTCCACAACGCCGCCGGCGCGCCCCTCTACTCGCCGTACCACATCTCCCAGACCGTGCCCGCGATGGCGCTCGCGCACCTGACCGTCGCGGGAGCCGCCGAGGCGATCCTCACCGCCGGCATCGTCGCCTACCTCCAGCGCGCCAACGTCGCGCTGCTGCGCGTCAACCACGCCGGCGTCTCGGCCCCCGGCGAGCGGCGTCCGCGGCGGGTACGTCCCATCACGGTGGCGCTCGGCGCGGTCGGGGTCATGGTGCTGCTGACCCCGCTCGGCCTGCTGGCACCCGGCGGCGCGTTCGGCGAGGACTCCCCCGAGGACCTGGACCTGAACAAGTACCACCTGTCGGCCGTGCCGAGCGGCCTGAACAAGTACAACGGGTTCTGGCACCACGCGCTCTTCAACGGCTACGGCTTCGACTCCGACGCCCATCCGACCATCGGCTACCTCGTCTCGGCCGTGGTCGGCATCGCCATGATCGGCGCGGTGGTCCTCCTCATCGGGCTCGCGGCACGCCGGCTCGCCGAACGCCGCCCGGCCGAACCGCTGGAGAAGGCATGACCCAGGTCGCGGACGACACCCTCCGCGTCCCGGACTGGCTGCTCCAGAGCGAACTGGCGATGTGCCCGTGCGGGTGCATCGGGAAGCGCAAGAAGGGCAGCTTCGTCGAGAAGACCCTGAACGGCGGGGCGGGCCTGCTGCGCCAGGTGATGTTCAGCGAGGACGTCGCCACACAGGGCGGCCTGCTGCAGCGTGTCGACCCGCGCGTGAAGTTCGTCTCCATGATCGCCCTGCTCATCGCCGCCGGGCTGGCGCGCAACATCCCGACGCTGCTGGTCATGTACGCCCTCACGCTCGTGCTGGCCGCCGCCTCCAAGCTGCCGGTCGGCTTCTTCATCAAGCGCGTGTGGCTGTTCATCCCGATCTTCACCGGCATCGTCGTCCTGCCCGCCACGCTCTCGATCGTCACCCACGGGCACATCGTGCTGACCTTGTGGCACTGGCACGGGCACGCCGAGGGATTCACGTCCCAGGGCCTCACCTCCGCCGCCCTGGTCGTCTCCCGCGTCGCGGTCTCCATCTCCCTCGTGGTGCTGCTGACGCTCACCACGCCTTGGGTACGGCTGCTGGCGGCGCTGCGCTCCGTCGGCGTACCGAAGATCTTCATCTTGATCATCGGGATGGCCTACCGGTACATCTTCCTGCTGCTCAACACGGTCACCGACATGTACGAGGCCCGCAAGGCCCGCACGATCGGCGCGGGAACGCACGACCGGAGCGCGCGGGCGTTCCTCGGCGCCAGCGGCGGCGCCCTGTTCGGCAAGGCCAACCAGCTGTCCGAAGAGGTCCACCAGGCGATGACCGCCCGCGGCTACCGAGGCGACGCCAAGACCCTGCACCGGTTCACGCTCACCCGCCTCGACCTGTACGCCGCGGTCGTCAGTGCCGCGCTGGTCGTGGCCGCTATCGCAGGAGATCACTTCCTTGGCCGCTGAACCCGCGACCGGCACCGTGCACGAAAGTGACGCCCAGCTCGTCTGCACCGACATCGGCTACTCCTACCTCGACCGCTTCCCGGCCCTGGAGAAGGTGTCCCTGTCGATCCATGCCGGCGAGCGCGTCGCGCTGCTCGGCGCGAACGGCTGCGGCAAGTCGACGCTGCTCAAGCTGCTCGACGGGCTGATCTTCCCGAGCGCCGGGACGTTCACGGCGTTCGGCCATCCCGTCACCGAGGACACCCTGGAGGACGAGCAGTTCTCCCAGGCGTTCCGCTCCCGCGTGGGGTTCGTCTTCCAGAACTCCGACGCACAGGTCTTCTCCCCCAGTGTCCGCGAGGAGGTCGCGTTCGGCCCGCTCCAACTCGGCCTGACCCCCGAGCAGGCGTCGACGCGCGTCGAGGAGACCCTCACGATGCTCGGCATCGCCGACCTCGCCGACCGCGCGCCGTTCCAGCTGTCCGGCGGGCAGAAGAAGCGCGTCGCGATCGCCGGAGTGCTGGCCACCAACCCCGAAGTGCTGCTCTTCGACGAGCCGACCGCCGCCCTCGACCCGCGCTCGCAGTACTGGCTCACCGACCTGATCGAGCAGCTCGGCACCGCCGGCAAGACCATCGTGCACGCCACCCACGACCTCGACGTCCTCGACCGCATCGCCGACCGCTGCGTCGTCTTCTCCGAACAGCACACCATCGTCGCCGAAGGCACCCCGGACGAGATCCTGCGCGACCGCGACCTGCTGCTGTCGGTCAACCTCATCCACTCGCGGTCAGGGCGGCTGCGCTGACCGGGTAAAACCTAATTGGGTTGACCGCGCGGGCGGATGTGGCAGAGGGTTCGTGACGGCCCGTTCACCGACCCATGGAGCACGAGATGCGGCAGTCCTACGGAACCTCTCAGCGACCCATTCGCCGGAGCACTCCGAAGGACCTCACCACTCGTGCCCACCCTGAACATCGGCATCCTCGCGCACGTCGACGCCGGTAAGACCAGCCTCACCGAACGCCTGCTGTACGACACCGGGACCATCGACGGTCTCGGCAGCGTCGACGCGGGCAGCACCCAGACCGACACCGGCGACATCGAGCGCCGCCGCGGCATCACGATCCGCTCGGCCGTCGCGTCCTTCGCCGTCGGCGACCTGCGCGTCAACCTGATCGACACGCCTGGTCACTCCGACTTCGTCGCCGAGGTCGAACGCGCCCTCGGCGTGCTCGACGGCGCCGTCCTCGTGCTGTCGGCCGTGGAGGGCGTGCAGGCGCACAGCCGCGTGCTGATGAAGACGCTCCACCGGATGCGCCTGCCCACGCTCGTCTTCGTCAACAAGATCGACCGGCGCGGCGCGCGCCACGAGGGAACGCTCGAGGAGATCCGGCGTCGGCTGTCACGGCGGATCGTGCCGATGAACACCGTGCTGGGAGCCGGCACCTCCGGCGTGCGTACCCGGCCTGAGCACCTGGACCACCGTGCGGCGGAGGTCCTCGCAGACGGCGACGACGCGCTGCTGGCCGACCTCGTCGACGGCGCCCTCCCTTCTCGCTCGCGGCTGATGGCGTCCCTGACGTCCCAGACCGCCGCCGGGCTGGCCCATCCGGTGTACTTCGGGTCGGCGCTGGGCGGGCAGGGCGTCGCGGAACTCCTCGACGGCATCGGCCGCCTGCTGCCGCCCGCGCGCCCGGCCGAGGGCGACGGCACACGGGGAACGGTCTTCGCCATTTCGCACGACGACGCCGGGAAGCTCGCGTACGTGCGCCTCTGGTCCGGTGAGCTGCGCCCGCGCGAGCGGGTCCACTACCACCGCCGCGAGCCGGACGGCACGGTCGCCGAGCACGTCGAGCAGATCACCGCGCTCGACGGCGTACGGCCGGCGGCCGGGGACATCGCGCGGGTGCGCGGCCTGACCGGGATACGGATCGGCGACCAGATCGGTTCCGCGCGCACGCTCCCCGGCTCGCCTCGCTTCGCCCCGCCGAGCATGGAGACGGTCGTACGGGCGCGGCACGAGGCGGACTCGGCGCGGCTGCACGCCGCCCTGGTGACCCTCGCCGACCAGGACCCTCTGATCAGCACCCGCGTCGTCACCGGTCAGGGCACCTCCGTGCTGCTGTACGGGGAGGTGCAGCGGCAGGTCATCGAGGCACGGCTCGCCGAGGACTTCGGCGTCGAGGCGGTGTTCGAGCCGGGCCGTACGGTCCACCTCGAACGCCCGGCCGGCACCGGCGAGGCCTGCGAGGAGATCGACCGACGCGGAACCCACGACTTCTTGGCGACCGTCGGGCTGCGAGTCTCACCTGGGGCCACCGGGTCCGGCGTCGTGTTCCGGCGCGAGGTCGAGCTGGGCGCGCTGCCGCTCGCCCTCGACCGTGCGATCGAGGAGACCGTGCACCACACCCTCGACCAGGGGATCCATGGCTGGCAGGTGACCGACTGCGTGGTCACGCTGACCCGTTCCGGCTTCGCTCCCCCGCTGAGCACGGCTGCGGACTTCCGCGGCCTCACACCGTTGGTGCTGATGCGAGCGCTGTCCCTCGCCGGCGTCCGCGTGTACGAACCGTGCCACGCGTTCGAACTGGAGATCCCGCTGGAGGCGCTCAGCCCGGTCACCGCACGGCTCGCCGCCCTCGGCGCCGGCATCCGCGAGTCGGCGGGCGACACCGAGGCATGGCACGTGACGGGCGAGATCCCGGCGCGCCGGGTGCCGGACGTACAGCGTGACCTGCCCGGTCTGTCCCAGGGCGAGGGCGTGTGGTGGTCACGGCCGTACGGGGACCGCCCCATCTCCGGCACGATCCCCACCCGCGAACGCTCGGACGGCAACCCGCTCAACCGCCAAGAATACCTCCGGCACCTGTCGCGAAACGGACGGTGACTGCGAGGCGTAAGAGGTGCCCGCCGGCAGCTCGGGCCGTTCGCCATGATCGGCGGACGCCCGGCTTCGCGCGTGCGCCGTACGGTTCTCGCTAGCGGGCGGTGAGGGGGACGCCTGTGCGGCAGAGGTCGCAGATGGCGGGCTGCCAGGCGCGGGCGGTGACCTCGGTGAGGTACTCCTGCGGCACGCCCAGGCGCGCACCGACGGCGGGGCCGTGCGGGCGGCAGGTGAGGAGGCTGCCGAGGGCGACGACCTCGCAGCCGACGGCGGCCAGGGATCGTGCGGTCGCGAGGGTGGCCGAGCCGAGGTTGATCGCGTCGTCGACGACGACGGCTCGGCGACCGTCGAGTCCGGAGCCGGCGGCGACGGTGTACGTGACGCCGTCGGCGGAGGCGTCGCGGCGGCTGTAGGCGAAGCGGGTGCCGAGGGCGGCCGCGACCCACTGGGCCACGAACGCCCCGCCGTCGAGAGGCCCGCACACCAGGTCCGCGCCGTGCCCGCGAAGGCGCCGGGCGAGGACCTCGCAGTACCCGCGGAACGCCGTGGCGTCGCCGATCAGCCGGTCGAGATCGAGCCAGGTGTCCCCGTGGTGCCCCGACTCGAAGACGAAGTGCCCGCTCCGCGCGATGTCATCGATCATCACCGGCATCGTAAGCGCCACGCAGCCCTCAAATCCTGGCCGGCATGCCTAGCGCACCACGCGGTAGCGGAGGTAGACGACTTCTGAGCTGAAGGTACGCTGCGCATCAAGAGTCCTCCTCGGCAACGGGTTCGACAGTACGACCGCCGGACGCCGCAGGACTCATCGCGGCTCGCGGGATCCTCTCAGATCTCCCGTGCGGCGTCTGGGCCTGCCCGACCTGGACGGACGCGAGGTCCTGCGCATGCTGCGCGCCGACAGCGCCGTGCCGGTGATCGTCGCCACCGCCCGCGACGACGAGGACGAGATCGTACGGGTGCTCGACGCGGGCGCCGACGACTACGTGGTCAAGCCGTACGGCGCGGCGCAGCTGGACGCACGGATCCGCGCGGTGCTGCGCCGCGCGGCCGAACAGGAGAAGGACCCGCCGATCACCGTGGGCGAGCTGACGGTGGAGCCGCTTTCCTGGGAGGCCGTGCTCGCGGGGGTGCCGCTGGAGCTGAGTCCCAAGGAGTTCGACCTGCCGCACTACCTGGCCATGCGGCCCGGCAAGGTTCACTGGACCGGCCCGCGCTCCAGCTCGCCCTCGACCAGGCCGGTTGCGTCCGGCGGCAGGCCGATCACGGTCTTCCTCCCGGACGGTACGACGGTCGGGTCGCCCGCGCGCCGGTCCCAGGCCGTCGACCTCGCCTCACGGGGCAACAGCGTCACGGCACGCGCGCCCGGGGGCCGCGAGATCCTCGTCGCCGTCCAGGGCATGCCGTCGGGCACGGCCGTCGTCCGTACATACGTGGCGAACCGCGAGCTCGGCCACGGGGTCGCGCGGGCGTGGCTGATCCTCATGCTGCTCAGGCTCGCGCTCCTGGGCCTGAGCCTGCTGGTCGCCGCCCGGATGGCGCCTTCGCTGGTCGGCTCGGCGCGCGACCTCGCGACCGTGTCGCACCGGCTCGCGTCCGGAGGCCTGGACGCCCGCGCTGTACCCTCCGGGCCGCCCGAGCTGCGCGACGCCTCAGCCGCGCTCAACCACCTGGCCGGCCGGATCACCGAGCTGCTCGCCCAGGAGCGCGAGGCCGCCGCGGACCTGTCGCACCGGCTGCGCACCCCGCTTACAGCCCTGCGCCTGGAGCTGGAGTCGCTCCAGGACCCCGAGGAGGCGACGCGGCTCGGCGCGTCCGTCGACGCGCTGGAACGCTCGGTGAACCGGATCATCGCGGACGCCCGCCGCCCCGCCGAAGCCGAGACCGGCGGCTGCGACGCGACCGAGGTGGCCGGCGAGCGGGTGCGGTTCTGGGCCGCCCTGGCCGAGGACCAGCACCGTACGCTGACGCTCCCGGACCCACCCGGCCCGCTGAAGGTCGCGCTGAGCCGCGACATCCTGGAGACGTGCGTGGACGCCCTGCTCGGCAACGTCTTCGCCCACACGCCGGAGGGGACGGCGTTCTCGATCGGCCTGGAGCGCGGGCCCCGCGGCGTCCTGCTGTCCGTCGGCGACGAGGGGCCGGGTTTCCGTACGGAGGACCCCCTCGGCCGTGGCGTCTCCGGAGCGGGCTCCAGCGGCCTGGGGCTCGACATCGTACGGCGGGCCGCCGAGGCGTCCGGCGGCTCCCTGTCCGTCGGCCCGTCACCGTCAGGCGGCGCCCTCGTCGTCCTCGAACTCGGCGAGGCCTGACGCGCCCGGGGAGTCGAGCCACACGCGCTGCCCCTCCGGCGTGACCGTCATCCCGAACCGGCCGACGTCCGGCCGTCCCAGCCTCGTCCACCGCCGGTACGCCGCCTCGACCTCGTCCCACAGGCGGCGCGGGCCGTGCTGCTGCACGACGAACTCGCCGGCCCCCGGCACGTAGTCCACCGACGCCCACGAGTCGTCACCGCGCTCCAGCAGCCACAGCGTGCTCTCGTCCGCCGCGTCGCCCTCCCCGTGGAAGACACGGGAGCGTACGCGCGGGACCATCGCCGCGATCGCCAGGTCGGCGGCGGAGGAGTCGCTTTCCACCCGCCGTGGATCCAGGCGCGTGGAGGTCTCGGTGTAGTCGCGGCGTGCCCGCTCCGACGGCATCGCGCCGCCGGGGCGCTGGTCCCGCAGCATCATGTACCCGGCCAGGCCCGGGAACCGGCCGACCGCCGTCCCGTCGCCGCGCACGTACAGGCAGAGCAGCCACCCGAACCCCCATCCGGGCATGAAAGGCAGCACGATCACACCGCCCGGGCGGGTCTGCTCCACCCACGCGTACGGGATCTCGGCGACACCCGCGGCGACGTGGACCCGGTCGAGCACGCCCGCGTCCGCCACGCCGGCCACACCGTCGCCCACGACCAGGCGCGCGTTCACGCCCGCCGCGGCGAGGTTCTTCGCCGCGACCTCCGACACCGACCGGTCGATGTCGACGGTGACGACGTTGCCGTCACCGACGCGGCTGGACAACAGCGCCGCCGTCCAGCCGGTTCCCGTACCGACCTCCAGAACCCGGTCACCCCGCTCGGGCGCGAGCCGTTCGAGGAACTCGACGGCGGTGGCCGGCGCAGAACACGAACTCGACGCCTCCCCGTGATCGCCCACGTCCACCCGGCCGTCGCCGCGCTGCGTCACGATCGCGTTGTCGGCGTAGACGGCGTCCCACCACGCGCCGGCGTCCGCGATCCGATCGATCACGAAGCCCGGCCCGGAGCCGTTCGGCTCCGCCCACGCGCGATCCGGGACGAACAGGTGCCGGGGAGCCGCGTGCAGCGCGTCACGCCACACCCGGCTCCGCAGATATCCCTCCGCGGCAAGGCCGTCGCACAGGCCATCCACGCGGGCGTGCAGGTCATCGGGGTTCATCGGCCGGGTTTGTTCCCGTCGCCCGCGTTTCCTCCGGAGCCGGATCCACCGCTGTGGGATCCGCCTTTCGGCTTGTTCGAGTCCCCGCCCTTGTCGTCGCTTGGTTTCCCGTCGTGGCGGCCCATGACGTACCTCCCGTTTCGCCCTTTCGGACGGTACTCGCGGACCGTGATCGGTAGAAGGGCCCGCGAGAAGAGGGGGATTTGCGGGTCGGCTCGAACTCGTTAGGACGCCGGATGGAATGTTGTTTGTCGGCTTTAACCGCGTCTTAGGGACGCCGTAGCGCGCCGCTATCGCAGTCCGGGCGAACCTTCTCGACATGGACAGACCCCGGATCACGGGAGTCACGACGAGGAGGATCCCATGCGCAGAACAGTCACCATCGCCCTGTCGACCGGCGCGGCAGTGGCCGTCCTCGGCGGCGGGCTCGCGCTGGCGTCCGAGCGAGGCTCCTCGGATGAGCGGAGCCGCCCCGCGGCGACGTCGACACCGACCGGCCGCGCCACCATGCCCTCGCCGACCGTTTCGACGGTCGGCCGCGAGCGGGCGGAACAGATCGCCCTCGCGCAGGTCCCCGGCGGACGCGTCGAGTCGATCGAGACCGAGCAGGAACACGGCCGAACCGCCTGGGACGTCAGAATCGTCGCGAATGGCGTCGAACACGACATCCAGATCGACCGCCGCACCGGAAGCGTCCTCCGCGATCGCACCGGCCCCCGCACCCACGCCCGCGACGACGGCGCCGACGACAACGGCCACCACGAGGCCGGCGACGACCACCACCACCGTCGCGGCCGTGGCGGCGGCGGCCATGGAGGCGGCGGCCACCACTGACCGGACAGAACTCCCGGGGGCGACGCCCCCAAGGGGCGTCGCCACGGGCCGACCGCCCTGAGCGGCTGATCGCTCCGAGGATGGCGAAAGTCCTCGCGCGGACGGGCGGACTGCGAAATCGCGCCCCGAGCGAGTCCGCGCCGCTGGCGAGAGGTCCCCGCGCGCACGGACCCGCGCCACGGAATCATCCACAGAACGGATCCGCGCCCCCTCAAGAGGACGAGCGGGAACGCCGCCGCCCCACCCCATAAGCGTTGGAACGGCGTTGTGTCAGAAATCCCCGCTCTGTTGCGCATGGTCTCGAACGGAGCACCGTTCGGTCACGGCCCTTGCCGGGTCTTCGAGGAACGAGAAAACATTCGGCGAAGAGGTACCGGTTTGTAAGTATTTTTCGGGGCGAGGACGGGGGTCTTCAAGGGTGAGACCGACGGGACTCGTGGTCCACCGCGCGCTCAGTCATCGTCTGCTGATCGTGGCGGCCTCCGCGACCGCGCTGTTCGCGGTGACGGTCCTGGCCGCGCTCGGCGGGTACGCCGCGTCGGTGACCGGGCAAGGGCTGCGCGCCACGCTCGCGGAGGCGACGTTCGACACCGCCGGCACCCGTGTCACCGCGCCCGTGGCCACCGGCGAGATCCCCGCGGTCCAGCGGAAGGTCGACGCCGCCGTCGCGAAGGTCTACGGCCGTGTCCCCGTGACGAGCACGCTGAGCGCACGCTCCGACTCGTACGCGGCTCCCGGGCAGGAGCGCAGCGACCATCCTCAGCTCACCACGTTCGCCACGTACTCCGGCATCGAGGGGCACGCGCGGCTGACCGCCGGCCGCTGGCCGTCCGCGGCGCCCTCCGGCACCGTTCAGGCCGCGCTTCCCGTGGAGGCGGCGAAGGCGATGCGGCTGGCGCCCGGCCGTACCGTCACTCTGAAGAGCCGCGTCTCCGGCCCGGACGTCACGGTCCAGGTCACCGGGCTCTTCCAGGTGAAGGACCCTGACGACTACTTCTGGGGCGGCGACCGGCTCATCATCCAGGGGTCCGAGCGGCTCGGCTACACGACGTTCGGCCCGCTGGTCGTGCCCCCGGCCACGTTCACCTCCCGTTTCACCTCGACGGTCACCGCGCGCTGGCTCCTGCTGCCCGACGTGCGCGCGATCCACGCGGACCGGCTGAAGGACATCGCCGACGGCACCCGCGCGCTGCCCCAGCTACTCGCGGGCGGTTCCGGCACGTCGGAGTACGCTGTGCGGTCCTCACTGCCCGACCTGCTCTCCGAGGTGGACCGCGCGCTGCTCGTCGCCCGGTCGACGCTGCTCATCCCGGCGCTGCAGCTACTCGTGCTGGCCGTGTACACGCTCATGCTCGTCGCACGGCTGCTCGCCGAGCACCGGCGCATCGAGATCACCCTCATGCGGGCCAGGGGCGCGGCGGGCCGGCAGATCGCGGCCCTGGCCGTGGGCGAGGGAACGCTGCTCGCCGCGCCGGCGGCGGTGGCCGCGCCGTTCCTCGCGCCGCTCCTGATCCGGTCGGCCGCCGAGACTCCTGTGCTGCGCGCGAACGGCCTGCGGCTCGCGCTCGCGCCGACGCCCCTGATGTGGCTGATCGCGGTCGCGGCGGCGCTGGCGTGCGCGGTCGCCATCACGCTGCCGCCGCTGCGCGGCATCCGGCAGACCTACGTCGCGACCGTCGCCGCGCGCGGCCGGGGCGAGCGGCGCGGCGTGATCCAGCGGGCCGGGGCCGACCTCGCGCTCGTGGTGATCGCCGGGCTGGCGATCTGGCAGCTCTCGCACTACGGCGGCCCGGTGACCGGGACGGCCGAGGGCCTCGGCGTCGACCCGCTGATCGTCGCGGGCCCGGCGCTCGCGCTGCTCGCGGGCGGCGCGCTGATCCTGCGGCTGGTGCCGATCGCCTCGCGTGCCGGCGAGCGTGCCACGGCACGTAGCCGCGGGTTCGCGCCGGCCGTGGGGACGCGGCAGGTGAGCCGGCGGCCCCTGCGCACCGCGGGGCCCGCGCTGCTGCTGGTCATGACCGTCGCGGTCGGCGTGCTGTCCGTCGCGACCGGGGCGACATGGCGGCAGTCCCAGCTCGACCAGGCCGGCTTCCAGTCCGCCGCCGACCTCCGGATCACGGCCCCCGGCGACCAGAACGCACCGTCGGCGCTCGGTCAGGGAGCTCTCTACCAACGGCTCCCCGGAGTGACGGCGCTGAGCCCGGTGCTGCGGGACACCGGCACGACCGGCAGCACGGACGTCGCCGTGCTCGCGGTCGACGCCGGCAAGCTCGCCGGCCCGCTACGGCCCCACTCGGCGCTGCCCGCGGGCGCTCCGATGGAGCGGCTCGCCACCGGCGGCTCGACGCTCGTCCCGGTGCCCGGCGAGCCGGAGCGCCTGTCGATCGGCTTCCGCACCGACCGTACGAAGGGCTCGCCTCCCGTCGGGCTGTCGGTCGTGATCACCGATGCCCTCCGCGTCTCGTACGAGGTGAACCTCGGCGAGATCCCGGCCGACGGCACCGAACACGGCAAGACCATCGACCTGGCGGCCCTCGCCGGCACCGACGGGCGCATCGCCTACCCGATGTCCGTACGCGGCTTCCGGTTCACCTACATACGGCCGCGGTTCGCCACGCCGTCGACTCTCACCGTGACCGCCGTGCGCCCCGCCGGAGCCGGTGCTCCTGCGCGCGTGCCGTCCGGTGTCCACTGGTCGGGGCAGAGCGTGCTGACCGGGTACGCGCCGTCGGCGGCGAAGTTCGGCACGGGCGGCCTGGTGACGGCGCGGCTTCCGCTCAAGTCCGATCCGTTCGTACAGAACCCCCAGGTCACCGAGACCATCAGCCTCCAGGAGGGTACGGCGGCCGGCGGCGACGCCCCGCCGCAGCCCACGCCGATCCCGGCGATCGTGACCCGCGACCTCGCGGCGCGCGCGCACGTCGCCGTCGGCGGGCAGATCACCCTCACCGAGAACGGCGTCGAGCAGCCCCTCAAGATCGCCGGGATCGTGCCCGCGCTTCCCTCCGCGACGTCCAGCGCGCCGGGTGTGCTCGTCGACTGGAACGCGCTGCACGACAACTCCATGATCACCGGTGTCATCCCGGGCCCGCCCACCGAATGGTGGCTGGCCACCCGCTCCGGCGACACGGCCCCGGCCGTACGCGCGCTCGCCGCCCACTCCGCGTGGAGCAAGGACCTCGCCGACCGGGTCGAGCTGCGGCACCGGCTCCGCGACGCCCCGCTGGGCGGCGCGCTGCAGGGCGCGCTGGTCATCGGGTTCGCCGCCGCACTCGTGTTCGCGGTGATCGGTTTCGCGGTCAACACGGCCGTCTCGGCGCGTGAGCGCGTCACCGAGTTCGCGATCCTGCGCGCGCTGGGCGTCAGCGCCCGGCAGGTGTTCGGGCTGGTCGCCGTCGAGCAGGCGTTCCTCGTCGGGCTGGGCGTGGCCGGCGGCCTGCTGCTGGGCGTCGTGGTCACCCACCTCGTCGTGCCGCACATCGTGCTGACGGTCCGCGCGACCGCGCCGTACCCGCCCGCGCGTGTCATCGTCGAGTGGCCGGTGGTGCTGGCGATGCTCGCCGCCGTCATCGTCCTGCTCGCCGCCACGCTGCTGCTGCTCGTGCGGTCGTTGCGGCGGCACGGGCTCGGCCAGGCCGTACGCCTCGGGGAGGACCGATGACCCTCCTGCCTCTCGTCTGGCGCACCGTACGCGCCCAGCGCGCCGCGCTCGTCGCCCTCGGGCTGCTGGTGCTCATCACCGCGTTCCTGGTCGACGCCTGCCCTCGTACGCTCGTCAGGGGTTATGACCGCGCGGCGCGTGACACGATCACGGAGGCGCCCATGGGCGCGCCGGACGTGCTGGTGACAACGTCGCTGCCGCCGGTCGAGCCCGCCCAGATGAAGTATCGCCGTCTGGTCCCCACGTCGACGGCGGCGGGGCTCGCGGCGCGAGGCGAGAAGTGGCGGGCCCAACTGCCGCCGCGGCTGCGGAACACCATCGTCACGTCCGACCGGGTCGCCGCGAGCGACTTCCAGGGTGTCATCGGCGCGCAGAACCGGCAGCTGTCCTTCGCGTTCTCCGGCACCGCGGACCGCCACATCCGGTACACCTCGGGCCACGCGCCGGGAGCGCCGACGGGCACGGACGACCGGCTCCGGCTGGAGGTGGGGCTGCCCGTGGCGGCGGCCCGGGAGATCGGCGTCAAGCCCGGCGACGTCCTTCGGTTCAGCGGAGAGACCCTCACCGCGCACGTCAGCGGGCTGTTCGCCCCCGTCGACCCGAAGGACGGCTACTGGCCGTCCCACCAGCGCTTCCTCGTGGCCGAACGCGAGGAGACGCGGGACGGGGCCGTCATCTTCCTCGCCACGGCGCTCCTCGACCCGGCCGGCTACGCGGCGATGTCCGGGCGCACGGACCTCAAGGTGAACATGACGTGGACCTACACGCCGGGCGCCTCACGCGTCACGGCGCGGTCGGCGGCCGGCCTGAGCGACGACGTCCACCATGCCGCCGAGACGATCATGACCAGCAGGGGCGGCTACTACAACACCACGGTGTCCACGCGCCTCGACCACCTGCTGGACGACTACGTACGGCGGCTGCGGACGGCGCAGACCCTCCTGTCCCTGACGCTCGCCGGCCTGTTCGCCACCTCGCTCGGCGTGCTCGCCCTCACCGCGCAGCTGCTGCTCTCGCGGATGCGCACGGCGCTCACCACCCAGGCCGCGCGCGGCGCGTCGCCGAGCCAGCTCGCCGCGCTCACCGCCGGCACGGTCGCCCTGGTCACGCTCCCGGCGGCCGCCCTCGGCCTGGCTCTGGCGGCCCTGCTCGTGAGCGGGCCCGCGCAGACCGTGTCGTACGTCGCGGCGGCGGTGCTGGTCGTCGTGACGATCGCGCTGCCCACGGTCGCCGCCGCCCGCGTACGCCGCCGTGCCGGGCGGTCGTCTCCCCGCAGGCTCGTCGCCGAGCTCCTGGTCGTCGTGCTCGCGGTGAGCGGGGCGTACCTGCTGCGGCGGCGCGGGCTCACCACGAACACGGGCGCGACCGGCATCGACCCGCTGCTGTCGGCGGTGCCCGCGCTCCTCGCCGTGGCGGCCGGGCTGCTGACCCTGCGCGCCTACCCGTACCCGCTGCGGCTGGTCTCCCGTGTCCTGGCGCGAGGCCGGTCCGCGGTGGCGTTCGTCGGGTTCGCGCGCGCGTCGCGCCGGCACTCGGCCTCGGTGCTGCCCCTGCTGGTGCTGCTGCTCGCGGTGGCGGTGATCGGGTTCGGGGGCACCGTACGGGCGAGCCTGTCGCGGGCGCAGTCCCTGGCGACCTGGGAGTCGGTGGGCGGCGAGGCGCGCGTCGACGCCCAGATCCTGGACCCGGCGATGGTCGAGCGGGTACGGCACTCACCCGGAGTGCGCGCGATCACGCCGGTCCAGATTCTCGACA
Source organism: uncultured Actinomycetota bacterium (assembly GCA_963736325.1). GTDB lineage: Bacteria > Actinomycetota > Actinomycetes > Streptosporangiales > Streptosporangiaceae > Actinoallomurus. Next base: position 1,041,971 of record CAVTOG010000008.1, on the reverse strand, counting down.
CGGCCCGGCTGACCACGGCGGACGGCGAGGTCTCCGACGAGCTGCCGGTCGTCGGGGTCGACCTGGACGCCTACTGCCGCATGATGGCCGGCACGCCGCTGAGCGTTCCGGCGCTGCCGAAGCCGTCCGGCTCGGCCGTCCCGGCCCTGTTCTCCCCCGCGGCCGCCGCCGCGACCAAGGCCGGCGGCATCACGCTGTCGACGGACTACGGCCTGAAGGTGCCGCTGGTGAACGTCGGCAGCATCGAGCGCTTCCCCACGCAGGACGCCGGCGGGCAGTTCATCGTGATGCCGTACTCGGCGATGGCGCGCGCCACGGTCGGGCAGGTGCCGGGCTCGATCTTCGTACGAGGCGACCACATCGACCTGGACGCGCTGCGCCGCAACGCGGGCGTCCCGGCGCTGGGCCCGCTCGGCATCAACCCGGTGACGACCTACCGGGCCACCTACGACTCGATCACCGGCGGAGAGCTCGGCCGCTTGGTCGGCAGCGGCTTCGGCGTCGCGGCGATCCTGGTCGCCTGCTACGGCACACTCGCGATACTGGTGCTGCTCTTCTCCGGGGCGCAGGCGCGCGGGCGGTCCGTGTCGTACCTGCGCACCCTCGGGCTGAGCCGCCGCCAGACGCACGGCCTGGCCTTCGTCGAGGTCGCGCCCCCGTTGTTCGCCGCGGCCATCGCCGGCTGGGCGCTCGGCGTGGGCCTGCCCTCGATCGTCGGCCCGGCCCTCGACCTGCGCACCTACACCGGCGGGTTCCCGGTCGCCCGCCAGGTGCTCGACATCGCCTCGACGGCCGCCCTCACCGGCGGGCTGCTGGCCTTCGCCGCGCTCGCGGTGCTCGTCGACGCCGTGGTCGGCACGCGCCGCCGGCTGGGAAGCGTCCTGCGAATTGGAGACACATGAGCGACGCACCCGACCTCGCCGAGCTGGAGCGCCGCGCCTCCGACAGCGCTCCCGCGTACGGCGAGGACGCCCACATCGTCTGCGACAACCTCGTCCGCATCTACAAGACCCAGGGCGTCGAGGTAATCGCCCTGCAGGGCCTCGACCTGCTCATCGGCGAAGGCGAGATGGTGGCGCTCGTCGGGGCCTCCGGGAGCGGCAAGTCCACGCTGCTGAACATCCTCGCCGGGCTCGACGTGCCGACCGCCGGCGTCGCGCGGGTGGCAGGGGCCGACCTGCTCGACATGTCGGGCCGCGACCGGCTGCGGTTCCGCCGCGAGCTCGTCGGGTTCGTGTGGCAGCAGACCGCGCGCAACCTCCTGCCGTATCTGACGGCGGCCGAGAACGTCGAGATGCCGATGCGGTTCGCGGGCGTGCCGAAGAAGGACCGCCGCGCGCGGGCCCTGGAGCTCCTGGACCTGATGGGCGTCGGCCACCGCGCCACCGGCCGCCCGGCCGAGATGTCCGGCGGCGAGCAGCAGCGCACCGCCATCGCGGTGGCCGTCGCGAACTCACCGAAGGTGGTCCTCGCCGACGAGCCGACCGGCGAGCTGGACACCGCCACCGGCGCGGAGGTCTTCGGCGCGCTGCGCCGCGCCAACCGCGAACTGGGGGTCAGCACCGTCATCGTCACCCACGACCCGGGCGTGTCCGGCAACGTCGACCGTACGATCGGCATCCGCGACGGCCGTACGAGCAGCGAGATCCTCCGCCGCGTGACCGTGGACGCGCACGGCCGCGAGGAGATGGTCGCCGACGAGTACGCCGTGCTCGACCGCGCGGGGCGGCTGCAGCTGCCGAAGGAGTTCACCTCGACGCTCGGGATGAAGGACCGCGTACGGCTCGCACTGGAGCCCGACCACATCGGAGTCTGGCCGGACGGGAAACGTGATGATCACCGTTGAGTCGCTGAGCAAGGTCTACCGGACCGGGCAGGTCGAGGTCCGGGCGCTGAACGACGTGAGCTTCACCGTGCCCGAAGGCGAACTGCTGGCCGTACGGGGCCGCTCGGGCTCGGGCAAGACGACGCTGCTGAACCTCATCGGCGGCCTCGACTCCCCCGAGTCCGGCCGCGTCGTCGTGGGCGGCCAGGAGGTCAACACGCTCGGCGAGGCCGGCCTCCAGCAGATCCGGCGGGAGACCATCGGCTTCGTGTTCCAGTCGTTCGGGCTGATCCCGGTGCTGTCGGCGGCCGAGAACGTCGGCGTCGCCCTACGGCTCACGCGCACTCCCGCGAAGGAACGCGAGGAGCGCGTACGGCTACTGCTCGCGCTCGTCGGGCTCTCCGGCCAGGCGAACCAGCGCCCGTACGAACTGTCCGGCGGCCAGCAGCAGCGCGTCGCGATCGCACGGGCCCTGGCCCACAAGCCCCGTGTGCTGATCGCCGACGAGCCGACCGGTCAGCTCGACTCCGAGACCGCACAGTCGATCATGCAGCTGATCCGCGCCGTCGTCCGCGACCAGGGCGTCACCGCGGTCGTCGCCACCCACGACCCCCTGCTCATCCGCCACGCCGACCGCGTCATCGAGCTCAGCGACGGCACCGTCACCTCCGACGAACAGCCGTCCGGCGCGGCGCGCTGACTCTTCGCTAGCCAGCGAGGAGGGCGGCGAAGGCGTCGACGTCGTCCTCGGTGGTGTCGAAGGTGCACATCCACCGGACCTTCCCCGTCTTCTCGTCCCAGGTCTCGAAGTGGTAGCGCTCTCGCAGGCGCTCGGCGACGTCTTTCGGGACGTGGGCGAAGACGGCGTTCGCCTGCGGCACGATGGGCACCTCGACGCCGGGGACCCGGCGCACGGCCTCGTACAGGCGGCGTGCCATCGCGTTGGAGTGGCGGCCGTTGCGCAGCCACAGGTCGCTCTCCAGGAGCGCGATGAGCTGCGCGGACACGAACCTCATCTTCGACGACAGCTGCATCGAACCCTTGCGCAGGTAGTCGATCCCGCGCGAGGCGGCCGGGTCGAGAACGACGATCGCCTCGCCGAACATCAGGCCGTTCTTCGTGCCGCCGAACGACAGGGCGTCGACTCCGGCGTCAGTCGTGAACGCCTTCAGCGGCAAGTCCAGCGCGGCGGCGGCGTTCGCCAGCCGGGTGCCGTCCAGGTAGACGGTCATGCCGAGGCCGTGGGCGTGCGCGCTGATCGCCGCGATCTCGTCGGCGGTGTAAAGGGTGCCGAGCTCGGTGCTCTGGGTGATCGCCACGACGGACGGTCGCGCGCGGTGCTCGTCGTCCCAGCCCCACGCCTGCCGGTCGATCAGCTCGGGGGTCAGCTTGCCGTCCGGGGTCGGCACCGGAAGCAGCTTCAGCCCGCCGACCCGCTCGGGCGCGCCGCACTCGTCCATGTAGATGTGGGCGCTCTCCGGGCAGATCACCGCTGACCAGCGGTCGGTCATCGACTGCAGGGCGACGACGTTGGCGCCGGTGCCGTTGAAGACCGGGTGGGCGACGGCGCGTTCGCCGAAGTGGCCCTTGAACACCTCTTGCAGGCGTTCGGTGTAGACGTCGGCGCCGTACGAGAGCTGGTGCCCGCCGTTGGCCTCCACGACCGCGGCGAGCACCTCAGGGTGGACGCCGGCGCAGTTGTCGCTGGTGAAGTCGCGTACCGAAGGGTCGTGCAGGGGGGGCAACTCAGGGGTCCGTTCGGTCGTGGGTTCAGTCGCTGACGGTCCGCTCGTACACGTCGGCCTCGAACTGTTCGAGGAGCTGCTCGCACTCGGCGACCTTCTGCCGGGCGAGCTCCTTGCCGTCCGCGGCCATCCAGTCGCGTCCCTCGACCTTCCGCAGCCAGCGGCGCAGTTTGTCGAAGTCCTGCCGGATCTCCTCGGTCTCCTCGAACGTGTAGTTGTCGCGGAAACGCTCGAACTCGATCTCCTTGACGAACTTGGTCTCGCACTCCTCGACGATCTCCGCGTACTCCTTCTCGGACTGGACGCGGAACCCGTCGACGAACTGCCGGCGGACGTCGTCCTCGACCTCGGTCAGGGTGAGGAAGATGCTGGAGCCGCCCAGCTCGTCGAGGCGCCCGCGTACCTTGGCGAGGCTCTCGCGCAGGTCGGCGCGGTCGGGCAGCACGCAGACGGCCTGCTGGAGGTAGAGCGCGCCGAGCCGCTTCAGCTGGCGCCACACGGTGACCCTCGCGCGGGAGGAGTCGCTCGGCAGGCGGTAGATGAGCAGCAGCCACGAGACGTCGGCAGGGGCCTGGCCGGACGTCTCTTCGTGCGCTTCAGGTGTGCCCATGGGGCTCGATCCTAGGGCCATTTCTTTGGATGGAAGTAGATAGTTCACTGTAGCAGAAGTTACACCCGCTTTACGTTCCATCATCCCAGGCGAGCGCCCCATCGTCGCCCTGGGTCGACGTTTGGCCACCCGAGGGTGCGGTAGGGATATATCAACACATACGGGACACAACGGGTGACCGGGGGGCATGCCCGGTGATAGTGCTGGTGTTCTTGGTCCCTGTCGCCATGCTCATGATTCTCCTGGGCATGGCGAGACTGGAAGCGAAACTGCTGCCCACGGGCGAACCCGCGCCGAAAGACGCGCCCGAGGAGTCCTGAACGGCCGATGCCCCGCGGCATTCGCCGCGGGGCATCATCCCCGTACGGGGATCACATCTGACGAGTCAGAGTCAGGGCGTGTTGTTGGCGAGAGCGGTCAGACGGGACGCCGAGCCGTTGAAGACGTCCTGGTCGCCAGGGAACTGACCGGCGTCCGCGAACTGCCAGAAGGTGTAGAAGCCCCAGCCGGCCGGCAGGGTGCCGACGCTGCTCGAGTAGCGGGCGATCGCCAGCGGGTCGTTGGCGCTCGGTCCGCTCCAGTTACCGGTGCAGGTGGTCCACCAGTCCGTCGTGGTGTAGATGGTGGCCCAGCGGCTGGTCTTCGCGTGGTACTCGTTGAGGAAGGAGTTGATCCACGTGCGCATGTTGGCCTGGCTGACGCCGTAGCACGTGGAGCTCGGGCCGTACTCGATGTCGAGCATGCCGGGAAGCGTCTGGCCGTCCGCGGACCAGGCGCCACCGTGCGCGGCGAAGTAGTCGGCCTGCGCCGCACCGCTCGCGCCGTCCGGACGCGCGAAGTGGTACGCGCCGCGAACGAAGCCCGCGTAGTAGGAGTTCGTGTAGTTCGCGCTGAAGGTCGGGTCCTGGTACGAGGTGCCTTCAGTCGCCTTGATGTAGGCGAACTTCGCGCCGGCGTTGTGAACCGAGGTCCAGTTGATCGTGCCCTGGTAGTGGCTCACGTCCAGACCCGGCAGACCCGCGGGGATCATCGGGCTGACACCGGACTTGGAGACGCCCTCGTGGGCGGCCACGGTCGAACCCATGTAGTCCCGCTCGGGGTGGACGAGCTTGAAACCGTTCGAGCTGGGAGCGGCACTGGCGGTACCAGTGATGCCGGCCGTGGCGGCACCGGCGAGAAGCGTGATGGCGGTGGCGTGCCTCAGCCATTTGCCAAGACGGGGCTTTGTTGCCAAGGGGGCTTCCTTCCATGGCGGGTGAGAAGCATTGGGGACTGGGGACAACACCTAGATTTGGGCAGATTCTGACCTTCGAGGCAAGAGAGGCGAAAGAAGTTTCCTTGACCGACTTCTACGCTTTTGGTGCTTTGCCTTGTAAACGAAGGGTTTGACCGTGACCGCGACCGCTTCCGGCCACGCTCCGAAACGGGATCCGGAAGGTCAAATGATAGCTGGGAGCGATTTTCTGGTGACATTAAGTGATATCTGAGCTGTTTGGACCGCTCCGATCGAAAAAACCAGGCCATCCGAACAGACTTCGGTAGTCACTCTCACCCCGCCGATTCGCCCTTGAAATTCACCCGGCGTAGCCGCTCGCCTCCGCTCACATAGGCACGAACGCCATCGCCCCCGCCTCCGCTCACGCAGCGGACTCACGCCTTTACGCGATAGCGCGAGCGTTCTCCAGGGCCACGTCGGACACCTGGCATATCGGCGGAAAACGGGGGTGCCCGGGCGGAGGCGGGCGGGCAGACTGGTCCGATGCGTATCCGTCCCGCTGGAATCGGTGAGCTTCCGCTGTTGCAGGACATCGAGCGGGCCGCCGGGGAATGCTTCCGCGACATCGGCATGCCGGAGGTCGCCGACGACGACCCGCTCACCCTCGGTGAGCTGGCCCGTTATCAGCATGCGGGCGCGGCCTGGGTGGCCGATGACGGGACCGGGCGACCGGTGGCGTACCTGCTCGCCGGGTCCGTCGACTCCGATCTGCACGTGGAACAGGTGTCGGTGCACCCGGTCCACGCACGCCAGGGCCTGGGGCGGTCACTGATCGACCACATCGCCGGGCTCGCCGCGGAACGCAGGACGCCGGGCCTGACGCTGACGACGTTCGCGGAGGTGCCGTGGAACGCTCCGTACTACGTGCGCTGCGGCTTCCACCGGCTGGAGGACGACGCGCTGACCGACGGGCTCCGCGCGATCCGCCGCCGCGAGGCCGCCCACGGCCTGGACCGCTGGCCGAGAGTCTGCATGCGCCGCCCGCTGTGACCGGCCGTGGTCATCTGGGGACACATGCGGCGGATGATCTTCTCGTGGCCGACACCGCGCAATAGGGTGATCCGTCGAACACGCCCCCGAGGAGGCGAACGTGAGCAAATCCCCCGACGAGCCGTCGTCCGGCGAGGAGCGCCCGCCCAGCCTCCCGGACGAGTCCCCTGAGCTGGAAACGGATACCCCGCCCGTCACCGAACAGCCCACCACGTCCGGAACCGCACAGGACCCCACCGCGACCCGAGCGGTGGGCATCCCCTCAGCCCCAGCGTCCGACCTGGGCCGTTCCGAAGACACCACCACGCCCCGGGCGGAGGGCACGCCATCGATGGCCGCGTCCGACGCGGAGGATTCGGAAGACACCACCGCGACACGCATGGAGGGCATCTCACCTCAAAGCGGCGAGGCGGACGCTTCCTCCGAAGGCGGACGGTCCGAGGATTCTGGTGCCGAGGCGTCGGAGAGCGCCCCGCCGGGAGGTGGGCAACCGCAGGACCCCACCGCCGGAGGGTGGCAGGTCACGCCGTCAGGGGGCGGACAGCATCAGGGCACCGGGCCGGGCACGTACCCAGGGGCCGGACAACCGTACGACCCTGCGGCCGGAGCGTGGCAGGGCGTGCCACCGGGAGGCGGGCAACCGCAGGACCCCGCCGCCGCAGCGTGGCAGAGCGCCCCGCCAGGGGGCGGCCGGCCACAAGATCCCGCCGCAGTGTGGCAGGGGGGCGGGCAGGCTCAGAATCCTGGGGCTTGGCAGGGCAGGCAGCCGTACGATCCTGCGGCCGGTGGGTGGCACGGGGGGCCGGCTTACGGTCCCGGTTCGCAGCAGGGCGGTGGACCTGCGGACGGAGGCGTGGCTCCCGGGCAGCAGCCGGCTTGGGCTCAGCAGAGCGGGCCGTACCAACCGCAGGCTCAGCAGAGTGCGCCGTCTCAGCAACAGGCGCAGCAACAGGGCCAGCCGTACCGGCAGACGCCGGCCTGGTGGAACCAGGCGGGGCCTCCTCCGGGCGCGCCGGCCAAGAACGCCGTGGCGGGCGAGCGGGATCGGCTCTCCGTTCACCTGGTCTGGGAGGGCTTTCTCGCTCTCGTCGTGGTCGTGCTGATCGGTGCGACGCTCGCGATGACTCCGCACCAGAATGTCAGCAACGCGCTCGACCAGGTCGGGTACATCGGCCTCGTCGCCACCGGGCTGGCGTTCTCGCTGCGGACCGGTTCGCCGAACCTCGCGGTCGGGTCCATCCTCGGCTTCACCGCGACGCTTGCGAGCTACCTCGTCGCCCAGCACGACTGGGGCAAACCGGCCGCGTTGTTCGCGGCGATTCTGCTCGCCACGATCGTCGGGCTCGCGCTCGGCCTGCTGGTCGCCGTGATGTCGGTTCCGGCGTGGGCGGCGACTCTCGGTGCCGCGACGGCTCTGCAGGGCGTCCAGTTCTGGCTCACCAAGGGCATTCTCATCCCGTTCCACCTGGGCGGTGACTACCCGACCGCCGCGTGGCTCGGGCTGTTCGCGGTGCTGTCGGTGGGTGGCGGGGCACTGTGGCTGGTCCCCGGCGTACGCGGGCCGCTGAGCGCCATCCGCCACCCGGGCGACCCGGCACGCTGGGCGGGGTTGCGGGCCGGCATGGGGCCTCTCGCCGGGCTCACCGGGTCGAGCCTGCTCGCGAGCGTGGCCGCGATCCCCATGCTGATGCGCACGGGCGTGGCCGAGTCCGTGACCGGCAACAGTACGACGCTGCTCGTCCTCTCCGCCGTCCTGCTCGGCGGCGTCAGCGTGTACGGCCGCCGGGCCGGCGTCTTCGGCACTCTGCTCGGCGTCCTGATCCTGGTCATGACGCAGATGCTGATCGTGTACAACGGCATCTCGATCTGGCTGTCCAGCCTCCTCGTCGGCCTGCTCGCCCTCGCGGGCCTGGGCGTCAGCCGCGGCATCGAGAGCATCACCACCGCGCTGAACTCCCGGCCACACCCCCAGTCCCCGCCTCCGGCCGCTCGCCCGCTCGGCCCCCCGGCACTCCCTCCCGGCCGTTAGGAACCCGTCCGATGGATCTTCAGCAAGCTGAAGATCCACCGGCCTGCCCTTCGGGTCGTCACCCGCACCACGGTCGACCGGCCACGACAACGCCGACGTCGATGCCTGTCACGCTCGATGTCCGCCACGCTCAATGCATGCCGTGAACGCGGCGTACGTGTCACCGACGTGCTCGACGTGCTCGATCGGCCTCGCCCTGGCGGGCCACTCGGCACCGCCGCCGGGACACGCGCGGCCGCTCAGCTCGTCGCTCTCGGCGAGCTACCAGCGCGTTCCGGCATCGTGACCCGCGTCTGCCCGCGCGCACGCCGCTCGATCGCAGGTGAGTCAGCGGGTGAGGTCCCAGAGGCGGATGCTCTTGTCCTCGGCTCCGCTGGCCAGGGTCTTGCCGTCGGGGCTGAACGCGATCGAGTCGACGTTGCCGGTGTGGCCGGTCAGTGCGGCGAGGCGGGCGCCGGATGCCACGTCGTACAGCATGATCTTGTCGTCTTTACCGCTGCTCGCGAGAGTGCGGCCGTCGGGGCTGAAGGCGACGGCGGCGACCTGGCCCTTGTGGCCGGTGAAGACGCCGGTGCCGCGGTGGGTGGCGACGTCCCACAGGAGGACCTTCTCGTCGTCGCTGCCGCTGGCCAGGGTCTTGCCGTCCGGGGTGAACGCGACCGAGTGCACGGAGTCGGTGTGGCCGCGCAGGATCGCGGACTGGGTCCAGGTGTTGGTGGTCCACAGCCGTACGGTGTCGTCCCAGGCGCCGCTGGCGAGCGTACGGCCGTCGGGGCTGAACGCCAGCGTCGTGACCCCGTCGGTGTGGCCGTGCACGACGTGGGTCTGCGTGCGGGTCGCGACGTCCCAGATGTGGATCGTGCCGTCTTTCGAGCCGCTGGCGAGCGTACGGCCGTCGGGACTGAGGTCGACGGACCAGACGTCGGCGCCGAAACCGCCGAGCTTGGCGATCTGTGTGCCGGAGGTGAGGTCCCACAGGCGTGCTGTCTCGTCGTCGCCGGCGGTGGCGAGCCGCTTGCCGTCGGAGCTGAACGCCACGCTCTCGACGGCGTCGGAGTGGCCGGGCAGCTGCGTGGTCTGCCGGCGGCGGCGAGCGTCCCACAGCCGTACGGTGCTGTCGGAGGCGCCGCAGGCGAGCGTGGATCCGTCGGGGCTGAACGCGATCGAGAAGATGTTGGTGTCGGACGCGAGCTTGACCGACGGGAAGGCCTGCCCCGCGTGCAGGGCCGGCCGGACGGCGGACGCGGTCGCGCGGGGCGTCGTGTGGGACTCCGAGCGGCGCGGCAGCCAGATCATGGCCACGGTGATGAGCACGGCGGCGGCCGCGACGATGCCGACCATGGCGACGCCGCGCCTCGACGGGGGCACGACCGGCTGCGTCGGGTGGGGGGCGGCGTCGCGGGCGATCGCGGCGAGGCGTGTCTCGACCTCTTCGGCACGCATGCGCTGACCGGGGTCCTTGGCGAGCAGGCCGCTGAGCACGGGGGCGAGCGGCCCGGCAAGGCGGGGCGGCGGCGGGTCGTTCGTGAGCAGCGCCGTGATCATCGCCGCGACGTTGTCGCCCTCGAACGGCGAGTGGCCCTCGACCGCGGCGTACAGCGTCGCGCCGAGCGACCACAGGTCCGAGGCGGGTGTCGCCCCCTGCCCGCGCGCCTGTTCCGGCGCCATGAAGGCGGGTGTGCCGATGACCGCGCCGGTCTGGGTGAGGATGGTGCCGTCGTCGAGGGCGGCGATGCCGAAATCGGTGAGGACGACGCGCTCGTCGGCGAGCATGACGTTGCTCGGCTTGACGTCGCGGTGGACGACGCCGGCCGCGTGCGCCGCCCGCAGCGCGGCGAGGATCTTCCCGCCGATCTCGGCCGCCCGCACCGGCGGCAGCGGCCCGTCGTCCCTGACGATCTGCTGGAGCGTACGGCCGCGTACGAGCTCCATGACGATCCACGGCCGGCCGCCCTCGCGCACCACCTCGTGGATGACGACGCTGCCGAAGTGGGTGAGCCGGGCCGCCGCGCGCGCCTCGCGCAGGGCGCGGGCCTGCAGTGCCCTGACCCGGTCGTCGTCGATGCCCGCGGGAAGGCGGATCTCCTTGACGGCGACGTCACGGCCGAGCGACTCGTCGTGCGCCCGCCAGACGACTCCGATGGCCCCCTCGCCGAGAATCTCCCCGAGCCGGTATTTACCGCCTATGACCCTGTCGTTCCCCTCCGCCACGCTGCGAGCCTAACCGGAAGCGCATCGTGTTCTCACGGAATCGCCGGATCGGCGTACGGAGAGTGACTCCTCACCAAAGGGCGAGTGTCTCCAGGACGTGGGCCGGGGCCGGGATGAGCGGTGACGGCTCGTCGCGGAGTACGGGTGACACGGGGACGTCGGTGCGCATTCTGGCCAGTTGCCGGCAGACCAGAGCGGTGTCGTAGCCGTCGCGGACGAGGCGTCCCGCTCTGCCGGTCAGGCGGCCCGACTCCTCCAGGTCCTCCAGGTGCAGGCCGCCCGCGAGGAGACGGGCGACGGTCGTCGGGCCGATGCCCCGTACTCCCTTGATGCCGTCCGACGGGTCGCCGGCCAGGGCGGTGCGGTCGCACCAGGCGGACGGCGGCACGCCGTACCTCGCCTCGATCTCCTTCGGGCCGATCAGGCGCCGTCCGCGCGGCATGGTGGTGTTCAGGACCAGGACGCGGTCGGTGACGAGCTGGTAGAAGTCGCGGTCCGCGGACATGATGGCGATCGCCCGGTCCGGCACGCCGTGGACCACCGTCGCGATGACGTCGTCGGCCTCGGCCTCGCGTACCTCGATCCAGTGGACGCCGACCTTGTCCAGGCCGCGTTTGACGTGCGGGAGCGACTTGACCGGCGCCAGGGAAGCCTCGTCCTTCGGGCGGTGTGCCTTGTACGCGGGGTCGACGCTCCGGCGCGCGGCGCTGCCCAGTTCGCCGTCGAACACCACCACGATCTCGGGGAACGCCGTCAGCTCGTCCCGCACGGCGACGCGGACCAGCGCGAAGAAACCGAACACCCCGGTGAGGTCGCGCGTGCCGTCGCGGCTGGTGATCCTCGATGGGAAGCCGAAGTACGCCCGGAACACCAGGTTGTTGCCGTCGACCAGCAGAAGGGGCACATCGGACACGTCGACCTCCGGACGCCGGATGAGCCGGCTACCGACGGTACGCGACCCGTGACAGCACGGAAGAGTAGCGCCCGGCAATCATGTGACCAGGGACGACACGCAGGGTCATTGACCCTCGCCGCGCTGCTGAGGCTCGCCGGTCCACGGCTGCGCGTACCCCGGGGGGAACTCCGCCTGTGGGTTCTGTACGGGGGCGTACCCCGGCGGGTACTCCGCCTGCGGGTCCCGCACGGGCGCGCTCGGCGGCGGGAGGTCCGGCTGCGCCTGCACGCTCGGCGGCGGGAGGTCGACCTGCGGCGGCACGGGCGGAGGTACCCGTACGGGCGCGGACTCCGCCCGCTGCCGGAGGACCTCCTGGAAGGGGTTGGTGCGGATCACCACGGTCCCGGCGGCGCGGTCGGCCAGGGTACGGCGGTAGGTGCCCGTGATGGGCAGGACGTTCACCCAGAAGGCGGCCACGGCGATCACCCAGACCCCGAAGGAGAGCGCGAAGGAGCCGTTGAGGAGCACGACCAGCGACAGGGAGTACAGCCCGGTATTGGTGAGGGTAGTGATGCCCGCGCGCCGCGCGGCCTGGCCGACGGTCAGGTCACCATCGGCGACGCCGCCGACCGGCACCCGGACCTGGACGTCCAATAACGCCTTGCCGAGCGTACGGCCCTTCATAGCCAGGCCGGCGAAGACGTAGGCGAACTCCAGGAGCACCAGGACGGCCAGCGCCTCCTCGGCGTCGACCACCGACGAACGCCAGAGCTCCAGACTGTTGTGCACGATGTCGTCGCTGGAGGACAGGACGTCCCAGAAGCTCTTCCCCTTCAGGCCCATCACGGTCGTGAAGGAGGCGCTGATGCGATGCATCGTGATGATCATGAGCAACAGCCCGAACACGAACACGACGGCGTCGTCGAGCAGCCACGCCATCGCGCGGCGTCCGACGGGCGCGCCGTCATAGACGAGAGGCGGCGAGTCGTACGCCGGATCCGGTGGGAGTCCGTACACGTATCCCCTCCTCCGCTATTAGAGCGATTTTGCATAGCGTCAAGCGACGAGTCAACCACGGAGACGAACCATCCGCCGTGTACGCACGGGCCGAAAGATCGGCGGTACGCCACAATCTACGGATGACGGCACGGCTGACCGGCGCACTCCGGCTCCCCGACGGCACCCGGGTACGCGGCCGGGGACTGCGCGATCCCGCACCGTCCGGGCCGCTGCCCGAGTTCGGGCTCTACCTCGGTTCGTCGCGCCTCCAGGAACGTCATCGGGCCGCCCTGACCTGGCCGGGCGAGTGGGTCCGCTGGCCGGACTTCCTCCTCCCCCTCGACCGCCGCGCGGCCGCGGAGTCCATCGCCGGCCTGTACGAGCGCGCCCGCGCCGGAGAGCGCGTCGAGGTCGCCTGCGACGGAGGCGTCGGCCGTACGGGAACGGTCATCGCCTGCCTGGCCGTCCTCGCGGGGCTCTCTCCACTGGAAGCCGTCCCGTGGGTGCGCGAGCACCATCACCGCCGGGCCGTCGAGACCCCGTGGCAGCGCCGCTGGGTGGCGTGGTTCGCGGCCCACGTCGAGTCCGAGCGCGTGAACGCCACGCCCACGACCCGCGATCCGGACGTCACCGCGTAGCGGGCGATCCCCTCGGTGATCGCGTTCCGCGCCATCCGGGTAAGAGCACAACGCGTATGGCGGTAACACCGATCGAGAAGGGCCGATGAGGAAGCCGAGCACCGTACGGCGCTGGATGGACGGCCGCATGCGGCGCCCGGCGGATCGGGGGCCGCTCCGCGCCGACGATCGGGCGGCCGTCCGCTTCGTGGCCCTGACCGCGTCCGGCCGGCTCTCCGAGGCCGAGGTGCACGGGATCGTCATCGCCGGAGTCCGCGCCGTCCCGTACGGAGACCCGCCGTGACGTGGCCACCGTCGGCCAGGTCCGGCGGGGATCGGCCATGTCCCCGGCGCGGATCATCGTCCTATTCTGTCCCGGTGCCTCCCCGGACGTTCCGATCTGATGCCGCCGTGCCCTCCGCACCGACCCGGCTGGCATGGCTGGACCTGCTGCGGGGCGTCGCGGCGATGGTGGTGGCGTTGCACCATGCGACGTACTACTTCGTCCCCCGGCTGAGAGCCGGGATCGTCCCCGCATGGCTGGATCCCGGCATCTACGGCGTGCTGGTGTTCTTCCTGGTCAGCGGCTACATCATCCCGGCCTCCCTGGAGCGGCACGGGCAGGTGCGGAGTTTCTGGATCAGCCGGCTGACGCGCATCTACCCGCTGCTGCTGGCGGCGTGCGCGGTCATGCTGCTGCCGTTCGTGCTGGGCATCCGCGGGCTCCGGGCGGGCCTCGGCGCGTACGAGCCGCTGAGCGCGGCACTGGCCCACCTGCTGATGCTGCAGGACGTCCTGGCCGTGCCGAACGTCATCAACGTGCTGTGGACCCTCTCGTACGAGATGCTCTTCTACCTGCTGGTCGTGGCGCTGTTCGTCACCGGGACGCACCGGCGGTCCACACCGGTCGCGATGTTCCTGGTCGCGGCGGCGGTGCTGGCGGGTGGGCTGCTGCCGATGGCGGCCCTGTCACGTACCGCCGGCGTCGGGCCGGTCGTGACACTGACCGCGCTGGTGATGGCCGTCGCGATCGCGGGGGCCGTCTCTGGCCGCCCGGCGCTGCGCCTCGGCGGCGGGGTCACCGGAGGCGTCCTCGCCGTCGTCCTGGTCAGCCTGAACGGCCGGGTCGGCCCGTGGGAGGGCCTGGCGATCCTCGCGGTGATGTTCACCGGCACCGTGGTGTACCGGGCCGAGCGCGGTCAGATCGACCGGCGTACGGCGGCGCTCGCGATGGTGCTCGTGCCGGCCGGCGCGATCACTGCCGGCGCGTGGCACGCGAAGGTGAGCATGGCCCCGGACCAGGCCCACGCGTTCCAGGTCTACTGGACCGGCTCGGTGCTGCTGGCCGCGGCGACCTTCGGCGCCGGATGGGCTGTGCGGCACCGCCGGCTTCCCCGGTGGCTGACCGCCCTCGGCACGATCAGCTTCTCCCTCTACCTGCTGCACCCGGTGCTGCTGATGCTGTCCGACCAGTTCCTGGGCACGCCCGACCATGACGACGTCCTGCGGCTGATCACCTTCGTCCTCGTGCTCATCCTGGTGAGCGCCCTGACGTACCGGTACGTGGAGATGCCCTTCCAGCGCCTCGGCCGCCGCCTGTCCCACCGCCGGGCCACGCCGCCCGTCCTCGTCGCCGAGCCGGTCGCGGCGGCCCTCGCGCCCGGGGCCGCGCCACCGTGAGGATGGGGTCGTACGGGCGCAAAGAGTGAGTAACCAACTGTGCCGGGATCGTCCGGCATGCGATCGGGGCCCGGCTCCGGGGTATGCAACCAGTCGTCTCTGACACCCGGCATACGCCACCGACTCGCCCGAAGGGTGGGAGCGCGAAGAATGAAAGGGCCCCGTAGAGGAAAGCCGCTCGCGCGCATGACCAGGAGCACTCTGACATCGATCTCCCTGGTGCTCCTGGTCGTGGGAGCCGGCACCAGGACCGCGTACGCGGGGGACCACAACGGGAACGGCCGGCACAACAGGAACTCTTTCGCCTACAACTCTCCGACCATCAACCACGGCATCCAGCACGTGACAAACTCCAACGTGGGCGGGAACACGGCCAGCCAAAGCGCGTTCTGCAAGAAATGGGTGCGTACCTGCCGCATCAAGGAGCGGCTCGTCGTGTCCTACCCGTGAGCGGCTTCGCAACGGCGTGGTAATGATCTTTCCCGAGGTCGGCCGCGTCGGGGTCGGCGCCCCGTCACGCGGGTACATCGTGGCGGAGTCGCCGAAGGGTGCAGCAGATGATTCAGCAGGTCGTGATCGGCGGGCGCCTCCTGGCGTGCGTCTCAGCCGCCGTGTCCGTGGCGTGCCCGCTCGGCGCGAGCGCGTGGGCCGACCACCACGGGAATGGCCGGCACAACCGTACGACGGTCTCGTACCGGAGCCCGACGCACAACCGCGGATACCAGCACACGAGCAACAGCAACGCCGGTGGCGTGAGCAACGTTCAGAACGCCCTGTGCCGGGGCGCCTACGTCTGCCACGTGACGCAGAACATCACCATCGTGCGGCCCGAGAAGCCCGAGCCTCCGGCCGAACCACCACCCGAACCTCTGCCCGAACCCCTGGCGGAGCCCGCTCCCGCCCCTGAGGTCGTCCAGCAGGCACCCGCGGGCCCGTTCGTCCACATCGGCCCGTACGGGATCGAGCTGGGCGGCGGCGGACGGCCGGGCCTGGCGCTCCCGTTCTCGTTGGGAATGTTCGAGTGACCCCGGTGGCAAAGAGGACGTAAACGTCCGGCCGTGGCGCGATCCGGCGACGGCCGGCGGGTATGTAGCCGTTCATGAGGCGAACTCTCGTGATACTCGGCGTCCTGCTGTCGTTCGCCGCCGCGCCACGAGCGGGCGCGGCGCTGCCGGCCGATCACAACAACAGCGGGAACGGCTGGTTCAACCACAACGCGCTCTCGATCCGGAGCCCGACCCGCAACTCGGGCTTCCAGTCGATCTCGAACGCGAACGCCGGCGGCGTGACCAGCTCGCGCAACGCCTCATGCCGGTGGAGGCATCACTGCGTGATCCACCAGCGCGAGGCCATCTACCTCCCATGACCGAGACCGCCGGCACGGCCACGTAGACGCCAGAGGGCGCACCGGATGAGCGCCGGGCCGCGACAGACCTCGTCAGGATTCTCAGGTCGTGTCGCCTTCGACCAGGTGCAGCGCGAGGGTGATCTCGCGGGGCGTCGCGGGGTCTCCAGGCGCTGGAGGAGAAGCTCCATCGTGGTCGAACGCGATCCGTCCGCGCTCGGCTGGGCCGCCGGGCACGGCGTCATTTCCCTGGCCGGCGACGCGTCGGACGAGGCCGTCACCGAGCGGGCCGCCGACCTCGCCGAGGAGGCCGGGCCGCTCGAAGGCTGGGTCAACAACGCCGCGGTGTTCGGCGACGCCGCGCCGTTCGACACGACCCCGGTGAGCGCCGTGCTGGACGGCGTCGCGCTGAATCTCGGCCTGGCCCTGACCGGCTGGGCGACCGCGATCCGCCGCTTCCTCGCCGCCGGCACCCCCGGCTCGGTCGTCAACGTGTCCTCACATCAGGCGCGCCGCGCGGTCCCCGGCTGTGTCCCGTACGTCACCGCCAAGGCCGGCATCGAGGGGCTGACGCTCGCGGTCGAGTACGGCGCGCGCGGCATCCGCGTCAACGCGGTCGCGCCGGGCTCGATCGCCACCGAGCGCTACGAGGAGCTCCTGCGGGACCTTCCCCCGGACGACGCCGCGCGCATCGAACGGGAGATGGCCTCCCTGCACCCGGCCGGGCGGGTGGGACGCCCGTCCGAGGTCGCGTACCTGCTGCGCGCAGGCTTCGTCACCGGCGCGACCGTCCCCGTCGACGGCGGCCGTACGGTGCTCGCACGCGACCCCGAGGAGCTGTGATCCTCGGTCGTCACATCAGGGGTTCTCCGCGTGACGTGTTCGGGCCGACCAGCACCGGCCCGCCGGTCTCCGGGAGCGGTACGGCCGATGCGTCTTCGGCGGCGAGCATGTTGAGGGCGAGCGCGGCGGACCAGCTGAAGTGGTGGGCGCCGCGCCCGGTGCCGTCCATCGGGTCGAAGTACTCGCGGAATCCCGAGCGCTCCAGCAGCTCCAGCGTCGCGTCGCGTACGGTGCCGGCGATGTCCGGCCGGCCCGACCGCAGGGCGCCGATCCAGACCAGCCAGTTCGTGTTCACCCAGCTCGGACCGCGCCAGTAGCGGCCGCGGTCGAACTCCGGGGCGCGCAGGTCGGTGGTGGGCACCGGGTGGCGGGAGCCGCCGAGGAAGCCGGGCGACAGCAGCAGCCCGATGAGACGCTCGCGTACGCCGTCCGGCAGCCAGGGGTCCAGCAGCGGGGCGAACCCTGCGATCGTCGCCGTCCGCGCACGAGCGCCCGTACGTACGTCGCGGGCGGTGAAGGTGCCCTGCTCGTCGTCCCAGAGTCTCGCCATGAGGGCGTCGTGCAGGGCGCGGGCGGCGGCGTGGTGCGGGAGCGGGTCGAGGCCCAGCCGCCGCGCGATCTCGGCAAGGCACAGCTCCCCGTCGAGCAGCACCGCGTTGAACAGCGGGTCCTCGACGGTGAACGGGTGCTCGTCGGCGAGCCTGCCGTCGTCGTAGCCGATGTCGCGATAATTCTCGGCGAGCGAGACGTACGCGAGGTAGTCCGCGTCGCTGGGGCGTTCGGTCGCCGGGACGTGGCCGATGTCGCGGCGGACGAAGGAGCGCGTGCTCGGCGTTCCGAGGCGAGCGAGGAAGGGGTCCCACGCCGGGCTGTTGTCCATCCCCGACTCCCACGGATGGACGATGCAGGCCAGGCCCGTGCGCGCGATGTCGCGGCACTCGATCAGGTAACGGTGCTGTGCGGCGAGCTTCGGGTACGCCTCGCCCAGGAAGTCGAGGGCGCTCCGGGCGGACCGCACGGCGACGGTCAGCGCCGCGCGCGCGTGCACCGGCGGCTGGACGATGCCGGACGTGCTGACCGGCGGAGAGCCGCTCATGCGGTGGCTCGCCCAGAAGCCGGGGCCCGGGAAGTACGCGGCGTCGGCGTCGTCGTTGTAGACGATGTGCGGGAGCCGCCCGATGTCCCACTGGGCGTCGAACAGGGTGAGCAGCTCGCGCCGGGCGCGGTCCTGACCGATCTCGGCGAGCCCCACCGCGATGAACGCGGAGTCCCAGCTCCATTGGTGCGGGTACTGCGCGCGTGAGGGCAGCGTGACGGAGCCCGTCCAGTTGCCGGTCAGGGTCTCGATCGCGGCTTCGCGGAGGTCGTCGCGGCTCATGTGGCACTCCCCCCGAAGTCGAGGACGGTCCGGAGGAGGCCGGACGGGCGCTCGAACGCGCGGGCGGCGTCGGCCGCCGGAATGACGTGCGTGACGAGCGGGCCGGGATCGACCCGGCCGCCAGCGACCAGGTCCATGAACCCTCGGTGGAGGCGACGGCCGCTGCTGCCGGCGGCGGCGACCTGCACCCGGTTGTGGTGGAACTCCTCGCACCACGAGCCGGCGAAGCGTACGACGCGGTCCACTCAGCCGTCTCCTCTCGCCTCGTCCGACTTAAGTCGTGTCACTTGACAAAAGTTGCGCTTCGATCGGCCAGTATGCGAAATGTTACGTCCATGTTTCGACGTTTCGCGACCCGTGACACGCACTTCGCCGGACGACAGCCGGTCTGACCGGCTGGTGACCTCGGCCGCGCTCCTTCGCGCAGGTGCCGGTTTACCGCAAGGACCTGTTCAAGAAGGCCGCTGACCGAGGGGCTCACCAGCGCGGCGGAGAAGGGCTGATCGCGCGGCGGATCCACGATCATAGGCCGGGAGACTTACCGCTCACGGACGGGGAGGAAGAGCATTGGCTCGCAACAGCGTCCCGGCGTCCGCAGGCCAGATCCTGCAGATGATCCGTTCGGGACAGGTGAGCACGCGCCGCGAGCTCCTCGAACTCACCGGGCTGTCCCGGTCCACGCTGACGCTGCGCCTCTCGCAGCTCCACTCGGCCGGTTACCTGCGCTCGGAGGGGCGGCGGGCCAACACCATCGGCCGGCCGTCGGGGATCTTGAGCTTCGACGAGACCGGCAAGCTCATCCTCGCCGCCGACCTCGGCGCGACGCACGCGCGTATGGCGCTCACCGACGCCGCGGGCGACAAGCTCGCCGAGACCGCCGTCGAGCTGCACATCGACGCCGGCCCCTCCGAGGTGCTCGGCGTCGTACGGGCCACGTTCCGCGCGATGCTGGACAGGACCTCCCACGATGCCTCCGTGGTGTGCGGCATCGGCATCGGCGTGCCCGGTCCGGTCGACTTCGCCGCGGGCCGGGTGCGCAACCCGCCGATGATGCCCGGCTGGCACGACCACCCGATACGGGAGACCCTCGAAGACGACTTCGGCGCCCCGGTGTTCGTGGACAACGACGCGAACCTCATGGGCCTGGGCGAGCAGCAGCTCGCCCACCCCGAGATCGAGAGCCTGCTGTTCGTCAAGGTCGGCACCGGGATCGGCTCCGGGCTCATCCTGAACGGGCGGCCCGAGCGCGGCGCCGCCGGAGGCGCCGGCGACATCGGCCACATCCGGCTGGGCCGCCCGACCGACGAGGCCCCGTGCGCCTGCGGCGGTTCGGGCTGTCTCGCCGTGTACGCGAGCGGCGGGGCACTGGCGCGCCGGCTCACCGAGGACGGCATCGAGACCCGTACGAGCCGTGACGTGGTCCGGCACGTCGAGGCGGGCCGTGCCGAGGCCATCGCCATGGTCGGGGTCGCCGGGCGGCTGCTCGGCGAGGTGCTCGCGACGGCGGTCGCCCTGCTGAACCCCTCGGCCCTCATCATCGGCGGCGACATCGCCGAGACGCAGGAGCACTTCCTCAACGGGATACGGGCCATGCTCTACGAGCGGACGGTCCCCCGCGCGACCCGCGACCTGCTCATCGCCACCAGCGCGCTGGGAGACCGGGCCGCGATCGAGGGAGCCCGGCTGATGGTCCTCGAACAGGTCTTCTCCGAACAGGCCGTCGACGACCACCTGCGGCACGTGTCCGAGTCCACCTGACCCCTGCCCCTCCCTGGAGCCCGCATGCCCGTCCGGCTCTCCGCGCAGGAGCACTTCTTCCAGGGACGCGGCCTCGTCGAGAAATCGGCCTCGGCCCGCGCTACGCGACCGGCGACCGTGAGGTGCTCGTGGAGGACCGCGCTCGGCGAGCACGCGCGCGACGTCGGTGCGCCCCTGCTCCTCGAACCCGTGAACCGCTGCGAGGACCACACACTCGCCCAGGCCGTCGGCCTGGTGCGCGCGGTCGGCCTGCCCTCGGTGCGGGTGGTGGGCGACGTCTTCCGCATGAGCATCGAGGAGGTCGGCCTGGACGCGAGCATGCGCGCGGCGGCGCCGTACCTCGCGCACTTCTAGCCGTACCTCGCGCACTTCTAGGTGCGTGCTCGAACCGGGAGCGGGCCACCTCGACGGCCGATCCGACTTGGTACTCTCGGCAAGATCGGCTACACGGGCTGGCTCGCCATGGAATCACGCCCCAGCGGCCCGGCGGCCGACGTGCTGCCGTCGGTGTCGAAGCTGCTGCGCCGATGACCCCTCATCGGCCGTGAGGAGAGTCTGATGTCACGCGTCCTGATCACCGGTTCCGCCGATGGACTCGGCCAGATGGCCGCACGCCTGCTGATCGCCGATGGCCACGACGTCGTGCTGCACGCGCGCAGTCCCGCGCGGGCGAAGGACGCGCTCGCGGGCGCGCCGGGGGCCTCCGCGGTGCTGACCGGCGACCTCTCGTCCATCGAGGAGACCAAGCGCGTGGCCGAGCAGGCCAACGAGACCGGCCGCTTCGACGCGATCATCCACAACGCGGGCGTCGCCGACCGCGAGCAGAACGTGATCCGTACGGCCGACGGCCTGGCGAACATCTTCGCCGTCAACGTGCTCGCGCCGTACCTGCTCACCGCGCTCGTCACCCGCCCGGACCGGCTCGTGTACATCGGCTCGGACCTGCACCGCGTCGGCGACACGACGCTGCAGGACCTGCAGTGGGAGCGGCGGGACTGGAACGGCTGGCAGGCCTACGCCGACACCAAGCTCCACCTCGTCCTGCTGGCCTTCGGGGTCGCGCGCCGGTGGCCGAAGGTGTACTCCAACGTGGTCGAGCCCGGCTGGGTGGCGACGAAGCTGGGCGGGCCCGACGCGACCGGCGACATGGAGGAGGGCCCGCGCACCCAGGCCTGGCTCGCCGCGTCGGACGACCCGGCGGCGCGCGTCACCGGCGGCAACATCCACCATCGGCGGCCCCAGGAATACCACCCCGCGGCGAACGACCCGGCGACGCAGGACGCCCTGCTGGACGCCTGCGCCGAGCTCACGGGGATCTCTCTCAAGTAGGACGCTTCGCGTCGCTGGCGGCGACCAGGGCGAAGACGTCATCTGAGAAGCGGCGCGTGAGCCGGGCCGGATCTCCGCGCAGCTGGCCGTACGCCGGCACCGCCAGGCGCGACGAGCGCGTCCTCGGCGCGCTGGGGGGGGCGGACGCCACGATCAGGGTCGACCGGCCACACGATGAACTGGCCGCGGCGATCGCCGCCGAGGGACCGTCCGACCTGATCGTCGACTACCTGTGGGGCGCGCCGGCGGAGGCTGTCTTCGCCGCGCTGACGCGGACCGGCGGTCCGACCCGTCACATCCAGGCCGGGATCGCCGCCGGCGAGGAGGCGCGCGTTCCCGCCCTCGCGCTGCGCAGGTGCTGCTGTCCGGCAGCAGGGCAGGCGGAGCGGCCTCTCTCGGCGATACCGCGGCCGCGTACGAGGATCTGCTCGGCCAGGTCGCCGCCGACGAGATCGTCGTCGACGTCGAGCACGTGCCGCTCGCCGACGTCGAGCGCGCCTGGCCTCGCGCGAGCGGCGACCGCCGCATCGTGTTCGTTCCCTGGGCTTGTCAGACCCTGTCCCTAGGGTCGGCTCATGGCCGATCCGACGCTTCCTGCTTCCGCCCGTCGCACAGGCGAGCCGTCCATCTTCGTCACCGACCGCCCCGACGCGGAGGACGTCGCGCTGATCTCGGACGCGCTCGACGAGTTCAACGTGCGGGAGACGGACACCGCGGATCGCCGCACGATCGCGGTACTCGTCAGGGATCCGGAGACCGAGCGGGTGGTCGGCGGGCTGACCGGCCGCACCTCGCTGGGGCTTCTGTTCGTCGACCTGTTCTACCTGCCGCCCGCGCTGCGCGGGTCCGGGGTGGGCAGTGAGATCCTGCGGCAGGCGGAAGAGGAGGCCCGCGAGCGCGGGTGCCGATCCGGCGTGCTGTACACCATCAGTTTCCAGGCGCCGGGCTTCTATCTCCGGCACGGCTGGCGCGTCTTCGGCGAGGTCCCCTGCGATCCCCCCGGAACAAGCCGCGTGTTCATGATGAAGGACCTGGCGTAACGCACCGGAAAGGCCTCCGGCATGAAACCGCCGGAAGATCATCTACCTGCGGCAGAACCACGACTCCGGGGCTGCCGCGCCAGGACGTGATTTCCGTTTCTCGCCGGGCGGAAGTGCCCGCGAGTGACGCCATATCCCCTCCCCCGGCGAACATATTGGATTCCTCGGTATCCCTTCATCGGCATATGCCGCGTTTCGTCGGCGTAGTTTCGGCGTAATCGATTGAGCGGTACGCATGCTCCGATTAACCTCGGGGCAGGCAACCGGCAACGAAGGTGGGCAATTGGCCGCGACTCCGAACCCCCGTCCCGCCGCCGGACACGTCCTCAGCACGCCGGTCGGCGGAGAGCTGCTGCGCCTGTTCGACCGGCTCACCAAGGCCCGGCCGTGGCGGATGGGCACCCGCCCGTACCCCGTGGCCGTCCTGGAGGCCGACGACGACCAGGTGGACGTCGACGCGTACATCGACGCGCTCGCCCGCGCCGCGAGCGAGGCCGGCATCCCGCACGCCAGCATCGGCCCGGTCACGGACGCCGAGGAGGCCGAGCTGCAGCTGCTCGACATGATGTCCGAGGAGAACGCCTGGATCACCGTGCGCCCGAAGTCGGGCCGATTCCGGTTCCCCCGGTCGGACTTCGTGAAGTCACTGGTGCACGCCGTCAACGCCGCGCCGCCCGGTGACGCGGCAGCGGTCATCCAGGCGTGGAACGAGCGCTCCGCGCTGTTCCCGTGGTCGCGTGGGCCGTTCAAGGCGCCGGTGTGGTGGCGCACGATCGGCGCGTCGCTGGCGGCGGTGTTCGCCGTGGTGTTCAGCGGCATCTCGCAGGGGCTCGCGGACAAGGCGCGGACGTCCGTGCTGCTCGTCGTGGTCGGCGTGCTGTTCGGCATCGCCGCCATCATGACCGGCCTGATGACCCGCCGGATCTGGCTGCCGGTGCTGTCCCGCGCCGGCTTCGGCACCCGTTACCGCTGGCTCGCCAACTCCTCGTTCTTCGCCGTCCTGGGCTCGAACGGCTTCAACGGCCGGCTCCAGCGGGTCTTAGGACGGCTCGTCAGCGAGGACTCCGGCGAGTTCCGCCTCCAGATGGAGACCTTCGCCTTCCTGGAGGACCTGCGCCACGGGCACCGCAAGCTGTCGCCGTCCCTGCGCGGCTTCAAGCGGCCGATGCCGCCGGTGGTCTTCCTCAAGGACATCACCGCGGCCAACGGCGGCGTCGAGCTGCTCGCGGCGATGAGCGACATCCGCAGCCGCCGCAGCGAGCTGCATCCGCTGGTGGTGATCGCCTCGGTGCACCACGAGCACCGCCGCGAGCTCGACCGGCTGGCCCGCCCCGACCAGGACGCTCCGGACTCCGTCGAGGCCCACTACGAGGAGTGGGAGGCGCGGCTCGGCACCGCGCAGGCGCCCAGCCAGCAGGTGGCCCTGCCCTGGCTGCTGCGGCTGCCCGTCCCGGCGCAGCGCGGCTCCCACCACCCGCCGGCGCCGCTGAAGATGCGGCGCCGCCCGCGCTGGACGTGGCTGTGGTCGATCCGCTCGATGATCGCCGCCCTGGTCGTGGCCGTGTGCGGCGGCTGGCTCCTGCACACTCACCTGACGTCGGAGTACTGCCACGTCGGCAGCCTGTTCCAGGGCAACACCGACACCCGCATGCGCGTCGACGAGGACGGCAGCCGTGAGTGCGTCGGGGTGGCGACCGGCGAGGTGCGGTTCGAGCGAGCCGACGAGAGCACCGACCTGGACGGCGACCGGCGGCGGCCCTCCGACGCGAACCACGGCGCCCAGATCACGCTCACCGACCTGCAGAACCGGATCTCGGAGGAGAACTCCCGCGTCCTGCGCTCGCACCGGCCGTACGTCACCGCCCTGTACGCCGGGATGCTCACCGCCTCCGAGGGCAACGAGCAGAGCGCCGTGAGCAGCATCCGCCAGCTCGCCGGGGCGTACCTCGCCCAGATGAGCAACAACAACAGCGACGGGCCGGGCGAGGTCGGCAACCCGCTGAAGGTACGCCTGCTGCCGGTCAACGTCGGCCAGAACATGTACTTCTCCGGAGAGGTCGCGGGCCGCATGCTGGAGATGGCGCGGCGCGACCCGACCGTCGTCGGCGTCATCGGCATGGAACGCAACACCGTCGCCTCCCAGGCCGCGATCACGCGGCTGACCCAGGGCGGGCTGCCGGTGATCGACTCGGCGAACTCCTCAGACGTGCTGCCCACGCTCTCCCACTACTACGGGATCGTCTCCACCGACCACGACGAGGCCGTCGCCGCGGGATACGCCGCGAAAAAGGCGTTCGGCGACAAGTACGCCCGCGCGATGATCGTCTCGCGCGAGCCTGGCCCCACCCACGACCAGTACAGCTCCGAACTGGCCGCCGACGTCCGCCAGGAGCTGGCCGCGGACCGGCCCACGTCGGTCACCTACAGCGGGAACGACGACATCGCGGCCGAGGTCCGTTCGCAGTGCCAGCACGCGACCGGCTCCCCGTACCGGCTCGTCTACTTCGCCGGCCGCGCCGAAGACCTCCGCGGGCTGATCAACGGGCTGCAGAGCGGCGGCTGCGCGAGCCATCCGCTGACCCTGATGGGCGGCGACGAGATGTCGCGCGCGGCCTTCGGCGGCGGCCCGCACGAGGTGCTGCTGCCGCCCAAGATGACCGTCTACTTCACGATCTTCACGCACCTGCCGGACCTGAGCCAGGACAGCCCTGCGATGAACAGCCCGTTCGTGCTGCTCAGCCGGAACATCCTCGGCATCGACCAGCCGCAGGCGCTGCTCTCCGACGGCCAGATGGCCGTGACGTACGACGCGGCGTCCGCGCTCGCCCAGGCCGCGGGGCAGGCGTACAGCACGCTCGACCTCAACCGGCACGGCGACGATCTGATCCCGGGCAGCCGGGCGGTGACATCCGGCAGCGTCCTGCTGGAGCTGCCCGCGCTGCGGATGACGCCGGCCGTCACCGGGACGGTCGACTTCACCCACGACAGCCACCTGCGCAACGGGGCCGGAAACCGGGGGCTCACCCTCGTGAAGGTCACGTTGTCCGGATCGAAGCCGATCTACGAACCGGTCTGCGGCCGGATGAACGGGGGCGGGAAAGTTCGGGACATGAAGCCCTGCCAGTGAACTAAGATCATCTGCTTGTGGACGATTGGTCACTTTCCGGATACACCACTCTTCGAGAGCTCGGGCGCGGCGGTTTCGGCCGCGTCGTGCTCGCCCGGCACGACGAGTCAGGCATCCATGTCGCGATCAAGTACCTGACCTCGGCCGACGAGACGTTCCGTGCGGAGTTCCGTGCGGAGGCGGCGACGCTGATGGAGCTGGACCACCCACACGTGGTGCGGCTCTTCGAGTACGTCGCCGAGCCGCGCGGGGCGGCCATCGTCATGGAGGCGATCGACGGGGTCTCGCTCCGCGCGCTGCTCGACGAGCACGGCGCGCTGACGCCCGAGGCCGCGCTCGTCGTGCTGAAGGGGTCACTCCTCGGCCTCGGCGCCGCGCACGGCGCGGGCGTCGTCCACCGCGACTACAAACCCGCGAACGTCATGGTCGGCGGCGACGGGAGCAGCACGCTGATCGACTTCGGCATCGCGCTGCGCACCGGCGTGGCGGGCCAGGTCATCGGCACCCCGGCGTACATGGCGCCTGAGCAGTGGGGCGGGGCGCCGGCCTCCCCGTCGACCGACGTGTACGCCGCGACCTGCGTGTTCTTCGAATGCGTGACGGGCCGCACGCCGTACGGTGGCGGCACGGCGGAGACGTACCGCGCCCAGCACGTCGCCGGCGAGATCCCCGTGGAGGAGGTGCCGCCGGCCGTACGCGGGCTGGTGGGGCGCGGGCTGGCCAAGGAGCCCGCCCAGCGTCCGCCGGGTGCGCTGGAGTTCGCCGACGAACTGGAGTCGGCGGCGACGGAGGCCTACGGTCCGGAGTGGGAGTCGAACGGCCTGCGGCGGCTCGCCGAGACGGCGGTCGGCCTGGCCGCGCTGTTCCCGCTGGCGGCACTGCTCGCGCACACGAGTGGTTCGGCGGGCCACGCCGCGGGCGCGGCGGCCGCGGGCAAGGCGGCGGCCGGTACGGGCCGAGGCGTGCTCACCAAGGTGCTCGGCACCAACGCGGCGGTGAAGACCGCGGCGATCGCCACGGGCGTTGTCGTCGTGGGAGGGGCGGGCGCGGCGGTCGTCGTGACCCGCCACCACAAGCCGAAGCCCGCCGTCCTGCGGATCGAGCAGGTGGCGTACACGACGCCGGTTGCCGGCCTGGACCTGCGGAACTCCCGCTACGTGCGGGTGACCGGAACGCGGGACGCCGCCGTGGGGCGCCGGATCAACGACGCGCTGCGCTACCCGCTCGAATGGGGCATCCGGGAGATGCGGGCGGGGGACGCGAAGGCCGACCCACCCTGCACGAAGCCGTCCGTCCTGAGCGCCAAGCCCACGACCGGGCTGCGCGGCAAGTGGCTGCTGTCGGTCCGGTACTCGCTGCCGAAGGTGCCCTGCTTCCCGCTCGACTTCAATCTGCTCGAAAACGTGGTCAACCTCGACCTGCGCACCGGCAGGACGCTGACCGCGACCGATGTGTTCCGTCCCCAGACACTCACCCCAGGCGGGATCACGGACCTGGTGTCCCGCATGAAGGCCAGGACTCCCGCCGATCAGCAGGATCTCGCGCTGGTGTGCTTCAGTACCCCGCCGGAACGCGCGGCCTTCGATCCGGGCGTCGGCGGCATCTTCTCCAAGGGGGGCGCGCCCCCGAATATGGTGCCGTTCTTCACCGCGAACGGGCTGATCGTCATCTGGACGCGCATGGGCACCGAATGCCCCGTCTTCACGGCGACGCTGCCGTACTCCGAGGCACGTGCCCTGCTCACCCCGAAGATCGTCGCAGAGCTGCCCTCCTAGTGCAGCTCCGCGTTAGTCCTTGAGGGGTTCGATCTGCCATGCGGTGGGGTGGTTGAGGTAGAGGCCGAGGGCGCAGTCGAGGGCTTGCTGGGGTGTTCCGGTGAAGTTTCCGGTGGGCAGGAGCGTGTCTTCGTAGTCTTCGGTGCTGGCGCGGTAGAGGGCGAAGCCCCATTCGCCGGGCAGGCCGAGGTAGCGCAGCCGGCATAGCGGGATCGATTCGGTGACGGTCACGTAGGCGTGGACGTAGCCGTAGGAGCCACGCCAGGTGATGGTCACTTCTTCCAACTGTGGCCAGCGTCTGGAGGCATAGAAATCGAGTTCGCCTTCGACCTGGTCTTTCGTCCGTCTGTCGGGCACCGGCATATCTGTCATGGTGCCTGATCGGCGTGTCTGCTCGCAGTCTCGATCATGATCGGGGCAATCTGCACGTTTCCTCCGATTTGATCTTTCGGGAGTTACCGATGCGGGCTGTCAGCGGCGATGTCGTCATCTTGGGTGAACGGCGCCGCCGGCGCCTGGAGGCGATCGTGACCAAACAGACAGCCCCGCAGCGCATGGTGTTGCGCGCCAAGATCGTGCTGGCCGCCTGGCGCGGCCGGCCCAACGCCGAGATAGCCCGTGACCTGGGCGTCGGTATCGGTACGGTGCGCACTTGGCGGCGCCGGTTCTGTGCCGGGGGCATGCCAGGCCTGGCCGACCGGCCGCGTCCCGGGCGGCCCCGGGTTTATGACCTGGATGTCCATCTGAGGATCGTGGCCACCATCACCCGCGAGCCCGACGTCGACTCCCAGTGGTCGCACCGGCTGATCGCGCAGAACCTGGCCGCTGCCGGGATACCGATCTCCGCCTCACAAATCGGCCGGATCCTGGCCGATCTGGACCTCAAACCACACCGGGTCCGCGGCTGGCTGAACCGGCCCGAGGACCCTGACTTCGACGTCAAAGCACAACAGATCTGTGGCCTCTACCTGACCCCGGTCCCCGGAACGGTCCTGCTCAGCCTGGATGAGAAGACCTCCATCCAGGCCAAGTCCCGCAAGCACCCCACCCAGACGATGCGGCGTGGCCGGCCCGCCCGCCGGGAGTTCGAATACATCCGGCACGGCACCGTGTCACTCATCGCGGCGATGGACGTCCACGGCGGCGAGGTCCTCGGCGAGATCATCCCCGGCAAGAACAACTCCGAGAACTTCATCTGGTTCCTGACCCAGATCGCCCAGGCCATCCCACCGCACCTGAACATCCACCTGATCATGGACAACGGATCCAGCCACACCTCGAAGATGACCCGGGCCTGGCTGGCCGGCCAGCCCCGCTTCACCGTCACCTACACCCCCAAGCACGCCAGCTGGCTCAACATGGTCGAACTGTTCTTCTCCGTACTCACCCGGCGACTGCTACGACGCGGCGAGTTCACCTCCCGCCAGCACCTCGCCGACAAAATCCTGGGCTTCATCGCCGACTACGACCAGACCGCCAAGCCCTACCGCTGGACCTACACCGGCGAGATCCTCAAGGCCGCGCGCCCCTCAAGGATTAACGCGGAGCTGCACTAGGGAGTCGGAGTGCCGGCGACGAGCACCTGGTGTACGTCCAGGGTGGTGTCGCCGGGCTGCCAGGCGAAGGTGATCAGGTCGGCCGGTGCTCCGGGGCGCAGCACGCCCCGGCCGCCGGTGAAGCGGCCTGGGTTGGCCGAGGCCAGGCGCAGCGCGGCGGGCAGAGTGAGGCCGGCCAGTGAGATGGCGGCCGCGACGCAGTCGGTCAGGGAGCGGGACGCGCCGGCTAGCAGCGGCGTGCCGAAGTACGACAGCCGGCCGTCGGCGGACAGCTCGACCTCGCCGCCGACCGGCGTGCGGTAGCGGCCCGGGGGCATGCCTCCCAGGGCGACGGAGTCCGACACCAGGTGGGCGCGTTCGAGGCCCTTGGCGCGCAGCATGGCGCGGAACGTGTCGGCGGGCAGGTGGTGGCCGTCGGCGATGAAACCGGCGTGGAGGCGGTCTTCGGCGAGCTGGGCCCACAGGTAGTTGGGGTGGCGGGGCAGGACGGCGTGGGCGCCGTTGCCGAGGTGGGTCGCGAGCATGGCTCCGGCGTCGGCGGCGCGGACGATCTGCTCGGGTGTCGCGTGGGTGTGGCCGACGGCGCAGCGTACGCCCATGTGGGTCGCCTCGGCGATGAACTCGATCGCGGTGTCCTCGTGCGGTGAGACGGTGACCATGCCGGCGAGGCCGCCCCACCGGCGCAACTCTCCGATGTCGGCGCGCCGGAGGTGCCCGCGGTCGTGCACGCCGCGCGGGCCGTCCTGATCGGACAGGAACGGCCCTTCGACGTGCGCGTACGGGACGGCGTGCGCGACGACGGGATCCTCGGCTCGGGCGTCGGCGATCGCCGACAGCGCCGCGCGTATGCGCTGCTCCGAGGCGGTCACGACGGTCGGCACCACGGTCGTGACGCCGACGCGGTTCAGTGCGCGCACGAGCTCCACGACCGTGGAGGCGTCCACGTCCGGCGCGTTGACGTCGTGGCCGGCGAACCCGTTGACCTGCAGGTCGACCAGTCCCGGCGCGATCCACAGCTCCGACGGCCCCGGTGCCTCGCGTACGCGGGCGATGCGGCCGTCCTCGGCGGTGACCTCCAGGGTGCGCCCGCTCGCGGGGTCACGGCCGGTGAGCATCACGGTGCCGACTCCGCGTCGAGGTACACGGTGCACCGGGGGTGGGTGCGCAGCGCGCTGGCCGGGAGCGCGCCGCCGACCGGGCCGCGCAGCGCGGCCGTCACCGCGGGACGCTTCCGTACGCCCGGCGCCATGCAGAAGACCTCGGCGGCGGACAGCAGGGCGGGCACGGTGAGGGTGATCGCCCGGCGGGGCACGTCGGCGAGGCCGGCGAAGCAACCGTCGTCGACCTGCTGGGCGCGGCTGACCTCGTCCAGTTCGACGACGCGTACCGATTCCGGGTCGGCGAGGTCGGCCGGCGGGTCGTTGAACGCCAGGTGACCGTTGACCCCGATGCCGAGGCAGACGATGTCGACGGGCGCGGCGGCCAGCAGGCCCGCGTACCGGGCGACCTCGGCGGCCGGGTCGGCGCCGGGGTCGATGAGGTGGACGGCTCCGATCGGGACGCGGTCGAGGAAGGCCGCGCGCAGCCAGGCGCCGAAGCGCTGCGGGGCCGCGGCGTCCAGGCCGATGTACTCGTCCATGTGGAACGCGGTGACCCGTTCCCAGGCGATGCCGGGGGCGGCGGCGAGCGCGCGGAGTGTCGCCTCCTGGCTCGGGGCCGACGCGAAGATCATTCGTGCGGTGCCGCCGTCCGCCAGTCGGCGAGTGAGGGCGGCGGCGATGTCATGGGCGGCGGCCTCGCCCAGGCTCTCAGGGTTCGAGAACGTCAGGAGCTTGGGTTCGTACGTGTCGGGCACTCCCCCATTCCACCGCGCGCGTACGGGAGGGCGCTACGGCGGCCCTCCCGTACGCCGGTGGATCAGCCGCGGTCCAGTACCTCGGACATCACGCTGGGCAGTGCGTACCAGTCGCTCGACGCGATGGTGGCGTGGTGCTTCGCCAGCTCGGCCACCCGCGCCTTCGCGTCGGCGACCGGCGGGTTCGTGTCGTCGAGCGCGGGCGCGACCTGGTGGGAGTCGGTCATGGTCAGCAGGTAGTGGTTCGTGTCGTAGAAGGACGTGTCGATGCCCGGGTCGTACGTCGCGGCGTCGCCGTCGAAGACCACGAACCAGGGCCGGAGCGTCGTGTCGGTGTACTGCGTGCGCGGGTCACCGCTCGTCGCGCCCAGCGTCGCCGGGAACGTCGTCGCCGAGGCCAGGTTGCCGGACGCCTTGAGGCTCTGGAGGTGCATGGCGGTCTCGACGTCGGTGTGCAGCGTGTCGAACGGGTTGGCCAGCTCGACCGTGCCCGGGATGTTGTACATGATGACCTTGCCGGCCAGCGCGGAACGGCTCGGCCAGGCGTTCGCCTTCGCGGCTTCGTCCAGCGAGGCGTGCCCGCCCATCAGGTCGGCCGGCCGGAAGAGGATGTTCCCGATGTGGGCGTTGACGGTGGAGTCGAACTCGGCCGGGCCCATGCTGTGATCGGCCTGGAAGCCGACCTTCATCTCGACCTTGATGGTAATCGGACCGGCTCCGGGGTGCGCGGCCAGCCAGTACTTGACGTCGTCGAGGCACGAGCCGAGAGACTTGCTGGTGGCGCCCCGGTAGATGTCGGCCGGACTGGAGGCGTCGACGCAGTTGTTGTTACTGGCGACGGCGTCGGAGTGGGCGACGTTCCACGTACGCGTGAAGATGTTGTACCAGACGTCCAGCTCGATCATCGAGGTGCCGGTGTCGAGCGCCTTCGCCAGGAACGGGAAGGTGGCACTGTCGTACGAATTGTGAAGTCCGGCGCCGGTCGAGTCCGCGAATGAGGCGCTCGCCGGGTCCGCACCCGCGGATCCGCATGAAACGACCGACCCGGTCAGCGCGAGGGCGAGCGCGGTCGCCGCCCCGGCCACGGCGCTCCGGCGAATCCGATTGAACGTCATCATGCCTCCAGAAGCACACGGTGAGCCCGAATTGGATTCACCCGCCGGGATGCTAACCGGAGCAGACAGGCAGGGAAAGAACATGAGTCAGTAATTAGGCGTGAGGCCGAAATCGGTCATGTTCTCCTCGTCGTTCGCCGATGTCTTGTCACGCTGTGAAAGCAGAAAGTCTGATTATGGGCGTCCGGAATAAGCCCTCTTGCCGGACGGTCTCTGAGCCTTACATCTCATGGACGGAAAATGCCGAGGTCCGTCCCGGCCCGCTCAGGGCCCTACTCTTGTTCGGATCGCGGTTCCCTACCGCGACGACCGTGACGTGTGCGAAGGAACCCTTGCCGATGAAGACGCTGCCGCCGACCGAGGACGCGCTGGTGCTCCGCACCGACTTCTCCGATCAGGCGGCCTGGGACGCCATCTGCGCCACCATCCGCTCCGCGGACGACGGCGACGAGTTCGTGGCGTACGTGGACTTCGTCGACGACCCCGACTACCAGGGGCTCACGACGGAACAGATCCTGGAGTTGATCCCGGAGGCCTACGAGCACTCGTTCCTCGTCGTCGTGGACGGCACCGCCGTCGCGTCGCCTGAGAATCCGGTGCTCGTCGTCGACCTGGACGAGGAGCGCGGGCGCGAGTTCCGTGCGATCGCCTCCGAGCTGTACCAGATCGAGAACAACCTCTCGATCGCGAACATGGACTTCGCGGAGTTCGCCGAGGCCGTCGACGAGGACGGCGTCTTCCGCGACTTCTAGTTCTCCGGTGAGCAGGTCCTTCACGGAATCCGTGTGGATCGGTTCGCAACGCTTCACCAGGCCCAGCCGGCCATCGCCCGTGAGCACGGGCTGTCGAGCCGGACCGCTCTCAAGGAACACGCGGAGCGGCTGCGCGCGGACCTCGCCGACGCGCGGGCCGAGCCGCTGCGCCTGCGCGCCCGGATCGGCGGGTCCCGGTCGAGGCCGTCAGCGAGCGGCTCGCCCTTCCGCTCGCCTGAGCGGCCCGCGCGGGCGGGCTCCCTGTGCGACAGGGCGCCCGCTGCGTACGTTGCTCGCCGTAGCGGCGGATCGGTCCGTTACGGAAGGATGCCAGCGGGCGAACGATGCCCCTTTGACCCGATACCTGAAGGGATCGCCGATGCGTGTTGGACTCCTGGGCACGGGACCGTGGGCGAACATCGCGTACGGTCCGGCGCTGCGTGACCATCCGGACGTGACGTTCACCGGTGTGTGGGGGCGTCGGCCGGAGGCCGCGAAGGAGACCGCCGAGCGCTTCGGCACCCGGGCGTACGACGACGTGGACGCGCTGATCGGTGACGTCGAGGCGGTCGCGATGGCGCTGCCGCCGGCCGTGCAGGCGGGGTATGCCGCGCGGGCCGCGCGGGCCGGGCGTCACCTCCTGCTGGACAAGCCGCTCGCCGCGACGGTTCCGGACGGGCGAGCTGTCGTGGACGCGGTCGCGGAGGCGGGCGTCTCCTCCGTGGTGTTCTTCACCACGCGGTTCAGGAAGGAGGTACGGGAGTGGCTCCCCGCTCAGGTCGAGGCGGGTGGCTGGTTCACCGGCCACGCGGTCTGGCTGGGCGCGCTGGACAGCGGCCACAGCCCGTTCGCGGAGTCCCCGTGGCGGCGTGAGATGGGCGGGCTGTGGGACGTCGGCCCGCACGCGCTGTCGATGCTGATCCCCGTGTTCGGCGACGTACGCGAGGTCGCCTCTGCCACGCGCGGTCCCGCCGACACCGTCCACCTCGTCTGCCGGCACGAGAGCGGCGCGTCGAGCACGATCACGGCCGCCCTGCTGGCGCCGTACAAGGCCATCGGCCCCGCGCTCGAACTGCGCGGCGAGGCCGGCGTCGTCTCCCTTCCCTCGGAACGCGAGGACGGGGTCACCGCGCTGGGCCGGGCGATCGACGCGCTGCTCGACTCGGTGCGTACGGGGCGGCCCGACGCGTGCGACGTCGTGTTCGGGCAGCGCGTGGTCGAGATCATCGCCGAGGCGCAGGAGCTGCTCGACAAGTGACCACCTGAGGTAACCACTACGTCACCTAACGGAGGCATTGGTCGGCCCAAGTGGCCGATTGTCCGGTGAAATGCGGGTCGGCCAGCATAAGGCGGCACGTTTCCCACCGGAAGGACGACGCATGGCCAGCGAGTTCCAGCGAAGCAAGGTCGCCCTGGTGTTCGACGCGATGGACGCCGACGGCGATGGATACCTGCGAGAGTCGGAGTTCGCGGCGCTGGCGGAACGATGGACCGTGATCCGGGGCGCGGCCCCCGGCTCGGCGGAGCACACACGGCTGAGCTCCATCATGCTGGGCTGGTGGGCCGCCCTGCTCGCCGCCTCCGACGGCGACCAGGTCACGCTGGATGACGTCCTGCGCCTCGCCGACCGGCTGAACGCGACCGACCTCTCGGTCGTCGCGACGGCCGAGGCGATGTTCGAGGCCATCGACGAGGACCGCGACGGGCACATCTCGCGGGAGGAGTACCGCCGGCTCATCGAAGCGTGGAACGGACGCGAGACCGACACGGACCAGATCTTCCCGCTGCTCGACCTCGACGGCGACGGCTACGTCTCCAGGGAGGAGTTCACCCGGCTGTGGGGCCAGTTCTGGACCGGCGACGACCCGGACTCCCCCGGCACCTGGGTCTTCGGCCGGCCCGCACGCGGCTAGGGCGTTCATCGAAAGTCGGCGGCCCCTGCGCCCGTAGACGCCGGGTCCGCCGCACCATCCCGGACGAACCGACTTGACGTACGTCGCCGGAAGCTCGCTGAGCGGCCGGACAGCGTCAACGGGTGGGTGCCGCACGTAGTCGCGGCACCCACGTCGTCCCACGCCCGCGATCCGAGCCACGCGCCTGCGACCAGGACGAATTCCGTCATGGCCGAATCCGATACGACGTCCTAGGAGCGCCGGCAGACGCAGAACGGGTGGCCCGCCGGGTCGCTCAGCACGCGCCAGCGATCGCCGCCGGGCTGGAAGTCCGGCCTGGTGGCGCCCAGCTCCAGGCACTGCGCCTCGGCCTTGTCCAGGTCGTCGACGTAGAAGTCGAGGTGGTAGCGCTTCGGGTCGCCCGCGTCCGGCCAGCGCGGCGGGGTGTGGCCCTCGACCTTCCCGAAGCCGAGGTTCGTCGTGCCGTCACTGATCATGGCGTACGCGTCCTCGCTGTGGGTGACGTCCCAGCCGAGGACCTGGTGGTAGAACTCCGCGAGTGCCCGCGGGTCGGCACAGTCGAGGTTGAACATGGCGAGGGTGGCGATTCCGGTCATGGATGGTGCCCTTCTTCATCGGTTGCGACCGATGCTTCCGGACATACCTGACAGGTAGTGACAGTCTTTCAGACGGCGGCTTCCTCGCCCATCACGCGATTCTCCAGCCCGCGGTCGCCGAGGCGGCGCAGCCCGAAGGCGGTCTTCATCACGATCAGCAGGCCGGTGCCGAGGATCAGCACTGCGGCGACGGCCCCGGCCAGGAGGTTGACGCCGGGGAAGCCCGGGCTCTCCGGCGTGCCGAGCCAGTTCGGCAGGGCCGTGCTCGTCAGCTGGGTCGCGAGGATCAGCACGATGACGGCGGAGATGATCGGATCCCGTACGAAGCGGCTGAGATAGGTGATCAGCCCGAACCTCTTGAGCGGCACCGCGAGCACGCACCAGATCAGCCCGGCGACGACCATCGACCCGAACGCCGCCCCGAGACTGCTGCCCTTCGCATGCCCGACCGCCAGCAGAGCGGCGAGCGAGCCGGCGTACGGACCCTGGATGATCGGAAGGCGCAGGAGGAGCACCGACTGCAGGATCACCACCAGGCCGGAGGTCATGAAGGTGACCCCGTACAGGTAGGCCGTGTCGGAGGTGGAGAGTTTGAACGCGGCGCCGATGAGCGCCGGGAAGATCAGCAACCCGGCCATGCCGAGAATGTTCTGGACGCCCAAGCCGACCGCGGACGCGACGGGCACCTTCTCGTCGATTCCGACGTCGAACACCGGTGAGGTACGGGGCTGGGTCTCGTGCATGGGGGCTCCTCAGGAGACAACCCCTAAACGCTAGGTTTCCGCAGGCCCGGCGACCAGCATTCTTTCCTGTCGGTTTCGGTTAGCTGTCCTTACACCTCAGACCTCATCGGGCCTTCAGGGGCGCCAGACCACGAGGGCGGTCTCTCGTGTCCGTTCGGAGAAGCGGCCGTTGTCCGACTTCTGCGTTAGCAGGCGGCGCAGGTCCGCTTCGAACGCCGGTAGTTCGGTGGCGAACAGGTGTGGTGTCGAGCTGGAGAGTGAGAACACCGCCGAGACGATCTCGTCCGGGGTGCGGTCCACGATCTGATCGCCGCCGACGTGGATCCGGGTCGGGCCGGTGAAGCCGGCCTGTCTCATGACCTCCTCCTCGCCGCCGCGGGTGCCGGTGGGCAGTACTCCTTGCCCGGCGCGGCGGACCGGGCCCAGGTAGCCGGCGACCAGCTCGTCGATGTGGCCCCAGGGCGGGCGTGGGTGCGGTAGCTCGTCCTCGCCCGAGTCGCCTCGGTGCGTGGTGGCCCCGACATGGACCCAGGCGCCGTTCGGGTCGAGCATGGCGCGGACCCGGCGGGCCACGAGCGGCTGGTCCATCCAGTGGAACGACTGGGCGAACGTCACCGCGCGGAAGGTGCCGAGGTCGGCGGGGAGGCTCTCGGCGCGCAGCCGCCGCCACTGGATGGCGTTGGTCTCGCCGGCGCGGCGGGACGCCTCGACGAGCATGTCGTGATCGGCGTCGACGCCGATCGCCGACTCGAACAGCGGCGCGAGCAGGAGTGTCAATGAGCCGGGGCCGCAGCCGACGTCCAGCAGCCGGCCACGGCCGTCGAGGCCGAGCTCCTCCCGGATGGCGTCGGCGACGCCGGGCGGATAGGGCATTCGACCGGTGGCGTAGTGCGGAGCGCTGTCGGCGTACAGCGTTTCGTCCCACTCCCAGTCCATGGTCGGCACCAGAGAAGGGTACTGGCCGCACGATTTCGGCGCGGCCTCGCGCGATCATCTGTCGTCGCCGATACTGGGCCTGTGGGCGAGTCCGGATCCATCCCGCTGGTCGAGCAGTACGGGCCGACGTGGGAGCCGTCGATCTTCGAGCGGGGGACCGACGGGCCGCGGGTGATCCTGGCCGGAGTCGACGGGTCGCCGACCGGGATGCGGGCCGGGGCGTACGCCGCGGGGCTGGCACGTCGGCAGCGGTCCCGGCTCGTCGTGGTGTTCGTGGCCACGCCGTCGATGTGGACGGGTGTGACGCCGGGGGCGCTGGGGGCGGCGCAGGAGCAGATGTTCGACGAGCTGGTCTCGGAGCTGCGTGATGAGATCCGCGGCCGGGCCGGGGAGATCGGGGTGCCGATCACGTTCATGGTGCGCCGCGGGGACGCCTTCATCGAGCTGCGGGAGGCCGCGACCGAGCTGCACGCGGACACGGTCGTCGTCGGGGCGTCGGAGCAGACCGGGCACCGTTTCGTCGGATCGGTCGCCACACGGCTCGTACGCGCCGGGCGCTGGCCCGTCACCGTCGTCCCCTGAAGGGCGCGGAGAGGCCTGGGAAAAAGAGAGCGGCCCCGGGCAGCGGGACCCGGGACCGTTCTCCGCTCGGGGGGGACTACAGCTTGACGACCGCGTCGCGGCGTACCCAGCCGATGCCGTCTTCGGCGCTGGCGGTGACGACGGCGAGGTACTCCTCGCCCTCGGTCGCGTTGTAGTAGGTCCAGTCGCAGTAGCCGCCGACGACGTCGCCCGCGTGCTTGTCCTTCAGGTTGGTCGACGCGTTGGTCGGCTGCTCGTAGACGCCCGCGGTCGGCCAGGTCACCCTGTACTGGCAGCTGTCGGCCGGGACGGACACCGCGTGAACCGGCGCCTTGGTCGCGGCTTCGGCGCCGGCGGCACCGGCGAGCATGAACGCCACGCTCGCCATCGCCGCCGCCGAGACGGCGACGGTACGGTGCACGGACTTCATCACTGCGATCCTCCATGAAGACGCGCCGTCCGCTTGCGGACGGCGCTCGGCCGGATGTATCTGTGACAGTGATCGTGAAGCTGGTGAACACCGACTTTCAAGGCCGTGGGCGATCGCGGGACGAGTGGGATATCCCACCGCTCTGACCTGGGTGTTCACCACAACTCGGGACAGGAGACGACGTCGTGGGACGCCGAAAACCCTTGCAGCCGCTGCCTGCGGACCTTCCGGAGCCGGTCCGGGTGTTCACCGAGGAGCTTCGTTCGCTGCACGAGCGGATCGGCCTGACGCTCGGGGCGCTCGGGAAGGAGCTCAGCGTCTCGGACTCCTCTCTGTCCCGCTATCTCAACGCGCGCACGCGGGTGCCGGCGGACGTCCTCGTCCGTCTCTGCGAACTCGCCGGGGTCTCCCCCGCCGAACGCGACCGGTTGCTGGCGGCGCGCGAGACGCCCCCCGCCGTACGCGTCGAGGCGGCGCCGCCCGCCGACGAACCGCGCCCCGTCCGTACGAGACCGCTCGGCAGGACCGCGTTGCTCGCGGCCCTCACGTCGGCGACCGGCGGGCTCGTGTTCGCGGCGGTGCTGCCGGCGATGAGCGTGGCGCCGGGCGAAGCACGCGACCAGGTGTCGTGCGCGCGGCGCCCGCAGTACCGGGTGTCCGCGCGCGGCAACGTCCTGGACGCGGCGGGGAACGTCGTCGGCATGGTCTGGAAGAACGACGTGTTCACCCGGGACGATTCGGTCCACCCTTCGATGCGCTACCGCTACTACGGGACGGTCAAGCACGGCCCGTCGGGCTACGTGATGCAGGAGAAACTCGACTACTACCGCTCCGTGTGCCGGTGAAGGTCACGTACTGCCGGATCTGCGAGCCCTTGTGCGGGCTCGTGGCGACGGTCGAGGACGGCCGGCTCGTACGCCTGCGGGCCGACGGCGAGCATCCGCTGTCGCGAGGGTTCGCGTGCCCCAAGGGCATCGCCATGACGGACGTCCAGAACGACCCCGACCGTGTGCTGCGGCCGTTGCGCCGGCGGCCGGACGGGTCGTTCGAGCCGGTCAGTTGGGATTCCGCGCTCGCCGACATCGGACGGCGACTCCGCGGGATCCGGCGGGCGCACGGCGGCCCCTCGGTCGGCTGGTACTTCGGGAACCCCGGCGCGTTCTCCTACTCCCACGCGCTGTGGCTGAAGGGGTTCATGACGGCCGTGGGTTCGCCGAACCTGTTCACGGCCGGCTCGCAGGACATCAACAACCGTTTCGTCGCGAGCCATCTGCTGTACGGGTCGGCGGCGCGGGTGCCCATCCCCGACCTCGGCCGTACGGACCTCCTGCTGGTCGTCGGTGCCAACCCCCTGGTCTCCCACGGCAGCGCGGTCAGCACGCCGCGCGTCCGCGACGAACTGCGGTCCGTCGTACGCCGCGGCGGGCGGGTCGTGGTCGTCGACCCACGCCGGTCCGAGACGGCCCGCGCCTTCGAGCACGTGCCGGTACGCCCGGACGGCGACGCGTGGCTGCTGCTGTCGCTGCTCCACGTCATCTTCGCCGCCG
This sequence comes from uncultured Actinomycetota bacterium, assembly GCA_963736325.1. GTDB lineage: Bacteria > Actinomycetota > Actinomycetes > Streptosporangiales > Streptosporangiaceae > Actinoallomurus. The sequence continues at coordinate 1,002,474 of CAVTOG010000008.1, read as the reverse complement.
GTCTGGAGGACTCCGCCGCTCTCGCGCGCCAGGCACGTGGCGTCTCCGCGCTGCGCACTGCGGCGGCGGCGTACCCGCCGGAGGAGACCGCGGCACGTACGGGGGTCCCGGCCGGCGATGTCCGCGCGCTGGCGCGGGACCTCGCGACGGCGCGGAGCGCGGCCGTGTACGGGCGGACCGGCTCGTGCCTGGGGCGGCGCGGGACCTTGGTCGCGTACCTGCTCGACGCCCTGAACATCGTGACCGGCAACCTCGACCGGCCGGGCGGCGCGGTGTTCGGCTCGTCGCCACTGCCGGTCGAACGCCTCGCCGAACGCTTCGGCCTCGCGTCGTACGGGAGGCGGCGCTCGCGGGTGGGCGGCTTCCCCGACGTGCTCGGAAGCTTCCCGGCGGCGCTGATGGCCCGCGAGATCACGACGCCGGGGCGTGGGCGGGTGCGGGCGATGTTCGTCTCCGCCGGCAACCCGGTCGTGTCGGTCCCGGACGGCGACACGCTTAGCGACGCCCTGTCAGAGCTCGACCTGTTCGTCTCCCTCGACCTGTACGTGAACGACACGAACCGGCTCGCCGACTATGTACTCCCGACGACGACGTTCCTCGAACGCGAGGACCTGCCGGTGGCGAATCTCGGCCTGTTCACGACGCCGTTCGTCCAGTTCACCGACCCTGTCCTGGAGCCGTACGGCGAGGCGCGCCAGGAGTGGCGGATCATCGACGCGATCGCGCGTTCGGCGGGTCTGGTGCCGTTCCTGCCGTCGTGGCTGGGCTGGACGCGGTCGCCGCTGCCGTCGCCGTCGCGCCTCCTCGACCTCGGTCTCCGCCTCGGGGGCCTGAGCCTTCGAGCGCTGCGGCGGCGGCCGCACGGGATCGTCCTGTCCGACCACGTGCGCACGGGAGTGCTCCGCCGGGTCGTCCGCCACCGCGGCCACCTCGTACGGCTGGACCCGCCGGAGATCGTGTCGGAGCTGGCCCGGCTGTCCGGCGCCTCGTCCGAAGACCCGTCCTATCCGCTGCGGCTGATCGGCCTGCGCGAGCTGAGGTCGCAGAACTCCTGGATGCACAATTCGCCGGCGCTGATGCGCGGCTCCCGTGCTCAGACGGCCCGCGTCAACCCGTCGGACGCGTCGGAACACGGCGTCGAGGACGGCGCGGTCTGCCGCATCACGTCCCGCCACGGCGTGATCGAACTCCCCGCGAAGGTCACCGACGAGGTGATGCCGGGCACGATCGCCGTTCCGCACGGGTGGGGTCACAGCGGAGGCGGCTGGCACCGGGCCAACGAGGCCGGCGGCGCCAACGTGAACCTCCTGACCTCCTCCGACCCGGCCGACCTTGAGCCGCTGGCCGGAATGGCCCACCTCAACGGCGTCCCGGTCCGCCTCTCCCCCGCGTGAGGACGGCACTGTAAGTATCGACCAAAGTCGATGCCGCGTCACCCTTCGGCCATGTCCGGGGGTACGGATCACGCCATACGGTGATGACGTGCTCAAACGGTCATGGTCGGCCGATGCCGGTCTGGTGGCGCTCGCGGCGCTGCTCGGGGCTCTCTTCACCTCCGACGCGGCGCGAACCGCCTCCGATCACGGAGTGTGGTTCGGCGTCGACGTCCTGGTCGGCGTCGTCGCGTGCGGGATGTTGCCCTTACGGCGCCGGTGGCCGGTCTGGGTCGCGGTCCTGCTGATTCCGTCCCTGATGTTGTCGGCGGCGGCGATGGGGGCGACGGCGGTCGCGGTCTTCTCGGTGGCGCTGTCCCGGCCGCATCGGGTGACGGCGGCGGTGGCCGGGTTCCACGCCGTGACGGTGGTCTCCCTGTTCGCGCTGGCCACCACGGATGACAGGGAGTTCTGGCAGGGCGTCGTGGTCGTGCTCGCGCTCGATGCCGCGCTGATCGCCTCGGGCCTGCTCGTACGGTCGCAGCGGCTGCTCGTGCGGTCGCTCAGGGAGCGGGCCGCCGAGGCGGAGGAGGGGAACAGGCTGCGGCTGGAAGAGGCGCGCCACCTCGAAAGAGAGCGGATCGCGCGGGAGATGCACGACGTTCTCGCGCACCGGATCTCGCTGCTGGCGGTGCACGCGGGTGCGCTGGAGGTGCGGCGGTCGGCTCCCGAGGAGGAGCGGCAGGCGGCGTCGGTCGTACGGCAGTGCGCGTACGAGGCGCTGGAGGACCTGCGGGAGGTGATCGGGATGCTCCGTGACGAGCAGTCCGGCGCGGCCGATCATCCGCAGCCGACGCTGACCGACATTCCCGCGCTGGTCGAGGAGTCGCGGCTGGCCGGGGCGGACGTCACCTTCGACGACCAGGCGGGCGATCCGGCGGGCGACGGTGTCGGGCGGCACGCCTACCGGGTCGTGCAGGAAGGGCTGACCAACGCGCGCAAGCACGCGCCCGGAGCCCGTGTGCGCGTGCGGCTGGACGGGTCGTCCGGCGGCCTGACCGTCGAGGTCACGAACCCGCTGACCGAGGAGGCCGCCGCGCGGATCCCCGGAGCGGGCGCCGGGCTCATCGGCCTCGGCGAGCGCATGAACCTTGTCGGCGGGCGTCTCGAACACGGCCGCACGCGCGAAGATGAGTTCCGGCTTCGCGCGTGGCTACCGTGGCGGGCATGACCGTGCGCGTGCTCATCGTCGACGACGACGCCCTCGTTCGTAACGGGCTGACGATGATGCTGGGAGAGTTCGACGACATCGAGGTCACCGGGGCGGTCGGCGACGGCGCGGAGGTCATCGGCGCCGTCGGGCAGCACCGGCCCGACGTCGTCTTGATGGACATCCGGATGCCCCGTCTCGACGGCCTGGCCGCCACCGAGCGCCTGCGGGCGCGCCGGGACCCGCCCGAGATCATCATCCTCACGACGTTCGACACCGACCGCCACATCCGCCTGGCCATGCGCGCCGGGGCGAGCGGCTTCCTCCTCAAGCACACGCCTCCGAACCAGATCGCCCAGGCCGTACGCCGGGTGGCCGCCGGGGAGCCGATGCTGTCACCGGACGTGATCCGCCGCGTCATGGCGTTCGCCGCCGAGCCCGTCTCGGACCCGAAGCGCGACCAGGCGACCCGGCGGCTCGGCCTGCTGAGCGACGGCGAGCAGGCGGTCGCCAAGCTGATCGGCCGGGGCCGTACGAACGGCGAGATCGGGCGCGAGCTCCTGATGAGCACGCCCACGGTCAAGGCGTACGTCTCGCGCATCCTCACCAAGCTGGACCTGAACAACCGGGTTCAGGTGGCATTGCTGGTCCACGACGCGCAGGAGTGACCTCGGCGCAGGCGTCCTGGCGGCGCGAAAGAACAAGACTGATTCTTTTCGGTGTTCCGTTCTAGATTCCCCGGCATGACGGAGCTGTGGGAACTGAACGCGTGGGAGCTGGCTCGCCTCGTCCGGGCGAAAGAGGTGTCGGGACGCGAGGTGTTCCAGGCGCACGTGGAGCGCATCGAGGCCGTGAATCCGCACGTCAACGCGGTCACGGTCGTTCTCGATGACACCACGGGCACGGACGGGCCGCTGTCGGGGATCCCGATGACGGTCAAGGAGAACATCGACGTCGCGGGTTCGGCGACGACTCTCGGCATCGCGGCGCTGCGGGACGCGGTGGCGGACCGGGACGCGCCGCACATCGCCGAGTTGCGCGCGGCGGGCGCGGTTCCGATCGGGCGGGCGAACATGCCGGAGTTCGGGATGCGGTGGCACACCGACAACGGGCTGCGCGGCGCGACGAAGAACCCCTGGTCCGCGGCGCACACGCCCGGAGGGTCCAGCGGCGGGGACGCGGTCGCGGTGGCGACGGGCATGGCGCCGCTCGGCATGGGCAACGACGGCGCGGGGTCGCTGCGCTGGCCGGCCCAGTGCTGCGGGGTCGCCGCGCTGAAGCCGTCGCTGGGCCGCGTCGCGCAGGCGAACGTCCGCGGACGGCCGGGCCCGTTCGCGTTCCAGCTGCTGGGCGTGCACGGGCCGATCGCGCGGAGCGTACGTGACCTGCGGCTGGCGTTCGCGCACATGTGCGGGCGGCACGACGCGGACCCGTGGCACGCGCCGGTGCCGTTCGAGGGCCCGCCGAGGCCGCGGCGGGTGTCGGTGGCCGAGATTCCCGGCACCCACCCCGACGTCGCGGAGGCGCTCCGCAGCGCGGCCGGGCTGCTCGCCGACGCCGGGTATGCCGTCGAGGAGAACGAGGCGCCCGCGCTGACGAGGGCCGGCGAGATCTACACGCAGATCATGTCGGCGTACGGCCGCGTCCACCGCGACCAGCCGCCGGTCGAGACGATCGCCTCGGAGGGCTTCGTGCGCTTCTGGGCCGCGTACGAGCCGGCGTGGACGCGGGCCGCGGGTGAGGCGGCGTTCGACGCGATGATGGAGCGCACCGCGATCGCGCGTGCCTGGAGCGACCTGATGGACCGTACGCCGCTGGTGCTCGCGCCGGTGTGCACGAATCCGGCGTTCCCGGTGGGCAAGGACCTGGACGCGGAGTGGCTCGAAGGCTGGCCGGCGTCGATGCGCGCGAGCGTCGTCGCCAACCTGCTCGGGCTGCCGGCGGTCGCGGTCCCGGTCGGCGAGGCCGGCGGCCTGCCGCAGGGCGTGCAGATCATCGGCCCGCGCTTCCGCGAGGACCTGTGCCTGGACGCCGCCGCCGCGATCGAGGAGCGCCTCCCGGCCCGTACGCCGGTCAGTGCAGCTGAGGACGTACGCGAGGTACGTAGCGATCGTCGCGACCACTCCGGCGATGAGCGGCGAGGCGAGGGCGGGGATGAGGATCTTCAAGTAAGGACAAAACACCATATATATCGCTTTTGAGCTGTTCGAGCGACTGAGATGGGAGTGTGGAGTTCATGATCGACAAGAGGCGCTCCGTGTCGGCGCTCGCCGACGGGGACGTCGCTTGGGTACGGGAGCTGTTCACGCGGCGCTGGGGCGGCACCACGTCCGTGAGCCGTGGCGTCGTGCACGAGACGACCTCCTTGCCCGGCTTCGTCGCACGCCTCGACGGCGAACGCGCCGGGGTCGCGACGTACCGGCCGTACGGGCGGGAGTGCGAGCTCGTCACCCTCGACTCCGCCCGCGAGGGCGCGGGGGTGGGCACCGCCCTCGTCGACGCCGTCGCCGGGGCGGCCCGCTCCGCCGGGGCCGTACGGCTGTGGCTCGTCACCACCAACGACAACCTGCGGGCGCTGCGGTTCTATCAGCGGTACGGCTTCGACCTCGTCGCCGTGCACCGTGACGCGGTCGCCGTCTCTCGCACTCTGAAGCCCTCGATCCCCTCAGCCGGCCTCGACGGCATTCTGATCCGCCACGAACTGGAACTGGAGCTGCTCCTGTGACGGTCCTGTACGCCATCGTGTGCGCCGCCATGCCGGCGTACGACGTCCGCGCCCTCGTCGCCGCCGCACGCGACGAGGGCTTCGACCCGTGCGTGATCCTCACGCCGACGGCCGCGCGCTGGCTGGAGGCGGACCTGGAAGACCTCTCCGAGCTCACCGGTCACCCGGTCCGCTCCACGTACAAGCATCCGGCCGAACCGGACGTCCTCCCCCCGGCCGAGGCGATGCTCGTGGCCCCGGCCACGTTCAATACCCTCAACAAGTGGGCCGCCGGGATCAGCGACACCCTCGCCCTCGGACTCGCCAACGAGGCCCTCGGCCTGCCCATCCCGATCGCGGCCGTCCCCTGGCTCAACGAACCCCTCTCGTCCCACCCCGCCCTGGCCGCCGGCCTGGTCACACTCAGCGGCGCCGGAGTGAGACTCCTCCGCCTCGACCCGCAGCCCGACGAGCTCCCCTGGCACCGTGCCCTCACCATGCTGGGCGAACGATGACGGAGGTGCTGCTCCTCGGCGGGCGGTCCGGCGTCGGTAAGACGTCCGTGGGCTGGGAGGTGTCGGCGCGGCTGCGCGCCGACGCCGTCTCCCACGCGATCATCGAAGGCGACTTCATGGGACAGGTGCACCCGGCGCCCTCCGGCGACCCCGACCGGTCGGAGATCGTCGAGCGCAACCTGACGGCCGTCTGGGCGAACTACGCGCGGCTCGGCTGCCGCCGCCTGATCTACACCAACACGCTGTGCGTGCTGCCCTCGGCCACGGGCATGTTCACGCGGGCCATGGGCGCGGACACGCGCATCGTACGCGTGCTGCTCACCGCCTCCGACGCCACCGCCGTCTCGCGCCTGACGGGGCGCGAGCTCGGAACGGAGCTGGAGGACGGGCTGCGGTCCAGCGAGACCAAGGCACGGCTCCTGGACTCCCTCGCACCCGCCGACGCCGTACGGGTGGCCACCGACGGCCGGTCCGTCACGGACATCGCCCGTGAGGTGGTCGCCGCGACCGGCTGGCGCCGATGACGGTCAGTACTCCGCACGGCGCGCCTTTCCCAGCCGCGGGCCGAGGCCGAAGTAGTGGCGGAAGTTGTAGATCAGCGGGCTCCACGCGGCCGTGTCGACATGCGAGGTGCCGTCGATGACGATCTCGGTGTCCGCGTGCACGCGGACGGCCGTGGCTTCGACGATGACGAATCCATCCGACGGGTCGGGCCGCGCATCGGTGACCGTGGCCTCGATCTGCACCGGGCACTCGGCGACCCGCGGCGGGCGCACCAGCTCGGACGCTGCGGCGTGCCATCCGGCCGCGCCGAACTTGTCCTTGACGAAGCGGCACCCGGCCGGCTTCCCCTCCGGAACCGGGTCGGCGCCGGTGAGCAGCGCGAGACTCTCGACCCGCTCCCACTGACCGGGCGACGGGAAGTTGATCACCAGCTCCGGGCGGGCCCTGAGGTTGCGGGCGGTGTGGCCGTTCGCACCGAGGCCGAGGACGAAGACATCGCCCAGTGCCCACGCGGAGGAAATCGGCGCGAGATTCGCCGTGCCGTCCGCGTTCTCCGAGGACAGGACCACGACGGGTGTGCCGAAGTAGAGAATGCTGGGCGTGATCACACGGTGCGTGTCACGGTCTGTCGAGGTCATGGGCGACATCGTGCTGGCCGGACCGTTCGGCGGCGGCCGAAACGATGGGCGGATAGTAAGGAGACATGAGTACTCGTGTTGACGCGGCGCCCGCGATGGCGGAACTCGCGGCGATCTTCGCCGATCACACGCGGGCGTCGATGTGCGTGGCCCTGCTCGACGGACGCGCCTGGACAGCGGGCGAGCTGGCGGATTACGCCGGCGTCGCCCGCTCGACGGCCACCGAGCACCTGAACCTGCTCGTCTCCTCCGGCGTGCTCGCCGAGGAACGTCAGGGCCGGCATCGCTACCTGCGGCCGGCCGGAACGGAGATCGTCGAGCTGATCGAGACGCTGTCCTCGCACAACCCGCCCGGCCTCACGCACCCGCGCACCCTGCGCGCCACGACGACACGGGCGGCCTTGGCGCGCGCCCGGACGTGCTACGACCACCTCGCCGGATCGCTGGGCGTCGCCGTCACCGACGCGATGACCGAACGGAACATGCTCCACCGCGACGACGGCTGGACGATGACCTCCACCGGTCTGGACTGGCTGCGGGAGCTGGGCGCGGACACCGAAGCGCTGCGCCGTGCGCGCCGCCCGATGGTCCGCAGCTGCCTGGACTGGACCGAGCGCCGCCATCACCTCGCCGGCGCGGCCGGAGCGGCCATCTGCGGCCGGTTCTTCGAGGCGGGCTGGATCGAACGGATCGGCTCCGACCGCGCGATCCGCCTCACCGAGGACGGCGCGGCCGGTCTGCGCGACCGGCTCGGCCTGCGCTGGACCGCGTTCGCCGGCGATGCGGCGTGCGCCAGGTGACGTGGGTCCTCGGCCGCGTACGGGCCCTCGCCGTGGTGGCGAGGGCCCGTACGGCTCAGGTCAGCAGACGGTGGTGAAGGTCGGGACCTGGTCGTCCATCGCCGGGATGCACGGCGTACGGTCCTCGGTCAGGCGCTCCTCGGGGAGGCGCTGCAGTTCGTCCAGGTTGCTGGTGATCATGGTGCTTCCTTTCTCGGAGGATCACTTCAGTGCGACGGGATGCCGCACGTTCTTGGGGGTGGCCACGCGGGGTGAGACCGGCGGCATGAACAGGCGCGTACCGGCGCCTTCCAGACGAAGCAGGGCAGCGACGACACCGGCCGTGCCGACACCCCATCCGGGATGGACGTCGAGGCCACTGTGGTCGGGGGTGAGAAGCAGCCCGTCGCGTACGACGGCGTGGGCGGCCAGGGCCGAGACGCACTCGCGCGCCCAGGCCGCGTAGCGGCGGTCGCCGGTGGCCTCGGCGACGTCGGCAAGGTAGTCGATCGAGCCCGCGACGCCGTGACAGTGCACCGGCCGCGCCTGCCAGATGTCACTCCGGACGGCGAGGGCCGCCCCCCGCACCGCCGCGAGCAACTCACCGTCCTCGAAGCCGTATCTGGCGGAGGCCACGAGCGGCTCGCCGTCCTCGGAGAGGGTCTCGGCGCGGGTGGTGGAGGTCGTCGCGTGCCACAGTCTCAGCAGGAACGCGCCGACGCCGGCGGCGCCGCTGCACCAGCCGGACAGCGGGACCGGGTCGCCGGGGGCGGCGCTCCAGCGGAGCGTGCCGCCCTCGCCCGGCAGGGCGGCGTCGAGCAGCGTACGGCCCGCGAGCAGCGCCGCTTCGAGGCAGTCCGCGCGGCCGGTCGCGGCGGCGGTGTCGAGGAGGAAGGCGGCGACACCGGCCGTACCGTGGGCGAAGCCGTTGTGGGTGGCGCCGTCCGGCAGGTGCGGTGGCTGAGGAGGCACCGGCCAGGCGACACCGCCCGATCCGTGGACCGCCGCGGCCAGCAGCTCGTCGGCGCACGCCGACGCCTGGGCGAGGAACGACTCCCGCCCCGTGTGCCGCCAGAACCGCAGCGCGGTCAGCCCCGCGCCCGCGATCCCGTGGCTGACGTCCGGCACCGGGCCGGACACCGGCAGCCGCTCCGCGCGGTCCGCCGTACGGGCGATCAGCTCGTCGTCGCCGAGCGCGACCCCCGCCTCCAGCAGCGCCCAGTACGTACCGGATCGCCCGAAGTGCAGGCCGGGCAGGACGGCGGGCTCCCGCGCGGCGGTGCGGGCGAGCCAGCGCGCGGCCCGTACGGTCGCGTCCCGCAGCTCCGGATCCAGCCGATGACGGCAGGCCGCCGCCAGCACGCCGAGGATCCCGGCCGCCCCGTAGTAGACGTTGCAGGGGTCGGTCGTGGCGCCGAACACGTCGGCTGGCCACCATCGCTCCGTCCCGGGTTCGGCGTCCGCGCCCGGATCCGGGACGCCGCCGGACGCGACGAGGTAGGCGATCCCGTCGTCCAGGAGCCGGCGCGCGTCGTCACCCGCCGCGCGAGACGCGGGCGCGGAGCTGGGGGTGAGGAGGGCCGACCGGACCTGGGCGAGGGGGCGGCGGTGCTCGGGGGTTTCCCGCATGAGGCCGGTGATCAGGGGGCCGAACTCCGCTGCCGACGGGTTGTCCCGGGCGGCGCGGGTCAGGCGGTCGGTGAGGCGGGTGCCGGTGGTGCGCTCGTCGTCAGGGGCCCGTGACGGTTCGGAGCCGGTCGCCAGGGCCAGCAGGATCGTGCCGAGGCTGTAGAGGTCGGCGGCGGGGGTGGTGCGGCGTTCGGTCCACTGTTCCGGGGCGGCGTAGCCCGGGGAGCCGCCGGGGACGGCCTCCTCGTCGGCGACGGACGCCAGTTCCAGGTCGATCAGGCGTAGCCCTCCGTCGGGGAGGACCAGGACGTTGGCCGGGGTCAGGTCCCGGATGACGACGCCGGCCCCGTGGACGGTCTCGACCAGGTCGATGAGGCGCTCGGCCACGCGGCGTACGGCGGACGGGTCCGGGGCTCCGGCCCGTGCCCGGTGGAGGCGCTGGATGTGGACGGTCAAAGGGACGCCCTCGATGGCTTCCACGGCCAGGAAGGTGTGCTCGGCGAGTTCGATCAGGGCGTGCACGCGGGGGACGACGCCCGTGTCCGCGAGGAGGCTCAGCATCCTGGCCTCGTTGCGCAGCAGGTCGCGTACGTCGCCGCCGTCCAGGCGCACCTCGACGTGGCGGCGGCCCTGCTTCACGACGACCTCCTCGCCGGTCGTCCGGTCCACGGCACGGAAGACGCCGCCCTTGTTCGCGTGGCGGATGGCGCCGCGCAGGAGGAAGCGGTCGCCGATGAGGACGCCCTGCGGCGCGGGGGTCTCCGGGGCGGGCTCTCCGAAGGGGTTCGCGGGGGCCCATTCGGGCGGCGCGAACCAGGCTTCACGACGGTCGGCGACGTACGTGCCGTCGGGGGCGGTCACGATGGGCGTGTAGACGCCGTTGGTCGCCAGCCGCAGCCGGCGTACGAACCCGCCGAACCGGAAGTGCACCAGGCTGCCGGGACGGTACGGCCGGTCGGACAGGATGCGCGGGCCGGCGAGCCCGTCGGTCGCCTCGTGCAGCGCTTCGGCCAGGGCGGGGAGGCCTTCGTCGTCCGGCGGGTAGACGGTGAGGAACTTCCCTGCCGAGGCACGGCTGAAGTGCCGGCCGGTCAGGCGGGCGGCCTCCGCCCTCGACGCGGCGAACTTGAACGGGCAGCCGGCCGCCACCAGCACCGGCGTCACCCGGTCCAGGATCCGCTCCGCCGACGACGGGACGCCCGAGATGTGGATCTTCCAGCCCTGGGCGCGGAGACCGGTGCCGTCAGGGGTGGCGTAGGTCCAGGTCCCGGCCTGGTCGAGCCGCCACCCTAAGGAGGGCAGGTGACCGCGTACGACTCGGGCGAAGACCTCGGGATCATCGGGCGAGGAGGCGTCATATGCTGCCGACGTGACCAGCCCTTTCCGCGATGAGTCACCGACGTTGTCAAGATCGCACTTCAGCGGGATCGTAACCTTGTCTGCCATTTCAGGCAATATCCCGTTTTAGTGCTGATCGCGACATTTAGTTTGTTATTCGGCCGACGCGAGTTCGCGCCTCGGCAGGTACGACAGGGAGCGATTGGGTTCATGGAGGAAGTCTCGGGGCGCGTCGAGCTGCGGGCCGGATTCGACAAGGCGGCGGAGGACTACCAGCGGACCAGGCCGGTCTGCCCGCCTCGGCTGTTCGACGACCTGGTCGGCCGGGCGGGGCTCCGAGCCGGGGACCGGGTGATCGAGATCGGCTGTGGCACCGGGCAGGCGACCGTGCCGCTCGCACAGCGCGGGCTGGCCGTCACCGCCGTCGAGCTGGGCGCGGAGCTGGCGGCCGTCGCCCGGCGGCGGCTGGCCGGGTTTCCCACCGCCGACGTGGTGACCTGCCCGTTCGAGGAATGGGAGCCACGAGACACCCCGGTCGACGCCGTGGTGGCGGTGAACTCCCTGCACTGGATCGACCCGCGGCTTCGTTACTCCAAGCCCTATGAGCTGCTGCGTCCCGGAGGCGTCATGGCCGTGGCCGGATGCCTGTGGGCACGGCCCGCGGACGCCGAACGCTTCTGGACGGATGTGCAGGAGGACTACCTGGCCGTGGGGTTCGCAGGCAGCCCGCCGCCGCCTCCCGAACAGATCGGCCGGTGGCACTTCCCGCCCGAGGCGGAAAGCCTCTTCGACGAGGTCGTGAGCCTGCGCTACCCCTTCCAGGTCCACTACAGCGCCGATGATCACCTCGCCAACCTGGCGACACAGTCGGGCACTCACGCGCTCGGCGAGGTCCGGCGCGCCGAGTTCCTCGCCCGCGTACGGCGACGGCTGGAGTCGCTCGGCCGGCCTCGGCTGACCGCCACCTTCGTCGGTCGGTTGACCGTCGGACGACGGGCGTGACCGCCGTAGGGAGGTCGAGCGGGAACTCCCCTAACACGGGATGTGCGCCGTCAGTGTCGTGCCCTTGTCCGGCGGGCTGTCGATCTCCAGCCTGCCGCCGAGAGCCTCAACGCGGTCCCGCAGGCCGAGGAGTCCCGATCCTTGCGCCGGGTCGGCGCCGCCGGTGCCGTCGTCGCGGATCATCAGCCGCAGGTTCGTGCCGTTGACGCTCAGGTAGACGTTCACCTGCGTGGCGGTCGCGTGTTTGGTGACGTTGGTGAGGGCCTCGGACACGACGTAGTACGCCGCCACCGCCGGGTGCTCGCCGGGCGGTCGCGCGAGGTCCGCGTGCACGTCGACGGGGATCGAGGAGCGGCGTGCCAGGGCGTTCAGGGCCGAGACGAGGCCGCCCTTGGACAGGATCGCCGGGTGGATGCCGCGTGAGATCTCGCGCAGGTCGTCGACGACGTTCGTCAGGTCGACCTTGCACTTCGACAGCCGTTCCTTGATCGTGTCGAACCCGGACGGCATGTCGGCCGCCAGCATGCGCATCTCCAGCCCGAGCGTGATGAGGCGCTGCTGGGTCCCGTCGTGCAGGTCGCGTTCGATGCGGCGGCGTTCGGTATCGGCGGCGGCCACGACGCGGGCGCGTGAGGCGTTGAGCTGGGCGTGGCTCTCGGCGTTGGCGATCGCGGTGCTGATGAGCGCGGTGAAGTCGCGCATCCGGTTCTCCACGTCCTCCGCCTGCGGCTCGCGCTGGGTCCAGAAGGTCGCCGTCACGCCCCACAGCCGGCCCTCGACCGTGACCGGAACGCCGACCGCCGAGTTGATCCCGTGCGCCTTCGCCCAGTCACCGATATCACCGTCGACAGGCCCATCCGTCGTCATCAGTGCCGACCTGCCGGTGCGGCGTACCGTCTCGGTGACGTTGTGCCCGTCCACCACCCAGCGCGATCCGACCTTCAGCCACGTGCTGGGATCGCTCTGCGAGGACCACGAGCCGACGACGACCACCGTGTCGTCCGGCTCGTAGCGGCGGATCGCGGCGTGCTCGGCGTTCAGGAGACGGCCCATCTCGGCGGCGGACGCGTTGAAGATCACGGACGGCGGAGAGCCTTGTGCCACGAGCGTCGCGACCTCGCGCAGCGCGGCCTGCTCGGCGACGAGCCGGTCGAGCTCGTCGCGGCCCGTCTCCAGGGAGTACGCCATCGTGTTGAAGGAGCGTTCGAGCATGCCGACCTCGGCGCGGCCCGTCTCGGCCATCCGCACCGTGAGGTCACCGCCGGCGAGCCGCCTCGCCATCCGCGAGGCGTGGCCCATGGGCCGTACGACCCCTCGCGTCAGGTATCCGCCGAAGACCACGATCAGGAGCACCGACCCGCCGATACCGGCGACCGTGACGGCGACGGCCCGCCGGGCGGCCTCGCCCGAGCGGCGGTCGCGCTCGAAGGCGAGCCCGCGCTCGAAGGCGACGAACTGCCGGAACTGTCCCCTGAGCTGGTCCGTACGCCGCTTCCCCTCGGCGGTGACCGTGGGGGTGCGTACGGAGTCGGGGTTCTCACGCGCGGCGGCCACCACCGGGTCGGAGTAGTCGCGGATGTAGGACGCGCCGGTCCTGGCGATCGCGGCCGCCCGCTGCCCCTGCTCCACGTGATGGGTCGCCGCCAGCGACCGAAGTCGCGTCGCCTGCGCGTCGAACCGGGCTCGCGCGGCCGTCCACGGCTCCAGGAAGGCCTCGTCTCCGGTGCTGATGAACCCCCGCTCACCGGTCTCCAGGTCGACGACGAGCCGTTCGAGATCGGCCGCGGCCGCCAGCACCCGGTCGGAGTGCCGGGCGAGCCCGGCGGTGTTCCGCAGGCTGCTGATCGCCCCCAGCAGACCCGCGAACGCGCCGCCGATCAGCAACGACAGCAGAACGCTCGCCACCACGACACGGATGGTGAGTCCCCGACGATCTCTCGGCCGCATGCGAGGCGGCCCGTGTACCCGCACGGTCATCCCCTCGGCGGGCCCTCCTGTCGGCCGCCCCTGGAGGTGCACATGTCACTCTACGTGCAGAAGGATCGGTATCGCGAGGTCAGCGCCCTGCCGGAGACCTACGGCACCGGTGGGTCAGCAGGCTGAGAAGGATCACCAGCCCTCCGGCGGCTCCCGCGACGAACCAGAGGATCCGTCCCGAAGCCCAGCCGCCACTCTGGTCCGCAGCGTCCGTTTCGGCGGTGCGCAGCAGGTCGAGGTGGCTGGCGCAGATGATCGGACGCTTGTCGGCCTTGGTCGACGCGCAGGCCACCGCGGCGAGGCGCTTGACCCCCGACAGCGGTCCCACCTCCACGGTGACGCTGAACCGGTCCGTACGACCGGCCGGCAGCGCCCTGTTCCACAGGACGCGCCCCCGTGAGAGCTCGCCCTTCGGCGTCGAGGAGATCACTTTGAGCCCGGGTGCGATCGTCTGGCTGAGCAGCAGCTCCGGAGAATCGGCGGTGCCGGTGTTGCTGACCTTGGTGACGTACGTGAGCCGGTCACCGATCCGTACGGCGGTGCGGCCGTTGTCGATGCCGACGCGCAGCTCGTAGGTCTGCCTGGGCTTCGCGGTCGCGTGCGCCGTCGCGGTGCCGTACGCCGCCGTCGCGAACGCCACGGCCAGCAGCGCGCGGGAACGCCGGCTCCACGGGCGAATTCGTGGAAAACCCATCGATCAATCTCCGAATTCGTTGCCCATCCCGTACGGGGTCAGCGCCGTGATGTAGTGGTGTGGACGGTGATCCTCGAAGGAGTACATCGCCGGGAGTGAGCGCAATGGCTGCATCTTGCTACTCAGGAACGCGAGTGCCCCCAGCCCGAAACCGCCCAGAGCGGTCGGTGTCTGGACGGTGGCGCGCGTCTGCTCGACCCAGTTCCCGTCTCGCCGGGGGTGGGCGCCGCCGACGAGGTTGAGTAGTCCGAGGACGCTGTTCCGCAGGTTCGGTACCTCATAGCGCCACTCGCGGCCGAAGTGGCGGAAGGGGCCCGACGTCCTCGGCGGCAGGTGCGGAACTATGTCACTGTCGTACACGTAGCGGACGACGTTCTCCCGGAGGAAGGGGTCCTGCTCGCAGGCACGAGCGAAGGCGTAATCGCCGATCATGGGCTGCCCGAACGTGTAGACGGCTCTCAGCAGCCCGGCGACGCCATCGCCGTTCTCGCTGAACTTCCGCTCATGCCTGAGCATGACGCCCATCATCGCGGCCATCGCTCCGCCCAGGCTGTGGCCGGTGACGTACAGCGCCTCCAGCCGGTCCAACGAAGGCCCGCCGGCGCCGTCGGTCTCAGCGGGGAGCGGGCCCCGGACCGACCGGCCGGCGCAGGCGCGTTTCAGCGCCCACATCACCTGATAGCGCGTCGCCCGTACATTGCGGTAGAACCCGGCATGCACCGTGGCGGAGGGGTCGCCGAAGCCATACGCCATCCGCTCGGGTTCGACGTCGGCGTCGGTCATCCAGTTGATGAAGTTCATCGGTTCGGTGCCCCGGTAGCAGAGGATCGCCACCTTCCCGGTCTTGCTCTGGATCAGGAAGGCGGTCGAGCGGATGAACATCCCGTCGACCGATGAGGCGATCATGCGGCAGTGGTTCTCGTCGAGCCCCATCCGAGCCATGATCATTGAGACGGTTTCCGCACCCGAGTAGGAATACGCCGCGCAGGTGGCCAGAGCGTGTGCGACCGCGGGGTCCGGATGTTCTGCCGCCTCCAGAAGCCGTGTCTCCAGATCCGGGTAGACCGGAAAGCCCGGCGTGGCGCGGGAGCCGTACGGCCGGAGCTCTGCCAGGCCGGGGCCCCGAGTGTCCCGGGTCCAGAGGCCGCCGGAGCAGAGTTCATCGCGAAGTGCGCCTTCCCACACCAGGACGGGCATCTCACCGATCCTCATCGCGGGCCCGTCCGGCGCCCTCCGCCGCGCGGCACCGGGGGCCGCCTTGCCGTCGGTCGTCTGCCGTGCCGGTCCCGTTCTGGCCACCGCGTCCACCTCCGGTCGGGAGTGGCGACGCCCGGCCGCGGGCGCGCCGGACGCATCAGAGGATTTCCATGACATCGCGGGACGAATCTCAAGGGCCGGAAAATGTTCCGTCCCTGCTGCGACGCGTCGAGAATTTTGCGGCCCCAGAGGGGGTCACTGATGCCGGGGAAGAGGCCACAGAACACCACTTCCGGAAATCAACATAAAGATTTCACATTGAGGCAAGCTGCCTGGGCTTGCCCACCCTTTGCCCGTTTTTCTCTTGGGCTGTATTGAAGCTTCTCTCCATATCAAGGTTGCATGGAACCGCGGCTACGTGATCAGCAAAAAGCCGGCGACGTCATTCTTGCCGATTCGGCGACGGCGATAGGGAGCGACACGATGACCAAAGGCGATCCGACCGCGCGCACCTCGGACAGACCGAGCCGCACAGCCGACATCGGCCCGCAGGGGAGACGGCCCGCGGCGCCTCCGCCATCGGCGCCTGCCGTTGAGCGTCCCAGCCGAGCGCCGTTCTTGGAGATCTATCGCAAGCTGTCGCAATACGTGGACAGGCGGGTCGGATGGGACAGGCTGCCGACGGCCGCAGGGCTCGCCGTCATCGGCGGCCTGCGTGTCCGCCTGCGGCAACGCAACCTACACGACACCTCGCACCGGGCAGGAAGAAGTACGCGCCGCCCCGTGTCCGTACGAACTGCGGAAGATCGCGGTACCGGCGCCGCACCGGGCGCGCGGGCTCGGTGAACGTCGCGCCGGATGGATGGCGGCTTCCGGCCAGTGGGTCGGTCTCGTCGTACAGGCCGTTGAAGGTGGCACCGTTGAGCCAAATATTCTGCACGAACTCGAACTGCCTGGAGAGGCTGCCGACAAGGCACGCGAAGTGCAGGCCCGTTCCGTAGCTGCGCGCCCGGCGGAGGATGCGGTGCGTGTCGCTGACACGGACCGAGGCGTCGCTTCCCGGAGCCGGGTCCAGCGAGTCACGCGGGTTCATCCGGCGTATGTGCGCGCCGAGCGGGCAGGCGAACCCGAACGGGTCGGTGGCGTGGTAGCCGAAGTCGTTGTCCTGCGAAAGCCGTCGATCGTCGCGGTCCGGCGACTTGACCAGCGGCGCGCTGGGCCAGCGGCCGACCATCTTGGCCGCCAGCGCCCGTGCCCGCGGGCTGCGCGCGCCGTCCGGCTGCCCGCTGGCCTGACCGACGTACTGCCAGAAGGCGTCGACGTCTTGTTCGAGTTGGCGGATCGCCAGGTAGGTGCCGTTGCGTCCCAGATCGACCGCGGCGGTTCCGGCCGGATCGGGGGGCAGCAGGCGCCACGGATCCTCGAACGCCGGGAGCAGTGGCCGGTCGGCCAGCTCGCCGTAGGCGTTCGGGTAGCCGAGGACGAACTCGCCGGTGGGCACGGTCCGCCCGCTGAACGCCTTCGCCTTGGGCAGACCGTCGATGACCGGTTGGGAGATGCCGTCGTGGAAACCGAACGGCTCGTAGTCGGACAGCTCGCTGGTGTCGAGCGTGGCGACCCGGAGGGCACCGGCCTCGGCGAGCCGCTCGTTCAGTTCCGCCTGCCTGGCGTCGAGCACGTCGCGGTCGGTGGCGTAGAGCAGCACGACCCCGTCGACAGGCCCGCATCGCGGACCTCCCCAGTCCCAGAAACGCGGGTCGGAATCCTCGACGTCACCGAGGAAACGGCCCTTGTCGGGTGCGGTCATGCCGACGACGAACTCGGCGGAGAATCCGGCGATGCGTTCGGCGGCAAGGCCGAGCCGTTCCAGTCCGGCCGGGGTGAGCGCGACGTGTAGCGCGCTGTCCGCAGCGAAGCCGCCCGCGGTGGTGACCCGCGGCAGCAGCCAGGACAGCAGCGCTTGGGCGGCGGCTTGATCGCTGGCAGCGAAGAGTGTGAAACGGGCCTGCTTCAGCCCCCCGTACCCTCGGGCGACCAGGCCCTGGATGTCGTCGAGGTCGAGCTTTTGCGCAGTTGTTGCCACGGTTGCCTCACAGGAGCGAGAGCCAGCGCTCGGCCTCATCAGGGCTCATTTCGCCCCGCAGACCGGCCCTGATCTTGGCGTTGTTCTCGATGTTATTCGCGCTGAGCGCCGGGTACGCGGTGTACCAGGCGGGCACCGGAACCTGGTGACGGCGCAGCGTGTACTTGAACTGCTGGTCGTGGCGGGCTCCGCCGAAAAGCAGCCATCGGGTCGGCGGGTAGCCGACGCCGTTGCTGAACGCGACGTTCAGGCCCCACCAGAGGATGTTGATGAAGTCGTCGTTGTAGGCCTCGACGGCGCCGTCGTAGTTGCTGGCGAAGGTCATCCGCCGCCAGCCGTCCAGCGGGACCCACCTGGCGAAGCGGATCGTCTTGATCCCAGCGAGGTTCGCGTGGTCGTACACGTGCCGCACGGCGTAGTCGATGAGGAACAGCACCGCACGGAAGGTCCATCGCCGCAGCCCGCCTGGCTTGACGAAACCGACGACGGCGAAGGGGTTCTGCGCCGCGAAGTCCTCACACCGTGCGAATTCCTGGCGGTGCTGCAGCGTAGGCCTTTCTGTGACCGGCTCGTCTCCGCGCTCGGCCAGCCGGAGCAGCACGAGCCATATGGGAACGACGATCGCGAGGACCGGGAGCATGAGGATGAGCGCAAGCGGCACGGCGATCTTGTGGATGGCCTCGCGTGCGCGAAATGGCAGGGACGGCGGCGCGGGCGGTTTGCACGCCCAGGCCAGATCGCCGCGGCCGACCACGAAGGCCTGCAGCTCCCGCCGCATTTCGATGGCCGGGGTGCCGGTCCAGTCGCGCGTGTCGAGGTGATCCTCGATCGCCTCGCGCAGCTTCGCCTCCTGGCGGATCTGCTCCAGCCCGCGCCCCACGGTGTTGACGTAGGCGGCGCCGGCGGGGATCAGGTGCCGGCGCAGCCAAGCGGTCCGGGCACGGCGGTGGGCACGCGGCCCCGGGTAGCCGACGCAGTGCCCGAACGCCTGGTCGATGCCATCTCCGGCGATGCGGACAAGCTCGGCCAGGTGGCGCCGTAGCGGGGCGTCCACCTCGCTCATGTAGATCAGGCTCGCCGGGATCGGCTCGCCGTCCAGATCCTACCCGGGCTCGTGCGACTTGCCCTTGATGGGCGATTGTGATGGCAACCATCCCCAGCCCTACAACCCATAGACCATGCATAGCAGTTCGCCGTCCCAGCCATCGTGGTAAAAATTTGCGCAAGCCAGGAAGGCGCGATGGTCGACTGCACAAGGTGCGGCCTGCCGCGAAGTGGGTAAAGTCGAAATAGCCTGAGGAGTGAGTGAATTACCACTCTAGGCCAAGATTTTACTTTTCACCGTTCACAGGCCTCAGCGCGTCGGCCACCGTGCTCGGCGGATCCGCGGCGGTCCTCGCCGGCGCGCTCCTGGTCACCTGTCACGCCGGCGACGGAACAGACTTCGCTGCCCCTCAGCGACCGAGGGCGTCCAGGAGCTCCTTCTTGGTCATCCGGGAACGCCCCTTGACCCCGCGGCGCTTGGCCTCGGCGTACAACTGCTCCTTGGTCCGCCCACGCGGCCCCGGACGACCCGAACGCCTGCCGCCACGCTCTTCCGGCGACATGTCCCGCGTCGAGGTCCTGCTCGCCTGCTTCGCCTCGCCGGAACGGGCGCGGTCCTTGTTGACCGTACGCGCCGCGATCTCTTCGGCCCGCGACTCGCCCGCGCCGCGCTTCTTCGCGGAATCCTTGATGTGCTCGTACTGCCGTTCCCGCTTGTCGCTCCACTGTTCCCGTGGCATGACGCCTCCTCGTCGTGGTCGTCGTACCTCGGGCCCTACCCGCGAACAGCGATGTCCTCGACGGGTTCATCGCCCCGCGTGGACCGGCGGGCGATGTGGCGGGCGAGCGGGGTGTGGATCCGCACCGGCTCCGAGCCCTGGAAAGGAGACGGCCCGCCACGAAGCCGTGGCGGGCCTTTCGGGTGACGGTCAGGTCACCAGCGGTACCAGCGTCCGCGAGCGCCTGACGCGCCCGCGCCGCGGAAGATGAACCCCAGGATCCAGACGACGAGCGCGATGATGGCGATCCACCACAGCGCCTTGAGTGCGAAGCCCGCCCCGAACAGGATGAGCACGAGCAGAAGGACCAATACGAGAGGGACCATTTGCCTCTACCTCCTGGTCGGCGTATACCCCTGGCCGGGAGATGTATGCGGAACGGTGACCACGTTCAACCTGCGGGAAAGATTCCTTTTACCGCAGGTCACGCGGCACTTTCGGCTTCGTTGCCTTCTTCGCCGCGGCCGGGAGCCGCTCCAGCTCCCGTACGCTCGCGGCGCGCTCCACCTCGACGAGACGGCCGAGGACGAAGGCGTCTCCGGCGGGCGTGTCCGGCCGCCCGGCGACCTCGGTGAGGAGGCCCACCGCGACGACGGCGTCGTGCTGGTCGCCGAGGACTCCCTGAAGGCGTGCGGCGCGGCGGGCGAGCCGCCGGGCCGGCTTGCCGAGGGCCGCGCCGGCGGCCTCGGCGGTGTACCGGGCTCGCTTGGCGGCCTTGCGGGTCTGGTGAAGCGCGGTGTCGTGCTCCTCCCCCAGCGGCAGGTCCGCGGCCAGGGCCTGGCGCCGCACCATCTTCCGCCACGCCCTGGCGACCAGCTTCGGCGTCTCCTTCGCCGCCTTGCGGGCGGCCCTGGCGTTCAGGGGCGGTGTGGCGAGGAAGGCGTCCAGAGCGTTCAGGAGGTCGAAGTAACGCTGTGTCAGGAGCGTTTCTCTGAGCCGCTCGCGGGCCTGGCGTTCCCTGGCGACCATCTCCGCCAGCCATGCCGGGTCGTCGGACGCGCCGCGCAGCCTTTCCAGCCCTGCGCGGAACCGGGCGTTCTGGACTTCCAGGTCCCGTACCTCGCCGAGCGCGCCGATCAGCCACTTCAGCTCGGCGTCCAGCCACGCCGGGTCCGCCGTGACGATCCCGCGATGTGTACGCAGGACGCTGCGGATCCGGCGCGCCGCCACCCGCATCTTGTGCACCGTGTCGTCGTCGTGGTCGGCCACGCGGACCTGCGGGTCGCAGGCCAGCAGCTGCTCGACGTGCTCTCCGAGGTACGTCAGCAGGACGTCCCCCGCGGTCTTCGTCGCCGACGGCCGCATGACCGGGGCCGGGTCCACCTCCAGCGCCCGCGCGAGCTTGGAACCGGACGACGCCTCGCGTACGCCCGCGGCGCGCAGGCGCGTACCGACGAGGTCGAGCAGCTCGGGCGAGCCGTCGACGATCTCGACCTCGATCTCCCGCCACCCCAGCAGGCTCACCGCGGCGCCGTCACGGCTGATGCGCCGCGCGCTCACCGTGTCGTCGGCCAGTTCCGCGAGGACCGTGCCGTCCTCGGCGAGGAGCCCGTACTCGGTGCGCCGGGTGTCCAGCTCGGCGACCGGGACCAGCGCCCGGCCCCGTACGTGAACGGCGACCAGCGCCGCCAGCTCCGCCGGAACCTCGGGGGTCTCCAGGGGGAGCCTGACCTCCTGCTTGGTGTTCTCGGCCACCGGGACCTTCAGATGCCAGCCCTCGTCGCCGCCTCCTCGGCGGCGGCGGAGGGAGATGCCGCGCGCGGCCAGGCTCAGGTCCTCGGTGTCGTAGTAGACGGCGCGGAGGGTGTGCGACGTGGGGGCACCGACGCCCGCGAACCCCCGAACGTCCCGCAGATCGGGGATGGCGAGGCCGGGCTCGGCGTCGTACTTGCGCTCAAGCTCGATATGGCGCGCCACGGTGCTCCTTTCCGGAGGGGTTATGAGTTGCCTACCCGACCAGAAGAGCCTAAAGGTGATCATTCCACGATCACCGGTACGAACCTGACGCTATGTCCGCCGATCAGCCCGTGTCGACCCCCCGCTGCCGGGGTGGCCGGGATCAGACTCCGAGCCGCCCGCGAACGGCACGGACACGCCCTAACGGGGCAGTTTGACGACGGTGACGAAGAACTCGTCGATCTGGCGGACGATCTTTATGAACTGGTCGAAGTCCACCGGCTTGGTGACGTACGCGTTGGCGTGGAGGTCGTAGGTCTGGAGGATGTCCTCGTCGGCCTCGGACGTGGTCAGCACCACGACCGGGATCGTGCGCAGGTCCGGGTCGGCCTTGATCTCCCGCAGGACCTCGCGGCCGTCTTTGCGGGGCAGGTTGAGGTCGAGGAGGATCAGGTCGGGGCGGCGTACGTCGGTGTACGGTGCCTCGCGGCGCAGGTAGGCGACGGCCTCCTCGCCGTCGTTGACGACGTGAAGGTTGTTGTGGACCTTGTTGTCGGCGAACGCCTCCTTGGTCAGGAGGACATCGCCCGGGTCGTCCTCCACGAGGAGCACGTCGATCGAGGGCGTGTAGTCAGTCATCGGCGTCTCCTGCGGGAAGGGTCCAGCGAATGGTCGTGCCCGGTCTGTCGGGGGCGGGCTCCAGCCAGATTCGGCCCCTGTGGTGTTCGACGATCTTCTTGCACATCGCCAGGCCGATTCCCGTGCCCGTGTAGACGTCCTGCGGGTGGAGGCGCTGGAAGATGAGGAAGATCCGATCGGAGTACTTCGCCTCGATCCCGATTCCGTTGTCGGAGCAGGAGAACTCCCACACGTCGCCGTCGCGGCGGGCGGCGATGTGCACGCGTGGCGGCTCGTCGCCGTGGAACTTGAGCGAGTTGCCGATGAGGTTCTGCAGGAGCTGGGTAAGCTGCGTCTGGTCGCCGCGGACCTCGGGCAGTTCGTCGGCGGTCACCTCGGCGCCGGTGTCCTCGCGCAGCTGGGCGAGGCTGAACAGCGCGCGGTCGAGGACCGCCCGCATGCTGACCGACTCTTCGGTGCGGTCCAGGCGGCCTACGCGGGAGAAGGACAGCAGGTCGTTGATGAGCACCTGCATGCGCTTGGCTCCGTCGACGGCGAAGTCGATGTACTGGCGGCCTCGGTCGTCGAGCCGGTCGCTGTACTTGCGTTCGAGCATCTGGCAGAAGCTGGCGACCTTGCGCAGCGGCTCCTGCAGGTCGTGGCTGGCGACGTAGGCGAACTGCTCCAGCTCGGCGTTGGAGCGGCGCAGCTCGGTGGCCTGTTCGTCGAGGAGGCCGCGGGCCTCGAAGGTGAAGCGCCACTCCTCCATGATCCGGTGGCGCATCGCGTCGACGATGGTCGCCAGGTCGACGAACTCCGGCGACCCCCGGATCTCGAGCGGGTGTGCGAGGTCGCCCTGCGCGACGGCGCGCACGTTGACGGCCAGCGAGGACAGGGGGCGGAGCACGACGCGCCGCAGCATCCACGCGAGCCCGATCGCCGACAGCACGGTGGCCATCGCCGCCAGCCCGAGCGACCAGTAGAGGTCGATCGTCCGCGCCCGCAGCCTGCTCGCGAGCCGGCTGTAGGTCGCCGCGAGGTCCCGCTGAAGCGTCGCGTTGGTGGTGCGGATCTGCCCGAAGGGCTGCTCGGTGTACGGCGGCGTCGACTGCTTGGAGCCCTGGCCCACCGACACCGCCAGTGGCTCGGCGTAGCGGGTACGCCAGGCCGCGGCCGCCGCATCGAGGGCGGCGACGTCGGCGCGCGCGCGTCCGCCCTCGCTCACACCGTCGAGCAGCCGCCTCATGCGGGCCGAGGTACGTGCCTGGTCGGCGACCAGCTTCCGGTAGTTCGCCAGGTCCGCGGGCGACCGTGTCGCGGCGTACCGCCGGATCGCGTCGTCCTGCAGCCCGATCGAGCCGCTCAGCCGTGGCTGCAGGAGCGCCGCCGGAACCGCCCTGTCGATGATCATGTCGCGGACGGTGTTCTGCCGGTCGATAGCGTAGCCGGACTGGGCGAGGGCCGCTCCCATCAGTACGGCGAGGAGCAGACCGCTCACGCCGAACCATCGGCCCAGGCGTACGCGGCCGAGCCAGCTCTTCTCCTCCGAGGGCATGCGCGGCGCCAGGATCGGCGGGCCCGGCGCATCGGCCGTGTGCTCCTCTTCGGCCGTGGCCTCGGGTGCGTCGGCGGCGACCTCACCGGCCGTCATCGGCCCCCTCCGCCGGCGACCAGCAGGATGGCGAGGTCGTCGGTCAGCACTCCGCCGTTGAGGCCCTCGACCTCGGTGACCAGCGCTTCGATGAGTGAGGTACCCGACTCACCGCGGCCGATGCTCTCACGGGCGATCCGCACGAGACCCTCGGTCTGCAGGCGTTCGGAACCTTCCCCCACGGAGCCCTCGATCAGGCCATCGGTGTACAGCATCAGCCCCCACGAGTCTCCGAGTTCCACTAAGGCCGGCGGCCAGTCGGCACCGGGGATGAGCCCGAGAGCCGGCCCGCTCGGTTCTTCGGGCAACGCTTCCACGTCGGCTCCGGTGAGCAGCAGCGGAAGCGGGTGCCCGGCACGATACATCGTGGCGTGCCGATGGGACGGATCGATCGTGATCATGCACAGCGTCGTGAAGATCTCCTCGGACCAGCGTTCGAGCGCCAGGACACGGTCGAGGGTGGCGAGCAGCGGCGCTCCGGTGTGCCCGGCCAGCACGAGCGTGCGCCACGCCATGCGCAGGCGTACGCCGAGCGAGGCCTCGTCGGGACCGTGACCGCTCACGTCGCCGATCACGATGTGCACCGCACCGTCGGCGCTCTGCACCGTGTCGTAGAAGTCGCCGCCGAGCAGCGCGCGCCGCCGCCCCGGCCGGTAGTGGGTGTCGTGGCGCAGCTCCGGATCGGCGAGCACCGGGACGGGCAGCAGTCCGCGGGCGATCCGGGCGTTCTCGGTGCCCAGGATCTGGGCCTGGGCCAGATCGCGCTCGGACCGGTCGGCGCGCTTGCGCTCGATGGCGTACCTGATGGCGCGGGCCAGCAGCGGGGCCGTGACCTCCTGTTTCACCAGGTAGTCCTGCGCGCCGGCGGCGACGGCGGAGACGCCGACGTGTGCGTCGTTCAGGCCGGTCAGCACGAGGACGGCCGCGCGCGGCGCGAGCGTGAGCACCTCGCGCAGCATGTCGAGCCCGTCGGCGTCCGGCAGGGACAGGTCGACGAGGACGCAGTGCGCGCCGGACTCCTCGGTCGTGAGGAGGCGTCGCGCGTCAGCGAACGTGCGCGCCACCGAGACCTGTACCTCGAGGTCGCCCTCGTCGAGGAGCTCCTGGACGAGGAAGGCGTCTCCGGGATCGTCCTCGATCAGCAGGATCTCAGGGGCGAAGCGCCCCGTGATCAAGGCGCGTGAGCGGAGTCCACCGGCGGTGCTCACAGGACATCGGGCCTTTCATGGCGAGGTGCGCTCACATCGCGGGGCGGACCATCCGCCGGGCAGTCGGACCGGCATAATACCGTCGATAGTTGCCATACAACAACGATCAGCCTCAAATGCGGCTTTGTAGCGCTTGACTGCCCTATGGCAGCTGTTGCACGCTGAGCGGAGTTGCGGCTCTATGCCTTCGCCGTGGGCGTACGCCCCGGCACCGCGGTCTCTCACCGTCGACCGTTCAGGTGGTGGCCCACATGCATCCGATGGCCGATTTCCCGATACCCGTCGCAGAGGTCTCCGGCCGTACCATCGTGACCTTCCCGCCCGAAGTGGACGTGTGCAACGCGCCCGTCATCCGTGACCGGCTGCTGCGCCTGCTCAACAACGGCGCAGGCCCGCTGATCCTGGACTTGACGGGAACACTGTTCTGCGACTGCGCCGGCATGCACGCCATCGTCCGCGCCGACCACCGCGCCGCCGGTCTCCACACACGGATCTGCATCGTCCTGCCACCGAGCGGCCCGGTGCGCCGGATCGCCGCGCTCACCGGCCTGCCGCGCCGTGTCCTGGTGGCCACGAGCCTCACGGCGGCGCACACGGCCCTGCGCGAGTCGTCGCCGCCGGTCACGATCCGAACATCCGGGCGGTAGCGGCCCGGCCGCCGACAGTGGTCAGCCCTCGCGTTCCGTGACCGCGCGGTGAATCATCACACGGGAGCCGCGCCCGACACGCGTCGTGCGGCGCCGAACCACGACGGATCAGCGTTGATGGGTGCGCCATCTGCGGAGGATCCTCGCCATCGTCTTGGCACGCTGCTGGCGGCGGAACTCCACCCGGCCCGCGATGTAGAGGAACAGGACCGCCAGCGGAACCTCGCAGACCAGGGCCAGGACCAGGGCGACGATCAGCTCATGTCGACTGTCGGCCGTCACCGAGTCGAACCACGCGTCGACCAGCAGCAGTGTCCCGGTGATGGCCGCGGAGAGCTCGATGTGCTCACGGCCCTTCTGGGCGAGCCAGCCCGTGCGCAGCAGCATCGCGCACAGCGCCAGGTCGAAGCCGATCCACGAGGCGTCGTAGTGGGCGGCCTCGTGGCGCGTCGGCAGGACGAAGCTGAGCCCGGCGACCCACGGGAGCATCAGCGCTCCGGCGGCGATGACCAGCCAGCCGACCCATCGGGGCACGACGCGGGTCGGGCGCAGCTCCCGTGTGAGGGTCCCTTCGATCTCTTCCGTACGACGGGCCTCAGGGCGCTTCACGGCGCGTGACGAGGACAGGTCCGGCTCGGTCTCGGTGTCGGGGGGGTCGGCCATACCCCCATGATTCATCCCTTGCGGGCGTAGTACGGGCATCGAAGGGCGATTGTCCGCCCGCCTTGCGGGGAGAAGTGGATATCAGTCCCACACTCTGTCACCCCCGGGCGGTTGCGAATGGCCGACGAACCAGATCACTCGACGCCGCCCTCCCCCGGCGGCGTCCCGGAGTCCGGGGACGCGGCCTCCCCCGGCGACCGGACCAGCACGGACACGGTCCACGACGGCGCCGTGCCCGTCGGCCCGCCGCCCGGCGACGGCGGGCACGACGAGACCGGCGGAGCAGTTCCCGGCCCCGAGCGCGAGCACGCCTCCGGCGGCACGGCCGGCGCTGGCGAAGTGGCCGGTTCCGGCAACCTGTCCGACGACGAGATCGCCTCGGAGCGGTTCGGGCGGCCGGGACGGCCGCTGGACCGGCGCTCGCCGTTCTTCGTCGGGATGACCGGCGCGGCCGGCGTCGCGGTCACGTACGGCATCGTGGAGCTGATCATCGCCGCACGCTCGGTGCTGATCCTCATCGGGCTGGCGTTGTTCATCGCGGCCGGCCTCGACCCGCTCGTCACCCGGCTGACCGAGCACAGGGTGCCCCGGTGGGCGGCGGTCACCCTCGTCATCGTCGGGGTGCTCGCCGTGATCAGCGGGTTCCTCAGCGCGGCGATCCCGCCGCTGGTCTCCCAGGCCACCGCGCTCGCCGACAAGGTGCCCGGCTACCTGAACACGGTTCAGGACCACAGCTCGCACCTCGGCAAGCTCAACGACAAGTTCCACCTCCAGCAGCGGCTGACGGGCTTCCTGTCCGGCGGCGGCACCTCGCTCGCCGGAGGCGTGCTGGGCGCGGGGAAGATGGTCCTCAGCGCGGCGACGTCGCTGCTCGTGGTGCTGGTCCTGGCCATCTACTTCCTGGCCGGGATGCCGGCGATCAAGCAGCTGTTCTACCGCCTCGCGCCACGCTCGCGCCGCGAACGCACGACGCTGATCGGTGAGGACATCTTCACGAAGGTCGGCGGGTTCGTCCTGGGCAACGTCATCACCTCGCTGATCGGCGCCCTGATCGCCATCCCCGTCGCCGCCGCCATCCGCCTGCTGCTCAACGAGATCGCCTTCCCCCGACTGGAACGCAGCTGAGGTCCGCTTACTTGATCGTATTCGGCGGCCCGCTCGTGACGCTTTCTCCACTGGGCACATTTCGCCAAAAAACCGTTTTGAACAGCACAAATGATGTTATATCAATTTAAGCACATTCCGATTATCGCTATAACGTACGTATTTCACGGATTGGCTTGACCGTCGTACGGCAGCTGTTGGAGTCTGTAGGAAGTTTCGCCCGCCGATAGGCACGGGCAACCGGGTCCAGCTGCGCGGCCCCTCACCTTTCGACACTCGTGAGGCGCACATGACCAGACCGTTGGCCACCGAACGACACAGATCCATACTCTCCGACCGCACCGACGTGGGCCTGGTGGCCTGGATGGACGACGGTGCCTGCCGCGACGAAGACCCCGACCTCTTCTTCCCGCTCTCCAGCAAGAGCGACCAGACCGATGAGGCGATCTCGGTGTGCCACGGCTGCGGTGTGCAGGCCGAATGCCTCCTCTACGCCCTGCGCCTCCCCGTCCAGTACGGCGTCTGGGGCGGTCACACCGAACGGCAGCGCATCCGCATGCTGCGCAAGGCCCGCCGGACCCACGTCGAGACGCCGCCCGATCACTGAACCCGCGCCATGAGGTCGGCGTCGTGAACGTCCAAGGTCCACTACGTGAAGTGCCTGGCCGCGCGCCATTTCGTCTGATGAACTGGCCTCATCCACGGGTTCGTTCCGAGAGATGGCGGCGATGACAGTTCCGCGGGACACCACCGAGACGATCGAGCACGTACGGATCCGGCTGTACGAGCGGTTCCCCGGCCGCGCGGCGGAGGTGGCGCGGCAGATCGAGGTCGCGATCGCCTGTGCCGAGCATCTGGGCGTCCCGGTGACGCCCGCACTGGTCGACGGCCTCGTCACCGAGCACCTGCGGGCCCGTGCCGCCTCCCGGCCCGTCTCGCCGGCGGTGCCGACCCTGCACGGCCGGTGAATCCGGCCCATTGGGCGGCCATACAGGCGGGTGATATTTTCCCGCGATGCGCGAAGACGGTGATGGTTCGCGGGCCGAGGTGAGATCCACGGTGGCCGCCGGGCTCGACGAGCTCACCCGCTTCGCCGTACGCCGCTCCGGCATCCCTCGGGACATCAGCTTCACCACCGTCACCACGCTGGCCCGGCTCGAAGACGAAGGGCCGCGCCGCCTCACCTCCCTCGCCGTCGACGAAGGCGTCGCGCAGCCGTCCATGACCCAGCTCGTCCAGCGGCTGGAGAGTCAGGGGTTCGTCGAGCGCAGGCGGGACCCAGGCGATCGGCGCGTGGTCTGGGTCGCCATCACCGACGCCGGGCGGCGGCTCCTCGCGGACCGCCGCGCGTCGCGCGCCGCCGAGACGGCCGAGCTTCTCGCCGCCCTGTCACCGCAGCATGAGGAGGCCCTGACCTCCGCCGTGCTCGCGGCCCTCCCGGTCATTCGCGAACTCGCCGAACGACGCGCCGCCGCGACGGAGGAGACTCCGCCCTGAGCCGGGACAGGCCGTCCTCAGCGACACCGCGCACTGAAATTTTTTTCGCGGCACGCCCCGCACCAGAACGAGATCTCCAATGAGCGGACGGCCTGCGCTTCTTCACCGGAGCGCCCCGGCATATCGGCAGACCGTTACTCGCCGTTTTCGGGCAGTTAATCCGAATGGCCCTTGCCCTGTCACGCCGATTCCGTTCACACTCTGGCGGGGCATCCCCGCCCACCTTCTAGTTCCCCTCAACCGGGAGGTCGATGTGAATCCGCTCGCCGGAAGACGACCCCGACGCACCCTCACCGCGCTCGCGTCCGCGCTCGGCATCACCGCCGCCGCGGCCGGCCTGTGGGCGAATGTCGGTGGCACCGCACAGGCGGCCGGCAGTGTCCCGACACCGGACCACGTCGTGGTCGTGGTCATGGAGAACCACGCGTACGACCAGATCATCGGAAGCTCCTCGGCGCCGTACATCAACTCGCTCGCGACCGGCGGCGCCGTCCTGACCAACTCGTTCGCCCTCACCCACCCCAGCCAGCCCAACTACTTCACGCTCTTCTCCGGCGACACCCAGGGCATCACCGGCGACAGCTGCTTCACTCCGGGGTTCAGCTCCGCGCCGAACCTCGCCTCGGAGCTGGCCGACGCCGGCAAGACCTGGGCCAGCTACAACGAGACCCTCCCCTCGCAGGGGTCGACGGTGTGCAACAGCGGCGACTACGCGCAGAAGCACAACCCGTGGTTCGGTTTCAGCAACGTGCCGACCTCGAGCGCCATGACGTTCGCGCAGTTCCCGACGGACTTCTCGACGCTGCCGCAGGTCTCGTTCGTCACGCCGGACCTGTGCAGTGACATGCACGACTGCTCGGTGTCGACCGGCGACACGTGGCTGCAGAACAACCTCGGCGCGTACGCGACCTGGGCCGAGACCAACAACAGCGTCCTCATCGTCACGTTCGACGAGGACAACAGGCTCGCCGGCAACAGGATCGCCACCGTGCTGCACGGGCAGCCGGTGCAGGCCGGCAGCACCGACAATGGCACGTACAACCACTACAGCGTGCTGCGCACCATCGAAGACATGTACGGCACGTCGCACGCGGGCAACGCCGCCTCGGCGTCGGACATCACCGGCGTCTGGGCGAGCTGACGGCGTGTACGTCGCGGACAACCGCGGCGTCGCCGAGGCCCGGGACGCGTCGCGTCCCGGGCCTCGGGCCGCCGCCGTCGCCCCCACGGTCATCGCCCTCGGCACGGTCAGCCTCATCACGGACATCTCCTCGGAGATGGTCACCGCCGTGCTCCCGCTCTACCTGGTCGCCGGGCTGGGGCTGACACCGCTCGGCTTCGGCTTCCTCGACGGCGTCTACAACGGCTTCAGCGCACTCGTACGCCTGGTCGGCGGCCACCTCGCGGACCGGCGCGGCCACCACAAGACGGTCGCGGCGATCGGGTACGGCCTGTCGGCGGTCTGCAAGCCGTTGCTGCTGGCCGTGCACAGCCTGCCGCTGATCGGCGCGGTACTGGCCGCCGACCGTACCGGCAAGGGCCTGCGCACCGCCCCGCGCGACGCGCTGATCTCCCTGTCGTCCGCACCGTCGGCGCAGGGCCGTGCCTTCGGCGTCCACCGGGCCATGGACACCACGGGCGCGCTGCTCGGCCCGCTCACCGCGTTCCTGATCCTGCGGCAGGCCGCCGACGGGTACGACGCGGTCTTCACCGTCAGCACGTGCGTCGCGATTGCGGGTGTGATGGTGCTGCTGCTCTTCGTGCCGGGACGCCGGTCGGCGACCCCGGCGCCCAACGTCTCGCTGCGTGCCGCGCTGGTCCTGCTGCGCCGCAGTGACCTGCGGCGCATCTCCGTCTGCGCGCTGATGCTCGGGTTCGCCACGATCAGCGACTCGTTCGTGTACCTGATGCTGCAGCGCCGCTTCGGCGTCCCGGTCCAGTGGTTCGCGCTGCTGCCGCTCGGCACCGCGGCGGCCTTCCTCACGCTGACGGTGCCGCTCGGACGGCTCGCCGACCGTATCGGCCGCTGGCACGTCTTCATCGGCGGCCACGTCGCCCTGCTCGCCGCCTACGGCCTGCTGCTGACGCCGTCGCACAGCCCGGCGCTGCCGTACGCGGTGCTGGCGCTGCACGGCACGTTCTACGCCGCCACCGACGGCGTGCTGATGGCCGCCGCGGCCGGCACGGTGCCGCCGGAACTCCGCTCCAGCGGCCTGGCCCTGGTCCAGACGGGACAGGCGGCGGCACGCTTCGTCTGCTCACTGTCGTTCGGCGCCGCGTGGACGGCCTGGGGCGACCACACCGCCCTGCTCACGACCACCACCGTCCTCGCCGTCTGCGTCGCGGGCACGGTCTGGCTCCGCCCCGGGCGGGCGCGATGACGCTTCGCAACCGGATTCTCGTGCTGGTCGCCGCGGTGGCCGTGCTGGCGGCCGTCGCGATCGCGTCCGTGATGCACGCGGCGGGACGCGCGGACCGCAAGGACCAGGCGAGCTCGGGCGGGCCGCCGGTGTCCGCCGGGCACGTCTCGATCGCGGCGGGATCGCGGCTCATGGTCTTCCGCAACATGGCCTTCGGCCCTCACCGCGACGAGCTGTCGACCGTGCCCGCCTCCGCCCCGGGCGGCCCCCGTACGGCCTCGGGCGTGAAGTGCCTGCGGTTCTACGCCGCCGCCGGCACCGGCATCTGCCTGCGCGCGATCCACGGCGCCCTGCGGGACAGCTACCAGGCCGTCGTGCTCGACTCACGGCTGCGCGAGCTGCGTCGCTACCCGCTCGCCGGCGTCCCGACCCGCGCCCGCGTCTCCCCCAGCGGCCGCATGGTCGCCTGGACCGTCTTCGTCAGCGGCGACTCGTACGCCGGCTCCGCCTTCTCGACCCGTACCTCGATCCTCGACACGCGCACGGGCCGGCTGGAGAGCAGCCTGGAGTCGTTCCGTGCCATCAAGGACGGGCACACGTACCGGGCCGCCGACGTCAACTTCTGGGGCGTCACCTTCGCCGACGACACGCGCTTCTACGCGACGCTGGCGACGGGCGGCAAGACGTACCTCGTCCAGGGTGACACCACGGCGCGTACGGTCCGCACGCTCCGCGAGAACGTCGAGTGCCCGTCACTGTCGCCGGACGGCACCCGTCTCGTGTTCAAGAAACGCGTGAAGGGACTCTCCCCGGACGCGCCGTGGCGGTTGTTCGCCCTGGACCTGCGGACGATGCGTGAGACCCGGCTGGCCGAGGGCCGCAGCGTCGACGACCAGGTCGTCTGGTCCGGGCCTGCTACGGTCGTCTACGCCCTCGCCGGCGACTTCGGCGCCGACCTGTGGACCGTCCCGGCCGACGGCGGAGGGACACCGCGCCGACTGACGACCTCGGCCCTCGCCCCCGCGTACGTCGGGTAGGTGAAGCGCCGCAAGAACGGAAGAAGCGGCGCATATCGTGGACGGCTCCCGATCATGGGTAGAGAGGCCGCATGGGCAACGACAACAGCTATGTCTCCACGGGCGAGGAGTACGTCCGCGACCAGCGTTATCTCTCCACACGCATCACCGCCGACGGCCGCGACGGCCATCGTGTGGAGTCCGGCCGCTACCGGCTCGTCGTCAGCAGGGCGTGCCCGTGGGCCAACCGGAGCGCGATCGTACGGCGGCTCCTCGGCCTCGAACACGTCCTCTCCATGGGGATCTGCGGGCCCACGCACGACGCGCGCAGCTGGACCTTCGACCTCGACCCCGGCGGACGGGACCCCGTGCTCGGCATCGAGCGCCTCCAGGAGGCGTTCCTGGCGCGCGACCCCGACTACCCGCTCGGCATCACCGTGCCGGCCATCGTCGACATCCCGTCCGGCCAGGTCGTCACGAACGACTTCGAGCAGATCACCCTCGACCTGTCCTCCGAATGGCGCGATCATCATCGGCCGGGCGCACCCGATCTGTACCCCGAGCGGCACCGCGACGAGATCGACGAGGTCAACGCCGGCGTCTTCGCGGACGTGAACAACGGCGTCTACCAGGCGGGGTTCGCCGGTGACCAGAAGGCCTACGCGAAGGCGTACCACCGGCTGTTCGACCGCCTCGACGCGCTGTCGGAGCGGCTCGCCGGCCGCCGCTACCTGGTCGGTGACACCATCACCGAGGCCGACGTCCGGCTCTTCACCACTCTGGTCCGCTTCGACGCGGTCTACCACGGCCACTTCAAGTGCAACCGGAACAAGCTGACCGAGATGCCGGTGCTGTGGGCGTACGCCCGCGACCTCTTCCAGACTCCGGGCTTCGGCGACACGATCGACTTCGAGCAGATCAAGGAGCACTACTACGTCGTGCACCGCGACCTGAACCCCGCGGGCATCGTCCCGGTCGGCCCGTACACCTCCGGGTGGACCACCTCGCATGGCCGGGAAGCCCTCGGGGGCCGCCCCTTCGGCGACGGCACCCCGCCCGGCCCGGTCCCGCACGGCGAGGCCGTTCCCGCGATCGGCTGAGAACCGCCGGATCCTCCATTTCAGATACGGCCTAAAGGCGTCTAATACGGCAGTCGTAGATCGGGATCTGCGACTGCCGTACTAGGAGGCACACCTCCGGAGCCCGCTCTCCCGGGGAGCGGGCTCCGGGCATGCCCGCCGATTAGGCTCAAGGTCCTCCCGAGCCGGATAGGCGTCATGACGATCTACTTCTACGGGGCCGGCGAGGTGCCCTACGGCTGCTTCTCCAACTTCTCCCCGCACGGCGTCGACCTCGACGGGCGGTGGTGGCCGACCTCGGAGCACTACTTCCAGGCCCAGAAGTTCGCCGGCACCCGCCACGCCGACCTGGTGCGCCGTGCCCGTACGCCGTTGCGCGCCGCCGAGCTGGGCCGTGACACGTCCAGGCCACTGCGGCGCGACTGGGAACGGGTCAAGGACGACGTGATGCGGCGTGCGGTGGACGCGAAGTTCCGTGCGCACGCCGACATCCGCGCGATCCTGCTGTCCACCGGCGACGAGGAGATCGTCGAGGACACCGGCACCGACCACTACTGGGGGCGCGGCAGGACGGGGACGGCCGGAACATGCTCGGCCGGATCCTGATGCGCACACGCACGCGGCTGCTCGCCGAAAGCCCGCCGAACCGCGCAGGGCTCTAGTCCATATAAGTGTCGATATAACCGCCGATACGCATTCACCACTTAAAGGCTAGACCTGACATTCGGCCTGCACTGGGCAGGGCGAATGGCCAAAGGCCCGCCATCGATCATCGCCGTCAATACAGTTCTTCGTAAAGCCACGAGAACGGCGAGGATGTCATGGAACGAACGATCCTCCTGGCGGTCGGCGAGCGGCACGACGCGGACTCCGCGGTCGCCGAGCAGCTGCGGCGGCTGCGCACGGCGATGGACGGGCACGACCTTCAGGTCCGCTGGACCCACCGGAGCGCCGACGCGCTCGCCGTGGTCCGGTCGGACGCATCGCTCTCGGCGGTGCTGGCCGGGTGGGACTCCCCCGGCGCCGAAGACGTCATGGGTGCGATCTCCCGGCGGTTCCAGCGGCTGCCGGTCTTCCTGATGGCCGCCGACCGCGAGCCGCGCGACATCCCGCTCTGGGTGTACGAGGTGATCCACGGCTACGTCTTCCCGCTGGAGGACACCCCGGGGTTCATCGCCGGGCGGATCGCACACGCGGCCGAAGAGTACGGCCGGCGGATCCTCCCGCCGTTCTTCGGCGCGCTGCGCGGCCTGGACGACAGCCACCGTTACTCCTGGCACACCCCGGCGCACGCCGGCGGCGTCGCGTTCCTGAAGTCGCCGGTGGGCCGCGCGTTCTTCGACTACTACGGCGAGCAGCTGCTGCGCACCGACCTGTCGATCTCTGTGCCCGAGCTCGGATCTCCGCTGGAGCACACCGGACCGATCGGCGACGCCGAGCGCAACGCCGCGCGGATCTTCGGCGCCGAGCGCACGTTCTTCGTGGTCAACGGCAACTCCACGGCCAACCGCGTCGTCGGGCACCACGCGATCGCGCGCGACGAGCTGGCCCTGGTCGACCGCAACTGCCACAAGTCGATCCAGCACGCCCTGACCATCAGCGGCGCGCGCCCGGTCTACCTGGTGCCCGAGCGCAACGGCCTGGGCCTGGCCGGGCCGATCCCCGCCGGGGCACTGTCGGCGCCGGCCGTACGCGACCGCCTGGCCGGCCACCCGTTCGCCGGCGGGGCCGCCACACCCGACCCTTCGTACGCGGTGGTCACCAACTCGACCTACGACGGGCTCTGCTACGACGCGGTGCGCGTCGCGGACCTGCTCGGCGCGTCGGTGCCGCGCGTGCACTTCGACGAGGCGTGGTTCGCCTACGCGCGTTTCAACCCGCTGTACGAGCGCCGGTACGGCATGTCCGTCGACGAGCGCACCCTTCCCGGCGCGAGGCGCCCGACCGTCTTCGCCACGCAGTCGACGCACAAGCTGCTCGCGGCGCTGTCGCAGTCGTCGATGCTGCACGTACGACCGTCCGAGCGTGCCCCGGTCGACTACGACCGGTTCAACGAGACGTATCTGATGCACGCCAGCACCTCGCCGATGTACCCGATGATCGCCTCGCTCGACGTGGCGGCGGCGATGATGGACGGCCCGTCGGGGCCGTACCTGACCGGCGAGGCGATCGTCGAGGCGGTCCGGTTCCGGCAGGAGATGGTGCGGCTGGCCGCACGCATCCGCGAGGAGGCCACCCGGCCGGACTGGTTCTTCGGGGTCTGGCAGCCTCCGGCCGTGACCGACTCACGCACCGGAGAGACGGTGGCGTTCGAGGACGCCGGCGTGGAGCTGCTCGCCGCCGACCCCGGCTGCTGGGCCCTGGAGCCCGGCGCCGCCTGGCACGGGTTCGACGGCCTCGACGACGGCCACTGCATGCTCGACCCGATCAAGGTGACCATCACCTGCCCCGGCGCCGACCCCGCCTGGGGCACCACCGAGTGGGGCGTGCCCGCGCGGGTCGTGGCGGCCTACCTGGCGCGGCGCGGCATCGTGGTGGAGAAGACCGGCGACCACACGCTGCTGGTGCTGTTCTCGATCGGCATCACCAAGGGCAAGTGGGGCACGCTGATCGACGCGCTCATCGACTTCAAGAACGCCTACGACAACGACGTTCCGCTGGCCGAGGTCCTGCCCGGTTTCGGTCCGCCGAGGGTGTCACTGCGCGCGCTCTGCACGCGGGCCCACGAGCGGCTGCGCGACTCCAAGCTCGGCGTCCTGCTCGACCAGGTCTTCACCGACCTGCCCACCCCCGTCGTCACCCCCGCCGACTGCTACCAGGCACTGATCCGCTCCCACACCGAACGCGTGCCCCTGACGGCGCTGGCGGGACGCATCGCGGCCTCCACCGTCGTCGTCACCCCACCGGGCATCCCGATGCTCATGCCGGGCGAGGCCACCGGCCCCGACGACGGCCCGCTGATGACGTATCTGCGCGCCCTGGAGGACTTCGACCGCGCCTTCCCGTCCATGGCCACCGACATCCACGGCGCCCACCGCGACGACGACGGCCGCTACTGGATCGAATGCATCGCATTCAGGTCAGAAACCGGCCGCAAGGATACGTAGCGTGAAGGCAGTGGAAGTCACCGACCCGAAGGACCAACTGCCATGGACTGGACGCTCGAACTCGTCATCATCCCCGCCGGCCGCAGCGTCGAGGTGAGCGACGTCGAGGTCCTGGAGTGGGGCTCCTTCGTGTACTTCGAAGACCTCGACGGCAACCACTGGAGCCTGCAGGAACTACCGGTCCGTTAGGGGTTGGTGCGACGCGCCGTGTACGTGGCTTCCCGGATAGCCGTGCATCACCCAGCTCGACTTCCACGGGAAGGAGAGCGCGTACATGTACCTGGAAGGCTTCGGGCACGGCGTGTCCATCGGCGCCGCCCTCGGGGAGAGCCGGGCCGCCGGAGCGCCGACATCTTTACAAGAACGTCCTCGTCGAAGAGAGAATTCACGAGGGCCGCCGCAAGGCGGTGATCAGCTGAGGACGGTCCAGCGGGCGGAGCCTTCGGGGGCGTCCAGGGATCCGGTGCCGAGGGCCTCGCGGATTCGGCGGCGTACCTCCGGCTCGTCGGTGTCGTCGACGGTGAAGGCGACCCTGATCGTGATCGTGTCGCCGGACCGGGCTCGTACGCTGGTGTGGTGCGGCCAGAGGCAGGGGCCGTCGTGCTTCCAGTGGCCGCACAGACCCACGGTCACCGCCGCCCCCGGGGCTCGCTCGTCCGAGCCCTCCGTCAGGCGCAGGTCCGCGTCGTGGACGTACGTGGTCACGGTGCGGACTCTATGCGGGTCAGAGCTTCGGCGCAGGTCGCGGCCCACGTCTCGTCGTCGGCCACCCAGGAGGCGGCGCTGCCCGACTCCTGCTGGCGGAGGCCGGAGCCCGCGCCCTCGCGGAGCGCGGGGACGGCGGCGCTCGCGGCCGGGCCGATGTCGCCCAGGCAGCGGGCGGCCTCGACGCCGTAACGGCCCGCTCGCAGCCGGCCGAGGAGGACCGGGAGCACCGGCGCCGAGTCGCCCGTGACGTACCAGTACGCGGTCGCGGCCCGCAGTGCCGTCCAGTCGTCGTCGGCTTCGAACAGCTCGGGCAGGAGCGGCGCCAGCTCGATGCCCGCGGTGCCCATCTCGGCCAGCGCTTCGAGCGCGTGCGTACGTACGTAGCGCCCCTCGTTGATCGCCTCGCGGAGCACCGGGAGGGTCTTCTCCGTGGCTCCGGAGATACGCCAGAGGGCGCGCGCCGCGTTGATCCGTACGACGGGCTCCTTGTGCCGGAGGGCAGCGCGCAGCTCGGGCTGTGCCGGGGCCGCCGCCGGGCCGAGGTCGCCGAGGACCCGGGTGCTGATGTGCGGGTGGGAGCGGCACTGGGTGCGCAGCATCCGTACGACCTCGTGGACCTCCGCGTCGTCCGCCCCGGCGTACAGCCTGCCGATGGCGTTGATCACGGCGATGCGCTCGTTGCCCTTCGGCACCCTCTTCACCGCACGGAGCAGCGGCTCGCGGCACACGCCGGCCCACGGGCCGATGAGGTCGATGGAGGCCTTCAGGCCTTCCAGCTCTGTGGGGTCGTCGGCGAGCCGGCCGGCGAGGTACTCCGCCGCGCGCGGGTCGCCCAGGCGGCACAGCGCCTCGAGGGCGGACGCGGCGGGCGTGTTGTGCTGTACTCCTTCGCGCCGCACCGTCGCCCACAGCTCTTCCACGGCCAGTGCGGCGGCCCGTCCCGCCCCGGCGATGTGGCTCGCCGCCCAGTAACGCACGCCGCGCTCGGGATCCTCCAGGCGTCGCGCCAGGGCCGGGACGAGGATCTCGGCGGCGGGTCGCCAGGCGTGCAGCGGATGCTCGGCGGCGAACACCGCGGCCTTCCGCACCCCGGCGTCGTCATGCCGCATCCACGTCGTGACCAGGCGTACCTGGAGGTCCCAGCGATCCCCCAGGCACTCGATGACCCACACCAGCGAGTCGGCCCCGAGGACGCTCCAGGGCAGCCTTCCGAGTGTGTCGAGCGAGAGCGGAGCGTCGTGTTCGAGCACGGCCGTGACCCGCTCGTCCGGCTCGCCGCCGACGCGCGCGGCGACCAGCGCCGCCGCCAGCCGCGGAGCCGGCTCCGGATCGTCGAGCCACAGGCGCACCCGCCCGTCGTCCGCCACCCTGAGCGCACCGGCCGCGAGGATCACGCTCGCCCGTACGAACGCGCTGTCCTCCCCTTCGGCACGCGCCAGCATCTCCGTGGCGACCTCACCGTCGGAGGCCGCGACGCCGATCACGTTGGCCGCCCAGGCGCGTACGTCCTCGGAGCCGTCGGCGAGCAGGCGCAGGTAGACGGGCGCGCCGGCGGCCACCGCGTCCCTCGCCGCACGAACCCAGCCCAGCTCCTTCTCCACCCGCCGCCCCAGCTCCGAGTCGGCATCCGCCGACGGGCTCTCGTGCACATCGGCGTAGGAGTAACCATCGGCGATCACCGACAGCAGCCCGAGCAACCCGGTCACATCGGTCCCCGGCACGTCGAGCAGTTCGACGAGGAACGGAACCGCGTACGCGGTGGCCTCGTACACGGTCCCCTGATGCCAGATGTTCCCGAAGAGCTCACTCAGCGCATCCGCGTCCCCCGCGGCCACCTCACGCAGAATCCCGGGCACATCGGTGGCCGCCCCGTAGGCGTGACCAAGCCGATCCCAGGCGACATCGTCCAATTCGTCCAGCACGGCAGGCAATGTATCCGGCTCCCCTGTCATTTTTGCGATGCCCTGCCGGGCGGTCAGGTCCGATACGCGCGTCTGAGGGCGATACTCACCCGGAACGGTCTTCTTCGTGCCCGGCCTCCGCCGGGCTGACGAACGGAGCGGCATATGAGGGTGACCGGAGTGCGGCTCGTGGCCTGCCTGATCGGCGTCTGCGCGGTGGCCGGGGTCTTCGTGCTCGGGCGGGTCACCGCCGGTGGGCACGGTGCCCCGGCGGGCGCGTACACGCGAGGGCTGGAGGCCGGGATACGCGAAGGGCGGGCCGAGCAGGAGACGCGGGCGTTGCCGGGCGGTGCTCGTGACGGCGCGAAGACGGCGTTCGACGACGGATATCTCGCGGGCGCCGACGACGTGTTCGGCGGGTACGACGGCGGCTGGGCGCTGTCCGCGCCGTACGTGATCACACTCCGGCGGGGCGGTGGCGGGGTCACCTACCGGTTCGCCGAACGGGTTCCGTTTCGCGACGGCGTCGCCTACTTTCTCTGCCCGCACTCCCACCGGCTCTGCCAGGAACCTCGCGGTTAGCGGGTCACAGGTGGAAGACGGCGATGCCCGCCAGGACGGTCGCGGCGGCTGACATGCGCAGGTATCCGAAGCGTTCGCGGAACACCAGGGCACCGATCACCGCGGCGATGACGATGCTCGTCTCTCTCAGCGCGGCGATCATGGCCAGGCTGCCGCGCGACTGAGCCCACACCACCAGGCCGTACGCCACCAGCGACAGCACTCCCCCGGTCAGCCCGCGCCCCCACACGGGCCCCAGCGCGCCGGGCAGCGTACGCCCGCGCAGGGCCAGCGCGGCCAGCGGCAGGACCGGGCCCTGACAGAGGAACACCCAGGCGATGTAGCCCGTGACCGTCCCCGAGTGCCGTACGCCGGTGCCGTCGACGATCGTGTACGAGGCGATCATCACACCGGTGCCCAGAGCGGCCATGATGGCCGGAAGCTGCGCCCGGCCCGGCACACCGTCGGCGAAGGCCAGGCCGATCAGCCCCAGCGAGATGACGACCACGCCCGCGATCTCGGCGGCGGGCAGCGAACGCCCGAGAACGGTGGCGGACACGAGCGCCACCAGCCACGGCGACGTGCCACGGGCCAGCGGGTACATCTGGCCGAAGTCGCCTAACCGGTACGCCTGGAGCAACAGCACCTGGTAGACGACCTCCAGCGCGGCCGACGCCACGATGAACGGCCAGGCCTCAGCACGCGGCACCGGCGTGACGCAGACCATGACTCCTGCGCATCCGGTGAAGGCGATGTTGATCAGCACGAAGCCGACGAGTTTGTCGGGGATGTCGTGGGCGAGGGCGTTCCATATGGCATGCAGCACGGCCGAGGCCAACACCACCACGGCGGTCACTCAGACCTCCTCGGAATGAGATTCCACTCTATTTCTAGTCGTATGGGATTCCTTGAACGCTTACGCGCGCGCACCCAACCTGCCGAGGTCACGGCCACACATGTACTGACCTCACGGATCTGCACACACGCCATCTCGGTCGGCCGGATCACCCGCTCTCACACGGGTACCCGTGCCGTCGGGGCCGGAGGCGCGGCAGTGGCCGGGGTCAGGGGCGGGTGGTCGCGTGTACGTCGCCGGTCGGTTCGGGGCCGGGGACGACTCGGGATTCCTGGGTGCCCAGGTGTTCGACGGTGAGAGTGACCACGTCGCCCGGGGTCAGGGGTGAGTGGGCATTCAGGCCCTGGCGGCCCCAGAGTTCCGCGAGGCAGCCTCCGCCGCAGGTGCCCGAGCCCAGGATGTCGCCTGTGCGCACCTCGGTTCCCCGCGAGGCGTACGTGATCATTTGTGCGTAGGAGAACGCCATCTCGCTCCACGTGTCGGAGCCGATGGGGGTGCCGTTGATCGATGCCTCCATGCGGAGGGCGAAGGAGTTTCCGGCGCGGTGGGGTTCGAGTTCGTCGGGGGTGACCAGGACCGGGCCGAGGCTTGTGGCGCTGTCCTTGCCCTTGGCCGGGCCCAGGCGTACGCGCATCTCGGCGAACTGCAGGTCTCGGGCGGACCAGTCGTTCATCAGGACGTACCCGGCGATGTGCTCCTCCGCCGTCTCTACTGGGATGTTCCGGCCGCTGCGGCCGATGACGGCGGCGACCTCCAGTTCCAGGTCGAACAGGGCGCAGCCCGGAGGCACGGCGACGTCGTCGTGCGGGCCGGTCACGGCGTACGGGTTGGTGAAGTAGAACGCCGGGGCGTCGTACCACTCGTCGGGCACGACGGCGTCCGGGCCGGCCATCTTCACCGCGCCCTCGACGTGCCGCTCGAAGGTCATGAAGTCGCGGATCGTCGGCGGGTCGGGGATCGGCGCCCGTAGCCGCACCGAGGCGTACGGGCGCACGGTCCGCGCCTGCCGTACGGCGTCCTCGCCCGCCTCCCGTAGACGGTCGCCGTCGTCGATCAGGTCGATCAGCCGGAGGCCCTCGGGCAGCGCGAACACCTCCTCGCCGGACACGACGCCGGCACGATCGCCGCCGTTCTCGACATAGGTGACGAAGCGCATGGTGCTCCTCAGACGGAGGTCGGCAGCGGGCCGCCGTTCCAGGTCATAGCGTCGGTGAAGGCGGCCGGCAGGTCCAGTTCCGTACGGGCGGCGTCGGCGTACGCGCGGTGGAGGTTCAGCACGAGGCGTTCGGCGTCGGCCCAGTCGGCGAACTCCCCCAGGTCGGTACGGCGCGCGGCCTCCAGCGGGCCGAGACCGTCACGCAGCCCGTCCTCCGCGGCCCGTTGCACGAGACGGTAGTAGCGCTCGTGTTCGGCCAGAACGCCGTCCAGTGCGTCACCGGCGATCAGCGGGCCGTGGCCGGGCACGACGTGCTCGGGCTCGAAGGCGGCGATCCACTCCAGCGAACGCAGCGCGCCCTCGACCGACCCCATGAACACCAGCGGCGTCAGCCCATGGAACAGCAGGTCACCGGTGTACAGCACCCGCTCCTCGGGCAACCACGCCACGGCGTCGCCGGGCGTGTGGGCCGTGTACCCGGGATGGAACAGGTCGACCCGCCGCCGCCCACTGAACACGGTCATCTCCGTACGGAACACCGCGTCCGCGACCCGACGGGTGACCTTCCCCCAGTCGGGCACCGGCGACCAGAACGGCGGGCAGCCGTCGATGATCGGGTCCGTCAGCTGCGCCGCGCGGGTGGCCTCGTGCGCGATGAGCAACGTCTCTTCGGGCAGGAGGCTGTTGCCGTAGGTGTGGTCGCCGTGCAGGTGCGTGTTGACCGCGATCCGCACGCGCGCGCCCCCGGTCGCCGCGCCGACGGCGTCCAGGAACCTTCGCGTACGCCGGTCGGTGGCACAGGTGTCGATGAGGATCACACCGTCGTCACCGCTCATGGCACCGGCGTTGTTGATCCACCACGTGCCGTCGGGCTGCGTCCACGCGTACACACCGTCGACGATCTCCCGCAGTACCGCGGCGTCGGGTGAGGTTTCGGTCATGCCGGTGATTGTGTCTCAGCCGCGTCCCGGCGCGGACCAGAACAACGAGGACCGGCCTGTGAATGCATGTGAGAATATTGACATCTACGATAGTCGCCGGACGGCTCTGGTACGACCCCGTTGGGCGATGGATGGAGTGTGGACATGGTGGCGGCTGATCTTTCTCGGGGGAGGTCGTCAGCGCACGAGCGGCGTGCCCGGTTGCTCGCGATCGTCGAGGAGCAGGGGTTCTGTACGATCGCCGAGCTCTCCGGGGCGTTCGACGTCTCGGAGATGACGATCCGGCGGGATGTCCGGTTGCTCGTGCATGACGGGAGGATGCGGAGTGTGCACGGCGGTGTGACGATTCTGCCGTCCAGCGCCATGGACGGGACCGAGTTCGACGCGCGGGCCGACCGGCGGCGTGCGGCGAAGAAGGCGATCGCCCGTAAGGCCGTCGACCTGTTGCCCGCTCACGGCGCCGTGGCGTTCGACGCCGGCAGTACGACGCTTGAGATCGCGAACGCACTTCCCCCGACGACCAGGCTCCACATCGTGACCGCGTCGCTGCCGATCATCCACTCGCTGCTCGGCCGGGAGAACTTCGACGTCATCGGGCTGGGCGGCACGCTGCACCACAACTCCCGGTCGTTCGCCGGGCCCACCACGCTCGCGTCGATCGCGGAGCTGCGGGTGCGGACGCTGTTCCTCGCGGCGAGCGGGCTCAGTGCCGACGGCGTCTA
The DNA here is from genome assembly GCA_963736325.1 of uncultured Actinomycetota bacterium. Lineage (GTDB taxonomy): Bacteria > Actinomycetota > Actinomycetes > Streptosporangiales > Streptosporangiaceae > Actinoallomurus. The sequence goes on along the minus strand of CAVTOG010000008.1, from coordinate 959,317 downwards.
CTGCGGCAACTACTTCGACGCCGGTACCAAGCGTGCGCTGGTCGGCGTCGCCGACGAGGTCGTACTCGTCGCCGACTCCAGCAAGTTCGCGTTCTCGGCGATGGTGCGGGCGTGCTCGCTCGACGCCGTGGACGCGATCGTGACCGACGACGAGCTGGCCGATGACGACCGGCAGGCGCTGCGAGACCACGATGTGAAGATCGTGACCGTCCCGCTGGACGAGGGTTCACCCATCGCCTGAGGTCAGACGCGGGCCTTCCTGACGAACGACATCATCGCCGTGTCGTATTTAACATTCGATGTGAACTTATTGACACTTCTGTGACACGCCACCTATGGTCACGCCACGAATGGCTCGCGCGACGTTCGTCACGCACACCGCGCCGACGCGCGACCTGAGGAGCATCAATGGCGTACTCCATCGCCGTCATCGCCGGTGACGGGATCGGAACCGAGATCATGCCTCCCGCGCTGGCCGCGGTCGACGCGTGCGCACGGCGGTACGGGTTCGCGGTGCGCTGGGAGCACCACGACTGGGGGTCGGAGCGATTCCGCGAGACCGACCGGATGATGCCCGAGGACGGCATCGCGAGGCTGGCCGGCCACGACGCGATCCTGTTCGGGGCGGTCGGCGCACCCGACATCCCCGACACGACCACGCTGTGGGGCCTGCTCATCCCGATCCGGCGGGAGTTCCGGCAGTACGTGAACCTGCGGCCGGTCCGGCACATCGAGGGCGTTCCGACGCCGCTCGCCGACCCCCTCGGCATCGACATCGTGATCGTCCGGGAGAACGTCGAAGGTGAGTATTCCAACGTCGGGCACCGCGGTGTGGAGGACGGCGACGAGTACGCGGTCCAGGAGGCACGGTTCACCCGCAGCGGCACCGCGCGCGTCGCGGCGTACGCGGCCGAGCTGGCACGTACGCGCTCCGGCCGGCTGACCTCGGCGACGAAGTCGAACGGGATCCTGCACACGATGCCGTTCTGGGACGATGTCGTCGCCGGTGTCCTGAAGGACTACGAGGACGTCGAGCTGCGCTCGGTGCTCATCGACGCGCTGGCGGCCGAGATCGTCCGCGCGCCGCGGCGCTTCGACGTCATCGTCGCCTCGAACCTCTTCGGCGACATCCTCTCGGACCTGACGGCGGCCTGTGTCGGCTCGCTGGGCCTGGCCGCGAGCGGCAACCTGAACCCCGAGCGGGAGTTCCCCTCGCTGTTCGAGCCCGTGCACGGTTCGGCTCCGGACATCGCCGGTCAGGGAGTCGCCAACCCGATGGCCCAGATCTACGCGGCGGCCATGATGCTCGACCATCTCGGCGAGGGCACGGCGGCGAGGGATCTCACGGCCGCCGTCGACGCCACGCTGCGGCACGGACCGCGCACCCCGGATCTGGGCGGAACGGCGTCGACCGCCGAGGTCGGCGACGCGATCATCGACAGGCTCTCCCCCGAGGCGGCGGCATGACGCAGCACCTGTACATCAACGGCGCGTGGGTCACGACGGCTCAGACGTTCGCGGTGTCCGCCCCCTGGGACGGCGCGCACCTCGGTGACGTCGCCGTCGCCGAGCCGGAGCACATCGCCGGCGCGGTGGCGGCGGCGCAGCGGGCGCTCGACGGTCCCGGCCGGCCCACGAGCGCGCCGCCGTTCTGCGCCGCGCCGGAGCGCTGATCCGTGAACGCGCCGGCGACTTCGCGCGGAGCCTGTGCGCCGAGGCCGGGAAGCCGATCGGCGCCGCGCGCGGCGAGGTCACCCGTGCCCTGGACACGCTGGAGCTGTCGGCGGACGAGGCGCGGCGTGGCGGCGACGATCCCGATGGACGCGGTGCCCTCCGGCGAGGGCAAGCTGGCGTTCGAGATCGCCGAGCCGGTCGGCGTCGTCGCGGCGATCACCCCGTTCAACTTCCCGCTGAACCTCGCCCTCCACAAGATCGGGCCGGCCGTCGCGGCGGGCTGCCCGGTGGTGTGGAAGCCGTCGGAGAAGACGCCGCTGACCGCCGGGCTGATCGTACGGGCGTTCCACGACGCCGGGCTGCCGGCCAGCCTGCTGAACATGGTCACCGGTGACCCGGCGATGATCGTGGACGGCCTCCTGGAGGACCCGCGCGTCCGTGTCGTGGCCTTCACCGGATCCTCCACCATCGGCTGGGACATCAAGCGGCGTTCTCCGATGAAGCGCCATCTCCTCGAACTCGGTTCCAACGCGGCCGTCCACGTCGCGGCCGACGCCGACCTCGACCGCGCGGTGGCCGAGATCGTCCCGGCGTCGTTCGGCTTCTCCTGGCAGGCGTGCATCTCGGTGCAGCGCGTGTACGTAGCCCAGGAGGTCGCCGACGACTTCCTGACGCGACTGAAGGAGGCCACGCTCGCCGTGGTGACCGGCGACCCGAGTGACGAACGGACCGTCGTCGGCCCGCTCGTCACGCGCGACGCCCGCGACCGGGTCATCTCCTGGGTGCGGGACGCCGTGGACGCCGGCGCCGGCCTGATCACGGGCGGCGCGGTCGAGGACGGGATGCTCCGGCCGACCGTGCTGTCCGACGTGCCGCCGGAGTGCTCGGTGATGTGCGAGGAGGTCTTCGGGCCGGTGGTCTCGGTCAACCGGATTACGGACCTCGCGTCCGCGCTCGAACAGATCAATTCGTCGCGGTACGGCCTGAACACCGCGATCTTCACGCGCGACGTCGACGCGGCGCTGGCGTTCGCCCGCGGAGTGGAGTCCGGCGCGGTCATGGTCAACGTCTCGCCGTCCTACCGGGCCGACCACATGCCGTACGGCGGGGTCAAGGAGTCCGGGCAGGGTCGGGAGGGGGTCCCGTACGCCGTCCGTGAGCTGACCGAGCAGAAGCTCGTGATCCTCGGGTAAGACGTCCTGATCCGCCGGATCGGCTCGCCGAGAAGAGCCCAACGTGTTCGCGCCCGCCATGACGCGGACGCGAACTCTGGACCCGCTTGCCAGGCCGGGCGCTGTGCGGAGCACAGGGCCCGAGCCGGCAGTGCGGGGGTGTCAGAGCTTGAACAGCTTGTTGTACGGGGCCATGATGCGCTGCTGCTGCGTGCCGAAATCGACCAGCACAGCCACGTCTTCCTCGATGCCGACAACACGGCCAAGACCGTATTTGTCGTGGTTCACCTGGTTTCCCAGGGCGAACTGCTCAAGGGGCGGGGCAGCGGCAGGGGCTTTGAAGGGACTGGTGGGCAGGTGTCGCCGGGTCACGGCTGGGGAGCGCTTCATCAGTCCTAGTGTGCCCTCTCCAGCGCCAAACGTCGCCCGACCTGCCGAAATAACGCCGATGAACCGCAAAATCGATGATCACCGCAGTCCCTGGACCGGCTGAGAAGGTTTCTTCGCAGGTCATGATCCCTTCGAGCTATCGCCCTGAACACCCATTTCGTACCGTGATGCGGCATTTGCGGTTGTCGCCGGAAACATGATCAATTGCCCCCGTGAGCGATTTCCTCGTCGTAGGCGGCGGCGTCGCGGGCGCCAGCGCGGCCTACTTCCTCTCCTCGTCCGGCAGCGTGACCCTCCTCGAGATGGAGTCCGCGCTCGGGCATCACTCGACCGGCCGCTCGGCGGCGCTGTTCTCCGAGTACTACGGCAACCGCGTCGTCCGTGCCCTGACCGCGGCCAGCAGGGCGTTCCTCACGACGCCGCCGGACGGTTTCGCCGACGGGCCGCTGCTGGCACCGCGCGGCGTCGTGGCGCTGGGGCCGGTCGGCGCGGAGGAGGCGTTCGAGGCGGTGCTGGCCGCCGGGCTGACCGCGCCCACACCGGTCCGCGAGATCGACGCCGACGAGGTGCTACGGCGCTGCCCGATCGTGCGGACCGGGTACTTCAGCCGCGCGATGCTCAAGCCCGCGGCGATGGACATCGACGTCGACCTGCTCCACCAGGGCTTCCTCCGCGGCATGCGTGCGGCCGGCGGACGCGTGGTCACGGGAGCGCGGGTGCGGGAGCTGACCCGGCGCGGCGGGCTCTGGCGTGCGGTGACCGACGCGGGCGAGTTCGCCGCGCCCGTCATCGTCAACGCGGCCGGGGCCTGGGCCGACGAGGTGGCCGAACTCGCCGGCGTACGCAAGGCCGGGCTCACGCCGCTGCGCCGTACGGCCTTCATCGCCGAGCCGCCGGAAGGGGTCGATGTGACGCATTGGCCGATGGTGGCCGACGTGACCGAGACGTTCTACTTCAAGCCCGAGTCGGGGAAGCTGCTCGTCTCTCCGGCCGACACGACGCCGGTCGCCCCCTGCGACGCGCGCCCGGAGGACCTCGACGTCGCGCTCGCCGTCGAACGCGTCCAGGAGGCCACCACGCTGGTGATCCGCAGCGTCAAGCACTCCTGGGCGGGCCTGCGCACCGCGACGGCCGATGACACTCCGGTCGTCGGCGAGACGCCGGACGCCCCGGGGTTCGTGTGGTCCGCCGGACTGAGCGGCTACGGGGTCCAGACGTCGCCTGCGGTCGGCCGGCTCGCCGCCGCAGCGGCGGCCCGCACGTCACCGCGGATCGCTTTCGAGGGCCTGGGTATTGAGCCGGCCGAAATCGCCCCCCATCGCCGCATGTGAGCGGACCATCGGCCCGATCCCGACGCCCAAGCGTGAGGAAAAGGCTACGCGGCGCACGATTGAATATTTGCACTAAACCCCACACAATGCGTGGAACACGGCGCGTTTCGGCCTCTGCCCACCCTTGATCGACGAGCTGCTTCGCGTCCCTCCCTGACCCCCGGCCCGGACGGTCATCCGGCGGGCGATGTGGGCTGCCCTCAACCCCTTGGACCGAAGGGAAATCATGACGAAGAAGAGAAGCCCCGAGCCATACACCAACAGCATCGAGTCGCCGACGTACCAGAGCGCCTCGTACTATTTCGACGACGCCCCGCACGCCAAGGCGGGGCTGCACGATCTGTCGGTTCCGGCCGGTCGCTATGGGCGCTACAGCAACCCCACCTGGCTTGAGGTGGAGGCGCGGTTGAGCGAGCTGTCAGAGGCGGAGAGCTCGCTGTTGTTCGCCTCCGGCATGGCCGCTCACTTCACGACGTTCATGGCCCTGCTGAAGGCCGGAGACGAGGTCGTGTTGCCGGCGGAGTCATACCGCCAGGTCAGGAATGTGTTCCACACCATTCTTCCGAAGTTCGGCATCATCGTTCACGAGATCTCGATCCGGGACCCCGACGCGTTTCTGCAGGGAATCGCCTCGCTCAGCGGGCGGCTGCGACTCGTGCATCTGGAGATGCCGTCGTCTCCGCACATGTATCTCATCGACGTCGCACGCGTCCGTGAAATCGTGGGCGACGAAATCATCATCACGCTGGACAGTTCGTTCTCTCCGCCCCCGAATTTCCACGCCCTGCGGTGGGGCGTGGACCTGGTGTTGTTCAGCGCGACGAAGTACCTGGGCGGCCACGGCGACATCGTGGCCGGCGTCCTGTCGGGACGCGGGGACCTGGTCGAGCAGGTCCGCTGGTATCGCGACACGACCGGACCCGTCGCCGACGGAAACGTCGCCTTCCTGCTCCGCCGTAGCCTCTACACGCTGCCGCTGCGGATGGAGCGCGTCAACGCGCAGGGCATGGAGGTGGCGCGTTTCCTGGCCGACCATCAGCGGGTGCGGCGCGTCTACTACACCGGCCTGGAAACGCACCCGCACTTCAAACTCGGACAGGATTATCTCAATGGCCACGGCGGCGTCATCACTTTCGAACTCGGCCTGAGCGAGCAGGAGACGGCGAAGATCGTCGACCGGTTGAAGGTGCCATTCATGGCGTCGAACTTCGGTGCGCCGCACACCCTTGTCGAGCAGAGCACGTTCTTCACTTATTTCGAATACGACGACGCCGGACTGGAGAGCATCGGCGTCGATCGCAGCACCGTACGGTTGGCACTCGGTTACGCAAACGAGTCAAGCCAGGTGATCGAGGACCTGGACCGCGCGCTGTCCACCGGCTGACTCCAGGGCACCGTTCCCGGCCATGCCTCCTACACCATGGGCGCAGGTGGGCCAATAGACCGGGTCAGCCGAAAGCGGACATGGCACCAGCGAGGCCGGGCGCGGCGCGGGAGGCGGTACTCCACGGGCGGCCCCCTGCCGGGCGACTCCGTTGGAGGGGTTGCGTGGGCCTCTCGAACAGGTCTAATTTACCCGGAAGCGCCGAGGACCATATATCCGGTCTGGCCCCAGAAAGGGCCGATCTAACCTTTATGAGCCCTAACGGGGGGTGTGGATGTCCGGCCAGTCGGGCGGCGAAGTTCAAACAGAACCTTATTCGCCGGAAAAGTCCTCAGAGGAAGCATCTACGCGGTGCTTCACCGGACGAGCCGCCGACTATGGCGCGTTCCGCCCGGTCTCGGAATTGATCGAGGAGCAGGTCGACCGCCGCCCCGGCGACCCCGCGATCTCCTTCGACGGCCGGACGCTCACGTACCGGGAGATGGACGGCCTGGTCAGCGGCCTGACGGCCACGCTGGCCGCCCACGGCGTGAGCAAGGGCGACGTCGTACCGGTCCTCCTGGTCAACAGCCTGGAACTGCCGATCGCTTACCTGGCCCTGATGCGGCTGGGCGCGGCGTTCGTGCCACTCGACCCCGCATGGCCGCGGGACCGCCTGCTCGACACGTTCGGCGTGCTACCCGGCGGGCCCGTCCTGTGCGACGCCGCGGACACCGTCCCGGAGGAGCTGCGCGAACGCGCGCTCGTCGTCGACGTGAGCCGTATCGTCCCGGCGGAGCGGCAGGAGGCCGCGCCCCTGGGCCCCGACGACCTGATCTACGGCTACTTCACCTCGGGAACGACGGGCACGCCCAAGTGCGCGATGAACCGGCACGCCGGGATCACCAACCGGATCCGCTACATGGCGCGGTACTTCGGCACCCCCGAAGGCGAAGAAGTGGTGCTGCAGAACAGCAAGCACACCTTCGACTCGTCGCTGTGGCAGATGTTCCTGCCGCTGGCCACGGGCGGCCACGCCGTACTCCCCGTCCAGGGTGAGTTCCTCAACCTCCAGCACACCATCGACACGATCGCCGAGTACGGCATCACGGCGACGGACTTCGTGTCGAGCATCTTCAACGCCCTCGCGGCCGTCGCCGACGGCGACGAGGAGGTGCTGGGCAAGCTCTCGTCGCTGCGGCGGCTCATCGTCGGCAGCGAGCCCCTGAACCCGTCGGCGGTCCACCGCATGATGGAGCAGCTGCCGGACCTGCGCGTCACGAACGGGTACGGGCCGACCGAGGCGTCCATCGGCATGGTCTTCCACCCCGTCTCCCCCGATGACGGCGACGCCATCCCGATCGGCCGCCCGATCGACAACTGCTACGCCGCGGTCGTGGACGACGAGCTACGCCCGATGACGCCCGGCTCCACCGGCGAGATCGTCATCGGCGGCGTGTGCCTGGGCGAGGGCTACCACGGCGCCCCGGAGGCGACCGCGAAGGCGTTCATCCGCAACCCCTTCCCGGAGATGATCCCCGGAGACCGGCTCTACCGCACCGGAGACATCGGCCACCTCGACGACGAGGGCCGGCTGTTCTTCTCCGGCCGCAAGGACTTCCAAGTCAAGATCGCCGGCGTGCGGATCGAGCTGGGCGAGATCGCGGTGGCCGCCGAGAAGTGCGCCGGGGTCCGCCAGGCGGAGGTCCTGGTCGCCGACCACGAGGGCCGCAGGTCGCTGGCGCTGTTCGCCTCCGGCGACGTGACCGAGGCCGCGCTGAGCGAGAGCCTGCGCCGCGTGCTCCCCCGCAGCAACGTGCCGCGCTACTACTTCCTGCTGCCGGACATGCCGCTGAACGACAACGGCAAGGTCGACCGCGACCGGCTCCAGGCCGTGCTCGACGCACGGCTCGCCGACGACGCGGCGCTGCTCGCCGAGACCGCGCCGGCGACCTCACTCGCCGACCAGGTGCTGGGCGTCCTGCGGTCGGTGCTCGGGCAGCCCGGCATGGCCGCCGACGCGAACTTCCTCGACTCGGGCGGCGACTCCCTCCAGGCACTGGCGGCGGTGCGCACGCTCACCGCCGAGTGCGGTGTCCGCGTCGGCGTCCAGGACCTGTACGACCACCCGACCGCGGCGGGGCTGACCGTCGTGATCGGGGAACGCCGCCGCGACGGCGAGGCCGTCGAGGCGGAGGCGGAACTCATGGAGCGCGACGCGGTCGTGCCACCGAGCGAGCCGATCCGCGCCGCCGGCGTCGACGGCGAGCTGCGGAGCGTCCTGCTGACCGGGGCGACCGGCTTCGTCGGCAGCCGCCTCGTCTATGAGCTGCTGGCCCGTACGGACCTGCGGGTGTGCTGTCTCGCCCGCGCCGACGACGACGCCCAGGCCACCGAACGGGTGGTCGCCGCGCTCGGCGAACGCGGCCTGTGGCGGCCGGAGTTCGCCGGCCGGCTCGACGGGTACGCGGGCGACCTGGCCCGCCCGGGACTGGCCCTGGACCCGCGTACGCGGGAGCACCTCGCACGTACGTGCGATCTCGTGCTGCACAACGGCGCGATGATCAACTTCCTGTTCGACTACCGCGCGCACCGGCAGGTCAACGTCCAGGGCACCGTCGAGATGCTGCGGCTCGCGATGGAGCACCGGCCGGTGCCCTTCCACTACGTCTCGACGCTGTCGGCGTTCGAGAACGAGGCGCTGGCGAGCGACGACCGCCTAGCCGAGAGCGTCGAGCCGTCCCGTACGCGGATGCCCGACCCCGGGTACAGCCGCTCCAAGCTCGTCGCCGAGCGCTACCTGGCCGAGGCGAAGGAACGTGGCGCGCTCGTCACCGTACTGCGGCTGGGCGAGGTGCTGCCGAGCGCCGACAACGGGTTCCCGAACCCGGTCGCCCTCACGCATCTGCTGCTCTCCGCCTTCGTACGCCTCGGGGTGCGGCCCGACGCCGCCATCCCGACGGACTACACACCGGTCGACTACGCGGCCGTGCGCATCCTCGCGGCCGTCCAGGACCGCGAGGCCTGGGGCCGTACGCTCCATGTCCTGCACCCCGAGAGCGTGTGCTTCGGCGAGGCGCTCCCGGTCACGGCGGTCCCGTGCGGGGAGTTCGTACGGCGGGTGCGCGACGCCGCCCTCGCGACCGGCGACCGCGACCTGACCTCGCTCGCGTCGCTCCTGCCCGGCCGTCCGGACGCGGACGAGGAGGAGCTGCGGGAGGCCTTCGCGGAGATGCTGACCGACAACCCCGCGCTCTACCGCAAGGACGAGTGCCTGCGGCTGGAGGAGCGCTGGGGGCTCACCGACGGCCCCCTGAACGACGCGATCGCCGCGTACCACGACCGGCTGGCGCTGCAGAACGCGGCGGGCCCGCTGGACACACCTCACGTACCCACCGGCTGACGACGAAACAGGAAGACGATCATGCGCTATCGCACGTTGGGAAACCTCGGCTGGGAGATCAGCGAGGTCGGGTACGGGATGTGGGGAATCGCCGGCGGCCCCGGCGGCTTCACCGGCTGGGACTACGACGTCGCCCCCAAGTGCCTGGACCAGGCGGTCGAGCTCGGCTGCAACTTCTTCGACACGGCCTGGGCGTACGGGCGCGGCATCAGCGAGCAGATGCTCGGTGAGCTGCTGAAGCGCCACCCGGACCGGCGGCTGTACGTCGCCACGAAGATCCCGCCGAAGAACCGCGAGTGGCCGCCCGGCGCCGGGGACACCCTCGACGACGCCTACCCGCCGGACCACATCCGGGAGTACACCGAGAAGAGCCTGGAGAACCTGGGCGTGGAGCGCATCGACCTGATGCAGCTCCACACCTGGGAGGACCGCTGGGCCGGTGACGAGCGCTGGCAGGAGACCCTCCGCGACCTCAAGCGCGAGGGCCTCATCGACGCGGTCGGCATCAGCGTCAACCGCTGGGAACCGGCCAACTGCCTCGCCGCGATCGACACCGGTCTCATCGACGTCATCCAGGTCATCTACAACGTCTTCGACCAGGCGCCCGAGGACGAGCTGTTCGAGCGCGCCCGGCGGGACGGGATCGGCATCATCGCCCGCGTGCCGTTCGACGAGGGCACGCTCACCGGCAAGCTGACCGCCGACACCACCTTCCCCGAGGACGACTGGCGCAGCACGTACTTCGGCGAGGAGAACTTCAAGCCGAGCGTCGAGCGCGGCGAACGCCTCAAGGCGGCGCTGCCGGACGGCGTCTCCATGCCCGAGACGGCGCTGCGGTTCATCCTGAACCACCCGGCGGTCAGCACGGTGATCCCCGGCATGCGCCGGCCCGAGCACGTACGCGCCAACCTCGGCGTCAGCGACGGGAAGCCGCTCGACGACGCCCTGCTGACGGAGCTGCGGCGGCACCGCTGGGACCGGGTCCCGAACCCGGCCTGGTCGGGATGACGGTTCTCGCGCGAGATCGGGGCGGGCTCCGTTGACAGTGATCGTGATGTGGGCGCACTCGCGCTCGGCGTCGACCGCGTTCCTGCGCATGATGCTGGAGCGCGGTGACGTGAGCGTCGTGCACGAGCCGTTCCTCATGCTGACCGAGACGGGCGCCGTCTCGCTACCGTCCGCGGACGGCGGCGAGGTGACCGCCCGCTCGGAGAAGGAACTGCTCACCCTCCTCGCCGAGCTCGGCCGCGTACGGCCGGTGTTCGTCAAGGAGGTGCTCGACTACGAGTACGCGTACCTGTACGACCACCCCGGCGAACTCGCCGGGATCACCCACACCTTCATCGTCCGCGACCCGAAGCAGACGATCGCCTCGCACTACGCGGTGAAGCCGACGGTGACCAGCCCGGAGATCGGCTACGAACGCCAGTGGCGGATCTTCGAACTGGCCCGCTCCGCCACAGGACGCGACCCGCTCGTGATGCGCGCGGAGCGGCTGGTGAAGGAGCCCGCGCAGGTGATCGAGCGGTTCTGCGCGTACACCGGGCTGCCCTTCCTCCCGGACGCCCTCACCTGGGACGCCGCAGAGCGTCCCGAGTGGCAGCGGCACCGCGCGTGGCACGTCGACGCGATCAACAGCGCGGGCTTCCAGGACCGCCGGAACGCCTACGCGGACACCGTCGACAACAACGCGGCGCTCAAGTCCTTCTACGACCACCACCTGCCGTTCTACGAGCGGCTCGTTCAGCACGCATTCTGAGCAGGAGCATTCATATGTCAGCAGAGCAGGAGTCGCCCGGCGAGGCGTTCGCCCGCGCGTTCGCGGCCGACCCGAAGGCCGCGGAGGTGACCTTCGACTACGCGATCACCGAGGCGCACGAGCCGACCAAGGACCGGCCGCGCACGACCGTACGGAACCTGATGAAGGTCCGCACCGTCGGCGAGGAGCCCGTACGGTTCTGGACCGAGACGCGGCCCGACCCCGAAGAGGCCAAACTCGTCAACGAGTGGAACATCCGCCGGGAGGCGACGTTCCGGTTCGGCATGGACGAGGCTCGTGTCCGCCCGATCCGTACCTGGGTCCAGATCCCGGACGGACTCGCCGACGACCCGGCCGCGCTCGCCGCGTTCATCGACTACCGGCTGCTCGTACGCGCCGCCACGGCGGAGAACCAGGCGCTGACCTACGCCTTGCTCGCCCACCCCGGGATCGCCCGCCTCACCTACACCGGCGACGGCTACGTCGACGGTCTCCTGAGCGCCTGCGACGAGATCGAGCAGTCCGGCGCCACCGCGCACGCGATGATCGTCAACCCGACCGACTACTACCACCTGCTGGTCGGCCACAACAACGTGATCGCGGAGCTGGCGGCGGGCAACGGCATGAAGATCAGCCGTAACCGGTGGGTCGACCGGGGCACGGCCCTCGTCGGCGACATCTCCGTCGCGGCACGCCTCCTGGACGCCCGCCGCTCGGTGATCCGCGTCGAGGAACCCCCGCCCGGGACCTTCGCCACGCCCGGCGTCGCCGTCTGCGCCGAGGTGTGGGAGGGCATCGCCGTGCACCTACCGACGCTGTTCTACGTCGTCACCCCGGAGGACGCGGCCGGATGAGGGTTCCTGGCGATCTCGGCTTCTACCGGCCGTACGCCGCCATGTTCGGCGGCATCTTCTTCTGCCTGCTCGGCGTCGGCGCCTCGCTGGCGACGCTGCCGTTCTTCGTCCTGCAGGAGCTGAACGGCAACAAGGTGGAAGTCGGCGTCGTGACCGCGGCCATCGCCGTGGCCGCGGTCATCTCCCGGCCGATCGCCGGCCGGATCGCCGACCGGCACGGGTACAAGCCCGTGATGCTGTGCGGCGCGACGATCTGTATCCTCGCCGGCGCCGCGTACTTCGCCGCCGTGGACGTGCCGGTCCTGATCGCCGTGCGGATCCTGCACGGCATCGGCGAGGGCACCGTCTACACGTCGGGCGCCGCCTGGCTCGTACGGCTGTGCCCGGCCGAGCGGCGCGGCCGGATCGTCGGTCTCTACGGCATCTGCATGTGGCTGGGCATCACCCTCGGGGCATTCTTCGGCACGGTGGCGATGCGGGTAAGTGGCTTCAACGCCGTCTGGGGTCTGTGCGTCGGCGTCGGGCTTGCCGGCCTGCTCGTCGTGTCCCTGCGGCGCCAGGCCGAGAAACCCGAGCACACTGCGGTCCGCAGCGCGATCCTGCCGGTCAGCACCATCATCCCCGGCGTCGCGCTGTCGCTCGCCGCCCTCGGCTACGCCGCGCTGGCGGCGTTCGTCGCGCTGCACATGGCCGCGCGCGGCGTCACCAACGGCATCGCCGCCCTCAACGCCTTCGGCGTGACGTACGTGGGCGTCCGGCTGTTCATCGGAAACCTGCCCGACCGGTTCGGCGCACGCCAGGTGTCGTTCTGGTCGGCGCTGGTCGAGGCGGTCGGCCTGCTGATCGTCGCGGTCGCGCCGAACCTGTTCACGGTCATCGTCGGCGGGCTGGTGATGGGTGCGGGGCTGTCGCTGCTGTTCCCGGCGCTGGCGCTGCTGGTCATCAACCGGACCGACCCGTCGCAGCACGGCGCCGCACTGGGCGGCTTCACGTCGTTCTGGGACATCGGCCTGGCCGTCGGCGGGCCGCTCGCGGGCGTCATCGCGAACGCGTCCGGCTACCCGGCGGTGTACTGGGTGATGATGGTGCTCGCGGTCGTGTCCGCCGTTCTCTCGCTGTCCGCGACCGCCCAGCGGAGGTCGCGGCCTCTGGCCTGACGGACCGCCTTGGCATCGTGGGAGGCATGCCGGTAGTCGCGTCGGACGCCGTAGCGTCTCCGGCGACTTTTACATTGCCACGGACATCACTCGTTGCCGGAGCGGCGGTGCTTCACCCATGGGACGAGAAGAAGAGCGGTCGCGCCCGCGACAAGTGCGCCCAGGCCGCTGATCGCGCTGACATTTATGTACCGGGAGATCCCGGACCGGCGAAGGTGGGGCGGTCCAGGAATGATCGATTTGGTCGGCGTGGCGGTGACCGGCCCAGGAGTGACCGGCCCAGGAGTGACCAGTCCGGGAGTGACCGGGCCGGTCCGTGCTCGTGTGACCGGGTGGGTTGGTTTGGCGGTGGCCGGGTGAGGTGCACTCGTGATGGAGAATGACGCCAGAACGTCATTCTGCCCAGGGCCAAGTTTGCAGGGCGCGTCGACATTACCCAGGGGCAGGTTGCCGTTCGCGTCCTTCGGGGCGAGGTGCAGGATGAGGTCGCCGACGATGATCTGCCCGGTACCCGGCCGTTTGAAAGTGAACGCGGGTGCTTTGGCGGTCGCCTCGAGGTCGAACGGGCCGGACGTCGGGATCTTCGTGTGGGCTAATTTGAAGCGCACTGAGAAATGGGTCTTGCCCTGCGGTGCGGCCGCGATGGCGGCCGCGTCCACCGTGCCGTCGACTGCCCTCACGCCGACCTGCCTCAGCGCCTGCGACGTGATCGAGTCCACGACCGTCGCCACCCCGTGGACGATGAATCTCGGAGTGGAGGCGCCGACCGCGATCGATTTCGGGATGTCCGCGCCGACCCTCATCGACACGGACCGGCCGCCGACCACTGGAAAGGTGCACGTGTACTTCAGTGTGAGCGACACCGGGCGGGCGGCCGCGGTTCCGGCTCCGAGGACTCCCCCGGCCGCTGCCCCCATGGCCGCTGCGAAAACGAGAGCGGTTCTCGCCATTAACTTCCTCCTGTTGCTTCCCGTGATGCGCCTCGCGCTCATAAGACCTCCTCGCCCGCTATCCGAACATGTCCCGAATCGGACAAATATCCGACCGTATATAGGGATCTGCTTCCAGCCCCGAGAACCCGGCTCGGTACAGTCGTCGATCTTTTGTGTGCCGTGGCCGTTCCAGCGCGCAGCTTTGAGAAATGGTAATCCCGACCGGCGCTTTCCGGGAAGGAGATCGGGCGCTCCAGTGTCCTTGACCAGCTAGTGTTGCGTGTTGTAAGTTGTTTTACGTTTGGGTAGGCGGGACAATGGCGCATGGTCTACGTGGCTGCGCCGTTGGTGTTGCGTGAGGGTGACCGGGGTCGGCTGGAGGGCTTGCTTCGGTCGTCGTCGGCTCCGGCTGGGCTGGTGAAGCGGGCTCGGATCGTGCTCTTGGCGGCTGATGGGCTGCCTAACACCGAGATCGCGGCCATGGTGGGGGTGTCGCGGCCGACGGTGATCTCCTGGCGGGATCGCTATGAGCAGTCCGGGATGGCAGGGCTTGGCGACCACAAGCGCTCGGGGCGGCCGGCCCAGGTCGATGAGATCGATGTCGTGGTGGCCACGTTGTCTCATGACGGCAGGCCGCCTGAGGAACTGGGGGTCACGCACTGGTCCTCAAGGTTGCTGGCCGAGCAGTTGGGGATCTCGTTTTCCACGGTGGCCAGGATCTGGCGGAAGTGGGACATCCAGCCGCACCGTATCGAGACGTTCAAGTTCTCCACCGATCCGCGGCTGGAGGCCAAGATCCGTGACGTGGTCGGGTTGTATCTCGACCCGCCGTTGGGTGCGGTCGTGGTCTCGGTGGATGAAAAATCGCAGATCCAGGCGTTGGACCGGACCCAGCCGATCCTGCCGGTGATGCCCGGGGTGCCCGAGCGGCGGACTCATGACTACAAGCGCAATGGCACCACCACGTTGTTCGCCGCCTTGGAGGTGGTGACCGGGAAGATCAGTGCCGACGCCTGCTATCAGCGGCACACCAACAAGGAGTTCTTGAAGTTCCTCAAGCTGGTGGCCAAGGCCCACCCGCGGGTGAAGCTGCATGTCATCGTGGACAACTACGCCACCCACAAGCACCCCAACGTCAAGGCATGGCTGGCCAAGAACCCCCGCGTGACCTTGCACTTCACCCCCACCAGTTGCTCCTGGCTGAACATGGTCGAGATCTTCTTCGGCATCATCACCCGCCAGGCCATCCGACGCGGCACCTTCCATTCGGTCACCGATCTGCGTGATGCGATCCGCCGCTTCATCGACGCCTACAACGACCGCTGCGAACCCTTCGCCTGGACCAAGACCGCCGACGAACTCCTCAGCAAAATCAAACGTAAATAAACATCAGACACGCGACACTAGCGAAGATCTCCTCGGCCTCTTGATTTAGAGGAATGGCTCTGATTCCTGGTTCCATCGGACGTTGGAAACCGTCCGCGCAACTTCTCGACGTGCGCGCGGAGCCGACGAGTTCACGATGGGCATGTCCGGTTTGTGGACTGTCCATGCAGATATGCCGATCGTTCCTGCGGTGTGAAATCGCGGTGAACGGCTTGGCAGATCCTATTGATCGCCGCAGGCAGGCCAGGCAACGAGATATCCCACAACCGTGCCGTGGTGTCGTTGCTTCCGGTGGCCAAGGTGTGTCCGTCCGGGCTGAACGCCACCGAGTGCACGGTGTCGGTATGGCCGGTGAGGGTGGTACGGATCGTGCCGGTGGCCACGTCCCACAACCGGGCTGCGCCGCCGACGCTTCCGGTGGCCAGGCTGCGCCCGTCCGGGCTGAACGCCACCGAGTCCACGATGTCGGCGTGGACCGGGAGGGTGCGGGCCGTGCCGGTGGCCACGTCCCACAACCGTACCGTGTGGTCGAGGCTTGCGGTGGCCAGGACGCGTCCGTCCGGGCTGAACGCCGCCGACAGGATTTGAGCGGTATGGCCGGTGAGGGTGGTGCGGATCGTGCGGGTGGTCACGTCCCACAACCGCAGCGTGCCGTCGCTGATGCTTCCAACGGCCAGAGTGCGCCCGTCCGGGCTGAACGCCAACTGGCCGGCGCGACCGGCGCGGGCGGCGAGGGTGGCGCGGATCGTGCCGGTGGCCACGTCCCACAACCGCAATGCGCCGTCGCCGCTTCCGGTGGCGAGGGTCCGCCCGTCCGGGCTGAAC
This sequence comes from uncultured Actinomycetota bacterium, assembly GCA_963736325.1. Taxonomy (GTDB): domain Bacteria; phylum Actinomycetota; class Actinomycetes; order Streptosporangiales; family Streptosporangiaceae; genus Actinoallomurus. The sequence continues at coordinate 943,071 of CAVTOG010000008.1, read as the reverse complement.
GCCATGGTCAGGGCTTGCCCGGTGAGGGTGGTGCGGACCGTGCCGGTGGCCACGTCCCACAATCGCGCTGTGCCGCCGAAGCCCGCAGTGGCCAGGGTGTGCCCGTCCGGGCTGAACGCCACCGACTGCACGGCTCCTGCGTGGCCGGGGAAGGTGGTGCGGATCGTGCCGGTGGCCATGTCCCACGATCGCGCCGTGCCATCGCCGGTGGCCAGGGTGCGCCCGTCCGGGCTGAACGCCACCGACTGCACGGCTCCTGCGTGGCCGCCGAGGGTGAGGCGGGTGGTGCCGTCGGCCACGTCCCACAGTCGCGCCGTACGGTCATCGCCTGTGGTGGCCAGGGTGTGCCCGTCCGGGCTGAACGCCACCGACAGGACCTGGCCGGTATGGCCGATGACGGTGATGCGGATCGTGCGGGTGGCCACGTCGAACAGTCGCGCGGTGCCGTTGTCTCCTCCAGTGGCCAGGGTGTGCCCGTCCGGGCTGAACGCCACCGACTGCACGGCTCCTGCGTGGCCGGGGAAGGTGGTGCGGATCGTGCCGGTGGCCACGTCCCACAACCGCGCGGTGCCGTCATCGCTTCCGGTGGCCAGGGTGTGTCCGTCCGGGCTGAACGCCACCGACTGCACGGCCCAAGTGTGGTTGTGAAGGGTCGTGCGGGCGGTGCCGGTGGCGACGTCCCACAACCGCGCGGTGCCGTCGTCGCTTCCGGTGGCCAGGGTGTGCCCGTCCGGGCTGAACGCCACCGAGCGTACGGCTCTGGTGTGGCCAGCGAGGGTGGTGCGGGCGGTGCCGGTGGTGCCGGTGGCGACGTCCCACAGCCGCACCGTGTGGTCGAAGCCTGCGGTGGCCAGGGTGCGTCCGTCCGGGCTGAACGCCACCGACAGGACCTGGGCGCTGTGGCCGGTGAGGGTGGTGCGGGTGGTGCCCGTGGCGACATCCCACAACCGCACCGTGCCGTCGAAGCTTCCGGTGGCCAGGGTGTGCCCGTCCGGGCTGAACGCCACCGAGCGTACGGCTCCGGTGCGGCCGGCGAGTGTGAGGGTGGTGCGGGTGGTGCCCGTGGCGACATCCCACAACCGCACCGTGCCGTCAAAACTTCCGGTGGCCAGGGTGTGCCCGTCCGGGCTGAACGCCGCTGAATCCACGGTGTCCGCGTGGCCGATGAGGCGGTGACGCAGAGGAACGTCGGCTGCGGCGTAGAGGCTCGCGACGGCCTCAGCGGAGTGACTGATCCGGTAGGCCCGGACGGCCAGCAGCGAGGCGAGGTCGGGATTGCTGGCGATCAGGGTGCTGGAGTCGGCGGCGAGCTGCCGGGACAGGGCCACCTGGCGCTCGGCGACAGCCGTTTGCCGTTGCCAGAAGGCCACGCCAGAAGCGATCATCGCCATGGCGAGTGCGGTGGCCAGGATGAAGTTCAGGCGCCTGCTACGTCGGCTGACGGCTTGCTGGTGCTCCCGGCTGGCGGACAGGAAGCCGGCGAGTTCGCCGGGCAGGCTGCGGTGGTGCGACCAGTCGACGCCTTCGGCCAGCGCTGTTCCGGTGAGCAGGTCTTCGGGTTTCTTCTCTTCCTGCCAGCGGGCGTAATGCGTGCGTGCACGGTGGAGCCACTCGTGGAACCGGTGGTCCTGGTCGACCCAGTCGCGCAGTGTGCCCCAGTCGCGGATGAGGGCGTCGTGGATCAGTTCGGCCACCGCTGTGCCGGGGTCGCTGTCCGGCCGACCCGGAGTCCGCACCGTGCGGGTGGTGACGATGCGGTGGCGGGTGAGGGTGGCGAGGACGGTGCTCGCGCTCTGGTCGCCGTCGGGTGTGGAGGGGGCGGTGGCCACGTCGCATAGCTCTTTTACAGGAACCTGCTGGCGGACGGCAGGGGTGCGGCTGGTGTCGTCGGCGGGCCGGACCAGGGCGGTCAGGATTCTCTGCGCGATGGGCTGTTGGTCGTCTTTGAGGTCGTTGAGAGCGGTGTCGCACCAGGTGGCCAGGGCACCGGTGACCCCGCCGATGCGCCGGTAGGCATCGTGGGTGAGGTACCCGTCGTAGTCGTGGCGGCGAGCCCAGAGCCGACTGAGTGTCACTTCCAGCAATGGCAGTACGGTCACCGGCGCCTGAAGCGTGGTGCCCGCCTGAGGGGCGGCCGCCAGGACATCGGTGATGATCTGGTCGGGTAGTCCGGGCTGGAAGCGCGCGCCGACGTCGCGGGCGGGCCGGGTGATGATGGCCTCGAGATCATCCCGGCTCAACCTGGACGGCACATTGAGCAGTCCAGGCAGCGCGGCATCGAGCAGCCGGGGGGCCAGGGCGGACAGTTGGGAGTAGAAGTCGTCGCGCATGATGAGGATCACGCTGAGTGCGGCGTGCGAGCCGATCGCCTCGGTGATCTCCTCGAACGCGTCCAAGGGACCGGCGGGCCCCTGCCGACCGCCCACCGGGTGGGCGAGCAGCTCCTCGAACTGGTCGATGATCAGCACAACGCGCTCGTGGGAGGGGTCGGCGGCCAGGCGACTGGTGACCGCCGTCGCGATCCCCTCAGTGCCGGCCCCGGGTAACCCGGTGCGTTCGAGTTCGGCCAGGAGGTCCTGCCCCGGCCGGGCGAGGACGGGCAGCCAGCGGTCACTCCCGGGCAGTCGGCCGGCAGCCAGGTGAGGCAGCACCCCGGCCTGGACCAGGGATGATTTTCCCGCCCCCGAAGGCCCCAGTAACAGCACCACCCGCTGCCCGCCGGCCAGGCCGTCCAACACCTGGCGCACCGCGTCATCGCGGCCCTCGAACCACCTGGCGTGCGCCGGGGTGAACGGCTTCAACTCCTGGTACGGGCATATCTCGCGTTCGATCAGCGCCGGCCAGATCTCCCGCAGCGTCCGGGTGGGCGTGGCATAGGCGATGTCCTGTCCCTTGCCGTGACCGTCCCGGACGGCGATGGCGTTGACCATCCCGATCACCAGGCCGGTCACCTCGTCCACGACCGGGGCTCCGCTGAACCCGATGGTCACGTCGTTCGCGTCGGTGAGCTGTAGCAGCGGACCGCTGCCACCGGTGATCGGCAGGAGGCCGCTCGCCGTCCCCGAGCCGAAGTGGCCGCCCGGCGGGGCCTGCGCCGGGAAGCCGAACGAGCGCACTCGGTGGCCTTGACAGCCCGTCGCGGAGCCCAGCGGCATGGGCTCGACCCCGTCCGGCGTCCGTTCCAGGCGCACAATCGCCACATCGCGATCCTCCGGCCCGCGCCACGGCTCGCCCAAGACCTCACCCGTCATCCGTGGCGCGCCGGGAGCGTACGGGAACACCACCGACACCTCCGCGCCGGGCGTGCCGCCACTGTCGATCACCACGTGAGCGCAGGTGACCATCACGCCCTCGCCGATCAGGAAACCCGCTCCCGCCACCGAATCGCCGGTGCCGAGAACCTGCGCGACCGCCAATGGCAACACTGACTCGGTCCCGTCGCCGGCAGACGTAGCGAGCACTCCCACGGCGTCAGTCCGACGACTCGGCCGTACCGGATCGGTCCGGACCACCGGCCTTCCACTTCACCTTCACCTTCAGGTGGCAATTGGCCGTGCTCTTCGTGATGACGGCCCCGGCCTGGACGGCGAGGTCGACGCCGAACTCGACCTCGACCTCAGCCGGGCCGGCGTTGCGCAGCCGGTCCAGTACCGCGCGAGCCACGTCGGCAACCGGATCCAGGACATTCTGAAGGCTTTCTGGCAGGTCGTGAATCATCTCGCCGACACGGCCGGCCTTCGCCGGCCCGTCCGATGCAGCCGTGGCCTCGATCAGAATCGAGCCCCCGTCCTCCAACGGGATCCGGACAAGATATGCCATACGCCCCTCCTCAGCGGTCGCCATCGGGCAACGGCATGACCCTACTCGAAAGACTCACAAAGCAGTTACCGCACACTTAGAGGGCGTTTGTTTTGCGCTTTTCGCCCTAGTATGTCCCTCGCCAGGTTGGTGTTTTTTCGACGGTTAGGCGTTCACTCGCGTTGTCGATCATGGAACCCATTTCATCTCGGTCGGAGTGGCGGCAGGTCACGGGCTTATCGCAGGTTGAGGGTTCGCCTGGTGGCACAGAAAGGCTCCTGGTAGACGATTGATCACCACAATCCGATCCGTCACCATCAGGAGCCTCCGGGTGCTTTTCTACCGCGCTGCGGTCGATCTGTCGTCCGCAACACTGAACCTGCGGGTGCCGAATATTGCGTCACCTCATGCGACCTGGGTGTATTCGTGGAGGAGGCCGCCGAGCGGGTCTTGCTGAATGACGACCCAGCCAGCGGCCGGATTCGCGGTGACGCCCAGGACAAGCGGATCAGGCGGAGACCTGTCCTCGGCGGCCTCATCAACGAATACGAGGCCACATAGATCAGTCCGTATACCTACAGGTCAACGCCCCGATCCTATTTTCGTGCGGCACAAGCTGGTGGCGACCACCGAGACCAGGGCCTGTTCCGCCTGGCTACCTGATCCTTTGTAGCCCTGTAGACCTTCGCCGCGCGTCGTCGCCCTCACACGGCTGAGCCGATTCCCCAGCCTGTTCTCCTCTGGGAGGGCAGGCCGGGGCGTTTTGTTTTGCCTGACCGGGTCTAGTCGGGATTGTGCTGTGCTGAAAGCCGGGCCCACGGTTGGGTTAGCCGAAGTAGCCGCCAGGCAGACGACTTCGTCGCTGCGATGGTTCTTAGTGAGTGTTTGAGAAGTTGATCATGGTCGGTGTGGCTACGTGATCTTCAATGTCGGTTCGTGGAGGCTTGCCGGGTGTCTCGCGAGCCTCGTTACCCCTCGGACCTGACCGACGAGCAGTGGGTGCTGGTGGAACCGCTGTTGCCCCCTGCCGGCACTGGTGGCAGGCCGGAGAAGCACTCAAGGCGGGCGGTCGTGGATGCGGTGTTGTACGTGGTGCGCACCGGCTGCTCCTGGCGGCAACTGCCTGCGGATTTCCCGCCGTGGCAGACGGTGTACTGGTACTTCGTGCGGTGGGAGAAGCAGCGGGTCACTCTCAAGCTGTTGGACGCGCTGCGCCGGCAGATCCGGGTGGCCGACGGGCGCGCCCTTGAGCCGTCCGCGGGGATCATCGACTCCCAGAGCGTCAAGGGCGCCGACACCGTCGGGCGCGGCACCCGTGGGTACGACGCGGGAAAGAAGATCAACGGGCGTAAGCGGTTCATCGTTACCGACACCTTGGGGCTGCTGATCACGGTGACCGTGTGCGCCGCGAGCGTGCAGGACCGCGACGGCGCCAAAGGTGCTCTGCTGGGGATGTTCTTGACTACCAGCCGCTGCAGGTTCGTGTTCGCCGACGCCGGCTTCGCCGGCCGCCTCCTCGAGTGGGCCCAGCAGGTGCTGCACACCATCGTCGAGATCGTCCGAAAACCTGCAGGCCAGAAGGGATTTCAGGTGCTGCCACGCCGGTGGGCCGTCGAACGGACGCCGGCGTGGCTGACCGCACATCGCCGCCTGGCCCGCGACTACGAACGCCACCCGGCCACCTCCGAAGCCATGATCCGATGGGCGGCCATCAACACCATGGTCCGCCGCCTCACCCGCGGCGGACCGGCCACCCGGCCCGGACCACGCCCGCTGGAATTCACCGATTGAGATCGCTTCTCAAACACCCACTTAGACGCACATGCCGGCTGCGTTGCTCCAATATTTCGCGACGGCGAAGGTTCCGCCTGGGGTCGTGATGACTTCCAGTCCAGTAAAAATGGAGCACATGTCACCGATCTCCTCTCCGCTGCCGTCGACGTACCAGGCGTTGAACAGCGGGTCGGTGATGGTGTTGACCAGTTCATGGCTTTCCACGATGCTCACGCCGTCCAGGGCGTTGCCGGTGACGCTGCCCGCACCGCAGCTGGAACCGGCGTCGGTCATGTACGGCAGGTTCGTGTAGGTGATGTCCGGGTCGGCCGCCACGGCGCCGTGGTAGGAGCACCACTGTGTGCCGAAGCCGGAGGTGGAGTGTCCAGTCGGTGTGGCCACGATGATCTGTACGTTGACCGAGTTTCCGGCTCCGAAGTGGGTCGCGGCGTTGGCCGCCTCGGCCTGGATCTGGGCGTCGCTCGGGCTGGTGGGTATCGCTGCGGGATCTGACCAGGTGCCGGCCAGGTTTACGTTCGAGCCGCCCCCGTATTGGGTAATCGCGGACAGCCACCTAGTCCCGCCGATGGAGCCGAGAAAGCCCGTCAGATAAGGCTGCTCACCAAAAGGGTCCGACGCCCAGCCCCAGAAGTCGATGTACACCCGTGGGCCGGACTCGACGGGGCCGCCGTGGTTCGTCAGACCACCTATACTGGACGCATCGTGAGTTCTGGACTCAAGTAGATACGAGCCGGAATGCGTGCGCGCGGATGCCGGCGACCCGCTGACCAGGGCGATGGCCATGAGAATGGCACTCATACTGGACGCCTTCCGTATGGTGCCACGGTGGGGTGCGCGATGACCCGGGCCCGGACTTTTCGTTAGTCCATACCGCATCGGATTACCTCCTGGCCGTCCGCAGGCACGAATACCGGCGGGTCCTTAATGGTGGAGTGGTGACGTCATTCGGTCGTGCATCGTCTGTCTGACGCGACGACGTTGAAATAACCCGAAGATCTTCTCTGAGGGCGCCTCAATCAACCGTGGCACTTTCTCGTTGGGCAGTAAATACAAGCGACCAGAGCCGGTCAAACCGTAAAGAAGTTCTTCATTTGGTCATCGGCGGCGCCGTAAGGAGGCGCCTTGGCCGGCGCTTCCCATGGGATGGCAATGAGGTCGTCGACTCGCGGCGGCCTGAAACAGCGCGACCGCTGGATGCGATTACGTCCGGCAACCAGGAGCGGCGGCGCCGCGTCCAACATTGCGCGAGGCGCTGTAGATGTGTTCGAGGTGGGTCTTTGCCAGGCCGTGGTAGCGGTGCGCTTGCCGAAATTATCATCCGTCTTGGTAGGAGGCAGCCGCCGTGGACCGCGCGCTCGCCGCCCCCGACCCCTGGAACGGCTTCCGCGAGTTCGCCACCGCCTTCGTACGGCTGCGCGCGGAGAGCTGCGGCGTCGGCGAGGCCCTGGGCGGCGCCTGCGGCCCCGCGCTCGATCAGCTGCTCGCCGAGGTGCGCGACCGGATCCGGCGTCTGGTCGAGCGCGCGCAGGCCTCGGGGCGGATGCGCCCGGACGTCGCCTGGCAGGACGTCCCCTTCCTGCTCGCCGCCATCGCGACGGGCCCCCGCACGATCGGCCTTCAGGCAGGCGACCGGCAGTGGAACCGCGACCTCTGGATCGTCCTGGACGGCCTGACCACGCCCCGGCCTAGGGCGCATGCTCTCGCCCAGGATCGGAGATCGTGCAGGTCAAGGGGCATCCTGAAGCGGCCTTGTCGCGATTCCGCGTCCGGGCGAGCGGGTACTGATCGGCATGCCACGTGACCGTGATCTCGGGGGAGAATCATGACGGGTGAGGACGGCCTGGCGGTTCTGCCGCCCGCGTTCCCGAGACGGCTCGCCATGGGTTTGGCGTTCCGGATCGGCGGGACGGCCACACGTCTCCGGGGCTAGGCACGATGGCCGACGGCGACCAGGCGCGTACGGCGGAGGCGCTGACCGCGAGGCTGCGGGCGGTGCTCGCGCGGCTCACCGAGGACGCCGGCCGGGTTCCCGAGCCGACGCCGCCGCGCGGGCCCGCCGAGCTGACGATCGGGATCGCGACCCGTGACGACTACGACGGGGCATGGTTCACCATCGCCTCGCTGCGGCTTCACCACCGCGAGCTCATGTACCGGGTGGAGATCCTGCTGCTGGACGACCATCCCGAAGGCCTGGCCGCGCCGGCGCTGAAGGCACTCGACCGGATCGTGCCGAACCTGCGCTACCTGCCCGTCACCGGCAGCCGCCCGGCGCCCGTACGTGACCTGCTGTTCCGGCACGCGCAGGGCGAGACCGTGCTGGTGCTCGACGGCCACGTGCTGCTCGCCCCCGGCGCGCTCGCGGCCGTGCTCGACCACTTCGCCGTACGGCCCGGCTGCCGCGACCTCGTGCAGGGGCCGCTGCTGGCCGAGGACACGTACACCGTCGCCGGATGCCGGCTCGACCCGGTCTGGGAGGCCGGGACGTACGGCCTGCGGGCCGATGACCCGCGCGCCCACGATCTCGGCGGGCCGGCCTTCGACATCGAGATGCAGGACCTGGGCCTGTTCGCCTGCCGCCGGGACGCCTGGCCCGGTCTGAACCCCTGGTTCCGCGGTCTCGGCGGCGAGGAGGGCTACCTGCACGAGAAGGTGCGGCGTGGCGGCGGCCGTACGCTCTGCCTGCCCGCGTTGCGGTGGATGCGCCGCCGCCCATCCGGCGTGCCGTGCCCGCCCGCGTGGGACGACCGGATCCGCGACCACCTCATCGCCTGGCGCGAACTCGGCTGGGACGACACTCCGGTACGCGAACACTTCCGCGGTGTCCTGGGCGAGGCCGCCGACCGGATCCTCGCGCCGGTCGACGCGGAGCTGGCCCACCCGGCCTCCCGATTCGACGGGGCGCTCTGCCCGTGCCCTGACGACCGGCCCGACCTGTGGCGGCGGACGTCACGTGTGTTCGCCGAGGCGGGCTTCGCGCTGACGCGTGTCCCCGCGCCGGCCGGGCCCGTGCCGGGGCTGCGCGCGTGCCTTCGGTACGCGGCCGAGCACGGCTGGCGTAATGCGCTCGTCGCCGACCTCGGCGGCCGCCCGGCCCCCGACGCCGCCGAACGGCTGGCCGCCTGCCCGCGGGACGGCTGGGACGTCCTGCCGCTCGGCGGCCTGACCGCGTACGCGGCGGGCGGCCTGGAGAAGGCCGCGGCGCTGCTGGACGCGGCGGCCTGGACCGAGCGGCACGGCCCCTTCGACCGCTGGCTGGCCGACCACCTCTCCGTGCCCGTGTGACCGGAGGCGCGCCGGCGAGCCGGTGCGCGCACCGTCAAGTGGTTGTCGCTGCCCGTTAAGGACTTTTCGGCGTCGCGTCCGCACCCTTAAAAGGTCGCATTCCAGAAGTATGGGGAGAAACGTTGAAAGTACGGGGTGTCAGAAAGCTCGTACCCCTGGGGGTGGCCGCGGCATTGCTCGCGGCGAGCCTCACCACCACGATGGCCGGTCCGGCGAGTGCGGGAACCCGGCCTGCGGCGTCCAGCAGCGAAGCGTCACCGATGGCGAGCAAGGCCGGCGGGCCGATCAGCCGCTCGGAGGTCATCGCGCGTGCGAAGGACTGGATGCGGCAGATGCCGCCGTACTGCGCCGGCGGCCAGTCCGTTTGCACCTGGTACTGGGACATCGGGAAGACACGGAAGTACCGGCCGGACTGCTCCGGGTTCGTCGACATGGCCTGGCATCTCAATGCCGACCCGAACACCGGCGGCCTGCCGAAGTTCGCGAATCCGGTCGCCAAGAAGGACCTCAAGCCCGGTGACCTCCTCGACGACGTCGGGGACGGTCACGCCGTGCTCTTCGAGAAGTGGGCCGACTCGGGTCACACGAAGATCTGGTACTACGGCGAGACCCACTCCGGCGCCAGCATGGAACACCAGCGGGGCAACGTGTCCAGCGGCAGCCTCGCCGGTCACCCGGCCGGCAACTACAAGGCCTACGCGTACAAGAAGATCCAGGGTGGGGGGACGCCACCTCCGGAGCAGAAGAAGACGACCCTGGCGTACACCGGCCCCACGTCGCTGATCAACGGTTCGGCCGCGAAGCTGTCGGCGAAGCTCTCGGACACCCGCGGCAAGCCCGTCGCGAACCGTTCGGTGGACTTCGCGCTCGGTTCCGGGAGCTCCGAGCAGACCTGCAAGGGCACGACCGACGCCGACGGCCACGCGGGCTGCACGATCGATCCGGTCAAGCAGACCGGTGAGTCGGCGACGGTAACCGCGAGCTTCGCCGGCGACGACACGTACGCCGCGTCGAAGGACACGGCCACGGTGACGCTGAAGAAGGACACGAAGCTCGCCTACTCCGGTCCCGCGTCGGTCTCGAACGGTTCGGCGGCCAAGCTGGCCGCGACGCTGAAGGACATCGACGGCAAGGCCGTCTCCGGGCGTTCGGTGGATCTCGCGCTCGGTTCCGGAAGCGGCGAGCAGACCTGCAAGGGCACGACGGACGCCGATGGCCAGGCGGCCTGCACGGTCGACGCCGTGAAGCAGCCGCTAACCGATGAGGCCACGGTGCCGGTCGCCGCGAGCTTCGCCGGCGACGACGCGTACAACGCCTCGAAGGTCTCGGGCACGGTGAAGCTGCAGTACGTGACCGGCCGTTCCTTCGGCCTGTCCGCGGACGTGCCGCTGCTGGGCCTGCCGATCTCCATCAAGCCCACCCCCGACACCGGGCAGGTGCGGACGGCGGAGGCGACGACGACCGCGCCGCCGTGTGCGCAGAACGTCGGCGCGCTGCTGGTGTCGGCCGGCGTCCTGTGCGCGAAGGTGGCCGCCCAGACCGGCCCCATGAGCGCCACCTCCACCGCGAACGTCGCGGACGCCAGCATCGGCCTGCTCGGCCTGCCGGTGATCGGCCTGTCCGGGGTGAAGTCGACGGCGACGAGCACCTGCACCGCCCAGACCGGCGGCGTCGACCTGAACCTCACCGTGGCCGGGATCCCGATCCACGTCGGCGACACCCCGAACCTCAACGTCGACCTCGGTGTCCTCGGCACCAAGCTGGTGGTCAACGAACAGGTCACGAACGCCGACGGCAGCCTCACCGTCAACGCCGCGCACCTGACCGGCCCCGGCGGGATCAACATCGTCGTCGCGTCCAGCACGTCCGCCGCCCACAACTGCACCTGAACCACACCTGCGACACGCGAGCCCGCCCGTGCCCACCGCACAGGCGGGCTCACGCATACCTGAGGCGGACCAGGTGTGACCGCGCGTCGAGTGTGTCGTGGCGGGATCGTAGGCGGTGCGGAAGGCACGGGCGAAGTCCGCGCCGTACGTGAAGGGAGTCGGAGCCACGCGGACGGTAATCCGATGGCAGCCCCTCGATCCTCCACGAGATGATCGGCGCGTGAGCTTCGGGACCTACGCCAGGCGCGTACGTGACCGCGATCTCCCCTTCGGGGCGCGGTACCGCGCGTTCGTCCACGCCCTCGGCCAGTACTGCCCGATCGGCTTCCAGGCGACCTGGTCCTACCTGAGCACCATGGGCGACGTGATGGCGGATGAGGAGACACTGGTCCGCGCGCTGGACATCCTGGAAGCGAGCCGAAGCGTCTGGCTCGCCGAGATGGAGGCTTTCACCGCCCGGCGCCGTGCCGAAAAACGGCAGCATCGCCGATCACCGTCGGCGGCCGATCGTCTGTACCTCTATGGCTGCCGCTGGCCGGGCCCTGACGCGCACAAGGTGATGTGCTACGAGATCGGCCGTCTGTGGGCGGAACATCTCCGTGAGCCCTTCCCCGAAACCCCGGCCGAGACCAAGTGCGACCTCGTCCACCTGGACTCGACCATCGCCGGCTGCGTCTCGATCTATCTGAGCCACGGCGGCGAGACCGGCCCCGAGCACAGAGCCATCCTCCTGACCTGCCTCGCCGGACTCCGCAGCCACCTGCCGCAGCCGGGATACCCCTCGGTCTTGCCCTACGTCCGACGACTCCGCAAACTCAGCGAACTCATCATCAACGACGTCTGACCGAGCTCAGCGCCGATCCGACGCGGCTGTTCCTCACCCCTTGAGCTTGGTCGCCAACTGACGCAGGCCGGGCGTGGACCTCTCGGAATGTCTGGTGTCCAATATCTGACAGCAGGGCGGGTTCGTCTGCTTTGCGTAGTTACCGGAAAGGACGTACATGTCTGCTTTAACACGCCGCGCCGTGGTGGCTTTCGCCATCGCGCTCGTGGGGCTCGCCACCGTCGCGCTCCCCGCGCGGGCGGCGACCGGCTGGCGGATCGACTACACGCCTTCTCAGCAGTGGAATTTCACCGACGTCGCGGCGACCGGCCCGACCGACGCATGGGCGGTCGGATCGGGTTCGTGCTGCGACAACGACTCACGGCGGATCAGTCACTGGAACGGCAGCCAGTGGCAGGACGTCGCCCCACCGGCCGCTCCGTCGGGCATCAGCGACACTACCTTCAAGTTCGTCGGCGCGTCGTCCGCGCAGGACATCTGGGCCCTCGGGTACGGCAGCGGCGGCGACTCCTTCGCGCAGCACTGGAACGGGACCTCGTGGAAGGACGTGCTCTTCCCGCCGGCCGTCCATCTCGAGGACATCGCCGACATCGGCCCGAACGACACGTGGATCGTCGGCAGCGATGACGCCCACGCGACCCCGTACGCCGCGCACTTCGACGGCACCCAGTTGACCAGGGTGACCCTGCCCTCCACCATCGACAACCTCACCTCCGTCAGCGCGACCTCCGGGTCGAACGTCTGGTTCGCCGGAGCCGCCAACGACGGCACGTACATCGCGCTCCAGTGGAACGGCACCGCGTGGAAGACCGAGACCCTGCCGATCACGCCTCCTCGGTTCTACTGGGTGCTCATGACCGACATCGTGGCCGTGGGCACGAACGACGTGTGGGCCAGCGGGTTCCTCACGAACGGGAACGGCGCCGAGCCGAACATGATCCTGGTGCACCGGGAGGCCTCGGGCTGGAGCCCGGTGAGCCTCGACGCGCCGAACGCCTCGATCGACCACATCGCGCCGGACGGCGCGAACGGGCTCTGGCTGGTCTCCCGCTACATACCGCCGAGCGCCGAACTGCTGCACTACTCCGGCGGCACTCTCACCCGCGAGAACGCACCGGTCCAGCCGGGCACGACCGCCGACATCTACGACTTGACCCTGATCCCGGAAACCCGCTCCCTGCTCGCGCCCGGCGTGCTGTTCCAGGGCTCGGATGTCAAGGCGGCCATGTTCCGCTACGACCCGTGACGGCCGGTACGCCCTAGCGGATGGCCGCGTGTTCGGCGCACGGGAGAAAGCCGGAGCGAACACCGGCGTGCCCCGCACGATCGACGCGCGGCCCATCCACGCGGGCGTGTGAATGCAAGGGCGCGATATGTAGGTAGCTGACATCATCTGAGACATGGTCAAGAAGTACGGACCCCGATGGCCTTTGACACTGACCGCCACGGCGTTGGTACTGCTGGTTCTGGGCATCGGTGCCGGCTTGATCTACATGCTGTGGAGATACGGGCCCACCTCGTCCGCGATCTTCGCCACGCTGGCGGCGGTTCCGCTGGCCGCCGCGGCCTTGTTGCCTTCGATACTCAACGGACGGCGTGAACCGAACCAGCGGCTGACGGTCAGCATGCCGGACCAACTCGACCAAGCCCAGAAGGTGCTGGCCAGTCTGGTATTGCGGCAATGGCGCGAGGAGATCGCCATACGTCAACTCGACGACCCCGCTCCCCTCGCGGTCAGGTGGCATCTGAGCGAGCTTCCCGTGATGGACCACCCAGACCACCTCACCCGGCCTATGTCCGTGCGGTCGCTGCTCTCCCTGGGGCGTCCCCGTTTCACCGGCCGCACCGACCGCATCTCCACGATGACGGCCGAGTTCCGTAACCTCGCCCGCCGCCGGCTGGTCATATCGGGTGACCCCGGTATGGGGAAGACCGCCCTCGCCGTCTTGCTCCTACGCGATCTCCTCCAGCATCCCCGGCCAGGGGAGCCGGTTCCCGTCATGGTCACCTTGTCCGGATGGGATCCCGCCACCCAGCACTTCCATGACTGGCTCGCCGGCCGTGTCGGCGACACCTATCCCGCGCTTCGCGCCCATGCCTTCGGCCCCGACGCGCCCCGGGCGCTGGTGACCGGACGGCGTGTTCTGCCCATCCTCGACGGCCTGGACGAGCTCCCCGAACCTCTGCGCCCCGCTGTGATCACCGCGTTGAACGCCACCCTCACAGACGCCGACGCACTCGTTCTCACCTGTCGCACGAATGAGTATCAGGCCGCCATCAACGCTCCCGGCGGTGACGTCCTTACCGCAGGAGCCGTCATTCAACCCGACCTCCTACGCCCCGCAGACGCCGCCGAATATCTCACACGTGCTCTCCCGCCCAGCCCAACCGGCGCCTGGCCCGCTGTTCTCGCCGCCCTTTCCAAGGGCACGACGGCACCTCTCACCCAGGCGCTCAGCACACCGCTCGCGCTCTGGTTATTGCGCAAGGTCTATATCGACACCCACATCGACCCGTTACCGCTCCTTTCGTCCGAAGACTTCACCACCCCCGACCAGATCACCGACCATCTCCTCGACCACCTCACCTATGCCGTACTCGCCACGAATCCAGCCCACACCAATGGCGGTCAAGAGCGGCAGGTCCCCCTTTCCCGGCCCCGCCATGACTGGAAATTCGGCGACGCCCAACGGTGGGTGTCCTTCCTCGCCCACCATCTCCACACGACCGAGACCACCGAGTTCGCCTGGTGGCGACTCCACACCGCCCTGCCCCTGCGTACCGTCAGGCTCATCATCACGCTCGTGGCCGGTCCCGCGTTCGCGCTCGCGGCCGGACTGGCGTTCGGGCTCGGGCTCGGGCTCACGACCGGGCTCAGGGCCGGGTTGTCGTACGGGCTCGCGGGCGCACTCTCGTACTGGCTCACCGCGTGGTCGTCGGATCGGCTGCGCGGCCGAACACATCCACACCTGCTCAACCTCGTGGTCGGGCTCACGTCCGGCCCCACGTTCGGGCTCACGTTCGGGATGGCGTTCGGGCCTACGGTCGGTCTCGTGGCCGGGGCCATGATCGGGTTCGCGGCCGTGTTCGGCTGGTGGCAGTCCGGTGCGGGCATGATCCCTCCATATCCCAACCCGTCCCACGCGGACCTACGGCTACACGGCCGGGCGCGTCCACTCATGCGCAACCTCATGGTCGGACTCATCGTCGGGATCGTGGGCGGGACCGTGGCGGAGATCGCGCTCGGATTGAGGGATGCCTCTATAGGCGGCCCGCTTTACGGCCTCGCGTGCGGGCTCTGGGTATGGGCGAAAAGCCCGCAAGCGAGCGACGTCACTCAGAGCCCTCCCGACTCACTCCGCCGTGACATACAGCTGACCGGCATTGAGTCACTCACGGCCGGGCTCGCGTTCGGGCTCGCGACCGACCTCGTGTTCAAAGTCGGCCTCGCCGGTGCGCTCGCGGGCGGGCTCATGCTCGGGCTCGCCGTCATCCCCCTGAACGCCAGCGGCACCTACCTCATCATTCTCGGTTACCTTTCCATTCGCCGCTGGACACCACTCCACCTGATGAGATTCCTACAGGACGCCCACCGACTCGGGCTCCTCCGCCAAATCGGAGTCTTCTACCAGCTCCGCCATGCCAAACTCCAAGAAAGACTCGCCAACACTCACGACGTACGACGTTCACCGCCCTCTACCGACCTTCTCGTGGGCCGCCGCGAGAGCTGAACGGTGGTGGAACACCTCCGCTTCAGGTGAATCGGGCGGCTCGTCACCGCCCCGTCGGCAAACCCACACGTGACAGCGTCTCCAGCAGGTTCGGCTCACTGATCAGTTCGCGGGCTCCGGCGTGGCTCAGCCACCGCAGCGGCGCCTGCGGATTCTCCGGCCGCGCCTCCTCCGGACGCCTGGTGGCGAGGACGAAGCGCAGGTCGGCGTGCTCGTGGGCCGGTTCCTTCTCGTTGGCGCGCACCGGCACGACCACGACGTGGCGCAGCGCGGCGTCCGGCCATGGGACGAGGTCGGTCAGGCCCGTCTCCTCCTCGCCCTCGCGCAAGGCGATCGCCAGCGGGTCGGTCTCGCCGCTGTCGGCATGGCCCCCGATCTGCAGCCACGCCTCCTGGCGGTGGTGCCAGCGCAACAGGACCCTCCCGGTGTCCGGGTGCACGACCAGCGCGGAGGCGGTCAGGTGCAGCGGGGTCGCGCGCGACCACGGGTCCTGACCGGTCTCCAGCAGCGCACGGACCCGTACGAGGTCGGACGCCTCCGTGGCGTCGCCCGGCCGGTATTCGCGCAGCAGGTCGGTGATGGCGGGATTCATGTGATGCCGGCTCCAGTCTCAGGGGGAAGAGCCGGCGCCGGCTCTTCCAGCGATTTAACGGCTTCATCTCCGTGCTCCTCCTGTGTCAGGGTGTCAGGAATTCGGAGGTGATCAGTGAGCTATCTGCGCCTGCTGCGGATGCCCTTCTTCGTCCAGTTGCTGGTCGGCAGCTGGCTCGGCCGGCTGCCCATCGCCATGGCGGCGATCGCGATCCCGCTGACGTTGCGGAAGGCGGGAGCCGGCTACTCGTTCGTCGGCTCGGCGGTCGGCTCGTACGCCATCGCATCCGCCGTCGTCTCCCCGGTCCTCGGCCGGATCGTCGACCGGGTCGGGCAGTTACGGGTGCTCGCGCCCACGGCCGTGCTGTGCGCCGCCGGGTTCGCCGCGATCGCGTCCGCACCGCGCCACCACGCCGTGGTCATCGCCGGCGCGCTGCTCGCCGGAGCGCTGACCCCACCGCTGGAGCCCTGCCTGCGCACGCTGTGGCCGGACATCGTCTCCGCGGACCAGCTGGAGGGCGCGTACGCCGTCGACTCGGCGGCGCAGGAACTCGTCTTCGTCGCCGGGCCCATGGTCGTGGCGGTCTTCGTCGCGGTGATCGCGCCGGTCGCGGCCCTCTGGGCGCAGGTGGTGCTGGTCCTCGGCGGCGTGCTGATGTTCGCGACCGCCCGGCCGGCCCGCGACTGGAGCACCACCGGGGGCTCCCGCCACTGGCTCGGGCCGCTGCGCGACCGTGGCCTGGTGATCCTGCTCGTCGCCCTGTCCGGTGCCGGGTTCGCCATCGGCACGCTCAACATGGTGGTCGTCTCCTACGCCGAACGCCATCACGTGCCCGGCGGAGCGCCGATCCTGCTGGCGCTCAACGCCTTCGCCTCCCTGGTCGGCGTGCTGGTCTACGGCGCCGTGAAGTGGCGCATCCCGCCCCGGCGGCGCGCGATGCTGTTCGCCTGCGGCCTCGTCGCCTGCTACGCGCCGCTCGCCCTCGTGCCCGCGCCGCCGTACATGGCCGGGCTGATGCTGCTCACCGGGACGTTCCTGGCACCGCTCCTCGCGACGACCTTCATGCTGATCGGCGACCTGGCCCCCGCCGGCACCGCCACCGAGGCGTTCGCGTGGCTCGTGACCCTGTTCGCCGCGGGCAACTCCGTCGGCTCGGCCGTCGTCGGCGTCGTCCTGGACCGGTCGGGCATCCACTGGGCGGCCGTCGGCGGAGTCGTCGGCGTGGGCGTCACACTGACGCTGCTCGCGGTGGGCTACCGGCACCTGGCCGCGCCCGGACTCAGAAGTGCCGCAGCAGATCCGGAAACGTCCGCAGCGTGAGAATGCGCTCGTCCGTATCGTCGATCTCATCGTGCTCCAGGACCCAGGTGTGCCGGTTGGGAATGAACACGGCGTTCATCCCGACCGCGCGTGCCGGGCGGATGTCGGACTTCGGCGAGTTGCCGATCATCCACGTGTCGCCGGTCGACAGGCCGTGGCGCTCGACGAGTCCGGCGTAGGTGTCCGCGTTCTTCTCCGCGACGATGTGGACGTGCTCGAAGTGGTGCCCCAGCAGCGAGACGTCGAGCTTGCGCTGCTGTTCCTCTGTGTCGCCCTTGGTGAGCAGCAGCAGGCTGTGCCGCTCGCCGAGCCGCGACAGGGTCTCGGCGACTCCCGGGATCGGCTCGACCTCGTGGTCGATGAGCGCGGAGGCGACCCTGTCGATCGCGGCGCGCTCGTCCTCGGTGGCGGGGCGGTCGGAGAGCCGCTGGAAGCATTCGTGCAGGCTGCGCAGCAGCATCTTCGAGCCGTACCCGTGGCTGACCGCGTTGGCCGCCTCGATGTCGTCGAGCACCGCGCGTACCTCGCCCGGGTTCAGCGTCGGGTGGTCCAGCCAGGTGAGGAAGTCCGCGATGACGCGCTCGAACAACACGTTGTTCTCCCAGAGCGTGTCATCCGCGTCGAAGATCAGCACCTTGCCCGTCAGCCGCGTCGTCACCCGGCGGATGCTAACAAAGGGTCTCCTCGCGGTCACCCGAAAAAACCGTCGTGCGGCTCGGGTCCGTTCGGTGTGGTATCAACGATTCTCTGGAGGCGGTACGAGATGGCAGGTCGCGAAGACGACGCGCGGGTCCGCCGGATCTGGGAGCGCGACGCACACCGCTACGACCGCCTGATGCGGTCCTTCGACCGGCGCCTGGTCCTCGACGGCCGCGCGTGGGTGTGCGGTCGGGCGTGGGGACGGGTCCTGGAGGTGGCCGTCGGCACCGGGCGGAACCTTCCCCACTACGCCGCGGGGACCGACCTGACGGGTGTCGACCTGTCCCCCGCCATGCTGCGCCTCGCACGGGAGCGTGCGCGGGAGCTGTCCATGGACGTGCCCCTGATCGAGGCGCGAGCGGGCGACCTGCCCTTCCCCGACGGCTCCTTCGACACGGTGGTCTGCGTCCTCGCGCTGTGCTGCATCCCCGACGACCGCGCCGCCATCGCCGAGATGCGCCGGGTGCTGCGGCCGGGAGGCACCCTCCTGCTCCTCGACCACGTCGCGAGCGGCAACATCCTCGTACGGGCAGCGCAGCACGTCCTGGAGCCGGTGGCCGTCCGGCTGTCCGGCGACCACTGGCTCCGGCGCCCGCTGAACCTCGTGCGCGAGGCCGGCTTCACCATCACCCGGCGCGAGCGCTACCGCTTCGGTGTCATCGAACGCCTGGCCGCCGTCAAGCCCTGACGTCCGTCCGCCAACCTCCCCCGGTCGCAGGGCGTCTAATGGTCATGAGCGGACATTTCCCTACCTGCCGTACCGGCCGCTGATGGCGCTGTCCGGCGACGAGACACGAGTCCTCTGCCAGATCGAGCGGTGCCTGGTCGACGACGACCCGATCTTCGCCCTGCGCATGGCCGCCGGGCAGCGGCACATGGGCCTCCGCGCGGGCATCCCGTTCTTCCGGCCACTGTGCCTCCTGCTCACCGGCGCCGCCCTCGTCACCGCGGTGGTCCTGGCCGGGACCCTGCGCGGCCCCGACGACGCGCCGGCACGGCCGACGACGACACACGTCGCCGGCGGCGACCGGCTGATCCTTGTCGTGGAGCCGCGCTGATCACGCCGTCGTGGCGAAGGCCTCTTCGAGGATGTCGAGGCCTTCGGTGAGGAGGGCGTCGGGGATGGCGAGCGGTGGCAGGAAGCGCAGGACATTGCCGTACGTGCCCGCACTCAGGGTGACCAGGCCGGACGCGTGGCAGGCCTTGCTCACCGCGGCCGTCAGCGCGGGATCCGGGGTCTTCGTGGCCGGATCGGACACCAGCTCCACGGCCAGCATCGCGCCTCGGCCCCGTACGTCGCCGATCTGCGGGTGGCGGGCGGCGAGCTCCTTCAGACGCGGGATCACGATCGTCTCGATCTCCCGTGCGCGCCCTGGCAGGTCTTCGGCTCTCATAGTCTCGATCGCGCCCAGCGCCGCCGCACAGGCGACCGGGTTGCCGCCGTACGTGCCGCCGAGGCCGCCGCCGTGGACGGCGTCCATGATCTCGGCGCGGCCGGTGACAGCGGCCAGGGGCAGACCGCCGGCGATGCCCTTGGCGGTGGTGATCAGGTCGGGCACGACGCCCTCGTGGTCACAGGCGAACCAGTCTCCGGTACGGCAGAAGCCGGTCTGGATCTCGTCGGCGATGAGAACGACGCCGTTGTCGCGGCACCAGCCCGCCACGCGCGCGAGGTAGCCGGGCGGCGGGACGACGAAGCCCCCCTCGCCCTGGATCGGCTCGATGATCACGGCCGCGGTGTTGTCCTCGCCGACCTGGGCGTGCAGCACGGACACGAACAGCTCGAACGCCTCGTCGGCGCAGGTGTCCGGCCCCGTCGGCCAGCGGTACGGGTACGCCGCCGGCACCCGGTAGATCTCGCCCGCGAAGGGGCCGAAGCGATGCTTGTAGGGCATGTTCTTCGCGGTGAGCGCCATCGTCAGGTTCGTACGCCCGTGGTAGGCGTGGTCGAAGGCGACGACGGCCTGCCGCCCGGTCGCGGACCGCGCGATCTTCACCGCGTTCTCCACGGCCTCCGCGCCGGAGTTGAACAGCGCGGACCGCTTCTCGTGGTCGCCGGGTGTCAGCTCGCCCAGCGCCTCGGCCACCTCGACGTACTCCGCGTACGGCGTGACCATGAAGCAGGTGTGGGTGAAGTCGGCGGCCTGCTCACGTACGCGCTCGACCACGCGGGGCGCGGCGTTGCCGACCGTAGTGACGGCGATGCCGGAGCCGAAGTCGATGAGCTGGTTGCCGTCGACGTCGACGAGAATGCCGCCGCCGGCCCGCTCGACGTACACGGGCAGGACGGTCGAGACGCCCGCGGAGACCGCGGCGTTCTTGCGCGCGTGCAACTCGGCGGAGCGTGGCCCCGGGATCGCGGTCTTCAGGACGCGCTGCTGAGGGATCATGTTCTCTCCGAGGTCGGGGCTCGCGAACAGGAGTGATCTCAGCGTGATCGTACGCTGCCGTCCCCGGTTCCCCTCACGCGGTCAGGTCGATCGCCACGGCGCGTGCCGGGGCGCCGTCTCCGCCGGTCAGGCGCAGCGGAAGGCATGAGATGAACGGATCGAAGTCGATCATCTCGAAGTTGCGCAGGTTCTCCCCGATCACGCCGCCGGCTTCGGCGATCAGGCGGTGTACGGGGAAGCCCTCCCCGGGATGCTCCGCGTCGGGGGTCTCGTCGATATTGGGCGCGTCGAGGAGGAACGTGCGTACGCCGAGGGCGAGCATGCGGCGGCAGGCGTCCGCGTCGAGGAACGGATGGTCGAAGTAGGCGTCGCCGCCGTACCGGCGTGACCAGCCGGTGTGCAGCAGGGCGATGACGCCGGGCCGCAGCCGGGCCGCCGGCACCGTCTCCCACGTGATGCGGGAACGCGGCGCGAGGCCGGTGGCGTCGATCACGACGCCGTCGCCGACGAACAGCGACAGGTCCAGCTCGTCGATCCGCGGGCCGTCCTCGCGAAAGTGGTACGGAGCGTCGACGTGCGTGCCCGTCTGCGAACCCATCTCGACGGCCAGCAGGTTGACGCCGTCCGCGCCGATCGTGGCCGCCGCGCGGATCCGTGGCACCGGGTCACCCGGGTACACCTGCGTCGACTCCGACAGCGGTACCGACAGGTCGACGATGCGGCGGGCGTCCACGGCGCGTTCCCTTCTCACGAGGTCAGGTCCGATGGTCTCGCATCTCGGCCCCGTACGAGCTCATCGGTGGACACTGTCGCTTGGCCGCGCTCGCGGAAGTACTGTCGGCCCGCGGCACCCGTGGATCTCACGGCGCGGCTTGCACGATGCATGTCGGATACGGAACGTTGGATGGGAAGTGTTCGCGTGGCGTTCGACCGTGACTTCTTCGCCGACCCCTACCGGGTCTACGCGGCATGGCGTGAGCGGAGCGGCGCGCACCGTGTGGCCTTCCCCGGCGGGCTGGACGGCTGGATGGTCACCGGTTACGAGGAGGGCAGGGCCGCGCTCGCCGATCCGCGCCTGCGCAAGGCCTCGGCCAACGAGACGTATCTGCGCAAGGCCGGCGGCGGATCTTCGACCGCCGGCGGGTCGCTGACCGCGCACATGCTCAACTCCGACCCGCCCGACCACACGCGGCTGCGCAAACTGGTGCACAAGGCGTTCACCGCGCGCCGGGTCGAGGCCCTGCGTCCCCGGATCGAAGAGATCGCCACCGAGCTCCTGGACGACATGTCCGTACGGGACGAGGCCGACCTCGTCGCGTCGTACGCGCTGCCGCTCCCGATCAAGGTCATCTGTGAGCTGCTCGGCGTCCCGCCGGAGGACCGCGCGCTCTTCCACTCACGTGGCCGCATGCTGATGGAGACCGACCGCGACAAGGAGGCGTTCCTCTCCGCACTCCGGCAGATGGCGGACCACCTGACCGCCCTCGTACGGTCCAAGCGCGAGTCACCCGCCGACGACCTGCTGTCCGCCCTGGTCCAAGCCCAGGACGACGGCGACCTCCTGTCCGACCAGGAGATCACGTCCATGGCGTTCCTGCTGATCGTCGCCGGGCACGAGACCACCGTCAACCTGATCGCCAACGGCACGTACGCGCTCCTCCGGCACCCCGAACAGCTGGCGGCCCTACGCGCCGACCCCTCGCTCCTGCCGGGCGCCATCGAGGAGTTCCTCCGCTACGACGGCCCCGTCAACATCGCCACTCTCCGCTACACCGCCGAGCCCGTGACGATCGGCGGTACCGAGATCCCCGCGGGCGAGTTCGTCCACGTCGCCCTGATCGCCGCCAACCGCGACCCGGCCAGGTTCGCCGACACCGACCGCCTGGACATCACCCGAGACGCCACCGGCCACTTGGCCTTCGGCCACGGCATCCACCACTGCCTCGGCGCACCCCTGGCCCGCCTGGAAGCGGAGATCGCCTTCTCCCTCCTCCTGTCCCGCTTCCCGCACCTCCGCCTGGCCGGCCCCGCACCGGAATGGCAGCACAACATCCGCTTCCGCGGCCTCTCCGCCCTCCCGGTCCACCTGCACTGACGGCACCTCGTCCGTGCCACCCGGTTCAGGACACCGGGGACACCATCTCCTGCTCGATGTCGTAGCGCTGGATCCACGAGGCGTCGTCGACGAGGGATGACATCTTCGCGCCGCCCTGTTCCGGGCCCGGAGGCCGTAGGCGCATCGTGCCGCCGCCGCGCGATCCGGTCTGTACCTGGGCGGTGTGCGGGCGGCGTATCGCGTCGTAGCGGAGGAGTGCGGCCTCGACGTCGTCCGGCGTTCGGTCGAGGCAGGTGGCGAGCGCCACGGCGTCCTCGATGGCCTGGTTGGCGCCCTGGCCGTGATGGGGCAGCATCGGGTGGGCGGCGTCGCCTAGGAGGGTGGTGCGGCCCTCGCTCCAGTGGCTCAGGGGCTCGCGGTCGTACAGCGCCCAGCGGCGTACCTCGCCGATGCGCTCGATCATCGCCTGCACGGTCGGGTCCCAGCCCGCCAGCGCGGCCGCCACGTCCGAGCGCTCGCCCGGCAGGCTCCACGACTCGGCGCTTCCCTCGGCATCCGGCACGACGGCGACGAACGTGAGCAGGTTCCCCGACGCCACCGGGTAGCACAGCAGTTTCACCTCGGCGCCGACCCAGATGAACATCGTCTCAGCCGGTAGCGAGGGGAGTCCGGCGGTGGGGATCAGGCCGCGGTACGCGCTGGTCCCGGAGAAGACGGGAGCCTCCTGGCCGGCGATCGCCCGGCGGACCACGGAGTGGACGCCGTCGGCGCCGACCAGGACGTCGGCCGAGGCCACGCCGCCGTCGGCGAACTCCAGCCGTACGCCGCCCTCGTCCTGGGTGTAGCCGACGCACCGGCGGCCCAGGTGGACGGAGCCCTCCGGCACGCTCTCGGCCAGAACGCGGAGCAGGTCGGCGCGGTGGACGGTGTAGTACGGGGCACCGAACTCGGCGGCCCACTCCTCGCCCATCGGCTGCCGTGTCAGGACCTGACCGTCGATCCACTTGCGGACCTCGAGCGCGGCGGGCCGTACGCCCATCTCGTCCAGCCGCTCCCCCAGGCCGAGCCGGTGCAGGATCCTGCTGCCGTTGGAGCCCAGGTGCAGGCCGACGCCGACCTCGCGAAGCTCCGGCGCCTGCTCGTAGATGTCGACCTCGATGCCCTTCGACGCCAGGGTGATCGCCGCGGTGAGGCCGCCGATCCCCGCGCCGAGCACCGCGACCCGGCACCTTGCTCCGCTCATTACAGTGCCTCCCGTGGCGATTTTCGGACGATTCTTTCCTGAGTTTCTATATCCGCCCTATAGCCTTGACTGAATCTTTACTACTTGTCAGAAGTGGCCATCAACCGATTGCACAAGTCTCTTTGCACAACTATCTTTGTGTCAGTGATCCCCCTGCATGAGCAAAGAGTCGGAGGCGCCCACCGTGTGGATGGCACACCACCCCTGCCCCTGGATCTACGGCTCACGGCCGCGTCTTCAGTGAGCGGTACGGACGCCGTCGGTCCGTACCGCAGGTTGCCCCGGCTCCAATTCAGCCACTGGTCATTGCAGATCGGCGAGGGCCACGAGGGCCGGCCGACGCTGAAGGTCTACACGCGGAACGACGCCCTCGCCGACGTCTCCACGGCATCGCCCCACGGCGCCCTCCTGCTCGGCGCGCGCCGAGGCATCGACGAAGGACGCGCGTGGGCGCTCGCCTGGGGACAGATCCCTCCCGGCGCCGACGACGTGACCGTCACCTTCACTTCCGGGCTGCTGTCCTGGTGGAAGGCGATCGCCGCCACGCGGACGATCGCCGGCAGCTTCTGGGTGGCGGAGCTGTCCGGCACCTTCCGGTCGGTCGCCGTGGAGGCCGGCCCGGTGCAGGCACGCGGCCTGCTCCACCGCACCGACCACACGCCGGACTAGGACCGGCGTCGACGCGCCGGGAGGACCGACCGGCCAGCGGTGCGGCCAGGCTGGGAGAGACCACCACGGTGGTGATGAGCGTCAGCCTGGCACACCGGTGGAACGCGAACTCACCCAGGGACAGTCACGATCTAGATGGTGTCCGGGGCGAGGCCGGCCAGGGTGAGGAGCAGGTCCTTCACCTCGGTGGCCGCGTAGTGGTCGCGGTCCATCGCCGGATCGGAGCAGATCAGCACCGGGCCGTCGGCCGGGTCCGCGGGCAGCCGGCCGTGGCTGCCGCGTACGCAGGACGGGTCGAGCGGCACGACGTTCATCGCGTACCGCAGGCCGAGCTTCTTACGGGCCAGCGCCGCCGCCGCCCGCGCCTTGACCAGCCGGTCTGACGGGTCGAAGAACAGCTCCGCCGGGTCGTACCCCGGCTTGCGGTGGATCTCGACGAGCTTGGCGAAGTCCGGCGCCCGCCGGTCGTCCAGCCAGTAGTAATAGGTGAACCACGCCTCGGGCTCGGCGATCACCACGAGGTCCCCGGACCGTTCGTGGTCCAGGCCGTGCTCCTTCTTGCCGGCCTCGTCCAGCACCTCCGCGACGCCGTCGAGCCCCTTCAGCGCCTCGGCCGCCGCCTCGACCGCCGCGGCGTCCTTGCAGTAGACGTGGGCGATCTGGTGATCGGCGACCGCGAAGGCCCGTGAGGTCCAGGTCCCGAGGTACTCCATCCCGTCCTGGGTGTGCACGTCGATCAGCCCGGCCTCGCGCAGCCGCCGGTTGATGTGCACGGGAGTCGTCACGGACGTGATCCCGTACTCGCTGAGGGCCACGACCGTCGCGCCGTCCGCCGCCGCGTCGTCGAGCAGCGGCTTCAGCACCTGGTCGAGCTCGGCGGCGGCACGGGCCGCCTCCGGGCCGTCCGGGCCGAACCGCTGCAGGTCGTAGTCGAGGTGCGGGACGTAGACGAGGGTGAGGTCGGGCCGCTCGGCGGCGAAGACGTGCCGGGCGGCGTCGACGATCCACTTCGACGACGTGATGCCCGCCGTCGGCCCCCAGTAGGTGAACAGCGGGAACGGGCCGAACCTGCTCTCCAGCTCATCGTGCAGGCGCGGCGGGTACGTGTAGCAGTCCTGGTCCTTGCGCCCGTCGGCGCGGTAGATGGGTCGGGGCGTGACGGTGATGTCGACGTCCGCCCCCATCGCGTACCACCAGCAGATGTTGGCCACCTTGTAGCCGGGGTCGGCCCGGCGTGCGGCCTGCCACAGCTTGTCGCCGCCGACCAGCGCGTTGCTCTGGCGCCAGAACAGGACGTCTCCGAGACCGCGGAAGTACCAGCCGTTGCCGACGATCCCGTGGCCCGAGGGCTCCGCGCCGGTGAGGAGGGTGGCCTGCACCGAGCACGTGACGGCCGGGAGCACGGTGTCCAGTCGCGCGGCGGCGCCGACGGCGCTCAGGTTCGGCATGTGCGGCAGGAGACGCGGGGTCAGCCCGACGACGTCCAGGACGACTAGGCGAGTCACTCGATCTCCTTCATTCCGAGCCCGACCAGCCGGTCGTGGGTCCACGACAGCTCGGCCGCGATTCCTTCGATGACGCCCTCCGGGCCCGCGGCTCCGGGCAGCACGGGCCAGGTGTAGGTCTCGACCTCGGCGTGGTCGGTACGCGCGACCGGGCCGCCGAAGAGCGCGTTCAGCGTCGCGATCAGCTCCGTGCGCGTGGTGCCCAGCGACAGCACGTCGTCGGCGTTGACGGGCACGTGGAAGTGGACGCGCCACTCCTCATCGCCCGGCAGCCCGCCGCCGAGCGCGTCGGACAGGTCGTCCACGCCGCGGACCTCTCCCCCAGCGCGCTCCCTGGTCTGGTGGAGGAAGCGCGGCTCGTCCAGCCGGACGAGCGAGCGCCGGGACTCCTCCTCGCGCGGGGCGGAGGCGCGCAACGCGCACGACACCTGGGTCTTCACGACCGGGACTCCGGCCCTGGCGAGCCGGTCGAGGGCCTCGCGCGGCTCCTCGTGGCCCACCGCGAGGTGGCAGGCGTCCAGGCAGATCCCGAGCCGGCTGTGGTCGAGCCCGGCGAGGATCTCCACGGCCTGGTCGACGCGCTCGACGACGCAGCCCGGCTCCGGCTCGATGCCGACCCGGATCTCACGGCCGGTACGCGACTCGATCTCGGCGAGCGCGCCCCCCAGCCGCACGAGGTTGCGCAGGGCCTCCTCGCGGCGCGACTCCGACCAGGGCGTCCGCCAGGCGAGGGGCAGCGTCGACACGCTGCCGCGCGCGGCGTCGTCCGGGAGCAGCTCGGCCAGGATCCGGGCGCACGCGACCGTGTAGTCCAGCCGCTGCCGCTCGGTCCAGTCGGGGTGGTAGACCTTCCCCTTGACCACCCGGTCCTGGAACCCGGTGTACGGGAAGGCGTTGAGGGTGACGACCTCCAGCCCGCGGTGGGCCAGCTCGCCGCGCATCCTGCGCACCGCGGCGGGGTCGTCGCCCAGGGCCTCGACCACACCGGCCGCCAGCCACAGGCCGACGCCCAGCCGTGACACGCCCAGCCGATTCCTGATCGGCTCCGCGTACGCGGCGAGCTGCCCGAGCACGCCGTCGAGGTCTTCGGCCGCGTGCACGTTGGTGCAGTACGCGAGGTGGACGACGGTGCCGTCGGAGTGCCGGAACCGCACGCTACTCTCCGCCGCGCTTGACCGAGTTGCCGCTGAACGTCGCGGACTCGTCGGGGCTGATCTCCTCCAGCTCGAGCCGCCCGCTCTGCCCGTAGAAGTCGACCGGGTTCCGCCAGAAGACCCGGTCGACGTCATCTTCGCCGAACCCGGCGCGCAGCATCGCGTCCGCCGTACGGCGCGTCTTCAGCGGGTCGCTCTTCCCCCAGTCGGCGGCGGAGTTGACGAGCATCCGCTCGGTGCCGAACTCGGAGAGAATGCGGACCATCCGCTCTTCGCTCATCTTGGTCGCCGGGTAGACCGAGAAGCCCATCCAGCAGCCGCTCTCGGCCACGGTGCGCACCGTCACCTCGTTGAGGTGGTCGATCACGACCCGCTCGGGCGGGATGCCCGACTCGCGGACCACGTCGATGGAGCGCTTCGTGCCGGTGAGCTTGTCCCGGTGCGGCGTGTGCACGAGGGCGGGCAGGTCGTTCTCGATCGCCAGCGCGAGCTGGCGCGCGAACGCCTCGTCCTCCTCCGGCGTCATCGAGTCGAACCCGATCTCGCCGACCGCCACGACCCGGTCCTTGGCGAGATACCGCGGAAGCACGTCGAGAACGCCGGTGAGGCGCGGGTCGTTGGCCTCCTTCGGGTTCAGCGCGATCGTGCAGTGGTGCCGCACGCCGAACTGGGCCGCGCGGAACGGCTCCCAGCCGACCAGCCCGTCGAAGTAGTCGACGAAACTGTGCACGCTCGTACGAGGCTGCCCCAGCCAGAAGGCCGGTTCGACGAGCGCGCGCACGCCCGCCTCGTACATCGCCTCATAGTCATCCGTCGTCCGTGACGTCATGTGGATATGCGGATCGAAGATGCGCATCCATGCCTCCTGAGCTCGGGGATCCATGACGTTCGATCAGTGGCCGGATGTCCGGCGGCACGTCACGGCCGGCCGCGGTCCGCTCGCGTACGTAGTCGGCGAGCATCGTCGCGAGCCGGGCGTCGGCGCGCTCGCACAGGCACGCCGCGTCACGGAGCGGGATCTCGCAGAACACCCATTTGAGTACGGCCTGCCGGTACGCGTCGTCGTCGAGACGACGGCCTCCGTACTCGCCGAGGGCGCGCCGGATCAGCCGTGTGTCGTTGGTGCGCAGCGCGTCGCGTACGAGCGGCAGCCCGGCGTCGCCGATGTCATCGAGCAGCGACAGCGCGCGCAGGACGGCGCACCGCTCGGCGGTGTCGCCGTGCCGGTACAGCTCGGAGACGGCCTCGGCCAGCTCTTCGCCGCGCAGCGGCAGGGCGTCGATCAGCAGTGTTCGCGCGGCCTCGTCGACCGTCCAGTCGTGGAATGGCTCGTCGTCGCCGAGCGGGCCGCGACCGCAGCGCCGTGCCGCGGCCGGGAACAGGGCGTCGATGGCCCGCGGGTCCCGCCCGATGCGCTCGCGCGCCTCGCGCAGCCAGAGGAGGCCGTTCTCGTTCAGGCGTTCGGCGAGCGGCACGTACAGCTCGGTGATCACGGTGACCTCCGGCGCAGGAACTCCAGGGAGCGCCGCGCGATCTCGGGTGCGGCGTGGCTGTGCCGCGGCAGCTCGACCGAGATCAGACCCTCGTAGCCGATCACGGCGAGCTCTTTCAGCACCGGTTCGAACTCGATCTCGCCTTGGCCGAACTCCAGGTGCTCGTGCGTGCCGCGGCGCATGTCCTCGATCTGGACGTTGACCAGGTCGGGGGCGGCCCGGCGTACGCAGTCGGGCACGGACTGCGTCTCCAGGCAGCGGCAGTGGCCGATGTCGAGGGTGAGTCCGAGACAGCCCGTTCCGCCGAGCCGCCGCTTCAGCTCGTCGTAGCGGTCGAGCGTGTCGATGAACATCCCGGGCTCCGGCTCGAAGCCGAGCGTGACGCCGTACCGGTCGGCCTCCTCGATCACCTGAGCGCAGCCGGCGACGAGGCGGTCCCAGTCGCCGGGCCCGTCGGCGGTGCCGCTCCAGAACGAGACGGCGCGCGCGTTCAGGTCGGCGGCGATCCGCACCGCGCGCCGCAGCAGGTCGACGCGCAGCTCGGAGCCGTCCTCGCACATCAGGGTGGGGCGGTGCTTGCGGTGACGGTCGAGCAGGTATCGGGCGCCGGTCTCGATGACCAGGTCCAGCCCGAGTTCGTCGAGGCGCGCCGCCAGCCGCTCCGTCCGGCGCGGCAGGTCGGCGGCGTACGGGTCGAGGTGCTGGTGGTCGAGGGTCAGCGCGACGCCGTCGTAGCCGAGGTCGGCCAGGACCGCCAGCGCGTCGTCCAGGCGGTGGTCGGCGAATCCGTTGGTGCCGTATCCGAAGCGCGGCGCCGTCATGTCGCGGAGATCTTCCGGCCGAGCCATCGCGACAGCGGCGCGATGAACGTCAGCGGCAGCGTCACCGCCGGGCCCGCGTCGGTCGACAGCGCCGCCTGGAGCAGCGGCAAGCCGTGGATGCCGGCGCCGACGGCGCTCCGCACGTTCTCGGCCGAGGGGTCGGCTGCCGCCGTCAGCTGCGGCCGTCCGTACGCGCCCAGGTAGGCCGTCGCGCAGAGCGCGGGCGCGGTCCGCTCGGCGGCGCGCCTGCCTCGCCGTCCGTAGGTCGCCGCGGCGGCGACGAGCGTGCTGGCCGCGAGTGTGGCGCGCGGCACACTCGATGTGGCGCCTTCGACCTCGTGGCGGCTCAGGTTCGTCACGGTGTACGTGTGCAGGGCCACGGTGGCCGCGGCGGGCGCCGCCGAACGCGCACGGCCCGCTCCGGAGCCCATCAGGACGTTCAGTCCCCGCGCCACGGCCATCGCGGCCGAGGCTGCGGGCGTGGACTTCAGCTTCAGGTCGTACGCCCAGACCGCGCCGGCGAGAGGCACGGCCACGGCGAGCGCGCGGCCACGTCCGGCGTAGGCAGCCAGGCCGAGGCCGGCGGCGGTGAGGCCGCCCGCGACGGCGAGGGCGGTACGCGGGCCGACCCGGCCCGAGGGGATCGGCCGCTCGGGCCGCTCGACCGCGTCGATCTCCCGGTCGGCGTAGTCGTTCAGCGCCATCCCGGCCCAGTAGAGACAGACCGAGGAGGCCACGACGCCGGCGGTGGCGCGGCGGTACGGCCAGCCGGCCGCGGCCGCGCCGGCCAGCACGTCCCCCGGCACGCTGAGCGCGGCCGGGGCACGTATGAGTTCGAGGTAGGCCCTCATGAGGCGAGTCCCCGCGCCCACTCCACGAGCGCGTCGAACTGCCGTACGAGACCGTGCTCGTCGGTGCCGATCGGGTCCTTGAAGAAGAACGCCAGCTCGGTGAGCGGCCCCTGGAGCCCGGCGGCGTCGGCCGCGGCGGTGAACCGCACCAGGTCCAGGATCAGCGGCGCGGCCAGGGCCGAGTCGCAGCCCTGCCAGGTGAACTGCATCGTCATCGCCGTGCCGAGGAAGCCGGTGAAGGTGATGTTGTTCCAGGCCGTCTTCCAGTCGCCCAGCGAGGGCACGTTGCTGATGGCGACATCGCCGTCGACCTCGTAACCGAGAGCGCTGGGCACGACCTTGCGCTTGGACTCGGTCTTGCTGCGCGCGCGCTCGGGGTCGGCGAGCGTGGCGCCGTCGCCGCCGCCGAGCAGGTTGGCCCCGGACCAGGACGTCACCCGCAGGGCGCGGCTGGCGAACATCGGCGCCAGCACGGACTTGACCAGGGTCTCCCCGGTCTTGCCGTCATTGCCCGCGTACGGCAGGCCGGCGGCCTCGGCCAGCTCCCGCAGCGCGGGAAGCCGGATGCCGGTCGACGGCGTGAAGTCGACGTAGGGACAGCCCGCGCGTATCGCGGCAAGCGCGTACAGCGAGCTGGGTGGCAGCGGGGCCGCGCCGGCGTCGAGGGCGGCCATCAGGGCCTCCGCCGACTCGTGCGCGGGATCGGGGGTCGCCGGGGCCTCGGTCGAGGAGACGTTGACCACGATCACCCGTGCCAGGCCGTTGCGCCGCCGGAAGCCGTCGAGGTCGGCGACGAAGGCATCGACGACCTCGGCCTGGCTGCGGCGTTCCTGGTCGCCCGTGCCGAAACGGATCTCCGCCTCGGCGGCGAGCAGGTCCTCGTGGACCGCGTCTGGCAACCCGTGCGGCACCACTCCGGCCTGGACCAGTCGCTCGGCCCGCTTGGTCAGCCCGACGCCGTTCACGTCGTGCCCGCCGAACACAAGGTCGCCGAAGCCCCCGAGGCTCAGCGGCGCGAACGGCGGGAGGGTGCTCACGCAGCCGATCGGCTCGGTGAGTCCGGACCGTACGGCGGATGCCCCGACGACCACCGTGGTCGCCAGGGATCCGCGGGCACCCACCAGCCAGACGCCGGTCCTGCCTTCGTCGCCCATGACCTCAGATCTTCGGAAGGTCGGTCGGGTAGGGGAACGACTTGAACGCCTCGTCGAGCTGGTGCGGCGTACGGCACAGCCAGTCGCGCCGCAGCTGCCTCATGGCGTCGCGCGGCAGGAGCGGGTTGGTCTGGGAGTCCTTCACCGGCTGCGCCAGCGACTGGATCGACCACGCGTAGCCGACGATCGGGTCCAGCGCGGACCACCACGCGGCGTCGATGCCGAGGAGGATCATCGCCCGGTTGGTGGCGTGCCAGCGGTGGTACGCCTCCGTGCCGCCGCTCGGCGGGTCCATCACGTGCAGCTTGCTGCCGTCCGGGAGACGGGGGTCCCACAGGCGCCCCTGTGCCATTTCCTCGAACGCGGGAATGATCCGGCCGAGGTCGTAACGCCAAAAGCCGTGATAATAGAGCCGCTGCAGGCGGGAAAGCTCGGCCACCTCTTTTTCGACCGGCTTCCAGATCGCGCGATAGGTGTCCGGATATCCGGGCGAGTTCGCGCAATTGAGCCAGATCGTGCGCCACTGCGTGACCGGGCCGACCGCGGCCTGGATCGTGTCGAGGAGGGCCACGAGGCTGTCGGGGCGATGGAAGTAGAAGTACTGGTCGAACTGGTAGAAGAACTCGTTCGCGCGCGGGTCGCCCAACATCCCAGGCACGTCCGGAATCGGCGGATTGTTCCCCGGCGGCGTGGGCGGCGGCGGGTCGTCCGCGCGTGCGGGAACCGCCCCGAGCAATGAACCGCCTGCCACAAGTGCGGACGCGGCGAGGATCTCGCGCCTGCTGCGCTCTCCTGACACGAATTTCTCCTTCTAGGCATCGTTCCGGCCATCCCGGTAAGAAATCCGAAACGACCATGTCGGCGCGTCCTATACCGGCTCTATACCTGCATGTCGGGCAACATCGGACAGATAACGACGTATGTTCACCAGGTACCACGAGACGCCCAGGCACTGTGCAAAGAAACTTGCATAGGACACTGTGCACATGCGACTATGGACCCACGATGTCTGATTCCGCGGTGCCTCTGGAGGTCACCGACCTAGAGGTGTTGAAGGCGCTGGCGCACCCACGCCGGCAGCGAATCCTCCATCACCTCGGGTTGCATGGCCCCGCCACCTCGGCCACCCTCGCGAGGGCCTTGGGGTTGAACACGGGCGCGACCAGTTACCACCTTCGCGAGCTGGCCAAGTACGGCTTCGTCGAGGAGACGCCGGAGCGTGCGCACGGCCGTGAGCGCTGGTGGCGCGCGCCAGTGCGCGACCTGCGCATCCCGCCGAGGTCACGGCAGAGCGACCAGATGCGTCTCGTCATCGACGAGATGGCGCGGCTCGAGCTCGCGGACGACTTCGAGCAGCTGCTGCGGTTCCAGGTCCAGCGCGACCAGATGGACGACTGGTCGGACACGTTCCTGCACTCACGCGGGTCCATCCGCCTCACGCCGGAAGAGCTGATGACCCTCTTCGAGGACTTCATCGAGCTGCTCAAGCGCTACAAGCGTTCCGAGGAGGACACCCCTGTGAACGCCAGGACGGTCCTCACCCGGTTCCTCGCCTTCCCCGAGATGGTGGCCGAGAACGGCGGAAGCGCCGTCGAGGAGGACATCAGATGAGGGCATGACCGCAAAGACTTGGCCGCCGAGGTGCCACTCGACGGCCAAGTGAGAAGAAATGCATCCCCCAGCCCCTCGACGGGGCCTTCACCCGGTGACACATCCCTCCTGAAAGGAGACCCGCTGGTGCAGGTCTCTCGTAAGCATACTCAGACAAATGCGTCGCATGCGGTACGTCTCTCCGCCGTGAGCAAGGTGTACGGCAAGGGCGGCAACACCGTCACGGCGCTGAACGACGTCACGATCGAGATCCCCTACGGCACCTTCACCGCCGTCATGGGGCCCTCGGGTTCCGGCAAGAGCACCTTCCTGCACTGTGCCGCCGGCCTCGACCGCCCCTCCTCCGGCTCGATCACGCTCGGCGACATGGCGCTCGACAACCTGAGCGAGACGAAGCTGACCGAGCTGCGACGCCAGCGCATCGGCTTCGTGTTCCAGGCGTTCAACCTGATCCCCTCGCTCACGGTGATGCAGAACATCACCCTGCCGCTGCGGCTGGCCGGCAAGTCGCCCGACCGCGCCTGGCTGAAGGAGATCCTCGACCGGGTCGGCCTCGCCGACCGCACCCGGCACCGTCCGGCGCAGCTGTCCGGCGGCCAGCAGCAGCGCGTGGCGATCGCCCGCGCGCTGGTCACCCGGCCCGACGTCATCTTCGCCGACGAGCCGACCGGCGCGCTCGACATGCGCACCGCGCAGGAGATCCTCGCCCTCCTCCGGGAGACCGTCGAGACCGTGCGCCAGACCGTCGTCATGGTGACCCATGACCCGGTGGCCGCCTCCTACGCCGACGCCGTGCTCTTCCTGGCCGACGGCCAGGTCGTCGGCACTCTGCCGAGGTCGGACGCGAGTGTGATCGCCGGGCGCATGACGCAGATGGAGGCGCACCGCTGATGCTCGGTCTCGCCCTGAGCACGCTCAGGACCAGGAAGGCCGGCTTCATCGGCGCCTTCCTGGCCCTGTTCTGTGCCTCCGCCCTCATCAGCGCCTGCGGAATGCTGCTGCAGACCGGTTTGACCGGCGGCATCCCGACGGAGCGCTACTCCGGCAGCTCCATCGTCGTGGCCGGTGACCAGAGCGTCTCCGCCGTCAAGAAAAAGAAGAAGGGCAAGACGAAGATCAAGTCCAAGCCCCTGGCCGAGCACGTGTGGATCCCCGCCACCGTGATCGACAGGGTGCGGTCCGTGCCCGGCGTCAAGCAGGCGGTGCCCGAGGTCACCTTCCCCGCCTACATCGTCGACCACGGCCAGGCGGTCGACGGGCCCTCCAAGAGCCCGTCGTACGGCCACGGCTGGGAGTCGGCGCCGATCACGCCGTTCACGCTGCGGTCCGGGCACGTCCCGGAGAGCCCGGGCGACGTGGTCATCGACGCCGACCTGGCCGACCGGGCCGGCGCGCACATCGGCTCGTCCGTCACCATCCAGGCCACCGAGGTCGCCACGCAGTACCGCGTGACGGGCATCGCCAAGCCGCCCGGCCACGACGGCCTGAGCCGGCAGTCGACGATCTTCTTCTCCACCGACGAGGCGCGGCGCCTGGCCGGGCATGCCGGCCAGATCTCCTCGATCGGCCTGGTGACCTCCTCCGGGGCGGACGTCGACGACGTGAGCGACCGGGTGGAGAAGGCCATCGCCGGCACTCCGGCGAAGGTCTATCCCGGTGACAAGCGCGGCGGCGTCGAATTCCTCGACGCCTCGAAGGCGCAGGTCATGCTGATCAGCCTCAGCGGCACGCTCAGCGCGACCGCGGTCCTGGTCGCGATCCTCGTCGTGGTGAGCACCTTCGGCCTGTCCATCCAGCAGCGTTACCGTGAGCTCGCGCTGCTGCGCGCGATCGCCGCGACGCCGAAGCAGATCCGCAAGCTGATCGGGCGTGAGGCGCTGGTCGTCGGCTTGCTGGGCGGTGTCGGCGGGTGCCTGGTCAGCCTGCCGCTCGCGTCCTGGCTGCGCGGCCGGTTCGTGGCGGCCGGCGCGATCCCCGACATCCTCAAGCTCTCGGTCGGCCCGGCGCCGTGGTTCGCCGCGGTCCTCGCCGCCCTGGTCGCCGCCTACGTCGCGGCACGGGTCGCGGCACGGCGCACGACACGGATCCGGCCCGCCGAGGCGCTCGCCGAGTCCGCCATCGAGCCGCCGAGGCCGGGTGCGGTCCGCCTCATCGCCGGCCTCATCTTCACGGCCGGCGCGGTCGTGCTGACCATCGTGTTGAGCACGCTGTCGACCGAACCCGCCGCGACCCCGGTGACGTTCCTGACGTCCTTGATCTGGGTCACCGCGGCGACACTGCTCGGCACGATCCTGGTCCGGGTCGCGACCGGCTTCCTCGCCGTGCCGCTGAAGGTCCTGTCCCCGGTCGGCGGTTACTTCGCCGCGGCCAACACCCAGGCCAACGCGAAGCGGATCGCCGGCGTCGTCACACCGCTCAGCCTGGCGGTGGCGATGACCTGCACGATCCTGTTCGGCCAGACCACGCTCGGGCACGCCTCGCAGCGGCAGGCTCAGGAGGGCACGACCGCCGACTACGTGCTGCAGTCCTCCGGCCCCGGCATCGCCTCCGCCGACGTCGGCGCGGTACGCCAGGTGCCCGGCGCGGCCACGGTCACCGAGGTCCTGCACACCCAGGTGCGCGGGGTCGGGCTGGGCAAGTACTCGGTCCAGGGCGTCACGCCGGAACATCTTGGGCAGACGCTCGACATGGGCGTGAAGACCGGCTCGATCAACGACATGGGCGCCAACACGGCCGCGATGAGCACCACCGCGGCGGCGCGTACCGGCGCTCACGTCGGCGGGCAGGTCGACCTGCGGATGGGCGACAGCACTCCGGTGTCGCTGAAGGTCATCGCGATCTACGACCGCGGGCTCGGGTTCCCCGATCTCACGCTGCCGCACGACCTGGTCGCCGCCCACGTCGACAACCCGCTCGACGACACCGTGCTGGTCAAGGCGGCACCCGGCGCGAAGGACCTGCACAAGGCCCTGGCCGGCCGGGTCAAGGGAGTGGCGGGCATCCACGTCACCGACCGCGACGGCCTGCGCGAGCAGCAGGCGGCCCAGCAGCGCGCGAACGCGAAGGTGGCGCTGCTGGCGATGGGCCTGATCATCGCGTTCACCGCGATCGCCGTGGTCAACTCGCTCACCATGGCGACGGCCGACCGGTTCCGTGAGTTCGCGCTGCTCCGCCTGGTCGGCACGACCCGGCGGCAGGTGCTGCGGATCACCCGCTGGGAGTCTCTGGTCGTGACGATCGTCGCGGTCGTCATCGGCACGCTGATCAGTTTCCTGACGCTGAGCGCCTTCAGCAGCGGGATGACGCACACGGCGCTGCCGTACGTGCCGCCGACCTCGTACCTGCTGGTCATCCTCGGCGCGGCGGTGCTGGCGTTCTTCTCGACCGACACGGCCGCCCGGCTCGCGCTGCGGGCCCAGCCCGCGGACGCGATCAACCAGCGGCAGTAGCCCGCGACATACGAAAACGGGCCGCGACGCCATTGTCGCGGCCCGTTCTGTCGTCGCGGGTCAGACGGGGTGTGCCTCCAGCAGTGCCGAACGCGGCCCCTGCGTGACCGCGACCAGCTTGAAGCCGCCGCGCGTGAACAGGTCGTTCCACTGGTCCTCGGTACGCTCCCGGCCGCCGAGCAGCACCAGCATGTGCAGGTCCAGCAGCTTGGCGGGGTGAGGCTCGTTGCCCGCCGGGACGACGTGCTCGATCACGAGGAGACGGCCGTCGTCGGGGATGGCCTCGCGGGTGCGCCGCAGGATCGCGACCGCCTCGTCGTCGCTCCAGTCGTGCAGGATCTGCGTCATCACGTAGACATCGCGGCCCGCCGGGATCTTGTCGAAGAAGTCGCCGCCGACGCAGGTGGCGCGGTCGGCGACACCTCCCTCGGCCAGGGTCCGCTCGGCCTCGGCGACGACGTGCGGCAGGTCGAAGACGATGCCTTCGAGGTGCTCGTGGCGGCCCAGCAGCTCAGTGAGCAGGACGCCGTTGCCGCCGCCGACGTCGACGACCGTGCCGACGTCGTCCCACGACCGCTCCAGCAGCGGCAGCAGCCGGAGGGTGACCAGACCGGCCTGGGCGCGGTTGAACTTCTCCGACGCCTCCGGGTGATCGGCGAGCCACTCGAAGTGCGGCTTGCCGTACACCTTCTCGAAGGCCGCCTTTCCGGTGCGGACCGAGTGCAGGGACTCCGACCAGGCCACGTACGCCTCCTCGGCCATCAGGGCGGAGAAGTGCACGAGCGAACCGGGCACGTCGGAGCGCATGAGGCCGCCGAGCCGGGTCAGCGCGAACGTGCCGGCCGGCTGCTCGACGAACATGTCCTCGGCGGCCAGCGCCCGCATGAACCGGTGGAGGGCGTCGGCGTCCACGCCGGTGGCGGCGGCGAGGTCGGTGACGCTTGCGGGGCCGTCCGCGAGCCGGTCGGCGATGCCGAGCTGCCCGACGGCGTAGATGGCCTGGGAGATGATGAAGCCCGAGATCTTGCGCCGTAGCTCGGCGTTCTCGGCCTGCAGGTCGTCCATGGTGGTTCCCTTCGTCAGCGCTCGAGATCGGGGAAGAGCGGCGCTTCGGAGGTCCGCTTCAGGTAGTCCGCGCCGTCGGTTCCGCCGGTGCCCGGCACATTGCCGATGATCTTGAGAGTGATGCCCCAGTGTGTCCGCTTCATGGAGTGCCAGGCGGTGTCGAGGCGGACCATCTCCTCGGCGAGCAGGCGCGCGTCGGCGGCCGGCATCCGGTGCTCCTGTTCCGCGAAGGCCTCCTGGAGCGTACGTGCGGGCACCTCGATCCGCGGAATCTTGCCCGCGGTGGTCGGGTCGGGATCGGCGGGCGCGCAGATGAACTCCACCTGCCGGTACGCGCGCGACTGCACCGCGCTGCGGCCGTTGGTGTAGTCGCGGATGACGGCGAACGCTTCCTTCGGCATCGTCGTGACCACACGGTAGAGCAGCGGTGTCGCCTCAAGGCGGGACGCCGCGTCGGCCAGTTCCTCACGGGCGCGCACCGCGTCGGCTTCCTCCACGGCGGTCAGGGCGCGAAGGAGCGCGCGCACGACCTGGCGGTACACGCTCTCGAAGATCTGGATGCTCCGGATGAACATGTGCTCGTCATGCAGTGTCGAGGTCGGCAGCATCGCGATGTCGACGACCTGCCGCAGGCTCGGCGGGATCCGGTCGAGGACCTCCACCGGGTCGTCGCCCTGGACGGTGCTCTTCGGCGCGAAGTCGGCGGCGCGTTCCAAGGCGTGTCGGCACGCTTGGGTACGCCGCGACTGGCGCCGGTCGTCGGGGAGCCGCGACTGCGCGTCCGTCTCGGTCACGGCGAGCCGGGCGACGAGCGCGACGAGCAAGGTGTCGATCGCGACGTCGTCTTCCGCGACCCCCTCCAGCAGCGCGGAACAGAGGTAGGAGTCATATCCCCCGACCTCCTGGTCGAATGTGGAGGGCAGCCATTCGCCGAGCGGCCAGCTTTCTTCCTTGGCCGCCAGCTTCATGAGAAGTTCACTGGCGCTTTTGAGCTCTTCGACCAGGAGTGGTGCGACGTGATTTCGGCCGACGCCCTGGTAGTAGTCAATGACCGGCGAATAAGGAAAGCTCATAACGTGGCCGGGTATTTCCGTCCCCGCGGAGAGCAACCGTGACCAGGCGGCGACCTCCGCGCACACCTGTTCCACGGAAAGATCATTCTGACTGGCCTCAGCGGCGATGGCGCTGAGGCCACCGACGCCCACCCCGGTTCCGGGTCCGTGCACCATGGATAACCCACCCTCACGCATACCAATTCGAGCCCGCGGTCCTCTCAAAGACAGCGCGCTATCACCATCCCTTGATGCTGCTCAATATGCCTATATGTGGCCTATAGTTTTGCCTCATTCATCGGTATCGCATTTGCCGGAAGAGACTTGCGCCTGATTTCCGGGCTAATCACGGAAATCACCGCCAAGATCGCCATGATGACGCTCATTCCGAGGACGGTGCGCGTCGTCCCGGCCCATTCGTTGAAGAACCCCGCGGCGAGCGAGCCGAGGGCGACCGGTCCGAGGCCGACGAGGGTCGCGACGCTGTTGACCCGGCCGAGCAGCGCGTCCGGGGTGACCCGGATCGTGTACAGCGCGCCCGCGACGTTCAGCAGGCCGCCCGCGTAACCGCTGGCGGCGACGAGCGCGCCCAGCAGGTACGGCGAGTCGGTGAGGGCGATCGGCGGCATCAGCACCGCCCAGGCGACGAACCCGCCGATCACCAGGTCCCGCATGCTCAGCCGTCGGATCCACCAGTTGCCGGTCAGCGCGCCGATCATGCCGCCGACCCCGCTCAGCGCGACGACCACGCCGGCCAGGAAGGTCGAGCCGCCGTCCCCGACGATGATCACCATGAGCGTGAGGTTGAGACCCTGGAAGACCATGTTGGAGACCGAGATCAGCGCCATCACGGTGCGCAGGAACTTCTCGCGCCAGACCCAGCGGATCCCGACGCCGATCTCGGTGAAGATCTGCTGCCACTCGCCGGTGCGCTCGGCCTGGAATTTCTTCCGTATCGACAACAGCAGCACGAGCGATATGAGGTGCGAGACCGTCATGAAGACGAACGGGACCGCGCGCACGAGCGCGAACAGCCCGCCGCCGACCGGCTGGCCGAGCAGCGCGGCGGCGCGGGACCGCGCCTCGTTCTGCGTCATCGCCGCCGACAGGTGCTCCTCCGGCACGAGGTGACGGGCACCGGACCGTTCGGCGATCTGGTAAATGACGCCGAGGCTTCCCTGCGCGAATGCCGCGATAAGCAGGTGGGCCAGCGACGGCGGGCCCATGAACAGCGCGACCGCGACACTGCCGGTGACCACGACGCAACCCGCGTCGCAGACGACCATCAGCCTCCTGCGGTCGAAGCGGTCGGCCATTAAACCCGCCGGCAACTGCACCACGAGGTTGGGCAGTAACGCGGAGAAGCTGACGAGGCCGGCCTGATCCGCCGAGCCGGTGTGGACGAGCACCAGGAGAGGGTAAGTGATCACACCGACCCTTAGCGCAAAGAACGCAAATCCGGCGCCTGTCCAAAGAAGGAGGAAATCGCGATTCCGGCGCAGCGGCGGAGCCGGAACCGTGTCCTCCACAACGCTCACCGGCGGCACCACTCCAGGACGGCCATGGCGCTGTACATCTTGTTCGCGGCCTGGTCGAAGGCGATGCTGTCCGGGCCGTCGAGGACCTCGGCGGTCACCTCGTCGCCGCGGTGCGCGGGCAGGTCGTGCAGGAAGATCGCGTTCGGCGAGGTCTGCCAGAGGTCGCGGGTGACCTGGAACGGCTGGAAGACCCGCCGCCAGTCCGGGTCCGCCTTGGCGGTGCCGGTCGTCTGCCAGCGGGTCGTGTAGATCGCGTCGAAGTCCTTGGGCGGCTCGGCCATGTCGTGGGTCTCGACGATGACCGACCCGTTGCCCTCGGCCTGCGCCGCGCAGCGGGCGACCAGGTCGGCGGGCAGGCCGTACCCGGGCGGCGTCCGCAGTTCGAGGGTGACATGACGGAACCGCGCCATGGCACGTACGAGCGCGGTCGCGGTGTTGTTGCCCTCGCCGATGTACAGGACGCGCAGGCCGTCGATCCGGCCGAAGCGGCCCATCAGCGTGGTCAGGTCGGTGAGTGCCTGGGTGGGGTGCTCGTCGGCGCTCATCGCGTTGATGACCGCCATCCGCTCCTGCCGCGCCCAGCCGCGCATCTCCTCCGGGTCGCCGGAGGTGCGCGCGACCAGGACGTCGAGCATCCGGGCGAACACGCGGCCGGTGTCCTCCGAGGTCTCCCCCGTGTTGATCTGCAGGTCGTCGGGGCCGTACGTGACGATCTGCCCGCCCAGCCGCAGCGCTCCGCTGGAGAAGGCGGTACGGGTGCGCGTCGAGGTCTTGCGGAAGTAGACACCCACGATCCGGCCCGCGAGAGGGGTGCCCTGGGAACCGGGCTCGGCCGCGAACCCGACGCCCCGCGTGATGATCTGGTGGAGGTCGTCGTCGCTCAGGTCGTCGATCGAGATGAGATGCCGCACGGACCATTCCCTTCCGGGGAGTCGCAGGTCGAATGGGTCACAGCAGGCGGTCCAGCAGATACCGCACCAGCGCGGCACCGCCGGCTCCGTTGGTCAGGACGATGACGCCGTCGCGGGTGAGCAGGCGGCTCAGCGTCGCTCCGGCGTAGCCATCGGCCTGGCCGAAGTGGCCGAATCCGATGTCGGAGCCGTCCTCGGTGTGCGTGCCGAGCCCGGCGAGCAGGGTGTCGACCATCGGCCGGTCGAGGATCCTCGCGTCCTGGCCGTGGTAGGCCCGCTGCACCTCCAGCGCCACCTGGGCGAGGTCGGCCGCGGTGGTCCACAGGTACGGCGACGCGGGGTCGGCGGTCAGCGGGCGGCCGGACTCGTCGTGCGGCTCCGCGCGGCGTTCGGCGGCCGGCGGCCCGAACCCGCTGCCGGCCATGCCGAGCGGTTCGAGCACCAGCTTGCTCACCACGTCGGTGAACTTCTCGCCGGTCACCTCGGACACGACGCGCCGCAAGTCGGCGAACCGGTCGCCGAACAGCCCGCGGACCGTCTCGCCGGTGACGGTGTCGACGGCGTCCAGGTCGAGGCGGCCGTCCGCGGCGAGGCGTACGACGGCGAGGGCGGTGACG
The DNA here is from genome assembly GCA_963736325.1 of uncultured Actinomycetota bacterium. Classification (GTDB taxonomy): domain Bacteria; phylum Actinomycetota; class Actinomycetes; order Streptosporangiales; family Streptosporangiaceae; genus Actinoallomurus. The sequence continues at coordinate 901,543 of CAVTOG010000008.1, read as the reverse complement.
TGCTTGGTGATGGAGGCGATCCCGAACGCGGAGTCCGCGGTGACCGGCCGGTCGCCGCCGGCGCTCAGCACGCCGTACTCCGCGGTCTCGGCCAGCACGCCGTTCTTGATCAGTGCGAGGCTCAGTCCGGGGACATGACGCTCGGCCAGTTCCTCGCGCACGCGCTCGGGCCGCACCGGGCGTACGCCCCGGCGCGCGGCGGTCGCGAGCTCGGCGAGCGTGCCGTCCCGGTGCACCATCCACAGCGAGAGCGGCAGGCCGGCGCGGCGCGCGGTGGCGATCATCCGCAACAGCGCGAGCGAGTCGCCGCCGAGACCGAGGAAGTCGTCGTCGGCGCCGACCTTCTCGACCCGCAGCATCGAGGACCAGATGCCGGCGAGCAGCCTCTCGTCGTCGGTGCGCGGGGCCACGTACGGGCGGCGGCCCGGCATGGCCGCGCGGTCCGGAGCGGGCAGCGCGCCGCGATCGAGCTTGCCGTTGGCGGTCAGCGGCATCCGGTCCACCGTGACGAACCCGGACGGGATCAGGTACGACGGCAGCGTCCCGGAGAGCAGCTCGCGCAGCTCGGCCGGGTCGGGGGTGTGCTCGCCCGCCGGGACGACGTAGGCGACGAGCCGCTGGTCGAGCGGGCCCTCGCCCTCCGCCACGACGGCGGCCTCGGCGATGCGCGGGTCGGCGGTCAGCACGGCCTCGATCTCGCCGGGTTCGACGCGGTGGCCGAGGATCTTGACCTGCTCGTCGGCACGGCCGACGAACTCGACGGTGCCGTCGGGCCCGACGCGGCCCAGGTCACCGGTCCGGTAGAGCCGCGTGCCGGGCGCGCCGTACGGGTCGGGGACGAAGCGTTCGGCGGTCAGGTCCGGGCTGCCCGCGTAGCCGCGGGTCACCCCGATCCCGCCGACGCACACCTCTCCGGTGACTCCCGGTGGCACCCGGCGCAGGTCATCGTCCAGGACGTACATCGCGGTGTTCGGGATCGGGGCACCGAGCGGCGCCAGCGGAGTGGTCAGGGGTTCGCGCACGAAGCAGGCGGCGGTTCCGACGGTGACCTCGGCCGGGCCGTACTCCGAAGCGAGCGGCAGGTGCGCGCGCACGCGGCCGGCGAGCGCGGCGGGAAGGGCGTCACCGGCGGAGACCACGAGCCCGGCCAGCTCGGCGAACCGCTCCGGCGGGAGCTGCGCGGACAGGGCGGACAGCTGCCCGGGCGTGGCCATCAAGAAGCCGAAGGGCCCGGACTCCGACAGCAGGCGTCCGAGGTCGGCGAGGCAGGCGTTGGGCGGCATCAGGTGCAGGGGGCGCCCGGCCAGCAGCGTCGCGAACAGGAGCGGCACCGAGAGGTCGAAGGCGACCGAGCCGAACAGCGCTGTACCGCCGTCGCCGGCCGAGGCGTAGTTCTCCGTGACCCAGGACAGGTAGTTCGCCAGGCCTCGGTGGTGGGCGAGGACGCCCTTCGGGCGGCCGGTCGACCCGGACGTGTAGGTGACGTACGCGAGGCCGTCGGGGTCGGTCTCACGCTCCTGTGTGAACACCGGGAGCCCCGCGAGGTCCGTGCGGTCCAGCGGGACGACCGGGCCGACGTAACCGTCGAGCAGGCCGGCGTGGGCGGACGCGGAGACCACGGCGCGTACGCGGGCGTCCGTCAGGGTGAACGCGATCCGGCCCGCCGGGTGGGACGGGTCCAGCGGCACGTACGCGCCGCCGGCCTTCCACACGCCGAGGAGCGTGGCGACCAGGTCGGGGCCGCGGTCGAGCAGGACGCCGACGGTGGTCTCCGGGCCGACGCCGAGCTCGCGCAGGCGGTACGCGATCCGGCCGGCGCGCTCGTCCAGCTCGGCGAAGGACAGGCGCTCGTCCCCGGCGACCAGCGCGGTCTCACCGGGGGTCGCGGCCACGCGCTCGGCCAGCAGCTCCGGCACGAGCCGTACGGCCGCGCCGCCGGAGGAGACGGGGCCGTACTCCTCCAGGGACGGGAAGACCGCGCGCGCCTCGCCGTCGATGTCGCGAACCATGTCCTCCAGCACCGCGCGCACCATTTCCAGGAACCTCGTGCCGGCGGCGCGACTCAGCAGGTGGGTGTGGGTGGACAGCAGCAGGCGGTTGCCCATGGCCCCGACGCACATCGGGAACTCATTGGGGCTCTCGTCGATGCTGGCCTCGAAGTCCACCAGCTCGGTGTCGACCTGGTAGAAGTCCAGGTAATGGAAGAGCACGTCGATGAGGCGCCCGCCGAACTCCCGCTGGATCGCCGGGTTCGGGAGGCGCCGGTGCGGCCACAGCTCGATCTCGCGCGCGAACACCTCCTGCGCGAGGGTCCGCCACGTGCGCGCACGCCCGTCGAAGGCGAACGGCACCGTGTTGAGGTACATGCCGGAGACACGGTCCGCGCCGAGCACCTCCGGCCGCGCGTCGCAGACCATTCCGCCGAAGAACCGGCGGCCGTCCCCGTGGCGGGACAGCACCTCCAGGTGCGCCGCGTGCAGCAGGGCCTTCAGCGGGACGTTCGCGGTGGCGGCGGCGGCCCGCAAGCCCTTCTCCAGGTCCTCGAAGGAGATGAACCGCTCGTAGCGTTCGCGGGGTGAACCGGGTGGGTCGGCGAGCGCCGCCGACATCGTGAACTTGGGGTAGTCGGTGACGATCCGCCGCCAGTAGGCGCGGTCCTCCTCCGAGCGCAGCGCCGCCTGCTCGGCGGCGATGAAGTCGGCGTACCGCACGGTCTCGGCGCGCGCCGGCTCCGGCTCCGCGCCGTCGCGGAGGCTGCGGTAGGCGCCGAGCATCTCCATGAGCTGCGAGTGGTAGCTCCAGCCCTCCAGGATCGCGTGGCACTCGGTGACCGACAGCCACCAGCTCGTGTCGTCGAAGACGTGGACCGTCATCCGCATCATCGGCGGGCGTTCGAGGTCGAAGGGCGTGACCCGCTCGCGGCGCGCGTGCTCGCGCAGCGTACGGCCCTGATCCTGCACGTCCATGTCGCGCACGTCGTGCGTGTGGACCGGCAGCTCGGCGACGGCGTGCACGCGCTGGATCGGTACGGACACCGAGGTCAGGTCGAAGGAGGTCCGCATCGCCTCGTGCCGGGCCACGATGAGGTTCACGGCCTCCTGGAAATGGCGCGGCGAAAACGGCCGGTCGTCACGGACGCGGAACGAGGTGTGGTTGAGGTAACGGTTCTCACCGTCGCCGTCCAGCATCTCCAGGATCATGCCGGTCTGGATCAGCGACATCGGGTACGCGTCGGTGAAGTCACCGTTCAGCGCGGCACGGTCGGCCTCGTCGAGCAGCTCGTACGGCTGTACGCGCCTCTCGGCGTCGGCCGGTGCCGGACGCCCGGTGATCATCTCGCACAGCCTCTCGACCGTGCGGGCCTCGAAGACGTCGCGGACGGACGCGTCCAGGCCCGCCTGCCGCAGCGCGCCCACCAGCGCGACCGCGCGCAGCGAGTCGCCGCCGTCCTCGAAGAAGTCGTCGCGGACGCCGACGCGTTCCAGGCCCAGCACTCCGTGCCAGATCCCGGCGACGCGCTCCTCGACGGGCGTACGCGGCCCGACGTACTCGCGCCCCTCCGGCCGCGCCTCGCGGTCGGGCGCGGGGAGCGCCTTGCGGTCGACCTTGCCGTTGGCGGTCAGCGGGATCTCGTCGAGGAACGCGATCACGGCCGGGACCATGTGCGGCGGCAGAGACGCCGACAGCGTCTCGCGCAGCTCCGCGGCGTTCGCCGTACGGCCGGCCTCGGCCGCGACGTAGGCGATGAGGCGCCCGTCCACCGCGACCACGACCGCGTCGCGCACCCGCGGGTCGGCGGTCAGCGCGGCCTCGATCTCGCCCAGCTCGATGCGGTAGCCCCGGATCTTGACCTGGTGGTCGACCCGGGCGACGAACTCGATGTTCCCGTCCCGCGACATCCGGCCGAGGTCGCCGCTGCGGTACAGCCGCGATCCGGGCGGGCCGTACGGGTCCGGCACGAACTTCTCGGCGGTCAGGTCGGGCCGCCCGGCGTAGCCGCGCGCCAGGCCGACGCCGCCGATGCACACCTCGCCGACGACGCCGATCGGAACCGGTTCGAGCAGGTCGTCCAGCACGTACATGGTGGTGTTCGGGATCGGCCGGCCGATGGAGACGAGCTGGGCCGCCTCGTCGTCGTCCACGAAGAACGCGGAGTTGCCGATGGTGATCTCGGTCGGGCCGTACTCGGCGGCGAGGCGGGTGCCGCCGGGACCCGCCATCTCGCGCCACCGGTTGGCGAGCCGTCCGGTGAACGCGTCGCCGGCCGCGATGACCAGGCCGGCCAGGCCGGCGACCTGGTCCGCGGTGAGCTGCTGGGTCAGCAGGTCGAGGTGGCCCGGAGTGAGCTTGACGAAGCCGTACGGCGCTCCGGCGGCGAGCAGCGGACCGAGGTCGGCCACGTCGACGTCCTGCGGCAGCAGATGCACCGGCTGCCCGGTGATGAGCGGCGTGTACAGGTCGGGGATGCCGAGGTCGAATGCGATCGAGGAGAACAGCGGCGCGCCGCCCTGCCCCGCCGAGGCGTACGTCTCGACGGTCCAGCCCAGGTAGTTCGCCAGCCCCCGGTGGGAGACGAGCACACCCTTCGGGCGGCCCGTCGACCCGGACGTGTAGATCACGTAGGCGAGGCCGTCGAGGTCGCCACGCGGCTCGACCGGCGAGGAGGGCCGTTCCCCGGCCGGGTCGTGGTCGAGGAGGATCATGCGGTCCGCAGGGAACCCTCCGAGGCTCCCGGCCTGAGCGGAGTCGGTGACGACGAGCTCGGCGCCCGCGTCGTCGAGGATGAAGCGCAGCCGGTCCGGCGGGTACGCCGGGTCGAGCGGCACGTACGCGGCGCCGGCCTTCCAGATGCCGAGCAGGCACGCGACCAGGTCGGGGCCGCGGTCCAGCAGGACGCCGACCCGCGACTCGGGGGCGGCGCCGAGCGCGCGCAGGTGGTGGGCGAAACGGTTCGCGCGGGCGTCCAGGTCGCCGTAGGAGACCCGCTCCTCCCCCGCGATGACCGCGGTCGCCTCAGGCGTCTCGGCGGCCCTCCGCTCGAACAGCTCGTGCGTGCGCGTGCCGCCGATCGCGCCCGGCAGGGGCTCGGCGAGGACGACGGCGAGCTCCTCCGGGCCGATGAAGCGCAGCCGCGAGGTCTCGGTGGCGGGGTCGGCGGCGACGGCCGCGAGCAGCCGCGTGTAGTGGTCGCAGACACGTTCGGCGGTGGAACGGGCGAACAGCGCGGTCGCGTACTCCAGGTGGCCGCTGAGCGAGCCGTCCGGCTCCTCGGCGACCAGCATCGTGAGGTCGAACTTGGCGATGCCGGAGGCCACGTCGAGGGGCTCGGCCCGCAGCCCGGCCAGGTCGAAGGCGTGCGGCGGCGCGCCCTGCATGTCGAACATGACCTGGAAGATCGGGGTCATGGACAGGTCGCGTTCGGGGACCAGTTCGTCGACCAGGCGCGCGAAGGGCATCTCCTGGTGGTCGAAGGCGGACAGGACCGCCTCGCGGTTGCGGGCGAGCAGGTCACCGAAGGCGGGGGCGCCGTCCCAGCGTGCCCGCATGGGGATGGCGTCGGAGACGTAGCCGACCATGCGCTGCAGCTCGGGCCGGTTGCGCCCCGACACCGAGGTGCCGACCACGATGTCGGTCATGCCGGTGTAGCGCGACAGCAGGACCTGGAAGGCGGTCAGGACGACGATGAACAGCGACGAGTCGTTCTCCTGCGCGATCTTCCGCAGCTCCTCGGCCACCTCCGCGGGCACCGCGAAGCCGAGGGTCTCGCCGCGCCAGTCGCGTACGGCGGGCCGTGGCCGGTCGGTCGGCAGGGCGAGCGGCGCGATGCCGTCGAGCCGCTCGCGCCAGTGGTCGAGGTGGCGGCGCAGAACCGGTGCCGACAGGCGACCCTGCTGCCAGGCGGCGTAGTCGGCGTACTGCACCGGGACGGGTTCGAGGGGCGAGGGCACACCCTCGGTCGCACTTCGGTAGCCGACCTCCAGCTCCGTCAGCACGATCGCGTGCGACATGGCGTCGAAAGCGACATGGTGGAAGATCATAACCAGGACGTGGTCCTCGTCATCGAACCGCAGAACGCGGACGCGGAACGGCACGTCGCGTTCGAGGTCGAACGGGACCAGCGCCGCGGCGCGCGCGGCTCTCACGGCCTCGGCGTCGCGTTCGGGGCCGGCCGCGGCCTCGACCGGGACGACCGCGAAGTCCGCGGGGGACGGCGGGTCGATGATCTGGCGCGGACGGCCCTCGACCAGCGCGTACCGCGTGCGCAGGATCTCGTGGCGTCCGGCCAGCTCGTCGACGGTCCGCCGCAGCGCGGCCACGTCCAGGTCCCCGTGTAGCCGCAGCACCAGCGGCGCGTTGTACTCGGCGCTGTCGGGCGCCATCCGGTTGGACAGCCAGAGCTGCTCCTGCCCGGAGGAGAGCGGGAGCGGCGCGCTGCGGTCCACCGGCGTGATCGCGTCCTTGACACGGGAACGGCGGCCCGCGAGGCGGCGCTTGATGAGCTCCTCGCGAAGCGTGTCCATGTTGTGCTCGGTGGACTCGACACGCTTGGTGCTCATGCCTGAAACTCCTTGATCTCCGATTCGGTGAGCAGCGCGACGTCGGCACGGATCCGCTCTTCGAGCACCTCGGCGAGCTCCTCGACGGTCGGCCGGTCGAACAGCTCGCGCAGCGCGATCTCGACGTCGAAGATCTCCTTGAGGCCGGAGATGACCCGTACGGCGAGCAGGGAGTTGCCGCCGGCCTGGAAGAAGTTGTGCCGGACGCCGATCTCGCCGCCGAGCACCTCTTCCCAGACCTCCACGATCCCCTCTTCGAGGTCGTTGCGCGGCGCGACGAACGTCTGCTGGGCGGAGAGCGCGTCGTCGGGGTCGGGCAGTGCGGCGCGGTCGAGCTTGCCGTGCCGGTTGAGCGGCAGGCGTTCCAGCGGGATGAACAGGCCCGGCAGCATGTAGTCCGGGAGGTGACGGCGCGCGTGCGCGGTCAGTTCCTCGTGGGCGGGCGCCGGGTCGGCGTGGGTGACGAGGTACGCGACGAGGCGCGCGTCCTGGCCGGTGCCGTGCAGGACGACGACGGCGGACTCGACGTCGGGGTGCTCGGCGAGCACGCCCTCGATCTCGCCGGGCTCCACGCGGTAGCCGCGCACCTTGACCTGGTCGTCGACCCGGCCGAGGAACTCCAGGCTGCCGTCGGGGTGGAACCGGCACAGGTCGCCGGTGCGGTACAGCCGCCCGCCGGGCGCGCCGAACGGGTCGGGTACGAACCGCTCGGCGGTGCGCTCGGGCGCGCCCACGTAGCCGCGCGCGACGCCGGCGCCGCCGATGAACAGCTCGCCGGGCACGCCGGCCGGGAGGAGACGCAGGTTCTCGTCGGCGACGTACACCGCCATGTTCGGGAACGCGCCGCCGATCAGCACGGTCTCGGTGTCCGGCTCGACGTCCCACCGGGTGACGGCGACGGTCGCCTCGGAGGGGCCGTACTCGTTGATGAAGCGGCGCACGCGGGAGCGGATGTCGCGGGCCAGCGGGGGCGGGCAGGGCTCGCCGCCCATCGCGGCGATCACGGGCCGCTCGCCGAACCCGGCGTCCAGCAGGAGGCGCCAATGCGCGGGCGAGCCGCCGAGGTGGGTGACGCCGGTGGCCTCCACAAGGCGGAGCTGCGCCCGGCGGTCGTTCACCTCGGACTCGTCGGCCAGCACGACGCGGCCGCCGGTGACCAGCGGGATGAACAGCTCGCCGACCGCGATGTCGAAGGAGATCGCGGCGAGGGCGAGCCACGCGTCGGCGGGCCCGAACTCGTAGTAGTCACGCTTGGCGAGCAGCAGGTTGGCCACTGATGCGTGCGTGGCCTGGACGCCCTTCGGCCGCCCGGTGGAACCGGAGGTGTAGATGACGTACGCGAGCCCCTCCGGGTCCGGGGCGGGCCATTCGGTCTCGGCGGGAACGACGGTCACGTCGGCCGCGACCAGGCGTGGCCCGTCATGGACCTCGGCGACGACGTCGGTCAGGTCGCTCTCGGTCACGACGACGGTCGCGCCGGCGTTCTCGAGCGTGTACGCGAGCCGCTCGGCCGGGGTCGAGGGGTGCACGGGCACGTACGCGCCGCCCGCGCGCCAGACGCCGAGCAGGCACGCGACCAGTTCCGGGCCTCGGTCCATCAGCACGCCGACGACCGTCTCCGGGCCGACGCCGAGGGCGCGCAGCGCGTGCGCGTACGCCTCGGCGCGGCCGGACAGCTCGCGGTAGGTCATCCGCCCGCCCGCGGTGACGAGCGCGGGCTCGTCCGGGGTGGCGCGAACTCGATCGGCGAACAGCTCGGGCACCGAGGCCGGCAGCTTGCCGTCCGAGGCGCCGTTCCACTCGGTGAGCTGGCGGCGGCGTTCGGCCGGCGTGAGGATCTCCAGTGTGGCGAGCGGCGCGACCGGGTCGGCGGCGGCCGACTCCAGGAGCCGTACGAGGTGGCCGGCCATGCGCCGGATGGTGCCCTCGTCGAACATGGCGGTCGCGTACTCGAGGTGGCCGCGCAGCGAGCCGTCGGGCTGACGCTGCACGGACATGGTCAGGTCGGTGCGCGCGTGGTGCCAGAGCCGCTCGACGTCGGCCGTGCCGAACGACAGGCTCGTACGGCCTTCCTCCTGCATGTCGAACATGACCTGGTAGAGGGGCGTACGTGACTGGTCGCGCTCGGGGGCGAGGTCCTCCACGAGCCGGTCGAAGGGCAGTTCCTGGTTGGCGAAGGCGGCCAGGCACACCTCGCGCACCCGGTCCAGCGCGGCGCCGTACCCGGCGCCTTCGTCGAGGTCGCAGCGCAGCACCAGCGTGTTGAGGAAGAACCCGATGAGGTCCTCCACCTCGGGCCGGTCGCGGCCCGCCACGGAGGTGCCCACCGTGATGTCCCACTGGCGGCTGTAGCGGGCCAGCAGCGCGCAGAACACGGTGAGCAACGTCATGAACGGCGTCGCGCCGCGCTGCCGCCCGAGCTCGATCACCGGTACGGCGACGGTCGCCGGCACGTCGAAGACGACGACCGCGCCGCGGCCGTCGCGGCTCGCGGGGCGCGGGCGGTCGGACGGCAGTTCGAGGGGCGTCAGGCCCTCCAGCGTCGTGCGCCAGTGCAGCGCCTGCTTGCGGATCTCCTCGCCGTCGGCGCGGCGGCGCTGCCAGGCGGCGTAGTCGGCGTACTGGACCGGCAGGTCCGGCAAGGCGGTCCCGCTCAGCAGGGAGCGCAGGTCGCGTTCGAAGACGACCGCCGACCAGCCGTCGCAGGCGATGTGGTGGACCATGACGAACAAGGTCTGGTCGGCGCTCTCGTCGCGGAACAGAACGCCGCGCCACGGCGCTCCGGCGGCGAGATCGATCGGCTCCTTCAGCTCGGCGTTCATCACGTCGGTCTCGTCGACCCCCGCGGCGTCGACGACGCGCAGGTCGACCGGGCCCGGCGGGTCCACGATCTGGTGCGGCTCCCCGTTCTCGATCACGTACCGGGTGCGGAGCACCTCGTGCCGTTCGGCGAGCGCGGCCATGGCGGCGCGCACGGCTTCGGGTCCGGTGCCCGCCGGCACGCGCAGCATCACCGGAGTGATCCACTCCGCGGCCGACATGCTCGTACGGTCAAGGAACCACAGGCGCCGCTGTCCGGAGGACAGCGGAAGCAGGCCGTCGCGCGGCGCCGGCGTGATCCGCCCGGCCTGTGTGCCCGTCTCCAGGAGGCGCGCCTGCGCCTCGACGGTCGAGGCGGAGAAGAACTCGCTCAGCACGACCTCGCGGCCGCCGCCGCGCAGCCGGTCGGCCAGCCGGGTCAGCAGCAGCGACGAGCCGCCGAGCTGGAAGAAGTCGTCGTCGGCGCCGATGGTCTCCTGGTGGAGGTCGAGCAGCGCGGCCCAGGTCGCCGCGATCTCGCGTTCGCCGTCGGTGCGCGGGGCGACGTGCGGCGGGCGGCCGACCTCGCTCGCGTGGCGGGGAACGGGCAGTCTCAGCCGGTCGATCTTCCCGCTGGACGTGAGCGGGAACTCCTCCAGCGGCACGAACACCGAGGGGACCATCGGCTGCGGCAGCCGCTCCCTCAAGTAACGGCGCAGCTCGCTCGTCTCAGCCGTGCCGACGGTGTAGGCGACGAGGCGCTTGGCTCCCCCTGCGCCGGAGCCCGCGATGGCGGCGACCGCCGCACCCGCGACCCCCGGGTGGCCGGCCAGGACGGCCTCGACCTCGCCCGGCTCGATCCGCACGCCGTTGACCTTGACCTGGTGGTCGGCGCGGCCGAGGTACTCCAGCACGCCGTCCGAACGCCACCGGACACGGTCGCCGGTGCGGTAGAGGCGCGCGCCCGGCGGCCCGTACGCGTCGGGCACGAAGCGTTCGGCGGTCAGGCCGGGCAGCCCGGTGTACCCGCGGGCCACGCCGGGCCCGGCGACGTGCAGCTCTCCGGGCATGCCGATCGGGACCAGCTCGCCCACCGGGTCCAGGACCAGGAGGCGCATGCCGGCGACCGGGCGGCCGATGGGCACCGGACCGATCTGCTGCGCCGGGTCGAACCGGTGGTAGGAGACGTCGATGGAGCACTCGGTCGGCCCGTAGGTGTTCCAGATCTCGGCGTCGGCGCGCTGCAGGAAGCGCTGGCACAGCTCCGCGTACAGCGGCTCTCCGGCGCTGAACAGCAGCCGCAGCGACGTGCGCTCGGGCCAGCCCGGCTCCTCGACGAGCAGCCGGAGCACCGAGGGCACGACCTGCAGGACGGTGATCTCCTGGTCGGCGACCGTGCGCACCAGCGCGGCGGGGTCGAGCTCGGCGTCGACCGGCGCCAGGACGACCGTGCCGCCGCTCACGAGCGGAGCGAAGATCTCCCAGCCGGCCGCGTCGAAGGTCAGCGCGGTCTTCTGCAGGACACGGTCCGCCGGCGAGAAGCCGTGGTGGCGCACCGTCCACATCACGCGGCCCGCGATCCCCTCGTGGGTGATCACGACGCCCTTGGGACGGCCGGTGGAGCCCGAGGTGTAGATGGCGTACGCGGCGCCGAGCGGCGACGGACCGCCCGCGGGCGCGGTCGCCGGGCACTCGGCGATCTCCGGCCAGTCGGCGTCGAGCCGTACGGGCCGCGCGCCGAGCTCCTGGACGCCGTCGGCGAACTTCTCGTCGGTCAGCACGACCGAGGCGCCGGTGTCGGCGACGATCCAGGCGAGCCGTTCCTGCGGGTGTGCGGGGTCCAGCGGCACGTACGCGCCGCCGGCCTTCCAGACCGCGAGCAGCGCGACGACGAGCTCGATCCGGCGGTGGAGGCACACGCCGACCATGGACTCCGGTCCGACGCCGAGCCCGCGCAGGTGGTGAGCGAGCCGGTTGGAGCGCTGGTCCAGCTCGGCGTAGGTGAGTTCGTGCGGCCAGGCGGTGACGGCCACGGCGTCCGGCGTGAGCGCCGCCTGCCGGGCCACGAGGCCGGAAAGGAGCTCCGCGCCGGCCGGGCTCATTCCCGCTCTCCCTGGGCCATTCGCCTCCGCAGGCTCGCCGGGCGCATGTCGGTCCACACCTCGGAGATGCGGGCCAGGCACTCCTCGCGAGTGCCGACCGTCCCCTCGGCGCGCCAGCCCGCCGGGATGTTCCCGCCGGACGGCCAGATCGAGTACTGCTCCTCGCCGTTGAGGACCACGCTGTAGCTCTGCTCGTCAGTCACTTGCTTCTCCCTTGGTCTGCGTGCCGGCCGTGTCAGTCGCCGAGGAAGCCGTCCACGGTGACGCCGAGCCCGCGGGCCTGCGCCGTCGTCCGCACGTGCTCCGCGAGGGCGATGTCCAGGACACCGAGGCCGAACGGGGAGTAGACGACGGGTTTGGCGGGGTCGTCCCGCCGCAGGGTGGCCGCGCCGCGTACGAGGGCGCCGATCGGCGCGTCGATGAACGCGCGGTCGCCGGTCCGCTGCTCGGTCAGGTGCAGTGAGGTGCCTTCGCGGCACACGTGGTCGGCGTCGTCGACCACGTTGTGGCTCTGGAGGATCGCCTCGGGGTGGAGGTCGCGCAGCGAGATGTGCAGCACGACGACGCCCGGGCGGCAGTCCGCCAGGTCCATGTGCGGCGCGCTCGCGGTGGTGGCGAGCGCGACGAGGTCGTGCGCGCCCATGGCCGTCGCCAGGTCCGGCGCGACCGAGACCGAGATGCCCTCGCCGAGGCGCGCGCCGAAGGCACGCGCGCGCTCCGGGTCGCTGTCGTACAGGGTCACGTGGGACAGCTTCGGCAGCGCCGCCCGCAGGTAGCGCAGGATCTCGTGGCCGATGACGCCGCAGCCGACCAGCGTGACGCCCTCGGAGTCGCCGCTGAGCACCGACGCGGCGAGCGCGGCGCTGGCGGCGGTGCGCTGCGCCGAGATCTGTGACCCCTCGATCAGCGCCTGCGGGCGGCCGGTCTCCAGCGAGTTCATGATGATCGACGCGCTGGCGCGCGGCAGCCCGCGTTCGAGGTTGCCCGGGAAGGACGCCACCCACTTCATCCCGGCCGCGCTGCCTTCGCCGCCGAGGTAGGCGGGCAGCCCGATGATCCGGTTCCGCGGCATGTCCGGGAACCGGAGGAAGACCGAGTGCGGGACGGTGGCCTGCCCCTCGTCGTGACGCGCGTAGGCGTCACGTACGAGGTCGATCACCGCCTTCTCCTGGCCCTGCAGGATGTCACGCACTTCCGAATGGCCGATGATCAGCATGTTTCCCCGATGTCCTTCCAGAGATGAGAGACCTCACCGAAGCGTTCTTGCACCCACTCGTCCGAGTAGACGGTGTCCAGGTAGCGGTCTCCGCCGTCCGGGAAGATGAGCGCGCAGGTCGCGCCCTCCCCGATTCCCGGTGCGACCTTCTCCACCGCGGCCGCCGTCGCACCCGCCGAGCCGCCGGCCAGGATCGCCTCGCGAAGCATGAGCCTGCGGCAGGCACGGACGCACTCCAGGTCGGTGACGTGCACGACCTGGTCCGCGAGGTGGTCCTGCATGAGGGCGGGCCGCACCGACGCTCCGTGGCCGGTGATGAGCCGCGGCGCGGGCTCCTGGTCGAAGATCGCGCTGCCCACGGCGTCGACGGCCACGATCGTGGTCGACAGGCCGTTCTTGCGTGCGTAGTCGGCGCATCCGCGCAGGGTGCCGAACGTGCTCACCGCGCAGAAGAGGTAGTCGAGCCGCCCGTCGAGCGCCTCGACGATCTCGTGCATGGTCTGCTCGTGCGCCTTGGGGTTCAGCAGGTTGCCGTACTGGTTCGGCCAGTAGGCGTGCGGGATCTCGGCGACGAGCTCCCGCACCCGGCGGATGCGCACCGGCAGGTACTCGTTGGTGTCGGGATCCCGTTGGGTGACCACCTCGACCGAGGCCCCGTACGCGTTCAGGATCGCGAGGTTCTGCTTCGTCGTCTTGGCGTCGACGACGCAGATGAAACGCATTCCGAAATACCGGCAGATCTGCGCGATCCCGACGGCCAGGTTCCCGGAGCTGGACTCGACGATGACGGATTTGCCGGGGATCAGCTCACCGTCACGGATCTTTCCCAGCAGCATGCTCAGCGCGGAGCGATCTTTGACGCTCCCGCCCGGATTGAAACGTTCCAGTTTCGCGAACACTCGCGACGGAAACCGTGGGAGGAACTGCTCCAGCTCAATGAGCGGGGTATTTCCGACAGTCCCAAGGATGCCTTTCAGCACTCGCTCTGCCACGCCCTGTCCTTTCGGCCGGTAGACCGAGATCGGCCACTTCACAAGTCACGTCAGCACATTTCCGCCGCCTGGACGCCGGGCACGGGTGCGCCTGGCGTCGAGGTGGACGAACGTGCGGTGAAGCCATCGATCGCGGCCGTCGTATCGGGGCACGAACGAGGTGCGGCCGTGGAGCGCGAGCCGGTTGTCGACCAGCGCGAGGTCGCCCTGCTGGAGCAGGACCTCCTCCCCCACTTCCGCGAACGCGTGCTGAAGTCGTTCCATCGCGTCGGCGGCCTCGTCGTCCAGCGGATGGGTGCTGGTGAAGTCCACCTGGACGTTCGGGTCGGCGCGGTCGCCGGTGAGGATCGCGTGCGGCGGTGGGGCGTCGTCCCTGCCGCCGAACGAGGGCGGCGGGTCGGTGACGAACCGCGGCTCGTGCAGCAGCCGGTCGGTCTTGTCATCGATCAGGCACAGAGCCCGCCGTATGCAGGAGATCCGCAGCTTGGCCTCGTCCGCGTGGTCGTTGCGCAGGCACATCAAGCCGACGTAGTCCGGCCTCGACTCGTGGAAGGCGTTCTCGACGTGCATCTCCAGCAACGTCGAGCCGGCGTTGCCCTGGAACGTCTCCTGGCCGGGCACCGGCACGACGTTCTGGACGAGGGCGCCGCCCTTCTCGCTCCGGTATGCGCCGATCTCTCCGAGCTGAAGGGAGATGAGGACCTGGATCGCGGCCGGGACGGTGGCGAACCGCTCGACGGACTCGGCGACGCTCGGCGTCGGCGGAATCTCGGCCGCCTCGAAGGGAAGATCGCGGATCAGCAGCGCGCCCTGAGGACCGGGATCGTGCCGGTATTCACGGAGCGTCGCCCGCAGCCGCTCCGGCAGCCTGGGCGCCATGGCGCGCGCCGAGGCGACCCACTCGGGGTCGTCCAGCAGCCGGGGCGCTGTGTCGGCGAGCTGCTCCGCCAGCGCACGTAGTTCGCGCCTCTCTGGTGCGGTCAGCGTGATCGCCATGAGACCAACACTCGTTCGCGTGTCACTCGTCATCGCATTTTTATCTCTCACTAAAGTGCCGTTTCATGGCGTGGCCGAACGCTGGAATACCGCTCGGTAACATCATGTTCAAGTGGCCTATATTGCGGCTATATACAGCCTGTCAGCCACCGCCCAACGCGAGCACCTGCAAACGTTCCGCCTCGTCCATCAGTGGCGCACGCACAACGGTGCGGTCCGGGTCGTCGATGGCCGCCCTGACCATCCGCTCATAGTGACCCGCCAGGTGTTCGATGGTTTCGCGGTCGAAGAGATCGGTGTTGTAGCGATAAAGCGCGACCAGTGCGTCACCGACCTGTCGAATGTCCACGGTGAGGTCGAATTGCCCCTCCATCTGCGGGATGTCGATCTGGGTCAGCCGCAGGCCGTGATAGTCCAATTCCGGGCCTTCGCCCATGTCGGCGGGCAGCAGGGCCGAGAGCGGTACCCGCGGGTTGTGGCCGACCATCGTGAAGGTGATCTGGAACAGCGGTGCGCGGTTCGCGGTGCGCGGCAGGCCCAGGTCGACGACCAACGTCGGCAGCGGGTACCGCGCGTGCCGGATGCCGGTCACGATGCCGTCCTGCGCGGCCCTGGCCGCGTCGGCGAAGGTCGTGGACCCGTCGAACCCCGCACGCACCACCACCGGGTTGACCAGGTAGCCGACGACGTCGCGCACGGAACGGTCGCTCCGGGTCATCGCCGAACAGCCGATGACGAAGTCGCCCTGCCCGCTGTAGCGGTGCAGAAGGCCCTGGAAGACGCCCAGCAGGAAGCCGAACGGCGTGACCCCGGTGGCCACGGCGGCGGGCCGCAGCCGGTCCGCGACGTCGTCGGGCAGCCTCGAGACGAAGGACGCGCCGGCGAACGTCTGTCTCTCCGGCCGTGGCCGGTCGGCGGGCAGCTCGCCCGCCACGGCGCCGGCGCAGGCGTCCCGCCAGAAGTCCGCCGAGCGCTTCCGCTCGGGCCCCTCCAGCCACTGCCGCTCCGCCTCGACGAAGCCGGCGTAGGTGCCGGCGGCGGGCTGCCGCTCGGCTCCCGGCTCGCGGTAGGCGTCGAACACGTCGCCCATCAGGATCCACTGGGACATGGCGTCGGTCGCGACATGGTGGGCGACGAGCACCAGCACCGCGTCGGTCGCGACTCCGCCCGGGAGGATCAGGGTGAACCGGGCGGGCATCTCGCCGTCGGCGAGGTGGAACGGCCGGCTTCCCAGCTCCGTGATCACCTCGCGCACCGGGCCGTACGCGTCTCGCGTCTCCAGGCCGACGGCGCCCGCGTCGCCCACGAGCCGGCGCGGCTCGCCGTCGACCTCGGTGAAGACCGACCGGGTCAGGTCATGGCGCTCGACGGCCGCGCGCACCGCGTCCGCCAGCCTCGCCACGTCCGCGTCGCCGCCGATCCGCACGGCGGTCACCACGTTGTACGCGGCACTGTCCGGCGCCGTCCGGTGCAGGAACCACATGGCCTCCTGACCGACGGACAGCGGCAGGCCGACGCTCAACGTCCGACCTTCAGCTCATCGCGGAGGTGGGCGGCGAGCAGGTTGATGGTCGGGTGGTCCCAGGCCACCGTCTCCGCGACCTCGCAGTCGAACCGGTCCTCGATGTCACCGCAGAGGGTGAGCGAGTAGATCGAGTCCATGCCCATGTCGACCAGGCGGCCGTCGGGGTCCAGGTCCGATACGGGCACGCTGAGGTAGTACGCGATGCGTTCGGCCACCCAGGCCTGGATTTCGTCCACCACGGTTTCTGACACGGTCGCTCCTTGCAGGTCAGGGGGGTTCAGACGCGCCCGGCGAGGGCGCGGCGCGAGAGGTCGAAGGTCCGCCCGCCGTCACGGCGGGCGATGAGCTCGGCGTACATCGCCTCCTCCAGCCCGGCGGGCATCGGGCCGACGTCGAGCCCGAGGCGCTTGCCGAGCCGCCACAGCGCCGCGGTGACCCAGTGCTCGTCGCCGAGGAACGGGTCGGAGGCGTTCAGCCACACGCCCAGGCACGAGGCGGCGGCCAGGACGACCGCGTAGCGGTCCGCCAGGGCGAACGCGCGCCGCCCGGCGATCACGGTCCGGTCCTGGGGCGGCAGCGCGGCGCAGTCGTCGCGCAGGCTTTCGAGGTGCTCGGCGAACGCCTTGCGCAGCGCGGTCAGCGCCGGTCCGGTGCCCGCGCGGTCGCCGGTGTGGATGACCGCCGTCAGGGCGTCCTCGCCCTTGCCGGTCAGCGCCAGAGCGCCGAAGTCCAGGTCGGGCAGTGGCTCGTCGATGCGGAAGAGGTGCTCGGGCGGCGCCTCGGCGCGCAGCCAGCTCCGCTCGGCGAGCCGGGCGAGCTGCGGGATCATCGTCGCCTGGCAGACGGTCGCGTTGGCGTGCCCGAAGGTCGCCAGTGCCGTGTCCCGCATGCTCTTCTGGAACATCCCGTACGGGCCGTCGCGCAGGTAGGAGCGCGCGCCGAGCAGCACCGACAGCTTGTAGGCGTCCTCGTGGAGGATCTTGGGGACCAGGTACTTGCCGGCCGCGGCGAACACACCCGCCTGCCGGGGCAGCACGTGGAGCGCGCGCGCCACGGTCGTGGCCAGCGCGTCGCCGGCCAGCAGGTCGATGAACGTGCCGGTCAGCACCGACCGCGCGTGCGGGAGGTCGGCGACGGTCCGCCCGTACAGCCGGCGTTCGGCGGCGAACCGCGACGCGAGGCGCAGCTGCGTGTCCAGGCCGCCGATCGCCATGCCCGCGAGAAGCGTGCGCGTGGTCTGGAACGCCCGCAGGACGGTCTCCATGCCACCGCCGACCGGGCCGATGACGCGGTCGGCGGACACCGGGCAGTCCTGGAACTCGATGCCGCCGAGCAGGCAGCCCCGCATTCCGGCGGTCGGGAAGCGCTGAAGGTCGCGCCAGCGGTCCGCCGGGAGCGCCGCCTTCTCGACGAGGATGTGGGAGTGGCTGCGGTTGCCGGGCCCTTCCGCCGTTCGCGCGAACAGCGTGATGGCGTCGGCGCGCACCACGTTGTTGACCAGCTCCTTCTTGCCGTCGAGAAGCAGGTCGGAGCCCTGTTCGCGGGCCATCAGCTCGGTGCGCGTGAAGTCGTTGCCGTGCGCGAGCTCGTTGTATCCGGCGGACGCCTTGCGGTGGCTCAGCAGCAGGTCGGCCATCCAGCGGCGCTGCTCGTCACTGCCGGACGCCCACACCGGCGCGCCGGCGATGTAGTTGGTGAACCCGTACCCGAGGGCGAGCGAAGGGTCGCGGCGGAAGACGGCGCGCAGGACCTGTACCAGCTCGTCCAGCCCGGTCAGGCGCCCGCCGAGCGCGCGGGGCACGAACTCGGCGTTGAGCCCGTACGCGTCCAGGGCGCGCTCGCCGTCGGCCAGGAGTTCGGACCGCTCGTCGGCGGCGAGCAGCGTCTCGTAGGAGAACGGGTTCGCCTCGTCCAGCGGGTCGCCCAGATGGACGTCGATGGTCCGCGGCGTACCGCCCGCGTTCCCCTTCTCGGCTGTGGTCACGGTGCGCCCTCCGCCAGTCGGCAGTGCAGCGGCGAGAACAGGAGCCCTCGCTCGTACTGCGCCAGGAGTGGTCCGGTGAGTTCGTCCAGCACGTCGTCGTCGCCCGGGACGTCGCCCGGCCGCAGCTGGTGGAGCAGGCGTGCCAGGCACGCGCGCAGCCAGCGGGCGTCGGCCCACAGCTCGCCCTCGCCCGGCCGGTTGCGCAGGTAGAAGTGCACGCAGGCCGCCGCGGCGAAGCACAGGGCGTACCGCTCGGCCAGCTCGAACGCCTCCGCGGGCACGTCGCGCGCCGACGGCCGGAGCGCCGCCATGCCACGGTGGACCTCGTCGACCGCGGCCCGCAGCTCCTTCACCTGCCCGGCCACGGAGGCCGGCAGGTGCCCATCGGCCGCGAGCGCCTCGGTCTCATCCATCAGGGCGGGCAGGCTCTGCACGAGGCTGCACCCGCCCGTGGCGACGAGCCGCAGCCCGTCGCGGTCGAACGCCGGCAGCGGCTCTGCCGTGGTCGTCGCGGCGCGCATGCCGTCCTCGTCCACGAGCCCGTCGCGGTAGGCGCGGACCAGCCCGGGGAACTGGTTGATCATCGCGTTCAGGTTGACGAGCGTGTTGCCGTCGAAGATGCCGACGATCCGGTGGTCGCGTTCGAGCTTGGCGAACATGCCGTCGCGGTAGCTCTCGGAGAGGAACGCGCGAGCGCCGAGCACCTGCCCGAGCTCGCGGATCATCCGGTCCGTGCCGGTCGGCAGGAGGTACTTGGCGACCGCCGAGACGACGCTCATCTCCCCGGTCAGCGCGTGTGTGCTCCGCGACGCCACCAGCCCGACCACGTCGCCGATGAGCACGTCGGCGTAGTTCTCGGCGAGCGTGCGGCTCGCCTGCGGAAGGTCGATGAGGCGGCGCCCGTACATCCGGTGCTCGAGGGCGAAGCGCGTGGCGATCCGCATGGCCTGGTCGGCCGCGCCCAGCGAGAGCGACGTGCACAGGACGCGGGTGAGCTGGAGGCTCTTCAGCACGGTCTCGAACCCGGCGCCGGCCTCCCCCACCAGGGCGTCCGGCCCCACGACCACGCCGTCGAGGCGGATGCCGCTGATGTCCGTGCCGCGGATCCCGACCGTACGCGCGGCCGGCAGGTGCTCGTGCACGCCGGACGGCAGGCGGCGCTTGTCGACCATCAGCAGGCTGAAGCCGCGCGGGCCGCCACCCGGCTCGGTACGCGCGAGGACGCAGATCAGGTGGCCGCGGGTGGCGTTGTTGATGAGCCACTTCTCGCCGGTGATCCGGTAGCCCTCGTCGACGCGCTCGGCCACGACCTCGCCGGCGAGCAGGTCGCTGCCGTGGTCGCGCTCGGTCAGGCCCCAGGAGACGACGGTGCCGCCGATAACGTCCCGTGCGAGCTCCTCGGCCTGCGCGCGGTCTGCGCCGACCCAGGCGGAGACCGCGCCGAGGTAGGTCTTGACGTGCGCGATGGCCACGGTGAGGTCGCGGCGGGCGACGGTACGCATGACCTGGTAGAGGTCCTCGTAGTCGCGGGCCGCGCCGCCGTACTCGGCCGGGACGTAGTAGCCGGGCACGCCGGCCGCGTCCAGCTCCTTGCAGATCGCGGCCGGGAACTCCTCACGGCGGTCCAGTTCGGCGCAGCGCTCGTGGGAGAAGGCGCATGCCGGATCGGACGGGTCACCGAACCGCGCCTCGAACTCCTCCGCGAGGACGTACGCGGAATGCCGTGCCGTCATCGCGCGTCACTCCGATCGGCGGTGCGGTAGCGGGCGCGCACGGCGGGGTCGAGCTCCTCGTACAGCGGCGTGAGAGCGCCGTCGACGAACAGGTCGTGCATCGCGCGGCGCTGGATCTTCCCGCTCGTCGTACGGCGCACGCCGCCGCGCGGCACGAACATCACGTTCGGCACGCGCACGCCCAGGCTGCGGCCCAGTCCGTTCTTGACCACGCCGGCCAGCTCGCGCATGTCGTCCTCTGTCGCGTCCGGCAGGTTCAGCTCCAGGACCACGACGACCTGCTCCTCCGGCACGGAGACCGAGAAGACGCTCGCGATACGGCCCTGGAACAGCTCGTGCAGCTCCTTGACCTCGCGCTCGACGTCCTGCGGGTAGAGGTTGCGGCCGTTGACGATGAGCATTTCCTTGAGGCGGCCCGTGATGTACAGCTCGCCGTCCTGGAAGACCGCGAGGTCGCCCGTGCGCAGGAAGGGCCCGTCGCCGTCGGAGGTACGGGCGCGGAAGATCTGCTCGTTCGTCTCGTCCTTGCGCCAGTAGCCGCGGGCGACGCTGCGTCCGCGCAGCCACAGCTCGCCGACCTGGCCGTCGGGCAGCACGCGGCCGGTCTCCGGCTCGACGATGCGGGCGTCGTACTCGTGCGCCTGGCCGCAGCTCACGATCGGCAGCGAGTCGGCCCCGTGCACCGCGGGTTCCATGCGGTTCTTGGCCAGAGCGGCCGCGTCGACCTGGGCCACCGGTGGCCGGCTGCCCGGGTACGCGCCGGCGACGAAGACCACCGTCTCGGCCATGCCGTAACCCGACCGGAAGGACTCGGGCCGGAACCCGGCCGACGCGAACCGCTGGGCGAAGCGTTCGAGCACGAAGGCATCGATCGGCTCCGAGCCGTTGACCGCGCTGGTCCATTCCGACAGGTCCAGCGTGGCGACCTGCTCGTCGGTCAGGCGGCGCGCGCACAGGTCGTAGGCGAAGTTCGGCGCCGGGCTGGCGTGGGCCTTGTAGCGGCTGATGAGCTGCAGCCAGGAGAACGGCCGCCGCACGAAGCTCACCGGCGAGGTGAGGATCAGGGTGCCCTTGAGGTAGAGCGGGCCCATCATGCCGATGACGAGCCCCATGTCGTGGAAGGTCGGAAGCCAGCTGCAGAGTCGCAGGTCCGGATTGAGACCGAACGCCTTCGCCATTCGCGGAAGGTTGTGCATGAGGTTCTCGTGGGCGACCATCACACCCTTGGGGTCGCTCGTCGATCCCGAGGTGTACTGCAGGAACGCCAGGGTGTCCGGGCGGATCTCAGGCTCGGTCCAGGAGGCCGCGGTAGAGGTGTCCGTCGCGTACGACTTGTCCGCCATCAGGCAGGTCACGGGGGCCCAGTCGGCGACACGCGCGAAGTTCTCCCGGTCGGTCAGGACCGCCGACACTTCAGCGTCGGAGACGATCCCGCTCGTCCGATCCACCTGGTTCGGTCGGCCGTCGAACAACGGAGTCGGAACCGGGACAATTCCGGCGTATTGGCATCCCAGAAACGCAATCGCGAACTCCAGGCCAGGCGGAAACTGCAGCAGTACGCGGTCACCGGGACGGCAACGCTCCTGCAATCGGGCCGCCATTGCCCGGGCCGCCTGGTCCAGCCCGGCGTAAGACAGCGATTCCCCCACGTCCGTATCCGACGGATCGCGGTGGAAAACGATCGCCTCCCGCTCAGGAGTACTGCGGACATTCGCCTGAAACCTACCTACGAACCCTCCGAGCTCGGCCACATTTCTTCCCTCTACTCGGTGCAACCTGAAGGCCTATCGGCGTCGCCGCACGTCATCACGACACCTCTTGGCCACGGGTCAGCATCCGAGCGGCGGCTATAGAGCTCCTATATCGATCCGACCCTCGGCGACGCAGCGGCGATTTTCCGGTGGTCAGAGAGCTAACACCGCGAGGTGTACCGAACCGGCGGAGCGGAGAAGACATGGCCCCCATGACCATGCACAACGGCTGTGCACAATAACTCTGCACATTACCATTACCACTATCATTTATAGGAGCCGATGTAAAGAGATCAGTCAAGGGCTTAGTTGATTACCCGGAATAACGACTGGCCGGAACTTGCCAGGCACTTAAGTCACTAGACGAAGAAAGGTTTCGGCGGCTACGGTCCGATTGTGATATTCCCACCCACACGCTACGCGGTCAAGGCATCACATTCCGTGATCAAGGGCCGCATCGATAAAACGGGCTTATCAAAAAATCGGTGAGGTGATTTTCGATGAGTCACATTCTCAAATAATTTCACTATAAGCCGCGTAACTCAGGTCAATGGGGTAACGACTGTGCAGGTCATACAGGCAGAACCGAACGAAGACGCCACCACAGAGTTTCGTATTCTCGGCCCCGTCGAAGCTTGGAAGGACGGATCCGAGGTCGCTCTGGACGGCGCCAAGCAACGAACCGTTCTAGCAGCTCTCCTGCTGACCCGGCAGCAAGTCCTCTCCGACATGCAGCTCGGCACCCTCCTGTGGGGAAGCCGGCCTCCGGCGACGTCCGACGCACAGATCTACACGTACGTTTCACGGCTCCGCAGATACCTCGGCGACGCGGTCGAGATCACGCGCCGCTATCCCGGATATCTAATGCATGTCGCGGCCGGTTCGCTCGACTGCGACATTTTCGAGGAAAAAGCCAAGCGCGGTCGCGCGACGCTACAGGAAGGCCGCTTCGAAGAGGCCGCCTGGTGGCTCAGGTCGGCCCTCTCACTATGGCGCGGCCCAGCCCTCGCCAATGTCACGGAATTCATGATGGACATCGAGCGCCCTCGCCTCGAGGAAATTCGGCTCGGCGCGCTCGAAGCGCGGATCGAGGCCGACCTAGCGCTCTGCCGTCATTCCCAACTGGTGCCCGAGCTAACCGGCCTGGTTTCGCAGTTCCCGCTGCACGAGCGTTTCCGCGCGCAACTCATGATCACGCTATACCGCTGCGGACGACAGGCGGACTCCTTGATGGTGTACGAGGACGGGCGGCGCATTCTCGTCGAGGAACTCGGCGTCGACCCCGGAGCGCTCATGCGCAGCGCTCACCAGGCGGTTCTCACTGCCGACCCGCGCCTCGACGGCCCGTTCGCCCTTACCGCCGAGCCACGCCTTGCTTATCGAATACGCGAGGTCTCCTAGCCGTATAGGCAGTATATAGATACCGGTGTGAGCCTGTTGCCACGTCTCATTACTAACCCATGGAGCGCGCGACGTGGATGACCGGATTACAAACGTTGTTATTCTCGGTGGTGGAACGGCCGGCTGGATTACAGCGGCCTATCTCGGCAAGGCGCTTCAGGACACGGTGAAGGTCAGTGTCATCGAGTCGCCGACGGTGCCCCGAATCGGCGTCGGCGAGGCCAGCATCCCGAATCTCCAGAGCGCGTTCTTCGACTATCTGGGAATTCCGGAAGACGAGTGGATGCGGGAGTGCAACGCCGCGTTCAAGACCGCGGTGAAGTTCGTCAACTGGCGGACTCCGGGCGACGGTGAGCCGACCTCGCGGGAGATGGAGAATGGTCAACCGGACCACTTCTACCACCCGTTCGGCCTGCTCGACCAGCACGACAACCTGCCGCTCTCGCACTACTGGTACTACAAGAAGTTCAATGGCGAAACGGACGACCAGTTCGACTACGCCTGCATGAAGGAACCGGCGATGATGGACGCCCTCCGGTCCCCTCGCAAGGCCGATGGCAGTCCGGCGACGCGTTACGCCTGGCATTTCGATGCCGCGAACGTCGCCAACTTCCTGCGCCGCTGGTCAACCACCAAGCAGGGCGTCGAGCACATTCCGGACCACATGGAAGAGGTCCTGCTCGACGAGCGGGGGTACATCACCGGGCTCCGCACCAAGACCGGGCGTCTCGTCGAGGGCGACCTGTTCGTCGACTGCTCCGGCTTCCGCGGCCTTCTGATCAACAAGGCGATGGAAGAACCGTTCATCAACATGAACGACCATCTCCTCTGCGACAGCGCGGTCGCCACGGCCATTCCCCACGACGATGAGGCGAACGGCGTGGAGCCGTACACCTCGGCGATCGCCATGAAGTCAGGGTGGACGTGGAGGATCCCGCTGCTCGGCCGTTTCGGCAGCGGTTACGTCTACTCCAGCCAGTTCGCGACCGAGGACGAGGCCACCGCCGAGTTCTGCCAGATGTGGGGTCTGGACCCGGAGAATACGCCGCTGAACAAAATCCGCTTCCGGGTGGGCCGTAATAGGCGCGCCTGGGTGAAGAACTGCGTGAGCATCGGCCTGGCCTCGTGCTTCCTGGAGCCCCTGGAATCGACCGGCATCTACTTCTCCTATGTCGCGGCGTACCAGCTTGTGAAGCACTTCCCGGACAAGACCTTCAACCCCGCACTGAGGGACGGCTTCAACCGCGAGATCGAAGTCATGTTCGACGACATGCGGGACTTCATCCAGGCCCACTTCTTCTGCGCTCCGCGCAACGACACCCCGTTCTGGAGGGCCAACAAGGAACTTCACCTCTCGGACAACATCCGCGAGAAGATCGCCCTCTACAAGGCCGGCATCGCCATCAACCCGCCGTCCACGGACGAGAACACCTACTACTCGAACTTCGAGGCGGAGTTCGGAAACTTCTGGACCAACGGCAGCTACTACTCGATCTTTGCCGGTCTCGGATATCTCCCCGATCGGCCGCTGCCGCTCATCAGTCACAAACCGGAGTCCGTGCTCGCGGCCGAGCCGCTGTTCGAGAAGGTCAAGCAGAGCCAGCGTGAGCTGGCCGAACAACTGCCCTCGAACTACGACGTCCTTCGTCGCCTGCACTCCCTCTAACCCGGGTCAGAGAGGGTCGAAGCATGAGTGTGGTTCCCCTTCCGGAGCGCGTACCGGCCCAGGACTACCGCACGTTGATGGGGTGCTTCCCCACCGGCGTCACGGTGATCACCAGTCTCGACGAGACCGATAGTCCACACGGCCTGACCTGCAACTCCCTGGCAAGCGTGTCCATCGACCCGCCGACGCTGCTGATCTGCCTCGGTGACCGGAGCGGCACACTCTCGGCGATCCACGGCAACGGCCGCTTCGGCGTGAACCTGCTGAACGCGGGCGCGCGCCGAACGGCCGAGCTCTTCGCCTCGCCGCAGGACCGTCGCTTCGACCACGTCGAATGGCGTCCCTCTCCCGTATCGAGGGTGCCGTGGCTCGTCGAGGACGCGTTCGCTCTGATCGAGTGCCGCGTCAGCGACATGACGAAGGTCTCCGATCACACGGTGGTGTTCGGCGTGGTGGACAGCATCGAGTCGCGCGAGGAGGAGCCGCTGGTGTACGGGATGCGGCGGTTCTGGTCGTGGTCCACGATCGCCTCGGAGTCCCTGACACGGACCTGAGGATGACAGTAGAAACCGGGGCGTTCTCTACATTGTCGAGAACGCCCCGGTTTCGTTGCCAGGTCAGCAGGCGCCGGGAGCGGCGTAGACCGTGATCCGCACGCCGAGGACCTTCTCCACGCTGCACTGCGCGAAGCGGCCGCGCAGGGTCTCCGTCTTCACGGTCTCCTGCGGGATCAGGTCGCTCGGCTGGCCGCGGGGCGGATCGTCGCTGAGGACGATGACACGTCTCGCCGCCGCGATCCGGTCGCGCGTGCGGTCCGCGGGGAGCTCCTCGCCGTACCGGGTGCTGGAGGCCGTCGCGGTCCGCGCCAGCGCGAGGTCGGTCAGGCCGCGGAAGTCGGACGGGTACACCTGAGCCGTCACCCTCAGCCGGTTCGGGACGTACAGGACGCCGTCGCCGGGCGACGACAGCCTGCCGACCACGCGCGCGGCCGCCGCGAGGTCGTTGTCGCGTGCCGCCGAGGTCCTCTGCATCTTCCAGTGCGGCAGGAGCACCACCACGATGACCGCGGCGATCGCCGCGGCTCCGGCGGCCTCCCACACGCGACGCAGCCCGGTGCGCTCGGCGACCTTCCACAGATGGTCGAGGCCCGCCCCGGCCGGCAGCGCGAAGCCGATGACGGAGTAGAGGACGTAGCGGTCCACGTACAGCGGCTTGACGGTGAACGACACGAGGATCAGCAGCACGGTCGGGAGCAGCAACATGGGTACGGCCAGCGCCCACAGCGTGACGGACCCGCGCCGCCCGAGCGGCATCAGCGCACCGGCGACCCCGATCGCCATCAGCCAGGGGAAGTCGTACAGATTCCGCCAGCCGGGCGTGGTGATCCAGGAGATCTGCGAGGACTGTCCCATGCTGAGAATGGCGAACGGGGCCAGGGCGACCACCACGGCACCGGCCAGGACGGCCCAGACGCGCAGCGACCGCCCCCGTACGCCGGAGAGCAGAAGGGTCGTGCCGTGCGCGACGAGCGCCAGCACCGCGAACTCGTGGACCAGGCAGGTGGCGAGCGACACGAGCGCGTAGGCGGCCCAGGTGCGCGTCCGGCCCTCGTCCACCGCGCGGAGCAGCAGCCATGTGCTCCACGTGACCAACGCGCAGACGACGGCGTACGAACGCCCGTCCTGCTCGAACCACTGCGTCACCGGGGGCAGCGGGAACACCAGCCCGGCCAGCAGCCCGGCGCGAGGGCCGGCGAGCCGGTCGCCGATCAGCGCGACCCCCGCCGCCGCCGCGCACGTCGCCAGCACCGACGGAAGCCGCAGGGCCACGAGGCCACCGTGGACGCCGAAGATGGCGTGCATGAAGAAGTAGTACAGGCCGTGCACCAGATCGGCGTGCGACAACAGGTGGAAGAGCTGGGACAGGCTGCGGTGGGCGGCGTCGTAGGTGACCGCCTCATCGTCCCATATGCCGCCCTGCCGGTGAATACCCCAAAGACCGAGTGCGAGTGTCAAAACGAAAGGCACCAAGACGGCCGTCTTCCGCGTCACCCATCGGCCGGTGGCCGTAGGAACGGTTACCGGATGAACTTGAACTTGTGTCATTGGATCGGATACACCTTTCAGATGAGCAGCACAGAGTACCCCGCTATCTAGCACAAACAGCACGTTCAACTGTTTGTTGTGGACAGTTGAACAGGCACACTTTCAAGTACTCTTGCGGCACGTCTTGCGCGATGCTTTTCGCGTCATCTCGAGGGGTTGTTTCAAGTGCCCGACAATTCAGGGTGGGCCGCACTCGATTCCGTATCGGCCCGGAGGGATCGAGCAGACGTGACATCTCACGGGAGGCTGACGGAGGCCGACCGGCTCGCGGTCGACGGCGGCATCCCGGTACGGCCGGAGGAGCGCGGATGGCCCGAGTGGCCGGTGCCGGCGAAGGACGCCGCCCGTTTCCTCGCCCGGGTCTTACACGGCGGACGGTGGGCGATCACCAGTCCGGCCGGATCCGCGCTGTTCGAGCGCCGCTTCGCGCGGATGTTCGCCGACTATGTCGGGGTACGGCACTGCGTGCCGGTCGACCACGGGTCCAGCGCCCTGGTCGTGGCACTGGAGTCCCTGGGGCTCGACTACGGGGACACCGTGCTCGTTCCGGCGCTCACCTGGGTGGCCAGCGCCAGCGCGGTGCTGCGGGCCGGCCTGCTCCCGGTGCTCGTCGACGTCTCTCCGGACACCGGGAGCATCGGCCCCGGCGACCTGGACCTCCACGTCGATCCGCGCGCTGTGATCGCGGTGCACTGGTCCTGCTCGATGGCCGACATACCGGCGATCCAGAACGTGTGCTCGCCGCGGGGCATCACCGTCGTGGAGGACGCGGCCCAGGCCCACGGGGCCCAGTGGCTCGACCGGCAGGCGGGGTCGATGGGACGCCTCGGCTGTTTCAGCATGCAGCACTCCAAGGTGCTGACCGGCGGCGAGGGCGGCGCCGTGGTGACCGACGACGAGACCCTGGCGCCGCGTCTGGAGGAGCTGCGCGCCGACTCGCGCCGGTACGCCGACGCGACCGCGGCGGCCCAGGGCCTGGAGCTGGAGGAGAGCGCCACCGTTCTGGGCGCCAACTTCTGCCTGAACGAGTTCAGCGCGGCGGTCCTCTGCGCGCAACTGGGGTCGCTGGACGCCCAGCACGAGGTACGGAACGCCAATTACGCGGAACTGGCGCGCGTGATCGAGGACGTCCCGGGAGTCCGGATGCTGTGCCGACCGCCCGAGCAGACGCGCCTGTCGGTCTACGAGGCGGCGCTCGTCTTCGACCCGCTCCCGCGCGGAATGTCGAACGCCGACGTCGCCGACGCCCTTTCCGCCGAGTTGCACACGCGTTTCTACCCGCCGCGCGAACCGCTCAGCCGCAGCCACCTGCTCCGGCCGTGGACCAAACCCGCGCTCGCCCCCCTGGCCGAACGCTTCGTCGCGGAGCACCGCGACCGCGCCTACCCCAACGCCGAATACCTCTCCGGCCATGCCGTCCTCACCCACCACAGCACGTTCCTCGGAAACCCGCAGGACATGGCCGACATCGCCGAGGCGGTCGTCAAGATCGTCCGATGAATCCGCGAAGGACAACGTGAAACGACTCACTCCGTCGGCGGATCAGGCCGTCTACCACGACTTCATCATGGCCTCGACGACCTGCGCCGACGCCAAGCGGCTGTACTACGCGTTCGTGGCCGACGGGCCGCTCTCCCCGGAGCGGCTGGACCGCGCGATCGCGCACGCGGTGGCGACGCACGAGAGCCTGCGTACGTCGGTGGAGGTCGTCGGCGGCGAGCTCACGCAGGTGGTCCGCGAGACGTCCGAGATCACCGAGACGCCGTGGGCTACCGCCGACTGGGACGGCACTCCGGAGGGGACCTCCCGGATCATCCGCGGCGTCGACGGCTGGTGGACCGTCCCGCGTGAGCTGGCGATACGCGTGGTCGTCGGCCGCTCGCCGCAGGGCCCCACTCTGGTCGCCTGCCTCTTCCACCACGTCTGCGTCGACGGCATCTCGACGGAGCTGGTCGCCGAACTGATCAGGACGGAGTACGAACGGCCCACCGGCCCCGCGCGGCCCGGTGAGGTCGAGCAGTTCTCCGGCCACTATCCCCCGATGCTCGCGGACGGCCTGTCCGAGACCTACGACGACTGGCTCCGCGCGATCGACGCGTCCTCGCCCGCCGTGCCAGAGTGGATGATCGAACGGAAACTGGAGAACGACCACGCGTGGACCCGGTTCCTCGCCTGGGACCTCTCCGAGGCCACCCTCGGCCGGCTCAGGCTGCTGACCAAGGAGTACGGCTGCAGCCCCTTCGAGGCGCTCGCGGCGTGCACCGCCCTCTACTTCCGGCGCGACGACGGGCGGCCCGCGGGCCTCGGAGTGGCGCACAGCGGCCGTCACCGCCCGCGGGGCTTCGAGGTGGTGGGCCTGCTCCGCAGCTACGTCCTGGACGTCGCGGACTTCGGCCGCTGCGAGAGCGTCCGTGAGGCGATCACGTCCCGGCGCGACGCGGCCCGCCACGCCACCGCGCACCTGAGCCGGCTGCCGTCCGAGGAGGCGTCCCGCCGGGCCGGAGTGACCACGGGGTGGAGGGCCGGCGCGCCCGGCCTGTGGCAGGTCGAGCTGAGCGGCATGTACGACACGGCCATCACCGAGACGATGGACGGATTCGCCGTCGGACTCGCGCCGACCAGCGTCTCCGAGGATTCATTCTGCGAAAATACGGGTCCGTTGTTCCAGGTGTCCTTCACCATCGGCCCCGGCCGTACCGAGGCGGTAATGCGTTTCATCGATCCTCCGGTGACGCGAGACATGGCGGCGAACGTCGCATCCGATATCGAGTCGGTGGTCGAATTCGTCGCCGCCGATCCGGCGGCGCCGCTTGACGCCGCGCCCGCGTTCTTCCGATTGGCGCGGAACCATATGTGACCGCAGGGCTCCGCGCTACAATTCGGCGGTGGAAACCATTCCGAGTCCCGCAGAGCGCCTGAAGCACGTGTTATCGGCCGCTTCGATCGAGCCGATCACGGCGCCGCAATTGATCGAGAGCCACTCCAACGACGCCTGGCTGCTGGACGACGCCCGGCTCGGCTCGATCGTGCTGCGCGTGTCCTGGCGCGGCGACGTCACGCGGCTGGAGAGAGAGGCCAGAGTCGCCGAGCAGATGCCGGCGAGCGTCCGCTATCCGCCCGTGGTCGGATACGGGCGGACCTCCATACGCGACTTCCCGCTGGGCTACTCGATGACCCGCCGTCTCGAGGGGCGGCAGCTGAACCTCCACTGGCCGTCGCTGAGCACGGCGGAGCAGCGGTCCCTGGTGGCCCAGCTCGCCGAGATGCTGCGGGACCTGCACGCGTGGACACCGCCCGCCGACCTGGCCGGCTGGCTGCTCGCCCGCCCGGATCTGCGCGACGGCGGGATGACCGGCCTCCTCGGCGCGGACATCGTCCCGCTTCCTCTCGCGCGCGCCATCGCCATGGCCGAGCACGGGAAGACCCTCCCGTACGTCGACCCTGGGCTCATGTCGGCCGCGATCGACGCCATTGAAGAGCTCCGGCATCTGGAACCGGAGATCGACGATCCCGCCGCGCACGGGCTGATCCACGCCGACCTTCACCTGTCCAACATCTGGTGGTCCGAGCCGAACACGATCACCCTGCTCGACCTGGAGTGGACCCGGTTCGGGCCCCCGCTGCTGGACCTCGAGTGCCTGTGCAGGAGCGCCGACGACGAGGCGTCGGCCGGAGACGACACCCACCTGCGAATCCTCCGCGGGCTGGAGGCGGACTACCCCGAGCCGTTCCAGGTCCCCGACGCGGCGGAGCGCATGCGGCTCTACTCCCTCGCCTACTCCATCCGGCACGTCCTGGTGGGCCCCCCGGACCGGCCCGCCGCGGAGATGCCCGCCGACCACGCCGTCCACCGGCTGCTGCGGCTGGCCAAGGGCGACTGGCCCGCGCCCGGCTCACTGCCGGACTCCCTGATGCCGACCGGCGGGCGACGCCTCTAGCGCGTGTCAGGTGGGTCCTGGCCCGGACCCACCTGACACGCTCTCACCGGGCCGTGAGGCGCATCCGCGTGATCCGGACCAGGTGCAGGCTCTCCGGTCCGGTTCCCAGTGCGGTGATCGCCGAGGACATGGTCCGCGGGTCCCTGGACGCCACCGGCCACCGGAAGGCCAGCTCGTTGGTTCCCGGACTGAGCAGGTCGGCCGGGAGGACCAACCGGTGGGTGAGCCACTCAGCCGTGACCGGCGCCTCGTGGCACGCGCGGCCGTTGAGTTCCACGGTGAAGCGGCCGGGCGGCATGCCGGGGCCGGTGGTGAGCACGATCTCCAGGTCGAGGGGGCCGGCGGCGGCGGTGACGAAGCCGTAGCGGCTGACCATCCTCCGCTCGCCCGCGAAGATGGCGGCCGGATGGTGTGCTCCGTCGCGCTCACGCCAGAAGGGCTCCAGCAGGTTCAGCCCGTCCGTCTCCTCGACCGCGAGGTTCTGCCGGACGGCGTCCAGCCCGGCCCGCAGGACGGCGGCGCCGTTCTCGTCCAGGACACGGAGCGCACGCTCGGCGAACTCGGCGTCCAGCACCGCCAGATGAGAGAAGTTCTTCAGGAACCAGTGCATCCGCCGCGACCCGCCGCCGAGCAGGCCGTCGGTGAGCCAGAAGTGGGCGTCCGGCGTCGACATGGCGAAGTAACCGGCCAGGCTCTTCACGCTCGCCGGGTCGGTGCGCAGGGCCTCCGCCGTCCAGTGCTCGACGTTCTCCGCCGGCTGGCCCCAGTGCTGGTTGTGCAGGGCGGTCAGCAGGTAGCCCTCGGCGAGCTCACGCGACGGCACGCTCCCCCACGGCCTCCGCGTCCAGCCGGAGGGTCCCTGCCGCCCCACGGTCGCAAGCACCTCGCCGGCGATGTCGTCGGCGACAAGGCGGAGCGAGTCCGGCGTGTGGTGGCAGTAGTCGAGGAACGTGTCGCGGCCGAACGCCCGCTCCCCGAACCTCTTACGTGACAGCGCCGGCACGTCGACCAGCCGGAACCCCGGCGCCTCGCCCAGCCGCCGTAGCTCCGCCGCGACCTCCGGAGGGCAGCGCCGGTCGTAGTTGGCCGGATCGGCGCCGACGCTCAGCGACTCCTCCAGCATGGCGAGTCCCTCGTCCACGCGTCCACGGCGTACGAGGCCCTTGCCGACGAGCTCCATCGGCCGCGGGGTGCCCGCGCCGTCGAGTTCGACCAGCCGGCTCGCCAGCCGGAACTCCTCGGAAGGCTCACGGCCGGCCGGCGAATCGAGCCGCTGCCGGGTGGCGGTCCAGTCGGCGAGCCGGTCCTCGGGCAGCCAGGTCGGTGCGATCCACGGCGCACTCCAGTCCAGGAGGTTGACGGCCGGCACCACCACGACGACCTGGACGCCCGCATCGGCGCAGAGCTCCTCCATCTCCCGTCTGAACCGCCGCGCCAGCTGGGACACCGCCTCACGCCGTGCCGCGTGGTAGTTCGGGTAGCCGCCGGTCAGAAAGGTCTCCGCCATCGATGTCCGGGTGTCCGGTTCGAGCCACGGCGTCGAGCGCAGGAAGTTGTTGCCGACGTACAGCACGATCACCGTCGAGCCCAGCTCGACCGCCGCGCGGCACAGCCGCAGCGCGCCGTCCGGCGCGAGGCCGTTGACCGCGAAGTCGACCACCTCGATCTCTTCGGCGTGGCCCGCCCGCCCGAACGCCTCCCCGCACAGGCCCGCGAGCGTCACCACGGGGTCGAGGAGAAAGCCCCGCGCGACCGACTCTCCGACGATGGTGACCCGGTGGCGTTTGGCGGGCTCGACGGGGATCCGGTCCTCACGTGACCACGAACCGCTCTGCCGTGGCCAGTGGCCCGACGGCGCGGCGCCCTGGCGGAGGAGGCACGACCCGTCCGGCGTTAAAGTCCAGGGGCCGACGCCCTCGTCGATGACTCGCTGGCGCGTACTCATCACGCGACCTCTCTCGATGGGATGGTGCGGGCCGGATCAGAAGAAGCTGTACAGCTCACCGCTCGACGTGCCGCCTCCGGAGCCGACGAAACGCTGCTCCTCGTGTGCCGCCTCCCGCAGGTCGCCCGAGGCCGCCTCCGCGTCGACGAGCAGGTCCTCGACGCACAGCAGGTCGATCGAGGAGCGCAGGAAGGTACGGAGGGCGTCGACGGGCGAGCAGACGATCGGCTCGTCGCTCAGGTTGAAGGAGGTGTTGAGGAGGACCGGGACGCCGGTCAGCTCGCCGAACCGCCGGATGAGCCGGTAGTAACGCGGTGCGCCGGCCTCCTCGACCGTCTGCACCCGTGCGGTGCCGTCCACGTGCGTGACGGCGCCGAGCACCTCGGGCCGCCGTACGTCGAAGAGGTCCACCATGAACGGCGACGTACGGTCCATGGCGAAGAACTCGGCCGCGCGGTCCGCGAGCACCGCCGGGGCGAACGGCCGGAAGTCCTCTCGCCACTTGATGTCGTTGTTCAGCCGATCCCGCATGGACGCCTGGCGCGGATCGGCCAGGATCGACCGGGCGCCCAGCGCGCGCGGGCCGAACTCCATCCGGCCCTGGAACCACCCGACCGTACGGCCCTCGGCCAGCGCCGCGGCCACCGCGTCGAGCAGACCCTCCTCGTCGCCGCGGAAGTCGGTGAAGCCGATCCCGGCCCTGGACAGGAGACCGGCGACGTCGTCGCTGCGGTAGCGCGGTCCGAGGTAGGCGTGGCTCATCACCGGGCGCGCGGCCGGCACCCGGTCCGCGTCGGCGCACAGCGCGGCGCCGAGCGCCGTGCCCGCGTCGCCCGCGGCGGGCTGGATGAACATCCGTTTGAAGCGGCTGCGCTCGAACGCCACGGCGTTCGCCCGGCAGTTGAGCGCGACGCCGCCCGCGAGGCACAGGTCGGTGGAGTCCTGCCGGTCCGACAGCCAGGCGAGCAGGTCCGTCACCGCGGACTCCAGGATCGCCTGCCCGGAGGCGGCGATGTCCGCGTGGTGCGGTAAGACCGGGTCGCCGTGGCGGCGCGCCGGCACGCCGAGCAGGTCCGCCAGGTTGCCCAGATACCGGTCGGGCTCGCTGAGGAAGTCCAGGACCTTGGTGTCCAGCTCGAACCCGCCGCCGGTCCGGTCGACGTCGAGCAGCCGCCCGAGCACCTGCGCGTACTTCGGCTCGCCGTAGCTCGCCAGACCCATGACCTTGTACTCGTCGGCGTTCGGGCGGTATCCGAGGTAGGCCGTCAGGCAGGAGTAGAACAGGCCGAGAGAGTGCGGGAACCGTACGCCGCCGAGCCGGGTGAGGGTCGTGCCCTCGCCGCGCCAGCAGGTCGTCGTGTCCCACTCGCCCACCGCGTCGCAGACCAGGACCGCGGCCTCGTCGAACTCCGAGACGTAGAAGGCGCTCGCCGCGTGCGCCCGGTGGTGCTCGACGAAGTCGATCGCCCCGGCCCAGTGGAGGCCCTCGCGCAGCCGGGTCTCGGTGTCCACGGCCGTCGCGCGCGGAGGCGAGCCGGCCCGGCGCGCGGCCTGCCACTCCTGGCGAGCGCGCTTGTCCTCCGGGACCTCATAGAAGGCCAGGCGGTCGACGTCGGCGATCGTCGCGCCGACCTGGTCCAGGCAGTAGCGGATGGCGTTGACGGGAAGGTCCGGGTCGTACTTGATGCGCGTGAACCGCTCCTCCTGCACCGCGCCGACGATCTCACCGTCCTTGATCAGACAGGCGGCCGCGTCATGGTAATAGGCCGAAACACCCAGCGTAAGCATGCATGCCCTCTCTATGCGGTCGCAGGTCCGTGCCCGCCGGCCGCACCGTCAGGTGCGGCCGGCCGCGTCACGGCATCACGCTGCGCAAGGACGCCTGGATCTCCTCGTCACTGGGCGCGGAGTCGACCATGCCACCGGAGAGGTACTGCTCGTACGCGGACAGGTCCAGCATTCCGTGGCCGCTCAGGCTGAACAGGATGACCCGCGGCCGCCCCTCCTTTCGCGCCTCCAGCGCCTCGTCCATCGCGCACGCCACGGCGTGCGACGACTCTGGCGCCGGAACGACGCCCTCGGCCTTCGCGAACGCCACGGCGCTCTCGAACACTTTGGTCTGCCCGTACGACACGGCCTCGACCAGGTCGTTGTCGTACATCGCGCTCACGATGGGCGCGGCGCCGTGGTAGCGCAGCCCTCCGGCATGGATCTGGTAGGCCGCGAACCGGCGCCCCAGCGTGTACATCTTCACCATGGGCGTCACGCCGGAGTAGTCGGTGTGGTCCATGAGGTACCGGCCCCGTGTCATCTTGGGGCAGGCGTCGGGCTCGACCGCGACGAAGCGGGTGCCGGTGGCCTGCGCCATCGCCTCGCGGTAGAACGGGAAGGTGATCCCGGCGAAGTTGCTGCCGGCGCCCATCGCACCGATCACGACGTCCGGGAACTCCCCGGCGAGCTCCATCTGCAGCAGCGCCTCCTCGCCGATGACCGTCTGGTGCATCAGGACGTGGTTCTCGCCGCTGCCGATCGAGAAGCGCGTGTTCTCACGGCTGTTGGCGTACTCGATGGCCTCGGCGTTGGCGATCCCGAGGCTGCCGGGCGAGTCGGGGTCGGCACGCAGCGCGGCGCGGCCGACCTCCGTCTCCTCGCTCGGGCTGGAGATGACGCGCGCGCCGTTCATCCGCATCAGCGTGCTCCGGTACGGCTTCTGCTCGAAGCTGCACCGCACCATGAAGACGGTGCACTCCATGCCGTACGGGTGGCAGGCCATGGACAGGGCGGTGCCCCACTGTCCCGCGCCGGTGCCGGTGACCATGTGCCGGGTCCCGGACCGCTGGTAGTAGTAGGCCTGCGCCAGAGCGGTGTTGAGCTTGTGGCTGCCGGACGGGCTCGTGCCCTCGTACTTGAAGTAGATGTGCGCCGGCGTGTCCAGGAGGCGTTCCAGCCTCACCGCGCGGTGAACGGGTGTGGGCCGCCATCGCTGGTACTCGGTGCGCACCGGGCCGGGGATCTCGACGTAACGGCTGCGGCCGGTGCTCTGCCGGTACATGGAGAGCGGCAGCTGCGGCTGGATGGAACGTTCCTCGCCTACAGGACGGGGAGTGTCGCCCATCCGGGGCTCGGGGACCTCGACCTTCAGGTCGGCCAGCACGTTGTACCAGTGCGTGGGCACCTGGTCCTTGTCCAGGTTGAAGACTTCGCCACGAACGTCCACGTCACTCTCCCTGGCTGTTCGTGCGGTCGCGTTCCGGCTGTTCGCCGCTCGCGCTCACCACCTCGCGGACCATCTCGACGAGGCTTCCCACGTTCTTGAGGTTCGCGTTCATGAGGTCCTCGTCGTCGATCTCGACGTTGAACTCTCCTTCGAGCGTCACGAGGAGTTGCAAGAGCGTCATCGAGTCCATACGGATGACCGACGAGTAGAGCGAGGTGTCGTCGGTCAGCTGCTCACGCTCGACGTCCAGATCCAATACACGGATGATGGCATCCTTGATCTTCGTACTGAGTTCGATGTCATTCGACTCGTCCATGTCGCACCCTTCGTGCTTCGCAGACGCCACCGCCCAGTGGCGTTTCTCTCTACCGCAGAAATCCCGGTCCGGCGCTCAGAAGACCTTTCCGGGATTCATGATTCCCAGCGGATCTAAAGCGGCTTTGACGGAGCGATGCAGCTCCAGACCGGTTTCGCCGATTTCGTCGCGGAGCCAGCGCCGTTTCAGGGTGCCGATGCCATGCTCTCCGGTGAGAGTTCCACCGAGGTCCAGGGCGAGATGGAACATCTCGTCGGCGGCGGCCCACACTCGTTCGGGAATATCGGACGCGACAGGGTCGAACATGAATGTGGGATGGAGGTTTCCATCGCCCGCATGCGCGACCGTCGCGATGAAGACGTCATGCGACTCGGCGACCCGGCGGATGTTCGCCAGCATCTCCGGCAACCGGGACCGCGGCACGACGAAGTCCTCCACGAGCGTTCTGCCAAGGCGCTCCACCGCGGCGAGCGCTCGGCGGCGTATGTCCAGAATACGCATGGACTCCGCTGGATCGGTGGTTATGTCCGATGAGACCGCGCCCGCGTCGCCGAACAGCCGGGCCGCCTCGGCCGCGTCGGCCGCCGCGGACGGCGTGTCGAACTGCCCGATGAGCAGCGCGGAACCGTCGCGGGGCAGGCCGAGATCCTGCCATCGGTCCAGCTCCCGCACCGTGACCTCGTCGATCAGCTCCAGGAGGCTGGGCCCCAGGCCCGCGCGGCCGAGTGCCACCGACGCCTCGGCCGCGGCCTCGGCGTCGCGAAAATACGCCGCGACCGTCGCCGTAGCCGCGGAGGCTCCGTACCCGAGCCGGAGAGTGGCGCCCGCGATGACGCCGAGCGTCCCCTCCGAGCCGACGAACAGACCCGTCAGGTCGTATCCGGTCACGCCCTTGGCGGTGCGGTGCCCGGTCCGCACCTGCCGGCCGTCGGCGAGCACGACGTCGAGCCCGAGGACCCAGTCCCGCGTGACGCCGTACTTGAAGCACCGGAACCCTCCGGCGTTCGTCGCGAGGTTCCCGCCCAGCGTCGACCGCGCGGCGCTGCCCGGGTCGACCGGGTACATCAGGCCGCGCTCCTCCGCGGCACGCGCGAGGTCCGCGGTGACCACTCCCGGCTCGACACGTGCGAGCCGGTCGTCGACGGACAGTTCCTTGATGGCGGTCATCCGGTCGAGCGACAGGACCACGCAGCCGTCGATGCCGCCGGCACCGCCCGCGAGGCCGGTGCCGGCGCCGCGCGGGACGACGGGGACCCGGTGCGCCGTCGCCCACTCCATCGTCGCGACGATGTCGGGGGTGCCGCGCGCGACGACGACGCACATCGGCTCGCCGGCGGCACACGGCGCCTCATCGGACCGGTACCCCGCCATGGCCGCGGGGTCGGTCAAGAGCTCACCCGCGGCCAGGCGGCCTGCTAACTCCGCGATGATCGCTCTGTTCCGCAAATTCCCCCCTTGGGCAGTGTCACCGCGAAGCGAGGTACGCTTCCTGCGCCTGGAACGCCGCCTCGATCGCGAGCCGGATCACCGGCATCGACCGCTTGAGCTCCTCGAGGTCCATCGACTCCTGGAGGTCGGTGAGGCCCCTCTCCTTCAAGAGCGCGGGCAGGTCCATCAGACTGCGCTCCGTCCAGCCGAACGGATCGGCGGACAGCTCCTCGTCGAAGACTCGCGGCCCGACGTCGCCGTCCACGAAGTCCGGGTGGTGGTGAAAGCGCTGCTCCGGCAGTTCGCAGTCGATCCGGCTGGACAGGTCGATGCGCCAGATTCCGCCGTCCCCGACGGGGAGAACGCGGGTGCCCTCCGCGCCGTCCCGATGCGCGGTGCCCTCGTAGGGCTCCGCTCGGCGTATGTCGATACGGGGGCCCGCGTCGACCTCCTCATAGTGCTCCACCCAGAAGCGCACGGTGATTGCGACCTGACCGTTGACGAAAATGTACTCCACGAATTCGTCACCTTTCCCGGGGCGGACGTAAAAGGCCATTCACTGGTCGTGACCCGACATCACGGAGAACAAAAAGCATCCATTTCGGCTAACCGTTTGCTCAGGAAACCAAGGACGTTATCGAAGTTACCTCCGAATCTGACCCGACCACAAGGGCCCAAAGGTCGAACGGCGAGCGGTCAATCCGATACGGAGGACGACGGCGCGGCAATCCTGCCGATCTCATGCGCCAGGTCCTTGACCGTTGGATTCTCGAAGATCTGGTGAACCGTCATCCGGAGGCCGAACACCGTATTCAGCCGGTCGATCAGCCTCATCGCGATCAGCGAATTCCCGCCGAGCTCGAAGAAGTATTCCTCCCGGCCCACCGACGGACGTCCCAGCGTCCGCCGCCACGCCTCGGCGACGACCCGCTCGACCTCGCTCACCGGCTCCTGGCCCGCCTGCTCCGGCGCGGTCGCCTCCACCCGTACACGGACGTCGCCCAGCGCCGCCACGACGGCGTCGCGGACCGCTTCGGGCGCGGACGTGCCCCGGTAGGCGACCGTCACCTCGACACGGCCCAGGACGGCGGGGTCGAGTTCGCGCGCGATGTGCTCGTTGCGGTCGTCCAGGCCGATGATGACGTTCGCCGCGGGGTCGGCCAGCGCGGCCGGCATGAGCCGCGTCCCGTGGCCGGGTTCGATCTGCCGGAAGCCGTGCCGCCGCACCGCCTCCAGTGCCGGGCCGCCTTCGCCGGCCTCGGCCCACATGCTCCACGCGTGGCACTGGACCTGCCGTCCGAGGCGGCGCCGGTGCTCGGCGAAGGCGGGCAGGAATCCGCTCGCGGACGAGTACGCGCCGAAGGCGGTGCCGCCGAAGTGGCCGTTGACGGAGGAGAAGAGCACGAGGAGCGCGTCCGGCCGGTCGTCCAGGACCTGCGCCACGGACCGCGTGCCCAGGACCTTCGCCCGGTACATGCGGTGGAACTCCGCGGCGTCCTCACGGATCAGCAGGTGGGAGTCGAGATCCTCCCAGTAGTGCTCGATGGCGGCGCCCGCGGCGTGGAAGGCCCCGTCCAGCGTCCGGCCGAAACGTCGTTCGGCCGCCGTCACCGCCTCCCGCAGGGCCTCGGTGTCGGCGACGTCGCCCTGGTGGTACGTCACCTCGCCCAGCGCGGCGAGGACGGCCAGGCGCTCGGCCCGCTCTCCGGTCGGCGCGGAGCGTCCGTTCAGCACGAGCCGGACACCGTACTCGCCGAGCAGGAACTTCGCGGTGTGGAATCCGACGCTTCCGAGGCCACCGGTCAGTAGGTAGAGGCCGCCTTCGCGGATCCGGTGTGCGGCGGCGGACGGTGGTTCGTCCAGCGGTCGTACGCGCGGGGCCAGCCGCCGCCCCGCCCGCAGGGCCACGATCTGCTCACCGCCGACGTCGGCCAGCTCGGCCATGACCGCCGAGGCCGGGTCGGGGTCGTCGGCGCGCAGGTCGAGCTGGCGCACCCATGCCGTACGGCCCTCCGCGCCCGCGGTGCGGACGAGGCCGTTCACGGTCGCGTGCACCGGCTCGACCGGGTCGGCGTCGCCGGTCGGGCAGGCGCCGGTCGTGACCACGAGCAACGGCGGCCCGTCCGCGCCGGACGCCTTGATCAGGCCCTGCACGGACAGCCCGGACAGCTCCAGCCCCCGCGTGTACGCCTCGTGGGCGTCGTCGAACCGGCGGGTGGCCCAGCCGTGGACGACCGCGCCCACCGGCCCGTGCTCGCCCTCGACCGCCGAGAGCAGCTCGGCGTGGCCCTCCGGGTCGGCGGGGTCGATCACGTAGCCGTCCGGCGTCCGTGCGAACCCCGCGCCGGGCGCGACACGTACGACGGCGCCGTCACCACGCAGCGCGCGCAGGCGCCCGGCGAGGTCCGCGTGGTCGAAGACCAGCCAGACGCCGGCGGGCGAGCGGCCGGGAACGGCGTCCACGGGCGCCCACGAGGTACGGAACAGCCACGGCGACTCGCCGTCGTCAGGGCCGGCGACCTCGGCCAGTTCCGCGTCGAAGGCCCCGGCCTGGTAGGCGGCGAGGAGCCGCCCGCGCTCGATCTTTCCGGCGGAGGTCTTCGGAAAGGCGTCCTGGGTGACCGGGACGACCCGGCGTGGCCGCAGCCCGAGTTCACGCGAGATCCGCGCGCCGATGGTCTCGGCGACGGCGCGGCGCTCACGCGGCTCCGCGGCGGTCAGCACGGCGAAGATGACCAGTTCGTCGGTGCCCGCGTCGGCGTCGTGCTCGCTGCACGCGGCGACGAAGGTGGGCAGGACGCCGTCGATCCGCTCGACCACCGACTCGATCTCGTGGCAGGGGTAGTTCGCGCTGCGGATGACGATCATGTCCTTCTCGCGGCCGGTCATGACCAGGCGTCCCGCGTGGACGAACGCGAGGTCACCCGTGTCGAACCAGTCGTCGGCCGTGAAGGACTCCCGGTTCGCCACCGGGTTGTTGTGGTAGCCGGTCATCCGGGTGACGCCACGGACCTGGAGCCGGCCGATCCGGTCCTCCGGCAGGACACGGCCGTCCGGGTCGACGATGCGCAGCGACGTGCCGCGGATGGGCACCCCGACCTCGGTGTAGGTCGGATGGCCCGGAGTCGGCCCGGGCAGCAGCGCGAGCGTGCCGTGGGTGGTGCGGTTGTCGACCGTGACGACGCCCGCCTTCTCGTCGTCCCCGCGCAGGGTCGAATGCACGACACCGCCGCACATCTCCGACATTCCCCAGGCGGGGCGCATCACGTCGGGCGCCATGCCGTGCGGCGCCATCAGGCGCAGGAACTCGTGCATCGTACGGCTGACGATCGCCTCACCGCCGTTGGTGATGTCCCGCAGCGTGGACAGGTCCCAGCGGCGGCGCGCGATCTCGTCCGCGAGATTGGTGACGAGCGTGATGACGAAGTTCGGCGCCGAGGTGTTCGTGACCCGGTACCGCTCGATCCAGGTGAGCCAGCGCAGGGGGTCCGCGATGAAGCTGTCGGTGCGCGCGTTGACGTGCTCGCACGGGAGGATCACGTCGCGGAGGTTGTGCATCACCATTCCGGCGACGTGGTCGAGCGGCATGAAGTTAAGAGTGATGTCGTCACGGCCGAAGCCGTTGGCGTCGGCGTTGGCGTACGCGCGGGTGACGACCGTCCGGTTGACGTGGCGCACGCACTTGGGCGTGCCGGTGCTGCCGGATGTGAGGAGGTAGACCACCGGATGCTCCGGCCCGCCGTCGTACAGGTCCGTCGCCGGTTCCGTGGCCCGCAGGTCCTCGGCCGCGAGGACGCGCAGGTCGCCGGTTCCCCACAGCGTCCGTAACCCGGCGACCTGCGGTCGCATCGCGGCGTCGGTCAGGATCGGCGGCTTGTCCAGCAGGTCCCAGGCGTTGCGCATACGGCGCGTGGCCGCGTTGTCCCAGCGGTAGGTCTGCGCCATGCCGATCGGTGTCGGCACGAACCCGCCGAGGAGGCAGGCCCAGAAGCCGGTGACGAAGTTGCGGTTGTCGTCGCAGTGGATCAGGACCGCGTCGCCGGGGGCCAGGCCGTCGGCGCGCAGGCCCGGCAGCAGGCGGGCGGCGTCGGCCAGCAGGTCGCGGTACGTCTGCCGGACCTCGCTCCCGTCGGCCAGCACGTAGGTGGTGCCGCGGTCTCCCTCGGCCGCGCGTACGAGAGCCTCGACGAGCGTGACGGGAGCCGACTCGGGCACGACCATCGGCTCGGCGTCCACCTGCGCCGGCGGCCGGTGGTCCGGCGTGGCGCGTTCGACCGGGTCCGGCGGCGCGGCGGGCGGCGAGGAGACCGGGACGGCCCGGCGGGACACGCGGACCGTCACGTCATCGACGCCCGGAACCCCACGGGCGGCTTCCGCCGCCCGGCCGGTGACGTCTTCGCCGGACCACCGCGAGGGCAGAGGGGGCATGGCGTACTCCTCTTCTCGTCGCGACGCCCACAGTAACCTCGGCCCGATTCGCCGAATGGATCGCGAACCCGCGGCGGCCGAGCCCGCCGAGGCAGATTCGACGGCCGATGTTCAACTGCACGCCCAGAGCAGTTGAACATCGCGTTCGAGATCCCATGATCAGGGAATCGCCTCTGTCTCCGTTGCGGTCCGCCCCGTGGCCGCTCAGAGTAAGGAACAACCGCGAACGGTCGCCGTCGACCCCTCGATTCCTTTCCGGGCTGTACTCTCCGGCCGGACGAACGGAGAAGCATGAGGTTCGAGCGGGACGAGATTCACGACGATCTCTACGACAGATTCCGCCGGCTGGGTGAGGAACTACCGGGCGGTGACGTCGCCGAACGCGACAAGACCGGGGAGTTCGCCCACGCGGACTGGAAGCTCCTCGGCGAGCACGGGGCTCTGGGCCTGATGATGCCGGAGGAGCACGGCGGCGGCGGGTACGACTCCGCCGCGTACGTCAGCGCCATGGAGGGGCTGGGCCACGGCTGCCTCGACAACGGGCTGATGATGTCGATGAGCGCGCACATCCTGGCCGTGGAGGTGCCCCTCTGGGAGTTCGGGAACGACGACCAGCGCGCGGCGTACCTGCCCGGGCTCGCCTCCGGACGGCTGATCGGCTCCAACGCGATGAGCGAGCCGGGCAACGGGTCCGACGCCCTCGCGCTGTCCACCATCGCCGAACGCGACGGCGACGGATATCGCCTCACCGGCCAGAAGCGCTACGTGACGAACGCGCCGCTCGCCGATGTCTTCATCGTGTACGCGACGATCGACCCGGAGCTGAGCTTCACGGGAGTCACCGCGTTCCTGGTCGAGCGAGGCGACGAGGGCGTCACCGTGCGGACCGGCGGCGAGAAGATGGGCCTGCGAACCGCCCCGTGGGGCGAGGTGGAGCTCGACGGGTGCCGGATCCCCGCCTCCCGGCGACTCGGCGCCGAGAAGCAGGGATCGGCGATCTTCGCGCGGACGATGGCCTGGGAACGGGCGCTCATCGTGGCGCCGTGGCTGGGCGTGATGCGCCGGGAGATCGACGAGTGCGTCCTGTTCTCCCGCCGCCGGCGCCAGTTCGGCAAGCACATCGGCCATTTCCAGTCCGTCTCCAACCGGCTGGTGGACATGCGGACGCGTTACGAACTCGCCCGCCTGCTCACCTACCGGGCGGCGGGCGCGCTCGACTCGGCGGAGCCGGAGTACTTCCCCGAGATGAACAAGATGTACACGAGCGAGGCCGCGGTCGAGGTGCTCCAGCAGGCGATGCAGGTGTACGGAGCCCTCGGATACACCAAGGGCCGGCATACCGAACGGAACCTGCGGGACGCTCTCGGGGGGACAATCTCCTCC
This sequence comes from uncultured Actinomycetota bacterium, assembly GCA_963736325.1. Classification (GTDB taxonomy): domain Bacteria; phylum Actinomycetota; class Actinomycetes; order Streptosporangiales; family Streptosporangiaceae; genus Actinoallomurus. The sequence continues at coordinate 858,061 of CAVTOG010000008.1, read as the reverse complement.
GGCACATCGGATCTGCAACGGGTGGTCATCGCGGGCAAGCTGGGACTGGCCTGGCCCGAACAGCGTTGAAGGCGGAAGTGATCAATGCGGAGTCTCACCGAATACGTCAGTGAACACGCCGAGCGGCGGCCGGACGCCCCCGCCGTCGAGTTCGAGGACGAGACGCTCACCTACGGCGAGCTGCACCGGCAGAGCTCGGCGCTCGCCGCCGCACTGCTCGGCCGCGGGCTGCCGCCCGGCGCCAGGGTCGCCCTCTGGCTGCGGAAGTCCATCGAGTCGATCGTGGCCGTCCACGGCATCCTGAAGGCCGGTGCCGCCTACGTGCCGATCGACCCGAGCGCGCCGCTGGACCGGGTCGGCCGCGTCCTGTCCGACTGCGAGGTGGCCGCGGTGGTCACCAGCGACGACCAGGCCGACTGGCTGCTGGAGCATCCGGACTCCGCCGCGTTCGCCGACCGGATCGTGGCCGTCGGAACGGACGGGGCACCCGTCGCGGACGCGAAGATCGTCGGCTGGTCGGAGGCGCTCGGCGAGGTGCCGGACACGGTCCCCGCGATCGACGCGGCCGATCCCGCCTTCGTCCTCTACACCTCCGGGTCCAAGGGCGTGCCCAAGGGCGTGACGCTCTCGCACGCCAACGCCGGCGCGTTCGTCGAGTGGGCGGCCGGGGAGTTCGGCCTGTCCCCGGCCGACCGCGTCGCCAGCCACGCGCCGCTGCACTTCGACCTCTCGGTCCTGGACGTGTTCGCGACCTGCCTCGCGGGCGGCTGCGTCGTGCTCATTCCGGAGGGCTACGCCGGACTCGGCGGGGCGCTGAACAGGTTCGTCGCCGACCGGCGGGTGAGCGTGTGGTACTCGGTGCCGAACGCGCTGACCCGGATGCTGGCCGCGAAGAACCACGCGCTGCTCTCCGGATCGGCGCTGCGCGTGGTGCTGTTCGCCGGCGAGACGTTCCCGGTCGACCGTTTGCGGCGGCTGCACGAGCTGCTCCCCTCGGTCGGTCTCTACAACCTCTACGGCCCGACGGAGACCAACGTCTGCACCTTCCACCGGGTGCGCGAGTCCGATGTCGCCCTCGAACGCACCGAGCCCGTCCCCATCGGGCTCCCGTGCCCGTACGCGACCGCGTTCGTGCTCGACCAGGACGACCGGCCCGTTCCGCGCGAGCACGGGCGCGGCGGCGAGCTGTGCGTCGCCGGCGACTCGGTCATGCTCGGCTACTGGCGGGACCCCGGCCTCACCGCGGCCAAGACCGTGATGGTCACCGGCGACGACGGCGTGCCGGTGCCCGCCTACCGCACCGGCGACCAGGTCCGATTCGACGCCGACCTCAACTACGTCTTCTGCGGGCGTGAGGACGACATGGTCAAGATCCGCGGGCACCGCGTGGAGCTGGGCGAGATCGAGTCCGTGCTGTCGGGCGCGGAGAACGTCGGCGAGGTCGCGTGCGTGGCGGTCGACGACGGCACCGGAGAGAAACGCGTCGAGGCGTACGTGGTGCCGGAGTCGCTCCCGTGCGACGTGGCCCGTATCCGCCGCCACTGTGGAACCGCGCTCCCCCGCTACATGGTCCCGGAGAAGGTTCACATCGTCGCGGCGCTGCCGCGGAGCGGCACCGGAAAGATCGACCGGCGCTCGTTGCCGACGGCGTGACGGAAGGCGGTCGAGCGTGGAGGTCCTGACGGAGAGCTGGTGGAGCCCGGCGATCGAACGGCAGAAGTCGATCAGCGTCGTGCTCCCGCCCGGATACTCACCGGCCGGGCGGCCGTACCCGGTCCTGTACCTCCTGCACGGCTTCGGCGGCAACCGGACCACCTGGCTGGGGTGCCCGAACCTCGCCGCCGAGGCCGACGCCGGCCGGATGATCCTGGTCTTCCCCGAGTCCGGGCGCTCCTGGCTCATCAACAACGCGCAGGGCCGGCGGTACGAGGACTACTTCGTGGACGAGGTCGTCGGCCACGTCGACGCGCGCTACAACACCGTGGCGAACCGTGATGGGAGGGCCCTGGGCGGCTTCTCCATGGGCGGGGCGTGCGCGCTCTTCCACGCCCTGCGCCACGGCGACATGTTCTCGGTGGTCGGCAGCCACAGCGGAGCCTTCGAGGCCCCGCTACGCGAAGGCGACCCGTACCGCGAGCACCGGTCCGACAAGACCATGCTGATGCCGACGGTCAGGGACCACGAACGCGTGTGGGGTCCGGTGGGCAGCGAGATCCGGCGCGACTACGACCCCTACCGGCTCGTCGAGGCACGTACGCATCCGCTCGACGTGTACCTCGACGTCGGCCTCGACGACTACGACCGGATGATCGCGATGAACCGGAACATGGCGGCGGCGCTGTCGACCCACCGCGTCTCCCACGACTACCGCGAGCGTCCCGGCGGGCACGACTGGGACTTCGTCGACGCGGGGCTGCCGGCACTGTTCGACTTCGTGCGCGGCAGCCTCGTCACGTCGTGATCGTCACACGGCGATGCGGACGTCGTACGCGTTCAGCCACCGGTCCATCTGCAGCACGTAGGACAGGCCGATGGCCGGCGTGGCCGCCGTGATCGGCCCCGGAAACTGGTCGAGCGGGCCGGCGACGGCCGCGCGTACCTTGTCACGGTCGAGCAGTTCGAAGACGCGGGCGTTCGGCTCGCCGAGCAGGTCGAGGACGAGTTCCTTCATGCGCGTCAGGTACTCCGAGCCCCGGCTCACCGGGTAGGCGCTCTTCGGCCGGTTGACGACGTCGTCCGGAAGCAGACCCGTGCTCGCCTGCCGCAGCAGCGCCTTGGCCACTCCCCCGGCGGTCCCGACCTTCGACGGGACGTTGAACATGAACTCGGCCAGCCGGTGGTCGGCGAACGGGACGCGTACCTCCAGGCCGACCGCCATGCTCATGCGGTCCTTGCGGTCCAGCAGGGCGCCCAGCCACCGGGTCAGCCCGAGGTGGAACACCTCACGCTGCCGTCGCCGCGCGATGTCCTCGCCCGGCAGCACGGGGACCTCCGACAGTGCCTCATGATACCGGTCCGCCTCGTACCGCTCCGGCTCGATCTCGCGCCGTACGTCGTCGCGCAGCATGAACTCCGGCTGCCGGCGGGCGTACATCCAGGGGAAGGACTCGTGGCCCACGAAGCCGTCGTCGAGCTGCCAGGTGTAGCCGCCGAACATCTCGTCGGCGGACTCGCCCGACAGGGCGACCGTGCACCGCTCGCGTACCGCCTTGAACAGCAGGTACATCGACGTGTCGAGGTCGCCCCAGCCTGGCAGGTCGCGGGCGCGCAGCCCCTGGTCGAGCCCTTCGACCAGGGCGTCCGTGGTGACCTCGGTGACGACCCGGCGGATGCCGAGCTCGTCGGCGACCATCTTCGCGTACGGCTCGTCGTCGCTGGGCCGCCAGGCGTCGCCGCCCAGGCGGCCGGAGGTCGGCACGCTCACGGAGAAGCTCGTCAGACCGCTCTTGAGCTCCTGGACGGCCAGGGCCGTGATGACGCTGGAGTCGATGCCGCCCGACAGCAGGGTGCCGACGGGGACGTCGGCGACGACCTGGCGCCGCATGATGTCGCGCAGCAGATCGTGCACGTGGTCCGAGCTCGTGGCGAAGTCGTCGAGGTGCGGCTCGGCCTCCAGCCGCCAGTACCGGCTCTCGCGGGAGCCCGACGCGTCGGCGATGACGGCGCATCCCGGCCGCACCTCACGTACGCCGCGGTAGACGCCGTGTCCGGGGGTCCTCGCGCGGGGCAGCACCAGGAGCTCGGCGATTCCCTCGCGGTCCACCTCGGCGGTCAGGCCGGGGTGGGCCAGCAACGCCTTCGGCTCGGAGCCGAAGACGATCCCGTCGCCCACCCGCGCGTAGAACAGCGGCTTGATCCCCAGCCGGTCGCGCACCAGGAGGAGTCGCCGCTCTCGCACGTCCCAGATGGCGAAGGCGTACATGCCGTTGAGCCGGGTCGCGAAGTCGACGCCCCAGTGCAGGTACGCGGTCAGCAGCACCTCGGTGTCCGAGCGCGTCGAGAACGACCAGCCGTACCCCGAGAGCTCCCTCCGCAGCTCCTGGAAGTTGTAGATCTCGCCGCTGAACGTGATGACGGCGGGCTCGCCGCCGTCGGCGGACCGGACCATCGGCTGCGCGCCACCGTCGATGTCGATGACGGCGAGCCGGCGGTGCCCGAACGCGGCGTGCCCGGAGATCCATATTCCCTGGGCGTCCGGACCTCGGGGTGCCAGGGTCTCCGTCATCGCGGCGACGACCTGCCGCCGGTCCGTCAGGTCCTGCTTCCAGTCAACCCATCCGGCAATTCCGCACATTGAAATTCCTCTAGCAATCTTGTGTTCAGCGTCCGAACGGTCTTCCGGAAACACGCTCGTACGGCTCTCGTCGGAGTTCGGCCTCCGCGGGGAGCGTGCTTCCCAGCCGTGCCAGAGGGGAGAGGATCAGGCAGAGCGGAGACAGGCAGAGACCCAGCGCGGTGAGCCACATGCTGGTGCGTAGTCCCAGTTGGCCTCCGAGGTAGCCGCCGAGCAGCGAGCCGAGCGGGGTGAGCCCCATCCCGACGAAGCGGATCGTGGCGGAGACACGCCCCTGCATCTCGTTCGGTGTGACCGCCTGCCGGACTGCCATGATCCCAACGTTGACCGTCTGGGAAAAGACGCTGAAGAAGAAGTTGATCGTGATGAGCAGCGCGACCGTGACGGCGCCGGAACCGTGCAGCCCGCCCAGGCAGAGCATCAGGCCGTCGGCTATCAGCGCGGCGGACACGAGCACCATGCCGTACCCGAAGCGCCGGGGCAGCCACGTGGACACCAGCGAACCCACCAGCGAGCCCGGTCCCATGGCCGCGAGCGACAGGCCCACGACGGCGCCCGGCAGGTGCAGCGTGCGCACCAGGAAGAGCAGATAGACGGTCATGAGGGCCGAGAAGGAGATGTTGTAGAAGGCCGTGGTGGCACCGACCGTGCGCAGAGTGGCGTTGCGGGCCACGAACCCGAGTCCCTCACGGATCTGCCGTAACGTTCCCGGGCGCGGCCCGGCGGGCCTCACCGCCGGCTCGGGCCGCCGGATGCGCCGGATCGACAGGAACGACAGCGCGAAGAAGAACGCGCTCGCCACGACGGCGATCGGCGCGGTGAGCAGCGACACCAGGCCGCCGCCCAGCGCCGGCCCCCCGATCTGCGCGGCGGACCTGCTGCTCTCCAGCATGCCGTTGCCCTGCACCAGCTGGTCGCGGCCGATCATCCGTAGCAGGCACGCCTGGTAGGCCACGTCGAAGGAGACGGTGAAGACACCGACGAAGAAGCCGTCCACGCACAGCGTGCGGACGTCGAGCAGGCCGAACAGGTAGGCGATCGGGATCAGCGCCAGTGCCAGGGCGCGACCGAAGTCGGCGAGTACCATCACGCTGCGCGCCCGCCATCGGTCGACCCACACGCCGACGAACAGGGAGAGCAGCAGGACCGGTGCCTGCTGCGCCGCGCGCAGCAGGCCGACCTGGCCGGCTCCGGCGCCGAGCCCCACGACCGCGATCAGCGGCACCGTCACCTGGCTGGTCTGGGCTCCGAGCTGGGACGCCGTCTGCCCCACCCAGAACCTGACGAAATCCCTGTCACGCCACAAATTCGGCGGGGCGGGCCGGACCCGCTCCAACGTGCTCGTCGCACGGCCGTCACTCACAGAGTGTCACTCCCGTTCGATCGGTGGTCCGCCGCGCGTACGTCTCAGCATGGGCCGCGGCGCATGCGGGAACGCCTCGACACGCGTCGCGCAGGGGTCAACGTTCCGCGCGGAACTCCCCTGCGACCTGGAGAAGGATGTCGTTGGCCTCGGGTTCGCCGACCGTGACGCGCGCCCCCACGCCCGGGAACGCCCTGATCGCCAGTCCCGCGCGCTCGCACGCGGCCTCGAAGTCGAGCGTCCGCGCACCGAGCCGCAGCCAGACGAAGTTCGCGCCGCTCTCCGGCACACGCCAGCCTTGGCCGAGGAGCCCCTGACGGACCCGCGCGCGTTCTTCCACCAGCAGTGCGACCCGGTCCATCAGGGCCTCTTCGGCGCCCAGCGACGCGATCGCCGCCTGCTGGGCGATCGCGTTCACCCCGAACGGGATCTCGGTACGGCGCAAGGCGGCGGCGACCGGCTCGTGAGCGATGGCGAAGCCGACCCGCAGCCCGGCCAGCCCGTACGCCTTGGAGAACGTGCGCAGCACGGCGACGTTGGGACGCTCGCGGTACAGATCGATGCCATCGGCCACGTCGTCGCCGACGACGAACTCACGGTACGCCTCGTCCAGCACCACCAGCACGTCCTCCGGCACCCGGTCGAGGAAGCGTGTCAGCTCCGCACGCCGCACCACCGTTCCGGTCGGGTTGTTGGGGTTGCACACCAGGACGAGCCGCGTACGGTCGCTGATCGCGTCCGCCATCGCGTCCAGGTCGTGCTCCTCACCGTCGGTGAGCGGCACCTCGACGGCGGTCGCGCCGAAGACCCGTGTGATGACCGGGTACGCCTCGAAGGACCGCCAGGCGTAGACGACCTCGTCGCCGGCGCCCACGGCGGCGTGGAAGAGCTGGCGTATCACGCCCACCGACCCCGTGCCGGTGGCCACGTGCGACTCGGGCACGCCGAAGTGCCCGGCGATCGCGCCCATCAGTTCGGCGCAGGCCATGTCCGGATAGCGGTTGGCGGTCGCCGCCCCGGCGACGATCCGCTCCAGCACGCCGGGCAGCGGCGGGTAGGGGTTCTCGTTGGACGACAGCCGGTACGCGGCCGTGTCACCGCCGCCGGGCGCGGGACGGCCCGGCTTGTACAGCGGGATGTCGTTCAGGTCGCCGCGCAGCCTGGGGCTCACCGTAATTCCTCCTCGGAGACGAATCGTGACCCAGGTCAGATGGCGGTCTGGCGCGCGGACCTGGCCGTCGCCTGGTCGAGCTCGTCGCCGAACAGCTTCAGGATGTCGGCGTACCCGTGCATCAGGTCCGCAAGCGCCGCGCGGCAATGCTCGGGAACCGTGCTGAGGATCCGCTGGCGCTGCTGCGCCGTCGTGGTGAAGACGCTGAGGAGATGGAGCACCTCGCGGCCGGTCTGGTTGAAACGCAGTGACGGGTCTCTGCGCAGCTTGCCGAGGATCTCCGCCAGCTCCGCGAGGGACTTGCGCTCCCCGGTCGGAGCCTTCGGCGCCGGCTTCGCGGCGCGGGTGCCCTGGGCCATGGCGGCGCGCTGGCTGCTCGGTATCGGATCGGCGCCGCGGCGCAGGCGGTTGCGCACGTCCGCCACGGTCGCCGGGGAGATCCCCGCTTCGGCCGCTATCTGGCGCAGGGACGCGTTGGGGTTGCTCTTGATCAGCTCGCTCGCCCGCTCCCGGCCGGACGCGCTGCTGAGCGGGCGTGAGCGCCCGTCGCGCCCGATCCTGACGGACGGGCTCTCCGCGGCCGTGATGCTCTTTCGCCGCAGCTCCGCGACCGCGCCGGCGGACATGCCCGCGATGGTGGCGATGGCCCGGTCGGACCACTGCGGATAGGAATGCAGGATTCGCCGGGCGGCGTTAACACGATCCGCCGCTGAAAGGGGCAGCCCGTTCATCGTGTTCACCGAAACGGATAGCAGGAACGCCTCCTCCTCAGTGCCTTCGAAAAAGTACGCCGGAATGCTCTTCCGCCCCCGCAACAACGCCGCACGAACCCGGTGGGCGCCGTCGATCACCGCCATTGTTCCCTGTTGCACGATAATCGGGGGGAGTGTGGATTCGACCTCGGCCAGCACCCGGACATGCGCGTCGTTCTCGCCCAGAACTCGCGGGGAATCGGACCACTGGAGCGATCCGATGGGGAGCGACTGCACAGGTGAGGTTCGGATTTCACGTACTCGCGAGGCGATCCGACGGACGGATGCGTCACCACCGTCGACGTTCAGTTGACCGTCATTGCGCATCCATACTCCTCAAAGAGGGCGAGCGAACGGGGGTCGCTGCTATCTCGATATCAACAAGTCTTATCTACGACGTGTCAAGGTCGGAAGGAGCTCGGCGAACATCAGCTCAATAACTACCCGAGCTAGCTAAACAACTTCTATATCGTGCACAATGGTTGATATTTTGTTCGGTTACCGGCCGCTTCTGTCGGCCTCTCGTGACACCCGCGACCACACGCTCATCAGCCGCGCGGCGGCGTCCTCCCAGCGCGGCATCGCGCCCTGGTTCTCCAGCAGGCGCCGCCGCCTGCGGTCACGCTCCTCCGGGTCGGCGCACAGCCGGACGACGTGCTCGGCGAAGCCGTCGGCGTCGTCGGCGACGCACAGCGCGGAGCGTAACCCCGCCGGAATTCCCTGGGCTCCGACGCTCGTCGACACGATGAGGGCGGCACGGCGGATGGCCTCGATGACCTTGACCTTGATGCCGCCGCCGACGCGCAGCGGGCACAGCAGGAGGTCGGCGCGCTCCAGCTCGGCCACGATGTCGTCGACGAACCCGCGCACCTCGACACCGGCCTGCTCCTGGCCCAGGCGTTCCAGGTCGCCCGGCATGTTGATGCCCGCGAGCACCAGCCTCGCGTCCGGGATCCGCTTCCGTATCCGGGGGAAGATGTCCGTGACCAGCCACACGTACGCGTCCCGGTTCGGCGCGTAGTCGTAGTCGCCCACGAAGAGCATGACGGGCCGTTCGAGTACCCCCGTCTCGGGCCGGACCGAGGTCCGCGACGGGAGGTGGTCCCAGCCGTTCGGCACGTAGCACGGCCCGACCTCGGGGACCCGCCCGGCGACCTCGGCCGTGTCCTCCGGAGTGAGCGTCACGACCGCGGCGGCCCGCAGCCACGCGGAACGCTCACTCGCGCGCATCTCTTCGACGTCCGCCGCGGAGACCGGCTCGCCGACCGCCATGCGCTGGGTCAGCAGTTGCGACTCGATGTTCTGCTCGGCCACGACCGTACGCGCGTGGAGTTCCGGCGGGACGACGGGCAGCAGGTAGTGCCCTTCGAGATGCACCGCGTCATATCCGCCGCCCTGCGCGGCCAGCCTCCGTATCAGTTCGGTCGCGCCCTTCGAGGAACGCTCGGGGACCGTGCTGACCGCCTCGTCGACGAAGATGTGAATGCCCAGGCCGTCCTGGCCGACCACGGCCGGAGAATCCCGGGTGACGTCGTTCTCGGGCGCGACCACGACCAGATCGACCTGGATCTCGCGCAGTGCCCGGTCGAGCAGCGCCCCGATTCTGATACGCCCGCCTCCGATCCGCGGCCAGAGCATGTCGTGCGAAAGGAACAGGACACGGGAACGGGCGCCGTGATAACCGTCGAGGTCGTTCGAATGCACCGGCAATCTCCCTGGCGAGCGGTTCGGGGTTACGGACATCCCGATTAAGGCTCATCCCGGCGGATTACAGAAGACCCAATGAACATCGGCAATGGTCTCGGCATCGGAGTGAAGGGGCGGAAACCTCTCGCCCCGCTCGTCTCCAGAGAGAAGGTAATCCCAGTGAAGCCCAGCGCACCATTCGCGGTGGCCGGGATGGCCGCAATCATGGCCGTCGGCGCCCTGGCGACATCCGCTCAGGCCAGTGCGGCCACGTCCGCGCCCGCCTGTTCGTTCGCCGCGAATCGGCTGGTCGTCGAGTTCGCCCACCCGTACGACGAGGGCGGCCGGCTGGACCAGCCGCTTTCCGTCACCGCGCAGGGGACGAAGACGTGCGTTCTCACCGGCCGTGCGAAGATCCGGCTCCTCGACGAAAACGGTAAGACGCTCGCCTACCGTTTCGTCAGCGGCGCCGCTGGGGTGACCACCGAGGTCGGTCCCGAGCAGCAGGCGGTGTTCGACCTGACGTTCGCGACGGGAGACGGCCACCAGGTCCGCCCGGCGAAGGTCAGGGTCACGTTGCCGAACGGCGGCGGAACACGCGTCATCGCGTGGAATTCCCTGACCCCCGCCACGAAGACCATCACGGTCGACGGTTTCCGTCCCTGGCTCGACTGACCTGTCGCCACGGTGAGCCGCAGCCGACATGACGTCTGCGGCGGCACCGGGCGCGCGCCGTCAGCCTGTGCCCGCCTCGGTGACGCGGCCGTTCGTGACGCGCAGGCGGCGGGTGGTGTGCACCGCGTCGATCATCCGGCGGTCGTGGGTGACCAGCAGCAGGGTGCCGGTGTAGGAGCCGAGCGCGGACTCCAGCTGTTCGATCGCCGGCAGGTCGAGGTGGTTGGTCGGTTCGTCCAGAACGAGCAGGTTCACGCCACGCGCTTGCAGCAGCGCCAGAGCCGCCCGGGTGCGCTCACCGGGGGAAAGAGTCGCCGCCGGGCGAGTCACGTGGGCGGCGCGGAGGCCGAACTTCGCCAGCAGGGTACGGATCTCGGCCGGTGGCGAGTCGGGGACCACCGCGCCGAAGGCGTCGAGCAGGGCCTCGTCGCCGAGGAACAGGGCGCGCGCCTGGTCGACCTCACCGACGATCACGCCCGGCCCGAGCGAGGCGTGGCCCTCCGCGAGCGCGGCCCGTCCGAGGAGCGCCGCCAGCAGCGTCGACTTGCCCGCACCGTTGGCCCCGGTGATCGCCACCCGCTCGGCCCAGCCGATCTGCAGGTCGACGGGGCCCAGGGTGAAGTCCCCGAGCCGTAGCACCGCGGAGTTCAGGGTGGCCACGACGGCACCGGCGCGCGGGGCGGCGGCGATCTCCATCCGCAGTTCCCACTCCTTGCGCGGCTCCTCGATCACCTCGAGACGCTCGATCGCGCGCTCGGTCTGCCGGACCTTGGACGCCTGCTTCTCGCTAGCGTCGCTGCGGAAGTTGCGCCCGACCTTGTCGTTGTCGCCGCCGTTGGCGCCCCGCGCCTTCTTCCGGGCGTTCCGCACGCCCTTGGCGGCCCAATCCCGCTGGGTACGGCCGCGGTCCTCCAGCGCCCCGACCCTGGCCGCGTACTCCTCGTAGTCGGCACGCGCGTGGCCGCGGGCGACCTCGCGCTCGGTCAGGTACGCCGCGTAACCGCCGCCGTAGAGGTTCACCTGCTGCTGGGCGAGGTCCAGCTCCAGCACCCGGGTGACCGTACGGTCGAGGAACTCGCGGTCGTGGCTGACCAGTACCGTGCCGGCGCGCAGGCCCGTGACGAACCGCTCCAGCCGCTCCAGCCCGTCGAGATCCAGGTTGTTGGTCGGCTCGTCGAGCAGGAAGATGTCGTAGCGGCTGAGCAGCAGCGACGCCATGCCCGCGCGGGCCGCCTGGCCGCCGGACAACGAGGTCATCGGCTGGTCGAGCCCGACCGCCAGCCCCAGCTCGGCGGCCACCTCGCCGGCCCGGTCCTCCAGGTCGGCGCCGCCCAGGGCCAGCCACCGCTCCAGCGCGTGGGAGTAGTCCTCGTCGGCGCCGTCGCGCCCGTCGACCAGCCCCTCGGTCGCGGTGTCCAGTTCCTCCTGTGCCCGCGCCACCCCCGTACGCCGGGTGAGGAAGCCGAGCACCGTCTCACCGGCGCGGCGCTCCGGCTCCTGCGGCAGGTAGCCGACCACCGCCGACGGCGGGGTGAGCGACACGGAGCCGCTCTCGGGGGCGAGCAGGCCTCCGAGGGTCCTCAGCAGGGTGGACTTCCCCGCGCCGTTGACCCCGACGAGGCCGACGACCTCTCCGGCCGTGACGACCAGGTCGAGCCCGGAGAACAGGGCATGATCGCCGTGCCCGGCGGCGAGTTCTTTGGCGACAAGCGTTGCGGTCATAGAAGGGCAACGCTATCCCGCCGCAGGGGGCACCACGTGCCGCGCGGCCCGCCGCAGGTCCGCGGCGCGGGTCGCCGAGGACTCACGGACGATCAGCTCCGGCGGGACGACGACGGTCGTGACGGTCTCGCCCTGAAGCCGCCGGTGAAGGAGCCGCATCGCGATCCGGCCGATCCCCGCGAGGTCGTTGCGGACGCTGGTGAGGGGCACAGGCAGGTAGGAGCTGACGTCGACGTCGTTGTAGCCGACGAGCGCGATGTCCGCTCCGGCTCGCAGCCCGAGTTCGCCCAGGGAATGGGCGGCTCCCACCGCGTTGTCGTCGTTGACCGCGAACACCGCCGTGGGCGGGGCCGCGTCGTCCAGCAGGCGTCGCATCGTCCGATGACCGTCGCGGACACCGAACCCGCCGTGGCGCTGCGCGACGACCGTGCCGCCGCCGACGCGCCAGGTCTCGCGGAAGCCGGCCAGGCGCCGTGTCGCGGTGCTCACGTTCGCCGGCCCGGCCAGCACACAGACCTCGCGGTGGCCGAGGTCGAGCAGGTGCCGGGCGGCCAGGGCGCCCCCGGCGCGGTCGTCGGCCTCGACCGCGGGGTGCGCGCCGTGCGGGCGTAGCGCGCACACGAACGGCACGCCGGACTCGGCCAGCTCAGTCGAGATCGCGCGGTTCAGCACGGAGTCGGCGAGGATCACGCCGTCGACGCCCCGCTGGAGCAGCCCGGACACGGCCGCGCGGTGCGCCGCGGCGTTGCCGTGGGTCGTCGCCACGACGGCCTGGAGTCCCGTGGTGCGCGCCGCGTGCGCCATCGCCTCGAACAGGGTCGCCATCACGACGTCGGTCAGCGTGGGCATCAGCACGCCGACCATCCCCGAGCGGCCCGTGCGCAGCGCCGACGCCGTCGCGTGCGGCCGGTATCCGTTCTCGGCCGCGAGCGCCCGTATCCGCGCCATGGTCGGGGCCGCGACGCGCTTGGAGTCGCCTTTCAGGGCCCGCGAGACCGTGGACGCGTCGACCCCGGCGAGCTCGGCCAGCTGGGCCATGGTCAGTCTCGTCCGCATGCTCGTCTCCTCCACGGCGCCGACCTTGCCAAACGATTGGCATTGCCGCAACCATGGGGTACGCCTCGTCCCCGCGCCGAACGGACCCGTCATGAACACGAACGCCGGTCGTACGCCGGGCCTGCTCGAACCCGCGCCCCAGGTCGGCGCCGACGCCGCCGCGGCCATCCTCCGCGACCGCTTCGGCGTCGACGCGGCCGTGCGGCTGCTGGGCAGCGAGCGTGACCGCACCTTCCTCGCGACCACACCCGACGAACGGCGGCTGGTCCTCAAGGTGTCCAACTCCGCCGATGACGTGGACGAGATCGCGATGGAGAACGCCGCGATGCGCCACGTCGCGGAGACGGACCCGGCCCTGCTGATCTCCCGGATCATCACCGCCCTCGACGGGTCGTCGATGGTGACCGTGGAGGCGGAGGACGGCCGTCGGCACCAGGTCAGGCTCCTGACCGTGGTCCCGGGGACGACGGCGGAGGAGACGCCGCTCCCGACCCGGTTCGAGACCCAGCTCGGCACCGCGTGCGCGCGGATGGCGCGGGCGCTGCGCGGCTTCGCGCACCCCGCCGCGCACCGCCGGATCGAGTGGGACCCGCGCCTGGTGTCGACGCTCCGCCCCTTCGCCGGGCAGCTCCCCGACGAACGGCGCCGGGCGCCGGCCGAGAAGCTGCTCGACCGGTTCGAGGGCCTTCCCGCCTCGACCTCCTCGCTGCCCGGATTCGTCCTGCACGGCGACGTCACCCTGAGCAACGTCATGGTCGACGCGGGCGGCGACCTGACCGGGCTGATCGACTTCGGCGACATGCACCACACCGCGCGGGTCAGCGACCTGGCGATCAGCCTCGCGTCGCTGATCCGCCTCACACCGGGCCTGTGGGACTCCGCGGCGCGGTTCCTGGACGGCTACCAGCGCGTGACCCCCCTGGAGCCGGAGGAGGTCCAGTGGCTCGGCGAGCTGGTCCTCGCCCGGCTGGTCACCACCGTGCTGATCTCGGCCTGGCGCGCGCCGCTGCACCCCGACAAGCAGGAGTACGTCACGGGCTGGGACTCCGGCAGCTGGCGCGCGATCGACCTGCTCGCCGAGCCGGGTACGGACGAGCTCGCCGCGCGGTTCCACCGCCTCTGCGGCACCTCGCGGACCGTCTCCGTACAGCGCGCGGACCCGACTCTGCTCGAACGCCGCCGGGCCGGCCTCGGAGGCTCCCTGTCACCGCTCTTCTATGAGGAACCGCTCCAGGTGGTCGCCGCCGACGGCGCGTGGATCCACGCCGCGGACGGACGCCGCTACCTCGACGCGTACAACAACGTCCCGGTCGTCGGGCACTCCCATCCGGCCGTGGTTCAGGCGATCTCCCGCCAGGCGGCGACCCTGAACGTCAACTCGCGATACCTGCACCCGAACGTCGTCGAACTCGCCGAACGGCTCACCGCGACGATGCCGCAAGGCCTGGACACCTGCGTGTTCGTCAACTCCGGGAGCGAGGCCAACGACCTGGCCTGGCGGATGGCGACGGTCTTCACCGGGCGTACGGGGGCGATCGTCACCGACTGCGCCTACCACGGCGTGAGCGCGGCGACGGCGGCGCTGTCGACCAACACCTACCCGGCCTCGGCTCGGCCGCCCTGGGTCGCCGTGTTCCCTCCCCCGGCCCCTGGGGCTCCGGCGGCGGACGAGTCCGTACGCCGGGCTCGCGAGGCGCTGCGCGAGGCGGGGCACGACGTCGCCCTGCTCGCCGTCGACACCGTCTTCAGCAGCGGCGGCATCCTCGACCCCACGGCCGCCTACATGCGGGAGCTGGAACAGGAGACCCGCGCGGCCGGCGGGCTGTTCCTCGCGGACGAGGTACAGGCGGGCTTCGGCCGGGGCGGACGCAACCTGTGGCGGTTCGCCGACTCCGGACTGACGCCGGACTTCGTGACGCTGGGAAAGCCCATGGGAAACGGCCACCCCATCGCGGCCCTGGTGACGCGCCGCGCCATCGCCGAACGCTTCGCCGAGGTCGACGAGTACTTCAGCACGTTCGGCGGAAACCCCGTCTCATGCGCGGCGACGCTGACCGTCCTCGACATCATCGAACAGAACGGCCTCGTCGAACGCAGCGGAATCCTCGGGGAGCGGCTGCGCACCGGCCTCACCGCCCTAGCCGGCGACACACTCCAGGTACGCGGCCAGGGGCTGCTGGCCGGAGTCGCCGTCCCCCCGGACGCGATCCCCGGCCTCACCGCCGCCCGCCTGGCCGAACGCCTGCGCCGGGCCGGCGTCCTGGTCGGCACGACCGGCCCGGGCGGCGACGTACTGAAGATCCGGCCCCCGCTCATCTGGGAGACCGAGCACGTCGAGGTGTTCTTGGACGCCTTCGGGCCGGCCGTCTCCTGACGGTCAGCAGGACAATCCGGCGCCGGCGCTGGTGCCGAGGACGCCCGTGAAGCGCTTGTAGAGGTCGATGCGGTCCTGGCGTTCACCGGGGTTCTTGCCGTCGCATTCCAGGGCGCCGTTGATGCTGCGGATCGTCGCGCCGAAGCCCTTGTTCCGCACCATCGCGTCGTGCGCGGTCATCGGGCCGGCGCCTCTCTGGGCGTTCCAGAACCACAGGCCGGTCTTCCACGCGACGGCGGCGTCCTTCTCCACCTTGTACGGGTCGTGCAGCAGGTCGATGTGCAGCGCGTCGCCGGCGGCCTTGTAGTTGAAGTTCCAGCTCAGCTGCAGCGGGCCGCGACCGTAGTAGGCCCGCTCCCCCGCCGGGCAGCCGTAGGGCTGTCTCTTGTCGCAGTAGTGGCCGTAGTTGCCCGTGTTCTGCTCGACGACGTGCCGCAGGCCGCCGGTCTCGTGGCCGACGTTGGCGAGGAAGGCCGCCGCCTCGCGTTTCCGCGTCGTGTCGTCGCCGGTCCTGGCGAAGCCGGGGTAGGCGCCCAGCGCGTCGATCAGGCCCCGGTAGGAGTAGAAGGGGTTGTGGCCGGGGAACATCCGCTCGAACTGGGACTGGCCGACGACGAAGGCCGGTGAGGCGGTCGCCGGTGCGATCGGGGACAGCGTGATCGCGATGGCGGCCACGACTCCACGTACGGACATCTCTGTGCTCCTCGCGCGCTGGGACGGGATCGATGAGATCGTCTCGCCTACTCTCCGTAGATCACTCGACGACACACCGTGAGGGCTGGGAAAGTGTCGTACGCCGGACGTAGCGTCGCCCGCGATGACCACACCCGATCCGCCGCACGGTGAGCCGCCCGTCCCGCCTCGGATCAGCTCGCTGGTCCGCCAGGTGCACCTTCGCGATGCGGTGAGACCGATCGTGGCGTCCGGAGAGGGCGGAGAGTCTCCCGGCCACGCCCCATGCCCGGTCGTCGCCGACACCAACGTCCTGCTCCGTGACGTCGCCAAGGCGTGCCGCCAGGAGCGGCGCACCATCCTGGTGAACGTCGCGAACACCGGTGCGGTCCGGCTGTTCTGCGCGCGGCACGTCCTCGACGAGTTCGCCGCGCATGCCGCCCGCTACGCGGCCCGGCGCGGAGTCCCGTTCGACGTCTACATCCGCCGCTGGGAGAGCGAATACCTGCCGTTCCTGCGCCTGGTCACCCCCGCGGAAGGCCTCCTCGACCCCGCCGAGGCCGAACGCGTCGCGCTCCTGGACCACGGCCCGCCTGCGCGGCGCGACCCGGACGACGTGCCCAGCGCGGTTCTCGCGCTCCACCTCGGTGCGTTCTATCTGAGCACCGACAGGAAGCCCCTCCAGGCCGTCCACGGCCCCGGAGTCGACCTGAAACGCCACGGCGAATGGGTCGCCGTCCTCGGATCGGCCGGTGACGCGAGCGAGCTCGGGAAGCTGCTGCGCTCGGCGAGCGGCATATCCGAACTCGCCGGACACGGTGGGCTCGCCACCGTGAAATGGGTGTGGAACAACGTCTCGCCGTGGGCGGTCGCCGGTATCGCGGCCGTCGCCGGCTACAGCCTGTGGGCGGCCGAGCCCGAAGACCGGCAGCGCATCCTGCGTGGCGCGAGCGCGGTCGCCGGATTCGTCGGTGAGATCGCCGTCGAGCATCAGGTCGCCTCGGCGGCGTTCACCGCGATGTCGGCGCACGTCCCGGCATGGGCCGAGCTCGCCCGCGACGTTCCCGCCGAGTCCGTCCGCGCCCGCGCCTGCCTGTACACGCTCGCCCGCTCGCCGATTCCCGACTTGTCGGCGGCCGAACTCACGGACGGCCTGCCGGTCCTTCCCGCCTCCACCGGCGAGACCGCCGTCCGTACGACGCTGCGCCGCCACGACTGCTTCCACCAGGTCCACCGGGGACGCTGGCAGGTCGGCCGCCCGGCCGCCGAAGCCTGGCGGACTCCCATCGTCGAAGCCCGCCCAGGATGAACGGAGCGGCGCGTGACGCTAGCCGAGCCTCCACTGCTGGTTGGCGCCGCCGTTGCAGGTCCACAGCTGCAGCGGGGTGCCGTTGACGTTGCCCGAGGCCTCGTCGCCGTGGGTGACGTCGAGACACAGGCCCGACTGGGTGCCGGTGATCGTCCCGCCCGGGTCGAGCCGCCATCTCTGGTTGGCGCCGCCGTCGCAGGACCAGAGTTCGACCTTGGTGCCGGGAGCGGTCTCGTTGTTGTAGGCGTCCAGGCACTGCGTGTCGCCGTACAGGCGTAGCTCGCCGGCGGCGGTGATCGTCACGGCCTGGTTGGCTCCGCCACCGCAGTCCCAGATCTCGATCTTGGTGCCGGGGGTGGTCTGGTTGTCGTACGCGTCCAGGCACCGTCCGGAGGAGCCACCGATCAGCGGGTGGGTCGTGCCGACACTGCTGCCGCTGCCCACTGAGACCCGGTACATGACCGTGCCGTGTCCGGGGACCGAGGCCGAGATGGCGCCGCCGGTGCTGTCGACCGCCTTCGTCCAGAGGTTCGTGAACCTGTACGAGGAGGCGGCCGGCATGCCGGCCGCGGCGGCGGTGGTGCCGACGGTGGCGGTCCCGGAGTTCTCATTGGTGAGCGTCACCGCGCGGTCGCCGCCCGCCAGCTCCTTGGACATGACCACCAGCCCGCCGGAGGAGGACACGATGGTGCCCTGCTTGCCGAGGGAGTCCTGGTCGACCGCGATCACGTCGGTGTTCTTCAGGATCGTCAGCGTCGCGGTGCTCGCGACGCGGATGTCGCTGCCGATGAGCAGCGGCGCGGCCATCTCCGACCAGAGGCTGAAGTGGGTGCGGTATTCCGTGTCGGTCATGCCGCCGTTGCCGATCTCCAGCATGTCCGGGTCGTTCCAGGCACCGGGCTTGGCGTACGGGGCGAGCTGCTGGTTCTGGTGGGCGTTGCCCAGCATGCTCCCCCAGCTGTCGGAGATGTCGCCCGTCGTACGCCAGGAGTTGCCGATCGCCGGGGCCCAGTTCCACGGCTGGTTGGAGCCCCATTCACAGATGCTGTAGAGGATGGGCCGCCCGGTCGCCTTCAGCGCGTCGCCCATCGCCTTGTACCGTGCCTGCGCGTCGACACCCTGGTTGTTGCAGTTGTCGTACTTGAGGTAATCCACGCCCCACGACGCCCACAGGTTCGCGTCCTGCTGCTCGTGCCCGAGGCCGCCGGGGAACCCTGCGCTGTTGCAGGTCATCGTGCCCGCGCTGGAGTAGAGGCCGAACTTCAGCCCCTTGGAGTGCACGTAGTCGGCGACGGCCTTGATCCCGTGCGGGAAACGGGCGGGATCGGCCACGAGGTCGCCGGAGGCGTTGCGGTTCGGCAGCGCCCAGCAGTCGTCGAGGTTGACGTACTGATACCCGACGGACTTCAGGCCCTCGGAGACGAACAGGTCGGCGATGCCTTCGACCATCGACTCGTTGAACTGCGACCCGCAGCCCGTGGAGTTCCAGTTGTTGAAGCCCATCTGCGGCGTACGGGCCAGGCCGTTGTCGACGGCGGAGGCGGGCGGCGCGGCCGTCGCCATCGCCACGAGACCGCCCGCGGCGAGCGCGAGGGAGAGGAGGGAGGCTGCGAGACGCCGCCGGATACGGGATGGACGGGACATGTACGGCTCCAGGTGGTCCGTGGGGGGTGTCTTCAGCCGGCCGCGTCGAGGAGGTCCAGGACGCTCTGCTGGCAGCCGTAGTCGCTGGTGCCGCTGCCGCCGGCCCAGTGGGGGCCGTACTGGTCGAGGGGGTTGCGGTCGTGGGCGTACGCGATGTTCGCCCAGCCGCCGAGCGTCGCGCTGTACGGGTGGCCGGCGAGCGCGCCGTTGAGCCGGCCCAGACCACGCACATAGGCGCCCTTGAACGAGGGGCCGTCGCCGGTGCAGCCGTCGCCCTCTCCCGGTTCGCGCAGCACCCCGCCGCTCTGCAACCTGGTCGTGGAGGCGTCCGCCAGGGTGCGCGCGGTGGTCAGCAGCCCGGCGTCGCCCGTCGCCCGGTTCAGCTCGCTCAGGCCGCCGAGCACGACGCCCTGGTTGTACGTCCAGGTCTGCTGGCCGTTGTTGGCGCAGCCGGCGGTGAGGCCGTCGTTGATCATGTGGTCGCCGTTGATCATGCCGCTGGCCTCGAACCAGGACCACTCGTTCCGCGCCCGGTCCAGGTACGTCGTGTCCCCGCCGATGCGGTTGTGCAGGGCGGCGTTGAGCTGGAGGAACAGCTCATTGGTGATGGCGTTCTTGTACGACCTGGCCTCGCTCCACCACACGCCGCCGCCGCACGTGCCGTCCCAGTAGGCGAACATGTGGTCCGCGTCCGTACGCGCGGTGGCGAGGTAGCGCGCGTCGCCGGTCAGGTCGTACGCGTCCACCCAGGCGAGCCCCCACCAGCCGGTGTCGTCGAGGTAGTCGTTGGTGAAGTTCCCCTCCTGCGCGCCGATGTTCTTGTCGTACGTCGCGGCGATCGTGTACTGGTAGCTGGCCATGCCGGTGACGCGGATGCCGTCGATGACGGCGGTCAGCGCGTTGGCCGAGGTCCACCAGCCGTTGCCGCCGAAGAGCTTGGAGCCGCGGTCGTAGGACATCATCAGGGCGGTGGCCGCCGCGGTGCGCCGTTCGCCGGCGTTCCAGGTCGTACGCGCCCAGGGCGTGCACGCGATCGCGCCCGCGACGGCGCCGCACGCGCGGAGCGCGCCGACGCCCAGGTTGTTCCAGTCGTCCACGTTGTACATCAGGGTGCGCCAGCCGCCCTGCCCGGCCGGCACCGTCGTGTCGCCCAGGCGGCTGCCGTCGCCCCAGGTCCGCCCGCCGTCCATCGACCGATCCAGCCAGGCTCCATCCCCGGCGCCGCCGTTGTCGATGGACGCCCAGCCCATCGCGTCGGCGTCATCGAAGTGCAGCGCGACCGAACGTCCCGACAGCGTGGCGGTCACCGGCACCCGGTCCTGAGGACTCGCCGAGGGGTCGCGCGCGTCGCAGTACTTGTTGCAGATGGCGGCGGCCGACGCGACGCCTCCGGTGAGACCGAAAGACAACGTTGTCAGAAGCAGGAGAATGAGGGCAGGCGGAATCGATCTCCGTACGTGCATGGCGGGGGGCTCCTAAACCCTTGCCGAGCGCTGGCGGGCGCACGGTCGACGAGGAGAGAGCGCTCCCATGGAAGTTAACTAGCAGTTAGCTTCCCGTCAATGGCCACGAAAATGGCCGAAACGATAACGAACCGCACATAATTGCTTATCCCTGGTCGCGTTGCGCTTTCACGTCGGAGACGTCGGTGGCGAAGCGGCCGATGAGCCACGCGATCGCGGGCACGTTCTCGCCGAACACCCGGCGGTTGACGTTGGACGTCGTGTCGCAGGCCTGGTGATAGCAGTGGTCGTATATCTGCCCCGCCTGGCCGCCGAAGATGGCAGCCTCCTCCGGCGTCTTCACGCCGAGGGTCCCCCCGTCCATTCCGGTGACCGGGATTCCCGCCGCCATGAACGGTTCGTGGTCCGACCCGATGCTCGCGGCCGGGACCGGCTTGAACGGGAGTCCCACGTCGGTGAGGTGGTCCTCGAAGGCCTTCGAGGCCGCGGCGGACCCCGCGGGCGCCGGCACCGCGCCGTCAAAGACGAACCGGACGAAGTTCGGCGAGGCGATCAGTTCGTAGTTCAGGTAGACCGCGATGCGGGCCTGGTCCGCCGCCGGGAGAGAGTCGACGTAGTGGATGGACCCGATGTCGATCATTTCCTCCGCGCCCCACCAGGCGAACCGCACCTTGTCACGCACGTGGTTCTGGTACGGCGCGAGCCGCTCGGCCGTCTCCAGGAGAGCGGCCGCGCTGGTGCCGTTGTCGTCGATGCCCGGCCCCTCGGTGACGCTGTCGAGGTGGGCGCCGGCCATGACGACCCGGTCCGGGTCACCGCCTCGTGTCTCGGCGATCACGTTGACCGTCGTGTCGTTCTCCTCGTGCCCGCGCAGCTCCAGATGGAGCCGCACCGGGTTCGCGGCGGCGTCGGCGGCGAGCCGCTCGGCCTGCACCTGCGAGATCGACGCCGCGGGGATCGTGAAGTCGCCGGGAGTGAAGACGTGCAGCCGCCAGATGTCCTCCGGGCTGGGGCTGCGCAGGTACAGCAGCATCGCCTTGCCGCCCAGGCCGGCGATGACCTGCTCCTGCGCCGTGTAACCGCACGAGCCGCGCGCGACCAGCACGATCGCGTCGCGTACCGGCAGGCCGTCGTAGTCGGCGGCGGCGCATCCGCCCGTGTCGTCGGCCTTGATCGGGGCGACCACCACCGGCGCGGTGAACCCGCCCGCCACGGTGTCCGGCCCGGGATCCATGTCGAGCACCCGGAGCGCCCCGCCGGTGTAATCGGCGCTCTCCGCGTCGATGTGGAAACGCTGGATCGGCACGGTCTGGTGCCGCACCCGGTAACCGGCGCGGGTGAGCCGGTCGGTCACGTAACGCACCGAGGCGCCGTCGCCGGGTGTGCCCGCCGCGCGGATCCCGCCGTTGTCGTCGGCGATCTTCTGGAGGGCCTCAAGGTGGGTGAACGCGTGGTCGCCGGTGGTCGTCGCGGCGAGCCGGTCCGCGAGCCACGGGTCGCCCGATGGAGACGTGGCCGCGGTGAGTGAGCCGACGAGGGCCAGGCCGGAAAGGGCGGAAACGAGTGTCCTCATCGGATTCCTCTGGTCAGACCGCCGCGCGCGGCGGATGGGGGGTGCTGCGGTGCCCCGGAAACCCGTTCCGGGGCACGGCAGCGCTTCATTGCATTAGTGGGCGTAACGCATGGCGGGCCTCCTTCCGTCAGATGAGCCGGATCTCGAGCCGGGACAGTCCGCGCAACGTGAGGTTGCGCCAGTGCTCCGGCTCCGCGGTGATCTGGATCTCGCGGCACTCGGCGGCGAGGGTTCCGAAGACCACGCGAGCCTGAAGCATCGCGATGGACTGCCCGAGGCAGGCATGGGCGCCGCGGCCGAACCCCAGGTGCGGATTCGGGTCACGGCCGAAGTCGAGAAGGTCGGGGTCGGCGAAGCAGGCCGGGTCGCGGTTGGCCGCGCCGAGCAGCATCGTGACCGGGCTGCCCGCGGCGATGACCTTCCCGCCGAGCCGGGTCTCCTCGACACAGGCACGGCTGTCGGCCTGGACGGGGGCGTCGTAGCGGATCAGCTCCTCGACCGCGGCCGAAACATCGGCCTCGGCGAGCCGGGCGAGCGCGCCGGGGGTCGAGGCGAGCGCGAGAAGACCGTTGCCGAGCAGGCGGCCGGCCGACTCGAAGCCGGCGTGGAAGACCGCGCGCATGCTGTTCAGCAGGACCTGCCGGTCCACGCCGGAATCCGGTCCGTGTTCCGCGACGTAGCCGGCCAGGCCGTGGCCCGGCGTTTCGGAGAGCCAGCCTTCGGCGAGTTCGGCGAGCCGGGCGCGCGCCGCGACGGCCGGCTCGTACGTCTCTGGCCATATCCCGGCGTCCATTCCGTCGGCGATGGCCTGGGAGACCGGCAGGAACCACTCCGGATCCGGGCTCGGTACGCCGAGCACCGACACGATCGTCTCCAAGGCGACGGGCGCGGCGAGGTCGCGCACCGCGTCGAACGTGCCCGCGCCGCGAAGCACCGCGATCCTCGCGCGCACCCGTTCGGTGACCGCCTCGTGCAGGGCGGGGCGGTCGACGGTGCGGACCGCGTTCACCATGAAGTGGCGGATCGCCGTGTGCTCGGGAGGGTCGAGGGCCTGGATGCTGAGCAGCGGTGTGGGAACGTCCTCGCCGACACGGCGCCAGTCGGAGGCGAACCGTTTGGTGTCGCGCAGCACCGCCGCGCAGTCGGCATGGCGGGTCAGCATCCAGGAGCCGACGGCTTCGCTCCAGTACACCGGGTCGGAGTCACGCAGTCTCGCGTACGCGGCATAGGGGTTCCGGAGCGTCTCCGGCACGGCCAGTGCGACGATCGGATCGGCCGACACGGTCTCCGCCACGGGCCCCTCCCATCGACCGCGATCGGCGCGGTCCGAAACCTTCCGCAGTCTCGGTGGAGAGCTTTTAAAGGCGCTTTAATTTTGCTTTTTCGCCTGATGAACGGGGCTTCAGGACGTGGGCGTCATCGTCTCGCGCCCCGGAGTTCCGGCCCGTCCGGCGTGGGTCAGCCAGGCGTCGAGCATCGAGCTGACGGCGCTCCGCCGCGCGGCCGGCGAGTCCTCGATGTGCGCGCGTTCCAGGGCGTACGCGTGGATCAGCGGGTCGAAGACGTAGCGGACCTGCCCGCCCGGCTCCGGCTCGGACTCCAGCAGGTGTTCCTCCACGAGGTCGCCCAGCGCCCTCTCCGCGACGGACGGTGACTCGCCGGTCGCCACCGCGCAGGCCCACCCCGTGAGGCCGGAGGTCGTCAGCAGAGCGAGGCGCCGCAGTGCCTTGCGGGCCACCGGATCCAGGCGGTCGTAGCTCCGGGCGATGGCGGCGCGTACGTCGAGGTCGCCGGCGCTCAGCTCGTCGAGCGGTGCGGCTCTGAGCCGGTCGGCCAGGGCGGCCGGCGTCGTCGACGGATTCACCGCCAGCCGGATGCCGACGATCCGTATCGCGAGCGGGAGCCCGCCGCACAGCCGCGCGACCTCGGCGGCGTGCGCCTCGTACGGCGCGCGCCGCGGGCCGGCGGTGCGCGTGAGGAGGGCGATCGCCTCGTGGGTGGCGAGCGGTTCGACGGCCACGTGGCAGGCGCCTTCCAGGCCCGCGAGGGTGCGCCGGCTCGTCACGATGACGCCGCATCCGGCCGCACCCGGCAGCAGCGGGCGTACCTGCGTCTCGTCGGCGCAGCCGTCGAGCACGATGAGGACGCGGCGGTCGGCGGTGCGGCTCAGGAACGCCCGGTGACGCTCCTCGAGCGTGTCCGGGAGGTCGGCGGCCGGCACGCCGAGCGACCGCAGGAAGCTCGCCAGTACGTCCGACGGGTCCTTGGGCCGGGCGTCCAGCCCGTGCAGATCCGCGAAGAGCTGCCCGTCGGGATAGTCCTTCCGCACCCGGTGCGCGATCCGCACGGCCAGCGCGGTCTTCCCCACCCCCGGCCTGCCGACGATCTTGAGCATGGGCGGAGCACCCGGGCCGTCCGCCCGCCGCTCGCCGCGCAGCAGGCGAGAGCCGAGGGTGACCTGACTCGTCCGCCCCTCGAAGTCACCCGCGCAGAAGGGAAGCTGGGCCGGGACGATCGCGTGATCGGCCAACGTGACGTGCGCGGGCGCGGCGAGCCCGGCGTCGGAGTTGAGAATGGCGCGCTCCAGCCGCCGCAGCTCCCGGCCCGGCTCTGCCCCCAGCTCGGCCATCATCGTGCGCCGCGTGTCGCGGTACACCTGGAGCGCCTCGGCCTGCCGCCCGCACCGGTACAGCGCGAGCATGAGCTGGCCGTGCAGCCGTTCACGGAACGGATGGACGCCTGCCAGCGCGATCAGTTCGCTGACCAGCGTACGGTGACGGCCCAGGGCGAGTTCGGCGTCGAAACGCTCTTCGACGGCCTGCAGCCGCTGTTCTTCCAGGCGTTCGCTCTCCGCGATGACGCTCGGTGTGGGGTGAACGTCGAGAAAGGGCGCTCCACGCCATTGCCGAAGCCCGTCGTCCAGTAACCGGACCGCGTCCGAATAGCGCCCCTCCGACAGCGCCGTGCGCCCCGCGCGTAACGCGGATTCGAAAAGGGCGACGTCCACGACGTCGTTGTCACCCGTGAGCAGATAGCCCGGTCCGCGCGTCCGCAGGGCCTCGGCCTCAGCGTCCGAACAGGCCCGCAGCCGCGCCCGTATGTGCGAGACGTACTGCTGGACCAGATTGTTGGCCGACGCCGGCGGATGTAACGACCACAGCTCGTCCACGATGCGGGATGTCGTGACGATACGACCACGGTCGATGAGGAGCAGGGCGAGGATGACGCGTTCCTTGGGCCGGAAACGCACCGGTTCTGGAGCGGACACTTCCAGAGTCCCTAACACCTTGTAGTGCATATGCTGGTAATTTCCCTATCGGCAATAAGAACAATCGCCGCCGTTCTGACCGGATCCGGCATCAAGGTGCGATGAGCCCACCCACAATTCCTCCGGCGGTGCGAATTCAGACGGCGTCGTTCGGCGGGGCCCGCGATCGGCGGGCACCGCCGATACGGTCACCGGTGCGCGTCCCGCAGGGCGGCGATACGGGGCGCGCGCGACTTGGGCGAATCGAGGCTGACGCCGCGGGCGTCGCCGAGCCGGTCGCGTACGTACTCTTCGGTCCGTTCGACCGCCGAGCGCAGGTCCGGGTCCTTCGCCGCGGTCTCGTCGAAGACCCACGACGCGATCCGTTCGGTCTCCACGTCGTACAGCCACAGCCCGACCAGCCGGCCGCGGTCGACGATCGCGTGATGGTCGGTCAGGTCGGACACCTCGCCGAGGGACTTGCCGGCCCGATGCCCGGGGAGGGCACGGTCCGCGTCCGCCGCGTCGAGCATGCTCCGCACGTCGCGGCGCGACAGCAGCAGCGCGTCGATGCCGGCGAGCAGGGCGTACGCCGGCGACGCGGGCGGGCGGAACGCGGCGAGGGCCTCGGCGTGCTCCGGCAGGGCCAGCCGGCCGCCGCCGATGTCGGCCAATCCGAGCCCGGCGACGGCCGCCTTGGCGTCACGTGCGGAGAACGCGGTGAACCACCGCAGCTCGGCGAGCGACGCCCCGCCGGTCCAGCCGAAGTACCTGCGGGCCAGCTCGGCACGCGCCTCCTCGTCGCTCAGCCCGGTGTCGATACGGCGCCAGCGCGCGTAGGCGTACCGCTGCTGGTCCAGCCGCCCGTTCACCGGGACCCGGCGGATCTCTCCGGCCGCTTGCAGGAGGCCGAGCGCGACGGGCAGTGTCGTGCTCAGTCCCTTCTTGCGCCCCTCCTCGCCGAGGCCGCGGACGGCCGGCCCGAGGACCGTCTTGAGCTCGGCGGGGTCCAGCGCTCCTCCGCCGAGGGCGCCGAGCACCGCCGCGCACAGCTCGTCCAGCTCGCCGCGCGGCACGCCGAGCCGCTCGGCCAGGACCGCCTCGGCCTCGGGAGCGCGCCGCCCGACCTGGAGCGCGAGCCCGAAGTCGGCCGCGGGCACGACGTACGTGCAGCCGCGTGCAGCCGGGAGCTCGCAGATCTCCAGGTCGGCGACTGCCTCGTCGACGTCGGCGCGGCCGATGCCGGCACGGGCGAACAGCGTGAGGTACGGGTTCGAACCGCCGACCGAGCGCGCCCAGCCGGTCGTGGCCAGCACCGTCGCCGCGCCGGCTCCGGCGAGGGCGCCGTCCAGCCCCTGGCGATGCCACCACCAGGCGCGCAGAGCCTCACTCGCCATGACGCGCCCAGGTATCGCCGCGTTCCTCCAGCTCGGACACTGACAGATCCTCGCGCTGGGTGGCGATGGACCAGTGGTGACCGTACGGATCTCGCACGATGGCGTACCGGTCGCCCCAGAACGCGTCGGACGGCGCCATCAGCGACGTCGCGCCCGCGCTCACCGCGCGTTCGTGGACGGCGTCCGCGTCGGGGACGTACAGATGCAGCCGTACGGTGCTGCCGCCGAGCCGGCGCGGCGAGGAGACCGCGTCCTCCTCGAAGTCGTCGATGACGAGGATCCGCCCGCCGAACATCAGCAGCTCACAGAGCATGACGCGGCCGTCGGGCGCGTGGTTGCGCACGAGCTCGTCGGCGGCGAAGACGCTGAAGTAGAAACGGATCGCCCCCTCCGCGTCGTCCACGACGATCTGTGGGGTGGGGCCGGGGAACTCGGCCGGCAGTCCGCTCATCATCAGGTCCTTTCACTCTGCTCCGCGAGCACCCCGAGGGCCCTCGCCGCCTCGACCAGCCGGGACAGCCGGTGCGCCTCCGCGCGCGCCGCCGCCCGTCCGGCCGTCGTGATCCGGTAGGACCGGCGCCGCTCCGCCCTGCGGTCCGCGCGTGACGGGACGTCGGCGGCGATCTCCTCGACTAGGTCCTCGACGCGCATGCGCTGCAGGGATCGATAGAGGGTCGCCGGGCCGAGGGTGACGGTGCCGCCGGTCAGTTCACTGACGTCGGCCATCAGGGCGTATCCGTGCCGCTCACCGTCGTGCAGGGCGAGAAGCAGCGCGAAGATCGCGGGTGTCAGCGGTTGCTCGGTCATCGTTTACTCTCACTTCGGTTATATCCGCGGTGAGAGTAACACGCTCGAACGCGTCCGGCACCCGGCCGGGAGCCGCGTTACTTGTGGCCCACGGCCGTCCAGCCGGCGTTCGTGGGCTTCTCGATGGCGTCGGGCCGCCACTCATGGAGCGGGACGACGCCGGGTTCGACGATCTCCAGGCCGTCCAGGAACGACGTCACGCGCTCGCGGGTCCGGGCGTTGAACGGCACGTTGGTCCTGGCCGAGCGGTAGGCGTCGCCGACGTCCAGGTTGCGCTGCTCCTCGATCGCGGCATGGGAGAGGATGACGTGACTGCCGGGCGGGATCCTGTCGCGGTAGCGGCGCACGAGACCGGCCGGATCCTCCTCGTCGGTGACGAAGTGCAGGACGGCGACGAACAGGACGGCCACCGGACGGTCGAAGTCGATCAGGTCGCGTACGTCCGGGTCCTCCAGTACGGACTCCGGCTCGCGCATGTCGGCCTCGACGACGGCGGTCCGCTCGTCGGAGGTGAGCAGCGCGCGGCCGTGCGAAGTGACGACCGGGTCGTTGTCGACGTACACGACCCGCGCGCCGGGGTGGACGGACTGGGCGACCTCGTGGACGTTGCCCTGCGTCGGCAGGCCCGCACCGAGGTCGAGGAACTGGTCGGCGCCATTGCTCGCGGCGAACCGTACGGCGCGCTGCAGGAACCGGCGGTTCGAGTTTGCCACGAGCGCCACACTGGGCAGCACCTGGCCGACCTCTTCGGCGGCCTTTCTGTCGGAGGCGAAGTTGTCCTTGCCGCCGAGAAAATAGTCGTACATCCGGGCCACACTCGGCGTCTCCGGATCCAGCCGCCGGTCGCCGGCCGAATGACCTGGAGACGCATTCTTCATCCAGTCACTCACCCGGAAATGCCCTCCATGTCACGGCGCCCGCTCGGCCGAGCCGACTCTAACGCGCGCGACCGCGGAATGGCGTGTCACGCACCGAGGCCGCCAGTCCGGCAGGCGCGACCGGGGAGGTCATCGCGATGCAGCAGCTTGCCAGTGCACTGAAATATGCGGTATAAGGTATCACACGTCCCCAAGAGTCGCCCCGCGTGACCACGCAGGCCCTCCCCTGTCGCCGCACCCATCGCACAAATCGAAGGAGATCGCCATGCGTCGACCACCGGTCGTGCCGACTCTGCTCCTCGCCGTTTGCCTCGTCGCCGCCGGCTGCAGTGGGGCGAACACGCGACGTTCGGGGAAACCGGGCGACTACGCCACCAACGGAACCTTCACCATCGCGACAGAGAAGGATCTGGGCGCCTTCGATCCGTACCGCGGCAACATCCTGGACTTCGCCCCGCTGGCCTACGACTCCTTGGTGAACCTTCAGCCGGACGGGACCTTCGCGTCAGGCCTCGCCGAGAAGTGGGATGCCGACGCCCATTCGGCGACGTTCACCCTCCGATCGGGCATCACCTGCTCGGACGGGTCGCCACTGACGGC
The DNA here is from genome assembly GCA_963736325.1 of uncultured Actinomycetota bacterium. GTDB lineage: Bacteria > Actinomycetota > Actinomycetes > Streptosporangiales > Streptosporangiaceae > Actinoallomurus. The sequence continues at coordinate 829,378 of CAVTOG010000008.1, read as the reverse complement.
GAGCCAGACGGCGGACGCGCTCAATTACGTCAGCGATCCGAAGAACAAGTCCCGTGTGTACGGCGTCATCACCCCGACGGTCCCGGTGAAGGCGACCGGGCAGGACACGACCAAAACCGTCACGGTCGTCGCCAAGAAACCGTTCGGGTTCCTGTTGAACACGATCGGCACGATCCCCATCCTCTGCGCGAAAGGCCTCGCCGACCCGAAGATGCTCCAATCGCGGTCAGACGGGACCGGGCCGTTCGTGCTCAACAGCGTGGTTCCCGGCCAGAGCTATACGTTCAGCGTTCGCAAGGACTACGGGTGGGGGCCGGGTGGAGCCACCACGAAGGCACCCGGCACCCCGGCCAAGGTCGTACTCAGGATCATCACCAACCAGACCACGGCCGCCAACCTGCTGCTGTCCGGTGAGCTGAACTTCGCCCAGATCACCGGCCAGGACCAGGAACGGCTGGAAGCTCAGGGGCTGGCCAAGGTCAACAGGCCCAATGGCGTCGCCATGTGGCTCAACCAGATGGACGGCCGCCTGGCCAAGGACATCCGGATGCGGCAAGCACTCGCGCAGGCCGTCGACCTCAATCAATTGATCAAGGTCAGCACCGGCGGGAGCAGCAGCCCCGCGACCGGGCTCCGCGCCCTGGACCCCAAGGCGTGCACCGGTGACACGGTCGCCGGCACGCTGCCCAAGCATGATGTGTCCGCCGCCGGAGCCCTGCTGGACCAGATGGGATGGGCCAAGGGCGCCGACGGCATCCGGCGCAAGGACGGCAAGCCTCTGGTCATCGACCTGCACTATGGGACCAGCTTCTCGCCTCTCGACAGGCCCACGGCCGAGCTCATGTCCCACCAGTGGCAGGCCGCCGGCATCCAGGCGAAACTCACACCGGACGACCCCGCCAAATTCACCAAAATCATGTACGAGACCGGAAACTGGGACGTCTACCTATCCACGTACGGCTTCTACCTGCCGAGCCAATGGGTGCCGTACGTGTCCGGCCCGATCGCCCCTGATGGCACCAACATCGCCGGCGTCGACAACAAGGAGTACAACGAACTCGCCGCCAAGGCGATGACGATGACGCCGGCCGGCGCGTGCGCGTACTGGAACAAGGCCGAGCAGGCGCTGTTCCGTAACGTCGACATCATGCCCATCTCGTTCCGGCCCTCATATTTCTTCCTCAAGAACGCCGAGGCCAAGGTCGCCGGCTTCTATCTGCCGATCCCCACGAGCCTTCGCGTGCTCAAGTGACCGGATCATCGCCGCGCGGGAGGACGAGAGCAATGCCATTGGGTCAGGACGAACTGCGGGACGAGCTGGAGCGGCTCGTCGCCGAACACCAGGTGCCGGGGGCCGTGGTCGCGTACTGGCAGGACGGAAGCCTGTCGACGGCCGCGGTGGGGACGGCCAACCTGAACACCGGCGCGCCGATGACGGTGGACACGGGATTCCTGACCGGCTCGATCACCAAGGTGTGGGCGACGACCTTGATCATGACGTTGGTCGAGGACGGTCTGATCGACCTGGACGCGCCGATCGTTCACTATGCGCCCGAAGTGCGGTTCGGAGCGGATCAGAAGATCGCCGAGACGCTGCTCGTCCGGCACCTGCTCAACCATTCCAGTGGAGTCGACACCGGCGATCTCTTCGTGGAATCGCGAGGTTATCCCGATGGAGTGGAGGACTATCTCGGCCCCATCGCGATGGCAGGCAAGGTGACCGAGCCGGGAGTGGTCTCCTCGTACAACAACGTGGGCTGGATCGTCGCCGAAATGGTCCTGCGGCATGCGACCGGTAAGAACTTCCACCAGTTGCTGCGGGAACGTGTGATCGACCCACTCGGCCTGCGCCGTACCGTCCTGTCGGCACGCCAGGCGATCCTGCATCCCACCGCGATCGGCAGCTTCCCGGACGAGAGCGGCGGGCACCGGCCGACGCCGCAGTTCATGTTCCCCGACGGCTGGGCCGCCGCCGGCACCACATTGATCACCACGGTGGAAGACACCATCCGCTTCCTCCGGATGCATCTCGGCAACGGCACGTCGGTCGACGGGCGCCGCATCATCGGTCCCGAAGCCGCGATCGCCATGCGGACCCCGACGAGCGGAAACCCGACAGGGCCGGACAGCGGCTTCGGGCTGGGCTGGCGCTACACCGATCGGGACGGCCACCGCGTCTTCTCGCACGCTGGTGGATCGCTCGGCGGACGAGCGCACGCCGTCATCTCGCCGGACGACAACGCCGCCATGATCGCGTTCGTCAACAGCAGCCGCGGAATGCTCGTGCACCATGACCTGATCGAGCGTGCGTTCCCCGGCCGTCCGTCTCCCCTGGCTCCCCCCGACGGCAGCGTGCGCCCCGATGTCGACCTGCGGCCGTTCGCCGGAAGCTATCGGCGCAAGGCCCAACGAGTCGACATCGACATCGACGGCGACGGGCTGCGTGTTCGGGTCATCCCCATTTCCGCCGACCTCGCCGGAGCCACGACCTTCCTGACCGGCGAGGTCGGCGAATTCCGTGCCGTGGCCATCGGTCCCACCACGCTGGTCTCCGCCGGCACCGGCCCGCGCCGCGAGACGGTCGCCATGGACTTCTCCGAACCCGAGAACAGCGCCTATCAACTGCTGTACATGGGCGGACGGCTCGCCCGCCGGGTCGCCACCGGTCCCCATCGCCCCAGGGCATGAGTCCCGGCAACAGCCCCGCACCGCTGATCGGGGTGACCGGCCGCCGCTACCCGGCCGACGTGATCTACCCCGCCGGGAGAGCGTCCGGGATCGAGATCGACGTGTTCTTCCAGCCCTACGCCCGCATCCTCTCCGCCGCCGGCGCGAACGTGGTGTTCCTCCCACGGGACTCGGCGCCGGACGTCCTCCTGCGGAGCCTCGACGGCGTCCTGCTCGCCGGTGGCCAGGACGTGCATCCTGCTCGCTACGGAGGCGTCATCTCGCCGGAGGCGACGGAACTCGATCCGGCTCAGGACGAGTTCGACCTGGCGATGGCCCGTCAAGCCGTACGGATGGGGATGCCGCTGCTCGGCACGTGCCGCGGGCTCGAGGTGCTGAACGTGGCGCTCGGCGGAACCCTCGCCGACCACGGCCGACCGCGTCACGACGCCGGTTCCCGGCCGGCGTCGCACCGCACTCATCTGGTGCACTTCGAAGCCGGCAGCCTGATGCACCGGCTCTACGGCGCCCAGGAGTGCGTGAACAGCCTTCATCACCAGGCGATCGACCGCCCGGGAACGTCCGTCCGGGTGACCGGGCGAGCCGATGACGGCGTCATCGAGGCGATCGAGTTGACCGACCGGCCGGCGGTCGGTGTCCAGTGGCACCCGGAGTTCCACTCCGGCCACGACCCGATTCTGGCCTGGCTCGCCGAAGCCGCACGGGAGTGGGCCGTCGCCGGACGCGAGGCGACGGAGTAGCCGGACATCCGTGGCGAGGACGGGGCCGGACGTTCGCTCATCACGACGCCGTCGGTGAAATCCTCCGGCCGATGCCCTCCCGCCGGGCGCGCGCGAGAACGGCGGTCGCCGCCGCGGCGTCCTGTACGCCGATGCCGGTGCTGTTGTAGTAGATGAGATCGTCCGGGCGGACGCGCCCCTTCTCCCTGCCGACCAGCACGTCGCCCAGGCCGATGACCTCTTCGCGGGCGAGCACGCCGGCACGTATCGCGTCGACGATCGGTCCCGCGTGGTCGGCGGCGGTCTCCGGATCGTCCACGATCACTCGCGCCGCGCCCGTCACGACGTCGGCGCCCACCTCACGACGGTCCGGCTCGATGGAGCCGATCGACACCACGGTGGCACCCGGAGCGAGCCAGGCGGCTTCCAGCACCGGATCGGAGCTCAGCGTGCACAGGGCGACGATGGGTGCCCCGGCCACAGCCTCCCGTGCGGTGGCGCACGCCCGCACGTCCAGTCCGGTCTCGGCGGCGAGCTCGCGCGCGGCGGCGTCCCGGCGCTCCGCTGATGGCTCCCACAGCCGTACGGACCGGATCGGCCGTACACGCGGCAGTGTCCGTACATGCTCCCGGCCCTGCGTGCCGCACCCGAGGACCGCCAGTTCGGTCGCGCCCGGTGAGCCGAAAGCGTCGACCGCGACCGCGCTGGCCGCCGCGGTCCGCCGGGTGGTGATGACCGTTCCGTCCATGATCGCGGCCGGCCGTCCCGTCACGGGGTCGAGGACGACGATCACGGCGGCGATGGTCGGCAGCCCGCTGGCCGTGTTGGCCGGGTTCAGGCTGCCGAACTTGGAAACCGCACCGGTCTGCGGTGACAGGCGTGCCGCGTAGCAGAACGCCACCGAGCCATCGCCCGGATTGCTCACCATCAGCTTGCCGGGTTGCACGGCGGTCCGGTCACCGAGGGCCGTGAAGGCCACGCGCTGGGACTCGATCGCCGTCGCCGCGTCGAACAAGCCGGCGACCTCCCGGTACGACAGGAACAACAGGTCCGGCTCACGATCGTCCGGTCCACGCCCATCGCCGTCACCAATCGCCATCTCATCCGCCTGCCTACTCGCCGTCGAACCCTCTTGCAAACCTTAAGTTTGATACCTTACATTTTCCTACGTCAAGAGCTACGACCGTGTCGATCAGGTCCGTGTCCACCACCCGGCTAGAGAAAGGCGGCCATGACCGCTCATGCGTATGGTTCACCGCTCCCCCGGCGCGTCGCGGTCGTGGGCGCGGGAATGGTGGGTCTGTCCACCGCATGGTTCCTACAGGAGCACGGCGTCGAGGTCACCGTGCTGGACACCGAAGGTGTCGCCGCCGGCTCGTCGTGGGGCAACGCGGGTTGGCTCATCCCCTGCCTCGCCACGCCGCTGCCGGAGCCGGCGGTGCTGCGGTACGGGGCGCGCGCCGTACTCAGTTCGTCTTCGCCGGTGTACGTTCCGCCGAGCTTCGATCCGGCTCTGCTGCGGTTCCTGGCCGGGTTCGTGCGGCACAGCACGATGCGGCGATGGAAGACGGCGATGGGTGCCCTGACCGGGCTCAACCGCCTGGCCCTGGAGAGCTTCGATCTGCTCGATGCCGGCGGGGTCGAGGCCCGGGTACGCGAGGCGCAGCCGCTGCTCGTGGCGTACCGCACGGACCGGGAACGCCGCGGCCTGCTCACCGAGATCGAGCACATTCGCGCCGCCGGCCAGGAACTCGCGTTCGATCTGGCCTCGGGGGATGAGGCCCGCACGCTGGAACCGGCGCTGTCGGACGCGATCGGCGCGGCAGTACGGCTGCACGGCCAGAAGTACATCGACCCGGGCGCGTACGTGCACGCACTGGCGCGCTCCGTACGCGAACGCGGCGGCGTGATCCGCCCAGGCATCACGATCACACGAGTGACCGACACGGGAGCGGCCGTACGAATGACGGCCGAGGGACAGGACGGCGTGGAGGAGCATGACGCCGTCGTGCTCGCGACCGGCGCCCGGCTCGGCCGTCTCGCCAGGCCGTTCGGTGTGCGGTCAATCGTCCAGGCCGGTCGTGGTTACAGCTTCAGCATCGCCGCCGATCATGCTCCGGCCGGGCCGCTGTACTTCCCGAACGCCCGCGTGACGTGCACGCCCATCGGCGAACGGGTGCGCATCGCCGGGATGATGGAGTTCCGGCGGCCCGGCGACCCGCTCGACCCACGCCGGGTCCAGGCCATCGTGGCGGCGGTCCGTCCGTTGCTGCGCGACGCCGACCTCGACGACCGCCGCGACGTCTGGGTGGGATCACGCCCCTGCACCACCGACGGACTGCCGCTCATCGGCGCCACGCGATCACCGCGGGTGTTCACCGCCGGCGGGCACGGCATGTGGGGCATGACCCTCGGCCCGGCCACCGGCCGCCTGCTCGCCACACGCATCGCCACCCGCGAACACGCGCCGGCACTCGACCCCTTCGACCCGCTGCGCTGAAGAGCCTGCGGCGTGGCTAACCGGCGTCTTCGCCTTCCTCGGCTCGTCCGGCCCAGATGCCACGGGCGTGGAGAAGGTGCTTGTCCATGATCGAGGCGGCCTCGTCGGCACGGCCGGCGAGCACCGCGTCGAGCAGCGTGTGGTGCTCGTGCGTGGAGTGCATGAGGCTCTCGGTGCCGGTGATGTGATCGAGGCCGTACAGGCGGCTCTGGTCGCGGAGCGGACCCACGGTGTCGAGCAGCCTCTCGTTCCCGAGGTGGGCGAGCAGTCCCATGTGAAAGTCGCGGTCGTTGTCCAGGAAACCGACCCAGTCCCCCGCGGCGGCGCACTTCTCACTGGCGTCGGCGAGTTCGCGGAGCTTGCCGGCGTCGCTGAGCAGCTTCCGCTCCGCGATCTTCCGGACGGCGGCCACCTCGATCATCCTGCGGAACTCCACGATCTTGTCGAGGTCACTCTCGGTGATCTCACGGATGCGGAATCCGCGGTTGCGGACGAGATCGAGCAGCCCCTCTCTGGACAGTTCGAGCACCGCCTCGCGTACGGGCGTGATGGAGACACCGAGCTGTTCGGCGATGAAGCCGATGGCGTACAGCCGGTCGGGCCGAAGCTCTCCGGAGATGATGCCGGCGCGGATGGCCCGCAACGCCTGGTCGCGCAAGCTGGACGCCTTGAGCTTCGCACCGCCCAGACCTTGGCTCAAACCAGTCTCTTCGCCGCCCATATGCGCCCGACCTTCCACAGTCACTTGATCTCACCCGTCCGCCCGATTGTCCCACACCGCCCTACCCAAGGCTTGACACGAAATACGTCGCCGACGAGGTGTAACGCCTTGGCAGCGGCCACTGTTGACGCTAGTCACATCTAAGGTATTACATATGGGGCGTTACTTCTCTCAACGAAACGGTTCCACGATGTTCGACGCCATCGCCTACGTCGCCGATCTGGTCGGCATCGACCACACGGGTCTCGCGTGGGAGGACCGGGCATGACCGATCCCCAGAGCCTCGAATCCCCGGCGCTCGCCCAGAAGGCGGCGCCCAAGACGGCGCGGCGTACGTTCGTGCACAACCCGTGGGTAGGGTTCGCGATTCGGCGGGGTCGGCGGCTGCTGGTGTCGCTGTTGGTGCTGGTGACGGCATCGTTCGCGATGATCCATCTGATTCCGGGTGATCCGGTGCGTGCGGCACTCGGGCCGATGGCGCCGCAGGAGCTGGTGCAGGCCCGGCGTGCGGCGCTGGGGCTGGACGACTCGTTGTGGCTCCAGTACTGGCGTTATCTGGAGCATCTGCTGTCAGGGAACTGGGGGACGTCGATCGCGACGGATGTGCCGGTGTCGCAGACGATCGGGGATCGATTGCCGGCGACGTTGGAGATCGCGTCGTACGCGTTCGTGGTGATGTTGCTGGTGTCGGTGCCGCTGGGGGTGGTGATGGCGGCGCTGACCCGGGGTGGGCGAAGACGGCGGACCGAGCTGGCGTTCACGTCTTCGAGTGTGGTGATCGCGGCGATCCCGGACTTCCTGCTGGCGGTGGGGTTGGTGTACGTCCTGGGCGTCAGCTTGGGGTGGTTGCCTGTGGCAGGGCGTAGTGGCCCGTCGTCGTTCGTGCTGCCGGTGCTGGGGCTCGCGATCGGGCCGACCGCGGTGCTGACCCGGATCGTACGGGTGGAGATGTTGTCGGTGCTGGACGCGGACTACATACGTACGGCGCGGGCGAAACGACTACCGGCGTGGCGGGTCTATCTGCGGCACGGGTTGCCGAATGCGATGACCACCACGCTCACCGTCGGCGGGCTCATGCTCGGCGGCCTGATCGCCGGGACGGTGCTGGTGGAGAACGTGCTGGCCTGGCCGGGCCTGGGGTCCACGATCGTGTCCTCGATCCTGGCCAAGGACTACCCGGTCGTCCAGGGCATCGTGCTGGTCTACGGGCTCGGTGTGCTGGCCATCAACCTTTTCGTCGACGTGGCGCTCGCCGTACTCGATCCCCGCTCCGCGATCCGGGAGAGCTGACCTGTGACGACATCTCCGACACCGGCGGCTGCGGCGCCGCCGATGGATCAGACCGGCTCGTCTGTGGCGCGACGGCCAGGGCGGCCTGGCGTGGCGCGATGGAGCGCCTCCATGCGGTCGCCGCTTGGGGCGAGCGCCGGCGTGTTGCTGCTGGTGGTTCTGGTGCTGGCGGTGATCAGCCCGATCCTGTGGGGTGCCAGGGCGACCGTGATCGACACCAATGCGCTGTCTCAGGCGTCCTCGGGCAAGCATTGGCTGGGGACCGACAATCTCGGCCGTGACATCTTCTACCGGATCTTGGTCGCGACCCGGTTGTCGGTCACACTGGCACTGCTGGCCACCGCGATCGGCGTGTTCATCGGTCTGATGCTGGGTGCTTCGCCGTGGCTGCTCGGGCATGGCCGGATCCGCTGGGCCGGGCGGCTGGCCACCGCGGTCGTGAACATCGCCGTGGCCTTTCCCTGGCTGCTGATGGCACTGTTCTTCGCGGTGATCTTCGGGGTCGGGATGAAAGGCGCGGTCCTGGCGATCGGGTTCGCGACCGCCCCCTGGTACGCCCGGGTGACCCAGACCCTGGTGGCGGGTGTCCAGGAGCGGGACTTCGTCGCCGCCGCGCGGGTCGCGGGATTGTCCAAGCCGCGGATCCTGGTGCGGCACATCCTGCCGAACATCGGCGAGCCGCTGGTCGTCAACGCCACCATCGGCGCCGGCGGCGCGCTGCTGGCCTTCGCCGGGCTCTCCTTCCTCGGCCTCGGCGTCCAGGCACCGCACTACGACTGGGGCCTGCTGCTGAATGAAGGCCTCAACGGGATCTACGTACGCCCGGCAGGCGCGATCGCCCCAGGCGTCGCCATCGTCATCGCGGGCCTGGCGTTCAACCTGTTCGGCGAGGCCATCGCGACAGAACATCGGCCTGCGCACCACCAGGCACCGAACCGCGAACACCGCCAAGACGACCACGACGGCTCACGACCATCGGAGGCCACCGGGCAGAGATCGCAGCGGACGCGCCGGTGCTCGTCGTCGAGGATCTGACGGTCGCAGTCCCGGGACAGACGGGCCGGTCACGCCGGTACGCGGGGTCGGCTTCAGATCGACCGCGGCGAAGCGATGGGAGTGGTGGGTGAGTCCGGGTCCGGCAAGAGCCTGACCGCGCTCGCCGTCGCGACATTGCTCGAAGCGCCGATCGACGTGACCGCGCGCCGCCTGGACTTCCTCGGCACGGACCTCCTCGCCGAGAACGACGCGACGGGTACGCGGGCTGCTGGGGCGTCGTTCGGGATGGTGTTCCAGGATCCGACGACCTCGTTCAACCCGACCATGCGCATCGGACCGCAGCTCGCCGAGCTCGTCCGCCGTCACCAGGGCCTGTCCCGAAGCCAGGCGCTCGATCGTGCCGTGGACCGCCTGCGCGCGGTCCGGGTCCCCGCCGCGGAACGACGCGCCGGGCAGTACCCGCACGAGTTCTCCGGTGGGATGCGGCAACGCGCGATGATCGCGATGGCCATCATGGGCGAGCCGGCGCTGATCGTCGCCGACGAACCGACCACCGCGCTCGACGTCACCGTGCAACGCCAGGTCCTGCGGCTGCTGGGCCGGATCCGTGACGAGCAGAACCTGGCGATGCTGCTGATCTCCCACGACATCACCGTCGTCTCCCAGGTCTGTGACCGGGTCCTGGTCATGTACGCGGGCCGTGTCGTCGAGGACCTGCCCGCACACCGGCTCCACACAGACGCCCGGCACCCCTACACACGTGCTCTGCTCGCGGCCGTACCGGACATGACCGCCGACCGCGACGCACCGCTGGCGATCATCCCCGGCCGTCCCGTCGACCCGGCCCACCAGCCGGCCGGCTGCGCCTTCGCGGCCCGCTGCCCGCGCGCCACCGACGAGTGCCTTGAGACCGACCCCGCGCTCGACGGCGACGGGCACCGGGTCGCCTGCCTGCATCCGCACGATCCAGTCAGCGACGAGGATGGGAGCGCGCTGTGAGCGAGCTGCGGTTCGACCAGGTCAAGGTCACGTTCGGCACCGGGCGCAAGGCACTCACCGCCGTCGACGGCGTCGACCTGACCGTTTCATCCGGACAGGTCGTCGGCCTGGTCGGTGAGTCCGGTTCCGGAAAATCCACTCTCGCTCGCGCCGCCGTCGGCCTCAACCCGATCTCCGGCGGACGCATCCTGCTCGACGACAAGCCGCTACGACGTCGCCGACAACCGTTGCAGATGGTGTTCCAGGACCCGTACTCCTCCCTCGACCCGCGGATGACCATCGGCGACTCCATCGCCGAGACCATCCCTCGCGCCGTGGCCCGGCGACGCGCCGGCCGCAAGCGGGAGGTCGCCCACTACCTCGACCTGGTCGGCCTCGACCCCGACCGTGAACACGCCTATCCCGCGCAGCTGTCCGGTGGGCAACGCCAGCGCGTCGCACTCGCCCGCGCCCTGGCCGCCCGCCCCGAGGTTATCGTCGCCGACGAGATCACCTCCGCCCTCGACGTGTCGATCCAGGGCGCCGTCCTCAACCTCGTCCGCGACCTCCAGCAGCGGCTCGACCTGTCGATGCTGTTCATCTCCCACAACCTCGCCGTCGTCCGCTACGTCAGCGACGTCGTCGCGGTCATGTACCTCGGCCGCATCATCGAACACGGCCCCGCCCAGCAGATCCTCGAAGACCCGCAACACCCGTACACGCGTGACCTGCTCGCCGCCGCGCCCCATCCGGGCGGCGACATCCTCACCACCGACTCCGCGCTACAGGTGGTCGCCGACACCGAACCGCCCGACCCCCACCATCCACCGGCCGGCTGCCACTATCATCCGCGCTGCCCCATCGGCGGCCTGATCGACCCCGGCCGCGCCGACTGCCTCACCACACCGCCCGGCACCGACCACCCCAACCACGCCGCCTGCCACTACGCGGGCGAGGGCAGGCTCGGATAGCGATCCCGGACACCGCACGGCCGTACACGAACTCGTGAGGGGCCGCGTCGTCCGGGCGCTGACGGCGGCTGGTTCAGGCGCCACCCGGACGACGCGGGCCGAGGCCGGCTCAGCCGAGGTGATCGGCGATGATGCCGGCGTAATTCAGCTCGCCTCGCTGGTTCGGGTGCAGCGGGGCGGCCGGTTGAGGGGCACGTAGCCTTCGACCCACCTCAACGAGGCCTCCTGGCACGCGTCGTGGCCCGCGCTGGGGGTCGCCACGTCGACGTACTCGGCGCCGTGGGCGCCGGCCTGTGCGGCGATCACGCCGTTCATCCGGCCGACGTTGCCCTGCAGGTAGTCGGCGTCCACCGGCAGGATCGGCTGGAACGGCCAGCAGCCGCCCGGCCTGACGTACAGGCCGTAGCCGGTCACCATGACACGCGCGTGCGGGGACCGCTGGTGGATGCCGCCCAGCACGGCCGCGAGCCGGGGCGCGATCGCGTCGACCCGCTGGGCGACCTGGTCGACGCCGCCCTCCGTGTACCGCTCCTTGCAGGGGGTCGCCGTCGGGTCGATGTTGAGGCAGTCCTCGGCGATGCCGACGAGGCCGGCGTCGTTCCCGCCGATCGTCAGGGTCACCAGGGTGGTGTCCGCGGTCAGCGCGTCGAACTGCGGCGGCGCGGTGCCGGTCGGCACGCCGGCCACGCTGAGGGACTGCGACTCGGTCATGTGCTTCGTCTCGGCTCCGCTGCAGGTCACGTCGCGCAGTTCGGCGACGCCCAGTTGCGCGGCCAGTTCGTGCGCGTAGTTGTGCGTGGAGCGTCCACAGCCCACATTTCCCGTGATGTCGGGAATGAGCGGTCCGGAGGCCATCGAATCGCCGAGCGCGACGTATATCCCTCCGGCGGCCGAGGCGGGCGGCGCGGCGACGCCGATGCTCACCGCCACGGCGGCGGCGCTGAGCGCTCCGGCGAGAACGCGACGAACACCGCGGGCGGAGGGCGAGGACATGGCGACTCCCGGCAGTCATGGAATGCTTTGCGCTCATCATGCAGACTCGCAACGAATCCTTTAACTGGTGAGTAAGGCAGACTTACGCGGGAGCTTTTGTGATAAGTCACAACGAGGGAACCCCGCTGTGCATCGCCGGTCGGCCCGTCGCCGGTTACCTGCGAGCCCGTGTTCCGTCATTGACACGGCGAGTGGTCGATCGGCTCCGCGCCGAGCTTCCCGTGTACGCCGAACTGCCTCATGAGGAGGTCGCCGGCGATATCGCGGATATCGTCGAGCACAATCTGCGGCTGTTCGCCGATGTCATCGAGCGCCGCGGCCAAGTCGATGACTTCTCCGTGCAGTGCGATTCGGCGGCTCAGCGCGCCGAAGAGGGCGTACCTCTCGACGCGATCCTCAGCGCCTACCATCTCGGCTCTGAAATGGGCTGGAGCGAGATCGTCGCCGGGGCGTCGCCCGACGATCTGGCGGATCTGCAGGAGGCGCTGTCGCATTTGATGGCGTTTCAGCGGCGGCTGATGTCCGAGGTCACCGCCGCGTATCTGGAAACGCGCCAGGTCCTGGACGTCCAGCAGCACCGCGATCGGCACTCGCTGATGACGGCGCTGCTGGCGGGCGACCCACCCGCGTTTCCGGCCGGGGCACGGCCGGTGCCGCTCTACGTGGTCATGGCGCTGACACTGGGCCGGCATCCGACCGCGCTGGACGGCTTCGGCGGCACCGCCCTGCTCCCCGTCGCCTCCCCGCCGGCCTGGAACGACCTGTGCGAACTGATCGCCCGTGCGGCGAAGTCGGCCGACGTGCCCATCGTTGCCGCGGCGGCCGTCGTCGCCCCCGCGGGCGTACCGGCCGCGGTGGCGCAGAACACCGAGATCGTGGAACTGGTGGCACGCACGGGACGGCCGCCGGGCCTCTACCGGCTCGCCGACGTGCTACTCGACTACCAGCTCAGCCGCCCGGGCGAGGCACTGAACGCCCTCGCCTGCCTCCTGCGTCCCCTGGAACCCAAACCGGAACTCCTCGAGACGCTGGAGACCTATCTGGCGCAAGACCTCGACCGCCGGCGTACCGCCACCGAACTGCACGTCCACCCGAACACGGTGGACTACCGAATACGCCGCATCACTCAGCTCATCGGCCTTTCCCCGACCCGCCCCGCGGACCTGCCACGCATCAACGCCGCACTGATCGCACGCCGGTCGACCAGACCGCGCGACGAAGAGGCTCATTCGTCACGTGGCAATGCCGTGCTTTGAAGTCAACGAAATCGAACACCGCCGCCCGTCGATTCCAACAAGGTCACGAGCGTATTGACGCGATCGACCAGGCTACTTACTGTCGTTTCAACAGCTGCTTGTCAACTCCGCCATCAAAGTCTGCCCCGCGCCGGCCACCGCAGACGACGAGTCAACTCCTCTCCACACACTGGAGCCGTCGCCATGCGCAGAATTCGACGTGGTCTCTCCGGCATTACCGCCGTGGTCATCGCCTTACTGCTCGGCATCGCGCCGGGCGCGGGCGTGGCGTCGGGGAATGTCGCGCCCCAGGCGGCGGTGTGCTTCTTGTCCTGCGACACGCTCGACCCGTCTCAGGCCGGGCAGGAGACGTTCCCGGTGCCGGAGAAGAACATCAACGGCCGCAGGCTGGTGCTGCACGTGTCCGACGCGGACGGCATGGGGTGGGGCAGCATCGACGACGGCACCACCGGCGACGCCGTGTGGCTCGACCGCTCGTGGGACGGCGGTCACACGTGGGAGGGCACGCTCGGCAAGGCGAGCATCCCGAGCACGTGGACCGGCACGCGGACGCTCATGTACAACATCTCCGACCCGCGCGACCATCGCCGCGGCCTGCTCCGGGCCTGCGGTGACGCGGGCGCCGTCGTGTGCACGGACTGGGTCTACCCGGCGGTCTGCGACGTCCACTGCGACGGCACCGACACGGGCCAGGCGAACGGCGACACCGAGCCCGTCCCGGCGACCACGCTCTCCGGACGCGTGATCCGGCTGCACACCGACCAGAACGCGATGGCGTGGGCCGGCATCGAGGCGGGCGCTCCCGGCGACGAGGTATGGCTCGACCGCTCGTGGGACAGTGGCTCGACCTGGCCCGACGGCTCCTCGCTCGGCCGCGTCCCGGTCGCGAGCGGCGCGACCGGCACCCACACCGCGATGTTCGCCGCCCGCGACCCGCGTGCACGCCTCTACGGCGGCGCCGTACGCGCCTGTGGCCGGGCGGTGTCCGGCCAGGAGGGAAGCTGCACCGCGTGGGCCCGGCCCGCGCCGTCGCGTGCCCCGGCGGCCGCCGACGCCCTGATGTACTCCTATGACCCCTACACCGGCTGGTGGCCTAGCAGCTGGTGGAACTCGGCGGTCACCCTCACCGCGCTCATCGACCACGGGGCCCAGCAGTACGACTGGGTCATAGCCCGCACGTTCGACCAGAACAAGGGCGCATTCCCGGCCGGGCAGCGGAGCAGCGACCCCATCGAGGGAAACTTCACCAGCCGCGCCATCGACGACAGCGCCTGGTGGGGCCTCGCGTGGGTGGCGGCGTACGACCACACCGGCGACCGGCGTTACCTGACCATGGCCACCACGATCGCGGACTACGTCTACCAGTACTGGGACCCGAGCACGTGCGGCGGCGGGGTCTGGTGGGACCGGGAACGCACGTACAAGAACGCGGTGACGAACGGCCTGTACCTGCGGCTCGCCGCGTCGATCCACCGCCGCACCGCCGGCGACACGGTCTGGCTCGGGCGAACCCGCACGGCCGCGACCTGGTACTTGAACAGCGGTCTGATCAACTCCTCGAACCTCGTCAACGACGGCCTCACCCGGGACTGCCACAACAACGGCCAGACCGTCTGGACCTACAACCAGGGCATGGCCATCGGCGGCCTGGTCGAGGCCTGGCGCGCCACCGGCGACACCACACTGCTCGACGCCGCACGACGGCTCGGGGACGCGGCGATCACGGGCCTCGCGCGTGACGGGATACTGACCGAATCGTGCGACACGGGCCAGAGCGCGTGTGACGACAACCAGAAGCAGTTCAAAGGCATCTTCAGCCGCTACCTCGCCGACCTCGCGACGGCGACCGGAACCTCTGCGTACCGATCCTTCGCCCAGAAACAGGCGGACTCGATCTGGTCCCGCGATCGCGACCCGCTCAACCGGATCGGCCAGCGCTGGGCGGGAGGCAGCCCCAACCAGCTCGACTGGCGCACCCAGGCGAGCGGGCTCGGCGCGCTCAACGGCGCGGGCTGATCCGGGCGAGACCGCCGCGGCCGGTGCCGTACCGCAGCCGAGGCCTGAGACGATGAACCCCGCTCTGTGCCGCAGGGTGCGATCGCGCTTTGTCGCAGACCTCGCGTCGAACGGCGGCGGGGTGGTGTGGCCTGGTCGCTTTTTGTGGGTTCCCTACAACGCAGCGGCTCCGGCATGCGCCATGTGGCGCCTTGGTTATCAGGCGGCGATCGAGCAGAGTGTTAGAAAGGCGCAGGCGACGTCCGCCCCGGACGTCGCCTTCTGCGCGTGGGAACTTGGGAGGCTCAGCCGGTGTTCAGTCGTGTCGCCATCGTCAACCGTGGAGAGGCCGCTATGCGGCTCATCCACGCCGTCCGGGATCTTTCGGCGGAAACCGGGACGCGGGTCGAGACGGTCGCGCTCTACACCGATGCCGACCGTGACGCGACCTTCGTCCGTGAAGCGGACGTCACCTACTCGTTGGGCCCCGCCTCGGCCCGCCCGTACCTCGACCATGCCGTCCTGGAGCGGGCACTGGTGGAGACCGGGGCCGACGCCGCGTGGGTCGGCTGGGGGTTCGTCGCCGAGGACCCGGCGTTCGCCGAGCTGTGCGAGAAGATCGGCGTCACGTTCGTCGGTCCGAGCGCGGAGGCGATGCGCAAGCTCGGTGACAAGATCGGCGCGAAGCTGATCGCCGAGGAGGTCGGCGTCCCGGTCGCGCCATGGAGCCGCGGCGAGGTCGCCACCCTGGAGGACGCGCTGAGCGCCGGCGACAAGATCGGCTACCCGCTGATGCTCAAGGCGACCGCGGGCGGCGGCGGGCGCGGCATCCGCATGGTCGCCTCGGAGAAGGATCTGGCCGACGCCTACGAGCGCACCAGCCAGGAGGCGCTGCGCGCCTTCGGCTCCGGCGTGGTCTTCCTGGAGCGCCTGGTCACCGGCGCCCGGCACGTCGAGGTCCAGGTCATCGCCGACGGGCAGGGCACCGCGTGGGCGCTGGGCGTACGCGACTGCTCGGTGCAGCGGCGCAACCAGAAGATCATCGAGGAGTCCGCCTCCCCCGTCCTGGAGCCCGCGCAGACCGCGGAGCTGAAAGCGTCGGCCGAGCAGCTCGCCGTGGCCGTCGGCTACCGCGGTGCCTGCACCGTCGAGTTCCTCTACCACCCGGGCGAGAAGCTGTTCGCTTTTCTCGAGGTCAACACTCGGCTTCAGGTCGAGCACCCGATCACCGAGATCACCACCGGCACCGACCTGGTCCGGCTGCAGCTGCACGTGGCGAACGGCGGGAAGCTGGAAGGCGTCCCGCCGGAGGAGTCCGGCCACGCGATCGAGGCCCGCCTCAACGCCGAGGACCCCGACCGCGACTTCGCGCCCGCCCCGGGCCGTATCGCGCGCCTGATGCTGCCCGCCGGTCCCGGCATCCGCGTGGACACCGGCGTCAGCGAGGGCGACACGATCCCGGCCGACTTCGACTCGATGATCGCGAAGATCATCGCGTACGGCCGCGACCGCGAGCAGGCGCTGGGCCGGCTGCGCCGCGCGATGGCGGACACGACGGTGATCATCGAGGGCGGCGCGACCAACAAGAGCTTCGTGCTCGACCTGCTCGACCAGCCCGAGGTGATCGACGCGAGCGCCGACACCGGCTGGATCGACCGTGTACGCGCCGAGGGCCGCCTGGTCAGCCACCGGCACTCCGCGGTCGCCCTGGCCGCCGCCGCGATCGAGGCGTACCGGGACGAGGAGGAGGTCAGCTGCCGGCGGCTGCTGTCCACCGCGCACGGCGGCCGTCCGCAGGTGCAGCACGAGAACGGCCGTCCGCGGGACCTCAAGCTCCGCGGCGCCGGCTACCGGGTGACGGTGGCACGTGTCGGTCAGAAGCGTTTCCGCGTCGGCATCTCCGGCGGCGGCGAACCGCACCCCGTCGACGTCGAGGTCGAGCGGTTCGACGAGCACAGCGGCCGCATCGTGCTCAACGGCCGCCGGTTCCGGCTGGTGTCGGCCACCCACGGGCCGATCCACCTGATCGAGGTCGACGGCGTCACGCACCGGATCAGCCGCGACGAGGGCGGCGTCGTCCGCTCCCCCGCGCCCGCTCTGGTGGTCGCGACGCCCGTCGACGTCGGCGACGAGGTCGAGTCGGGTGCGCCGATCCTGGTGCTCGAGAGCATGAAGATGGAGACGGTGCTGCGCGCGCCGTTCCGCGCACGTGTCCGTGAGTGCCCGATGTCGGTGGGCAGCCAGGTCGAGACCGGCGCGCCGCTGATGCGCCTGGAGCCGCTGCTCGACGAGAGCGCCGAGGAAACGGCCACCGAGACCGTGGAGATCGAGCTGCCCGCGGAGCCCGCGTCGGCATCCGCGGCCGAGCGCGTCGAACGCGGCGTGCAGGACCTGCGCGGCCTGCTGCTCGGCTTCGACGTCGACCCGCACGACCGCAAGCGGGTGCCGTCGGCCTACCTGGCCGCGCGCGCCGAGCTGGGCGGGCGGCCGCTGGAGGGCGAGCTCGACCTGCTCACAGTGTTCGCCGACCTGTCCGAGCTGAGCCGGAACAAGCCGGGCGGCGAGCTCGACGTCGAACCGGGCAGCCCGGTGCACAGCCCGCGCGAGTCGTTCCACAGCTACCTGCAGAGCCTCGACGTCGAGCGCGCCGGCGTCACCGAGGGCTTCCAGGCCAACCTCACCAAGGTCCTCGCCCACTACGGCGTCGCCGGCCTCGACCGTACGCCGGAGCTGGAGGCCGCGGTCTTCCGGATCTTCCTGGCCCAGCAGCGGATGAGCACCGCCGTCGCGATCGTGTCGGAGCTGCTGCGTCAGTGGCTCGCCGGCTCGCCGCCGCACGAGTCGCTCAGCGAGCGTGTCGGGCTCACCCTCGAGCATCTGGTCGAGGCCACGCAGGTGCGCTTCCCCACGGTGTCCGACCTGGCCCGCGGTGTGGTGTTCCGCTGGTACACCCAGCCGCTGCGGCGCCGCAACCGCGCCAAGGTCTACGCCGCGGTGCGCGACGAGCTGCGCTACCTCGACCAGGACCCGGACGCGCCGGACCGCGCCGAGCGGATCCAGACGATGGTGGCCAGCTCCGAGCCGCTCGTCCGGCTGATCGGCCAGCGGATCGGCCGGCCCGGCCGGGACCACGCGCCGCTGCTCGAAGTGCTGACCCGCCGTTACTACGACAACCGCGGGCTGTCCGAGGTCACCGCGCGGGAGACCGCTGGCTGCCGGTTCGTCACCGCCGAGCACACCGGCTCAGGCGGCGTGACACGCGTGGTCACCACCGCCGTCGACATCGCCGCCCTGCCCGACGCCATCGACGCCGTCGGCACACTCGCCGCCGACGTCGCCGAGCAGGGGCTGGTCGCCGACCTCTACGTCACGTGGGAGGACCAGCCGAGCGCCGACGCGATCGCGGTACGGCTCGGGGAGCTCCTCGCCGAGCACCCGCAGCCCGCGGGCGTACGCCGGATCACCACCACCGTCGCCGGCACCAGCGGCGCCGTGATGCACCACCACTTCACCTTCCGGCCCGACGGCGCGGGCTTCACCGAGGACCGGCTGATCCGCGGCCTGCACCCGCAGATGGCGCGGCGCCTGCAGCTGCAGCGGCTGCGCGAGTTCGACCTCACGCGGCTGCCGTTCGCCGACGAGGAGATCTACCTGTTCAAGGCGGTGGCGCGCAGCAACCCGGCCGACGAGCGGCTCATCGCGATGGGCCAGGTCCGCGACCTGACCCCGCTACGCGAGGCCGACGGCAGACTCGTCGCGCTGCCCGCGGTGGAGGACGCGATCAGTGCGGGCCTCGACGCGATCCGCAACATCCAGGCGCAGCGGCCCCAGAACAAGCGCTTCGACACCAACCGGATCATGATGTACGTCTGGCCGTCGACCGAGCTGTCCGCTGACGAGCTCAACACGCTCGTCCAGCGCATCCTGCCGACGAGCGCCGGCGCGGGGCTGGAGGAGGTCCAGTTCGTGGCACGCCAGCGCACCGCCGCCGGCGAGCTGACCGAGGTCTCCGTGCAGATCACCCTCGACCCGGGCCACGGCGCGCACCTGCACGTCGGCGCTCCGTCGACGGAGCCGGTGCAGCCTCTGGACGACTACCGCCAGAAGGTGCTGCGCGCGGCACGGCGCGGGAACGTCTACCCGTACGAGCTGACCGGCCTGCTCGCCGGGCAACAGGGCGGCTTCGTCGAGCACGACCTCGACGAGCTCGGCGCACTGGTGCCGGTGGACCGGCCGAAGGGCCGGAACTCCGCGGCGATCGTGGCGGGTGTCGTCACGACGCCGACCGAACGGCACCCCGAAGGCGTCACCCGCGTCGTGCTGCTCGGCGACCCGACCAAGGCACTGGGCGCGTTGTCGGAGCCGGAGTGCTCACGGGTGATCGCCGCGATCGACCTCGCCGAACGCATGCAGGTCCCGCTGGAGTGGTTCGCGCTGTCGGCCGGCGCCCGGATATCGATGACCTCGGGCACCGAGAACATGGACTGGGTCGCGGCCGTGCTCAAGCGGATCATCGGGTTCACCCAGGACGGCGGCGAGATCAACATCGTGGTCGCCGGAATCGCCGTCGGCGCCCAGCCGTACTGGAACGCCGAGGCGACGATGCTCATGCACACCAAGGGCATCCTGGTGATGACGCCGGACTCGGCGATGGTGCTCACCGGCAAGCAGTCGCTGGACTTCTCCGGCGGCGTGTCGGCCGAGGACAACTTCGGCATCGGCGGCTACGACCGTGTGATGGGGCCGAACGGCCAGGCACAGTACTGGGCGCCGAACCTGCCGGCCGCCCGCGACGTGCTGATGGCGCACTACGACCACAGCTACATCGTGCCCGGCGAGACGGAACCACGGAAGGCGGACACCGACGACCCGGTCGACCGCGACGTCTCCGGCTATCCGCACGCGATCGCCGGCAGCGACTTCACCACCGTCGGCCAGATCTTCTCCGCCGAACACAACCCGGACCGCAAGAAGCCGTTCGACATCCGCACGGTCATGCGCGCCCTGTCCGACCAGGACCACCCGGTGCTGGAGCGCTGGGCGGGCATGGCCGACGCGGAGACCTCCGCGGTGCAGGACGTGCACATCGGCGGCCGGCCCGTCTGCCTGATCGGCATCGAGTCGCGGTCGGTGCCGCGCCGCGGCTTCCCGCCCACCGACGGCCCGGACACCTACACCGCGGGCACGCTGTTCCCCCGGTCGTCGAAGAAGACCGCACGGGCGATCAACGCGGCGTCCGGCAACCGGCCGCTGGTCGTGCTGGCGAACCTGTCCGGGTTCGACGGCTCACCGGAGTCGATGCGCAAGCTACAGCTGGAGTACGGCGCGGAGATCGGCCGGGCCATCGTGAACTTCGACGGTCCGATCGTGTTCTGCGTGATCTCCCGATACCACGGCGGCGCGTTCGTGGTGTTCTCCAAGGCGCTCAACCCGAACCTGACCGTACTGGCGCTGGAGGGTTCGTTCGCCTCGGTGCTCGGCGGCGCCCCGGCGGCGGCCGTGGTGTTCTCCGGTGACGTGAACAACCGCACCGCGACCGATCCGCGGGTGACGGAGCTACAGGCCCAGGTCTCGGAGACCAGCGGCGCCGAACGCGCCGCGCTGAACGCCCGGCTCGCCGAGGTCCAGTCCTCGGTACGTGCGGAGAAACTCGGCGAGGTGGCGGCGGAGTTCGACCGGGTGCACAGCATCCAGCGCGCGGTCGAGGTCGGCTCGGTGGACGCGATCATCAGCGCCGCCGAACTGCGACCGCGCATCATCGAGGCCATCGAACACGGCCTGAAGCGCTGACGCCTTCGCGACCCGGCCGCGTGCACGGCGCGGCCGGGTCCGCGACTCTCCGATCATCGAACATGCCGGCCGGCACCGTAGAGGAAGACCCCGCCGAAGAGGGTCTGGGTGGCTGCGACGATCAGGAAACCGGTGGCGAAGCCGGCGTGCAGGATCTGGCCTGCGGTGAGGGTGCCCAGCGAGCCGGCGAGCAGGGAGGCCGACAGCAGTGCGGTCATGACCTTGGGGCGTAGGGCGGCCGGTGTGCGGGTGAGCTGGATTCCGGCGACGGGGCCGGCCAGGAGGCCGTTGCACAGCCCGGTCACGGCCAGGACACCGGCGAACGCGGGGGCCGAGCTGGTGAAGGCCAGTACCCAGAAGACGGGGATCTGGAGGATCTTCGCGGTCCGTGCCAGGCGGGCGGGCTCCATCCGGCGGGTCAGCCGGGTCGCGGCGATGTTGCCCGCGGTGCCGGCCGCGCCGAAGACACCGAGGAGCACTCCGCCCACGACCGGGTGGTCGTGGAACCTGACGAACGCGTAGGCCGGGATGGTGATGAAGATGGGGCGAACCACCGCACCAGCGCGAAGGCGATCAGGAAGGTCCCGGCATCGATCCAGAGCAGGTTCGGCGCGCCGATCATGGTGATGAGCACGCCGGCGAGTGCGGGGCCGATCATGATCGTCAGGCGGGTCGCCGCCTGTAGCCAGGAGCTGACCTCGGAGACCCTTCGTTCGTCTTCGCCCACGACATCGGTGAGCAGTACGCCTTGCGCGGCCGAGTACGGGGCGAAGAACCCGCCGACGAAGAAGACGATGACGAGCAGCACCGGGAGGACCAGTAACCCGAGCTGGTGCAGTAGCGGTACCAGAGCCACGAGCACCCCACGGACGCCGTCGGAGACCCATAGCGTCTTCCAGGCACCGAGGCGGGCGCTGAGTCCCCCGCCGGGGACGGCGAACAGCGCCATCGCCAGCATCTCGACGGCGGCCACCAGGCCCATCCGTGCGGTGGAGTGGGTCGTGGCCAGCACGAACCATGGCAGGGCCAGCGCCGACATCTGCGAACCGGTGATCGACACCACCTCGGCGGCGAGGACGGCGGCGACTCCCGGCCGGCGTAGCGGGCCGATCCGGTCCTGACCTGTGTCTTCGACCTTCGCTTCCCGATGGGTCACGTCCCGGCTCCTCTGCGATCCGTCATGTAAGGAGTTTCCCGGCCGGACCGGGCCCTGGCGCGGAAGGCGGCGTTCCTGACGCGATTCTGGCAAGGAATGGAGCAGAATCTGCGGCTGCCGTTGACGCGGTCAGATCGCCCGTTCATCGGCCGAGGTCCCCGCGTGAGCACCGGTGGCGTTCGACCTGCGACGCTTGCACGACGCCCCCGTTGGATGCATGATCCAAATCCCGATCTCGGGACGTGCGGAACGGAGGACATGACGGGTGGCAGCCCAGTGAAGAACAGCGAGGCCGACGTCGACTCGGCTCTCACGCTGAGCGACTTCGCCCTGCTGGCGCGCGAGAGGCTCGACGACGCCGTCACCGACTTCATCGAAGGCGGGGCGGGCGACGAATCGACGCTCGCGGCGAACGTCGACGCGTTCGACCGGATGCGCCTCCGGCCCAGGGTTCTGGCCGGCGTCGGGCAGCCGGAGATCAAGGCGGACATCCTCGGGCGCACCTGGCGCGCGCCCATCGGCATCGCACCGATGGCGTACCACACGATGGCCACTCCCGACGGAGAGATCGCCACCGTACGCGCCGCCGGTTCGGCCGGTGTTCCCCTCATCGTGAGCACCTTCGCCGGGCGGACCTTCGAGGATATCGCCGCCGAGGCGTCGTCACCGCTCTGGCTTCAGGTCTACTGCTTCCGCGACCGCACGGTGACACGGCGGCTGGTCGAACGCGCGGAGCGAGCCGGATTCGAGGCGCTGGTCCTCACGGTGGACACCCCTCACCTCGGCCGGCGGCTGCGTGACATGCGCAACGGCTTCCGGCTGCCGGCGGGGATCGAACCGGCCAACCTGGCCGGCGCCGACTTCTCCTCCCCCGGCGAGCATGCCAAGGCGGAGTTCGATCCGCTTCTCGACTGGTCCGTGGTCGAGTGGCTCCGCTCGATCAGCTCGCTTCCCGTCCTCCTCAAGGGGATCATGACCGGCGCGGACGCGCGGCACGCGATCGACGCGCACGCGAGCGGCGTCCTGGTCTCCAATCACGGCGGACGGCAGCTGGACGGCGTGCCGGCGACGCTGGACGTGCTGCCCGAGATCGTCGCGACCGTCGCGGGCGAGTGCCCGGTCCTCATCGACGGAGGCGTACGCCGCGGACGGGACGTCCTGGCGTCGCTCGCGCAGGGCGCCGACGCGGTGCTCCTGGGGCGCCCGATTCTGCACGGCCTGGCCGTCGGCGGGCAGGAGGGCGTGGAACGCGTCCTGAACATCGTCACCGACGAGCTCACCGACGCGATGACGCTCGCGGGTGTCCACTCGGTCGCGGACGCCGGACCCGAGCTCGTACGACGCTGAAGCGTCACCGGCCCGGCCGTGGCCGGGCCGGTGGCCGTGACCTCCACCGCCGGGTCAGACGGGTATCGCCTCGATCGCACCCGTGGTGACGTTCTTCACCGCGAAGCCGCCGTCCTCCAGCAGCGCCGCGTACTCCTGCGCGGTGCGGTCGCGTCCTTCCATCAGGACCAGCATCAGCAGGTCCACGATCCGGTTGCGCGGCTTGGCCCAGGCGCCCGCACTCGCGCTGGAGGCGTCCGGGGCGGACGGCAGGAGCTCCTCCAGCACCAGCAGCCGTGCGTCGGCGGGCATCGCCGCGCGCACCCGCCTCAGCACATCGCGGACGTTCTCGTCGTTCCAGTTGTGCAGCACGCGGCGCAGCACGTACAGGTCGCCGTCGGCGGGGATGTCGTCGAAGAAGCTGCCCGCCTCGATGCGTACGCGGTCGAGCACGCCCGCCTCGGCCAGCCGCTCGCGCGCTCGCGCGGCGGCCTCGGGCCGCTCGACCAGGATCCCGCGCAGCTCCGCGTGCTCTCTCAGGACGTCCGCCAGCAGGCCTCCGTCACCGCCGCCGAGGTCCACCATGGTGCGCGCCCCGTCGAAGAGGCCGGCAGCGGGGGGCGGAGGTTCCGGGGCGGCGGACATGGCCGAGTTGAAGGCGGAGGCGAGTCCGGGATTCTCACCGAGGTAGTCGTAGAACGGCTGACCGTACCGTTCGTTGAAGGCGGGCCGGCCGGTTCGCACGGTGTCGAGCAGCCCGTCGAAGCACTGGTACACCTCCGCGCCGTACATGACCGCCGTGCCGTGTACGGAGCCGGGCACGTCCGAACGCAGGTACTCGCCCATCGGGCTCAGCTCGAACCGGTCGGCGGCGGTCTGGCGCAGGACGCCGGCGTCGGCGAGCGCGGCGAGCAGCCGCTGAAGCGCCACCGGGTCGAGATCGGCGCCCTCGGCCAGCTCGGCCGTGGTCCCCGCTCCCTCCGCCATCCGGTCGGCCAGTCCCAGCACGGTGAACACCGAGCACGCCTGTGCGGTCCAGGTGGCGCACAGCATGCCGAGCAGGCGCTTGCGGAAGTATTCGCCGTCACGTGTCATCGGCGGCCTCCTCCGCGAACTCGGTGCGCAGGAATTCCGATACCTGCCGCAATGCCGTACGCGCATCGTCCAGGACGCCGGACATCGTGAAGAATCCGTGCGTCATTCCGTCGTATCGGGTGAGCTCGACTCGTACGCCGTCCTCTCGCATACGGTGCGCATATGCCTCGGCCTCGTCGCGCAGCGGATCGTATTCGGCGGAGATGACCAGGGCCGGTGGAAGGTCGCTCAGGCTCTTCGCGCGCAGCGGCGACGCGAATGGATTGTCACCGTCTTCCGGATCGGCCAGATAATGACCCCAGTACCAGTCGACGGAATGGCGATTGAACATCGCGGGGTCGTCGATCTCACGCCGGGACGGGGTGTCCGCGCGGTAGTCGGTGTTGGGGTAGACCAGCACCTGGCAGCGCAGCGAGGGCCCACCGCGCTCTCGTGCCATCTGGGTCACGGCGGCGGTGAGGTTGCCACCGGAGCTGTCCCCGCCGACGCCCAGCCGCAGCGGATCGCCGCCCAGCGACGCCGCGTTCTCGGCCAGCCAGCTGATGGCCGCGTAGCAGTCCTCCGGGGCGGCGGGGAACGTGTGCTCCGGCGCCCTTCGATACTGCACGGACATGACCATGCAGGACGTGTCCGCGCAGATCTGCCGGCAGACTCCGTCGCAGGTGTCCAGCGTGCCCAGCGTCCAGCCGCCGCCGAACAGGTAGAGCAGCACGGGGAACGGACCCTCACCGCTCGGGCGGTAGAGCCGGGCGGCCAGGTCGCCGGCGGGACCGGGGAGGGTGAGCTCGCGCGTCTCACCGACCGGCACCACCGCACCGCCGCTCGCCTGGATGGACGCGAGATCGTCCGCCCGCGCCTGCGCGAGCGACAATTCATAGAGCGGTTTGGTCGAGTCCTTGCGGCGTTCGGCGAGCATTTCTGCTACTTGCCGATTGAGTGGCATGAACTTCTCCAGCGGGATTCAAGCGGAATTCAAGATGGATGAAAGTTGAGCTGTTTTCCGCGTCGGTATGGTAGTTCGAGCGTTTCATCTTTACATTTTTGATTGTGCTGCCGCCAGGGCACGGACAAAATTTTGGGAGTGAGATGAGCAGGTTGACCACGAGGCTTGCCGGGCTGACCTCCGTCGATCTGCACCCGAGTCTCAGCGACCCGTTGCTGGACACGATGAACTTCTTGAACGAGGTCACCGTGCGCTATCCGGCGGCGATCTCATTCGCCCCGGGCCGGCCGCACGAGGAGCCGTTCGACGCGGGGACTATCGCCGACCACATCGGCGCGTACACCGAGTACCTGGCCGGCGAGCGGGGGATGTCCGAACAGGAGATCAGCCGCGCGCTGTTCCAGTACGGGCGGACCAACGGGCAGATTCACGAGCTGGTCGCCCGCAGCGTCGAGTACGACGAGGGCATCACGGTGTCGCCCGACGCGCTGGTGATCACGGTGGGCGCACAGGAGGGCATGCTGCTGGCGCTGCGCGCGCTGATCTGCGGGCCGGAGGACGTGATCCTGGTCAGCTCGCCCTGCTATGTCGGCATCACCGGAGTGGCCCGGCTGCTGGACGCGCCCATCGAGCCGGTGCCGGAGGGGCCGGACGGGTTCGATCCGGCGGCGTTGCGCGCGGCGGCCGAGCGGGTACGTGCGGCGGGCCGGCGTCCCCGCGCCTTCTATGTGGTGCCGAACTACGCCAACCCGAGCGGCACCAGCATGCCGGTCGAGGCCCGGCGCGAGCTGCTGGACATCGCCGCCGAAGAGGATCTGCTGATCCTGGAGGACAACCCGTACGGCTTCTTCTCGCGCACCGGGGAGTCACTGCCGGCGGTCAAGGCGCTGGACACCGACCGGCGCGTCATCTACCTCGGCTCGTTCGCCAAGACCTGCCTGCCCGGCGCACGGGTCGGCTACGTCATCGCCGACCAGGAGGTGCGCGCCGAGGACGGTACGGTCACGCTCCTCGCCGACGAGCTGTCGAAGATCAAGAGCATGACCACCGTGAACACCTCGGCGGTGAGCCAGGCGGTCATCGGCGGCATGCTGGTGCGCGCCGGCTGCCGGCTGCGCGAGGCGAGCGCCGAGCGCATCGCTCTGTACCGAACGAAGATGAACGCCATGCTCGCCGCGCTGGAGCGCAACCTGCCGGCCGACGCCGGCGTGAGCTGGAACGCCCCGGAGGGCGGCTTCTTCGCGGTGGTCAACGTGCCGTTCGTGGCGGACAACGACGCGCTGATCCGGTGCGCGAACGAGCACCGGGTGCTGTGGACCCCGATGAGCTACTTCTACCTCGACGGCGGCGGCCGTCACCAACTGCGCCTGTCGAGCAGCTTCCTGAGCGTGGCGGAGATCGAGGAGGGCATCGGGCGGCTGTGCGAGTTCATCGTCGCCCAGTGAGGTCACGCGTCCCGTGCCGGTGGCCGTTGTGACGGCCGATCTCGTGGTGCGGCTCCACCGTACGGCGGGCGACGAGCGGCGTGCCGCCCATGCGCTGCTCGCCTCGACCGCCGCGTCGTACGCCGGTGTCCCGGTGGATTCGCTGACGCTGGACCGTACGGCGGCCGGCGCACCGCTGCTGGGCGGCGCCGCGGCCGGCCTGCACGTGAGCCTCAGCCACACGGGCGGGATGGTCGCCGTCGCCGTCTCCCGCCTCGGTCCGGTCGGCGTCGATGTGGAGCCGGTTCGCTCGATGCCGGCGCTGGCCCTGAGCAGGCGGTGGTTCGCGCCCGAGGACACCGAATGGCTGCTCGGGCGGCCCGCGGAGAGTGTCTCCCGCGACTTCCTGTCGCTGTGGACCGGCAAGGAGGCGGTGGCCAAGCTGTACGGCACCGGGCTGCGTGGCGGCAGGTTGCTGCGCCGGCGGATCGCGACGCCCGAGGTGTGCGCCGGCGCGCCGTGCTGGCGGCCCGCCATCGACGATCCGGAGGTCGTCGTCGCCCACTGGGAACCCCCCGGTTTCCTGCTGGCCCTCGCGAGCGGACCGTCCGCGCGCGACACGGACTTCCGCCTCAGCATGGCCACCGCAGGTGCTTATAGCGGCGCTCAAGGTGATCCCGAGCCGGGCTCGCTAGCGTCGGAATCGGGGAGATCCCGGTGGCCGAGTCACGCTGTGGAGGACAGACGATGACGGGTGCGTCCGACGTGGCCGGTAGCCGATGAAGAGGGCACTCGTCCTCGGCGGCAGCATCGCCGGAATGATCGCGGCCCGAATCCTCGCCGACCACGCCGACGAGGTGTGGATCACCGAGCCGGACCTCCTGGAAGACGCGCCGGCCATCCGCCGTGGCGCGCCGCACAGCAGCCAGGCCCACACCCTGCTCGGGAAGGGCCGGACGGTCATCGAGAAGCTGATGCCCGGGATCGTCCGCCAGATGGTGCGCGAGGGCGGCCAGCTGGTCAGCAGCGGCCCCGGTGGCGCCCAGTGGTTCCTGAACGGCAGAGCCAAGGTGCCGGTGCGCGGCGGCAGCGTGGTCAGCGTCTCGCGGCCCTTCCTGGAGTGGCACATCCGGCGCAGGGTGCTCGCCCTGCCCAACGTCTCGCTGGTCAAGGGCAGGGCGACCGGCCTGACCATGACCGGCGACCGGGTCGACGGCGCGCTGATCTGCCCGCCGGGAGCGGTCGACTCCGAACGGCACGCGGCCGACCTCGTGGTGGACGCCACCGGACGGTCCAGCCGGCTGGGCGACTGGCTCGGCCAGCACGGCTTCCCGGTGCCGGAGAAGCAGCGGATGTCCCTGGACCTCGGCTACGCCACCTGCCTGTTCCACCGCACCCCGGGCCAGCGTCTCGACGGCCACGTCGCGGTGTACTCCCTGTACACGGCCACCAAGGCGTACAGCGGGCCCAGCTCGATGACGCCGATCGAGGGCGACCGCTGGCTGACGCTGGTCAGCGGCTACGGCGACCGCCGCCCAGGCCGCGATTTCGAGGACTTCAAGGCGCGCTGCCGCGCCGACCCCGCTCCCCCGCTGCAAATGCTGCCGGACGCCTGCGAGCCGGCCAGCGAGGTGTACGTGCATCGCTTCCCGGACAGCCTCCGGCGCGACTTCGACACCCTCTCTCGCTTCCCGGCCGGGCTGGTCGCGCTCGGCGACGCGGTGGCGTCGTTCAATCCGACGTACGGGCAGGGCATCTCGGTGGCCGCCCTGCAGGCTCTCGCGCTCGAAGAATGGCTGAGCGAACCAGGCGCGGTGGACGGCCCCGCGCACCCGTACTTCCGGCGGGTTCGCGAGGTCGTGGACGACGCCTGGAGCTTCAACGCGTCGCAGGACGGCTACCTGCCGCACGTCGACTCGCCGAAATCGCTCGCCGGACGGCTGCGCTGCGGCCTCTTCGAGGCGGTGCAGTCCGCGACCGTCACCGACGAGGTGGTGCACCGCGCCTTCCTGGAGGTCGTCAACATGACGGCCACGCCGGACCGGCTACGCCGGCGGGAGATCCTCTGGCGGACCGGTACCGCCGCGGCGCGGCTACGCCGTTCTTCCTGATACGAGACCGGGCGCGAGCGGTACGTACGGTCGGCTCGGCCCCTCCACCGACCACGCGGTGGTGACCCGCGGATGTCCGAAGCCGCCTGCCGACGATCACGTTCCTGATGGAACCCGACCGTGGCAGGCGGCATCGGCCGTGCGTCAGCCCTGGCTGTTCAGCTGAACGTGCAGATCGTCCGCCATCTCGGCGACGCTCTGCCCGCCCAGCATCTTGGTGATCGGCAGCAGCGTGCCGAGGTCACGCTGAACCCGGGTACGCACCTCCACCGCCATCAGCGAGTCGATGCCCTGCCGCTTGAGCGGCCGCTGCAGGTGGAGCTGCGCCGACGGCAGGCCCAGGACCTCCGCGAAGACCTGGGTGAGGTAGTTCTCCACGGAGTCCCGGTCGGTCAGCGAGGTCGCCGCCGCTCCGGGCCCGTCCGGCCGGCTCGCCGCCGGGATCGCGGGCTCCGGCGACGCGTGCCCTTGCACCGGAACCGCTGCGGGAACGGTCGGCACGGGGAACGCCGGCACGGGCACCGCCGGCACCGGACGCGCCGGTGGCGGGCTGACGGGCGCCTGGCTCGCCTTTGGCCGGGGCACGTCCGGCGCGTGCGAGACCGGCGGCGCGGTCGGCGCCGTGGTCGGCGGGGCGAGCAGGTTCCGCAGCAGCGGCGAGTCGGCCGCCTCCTTGTGCGCGGCGGCCCACCGCTGCCAATCCGCCGGGAGCACCGCGGTGGTCGTGGCGTCCCGTGCCATCAGCAGCCGCATCGCCTCGATGCCCTCCCGCGGGCTGAACGTGTCGATCCCGGCGGGGGTGATGTCCCGGTTCTGCTCCCGTCCGGCCCTGGCCGGCATACCGACCGACCAGAAACCCCAGTTCACGCTCAACGCGGTCCGCCCTTCCAGTCGGCGCTGCTGTGCCAGCGCGTCCAGGAAGGTGTTCGCGGCCGCGTACGCGCCGAGCATCGGCGAGCTGAACACGCCTGAGGCCGAGGAGAACAGCACGAAGAAGTCCATCGCCCGCTCGGCGAACAGCCGGTCGAGCACCAGCGTGCCGCTGACCTTCGGCCGCAGGATGTCGGACAGGACCCGTGCGTCGAGCTCGGACAGCGGGCAGTATTCGATCACCCCGGCCGTGTGCGCCACGCCCCGGATCGGCACGTCATCCTGTTCGTAGTGGTGGACGACGGCCCGCATCGCCTCCTCATCGGCGATGTCCACGGCCTCGTACACCGCCTGCACGCCATGCCGCCGCAGGTCCGCCAGCCACTCGGCGGCCCCGCTCTCGGCGAGCGGAGTGCGCCCGGTCAGCAGCAGGTGCCGGGCGCCCTCGCGGACCAGCCAGTCGACGACCACCCGGCCGAGGTCCCCGAGCGCGCCGGTGACCAGGTAACCGGCGCCCGGATCCACGCGTACCGGCCGGTTCGGGGCCGGGGCGGGTTCGGGCTCCTCGGCGGTCAGCTCGACCGTGGACACGAGCACCTTGCCGATGTGCTTGGCCTGGGCCATGTGCCGGAACGCGCCGACCAGGTCGGCGGACGGGAAGACGCGGTGCGGCAGCGGCTCCAGGATGCCGGCCTGGACCAGAGCCAGCGACTCGTCCAGGATCGCGCCGAGCCGCCGCGGATCGCTCTTGCCCAGGTCCACCACGTCCACGACGAAGAACGAGGCGCTGCGCGCCAGCAGCCGCATGTCCAGCGGGGTGCCTTCGATCAGGTCGCGCCGGGTCAGCTCCAGGTACCGCCCGCGGTCGGCGAGCAGGCCCACGCTCTTGAGCATCCCTTCGCCGGCCAGCGTGTTGAGCACCACGTCCATTCCCTCGCCGCGGGTGTCCTCCCTGATCTGCTCGGCGAAGTCGGTGGTACGTGAGTCGTAGACGTGTGTGATGCCCATCATGCGCAGCATCCCGCGCTTCTCCGAGCTGCCCGCGGTGGCGTACACCTCGGCGCCGCGCCAGCGGGCCAGCTGGATCGCGGCCATGCCCACGCCTCCGGTCGCGTGGTGGATCAGTACGCGCTCGCCGGCCCGCAGGTCGCCCAGGGTGATCAGTGAGTAATACGCCGTGGTCAGGCCGAGGGGCAGTGACGCCGCCTCCGGTGCGGTGATCCGCGCCGGCCGGCGGCGGACGAGCTGCGCGTTGACGGACATGTACGTCGCCGCGGGCGCGTCCAGCGAAATGGCCACCACCTCGTCGCCGGGCCGCAGGCCGGCGACGCCGGGGCCGACCCGCGTCACCGTTCCGGCGCACTCACCGAGGAGGAGCCCCGGCACGCCCGGCAGAGTGGGGTAGGTGCCCATGGAGACCAGCACGTCGCGGAAGTTCAGCCCGAAGTAGTCGGCGCGTACCTCCACCTCACCCGGACCGGGCTCGCGCCGCGGGACGGGGCCCATGCGCATCCCGTCGAGCATGCCGGGCGTGGATGCCTGGAACTCGTACGCGACGTCGTCGCCGGGCCGGCCGCCTTCCTTGGAGCAGGACAGCAGCCGCGCGGCGTACCGGTCGTTCCCGCGCAACGCGAGCTGGTCCTCAGGCCCAGGGGCGGCGAGTTCCCTGCGCAGCGCGGTGGCGAGCGCCTCCGTGGAGGCGGCCGGGTCCAGGTCCACCAGGGTGCAGCGCAGGTCCCGGTGCTCGTGGGCGACGACGCGGCCCAGGCCCCAGACCGGCGCCTGCAACATCGTCACCGCCTGGTCGGCGTCGACCACCCGGTACGCACCGCGCGTCACCAGCGTCAGCCGTGGTGCCTCGGGCAGGCCGGCCCCGCTGAGCGCCTGTACCAGCCGCAATACGCTGGCGGCGCCGAGACGCTCGGCGTCCTCGGCCATCGGCCGCACCGGTGCGGAGGCGTCGACCAGGTCCGTGTTCAGCGTCCACAGGTGGACGACGTCGCGCGGAGACAGGCCGTCGAATTCCGCACGGACGTCGGCGAGCAGCCGCCGGTAGTCTCTCGGCGCGGCCGGGTCGATCTCGTACCGGCCGGGCTCCACCTTGCGGTAGCCGTCGCCCGGGAACACCAGCACGTCGGCGTCCAGGGCGGCGCCGACGCCGCCACGGTCGGCGAAGACCAGGCGTCTGCCGCCCGGTGCCGCCTCGTCGGGGAGCGCCGGCAGCGACTGCCACCGCAGCTCGTGGAACCAGCCTTCGAGGTCGCGCACCGAGTCCGGAGGCTGAAGGTACTGCAGGCGCAGGCCCTTGAACTCGACGATCAGCCGCCCGTCGCCGTCTGCCACCAAGAGGTCGCCGGAGACCGAGTCGGACCGCCAGGCCGTGACCGGCACCGCGTGCGCCCAGACGGGCACGCCGGCGTCCGGGTGGATCACCACCTCGTCGATGCCGCCCAGAACGAACGCGGCCGATCGGTCCTCGGCCGGGATCAGCGACGCGATGACCTGCCCGCACGCGTCCAGTAGCGCCGGGTGGCAGGTGTATCCGGACGGATCCACACCCGGCCGTACGCCGATCCGGCTCAGGGCCTGGCCCTCGCCCATCCAGAGCTCCTCGATGCCCTGGAACGCGCCGAGCCACTCGTTCCCGCGCGCGGCGAAGCGCCGGTAGAACTCCGCGCCTTCACGGTGGTCGGGGCATGCGGTCCGCAGCTCGTCCAGCGGCAGCCGGCGCTCCTCCCTCGGGGCCTCGCGGGTCATGGTGCCGGTGACGTGCACGTTCGGCTCGTCCGCGTCCGCCGCCTCCCGGCTCGTCACCGCGAAGTCCCAGACGTCGGCACCGCTCTGGGTGAAGTCGATGGACAGCGTGACCGCCGTACGGTCCGGCGGGAAGAACAGCGCGTCGAGGTACCGGACGTCGCGCAGCACCGGCACCTGGCCTGGCCACAGTCGGCCGGCGGCGGCATGGACCATCTCGGCGTACGCCGTGCCGGGCAGCACGACGGTGCCCTGCACCTGGTGGTCGTGCACCCACGGCTCGCGTGCCAGGTCGACCACCCGTTCGACGCGCCGCACCGGCGCGGGGCCCGTCGCGGCGTGTGTGAGGCCGTTCGCCTCGGGGGTGAACCAGTACCGGCTGCGCTGCCACGGGTAGGACGGCAGCCGCACGTAGCCGGCCGCCGGCTCGCCGCCGAACACCTTGCTCCAGTCGACCGGATATCCGGCGCGGTGCAGCGCGCCGACCGTGTCCAGGATGTTGGCCCGCTCCGGCTCGTCCCGGCGCAGGCAACCGGTGGCCGCGCCGCCGGTGCCGGACAGCGCCAGGCACTCCTTGATGGCCGGCAGCAGGATCGGGTGCGGGCTGATCTCCACGAAGACCGTGGGTCCCTGCTCGGCCAGGTGGGTGACGGCGTCGCCGAACCGCACCGGCTCGCGCAGGTTGCGCACCCAGTATTCGGCGTCCAGCTCGGCCCCGTTCCGCGGCGCGACGTCCACGGTCGAGTAGAGCGGGATCTCGCCGTCGCGCGGGGCCAGCTCGCCGAGGCCGGCCAGCAGCTCCTCGCGCAACCGGTCCATCTGCGGGCTGTGCGAGGCCACGTCCACCTTGACCTGCCGGCAGAAGATCCCGCGTTCGTCCAGACCCTTGACGACCGTGGCCAGGGCCTCGGGGTCGCCGGAGATGACGGTGGAAGTGGGGCTGTTGCTCACCGCCACGGAAATGAGGTGCTCATGGCCGGCCAGCGCCGCTTCGGCGTCGGTGACGGACAGCTCCACCGAGTACATCGCGCCCTGTCCGGCCACGGTCTTCAGCAGCCGGCTGCGACGGCAGATGACCGCGCCCGCGTCCTCGATGCTGAGCGCGCCGGAGGCGCACGCCGCGGCCGCCTCGCCCATGCTGTGCCCCACCACGTGGTCGGGCTCGATGCCCCAGGCGCGCAGCATCGCGCTCAGCGCGGTCTCCATCGCCCACAGGGTCGGCTGGACCGTGTCGATCGACGGCGGGGTGTCGTCTTCGCCGGTCAGCCGGTCGATCAGCGACCAGCCCGCCTCGGCGCGTATCACTTCGTCGCAGCGCGTCAGGACCTCGCGGAAGACCGGCGAGGCGGCCAGCAGCTCCCGTCCCATTCCGTCCCACTGCGAGCCCTGGCCGGGAAAGACGAAGACCACGCGGGGCCGTGGCGCGTCCACCGGCACGTTGTCGGTGGTTCCCAGCAGCGGCCTGGTCTCGGCGGCCACGTAGGCGCGTAGCCGCTCGGCGAGTTCGTCGGCCGACGACCCGACCGCGGTCAGCCGGCTCTCGTGGTGCTGCCGCCTGGTGGCGGCGCTGAAGCAGACGTCGCGCAGTCTCAGCTCCCGGCCGGCGCCTCCCGGTTCGAGGAAGTCGGCGTAACGGCCGGCGAGTGCGGTGAGCCCGGCCGGGTCCGGCGCGGAGAGCACCAGGAGTTCGGCCTCCGGCGTGCCGTCGCCAGCGGGTTCCTGCGCCGGCTTCGCCGACGGGTACTCCCCGACCACCACGTGCGCGTTGGTGCCGGAGATGCCGAACGAGCTGACGCCGGCCAGGCCGGGGGCGCCGGTCTCCGGCCACTCGGTGCTCTCGCGGACCACCCGCATCCGCAGCGCGTCCCAGTCGATCGTGTCGGACAGCTCGGTGGCGTGCAGGCTGGGCGGGATCTGCCGGTTCCGTAGGGCCATCACCACCTTGATGAAGCCGGCCAGCCCGGAGGCCGCCTCAGTGTGCCCGATGTTGGACTTGACGGAGCCCACCAGGCAGGGCGCCTCCTCGGCCCGCCCGGCGCCGACCACCGCGCCAAGGGCACCGAGCTCCACCGGGTCGCCGGCGGGGGTGCCGGTACCGTGCGCCTCGATGTAGTCCACCTGACCGGCCGACACGCCCGCGTCGGCGTAGGCCGCCCGGAGCGTCTCCTCCTGGCCGAGCTGGGACGGCGTCATGAGGTACCCCTCGGATCTGCCGTCATTGCCCATGGCGGACCCGTAGATCACCGCGTGGATCGCGTCGCCGTCCGCCTCGGCCTGGGCCAGTGGCTTGAGGACCACGACCGCGACACCTTCGCTGCGGACGAAGCCGTCGGCGGTGGTGCTGCCGAATTTGCACCGGCCGTCAGGGGAGAGCATCCCCGCGTGGGAGAACGGGATGCTCTCCGCCGGAGCGGTGACCACGTTGACCCCACCGGCCACGGCCAGGGCGTTCTCGCCATTGCGCACGCTCTGGTAGGCCAAGTGCAGTGCGGACAGGCCGGAGGCACAGGCGCTGTCCACCGTCACACTCGGCCCGCGCAGGTCGAAGGCGAAGGACACCCGGCCGGACATGAAGCTCCGCGCGCCGCCGCCCAGCGCGTACAGGTCCATGATTCCGGCGGCGGTCAGCTTCTCCGAATATGCGGACGACATGCCGCCGACATAGACGCCGGTGCGCGCCTCGGAGAGGTGTTCCGGCGTGAGGCCGGCGTCGTCGATCGCGTCGCCCGTAGTCTCCAGCAGCAGACGCTGCTGCGGGTCCATTCGCTCGGCTTCGCGTGGTGCTACTCCGAAGTAACCGGCGTCGAACTCGTCGATCTGGTCCAGGAAACCGCCCAACCGGCTAACGATACGGTTAGGAGTACGAGGCCGAGGGTCATGGTATGTGTCAATGTCATACCGGCTGACCGGCACTTCGGTGATCGCATCCTCGCCCCGGCTCAGGAACTGCCAGAACTCCTCGGGCCCGTAGGTGTCGGGGAATCGGCAGCCGATGCCCACTACAGCAACGGGTATCCCATTCGGGGCAGATGTGGATCGTGCCGATTTGCGCCGTTTCGTCATGCGCCCTGTCTCTCGTTATCGGCTTCGTGGGGTCCTACGCCTCAGCCTCCCGCCCTGACCTTGAAGATGACTTGAGCAATGTATGACAGATGTGAGTAAAACAGCTAGCCTCTCACCGGAACCGCGAGCGGTCCGCTAGGGAATAAAAAAAATCCTTCAAGTAACGCGATGGGCCGAGGCCGGCACTAAGGGTTATCTGTTGTGGTCGGAGCTCCACCGCAGCGCACGTCGGCGGACGTTTTACATTCCGCCGCGAGGAGAGCTATGGAAATCAAAATCCTTGGACCTGTCGTAATCAGGGACGGTGGGCGCGTCGCCACACCGACGGCCCCGAAACCTCGCAGCGTTCTGGGGCTGCTCTTGCTCAACGCCGACAAGGCCGTACAGGCGTCGACCTTGATCCAGGATCTTTGGGGAGCGTCTCCGCCGGTCAGCGCCACGACCACGTTGCAGACCTACATCCTGCAGATCCGCAAGTGCCTGGGCGGGCTGCTCGGCGTCCCCGTCTCCGAGGTGGCCAAGCGCCTGCTCGTCACCGTGCCCGGAGGGTATCTGCTGGATGCCGACTCTGCGGAGTTCGACCGGCGCACCTTCGACCGGCTCGCGGCGGCCGGCCGCCGCGCCCTCGCGGAGGGCGACAACGTCGAGGCGGCGACGCTGCTCACGCGCGCCTGTGAACTGTGGCGCGGACCGGCCCTTGCCGACGTACGCGCCGGCGCCGTCGCCGAGGCGCAGCTCAGGGCGCTGGAGCTGGTTCGTCTCAACACTCTTGAACGATGCATCGACGCCCGCATGCGGCTCGGACAGCACCAGGACGTGCTGGCCGAGCTCACCCTCCTCGTGGCCGAATACGGCCTCAACGAGAACCTCTGCGCGCAGCTGATGGTCGCACTGCACCGCAGCGGCCAGCGGCAGGAGGCACTGTCGGCGTTTCACCGGCTGAGGACGTCAATGATCGACGAACTCGGATTGGAACCTTCCAAACGCCTGCACCTGCTCCAACAGGCGATCCTGTCCGACGATCCGGCGCTCGAGGTGGCTCCTCGCGACGACGGACTGTGCCAGTTGCTCGACCAGCTCGCCCTCCAGCCTTCTCGCACGCGATAGCGATCCCGTCCGCGAGGACCCGGTCGGGCAGGTCACCCCGCTGACCCGCCCGCCCAGGCCCGTCGAACCCGGCCTACGCTCCGGCCTTCGCGAGGTGGCGCTCTCGCATCAGGAACTTGCGCACCTTGCCCGTCGGCCCGAACACGATGTCCTCCTCGTCGACGGCCATGATCTGCCGTAGCGTCGCGGCACCGGCCTCGCCCAGCGCCTCCCGGATGGCGGCGCCGCGGTCGGCGTCCGGGTCGGCGCCCGCCTCCAGCATCAGCAGCACGTCCGTGACGACACGACCGTCCTTACGGCCGGAGACGATGGTGCAGTCGCGCACGTCCGGGCGGCTCGCGAGGATGCGCTCCTCCGTGAGGGCGGTGTAGAGCCGGTTCCCGTCGTCCAGGTCGACGGCGTCGACGGCGCGGTCCACGTGGTAGTAGTAGCCCTCTTCGTCGCGGTACATGAGGTCACCGGTCAGGTAGTAACCCGCGTACCGGGTGCGGAAGGTCGTGACCGAGTCGTTCCAGTACCCCAGCGCGAGCGTCGGTGACTTGAGCACGGCGTGGCCGACCTCGCCGTCCGGCACCGGCTCACCGGTCTCGAGATCCAGCAGGGCCACGTCGGCGAAGGGGTACGGCTTGCCCACGCACCGCCCGTACCGTTCGGTGCCCGGCCGGTGGGCGATCTGGAACGCGGAGTGTCCCATCTCGCTGGAGCCGATGCCGTCGATGAACTTCGAGCCCGGCACGTCGATGATGCCGTCGCGGGTGTACTCCTTGTGGCTGCCGACCTCGACCAGCCGCCGGATGTGCGCCTCGTGCGCGCAGTCGCCGGTGTTGAACCAGTTGGCCACCGAGCTGAGATCGCGCTTGCAGAGGTCGTAGCGTGCCAGCTCCGCCCAGGTCACCGCGAAGCCGAACACCCCGGTCGGCCGCCAGCGCTCGATCGCGTCGAGCACCACCTCGCCGCTGCGCTCGAACGCACCCCCCTGGTTGGACAGGAACGCCTGCTCGTACCGATTGCACAGGGCCTGGTTGAACGTGATGATGCCGGCCGTGTGCGCGGCCGGCAGCACCGACAGCTCACGCGTCTCGCCGTGCGGCCGTGCCCCGCTCAGCCGGAGGTGGCGGATCGCGGCGAACAGGCTCGCGTGCGAGTGCACGACCGCCGCCGGCACCCGCGTCGTCCCTGATGAATGGGTGATGGCGATCGGGTCGTCGGCGTGGTGGCGGTAGTGCGGCGGCGCCTTGGCGGGGTCGCCGGTGCCCGTCAGGCTCACCTCCGGCAGCATGCGCGCACCGGCCAGGTCCTGTCCCTCCAGCCGCTGCTGGTGCTCCTCGTCGGCGAGCACGGCGGCGGCGCGCAGCCGCTGGATGAACAACCCCGCGATGTCGGCGGGCATGTTCGCGTTCATCAGTGCCGGGATCGCGCCGAGCCAGGTCAGGGCGGCGAAGTTCAGGAGCACGTCGGCCGCCGAGGTGGCGAACACCGCGACCGGGTCGCGCGGCGCGATGCCCTGGTCGCGCAGCCAGGAGGCGCGGGCGGCGACCCGTTCGGTCAGCTCGCCGAGGGTGAGCGCGGTCCACGCCGGGCGGCCGTCCACCGGCACGTCGAAGGTGATGCCGGGACCGTCGGGATCGGCACCGTGCTCGCGCAGCCTCAGCAGGACGTTGCCCGCTCCGAGCTCGGGATCTCCCGCGAGGACGGCACGAAGGTTGTTTCCGATCACACTTTTCTCCTAGCGGTAAGGGTGGTTGATGCTTCTCGACAATCGTTCACAGAGGTGGATAAGTTCGGCGCGCCGACGACAGCCGGCGCGAGTCCCGGGACGCTCGACGACCGCCCCTCGTACGGACTCGCCGCGACACGAGGAACGAGGGACATGAGCGGCGTAATCACCGGCATCGGCCTGGTCACCCCGGTGGGCACCAGCGTGGACGAGGTGTTCGGCGCCGTGTGCGCGGGGCGCTCCGGGCTGCGCCGTCCGCCGGAAGGGCATCCGGTCGCGGGTGTTCTGGACGTGGCCGGGATCGCGCCGGACATCGATCCGGACGGCCTCGTGCCCAGGCCGGAGTGGCGCACGGCCGACCGGTACGTCCTGATGTCCCTGCGCGCGGCGGCCGACGCGCTGAGCGATTCCGGCCTGAAGATCGGCCAGGACGTGGACCCGGACCGGGTAGCGTGCGTCATCTCCGCCACCGGTGGTCTCGCGACGCTGTCCCAGCAGGTGCTGCGCAACGCCGAGAAGAGTCACCTGGCGGTCAGCCCGTACCTGCTGCCCGGTGCGCTGCCCAACATGGCGGCGGCGCGCGTCGCGATCGCCCACGGCATCCGGGGCTACAGCGCGTCGATCGCGACCGCCTGTGCCTCGGGCGCCCAGGCCGTCGCCGAGGCGCTGCGCCTGCTGCGCGCCGGAGAGGCGGACGCGGTGGTGTGCGGCTGCGCCGAGGCCCTGCTGTTCGACACGTTCGCCGCGACCTTCACCACCGCACGCGCGCTGGCACGCGGCTGGTCGGAGCCGGAGGCCGCCAGCCGGCCGTTCGACCGGCGGCGCAATGGATTCGTGCTCAGCGAGGGCGCGGCGGTTTTCGTGATCGAGCGTGCGGAGTCCGCCGACGCGCGGGGCGTTGCCGGGTACGCCGACGTGCTGGGCTGGGGCGCCACCACCGATGCGCACCACCCCACCACGCCGCGCCCTGACGGAGAGGGTGCGGCGCAGAGCATGCGGCGGGCTCTGGCGGACGCCGGCATCGGCCCGGCCGACATCGGCTACGTCAACGCGCACGGCACCAGCACCAAGCTGGGCGACGCAGCCGAGGCGGCCGGTCTCCGCCAGGTGTTCACGGGCGCCGGCGGCCCGCCCGTCAGCTCGATCAAGGGCGTCACCGGGCACATGCTGGGGGCGTCCGGTGCGGTGGAGGTCGCGGTGAGTGCCGCCGCGCTCGGCCGCGGCCTGCTCCCCCCGACGTACAACCTGGACGATCCCGACCCCGCGTGCGAGCTCGACCACATCGTCGACAAGCCGCGCACCGAACGAGTCGACCACGTGCTGACCAACTCGTTCGGGTTCGGCGGCCACAATGTGAGCCTCGTCCTGGGGCGGGCCGGCACTCATCGCGCTCGATGAGCCTCGTCGGTCATGGCCTCACCGCACCGCCCTGGGCGACAGTTCGTTGCGCTGCCAGCCCAGCGCGGAGAGGCGGGCGAGTCCGTCGTTCTCGTTGTTGTGCCCGAGGATGACCGAGTAGAGATTGATGGTGTCCCGCTCGGTGAACTGCTCCGCGAACGGGACATCGTCGAAATCGACCACCCGGCGATGGCGGACCGTCAGCGACCCGTACTTCCGCTCGTAATCCTCCGGAGTGAATGACAGAACTCCGGTCTGGCCGCTGACCGCGGAGGGCTGAATGCCTTCCCGGTAGGTCCGGATGACCGAGTGGCCACCGTTGACGAACCGGAACATGCTGAGATTGTGTTCGAAGGCGGAATGGTCGGCCACTATCTGCTGGACGAGCGTGGGCACGATGTCCGGGGTCATGGAGGCCGAGCCGTCTCCGACGAAGGAGAGGACATTGCTGTTCCGCCGGCTGAGGACTCCGGGCAGCGACATCAGGGTGTCGCCCATCAGCGCCCTGCCGAACCAGCCGGATATGGCAGGCCCCGTTTTCGGCAGGCTGTTCAGCGCGGTCATGCAGGCCCGGCCGACGTCGAAGACGCCGACGTAGCGGTAGTCCTCCTGGCGGATGAGGTCGTCCAGGACCACTCGTAGCCGCCGGAAGAAGTAGTTGGTGCTCATCGGCAGAACCGGCAACAGGCCGATCACGTCGCCGTCGGCGTCACTGCTCGAGGAGATCGCGGCACGCCGGTAGGCCAGCACATCCGGATCGACGTCGAGGCGCTCGAGAAGGGCGCGCAGGACGTCCTCGATGTCGCCGACGATTCCGAGGCCCGTGAACGGCGCTTTTTCGATCTCCCAGGGGGTGATCTGGACCGGCGCGAACTTACGGAGGACGGACTCGGTGAACGGCGTGTCGATCTGCGGGATCTGGGTGCCGATGAAGATCATCGTCTGTTCGTCGGCCGGTCGCGGAACCCCGTCTTTGAACAGGTAGTCGGAGATCCGGGCGGAATATCCGTAACTGCTCATCGAGCCGATGTACTCGTCCACGACGCGACCATCGCGATAGCGGCTCACCGTGCCGGGCTGCGCCGCCGAGTCCGCCAGGCCGATGCCGGCCCTCTCGGCCAGCGTGTACACCAGATCCCGCGCGGTGTCGCCGAGCGGCCCGACCTGGCACAGCAGCCTGCGCCGGGCGGAGTTCAGCAACGTGGACAGCCGCTCCACCTCGTCGTTGCTCGCAACCTCCACACGGGGCGCCTTCTCGGCATGGGGAAGCTCGCCGAGAGGCATGCTGGCCTGCAGGACCTCGCGTGGCGCGACCACCATCACCGGGCCGCGGCCGGAGGAGTAGGCCTCGAACGCCTCGGTGAGCCCCCGCGTGATGTCCTCGGACTTGCCGATGTAGACCACGGGGTAGCCGCGGACGGCCAGGGCCTCACGGCTGTCCTCGGTGCTGTGGATGGTGCCCTGGAACGGGTGCCACTGATCGGGCCTGGTGTCACAACAGACGATGAAGCCCCTGGCACGGACCGCGACGTGGTTGGCGAGGCTTCCGCGGAACTCCTCGTGCATTCCGGTCGTCACGACGATGAGGAACGGAACCTCGTCGAGTCGCCAGCGGGCAAGGGCGGAGCAGGCCAGGCTGTGCTCGCTCGGTCCGCGCACGATGGGGTTGCCGTCCCTGATCGCCCGCTGCTCGAGATCGTCGACGAATGTCGCGATCCCTGAGCCGGTGTAGTAACTGAGCCCCCAGTTCGAGCCCGCTTCGGCGGTGAGGAAGTCGGCCATCGCCTTCGCGACGCTGCTCGGCTTCGGCTGAATGGCGCGCCGTAGCCGGGCGTTGTAGTGCAGCTGGACGGAGTCGACGAACGCGACCGCGATGTCCGCCGTGACCACCCATGCCTGCTCCGGCATCCACCGCGGCGTGAAGTACTCGACGGAATAGGCGGCGTCGACGTTGGCGTCGGTGTAGACCTGCACCGAGCAGGGACCCGGCTCGAACTCCACCGAGTCGCCCAGTGCTTGGGCCAGCTTGGTCAGTTCCTCGTTGAGCTCATCCGGCGAGGTGACGTCATAGCGGTGATCGTGGTGATCGAGCACCAGCAAGGTGAGTACGGCCCGCCGCCCCTCTGCCGCGCGGCCGACCGCGTCCGGGACACCTGCCAGCGAGTCGACCGCCAGCAGCGTGAACGCGTCCTCGGGCACTGCTTGGTCCAGGAAGCGCCGGCCGCGCCGTACGATCTCCTGGTAGTCGTCGGTCGGCGGTCGGCCGGCCGCGGAAACGGCCGTGCCGACCGCACGTTCCCCGCCCAGATCCGCGAGAGCACGGCTCGCCGCAGGGCCCACCGCCTCCCTATCGCTGACCGTGACCACCAGTCGGCGAATGGATGTCGGATCCGGTGTCTGGGGCATTCCTACTCCCGATTCTCGGTGTGACGTGGACAGGGCACGTGGTCAGGACACGTGGTCAGGCGGGTACTTTCGTGTCCGTCGTGATCGCGGCCAGGATGCCGTCCCAGAGCCGGCAACGGGCGGTGAGCGCGTGGTTGATGATGTCCGCGCACTCCTGCCACCTGGCGTCGTCGTCACCGCACAGGTCGGCCAGCATCTGCATGGCCATCGGCGTGTGTTCCTCGCCGTCCACCTCGATATGCCGGGCCAGGTAGTCGCAGAACGTCTCCAGCCGGTTGCCGTACTGCTGGCTGACCTTGATCACCTTGTCGAACATGTCCGGGATCAGATCCTCCCGGCCGAAGGCGAACGCGCTGGCCTGGCACCAGATCGGAGCGCTCTCGACGAAGGACCAGGTGGTCCGGACGAACTCGGCCGCGGGTTCGGGGGCCTCCGCGACGGCCAGCGCTTCCGACACCGGGCTGCCGGCCCGCAGCAGCTCGATGAAGCGCTCGATCGACGAGGCGTCCGCACCGGACTGGTGCATGCCCTCGATGTACAGCTCGAAGTGGCTGATGAAGCCGCCTCGCAGCTCGTCGCTCTCCTCGACCAGCACGATGTCGTTGATCAGTCGCCGGCTGCCAGTCGGGCCGGACGGAACCCAGGGCACATCCACACAGGTGAGCGAGCGCTGCAACGACTTGAGCAGCGACATGAAGTCCCACACCGCGAACACATGGTGGGACATGAAGGTGTTGACCGCTTCGACGGTCTCCAGGCTCTGGTAGATGGGATGTGCGGTGACCGTACGGCGAGCCTCGTCCACGGCCTTCTCCAGCCGTTCGATGCCCGGATGGGTCTGTCCCCATTCGTAACGCGACATGCTGTTTCTCCGCTGTTGTCAGGAATGCCAGATCTGTGGGCAAAAGTCCGGATCAGCGTAGTCGGGATCACCAGCGGGTGTGCGGCGAACGAAGTGATCGTGGTTGTACACGACCTCGCTGCCG
Source organism: uncultured Actinomycetota bacterium (assembly GCA_963736325.1). GTDB lineage: Bacteria > Actinomycetota > Actinomycetes > Streptosporangiales > Streptosporangiaceae > Actinoallomurus. Next base: position 786,125 of record CAVTOG010000008.1, on the reverse strand, counting down.
TTACGGCGGGTCCACGCGCGGTACTGGTTGTCGCCGTCCTGCATGTGCAGGGAGATGGCCCGGCGCGGTACGCCCGCGCGGTTGGCGCCGCTCCCGTGGTAGGTGCGGCAGTGGTGGAAGCTGACGTGCCCCTTGGGGATCACCATCGGCACCTTGACGAGATCCACGTTGTTGTAGTCGGCGTTCTTCTTGAGCAGCTCCTCCAGGTCCGCATTGTCGCGGTCCGCGAAATGCTTGGTGGTGCTGTCGTCGAAGCCGATCTCTTTCCAGTTGTTGCTGCCGTCGACCATCGTGATCGTGCCCATCTCCTCGCCACAGTCGTGCAGCGGGAGGAACGCGGTCAGCATTCTTTCCGAGGTACAGGTCTGCCAGTAGTGCTTGTCCATGTGCCAGGGCACCAGGTTGGACGGCTCGTCCGGACGCGGCGGCTTGTAGATGAGCGTGGACTGGAACACCCTGATCTCGCGCGCCTCCGCCAGCTTGGCGGCGACCGCGCCGAGCAGCGGCTTGCGCAGGATCGCGCCGATCTCGTCGGACTCATAGTGGACGTAGTCGTTGTGCCGCTGCACCGGCCCGTCCGACGGCTCCCAGTAGGCCAGCGTCGGCGGCCGCTTTTCCAGCCGGCGGCTGCGCTCCCCCGCGTAGAACCGCTCGGTGGCCTCCACCAGCGTGTCCACCTCGTCGTCGGTGAACAGTTTCTTCGAGAGGTACCAGCCATGCTCTAGATAGTCTTCGACGTCCTCATCGGAAGGGAGAAGCGATCTCTCCACGTCGGTCAGGTCGAAGTCCGGTGTCTTCATGTGCCTGCCTTCTCGTTATCCGGGCACTCTCGTCTCAGGCCCCTACGACGGTCTGCGTACGCTCCCGCTCCTTGGCCTCGTACAGTGCCTTGATGTTGTTGCTGCCGAAGGTGAGCGCGCCGTGCCGTTCGATCAGTTCGAAGAACAAGGTGCGGCGCACGAACGCCGACTCGGTGAAGATCTGGAACATCTCCCCTCCGTGATCCCGGTCGACGAGGATGTTGCCGGCGCGCAGCCGGTCCAGCGGCACCCCCACATCGCCCAGACGCCGTTCGATGTCGTCGTAGTAACTCGACGGCGTGCTGAGGAACCGCATGCCCTGCTCGGTGAAGGTGGTGACGGCGGCGGTGATCTCAGCGGTGCTGAAGGCGATGTGCTGCACTCCGGCGCCTTCGTTCGAGCTGAGGAAGTCGTCGATCTGACCCGCCTGCCGCACCGGGTCGGGCGCGAGGATGGTGAGCGTGACCACGCGGTTCGGGTCCTGGACGACCTTGGAGTCCATCGCCTGGGCGCCGATCTCGATGCGCTCCTCGAAGATCTGCGCGAACCCGAAGACCTGCTGGTAGTACGCGACGGTGGTGTCCAGCTCACCGGGCGGCACGCATACGGCGAAATGATCCACCGCCTGCAGCGGCTTGGCGGCGCGGGACGCGTACGTGGGCTGGTCGATCGCGCCGGGCAGGAACGCCTCGCCCTCGCGCCGCTGCACGAACCGGTGGTTCACGTCCCCGAAGCCGGAGACGCAGGCGGTGACCACCTCGGCCCCGTCATGTTGCCGCCACACCCGCGGTCGTTCGACGGGCCGGGCGCCACGCCGTACCGCCTCGTTGAACGCCTTCTCCGCGTCGTCGATGCGCAGCCCGATGGTCGCCACACCGTCCCCGTGCCGCTGCACGTATTCGGTGGCGGACTGGCCGGCGCTCAGGCCCGAGGTCAGCAGCAGCCGGATGTCGCCGTGCCCGAGCAGCACGCTGCGCTGGCCGTCCACCTCGCCGTGCCCGAGAACTTCGAAGTCCAAGGTGTTGCAGAGATAGAACGTCGTCTGCTGCGCGTCGCCCACGTACAGCTCGACGTGATCGACCTGTCGAATATCCACGCTAGCTCCCTTTGCTCGATCGCCTTCCTGAGCCCGGCGCGGCTCACGTAGTGGCCGCCGGCGCCGCCGTCTTCCGCCTCACCCGGCCTTCAGGCGAACCAAGAGGGCGTGCGACTGGTCTTCTTCGTCCGCCGTGCACGCCTGCTCGGCGAGCACGACCAGGACGGTGCCGGCGTCGCCGTCGGCGAGCACGTCGGCGGCCAGCGCCAGGGCGTCCGCCTCCGGATCGTTCGCCGGGCTGGTGCACAGCAGCGGTCCGCCGATGCCCCACCGTGTGGCGATGTGGCCCAGTACGGCGTTGGCCACCGACTGGAAGAACAACAGAGGCGACATCCGCCCGCCGGTGTCCACGGCCTTGGCGATGGCACGTGCGATGGCCACGTCACCGCCCACGCTGGCCAGGATCACCGCGACCCGTTCGCCCTCTTCAGGCGGTATCGGCGCTGCTCCGTACCACTGCGACAGGCACCGGCCGGCGGTCGCGGCGACGAGTGGGCTGAACGAGGAGTACACGAAGCTCGGCAGCGGTTCCGGTTCGGCGACGCCGGCCTCCGGCCAGCGCGCCTCCGCAAGGACCTCGAGGCCGGCGGTCGCCGCCTCCTCGTTCATGACCGTGATGGGTTCAGTCATGGCCGCCCGCCTTCAGGACGAGAGCGGTGTTCGCGCCGCCGAACGCGGCGTTGACGCTGAGCGCGTACTCGGCGTCGGAGCCGGCCGGTTCGAGGACGAGGTTCAGCTCGCAGTCCGGATCACGGTCCTGGAAGCCGGCGTTGACCGGCAGCCGTCCGCGCCGCAACGCGAGCAGAGTGATGATCAGTTCGAGCAGCGCGGAGGCTTCGAGCGTGTGCCCGTGCGCGGACTTGGTCGAGCTGAGCGGCACCCGCCCGGCGTGCTCGCCCAGCGCCCGGTGCAGCGCGGTGCTCTCCGCGGCGTCGCTCTGCCGGGTGCCGGTGCCGTGCGCGTTGACGTAGCCGATCCGGTCCGCGGGCAGGCCCGCCCGGCCCAGCGCCGCGCCGATCGCGCGGGCCAGCCCGGTGCCGTCCGGCCGTGGCTGGCAGACGTGGTACGCGTCGGCGGAACGGCCCCACCCGGTCACCAGGCCGAGCCGGGGTGCACCGCGCCGCTCGGCCGCCTCCGCCGATTCGAGCAGCACCGCGGCGACCGCGTCGCCGAGCAGCATGCCGTCCCGGTCCCGGCTGAACGACCGCACCGAACCTGCGGGCGACAGCGCCCGGCCGGCGTCGAACGCGATGAAGTAGTCGGCGTCCACCAGGTAACCGCCGACGACCAGCACCCGCTCCGCCCGCCCTGAGCGGATCATCAGGGCCGCGTCGATCACCGCCATGCTGGCCGCGACACAACCCGTGGTGTACGCGCGGATCGCCGGGCCGAGGCCGCACCGGGCGGCGAGGGACGTGGCGGTACCGGCCGCGCCGGTGGCCGCCTCCGCCGGGTCGGGCGAGCGCACTAGGGCCGGAGAGGCGTGCGTCGCGAGCAGCATCGGGCAGGACTCCCGTAGCCCGGGGTCCAGGCCCGCGCTGCGACATGCCTCTTCCACGACCCCGGCGAGTTCCTCGTCGAGGTCGGCCGCGGTGTCCAGCGTGGCGGCGCTGCGGGACCGTCGCCCGCTCACGTCGAACCGCGTCACCGGCCCGAACCCGGTGCGTCCCGTGAACACCGCCTCGGACAGCGGCTCGATGCCACGACCGAAGGCGGTGACCGCGGCCATGCCGGTCACCGCCACAGTGGTCGCCGGATCAGCCACCGGCGTGCGTTCCCTGTCGTTGCGCCTCCTGCAGCGCCTCGACCGCGCCGTCCACGGTGCTCATCTGGGCGAGCAGTTCGTCGTCGGGCTCCAGGATGATGCCGAAGCGCCCTTCCGCCTCGTGGAGCAGCCAGGCCACGCCGAGCGAGTCGATCCGCTCCGGAACGCTGTCCGGCGGCCGGTCGGCGTACGCCGCGATGATCGCGACGATGTTCTCCCGGCTCGGCACTTCGGTCGCCGTCATCCCGCCGCGCCCTCAGGCTGCGCCTGTGCCATGCGCTGAGCCACCGTCTCGGCGAACTCACCGAGGGTCATGATGGCGAGCTGCTCCATCTCGTCCTCGGGGAAGGTCACCCCGTAAGTGTCCTCAAGGCGCGCGGCGATCTCCGCGACGCCGAGCGAGTCGAGGTCCAGACCGGACGGGCCGATCATCGTCTCCGCGTTCGCGCCCTCGATGTCGAGGTTCATCTCCTCCAGCGACTTGAGGGTGAACGCGATGACCTCTTCGGCATTTGCCATGGATGATTGCCTTTCTTGCGGATGTGTGACCTGGGCTTTGCGCTGGATCAGAGCGAATCGGACGACTGCTGCTCCTGTGCCGCCTCACGCAGCCGGGCGAGGTCGCGCACGACCTTGCCGCTCGCCGTACGGGGCAGTTTGGGCAGCAGGTGCAGCCGCTGTGGACGCTTGTAGGCGGCCAGTCGCCCGGTCAGTTCGTCGGCGATCTCGTCGGCGGTGTGCCCGTCCTCGATGGCCAGGTACGCCTCGATCCCGCCGTCGAAGAGGACCACGGCCTCGGTGACCCCGGGCAGTTCGACGAGCGTCTGCTCCACGTCGGTCAGGTCCACCTTGAGACCGGCGATGGACACCTGGGAGTCCAGCCGTCCGATCACCGTGACCCGACCTGTGTCCGGGGCGATCGAGCCGGCGTCCTTGGTGTTCAGCCAGCCGTCGACCCAGCGTCCCGGTGCGGTGCTGCCGACGTAGGGCGAGCGCGGCCGGGCGATCATCACCTGCCCGCTCTCCTCACGCAGCTCCATCCCGGCGACCGGCGCGAGCTCGGGGCGGTGCTCGCCCTTCAGGTCCGTGGCGATGACGCCGACCTCGGTCATCCCGTACATGACGCCGAGCGGCACCGCCGGGTACTTCTCGGCGAACGCGCTCAGCGTGCGCGGCGGCACCACCTCACCGCCCACGATCATGCGGGCCAGCTGCGGCAGCTCCGGCGGCGAGTCGTGCGACGCGAGCAGGTCGATGTGGAACCGCACGCCGAGGATCGTGGTCTTCTCGGGCGCCGCGGTCACCGCGGCCAGGATGTCCTTGGTGGTCAGGAAGGCGGGAACCACCAGCGTGTCGCCCGCCGCCAGGCCGTACAGCAGGCCGCCGACCAGGCCGAGCACGTGCACCATGGAGGCCAGCAGCACGATCCGCTCGCCCGGCCGCGGGTAGTCCTCGAGCAGCTGGTACCGGTCGATCTCCGTCAGCAGGTCGGCGGCGGTTCGGCCGATCACCTTGGACGGCCCGGTGGAGCCGGAGCTCAGCTGCAGCAGCGCGTGGTCGGTTTCGGCAGGCTGGCCGTTCCGTGGCGTGATACCGGCCGTGACCTGGATGTATCCGCGCAGCAGGTGCTTCGGGGGCGCGCCGACGTGGGACACCAGCATCTGCGGCTGGATCACGTTCATTGCGCGTTCCGCCTCGAAGGGCGTGAGGCGGTGGTCCAGCAGGGACACCTGGGCGCCGAGCCTCCAGGCCGCCAGGAGGTTGGTCACGTAGGCCAGGCTGGGCGGCAGTTGCAGGCTCACCGTCCCACCGGAGGACAGCCCGGCCCCGGCCAGCTCCTTGGACCGTTCCGCGACCATCTCACGCAGGCCGGCGCGGGTGACCGGCCGATCGAAGGACAGGCATACGTGATCGTCGGGGCCGGCCAGCAGGTACTTGTCGACCCAGTCCGAATCAACCACGGCGTCGCTGCCAATACTCGAATTCTGCCGCACAGGCACCTCTAAATAATGCGCATTGAAATATGTGAATTAAAAAGAATGGCAATTCATAAAGTCGAGGCGAAATTATCAGCGCCGCACATGACCGGTCAATGCCCGAGTTATCGGCTTCCAGTTGCATTACGCCGGAGCTACAGCGACTTTCAAGCGGTTCTCTTTCTACGCCCAAGGTGGCCTGTTCATGGCGGATGAGAACGGGGATGCACAGCACTCTACAAAACAACTACATTCCTCCGCGGCGTGACACTCAAGCGGTTCTCGAGGTGGACTGCACCGGGTCGCCCATCGCGGCGATTAGGTTGGTATGGAACTTAAGGCCGGTACGGATATCCGCTGGAGGCTCGTTGAAGGTCACCGACGTCTATCTGTCTGGACTGGGCGTTTTCCAGCCTCCGACCGTGGACGCCGGGCAGGCTGCCCGGCGCGGCGAATACGATCCCGCCACCTATCTGGAGAACCGGATCACGGGACTCTGTGTCTCGGAAGACGTCTCGCCGGTGGAGATGGCGGTGCACGCGGCTCGCCACGCGCTGTCCCGCGCCGAGGCCGATCCCGCCGATATCGCGATGCTGCTACACGCGACCGTCTTCTTTCAGGGCCCTGAGATGTGGCATTCGCCGTCCTACATCCAGAAGGAGATCGTCGGTAACGGGGTCCCCTCGTTCGAGGTCCGGCTGGGCTGCAACGGAGTGTTCGCCGGGCTGGAGCTCGCCGCCCCTCGCATGGGTTCCATGGGCCTGAACGAAACGGTGCTGCTGACCACGGCGGAGAACTTCAGCTCGCCGCTGATCGACCGGTGGAACGGCGCGCCGGGGATCGCCGTGGGCGACGCCGGCAGCGCGTTGCTGCTGTCCCGCCGTACCGGCTTCGCCCGGCTGCTCGCGGTCGGCAGCGCGGCAATGCCCGAGCTGGAGGAGCTGAACCGCGGCGGAGAGCCGCTGTACCCCTGGACGGAGAGCGCGACCGTCGCGAAGGTCGACATGAGAGCGCGGGCGATGTCCTTCCGGGACAACGTCATGTCGCTGGCCGACGCCGGGGAGGTGCAGACCCGGGCGCAGCTGGGAGTGATCGAGCGGACGCTGCAGGAGGCGGACCGCAAGCTGGACGACATGACCCGGGTGATCTACGGCAACGTGGCCGGATACCTCATCGAGCAGCTGGTGCAGCCGCTCGGCGTCCCGATGGACCGGACCACGTGGCAGTTCGGCCGCGGCATCGGGCACACCGGCGCGAGCGACCAGCTGCTGTCCCTGAACCATCTGCTGGTCACCGGCCAGCTCGCGGCCGGCGACCACGTGCTGCTGGCCGGTGGAGCGCCGGCCACGGTGTCCAGCGCGGTCCTGGAGATCCTGGACGTCCCCGAGTGGGCGCTGGTATGAGCCCTGACGCCCGTACCTGGTTCGTCACCGGGAGTTCGTCCGGCCTCGGCCGGGCGCTGGTGACCGAGTTGCTCGCCCGTGGCGAGACCGTGGCCGCCACCGCGCGAGACCCGGAGACGCTGTCGGACCTGCGTTCGCCCTCGGGGGCGACGCCGTGGACGGCGCGGCTGGACGTCACCGACCCGGACCGCATCCGGCGGGTGGTCGACGACGCCGCCGGTGCGCTGGGCCGGATCGACGTGGCGATCAGCAACGCCGGGGTCGGGCTGTTCGGTCCGGCCGAGGAGGCCACCGGTGAACAGATCGACCGCCAGATCGACACCAACCTGACCGGCCCGATCCACCTGGCACGGGCGCTGCTGCCCCACATGCGCGAGCAGGGCGGCGGGCGGATCGTCCAGATCTCCAGCGTCGGCGGGCAGGCCACGTCGCCCGGCATGGCGCTCTACCACGCCGCCAAATGGGGTGTGGAGGGCTTCTTCGAGTCACTGGCCGCCGAGGTAAAAGGCTTCGGGATCGGCGTCACGATCGTCGAGCCCGGCGCGGTGGGCACGGACTTCGCCGGCCGCAGCAAGGAAGTGACCGCCGCGCTGCCCGCCTACCGGGGCAACCCGGCCAGCAGGGTGCGCCGCGCGGTCGAGGCGGGGTTCCTGCGGTACCCGGGCGACGTGCGGAAGATGGCTCTCGCGATCATCGACGCCGCGACCGGTCCGGTGGCCCCGCTGCGGCTCACGCTGGGCAGCGACGCGTACCAGCTGATCAGGGACTCTCTGACGGCGCGCCTGGCGAATCTGGAGGACCAGAAGGACCTGGCGGAGTCCACCGACACGAGGACGTGACCACACGATGAAGACGACGATCGTGACCGGCGCCACCGGTGGGATAGGCGCTGAGGTGGTACGGCGGTTCCGTGCCCGGGGCGACGAGGTGATCGCCCTCGGACGCGACGCGGAGAAGATCAAGGGCTTGGACGCCCGGCCGGTCCTCGCCGACCTGGCCCGGCCCGATGACATCGCCGCGACGCTCGCGCCGGCGCTGCCCGATTCGGTCGACGTGCTGGTGCACTGCGCCGGCAAGATGAGCGTCGGCGCGGTGGGCGACCTGTCCCCCGCCGCGTGGATCGACGAGCTGACGGTGAACCTCGTGGCCGCGGCCGAGGTGACGCGCTGCGCGCTGCCGGCCCTGCGGGAGGCGCAGGGGCACGTGGTGTTCCTGAACTTCTGGGACGGTCACGGCGTGATGCCGGGCTGGGGTCCGTACGCCGCGAGCAAGTACGGCCTGCGGGCTCTGGCCGACGCGCTCCGCGCCGAGGAGGAGAGAAACGGCATCGGTGTGACCTCGATCTATCCGGCCTGCATCGCCACCGAGCTACAGCGCGCGGTGCGTGAAGGGCACGGACGGCGGTACCGCCCGGAGCTGTACATCCAGCCGGAGACCGTCGCCGACCTGATCTTCCACGCGGCCTCCGCGCCGCGCGACGCACGGGTCACCGAGCTGACCGTCACCATGGCTTCCCCGACGAAAGCGCGTTGAGACGGGGATGCGCATCACCGTTCTGGCGCACGGGACCCGCGGTGACGTGTACCCGCTGACCGCGCTCGGCGCCGAACTGTCCCGGCGCGGTCACCAGGTACGCGTCGCCGCCTCGGGCAACCTGGTGGATCCCGGCCGCCGGCTGGGTCTTGAGACGGTGCCCATCGCCTGGGACACCCAGCGGGCGCTCGAATCCTCGCGTGGGCGGATGTGGGCCGACTCGGCCGATCCCGAATCCTTCGTGCGGCTGATGCACGAGATCGGCGAGGAACACGACGAGCGGCTGGACGACGAGGTCATCGACGTCTGCGCGGACAGCGACGCGATCGTCACCGGCGTGCTGCTGGAATGGCGGGCCACGATGCTGGCGAAGGCGCGCGGGATCCCGCTCGTCGTGCAGGACTGCTACCCGCGCAGGGTGAACGACGTGGTGCCGCATCCGCTGGTGACCACCGATCCGCAGAGCGACGCCGCGGCGACGCGGGCGACCTACCGCGCCTTCGGCCGGCTGAGCTGGTCCCACATGCGCGAGCCGGTGGCCCGGTTCCGCGGTCGCCTCGGGCGGGCGACGGCGCCGGAGGGACCGTCGTGGCCGCCGCTGGAGCTGCAGAGCTACAGCCCCGCGCTGGTGCCGGGCCTGGCGTGGGACGCCCACCGCCCGTTCGTCGGCGACCTGCGCATGGCGCGGTCCGACCTGGACCGGCTGGGAATGGCCGCCATGGACACCGGGCTGGCCGAGTGGCTCGATGCGGGCGATCCGCCGGCGTTCTTCACGTTCGGCAGCACGTATGTCCCGGATCCGGCGGAGAGGCTCGCCGCCATCGGCCGCGTCTGCCGGTCGCTGGGGCTGCGCGGCCTGGTGGTCACCGGCTGGGGCCTGTCCGGCGGTGACCTGCCCGCGGATCCGGACCTGCGGGTCGTGCCCTACGTGGACTATGACGTCGTGCTGCCGCGTTGCGCGGTCGCGGTGCACCACGGCGGCGGCACCATCATCGCCGCCGGGGTGCGCGCCGGAATCCCGGCGATGGTGTGCTCGGCCTCCTTCGACCAGCCGTTCTGGGGCAGTCGACTGGAACGGCTCGGCGCCGGGGTCCATGTACGGCATGCTGACGTGACCGAGGACGTGCTGCGGTCCGGCGTTCGCCGGCTGTTGACGGACTCGGTACGGCGGAGCGCGGCGCTGCTCGGCGAACGGCTGCGCGCCGGGCCCGACGGCACACCGGTCGCGGCCGATGAGATCGACAAATACCTCGTATCAGAGCCGAGAGTGGGTCAAGGGTGAACCTGGCGGAGTACGACAGCCATCGCAAAGTGGTCGACACGGAGTCCGGCCCGGTCGGCTATGTCGATGTCGGCTCCGGTCCCCCGGCGTTGTTCGTGCACGGCATCGGCACCGGCGGGCTGCTGTGGCGCAACGTCATCGGCGTGCTGGCGGAGGAGCGGCGCTGTATCGCCGTGGACCTGCCGTTGCACGGCCGTACGCCGGTACGGCCCGACCAGGATCTCTCGCTGACCGGGTTGGCCAAGGTCGTCGAGGACTTCTGCGCCGCGCTCGACCTGACCGGCATCGACCTGGTGGCCAACGACACCGGTGGCGCGGTCGCCCAGATCGTGGCGGCGCACCAGCCGCAGCGGCTGGCCACCTTCACGCTGACCAACTGCGAGACGTCGGGCAATGTGCCGCCACGCGCGTTCAAGCCGGTGGTGCTGCTGGCCCGAGCCCACCTGTTCACCCTGGTGGCCGGGCCCAAGATGCTGCGCGACCTGACCGCCACCCGTAAGCGGATCTTCGGCAAGGTCTACCAGGACGTCGAGAAGCTGCCGCTCGACGTGGTGGAGGCGTATATGGAGCCGCTGGTCGGCACGAAGGAGCGGGCCAAGGAGTACCAGCGCTGGACCGCGTCGCTCCACAACCGCGACATGGTCGCGGTCGAACCCGCCCTGCGAGAGCTCACGGTCCCCACCCTGGTGGTCTGGGGAACCGACGACGCCTTCTTCGACGTGCGCTACGCGTACTGGCTGCGCGACACCATTCCCGGCGCCACCGAGGTCGTGACCGTCGAAGGCGGCAAGCTGTTCTTCCCGGACGAACGCGCCGACGACCTGGTACCCCACCTGCGCGCCCACTGGGCCGCGCACTCCGCCCGCTGACCGGAGGTTCCCGATGACGCCGGAAGGGCTCGCACGGTTCGGCGAGATCGCACGCGAAGCCGTGGACAGCGGCCAGGTGCCGGGTCTGGTGGCCATGGTCGCCCGCGGCGATCAGGTGCACACCGAGGCGCTCGGCTCGCTGTCGGTGGGCGGCCCGCCGATGCGGGAGGACTCCATCTTCCGCCTCGGGTCGATGAGCAAACCGTTGACCGGGGCGGCCACGCTGGCGCTGATCGCGGACGGCGTGCTGCGCCTGGACGAGCCCGTGGACGAGCTGCTGCCGGAGCTGGCGGTGGACCGCCTGCGGGTGCTGCGCCGGATCGACGGGCCGCTGGACGACACCGTTCCCGCGCAGCGTTCGATCACCGTCCGCGACCTGCTGACGTTCACGTTCGGCTTCGGCGCGACCGGGGAGATGCAGATCTGGCCGGAGCGGTTCCCGGTGGTGGCGGCGATGGAGAAGGCGTTGCACCTGAAGGACTTCACCAAGCCCGACCTGGACAGTCCGCTGGACCCGGACGCCTGGATCGCGGGACTGGCGTCGCTGCCATTGATGGCGCAGCCCGGTGAGCAGTTCCTCTACAACACCGGGGCCGCCTTGCTGGGCGTGCTGATGGCTCGGGCCACCGGCAAGCCCGTCGCCGACGTCATGCGCACGAGCCTCTTCGAACCGCTCGGGATGCGCGACACCGGTTTCTCGGCCGACCTGCCCGACCGGATGGCGACCCCGCAGCAGTGGTCACGCAAGAACGGCTGGTCGGTCGTGGACGAGCAGGGCAGGGACTGGAGCAAGCCCCCGGCGTTCTGCGATGCGGCGGTCGGGCTGATCTCGACCGCCGGCGACCTGCTGGCGTTCTCGCGGATGCTGCTGCGCGGCGGCGACCCGGTAATGCCCGCCGAAGCCGTCGCGGAGATGACCCGCGATCAGATCAGCCCGGAGCAGAAGGCCCGCGTCAGCATGGGCAAGGGCATCCTCAACCGTCGTAGCTGGGGATACTGCACGTTCGTGCTGACCGAAGGGCCCGACGCCGGCGGGTACGCGCAGGGGGGTGCCTTCGGGACGAGCTGGCTGGTGAACCCGGCCCTCGATCTGAGCGTGATCGTCCTGACCCAGCGGGTGCTGGACACGCCGTCGCTGCCGAAGGCCCATGTCAACCTCATCGACGCCGCCCGCTCCGCCGCCACGCCGGCCTGACGTGGCGGCGTCCTCTATCGGCGCGTGATGAGCTTCCGCACGAGATGCGCGGCCGGGGCCACATCGCCGCCCGCGCTCTCGTACGGGCCGTCGAGGAAGGCCTTCGCCGTACGCTCGAGATAGCCGGCGGCCAGGAGGAAGCCGCTGCCGCCCTGGCTGACGCGGCGCACACCGGCACCGGCGAGGTCCTCGACGCTCGGCAGCCCCGGCGACACCATGACGTTCACCGGCACGCTCACTGTTTCGCACAGCTTGGTGAGGACGTCGAGGTCGGTGAGCCCGGGGACGAACACGCCGCTGGCGCCGGCCTCGGCATACGCGGTGGCGCGCTCGAGGAGCCGTTCGGGGCGTTCCGTCTCGTCCAGGCGTGCCCCGAAGTACACGTCGCACCGCGCGTTGATGAACAAGGGCAGCGAGCGACGCTCCGCGGCGGCGCGCGCCGCTCGCAGCCGGTCGCACTGCGCCTCGATCGTGAGCAGCTCTCCGGGCGCGCCCGGAAGGATGTCCTCGATGTTCACGCCCGCCACTCCGGCGGCGATCATGTCCTCGACACCGGCCGCGACGTCCGACGGCGCCGGTCCATGACCCGCCTCGATGTCCACCGTGACCGGCACGTCGCCCGCGGCGTCCACGATGTCGGCGACGACGTCACGGACGACGGCCCAGGGAATCCGCTCTCCGTCCCGGTAGCCGCAGGCGAGCGCCACGGCGAAACTGCTCGTGGCGACCGCGGGCGCGCCGGCGAGCACGAACACGCGCGCCGAGAGACGATCCCAGGCGTTGACGAGCCGAAGCGGTCCCGGCCCGTCGTGCAGCCGGTGGAACCGCTCGGCTCGCGCGACGTGCTCCTCGGTCACGGGCTCCCCACGTCGGTCCGAGGGCTTGTCGACACCGATGTCCTCTTTCACGTCACGCTCCCCTAGGAATGGCTCGCCGTCCGCCGCACCGCGATTCCTTCTGCCGTACGCCAGGGCCGGCACTGTAGCGCTAGAACACGCGGAAGACCGGGGTGAGTCGGGAATGAAGCCGCAGCGACGGCGTGTTGAGGCGGCCGACCGATTCTCCTACCACGGGAAGAAGGCAGATCCATGTCGTCGTCGCCGACCACCATGCGCGCCGTCCGGCTCTCCGGGCCAGGCCCGTGGACAACCTGCGGCTGACCACGCTCCCGCTCCCGCCCGAACGAGACGGCTGGGTGCGCATCCGCGTCGAGGCCTTCGGCCTCAATCGCTCAGAGCTGAAGCTTCGGCTGGGCCTGAGCGTGGGCGTCAGCTTTCCTCGGGTGCCTGCTTCAGCGGCAGCCTCTCCAATCAGTGGACGGTCCAGGACTTCGCACCGAACGAGTACCTGCCGAAGGGCGTTCGCCTGGCCGGCTATTTCGGTGACGCCGCGGACCTGCCGCGGGAGGCCCTCCAGGAGATCCTGGACGCGATCGCCGTCGGCCGGTTGTCCTTCCCCGTGGACCGCGTCTACGACGGCCTGGAGCAGGTGCGGCAGGCCCACGACGACATGGAACATGACCGCGCCACCGGCAAGCTCGTCGTCCGCGTCCGGCGCTGAGGTGGCCTCGCAACGACAGATCGAGTCCCCACGATCGTTCGCCATGAGACACCGTCTTATGTGACCACGGCGTGTTCCGCTCGACTCCCGGACGCGACGAGGTCCGGGAGTCGACGATTCCCGGCCCTCCTTCGGCGCCGTCTCAGGCGGCTGCGGGAACCTGCTTAGGGTTGGGGCCGTGCTCGTTGTCGCCCGGCTGCCCCTCGGTGGCCATGAAGACGAGCAAGATGATGGTCCCGACCACGGGGATCAGGCCGATCAGCAGCCACCAGCCGGACCGCCCTGTGTCGTGCAGCCGGCGGACACCCACCGCGATGCTGGGGATGAGCACCGCGAGACCGTAGATACCGGCCAGGAGGGCGATCGCCCTGACGGCCATGCCGAGGAGGTCCAGAACGACGACGATGACGAGATTGATGAGGAAGAACATCCAGTATTCAGTGCGACGTGCCCGACCGGTGAAACCGGCGTAGTTCTTGAGTACCGCCAAGTACCAGTTCATTTTCGGCCCCTTCTAGCCTTGCCCGCTGAATCGGGCAAAGCGTAAAGCGCTCCATCGGCCGACGTCAGCGAGTTCATGCTCTCGTTACCTGACCTCCACCACGAGCCGAGCGGCGGGGGCAGGTCAGCCCCTCACCTCGAACGAGCTACACCCATCTGGGATCATGCGATCGTGCCAGAGCAGATTCCCGATCACCTCGACTTCATCGGCTGCGGCTGGCGTCCACTGCTGCTGCGCCTGCACGAACAGCTGCTGGCCGTCAGCCCCACCTACAGCGTCCAGCAAGTCAAGGAAAAGTACGGCGTCTTGCGCGTCCAGCTCTACACCGGCCTGCTACGCCACATGAACGCGGGAAACACCGACTGGCCCGACCCCGACCAGGCGGCACGCTACAAGGCGGAGGACGACGCGGCGATGGACCTCGTCCATGCCGCCGAGCAAGAGTCGGCCGGGATCTGTGAGGCCTGCGGCAACCTGGGCGAACCCCGCAGGAGTGCCTGGATCAAAACCCTCTGCGACGACTGCGCCGCCCGCCGCTGAGCCCAGATCCCGCAAGGTCCACGCGGCCGCTCAAGCCGGCCCGCACCGAGCACCTGTCGCCCAAGGCCCCTCACCCACGTTCCAACAGCCGCGAAAGCTGGGCGGCGAGGTCACGCCGGCCCGCCTTCGCCGCCATCGTCTTCAGCGTGGGCAGGTCGACCTCCCCCAGTTCCAGCTGCCGCGCGATCCGGCCGATCCGCTCGCCGGCGACGACCGGGTCGACGCGCAGGCGGGCGCTCAGGTACGTGTCGGCTCGCTCCAGCAGCGCGCGGCGGCGTACGCGCGCGTCCTCGCACCACACGTGGAAGAAGCCGTTGCCGAGGACCACGAACGAGCCGAGCTTGAGCAGCGAGATCCGGCCATCTCCGCCGAAGGCCGAGCCGGGAAGGGTGATCCGGCACATCCCGTCACGGATCTGCACCGGCCGGTGTGAATCCAGATTCCGCCTGGCCAGCCACGAGTCCACCCGGCTCCGGTCCGGGCCGCCCGCGGATTCGCGCTCCTCCGTCTCGATCAGCGACGCGATCTCCGGCGTCCCGTGGCAGAGGTCGCCGACGTCGGGATCGGCTTCGTCTCCGGCCTGCGTGTACGCGAGGTAACGAACCCGCGCCCCAACGCCTTGCCGGTCGACGGCGCGGACGATGTACGCGGGCAGATGAACGCCCTCCGGAGCTCCGACGATCTTCGGATCGTTGATGCCCTCGGGCAGGTTGTACCGGTCCCGGTCCGGCCGTCCGCACAGCTCGGCGAGCGCGTCCGGGCGGAACCCGTAGGTGCTCGTGAGCGGGCGGAACCACGGTCCGTCGCTCGGGCGCTTCATCGCCTCGTGAAGCCCGGCCGCGTCGAGGAAGGTGACGGCCCGGCTGTCGTAGTACGGACTGGTGAGCGGCCGGGAGCCGAAGGCCTCGAAGTAGAGTCTCCGGCGGTCCTTGCGCGTGACCACATAGCGGACCTTGTCCCGTACCGACCGCAGGCCCAGCTCGGTGAGCGACACCTTTCCGTCCGAGGAGACGACGTGCCCGATCGCGCCGAGAAAGCGCAGGGCCCGGTCGACCAGCACCTCGTCAAGCGCGAGGAACCCGGCCAGCTCCGGCACGGTGTTCAGACCTGCCTCGGCGATGCCGCGTTCGAGATAGCGGTCGATGAGCTCGTACGGCTCTCCGTCCGTGACCGTCGCCTCGATCTCCACGCGGTGTACGGGCAGCAGGAAGGCGAAGATACGCGTGGGCACGACGCCCTCGCCGTACGCGGCGTTCTCCAGAGCGCGTTCCTCCGGATAGCGGATGAGTCTGCCGCTCATGCGTCCTCGCTCCTGGCGTTGAGGTCGGACAGCCGGGCCGCGACCTGCTCGTACGAACAGATCTCTCCCTGGTCGGCGAGGTGGCCGCGCAGCGCCAGAGCCAGCTCGCGGAAGTCGCGGTCGCCGGCCTCGGTCAGCGTGCTCAGGTCGCCGACGAGCACCAGCTGGTGCTTGGCGCGGCTGAGCGCGACGTTCGTCCGGCGCAGCTCCCGAAGGAAGCCGACCTTGCCGTACGGGTTGCTGCGGGTGAAGCCGTAGAGGATCACGTCGCGCTCGCCGCCCTGGAAGGCGTCGACGGTGCCGACGCTCAGTCCGACCAGCTCGGCGTCGCCGAGCCGGGAGACCAGCGACTTCTTGATCTCCGCGAGCTGGGCGCGGTAGGGCACGATGACGGCCCAGTCGGCGCCGCGGCGCTGGTAGAACACGGCGAGCTCGACGAGCAGGTCCGCCTCGGCCGGATTGGTGTAGCCGGTCTGGCCCCAGCGTTCCCTGTCCCGCCCGGACCGCTCGAACCGCCGCGCCTCGGGCAGCTTCGCGGTGTCCACGAAGGCGAACGGCTCGGCGAAGAGCGGATCGCGCCGGTCGCGTACGACCTCGGTGCGGAGTCTGCTCTCGTAGAAGGCCGTGGAGATGAAGTTCGCGATCGCGGCCGGCATGCGGCGCTGCCAGGTCAGCCGGACGATGTTCTCCTCCGGCAGCCGGGGGAAGAGGATCTCGAGCGCGCTCTTGGCCAGCAGGGTGCGCAGAACCGGGTCTCCGACGCTCCGCCCCCACGCCTCCACCTCCGAGTCGAGGAACGGCGGCAGCTGGTTGTGGTCGCCCACGAGCACGCCCCGGCGGGCGCGCACCAGCGGGACAAGGGCGTCGGCGACACCGATCTGCCCGGCCTCGTCGAGGATGGCCAGGTCGAACTCGACGCCGGAGAGCTCCGAGCGCGACGCCGCTCCGATCGACGTCGCGGCGATGACGTCGGCGTAGCGGACCAGCTCGGTGTGCAGCTGCTCGTCGGCGGCGGAGACCTCGCCGTGCCAGTCGGCGAGCACCGTCTTGCGGCCAACGATCAGCGGCACCCGCAGCCGGCTCCAGTCGCGCAACTGGAACAGGTCCGTTTCGGTCACGGCCGCGTCGCTGGGCTCGCGTACGGGCGGCGGCGGCTCGATGCCGCTCACCACGGCCCGCAGGGCGTAGGCCACGACGAGGGCCTCGGCGCGGCGCTCCGTGCGGAGGTGCTCCGCCTGTTCCGTCCGCTCACGTGCCCGGCACACCGCCGGATCGTCGCGGGTGACCGCTTCGAGACGGAGCTCGGCCTCGCTGCACTCGTCCGCCAGGCGCTTCTCCTCGCCGCGCAGCCGGTCGCCGTGGTCCCGCAGGGCCGCCATGCCCCTCGCCAGGACCCGTACGAGCAGCACGAGCAGGGGACCCACCAGCGGCGCCGTGGTGCGCCGGTCGGCCGACGCCCGTAGCCGGGCGAGGCCGCCCGACAGGCTCGCGTTGCGGTTCAGCCGGCGGATGAGACGCGCGGCCTCGGCGACCAGCCGGTCCACCTGAATCTGCAGCGGTCCGCCGGCCGTACGGCGGGCCAGCTCCAGCTCCCGCGCCGCATGCCTCCCCTTGGCGAGAGCCTCCGCCAGGTGGCCGGTCCGTTCGTCGAGCTGCCCGGCCCACTGCGTGGCGACCTCGACGTTCTCGTACGCGGTCATCGAGCGCCGGGTCACCGTGAGGATTCGCTCGCGAAGCTCGGCGACCCGGCGTTCCAGCAGGTAGGGCAGTCCTTCTTCGGTGACGCTGCCCTCGTGGCCGACCCGTATCGCCTCGATGTCCGGCGGCAGCTTGCTCAAGACGTTGTCGACGGCCCGGTTGGAATGCGAGGTGACGAGCACCCGCTCGCCGTGGTCGATCGCGCACGTGCGGGCGATCTGACTGATCGTGCGGGTCTTGCCGGTACCCGGCGGGCCGTGCACCAGCAGGAGGTCCGGCACGGTCAGCGCCTTCCGGAACGCCACCAGCTGGTCGGGGTCGAGCTCCTCGTCCGGCAGCGCCGGGGCCCGTGGGATCGGCCGTACCCGGCTGTCCACGATCACGGGCAGGAGCAGGGGGTTGCGCGCCTGCCGCCCGCGCACCATCGCGACGGCCTCTCGCTGCATGTCGAAGGCGACCGTACTCGGCGTCTTCTCCAGCTCGCCCGGCTGAGGGATGCGCTCCCAATCGACCGGCTGGTCGAACCGCACCGTGACCCATCGGTCGCGGACGCGTGTGACCTGTCCGCGCCGCTCACGTTCGCCACGGATCTGGACGAAGTCCCCTTCGTCCGGTCGCCGGTCGGACATGAGCTCGAAGACATAGACACCGTGACGGCCGTGCCGGCGCTCCGTCGTCGACCGGATGGACCGGTAGGTGAACGGCTCTTCGGCGCGTGCCTCCTCCGTCTCGATCCGCTCGTTCTCGTCGATGATCCGGTCGACCGTGTCCAGGAAGTCGGTGTGGGCGGGCGTCACTCGCTCCGCGCCATGCTCGGCGGCGAGGTCCTCCGCCAGCCGGTGCCACTCGCCCCGCAGGCGTTCGGCGTGGGAGACGACGGTGCCGGGTCGCGCCGCGCCGAAATCGGGCGCCAGCTGCCACTGTGCCGGCCGTACGCGAAGGTACCCCTCGGCCAACCGGTGATGGTCGCGGACGCGCAGCGGATCGACCACCCCGATCGTGTAGAGGTCCCCTCGCCGGCTCAGGTACAACCGGGCCCGGTACGTGCGCGCGTAGACGAGGAAGCTCCAGTCCTTGCCGATCTCACGCGGCTCACTGAACCTCATCGGAACGCCGTCGGCCCGCGCGTTCAGGTCGGCCTGGATCTGGCCGGGGTGAGCCGGCATGCCCGGATGATCAGCCGCCAGGTGACGGAGGCGTTCCTCCAGGCTACGGGCGGGCACCAGTACGAGCGGGCCGGGAAGGTTCACGACACGGGACGGCATCAGGACTCCTGGGGAAAACCGGACAGGTCGCGGCGGGCGGCCTTCAGACCCGCACCGAGCTCTCGGAGGTGCGGGCGTTCGGCAGGGTCGGCGGCCAGCGCCGCGTCCACCACGCGGCCGAGGCTCTCGGGCACGCCGGGGGCCAGCGCCCGCACCGGCGGAGGCGTCGTCGCGTGCGGCGGGTGCCCGCTGATGAGGTGATACGCCACCGCGCCCACCTGGTACACGTCCGTCGGCGGACCCGGACGCCCACGGCCACGCCGCCGCTGCTCCGGAGCCTGGTAGTCCGCCGGCCCCTCACCGGCCACGTGACCGGCCGCCGCCAATCCGAGATCACGCAGGACGAGGCCGCCGTCGGTCCGCATGATGATCCCGGACGGCGTGAGCTCACGGTGGGCGACATCGAGACGATGCAGCCGGCCGAGCGTACGGCAGAGCCCGGCCAGACCGTCACAGAGGCGGCCGAGCCGCCACGGGTCGAGCGGGACGCTGCCATCGAGCAAGACGTCGAGCGTCTCGCAGGCGACGCGAGTGCTCCGCGAGGTCGGCCAGACGAGCGCGAGCGTCGCGATGCGGCCTTCGGCGAACCGGCCGAATCGCGGCAGCCCCGGATCGCGCCCCAGGTCCCGCAGCAGGTCCCGTTCCTTGACCAGCGCGTCCAGCGCCGCGACGGCGGCCGGCGTGCGCCGGCGCACTTCGACCTGACGCAGCCAGGCGTACCGGTCCGGCGCGGAAGCCGGGGCGCCGAGCAGCTGAGCCTGAGCCTGACGGCGCACCAGGGCGTGGTCGGCCGACGGCCGTTCCTCCAGATAGAGGTCATAGAGGAGGTAGACCCGCTCCCCCACTGCCACGTCACCACCGCCCCGCCAGTCCTCGCTCGGCGCGTGTTGAGGGACGGCTGCGACCAGCGTCGGGCACACCGAAGGGACAGAGGCAGGCGCTCGCGAGTCTGCGCCCGGCGCGTGCGTGCCCGGCATGTAGATGCCCGGTGTGTGAGTGTCTGGCGCATGGACGCCCGGCGCGTGAGTGGACGGTGTGTCGTTGCGGCGGAGGCGATCGGCGATCTCTTCGAGCAGGTCCGCCTGCCGCCGCAGGGCGCGCCCTTGCCGCCGCTGCTCGTCCCCGACCGCGCGCAACGCGGCGAGCGCCGTACGCTGCTGGTCGGCGATCTCGCCGAAGCTTGCGACCAGGTGGCCCCGCAGGTCGTCATGGGCGGCGGCGACCGCGGCGTCGAGCCCATCGACCGCGTTCAGCATAGTGACGAGCTCGGTGGCCAGCTCCCGAGCGGCGGCGTCGTTCTTCTCCAGCTCACGGAGAAGATCGGAGGCCAATGCGTCGCGAAACGCCTCACGAGGCTTCGACCCGGCGCTCCCCCGCCGCAGCCGGGTCGCCGTCTTCTGGATGAGTTCGGTGAGATAACCGCTACCGACGTTGCCGGCGATCCCTGCGATCGCCTCACCGACCGCCCCACCGCCTAAGACCGCGGTGGCGACCGGAGCCAACGCCGACGCCGCGAGCAGCGCGAGCACCCCGGCCGCGGAGGCCCGCCGAAGTCTGCCCGGCTCCGCCGCGACCGTACGCGCGACTTCGTCACGTGAAGCCTGTCCCATCCGCGACCGTCCGTTATCCACCCGAAACAACCCGTGCCGGGAGCGTACGGGATCGCCTGCGAACCGGGCCATTGCTTGATCGAATCCGCCTGATGCGGTTCACCACGCCCGCGTTTCCGGACGGTCCGGGAACCCGGCCTCGCCACTCTCTCTTGTCGACGGCCACCGCGCGGGGCCGACCCTCGAGTCAATGCCCGGTGACCGTCAAGGCCTGCGCGACGAGCGCGGCGCGAAGGTTCCGCGCCGAGCCGGTCGTCGTGGCGATGGCCGTGGAGCGTGATGCCAGGTCGACCGCAGCGTCCCGCTCCCCGCAGGCCGCGTGGACGCACGCACTCACGGCCAACAGCTCCGCGGCACCGCGCGCACTGGTGGCCGGCCAGGCGGCGCGGGCCTCATCGAGTGCGGTCTTGCCGGTGCAGAGGTAGGACGGCGTGGTTCGGCCGAGACGGTTCATGGCGTGGCCGGTCCATTTCTGGATCTCGGGAGAGCCGAGGTATCCGACGTAGGAGGGTTTCTCTCCGTCGTCGGCGCGGCCCAGGAGGTTCCAGGCGGTCGCGAGGTCGACCCGCGTGTTGCGGGCGTCGTCCAGGCAGGCGTGGTGATGAGCGCGTACGGCGTGCAGCCAGGACCGTACGGCAGGGTGGGCCTTGGTACCGGCGAGACGAAGCGCACCGTCGGAGAACGTGAGGGCCCTGCGGTAGTGCCCTCGGTCGGCGAAGACCCTGCTCATCTGGCCGACCACGTAGACGCAGGACGACAGGTCGCCCGCCTCCCGGGCATGGGTGGCGGCGTCCCGGTAGTGCCTCGTGGCACTTCCGGCCATGCCCATGTCATAGCTCAAGAAGCCGACGAAGCCCCCTGTGTCAGCCGCGAGCGCGGAAATCCGCCGCCGCTCGGCACCGGCCCGCACGGTGGCGAGCCAGGCGAGAACCAGCCGGTGCTGCTCGACGGCGTGTGCGAAGACGGCAGGCGCCCCGAGCAGGTTGTCCAGCCGGCCATGGGCGGCCCGCAGAGCGATATGGGCGTCCATCGATTCCTGACCGCCGTCCGAGCTCAGGCCCGCGGCCATCGCAGCGCCGGCGATGCCGGTGCTCGCGAGGAACTCTCTGCGTAACACCTCGTCGTCTCACTTCCCGCACAGCCGGCTTTGGCCAAGGAGACCAGTCTCCCGCCGACTATTTACAGCACGCAATGCCTTTCCTGCGAGAGAACCCCTGATTCAGCTCGACGTTATCTCCGGCTATTAATCGCAGGCGGCAGGCGCACTGGCCGGTTTGTCCTTCACCGCCATGGTGTTCTTACGGCAAGGCGGGACCCGAATGCCCTGCTGGCACTACTCGTCACGGTATTCACGCTCGTCGTCGCAATGATCACCTATTCGGCAGTGCGATCATCGTTTCCATCGGCAGCCCACAAGCCTCCGCCAGCGCGATGCACGGCGATCCGGAAGATTCCGGATCGTGACCACGGCAGGGGTGGCTCGGCTGTGTCCGCCGCCGGCGGCCACCGTACGGACCCCGTCTCATCCCGGCGTGGAGGTCGCTCCCGGTGGGGTCCATGATGGGCGTGCGTTGAGTGCTGCCGTGTCGCTGTTGGTGGTGCCTCGGTAGGCGTCGGCGATCGCGGCCAGTTCTGGTCCGGTCAGGACGTCCTCGATGCGGGTGAAGCCTTCGGGGGCCCGCTCGGCGACCGTACGCAGGATTCGTTCGGCGCCCATCTCGCGGTTGGCCAGGAGGAGCGCGCCGGTCGTCTCCAGGCGATCGCTTTGGTACGCCTTGAGCGCGGCGGCGGCGTCGGGTGCGGTGGCCAGGTGGTAGGCCAGCACTCGCGCGTCGAGGATCGCCTGGGATCCTCCGTTCGAGCCGATCGGGTACATCGGGTGGGCGGCGTCACCGAGCAGGGTGACGCGGTCGGTGCTCCACCAAGGCAGCGGGTCACGGTCGACCATGGGGTATTCGAGGATCGGGTCGGCGGCGCGGATCAGGTCCGGCACGTCCAGCCAGTCGAAGCGCCAGCCGGCGAAGTGCGGCAGGACGTCGGCGAGGCGTCCGCGGGCGCTCCAGTCGGCCGCGGCGGGACCGGCGCCCGGCAGCCGTACCTCGGCGCACCAGTTGATCGTCGCCAGCCCGTCGACGACCGGCGAGATCGGGTACGCCACGAACTTCTCCGACGCGTTGCTGCCGGCGACGATCATGGAGGAGCCGGTCAGGAACGGTGCGCGTACCACGGTGCCACGCCACATCCGGATGCCGTTGCCGATCGGCGGCCCCTCCCCCGAGTGCAGGCTCGCGCGGACCGTCGAGTGGAGGCCGTCGGCCCCGACGAGCACGTCGGCGTCCCGGTCGACCGGCTCGCCGGAGACCCGGTCGCGGAGCCGCGCGCGTACGCCGCCCGCGCTCTCGGTGAACGCCTCCAGCTCCAGTCCGGCGCGTATCGCCTCCGCCCCGGCCCGCTCGCGTAGCGTGTCGGCCAGGAGCATCTGCAGCATGCCCCGGTGCACCGAGTACTGCGGCCACCGGTAGCCGACGGCGAGCCCGCGCGGCTCCCCCCAGATCCGGTTGCCGAACCGGTCGAAGTGCACCATCTCCGACGTCGCGACGGCGATCGCGGCGAGTTCGTCACCGAGCCCCAGCTCGACCAGCTCGCGTACGGCGTGCGGCTGCAGGTTGATGCCGACACCCGCGGGCCGCAGATCACGGACGCGATCCACCACGGTGCATTCGATACCGGCGGAATGCAGGCTCAACGCCGTCACCAGGCCGCCGATGCCGGCACCGACGACCAGCACGCCGGTCACGCCTCGACCAGCCCATGGAGTCGTGAAACATCGACGGTCACGTGCTCTCACCAATCTCGATCGACGACGGCCGTTCCAGCCCGGAGTAGAGCCTAGGAGCACGACGAAGCACGCGATCTTGATTTGCGAGAATCCGGCCGACATCCGGTTAAGCCGTACGAAATAGTTCGTGTCCGAAATAGCACGGTCGCCACCTCGAGAGTCACTACTCGTCACATCTTGTCATGTTCTGGGGGGAATTGCGGAGGTACGCTCCGCCGGTGCGTCACGCCCCGGACGCGCACGAACCCCTCAGGAGCCCGCATGTCCAGGATCCGCTTCCGGCGTTCTGCTGTGGCCGCTTTCGGTGCGGCGGCCATCACCGCGTTCACCGCCCTTCCGGCCGGTGCCGCCACGTATTCCATGCTCGTCTTCCCGGACCAGAGCCACAGTGGCGTCTACGACTTCATCAACTCCGCCCGGACATCGATCGACATCACGATGTACGAACTGCGTGACAGCACCGTCGTGTCGGACCTGGTGAACCGCGAGAACGCCGGAGTCACGGTCCGCGTCATCCTGGACGGACAGCACACCTCGGTCAACGGCTCGGCATACTCGACGTTGACGGCCGCCGGAGTCGGCGTCACCTACTCGTCCTCGGCGTTCGTCTACACGCACCAGAAGACGATCACAGTCGACCACGCGACGTCGCTCATCATGAGCGGAAATCTCGACTCCACCTATTACTCGAACGATCGCGACTACGCGGTCTTCGACAACGACGCCAATGACGTCGACGCGATCGAGAACGTCTTCAACGCCGACTACGCCAAGACCTCCATCACGCCACCCGACGGGGACAACCTCGTCTGGTCACCGACCGACTCCCAGACCCGGCTGCTAGGCCTCATCAACGGCGCCACCGGCACGCTGGACATCGAGGAGCTCGAATTCGGCGACTCGACGCTCGTCAACGCCATCGTCGCCGCCGAGAACCGCGGCGTGAACGTGCGCGTGGTAGGCATGGACCCGGACAGCTACCGGAGCTACTTCGACCAGGTCGCGGCCGCCGGCGGCACGATCGTCACCTACTCCTCCAGCGGCGGCCTGTACGTCCACTCGAAGGCGATCGTCGCGGACTACGGCACCTCGTCCGCGAAGGCACTCGTCGGTTCGGAGAACTTCTCCGACAACTCACTCAACCACAACCGTGAACTCGGCCTCATCGTCGGCGACTCCGGCGTGGTGAACGGCGTCGAGAACACCTTCACCACCGATTTCGCCAACGGCACACCCTATTGATCCGACGTTCGGCCCGCGCCACCGACGGCGCGGGCCGGCAGGACCTCCGCGGTGGGGCCGTGCCGGGTGAGCGTGCCGGATTCCAGCAGGTGCACGGTGTCGGTGTGGGCGCCGATCAGGTGAAGGTCGTGGCTGACCAGTACGAGGGTCATGGTGGTTTCGGCGCGCAGGCGGCGTAGGAGTTCCATGACGGCGATGGCGGTGTCCGGGTCGAGGGCGGAGGTGGTCTCGTCGCAGAGCAGGAAACCGGGCCCCGTGGCCAGGGCGCGGGCGATGGAGACGCGCTGACGCTGGCCGCCGGACAGCTCGGCGGGGCGGCGGTGGGCAAGGTCGGCCGACAACTCGACCTGTTCGAGGAGTTCGGCGACCCGCGACGGTAGCCGGTTCTTGACGAGCCTGCCGTGCAGCCGGAGCGGGCGGGACAGCGCGGCGCCGACCGTGATGGACGGGTTGAGTGCGTCCAGCGGGTTCTGCGGCACCAGCTGGACGGACCGGAGGTGTTCGCGCCGGCGCCCGCGCGCCGTGGTGGCGAGGGGCTGCCCGTGGAGGGTGAGGGTGCCGGAGTCGGGTCTCTGCAGGCCGGCCAGGACGCGGAGCAGGGTGGTCTTTCCGGAGCCGGACGGGCCGACGGTGCCGGTGGCGGAGCCTGGCGGCGCCGCGAAGTCCACCGTGTCGAGGGCGTGCTGGACCCTTCCCCGGTGACGGAAGGCGACGCTGACGCCGCGCGCGACGACCCCGTCGGCGGTGTCCGGCTCCCTCTCCGTGACGGCCGCAGGCCGTGAGGCGGGCCCACCGGGCGGTGCGGCAGGCACGCCGGGCTGTGCGGCGGGCAGACCGGGCCGTGAGGCGGGCAGACCGGGTGGTGGGGCAGGAACGCCGGTCCGTGAGGTGGACACACTCGATCCCGATGCGGACCGAGAGATCGACGAGCTACTCGCCAAACTTCGCAAGGACCGATTTTGACACGAGCGACCACGCTTCTTCGCGACAGCCGCGCGATCGTCCGCGCGAGCATGGCGCTGGCCACGCTCGCCGGGGTGGCGGGGAACGTCCTCATGCTCCTGATCGGCCAGGGACTGCCCTTGCTGGGGCAGGAGGCGCGCGTCGCCGAACGAGCGCAGGTCATGCTCCTGGCCCTTGCCCCAGGGCTCCTCCCCTGCCTGTGGTTTCAGGCCATACGGCAGTTCACCGTCGGCATGCGGCGCCCGCAGGCACTACTCCGGATCACCATCGCCTCGGTCGCCGTCAACGCGGGCATCAACTGGGTTCTGATCCACCGCATCTGGGGCCTGCCGAAGCTCGGCCTTCCCGGCATCGGCGTCGCCACGTCCCTGGTCTACCTGCTCTCCTTCTTCGCCCTCTTCGCCTCGGCGAAGAAGGACCCCGTCCTCGCGCCGCTGCTCAGCGTGAACGCCGTCAAGGCCGACCGCGCCGTGGTGCGCAGACTCGCCGGCCTCGGCGTGCCGATCGCCGCCACGTACGGTTCGGAAGCGGGTTTCTTCTCGGTCACCGCCTTGATGGTCGGCGGGTTCGGCAGCGCCGCCCTCGCCGCTCACATCGCCGTCAACCAGCTCGTGTACATCGTCTTCCAAGTGGCCGTGGGCCTTTCCCACGCCGCGTCCATCAACGTCAGCCGGGAGATCGCGATGGGGCGCGTCGACGCGGCCCGGCGCCTGAAGAACACCGCGCTGGCCTGCGCCGCGACCGTCATGGCCGTCATCGCCGTCATCTACGTCTGCCTGCCCGGCCTGGTGCTGCGCCCCATCTTCGACCCGAGCTCCCCCGCCGTCTCCATCGCCACCCAACTCTTGTTCATCACGGCCGTGCTGCAGTTCTTCGACTGCGCGCAGAACATCGGCGTCGGCCTCCTGCGCGGCCTCGATGACACCAGGAGCGGCTTTCGGATCCCCCTCGTCGGCTACTGGCTCATCGGCCTGCCGGTCTCCTGGCTGCTCGGTTACGTCGCGGGATTCCGGACCGTCGGCGTATGGCTCGGCCTCCTCACCGGCCTGGCCGGCACCGCGATACTGCTCCTGCGGCGCGACGGGACGCGCCTGAGAACTCTCGAAGCTCAGGCTCGGCCGATGGTCTCGGCGAGGTAGCCGCGGATCCGTCCGTCGGCCGCTCGCCGCTCCCACAGGCGGATCACGCCGGCGTCGCCGTCCGGTCCGTGGCCGGCGACCCGGTCGGCGACGTCCTGCCGGAGTTGCCGCTTGGTCATACGGAAGGTATCGGCCGGTATGGCGGTCGCGAGCCGCCGTGCCTCGGCGACGGCCCGGTCGATGAGCCGGTCGGGCTCGACGACCTCGTCGACGAACCCGCGTTCCAGCGCCTCCCCGGGCCGGTGGATGGTCCCGCTCAGCACGGCCCGGCGCAACTCCGCCGTGCCGACGGCACTCCGCATGACCTCGAGCGCGATCGGGGGAAAGGGGCATCCGACGAGTAGCTCCGGTATGCCGATCCCGGCGTGCCCTTCGGCCATGACACGGTGGTCGCAGCAGCTCGCCAGGACGCAGCCACCGGCGATCGCGTGGCCGTTGACCGCCGCGACGACGGGCAGGTCGCTCTCCAGGACCGCCTCGAAGGCCGCGACCAGCGAGGGAATGTACCGCCGTACGTAGTCGGGGCCTCCGTCGACGATCCGCCACAGGTCGACACCTGCGGAGAAGGCCTTCCCCTCCCCGGTGAGGACGACGGCGCGGTACGGGCCGCCGTCGAGCTCACGGAACGTCCGCGTGATCGCCTCGTTGAGTTCGAGATCCAGGGCGTTCACCTTGCTGTGGACGAGGCGCACCACCGCGACCCCGTCGATCTCGGCAAGCTCGATCACCGGCACTCCTTCGTCGTGGACGATCATCTTGCCGGGTAGCCCCCGTCGACCGGGAGGCGGGCTCCCGTGCCGAAGCCCGACTCGTCGCACGCCAGGAACCGCGCCCCGACTTCACTCGGCCGGCGTGCCGAACCGAATAATTGGGTTGCTTTCGGCGGACCGATACGCGCTGAATACTACGCATGGCCGATATTCAGGGCTCACACGATGAGCTGTTCAGCGCGGTGCCCGATGCGCTGTCCGGACTGCTGGACGACGGAGACGCGGGGGGATCGGTCGCGGTCTTCGTGGACGGCGAGCCCGTGGTGGACGTCTGGGGAGGGTTCGCCGACGCGGACCGTACGATCCCGTGGCAGCGGGACACGATCACGAACGTCTGGTCGGTCACCAAGACGATGACGGCGCTGTGCGCGCTGGTCCTGGCCGACCGTGGCGAGCTCGACCTCGCCGCACCGGTCGCCCGTTACTGGCCGGAGTTCGCCGCGGCGGGCAAGGAGAAGGTGCTGGTGCGGCACCTGCTCTCGCACACCGCGGGCCTGCCCGACTGGGACGGCCCGGTCGAGGAGCTCTACGACTGGCCGGCCGCCACCGCGCGTCTGGCCGCACAGGCTCCGCAGTGGGAACCGGGAACCGCGGCCGGATACCACTCGCTCACCCAGGGATTTCTCGTGGGCGAGGTCGTACGCCGGATCACCGGCCGGATCCTGGGCGACTTCTTCGCGGAGGAGGTGGCCGGACCGCTGGGCGCCGACTTCCACATCGGCCTGCCCGCCGAGCACGACCACCGGGTCGCGCTCGCCGTCCCGCCGCCATCACAGGACGAGGACTATGTCGCCGGCGCGGCCGCCGCGCCCCCCACCGCCGGCACCGCCATACGGCTCCGTGACGGGAACAGCGTCGCGTGGCGCCGTGCGCAGATCCCCGCGGCGAGCGGACTCGGCAACGCCCGTTCGGTCGCCCTCCTACAGTCCGTGATGGCCTGCGGAGGAGCGGTGCGCGGCCTGCGACTGCTGTCGCAGGCGGGCTGTGACCGCGCGGGGGAGGAGCAGTTCAACGGCGTGGACCGCCTCCTGGGCATGCCGATCCGCTGGGGCCTGGGCTACGGACTGTTCGGCAGCACCTTCGGCTGGGGCGGCTGGGGCGGCTCGATCGTCATGGTCGACCCCGGCACCCGCATGGCGGTGGCGTACGTGACGAACCAGATGCGCGAACCCGCGGACGACACCCGGGGAATGGAGATCATCACGGCCGCCTACGACGGGCTCAAGGGCTGACGGCTCGATCCGGTGCGGTTTGAAGTCGGGTGCTCCTCCGCGCGGAGGAGCACCCGACTTCAACACGGAAGCGGGTGGTGGTCGGCGTCGTAGCCGAACCGGCGCGGGCCGACCAGTGCGAGGCCCTCGGGTGTCGTCCAGCGTGGATCGCAGGGGGCGCCGAGGACGGTGACCCGGAGGCCGAAGCGTAGTCCTTCGGTGGTGATCGGCTCGCCGGTCTCGGTGTCGAGGACGCAGATCAGGTCCGGTGTCGTGACGACGGCCTCGCCGTCCCGGCGGGCGAGCAGGTGCTCATTCTGGAAGTCCAGCTCCAGGCGGGCCTCCGGGCCGTCCACCGCCGCCCGGCCGCGCGAGAACCCTCCGGTGGTGCGCCGCTCGACATCGGTCACGGTGCCGGACAGCAGCACGACGCCGGCCAGCTCGGCGCGGGCGGCCTCGACCGGGTCGTCGTGGGCCTTGAGCGCCATGCGGACCGTACGACCCAGGTTCTCGGCGAGAGTGAGGGTGGCGGGGACCAGTCCGGCCGCGAGCTGGTCGCCTCGCATCACCGTGTCGGCGGACGACACCGAGCAGCCCATCTCAACGCACGCGGCCCGTGAGATCCGTTCGGCCCACCGGTCGGACACCGCGTCGATCACCAGGGTGTTGCCCTTGTCATCGGCGATCGCCATCGGCGTCACCGGCACTCCGATCAGGGCGGGCAGCACCATCTGCGCCTCGGGGAACGCGCGGCCCATCGCGTCGCCGTCCACGACCGGCAGCCCGGTGCGGGCCGCGGCGATGAACGGCGTCATCGAGTTGAGACCGCCGATCTCGATCGGCACCAGGTGGGTGGCGGGGCGGCCCAGGAACGCCTCCAGCGCCCGCAGTGCCGTGATCTCCTCGGTCCCGGCGGGAATGCGTTCGATGGAGACGGCCGGCGCGCCCATCGACGAGACCGCGACGACGGTCGCGTCGGCAGGGACCTCGGCGATGTCGACGACGGTGACCGGACCGTACGCGCGGATCGCCTGTTCGGCGAGGAGCCTGCCGATGTAGGGGTCTCCCCCGCCTCCGGAGCCCAGGATGCCGGCGCCGCGGGCGATGTCCCCGAGCCGCTCGATCTCGAGTTCACGCATGGGCGTCCTCCGCCCGTACGCCGAGGTCGCCGACGGCCTTCACCCGGATGCGCGTCGCGCCGCCGGGAAGGTACGTCAGCGGTATCTCCTCGACGTCGACGACGTCGACCGTGCCCGGTTTCGCGCCGGCGCGCTCGGCGCGTTCGACGGCCTGGGCTCGCGCCCGCTCCAGCACGGCGTCACGGCACCCTTCGGGCACCGGGAAGACCTGATCGATCTCGCCGCCGACCTGGGCGATCGCGACGCCGACCGCGCCCGCGACGGCGAAGTGCTCCGGCCGGCGTACGTCGTCGAACCCGGGCAACCCGCCGGAGACGAGCACGCTTCCGCCACCGACGGTCAGCACGGGCAGCGGTCCGGACGAGGCGCGCATCCGGTCGACGGTCTCGGCGATCCGGCCGGCGATCCGGGCCAGCCCGTCGCGTACGAGGTCGCGGTCGAGGTGGGCGACGAGGGACGGGTCACCGATCACGGCCTGGCCGGCGGCGACCGCGAGGTCGGTGGCGGTCAGCGTGGAACCACCGAACACCAGCGCATCGCCGGCCAGCCGGCGGCCGACGCTGCGCGGTCCGATGACCGGCCCGGCGGAGACCAGCGACCCGCCGCCGAGGCCCAGCGAGGTGACGTCTGGCATGCGGAAGTTGGTCCGCACCCCGGCCGGCCGGGCTCCGGCCGAGGCCTCACGGGGGAAGCCGCCGGACAGGATTCCGACGTCGGTCGTCGTGCCGCCCACGTCGACGACGGCGCAGTCGGCGAGCCCGGACAGGTACGCCGCGCCGCGCATCGAGTTGGTCGGCCCGGAGGCGAACGTCGCGACCGGATACCGGCGGGCGTACGCGGCGTCCATCAGCGTTCCGTCGTTCTGCGACAGGAAGAGCGGTGCGGTGATGCCGGCCCGGTTCAGCGCCTCCCGGTACGCGTCGACGACCGTGACCGCGAGATCGCGGAGGGCGGCGTTGACGATCGTGGCGTTCTCGCGCGGCAGCAGGCCGAGCTGGCCGATCTCGTGGGACAGGGACACGTGCACGTCGCCCAGCTCGTGAGCCAGCAGCGTGGCGGCGCGCAGCTCGCACTCCGCGCTGACCGGCGAGAACACCGACGTGATCGCCACCGAGCGCACGCCGCGAGCGGCGATCGCGGCGGCCACCGCGCGGAGCTCGCCGGGATCGAGCGGGCTGAGTTCACGGCCGTCGTACTCGTTGCCGCCGTGGCAGAGGTGGACGTGGCCGCCGACCGCCGCGCGCAGCCGCTCCGGCCAGTCCACCAGGGGCGGCAGCGCCGCGGTGGCGGGCAGGCCGAGCCGTACGACCGCCACCGGCGTGAGCCCGTCGGCCTCCACCAGGGCGTTGACGAACCGGGTGGTGCCGATCATCACGGCGGTGACCGGCGCGCGGTCGGCCCGCAGTGCGCCGAGCGCCGCGACCACGCCGGAGAGGACGTCCGGGGTGGTGGCGCGCTTCACCGCGGCGACCACCGTGTCCCCGTCGAGCGTGACGGCGTCGGTGTTGGTCCCGCCGACGTCGATGCCGATCCGCACGTGATCCCTCCTAGGACGCCCGGCCGACGAGCCCGAGCGCGGCGGCCGTGACGTAACCGGTGCCGGCGATCAGCAGCGAGCTGAGCGCGGGAACGCCGGGCCAGCCGTAGTGCGCGCTGAGCCAGCCGACCAGTGCCGCTCCGGCCCATACGACGATCGTCGCAGGTACCCAGGCCGGCTCCGTGTCCGGCAACCGTCCCAGCGCGCGGGACGCGTCGAGCGCGGGCCGCCAGCGCCGGACGATGAAGTACTCCGCGACCATGATCCCGGCGATGGGAGGGGTGAGGACGCCGAGCAGCGTCAGGAAGTCGGCGAACCGCCGCAGGATGCCGATCGCCGCCAGGACGCTGCCGAGCACGCCGATGCCCACGGTGACGGAGACCCGATGGAGCCGTACGCCGGTCAGCGACTCGACCACGTTGACCAGGCCGAGCGACGCCGAGTAGAGGTTCCAGTTGTTGATCTTGACCGTCGCCGAGATGAGGATGATCACTCCGGCCGCGCCGGACGAGACCGTGATGATGGCGACGACGTCGGAGGACCTCGCCCCGTAGGCGAGGAGCACGCCCGCGAGTCCCACGACGTACTCGCCGAGCGAGACGCCGAGCAGCGTCTGCTTGATCACGTCGCCCGTGCTCCGGTTGAAACGCGTCATGTCCGGCGTGGTCACCGCGCCGACGATGTAGGACCCGGCGACGATCGTCGCGCCCGTGGCGATCGACATGGGCCGCCCGAACGGCGGCGTCGCGATCAGCGCCCCGAGGCCGTGGTGGGCGAGACGGACGGACATCGCCCATCCGGTCAGGGCGAGGAAGGCCGGCACGGTCACATAGGCGGTCCAGCCCATCGCTGTGAACCCCTTCAGGACCAGCACGGTCACCCCGAGCCCGGCGATCATGCACCAAGCCCACAGCGGCGGCCCTTTGACCAGCGCGTGCAGCCCCTCGGCGAACACCGCGGTCTGGACGCCGAACCAGCCGAACAGGCTCAGCACGATGACCAGCCCGATGAGCGCCGACCCGT
Source organism: uncultured Actinomycetota bacterium (assembly GCA_963736325.1). Classification (GTDB taxonomy): domain Bacteria; phylum Actinomycetota; class Actinomycetes; order Streptosporangiales; family Streptosporangiaceae; genus Actinoallomurus. The sequence continues at coordinate 753,868 of CAVTOG010000008.1, read as the reverse complement.
ACCGGCCGAAGCCCGTCCAGCGGGCAAGCACCGACGTGGACAGGCCCTCGCGCATCCCGGCGATGCCGACGAAGACGCAGACGACCTCGAGGATCACCGAACCCAGGGTGAAGGCCCAGAAGGCACCCCAGAACGTCAGTCCCGCGCCGAGCGTCGCCCCCAGCAGGAACTGGGTGAGGTCCGACAGCTGACCGAAACGCTGGACGGCGACGTTGAACCATGGACGGCGCGCCTCACACGGCACCCGCTCCAGCGGGTAGTCCTCATCCGTCCAGCCCATGAGACCCCCCTTCCCACCGGAAGGGAGTCACCACCCCGCAGGCCACCGGGGCCGTTCGTCACGAACGCCCTCGCCGCAGGCCCAGCGGCGTTCCCTCGAAATCACTTATGCAGTAGGACATTTCCTAGCATTACTCCCGACCTGACTGGAGTTAATCTCTCGCGTAACAAACTGGCGAACAGGATCGGACGCCCGTGGATCTCGGCCCGCACCACCTCCGGATGATCGAAGCCATCGCGACGACCGGCAGCATCAGCAAGGCCGCCGCTCACCTCGACCTCACCCAGCCTGCCGTGAGCACCACGCTTCGCCGCGTCGAGAGCCACCTGGGTGTCCAGCTGTTCATCAGGTCGCCGGAGGGCGTCACACCGACGCCCATCGGCACCGAGGTGGCGGCCCGGGCTCGCGTCGTCATGTCGTGCATCGACGACCTGAACATGGCGCTGGCCCGCAAGCCGCTCGCGGACTCGCCCGCACTCCCGCTCCGGGTGGGCGCGCAGATATGCCCCGCACTGGTGCAGCTGAGCGACCGGTTCGACACTCTGTTCCCATCATCCCGGCTGCATCTGCGCGTCGACCGGGGAAGCGGCCGGATCGCCTCCCTCATCGCGTCCGGTGCGCTGGACATCGGGCTGGTCCAGGTGCCTCGGGGGCACATACCGGCCACGCCCGCGGGCGTCGAGAGCTTCGTCCTCGTCGATGACGAGCCGATGTTGGTCGGCGTGGCCGCGAACAGCCCGCTGGCCTCCTGCGATGTCCTGGCGCTCGGCGATCTGGCCGAGTACGACTGGGTCGACGACGCGGCCGACGACGGGCCGTGGCCGGCCTACTTCCGCGAGGTGTGCGCCGCCGCGGGTTTCCGCCCGCGGGTCTACTTCTGGTCCAGCGACTGGCAGATCTCCTCGTCGCTGATCCGCTCGGGCCGCGCGATCGGCCTCTACCAGCCGACCGCGGTCGCGCGCGACGGCGTGGAGTTCCGGCGGCTGAAGGACGATCCCTTCGGGCAGCGGATCATGCTGCTGTGGCGGCAGGAGGCGAGTGCCGCCGCTCACCGGATGCGCGACGCGCTCAGCCTCGCTCACCTCGAACTCGTCCGCGCCAGCCGGATCTACTCTCACTGGTGGGACGAGCACCCCGAGGCGCATCCGGCGTTCCAGGCCGAAGACTCGCCGGAGGTATGACACGAGGGGCTCCGGTATTCCGGAGACCCTCGTGGTCCACACTCAGTGAAGCGTATTCGCCCTGCGCCTGCGGATCATGATTGCGCCGGCAGCGGCCACGAGCGCGCCGCCCGTACCCATCGCGGCGAGAGCGGGCGAGGCGATGCCTCCCTCACCGGCGGGCTTGGCCGCGGGCGCCGGCTGGTAGCCGCCGAGCCTGCCGTCGCGGACGTACTTCGAGCCGGGCAGCTTGTCGGCGTAGCGACCGTGAACCAGCTGCTGGTACGCGGTGAGCGACACCCCCTGCGCTCCGACAGAGGTCTTCGCGGTGGAACTGAGCCCGGTGACCGTGTTGCCGGAGAGCCGGTACCAGGCGTTCAGCTGAGGCTCGGTGAAGACCATTCCCGTACCCGCCTCGGCCGGATACGCGGCCTCCTCGGCGCCGGAGCCGATGTTCATGACCTGCCAGCCCTGCGTGCTCTTGACGAGCCGGACCGAGGCGTCCTGGCCGGTCGCCGACCGCGCGCCGAACACCATGTAGGCGAACTTGGCGACCGGTGCGTTCCGGTCGCCGCGCACGAAGTCCGGGTTCAGGGAGTAGACCGCGTGGGCCGAGCCGGTGACGCGTGGCGCCTTGGCCTTCATCGCCGCGTCGCCGTCCGGGGCCTTCGTCGTGAGCAGGCCCGCCTCGTGCCGGTCGAGGTTCACGAAGAACTTCGCCAGCATCATCGTGGTCTCCGACTTCGCGGCGACCTTCTGTGCCGCCGCCGCGTCTCCGGCGGACGGCCCGGCGGGGGTCGGGGCGGCCATCGCGACGCCTCCCCCCATGAGGACGGACACGCCTATGCCGACTCCGGCCGCGATCCGGCCGATGCGCTGTGTTGACATCGCGGGTCTCCTCATCGCGATCAGCCGCTCATTCCGGAGAGCGCCTGGCCCCAGTAGAACTGGGCGTTGCTCATGTAGCTGTTGTAATACATCTCGCTGTACCGGGGACTCGTGGGCCACGGGTCCCCGTAGAAGATGGCCCCGATGGTCGGGTCGTAGCCGTAGATGACCTGGGCGTGTCCGCCACCGGCGGTCCAGAAGATGCCGGTCTCGACCGGACGCCCCGAGTCGATCTGGGCGGCGACCCCCGCGAACGACAGCGGGCCGGTGACCTGGCCCGGCGCCATCCCCAACTGCGCGAAGGCGTTCTGCACCCATGAGAGCTGACCGGGCGTGTTGGGGCACTGGGTGCTCGTGGAATAGCCGAGCGCCAGGTCGCAGAAGGTGTTCTGGCTGACACCGGTGTGGCCGAAGTGCTCGGCGATGGTCAGGCCACTGGCCGCCCAGCACCACTGGTCCCACTGCTGGACCTCTTGGTTGATGGGGGTGGTCCCGGCCGACGCCGTGCCCGGCACCAGCATGATCGCCGCCGCGGCCAGCGCACCGGCCAGCCCGGTGGCCGCGCGGCGGCGCGATCGCGTGAATCGTGCTCCGCCGGAGCCTGTCCTTATTCTCATGCCGTCGGCTCTCCTCTTCCCGGCCTTCGAGCACGAGCCACCCAGGAGAACTTCAATCGACCTCCGGCGCCGGGGATCCGGGGCACGATTCCCGCACCTGGGGGGCTGAACGCCCCAACAGTCACATTCCGGATGCTTCGCGCCTAATGCCAAGAGGCCATAAGTGGAGTGAATGGCCGTCCGCAGACGTACGGGGTGTGCCGTGCCAGCGAGGTGGCGGACCCTCGTCGCGGCGGCGAACAGCTGCCGGCGGTGGAGTTCGGCACGCTCACCGTCCGCGTGGTCCCAGACGTCCGATACCAGTTGCCCGTATTCGACCAATTCGCCCATAGGCGGAATGTCGAATGACCGTCCGCGGTGACCGAGATCCCCTAGCGGCCACCGGGAAAACCGTTACGATGAATTCATTGAATGTGCCGGAAGGGGTTAAATCGGCGATGCCCGAACTGGATTTCATGATCGTCTCAGATTATGTCCGGGCCGAAAACGGTGTGCTGCACATGATCGCCGGAGGATTCGACACGATCACCGCCCGGACCTTACCTGCCGTTCGCAGCGTCGGGATCGGCTTGAGCCTCAAACTGACCCAGCGCGAGATGGCCGAGCATCACACACTCCGGCTCGTTTTCCACGGCGCCGACGGCGCCCGGATCACCGAGGTCGGCGCCGATCTCGGCGCGCACTCCAAGGCGCCCGACGCGCCGCCCGAGCGCAAGGTCGGGGTCGTGACCGCCCTCAACATGTCCCTGCCGCTACCCGCATACGGCGACTATCGCCTGGAACTTCTCGTGGACGGCGACAGCAAGAAAGAGATCGTCATTCACGTCGTGCCGACGGTCGAAAACCGGCCGGCCATCGAGAATTCAGCAGTGAAAACTCGTCATTATCTGACACGCTTTTGAGGTCAGCGATTCCACTGGACCGAATGCGTCGCCGTGCTCGACGTGCCGGTGGTCGACAATTCTCGTACGAGACACAGATTGGAACCGCCGTGGCGATCATCGTCGCCGTGTTCTCGCGCCGTCCACGACATCTTGAACCCTGCCACGCCGATCGCCGTATAGATGAGATAGAACTCCACCTGATAGGCCGCTTGCCGCACGGGGAGTTCGTCCAGCGCGGCGTGCGGCCCCGTCCCGCATTCGCCGGGCGACAGGGCCATGAACGACATGCATGGAGTCTTGCAGCGCGAGCAAGGCGCGGTCAACCAGATTCCGACCGGTGTTCGCGTCGCTTGCAGAGGCGATCGCACGTCCTGCAAAATCATCGACATGGCGAGTAGGCGCGACGGACTCGAGGCGGCCGGACGCTGGCTCCGCCAGGCGCGAGAGCGGCGCGGATACCGAACCGCGGCCGACTTCGCTCGCGTCCTCCAGGTCGATCAGTCACTGGTGTCCCGCTACGAGCGCGGCATCAGCGCGGTCGGCGACGAGCGCGCCGAACAAATCGCCCAGGTGCTCCGCATGGACATCATCGACGTGCGCAATGGCCTCGGCCTGTGGGTACCGCGCGAATCAGGCGCGGCACGTCCCGCCACGGCCGACGACGCCGAGCTTCACGAGCTCATCGCCCAGGCCGAGGACAACCCGGCGCTGCGCGACGCCCTTCTGGCCGTCAAGCGCATGAACGAGGCCCGCCAGCAGGCGCCGTCACATCGTGGACACGAAGGTGGAAGCGCTCGGCAAGCCGGCTGAACCGGACGCCGCCGGTTAGCAAAAAACGTACGTCACATGTAGTGACATAATAATCACTGACGGTGCATAATATGCACGCCATCTCGCACTGCCCCTCAGCACCGATGCTTCCAGGGCTAATCATTTGGTGGCCGACAGGAAGGATCACCAGTGTCTGACCGTGACCGCGCCACCGGAAGCGCCGATCAGGGCGAAGAGAGCCCCGCCCTTTCGATCATGCTCCACACCGCTCTGATCGTCAGCGCCATACTCACGGCCCTGCTCGCCGGCGGCATCGGCATGGCCGGCGCCACAAGCTACAAGGTCGGCCCCTTCGTCGGATACGCGCTCGGCCTCACGATGATCACCATCGCGGCCGTCATGGGCGTCGGCGCAGGCGCGCTCCTCAGCCAGCGAACCGTCCTGAAGGACAACGCGAAGACCCGTGCGGAGATCCGCGAGCTGCGTGAGGATCTGGCCGCCACGCACAGCGAGGCGATGAACCAGCTTCAGGCCCTGCTCGCCATCGAGCGGTACAACAGCGAGACGCTCACCGACCAACTCGCGGCACGCCGCAACGGCCACACGTCCTGAACCCGGCGAATTCGTTTCCGACACCGCGTACGCATACGCGCGTCAGTTCTTCGTCGACTGGGAGGCCGTTGAAACCCGCGAGCGCGAGCTGCTGTCGGAGCGGCCGGCCGGCTGGCAGTCCCGGTATCTCGACATCACCGTACGTCGCGTGGTCGTCGGTGGCCGGCCTGCGAGATCCCGCCCGCCCTGGTGCCGCCGGGACAGCGTGATGACCCGGGCGGGGCGTGGACGAGCGGCGGATCCTCCATACGAATCCGGCCCACCAGGACAGAGGTCCCTAAATTCAGGTAAGTCCGCCTCTACTGCAGTCACACGACATGGGCCGGGATGAGAGGCAAAGGCCAAGTGAAGGAGAAAGCGATGAGCACGCCGGCTCGAAGAGAATCCAGAAGCCTGGTTCCTGACCTGTTCGATCTGTTCGAGATGCCGTTCGCGGCACTGCGGCCGGCCGCCGGTCAGGCCATCCGGATCGAAGACTCCGTTCAAGACGACCAGTACGTCGTTCGGGCTGAGATTCCCGGAATCGACCCGGACCAGGATCTTGAGATCAGCGTGTCCCGAGGTGTCCTCACCGTCCGGGCCGAACGCCAGGAGGAACGTGAAACTCGGCGTCACTCAGAATTCCGATACGGCTCCTACGAGCGGCACATACGGCTACCGGAGAACGTGAAGGACGAAGAAATCAGGGCGGCCTACGATAAGGGAATCCTGACCATCACGATGCCTTTCCAGGAAGTCAAGGAGTCCGTACGCCGGGTGCCCGTCGAACACTGAGCCGCAACGCCCAGGATCCCGGGAAGCGGCGCTGACGAGACAGCGCGGCCGGATGGGACGACCCTCGCGTGTGCACATCACCGCGCGGGAGTCATGCCCGCGAACCCTCACAGCGGTCACGGTTCCGCCCTGCTCACATCCGCGGATGGCCGGCGTACGCTCGTGATCTCGCTGTCGGCCACGCCCAGCCGGATGATCATTTGTGTGTAGGCATCGTCGCAATGGCGGATGCGGATGAACTCCCGTAGCTCCGGGATCTCGAGTGCTTGAGTGTGGAATGCGGCCGACACGCCGTCTTCGGCGGCGCGCAGGAGTATCCGCTGCAACGCCTGTCCCGCCGCCAGCCAGTCCGCCCGCCCGTCGGCGCCGGTCGTGAGCAGGGCGACGACTCCGGTGGTGTCCTGCTGATCATCACCGAGGAGGCCCCAGCCCTGCCCGCGGGCGAAATCACGCTCCGCGAAGTACGGGTCAGTGCGCTCGGAATCCTTCGGGTAGGCGTCGTCGTGCACTCCATCCGAACGTTCACTGCCTGGGCGTGGCGCCCAGCGTGCCATCTCCGCGAGATAGGCGGGGTTCTGCCGATGGGTCTGCTCGGCGACCTCGGTCAGGGCGGCGAGCGCGATCCTCGCCCTGGGGTCGGCGACGATACGGAGCATCGCGCTTTCGTCGTAGGCATGGTTTCTCAAGGTCTGGAGCAGCCCGGGCGGCAGACCCTCGGGGCGGAATCCCCCGCGGTGAGTACGCCGCCGCCGGATCTGGTCGTACATCCGGTGTTCTTCATGGGTGGCCGGCTTCGGCGGGCCGATGGCCACATCTGCGATCAGCCCAGGCCGCTCCGGGTCGGACAGCATCTCGACATGCGGGTGGCGATCGAGGTGACGGACGGCAAGGCGAAGTGTGTACAGCGCCGCCCCGCAGCTGACCAGCATCTCCCTGCCGTTGGGATCGGCGACCTCCAGGCGACGGTCGGTGTCGGCGTGCAAGGTCACCCGCGACCCGCGGGTGCCGAACCACCACGGCTGTGTGTTGTGCACCGAAGGTGCCCACACCGCCGCGTCGAGGAGGACCCGCGCCATCTCCTCTGCCGTCCAGTCGTGGACTTTCATGATCTCCCCTCCTCATCAGGAGGCTGTCTTCAACAGCATCCGCGTGGCCGCGCCCGTGACCAGTTCGCCTGCCGCCTGGACCTCAGGGGCGCAGGCGCGCGCGGTGGCCACGGCTTCGTCGAGCACCTCGTGACCGCCCGACAGCAGTCCTGCGTGAACGACTCCGGCTCGCGGCGGGACTGGCATGTCGTACAACCACGGGACCTCGGCGTGCACGATCCGCAGGCTGAGGCCGCGGCGCATGGCTTCCTCGGCGGCCCACTCGGTCGCACGCAGGCTCTGGGCCGAGCCGTCCGCTCCAACGACGATAGCGTTCACGATCAGCCCTTCCTGGATCAGCCTGTGACGGGTGTGGTGACGGCGCCGGGTCGATCAGCTCTCTTCGCCACCGGAATCGTCCTCGCAGACGATGACCTCACACGGAGCGGCGGACAGGACGGCCGGAACCGTGTCGCCGCCGAGCGGCTTGCCGTATCGGGCGTTCAGCCGCGCGCCGATCACCAGTACCTCGGCGCGTTCGGCGATCCGGGGAAGCTCCTCCCCGGCGCCTCCTCGGACGATCCGCAGCCGGGTGGTGATGTGCTGGGCGCGCGGGATCAGTCGCGCGACCTCGTTGCGGAGCCGCAACCAGGCTGCAGGGATTCGCAGGAAACCGCCGATACGGGGGATGACACGGACGACGTCGAGACGCGCGTGACGTCGCTTCGCCTCCTCGATGGCACGCCGTAGCGCGACGGACGAGTTCGGTGAGCCGTCGTAGCCGACGGTCACATATCTGGGTCCTAGAAGCTGCATCACCCGCCCTCCCTCTCCCTTCACTCTGGCCTGCGCTCCGGCGCGCGGTGAGTGCCGAGCGGCCCCGGGCCGCAGGACCTTCGGCCCCTTCCACCGGGCGCCACATGGGTGAACCTGAAATATGGGGTGGAGATGAACGGCTCTTTCGTGCTTGTCGGCTTCGACGACACGGCGACGGGCGAGCGAGCGCTTCGCTGGAGCGTGGAAGAGGCATCGCTCCGCCGTCTGCCGCTGACCGTCTGCCACGCCTGGCACTGGTCTTATCCGGTTCCGCCGTCGGGGCCGGAGGCGGTGGAGACGGTGCGGAAGATGGGCAAGCACATCCTGGACAAAGGCGTGATGATCGCCCACGAGCTCGCCCCCCAGGTCCAGGTCCGGGCGCGGCTGGCCTCGGGACCGGCATCAGCGATCTTGGTGGAGCAGTCCGGCAATGCGGCGCTGGTCGTGGTCGGCGCGCACGGTCGGGGTGGGTTCCCGGAACTCGCCGCGCGGTCGGCGGCCGTCCAGGTGGCCGCCTATGCGCGGTGCCCGGTTCTGGTGGTGCGGAACGCTGCCGACCGGAGCCGTCCTGTCGTGGTCGGGGTGGACGGCTCGCCCGCGTCCGAGGCGGCGCTCGGCTTCGGATTCGAGGAAGCGGCGCTGCGTAGACAGTGCCTGATCGCGGTACATGCCTGCTGGGAGCCGGAGGCGGTCGTCTGCGCGGAGATGGGCGTGGTCACCGGCCCCGAACAACTACGGGAGATGGCAGCGTGCCGGCTGGAACGCGCAGTGTCACCGTGGCGCGAGAAGTACCCGTACGTCGAAGCCCGGACATCACTCGTGATGGCGCCTTCCATACAGGCGCTGCGGGAGGTGGCCGACGGTGCTGGGCTGCTGGTGCTCGGGGACCGCGGCACTGGGGGCGCGGAGTGGCTGCGGCTCGGAGCGGTCAGCAGTGTCATGGTGCAGCACGCGCCGTGCTCGGTCGCCATCGTCCCATCTCGGACGTGAGGAGCACGATCATGGCGTGGACACTGGATGGCCTGGACGGTCTGTACGGCGCCCTGACCGATGCCGGCTACACGGTGGTCGGTCCGACCATGCGTGACCAGGCGATCGTCCTTGCCGAGCTTCGATCGGCCGATGATCTTCCGCATGGGTGGGGCGTGACTCTCGAGCCGGGTGGGTACCGGATCCGGCGCCGGGACGACGACGCCGCGTTCGCCCATTCGGCGGGACCTCAGTCATGGAAACCGTTTCTGCATCCGCCGCGCCGGAAGCTGTGGGACGCGCGCCGGACGGATGAGGGCTTTGAGGTGCGGGAGGCACGGGAGGACCCGCCGCGCTACGCCTTCCTGGGCGTACGGTCGTGTGACCTGCATGCCATCGGCATCCTGGATCACGTGCTGACCGGCGGTGAACACGCCGACGAGGCGTACGGGGCCCGGCGCACCGGCGCGTTCATCATCGCGGTGAACTGCACCGAACCGGGAGAGACCTGTTTCTGCACCTCCATGGGCACCGGGCCGCGCGCCGAGGCCGGCTATGACCTTGCGCTCACCGAAATGATCGGTGAGGGGCGGTTCCTGGTCGAGGTCGGCACCGAGGCGGGCGCCGCGCTGCTCGCCGGAATCGCGCACGAGGAGGCCGACGAGGCGACGCAGACGCGCGCGTTGGGCGAGGTGGAGGCGGCTGCCGACCGGATGGGCCGTGAGATGCCGGAGCCGGAGGGGCTCCAGAACCTGCTGGCCGGCAGCCTGGACGCGGCCCGCTGGGACGATGTCGCCTCCCGGTGCCTGTCGTGCGGCAACTGCACGATGGTCTGCCCGACCTGCTTCTGCACCACCGTGGAGGACGTCACCGACCTGACCGGCGAACACGCCGAGCGCTGGCAGCGCTGGGACTCCTGCTACGACCTGGACTTCTCTCACCTTCCCAGCGGGAGCGTGCGTGCCAGCGGGAAGAGCCGCTACCGCCAGTGGCTCACCCACAAGCTCGGCACCTGGCATGACCAGTTCGGTTCGTCGGGGTGTGTCGGCTGTGGCCGCTGCATCGTCTGGTGCCCGGTCGGCATCGACCTGACCGAGGAAGTCGCCGCGCTACGAGAGGAGAAGAGCGAGTGATCGCCGAACCGGCGGCCATGCCGGCTCTGGCCGGACACGAGTTCCTCCGGAACCTGCCCTCGTCCCAGGTCGCGCAGCTGGCCACGGTCGCCGAACTCCAGGACGTTCCGGCGGGGCACCGTTTCTTCGAGGAGGGCCGGCACGCCGGCCGGTTCTGGCTTCTCCGGGAAGGCCGCGTCATGCTCGACCTGCACGTGCCCGGGCGGGGCGATGTGATCATCGAATCGCTCGGGCCAGGCACGGTGCTCGGCTGGTCGTGGCTCTTCCCGCCGTACGAATGGCGGTTCGGGGCGAGCGCGGTCGAACCGGTCGGCGCCATCGTCCTGGACGCGACGGCCGTACGCGCCATGTGCACCGCCGATCCGGCGCTTGGCTATGAGCTGACCCGCCGGTTCAGCGCCGTCATGCTCGACCGGTTGCAGAACACACGGCTGCGTCTCCTGGACCTGTACGGCGCACCGGCGGGAGACCGGCCGTGACGGCCATGACCCCGGCGGCGTACCGGGTCGTGTCGCGACACGCGGAGACCCATGACACATCGACGCTGCTTCTGGAGCCCTGCGGCACACCGATCCCACACATCCGGCCGGGGCAGTTCACCATGCTGTACGCCTTCGGCGTCGGCGAGGCTCCGATCTCCGTCAGCCGCATCGGCCCGCCGATCGAGCAGACCATCCGGGAGGTCGGCGCGGTCAGCCGGGCCCTCGCCCGGACTGAACCCGGGCAGATGCTGGGCGTCCGCGGTCCGTACGGCGTGGGCTGGGGCGTCGGGGAGACCGGCCGGGACCTGATCTTCGCCGCGGGCGGGATCGGGCTCGCCCCGTTGCGCGCCGCCCTGCTGTACGCCCTCGACCGGCGTGCGTCCTATCGCGGTATCACCGCCCTCATCGGTGCCCGCACTCCTCAGGACCTGCTTTACGCCACCGAGTTCACGCGATGGCGTGAGCAGGGCGTACGTGTCGAGGTGACCGTCGACCACGCACAGATCGGATGGCGGGGCCACGTCGGGCCGATCACTTCGCTGATCGGAGGGTTGGACACCGATCTGATCGATGCCACGGCGTTCGTCTGCGGGCCGGAGATCATGATGCGCCTCACCGCACAGGCGCTCCTGTCGCGTGGTGTCGAGGACGTCCGGATCTCGCTGGAGCGGAACATGCGCTGTGGCGTCGGCTGGTGCGGGCACTGCCAGCTCGGGCCCTGGCTGATCTGCCGCGACGGCCCGGTCGTGTCCTACCAGGATGCCGCGCCGCTGCTGAGCGTGAAGGAGCTGTGAGATGGTTCCTCCCAAGCTCGCGGTGTGGAAGTTCGCCTCGTGCGACGGCTGTCAGCTCACTCTCCTCGACTGTGAGGACGAGCTGCTGACGCTGGCGGGTGAGGTGGAGATCGCACACTTCCTCGAGGCCTCCAGCACGGTCGTGGAGGGCCCTTATGACGTCTCGCTGGTGGAGGGCTCGATCTCCACTCCGGTCGACGCCGAACGCATCCGGCAGGTCAGGGCGATCTCCCGCAGGCTCGTGACGATCGGGGCGTGCGCCACGGCGGGCGGTATCCAGGCGCTGCGGAACTACGCCGACGCCGAGGAGTACCGGTCCGTGGTCTACGCCCGCCCCGAGTACGTCGCCACGCTCGCCGACTCCACACCGATCTCCGCGCACGTCCCCGTCGACTTCGAGCTGCGCGGCTGCCCGATCGACCGGCACCAGCTCCTGGAGGTCCTGTCGGCCTATCTCGCCGGCCGTACACCGGGCATCCCGAACCACCCGGTCTGCTTCGAGTGCAAGATGCGCGGCACCGTGTGCGTCATGGTCGCGCACGGCACGCCCTGCCTGGGACCGGTCACCCACACCGGATGTGGGGCGATCTGCCCTGCCTACGGACGGGGCTGCTATGGGTGCTTCGGTCCCGCCGCCACGCCGAACATGGGTTCGCTGAAGACCTGGCTGGGCAATATCGGCATGTCACGCCCGGAGGTGGACCGGGTGTTCTCGACCTTCAACGTCACCGCGTTCAAGGAGCAGGAGCCGCCGGATGACGCATCGACGTGAGCGCACCTTACGGGTGGGCGCCCTGGCCCGGGTGGAGGGCGAGGGCGCCATGTACGTGCGTGCCCGCGACGGCCGCGTGGAGGAGGTCCGGCTCGACATCTACGAGCCACCGCGCTTCTTCGAGGCGTTCCTGCGCGGGCGTGCCCACACCGAACCACCCGATATCACCGCCCGCATCTGCGGGATCTGCCCCGCCGCCTACCAGCTGAGCGCCTGCCGAGCCATCGAGGCCGCCTGCGGCGTGACCGTCGACGGCGCCCTGAACGACCTGCGGCGACTGCTGTACTGCGGCGAGTGGATCGAGAGCCACACCCTGCACATCTACCTGCTGCACGCCCCGGATTTCCTCGGCTATCCCAGCGCCGTAGAGATGGCCCACGACCACCGGGCACTGCTCGAACGCGGCCTCGCTCTGAAGAAGGCCGGAAACGCGACCATGGAGACGATCGGCGGCCGCGCCATCCACCCGGTCAACGTACGGGTCGGCGGCTTCTACCGCGCGCCCACACGTGCCGAGCTCGCGCCGCTCGCCGAACAGCTGCGCCGCGCGCTGGACGACGCGCTCGCCACGGTCACCTGGGTGGCCGCCTTCCCCATGCCCGATACCGAGTTCGACCACGAGTTCCTCGCCCTCACCGCGGAGAACTACCCTCTCGAGGGCGGGAGCCCGCTCACCAGCGGCGGTCGATCGTTCGACGTGGCGGCGTTCGAGGACCACGTCATCGAGGAGCAGGTACCGCACTCCACCGCCCTGCACGCCCGCCTGGCGGGAGCCGGCCGCTACCTGACCGGACCGCTGGCGCGCTTCGCCCTGAACCGGGACCGGCTCTCGCCCCTGGCCCTCGACGCCGCACGCGCGGCCGGACTCGGCGCCGAATGCCGCAACCCCTACCAGAGCATCGTCGTCCGCGCCGTCGAGGTCGTCCACGCCGTCCAGGAAGCACTGCGGATCATCGACGCCTACGAGCCTCCGCCGCAGCCGTACGTTCCCGTACCGGCACGTGCCGCCACCGGACACGGCGCGACGGAGGCACCCCGGGGCCTGCTGTTCCACCGCTACGACCTCGACGACGCCGGAATCATCACCGCGGCGCGCATCGTCCCGCCGACCTCACAAAACCAGGCGGCCATCGAGAACGACATGCGGGACGTGGTCGAGGCACGTCTCGACCTCGACGACGCCGCACTGACCGCCGAATGCGAGAAGGCGATCCGCAACTACGACCCATGCATCTCGTGCGCGGCGCACTTCCTCGATCTGACGGTGGAGCGGTCGTGATCGTCATCGGCATCGGCAACGACCTCCGCCGTGACGACGGCGCCGGCCCGGCCGTCATCGCCGAGCTGCGCGAACGGGGACTCCCAGGCGTGACACTCACGGTCTCCGACGGCGAACCGGCCTGCCTCATCGACCTGTGGGCCGACGCGGATCTGGCCGTCGTCATCGACGCCGTCCCCGCTTCCGCCGAGGATGCCGGGCACATCCGTGAGCTCGAGACGGTCGACCGCACCCGTCCGGGGCCGAGCAGCCACGCCCTGGGGCTCGCGGAGGCCGCGCGGCTCGGTGAAGCCCTCGGCCGTATGCCCGGCAGGCTGCGGATCTACGCCATCACGGGCGCCGACTTCGGCTTCGGCCCCGGCCTTTCCCCACCGGTGACCAGAGCGGTGACCGAGGTCGCCGACCAGGTCATCGCGCTTGGGCGGGCAGGCGACCGGTGCTCCTCCCCTGGTAACCCGCGCCTCGGCGACGGCCCGCGGCCTTGACGACCTCGACGATCACGTACGACACGACGGCGACCACAGAGACCCGCAGCCAGGCGGAGATACCGAGGGCCGCGGAGCCGAACAGGGCGTTCGCCGCCGGTAGGTAGGTATAGAGGAGCTGCAGCCCGAGCAGCGTGAGCACCGCCGCGACGACCCACGGATTGCGCCGCACCCCCTTCCAGACCGCGGGGCGGTCCAGAGACAGGCAGTTGAACAGGTACCCGATGAGCGTGAGCGCGAACACGTTGACGACGACCGTGCGCGCTTCGGAGATCGCTGCACCATTCCTGAGCTCCCAGTGGAAGAGCCCGAACGCGCTCGTGAGGAGGAGTGCGGCGACCAGCAGGATCCGGCCACTGAGCCTCGCGGTGAGCAGCGGGCGGGACGGGTCCCGGGGCGGCCGGCTCATCAGGGCCGGATCGACGGGCTCGACCGCGAACGGCAATCCCAGTACGAGAACGGCGGTCAGGTTCAGCCAGAGCACCTGGATCGGCAGGATCGGCAGAGCCGCCCCGGCGACGATCGCGGCGACCAGCACGAGCCCGAGACCCACATTCGCGGGTAGTGCCCAGACGATGAACCTGGTCAGACTGTCGAAGACGCTACGCCCCTCTTCCACCGCGGCCGTGATCGAGGCGAAATCGTCGTCGGTGAGGACCATGTCGGCGGCCTCCTTGGCGACCTCAGTGCCACTGCGGCCCATCGCCACCCCGATGTCGGCGCGTTTGAGGGCGGGAGCGTCGTTGACCCCGTCGCCGGTCATCGCGACCACGTGCCCGCCGCTCTGCAGGGCGCGCACAAGCCGGAGTTTCTGCTCCGGTGAAACGCGCGCGAAGACCGTCGTGCCCTCGGCGGCCTCACGGAGCCGATCGTCGGGACAGTCCGCCAGCTCGGCGCCGGTCATGGCCCGGCCCCTCAGGCCGACGCGGGCCGCGATCGCCCGCGCGGTCGCAGGATGATCCCCGGTGATCATTTTGACGGCGATCCCCGCCTCCTGGCACGCGCGTACGGCGTCCGCCGACGCGGCGCGGGGCGGATCCAACATGCCCTGCAGGCCGACCATGACCAGCGGAGGCAGCGTCTCCTCGGTCAGCACCGAAATCTCGGGTGGCGTCCACGCTCGGGCGAAGGCCAGCACGCGAAGCCCCTCTCCTCCGAGGCGTTCCGCCGCCTCTGAGGCGGCCGTACGATCGAGGGGGACAAGCTTCCCCGCGTCGTCGAGCTGCGCCGAACACCGGTCCAGTACTCGCTCGATCGCGCCTTTGACGTAGACGACGCCGGGGTGGAGCGTCGCCATGTAACCGCGCTCGGAAGTGAACGGCACCGCGTCCAGCCGAGCAGGCGGCTCGGCGAGCCCGGCCTCCGCGGCGACCGCCAGAAGAGCCACTTCGGTCGGATCGCCGACCGCCCCGCGCTCTGGCGAGAGCCGCGCATCGTTACAGGCCAGTCCGGCGATCAGGCACTCCCGCAGAGCCGGCCCGCCGTCACGACCGTGATCCGTCCCGTCCCGCGAGACGGTGAGGTCGTAGGTCCGGCCGCCCGCGACGGCCCTGGTCACCTTCATCCGGTTCTCGGTCAACGTACCCGTCTTGTCGGTGCAAATGACCGTCGTGCTGCCCAGAGTCTCCACCACCGGCAGCCGGCGCACGACGACGTTGCGGCGCGCCATACGGGCCACCCCGAACGCCAGGGTGAGGGTGACCATCGCGGGGAGACCTTCGGGGATGGCACCGACGGCGAGCGCGATCGCCGCGGCCAGCATCTCGACAGCGGACCGGCCGCGAACGATCCCGATCGCGAAGGTGCCGGCGGCGAGGACGAGGATCGCACCCGTGACGATCCGGCTGAACCTAGCGATGTTGCGGGTGAGTGGGGTTTTCGGAGCGGCCGTCCGTTCTAGGAGGCGATGCACCAGGCCCAGCTCGGTCCGCGTACCGGTGGCCGCGACGACGCCGGCGCCTGAGCCATAGGTGACCAGCGTCCCGGAATGGCCCATATTGCGACGGTCAGCGAGCGCGGTGCCCGGCGGAAGCACGCCTATGTCCTTGGCCACCGGCGCCGACTCTCCGGTGAGAGCCGATTCGTCTATCCGAAGCTCATGGGAGCGGACCAGACGCATGTCGGCCGGAACCTTGTCACCCGCCTCGATCATGACAAGATCACCAGGCACCACATCGGCCGAGCGAATCGACCGCCGCGCACCGCTCCGTACGACGGTCACGGTCGTCTCGGCCAGCGCCGCGAGGGTGCTCAGAGCTCCTTCGGCACGTGACTCCTGTACGAAGCCGACCAGAGCGTTGACGACGACCACGGTGAGGATCACTCCCGCGTCCACGTGGTCGCCCATGACAACCGCAGCCACCACGGCTCCGAGCAGGACATAGATCAGCGGATTGTGGAACTGCAGGAGCAGCCGTACCAGCGGGCCGTGCGCGGACACCCTTGGCAGGATGTTGGGACCCCACCGCGCCAGTCTGGCCGCCGCCTCCGTCTCCGTCAGCCCAGATTCCGCATCACCGGCCATGGTCTGGACGGCATCGGGCGCCGACAGCTGGCAGAGGCGCTGATCGGGCTCCCTCAGTTGGGTCACGTCCCCAATGATCACGGTGTACGGGAGCCGAGAGCAGGGGCGAAGGTCCCGGGGACGAAGCCGTCCAGCCCCGGCCAACGTCCCTTTGACCCTGGACGAACGCCTCTCGTGGCCCCGATGAGCGATGGCGATCCTGAGAAACGGAGGAGGTGTGGCGGTGAGCGTCTCCGTTGCGGAAGTGATGAGCGATCGTGTGATCGCCGTTCACGAGAACGCAGAATTCAGCGAGATCGTCGACGCGATGCGCCGTTTCCACATCGCCTCGTTGCCCGTCATCGACGCCCACGACCGCGTGATCGGTCTGATCTCCGAAGACGACGTCCTTGCCAAGGAAGCCGACCAGGGCCACCGAAGCCGCCTCCTCGGCCGGTTCCGTCGGCGAAACGGCCCGTCCAGGACCGCCGGGACGACCGCGACCGAGCTGATGAGCTCGCCCGCCGTGACGGTCACCCGGTCCACGTCGGCGCGTGAGGCCGCGCGCGCGATGTTCCGGCACCGGGTTCACCAGCTTCCGGTGATCGACGCGGTCAGCGGCCGACTCACCGGCATCGTCACCAGGTCCGACCTGCTCGCCGTCTACGAGCGCCCGGCCGAGGACATCCGCCGTGAGGTGCGGTTCGACCTCATCGAAGACGCACTCGCGATGGATCCCGACCGATTCATCGTGGACGTGGACCGTGGAACCGTGACGCTCCGCGGGGAGGTCGAGGACCGCTGTGCCGCCCGGATGATCATCGACGCCGTCCGGCGTGTCGACGGCGTCGTCACGGTCATCGACGAGCTGACCTGCCGGCGCGGTGGAGATCCCGCCGACAGGTCACCCTCCGGCCATTGAGAGGCTTGGCTCGGCATCACGACGCCTCTGCGGTGGAAAGGGAGAAGTACGCCTCTTCCTCTTGGGCGAAGTGCAGGATCAGCACGGCGTGCAGTCCGTACAGGCACGCTCTCAGGTCATCGAGCTGATCCGGCCGCAGGGACCCATCGCGCGCGAGGTCGAGGTGGCGTCCGAGCCGATGGACCAGGCGTTCGATCTCGGCGTGGGCCCGGCTCATGGTCATGGTCACCTCGGCTCCCAAGGCTCGCGCGAGGGCCGGGTAGAGGCGAGATTCCTCGGCGCATTCGTGCGGGATCAGCTCCTCGGTGAGGAATCGGTACACCTCCCGAAGGCGGCGCAATGTCTCGGGCGACGTGGTGAGGGTGTCCGCCACGACACGGACGTCCTCCAGAGAGGGCCGCAGATGAGCGTGCTCGCGATCGAAGCGCCGCACCATCGCGTCCGTGACGGCGTCGAGCGCCGTACGGGTCCCCCGGCCCTCGCGAAGGGCCCGCAGCGCGTTGAGGATCACGGCGGCGTCGATGCCCTCCTGCAACAGCGCTCCGGCGGCGGGCGGGATCGCACCCAGCGCCGCCGCGGCCATCGCGGTGAGTGAGAGCAGCATTCCGGCGACCGCACTCTGAACGGCGATCCGCCGCGCCCGGCGGGCCACGTCCATCGCGTCGGCCAGCCGGTCGAGCCGGTCGGCGGTGATCACCACGTCGGCGGCCTGTGACGACGCCGCGCTACCCCGAGCTCCCATGGCGATGCCGACGTCGGCGGCCGCCAGCGCCGGCGCGTCGTTGACGCCGTCCCCGACCATCGCCGTGACGTCCTTCTCAGCTCGGACCGTCCGCACCTTCGCGTCCGGCGGCCGTTCGGCCAGCACCTGGTCCACCCCGAGCACCGTGGCCACGCTCTCGGCCACGTCTGCGCGGTCTCCGGTCAGCATCACGACCCGCCGGATGCCCGCCGCCCGCAGACGCCGCAGGGCGCGTGCGGCGTCGGAGCGGATGGTGTCACGGAGCAGGACGACGCCCCGTGAACGACCGTCGACGGTCACCCAGACGGTCAGCGCTCCGTCCAGAGCCGCCCGTGCGCGGACCGCCTCCGCCCAGGCTCCCTTCGGGGACACGGCCTTTCCGACCACGACGTCCCGGCCGTCGACCCGGCCCTCCGCGCCACGGCCGGGGACCTCGCGGACCTCCTCCGGGTGGGGCAGCCGCAGCCCTCGGTCATGGGCGGCCCGCACCATGGCTTCCGCGAGCACGTGCGAGGACATCTGGTCGACCGCGGCCGCCAGCCGGAGGAGTTCGGCCGGTTCTTCCCCGGGTTCGGCGACGACATCGGTCACCTCGGGGCGGCCGACGGTCAGGGTGCCGGTCTTGTCCAGGATGAGAGTCCGGACCCGGCCGAGCGTCTCCAGAGCCGCACCTCCTTTCACGACCACGCCGTGCCGGGCCGTACGCGAAAGCCCCGAGACGATCGCGGCCGGCGCGGCCAGCAGGAGCGGACAGGGGGTCGCGACGACGAGCACCGCCACCGCGCGCAAGAGGCTGCCGGAGGCCAGCCACGCGCCGCCCGCCACCGCCAGGGTCAGCGGCACGAAGAGCACGGCGAACCGGTCGGCGAGGCGGACGACCGGGGCGCTCTCGGCCTGGGCCTCCCTGGCCAGGCGTACGACTCCGGCGTAGGTGCTCTCCTCGGCGCTCCCGGTCGCGCGGAGGTCGAACGGGTCTCCGGCATTGACCGTGCCGCTGCGTACGTGGTTGCCCACCGTGTACGCCGCAGGCAGGGCCTCACCTGTCAGCGCGGATTCATCAAGGATCGCGACACCGCGCTCGACCACCCCGTCGACCGGCACGACCGCTCCCGCCGGCACGAGAAGACGGTCGCCTCGCATGAGATCCTCGATCGGGACGCGCCGGAGGGTTCCGTCGACGTACCGACGCGCCTCTTTCGGGGTCCTCTCCAGCAGGGCGCGCAGGTCACGTCTGGCACGGCGACTCGCGTACTCCTCGAGCGACCGGCCGGTCGCCAGCATGACGGCGATCAGGGCGCCTGCCAGGTACTCCCCGACGACGAGCGTGCCGGCCAGCGCGAGCACCGCGATCGCGTCGACCCCGAGCCGGCGATGCCACAGTGCGGCGCACATCCACCACAGAGCCGGGACGAGAGCGAACACCGTCGCCGCGATCCACAGAGCGTCGGTGACGCCGGTGAGGCCGAGGACCCGGCACAGGCCGCCCGCCGCGAGGGCGCCGAGCGTACCGGCGGGCAGGGCCACGCGGCGCAGGTCGCCCACTGTGACGCTCACCGGTCCTCGGCTCCCGATCCGAACCAGAGAGTCTGCCCCGCGGCCAGGACGGTCGGGGGCCCGTCGGCCACGGCGACGTGGATCGGCGGCCGCGTCGAGGCGGGCAGGCCGATCTGAACACCCGCGGCACTGACGTGGATCCGCAGACCCCAGTGGCCGCGGTACCGCAGCTCCATCCTCAGATCGGGCAGGCCTGGCGGCAGAGCGGGAGCGAGGCGCAGAACATCGTCGTGCGTTTCGAGCCCGCTGTAGCAGCGTTGAGCGAGGTCAAGGGTGCCCGCCATGGCACCGAGATGGATCCCTTCGCTCGTAGTCCCGCCCTGAACGTCGTGCAGATCGCCGTCCAGCGCCGCCAGGAAGAACTTCCAGGAGGCGGGACGGTCGGACCGGGCGAGCACCCAGGCGTGCACGATCGCGCTCAGCGTCGAGCCGTGCGAGGTGCGGGCCAGATAGTAGTCCACGATCTTCGGTATGTCGGCGCGGTCCAGGCGGTAGCCGAGCCGGTCGAACAGCGTGTCCAGCTCGTCGGCGGACAGCAGGTAGAACAGCATGAGGACGTCGGCCTGTTTGGACGCCTTGTAGCGGTTCGGGGTGTCGCCTTCGGCCTCCAGGATGCGATCGAGGCGGCGGATGTCGCCGTACCTCCTGCGGTAGCCCTCCCAGTCGAACTCGGCGAGACCCTCATAGCCCTCGAATTGGCTGATGACGCCGTCGGCGTGGAAGACCACCCGCATCCGGCGGCTCACCTCGTCGAGGCGGGCGAGCTCCACATCGGCCATCTCCAGCCGCTGGAGAAGCTCGTCCCGGCGGTACGGCGGCAGCAACGCCAGCACGTCGAGGGCGCGGCACAGCGTCCAGACCGCCATGACGTTGGTGTAGGCGTTGTTGTCCAGGCCGGGCGTGGCCGCTCCCGGATACGCGTCGTGGTACTCATCCGGCCCCATCACACCGCGGATGTCGTACCGGCCGGTGCGCGGGTCCAGCGTGGCGACGCTTGCCCAGAACCGTGCGATCTCGACCAGCATCTCCGCTCCCTGATCGCACAGGAAGGCCAGATCTCCGGTGGCCTGGTAGTACTGCCAGACGTTGTAGGCGATCGCCAGGCCCACATGCCGCTGCAGCCGCGAGTTGTCCGGCAGCCAGCGTCCTGAGCGCGGGTTGAGATGGAGAAGCTGGGTCTCCTCACCACCGTCGGTGGCGCTCTGCCACGGATACATCGCGCCCGCGTACCCGGCCTCGCTCGCCGCCCTGCGAGCCGCCGGCAGCCTCCGCCAGCGGTAGAGCAGCAAGGATTGGACGATCTCTGGGAACCGCAGGCTGAGAAAGGGCAGCACGAACAGTTCGTCCCAGAACACGTGACCCCGATATGCCTCGCCGTGCAGACCACGCGCCGGAACACCGACGTCCAGGCCGACCGTATGCGGCGAGATGGTCTGCAGGACGTGGAACAGGTGCAGGTTGACGTTCCGCTGCGCACCCCCCTGACCGACATCGAGGATGCCTCGCCGCCACAGCTGTTCCCAGACGAGAACGTGCCGCCCGCGCAGTTCCTCGAAGCACGGGCCCTGCGCCGCTCCCAGCCGGGCCGCCGCGACGTGGTCGCCGGTGGCCTGATCGCGAGACGTATGCAGCGCGACGACCTTGTCGACGATCACCGGCTCTCCCTGCCGGGCCTCGACGGTCAGGAGCTGAGCCATCCAGCTCGGGCCGCCTTGATCCTCACGGCGAACCGCCCCGCCGCCACGGACCGTCGTACGGGCCGCCAGGGCGATCCCCACACCGGCCGTGGCGGTCTCCGCGTCGAGCCAGACCAGGTCACCATCGGCGCCGCTGGAACGGAAGACCAGATGGACGCACGCCAGGCCCCGATACCGGGCGACACCGCCGTTGCGCACCAGCCCGTCGATGCCCGTACGGACCTCCAGCAGCCCTGACCAGTTCTCCGGACTGATCGTGGTGCGCAGAGCCGCCTTGTGCGGATCATCCATCGATACGAGCCGCTGCTGGTCCAAGACCGTGACCCGGCCGGCCGGGTCACGGCAGCGCAGCCGCCGATTGAGCAAGCCCCGGCGCAGATCCAGCTCCTGCCGGTGATCGAGCAGCTGATACCCGGCAGGCGTGAACCACTCGCCGCCCTCGGCACGGAACGTCAGCGGCAGCCAGTTCGGAGCGTTGACCAGATCCTCGTTGACGACGGTACGCCCCGCGATCCTCGAGGACAGCGGGGCGTAACACCCGGCCACGTAGGTGCCGGGATAGTGCGTGTCCCCGGCCACCGACTCCGGAGCGGCGCCTCGGGTGGCGAAGTAGCCGTTGCCCAGCGTGCACAGCGCCTCCCGCAGACGTTCCTCCCCTGGATCGAATCCCTCATAGGCGATATGCCAGACATCCATGGCAGCGTCGTTCAAGAGCCGAGGGGACATGCCTCGATGACCGCCGTCCGGACGAGCGCGAGCGTGGAGGGAAGAGGCGCAGGGGCGACGATCGCGTCCACACCGAAGACCACAGACGCGATGCTGCGAGCAGAGTCGCCGAGAGTGCATTGGCCGGTCGTGGTACGCATCACGAGCCCCCCTCATACGCACCCAACCATCCCGGTTAACGGGTTTTCCGAGACAGGGGCTTCGGTCCCGGCGCAGCGAGCCGAAGGACCCGCATCGAGCTCTAACGATCAACCCGTGAACGCACACGCGCTACATCGATGGGGACGGAAGTCTCTAGCTCCATCCGTGCCCGGAGAAGAGTCTGGAGTCATGGGGATGAATGTGCCGGCCGCAGACGTCGTGGAAACCCATGCCGGCGTGGTCTTCTTCGTCGGAGATCGCGCCTACAAGCTGAAGAAGCCCGTGAACCTGGGCTTCCTCGACTTCTCCACCCGGGACCGGCGTGAGCGCGCCTGCCATCGCGAGGTCGAACTCAACCGGCGGTTCTCTCCCGACGTCTACTTCGGCGTGGCCGACGTCACTCTGTCCTCGGGAGAGCCCTGCGATCATCTGGTGGTGATGCGCCGGATGCCCTCCGAGCGCAGGCTCTCGAAGCTCGTTGAGGCGCACGAGCCGGTCAGCGATGCCCTGCGGGCGATCGCACGCCTGCTTGCCCGCGCGCACGCCGCAGCCCGTCGCGGAGACCAGATTTCGGCTGAGGGCACACGCGATGCCCTGCGAGGACGTTGGGCCGACAGCTTCGACCAGGTACGCCCCTTCCATGGACGGGCGATCAGTTCCAGCGACGCGGTCGAGATCGAACGGCTCGCCCTGCGCTTCCTGGACGGTCGCGAACGCCTGTTCACCGCTCGGATCCACGAGGGACGCATCATCGACGGGCACGGCGACCTGATGGCCGACGACATCTTCTGCCTGGAGGACGGGCCCCGCATCCTGGACTGCCTGGACTTCGATGACCGCCTTCGCTGGCTGGACGGCCTCGACGACGCGGCATTCCTCTGCATGGATCTGGAGCGCCTGCGAGCCCCTCGGCTGGCCGAGCATTTCCTCGCCTGGTACTCCGAGTACGCGGGCGACCCGGCTCCGTCCTCGCTTCGTCACCACTATGTCGCCTATCGGGCGTTCATCCGCGCCAAGGTCGCCTGCCTGCGCTGGAGTCAGGGCGATACCACCGCCTCAGCGGCGGCCGGACGATTCGCCGAGATCGCTCTGCGCCATCTGAACGCCGGCGCGGTCAAGGTGGTCCTCGTCGGAGGACAGCCGGGCACCGGAAAGACCGCCCTCAGCGAGGGCCTCGGCGACCGGCTCGGCTACACCGTCTTGAACAGCGACCGGATCCGCAAGGAACTCGCCGATATCTCCCCCGATATCTCCGCCGCAGCCGCATTCGGGACGGGCATCTACACCACGTTCTGGACCCGGCGCACCTACGCCGAGCTCTTGAAACGCGCCGCGCAGCTAGTGTCCTACGGCGAATCCGTCATCATTGACGCTTCCTGGACATCCGCCCAGTTCAGAGCAGACGCGGCAAAGCTCTCCGAACAGGCCGAGCTGATCGCCCTCAACTGCCAGACTCCCCTCGCCGAGGAACGCCTGCTCACTCGTCCCCCAGGTGCCTCCGACGCCGATCCGGCGATCGCCGCCCGCATGGCGGAGACAGCGGATCCATGGCCGGAGGCCATCGTGATCGACACCTCAGGACCGATCGCGGACTCCGTCGAACAAGGACTGCGCGCCGTCCACCCATTCGCCGACGTGCACGTCTGGCACCGCCGGCCCCAGCTTTCACCGGACTGAACTCCCACACCCGGAGCCGGTAGTGCCATCACTGGGGCAGACCGCGAGGCGCCGAGGAGGACTTCATACGCGCGGCTGGACCACGGCCACGGGGCACTCGGCGTGATGGATCAACCCGTGGCTGACCGGGCCGTGCCGTCGGCGACTTCGACCTGCGGGCCTTCCATGGTGCGAGGACCTCACTGACGGCGATATCCGCCGCCTCACCGGCCTCCAGAACGCCGTACCGACCTCCGGATGAGCGCCAGGCGTAGACGACTCTCAGCCTCGCCCCGCGAACCGCGGTGGCGGCGAAAGCGTGATCCAGCACCGCCTCGATCGCCTGTTCGAGGATCGTTCTCCCGGCGTTCTCGATGGACCCCGTCATCATCATCGCAGCGCATCGCATGCGGAGGGCGGGCCGTCCACGCCGACGACGATCGGGGTCGTCATGGTCTCCACCTTTGTGTCAGCGCAGCCGGCGCAGGTAGGGGTCCCAATGGCGTTGGGGGACGACACGAACTCGCGCGTCGACGACCACGACTCCGTCGGGACGGGCGATGATCGGGTTGAGGTCGAGTTCGGCGACGTCAGGGTGGTCCTCGGCGAGGCTGGAGAGCCGCAGGAGGGTGTCCTGCAGGCCTGCGACGTCGACGGACGGACGGCCACGGTGACCGAGCAGGAGAGGCGCGCTACGAACCGAGCGGATGAGCTCCTCGGCGTCGACGTCGGTCAGCGGGGTGAGCCGGGCACTGGTGTCGCCGAGCACGTCGGTGGCGACCCCGCCGAGGCCGAAGACGATGAGCGGACCGAAGACCGGTTCCTGGGTGATGCCGCACAGCACCTCGATGCCTTCGGGCGCCATCCGCTGGACCAGGACGCTCTCGAGCCGTCCGGGGAAGCGCTCTGCCAGGGTTCGGTAGGCGCGCCGCATCTGGTGTTCACCGGCCAGATCCAGCGCGACGGCGCCGACGTCGGACTTGTGGACGACACCGGGCACGTCGGCCTTGAGCGCGACACGGCCGCCGAGCGCGGCGGCAGCCCGTACGACGTCGTCCTCGGACCGCACCATGCGCCAGTCCGCCAGCGGGAGCCCGTAGCAATCGAGGAGCCGCATGCTCTGGGCCGGGCTCAGCCATCCGCCCTCCGGACACCGGTCCAGGTAAGCCGAGACGAGGTCAACGACCTCACCGGTTCGCAGCCCCGGCGGATCGGATCCCCGGCCGGGCGGGCGAGCGCGCCACCGGCCGTAGGAGCACGCGGCTACCAGGGCACGGGCGGCGTTCTCGGGATTGGCATAGGAGGGGATACGCCGCCCGTTCTCACCCTCCCGCACGTCCACCGTGTCGGGCTGGCCGAGCACGACCGCTGCCGTCGGCTTTCGCGAGTCCCCGGCGGTGACCGTGGGAACGAGATCAGATGCCGCGGTGGGCGCGACGATGACGATGACGGCGTCGACCCCGTCATCGGCGGCGACCAGGTCGACACAACGGCGGAACCGATCGGGGGCGACGGCGGCGCCCGTGTCGACCGGGCCCGCGCACGCCGCTCCGGACGGCAGCAGATTCCCCAGTTCGTCCCGGGTCGTCGCGGTCAGCTCGGCGATGACCAGCCCGGCGTCGGCGCACGCGTCCGCGGCGAGCACGCCGGCGCCACCGGCGTTGGAGACGATCGCCACGCGTGGGCCTTCCGGTGCGGGCTGGCATGCGAGCATGGCGGCCGCGTCGACGAGTTCACCGAGGCCGCGTACCGCGACGATGCCGGCCTGCCGGAAGAGCGCCTCGCGGGTGATGTCCGGCGTCATGGCCGCCGCGGTGTGTGAGGCCGCGGCGCGAAGACCCGCTTCGGACCGGCCCGAGACGACCGTGAGCAGCGGGATCCGCCGACCGACCCGGCGTGCCGTACGAGCGAACTTACGGGGGTTGCCGAATGACTCGAGATAGAGCAGGCCCAACCGGGTCGACGGGTCCGACTCCCACCACTGCAGCATGTCGTTGCCGCTGACGTCGTACTTGTCTCCGACCGAGGCGAATGTCGACACGCCGATGCCCAGTCTGGACAGCTGGTCACGAAGCGCGATGCCGACCCCGCCGGACTGGACGACGACGCCGGCCTCTCCCACCGCGGGCCGTGAGACGGCGAACGTCGCGTCGAACCCTGCCACGGTGTTCGTGACGCCCAGACAGTTGGGCCCGACCAGCCGCATGCCATACCGATGGCACGTGGCCAGCAGCCCAGGCCCGTCCACCCCCGAGGTGATCACCACCAACGAACGCACGCCGCGGCGCCCGCACTCACGGGCCACCTCTCCGACCGCGCCGGCGGGGACGGTGAGCACCGCCAGATCGACCGGCTCGGGAAGATCGGTGGCCGACGCGACGCACGGTACGCCGCCGAGCTCCGCCCCTGCCCGCGGGTTCACCGCGTACACGGGACCGGTGAACCCGGACACGAGGATGTTACGGAGGACGATCGCGCCGATCGACGCCGGACGGCGACCTGCCCCGATCACGGCGATCGACGCCGGCGCCAGCAGGTGTTCCAGGCTCTTGAGGTCGGCCGTCCGCTCACGTTCGCCGACGGCGTCCAGATAGTGGTCGTCCGGAGTGAGCGGAATGGTGAGTTCGACGACCCCGTCCGCGCTGTGGCGTTGGAAAGCGAGCCCTGCGTCGGCGAACAGCCTCTGCACAGCGTGGTTCTGGGCGAGTGTGTCGGCGTAGAACGCGCGCACACCCCGTGTACGGGCCAGCGAGGCGAGATGCTCCAGCAGCAGAGTCCCCACACCGCGCCCGTGCATCCGGTCCGCGACGACCAGCCCGACCTCCGCCACCCCCTCGTCGCCGACGGTCTCATAGCTCGCCACGCCCACGAGCTCACCGGCCACCCAGGCAGCTACCGCGCCATGCCCGGATCCCGGGGGCCGGCAGATACGGTTTGCCACCTCCGCGCCGATACCTTGACTCAGGCTGAAGAACCGCAGGTAGAGGCTTTCCGGCGACATCTCCGCATGCAGCCGCAGCACCGCCGCCCGATCAGCGGGGTGCACCTCCCGGATCTGCGCCTGCGTTCCGTCGATCAGCAACGCGAACACGGCATCAGGGCTCGCAAGTCCTCTCATGGGTAAAGCCTTGGCTCCCGTGAAGACGAGATCAGCGGCCAGAGGTCCGATCCCGACAGGACTTTCGGCCCCTCTCAGGCCATCCCGGACCGCCGCCGGAGCCGGTTCTCCCCACGACGAACCGTCCGTGCAGGTGCCAGCCGGTCGTTCACCGGTCCGCACGGACCACCAGAAGCGGGCAAGAGGCATGGTGGATCAGCGCGTGGCTGGTGGAGCCCAGCAACATGCCCGCGAAACCGCCCCGTCCCCGGCTGCCCACCACCAAGAGCTGGGCGTCTTCGGCCTCGTGCAGAAGGCAGCGCGCCGGACGGCCCCCGCGGACCACCCGCCGCACCATGACGTTGGGATACTTCTCCTGCCAGCCGGCCAGACGTTCGGCCAGGATCTCCCGTTCACTCGACTCGACCCGGTCCCAGTCGACGAAGAGCTGTCGGGCGTAGGCGTATGAGGTGTCCGAGGCGAACTCGACCCAGGCGTGCACCGCGACAAGGTCCGTTCCTCTGAGCGACGACTCCTCGAACGCCGCTGCCAGCGCCGTCTCGCTGACCGGTGATCCGTCCACACCGACCACCACCGGGCCCTGGTCGGGCGGTGGGCTCCCAGGGGTTCGCCCACGGATCACGGCGACCGGGCAGTGACCGTGTGTGACCAGGGCGATGGCGGTGGAGCCGGCCAGCAGCCCTTTGAAGCCGCCGCTTCCGCGAGAACCCAGCACCACCAGCCGGGCGCTGCCGGACAGGTCGACCAGCGCATGCGCGGGGGCGATGGTCCTGACTTCGGCGTCGACGGTCAGCTCGGGATGAGCGCGGCGTATCGATGCCTGCGCGTCATCCAGTTGCCGCCTCCCGTCGGACTCTAGGCTCTCGAAGAACTCCATCGACGGGCCGAACTTGTCGGTCCAGGCGAGAGCCGAGACGTCGATGGCGTGCACCAGGCGTAGCCGCGCGCCCAGCCGTAGGGCCTCGTCGGCCGCCCAGTGCGCGGCGTGCAGAGCGGAGCCCGACCCGTCGACGCCCGCGACGACCGGCCGGTCAACGATGTTTCCGTTCATCGTGAGCTCCCTCTGTTCGAGCAGGTCAGCCACTGTTAGATCAATGTTAGGCACGGTTTTCCCGGTAATGAGCGGGCCGATTGTCACCGTCGGGCGGGACCTCCGCCGCGGGCCCAAAGACTTTGCGAAGATGGGGCCCGTGCCAGGCTAGAAATTGGCGCCGTGGGCCCATTCATAGATGGGCCCACGGCTGGATTTTCAGCGACGGCGGCCTGAAGGTTCCCCTGAGACTGTCAGCAGACGATCCGGCCGCCGTGATGGTGCCTTACCCCACGCAGCCGCCGGCGGAGTTGCTCCACAGCGGCTGGACGGCGAAGGTTCCGCCCGAGGTGCTGATGGTGTGCAGGCCGGTCCAGGCGCACAGGTCGCCGTTCTCCTCACCGTTGGCGTCATACCAGGCGTTGAGCAGCGGGTCGGTGATGGCCTCGGCCAGTTCGTGGCCCTCCACGATGCTCACGCCGTCCAGCGCGTTGCCGGTGACGCTTCCGGCACCGCAGCTGCCGCCGGCGTCGGTCATGTAGGGCAGGTTCGTGTAGGTGATGTTCGGGTTGGAGGCCACGGCACCGTGGTAGGCGCAGTACTGCGTACCGAAGCCGGAACTCGAGTGTCCACTCGGCGTGGCCACCACGATCTGCACGTTGACCGAGCTACCGGCCCCGAAGTGGGCCGCGGCGCGGGCCGCCGTGGCCTGGAGTTGTGAGTCGCTCGGGACGGTGGGCACCGCCGTGGGGTCGGACCACGTACCGGCCAACCGCGTGTTGTTGCTGGCACCGTACTGGTTGACCGAGGACAGCCAGGAGCTTCCGCCGACAGACCCGAGGAAGCTGGTCAGGTAGGACCGCTCGCCGGAGGGGTCCGACCCCCAGCCCCAGAAGTCGATGTACACCACTGGGGCATTCTGGACCGGGCCGCCGTGATTGATCATGTTACCGGCGAGCAAAGGCGACACGCCAGGCTTGTAGACCTTCATCACGTGGGGACGAACTTGTGTGGCCGCGGACGCTGGCGACACGCCGACCAGAGAGACGGCGGCGGCTGCGACAAGGCCGATCACACCGGCGGCCATCCGCGCGGCGGCACGCTGACGCGTGTGACCACCGGGAACCATTTTCTTCGCCAATCCATACAACACGGGGGGTACCTCCTGACCGCCCGCCGACTCGGACGCCGGCGGACCTCTGACGGTTTGGCCGTGACGCCACCTGAGCGCCTGCCATATGTCCGATACGCCGGACATATAGACGACCAGCAGATGGTCTCTGCCGACGTCTCAGCAGACCTTGACACGTGTCAGAAGAGGGGTAAATAGGACGGCCAAAGTCGGTCAAGTCACACGGAAGGCCTTGAATCGGACATTAATGCATGCCACACAAGATCCGATTCCGAGAATGTAAAGAAGCTCCTTAGAGTTTCTACAGAAAAACCACTGATTCATTCCCGCGGATGCATGACCATCGAGGATCAATGGTCTTTGTAATTGCGGCGCGGAGGGGAAGGCGGCCCTACCGAGGGTCGAGCCTCTCGAGCCTGAGCGCCAGCGTTGGGCAGTCCGCGACCGCCCGGCGTGCCAGGGGCACGAGACCGACGGCAAGCGGACCGATGATCGGGTAGCCCCACTCGTCGAGACCGATCGCCTCGGGCAGCAGTTCGGCGCACAGCCCGTGCCCGGTGCAGTCGATCGGATCGACGCGCAGCCGCCAGGTAGACATGATCACCACCTACCCGGGAGCGGCAGCACACGAGGCCGTCGGGCGTGCGCGCACCCGCCGGCGCGCTCGTGTTCGCGCAGATGAGGCGCGAAGACCCGCAGGGCGCTGGCCGCGAACCGCACCGCACCGTCGGGGTGCCGACACGCGCCTCGGCCGCCGACGACCTCCAGCCTTCGGCGCAGCCGCCGGTGCACCGCCAGGTCCGCCCGGCCGTACGCGACGGCGGCGAGGTCGGCCGCGATCGCGGGCAGCCCGAACATGCAAGGGCCGCACTGCCGGGCCGTCTCCGAGGCGAGCCAGGCCAGGACTCGCGCCGCCTCCGCCGGACCGCATGCCCGCGCCGGGAACGCGACGACGATCCCGGGGCCCAGGGTGCCGCCTGCCGCAGCGAGCGCGGCGGCCGTGGCGGGTGTGCCAGCGAGGGACGGCGGCAGCCATGCGCCTCCGTAACCGCCGGTGAGCACGGCCTGGAGGGGTTCGGTGAGGCCGCCGGCCAGGTCCAGGAGTTGGGCGACGCTCGTGCCGAGCGGCGCCTCCACGACACCGGGACGCACAACGGCGCCGGAGACCGTGAACAGCGCCGTGCCCGGCGCGTCGTAGGATCCACAGGCCCTGAACCAGTCGGGCCCGTAGCGGGCGATCAGCGCTACGTGCGCGTAGGTCTCGGCGTTGGAGACCATCGTCGGGCGGCGGCCGACGCCGCGTTCGAACGGCCGTACGGCGAACGCCGGCTTGGCCTCGCCTCCGTTGAGCCAGCCGACCAGTGCGGTCTCCTCGCCGGCGACGTACCGCGCCGGCACTCGGCGTACCCGTACCGGGAGCGTCGCCAGGCCGGCCCGGCGACGCTCGGCCAAGGCGGTCCGCAGGTCCGCTCCGTCGTGGACGCAGAGAAAGATCTCGCGGGCACCGACGGCCCGCGCGGCCGTCATCGCGCCGTCCAGCACAAGGTGCGGTGCGACGCCGAGTAGCAGGCGGTCCTTGAGACTCGCCGGCTCGCCCTCACAGCCGTTGACGACCACCGCGGCCGGCCCGGGACGGTCGGCCACCGCCCTCATCTTGCGCGCGGTGGGAAACGCTCCGCCTCCGCGGCCGGTCAGCCCGGCCGCCTCGACCGCGTCGATCAGCGCATGCGGGTCGCGCGAGCGCGGCGGGCCGACCGGTACCGGACCGTGCAGCGCCAGGTGGCGGCCCAAGTCCACGACCAAGCCCTGGCCGTCGTACCCGGCGAGCAGGCGAGTGGTGGGCGCCGTGATCGGAGCGGCCGTCATCGGACCGCTCCCGGCTCCACGGCGCCGCTGCCGGCGGACGGCGACCCGGCCGTGTGGTGCGGAGTTCCGGATCGCTCGGCCCAGTCCGATGCCAGCGGGCCGTACACCGTCCAGACCACGATGACACCGACGACCATCAGGATGGCCAGGCCCGCGCCGGACCGGCGCGCCGGGTGATCCGGTCCGGCCCCGACGAGCCGCCGGCCCACCGCGGCGAGCACGAGCGCGCAGCACAGCCCGGCCAGCATGAGGAAGAGGGAGCTGCGGGTGTCCGAGCCGGTGCCCAGCGCGTGGACCAGCGCCAGGATCCAGCAGCCGTACGCCGACCAATGCAGGGCCTTCCAGCGGCGGACCCCGATACGCAGGCGGAGCAGACTCGTCACGGTGAGGGCCACGAGCAGGTCGAAGGCCAGGGTGCCCAGTCCCAGCCAGACCGGCCGGTACGCCGAGCCGAACGGCACCACGACGTCGGCGACGGTGATCGGCACGTACGAGTCGGCGACGGTGGCGGCGACGTGCACGGCCAGGAATCCGAGACCGACCAGGGTCAGATTGCGATGCACGTCGGCGATCACGAATCGCGGGACCCGACGCCCGCCGAACCGGGCCGCCGACATCACACCCAGCGTGACCACGACGGAGAGGAACAGCAACGTCGCCTCGCCGGTGGCGCGGCAGACGTACCAGAGAACGCTCATACGGCCGCTCCGGCCGGTTCGTCGGCAGGCCAGCCCGCGACGGTGAGCACCGCCCCGTCGGAGTGGACGAGCCGGGCAGGAAGGCGGCGATCCGCCAGCCAGGTGCCGGCCCTCGGCCCGGTCACCATCGCGGCGGTCGAGGCGGCGTTGGCGTCGACGCAGGTCGCGGCCGCGACGCTGACCGCGCGCCAGCAGGTGACGGCAGGAGCGCCGGTGACGGGGTCGATGATGTGGTGCTGACGACGTCCGCCTCGCCACCAGCGGCGTACGGTGACCGAGGAGGTCGCCAGGCCTCCAGCGCTGATCGTCACGGCCTGTCCCGGAGCGTCGGGTCCGGACCGGTGATCTTCGGCCACCCGGATCCGCCAGCCGCCGGGCGGCGCCGGCCCACAGACGGCGATGTCGCCGCCGAGACCCACCAGCACGCCACACCCGGCACGCCGCGCGGCGTGTGCAGCGGCCCGGTCGGCGGCCAGAGCCTTGGCGACGGCGCCGAGGTCGAGGCGCACTCCGCGGCGCAATCGCACCACGCGGCCGTCGATCTCGACCGCGTGGCGGCCCGCCGCCGGCACCGGTGCGGCGCCCGCCATGTCGCCGCGTGACCAGACGGCCTTGAGGTCGCGATCGTAACCGGCCGCGATCAGCGCTCCACCGACGGTCGGGTCGACGGCGTCGTCCGTCGCCTCGGCGACCTCCAGGGCCCGTTTCAGGGTTTCGGCGAAGAGGGCGGAGACACGCATCGGCCGCCCGCCGGCGGCGTTGAGACGCGACAGCTCCGAGTCGGCCCGGAACCGGTCACACGCGTCCCCCATCGCGGCGAGCTCCGCGTCGAGCTCGCGGCGTGCGATGTCCATGCGGTGCTCGGCGGTGACCATGAGGAACGCCGTCGTCCCCCATACCGGAAAGGTGGTACCGGCCTCCATCACGAGCCGCCCGACGTCGTGTGCGTCGGTTCCGGGGTGGGGGTGGGCGGTACCGACGGGGGCGTCAGCCGGGGACGATGGGGCCGGTGAGCCGGGAGCGTACGGTCGTCATCGCCGGCCCGGTGCCAGGTCACGGAGCGCGACGGCTCCGGAACGACCGGCGTACCCGACGTACTCGGCGTCGCGGACATGGGCTGCCGGTCGCTCACCTCCTGGCCGGGCAGGGCGTGCGCGAGCCCTGCGGCCAGCACGCCGCAGAACACGACTCCTGCACCGATGGCCCCTCGTGTCCAGGCGGCGACCATCGCCAGACCGGCGTCTCGGCGCTTCCGTGGGTCCGATTCGGACATCTACTCCCCCTAGCGGTGCGGTCCAGAGGACACGTTTCCGGTGGCGACGCCATGCCAGGCGGCCCGAGCGCCGCTGTCGCCGATCCGGGCCACCTGCACGCCGCTCGCCACCGCCCCCACGACCGCGATGACCGCCGCAGCCCCGACGGCCAACTTCGACCAGGACACGGTGTGGGACGTGGCGTACCAGCGCACCCCTACCAGGGCGGCCAGAGCCAGCCAGAGCAGCGCCATGAAGGGCAGCAACCCGTCGGCCATCTCGGTGTGCCGCTCCACGAGCGCCGAGGCGTGGACATGCGGTTCCAGTTCCTCGCCGGTGTGCGTGGCGAGCGGGACGGAGATCAGGGCGAACGTCGCGACTCCCAGTGCGAGAGGCGCGTACCGTGCGCGGGCCGCCGGCCACACGGCGACGATGATCCCGGCGACCGCCGACAGCGGCACCAGGACCACGACGGCGTGGACGATGAGTGGATGTGCGGGAAGCCCGAAAACGGTCGAGAACATGATCATCTTTCTGTGGGGGATGGCTACGGCTCCTACCTTGCCGAAGACGCCATAAGGGCATGAGCAGGACAATCTTCGGAACTCGTTCAGATGAGCGGATCGTGACTAGCGTGTGAGCGTGACGGAGAATCCCTTCCACGTACTGATCGTCGAGGACGATCCGGGAATCGCCGGCTCGCTTGAGCGCGGTCTGACCCGTGCCGGCTACGTGACAATGAGCGTGGGCACCGCGCAGCAGGCCCGCGAGGCCGACTCGTACGACGTGGTCCTGCTCGATCTCGGGCTGCCCGACGGCGACGGGGTCGAGCTCTGCGGCACCCTGCGCGCCCGGTCCGACCTCGTCGCCATCCTCGTGATCACCGCGCGTGGGGAGGAGCCGGACCGGGTGGCCGCGCTGGACGCCGGGGCCGACGACTACATCGTCAAACCGTTCGGGTTCGCCGAGCTGATGGCCCGGATACGCGCCGTACTGCGGCGCAGCCAGGTCGCCGGATCGCACCTGCTGACCCATGGGGCACTGGCGGTCGACACGCGGACGCGTCGAGTGACGCGAGAGGGGAAGGAGATCAGGCTCACTCCGACGGAGTTCGACATCCTGGCGTGCCTCGCCGCGGACCCGGGCCGAGTCGTGTCCCGGCAGGAGATCCTGGAACGGGTCTGGCAGACGTACTGGTATGGCCCCACCCGCGTCCTCGACGTGCACGTCGCGGCGCTGCGCCGCAAGCTCGGCGAACCGGCGACGATCGTCACGGTCTACGCCCGTGGATTCCGTCTCGGGGACCCCGCGTGACGAGGCGGATCCTCGCGGCGCTCCTCGCCCTGACCGGGAGCCTGCTGGTCGGTGCGCTGCTGCCGCTCGGTTTGGCGATGTCCGCGCAGTACGAGCGTGACTACCGCAGCGGCACCCTTGCCATCGCCCACTCCGTCGCCGCAGCCGCCGAGGAGAAGCTCGTGGACCACGAGCGTTCCTCCGCGCTGCCGCACACGCTCGCCGACCTGCGCCGGGAGAACGCCGAGGGCGCCCGGCTGACGGTCGCGGTCGCCGATCTGCGCGGTCACGTGGTGGTCGGCCGCGATTCCCGGCTCTACACACCGGCACGCGCGGCTCCGGGAATCGCCGGGCGAAGCCAGGTCACCTCCGTCGGCGACCGGCTGCTGGCGGTCGTGCCGGTGATCAAACACGATGGGACGGTTGCCGGCGTGGTGCTGCTCAGTCGGCTGTCGGCCCCGTTGAACGACCGGGTCATGCGGTTGTGGGCCTGGCTGGCGGCGGTCGCGCTCGCCGCCGTGACGGGGGCGGTCGTCCTGGCCGTCTGGCTCGCCCGCTGGGTGAGTGGACCGCTGCGTAGGCTGGAGACGGCCGCGGAGTCGCTGGGCTCTGGTGAGCTGGGCGCGCGTGCCGCCACACCGAGACGCCCGGCCGAGGTGCGCCGACTCGCCGAACGGTTCAACATCATGGCCGCCCGGCTGGAGCACCTGATCCACGACCACCAGAGCGTGCTCGCGGATGTCTCTCACCAGCTCCGTACCCCCCTGGCTTCGCTGCGCCTGCGCATGGAACTCCTCGCGGAGGAGGCCGGCTCGGAGACCCAGGAGTTCGATGCCGCGCTCGAGGAGCTGGGCCGGCTCGCCCGGCTCGTCGACGGCCTGCTCGCCGTCGCGAGGGCCGAGAACACCACGACCTCGCCGGAATCGGTCGCCGTGACGGAGCTCCTCGGCGAGCGC
Source organism: uncultured Actinomycetota bacterium (assembly GCA_963736325.1). GTDB lineage: Bacteria > Actinomycetota > Actinomycetes > Streptosporangiales > Streptosporangiaceae > Actinoallomurus. Next base: position 718,780 of record CAVTOG010000008.1, on the reverse strand, counting down.
GTGGGCGCGTGGGCGCCCGTCGCGGCCGAACGTGACGTCCACCTGTCGCTCGACGCCCGCGAGCGGCTCACCGCCCTGTCCGTGCCCGGCCACCTGGAACAGGTCATCGACAACCTGATCGACAACGCCGTCAACGCCGTACCGGCCGGCTGCTACGTCCGGCTCGCCGCCCACCGGGCGGGGCACCGGGTCCGGGTCACCGTCGCCGACGACGGGCCCGGGATGAGCGAGGAGGCGATCGGGGAGGCGTTCCGTCGCTTCCACACCGGTCGCGCCAGAGGGACCGGCCTCGGACTGGCGATCGTGCACCGTCTCGTGACCGCCAACGGCGGGGAAGTCAGCCTCGCCTCCGCCCCGGACGGCGGTCTCGTCGTCACCGTCGACTTGATGCGGGATCAGTGAACTAGAACGGATTCCCCGGGCACATCAGGGGACTCCTGCCGGCAACGATCACGAGTTGTCGACTGTGGAAGACGAATTCGGTGCCAGCCACCACTGATGCCCCGTTCGGAACTATCCGGCCGATCCAGGCGGCCAGATGAGGCCATCTCCCGTCCGGGGCAATGGTTGCGAGCGCGTTATTCGGGCCCGCTCACCGGGCACCCCAGGCAGGCTCGGTCCTAGGGTCATTCCGGCCGTATGCCTGGCGACCATTTCCCCAGGCATATTTACTGGTCCTTTACTTTCCCTAACAACTTCTGAAGAATTCTCCATATTGACGACTTTATGAGCAATTAATACCTTTCACGGCAGCACCACCACCTGTGGTGTCACCCGCCACGAGTGTCCCGAAGACCCGGTCCCCGCCCGGATCACGGAACCTGCGCTCGCCCCTCCGAGAAAGGGCACAGGATGAATCCCGCCTCCCCCCGCCACTCCCGCATCAGACGCGCCGCCGTCACAGTGGCCGCGATCGCCCTGGCCGGCGCCGGACTGGCCGCCCCGGCAGCGGCCGCCACCTCGGCAAACCCCTACTCCCCTGCCTACGGCCACAGTTACCGGCACGGCGTCACGCCGACCACCGAGACGCAGGCCAAGATGCACTCCTACCGAATCACGCACCCGGCCTCCCACAAGGCCGGCGCCAATCTCACCTACGGCGGCGGGGTCGACGGTATCGGCGTCACCACCGGCGCCGAGAAGGTCTACATGGTCATCTGGGGCTCCCAGTGGGGCACCGCCGGCACCAACGGCAGCGGCAACACCACGATGACCGGCGACCCGTCGGGCGAAGTCCCCTACCTCGAGTCGATGTACAAGGGTCTCGGCACCAACGGTGAGCGCTGGTCCAACGTCATGACCCAGTACTGCGAGGGCATCCCCGCCGGCTCGCAGAGCTGCCCGGGCACGGCACCGCACGTCGCCTACCCGGGCAACGGCGTCTTCGCCGGCATCTATGTCGACAACAGCGTCGCGGCGCCCACACAGGAGACCTACACCCAGATCGGCCAGGAAGCGGTCAAGGCCGCCGGCCACTTCGGCAACACGACGCCGGCCTCGAACCGCAACGCGCAGTACATCGTCATGGCACCGCACAACACCTTCCCCGACGGCTTCAACAACGGCGGCGGGTTCTGCGCCTGGCACGACTGGAACGGCGACCTGGGCGTCAGCTCGCCCTACGGTGACATCGCGCTCACCAACAGCCCGTACATCACCGACGCCGGCGCCAGCTGCGGCCAGGGCTTCGTCAACTTCCCCGGAACCCTCGACGGCGTCTCCATCGTGAACGGCCACGAGTACTCCGAGACCATCACCGACCAGAACCCGGCCGGCGGATGGCTCGACTCAAGCGGCGAGGAGAACGCCGACAAGTGCTCCTGGCTCAACCCGGGCGCGACCGGCGGTGCCGGCAACCTGTCCCTGGCGACCGGCACCTTCGCGATGCAGGGCACCTGGGGTAACGACACGAACAACTGCGAGTTCACCCGATAGCTCTCCTAGGAGCTGGAAGGGGGCCGGGACATCCGGCCCCCTTCCGGGTTTGTCCGGTCGGAACTACCGTCGCGTTCCGAGGAGGGCACGCTCAATGCGCCGGCTCGCCAAGCCGCAGGAGCTTGATGCCGAGATGGAGCGCGAGCCGATCATTGCCGCTGCTCAGGCTCATCCCGGTGACCTCCTCGATCCGGCCGAGCCGGTGGTACAGGCTGGTGCGGTGGATCTGGAGCCGTTTGATCGTGGAGGCGGCACTGCCCGCCTCGTCGAGGTAGATCTCCAGCGTCTCACCCAGCACACCTGAATGATCCGCCTCAAGCAGCCGGCGGAGGCCGTCCGGGATCGCGTCGGCGCCGAACCGATCGAGAGGAAGCCGGACGAGGAGGCGGTAGATCCCCAGGGAATCCCAGGCCATGACCGCACCCAACCCTGGAACCCGGCCGGCCACCCGCAGCGCGTCCTGCGCGCGATCACGGCTCTCATGGGCCATATCGGTCGACGGGACGACGGGACCGACGCCGATGCCCACCACGGCGTCCTCACCCAGAGCGGTGACGATCTCCCTGTGCAGACCGTGGGCGATCGCCTGCAGCCGTACGGGGTCCAGCGGCGGGCGGCCTGCAACGAGCATCAGCCCGCCGTCGCCGTGGCCCGCCCAGATCCCCCACAGGGGCGAGAGCCTGCGTCCCGCATCCTGCAAGGCGACATCGACCGCCACATCGGCTGCGCCCTGGACCCGTAGCTCAAGGACGGCGACCTCGACGTCATCAGGAAGACGACCGCTGGCAACGAGCCGCCGTGCCGCGTCCTCCCGCACGGCGCCGTCAAAGCCCAGCAGGTCGTGCAACAGCTCCCGCTCGCGGCCGCGCTGAAGATCACCAAGCAGCCGATCGCGATAAAGCACATCACCGGCGGCCTTCGCCGATTCCACCGCCTGATCGATGTCGGCGTCGGTCATGGATCCTTCGGAATCCAGCAGCCACAGGTAGGCGAGCAGCATGCCCTGACACCGGACCGGTACGCAGACACGCGGAATGAAGCCGAACTCCTCATTCGCCGGAATCTGCACAGGCACGGTCGCCGACGCGATGCCATGGCGCAGGCTCCAGCCGACGATGTCCTTGCCGACCACCTTCTGCATGATCGACTCCACCCGGTGCCGATCCACGGCCTCGGCGCGGTGCGACGTGTGCACCAGCAACCGGAACTGCTGATCATCGATCGCGACCGAACGCCCCAGCCGCGAAGCGAGCGCCTCCGCTATCCCCTGCAGCTCCTCCAGCATCGAGCCCACCCCTCCCCGCGGCCGACTCGACCGCGGGCTCAGAGGACCGTCACACTACCCGACCTGCGGAGGAAGCTTCACTCCGCCGGCTGAAGCCCGCCGGCGTAGTGGCAGGCGGCGTGGTTGGCGTGGTCGGTCGCGGGCGCTGCGGTGAGGCAGTTGCTGCGGTCGGGGTCGATCAGCGGGCCGATGGGGCAGCGGGGGTGGTAGTGGCAGCCGGCCGGTGGATGGTGGGGGTCGGGCGGTTCGGTGTCGGCGATCGCCTGCAGCGCCGGGTCGCTCTCCGCGGTCAGCGTGTCGCCGCCCGGTTCGGGCGCGGCGGCGAGCAGGTCACGCGTGTACGGGTGTTGCGGGTCTTCAAGGACCTGCTGGGCGGGGCCGTACTCGACGATGCGGCCGAGATACATGACCGCGACGACGTCGCTGACGTAGCGGACGACGGCGAGGTTGTGGGAGATGAACAGCATCGACAGGTCGAGCCGCTGCTGGAGGTCGCGGACGAGGTTGAGGACGGCGCCCTGGATCGACACGTCGAGGGCGGAGGTGATCTCGTCGGCGACGATAACCTCGGGGCGGGCGGCCAGGGCGCGGGCGAGTGCGACGCGCTGGCGTTGCCCACCGGACAGCTGCGCGGGATAGGCGTGTTCACGGTCGGGGTCGAGGCCGACCAGGTCGAGGTAGTGGGCGACCTCCCGCTTGCGGCCGGCGCGTCGCCGGGCCACGGCGCGAGGGATGGTCTCGGCGATGGAGTCGCCGATGGTCATCCGCGGGTCGAGGGAGGAGTACGGGTCCTGGAACACCATCTGCAACGGTTGTCGGCGACGTCGTAGCGGCTTGTCGTCGAGCAGGATGCGTCCGCCGGAGATCGGGTTGAGGCCGACGGCGGCGCGAGCGAGAGTGGATTTTCCGGAACCGGACTCACCGACCAGGCCGACGACCTGTCCGGATGAAACGGTCAGGTCGACGCCGTCGACGGCGGTGAGTGCCTTGCGCCCGGTGCCGAACGTGACCTTGACCTGGTCGAACCGCAGCTCGCTCACAGCGCGCTCCCATCCTCGTCGCTGACTGGATCGTGCGGATGCAGGCAGGCGACCCGGTGCCCGTCGCCGTCGAGCGCGGGGTCGGTCTCAAGGCACTCGTCGGTGGCGCGCGGGCAGCGGGCCGCGAAGGCGCAGCCGGCCGGCTGGTGGGCCGGGTCGACGGGACGGCCGGGGATGATCGCCAGCGGTGCGTCGCGGTCGGCGGTCATGTCCGGTACGGCCGCGAGCAGAGCACGTGTGTAGGGGTGCCGGGCGTCTGTGTGGAGCCGGTGTGCGGGCAGGTCCTCGACGACACGGCCCGCGTACATGACCAGGACCCGGTCACAGACCTGGGAGACGACGGTGATGTCGTGGGAGATCAGCAGCATCGCCAGGTTCTGCTCGTCACGGATCCGGCCCAGCAGCCGCAGGACCTGGCGTTGCACGGTGACGTCGAGCGCGGTGGTCGGTTCGTCGGCGACGATCAGCGCCGGCTCGCCCATGATGGCCATCGCGATCATCGCGCGTTGCCGCATCCCACCGGAGAACTCGTGCGGGTACTGCCCGGCACGCCGTTCCGCGGCGGGCACCCGGACCGCGCGCAGGCGGTCCACCGCACGATCCCGCGCCTGGCTTCGGGACAGGCCCTGGTGACGGCGTACGAGCTCGGCCAGCTGCGGTCCGATGCGCATGGTCGGGTTGAACGAGGTCGTCGGATCCTGGAACACCATTCCGAACGACAGCCCCAGCAGCCCGCGTACGCCGCTCGCGTCGTTCTCGGCGAGCAGATCCCTGCCGAGGAACTCCAGCCGGCGCGCGGTCACCTCGACCGGCGCCTCGAGCAATTTCGCGACCGCGAGCGCGGTCAGGCTCTTGCCGGACCCGGACTCACCCACCACTCCCACGGCTTCGCCGCGGCCGATCGTGAAGCCGACGCCGCGCACGGGCGTGACCGGCCCTGCCTGTCCCGGGACTGCGACCGACAGATCCTCGACGACGAGCACCGGCCCGTCCGCGGCGACCTCTGCCCGCTCCGAATCGTGTGCCGTCGTGGTCGTCTTGGCCGTGTTCGCGGTTCCGGTGATACGGGTGGTGCGCAGGCCGATGTTCTTCGCGATGGCCTCGCCGAACAGGTTGAACGCCAGGCCCGCGATGACGATGGCGACGCCTGGGGCGATCGCGCCTGCCGGGCGTACGTAGATCCCGTTGAGGCCTTCATTCAGCAGCAGGCCCCAGTCGTAGTGCGGTGCCTGGACGCCGAGGCCGAGGAAGGAGAGCCCGGCGAAGGCCAGCAGCGCGCCGCCGGCGCCGATGGTGGCGTTGACGACCAGCGGCTCGCCGATGTTCGGCAGGATGTGCCGCACCAGGATCCGCGGCTTGGACAATCCCGCGACCCGCGCGGCGGCGACGAAGTCCCGTTCCTGGACACCCGCCACCAGGGTCTGGGTCACCCGGGCGTACCAGGGGGCGGTCGCGAACCCGATCGCCAGGACCGCGCCTTTCATCCCGACCCCGAAGATCACCGCGAAGAACAGTGCCATCAGCAGCCAGGGAAAGGCCACGGCGATGTTCACGACCGCGGTGGCCAGCCGCCCGGCCCAGCGGATCCGGCCATGCCCGAGCAGCCACGGCGAAGCACCCAGCATCAGACCGATGAACACGCCGATCGCGGTGGCCAGCAGTGCCAGTGTGACCGACAACCGGGTCGCGACCAAGATCCGGTAGAAGATGTCACGGCCGAGATTGTCGGTCCCCAGCCAATGCTTGCCCGAGGACGCCTGAGACAGCGCATTGGTGTCGATCACGGTCGCCCTGGCACCCCACAGGATCGGGCTGATCACCGCCAGCACCAGAACCACCAGCAGCAACACGCCGGCGCTCGCCCCAAGCGGCGACCGCATGGAGGCGCTCCATCGCGCCACGCCAGGCCGCCCTGGCCGTCGCGCCACAGACGAGCCGGTCTGATCCATCGGCGGCGCCGCAGCCGCCGGTGTCGGAGATGTCGTCACAGGTCAGCTCTCCCGGATCGCGGAGCGGGGATCGAGTACGGCGAGCGCCACGTCGACGAAAAGGTTGATGGCCAGCACACCGAGCCCGTAGACCAGCACGATGCCCTGGACGACCGGGTAGTCCTTGGCCAGGATCGAGGACACGATCGTGGACCCCAGGCCCGGCCAGGCCAGCACGTTCTCCACCAGCACCGTCCCGGCGATCAGGCCGCCGAGCATGAGCCCGCCGACGGTGAGCGTGGTGGTCATCGCATTCGGCAACCCGTGCCGCAGATAGACCCGCCACGCCGGTAGTCGTTTCGCCCGCGCCGTACGTATGTAGTCCGCGTCCAGCACCGACAACATCTCCACCCGTACGATCCGGGTCAGCACCGCGGTCGGCCCGATCGCGAGCCCCAGCACCGGCAGCACGAACGACGACGGGCCACTACGCCCTGCCACAGGCAACCACCCCAAGCTGACGCCCAGGACGTACACCAACCCCACCGCCAGCAGGAAGTCCGGGATCGCCGCGATCACCACACTCGAAGACGTGAACGCCAGCTCGGTCCGCCGTCTTCGCCCACCCCGGGTCAGCGCCGCCATCACCACCCCCAGCGGCACCGACACCAGCAACATCACCACGAACGCGTACGACGCGATCTCCAACGTCGCCGGCAATCGATCCCCGATCGTCTGCGACACCGGCACATCCGTCGCGATCGACGTCCCCCAGTTCCCTGACAGCAGATGCTCCAGATAACGCCAGTACTGGAGCCACAACGAGTCGTCCAGCCCCAGCGCCGCACGCCGGGCCTGCACCAGCTCCTGCGGCGCCATCGGCCCGAGTGCCGCACGCACCGGATCACCCGGAATCAGATGGATCATCGCGAACGATGCCGTCACCAGCACCAACAGCGACACCAGCAGCCGCCGACCCCGCCGAATCGCGAACCCTACCCACGGGTTGTCCAAGAACACACGGGGCGCCGACTTCGCGGTAACCGTCACACCAGCCAACAGTGGATCCCTTCAGCGATGTTCGCCGAGCCGCGAGCGGCTCTGTCGAGAGGTTCGAGCGGGTCGGAGGGGTCTGCCCAGGAAGAGACAGGCTTCGCTACTCTCCGGGCGACGACAACCGACGATTGCCGAGGTTTCGCGCCGATCCGTCCTACATATGTCGAATGGACGCCTCGCGCCTTCCCTGCTTTTCGAAGGTCAGGTGAAATCTCCGATGCGGCTCAGGTGATCTTTGGCATGAGCGAGCGTCGCCTCGAATGGAACGCCCGGCCAGCAGATCTCCAATCCGCGATGCATGACCTCCGTGGTGGCCGTCTGGTGGTTCTTGCCCGAGAGAAGCTCGCACACCATTCGTAGGCCGGGATAATGGCGCCGCTGCAGGTTCTCGGCCAGCTGGACCATCCCACTGACAATAGGAAGGTGTGCGTATTGCAGCGTCTCATCTGAGCCTGCCGCCAGGTAGAACGTGACGGGCAGGTCGTCGTGGTCGCTCGCATGACGCGCCTCGAGCCGCGCGACTTCGAAGTCTCCAAAGGAGAACGCCGGGCTGGCGACAATATATTTGCTGAATGTGCTCGCCGCACGAAAGAGCGCGTGTCCCACGAAGTTGCCAGCCGCGGAACAACCGAAAATACCCTGGTTCTCGACATCAACGCGGTAACGCGAGCTGATGGTCGGCTGCAGATCGCTGATGAGAAAATCGAGCATCGCGGGCGCTCCGCCGATCCGCAAGGTGCGGCCGGTGGCTGCGAACCTCTCCTCAAGCGCACGATGGACGGGCGACGAGAGATCCCAGTCCGGTGAGGTGAAGTCGTATATTCGCCTGGCGCTGTAGGTCGCCATATCGGTACCCAGCTGCGTTCCGACGCCGACCACGACGATCTCGTCGATCTCGCCCACCAGCCCGCGATTCCTGCTGATCTGAAGCATCGTAGTGAAATGATCGTCCCCATCGAGAACGTAGAGCACCGGATAAGTCCGGTCGGTAGCCGAATATGATCTCGGCAGGCCGACGAAGATCTGATACTCGGATCCCGCCGCCGAGGTGATCTCGAAGGTTTCGGCGTAGGGCAGCGTGAACGACCGCGGACCATCAGCCACAAGCACCACCCTCGCACCACCAATTTTCGGTACAAGCAGACTGCCTCACCCGATGGGCGACGACGACCGACAGACGTCGAGACTCGCGCTCGGTCCGCGCTACATCTGTCGAAGCGAGGGGTCGTGGGCGATCCGGCGCGGCACCGGCCATTCGACGAGGCGCATCGACTCTGGCGCATCCCTCGCTGACCTGCTATAACGGTGGCGATCACACAGCATCGGGCCTCCACGCCTCGCTCCCGCTCAGGGCCTCGAGCGTCTCTTCGTGTGGCGTATCTCCGAACGTGCTGCGGTGCGTGACCGCGGCAGGTGGAGGGGGTATGGCATCAGAATTGCAAGGCATTGTGGACGCCGTGGCCGCCAAACTTAATTGTTCGGCGGCCTTGGATGATGCGCATTTCCGGATTCAGGTCTACAGCCCGCACCACGGCCCGGTGGATGAGACGCGCCTGGCCTCGATCTTGCACCGCAAGGTGGAGGGGCCGGTCATCGACTGGATCCTGGGGCACGGTATCGCCGAAGCTCGCAGGGCGATTCGGGTACCGGGTAACGCGGAGATCGGCCTGTTGCCGCGCATCTGTGCGACGGTGCGCTGCCGTGACGTTCGCCTTGGATATCTGTGGCTGGTGGATCCGGACGAGCAGGTCTCCGACGCGGATCTGGATGTCGTCAGCGAGGCCGCCGATGCGGCCGGGTTCGTGATGCAGAGTGAGCAGTTGCTCGAGGATCTGGAGCGGGCTCGGGAACGGGAACTGCTGCGTGACCTGGTATCGGCCGACATGAGCGTACGTGAGTACGCCGCACGGGAGCTGGTCGACGCCAACCTCTTCGTACCCGCTCACCGTGTCGTGGTGTTCGCGTTGCGCCCGGTGTCACCGGGCGATGAGCCGGACGAGACGCTACAGGCGGCGGTCGCGATGGCCCTGATACACGTGCGGCGCAGCCTCATGGGGCATAACGCTCTCCACATAGACCGCCACGACCGTGGTGTGCTGTTCGCGGCCATACGTCCGGGCCGCGACGAGCGCGTCTGGCTCGACGACGTCGCGCAACGGCTAAAGGCGGCGTTCGCCGACCATCTGCCCGCCGGGGCGGGTCAGTGGCGGCCGCTGGTCGGTATCGGCGGCCCGGTGCCGTCGCTGACAGAGGCGGTGACATCGCAGCGGCAGGCCTATCAGGCGACCCGCGTGGCGGAGGTCCTGCACACCGGCGACGTGCTGGCCTGGGATGACCTGGGAATCTACCGCACGCTCCTCCAGCTGCCGCAGGAGGAACTGACCGAGTCGGCGCTGCATCCCGGCCTGGTGAGGCTGCGCGCCAGCGAAGGCGAACTGCCGCTGCTGGAGACGTTGGAATGCTTTCTCGATCTCGCCGGGGACATCAAGGCGACCGCCGCCGAACTGATGATCCACCGGGCCACGTTGTACTACCGGCTGGAGCGGATCGAGAAGCTGGCCGAGGCGGACCTGCGAAACGGCGGAGATCGCCTCCTCCTCCATCTCGGACTGAAGATGGCCCGGCTGGCCGGTCTCTACCCGAAGGACGAGCCCAAGCGGTCCCGGAGTTCGTGACGGCCGCGCCGATCGCCGGTTCACCACCAGAACGAGGCGATGCCGGCGGCGTGTGCCTGGCCTGCTTTTCGGCCCTCCCGTGCGGCGGGTCCGCGTGTGGCCGGTGAAAGCGGGTTCTGCGCCTGTGGCAACGCACCGTCCGGGCGCACGATCATGACCTGGGCCGGTCTCACGGCCTCGATCTCCTCTTCCAGGTCGTTCCACGGAGACGCACGGTCGGCGGGTGAGGGGGTGATGATGAGGATGCGGTCACATCCGCCCGCAAGATGCGTGTTCGTTCCTGATGGGACGCCACCGTCGACATGACGTCGTCCGTCGATGACGACGGGCGGCCATACGCCGGGTACGGCGCAACTCGCGGCGACGGCGTCGATCAGGCTCACTCCTGATTCGCGGTCGAACACCACCAAGTCCCCCGATTCGGCGTCCACGGCAGGCACCAATAGACGCCGGTCCGGCCATACGCGCCGTGGCAGGCGCGCGGCGATCGCGGCCCGTCTCGCTTCCACGTCCACACTCAGCGGAGCGAGTGCGCCGACGCGCCGACGTAGCTCTCGTACGGAGGTCGCTTCACTGCCGGCCTCCGCGTACCGTGCCATCAGCGCGTCGACATCGAGTGCGATGTCGATCTCCTTGGACTCCTTGCTCAGCTGCGCCGCGTACAACGTGGCGAGCCCGGCATCGCTGGTGATCTGCGCCGCGACCGCCGAACCCGCCGATGTGCCGACCACCACGTCCGCCTCGCGAAGTGCGCGGGCGAGCTCCGGCAGCACATCGGCGACTCCGCGAATGACGCCGAGCTCCCAGGCGATGCCGGCGACTCCGCCGCCGCCGAGGACGAGCCCACGTTTCACCGATCTACGATCAGAGCTCGTCATGGAATGCACTCCGGAGTGCGAATGCCGATCGTTCCACCGCGTCGAGAGCGTCGTCCATCAACCCCAGATGGTTGAAGAACCCGTGGATCTGGCCCGGATAGAGGTGTGTTTCCACCGGTACTCCTGCCATGCGGAGTCGTTCCGCGTACTCGTCGCCTTCGTCACGCAGAATGTCGTGTTCAGCACTGATGATCACTGCCGGAGCGACACCGTCGAACGTCTTGGCCTGCAATGGTGAGGCGTCCGGCTCGGATCGCCGTGATGGATCGGGAACGTAATGCTCCCAGATATCGCGCATCGAGTCCTGTGAGTCGGCGCCGAATCCGAGCACTCCCGCGAAGTCGTCGTAGCGTCGGCGGAACACGTCATAGGGAGGAGAGTCGGGGTGCCAGTCGAGCACGGGGTAGACGAGAAGCTGAAGCGCCAGCCGGAGCCCGGACTCGCGGGCCCGCAACGCGACCGCCGCGCCCAGGTTGCCTCCGGAGCTGTCTCCACCGACGGCCACCCGGTCGAATCGTTCCGCCGCCCACGTCGTCGCGGCCCACGCGTCATCGAGAGCGGCCGGATAGTGGTGCTCGGGCGCGAGCCGGTAAGCGACGGACAGAACAGCGCAGCACGCGCGGTTCGCGAGCGCCCGCGCGACGTTGTCGCAGGAGTCGAGGTCACCGCTCATCCATCCGCCGCCGTGCAGCCAGACGACCACCCCGCGGTCGTGACCGGCCGGGCGGTACAGGCGCGCGGCCACGCCGTGGACCGAGAGATCAACGGCGCTCCGCACCGCTTCTTTTTCACCGCCGAAGGCGAGTGCCCGGTCGCGTGCCGCGCGCCGCATCTCGGTCACATCCCGGCTCCGGGGCGAACGGTCGGCGAGGTAGTCGACAACCTGATCATTCGGTACGGGCCGGGGATCAAGGCCTGTCTCCCTCATCACGAAAGCAAGCCACTCGGCCTCGCGCATCGTCTCGACGTCCTTGCTCGCGCCGCCGGCATGGCCGACTCCCTCCCAGACCTTGATGAACACGGGTCCACCGCTCGTGGCCGCCTGCAACCGCGCGCCGAACTTCCGCGCCTGTGAAGGAGGACAGCGCTGGTCGTTGGCCCCCGCGTCAAGGAACACCGCCGGATAGTCCACGTCGTCTTCGACGAGCTGGTACGGAGAGAAGCCGGCCAGGCGACGTACTTCCTCGGCATCCGACGGGTCGCCGAACTCGTTACCGATGGCCATTCGGTCGTAGGCGTCGCGGCAGCCGCCGATCAGGTCGAGCAGAGGCACACGTGGAACGACTGCCTTCCACAGGTCGGGCCGCTGTATCGCCGCGACCGCGCTCAACAGGCCGCCATTGGATCCCCCGGTGACGGCGAGTCGCTCACCTGTGGTGATCCCTGAGCCGATCAGCTGCTCGGCGACCGCGTACAGATCGGCGAAGCAGTTGTCCTTTTTCTTCAGCCGGCCCTCATGCCACCAGCCCAACCCCAGTTCCGCACCGCCACGCAGATGTGCGTGGACGAAGACCCCGCCGCACTCCACGAAGGCCGCCATCGCGCCGGGGAACTGTGGCAGGAACGGCACGTTGAACCCGCCGTACGCATAGATCATCGTCGGGCGCGGGACGCCGCGGTCGATGTCGCGGCGGTACACGAGGTGGTACGGAACTCTGGTGCCGTCCGGTGATGTCGCCCAGTGGTCCTCGACCACCGCGTCCTCGAGAGCCGCAGTCGGCTCCCCCAGCATTTCCAGCTCGCCGGTGACCGGATCGTACTGCCACGTGCTCCACGAGCTGGTGAGCGACGAGAAGTTGAACAGGTATTTCTCCGGGTGACCGCGCCGGCTCAGCGTCGTGATCGGGTACGGCGGCTCGCTGACCGTACCGCGCCCTGGAAGTGGAACCTCGCCGATCGGTTCGCCCGCCGTACCGACGACCCGAACACGCGCATAGGTATCGACGAATTCGGTCAGCAACAACCGGCCGGCCACCGGGATCACGGTCCGGACCACAGCATCCGATGGCGGCACCAGCTCACGCCAGGATGATGAGTCGTTCGGGCTCCCGCCGGCGAGCGGGATAGCGACGACCCGGCCACGGGGGAAATCCTCGTCGGTCGCGACGGCGACATAGTCATCACCGAGCACCTGACCGGCGATCGTTCCGTCGAACTCGGTGACGAACGACCGCCAGTCGAGCTCACCGGATACGTCGAGCCGGGCCACGGCGACCGGGATCGTGTTCATCTGGCGCTGGGCGGCCACCGCGTACCGTCCGTCCGCTGACACGGTCACCGTCCGGTAGCCACTCGCCCGCAGCCAGGGGATGCCGACGGGCATCGTGCTCGGAGCGCCACCACGCCGGTGGAGGAAGACCTGCTGAGTGAAATCGGCCGCCTCACCGTCTACCGCGCTGAAGAAGAATCCCGCCGAGTCGCCCAGCCAGCTGACGTCACTGTGCATCAACACCTGCGTCGGCGGCTGCGGCAGCAGCTGCTCGGTCGCCACATCGACAAGCCGGATGGTGTTCAACTCGCTTCCGTCGGCGCAGAGACCGAGCGCCAACACGGTCCCGTCGGGTGACGGTTCGATCCATGAAACGGACGCCGATCGGCTCGGGTTCTCCCGCGCGGCGTCGAAGATCACCCGTCCCCGGCCGAAGGGCCGGTCACTGACGAGTACCCGTGCATGAGCGGTCGTCCGGAACCACAGACCTGCGGCAAAGGCCGGAAGAGAGGGGCGACGCGGCGCGTGCAAACGCTTCGCGAGTCGCTGGACCTCGGCGAAGTGCGGCCAATTACGCACGTACCGCGCCGCGAGCTCGTTCTGTTCGTGCTGCCAGTTCAGCACCTCCTCGGTCGTCTCCTCCAACCAGCGATAAGGGTCGGGAAAGCGAATCCCGGCGAGTGTTTCCGTGACATCGACCGTGCGCGTCTTCGGATATCGCAACGACATGGACGCAACCTTCATCAACGTGAACGACGGTCTTTGACGATCTGGCCGTCCTGCATGACGAGTGCCACGCGGTCGCGATCGGCGAACAACTCAGGAGCCTCGAGCGGGTTCCCGGAAAACGCCACGAGGTCGGCACGCTTGCCCACTTCGATCGTGCCCACCTCGTCACCGATGCCAAGGATTTCGGCATTGATACGGGTCGCCGATACGAGCGCATCCATCGGAGTCTCCACCTTGGATCTCAGCACCAGCTCGTTGCCACGGGTGTCTTGACGCGGTCCGATCAAGTCCGAGCCGAGCCCGACCCGTACGCCGGCCGCGCGAGAGATCCGAATCGCATCGATCTGGCCCTCCCAGGCGATCCCCACCCGGTCGGCCATGCTCGCCGGCAACCCGGTCTGCGTGGCGTCGTCGAGCAACCCTCTGACGACGGCGAGCGTCGGTACGTGGGCGACGCCATGCTCGGCCATCAGAGCCGCGGTCGGCTCGTCGATCTGCGAGCCGTGTTCGATACAGCGCACACCGGCCTCGACCGCATTGCGGATGCCGGCGTTGTTGTGGGCGTGCACCGTGACGTATGTGCCACGAGCCTCCGCCTCGGCCACCGCGACCGCGATCTCCTCAACGGTGAACTGCGTGTCGGTCAGCTTGTCATGCCGCGAGACGACACCGCCGGTCACGCACAGCTTGAGAAAGTCCGCCCCTCGGCGGAAGGACTCGCGAACGTTCTTACGTAGTTCCTCGGGCCCGTCCGACAGCAGCGAGAGCGCTCGCAGACCCGGGATCGCATGGTGATCCCATACCTCGGTCGGCTCCCAGTCGGCCGCGTAGTAGCCATGACCTCCGGTCTGGCAATGCAACGGCCCGCACTGGAGAATCCGCGGCCCGGGCATTTTGCTGGACGCGACCACACGCGCGAGCCCGGCGTCGATACCGCCGGTATCGCGCACCGTGGTGAACCCGGCGTCCAGGGTCTGCGCGCAGTTGGCGAACATGTCGGCGGCGATCTCAGCGACCGACAACACGTACTGCCAGCTGTCGTCGATGCTGCTGGACAGCCCGAGGTGGACGTGCCCGTCGATGAGTCCCGGCGTCAGGGTCAGCCCATCGCAGTCGATGACCTCCGCACCCACGGGAGGCGCCCCGCCAAGGCCGACGATCCGCCCCTCGTCCACCTCTATGGCCTGGTCCGGAACGGGTTCCCGCCCCGAACCGTCCGCGACCGTCGCTCCCACGACCCACATCCAGCGATCACCTACCGTCACCAGGTCCGACACTTGATCACAGGGTGTGCTCCGGCCGGATGCGCGGACAAGTGGCAAGTGTTCAACATCGCCAGACCGCATTCCGACATTTGCACAGCGAGCGAAGTGGTCAGTTGTGGCCTCTTTCGTCTCCGACAATCGTCGAAGCCGGAACGCACCGAAGTCAGACGGTTGCCGGTCCTCCAGGTGGCGGATCTCGGGCACCGTGGTACGTCAGGTAGCGTCGAGCGGCGGTGGCTTACCCACTGACGTGTCGACGCAGCAGACGGAACTGAGGAGGCCGCCATGCGCCGGCTGTCAGCATTGCCGGTTTCGATGATCGCGGTGTTTCTCGCCGCGTCGGGCTGTGCCGGATCTCCCCGGAGATCGGCCCCTGGCAGCGACTCGGGACACTACGCATCGAACGCCACGTTCACGATGGCCCTCGCCACCGACCCCGGAGGCTTCGACCCGTACCACAGTCAACTCGTTCTCAGTAAAACCGGTTTGGCGTACGACTCATTGGTATACCAACAGCCCGACGGAAAGTTCGTCTCGGGTCTGGCGAACAACTGGAGTGCTGACGCCCACGGGGCGACGTTCACTCTTCGCCCCGATCTCACCTGTTCGGACGGGACACCCCTGACGGCGAGCCAGGTCGCCGCCGCCTTCACCTACATCGGCGACCCGAAGAACCAATCTCCGCTGTACGGGCAGCTGATTCCAAAGATTCCGTTCACCGCGACGGCCGACGACACGAACAGAACGGTGAAGGTCGCCCTGCGCAAGCCGTTCGGGTTCTTGCTTCACACGTTCGGTGAGGCACCGATCGTCTGCGAAAAGGGCCTGAAAAACCCCAAGATGCTCAAGTCGGCGTCGGACGGCACCGGACCGTTCGTGCTCACGAGCGCCGTCCCGGGCCAGAGCTATACATTCACCGTACGCAAGAACTACAAGTGGGGCCCGAACGGCGCGACAACCCAGGTGCCGGGTTTGCCGGCCAAGGTGGTTCTCAAGATCGTCACCAACGAGACCACCGCCGCGAACCTACTGCTGTCCGGCGGCCTGAACTTCGCTCAGATCACCGGCGAGGACCGGCAGCGGGCCACCGCCCGTGGTCTGAAGAGCGCCGTCCTGCATTCGTCCAGCGCATGGCTGTGGTTCAACCAGCTTGGCGGGCGCCCGACCGCCGACAAACTGGTCAGGCAAGCCCTGGCGAGCGCGCTGGACACCGACCAGCTCGTCAAGGTCTCCACCGGCGGAACCGGCACCGCCGCGACAGGACTCATCACCAACGAGCCGAAGCCCTGCACCGGCAATCCGGTATCGGGCCTGCTGCCGAAGCATGACCTCGCCGCCGCCGGCAGCCTGCTCGACCAGGCAGGGTGGACCAAAGGCAGCGACGGTGTGCGGAGAAAGAACGGAAAGGCACTGAGTTTCAACTTTCACTATCCACCGTCCATCAACACCGGCTACAAACCCACCGCCGAACTGCTCTCCCAGGTGTGGAAGGCACTCGGTGTGCAAATAAAGCTCACTGCCGACAGTTCGGCCGCGTTCAACCAGGCCATGTTCCAGACGAGCAATTACGACATCTATCTCGTTGGATTTGTGGCTCATCTGCCCAGCCAGATGGTACCGTACGTCTCCGGAGCGGTCCCGCCGAAGGGCAGCAACGTCGCCGGCATCAACAATAGCGAATACAGCGCTTCCACCGCGAAGGCAAGCACTCTGCTACCGCCCGAGGCCTGCCAATTC
This sequence comes from uncultured Actinomycetota bacterium, assembly GCA_963736325.1. Lineage (GTDB taxonomy): Bacteria > Actinomycetota > Actinomycetes > Streptosporangiales > Streptosporangiaceae > Actinoallomurus. Next base: position 702,043 of record CAVTOG010000008.1, on the reverse strand, counting down.
TGGAATCAAGCAGAGCAGGCGCTCTATCGCGATGTCGACGTCGTGCCGATCTCGGACCAGGCCGTACCGTATTTCTTGCAGAAAGCACAGGCCCAGATAAGCGGAGCGCACATCCCGATCCCCACGAGCCTGCGAGTGCTCAACTGACCCCAGGATCGACCGCAAGGCCGGGCTTCGAGGGTGCGGCCGGGGTCCCCCGGCCCCGGCCGCACCGCCCCCCATGACGGCCGGCGCGAGCCGGCCGAAGAGCCGTACCCGGGAGTCGAACCTGGAATCTTCCGGTTCGTAGCCGGATGCTCTGTCCGTTGAGCCATGGAGGCGGGATACGTCGGAACGGCAGGATTCGAACCTGCGATCTCCGCCTCCCGAAGGCGGCGCCGTCGACCAAGCTGGGCCACGTTCCGTTTCACCCGGGGCGCGCGCTGGGCGGCGCCCGGTGGACCGACCGGGACTCGAACCCGGAACTCCTCGGTGCAAACGAGGTGTGATGCCGTTCTCACCATCAGCCCGTGTCCCCCGGCGACGAAGCCCGAGGGAAAGGTGTGTTCTCCACTTTGGAATTGTCAATTGCCCATCCCTCACCGGTGAATGAGGGACTCGCACGGGCGGCAGGAGTCGAACCTGCTTTTCGCCGGTTTTGGAGACCGGCCGCCTATCCGTTGGCTCGCCCACATGAGCATGCAAAAGGCCGCTGGAGATGACTCCTCCGGCGGCCTCTGGATCGGAACTGGTCATCTCTATCCAGAGGTCTCCGAGCGCGCGGCGCGTCGTCCAGGCCGGCCGCCCGGCCAGGCGAGTGGTGCGTACATCACGTCGGATTCCCTTCCTTGCTGCTTTCTGAGGTTAAGCATAGAGATCTGATCGCAGCGATCAACTTATTTATTTCATCGATTCGACGTGCCGGTGAGCGCCCTGGTTCCCGCGGGTCTTCCTAGCGGTGGACGCTGGCTATGGCGGCGATCTCGGGATGGGACGTGAGCGGGGGGACGCCCGCCGTGAGAGCCGTGAGTTCGCGTTTGACACGCGACGAGACTCCGGCGCCGAGCACGTACCGGGTCGGTGTGCGCGCCCGCCTCGCATGCGCCAGCAGGGCGAGCGCGCCGCGGCTCGTGACGCCGGTGTGGCTGAGGATCAGGTGGGCGAGGCGGTGGTCGGCGGTGCCGAGCGCGGCGCCGACGGCGGCCGTTCCGGGCTCGTCGATCCGGTTGTCGGGGGCGCCCAGCACGGCTGCGGCGCGTACCCTGCCCAGGTCGAGAACGCGCACGCCCGCGCCGGCCGCCGCGGTGACGACCTCGACGAGCGCGCGGGGGCCGATGCCGTTCCCGGCGAGCGACAGGCGGGTGAGTCGCCCGACCGGCGCCGACCGCAGCGCCGCGGCGACCGTACGGGCGCCCGCGTCGCCCAGGCCCGCCGCCGCGACGTACAGCTCCTCGGCGACGCCCGCCCCGATCAGCCGGGCGACCTCGACGGCGCCGTCCGGGCCGAGCGGGTTGCCGCTGAGGAACAGCCGTCCGGTGACCGTGCCGCATGCGGCGTCGGCGAGGGCGGCCACTCCTTTGGCGTCCAGGCCGGTGCGCACGAGGTCGAGCGTTGTCAGGCCGCCGACGACCAGCTCGCCGCCGAGCCGGCCGCCCTCCCGGCCGAGCGGATTGCGCTTGAGCCACAGGCCGCGTACGACGCCGGGCGAGGCGACGAGGCGGTCTGCGATCCGGCAGGCACCCGCGGTCCCGATGTCGTTGCAGCCCAGGTAGACGGTTCGCACGCCGGCGTCGAGCGCGCCGGCCGCCGCGTCGGACGCGCCCGCGTCACCGAGCGCGTTCGTGCCGAGCAGCAGGTGGTGTACCGGGCCGCCCGGGCGCAGCGCCGCGACCACCTCGCGCGCGCCGTTCGAACCGAGGTCCTGCTTGCACAGGTCGAGCCGACCGTCGGGCAGCGCCGTACCGGCCGGGAAGTCGGTGCGCGCCTTCACGGGCCGTCCCGTGCGCAGCCACGCGAGCAGCGGGTCCAGGTCGGTCACCAGGACACCGCCCGGTAGTCCTTGAGGAGCACGCCGTGCACGGGTTCGCCGGCCTCGCCCCGCACGATCGGGTCGTACACCCGCGCGGCGCCGTCCACCACGTCCAGCGGCATACGCCACCCGGAGCGCGCGTGCCGTTCGCGGTCCGGTGCGGGCTTCTCGTCCGTGATCCAGCCGGTGTCCACACTGCACATGTGGATCCCCTCGGCGGCCAGCTCGGCGGCGCTCGTGCGGGTCATCATGTTCAGCGCGGCCTTGGCCATGTTGGTGTGCGGATGGCCGCCGGTCTTGTTCCGCACGTCGAACCGGCCTTCCACCGCGGACACGTTGACGACGTACCGTCGCGGGTTCGCCGACGCCCGCAGCAGCGGCAGGAGCCGGTCGGCGAGCAGGAACGGCGCGACGACGTTCACCAGCTGTGTCTCCAGCAGCTCGGCCGGACCCACCTCGCCCAGACGCGCCGACCAGGAGTTCGCGGGAGCGGTGTCGGGGAGCAGCCCCGACTCGTCGACCGCGCGCCCGGTCTCCCCCGCGGTGAGCTCGGCGTACGCGGCGGCCGGCCGGCGTATCGTCTGCGCGGCGTTGTTGACCAGGATGTCGACGGGCCGCCCGTCTTCGGCCAGCCGCTCGGCGAAGGCCAGCACCCGGCGCGGATCCAGCAGGTCGAGGCCGACGATCTCCAGCCGGTCCGTTCCCGGCACGTTCGCGAACCTCCGCGCCGCGTCCGCCGGGAAACGGGTGGTCACGACGACCTCCGCCCCGTCACGCAGCATCATCCGTACGAGCTCGTGACCGATCTTCACGCGGCCACCGGTGACCACCGCCCGTCGCCCGGCCAGCTCGGCCCGCGCCGTACGCCGGGCGTGGTTGACGGCCGCGCAGTCCGGACAGAGCTGGTGGTAGAAGCGGTGCACGCGGCGGTAGGGGTTCTTGCAGACGTAGCAATGGCGTGCGGTGTGCAGGTCGCCCGGCAGGAGCGCGTCGTGGGCGGCGGCCTCGATGGCGGGGACCATGAGGGTGGGGGCTCCGGTCACGGTCGCGGCCAGCAGGGCCGCGTCCTCACGGGTCCGCTCGGCCCGTACCGCGGCACGCCGTGCATGCCGCCCATCGCGTACGAGCGCCCGCGCGGCATGCTCGATCTTGCGCCGACCCGGGTCATCGGCCGGCAGCCGCCGTACGGCACCGAGAAGCCGCAGGCACGCCTCGACCTGTTCCGCGTCCACATCGCCCTCCCGAGGCGCGATGGGGCGGCCGGATTCGAACCGGCGTCCTCCCGGTTATGAGCCGGGCGCATCGACCAGCTGTGCCACGACCCCACCGCACGGCGGCATCGTACGCGTCTCGGGGCATACTGCACGCTCCGGAAGGGATTTCCCATGATCGAAGTTCGCATCGCCCGGCCTGGAACCGTCAGATCGTGCACGAGTGAGGGCGTCACGGAACTCGACGGCGTCCATGCGCGCGGCTACGACCGGTTCGCGCGAGAACTAAAGGCGGCCGGAGGCATGCGGGTGTCCTTCGTGGAACGCTTGGAGATCCCCGGCCCGCCGGCCGTCTTGTGCTCGCCGTACGACATGGACCTGGAAGACCACCGCCATCCGGCGTCGTCCTTCGGCCGCACGGTGCTGCTGGACACACCGCAGGGCTCGGCGAGCCGTTCCAGCTACCTGGGAGGCCTCCGGTTCGCTCAGTCGGCACCGGCGTCCTGGGTGACCACCCGGCGCAGTGCCGGGAGCAGGGCGTCCAGGTCTTGTGAGCTGCGGAAGGCGACGATCGTGGTGCCCTCGCCGGTCACAGGGGGCGCTCCCGGGGGCGGGAAGAGTGCCAGGACCTCGCGCATGGCCTCATCGACCTCACCGATCGGGTCGGTGAGGTCGCCGCGCAGCCAGCGCCGTAGTACGTGGTTGTGGGCCGAGACCACGGAGGCGGCCATGAGTTCGGCCCGCAGGGAGGCGCCCTTCGTCTGCTCCCCCATCCAGCCCGAGATGAACTCGCGGAACAGCCGCTGGTAGCGGGCCACACTCACGATCTCCCGGTCCCGCAGCGCCGCGACCGTACTCGTGAGCGCGTAGCGGCGGCGGGCGAGGTCGCCTTCCTCCAGGTAGTGGAGCAGCACCAGGCGAACCGCGTCGGAGACGGCGACGAGAGCCGTGGAGTGGCTGGAAGCCGCCAGGCGATCGCGGATGGCGTCCAGCAGCCGATCGTGGTCAGGGAAGATCACATCTTCCTTGGAGCGGTAGTGCCGGAAGAACGTCGTACGTCCCACGCTTGCGCGATCGGCGATGTCGTCGACGGTCGTCTGCTCGTAGCCCCGCTCGTCGAAAAGCGCCAGGGCGGCGTCGGCGAGCCGGTCCCGCGCGGATGTCCTGCTCATGGGATCCCATCCTCCCTTGGCTCGGGTTCCGAGCACTATTGTCACCCATGACGGAACTGAGTACCGTTGAAATGGAATCGAGTTCCCTTCAGGAGTCGCCATGGACTCCGGCGGCGGTCGGCACTGCCGGCCCGGAGGACGGCGACCTTCCGCCACCCGCTAGGCCTCCCGCCCCTTCCCTAATCCCGCCCCGGCGGCCCGGCGCACGTCCGCCTGGGCGCTGCGGACCAGCTGACCGGAGCCGACGTGTTGAAGAAAGTTCTCATCGCGAACCGCGGCGAAATCGCCGTCCGGGTCGCCCGCGCCTGCCTGGATGCCGGAATCGCCAGCGTGGCCGTCTACGCCGATCCGGACCGGGACGCCGTGCACGTCCGTGCGGCCGACGAGGCGTACGCGCTGGGCGGCGACACCCCCGGCACCAGTTACCTGGATATCTCCAAGGTCCTCAAAGCGGCCGCCGGCTCAGGGGCCGACGCGGTTCATCCCGGCTACGGTTTCCTGTCGGAAAACGCCGATTTCGCCCAGGCCGTCCTCGACGCCGGACTGACCTGGATCGGCCCGCCCCCGCAGGCCATCCGCGACCTCGGCGACAAGGTCGCAGCACGTCACATCGCCCAGCGCGTCGGCGCCCCGCTGGTGGCCGGCACCCCCGACCCGGTCTCCGGGGCCGAGGAGGTCGTGCGGTTCGCCGAGGAACACGGCCTGCCGATCGCCATCAAGGCGGCCTTCGGCGGTGGCGGACGCGGCCTGAAGGTCGCCCGCACCCTCGAAGAGGTCCAGGAACTGTACGAGTCCGCGGTGCGCGAGGCGGTCGCCGCCTTCGGCCGCGGCGAGTGTTTCGTCGAGCGCTATCTCGACCGGCCGCGGCACGTGGAGACCCAGTGTCTGGCCGACCGGCACGGCAACGTGGTGGTCGTCTCCACCCGCGACTGCTCGCTCCAGCGCCGCCACCAGAAGCTGGTCGAGGAGGCGCCGGCGCCGTTCCTGACCGAGGCGCAGCGCGAGCAGCTGCACACCGCATCCAAGGCGATCCTGCGCGAGGCCGGTTATGTCGGCGCGGGCACCTGTGAGTTCCTGGTCGGCCAGGACGGCACGATCTCCTTCCTCGAGGTCAACACCCGGCTGCAGGTGGAACACCCCGTGACCGAGGAGGTCACCGGCATCGACCTGGTCCGCGAGATGTTCCGGATCGCCGACGGCGAGGAGCTGGGCTACGACGACCCGCCTGCGCACGGCCACGCACTGGAGTTCCGGATCAACAGCGAGGACCCTGGCCGGAACTTTCTGCCCGCCCCTGGCACCGTGACCAGGTTCGACCCGCCCTCCGGTCCGGGCGTACGACTGGACGCGGGCGTGGAGTCCAGTTCGGTCATCGGCCCGGCTTGGGACTCGCTGCTCGCCAAGCTGATCGTCACCGGCGCCACGCGTAAGGAGGCCCTGCAGCGGGCCCGCCGTGCGCTGGCGGAGTTCACCGTCGAGGGGCTGGCGACCGCCATCCCGTTCCACCGGGCCGTCGTCGTCGACCCGGCCTTCGCCCCCGAGCTGACCGGCTCCGACAGGCCGTTCACCGTGCACACCCGCTGGATCGAGACCGAGTTCGAGAACACCATCACCCCTGCTCCCTCGGGCGGCGACACGGATACCACCGAGGACGCTCGCGAGACCGTCGTGGTCGAAGTCGGCGGGAAACGGCTCGAGATCACCCTGCCGGCGACCTCCGGCGCGGGCACTATGACCACTCCGGCGGGCGCGAAGAAGGCGTCACGCCCCAAGACGGCCAGGAAGTCCGGCGCCGCGGCGTCCGGCGACACCCTCACTTCGCCCATGCAGGGCACGATCGTCAAGGTCACGGTCGAGGAGGGCCAGGAGGTCGCCGAGGGCGACCTGGTGGTGGTTCTGGAGGCCATGAAGATGGAGCAGCCGATCAACGCCCACCGCTCCGGCACCGTCAGGGCTCTCAGCGCCACACTCGGCGCGTCGGTCTCCTCTGGCGCGGCCATCTGCGAGATCAAGAACTAAACGTCACGCGGACGGTTCTCGCTACGTTCCATCAATGCGCCTTCTCAGTTCGGGAACGAAGATGTCGCGCCATTTTCGCTGCGCTTCCGGAGCGAACGCTCGCCACGGAGCGAGCGCTTCGTCCTCGGTCATTCCTTCTGTTCCCGTCGCATGGTCCATCAGCACCGACACAGTGGACTTGTCGCCGTATTCGCTAAGCGAGAACACATGGAATCCAGGGCTGACGCCACCGTTCCGACCCTCACTTGGAATCGGCTGAGCGATCACGATCAGCTGCTCCGGAATCACCTTCAAGACGTCATACTCATACGGGCTGTACGATTCGGGATCATCCGGTCGCTTGCCGATACGAAAACTCTTCCCCTCCAGATCACCGATGACACCCGTATAGTAATGACCGTACGCATTTTGCCACGGATTGAAGTCTTTCAAGTGCGGCCAGACATCCTTAGCGGCTCGTTCGATGACGAAAGTGACGCTCATAGTCCAGCCAGCGACGAGCTTGTCGGCCGTTCTATAGGTGTACAGTCGCGTACGCAGACACAGGTCATCATTGACGTCCGGAGCAGGAGTAGGCGGATCGTCATAGTAGACGAACGACTTTTTCGCGACCGAGTGCAGGTGCCGAGACAGGTTTTCCACAGGATTCTCCCAAATTTAATTACCGGCAAGATTGACGGACTTCAGTACGGAATAGGATTCCAATCCTCGAAGGCCCAGTTCGGCTCCGAATCCTGAAGCCTTCTGCGGCTCGGCGCTCAGGACGGATCCAGAGGGCGGGTCTTGGGGTTGACCGGTGCGCACGGAGATCGAACCTGCCCTGATGGTGTGGGCCATCCGCTTGCCCCGCCCGAAGTCACGGGTCCACACCGTGGCGGCGAGGCCGTAGTCGGTGTCGTTGGCCAACGTGACGGCCTCCGCCTCGGTCCTGAACGACAGAACACACAAGACCGGGCCGAAGATCTCATCGCGGGCGATGGGCATCGTGGCGTCCACGCGGTCGAAGATCGTCGGCGCGACGTAGCATCCGCCCGCCTCGGATATCGCGCCTTTCAGGACCGGCTCGGCCCCCGCCGTGATGCCGTCCTCGACGTACCTTTTGACTCGGTCACGCTGCGCCGGGCTGGCCAGTGGGCCGAATGTCGTCTCGTCCGACAGGGGATCACCCGGCTGGTGACTCTCCGCCCGGCTGATGATCTTCTGGAGCAGATCCTGCTTGACGCTCTCGTGGACGATCAGCCGGGTCCGTGCCGTGCACACTTGCCCCTCGTTCCAGACCAGGCTCTCCACTATGGCGTCGGCGGCGATGTCCAGGTCGGCCAGATCGTCGAAGACGATCTGGGGTGACTTTCCACCGCATTCCAGCAGCACAGGTTTCCCGTTCGACCGCCCGCACATCTCCATCACCCTCCGGCCGGTCGCGGTCGATCCGGTGAATGACAGCATGTCCACGCCTGGATGCAGCGCCAGCGCCGTACCGACCGTGGCGCCCATCCCCGGGACGACGTTCAGTACCCCCTCCGGAATTCCTGCCTCCAGTGCGAGCTCGGCGATCCTGAGCGCCGAGCTCGGGGCCAGTTCGGACGGTTTGAGCACGACCGTGTTTCCGGCCGCGAGCGCCGGACCGAACTTGTAGACCGTGTTGACGGCTGGGAAATTCCAGGGCGTGATGGCGCCTATGACACCCCTGGGTTCGTAGACGTTGAAGCTCATGGTGGAGAGGCCGAGCGGAGCGCTGACACCCGTCAATTTGTCGGCGAATCCCGCCCAGGAGCGCAGTAGGCCGGGCGCGAACGTACCGGCGTCGTATATGGCCGCCTGGATGGGTTTGCCCATCTCGAGACTGTCCAGCAGGGCGATCTCCGCCTTGTGCTCGGTCATGAGCTCGGCCAGTCTGTCGAGGATCTCGGCGCGCCGCGCCGGCGGCATCTCCGACCAGCAGCCGTCCTCGAAGCGCGCACGGGCGACAAGGACCGCCTCGTCGATGTCAGCGGCATCCCCCACGGGTACCTGACACAGCGGAGTCTCGGTCGCCGGATCGATGTTCTCGTAGAGGTCGGTCGAGGTGGAAGGCCGGTAGCGTCCGTCGATGAACGGCCGGATGTCCCATCTGACTGACGCAGCGAGTTCTTTCCACTTCATGTCGTCGATCTCCTCGGTGGTGCGACGCTCACTTGGTTTCGAGGACGCGGATACTGGTCGGGATCGGCGAGTCGTAGCCGTTGAACTGCGGAGCCTTCGCGTTCTTCAGGTAGTAGCGCAGCGGTTGATCGGTGACGGGCACGATGTCGACCTGGCCGAGGAGGGCCTGTTCGGCCTGATTCCAGTAGGTGCAGGCCGCGGGACCCGTCAGGGTCACGGCCTTCGCGACGAGCCTGTTGTAGGCGTCGTTCTGAACGTCGCCGTAGTTCGTGCCCTTCGGTGGCACCGGGCCGGACATGTATTTGACCACCGAGGACGGCAGGGTCGTGCTGAAGGGAAGCATGTACACGTCGAAGCCTCTGGTCTTGGTGAGGACGTCGATGAGCTTCGTGCTCGTGTCCGCGGTGAGCTCGACCCGCGCGCCGACCGCCCGCCACCGCTGATCCAGCAGTTCGGCGGTGGGCTTGTCGAACCTCGCCTCCGCCCGGTAGTGCAGCGCGAGGGTGAGAGGCTTGCCGTCCTTCGTCCGGATACCGTCGGCGCCCTTGCGCCATCCGGCTTGGTCCAGCAAGGCCTCGGCGGCCGAAAGGTCATGTTCGGGCAGTTGGCCCGCCACCGTGTCTCCGGAGCAGACCTTGGGCTCACTCGGGACGAGGCCGGTGGACGGCCGGCCTGCTCCCCCGGTCCACACCTTGGCGACCTCGGCGAGATCGAGCGCCTTGACCAGCGCCTGCCGAACGCGACCGTCCGCAGCCGGGCGTCCACCGAAATGGTTGAGCCACAGCCACAGACCGGGACCGGCGACGTCGACCTTCTGCAGTCGCAGGGCGTCGAGCCGCTTGCGGTCCTCACCGTCGATCGATGCCATGTTGAGCTGGCCCGACAACAGCAGGTTGGCGGCGGTCGACTCGTTCGGCACGACTCTGAGCACCACCTTCGCCGGTGTGCCGGGCGCGTTCGTGGTGGTGCCGTCGGGACCCCAGGTATAGCCCTTGCGCACGGTGAACGTGTAACTCTGGCCGGCGGAGACCTTCGTGAGCACGAACGGCCCCGTCCCGTCCGACCCCGTCTTGAGGAGCGTCGGGTTCTTCAGCCCCTTGCCGCAGATGATGGGCGCCATGCCGATCGTCCTCATGATGAAGCCGTACGGCTGTTTCATCGCGATCTTCACCGTACGGGCCCCATCCTCACCGGTCGCCTTGAAGGGCACCGAAGGAACCTGGGTTCCGTACAACGTTGACTTGTTGTTCACGTCACCGGCGTAGTTGAGGTCTTCCGCGACCTGACTCGCGCTGAGCGGCGTGCCGTCCGAACATGTGATGCCAGACCGCAGAGTGAAGGTCGCGTTGTTCGCGTCCTCGGTCCACCGTTCGGCGAGCCCGGACACGATCTTTCCGTCCGGGCGAAGATGGACCAGCGAGTCGTACGCCAGCTTGAACAGCGGCTTGATGAGGGTGTTGTGATACGGGTCGAAGTCCCCCAGGTCCCCTGGAACCATCATAGTGAAAGTGCCGTTCTTGGCGTAGGCGCCACCGGCCTGGCCGGAATCCTGCCGACCGGCGCAACTCGGCGCGACGAGACATACCGCCACTACGGCGGGGAAGACGAGCGTTCGACCCATGGAAGTCTCTCCTTGAAGATCAAGCGGTACGACGCGCGGTGAACCCACCGTTGTGCAGGAGGTCGGCGCGACCGCCCGCACCGATGGTGAAGGCGATGTCCCACCGGTTGGCGAAAGTCGCGGACCGGTCACCGGGCAGGAATCGGTGTGGTCCGATCGGACGCAGGACGGTGAGGACCTCGTCGTCCCCCAGGGCCGGAATGCTCCGCATCCCGCGAACACCGAGCATGAGCTCGCCGCTGTCGTGGGTCACCTCGTACTGGAGGCCCCAGGCCTCGTATCGGCCCACGTAGCGTGAAGGGTCGACCGTTTCGTCCGGGTTCGGTTCCGGACTTGGTGGTCTGACAAGGCCCAGCCAGTTACACAGCACCGTGTCGTGAACGACATCGTGGAACGTATGGCTCCAGGACGGGGCGTTCACCAGACTGGCGATGACCAGATCGTGTTCGGGTATCCAGCGCACGCTGGACGAGCCATTGGGCGTACTGCCGCTGTGCCCGAAGACCTCCAGATCGCCCCATAGCTGGAGTCGCGGACCGAGGCACCAAGCGTCGCCGACCATCCGAGCCGGCACCTCGACATGTTCGGTGTGCATGCTGTCGACGGCGGACTCGCTCAGTATCCGAGCACCGTCGGCGGCAAGCCCGCGCCGCAGAAAGATCTGCCCCAAGCGCACCAGGTCTCGGGCGCTGGCCGCCAGCGTCGCACCCGACGGACCGCACCCACGGCTGTAGCACCAAGGCCGGACGGACGCCTCCGAACCGGGAAGCCGACCGACGGCGATCGGGTGGTAGGGCAACGCCTCGAACAGACTGACGAACTCGCCGAGCCCGGCCGGCGCGAGAAGCCGGTCACGTAGCGCCTCATCCCAGCATTGCCCGGTCATCAACTCGATCAGCCGGCCGGAGACTCTCGCGGAAGCGTTGCTGTAACCGTAGGCGGAGCCGGGAGAGAAGATCTGCGGGATCTCCGCGAGCAGATCCACATACCGGGCGACGCAGTCGTCACCGCGACCGCTATCGGCGTACGGCCCGTTGTCCAGTCCTGCGGTCATCGACATGAGATGCCGCGGAGTGATCGAACGCCAGTCCTCACCGGCCGCGAGTGGCACGCCGGGCATGTAGGTCATCACCGCACGGTCGAGGTCGATCAACCCCTGGTCTACCAGTTGCATGACCAGCATCGCCGTCAGGACCTTCGTGGCCGAGCCGATCTGAAAGCAGGTGTTCGCCGTGACGGGTGTACCGAGATCGGCGTTGGCGGTACCCGCCTCCGCGTGCACGACGCTGTCCGGCGCCGACGTGGCGATCGCGACCTGGGCGCCCGTGATGTCCAGATCGTCGACGATCTTCGCGCAGAGGTCCCGCAGGTCCGGCGCTGCGATGGTGGCGACTTCGTGAGCTGGCATCGGGGATCCTCACGGATATGGGAGACGATGACCTGGGCGATGGCCCGATATGGCCTCTGACCTCGAACGTTGCGAGGAGACTACGGCCGTGCGTATACCTTCAGCTACCGACACCTGGCGGAGAGTCGGCGGCTGTTCCTCGTACAAACGTCGGGCTCGATCCGGCGCACGACCGGGCCCGGCATCCGGCCGAAGAACCCGTTCAGTTCCAGCGGATGCGCAATGAAGCGAGGTGACGTAGCTCTATCTGCGGCTCGTACTCGAGTACGTCATCCTGCAGATGGAATCGCGGAAGCCGCTCGGCGAGGGCGCGGAACGCCTCCTGACCTTCGATACGGGCAAGCGCGGCGCCCAGACAATGATGGATTCCGCCGCCGAAGGTGAGATGCGGATTCGGCTGACGCCGGATATCAAAAGTGTCAGGCTCGGCAAAGACCCGCGGGTCGCGGTTGGCCGAAGCAATCACGTATGTCACCTTGTCTCCGGCTTGAATCGTCTTTTCACCCAGCCGGACGGCCTCCTTGCAGATCCGGCGAGACGCCACCACCTTCGCGGGCGGCTCGAAACGGAGACATTCCTCCGTGGCCGTCTCGCACAGCTGCGTGGGATCGGCCCGCAATCCAGCATTTGAACAGCGGGTTCCAGTGGACCGGATCGATCTCGCGCAGTCGGCCGAAATACCCGTACGGATCGGCGACGACTTCTGGCGACGACAGGTCCTCTGTCTCGAAGACGGGATGCGACACGGAATCTCCTCATAACGAGCGGGCTGCACACCGGGACCCGATGACCTGGGCGATAACCCGATATGACCTTTGACCTCGAACGTTGCGAGGAGACTACGACCGTGCGCACGCCTTTATCTATCGACACTCGACGGAGATTAAGCCGCGATGTCTCCTACGAACGTCAGACTCAACGTGGCGCACCACGCAGGGCACGACCAGGCCGGGCATTCCGCCGAAGGGCTCCGTCGCGTACGACGAAGGTCCCGTTGACGAGCAGGTGCCGAATGCCCTGGGCCGGCCGGATGGAGTCGCGGTAGGTCGCCGTGTCGCTGACACTCCGCGGATCCAGGACCACGACGTCGGCGTCGGCTCCAACTCCGAGATGGCCCTTCGCCCGTGCGCCGGGCGCGACGTCGTCGAGAACCCTGGCCGGTAGGTACGAGCAGCGGCGGAACGCCTCCGGCCAATCCCATTCGCCGGTCTCCCGCACCATCAGGCGCAACGCCTTCGTGAACGAACCCGCCGTGCGCGGGTGGGTACGACCACCGCTCGGCAACGGCCACCGGTCGCTGTCCCAGGCTCCGTTGGACCAGGTCACCGGCATGGCATCACTCGCCACGATCGAATCCGGGAAGGCCAGCGCCCGGTGCAGGAACCCGCGGTGAGCGGGATCCCGCTCGTCGAGATACTCCACGACGCACGCGGCGCCCGGATCGGTACGCCGCAGTTCTCGGAGCCGGGCCAGGTCCGCGACGCGCTCCCCGGTACTCACGACCACCACATCACTCGCGCGCAGACCACGTACGCCCAGGCGTTCAGGATCCAGGAAGAACGCACCGATCGCGGTGGCTCCGGCGCCGTAGGGATAGGCCTCGACGGTGACGCGCGCCCCTTCCGTACGGGCCTCGTCGAGGGTGGCCAGGACACGGTCGATGTGACGACGTGAGGTGCTGTTGACATGGCAGTGGTGCATCGCCGCTCCGGTCTCGGCCGCGGCGATCGTCAGCTCCGCCGAGCCGTCGACAGGGGTCGTCGGGTCCGCCTCGACCAGCTCGCGGACGTGTGTGTAGGCCGGCACGTCGGCCAGAGCCGCGAGCCGGGCCACGGCGAGGAACTCCGCCGGTTCGGACCGTGGCGCATAGCCCATCAGGACACCTATGCCGAGCGCGCCATCGGCCAGCTCATCCTCCAGCAGCGACAGCCAGGCCGCCAGTTCGCGCGGAGACGACGACCGCTGCCAAGAGGAATCTCCGAGCACCGCGAGCGTGCTCTGAAAACTCGCGTCCGGCTCGCTGCCGACGAGCACCCGCGCCCGCGCGACCGCCCATGACGCCGAGAACCCATAGTTCAACGGGCGGCCGGTCTGTGCCGCCTCCCGGTAGGCGCGGTGCACCGGCATCATCCCGGCCTCTAGATCCAACGCCGTGGTGACCCCGTCCATCGCCTGCAGCCGATGCCCCGCGACGGAATGCACATGGCTGTGCAGGTCGATGAATCCAGGCCCGACGATCAGGCCGCTGACGTCGACCACATCCATGTCCTCGAGGACGGGTATGCCAGAACCGATCCTCTCGATCGCATCGTCTGCGATCAGCACATCGGCACGACCGTCGATACCCGCGCCGGGATCGCAGACGTGGCCGCCGCGCAACAGAGTCCTCATCATTGTCGACCTCGATTCACAACGACTGGCGTAATGGAAGAACGTCCTGCGAGGCTCGCTGGTCGTGCCCGCGCTTGATCACGACTTCTTCGGCAGTACTCCGTTGAGCCGGCCCAGTTTGATCCCGAGATGGAGCGCGAGCCGATCACTCCCGCTGGCGAGACTCATGCCGCTGAGCTGCTCGATCCGGTTGAGCCGGTAGTAGAGGCTGCTCCGGTGAATCTTGAGCCGGTCGATGACAATATGTGTTCGGCAGGCTTCATCGAGATAGAGTTCGAGCGTCTCCAACAGCATGCCCGAGGTGTCGGTCTCGAAGAGCTGCAGCAGCCCGGCCGGGAGAACCTTGCCGCGTAGCTGGTCGAGCGGAAGCTGGACGAGAAGCCGGTAGACGCCGAGGTCGTCCCAGGCCGCCACGTCCGAGAACCCGGGCACGTGTGCCGCGACCCGCAGCGCGTCCTGTGCACAACTGTGGCTCTCGTGGGTCAAGGCGATCGAGGCGACGACCGGTCCGATACCGATGCGTACGGGCGCGGCCTCCGCGAGCTCGGCGTGCAGCTGCTCGGCGATCGCCAACATCTCGGCGGGCTGCGGCGGTTGACGGCCGGCCACGAGGAGGAGGCCGATGGTTCCGCCGCGTACGGTCCAGATCGTATGAAGACGAGTGAGCCGACGAGCCGTCCGCTGCAACGCCAGATCGATCATGACATTCGCATCGGCCTTGCCGCCGGCCCCGACCCGTACGATCAGGACGGCCACCTTGGCCGCTTCCGGCAGCCGATCGCCGAGAACAAGCTGCTGCGCCGCATGTTCACAGACAGCGCTGTCAGATGCCAGCAGATCACGGAGCAGTTCCCGCTCACGGGCGCGCTGAAGATCTCCAAGGAGCCGTTCGCGATACAGCACCTGGCCGGCGACCTCCGCGGAGTCCATCGCCCGGCCCAAGTCATGATCGGTCGCGGATCCATCGGGATCGAGCAGCCAAAGGTAGGCCAGCGAGATGCCTTCGCACCTGACCGGGACACAGACTCTCGCGACCATCTCCAGCTCGTCGTTGGCCGGTATCCGAACCGGTGCGGTCGCCGTCTGGATACCGTGGCTGAAGATCCAGTCGATGACGTCCTTGCCCACCGCCTTTTGCATGATCGATTCCAGGCGAGGCTGATCCACTTTCTCATCGCGGTGTGGCGTGTGCACCAGGAGCGAGAGCTGCGGGTCGTCGATCGCCACCGAGCGCCGCAATCCGGCAGCGAGAGAATCAGCGATGGATTGAAGCTCCTCGATCATCGTGTCTGATTCCGTCATCCTGGCTTCAGGCCCGAGGCGACACCTCAACGGAATCAGGATGCGGCTGCGATGGCGACCTCCGGATGTCCGAATATCCGGGTCTGACGTCCGCCATTCGTCGAACGCACAAGCGTCTTGATCATCGAGCGGACCCGGAGGGCCGCTCGGGCCGCCGTACGCGCGTGCGGGGGCGGTTTCGGGCTGAGCTTTAACTCCTTGCACTCTCGATGATCGGGCCAGCACGCTGGTCGGGCTGAACCTGGATGTGCCCCGCATCTCCCCACACTGCCCAGGAGGCTTCATGCGCAAGAGTCTGGTGTCCACCGCGGTGGTCGTCGCCGCCCTCGTCTCACCGGCCGCCGCCCAGGCGGCGCCCGCACCGCACCCCCTGTCCGTGTCGGTGCTCGGCCACGGATCGACGGCCGGGACGGCCGTCGTCAGCGGCCACAACAAGCCCGGCACCCACCTGAACATCGACGCCGTGCATACCGACAGCGTCAACACGCTCTCGATCGACTACCAGGTCCAGCAGACCGGTTACTGGTGCGGCCCCGCGGCCACCCGTATCGCTCTGTCCGCCCGCATCTCCCCGCCGAGCCAGGCCGACCTGGCCGCGCAACTGGGCACCACCGAGAACGGTACCGACTACATCGGCCAGGTCACCGGCGTACTGAACAACGACCTCGGCACCGGCTGGTACGAGACCAAGGACATGCCCAACGACCCGCCCACACAGGCCCAGCGGGACCTGCTGTGGAACGACATCGTGCTGGACATCAACAACAACTACCCGATCGTGGCCAACATCGTCGCCCCGCCCGGCAACCAGCCCCCCGGCTACCCCTCGAACCAGACGATCTACCACTACTTCACCGTCATCGGATACGACGACGCGAACAGCACGGTCCTCATCGCCGACCCCGCGTCCTTCAGCGGCAACCAGATCTACTGGCTCTCCTTCGGCCAGCTCGCCACCCTGATTCCCCCGAAGGGCTACTCCGCCTGACGCCCCACCACCCCGTCGAGATCGGCCGATCTCGACGGGGTGCGTGTGCCTTCGGTAAGGATCTCCCGCTTGGGATCAGGCGTCAGTCGGGGTGACGAGGATATGGCCGGGGATATCGGTGCGCTCGGATCTGTACCACTCCACAATCGCCGCGGCCCAGTGGCCGGCCGGGATCCGGCCATCGCCTGATTCGTCCAGTTCCTCGAACACGGCCGCGCTGCCGGCCTCCGGGAATCCGCTCGCGGTCATGCAGGTGAGGAAATCGTCCCGTTCGACGTATCCGTCGTCGTCCCGATCGACCAGCGCGGCCAATGACGTCGCGTAGTCGGCTACGGCCCGTTCGGCGTCTCCGGGGTCGCCTAACCTGGCGAGGTACTCGGCCAGACTGATCCGGCCGTCACCATCGGCGTCGAGGGACGCGCGCAGGCCCGCCCAGAAGCCATGATGCCCGTCGAGAACCGCCCGGCCCTTCGCCGACTCGCGCGGCTCGCCCAGTGCGGTGAGCACCTTGGTGGCGAGCCGGTCGAAGTCGGCCTCGTCCAGGTAGCCGTTGCCGTCGGAGTCGAGTATGCGGAACCGCAGCAGCAACCGTTCGTGGGCACTGGAATCGACCTGCACGGGCTCGTGGTCCACAGAAACCTCCCGATCACCATTTGTGATCAATAACATACATTAAGTAAGCATTCACGAGAAGACCCCGTCACCTCGACCGACCTCTGCCCGCCATCCCGCAACCTTCAACGCTTCAGTGAGCTTCAGGCGCGGACACTAGTGCAGCGCCGCGTTAGTCCTGCGGGGGTTGTGTCCAGGCGGTTGGGTCGTTGAGGTAGAGGCCGCAGGCGCAGTCAAGGGCTTCTTCAGGGCTTCCGCCGGGCAGGCCGCTGGGCAGGGTGGAGGCTTGGTAGGTGTCGTTGCTGGCGAGGTAGATCGCGAATCCCCAGGTGGATGCGGATCCGCCGTAGTGCAGGCGGCATAGCGGCAGCGTGGGGCCGTTGTCGATTGTGCCGGTGATGTAGGCGAACGCCCCGTGGTAGCGGACGTCGACGCCGCTCAACTGCGGCCAGCGGTCGCTGGCGTGGGTGTTGAGGCGCTGGCGCAGCGAGGTCTTGGTGGACTCCGGCGGTTTGGCCATGGCTTTCATCCTGCCCGATCGGTGTGTTGGCCTGCCCGGGGATCACCGATGGAGCATTGTCGGGCCGTCGGTGTTGATCTTGACTTGGAGGAACCGGCATGCCCGTCGTGAGCCCGTATGTCATCGAGTTGTCCGGTGGAGACCGCGCTCGTTTGGAACACCTGGCGCGGCGAGTGAACGCGCCTCATCGGATGGTGGTGCGCGCCAAGATCGTGCTGGCGGCCGCCGATGGTGCCGGTAACGCCGCGATCGCCCGGCGATTGGGGTTGGGAGTGGACACCGTGCGCCGATGGCGGCGCCGGTTCAGTGAACACGGGCCGGCGGGCCTGGCTGATCGCAAACGGCCGGGCCGCCCGAAGATCTACGGACCGGCCGAACAGCTGACGATCGTGGCCACCGTCACCCAGCAGGTTCCCCAGGCCGGCTCGCACTGGTCCCACCGGCTGCTCGCAGCAGCTCTCAAGCAGCAGGTCGGGATCTCAGCCGCTCAAATCGGCCGGATCCTCAAAGCCTTATCGATCAAGGTGCACCGGGTCCGGGGCTGGCTGAACCGGCCCGCCGACCCCGACTTCGCCGCCAAAGCCGCCGCCGTGTGTGATCTGTATCTGAACCCACCGCCGGACACCGCGCTGCTCAGCCTGGATGAAAAGACCTCCATCCAGGCCAAGTCCCGCAAACACCCCACCCGCCCAGCGGCCCCAGGGCAAGCCGAACACCGCGAGTTCGAATACATCCGGCACGGCACCGCCTCACTGATGGCCGCCCTGGACGTTTCGACCGGTCAGGTGCTGGGCCGCATCATCGAGCGCAACAACTCGGCCACCTTCACCGACTTCCTTCACGAACTCGACCAGATGATCCACCCAGACCTGGACATCCACCTGATCATGGACAACGGCTCCAGCCACACCTCCAAAGCCACCAAGGCATGGCTGTCCGCCCACCCCAGGTTCAAGGTCACCTACACACCCAAACACGCCAGCTGGCTCAACCAGATCGAGCTGTTCTTCTCGATCCTGACCCGCCAACTCCTACGCCGCGGTGAGTTCAGCTCCCGCCAAGACCTCGCCAACAAGATCGAGAACTTCATCGAGGTCTATGACCGCACCGCCAAACCCTTCCGCTGGACCTACGACGGCAGCCCACTCAAAACCGCATGATCACCCCAGCAGGATTAACGCGGCGCTGCACTAGTAGGACTTTGTTAGTTCGGGATTATTCGTGAGATGATCTTCGTGTGACTCCGGCTGAGTTGGCTGCTGTTCGTGGCCGTCTTGAGGACTTCGCGGGTGAGATTTTCGCGCCGTTCGCCCGGCGTGAGCAGCGTCTGAATGGTGGGTTGTATCTGCGGGGTCTGATGTTGGACGGGCGGCGTAAGTCGATGCAGCCGATGGCGGAGCGGCTGGGGGTCGATCATCAGCGGTTGCAGCAGTTCATCACGTCTTCGACGTGGGACTACGCGGCGGTGCGGCGGAGGTTGGCGGCCCGGTCGCTGCGGGTGGTGGCGCCGGAGGCGTGGGTGCTGGATGACACCGGCCATGTGAAGGACGGGGACGCCTCGCCGTGTGTGGCCCGGCAGTACACCGGGACGGCGGGCAAGGTGACCAACTGCCAGATCGCGGTCAGCGTGCACGCGGTCACCGACGTGTGCTCGGCGCCGCTGGACTGGCGGTTGTTCATGCCCGAGCGTTGGGACGAGGCGCTGGCCGACGATGAGGACGCGGCAGGGCTGATCGCCGTGCGGCGCAAACGCTGCGGGATCCCTGGGCGGGTACGGCACCTGCCCAAGTGGCGGCTTGCGCTCGGCATGCTCGATGAGCTGGCCGAATGGGGGCATACGCCGCCGCTGGTCGTCGGCGATGCCGGCTACGGGGACAACACCACCTTCCGGCTCGGCCTGACCGAACGCGGACTCGCCTATGTGATGGCGGTCAAGGGCACCACCAGCGCCTACCCCGGCGAGGCGGCACCACAGACACCCTCCTACGGCGGGCGAGGCCGCCCGCCACGGCCCCGCTACATTCACGCCGCGTCCAACCTGCGCGACCTGGTACTGGCCGCCGGCCGCACGAGCCTTCGACGGGTGACCTGGCGCCAGGGCAGCAAGAAGACCAAGGGAAACCCCACCGCGAAGATGCGGTCCCGTTTCACCGCGATCCGGGTCCGGCCCGCCAACCGCGACATCCCCCGAGCCGCTGACGGCAGCCTGCCCGAGTGCTGGCTGCTAGCCGAATGGCCCCCCGGCGAGCCCGAGCCCACCGGCTACTGGCTGTCCACCCTGCCCGCCGACACTCCCATCAAGACCCTCGTCCGCTTGGCGAAGATCCGCTGGCGGATCGAACACGACTACCGCGAACTCAAGACCGGTCTTGGCCTCACACACTTCGAAGGCCGCTCCTGGACCGGCTGGCACCGCCACGTCACCTTGACCTCCGCCGCCCACCTCTTCCTCACCGAGCTACGCCTGACCAGCCCAAAAGCAGCTGGGGCGGCCTGAGTCTCTACAAGATCCTCAACCAGCTCCAGGTGCTGCTCGCGACCTGGAGCGGCCGATGCCCCACCTGCCACCAACACCCACCATGACGAACTAACAAAGTCCTACTAGCGGACTGTCCAAAGACATCGGCGAAGCTCTCTACATGTGTCTCTTGGCCTCGGCGTTGGCCGGAGAGCATTCTTGTCCTGTGTTGAATGACGTGAGTCAAACGGAGGAATTCGCGGCGGTCGCCGAGCACTTTCGGCAGCTGCACGAGCCGGGCTTCGGGCTGCCATACCTGCTGGCGGAACCGCACACCACCGCCGCTGGCGGAAAGATCGTGGTCACCGGATCGGTCTTCGATGAGCTGGTCGGCACGCCCCGAACCGCGTTGTACACCGTCGAGGACGGCGAGCTGGCAGCGGTGACGGCAGGGTCTGGTTCGGCACGCTACGGCCGGTTTTCACCCGACGGCCGGACACTGGCGTTTCTGTCGGATCGAGCCAGGCCGGGCGTGTTCCAGCCGTACCTGCTGTGCGGCGGCCGGTTCGGGGAGGCGACCCCTGTGCCGGAGTTGCCGGGGACGGTGGAATACGCACACTGGTCACCTGATGGTGAGCGGCTGCTGCTGGGAGTCGCCGGTCTGGGCGCGGACCTGTCAGGAGCGCAGGGGGCGACCGCGAACCTGACGACCCAGTCCGACCGGCCGGCATGGCATCCGGTCGTCGAGGACGGGAGCGACGAGTCGTCATGGCGCGTCTTGTACGTCTTTACCCTCGGTACCGCCGAGGTGACCCGCATTTCGCCGGAGGGGATGAACTGCTGGGAGGCCGACTGGTGCGGTCCCTCCCAGGTCGTCGCGGTCACCTGCGACGGGCCGAGCGAGAACGACTGGTACTCATCGGTTCTGACGTTGCTCGACGTCGGCACCGGTGAGCACCGCGAGTTGCTGCGCAGTGAGGTCCAGCTCGGCTGGCCGACCGGGTCGCCCGACGGGCGGTACGCGAGCGTGGTTCAGGCGGTCTGCAGTGACCGATGGCTGGTCGCAGGCGACGTCACACTGCTGGACCTCAGCACCGGAACGCGGTCCACCGTCGATACGGCCGGCACCGATGTGACGTGGCTGCAGTGGATCGACGCCAACCGCCTGGGGTATCTCGGTCAACGTCATCTGGACTCGGTCGCCGGGATCATCGAGGCGAGCACCCGCACGGTCGCCGAGGTGTTCGCCACCGACGCATCATGTGCCGGTGCGCGGTACCCGCAGGGGACGTTCCGCGCCGACGGCAGGGTGCTGGTCACCCGACATGCCTACGACCTCCCTCCCCAACTCGCCCTACTGGGCGAGGACCAGGACGAGGTGCTCGCCACACTCGCGCATCCGGGGACGGACTACCTGCGCTCGATCAGTGGCACCGCGGAGCCCGTGACCTGGACCGCACCGGACGGGTTGGAGATCGAGGGGATCGTCTACAAACCGTCAGGGCCCGGACCGTTCCCGCTGGTGCTCAACGTGCACGGAGGGCCGGTCTTCGCCTACCGCAACAGCTGGCCGCTCAACCCTCCGTACCTAGCGCTGCTCGTCTCACGCGGCTACGCCGTGCTCAACCCCAACCCGCGCGGCAGTAGCGGTCGCGGCCAGGAGTTCGCCGGCGCCGTGGTCGGCGACATGGGCGGAGACGACACCCACGACTACCTGTCCGGCATCGACGCCTTGGTGGAGCGGGGTATCGCCGACCCGGACAAGATCGGCGTCATCGGGGGTAGTTACGGCGGGTTCATGTCCGCCTGGCTGGTCACGCAGGACCAGCGCTTCGCCGCTGCGGTACCGACGGCACCCGTCACCGACTGGTACAGCCAGTCCTTCACCAGCAACATCGGCGGCTGGGGCAACCTGTTTCTGCGCTCCGATCCCGAACAGCCGGGCACGCTCGCGCACACGCGCAGCCCGGTGCTGCAGGCGAGCAAGGTCCGTACGCCGTGCTTCACCATCGCCGGCGCGCGTGACAAGTGCACCCCGGCGGGCCAGGCCCGCGAGTTCCATCAAGCGCTCCTGGCCCACGGTCACGCCGACTCCGTACTGGCCGTTTACCCTGAGGAAGGCCACGGCGTCCGCTCGTTCCCCGCCATCATCGACTACGTCACCCGCGTGCTCACCTGGTTCGATACGCACATGCCCGCGGAAAAGAAGTAACCGGCTCCGCTACCGAAGCTCGACGAGCTGTGCGACCTTGAGGCCGAGGTGCAGCGCGAGCCGGTGGCTGCCGTCGGCGAGATCGACCTGCGCCACTTCCTCGATCCTGCGGAGCCTGTAGTGCACGCTTTGGCGATGGAGCTTGAGCAGCGCGGCGGTCCGCCGTACGTCGCAGGCGTTGTCGAGGAAGACCTCGAGCGTGGTGGTGAGCACGAGGTCTTCGGCATCCTTCTCCAGTAGTCGCAGCACGCCCGGATGGATGCTTCGCCGGAGCCGGTCGAGCGGCAGCTCGGCAAGCAGCCCGTACACACCGAGGCGGGAATACGGGACGAGGGTGCCGAGGACACGGACCACCCGGCCGACGCCGGCCGCCAGCCGCGCCTCGCCATAGGACTCGTGGGCCTCCCGCAGGCCCGGCCGGCGCTCGCCGATCCCGACGTGGCACTCGTCCGGCGGGTATCCGGTGGCCGCGCATACTCGCTGCTGGATGGCGGAGGCGAGGTCGTCGATCTCCCGTTTCGCCGACCTTCCGGAACACGCGACCACGACGACGCCGTGATCGGCACGTTCCAGGTGTATGGCGGTGCGCGGCCGCAAACGGCGGCAGCCATCGGCAAGACCGATCGCCAATGCCACCCGGTCCTTCTCGCTCAGAGGCTGCCCGCGATCGTACGGGACGGTCACGACCAACGCGGTGACGGGGCCGGCGACCAGGAACTCCTCCTCGATCAACCGTTGTGCCGCGTCGATCCGGAGGTGTGCCTCACCGGAGAGCAGGTCCCGCATGTACTCCCGTACTCGTGCCTGACGCAGCTCGTCCAGCAGATGATCACGTTGCAGAACTTGAGCCGCGCGACCGGCGGTCTGCCGAACGGCATCGGCCTCATCATCCGTGAGCGGCCCGTCGGAGGCGAGCAGCCAGAGGAATCCCAGGAGCGTGCGGTCGTACCGCACCGGTACGCCGATGCGCGGTACCGCGACTCCCAACTCCGGTCGCTCTGGCACCGTGAACAGGCCGTCCTTGTCGAAGACGCCGACGTCATGCAGGTAGTCCACGAGCTTCTGGGGAAGCTCGCGGCGCATGATCGAGTTCATCCGCGCGTCGTCGACCTCGCCCTCGTACGCGTTGTAGGCGAGCAGGCGGACGTTCCGGTCATCGATCGCCACCGACCGACTGAGACGCTCTCCCAGGTTGTCGACCAATCGCTGCAGCTCGGACACCATGGCCAGAGTTTATGGTGTTATCCAGGCGTAATACAGACGCGGTCGTTGTCTTGACGCCTGTCAGTCGCGCGCATCGCCGCGAACCGGCGAAGATCTGAACCCAGGACCGGTGGGCCGTCAGGGGCCAGTCCGGCGGCCTGGCTGTTGCCGGCCGACTCCGAAGGGAAAAGCCCATGACGCGTCGTCGTTCGTCCTCGCCGGTCGTTCCCATCGCCGCAATATGTCTGGCTGCGTCGGCCTGCGGCGGTCCGGCCGGCGACGCCGGCAAGTACGCCACCGGCGGCACGTTCACCTATGCGATCCCCGAGGACCCGAGGCCGTTCGACCCGTACCACAGCATCATCTTCGGCTACTCGGGGCTTGCCTACGACACGCTGGTGCACATCGATCCGGACGGGAAGTTCGTCTCCGGACTCGCGGAGAAATGGACCGCTGACGCCAGGTCCGCGACGTTCACCCTCCGCCCGGATGTGACCTGCTCGGACGGCACGCCGTTGACGGCCGGCCAGGTCGTCGCCGCGATCAAGTACAACGCCGACCCGAAGAACCAGTCGAAGCAGTACAGCGGGACCGTTCCGACCGAGCCGATGGCCGTGACCGCCGACGATGCGGCCAGGACGGTCAAGATCGAGATGACCGGGGAGCCGTACGGGTTCCTCCTGTACGCCGTCGGCCAGCTGCCGATCGTGTGTGCCAAGGGCCTCAAGGACCCGAACGTGCTCAAGACCGGGTCGTCCGGCACCGGGCCGTACGTGCTGACCAGGCACGTTCCCGGTCAGAGCTACACGTTCGCGGTGCGCAAGGACTATAAGTGGGGCCCGAACGGCGCGAGCACCAGCGAGCCGGGCACGCCGGCCAAGATCGTGCTCCGGGTGGTGCCCAACGAGACCACGGCCGCCAACCTGCTGATCTCGGGCGAGGTGAACATGGCCCGGATCACCGGCGCGGATCAGGAGCGGCTGACCGCACAGGGGCTGAAGAAGATCGACGTGCCAGGTGCCGGCACCTGGCTGAGATTCAATCAGCTCGGCAACCGCCCCACGGCCGACAAGCGGCTGCGGCAGGCCTTGGCCAAGGCGATTGATATCGACAAGGTGATCAAGGTCAGCACCGGTGGCACCGGCGGCGCGTCCACGGGGCTCATCGCGATGAACCCGAGGCCGTGTACCGGCGACTCGGTCGCCGGTAGCTTCCCCCGACAGGACGTGGCCGCCGCCGGGGCGCTGCTGGACGAGGCGGGCTGGACCAAGGGCGCGGACGGAATCCGCGCGAAAGGCGGCATGCGGCTCACCCTGGATCTGCACTACCTTCCGATTGTCTCGCCGTACGAGAAGCCCACGGCCGAGTTGATCGCCGAGGAACTGCAGGCCATCGGCGTAAAGATCAAGCTCGCCTCCGACACGCTGGCCGGGTATGCCGCCGTGATGTACCAGAGCAGCAACTGGGATCTGTACCTCGCCAACGTCGGCGCCTTCCTGCCGAGCCAGGCGGTCAAGTACGTCTCCGGGGCGGAACCACCGAACGGTGTCAACGGTTCCGGCATCGAGAACAAGGACTACGACGCGCTGGTGGCCAAGGCCAAGGCGCAGACCCCGCCGGCGGCCTGCACCTCCTGGGAACAGGCCGAGAAGGCGCTGTTCCGGGAGATCGACATCATGCCGATCTCGAACCGGCCGGCCTTCTACTTCATGAAGAACGCGCGGGCGCGGGCCCAGGCGTACGACCTGCCGATACCTACCAGCATCCGGCTGCTGAAGAACTGAACGAACGCTCGAGAACGCTGGAGGAACAGATGTCTTCGTTGCCATCCGTCCACGCCCGCCTCACCGCGGTGCTGCACGAGCACACCTCCGCCCAGGGTGTGGCCGGGGCGGTGGTGGGCGCCGACGTGGGCGGCGAGCAGATCGCCCTCGCGCACGGTACGGCCAACCTGAACACCGGCCAGGAGTTCACCACGGACACCGGGTTCCTGCTGGGTTCGGTCACCAAGGTGCTGACCGCCACCATGGTGATGCGGCTGGTGGAGCGTGGTGCGGTCGACCTCGACGAGCCGGTCAAGCGGTACGTGCCCGAGTTCGCGCTCAGTGACGCCGAGGCGGCGCGGCGGATCACCGTCCGGATGCTGATCAACCACACCAACGGCATCGACGCCGACACGTTGAACCCGTCCGCGGTCCGCGGTCGGGACGCGAGCCGTTCATGCACCATCGAACACCTGCCGCGGCGGGGTGTCCTGTTCGAGCCGGGCACCGGTATCCACTACAGCAACCCGGGGTTCGTCGTCGCCGCGCGGGTGATCGAGGAGTGCACCGGGCTGCCGTACGAACGGGCGATCCAGCGCGAGCTGTTCGACCCGGCCGGGATGGACGACGCGACCGCGATCCAGACACAGGCGTTCCTGCGCCGGACCGCGATCGGCGCCTTCGCCGACCCCGACAAGGGGCTTCGGGCGACGACGATGTTCACTCTGCACGAGTCCGGCGCGGGCTCTGGCGCCACGCTGATCGTGTCCGTGGCCGACATGCTCGCCTTTGGACGCGTCCATCTGAACGGCGGTGTCGCGGCGACCGGCCGGCGCGTGTTGTCCAGCGAGTTCGTGGACGCGATGCGGTCGCCGACCTACGACCTCGGAATCCCCCAGGCACCGCCGATCGGGCTGGGCTGGTGGCTGGTCCCCATCGCCGGTACGACGGCGGCCCAGCACGGCGGTGGCTCGCCGGGCGGGTCGTCGAGCTTTTGCATCCTGCCCGAGTACGACGCGACCATCGTGAGCTTCGTCGCCGGTCCGGGCGGGCTGACCTTGAACGACGCGCTGCACAACGCCGCCATCGAAGAGATCACCGGCCGGCAGGTCACCCGGGCGATCGAGCCGTCACCGACGGCGGTCGGCGAGAACCTGACGGGTGAGTACGCGTCGTTCGAGCGGCGGCTCATCGTGGACGCGAAGGGCGACGAGCTCGTCGTCACGGATCACTACGAGCCGTACGACGAGGACCACCGCCGGCGGCGCCACGCTTATGCGGGTCACGCCGACCACGTCGCGACGGTCAGGTACACCAGTGTCGCTCCCGGCCAGTTCGCGCCGGCCGGGACCGAGCCCGGATCGCTGGGCGGATTCTTCGGCCGGCTGGGCCTGCTGGCCGGCCTGCCGGCGACCCCGGGCCGCCGCCCCGGCCTCCACGGGTACCTGCGGTACATCCCCAAGGTCGGCTGACATCTCCCGAGAGCAGAACCGACCGTAGACGTAGTGGTGGGTGCCGGTGTCGTCGGGTCAGCGGGCGATCTCCGGTCTACGCCGCCTGCGGATCATTCGGATCGACCGCCATCCGATCAGGACGAACACGATCAGGAACACGATGACGAGCGCTGGGATCAGGAGCGCGACAAGGCTCATCCCCAGTGACATCACGTCTTCCGCCGCGCTCACGAAGGGCGTCCCGACACCGACCGTGCTGACGTTGACGACGGGACGCACACTGGCCTTGGTGACGTGCACGCACAGCGCGACGACGATGCCCAGCGCCCAGCCCACCCACGGATGATCGACCATCCACCCGGAGTGGTCGATCCGCCCGGCCGCGTCCGAGGCGGCGAAGACGGCACCGCCGGCCGCAGGCCGTACGAATGTCTGTATCGCGTCGTTGACATGGTCGACGACGGCGACCTTGTCCAGAACCACTTCTGCGGCGAGCAGGATCGCGACGACCGCGAGCGCCCATCCGTTGCTCATCCACGCGAACTGGTGCGGCAGCACGACCACGTCGGTGAAGCGGGCGAGCAGGCCGACCATCAGGATCGGAATATAGGCGTTCAGACCGGCCGATGCGGACAGGCCGAGCCCGGTCAATGTCGCGAACATGCCAGGTAAGACGTCTTCGATACGGAGAAAGGTTCCGCCGGGAACCGCCCCCTGTCACGACCGCCTTCTTGTAATGCCAGACCCCACATCACAGCAGTTCCTCACTCTCACGGCGACCACGCGTTATCTCGCCCCGAAATCGGGTGGGCCTTCGAGGGGCCTGCCGATCACGGGGAGCAGGAGGTGGGTGGGGTGTTGGGGGTCGTGATAAATGGATTGGACAGCGGGAACGGGGGGTCCTGGTCGGCCGCCGCGATTGGTGTTGCGATCGTATTTGGGAAAGTCGACGGAGGAGATGTCGACCCGGATCCGGTGGCCGGCGCCGAACCGGTTGGCCGTGGCCCACATGTCGATTTCGAGGCGGTGGACTTCGCCGGGTTCGAGGAGTTGTGGCGCGCGGTCGGGATCGCGATGGCGCGCGCGGAGCAGGCAGTTCTGGAGTTGGATGGAGCGTCCGTCGGGGAAGACGTCGCTGAGCCGGGCGGCGAAGTCGGTGTCGACCGCCGACGAGCCGGCGTAGAGAACGAGACGCAGTGGTCCGATGACGTCGAGGTCGTGTTCGAGTGGCGGCGTGGTGTAGGTGAGGACGTCGGGGCGTTGCTGCACCTCCCTGACGTCGACGCTGCCGGGTGGGTAGACATAGGAGATGATGCTTCCGCCGACCGTCGGAGTGGGGTCGCCTGGGTCGTAGGTGTAGCGGTCAGGCTCGGACATCTCTTGCGGCGCCTGTGTGGTCAGCGTTCCGTTGACACCGAGATAGAGCGGGATGGTACGGGCTTCGGGGAGGGGCCAGTCATCGGCGGCGCACCATTCGTTGGCCCCCATCAGGTAGTAGATGACCGTCGGCCACGCGTCGAGGTCGTCCGCACGCTGTGAGTCGTACCAGTGCAGGGTCGTTTCGAAGTCGGTCGCGGGGCTGTAGGCGTGCTGCAGTTCGGGGTGGGTGTCCATGCCTTCGTGGTATCCGGGCATGTTGTGGGCGCTGGGGGTGATGAGCAGCCGGCAGCGTGTGCGTACGGCTTCGGGTGCGGCACGCCTCAGCAGCTGCCAGGTGGCGAGGGCGTCATTGAGTCCCCAGTCGTACCACCCGGTGCGGAGCAGTGCCGGCGCGTGCAGTGATCGGACCAGTTCGGCCGGTCGTGTGTGGGGCAGGGTGTGCCGGTCGTGGGAGATGTGCTGGCCGAAGATCGCGGGGAGGGACTCGACGTCGATGCTCGTGATGGTCTTGATGTCGAGGGCCTGCTTGATGAATTCAGCGCGGCCGGCGCACGGCAGGGAGCAGTAGCGCGCCCACAGCCATCGCTGCGCCTCATCCGGTGACATCGTGTCCAGCTCAGGGAAGCGGGTGAGCAGCGCTTCGGAGAATGGCGGGTGCAGCGGTTCGTTGAAGAAGCCGGTGGCCCAGGTTTCTTTCAACATCTGCCGTTCCAACTGGTCGAACAGCGTCGGGTGCGAGCCGGCCGCACCTTCTTCCGTGTCGCCGGTGACGGGCCGGGAGTACATGTTGACGAACATGTGCAGCCGCGCGGTGTTGACGGCGATGCCGAGCCCGCTCATCTTGGGAACGATGGTCGACATGCGGGGATGCGTCGCCATGCACCACTGCGTCTGCCCGTCGTAGGATCCGCCGCATGAGCCCAGGAAGCCGTTGAACCACTCCTGCTCACTCACCCATTCGACGAGGTCGTATCCGTCCTCGGGCTCGTAGACGTAGTAGTCCCACAGCTTCGGTTCGCTGCCGCCGGTACCGCGGCAATCCTGCGCGATCACCACATGGCCGCGCCGCGCGAACGAGAGAAACACTCCGGCGTTGGTGTCTCGGTCCCTGCCGTACGGGGTTCGCATCGCGACGGCGGGCGCAGGCAGTTCGGGCGGCAGATAGAGGTCCGTGGCCAGCCGCACTCCGTCCCGCATGGTCACCATGACCGTCTCCACGCGGATCTTCGACACCGCGAAACGGGCAGGGCTGAGGATCGCGCTCCGGCCCAGGCCACGGGCCAGCTCCGGGGCGATGTCGGCAAGGGGCCGCGGCGTGCCATCAGTCTGAGTCACGGGACGAGTTCCTTTCGATTGCATATGTGATCACACATATCACGATGGCAAGGCCGCCATCACCCGTGGGCCACCCCGGACACAGGCCGACTCCCCCGAACGTCATCGAATCTGCCTGGGCGTACAGCTACTCGCGGTCGCCCGCGGAGGGCAGGTAGTGGCGCCGGCCGACGCTGGGCGAGAATCCGGCGTGATCGACGTCAAGTGGCGGCCGGACGCCGGCGCCGACCCACTGGTGGCCGGACTACCCACCCTGAGCCGGCATGCCGACGCGGTGTCACGGCCACCTCCCTGCGCCGTATGGCTGGGCGAGAGCAAGATGTACCCCTATCCGGCCCGCCCTACGGCCGTAGCGGGCGAGGGCTAGACTTGGGCGTCACGGCCGGTGATGCATGGCTCTAGTTCTCCTCCCAATGGGTTGGTCCGGGTCTGCGCACCGTCGCAGGTCCCCACCAAACGACGTTAAGGGCATGGCAGATCCGTGACGGATGTCAATCGCGTGCAATTGCGACGTCGAGCCTGGTTCAAAGGCAAGCTTGACCTCGCTGTGCCGCTGAATGCCGCGAATGGCTTCATCATTGATATCTGTATGTGTCTTCTGTCCGGGCCGAGCAGCTGGCTGCCGACTGCAGCGTGGGTGTCGCTGTTGGCTGCCGTGGATGTGCCGGACGCGAATGCTCGTGCGGCCTTGCATCGGATGACGAAGGCCGGCTTTATCGAGCGATGCGCACGGGACGCCCGGCCGGGATATACGATCTCGCAGAGCTTTGCCGACTATCTCGCCCAGCCTCCCGGTGCGGCCGCGGATCCTCGGCAGGAAGCAGACGGCCTGACGCTTGTGACGTTCAACGTTCCGGAGGGACAGCGAGCGGACCGGCACGTGATTCGCACCTTGCTCCGACGTATGGGATTCGCCCCGCTTGGAAGCGGTGTCTGGATTGCGGGGATTGCTCGGTTCTCGGTTGCTTACGAGGCGCTCGAGGCCAGCGGGCTCAGCGCTTATGTTTATATCTTCAGCGCTGAATACAAGGGGTTCGCGCAGCAGCTGGAACTCGCTCGGCGTTCTTGGGGCCTTGATGCGCTCGAGACTTCCTATCAGGAATTCATCGTTGACGTGCGTCAACGGCTAAAAAAGAAGTCGTCCACAGGCTCCAGCGCGTTCGCCGACGTCGTACTCACGAATAACCGATGGAGGCAAATCGGGGCTACGGACCCGTTGCTTCCGCGGAACGCGCTTCCTGCCGCTTGGCCGCGCGCGGAGGCTGAACAGGTCCGGGACGAAATGTTCCGGCGGTCCTTGCAGCCTGCCCGCGAATACGTCGACATTTTGCGCGCCGAGTAGGGCCCCTGCGGGTCGGCTCATCACACGATGGCCTTGACTCGAGCGCCACATCCGCGCCCACGTCTTGCTCTGCCGGCCCGCACTGCGCCACGGCGGCACCACGGCCGGCCCTTCGGGCCCGTAACGCCGACGCACCGAGCCCTTCATCGGCGACCTCAACGCGTCCCCGCAGGTCACTCTACAGATCCCGGGCCAGGAACCTCCGAGATCCGTCTTACCAAGTCTTGACGTTCGTTCGATTTCTGTCATAACCTCCCGTCATCCGTAAGGATGAGGTACAGGCCTCAGGCTCGTCGGCGTACTGCCGGACCAGCCACGACAGCGTTGGCTCGGCGGTTGACGCCCGAGCCCCCGCTCACTCGGCCCGCGCCTGCGTCCGTTCGAAACCAGCTACTGGGACGAGGTGTCGAGGCATGATCTCGCCAGATTCCAATGCGGCTGTCTCACTGCCCACTGCACGCACGCATCGTTTTGATCCTCCTGCCGAGCTGGGGTCGCTGCGCACGGCGCGTCCGTTGTGTCCGCTTCGCTATCCGGATGGTCGTGTGGGGTGGCTCGTGACGAGCCATGCCCTGGCCAGGAGCGTGTTGCGGGATTCACGCTTCGGCCTTCTCACCGGTGCTGCCGAAGGGGTGGCCGACGGTTACGAGCCCCGTACATTCGTTGAGGCCTTTGGTCGCGCTCCTGAGCGCGTTGGCAATCTGCTCCAGCTCAACCCACCACGGCACACGGAAATCCGTCGACTGCAGGCCGGTTATTTCAGGATAAGACGAGTGAATGAGCATCGCGGGTTGGTCGAACGCGTTGTCGCGGAGTGCCTTGACACGATGGATGATGCCGGGCCTCCGGTTGATCTTGTTGAAATGTTCGCGCGGCCGCTTCCCGCGTACGTGCTTTGTGAGCTGCTCGGTATGCCGCGGAGCGATCGTCATGTATTCGTGTCTCTGACGGACTCGGTGCTGAACCAGGGCGACATGGCAGAGTCTCAGCGGATTGCCGCGCTTCATACGTTCCTTGACTACTGCAGGCGCCTGATCGGACAAAAACGAGCAGAGCCGACCGATGACCTGCTGAGCGACCTGATCCACCGTGATGAGTTGACGGATGACGAGCTGGTCGGCATTGTATTGACGCTGCTGACCGCAGGGCATGAAACTACTGCGAGTCAGACAACTCTCAGCATATATTGCCTGCTTTCCGATCGGTCCCGATGGCAGGCACTACAGATTGCCCCGGATTCGGTCGACGCGGCGGTCGAGGAACTCCTCCGCTATCTCGCAATCTTCCATAAGGCCACCACGCGAACGGCTGTCGAGGACGTCGAGCTGGGAGACGCTCTGATCAGGGCGGGCGATCTCGTCACTGTGTCACTTGCGGCAGCCAATCGTGACCCCGCGAAGTTTGAAGATCCCGATGAGCTTGATCTATCGCGTGATGCCGGTGACCATCTCGCTTTCGGGCAGGGACGCCATATCTGCCTAGGTCAGCATTTGGCCCGCCTTGAGTTGCAGGTCGGACTCAGTGGGCTGCTACGACGCTTCCCCACGCTACGGCTCGCTGTTCCAGCCGACGAGGTTTCCCGTTATGACGATGAACGTGTTGTCCTCGGCCTTCGTGAGCTGCCGGTCTCCTGGTAAAAACTGTTTTCGAAGACCATTTAGGAGCGATATCTCGTGTCCACCGTGAAGGACCGGCTGCAGGGCAAGATCGCGCTGATCACTGGCGCAGGAAGCGGAATCGGCGCTGCGACGACCAAGCTTTTTGCTGAGGCGGGCGCTCAGGTCGCGGCCATCGGTCGTCGAGCGGAAACGCTGACACAGTGGGACGGTGTCCCGAACGTCGTGCCCATTCAAGCCGATGTCACCCGACTGGAGGACGTCGATCGCATGTTCGACGAGGCTGAGCGACGCTTCGGACAGGTCGACATCGTGTGCAACATCGCCGGTATCCATGACCTCCTGTACCCGCTGGAGGAGACCACGGACGAGATGTGGGACAAGGTCGTCGACACCGACCTCAAGGCTCCCTTCCGGATCTGCCGCCGGGCGATCAGCGGAATGGTCGCAAGAGGCAACGGTGTGATCTTGAACTTCGGTTCCATAGCATCCTTGCGGGGCTACCACGGCCCCAGCTACAACGCGGCCAAGGCCGGACTGATCGGGATGACCGCCAGCATCGCCTTCGACTACGGCGGCAAGGGCATCCGCTGCAACGTCATCAACTCGGGCTCCGTGCGGGGGACCGCGATCGGTAGGCGGTCCTTCGACGGGGTGCTCCACCAGGAGAGCTGGGATCGGTTGTCCAAGATCTTCGATGGCCTGCCCATGGCCGTAGGGTGCGGCCCGGAGGACATGGCTCCCATAGTCCTGTTCCTCTGCAGTGACGACGCCAGGTACATCAACGGTGCCGTCGTGAACGCAGATGGAGGGATGACCGCATGCTGACTAACGCCGTCCGCGGAAGGTTCGCCGAAGGTCGTCGACCCATTCGTGGGGAATCTCCCAGGGGATGAAGTGGCCGCCGTGATCGTGGGCGGTGAGGTTCACGTGGTTGTACCAGGCGGCGTTGTCGCTCTCGAGGAAGTGCCGGACACGCTGGCCGGTGCTGACGCCGGGCGGGTTTTCATAGCCGACGAAGGTGATGCCGGTGGGCGCCTCGACGGCCGGCCGCCGGTCGTGTGAGGGCGTCCACGAATAGCGGTTGTTGTTCGCGTACGTACGCATTGACGTGCCGATCGAGTTGGTAGCCCAGAAGATCGTGGCGTGGGTGAGCAGGTCGTCCTTGGTGAAGACGGTCTCGATGTCGCCACCGTTATCGCTCCATTTCATCCACCGCTGCAGGATCCACGCGAGCATGCCGGCCGGTGAATCCGACAGCCCGTACGCGAGCGTGCTCGGCTCGAGCAACTGGGCGGCGAGATGGACCGCCCATCGCCTCTCCGACGCCACGATCTGGGCGTGGACGTCGGCGGGCAAGCCCTCCTGGATCGGCCGGCCGCCGCTGACATCCCAGGCTCGGTCGCCGTTGAAGAACGCGAGGTTCGGGCCGGTGCCCCCGATGTGGATGGCAGAGAGTTCGTCGGCGTACTTGTGCCCGAGATGACCGGTGACCAGGGCGCCGACATCGCAACCGGCCGCGCCGTACCTGTCATGGCCGAGGGTCTCGGTCATGAGCGTGTGCCACAGATCGGCGACCTTCCAGAAGTTCATGTCCGGATGGTCCGGCAGCGGGGTGGAGAACCCGAAGCCGGGGAAGGAGGGGACGATCACCTCGAACGCCTCAGCCGCATCGCCCCCGTACGCGCTTGGGTCGGCCAGCGGGTCGACGACCTTGGACCAGTGCCAGAACGTCCACGGCCACCCGTGCGTGAGGATCAACGGCATCGGGGCGGGACCGACTCCGGGTCGGCGCATGAAATGCACCGGCACACCCTCGACCTCGACCCCGACCCCGTAATGCTCGTAACCGTTGATCGCCGCCTCGGCCTTGCGCCAGTCATAACCGGAACGCCAATAGTCCACGAGGTCTCGCAAGTACGTACGGTTCACGCCGTAATACCCGTCCTCATTGCCCGCATCCTCCGGCCAGCGAGTCAGGCCGAGGCGCTGCCGGAGGTCGGCGAGCACGGCGTCGGGTACATGGATCGGCGTCGGCTCCAACGGGAACCCCTGCGATCGCGTCGATGCGTCGCTCATTTGCTGTCTCCTCAGCGCACATCGAGCAGCGCATCTCTACCGGTTTCCGTGTTGAGCGGAACCGACCAGTGGTGGGTCCCGGACAGGACGCACACGGGTGGGGTGGTGGGGCCGGGAAGTATGACCTCGGCCTCGGCATTGGCGGGTACCTGGACCTCGATCTCGAATCGTCCTGCGTCGAGGTGCCAGGAGATGGCGGCCATTCCATAGGGCGTGCGGTGGCGGGCGGAGGCGTGGGTGAGGCCGCCGCCGGGTCGGGGACGGAATCGAATCTTCCGGTAACCGGGCTCGGCCGGTTCGAGTCCGGCGACGGTCCGGTGGAGCCAATCGGCGACGGTGCCGAGGGTGCATTGGTTCAGCGAATTCATCCGTACCGGATTGATCCGACCGTCGGGAAAGATGCCGTCCCAGCGTTCCCAGATCGTGGTGGCGCCCATTTTCACCATGTGGAGCCAGGACGGGTATTCGGTTTGCAGCAGGATCCGGTAGGCGGTGTGCAGATCGCCGGCCTCGCACAGGGCGTCACAGATGATCGCGGTGCCGATCATGCCGGTGCTCATTCGGTGTCCGCTGACGGTGACGATCCGGCTGAGTCGTTGGCCGGCGCGGCGCCGTTGCTCATCGGTTTCGGCGAGGGAGAACGCGATCAGGAGCGCCTGTGCGGTCGCCGACGGTACGGTCAGGTTTCCGGCGTCGTCCATGAAGGCCGTACGGAACGCCATGCGTACTTCCTCGGCAAGCGATCCATAGTGCCGCGCATCGTCGTGGCCGAGGACTTCCGCCGTTCGGGCGACGAGCTCGGCCGAGCGGGCGAAGTACGCGGTGGCGAAGACCTCCGAAGGGGTCTGCCCTTGATGCGGACTGTCCAGAGCCGCCCACGGGTCGAGCCAGTCACCGAATTGGAAGGTGCCGTCCCACAGTCGTGTCGGGCCAGCCAGCCGTTCGACGTAGTCGACCCACTTTCGCATGCTGTCCCACTGCCTGGTCAGCAGACCGATGTCACCGAAGCGTTGGTAGAGCACCCAGGGGACGATCACGGCCGCGTCACCCCACGCCGCCGAAGAATGGAGCCAGGCACCACGGACCGATTCTCCGACGCCCTCGGGTGGGGGCAGGGTGAAGAAACAGTGCGGGACGGTGTGCGGCATCCGGCCGTCGGCTTGCTGATCGGCGGCTAGATCGGCGAGCCAGGAGGCGAACAGGCCGTTGACGTCGTAGAGGAACGAGGCCGACGGCAGGAACAGCGCCGCATCGGCCGTCCAGCCGCGGCGTTCAGCGCGCTGCGGATTGTCGGCCGGCAACCCGAGGAAGTTGCTCCGCAGTGTCCACACGGTGTTCTCGTGCAGCTGGGTGACCAACGGGTCAGAGCATTCGAACCAGCCGGTGCGTTCGAAGTCGGTGTGCAGGACGACCGCGGTGACATTCGACGGGTCGAAGGTGCCGGGCCACCCGTCGATCTCCGCGTACCGGAAGCCGTGGAAGGTGAACCGCGGTTCCCAGGTCTCGACGCCGCCGCCTTTCAGGACGTAGGTGTCCTCGGCCTGCGCGGTCATTAGGTTGTCGCGGTAGAGGTCGCCGTCACGTACGGCTTCTCCGTGCCGGATCGTGACGGTGTCGCCGGCCTCGCCGGTGACCTGGAGGCGGAGCCGCCCGGCCAGGTTCTGCCCGAAGTCGCAGAGCAGCGTGCCGGAAGCCGACGGGAGGACCTCGACGACAGGCATCTGCTGGATCCGCCGGATCGGCGGATCCGTGGGAGCCACCAGGCGGACCTGTGGATGATCAACGATCGAAACGGCTCGCCAGTCGCTGTCGTCGTAGCCCGGCTCGGCCCAGCCGGGTAGCTCGAGCCGGGCGTCATGGCGTTCGCCGTCGTAGATGCAGCTGGCAAGAATCGGGCCGGTCGCAGTCCGCCAGCCTTCATCGGTGACGACGGTCTGCCGCCTGCCGTCGGTGAAGGTGATTTCAAGTTGGGACAGCAAGGCAAGGCGGTCACCATAGACCCCCGTGGAGATACGCCCGCGGTACCAGCCGTCGCCTAGGATCGCGCCCACAACGTTGCGGCCTTGCTGAAGCTGCTCTGTGACGTCGAACGCCTGATAGCGAATGCGGTTGTAGTAACTCGTCCAATTCGGGGCGAGCACCTGATCGCCGACCACAGCCCCATTCAAGTAAGGCTCGAACACCCCCAACGCCGTCACATACCATCGGGCCAAAGCCACGGGGCCGTCCACGGTGAACTCGTGGCGAAGATAGGGAGAAGGGCTGCCGACAGGCACGGCTTCGTTCAACCCGGCGAATGTCGCCCGCCAGTCGGTGGGATCCAGCAGACCCGCCTCGACCATGAGTTCATCGCTCCAGCCGGTACGGCGCCCATCGTCGCTGATCGCCCGTACCCGAACGACCCGCCGCTCCCGCGACCGGAGCTCCGTGAACGGCCACGGCACCAACACCGACTCCCCCGAATCGACCATCACGGTCTTGTCCGTGTCGCGTAGCTCGTAGCCTCGCTGCCTCCAGCCGTCCGCATTCTCCACGACCCACGACAGTCGCGGCCGCACCGTCCCCACCACCGTGCCGGTTCCGTACTCGGCGCGAAGCAGCGCGATCCGGGGAGTGGCATCACTGGATGTCATCTGGCCCTCCTTCGCAGGAGAGATGAAAAGATCGCGCATCTCCCTGACGGTCTTGATATGGGTGGGGAGATCATCGTGCTAAAGAGGTCGATAAACCGATTCAGCGAAGCGCGATGTATCGAGCATGGGAAATTCGAGAGTCCCTTTAGGGATGCTGGCAAAACTCTCGATCATCAACTCCGGACTGCCCACTTGTTCATATACGGCAATTGTACTAAAAGCGGCTTCTGCAGCGCCTGGGCGTTGAAATACGGTGCGCTCCAAGCACTGGCCACTCACCAGCGCAGGAACATTAAGGGCATGACGGATATGACGAGTGGCGTACCATTCACGAAATTGAGATTCTTCCCCAGGAACACCGTTGGCAAAAGCGATGGTGAGCAACGAGGGAAGGTCTTCCGGAGACCTTCCAACCTTTTCGCTGGCCGGATAGTAGAGCCATGTCGCGGGAGCTTCGGCCGCAACCTGCTGCTGGTGCAGCAACCTGATCGTTTCAATGACCCGATCCGCCGCTTCCGCCCCGTCGAGCGAGAGTTCATAGAGCCCGAGGTACCGAAAGGGAGGCCGGCCGAATTGACCACGGGTGACGTCGACCTCGTGTTGCTGGTAGTGCTGAACGCTCAGGACGCCCGGGATGGTGATTACCACGTCCCGATACGGCCCCTGGTACCACTCAAGGAATGCCGCTTCGTCGGCGCCCGGATTGCTCAGCACGAACAGAACATGACTGGGCTGCGTCGCGAGCAGTTCCAGAGAAGAGGCGGGTCTGTCACCCGCCTTACTCATTAGAGTCCTCTGCACTGTCATCGTAGATCCTCCTCAACTTTCGAGGTTGTCTCGGATCGCGTGGAGTTCGTCACGAATTGCTTCGCGCCGACTCCGATGAGAATCCACCTTGACAGTCTTGATCAATCGGACGACGGCCTCGTTGGCGGGAGCCGGGACATTTGTTCGACGGGCTTTGGCAACGACGTAGCCGTTGAGGGCGTCGATCTCAGTCGGCCTTCCCTTCTCGACGTCCTGAAGCATGGAAGGCTTGGTCGGAGACTTCCACCGGTTGATGAAGCTCTGCTCGACCGCGCGCCTCGACTCGGCATCAGGCGTACGAAGCGGCGTTTCCCTGTCACCCCAGACAAGAGCGGGGTCCAAGGTGAGCCCCAGCTCGGAAGCGACGGCGATGGCCTCGCTCGCCATCGACAATGAAATCCTCCGAAGGGACTGGTCGGCGGCGATCTCGTCCGTTGTCAGACCCGTCAGCGCGCACAGCGCGTTCACCTGGACGTTCACGATGAGCTTCGACCAGAGCCATCCCCAGATGTTGTCGGTGATCTCGACCGGAACGCTCGTACGGAGCCGCTCGGCCAGCCATTGCAGGCGGGGGGTGATCACGCCGTCGAGTTCGCCGATGACGAGCCGGGCCCGTACCCCGTTGAAGGCACTCGGGGTCCGGATACGACCCGGCGCTACCAGCTCACCGCCGTAGGCGACCGCCGCGCCGATCGTTCTCTCGGCGCCGACGAGATCGGAGATCGCCTCCTCGTTGACGCCGTTCTGGAGGGACACGACCACGGTCTCGTCCGTCATGAAGGGCAGGAGTCTATTGACGGCTGCCACGGTGGCGTTCGATTTCACAGCGAGCAGTACGACATCCGGCTTCCCCTGAATCTGCTCGATCTCGTCGAAATGGTAAGT
This sequence comes from uncultured Actinomycetota bacterium, assembly GCA_963736325.1. Taxonomy (GTDB): domain Bacteria; phylum Actinomycetota; class Actinomycetes; order Streptosporangiales; family Streptosporangiaceae; genus Actinoallomurus. The sequence goes on along the minus strand of CAVTOG010000008.1, from coordinate 663,482 downwards.
GGGAAACGAGATGCGTACTGATGCGTCCGCGTAGTCGATCTGCAGGCCATCCCTGCGAATGGCCGCGACGTGCTCAGCCCACGTGTCGATGAGCCGACACGGTGGATCGGATCGCAACCGAGCGGCGGTCACTGATCCCACGGCCCCGGCACCGACGACCCATATGCTTCCCGTACTCATGACTCTCCAGACCCCATGCTCGTGAGCTGGTCGGCGCCACCACGATTCGACAGTTGTTCTCGTGCCTGCCGCAGCGCCTTTCCGGCAGCGCGGGTGAGCAGCCCTTTGTCACCGAAGCAGTACGCCAACATCGACTCGTACTCGGTGTCAGAACGTGGCGCGCGCCAAGCGGTGACCTTCAGATCAGCGGCGAGTGCCGCGGCCACGGTCCTTTCGATCGCGTCACGGACACTCGGGTGTCCGAGTTGTCCCGGCACTCCGAGATCGGCCGCGAGGTCGGCGGGGCCCACGACAATGCCGTCCACGCCGTTCACTGCCGCGATCTCGGCCGCGTTCTCGACACCGCGACGGCTCTCGATGACGACCATGACCGCGGTGTGCGAATTCGCGTGTTCCGCGTTCCGGGCCGCGATGAGGCCTCCGTCGATTCCCCGTGTCCCCTCGGGCGGGAACCGCGCCGCCCGTACGACCGCCGCAGCCTCCACGGCACTCTCGATGTGAGGAACGAGGACACCGTCGATACCGAGATCCAGGAGGTGTTGGATCTCCGCCCTTACGGCCGACGCCGTTCGTACCATCGTGCTCGCCGAGGTCGATTTCAGCGCCTCCACGCAGGCCTGCATCGAGGTGGGCGTGAAGTCACCGTGCTCGGCATCGAGCATCACGCAATCGAGTCCGGTCGAGCCGAGAGCCGACGCCACGGCCGGGTCCGGAATCATCGCCAGCGCCCACAACAGCGGTCCCGGTACGTGGAGACGCCCGCGCAGGCCGGTCATACCAAGCTCATCCACTGTTGCTCCTGATCTGGCGAGAATCCGCTCATTGGTCGATCCGGTAGACGTTCGTCGCCGTGCCGCTGAAGAGCGCGGACTTTTCCGCTGCGGAAGCGCCCGCGACGATGCGTTTGAACGTGTTCCAGAGCAGCGGATAGGAGCACACGGCCGAATCCACCGGGAAATTGCTTTCGAACATGCAGCGGTCGGCTCCGAAGGCCTCGATGCACGTCAGGATGTACGGCCTCCACTCCTCGGCGAGTTGCTCGGACGTGAACGGTGGATCGGCGAGGTACGAGCGGAAGCCGGCGAACGGTGTACCGAGCCCGCCGAGCTTGACGGCCACGTTGTCGCACTGCGCCAGCACCCGCATGGTGTCGCGCCATATCGAAAACCGCTCCTCGATCCGGCCGGCGAAACGCCCGATGCCGAGCGGCCCGCCGCAGTGGTCGACGACGATCCGCGTCTCGGGGAAGGCACGGGCGAGGTCGATCACATCGGGCAGCTGCGGCTCCAGGACCGCGACGTCGAACGACAGGCCGAGCGGCCACAGATGCCGGAATCCGTCGCGAAACGTCGCGTCGAGGAGGCGGTGTGGCGTACCGCCTCCACCGAGGATGGCGGAGTCCTCGTCGTAGTAGGCGGGGCTGCGAACGCCACGGTACCGGTCGCCGCCCGCCTGGATGTGCGCGGTGAGCACCTCTTCGACAGCGTCACCGAGCGACAGATCGACGCCGCCGACGATCCCCGCGCACGCCTGGAACTCCCCGAAGAGGCCGCTGGCCGCCATCGCGGCGACACCGTTGACGAACTCGACCTCGCCCAGAGACTTCAGCGCGGCCGGTCCGCTCGGCCGGTACATCGCGTGCCCGTCCACGAACACGCTCGCGCGGACGTCGTGTCCGGTCCGCACATCGGCCAGGAAATCGTCGAACAGGTAGCGAGCGTGCCGGCGATACATCGGGGCGAGCGCGCGGGAGAGCAGGCTGTCGTTCGCCGTCCGTGCGGCGATGACCGATTCGGGGACGAACCACAGGTGATGGTGCGGATCGACGATCGGGATGTCCGGTTCGATGATCGGTTCGGTGTCTAGCACGCGCCCATCCCCCGGTCCACGTTCAGGACGGCGCCGTTGACGGATTCGATGATGTCGCCCGCGCCGGTGATCAGCGCGGCCCTGTCGTGCGGCCGTCCGTGCTCGATGGACAAGGCACTCCCTTTCGATGAACGAGTTACTGCGCGAGGAGGTGGCAGGTGGCGTGCTGCGAAGGAGTGACCGCGATCCTGGGCGGCTGGGTCGTTCTGCACAGCGGGACGACCTTGGGGCAGCGCGTGTGGAAGTGGCATCCGGTGGGCGGATTGATGGGGCTGGGAGTGTCGCCGAGCAGGACCTGCCGAGGTTCGTAGGTGGGGTGTTCGGGTGGGACGGCGTCGAGGAGCGCTTGGGTGTACGGGTGCGCGGGGCTCTCGTAGAGCGTGTCCGCGGAGGCGGTTTCGACGATCCGGCCGAGGTACATGACGGCGATGCGGGAGCTCATGTGGGCGACCGCGGCCAAGTCGTGGGCGATGAACAGGTAGGTGAGCCCGAGTTCGCTCTGTAGTTCGTGGAGGAGGTTCATGATCTGGGCCTGCACCGAGACGTCGAGGGACGCGAGGGGCTCGTCCAAGACGATCAGCTCGGGTTCGCCGGCCAGGGCTCGGGCGATGCCGACGCGTTGACGTTGCCCGCCGGACAACTCATGCGGGTGGCGTCCGATGGCGCCTGCGGGCAGGCCGACCAGGTCGAGGAGTTCCCTGACCCGGTCGGCGCGTTCCTTGGCGGTGGTCCGCAACCGGTGCACGTACAGGGGTTCAGCGATGGTGGCACCGATGGAACGGCGGGGGTCGAGGGAGGCGCTGGGGTCCTGGAACACCATCGCCACACGTCGGCGGAGCCGCCGCAGCCGGCGGCGTGGCCAGCCGGTGATGTCCTCACCGAGGATGCGGATGCGCCCATCGGTGGGGTCGACCAGTCGCAGCAGGGCGAGCCCGGTGGTCGACTTGCCGCTGCCGGTCTCGCCGACCAGGCCCAGGGTCTCACCGCGGCCGATCGTGAAGGACACGTCATCGACGGCGCGTACATGGGCGCGCCCGGTCGGCGTACGCGTGGGGAAGTGGACCCGCAGGTTCTCCACCTGCGCCACCAGGTCGGTGGCTGCGCCCGCTGGGGCCGATCCGGGTTGCGTGGTGGGGCGGGTCATGGTCTCTCCGCTGGGCAGAAGGTACGTGCCAGGTGGGCCGGACCGACCTTTCGCAGTGGTGGCACCTCGGTCTCGCAGCGAGGATCGGCCCGCAGCGGGCAGCGGGGGTGAAACGCGCACCCGGCCGGCAGCGTGAACGGATCGGGCGGCGAACCGGCGATCGCCGTCAGCCGGCCACGTTCGGTGCCTGGCCGGGGGCGGGCGGCCATCAGCGCTCGCGTGTACGGGTGGGCCGGCGAGTCGAACAGGGCGTGGACAGGGCCATGTTCGACGATGCGTCCGCCGTACATGACCGCGACCGTGTCGGCGATCGCGGCGACCACGCCGAGGTCGTGGGTGATCCACACGATCGCGGTGTCCAGCTCCTGCTGTAGTCGTTTGATCAGGGCGATCACCTGTGCCTGGGTGGTGACGTCCAAAGCCGTGGTGGGCTCGTCGGCGATCAGCAGGTCGGGCCGGCAGGCGAGCGCGGTGGCGATCATCACGCGTTGGCGCATGCCGCCGGAGAACTGATGGGGATAGCTGTCGATGCGTTCGGCAGGTTCGGGGATCCCCACCTGGGTGAGCAGCTCGACCGCCCGCTCCCGCGCCTCGGCCCGGCTCTTGCCGTGGATGAGGCGGTAGCCCTCCCCGATCTGCCTGCCCACCGGCATCAACGGATCCAACGCGGCCAGGGGGTCTTGGAACACGAACCCGACGTGCCGGCCCCGGAACCGACTCAGTTCCTTGACAGGCATCCGGCCCAGCTCCTCACCGAGCAGCCGTACCGTGCCCGACACCTGGACACCCGGAGGGGTCATGCCGGCGCCGGCCAGCATGGTCATGGTCTTGCCACTACCGGTCTCCCCCACCACCGCCACGGTCTCTCCGCGCCGCACCGTGAGATCGACACCGTTGACGATCCCGGCCCGGCCTCGCCGGTTCGTCACACTCGCGGTGAGACCCTCGATGGCCAGGACGGTGTCGCTCACCGCTTCCCGTCCGGCGTCCGCCGCCACTGAGGTCTTCTGTTCGGTCATTGCTGCCTGGCCTCCAGCTGAGAGCGGCGGCGGGGGTCGAGTACGTCGCGGAGGCTGTCGCCGATGAGGTTGAACGACAACACCGTCAACAAGATCGCCAAACCGGGGAAGAACCCCATCCACCACGCCTGTTCCAGGAACTCGCGGGCGTCGAAGAGCATGTAACCCCAGGAGGGTTGTGGCGGCTGGATTCCGAGCCCGAGGAACGACAGGCCGGCCTCCGCCAAGATCGCGAACCCCAATGACAGGGAGCACTGCGCGATGATCGGTGCGGCCACGTTCGGCAGCACGTGCACCGCGATCACGTACCAGTCCGGGGAACCGATCGAGATCGACGCGCGGACGTACACCGCCTCGCGTACCGACAGCACACTTGCCCGGGTCAGCCTGGCGAAGATCGGCGTGTAGACCACCCCGATCGCGATCATCGCCCCGCCGCTGCCCGGCCCGATCACCGCCACCAGCGCGATGGCGAACAAGATTGCCGGGAAGGCGAACAAGACGTCCATGCACCGCATGATCACCGCGTCGATCCCACGCCCGTGGTAACCGGCCACCAGACCCAACACCACGCCCGTGACGAGGGCGATGGCGACGCTGACCACACTGACTTGCAACGATGCACGCGCGGCGACCAAAGTACGGCTGAAGACATCGCGACCGAGCCCATCGGTGCCGAACCAGTGCGCCCCGCTGGGACCCTCCAGAATGTTGTCCACATCGATGTCGTTGATCCCGTGCGGGGCCAATGTCGGCCCGGCGATCGCGATGATCACCATCACCGTGAGCACGCACGCCCCGCCGACGGCCAACGGCCTACGCGCCAACAGCCAGAGCGCCTGCCGCCACGAGGCAGCCGATACCGAGAGCTCCGGCTCCGCCGCCAGTTCAGAACCCGTGGTGATCGCACTCATCGCAGGCTGATCCTCGGGTCGATCACCGCATACAGGAGGTCGACCAGCAGGTTGACCACCAGGAACGTGGCGGCGACCAGCAACACGCTGCCCTGCAACACCGCGTAGTCGCGCTGGTCCACGGCCTGGAAGGTCAACAGCCCGATCCCCGGCCAGGCGAACAACACCTCAATCACGATCACTCCTCCCAACAGCCCCGCCAGCTGCACCCCCGCAACCGTCACCACCGGCACCAGGGCATTCCGCAACACATGCCGGCGGATCACCGCGCCCGGCGGGATGCCCTTGGCCTCCGCCGCCCGGACGTAGTCCTTGCCGAGTTCTTCGAGTACGGCCGAACGGACGAACATGGTGTTGACCGCGGCCACGACGAGCCCGATCGCCACCCCCGGCAGCGCCACATGCCGCGCCCACTCCAGCGGGTCCTGCGACAACGGCACATAGCCCGAGGGCGGGAACAGCCCACCTGCTCCGGCGAGCAACAGGATCAGCAGGATCCCGGTCCAAAAGTCCGGCACCGAGATCCCGAGCTGGCTGAACAGGCGCACGCCGCTGTCCACCCACGAATCGTGGCGGACAGCGGCGAGCATCCCGAGGGGAAACGCGATCAGCAGACCGATCACCAGGCTGGTCGCCGCCAGCGACAGGCTCGCCGGCAGCCGCTCGACCAGCAATTGCGTCACCGGCACGCCGCTGTTGAAACTGACTCCCAGATCACCGGTCACGGCGTGCCCGATGTAGGTGACGTATTGGGCCAGCAGCGGACGGTCCAGTCCGGCCCGGTGCCGGAGTTCCGCCCATAGCGCCGGGTCGAAGTGGGTACCCATGCCGGCCCGCACCGGATCGCCGGGCACGAGGTGGATCAGTACGAAGACCACCACCGTGACACCGAACAGCACAATGACCGACTGACCGATCCGGCGGGCAAGATAACGGCGCATCGCGTTTCCCGGTTTCCGCTAGCTCAGCGAGGCGTGGAAGAACTGGACCCTGCGGTCCGGTCTCACCTGGTAACCGTGCACCTTCGTGCTCACCCCGTTGGCCAGCACGTTGTTGCCCAGGTAAATGGCGCCGACGTCGTCGACGACCAACTTCGCGACCTGGTCGTACAGCGCCTTGCGCTGCGCCCGGTCCATGGTGACGTCGGCCTTGTCCAACAGCTTGTCGACGGCCGGGTTGCTGTACTTCTGCCAGTTGTACAGACCGCCGGTGTGCATCTGCCGGTAGTAGAAATCGCTGGGGTCGAGAGGGCTCGCGAAACCGTTGTAGCCCATGTCGAAGTGGCCGGACGTCATCTCCGTCAGGAATGCGTTGCCCTCCAGCGTACGGATCTTCACCGTGATGCCGAGTGGCGCGAGTTCGGCGGCGACGAGCTGCGCGGCGATCACCGTGTACTTGCCGGCACTCGTGGCGGCGAACTCCAGCTTCAGGTTCTTGACTCCCGCCTCGGCCAGCAAGGACTTCGCCTTGGCCAGGTCATGGGTGTACGGCGCGTAGTCGTAGTACCAACTGTTGACCTTCGGGATGGCGGTCTGGTTGACCACGGCCATACCGAACTGGGTCGCCTTCTCGATCGCGTCCCGGTCGATCGCATAGGCGATGGCCTGCCGCACTCGCGGGTCGTTGAACGGCCTGTGCGCCGCGTTGACCATCAAGTAGTTGAAGTCACCGTAACTGGGTGTCGTCTGCACGGTGAACCCGTTGCCGTTCGACTTCATCAACGACGCCACCTGCTGCGTCGGCAGATTGTCGGTCCAGTGGATCTGGCCGCTGCGGAGGTTCTGCAACGCCACCGTCTGGTCCGCGATGAAGACGAACTTCAGCCCGGCCAGCTTGGGTTTGCCGGCCCAGTAGTCCGGATTGGCCACCAGGTTGATGGCCGAACCGTGCGCCCACGACGCCATCTTGAACGGCCCCGTGCCGACCGGCTTCGTCTTGATGGCCCCGGACTCGACGTTCTTTCGTTGCACGATGGCCGTGGCCGGACTGGAGAGTACTGTCAACAGGTTGGGTGCGGGCTTCTTGAGCTTCAGCACCACGGTCTGCGGCCCGTCCGCCGCGACCGACTTCACTCCGGACAGTTGCTGGCTCGCCACGAACTTGCCCTTCATCAACCGCTGAAGGGTGTAGACCACATCGGCCGACGTGAACGGCTCCCCGTCCTGCCACTTCGTCGTACGCAGGGCGAGTGTCCACCTCAACCCGTCCGCACTGGTCGACCAGCTGCTCACAAGGCCCGGAGCCGGGTTCGCCTTGTCGTCATGCTCGATCAGGGTGTCGAAGACGTTCTGCATGACCTCGAAGGCGAAGTACGACGAGCCGGCGTTCGGATCGAGCGCGTCGGGTTCGAGGTTGATCGCGGCCACCAGCGTGCCGCCCGGGTGACCGCCCGAACCACCGCCGACGGTGACCGGCTTACCACCCGAGCATGCGGTCGCCGACAACAGCGCCGCGGCACATAGCCCCGCGACAAGGCTGCTCCGCCGTAGATAAGAGAATCTCATAAGGAACTCCGTGAATAAGTGTCAGAAAATAGTCGCAATTCCGTTCACGTGTGCGATCGCGTGAACATGCGAAAGGCGCGTCCGTACGGTCGATTCGGAGCGGCGACACAAAGCGAAGCGGACGGATGTTCGGCTTCGCCAGGTCTGCGAGGAAGGGGCCCGCCGTCTTGCGGGCGGGAGACTGACTGTCCCGGTGAGTTTCGGTGCGTCAGTCGTGGCTGATCAGCGAGGGCTCTTTGCCCTTGGAGCTCTTTGTCTTAGACACGCCGCCCCCGCTCAGAGGGTACGGTTCGTTCAGCGTCGCGTTCGTGTGCAATGACGCGAAACGATGTTGTACCATGGTTCATGAGAGTCATCATGTACCGTGGTCCATCGACTGTCAAGGGGAACAATGACGACAACCCCGCTCCCACTCGACCAGGCACGTCGCGACGAACTCTCGCCACGCGCCCGCCACATCGTCGACCGAGCCGTCGAGTACATCCGCCAGCACGGCCTGGCCGACTTTCAGCTGCGGACCTTCGCCCCCTCCATCGGCACCAGCCACCGCATGGTCATCCACTACTTCGGCAGCAAAGACCGGCTCCTGGCCGAGGTGTTCCACCAACTGCGACTCGACGACATCATCCGCTTCCGCGCCACCGGCACCAGCGCCCGCCAACTGCTACGCGACATGTGGGACTATTACGCCGCCGAAAGCAATCGGCTGCGTCCCCTGCTGTTCTTCGACCTGCTCGGCACCGCCTTCCAGCACACAGAGCAGTTCGTGCACTTCCTCGACTCGCTCGATAGCTGGCCCCAGCTGGTCGCCGAACTCCTGGAACGCGACGGCCTCGACCCGGACACGGCCATCCTCCGCGCCCGTACCCTCCTGGCCGGATGGCGTGGCCTGCAAATACAGCTGTTCGCCACCGGCGATCACGACGCCTGCGACCAGCAACTCGACGCTCTCCTCGACGCCCTTCTCCCCCCGACCACAAAAAACCTCACCTGAGGTCGGGGGACGTCACCATTTGCAGTTGATGATCCCGCCATCAACGGTCAGCTTTTCACCGGTGACGTGGCGAGCGTCGTCCGAGGCGAGAAACGCCACCGCCGCTGCCACGTCATCCGCCGCCGTGAACTCACCGAGCGGAATCGTGGCCTGCGACAGGGCGACATACTCATCGATCGAGATCTTCCGTTCCTTCGCTATCTCGGCGGCCGCCCTGTCCCACAGCGGAGTCCGGATCAATCCGGGATGCACGGAGTTGCAGCGGATGCCCAGCTTCTGCGCGGCACAGTACTGGGCGACGGACTGAGTGAGCTGTCGAACCGCGGCCTTGGCCGCTCCATAGGCGTACGAGTAGGAAGTCGCACGGAATGCCGCGATCGAGGAGATGTTGATGATGGAACCACCGCCGGCTCTGTCTATAGCAGGTATCGCGGCGCGACAGCCCAAGAAGACACCGTCCACGTTGACGGCGAACATCCGTTTCCATTCCGGGTAAGAAGTGTCCACCGGGCTGGTGACCGCGCTTGACCCGGCATTCAGGATGCCCGCATTGTTGACGAGAATGTGCAGCGCGCCGAAACGTTCCTCGATTTCCTGGATGACATCGCTCCACCGCGTCTCGACACAGACGTCCTGCGCGATGAAAACACTGCCGTCCTCGGCCGCGACCGAGTTGCCGAGGTCGGTCTTCAGGTCGGTGATGACGACCCGTGCGCCCTCCGCGACCAGCCGGCGCGCGGTCGCCCTGCCGAGACCGGAGGCCCCGCCGGTTACGAGAGCCACCTTGTCGTCCAATTTTCCCATTCGGGCACTTCTCCCAATCGCAAGTATCAGACACAGGTCAGCCCGCCATCGACCGGGAGCGTGACCCCGGTGATCCACGCGGCGTCCGGCGAAGCGAGGAACGCGACCGCGCCGGCAACGTCGGAGGTCTCCCCGAGTCGGCCGAGCGGGTGCAGCGCGACGAACTTCGCTCGCGTCGCCTCGTCGGCCCACACCGACCGATTGATCGCGGTCCGTACGATGCCGGGGCACACGGTGTTGGCCGTGATCCCGTGCGGCGCGCCCTGCACCGCTGCCTGTCGAGTGAGCTGGATGATCCCGGCTTTGGTCGCCGCGTAGCCATAGGGGACATCGGGCAGTCCCACCAGCCCGACGACCGACGACATGGTGATGATCCGGCCGCCCTCGCCCTGGTCGACGAGCGCCCGCATGCCGAACCGGATCGTGTTCCATGTCCCGGTGAGGTTGACGTCCAGGTTGCGCTGCCAGCTGTCGAGTTCCTTGTCCGGCAGAGATCCGTTGCCCGTCCCGACGCCGGCGTTGGCGACCACGATGTCGATCCGGCCGTATCGGTCGCGCGCGAAGTCGACCGTGTGCGTGCAGGCTTCGGCGTCGAAGACGTCGCACTCGACGTAGGCGGCAGCACCTCCGTCGGCAGTGATCGCGGAGTGGGTCGGCCGGTCGCCGTCCAGGCCGTCCGGGACGGGCGTCGGCCGCAGGTCGGCGCATACGACGCCGGCGCCCTCCGCCGCGAGCCGCCGCGCGATCGCCCTGCCGTTGCCGCTGGACGCGCCGGTCACGATCGCCACCTTCCCTCGCAGCGCGCCGTTTCGGCCCGAGTCGGGGGTGACCACCGTGTCCGATTTCCCCACCTGACTACTTCCTTCCGGTCGCGAACAGGCCCGCGGGGTGTTCGAGCTTCCCGCGCAGGCACTTGAGGAAGGTCGCCCCTGTCGCACCGTCGATCACGCGATGGTCGAGTGCGAGGGTGGCCGTCATCATCGCGGCGGAGACGACGCTGTCGTTCTGGGAGATCGGGCAGGCCCGGATCGCACCGATCGCCAGGATGGCGCACTGCGGCGGATTGATCACCGCATCGAACCGCTCAACGCCGTACATCCCAAGGTTGGAGATGCTGAACGTGCCACCCAGCACCTCGGACTGCTTGAGCCGGTTTCTGGTCGCGCGATCGGTCAGGCTCCTCACCTCTCGTGAGATGTCCTCCACCGTCTTGGTGTCGGCCGCCCGGATGATCGGCGTGGACAGCCCACCCGGGACGGCGACGACGACCGAGATATCCGCTTGGTGGTACCGGTGAATTTCGTCACCGACCAACTGGATGTTGAGTTCCGGCCGCTCGATGAGGGTGGTGGCGCAGGCCTTGATCACTACATCGTTGATGGAGATCCGCTCCGCGGGACAACCCTGATTCATCAGCTTCCGCAAGGCCAGGACATTGACCATGTTGATGTCCATGCTCACGCGATAGTGCGGTATGGCCTGTGTGGCCTCCGTGGTGCGCGTCGCTATCGCCTTGCGCAAGGGAGAGAGCGGCACTACGTCGAACGCGGGCGACGACATGGGTCAGGCATTCTGTTCGATCAGCGCGATCGGCGTGAAGACCTCGGCGGTTTCGCCTTCCGTCACCAGGATCTTCGTCAGCACCCCGGTCACCGGCGAAGGAATCTCCTCGATCGCCTTCGCCGTTTCGACTTCTACGATCACTTCCCCCTCGGCCACCTCGTCACCTTCGGCCTTGAGCCATGCCGTGATGGTGCCCTCCGTGGTCCCCATTCCGGCCTTCGGGATGATCACTTCTGTTGCCACTAGCGGCCTCCGATGAATCAGCCGACCAGGTCACAGCACGCTCCGCACGGCCGAGATGATGACGTCCTTGGTCGGATACAGCTGCTTCTCAAGCGCGGGACTGAACGGAATATGGACGTCGGGCGTGCTCAGCCGCCGAATCGGCGCCCTTAGCTCGCCGAACGCCTCCTCGGCGACGACGGCGGCTATCTCCGCGGCCGCGTTGCAGGTCCGGTGGGCGTTGTCGACCACGACGAGCCGCCCGGTCTTGGCCACCGACTGGATGATCGTGGCGGTGTCCAGCGGTACGAGCGTGCGCGGGTCGATGACCTCGACGGAAATGCCCTCGTCGCCGAGTGCCTTGGCCGCGGCGAGTGCCGGCTTCATACAACCTGCGATGGCGACGACGGTCACGTCGCTGCCCGCGTGCTTGACGTCGGCCTCCCCTATCGGGACCAGGTGCTCCGGATCGGCCGGAACGTCCTCCTTGGTCGTCCACAGCGTGCTGTCCTCGAAAACGACGACCGGGTCGTCGTCGCGAATCGCCGACTTCAGCAGACCCTTCATGTCGGTGGGCGTGGTCGGCGCGATGATCTTCAACCCCGGCGTGTTCATGAACATGGGGTACGGCCGGTCGGAGTGCTGCGCCGCGATGGAGGAGTTGTAGTAGAGGGAGCACCGGAAGACCGCCGGGACACGCATCTGTCCGCCGGTCATGTAGTGCAGCTTCGCCGCCTGGTTGATGATCTGGTCCGACGGGAGGTACATGAAGCTCCCGATCGTCAGCGCCACGATGGGCCGCAGGCCGGTCATCGCCGCGCCCACGGCCATTCCGGTGAAGCTGTTCTCCGATATCGGCGTGCTCCACACGCGCTTGTCCCCGAAGGACTTCATGACCCGGCCGTCGCCGTAGATCTCGAGGTTCTCGCCCATCAAGACGACGCTCTCGTCGCGTTCCATCTCCTCGATCTGAGCGTCGACGATCGCGTTCAAATAGCTCGATCGCATCCGAGGCACGTCGGTACTCATCGCCGTCCACCGCCGGCGGTCATCGGATAGTTGATCGGGTTCACGTACATGTGCGCGTACACCTCGCCGGGATCCGGCCAGGGGCTCTGCTCGGCGTAGGCAATGGCCGTGGCGACCGCGTCGGCGGCCTCTTTCTCCAGTACGCCGAGTTCTTTCGTGGTGAAGCCGTGGCCCAGCAGATGTTCCCGGTACAGCACCAGCGGGTCGCGGCGATGGAGATACTCCTCGACCTCGGAATCGGGACGGTAGGGCTCGTCACCGGCCTTGAGGCCGACCTGATGCTCGTCGAAACGGTACGTTCTGGCCTCGATGAGGGTGGGCCCTCCACCGTTGCGGGCCCGCCGCACGGCGTCGCAGGTCGCCTCGTACACCGCGACGAGGTCCTGCCCATCCACGTCGACCCCCGGCATGCCGTAACCCGCCGCGCGCTTCGCGATATCCGGCTGGCCGTGGCTCTGCCGTACCGACGTCGTCACCGCATAGAGGTTGTTCTCGCAGAAGAAGACGACCGGCAGCTTCCACAGCGCCGCCATGTTCGACGTCTCGTGGAATGTCCCTTGGTTCACCGCGCCATCGCCGAAGAAGGCCAGGCTCACCTGGCCCGTGCCCTTGACGTACGCGCTCATCGCGGCGCCGGCTGCCAGCGGGATACCACCACCGACGATCGCGGACTCCCCCAGAATCCCCACACTGGAGTCGGCCAGGTGCATCGAACCGCCCCGGCCCTTGCATACGCCGGTCGCCTTGCCCATGAGCTCGGCCATCAGGTGGTCCAGTTTCGCGCCCTTGCCGATGGGATGACCGTGGGAGCGGTGCGTGCCGGTGATGTAGTCGTGGTCTCCCAGCGCCATGCAGGCACCGACGATCGCCGCCTCCTGGCCGATGCTGGCGTGGTAGGAACCCGGAATCTTCCCCTTCTTGTAGAGCTCGATTCCGGCCTGCTCGAATCGGCGGATGCGCTGCATCCGCCGATAGGCCTCCAGGTGTCGATTCCTGTTCAGCATGACCCCTCGCGAATCGGTGATGTACCGGGGTACAGACAATGAACCACGGTACATCGAATGTCAAGCGCCGCCGACCTCTTGACAGACGATGAACCACGGTACATTCTGGCGCAACGAACCGCGGTACAACCGCCTGGCGTCAGAGGGGAACATGAGGCAGAACGCAGGTGAACCCATCTCCCGTCCAACCGTGCGGGCGCGGCCCTTCGAGCCTCCGGAAGGACTGACGGAACTTCGCGCGGAGCGACCGCTGTCTCCGCTCCGCTACCCGGACGGTCACGTTGGATGGCTGGTGACGAGCTACGCGCTCGCCAGGAAGGTGTTCGCGGATCCCCGGTTCAGCATGTTTCCGTTGCGCCGAGCCGTCGGTCCGGTCCTGGAGGAGTCCCGGCGCTACCGCGGCATCCCGGGCGCTCTTCTGCACATGGACCCGCCGCAGCACACCCGGGTTCGACGGCTGAAGGCCGGCTACTTCACCGTTCATCGCGTCGGTGAACATCGCGACGTGGTCGAACGAGTCGTGGCCGACTGTATCGACGCGATGGAAGAGGCGGGGCCGCCGGTCGATCTCGTGGAGATGTTCGCGCGTCCGGTCACCGAACTCCTGCTCTGCGAACTGCTGGGAATTCCAGCGAGTGAGCGACATGTGTTCCATCGCCTTACCGAGGTCGACACCGACGAGAACGCGAGCCAGGAGGTACGGGACGCCAACCGCGAGGAATTCCTGGCCTACAGCCGGGCCATGGTCCAGCGGAAACGAGCGGAGCCGGGCGACGACATTCTCAGCGACCTGGTCCGGCGCGATGACCTGACCGATGACGAGCTGGCCGGAACCGCGATGGTGACCCTCTTCGAAGCAGGACACGAGACAACGGCCACCATGCTGTCGCTCGGCGTCTTCGCACTGCTCACCAACCGGTCGCGATGGGAAGCGCTACGAGCGAACCCCTCGCTGATCGGCACAGCCGTCGAGGAGCTCCTGCGCTACCTCAGCATCTTTCCCGACGCCTTCACCCGGACAGCGGTCGAAGACGTGGAACTGGACGGAACCGTCATCAGTGCCGGCCAGAGCGTCACCGTGTCGCTGGCCGCGGCGAATCGCGACCCGGAGAAGTTCCCGAATCCGGACGAACTCGATCTGACGCGTGACTCCCAAGGGCACGTCACCTTCGGCCAAGGCCGCCACATGTGTCTCGGCCAGCACCTGGCCCGCCTCGAACTGCGGATCGGACTCAGCGAGCTGATCCGACGCTTTCCGACACTGCGACTCGCAGTACCGACAGCAGAGGTTCCGTTCCACGGCGACGAGCGCATCATCTACGGGATCCGCGGGCTCCCCGTTACCTGGAAGTGACGACGAGAATGCGAATCGACGCCGACAAAGACGTGTGCATCGGAGCCGGCGTCTGCGCGCTGGCCATCCCAGAGATCTTCGACCAGGACTTCGATGACGGCCGGGTGCTGCTGCTGCGAGAGCCCCTCGGCGATGGCGAGCACCACGCCGTTCGCCGGGCCGTTTCACTATGCCCGTCCGGTGCGCTGTCGATTCAGGAAGGGCACGACGACGGATTGGCCGGCGTCGAGTCGTGAGCGGACAGGCGTGGCGAGCGCGGGCCAAGCGGCGGATGCCTCGCGCGGCGTTCGATTTCGTCGATGGCGGCGCCGACGACGAAATCACGCTGCGTCGTAACGGCTCGGCGTTCGACGATCTGGCGTTGGTGCCTCGGGTCCTGCGGGGCGTGAGCGAGGTGTCGGCGAAGACCACCTTGTTCGGGCGACGGCTGGACCTGCCGGTCTTGCTTTCTCCGATCGGCGGAGCCGACTTCGCCGCCACGCCCGATGCCTACACCGCAGCCGCGGCCGCAGCCGCCGATGCCGGCACGGTGAGTGTGCTGGCCTGGGCTAAGAACGATCAGATCGACGCCGCCGGGCGTGGCCACTGGCTCCAGGTGTACCTGAATAAGGACCGCGCGTTGATCTCCGACTCCGTCGAGCGAGCGAAGATCGGCGGTGTGGGCGCGTTGGTGCTGACGGCCGACGTACCGGTCGCCGGTAACCGCGAGCGGGACGGCCGCAACGGGTTGACCATTCCGCTGCGGATCGTCACGCCGAAGATCGCGGTGGACGTCGCGCGCCGGCCTGTGTGGCTCTGGCACCACCTCACGCGCGGACGTAAGAGCAGGACCGTTGCCACCGGCGGCGTCGGCGGCCGCGTGCGCGAACTGAGGAGTGTCGCCGACGGCGTGCGTGCCGGGATCAATCCGCGTCAAACGTGGGACGACCTGCGATGGCTGCGCGAGGTGTGGGAAGGTCCGCTGCTCCTCAAAGGGGTCATGTGCGCCGAGGACGCCACACTGGCGATCGACGCCGGCTGCGAAGGAGTGATCGTCTCCAACCATGGCGGCCGGCAACTCGACGGCACGCCCGCCTCGATCGAGATGCTCCCCGAAGTCGTCGCCGCCGTGAACGGCCGCGCACCAGTACTGCTCGATGGGGGCGTTCGCCGGGGCACGGACGTGGTCAAGGCGTTGAGCCTCGGCGCACACGCCTGCCTGGTCGGCCGCCCATGGGTGTTCGCCGCCGCCGCTGGAGGGCAGGCCGCCATCGCCCAGATGCTGGACGAATTCCACACCGAAATACTGCGCACCCTCCAGCTCCTCGGCGCGGCCGACATCGACGAACTCGGCCCCCATTTCGTCCGCCGGCGTGCCGGATCACATTGGCATATGGGCGCGCCGCACTGAGGGAATCGCTCGGCCGTCGCCGCCATCACAACAGCTCTTGACAGACAATGAACCACGGTACAAGATGAACGCATGAACCATGGTTCAACATAGCTTCTACGTAATGAGACCGAGCCGATACACCGCTCTCGGAATCGGACGACGCCGGCGCCATCGCGCCCGCATATATGCGCAGGACGTCCGGGCTATAGCGATGGAGACCAATGGTGACGCAGCCGCCCAGAAACGCCAAGAATTGGAAAAACGCGGCCGCAGCCGTGACGTTCGATATCCGCCCGTTCGTTGCTGGCGATTACCGCCCTTCGGCCTCGACGGAATTCTTCCACAACATCAATCCTGCGGATGAGACGGTCATCTGCGAGGTGCCGTTCGGCGGCCGGGCGGATGTCGACGCCGCGGTGGGCGCGGCTCGCCGGCGCTTCGAGGACGGATGCTGGTCCGGGTTGCCGCCGGTGCGCCGCGCCGAGGTGCTGCTGACGCTGGCCGACCTGATCACCCGCCACCGGGCGGAGCTCGCGCTGCTGGACAGCCTTGAGATGGGCAGGCCGATCACGGCCGCGCTCGGCGACGCGGAGAGCTTCGCGCCCCGGTTGCTGCGTTCATGGGCCGGATTCGCTGACAAGCTGGTGGGCTCGGTCGCGCCGGTGAACACCGGGCTGGTCAAGCTCAACGTCCACGAGCCGCGGGGCGTGGTCGGGGCCATCACGCCGTGGAACTTCCCAATGGTCAACGCCGTGTACAAGCTCGGACCGGCGCTGGCCGCCGGGAACACCGTCGTACTCAAGCCCTCCGAGCTCGCGGCCTCGTCGGCGTTGAGAATCGCCGAACTGGCGCTGGATGCGGGTGTGCCGGAAGGTGTGCTCAACGTCGTCCCGGGAGTGGGTTCGACGGTCGGCGCGGCACTGGCCCAGCACGCCGACGTCGACATGCTGTCCTTCACCGGTTCGACGGCGACGGGCCGGCGACTCATGGAGATGTCCGGGCGGTCGAACGGCAAACCGCTGCTGCTCGAATGCGGTGGCAAGTCCCCGAGCGTCGTCTTCGACGATGTCGACGATCTGGACGCGGTCGCGAACGCCACCGTGCAGGACTGGCTGCGTAACAGCGGCCAGGTGTGCGCCGCACATACCCGGCTCCTCGTCCAGGACACGGTGAAAGACGTGCTGCTGGAGAAGATCGTGACGTTGGCCGGCGGAGTCCGGCCGGGCGATCCCCTGGACGAGGCGACCACCTTCGGGCCTCTCGCCAGCCCCACCCAGCGCGACCGTGTACGGGCCTACGTCGACCAGGGCCTCGCCGCGGGCGCCAAGGCCGTACTCGAGGGCGAGATCCAGCGGACCGGAGGCTGCTATGTCTCCCCCACCGTCTTCGACCGGGTGGATCCGCAGATGTCGATCGTCCGTGAGGAGATATTCGGCCCGGTGCTGTGCGTCCAGCGCTTCGCTACCGAAGAAGAGGCGGTCCGGTTGGCCAACGGAACCGACTACGGGCTCTGGGCCACCGCCTGGACGCGTGACATGGGACGGGCCAAGCGCCTGGCGGGCGCTATCAAGGCGGGCGGCCTGAACATCCGGACCTCTGGGGCGGAAGGCGCGGACCCCGGTTGCGTGCTGGGCTGCGAACCACAGAAGGCCTCCGGGTCCGGAACCGAAACCGGCCTCAAGGGACTGCAGTCGTACTCGACCCTGAAACAGATCACCTTCACCGGCGCATGAAGCCGGACATCCGAACCACTCGAACCGGGGGCTCCCTGTGTCGCTCGTCCTGACCAATGCGACGTTGATCGACGGTACCGGCGCTGAGCCGCTCACCGGCGGGATCGGCATCAGCGGCTCGTTGATCGAGTCGGTCGGTGACGTGACGCCCGAACGCGACGCGACCGTGTACGACCTGGCGGGGCTGACGGTACTGCCCGGACTGATCGACCTGCACACCCACCTCGGCATGATCTCCATCGGCTATCCGGAGTCGCTTCCACCAGCCATGACGGCGGCCCACATGTTCCGCAACGCCGAGTTGTGCCTGATGGCGGGCCACACGTCCGCCCGCGACGTCGGCGGCGCCGACGGTGGCCTCAAGCAGGCCATCGAGTCGGGGTTGATCCCAGGGCCCCGGCTGTTCCCGTCCGGTCCGCTGCTGTGCCAGTCCGGCGGCCATGGCGACTACGCACCGCCGTACTTCGCGCACCACCACGGCCATGACCCGGGCGTGCCGGGGCTGTCGCAGATGAGCCTGGTGTGCGACGGTCCGGATGAGGTCCGCGTCGCCGCCCGTACCGCGTTCCGGCGTGGGGCCACCCAGATCAAGATGTGCCTGTCCGGTGGGGTCGTCTCGCTGACGGACTCGCTGGAGGACACCCAGTTCACCGTCGAGGAGCTGCGGGCCGCCGTCGTCGAGGCGAAGGCACGGAACACCTACGTCGCCGCCCACGTCCACAACACACGCGGCATCCTGACCGGGCTGGAGGCCGGCGTGGAATGCTTCGAACACGCCAGCCACCTCGACGAATCCACCGCGGCGAAGATCGCGGCCGCGGGCGCCGCACTCGTACCCACCTTCTCGGTACGCGCCCTGATGCAGGCCAGGTGGGCGCAGTGGGGTGTGCCGGAGGAGGCACTGCCGCGACTGGCCGGCGTCCAAGAAGCCCAGGCCGCCTCCGTCAAGCTGGCCCTCGACGCGGGCGTACGGATCGGCTCCGGCAGCGACCTGCTCGGCCCCGACCAGGCCGAACGCAGCCTCGAACTCACGCTGAAGGCCCGGGTGATGGGAGCGATGGCCGCCATCGTGTCCGCCACCTCGACCAACGCGGCCATCCTCCGCCGCCCCGACCTGGGCGTGCTCTCGGCGGGTAAGACCGCCGACGTGATCGCCATCGACTTCGACCCGCTCACCGAACCCGACAAATGGCAGGACCCGCACCATGTCGTCCTCGTCGTCAAAGACGGCGCCGTCGTCAAGGACACCAGGTCATAGCGGGTATCCACCGATCGAGACGGGACACCACGCATCCGAACCGACAAGGGAAAACGTCAATGAAACTGACCGCTGTTGTCGGCGCCACCGTGATCGACGGGACCGGAAGGCAACCCGTCGACGACGCGGTGATACTGATCGCCGACGACCGAATCCAGCACGTCGCTCCCGCCGGCACGACGACCGTGCCCGAGGACGCCGAGGTGATCGACGCCGCCGGTAAGTACGTCATCCCCGGTCTCATCGATGCCAATGTCCACCTGTGCTCCTGGTATCCCGACATCGTGCTCGAGTACGAGGGCCGGTACGAGGAGCTGGTCGAAGAAGGCGCGCAGATCACGTTGCGGTCGGGTGTGACCACCGTGTTCGACACCTGGGGCCCCCTCGAACCGTTGACCGCGGTCCGCGACCGCATCGCCTCCGGCAGGCTTGCCGGCAGCCGGATGTTCGTGGCGGGGAACATCATCGGCTTCGGCGGACCGCTGTCCGCGGACTTCTTCTCCCCCGGAAACTTCCTGGCCAAGGACACGGCGGACCGGCTCAACCACCACTGGGAGCAGGGGACGGGGACGGACCTGATGTGGCTCACGCCCGACGGCGTGCGGCGACGGGTCCGTGACTACATCGAGCGTTCCGGCATCGACTTCGTCAAGTACGCCGCCAGCGGGCACGCCGGACACCGGAAGTTCATCACCTTCTCCGAACGCACCCAACGCGCCATCGTCGAAGAGGCTCATCGCGCCGGGCTCGGCGCCCAAGCGCACACCACCACCGTCGAGAGCCTCTGGATGGAGATCCAGGCCGGCGCCGACATCCTCCAGCACGGAAACTTCACCGGCTTGGAACCGATGCCCGAGGACATCCTCAGGGACATCGTCGACCGGCAGCTACCCATGGCGGCCGTCATCCACACCAAACGCTGCCGCGCCTGGCTCCAGCAACACGGCACCGAGCTACTGAAGGTCATCTTCGGTCCGATCCAGGACGACAACGATCAGCGGTTGATCGACGCGGGAGCACGACTGCTGCTCACCACCGACGCATCGGTGATCGGCCCACGCACCAAGAACCACCCTCTGTTCGCGTTGAAAGGCGTCGTCGACATCCCCAACAAATTGGGCGAGTCACACTTCCTCTGGCTTCAGGCGGTCGTCGAACGCGGAATGGCGCCCATCGACGCGCTACAGGCCGCCACCCGCAACATCGCCCAGGCGTACGGCCACGCCGACGACCTCGGAACCCTCGAGCCCGGAAAATACGCCGACCTGATGATCCTCGAGGCCAACCCGCTCACCGACGTACGCAACTACCGGCGCATCGCCGGAATCATGAAAAGCGGTGCCATGGTCGACCGCGACGCGCTCCCCAGCCACCCGGTTCTCACAACGGACGAATGAGGAACATGTGCGTGTCTACCAGGACCGAATGATCGAAGGCGCCGGTTCGTGTCCGCTGGCCATCCGGGAGTACGGCGGCTCAGGTACGCCGGTGCTGCTGCTGCATGGGGCCACCAGGACCCTGGCGGATTGGGAACCCATCGCGCGGGATCTGCTGCCTCATCACCGGGTCGTCGCGATGGAGCTGCGTAATCATGGCCGGTCCGGCGATGGCCCATGGACGTGGGAGGCCGTACTGCACGATCTCCGTCTCGCGATGGCGGCCACCGGTCTGGAACGTCCTGCGATCGTGGGTCACTCGCTGGGCGGCATGATCGCGGCGCTGTACAGCGCCTCCGGAGGCGAATGCCTCTGCGTGGTCAATCTGGATGGGCACACCGACGGGCGAGTGGACCAATATATCGGCATTGAACCGGAAGCGGTGCGTGCGTTCTGGCGCAGCATTATTGAGATCATGCAGGCCGAGCGACCGGATGCGGGCGCTATAGGGGTCGAGGAAATGCGAGCGCACCGAGCCTCGGTCAACACGGAAGCGGCGACATACCGCATACCGGATCACATAGCGGCGAACGGGCTCGAGCGGTCGATCAAGAAAGTATCAGATGGTGAATATCTGATCAGCCCGGGGAGCGAGGCCATCAACGCCCTGCGCGCTGCCGTTTCAGAGGTGGACTGGTGGGCTACATTTCGCGGGGCGACGTCGCCCCTCTTGATCTATAACTGCATCGGCTCGGAGCCGGTGGTCGAACACTCGCTCAAGCATTCGGCAACCACCCGACTGATGGCCGCCGCCTATCGAAGGGGATTGCAGCGCGATCTCGCGGTCTTGGCGGACGAGGCGCCACAGGTCAGCATCAGAACGCTGGACGCAGACCACATGTTCATCGTCAACATGCCGCAGACGGTCTCCACTCAAATCCATCAATACATCGCGTCCGTTGTCGAACACAACGCCATTTGAGAACCGCGATTTCAACCACCTCTCCAGGTGACTAGAACCGAACACGACCGCGTAACCCATGCCTCATCGCCGGACTCGGTGTGGATTGCGCCTCTTCTCTGTTGCGTGCTGAGCAACAAATCTCGCCGCTCCTCGATGGTCGACCTAGGCTGTGCCCAAAACTTGCCAGGAGGCGCGCATGCGTGAAAGCTACGATGTCATCGTCATAGGTGCCGGGGCGATGGGCGCTTCCGCCGCATGGCATCTAGCCCGGAACGGCATCGACGTCGCGGTATTCGAACAATTCGAGCGCGGCCATCACAACGGAAGCTCCCACGGCTCCACCCGCATCTTCCGGCACGGCTACTCCGAACAACAATATGTACGCCTCGCCGACGAAGCCCACGAATGGTGGCGGCAGCTGGAGCTTGAGTCAGATACCGATCTCCTCGAACAGTCCGGATGCCTCGACCACGGACCACCCCACATCATCGAACCGATCACCGCCCTGCTGAAAGAAGCAGGCATCCCCGTCGAGGAACTACCCACCGAGGACGCGGCAGAGCGCTGGCCGGGACTCCGCTACGACGAAAACGTCATCTACCAGCCCGCCGCAGGACGCATCCACGCGGACCGCACCGTCGACGCACTCCTCAACCGGGCGGCCGCGCACGGTGCACCGATCAAGTTCCAGACCCCGGTCCGCGCGCTCAACCTCATCGACGACCGGACCATCGACGTCATCACCGATCACGGAACCACCCGCGCCCGCCACGTCATCGCCGCGTCCGGGGCCTGGACCCACGAACTGGTCCGGCACATCATCCCTCTCCCCCAGGTCCTCACGACCCAGGAACAGCCCGCGCACTTCCGACCCGTTGACACCTCCATCAGCTGGCCGGCATTCCTCCACCACGGCGACCCGGCGACTCCCGGCCTCCACATGTACGGCGCCTACGGCCTGCACGCTCCAGGCGAGGGAATGAAGATCGGGCTACACGGCACCGGCATCGTCTGCGACCCCGACGCGCGGACCTTCCAACCCGACCCGCGAAGCACCCAGATACTCCAGAACTACGTCCGCCGCTGGGTGCCAGGAGTAGACCCCAGCTCGGCCGAACCCATCAGCTGCCTGTACACCACCACCGACAACGAAGACTTCATCATCGACCGCCACGGACCACTCACCATCGCCACCGGCTTCTCCGGCCACGGCTTCAAATTCACACCCGTCATCGGCCGAATACTCACCGACCTCGCAACACACACGATCGAACCACCGGAACTCTTCTCGATCCAGCACCGCAGCCCATCCCGAAGAAGACGACGAGCCGACATCACCACACTCCTCCGCCACCTCGACGAAGGCGTGGGCCGCGGCTGACGTCCTGGGCGACCATCGCGCCGTATCAGGTCATAAGGGACGTCACCTACCCTGTCGTCTACCTGGGCGACCTTCTATTTCCGGGGCTGGCCCAGCGGCCCCGAGGGGTGGGGCAGGGGGACGATGGCGAACGATCTTTACTCACGCTACGCGGCCGCTGAGCGGTTGCTCCCGAGTCGCTGGAACGACCTCGTCTCCCCGGGACGGGTCACGCCGAGATGGATCGAGGGAACCGACCGGTTCTGGTACCGGCACAAGTCCTCCGGCGGCACTCGGTTCATGCTCGTCGAGCCGGAAACGCGGCGTCATACCACGCTGTTCGACCACGATGCGATGGCAGCCTCGTTGTCGGTGGCAATGGGTCACGACGTCGACCCGAGCAACCTGCCGATCAGCGGAATCGACGTTCGCGGTCCGGACCGGTTGCACATCCACGCCGGCGGGAAGACGTGGCTCTGCGACCCGTCCACGTCGACCGTCACCAAGGCGGTGGGCCCCGCCCCTGACCGGTTCCTTGAGTCGGTGTCACCGGACGGCCGATGGGCCGTCTCGGTGCGCGACCACAACCTGGTGCTGCGTGAGCGAGCGAGTGGCGCCGAACGATCACTCACGGATGAGGGCGTCGAGGACTACTCCTTCGCGTCTCCCCCTGACGTCAGCACATTCCGTTTCATCCGGGAGCCGCTTCGAATCCCCGTACCACCGGCAGTCGCGTGGTCACCGGACTCCCGACGCCTCGTCACTCATCGGATCGACCAGCGAGCCCTGTCGTTCATGCACTACGTGCAGTCGAGCCCGCCGGACGGCGGGCGCCCGCGACTGCACAGCAGCCGCTACGCGATCGCCGGAGACGAGGCGGTGGCCACCGCCGAGCTCCTTGTGATCGACGTCGAGTCGGGCAAGATCTCCTGGGTGGACTGTCCACCGGTCCAGGTCGGGTGGCTGTCCCCGATCACACGCGGGCGGGTGTGGTGGTCCCGGGACAGCGACCGGATCTACTTCGTCAGCGGGGATCGAGGGGAACGGACGGTTCGGCTCCACGAGGCCGACGTCGATACCGGGTCGCCGCGGCAGCTGGTCGAAGAGACCAGCGGCACCACCGTACGCACTCACCCGATCGACACGTCGTACTCCCCACCGAACGTGCGGGTACTACGGTCCGGGGAGACGATCTGGTGGTCAGAGCGCAGCGGCTGGGGGCATCTCTACCTCTACGGCGAAGGCGGGGAAATGCGCGCGCTCACGGCCGGAGAGTGGCTCGTCCGCGACCTGGTCGCCGTCGACGAAGACGCTCGGTTCGCGGTGTTCACCGCTGCGGGACGCGAAGACGGTCTCGACCCCTATGTACGTCAGCTCTACCGGGTGCACCTCGATGACGGCACCATCGGACGGCTCAGCGACGACGGCCTCGACCATCACACGACCGGGTCGCCCAGCGGCCGGTTCCTCGTCGACGTCACCTCCTGGGTCGACATTCCCGAGCGAAGTCGCCTCCGCGACCTCGCCGGCGACGTCGTTCTCGATCTGGAACAGGCCGACGCCGGACGTCTCTACCAGGCCGGTTGGGCCCCGCCTGAGCGATTCACGGTCAAGGCCGCGGACGGCACGACCGACCTCTACGGTCTTCTCTACCCACCGCACGATCTCGACCCCGACACTGAATACCCGGTGCTCGACGACGTCTATCCGGGCCCTCAACTCTGTGCCGGCGCCATCCGCTTCTGCGAACGCGGCACCGCCGACCACGCCGCGTCGATGGCCGCCCTCGGCTTCGCCGTGGTCGTCGTCGACGGCCGCGGCACTCCCCTGCGCGGCAAGGTGTTCCAGGAACACTGCCGTGGCTCACACGCAGGAGAGGAAATCGACGACCACGTCACGGCGATCCGGCAGCTCGCGGCCACGCGGCCCTGGCTGGACATCGACCGGGTCGGGATCTATGGCGTGTCCGGCGGCGGGCGCGCCTCAGCCCAGGCATTGCTGCGTCATCCAGATTTCTTCAAGGTGGCCGTCTCGGCCTGCGGTGACCACGACGACCGCATCTATCACGCGATATGGGGGGAGAAACACTTCGGGCTCACCTCTGATCTCGGCTCCGAGGCCGCCTACCTCGCCCGCGCGAACGCACTTCACGCAGACCGGCTGCGAGGCAAGCTACTGCTGATCCACGGTGAGCTCGACGACAACGTCAGCCCGTCCCAGACCTTGCGGCTTGCCGACGCGCTCATAGCCGCAAACAAAGACTTCGATCTCCTCATCATCCCCAACGCCGAGCATTTGTTGCTGATGCACCAGGCATATTGGCTGCGCCGCCGCTGGGATTACTTCGTCCGCCACCTGCAGCGCGAGGAGCCCCCCGCGTACCGGATCGCGGACATCCCGATCGCCGCCGAAACCTTGCCCTTCATCGCCGAGCCGCCCGGTTGAGCACGCGCAAGCCCCGCGTCACGGGCTCCCCCGGCCATCTGGGAATACGCGGAATGTTCTGAGAAAAACGGCAACTCACACTGAAAGGAATGTGAGTTTTTGTTGTTCTTGTCGAACGCCTTCTATGTGACGATGCGCGTGCCATTACCCTCCCCCGCCAGTCAGAGGAAGAGCCAATGTCACGACGCGTGACCGGTACCATTGTGGGCGGATTGCTCCTCGCGATGGTCCCCTTCCTGTCCACCGCGGCGAACGCCGCCCCCCTGCCGACGGCCGCCGCCGTCTCCCATCCGATCCAGCGTTCCTGTGCCAGGGGCTCCGCGGGTCACGCGAGTTGCAACGCCTTGGTGCGGAGCGACTTCGCCCAGAGCGCGGCCTCGCTGGCGCGTACCGCGGCAGCCCCATCCGGCCTGTCACCGGCGAACCTGCAGTCGGCGTACAAGCTGCCCTCCTCCACCGCCGGTTCCGGTCAGACGGTCGCGATCGTCGATGCGTACGACGACCCGACCGCCGAGGCGGACCTGAACGTCTACCGCAGTCAGTTCGGGCTGAGCGCGTGCACGACGGCCAACGGCTGCTTCAAGAAGGTCGACCAGAACGGCGGTACGTCCTATCCGCGGAAGGACGGCGGCTGGGCCCAGGAGATCTCACTCGACGTCGACATGGTGTCGGCCGTCTGCCCGAACTGCAAGATCGTGCTGGTAGAGGCGTCCTCGAACTCGTTCGCCAACCTCGGCGCCGCCGAGAACACCGCGGCGAGCCTCGCCAACGTGATCAGCAACAGCTACGGCGGCTCGGACGCCTCCGACGCCACCTACGGCGCCTACTACAACCACCCCGGCAAGGCCATCACGGTCAGCTCCGGTGACGCCGGCTACGGCGTCGAGTACCCGGCGTCCTCGCACTACGTGACCGCCGTCGGCGGTACCTCGCTCCGCACCGCGAGCAACACCCGCGGCTGGACCGAGACCGCGTGGAACGGCGCGGGCAGTGGCTGCTCCACCCTCAACACCGCGCTGACCGGCCAGTCCGGCTTCGACACCGGCTGCGCCAAGCGCGCCGTCGCCGACGTCTCCGCCATCGCCGACCCCGCCACCGGTGTCGCTGTCTATGACAGCACCGCCTATCAGGGGCAGAGCGGCTGGCTCGTCTTCGGTGGCACCAGCGTCGCCGCGCCGATCATCGGTGGCGTGTACGGCCTCGCCGGTAACGCCTCCAGCATCGACAACAACTACCCCTACGCCCACGCGGGCTCGCTGTTCGATGTGACGTCGGGCAGCAACGGCAGTTGTTCCCCGGCACAGCTGTGCACGGCCCGTACGGGCTGGGACGGCCCGACCGGCCTCGGAACCCCGAACGGTACCGGCGCCTTCTGACCGGCTGAACCGGAGCGAGCCCGTCACTTCGGTGGCGGGCCCGCTCGCGTCACTCAGGCACCGATCCTGCTCGGCACGACGTCCCCTTCGGAGAAGGTGCCCGTACGCCGGATCACATGCCAGCGCAGCGGCGCCCCGAGGACGGCGGTGACCAGCGACTGTATGACGACCAAGTACATCAGCTGCCGGTAGACGATCTGCTGCAGAGGAAGCGCCCACAGAGTCCGCAGCCGCTCGCCGTCGAGGCGCAGGGCGTACGCCGCGGCCAGGGCCTGGGCGGCCACGAAAGCGAGCCAGGACGCGGCGACCATGCCCGGATCGAGGAACGCGAGACCGTAGAGAGCGAACACGTCCACGGCGGGCGCGAAGATCGGCAGTACGACCTGGAAGATCGTCAGGTACGGCAGGCACCGGCGGCCGAAGCGGCCCGAGCGGCCACGCTCGACGAGCGCGCCCTTGTGTTTCCACATCGACTGCAGCGTCCCGTAACACCAGCGGTAACGCTGCCGCCAAAGCTGGCGAAGGGACGCCGGCGCCTCCGTCCACGCGATCGCGGTCTCCTCGTACACCACGCGCCACCCGGCACGGCAGATCGCCATCGTCAGGTCGGTGTCCTCGGCGAGAGTGTCGGTGCTGAGGCCACCGACGGTCTCCAACGCACGCCGCCGGAACGCACCGATGGCGCCGGGAACCGTCGGCATGCACTGCAGCACGTCGAACATCCGCCGATCGAGGTTGAAGCCGATGACGTACTCGATGTGCTGCCAGCGGCCGATCAGGCCCTTCCGGTTGGCCACCTTGGTGTTGCCGCTGACGGCCCCGACGGAAGGGTCGGCGAGCCGCCCGACGAGACGGCCGATGGTGTCCCGCTGGAACACCGTGTCTCCGTCAACGAGTACAAGGATTTCGTACCGCGCGTGCGCGATGCCGGTGTTGAGGGCGGCGGGCTTCCCGCCGTTCGGCCGCCGTACCAGCTGGACGTTCGGGAGCTCCGCGGCCAGCCGGTGCCCGATCGCCGCGGTGCCGTCCGTGGACCCGTCGTCAACGATGATCACTTCGACGGGCGCAGGATGGTCGGTGTCGATCAGCGAACGGACGGTCGCGGCGAGACCCGCCTCCTCGTTGTACGCCGGGACGATCACCGATATCGGCGGTGGCCTCATACCAGCGGCGTGCCAGGGCTTGGCCCGCCGACGGCGCTCACGGCGGGTCCGGCGTACGTGGACGCGAGCGAACAGCGGCAGGAGCAGGATCCGGATCCCGGTCAGAATGGCCGCCAGCGTGAACAGGTTCGCGAGTTCGCCGGCAAGCCAGCCGGAGGAGCGCTGTCCGTTTACCAGCGCGGCTCCGGCGAGCTTCTCCGTGGTCGAGGCGGGCACGTCCGCCGCCGGAAGCCGCAACGCCTCACTGAGGGTGGTGAACCGATATCCCTGAGCCGACAGGCGCGTGAGCAGCACGTCGAGGGCCTTGATCGTCTGCGAACGATCGCCGCCGGCATCGTGCATCATCACGACGGCCCCGGCGCCCCTGTGAGGGGTGGCGGCCTGGACGATCTTCTCCACGCCCGGCCGTTTCCAGTCCTCTGTGTCGCGGTCGGTCAGCACGACGATGTATCCCTGCCGTCCCACCTCCTGCGCCGCGTGGTACTCGGCCGCCGTCAGCGCGCTCGGGACGGAGGAGTACGGCATCCGGACAAGTCGAGTCTGGACCCCGGCGGCGTCCGCCAGCGCCTGCTGGGTCATCCCGAGCTCGAAATCGGTCTGCCAGCGAGGGGAACTCGCCATGTCGATGTGAGTGTAGGTGTGCGATCCGACCTCGTTGCCCTCTCGAAGGGTCCTCTTCACCAGACCCGGATCGTCGGCGACACGGGCTCCGACGTCGAAGAAGGTCGCGTGCGCCCCATGGCGCCTCAGCACGTCGAGCACCTGCGGCGTCCATCGAGGGTCCGGCCCATCATCGAAGGTGAGCGCGATGGTGCGCGCGGGCATGCGCAGGTTCTGAGATCGGCCGCCGGTGAGATCGAGGACGGGACCGCCTCCGGTCGCCTCCGGCGGGCCGAGGCCGCCGGAGGCGAGTTCATGCCGTTGCGACTCGCCGACGGCGCCGTGCGCGTACCCCTGCAGCAGCAGTCCCACTAGGAGAGCGCACCCGCACAGGACCAGCAGGGCCCAGTGCCCACGCGGATCACGGCGACGATGCGACCGTGCCATCAAGGCTTTCCTGGATGGGGGCTCTTCGTGCGCCCGTACGCGTGCCCATTGCCCGCTTGGCTCGCCTTCGGCGCCGGGGCCGAGGTGGTTGTGTGCGGCTTCGGAGAGGCGCCGCTCGCGACGGAGGACCTCTGCGCGACGGGTTCGTCAGGGCGCGGAGCGCCGGACCGCGGGCTGAGCGGCCGGGCGGGCACCACTCCGTGACCTCGCGGAGAGATGTGAACGGACGGCTTGGCCTTGGGCCAGGGGGTGAAGGGGGCTCCCCTTCCGGCTGTCACACCGATCACGATGATCACGATGTATATCGCCAGGAGGCCGCCCCCGATGATCCCCAGGGTGCGACCGAACCGGCGGCGTCGGCCCGTCGAGTCGACGAACACGGCTTCCGACTCGACTGCCTCTGTCGGCTGATTCACGGGAGGAGTCTAGCCTCATCCGGGACAGGCGTGACTGATCGGGAATACGAGAAAAGTGCCTCTGGCCTGGAAGGATCGGGTTGGCCATGAGTGACGACGAACTCGCACCGCTCGTACAGGGCGATGGCGCCTGCCCGCCACTGCCACACCGACAGGCGCACCGCGTTGACGTCGCTGTCCACGGCATGCGCAAGCGCGGCGCCGACCAGGCCGGACGCGATGCCCTGGCCTCGGAATTCCGTGGCCGTCCAGAGCCTCCAGCGGTATCACTGGGTGGCCATGGGACGCGGCTCGAAGGTCGGGTAGTTCAGCGGCGCGCCTGGGCGTCCGATGTCGGCGGTGGCGATGTGCCAGCGGCCGAGGCTGCCGACCGCCAGGTGGGTGCGGCCGGGACCGTGGAAGGCGAGGTTGGTCGGGGCGGCCAGGACCACGCGGCGGGGGTCGTACGCGAGGACGTGCGGTTCGCCTCCGTGCAGCCGGTAGATGACGTCCGGCGCGTAGCAGGAGACCAGGACGTCGCCGTCGGCCAGGACGGCCAGGCCGTCCGGCACGTGCCCCGGCATCGCGGCGACGACCTCCGGCTCGCCGGTCGGCCAGGCGCCCACGAGCGGGATCCGGACGACACCCGGCATCTGGGACAGGATGACGTAGAGCCAGTCGCCGGCCGGTGACAGCGCCAGGCCGTTGGGGAAAGCACCCACCTCGACGTCGAGCCGACGGCAGTCGCCGGACGGCCCGACCCGCCACAGCGCGCCGTTGCCTTCGTCCCAGTCGCCCGAGTCGGACACCAGCAGGGTTCCGTCGGAGGTGAAGACCGGATAGTTCGGCGTCTTGATCCAGCCGGAGTACGACTCGACGCCGCCGTCGTGGCCGACCCGCACCACCTCGTGGCGGAACTGGTCGCAGGCGTAGATCGCCGAGTCGGCGTCCAGGCAAAGGCCGAGGACGAAACCGCCGGTGTTCGCCAGGACGGTCGGGCCGCTCGGGTCGAGTCGGTAGATCTGGCCGGCCTCGCCGCCCGCGTAGAGGCGGCCGTCCGGGCCGGTGGCCACGCACTCGGGGTGGTCGAGGCCGTCGGCGAGCGTGGCGAACCGGTCGAGCGGGACCTCCGCGGACGGGACGTTCGTGGGTTTGACGAGCACTGCTGTCACTTCCTCATGCTGTGGTGGGCGTCCGGCCGGGCGGGCGCGCGGTGAAGAGCGCATCGAGATCGTGGGCGAGGCGCGCAGCGGGTGTCGTGCGGTCGGTGAGCCAGCGGTGGACCATCTCGGAGGCGGTCGTCTGCGCCTGGAGGTAGCCAGGCCGGCGGGGACGCAGGTACGCCGCGTCGATTCCGGGCAGGGTGGCGGCGAAGAAGCCGCCGTGCGCGGCGTCGACGGCGGGGTCGAGCCATGCGGACCGGTGCCCGGGCTGCCCGCCGCCGTTCACGTATACGGAGCTCTGGACGGCCGCCGAGGCGACGAATCGCAGCACCTCGGCGGCCTCGGCGACATGGGCGGACCGGGCCGAGATGCCCAGGCCGGCACCGCCGAGGACGCCCCCGGCGATCCCGCGAGCGCCTGCGGGGATGGGCCTGTACGCGATCCGGTGCTCGCGAAAGCCCGGGGTGGCGTAGTTGACGTAGCCGAAGGTGAGGGGCACGTAGCCGACGTCGTCCGTGCGGGCCATCAGATCGAGCGTCTGGATCGGATTCATGGAGGCCGACATCGGATGCGCCAGCGCCAGCAGCTCGGCCAGTCGCTCCAGGGCGTCGGCGGCGGCGTCCGGCGCGGCGAGCCCGCCGTCGGCGGCGAACGGCTCGCCGGTCTCGTTCGCGAGAAGGGTGACGAAGGCCAGGAAGGCGTCGATGGGGTGCGCCGGGACGGCCACCAGCGGCCCGCCCCGCGCGGCCTGCTCCCGGGCGAGCGCGAGGACGTCGTCCCAGCTCCGCGGCGGCCGCTCGACCAGGTCCGGCCGGTACGCGCTCACGTGGCAGGCGGCGTCGACGGCGAGGGCCCAGAGGTGGCCGTCCCAGAGGTAGCTCGCGTGGGACGGGCCGACGCTGCCCGCGGCCTGGGCGGCGAGGTACGCGGAGGGCAGCACCTCGTCCAGCGGGACCAGCAGCCGTGACGCGGCGACCTCGCCGACGAACGGGTGGTCGAAGACGAGCAGGTCGTAGCGGTCGGCGAGCTCGGCGAGCGGGAAGTCCGCGAAGTCCTGCAGGCTGCGGGCCTCCCACGCGACGGTGACGCCGGGCCGTTCGCGGCCGAACGCGGTCGCGCAGGCCAGCAGCGGATCCAGCCCGCGCGGATGGCTCCAGGTCATCCCGGCCAGGCGTACGGTACTCATCCGATCAGCTCCTCGGCCTCGGCCTCGCTGTAACCGGCGATACGCACCAGCACGTCGCGCGTGTGCTCGCCCAGCACCGGCGACGGAGCGTGCTCGGCGACCGTGCCGTCGCCGAACCGGATCGGCGGCCCGATCACCCGAACCGGTCCCGCCACCGGATGGTCCAGCTCGATGATCATTCCGTTGTGCGCCACCTGGGGGTCCTCGACCACGGCGTCGTAATCGTTCAGCGGTGCGCACCAGATGTCCTCCGCGAACAGCGCCTCCAGCCAGGCTTCGGTGGGCCGCTGTACGAGCCGCCCGGCAATGGCGCCTCGTATCGCGGCGTCCCGGTCCGGCTCGGTGACGTTCTGCTCGTCGACGTCCTCCCACCCGTCGATGCCCAGGGCCGGCATGAGCCGGTTGATCGGGTTCATCGCCAGCGCGAGGTGCCCGTCGGCGGTGGGGTAGATGCCGTACGGGGCACCGGTGTACAGCGTGCCCGCGCTGACGGGGTCGCGGCGTGGCCGGACGGAGGAGTTCAGGTGCGCGGTGAGCTCCTGGGACTGCAGGGCGAGCAAGGAGTTCAGCAGGTTCACGTCGACGCGCCGGCCCCGCCCGGTTCGCTCGCGCTCGACCAGGGCGGCGAGCGTCCCGTACACCATGTGCAGGCCGGCGGCCATGTCGGCGACGCCGATCCCGACCGGGATCGGCGGGTCGCCATCGCGCCCGTTCAGCGTGGGCAGCCCGGTGAGCGCCTGGACGAGCAGGTCCTGGCCCGGCCGTTCGCGGTACGGCCCGTCCGTGCCGTACCCGGTGCCGGCGCAGTAGACCAGCCGCGGGTTGAGCTGCCGTAGGGCTTCGTAGCCGAGGCCGAGCCGCTCCATCACTCCGGGCCGGAAATTCTCCAGCACGACGTCGGCACGGGCGATGACGCGACGAGCGGCCTCGACGTGATCGGGACGCTTGAGGTTCAAGACGAGGCTCGACTTGTTGCGGTTGAAGGCGAGGAACGACACGCTCTCGCCACCGAGGTAGGTGTTGCCGAGCGCGAACCGCCGTAGCCAGTCGCCGGCCGGAGGCTCGATCTTGATGACCTCCGCGCCGAGGTCAGCGAGGATCTGCGCCGCGTACGGGCCCTGGACCAGCTGGGTGAAGTCGGCCACCAGGAGACCCGCGAGCGGGCCGCCCATCACAGCACTCCGAACTTGGCGAACGCCTCGCTGGCCTTCATGCCGTCGGCGACCGCGTCCCGGAACCGCGACTCGTGGGTGTCCTTCTCCAGGGCGATCGTGATCACGGTGTCGGCCAGCGAGGCGGGCACGATCACGACTCCGTCGTCGTCGGCCACGACGAGGTCTCCGGGTTCGATCGGCACGCCGTCGATGACGACGGGCACGTTGTGGGCCCGCACCTCGGACCGGCCGTTGCTGTCGGTCGGCACCGTGCCCCGGCCGAAGACCGGGAACCCGTGCTCGCGGATCAGCGCGGTGTCGCGGGCGTACCCGTCGCATACCGCGCCGACGGCGCCGCGGGCCTGGCACACCGTGGTCAGCAGCTCACCCCAGATCGCCACGTCGGCGTTCCCGCCGACGGCCGCGACGAACACGTCGTCCGGGCGTACGGCGTCCAGCGCGGCGAGCAGGCCCTGGTAGGGGACGTCGGGCAGTTCGTCCACGGGCTCGATCTGCACGGGGAACGCCCGCCCGACGAGCACCGCGCTCGGCGTGATCGGGGCGATCCGGGCGGTGAGGCAGCGTTCCCGGTGGCCGAGTGAGTCGAGGGCGTCGGAGACAAGGGCGCTCCTCAGCCGGGTCCGGGCGGAGCCGCGCCAGTTCGTGTCGGGGACGGGACGGACGGTCATGGTGATTCTCCGTTGGCTGAGGTGACGTCGTCGCCCGCGAACACGGACAGCGTTATCGAGGTGCTGATCGACCGGCGGCCGTCGATGCGGAAGGTCGTCCCGGTGGTCGACGCCACGTGGGCCAGGCCCTGGCCGGGCCATGACGTGCTCGGCTCGATGCCGAGCACGCGGACCTGCCCGTGCCAGGGCGGGCCGGTGGTGCCGCCGAGCTCCTGCCACAGCCAGCAGTACGGGAAGGTCCGTCCGTCCCACGCGAGGCGGACGCCCAGCGATCGGTCGTCGCGGCGCACGCTCACCCAGGGACGGCCGTCGAAGCCGGAGAGATAACCGAGCAGGGCGTTGCCCTCGGCGGGACGCCGCAGGTCGGCCGGCCGGGTGCCGGACCCGACCAGCGGCCACCGGCCCTGGTCCCCTGGCGCCGCGTCGATGCCCGCGACCGCCGCGCGGTCGTCGAGCGTGATCGTCCGGGCGTTGGTGCCGACGGTCACGGTCCCGGCGAGCAGGTCGCCGCCGAGGCCGGGGTGATGGGTCCAGATGACGTCGGCGGGCCGACTCGACCGGTTGGTGACGCGTTCGCGGACGATCAGGTCGGCGCCGCTCACGGTGATGGTCCGCTCGATGTCGAGCGGTGCGGTCGTCAGGCCGGCCGTGAGCATGACGGCGCGAGCGTCAGGTCCGTCCGGCGATGAGGCAGAAACGGTCCAGGGAATGACCGAGGCCTCGCCGTGGAAGCCGTGGCGTACGCTTTTGTGGTCGCAGGCGTCGCCGCCGTTCGGCAACAGCACCTGCCAGCCGCCGCGCGAGTGGCGGACCCAGGCGTGGACCCCGAGCGTGCGGTCGGTGGGAGGGCGCGGAGTGTCCTCGGCCCAAGGGGTCCGCCACAGTAGGTCGGCGCCGGTGGGGAGGTGGCGGAGCCGGGTGATGCCGCCGCCGAACCCCGGGGAGACGGTGGCTTCGAGCTCATCGGAGCGGATCAGCAGGTCGTTCGCGGAATTACGCATCGTCGTACGGTCCCGGTGGCACGATCGTCTGCCCGCCGTCGAGGGTGAGCACCTGCCCGGTCATGAAGCCCGATTCGGGCCCCACCAGGTACCGGGCCAGGTGGGCCACGTCCTGAGGGGTGCCCCACCGGCCGATCGGGCACAGGGCGTCCCACGCCGCGCGGAGGGATCCGGGGTCGTCGGACTCGGCGAGGATCCGGTCGTTCATCGGCGTGTGGATCACGCCCGGCGCGATCGCGTTGCAGCGGATACCGGTCGGCGCGTACTCGGCGGCGACCTGCCGGGTGAGCGCCTCGATCGCGCCCTTGGACGCCGCGTACAGCGGGTATCCCCCGAAGCCGACGCTCGCCTGGGTCGAGCTGATCGACACGATGCTTCCGCCACGGCCGCGCATGGCCCGTACGGCGGCGGCGACCCCCCAGAGGGTGCCGCCGAAGTTCACGTCCATCAGCGCGCGATAGTCCTCCAGGGTCACGTCGGCGACGGGTCGGTTCGCCGCGGCGCCCGCCGTGTTGATCCAACCCGCCAGCGGGGCGAGCGCCCCGGCCCGCGCTGCGGCGGACTCGTGGACGGACGGATCGGCGACGTCCCCGGTGACCCAAGCCGGACCATGCCCGCGGGTCGCGGACCCGCCGCGCCCGGTCTGGTCGAGCCCGGATCCCGACCCGCCGGGCCCGGCTCCGTACTCCGTCTGGTCGACGCCGACCACGGCGTAGCCGGCCTCCAGTAGTGCGGTCATGACCGCCGAGCCGATGCCGCCTGCGGCACCGGTCACGACCACCGACCCGTTCGTCATTCGCTGTCCCTTCGCCGATGCCGGGGCGCCGCCCGGCTGCCGGTACGGCGCGGTCGCCCGTACGCGGCGCCGGGCCGGCCCGTGAATCGCGAGCGTCGTCCCTACGCGCTCACTTCGTGCTTCGACGGTCGCACCGTCCGGTCTCCTAATCCGGGCTCTCGTCCGCCTCATCGTCAGGGGTCTCTTCCGCGTGATTCCAGACGTCCAGGGCGTGCTCCCGGAACAGCCGGGGTGCGGCGGGGTCGCGCTCGCGCAGGGCCTCGATCAGCGGCCGGTGGGTGGCCGCGACCTCGGCCAGCCCGGCGTAGTACAGCCGGTTCGACACGACGGTCAGGTTCCGCATCGCCACCTCCACCATCGGCCAGATCCGCGTAAGGAGGGCGTTGCCGCTGGCCTCCCAGACGGTGCGGTGGAACGCGGCGTCCGCGGCGACGAACCGGATCAGGTCGTCGTCGGCGGCGGCGGCGACGAGCTCGTGCAGCCGCTCATCGAGGGAGGCCACCAACTCGGGGACGCGGTCGGGGTCACCGCAGCCGAAGATGCCGTCGATGGCCACGACCTCGAGGGCGCCGCGTACGGCGTAGGCGTTACGCGCCTCCTCCGCCGACAGGTGAGCCACGAAGCTGCCCCGACGTGGTAGCTGCAGGACGAGTCCCTCATGGGCCAGCCGACGCAGCGCCTCGCGTACCGGCGCCTGGCTGACCTTCAGCCGGCGGGCGACCTCCGACTCCACAAGCCGGGTGCCGGGTTCGAGCGTCGCGGACAGGAGTTCCGTGCGCAGCAGGAGATACGCCTGGTCGGACAGCAGGTTCTGACTCAGCCCTTCTTCGGGTTCAGCCAACTCCCAACCTCCATCTTTTCGTCTGGTGGGTTGCCAGGGGGTTGCAACCATGTCAATCTGTGGCTCCGCTCAAATTTTATCGCCTATCGATTATATTTCGTCAACCAGTCTGCAAAAAGGGAGGCGAAGTGCTCGCCCCACGGCATCCCTGGCGCATCTTCGTAGTCGGCTCGAGCCACAACGACATCGGCTGGGCCGGCACGCCGAGCGAGATCGCCGAACATCGTGAACACCGGATCATCGACGCGGTCCTCGACCTGCTCGACCGGGATCCGGGCTATGCCTACGCGGTCGAGGCGTCGCTGTACGCCGAGGAGTACCTCGACCGCAACCCGCAACGGGCCGGTTACCTCCGGGCGCTCGTGGAATCCGGCCGCCTGGAGTGGGGCGGCACCTATGTGCAGCCGTACGAGGGGCTGTACGGCGGCGAGGGACTGCTCCGGCAGGTGGAGTTCGGCCGCAAGGCCCTGGCCGACCGGTGGGGCATTCCCTCCCGCGGCGCGTGGAACGTCGACGTCCAGGGGCGCACCCGCAACCTGGCGCAGGTGTACGCGTCGGCGGGAATCGACTACCTCGTCGTCTCCCGTTGCCGTCCGGGTCTGTACTGGTGGGAGGCCGATGACGGGTCGCGGCTGCTCGTGCTGTCCCTCATGCAGGGCCACTACGGCTACCCGTTCCTGACCTCGCGCATCCTGCACAGTTCGCCGCTCGAAGAGGCCGCCGACGGCGACGGCGGGTTCGACCTGGACCTCGCAGCCCGGCGGATCCGTGACCTGGTGGACCGGTTCGAGCCCTTCTTCGCCGAGCACGACCTGCCGCGCGCGCTGCTGGTCTGCGTGACCGCGGACTACACCGTGCCGAGCCCGGCGCTGTCGGCCTTCATCGACCGCTGGAACGGCCGCGCGGATGCCATCGCGGAGGAGTTCGGGGTGAACGCCCGACTGGAGTACGGCACCGCCGACGCCTACATCTCACTGCTGGAGAAGGAGGGGGACCTCGGCCGGCTGCCGGTCGTCCGGGGCGAGATGCCGAACCCGTGGCTGTACATCCACGGCCCGGGGCATCACAAGACCGTCGACGCGCTGCGCCGAGGCCAGGCCGCGCTGCTCACCGCCGAGCGGCTGCGCACCGTGCCCGCCCTGTTCGGCCTGGACGGCTTGAACGGACTCCCGAGCGGCACCGCCGATCTGGACCGGGCGTGGAAGGACCACATCTACACCGACCATGGTTTCGGCGGCCTGCACGGCGTGGGCACCGACGAGGTCTTCCGGTACAAGGCCGAGTCCGCGTTGCACGCGGGCCTGGGAGCCGTCGAGGCCGGGCTGGCCGGCCTCGCCGCTGCGCTCGGTCTCGGCGCCGACCGGTTCGTGCTCTACAACCCGTTCCCGGGAACCCGGTCCGACTGGGCCGAGACCGAGATCGAGATTCCCATCGACGCCGACCTCGGCGACGTCGTCGAGATCGAGGCGCCGGGCGGTGTCACCGTGACCGGCCATGTGCTTTCCCAAGCCACTCCGGCGGGCAGCCGGTCGGGCACCGCGACCGTGGGGTTCGTCGCCCCCGACGTCCCCGGCCTCGGTTACGCGGTCTTCGGGCTGAGACACGAGGGGACCCGGATCCGGGACACGCTGCGATCGAACGGCGACCTGACCTTCTCGGGTGAGCACTACACCGCCATCGTCACGCGCGGCGGGATCCACCGGCTCGCGACACACGCTGGACTGCCGGTCGCCCGCACCGATTCCCACCTTTTCGGAGAGACGATCGCGCTCGACTCCCCGGGGATCGACGTGGGGCAGCACGAGCAGAGCGGCAGCTTCGACTACACGCTGCCGCGTCCGTACCAGCCTCGTCTCTGCGGTTTCGAGTCGACCGGAAACCGCGGAGACGACCCGCGGCTGATGTTCCGTACCGACGCGGCGACCCGCATGGTCACGGAGGCGCCGATCGCGGGCGCGCGGATCCGTAACACGTACACCTTCTACCGGAACCTGACGTACTTCGATCTCCGTGTCGACCTTCTGGGCTGGACCGGCGAGCACGCGCGCGAGCTACGCGTCTGTTTCCCGTTCGAGGGCGCCGGCGACGCCGTACGTGTCCGCTACGAGGTGCCGTTCGGCCAGGTCACGGTGGGCGAGGACGAGATCGAGGACTTCGCCGACATGCGTCCCCGCGAAGTCCAGAACTGGATCCAGGCGGCCGACGAACTTCGCGCCCTCACCGTGAGCGGCAGCCTGGCCGTCTACGACTGGCTCGACCCCGACCCTGCCGCCGGCGGCATCGTCCTGCAGGGCATCCTCCTCGCGACGAAACGGAGCTGCCACTCCCAGGGCAACTGGTACGAGCAGCCCGGCGACCACACGGCCTTCTTCCGCGTCGACCCGACCTTGGAGGGCGCGGCGGCGAGCACCGATCTCGGGTGGGGCCGAGCACTGCCGCTCCGCGCACGTGCGGGTACGGACCGCACGCGGTCGCAGGTTCCGGCCGGCCCGCTCGTGAGGTCGGCCCCTGCCTGGACCGTCCCCGACGCACCCAACGTCCTGCTGACCTGTCTCAAACCGCTCGGACCTGATGCCGTCCTCATCCGGTACTGGGAACACGAGGGACGCCACACCTCTGTGCGTCTGTCGTCACTGCCAGACGACGTCAGGTTGCTGTCGTCCGATCCGTTCGGCGACACCGGATCCGCACTCGACAACGGCACCGTCGATATTCCTGCACACGGTCTGGTGACCGTGGTCGCACGCAAGGGAGTGAAGCAACCATGAAGAAACTGCTGGGAGCGGTCGGTGCTGTCGCAAGCGCCGCGCTCGTCCTCAGCGGCTGTGGCAGCTCAGGTTCGAGCTCCTCGCCCAAGGAGATCAATTTCTGGACGGTGGAAGGAACCGACAGCCTCAAGCCCTACATCAACAGCTACAACGCGGCCCACCCGAACGGGCGCGTGAAGGTGCGGGAGATCCCGTTCGCCAACTACGACGCCGCTCTGAACCAGGCGTTCCAGGCCAAGAACGGTCCCGACGCCGTCCAGGTCAACTCCGTCACGCTCGGCACCTTCGCCTCGAAGGGGCAATTGGCCGACATCTCCAAGGTCGTCAGCCTCCAGGGAGACCTCGCCCCCTCGAACTTCTACCCGGGCTTCGTGGACGCGACGAAGTACAAGGGCGTTCAGGTGGCGGTGCCGCTCGACACGGGCAGCCGGGTGCTGCAGTGGAACAAGAAGCTGTTCGCCAAGGCGGGGGTCAAGCCCTTCGGCGACACGGTGCCCTGGGCGGACATGATCAGCGCGGCGCAGAAGATCAGGGCGCTCGGCAAGGATTACCAGGGCTTCTGCTACGCGGGCGGGCAGAACTGGCTGGCGCTCTACGAAGGAATCGGTCCCTTCGTGCACCAGGCCGGGGGAAACTTCTTCAGCGCCGACCTGAGCAAGTCGACGATCAACTCGCCGCAGGGCGTCCAGGCGTTCAACACCTACAAGGCGCTGGCGGGCACGGGTGACAAGTCCGACCTGGTGTCGCAGACCACCGACGACTGCACCGAAAAGCTCGGAGCCGGCACGGTCGGAATGCAGATGGGCGGCTTCTGGGCCCTTCCCAGCGACAAGCAGGCCACGAGCAGGTTCGAACTCGGGCAGTCGCTGCCGATGGGCACCTCGACCTACTCCTCGACCGGTGGCTGGACGATGGCGGTGCCGAGCTACGTCTCCAGCAACAAGTACGCGCTGGTGAAGGACTTCCTCACCGACATGTACAAGCCCGCGAACCTCATCAAGGCGACCGGGCTGTTCCCCGCGACGGTGAACGGGCGGGACGCCGCGACCGGGTTCAAGGACCCGAAGTACGACATCTACTGGAACATCCTCAAACAGAGCGCGGGTCACCCGGTCCCGCTGAACCCGGCCCTGTCCAACCAGGCCACCATCGTGGAGAAGGCCCTGCAGGACGTCGTCCAGGGCAAGCAGACCGACCAGGTCCTGCAGAAGGCACAGTCGGATCTCGACGCGACGCTAAAGGGCTGAATGCATGGCTGACACGGCATCCGCGCCGGTCACGAAGACGACCGTCCCGGCAGGTCCACGGCGAAGGCATCGCCGTGGTCGGGCACTGACGCCCTTCCTATGGATCCTGCCGGGATTCGGTCTGGCCGCGTTCGTGGTCGGCTATCCGATCGTCAAGAACATCGGAGCGAGCTTCACGGACCAGACTGCGGCCGGCAGCGAATTCGTCGGGTTGGCGCACTACAGGCAGATCCTGAGCGACCCCCATCTGTACGACTCGCTCTGGCTGACCCTGCTGTGGACGGTCGGCGTCACGGTGCTGCAGTTCGTCATCGGGTTCCTGGCCGCGATCATGGCCGACCGGTCAAGCAGGTTCATCCGCCTCCTGCGGCCGGTGCTGATCCTGCCGTGGGCGCTTCCGGGCGTCGTCGCCGCCTTCATCTGGCTGTTCCTCTACAACGAGCACGGGCTCATCAACCAGATCCTCGGGCTCATCGGGCTCGACAGCACAAGGGCCTGGCTGGCGGACTCGAACACGGCCCTACCGGCCATCATCATCGCCGCCGCCTGGAAGGGATTTCCCTTCTACTTCCTCCTACTGCTCGCCGGGCTGCAGGCGGTGCCCCATGAGACACGGGAGGCGGCCAGGATCGACGGAGCGTCGGCGTGGCAGGCGCTGATCTATGTCATCATCCCGCAGATGCGCGCCGCCATCGCGATAAGCCTGGCACTCGGCGTGATCGCGACCTCGAACTACTTCGACGGCGTCTACCTGATGACCGGCGGCGGGCCGTCCGGCGCCACCGAGACCCTGCCTGTATGGATCTACAACGTCGCCTTCAACCAGTTCGACCTCCCCAAGGCATCGGCGCTGTCGGTCATCATCCTGGTGATCGTCATGCTGCTGCTCGGCCTGCGCGGGATCGTCGCCCGCACCACCCGAGGAAGTGCCCGATGAGATGGCAGGCCGGACGCGCGGTGGCCCGCAAGGGTCCGCATGCCGTGATCGCCGTGCTGGCGCTGGTCGTCGCCGTCCCGATGCTCTGGGTGGTCATGGCCTCGCTACGACAGGGGCAGGTGCTGACCGGCCGGATCTTCGACTTCTCCGACCTCGGCTTCGGCAACTACACCCGGGTCCTGAAGTCGGGCCTGCCCCGAAGCTTCCTCAACAGCCTGATCGCCTCAGGCTGCGCGACGATCGTGTCGGTCGCGGCCGGGACGGTGACCGCCTATGGCTTCTCCCGGTTCAAATTCCGTGGTTCGCAGGCTCTGCTCTGGGCGATGATCCTGCTGCAGCTCATCCCCGCGACGTCCCTGGTCGTGCCGCTGTACAAGCTGTGGGGCGACCTCGGACTGTTCAACAACCTGCTGGGACTCGCCGTCGCGTACGCCGGCATCTGGACCGCCGTGTGCGTGCTGCTGGTCAAGGGTTTCGTGGACGAGATCCCGCGTGAGCTCGACGAGGCGGCGGCGATCGACGGTTGCTCGGCCTGGTCGACCTTCTGGCGCGTCGTGATGCCGCTTCTGTGGCCGGCGATGACCGCGGGCGGGATCTACATCTTCATCACCACCTGGCAGGAGTTCATCATCGCGTCGTCGTTGCTGAACGATCCCAGCCGATTCACCGTCACCGTCGGCTTGAACAGGCTCAGCGGGCAGTACCGGACGGACTATGGGGCGATCATGGCCGGCACGGTGCTGACCGCGCTTCCCATCGTCGTCGTGTTCGCGGCCTTCCAGCGGCACTTCGTCAACTCGGTGACCGGGAGCCTGAAGGGGTGAGCGCATGCAGGAGCTCGTGACCTGCCAGAGTCACGGATGGGGTGGCAGGCATCCGGCTCAACCGGCCCGACAAGCTGAACGCCCTGTCGCCGGCCTCGTACACGCGCCTCGGCGAGCTGATCCGGGAGGCGACCGCGAATCCCGAGGTGTCGGTGATCGTGCTGCGCGGTGAGGGCAGGGCGTTCGCCGCCGGCGCCGACATCGCCACCTACGACGGCCTCTCGCAGGAGGGCTTCCGGCGGCTGATCGATGACTCGCGTGACGTCGTGGACCTGTTCGCCGCGTGCCCGAAGCCCATCATCGCCGCGGTGCACGGCTTCGCCCTCGGCGGAGGGTTCGAGCTGGCGATGGCCTGCGATCTGGTCGTGGCCACCACCAAGGCGCGCTTCGGCCTGCCCGAGGCAAGGCTCGGGCTGTTGCCGGGCGGCGGTGGCACGCAACGGTTGCCACGGCTCGTCGGGCGGCTGCGGGCGAACGAACTGCTCATGACCCGCAGGATCCTCACCGCCAAGGAAGCCCACGCCTGGGGCCTGGTGAACCGGCTCTGCGAGCAGGAGGAACTGGACCGGACCGTCGCCGACCTGGTCGCCGAGCTGCGTGGATCCGCGCCGGCCGCCCTCGGCCTCGCCAAGTGGCTCACCGCGCGGGCCGGTGACCAGGACCTGTCCGGCGGGCTGGACACGGAGGCCGAACTCACCTCGGCGCTGATCGAGACACCTGACGCACGTGAGGGCGTCGCCGCCTTCGCCGAGAAACGTGACCCGGTCTTCGGCGACGCACGGCGGTCGCCGTGACCGGCGCCCGCATGCCACCGCCGGCCGACCATCCGGGCGGCGGCACGTCTCCGGAGGGCGGCGCT
The DNA here is from genome assembly GCA_963736325.1 of uncultured Actinomycetota bacterium. Classification (GTDB taxonomy): domain Bacteria; phylum Actinomycetota; class Actinomycetes; order Streptosporangiales; family Streptosporangiaceae; genus Actinoallomurus. Next base: position 620,928 of record CAVTOG010000008.1, on the reverse strand, counting down.
ACTCCCGGCCGTGCGACATCGGCCGGCGTACACCCGGCGCACGTACCCGGGTTCGACGATCTGGACCGCGTGTGGCTGAGGAACCGGCCCGGAATCAAGTGGCGTCGGTATAGCGCGTCCGTGCTTCCGGCATGGGTGGCCGACATGGACTATCCCCCTCCGCCGGCGGTCCTGGACGCGCTGCGGCGAACCATCGACGAAGGCGACTTCGGCTACCCCGACTGGCCGGACGGCAGCCCGCTGCGAAAGGAGTTCGCCGACCGGATGTGGCGAAGGTACGGATGGCCGGTCTCGGACTCGCGCGTACGCGAGCAGACCGATCTCCTCCAGTGCCTGCAACTCGTCCTGCACCTGGCCACCGCCGCGGGCGACGCCGTGGCGGTGCCGACCCCGAACTACCCGCACTTCCTGGCCGCGATCGAGAACATGGGACGGCGCGTCATCCCCGCCCCGATGGCCGACAGTCCGGACGGCTGGCGCATGGACATGGCGGCGCTGGCCGGCGCGGTCGCCCGGCACGACTGCCGGGTGCTGCTGCTCGTCAACCCGCACAACCCGACCGGCCGCGTCCTGACGCGCGAGGAACTGGAGGCGGTCGCCGCGCTCGCCCGCCGGCACGACCTGCTGGTCGTCAGCGACGAGGTCCACTCCGAACTCGTCTACCACCCGCACCGGCACATCCCGTTCGCCTCGCTGTCACGAGACGCCTCCGAACGTACGGTCACCATCACCTCTGCCATCAAGGCGTTCAACATTCCGGCGCTTCGCTGCTCCACCGTCCACTACGGCCCGGAGCGGCTTCTGGCCCGACGCGACGCACAGCCGTCCGACCTGTACGGCACCGTCTCCACGCTCGCCGTCACCGCCACCCTCGCCGCATGGCGGGAGGGAGATCCCTGGCAGAAGGACCTGCTCACCGTCCTCGACCGCAACCGGAGACGGGTCGCGGACTTCGTCGCCGCCCGCCTGCCCGGTCTGCGGCATCACGCGTCCGAGGGCACCTACCTCGCCTGGCTCGACGTGCGAGGGTACGGCCTGGACGAACCTCCCGTCGAACGGATCCTGCGCGTCGGCCGGGTGGCTGTCGACGGTGGGACGCGCTTCGGCCCCGATGCGGGGGAATACGTGCGACTGAACTTCGCCACGTCCCGCGACGTCCTGGAAGACATTCTCCACGGTCTCGCCCGGGCCCTCACTTAGGGACTGAAACACGACCCCACAGCTACAAGATGCTCGTCATCGCCATCCCTGCGGGCCGCATCTCGTTGGGTGAGGCCCGTGGAAGACCAGCAGAGGTGAAAGCCGATGTGCAGGAACTCCAGCCGTCCCCTACCACTTCACGACCACGTCGTCAGCGCCCGGCCACCGCAAGACCGGCGAACAACCGCCCTGCCTTCACCCGGTGCGATCGTTCCCTGGCCGGTGTTGCGCAGCTACGACGCTGACCACTTGAGCCGGATCGCGATGCCCATCGGCGGGATCGGCACCGGAACGGTGAGCCTCGGTGGCCATGGCGACCTCCGGGACTGGGAGATCGGAAACCGCCCGGCAAAGGGCTTCCGGCCCGACTTCGGCTTCTTCGCCGTACACGTGGACAGCGGCGACGGGCACCCCGTCACGCGCGCGTTGGAGAGCCGGCTTGATCACGCTGACTACGCCGGACCGCAGGGCAGTGCCGCCGCCAACCACGGTCTGCCTCGCTTCAGGCACGGCGGTTTCCACGCCGCCTATCCGCTGGGCCAGGTCGGCCTGTCCGATCCGGACGTTCCAGTCTCGATCGTGCTGCAGGCGTTCAACCCACTGATCCCCGGTGATGCCGAGCGCAGCGGCATACCGGTCGCCGTCCTCCGGTACGTGGTGACCAACGACGGTGACCGGCCGGTACGCGTGAGCGTCTGCGGTTCGGTGTCGGGTTCGGAAGTGAGCTACCGGGAGGCCTGCGGCTGGGTCGGGCTGTCGCTGCGCGGTGAGGTGCCGGGCGAGGGGCATGAGCGTCACGGCACCCTCGCGCTGGCCACCACCGCCGGTGACGTCTCACACCGTACGAGATGGGCCGACCGGTCCTGGGGCGGCGAACTCCTGGACTTCTGGGAGGACTTCAGCGCCGACGGGCAGGTGGCCGACCCGGATACACCGTGGTCGCGGCCGGTCGGGTCCCTGGCGAACCGGGTCGAGATCGCGCCTGGCGCCATGGAGACCGTGACCTTCCTGCTCGGCTGGCATTTTCCGAATCGCCGGGCCTGGGCCATGAGTCAGGGCTCGCCATTCGGCGAATACACCGACGACATCGTCGGCAACCACTATGCGACCCGGTTCACCGACGCATGGCATGTCGTCGGTGACGTCGCTCGCGACCTGCCGGCGTTGGAACGGGAGACGGTGCGGTTCGTCGACGCGTTCTGCTCCAGCGACCTGCCGTCCCCCGTTCAGGAGGCCGCTCTGTTCAACCTGTCCACGCTGCGCACGCAGACCTGTTTCCGCACCGAGGACGGCCGGTTCTTCGGCTGGGAGGGCTGCCACGACGACTGCGGGAGCTGTTTCGGTAGCTGTACTCACGTGTGGAACTACGAACAGGCCACGGCGCACCTGTTCGGCTCGTTGTCACGGTCGATGCGGACCGTCGAATTCGGACACGCGACCGATGAACGTGGACTGATGAGCTTCCGGGTCGGGCTGCCACTGGCCGAGCGGGCACGCGACTGGGGTCTGGCAGCCGCCGATGGCCAACTGGGCTGTCTGGTCAAGCTCTACCGGGACTGGAAGCTGTCGGGCGACGAGGACCTGCTTGCCCGGCTGTGGCCTAAGGCACGTGCGGCCCTGGCCTTCGCCTGGATCGACGGTGGCTGGGACGCTGACAAGGACGGCGTCATGGAGGGCTGCCAGCACAACACCATGGACGTGGAGTACTACGGCCCGAATCCGCAGATACAGGGCTGGTACCTGGCCGCGTTGCGGGCGGGCGAGGAGCTCTCCCGGCACTTGGGCGAGGACGATTTCGCCGAACGCTGCCGTGACCTGTTCGAGCTCGGTTCACGGTGGACGGATGAGCACCTGTTCAACGGCGAGTACTACGAACAGCAGATCCGCCCGGCGAGCGACGGGACCGCCATCGCCGAAGGGCTCCGATACGACCAGGGCGGTGAGGAGGATCTCGCGGACCCGCCGCTACAGATCGGCTCGGGCTGCCTCACCGACCAACTCGTCGGCCAGTTCCTCGCCCATACCGCGGGCCTTGGACACCTGCTCGATCCGGAGCACCTGCGCACCACGCTGAGGTCGATCCTCCGGCACAACTGGCGGGGGGACTTTCACCGGCACTTCAGCAACATGCGGAGCTTCGCCCTCGGAGACGAATCCGGCCTGCTCCTGTGCAGCTACCCGCATGGTGACCGCCCCCGGCGCCCCTTCCCCTACTTCAACGAGGTATGGACCGGGATGGAGTACACGGTGGCCGCAGGGCTGTGTTACGAAGGCATGACCGACGAAGGCGTTCGGGTGATGGCCGCAGCCCGGGAACGCTTCGACGGCCGGCGCCGCAACCCGTTCGACGAAGCCGAATGCGGTCACCACTACGTGCGGGCGATGGCCGGCTGGGGTGCCGTCCTCGCCCTCACCGGATTCGGCTATGACGCCCACACCGCAACACTCCGGTTGCGTCCACGCGCCGGCGCGGTGGACTTCTTCTCCACGGGTGACGGCTACGGCGTCGCACGGCAGCAGCGCGCGAACGAGCAATGGTCGGTGCAGGTCGAGATACTCGGCGGCACGATCGCCATCGACACCGTCGAGCTGGGCCGGACGGTGACCTGCACCGCATCACCCGGGCTCAGCGGGCCTGGTATCGGCTCGTTCCGCCAGCGGACGTAGAGCACCCCCGCCGCCCGACCGTCATGGACTATCCGTGTGACGAGGGTCACGGCAACGACCGTCGGGGAGCGGACAGGTACGGATATGGAGCCATCGTTGCGAGCCCGTGTGCGGGCCGGAGACCCGGCGGCGTTCGAACAGCTCTTTTCCGAACACGCCAAGGTGGTCTATCGCTATGCCGTCCGGCTCACCGGCGACCGGGCCGAGGCCGAGGACGTGGTGTCGCTGACCTTCCTGGAGGCCTGGCGCCTGCGGAAGAAGGTCCATGCGGACGGCGAGGGCCTGCAGTCGTGGCTGCTCGGCATCGCGACGAACGTCATGCGCAACTACCGCCGGAGCGCCCGCCGGTACCGAGACGCGCTGGCCCGGCTGCCGCGCGATGAGGTCATCCCCGATTTCGCCGACGAGCTTCTCGTCCGGATGGTCGACACCGAGCGGCTGGCCGCGGTCAGGGCCGCGCTTCAGAGGCTCCGCCCGACCGACCGTGAGGTGTTCGTTCTCTATGTCTGGGAGGGCCTGTCGCATGAGGCGGTGGCCCGGATTCTGGGCGTACGTGCCGCGACGGTCCGGTCCCGGCTCTCCCGAGCGCGCGGCCGGCTGCGGGAGCTCACCGAAACGGAACCGCAACGCGAACCGGGCAGCGGACAGGTACCAGGTGACCGCACAACCGCGGACCGGTCGATCCAGGAGAAGACCCGATGAACGCCATCCCATCGCAAGAGCCAGAACGCGCGGAGTTGGCCCGGCTGCTGCCGCCCCCGGCGTATCCGGAGCTTCCCGCCGACCGGCACCTGCTGATGAAGGAGAACCTGATGAGTCACCTGCGGGAGCACTCACCGAACCGTTCGCGCAAGCGTCTCGTCGTCGGCCTGGCCGCGCCGTTGGCGCTCGCCACCGCCGGCGCCGTCGCCGTCTTGCCCGGGGCGCTGACCGGCTCACCGGCCGTACCGCATGCGGCGGCGTATCCTCCGGCCCAGGCGCCGGTGCACATCGCCAACGCGGCCTACACCCTTGACATCCGGCAGGGTGACCAGGTCACGGTCACCGTCCACCGGAACGGCGCCACCAAGGTCGATGGCCGACAGCTTGAGCGCGACCTGGCGCGGCTTGGCGTGAACGCGCAGGTGAGCCGGAAGCTCCCGACGTGCGCCGGCCCGAGGGCCGCCATCCTGGAGACCCTCGCAACGCCGGCCGGCCATGACGGCTACACCTTCACGTTCAGGCGGGAATACCTCGCGAACGGCTCTCTGGTCGCCTTCTTCCCCATCGGCCCTCCGCCGAAGATCAAGATCTCCGGTAACGGAGCCACGGTCACCGGTGCCGGCACGAAGGGCGACTTCCTTACGGTCTTCCAGGGTGCCAAGCCCACCTGCACGCGCTTGGGCAGGTAGCGGACACGCCGATCGGCCCGGTGACGGTCTTTCGACGGCGAATCCGGGCGGCCATGTCGATCATGGGTAAGTCAGCTTTCGTTTCTGACCGCACGGCTACCGGCACGATTTCTTGCGATGTTCCGTATCTTCTTTGTGCTGCCCATTTCGGTGAGCATGGTGAGTGCCGCCGGGGATGTTGATTCAGCGGCGATACGGCGCTGCATCCAGTCCGTGGCACTCGCCATCTCAGCAGCGGTTGGAGTACGGCCGGTCATGACAGCCAGGTAGATCGTCCAATCATGGATACGACGGTGCAGGAAGCCGCGATGCCCATCCACCACTAGCCGATCTATTTCCGGCATCAGTCCGGCCGCCCACTGCCGGAAATCGGTCGGATCACCGGTCTTCATCGCGATTCTGTCGATGAGTTCGACGACCGCGGTCTTGGACACCATCCCATCGGAGTCACGCACGATCACCGAAACGACTGCGCGGTCATTGTCACGGCGCTGTGCGGCGGCGACCACCGCGAGCACCTTGCGATATGCGGACAAGCGCACGTGCTCGTCCTCGACGGCCTTGTCGATGTCCACGTCGACGATCCCGGCGTCGGCGAGCAACGCGGTCAGGTCGGCGCGCAGCGTCATGGCGCACCGAAGCCCGCTCCGAGCGCGAGAGAATGCCGGCCAGGCTGCGCACGATCTTCAACGCGAGCCAACACCGCCACCAGCGGAACCACGAATCTGACGATCACCTGAGCAAGGGTAGAAGGCACCTCGTGAGGATCCTTGCCACAGCTACCGCCCGCAGGCGAACCCCCAGGTCAAAGCCGCGGCCGAATTTCGAGCGGTACACGCCCGAGATCTGCTCGCCGGAAACGAAATCGACGGTAGGTGCTGTCATCACGATCGCATTTCTCGGTCGGGGAACCGCGGAGTACGTCCCGGTGAGGCGAGGTCCCTCTCGGCGTGGGCGTCAGGGTCAGAGCTCGAACCCGGCGGGGAACGGGTCGTCGGGATCGAGCAGGTACTGCGCGGTGCCGGTGATCCATGCGCGTCCGGTGATCGTGGGGGTGACGGTCCGCAGGTCACCGACCGTGCCTTCCCCGATGAGCCGGCCGACGAACTGGGTGCCGATGAAGGACTCGTTGATGAAGTCGGTGTTCAGCGCGAGTTCGCCGCGGGCGTGCAGCTGAGCCATGCGCGCGCTCGTCCCGGTGCCGCAGGGGGATCGGTCGAACATCCCCGGGTGAACCACCATGGCGTGGCGGGAATGGCCGGCCGTGGATCCGGGTGCCTGCAGGTAGACGTGGCGGCACCCGGTGATCTCCGGGTTCTCAGGGTGGGAGGGCCGGTCCTGCTCGTCGACCGCGGTCATGATCGCCTGCCCGGCGTCCATGATCTGGCCTTTGTTCGCCCGGGTGAAGCCGATGCCCAGCCTCTCCAGCTCGACGATCGCGTAGAAGTTGCCGCCGAAGGCGATGTCGTAGGACACCGCACCCCAGCCGGGGACCTGTACGGTCTTGCCGAGGCCGAGCGCGAAGGCCGGGACGTTGGTCAGCGTGACGCTGCGGGCCGCCCCGCCGGAGACGGCGACCTCGGCCACGACCAGGCCCGCAGGGGTATCGAGCCGGATAGTCGTGACGGGTTCGGTGACCTCGACCATTCCGGTCTCCACCAGTACGGTGGCCACGCCTATCGTGCCGTGCCCGCACATCGGCAGGCACCCGGAGACCTCGATGTAGAGGACACCGTAGTCGGCGTCCGGGCGCGTGGCCGGCTGCAGGATCGCCCCGCTCATGGCCGAGTGACCACGCGGCTCGTTCATCAGCAGCCGCCGGATGTGGTCGAGGTTGTCGATGAAGTACCGGCGGCGGTCGAACATCGTGATGCCCGGGATCGTCCCGACACCACCGGTCACGACCCGCGTCGGCATGCCCTCGGTGTGGGAGTCGACCGCGTGAAAGACCCGTGTGCTCCGCATGATCAGGCCAGGTCCTCGGCGACGATTCGCTCGGTGGCCTTGCGTACCTGGGTCTCCTGCTCGGCCGACAGCGGCACCCGTGGTGGCCGGGACGGCCCGCCGTAGCGGCCGACGATGTCCATGCTGCGCTTGATCGCCTGGACGAACTCGGTCCGTGAGTCCCACCTCAGCAGCGGGTGCAGGACCCGGTAGAGCGGCAGCGCTGTGGCCAGGTCACCCGCGGAGGCGGCCTTCCACAACCGGGTCGAGACCTTGGGCAGCGCGTTGGGGACGCCGGAGATCCAGCCGGGCGAACCGGCGATGGCCAGCTCCAACGCGACGTCGTCGGTGCCGCAGAGCACGTCGAGCTCCGGCGCGAGCTCGGCGATCTGGTAGTAGCGGCGTACGTCACCGGAGAATTCCTTCACCGCCGAGATCAGGCCCTCGCCGTGCAGCTCGTCCAGCAGGTCCGGGGTGAGGTCGACCTTGGTGTCGTGCGGGTTGTTGTACGCCACGATCGGCAGGCCGGCCTGGGAGACGATCCGGTAGTGCTCAACGACCGCGCGGCGGTCGGCGCGGTAGGCGTTCGGCGGCAGCAGCATCACTGCGGACGCGCCGGCCTCTGCGGCTTGCTCGGCCCACCGGCGCGCCTCGTCAGCGCCGTACGCGGCGATGCCGGGCATGACGACGAAGCCGCTGGGAGCCGCCTCGATCGCGGTCGTGACGACGCGGGCGCGCTCCTCAACGGTCAGGTTCTGGTACTCGCCCAGCGAGCCGTTGGGGGTGACGCCGTCACAGCCGTTGGCGGCGAGCCACCTGATGTGATCGGCGAAACCGTCGTAATCGATCTCCAGTGTGCCGGTGCCTCGGTCGTGCATCGGCAGGGCGGTCGCCACCAATACACCGTGCCACGGCGACTTCTGGGTCGTCATAGGTCCTCCCTAACTCGAGTGCCGGTGGTCCGGCTCGTGATCGCCATGGTCGGCGCGGGACGTTGGTGGCCGTACGGGGGTGGCCGGCCGGCGGCGATCCGGCCGAGAGACACGGGGGTGGCGATGGGGCGTGCGGCCACGGAGCGAAGGTCGTCCACGGTCGGTTCGCGGCCCGCGCGGGAGGCCACCAGGCACGTGGTCGCGAAGCCGCACACCCGTCCCTGGCACAGGCCCATGCCAGGTCGCGCGTAGAGCTTCACCGCACGCGGATCGGTCGCTCCGAGGTCGTTCATGGCAGCGTCGACCGCGGCGACGGTGACTTCTTCGCAGCGGCAGACCATGGTCTCGGGTGTGAGCCAGCCGGTCCAGCCGTCGGCGGCCGGGAACGTCGCATGCATCGCGCGGGCGAAGGATCGCTGCGCCCGCCGACGGCGTTGCAGGCGCCGCAGCAGCCGGGCGTCGGGCGCGGTGCCGAGTACGTCCTGGGCCGCGGCGATCCCGGCGAGGCGGCCCTCGGTCAGAGACGCCGCCGCGCCACCGACTCCGCAGACCTCGCCGGCGAGGTAGACCCTGTCGGCGGTGCTGCGCTGACGCCGGTCGGCGGTCGCCACCAGGCTCCCGTCGACGTCGCGATGGGTGTCGCAGCCGAGCTGCAACGGGATCTCGAGCTGCGGCGTGAACCCGAATCCGACCGCGAGCGTGTCGCACTCCAGTAGTGACTCGGACCCGGGAAGCACATTCCAGTCGCGGTCGAGCCTGGCCGTCGTCACGCCGGTGACCTCGCCGTCGCCGTGCGCGGCGATCACCGCGGTGCGGCTGCGATACGGGACCCGGTGCCGCAGCGTTGTGGCGAGGAAACCGGCACCCTCGGTGAGCTTCGCCGGGTTGCGCGCCACGGCGATGGGGAAGCGGGCGAACCCGGCCAGGCGGCCGGCTTCGAACACGCCCACGACCTCGGCCCCGGACCGCGCCAGCCCGGCGGCGACGGAGAGCAGGAACGGCCCCGTGCCCGACACCGCGATACGCCGTCCGGCGAGCACACCGTGCCCCATGAGCAGGGCCTGCGCGGCGCCGGCGGTGAACACACCGGGCAGCGTCCACCCCGGGAACGGCAACTGCCGGTCATAGGCGCCGGTGGCCACCACGATGGCCTCGGCTTCGACGGTACGGTGGGTGTCCGCGCAGGTGGCGTGCACGGTCAGGCCGTGGTCTCCGCGTTCGACGTGCCAGACCGAGTGCTGCGCCAGGTGGTCGACGGTGTCGCGCCGGGCGTGCAGGTCGGCCAGCAGCGACCGGAATGTGGACCAGCCGTGGTGCATGGCGTCAGCGTCGTTTTCGGAACGGTGCCGCCAGTACTGCCCGCCCGGGCGGGCCCCGGCGTCGAGCAGGGCGACGCGTGCGCCGGCGCGGGCCGCGCTCGTCGCGGCGGCGAGGCCTGCGGGTCCGGCCCCGAGGACGGCCACGTCGTAGCCCGTGTCAGCAGGCGAGGTCGTCATGGCCGCTTCCTACCTGGGTGGTGACGATGTCTCCGGGATTCGCCTCGGTCAGGCAGGCACGCCGATTCGGTTCGCCGTTGATGGTGACCAGGCAGTCGAAGCAGATCCCGATGCCGCAGAACACGCCGCGCGGGGCGTCGCCGATACGGGTCCGCCGCCACGATCGCCGTCCACTTGCGATCAGAGCGGCGGCGACGCTCTGTCCCGGCTCCGCGGTGATGGGCTGGTCGTCGAACTGGAAACGGATCGTTTTCATACGCCGGCCTCCGCGAATCGGTCCGGACGAAAATGGGAGAGGTCGAGGGTCAGGGGCTCACCGGTGATCAGCTGTGCGATGAGCGAGCCGGTCCCCGTGGCCAGTCCGATCCCGGCGCCCTCGTGCCCGGTGGCGTGGATCAGCCCCGGCGCCCGGGGATCGGCGCCGATGACCGGCAGGTGGTCGGGACAGTACGGCCGGAAGCCGAGGTAGGTGCGCATCAGCGACACGCGTTCGAGGAACGGGAACACCTCGATGGCCTGGGCGGCGAGCCTGCGGATCACCGGCAGCGAGATCGAGCGGTCGAAACCGACGCGTTCGCGGCTGGCGCCGATCAGCAGCGTCCCGGCCTGCGTTCCCTCCACCACCACGGACGTCTCCAACCCGGCGTCACTGCTGGCCACGTTGGCGACGTACTCGGCTGTGTAGACCTTGTGGCGGACCACTCGTGGTAGCGGCTCGGTGACCAGGATGAAACCCCTGCGCGGCATGATCGGGATCGGCGCGCGCGCGGACTCGGCGATCTGCCCGCTCCACGTCCCCGCGGCGTTGATCGTCCAGCCGCCGCGGACCTGCGGCTCTGCCGATGAGTCGGTCCGTACACCCAGCACAGCGTCATCCGCGCCGCGTACGAAGCCCGTCACGGCGGTGCCGGTCAGCACCCGCCCGCCCTTGGCGCGGACCTGCTGCAGCAGCCGCGCGGCAGAGAGCATCGGCTGGACCTGGCCGTCCTGCGGGTAGAAGGCCCCGCCGACGGCCGCAGGAGAGACGTTGGGTTCGAGCTGCCGCAGTTCGTCGCGGGAGACGTCGACCGCTTCCACTCCGGAGCGCCGCTGCGACGCGGTCAGTCCGACGAGGCCGGTGGCGGCCGATTCGGTGGTCGCCACAACGACCCCGCCCTTGGCCTGGTACTCGAACGTCTCGGCGCCGTGCCGGTCGGCGAGTTCGCCCCATAGACGGAACGAAAGCAGCGCCAAGTCCAGCTCGGGGCCGGGCTTCTTGTCCGAGAGCAGGATATTGCCCTCGCACGCGGCGGTCGTGCCGCCGCCGGGACTCCCCCGCTCGACGACCGTCACTCGCAGGCCCGCATCGGCGCAGTAGTACGCGCATGCGGCGCCGATCACGCCTCCGCCGATGACGACGACGTCGTTGTGGGGCATGACAGGAAGAATAAAATGTCACACGGCACAGGTCAATGGATACTATGTGACATTGCACAACTAGCGGTTGTTTGCGATACTGCAGGTGCCCGAGTGCGACGTCGATGGTGCTGTCTCGGTCGGCACGCCGAATACGGGACCGCGGCGTGATGACACAAGACGGCGCGGCTGCTGGCGGAGGGGGAAGATGGTGGCGGTGGACGGACCCACCCTGACCGGGCTGCCCTCCGTCGGGGCGCGCCGCAACATCCGCGATGAGATCATCGAAACGCTGCGAGGCGCCGTGATCTCGGGCGAGCTGCGCCCTGGTGCTGTCTATTCCGCGCCGACCCTCGCCGAACAATTCGGGGTGTCACCGACGCCGGTGCGCGAGGCCATGCTCGACCTGGTCAAAGAAGGCCTCGTGCAAACCGTGCGCAACAAGGGCTTCCGGGTCACCGAACCCACCAAGGAAGAGCTCGACAACTTCACCGAGTTGCGCACCCTGCTGGAAGTACCCACCGTACGACGCGTCGCCGAGCACGGCGCCGCCCCGCAGACGCTCGCCCGGCTCCGCGAGCTTGCCGCCGGAATCGAGGACGCGGCGGTCCGGCACGACTTCATCGCCCACGTCACCATCGACATGGAATTCCACACGACACTGCTCGGCCTCGCCGGAAACACGCACCTCGTGGAGATCGTCCGCTCGCTACGCGCACGTTCACGGATCTACGGCCTCAAGACGCTGGCTGAACGCGGCCGGCTCATCGCCTCCTCACACGAACACGCGGAACTGCTCGACCTGATCGAAGCCCGCGACCCCGACGGCGCCGAAGATCTCATACGCCGACACATCGGCCACGTCCGCAGCATCTGGGCCATCGACTCCGAACCCCGCGAGTGAGCGCCGCTCCCGCGGAACGGGAGATGTTCGGCATGGTCGGCCTGGACGCCGGCCTCGCCGACCGCCACCCCCACGAACTGTCCGGCGGTCAACGCCAGCGCATCGCCATCGCCCGCGGATGATCACCAAACCCGACCTCATCGTCTTCGACGAACCCGTCACCGCACTGGACGTGTCGGTACAGACCCAGGTCCTCAACCTCATCGGCGACCGTCAGTCCGAACACGGCTTCGCCGCCCTGTTCATCTCCCACGACATACGACCGGTCGCAGATCACGTAGCCACCGGACAGTCCCCCGCGCAGGGATGTAGGGGCCCCCTAGAGCGAAGGTGGGCCCCTACATCAGGCGAGGGTCAGGGGGTGTTGTCGGCGAGGGCGAGCAGGCGGTCGGCAGAGCCGTTGAAGACGTCCTGGTCACCGGGGAAGGTACCGCTGCTGGCGTACTGCCAGAAGGTGTAGGTGCCGTAGCCGGCCGGCATCGAGCCCGCGGAGGTGGAGTAGCGCGCGATCCAGAACGGGTCGTTCTGCGCGAAGCTCGCGTCACTGTTGCCGGTGCAGGTCGTCCACCAGTCGAGCGTCGAGTAGATGACCGCCCAGCGGTTCGTACGTGCGTGGTACTCGTTGACGAAGTCGTGGATCCAGGTCCGCATGGAGGCCTGGCTGAGGCCGTAGCAGGTGGCGCCGCTCGGGTTGTACTCGATGTCGAGCGCGCCGGGCAGCGTGTGGTGGTCTGCCGACCAGGCACCGCCGTGGGAGGCGAAGTAGTCGGCCTGCGCGGCGCCGCTGGAGGAGGCCGGCTGCGCGAAGTGGTACGCGCCGCGGATCAGGCCGACGTTGTAGGAGCCCACATACTGCTGGCTGAAGTACGGGTTCTGGTACGACGTGCCCTCGGTGGCCTTGACGTAGGCGAACTGCGCGCCGTTCGCCTTGACGCTGTTCCAGTCGACGTTGCCCTGGTAGCTGGAGACATCGAGTCCGGGCAGACCGGCGACGGCCGGCGTGACCGTGCCCGGGGCGGTACGGGCGGCCAGTCCGGATCCGGCGTGATCCCGGTCGGGGTGTGCGGCGGGGGTGACCGTCGCGCCGGCCGCGGGTGCGGCGGCGAGGGTGCCGGCGGTCAGGGCGAGCACCGTGGCGGCGGTGCTCAACCGGCGAATGATGCTCTTACGCGGTGATGCCACTGTTCCTCCTGGGGCTGAGTCGTGGCGTTGGCGGGGCGCGAGTTCGGAACTCAGGCCCTAGCTCTGTAAATATCCTCCACAGAAGGCGTTGAATAGGTGGAAAATTATCCCAACCGTGCGCCTTACTCCTGGCAGTTCCGTACGCCGCCGCAGATTAGAGGCATGCCCCGCGCCTTCTGGACGTCGGCCCGCCGTAAGAACGACGTCATCGATTCCGCACGGAGTCCAGGCGTTCGCGCTGCTCGGCGGTCAGTTCCAGGGACACCCCCGCGATCGCCTCGTCCAGCTGTTCGACCGTGCTGACACCGACGATCGGCGTGGCGCCCGGGTTTCCTCCGGTCAGCCATGCCAGCACCACCCGGTTACGGTTCGTGCCGGTCTCGGCGGCGATCTCGTCGAGCACCGCGAGGCGGCGTGCGGTGCCGAGGTGGTCGTACTCCGCCGGAAGCGGCTTGTCCGCGCGGGTGTAGCGGCCGCTCAGCACTGGTGTGTACGCCCATAGCGCCATGTCCGCGTTGTGTTCCAGGTAGTGGAGCACCTCATCGCTGACCGCGCCGAACCGGTGCGCCACGGTGGGCCGGGTGCCGGGGCGCGGTTGCAGGTACGTGTGGTGCTGCTGAACCGCGGTGAAGCCCGCACTGCCGTTGGCCTGCGCGATCTGCCGTGCCCGCTCGACCTGCCAGACGGGATAGTTGGAACAGCCGAGGCGGCCGACCGTACCTCCGGAAACGAGCTCGTCGAAGGCGGCGACCGTCTCTTCCAGCGGTGTGGCCGGATCGGGCTTGTGGGCCCAGTACAGCTCGACGTGGTCGGTACCGAGCCGTCGGAGACTGCCCTCGATGCCGCTTTTGACGGCCCCGGCCGAGAGGCCCTCGACCTTTTCTGGGAATCCGCCGGCCACGGTCGGCTCGCAGCCCACCTTGGTGCTGATCTTGACGCGGTCGCGGACGCCCGGGCGGCGTGCCAGCCAGCGTCCGAGCAACGCCTCGTTCTGCCCGCCGAAGCCACTCGGATCCGCCCAGAACGCGTAGCAGTTGGCGGTGTCTATCCAGACGCCTTCAGCGTCCACGAAGCGGTCCAGGAGCTCGAACGACCGGCGCTCGTCCTGAACCGTGCCGAAAAACATGGAACCAAGTACCAGGTTATAGGTCATGTCCGTCACGCTAGGCAGATTCGGATCGGCGGTACGCTCCAATCCTGTGGCAGATTCCCAGACCAATCTCGCGTGGGCGACGCTGCTGGACATCGGTCCTCCAGAGCGCGGCCGGCGACGCCTGCACGATCGCCTGGCTCACGCGCTGCGCACCGCCATCCGAGACGGCCGGCTGATGGAGAACGCCGCCGTACCACCGAGCCGAGCGCTCGCCGAGGAACTCGGCTGCTCCCGTTGGGTCGTGACCGAGGCGTACGCGCAGCTCATCGCGGAGGGCTACCTCTCCGCCCGTATGGGGTCCGCCACCCGTGTCTCGTGGACACCGGACACCGCGCCGCCGCGGCCTCGCGCGCGACGCGAACCGAAGCGGCCACCGGTCCGGTACGACCTCGCGCCCGGCCTGCCCGACATCCGGGCGTTTCCGCGCCGCCGCTGGGCGGACGCCGTCCGCACTGTCACCGGCTCAGCCGTCCACTATGACCTCGGCCGGCCCGACCCCGCCGGGCACGCGGTGCTGCGTACCACCGTCGCGGAATACCTGCGGCGCTCGCGCGGCGCGGACGCGAATGCCGCGTCCGTGGTCGTATGCGCGGGGATCACCGACGGCCTGGTCCGTACGTGCCGGGCGCTGCGCGCCGAGGGGATCACCGAACTGGCCATGGAACACCCTGGGTGGGGCCGACTGCGAGACGCCGCGGCAGACGCCGAAATGCGCGTGTACCCGGTGGGCGTGGACCACGACGGCCTCCGCGTCGACGGCCTCGCGCGTACCCCGGCCCGTGCGGTCATCGTCGGCGCGGCACACCAGTTTCCCACCGGCGCGGTGCTGTCCCCCGAACGCCGGGCACGTCTGGTGCGCTGGGCCCGCGAGGTGGACGGCTTCGTCATCGAGGACGACTACGACGCCGAGTTCCGCTACGACCACCACCCGATCGCGGTCATGCAGGGCATGGATCCGAACCGGGTCTTCCTCCTCGGCTCGGTCAGCAAGACGCTGTCGCCCGCCCTCGGCCTGGGCTGGCTGATCGCGCCTGCCGCGATGGCACCAGCGCTCCGGGCCGCGAACCTCGTCGCCACCGCGCCACCGGTGCTGGACCAACTCGCGCTCGCCACCTTCATCGACCGCGGGTGGTATGACACTCACCTCCGAGCGGCGCGGCGGCGATTCCGCGCCCGCCGCGACCTATTGGTCCGTACGCTCGGCGCCCAGGTGCCGGAAGGCCGGGTCGCCGGCACCGCCGCCGGGCTGCACATCCTGCTCTACCTACCGGACGGCACCGACACCCGCGCGGCGGTCCGGGCCGCATCCGCCGCCGGGCTGCGCCTGGCGGAGCTCGACGACTACCGGACCGAGCGGTCGGCGGAGAACGCGCTCGTCCTCGGGTACGCCAACATCAGCGACACGGAGATCCCTCCGGCCGTAACGCTCCTTCGCGAATCGCTGCGTTCGGCCGTTCCGCGGTCACGGCCCGACGCACACTGACGGTGTGCGTGCCGGTGCAGGCACTGGCCAGGAGGACCGGGATTGGGATCATCGCGCTTGTTCTGCGATGTTGAGCGGTACAGACCAGCGGTGGGTTCCGGACGTGACGCGCGGAGGCATGAGTGAGGTCGCCGCCGGGGCGAGGACGGAATCGGATTTTCCGGTAGCCGGGCGCGGCGGGTTCGAGTCCGGCAACGGTGCGGTGGAGCCAGTCGGCGACAGTACCGAGGGCGTATTGGTTCAGTGAATTCATCCGGTCCGGGTTCATCTGGACATCGGGGAAAATGCTGTCCCAGCGTTCCCAGATGGTGGTAGCGCCCATTTTCACCATGTGAAGCCAAGAGGGATATTCGTTCTGCAGCAGCCCTTCGCCACCGCTCAGGGCCTCCAGCAACCGGCGGCGCAGCATGACGACTCGCCCGTACTGCGTTGCGGCTTCCTCCATGTACGTGTGTGCGATCGCGCCGCTACGGGCTTCGGCCCACAGGGCCGCGAGCTCGGCGATCTCCACCAGCGCGTCGGCGTCGGCCGAATCGGCGGCCGCCTCGCGCAAGGCACTCCACAGCAGGCCGAATCCCACCTGACGCGCCAGGCCCCCACCACGACGCGGATGTAATCGATGGCCGCTTCGCGATGCTCACCGAACGGGACGGCGCCGTACGACGGAAGCTCCTGGCGGATTCGGGTCGCCATCTTCTCGCCAAGATCTTCGGCATCGGCGAGAACCTCGCCACAGATCCGCGCGATGCGTCGAGGGGAATCTTCGCCAGTGGTCATGGAACGCGGTCCTCAAACGTGGCCGGAACGTGGATTTCCCCTCGGCGTTCGTTCGCGTTGCGTCACGCTCGGAGCGGGAGATACGGGATCGTCTGTGGTCCTTCGGGTAGGACGCAGATCCGGGCTCCTGGGCCAGCCTTGTCCAGTGCCTCCGTGACCGTAGCGGAGATGTCGTGGGTCTGCTCAAGGTGCGCGCCGGCTAGTTCGTCGTCGGTGAGAAACGACGTATGCATCACGACCCGGGCGCTTGCCTGGATGCGTGCCTGGATCTGCACCTGCCACTGATCCGGGATTGTCCGGGGCCGCGACGCTATCTCGGCGAGCAGCGCCTGAGGAGACGGGGCAGAGCTAAGGACATCCCGGTAGGAGCCATGTTCGGGAAAGCCGTCCCGGCACTCGGCCGCGCACACGATCACGCCACCCGGCTTGACCACCTGGTAGGCGGCGGACATGCCCTTGACCGCCTGATAGAGGTTCTGATCGAGCGGGTACCCGGAGTTGGTGGTGACGACCACGTCGAACGGACCGTTGAATGGTCGCATCGCCGCCTTGCGCGCGGCGGCTGTAGCGGCGGCGTGCATCTCCAGCAGGTCCCCGCCGAACGCGGCGACGATCTGCTGCTCGCGGTTGAGGATCACGTCGAGACCGAAAGTGACACCGGTCGCCGCAGCGATGGCACGAACGTCGTCGTGGACCGGATTGCCCTCCGTGATGCCCCAGGTCGCCGACGCGTGGCCGATACGGGCGGCATCGTGCAGCGTCAGGACGGTCTCGAGCGCGGCCAGTCCGGGCGCGACGAGCTTGGGACCACCGGAGAAGCCCGCGAAGAAGTGCGGTTCGACGAAGCCGGTCGTGATGCGCACGTCGGCGTCCACCCACGCGGTGTTCAGCCAGACCGGCACGTCGGCGCCGTGCTTGCCCATGTAGGTCAGCGACGCATCGTCCACGGCGTCGTGATTGACGATCCGCACCGAGTCGACGACGGCGTCGCCGAACATCTCTCGTAGCTCAGCATCGGTGTTCCCGCGGTGCGTGCCGGTGGCGACGAGGATCGTCACCGCCTCCAGGTCGACGATGTCCGCCAACTCTTCGAGGATGGCGGGAATCATGAGATGGCGGGGCTGCGGCCGGGTGCCGTCACAGGCCGAGATCGCGACCGTCTGACCGCGGCGTACGCGATCACGCAACGGCGGACCCTCGACCGGCGTGCGCAGCGCCGCCCGCAAGACACCCGCCGGGTCGGTGACGGCGGCGTCGTGGTGGGGGGTCACCACGGTCGTGGCACCGTCCGGCAACTCGACGTCAAGGCCTGTCTCGCCGTAGGACAACCGGACCAGCATCACGCCTCCGATACGGCCGAGCCCCGTGAAGCGGCCGTGACATCACATGTGTACGGTACGTCCGCGCCGTTCCGATCACGGCCTTCGCGGCAGATTACTCCAGTACACGGATGCTGGTGGAAATCGGGCCTGCGTACCTCCAGACGCAGGTCGATCCGTGCCATCGTCCTACCACCGAGATTCTCATCCCACAGCTTCATGGCCGCGTTCCGTGAGGGTGCGGAATCCGCTGCGGGCACTCGCTTCCCGGTCATGGCCGCGGCCTTTCGCTACCCGGCCGGTCGATATCCCGTCCCGGTGAGCCCGGTGGCATGTACCGTTCGAACCAGGACAGGATGCGCGCGGCGGAATCGATCCGGGCCGGTGGATGTACCAGGCCGTGCCCCTCTTCCGGGTAGACGACGAGTGCGGTATCGACGCCGTGCTCACGCAGAGCGTTGTGGAACTCCACTGCCTGGCCGGGCGGCGTACAGCGGTCGAGTGCCCCGGCGATCAGCAAGGTCGGCGTTGTCACACTCGGCGCGAACATGACCGGGCTGCGGTCGTAGTGCCGCCTGCGAGGCTCGTACGGGTCGCCGCCCAGATAGCTGGTCCCCGTGTTGGACGTGTGGTGCTTGCTGTACCAGTTCGTCACCGGGGCGATCGCCACCGCTGCGGCGAACCGCTGCTGCTGTGTGACAAGCCAGCAGGTCATGAACCCGCCGTAGCTGCCTCCCATGACGCCGATCCGCGTCGGGTCCGCGAACCCACTCGGTTCCCGGATGGGCGAACGAGGCCATCTCCGTAGGTCCGGAGGCATCCACCACGGTCACGGCCGGTGGCTGGTCGTAGGACTCCAGGATCAGTGCGGCCACCCCCTCGGGCGAGAAGGCGGCCTCGGGATACCGTGATCCCGACGATCCCCCGGTGCTGATGAGTTCGGTACGTTCCCCGGTGCCGGCGCCGAGCCACCCGGCGACGGTCTCGAGCCCCCGGACTCCGACATAGCCCAGCCGGTGATCGTCCAGCCAGCGGAGCCCCGTTGCGTCGACGTCCGCCGTGTCGAGTGTGCGGACGGCGCCTGTCGTCGTGTCGATGAGCTGAACGTCACCGGCCACCACCGATCGGTCGCTGCAGGTGGCCTCGACCACGGCAAGCCATCGCCCATCGGGCGACCCCGCCGGCCATCCCACCTGTGCGCTCGGCTGGTAGAGACACGTGTAACGGCCGTCGGCGAAGTCGAAGTATCCGACCTCGGCGGAATACCAGGCCTTCTCGCCTGGATCGTTGTGCGACGCGACCACGGCGATGCGGTCAGGTCCGAGCCACGCCGCCTCCCAGACGTTCATCCCGCCCGGTGTGACCCTGCTGACCTCGTCGCTGCCGATGTCGTGCACCCAGACGGTGCGCCAGGGCTGCTCCTCGGGGGCGGGCGACACCCATGGCAGCCAACCAGCGCGGTCACGAGGCTCGCGCGCGGCGACGATGCCCGATCCCCGCGCACCGGCGACGTCGGCACCGCGGCCCGCGAC
The DNA here is from genome assembly GCA_963736325.1 of uncultured Actinomycetota bacterium. Classification (GTDB taxonomy): domain Bacteria; phylum Actinomycetota; class Actinomycetes; order Streptosporangiales; family Streptosporangiaceae; genus Actinoallomurus. The sequence continues at coordinate 601,553 of CAVTOG010000008.1, read as the reverse complement.
TCCGAGGAGGAGCGCGCGACCGTCCGGCGACCACCAGCAGTACTCGACGCTGCCGTCGACCCGCGGTGTGGCCATGGCCTCGGACATTCCATCGCGGAACACGTAGGGCATGAACAGGCCATCACCGGACCGATCGGACAGGAAGGCGAGCCTGCCGTCGGGCGACCACCGCGGACAACGGTCGCAGTGGTCGCCTCCCGTCAGCAGACGCAGGCCGTGATGGTCTGCCAACGCGATCCGGGTGACCGGGTCCGCGCCGAGACGCTGCGACACCGTGGCCGTGAACGCGACCGCTCGGCCACCGGGTCGTACGTCGAGGTCGGTTGCCGCGGTGATCCGGCCGAGTCCAGGCTCCGTCCAGCGTCGGAAGAACTCGGCCGCGGGGTGATCCAGATCCATGGCGGCCTACCCGAACAGCCTGAGGCTGGTCGGAATCGGGCCGTTGTAGCGTTGCATCGCGGCGTCGGCCTTGTTGAGGAACCAGTACTCGGACCGGTTCGACACGGGCACGAGATCCAGGTCCCCGATGATCGCCCGCTCGGCGTCATTCCAATACCGGCACGCCGCCGGCGCAGTCAGCGTCTTCGCCTGAGCCACCAGCCGGTCGTAGCGCTCGTTCTTGATTCCCGAGATGTTGTCTCCGCCCGGAGGCACGGGGCCGGACAGGTACCCGACCAGCTGGCTGGGCAGGCTGAAGAACCAGCCGCCGAGGTAGACCTCCCAGTTGCTGGTCTTGAACAACACCTCGTTCAGCTTGGCGAAGGGGTCGCCGGAGAGCTTGACGTCGATACCGATCTTCTTCCACTGCTGAGCCAGCAGTTCCGCGGTGGCCGCGTCGTAGGCCGAGTTGGTGGGCACGTACTCCAGGCTCAGGCTCAGAGTCCGACCGTTCCGGGTGCGAAGCCCGCCCGGTCCACGGACCCATCCGGCCTCGTCCAGCAGTCGCTCGGCGGCCGTGACGTCGTACCCCGGCAGTTGTCCGGCGACGGTGTTCGCCGCGCACGCGGTGGGCGCGATCGTGAGCAGTCCGGTCGACGCTTGCCGGGTGCCGCCCGTGCTCACCTTGACGATCTCGGACAGGTTCAGCGCGCTCACCAGGGCCTTGCGAACCCGCGGATCGGCCGTCGGCCTGCCACCGATCTGGTTGAAGGACAACCAGGCGCCGGTGGTCTGCCAGTCCAGGCGCTTCATGCCCCGGGACTCCAGGCGCTTGCTGTCCGGGCCGGTCACCTTGGCAAGGTTGATCTGGCCCGACAGCAGCAGGTTGGCCGCGGTCGCCTCGGTCTCGATGATCTTGACGACGACGGTGCCCGGCGTTCCCGGCACCGCGGTGCTCGCCCCGCCGGGCCCCCACCGGTAGTCCTTGCGAACGGTGAAGGTGTAGCTCTGCCCGGGCACGACCTTGGTGAGCGTGTACGGCCCGGTGCCGCTGGATCCGGTATTGAGAGACTCGGGGTGGCTGAGCCCACGGGGGCAGACGATCGGCAACCGGCCGATCGTGTTGAGCAGGAACCCGTACGGCGCCTTCGTCATGGCGACCGTCACCGTACGCGTGGCGTCGTCCGCGGTCGCCTTGAGAGGTTCTTGTGGAATGTTGACGCCAAGCTGGCCTGACGGGTGCTTCGGATCGCTCACATAGGTGATCGCGTCGGCGACATGCGTCGCAGTCAACGGAGTGCCGTCCGAACACGTGACCTCGGGCCGGAGAACGAAGGTGGCCGACTTCGCGTCCGCGTTCCACTTCTGCGCCAGGCCTGACACGAACCGTCCGTCTGGTAGCTGGTTCACCAAGGAGTCGTAGGCGAGGGGGCCCAGTCCGTGTGCGCCGAGCCCTCCATAGGGGTTGAAGCTGGCGGGGGCGGCACTGATGGCCATGGTGAAGACGCCGTCCTTCGCGTAGTGCGTGGATCGGCCTTGGCCGGACCGGGCCGCGGGTCCACCACAGGATGTGGCGACAAGACCCGCGGCGATCAGTGCGGTGATGGTCATGGATGGTGAACGCATTTGTTGCCTCCGAGGCAGCTCGTGTCTCCGACTACGAATCACGCGTCAGAACCGGAAGCTCAGGCAGTCGCTGCCGGTCGACCGCTTGGCCGCCCTTGATGACCTGGCATATCCGGGAGTAGTTGTCCGGATCCGTCAGCGGGTCGGCGTCCAGGATGAGGAGATCGGCGTGCTTGCCGGTCTCGACAGTGCCGATCTCGTCGGCCTTTCCGTACGCCTGCGCGATGCTCCGGGTCGCGGCAAGGAGCACCCGCATGGGGTCCATGCCGAGTTCGAATGCCCGACGAAGCCAGCCGATATGTGAGTGCCCCAACTGGGACGGCTCGTCGACGCCGTCGCGGAGCGGACCCCACATCGGGCTCGTCAGCGCGGTCGGGCCGTAGACACCCAAGTCCCGGCCGAGCAGGACCGTCGCACCGGCCTCGATCAGGTTCGTGTCATTGATCTGCTTGGCCGCCAGCACATCGCTCAGGCCGATGTCCGAACCCCGCCAGCGCAGGTCCCTGTCGGCCGGTCCCGCGAGTTTCGGCTGCGGGCCGAGGAACAGTACACATGGCAGTCTCCGCTCGACGATCGCGTCGACGGTTCGGTTTGGCATCGGCCGCGGGCCGGTGAGGTCGGCGTGCTGGAGCAGGTCGACGCCCGCGTCTATCGCGAGCCGGAATGCCTCCGGCGCCTGCGCGCACGCCTGAGCCGTCATCCCGGCGGCGTGCGCTTCCTCAACGATCGCGCGCTGTGCCTGCGGCGACAGCGCGATGAACCTGCTGTGGGCGTGGGCGCTGGATGAGTACTTCACGAAGTCGACGCCGCTGCCGGCGATGTACTCGCGGACGGCGACCCGGACATCGTCGGCCGTCATCCAGGTCAACTCCGCGCCCACTCCCTGCTCCCAATGCCGGTTGACGTCCGCGACGACGGCCGAGCTGACGCCCGCGCCGAGGCTGGGGAACATGTCGGTCGACCACGGCCCGTCGTTGCCGATGATGTTTCCGGCGAAGAAGATCCGGCTGCCGACGACGTGTCCGGCGGCGATCTGGTCCCGGACCCGGCGCAGCGACTCCAGCGGACCCCATGTGTCGAAAACGGTGGTCACCCCGGCGCGAAGAGCGACCTGGGCCGCCTCCAGAACCAGGTCGTCGTAGCAGCCCGGCTCGTACCTCAGCAGGATGTCGGGATCGACGTGGATCAGCAGGTGGACGTTGGCGTCGAGCAGGCCCGGGAGAATGTACTTGCCGCTGACGTCGACCACGCGCGAACCGGGGCTGCGTGGCAGATCCGACGAGGCTCCCACCCAGCCGATACGGCCGCCGGAAACCATGACCGCCGAGTCGCGCAGCGGCCCCGCACCGGTGCCGTCGATCAGCGTCGCGCCAACATAGGCGGTTTCGTCGGGGCGATCCGTCATGAACAATCCCTCTGAATCAGCTTCTGGGTTTCCTTCGAGTGGCCTCCGTCTGGCCATGAGTAGGAGTGTCGTGAACGGCCATCGCGCGATCCATACGGCCGGTTAATAGATCCGCACAGCGGGCTTGTACCTTCGTACGTACACGCGCTGGCCCGAGGAGGCAGCCTGTGATCTTGTTGGACACCCTGGTGGCCATGCGGCCGCTCGGGCTCAGCTACCTGGCCGGCGCTGGCGGCGGCGGCAGGCGGGTGATCTGGGCGCATGGATGCGACCTGCCGGACCCGTGGCTGTGGTGCGGGGCCGATGACCTGCTGATGACCTGCGGCGGCGGACTACCTGCGGCCCCCGACGACCAGCGACGGTGGCTGATCCGCCTGGCCGATTCCAGAGCCGCCGGCTTGCTGATCGCACCACGACCGGGATCTCCCCAGGTTACGAACCAGTTGCTCGAAACCGCCGAGACCCGAGCCTTCTCCGTCCTCACAGCCGGGCCGGACCTGGAGTTCCGGGCCGTGGCCCGCGCCGTGATCGAGGGCGCGGTCCGAGCCGAGCGAGAGCATCTCACCGCAACGCGGCGGCTCTACACGGCGTACCGTGAGTCACTCCGGTCGCACGCCTCGCTCCACGACCGGCTGAGGCTACTGGAGCAGACCCTCGGCTGGCGGCTCACCGTCATCGATGAGAAGACCGGATGTATGGTAGCGGCGGCACAGCCGGATTTCGCCGGCCGCAGCACATGGTCGGACGCCTCGCACGAATCCGGCGACATGGACGCCGTTGTCCCGATCGCGGCACGTCGCCCCGCACTGTTGATCGCCCGGCCGGTTCACAACCGGGTCGTGGACACCGAGCTGCTGTGCGACCTCGGCGGCCTGGTCAGCCTGGAACTCGAAGAACACGCGGCTCGAGCGGACAAGGTACAAGCATCCGGCGCGGCGATTCTCAGCGCCCTGCTGGATGGTCGGCTCGACATCTCCACCCTCAGGATCGACTTGCACAACCGCGGATTGGACGACCCGCTGGTGGTGGTCTGCTGGGCATCGAATGACGGTGCGCTCACCCATGAGAATCTGCACCACCACACGGCGCTGGGGACCCTTCTACCGCTGCTTCTCCACCGCTCGGGAAAAGTGTTCGCGCTGCTCCCCCACGCCGATGATCTGATCCGCGCGCTCAGCGACGAGCTCGGACCCTCATGTGTCGCCGGCGTCAGTGCCGTGATCTCACCTGGCAACAGCATCATCGAAGCCGCGCGACAGGCCCAGCTCTCGGTCGGGCTCGCGACGGAGGCCGGTGTCCGCAGCTTCTCCTACGGTTCGACCACCGGAATGACCGGGCTGCTTCCCCAAAGCGTCGAGGACGCCAAGAAGCTCGTACGGCGGGTGCTCGGCGCTCTCATCGATTACGACACGGCGCACAGTACCGAGCTGACCGCGACACTGTTCACATTCCTTGAGAACGATCGAGCGCTGAGGCGGACAGCGGCGGAACTCAACATCCATCGCCAGACCCTGGTGTACCGGCTGCGGCGAACAGAGGAGATCCTCGGTTTCAAACCGAGCTCCACAGCCGGAATATCGCTGATCTGGCAGGCATTCAACGCGGCCCGGCACGTCGGCCTCGATCTCGGCCGGATCACCACAAAGACGATGGCCGAACGCGACGCATAACGAAGGCCGGGCTTACGGTCTCGCGGGCATGTGTCGTTGACTCCAGCCGAGGATACGGGCGGCGGCGTCGATTGCGGGCGGGAAGGCGCGCTACCCCAGTTGGTCGCGGCGGCGTGTCAGGTAGGCGGTCTCGGCGGTGTTGCCCGCCAGCTCGATGGCTTCGTCGTACGCCGCGCGCGACTGCTGACTTCGGCCCAGCCGACGCAGCAGGTCGGCGCGGGTGGCGTGGTACGCGTGATAGCCGGCCAGCTTGTCCTGGAGACGGTCGATGGCTGCCAGGGCCACCTGCGGGCCGTCGAGTTCGGCGACCGCGATCGCCCGGTTGAGGGCGATGATCGGCGAGGGGTCGAGGCGGATGAGCTGGTCGTAGAGGGCGAGGACCTGCGACCAGTCGGTGTCGCGGATGTCGCGGGCGGAGGTGTGCACGGCGTTGATCGCGGCGAGGATCTGGTAGCGGCCCGGAGCGACCCCGGCGGCGGCAGCGGCGAGGCGTTCGCGCACCAGCCGATGCCCCTCGGCGATCAGGCCTGTGTCCCAGGCCCCACGGTCCTGCTCGTCGAGGGAGACCAGTTCGCCGCCGGCCGAGATCCGGGCGGTGCGGCGGGCCTCGGTGAGGAGCATCAGCGCCAGCAGCCCGGCCACCTCACCGTCGCCGGGCAGGAGGGCGCGGATCAGGCGAGTGAGCCGGATCGCCTCGGCGGTCAGGTCGTGACGTAGAGGATCGTTGTCGGGGCCGGTCGCCAGGTAGCCCTCGTTGAACACCAGGTACAGCACGGCGAGTACGCCGGTGACGCGTGCCGGGAGATCTTCGGCGGACGGCACCCGGTAGGGGATGTGAGCCGCCTTGATCTTGGCCTTCGCGCGGGTGATCCGCCGCTCCATGGCGGTCTCGGCCACTAGATAGGCGCGGGCGATCTCGGACACGGTCAGACCGGCGACCATGCGCAGCGTCAGCGCCACGCGGGTCTGCATCGCCAGCGCCGGGTGACAGCAGGTGAAGATCAGCCGGAGCCGGTCGTCGTCGATGGCGCCGGCAGGCTCGGGCGGGCCGTCGTCGTACACCATCTGAGCCTCCTTGTGCTTGTCGTCGCGCTTGTTCTCGCGCCGGATCCGGTCGATGGCCTTGCGGTTGGCGGTGGTGGTCAGCCAGGCGCCGGGGTTGGGCGGTAGGCCGTCGGCCGGCCACCGCTCGACGGCGGTCGCGAACGCCTCGGCCGCCGCCTCCTCGGCGATGCCGAGGTCACCGAAACGCCTGGTCAGGGAGGCGACCACCCGGGCCCACTCCTCGTGGTGAGCCCGGGTGATCGCCTCGCGGACATCGACGTCGTTCACTGGAACGGCCGCACCTCGATCTTCCGATCGCAGACCTTCGACGCCTCGGCGGCGAGCTTGAGCGCCACATCCAGATCGGGGGCCTCCCACACCCAGACGCCGGCGAGGTACTCCTTCGACTCCACGAAAGGCCCGTCGCTGAACACCGCCTGCTCGCCCCGGTTGTCGATGACCGTGGCCGCGTCGGTGTCCGCGAGTCCGCCCGCGAAAACCCAGTAGCCCTCGGCGATAAGTCGTTCGTTGAACGCGCTGATGGCAGGCTGCCTGTCCGTGCTGCCGGGATTGCTCTTGTCATCGATCACGGAAACCAGGTACTGCATCTGAAGATCATCTCCTGTGGTGTCAAGACAGCGTGGTTCGGTGGTCAGGGACTTCAAGCCGTCGGCGCATACTGCGGGCGCCCGGCCGGCCGGTAGACCTGGATCGTCACGCCCTTGGAGTCGACGCGCGACTCGACCAGGTCGAGCGCAAGATCCGGGCCCGCGTCGGGGAACAACCGCGCGCCCTGGCCGACGACCACCGGGACGGTGATCAGAATCATCTCGTCGACCAGATCGTTGTCCAGCAGCCACCGGGTCAGGATGCCACTGCCGTGCACCTGCAGCTCACCCCCCGGCCGGGCCTTCAGTTCTCGGACGGCGGCCGCGACGTCTCCGGGCAGGACGGTCGTGTCCGACCACGCCGGATCGGTGAGCGTGGTCGACGCCACGTACTTGGGCCGTGCGTTCAACGCTTCCACGACGCCCTCCCAGCCAGGGGCATCCTGGACCGTGAAGGTCCCCCATGAGCCGGCGAACAGCTCGTAGGTCCGCCGCCCGAACAGGAACGCCTCGGCGCGCTGGTAGGTCTGGTTGATGAACGCATGGGTCTCGTTGTCGCCCTTCCCTCGGGCCCATCCGCCGCGCTCGAACCCGTTCCTGCGGTCCTCATCCGACGCGCCGCCGTTTCCCTGCATCACTCCGTCGATGGTGACCTGAGTCACAGTCGTCAGCTTCATGATCGCGGTTCCTCTGCCTTGGCGCCGCCCCTTGCGGGCGGCCTCACCCCTGCTACGAACACCACCGCCGCGATCCGACACCGCCTCCCGGATTTCTTTGAAGAACTTTCCGGGACGCCGTCCACACATGCCGCCGAGCGTGCGCTTGCGACCTACGCGTATTCAAACGGAATCTGGCTGGTCGTCCCGCAGTTCCACTGACGCGCATACGACCGAGACACCGTTCACCATCGCCGACGGCGCCATCTTCGCCCGCACCCGACGACGCGGGGCTCGTCCTCCGCTGACGCCCCGGTGCCGTGATCAGCCGACTCGCTCCTCCGCGGGCATGAGGCTCGTGGCCGGGGCGGACGGCTCGGGGCGCCAGCCGGGGCTCCGTACGACGTGGGCGAGGCGGTCGCGCCAGTGGCGGGCCCGTGCGACGTCGCGGGCGACCGCGATGTACTCGTGGACGGCCACCAGAAGCGGGTTGTACGTGCCGACGTTCTTCGTCAGGCCGTACACCGGGCGCTGCCGCTCGGCCGCGAACGTACCGAAGAAGCGGTCCCACACGATGAGGACGCCGCCGAAGTTGCGGTCCAGGTAGCCGCCCTGCGCGCCGTGGTGCACCCGGTGGTGAGACGGGGTGTTGAGCACGAACTCCGCCGGACGCGCCAGCCGGTCGACGCGCTCGGTGTGGATCCAGAACTGGTAGATCAGGTTGGCCGAGGAGCAGAAGCCCAGCGCCGCCGGGTGCACGCCGACCGCGATCATCGGCAAGTAGAACACCCACGACGTCGCGCCGGTCCACGGCTGCCGCAGCGCGGTCGAAAGGTTGAAGTTCTGGCTGGAGTGGTGCACGACGTGGCTCGCCCACAGAATGCGCACCATGTGGTGGCTGCGATGCGACCAGTAGTAACAGAAGTCCTGGGCGAGCAGCGTGAGCGGCAGAGCCCACCACACGATCGGCACCCGCAGCGGCGTGACGTCGTAGAGCACGGCGTACACGGCGACCGCCGGGATCTTCCACCCGAGGTCGAAGAACAGGCTGCCCAGGCCCATGGTCACGCTGGTCGCGGTGTCCTTCGCGCCGTAACCGCGGTCCTCCGGATCCGGGTGGAGCCGGTACGACACCGCCTCGACGACGGCTAGAAGCACGAATGCCGGGATGGACCAGAGCGCTATGTCCGGCAGGTTACCCATGCCGGAATGGTATGCGAAAGGCATTAGACCGTAAAGGGTTTCCGGCCTTGTCAAAAGCGATCAAGACCTCTTGTGTCAGATGACGCCACACGTATTGCGCTATTCGCCCCCGTGCGTTCACCTGGCCGAACCACGTGCTTCCCACCCGGGAGACAACCTCCAGTCGAGCCCCGCTTTACCCTGCCCAGACTGGAGCGTCAGATGCCCGAGCTGTCCCGCCGGCGTCTTTTGAGCGCCGCAGGCACCGTGGCCGCCGCGACATTCGCCGCCGATTTCCTCCCCGCCAACCTTCGGCGCGCGATCGCCGAAACCCCCGAACGGCTGACCGGTTCATTGAGCGACATTAAGCATGTCGTCATCCTGATGCAGGAAAACCGTTCCTTCGACCATTACTTCGGCACGCTCCCCGGCGTACGCGGCTTCTCCGACCCGAACGCCATCAAGCTGAGTACCGGCCGGTCGGTGTTCTACCAGCCCGACGCCGTCAACCCGGCCGGCTACATCCTCCCGTTCCACCTGGACACGCATAAGACCAACGTTCAGACGATCCCGTCGACGAGCCACGCGTGGACCGTGCAGCACCAGGCGTGGAACAAGGGAAAGATGGACAAGTGGCTGCCGGCGCACCGCGCGGCCGACGGCGACGACGGCCCGTACGTCACGGGCTATTACACGCGCGACGACATCCCGTTTCTTCGACCACGTGCCGCCGCCCGTACCGCGGGCCGGGACCGACCACGAGTACGTGAACGGCCTGCCGATCGGTGGCGGGTTCCGCGTACCGTGCCTGCTCGTCTCGCCGTGGACCATGGGCGGCTGGGTGGCGACCGGCCGGTTCGACCACACCTCCACGCTGCGCCTGCTGGAGACGCTGACCGGCGTACCGATCCCGAATCTCAGCGCGTGGCGCCGCGGCGCCTTCGGCGACCTGACCTCGGCGCTCAGTGTCGCGTCCACCGCGAATCCGCCTCAGCTTCCCGACACCAAGAAGCTCCTCGAAGAGGCCGAGGACGGGGTGGACAACCTGCCGGCGCCGAAGTTTCCGGGCAAAACCCAGCACCCGCCCAGGCAGGAGGCCGGATCGATCCCGCGCCCCCGGGCCTGACCACCGGGCCTGACCGGCGTGATCACGCCGGACAGGCCCGGTGGTACGCGGATCTCATGTCAATCCATGACCGCCCTGCGCCATATGTGACCCACTCCTCGCATGCTTGACGCGTACGTCCCTGCGGACCTCGGTGGAAGACGGGATCGTTGTTCGGCGAAGTACGGGTGACCGTTGACCGAACACCCGAGAGGACCCGCCGATGATGGGGACAGGGACGTGACCGCCGAAGTGGGTGAGTCACCGACCGATATGGACATCGTGGCCGGTTTCCGGCGAGATCCGGAACGGTTCACCGAGGTTCATGATCGGTATTTCCGCGACATTTACCGGTATGTCGCTGGACGGCTGGACGTACAAGTGGCGGAGGACATCGCCGCGGAGACGTTCTGCCTGGCGTTCGGGCGGCGTGACCGGTTCGATCCTCAGCGGGGCAGCAGCCTTCGTGCCTGGCTGTTCGGGATCGCCACGAACCTCGTCGCGCAACACCGGCGCAAAGAGGCGCGCCGCTACAAGGCGCTGGCACGGGCCGGGGCCGATCCTGTGGCCGGCAGTCACGAGGACCGTGTCCTCACCGAGGTTACGGCCGGGAGCATGCGGCCCCAGCTGGCCAAGGCGCTCACCGCGCTCTCCCCCGGCGAACGCGACGTCGTGCTTCTCATCGCGCTGGCGGAGCTGACCTACGACGAGGTCGCGGACGCGCTCGGAATCTCCCAGGGAACGGTGGGCTCCCGGCTCTCCCGCGCCCGCAAGAAGCTGCACGAAGTGATCCCGCCGGAGGCATTCCATGGATGAACTCACGATGCTCGGCACGGCGCTGGCCGGGCCCGCCCCCTCGCGCGACGTCGTCGAGCGCAGCCGGCACCGGCTCCAGAACGTCATGCGCGGCGCCCCCGCCAAGCCCAGGAGCAGGAAGCGCTGGATCGTGGTCGGGATCGGCGCCGGAGCCGGACTCGCGGCAACGGCGGCCGTGGTCGTCTCGAACCCGTCCACGCCGGCCCCCGCCAAGGACCCGGTCCTGTCGGGACAGCAGGTCATGCTCGCGGCCGCCATCGCCGCGGAGTCGAAGCCCGCAGGCTCGGGCAAGTACTGGCACACGAGGTCCACCGGCACGACGGGCAAGATCACCACCGTCGACGAGACGTGGATCGCGCGCGACGGCCGTACGTGGATCAGCGCCGCACCGGGCCTGGTCAGCCGCGTCAAAGCGCGGCCGGTGATCCCTTACACCCGGCTCGGCTACGCCGACGTCCAGCGGCTGCCGACCGACCCCGGCCGGCTCAAGACCAAGCTGCTCAAGAGCTCCTCGGCTCCGGCCGCCGACGGGCAGCGACAGCTCGTCACCATCAACATGCTCCAGGCGCTGCTGGGCGAGGTACCTGCCCCGCCGAAGGTCCGTGCCGCGGCCTACCGTGCGCTCGCGTCGCTTCCCGACATCGCCAACCTCGGCCGGACGGCGGGCGGCTACCGGCTCAAGATCTCGTACATGAACTCCGCCGGCACACGCGTCGAGGGCACCGAGACGATCGTCGTCGATCCGAAGTCCGCGCAGCTACGGGTCGAGGGGTGGGCCGGATTCGGAGACGGTCCGGTTCCAGTCGGTCCGTCGCGGTCGGCATCTGGCTGGACCGACCGGATCACCGGGCGGATCGTTCCCTGGAGCGCTCAGATCCCCTACATCGAGGAGCTGAACGCCCGCGCGAACGGAGACTGACGCGTTCGAGCACGAGACGGGCCGGGCCTCCGACACGATCCCGGTGGCCCGGTTCGACACGGCCGGGAGACAGGGGGTGTCTCATGCGTCTGTTCTCGGTGGGGTGGACTTTCTTGGAAGCATCGTGCGGGCGTGCTCGACGATCTGGGCGTGGGTGGCGAACCAGACGCCGTCGGCGCTGGCGATGTGGTCGAGTACATTCGCGTCGATAAATAGTCTGATTCACCGGGACACCTCCGAGGGCTAGTGACTGTGTGGTTCGGGCGGCAATCTCGGGACTTTCCACTGCATTGTTGGCCGCCTTAGCGTCATTGACTATTGGTGAGTGATTGGCCTTACCGCCAGTGGACAAAGCGGTAGGACCACCGGTGCCGACGGACGTACCGGCGCCTCCACCACGGGTATCCGGCCGGACCGTGGCACTCCAAGACCGTGAGATCGCTCGTACTCAGTTCCATCAGTCCGCAGTTCACCAGTCCATGCCCGGCCGTCGGCGGCGTCTGCTTGAGCTGACTGGCTTATGGTAGGGTGGTAGGACCACCCGATCAGTGGATCATATAGAGATGTCCAACGTCAAGGCCCTCACAGGCGCACATAGCGAGCAGGCTGGCTAATCGTCGTAGGCCTGCTCAAGCTCCCGCTGAGTCAATCCGCGAACGACCGCACCCTTGCATGGCTCACGCACGACCAAACCGGCCTCCAGTCGGCTGATCGCCTCACGGACCGGCATGACGCCCGTCCCCACCAGCGCGGCGATTTCCCGCACACGAAGCCGCTGACCAGAGGCGAGCCGACCGTTCACGATCCAATCGCGCAAGGTCTCCAGCACCTGATCAGCGATCTACACCGGCGTCACATTCGCCGACTGCGCCAGATCCACCATTGACTCAGACGCTCTCGCTCTGCCGACCGACGCGGGCGGTTCAGGCGTCGACATGGACGAGCTCTGACTCACGTCCACACCCGGTCCCCTGTTACTACGGCCCACTACTCACTCCCTGCCCGTGGCGGTGTCGACGCGCCGGGTACTCACGATCGATCAGAGCGTGGCCCGCGGTGCCTGCAGGAATCGATTGAGGATGTTGCGGGTGATCCGCGCTACGTCGTTGTCGTAGTCGTTGTACGCGAGGCTCGGATACCAGCACATCGATCCCGCCGCGAAAACGGCTCCGCCGTTCGCCGTGGCGGTGTAGGCGATGTCCGACCGGCGGTTCGCGTTGCTCACGTCCCGGTAGGCGTACGTACCCCCGAACATCAAGTACGCGTCGTGATGGTCCCGCGAAGATGCGAGAACGACCGTGTGCGGCGGTGTGCCCTGTTCCTGGGCGGCGTCCATTTCATCGCCCGCGGCACCGCCCAGGGCCAACCCGAACGCACCGATCTCCTCGCCGGTCACACCATCGAATATCCATGAGACCTCGGGGTCGTGGCTGGCCTCGGTGCGATGATAAGGCTCCGCACGAGCGAAGCCCTGGCTGCGGTATCCGACGCCCAGCCAGGTCTCCGGTCCACGGCCGCGGGGACGCCAGCCCCCGCCCAAAGTGCCGTCCTGGCTGTGATGCTGCTCTCCGGGCAGCACTCCGGAGCCGCGCGTACCGTCGATCCCTGCCGGCTTGCGCACTTCGATGATGTGTGGAGCGGTCGGGTCGATGGTGGTCCGCCACCAGAAGCCGTTGCCGCCCAGGTACATGATGCGCCCGCCGGTGCCGGCGTAGCGGGCAAGGGCGTCGAGCATGGGTTCGGTGGTGTACTCCGGATGGCTGCCGGTGATGACCACGTCGTAGTGGTCCAGGAGGTCCGCACCGTCCTGGTGAAGGTCCTCGTCGGTGACCACGTCGACAGGGATGTTCTCGCGGTGGAGCCAACCAAGCATGTACAGGTCGGCGCAGAGGTGCCGGCCGGCCCCGTTCCAGTACGAGACGATTTTGGGACGAAAATTGAGGATCGGCCGGAGCCGAGACGAGTACATGGTGTACGTACCGTCGGAATGAACGTCGTACAGTGAGTGACCGAACTCTGGGTGCCGTTGGATTTCCTGGTCGGCGGAATCGAGTCGTAGCGGACGGTCTGACGCGCGGCTCCAGTCGATGAACGGGGCGTTGTAGAAATGCTCGTTCGCGTACGCGAGGTAGGTCAGTGTGGGCAGTATGAACAGCGCCCGGGCCCGCTCTCGCGCTTTCCGGCCGGGGCTGATGACGAACGGCAGGTAGTCCTCGTCCTCGTCATTGCGCAGCCGCGCCGCGTACACGCCTGAAGGGAGATCGGGCGGGATCTCGAACACGGCGGTGGTCTCCCAGCCGGCATCGGCCAGGTCGTCGTCGTGAAAATGCATGCAGTCGTAGTGGTCCGGAGCGTCGACCGGCCGCAACGCGGTGCCGTCCCAAAGGTGACCGCGCACTGCCCGCGCCGGATTGTTCACCGCCGTCCCATCCCGGCCGTGGCCGCTGCGATCCACCACCAGGGCCGTCGGCAGCGCGGGGCTCAGATCCCACGCTCCCCACAGCACCTCGCGCAGGTTCCCGACTTCATTACCGCCGGCCACCTGTGCCAGCTCACCGGCGTCCAGGGCCCGGCCGAAGCAGCGCGGCGCGGAGATCCGCCCGTTGAAGTGCGCACCCACCGACGAACCGACCGTGGCCGCCGCGATCAACAGCGGTCCCGGCCGTGGATCGGGCATCGGCAACAGCTCGTGCCGGACTCGCACCGGGCTGCCGAGTTCCGGCCGCCGCGCCGGGTCATGGGGCACCTGCCAGACGAACAGCCGGCCCGATTCGGGGTCGAACCCGGCAGCGATGAAATGCCACCAATCCCGGGTCAACGCCCCTTCCGCACTGACCCCCGCCGTCCGGTCCCCGGACCGGACCGAGAACACCGCCCTCCCCTCGACGATCTCCAGCCCATAACCGGACCCGTCCTCCGCCCAGCTCGTGAGCACCGCCTGCCGACCCCGGCCCGGTGCCGTCGGCCACACCCAGGCCGCCAGCGTCACCCCCGCCACCGGCGGGCCGGCGCCGTGACCATCAACTCTCACGTAGGAACCGGGCCTTGTGCGCTGCGCTTTCGGCGGATACCTGCCGTCACACCCGGCCCCCACCTCCCGTTCCCGGAAGCCGGGCCCCGCCTCGGTGTCGTCGCCCTGGAGCAACCGCACGATCCGTAGATCGAACGCTGTCGCGCTGTTGACCTTGAACTCCACTCGGTCGCCAGGACCGGCCGTGAGCCTATCGCCGTATCCCGTCAGCATCTCCCGCCCCTTCACGATGCGTGGTAGCTGTAATCGTCATCGCCGCTCTTAGGGATTGTTTTTGTACAGAAACCTCTTACCGAACGCCGAATTCCGCCATGCGGCGCAGCGGCACCGCGTACCCCTCAAGTTTCGGTATTACGACCGAAGCCTTGTCCGAGCGATACGCAACTACCGTGTCCTTGGATACCAGCGGAATCATATTGGCGTCCTGCGCAATGTGGTTACAGGCGTCGCGCATTGCCTGCGCGCGTTCGGGTCCTGGCGCGGTCGACACACTTGTGTCGATGAGCGCGTTCAGCTCCGTGTCCGGCTTTGCCCATGCCTTGTTGAATAGTGCGATTTCCGGGTTCCACCACGGCAGGACCATCGCCGGATCGACATAGCCGGCGAACCAGGTGATACGAAGGTCGAAAGTGCCTTTCTTGCCGCGCTCGACCGCCTCTCCCGGATCCGCTTGGACGATACGCACCTTCAGTCCGGCGGCCTGCAAGTTCTCCTGTATGACCTGCGCTATCGGGGAAGCCATCGGGATACTGGAAACGGTGACGATCTCTACGGTCTTGCCGGCGGCACCCGCGGCCGTGACCAATTCTCGGGCCCGGGCCACATCCGGCCTGGCCAGCGGTACGGCGGCCGGATCACATACTCCGTTGAACGCCGCCGGAACTCCGGCCGTGGGACGACCGACGCCGCCCAGGGCGACATTTCTTATCTTTTCCCGGTCTATCGTCAAGGACAGCGCTTCACGCAGCCGACTGTCGCGGAATATCGAGCTCCTGGCGTTGACCAACAACGTGTAATAGTCCGTCGTTGCCTGCACCGCCGTCTTCACACCGGACTGGCCTTTCAGCAACCGGATGGCGTCGGGCCTCTCGAAGGTAGTAACGTCGACGTTGCCAGCGCGTAGCGCCGCGACTCTCGCCGCGTCGTCCGGCATGATTCGCGCCGCCAACTGGTTGACCTTGGGTACGCCGGGGCGCCAGTAATGCGGGTTCCGTTCCAAGCTCCAGGACTCGCCCTGGGAGTGGTCGGCCACCTTGAATGGCCCGGTGCCGAGCACCGCCTTCTTGGGGTCGAACGTTCCGGCGTTGAGTTCCTTCATCGGCAGTATCACGGCGGGGACTCCGGCGAGCGCCGCGAGGAACGAGGTCCTGGGTTTGGCCAGAGTGATCTTCACCTGGGCGCCTTCGCCGGCCTCCGCCTTATCGATCCCGAGTTGGGCCGCCCACACGCTGGCGGTCTTGGGATCCATCACCCGCTTGAGGCTGCCGACCACGTCGTCGACGTTCATCTCTCGACCGTTGCTGAACTTCACGCCTTTGCGCAGGTTGAACACATAGGTCTTGGGTGAGGTCTGCTCCCAGGACACGGCCAGCCTGGGGACCAACTTCAGGTTGTCGTCAACGCCCACGAGACCCTCATAGGTAAGGGTGAGAAGCTCCCACGACGCGGCCGTGGCGGATACCGCCGGATCCAGCAGGTCGGCCTCCACTGTCTTGGCCCATACCAACCGACCACCGGTCTTCACCGCCGGACCGACCCCGGCGGGCGACCCGCTGCAGGCCGCTCCGAGCACGCCGACCATCGCCAACGCCACCAGAATTCGCGCGTTGCGTGCGCCACACCTGCGCACCATCGGCGACCTCAACGTCGTATGTGGTTTCTGCAACATCTACTTCTCCTGTCGCCAAAGCAAGCCGAGAATCGGAAATTTATGGAGCTCAGAGAGCTCTGCCCTGCGAGAAATGCATCGCGGCCCGGCGGCCTCTAAGTACAGACCGGCCATCCCGCCTAGGTGGTGACGGACTGTATATGTGATCACATATCAAGTCAAGCAAGAGAAGGGGACACCTAAGAGACTCCGGCGATTCCGGCAAAAGAGGCGGATCAGGTCGCCGACGCCGCGGCCAGATGGGAGCTCGCGGGCGCAATCCCCGGTGGTTCAACTCGCTCCCGCCCGGTCGCCCGCGCACAGCCGAGAGACGCCCAACGCGGCCGTCGGGAGGGATGTTCCTGGTCACGCCACCCCACACCTCCCCCACACAGACCCGTATCCGTGCAGGTCACACGACGTGGATGAGGTTTCGGCACACACAGATCCTCGGCCGCCAGGCCGAACCGGCATCTTGTGACAGAACAAGATACCTCTTGTGCTCCTATTTCTTGAACCATACAGTGTTCGAGAATCGCGACCGCAATCGGGTGTTCGTTCGTTCCCGTGCCGTGTGAAGAGGGACCCGGCGTGGCCGATCCCATACGGACGCCTCACAGAAGCTGCTCCAGCTCTCATATGAGCGCCGCGTCGAAAGGTGCTTCTCAAATGCCGGATGAGTACGCGACTGTCGCCGAACACCTGGAGCGTGCTCTCCGTCCCGGGCTCTCCTGCCCGTACGCGGTGACGGAGCCGCACACCACTGCCGATGGGACCCGGGTCGTGGTGACGTGCTCGGTGCTCGACGATTTCACCGGGTCTGCGCGGACCGCCTTGTACAGCGCCCAGGGTGGCCGGCTATCCGCTGTGACGGCGGCGATCGGCTCCGCTCGCCGGGGACGATTCTCGCCGGACGGTGAGGCGCTGGCCTTCCTTTCGGATCGCGCTCAGGCCGGGGTTTTCCAGCTCTTCCTGCTTCACGAGGGGCGTTTCGGCGAGGCGGTCGCGGCGCCTCCGGTACCGGGCACGGTGGAATACGCCCACTGGTCACCGGACGGAACCCGCATCCTGTTGTGCGTGGCGGATCTCGGTGCCGAACGCTCCGCCGGAGATGGGTCCGGGACGAACGTTTCGGTAGGCGATGACCGGTCTTCCTGGCATCCCATGATCGACGACGGCGTACCCGGATCCGCGTGGCGTGGCTTGTGGCTTTACTCGCTCGTCACCGGCGAGGTCGCCAAGTTGTCGCATGAGGAGGTGAACTGCTGGGAGGGCGGCTGGTGCGGCCCGGATCAGGTGGTCGCGGTGACCAGCGACGCACCGGGCGAGGACGCGTGGTACGACGCCGAACTCACCCTGATCGATATCAGGACGGGAAGGCGCCGTCGACTCCTGAGTGGTGAAGGCCAGCTCGGATTGCCGGCCGGTTCCCCGGACGGCCGCTATGCCTCGGTGGTGCAGGCGGTGTGCAGCGATCGGGGATTCGTGGCCGGGGATCTCACCGTCATCGATCTCGCGTCAGGAGAACATGCCGTCGTCGCGACCGCAGGCACGGACGTGGCGTACACGCAGTGGATCGATGCGAAACGCCTGGGCTACGTCGGGCAGCGTCATCTCGACTCCGTTGCGGGCATCGTCGACGTGCCCGGCCATGCCGTCGCGGAGGTCTTCTCGACACCGTTGTCGTGCGGTGGCGGCCGGTATCCCGACGGCGCATTCACCACGGACGGCCGGATCGTGGTCGTGCGAAGCGCGTACGACGTGCCGCCGCATGTCGCGCTGGTGGACGGTGACAAGGCCGAAATCCTGGCATCGGCGGCCCACTCGGGCACGGACTATCTGTTGTCGATCGCGGGTACGGCCCAGGCGGTCACCTGGTCGGCACCGGACGGTCTGCAGATCGACGGTGTTCTTTGCACGCCGCCGGGCGATGGGCCGTTTCCGCTGGTGGTGAATATTCACGGTGGGCCGATCTGGGCCTTCCGGAACATCTGGTCAATGAACTCCCGGCTCACACCGCTGCTGGTCTCCCAGGGTTACGCCGTATTGAACCCCAACCCGAGGGGCAGCACCGGCCGCGGCCAGGACTTCGCCCGGCTCGTCGTCGGTGACATGGGCGGCGCCGACGCCCACGACCTCCTTTCGGGTATCAACACGATGGTCGAGCGCGGTATCGCAGACCCCACCCGGATCGGGCTGATCGGCACCAGCTACGGCGGCTTCATGGCGTCCTGGCTCGTGACACAGGACCAACGATTCGCCGCCGCGGTCCCGGTCTCGCCGATAACCGACTGGTACAGCCAGTCCTTCACCAGCAACGTCTCGGGGTGGGGCACCGACTTCCTGCAGGCGGATCCCGAACAGCCCGGAACCACCGCCCACACTCGAAGCCCGGTGCTCCACGCCAGCAAAGTGCGCACGCCGTGCCTGAACGTGGCAGGCGCCAACGACCGCTGTACGCCACCGGGTCAGGCACGCGAGTTCCACCAGGCGCTGCTGGCGCACGGCGTGGAATCGGTACTGGCCGTCTACCCTCAAGAAGGCCATGGTGTTCGCGCCTACCCGGCCACGATCGACTTTCTGGCCCGCGTCCTATCCTGGTTCCACCGGCACATGCCCGCGTAGCCGGTTCGCCGGCGCCTTGGGCAGACCGTCGTAATCGACGGCGTACGGCTCGCGGGAAACCGCAGACCGAGGGCGTGGGCGGTGAACGTATCCGGTCCCGTTCCAGTGATGGGATTCAGACCGCCTCGGCGGGTTTCTTCTGCTTGAGTGCGATTCGGATCTGGCGTCGCTTGCTCTGTTCGACTGGGTCAGCCACGAGGTTCGCGGCCCACAAGCGCTGGGTGTACGGGTGTTGCGGCCTCTCGGTGACTTGCCGTCCCTCGCCGAGCTCGACGATCTCGCCCTTGAACATGGCTGCGACGCGGTGGCTGATGTGCCGCACGACGGCGAGGTCGTGCGAGGGCTCGCGCGATGGCGACGCGCTGGCGCTGTCCACCGGAGAACTCTCGTGCGTACCGGTCGAGCGCGTTCGACGGCATCGCTACCCGGTCGAGGAGCTCGGTGCCCCTCCGGTTGGCCTGCGATCTACTGACGCCCTGCGCGGCCAAGGGCTCGGTGAGCACATCACGGACCTTGAGTGCGGGGTTGAGCGACGTGTACGGATCCTGGAAGACGACCTGGATCTCGTTCGCGAGCGGCCGGCGCTTCCTGCGCGGGAGAGACCTCGGCATTCAGCGGATCTTCTTGAACGGGGAGAAGACGTTCAACCTCGGCATCGTCGACCAGGGTTTCTGGCCCGACGGGTTGTACTCCGCACCCACCGACGAGGCCATGCGATTCGACATCGCTTTGGCAAAGGCGATGGGATTCAACTCGATCCGCAAACACCTCAAGATCGAGCCCGAGCGATGGTACGCCGAGTGCGACCGGATCGGGCTCCTGGTCTGGCAGGACATGCCATCCGGATCAAACGATGACGCGCTGGCGCGGGCCCACTTCGAGCGGGAGCTCGACGAGAACATCACGCAGCTCGGCAACCATCCGAGCATCATCTGCTGGGTCCCGTTCAACGAGGGCTGAGGAGCCTACGACCAAGAGCGGATCGCCCGACGGGTCAAGGAGCTTGATCGTACGCGGCTGGTGAACGGCCAATCGGGCCCATATCACTGGATCGGGGTGCACCAGTGGATGCACCGGCGCCGGGCCGGCGGCATCGAGACCAGCGCAGCAAACCTCTTCGAGGACCTAGAGATGCTGCAGTGGAGCAGGCGGCATGGATGGGCGGCGACCTCGCTGACATCCACTTCTATCCCGGCCCGCGAATGGGGCCGCCAATGGCCGGCATGGCACGTGTGACCGGCGAACACGGCAGCTTCGGAAGCTGCGTCGAGGGGCACGTCTGGGACGACCTACTCTCGGTAGGCAGAGGTCTCGGGCGGGCTGGGTTGTCACCGACGGAGCTGGTGGCCGCCTATCGCGCGTCGGCCGAAGAGCAAGTAGCACTCGAGGTGCAAGGACTTTCCGGATCGCAGTACTTCCAGCTGACAGATGTTGAGCAGGAGCACCAGGGCCTGGTCACCTACGACCGTCAGGTCGTTAAGATCCCGCTCGCCGAGATCCGCAAGATCAACGCTTTGCTCGCTCCCACCAAGCTCGACCTCGACAAGTTCGTACGCGACTTCGAGATCCAGGAGGTCGACCCCGAGCCTGCGGCCAGCCGCACCAGGCGTGCCGTAGCCGACCATATTCGCGGTGCGAGCGACATGTCGGCGCTTCGCCGTCTCCCGCTCGCCGCCGTACGGCTGGGGCTGCCGGACGCGCACGCGATAGTCGCCGAGTTCATCGACAGGAGCCCGAAACCGCACACGAACGCGACGTGGCGGTTCATCCTGGCAACCGCCTCCAGCTCGGCGGACCAAAGCTTCGCAGCCTTGCGCGGTTCGGCCGCAGAGGCGTGCGCCGCGCTCGGCGAGGACTCGGTCATGAGCAAGCTCGTCGCCATAGTGTCGGCAGAGGAACTGCCCGACACCTCCACCCCCAACGACATCGACCGGGAGGCCTTGCGGCGGGTAGTCGAGCAGAAGTACCCCGAGCTGGCCCCGGAAGTCATCGACGGAGCCCGCATGATGGCCGCCCGCTCAAACTGCGACTGGCCACAGTTCGGCACGTACTACGAGCGGTATTACCGAGTGGCGACCATGCGCAGCCGTTATCCCTTCGTACTGCTCACGGCCGATGTCTTCGAACACGTGGTTGATCCGACCGTGCTGAATCGGGCAATCGACAGTACGCAGCGACACCTCAACACCGTGGTCGAAGATCTCACCCTGAGGCGCGGCGACCCCATCATGCTCGACGTCTACGCCAACCTGCTCTACAAGGTGGGGCGCACGCAGGAGGCGCTGGTCTGGCAGGAGAGTGCAGTGCGGATCAGCCATGGACGCAGCCGTGAGATCGAAGACCACTACCGAAAGATGATCTATGGCCGCCAGACCTGGCGCCAAGACTAGGACGGCAGCGATCGCGCCTGTGCGATTTCTTTCACGCCGACACGATCAGTCGTGCGATGTGGCACGGCTGGCCGTCTGAAGCGGAGCGGGGAAGAACCGTCACGTGACCATGGGGGTCAGTGTCAGCCGCGCTCACGTGCGCTTCGTGGTCGACGCCTCCTCGGTCTGTCGCCAGACGTCCTCGGCGGTCGCGAGGTGTTCCGCCATCGCGTGTCGCGCGGCGTCGGCGTCGCTGTCGGCGACGCTGCGCAGGATCTCGCGGTGTCCCTTCAGGCCGTTCTCCCCGACGCCGGGCATTGGGTAGGCCTTGTCGCGCACTTCTTGCAGCACGTCGCCGATCGAGTCGAGCATGATCAGGAACAGGTCGTTACGAGCGGCGGCGGTCAGGGCCCGGTGGAACTCGAAGTCGAGGTGGCTCGCGGCCAAGTGCTCACCTGCCTGCAGCTTCTCCTCGAGCTGGTCGCACAGGCTCTTCAGCTTCTCGACCTCCTCGGGTGTTGCCCGCTCCGCCGCGAGGCCGGCGGTCTCCACCTCGATGGTGCAGCGGACCTCGTGGATCTGCTGATAGTCGAAGGTCTGCTTGCCGCGGATGAACAACCGTAGGGAGTCGGACACGGTCTGCGGATCCAGGCTGGCGACCTCCACTCCGCGGCCGGAGGTGACCGAGACCAGGCCACGCGCCGCCAGCGTGCGAACCGCCTCGCGGATCACGGTTCGCGACACCCCGAACTGCTCGCCGAGATCCCGTTCCGCGGGCAGTCGTTGACCGCTCTCCAGCCGCCCGGAAACGATCGCCTCGGTCAGTTCCCCCGCCACCGACTCGACCAGGCTCGGCTTACGCTGGACGCTCTGGAACCCGACCTCTGACCCGCTCACCGTTGAGCCCTCCCAAGCGATCGTATGGCATACCTCAACTCATTTTATGGGCTTCGGGGCACGCACCGCGCACCTTCGGCCGCCGAGGTAGCGAGGTGCGCGTATTTGGCGAGCACGCCAGTGGTGTAGCGCGGCATCGGTGGCCGATGCCGGCTCGTCCGCTTCGCCAGTTCCTCAGGCGGGACGTGCAACTCCAGCGTTCCGCCGTCGAGGTCGATCTCGATGAGGTCGCCGTCGCGCACCAACGCGATCGGGCCGTGCGCGGCCGCCTCTGGTGCGACGTGACCGACCGCGAGGCCCTGCGTTCCCCCGCCGAATCGACCATCGGTCACCACGGCGACCTGCTGACCGATGCCCGCCCCGATCAGGGCACCGGTGAACGCGGTCATCTCCGGCATGCCGGGCGCACCCACCGGACCCTCGTACCGGATCACCACGACATCGCCTGCGGATATTCCGCCGCCCCGGGCCGCCTCGGCTGCGGCCTGCTCGGAGTCGAAGCAGCGAGCGGGCCCGACGTGCCGAACCAGTGACTGGTTCGCCACTTGGACACTGCTCCGTCCCGGCGCCAGCGAGCCGAACAGCACCGCGTAGCCGCCGCGCGGCTTCACCGGGTCGGCCGCGGTGCGCAGCACCGGATGTCTGACGTGCGACACCGAAGCGACCTCCTCCACGATGGTCTTTCCTGTGACCGTACGCGCGTCGCCGGCGATTCCGGCATCGAGCAGCTCACGGATCACCGCCGGTACACCGCCGGCACGGTGCAGGATGGCGTTGGTCGAGCCACCGAGCGCGCTGGCGACCGTGGCGGCGTTCTCGAACGACCGCTTCGAAAGTACGTCGGACGGCCGCACCTGGTAGCGCATTGCCTGGGCAAGTGCATGCGCGGCCCGATCCGTCACCAGCCGGCGATCGTCGTCCTCGGCCGGCGGCGCTGCCATCCCGGGGACGGTCAGTCCGAGCGCCTCGCTGACACTGGCCATCGTGTTCGCCGAGAACATCCCGGCACATGTGCCGATCCCGGGACAGGCTGCACGTTCCACCTGGTCGAGCCGAGCGTCATCGATCTTCCCGCTGGCGTGCGCGCCGATCGCCTCGTAGACGTCCTGCAGCGAGATGTCCTTGCCGTCGATCCGGCCGGGCAGCTTCGAACCGCCGTACGCGAACACGGCCGGTACGTCGAGCCGGATCATCGCCGGCAACATGCCGGGCAGGGTCTTGTCGCAGCCGGCGATCGCGAACAGGCCGTCGTAGCCTTGGGCCCGGACCACCAGTTCGACCGAGTCGGCGATCCACTCGCGCGAGACCAGCGACATCCGCATGCCTTCGCTGCCCATCGAGATCCCGTCCGAGACGGCGATCGTGTCGAACTCGAACGGCAGCATGCCGGCCTCGGACACGCTGCCGATGAACCTGCTCGAGGACGAGGCCGCGCAGCGCATCACCGATACGGTCGTCGAGCGTCACGGCCGGCTCGACGTACTGGTCAACAACGCCGGCGTGAACCGTCGCGAGCCGATATTCGAGGTCTCACGCGACTCCTGGGACCTGATCTCGACCATCAACCTGCGCGTTCCCTACGAGCTGTCCCGGGCCGCCGCCCGGGTGATGGCGTCAGGCTGCGGCGGCGCGATCGTGCACATCGGCTCGCTCAACAACGCGATCGGCCTGGACGGCGTGTCGGTGTACGGCGCGCACAAGGCGGCGCTGTGCCAGCTCGCGAAGTCGATGGCGGTCGAGTGGGCCGAGCATCGCATCCGCGTCAACGCCCTATGCCCAGGATTCATGCTGACGCCGTTGTCGAAACCGCTGTGGGACGACCCGGTCCGCGGCAGCTGGATCATGCGCCGCAGCCCGCTGCGCCGGCCGGGCTGGCCCGAGGACCTGATCGGCTGCTGCCTGCTACTCGCCAGCGACGCCGGGGCCTTCATCACCGGCCAGACCATGTACGTCGACGGCGGCTGGACCGCGGGCACCCGCTGGACCGACCCGGCCGGCTGAGCCCGCGGCACCGGTCGAGCACCGCCTTCGGCTACCGGCACGACGCCGGTGCGCATGTACGGTCGGGTCGACGATCATCGGCGTCCCGATGTACAACGCAAGATCCGTGCCGCAGAGGCCGACTTATCGCGGACCGGTCACGGTGGTGTCCGGGCCGCCGACCGCGGGATCGTCGCGTATGGCAAGCCGCGATACCCGTGGCTCGGTGAACGAAAGGGCTCTCACGGTGTCCCGACCTCGGTCGGCTCGCCGGTCAGCCAGAAGGACTCCGCCTGGGCCAGGTGCCGGGTCATCGCATCGCGTGCCGCGTCGGCATCGCGTTCGGTGACCCGTCGCAGGATCGTGCGATGCTCCTCCAGGCCGGTCTCGCCGACACTTGATTGTGGATAGGTGCGACTGCGTACCTCGCGCAGCAGGTCCTCGACCGATTCGAGCATGACCAGGAACAGCTCGTTGCGGGTGGACGAGATCAGTGTTCGGTGGAACTCGAAGTCGACCCGGCTCGCGGCCAGGTAGTCGCCGGCCGCCAGGTGCTCGGCGTGATTCGTGCACAGCTTGTCGAGCTTGTTCAGTACGAGAGACGCCGAACTGCTCACCGAGGTCACGCTCCGACGGAAGCCGGTCGCCGCGGGCCAGCACGCCCGTGGTGATGGCCTCCGTCAGCTCTTGGGCCACCCTGTCGACCAGGCTCGGCTCCCGCACCACACCACGAAATGGCCGCATACCCGGATCAGCCACGTCGTGACCTCCTCAGCGGCGCTGCCGCTCGCGGTGCACCACATGCTCGTCGACGTACAAGACCTGTACCGAGGCGGCGAAGTCGTCGCGGGTGCGCCGCAGATCCTCCCCTAGTCCCGGTGTCGAGAACGCTGCTTCGCAGGCATGGCGGCTGTCGAACCTAAGCGCCGCGATCCCGTCGGGCTCGCCCGGCCCGGGGTCGTCCACGATGTCGACGACGTACTCCCGCAGGCCGGGCAGGCACCGGGCGAGTTGGGCGTGCTCGCCCAGCCAGTGGTCGGCGAACATCTGCCGAGTCAGATCCGCACGGCGCCACACCAGGGTCACTCGTTTGAACACTCAGTGCCTCGTCTCGCAGTGGATCACGCCGTAAGCCGGCACGACCCCGTCCTCGGCCGGCCGGCCGGCAGGCGCCCAGATGATGCTGCTCGCCGACCAGTCGCTCTCCGCGACGACCTGGTCGTGGTCGGACAGGTTCGCCAACAGCATCATCCGGCGGCCTGGCCGCTCGTCCCAGGTGATCGCGTGCAGCCCGCGTCTCAGATCCGCCGTGCTCCAGACCTGGCCGGCCTGCCGCGTCCGTGCCAGGAACCCGAGACATGCCGACCAGGCATCCGACGGTCTGACCACATCGGCGTCGATCGTGATCGAACAGACGGAGGTCTGGGCGAGGAGCTGCACCGACGCGACGAACCACGGCAGCGCGACTACGTCGAACGCTTCCGCGTCGGGCGGTGACCCCTGGTCGAGGGTCAACCGTGCCACCGCGACATCGCTGCCGGGGAACAAGGCCTTCGCGGTCCTTACGATGTCCGGCAGCGCGCCGACGTTCTCGCAGATAGTGAGAATGTCGCCGCCGTGCACCGTCGGCGACACCGCAACTGCCACGCCGCAGTCGGACACGTCGACCGGTTCGCCTCGGTTCACCTCCGCGAAATGGCCGTCCACCTCAACGAACACGGGGCAGCCGAGGCGACGAAGCGCCGTCTGGGCCAAGGTCAGAGCGTCGGGACCGATCATCGGCCGGCCGTGCTCGCTGACGAGCAGCCACCGCGGCGGCCAGCTCCGGATCGATGCCGCCAGCAACATTCGCCTGCAGACCCACCTCCAACCCAATGCCGGGTGGGATCCGCTTCAGCAGCTGGTCGAGGTCGGCGACACCGGCGCCCGACGGCAGGTCGATCCGTCGATGACCGAAGAATCCGGAGTCGAGGCCGTCACCACCGCCCCGCAGTCCTACCGGCGGCAAAGCGCAGCGCGTCGCGGCCGGCAACGGACGCGCGGCCGCGCTAGCCGTAGCTCCGGTGATCTCGATGTCGCACGCAACGCTCGACCACCACACCGGAGGAACCTCACGCCATTGCGCGTCCCGGACGGTGACGAAGATCCGGCGAACGATCTCGCGACCGTCCCAGCACAGTTGGCGAACATCAGCACGGTCGCTGCGGAAACTCACCGGTCCGGCTCGAAAGCACCTCGGAGGCATGGCGTCGAACGACCTGTCGGCCTCCCCGCCAGCGATCACAGTGCCTCCGAGTAATGTCCGATTTTCGTATTATGGTATTCCGTATGACCAGTGAGCGCCAGCCGTGTCCTTCGATCCGACTCTTGCGCGCCGGTCCTGCCGGTTCCGAACACCCGTTGGCCATGGATGCCGACACCGTCACCCATGATCTCCGTCCGGTCACCGACGACATCGACGGTGCCTTCTTCGATCGCGGCGGCGTCGCCGACCGACGGCCGGCTCCCCGTCGTCGACCTCGCCGACCGCCACAGAAAGGAGGGTTGGGCGAATCGGACGTCGGCATCTGGGAGGCCGCCGACGCGATCGACTCGATGTCGAGTTTTCGCTATGTGGACACGACCGTGACGGCGCTCTGCGGATGAGCAGCGACCAGACCCCCAAGGGGGTGGTCACTGTCGGCGAGACCGGCCATATCAGCGGTGCCCTCGTCGATGCCCTGCATTCGGCCGGCCACGAGGTGACCGTAATCGTCCGTGGCACACGAGCCCGGCGGCTGCCCCAGGGCGTGCGAATCCTCAAGGGCGACCGCACGACCGCGAGCCCTTCGAGCAGGCGATGGACGCGGAGGCGTTCGACGTCATCATCATCCTCCGTCGACGATCCGAGGGACGCGACCCGCAGGGTTGGCTCTTCACCACCGAACGCGGCGGACGGATCTACTACGACCTGCTCTACGCAGTACTCACAGACGCACGAGCAGCCGCTCGCACCTCCAGCCGCTACTCACGACCGACTCACAAGCACGCAGATTGCGGAACTACAGCCTTTTATAGCCGAGCTCACCCATCACACAAAGAAAGATTAAACTTGTAAATTTACACAAAGGGGCCGGGCGCACCCACAGCCAAGATCGACGACATGTCTTGAAAATGGTTACCTTAAGGCGCTTGCCGCAAAGCGAGGACCAGAACGGTACCGGGTTCGCTGGGATCGCGGATCCAAGAGGTTCACCGATCCGGACAAGATCGAGGTGATGCCCTTCGCCACGGATCTGCCGCAACGGCTACAGCGATCCCCGAGAGCTGGGCAATGCCTACGGCGCGAAGGCCGTCGAGGCTCAACGCCAGAATGCCGCTGAGACGAAGCCGACGTTCCGCAGAATCTCCGAACGCTACCTGGCCACGTTGGATGTGACACCTGACTATCTGCGCCGATATCACCAAAGCCTGGAGAAGCACGTCTATCCTCGCTACACCAAGCCTATTGCCCTAAATACCACTCACGACACAGAACGAACATCACGGACATGCTACATAAGTCCGATTCTCCCATCGATATGCACGCGCATAGGTTGGATTTTTCAGCTGAGTAATCATTAAATTTAGCGAACACGCCCCGCAGTCGGCCGATTACAGGTTTAGTGGGTTAACGGCGCCGGACTGAGGAGTGATCGAAACCCTATGCGATGGCGTGACCCGCCCACAGGTGAGCTGGCCGACGAAGAAGTGGTGACCCAGTACGGCCAGATCTCGCGAACAGGGGTTGATGATTTCAAGGATCGGCCGGTCAGGCCGGATAGAGTTAATGGCCTATCTATGTTCAGAGGTAAGGGGTCGGTGAAGGATCTCGTGGCGAGGGTGGCCCGCAAACGTGCGGTGCGAGATACAGATGCGGTACGGCACACCACCGTAGGCTTACTTCGGAACGCAGGTTTTGCAGTGCACCGTGCTCCGAGTCCCGGCTTCCCTGAACATCTCTGCGTCACGCTTCTAGACGAGGACGCCGAATGGACCGATGATGACGCCAAGAGGTTCGATGGCTGCTTCACCGAAAAGATTTGGGGGGAGAGCGGGCTGTGAGTAGCCAGATCCACCTTCGGATCGGAGCTGAGCCATGGCTCCCGACCAGCGCGACGACCCTGGTCAAGGAGCTACGCTTCTACGACATACCTCTCGCCGGCATCATCGAGCAGCATGGTCGCCACTATCTTTTCGAATGCTTGGAAGGCCACACCACGGATGCGAACATGTGGGTTTACATCCCGCTGTTGAGGCGCGACGTGGAGCGCCTTTGGAAGCTAACCGGTGAGAAGCTTGCCGAGGCGATACAAGAGCTATACCTCGGCGATAGGCAAGGCATCGTGGCTGCTCTGGCTCTTGGTGGCCGGCTAGACACGGCGGCAGCTGTCAGGTTCGTCGTCGAGCAGGAGCCAACTCGTAGAGAAATTTCCGAGATCGCCCTGCGGAAGATCTATCAGAAGGCAGCGCAGGCCCTGTCCGCCGCACAGGAACTGCGCCTCGCGATCTGACGCATCAGAGTCACCGAGGAGCTGATCGGTCATCCGAGGTATTCAGCAACAGGCGATGGCCCGGCAGCGCGAAGCGTTCACTTGATCGACCCCTTGGGCTCAAGGGCGGCTACGCTGAGTCCGAGACGCATTTCGCCGAGCAGTTGAACGGCTGCCTCGCCGCCGCCCAGCACGGCTGGGTGCAGTCTTACGGCACTCGCTACGCCCAGTCGCGGACGGACCACCCGGTCAAGGGCATGCTCACCGGTCCCGTCACCATGCTCGCCTAGTTATTTGTCCGCGATGACCAGCCCCTCGCCAAAACCGCCCTGTGGGTGCCGAAAACTCTGTCACCCTCGTGCGACCTAGGCGTATTCTCCGATGGGGTCCACCGAGAGGATCAACGCCGAAGTTACAGGCTGCGGCCTCATCGCCCTTTGCGACCGACCGTCGCGGAGATCACGAACGTGCGCTGCCGGCGCCAAGAATGCAGATCAAAGAGATGTAGCTGATTTCGGACCGCAGCGCGCAGGGATCACTGCGGGCAACCCTCGGGTCCGCGGTCATCGGCGATCGTGGTCGCTCGGTGGTTGCTCGCATGTCCCGGAACGGTCCGGCACGACCGGGTACCGGAACCGGCGAAGGCGCGGACGAACCGACATAGGCCGATACCGAGAGCACTGATCTGATACTAGAGCAGCGGACTCTTAATCCGCGGGTGCTCGGATGGTGCTCGGATGCGGTTGATCTTGCTCGATCGCGTTGTTGACCGGTAGCTGCAAAGTGCTGTCTATTCGGTGAGCGGAGCCGTCAGCGGACAAGGTGAGGTCATCCTCTGGCTCTCGCCGGCCGGGTTTGATGGCTTGGATGCCCGCTGAGCTCAGGCAGGCGGGCGATGAGGATGCGGTGTCGTTCGGCATCAACGCGATCTATCTGTGCCTGTCCGCTCGGGATCCAGCCGCGAGCTCCGGTGTCTTCGGCGAGCGCGGCGGCGTCGACACGCTCGGGCGGCGAGGATGGGCAGGTCAGTGGTCGCCGTCCGGTGATGATCGCTCGGCGAGCGGAATGCCGGCGAGTATCGTCTCCAAGCCGGACTCGAAGAGGTGCTTCTGGCTGAAGGGGACGTCGCCGCGAGTCAGTTCGCGGATGGATGGATAGGTCTCGGTTGAGGGTAGCCGCTGGCGCGCCCGGCCCCAGCTGTTCGGGTCGTCCTCCCATTCCTTGCGGGGATAGACGAGCGCGCAGCCGAGGACGAACCGCACCAGGGTCGCGGACAGTTCCACCGCGGTGAACGGCTCGATGCGCATCCGCTCCAGGCAGCCGAAGATCGCATCGTCGAAGCGGACCTCGATCGAGTTGCCTTCCCTGCCGGCCGCGTAGAGCTTGAGCAGCACGGGGTTGTCAACCAGGAGATGCAGGTAGGCGCGCATGGTCTTGCGCAGCATCTCCAGGTCGGAGGAGTCATCCTCCGGCATCTCGACGTGGCTGAACAGCTCGGTCGCGACCGCGAGCAGGATCGCGTCCTTGTCGCGAAAGTGTGTGTAGAGCGACATCGGGCTCACGCCGAGGTGTTTGGCGAGCCGCCCGATCGTCAGCGACTCGAGTCCGTCTTTGTCGATCAGCTCGATGGCCGCCTTCACGATCAGGTCGGGATTGAGCGTGCCTCGGGGTACACGCGATGGCGTGCGAGATGACGACATGGATGCCCTCGGTTCTGCGGATAGACCGAACTCTTCACGTTGCCGTGATTCTACGGTATAACAACCGTAAGCATACGGGATGCATACGGAACACCCATCGGTACACCATCGTGGCTGCTCAGGCAGTCATCGGGTGTACAGGTGGATAGCTGAGTCGTGCGTCGCCTCGTGCCGGCGGGTCGCGCTTGCAGCGCGCCGCGCTCATTCACACGCAGGGAGAGAAGTCATGCGTCGATCATTTCCACTCCTCGCCTCCGTTGCCGCGACGTGCTGTGTCGTCTCCGCCTGCGGCGGTGCCGGCGAGCGGTCCCACGACGGGGCCAGGGCGACAAAGTACGCAACAAACGGCACCTTCACCATGGCCGTCTCCAGTGACCGAGGGACCTTCGACCCGTACAAGGGACTGGTCGGTTACGCGCCCCTGGCTTACGATTCGCTGCTCAACCAGGGGCGGGCCGGCGCTTTCGTATCGGGCCTGGCCGAGAAGTGGCAGGTGGACCCGCACTCGGCGACCTTCACATTGCGTCAGGGCATCACGTGTTCAGACGGGACCTCACTGACCGCGAGCCAGGTCGCCACCGACATCAGGTACGTCGGCAACCCGAAGAACGGCTCGGTCCAGTACGGGGTGAACACACCAACGGTGCCGTTGACCGCCACCGGAAACGACGCCAGCCGAACGGTCAAGGTAGCCACAGCCAAGCCGTACGGCTTTCTGCTCAACACGATCGGCCTACTCCCGATCGTGTGCGCCAAGGGCATGCGGAACCGGTCGATGCTCACTACCGGCTCGAACGGGACCGGGCCCTACGCCCTCACCCACGTGGCACCCGGGCAGAGCTACACATTCACCGTCCGTCAGGGCTACACCTGGGGGCCTGGCGGCGCGAGCACCAGCGCGCCGGGAACGCCGTCGACGGTCGTCGTGCGAATCATCGAGAACGAGTCGACGGCGGCCAATCTGCTTCTGGCCGGACAGCTCAATCTCGCCAGAATCACTGGCCAGGACTCCGAGCGACTCAACGCCCACGATGTCCGCCGGACCGATCACCAGACAAGCGGTGCCTGGCTCTCGTTCAACCAGAACCATGGTCGGCCGACCGCGGAGCGAGGCGTTCGGGAGGCTCTGGTCAGAGCGCTCGATCTGAACCAGATCATCAAGGTCAGCACGGGTGGAACCGGCAGGGCCGCCAAGGGCCTGCTTCCACTCGAGCCCGCTGTGTGTCCGGGCGACACGGTCAGTGGCCGGTTGCCCCAGCATGACCTCGCCGCCGCCCAGTCCCTGCTGGACCAGGCCGGCTGGACCAAGGGCGCGGGCGGTCTCAGAAGCAAGGACGGCGTACCACTCAAGATCGATCTGGTGTACATCCCAACTACTTCCGTCTTCAATAAGCCGACCGTGGAATTGCTGGCCCAGCAATGGAAAGCCATCGGGGTACAGGTGACGGTTCGTGGACTCGCCCTCACCCAGGTCGTCGATGTGCTGTACAAGTCCCGCAACTGGGACGTCTACCTGTCCGGATGGCAATTTACGCTGCCAAGCCAGCTTGTGCCCTATCTGTCCGGGCCGGTGCCGCCCAGTGGTCTCAACATCTCTGGGATACGCAACGCGAATTACGAAAAACTCGCCGCCAAAGCCATCACGACACTTCCGGCCCAGGGTTGTACGTACTGGAACCAGGCCGAGCAGTCCATCGTGGGCAACCTCGACGTCGTGCCGATGTCCAGCCGGACAGATCACTGGTTCGCGCAGCACGCTGAGGCGCAAGTCCAGCGATATGACGTGCTGATTCCCACCAGCCTCCGTGTCCTCGCCTAACGAACCGACCGAGAGTCTGGAAACTTCATGCAATCAGATCAAGAGGTGCCCGCGCGGCCGACGGCGATCGTTGGCGCAACGGTGATCGATGGCACCGGACGATCGCCGATGCGGGACGCGGTCGTACTCATCGAGGGCGGCCGGATCCGCTCGGTGACGCGTGCCGCCGAGACCGTGGTGCCGGATCGGGCACAGGTCATCCCTGCGGCGGGCCGGTATGTCATCCCCGGCCTGATGGATGCGAACGTGCACCTGTTCGCCGCGACAGTGCCGGACCTGCTCCTCGAGTTCGAGGGTCGTTACGAAGACATCGTGCTGGAGGCGGCACAGATCGCACTGCGGTCCGGCGTGACCACCGTCTTCGACACATGGGGCCCGCTGGAGCCGCTGATCGCGGTTCGGGAGCGAATCAACCGTGGCGAGGTCGTGGGCAGCCGGATGTTCGTCGGCGGCAACATCATCGGGTTCGGCGGCCCGCTGTCGGCGGACTTCTTTGCGCCGGGCGACGCCTTCGGCCAGGACACGATCGACCGCGTCAACAGGCAGTGGGAGCAAGGCGTCGGCCCCGAACTGACCTGGCAGACCCCGGAGGACGTCGCCCGGGCGACCCGCGCCTACATCGAGCGGTCCGGCATCGACTTCGTCAAGTACGGCGCCTGCGCGCACAAGAACCAGTTCATCGCCTTCTCCGAGCGGGCGCAGCGGGCGATCGTGGACGAAGCACACCGGGCCGGTCTCACGGCGCAGGCTCACACGATGTCGGTGGAAAGTCTGCGAATGGAGATCGATGCCGGTGCCGACCTGCTGCAACACGGCGACATCACGGGTCCGGTCGCGATGCCCGAGGAAACCCTCAAGATCATTGTTGAGAGCGAGCTGCCCGTGGCCGCCCTCGTGTGCACCGACGCGTACATGGCCTGGGTGCGTGAACAAGGCGCTGAGTCACTTCGCCTGATCCATGACACCAAGGACGACAACGACCGCAGACTGATCGGCGCAGGCGCCCGACTGCTCTTGACCACTGACTCGCTCGCCAACGGTCCACGCAAGCTCGCCCACCCGATGGTGGCCGGCTACATGAACGGTGTCGTCGACAACCCGACCCAGCTCGGCGAATCGCACTTCCGATGGCTCCAAGCGGTCATCGAGCGGGGGATGGCACCCATCGAAGCGCTGCTGTCCGCGACCCGCAATGTGGCCGAGGCCTACGGACAGGCCCATGACCTCGGCTCACTCGAATCAGGCAAACGAGCCGACCTGCTGATCCTCGATGGCGACCCCCTCGAGGACGTGCACAACTACCGCCGGATCGCCGAAGTGATCAAAGACGGCGAACTGGTGGATCGTCGGTCCCTTCCCACCCGCCCGGTCCTGGCCGAGGCCGCGACCGCCCGCGATCACGGAGCGCAGGTGACACGACGATGAAGACCCGATCGATCGGCTTTTTCAGCGACGGGCTTCGCCTGGACGGCGAAGTCCACATTCCGGATGATCTCTCGGCGGGCGAGCGGCGCCCGGCACTGATCATCTGCTCCGGCTATCAGGGGTTGAAAGTCATCCACCCCGCCCGATTCGCCCGAGCGCTCGTGCGCGCCGGATACGTCTGCCTGGCATTCGACTATCGCGGCTTCGGCAACAGCGACGGCACGCGCGGTCGGCTGATCCCGCAAGAGCAGGTCGAAGACGTTCGCGCGGCGATCAGCTTCCTGCGGACGATCCCCGAGGCCGATCCGGACGCCATCTCGCTCATCGGCTGGGCGCTGGGCGGCGGCGTGGCGATCGTGGCCGCGACCGATGATCCGCATGTCCGCGCCGTCGTCGCGATCAACGCGATAGCCGACGGCGAGCGCGCGGTGGGAGCCATGCACGACCATGGAAGCTGGCAACGACTGCGCGACCGCATCCAATCGGACCGGCTGCGGCGCGCGGCCGTCGGCACCTCCGAACTCGTTCCTCCATTCGACATCGTCCGGCTCGACACCGTGACGAAGCGCTATGTCGACGCCGAGCTCGCTCAGGTGCCCGGATTCGGCACCGAGGTCAGCCTCGAATCGGCCGACCACCTGCTCCGCTTCCGGCCCGCCGCGGTCGTTCACCGCGTCGCGCCCCGCCCGCTATTGCTGATCCACGGAGACGACAACGCGCTGCACCCGCCCGGGGAGTCCCAGGCACTGTACGCCGAATCACACGAGCCGAAGCGTCTGGTGCTGCTGAAGGGTCGGGGCCATTGTGAGTGGGCCCACG
The DNA here is from genome assembly GCA_963736325.1 of uncultured Actinomycetota bacterium. Classification (GTDB taxonomy): domain Bacteria; phylum Actinomycetota; class Actinomycetes; order Streptosporangiales; family Streptosporangiaceae; genus Actinoallomurus. Next base: position 567,101 of record CAVTOG010000008.1, on the reverse strand, counting down.
ACGACGACCCGACGTTCAACAATGTTGTGCGACTCATTCGCGAATTCCTCCAGAATCACCGCAGCGCCGAGACACACGATTCCAATAGATCCGCACAAGGAAATCCAAGCCATGGGTGATGTCAGCACGGCCGAGTACCGCCTGCGAATCGAGCAGACCTCCATCGTGATGGCGGACGGGGTCGCTCTGGCCGCCACGCTCTATATGCCGGACGGGCATGCCCCCGGTGCGGCGTTTCCGGCGCTGCTTGAACTTCTGCCGTACCGGAAGGACGACGGCACTGACGCCGCCGACCGGCCGCGCTATGAATACTTCGCTCAGCGAGCATATGTCGGAGCCCGCGTGGACATTCGCGGCACCGGCGCCAGCGAAGGCATCGCGGCGGACCAGTATTCACCCCAGGAAGGCCGAGATGCGCTGGAGGTGATCCAATGGCTCGCCGACCAGCCATGGTGCAACGGTGCGGTCGGCATGTGGGGGATCTCGTATGGCGGGTGTAACTCCATCCAGATCGCCATGCTGCACCCACCCGCGCTCAAGGCCATCATCGTCGCCGATGCCGCTGATGACCTCTACACGGACGACATCATGTTCTGGAACGGCGCCCTGCAGTTCGAGGCGTTGGGACGCTATCCACTAGCGATGATCGCCAACAACATGCTGCCCGGGGCCCCTGACTACGACGTCACAGGCCGGGACGCCCGCGACCGGTTCGACAATCCGCACGAGCCCTGGTTGGCCACGTGGCTCGGAGAACAGCGCGACGGACCGTACTGGCGGCGCCAGTCGCTGCGTCCCGCGTACGACGCGCTCGAGATCCCAACGCTGATGTTCGGCGGCTGGCTCGACGGCTACCCCGACAGCATTCCGCGCATGCTCCGGCACCTGCGCGCGCCGACCAAGGCGATCATCGGTCCATGGCCGCATGCGTGGCCGCAGGATGCCAGCCCAGGGCCCAGGATCGACGGGCTGCTCGAAGCGTTGCGCTGGTGGGATTACTGGCTCAAAGGCCGGGAGACGGGGGTGCTGACGGAACCACGCCTGGCCTTCTACGTTCAGCACTACTACCGCCCGGGGGTGGCCACCGAGCACATTCCGGGCGAGTGGTGCGTGGATGATGCCTGGCCCGACGACGATATCGAGCAGGTCTCCTGGTATCCACAAGCGGATGGCGGGCTCGCGCCGGACCACGTCGGCGACGCGAAGAAGCTCAGTCTGACGTACGTCGCCACCGTTGGTACATCCAACCGATACCGTGTCCAGCACTCTCCCGCCGAACTGGTGACCGACCAACGTGCCGATGATGCCCACAGCCTGAGCTTCACCAGTGCGCCGCTGAAGGAGCCGCTGGAGATATTGGGCTCCCCGCACGCCGTGCTGTTCGCCGAGGCAACCGCGCCAGTGGCGAACTGGATCGTACGTGTGAGCGACATCGCACCCGACGGCAGCTCCCAGCTGGTTTCCAAGGGCGTAATCAACGGCGCTCACCGGAACTCACACGCCGTCCCGGAGCCGCTGGTGCCGGGAACGGTGTACCAGCTCAGTATCGAATTGAAGGTGACGTCGTGGGTCTTCGCGCCCGATCATCGAATTCGCGTGTCCGTATGTAACGCCGACTTCCCGAATCTTTGGCCCTCACCCCACGCAATGGTGACCAGTCTGCACCTGGGCGCAGCTCACGAGACACGGGTGGTACTGCCAGTGCGGGTGGGCAGGGCGTCATCGGCACGCATCCAGCACAGAATTCAGGCACTGCGCGAGCCGAGTACGCCGGCGCGGCGCCCGCGGAATACCGACTCCTGGCAGATCATCCGCGACCCGATCCGGCAGACGACCACCAGTTCACGCGAGGTTCGGTACGCGAGATCGGGCACGGACGGCTCCGCGGACACGACTTCTACAGTGCACCACTGGGCTTGTACGGCAAGCGACCAGACGCCGGCCGACGCGACGCTTGTCGCGACTTTCGAGCAGAACATTGGGCATGGTGAACATGCCACCGGGGTTAAGGCGTCCTTGACCATCGAAAGCGATGAAAGAAATTTTCGGCTCAGCGTGCGACGCGAATTGACGCGAGACGGTGACGTCGTAAAGGCCGACATCCGGGAACGCACCATTCCACGCGATCACGTATGAAACACGCCGGCGGCACGTCGCCGCCGTTCGGTGCGGGCCGGCGTACGCCCGGTCGGTGTGCGCACCCCCTCCTGGGACTTCTCCGACGCCACCTTGGACATCATCCGCGAGCTGGGACTCAGCTACGACTCATCGCTCATGGCCGACGACGAATGCTACGAACTCCTCTCCGACGGCGTCTGGTTCGCCCCCCACGCCAAGATCGTCGAGCACGCCCGTACGATGCTTCCAAGAAAGCTCACCCCGCCGAGAACAGACGCATGAGACACCCTCTGTCTCCATCGGATTGAAGGTGGCGTAGTGGCCTTCGCGCCCGGTCATCGAATCCGGCTGTCCGTATGTAATGCCGACTTCCCGAACCTCTGACCGTCACCCCACACCAGCCTGCGCCTGGACGCAGCTCGCCAGCACCATTCCATGCGATCACGTGTGAAACACGCACGGTCGCCGCCCGTTTGGATACGGGCGGCCGAGCCTGCTGAACGGAGATTGGAACGATGGTCACCCACGATCACACCAGCGACCTGGCCTCGGCGGCGCCGGAGCTCGCGGACGTTCTGCGGCGAAGCGCGCTACTCACGGCGCCGCGTTTCACCGTCTCCCAGATCCGGTGTGAGACGGTCATGATGGCGATGCGTGACGGCACCCGGCTCGCGACGGATCTGTATCTGCCGCCCGAACTGCCGGCGCCGGCGGTCGCCATGCGCACGCCCTACGGCCGGGACTCCGACACCAACGCCGGACTGTTCCTGTCCTTGGCCCGCCGGGGCTACGTGGTGATCTCCCAAGACTGCCGTGGCACGGGCGACAGCGAGCCGGAGGCCTGGGACTACTACATGTACGAGCCCGAGGACGGCTATGACTTCGTCGAATGGGTCAGCCGCCAGAAGTGGTTCGACGGATTCCTCGGCTCGTGCGGTGGGTCCTACGTCGGTCAGACCCAGTGGCAGATGGCGATGCATCCACAGATGTCGACCATCGTCCCTGAGGTGAGCGGCCTGGGGGTGGCGGTCAACACCGCGCGGCTGTACATGTTCCTCAACGCCTACGCACGAACCATCGGAAAGGGCGAGGACAGGCTCGCGGCGCACATGACCGAGATGGAGCGCCTCGTTTCCGACGAGACACAAGCGGGCGGCTACTTCAACGAGCCGCTGCATCGCCCGCTCCCCGAGGCACTGTCAGCGCGTTTCCCCGAGCTGTGTGACCTGCCACCGGCTGAGGCCGAACACCGGCTCTGGCACCACTACTGCTCGCTGACCTGCGCCGAGCGCGCCGAGTTCGTCAAACAGGCGCTGGACATCAACAACGTCACCTCGGTCGACGTCGAAGCCCTGTCCAGCGTGTTCGGTCAGCGGATCTCCCACGACGCGCACACCTTGCCGCACCCTCGGCCGGAAGAGCTGGTGACCTCGTTCCACGCGCCTGTCCTGTTGTCCACCGGCTGGTACGACTGGGGCATCAACGATGCCCTGGCCACCTGGGACCTGCTGACGCGCGCGGCTCCGGAGCCGCTGCGGTCACGGTGCCGGCTGTTCATCGCACCCAGCGCCCACAACGCACCCGGCTACCACGAAGGCATGGACACCCACCCCGAACTCCAACACGCCCACCGCGCCAACGCCGAGCTGCTGCTCCGCTGGTACGACACCGTACGAACAGACCACATCGACGACTGGCCCACGGTCATCTACTACCTCATGGGCGCCAACCAATGGCGAACCGCCGACGCATGGCCCCTACCCGGCGCCGAAACGGTCCCGTACTACATCGGCCCTGGCGGTGAGCTGACCACACAGCCACCCACACGCGCGTCCGAACCCGACCGCTACGTCTACGACCCGCACGACCCCACGCCTACCGTGGGCGGCAGCATCGTGTCCTACCTGTACCCACCCGGCAGCGTCGACGCCAGCCACGTGCAGAAACGCCCGGACGTGCTCACCTACACCACCGGCCCGCTCGAGCACGATCTCGACGTCGTCGGACCCCTGCGGTTCATCCTGTACGCGAGCTCCAGCGCCGTCGACACCGACTTCGCCGTACGCTTGTCCGACGTCTTCCCCGACGGCCGCGCCATCCAACTCCAAAACGGCGTCCTGCGCGCCCGCCACCGCAACACCAACGGCGAACCCGAACATCTCGAACCCGGGAAGACCTACCGCTTCGACATCGACATGTGGGCCACCGCCAACCGCTTCCACACCGGACACAAGATCCGCGTCGACATATCCTCCGCCGACTTCCCCAAATACGACCGCAACACCAACCGCGGCGGCCAACCCGGACCACCCATCACCGCCGAACAAACCATCCACCACACCCCCGACCACCCCTCACACCTCCTCCTCCCCATCCTCCGGACCGCGCCATCGGTGGGTGGGCTCCGGACGCGATCCTGGACCGGATCCTCATCATGAACGCCCACCACCTCCGCAAGGTCCTCACCGAATACGAGTCCCATTTCAACAGCCACCGCCCCCACCAGGCCCTGAACCAAGCCAGCCCGCTCCGCACCCTCCCAGACCCCGTCAAGGCCGACATCAAGGTCACCCGACAAGACCGACTCGGTGGCCTTCTCCATGGATACACCCAGGTCGAGCGACTTACGCGTGCGGCCGGAGGTGCGGCCTTCAGCGCCGGCCGGCGCCGTCACGGAAGCGGGGCCGTCAGAAGACGGCGATCGGGTTGACGGGTGAGCCGGTGCCGTTCGGGAGGCGGAGGGGGGCGACGGTGATGAGGAACTCCCAGCGGTTCTCCTCGGCGCACGCCTCGGCGAGCTCGTCCAGGTTGAGGCTGTCCATCGTCCACCAGCCTAGGGCGGGGAGGGAGACGGCGTGGATCGGGTAGGTGACGCCCTCGCAGTTGGACGGGACCGCCTCGCCGTCTCCGTCGTAGCCGACCCCGATGATCTCCCGGCGGCTCAGCTGGGGCAGCACCGTCGTGTGGATGCCGGCCTTGGCGTTGGCGGCGTCCCAGGGTCCCTGGACCGCGCGTTTGTAGGAGTGGCCGGTTCGTAGAAGGAGCAGGTCGCCCTTGCGGAGCCGGGTGCCGGTCTCGGCCTCCACCTCCGCGAGCTCGTCCCACGTGATCGCCTCGCCGGGTTCCACCCACGGGGTTCCGCGGTGCCGCGGCACGTCGAGGAGGACGCCGCGGGTGACGAGCCCGTGCTTGATAACGTTGACGCTCTGGGTCAGCGCGCCGTCCGGTCCTATGGCCTCGTCCAGCGGCACGCCGTTGTAGACGTACCCCCCGAAGCCCACGTGGCAGAGGGCGTCGATGTGGGAGTGGGCGTCACCGTGGATGTCCATGGCGAAGCCGTCGCCGGCGATGCGCAGGTCGCCCGAGTCCCCGAAGGTGGTGTCGAAGCCGAAGCGCATGTGGTGGACGACGGGGGTCGGGTTGTCGGGGCCGGTGACGGTGTCGAGGTCCCATCCGCACGAGACGGTGCGCCCGGATCGCACCAGCGCCGCCGCCGCCACGACCTCCTCCGGCCCGAGGTGGTTCAGGGCTCCGCGCTGGTCGTCGCCTCCGCGCCAGTTCCGGCACTCCTCGAAGATCGCGTCGAACTCGGCGCGGGTGAGCGGGGCGGCTTTACCCGTCATTCCGGGTCTCCTTCGATCGAGGTGAGGCCTCCGGTAATGCCGAGCGACTGGCCGCCGTCGATGACGAGGGTCTGCCCGGTGATGTACGCGGCCTCGTCGCAGGCCAGCCAGGAGACCGCGTTCGCGATGTCCTCCGGACGGCCGAACCTGCCCAGCGGGATGGTCGACAGGTACGCCGGGGCCAGGTCGGGGTCGTGGACGACCAGCGCGGCGATGGGCGTGTCGACCACTCCCGGGGCGACGCCGTTGGCGCGGATCCCGTACCGCCCGAGGTCGATGGCCGTGGAGCGGACGAGGTTGAGCAGCGCGCCCTTGGTGACGTTGTAGGCGGCCATCGTCTCCTCGACGTGGAAGCCGTTGATCGAGGAGGTGTAGATGATCGAGCCGCCGTGCCCGGCGTCCCGCATCGAGCGCGCGGCGTGCAGCGCGCAGTAGAGGGCGCCGTCCAGGTTGACCGCGAGGTGCCGTCGCCAGTGCCCGGCGTCGATGTCGAGGAAGGGGCGCGGCTGGGCGATCCCCGCGTGCGCGGCGAGGATGTCGACGCGCCCGTTCCGCTCCACGCAGGCGGCGACGGCTCGGGCGCAGCCGGCCTCCTCGGCGACGTCGGCCACCACCGGATGGCAGGCGTCGCCGAGGTCGGCCGCGGTGGCGTTCAGCGACGTGGCGTTGACGTCGACCGCGACCACGCTCGCCCCATCGGCGATCAGCCGGGCGCAGATCGACCGTCCGATTCCCCGGGCGGCGCCGGTGACCACCGCCGCCTTTCCTTCGTGTCGCAACAACGTCCCACCTCGATGTGTCGTGTGCCCGGCGTGGAGAGTGACACCGCTCAGAGCGGCGCGAGCGGACCGGGTGTCTCGTGCCGCGTGGCAGCGGTCTCCGTCGTGGAGTCGCCCATCGCGGTGCCGGCCCTGGACAGCAGGGCGGCCCGGCTCCCCCGGTACACGAATGCCTGGACGACGACGCCGACGGCGAGCCATCCCAGGACGATGAACGGCGCGAGCGAGATCGGGAAGTCCGGCAGCGGATTGACCGAGGCCCACACGACGGCTGCCAGGCCGAGGGTTCCGGCGGCGGGGACGACGATGTGCTTGACGACGCTGAACTCCTCGGGGTGCTCGCGACGATAGTAGATCGGCAGGCCGACGTTGGCGGCCGTGTAGACGATCACCAACGCGAAGGTGAACCAGGTGCCGGTGAGGTTGTAGACGTTGCTGACACCGATGATCACCGGCAGGAGCAGGCCGAGGACGATGCTGATGCCGGTCTGGACCCAGAGGGCGCCGACCGGGGTCTTCAGGGTGGGGTGCACCTTGGCGATGCCGCTGGGCAGGGCGCCGGCGCGTGCCATTCCGTACATGAAGCGGCAGGCGGCGTTCGTGCACCCGATGGCCACCGCGACCGCCGAGTTGAGCAGGGCCAGCAGGATCAGCCACCAGCCGGCCCCCCAGTACTTCTTGCCGAGTACGAAGGCGGGCAGGTCCTTGGAGCCGGTGAGCTTGTCGACGGAGTCGAAGCCGCTGATCTGTCCCCAGGAAACGAACACCAGCAGCACGCCAAGGATGACGATCGAGCCGAGGACTGCCCGCGGGATCGTACGCCGAGGGTTCGTGCTTTCTTCGGCCAGCGGCGCGGCGGCGTCCCAGCCGGTGATGGCGAAGATCGCGAAGACGATGCCGAGGGCGAGGCCGTGCAGGTCCGGTGCGCTGGAGGGGTTGAAGACGGAGGCGCTCACGCCGGCGTCGCCGGGCTGCAGGAAACCCCACAGGCCGAGCACGACCACGATGAGCGTCTCGACGGCGCCCAGGACGATGATGAGTTTGACCGAGAGCTCGACCCCTCGGTACGCGGCCAGGGTGCACCCGGCGATGAGCAGCGCCATGAAGACCCACCAAGGGAAGGTGACCCCGTACTCGGCCTTCAGCGTGCTCTGCAGGATGTCGCCCATGAACGACCCGACCTGGGCCACCACCACCGGATAGAACATAAGGTAGATCCAGGCGACGAGGAATCCGGGCCGGCCGCCGAGCGACCTGGAGACGAAGGTGTGGTAGGAGCCCGTCGAGGACATGTGCCTGCTGTACTGCGCCAGCACGAAGCCGAGGAACAGGGCGATGACGAAGGCGCCCAGGTAGGCCAGCGGCGTGGCCTTCCCCGCGTTGCTCGCGATGAACGGCACGGTGAACAGGGCGGCGATCGCCGGGGCGATGGCTGTGACGCTCTGCATGAGAACGCCGGGGAGGGTGAGGACGCCCGCCTTCAGACCTTGGCCGGGGGCCGGCGGTTCGTCATGTGGTCGTGTCATGGCTTGATCTCCTGGTGTCGAGGGGTGTCGGTATTCCGTCGATGAGGGGCCGTACGTAGGCGTCGTAGGCGTCCTCAGGGCGCGCGGACCCGTGGACGACCGCCTGGACGGCCTGGATCATGGGTCCGGGGTGCGCGCTCTGGAAGATGTTCCGGCCCATGTCCACACCGGACGCCCCCTCCGCCACGGCGCGGTGGGCCATCCTGAGGGCATCGAGCTCGGGCAGCTTCTTGCCGCCGGCCATGACGATGGGTACGGGGCAGGCCGCCACCACCGTGTCGAAGCCGTCCGGGCAGTAGTAGGTCTTGACGAAGTGCGCGCCCAGTTCCGCGCAGATCCGGGTGGCCAGGCGCAGGTAGCGCGCGTCGCGCGTGAGCTCCTTGCCGACGGCCGTCACCGCCATCACCGGGAGGCCGGCCCGCTGGCCCTGGTCGACCAGGCGGGTCATGTTGTGCACCGTACGGGTCTCGTGCTCCCCGCCGATGAAGACCTGGACGGCCAGCGCGGAGGCGTTGACGCGCAGGGCGTCCTCGACGCCGACGGCGATCTGCTCGTCCGACAGCTCCTTCAGGATGCTCGGGCCGCCGCTGGCGCGCAGCACGATCGGTGTGGAGGTCGAGGCGGGAACGGTCGAACGCACCATTCCCCGGGTGGTCATCAGGGCGTCGGCCCGCCGCAGGAGCGGCAGGATGCTCAGGTCCACGCGTTCCAGCCCGGTCGTGGGGCCCTGGAAGTAGCCGTGGTCGATGGCGAGCATCACGGTGCGGCCGGTGGCCGGGCGGAAGATCCTGGCCAGCCGGTTCTGCATGCCCCAGTCGAGCGCGTGGCACCCCTTCAGGAAGAAGGGCGGGGCGAGCTGGGGGGTGGAGGTCGCGAACCGGTCGCCCAAGGTGAGGTCGTCCAGGTCTGCCATCGGGGAAGGGCCTTTCTGTCGGGTACGGGGCTCAGGTGACGTCCGCTCCCGCGGCACGCCACAGAGGGGTGAGGACGCCGTCCTCGGAGATTTCGAGCTGACGGCGGTAGATCCGCTGCCAGGCCGGATAGGCGGCCTGGTACGCCTCGGCGGCGGCCGGACCGGGCCGGACCGTACGTGCGCGGGTCCGCAGGTGGGGCAGGTCGCCGAAGGATCCGAACATCCCGACGCCGACGCCCGCCGCCAGGGCGGCGCCGAGGGCGCTGCTCTCGGTGATGATGGGGACGGCGACCGGGGTGTCCAGGACGTCGGCCATGATCTGCGGCCAGAGGGTGCCCTTGCCGGCTCCGCCGGTGAACAGAACCTCGTCGAAGGTGAGGCCGGTGACCTCGGTGATCAGGTCACGGTGGGCGCGGGCGACGTACGCGCTCGCCTCCTCGACCGCGCGTACGCAGGCCGCGCTGCCCGTGCCGGCGGGGTTCGCCAGGTCGAACTGGACGAATGAGGGGCTGGCGTGGACCCAGCGGCGCGCGTTCATGACGTTCGACAGGATCGCCACGACGCCGTTCGATCCGGGCGGGATCTCCTGGGCGGCCTCCTCCATGACCACGTACGGGTCGACGCCGCGGCGGGTGGCGGCTGCGACCTCGGCGTCGCAGAAGGCGTCACGCAGCCAGCGCATGCTCATCCCGCCGTAGAAACCGATCCCTTCGAGCATCCACTGGCCGGGGACCGCGTGGCACAGGGTGCGAAGCCGCCGGCCGGGGTCGATGACCGGGGAGTCCAGGACGACGGTCGTCTGCCAGAACGTGCCGCCGACGACGGCCAGCTCGCCGGCGCCGACGCCCGCGCCGACGAGGCCCAGCTGGGTGTCGGCGCCGCCGGTGACGACCGGGGTGCCGGCGAGGAGGCCGGTGCGCTCGGCCGCCGCCGCGGTCACCCCGCCGACGTGGGTGCCGGGTTCGTGGACGGCGGGCAGCACCTCTTCGGCCAGCCCGCACATTCCGGCGATCTCGGCCGACCAGCGGCGTGCCGACAGGTCGAACATGCCCGAGCTCGAACCGCAGGACGGCTCGGTGACCTGGACTCCGCTGAGCCGGTGGACTATCCAGTCGCTGAGCAGGCCGATCCCGGCGGCGCGGTCCAGCACGTCGGGCCGATGCACCGTGAGCCACCTCAGCCGGGCGGGAGAGGTGATCGACACCCAATCGCCGGCGATCGCGTAGATGCGCTCGGCGTCACCGGAGCGTACGAGGTCCTCGGCCTCACGGGTCGCGCGGCTGTCGACGTTGGGGCAGGCCCAGATCTCCTGGCCGCCGCCGTCGTAGACGACGATGCCCTCGCGCATGCTCGTGGTGCTGACCGCGGCGACCTCCTGGGCCGCCACGCCCGTACGGCCGAGGACGTCGCGGACGCACGCGCAGATCAGCTCCCAGTTCGCGTGGACGTCGAAGTCCTGCCCGCCAGGGACCCCGGGGGGCGTGTGGTGGACCCACTCGCGCAGGGACACTCCAATCTGGCGGGCCCGCTCGTCGAAGAGCACGGCACGGCAGCTCCCTGTACCCGCGTCGACGGCGAGCAGAAACCGGCCGCTCACCCCGCGCCTCCGGGGTGGACCGGCGCGCGCAGGACGCCGGTGTTGACGACGAACGGCGGTACCTCGCCCTCGATCAGCGCGATGACCGACCGGGCGGCCATCTCGGCGCCGCGGCGGAGCGTCTCGTAAGTCGCTCCGCCGATGTGCGGGGTCACGACCACCTGGGGCAGGTCCAGCAGCGGATTCCCCTCGGCGGTGTGCTCCATGACGTCGAGCGCCGCCCCGGCCAGCCGGCCCTCGCGCAGCGCCGCTAGCAGGGCCGGCTCGTCCACGAGCTGCTCGCGTGCGGTGTTGATGAGGAAGGCGCCGGGCTTCATGGCGCCGAGCCGGCTCGAACCGATCATGTGCCGGGTCTGCGGCGTCGCGCGCGCGTGCAGGGACACGATGTCGCTGCGGGCGAGGAGGGCGTCCATGCCGACCATCTCGACGCCGTCGACGTCCGGGACCTGGACGTACGGGTCGTGGGCGAGCACCGTGAAGCCGAGGGCCCGCGCCCGGCCGGCCACGCGGCGGCCGACGTGGCCGAGGCCGACGAGCCCGAGTGTGGTGCTGGGGGCCTCGTGTCCGAAGTACCCCCGCCCGTCGAAGACGGACTCACCCGGAAGTTCGCCGGAGGAGAGCCGCCGGCTGGACGGCCCGACGCCGCGGATGTGCATCAGCGCGAAGGCGATGGTGAGCTCCGCGACGGCCTCGGCATTCTTTCCGGGGGTGTTGCACACCGGGACGCCCGCGGCCGTCGCCGCCTCCACGTCGACGTTGACCGGGCCGCCGCGCGCACAGCAGACGAGCCGCAGCCCGTCCACCGCGAGGACCTCGGCGCTGACCGGCGCGCCGTGCACGACGAGTACGTCGTGCCCGGCCACGGCCGCCGCGACGACCGCGGGATCTCCGGCGTACTCCCTCAGCCGCCGCTCGGACTCCGTGCGGGCGGGCGGTGCGAGGGTGGTCTCGATCTGCAGGTACGACAGTGACGCGCGGGACTCCAGGGCGGCCAGCCCCCGCCGGAAGTCCGAGATCTGGAAGAAGGGGTCCCCGACGACGAGGACGCGCAGCGGCCGGTTCGTGATCATGGGTAGACGTAACTGGGCTGGAGCTCGATGGCGTGCCCGCTGCCGGACTCCATCACGAACTTCAGGAGCGGCCCGGTGTCGAGGTAGTAGAACTCGATGCTCTCGCCGATCTTGCCGTACATGAGGACGTCGGCGCCGCGCTCCGCCCAGTGCCGCTTCAGCGCGGCGCTGTCCTCCCACGAGTGCTGCATGCAGGCGATGTGCTGCACGCTCTCGCCGTGCTCGTCGAGGTGTTCCTGGTAGATGCTCCGCCCGCTGACGGGTTGGATGAGCTCGAAGCCCAGGCCGTCCACGGTGGTCTCGGCGCCGATCATCCGGAAGTCCACCGGCTCGCCGCGCAGCGTCGTGTCGTGCAGGAGGGGCGGCCCGTACTCATAGACGTTCCAGGGGCCCCAGCCGCAGTTCTCCGTGTAGGACTTCAGCGCCTCCTCGATGTCGCGGACGACGACGCAGATCTGGCTGATCGTCATCGGCACGGCCGGCGTCGCGAGACGTCCGCGGGCGGGGGTGTCGCCATCGTTCGCGGTCATCGTCAACCTCCTGTTGGTGGTGCCTGCCGGTCGGGGCAGGCCGTACGGTCCGGTGCGGGATCGCGGTCGATCCCGGTGTCGTCGTGCCGCGTGCCGCCGGGCGCTGCCCGGCCGGTCCGTCCGTCCAGAGCGGCCGTCATCGCGGCGAGGTTCCCGGGTGCGTCGGACCCGTCGAAGATGGCGCTGCCACTCACGATCACGTCGGGTCGCCATGACCTGACCTGTACGACGTTACCCAGCGTCACGCCGCCGTCGACCCCGACGGCCGGGTCGGCGCCGGCGGCGGCTGCGAGGTGGCGTACGGCCGCGATCCGGTCCGCGGTGTCGGCCGCCGGGCTCTGGCGGCCCATTCCAGGGGTGATCGCGAGCACGAGCACCAGATCCACGAGGCCGATGACGGGGGCGAGGATCTCGACTGGGGTGCCGGGGTTGAGGGCCACGCCGCGTACGAACCCGGGCCGGCCTGCCGCCAGGGCGGTGAGCTCCTGGAGCGTGCCGGGAAGATCGCGGGCCGCCTCGGCGTGCACGGTCACGACGGACGCGCCCGCCTCGACGATCTCGGGGAGGAACCTCCGGGGCTCCTCCACCAGGAGATGGGCGTCGACCGGGACGCCGCACGCGGCGACGGCGGCCACCATCGGGGTTCCGAAGGTGAGCGCCGGGCAGAACCGGCCGTCCATGACGTCGACGTGCGCCCAGGCTCCGGAGCCCCGTAGCGTGCCCATCTCCTCGTACAGGCGCGTCAGGTCCGCGGTGAGCATCCCGACGCTGAGCCTCGGGGTGGCCCGGTGATCCCGCGGGATCACCGGGCCACCCCCGCCAGGCTCCGGGCCCGATCGGTGAACTCCCGGATCGCGCCCGCACCGTCGAGGACGCCGAGCCGGACCTCGTAGTCCCGGTGCCCTCCCGGCGGCAGGTGCAGGAGCTCGCCGCGTTCGCGCGCGTCGAAGCGGCCCGCGTCGCGGTTGGTGCCGGGCTCCATCGCGACGACGTACGTGCCGCGCCCCAGCTGCCGCCAGGTCACATGGTGGGGCAGCCCGTCTTTGCGGTACCGCTGGTAGACCCCGAGGCCCAGTGGCCGGTTCACCACCGCGGCTCCGACCCAGCCCTCATCGCCGGGGACCATGTCGTGCTCGTAACACTGCTCGACGTAGCCCGGGACCGGGCCGGTCAGCGCGGTGTAGTCCGGTGTGGAGGCTTCGCTGACGCAGGTGCCCGTACCGCTCGGGTAGACGAGCTCGGCGCCGTCGTCCACGACCGGGAAGCCGACGTTGCAGTGGTAAAGCATCATGTGGGGGCAGTCGGTCGGGCCGACGTTCGTGACCCGGTCGGCGACGCGGACCTCGTGACCGCCCAGGTCCACCTCGATCCGGCGGCGCAGGTGGAGCTGCTCGGCGAACACCGACGCCTGGAGCACCTCGCCCTCGGCCCACAGGACAGCCTCGTCACCGTGCCACTCGGTCCCGTAGCCGGCGAGCCGGGCCGGGAGCCCGGTGTAGCGGCCGTGCAGCCCGTACTCCTGGGTGAGGCGGTGCGGGAAGCCGAAGACGGTCGCGTCGTCCTCACCGCCGAGCTGGCAGTGGTCCAGACCGCAGGTCGAGAGCAGCCCGCCGGGGAACGCGCGGAACCACTCCAGCCCGGTGGGGTCGTGGTACCAGGGGCCGACCAGGCCGACCGGAGACCACCAGGCGAGCGGCCGGCCGGCGAACCACGCGCGCCCGATGTCGAACCCGCGGTCGACCAGGATCTCCAGCTCGAGCCCTGATCCGGAGGTCACTCGCAGGACGCGGACACCGCGCTCGGCCCCGTCACCGCCCTCGACCAGCTGGACTCCGGCGACCTGCTCCAGCCTGCCCACGCGGGCGAGGAGCTCTTCGCGGCTCAGGTTCCGACCCCACAGGTCGACCATTTGCGTCCCCGATCGTGAGCGGATGCTCAACACTTGGGCTATTGCTCATCAATGTTGAAGGGAGTATCGCCACTGGAGACGGAGATGACAAGACCCTGGTGTAACCCAGATCGCTCAGAGGGATCGCGGGGCGCGCACGCGTACGCCGGGCACACCTGCGGGGTGCCCGGACGAAGAGGTTCGGAGAGGGGGTTCGGCGTCAGGCCAGGTCGAGCAGGCGGCGGGCCGTACGCTCGTCGGTGACGAGGACGTCGAGGTAGCCGCCGCGCAGGGCGCCCAGGATCGCTTCGGCCTTGGCTTCGCCGCCGGCGACGCCGACGACCCGGCCGATGTCGCGCAGGTCCTCGATGTCGATGCCGATGCGGCGTTCGTGAATCGGCAGATCCATCGGGACGCCGTCGATGTCGAAGAACTGCCCCAGGATGTCGCCGACGACGCCCTTCTCGGTCAGCGCGCGTGCGTCGGCCGCGGACAGGTACCCCATCTGCACCAGCGTGGAGTCCGGCGTCGCCGTGCCGACCCCGACGACGGCGAGCTTCAGGCTGCGGGCGAGCTCGATGACCTGCTGGATCGTGGGCTCGGCCCGGAGCGCCGCGGCGAGCGTGGGCGTCGACGCCACGATCGGCGAGGGGATGACGCTGGCGGTGACGGTCTCGCGCTCGGCGCGGGAGTAGGTCAGGACCTGAAGGTATCCGTCGACGCCGCCGGTGAGCGTCACCAGGTGGAGCGGCCAGAAGGCGCCGAGGTCCGCGGCGGCCAGGACCCGCGACACGGTGTCCCCCCAGCCGACGCCGACGCTCCCGCCCGCCCGCAGATGAGTGCTGAGGTACTGAGCGCCGCCCAGGCCGAGCCTCCCGTTCACGACCCGCTGGCTCGACGGCTGGTCGTCGTAGTCCGGCACGACGAGGGCCTCGGCCAGGTGGAACGTCTCACGCAGGCGCGAGGCGAGCTCGAAGGAGGCCAGGTGCTCCGCGTTGAGCGTGATCGACACCAGGCCGTCCTTCCGTGCCCGGTCGAGCATCCGGCCGATGGACGCGCGCGACATCGACAGCCGGCGGGCGATCTCGTCCTGGGTGAGCTCGTCCTTGTAGTAATGCCAGGCGACCCGCAGGAGGAGTTCCTCTCCCCCGCCACGCTGGCCGTCGCCATCGCGCCCTGCCGCCATGTCCCCCGCCTCTCGTCCCGTGCACGTACTCGTACGGCCTGGTCGCTCTCACTCGCCGACGGCCAGGGCCACGAGGAACCCGTGGTCGCCCGGCCCGCGGGGGAAGATCGGCCACAGGTCGGTGACCACCCCGGCGCGCACGACGTGGAAGACGTCGTGGAGATTCACCGTCGTCGGCGCGTATCCGCAGGTCAGCCAGAGGTGATCGCCGAGGTCGGCGGTCATCCGGTCGTCGACGTCGAAGAGCGCGTGCTCCTCGGCGTAGTAGCGGGCGACGTAATCATGCCCGACGATCGGCGGGGACACGAAGTCGATGCCGACCGACTTGCGCCCGGCGTCGAGGATGATCGTCCGCCCGTGCCGCGCCATCACGGTGGTCAGCACCCGGAGCGAGACCTCGAAGCCGGGAACCAGGTTTCCGTGGAAGGCGTCCATGAAGACGTAGGACCCCGCCTGGAGCTCGGTGACGGCGGGATGGCGCGCGGTGATGTCGTACGTGCCGGTGCCGCCGCCGGACAGTGTGCCCGCCGCCGGGTAGGCGTCCCGCAACCGCGCGGCGACCTCGCCCGCGTAGTCCATCGCCTCGGTGGCCAGGCGCAACCGCGTCGCCGGGTCGGGTTCGAGCATGCAGTGACCCTCGTACGCCTGCAGCCCGGCCAGGTCGAGGCCGGGAGCGTCCGCGACGGCGTGTGCCAGGGCGAGCGCCTGCTCCGGCGACCGAGCTCCGCAGCGGCCCATGCCCACGTCCAGGTCGACCAGCACCGACAGCCGTGTGCCGGCCTCGGACACCGCGCGCGAGAGCGCCTGGATGTTCCGCTCGTCGTCGACGGCGACCGTGATCCGCGCATGCCGGGCCAGCCTCGCCAGGGCCCGTTCCTTCTCCCGGCCGACGACCTGGTTGGCGACGAGGACCGACTCGACCCCGGCCGCCGCCATCGCCGCGGCCTCCCACACCGTGGCGACGGTGACGCCGACCGCTCCGGCGGCGACCTGGAGAACGGCTAGGTCAGGGGATTTCTGCACCTTGGTGTGCGGGCGGAGCGCCACGTGGCCGCCGTCGAGAGCGCCCGCCATCGCGGCGAGGTTGCGTTCGAGCACGTCGTGGTCCAGCACGAGGAGCGGCGTCGGGAGATCCTCCACCGCGGTGCCGACCCGGTGACCGTAGGCGTCCCGTACGCGTTGCCGGGCGTCGTGCCAGGGCCGCGCCCAATCCGGCGTCATGGCCGGACCACCTGGCCGCCATCGACCGGGACGACCGCGCCGGTGACGTACGAGGCCAGCGGGCTGAGCAGGAAGAGGATCACCTGCGCGATCTCGGACGTGACGCCGATACGGCCGAGCGGGACCTGCTCGCCGAGCCAGCGGTACGCTGCGTCAAGGTCGTCGGCCCAGGTGAGGTGGATCGGGGTGTCCACCGGGCCGGGCGCCACGCAGTTGACCCGCACGCCGTCCTCGGCCAGCTCTCCGGCCAGGGACTGGGTCAGGTAGTCGAGCGCCGACTTGGTCATGCCGTACACGGACTGGCCCTTGAGCCGGAGCGCCCCCGAGGATGAGGAGATGTTCACCACCGACCGCCACCTCGACGTCCGCAGGTACGGGAGCGCCTGCTGGATCAGGAAGAACGGCGCGCGTACGTTCACGGCCACGTGCTGGTCGAAGCCACCGGTCTCCCAGTCGGCCAACGCCTCGTGCCGTACGACCGCGGCGTCGTTGACCAGGCAGTCGACCCGCCCGAACCGCTCGACCGCGGCCGCCACCACCTGACGCGGGGCGTCCGGATCGGCCAGGTCGACGGGGACCGCCAGCGCGACGTGGCCGGCCTTCGTCAGCGCCTCGGCCTCGTCGGCGAGCACGTCGGCGCGGCGTGCGACCAGGACCACGTCGCAGCCCGCTCCGGCGAGCCGCCGGGCGGTCTCCAGGCCGATCCCGCTGCTGGCGCCGGTGACGATGGCGACCGCGCCCGCCAGCCGGAGGTCGATGGTGTCGGACATGACGCGTCTCCCTGGGGTCGGCCGGCGCGGGCGACGACGCCAGGACGCGACCGGTACACAATGCGTAAGCTGACATAGCGTTGAGCAGATGTCAACGGCATGAACGAATGCCCGTCACTCGCAATGATGATCCCCGGCCAAGGCCAACGAACCCTGCCGCCCCTGTGCCGCACGGAAATAGGATCGCAGCCTTGACCTGCAGATATGCCGGTTGGTCTATGCGGTTCCGTATTCATTTTTTAGCTTGATGCCGACGCAAACCATCTCTCGACTATTTGCACCCACATCGCCCCACCGATGGGGATAATCTCATCGTTAAAGTCGTAACTCGGACTGTGAAGCATTGCTTTCTCGAGCTTGTCCTGGTCGTTGGGTGTACTGGAAGCGCTCCCGATCCAGAAGAAGCATCCCGGCGTTCGCAGCAAATACTCGCCGAAGTCTTCGGAGCCCATCGTAGGTTGCAGCTCACAAACATTTTGCGAACCCACGAGGTCGACCAGCGCCTCGCGTGCAAGCACTGTTTCGTTCTCATGGTTCACTGTTGGGGGGCAATAGCGATCAAACTCCAACTCATTCGTCGCCCCAAATGCGCCGCATATACCGTCCACGATTGCCCGCATCCGGCTCTCGACCATGTCCACGACATCCGGAGAGAACGCCCGGATCGTCCCCCCGATTTCGCATCGATCCGGGCTGGCATTGACTACTTCGCCAGCGTGCATCTTCGTGACCGAGAGCACTGCCGGTTCGATCGGCTTCTTATTTCGTGTGATAATCGTTTGCAACGCTTGAACGATCTGGACCCCCGCCTGCAGTGGGTCGATGCCCTGATGAGGCATGGCCGCGTGAGATCCGCGGCCAAAGATCGTGACCTTGAATCGGGTCCCGGACGCCATCACAGGACCAGACTTGATAGCGAATTGCCCTACGCTCAAGTCGGGCCAGTTATGAACGCCGAACATGGCGTCCATTGGAAAGCGCTGGAACAGTCCGTCTTCGATCATGGCGCGAGCGCCGCCCGCACCTTCCTCAGCCGGCTGGAACAGGACGTACACGGTTCCATCGAAGGCGCCGCGCTCTGCGAGATGCTTAGCTGCTGCAAGCAGCATGGCCACATGACCGTCATGTCCGCACGCGTGCATCTTGCCGGGGCATGTGCTCGCATGCTCAAACGTACTCGCTTCAGTGATCGGCAGCGCATCAATGTCGGCACGCAGTCCGATCGCGCGCCGACCACTCCCGCCGCGGATCACTCCAACGACGCCTGTGTGGCCGACGCCGCGATGCACGGGAATCGACCAATTCTCAAGCGTGGTCGCAATCAGATCGGACGTTCTCTGCTCTTGGAAGCGCAGCTCGGGATGCGCGTGCAGGTCGCGCCGAAGGCTCGCGATGGGCGCAGCGATGTTGCGGACAGCCGCGATGAGAGGATGTACAGACATTGGATCCCTTGCCCTTCGAACGAGACGGCCCGCACCTTCCCGCACCGACCCGAACCGCTACAACCGCGTCTCCACAATCACCCCGCATGCCCCATCCCCAACCACATCATCACAGGACGACCTCGGCGACCTCATTCTCCGCCAACCGCACGAGTGCAAGTGCGGCAAGTAGAGATGACCGCGGATTCCTCTCCAGAGGTCTATTCACCACCTCGACCTTCAGGGACCCGAAATCGCCGGTGGCGAACACCTCGTGGCGATTCATGACGGCATCCGGATCGACCACCATTTCCAAGACCGTCCGGTCCAAGCCGATTGAGGCGAGACCGACTACCACGGCGACATTCGCATTCAACGGATATTCTCGGGCAGCTTCTCGCGCGGAACCGCGAAAAATTACCGATTCATGCTCGACGGGACTCGATTGTTGCATGATCGATGCTGGCCATCCGCTCGGAGGCTTGATGATCCGATGGCGCACCTCGTGCAGGCCCTTGCGAGCGCCGGCGGCAAGCGCTTCGATGCCGGCAACAGCCCCCGGCGAAAGCACGAGTTGGCTGCCGCACTGCCTTGCGACCGCCTGCATGCTTCGCAGGACCTGGTCGTCGACAAATGCGCTTGCCGATGAAATGACGACCCGTCGAGCCGCACGCAGGGCAGCCTCTCCCCATTCACTAACGGCGTCCTTGCTCGCGGCCTCCAGAACGACGTCAGGCTCGAGAGCAGCCAGCTCGGCGGGATCATCGACCACTTTCGCATCTGCTGATCTATCTGTTCGCCGTGCGCTCTTGTCTCGGACGGCGACACCGACGATCTTGACGCCTGTGACTCGCGAGTGGAGCAGTGCAGCCACTTGACCGTTAATCGCCCCTCGCCCCAGAAGGACAACCCGGATCGGCCTACCAGCGCGCACCGTACTCATCACCGTGCCTCAGTGGCCATATTCTCAAGAATGTGCATTGTATCCTCGGTCAGATTTCCCCCTGAAACCACAGCGACAGTCGTCAGCTTGGTGTCAACGCGTTCCGAGATGAAGGCGGCGGCCGCCACCGCTCCCGCAGGTTCGGCAATAGTCTTGGCCCTCCGCCGCAAGGCCATGTGCGCGACCGCGATATCTTGCTCGTCAATGAGTACTATTTCATCGATATACCGCTGCAGGTGAGCGAACGGCCGTTCGCCCGGACGGCGAGCTGACAGTCCATCAGCGATGCTGCTCCAGTCATTGATTGCTACCGGCTCCCCCGCTGTCAGCGACCTATAGGCCGCATTCGCTTCGCGTGGCTGCACGCCGATAACTCGAGCGCGGGGGGCCAAGTGCTTCACTGCCGTGGCCACGCCAGCTGCTAGCCCTCCGCTGGATACTGGAACGAGAACTTGCTCCAAGTCTGGAAGCTCAGTTACTACCTCAAGGCCAATGGTTGCGTGTCCAGCAATGATCTCATGTTCCTCCCACGTATCGAAGGAAGCCATTCCACGCTGTTCCGCGATCTCCTCTACACGTCGCTGACGATCGATGGCCGGACCATCGAACAAGTCCACCTCTGCGCCAAGCGCGCGCGTCGCTTCGATCTTGTACGGGGAGGTTGTGGCTAGCATCACCACGCATGTACGGATCCCAAAGTAGGTGCCCGCCAGGGCGAAGGCTTGTGCGAAATTTCCAGAAGATGCAAAGACAAGCCCCATTCGTCGTTGCTCAGGTGTCAACGACGCGGCCATATTGAATGCCGCCCGAATCTTGAATGCCCCAGTTGGTTGCATGTTCTCCAATTTAAGAAAGAGTCGTTCATCGCCAACTTGTGTCCAGTCGAGCGCGCACGGCCAGAGAGGAGTATGGCGGACTATCGAGGGGAGGCGCTCGGCGGCAGCACGGACCTCATCCAAAGTCACAAAACTCATTCGCGGCAGCATAAGCATCACCTTCAACGCGTCGTCAACCTGCTACGGACCAACGGCCGGGTCACCTGAACCAAGACGCTGGCAGTAGTGGGATCCTGATCCCGGCTCGGATGAGTCGAATCGGCCCGCAAGCCGACGAGAAATCCTCAGCCGACAAATCGTGCACCCGTGAAGAATCGGAGCCCGTCCACTTCGCTGACGGCACCTAGGCCGCTGTCACCCCACATCGTGATGACAGCCTCCGACGGACGGGGAGACAGTCCGATGTCATTGATGGCAACGTGGCCGGCGCGGATTCTCGGACCTATTTCCCGCGCCTTCTCCCGGTCAGCGGTGATGATGTAGCCACGCAGCCCGTAGCGATGGTCGTTTGCTTGTGCTATCGCGTCATCGACGTCTCGGTAGCCCGTGATCGTGAGAACCGGACCGAATACCTCGTCACGATTCAATTCTGGGCGAACGTCCGTAACTACCGTGGGTTGGAGAAAATGCCCGCCAAGTGCCGGCAGCGAACCCGCGGTTCGAACCCGGGCACCTGCCGCCACAAAGGCCGCGATTTCGCGATCCAGTCGGCGAAGATGCACGTTGCTGGCCATAGGCCCAAGGGTGACCCGATCATCAGTGATAGACCCGATGACCGTGCGCGAGGAATGCGCCTCGAGTATTGCATCGGCCAGATTCTCTACCGCCGATGCGGGAGCGAAGACGCGGCGAGGCCCGGCGCACCATTGCCCGTTCAAGACAGTCATCCCACCGGCGATCTGGCGCGCAGCACTCTCGACGTCAGCGTCATCGAGGACGATCACCGGATTGGCACCGGCGAGCTCGAGATCCACCGGCCGCAGAAACTTCGCGCTCTCGGCGGCCACGGCTCGGCCGCCGTCCCGTCCGCCCGTGTACGACACCGCGGCGACTCGCGCATCCGAGGCCAGCGCCTGACCCACCGCAACTCCGCCGTGGACGACTTGAAGTGCGCCAGGCGGAAGCCCGGCAGCGCACGCGGCCCGCGCGATGTGCGCACTGGAATGCGGAGCCCACTCCGAAGGCTTGAGGACGACGGGCGCGCCGACCGCCAAGGCGGCTGCCGACTTGCGAAGAGCCATCGTTGCCGGCGCGTTCCACGGAACATAGATGACCGAAGGACCCCACGGCAGCCAGTACTGGTCCGCCGGCCCGCCGGCGCCGGACAATTGCGAGTACAACAACGAGGAAGCGTTCTTCGCCATCGCGTGCACGAGCTCAACCGAGGCCCGGATCATGGCCCGGGTAAATGAAATCGGCACACCGCTGTCGACACTGTCGGCAAATGCCATCGCTTCGACAAATGGACGCAACTCGTCACAAAACCGTTCCAGCAGGTTCATGCGAACTGGCATCGACCCCCATCCGCCGGCGCGGTGAGTCCGGTCCGCGCAATCCAGCGCAGCAGCAACGGATTCGCTCGAACTCGCGCGCTGATATCCGATCTGTTCACCGGAGTCCGGGTGGGTCAGGCACTCTGCCAACACGTCCGACGGCTCGCGAAGTTCACCGTCTACCAACTCGAGGACCGTCAGATCAGCCGCTGTCGTCATGAAACTCCCATCGCCGTACGCTCGATTTCGTGGCCGATGTGCCATGCGAGGTCGGGTAGCGTCAGGGCTCCTGGCGCAAGGACCGCTGCGTGGAAGTTCTTCAGCTCGAACTTGTCTCCGAGGGTGTGCCGCATGTGTTCGCGGAGCCGGTGGATTTCGGTGTCCCCGAGTTTGTAGGCCAGTGCTTGTGCTGGGCGGTCGCAGGAGTAGCGGATCGTCTCGGTGTCGATCTCGTGGTCGGTCATGCCGCTGTATTCGCGCATGTAGTCGCGGGCCCGCTGCAGTGACCAGCCGAGCGCGTTCATGCCGGTGTCGACGACCAGCCGGCTGGTCAGGAAGGCATCCATCACCAGCCGGCCGTAGCGTTCTTCCGGGGTCTGGTACATCCCCAGTTCCCCGGCCAGCGACGCGGCGTACTCGGCCCATCCCTCGTTGTAGGCGTTGACGAAGCTGTGCCGGGCAAACGGGTGCAGGGACGTGTTCTGCAGCTGGGTGCCGAAATGCAGATGATGCCCGGGCATCAGCTCGTGGTAGATGAGGGCCCCGACGTAGAACCAGGACCGGCGCATCAGGTTGGTCGCGTTGTACAGATAGGTGCCCTGCGGGCGATCGGTGCGCGGCGTGTCGTAGTACCCGTAGGTCATCGAGCCCTGAAGTTCTTCCGGCAGCGGCGCGATCCGGCCCGGCGCCCGCGGCCCGGCACCGAACGCGTCGCCCAGCACCGGTTCGATCCGGTCGAGGTAGCCCCGGAGGATCGCCTCCACCTCCGCTGCCGACCCAGCCCGCCACCGCTGCTGACCATCCAGAAAGGACACGAAGGCGCGGTGACCGTGCCTGAACTCGGCACCGCGCCGGATCGCGGACATCTCGGCCTGGATCTGGTCCATCCGCTCCAGCCCCCGGTGATGAACCTCCAGCGGGGTCAGGTCCAGCGTGGTGTGAAACCTGACCAGCTCGCCATAGCATTGATCACCGTCGCGATACTGCCCCATGCCGACGGCCTCGGGAGCCCTGGCCAGATAGTCGTCGGACAGCACCGCCAGCAACTGCTCGAACGCCGGAAGGATCGCCGACCGAACACGCCGGTCCAGCTCGCGTACGAAACCCGTGCTATTCGTGCAGCCCGTCAAGCGATCGGGCCGAACCCCGACCGCCTCGGTACACCGGGTCGCGAACGCGCGCACCATCGCCCGCGCCTGCACCACCTGGACCCGCGGGATTACGATTCCGCGCTCGGCCTGCCCGAGTGTCCGCTCGGCGAACTGCCGCACCAACCCCGCATAGCCGGTGGCCAGCGACAGGTAGACCTCCAGATCCGCCGTGTCACGAAACCGGAACGCCGCCAGCTGGTTGTGGACGAAGTTGAGCAGATACCCACCGGTAAAGGTCGTCGGCAAAAACAACCCGTACGCACCGATCCCGCGCGGATCGACCGCCGTCCAATACCACTCCTCATCCCGCGCCCACGCCCCGGCCCGGAAACCCACCAACCGCAACGCCAGCCCAACCTCATGGGGCAACACCCCCGCATCAACAGCAGCGATCCGTCCCAGCAAATCCCGCCCGACCTCGCTACGACGCCGGGCACCGTCCAACGACAGATCCGGCAACTGCTCGACCCGCACCCCCAGCTGCAACTGCGTATAACAGCTGCGCTGCTGTTCCACCCACGCATCATCAAGAATGCCGACCGCGGCAGCCAGCGAGGCGCGCGAACTTCCCCGATCCACCTTGATACTCCCAACCGTCGTGGCCGACATCTGGTTCAGATCGTCTTCCCGCCATCGATGACGACGACGGTGCCGGACACGTACGATGCGTCCTCGGACAGGAGCCAGGTGCTGACCTTGGCCACTTCGTCAGCCGTGCCTAGGCGGCCCAGGGGAATCTGACCATGTACACGCTCGATGAAGGCGCCTTGATCGTCTCCACCGAGCTCTTCCTTGACGACTCGCGTCATGCGCGTATCGATCCAGCCAGGCGCGATCGCATTCACACGAACGTGGAAGTCGCCCGCCTCCAGGGCAGCACTGCGCGTCATCCCAATCACCGCGTGCTTCGATGCAACGTAGGGTGCCGTATTCGCGCCGCTACGAAAGCCTGCCACAGATGCCGTGTTCACGATCGCGCCCGCCTGCTGACGCTCCATCACCCGCAGGACTGCGCGGAGCCCGAGGAAGATACCTCGGACGTTGACCGCGATCACTCGATCGAAGTCTGCCATCGTCTGCTCGGTGATCGGTGCCAACGCGCCCGTGACGCCGGCATTGTTGAAGAACAGATCGATCCGGCCGTGTGCGTCCAGCGCGCGCTGAACGTACTCGTCGACTCCAGCTTCCTGACTGACATCAGCGACGACGGCCCGAGCGCCCGGCAAAGCCGCGGCCTGGCGGTTCAGTTCGGCGCCGTCGATGTCGACCATCAGGACGCTCGCACCGTCTTCGGACAGCTTTTGCGCGACAGCCAGCCCGATACCGCCGGCGGCCCCGGTGACAATGGCGCTCATTCCAGAAATACCGTTGCTCACAAGTTCAACTCCGTCTGCCATCGAAGGAATGCCTGCCGGTAGTCGTTCGGGATGCCGGAATTTTGCGGCTGCTCACCGGTGCCATGTCATTTGAGGAGACGCAGGCTGAGCGGTACCGGGCGCTGGACTCCATTAAGCCGTGCCTGCGCCCCGTTCAGGTAGTAGCGCGCCGGCAGAATGGAGATCGGAAGGATGTTCACGTCACTCCACAGCGCACGCTCCGCCTGCTGCCAGTACTGACAAGCCGCCGGCATTGTCATCGACATCGCTTTTACCGTGTTGGCGGTGTAGGCCTTGTTCACGATGCCGGATCCATTGCGGCCGTTCGGGGGAACGGCACCGGACAGCGAAGGGATCAGCATGGTCGGCAGCGACGCACTGACGTTGGCCAGATACAGGTCCCAGTTGCCGGTTTTGTACATGACGTCCGTGTAGGTGATCAGGGTGTCCGAGACCAGTTTCACTTGGACCCCGATCTGGCGCCATTTCTCCGCCATCAGCTCGGCTGCGGACGCCTCGTACGGAGACGTGGTCGGGATGTAGTGCAGATCGAGCGCCAGCGGCTTGCCGTTCCGCTTGCGGACCCCGTCCGCGGCCTTCAGCCAGCCGGCCTCATCCAGCGACTTCTCCGCGCCACTAACATCAAGGGCCGGAACCTGACCCGCCATCGTGTCCCCCGGGCAGGACTGCGGATCAAGCGCCAACAGCCCCTTCGCCGCATGGCCCTGTCCGCCAGTACTGACCTTGACCACCTCGTCCAGGTTGAGCGCCTGGACGAGCGCCCGCCTGACCCTCTTGTCCGACGTCGCGCGCGAACTCTGCAGCTGATTGAACCGCAGCCATGTCCCGGCACTATTGGTATCCACCGACTTGAGGCCCCGCGCGTCCAACCGGGCCCGGTCCGCACCCGCCACCGACGCCATGTTGACCGCGCCCGAGGCCAGCAGGTTCGCTGCTGTCGTCTCATTCGGCACCACCTTCAGAACCACGTGGTCAGGCATGCCGGGCACATCCGTCTTTCCCCCACCCGGACCCCAGGCATACTCCTTCCGCACCCGGTACGTGAAACTCTGACCCGGAACATAACCGGTCAGAGCGAACGGACCGGTCCCGTCGGAGGCAGTCTTCAACACACTGGGATCGCTCAGGCCCTTCGGGCACAAGATGGGCATCTGCCCGACCGTATGCAGCAGCAACGCATAGGGCTGCTTCTCCGACACCACCTTGACCGTACGGGTCGCATCGTCACTCGTCACCGTCAACGGCACGGCCGGAACCGAACTGCCGTACAGCAGCGACTTGTTCTTCGGATCATTGTTGAACCGAATATCCGCCGCGACCTGACTCGCCTTCAACGGCGTACCGTCGGAGCACGTCACATCAGGCCGCAGCGTAAACGTCGCCGACCGGGCATCCGCCGACCATCGCTCAGCCACCCCCGACACGAACGAGCCGTCGCCTCGAAGGTTCACCATCGAGTCATACGCAAGACCCTGCGTGAACCTGCCGATCGTCCGGTAAGGGTCCTCGGGCCCCCGGTCATCGGGAATCGCGATCGTCAACGTGCCACCAGACGCACGCGCCGCAGCGCCGACCCCCGCACCCTGCTTTCCTCCGCTACACGCACCGGCAACGAGCAAGCTCAAGCAGACGAACACACCAACAACACCACGACTGCCGCGCCGCCTCCTTGAATGAAGTCCGCACAACGCATTAAAGCTCGATACCGCTTCACCACTCATGATTACCTCCGGGGTCTGGTGGTAGTGACTACACGACTTGACGCATAACTGCTTCATAAATGTTCGCCACATCAGGCAAGGCAAAATCCTCAAGTGGCGGACTGAACGGAATTGGGAAGGCCGCCGTACAGACTCGCTGGATCGGGGCCCGCAAACAGGCGAACGTCTCGGCATCCTCGGCCACGCACGCCACGATCTCGGAAGCCATCGAACAGGTGGGGAACGACTCGTCCACTACCACCAGCCGGCCCGTCGCTCGGGCAGATCGTCTGATCGCGTCGACATCGAGCGGCACCAGGGTCCGGGGATCGATGACTTCGGCAGAAACGCCACGTCTCGCGAGTTCGTCCGCCGCCTGCAGCGCGAGCTGCGCCATATGGCCGACGCCCACGATCGTGACGTCGGTACCCCGGCGCATGGTCGTCGCCACTCCGAGCGGCACCAGGTAGTCGCCTTCCGGTACGTCGCCGACCTCATTGATCAGTCGCTCGGAGTGCACGAACACCACCGGATTGTTGTCACGAATCGCCGACTTCAACAGGCCTTTCGCGTCCGCCGGTGTCGACGGCGCGGCGAGCTTGAGACCGGCCGCGTGGGCATAGAACGCAAATCCGGATTGAGAATGCTGGGCCGCCGACCGGCTTCCGTTCAGATATTGGGCCATGAAGACCATCGGAAAGGCGCGCTGGCCGCCGAACATATACCGGATCCGGCCAGCCTGGTTCACGATCTGATCGAAGGCGACGAAGCTGAAGGTGACACAACTCCAGTGAACAATAGGGCGATAGCCGCTGCCGGCCGCGCCAACCGCTATTCCAGTCATTGCCGACTCGGCGATCGGGCTCTGCCGCACGCGCGCCGCGCCGAACCGATCGCCGAGCGGCGCTGGCGGGTTGGTCGCGAGGTAGAGGACCGACTCATCACGATCCATCTCTTCGACGATCGCCTCGTCGATCGCCTCGGCGAATGTCTTGCGATTCATCATGCGAACAAGCCTTCCGCGGCGTCCTGTGGTGTGGGGAACGGGCTGCGTTCAGCGAATCGGACCGCATCGTCGATGCAGTCGTCGACCTGCCGGAGGACGTCATCCAGAGCTGACTGGTCCGCGACGCCGCGCTTCAGCATCTGTGCCGCGTGGATTTCGAGCGGGTCGTGCTCGGTCCAGTGCTGGATGAGCGCGGCGTCTCGCGACTCCTGCCGAACAGCTCCACGCACCGCGTGCTGAGATCTGCGGAAGGTCTTTGCCTCGAGCAGAAAGGGGCCCGCGCCTCCTCGAGCGTGCTCGATCGCGGCTTTCGCCGCCTCGAGGACCTTGGTGAGATCGTTGCCGTCGACCTCGCCGTGAGGTACGCCGTAGCCGCCGGCGAATTCATGTGGCGATCCTGCCGCGACGGACCGCTCGACCGGCGTTCCGCCCGCCCAGCCGTTGTTCTCACAGAGGAAAACCATGGGCAGCTTCCACAGAGCGGCGATGTTGAGCGCCTCGTGGAACGGACCAGCGCCGACGGCGCCGTCGCTGAAGAAGCACACCGCGACGCAGTCGTCACCGTCCAGCATCGCGGCAAGTGCCGCCCCCATGGCGATCGGTAGGCCGGCGGCCACGATCCCGTTCGCACCGAGCATCCCGATGTCGAAGTCCGCGATGTGCATCGATCCACCGAGGCCGCGGCAGTAGCCGTCCCGGCGACCGTACAACTCCGCCATCATGCGTCTGGGGACCGCTCCCTTTGCGATGCAGTGGCCGTGCCCGCGATGGGTACTGGTGATTCGGTCCTCGGTTTTCAAGTGCGCACACACGCCGACGGCGACAGCTTCCTGGCCGATCGCCGGATGGACTACGCCGGTGATCGTGCCCTCGACCCGCAGGTCCTGAATGCGCTCGTCGAAGCGGCGCGCCAGCACCATGCGCCGGTAGAGCTCGATCTCTTCGACGCCGGGAGGCAGCGCCGGCTCAGATTGGTTTTGCATCACGCGATCCGATCGCCTGGTCTGATGGATTCGGTCCTGCTGTCTATTCCGGGCAACATCTGGCCGGGATCCCGGGTCACGGTGATGTCCACGATCGTCGGACATCCGCGCTCGGCCAGCGCGGACGTGAGTGCCCGCGCCAGGTCCTGAGGCCTTTCGACCCGAATTCCCCGGCACCCGAACCGCTCGGCGATTTCGGCGTAATTCAGCTCGATGAGATCGCTCGACTGGTACGAGCCCGCGCCATACATCGCATGCTGCAACGCCTTCACGTAGCCAGAAGCACCGTTGTTGACAACGAGCAGCGTGAAAGCCGCCCCGGCTCGTTTCGCGGTCTCGAGACCGCCGATCGTCATATTCAATCCGCCGTCGCCGGTGACGCCGACGACCGGACGGTCCGGGGCCGCCAGCTTGGCGCCCAACGCGCCCGGGAGCCCGTAGCCGATCGACGCGAATCCGCGGTCCGAGATGAACCCACGGCCTGCCTGGTGCGTTTCGTAGAGCAGGCCGGTCCAGTGCGATGCGAACCCGCCGTCGGCAACCAGAATGGCGTCGGGCGGTAGGGTCCGGTTCAGCTCACCGACGAGTCGAGCCATGTGGATGGGCGATTCATCGGACTCATACCGTTCCCGGCTGCTGAGGTTCCATTCGTCGGCCATCGACCCGATTTCTCGCAGGTACGCGGACCGGTCGACATCCTCTCCAGCCATCGCCGTATGCAGATCAGTCAGCCCGCACCGTGCGTCCGCCCACAGGCCGACTGATACGCCGGCCCATCGCCCGATCTCTTCAGCACACGAGTCAAGGTGAATCAGCGGGGTCCCCGACCGCGGCAGTGTGTATCGCTTGGTCGCGATCTCGCCCAGTTTGCATCCCACCACGAGAAGGCAGTCCGACGTCGCGACGAGTTCGTTTGCGTACCGGCTGTATCTCCCGAACACTCCGGCGGAGAGCGGATGCTTGCACGGGATGGAACCCTTCCCGCTCAACGTATGCGCCACCGGAATCTTGTGGTCGTCAACGAGCTTGATCAGCGGGTCGTACGCCCGTGACAGGTGGACTCCGCCTCCGGCCAGAATGAGCGGGCGTTTCGCGTGCCGGAGCAGGTCGGCGGCTCGCTCGAGGGACTGGCTGTCGGGCCTCGTCCTGCGTGCCGGCGCACGTACAGTCGCCGGTTCGATCCAGAAATCGCTCGGTGCGAAAGCGAATTCGCCATGAGAAACGTCCTCCGGCAGGGCCAGTACGACCGGTCCCGGCCGACCCGATGTGGCCACCGTGAATGCCCGGCGGACGAGCTCGGGGATTCGATGTCCAACCTCGATCCGTATGACGTCCTTGGCCGCCGGACGCAGGATCTCCAACTGCCGGCTCTCCTGGGTCATGTTCTTGCGTGCGTGATCGCGGTGCGCATCCCCAATCAGCGCGATCAGCGGTACGCCGGCGTTCAGCGACTCGACCAACGCGGTGACGAGATTTGTCGCACCTGGCCCAAGAGTCGCGTCGCACACACCGGGACGGCCCGTGACACGCGCTTGCGCGTCGGCGGCGAACGCGCCTGACCGCTCGTCCTCGACCAAATGGTGTTTCAGGCCGAGCTCTCGCACGGCGGCATAGAACGGCAGCAACTGGAAACCGCCCATACCGAAGATTTCACCGACCTGGAAGGCGCGGAACATCTCCGCGACCGCACGGCCGCCCGTCATCTTCGTTGACTCTTCCGGCGGAACTGTGCTGTCCCGGCCGGCACGCGAAGCGTTCGTCGTACTCATCCTCCGATAATTGATTGAACAACGCGATCGACGAATGTTCGCGCAGAGATTCCCGTACTCAATCCGAGTCGCACGGCAGAATCGTTGACGTGCGAAATGACGCCATCGTTGAGGCTGGACATTCCGTCACCGATTCGTGCCGAGGAAGCACTGACTGTGCCGGCTGGAATTCCCTTGTGATCCAGCGGTTCCAGCCGTGTCCAGCCGGCACCGTTCAGCCCGCCGGCGGCGTCGTTGAAGATCGCCGCGAGCGGATCGATTTTCAGAGCTCTCGTATGACGGCCGCCGGGCAGGCCGCCGTGCGAACCCGTCACGACGATCGAACCCGCGTCCGTTGGGAGCGCCAACGACGCGGAGTCGAGCGCCCAGATGCGTACGCCGGCGCTGCGAACCAGCTTCCGGGTCTGGAGCGGTCGATCCACCTGACCTGCCTCGGCCTTCGGTCGCGCGACGTGCATCAGTCCGAGCGCCGTACGGACTGGTTGGCCGCGACGGCAACCGATCCTTTTCGCGGCAGTGTTGACATGCTGGACCTGCGCGTTCAATGTTGCTCGCGCATGCCCGATTTCTGCGCAGTCATGGGCAACGGCGCAAGCCGGCAGTCCACAGGCATCCAGCACGGCCAGGCCCGCGATACCTGCGTCGTCTCGACCGACACCCGCGTCGTTGAAGACGATCCCACCGACCCGCAGGTGGGCCGCCAACTGCCCGGCGAACACACCACCATGAGATCCGCAGGCCACCACAGCCCCGGCCGCGGTCCCTGGCCGGAGATCCGTGACGCTGTCAGCGAGCACCACGACATCGTCGCTGACCAGGTATTCGTCATCCATGCGGCCAAACGTAAGCCCCGTACGTTGATCACATCAACGCGATCTTGTGAAGCACCATGATAGTGTCCGCCTATCATGGAACTGGCGCAGCTTCGGACGTTCGTCCTCATCGCGGAATGTGGTAGCTTCCGGCGCGCGGCCGAGCAGCTGCACATGGCGCAGCCTTCGCTGTCGCTGCAGATCCGCCGACTCGAAACCGAGCTCGGTGTCCAGGTGTTCGACCGAAGCCGACGGCCGGTATCGCTCACCGAGCCAGGCCGCGTCCTGCTGGCGCGCGCAGAGTCGATACTGACCTCGGTCGAGGAAACGATCGCCGAACTACGCGACTTCGACGCCCACTACCAGGGGAAGGTTGCGATCGGTGCGATGCAGTACCTCGCGCACCTCGAACTTCCCCACGTCCTGGCAAGGTTCCGTAGCAAGTGCCCGGATGCGGAGCTGCACCTACGCATCGGCAACACGGCTGAGGTTCGAAAGTTGCTCGTCAGCGGCGAGATCGACGTCGCTCTGATCCATGGAGACGGCAACCCGCTCCCCGACAACTTCGCAATACGCCCGCTTCGAACCGAGCGCCTCGTCCTGATCACCGCCCGCGACCACCCACTGGTCAATGCAGGCCACTCCTCCTGGGGTGATCTCTCGGGCGAGTCCTTCATACTCTTCCGCGAAGGCGCGAGCCTTCGAGACGCGCTGCTGGATGTATGTTCACGGGCCGGCTTCGTTCCACACGCAACGCTTGAGACGGCCGAAATCGCCACCGCTGTCAGCCTCGTCGAACAGGGGCTAGGTGTGGCTCTCGTGCCGGCGTCGTTCGCACGCCAGGAAGCCAAGCGTGTGGCAGCGATGCACGTCGGATCCACTGACATCACCCGGTCCGTAACCCTTGCCTGGAACAAGCGTGCGTACCAATCTCGGGCACTGGCGACCTTCAAGACACTCGCCGCCGAGTTCTTCACGAGCTGACAGAACGTCAACCCTGACGCGAGAGCGTTCGGCCTCTGGGGACGATCGGAAGCGCATCCTACGATAGGCGTGACCTGTCATAGACTGCTTCAGGATCGTCTTGAGGCAGATCATCGACGAGATTACGTTCCTAGACGAGTAAGTCCGATGTCTTGGGTCGGTGATCGGGCATGAAGAGAGGGTGTTCAAGATCATGTTGTGACGCAAGATCTGAACACCCTCTTGACCGCACTTTATGTGAAGATCGATGACGGGATCGTGGGAACCCGGTGGATGGGACGGCCGCCGCTGCTGGCCGATTCCGAACTCGTCTGTCTCGCAGTGGCCCAGGCTCTGCTGGGCTATTACTCCGAGGCCCGCTGGCTGCGTTTCGCTCGCAAGCACTTGTCCGGCATGTTCCCCTACCTGCCGCAACAGTCGGGCTACAACAAACGCCTGCGAGCGGCGCTGCCGCTGGTCAACCGTGTGATCCGGGAGCTGGCCACCGACAGCGACTTCTGGTTCGACAATCACTGGATCACCGACTCCACACCGGTGCCGTGCGGGATGTCCCGCCCGACCGTGCAGCGCTCCAACCTGGCCGGATGGGCCGGCTACGGCTACTGCGCGTCCCACTCACGGTTCTTTTGGGGTCTGCGGCTGTACTTGGTGTGCACCCCGACCGGCATGCCGATCATGTGGGCGCTGGCCAACCCGAAGATCGGAGAGCGCGAAGTGCTGGCCGCGATGCTTCAGGCCGACGCCGGCCTGATCGCCGGACGCCAGGGCATCCTGCTCATCTCCGACAAGGGTTTCGCCTCCAAGGCGTTCGAGAAGAACCTCGCCGAACAAGGCATCGAGCTGCTGCGCCCCTCACGCAAGCGCGAGAAGAAACGGTATGGCGAGCCGATGCTCAAGAAGGTCCGCCAACTGATCGAGTCCGTCAACGACACCCTCAAAGGCCAACTTGACCTGAACAACACGGCGGACGAACCTTCGAGGGCGTCGCCGTCCGAGTCGCCCAGCGCATCCTCGCGATGACCACAGCGATCTGGCACAACAACAAAACAGGAGCGACGACCACCCGCTCCCTAACCGCCTACGACCACTGATCACTTCGGACTTACTCGTCTAGGCGTCAGACGAACTCGTTGAATGCTTCGTGTCCAGGTCGCAGTGATCCGTCGGCGTTGATGAACTCCAGCCGACCGGGACAGCCGACCGGCCCGTACTCGGCCGCGTGCAGGTCGGCGACCAGGCTGTGGTGGAGGGCATGCGCCATGAATCCGACATCTCGCTGGACGAGCGCGCCGAGGGTGTAGCGCATGATGGCGACGCGTTCGGCATCGTCGACGGATCCCCAGACGGTCTCGCTGGCGAGCACGTCCTTGCCGCACCGGGAGGCGAAGGCGGCGGTGTCATCCAGATCGCGCTCGAAGTCCTCCCTGGTGGTGGGCAGCGGAACGCCGGGGAGATCGAGGGATGGGGCGAAGTACGGGTGGAACGAGATGAGGTCCACCAGCGGCTCGCTCAGCTCGGTCGACGCCCTGCTGCAACAGCCGATCGTGAGGGGCTGCGCGGCGCCCGCCTCCTTGCAGATGTCCCGGCACCAGGTAAGCCAGGCCAGCTCGGCCTGGAGGATCGGACCGTCGGGATCCATGGAGTAGTACCGGTGCAACGGCTCGTTGCACAGGTCCCAGGCGAATATCCGCGCATCCTCGCGATGACCGCCGACCACTGTTTCGAGATAGTCGCGAAACCCTCTTCGCGCACTCCATTCATGCTCGGTCTTCCGGTCGGCCGCCGCCAGCTCCCCGAATTCGACGAGGAGATGGTCGATCGTGACACCGCCGAAGTCGCACACAGGGTCGCGCCAGCGGTTGAACAGCACCGGCATGACCTGGAGGTCGTGCCTCGCGAAGATCGCGAGCCCCGCCTCGAAGTTGGCCATGAACCGCTGCGGATCCCGCCCGAACGCCTCGTACGACAGCCACCAGCGGGCGGCGTTCCAACCGGGGAAATACTTCTTGCCCCGGGCGATCTCGACCGCCATCGCGCCGTTGTCGTGGTGCTGCCACAGGTCGAGGCCGCTGGTCCCCCACGAGCCGGAATAGTTGAACCCTCGTATTTCACTGATGGAGCCGAACATCTGGTCCCTACCTTCGCAGTAGCACGCCGGGATTGAGGATCCCGTGCGGGTCCAGGGCGGATTTGATCCGGCGGGTGAGCGCCATGGCGTCGGGACCGAGCTGGCGGTGCAGCCATGGTTCCTTCAGCCGGCCTACGCCGTGTTCGCCGGTGATCGTTCCCCCGAGATCGAGGGCAAGCGCCATGATCTGCTCGAACGCCGTGTGCGCCCGAGCGGCGGATCCAGGGTCGGTCGTGTCGTAGACGATGGTCGGATGCGTGTTGCCGTCGCCCGCGTGCGCGACCGTGGCGATCAACACGCGGTTCTCCTCGGCGATGTCCCGGACCCCCTTCAACAGGGCCGGCAGCTTCGGCAGGGGAACCCCGACGTCTTCGAGGAGGAGATCTCCGAGTCGTTCCAATGCCCGATGGGTGGCTCGCCGGGCCGCGATGAACGCATCGCCTTCGGTCTCATCGTCGGTGCTGAACACCTCGGTGGCGCCGTGTTCGGCGCACGCCCGGTGCATGGTGGCGATCTCCTGCGCCGCCAGGGGCGCTGGAGCGTCGGAGCGGGCCAGCAGCAATGCGCCGGCGGTCTGGTCGAGGTCCATGTGGAGCAGGTCCTCGACGGCGTTGATCGAGGCGTTGTCCATCAGTTCGATCATGGACGGCCGCGTTCGCGCGGTGATCGCCAAGACGGTGTGGGCGGCCGCCTCGACGGTGCCGAAGACGGCGACGAGGGTGCTGGACGGATCGGGCGCGGGCAGCAGGCGAAGGGTGAGCTCGGTGATCACCCCGAGGATCCCCTCGCTCCCGACGAACAGCTCGGTGAGGGACAGCCCCGCCACGTCTTTCAGCCGAGGCCCGCCCAGCCGCAGCGCGGTCCCGTCCGCGAGCACGACCCGCATGCCGAGGACATAGTCGGTGGTCACGCCGTACTTGAGGCAGCACAGCCCGCCGGCGTTGGTCGCCGCGTTGCCCCCGACGGAGCAGATCTCGAAGGAGGAGGGGTCCGGCGGGTACCAAAGTCCGTGCTCGGCGGCGGCCCCTTTTACGTCGACGTTGTAGGCGCCGGCCTGCGCGACCGCCACGCGGCTCGCCGGGTCGACGGCGATATCGCGCATTCGCTCGAGGCTGAGCACGATGCCGCAGTCGAGTGCGGTCGCTCCACCGGACAGGCCCGTACCCGCGCCGCGTGGCACGACGGGAACGCCGTGTGCGCTCGCCCACCGCAGAACGGCTTGCACGTCCTCGGTGCCGGTGGCCCGTACGACGGCTCGTGGCATGCCGGGATGCGGATGACGGGCCATGTCCTGCCGGTAACCGGCGATCACGTCCGGGTCGGTGATCAAGGCTCCGGCCGGTAGGGCATCGGCCAGTTCGGCGTCGGGCGATGTCATCGGGGACCGCCCTTCGCCGGAGTCGCGGAGTCGAGCCCCGGCCGGATGAGGATCTTCCTGACTCCCGGCGATCGACTGCGGGCGAGTTCGAACGCGGCGGCGCTCTCGCTCAGCGGGAACTCGTGGCTGACCAGAATGGACGGCCGGATCCGGCGATCGGCGACCAGATCGATGACGTCCGGCCACACGCTGGGGCTGCCGAGGCTGCCGTGAACGGTCACATCGCGGGCGACGACGCCATCGAGGTCGACCGCGACCGAACGGGCTCCCGTCAGCCCGAGCAGGACGACCTCCCCGCCCTCGCGGCACAGGCGCAGCCCCGCCCGTACCCCATCGGCGGTGCCGGACGCCTCGACCACACGCGGCACCTGTCCGGCGATCTCGGTGTCGACGACGCTGAAGCCGAGGTCGGACGCGAACCGCCGCCGGGTCGGTTCGACCTCGGACACACGGATGTCCTCGATACCCAGGGCTCGCGCGGTGAGGGCGGTCAGGAGCCCGATCGTCCCGGCACCGACGATGCCGAGAGGCTCGTTCTCGCGTACGCCGAGTCGCGTCAGGCCGCGATAGGCGACCGCCAGCGGCTCGATCAGGGCGGCGTCGGCGGCCGAGACGCCGTCCGGGATCCGGTGGGCGGCCCTTCCCGGGAAGGCGAAGCAGCCGGTGAGCGCACCGGCGCGGCCGGCTATCCCGGTCTCGGTACGGTCGGCGCACAGGTGGTAGGAGCCGCCGACGCACCATTCGCACCTGCCGCACCCGATCGAGCACTCGCCGACGACCCGATCTCCGACGGCGAACCCGTCGACGTCGTCGCCCAGTGCGGTCACCACCCCGCTCCATTCGTGGCCGGGAACGATCGGATATCGCGTGAAGCCGCTGGCGAGGTAGGTCATGCTGCCGTCCAGCAGCTCGAGATCGGTTCCGCAGATCCCGACGGCATCGGGACGGACCACGAGATCGTCCGGGCCTGGACGGAGGCCGCCGGTCACCGCGAGTTCCAACCGTCCGGGCGCGACCAGCAGCACGTGGCGAGGCGGCGCGTCAGCCATGGCGGAGACCGGTCTGAGCGACGGGCTCCACGATGCGGGCAGTCTGATCGATCACGGTTCTCCCAAAGCTCGCGTACTTCGCGGCGAGGATGAAGTACGATGAATCATCGTATGATTGGACGGTATGATGATTGATGATCCAGGTCAAGGCCGTGCCGCGATCGGCCGCCCCGCCGTACGCCGGCCACTCTCCGCTGTCGTGGTCGATGCGATCCAGGAGCACATCCTGACGAAGGGCCTCACGCCGGGGACGACCCTGCCGACCGAGGTCGAGCTCATGGAGCAGTTCCAGGTCAGCAGGACCGTCGTCCGCGAGGCGACCCGTACACTCATCCAGCGCGGGCTGGTCCAGGTGAGCCCCCGCCATGGAATGAGCGTGGCCGGCGGCACCCTGGACGCCCTGCTCGACCAGCTCATGATCGTGCTGCGCACGACGCGGGCCGGAGCCGATCAACTGCTGGAGATCCGCGAGCTGATCGAGCCGATCATCGCCCGGCTGGCCGCGGAGCGCCGGACCGACGAGGCCCTCGAAGAGCTCGAACGCGCCCTGGAACTCGGGGAATCGACGTCGGACGACCTCGAGTCCCACCTACAGGCCGACATCGCCTTCCACGAGCTGCTCGCCCAGGCGACCGGCAATCCCTTCTACGTGCTGTTCACCGTGCCCACCAGCGCACTCTTGCGGCGCACCTACTCGGCGTCGGCCAACTACCTCACACACCAGCACCTCAGCCAGGCCGAGCATCGCCGGATCTTCGAAGCGATCAGGGCCGGCGACGAGGACGGCGCGGAGCAGGCGGTCCGTGAACACCTGGAGCGGGTACACACCAGCACCAAGGCCCTACTCAACGAGTGCAACCCAACATGAGCTGGCAATACTTCCCTTGACAGCCAATGAACCACGGTACATGTTTGCCGCATGGACCATGGTACAAACGCCGGGAGCACGCACGGTTCCTGAGCCATCCTGAAGGGACACCAACGAGCGTCAACAACCGCCACTGACCTGCGACAATTCAAAAATTCGCAGGTCAGGGATTGATCGGAACGACCTTGACACGGTAGAGGTCACCGGCCCCCTCCCCGCAGTGGCACACCATGACGATCACGGGCCGCCTCGATGGCGCCCAGTAATCGATGACGCGTCAATCACCGGCTGCGACGCAGAAACCGAGGATCTGCTATATGACCTGGAAAACCGCAGGTCAGAGGATGGGCCGCGCGGCCGGGGATCGGGGGGATTCTCGTGCTACTTGTCCCTCGACCAGGCAGGATGTCCGGTACGGCTTGATGCTTACTTCATCCCTTACACCTACTTATCGGCCGGATACTCACGTTGCGCTGATACCTGCCTGATCTGAACGGGTTACCGTTCGATCCGAGCCAGATGCGGGCACTGGCCAGGAGGACCGGGATGAGGAGCAAGAGCGTCCCCACGATCGGCTTGGTTGCGCATCCGATCTGTCCGGCGCCGCGGTCGGCCGGCGTCAGTTCGTCATGCGGTTGTGTCGATGATCGGGAGTTCTGCGCACAAGGTGGTGCCCACTCTGTGCGGGCTGTCGAGGATGATGCGCCCTCCGAGTGCCTCCACCCGGTCTTTGAGGCCGAGCAGGCCGGTACCGCGGGTGAAGTCGGCGCCGCCGACACCGTCGTCGCAGACCGTGACGTGCAGGACGGCGTTCGTGGTGTCGGCTTCGACGGTGACCGTGATAGCCGAGGCCTGCGCGTGCTTGGCCGCGTTGGTCAATGCTTCGGCGACGATGTAGTACGTACTGACCTCGACGGGCTCAGGCAACCGCCCCTCCGCGCGGATGTCGAGGTCGACCGGGACCGGTGCGCGGCGAGCGAGCGTGCGCAGCCCTGCGAGGAGGCCGCTCTTGGCCAGAATCGCCGGGTGTATACCACGCGCGAGCACGCGCAGCTCCTCCAGCGCGCCGTTCACCTCGTCGGCGAGCTCGCCGAGTTCGTCGGCGAGCTCGGGTGCCGCCGTATGCACCGCGCGCAGTCGCAGCGCGAGCGAGACTAGGCGCTGCTGGGCACCGTCGTGCAGGTCCCGCTCGATGCGCCGGCTTGTCTGGTCGGCGGTGGCGACGATTCGCGCGCGTGAGGTGGTGAGTTCGTTGTACAACTGGGCGTTGTCGAGGGAGACGGCGAGTTGGCCGGCGATGAGTCGGACGGCGTCGAGTCGTTCGGTGGTGAAGGCGCCACGGATGAGTCGGTTCTCCAGCAGCAGCACCGCCCGTAGCGTGCCGCGGCTGAGGACTGGCACGGCCAGCAGCGAGCAACAGGGCAGGTCGGAGAAATAGGGGTCGCGGGCGAAGCGGTCGTCGCGGGTGACATCGCCCACGACCAGTGGTTCACCGGTGCGCTGGGCGTAGCGCAGCACCGACATCGGGACTTCGTCTTCATGGCCGCTGGCCGGGGTGGTGCCGTCGGTGTCCGGGGTCGGCAGGAGCCAGGCTTGCCGGTCCTCGCTCCATAGTGGCAGGTGTACGCCGGTGGCGCCGGTCATCGCGCTGAGTACCTGGACGACGCGGGTGTGTAGCCGTTCGATGCTGGTTTCGGAGCTCAGTGCCTGGGAGGTGGACAAGATGCCGAGCAGGTCGAGGGTTCCGGTCGTGACGTTGGGCCTGGTGGTCGTGTCGGGCCCGGGCCGTAGGTTCGGGTACGCCCAGTCGAGTTGGGCGACTTTGGCGATCGCGCCCCAAGTGAGGTATTCCTGGCGTGCTTCGATGAGAAGGTGGTAGCCGGCATGTTCGATGCCGTGGGCGAGGTGGAAGCGGGCGGTGCGTTCGGTGATCAGGGCCCGATGCCATGGGCGCTGGTGCTGGGCGACCTCGCGCCGGGCGGCGTCGAAGGCGATGGTGGCGGCGCGGAAGTCCCCGATCGCCCAGGCCCGCTCGGCCTCGACCAGCCGCAGCAGGTGCAGGAAGTTCGCCGGCTCGTCCGCGGCGCGGGCGGCCAGCCACCCCGTCACCTCATCCAGCTCGGACAGCAGGCCGGCGCGCTCGTCACCGTGGCTGTCCCGAGCCTGCCCGGCAAGGGCCAGCCCGCGCAGCATGTGGGCCACGGCGGTCGGATAGATACCCGGGACGGCCGGCAATAGCAGCATCGTCGCCGCGGTGTGCCGCGCCAGGTCGGCCGGATCACCGAAGATGGCGGCGGCGGTCGCATGGTTGACACACGCGTGGAAAGTCCCCAGCAGGTTGCCGGCGTATCTGTCGGGCACCACCTCATCGGCTGCGCCTGCGCTTTCCCCGCGCAGCACACCGGCCAACCACCGATAACTGTCGAGCCACCGGGCGGTCTGCTCGTTGCCGGTACGCCCCACGAACGCCAGGCCCGCCTCCACCTCGGCGGCGCAGCTGTCCAGCGAGGGCGCGCTGTCCAGCAGGAATTGTACGACCTCGTAGGTATATCCGGCGTTGGCCAGGTCTCCCCCCGCGATCAGACCCTCCCGGGCCCGCTGTGCTGCTTGGACACCGTTTTCGATCGGCTCAAACCAGCAGCTTTGAAGGAAGAACAGGAATCGCGCCTGCGAGGTGTCGGGCTCGTACCCGCGGGCCTCACTCAGAGCCAGAATCCGCCGCGCCACCCGGTACCCGGCGGTGTAGTCGCCGCGCAGCCCCATAACGGGGAAGGCGGCGCAGATCGCCGGGCCGATCAGGGCACGGGCGGGGCCGTGCTCGAGCCAGATTCGCAGCGCCTCCACGCTCAGCCAGGCGAGCATGGATTGGTCGGCGACGAAGTAGGTCGCCGGCGTGAGCGTGTTGATCAAGCGGGTCGCGGCGAGCAGCCGGGGATCGGTGATCTCCGGCCAGGTCGGTTCGTCGCCGCCGTCGGTGTGGTCCAGCCATCGGTACAGATAGTCGAACTGGTGGTCGAGTTCGGCCGGGAGCCGGTCCGCGGCCGGCACGGTGATGCCGAGCTCACGCAGCGACCGCATGCCCAGATCGATCGCTTCGGAAAGACGGTTCTGGTGGGTCAGGCTTCTGACCTGCACGCACGTCGCGTCGGCAGACTGCATGGCGGTGGTGCACAGCTTCTCGATCGTGCGGTACTCCTCGTCCGCCTCCTCCAGGCGGCCCAGGCTGTACAGGGCGGTGTGGCGGCCGGTGCGCACGTCGATCAGCGTGGCGGTCTCACCCGGGTCGATCAGCCGTAGCGTGGCGGCCAGTAGCGCGTTCACCAGCGCGTAGTCCCCGATCAACGAGGCTTGGCCAGCGGCGTGGCGCAGTAGGTCCACCGCTCGGCGCCGTTCCATGGGGTCCTCGACCGCCTCGACAACTGGCAGGTACTGCTCGGCCGCGACCGCGAACAACTCCGGTACCGCCGCGAGCCGCCGTGCCATGGCCAGCTGTAGGGCGCGCCGCCGCCGCGGGTCCACCCTGCCCAGGACCGCCTCACGGATCCGGTCGTGGCGAAACCGCACCGCCTCCTGCGTCCCGGGCTCTGCCACCAGAACGCCGTTGTCGAGGGCGGGCGCCAGCGCCTTTTCCACCACGCCTGTCGCTGCGCCGATGGCGGTATGCAGCACGCTCAGCTCCGCACGCCCGCCTAGACACGCC
The DNA here is from genome assembly GCA_963736325.1 of uncultured Actinomycetota bacterium. Classification (GTDB taxonomy): domain Bacteria; phylum Actinomycetota; class Actinomycetes; order Streptosporangiales; family Streptosporangiaceae; genus Actinoallomurus. The sequence goes on along the minus strand of CAVTOG010000008.1, from coordinate 526,043 downwards.
ATCGCCTCCACCACCCGCCGCGACCGTGCGGGCACAGCATCGACGCGCGCCACCAGCAGCCCGGCGACATCGGACCGGTCAAGACGATCGCGCACGGCCGCCGTGTCCCACCGCCATCCGGCGGCCGTCGCCGTCAACACGCCATCGCGTCGCAGCGCGTTGAGCAGTTCCACCGTCTCGTACGGATTGCCAGCGGTGTACGGATTGATCACCCCGGCCAGAACTGCCGCCGGGGCCGGGCCCACGTGCAGCATCTCCGCGACCATAGTGGTCGTGCCGGATATCGGCAGGTCGGCCAGCCGCAAGTGCCGCACTCCGGCCTGTTCACGCCATCGGGACAGCGGCGCCGCCAGCGGATGCGCCGCCTCCACCTCCTGTTCACGGTACGCACCCACCAAAAGCAGGCCCTTGACCGGCTCCTCACTGACCATGAGGTCGACGAAGCCGAGTGGCAAGCGCCCCGCCCACTGCAGGTCATCGACGAACACCACCACCGGCCGTTTCGGCGAGGCGACCGCACGCAAGATGTCCACGGCCGAGCGCTGCGCCCGCACCTGCGCGGTCAGCGGATCCCCCGGATCAGGCGGCACCGCGAGCAGCGCCGCGAACTCCGGCAGCACCGTGGTCAGCAGGCCCGCGTTCGGGCCGAGTGCGCGCAAGATCCGCCCGCGGGCCTCGGCCAGATCCTCGTCCGGCTCGGCCAGCAGCAGCCGGCCCAGCGCGCGAAACGCCTGGTGAACGGCGTCGAACTCCAGATTCCGCCGGTACTGGTCAAACTTGCCCGCCACGAACCAGCCATCCCAGCCGGTCACCACCGGCCGCAACTCATCGACCAGCACCGTCTTGCCCACCCCCGGCGCCCCACCGATCAGCACCCCCGGGCACCGGCCCGCCAGCGCTTCCTCGAACGCCTTCTCCAGCGCCTCTACTTCCGCATCACGACCCACCAGCCGCGAGGGCGGCAGAAGCCGCAACGGAAAATCGCGCTCGCCGACCCGCAACGCAGCCGCCTGACGCGGCTTTGCGTCCCGTAGCCGCTCCAGGTCACAGACGAGGCCCTCCGCCGTCTGGTACCGGTTGTCCGGCTCCTTCTCCAGCAGATGCATGATGATCGCCGACAACGAAGCGCCTACCGCCCGGTTCACCTCTACCGGCGGGGTCGGCACCCGAGCCAAATGATCATGCGTGAGCCGCAACGGGTCGCCAGAGCCGAACGGTGGCCCACCCGTCGCCAGCTCGTACAACGTCCCACCCAACGCGTAAAGATCGGCACGCTGATCGACCGGCCGACCGGTACGCCCGGTCTGCTCCGGCGCCAGGTACTCCAACGTCCCCACGATCTGCGTATGGTGCGTAAACTCCGGACGGATCTCGGCGAACGACGATGCCAAGGCAAAGTCGATCAGGCACGGCGTACCCTCGGCGGAGATCACGATGTTCGCGGGCGTGATGTCCCGGTGCATCACACTCCGCCGGTGCATGCTCGCCACCGCCCGGGCCAGCTCCAGTGCCAGCCGGATCAGGTCATCGATCGCGGGTGGCTTCGCCAGCTCTGCCAGGCTGGCACCACCGGCATCCACCAGCACGATCGACCCCACACACCGACGCGTTTCCGCCAGCTGAGCAACCCCGCGGGCACCACATAGCCGCTCAAGGATCGTCAGCTCATGTCTTACCCGCAACCGAGCATCGGGCCCCAGCGGCTCTTTACGCACAACAGAACGCCCATTGACAACGAGGCGCGTGACACGCGTCCGTTCACTCTCGTGAACTATTTCGGCCCGACCCGGCAGTCCCCCGGCTGCCTCCATCCGACACCCCCGAACTGTCGGAGACGCTGTATGCCCTTTCTACACTCACCTGGGCACCAGGGCGACTGATGGGCGTGTCACTCGAACAAGGTGAGCCAACCCGGACGTACCACGCACTCAACCGGCACGCTCCCCAAAACGAGCTACACCGTCTCAGACGAGGGCCGCCTGGCTCCCTCCGGCACGCCTCGCCTCGATCCAGCAGAAGCTCGCTTCCGCCGGCATCGAGCCGGTAACCGGCGCTTCAGTCGTCGCGGACGAATCTGCTGCTCGCCGATGATGTGGGCCTGGGCAAGACGATCGAGGCGGGTCTGGTCGTCCAGGAGCCGCTGCTGCGGCACCGTGCCCGCTCGGTGGTCATCGTCTGCCCACCGAGCCTGGCGTTGAAGTGGCAGGACGAGATGCGGGAGAAGTTCGGCCTGGACTTCGAGATCGTCAACAGCAAGCTGATGGCCCGGGTCCGCCGCTCCCACGGGCTGGCCGCCAACCCATTCCGGCTGTTCCCTCGAGTTATCGTCAGCATGTCCTGGTTGCCGACGTTGCGCGCGCAGCGCTTGCTGCGGGATGTGTTCGCCGAGGTACACGACACCGCCACGGTCCGGCATTTCGCTTTCGACGCGCTGGCCGTGGACGAGGCGCACCATGTCGCTCCGGCCAGCCCCACGACGGCGCCGGGCCGGCGGGGTTACGCCGTGGACAGCCAGCGAACGCTGGCCACCAAAGCCCTCGCGGAGCAGTGCGAGCACTGGCTGTTCCTCAGCGCGACACCGCACAACGGTTATCCCGAATCGTTCACCGCGCTGCTGGAGATGATCGACGGACGCCGGTTCAGCCGCGGCGCCGACCTCAACGAGCGGGCCTTAAGGGAGATCGCGATCCGCCGCCTCAAGGGCGAACTCGCCGACAAGGAGTTCAAGCCGCGCCGGCTCCTAAAGATCCCGTTCACTCCGAGTGACGACGAGCAGCAACGATTCGCCACATTGGACCGCATTCTCGACGACAGTGCACGAGCCAACGGCAAGGGCCGCTCGGGTGACATCGTGGCGATGCTGCTGAAGAAGCGGTTCTTGTCCAGTCCGTGGTCGTTCGCCCGCACGCTGGAGTTGTATGAGCAGGCGTCGGCCGCCGGCCGGCAACTGCGTCTCGATGACGAGGACGCCTACTACGAGAAGGTCCTAGGCAGCGGCCAATCGGACGAGGAGGAAGGAGAGGCCGAGCACCCCGAGTTCGCGGCGCGATGCGCGTACGCGACCACGCCTACCCGGTAGGCGGGTACGCGATCCAGACACGGCAGGTCGACCCGACGGTCTTCGGCAACGACGACTGGAGGGCGTGACTCTACTCTGAGAGCGGAGTGCCGACGCTGCGCGCCTTCAACCACACGAAGGAAGCCTCGATCATGGGCTGGTTCAAGACGACCGGCCCGAACCCGAACCTCAACTCCAACTCGGCCGACCCGTCCGACTACTACGAGTATCTGCCGGTCAGGAGGCTGACGTCGGTCTCCTCCTCGATCAGGCGGTCATCGCGGTACAGCGAAGGCGGCGCCATGTCGTTGCTGTACGGGAGCCCGAAGTAGGACTGGACACCGAAGTCGAGCGGTCCACGTCCCGGTACGTCGCCGAGGTGCCATTTGCCGACCGCCATGGTCCGGTACCCGGCGGCGGACAGGTAGTTGGCGAGGGTCCATTCCTCGGGACGCATGCCCTCGTCTCCCGGGAACAGGACGGTCCGGGTTCCCGTTCGCGCCGGCAGCCGTCCGGTGAGGAGGGCACTGCGAGCCGGCGTGCACGTCGGTCCTCCGCTGTACATGGCGTCGAAGCGGAGCCCGGCGTCGGCCAGCGCGTCCAGGTGGGGGGTCTTGATGACCCGGCCGCCGTACGCGCCCAGGTCCCCGTATCCCAGGTCGTCGCAGATGACCATCACGCTGTTCGGCCGGTCGCCGCCGCCGGCGGGGTGGTTCATACGGACCTGCTCCTCCCGTGTCGTACGGGCCGCGTTACAGCGCCACCTCGATCAACAGCGCCTGTTGCGGGTTGAGCGTGGGCATGGGGACGCCGGCGGTGGCCAGGACGGCCCCGGGCAGGCTGATCCAGCCGGTCAGCGCGGCCTCGAACCAGGCGGGTCCGCCGGTCTGGTGCAGGCTCGCGTCCCCGACGTCCCGCCGGACGCGTACGCGGTAGGAGGCGGCCGGGTCGAGGCCGGGTAGCCGCACCCGTCCCGACTGCCCGGCGCCCGAGCTGGCGAGGCGTACCCACGTGTAGAGGGCTCGGGTGCCGTCCTCGGCGATCACACCGTGCAGCTGCGTCGCCGGGTCGTCGAGGTCGGCGTGGACCGTACGGCCCGTGTGCACCAGGTCGCGTACCTCCCGGTAGGTGGCGGCCCAGTCGCGCAGGGCTCGTAGCTCCTCCGGGGCGCACCGCGTCAGGTCGCACTCGATGCCGGCGTGCGCGAACAGCGAGTTGATCAGGCGGAACGACGTCGGTGTCACGCGATGGGTCGTGTGCGCCTCGGCCGCGCCGACGTGGGAGGCGACCAGTTCGGGGGGCAGGAGCAACGACGTCCACCGCTGGATCGCGTGCCGTTCGACCGGGTCGTTGCAGTCCGATGGCCAGACGCGGTCGGCACGCGCCATGATGCCGAGGTCGATCCGGCCGCCCCCACCGGAGCAGCTCTCGATCTCGAGCCCGGGATGGTCGGACTTGAGCGCGTCGATGAGCCGGTACAGCGCGAGTGTCTGCTCACGCACCGCGGGCCGGTCGCCGCCGGGGTCGCGCCAGACCGCCTCGTGCAGGTCGCGGTTGTGGTCCCACTTGATGAAGTCGATGCCGTACTCGCCGATCAGCTTGCCCATCCGCTCGTGCAGGTACGCCCAGGCGCCGGGGTGAGCGATGTTGAGGACGTACTGGTGCCGTGCCGCCGGCCCGAGACCGGAGCCGGGAGCGAGCAGCCAGCCGGGGTTCGCGCGGACGAGGTCCGAGTCCAGGTTGACCATCTCCGGTTCGAACCAGAGCCCGAACTCCATGCCATGCCCGCGGACGCGGTCGACGAACGGGCGCAGCCCGTCCGGCCAGACCTCATCCGAGACGCTCCAGTCGCCGAGGCCGGCGGTGGAGTCACGGCGGGCGCCGAACCAGCCGTCGTCCAAGACGATACGTTCGACGCCTATCTCGGCGGCACGGTCGGTCAGTTCCAGCAACCGGTCGAGGGAGTGGTCGAAATACACGGCCTCCCACGTGTTGAGCACCAGCGGGCGAGGCGAGCGCGGATGGACGGGACGGTTGCGCAGGGCCGTGTGAAAGCGGTCCGCGACGCCGTCCATTCCAGCGTCGGACCAGGCGAATATCACCTCCGGCGCCCGGTACTCCATCTCCGGCAGGAGCCTGACCTCACCGGGCACGAGGAGTTCGCCACCGCCGAGAACGCCGCGCAGCGCGCCCGCGCCTTCGGGAAGCCGTTCGGCGAACCACTGCTGGTTGCCGCTCCACGCCACGTGGTTCGCCCACACCTCGCCGGCGCGGAACCCGAAACCGGACGTGCCGGCGAACAACAGATACGGGGAGTCGTGTCCGGGCTTTCCACGGCGGACCTGCCGGGTGTGTGAACCGTCGACGAACGCCGTGCGCTGGGGCGAGCGTTCCCGGCACCACTTTCCGGACAGGTCGAGGATCTCATCCGCGCGTCCGGGCAGCGGCATCATGCCGACCAAACCCCCCAGGTCGTACGGGACGTCGTTCATGCCGGACCCGTCGGCGACTCGCCGCAACGTGAGACGGGTCGTGAGCAGGCCGGTGTCGCCGAGCCGGTGCTCGAGATCGATCTCCAGCGGCGCCACCGTGTCGCGCAGCCGTACGGTGAGCGTCCCGCCCGCACCGTCGGCCGGGATCTCGGCGTCCCAGTCGACGGTCCGCGGTCGTGGGGTCGTACGCGTGCCACCGAGATGGCCCGAGATAGCGGGCGTGCCGGACCACGCCTCGTACTCGGCCGGAAGCGTCGAGAAGACCCGCGGCTTCTCCGGGGCGCTGTTGAGGACCGCAGGCGTCGCGGTGAGGGACAACGCGGCGAGTTCGGCCGGTCCGAGCGGGCCGAGCTCGGCTCCCCAGTGAAGGACACAGGGGGTGGGCCCGGTGAGGTCGTAGACCACCGAGACCCCGGCGGCTCGCAGGTGGACGATCTGGCTCTGCGTGGTACTCATCGATCTCCACTCATTTATTGATGCAGTCATTTAAACATGGTCGATCGAGAGTCGATGGTCACGATCCGGTACGCTCGCGCCAGAGAGTGCCCTGAGCAGGGTGGGAGGACTTCGCAGGGTCAAGCGTTGACGATATATTACTTGACATGATGAAGTAATAGCTTTACGCTCCACCAAATTTGGTTCCGGTCCTGTCGCCTGCGATGCGGGACGGATCCGAATTCTGATCGCTCCGGCGTTCGTCGGGACGGACTTCCAGGCGCTGGGCCCCCGCGGGAGGGCGGTCCCGCGAACGCCTCCAACGTCCTGCAGACCTACATCTACCAGCAGCCCTTCGGGCAGTTTGACTTCGGTTAAGCCACCACGATGTCGCTGGCCCTCTTCGTCATGCTCATGATCATCACGTTCCTGCAAGTACGGCTGATGCGTACTGGCGAGTCGGAACTGGGAGACGCCGGATGAGCTCAGCGGGCCACGCCCGTCAATCGGGTCGCCGGCAACGCTCCGGACGCGTTCATGAACAGCGTCCAGTACTTCCCCACCTATGTCGAGCAGCACCAGCTCCAGCCGCTGAACGACCATCTAGCGTACGCGGCGACCAGCCCGGCTTCGACCCCGAACACGTCAGGGTCTACGGCTCCGGTGTGCTCGGGAACGACGACATCGTCGGTCAGACCTCGTGGTTCCCGTTCGCCGCGTCCACCGGGTGATCCGAGGGCAACGTCATGTGGTCGGGCAGCAAGAACAAGACCGCGACCTGGAAGTGGATCGACTACCAGGAGTCCGCCGCCCGCCAGACCAAGGCGGCACTGTACAACGGGCCGTTCATCTCTTCGATCGGATCGGCGCTGGACCAGCTCGTGGCACACCAGAAGAGCCAGGGAGTCGACCTCAGCGTCTTCACCGCGATGAAGAAGAACGGTGAGCTCCTCATGTCGGATCCCTACCGGAACGGTTCGAGCATGAAGGCCAGACTTCAGCCGCTGTCCCAGGCCTACTTCGGCGGCTCTCACGGGGACGGCGTCTGGGCCGTCGCGGAGAAGACGAGCGAGCAGGTCATCGCAGAGACCCGGTGACGCCGGGCCGTGCCGTGCCGTGTGGCGCTCCGGCCCTCGGCGACCGGAGCGCACGTGGCGGCGGAATGAGAAGATGACAGGATCGGTTCGGCTCAGACTCATGAGAGGCAGCGGTGTCCTCGATCATCGATGAGACGGTCGGCGCCCTCGATCCGAGTGGCTTTCAGCGCCTGCCGCTCGCCACGCCGGCGGCCGTCGATGTGTTCAGCCGGATCCTGACCCGAGGGCCGATCAGCCGGATCGACATCACCCGTCAGACCGGTCTGTCCCAGGCCGCCGTGACCAAGGCGGTCGCCCCGCTGATCGCCCGCGGGCTCGTCACCGACGCGGCGCGGGATCGCACCGCCGACGCCGTGCCCGGCCGACCGGCGCAACCGCTGGACGTCGTCCCGGAGGCCATGCTCGCGCTCGGCATCAAGGTCAACGCAGCCGAGGTCATCGGCGTCGCGACGACGATAAAGAACACGATCCTGCACTCCGTCCGCCGCACACTGGCCGACCACGGGGTCACCACCGTCGTCGACGAGGTCACCCGCTCCGTCGCCGAGCTCGTCGCGGCCCTGGGTGCCGACGCCTCCAAGATCGTCGGCGTCGGCGTCTCCGTCTCCGGTGACGTGGACTCGCGGCGCGGTGTCGTACGCGACTCCCCGTTGCTCGGCTGGAACGGCGTACCGCTGGGTGAGCTCCTTCAGGCACGACTCGACCAGCCCGTTCTCATCGACAACGACGTAAGGGCGCTGACCATCTCCGAGGAGTGGTTCGGCGTCGGCGTCGGCGTCGACTCGTTCGCGATCGTGACCATCGGAGCCGGTATCGGCTGCGGCCTGTACATCAACGGCGACGTCGTCTCCGGCGCGAACGGCGTGGCCGGTGAGATGGGTCATCTGCCGTTCGGCCCGCAGGACCGGGTCTGCCACTGCGGGCGACGCGGCTGTGTCGAGACCGTCGCCTCGTCGAGCGCGATCATCGGCACGGTACGCGAGGGGCGCGGCGATCCCGACCTGACTCTCGCGCAGGCGGCCGAACTCGCCCGTGACGGTGACCCGGTCGCGTTGAGGGCCTTCCACGACGCGGGCACGATCCTCGGCATGGCCATCGCCACCATGGTCAACCTGATCGGCCCGGAGGTGGTCCTCATCATGGGCGAGTCCACCCCCGACTACGACATCTACGAGACGAAGATCCGTGAGTGTCTGGCGGACCGGGCATTCGGCGCCGCCGCCGAATGCCAGATCATCACGCGCGTGCACGGTCTGGACGTGTGGCCACGCGGAGCGGCCGCGTCGGTCATCCGCCGAGCGGTCCGCCAGGAGCTCCCGCTCCTCACCTAGACACGCGCGCCGGCCGTCAGCGCTCGCCCCGCACCAGGTCGTTCGCGCTGCGCCGGACCGGATGCCGCAACGCCCGCGTCACCTCGGCGGCGTCGGCTCCTCGGACGACCACGTCGCGCTCGTCCCCGCAGAGCAGCGTGACCATCATGGCGTCCGCCTCCGCCCGCGGCGCGATCCGGTCGGCCACGATGGTCAGATCGCGTACGAGCACATCGGTCTTCAGGCGTACCCGCGCGCCCTCCGGCACCGGCTCGACCGCGGCGATCGCAGGATTGGCGTCGCACACGAAAAGGGCCGCACAACGGCCGCCCGATCACACCGCGAGCGGCGGTCCGCGGGCTATACGCCCGGGTGGGTCAGGTCATGGCCACGATGCGGCGGCTTTGCCGTAGGTCGAGCACACTTGGTCGAGTCCGTCCTTCACGATGCGTGGAGCCTTCAGCGTCTCGCGGAGTGACTTTGTGCCTGATTGAGGACCTCGAGTGTGCGTAGGGTCGTGACCAGTCTGCGTGCCATGTGCTCGTAACCCTCGGCGTTGGGGTGGATGCCGTCGTACAAGAAGTGCGCGTGATCGGGGCCGAGGATGTCTCTCCCGTCCACCACGTGCAGCGCGTCGTCGCCGTGGTCTCGAAGGAGCCGGACGGCCCGGTGCACGTCGGCCCGGATCTCGGCGAGGGCGAGATCCGCGCCGCCGATCTTGGTCTCGCGGGGCGGTGACACGATGGGTGACAGTACGACGATCGGTGTGCCCGCATGCCCGTCGCGCAGCGTGCTGAGAAAGCCGAGCACGGTTGGCAGGAAGGATCGGCTGTTGTACGAACCGTTGCCGTGGACATTGATTCCCAGACAGGTGACGATGACGTCGGCTCCGCGGTCGCGGAGGACCCTCGCCACCATAGGGTCGAGGTGGCATTGCCCAGCCAGGCCCAGGCATGTCAGGTCCGCGCCGAACTCGGCGGCCACAAGCGCGGGCCAGGTCCGCGTCGGGGAGGCCGCGTCGCGGCAGTGCGTGATCGAGCTGCCATAGACCAGCAGGCGCGGACGCTGCGGCTGTTTCGGGCTCCAGATCTCCGAGCCGTCGTCGACCACGAGGTCCACCAGCCGGAAGTCGCCGTATTGCGGCAGCCAGATCTCCACTGTCTTCCGTCCCGCCGGCAGCCCCGAGAACTGGAACCGACCGTCGTTCTCCACGCGGGTTGACGAGGTCGGCTTCGCATCGACCACGAGGTCGACGAGACTCAGGTCCGGGTCGATGGGCGTTGTCGCGTGGCCGGCGACTGTCCTGCTGTCGGTGTCGAACACGATCCGCACACCCGCACACATCGCAGCGGGCGCCAGCAGCGCCTCGGTGGGGAACAGTTCGATCCGGGAATACGGCAGACGCCATGGGCGAGAGCCATCGGGCGCATGTACCACCTCGATGGCGCCCTCCCAGATCAGAGCATCGTGGGCGGGGCGGATAGACCTTGCCATGTGTTCTCCCGTCATGAGTACTTTCTCCGGAGTGCCGGCTTGTTTCGGCTCCGATGCTCGGCGGGTTCGCTACGGTCGGGCCGCTGGAGAAGTCCACATGCTGATCGCCGTGCCTTCACCTCGTTCGCTGAGCGGAGCTGACCTCGTCACTTCAAACCGCTGCTGGCCAGCGCGGCGACGAACTGGCGTTGAAACACCAGGAAGATCATCAGGATCGGGACCACCGAGGAGACCGAGCCGGCCATCGCCAGCCCGGCGGACAGACCCCCATCGGCGTCGACGAACCGGGTCAGCCCGATCGGGACGGTGTAGAGGTTCTGGTTGGACAGCATGATCAGCGGTCCCTCGTAGTCGTTCCAGGACCCCACGAAGCTGATGATCGCCAGCGCGGCAAGGGTCGAGCGGATCTGCGGCAGGTACACGCGGGAGAAGATCCGCCACTCGCTCGCGCCATCGATCCGCGCCGCCTCGCCCAGTTCGGCGGGCACGGCGAAGAACGCCTGCCTGACCAGAAAGGTGCCGAATACGGTGAAGACTCCGGGCAGGATGAGCGCCCACAGCGTGTTGTAGAGCCCGAGATGCTGGAAGAACATGAAGCGGGGAATAAGCAGCAGTTGCGTCGGCACGATGGCGGTAGCCACGTAGAGCAGGAAGACCTTGTCCCGCCCTCGGAAGGTCAGCCGGGCGAAGGCGTAGCCAGCCATCGCCGAGGTGGTGAGGTCACCCACCACGCCGATCAGCGACACAGTCAGTGAGTTGACGAAGAACACCGCCATCGTCACGGCCCCGCCCGTCCACACCTCGACGTAGTTTTGCCACTGAACCGGGTCGGGGATCCAGTGCACCGGGATGGTGAACACGTCGATGTTGCGTTTCAGCGACGACGAGAGCATCCAGACGAACGGCAGCACGAACAGCATCGCCAACGCCCACAGCAGGACCGACTTGACCACATACCCGGCACGTGCGGCGGGACGCCGACTGCGCGGGACGCCTCGCCTCTGTCTGACCGCGACCGGCACCGCCGGAGCTGATGGCGCGGGGTTGGTCAGTCCGGCAACGGCGGCCGGCTCGGGATCCACCGGGGCCGCGGTCACGTGTACAACCCCCGCCCGCGCTGGAAGCGCCAGAAGAACACGCTCAGCAGCAGCACCCCGACGAAGCTCATCATGCCTATCGCCGCCGCGTATCCGAAGCGGTAGTACTGGAAGCCGTTCTGGTACATCAGGTACGACAAGGTGGTAGAGGAGTCGCCTGGACCGCCTTGGGTGAGGAAGGCGATCAGCCCAAAGCCCTGCGAGTGACCGATCAGCGACATGATCGCCAGGAAGGTTGTGGTTGGCATCAGCGACGGCCAGGTAACTGTGGTGAAGCGGCGCCAGCGTCCCGCGCCGTCCAGTTCAGCCGCCTCGTAGAGGTCGGCCGGCAGCGCTTGGAGGGCAGACAGGAAGATCACGGCGTGGAACCCCATGCCAGCCCAGGAGGTGATCAGGATCAACGAGAACAGGCTCCAATCCTGGGAGACCAGCCAGGTCGGAGGGTGGGCGACACCGATCGCATCCAGTGCCAGGTTGACCGGTCCGCTGCTGGGATGGAGCAGCAGCAGCCACACGAACCCGAGCGCGATCGAGCTCACGATGTGCGGGATGAAGAAGATCACCCGCAGCGCCGCGCGTCCGAAGACTGGGCCGTCCAGGCAGAGTGCGATGATCAATCCGCCCACCATCGTCAGCGGCACACCGACGCCCGCGTACAGCACCGTGCGGCCGGCCGCATGCCAGAACGCTGTGTCCCGGACGAGCTCGGCGAAGTTGTCCAGCCCGACGAACCGGATCCCGCCCAAGCCCGAGACCACGTTCCAATCGGTGAACGAGATGCCGATCCCGGACACCAGCGGCACCAGTGTGAACGCCAGGAAGCCGAGCAAATTGGGCAGGATGAACAACCAGCCGGCCGTCACCGACGCGCCACCGGGCCCGCGCCGCCGGCGTCGGCCGACGTGTGGGGAGAGGACCGCGGCGCTCATCAGCCTGCCTTCGCGATCGCGGCGTTGCTCTGGCGGGTCGCCTCGGTGACCCAGGAGGAGACGGACCGGTCGCCGAGCAGGGTCTCGTCGGTCAGCTTCCCCGTGATGGTCGCTATCTCGGTGCCGGCGGTGAAGGTCGTATCGACCGGCAGCTTGAGATCGGTCGCGAACAGCATGGACTTCCAGGAAGGAACGTCGTAGAGCGTCTCGCGCTGGGGCCCGAGCAACTGCTCGAGGATCTGGTCCGGTGTCGACTGACCGGCGAGCAACGGCAGGCGACCACCTCGGGTCATGTACTTTCCAGCGTTGCGGACCCAGAACTTGGCCAGCTCCCAGCTCTGGTCCTGGAACTTCGATTTCGGGCTGATCGAGATCAGGTCACCGATCTGGCCGGTGTTCCAGCCCTTGGTGCCCGTCGGAATGGGGATCGGCATGCAGTAGGTGGCGAAGTCGTGCGGGTACCCCTTGGTGTCGTTGATCGACCGGGTGATCTGCCCCGACTGGATCAGCATCGCGACCCGCCCTGCGATGAACGGGTTCTGGCTGAACGTCTGCAGCTTCTCGGCGATGATCGTCTGACGATCCATGGCGACCTTGGTCTTCTGCAGCTGAAGCGCGAGCTCGAGCTCGTCGGCGAACCACCGGTTCTCGAAGTTCGACCGTTTGCCGCCATCGGAGTAGAAGTAGTCCGGCCCGAGCGCCGGCCTGGCCAGCTGTGGTGCGGTCAAGGTGCCGAAGACCTTCGGCTTGGTCAACTCGCGGGCCACATCGTTGAATTCTTCGACGGTCCATGTCTTGCCCAGGGTGATCCCGGCGGCATCCATCATCGACTTGTTGATGTAGACCTGCTGCGGCGCCCGAGCTGCCGGCAGCCCGTAGAGCTTGCCGCCCAAGACATAGTTGGACAGCGGGTCGGCGTCGGCGGTCAATGCGGCGAAGTCGCGCTCGGCCTTGATCTTGTTGGTCAAGTCCAGGGCGAGCTTGGCTGCGCTGCGCTTGAACATCGGGACCGGTCCATAAGAGAAGTACATGTCGATTGGTACGCCGCCGCTGAGCGACGTGTCCAGCTTGAGGTTGCCTTGGTCGTCGTTGACATAGCGGGTGTAGGTGACGGTGATGTCGGGGTGCTCGGCCATGAATGCCTTGCACATGTCGTCAGGCCCCGACTCGTTGGGGACAGCGCCCCACACGTTCAGGGTGGCCGCTGCTCTTCCCGATCGCCCGCCGCCGGAGCCGAGGTTGCATCCGGTCACGGCGGCGGCGCTCGCGGCGGCCGCGATGCCTAGCAGGGAACGGCGGGTGATTCGCGATCCGGTCATGGTCGCGTCCTTTCGTTGAGGGTAGGGGTGTTGAGGTCGTGCTGCCGACCGGTGTCGGCTGGCGGTCAGGTCACGAAGGTCTGCTCGACCAGCCGTCGCGCCCTGTGCAGCAGCAGCACTAGCCGCTCGGGTCCGAGGGTGCCGGCATCGTCCACGATCGCCAGCGCCACCGGGTGGGGCTCGGGGGTGACCAGGGGGATCGCCCCGCTCGTGCGCCCCTCGACGACCCAGTTCGACATGATCAGCACGTCGTCGGCGACGGCGGCGCGGGCCTTGGCCAGCAGGCCTTCCTCGGTCGGCGGAACGATTTCGGGACGACCGCCCCACCCGTTGCGCTGGCGCGCCACCCGCAGAATGTGCAGCGCCTCCTCGTCCGGTAGGTCGACCAGGAGCCGACAACCGGGTGCAGAGACGTTGATGGGGAACTCGCCTGACCAGAACGCGATGGATTCCGACCCGCTGGTCTGCCGCAGTAGGTAGAGCAGCTCGTCACGCCACAACATGCACATCGTTATGGTGATGTCACGATGTTCGGTCGTGAGCTGATCGAAGACGGCACGGGGCCGAGTGATCAACGGCAGCCGGGTGGTCGCCGAACCCAGTGCGATCACGCCGTAGTCAGGGGCGAACCGGCCCTGGTGTTTACGGACGTAGCCAACCTCGCCCAGCGTCTTCAGGATCCGGGAGGCGGAGCTCTGGTGGAGCCCGACCCGGCGGGCCACTTCCGTGGCGGTCATCGGCTCTCCCTCGTCGACGAGCATCCGCAGGATGTGCAGCCCCCGAGCCAGGGCCTGGTTGCTGCCGGCCCCCGGCAGCCGAGGCTCCGGACCCGGTTTGGCCGTGATCGACGTCGTTTCGTCACCGAGATCCGTCACGGCCGAACGCCCCCGCCGTGACGAAGGATCCGCGCGTCCTGGTCGGAATAGCAGCGGACGGAGAAGATCGCGGCCGGCGCTGCGCCGTTCACCGCGTCCACTTCGATGGTGATCTCATCGGTGCTGACCACATCGTCGAGCGTCAGCGTCCAGCGGCTCTGATGCTGGTCGCGTACCTCGGTCAGCACTCGCTCGCCCGACCGGACCCGGAAGTCCCGGACACAGTGGGGCATGGTGTCCTCGGGCTGGCCGTGGAGGACTGACTCCATCGCATGGTCGAAATCGGTGTCGAACGCGATCTCGATGCGGCCGAGGTCGACCGGCTCGTCCCAACGCAAGGTCAGGCTCGGGCGTGGGTCATCGAACTCGGCGATCCAGGCGTTGGCCGCGGACGTGGGCCGGTCGACGCCGTTCGAGACGGCTGTCGGGTCACCGAGCCGGACCGGTGGATCGAGGGTCAACGCCAGGTTTCGACCATCCGGACGCCTGACCGGTGCCCAGAACTCGAAACCCGGGCACCCCGTGTCGGAATCCTCGGGTTGGTCGCCGCGGTGGCGGAGGGGCACGAGGCCGGTGACAAGCTCGTCGGAAACCCGCACCGCCACCCGGTCGTTGGCGAGCAGGCAGATGGTGGCATAGCCGAACTCGGCGAGGTCGGCGTTGAAGTCGATCTTGACTAGCTGGTCGTCACCCGCGTCCAATGCGACCTCCTTGCGGGATAGCACGCGGTCCGGCGTGAAGTCATCCGGGCGCCGGCCCTGACGGAGATCCACCCGCAGGGTGGTCGGCTCGGACACGTCGAGACGCAGGCCGAGCTGGGGTACCGGGCCAGCGGGCAACGGGAGAAGCTGACCTCGGTCCTCCGCCAGAGGCACTGCAGATCCATTGGCCGGCAAGGATCCGAGCACGAGCGCCGAGGTCGCCGACACTCGTGCCCGCCCGACCAAGTCATCGCTGTCGCAGAGGGCGTGCTGGGGGATGTGCTGCCCACGGCGCAGCAGCTCACTCTGCAGTTCGGCCATCAACGCCGGCTCGATGAGGTCGGCCGGTCGGCGACCGTCGCGCAAGCACAGAGCGGCGGCCACCGCCACGGCTTGAGCGCAGTGCGCCGAGGTGCCCATCACGCGGGTGGATCCGAAGGCGACGTGGCTGGCACTCATTACCCGGCCCGCCAGGAACAGGTTGTCCACGTCCCGGCTGACCAAGCAACGATACGGAATCTGGTACGTCCCGCGGCTGTGCAGTTGGTTGCAGCCGGGCTTCTCGCTGAAGACCCCGTCGGCCGGATGCAGGTCGATCGACCAGCCCCCGTATGCGACGGCGTCGGGATGCTGCGTCTGGTCAAACACGTCGTCCTGGCGGAGCATGTAGAGGCCCTCAAACCGTCGGCTCTCTCGCTTGCCGGGAATGGTCCCGACCCACTCCAGCGTCAAGTTCTCGGCCTCGGGGAACTCACCGGAGTTCTTCAGGTGGTTCCAGACTCCGTACACCACCTGCCACAGACGCCACTTGATCGTCTCGGTCTCATGGACGGTGTCAAGGCGTCCGCCCCACTCGATCCACCAAAGCCGGCAGCCGTCTTCACTGGTGTTGAAATTGCGCGCCCGCGGGATCGAGCTGAGGTCGGACAGCGCGAAGGCCGGCGGGGTGAACCGCACCGGGTGGCCGACATCCTTGCTGTAAAAGTAGATCGAGTGGCCGAGGAGATGGCCGTAGTCGTCGGACGGGGCGAACTTCTCTCCGAACTCCGAGCTCGACTCGGCGCCCACCCGAAACGCCGCGCCTGCGAGGAAGGCCAACGCCCCATCGCCACTCGAGTCCAGGAACAAGCCTCCGCCGATGTCGTACCTGGTCGAGTTCTGACTGCAGAATGCCGAGACACGTTCGATCCGGCCGGGCGGCTCGCCGGTGCCGGACTCGTCGGCCATCTCAACGTCGACCAGGGCCGTGTTCAACAGCACGGTGAGGTTCGGCTCGGCGTCGGTCTTCTCCAACAGAACGGTGTCGAAGATCAACGGGTTGCCGTCCGGGTTGCGGTAGGTGTTCTCGACCAGGATCTCGTCCACGACACCGCCTTCGCGGGCCCACCGGTTGTTGTTGCTCATATGCGCGGTGGCTCCAAGGATCCACAGCCGCACCTCCGACGACGCGTTGCCTCCAAGCACCGGTCGATCGTGGACGAGGATCACCCGGACTCCTGCGCGGGCCGCCGTGATCGCGGCGCAGGTGCCGGCCAGGCCGCCCCCGATGATCACCAGATCGGCGTCACGTCGCTCACTCCGGAAACCACGCCGATCTACGGCCGGGACGACAAGAAGCCTCCCTCTGTCCGGGCCGACCGTCGATGTCTCGAGATCAGGGAGCCGTCGTTTGCTTGTATCGCGCATGGCAGGAGCATAGATATGCGCCCACTGCATGACAAGGGGCAGATTTGCGCCTTGCGCATCACGAAGAGCTGGTTCGGCAGCGTTGTCGGTAGATGGGGTGTCAGGCTGGCGCTTACCGAACAGCGAGCTGGTTGAGCGCTGTCGCCAGCTGGGCGGTGTCGCCACGGACCAGCGCCGCCCCACCCAGAGCGCCGGCCCGCACGCCCAGATCGAGCTGGGCCGGCACCACCTCGACACCGCGGGCAAGAGACAACGTGTACCGCCGGATGGCGGCACGTATCGGCGCCAACAGGGGCTCGCCGACCCGTGACAGCTCGCCCCCGATCACGATGCGCTCGGGGTTGAGCAGGTTGCAGAGGTTGGCCAGGATCCGTCCGACGATCGCGCCAACATCGGCGAACACGCCTTCACCGGCGCGGTCGCCGGCGATCGTGTGGGTCAGCATCTCGTCAAGGGTGGCTTGCGCAGTGAACGCCGGGCGCAACGCGGCCTCGACCGCCGGGATGCCCGCGTACTGCACAAGGCAGCCGCGATTGCCGCAGGGGCAGGCTGGACCGTCGATGTTGACCGACATGTGTCCCAGTTCGCCCGCCGCGCCCACAGCGCCACGCTGCGGGCGCCCGCCGAGGATCAGAGCACTGCCGACACCGTTGGACAGCGCCACGTACAGCAGTTCCTCCACGCCCTGGCCGGCTCCCCAGCGCGCCTCAGCCATGGCCTCCAGTCGGGTGCAGTTCTCGATGTGCACCGGCATGGCCAGCCGGCGGCCGAACTCCTCGGCCGCGTGTACATGTGACCAGGGTTGGCCCGGCAGGGACACGCCGGCTACACCGGTCCCCGCGTGGATCGGCGCCGGCAGTCCGATGCCGGCGCCGACGATTCGGTCCGGGCGTAGCCCGTGCTCGGCGAGCAGCCGCTCCAAGATGCCGATGCCGGCTTCCATACGTTCGCTCGGTCCGAGGTCGGTGTCGAGCATAGTGTCGCCGCTGGCGACAGTCTGGCCAGCCAGATCGCTCACCTGGACCCACACCCGGTTGAACGTGAAGTTCATCCCGACCACCGCGGCGGCGGCCCAGTTGACCGCGAGTATCTCCCGAGCGCGCCCATCTCCGTCGGCGCTGCTGAGCCGCTGGTCGGACTCGACCACGAGCCCACGGGCCATCAGGTCGCTGATGAGCGTCGAGACGGTGGTCCGCGACAGTTCGGCGCGGCGGGCCAGCCCGGCCCGGTGCAACGGTCCGTGCGCGAGGAGCAGCGTCAGTATCCGCTCCTGGTTCGTCCGACGTAGTAGCCGCATGGTGCCGCCGACATCTTGACTCACAGCCGTCAGGATACCAGCGTGAAATCTAGGTTTGTCCAAGACCTTGACGCTCATCACCTTAGTGACACAAACTCTGTCCACCCGACGCGCATTATCGACCCCGGGAAGTGACGGATACGCCTCCGCTCACGCACGTCTTCCACACACAGTGTCCTATCCGTCACGCCGCCCCGGTTTGCTGTGGGCGGGTTACCGATCAGGTGCGTCATCGAGGCCCACGGGGATCCGACAGAGGGAGACAGCACATGTCAGAACCACAGGACCAAGGTCCACGACACTTGACTCGACGGTCGGTCGTCGGCTTGGGCGTGGCCGCCCTGGCCGCGGCCAGCATGCCGCTCGGTGCGGCCGCGTACGGCGCCGAGTCAGACGTCACGAGAAAACAGCTCAGCGCTACCAAGCAGGGCGTCTACCGTTGGGCCGCGCCGAAAGGGCCGAACTACCTTCCCGCGTACGCCTCGTGGATCGGGATACCCACGGTCTGGGCCACTGACTTCCTGCCCGCCGACACGTGGGACAGCATCGCCGGACCGTCCTGGATACTGACGCCCTGGAGCCAGTGGGTTCAGGGGCTGAGTGGACGCAAGTTGGTGTTGTCGGTGCCGATGCTGGTCGGGCCGTGGGACCTGAGCGGACCGACGTCGGGCAGCGGCGCGGGGCAGGCGGTGTCGCTCGCTGCTGGTGCCGCCGGAAACTACAACTCCTACTTCCAGAAGCTGGCACAGAACCTGGTCGCTAAGAACCTGGCGAGCACGTGGATTCGGGTCGGCTGGGAGTTCAACGGCGGCTGGTACAACTGGCGTGCCTCCAGCGACCCGGCCAGCTGGGCGTCGTACTACCAGCAGATCGTCACCACCATGCGAGCGGTGTCGGGCGCCCAGTTCAAGTTCATTTGGAACCCCGCGCTGGGTTACCAGCAGCTACCTGCGGAGAACGTCTACCCGGGCGACAGCCACGTCGACTATGTCGGCCTGGATGTGTACGACGATTCCTGGGCCGCCGACACCTACCCGTTCCCGGCCGGGGCGACCGCCACCGAGATTGCCGCGCGCCGGAAGGCGGCGTGGGACAACGCGATCTACGGCGGCAACCACGGGATCTCGTTCTGGCTGTCGTTCGCGTCCCAGCACGGCAAGAGCCTGGTGTTCCCCGAGTGGGGAGTCAGCCACCGCAGTGACGGTCACGGTGGGCTGGACAACCCGGAGTTCATCCAGAACATGTACAACGTCATGTCCGCCCACAGCACCCCCTACGCCTGTTACTTCGATGTCAACGCCACCGACGGCGCTCACCAGCTGTCCAACGGCAACGATGCTCAGGGCAACCGGGTGACCACCGAGTTCCCGAACTCGGCGGCGAAGTTCCTGAGTCTGTTCGGCGGCTGAGCCAGCCGACCATCTGGCGCAGATCTCCGGGACCAGGATTTGTTTCGCGGCGAGCCGATCGCAACGAGATGGGCCAGGTCCCGGAGATCGGGCCGAGAGACAACCACCTGAGCTGGGCACGTCGCCTGCGGAGTTTCGAGGAGAACTCATGAGCAAAGGTACGAGGCTGGGCATCAGCCGCCGCGCTGTCGTGTTGGGCGTGGCCGGGGCGGCGGCGGCTTCGGCGCTGCCGGGCTTGCCCGCCCGGGCGTCGACTGTGATTTCGACCAACGGATCGGCGCCGTATGGCCGCCGTCCCATTGGGCTGCAAGGGGTGTACCGGTGGGCGGTGCCCAACGGTCCGCCCCATGTCACTGAGTACGCGCAATGGTTGGGCCTGCGCACGGTCTGGGGCCTGGAGTTCCTGGCCATCAGCACCTGGGACCAGCTCGCCGGTGACGACTGGACGAACCCGGACGGTACCGTGTGGAGCCTCACGGGATGGTCGGACTGGGTCCGTCAACAGCCCAACCGCAACCTTGTGCTGTCGGTGGGAATGCTGCCGGGTCCCACCAACCTGTCCGGCCCGGCCACCGGCAGCGGTGCCGGGCAGCCGGTGTCGCTCGCCCAGGGTGCCGCCGGAGACTACGACGGCTACTTCCGCCGACTGGCCGAGCGGCTGGTCTCGCTGAACCTGCACCACACCTGGCTTCGGGTGGGCTGGGAGTTCGACGGCTTCTGGTACGCCTGGCGAGCCGGCAGCGATCCCACCCACTGGGTCGAGTACTGGCGGCGCATCGTCACCGTGATGAAGTCGGTGCCCGGCGCCGCGTTCAAGTTCGTCTGGAACCCGGACATCGGCATGCAGCAGACCGACGCGACGACGGTCTATCCCGGCGACGCCTACGTCGACGTCATCGGAGTGGATGCCTACGACCAGTCCTGGCTGTCGGGTACCTATCCCATCCCCGGCGACGCCGATGAGCAGACCGCGACGGCGATCCGGGAACGGGTCTGGACGGAGGACCTGCACGGCGGACGACGCGGGTTGGCCTTCTGGGCCGACTTCAGCCGACAGCACCACACGCCCCTGGCACTGGGCGAATGGGGGGTCACCATCCGGTCCGACGGGCACGGCGGCGGTGACAATCCCGGCTACATCCAGCACATGTACGAGTTCATTACCGACAACCCGCACGTGATCTTCAACTGCTACTTCGACGTCAACGCCGGCGACGGCGCCCACCAGCTCTCACCCGGGCTCAACAGCCGCAACAACCCAGTGACCCTGTACTTCCCGGAATCCGCCGAGGTCTTCCGCACGCTGTTCGGCTGCCGGGCCGGCGGGTGAGGAGACTCCGGCCCCGCCGACTGCTGGCGATCACCGCTCGAGCGCCGGACCGAGCACCTGCGGCCCGGCGAGACGTTCCGCTTCGCCTGAGGGGGTGCCGGCTCACGCATCGGTCGTGAAGGTCCGCGCCGACCGGACAGCAGCATCGCACCCCGAGGCGCGACGTTGGCTGGTCCGTGCGTCGCGACGTTGCGTTCGCGTTCGGGCTTGTCGATCACGATCGGCGTCGGCACGCGCAGGTTCGCAAGCTCGGGATCCCGGTCTGGTCCGCCGAGCACACCGCCCCAGGGCACCCGTTCGCGACCCCCGGCGAACGTTGTGCGTGCTGAAAATGTCATCCATGTCATGCGACCCGCGCGTACTCATGGACGATGCCGCCGAGGCGATCACGACGCCGGACCTTCAGCTGATCTACGTCTACGGGCCCCGGTTAGCGCCTTGAGCGGGCTGAGTTCGGTCTCTGACCTGTGCGTTCAGGCGGAGTGAGCCTGGGCATTTCATGGGCACCCGATCGGTACACCCCTACCAACTGCGCGCCCAGGTTCTGTCCACACCGGGCTTCCGCCAGCTAAAGATCAGCGCTGTGTACCTCTGGGAGAGCACTGCCGCCGAACACACGAACCCCCGACCGGATCCACCGGGAGCCATACCGTGCACGACGGACCACGACTGGACGTCGCCCCACCCCCAGAAGGAACCACCATCGCGCTCCCCGGGTCCGTGCTCCCCTGCTCCTCGATGGCGCCCAGGAATCGATGACGCGTCAATCACCGGCTGCTAACCAGCGTCAGTCACGCAACACCTCCCACGGCACGTTCGGGCGGGCTTGGTACCGCCATCAGTGAACGAAGCCGCATAGGCGTGCGCTTACCCACAAAACCGCAGGCCAGAGGATGGGCCGCGCGGCCGGGGATCGGGGGGATGACCTCGGCCGCGCGGCGGTTCTTGGGGGCGCTCAGCGCCGGTGGGTGACCTGCATGATCTGCCACAGCTCCTCGCGGAGGCGGTCACGACAGACACGGTACTGCGCCCAGTTGCCGCCGAACGCTGTCATTACGACATATTCCTCGTCGGGCGTCGGACGGCGCTCCTGTGGGCGGCGGTGGGGGGTGTCGTGCATCTCGGTCCAGAGGTGGTCGCGCCAGGCTCCGTACTCTGCTCTGTCGCCGCCGAACCTCGTCTCTATCAGGAGTCTCTCGTCGTGCAGCACCCAGTTCGTGAGGCTGGTGGAGGTCTGACGGGAGCGGCGTCTCAGGAGTTCGTCCAGCCCCTGGTACCGGGGTTTGCCCGGTGGCCACACCTTCATGACATCTCCCTTGAATCCGTACATCTACAAGACGCGTCAGCGGCGGATTCGGATGACAGGAATGTTCGTGGATCGGGTTGTCTGGGAGTCTGGGGGCATGCAGCCACACCGCCCTCTCCGAGAGGACCTGCTCGACGCCGCCGCCACGCTGATCATTGAGCGTGGATACCGGCGTGTGCGGATGCAGGACGTCGCCGACGCGGTCGGGGTCAGCCGGCAGACGGTCTACAACGAGTTCGGGGACAAGTGGCGACTCGCTCAGGCTCTGACGCTGCGGGAGAACGAGCGCTACCTCGACGGGGTCGACGAGGCGCTGGGGCGGCACACCGATCTCTACTCCGCGGTCGCGGCGGCCGTCACGTACACGCTGCTCACGGCTGCCGACGATCCGTTGAAGAAGGCCACGCTGACCGGAAGCGGCAGTGAGGACCTGCTGCCGTTGATGACGACGCACGCGGAGCCGGTGCTGTTCGCGGCCAAGAAGCGCATCGTGGCGCACACGAGGCGACACTGGCCCGAGTTGGACGAGTCCGAGGTCAACGACCTGGCCGACGCCGTCGTACGGCTGACGATGAGTCATGTCGTGCTGCCGACCGATCCTCCGGAGATCGTCGCGGCACGGCTCGCGCGGCTCGTCGCCCGATACGTCGGCGGTACGGAAGGGCCGACCGCCTTTACGTTGTAGATCACACGATCACACGCCATACTCTGGGCCACACGAAACCGAAGGAGGTTCGGGTGGACTTCGATCTGCCGGAGAATGCCCTTGCCGTACGTGACGGTGTCGAGGCGATCGGCGCACGGTACGGCCTGGACTACTGGGACCGGTGCGACGCCGAGAAGCGCTGGCCCGAGGAGGCCTGGCGGGAGCTCGCCGACGGTGGATGGCTCGGTCTCGCGGTTCCCGAGGAGTACGGCGGGGGCGGGCAGGGCCTCCTGGAGCTCGCGGTGGCGGCCGAGGCCCTCGCGGCGTCCGGTGCGGGCGGGGCGGCGTCGTTCGTCTACCTGCTGACCCCCGCGTTCGGCGCGCTCACGATCGCGCGGCACGGCACCGAGGAGCAGAAGCGCGCGCTGTTGCCCGCGCTCGCGCAGGGCCGGTCCGAGACCTGTTTCGCGATCACCGAGCCGGACGCCGGCAGCAACGCGATCAACGTCAGCACCCACGCGCGCCGTGAGGGCGACGACTTCGTGGTCAACGGCCAGAAGATCTGGATCTCCGGTGTCGAGCGCGCCCGCCACATGGTGCTCGTCAGCCGTACGATCCCGGTCGCCGAGGCGAAGCCGCGCCTGAACGGGTTCACGATCCTCCTGGTCGACATCGAGGAAGCGGTCGCCAAGGGCACGCTCACGTACCGGCCCATCCCCAAGCTCGGCACCAACACGGTCGCCTCCAACATGGTCTTCTTCGACGACGTGCGCGTCCCGACCACGAACGTGATCGGCGAGGTCGACCAGGGTTTCGCCGTGCTGTGGGACATCCTCAACCCTGAGCGGGTCATCGCGGCGGCCGGCAGCGTCGGGGCCGGCGAGCTGGCGTTGCGGGTCGCGTGCGACTACGCGAAGGACCGCGCGCCGTTCGGGCGGCCGATCGGCGCGAACCAGGCGGTGGCGTTCCCGCTCGCCCAGGTCAAGGCGCAGGTCGAGCTGGCGCGGCTGATGGTGCACAAGGCGGCGTGGCTGTGGGACGAGCGGCGGCCGTGCGGGTCGGAGGCCAACATCGCGAAGCTGACGGCCGCGGAGGCCGCCTGGCAGGCCGCCGACCGAGCGTTCCAGGCGCATGGCGGGATGGCCTACTCGCTGGAGTACCCGGTGGCCCGGCTGTTCCGCGACGCGCGGATCGGCAAGAGCATCCCGGTCGCCGAGGAGCTCGTCCTGGCGCACATCGCCCAGCATGAGCTGGGGCTGCCCAAGTCGTACTGACGTCAGCGCGACTCGGGAAGGCGCACGGCCCGGTCCGGGTCGTGCGCCGCGCGCAGCCGGCGTTTGAGGATCTTGCCGGAGTGGTTGCGCGGGATCGCGTCGGCGAACTCGTACCAGCGCGGGCGCTTGAAGCCCAGGTGTTCCGCGCAGTACGCGTCGAGCTCGACGGCCGTGACCGGCGCGCGCATGACGACGATGGCCTTCACCGCCTCGCCCCACCGCCGGTCGGGTACGCCGAGGACGGCGGCGTCACCGACGGCCGGGTGGCCGAGCAGCACTCGTTCGACCTCGGCGGAGTAGACGTTCTCCCCACCGGTTCTGATCATGTCCTTGGCGCGGTCGACGAAGTAGAGGTAGCCGTCGTCGTCGCGGCGCACGAGGTCGCCGGTGTGCAGCAGGCCGCCGTCCAGCGCGGCGGCGGTGGCGTCCGGCAGGTTCGCGTAGCCGGCCATCATCGACGGGCCGCGTACGAGCAGCTCCCCCACCTCGCCGGGCGGCGCGGCGACCTCCACGTCGAAGGCCGGGAGCGGGCGGCCCACCGTGCCCGGCCGCGCCAGCTCCTCGGCGAGGCTCGTGACGGTCACGAAGTTGCCCGCCTCGGTCGAACCGTACACGCCGCGATAGTCGCTCCCCTGTTCCGCGAGCTCCTCCAGTGTCCCCGTACGCTCGGTGCCCGCCATGCCGAACACCAGGCGGAGCGGCCGTGCCGCGGGGTGGCGCAGC
Source organism: uncultured Actinomycetota bacterium (assembly GCA_963736325.1). Lineage (GTDB taxonomy): Bacteria > Actinomycetota > Actinomycetes > Streptosporangiales > Streptosporangiaceae > Actinoallomurus. Next base: position 501,565 of record CAVTOG010000008.1, on the reverse strand, counting down.
GCGCGGCGCGTCCCGGTGGGGAAGACCGTCATGGTCACGCCGTGCGAGCCGATCAGCTCCCACGTCTCGTCGAGGCCGGCGCCGTCCGGGATGACGACCGTCCCGCCCGCCGCCAGGTGGGCGAGGGCCGTGCCGTACCCCGCGACGTGGAACAGCGGCAGCGTGGCGAGCAGCCGGTCCTCGCCTTTGACGCCGAGCCCGTGAACGGCGTTGGCGGTGGCGGCGATCCAGCCGCGGTTGGTGAGCAGGCAGCCCTTCGGCCGCCCGGTCGTGCCGGACGTGTAGAGCTGGATGATCGGCACGTCGTCGCCGGGGCGCGGGACGCCAGCGGCCCCCTCGGGGAGGTCGTCGCCGATCATGCGGCATTCGAGGTCGAGCAGGCCCGAGGCTCGGGCGAGCGTCTCCAGTCTCGGGTGGACGACGGCGTGACGGGCACCGGAGTCCTCGACCTGGAAGCGGATGTCGGGCGGCGCCAGCCGGGTGTTCAGGGGCACGACGCAGGCGCCGATCCGCGACGCGGCGAAGGCGGTCTCGATCGCCTCCGGAGTGTTGACGGTGAGCAGCGCGATCCGGCCGCCGGCCCGCACTCCCGCGGCGGCGAACGCGGCGCTCAGCCGCTCGACCCGCGTGGCCACCTCGCCGTACGTCCGGGTCCTGCCGTTCCAGGCGAAGGCGACACGGGACGGCCACAGCACGGCGCCGCGATGGGCGAGGTCTCCGAGCAGCATGCGCCCCCCTTAGAGCCAAAGGCTACGCGCTGCCATACTCTTCGCTCCGCCCCTGAACGGAGGACCCCTTGATCAACGGTGCACACGTGATCGTCTACAGCCGGGACGCCGAGGCCGACCGCGCCTTCATCCGCGATGTGCTCGGTTTCGCCGGCGTCGACGCCGGGCGCGGCTGGATGATCTTCAAGTTGCCGCCCGCCGAGGTCGCCGTGCACCCGACGGACGGCGAGGCGGTGCAGGAGCTTCACCTGATGTGCGACGACATCGAGGCGACGCTCGCGGACCTGACCGAGCGGGGAGTGGAGATCGCCAGCCCGGTCTCGCACGAGGGATGGGGCTCGCGCGCCACGATCCGCCTGCCGAGCGGCTCGGAACTCTCCCTCTACCAGCCCCGCCACCCGGTCGCGTACGACCTCTGAGCGAAGGCCCGCTCAGAACCTCGGCGGGCGCTTCTCCCGTACGGCCTGGACGCCCTCGCGCAGGTCAGGGCCTGCGAAGCCGAAGAACTCCAGGGCCAGCGACGCGTCGAAAGCCGGGCCTGCCTGGCGGAGCCAGTTGTTCAGGGCGAGCTTGGTGAAGCTGATCGCCTGGGTCGCCCCCTGGGCCAGCCGCCCGGCGATCTCCAGGGCCTTGTCGTGCACCTCGTCGTCGTCGACGCACACGCTGACCAGGCCGATGCGCTCGGCCTCCTCACCGGTCAGCGGCTCGCACAGCAGCAGGTGGTACTTGGCCTTGGCCATGCCGCACAGCAGCGGCCAGATGACCGCGGCGTGGTCGCCCGCGGCGACGCCCAGTCGGGTGTGGCCGTCGATGATCTTGGCGGTGCGGCCGACGACCGAGATGTCGGCGAGCAGGCCCACGGCGAGGCCGGCACCGACCGCCGGGCCCTGGATGGCGCTCACGACCGGCTTCGAGCAGTTGATCACGTTGTAGACGATGTCGCGGGCCTCGCGGAGGACACGGGAGCGGACGTCGTAGTCCGCCATCATCTCCTCGATCATCGACAGGTCGCCGCCGGCCGAGAACGCCGTGCCCTCGCCGCGTACGACGATGGCGCGCACGGCGTCGTCGGCGTCCGCGTCGCGCCAGATCTCGGCGAGTTCCCGGTGGCCGGTGGCGTCGACCGCGTTGAGGCGGCCGGGCGCGCTCATCGTCACCCGCAGCACGCCGTCGGCGGCCCAGTCGATCTTCAGTCGCTCGTACGAGGTGTACGTCAAGGTCACTTCCTGGTGTCGAACGCCTGCCGGAGGCGTGCCACGGCCCACGCGCGGGCCTCGGTCGCGTCGTCGAACTGCTCGGGCAGCGTGACGAAGTTGTGGATCATCCCGTCGAAGCGGCGGTGCTCGACGGGCGTGCCGGCGGCTTCGAGGGCCACGGCGTACGCCTCGCCCTCGTCGCGCAGGATGTCGTACTCGGCCGTGAGGACGGTCGCGGGCGGCAGCCCGGACAGGTCGGCCGCCCGCAGCGGCGCGATCCTCGGGTCGGAACGGTCGGCCAGGCCGAGGTAGTGCCCGAAGAACCACGCCATGCCCGTGGCGCTCAGCCCGTACCCCTCGGCGAACTCGGCGAAGCTGGGCGTGTCGAGGCCCGAGTCGGTGTTCGCGCACATCAGCAGCTGGTGGGCGAGGTCGAGGCCCGCGTCGCGGGCGAGTTGCGCGGTGACGGCGGCGAGGTTGCCGCCCGCGCTGTCGCCGGCGACGGCCACCGCGCCGGGGCGAATCCCGTAGTCGGCGGCGTGCCGTACGACGCCGGCCGTGACGGCGAAGGCGTCCTCGACCGCCGCCGGGAACGGATGCTCGGGAGCGAGCCGGTAGTCGACGGCGACGACGACGCAGCCGGCCTCGGCCGCGAGACGGCGGCACATCGGGTCGGCCGAGATGAGGTCGCCGATGGTCCAGCCGCCGCCATGGAAGTACACGAGCGCGGGGAGCACGCCCTCGGCGGGCCGGTAGAGGCGCACCGGCACCTCGCCGACGGTGGTGTCCTCCACGCTCGCCATGTCGGGGCCGATCCCCCGGTGCGGGTTGCTCCGTGCGCCGGCACGCATCGCGGCGACGTCGGGTTCGGCCGGCGGCGTCGACGCCTCCAGGATCTTCAGGAAGGCGATCGACTGCGGGTGCAACGGCATGCGGGCGTCCTCCGGGCTCGGTTGTGCGGCGCGGACGGTTACTTCCGGCCGCGCGCCTCGGCGACGAGCGCCTCGATGAGGCGCGGATCGTCGCTCTCCTCGGGGTGCCACTGAACGCCGAGGCCGAACCGGTGCCCTTGAAGCTCGACGGCCTCGACGATCTGGTCGTCGGTCCATGCCACCGCGCCGAGCCCCTTGCCGAGACGCTTGACGGCCTGGTGGTGACCGCTCATGACCTCCGCGTTGTCACCGAGGGTCTTACCCAGCAGGCTGGTGACGCTGATCTGCACCTTGTGCCGGCCGAACCGGCCCGGCGCCGGAGCATGGACCGTGCCGCCGACCACCTCGGGCAGGTGCTGGATCAAACTGCCATCGCGGGCGACGTTGAGCGCCTGCATGCCGCGGCCGATCGCCAGGAACGGCAGGTCGGCGTCGATCGCCGCGCGCAGCAGCGCGAGCTCGAAGCGGTCGCGGTGCGGCTGCGCGGGCTGGGTCTCGGCGTGCGGCTCGTCACCGTACAGCGTGGGGTCGAGGTCTCCCCCGCCGCTGATGATCAGCGCGTCGAGGCGCTCGACCAGGACGGGCACGGTGGCGCGTACCGAGGGAGGCACCAGCACGGGTACGGCGCGCGCGCGTTCGACGGCCCGCTGGTACGCGACGGGCAGCACGGCCGCCTCGCGTAGCCAGTCCGCCCAGCGTGCGGCCTCAAGGCTGGATGTGATGCCGATGAGCGGGGGACCCCCACCGTACGTCGCCCCTGCCATGCCAGAGCCCCCTCGATGACGCCGTGCCGGTGGGCGTCGCGTTCGCGTCCGATCATCATTGCGCATAGACGCCCTTTTCGGGCGGTCGGCCCGGAAGCCCGGCCTCGCCGGCCGGCGCGCGGCGGGCGATTCAGAGTAAGCCCCGCCCTACCCAGGGTCACACAGGTGTGGCCTCGGGGATATCGAGTAGATGATCCTTCAATGTCGGATGTATTTCTTCTATCGGCACCGGAGCCGATGATATCAGCGGCCCAGGAACGGGCATTCCATACCGACTGGTATTTGCACCTGTAGGCCAATTACCCTCCGATCACACATAATCCCCTTTCGATTACTCTTCGTAAATGCGCCGACTCTTCCCGTGTAGGCGGTTGATGTTCTCGCTGGTGAGATGCGAAGCTCATGAGCAACGAAAGCGTGATCGAGTGACTCGGACCAGTAGCAGGGGGGATTGGTGAAATCGTTGAATCCCCGGATCATCAAGGAGAGTTTCGCGCTCATCGAGCCGAGGGCCGAAGAGGTGTCCGCCTATTTCTATGGCCGCCTTTTCGCGGAGAACCCCCGGCTTCGCGCGCTCTTTCCACCCGCGATGGACGTCCAGCGCGATCGGCTGCTGCACGCGCTGCGCGAGATCGTCTGGAGTCTCGACAGCCCGGACGCGCTCGCGACCTTCCTCACCCGGCTCGGCCGTGAACACCGCAAGTACGGGGTACGGTCCGAGCACTTCGACGCGATGGGCCGGGTGCTGCTGACGACGCTGCGGAGGTTCGCGGGCGACGACTGGACCGCTGAGATGGAGAACGCCTGGCGTGCCGCCTACGCGACCGCCACCGACATGATGGTCACCGCCGCCGAGGAGTGCTCCGACCTGCCCGCCTGGTGGACCGCCGAGGTCGTCGGGCACGAGCTCCGCCGGCCCGACATCGCGGTGCTGACGTTACGCCCGGACGAGCCGCTGCCGTACCGGGCGGGCCAGTACATCACCGTCCAGTCCGCGCGCTGGCCGTGGGCCTGGCGGGCGTTCTCGATCGCCAACGCGCCGCGCGACGACGGGCTGCTCCGTATCCACGTACGCGCGGTGCCGGCCGGCTGGATCAGCGGCGCGCTCGTCCGCCACACCAGGATCGGCGACACCGTGCTGCTCGGCGCGGCCTCCGGCACGATGGCGCTCGACGCCGGCTCCGGGCGCGACATCCTCTGCGTCGCGGGCGGCACCGGGCTCGCCCCGCTGAAGGCCCTCGTCGAAGAGGCGGTGCGCATGCCGGGACGGCGCGGCATCCACCTGCTCCTGGGGGCGCGCCGCCGGGCGGATCTGTACGACCTGGCGGACCTGCACACGCTGGCCGCGCGTCACCCGTGGCTGCGCGTCGTCCCGGTCGTCTCGGACGACCCGGCGTTCGACGGCCTGCACGGCAGGGTGCCCGACGTCCTCGACCGGTTCCACGACTGGTCCGACCACGACGTGTACGTCGCCGGGCCCGCCCCGATGGTCGAGCGGACCGTGACGACCCTCCAGGATCTCGGCGTCTCTCCCGTCCAGATCCACCACGACCCGCTCGACCGGCCTTCTTAGGGCCTTGAGACAGGCCCTAAGTAACGGTCGCGGCGCGTTCGCGCAGCGCCGCCGCCGTCTCGTCGTCCGCGGGGAAGAAGGCCTCGATGGCCAGTTCGGACAACGTGACGTCGGCGGCGGTGCCGAACGTGGTGACGGTGCCGAAGAAGCTCAGCACCCGGTCGCCGTACCGCAGCATCGTCGGCAGGGCGATCTCGTGCGCCGGCTCGTACGGGACGTCCTCTCCCCCGCCGTACGCCCTGGTCTCCTCGTGCAGCCTCGCCAGCTCCGGATCGCCGGTGAGGTCGACCTGCCGCGCCATCCGCGCGACGAGGTGGGCGCGCACCTCTCTCATGTTGACGACGCGCGCGGCGAGCCCTTGGGGGTGGAGCGCGAGCCGGTGGATGTTCACGGGCGGCCGAATGAGCTCCTCCGCGACGTCCTCCAGGAAGATCATGGCGGCGTTGTTGGCCATGACGAGATTCCAGGCGCGGTCGACGACGAGCGCGGGATAGGGCTCGTGCCCGTCGAGCACCTTGTTGAGCGCCCGCCGCGCCGGCCCCATCTCGGGCGCGTCGATCGGCCGCTCCCCGTACACCGGCGCGAACCCGCCGGCCATCAAGAGCGCGTTCCGCTCCCGCAACGGTATGTCGAGCCGCTCCGCGAGCCGGAGGATCATCGCCCTGCTGGGCCGCGCCCGCCCGGTCTCCACGAAGCTGAGATGCCGCGTGGAGACCTCGGCCTCACCGGCGAGGTCGAGCTGGCTGAGCCGCCGTCTCGTCCGCCAGTCCCGCAGCAGCGCCCCGACCGGGCGTGTCCCCGTCACCATGCCCGAACGCTATCCACCGGACCGGCCCCCGGCGATTACCCGCGAGGTAATCGACCTGGTGACCCGCGCACGTGAGACTGCCGTCATGTTCTCTCTCGATGATCTCCGGTCCGCGATGCCCTTCGCCGACCTCACCGGCGTGACGATCACGATGGCGGGTGCGGATGAGGTGACCGGCTCGCTGGAGTGGGCGGCGGAGCGGTGCACCGCCGGCGGCGTGCTGCACGGCGGCGCACTGATGACACTCGCCGACTGTGTCGGGGCGGTGTGCGCCTTTCTCGATCTGCCGGCGGGCGCGACCACCGCGACCATCGATTCGGGCACCCGCTTCTTCCGTGCCGTACGCGGGGGTGCGGTGCGGGCGGTCGCGAGGCCGTTGCACGCGGGGCGTACGACGATCGTCGTGCAGGTCGAGATGTTCGACGAGGAGGGGCGTCTCGTGGCACAGACGACGCAGACGCAGGCCGTCCTGGTGCCGTGAAGCCCGCCGCCTTTACGTTGTAGATCCGTTTTGCAGGTATTCGCCGAAGAACGCGAAGATCCGGCGCCAGGCGTCGGCGGCGACCTCCGGGTCGTGGGTCATGCCCGTGACGCGGCGGAGGGCGGTCAGGGCCGGGCCGGTCTGATATTCGGCCAGGAAGCTGTGGCCCACGCCCTCGTACTCCTTCACGTCGTGCGGCACGTCCAGGATCGTCAGGGCGCGGTCCAGCTCGGCGGCCTTGCCTCGCAGGGACACGTCGCGCTTTCCGTAGCCGGCCACGATCGGGCAGGCGCCCTTCAGGGCCTCCTCCGCGTCGCGTGGCACCTCGCCATAGTTCACCGACGCCACGTCGAAGTCGTACCGGGCGGCCGCGACCAGGGCGAAGGCCCCGCCCATGCAGAAGCCGATCACTCCCACCCGTCCCGTGCAGTCCTCACGGGCGGTGATCGCGGCGCGGGCGCGCTCGATGTCGTCGAAGCCGGGACCGCTGCGGGCGCGCACCTCGCGGAAGGCCTTCATCACGCAGCGGATGCGAGACCCGTGGGTGAACAGGTCCGGGGCGAAGGCCAGATAGCCCTCACGTGCCATCCGGTCGGCCTGGCGGCGGATGTCGTCGGTCAGGCCGAAGATCTCATGCACGACGACGACACCTGGCCACGGGCCGTCTCCGGGAGGGGTCGCGAGGTAGCCCGGCATCGTGATGTCCGCCATGCCTTCTACCCTTGCCCTCCGAACTCGAACGATCAAGGGGAGCGACATTGGATCTCGGGCTTTCCGGCAAGACCGCCTTCGTCACCGGAGGATCGGCCGGCATCGGGTACGGCATCGCCCGTGCCCTGATCGCCGAAGGCGCCTCCGCGGCGATCTGCGGCAGGGACCCCCGCAGGCTCGCGAACGCCGCCGCCGAGCTCGGCGCGTACGGCGTCGAGGCCGACGTCACCGACCCCGAACGGCTGCGCGCGGCGATCGACGAGGCCGCGGAGCGGCTCGGCGGGCTCGACCTGCTCGTGGCGAACGCCGGCGGGAGCCAGGGACGTGACCTGCTCGACTCCACTCCGGAGGACTGGGCGGCGACCTACGCGCTGAACGTCCTGCACGCCGCCCACGCCGTACGCTGCGCGGTGCCGCACTTCGGCCGGCGCGGCGGCGGTTCGGTCCTGATCGTCTCCTCGATCACCGGCTGGAAGCCCGGCCCGTCGTCGTCGTACGCCTCGGCCAAGGCCGCCGAGATCCATCTGGCGGCGACGCTGGCGCAGGAACTCTCCGGGCACGGCGTACGCGTGAACGCGCTGAGCCCGGGTTCGACCTTCTTCGAGGGCGGCGGCTGGGCCGGCTTCGCCGAACGGCACCCCGAACGCTTCGCGGCATTCGCGAGCGAGGACTTCCCCACCGGCCGCCTCGTCACGCTCGAAGAGGTCGCCGACGCCGCGTGCTTCGTGTTGTCACCGCGGGCGAGCGGCGTCAACGGCGCCAATATCCGCGTCGACGGCGGCCAGGACCATCCCAGTGCCCGGCGTCTCTTCTGATATCCGGCGACTCATGCCACGAGGCGCGCCTCACGACGGGCTCACGAGGGTCTCCAGCCGATCGATGCGGCTGATGACGTGGCCGAAGTAGTAGCCCGGTTCGCGCGGCACTCCCGGATCGGCCTTACCTGCGGTGTCGAGTTCTGTACGGCGCACCCACCGCTCGACCCACCAGAGGGCGGAACCCAGCAGGGTCACCGGTTCCCACCAGTTGACGCGTTCGATGATGGGGGCCGGTCGCGAGCGGCCGTCCATGCCTTGCTGGTACCCGTCCCAGAACGCCCGGCGCTGGGATGGTGTGAGCGCGTTCTGGTCGAACGTGTACGCCATCTCATCGGCGGGGTCTCCGAGCCGCGTGTACTCCCAGTCGATCAGGCAGGGGCCGGGGTTCCAGAGCACGTTTCCCGTACCGATGTCACCGTGCAGGAGCGAGAGGGTCTCGCCGGAGTCGAAACCGCCGGAATCCCGGGAAGCCTCAAAGCTCTCGGCCAGCGAGCCGGCGGCACTCCGCAACCGGTCCTGGAGCGTCTCCGGCAATGGGTCACGAGCCCACACGAGGGTCGACAGGATTGCACGAAGCCGGTCGCCGGCATACGACGCGATCGTGGTCGTCGTCCCCATTGACTCGCCCAGGCCGTCGACGGGGCGCTCATGGACCCAGGCCACGAGCGAGGCGAGTTGCCCGATCTCCGCCAAGCCCACCGTCTGCAAATCCTGCCGGCGTCCGGGAAGGAACTGCATGCACATCGCCGGCGTATCGAACCAATCGCTCGTGCGGCGGAAGTCGTACAGCTCAGGGGCTGCGACGCCACCTACGATCTCAAGGATCGCAGCCTCGCGCTCAGCATGAGCGAGCTCGGAGGCGTCGCCGCCGAAGGAGACTCTGACCACGACGTCCCGGATGCCATCTGACGCGTCGCGAAAGGAGACCCGATGCACCGCGTGCCGGTTGCCATCCTCGAATGCGGTCACGGCAGTGACGGCTTCAGAAGGCCGGCCCATCGCGTCAGACGCGAAAGCCCGCACCGCGGCGAGTTGGTCTTTGCGGGAAGATTCAGTCATCTGAGGTCGATGGCGCCTAAGAAGACGCAGCCTCCTGTTGCACCGGCATAGGCGAACAGCCCACCGAACCGGGACATGGTGCGGGCCGCCAAGCCGTCAGGTGGGGGCCGGTCCTGGGCAGATTCGCCCACCCGGCGCCGCCCGCCGAACGGCGGGACGGCGTCATCGTGCACGGCGGCCCGTGAGCCCCGTCAGGGGGCGACGCGGCCGTTGGCCTCGAAGGCGGCGTGGGTGAGCGGCATGATCTTCGTCCACTCCTCCTCCATCTTCTCCGCCACCATCTCGATCTCCCGCTGCGGGAACGACGGGAAGGCGGAGTCGTCGCGGCGGGTGCGCAGCGACAGGAAGTTCATCAGGGCGCGGGCGTTGCACGTCGCGTACATCGAGGAGTAGAGCCCGACGGGCAGCACCGTGCGGGCCACCTCGCGGGCGACGCCGGCGTCCAGCATCTCGCGGTACGCGGCGTACGCCTGGCGGCACGACTCCTGGGTGGCCTCGACGGTGACCTTGTGCTGCTCGGCGGTGCCGTCGACGAAGTCGTACTTGCCGGGCTTGCCGATCTGGATCAGCTTCCGCTCCGGGCCGGGGACGTAGAACATCGGCTGGAGCTCGCGGTAGCGCCCGCTCTCCTCGTTGTAGCTGAACGTGCGGTGCCGCATGAACTCGCGGAACACGAAGATCGGCGCCTGGACGTAGAACGTCATCGAGGAGTGCTCGAACGGGGTGCCGTGCCGGTCGCGCATCAGGTAGTTGATCAGGCCCTTCGACCGCTCCGGGTCGGCCTGGACGTCTTCGAGGGAGCTCTCCCCCTTGGTCGACACCCGCGCCGCCCATATGACGTCGGCGTCCGACGCGGCGTGCTTGACCAGCTCGACCGTCACGTCACTGCGGAACCGGATCTCGTCCCCCACCAGATGTCTCCCTGCCTCGCCTCTCGAACCACCGGCCACTCTAGCCTCAGCCACCGACAACGCCCTGTAATGCCCATCAGAACACAACACTCGTGGCAGGTATAAAGGGGGGAGGAGACCTGCCGGCAGGAGGAGCAGTGACCGAATACACGATCCCCCGGACCGGGGCCCACCGGCCCCATGCCGTCAGCTTCCTGAAGACGCACGAGGCGGCCGGCTGGCGGCTCAAGTTCTACGGTGTCGCCGACCAAGGCGACCGGCCGCGGCCCGACCTGGTCAGGGTCGCCGAGGCGCTGGCCCCCACGGTCCTGCCGGCCCCCGCGGTGCACGGCGGCAGTGACGACCCTCATGACGTCGACCGGTACGGCGTCGGCTTCGTCACCGTGCACGACGCCACCGACTACTCATTCGCGGTCTATGACTGGTGGGCGGCCGAGTACGAGGTGCACCAGCGGATCTTCTCGTCGCTGCCGACCCGGCTCGGCGCGATGCGCCCGCACCCCACGCCGAGCATCGGCTGCGTGTGGGAGCTGGCCGTCACCGACTTCGAACGCCAGGCGTGGCAGCGTCACGTCCTCGCCAACCCCGAAGGGCCCGACATCGAGGCGTACCTCGGCGAGCACTTCGAGGGTGAGGTTTGAGCGAGGTCCTGGGCGCCTGCCCGCTCGATTGCCCGGACGGCTGTTCCTGGGTCGTGACCGTCGAGGACGGCGAGGCGGTGCGCATGCGCGGCAACCCGGCCCACCCGGTGACCCGCGGCTCGCTGTGCGTGAAGGTGAACCGCTACCTGGAGCAGACGCGCGCGCCGGACCGCCTCCTGCATCCGATGCGCCGTGTCGGCCGCAAGGGCGAGGGCCGGTTCGAGCGCATCGGCTGGGGCGAGGCCTTCGAGGAGATCGGGCGGCGCCTGGAGGAGGTGCGCGCGGAGTACGGCGGCGAGGCGATCTGGCCCTTTCAGGGCACCGGCTCGCTCGGCTACGTCCAGGGCCTGGAGGGGTTCGCCGGGCGGCGTTTCTTCAACATGCTCGGCGCGTCGATCCACGATGCGACGATCTGCTCGGCCGCGGGCGCCCGTGGCCTGAAGTACACCCTCGGCACCTCCGGCGGCATGGACCCGGAGGACTTCGCGCGCTCCCGGCTGATCCTGCTGTGGGGCACCAACCCGCTGACCACCGGCCACCACTTCTGGAAGTTCGTCCAGGACGCCCGGTGCGACGGCGCGTACGTCGTCGCGATCGACCCGGTCCGCACCCGTACGGCCGCGCAGGCCGACGAGCACCTCGCGCCGCTGCCCGGCACCGACGCCGCCCTCGCGCTGGGCCTGCTCAACGTGATCGTCGGGCTCGGGGCCGAGGACCGGAAGTACATCGACGCCCACACCCTGGGCTGGGACGCCTTCCGCGAGCGTATCGAGGAGTTCCCGCCGTCACGGGTCGCCGAGATCACCGGACTGCCGGAGGAGCGGATTATCGCGCTCGGCGAGCGCGTGGCGTACACGCGGCCGACCGCGATCCGTGCGACGCAGGGGATCCAGCGCCACGCGGGCGGCGGCATGGCGCTACGCACGCTCGCGTGCCTCCCTGGTGTGACCGGCGACTGGGCGCTGCCGGGCGGCGGCCTGTGCTTCTCCACCAGCGGCCACTTCCGGCTCAACCTTCCCGAGCTGGTACGGATCGACCTGCTGCCGCACCCGGTGCGCACGCTGACGATGACGCGCATGGGCGAGGGCCTGCTCGACACGGACGGCCCGCCGGTGAAGGCGCTGTTCGTGATGGGCGCCAATCCCGTCGGCAGCAACCCCGACCAGACGCGGGTACGGCGCGGGCTGGCGCGCGAGGACCTGTTCACCGTCGTGCTGGAGCACTTCCCGACCGACACGACCGACTACGCCGACATCCTGCTGCCGGCCACGATGCAGACCGAGCACCTGGACGTCATCGCCGGGTACGGGCACCTCTACCTCGCCTGGAACGAGCCCGCGGTCGCGCCGCCGGGCGAGTGCCTGTCCACGTCGGAGACGTTCCGGCGGCTAGCCCGGCACATGGGGATGACCGAGCCGAGCCTGTACGACTCCGACGAGGACCTCGTGCGGCAGCTCCTCGACGTCGACGACCCGTCGCTGGCCGGCGTCACGCTGGAGCGGTTGCGGAAGGAGGGCTTCGTACGGCTGAACGTCGACCGGCCCTTTCTGCCCTTCGCCGACGGGTTCCCGACGACGTCGGGACGACTGGAGTTCCGCTCACGGCGCGCCGAGCGTGCCGGGCACGCCCCGCTCCCGGCGTTCACGCCACCGGCCGACGCCGGTGACGGCCTCGTCCTGATCTCCGCCGCCTCCCACACCTTTCTCAACAGCACGTTCGGCAACAACCCCGAGCTGCGGAGACGCGCGGGCGCGCCCAGGATCGTGCTGCACCCGGACGACGCCGCCGCACGCGGGATCTCCGACGGCGACACCGTACGGATCCACAACGCCCGCGGCTCCTGCGAGGCGACCGCGGAGGTGTCGGACCGCGTACGGCCGGGCGTCGCGGCGGCGGCCAAGGGCCACTGGGCGAAGTTCAACGGCGGTACGACGATCAACGCGACGGTGGACGAACGCGACTCCGACATGGACCACGGCGCCGTCTTCCACGACAACCGCGTCGAGGTGGCACCGGTCCGTACGGCCATCGGGCCCGGGAACGGAACACGGAACGGTGATACCAAGTGAGGCCGCCTGCGTACGCGCCGGCGGCCTCATCGGTCAATCGCGGGTCGGTCAGGTGCAGGTGGTGTGGGACTGCAGGGTGTAGCCCTCACGGTCCGGGTGCTCGGCCCCGTGCCCGCCGATCCAGGCGCGATCGTAGTAGTCACCGCCGCCCGTGCCGTTCGTACGGAAGCCGCGGCCCGCGCTGAGCGTGAACAGGTAGCCGACGCCGCCCTCGCCGTTGAAGCTGGTGTAGAACGGAGCGTTCTCCGTGGTCATGCACAGGTAACCGTCTTCCGCCGACGCCGGCCCGGCGGACATGATGCCGCCGGCGATGGCGAACGCGGCGGTGATGGTGAACAGCTTCTTCTTCACGTGGCCCCTAGTCTCTTTCTCACAGGGCCGCCCCGATGGCCCTTGCTGACCCGCCAATGTTACGAATCGGCGGGTTGGTGAGGTGACCGATCAGGATGGGGACGGGTCCCCAATCACCCGTGTGTTCCCGGCCGGTCAGCAGCGGCCGGGCGGCAGGTGCTCGTCGGCCCAGCAGGAGATCTGTTCCAGGGCCGGCATGAGGGCCTCGCCGCTCTCGGTCAGGCGGTAGGAGACCGCGACCGGGGGGCCCTCGTCGACCGTGCGGGCGACCAGACCTGCCGCGGTCAGTTCGGACAGGCGGTCGGAGAGGACCGAGTCGCTCACTCCGCCGATGGCGCGGGAGAGCTCGCGGAAGCCGGCCGGGCCGGTGCGGAGACTGCCGAGGACGACGCCCGTCCAGCGTTTCCCCAGGACCGAGAACGCCCTTGCCAGGGCGGCGTCGCCGCGAGCGCAGGCGTCGGGTGTGACCGGCGCGCTCGGCTTCGGATTCACGTCCTCCATACTAGCCGTCTCGATGTCACTTGTTTTTTCCTAGTGGCTACTCATATCGTTGCGGCAGCGATATTACGAGCGAGGAGCTTCAATGATCGAGAATGAGCGGCCGAGTGTCGTGGTGCTGGGCGGTGGCTACGGCGGCTTCAAGGCCGCCAAGGCCCTCGACGAGATCGCCGACGTGACGCTGGTCGACCCGTCCGAGGCGTTCACGCACAACGTCGCGGCGTGGCGGGCCCTGGTCGCGCCCGAGTGGCTGGACAAGATCTTCCTGCCGTACGAGCGGCTGCTGGTCCACGGAACCTTCGAGCGCGACCGTGCGGTGGCGGTCGACGGCCGCCGGGTCACACTCGCCTCCGGACGGCTCCTGGAGCCGGACTACCTGATCCTGGCGACCGGGTCGTCCTATCCCTTCCCTGCCAAGGTCGACGAGCCGGACACCGGCACGGCGCGCGCCAGGTTCCTGGACGCCCACCAGGCGCTGCGCGACGCGCGGCGTGTGCTCCTGATCGGCGCCGGCCCGTCGGGCCTGGAGCTGGCGGGCGAGGTCAAGGCGTTCTTCCCGGACAAGCACGTGACCATCGCCGACGTCGCGTCCGACATCCTGCCCGGCCCGTACGACCAGGCCCTCCGCGACGAGCTGCGCCGTCAGCTCGACGCGCTCGGCGTCGAGCTGAAGCTGGGCAGCCCGCTGCGCGCGCTGCCGGACGCGGCGCCCGCCACCGCAGCCCCGATCGCGGTCACCACCGAGGCGGGCGACGAGCTGACCGCCGACGTCTGGTACCGCTGTTTCGGCGTCGCCCCGCGGACCGGATACCTGCGCGGCGCGCTCGCCGGAGCCCGCGACGCCGCCGGGTACGTCCACGTCGACGAGCACCTGCGCGCCGCCGGCCAGGACCGGGTCTTCGCGATCGGCGACATCTCAGACGCCGACCGCAACATGGCGGGCATGGCCGGCGCCCAGGCCAAGCTCGTCGCGGCGAACATCACCACGATGATCACCGGCGAGGGCGAGCTCGAGGCGTACCAGGCCTTCCCCGCAGTGATCGCGGTCCCGCTCGGCCCCGAGGGCGGCGCGGGGCTTCTCCCGGGCGTCGACGGTGTCGCCGGCCCCGAGGTGATCGCCGACGTCAAGGGCCGCACGATGCTGGTCGACTCCGCGGCCGCCCTCTTCGACGCGCCCGTCCCGGCCGGAAGGTCCTGACACACACGGCGGCCCCCGGCGTCACCGCCGGGGGCCGCCGGCGGTTCAGGAGGTCTTGCGGCAGAGACGCAGGACGTTGGTGATGATGCGGTGGCCGGTGTCGCCGGTGGCGGTGAGGATCGACTCCGGGTGGAACTGGACCGCCCAGCGGCGATGCTCGTGATCCTCGATGGCCATGACGACATCGCCGAGCGTCGCGGTCACCTCGAACCCGCCGCGCACCTGTTCCCTCTTGGCGTGCAGCGAGTGGTAGCGCGCGGCGGTGAACTCACCGGGCAGGCCCTCGAACAGAGCTCCCCCGCCGACCTCGACCCGGCCCGGCTTGCCGTGGGACGGCGCGGGCAGCAGCGCCAGCTCGCCTCCGGCGTGCTCCACCATCCCCTGGAGCCCCAGGCACACGCCGAACACCGGCAGCCGGCGCGCGTAGACGGCGTCGAGCAGGGACGCGGTGTCGAAGTCCTCGGGGCGGCCGGGGCCGGGCGAGAGCACGACGAGGTCGGGACGGATCTCGTCGAGCATCTTGTCGGGGAAGCCGAACCGCAGCGTGGTCACGGTCGCGCCCTGCTGGCGGAAGTAGTCGGCGAGCGTGTTGACGAAGGAGTCCTGGTGGTCGACGAGCAGCACCGTGAGCCCGTCGCCCGCACGCTCGCGTTCGTCCCTGCCGCCGTCGGTCTCGGCGTCGGAGGGGTTCAGGGCCTCGATCAGCGCGCGCGCCTTCAGGTGGGTCTCGCGCTCCTCGGCGTCCGGGTCGGAGTCGTACAGGAGGGTGGCGCCGGCGCGCACGGCGGCGACGCCGTCGCGGATCTGGGCGGTGCGCAGCGTGAGGCCGGTGTTCATCGAGCCGTCGAAGCCGATGAAGCCGACCGCGCCGCCGTACCAGCGCCGTGACGTCGACTCGTTGTCCTCGATGAACTGCATCGCCCACGTCTTGGGTGCCCCGGTCACGGTCACGGCCCACATGTGGGTGAGGAACGCGTCGAGCGCGTCGTACCCGTGCCGCAGCCGCCCCTCGATGTGGTCGACGGTGTGGATCAGCCGGGAGTACATCTCGATCTGCCGGCGGCCGATCACCTTGACGCTGCCGGGCACGCAGACCCGCGACTTGTCGTTGCGGTCGACGTCGGTGCACATCGTCAGCTCGGACTCGTCCTTCGCCGAGTTGAGGAGCTCGCGGATGTTGTCGGCGTCCTCCAGAGGACCGGTGCCGCGCTTGATCGTCCCGGAGATCGGGCACGTCTCGACCCGGTCGCCGGTGACGCGCACGAACATCTCCGGCGACGCGCCGACCAGGTACTCTCCCTCGCCCAGGTTGAAGAAGAACTCGTACGGCGCCGGGTTCGTCACCCGCAGCCGCTCGAAGAAGGCGGCCGGCGAGTCGCAGCGGCCGTACATCATGTGGCCCGGCACGACCTCGAACAGGTCGCCCCGGATGAACTTCTCCTTCGCTCGGCGCACCACGTCGGCGTACGCCCCAGGCGTCGGCTGCGGGGGCAGCTCGCCCGGCCGTGGCACCGGCGTCGGCTCGGTGCGGCGATCGATGCCGCGGGTGGAGGCGCCGTCGACCTCGAAGTCGTACTCCAGGCGCGCCGAGGTCTCACGCTTGCGGTCCACCACGATCATCTCGTCGGCGAGATGGAGCACGAGGTCACGCTGATCGAGCGGACGGTCGATGCTCAGGCGTATCGGCTCGAACTGGAACGCCAGGTCATAGCCGAACGCCCCGTACAGCCCCAGGTGCGGATCATCGCCCGAGAACAGCTCCGTGACGGCGCGCAACGCCGTGAAGACCGTCGGCCGGCGGCTGCGCTCCTCCTCGGTGAAGACCTCATCCGTAGAGGGCACGAACACCTCGACGCCATCGGGGATGGCCACCGGTTCGCCCGCCGAGGCGATCGCGCGGGAGACGGCGGGCAGCAGGACCCGGCCGCGGTCGTTCAGCGCGGTCACCGCGAGGCGGCGGCCCCGAGCGACGATCTCCAGGCAGGGGTCGATGTAGGCCATGTGCCAGCGGGAGTACCGGCCGGGGTACTCCATGCCGGAGCTGAGCACGCCCCCACGGCGCTCGCCCACGGCTTCGACGAGCGCGTCGAGCGCGTCGGTCTTTCTCCCGGAGTCCACCGGCGTGGCGGTGCGGACGACGCGCACGCCACCCGCCGTCACATACTCGGTCGTCGTCTCCACGATCGGCCCCTTGGTTGTTCAGGCCCCACCCGGCGGAGACACGAAACGACCGCCGGGCAAGGGCGGTCGCTGCGGTGTCTGAGAAATGCGTGAACCCGCGCCGCCTAGCGGCGCCACCACCTCATGGCCAGGGTTCGCATGCTGGAAAGGCTACCCCGTGACGACGCGGTCACGCCAGCGTGTCGATCGGGACGTTGTCTCATATATCGGGACGAACGCCCAAAGCGACGCGAGGCCGAGACCGAACCGAGATCAGCCGCCTATAGAAGTCATTGCGTAACACACCAGAAATGGGCTGTCCGGATCTCGCCACCGGAAAGCCATCACGCATGGCGTACGAGGAGGACCGTTGGCCGACACCGACCCCCGGCCGCGCCGCAGTGACCGCAGCCCCTGGAACTGGCTGCTCGTCCTTCCGGTTGTCGTTCCGCTCCTGACGTTCTTGTACAACAGCGATAAACCGCGCATCGCGGGGATCCCCTTCTTCTACTGGGCCCAGTTCGTGTTCGTCGCCGTCGGTGTCATCTGCACGGCGATCGTCTACCGGATGACCCGTACCGGGTCCGCCGCGAAGGAGGACTGAGCCGATGAACACGACCGAGATCGTGGTCTTCGCCGTCCTCTTCCTGCTCGTGAGCGGCATGGGCTTCGCCGCCGCGCGGTGGCGGCGCCCCGACTCCATGCACAGTCTCGACGAATGGGGCCTGGGCGGCCGGAACTTCGGCTCCTGGATCACCTGGTTCCTACTCGGCGGCGACCTCTACACCGCGTACACCTTCGTGGCGGTCCCCGCCCTGGTGTTCGGCGCCGGCGCGGCAGGTTTCTACGCCGTGCCGTACACGATCGTGGTGTATCCGCTGGTGTTCCTCGTGCTGATCCGGCTGTGGTCGGTGTCGCACGTGCACGGCTTCGTGACCCCGGCCGACTTCGTACGCGCGCGGTTCGGCTCTCCGCTGCTCGCGCTCCTGGTCGCGATCACCGGAATCGTCGCGACCATGCCTTACATCGCCCTGCAGCTCGTCGGCATCCAGGCGACGATCGAGGCGATGGGCGTCAAGGGCCACCTGCCGATCGTGATCGCCTTCGTGATCCTGGCGGCCTACACGTACCAGTCCGGCCTGCGGGCGCCCGCGCTGATCGCGTTCGTCAAGGACGCGCTGATCTACCTCGTGATCATCGTGGCGGTGCTGTACATCCCGCACAAGCTGGGCGGCTGGAGCCACATCTTCGGCGCGGCCCAGGCGAAGTTCGACAAGACGCCGGCTCCCGCCGACGGCACTCTGCTCAACGCGAACAACCAGCTCAACTACGCGATGCTGGCGCTCGGCTCGGCGATGGCGCTGTTCCTGTACCCGCACAGCATCACCAGCGTCCTGGCCAGCAAGAACCGCAACGTCATCAAGCGCAACATGGCGGCGCTGCCGGCCTACAGCCTCGTACTCGGCCTGATCGCGCTGCTCGGCTTCATGGCGATCTCGGCGGGGGTCAAGCCGCTCACGGTGAACGGCAAGCCGGACGGCAACACGATCGTGCCGCTGCTGTTCGACAAGCTGTTCCCGGACTGGTTCGCCGGCGTCGCGTACGCCGCCATCGGCATCGGCGCGCTGGTGCCGGCCGCGATCATGTCGATCGCGGCGGCGAACCTGTTCACCCGCAACATCTACCGGGAGTACTTCCGGCGTGACGCGACCGACCGCGAGGAGGCCACGGTCAGCAAGCTGGTCTCGCTGGTCGTCAAGCTCGGCGCGGTCGGCTGCATTCTGCTGCTCGACCCGCAGTTCTCCATCGACCTGCAGCTCATCGGCGGCGTCATCATCCTGCAGACGCTCCCGTCGGTGGGGCTCGGCCTGATGACCCGCTGGTTCCACCGCGGCGGCCTGATCGCGGGCTGGGCGGCCGGCATGCTGGCGGGCCTGTGGCTGCTGTACCGGATCCCCAACCCGGCGACGAAGAAGCTCCACTTCGGCGGCTCGGCCTACCCGCTGAGCGACATGGGTTTCGACTCCAAGGTGACGGTGTACGTGGGCGTGCTCGCGCTCCTCGTCAACGTGGTCGTCGCGGTCGTCGTGACGCTCATCCTCCGTGCCACCAAGACGGCGGACGGCGAGGACGCCACCCGGATCGACGACTACTACGCCGACGAGGGCGACCCGAAGGTCCAGCGGGGCAGCGGCGAAATCGAGGCCGAACTCGCCACCTGAGCGGTGCGTGCCCGAACGGCCCGGCGGCCTCCACGGCGCCGGGCCGTCGCGCGTTCTGTAACGATGGGAGCCCCCCGACCCGTACGGAGCCGCGCATGGCCGGATCGCTGTCCTACTCTGACGCCGTCAAGCTGCTCGGCGGCGACGGCGGGGCGGTCTCACGGCTGAACGACCTGGCGGGCGGTGCGCTGCTGGCCGTGACCGCCGGCGGCGGCGCCTTCGTCCTCAACCTGTTCGACGTGAAGGGCGAGGTGGCGCGGCTCAGCGCCGGCCTCGTGGCCGGGCTGAAAGATCGCCTGTCGGGGCTCGGCCGCTTCGACCGCACGCAGCGGCTGGAGGCGGCCTACACGGTCATCGTGCTGAGCGCCTACTTCGAGGCGGTCGCCGAGGCCGGACTGCCCGACCTCGGGCTCCGGCGGTCCGAGCAGCTCGCGGTCGCGGGCGGCGGCGCGCCCGGCCCGGACCGGCCCGCGCACGTGACGAGCGCGCTCCTGCGCCTCGACGTGCCGGGGATCGCCCCGCACGAGACGTCCACCCGGCCGATCGAGGACTACTACATGTCGCTGTCCGCCGGCCTCGGCGACTTCGTGACCGGCCTGGCGGTCTGGGACACCTTCGATGAGACGGACCGCGCCCGGTTCCGGCGGATCCTGGCCGAGGAGGTGCCGGCCCGCGCGGCACGGCGCCGGGAGGAGCTCCTCCGGCGGCTCGCGGCCGACTTCCCCGAAGTGGCGTTCTGGCTCAACCTGGGTGACCACCGCGCGACGCGCACGGAGCTGCGGTCCGGGCTGGCGGGGCTGGAGGAGGCCCTGACCGGGCTGGCGGCCGGGCGGCTGCCCGACGAGCGCCGCGAGGCGCTGTCCCGCGGTTACCGCAGGGCGCTCGGCCGCGGAGTGATCCAGGCGGGCGACGTGCCCGACGGGCTCCACATCCCCTCCCTCGGCGACGCCTACGTCGACCACCGCTTCCGCGTCGCGGAGATCGCGCGGTCGGACCGGCCCGACCGGGAGGACTGGTGGCAGGACCGGCCGGTCCGCGACGACCTCTACGGCTACCTGCTCGCCCGGCTGACCTCCCCGGACGCCGTACGACGGCCCCTGCTGCTGCTCGGTCAGCCGGGCTCGGGCAAGTCGGTGCTCACCAAGATCCTCGCGGCGCGGCTGCCCGCCTCCGACTTCCTGGCCGTACGCGTGGCGCTGCGGGAGGCCCCAGCGGACGCCGACCTGCAGAGCCAGATCGAGTACGCGCTGCGGGAGGCCACCGGCGAGGACCTGCGGTGGCCGGCCGTGGCGCGGACGGCTGCGGACGCGCTGCCGGTCGTGCTCCTCGACGGGTTCGACGAGTTGCTGCAGGCGACCGGGGTGAGCCGGTCGGACTACCTGGAGCGGATCGTGCGGTTCCAGGAGCGCGAGTCCGACCAGGGACGCCCGGTCGTGGTCGTCGTGACGAGCCGCACGGCCGTCGCCGACCGGGTGCGGATCCCGGCCGAGGGCGCGGTCGGGGTCCGCCTCGAACCCTTCGACGAGGCGCAGGTACGCCGGTGGCTGGACGTCTGGAACGGCGCGAACGAGGCGTACCTGGCCTCCGCCGGGCTGCGCCCGCTGCCCGCGGCGACCGCGCTGGCCCACCCGGAGCTCGCCGGCCAGCCGCTGCTGCTCATGATGCTCGCCCTGTACGACGCCGACGGCAACTCCCTTCAGCGCGGCGGCGCGGGCCTCGACCCCGCCGGGCTGTACGAGGGCCTCATCTCCCGGTTCGCCGAGCGGGAGATCGCCCGGTCCGGCACGCCGCTGGACGAGGCGGAGTTCCGCCGGGCGGTCGACGACGACCTGCTCAGGCTGTCCGTGACGGCCTTCGGGATGTTCAACCGGGCCCGCCAGTGGGTCACCGAGGACGAGCTCGACGCGGACATGTCCGCGCTCCTCGGCGAGGGGCCCGCCGCGCGTACCGTCGTCGGCCGGTTCTTCTTCGTGCACCAGGCCCAGGCGGTACGCGACGACCGCCGCCTGACGACGTGCGAGTTCCTGCACGCGACGTTCGGGGAGTACCTCGTCGCGCGGCTGGTCGTCCGCGAGCTGACCGGGCCGGCCGCCGGCGACGGTTTCCTGTACCCGCTGCTGTCGTTCACGCCCCTGTCGGCGCGGCGGCCGGTGGTGGACTTCCTCGCCTCGTCGCTGCGGAACCGGCCGGACGGCGAGGCGCTGCGCGCGACGCTCGTTGGGCGCTTCCACGCCGCGATGGACCCGCGCGGTGAGGATGGCCGCTACGCACCCGTGAACGCGCCGGCGCCCGCACGGCCCGCGGCGTACTCGGCCAACCTCCTGCTGCTCGCGACGGCCGTCGGCGGGCCGGTGACGGCGTGCGAGCTGTTCCCGCATGCGCTGAACCCCGTCACGGGCTGGCGGCGCCACGCCGGGCTCTGGCGTTCACAGCTCGGCAACGAGAGCTTCTTCAGCCTCGCCGAGACGCTCACGCTGCGGCGCTTCTGGCGTGACGACGGCACGCGCGACCTGGAGATATCGCTCGGCGGTATGGCCGACCACGAGCCTGTCGACCTGCGGTGGACCTACAACGAGGCGGCGCCGGCGCGGCGCAACTCCCGCATCAGCGTG
The DNA here is from genome assembly GCA_963736325.1 of uncultured Actinomycetota bacterium. Classification (GTDB taxonomy): domain Bacteria; phylum Actinomycetota; class Actinomycetes; order Streptosporangiales; family Streptosporangiaceae; genus Actinoallomurus. Next base: position 479,833 of record CAVTOG010000008.1, on the reverse strand, counting down.
GGCCTGCCCGTCGAGAGCGCCTTCCTCTGCTCGATGCTCGGCGACACGGCGACCCACGCGGTCGAGCCCTGGCGGGAGATGGTCGACGTCATCACCCTCCCGCCGGGCGCCCCATCCGCGACCTCGCCGGCGCACCTGCTCGCCGCCCTGATGGCCACGGCCGCGGACGAACCGGCCGCCGGCGACCTGGTCACCCGCTACGAGGCGTGTTTGACGGCCGTGGAGGCCCCGCCGTCCTGGAATGACGGGCGCTACCTGCGGATGGTGTTCCGGCAACTGGTGCTGGACGCGCCCTCGCTGCCGGACGCATGGGTGTCGGAGGTCTTCGCCCGCTTCACGGACCGTCTGTCCGCCGACGAGCGGCTCGGAGCACTCGCGGCGCGGGCCCTGGGGCGTGCCTGACCGATCCGCTCGCAGCGAACGGGCCGCGGGCGCGCCGGCTCAGGGGCCGCTCGTGCCTGGGGCGTGTCTGACGGATCACGTTCGCAGCGAGCGGTGCACAGGCGGCGCCTCGCAAGGCGGAGGAGGGAGCCGGCCTGGTTTCGGCCGGCGACCGACGACAACGCGGCGAGGCGCCGCCTGTGCACCGCGCAGCCGGACAGGGATCCGTCAGACACGCCCTAGGACTCCATCGAGGACGAGGTCGACGATGCCGTCGACGACCGTCTCGCGCGTTACGTCGTCGTGGTCGAGCCACCACTCGCCCGCCGCCTGGACCAGGCCGACGGTGGCGTGGCCCCAGATGTGGGCGCGGACCGGGTCGCTCAGCCGTTCCTCGGCGAGGAGCGTTTCGGCGAGCAGGCCGCCCAGTCCGCGGATGAGGGCGCTCATCGCGCTGTGCGTGGCGGTGTCCTCGGCGCTCGCGCGGTGGACGAGGAAGCCGTACATGTGCCGGTTGGCGGCGATCGTGGCGAGATAGGTGCCGACCGCGGCGCGGGCACGCGCGCGTATCTCTCCGGGGCGTAGGAACGCCGCGTGGACGGTGTCGGTCAGCGCGCTCACGTGCCGTTCGGCGAGCGCCTGGTAGAGGCCGCTCTTGTCGCCGAAGTGCCGGTAGAGGATCGGCTTGCTGATGCCGGCCTCGGCGGCGATGGAGGCCATCGACACGTCGGGGCCCTCACGGAGGATGATCTGGTCGGCCGCCTCGAGAAGGGCGCGCCGCCGTCGCGGGTCGCGTCCCGGCGCCGGGCCACGGCCACCGTTTCCGCGTGACGCCTCCGTATTCACCTCGCTCACCCCGCGAGCGTAGCGATCCCTCCAGGACGCGCCCTCTCCACCCCGAGACGGCGTGTTCCAGGCTCCTCCGCCAATGGCCCTCTAGGATCGGCCGGGCGTCCGGGGGAACAAATCCCGGCGGGCGCCCGTCGAATCTTGCAGTGGCCGGTTCATGCGATGTCAGGACTTCACCTGACGAGTGCGGCGCGATCTGGTGACGCAGGACCAAGATCTCGGCGGCCTCCTCACGATCGCTCACCGGAAGAAGGCGCAAGACCGCGAACGTATTCGCCACCGCCAGGTGGGCAAGTCGCAACAGCACAGCCGATCATCATGCCGTCACGACCGCCTCGCCGGGGCTGTTGCCGTGCTGTGTCAGCGCTACGAAGCCCGACGTTCGACGTCGCCAGGCGTTCTGAGTCTCAACTGCACGGATGAAGTCTTCGGCACCCGCACGTACCGAGAGTTCCCGAGCTCCTCCGCCGCTGCCCTCAACCCCGCGCTACGGTGCTGTCGCGGTGTGCAGGTGGACGATGCCACCGTCCAGCCGGTGCCAGGAGACGTCGCGCCAACCGGCAGCGGTGACCTGCTGGGCGAGATCCGGCGGTGAGGGCCAGGCCTGGATGGACTCGGCGAGATAGACGTACGCCTCGGGGTTGCTGCTGATCCGGCGGCCGATCATCGGGACGATCCGGCGAAGATACTGCCTCCACAGCGCGCGCGGCAGCGCCGCAGGCGGCATGCTGAACTCGCAGATCGCCAGCCGGCCGCCGCGACGGGTCACCCTCAGGATCTCTCGCAACGCGTTCTGCGGGTCGGCAATGTTGCGCAGCCCGAAGGCGATGGTCACGGCGTCAAAAAGGTCCGAAGCAAACGGCAGCGAACGTGCGTCGGCGGCCACTCGGGCCAGATCGGGATAGCGCGTACCGGCGACGGCCAGCATGCCCGGCGATAGGTCGCACGCGACCACGCTCGCCCCACCGCGTGTGAGCGGATCGCTGGAGGTGCCTGTGCCTGCGGCGACGTCCAGGATCAACCGACCGGGCCCGGTGTCCGTGGCGGCGGCCAACCGCCGACCCCAAGCATCCATTCGCCCCCACCACAGCCGCGCCCGGGTACGGTCATAGCCCGCCGCCACCTCGTCGAACATCGCGGCGATATGCGCGGTCTTCTTTTCCAGGTCGGCCCTGACCACCATCGACCTCCAGTCGACATAACCCGGATCGGCGACGACCATCACTCGGCGGTGCGGCAAAACGCCCCTCAGGCTCGGGCGAGACACCCCAAATGAACTACAAATCCGGCAACAGGCGATTATCTTGGCATCATCGGCAAATCCGTCGCCGCAAAACAACTGATCTTCCTGAAACCCGGGTTGGGCCTCCCTCGGGTATGGACGATAGAAGAACGTTCCTGATGAGACTCCGCCTCATCCATGTGAGCCGGCGTGAGGTCTGCCCAAACACAACAGTCCTGCTGTACGCGGAGATTGACTGCGCGGCACTACTCCTCTGCGCGGCAGAGCCAGGATCCGCCGCAGGTGCGGCAGATCCCAAACGAGGGCCCGATCGAGAACCTCCCGCCGGCAGGAGCCGATCCACCGTTCCATGAGCTCATTTCATCCTCTGGAAGAGGATTGCTGTTCACAGCATGATCACGAGTTGGGGATCTGGCTCGTGGCGCAGAGAAGCCCCTGGTAGACGGGTTGATCACCACAACCACCACGTCCGAACCAGGGGCTTCTGCGTGCTGTTCTACCGTGCTGCCGTCGATTTGTCGCGTTCAACGCTGAACTACGTCGCCGGGCTGGTCCGCCGTCATCGCAAGTCGATCGGATCGACATGGCGACTGCTCAACCCTGGCCGGCAAGCCCTGCTCGTCCTGGTCTACCTGCGCAAAGACGAGACGTTCGCCGAGATCAGCGCGGGGTTCGCGGTGTCGGCGACGACAGCCTGGCGGTACGTGGAAGAGACGGTGATGCTGCTGTCGGCCCGTTCACCCAAGCTCACGCAGGCGCTCAGGAAGGCCAAAAAGGACGGGCTGAGTCATCTGGTGCTGGACGGGACGCTCATTCACACCGACCGGGTAAAGGCCGACCGGCCCTACTACTCCGGCAAGCACCGGGTGCACGGGATGAACGTGCAGGTCATCTCCGGTCCGGACGGGACCATCCTGTGGACCTCGGGGGCGTTGCCCGGCTCCACTCACGACCTGACCGCCGCCCGGGTGTGGGGCATTCTGCGTGAACTGGACAAGGCCGGGATCCTCACCCTCGCCGATAAGGGCTACCAGGGCGCGGAGGCCACGGTCATGATCACGCCCTACAAGGGCAAGAACAAGCCGGAATCCCAGAAACAGGCGAACCGGTCACACGCCAAGCTCCGCGGCCCCGGAGAACGCGCGAACGCGCAGCTCAAAGCATGGAGAATCCTGCGGAAACTGCGCTGCAGCCCGTGCAAGGCCGGCCACCTGGTCAAGGCCATCGCCGTCCTGCAGAACCACCGCGCCGCTCAAGCAGCCCAAGGATGAAATGGGTTCCATGATCGCGTTCGCCCATCGCGACCGGATCGGCGTCTTGATGATTCTGATACCGACGCTCTTGAACACCGCGTCGAATGCGGTCACGAATTCGGAGTCGCGGTCGCGGATGAGGAACTTGATCTTCTCGGCATATACCTCAAGATCCATCACGAGGTTACGCGCCTGCCGGGTGACCCACCCGGCCATCGGATTGGCGGTGGCACCCAGGATGTGGACCCGGCGCGTCGCGTGCTCGATGAAAGAACAGCACATAGATCCGTTTACCGGACACCGTGTCGACATGGAACAGGTCGCGGGCGAGGATCCCTTCGGCTTGAGCCTTCAGGAACTGGACGGCGTCTGGGAACGCTTGCGCGGCGAGTCGTCGTTTCAGTAGGTCACGATGCCAGCGCAGGATCGTATCGGGGCGCACCAGGAACTGGATGCGCGGAGCTTGTCCGGGGGTAGGGGTGGCGAGAATGAACCGGTCCTCAGAGGTGAGAACGGGTTTCGGTGTCTGACGTTGATCATCATGCCAAGGCAACGCCTGCACCGCTGGCAGCGGAGGCGACCACTCCAGCGCCGATCAACGATCTGACCAGCGCGGACGATTATTCGGCACCCGCAAGCGTCGCGAGGAAGGCCCGGTCACTTGAGGTGAACCGCGCCTTCGGTTCGCCCCAGCACCGCGAGCTGATGACGTAAGGCCAGTGTCCTGAGTCGTTAATTCGTTCTGACCGCACTGGCCGTCGTAGTGGTCGGGATCGCCATCGGAGGTCACGCCAGTACGGCGAGACTGGACGGCTGGTCTGCCCTGGGCGCCGGCGGCGCCTACGGCATCCTGCAGGCCACCGGGCTGCTGTTCTTCGCGTTCGCCGGCTACGCCCGCATCGCCACCATGGGCGAGGAGGTCCGCGACCCGCGACGCGCCATCCCCCGCGCCATCCCGCTGGCCCTGGCCATCACCGTGGCCGCCTACCTGATCGTCGGTGTGGCGGCGATGCTGGCCGCTGGCCCGCACCGGCTCGCCACCGCGACCGCGCCGCTGACCACCGCCGTTCAGGCCGCCGGTGCCGGCGGCCTGGCCCCTGTTGTACGCATCGGGGGTGCGCTCGCCGCGCTGCTTGCGCTGATCGCCGGGATCGGCCGTACCAGCCTGGCGATGGCCCGTCACCGCGACCTGCCCAGGTGGCTGTCCGCCGTCCACCCCCGCTACCGCGTCCCCCACCACGCCGAGATCGCCCTGGCCATCGTGGTCAGCGGCCTCGTGCTGATCGTGGACCTGCGCGGGGTGATCGGCTTCTCCTCGTTCGGTGTGCTGATCTACTACGCCATCGCCAACGCCTCGGCCTTCACCCAACCCGCCGGACAACGGCGCTGGCCACGCTGGCTGGACCTGCTCGGGGCGGCCGGCTGCCTGACCCTGGTCGCCGCCCTGCCCTGGCAATCCGTGGTCGCCGGCCTGGTCATGTTCACCCTCGGCCTCGCCGGCCGAGTGGTCGTGCTGGCATCACGCTCCAGGCACACTGGCCGAGCCATCTGAAAGCCCACGCGGTGAGCGTTTTCAACCCGCTGACTTCGAACCCACAGCGATCGCCGACAGCGAGGGCAGGAACGCCGCGTCGTCGGCGATGGAGAAGCCGGACAGACCTCATCGGCCAGGCCGTCAACACCGTCCTCGGCTGGTGGCTCACCCCTCATCGGTCAGCGTGCGTCGCGTAGACCGGTGATGAGAATGCCGATGACGATCAATGCGGCGACGAAGACGCCGCCCCAGTCCAGGCCGATCGTGGCGAAGGTCGCGGCGGCGACCAGGAGAGCGAGTACCCCGAGCCGACTCATTGGGCGGGAGTGCTGACTCTTGCCGGCTCGGGTGTGTCTGCCGGGCACCGGGGTCATCAGGGGCGGCTACCGCCGACATAGTGGGCGGCGTACCAGGGGTTGGACAGGCTGTCGAACTTCACCACGCTGCCCGTGTGCGGGGCGTGGATGAATCGGCCGCCGCCGACGGACATGCCTTCGTGGCCGAGGTTGTCGAAGTAGACCAGGTCGCCGGGTTGCAGATCGGTTTTGGAGACGTGGTGGGTCGCGTTGTACTGGTCGGGGACGACGCGGGGCAGGCTCACGCCTGCGGCGCGCCAGGACATCATGGTCAGGCCGGAGCAGTCGTAGCCCTTGGGACCGGTTCCGCCCCAGATGTAGGGCTTGCCGAGCTGGGCGTACGCGTACTGCAGGGCCTGGCGGGGCGGCCCAGAGGCGGGACCGTTGTAAGTCTCGCCGCCTTCTGCACTCGGTTTGACCAGCGCACCGGCCTTGATCAGCAGCGCCCGCTGCTTATTGATGGCCTTCCGCACCGTGGCCTTTTGATTCTTCAGGTCTGTTGCGATACGGGTGACGGCCTCGACGGCGGACTCGGCCTGAGCATGCTCGCGGCGCAGTCGCTGGGTGGAGTCGAGGAAGGACTTCAGCTCCCGGCCATGGTTGTTCGACAGCTGGGTGAAGGCCGTCATCTGGTCCAGCGCCGCCTCCGGGTTCTTAGAGGCGATCAGCGCGGTGCCGGAGTCGAGAGTGCCGTTCTTGTACGCCGTCGCGGCGATCTGTGCGACCCGTGCGTGCAGGCCGTTGTAGACGCGCTGCTCGGCCGCCATCTCACTGTTGAGGGCCTTGAGCTGCTTCTTCGTCGCGTCCAGCTGGGTCTTCGCCTTGTTGTAGCGGTTGACGAGCTTGTCCACCTGGCTGTTGAGCTTCGCGAGCTCCTTCTTCGCGGCGGCGACCGAGGGCTTGGGGGTCGCATCCGCACCGCCTGTCGGCAAGAGGCAGGCAGTGGTGACCGTCAGGGCCACGACGCCTCCGAGTCGGCCGGATCGCTGGAAGCGTGAGTGCGTGAACACCACGTGGAAGGTCCTCTCCTTGCGCCTGCCGGGTTAGCTGGCGGGTTCGGGCGGAGTCGCCCTACCGGAGCGTCGTACGCCGCGGATTCACCCCAAGGGACATGGGTCCCCGGTTCCCTCTGAGACTTCGAGGGATTCAGCGGTCGGCCGTGCTTCGTGTGAAGCGAGGGGCAGTCGAACTCCTACGGAGTGTAGGAGATCTAAGTGGTGGATGCCACTCAGTCGCCTCCCTAGTGCAGACTTGTCGGAGCATCTCCCATTCAAGTCCTACAATGCGTCGTGAGATTGGCCGGGTCTGTCACAACATCTCCGGCCGCCCACTGGATGCGGAGCGACGTCTGAAAGGAACCGACGGTGACGACTGGCAGGCGAGGCGTTGCCCGACCGCCGGCGGTCGGCGCGGTTCTGCTCGGCCTGCGGCGCCGACGGCGACGTGTCCTGGTCATTCCGCGCATCTGCCTGTGCGGTGCGCCCGCTCACGAAAGACATCGGCATGTTCATTCCTTCCCTTCGTCCCGTCGTCCGCCGCGTTTTCACCGCCGGTACGGCAGCCGCCATCGCCCTGACCTTGGCCGGGTGTGGTTCCTCGAAGGAATCCTCCATGCCTGGCATGGACCACGGCACCGGATCCTCGATGAGCGGCATGGACCATGCGATGGGCTCCACTGGTCTGGCCGACGCCAAGGACGGCTACCGCTTCACGTCCCGGGAGGCGACGCTGATGGCCGGCCGGCAGGTCCGCTACCGGTTCTCGATCATCGGCCCGGATGGCGAGCCCGTCACCGGCTTCGCCCTCGGCCAGACCAAGCGGATGCACTTCTACGCCATCCGCGATGACCTGACCGGCTTTCAGCACGTTCACCCGACGATGACCGCCGACGGTACCTGGACCGCGAGTCTGGCACCCTTTACCTCCGGCCCTTGGAGCATGTTCGCCTCCTTCATCCCCGGCAGCGGGACCGGTAAGGGCAAGGACTTCGTTCTCAGCCGTACGGTCACCGTCCCCGGCACGGAGACTCGATCACCGCTGCCGCCTGCGGCCGGCAGAACCGAAGTCGACGGCTACACCGTCATCGTCGAGGGAGAACCGATGGCCGGGATGGCGCACCCGCTGACCGTCATCATCACCAAGGACGGAAAACCGGTCAGCGATCTACAGCCCTACCTCGACACCTACGCCCACCTGACCGCCTTCCATGAGGGCGACCTCGCGTTCGCCCATCTCCACCCCCAGACCAGAGTGAACGGTGACCGTGGCGGCCCGAAGCTGTCCTTCCACGCCGCCCTCGCCTCCCCCGGCGATTGGCGGCTGTTCCTGCAGTTCCAAACCGGCGGAAAGCTCCACACCGCCGCGCTGACCCTGCACGTGAGCTGACCGATCCGCGAGGCACCGCCCACCCGGTGGCGCCTCGTTCCGGCCGCGACTCCCTGCGGGTCAGCAGATCAGGGGCGTCGCGGCGATCCAGCCTGCCGAGATGAGCAGCGGGACGGCAACGGAGGTCGTCACGGTCGCCCAGGTCAGACGCTGCAGACGGGTCTCATCGACCACTGCCGAGGCCTCCAGCCGGGCGAGTCTCCGCTCGACCTGTGAGGCATCCGAACCACCGGCCGCGAGTCCGCCGACCGGGCTCGGCGAGATCGCGAGCTTCCGCAGAGCCGTCGCCACCGCTTCGCGTCCCCAACTGTGGGCAGCGACGTCGTCCGCTGCCATCTCCAGCACGAGGGGCAGGCTCCTACGGGCCGCACGGAAGGTGGGAAGCCAGAACAACGCGGCGCCCAATGCGTCGACCACGGTGAGAACGAGATGGTGACGATGGCGCAGATGCGCCCGTTCGTGGGCCAGCACCGCCTGGAGCGACCTGGCCTCCAAGCGCTCAAGTGCGCCACTGCTCACCACGATCGGACGCCGCCGGGACGGAACGCAGTAGACCACCGGCACCGGGTGATCCAGGACACAGACATCGTCCAGATCACCGGAGACACGGACGACGAACTGCAGAGCCTCCCGATGGCGACGGCGCTGCGCGACCGTACTCCGGTACCGGACCACGGCCACCCCGATCGAGGCCGAGAAACCCCCGAGCAGCAGAGCGTTAAGCATGTACAGGGCCAGGCCGTTCGCACCTTCGTGGTGGTTCCAGCAGTCCGCCAGCCACTCCGCCCCCCGGTGCACCAATCCGTGTCGGCTGGTCGACACCACCTCGACCACTCCGACAAGAGCCGCCAAGGCGCCTGCCAACACGCCCAGCCACGCGAAGGCCGCCACGCGGGGAACACGCCGACACCACCGGCTCCGGCTCAGCAACGGCCCGGCGCCCGCGCCCAGAATGAGGACGATAGCGCCGAGGCCCGCGAGCGGTATCACGAGCGCCGATCCTCAGATGCCGGAGCCGATCGCTGTGCCAGCTCCATCAAGAGCCGGTGCGCGTCATGCGGATCGATCGTCTCGGCGAACCGGGCGAGAGCCGGCCCGCGGTCAGCCGCCTGGGCCAATGCCTCCGCCATGACCTGCGCGACATGATCCTCACGGCTGCGCGTCGGCGCGTACCGCCAGGCGTTCTTATCCGCGGTACGCGCCAGCAACCCTTTTTGGACGAGCCGATCGGCGACGGTCTGGACGGTGGTATAAGCCGACGGTTTCGCCGACTCGGCGTTCACCCGGCCCAGCAACTCCCGGATGAGCAACGCACCGTCGGCGTCCCAAAGCGCCTCCATGATCGCGCGCTCGAGCGGCCCTGCGATCCCCATGCTCACGTCTCCTCTTTCGGCTCGCCCATTGTGACCCATGGACGGCCGTCGGAGGTCGGCCATGAAAGCCCGGCGATCTCAACTCATCAATGCAGAGCAGGTCGACGCGTCCGTACCGGGCGATGGTCTGTTGAGTACCACGTGGAGATCTTGGTCTTACGGCATCAGGTCGCGATCGTTGACGCCTACGACGACCCGACCGCCGAGGCGGACCTGAACGTCTACCGCAGTCAGTTCGGGCTGAGCGCATGCATACGGCCAACGGTCGTTTCAAGAAGGTCACCCCCGGTGCGGGCAGTGGCTGCTCTACCTTCGACACCACGCTGTCCGGCCAGGCCGGCTTCGACACCGGCTGCGCCAAGCGCGGCGATCGCGGACGTCTCCGCGATCGCCGACCCCGCCACCGGTGTCGCCGTGCCCGTGCGCCGGATCACATGCCAGCGCAGCGGCGCCCCCAAGACGGCGGTGACCAGTGACTGTATGACGACGAGGTACATCAACTGCCGGTAGACGATCTGCTGCAGAGGAAGCGCCCACAAAGTGTGTTTCCACATCGACTGCAGCGTCCCGTAACACCAGCGGTAACGCTGCCGCCAAAGCTGGCGAAGGGACGCCGGCGCCTCCGTCCACGCGATCGCGGTCTCCTCGTACACCACACGCCACCCCGCACGGCAGATCGCCATCGTCAGATCGGTGTCCTCCGCGAGAGTGTCGATGCTGAGGCCACCGACGGCCTCCAACACACGCCGCCGGAACGCACCGATGGCACCGGGAACCGTCGGCATGCACTGCAACACGTCGAACATCCGCCGATCGAGGTTGAAACCGATGACGTACTCGATGTGCTGCCAGCGGTGTCGTACCACCAACCGACGCGAGCCTCTGTCGGGCGACCAGTGATCGCCACATGGCCGATTCCAACATCAGCGGGATCATGTCGAGGAAGCGCGGCGCCTGACCCGGCACATGAGTATGTCGAGGCCCCGCTGCGCACGAGCGTGGCCGGCATCCTGCGCCTGGTGGGCGGACTCGCCGAACCACTCAGGCCATGCTCACCGGCGGCTACGGCGGGATGTGGCTGGCATGCGGCAGGCGCACACACCCACGATGCCGGAGGCGTTGGGGTGGCCAGAGCCGCCCTCGGCCCCGGCAACGTCGTCGCCTTAGCCGGCGCAGGCCTGCGGGCTGGCCGATTCGGTCCGGATCCTAAGGTGGCTCACGGACGGGGACCGCAGGTCAGTGCGGGCCCTGAGTCTTCGGGCTTGCAGCCATCGCCGATGACTTCGCCGCCGGGCCGACGCGGCGCTGCATCCCTGGGCCGGGCGCGATTCGCTGCCAGCGCGCTGCACGCCTTCGGACCCCACCTGGGAACCCATGAGCGTACGGGCGGTTGCCCGCCCGCCCGGCGGTCGAGCCTGCTACCGGAACGATGGGGACGGTGACGCATGACCTGGCGCCTCCAGGGCACTCGATCACCTGCACCGGGCACGCCCTGTGCGCCGAACTCCTCCCTGAGGTGATCAGCCTCGACGAATCAGGTTTCAAATCCTGTTCCCGGTACTCGACGAGTTGTTGCCGCTGGCATGACGGACCGTCCCACCCTCGCCACGACGATCGAACTCGAGTCGATGCCGGACCCGACCGGTACGCGCTCACCTGCCTGACGGGACGTGGCGTCCATGTTCAGGAATGGCCGCCCAACGTCGAGGCGTGGTCCGGGACGTGGGTCTGCGCCTCGGGGGGCGGGCGTTGGTAGCCCGTGGACGGAGGGCGTGCTGGCAGTCGGATGGTCGGCGGCTCGATGTCGTTGTAGGGGACTGTGGAGAGCAGATGGGCGATCATGTTGACTCGCGCGCACCGCTTGTCCTCGCTGTCGACGACATACCAGGGCGCCTCGGGAATATCGGTGGCGGTGAACATCTCGTCCTTGGCGCGCGAGTAGTCCTCCCAGTGGGTGATGGACTCCAGGTCCATCGGTGACAGCTTCCAGCGTCTCATCGGGTCGGCGAGGCGGTCGCGGAAACGGCGCTCCTGCTCGGCGTCGGTGACGGAGAACCAGTACTTTCGCAACAGGATGCCGTCCTCGACCAGGAGTCTCTCGACGACCGGACATTGGCGGAGGAAACGCGTGTACTCCTGCTCGGTACAGAAACCCATGACCCGCTCGACGCCAGCACGATTGTACCAGCTGCGGTCGAACAGCACGATCTCTCCTGCCGCAGGCAGCCGTTCGATGTAGCGCTGGAAGTACCACTGGGTGCGTTCCCGGTCACTGGGAGCCGGCAGCGCCGCAATGCGCACGATCCGCGGGTTGAGATACTCGGTGACCCGTTTGATGGTGCTTCCCTTACCGGCCGCGTCACGCCCCTCGAACACGATGACCAGGCGGGCCCCGGCGACACGTACCCACTCTTGCAGCTTCACGAGTTCGGCCTGCAACCGGTAGAGCTCCCGTTCGTACAGCTTCCGAGGCAGCCGCTCGGCCTTGCCGCTCTTGCCCATGGCTAGGCCTGTTCCCTTCTCAACAGGGCGCGACGCCTTCCTGCGAGCACCCGGCCACGATCTCGAAGGAGCGGAGAGATCGCTCGTCCCGGCAGACGGTCACCGGTCCCGTCCTTGCCGGGACCTTCGTCTCTGCCGGGCGGTGGCCGGCCGTCAGGGGTATGTCCGCGGCGTGGTCCATGACTTCAACGGCACTGGGTTCAGGGCCTTCAGAGTGTGGAGCATCGACGCGGTGGTCGTCGGAGCCGGAGCGGGTTGCCGCCAGGCTCGTGGCCAGCCTCGGTGTCCCCGTGGCCGTAGAGGATCGGGTCGCTCCCCCACAAGAAGCTCCTCACGTTCTCCTTTGATATTCACCCAGAAGTACTATTGCGGTAGTGTATGAGCCATTTTAATGCCCTCGACCCGCTGTCAAGCTTGTCGTCGACCAACCAACCCACGGAGGCGCTCCGGCCCCCATCGACGGAGCATGACCGTCGACGAAAACGGACCGCCGCCGAGAACAGCGTCCATTTTCCTCCCCTTTACAGCCTGGACGTTGTCGATCCACGCCGAATACCTCGGAAAGAGGTCGTCCCGCCTTGAAGACCCCTCGTCCCGGCAGGCGCCGTCGTTTCGCACTCGCCACCTGCTTCGCAGCGGCATCGCTCGTCACGACGACCGCCAGTGTTCAGGCCACCTCGGCCAGTGCCGCCACCTCCGTGCCGCGCCTGGATCACGTCGTGGTTCTGATGATGGAGAACAAGAACTACTCCGACATCATCGGTCGGCCTGATGAAGCGCCCTACCTGAACGCCCTGGCCTCGAACAGCGCGCTCTTCTCCAACTCCTTCGCCGTCACCCACCCGAGCCAGCCGAACTACATCGCGCTGTTCTCCGGGTCGCCCCAGGGTGTGAGCAGCGACGACTGCCCGCAGACGTTCAACAACGTACCGAATCTCGGCTCGGACCTGATCGACTCGGGTTACAGTTTCGCCGGCTACTCCGAGGACCTGGACGGCCAGGGCTCCACGGACTGCGGCGACCACTGGTACAACCCCTTCGGCTACGCCCGCAAGCACGTGCCGTGGGCCGACTTCACCAACGTGCCATCGACGAGTAACAAGACCTGGGGCCAGTTCCCCTCGGACTACTCCCAACTGCCAACCGTGTCCTTCGTCATCCCCGACATGTGCGACGACATGCACTCGTGCAGCCGGGACGCCGGGGACGCATGGGTGCGGGACAACCTCGACAACTACGCCGCGTGGGCGGAGACGAACAATAGCCTCCTGATCGTCCAGTTCGACGAGGACGACAACGGCGACAACCACATCCCGACGATCTACCACGGCGCGCACGTGCAGAACGGCACGTACGGCGAGTGGATCGACCACTACAACACGCTGCGCACGATCGAGGACATGTACGGTCTGCCCCCGCGTGGCAATAGCGCCAACCGGGAATCGATCCTCGACATCTGGAACTGACCGGCGCCGTCGCGCTGATCAGGCCCACTACGTGAACCAGCGCACACGACGGCACGTTGTGGGCCGCCGGTGACCACGATCTGAAGGGTGTCCAGTGCAGACGCGCCGACCTGACCCGGCCCCGCGAAGTCCATCGCGAGGTCGGCGGCCTGGACACCCTTAGCGTCTCCCGCGGGCAGCGCCGGCCCTGGATGCTCCGGGCAGCGCGGCCCCACAAGTGCCCGCCACGCGGCGCTGTTGCGCGCGGAAAATCTTATCCGTGCAGATCAAGCCGCACGTTCGTACGCGTTGAGGATTCCGCCCAGACGTCAACGTGCAAAAAGTCGCACGCCAAGATCCCAGCGGCTTGAGGCGTCAGGAACCGCCGCCAGGCCGGTGACGCCCGACGCCGCGCCCGGCCAAGGCCAGCCGCGGCCAGGATCTTGCGTATGGCGTCTTCCTCGATCCGAGGGCCGAGGCCGAGCCGTTTACCTTGGATGCAGTGGTATCGCCATCGTGGATTCTCTCGGGCTACCCGGGCGACCAGATCCCGCAACTCGTCTTGGACGGGCGGAAGCCCGACCCGGTTCGGGTACATCCAGCACTTGATAACCAGCCGAACAACCGGACCATCAGCAGGTAGAGGAGGCGTAGAAACACGAGCGCTGAGAATAGATGGCCAGGTCAGGCACCGTAGACGAGGTATGGCACCGCACACACGGACCTGCCGCTGCCTGCGCTGGCCCCTCACTTGTCCGGCGAACATCTCGGCCCTGGGCGAAGGCGAGTACTTCGGCTGAAAGCGCACCATCCAGCGGCGGTAGGCCGGGTGAACAGGACGCCGGGCAATTTCCGTCGATCGACATTTTGATCGTGTACCCGGCCATTGCCCGGACCAGATCACAATGAGGTCTGTGATCCCTCTCTCTCACTTCGCCTGTCCTGAGTGCGGTGTGCTGATCGGCGCTGCCTGCCGTAATGCCTCGGGTGTCGATCGGCTCCCACACCTGCGGCGGGTTCTGCTGTGGGCAGCTGGTGTGCTGGTCACGATCGCCTGCGGGCGTCATCATCGCGCCAGTTGGACACTGCCCGATGTGGTGGCGGTAACGCAGGCCATCGAAGACGACCGCCAGGATGAAGATCATCGGATGGTGGATATCGGCCGGGCGAACGATGACGAACTGGTCTTGTCGGTCAGCATGATGGAACTGCAGCAGCTGATCACCGCCGCCGCGAGAACCAACGGTGGCCGCAGCCTGGACCTGAGCGATGTCGCCGCCCAGGCCGAGGGCCTTGGCAGTGAGCTGCGGAAGGCGCACCGGATGACAAGCCTTCTGCGCAACGGTTTACAGCGGCCGTCTGACGCCGACTCCAGCTCCCCAACGCGGCCCACACCCGAACAGGCCCAGATCTGGCAAGAGCTGCACGGTAATCAGGAATTGCGGGATCGAGCCGTGTCCCGGGACCAAACCGTGGGCACTCACCAACGCCAGGCCGCTGGCCGGCCGGCGGCCTGGCGTATCGGTGAATACCTGCCCAACGGGTACTTCCTGGCTCACCGCGCCGAGACCGACGCGCGCACCGACGGTGAACACGGCCTCATACAGGTGCACGGCTGGGCAGCGGTCCCAGAAGCGGTACCCGACATTCTCCGGTCCTGGAGCACCCCCGCCGCCCGCCCAATCACCGTGACCTGGGCCGTCGAGGCCCCCGCGGCCAGGTCCTGGAGCAGGCGGCCGAACGGCTCCAGGCTGAGGAGCCGCTCGCGCCCCATCTGGGCGACCTGGTGCACGGCGGACGCGGCGACCGTGATCAGACGGGGTATCTCGGTGTCACCGTGACCACTGGGTGGATCGACCCGGTCAAGGTCGCCGCCGCGTCGACCGTTGGAGGCGTCCTCGCCTGGAACGGGTTCCAGAACCACCGGCCCGACACGGCGCGGCTGCTCGCCGAGGCACTGCTCAACGGTGACCCGCGCGAGGCACTGGAGATGTGGAACATGGCAGGATCCCCAGTCCTGGCACGCCTGGCTCACCACCACCTGACCTCCACTCATCCCCCCGCAGGGCTGTGTCGAGGTCCTCGCCGTAGTCGACGTCGGTGTGCACATGCGCGCCCCATCTCAGAAGTGCGTGGTGTCGTCGGTGTCGACTTGTTTACGAATCGTCACTGTCCGGATAGCGCGACTGCAGAGCCACTCTCGTCAACCGGCCCGATCGGCGTCGACGCATCGATCTTCGCCACGCCTCGTAACCTCCACGCCCACAGACGTCGTTGCCGCGCGTGGAGTCTGCATCGACTCCAGCGACGGAGCCGACTGCTGCTCCAGGTGCAAGAGAGCGTGTTCCGTGTGACCGGATATGTCCAAGCCAGCCCCGGGGCTCGCCAAAGTCCGCATTGACGCTCGTCGGCGCTAACTACCGTGCGGCCGGTGAGATCGGTCGGCAACCGCCCAAAATGAGGAACTTCCGCAACGATGGCCAAGAGACCGAAGAAGAATCCCTCCGCCCGCGACAAACAGCGCGCCCGTGAGCGAGCGAGTCGTGAGGCGAGCAAGCGCGTGCACCCGCTCTACGACCAGTCGCCGCCGTACGAGCCGCACAGGGAGAGGTTCAGCGTCCCGTCCGTCGCTGGTGATCTGATCGAGCACCCGGCTAGGCACGACGATCGGCTCAGCGCTGGCGCTAAGGACATGGCGGACACGCTGGTCAAGTTAGGTCCGCGGTACGACGGCCTGGTCCCGCTTGCGGCTCTGCACCTCGATGAGCAGCTGCGTTAAGGCTGAGTCTTCTTGGCGGTCACAGGCCACCCGGGTGAATGCACCAAGCTGTCAGTTGCAGAACTCGCCGGCCAGGTCTCCGACCCGGACGTTCTTCAGCAGCGGCGGGAGGCTTACCCAGACGCCGAGCTTGCCGAAGAGGCGAAGCTAGTGACCGACGATGCGGCTGCCTGGTACATCCACCAACTTCACAGGCGGGGCTATCTGGTGATGACGACGACCACGTCCTCAACCTGGCGGTTCCGCCGCGGAAGCCGGGCGGGAAGTGGATGCTCAACGGCCATGCGGAGGCACAATGATCACGTGCGCCTCGACCTCGACGACGAGCTGTCCGAGCCAACCGGACGAACATCACCGCCACTGATATCCGCCGTGCTCCCCCATGATGTAACCGTTACGCCTATGACCCCGAACCATCCCTACCAACCCCGAGTTAGCCGTAGGCAGATGGAGGCCCCTGACCAGCACTGATAGACTATTCGCTGGTTAAGGGACGTATCCTCCAGAATCCACCTGACATTCACCGTGCTCTGGCTCCTATCTGGGAGAATCTCCGGACAATGGCCTTTGGGGTGCTTTACTCCATGCCACCTACCCGGTCTTCCCGACGCCCCGCACGGATCGCCCTGGAGGTTCTCCCCAATGGTCACGACGCGCCTTCCGCATGTCCGAGGTCTGGGCAGGTGCCTGGCGGCCGTCGCGGTGATCATCGCGGTCTGGGTGACGACCCTCGGCGCGGGCCGCGTCGACGTGTACGCCAAACCGGACGCGCTGCCCGCCCTGTCGGTCTCGACGCTCGCCGTCCGCTACAAGGCGAACCGCCGGGCCATCGGGCAGGCGCTCCGTACGGCGCAGCGCGTGCACGACGCCGGCCGGGCGCGCGCGCTGACCTCCTTCCTGACTCCGGGGCGCGACTTCCTGTCGTTCGACCCGCGCGGCAACGGCCGCGCCGTCGAGGTCGTCGGCGACCTCGCGCGGGCGCGGCGGGTGGCGATCCTGGTGCCCGGCGCCGACACGACGCTGACGACGTTCGACACTCGCGGCGACAAGCCGTACTCCACGCCCGGCGGAGGCGCTCGCGCCCTGCTGGAGCAGGCGCACCGGCTCGGCGGCAGGTCACGGCTCGCGGTCGTCGCGTGGCTCGGCTACGACCCGCCGACGGTGAGGGGCCCGGGCGTCGCGACCGACCTGCGCGCCGACGCCGGCGCCACCGGGCTACGGCGCTTCGTCGAGGACATCCACCGGTTCACCCCGGCGCCCAGCACGACGCTGCTCTGCCACAGTTACGGCTCGGTCGTCTGCGGCAAAGCGGTCAAGGGCCTGCCGGTCGAGGAGGTCGCGGCGTTCGGCAGCCCGGGAATGGCGGCTTCCAGCGCCTCCGACCTGGGAACGAACGCCCGCGTCTGGGCCGCGCGAGGCGGTCACGACTGGATGCGTTTCGTGCCACACGTCCGGCTTTTCGGTCTCGGTTTCGGGACGGATCCGGTCGCACGGGGTTTCGGAGCGCATGTATTCGCGGCCGGTCCGGCCGGGCACAGCGACTATCTACGGCCGGGTTCTCCCTCGCTGCGGAACATCGCGCTCATCGCGCTCGGCCGGGATTCGCAGGTCATCTCGGCATAATGCGCCGGACGGACTAGCCGACTCCACAAGTCACCAGTTCGTCAACGGCGAAATCAACCAATATTTGACTTAATTAAGTTGCTCCCCAAAAAGGGGGTTTGGTGCTTGAGTAGGTCGGGCCCAAATCCCCTAACTGGAGAGCCGATGAAACTCCCCCGCCTCGTCGTCTCGACCGTATGTGCAGTGGGTCTGTCCGGTGCCGCGATCGTCGGTGTGACGACTCCCGCTTCCGCCTCGACCGCCAACTACGTCGCCCTCGGCGACTCCTACTCCTCCGGAGTCGGAGCCGGTGACTACGACGACAGCGGCTGCGAGCGCAGCCCGCACGCGTATGGCCCTCTCTGGGCCGCGGCCAACTCACCCGCGTCGTTCTCGTTCGTCGCGTGTTCGGGTGCCAAGACGGGCGACGTCCGCGCCAACCAGCTCAGCGCCCTGTCCGCCGACACCACGCTGGCCAGCATCACCATCGGCGGCAATGACGCCGGGTTCGCCGACGTCATGCAGACCTGCGTGCTGTCGGGCGATGACGAGTGCCTGTCGGCGGTCGACAACGCCAAGAGCTACGCGACCAGCACGCTGCCCGGCAACCTCAGCTCGCTGTACAGCGACATGAAGGCCGCCGCGCCGAACGCCAAGTTCGTCGCGCTGGACTACCCGCACCTGTACACGATCACCAGCGTCTGTGTCGGGCTGAGCAACACCAAGCGCGAGGCTCTGAACTCCGCGTCCGACACGATCGACGATGTCATCCAGAGCGCGGCCTCGAGCGCCGGGTTCACCTTCGCCGACGTCCGCGGCCAGTTCAGCGGCCACGAACTCTGCTCGGGCGAGGACTGGCTGAACGCCGTCACCATCCCGATCGGCAACTCCTACCACCCGACCGCCCTGGGTCACTCCTCGGGCTTCTACCCGGTGTTCTCCTCCGCGGCCGGCTGAGCCTTCCGCAATTCCGGAAACACACAAATCGCATTACGGCAGGGCCGCTCGCACGCGGGCGGCCCTGCCGCACTACGATCACCGCAGCGCCGGGACATCCCCGGCCGCCGGACCGACTGCGATGGACGATCTCGAGCGGCTGCCGCCAGGCATAGATGAACTGTTCGGAGACCATGACGTCAGGACATCACTCTCGGTGACTCTTCCGTCCGGATCCGTGATCTGGCCCGATCCGGGCTTCCCCCAGCACCAGCCGGCGGAGCGCCCCGCGTTCTGGATGAGCGACGCGCCGGCGACGCCCGGCCTCTGGGCGCGGTTGCGCGCCGAGCATGCCTCATCCGGCCTGTGGCCGGTGCTGCTGGATGACTCCGCCCAGCCCTGGTCGGCCGGCCAGATCGCCCCCGAGCCGCCTGCGGAGATCGACAACTACCACCCGGACCACTTCATGGCCGAGGTGTGGGCCGACTGGACGTACCCGCCGCTGGACATCGCGCCGTTCGGCCGCTACTCCCCCGGAACGGCGCCTCCCGGCGAGCCGCGCGAGGATCCGGACACGGCCGCCGACCGGTTCGCGGCGACGCTCACGGGACGGCCGCTCGGCCTCGTACGCGCCGCCCGAGGCGCCGATGTGCTGGCCGCGATCGGCTGGCAGGGCGCACGCCACCACAACCTCTGGACCGCGCCCCTGTCCGCGGTGGTGCGCGGCTGGGAGGACCGGTTCGGGGCGCGGGTCGTCGGGATCGGCTTCGACACCCTCGACCTGAGCGTCGCCTCCCCTCCGATGACGTACCGGCACGCCCGTCACGTCGCGGCCGAGCATGCGACGTTCTGCCCGGAGGCCATCGTCCAGGGCGCGGGCGGCATCATCGGCCACGCCGAGGAGATCATCGGCCAGGACAGCTGGTCCTTCCACTGGGAATGACGGGCGGTAGCCCGCGAAGCGCCCGTCAAACCTTCCGGCCCGGATCCGGACAACCCGTTGACGGGCCGCCGCGAACGTGGAATCGCTGATGCGAAGCGACGTTCGTGAGGAGAGACATTGCGCGTCCACTCCCGCTGGCTCCCGGCCGCCCTCAGCCTGTTACTGACCGTCACCGCGACGGCACCCACGAGAGTCTCCGCACCTCGGCGGATCACGATCGACGGCCGCTCCGGTGGCCGCACCTTCGACGGCGTCGGCGCACTCAGCGCCGGAGGGTCGTCGCGGCTGCTCGTCGACTACCCCGAGCCCGAGCGCGGCCAGATCCTCGACTATCTGTTCAAGCCGGGCTACGGGGCCGCGCTGCAGATCCTCAAGGTCGAGATCGGCGGCGACACCGACTCCACCGACGGCGCCGAGCCCAGCCACATGCGGACGCCGTCGGAGGTGAACTGCGACCGCGGCTACGAGTGGTGGCTGATGGAGCAGGCCAAGGCGCGCAACCCTCGCATCCTGCTGTCGGCGCTGCAGTGGGGATCTCCCGGGTGGACCGGTGGCGGGGAGGCGCGACCGACGCTGTGGACCACGCGTGACATCGACTACCTGACCGCCTGGCTGGGCTGCGCGCGCCGTCACCACCTGCGCATCGACTACCTCGGCGGCTGGAACGAGGGCTACTCGGACGCCGCCTGGTACCCGCGGCTGGGAAAGACCCTGCGCGAGCGCGGCTACGGCGACATCAAGATCGTCGCCGACGACAGCTTCCACTGGGACGTCCTGCGCCCGCTCGCCGGAAGCCGCGCGTTCCGCTCCGCCGTCGACGTCGTCGGCCAGCACTACATCTGCGGCTACCTGAGCGCCTACCTGCGCTGCCCCAGCCCGGCGGCGGCACTCGCACTCGGCAAGCCCCTCCACGCGAGCGAACAGGGCTCGCTGCCGTACGACTCCGGCGCGAAGCCGCTGGCCCGCGCGCTCAACCGGCCCTACATCGACGGCGCGATCACCTCCACGGTCAACTGGTCGCTGATCGCCTCCTGGTACGACACCATGCCGTTCCAGGCGTCCGGCCTGATCGGCGCGAACGAGCCGTGGTCCGGGGCGTACACCGCCGGGGCGAGCGTCTGGGCCACGGCGCACACCACGCAGTTCACCGCGCCGGGCTGGCGCTACGTCGACTCGGCCAAGGGATACCTGCGCGGCGGCGGCAGCTTCGTCGCGCTGCGCGCCCCCGCCTCCGGTGACTACAGCCTCATCGCCGAGACCGTCGACGCGACCGCGCCCCAGCGGATCCGGTTCGCGGCTGAGGGCGGTCTGTCGCGCGCGCCGGTCGCGGTGTGGTCGACGGACCTGTCCTCGCCCGACCCGCGGCGCTGGTTCACGCGCGAACGGGCCGTACGCTCCGGTGACACGCTCACCCTCCGGCCCGGGCGCCTTTACACGCTGTCGACCACGACGGGCCAGGGTCGTGGGCGCGCCGTGTCCCCGCCCGCAGCGCCGCTGCGGCTTCCGTACGCCGACGCCTTCGACGCGTACCCGCCGGGCGCGACGCCCCGTTACCTGTCCGACCTCGACGGGGCGTTCGAGGTCGCGCCGTGCACCGGGCGTTCCGGCCGGTGCCTGCGCCAGGCGATCGGTGAGCAGCCGGTCTGGTGGAACGGCTGGCTGAAGCACCCCGTCACGCTGACCGGTGACCCGCGCTCCTGGCGTGACTACCGCACGGACGTCGCCGTACGCCCGGACGGGGGCTGGGCCGAGCTTCTCGGCCGCGTCGACGGGCAGTTCTCCGACGCGGTGTCAGGGATCCACCTGCGCCTGTCGGAGAACGGGCGGTGGCGGCTGTACGACGATGACCTGCGCGGACAGGACTCCGAACTGTGCGTGCCCAGCGACCCGTCGTGCGCCGGGGTCAGGAACGCCAGTCCGCGGCCGGTCGAGCGGCACGACCTGGGGGCGGGACGCGCCAGGATCACGGCCGGCACGTGGCACCGGCTCGGCCTGGAGTTCTCCGGCGACCAAGTCACCGCCTTCCTGGACGGCCGGCGGATCGCGCGGGCCGACGCGCCGCGGCACGCGTCGGGACAGGCCGGGCTGGCGGTCTCGCCGTGGCGCCACGCCGAGTTCGACGACCTGTCGGTGACGCCCGTACGGCCCGCGGGAGGCGTGTGCTTCCTGCCGGCGCAGGAGCTGAGCGCCACCGGCACCGGCTTCCACGCCGGCTACGAGCCGCGCAAGGCGGTCGACGGCAGCGTCCAGTCGATGTGGCACACCGAGTGGGCCCCCGCGAGCGCGCTCCCGCAGTCGATCACCGTCGACACCGGGCGCCCGCGCCGGATCGCGGAGGTAACCGTGCAGCCGAGGGAGGACGGCGGCACGAACGGCGTGATCACCCGGTACGCGCTGGCGACGAGCGTGGACGGGAGGAGGTTCACACCGGCCGCGCGCGGCACGTGGCCGGCCGGGGACGCGCGCCAGACGGTACGCCTGCCGGGCGTGGACGCGCGCTACGTCCGGCTGACCGCGCTCGGCGGCGGCGGAGGCCTGGCGTCGGTGGCCGAGATCCAGGTCGCGGAGGAGGCTATTCCTTACGCGCCTTGATGTAGGTGCCCTTCGCGGGGAGTGTGACGACGAGCTCACGTTCGCGGAGTTCCTTGATCGCGCGCCGGGCCGTGCCGAGGGCCACGCCGTACTCCTCGGCGAGCTCGCGCTCGCCCGGCAGCCGCGAGGCGGGCAGCAGCTCGCCGCCGGCGATGCGCTTCTCGATGTCGTCGGCGAGCTGCATGTAGACGTACGCGGACGGGTCGAACACCGGCTTGTCATCGTTCACGTACAGCACACTAGAGCAGCGGTGAGCAGCACGGATCGCTAGGACGCTTCATACCGCTATACAGCGCGGTACATTTAGGCGTGAGGATCGCCCCGGTGTCCACCGTCGGCAGCGCGCGGGAGCCTGCGGCGGATCCGGGACACAGTGGGTGGCGGCACGTGGGCCGTGCCGCCACCCTCATACCCGCCGTGACCTGTCCGGCTACCATCCGGGAATGACCGAACGGCAGGGCCCGGCCGCACGCTTCTCCGGACGTACGGTGTGGGGGCGAGCGCTCAAGACGCCGCTGCGCGAGTTCCTGCGCACCGAGACCGGCGGGGCGACGATCCTGCTCGCCGCGACTCTCGTCGCGCTCGCGTGGGCCAACGTCGACGCCGCGTCCTACGACTCTTTCTGGCACACGCGCCTGTCGATACGCGTCGGCGGCTCCGGCCTGTCGCAGGATCTCCGCGAGTGGATCAACAACGGGCTGATGAGCTTCTTCTTCTTCGTGGTCGGCCTGGAGGCCCGCCGCGAGTTCGACATGGGCGAGCTGCGCGAGCGCAGCCGCCTGGCGCTGCCGCTGATCGCGGGCATCGGCGGCATGCTCGTGCCGATCGCGATCTACCTCTCGCTCAACGCCGGCACGGAGGCCGCCCACGGCTGGGGCGCCGCGATGTCGACCGACACCGCGTTCGCGCTCGGCATGCTCACGCTCGCCGCGTCACGCCTGCCGGCCCGGATGCGCGCGTACCTGCTGACGGTCACCGTCGTCGACGACCTCGTCGCCCTCGGCGTCATCGCGGTCTTCTACAGCGAGCACGTCCGGCTGCCCGCGCTGCTCGTCACCTTCGCTCTCTTCGCCGTCGTCCTGATCATGCTCGCCATCGGCGTCCGCCCGGGCCTCGTGTACGCCGTGCTCGGCATGGCGGCCTGGGTCGCGCTGTACGAGGCGGGGGTCGAGCCGGTCGTAATCGGCCTGGCGATGGGCCTGCTCACCTACGCGTCCCCGGCGGCGCGCGGCGACCTGGAGCGGGCCAGCGACCTGTTCCGGTCGTTCCGCGAGCAGCCGACGGCCGAGCTGGCGCGCTCGGCGGGCGGCGGGCTCGCCGCCGCGGTCTCGCCCAACGAGCGGCTGCAGGCCATGTACCACCCCTGGACGAGCTACGTCGTGGTGCCGCTGTTCGCGGTCGCCAACGCGGGGGTCACCATCGACGGCTCCGTGCTGTCCCGCGCGTTCACCTCGCCGATCACGCTGGGCATCCTGGTCGCCTACGTCGTCGGCAAGCCCGTCGGCATCGCCGGCTCCACCTGGCTGCTGACGCGCCTGTCCGGCGGCCGGCTACGCCCGCCGGTCGGCTGGGCGGCGGTGGTCGGCGGCGGGATGATCGCCGGCATCGGATTCACGGTGTCCCTGCTGATCGCCACGCTCGCCTTCACCGGCTCCGACCTCCAGGAGGCCAAGATCGGCATCCTGAGCTCGGCGTTCTGCGCGTCCGCGCTCACCTGGCTGCTGTTCCGCGGCACCGCCAAACTCCCCAAGCAGCTCAAGATCCGGGCCTTGCTCGGCACCGCCGAGGGCATCGTCGACCTCGGCGTCCCCGTCGACCCGGACCGCGACCACATCCGCGGCTCCCTGGACTCCCTGCTGACGGTCGTGGAGTACGGCGACTTCGAGTGCCCGTTCTGCGGCCAGGCCGAGAACGTCGTACGCGAGCTGCTCGCCGACTTCGGCGACGTGCGCTACGTGTGGCGGCACCTGCCACTGCACGACGTGCACCCGCACGCCCAGCTCGCGGCCGAGGCGGCCGAGGCGGCAGCGGAGCAGGACGCGTTCTGGGAGATGCACGACCTGCTGTTCGACAACCAGGACACCCTGCGCGCCCACGAGCTGGTCCGCCACGCCGAGACGCTCGGGCTCGACGTGGAGCGCTTCCGCGAGGACCTGAACCGCCACCTGGGCGCCTCCCGCGTCGCCGAGGACCTCGACTCCGCCGACCTGAGCGGCGTGACCGGCACCCCGACCTTCTTCATCAACGGCCGCCGCCACCACGGCGCGTACGACATCGGGTCGCTCACCGCCGCCGTACGCGCGGCGCGCGCCCGCGCCGGCATGCGCGCCTGACCAGGGACGGTCAGGCGCCGCCGCGGAGGACGGCGCGGCCGAGGGGCGTGATGTGGTGCACCACCGCGTTGCCCGCGCGGCGGCTGACCACCAGGCCTGAGCGGCGCAGGACCGAGGCGTGCTGGCTGGCGGAGGCCACCGAGATCTCCAGCCGGCGGGCCAGCTCGCTCGTCGTACCGCCCGTCTCGCCCAGGAGCCGCAGGACCTCGCTGCGGGTGCCGCCCATCAGGGCGGCCAGTGCCTCGTCGGCCTCCGTACGCGTCGCGGGGGCGGGCCGTCCGACCGGGTAGACGAGAGTCGGGGGCAGGCTCGGGTCCATCAGCGTGATCGGAGTGCCCTGGCAGAAGATCGACGGCACCAGCAGGAGCCCGCGGCCGTCCAGGCGGAGCTCCTGGTCCACCGGGTAGTCGGCCTCCAGCAGCGGGTGCCGCCAGCGGACCATCGGGCGGAAGGTGTCCAGGAGGGCCTCCACACCGCCGTCGAGCAGGGCTCGCGCGCGTACGGCCCGGTCGGCGTCGATGAGGGCGTGCATCCTCGGCATCCACGGGGCGAGGACGGTGTCGTGGTAGTGCGCGAGGGCCTCGCCCACGGTCCCGAGCCCTCCGCTCGGCATCGGGCCGTATCCGGTCAGCAGCTCCAACTCGGCCTCGACCCTCGTCACCGGAGTGTTGACGATAGTGGCGATGCCGTCCTCGATCGCGACGTCGTCCGGTGTGAGGAAGTCCGGGAAGTAGCCGCGTGTCGGGATCAGCGGCCGCAGGATCCGCAGGGCGTTCGACGACCGGGCGGTGGCCAGGCCGGTCAGCGCGCCCTCACGCCAGCCGGGGATCGCGGCGTGCGCCCTCGTCTGCAGCATCTGCAGGCTGAGCACCGTCTCCCACAACGCGTGCGGCCGCCGTACGATCCGCAGCCGTCCCATGTCCTCGTCGGTGAACCAGATCCGGAGCACGTCGTCCCACCGCCTCGCCGGTGTTTTGGCTGAGCCCGAAAGGTAGAGAAAACAATGACAGTCAACTCCATTCTGGGCAAAACACCCCCCATTTCCAGGGATGAGGAACTAGTGATGCGACCAATCCCTCGCGCCTTCGTGGCGCTGGTCGGCGCGTCCGCCGCGGCGCTGATGGCGGTGCCGGCCGCGTCGGCGTCCCCCGCGGCGCAGACGGCGCACGGCGTGGTGAAACCCGCGGCCGCCAAGACCCTGCCTTTCACCTGGCAGGGACAGCAGACCTACTACTACTGCGGCCCGGCGTCGACGAGAATGGCGCTGAGCGCGCGGATTTCGCCGCCGTCGCAGGACTCGATCGCCGGCCGCCTCGGCACGACGACGAACGGCACCGACGACATCTCCAACGTGGTCGGCGCGATGAACTCGATCCTCGGCACGACCTGGTACGAGCGCAAGCCGGTGAGCGACCCGCCGACGCAGGCGCAGCGTGACCTGCTCAAGCAGGACATCGTGTACGACATCGACCGCGGCTACGCGATCGTCGCGAACGTGGTGAGCGGGTGGCGCCCGCCGGGCTACCCGAGCGGCACGATCTACCACTACGTCGCGGTCGTAGGTTACACCGCCGACGGGGCCAACGCGGTCATCGCCGACCCGGCCGGCGCCGGCGCGGGCGGGTCGGGCTGGGTCAACGTTCCGAAGTCCTACACGATCAGCACGCAGGACCTCGGGACCTGGATCGGCCTGAAGGCGTACGCCGCCTGACCGGCTGCGGGTGACGGCGCCGGACCGGAGACGGCGGAGATCCGGTCCGGCGCCGTCACCCGCCCCGGCGGCGTGAGCGGAACGTGCAAGAATGATCACTGTGCGTGTCCGTACGGAGGTCAGGGTCGAGGGGACCGTGCAGGGGGTCGGGTTCCGGCCGTTCGTCCATGGGCTCGCGACCCGCCTCGGGCTGGCGGGGGTGGTCGGCAACGACACGCTCGGGGTCTTCATCGAGATCGAGGGCGACGGGGACGCCGTCGAACACTTCCTCGCCGGGCTGCGGAGCCCGCCGCCGCTGGCCGTCGTCGAACGCGTCAGCACCCGGCGGCTCGTCCCCGACGGCGCCGAGGGTTTCACCATCGTCGGCAGCGGCACGGCCCCGCGGCGTGGAGCGCTCGTCCCGGCCGACTCGGCCACCTGCGCCGACTGCCTGCGCGAGCTGCGCGACCCCGGCGACCGCCGCTACGGCCACCCCTTCGTCAACTGCACGAACTGCGGGCCCCGCTTCACGATCGTCACGGACGTGCCGTACGACCGGCCGAACACCACGATGGCACGGTTCGCGATGTGCGCCCGCTGCGCCGCCGAGTACCGCGACCCGGCCGACCGGCGGTTCCACGCGCAGCCCGTGTGCTGCCCCGGCTGCGGGCCGCGGGTCGTGCTGCGCGACCGCGACGGCGACGCGCTCCCGGGCGAGCCGGTCGCGGCGGCGCGCGCCCTGCTGCGGCGCGGGGCGATCCTGGCGGTCAAGGGGCTGGGCGGCTACCACCTCGCGGCGCGGGCGGCCGACGAGCGTGCGGTCGCGGCGCTGCGGACGCGCAAGCACCGGGAGGACAAGCCGTTCGCGGTGATGGCGCACGACGCAGAGACGGCCGGGCTGCTCGGCGTGGTCGGCGACGCGGAGCGTGCGCTGCTCGAAGGTCCCCGGCGACCCGTCGTGCTGCTGCGGAGGCGTGCGAGCGCGCCGCTGGCCGCCTCGCTGGCGCCGGGCAACCGCTTCGTCGGGGTGATGCTGCCCTACACGCCGATGCACCACCTGCTCGTCACCGAGCCGCTGGTGCTGACGAGCGGCAACGTCTCCGACGAGCCGATCGCGTACGAGGACGACGACGCGACGGAGCGGCTGCGGGGCATCGCGGACGCGTTCCTCACCCACGACCGGCCCATCCACCTGCGCGCCGACGACTCGGTCACCCGGGTGTTCCGCGGCCGTGAGACGCCCGTGCGGCGCTCGCGCGGCTACGCGCCGGAGCCGATCCCGCTGAACGACGGGCGGCCCGTGCTGGCCTGCGGCGCGGAGCTGAAGAACACCTTCTGTCTCGCCGCGGACGGACGCGCGTTCGTCTCCCAGCACATCGGCGACCTGGAGAACTACGCGACGCTCCGCGCGTTCCGCGAGGGCGTCGAGCACTTCGGGCACCTGTTCGGCATCACGCCGTCGGTGATCGCGCACGACCTGCACCCGGACTACCTGTCGACCAAGTACGCCCTGGAACGCGATCTGCCGCTCGTCGGCGTCCAGCACCACCACGCGCACATCGCCTCGTGCATGGCCGACAACGGGCGGTCCGCGCCCGTCATCGGGGTCGCCTTCGACGGCACCGGGTACGGCCTGGACGGCACGCTGTGGGGCGGGGAGTTCCTCGTCGCCGACCTGACCGGCTTCGAGCGCGCCGGGCACCTGCGGCCCGTTCCGCTGCCCGGCGGCGCGGCGGCGATCAGAGAGCCGTGGCGGATGGCCGCCGCGTACGGCGTGCCCGCCGGCCTGGACGTCGCCCGACGCAACGCCGCGCACTGGGACACGGTCGCCGCGATGGCCCGCGGCGGCGTCAACACACCGCCGACCTCCAGCGCGGGACGCCTGTTCGACGCCGTCGCGGCGGTTCTCGGCGTACGCGACCGGGTCACCTACGAGGGTCAGGCCGCCGTCGAGCTCGAACAGCGCGCCGACCCGCACACGCGCGACGCCTATCCGGTGCGCCTCGACGGCGGGCAGCCCTTCACCGCCGACGGGGCGGATCTCGTGGCCGCCGTCGTGGACGACCTGCGGACGGGCGTGGACGTGCCGGTCATCGCGGCCCGGTTCCACAACTCGGTCGGCGATCTGGTCGTCGCCGGGGCCGTGCGCGTGCGCGAGACGACCGGCCTGACGACGGTCGCGCTGTCCGGCGGCGTCTTCCAGAACCTCCTCCTGCTGGAGCGCGCGGTCGCCGGCCTGGAGGCGGAGGGCTTCACTCCCCTGGTGCACCACCGCGTCCCGCCGAACGACGGCGGCATCAGCCTCGGCCAGGCCGCCGTCGCCTCCGCACACCCCTGACCTCAGCAGATGCGGGGAAGCGGGTCACCGACGAGGAGGTCGACGATCCGGGTGCCGCCGAAGGCGGTCTTCAGCAGCACGAGACCGGGCGGGTCGTCCTTGATCCGGCCGATGACGGCGGCCTCGGCGCCCAGCGGGTGCGCGCGCAGCGCCGCCAGCGCGGCGTCCGCCGCCTCCTCGGACACGATCGCCACCATACGGCCCTCACAGGCGACGTACAGCGGGTCGATGCCGAGCAGCTCGCACGCGCCGCGAACGTCCGGGCGCACCGGGATGGCGTTCTCCTCCACGACGACCGCCACGCTCGCGTCGGAGGCGACCTCGTTGAGGACCGTGGCCACCCCGCCGCGGGTCGCGTCGCGCATCCGGCGCACGCCGTCGCCGCAGGCCTCCAGCAGGGCCGCGACGAGACCGTTCAGCGCGGCCGTGTCGGACTCCAGGTCCGCCTCGATGTCGAGCTCGCCGCGCGCCAGCATCACGGTGACGCCGTGCTCGCCGATCGGGCCGGACACCAGGACGGCGTCGCCCGGCCGTACGGCGCCGCCGAGCCGCTGGCGGACGACGCCGACACCGGCGGTGTTGACGTAACACCCGTCGGCCTTGCCGCGCTGGACGACCTTGGTGTCGCCGGTGACGATCCCGACGCCTGCGGCCTCGGCGGCGAGCCCCATCGACGCGACGATCCGCCGCAGGTCCGCGACGGGGAAGCCCTCCTCAATGATGAACCCGGCCGACAGGTGCAGCGGGATCGCGCCGGAGACGGCCAGGTCGTTGACGGTGCCGTTGACGGCCAGGTCGCCGATGTCACCGCCGGGAAAGAACAGCGGCGACACGACGTAGGAGTCGGTGGTGAACGCCATCGCTGCGCCGTCGACGCAGAACCGGGCCGCGTCGTCGAGGGGCTCCAGGATCGGGTTGCGGAAGGCGTCCAGGAAGACGGCCTCGACCAGCGTCTGGGTGGCCTTGCCGCCCGCGCCGTGGGCGAGGGTGATGTGCTCCTCCCGCAGCCGCGGCCGCGCCCGGCGCGCCCGCTCGATGCGTTCGAGGACCTGCTCCTCGCGGGTGACGGGCTCGGCGTGCGCGTGTTCGCGCACGGCGGCCTCGGCCCAGTCTGCGGACCGCTCAGCCACGGGTCGCCTCCTGGACGCGCGACCGGGTGAACCGGCCGAAGTTGTAGTAGGCCGCGCAGGCCCCCTCGGAGGAGACCATGCAGGTGCCGATCGGCGTCTCCGGCGTGCACGCGGTGCCGAACACCTTGCACTCCCACGGCTTGAGCACGCCCTTGAGGACCTCTCCGCACTGGCACGCCTTCGGGTCGGCCACCCGGCCGCCGGGGATCTCGAAGATCCGCTCGGCGTCGAACTCCGCGTACGTGTCGTGCACCCGCAGCGCGGAGTGGGAGATGAACCCCAGCCCGCGCCACTCGAAGTAGGGCCGCAGGCGCATCGTCTCGTTGATGACCTTCAGCGCCTTCTCGTTGCCGTCCCACGGCACGACGCGGGCGTACTGGTTCTCCACCTCCGACCGGCCTTCGGCGAGCTGACGGAGCAGCATGTGGATGGACCGCAGGATGTCCAGCGGCTCGAACCCGGCGACGACCAGCGGCTTGCCGTACTCACGCGCGATGAAGTCGTACGGCCGGCAGCCGATCACCGTGGAGACGTGACCGGGGCCGATGAACCCGTCGAGCCGCAGGTCGGGCGAGTCCAGGATCGCCTTGATGGCCGGGATGATCGTCACGTGGTTGCAGAAGACGGAGAAGTTCGTCAGCCCCTCGGCCCTGGCCCGGATCATGGTCATCGCGGTCGACGGCGCGGTGGTCTCGAATCCGATCGCCATGAAGACGACCTTCTTGTCCGGGTTCTGCCGGGCGACCTTGAGCGCGTCCAGCGGTGAGTACACCATCCGGATGTCGGCGCCGGCGGCCTTGGAGTCGAAGAACGACCCGCGCCCGCCCGGCACCCGCATCATGTCGCCGAAGGAGGTCATGATGACGCCAGGCTGCTCGGCGATGTGGATGGTGTCGTCCACGCGGCCCATCGGGATCACGCAGACCGGGCAGCCGGGCCCGTGCACGAGCGTGACGTTCTCCGGGAGGTAGTCCTCCAGGCCGTGCTTGTAGATCGTGTGCGTGTGACCGCCGCAGACCTCCATGAACTTGTACGAACGGCCCGGCTCGCACAGGCTCGCGATGGAGGCGGCCAGCGCCCGTGCCTTGCCCGCGTCGCGGTACTCGTCGACGAAGCGCATCACTCGATCCTCGATTCCCTCAGTGCCTCGATCTCGTCGTCGTAGGCCTGGCCGATGCCTTCGAGGAAGTCCATCGCGGACTTCGCCTCGGCCTCGTCGATCTTGGAGAGCGCGAAG
Source organism: uncultured Actinomycetota bacterium (assembly GCA_963736325.1). Taxonomy (GTDB): domain Bacteria; phylum Actinomycetota; class Actinomycetes; order Streptosporangiales; family Streptosporangiaceae; genus Actinoallomurus. The sequence continues at coordinate 448,932 of CAVTOG010000008.1, read as the reverse complement.
CCGACGTGGATGAGAATCCAGTCCCCCGGCTTCGGGGCCTCGTCGGCGATCAGGCCGATGTTGATGGCACGCCGGACGCCGCTGACGTCGACTCTGGCGAGGTCGGGCCGGTCAGGCAGGATCTCCACGATCTCGCCGGGAATTCCCAGGCACATCGCGCGCCTCCGCAATCTCGATCGATTCGAGCACCAGCTCGTCCCCGCCGGTCACGTCCACGTCGCCGCCTCCGCAGGAGGGGCAGACGGCCAGCGGGTCCATGGTGCCGTCCTGGTGTCCGCACGAGCGGCAGCTGATGCGGGCCGGGGTCACGACCAGGTCGATGGCCGCCCCTTCGGCGACGGTGCCTTCGGTGACCAGATGGAACGCCTGGTCCATGAAAGGTTCGACGACGCGCAGCAGCGCCCCGGCGCGGATCTTCGCCCGTGCCACCGGGCGTCCGGCGGCGCGCTTCTCCACCGCTTCGAGGATCGCCTCGGCGAGTCCGACCTCGTGCACCGCTAGCTCACCGCCCCCGGACGCGTACGGTCGTGATCGTTCTGAGCATGGATCTCCTCCTCGATGAGTTCGCGTACGAGCCGGACGGCGGGGCCGATCGCCGCCGTGACCGGCGCGCTCAGCTCCATCCCCGGTGAGATGTCGGCGGGTTCGCAGCCGACGAGCAGGACCCTCCGCATCTCCCCGCCGACCACCCCCACCAGGTCGAGTACGACGTCGGGCGTCATGCCGTGCGCGTCGATGACGGCCATCGGCTCGCCCTCCCGGAGTTCGAGGGCGTAGAGGCTGCCGGGCTCGCCGCCGCGCGTACTGGTGTCGATGAGGATCGTGGTGTCGTAGGCGGACAGCTCGTAGGCGAGATGGATGCCGCGGATGCCGAAGTCGCGGACGTCCACGCCGTCCGGCAGCTCGGTGCCGGCGAGCCGGCGCGCCACCGCGACGCCGAACCCGTCGTCGCCCAGGAAGACGTTGCCGACACCGGCGACCAGGATCTTCACAGCGGCTCCACCTCGTCGGGGGCGAAGTACCAGTAGCGGCCCTGCGCCCGGCGGATGTCGGTGCCGGGGTCGTCGTCGATCGTCACCGCGAGGTGCCGCGAGCCGTCGACGTCGAGCAGGACCGCCTCGACCGTCGCGACCCGCCCGGCGACGAACATGTCCTGGGCGTCCGCGCGGCCGGCGGGCCGCAGGCGTACCTTGCCGCCCCGCGCGACCCGGACGCCGGCGACGGTGACGGCGTCGGTCTCCGGGGACACCGACGCGTCGGCGCCGGGATCCCACCAGGGGGTGTCGGTGGTGAAGACGGGGACCTCATCGGCGCGGGTGTCCCAGCCGCGTCGCGGACCGGGCGAGCGGATCGCGCCGTGCAGGCGTTCGAGCAGCTCAGGCGGCATCGCGTCGACCCGGTCGATGATCTCGGCGGCGCGCGGGTCGGTCGCGCGCGCCTCGCGCTTCTCCTCGTCGGTCAGGGTGAGGGTGCGCAGGCTGAGGATCTCGTCGATCTCGGTGCCGTCGAACAGGTCGCCGGGGCTCTCGGGCGCGATCTCCGGCCGGTCGTACAGGATGATCGGCGAGGCCAGCATCACGTCGTCGTCGATCAGCACCGGCCACGTGTGGAGGTTCTCGCAGGCCTCGGCGCCGGGCCGCGCCCACTCCGGCGGATCGAGCAGCGAAAGGAACGTCCCGCCGCTCACGGCGATGAGCGTGTGCGCGGCGACCGGCGAGTGCCGCAGCGCCTCATCTCGATCCTCTCCGCTCCACCCACTGGTGTTCTCCAGCCGCACGCGCAGCCGGACCGCGCCGTACGGGCCGGGAAGCCGCTCGGCGGCGGCGCGCAGCCGTACGCTCAGCGGGTGGCAGGTCCACACGACACCGTCCTCGTACCGCCGGGACCCCGGGACCATGGTGTCGAGGGTCCGTTCGCCGTCCAGGAGGTCGGCGACCGTCCAGACGGTGTCGATCTCGCGTTCGGCGGCCTCGTCGTACGGCGCCGCGCCCTCGGAACGGCGCTCCCGCACGTGCAGGAACCGGGACCGGATGTGCAGGGTCTCGCCGCCGTCGAGCAGGCATTCGGCCTGGCAGGCGGCGGGCTCCCCGGTGGCGGTGAAGCCCGGCGGCATGAGGACGCCGAACTGCCAGCGCACCCGGTTCTTCACCGAACTCGCCCGGTACGGGTAGAGCAGGTAGCCCTCGTACAGCACGGCGTCGGCGACCTGGCGCGCCGCGTCCATCCCGGTCACGTCCGCGCCTCCCGTGCTCTCGTGAGCAGGTCGGCGACGACGTCGTCCCAGCTCATGAGGGCCTTCTCCGACTTGTGACGCTGCAGCTCGGCGAGGGTGCCGCGGCGCAGCCGCAGCCAGCCCGAGTCGGGGAAGTAACGGTCCATCAGCTCACGCCAGACCGCGACGGGCAGCCGCCGCCGCGCCTCGTGGCTCCACGGGATCCGGTCGACGGAGAATCCGCCCGCCGTCCGCACGAAGACGGTGCCGCTGAACAGCAGCAGGATCGGGATCTCACCGTCCTCCAGTGAGGCGAAGTACTTTCCGGCCGCGACGTCCAGGTCGTACGAGCACGGCACCGGCACGTCGAACTCGGTCTCGCCGGTGAACCCCGGCACCATGACCGCGACCTCGGCGAGCCGCAGCGGCTTGAGGGTGTCGCCCCAGCGGTCGGGGGTGCCGAACAGGTCGGCGAGCAGCGGCGTCTCGGCCGCGGAGTAGATGCGGCGCTGCGGCTCGACACGGAGCTGACAGCACAGCGCGATCGTGTCGACGGCCAAGCCGTCCTTCTCCTGGACGCGGAGGCGGAAGACGAGCGTCGGCGACGCGGCGTACGGGTCGACCCGGACGCCGAGGCACTCGAACACCAGGTCAGCCATCGGCCCTCACCACGGGTTCGCTCCGGTCGCGCAGGGAGGCGAAGAAGCCGTCGATACGCCTCCAGGCCTCCTCGCCTCCGTCGAAGCCCTTCCAGTGCAGCCGCACGAGGCCGACCAGTTCGTAGCAGGCGTCGATCGGCACCAGGTACGCGCCGGAGTCACGGTCGATGAGGAGCGCCTCGACGTCCGGCTCGACGTCGGCGACCGCCGGGTTGGCGGCCAGCACGCGCACCCAGGCGTCGAGCGGGAGCTCGGACTCGGTCGCGCCGGCCGGGCTCGGATAGAAGGCGACCGTGCGGCCCATCGCGGAGTTGCGGAAGAAGAAGGCCATCCGGACAGGGATGGCCAGCTCGTCCCAGTCGCCGGCCGACATCGCGAAGCCCGGGTCGTACCGGTAGCGCACGGGCACCGTGCGGAAACGCCGCGCGCCGCCGCGCTCGGCCCCGGCCCCCTCATGCGTGAACAGCGACGCGCACGGCCGGCAGGCGCACATCAGGCGCCGGTCCTCGACGTTCACGACGTGCCCGTGCTCATCGCCGATCGCCTCGGCGCACATCTCGCAGCGTTCGGCGGGCCCGCGGGAGGCCGCGCGCTCACGCTCGAAGCGCTCCCTCCCGGCGGCGAACCGGCGCAGGCTCACGTCCGCTCCTCACTGTCGGCACCGCCAATGGGGCGGCCTCTGCGTCCTCCTGGATCGCGTGCTCGATCGCCATTGGGGCGGTGACCTGCGAAGACGGACACCCCTGAGGGCTACCCTCCTGCCGCGGGCGTACAACCCCGGCCGGGTCAATTCCGAGAAGTGCGTGGTGCTGTCAGAGCGCGTGCTGGGTGAGCTCCCACAGAGCGTGGTAGATCGTGGTCTGGGCCTCCTGGTTGCGGTGCACCGATGACGACGGCACCACGAAGAGATGGTCGAGGCCTCCGATCTCGGCCATCTGCCCGCCGGTGTGGCCGGCGAGCCCGATCGTGAGCATCTCCCTCCGCATCGCCTCCTCGAAGCCGCGGATCAGGTTGACGGAGTTGCCGCTGGTCGACAGCCCCAGCGCGATGTCGCCGGGCCGCCCGAACGCGCCGATCTGCCGGGCGAACACGACCTCGAAGCCGATGTCGTTGGACAGGGCGGTCACGACCGCGACGTCGGTGGTCAGGGCGAGCGCCGGCAACGGGCGCGCGCCGCGTCCCGGGTTGAGGAACAGCGCGGCGACGTCCTGCGCGTCGGTGGAGCTGCCGCCGTTGCCGAAGGCGAACAGCCGGCCTCCCGCGCGGAACGCCTCGGCCATCCGGGCGGCGCACTCCTCCAGCCGCGCGCCGTCACGTGCGAGCACGGTCCGCCGGAGCGCGACGATCTCGTTCGCCTTCTCGACCGTCGAGCGGCGTACGTCCGTCATCACCGCCTCCAGGTCGGAGTCGCCGGAGTAGAGGAAGGGGTACAACTCCCGCATCTCGCTCACGTGACCATCCCGATCGCCTCTTTGGCGTGCACGAGCACGGTGTCGCCGACGGCCGCGTCGACCAGCGCGACGCTGACCTCCTCGACCCGCCCGCCGCCGACGTCGACGTCGGCGAGGCCACCGGGCAGCAGGCGCAGGACGCGTACGGCCACGGCCTCGTCGGAGCAGGTGACGCAGCGATCGCCCTCGCAGTGGGTCACGCGATCACCCCGGGGCCGGGCACGCCGCCGCGCCGTTCGAGGAACACGTGCACCAGCTCCCACAGCACGTGGTAGATCGTGACGTGCACTTCCTTGACGACCAGCGGGTCGTCGGAGGAGACGATCACGGCGTGGTCGGCCGTACGGCCGGCGGCGATGTCGCCGCCGTCGCCGCCGAGCAGCGCCACCGTCAGCAGGCCGAGCCTGCCCGCCGTCGACAGGGCGCGCAGCACGCCGGGGCACCGGCCGTCCGGCGAGATGCCGAGCGCGATGTCGCCGGGCGCCGCGAAGTGCCGCAGCTGGTGGGCGAAGGCGTCGTCGAGACCGTTCATGGCGCCCACGCCGGTGAGCGTCGCGACGTCTCCGGTCAGGGACAGCGCCGGCAGCGCCCGCTTGCCGACGATCACCGGATGGACGAACTCGACCGCGATGTGCTGGGCGTCGGTGGCGGCGCCGCCGTTGCCGAAGGTGAAGAGCCGCCCGCCTCGGTGGAAGCAGGCCGCCATCGCGTGGCAGGTGCGGGCGATCACGTCGGCGTCGGCCGCCAGCCCGCTCCCGGGCGCGTCTCTTCGGGCGAATACGTTACGTACGTGTTCCGTTGTCCGCGGCATTGCGGACCACTTCCCTAGGCGAAATCAGAATGGCTCGACAAAGGGTGCAGCGACCAACTCACGGAACATACATCAGCGTGTTTTCCGCTACAAGGCTCATGGGGACACAGAGTCTCTATACTTGACGGTACGTGACAATGCGCAGGCAGAAGATCCCTCTATGTCCGACACAATCGGACTTTTCCGGCCACCAATTCATTGGCCGGGTTTATTGCCGAAGATCCTTGTCAGGAAATGCGGACCGCGAAGATCGGCTCGGTGGTCGGACGATCCGAGCCCGACACGGGCTCGACCGTGACACCCACCTGAGTGGCGTCGCCCAGACCGTTCGCCAGGACCGGTTTCAGTGTGTGTCCGGCCTGCGGGCGCATCGTGCCCAGCCCGCGAGGCGCCGACGGGCCCATGTACCAGAGCTCGTAGGCCTTCGCCGACGGCAGCGGCGGCAGCCCGGACATCATGATCACCGACTTGCCGAGCGAGCGCGAGGCGATGACCGTGCCGGTGCCGGACGGCTTCACCGGGCCGGTGACCCTGAGGGCGTCGGGTGCGGCCAGGACCGCCGCGATGCCACGGTTCAGGGCGGCCGAGCGCTCGGAGGAGCGGTGGGCGTTCAGGGCCGCGACTCCCAGCACCGCGGCGAGGACCAGGCAGGCGGCCGACAGCATCCAGCTGAGCCGGTGGGCGCGGCGCGCCGGAGGACGCGCGACCCGTGGCGGAAGCCGGCGCGTACGGCCGACCTCGGCGAGCACGCTCGCGCGCAGCCCCGCCGGAGGCGGCTCGCTGACGGCGACCGCCAGCCGCGCCGTCGTCTCCCGCATCCCGCGCACCTCATCGGCACACGCGTCGCAGTCGGTCAGGTGGGTCTCGAAGCGGCGGCGTTCGACGTCGGTCAGCGCGTCGAGGGCGTACGCGCCGGCGAGGGTGTGCAGGTTCGCGCTCACTGGTTCACCCCCAGGCAGTCGCGCAGCCGGATGAGACCGTCGCGCATTCGCGTCTTGATCGTGCCGAGCGGCACCTTGAGCAGCTCTCCGACTTCCCGGTAGGTGTATCCGCCGTAGTAGGCGAGGGTGACCGACTGACGCTGGGTCTCGGTGAGCGTCGAGAGACAGCGGCGCACCTGCTCGCGTTCGAGCCGGGCGTGGATGTTCTCGGCGACCTCATCGTAGGCGCGCTCGGTCGTGCCCGCCCGCTGCTCGCGGTCGGCGGCCGACTGGGCCGAGCGCACCCGGTCGACGGCGCGGCGGTGCGCCAGCGTCATCACCCATGACATCGCGCTCCCCCGGCCCGGATCGAACCGGGACGCGGTGCGCCACAGCTCGACGAGCACCTCCTGGGCGACCTCCTCGGACTGCGCCGGGTCACGCACGATCCGCAGCGCCAGGCCGTACACGGGCCCGGAGACCTGCTCGTACACGCGTTCGAAGGCGGAACGGTCGCCGCGCGCCACGCGTACGAGCAGATCACCGAGCTCCGGCCCGGCCTCGGGTTCGTCACGCCATCGCCGCGCCGCGCGCGGATCGCTCATGTCCACGAGAGTGATTCGGCGCGGCGGCGCGGGCGGATTGGTCCTTCCGGAAGAACCGTGGTGGCGCGCGCGGGCACGTAAGGGCCGCGGGGCGCACGAACGGGCTTCGCGGGATTCACGGTCTCCCCTGGTCACGGCGGTCATCGGAGAATAGGAACGGTAGCGGACGCGGTGCTCACGCGGCGTCCGCCACGGTGGCCGGCGGCAGCGCGTCGACGACGCGGCGGATCAAGCCGAGGCCGCCCAGCCCGGGAAGCCGGTCGACGCGGGCGTCGACGCCCGCCGCCGCCCGCTCGCCCTCGGGCCCGGCGAGCAGGTAGGTGAGCAGGTGGCGCGTTTCGGCGCCGGGCATCACGCCGGAGCCCACCGGCTCCCAGAACCTCCGCAGCGCGAACCTCGTCAGCCGCTGCGCACGGCGCGAGGCGGCGAGGCGATCACGCGCCTGGCTCACGTAGAAGGCCACGTGACGGGTCTCCTGCCGCATGATCCTCCGCAGCAGCTCCGTCAGCACCGAGTGGTCCTCCCGCTCGATCAGCCGCGCGTACCCGGTGTGGGTGGACCACTCGTTGATCGCTCCCCACGTCATGTGCACGGCGATGAAGTCGTCGCCGATCGCGCCGGCGAGCAACGCCTGCCGGATCGGCGCGAACCGGTCGCGGCGGCCCTGGGCGAGGCGGACCGCGCGTATGTGATCGCCGCCGGTCGTGACCCCGTGCGCGGCGAGGACGGCGGCGAGCGCCTCTCCGTGCCAGTACTCCTCGTAGTTCCACATGGTGAGGAACCGACCTCGTGTACTCCTCCATACGAAACGTCATGCAGGGCATTCGGTGCGGCGGCCGGGGCGGATTGCCGCGACGCGTGACAGGTCGACCACCGCCCGAATTAAATGCGAAAGTTACTCATGTCCTAATCCGGCCATGGGCCTTCTCCTGACAACCCTCTTGCCTCAGAGTGATCATCGCGATCAATCGAGTGAGGGTGTGTGGGATGAGGCGTCTCCTGGCCGTCGTTTGTGCCGTGCTGTTGGCGGTGACCCTGTCGGCGAGACCCGGCACCGCCGCGTCCGCCTTTCCGGGCGCTCCACCGAACGATCCCGACTACGCCCCCGTGGAGTCCGGCTCGGTGCTCGACTGCCTGACCAAGGCCGCGCCGGGCGGGGAGCAGCACAATTTCTACTCCTTCATTCCGCGCTGCACGCCGCTCGCGAAGGACTCCGAGAACGCGTCCGGCATGTCGATCGACTCGGCGTGGAAGGACTACACGACCGGGTCGCCCGACACGGTGATCGCCTACGTCGAGGCGGGCGTCAACTGGCACGGCTCCGACGTCGCGGACCTTGCCGACAAGGTGTACCTGAACACGGGCGAGCTGCCCAAGCCCGAGGGCGCCTCGGCCTACGACAAGGACGGCGACGGCTCGGTGACCGCCGCCGACTACAAGGACGACTCGCGGGTCAACGACTCCAACAAGAACGGAGTGACCGACCCCGAGGACCTGATCGTCGCGTTCTCCGACGGCCACGACGATGACGGCAACGGCTTCACCGACGACATCTCCGGCTGGGACTTCTACGACGACCAGAACGACCCGGCCACCTCGGACGCGACGTACGGTCACGCGAACAGCCAGCTGCGGGTCGCCGGCGCGCAGACCGACAACGCCAAGCTCGGCGCCGGAATCTGCCCGAAGTGCCGGCTGATGCCGATCCGCGCGGGCCAGGAGGCGCTCGACCGCACCGACGACCTCGCCGCCGCGTGGCTGTACGCCGGGCGCGCGGGCGCGAAGGTCGTCGTCAGCACCACGGCGGACCTCGGCTACTCCTCGGCGATGCGCCGGGCCGTCGACAAGCTGTGGAATGACGGCGTGCTCATGGTCGAGTCCAGCAACGACTTCGACTCCACCGACCACCAGGGCGGCATGTTCTGGCCACACGTCGTCCCCGGCAACGGCATCGTGGCCAACACGACCGGAGCGCCGGCGGTGGTGGCCAACCCGCTGACCTCGACGTACCGGGAACGCTCGAATCTGACCTCCTTCGGCTCCAAGTCGATGTTCTCGGTGTCCACCACCGGCGGGTCGACGTCGGAGTCGACGCCGACCACGGGCGCCGTCTTCGGGCTGCTGCTGTCCTACGGCGCCCAGGCCGCGGCCGAGAAGAAGATCGCCTACCCGCTGACCAACGGCGAGGCCGTCCAGGTGCTGCGCGCCACCTCGAGCGACATCGACGACGGCGGCCTCCCCTGGCCCGCCAAGAAGGGCTGGGACAGCCAGTACGGCTACGGCCGGCCGAACGTCCACGCCGCCATGGCCGCGGTCGCCAAGGGCGACATCCCGCCCGCGACCTGGATCGAGAGCCCCGACTGGTACTCCCTCTATGACCCGGAGACGACCTCGTCGGTGCCGGTCACCGGGCACGTCGAGGCGCGGCGGTCGAGCTCCTACCGGTACGAGCTGCAGTACGCCCCGGGAATCGACCCGTCCGAGTCCGACTTCTCCAAGGCGGGGTCGGGCGACGGCAGCGGCACCTACGACGGCAAGGTCGGCACGCTCGACCTGTCGAAGCTGCCGGAGTCGTTCTGGAACAAGGCCTACACGATGTCGGACGACAAGCAGCTGTCGACCACCGAGCAGTACACGGTGACGCTGCGCCTTCAGGCCTGGGACGACAAGGGCCGCCTCGGCGAGGAGCGGCGCACGATCGCCGTCCACCACGACCCGACGCTGCGCGCCGGGTTCCCGCTGAAGTTCGGGCTCGGCGGGGAGAGCCAGCCGGCGCTGTCCGACCTTCAGGGCGCCGGCCACCAGGCCATGGTCTTCGGCGACGCGGACGGCCGGGTGCACGCCATCGACGGCGTGAGCGGCAAGGAGCTGCCGGGCTGGCCCGCGCAGACCGCCGCGGCCAAGGTCCGCGTACCGGGCTTCGACCCCGGCCATGAGCCGATCATCGCGCCGGTGGCCGTGGGCGACCTGAACCGCGACGGGCACCAGGACGTCGTCGTCACCAGCACCACCGGCCGCACGTACGTCTTCGACGCGAACGGCAAGGCACTGCCCGGCTGGCCGAAGACACTCGACACCGGCGTGACCAAACCGGCGATCCCGCGGCCGGCGCTGCCCTACACGCGCCTGCCCCACCAGGGCGCGACGGCCTCTCCCGTCCTGACGGACCTGGACGGGCAGCCCGGGCTGGAGATCATCCAGGCCGGGTGGGACGGACGCCTGCACGCGTGGCACGCCAACGGCGACTCCGTGCCGGGCTGGCCGGTGACCGTGGCCGACCCGCCGAAGCCCGCGGACGGCTACGTCGCGGTCGACGACTCCAAGCTGGACTCCACGCCGGCCGTGGCCGACCTCGACGGCGACCACAAGCCGGAGATCGTGGTGCGCTCGCAGCATTCGGAGACCAAGGGCGGGGGCATCCAGCCGTTCGGCGCGAACTACGTGTACGCCTACCACGCCGACGGATCGACCGTCGCGGGCTGGCCGTCGCGCCTGGCCTCGATCATCACGTACTACGGCAGCGCGCAGGAGTTCATCACCGAGGCCGCGAACAGCCCCGCCGTCGCGGACGTCGACGGCGACGGCAAGGACGAGGTGGCCACCGGGCCGTCGTTCTCGGCGACCTCGCTGCTCGGCGGCGACGGCCAGGTCCGCAGCGCGTACGGCCCGCTCAACAACCCCGCGCTGGGGCTGCTGAACGGCGACGTGAACATCATCAAGGCGCTGCTGGGCGGCGACCTGCCCGTCGACGCGCCCGCGTCGTTCACCACCACGGGAGCGTTCGGCCACTTCGGGGCCGGCGGGCGCCTCGCGTACGCGGAGTCGGGGTCGGGAGCGGTGTCGCTCGTCGCCGCGCTACTGTTCCCCGGCAGCGGCAGCCCGATCGGCAACTTCGAGCGCGGCTACGACGCGCAGACGACGCTGCCGGTCGCGGGTTACCCGCACAAGCGGCACGGTCTGGACTTCCTCGGCGCGCCGCTGGTCACCGACGTCGACGGCGACGGCAAGCCGGAGATCGTGGACGCCGGCGACACCTCGACCGTGCACGCCTTCACCGACTCCGGGCAGGCGGCCGGCTGGCCGAAGTTCACCGGCGGCTGGACGCTGTTCTCCCCGACCTCGGGCGACGTGGACGCCGATGGGAAGACCGACCTGGTCACCACCACCCGCGAGGGCTACCTGTTCTCCTGGAAGACCGACGGCAAGCCGGACGCGGAGTCGTGGACCTACCACCACGACGACTGGCGCACCGGCCGGTTCGGCACCGACACCCGCCCGCCGGGCGTCGCACGCGACGCGCACCTGAACGGTACGTCGGTCATCTTCACCGCCCCCGGTGACGACTGGTACACCGGCAAGCCGGCCTCCTACCGGGTCACCGTCAACGGCATCGCGGCGGCCGTGCCCGCGACGGCGAAGGCCGGCGCCTCACAGTCGCTGACCGTTCCGGCCGGGTCCACGGGCGTGGTGGTGCAGGCGGTGGACGACGCGGGCAACCTCGGCCTGCCGGTGACCGTCCGGTAGGCCCGCCCCTACCGGGAGAGAATCCTGACCCTTATCGTCCCTGACATGTCGACGGCATTCGCCGAGGAGGCCCTCGTGGCCTCCTCGGCAGCCTCATGAGGGGACTCCTGGGGCTGTCCGACTTCCGGCTGCTGTTCGCCGGCCTGGTCACCAGCATGATCGGCGACTCGCTGCTGGTGCTGGTCTTCGGCATCTGGGTGAAGCACCTCACCGGTTCGAGCGGCGCGGCCGGAACGGTGATCTTCTTCGTCGCGCTGCCCTTCCTCGTCGCGCCGTTCGGCGGCTGGGTCATCGACCGCTTCCGCCGTCGCGCGTTCCTCATCACGGCCAACCTCGCCTCGGCCGCCGGCCTGCTGCCGCTGCTCCTGGTACGCGGCCGTCAGGACGTCTGGCTCATCTACGCCATCGCGTTCCTGTACGGCCTGTCCTCGGTCGCCATCACCGGGGCGCTGAACGGGATGTTGAAGGAGCTGCTCCCTCCGGAGCTGCTGGCCGGGGCGAACGGGGCGCTGCAGACGGTCAAGGAGGGCCTCCGGCTCGGCGGGCCGCTCGCGGGCGCGGCGGTGTTCGCCCTCCTGGGCGGCGCGGCCGTGGCGGTCGCCGACGCCGCGACCTTCGTCGTGGCCGCCGTCGCCATCGCGTCGATGCGGATCCGCGAGGCGGCGCCGGAGCGCGTCGAGGCGCACTGGCTACAGGAGATGACCGCCGGCGTGCACTACCTGCGCCGCGAGGCGGCCCTGCGGCGCGTCGCGGTCGGTGGCGCGGTGTCAATGTTGGTGAGCGGCGTCACCGAGTCGGTGGCGTTCGCCTTGATCGACCAGGGCCTGCACCGGCCGCCGGAGTTCATCGGCGTGATCTCGTCCGCGCAGGGCGCGGGCGCGATCCTGGGCGGCCTCACGGTGGCACGGTTGATCGCCCGCCGGGGAGAGCTCGCGGCCGTCTCGGTCGGCATCGGGCTCTTCGGCGTCGGTGTGGGCGTGTGCGCCGTCACGGCCCTCCCGGTGGTGCTGGCCGGGATGGCCGTCGCCGGATCGGGCCTGCCGGTCGTGCTCGTCGGCATCTCCACGCTCCTGCAGCGGCGTACGCCCGCGCGGCTGGCCGGCCGCGTCTCGATCGCCCTCGAGATGATCCTGAACGGCCCGCAGACGATCTCGATCGCGGCCGGCGCCCTCCTGGTGTCGGTGGTGGACTACCGGCTGCTTCTGGGGCTCGTCACGGCCGGCATGCTCAGCTCGTCGGGCTACCTGTGGCTCGGCCGGCGCCTGAGTGCTCCGGAGCCTCCCCGGCCTCCGGAACGGCCTCCTCCGCCCGCGCCCCTCCGACCAGCAGGCCGACGACGGCCGCGATGACGCACAGCGCCGCCGTCGCCCAGAAGATGTCGCTGTACTCGGTGTGCAGCGCATCCTTGACGGCGTCGGTGTAGGCGGTCATCCGGCGGGCGAACTCGTCGCGCTTCATCCCGAAGGGCAGAGGTGCGACGAGGTGCGCGGTGAGCGCCTGGAAACGATGGAAACCCCAGGCGCTGAGGGCCGCGACGCCGATGAGCATGCCCATCATGCGGGCCACGACGACGGCGGCCGAGGCGATGCCGTGCTGCAGCGCGGGCACCGAGCGGAGCGCGACCGACGACAGCGGCGCGATGACCAGGCCGAGCCCCAGCCCGGTGATGACCAGGTCGGTGTCCATTCGCGGGAGCGCGAGAAGCCCGAGGTCGTAGTGCAGGCCCTGGGCGCTCACCGGCCACGCCGCGATCCGCGTGTAGCCGCCGGCGGCGACGAGCATGCCCGCCGCGATCACCCATCGTTCGGCGAACCGGCGCGCCAGCAGGCCGCCGGCGACCGCCGCCGCGGCCAGCGGTACGAGGAAACGCGCGAGCAGCAGCGCACCGCCCGTCGCGTCACGGCCGTACAGCGTCTGCGCGGTCAGCTGCACGTCGACGAGCGTGGTCATCAGCGCCGCGCCGGACAGCAGGCTCACCGTGAGCGCCGCGGACAGGCCGCCGGCGCGCGCTCCCCTCATGTCGAGCAGACGCGTGCGGGCCCGCGCCTCCCAGCCCGCGAAGGCGACGATGAGCACGGCCCCGGCCGCGACGCACGGAACACCCCAGGACGGCAGCGCCGACCGCGCGGGGTCCGGGTTGTACAGGCCCGCCACGAGCAGGCCGAGCCCGGCGGCCAGCAGCACTCCCCCGACGACGTCGATGCGCGCCCTCGTGTCCGGACGGCCGGACGGCACGGTGAAGTGCACGGCCGCCATCGCGAGCAGCGCGATCGGGATGTTGATCCAGAAGATGCCGCGCCAGCCGGCGAGGGCGGCGATGCCAGCGCCGTACAGCGGGCCCAGGACGCTGCCCAGCTCCTGCACGGCCCCGACGGCGCCGAGCACGGAGGACCGCTTGCGCTCCTCCCACAGGTCGCCGGCGAGCGCCATCGTGATGGGCAGCAGCGCGCCGCCCGCGAGCCCTTGCAGGGCACGCCCGGTGATCAGCACGGGCATCGAACCGGCCATCGCCGTCACCACCGAGCCCGCCACGAACCCGGCGAGGCACGCCTGGAGCATCAGGCGTCGCCCGAAGCGGTCCGACAGCAGGCCGAGCAGCGGCATGCCGGCGATGTAGCCGAGCAGGAACGCGGTGACGACCAGGCTGGCGCGCTCGATGTGGTTCACCGGCACGCCGAGGTCGCCGACCATCGTCACCAGGACGGTGACGACGACGTAGGCGTCGATCGCGGCGAGCAGGACGACGACGCCACCGACGCCGATCGCGACCCGGCGCGAACGCGCGGTCGTGTTCGTCATCCGCGGCTCACTTGGCCGGGGCGACGATCGAGAACGGCTTGTTGTAGTCGGCGAAGGAGATCGTCACCTTCGCGGGCTTGGTGCCGCTCTTGGGCGGTACCTCCACCTCGGCCTTCAGCACGTGGTGGTCCTTCTCAGTGGTCCAGATGTCGGCCGGCGCGTCGGAGGACATACCGGGAACCAGCCGCCCCAGCGCCGCCTTCGCGAGCGTGGCGTGCACCTTGTAGCAGTCCTGGCCCGAGACCTTCTCCTGGCCGGTGGTCTTCGCGCCGGTCGCGGTCGACAGCAGCTGCACGAGACCGCGGTTGGGGTCGAGGATCGCCGACGGGTCGTAGATGCCTGCGATCTTCGACAGCGGCTGCGTCTGCCATCCGCCGGTGAGCGCCTTGAAGTGGACGGTCTGGCCGAGCAGCACGAAGTCGAGCTGGATCGGCATGCCCAGCTCGGTCACCTGCACCGAGCCCTGGGAGTTGCCGTTCTTCAGCAGCTTGGCGTCGACGCTCTTCACGTTGACCTTGGGGTTATCGCTGGTACGGAGCGTGAAGCTGAGGCTCGTCACCGTCCGCATGACAGTCGCCGACTGCTGGAGGAGTTCCGCTCCTGGCGGGTTCTTCGACGACCCGCCGCCCCCTCCTCCGCAGGCGGTGAGGACGAGCGCAAGGACGATCAGGGGCAGGCTGGCGAGTCTCACCCGGGATGACGACATACCAAGAAAGATATCGACCGACGGAGAGGATCAGAAGAAGATCGCCCGATGTAGGCCTCGACCAGACATGACGTTTCACCTTCTGGGGTGATTTGCCGGGCGTGGGCGCTCCCGGGACGCGCTAACCGAGCAGATGGTGCGAGCGCGGCGACGGGACCGGCTCGTTCGGCGCCTGGGCGTGCTCGTGCTCCAGCTGGGTGACGGTCAGATGGCGGACCAGCTGGTCGCGCTGCTTCATGACGTTCTCGGTCAGCCGTCCCGCGTACGACGCCGGGGTGGAGGCCGACGGTCCGTGTGCCCTTCTCCGGCCGTCCGTTGATCGAGCCGGCTCCCAGGTGATCGCGCAGGTGGCCGCGTGGCCAGGGTCTGGAACATACGCGCGAACGCTCAGCGGGGCAGGCGCGCTGCGGCCTCGCGCAGCTCGGACGTCCCGCCGCGGGTGACCGGCTCTCCGTGACCGAAACAGACGACTTCGGTGTCGAGGCCGGCCATGGACCGGAGGGACTCGGCGGCCAGGACCGGATCGACGTTGAGGACCCCGAGGATGACCGGGCCGTCCTCCATGCGCGCGACCGTGTCGCCGGTGAACAGGACGCCCGGCGCGGGCAGGTACAGCGCGACGCTCCCGGGAGTGTGGCCCGGCACCCCGACCACACGCGCGCCGCCGCCGAATCCCGGCTCGTCGCCGTCGTCCAGCTCGTGGTCCACGCGGACGGGAGCCGGCGGACCGGTCGGCATCCGCGCCTTGGCGTCCTCGTAGATCGGGCGCTCCCAGTCGAGGAACCGCGGCGGCGGCCCGGCCGCCTCGCCGCGGATCACGGGCGCGTCGGCGCGGCCCGCGTACACCTCCACGTCGCCCCAGGCGGCGATCTCGGCCGCCGAGCCGACGTGGTCTTCGTGGAAATGGGTGAGGAACAGCCGCCGCACGTCGCCCGTCTCGTGCCCGAGCCCGCGGACCGCCTCGGCGATCGACGGCGCGGAGCCGGCGACGCCGGAGTCGACGAGGGTGAGGCCGTCGGGGTCCTCCCACAGGTAGACGTGGCCGATGGGGAAACGGATGAAGTGCAGGCGCGGAATCAGCTCTATGACGTCCATACCGTGACGTTAAGAATCCGTGCGCGCCGTTGACCAGGAACTACGCCGTACGCGTATCGGCCGGAAGCTGAACCGGTGAAAGATCCGCCGCGGAGCGCGCGGCGGGGAGCGCGCGGCGGGGAGCGGTACGCTCCCTGCTCATGAGAGGTTCCTTCTCAGATCCCTCCGGCGACCGGCTGCCCAGCGAAATCGACGTGAGCCGCGCCCATTCCGCGCGCATGTATGACTACTACCTCGGCGGCAAGGACCATTTCGCCGCCGATCGTGAGACCGCCGAGAAGGCGATGAAGAGCTGGCACTCGGTGCGCACCGCCGTACGGGAGAACCGGTCCTACCTCGGCCGTGCCGTGCGCTACCTGTCCGCCGAGGCCGGGATCCGCCAGTTCCTGGACATCGGCACGGGCCTGCCCAGCGCGAACAACGTGCACGAGGTCGCGCAGTCGGTGGCCCCGGAGTCGCGCGTCGTCTACACCGACAACGACCCGATCGTGCTCGCCCACGCCAAGGCGCTGCTCACCAGCACGCCCGAGGGGCGTACCGCCTACATCGAGGCCGACCTGCGCGAGCCCGAGAAGATCCTCACCCATCCCACGACGCGCGAGGTGCTGGACTTCGAGCGGCCGATCGCGCTGATGCTGGTGGCGATCCTGCACTTCCTGCCCGACGACGAGGATCCCGGCGCCATCGTGCGCACGCTGGTCGAGGCGCTCCCGTCCGGCAGCTACCTGGTCGCCTCGCACGTCACGCCCGAGCACGACCCGGCCGGCGTGCTCGGCCTGGAGGCCTCCTACCGCGCGGGCGGCGTGCCGGCGCAGGTGCGGAACGTCGAGGACTTCGTACGGCTGGCCTTCGAGGGGCTCGAGCTGGTCGAGCCCGGCGTCGAGCTGGTCTCGGAGTGGCGGCCGGAGGGCAGCCGCCCGCGGCCGAGCGCCGCCGAGGTGAGCTGGTACGGCGGGGTCGCCCGCAAGCCCTGACGCGCCCGCCCCCGCGAGAGGGACGGGCGCGCGAACGCTCAGCGGCCGGGGAGCACCACGACCGCGTCGCCGACGGGACGCTCGCCGGTGTCGTCGGAGGGCGTGTTGATCGCCTTGCCGCCCACGACCATCGTTGACGAGCCGCCGCCGTCGAGGTTCATCGCCTGGACCGCGCCCAGCTCCTTCATGAGGGCGCCGCCCTCGGGGATGCTCAGCCCCTGGCCGATGTCGGCACGGCGGCCGTCGGCCTCGACCAGCAGCAGCCGGCCCTGACGGTCGGAGCCGATCATCGTACGGGGGTTGCGGCGGATGCCCCAGCCATAGAAGAACGACGGGTCACCGGGGTGAATGAGGCCGTCGGCCTCCGGCGCGATCGACACGCGGCCGCCCTCGACGAGCTGCGGACCTCCGTTGACGACCGAGTCCCGTGGGCCGAACCGCACGACACGCCCGCCGTCTCCGGTCACCCGGGTGCGCACGCGCAGACGCCGGCCGGTGACGGCGTTCCGGTCGAGCCACGTCGCCTCGGTGCCGATCGCCTCGACGATCGAGCCGCCGGACGGGACCGTACGCTCCGTTCGCGGACCTTCCGACACCACGCGACCGTGCGCGTCCAGGACGGCCTCGGAGCCGGGCCCGGCGGGCACCGGCGCGCCGAACTCCGGAGTGAAGACGACCATCTCGTTCGGGTTCGTGCAGGTGACGTCCATGCGCGGGTTCGAGGTCGGGACGTCGCCCGCGCGTCCGCCGCAGTCGCGGATCAGGCCGGGCGCCCGGTTGAGGCCCGCGACGCGGTGGTCACGGCCCTTGTCGTCGCGCAGGTCGATGCCGCTCCAGAGCCTCTTCAGCTCCAGGTGCCGGCCGCCATCGCGCAGGATCGCGGCGACACGGCCGTTCGTCGCGTCGTGGAGGAGCTTGCCGTGCTCGACGATGACACCGGCCGAGTCGCCGACGACGCCGTCCGCCGGGGCGATGATGAAGAAGCCGCCGTTCACCGCGGCGAGCGCGCCCGCGTCGTTCGCGATCTGCGTGGTGGTGCGCCGCCCGGCCAGAGACGCGTCGTGCGTCTCGGCCACGCTCCCGTGGAACGCGTGGAAGTCCACGGCGAGGGCGCGCACGACCCACGGCCCGGTCGTGTCGTCGCCGTCCTGGCCGGTGTAGACGACCGAGGGGGTGAAGGCCGCAGCCTTGATCTTCGCCGAGACGGCGCTCGCCTCGTCCAGCGACGCGAACCGGCCCACGCGCACCCGGTAGCCGATGAGCCCCGGCGTGGCGTCGGCCAACTTCGGCATGGAGACCGGCTCGACCCGCGCGGTGTACCCGGCGGTCTTCAGCTGGGCGGCGACGGCGTCCGCCTTGTCGCGCGGCCCTAGTGCAGCGCCGCGTTAGTCCTGCGGGGGTTGTGTCCAGGCGGTTGGGTCGTTGAGGTAGAGGCCGCAGGCGCAGTCAAGGGCTTCTTCAGGGCTTCCGCCGGGCAGGCCGCTGGGCAGGGTGGAGGCTTGGTAGGTGTCGTTGCTGGCGAGGTAGATCGCGAATCCCCAGGTGGATGCGGATCCGCCGTAGTGCAGGCGGCATAGCGGCAGCGTGGGGCCGTTGTCGATTGTGCCGGTGATGTAGGCGAACGCCCCGTGGTAGCGGACGTCGACGCCGCTCAACTGCGGCCAGCGGTCGCTGGCGTGGGTGTTGAGGCGCTGGCGCAGCGAGGTCTTGGTGGACTCCGGCGGTTTGGCCATGGCTTTCATCCTGCCCGATCGGTGTGTTGGCCTGCCCGGGGATCACCGATGGAGCATTGTCGGGCCGTCGGTGTTGATCTTGACTTGGAGGAACCGGCATGCCCGTCGTGAGCCCGTATGTCATCGAGTTGTCCGGTGGAGACCGCGCTCGTTTGGAACACCTGGCGCGGCGAGTGAACGCGCCTCATCGGATGGTGGTGCGCGCCAAGATCGTGCTGGCGGCCGCCGATGGTGCCGGTAACGCCGCGATCGCCCGGCGATTGGGGTTGGGAGTGGACACCGTGCGCCGATGGCGGCGCCGGTTCAGTGAACACGGGCCGGCGGGCCTGGCTGATCGCAAACGGCCGGGCCGCCCGAAGATCTACGGACCGGCCGAACAGCTGACGATCGTGGCCACCGTCACCCAGCAGGTTCCCCAGGCCGGCTCGCACTGGTCCCACCGGCTGCTCGCAGCAGCTCTCAAGCAGCAGGTCGGGATCTCAGCCGCTCAAATCGGCCGGATCCTCAAAGCCTTATCGATCAAGGTGCACCGGGTCCGGGGCTGGCTGAACCGGCCCGCCGACCCCGACTTCGCCGCCAAAGCCGCCGCCGTGTGTGATCTGTATCTGAACCCACCGCCGGACACCGCGCTGCTCAGCCTGGATGAAAAGACCTCCATCCAGGCCAAGTCCCGCAAACACCCCACCCGCCCAGCGGCCCCAGGGCAAGGACGGCGGTGACCGCGTCGGGGTCGGGCGACGGCGGGACGTCGCCCGTCGGGAGACCCACGTTGACGGTGTAATAGTCGTCCGGCGACAGCTCGCCGCGCCGGATCGTCGTGAGTGTGACCCCGGGGGCCACGACCTGCGTGGTGCGCGTCTCATGGGCCGCGGGCGTCGCGGACGCCCCGCCCATGGTGGCGAGGGTCGCCGACGCCACGGCGAGCGCCGCCGCGCCGGGCAGCAGGCCTCGGCGGAATCCATTGATCACGTGTGCCTCCTGGGCGCCGGTTCCGGCGCGACGATCATCGACCGCAGCACACTAATGGGCGAAGTGACGGGTCGGTCTAAATCCCGCCGAAAAGCGGATAACGGCCGGATTGCCGACCGCAGGACGCCCGGGGAGTCATGTGGCGGACCACACTGGTCACGGACGAGTCATGGCGGATCCTCACGTGGAGCGGACGTCACAACAGGTCTAGGTTCACCTACATGGGTGCTCAGGGGACGACGTCGCCGGGATCTGCGGATCTGACGGGCCGGACCGCGGTGGTGACCGGCGGCGCGAGCGGGATAGGGCGCGCATGCGCGCGGCGGCTGGCGGACGCGGGAGCGCAGGTCATCGTCGTCGACATCAGTGCCGACGAGGCCAAGGAGACCGCCGAGGAGATCGGCGGCGGCTTCCACGTGACCGACCTGTCGGATCCGGACGCGGTCGACGCTCTGGGGCTCACCGCCGATATCTTGATCAACAACGCCGGGCTGCAGCACGTGGCGCCGGTTCAGGAGTTCCCGCCGGAGGAGTTCGCCCGCATCATGCGCGTCATGGTCGAGGCGCCGTTCCGGCTGATCCGGCAGGTGCTGCCGGGCATGTACGACGAGAACTGGGGCCGGGTCGTCAACATCTCCTCGGTGCACGGGCTGCGCGCCTCGCCGTTCAAGGTGGCCTATGTGACGGCCAAGCACGCCATCGAGGGCATGTCCAAGGTCGTCGCTCTGGAGGCCGCCGAACACGGCGTGACCTCCAACTGCGTCAACCCCGCATACGTGCGCACGCCGCTCGTGGAGAACCAGATCGGCGACCAGGCCGAGGCGCACGGCATGACGGCCGACGAGGTCGTCGAGAAGGTCATGCTGAGACCCGCCGCGATCAAACGGCTGATCGAGCCCGCCGAGGTCGCCGAGGTCGTGGCCTACCTGTGCTCCGACCAGGCGTCCTTCATCACCGGATCGTCCGTGCCGATCGACGGAGGGTGGACCGCCCGCTGAGATGTTCCACGTGAACACCCGGATCTTCTTCGAGCTGCTGGCGCGCGAGGCCTCCCCCGACGAGTTCGAGGCGCCGGTCGTCGAAGCACGGGCGGACGGCGCCTCTCCCGCCGTCCTGGCGGAGCTGGAGCAGGCCAAGGTCGCGGCTCTGCGGGTGCGTGCGCTGCTGGCGCGGCGCGCCCGCCGCGAGGTCGAGCTGTCCGCGCTGTTCGAGACGGCCGGCGACCTGGCCGGCCTGCGGGACCTCGACTCCATGCTGCAGGCCATCGTGCGCCGCGCGCGGCAGCTGCTGAACACCGACGTCGCCTACATGACGCTCAACGACGACGAGCTCGGCGACACGTACATGCGCGTCACGGACGGCTCGATCTCGCTCGCCTTCCAGCGGCTGCGGCTGCCCCTCGGGGCCGGCCTCGGCGGCCTGGTGGCGCAGATCGGGGCGCCGTACGCGAGCTCGGGCTACCTGGCCGACGAGCGCTTCCGGCACACCGGGGCGATCGACACGGGCGTCTCGGAGGAAGGCCTCGTGGGCATCCTCGGCGTCCCGATGCGGCTCGGCGAGCGGACCATCGGCGTCCTGTTCGCGGCCGACAGGACGGAGCGGTCGTTCGCGCAGGAGGAGGTCGCGCTGCTGTGCTCGCTCGCCGCGCACGCCGCGATCGCGATCGACAACGCGCGGCTGCTCCAGGAGACGCGGGCCGCGCTGGAGGAGCTCAGCGCGGCGAGCGAGGTCGCGCGTGCGCACAGTGAGGCGGTCGAGCGCGCGGCGCGCGCCCACGACCGGATGACCGACCTCGTGGTGCGCGGCGGCGGCGTCGAGGACGTCGCCGCGGTCGTCACCGACGTGCTCGGCGGCTCGCTCGTCGTGCTCGACGCCGACGGGCGGCGTCTCGCCGAGGTCGGCGGCGTCGAGCCGATCGACGACGCCCTCATCGCACACTCCCGGACCCTCGGCCGTACGGTGCGCCGCGACGGTCTGCGGGTCACGCCGATCGGCGCCGGCGTGGAGGTCCTCGGCACGCTGGCGCTGCGCGCCGCCGGGGAGCTGGCCGACGCCGACGAGCGCATCCTCGAACGCGCCGCCCTCGTGATGGCGCTGCTCCTGCTGTTCCGGCGCAACGTCGCCGAGGTCGAGGGGCGGGTGCGCGGCGAGCTGCTGGACGACCTGGTCTCCGGGCGCGTCTCGGACCCCGACGCCCTCGACGCGCGCGCCCGCCGGCTCGGCGTCGACCTCGGCGCCGCGCACGTCCTCGTCGTCGCCCGGCACAAGGGGCAGCGGCAGCAGGCGGCGTTCTGGGCGTCGTCGCACTCGGCGGCCGAACACGGCCTCAGCACCTCCTACGGCGACGAGCTCGTGCTCCTGCTGCCGGGCAACCGGCCCGGCGAGGTCGCCGGCCACGTCGCGAAGGAGCTCGGCGCGGCGCTCGGCATCCCGGCGACGACCGGCGCCGCCGGGCCGGTCGACGACCTGCCCGCCGGGGCCGTGGCCGCACGCCAGGAGGCACGGCGCTGCGCCGACGCGCTGCTCGCCCTGGGACGCGCCGGCGAGGGCGCGAGCGCCGCCGGTCTCGGCTTCGTGGGCCTGCTGATCGGTGAGGGCGGCGACGCGAGGGCGTTCCTCGACGACACGCTCGGGCCGGTCATCGCCTACGACGAGCGGCGCGGCACGGCACTGACGCAGACGATGGCGATCTACTTCGGCACCGGCGGGAGCCTCGCGCGTACCGCCGCCGAGCTGCACATCCATGTCAACACGGTCACGCAGCGGCTCGACCGGATCGGCCGGCTGCTCGGCTCTGACTGGCAGCGGCCGGAGCGCGCGCTGGAGATCCAGCTCGCGCTCCGGCTGCACCGCCTGCGCGGCCCGCTCACGCCCTGACGGGCGGGCTCTCGGTCTCGACCGAATCCGCCGCGGCAGCCGGGCGGCGCCGAGCCGAGCGCGACTCCACCAGGTGCCGCGCCGAGCCCCAGATGCCGCGCCGGAAGACCAGCACGGTGATGACGAAGACGGCGCCGGTGACGATCCCGATCTCCTCGAACCCGGCCGTGGCCAGGTAGTCGTTGAGCTCGACGATCAGGCCCGCGCCGATCACGCCGCCCCACAGGGTGCCGATGCCGCCGAGAACGACCATCATCACGACCTGGCCCGAAGTGGTCCAGTAGACCTCCTGCAGCGACACGAAGCCGTGGCCGATGGCGAACAGCCCGCCGGCCAGGCCCGACAGGGCGGCCGACAGCACGAACGCCAGGAGCTTGTACCGCTCGACCGGGTACCCGAGGGCGCGGGCGCGCGCCGGGTTGTCGCGTACCGCGAGCAACACCCGCCCGAACGGCGACCGCACCACACGCCAGGCCGCCCACAGGCCCAGCAGAACGATCGGCAGGCCCGCGTAGTAGAAGAAGAACGGATCGGTGAGGTCGACGCCGAACAGATCGCGCGGGATCCCCTGCAGGCCGTTCTCGCCGCCGGTGACGTCGCGCCACTGGTTCGCCACGAAGTAGATCAGCTGGGCGAAGGCGAGCGTGACCATGGCGAAGTAGATGCCGGTGCGGCGCACCGACAGCCAGCCGATCGGCGCGGCGAGCGCCGCCGCCGCGACCGCGCCGCCGAGCACCGCGAGCGGGAACGGCAGGCCGCTGTGCACGGCGATCAGCCCGGCCACGTACGCCGAGGTGCCCCAGAACGCCGCGTGCCCGAACGACAGCAGCCCGGTGAAACCGAGCAGGAGGTCGACGGCGACCGCGAACAGCGCCCAGCAGATCATGTCCATCGCGACCGGCGGGTAGATCACCCAGGGCAGTGCCACCGCCGCCAGCAGTCCGACGGCCAGCAGGACCGGACGGCCGGCCAGCTTATGGAGGATCACGCGATTCCCTCCTCGCGTCCGAACAGGCCCGCCGGCCGCCAGAGCAGCACCACGACCATGAGGATGAACACCAGGGTCTGCGAGAACTGCGGGACGTAGTAGTTGCACAGCGCGGTCAGCACGCCGACGGCGAAGCCCGCCGCGACCGAGCCGAAGATCGATCCGAGGCCGCCGATGACGACGACCGCGAACACCGCGATGATCAGGTCGGACCCCATCAGCGGGTTGACCGCGCGCATCGGCGCGGCCAGCACACCGGCCAGGCCGGCCAGCGCGATGCCGAAGCCGAACACCGGGGTGACCCAGCGCCCGACGTCGATGCCGAGCGCGCGGCTCAGCTCGGGCCGTTCGGTCGCCGCCCGCACGATCATGCCGGCGCGCGTGCGCGACAGCACGTACCAGACCGCGAGGCAGGTGACCACCGCGACGCCGAGCACGAACACCTGGTAGGCGGGGTAGGAGAACAAACCCAGGTCGATCGAGCCGGACAGCGCGCTCGGCCGCGGGTACGGCTGGGACTGCACGCCGTACTCCCGCTTGACCACGTCCTGCAGCACCAGGGCGAGGCCGAAGGTGAGCAGGAAGTTGTACAGCGGGTCGAGCGCGGTGAGGCGGCTGATGAACAGCCGTTCGAGTGCAACGCCCACGACGCCTAGCACGATCGGCACGGCGAACAGCGCGATCCAGAAGCTCACTCCCCAGTCAGTGAGCATCACGTACGCGCCGAACGCGCCGAGCATGTAGAAGGCGCCGTGGGCGAAGTTGACGACGCCGAGCATCCCGAAGATGACGGCGAGGCCGAGCGCCAGCAGGGCGTAGAACGCCCCGCCGACGAGACCATTGAATGCCTGCTGAAGCACGGGGGACTCCTCCTACAGCTTGCAGGCGGGGTCGGGCTGCTGGAACGCCTGGTCGGCCGGGACGGTCTTGATGATCTTCTCGTAGTCCCAGGGCTCCTTGACCTCGCTGGAGGGCTTGACCTGGGCGAGGTAGGCGTCGTGCAGCAGGAGGTGGTCCTGGGCGCGGATCGTGGCGTTCTTGGCGAAGACGTCGTTGAACTTCAGGCCTTCGAGCTGCTTGACCACGGTGTCGGACTTGTCGGTGCCGGCCCGCTGGACCGCCTCCAGGTACTGCGTCGCGGCCGAGTAGTTGGCGGCGTGCGCGAAGGTCGGCCGCTTGCCGGTCTTGGCCTGGAACTTGTCGGCCCAGCTCCGGTTGTCCTGGCTCGCGTTCCAGTACCAGGCGTCGCTGAACTTGGTGCCGGCGAGAGCGTCCGGGCCGAGCGAGTGGATGTCGGTGAGGAACATCAGGCCGACCGCGAGGCTGATGCCCTTGTCGCGCAGCTTGTACTCGTTGTACTGCTTCACGAGGTTGACCAGGTCACCGCCGGCCTGCATCGCGCCCAGCACCTGCGGCTTGGGATTCAGGCCGGGCGCCTTGAGAAGGAACGTCGAGAAGTTGTCGTTCGGGAACGGCGTGGGGTCGTTCTTGACGATCGTGCCGCCCGCGCCCTTGATCGCCGCGGAGAAGTTCTTGTTCATGTCCTGCCCGAACGCGTAGTCCGGGTAGACGATGTACCAGTTCTTCCCGCCGTCCTGGGTGATCGTCTGCCCGGTGCCGTGGGCGAGCATGTAGGTGTTGTAGCCGTAGTGGAACGTGTACTTGTTGCAGCTCGTGCCCTCCAGCGCGGTGGCGCCGGCGCCGATGTCCATGAAGAGCTTCTTCTTGGTCTTGGCGACGTTCGCCACGGCCAGCGCCGCCGAGGAGGTCGGCACGTCGAGAATGATGTCGGCGTGCTGGCGGTCGTACAGCTCCTGGGCCTTGGAGTTGGCCACCTCGGGCTTGTTCTGGTGGTCCGCCGAGGTGACCTCGACCTTTTTCGCGACGGCCTTGTCGCCGTACTTGGCCTTGTAGTCGGCGATGGCCATCTTGACGGCCTCGACGCTGTTCTTGCCCGACAGGTCGGCGTAGACGCCCGACTGGTCGTTGAGGACGGCTATCTCGATCTTCCCGTCGCTGATCTTCCCGCCACCGCCGCCCGGTCCGCCGTTGCAACCCGCGGCGAGCAGTGCCGCTCCGGCGGCCAGCGCCGCCGCACGACCGAAGGGTCTCATCGTTTCGTCTCCCTAGATTCCGAGGTATTCGAGCAGCTCGTGCTCGCGGGCCCTGACTTCCGCGTTGTCCATGGACTCGGCGACGCGGCCTTCGGCGAGCAGGTAGTGCCGGTCGGCGACGGTCGCGGCGAAGTGGACGTTCTGTTCGATCAGCAGGACGGTGACGCCCTGTTCCTTGACCTCGCGCAGGATCGCGCCGATCTGCTGGACGATCAGCGGGGACAGGCCCTCGGTCGGCTCGTCGAGCAGCAGCAGCCGCGCGCCCATCCGCAGGACCCGCGCGAGCGCCAGCATCTGCTGCTCTCCGCCGGACAGCTTCGTGCCCGGGGAGCGGCGGCGTTCGCGCAGGCGGGGGAAGGTCTCGTAGACCTTCTCCAGCGACCACGGGTCGGGGCCGGCGGACGGCGGAAGCGTGAGGTTCTCCTCCACCGACAGGTTCGCGAAGATCCCGCGGTCGTCGGGGACGTACCCGAGCCCGCGGCGCGCCCGCCGGTGCGGCGCGAGCCCGCCGACTCCGGCGCCGAGGAACTCCACGGTGCCCTCGACCCGCTCGTGCAGGCCCATGACGCAGCGCAGCAGCGTGGTCTTCCCGGCACCGTTGCGGCCGACGAGGGTGACGATCTCTCCCTCTTCGACCTCCAGCGAGACCTCGCGCAGGGCCTGCGCCTCGCCGTACCAGGCGGACAGGCCGTCAATCCGTAGCATCGGCGTCTCCCAGGTAGGCGGCGATCACGCGTGGATCCCGCCGGATCTCGGTGTACGGGCCCTCGACGAGGACCCGCCCGGACTGCAGGACGGTCACGGTGTCGGCGAGGGTCGCGACGAC
Source organism: uncultured Actinomycetota bacterium (assembly GCA_963736325.1). Lineage (GTDB taxonomy): Bacteria > Actinomycetota > Actinomycetes > Streptosporangiales > Streptosporangiaceae > Actinoallomurus. The sequence continues at coordinate 422,669 of CAVTOG010000008.1, read as the reverse complement.
GTTCATGTTGTGCTCGACCAGGACGATGGTGCGGCCGTCGCGCACCCGGCCGATCAGGTCCGCAGTCGCGGTCACGTCCTCGACGCCCATCCCGGCCGTCGGCTCGTCCAGGAGCAGCACCTTCGGGTCGAGGGCGAGCGCGAGGGCCAGTTCGAGGGCCCGCTTGTGCCCGTACGAGAGGGCCCCGGCATGCGTCTCGGCGAGCGCGGACAGGCGCACCTGGTCGAGCAGCTCGCGCGCCCGGTCGCCGAAGCGCGTCATCCGCCGGTCCGAACGCCAGAACCGCCAGCCGAGGCCGGTGCCGGCCTGAAGCGCGAGTTCGACGTGCTCCCGCGCGGTCAGCTGCGGGAACAGGCTGGTGATCTGGAACGAGCGCGCGACGCCGAGGCGGGCGATCCGCTCGGGCGGGCGTCCCGTCAGGTCATGGGAGCCGAGCGTGATCCGCCCGTCCGTGGGCCGCAGGAACCCGGTCAGCAGGTTGAACAGGGTGGTCTTGCCGGCCCCGTTCGGCCCGACGAGCGCGTGCACGCTGCCTTCGGCCACGTCGAGGTCGACGCCGTCCACCGCGCGGAAGCCGCGGAACTCCTTGGACAGACTCCGCGCCGTAAGGACCGCTGGCATTACGTCTCCTCGTCCCGGCATGGTGTGTTGTGCAGGTCACACGCTTGATATGTCCGGGAACACTAGGCCGCGCCGTAACGGTCGGCGATGTGGCGGATCGACACAATCCGCGCCGAGAGCGCGTGTCCGTGCGACATAGGTGGACGGCCGGACGGAACGCGTACGGCGGGGGCCAGCGGATCCCCTGGAACGCCCGTCCCGCGACGCCTCACGACCTCAAGGTGATGTGGGTCACACACACGCCCCAAGGCCGGAAAGTGTGGCGCTCACGGCTGGAACGCGGCGGCCGGCGCGGTGACGATGACGGCAATCTCCGGATCGCTCACAAAGGAAACCTTCATGACCCGTGTCCGCCGCCTCGCCGCCCTGACGCTCGGGCTCGCCGCCACCGCCGGATCGGCCGTGGCCGTGGTCCCCGCGGCCACGGCGGCGGCCGGGCGATGCCACGTCGCCGTGCCGGGCGCCGAGCGCCAGGTCGACGCGTGCCTGCCCGACCTGACCACCGCCGGCACCGTGGCCGACGGGCACAGCGACCCCGCCCAGTGGGCCGGGCTGCAGCCGGCCGGGGCCCGCAACCCGACCGGCGTGCCCGGCACGCAGATCGACGGCTACTTCCCCGACACCTCGGCGTTCAACACCACGCACGGCTGGAACCACGACGCCCAGTTCGTGATCCGCCTCCCCGACCACTGGAACGGCGGGCTCGTGGTCGCCGGCACGCCGGGCAACCGCGCACAGTACGCCAACGACTTCACGATCTCCGACTGGGTCCTCGCCCGCGGCTACGCCTACGCCGCCACCGACAAGGGCAACATCGGCGCCACCTTCTACCGCGACGGCCGCCGGCCCGGCGACGCGGTGGCGGAGTGGAACGCGAGGGTCACCCAGCTCACCCTGGCGGCCAAGGCCGTCGTGGCGCGCCGGTACGGGCGGCCGCCGGGACGCACGTACGCCGCCGGCGTCTCCAACGGCGGCTACCTGGTCCGCTGGCAGCTCGAACACCACCCCGCGCTCTACGACGGCGGCGTCGACTGGGAGGGCACGCTGTGGCGCGCCGGCGGCCCGAACCTGTTCACGTACCTGCCGTCGGTGCTGAAGAACTACCCCGCGTACGCGGCCGGCGACGAGAGCGCGCACCAGGCCCTGCTCGACGCAGGCCTCGCACCCGGCTCGGAGTTCCTGTGGCCCTACCACGAGCAGGTGTACTGGGACCTGACGCAGCGGATCTACCGCGAGGAGTTCGACCCGGGCTACGACGGTGCGACCGAGGCCGGCACGCCGTACTGCGCCTCCGGCACGCCCGGCTGCGACGCCGACTACGCCTACGCCGCCCGGCCGCACCCGGTGCACCGCGCCGTCTCACAGGTGTCGCTGACCGGGCGCATCGGCAAGCCGCTCATCACGCTCCAGGGCACGCTCGACACCCTGCTGCCGATCTCGCGTGACTCCGACGTGTACGCCCGCATGGTTCAGGACCAGGGCCGTGACCGGCGGTTCCGCTACTACCGGATCGGCGGCGGCAACCACGTCGACGGCCTGTACGACACGTTCCCGGACCGGCTGCGGCCGATCCTGCCGTGCTTCCGCTCGGCCTTCACCGCCCTGGAGGGATGGAACTCCGGGCACACTCCGCCGCCCAGCGCCACGCTGGCCCGACCGACATCGGGGGACCTCGCCAACACCTGCTCGCTGACCTCGTGACGGCGAGCACCTCACGAAGGAGTCCGATGAAATCCCCGCTTCGCCGCCTCCGCAGGCTCGCCGTCGTCCTGACGGCGATGAGCCTGGCCGGCGCCGCCCTCACCGGGCCGGCGCAGGCCGCCCTCACTCCGTACTCCATCAGCTCCGTGTACACGTCGGGCGTGTCCGCCGGCGGCTTCATGGCCGACCAGCTCCAGGTCGCCTACTCCGGCACCTTCAAGGGCGTCGGAGTCTTCGCCGGCGGTCCGTACCACTGCGCGCAGGGCAGCCTCACCACCGCGACGCTGGCCTGCATGACCGCCATCCAGGACCGGCAGCTCGCCACCCTGGAACAGACCGCGCGCGACCGTGCGTCGCAAGGCAAGATCGACAACGTCGCGAACCTCTCGGACCGCCCGGTGTACGTCTTCCACGGCACCAGCGACACGACGGTCAACGTCGGGTCCTCGAACGACCTGGTGAAGTTCTACCAGGACTTCGGGGCCGGCGTGACCTATGACAACACCACGGCGGCCGGCCACTCCTGGGTCAGCCCGCTCGGCCCCAACCCCTGCAACTCCAGCTTCACGCCGTACCTCAACAACTGCGGCAACGACCCCGAGGGCACGATGCTCGGCCACCTGCTCGGCTCGGTGTCGGCCCCCGCCGGCAGCGCGTCGGGCACGCTCTCGCAGTTCGACCAGAGCGCCTACGTGCCGGGCGGCAACCCCGCCTCCGCCAGCATGGCGTCCAAGGGCTACCTGTACGTGCCGAGCGCCTGCGCGTCCGGCGCGTCCTGCCGCCTCATGGTCGCCTTGCACGGGTGCCTCCAGGGCGTCGACTCGGTCGGTAACGCCTTCGCGACCAAGGCCCACCTGAACGAGTACGGCGACACGAACAACATGATCGTGCTGTACCCGCAGGCGACCGCGGCGCTCGGCAGCAACCCGCAGGGCTGCTGGGACTGGTGGGGCTACCTGGGCGCCGGCAACTACGACACTCACGGCGGCCCGCAGATCGAGGCCGTGATGGCCATGGTCCACGCCCTGGGCGGCTGACCACGGGAGATCCGGTGCGCCCTCCCCCGAGGCGCGCCGGATCTTCGCAGGTCAGGGCTGATTCGAGGGTGTGGTAAGCCATAGGGATGCGGAAACTCCCCGGGACGCTCCTCGCGCTGGCCGTCGCCATGACGCCGGCGGCGACCCCGGCGCCGGGCGTGCTGGTGCCGCTCGCCGACGTCGACCCGACGATCCAGCAGCAGATCCGCTACGCGACCCCACACAACTTCACCGGGGCGCGGGTCGACGGGTACGACGCGCCCGTGTGCCTGCTGACCGAGCCGGCCGCGCGCGCCCTGCACCGGGCCCAGGTGAGGCTGCGGCGCGAGGGGTACTCGCTGAAGGTCTACGACTGCTACCGGCCGCAGCGGGCCGTGAACCGTTTCGTCTCATGGGCGAAGGACCCGCGCGCCCGGTCCATGAAAGGCGAGTTCTACCCTCGCGTCGACAAGTCGCGGCTGTTCGCCGACGGCTACATCGCCGAGCGGTCCGGGCACAGCCGCGGCAGCACCGTGGACCTGACGATCGCGCGGCTGCCCGCCGCCCCGGAGCGCGCCTACCGTCCCGGCGAGCGCCTCACTCCGTGCTACGCGCCGAAGGCCCGGCGCTTCCCCGACGACTCGGTCGACATGGGCACCGGCTTCGACTGTTTCGACACACTCGCCCACACGAACGACCCTCGTGTCACCGGCACTAAGCGCGCCGCGAGAGCACTCCTGAGGAAAACACTCTCCGGAGTCGGCTTCGCCGGCATCGCCGAGGAATGGTGGCACTTCACGTATTCGCCAGAACCGTTCCCGAACACGTACTTCGACATCCCCGTCACGCGGCGGCCACCGGCCCGTTGACCTCATGCGGTCACCCACCGGAGTCACCCGCGCGAGCCCGCCTTTTCCATGCCCTGTAGACATTCGGCGTGACGCACCAGGTCGGAGTGGTCGTTCCGGGGAAAAGGTGCGACCCTCGGAGTAATCTCCCCGGATACGGGAAGATGTCGCCAAGCACGTTGAATGGTTCGCAGAGGCGAGATTCAAGTGGAGGGCAGCCCTATGCGCATCGGATCCGCTCTGATCCTGGTGTGGTTGATCATCGGCGCCATCGCTGCCGGCCAGCGTCACTATTACAGCGACTCGGACATCAACTGCGCGAAAGCCACCACCGTCGCCGTGACGATCATCGCGGGCCCGCTCAACTACATGGGCGTCAACCCCAAGATCAAGTGCAAGACCCCACAGCCCAGCAAGTGAGTCTTCCGGTCACCCCCGCGTGACCGCCGACGGCGCCGGCTCGTACAGGCCGGCGCCGTCCTGACGACGCCTGGGTCCTGAGTCCCAACCGTGATCCGCGCCCCGAAACCGGCGGGGCGCGGTCCGGCGTCTCACCGGCATGCGCAGCAGACTCCTGCCCCGGCTCCTGGTCCTGGTCATCGTGGCGGTCACCGGCCTCGGCGTCGTGCCGCCCTCGTGGGCGTGCGGATGCGGCGCGCTGGTCACCTCCACCGATTCCGGCGTCTCCGTCGCGGAGGAGACCTCGATCGTCCGCTACGACGGCGTGCGCGAGGAGATCGTCATGCGGCTGTCGGTTCGGTCGCGGGCTCGCGACGCCGCCTGGCTGATGCCGACGCCGGCGCGCGCGACGGTCGCTCTCGGCGAGAGCACCTGGTTCGACCAACTGGACCGGCTGACCGAACCCAGGGTCGTACGGCACCGGAAGTGGCTGCCGGACTTCGGCGGCGCGGGGAACATGTCCGGCGCGCCCGCGCCCGGCGCCGCGAGCGGGGTCGGAGTGCTGGCGAGTCAGCGGCTCGGGCCGTTCCAGGTGACGACGCTGTCCGCCGGCGACCCGAAGGCCCTCGCGGCCTGGCTGAGATCTCACGGCTACCCCATGAAGGGCCGGCTGGCCGACGCGCTGAAACCGTACGTCGCCGAGCACTGGACCTACACCGCGATCAAGCTGGCGCCGGAGAAGGGCACGCTGACCGGCTCGCTGGACCCGCTGCGCATCGCGTTCCCCGCGCGGTCGCTCACCGGCGACCTGCGCCCGAAGTACATCGCCGACACGCCGTACCGGCAGGTCGAGGACGAGGACGAGCTGGTGACGTTCCTCGGGATCCCGGCCTTCCTGTGGTTCCTGGCGGTGCCCGTCGTCCTGGTCGCCGCCGCCGCGGTCATCCTGGTTCGACGATCCGCACGCGTACGGCGCGGAAGCGCGGCGGCGTCTCCCTGAGCACGGCGAGCCGGGGGTCGGGCACGTCCAGGAACACCCCGGTCTCCTTCTCGAACATCGCCTTCAGTCGCGGGTCCTCGCGCAACGCGTCGACCGCGCGGCGGTCGCCGCCGCACACGAGGGCCTCCAGCTCTCCGGCGTGCGGGGCGAGGACGCGCGCCGCGACATCGGCCGCCGCATGCAGGGCCTCACGCGCCTGCTTGTCGCGGCGCCGCGCGAACCGCTGCTGCGACTGCCCGCCCGCCGCGCTGCGCCCGTGGACGAGCCTCGCGCCGACCTTCGACACGACCAGCCGGTCACCGTCGAAGACCCCGCAGGCGTAGCCGCCGAGGCGTACGAGGAGGACGCCGACGCGGCGCTCCCGGAGCGCGTGGTCGGCGAGGTCGCCGTCGAGGGGCGGAAACGGCACGTGACACTCGGCCCGCGCCCCGTCGCCGCCGGTCAGGCGCACGACCCGCGGCTCCGTCTCGGTCTCGTAGCCGCCGTGGCGCTCTCCGAACCCGGCGATCCATCGCGCGACCCGCTCGGGCGGGACCTCGACCCAGCGCCCTCCTCCGGCCGCCGGCCTCGGTTTCGCCATTCCGGAACCCTATTCGATGCCGTCTTGACGCGTCCCTGAGTCGCTGTATCTAATATATTGGATGTCTAATCCACGTCTCGGACGCGTCGACCGGTCGCTCCTGCGCGACCGGGCGTACCGGATGCTGCGCGACGCGATCATCGCCGGCGAGCTGGCCCCCGGCGAGATCATCCGCGACGGCGACCTGGCCGAGCGGGTCGGGCTCTCCCGCACCCCCGTACGCGAGGCGCTGTCCCGCCTCACCGAAGAGGGGCTCGTCGAGAGCAAGCCGCACGCCTACACCCGCGTCACGCCGCTCGTGGTCGACGACGTGCGCGACGCGTACGCGGTCGTCCGCGCCATGCACGAGCTGGCCGTGCGGACCGCCGTGCCGGTGCTGACCGAACGGCATCTCGCGACGATGCGCGACGCCAACGCGCGGTTCGCGGCGGCGCTGGAGGCGTGCGACGTGGACGCCTCGCTCACCGCCGACGACGCGCTGCACGACGTTCCGGTCGCCGCGGCCGGCAACCGGGCGGTCGCCGCCACCATCGAGCGCTACCTGCCCCTGATCCGGCGGCTGGAGCGGCTGCGCTTCGGCTCCCTGCCCGGCCGGCGGTCCATCGCCCTGCACGACCGGCTGATCAACGCCTGCGCGGCCGGCGACGCGGACGCGGCCGTGGCGGTCACCTCCGAGATCTGGGCCACGCTGCTCGACGAGAAGACCAGGGAGACACCGTGACGACGCTCGACGACTTCCCCCGTACGCAACTGCTGTTCGGCCCCTCGCCCGTCCACCCCCTCGACCGGCTGACCACACGGCTCGGCGGCGGCGTACGGCTGTGGGCCAAGCGCGAGGACTGCAACTCCGGGCTCGCCTTCGGCGGTAACAAGACCCGCAAGCTGGAGTACCTCGCCGCCGACGCGCTCGCGCAGGGCTGCGACACGCTCGTGTCGATCGGCGGGGTGCAGTCCAACCACACTCGCCAGGTCGCCGCCGTCGCCGCCAAGCTCGGTCTCGGATGCGTCCTGGTGCAGGAGAGCTGGGTCGACTGGCCGGACTCCGTCTACGACCGGGTCGGCAACATCATGCTGTCGCGGCTGCTCGGCGCCGACGTACGGCTCGTCGAGGCCGGCTTCGGCATCGAGTTCAAGGAGAGCTGGGACCGGGCCCTGGAGGAGGTGCGGGCGCGCGGCGGGCGGCCGTACCCGATCCCGGCGGGGGCCTCGGACCACCGCCTGGGCGGCCTCGGCTTCGCGAACTGGGCACGCGAGGTCGAGGAGCAGGAGCGCGAGCTGGGCGTCCGCTTCGACACCGTCGTCGTCTGCTCGGTCACCGGCGGCACGCAGGCCGGAATGGTGGCCGGCTTCGCCGGCCAGGACCGGCGGATCATCGGGATCGACGCCTCGGCCAAGCCGGTGGAGACACGCGAGCAGATCGTACGGATCGCGCGCGGCACGGCGGCGCTGATCGGAACGGAGGTCACCGACGCCGACGTCGTGCTCGACGAGCGGTACCACGGCGGCACGTACGGGATCCCGGACGACCGCACGATCGAGGCGATGCGCCTGTCCGCGACGCTCGAAGGCATGATCACGGACCCGGTGTACGAGGGGAAGTCGATGGCCGGACTCATCGACCTGGTCACCGGCCACGAGATCGAGGCCGGCTCGAACGTCCTTTACGCCCACCTCGGCGGCCAGCCCGCGCTCAACGGCTACAGCGCGCTGTTCCACTGAACTGCCGCGAGGCGCCGCTCACCGGTCCCCGATGTCCTCGTTCCACACCTCGGGCCTCTCCCGTATGAACGCGGTCATCAGCCCGGCGCACTCGGCGTCGTCCAGCACGGTCACCTCGACACCGTGCCCGGCCAGCCACTCGTGTCGGCCCTGAAACGTCCGCGCCTCACCGACGACCACCCGCGAGATGCCGAACTGAAGGATCAGGCCGGCGCAGTACCAGCACGGCGACAGGGTGGTGGCCATGGTCGTGCCCCGGTAGGAAACCTGCCGCCCCGCCGCACGGAACGCCGCGGTCTCGCCGTGCACGGAGGGATCGCCGTCCTGCACCCGCCGGTTGCGTCCTCGCCCGAGCAGCCGCCCGTCGGCGGCATACAGCGCGGCGCCGACCGGCACACCTCCTTCGGCGTACCCCGCTCGCGCTTCTTCCACGGCGATGGCGAGCATCGCCTCCGGGCCGATACCTGTGCTGGTCACCCCGTGATTGTCCACCATGCGGGTCTCGTCGCCCGGCGACGCGATCCCATTCGATGATCGCGGTTTTCGGCCCCAGGCGGTTTGGCGCCGGGAATCGGGTGGGAGGACCTCTGTCATGTGGATCGCTTCCGAACGACGGCGCGGACACCGCTGGGTCGCGCCCGCCTTCGCGGTGGCCGCAGGCCTAGGCATCGGAGCCACTCTGACCGTCCGCGGGCAGATGAACGCCGGCCTGGTGACCATGGGCGTCCTTCTCGCCTACGGACTCCTTCTCGCCCTGCGCGGCGGTGACTCCGGCCGCGACGGCTACGGTGGCGGGCGGCGTTCGTCCGCGCACGTTCGCGCGGCGGCCGTGACCGGGGACATCCTGGTCGGCATCATCGTGGCCACCGTCCTGGTGCAGGCACTGCGCGGCGCCGAGATCTGGGTTCCCGCCGCGTTCGCCGGGTTCGCGTGTCTCACCTACCTGGTGTCCATGGCGGTCCTCAGCGACGGGTATTAGGGTCCAGCGCTGCCTGGACCGTTCGATGTCCTCGGCGTCCCTCGGCCTGCGCGGAACCCATACCGGCATCATCCGCTTGATCTCGATCTGTACCCGCGGGCCGATGATCGGGCACCGGACGTCGCCGAGCCGTCCGTCGCCACGACCTCGGCGACGAGCCGCAGCTGCCGATCGGCGCGTATCTCATCCATCCTCAGGACCGTAATTCCGGCGACCGTCGCGACCAGGTACGGAACGATCGGTGAACACTCCCCGAACAGCATCGATTCGGCACAAAACGGACGGCAAGATCGGGGTGTGAGTGACCATGGCGGTCCTTCGGGGGACCCGCGGACCGCGCCGCACGTCACCTTTCATCCGATCGTCGACATCGAGTCCGGCGGGGTCGTGGCCCTCAGCACGTCCGGGGCCGCGCACCGGGCCCCCGGCGCCGACTCCGACGTCGACCGGGCGGTCCTGTCCGCACGCGCCGCGACCGGAACCCTGCTCCCCCTCCACGTCCCGCTCCGGATGAGCACGATCGCCGACGACCGGGCGATGACCTACCTGCACCGGACGCTCACCGGCTTCGGCCGCCGCCCCGGCGGCGTGATCGTGTCCGTCTCCGGCGTCCTGGAGGGCCGGTCCGCCGGCGAGGCGGTCGCGGCGCTCGGGCGGCTGCGGTCGGCCGGGTACCCGTTCGCCTTCGAGCGCGCCGCCGACCTGCCGGCCCGTCTCGTCGCCGAGGCCTCGCCCTCCGTGCTGTCCCTCGACCCGGAGCTGACCCGGCGGGCCACCGCCGACCAGCGGCGCTCCGCGCTGGTCGAGGCGCTCGTCGCGCTGGGGCGCCGTACGGGCGGCCACGTCTTCGCTCCCGGCGTCGTCGCGGACGACCAGCTCGCACGGGTCAGGTCCCTCGGGGTGCGCCTGGCACAGGGTCCGCTGCTGTCGCCGCCGGGCTGGCAGCCGGGCGTGCCGGTCACCGTGCCCGTGGGGACGCGTGACGGCGACCGGCTCGGGCCGCGGGTGACGGAGTTCATGATGCCGGCGATGGTCATGGCCGAATCCGCCACCGCCGACGAGGTGTTCTCCGCGTTCAACGCCGAACGCGCCGCGACGAGCGTCGTCCTCGTCGACCAGGGACAGCGGCCCCGGAGCACGGTCGACCGCACCCGGTTCCTGCTGCGGCTCGCCGGGGCGTACGGGCACGCCCTGCACGCGCACAAGCCGGCCGCGCGGCTCGCCGACCCGCCGCGCACCGTGCCGAGGACGGTCCCGGCGATCGCCGCCCTGCGCGCCGCGGGCGACGACACCGACCGCGTGTACGACGACCTCGTGGTCGTCGACGAGGTCGGCCGCTGCCTGGGCGTCGCCCGCGTCGGCGATCTGATCCGCAGCCTGTCGGCTCCGCGCTAGGCCCCGCGGAACGGTGGTGAACGGGCACCGGTGTTAGCTTCTCTTCCCGTGGTGGACCACCAGGACGAGACCAGGGCGGCCTATGACGGGGTCGTCGAGCTGTACGCGTCGTTGTTCGCCGACCGGCTGGAGACGCAGCCGTTCGCACGGGCCATGATCAGCAGCTTCGCCGAGCTGGTGCGCGGGACGGAAAACCGGCGAGTGGCCGATGTCGGGTGCGGACCCGGACATCTGACGGCCCTGCTGCACGACCTCGGGCTGGACGCCTTCGGGCTCGATCTCTCCCCCGGCATGGTCGACCACGCCCGGCGGGCCCATCCGGCACTGCGCTTCGACGAGGCACGGATGGAGACCTTGCCGATCGAAGACGGCACCCTCGGCGGCGTGCTCGCCCACTACTCGATGATCCACACTCCGCCCGGGGAACTGCCCGCGCTGCTCGCCGAGCAGGTACGCGTCCTGGCGCCGGAAGGGCTGCTCCTGGTCTCGTTCTTCGGGACCGACGGACCGGAGCCGGTCCGCTTCGACCACAAGGTGGCACCTGCCTACAGCTGGCCCGCGGACCGACTCGCCGAACTGCTGGCCGGCGCGGGGCTCGACACGTTCGCCCGGCTTCTCCACGACCCGGCCACCGAGCGAGGCTTCCTCGACGCCCACCTGCTGGCCCGCCTCCACTAGGGCGTTCGCCGCGGTGGTGACGGCGGCTCCGGGCGGTTTGTGCATGTTGCTTGATAAGTCTAGTTTTATTAGCCATGGACAACTATTCGGCAGAAGACGAGCGTGTGGCGGCCGAGCTCCGTCTTTCTCTCGGCCGGATCGTCCGCCGCATCCGGCAGGCCCACCGGCCGGGAGAGCTGACCCTCTCGGAGGTGTCGGTGCTGGCCCGCCTCGACCGGGACGGCCCGGCCACGCCCGGCTCGCTGGCCACCGACGAGCGCGTACGCCCCCAGGCGATGGGCGCCACGCTCGCCGGGCTGGAGCAGCGCGGGCTGGTCGCGCGGACTCCGGATCCGGGTGACGGCCGCCGCGTGTCCATGTCGGCGACCGACGAGGGCCGCCAGGTGCTGCACGACCGCCGTTCGGCCACCACGCGCCGGATGACACGCGCGCTGGCCGAGGGCTTCACCCCCGAGGAACGACGCCGGCTGATGGAGGTCATCCCGTTGCTCGAACGACTCGCGGACCGCCTGTGAACCACCCCGACCGGTACAAGTGGACCGCGCTGTCGAACACGACGCTGGGTGTCCTGATGGCCACCCTCGACGGCTCGATCGTGATCATCTCGCTGCCGGCGATCTTCCGCGGGATCGGCCTCGACCCGCTGTCGCCGTCCAACATCGGCTACCTGCTGTGGATGATCCTCGGCTACCTGCTCGTCTCGGCCGTGCTGGTCGTGGCGCTGGGCCGGCTGGGCGACATGTTCGGCCGGGTCCGGATGTACAACCTCGGCTTCGTGATCTTCAGTGTGGCGTCGCTGGCCCTGTCCGTGGACCCCTTCCACGGGGGGCCCGGGGCGCTGTGGCTGATCGGCTGGCGCGTGGTCCAGGGCGTCGGCGGCGCCATGCTCACGGCCAACTCCGCGGCCATCCTCACCGACGCGTTCCCGCTCGAACAGCGTGGCATGGCCCTGGGCATCAACCAGATCACCGCGCTCACCGGGCAGTTCCTCGGCCTGCTCGCCGGCGGCCTGCTCGCGGAGGTCGACTGGCGCGCGGTGTTCTGGGTGAGCGTACCCATCGGCATCATCGGCACCTTCTGGTCCTACCGCAGCCTGCGCGAGGTGGGCGCGCCACGCGTCGCGCGCGTCGACTGGCTGGGGAACCTCACGTTCGTGACCGGCACGGGCGCCCTGCTCGCCGCGATCACCTACGGGATCCAGCCGTACGGCGGGCATCCCACCGGCTGGACCAACCCGATGGTCCTCGGCGGCGGCACGTGCGGCCTGGCGCTGCTGATGCTCTTCTGCGTGGTCGAGACGCGCGTCGCCCACCCGATGCTGCGGATGGGCCTGTTCCGGATCCGCGCGTTCGCGGCCGGCAACCTCGCCGCGCTGCTCACCTCGATCGCGCGCGGCGGCCTGCAGTTCATGATGATCATCTGGTTGCAGGGGATCTGGCTGCCGCTGCACGGCTATGAGTTCGAGCGCACCCCGCTATGGGCGGGCATCTACCTGCTGCCGCTGACCGCGGGATTCCTGGTGTCCGGGCCGGTGTCGGGCTACCTGTCCGACCGCTTCGGCGCGCGGCTCTTCGCCACCGGCGGCCTCTCCCTGGTCTCCGCGACGTTCCTCGGTTTCCTGACGCTGCCGGTCGACTTCTCCTATCCGGTCTTCGCCACGCTGCTGTTCCTCAGCGGGGTCGGCCAGGGGATGTTCTCGGCGCCGAACACCTCCGCGATCATGAGCAGCGTGCCGCGCGAGCAGCGCGGCGTGGCCTCGGGCATGCGCTCGACCTTCCAGAACTCCGGCAACGCGCTGTCGATCGGGGTGTTCTTCTCCCTGATGATCGCCGGGCTGGCGGGGACGCTGCCGCACACCCTGTCGTCCGGGCTGCAGGCGCAGGCCGTGCCCGCCGCCGACGCCTCGTACGTCGCCCGGCTCCCCCCGGTGAGCACGCTGTTCGCGGCGTTCCTCGGCAACAACCCGGTCGGCCACCTGCTCGGGTCGAACGGGCTGCTGGACACCCTGCCCGCGAAGAACCGCGACGCCCTCACCGGGAAGACCTTCTTCCCCCAGCTCGTGTCCGGGCCATTCCATCATGGCCTGGTGCTCGTTTTCGTCGCCGCCGCAGCGATGGCCGCCATCGCCGCGGTGTGCTCGGCGATGCGCGGAACCCGCTATGTACACATCGAGGAGATAGAGAATGACCGACGCGATCAGGGCCGAGACAGTCACGATCAAGGGCTTCGGCGATGACGAGATCGAGGCGTACGCGGCCCGGCCCCTGCACGACGCGCCGCGCGGCGGTGTCGTGGTCATCCACCACATGCCCGGCTACGACCAGGCGACCAAGGAGATGGTCCGCACCTTCGCGGTGAACGGCTACTCCGCCGTCTGCCCGAACCTGTACGCGCGTGAGGCCCCCGGCGCCGACCCCGACGACGCCGCGGCGACCGTACGCGCCGCCGGCGGCGTGCCGGACGAGCGGCTCGTCGGCGACGTCGACGGTGCCGCCCGGTACCTGAACTCCCTTGAGGGCGCGAACGGCAAGATCGGCGTCATCGGCCACTGCTCCGGCGGCCGTCACGCGTTCCTGGCGGCCTGCTCGCTGGACCTGGACGCCGCGGTCGACTGCTACGGGGCGTTCGTCGTCAACGAGCCGCCCGCCGGCATGCCCAAGAACATGAAGCCGATCCTCGGCCTGGCACCGCAGCTGTCCTGCCCCGTCCTCGGCCTGTTCGGCGCGGAGGACGGCTACCCGGGCCCCGAGGAGACCGCGAAGCTGTCGGCCGAGCTCGACCGCCTGGGCAAGCCTCATGAGTTCCACACCTACGAGGGCGCGGGCCACGCGTTCTTCGCCGTCGACCGCCCGGCGTACCGTCCCGAGGCGGCGGTGGACGGCTGGGATAAGATCTTCGACTTCTACGGCCGCACCCTGGCCTAGGCGGGTCGGAAACGCCCCAGATCCGTCACGGGCGGTCCCGGCGAGGACCGCCCATAGCGGGTCAGGCCTCGGAGCGGGTGAGGGTGCGGAACGCCAGGTGGCGGCCGTGGCCCTGACCGACGGACAGGGCGAACCACAGGCGCAGGACGCCGTCGACGACGTCCTGCCGGTCCTCCCCCAGGTACATGGGGCGCAGGCCCACGGCCTCGATCAGCTCCTCCACGGCGGGCCTGTCGGCGTTCCCGCAGGAGAAGAACAGGTCGGCGGCGATCCCGTCGAACACCGGATCGGCGAAGTTCTCGCCGCCGAGGGTGTTGAAGGCGCGGGCGTACCGGGCCCGCGGGGCGTGGGCGGCGACGGCCTCGACATGGTGGGCCACCGGGCCGCCGATGTCGTTGGCGGCGTCGACGACCAGGCGGCCGGCCAAGGCCTCGCCGTGGGTGCGCAGCAGGTCCTCCACCGCGCCGGCGGGCAGGGCCAGGACGACGGTGCTCGCGGCCTCGATCGCCTCGGCGACCGTGGCGACGCGCGCGCCGCTGTCGGCCGCCACGCCGTCGTCGGCCGGGTGGCGCGAGCCGAAGACCGTCGGGACGCCGGCCCTCGCGAACGCGCGGCCCAGGGTGCCGCCGATGAATCCGGTGCCGATCACTGCGGTGGTCATGTCTCTCCTCTGAAGGTTCGGGCGGCGATGACGCGTGCGGTCCTTACGTCCGCCCTTATCGCTTGGATCGAATGCTTGGACTCAAGCAATTCTCTTCGCGCGGGTATTCCCCTAGCTTTGGGGCGTGGAGACGGACGACGGCGCATCGGCGTACGAGCGGGACAGCGTGGACGACATCCTCGGCCAGTGGGCGGTCGAGCGGCCGGACCTGGACTTCTCTCCGGTCGGGGTCATCACGCGGCTCATGCGGGTCCGTACACACGTGGACGCCGCGCTGGCCGAGGTCTTCGAGGGGTTCGGCCTCACTCCCGCGGACTTCGTGGTCGTGGTCACGCTCCGCCGGGCCGGCGCGCCGTACCGGCTGCCGCAGTCGCGGCTGATGGCCGCGCTCGGCCTGACCTCCGGCACCGTCAGCGTGCGGCTCGCACGCCTGGAGGGCCTCGGAATCGTCCGGCGCGAGGACGATCCGGGCGACCGGCGCGTCCAGACGGTTCGCCTTACCGACGAGGGGAGCCGGCTGTTCGACCGGATCGCGCCGGCCCACCTGACCGGCGAGGACCGCCTGCTGTCCGCCCTCGGCCCGGCCGACCGGCGGGAGTTCACCCGGCTGCTGCGCACGCTCCTGGCCTCCTACGAACGGCACGGCGACCGCGCCCCGTGGCTGTGGGGGATGCGCCTGGAGCCCGCCCACGTCGCACGGCGGCGGCGTGCGGAGGTCGGGCTGTCCGACGTGCCCGGTCTCCTGGTCGCCGAGACACGTCCCGGCGAGGTCGCGGACCGCTGCGGGCTGGCGCGCGGCGACCTCATCACACACGCCGGAGGCGACCCCGTCCGTACGCCCGGGCTGCTCGCGCGCGCGGCCGATCCCGTCGCCCTGTCGGTGCTGCGGGGCGACACCGCGGTCGAGATCATTCTCTCCCGTTGACGCAGGTCACGCGCACGGGAAACTTGGTTCGCAATGCTAACGTCATGGATCGAATTCTCAGGCCCAGCTAAGGCGGAACGGCATGTGCACGTACCAGACCCACAAGATCGCGATCGACGGCAGCGGCAAGGCGCGTACGGGCTGGATCCGGCTCACCGACGCGACGGTCTACGTCGACCACCCGGTCCACATGCCGCAGGCGCACACCGTCAACATCGACCTGCTCAACCCGTCCAAGGGCCCGTCCGCGCGCGTCGCCCTCGAACTCACCGAGGAGGCGGCTCTCGCTCTCGCGGACGCGATCCACGCGGCCATCGCGGCCGCCCCTCCCGGCATGGCGGCCGCCGAACGGTGATCGCGAGGGAAGAGCTTTAGCGATTCCCTGCCGTAGGCGCGACCGGCGCCGGGTAGGCATCCAGGGCCGTACTGCCTAGAGGCCGGCCTCGTCGTCTCCGGCGGCGTGCGAGAGCGTGGGGGCGCGCCACATGCCAACCGGGACGCCGCGAGGTCACTTTAGGGTCCTGGCGGCCTGCTTGCTGTCGATCCTCGTGGGCTGCACCGTCGCGTTCGTGTCGTCGAGGCGCGCCGCGACGTACGACTCGGCGAGGGTACTGCTGACGGCGAACCGGCTCGAACGCCTGATCGTCGACCTGGAGCACAGCCAGCTGGAGTTCGTCGCGACCGGCGACCGGCGGTCCCTGGGCCTCTGGAACGCCGCCCGCGCGGCCTATCCCGGCGAGGCGGCGCGGCTGCGGCGGCTCGCGGCGGAGAGCAACACCTCCCAGGGAGCACTGGCCGACGAGATCGTGCGGTCGGCCGATTCCTACGTGCGCGACCACGCGGTCCCGCTCGTGAACAAGGCACGGAAGGACCTTCCGGCGGCCCGCTCCGTCATCGCCCGCGGCGAGGGCCGGAAGCGCGTCGAGAGGATCCGCGAGCAGTTCGACCGTTTCTCGGAGGCCCAGCACCAGATCTCCACGGCCCACGAGAGAGACGTCCTCCCGGCCAACCGCCGCATGCTCGCGACGGCGGCGGGCACGTCCGGCTCCCTCCTGGTCCTCCTGCTCCTCGTCGGGCTGGTGACGCGATCCGGCAGCCTCCGCCGGGGACACCGGCCCCCCGCCGACGGCGACCACGCCCCGGCGGAGAACGTCCCCGCAGGCCGCACACCCGACGACCACGACACCGGCCACGCCGAAGGCGCCCCCGCAGACCCTACGCGCGACGACACCGACCACGCCCCGGCCGAGAGCGTCCCCGCGGACCGTACGCCCGATGACCGCGGCGCCGTCCGCGCGCCCGGCGCCGATGACCACAGAGGGATCACCGTCATGGCTCCGGGCGAGGCCGGAGCGGCGTCGGCGGACGGCGGGGAACAGGAGGCGGCGCTGCGGCGGGTGGCGACGCTGGTCGCCCGCGGCGGGCCGGTCGGCGAAATCTTCGGCGCGGTCGCGCAGGAGATGGGGCGGGCCCTCCACGCCGACCATGCGGTCGTCGGCCGGTACGAGCCCGGCGCAACGATGAGCGCACTCGCGCACTGGGACGCCCGCGCCGTTCCCGGCCTGATGCCGCCCGGCGGTGTCAGGCCGGTCGAGGACGACACCGCCGAGGCGCTCGTCGCGTCCACGCGGCACGCGGTACGGGTGTCGGGCTCTGACGCCGCCACGGGCGAGATCGGCGCCTGGGCACGGTCGCACGGGATGCGGCGGGTCACCGGCTGTCCCGTGCTGGTGGCCGGCCGCGTCTGGGGGGTGCTGACGCTCATGTCACGCGCGCCGGGTCCGCCGCCCGCGGGCACCGTGCGGAGCATGACCGAGTTCGCCGAGCTGGCCGCCATCGCGGTCGCGGAAGCCGAGGTCCGCACCGAGCTCGCCGCATCGCGCGTACGCCTCGTCGACGCCTTTGACGCGATGCGCCGCCGGATCGAACGCGATCTGCACGACGGCGCGCAGCAGCGTCTGGTCTCGATCGGCCTGGAGCTGCGGGCCGCCGAAGGCTCCGTCCCGCCCGGCCACGACGTGCTGCGCCGACAGCTCTCCGCCATGTCCCACGGCCTCGCGGACATCGCCGAGAACCTGCGGAACATCGCCCGCGACCTCTATCCGGCGATCCTCTCCAAAGGCGGTCTCGCCCAGTCGCTGAGGAGCCTCGCGCGCCGGTCGGCCGTCCCGGTCACGCTGGACGTGCACACCACCGGACGGCTCACGGAACGGATCGCCGTGACCGTCCACCACGCGGTCGCCGAGGCCCTGAAGAACGCGGCGCGTCATTCCCGCGCGTCCGAGGTCAGCGTCCACGTCCACACTGACGCGGAGACCGTACGCCTCTCGATTCGCGACGACGGAATCGGTGGCGCCGACCCCGGCCGGGGTACGGGCCTGGCACGCCTCCACGACCGCGTCGAGGCGCTGGGCGGCACGATGCGCGTCGAGAGCCCACGCGGAGGCGGCACGTCTCTCCACATAAGAATTCCCACCGGTGACGCCTGACGGCCGCGTCGGCGGAAATGCCGTTCCCCCTCGTACACAGGGCTTTCGGCACTCGGATCAGTGTGCGCCGAGCGGCCGATCACGGCATGATTGCGGAGTGAGAAATCCGCCCGAGGACCATTCCGTTGCGGTGTGGATATGGCCTCGTGCGCTGCCTCTCGCCGAGGTCTTCGGGCCGGCGTGGGGCATGCCGGACGTACGATCGCGGTTCCTGACGCTGACGAGCCAGTGGCAGGCGCGGCACCCGGCTCCCGGCACACCGCGGCGCGACGCTCCGGCCCCTGGCCAGTGGATGTGGCATCCGCCCGCGCACCGCATCTACGACTGCCACACCTACGACGCGCCCGGCGACGACTGGCTGGAGGTGACGGTGCGGATGGAGACGATCGAGCTGTCACCGGACGGCTGCCGTATCAGCGCGGAGCTGTCCGTGGCCTGCCGCTGCGACGCGCCGCACGGGCGGCACTCCGTCGTGGAGCTGCTGTGGCGCGCGGGAGGCCCGGCGGCGGCGCTCGACGCGCTGACCAGCATCCTGCGCTACACCGACCAGTGGCTGGCCGGCTCACGGCGGCCCGACTGGTGGCGCTCGCAGGCCGGCCTGTGACCTGAACGCGTGTGGCCGCCCTCGCGCGTACGCGAGGACGGCCACGAAGCGGAAACGATCAGACGTTGAAGCCGAGCGCCCGGAGCTGCTCCCGGCCGTCATCGGTGATCTTGTCCGGACCCCACGGCGGGAGCCAGACCCAGTTGATGGTGACCTGCTCGGACAGGCCCTCGAGGGCGCTGTTCGTCTGGTCCTCGATGACGTCCGTCAGCGGGCAGGCCGCGCTGGTCAGCGTCATGTCGAGCGTGATCGACTTGTCGTCGTTGATGTTGACGCCGTAGACCAGCCCGAGGTCGACCACGTTGATCCCGAGCTCGGGGTCGACGACGTCCATCATGGCCTCGAGGACCTCGTCCTCGGCGATCTTGGTCTCGCTCATTTCGAGTCCTCCAGGTTGTTCACGCCCGTGCCTCCATGGCCTTCGCGGTCGCGTCCTTCCACGCCATCCAGGCGAGCAGGGCGCACTTGATGCGGGCGGGGTATTTCGACACACCGGTGAAGGCGACCGCGTCCTCCAGCACGTCCTCATCGGGCTCGGCCTGCCCACGGGACTGCATCAGCTTGAGGAACTCCTCACCGGTGTTCATGGCCTCCTTGACCGGCCGACCGATGATCAGGTCGGCCATCACGGAGGCGCTCGCCTGGCTGATCGAACAGCCCATCGCGTCGTACGAGACGTCGGCGACGTCGTCGCCGTCGATCCGCACGCGCAGCGTCACCTCGTCGCCGCAGGTCGGGTTGACGTGATGCACCTCGGCGTCGTATGGATCCCGTAGCCCCTTGTGATGCGGGTTCCGGTAATGATCCAGGATGATCTCCTGGTACATCGACTCGAGCTGCATGCCATTCCCTTCCTACGCCCGACCAGGATGAACGTCAGGCCGTGCCGAAGAATTTCTGCGTCTGCCGCAGCCCCTCGACGAGCGCGTCGATCTCGTCGTGGGTGTTGTAGAAGTACAGCGACGCGCGGGTGCTCGCCGTCACCCCGAACCTGCGGTGAAGCGGGCGCGCGCAGTGGTGACCGGCGCGTACCGCGATGCCGTGGGCGTCGAGGACCTGGCTCACGTCGTGCGGATGGATCTCACGTCCGTCGTGGCCGTCCAGCACGAACGACAGCGCCGAACCCCGGTCGTCCGCCTCGTCCGGCCCGATGAGCCGGAATCCCTCGACGGTCTTCAGCTCGCGGAGCGCGTGGACGAGCAGGTCGTGCTCGTACGCGTGGATCTCCTCCAGGCCGATGCCGGTGACGTAGTCGATCGCCGCCGACAGGCCCACGGCCTCGGCGATCGGCATCGTGCCGGCCTCGAACCGGTGCGGCGGCGGAGCGTAGGTCGACCGCTCCATCGCCACGGTCTCGATCATCTCGCCGCCGCCGAGGAACGGCGGAAGCACGTCGAGCAGCTCGCGGCGCCCCCAGAGCACGCCGATGCCGGTGGGACCGCATAGCTTGTGCGCGGTGAACCCGTAGAAGTCGGCACCGAGCTCCTGGACGTTCACTGGCATGTGCGGGACCGCCTGCGCGCCGTCGAGGAACACGAGCGCACCGACCGCGTGGGCCTTCTCGACGACCTGGCGGACCGGGTTGATCGTGCCCAGGACGTTCGACTGGTGGGCCAGCGCGACGATCTTCGTACGGGCCGTGAGGAGCTCGTCGATGTCGGACAGGTCGAGGCGGCCGTCGTCCGTCACTCCGAACCAGCGGAGCGTCGCGCCGGTGCGCTGCGCGAGCAGCTGCCACGGCACGATGTTGGAGTGGTGCTCCATCTCGGTGATGACGATCTCGTCACCCGGGCCGACACGGAACCGCTCGGACTCCGGCCCGCTGAACGCCGCGTTGCTCATGGCGTACGCGAGAAGGTTGATCCCCTCCGAGATGTTCTTCGTGAAGATCACCTCGGACTCGTCAGCGGCGCCGATGAAGCCCGCCGTCTTGATCCGGGCGCCCTCGTACGCCTCCGTCGCCTCTTCGCCCAGCTGGTGGGTCGCCCGGTGGATGTTGGCGTTGTGCCGGGCGTAGTAGTCCTCGATCGCGTCGATGACCTGGAGGGGCTTCTGGGAGGTGTTCGCGCTGTCGAGGTAGACCAGCGGCCGTCCGTCGCGGACGGTGCGCGCCAGGATCGGGAAGTCCTTGCGGATCTGTCCGACGTCGATGCTCACCCGGATGCGCCCGCCTTCGTGAACTTCTCGTAGCCCTCGGTCTCCAGCAGGTCGGCGAGCTCGGACCCGCCCTGCTCGACGATGCGCCCGGCCGCGAACACGTGCACGAAGTCGGGCTTCACGTAGCGCAGGATCCGCGTGTAGTGCGTGATCAGCAGGACGCCGGTCTCGCCGCCCTCGCGGAAGCGGTTGACGCCTTCGGAGACGATCTTGAGCGCGTCGATGTCGAGGCCGGAGTCGGTCTCGTCGAGCACCGCGACCTTCGGCTTGAGCATCTCCAGCTGGAGGATCTCGTGGCGCTTCTTCTCACCGCCGGAGAAGCCCTCGTTGACGTTGCGCTGGGCGAACGCCGAGTCGATCTGCAGCTCGCCCATGGCGCCGCGCATCTCCTTGGCGAAGTCGCGCAGCTTCGGCGCCTCGCCGCGCACGGCGGTCACCGCGGTGCGCAGGAAGTTCGACACCGAGACGCCGGGGACCTCGACGGGGTACTGCATGGCGAGGAACATGCCGGCGCGGGCGCGCTCGTCGACGGTCATGTCGAGGACGCTCTGCCCGTCGAGGAGCACCTCCCCGCCGGTGACGTCGTATTTGGGGTGACCCGCGATCGCGTAGGCGAGGGTGGACTTCCCGGAGCCGTTCGGCCCCATGATCGCGTGGGTCTCCCCCGGCCGTACGGTCAGGTCGACGCCCCGCAGGATCTCCTTGTCCTCGACGGAGACGTGCAGGTCGCGAATCTCAAGCGTGGCCATATGTCTCAGGACTCCTTGAGCGCGACGAAGACGTCGTCGCTCTCTATCTTCACTTGGTAGGTGGGAACCGGCTGGGTGGCCGGCGGGTTGGTGGGCTTGCCGGTGCGCAAGTCGAAGCACGAACCGTGCAGCCAGCACTCGATCGTGTGGTTGTAGACGTCGCCCTCGGTGAGCGCGACCTCGGCGTGCGAGCAGACGTCGCGCAGCGCGAAGACCTCGCTCCCGACGCGTACGACCGCGACCGGCGTGTCCTCGATCTCGACGGCGATGGCGCCCTCATCGGGAATGTCCGACAGAGCGCAGGCCCGAACGAACCCGTCGCTCATCGCTCCAGCTCCAGGTCGATCGCCGCCAGCACCTGCTCACGCAGATCCTCGATGTCGATCTTCTCGACGAGCTGGCCCAGGAAGCCACGGACGACCATGCGCCGCGCGACGTCGTAGGGGATGCCCCGCGCCTGGAGGTAGAACAGGTGCTGGTCGTCGAGGCGGCCGGACGCCGAGGCGTGGCCCGCGCCGGCGACCTCGCCGGTGAGGATCTCGAGGTTCGGAACCGAGTCGACGCGCGTGCCGTCGGTGAGCACGAGGTTGCGGTTCAGCTCGTACGTGTCGGTGCCCTCGGCCTCGACGCGGATGATCACGTCGCCGATCCAGACGGCGTGCGCGCCCTCGTCCTGCAGCGCGCCGCGGTAGTCGACGCGGCTGCGGCAGTTCGGCTGAGCGTGGTCGACCAGGAGACGGTGCTCCAGGTGCTGGTTCGCGTCGGCGAAGTACAGCCCGTACAGCTCGGCGTCGCCGCCCGGGGCGTCGTAGGACACCGACGGGGCGATGCGGACGACCTCGCCGCCGAGGCTGACGGTGAAGCTCTTGAACCGCGCGTCGCGGCCGAGCCGCGCGTGCTGGTGCGACAGGTGGACCGCGTCGGGCGCCCAGTTCTGCAGGCTGAAGACCTTCAGCGAGGCGCCGTCGCCGACCACGAACTCCACGTTGTCGGCGTAGGTCGCCGAGCCTGTGTGGTCGAGGACGATCGTGGCCTCCGAGAGCGGCTCCAGGATGACCGTCGTGTGCCCGTAGGCCACGCCGCCCTCGCCGCGCAGCGACACGACGGTCGGTGCCGAGGCGGCGACCCCCCTCGGCACCGTGATCACGGTGCCCTGCGCGAACGAGGCGTACGCCTGGGCGCTGACCCGGTCGGCCGGGACGTACGCCCGGCCGAGCCGCTCGTCGGTGCGCGCGACGGTCTCGACGGTGACCTCGGGGGCCGCGTCGACGCCGACGATCACCTTGCCGTCGGTGGTGGCTCCCTTGTGCAGGTCGCGGATGCGGCGCAGCGGGGTGAACCGCCACTCCTCCTCGCGGCCGGTGGGCACCGGGAAGTCGGCGACGTCGTAGGATGCCTGCTCGTGCAGGGTGCCCCGAGGTCGCTCGGTCGCTACCGCCATCAGCCGACGGCTCCTTCCATCTGAAGCTCGATGAGCCGGTTCAGCTCGAGGGCGTACTCCATGGGCAGCTCGCGCGCGATGGGCTCGACGAACCCGCGCACGATCATGGCCATGGCCTCATCTTCGGTGAGCCCGCGGCTCATCAGGTAGAACAGCTGGTTCTCCGAGACCTTCGAGACGGTCGCCTCGTGGCCCATCTCGACGTCGTCCTCGCGGACGTCGACGTACGGGTAGGTGTCGGAGCGGCTGATCTGGTCGACCAGCAGCGCGTCGCACTTCACCGTGGACTTGGAGTGCTCGGCGCCTTCCTGGACCTGGACCAGGCCGCGATAGCTCGTACGGCCGCCGCCGCGCGCCACCGACTTGGAGATGATCGTCGAGGAGGTGTTCGGCGCGGCGTGCACCATCTTGGCGCCGGCGTCCTGGTGCTGGCCCTCGCCCGCGAAGGCGATGGACAGCGTCTCACCCTTGGCGTGCTCGCCCATGAGGTAGACGGCCGGGTACTTCATCGTGACCTTGGAGCCGATGTTGCCGTCGACCCACTCCATGGTGGCGCCCTCGTAGCAGACGGCGCGCTTGGTCACGAGGTTGTAGACGTTGTTCGACCAGTTCTGGATGGTCGTGTAGCGGCAACGCGCGTCCTTCTTCACGATGATCTCGACGACGGCCGAGTGCAGCGAGTCGGACTTGTAGATCGGCGCGGTGCAGCCCTCGACGTAATGGACGTACGCGCCCTCGTCGACGATGATCAGCGTCCGCTCGAACTGGCCCATGTTCTCGGTGTTGATCCGGAAGTAGGCCTGGAGCGGGATCTCGACGTTGACGCCCGGCGGCACGTAGATGAACGAACCGCCCGACCAGACGGCCGAGTTGAGCGCGGCGAACTTGTTGTCGCCGACCGGGATCACGGAGCCGAAGTACTCCTGGAAGATCTCCGGGTGCTCGCGCAGGCCCGTGTCGGTGTCGAGGAAGAGGACGCCCTGCTGCTCCAGGTCCTCACGGATCTGGTGGTAGACGACCTCGGACTCGTACTGGGCGGCGACACCCGCGATGAGGCGCTGCTTCTCCGCCTCGGGGATGCCGAGCTTGTCGTAGGTGTTCTTGATGTCGGCCGGGAGCTCGTCCCAGGTCGTGGCCTGCTTCTCCGTCGAGCGGACGAAGTACTTGATGTTGTCGAAGTCGATCCCGCTGAGGTCGGAACCCCAGGTCGGCATCGGCTTCTTGCCGAACAGGCGCAGGCCCTTCAGGCGAAGGTCGAGCATCCATTCGGGCTCGTTCTTCTTCGCCGAGATGTCGCGGACGACCTCGTCGGACAACCCGCGACGGGCTGATGCACCGGCCACGTCGGAATCGGCCCAGCCGAACTTGTACTTCCCGAGCCCTTCGAGCTCAGGATGGGCTGCCGTGGTCATGCGGAGGCACCTCCGGACTCTCGTTCATCGTCGTGTTTCTTGGTCAGTTCACGCGCGGTCACGTGGGTCGTGCATATGCCGTCGCCATGAGCGATGGTCGCGAGCCTCTGCACCGGGACGCCGAGCAACCGCCCGAACGCCGCCGTCTCGGCCTCGCACAACTGCGGGAAGCTGGCCGCGACGTGCGCGACCGGGCAGTGGTGCTGACAAAGCTGCAGGCCACCGGCCGGAGCCGTGGTGGACGAGGCGGCGTAGCCGTCCGCGGACAGCGCCTCCGCCAGCGCGCGCACCCTCTGCTGTGGGGGAACCGCGCTCATCGCCGTGCCGTAACGCGCCTCGAGGTCGCTCACCTGACTGCGTGAGAACTCCGCGACGGCCTCCTCACCGAGCCGCTCCGCGAGGAATCGCAGGGCGCTGCGGGCGAGATCGTCATAGGCGTGCTCGAAAGCGCTGCGACCGGCGTCGGTGATGACGAAGAGCTTGGCGGGGCGACCGCGCCCTCGCCTCGCCTCCGGCCGGCAGGCTCGCTCCTCGATCATCTCGTCGCCGAGAAGGGCGTCGAGGTGGCGGCGTACGGCCGCGGGCGTGAGCCCGAGCCGCTGTCCGAGCGATGAAGCGCTGATGGGACCATATTCAAGGATCAAGCGAGCCACTCGCGCTCGCGTGGTGCGCTCGGAGTGGCTGGGACCGAACGCGGGCACGCCGGCATGCGCCGTCGCTGCTTCGCTCGCCTCGGTCACCTTTTTCACAACATCAGTGTGGCCTAATTCCTTCCCCTGGACAAACGAACGACGGTAATCCCCGTCACTTAGGGCACCCTTACCTCACCTGCGGCGTCCCACACAGAGTAACGGCGACGAACGCCCCCGTGAGGAAGACGGCCCCGGCCGCGGCCATCGCGTACGGAGTGCCGGCCGAGGCTCCCAGAGTGCCGATCAAGGCGACGCCGACGGTGCTCCCGACCTGACGGCTCGCGTTGATCGCGCCCGAGGCGACGCCCGCGCGGTCCGGCGGAGCGGCCTCGACGACGGTCGTCGTGACGGCCGGCAGGGTGAAGGACATCCCGAACCCGGCCGCCATCAACGGCACGACGAGCAGCGCGTACGGCGTGTGCTCCCCTGCCACCATCAGCCCCAGCAGCCCCGCGGCCCCCGTGAACAACCCGATCAGCATCGTCGGCACGGTGCCGGATCGGCTCGTCAGGCGCCCGGACAGGAACGACCCGAGCGACACCAGGATCCCCTCCGGCAGCAGCGCCGCGCCGGCGAGCGCCGGGCTCATCCCCTTCTCCCGCTGGAAGTACAGGCTCACGACGAAGAGCTGGCCGTAGAAGCCGAGATTGATCAGCAGCCCGATCGCGCCGCCGCCGGAGAACGAACGGGAACGGAACAGGCCCGGCGGGAGCATCGGGACGGCCGACCGGCGCTCGGCGGCGACGAAGAGGGCGGCGAGCAGGGCCGCCGCGGCGAGCCCGCAGAGGACGACGGGCGAGGTCCAGCCGCGGCCTCGCGCGCCGATCAGGGCGAACGTCAGGACGCCGAGGGCCGCGACGGCCGACGCCTGGCCCGGCAGGTCGAAGCCGCGGCGGCCATGGCCCTCCGGGCGCGCGACGTGGCGGACGGTCAGCAGCAGGGCGAGCAGGCCGAGCGGCACGTTGAGGAAGAAGACCACCCGCCAGCTCAGGGCCTGGGTGAGCGCCCCGCCGACCACCGGGCCGGAGGCCGCCGCGACGCCGGCGACCCCGCCCCACACGCCCACGGCGCGCGCACGTGCCCCCGGCTCGGGCGCGGTCGCCTGCAGCAGGGCCAGCGAGGAGGGTACGAGGGATCGCCGCGCCCGCGCCCGGCCTCGATCTCCGTGCTTACCATCGCCCAAGCGTGGCCCGGGATTCCTTCGACGGGGGCCGAAGCGTCAGCCGCCGAGCGTCGCCACCAGCACCGCCTTGATCGTGTGCAGGCGGTTCTCCGCCTGGTCGAAGACGATCGACGCCGTGGACTCGAAGACCTCCTCGGTGACCTCCAGGCCGTCGAGGCCGAACTCCTCATGGATCCGCTCGCCGACCGCGGTCTCGCGGTTGTGGAAGGCCGGCAGGCAGTGCATGAACCGCACATCCGGGTTGCCGGTCGCCCCCAGCACGCCGGTGTTCACCTGGTAGGGCCGCAGCAGGGCGATGCGCTCGGCCCAGACCTCCGTCGGCTCGCCCATCGAGACCCACACGTCGGTGTGCACGAAGTCGGCGCCGCGCACGCCCTCCCCGACGTCGCCGGTGAGGGTGAGTCGGGCGCCGCTGCGCGCGGCGAGATCCCTCGCGGCGGCCTGGACGCCCGCGGACGGGAGAAGGGCCGGCGGCGCGACGATGCGTACGTCCATGCCGAGCAGGGCGCCCGTGACGAGCAGGGAGTTGCCCATGTTGCCGCGCGCGTCGCCGAGGTAGGCGAAGCCGATCTCACGTGCCGGCCGTCCGGCGCTCTCGACCATCGTGAACACGTCGCACAGGCTCTGCGTGGGGTGCCACTCGTCGGTCAGGCCGTTCCACACCGGAACGCCGGCGTGCGCGGCCAGGATCTCGATGTCGGACTGGCGCTTGCCGCGGAACTGGATGCCGTCGAACATCCGGCCCAGCACCCGCCCGGTGTCGCGGATCGACTCCTTGTGCCCGAGCTGCGAGCCCGACGGGTCGAGGTAGGTGACGTGGGCACCCTGGTCGTACGCCGCGACCTCGAACGCACTGCGGGTGCGGGTCGAGGTCTTCTCGAAGACCAGCGCGATGTTGAGCCCGGTGAGGGCCTGCCGCTCCGTGCGCGCCTTCTTGGCGGCCTTCAGCTCGGCGGACAGCGTGAGAAGGGACTCGAACTCCTCCGTGGTCAGGTCGAGTTCTTTGACGAAGCTCCGGCCGCTCAGCATGAGACCTCCCGAAGTCGTACTGTATCCGTATGCGCATCGGCGAATCGATATGCATCCGAAGTCTGGGGGTGGAGCCTCGTGATGACCACTCCACAATTACACTCAGTACCATGACTCCCCTCGCCGTGGAAGTGAACGGCCTGGTCAAGCGGTATGGAACCGTCACCGCCGCCGACGGCCTCTCGTTCATGGCCGGTCAGAGCGCCGTGACGGCGCTCCTCGGGCCGAATGGCGCGGGCAAGACCACGACGGTCGAGATCTGTGAGGGCTACCGGCGCGCCGACGCGGGCACCGTACGCGTGCTCGGCCTCGACCCCGCCGACCCCTCGCTGAGAGCGCGCGTCGGCGTGATGCTCCAGTCCGGAGGCATTCCCACGAGCGCGCGGCCCGGGGAGTTCCTCCGGCTGATCGCGAGCTTCTACGCGAATCCGCTGGACCCGGCGGCCCTGATGGAACGCCTCGGGCTCGACGCGTGCGCCCGCACCCCGTACCGGCGGATGTCCGGCGGCCAGCAGCAGCGGCTGTCCCTGGCCGCCGCCGTCATCGGACGGCCGGAGCTGGTCTTCCTCGACGAGCCGACCGCAGGCCTCGACCCGCAGGCCCGGCACGCCGCGTGGGAGCTGGTCGAGGAGCTGAGGGCGTCCGGCGTCGCGGTGATCCTGACGACCCACCACATGGAGGAGGCCGAGCGCCTCTCCGACCAGGTCCTGATCATCGACCGCGGCGTGGTCATCGCCAGCGGCAGCCCGCAGGAGCTGACCGGCGCCGAGCGCCAGCTGCGCTTCCGCGCCCGCCCCGGGCTCGGCCTGGAGGAGCTGCTGTCCGCGCTCCCGGCCACGACCATCGCCAAAGAGTCGCCGCCCGGCCACTACATGATCGAGGGCGACCTGGTGCCCGAGCTCCTGGCCTCCGTGACGGCCTGGTGCGCCTCTCACGGCGTGATGCCCGAAGACCTGCGCATCGAGCGCCGCACCCTCGAAGACGTCTTCCTCGAATTCACCGGGCGGGAGCTGCGTTCGTGAGCCTGACCTTCACCCCGGCGCCGGGCGCGGCGCCGGTCCACCGCATGATCGGCGCGCAGACCGCGTACGAGCTGCGCAACCTCCTGCGCAACGGCGAGCAGCTGCTGCTCACCCTGATCATCCCGGTGGCGCTGCTGATCCTCTTCAGCGCGGCGCCGCTGCTGGACGCGGGGCCGGGCCGCCGGGTCGACTTCCTGACACCGGGGGTGCTCGCCCTCGCCGTGATGTCGACGGCGTTCACCGGCCAGGCGATCGGCACCGGCTTCGAACGCCGGTACGGCGTGCTGAAGCGCCTCGGCGCGACACCGCTCCCCCGCTCCGGGCTGATCGCCGCCAAGTCGCTCACCGTGGTGCTCGTCGAGGTGCTGCAGGCGGTGCTCGTCGGCGCCGTCGCACTGGCGCTCGGCTGGCACCCGCACGGCGACCCGTTGACCGCGATCCTCCTCCTGCTCCTGGGCACCGCGGCGTTCAGCGGCTTCGGCCTCCTGATGGCCGGCACCCTGCGCGCCGAGGCCACCCTCGCCGCCGCCAACCTGGTCTACCTGCTCCTCCTCGTTCTCGGCGGCGTCGTATTCCCGCTGACGAAGTTCTCCGGCGGCATGCGGTCGGCGCTCGAACTCCTCCCGATCTCCGCACTCACCGACGGGCTGCGGCAGGTGCTACAGCACGGTGCGGGACTCCCCCTCCGCGACCTGGCGATACTCGCCGTATGGGCGATGATCGGCCTCACGCTCGCGGCACGCTTCTTCCGATGGGAATGACCCCGATGGCCCTCGCCGACACCCCACGTCCGTACGGCCGGGCGGGCCGCTTCCGCGCGCGCCCGGCCGGGCTTCGCCTCTCGCTCGGGTCGGTGCCGCCGCCCGCGCTGATCCTGCTCGGCATCGTCTCGGTGCAGGTCGGCGCCGGTGTGGCGAAGAACCTGTTCACGCAGATCTCGCCGGACGCCGTCGTGATGATGCGCCTGCTCACCTCGGCGATCGTCCTCGGTGTCACGTACCGGTCCAGCCTGCGCGGTCTGCGGCGTACCCACTCGTGGCGTGACATCGGGGTCGCGGTGCTGTTCGGGCTGGTCCTGGCGGGGATGAACTTCTCCTTCTACCAGGCCATTGCGCGCATCCCGCTGGGCGTGGCGGTGACCGTGGAGTTCCTCGGGCCGCTCTCGGTGGCGATCTTCGGCTCCCGGCGGCGGCTCG
Source organism: uncultured Actinomycetota bacterium (assembly GCA_963736325.1). Taxonomy (GTDB): domain Bacteria; phylum Actinomycetota; class Actinomycetes; order Streptosporangiales; family Streptosporangiaceae; genus Actinoallomurus. The sequence continues at coordinate 393,249 of CAVTOG010000008.1, read as the reverse complement.
ACCTGCTGTGGGCCGGGCTCGCGCTCGGCGGTGTCGCGCTGCTCGCCCGCGGTGGGGGCGACGTGACGCTCGCCGGTGTGGCGTTCGCGTTGCTCGCGGCCGCCGGCTGGGCCGCGTACATCGTGCTCAGCGGCGCGACCGGGCGGCGGTTCTCCGGCACGTCGGGGCTGGCCGTCGCGAGCATCGTCGGCACGGTCGTCATGCTCCCCGCCGGGATCGGCACGGGCGGCACGGCACTGCTCCGGCCCGAGCTGCTGGTCCTCGCGCTCGGGGTGGGCGTGCTGTCGTCTGTGATCCCGTACACCCTGGAGCTGGAGGCGCTGCGACGCGTGCCGGCGCGGCTGTTCGGCATCCTGATGAGCATGGAGCCCGCCGTCGCCGCCCTGGTCGGCCTGCTGTTCCTCGGCGAGCTCCTCGGCTGGCACGAGTGGCTCGCGATCGGCCTCGTCATCACCGCGTGCGTGGGCGCGACCCGGTTCGCCAAGAATCCGGTGGAGGCTCCGGAAGCCTGATCATGAGGGTCGGCGGCGGGGCCCGCGCGAGCGCCCATACGATTGCCACGTGCAATCGGAGAACACCCTCACCCGGCTTCGCGACGTCGTCTGGCGCCCCACACCGGGCGCCGTAAGCAGGCTCGCCCTGGCGAGCGTGGTCGGCAACGCGCTGATCATGGGTACGGGCGCGGCAGTACGGGTCACCGGCTCGGGGCTCGGCTGCCCCACCTGGCCCAAGTGCACCGGCACCAGCCTGGTGCCGACCCATTCGGCCGAGCACTCGGCCGTCAACATGGGGATCGAGTTCGGCAACCGCCTGCTGACATTCCTCGTGCTGGCCATCGGCGCGGCGGTCTTCGTCGCCGCGCTGCGGCTGCGCCCGCGCCGGAAGGTCCTCGTACGGCTCGCCGTGGTCCAGCCGCTCAGCGTGGTCGCCCAGGCGATCGTGGGCGGCATCGTCGTCCTGACGGACCTGCACCCGGCGACGGTCGCCCTGCACTTCCTGCTGTCCCCCGCGCTGCTCGCCGCGGCCGTCGCGCTGTGGGTCAGGGCGGGTGAGAGCGACGCGCCGCCGCACCGCGCCGTACGCCCCGAGCTGACGTGGCTGGGCCGCGCGCTGATCCCGGTGACCGTCGCGCTGCTGATCGCGGGCACGATCGTCACCGGCACCGACAAGTACCCCGGCGACATCCGGGCCCGCCGCTGGTCCTTCGATTTCGAGCAGGTCACCCAGTTCCACGTGGACCTCGTCTGGGCGACGGTCGGCCTGACGTTCGCGATCCTGCTGGGCCTGCGCCTGACCGGCGCGCCGGTGGCGGCCCAGCGCCGCGCGGCCGAGCTGTTCGCCGTCGAGCTGGCCCAGGGCGCGATCGGCTACGTCCAGTACTTCACGGGCGTCCCAGCGGCCCTGGTCGCGGTGCACGTGCTCGGCTCGGCCGTCGTGTGGATCGCGGTCCTCCGCCTGTTCTTCGCCCTCCGCGAGCGCGACCCGCTGCCGGCGAGCGCCGCGGAAAACCCCGTTGAGGCTCCGGCGGCGGCCGGATAGCGTCCTGGTGACACCGGCCGCGACAGAAGGGCTTCACATGCGCCACACCATGGTCCCGGGCCACGCCTCAGCGCGGGAGTCCGCGACCCTCTAGATCGTTCGTCGGTTCCGGGCTCCTCGCCCCGAGGCGGTCAACCACGCCCTTGACCGTTTCGTCCTTTCGAGGAGCTCCTTTTGCGTGCCCGCATGTCTTTCGGCGCGGACTTCACCCGGCTCTGGACGGCCTCTGCCGTCTCCAACGTCGGCGACGGCGTCACCATGGTCGCCGGGCCGCTGCTCGTCGCCTCTCTCACCTCCGATCCGGCGCTCGTCGCCGGTGCGGCTTTCGTCCAGTCACTCCCCTGGCTCCTGTTCTCCCTGATCAGCGGCGCGTACTCCGACCGGGTCGACCGGCAAAAGCTGATCGTCGCGGTCGACGCCGTACGCTGCGCCGCGCTCGGCGGCCTGTGCGCCGCCGTCTGGGCCGGGATCGCCACCATCCCGATGATCTACGTGGTGTTCTTCCTGCTCGGTATCGGTGAGACCCTCGCCGACACCGCGGCGGGCGCACGGCTGCCCGCGATCGTTCCGCACGAGCACCTCGTCGCGGCGAACGCCCGGCTGGCGGCGACCTTCACCGTCAACCAGTTCGCGGCCAAGCCGCTCGGCGCGTGGCTCTTCGCCGTCACGGCCGGGCTGCCGTTCGGCGTGGACGCCCTCAGCTTCGCGGTGGCGGCCGTACTGGTCGCCGGCATGCGGCGGATCCCCCCTCAGCCCGCGCCGAAGAAGAACCTGCGCGCCGAGATCGCCGAAGGCGTCCGCTGGCTGTGGTCGCACCGGCTCATGCGGTGCCTCGCCGTGTCGATGGGCATTGCGAACATCGCGTTCTCCGCCGCCTTCGCGGTCTTCGTCCTGTACGCCCGGCGCCGCCTCGGCCTCACCGGCACCGGCTACGGCCTCCTGCTCACGACGTTCGCCGTCGGCGGTCTGGGCGGCAGCGCGCTGGCCCGCCGTCTCCAGAGGCGGTTCGGCGCGGCCCTGCTCCTACGTACCGGGCTCCTCATCGAGGCCGGCACGCACCTGACGCTCGCCCTCACCCGCCATGCCTGGGTCGCGGCGGCCGTCCTGATCGTCTTCGGCGTGCACACGATGGTCTGGGGAGTGATCGCCTCGACGGTACGCCAGCGGGCCGTACCCGACCGGCTGCGCGGCCGGGTGAGCGGCGCGTACAACCTGTTCAACACGGGCGGAAGCACGGTCGGACTGCTCCTGGGCGGCGTGTTCGCCCAGGCGGCCGGCGTCACGGCCCCGTTCTGGACCGCCGCCGCGACGATGGTGGTGATCGCCGCGGTGGCCTGGCGGACCCTCGCGGATGCCGATGTCGAGATCGGGCGGCCCGCTCCGACGTAACTGGTAAAGGATCCCGAGGAGCGGCCGCGTGAAGTACCTGTTGATCATGCACATGAACCCCGGCGTACGGGAGGCACTGTCCGACCACGACCGCGAGGCGGTGTACACCGGACATGAGCGGTTTCAGAGGGCGATCAGGGAGACCGGAGAGATGATCAGTACCCAGGCGCTGGCCGATCCGGAGAACAGCGCCGTCGTACGGGTACGGGACGGCGTGCCGGTGGTCACCGACGGGCCCTACCTCGACGCCGCCGACCACCTGGCCGGCTACTACCTGGTCGACTGCGAGAGCCGGGATCGCGCGCTGGAGCTGGCCGCGGTGATCCCCGACGCGCGCGTCCTCGGGGTCGAGGTACGCCCGGTCATGGACTCCTCCGGGATGGAGATGTGAGCACCGGCCCGGTCGCCGAGGACCTGCTGCGCGACCTCGCGCCGCAGGTCCTCGGCGCGCTCGTCCGCCGGTACGGGCGGTTCGACGTCTGCGAGGACGCCGTGCAGGAGGCTCTGCTGGAGGCCGGCCTCCAGTGGCCGGGCAAGGGCGTGCCGGACAACCCGCGCGCCTGGCTGATCACGGTCGCGTCCCGGCGGCTGGCCGACCAGTGGCGCAGCGATGAGGCGCGCCGCCGCCGGGAGGCGACCGTCGCGGCGCTGGCTCCGACCGGCGTCGAGCCGGGCCCCGGCGAGGACGACACCCTGACCCTGCTGTTCCTGTGCTGCCACCCGTCGCTGTCGGCGGCCTCACAGGTCGCCCTCACGCTGCGGGCGGTCGGCGGCCTGACCACGGCGCAGATCGCCCGCGCGTTCCTCGTACCGGAGGCGACGATGGCGCAGCGCATCAGCCGCGCCAAGCAGCGGATCAAGGCGGACGGCGCGTCGTTCACCCTGCCCCCGGAGCCGGAACGCGCCGGCCGGCTGCGCGTCGTCCTGCACGTCCTGTACCTGATCTTCAACGAGGGCTACACCGCCACCTCAGGCCCCGACCTGCGGCGCGGCGAACTGACCACGGAGGCGATCCGGCTCACCCGCGCCGTACGCCGCCTGCTGCCAGGCGACGGCGAGGTCGCCGGCCTCCTCGCCCTCATGCTGCTCACGGACGCGCGAAAGGCCACGCGAACCCGAGCCGACGGAGCCTTGGTGCCGCTCGCCGAGCAAGACCGTGAACGGTGGGACACGGCGTCGATCGAGGAGGGCGTCACGCTGGTCAGCGAAGCGCTGGCACGGTACGCCCCCGGGGCGTACCAGCTCCAGGCGGCCATCGCCGCCGTGCACGCCGAGGCCCTGCGTGCCGAGGACACCGATTGGCCGCAGATCGTCGCGCTCTACCGCCTGCTCGACCGCATCGAGCCGAACCCGATGGTGACGCTCAACCAGGCCGTCGCGGTCGCGATGGTGAAGGGCCCGCGCGCCGGACTCGACCTGCTCGCACCACTGGACGACGACGAACGGATGGCCGGACACCACCGGCTGGACGCGGTACGCGCGCACCTCCTGGAGATGGCAGGCGACCACGAGGCCGCACGCGCCTGCTACCAGCGGGCCGCACGCCGCACGACCAGCCTCCCGGAACAGCGTTACCTGGAGACACGCGCCGCCCGCATGCCCTGAGCCCTGCCACGCGACGTCAGGCGGGGCTCAGGTAGGCGCGCAGGCGTTCCAGAGGCCAGGTGTTGGCCACGTCGTCCGGGGTCAGCCAGCCGCGCTGCGCGGTGCCGATGCCGTAGCGGAGGTTGGCGAAGTGGCCCGTCGCGTGGGCGTCGCTGTCGACGGTGAACTTCACGCCGTGCCGCCGGGCGCGCATGATCAGATCGGCGGGCAGGTCGAGGCGGTCCGGAAAGGAGTCGACCTCCAGCAGGGTACGGCCGCGGGCGCAGGCCGCGAAGACCTCGTCCCAGTCGGCGTCGATCGCGGGCCGCCGCCCGATGAGACGCGCGGTCGGGTGGCCCAGGACGTGCACGCCGGGGTTCTTCACGGCGCGTACGAGCCGCCGGGTCATCTCCTCGCGCGACTGCGTGAAGTGGGAGTGCACCGACGCGACGCAGATGTCGAAGCCGGCCAGGAAGTCCTCGTCCCAGTCGACCGCGCCCTCGGCGTCGATGTTCAGCTCGGTGCCGTGGAGCAGCGTCAGGTCCGGGTATCGCTCCTGCAGCGCGCGGACCTTCTCGCGCTGGGCGAGCATCTTCTCATCCGTCATCCGCTGCATGAACAGGTCGGGCGCGTGGTCGGTGATCGCGTAGTAGTCCCAGCCGCGCGTGGACGCGGCGGCGACCATGTCCTCCAGTGAGGCGATGCCGTCGGTGAGGTCGGTGTGGGTGTGCAGGTCGCCGCGCAGGTCCGAGAGCTCGACGAGGCGCGGCAGCTCGCCCTTGAGCGCGGCCTCGATCTCGCCGGTGTCCTCGCGCAGCGGCGGCGGCACCCACGGGAGGCCGAGACGGTCGTAGACCTCCTCCTCGGTCGCGGAGACGACGAGGTCGCCGCTCTCCACCTCGAACAGGCCGTACTCCGACAGCTTCAGCCCGGCGCGCACGGCGATCTGCCGGGTGCGGACGTTGTGCGACTTCGAACCCGTGAAGTACTGCAGGGCCGCGCCCCACGCCTCGGGCGGCACGACCCTCAGGTCGACCTGGAGGCCGCGTGACGTGCGCACCGAGGTCTTCTTCTCGCCGTCGGCGATCACCTCGGTGACGAACGGCAGCGCCTTGAACGCCTCCATCAGCGGCCCGGAGTCACCCGCGGTGGCGAGGATGTCGACGTCGCCGATGGTCTCCCGCGACCTGCGCAACGACCCGGCGTACTCGCACCGGCCCGCCAGCGGTGACAGGGCGGCGACGATCTCCTCCGCCAGTTTGGTCGCGACGTCGACCAGCACCCGGTCACCGGCGCCGCGCATCAGCTCGATGCCGTGGAGGATGTTCTCCGCGGTCTTGGCGCCGAACCCCTTCAGCCCGTCGAGCCGGCCCTCCGGGATCGCGTCGGCCAGCTCGTCGACCGACGTCACGCCCAGCTCCTCGTAGAGGGCCAGGGCCTTCTTCGGCCCGAGGCCGGGAATGGCGGTGAGCGCCCGCACGCCGGCCGGGATGCGCTCGCGCACCGCCTCCAACTGCCGGATGGTGCCCGTCTCGCGGTGGTCGAGGATCTTCTTCGCGATGGCGTCGCCAACGTTGGGGATCTTCTTCAGACCCTTCAGGTCGAGCGTCGAGACGTCTTCGTGGTGCCCGGCGATGGCGCGAGCGGCCTTCTCGTACGCCCGGACCTTGTAGGCCGCTTCACCCGTGATCGAGAGCAGATCCGCGAACTCCTGGAAGAGCGCCGCGACCTCTTCGTTGGACCGTCCCATGCACCGATCCTAGAGCGGGGGTACGTCAGGGCGCGTAGCTCATGACGTGGTCGTGCAGCATCGTGCCGACACCGGGGTCCCGGCGGGCGAAGGCGTCGGCGATCTCGATGTGCTCGGCGGTCTTGCCGCACAGCTCGGTCTGGTGGCGGCGCACCGACAGCGTCGTCCAGATCTCGATGCCGAGGGACTCCCACACCGAGCGCAGCAGGCCGTTGCCGGCCGCCTCGACGATCTCGCGGTGGAAGGCGATGCTGTGGCGCATGACGTCGGGGCCGGACGCGCCCGCGAGCCGCTCGATGTGCCCCTGAAGGGCGTCCAGCCGGCCGCCGGTGCGGACCACGGCCAGGTCGGCGGCGGTCTTCTCCAGACCCGCGCGTACCGGAAAGAACTCGGCGAAGTCCTCCTCGGTGAACTCCCGCACACGCGCGCCCCGGTTGGGCATACTCTCGATCAGACGGAGCGCTTCCAGCTGGCGGAGCGCCTCGCGTACGGGGGCCTGGCTGACGCCGAGTTCGGCGGCGATGCGGCGTTCGACGATACGCTCACCGGGCTGCCATCGGCCCGTGGTGATGCCATCGAGGAGAACCTGGCGGATCTGGTCGCCAAGGCCGGTACGCACCAGAGCGGAAGCTTTGGGAGCGGTCACGGTGGCCAATCGTAGATGGTGGAAACGGATCACTCGCGTCTAGGCTGAACTATGATCGATCATTGATCGCTCCTGATCATACGGGCGCACGCAGTGGAACCCCATCGCACGCGCCCCCGCGTACGAAGGGAAGACCTCGATGGGTGACACCGACACGAGGAGCCCGGCACGCCCCCGCCGTCAGCGGAAGGCCAAGCCTCAGCCGGAGACGCTCATCGCGTACTACCGGCAGATGCTGCTGATCCGCCGATTCGAGGAGCGCGCCGCACGGGCGTACACCGAGGCCAAGATCGGTGGCTACTGCCACCTCAACCTCGGCGAGGAGGCCACGATCGCGGGCCTGATGGCCGCGCTCCAGCCTCGTGACTACCTCTTCACGAACTACCGCGAGCACGGCTACGCCCTCGCGCGCGGCATCGAATCCCGCCGCGTCATGGCCGAGCTGTACGGCCGCAGCACCGGCGTGTCCAAGGGCTGGGGCGGGTCGATGCACCTGTTCGACGTCGAGTCGCGGCTGCTCGGCGGCTACGGCATCGTCGGCGGGCAGCTCCCGCTCGCCACCGGCGCCGCGCTGGCCATCTCCTACCGCGGCGGCGACGAGGTCGTCATGTGCCAGATGGGTGACGGCACCACCAACATCGGCGCGTTCCACGAGTCGCTCAACATGGCGTCGCTCTGGAACCTGCCGGTCGTGTTCGTCGTGGTCAACAACGGCCTCGGCATGGGCACCACCGTGCGCAACGCCTCGGCCGAGCCCGATCTCTTCCGCCGCGCCGCCGCCTACCGCATGGAGGGCTCGCGCGTCGACGGCGACGACGTCGTCGCGGTGCGCCAGGCCGCTGAGGAGGCCGTCGAGCACGCGCGCACCGACGCCAGGCCGTACCTGCTGGAGACGACGAGCCCCCGGCTGCGCGGGCACTCCGTCGTCGACCCGGCGCGCTACCGGACCGCCGAGGAGAAGGAGGCGCTGAAGGCCGCCGACCCCCTCGCGAGGTTCGCCCTGGAGCTGGCGGAGAGCGGGGTCCTGGACGACGAGGCGCGCGAGAAGCTCGACGCCGAGGTCAAGGCGGAGGTCGACGACGCCGCGGCGTTCGCCGACGACAGCCCGCACCCGGACGTGTCCACCCTGTTCGACCACACCTACGCCACGCCGGTGCCGGGCGAGTCCCGCCGCCTGCCGGCCGACCCGGTCTTCTGAAGGAGACTCCATGGCGACCATGACCTACCGCCAGGCTCTCAGGGACACCCTGCGCGCCGAGATGCTGCGGGACGAGGACGTCTTCCTCATGGGCGAGGAGATCGGCGTCTTCGAGGGCTCGTACAAGATCACCGAAGGGCTGCTGCGGGAGTTCGGCCCGCGCCGCGTCCGTGACACGCCGATCGCCGAGGAGGGCTTCGTCGGGGCCGCCATCGGCGCCGCCATGCTCGGCCTGCGGCCGGTCGTCGAGATCATGACGATCAACTTCTCGCTGCTCGCGCTCGACCAGATCGTCAACCACGCGGCGAAGATCTACGGGATGTTCGGTGGCCAGTGCAGCGTGCCGATGGTGATCCGGACCCCCGGCGGCGGCGGGCAGCAGCTCGGCGCCACGCACTCCCAGAACGTCGAGCTGTTCTACTCCTTCATCCCCGGCCTCAAGGTCCTGGCGCCGAGCACGCCGGCCGAGGCCTCGGCGATGCTGAAGGCCGCGATCCGCGACGACGACCCCGTGCTCTTCCTGGAGAACCTCGCGCTGTACAACACGCGCGGCGAGGTCCCCGAAGAGGTCGAAGACGTCCAGCCCGCCGGCATCGGCCGCGCCGCCGTCACCCGAGAGGGCACCGACGTCACGATCGTCGCCTACTCCCGTATGGCGCACGTCGCCACGGAGGTCGCCGAGCGGCTCGCCGGCGATGGCGTGTCCGCGGAGGTCGTCGACCTGCGCAGCCTCCGCCCGCTCGACCGTGAGACCATCGTCGCCTCGGTCAAGCGCACCGGGTGCGCGGTGATCGCCGAGGACGACTGGCTCACCTACGGGATCGGCGCCGAGATCGCCGCGACGATCCAGGAGGGCGCCTTCGACTGGCTCGACGCGCCGGTACGCCGGGTCGCGATGGCCGAGGTGCCGCTCCCCTACTCCAAGCCCCTGGAACTCGCCGCTCTGCCGTCGGCCGATTCCCTCGTCACGGCCGTCCACGACACGCTCCGCGCGACCGGCCGGTAGGAGACCCATGTCGCAGATACTCATGCCCCGCCTGTCCGACACCATGGAGGAAGGCGTCGTCAGCGCGTGGCACAAGAAGCCGGGCGACAAGATCGCCGTCGGTGACTCCCTCGTCGACATCGAGACCGACAAGGCCCTCATGGAGTACGAGGCGTACGAGGAGGGCGTCCTCGGCGAGATCCTGGTCGCGGAAGGCGAGACCGCGCGCATCGGCACGCCGATCGCGCTGATGGCCGGCGACCAGCTCCCGGCAGCCACCCCGGCCCCGGCCCCCGCGGCGGCGGCCCCGGCGGCGGCCGTGAACGGCACGCCCCGCACCGAGACCATCGCGCCGCGCGGTGCCGGGTCCCGTCCGCCGTCGTCACCGCTGGCCCGCAGGATGGCGCGGGAGAACGGCGTCGACCTGTCCGCGCTCAGCGGCTCCGGCCCCGGCGGCCGCATCGTCCGCGCCGACGTCGAGGCGGCCGCACGCGGCGGCGTCGAGGCGCCGGCACTCGGCGGCGCCCCGAGCCCGGCCCCCGTGCAGGCGCCTGGCGCACCCGCCGCGACCGCGGCGGACCAGGAAACCGAGCAGGTGCCGCTGAGCCGCATCCGCAAGGTGACCGCGCGCCGTCTCGCCGAGAGCATGCGCACCGCGCCGCACTTCTACCTGACGCGGGTCGTCGACGTGGAGGACCTGCTGGGCTTCCGTGCGACCCTCAACACGGCCCTGGCCCCGGCCAAGGTCAGCGTCAACGACCTGATCGTGAAGGCCTGCGCGACGGCGCTGCGCGCCAACCCGGTGCTGAACGTCTCATTCACCGAGGAGAACCTCCTCGTGCACAAGCGGGTCAACGTCGGTGTGGCGGTCGCCCTCGACGACGGGCTCGTCGTGCCGGTGATCCGTGACGCCGACACCAAGAGCGTCTCGTCCATCGGCGTCGAGACCCGCGAGATGGCCGGGCGCGCCCGCGAGGGGCGTCTCACCCCGCAGGAGATGTCCGGCGGCACCTTCACCGTCAGCAACCTGGGGATGTTCGGCGTCGACTCCTTCACCGCCGTCATCAACCCGCCCGAGGCGGCCATCCTCGCGGTCGGGGCGACCCGGCAGGACGTGGTGGTCCGCGACGGCGAGGTCGTGCCGCGCAAGCGCCTGACGCTGACGCTGTCGGTCGACCATCGGGCATGCGACGGCGCGACCGGCGCCAAGTTCCTCGGGGAGCTCGCCGAGCTGCTGGAGAACCCCCTGCGCATCGTCGCCTGACAGAGAAGGGACGCCCCGCCCGCGACCGTGGCCGCCGGAATCTCCTCCAGATCCGCCGGACGCGGCGACACCGAAGACCTCGTTCCCATCGAGATCAACGACTGGGGCGGCGCCGTGATCACCTCGGTGATCACGGCGCCGCCCCAGTGTTCGATCAACTCCAGCACCCGACGAGCACCTGGTACACGTCGCGGCGGCGAATCCGCCCCCAGCCACGCTGGCGGGCGGATTCGCCGACAGTGTCACGAGACCACAGGCGGGGCGTTACCGGTTCTAGGCGAAGGCCCAGGCGAAGACGTGCAGTGATCCGTTGTCGTCCGCCGGTGTATTCAGCGTGACGCTCTTCACCTGCTTGCCCTGGTCGAGAGCGATCGGCGTCGCGGCGAACACGTAGATGTTGATCTCCTGATCGCCGCCGTCCGAGGAGTTGCGGTACGGCGTCTTGGCGACGACCTCGTTGCCGTACTTCGGCGGGTACGCGTCGGCGCCGAGCGCCCAGTCGCTGAACTCCAGCTTCCCCTGCCCGGTGGACCCGTCGGTGTAGGTGATCGTGACGGTCGACGGCGCGTCGCCGTTGCCGCCCGAGCCGAGGAAGGCCAGCTTCGAGGCGCCCTTCGGAGCGTCGGCGATGTCGACCACCTGGCCGTTCGCCTGCACGTTGTCCATCTGGCCCGGCCGGCGTGACGGCCAGGTGAACGTGAAGCCCTTCCAGGGCACCGGGCCGCCCGGCTTCACCCCGGCCGCGGCGAGGGCCTGCGTGGAGTAGCTCCAGCCGCCGCCGTCGTAGTTGGCCTGCCCGGACGCGCCGTCGTCGGAGATGCCGGCGTTGTTCTGGTACCACTCGATCGTGCCCTTATTGGCGACGTTCACCGTGATGCCCGGCGCGCCGGCCTGGACACCGGAGGCGGTCACCGTGAACGGAACCGAGTAGTAGTCCGGTTTCGTCCCGGCGGCCACCGACACGGTCACCTTCTGGTCCGTACGGCCGCCGTCGCCGACCTTGAGCGACCCCGACGACGGCGTCACGGTGACACCGGCCGGCGGCTCGGCCGACCACGCGACCGTGTCGCCCTTGCCGACGGCCTGTACTCGAAGGGTGGCGTCCGTCGTGCCGCCCGGCTCGATGGAGGTCGTGCCCGGCGTGATCGCGGAGAGGAACGGCTTGGCGCCGGCGCCGAACGACGGCGGCGCGTCCTTCGGGTCGCCGCCGAACGAGGTGTTCGGCTTTCCGCCCATGGTGTAGTCGAGCCGGCCGCCGGTGGCGACGAACGACTCCGGCAGCCAGGCGCGGGACGTCGCCTGACCACCGACCTTCAGCGACTGGACGTACGGCGTCGCGTCGGAGGCTCCGGGGGCGTCGATGGAGATCGTCTGGCCGCTGGACCGCTCGATGGTGATCTTCGGGAACTCGGGGCTGTTCAGCACCATCTCGGCGCGGCCCGGGATCGCCGGGTACATGCCGAGCCCTGCGAAGACGCGCCAGGCCGACATCGTGCCCAGATCGTCGTTGCCGACCAGGCCGTCCGGACCGGACTTGAACAGCTCCGTACGCGCACGCGCGACGACGTCCTGGGTCTTGTACGGCTGCCCCGCCCAGGCGTACAGCCACGGCGACTGGAGCGACGGCTCGTTCCCGAGGTAGGCGTAGGGCTCCTTCGGCCCCGCGTTGAGCTTGGTGAAGAAGGTGTCGAGCCGGTCGGCCGCCTTGTCACGGCCGCCCATCGCGCCGAACAGGCCGCCGACGTCGGAGTAGGTCAGCCAGTGGTACTGGGAGCCGTTGCCCTCGACGTACCAGCCGGGGTCGGCCGGGTCGAAGGGGCTGACGAAGGATCCGTCGCCCGACCGCGGCTGGATCCAGTCGTTTAGCGGGTTGTAGATGTTCTCCCAGGCGTGCGACCGCTTCATGAACGACTGGTACGTGCCGTTGTCGCCGAGGCGCTGGGCGAGCTGGGCGATGCCGAAGTCGGCCATGCCGTACTCCAGCGTGGTCGCCGGGTCGCCGGGCACGAAGCCGAGCTTGAGGTAGTCGGCGTTGCCGGGCCGCTCGGTGTACTTGGTGGCCTTGTCCTCTCCGATCCGGTTCGCGCCCTTGACCATGGCGGCCAGCGCGCCGTTCGCGTCGAAGCCGCGGGCGCCGAAGGCGTACATGGTCGCGATGATCGAGTGGTAGGGGTCGCCGTTCATGACGCCGGTGATGGCGTTCTGGTGCGACCAGCGGTCCCACACGTCGCCGACCGAGTGCGCGTCGTTGTACATCGACTGGGCGATGTCGCCGCCGACGTCCGGGGCGAGCAGCGCGATCAGCTGCGCCTCGCTGCGGTAGATGTCCCAGCCGGAGAAGGTCGCGTACTGGTGGTGTCCCTTGGCGACCTTGTGGGTGCGGTAGTCGAAGCCGGTGTAGGTCCCGTCGACGTCGTCGAAGACGTACGGCTGCAGGAGCGCGTGGTACAGCGCGGTGTAGAAGGTCTTCAGGCGGTCCGTGTCGCCGCCGCCGACCTTGATCTGTCCGAGCCGCTTCTCCCACATGGCATGCGCGGCGGAGCGTACGGTGTCGAAGCCTCGGCCGCCGATCTCCTGGGCGAGGTTGCGCGCGGCGCCGTCGACGCTGACGTAGGAGATCGCCGAGCGCATCTGCACCGGCTGGGCCTTGCTGGTGTCGAACTGGAGGTAGACGCCGGAGCCCGGCCCCTTGACGTTGACGTCGTGCGGGGTGATCTTCCGCGCCGTCGGCCTGCCCTCCGGCCCGTTGTGGATCCGCCCGAAGATCTTCGGGGTGCGCTGGGGCACCTTCGGCGGCGCGCTGCCGCGCACCTCGGCGGCGCCGGGCTCGACCGAGTCGTCCTTCCAGGTGCCATACGCCTGGAAGGGACGGTCGAAGGTGGCGCTGAAGTACACGTAGTACTTCGTCTCGGAGCCGCAGAAGCCTCCGGTCTCTGCCCAGCCGGAGACGGTGTTGCCCTTGATCGTGGCCTCGGCGTCGTCCACGCCGTTGGGCGAGCCGGTCACGTTGAGCAGGAGCGTGCCGGCCTTGTCGGTCGGGAAGGTGAACCGTCCGACGCCGCCGCGGGTGCTCGCGGTCAGCTCGGTCTTCACCCCGGAGTCCGTGGTGACCGCGTACGAGCCGGGCGCGGCCTGCTCGTTCTCGTGGTCGAACGTCTGAACGTAGTCCGAGCCGTGGGTCGCCGGCGAGTTCTTGATCGGCCCGGAGATCGGGGTCACCGGGAAGTCGCCGGCGCCCGTGCAGCCCGGCCCGGAGATGTGGGTCATGCTGAACCCGCGCAGGCGGTTGTCCTCGTACTTGTAACCGCCGCCCGACGACCGGACGGTGTCGGGGCTCCACTGCATCATGCCGAAGGGCACGACCGCGCCGGGGAAGTCCATCCCGGCGCCGCCGCCGTGGCCGAAGTCGGGCCCGCCGTCTTCGGTGCCGACGAACGGGTTGACGTACGAGGCGGGGTCTGCCGTGGCGGCGTCCGCCGCGCGCGGGACCGCCGAGAGTGTGAACGAGGCGAGGGCCAGGCAGATCACGCCGGCCGATCGGGTACGTGAACGTCTGAGCACGGCTGCTCCTGGAGATCACAGGTGTGCGCTGGCGGGGACCACCGCGAAGGATCATGACAACGTTGTCATGGGTCACCAAGGATTGTTGATCCGAGTAAAGCCGCCGTCAAGGGTGCATTCCGAGACTCACGTCTGGCTGTAGGGGCCCTGGGAATGGAAGGGGCCGGGCGGCGGCGGGCCGAACGACTGGCCCTGCTGCAGGAAGCCCGACTGGCCGGGGCCCGCCCACGGCGGCTGCAGCGGGCGCCGCTGCCGCACCTGGAACGCCTGCCGGGCCACGTGCATGAGGTTCATCAGGTCGAGCCGCCGCCGGTAGAACCAGGCGGGCTCGGCGACGCCGCGTGCGGCCCGCTGGTGCAGGAGGGCCAGCTCGGTCGCCGCGAGCTGGTAGTCGCCCATGGCGCGGGCCGCGGATGCTCCCCCGGCCATCTTCGCCCACTGCCGCGCCCGGCGTCTCAGCGCGATGTTGCCCAGCATGTGGATGTCCTGCGGCGTGACGAGGCCGGTCGCGGAGTACGTCGGCAGGTGGAGCTGGATCAGGCGCACCGTCTGCCGGCGCTCGCGCGCCACGATGACGATCAGGCCGATGAGGATGCAGAAGTCGATGCCGTACGCGATCGTCAGGCCCTTGATCCCGAAGGCGGTCGAGAAGTTCCACGCGCCGTGCAGCAGCATCGCGCCGCAGAGCCCGGCGATGGGCGCCGCGACCCGCGCCGCGCCGCGGTGCAGCGCGGCGTACGCGACCCCGAGGCCGGTCATCGACGTGAAGAGCGGGTGCCCGAACGGGGAGATCACCCCGCGCATGATGAACACGGCCTCGATGTTGTGCTGGTTGACCGCCCGCATGTAGTAGCTGACGTTCTCCATCATCGCGAAGCCCAGCGCGACCATGCCCGCGTAGATGATGCCGTCGGTGAGGTCGTCCAGCTCGTGGCGGCGGAACCAGAGGAACCCGAACAGCACGGCGCCCTTGAGCGACTCCTCCACCAATGGCGCGCCGACGGCCGCGGTGACGAGCTCGCCGCGCTCGCCGAAGACCGGCTTGGTCAGCAGCTCGTAGCCGGCGGTGTTGAGCACGAGGGCGCCCAGCACGGCGACACCGGCCCCCCACATGAACGCGAAGATCAGGGCCCGCCACGGCTCCGGCTCCATGCGGTCGAGCATCAGCACGAGCCCCACGAGCAGCGGCACCGGGAGGATCGCCAGGATCAGCCCCACGAAAAACGACGCGCCGTTGAACGCGTCGAGGCCGAGGACCACGAGCGCGCAGACCGACGAGACGATCAGCCCGACGATCAGCCCGACGGGGGCTCTGCCGGGGATGCGACCTTCAAGGATCGCTTTGGGATCAACGCGCGCCATGCCGCGACATTAACGCTCAGTGCAGCAGAGGGTCGATCGCCACGGCCAGGAAAAGAAGGGCCAGATAGGCGTTGGACAGGTGAAAGTAACGCATCGGCTTGAGAACCGCTCCGGTGACGCCACGGCGTACGCGCCAGAACAGGCGGTGCGCCTCGACGATGCAGGCCACACCGAGGGCCGCGGCGGCGATCGGATAGAAGACCGTCGTGTGCGCGACCGGCCACAGCGCCAGCGAGCACGCCACGGTGACCCAGGTGTAGGCGATGACCTCGATCGCGACGCGGCGCTCGGTCGCCACCACCGGCAGCATCGGGACGTTCGCGGCGGCATAGTCCTCGCGGTAGCGCATCGCGAGGGTCCAGGTGTGCGGCGGCGTCCAGAAGAACACCACGAGGAAGAGCACGACGGGGGTCCACGCCATGCGGCCGGTGAGGGCCGACCAGCCGATCAGGACGGGCATGCAGCCCGCGATGCCGCCCCACACGACGTTCTGCTTGGTGCGCCGCTTGAGGAGCATCGAGTAGACGAAGACGTAGAACAGGATCGCGAAGACCGACAGGGCCGCCGCGAGCGCGTTGACCGCCAGCCACAGGAAGACCGTGGAGGCCACCGCCAGCGTGATCCCGAACACCATGGTCTCGCCGGGGCTGACCTGGACCATCGGCAGCGGGCGCCGGCGGGTGCGGCGCATCTTCGCATCGATGTCGCGGTCGATGTAGCAGTTGAGCGCGTTGGCGCTGCCGGCCGACAGCATGCCGCCCACGAGCGTCGCGATCACCGGCCACAGCGGCGGGAGCCCGCCCGCCGCCAGGAACATCACCGGCAGCGTCGTGATCAGGAGCAGCTCGATGATCCGAGGCTTCGTCAGCGCGACATAGGCACGGATGAGGGCGCCCGCCGGGCGACGGCCGGGAGCCGGCGGTGCTGGCGTTGTCACGGGACGGTTGATGACCACCGTCACGAGAGGTTCACCTGCGCGTTCACGACATAAAGGGGCACTGTGACTAATCCTCGAATCCTTACCCGTCACCTGGCTGTGACTCACTGGCCTCGGCCGCGCCATCACTGTAGTCCCGGTCGGCGGGCGCCCCCGCACCGGGGTGGCCGCCCTCGCGGGTTAGCCGCGCGATCTAGGGGAAATGCCGTACACGAACGCGCGGTTAACGAGATATAGAGCCTCACGCCCGGCAAATGCTACGGGCGATAGGCTCGCCGCAGGCCCGGGTAGTGGGCCTGATCACGGTGTCTTTTTCGCCTGAGGGCGGTCGTGGGGACATTGCACGTTTGCCGAGAGGAGCCTGGAGCGTCTCGTGAGTAATTCGACCTTCGAGTGGACCGAGCAGGACCGTAAAGCCGTGGACACGGTCCGCGCGCTCGCCATGGACGCCGTCGAGGAGGCGGGCTCCGGGCACCCGGGTACCGCGATGAGCCTCGCCCCGGCGGCGTACCTCCTCTTTCAGCGCCTGCTGAAGCACGATCCGACGGATCCGGACTGGGCGGGGCGCGACCGGTTCGTCCTGTCGGCCGGCCACAGCAGCCTGACGCTCTACATCCAGCTCTACCTCTCGGGGTACGGGCTCACCCTCGATGACCTGAAGAGCCTCCGTAAGTGGGGCAGCCTCACGCCCGGCCACCCCGAGCACGGGCACACCGTAGGGGTCGAGACCACCACGGGGCCGCTCGGACAGGGGCTCGGCAACGCCGTGGGCATGGCGATGTCGTCCTGGCGCGAGCGCGGCCTGTTCGACCCCGAGCCGGCCTGGGGCGACAGCCCGTTCGACCACTACATCTGGTCGATCGCCTCCGACGGTGACATCGAGGAGGGCATCAGTCACGAGGTCTGCTCCCTCGCGGGTCACCAGAAGCTCGGCAACCTCATCGTCATCTACGACGACAACCACATCTCCATCGAGGACGACACCCAGATCGCCAAGTCCGAGGACGTGGCGAAGCGCTACGAGGCGTACGGCTGGCACGTGCAGACCGTCGACTGGACCAAGAGCGGCGACTACGTAGAGGACGCCGGCGCCCTCTACCGTGCGATGACGGCCGCGCGCGAGGAGACGGGGCGCCCGTCGCTGATCTCCCTGCGCACGATCATCGGCTGGCCCGCGCCGAACGCGCAGAACACCGGCAAGGTCCACGGCGCCGCGCTCGGCGCCGACGAGGTCGCCGCCACCAAGAAGGTGCTCGGCTTCGACCCCTCCAAGACGTTCGACGTCACCGAGGAGGTCCTCGATCACAGCCGTGAGGTCGTCCAGCGCGGCCGCACGGCCCACGCGGCCTGGACGGAACGCTACGAGGCGTGGCGCGCCGCCAATCCTGAGCGTGCGGCGGAGTACGACCGGATCAAGGCGCGGCGCCTGCCCGGCGGCTGGACGGCCAAGCTGCCGGAGTTCCCGGCGGACAAGGGCGTGGCGACCCGCGCGGCCTCCGGTGACGTTCTCAGCGCGATCGGCCCGGAGCTGCCGGAGCTGTGGGGCGGTTCGGCGGACCTCGCGGGGAGCAACAACACGACGATGAAGGGCGAGCCGTCCTTCATCCCCGAGGAGTACCAGACCAAGGACTTCCCCGGCGGCCGCTTCGGCCGGACCCTGCACTTCGGCATCCGCGAGCACGGAATGGGCTCGATCATGAACGGGATCGCGCTCCACGACGGCCTGCGGGTCTACGGCGGCACGTTCCTCGTCTTCAGCGACTACATGCGCCCGGCGGTACGGCTGGCAGCGCTGATGAAGCTGCCGGTCACCTACGTGTGGACGCACGACTCGATCGGCCTGGGCGAGGACGGCCCGACCCACCAGCCGGTCGAGCACCTGTGGGCGCTGCGCGCGATCCACGGCCTCGACGTCGTACGGCCCGCGGACGCCAACGAGACGGCCGTCGCGTGGCGGACGATCCTGGAGAACACCGACCGCCCGGCGGGCCTGGCGCTCACCCGGCAGAAGGTGCCGACCTGGGACCGCTCGGAGTTCGGCTCGGCGGAGGGCACGGCCAAGGGCGGATACGTCCTGGCCGACGCCTCCGACGGCCAGCCCCAGGTCATCCTCATCGCCACCGGCAGCGAGGTCCAGTACGCCATCGAGGCGCGGGAGATCCTGGAGCGCGAGGGCACTCCGGCGCGTGTGGTGTCGATGCCGTCCGTCGAGTGGTTCGAGGAGCAGGACGAGGCGTACAAGCAGCAGGTGCTGCCTCCGGCGGTGCGCGCCCGCGTGTCCGTCGAGGCCGGGATCGCGCTCGGCTGGCGCGCCTACGTCGGCGACGCCGGCGAGAGCGTGAGCCTGGAGCACTACGGGGCGTCCGCGGACGCCGAGACGCTGTTCCAGCAGTTCGGCTTCACCGCCGACAGGGTCGTGGCCGCGGCGCGCGCCAGCCTCACGAAGGCCGGCGTGGCGGGCCAGGGTTCGACGACCGGGAACTGAGGGAGAGAGATGACCGACAATCTGAAGAGGCTCTCCGACGAGGGCGTGTCCATCTGGCTCGACGACATCAGCCGTGAGCGCCTGGAGACGGGCAACCTCGACCGGCTGATCAAGGACAAGCACGTCGTCGGTGTCACCTCCAACCCGACGATCTTCGCCAAAGCGCTGAGCAAGGGCTCGGCCTACGACGGGCAGGTTCGTGACCTGGCCGTGCGCGGGGTCGGCGTCGAGGAGGCCGTGCGCGCCATCACGACGTACGACATCCGCTGGGCCGCCGACGTGCTGCGGCCGGTCTTCGACCGCAGCGACGGGATCGACGGCCGGGTGTCGATCGAGGTCGACCCGCGGCTGGCCCACGAGACCGAGAAGACGGTCGCCGAGGCCAAGGCCCTGTGGTGGATGGTCGACCGGCCCAACACCTTCATCAAGATCCCGGCGACGCTCGAAGGGCTGCCCGCGATCACCGCGACGCTGGCGCAGGGCATCAGCGTTAACGTCACGCTGATCTTCTCGCTGGAGCGGTACGGCCAGGTCATCGACGCCTTCTTCGATGGCTTGGAGAAGGCCAGGGGGAACGGCCACGACCTGTCGTCGATCGAGTCGGTCGCGTCCTTCTTCGTCAGCCGCGTCGACACCGAGATCGACAAGCGCCTCGAGAAGCTGGGCGACACCACGCTTCAGGGCAAGGCCGGCATCGCCAACGCGCGCCTCGCGTACGCCCTGTTCGAGGAGAAGAGCGCGACGGACCGCTGGAAGGCGCTCAAGGACGCGGGCGCGCGTCCGCAGCGTCCTCTCTGGGCCTCCACCGGCGTGAAGAACCCGGACTACCGCGACACGATGTACGTCGACGAGCTGGTCGCGCCGCAGACGGTCAACACGATGCCGGAGGCGACTCTGGAGGCCGTGGCCGACCACGCGGAGATCAAGGGCGACACCGTACGCGGCCACTACGGCGACGCCCGCGCTCACATGGCGGCGCTCAAGGAGGCCGGCGTCGACTACGACGACGTCGTACGTGTCCTGGAGGAGGAGGGCGTCGAGAAGTTCGAGACGTCCTGGAAGGAGCTCCTGGAGACGGTCACGAAGGAGCTGGAGGACAAGGCCTCGTGACCTTGCGGGTGACCGGCGGAGGCGTCTCCGTCACGGTCCAGGGCGATGCGGTCGAACAGGCCGGCGACGCCCTGGGCCGGTTGGCGACGGACGGCGTCCCGGCGGCGCTCATGGCCAAGAACGCCAGCCTGTGGGGTCCGGACGCGGCGGAGGGCGCGGCACGGCGCCTCGGCTGGATCGACCTGCACGAGCGGTCGCGCGACCTGCTCCCCCGCCTCACCGAGCTGGCCGGGCGCTTCGCCGGGCTCGGCCACGTCGTGCTCGCCGGAATGGGCGGCGCGTCGATCTCGGCCGAGGTGATCGCCCGCACCCGCGGGGCCGACCTGACGGTGCTCGACACGAGCGACCCGAACCAGGTGCGCGGCGCCCTCACGCGGCTCGGCGACACGGTCCTCGTGGTGGCCGACAAGAACGGCGACACCATCGAGACCGATGGCGTACGGCGCGTCTTCGAGCGGGCGTTCCGCGACGAGGGCGTCGACCCGGCGACGCGGATCGTCGTCGTCACGGCCCCGGGTTCGCCGCTCGACGAGGCGGCGCGCGCGGCCGGCCACGCCGTGGTCGGCTCCGATCCGGACGTCGGCGGCTGCTATGGCGCGCTGTCGGCGTACGGGCTGGTCCCGGCCGCGCTGTGCGGTGTCGACGTCGCCGGGCTGCTCGACGAGGCCGCCGCGCTCGGCCCATCGCTGCGCCTGCCCTATGACAATCCGGGCATGGCGCTCGGCGCGGCCCTGGGCACGGCGGCGGCGAACGGCCGCGACAAGCTGGTGGTGACCGACAACGGCTCGGGTCTCGCCGGGTTCGCCGACTGGGCCGAGCAGCTGATCTCCGAGTCCACCGGCAAGGCCGGCCACGGCATCCTGCCAGTGGTCGTGGAGGACATGGCCGCGCCGGGCTTCGGCTTCGCCGACGACGTGCGCCGTCTGGTGCTGGGCGACCGCGTCGACGACGTCGGGCTGGCCGTATCCGGCCCGCTGGGCGCGCAGTTCCTGCTGTGGGAGTACGCCGTGGCGGTCGCGTGCCGGATCATGGGCGTCGACCCGTTCGGCGAGCCCTGCGTACGCGAGTCGGAGGAGGCCGCGGCGGCGGCTCTGCTGCGCGCCCCGGACGGCGAGGACGCCGCCGAGCCCGCGCTGGTGGACGGCGCGGTCGAGGTGCACGGCGACCTCGCCGGCGCCGCGAACCTCCCAGACGTCCTGGACGCGCTGGTCCACGCGGTGCCGCGGGGCGGCTACCTGGCGGCCATGGCCTATCTCGACCGCACGGGCGACGCGTCGGCGGCGCGCCTGCGGCCGCTGCTGGCCCGCCGGGTGACCGGTGCGCGCAACGCCCCGGTGACGTTCGGCTGGGGGCCGCGGCTGCTGCACTCCACCGGGCAGTTCCACAAAGACGGCCCGCCGGTCGGCGCGTTCCTTCAGATCACCGGTGTCGCCGGCGATGTCGAGGTGCCGGGCCGCCCGTACGGCCTGACGGCGCTGCAGCTCGCCCAGGCGTCGGGCGACCTGCGGGCGCTGCGCTCGCGCGGCCGGCCGGTGATCCGCCTGCACCTGCGGGACCGCGCCGAGGGGCTCGCCCAGCTGGAGTCCGCACTGGGGGGCTGACGAGAATCAGAGCACATTTGACCTATTTACAGGTTTTTGTGTCGCATTCAGTGCCTTACACCTGCGAGTGCTGAAACGATCGGAAGTACCGCGTCATATGAAGTCATATGACACGGGCCGGAGAATGGAACAATGCAGAAGGCCGACGGCCGCGACGGCGTACACCTCCTGCCGACGGGGGAGGACGTTGCACGATGCCGTGGCCACGCGATAGCGAGCACCCGGAGCACCGGGCGCACCGCCCAGGAAGGACGGGGATGTTGGGCATGAGACGGCCCGCTGTACCGGTCGGGACGCAGAACGGAGACATTCGATGAACGGGATAGAGAGCCTGCTCAACCCGCTCCGTGATCCCCGCGACAAGCGCCTGCCGCGCGTGGCCGGGCCATGTGTGCTCGTGATGTTCGGCGTCACCGGCGACCTGGCGCGCAAGAAGCTGCTGCCGGCCATCTACGACCTCGCCAACCGCGGCCTGCTGCCGCCCGGCTTCGCCGTCGTCGGCTTCGCACGCCGTGACTGGGCGCACCAGGACTTCCGCCAGCTCGCGCACGACGCGATCAAGGAGCACGCGCGGACCCCGTTCCGCGAGGAGGTCTGGGAGCAGCTCGCCGAAGGCATCGTGTTCGTGCCCGGCACCTTCGACGACGACGCGGCGTTCGAGACGCTCGCCAACACCGTCAAGGAGCTGGACCAAAAACGCGGCACGGGCGGCAACTACGCCTTCTACCTGTCGATCCCGCCGAAGTTCTTCCAGGACGTCGTGAAGCAGCTGCAGCGCAGCGGCCTCTCCAAGCCCTCGGAGGACTCCTGGCGGCGCGTCGTAATCGAGAAGCCGTTCGGCCACGACCTGGCCAGCGCCCAGGAGCTCAACGCGATCCTGCACCAGGTCTTCCCCGAGGAGTCGATCTTCCGGATCGATCACTACCTCGGCAAGGAGACGGTGCAGAACATCCTCGCGCTGCGCTTCGCCAACACGCTGTACGAGCCGATCTGGAATCGCTCCTTCGTCGACCACGTGCAGATCACGATGGCCGAGGACATCGGCATCGGCGGCCGTGCCGGCTACTTCGACGGCATCGGCACCGCACGTGACGTCATCCAGAACCACCTCCTGCAACTGCTCGCGCTCACCGCGATGGAGGAGCCGCTCTCCTTCGACGCCGAGTCCGTGCGCGCGGAGAAGGCGAAGATCCTCTCGGCCGTACGGCTGCCGAAGGACCTGGACGCCTTCACCGTGCGAGGGCAGTACACCTCCGGCTGGCAGGGCGGCCAGAAGGTGCCCGGCTTCCTCGAGGAGGAGGGCATCTCCAAGAAGTCCCGCACCGACACGTACGCGGCCATCAAGCTCGACATCGACACCCGGCGCTGGGCCGGCGTGCCGTTCTACCTGCGCACCGGCAAGCGGCTGGCGCGGCGCGTCACCGAGGTCGCGCTGCTGTTCCAGCGGCCTCCGCACCTGCCGTTCGCCGCGACCGACACCGAGGAGCTGGGGCAGAACGCCCTGGTCATCCGGGTACAGCCCGACGAGGGCGTGACGCTGCGGTTCGGCTCGAAGGTGCCGGGCACCTCGATGGAGGTCCGCGACGTCAACATGGACTTCGACTACGGCGAATCGTTCACCGAGTCCTCACCCGAGGCCTACGAGCGGCTGCTCCTGGACGTGCTCATCGGCGACCCGCCGCTGTTCCCGCGGCAGGAGGAGGTCGAGCTGTCCTGGGAGATCCTCGACCCGGTCGAGGAGCACTGGGACACCACCGGCGAGCCCGCGACGTACCCGGCGGGCGGCTGGGGCCCGAAGGCGGCGGACGAGATGATGGCCCGCGACGGCCGAGCGTGGAGGCGACTCTAAGCATGATCATCGATCTCGCGAACACCAGCACGCGCAAGATCCAGGACGCGCTCACGGCCGCGCGGCACCGGATGGGCGGCCCGGCGACGGGCAAGGTGCTGACGCTGATCATCGTGACCGACGAGGCGGCGCAGTACGACGCGGTGCGCGCCTCGACGGAGGCGGCGCGCGAACACCCCTGCCGCATCCTGGGCGTCATCCCCCGCGGCGGCCAGGACGACTCCCGTTTCGACGCCGAGGTGCGCG
This sequence comes from uncultured Actinomycetota bacterium, assembly GCA_963736325.1. GTDB lineage: Bacteria > Actinomycetota > Actinomycetes > Streptosporangiales > Streptosporangiaceae > Actinoallomurus. The sequence goes on along the minus strand of CAVTOG010000008.1, from coordinate 369,743 downwards.
TCGGCGAGACCGGCCCGGGCGAGACCGTGCTGCTGCGGCTGTACGGCCAGCTCGCCGCGCACGCCGACTCGGTGGTGCTGCCGCTGCTCGTCCCGGACACTCCGGTCGTCACCTGGTGGCCGGGCCGTGCGCCCTCGCACCCCGCCGAGGAGCCGCTCGGCGGCCTGGCCCAGCGCCGGGTCACCGACTCGGCGAGCGGTCCCGACCCGCTCGAACGCCTCAAGAGGCTCGGCGAGGCGTACAAGCCCGGCGACACGGACCTGGCCTGGACGCGCATCACCCCGTGGCGCTCGCTCCTGGCCGCGGCCTTCGACCAGCCGCACACCGGCGTGACCGGTGTGCGGGTCGAGGGCGAGAGCGGCAACCCGAGCGCGGCGCTGCTCGCCGGCTGGCTGTCGGCACGCCTGGGCGCGCCGTGCGAGGTGGCCGCCTCGGACGGGCCGGGTGTCACGGCCGTCCGCCTGGCCACCGAGTCCGGTGAGATCGCGGTGACGCGCCCGGACGGCCGCGTCGCCACGCTGTCCCGGCCGGACCAGCCGGACCGCCAGGTCGCGCTGCACCGCCGCTCGACCACGGAGCTGCTCGCCGAGGAGCTGCGCCGGCTCGACCCCGACGAGGTCTACCGCGACGCCGTGACGGCGTACGCCGAAGGGCTGGCAGCTCCGAAGGCGCCGAAGGCGGCGAAGACCCCGAAGGCGAAGTCATGACGGTTCCCTCCCTCCTGGTCCACCGGGACCAGGGCGTTCTCGCCAAGGCGGTCGCGGCGCGCCTCGTCACCCGCATCGTCGACGTCCAGGCCGCCCGCGGCCGTGCCAGCCTCGTGCTGACCGGCGGCGGCGTGGGCACGGCCGTCCTGGAGGAGATCGCCGCCACGCCGGCCCACGACGCCGTCGACTGGCAGAACCTCGACATCTGGTGGGGCGACGAGCGCTTCCTGCCCTCGGGCCACGAGGAGCGCAACGAGACCGGCGCGCGCGCCGCGCTCCTCGACCGGGTGGGCGTCGATTCCAAGCGCGTGCATCCGATGCCCGCCTCCGACCAGGGGATGAGCCCGGAGGACGCCGCCGAGCACTACGCCGACGAGCTGCGGGCCGCCACCCGCCCCGACGACCACGGCGACGTTCCGTCCTTCGACGTGCTGATGCTCGGCCTGGGGCCGGACGGCCACGTCGCGTCGCTCTTCCCGCGAATGCCCGCGCTGTACGAGCAGCGGCCGGTGGTCGCCGTTCGCGGCGCGCCGAAACCGCCGCCGACCCGGCTGACGCTGACCCTGGACGCGATCCGTACGGCGCGTGAGGTCTGGGTCATCGCGGCCGGCGAGGCCAAGGCGAAGGCCGCGCGCCTCGCCCTGTCCGACGCGGGCCCGGTGCAGGTGCCGGCCGCCGGAGCGCACGGGCGGCAGCGCACGCTCTACCTGCTCGACCGCGCCGCCGCGCGGGAGCTGCCGCCGGAGATCTTCCGCATCGGCTCTCCCTGACGGCTCACGCGTGGCGCAGCAGCGTGATCATGCGCCACGCCTCGGGAGACTCGACGGAGACAGCCGCGTCGAAGTCCCCGTGCTGCGCGACGGCCGTCAGCCCTCCGGCGAGCCGGAGGGCTGCGGTCAGCTCGGTCGCGGTCCAGAACCGGTAGGGCACGACGCCCTGGACGATCTCGCCGCCGTCGACCGCGATCGTCACGTGGTCGCGCACGACCTGGGTGACGGGGTCCAGCACGTCGGAGGGCTCACCCCAGCGCACGCGCGCGCTCACGCCGTCCTTCTCGACGCTCCACGCGGTCGAGACCCTCGGGGTTTCGCTGAGCCGGTCGGCCGGGTGGCTCATCTCGATCACCGCCAGGCCGCCCTCGGCGAGGTGCTCGCGGACGCACGACAGGTACGCCACGAAGGCGTCGAGCGTCATCAGGTGCGCGGTCGAGTCGAGCATCGTGACGACGAGGTCGAACCTCCGCCCGAGCCGGAACGCCGTCATGTCCTCCTCGACGACGTGCAGCGGCAGGCCCGCACCCCGCTCGCGCGCGTACGCGCACATGGCCGGGCTGAGATCGAGCGCGGTGGCCGGAATCCCCCGCCGGGCGAACTCCCGCGCGTGTTCGGCCGGCCCGGCGGCGAGCTCCAGCACCTCCTGGGGCCCACCCGACCAGGCGAACAGCGCGTCCACCTCGGCGCTCACGTCGCGGAACGAACACGCCAGCTCGTACGCCTGCGGATGGTCATAGATCACGATGTAGATCGTCCCAGAGTCGGCGGCGCCGATCGTCGTCTTCGGAGTTGACCGGACCGGTTCCGCGCGGGCAGGCTCGGCCGGAACCGGTTGGAGTCACCACGTGGAGACATCGATGGACCGGGCGCTCGCCGACGCCGCGCTCGTGGGGCCGTACTTCGCGGTCGAAACGGACCCGGACGTCGCCGATCACTCGCTGTGGCGGCCGTTCACCGAGCTGTGCGGCCGCGCGCTGCCCGGCCAGGTGGCGAATGTCGGCGCCCACCTGGGCGGCGACGAGCCGCGGGTCGCGGGCTCGCTCCTGTTCCAGGGCGTCGCCGGCCGCCTGTGGTCGCCGATCCTGGCCACCGCCGTCCAGCATGCCCTGGTCCCCGACCTCGACCCGGCACGCACCTTCTGGCGTGCCGCCTCCCCCGGACCGATCCTGCTCGCCGCCCCCGGCGCGCGCGGACTGCCGGCCGACGCCGGGACCGTGCTCCGTGTCGTCGCCGACCGCCACCTGCGCCCGCTCGCCGAGGCCGTCGACGCGGTGACGCCGCTCGCCGAAGGCCTGCTGTGGGGCAACGCCGCCTCCGCTCTGGCGGGCGCGCTCACCGTCCTGACCGGCGCGCGTCCCCGACTCGCGACCGCCGCACGCACCCTCGTGGAGGAGCTGCTAGACATGCCGCCGCTGCGCGGCACCGGCACCTTCGAGGCGTACGGCTTCCGGCGGCGGAGCTGTTGCCTCTACTACCGGGTCCCCGGCGGCGGCAAGTGCGGCGACTGCGCGCTGCTCTGACTACCGGCCCGCGCCTCGTCGATCAGGCTGTTCGCGGAGCGCGCCCGTGCTCTCCGGCAAGCCTGCGACCGACTATCGGCCCGTGACCTCCTCGATCAGGCCGTACTCGATGGCCTGATCGGCGGTCAGCAGGCGGCCCGCACGCGCGTCCTCACGTATCTCGTCGACCTCACGGCCGCTCACCTCCGCCAGGCGGATGTAGAAGGCGTCGGCCTGGCGGCGGTGCTCCCGCTCGGCGGCGGCCACATCCGTCGCATCGCCTTCGTAGGCGTCGCCCGGCTCGGTCAGCCGCAGCGTCGCGTGCGGTGTCATCTCACGGCGCGCGGCGGCGGCGAGCACGAGGAGGGCCGGGCCGCCCGCCGAGCCGCCCACGACGACCTTGACCGGACAGGTGAGGACCGCGATCGCGTCCGCCACCGCGAACGCCGCCTCCAGGTCGCCGTCCGGCATCCGCAGATGCAGGGTGACCGGCTCCTCCCCTGACACGCCCAGGGTCATCAGCTTCGCGGACAGCTCGGTCGCGGCCGGGCCGTCGAGGCGGCCGTCGGCGAGCACGATGCGGCGCTGGAGCAGGAGATCGGCGGCGCCGGACGGCGGGAACTCCGGAGGAAACTGCGGCATGACCATCCACTCTAACGCGCCCGCCACGCCCCGCCATGGCGCGAATCGTGGGGTACGGGTCGTGGCCGCCAAGCCCGTACGGGCCCCGCCCTGGAGAGGTGAAGCGCAGGGTGGTGTTCGTGATCTTCGAGGAGGTACAGAACCTCGATCTCACCAGGCCGTACGAGGTGTTCCAGCAGGCCGCTCGACGCTCGGGTGCGTACACCTGCCAGATCGTGGCCCCATCCGTCGGGCCGGTGCGACCACACGCTCGGCGACCACCCGCCGCTCGACGTCCTGCTCGACCCGGCGGACAGGGCACCCGGCGGGAGGTGTTCAACTCGTCCATGCTGGAGTGGATCGCAAAACCGCCGGCGACCACTCCCGCGCCGTGCGCCGCTACATCCAGGACGATCCCTCGCAGACGTGCCCTCCTAGAGCCCGTCCCGTGGCTCGACGCGGGGGCGGTAGCGTGCTGTCCGTGATCGACGAACCACGGCTTCCGGCCCTGCACCCGGACCACCTCACCGACGAACAGCGCGACGTCTACGACGCCATCGTCGGCGGGCGCAAGGCGGGTAACCCCTTCTCCTTCATCGACGAGGAAGGGCGGCTTCTCGGGCCGTACAACGCGATGCTGTACAGCCCGGCGGTCGGCGGGCCACTGCAGGAGCTGGGGACGGCGCTGCGGTTCCGTACGAGCTTCACCAAGCGCGAGCGGGAGATCGCCACGCTGGTCTTGGCGGCCCGCGTGCGCTCGGACTACGAGTGGTACGCCCATGAGTCGCTCGGCCGCGGCGCGGGCCTGACCGACGCCGACCTGGACCGGCTGCGCACCGGCGAGGAGCCGGTGCTGGCCGACGCGCGTGAGCGGATCGTCTACGAGGCGACGCGGGCCCTCGCCGCCGACGGCGACCTGAGCGGCCCGGTGCTCGCCGAGGCGACGGCCACGCTGGGCCGGACGGCGATGGTCGAGCTCGTGACGCTCGTCGGCTACTACTCCGCGCTGGCACTGCAGATGCGGGTGTTCCGCGTCGGCGTCCCCGACGGCGAGACCCCGCCGTCCTGGACTCGGGACGGCGAGGTCGCCGAAGCCTAGGGCGTGTCTGACGGATCACGTTCGTAGCGAGCGGTGCTCAGGCGGTGCGTCGCCCCCTGAGCACCACGCCGCCGGACAGGGATTCGCCAGACACGCCCTAGGGTCTTGGCCGCGTAGCAGGCCGAAGACGACCTAAGGCGTCTCGGCCCAGCCCGGCATCGGGAAGGCGCCGAGCAGGTCGCGGACCTGCTCGGCGATGCGGTCGAGGGCGGCCTCGTCGTCGACGGCGGTCACGGCGCGGTCGATCCACTCCGCGACGGTCGTCATGTGCGACTCGGTGAGGCCGCGGGTCGTGACCGCGGCGGTGCCGATGCGGATGCCCGACGGGCTCCACGGCTTGCGCGGGTCGAACGGCACGCTGTTGAAGTTCAGCTCGATGCCGGCCCGGTCGAGCGCCTTGGCGGCGGGCTTGCCGGTGACGCCCTTGTTCGTGAGGTCGGCCAGGATCAGGTGGTTGTCGGTGCCGCCGGAGACCAGGTCGAACCCGAGGCCGGTGAGCGCCGCCGCCAGGGCCTTGGCGTTGGCGACGACCTGACGGGCGTACACGGCGAACTCCGGGCGCGCGGCCTCCTTGAGCGCCACCGCGATCGCGGCCGTCGTGTGGTTGTGCGGGCCGCCCTGCAGGCCGGGGAAGACCGCCTTGTCGATCGCGGTGGCGTGCTCGGCGGTCGTCATGATCATGGCGCCGCGCGGGCCGCGCAGCGTCTTGTGCGTCGTCGTCGTGATCACGTCGGCGTGGCCGGCGGGCGACGGGTGCGTGCCGCCCGCGATCAGGCCCGCGATGTGGGAGACGTCGGCGACCAGCACCGCGCCGGTCTCGCGGGCGATCTCGGCGAAGGCCGGGAAGTCGATCGTCCGGGGAATCGCGGTGCCGCCGCAGAAGATCACCTTGGGGTTCTCCTTGCGGGCGAGGTCCCGTACCTCGTTCATGTCGACCCGGCCGGTGGCGCGTACGACGCCGTAGTGGACCGGGCGCAGCCACTTACCGGAGATCGACACTGGCGACCCGTGGGTGAGGTGGCCGCCGTGCGCGAGTTCGAGCGAGAGGAAGGTGTCGCCCGGCTCCATGAACGCCAGGTGCACCGCGAGGTTGGCCGGCGACCCGGAGTACGGCTGGACGTTGGCGTGGTCGACGCCGAACAGCCTGCGGGCGCGGTCGGCGGCGAGCTCCTCCACCGGATCGACGAGCTGCTGGCCCTCGTAGTAGCGGCGGCCGGGGTAACCCTCGGAGTACTTGTTGGTCAGGACCGAGCCGGTGGCCTCCAGCACGGCGGGCGAGACGTAGTTCTCCGACGCGATGAGACGGACCTTGTCGTGCTGGCGCCGGGCCTCGGCTTCGATCATGGCGGCGACGTCGGGGTCGGCCGCGGCGAGATGAGAGATGGGCGGCTGGTGCATGGGGCCTCGAAGACCTTTCGGCGGCTCCCAGCACCCAGGCGCGCGGTGCCAGACCTAGTAGCTCCCCGGTGGTGCTCCACCTTCGATGCGCCAGTCGCAAGGTGTCCAATGCTAGCCGCTCGACGGCCCCGTGGAACGGCGACGGCCCGGTTCCCACCGAAATCGCGGGGACCGGGCCGGACTCTGAGGGGACGCTAGTTGCGCGCTCGCGCCATGGCCGCCTGGATGGCCGCGCGCTCGGCGCGCAGCTTGGCGAGGGCCTCTTCCAGGATGGCCTCACCGTCGGCGTCGCTGCGCCGCTCCTTGACGTACGCCAGGTGGGTCTTGTACGGCTCGTTGCGCGGCGGCGCCGGGGGGTTGTGGGGGTCCTTGCCCGCCGGGAAACCGCACCGAGGGCAGTCCCACTGGTCCGGCACCGCGACGTCGGTCGCGAAGCTCGGCCGCGACTCGTGACGGTTGGCGCAGTAGAAGGTCACCCACACGCGGGGGGCTGCTTCGCCGCGCTCGGCCTCTCCCATCGGGCCGGCGCCGACACGGCTACCTCGAATAGCGTTGCCACTACCCACGGATTACTCCTCGCTTGTTCTGCCGTCGCGGCGAGGGTGCGACGGCCGTCTACTGCCGGTGTGCTCTGTGCTACTCAGCCGTGGTGGCTGTGCTTGAGCAGAATGCCCAGCACGATGAGCGACGCGAACCAGATGAAGCCCGTGCCGATCGTTAGGCGGTCGAGGTTGCGCTCGACCACGGAGGACCCACCCAGCGACGAGCTGATGCCACCGCCGAACAGGTCCGACAGGCCACCGCCCTTGCCCTTGTGGAGGAGGACGAGCAACACCATCAGGGCGCTCGTGACGATGGCGACAATCGAAATTCCGATGATCACAGCAGTTCTACGCTTTCGTGATTCACCCCGCCGGTTGCGGGGAATATTCGCGTATTCGGGGTCATCCGTTCCGAGGGTACGACGTTCCTCGGGATGGTTCAGCAGAAACGCCCAGTCTAGTGGCGAAGATCAAGCAAGTCGCTCACGGAACCGGCAGAGCTTGACGAAGTCGCCCGCATCCAGACTCGCGCCACCCACAAGAGCTCCATCGATGTCGGACTTTGCCATGATCCCGGCAATGTTGTCCGGTTTGACGGAGCCTCCGTAGAGTACGCGCACCTGGTCTGCGAGGTCTCCACTGTACAGCTCGGCGACGCGGGTACGGATCGCGCCACACACCTCCTGCGCGTCTTCAGGCGTGGCGACCTCTCCGGTGCCGATGGCCCAGACAGGCTCGTAGGCGATCACGATCCGCCCGGCCTGCTCGGCCGGGATCTTCTCCAGACCGCCGTCGATCTGGCCGAGCGTGTGCGACAGGTGCTCGCCGGCCTTGCGGACCTCCAGGCCCTCGCCCACGCACATGATCGGCGTGAGGTCCTCCTTGAAGGCCGCCTTCACCTTCGCGTTGACGAGCGCGTCGTCCTCGCAGTGGTACTGACGCCGCTCGGAGTGCCCGGCGAGCACGTACGTGCAGCCGAGCTTGGCGAGCATCTTGGCCGACACCTCGCCGGTGTAGGCGCCCTTCTCATGGGCCGAGACGTCCTGGGCGCCGTACGTGAGCTCCAGCCGGTCGGCGTCCACGAGCGTCTGCACGCTGCGGATGTCGGTGAACGGCGGCAGCACCGTGATGTCGGTCGACTCGTAGTCGGCCTCCTTGAGGGCGAACGCCATCTTCTGGACGTGCGCGATCGCCTCGAGGTGGTTGAAGTTCATCTTCCAGTTGCCGGCGATGAGGGGCTTGCGCCCGTCGTGGCCGTTACCGGTGTTCTTCGGGGCCACGCTCAGTCCTCCAGAACCGAAAGGCCGGGCAGCGTCTTGCCTTCGAGGTATTCGAGGCTCGCGCCGCCGCCGGTCGAGATGTGGGAGAAGCCGTCCTCGGGAAGGCCTAGCTTGCGCACGGCGGCCGCGGAGTCTCCGCCGCCCACGACCGTGAAGGCCTTGGACGCGATCAGCGCCTCGGCGACGGCGCGTGTGCCGCCGGCGAAGGCGTCGAACTCGAAGACGCCCATCGGGCCGTTCCAGAAGACCGTCTCGGCGTCGGCGAGGCGGCTCGCGAACAGCTCGCGGCTGCGCGGGCCGATGTCGAGGCCCTCGCGGTCGGCCGGGATGGCGGTCGCGTCGACGACCTCGTACGGCGCGTCAGGGGCGAACCCGGTCGCGGCCAGCACGTCGACCGGCAGGACGAGCTCGACGTCGCGCTTGGCCGCCTCCTCGATGAAGCCGCGGACCTGGTCGAGCTGGTCCTCCTGAAGAAGGGAGTTGCCGACCTCGTGGCCCTGGGCCTTGAGGAACGTGTAGGCCATGCCGCCGCCGACGATCAGCCGGTCGACCTTGCCGAGGAGGTTGGCGATGACGCCGAGCTTGTCGGAGACCTTCGCGCCGCCGAGCACCACGACGTACGGGCGCTCGGGAGCCTGCGTGAGCTTCCTCAGCACGCCGACCTCGGCGGCGACCAGCCCGCCCGCCGCGTGCGGCAGGCGGCTCGGCACGTCGTACACGCTGGCGTGCTTGCGGTGCACGGCACCGAAGCCGTCGCCGACGTACAGCTCGGCCAAGGCGGCCAGCGCGTCGGCGAACGCGCCGCGCTCCGCGTCGTCCTTGCTGGTCTCCCCCGCCTCGAAGCGGAGGTTCTCCAGCAGAGCGACCTCGCCGTCGGCCAACGCGCCCACCACGGCCTTGGCGGACTCCCCGACCGTGTCGCCGGCGAACCGCACCTCCTGGCCGAGCAGCTCGCCCAGGCGTACGGCGGCCGGCCGGAGCGAGAACTCCGGCTGGGGACGGCCCTTGGGACGGCCCAGGTGGGCGCACACGATGACGCGTGCGCCCTTCCCGGCGAGCCCGGCGATCGTCGGAACGCTGGCGCGGATGCGGCCGTCATCACCGATGACGCCGTCCTCGATCGGGACGTTCAGGTCCGAACGGACCAGGACCCGCTTGCCGCGTACGTCTCCGAGATCGTCGATCGTGCGCATGCTCGTGTCATTGCTCAAAGCCGCGAACCCACCAGCTTGACGAGGTCGACGAGGCGGTTGGAGTAGCCCCACTCGTTGTCGTACCAGCCGACGACCTTCACCTGGTCGCCGATGACCTTCGTGAGGCCCGAGTCGAAGATGCAGGACGCGGGGTCGGTCACGATGTCACTGGAGACGATGGGGTCCTCGGTGTAGCTGAGGATGCCGCGCAGCGGGCCCTCGGCGGCCGCGCGTACGGCCGCGTTGACCTCTTCCACCGTGGTCTCGCGCGAGAGCGTGGCGGTGAGGTCGGTGGCCGAGCCGGTCGGCACCGGGACGCGCAGGGCGTAGCCGTCGAGCTTGCCCTTGAGCTGCGGGAGGACGAGGCCGATGGCCTTCGCGGCGCCGGTGCTGGTCGGCACGACGTTGATCGCGGCGGCGCGGGCGCGGCGGAGGTCCTTGTGCGGGGCGTCCTGGAGGTTCTGGTCCTGGGTGTAGGCGTGGATCGTGGTCATCAGACCGCGCTCGATGCCGAACGTGTCGTTCAGGACCTTGGCCATCGGGCCGAGGCAGTTGGTGGTGCAGGAGGCGTTCGAGATGATCGTGTGCGCCGCCGGGTCGTAGGCGTCGTCGTTCACGCCCATGACGATCGTGACGTCCTCGTTCTTGGCCGGCGCGGAGATGATGACCTTCTTGGCGCCGTTGTCGATGTGCGCCTTGGCCTTGTTCGCGTCGGTGAAGAACCCGGTCGACTCGATGACGACGTCGACGTCGAGCTCGCCCCACTTGAGGTTGGCGGGGTCGCGCTCCTCGAAGACCTTGATGGTCTTGCCGCCCACCGTGATCTCGCCGGGGCCGGCCTTCACCTCTTCGGGCAGCCGGCCCAGGATGCTGTCGTACTTCAGGAGGTGAGCAAGAGTGGCGTTGTCGGTGAGGTCGTTGACCGCCACGATTTCGACGTCGCCACCGGCGGCGTGCAGCGCTCGCCAGAAGTTACGGCCGATACGACCGAAGCCGTTCACGCCTACCCGGATGGTCACGGCACCAATCTCCTCATACGTCGTCGTCCCCCGGCCGTCTGCCGGGGATCTCATTTGATCTGCTTTTCCATGCCGACCTTACCGAACCGGCCCGTGGGGCCCGTCACCGCAGCACCGGATCGATCGGTCCGCCGCCCGGCCGGGAGCCAACATCCGATGGGCGGGCGGCGGACCACGGGCAGCCTAATTGGTCTAGACCATGTTGGTCTAGACCAAATCACGGTAAATACGGCCCCACCTTGGGTGAACGGTCATCTCCGACGTTCGCGGCGTTTCGGGCATGCGATCACCGCCGGACGCGACGGCGTACGGCGGATGGCGGCCGGCGCGGGTCAGGGGGCGAGCATGTCGGCGGTGACGTTCGCCTCGGTGCCGGCCACGCCCTGGTCGACCGCGCGCTTGTCGGCCATCGCCAGCAGACGCCTTATACGGCCGGCGATCGCGTCCTTGGTGAGCGGCGGGTCGGCGAGCTGGCCCAGCTCCTCCAGCGACGCCTGCTTGTGCTCCAGCCGCAGCCGCCCCGCGGCGACGAGGTGCTCCGGAGCGTCGTCGGCCAGTATCTCCAGCGCGCGGGCCACCCGCGCCCCCGCGGCCACCGCCGCACGCGCCGAGCGCCGCAGGTTGGCGTCGTCGAAGTTGGCGAGCCGGTTGGCGGTCGCGCGCACCTCGCGGCGCATGCGCCGCTCCTCCCACGCGAGGACGGAGTCGTGCGCGCCGAGCCGCGTGAGCAGCGCCGAGATCGCGTCGCCGTCACGGACCACGACCCGGTCGACGCCGCGTACCTCGCGGGCCTTCGCGTGGATCCGGAGCCGCCGCGCCGACCCCACCAGCGCGAGCGCGGCCTCCGGACCGGGGCAGGTGACCTCCAGGGACATCGAGCGCCCCGGCTCGGTCAGCGACCCGTGAGCCAGGAACGCGCCCCGCCAGGCGGACTCCGCGTCGCATGAGGCCCCCGCGACCACGTGACGCGGCAGCCCGCGTACGGGCCGCCCGTTGTTGTCGATCAGCCCGGTCTGGCGCGCCAGGGACTCGCCCTCACGGAACACGCGGACGACGTAGCGGTTGCCCTTGCGCAACCCGCTCGGCGCCAGCACCACCACATCGGAGGTGTGACCGAAGACCTCTGCCAGATCCTTGCGGAGGCGGCGTGCCGCGGATCCGGTGTCGAGCTCGGCCTCGATCACGATCCGCCCGCTCACAATGTGCAGGCCTCCGGCGAAACGCAGCAGCGTCGACACCTCGGCCTTGCGGCAGCACGGCTTCATGACGGACAGCCTGCTCAGCTCGTCCTTCACCACGCCGGTCATCGCCATGGATGTGATCCTCCCCCTGTTGTCGACATCCGTCAGGGCAGTCTCGCGGAATCTTGCCGGGTCACGTGGCCGCTGACGAAGATCTGTGCGAACGCTTGGGCCAACCGTGCCGGATCATGCCGTGGAGATCCGTCCTCGGCCGCCACATCGGCCAGTACAAGGGTTCCTCCGAGGGAACGCACCGCCTTTTCCAGTACTCCCGGCTCTTCGACGACATTTCGATCGGCGAGCACGACGTCGACCCGCAGCTCGGGCGCGTGGGCCCGCAGCACCTCGAGGTGGGCCTGCGGGGAGAAGTCGTCGGTCTCACCGGGCTGCGGCGCGAGGTTCAGCGCGACGATCCGGCGGGCGCGGGTACGCGTCAGGGCGCGGGCCAGCTCGGGCACCTTCAGGTGCGGCAGCACGCTGGTGAACCACGAGCCGGGCCCGAACACGATCCAGTCGGCCTCCTCGACCGCGCGCAGAGTGTCGGGGCCGGCCGGCGGGTCGGGCGGGATGAGCGAGATGCTCAGCACCTGCCCGGCCGTCTTCGCGCAGGCCACCTGGCCGCGGACGTGCGTGATCGCCTCCGGCCGCGCCGGGTCGGCCCCGCGCACCTCCGCGACGATGTCGAGGGGCACCGACGCCATCGGCAGGACACGTCCCTCGGCGCGCAGCAGCCGCCCCATCCAGTCGAGGCCCGCGACGGGGTCGTCGAGCAGCTCCCACAGCGCCACGATCAGCAGGTTGCCTACCGCGTGGCCGTGCAGCTCGCCCTGGCTGCGGAACCGATGCTGGACGACCTGGCTCCAGGTGCGCCCCCACTCGTCGTCGCCGCAGAGGGCGGCGAGGGCCATGCGGAGGTCGCCCGGAGGCAGAACGGCCAGCTCGCGGCGCAACCGGCCGCTCGACCCTCCGTCGTCGGCGACCGTGACGACGGCCGTGAGCCGGTCGGTGACACGGCGTAGCGCCGACAGCGACGCCGACAGCCCGTGACCGCCGCCGAGGGCCACCACTTTGGGGGAACTCACGTTCGGTTATTCCCGTCCCAGATCTCGGTGGATCACCTGGACCTCGACCCCCTCATCGCGGAGCCGGCCCCCGAACTGCTCCGACATCGCGACGCTCCGGTGCTTTCCCCCGGTGCAGCCGACGGCGAAGGTGACGTAGTGCTTGCCCTCGCGCTCGTAGCCCGCGATGAGCAGCCGCAGCACCTCGGTGTAGGCGTCGAGGAACTCCTTCGCCCCGGGGCGCGACAGGACGTAGTCGCGGACCGCGGCGTCACGGCCCGTGTGCGGGCGCAACTCCGGGACCCAGTGCGGGTTGGGGAGGAACCGGCAGTCGACGACGAGGTCGGCGTCGACCGGCAGGCCGTACTTGTAGCCGAACGAGACCACGGTCGCGCGCAGGCTGGAGTCGTTGCTCTCACCGCCGAAGAAGCCGACGATCTTGGCGCGCAGCTCGTGGACGTTGAGCGCGCTCGTGTCGATGACCAGGTCGGCCTCGGCGCGTACTTCCCGCAGCAGCGTGCGCTCCCGGTCGATGCCGTCGACGATACGGCCGTCGGCCTGGAGCGGGTGCGGGCGCCGTACGCTCTCGAACCGCCGGACCAGAACGTCGTCGGAGGCCTCGAGGAACAGCACCCTCGGGTGGGCGCCGCGGGCCTCCAGCTCGTCGAAGGCCGACTGCAGGTCGGTGGTGAAGGCGCGGCTGCGCACGTCGACGACGGCCGCGATGCGGGGCACCGCGCCGTGGCCGCGCTCGGCTAGGTCGGTCATGGTCGCGAGCAGGCCGGGCGGCAGGTTGTCGACGACGAACCAGTCGAGGTCCTCCAGGGACTTCGCGGCCGTGCTGCGCCCCGCGCCGGACATGCCGGTGATAATCACTATGTCGGGTACCTGCGCCGATGCGGCGAGCTTCCCCGTCGCCGCGGTCACGGGCATTCCCGTTCGCACAGTGGTCTTCCGCTCAGTGGTTCACTCACGTTTCACTCCCCCGTCCTGCGCGTGCAGCGCCGCCACAATGCTCTCAGCGGTACGCCGCCCGATGCCCGGAACCTCGGAGATCTCGTCGGGTCCGGCCTCTTTGAGCAGCTTCACGGACCCGAAGTGCTTGATCAGAGCCGTACGGCGGCCGGGCCCCAGCCCCGGCACGTCGTCCAGCTCACTCACGATCATGCTCTTCGACCGCTTGCTGCGGTGGAACCTGATGGCGAAGTCATGGGCCTCGTCACGCGCCCGCTGCAGGAGGTACATACCCTCGCTGTTCCGCGGCAGGATGACAGGGTCCTCCTCGCCGGGCAGCCAGATCTCCTCCAGGCGCTTGGCGATGCCGCACAGACCGATGTCGTCGATGCCCAGCTCGTCCAAGGCCCGCTGGGCCGCGGCCACCTGCGGCGGGCCGCCGTCCACGACGACGAGGTTGGGCGGGTACGCGAACCGGCGCGGCTTCCCGGTCTCCGGGTCGATCGGGCCGCCTGCCTCGGTCTCGCCGAGGACGTCGAGCTCGCCGGTCTTCTCGCTCTCCTCCAGGTAACGCTTGAACCGCCGCGCGATGACCTCGTTGATGGACCGGACGTCGTCCTGCCCCTGCACGGTCTTGATGGAGAACCGGCGGTATTCGCTCTTTCGCGGCAGGCCGTCCTCGAAGACGACCATCGACGCGACGACGTGGGTGCCCTGGAGGTTGGAGACGTCGTAGCACTCGATCCGCAGCGGCGCCTGGTCGAGCTCCAGGGCGTCCTGGATCTCCTGCAGGCCCTTGCTGCGGCTGGTCAGATCGGAGGCGCGGCGCGTCTTGTGCTGCTTGAACGCCTCCTTGGCGTTGCGCTCGACGGTCTCCATCAGGGTCTTCTTGTCACCACGCTGCGGCACCCGCAGGTCGACCCGGCCGCCGCGGTGCTCCTCCAGCAGCTCGACCAGCGCGGCGATGTCCGGCGGCGCGGCGGGGACGAGGATCTCCCTCGGAACGGCGTCCGCGGCGCTGTCGCCGTACATCTGCAGCACGAACTGCTCGACGAGCTCGCCCGGCGTGACCTCCTCGACCTTGTCGACGACCCAGCCGCGCTGGCCGCGGATGCGGCCCCCGCGCACGTAGAAGACCTGGACGGCCGCTTCGAGCTGGTCGTCGGCGAGCGCGATAACGTCGCAGTCGGTCGTGTCGCCGAGCACCACCGACTGCTTCTCCAGGGCACGCTCCAGCGCCCGTATGTCGTCGCGGAGCCGCGCGGCACGCTCGTACTCCTGGTCGGCGGCGGCCGACCGCATGTCCTTCTCCAGCGCCCGCATGAAACGAGCCGTGTCACCGGCCATGAACGCACAGAAGTCGTCGGCGATCTCGCGATGGGTCTCCTCATCGACCCGGCCGACACAGGGCGCGGAACACTTGCCTATGTCACCGAGCAGGCACGGGCGCCCCATCTGCGCCTGACGCCGGAACACCCCGGCCGAGCAGGTGCGCACGGGAAAGACCCGCAGCAGCAGATCGACCGTCTCGCGGATCGCCCACGCGTGGGAGTAGGGCCCGAAGTAACGGACGCCCTTCTTCTTGGCGCCGCGCATCACCTGCACACGAGGAACGTCCTCGCTCATCGTCACCGCGAGGTAGGGATACGACTTGTCATCGCGATACTTGACGTTGAAACGCGGGTCGTACTCCTTGATCCAGGAGTATTCGAGCTGGAGCGCCTCGACCTCCGTGCCGACGACGGTCCAGTCGACTCCCGCCGCGGTCTGCAGCATCGTCTGCGTCCGCGGGTGCAGGCCCGCGAAGTCGGCGAAGTAGGAGTTGAGCCGGGCGCGCAGGTTCTTCGCCTTGCCAACGTAGATGACCCTGCCGCTCGTGTCGCGGAACCGATAGACCCCAGGAGACTCGGGGATGGTGCCGGAGGCGGGCCGGAAGGTCGCCGGATCTGCCACGACAGTCAGCCTAGTGCGTTCCTCCGACGTTCCGGCCTTATCTAACGGGCACCCCGGCGACGCGACAGCACGTTCACCGCGAAAGCCGAGACGAGGATGCCCTCACGGCCGTCCCCACATGGCACCGCCCCACCCTGCCGCCCGCATTCATCACGCGGTGACCTGGCCACTCATCCAGGAGGGACGTCACGGTCGAACCTCCGCCCTCGATCGAGGACGCACACAACGTACGAGCGGCTCCGCCCCCAGCCCCTCGCCCTACACCGGCCTCACACCACCACCCTGGCGATCACCGCGGCGGCGTCGACGCGTGGTCGACGCCGGCCACGCCGGCCGCCGACAGCGCGCGCGTCACCGCGGAGGCGACGGCGTCCACCGCGCCCTCGGCGCCGTCCGCGCCTGGCTGGACCTGGTGACGTCCCGGTCGTACGCGCGTTCGGAGCCTGGGCTGTTCGCCTCCGCGCGTGGCCGGTGTCGCGCCGCGGTCCCCGCTGGGCGATGTGTCCGTGGGTCTGTGGCAGGCCTTCTGCGACGTGCTCGGCGTTGGCGACGTGGTCGTACTCGACGGCAGGGGGCCGCATCGGGGAACGCTCCGTTCCGCACCTGTGGGACGAACGCCGTCTCGTACGGGCGGTGTCGTAAGCGCTCACGACGTGGCCTGCGCCTTCGACTTGCGCTGCGTGGTCCGTGAGCGCCTGGTGACCTTCCCGGCCCTGCCTCGCCTGCGCGCGGACGCAGGGGTCCGCCCCTCCTGCGAGGGCGGCTGCCGCGACTTCTGTCACCCCGGGCGCAGGCGCTTCCCCCGTCCTCCGTCGACGGCGTCCGCCTGGTCGTTTCCACGCCCCTGCCCCGCCCAGGTGCGGACACCGGCACGGGAGTGCGTCCACCACAGGGCCGGCTCGTGCCCGAGTATCCGGCCCTTACCTCGGCGCCGCCGGCGCGGAGGCGCGGAGGCGCGGAGGCGCGGAGGCGCGGAGGCGCGGAGGCGCGGAGGCGCGGAGGCGCGGAGGCGCGGAGGCGCGGAGGCGCGGAGGCGCGGAGGCGCGGAGGCGCGGAGGCGCGGAGGCGCGGAGGCGCGGAGGCGCGGAGGCGCGGAGGCGCGGAGGCGCGGAGGCGCCAGCGGCGATTGTGCGCGCAGAATCCGCCTGGCCGCCTCCTGCTGGATGGCCAGGGCCTCCTCGTCGGCGGTCCAGCCTCCGTACCGTGCGTCATCTGAACGGCGTACGGGGTCTCCCCGCCGCTGCCGCCTCTGCGGCGGAGTGGGGCCCGCCGGTCCGGGTCTCAGAGAGCCGGGCTCGGGCCAGCGAGGGTGGATGCCGGTACGTGCCCGTTGGCGTTCGCGGGCACGTACCGGGGAACGTGTCAGGCGAGTTTGATCTCGCCGTTCGTCACTGTGACGTTCTTGGCGGGCAGCGGCTTCTTCGCGGGGCCGTGGGCCACGGAGCCGTCCGAGGCGCTGAATATGCTGCCGTGGCACGGGCAGTGGATCTTGCCATCGGAGACGGAGGTGACCGTGCAGCCCAGGTGGGTGCAGGTGGCGCTGAAGGCCTTGATCTCGCCCTGCGTCGGCTGGGTGACGACGATCTTGTCGTCCTTGAAGATCTTGCCGCCGCCGACCGGGATGTCGCTCGTCTTGGCCAGCACGTCACCGCTCGCCTTGCTCGAGGCGGCCGAGGAGTCCTTGTCGCCGCAGCCGGTCAGCGTGCCGACGAGCCCGACGAGTCCGACTCCGAGCAGCACTCCTCTACGGCTGGATGCGGGCTCAGGGGTGGTCGGGTCGAGCGGCATGGCTTCCTCCTCGCGTTCGGGGTCTACGCGGTTACACGGAAGAGGCACCCAGGTGGTTCAACCCGTGACGGATTTCTTCACGCTGGGCGCACGCCCCACTCCCGCACCACCACCATCTCCCACCCCGCCGGGCGACGGCGGTCAGTTGCCGAGGACTTTGCCGAGGAACTTTCCGGTGTGGCTCTCTTCGACCTTGGCGACGTCTTCGGGCGTGCCCGTCGCGACGACGGTGCCGCCGCGTGAGCCGCCCTCCGGACCCATGTCGATGATCCAGTCGGCGGTCTTGATGACGTCGAGGTTGTGCTCGATGACGATGACGGTGTTGCCGCCGTCGACGAGGCGGCCGAGAACGCCGAGGAGCTTGCGGATGTCCTCGAAGTGGAGCCCGGTGGTGGGCTCGTCGAGGACGTAGATGGTGCGGCCGGTGGAACGGCGCTGCAGCTCCGAGGCGAGCTTGACGCGCTGCGCCTCGCCGCCGGACAGCGTCGGCGCGGGCTGGCCGAGGCGTACGTAGCCGAGGCCGACGTCGTTGAGGGTCTGCAGGTGGCGGCGGATCGCCGGGATGGGCTCGAAGAAGCCGAGGGCCTCCTCGATCGGCATGTCGAGGATCTCGGAGATCGTCTTGCCCTTGTAGTGGACTTCGAGGGTCTCGCGGTTGTAGCGGGCGCCGTGGCAGACCTCGCACGGGACGTAGACGTCCGGCAGGAACTGCATCTCGATCTTGATCGTGCCGTCACCGGAGCAGGACTCGCAGCGGCCGCCCTTGACGTTGAAGGAGAACCGGCCGGGCTGGTAGCCGCGGACCTTCGCCTCGGACGTGGCGGCGAACAGCTTGCGCACGTGATCGAAGACGCCGGTGTAGGTCGCCGGGTTGGAACGCGGGGTGCGCCCGATCGGCGACTGGTCGACGTGGACGACCTTGTCGACCTGGTCGATGCCGTTGATCCGCTTGTGGCGGCCCGGGACCGTACGCGCGCCGTGGAGCTGCTTGGCGAGGGAGGTGTAGAGGATGTCGTTGACGAGCGTGGACTTGCCCGACCCGGACACCCCGGTGACCGCGGTGAACACACCGAGTGGGAAGGCCACGTCGACGTCGCGGAGGTTGTGCTCGTGCGCGCCCTTGACGACCAGCTCGCGGCCCCGCTGGCGTTTGCGCCGGGTGGCGGGGAGCGGGATCTGCCGGCGGCCTGAGAGGTAGGCGCCGGTCATCGAGTCGTCGGAGGCGAGCAGCTCGTCGACGGAGCCGGAGACGACGACCTGGCCGCCGTGCTCGCCCGCGCCGGGGCCGATGTCGACGACCCAGTCGGCGGCCCGGATGGTGTCTTCGTCGTGCTCGACGACGATGAGCGTGTTGCCGATGTCGCGCAGGCGGATCAGCGTCTCGAGGAGGCGGTGGTTGTCGCGCTGGTGGAGCCCGATGGAGGGCTCGTCGAGGACGTAGAGCACGCCGACCAGGCCCGAGCCGATCTGCGTCGCGAGCCGGATGCGCTGGGCCTCGCCGCCGGCGAGCGTCGCCGAGGCCCGGTCGAGCGAGAGGTAGTCGAGGCCGACGTCGAGCAGGAAGCCGAGCCGGGCGTTGATCTCCTTGAGCACGCGCTCGGCGATGTGCTTGTCGCGGTCGCTGAGCTCCATGGAGAGCAGGAACTTCGCGCACTCCCCGATCGGCATCGCGGCGATGTCGGCGATCGAGTGGTCGTTGACGGTGACGCCGAGCACGACCGGCTTGAGTCGCCGGCCCTCGCACGCCGGGCACGGGATCTCCCGCATGTAGCCCTCGAACCGCTCGCGGCTCGTGTCGCTCTCGGCCTCGGAGTGGCGGCGCTGGACGTAGGGGATCACGCCCTCGTAGGCCGTGTAGTAGGACCGCAGCCGCCCGTAGCGGTTGCGGTAGCTGACGTGCACCTGCGTGTCGTGGCCGTTGAGCACGGCCTTGCGCGCCTTGGCCGGGAGCTTCTCCCACGGGGTGTCGAGGTCGAAGCCCATCGCCTCGCCGAGCGCGCCGAGCAGCCGCAGGAAGTAGTCGCTGATGTGGCCGCCGGACCACGGCGAGATGGCGCCCTCGCCGAGGGACTTCTCGGTGTCGGGGACGAGCAGGTCGGCGTCGACCTCCATGCGGGTGCCCAGACCGGCGCAGTCCGGGCAGGCGCCGTACGGGGAGTTGAACGAGAACGAGCGCGGCTCCAGCTCGTCGAACGACAGGTCGTCGTACGGGCAGTAGAGATGCTCGGAGAACATCCGCTCGCGCTGCTCGTCGTCTTCGGGCAGGTCGACGAAGTCGAGGATGATCGTGCCGCCGGTGAGCCCGAGGGCGGTCTCCACCGAGTCGGTCAGGCGGCGGCGCGCGCCGTCCTTGACGCTCAGGCGGTCGACGACGACCTCGATGTCGTGCTTCTCGTACTTCTTGAGCTTGGGGGCCTCGTCGAGGCGCACGACGGCGCCGTCGACGCGGGCGCGGGAGAAGCCCTTGGTCTGCATCTCGCGGAACAGCTCGGCGTATTCGCCCTTGCGCCCGCGTACGACGGGGGCGAGCACCTGGAAGCGAGTGCCCTCGTCGAACTCCAGCATCCGGTCGACGATCTGCTGGGGCGACTGCTTGTGGATCGTACGGCCGCAGTCCGGGCAGTGCGGGTGGCCGATGCGGGCCCACAGGAGGCGCAGGTAGTCGTAGACCTCGGTGATCGTGCCAACGGTCGAGCGCGGGTTCTTCGAGGTGGACTTCTGGTCGATCGACACCGCGGGCGAGAGCCCCTCGATGAAGTCGACGTCGGGCTTGTCCATCTGGCCGAGGAACTGCCGGGCGTACGCCGAAAGGGACTCGACGTAACGCCGCTGCCCCTCCGCGAAGATCGTGTCGAACGCGAGACTGGACTTTCCGGAGCCGGACAGCCCCGTGAAGACGATCATCGCGTCGCGAGGCAGATCGAGCGAGACGTCCTTGAGGTTGTGTTCACGCGCTCCGCGCACGATGAGACGGTCAGCCACGTCGAATTCCGGTATCCCCTAGTGAGCCTGATGTGAGAATGCGGGTCGGCTTCAGGCTAACGAGCGGGCCGGACGCTTTTCTTCCAGACGCCCCTCGATCGGGCCCCCTCACCGCACCACGAACCGTACACGTGTTCGAACGACCGTCGCCACCGAAACACCAAGAGCCGTGAAGTCACACGCAGGGAATACGTCCGGTATGCGGCGTCTGTCAGTCGTTGCCGTCGTCCAGAGCACGATCGAGATAGCGCCGCGCCGACCGGCGTACGGCCTCGGCGCCGTCCTCCCGCACGATCCGGTTCCACCAGGCGCCGTACACGCGCTCATAGGCGTAGGGCTCGACCAGGCTCAGCGCGCGGCGGATCGTACGAGGCCGCTCGGGGATGAAGTTGGGGTAGCTGTACATGAAGCTGACGTAGCGGCGGTCCTGGACGACGGTGAAGATGTCGCCCGACATCAGCGCGCCGCGCCCGTCCTCGCCGTCGCGCCAGTGCAGCACCGTGCCGCCCGCGAAGTGCACCCCCGCGTTGATCAGCGTGAGCCCGTCGGCGATCTCACGCGTGTCGCCCTCCCAGAAGACGACGGAGTCGTCGGGCCGCGCCACCCACGCGCGGTCGGCCTCGTGGATGTAGACCGGGGCGTCGAACGCGTGCGCCCACTCGATCATGGTGCCGTAGTAGTGCGGGTGGCTGATCGCGATCGCCGAGACGCCGCCGAGGTCGGCGACGCGGTCGACCAGGTCGTCGTCGATGTAGGTGATCATGTCCCACAGCACGTTGCCGGTGGGCGTGCGCACCAGCAGCGCGCGCTGCCCGATGGCGATCGCCGGGTCGGCGCCGATGCCGGTGATCCCCGGCCCCTGCCGCTCGATCCGCCCCCGGTGGCCGGCCTCCCGCAGGTCGGCGAGGGTGGTCCATCGCTGGCCGTCCCAGCCGACGTACTGGCGTTCGTCCTCGCAGATCGGGCAGTCGTCGCGCGGCGCGCCGTACTGGACCCCGCAGGTGCGGCAGATCGGAAGATCGTCTCGCATCCTGAACAGCCTACTCGCGGGGGCGGCGCCGGTCGGGGACGCTCACGATCTCCGGCGTGGAAGGATGGTCACCACCCCGCCGCCGTGGTCGCCGAATGGAGGACAGCGTGAGCTACTCAGGCAACGTCGAGGTCGGTAAGGCTCCCGATGTGCGCGAGCTGCCCGGCCTGACCATCACGAAGCTCGCCGTCGGCCCGTACGACAACAACGCGTACCTCCTCCGCTGCACGGCCACCGGCGAGCAGGTGCTCATCGACGCCGCCAACGAGCACGATCGGCTCCTCGAACTCCTCGGCGACCGCCCTCTGTCGCGCGTCGTCACCACCCACCGCCACCAGGACCACTGGAACGCCCTGGCCGCCGTCGTCGACGCCACGCACGCACGCGTCGTCGCGCACCCCGACGACGCCGAGGCCCTGCCGCTGGCGGTCACCGAGCCGGTCGAGCAGGGCGGCACCGTACGGGTCGGGCGGAGCACGCTGTCCGTCATCCACCTGCGCGGGCACACGCCGGGTTCGATCGCGCTGCGCTACGACGACGGCGACACGCCGCACCTGTTCACCGGCGACAGCCTCTTCCCCGGCGGCCCCGGCAACACCTGGGGTGACAAGACGCTGTTCGCCCAGCTCATGGACGACCTGGAGGAGCGGGTCTTCGGCACGCTGCCGGACAACACCTGGGTCTATCCGGGCCACGGCAAGGACACGACGCTCGGCAAAGAGCGCCCCCACCTGCCGGAGTGGCGCGCCCGCGGCTGGTGAGCCCGGCCGCCTCCTCATTGGATCTTCAGGTCACCGGCCGCGACTGCCGCGATCGGCCATGTTCATGCAGCAGGATTGTAGGGAATGGCACGGTCATCGGCGGGCCGTGCACACGCAGAGATCGATGAGGCGGCGGTAAGAGATCATGAACGGCGTGACCGACCAGATGCCCGAGACGGCGGACCTGACGGACCTTGAGCTCGCGGCGCGACTGCGGATGACCCTGGGCCGGCTGAACCGCCGGGTACGCCAGCACGGCCCGCAGACCCTGACGTCGAGCCAGGCGTCCACACTGTCGAGCCTGGAGACGCTGGGCCCCGTACGCCTCGGCGACCTGGCCGCCCACGAGGGAGTCACGGCGCCCACACAGAGCCGCCTGGTCGCCTCTTTGGAGAACCACGGCCTCGTACGCCGCACACCGGACTCCGACGACCGGCGCGCCACGCTCCTGGCCATCACCGCACAGGGCCGCCGCCAGCTCGAACAGCTCCGCAACGAGCGCTCGGCGTTCCTGGTCGGCCAGATCGGCACCCTGTCGGCGGAACACCGCGCCGCGCTCGTGGTCGCCCTCGACGCTCTGGAGGCCCTCGCCGTGACCCGCTCGGACAAGCCCTAGGTTCTGCGGGCTCTGGGGTAGATCTGCTGGGTGCCGGCGAAGTAGAGCCGCCGGCCGCCGCGGAGCAGCCTGACGCGCCAGTACGACGCGCCCTCGCCGTGGGCGTCCGACAGGTCGAAGGTCCTCGCGTCGCGCGGTGTCGCCGTGCCGGTCCACAGGCGCTGGCCGTACGCGATCCACTCTCCGGTGCCGTCGGAGTGGAACTGGAAGTAGTCGTCGCGGGTGGTCTGCGCCCATTTTCCGACCAGCCTCCGCATCCAGAACCGCGCCTTGGCGGCCGGGACCTTCGGTTCGGGGGGCTGGTCGACGCTGCCCGGCAGTGTCGTGGCGGGTACCGGGGTCGTCGGGGTCGTGGGGGTCGGCGCCGCCTTCGTCCTGCCGTGGCCGTCGGCCATGGCGGTGAACCCGATGATCGCGGCGGCGGCCACCGCAAGCGCCACCGAGCCGGCCTTCGCCAGGTCAGGCGCCAACGAGGCCATGCGCATGTCTCGTCCTCCCCCGAAATCCGGCGACCCTGCCGATCACCGTACAACCCGCCCCTCCTTCGCGCGGGTTAGGCCTCAGATCACCCTGGAGACTGAGGCGAGAACGCGAGTAAAGGCGTAGAAATGGAACATGTCCGCATCCCAGCTACCGCGTGACGAGCTCGCCGCGTCCCTCGCCGCCCGGCGCGAGCTCGGTCCCGACTACGACGCGGCGTTCGCGGAGGCGATCGCCGAACGGGTCGAGGCGTCCATCAGCTCCTCGAACATCCGGCGGCTCACTCCGTCCGAAAGCGAACGCGGCGAACGCGCCGTCGCGGTGACCGTCGCATGTGTGTCCCTCGGTGTCTCGATCCCGGTGTCCGCCATCGCGGCCATCAACACCGGCCTCGCCGGGCTGGTCATCGTCTGGCTGGCGATCACCGCGATCAACGTGGCGTTCGCTCTGCGTCCACGACGTCGGTAGCGGGCTCGCCGCCCTCGCGCTCGGCCGCGGCGTCGTGGCGCGCCTTGAGGAGGCTCGCCATCGTCGTCACGAGCATCGCGGCGCCGATGATGGTCAGCGAGAGCCAGATCGGCACCTTCGGCACCTGGTCGAACCCGGTGGTGTGCGTCGCGTCCATCACGAGCTTGACGCCGATGAAGGCGAGGATGAACGCCAGCCCCTTGTCGAGGTAGACGAGGCGTTCGAGCAGGCCGCCCAGCAGGAAGTACAGCTGCCGCAGGCCCATCAGGGCGAAGGCGTTGGCCGTGAAGACGAGGTAGGACTCCTTGGTGAGCCCGAAGATCGCCGGGATGGAGTCGAGGGCGAACAGCAGGTCGGTGGTGCCGATCGCGATCATGACGATGAGGAGCGGGGTGACCACGCGCCTGCCGTCGACGCGGGTGGTCAGGCTCGAACCGGCGTACTTGTCCGTCGTGGGCATCACCCGCTGCGCCCAGCGCAGGATGATGTTCTCTTTGAAGTCCGCCTCGTGGTCGTCGTCGGCGCCGCGCAGCAGCCCCCACGCCGTCCAGATCAGGAACGCCCCGAAGAGGTAGAAGAGCCACTCGAAGCGCGCCAGGGCGGCGGCGCCGATGCCGATGAAGATGCCGCGCATGAGCAGCGCGATCATGATCCCGACGAGCAGCACCTTGTGCTGGTTTCTGCGCGGCACAGCGAACCGCGCCATCAGCACGTAGAAGATGAAGAGGTTGTCGACGCTGAGGCTGTACTCGGTGAGGTAGCCGGCGAAGAACTGCGCGGAGTACTGACCGCCCGAGACGAGGAGAAGCATCACGCCGAACAGCGCCGCGAGCGTGACGTAGAACGCGACCCACGTCCCGGCCTGCTTCATTGTGAACTCGTGCGGCTCGCCCCGGTCGACGATCCAGAGGTCGACCATGATGACCGCGAGGAGTCCCACGAGGGTGAGCGCCCAGGCCCAGACTGTGACGTTCACAAAGCAGCATCCTCCGGTGGCAGACGAAAGCCCCGGAGGTCTCTCCCGTCCGGCCTCATTGGCGCGGACCGACAGTACCGGGCCGCATGGGACTCCTGAAGCCGTGTTGACGACACTGTCGCGAAGGGATACTCCCCTCCTGCACCCTGGACAATACACAAGGCTTTGACGATCGGCACACGCGGGGTGTCAGCGGTCGGTACGCGTGGCATGGGCGTAGATGCCCGTCAGCTGGTCGATCGCCGCGGCCTGTGTCGGCAGCCGGTCCGCCTGGGCGGCGGCGTCCTCCGCGAGGCGCCCGGCCAACTCGTGATCGTCGAGCACCCGGCCGACCGCCTGCTCGATGAGCGCCCCGTCGCCGGGCGGCACCAGCAGCGCCGCGTCGCCCACCATGTCCGGTATGCCGCCGACCTCGGTGGCGACGAGCGGCCTCCCGGCGCGCAGCACCTCCTGGACGATCAGCGGCTGTCCCTCCCAGACGCTGGGGACGACCGCGACGTCGGCGAGGGCGAGCAGCTCCGGGACGTCGGAGCGGCGGCCGAGCAGCCGTACGGGGAGGTCCTCGGCGCCGACCCGCATCTGCAGCGCGTCTTCGAGCGGTCCGTCTCCTGCGATCACCACCAGCGGCCGCGGGGTCCGGCGCGCCCATCCGCCCGCGGCGTCGAGCAGCATCGGCAGCCCCTTCTGGTCGGCGAGGCGCGCCACGACGACGATCAGGGGGCGGCCGTCGGCGCCGAGCTCCGCGCGCAGCTCGGCCTGCGCCGCCGGGTCGTCGGAGCGGCGGTGCGGAGGCGCTGGCACCAGGGCGCGGCCGACCGAGCGCGCGCCCAGCTCGCGCATGCGGTCTTCCAGGTCCGGCGAGACGGCCAGGATCTCGGTGGCGCCGCGCGCCACGATCCGCTCCAGCGTGCCGTACGCGGCGCCGATCATGCCGCCCGCGATCGACGCGTTGTGCAGCGTGACGACGAGCGGCGGCCGTACGCGGGCCAGCGCGGCCAGGCCGCCGGCGCGCAGGCCGTGGGCGTGGACGACGTCGGCGTCGCGGGTCAGCTTCCGCAGCCGCGCCATCGCACGCGTGTCGCGGTACGGGTGGGGGCGGTCGGAGATCTCGACCTCGGAGAAGCGCGCTCCGGCCGCGCCGAAGTCGAAGAGCTCGCCGACCGATGCCGGGCCGAGGACGACGACGTTCGCGCCGCGCTCGCGGAGCCCTGCCACCACCGAGTGGACGTGACTGCCCACTCCCCCGGCGCTCGTCGCGAGCACGATCGCGACCTTCAACCCGCTCATCAGAGCCTCCGCCCCATCACGGCCCGTAGGTCCGGGCCGTCCAGCACATAAGTGATCATGAGGAAAACCGCGCCGGCGACGAGGGCCGCCAGCGCGGCGACGCCGATGCTCGCGACCGGTCCGGTCGCACCGACGAGCCCGGTGACGCCGTATCCGGCGGCGCCGCCGGCGAGCGCGCCCGCGATGCCGCCCAGCGCCGCGCGGGCGAGCCCGGTCACGGCGCTCCTGCCGCGCACGCGCACGAGGGCGGCGAGCAGCAGCACGCCGGCGACGGTCATGCCGACACTGTTGCCGAGCGCGAGCCCGGCCACCACCCAGCCGCGCGGCAGGGACAGTACCAGGGCGAAGTCCGCGACGACGACCACGAGCCAGCCCGCGACCGTCGCTCCTGCCGAGGCGCGGCCCCGGTGGCAGGCGAACAGGACGCGGCCGAGGTGCGCGACGAGGCCGTACCCGATCAGGCCGGGGGCGAAGGCGAGGACCGCGCGTGACAGCACGACGGGCACGGCGTCGTGGTCGAGGAACCGCGCGGCCGGGACCGCGATGGCGGCCAGCGCGGCGGCGCCGGCGCACGACACGAGGACCACCGCGCGAGTGGTCGAGGCGGTGATGCGGTCGAACTCCGCGGTCTCGCCGCCGCTCATCCTCGCCGACAGGGTCGGGAACGCGCTGGTGGCGATCGGCACCGCGAGGACCGCCCACGGCAGCAGGAAGATCGCCCAGGCGTACTGGTAGTCGGCCAGCGCGCCGCGGGTGCCGCGCCCGCTGAGCGAGACGACGGCGACGGCCGACAGCTGCTGCGCCCCGACCGTGGCCAGCCCGGCGAGGGCCAGCCTCCGTACGCGGGCGGCGGTGTCGGACGGGAAGCGGAGCGTGGGACGGATCCGCAGGCGCAGGCGTACGGCGGCCACCCCGGCGGTCACGACCAGGACGACGACGCCGGCGGTGGTGCCGAGGGACAGCATCAGCTCGGCCGACCGCGGCAGCCCGGCCAGGTCGTCCTGGTGGCCCGCGCCGAGCGGGACGTACGCCAGGTAGACGCCGATCACCAGGAGGCTCGACACGAGCGGTGCGAGCGCGGGCGCGGTGAAGCGCCGGTGCGCCTGCAGGACGCCGTACAGCACGACGGCGAAGCCGTAGAGCACGATCTGGGGCGCGAAGACGACGAGCA
The DNA here is from genome assembly GCA_963736325.1 of uncultured Actinomycetota bacterium. Classification (GTDB taxonomy): domain Bacteria; phylum Actinomycetota; class Actinomycetes; order Streptosporangiales; family Streptosporangiaceae; genus Actinoallomurus. Next base: position 342,844 of record CAVTOG010000008.1, on the reverse strand, counting down.
GGTCGGTGCCGACGCCGACGACGCCGGCCCGCGAGCACCCGGCGAGGTGCGGCTGGACGAGGGCGTTCATGATCGGGCGTGCGAGCAGCATCCCGAGCGCCGTCAGCGGGATCAGGCCGACGGCCATCCAGGTCAGCAGCGCCGACGTGGTGCGGCGTACGTGCTCACGGTCGCCGCGCTCGATCGGCCCGGCCAGGACCGGGACGACCATGCTGGCCAGCGCGCCGCCCGCGACGATCTCGAAGACGATGTTCGGGACCTGGTTGGCGGTGTAGTACGCCTGGCTCAGGCACGACGTGCGCACCGTCTGGGAGAACACGACGATGCGCCCGAAGCCCGCGACGCGGGCCAGGATGGTGATGACGCCGATGAGCAGCGCGGCGCCCGCGAGCCCACGTCCGGGCCGTGCCGTCACGGGCTCGTCGGACACCTCGGTTGCCGTCACCCGACGCCCGTCGGGCGAGCCTCCGGCAGGACGGGACGGCGGCCGAACTGGTCGATCCACCGCAACGCCGGGGTCGCCTGGATCACCTTGGTGAAGCTGACGAACTCGCTCGCGGCGTTGAGCGTGGTCACCCCGGCGAGCAGGCCGATGCGTACGGGACGGTTGAGTCTCGCGGCGGACACGCCGAGCAGCGCGCCGAGCGCGTTCGCGCCGGCGTCGCCGAGCATGGCGCGCTCGCCGAGGTCCTGCGGGAGCAGCGCGACGGCCGCACCGAACGGCGCGGCCGTCACCGCGGAGCCGCACAGCGTGCCGGGCAGGGCCGCCAGGGCGCCCACCTTGATGGCGCGGCCGGGGCGCAGGTCGAACAGGTTGAGCAGGTTGGCGCTGCCCGCGATGAGCGCGCCGTTGATCAGGGTGTCGGTCAGAAAGCCGCGCGCGTCACGTGGCCGGCGCGGGTTGCCGCCAGCCAGCGCGGCCGCCACCAGCCCGGCGGCGCCGATACCGAGGATCTTCACCGCGCCGGTGGTCACCTCACCGCGTGCCAGGGCCGTCAGATGGCCCTTGAACCCGCGCGAAGCCCCGGAGCCGGCCAGGTCGTCGTAGCCGCCCAGCGCGCCGGCCGCCGTACCGGCGAAGACCGCGGCGAGGCGCATGCGCGCAGGCACACCGGGTGCGACGGCCACCGCCGTCACCGCCCCTGCGACGAACGCCGGCCCCTCCAGCAGCGTGACGGGCTCGCCGCGGTGGTTGGTCCGCAGCCACAGCTTCTCGTCACGCGGTGGACGGCGGGTCAGCACGGCGTACGCGACCTGTGCCGCCACCGCGCCGAGCACCGCACCGGTCGTTGCCTTCCGCATACCCCGCCTCACTTCTTCTTCGCCAGTGTGGGAACCGGGGTCGGCAACGCGCCGTCCGCCCCGGATCCGACACCGTAGTCGCCCACCTTGCCCTGCGTGGCGTTGTTGAGCGCGAAGACCGTGGTCATCTGGCCCGCCGGGCTGTCGGCGGTGTCGACCGTCGCGACGTGGCCCTTGGCCTTGTCGTCGTCGCGCAGCGCCTTGAGCAGGCCACCGTCGGACGCGGAGTCGGCGTTGCCGGCCGCGACCGTGCCGTTGCCGACGCCGGACAGGGCGATCGGGAGCGGGACCAGCGCCTTGTTCTGCGCGTCGGCGTCCTTGCCCTTGCTCGACACGGCGGGCGCGATCACGATGGCGAGCGTCGCGCGGGTGGCCGGCTGCCCGCTGTAGTTCAAGAAGCCCGCGCCCTTGAAACCGGCGAGGACCTGCCCGGCGGCGGGGTCCTCCTGGCCCGTACGTGTCGCCTGCTTCGTGACGAGCACCGAGGCCAGCTCCAGCGCCACGCGGTCGTACGGCGTCGCGTCCTCGGGGAACTCGAGCCCGGCGGGCTTCAGCTGGTCGGTGAGCTCGCTGAGCGTGGTCAGCTGGCTCCCGTCGAGGTATTTGTCCTGGAGCGTGACGTAGCCGCTGATCTTCGCACCGGCCTTGCCGACCATGTCGGCGGTCTTGGCGCGCATCTGGTCGTCCGCGCCGGGCGCCTCGACGAAGACGACGCTCTCGTTCTTGAGCCGGCCGGCCAGGACCTGCGGCGCGACGTTGGCCACGACCTGGTTGTCGTAGCCGTTGAGCTGGTCCACCGCACGCTTTTGGACCCGGAGGCTCTGGTTGTCGTTCGCGAGCTGACTCGACCGGTCCTTCAGCTGGTCGACGAGCGGGCCCCGCAACGCCGAGGCGCCGACCACGAGGCCGAGTGCCAGGGCGAGGAAGACCGCGATGATGGAAACGAGGTGGTATCGGAAATCGATCACGTGAAGAGTCCGGTCAGCCAGTAGACGAATTGGTGCCACCGGTCGGCGATGACGGGCGCGAACGCGTCGCCGGCCGGTGAGGAGACGATCGCGACGATCATGGCGATGAGCGTCGCCGCGACCAGCAGGAGCAGGGACGAGCCCTTGATCCGGCTCCGGTAGAGCCGGCTCACCCCCTTGGCGTCGACGAGCTTGCTGCCGACCCGCAACCGTGTGAGGAACGTGCTGGACATGCCCGCGCGCCCCTTGTCGAGGAACTCCACGAGCGTCGCGTGCGTGCCCACCGCGACGATCAGGCTCGCGCCCATGTCGTCCGCGAGCAGCATCGCGATGTCCTCGCTGGTGCCCGCGGCGGGGAACACAACGGCGTCCTGCCCCAGGTCGTGCACCCGCTTGAGGCCGGGCGCGCGCCCGTCGCGGTAGGCGTGCACGATCAGCTCGGCCCCGCAGGTGAGCGCCCCGTCGGACACGGAGTCCATGTCGCCGACGATCATGTCCGGCCGGTATCCGGCCTCCATCAGCGCGTCCGCGCCACCGTCGACGCCGATCAGGACCGGGCGGTACTCCCGCATGTACGGCCGGAGCGTCGCGATGTCCTCGCGGTAGTGGTAGCCGCGCACGACGATCAGGGCGTGCCTGCCGTCGAGGTCGGTCGCGACCTCCGGGACGCCCACGCCGTCGAGCAGCAGGTCGCGCTCGCGCTTGAGGAACTCCATCGTGTTGGCCGCGAACGCCTCGAGCTGGGCGGGCAGCTCGGCCCGCGCCTCGGTCATCGCGGCCTCCACCGTCTCGGCGGTCTGCCGGATGCCCTTGGCCGCGACCTCGGCGTCCCGGTAGAGGCACTCCTCGTCGACCCGGACGATGTCGCCCTCGTGGAGCTTGGTGAAGACCTCGGGACCCACGTCGTCGATCAGCGGGATGCCCGCCTCGACGAGGATCTGCGGGCCGAGGTTCGGGTAGCGGCCCGAGATGCTGCGCGCGACATTGATCACGGCGCCGACGCCGCAGGAGGCCAGCGCCTCGGCGCTCACACGGTCGAGGTCGACGTGGTCGATGATCGCGATGTCACCGGGCGCGAGGCGCTTGGTCAGCTTCTTGGTCTTGCCGTCGAGACGGGCGATGCCGCTGACTCCGGCGGCCGCGTCGGCCCTGTCCCTGCGCAGCCCACGCAAGCGTGGCACCCGCACGCGGCTGACGTTTCTTATCCTCGGGGAGACGTCGTTCATCGTGATGCCATCCTGCCAGAGCCGCGAGGGTGACACCGGTAACCACGATCGTCAGGGCCGATTCCTTTGATCACTTACCCGCTTATCGCTCGGCCGCCGCGATGGCCAGAAGCTCTTCGGCATGGGCGCGTCCGAGTTCGGAATCCTCCAGGCCGGCGAGCATCCGCGACAGCTCGCGTACGCGCCCGGGGGCGTCGAGCGTCGTCACGCCGCTGCGCACGACCCGGCCGTCGTTGGACTTCTCCACGACCAGGTGCTGGTCGGCGAAGGCGGCCACCTGCGGCAAGTGGGTCACGACGATCACCTGGGCGGTCCTGGCCAGCCGCGCCAGGCGCCGGCCGACCTCCACCGCGGCCTTGCCGCCCACACCCGCGTCGACCTCGTCGAACACGAAGGTCGGCACCGGGTCTGAGCCCGCGAAGACCACCTCGATCGCCAGCATGACACGGGAAAGCTCACCGCCCGAAGCGCCCTTGTTGAGCGGCAGCGGCGGCGCGCCCGGATGGGACGCGAGCTTCAGCTCGACCTCGTCGGCGCCGTGCGGCCCGAACTCCTCCAGCCGGGTCACCTCGACGGAGACCCGCGCGTGCGGCATCGCCAGCGCGGCCAGCTCCGCCGTCACCGCCGCGGACAGCCGCTCGGCGGCGGCCTCACGGATCGCGCTCAGTTCGGTGGACAGCTCGGTCAGCCGGCGCGTCAGGTCTTCGTGCTCGGCGCGCAGCTCCTCGATCCGGTCGTCGTCGGAGTCGAGCTCGGTCAGGCGCGCGGAGGCCTGCTCGGCCCACGCGAGCACGGCCGCGACGTCCTGGCCGTACTTTCGGGTCAGGCCCGCCAGGTCGGCGCGCCGCTCCTGCACGGAGGCGAGCAGCGCCGGGTCGGCCTCGATGGACTCGGAGTAGCCGGCCAGCTCGGCGGCCACGTCGGAGACGAGATAGACGGCCTCGGACAGCCGGTCGGCCTGCGCGGCGAGCGCCTCGTCGTGCGAGCGCACCGCGTCGAGGGCGCCACGGGCCGCGCTCAGCAGCCCGATCACGTCGGCGGCCTCGGTGACGGAGGTCGGGTCGCCCTGCAACGCCTCGTGCGCCGTCGTCGAGGCCGTACGGAGCGCGTCGGCGTGCGCGAGACGCTCCTCCTCGGCCATCAGCAGCTGGTCCTCACCGGGCTTGGGATCGATCTTCTCGATCTCCTCCAGCCCGAAACGCAGCCGGTCGGCCTCCTGCGCGCGCTCTCGCGCCTGGGTCGTCAGCTCCTCCAGGCGCGCGGACACGTCACGGTGGCTACGGTAGGCGGCCATGTAGCCGCGCAGCGGCTTGGCGATCTCGTCCCCGGCGAACCGGTCGAGTGCCGCACGCTGCCGCCCCGCCTGCAGCAGCCGCTGCTGGTCGGACTGCCCGTGCACGGCCACCAGGTCGTCGGCGACGTTGATGAGCATGGCGACCGGCACCTGCCGCCCGCCCAGGTGCGCACGCGAACGCCCTTCGGAGGAGACCCCCCGAGTCACGATCAACGCACCGTCGTCGAGCTCGCCGCCGGCCTCCTCGACCCGCGCCGCGACCTTGCCGCCCTCGGCGACGATGATCCGCCCCTCGACGACGGCCCGCTCCGCACCCGGCCGTACGCGCTGGGGGTCGGCCCGGCCGCCGAACAGCAGGCCCAGACTCGTGACCACCATCGTCTTACCGGCACCGGTCTCACCGGTCACCACGTTGAAGCCCGGGGACAGCTCGAGAACGGCTTCCTCGATCACTCCGAGGTTCTGGATTCGCACTTCCTCGACCATTGGCCGCACCTGACGAACCCCTCCCTTCACACTGCAACCCGGCGGCCACCGAGGCTACCTCGTCACGACGACGTATCGCTGCGGTAAAACCCACTCAGGCGAACATTTGTTCGCCTGAGTACCGAGATCAGAGCGTGGGATCGGTCACGTACGCCCCCACGGGCCCCACCTCCCGGCCGATCGCCCCGATGTCGGAGAAGCCCACCGAACAAGCGATCCCCTCTCACACCGTCCCCGCCATGCCCCGTCCGACCTGACCGTTCGCCCACCACCGCCCTCTCACCGGCGTCCTCGACGCGACCCGCGTGCCGAACCCCGGACAACCTCCACTGCCACGCCCCTGGGTTCGATCCCCACAACACCGGCGAACGTGACGAGCCGCCCACCAGCCGACGCCGCGGTGCCTGCCCCATACGAGACTTCACCACCCCGCCATCTCATGACTCCACTACAGCCCGCCCCTGGCCACCAGACCGACAGCGAACGCGGTCGGCCCCGGCCTCCATCCCCGCTCCTGCGGCGTCAGCCGCGCACACCACCGGCCACCGGCCACCGGCCACCGGCCACCGGCCACCGGGACGATCATCACGCGAACCGCGAAAGCGGCCAGCGAGAGCGTCAGTCACGCACGTGACCAGGCCCCAGCAGGCCAACCTTGATCATCACAAACCGCGAAATGTCACCAGACGCGGCATCAACCCCCGCGAAAGCGCGGCGTCCGCCGCGCACCCTTTTCCGCGACCGACCACCCGAACAAGATCAGCGAAGGCGTCCCGCGGCAGCGCCCGGCGGGAGAGGCGGTGGGCCTGCGGCCGTCCCCCCGCCTTGGGGTGGCCCATCGACGCGGTCAGCAGCTCCGCGAAGCCGGAACCGCGCCCCGTCACCCGCAGCTCCGCGACACCGTGCCATCACCACACCGCGCCCGCCACCACAACCTTGCGACACCGTGCGCCCACCGCACTACGCCCCACCACTGCGGCCCCGTGACACCGTGCCGCCACCGCGCTGCGGCCCGCCACCGCGCTCGCACGACACTGTGTTCCCGCCGCACCGCGACCCGCCGCCGCGGCCCTGCCACATCGTGCCCTCATCACACCGCGCCCAATGCCGCGCCCTCGCGACACCGTGCCGGCACCGCACAGCGAACCACCACCATCGACCTCGCGACACCGTGTCTCCGCCATGCCGTGGCCCGCGACATCGTGCCCCGCCACACCGCAGCCCCGCGGCCCCGTACCCTCGCGCACGATCATCAGACGGACCCGCGCGGCTGGGCACGGCGGCATCCCCTACCCGCGTGGCGTCAGTCGCGTACGCGGCCTCGCCACCCTGCCACCGGCAGGCCGAACTTGGTCACCAGGCGGTCGGTGAACGGGGTCTGGTGCAGGCGGGCGAGGCGTATCGGGGTCGCTCCCCTGCGGACCTCGACGCGGGCGCCCGGTGGGAGTTCGATCGGGCGGCGGCCGTCGCACCAGAGCACTCCGCCGGACGTGTCCGGCAGCAGTTCGACGGCGACGACCGAGTGCGGCGAGACGACCATCGGCCGGGCGAACAGGGCGTGCGCGCTGATCGGCACGACGAGCAGCGCCTCGACCTCCGGCCAGACCACCGGGCCGCCGGCCGAGAACGCGTACGCCGTCGAACCGGTCGGGGTGGCGCACACGACGCCGTCGCAGCCCCAGCGGGACAGCGGCCGGCCGTCGATCTCCGCGACGACCTCCAGCATGCGTTCCCTGGAGGCCTTTTCGACGCTGGCGTCGTTCAGGGCCCACCCGGTGTGGGTGACGCTGCCGTTCTGGCGGACGACCACGTCGATGGTCATGCGCTCCTCGACTTGGTAGTCGCGGGCGGCGACCTTGTCGACGGTGGCGGCCAGGTCCGCGCGCTCGGCCTCGGCGAGGAACCCCACGTGCCCGAGGTTGACGCCAAGCAGCGGCGTCCCAGAGGTACGCGCGAGGTCGGCGGCGCGCAGCAACGTGCCGTCGCCGCCGAGTACGATCACCATCTCGGCGCAGCCGGCCGCCGCCCCGGAGGCGGGCATCACGTCGACGTCCGCGCATTCCAGTTCGTCGGCCTCGCTGTCGAGCACACCGACCGAGATCCCGGCCTCACTGAGCCGGCTGATCACCAGCTGCGAACTCCGCACCGCACCGGGACGCCCTGTGTGCGTCACGACGAGCACCGATCTCTTGTCCGTCATACGGACCCCTTCACATCCAGCTCCCGAGCGAAACACCGACCCGACCGAACCAGGACGTTCCCTGACATTCCGGCGAATCCCGGCCCCGTCATCCACACCCCTCCACGCCCAGCCTTCGAGCCGAAGCCTGTCCCGGCCACCTCCGCCGGCCTGTCCACGCCCGACGAGGAACACCGCCCGCGCACCCGACCGCCCCCACACCCGCCGTCCGCCCCGGACGCGCACGCGTCCCCGCGAAACCGCACGTTCGCACACGAGATGCACGAGCCGGCACGGCCTGCGGACGCGAGATGCACGCCCCCTCGCGCTCCACGCTCGGACACAAGACGCACACGCCCCCGCGAACCTCCACCGTCAACCCCCAAGACCCGCACGCCCGCATTCGGGCAGAAGGCCGCCCGCGCGCCACAGCATGCCCCGCCCGGTTTCGCGCCTGTCACGCGGGCCCCTCCGCCACGGCCTTCTCCAGGTCGGCTTCGGCGAGCGGCGGTGATCCTGCCTGTAGCCACAGGAAGTACTCCACGTTGCCCGACGGGCCGGGCAGCGGACTGGCCGTCACGCCGCGAACGCCGAGCCCCAGACCGGCGGCGTGGTGGGCTACCTCGCGTACGGCGTCGGCCCGCAGCGCCGGGTCGCGTACGACGCCGCCCGCGCCGACCCGGTCCTTACCTACCTCGAACTGCGGCTTTACCATCATCGCGTAGTCGGCGTCCGGCGCGACGCAGCGCTGGATCGGTGCGAGGACCAGCCGCAGCGAGATGAACGACAGGTCCGCGACGACGAGGCTCGGCGGCTCGCCCACCTGTTCTCGCGTGAGTTCGCGGATGTTGACGCGCTCCACGACGGTGACGCGCTCGTCGGTGCGCAGGGACCAGGCGATCTGCCCGTACCCGACGTCGACCGCGACCACGTGACCCGCCCCGGCACGCAGCAGCACGTCGGTGAACCCGCCGGTCGACGCCCCCGCGTCGAGACAGCGGCGGCCGGTCACGTCGAGCCCCGCGAACGCCGTCAGCGCCCCGGCCAGTTTGTGCCCGCCTCGCGAGACGTATTCGGGCCCGGTGTCCTCGGCGATCACCACGATGGGCGCGGACGTCTCGACCTGGGTGGCGGCCTTCGAGGCGACCTGCCCGGAGATCTTGACCCGGCCGGCGGAGACCATCTCGACCGCCTGCTCTCGCGACCGCGCCAGCCCCCGCCGTACGAGCTCGCTGTCGAGCCGCCTGCGAGCGGTCATGAACGCCCCACGCGCGCGTCGAGCACCGGCGCCGCCTCCCGGAACGCGCTCGCCGGCACCGCGATCTCACGCAGGTTCATCGTCGATGCCCGTGAGCGTGTCCTGCAGCCTGCGGTGCACGTCCTGGAAGATCTCCGGATGAGCGTTCAGCGGTGCCTCGCCCAGACCGGCGAGGCCGGCCAGCGCGGCGTCGACCCGCTCGTCCCCCGTGGTCTCACCCTCGGTGCCGCCCACATGTAACCCTTTCCCGATCTTTCATCGCCGGTCGCCCCCGGCTCATAAAGAACGCTACCGTCCGTTGGTGACAACGGTGTCGAGCACGACCACTGGGGGAACGGACCTGACGATGGCCACCGTGGAGGAATCACACGCGGCGCTTGAGCGCATCGCCAACCGGCTCACCCATGTGGACCCCGGAGCGCTTGCCAAGCACGTCTTGGAACGCACCATCAGCTGCCGGGTGCCCGATCTCGAAATCGTCTTCACGACCCGGATCCACGCGGGCGGCCTGGATGAGTTCCGGATCGCCGAGGAGGCCAACGGCGCGCAGGTACGGCTGACGGTGAACAGCGACGACCTGGTGGCGCTGGCCGACGACGAACTGGCCGTGACCAAGGCCTGGGCGACCGGGCGGCTCAAGATCGAAGCGAGCCTCGGCGACCTGCTGCGCCTCCGCAAGATCCTCTGAGGCTCAGAACCCCAGTACGGTCAGCGCCCGCTCACCGGCCTCGACGTCCCCCGACTCCCAGACGGCCTCGCAGAGCGCCCGCAGGCCGTCGAGAGGATCTCCGCTCCCCGAGAGCGTCAGGTCGCCCGAGACGCTCCACCCTCCGCACGTACGCGCCGCGCCCTCGCGCCGTACCTCCGGATGCGGCACGAGCAGGCCGGTCAGGTCGGCGGAGACGTAAGTCGGCCGCCGGTTCGGGGCGGCGGCCAGGAGCGTACGGGGATCGTCGACGCCGGTGAGGACGAACAGGCTGTCGGCGTTCCCGTTGCAGGCGCCCTCGATGTCGGTGTCGAGCCGGTCACCGACGATCAGCGGCCGCTCCGCGCCCGTGCGCAGGATCATCTCGCGATGCAGCGGGAGCTCGGGTTTGCCGGTGACGATCGGGTCGACGCCCGTCGCGGTGCGGATGACCTGGATCAGCGAGCCGTTGCCCGGCCGCAGCATGCCGCCGCGCCCGGGGATGGTCGTGTCGGCGTTGGAGGCGACGAACACCGCTCCCCTGCTGACCGCCTGGCTCCCTTCGGCGATCAGGTCGTACGACAGGCCGGGGTGGTGCCCCTGGACCACGGCGGCGGGCTTCTCGGCCGCCGTCGAGACCGGTCGCAGCCCGGCGGCGTACAGGGCGTGCCGCAATCCCATGGCACCGACGACGAGGACCTTCGAGCCCGCGGGCAGCCGCTCGGCGAGCAGCCGCGCCGCCGCCTGGGCGGAGGTGACCACGTCACCGGCCTCGGCGGGCACGCCGACCTCGGTCAGCAGGGCCGCCGTCGCGTTCGGCGTACGTGAGGCGTTGTTCGTGGCGAACGCGAGCCGCATGCCGCTCGCGCGCGCCTTGGCCAGGGCCTCGGCGGCACGGGGCACCGGATCACGGCCAACGTAGATGACGCCGTCGAGGTCGAGGACCCCCACGTCGTACGCCTCCGCCGGCGGACGGTCGATCCCTCGCATGATCATCCCTTCCGGGCTCGCGCGTGCCGCAGGGCGGTCGCGTAATGCTTGTTCTCCGGACGCATGGCGCAGGCCAGCGCCAAGTGCTCGACCGCCTCGGCGACCTCGCCGGTACGCGTCAGCGCCAGCCCCAGCCCGAACAACGCGTAGTCCTCGGCCGGGTCGGCCTCCACGATGATACGGAAGTTCGCCGCGGCCTCCGCGTACCGTTTCGCACCATACTGGGCGCGAGCCAAGGCCTCTCGTATGCTCCTCGACTCCGGCTCCGCCGCCGCGGCGTGCTCGAGGACGTGAATCGCCGCGGCGTGGCTGCCGCCGTCCAGCAGTTCGACACCGCGGCGATACCAGTCATAGACCTCACCTGCAGGAGTACCCGGGGAATCCTGGCCATGGTCCGAACCTTGAACCATTCGTGGCCTCCGTTCGTCGACTCCACTTGTGCCCCATCAAAGCTCCGGTATCTAACATGCCCGATGTGACCACTGATCCCGGCCTCACGCTCATGCCGTTCCGCGCCGTACGGTACGCCCCGTCCCGGGTGCGTTCGCTGGCGTCGGTGACGTCCCCGCCGTACGACCTGATCGACGAGGACGCCCTGGAACGCTTCATGGCGGACGAGCCACACAACGTCGTACGGTTGATCCTGCCGCAGGAGGACTACTCCGACGCCGCGGAGACGCTCCGCGCCTGGCTGTCGTCGGGTGTGCTGACGGTCGACCCGAGTCCGGCGCTGTACGTCTACGAGGAGGCCGGAGACGGCGTCCTGCAGCGCGGCCTGATCGGCGCCCTCGGCGTGCACGATGAGGGGTCCCAGGTGATCCTTCCGCACGAGCACGTCTTCCCCGGCCCGGTGAAGGACCGGCTGGCCCTGATGAGCGCCACCGAGGCGAACCTAGAACCGATCTTCCTCCTGTACGAGGGCGGCGCCTCCTCGGCCGCGGGCCGTGTGGTGGACGAGATCGCCTCGTCGAGACCACCGCTGCTGGAGACGAGCACCGGCGACGACGTACGGCACCGCCTGTGGGCCATCGACGACCCGTCGACGCACGCCGCGGTGGCGAACGACCTGCGCGACCGCCAGGCATTGATCGCCGACGGCCACCACCGCTACGCGACGTACCAGGCCTTGCGAGCCCAACATGAGGGCCGGCCTGGCCCGTGGGACTACGGCCTGGCACTGCTCGTGGACTCGACCGCCTATCCTCCGCGCCTGGGCTCGATCCACCGGGTCCTGCCGGACCTGACCGTCGCCGACGCCGTACGCCTGGCGCGTCCGGCGTTCCGCGTGGAGTCCGCAGGCGAGGACCTGAAAGTCGCCCTGGAACTCCTGGCGTCACACGACGACACCGCCTTCCTGATCGGCGGCGACGGTGAACTGTTCCTCCTCACCGAACCCGACCCGGCCCGGCTACGCGAGTCCATGCCGGAGGGCACGTCGGACCGCTGGCGCAGCCTGGACACGGCCGTCCTCCACTGCCTGCTGATCCACGACCTGTGGTCCATCGACGAGAACGAGGCGACGGTCGGCATCGTCCACCACGACGCCGCCCGCGCCGTGGAGAAGGCGAACCGCAACGGCGGAACCGCCGTGATCCTCAACCCGCTCAAGGTTCCGGACGTCCTGGCAGTGGCGGCACAGGGCGAGAAGGTCCCCCGAAAATCCACCTCCTTCGGCCCAAAACCCCGAACCGGCCTGGTGATGAGAACATTCGCCACGGACTAGCTCAGCCACCCGCGGTGGTCGTCTGAGAGGCGGCGTGAGACCCATGGATCTCACGCCGCCGAGACGACCACCGGTCACACAGCGCTCGGACAACCACACGTCACACGCCGCCAAGACGACGCCTGATCACTCGCTGCTCAGACCACCACCGGTCACATGTCGCTCAGGCGACCACTGATCACGCGCCGCTCAGACCACTACCGGTCACGTGCCACTCAGACCACCTCTGGTCACGCACCGCTCGGACGACTGCCGGTCATACAGGGCTCGGACGACCATTGGTCACGCACCGACGCGAAACCCCGCCACGAGCCCCGCACGGGCTCATCAACGCACGAGACATCACGTCGGAGCGGGTGGGCCGGTCTTCTCAGGGCGAGGTTCCGGTGGAACCGCCTGGCGGCGTAGGAGGACGCCGACGGCTTCGACCTCGTAGAGGCCTCTGGGGCCGGTCGGGCTTCGCCAGAAGCGGTGGCGCAGGGAGCCGCGTACCTCGATCACGTCGCCGTGTGCCCACGTCCGTACGTCCTGCTGGATCGCCGGGTCGTAGGTCACGCAGCGGATGGTGTCGATCGCGTCCTGCGGGGAGCGGGCGTTGCGGTGCTCGACGATCAAACGCCAGACCGCGACCTGTTCGTCGCCTGTCATCTCCCTCCACTCCGGGGCCCCCGACAGCCTCCCGACCAGAACGATCTCGTTGACGTGCTCCACGCCTGTCTCCCCTCTCACTCATAACCTCCCCCGACCCCTCTCTACGATGGATCCGTCAACACCACCCTCATAACCCCCCTCCCAACCCTGTGGACAACCTCGGAGCGGATATGGAGACACTCACTGACCTGGGGAACGACGTTTTCCAGATCGACACGCGCATGGCCGGGTATGAGGGGATAACAGCGGGCTATCTGATCCGCTCGGAACGCCCCTGCCTGGTGGAGACCGGCGCCGGGAACTCCGCCGAGGTCGTGCGCGACTCCCTCGACGCGGCCGGGATCGGGCCTGAGGACCTGGCGACGGTGGTCGTCACGCACGTTCATCTCGACCATGCGGGTGGGGTGGGGGACATCTCGAAGATGTTCCCGAACGCCCAGGTCGTCGCTCATGAGAAGGGCGCGCGGCACCTCGCCGATCCTCGGCGGCTGATGCACAGCGCGCGTTCGGTCTGGGGGGCTGCGCTCGACACGCTGTTCGGGGAGCTCAAGCCGACCGACGCCGTACGGATCCGGGCGGTCGAGGATGTCGGGCGGGTGGACCTCGGTGGCGGGCGGTGGCTTGAGAGTCACCACTCGCCCGGGCACGCCAAGCACCACGTGGGTCTGCTCGACTCGGCCACCGGTGATCTGTACGTCGGGGACGCGGCCGGCGTGTACATCCCCGAGACCGCCGATCTCCGGCCGGCGACGCCGCCGCCGGACTTCGATCTTGACAGCGCGCTGGCGTCCCTGGAGAGGTTCCGGGCGCTGCGGCCGTCACGCCTGCTGTTCAGCCACTACGGGCCGGTGGACGTGGTCGGCGAGACCCTCGACCGTTCCGCGGAGGAACTCCGGCTCTGGGTCGAACTCGTCACCGAGGCGTACGACCAGCGCCTCGACCTCGATCATGCCGTCGCCATGGTGCGCGAACGCACGGACGAGCGCTACAAGGCCCTGGCCCCCGACGCCGACCCGGAGGTGGCGAAGAAAATCGAGGTCATCAGCGCGGCCCGCAACAACGTGGCCGGCATCATGTACGCGCTGGAGAAGGACGCCTCACCCCGACGCCCATAGCGTCTGACGACGGTCGCGTCCTCCCACAGCCGGACGAGTCTTCGTCGCCCAAGGTGACCGGGGCCCTGAGGCCCCGGTCGCTCAGGTGGTCAATCCTCGATCTCGTCCTCGTCCTCATCGTCGATGATTTCGAGGCCTTCCAACTCCGCATAGCGTTCGGCGGCGTCGGTCTCGCCGTCGCGGTCCGCGGCCGCGGCTCGGGCGAACCAGTCGCCGGCCTCGTCCTCTCGGTCCGCTTCGATGAGGGCCTCCGCGTACGCGTAGAACAGGCGGGCCGACCACGGGCGAAGTCTCTCGTCCTTCAGCTCCGGGATCTGGAGCGCGAGGACTGCCGCGCCGTGTTCACCCAGGTCGCGGCGGGCACCGGACTCGACGATGCGCATTTCGACCGCCTCCGGCTGAGGCAGCCGGCGGGCCTCGTCGGAACGAGCGAGGTCCAGGGCCCGTTCCGGACGGCCTAGGCCGCGCTCGGCGTCGGCCATGATCGCGAGGTACGCCTCCTGGCCGGAGAGCCGTCGCGCGGCCCTGAGCTCGGAGAGTGCCACCGCCCACTGACCCGTGTGGTACGCCGCGAGGCCACACGCCTCACGGACCACGCCCACGCGTGCCGCCTTACGGCGGGCGACGAGCGTGTGCTCGTACGCGAGCTGCGCGTCCTCATCGAGAAGCCGACCGGCCATCACGAGGTGGCGGGCGACGTCGGTGGCGAGGTCCTTCGGGAGTGTCTTCAGCTCCGACTTCGCGGCGCGGTCCAGCTCGGCACCGGTCACGTCCTCCGGAACCGGCGGCCCAGGGTCCCGGCGCGGCCGGATCTCCTCGGTCGGGCCACCGTCCCTCGGCACCGGACGCTCACGCTCGAACGGCTTTTGCGAACGACCGTCACGCCCCGAGCGCCCCTGCCCCGAAGACCGATCGTCCCGCTGGAAGGGCTTACGGCTCGGCGAACGATCATCACGCTCGTACGGCCGGCGCCCTCCGCGCTCACCGGAAGATCCACCTACACGGCGTCCACTCTGGGAACGGTCGTCCCGCTGCCCCGAGGAACCACTGTAGGGACGGTTCTGCGAGCGATCGTCCCGGTCATTGGACCGGCGCCCCTCACCCGGAGCACCACTCTGCCCTCGCGACCGGTCGTACGAACCGGAGGAACCGCCGTCACGCTCGGACGGCCGACGACCGCCGCCCTGCGATCCGCCATCGCTCTGGTACGGCCGACGCCCCCCCTGCGAGCCACCGTAGGAGCCCGAAAACCCGCCATCACGCTCGGAAGGCCGACCCCCCTGAGGCCGGTCCGACGGACGACGGCCACCACTCTGCGAGCGGCCGTCTCGCTCATACGGCCGACGAGCCCCACTCTGTCCCTGCGAGCCGCCCTCGTACGAACGGCGAGCCCCACCTTCGCCTGAAGATCCGCCGCTGTACGGCCGACGTGCACCGCTCTGCCCTTGCGAACCTCCCTTGCGGTCATACGGACGGCGACCGCCGGACTGGCCCTGAGATCCGCCCTCGCGGTTGAACGGACGACGGGAACCGCCCTCCGAACCCCCCTCGTAAGGACGCCGGCCACTCTGCCCCTGGGATCCACCCTCCCTGTCGTACGGCCGACGAGCCCCACTCTTGTCCTGAGAACCGCCCTCACGGTTGAACGGACGGCGAGAACCGCCCTCCGAACCGCCTTCGTACGGACGGCGGGCGCCGCTCTGGCCGCGGTTGTCGCGCTGGAACGGGCGTCGGTTGCCGCCCTCGCCGGAGCCGCGGTTGTCGTCTCGGCGCTGGAATCCGCCTCGTGACGGTCCGCCGCTGCGTTCGGTGCCTTCGCCGCGTCCGGAAGCGTCGCGGCCGGGGCGCGTGCCCCTATCGTCGTTCCGGCCCACCGGACGGGCAGGGCGCCGGTCGTCGTCGCGTTTGCCGTAGGAGTTGTCTCGGTTGCCGTAGGAGCGGTTACCGTCGCGCTTCCAGCCACCTCCGGCGGAGGTGCCGTCGTTCGCGCGGAAGGGCTTGGGTCGGCGCGGACGCCCGTCGTCCCGGCCGCCTTGGGCGTCGCGGCCGCTCTGGCCGCGAGCTCCCGGCTTTCCGCCGGGGCGCCCGCCGCTCTGGCCCGCCGAACCAGGTCGCCCTGGACGGCCGTCGCGGCCTCGGAAGCCTCCGGATGTGCCGCGTCCGCCGCCCTGCGGAGCGCGGGGATCACCGGAGGGGCCGTTCGGACGACTCTTGCCGTCCCGGCGGGGGGGCCGGCCTTCCTCGTCGCCGTTACGATGATCTTTTTCCGCGCTCATCACACCAGACCGTTCAAAAGTGGGGACCCTCGGCCTCCATTGTGCCTCGGGAATAGAAAAAGGGCCGCCCGGAAGGGCGACCCTTTTTCGATGTTTGTGTCCGGCGGTGTCCTACTCTCCCACACCGTCTCCGGTGCAGTACCATCGGCGCTGAAGGGCTTAACTTCCGGGTTCGGGATGGGACCGGGTGTTTCCCCTTCGCTATGACCACCGAAACGTGTATCGGGTGTTTCGGCCGTTGGTGTGGTTCCCTGGCCGTGTCCCGGGAACCGCATAGTGAACGCGAGTCTTACGCTTAGCTTGTTGAGGTGTGTTCAAGCCACTCGGCCTATTAGTACCAGTCGACTCCGCACCTTGCGGTGTTTCCATCTCTGGCCTATCAACCCAGTCGTCTAGCTGGGGGCCTTACAACCCGAAGGTTGGGAGACCTCATCTGGAGGAAGGCTTCCCGCTTAGATGCTTTCAGCGGTTATCCCGACCGAACGTAGCCAACCAGCCATGCACCTGGCGGTACAACTGGCACACCAGAGGTTCGTCCGTCCCGGTCCTCTCGTACTAGGGACAGACCCTCGCAAGTCTCCTGCGCGCACAGCGGATAGGGACCGAACTGTCTCGCGACGTTCTAAACCCAGCTCGCGTGCCGCTTTAATGGGCGAACAGCCCAACCCTTGGGACCTACTCCAGCCCCAGGATGCGACGAGCCGACATCGAGGTGCCAAACCTTGCCGTCGATATGGACTCTTGGGCAAGATCAGCCTGTTATCCCCGGGGTACCTTTTAGCCGTTGAGCGACACCACTTCCATACGTAGGTGCCGGATCACTAGGCCCTGCTTTCGCACCTGCTCGACATGTCTGTCTCACAGTCAAGCTCCCTTGTGCCCTTGCACTCGACACCTGATTGCCAACCAGGCTGAGGGAACCTTTGGGCGCCTCCGTTACTTTTTGGGAGGCAACCGCCCCAGTTAAACTACCCACCAGGCACTGTCCCCCACCCGGATTCACGGGTGCGGGTTAGACGCTCGAAACGACCAGAGTGGTATTTCACCAATGACTCCACCCATACTGGCGTACGGGCTTCACAGTCTCCCACCTATCCTACACAAGACGCTCCAAACGCCAATGCCAAGCTATAGTGAAGGTCCCGGGGTCTTTCCGTCCTGCTGCGCGTAACGAGCATCTTTACTCGTAGTGCAATTTCACCGGGCCTGTGGTTGAGACAGTGGGGAAGTCGTTACGCCATTCGTGCAGGTCGGAACTTACCCGACAAGGAATTTCGCTACCTTAGGATGGTTATAGTTACCACCGCCGTTTACCGGCGCTTAGGTTCTCAGCTTCACCACCCCGAAAGGTGATTAACCGGTCCCCTTAACGTTCCGGCACCGGGCAGGCGTCAGTCCGTATACAGCGTCTTACGACTTCGCACGGACCTGTGTTTTTAGTAAACAGTCGCTTCCCCCTGGTATCTGCGACCCCCACCAGCTCCACGGAGCTAGTCCGGTCACCAGCAGGGGCCCCCCTTCTCCCAAAGTTACGGGGGCAATTTGCCGAGTTCCTTAACCACAGTTCACCCGATCGCCTTGGTATTCTCTACCTGACCACCTGAGTCGGTTTGGGGTACGGGCCGCCGACACACATCGCTAGAGGCTTTTCTTGGCAGCATGGGATCACTCACTTCACCTAAATCGGCTCGGCATCACATCTCACCCTTAATGGTGTGCGGATTTGCCTACACACCGGGCTACATGCTTACCCCAGGACAACCATCGCCTGGGCTGAGCTACCCTCCTGCGTCACCTCATCACTTGCCTACTACCACCTCAGGTCCCGCACTCGCTCCAGCAAGGCTCCCGAAGGAACCAAGCAGAGTCCGTGCGGTTAGTATCAATGGGTTCAGCATGGGCGCGTGTCAGCGGGTACGGGAATATCAACCCGTTGTCCATCGACTACGCCTCTCGGCCTCGCCTTAGGTCCCGACTTACCCTGGGCGGATTAGCCTGCCCCAGGAACCCTTGGTCATCCGGCGGAGGGGTTTCTCACCCCTCATTCGCTACTCATGCCTGCATTCTCACTCGTGTGGTCTCCACGGCTGGCTCACGCCGCCGCTTCACTGCCCACACGACGCTCCCCTACCCATCCCAGCCCCTGAACCAAGCCCCGAAAGGCCGGCTTGGGTATCGCTGGGATGCCACGGCTTCGGCGGTGTGCTTGAGCCCCGCTACATTGTCGGCGCGGAATCACTTGACCAGTGAGCTATTACGCACTCTTTCAAGGGTGGCTGCTTCTAAGCCAACCTCCTGGTTGTCACAGCAACTCCACATCCTTTACCACTTAGCACACGCTTAGGGGCCTTAGCCGGTGATCTGGGCTGTTTCCCTCTCGACTACGAACCTTATCGCCCGCAGTCTCACTGCCGCGCTTCTGGCTTACCGGCATTCGGAGTTTGGCTGACTTCAGTAAGCTTGTAGGCCCCCTAGGCCATCCAGTAGCTCTACCTCCGGTAAGAAACACGCGACGCTGCACCTAAATGCATTTCGGGGAGAACCAGCTATCACGGAGTTTGATTGGCCTTTCACCCCTACCCACAGGTCATCCCCCAGGTTTTCAACCCTGGTGGGTTCGGTCCTCCACACGGTCTTACCCGCGCTTCAACCTGCCCATGGGTAGATCACTCCGCTTCGGGTCTACAGCATGCGACTATGGACGCCCTATTCAGACTCGCTTTCGCTACGGCTCCCCCACACGGGTTAACCTCGCCACACACCGTAACTCGCAGGCTCATTCTTCAAAAGGCACGCCATCACTTCACAACACCCGAAGGTGTTCACGCTCTGACGGCTTGTAGGCACACGGTTTCAGGTACTATTTCACGCCCCCTCACCGGGGTGCTTTTCACCTTTCCCTCACGGTACTAGTCCGCTATCGGTCACCAGGGAGTATTTAGGCTTACCAGATGGTCCTGGCAGATTCACACGGGATTTCACGGGCCCCGTGCTACTCGGGAGGCATCATATGGAGGCATCGGAGTTTCACCTACCGGACTATCACCGACTACGGTCGACCATTCCAGATCGTTCGGCTACTCCAACACTTTCTTACTCCACGACCGGTCAGCGGACCGGACACAGACACTCCCACGACCCCACACACGCAACGCCCGCCGGCTATCACACGCGCATGGTTTAGCCTCTTCCCCTTTCGCTCACCACTACTCAGGGAATCACAATTGTTTTCTCTTCCTGCGGGTACTGAGATGTTTCACTTCCCCGCGTTACCACCAACCGCCCTATCAATTCAGACGGAGGCAACACCCCATGACGGGTGCTAGGTTTCCCCATTCGGAAACCCCCGGATCAACGCTCGGTTGCCAACTCCCCGGGGCATATCGCAGGCTCCCACGTCCTTCATCGGCTCCTGGTACCAAGGCATCCACCGTGTGCCCTAAAAAACTTGAACACAACAAGAAAATTTAAGATGCTCGCGTTCACTATGCAGTTCTCAAAACACGGACAGGCCCGACCACAACACCACCACCAAACCACCAGACCAAAAACGTTCCAGTGTGGTATGGAGGCAGGATCAGCCTGCAACACCCCGACACCCCCACCAAACATGGCGAGTGCGTCAGGGTGTCCTGAAGAAGACCAGACGAAGAGATCCTCGTCCGTTCCCTCAGGACCCAACAGTGTGCTCACACCCCCCGGTCACCCACGGACCGGTTTCCCACTCCCCACACGAAGGCGAGGCGGTACTAGCGTCCGGGACGTTCCGGGCGGTGTGAATAGCCAGTGCTCCACTAATGAGCGGACCCACCCGCGAGACGTTCGCCCGCGGCATGAGCCATGGACCGACAACACCCCGGTTCCCCGGGCGTGTGCGGTCTGTGTGCTCCTTAGAAAGGAGGTGATCCAGCCGCACCTTCCGGTACGGCTACCTTGTTACGACTTCGTCCCAATCGCCGGCCCCACCTTCGACGGCTCCCCCCACAAGGGTTGGGCCACCGGCTTCGGGTGTTGCCGACTTTCGTGACGTGACGGGCGGTGTGTACAAGGCCCGGGAACGTATTCACCGCAGCGTTGCTGATCTGCGATTACTAGCGACTCCGACTTCATGGGGTCGAGTTGCAGACCCCAATCCGAACTGAGACCGGCTTTTCGGGATTCGCTCCACCTCACGGTTTCGCAGCCCTTTGTACCGGCCATTGTAGCATGTTTGCAGCCCAAGACATAAGGGGCATGATGACTTGACGTCATCCCCACCTTCCTCCGAGTTGACCCCGGCAGTCTCCCATGAGTCCCCACCATTACGTGCTGGCAACATGGAACGAGGGTTGCGCTCGTTGCGGGACTTAACCCAACATCTCACGACACGAGCTGACGACAGCCATGCACCACCTGTCACCGGCCCAAAAGGACCCCGCATCTCTGCGAGTTTTCCGGTGATGTCAAACCTTGGTAAGGTTCTTCGCGTTGCGTCGAATTAAGCAACATGCTCCGCCGCTTGTGCGGGCCCCCGTCAATTCCTTTGAGTTTTAGCCTTGCGGCCGTACTCCCCAGGCGGGGCGCTTAATGCGTTAGCTACGGCACGGAGTCCGTGGAAAGACCCCACACCTAGCGCCCAACGTTTACGGCATGGACTACCAGGGTATCTAATCCTGTTCGCTCCCCATGCTTTCGCTCCTCAGCGTCAGGTAAGGCCCAGAGAACCGCCTTCGCCACCGGTGTTCCTCCCGATATCTGCGCATTTCACCGCTACACCGGGAATTCCATTCTCCCCTACCTACCTCTAGTCTGCCCGTATCCACCGCAGGCCCGAGGTTAAGCCTCGGGTTTTCACGGCAGACGCAACAGACCGCCTACGAGCTCTTTACGCCCAATAATTCCGGACAACGCTTGCGCCCTACGTATTACCGCGGCTGCTGGCACGTAGTTAGCCGGCGCTTCTTCCCCACCTACCGTCACGTTAGCTTCGTCGGTGGTGAAAGAGGTTTACAACCCGAAGGCCTTCATCCCCCACGCGGCGTCGCTGCGTCAGGCTTCCGCCCATTGCGCAATATTCCCCACTGCTGCCTCCCGTAGGAGTCTGGGCCGTGTCTCAGTCCCAGTGTGGCCGGTCACCCTCTCAGGCCGGCTATCCGTCGTCGCCTTGGTAGGCCATCACCCCACCAACAAGCTGATAGACCGCGAGTCCATCCCTGGCCGAAAAACTTTCCACCACCCACCATGCGGAGGGAGGTCATATCCGGTATTAGACCCAATTTCTTAGGCTTATCCCAGAGCCAAGGGCAGGTTACTCACGTGTTACTCACCCGTTCGCCGCTCGAGTACCCCGAAGGGCCTTTCCGCTCGACTTGCATGTGTTAAGCACGCCGCCAGCGTTCGTCCTGAGCCAGGATCAAACTCTCCGTTAAGGCCAAACGACAACCATCATCGATGGTCGCCAAACCTGTAACAGATAAATCCTGGCAAGAATCATATCTTGCCAAAGGAATCCAAAACCAAGAACAAACCTGCAAGCCATAAGACTCACAAGCCGCCTTGATCGAGGACCTAAAGGCACTGGCTTTTAGCACACTGTTGAGTTCTCAAGAAACGGACGCCGTCATCCGAAACCCTACCAGAGTCTCTTCCGGGGCAACCCTTCTACCTTACCACCCTCGGCCGGTTAGTCAACCCCCAGATTCAAGATCCAGAAGCGAACCACCCACCCGAAGACAGCACCCAGCACGCGACGGTCACAACCGGAAAACCGGCTCCGACCACACCTACCAGGATGTCCCCTACCGGGCCGGCCACCGTGAACTTCCGGCGTCCTGCATCCCGTCTTTCGGGGCCTCCCTACCGTACCACCGGAATCTAGATCAGGATCCAGACCGGCGATTCGATGCGGGTTTCCCTTGAGGTGGGGGCCGCCTTCCGGCGTCCCGCTCCCTCTCGGGCAAGAAGAACGTTACGGGTCCTGCTTCTGTTGGTCAAATCAAGACCGGCGGTTCAAAAGCTCAGGTCAAGGGCCGTCTTCACTGTAATTCTCGGCGCTTCGTGGCCTTCCGTGATCGGACCGTGATCACCGGTTCGGGACCACCCCGAGGGCGTTCAGCCGGGGTCGAGGGCGGGCCTGCGCTTCGGCGTGTGGAGCCGGTACGGCGAGACGGTCGGGTCCCCGTCGATCCAGAACCTCCAGGGGACGTCCTTGGCGCTTGTGACGCCCGTGCGGGGACCGATGCGGTGTGAGGGCTCGGGTATCCCCGGAAGGACGCGCAGCGGCCCTGACGGGTCGCACACGTCGGCGCCGTACATGGCCCGGTCGATGCCGAGCGCCTCGCAGAGCCGCGCCGGGCCGCGGGCGAGGTCACGCGGGGCCGAGCGCGGGCGCCGGAGGGCCGCCAGCTCGCGGCCCTCGACGATCTCGCCGGCCCGGATCAGGACGGCCGACGCCGTGCCCTCCCCCAGGCAGACCAGGTTGACGCAGAAGTGCATGCCGTAAGTGAAGTAGACGTACGTGTGGCCGGGCGGCCCGAACATCACCTCGTTGCGCCTCGTCGGGCCGCGGTAGGCGTGTGAGGCCGGGTCGCGCGCGCCGGCGTACGCCTCGACCTCGGTGAGGCGTACGGCGACGACGCCCTCGGGCGCGACCCGCGTGAGCACACGGCCCAGCAGGTCGGGGGCGACCTCCTCGGGCGGCCGGTCGAAGAACGACCGCGGCAGCGGTGCGTCCATCAGACCCCGGCGGCGGCCCACGACGCGTGCACGTCGGCCAGTGACCGCAGCGCGGCGAGCTGCTCGCCGACGCGCTCCGGCGAGGTGCCGCCGAACGCCTTACGCGCGGCGAGCGCGCCCCGTACGGAGAACACGTCGCGGACGTCGGGGGTCAGGTGCGCCGAGACCTTGGCCAGCTCGTCGTCGGTGAGATCGCCGAAGTCCTTGTCGTTGACCTGGCACCACACGACCAGGTGCCCGACGACCTCGTGGGCATCGCGGAACGGCACGCCTTTGCGGACGAGCAGCTCCGCCAGGTCGGTGGCGAGCGCGAACCCCTGGGGCGCGAGCTCCTCCAGGCGCGCGGTGTTGACCCGCATCGTGGCGATGAGGCCGGACACCGCGGGCAGGACGAGCAGCAGGGTATCGACGGCGTCGAACACGCCCTCCTTGTCCTCCTGGAGGTCGCGGTTGTAGGTGAGCGGGAGGCCCTTGAGGGTCGTCAGCAGCGCGGTGAGGTGGCCGATCAGGCGGCCGCACTTGCCGCGCGCCAGCTCGGCGACGTCGGGGTTCTTCTTCTGCGGCATGATCGACGAGCCCGTGGCGTAGGTGTCGTCCATCTCGATCCAGCGGAACTCCTGCGACGCCCACAGCACGACCTCCTCGCCGAGGCGTGACAGGTGGACGCCGACGAGCGCGGCGGCGGCCAGGAACTCCACGGCGTAGTCGCGGTCGCTCACGGCGTCCATGGAGTTGGCCGCGGCGGAGTCGAAACCCAGCTCGTCGGCGACGGCCTCCGGGTCGAGCGGCAGGGACGAGCCGGCGAGCGCGCCCGAGCCGAGCGGGCTGACGGCGGCGCGTTTGTCCCAGTCACGAAGCCGGTCGACGTCGCGGGCGAAGGCCTGCACGTGGGCCAGGAGCTGGTGGGAGAACAGCACCGGCTGGGCGTGCTGCAGGTGGGTCATGCCGGGCGCGGCGACGCCCATGTTCTGCTCGGCCTGTGCCATGAGCGCCGTCTCCAGCTCGACGAGCCGTGACGTGATCTGCCGAACGTGGTCACGCAGGTAAAGCCGCAGGTCGGTGGCGACCTGGTCGTTGCGGCTGCGGCCGGCCCGCAGCTTGCCGCCGAGCGTGCCGAGGCGCTCCAGCAGGCCACGTTCGAGCGCGGTGTGGACGTCCTCGTCGGCGACGGCGGGCCGGAACTCACCCGACCGGCAGGCGTCTTCGAGATCGTCCAGCGCGTCGAGCATCCGCTGGAGCTCCTCGTCGGTGAGCAGGCCCGCACGGCCCAGCACACGCGCGTGGGCCCGCGAGCCCATCAGGTCGTACGGGGCCAGCCGCCAGTCGAACTGCACGCTCACCGACAGCCTGGCTAGGGCATCCGCCGGGCCGCCCTCGAACCGGCCGCCCCACAGTCTGGTCGGCGTCTTGCGGCGTTGCTCGTCCGTCACGCTGTTCGTCTCCCTGGCAAGCTCTCGAACGTGGTCCGGGCCGTGTGGCCCGGACCACATCATTATCTCGGTGGCGGCGTACGGTCAGCCGGACTTACGTGCGCGCTCTGCCGCGATCTTGCTCGGCAGGCCCCACAGCTCGACGAAGCCCTTGGCCAGGCTCTGGTCGAACACGTCGCCGGTGTCGTACGTCGCGAGGTGGTAGTCGTACAGCGACGCGCCGCTGCGCCGGCCGGTGACGACCGCCCGGCCGCCGTGCAGGGTGAGCCGGATGTCGCCGGAGACGTGCTGCTGTGACTCGGCGATGAAGGCGTTGAGGGAGTCCATGAGCGGCGAGAACCACAGGCCGTCGTAGGCCAGCTCGCTCCACCGCTGGTCGACGCTCCGCTTGAAGCGGGCGAGGTCGCGCTCGACGGTGACGCTCTCCAGCTCCTGATGGGCCGTGATCAGCGCGATCGCGGCCGGTGCCTCGTACACCTCACGGCTCTTGATGCCGACGAGGCGGTCTTCCACCATGTCGAGGCGGCCGATGCCGTGGGCTCCGGCGCGCTGGTTGAGCTCGGCGATGATCTGGTACGGGCTGAGTGCGCGCCCGTCGAGCGCGGTCGGGACGCCTTCGGTGAAGGTGATGACGACCTCGTCGGCCTCGCGCGGCTGCGCCGGGTCGGCGGTGTAGTCGTACAGGTCCTCGATCGGGGCATTCCAGATGTCCTCCAGGAAGCCGGTCTCGACCGCGCGACCCCAGAGGTTCTGGTCGATGGAGTAGGGCGACTTGGACGTGACGTCGATCGGCAGGCCCTTCTCCTCGGCGAAGGCGATGGCCTTGTCGCGGGTCCAGGCGTAGTCGCGAGCGGGTGCGATGACCTTGAGCTCGGGGTTGAGGGCGGCGAGGCCGACCTCGAAGCGGACCTGGTCGTTGCCCTTGCCGGTGCAGCCGTGGGACACGGCGGTGCCGCCGAACTGGCCCGCCGTGGCGGCGAGGTGCTTGACGATCAGCGGCCGGGACAGCGCCGAGACCAGCGGGTAGCGGTCCATGTAGAGAGCGTTCGCCTTGAGCGCGGGGAAGCAGAAGTCCGCCGCGAACTCCTCTTTGGCGTCGGTGACGACCGCCTCGACGGCGCCGCAGGCCAGCGCGCGCTGCCGGATCACTTCGAGGTCTTCGCCGCCCTGGCCGAGGTCGACCGCGACGGCGATCACCTCGGCTCCGGTCTGGTCGGCGATGAACGGGATGGCGACGGAGGTGTCGAGACCTCCGGAATATGCGAGTACGACGCGTTCGGTCATGTCAAAGCTCCCCAAGTGAAAAAGTGAAAAGATCAGTGATTTCTGTACGGCCGGTGGGCGCCGCCGGGAGGCGGGCGGACGCCCTAAGGTCGTCGTTCTGCGTTCTCGGGCATACGGCTCACCGGGAGGTCGCGGCCGGTGCGTACGACCGGCGGCTCGTCCGGGGTGTGCCACGCGGGTGCCAGGTCCAGTGCCGGCATGTCACCACGCGTGTTTCGCAGGGGGTCCGAGCGCCGTTCGGTCAGCGCGAGCAGCGAGGCCGCCAGCTCGGTGCCGCCGTCGGGAGCCCGGGAGATCACGAGGACCGTGTCGTCTCCGGCGACCGTGCCGAGCACGGTCGGCCAGTCGGCGTGGTCGATCGCGGAGGCCAGGAACTGTGCCGCGCCCGGAGGGGTCCGCACGATCACGAGGTTGGCGGAGGCCTCGGCGGAGACGAGCAGCTCCTGTGCCAGCCGCGCGAGCCGGCCGCCGAACGTCTCGGCCGCGCCGGTACGTGCCCGCCGGATACGCTCGCCGCCCTCTCCGGGGACCGCGTAGATCAGCGAACCGTCTTCGGCGCGCAGCTTGACGGCGCCGATGTCGACGAGGTCGCGGGACAGGGTGGCCTGGGTGACGTCGACTCCGGCGTCGCCGAGGAGCTTGGCCAGCTCGCTCTGGGAGTGGATGGCGTTGCGGCCGAGCAGCTCGATGATGCGTGACTGGCGCGCGGTCTTGGTCAGGGGCGTCATGACGCCTTCTCCAAGATCTCCGGCAACGCCGCGGCGAAGGAACCGGCCTCGTCCGCGGTGATGATCAGCGGCGGCGCGAGACGGACGGCGTCGGGCTGGATCGCGTTGACGAGGAAGCCGGCGTCGCGCGCGGCGGCCTCGACATCGACGGACTTGGGCTCGGTGAGAAGGAGCGCGCGCCACAGGCCGAGACCGCGGACGCCGGCCAGCAGCGGGTGGTCGACGGACGCGATCCCGTCGGCGAGCCGCTCGCCGACGTCGGTGACGTGGTCGAGCAGACCGTCGTTCTCGATGGTGTCGAGGACGGCGAGGGCGGCGGCGCACGCCACCGGGTTGCCGCCGAAGGTCGAGCCGTGGTCGCCCTTGCGGAACGCCTGGCCGAACAGGCCGAGACCGACGCACGCGCCGATCGGCAGGCCGCCGCCGAGGCCCTTGGCGAGGGTGATGACGTCGGGGCGGACTCCCTCGTGCAGGTGCTGGAACCACGCGCCCGTACGGCCGATGCCGCTCTGGATCTCGTCGAGGACGAGCGCGGCGCCGGTCTCGTCGCAGATCGACCGCGCGGCGGCGAGGTAGCCGTCAGGCGCCGGGACGACCCCGCCCTCGCCCTGGGTGGGTTCGAGGAAGACGGCGGCGCAGTCGGCGGTCACGGCGTCGCGCAGCTCGTCCGCCGCGCCGTAGGTCACGAACCGTACATCGGCGGCGTACGGCCCGAACGGCTCGCGGATCGCGGCCTTGCCGGTCAGTGCCAGCGCGCCCATGGTGCGGCCGTGGAAAGCGCCCTCGGCCGCGACGACGTAGGTGCGACCGGGGCCGGCCTGGCGGCGTACCAGCTTGTAGGCGGCCTCGTTGGCCTCGGTGCCGGAGTTGGTGAAGAACACGCGGCCGTCGGAGCCGAGCAGCCGCAGGAGCCGCTCGGCCAGCAGGATCTCCGGCTCGTGCATGAACAGGTTGGAGGTGTGGACGAGGGTGGCGGCCTGCTCGGTGACGGCGGCGACGATCGCCGGGTGCGCGTGCCCGAGCGAGGACACGGCGATGCCGCCGACGAGGTCGAGGTAGGCGTTGCCGTCGGTGTCCCACACCCGGCAGCCCTCGCCGCGTGCGAGCGCGAGCGGCGGGATGCCGTAGTTGGGCATGAGCGCGGCCTGGAAGCGCTTGCGCAGGTCATTCATGCCGGCACCACCATCGTCCCGATTCCTTCCTGGGTGAAGATCTCCAGTAGCAGTGCATGCGGGATGCGGCCGTCGAGCACGTGGGCCCGTGGCACTCCCCCGTGGACGGCGCGCAGGCACGCCTCCATCTTGGGGGCCATGCCCGCGGACAGCCCGGGCAGCATCCGCTCCAGCTCGCCGACGGTCAGCTGGTCGATGACGCTCGCCTCGCCTCCGGCGGGCGGCGGCCAGTCGGTGTAGAGGCCGTCGACGTCGGTGAGCACGATCAGCTTCGCGGCGTCGAGCGCGACCGCGAGCGCGCCGGCGGCGGTGTCGGCGTTGACGTTGTAGACCTCGCCGTCGGCGCCGAGCGCGATGCTGGAGATCACCGGGATGCGCCCGTCGTCGAGCAGGCTGAGCACCGAGCCCGCGTCGACCTGGACGATCTCGCCGACCTGGCCGATGTCGACCGGCACGCCGTCGACGAACGCGGCCTTGCGCTCGGCGGTGAAGAGCCGGGCGTCCTCGCCCGACATGCCGACTCCGAAGGGGCCGTGCTGGTTGAGCATGCCGACGACGTCGCGGCTGACCTGGCCGACGAGCACCATGCGGACGACGTCCATCGTCTCGGGGGTGGTGACGCGCAGGCCCGCCTTGAAGGTGCTCTCGATGCCGAGCCGGTCGAGCTGGGCGTTGATCTGCGGGCCGCCGCCGTGGACGACGACGGGGCGGAGCCCCGCGTAGCGCAGGAACGCGACGTCCTGGGCGAAGGCCGCGCGGAGCGTCTCGTCGGTCATCGCGTGCCCGCCGTACTTGATCACGACGGTCTTGCCGTGGAACTCCTCGAGCCAAGGCAGCGCGTCGATGAGCACGGCGGCCTTGCGCAGGGCGTCCGCGGTGTCTATGGCGTGCGTGGGCTGAGTGTCGGTCATGAGGAGTACGCGGAGTTCTCGTGGACGTATTCGGCGGTCAGGTCGGTGGTGTGGATGGTCGCGGTACATGGGCCTGCGGCGAGGTCGACGGTGATGGTGACGTCGCGCGGCCGCATGTCGACCTTGGAGCGGTCGTCGCCGAAGGAGCCGTTGCGGCACACCCAGACGCCGTTGATCGCGACGTTGAGCCGGTCGGGCTCGAAGACGGCCTCGGTGGTGCCGACGGCGGACAGGACCCGGCCCCAGTTGGGGTCCTCGCCGTGGATCGCGCACTTGAGCAGGTTGCTGCGGGCGACCGCGCGGCCGGCGATGACGGCGTCGTGGTCGCTGGCCGCGCCGACGACCTCGATCGCGATCGCCTTGGTCGCGCCCTCCGCGTCGGTCAGGAGCTGGCGGACCAGGTCGGCGCAGACCTCGGTGACCGTACCGGCGAGCTCCTCCTCGGACGGCGTGGCCCCGGAGGCCCCGCTGGCGAGCAGCAGGACCGTGTCGTTGGTGGACATGCAGCCGTCGGTGTCGATCCGGTCGAAGGTCACCTCGGTGGCCCGCCGGAGCACGCGGTCGAGGGTGGCCGTGTCCACGTCGGCGTCGGTCGTGATGACGCAGAGCATCGTGGCCAGGGCGGGGGCCAGCATGCCGGCGCCCTTGGCCATGCCGCCGACCGTGTAGCCTCCCCCGGCCCGGCGAAAAGCGATCTTGGCGACGGCGTCGGTGGTGCGGATCGCGTCGGCGGCGGCGAGGCCGCCGTCACGTGACAGCTCCTTCGCGGCGGCGTCGACCCCGGCCAGCAGCTCGTTCATCGGCAGCCGGTCGCCGATGAGGCCGGTGGAGCAGATCGCGATCTCGCCGGCGGAGGCGTCGAGGACGTCGGCGGCCTTCTCGGCGGTCTGGTGCGTGTCCTGGAAGCCGGCGGGGCCGGTGCAGGCGTTCGCCCCGCCGGAGTTGAGGACCACCGCGGACAGCCGGCCGCCCCTCAGGACCTGCTCCGACCACAGCACCGGCGCGGCCTTCACCCGGTTGCGGGTGAACACGCCGGCCGCGGCGTAGGACGGACCGTCGTTGACGATGAGGGCGAGGTCGCGCAGCCCGCCGGATTTGATGCCGGCGGCGAGTCCGGTGGCTCTGAATCCAAGGGGCGCGGTGACGCTCACGGAGCTACTCCGATCGTGGTGAGTCCGAGGTCCTCAGGCAGGCCGAGGGCGAGGTTGGCACTCTGGACCGCCCCTCCGGCGGTGCCCTTGGTGAGGTTGTCGATGGCGGCGATCGCGATGACGCGCCCGGCGCGCTCGTCGAGGGCGACCTGGACGGCTGCGACGTTGGCGCCGGCCGTCATGGCGGTCGCGGGCCAGGCGCCTTCGGGCAGCAGCCGGACGAACGGCTCGTCGGCGTACGCACGCTCGTACGCCTCGCGCAGCGACCTCGCGGTCACGCCGGGCGTGGCCTTGGCCGAGCAGGTGGCGAGGATGCCGCGGCTCATCGGTGCCAGCGTGGGGGTGAAGGACACGGTGACCTCGCGCCCGGCCGCCACGGAGAGGCGCTCGGTGATCTCGGGGGTGTGGCGGTGGGCGCCGCCGGCG
Organism: uncultured Actinomycetota bacterium; assembly: GCA_963736325.1. Lineage (GTDB taxonomy): Bacteria > Actinomycetota > Actinomycetes > Streptosporangiales > Streptosporangiaceae > Actinoallomurus. The sequence goes on along the minus strand of CAVTOG010000008.1, from coordinate 312,875 downwards.
GCGTAGGCGCTCATCGAGCCCATGACCTCGCTGCCGAGCAGGTTGGTCTTGGGCGAGCGGCCCGCACCGGAGGTGCCGGAGGCCGCGACGATGACGGCTTCCGGCTCGGCGAGGCCCGCGGCGTACGCGGGGAAGAGCGCGAGCAGGGAGACGGTCGGATAGCAGCCGGGCACGGCGATGCGGCGCGTGGTGCGCAGCGGCTCGCGGTGGCCGGGCAGCTCGGGGAGGCCGTAGGGCCAGGTGCCCGCGTGCGGGGTGCCGTAGAAGTGCTCCCAGTCGGCGGGGTCGGACAGCCGGAAGTCGGCGCCGCAGTCGATGACCAGGACGTCGTCGCCCAGCCGCGCGGCGAGCGGGCCGGACTGCCCGTGCGGCAGCGCCAGGAAGACGACGTCGTGCCCCGCGAGGGTCTCCGGCGTGGTCTCGGCGAGTATCCGGCCGGATAGGGGATGCAGGTGCGGGTGGTGTTCACCGAGCGGAGATCCGGCGCTGGAGCCGGCGGTCAGGGTGCCGATCGCGAAGCCGGGATGACCTGCGAGGACGCGCAGCAGCTCGCCACCCGCATAGCCGCTCGCCCCGGCGACCGCCGCCCGCACTCCCATCGTCTCCCCCTCGATTTCGATGCTTGAATTATGCACTGAGATGCATCATCATGCAACTCGATCAAAGGCGCCACGGTGTCGCGTACGGCCTACTCGTGACGACGGCCGGGCGCGGGGGTGCTGATGTCGGGGGTCAGGTCGAGGACAGTGAGGTGCGCGGGCCGTTGACGGAGACGAGCGGGGTGGCGACGTGGGCGGTTGCGCGCCGCCAGGCCATGGACACCTGGACGGGCGTCGGTCGGTCTCCGCCGCCCCTCGTCGATGACCGTGGTCAGGCGGCCCTCGTCGTTTGTTCGGTACGTGCCGGTCGGCAGGCCTCTGCCGAGCGTCGACCGCAAGGCGCCATCGGCGGAGCGCTCGACTGGACTCCAACGACCGGCGACCATCCGTGCAGGTCGGCGATTGCGGCGGTGCGGGACATACGCCGGGCGGGGAAGTTCGACAGGCCGCTTGAAGAATCTTGCGGACCGTACGAGGTCGTCCAGGCCACGGACGATCTGACGCCGTCGGAAGTGCGCCCAGAGCAGGTCGTAGTCGGTGTTCGGCAGCCCTCATTCGTGTGGCCGTTGCCCTGCCGGACAGAGCCGCCGTGGAGTCGGCGCCGTTGCGAGCGTGAAGCGGACTGCTCGCCGCCAAGAATTTCCTAGGATTCGCTGTTCTGGTAGCCCTCGGTGCTGGCAGCGGGTACCGAAGTCGCCGGTGCCCAGGGGCGTACTCAGGGAGGCCGGCGAGGCCTACATGGAGAGGTTCCGAACCGAGACGCCGCTCCCCTGCTAGCAGGTCCTGGACCGGGGCGACCTCCCGCCACGGGAGCGCCTGTTCGGCGGCTCTGAGGACGGCTTGCCTCTGCGCTCCATAACTCCGCGATCTCGCCCACGCGTGCGCTGGGAGCCGGCGTTTCTCGCGCCGGTTCGCGGAGGTGGCGGGCGCTGCGGGCCCGGCAGGCTGGGACGATGGCTCGCCGTGCTCTTCGACGGCGCCGCGTCACTCGACGACCCCTCACGCTTCGCCCGTACGGTCGCCGCCGAGTCGATCGGGAGAGGCTGATATCCGGTTGATCGGCGTACGCCGCGGCCGGAGACTGCAGGCATGGAGGCCACGCAGAGCGCGCTCATCGTGGCGGTGCCCGAGGCGGAGGAGGCCGTCGGGCCGTTCCGTGCGGTGCTCGATCGTGCCGCTTCCTGGGGTGTTCCGCCGCATGTGACGGTGCTGTACCCCTTTCTGCCGCCCTCACGGCTGGACGATGAAGTGCTCGCCGCCGTCGGGGATCTCGTCGGCACCGTCCCTCGGTTCGAGCTCACGCTGACGCACGTCGAGTGGTTCGGCGACACGGTCGTGTGGCTCGCGCCGCGGCCTGGGCGCCCGTTCCGTGAGCTCACGGCGGCGGTCTGGCGGCGGTTCCCCGAGGTGCCGCCGTACGAGGGCGTTCATACCGACTCGGTGCCGCACCTGACGATCGGGCACGACGCGCCGCGCGGCGTCCTCGATCAGGCGGCGGAGGTGGTCTCGGCTCAGCTGCCGATCCGCCTCGATCCGCGCCGTACGGCTCATCAGCGGGTCGGATGAGCCGGGGTCCTGGCGGACCGTCACAGAGTTCTCTCTGGGGTGAGTCGCCGCGCGGCGCGCGACGCGCCCTGATGGAGCGCCGGTACGGTGGACTCGCCGGCGAGGTCCGCGTAGACGATCTTGATGATGAGGTTGCTCGCGCGCAGCCAGGCGGTCGAGGTACGGCCGGCGTCGAGCCCATTGGTGGCGTCGCAGACGAACGCCTCGTCCCCCCTCGCGGGCAGGTCGGTGACGTCGGACTGGGTCACGTCGTCCTGGTGGGCGGAGACGATGATCTGCCGTCGGCGTAGTAGGCCTGTGCCAGGTCTGGCGCGGTCGTCCCTTCGCCGGCGTCGAAGCGCTCGGCCAGCAGGTCGATCCGGCCGCCGTCCCAGGAGCAGCCGCTCTCTCGGGTGACAGGCCGCAGCATGTCCCCTCCGATCAGCGAGCACAGGCGCGGCACTGCGGTGAACCCGGCCGTGCACGGGGCAGGCGGGCGTACGCGACGCGGCTCCTCCTCGGTGAAGCAGGAATATCGCCGGCGTCTCGGTGCGAAGGGAGGCCGTCGGGACGTAGTAGCCGAAGGTGCTCGGGCCCCGCCGCGACCGTACGGTCGCGGCGGGGCCCGTTGGTCAGGTGCCTCGGAGGACGGCGCCGACGCGTTCGGTGGTTTCGGATACGGCGGCGTCTCGGGCGGCGGTGGTCTCCTCGGCGGTCAGGGTTCGGTCGGCGGCTCGGAATCTCAACGTGTAGGCCAGGGACTTGTGGTTCTCTCCCACCTGCTCTCCCGTGTACACGTCGAACAGGCGGATCGACTCCAGTAGCTCTCCGGCTCCGTGGCGGTCGATTCCGGCGCGTAGCGCGGACTCGACGTCCGCTGCGCGTACGTCGTTGGCGACGATCAGAGCGACGTCCTGGGTCGCGACCGGGTAGGTCGTGATGCTCGGGCTCCGTACCAACGTGTCCTGGCGTTCGATCACGGTCAGGTCGAGTTCCATCGCGGCGGTTCTCGATGGGAGGTCGTACGCCTTGATGACTCGGGGGTGGAGCTCTCCGGAGTGGCCGATGAGTTCGCCGTCCACGAACAGGGCGGCGCAGCGGCCCGGGTGCCACGGGGCGTGCTGGTCTGGCTTGATCTCCAACTCCACGCCGGCCTCGGCTGCGATCGTACGGGCCGCTTCGATCGCGTCGGCCCAGGTCGCCGGGCGGCCAGGGCCCCACCAGCCGGCCTGCTCGCGGTCGCCGGCCAAGACCGCACCAACGCGCAGGGGCTGTGCCGGGAGGGCGGCCTCGATGGCGGCCAGCTCTTCCGGTGTCGGGCCCCGGTCGATCGGCGGGCGGACGGGCTTCGGGGCGCCCTCCTCCGGGCGGTAGACGCGGCCCATCTCGAACAGGGACACGTCGCCGAAGCCGCGGCCCACGTTGCGGGCCAGCGTTCGGAGCAGGCCTGGCAGCAGCGTCGTGCGCAGCAGCGGCTCGTCGTCGGTCAGCGGGTTGACCAGCCGCAGGGCGCGGCGACGCGCGTCAGAGGCGGGCAGTTGCAGGGCGGTCCAGTCGTTCTCGGAGGCGAACGGCGGGGTGAACACCTCGACGTAGCCGCCGCCGGCGAGCGCGCGGCCGACGCGGCGGCGCATGCGCTGGGCGGGGGTGAGGCCGCGCCCGGCGACCGAACGCGGCGTGCGGGAGGGGATGTTCTCGTACCCCTCCAGCCGGATGACCTCTTCGGCGAGGTCGTTCGGGTAGCACAGGTCGGGACGCCACGACGGCGCGGTCACGGTCAGCACGTCGTCGCCGGTGACCTCGCAGCCGACGTCGCGCAACCGCGCGACGACCGTGTCGCGTCCGTACGTCATGCCGGCGACCCTGTCGGGGTGGTCGGCGCGCATGGTGATCGTGACCGGCTCGACCGGTGCCCGCAGGTCGGTCTCCCCCGGCACGACGCGTGCGCCGCCCAGCTCGGCGAGCATCCGCACGGCGGCCTCGGCCGCCTGCCGCTGCAGCTCGTGGTCGACGCCGCGCTCGAACCGGTAGGACGAGTCGCTGTGCAGGCGGTGGCGGCGTGCGGTGCGCGCGATCGCCTCAGGCGTAAAGTGCGCGGCCTCGATGACGATGTCGGTGGACTTCTCGTCGATCTCGGTCGTCAGGCCGCCCATGACGCCGGCGACGTTGACGGGACCGGACTCGTCGGTGATGAGGATGTCCTCGGGGTCCAGGTCGCGTACGACGTGGTCGAGGGTCTCCATGCGCTCGCCGCGCGCGGCACGGCGTACGACGATGGGGCCCGACAGCTTTTCGCGGTCCCAGGCGTGCAGCGGCTGGCCGAGGTCGAGCATCAGGTAGTTGGTGATGTCGACGGCGAGCGAGATCGAGCGCACGCCGCACTTCTGCAGGCGCCGCACCAGCCAGATCGGGCTCGGCGCCGCCGGGTCGAGGCCGCGCACCTCCCGCAGGACGTACCGCGAGCACGCCGACGGGTCGGCGATGGACGCGGGGTAGGAGTCCTCGGACTGCGCGGGCGGCAGCTCGGCGGCCGGATCGTGGAAGGCCACGCCGAACGCGGTCGCCGTCTCGCGCGCCACACCGCGGATCGAGGCGGTGTAGCCGCGGTCCGGCGTGATGGAGATGTCGAGGACGTCGTCGCGCAGCTGAAGCAGCTCGACGGCGTCCTGGCCGGGGACGGCGCCGACGGACGAGGGCAGGATGAGGATGCCGTCGTGGCCGTCGCCCATGCCGAGCTCGCGCTCGGAGCAGATCATGCCCTCCGACACCCTGCCGTACGTCTTGCGCGCGCTGATCGCGAACCCGCCGGGCAGCATGCCGCCGGGCAGGATGACGACGACCAGGTCGCCCTCGGCGAAGTTGGTGGCACCGCAGATGATGTTCTGAGGCTCGGCGTTGCCGATGTCGACCTGGCAGTAGCGGATCGGCTTCTTGAACTCGGTGAGCTCCTCGATCGCCAGAACCTGGCCGGCCACGAGCGGGCCGGTGAGTTCGGCGCCGAGCTCGTCGACGGTCTCGACCTCGAGGCCCGCCGCGATGAGCGCGCGGGCGATGTCACGCGAGGTGACGTCCGCCGGCAGGTCGACGTACTCCCGCAGCCAGGAAACAGGGACGCGCATCAGATCTCCATCCCGAACGCCTGGGTGAACCGCACGTCACCCTCGACCATGTCGTGCATGTCCTCGACGCCGTGCCGGAACATCAGCGTGCGCTCCACGCCGAGCCCGAACGCCCAGCCGCTGTAGCGCTCCGGGTCGACGCCGGCGGCGGTCAGCACCCGCGGGTTGACCATGCCGCAGCCGCCCAGCTCGATCCAGCCCTCGGACCGGCAGGGCCGGCAGGGCTCGCCCCCGGGTTCGGCGGAGGCGCCGCGGCACGCGAAGCACTCCATGTCGACCTCGGCGGACGGCTCGGTGAAGGGGAAGAAGTAGGGACGGAAGCGGGTCCGCAGCCCGTCGCCGAACATGCCGAGGACGAACGCGTCGATGGCGCCGCGCAGGTCGGCCATGGTGATGCCCTCGTCGACGACCAGGCCCTCCATCTGGTGGAAGACCGGGCTGTGCGTGGCGTCGAGCTCGTCGGTGCGGAACGTCTTCCCGGCGCAGACGACGTACACCGGCAGCTCGCGGCTCAGCAGCGCGCGAATCTGCACCGGCGACGTGTGGGTGCGCATGACCAGCCCGGAGTCCTCGGACTCGACGAAGAAGGTGTCCTGCATCTCACGCGCCGGGTGGGCGGGCGGGAAGTTGAGGGCGTCGAAGTTGAACCACTCCGCCTCGACCTCGGGCCCCTCGGCGACCTCGAAGCCCATGGACACGAAGACGTCGGTCATGCGCTCGGCGATCGTGGTCAGCGGGTGACGCGCGCCCTTCGGCGTACGGTCCCACGGCAGGGTGACGTCGACGGCCTCCTCGACGAGGACGCGCTGGTCGCGCTCCTCCTCCAGCTCGGCCTGGCGCCGTTTGAGCGCCTCGGAGACGTCACGGCGTGCCGTTCCGACGCGTTTGCCGGCCTCGGCCTTGGCCTGCGGCGGCAGCGCGCCGATCTCTCGGTTGGCCAGCGCGAGCGGAGAGCGGTCGCCGGCGTGCGCCAGGCGGGTCTGCTTCAGCTCGTCGAGGGTCGAGGCGGCCTCGATCGCGGCGATCGCCTCGTCGCGCGCGCGGGCCACCTCGTCCGGATGCAGTGAGGTGACCTCGACCGGGTCATAGGAACTATTGGGTGCGGACATGTGCTCGGACAACTCCAGGACGTGACGAAACGGCGATCAAGTCTATTGGGCGTGCGCCTGCGCCACCGGCCATGCGCGAATGCCGAACGCGTCACCGGGGGAACGGCCGGGAAGCCCGCTCGGTGCTCTCAGGCGAAGTCTGGAGCCCCGGCGGGCAGGGTAAATCGGAACTCGGCGCCGCCGCCGGGCGCGCGCCGGACGCTGATGACGCCGCCGTGCGCCTCGATGAGGCCCTTCACGATGTAGAGGCCGAGGCCGGTGCCGCCGCGCGGCTGGCCGTGGCCCCGCCAGAACTGCCGGAAGACGCGCTGGGTGGCCTCGGGCGGGATTCCCTCGCCCTCGTCGCGTACGGACACGACGGCTCCCTGCTCGCGTGAGTCCGGCTCCACCACGATCGTGACAGTACCAGCCCCGTGCCGGACGGCGTTTTCGACCAGGTTGCCGAGGATCTGCTCGATCTTGTCGGGGTCGAGCCACATCTCCGGCAGCTCGCCGCGTACCTCCAGATGGAAGCGGCCGGCGGGCTCGCCCGCGACGACCCGCCCCGCGATGACCTTGCGGGCCTGCTCGACGACGTCGACGACCTGCCGGCGCATCTCCAGCCGGCCCGCCTCGATGCGGGAGACGTCCAGCAGCTCGGTGATGAGCCGGGTCACCCGGTCGGCGTCGGCGTTGACCGTCTCGAGCATGACGCGCTTCTGGTCGTCGTTGAAGCGGTGCCACTTGGCGAGCAGCGTCGCGGTGAAGCCCTTCACGCTGGTCAACGGGGACCGCAGCTCATGGGCGACCGTGGAGACGAGGTCGGCACGGCTGCGTTCCTGGCGCGCGCGGTGGAGCGCGTCGCGGAGCGTGACGGTGAACGCGGTCACGGCACCGTGGTCGTCGCGCGTGTAGGCGGCGGTCACGAGCAGCTCCGGGCCCTCTTCGAGGTGCAGGGCGCGCTCGGGATGCCGGGTGCGGGTGGCGAGGCCGTGGTAGGGGTCCACGCACTTCCACCAGTCGCGGCCGTCGGAGTCGAAGAACGGCAGGACGTCGGCGAAGTCGCGGCCGATGGCGTCGGCGCGCACGATGCCCGTCAGGCGTTCCGCGGCGCGGTTGAACACCACGACCCGCCGGCCGGAGTCGGCGACGAGCAGGCCGTCGGGGAGAGAGTCGGGGCACAGCCCCGAAAGGTCAGAATCGCCCACGGCCGTCGACACCTCCCCGGGTACGTGACACCGCGAACGGGTCGACTCTAGTCCGGGTCGCCGAAAGACCGCCACGCGAGCGACTTAAGCCCAGGTCCACCGCGTGTGTCGCCCTGCTCTCCCCCGCCCTACGGCGTGTCTGATGAATCACGTTCATAGCGAGCGGCGCGCAGGCGCATGAGGGAGTCGGCCTGGTTTTGGCCGACGACCGACGACAACGCGGCAAGGCGTCGTCTGTGCGCCGCGCAACCGGACAGGGATTCGTCAGACACGCCCTAGGGCCTGTCTCGAAGTCCTCTGTCCTACTGCGCGGTGTCCAGGTGGTGTCTCGCCGCGTTGTCCTCAGTCGACGGCCAAACCCAGGCCGACTCCCTCGTCCGCCTTGCGAGACACCACCTGGACACCGCTCGCTACGAACGAGGACTTCGAGACAGGCCCTAGTTCGCGAGCGCGTCGTCGACACTGTCGTACGGCCGGAACACCTGATCCAGCCGAGTGATCTGCAGGATCCGGCGTTGCGCGGGCCGTACGTTGATCAGGCGCAAGGCGCCGTTCTGTTCGCGGACCCGGTTGTTGGCCGCCACGAGGGCGCCCAGTCCGGCGGCGTCGCAGAAGCGCACGCCGGCGAAGTCGGCGACGAGGTGCGTGTGGCCCTCGTCGGCCAGGGCGAGCAGGATCGTGCGCAGCTCCCCCGCGGTGTGCACATCGATCTCACCGCCGATCTCCACCACGGCGGACGAGCCGTCGCGCCGTACGACCGTGGTCGTCAGCTCCCGGCCGCCCGAGCGGCAACGGCGTACGCCCCCATACGCCGGCCGCGACCTTCCCGTGGCGCCCTCGCACCCCGCCCTGCGGCGGCGTGGCGTGGGTGTGCCACTCACGTTCAAGTTCACGGTTTCGCCCCGTTCATCGAAATACCCATAGACACCATAGGCAACTCTTAGGACGCGCGGCTCCATCCGTAGGTTGGTTCGAAATCATCCTTCTGGTGGAGCCGACACGATTGATCATGTCGGTTTTCTCGCTGATGAGCCAACCGATGCCTCGTTTAGCCATCCCTGGGGCATTTGTGCACCCCGGGGGCCGACCCACCCGTACGCGAGGCCCCGCGGGCCCCCTGACCCACAGCCGGTCGAGCGGCGCGGTTTGTTATTGATTATGGTGTATCGCCGATGGCCGATAACACTCTGGGCTCGATACATCGCCCCCTCCGCGACGTGGTCACGGCTGAGCTGCGCCGCCTGATCCTCGCGGGCGACCTCATCCCCGGCGAGCGCCTCGTGGAGGACAGGCTCGCCCAACGGCTCGGAGTGTCGCGCAACCCGGTGCGCGAGGCCATCCGCGTGCTCGCGGCCGAGGGACTCGTCGAGGTCACGCCGCGACGCGGGGCCGCCGTGGCACGCCTGCCCGCAGGCGAGGCCGAAGAGCTCTTCGACGTTCGCATGGCCATGGAGGGGCTGACCGCGCGGCTGTCGGCGCGCAAGGTGACGCCGGCGTCGACGGCACTGCTGCGCGGAGTCCTGGACTCCGCGCGGATCGCGGTGGACGAGGGACGCCTCGACGAGGTCGCGGACCTGAACACCGCGTTCCACGCGGCCGTGGCCGAGACGGCGGGCAACGCGTACCTGAACCTGGTCGTCGGGCCGATGCTCCGGCGCGCGCAGTGGGTCTTCGCGCAGACCGCCTGGCAGCGGGCCCCGCACTCGTGGACCGAGCATCTGGGCCTGTACGAGGCCATCGCCGCGGGCGACGAGTGCGAGGCGGAGGCGCGGGCCGTCGCCCACGTGGCCGCCTCCCGGCGCTCCTACCTGGCGGCCATCGCCGAGGCGTAACAAATGCCTCTTTTGACACGAAAGACCTAATTAACAAGATTTTGTATACAGTGTCCAGCCAACGTCTCCTATCCCTCCCGAAACCCCCGAATCGGAGAAGGAGCGACCTTGAACCACCTCCCACGCAAGCTGACAACCGCGCTGGTCGCGGCATCCCTCGCCTTCGCGGCCGCCTGCTCCGGCGGTGGCGGCACGTCGAAACCGTCGGTCAGCGGCGCCGCGGCCGACAACCGTACGGTGAAGAACGGCGGGACGCTCACCATGGCGCTCGCCGCGGACCCTGACGCGCTGGACCCGACCACGTCCACCACGCTGCTCGGCCGCGAGGTGTTCACGTCCCTCTGCGAGAAGCTCTACGACATCGACGCGAACTCCAAGATCGTCCCCCAGCTCGCGGCGTCGCTCCCGACGATGTCCGACGACGACAAGACCGCGACGATCAAGCTGCGCGACGGCGTCAAGTTCAACGACGGCACGGCCTTCGACGCCGCCGCGGTGAAGAAGTCGCTCGACCGCCACCGGACCAACAAGAAGTCCGCACGCGCGTCCGACCTCGCCGCCGTCTCGAAGGTCGACGTCGTCGACGCCTCCACCGTCAAGCTGACGCTGTCGCGGAAGTTCACGCCGCTCACCGCGCAACTCGCCGACCGCGCCGGCATGGTCATGTCGCCCAAGGCCCTGGACGCCGAAGGCGACGACTTCGGCACGAACCCCGTCTGCGTGGGCCCCTTCAAGTTCAAGAGCCGCACCTCCGGCAGCCAGATCGTGCTGGACCGCGCCCCGGACTACTACGACGCGTCCAAGGTCAAGCTCGACCACGTCATCTACAAGATCATCGTGGACCCGAACGTCCGGGCGGCGAACCTCAAGTCCGGCGACGTGCAGGTCGCCGAGGAGTTGGCCACCACGACCGTGCAGGGCGTGCAGTCCGACCCGAAGCTGCGCGTCGTCTCCGGCGGCGGCCTGGGCAACTACGGCATCGACATCAACGTCAGCAACGCCAAAGGCTCGACGGAGAAGCCCGGCCCGGTGAACACCGCGCTGTCCAAGAGCCCCGAACTGCGCCAGGCGTTCGAGCTGTCCCTCGACCGCGCGGTCATCAACAAGACCGTCTACAACGGGCTGTACCAGCCCGACTGCAGCCCGCTGCCGCTGAACAGCCCCTTCCGGCCCGCCGGCGTGACCTGCCCGGGGCGTGACGTGAACGCCGCCAAGGCGCTCGTCGCCAAGTCGGGTGTGAAGACGCCGATCCCGGTGAAGCTCACCGTGCCGTCGGACGCCACCGCCCAGCGGCTCGGCCAGGTCATCCAGCAGATGACCAAGGAGACCGGCTTCGACGTCTCGGTACAGCCGGTCGACTTCGCCACCTCACTGGAGCAGGCCGCGGCCGGGAAGTTCGACGCCTACCTGAGCGGGTGGTCCGGCCGCATCGACCCCGACGGGGACCTGTCCGGCCTGATCACCGGTGGTGGGAGGAACAACTACTCCGGCATCTCCGACCCGGGGATCGACGACCCGATCCAGCAGGCCGCCGCGACGAGCGACGCCGCCGCGCGCAAGGAGCTGTACGGAAAGGCGCTCGCGCGCGCCGCCGAGCTGCGCGGAAACATTTACCTCTACCACAACCTGTACTACCTGGGCATGGCCAAGAACGTCGCCGGGATCAAGTACTACGCCGACGGGCTCCCCCGGCTCGGCACCGCCGGTTTCGTGGCCCAGTAACCGATGGGACTGTTCATCCTGCGCCGCCTCGGCGCGGCGGCGATCGTGCTGTTCCTGGGCAGCGTCCTGGTCTTCCTCGGAGTCAGGGCGCTGCCCGGCGATCCGGCCCGCGTGCTCGCCGGACAGGAGGCCGGCCCGGAGGCGATCGCCGCCATCCGTCACGAGTACGGCCTCGACCGGCCGATCCCCGTGCAGTACGCGCACTACGTCGGTCACGCGATACGTGGCGACTTCGGCCGCTCCACACAAGACCGCATCCCGGTCGGCCACATCCTGGCCCAGCGGCTGCCGGTCACGATCGAGCTGTCCGCGCTGGCCATGCTCGTGGCCGTCGGCGTCGGCGTCACGGCCGGCATCGTGGCCGCGACGCGGCGCGGCAGGCTCGCCGACTATGTGGCCACCGGGTTCGGGCTGGTCGGGCTGTCCGTGCCGCACTTCTGGCTCGGGATCCTCGGCATCCTGCTGTTCTCGGTCCAGCTGCACTGGCTGCCCGCGTCCGGATACCTGCCGTTCACCGGCGATCCCGTGGGCAACCTGGAGCGCATGCTGATGCCCGCGGTCGTACTCGGCACCGGGTTCGCCGCCGTGCTCATGCGGCAGACGCGCTCGGCGATGCTCGGGTCGCTGTCGGCCGACTACGTGCGCACCGCGCGGTCGAAGGGCCTGTCCGAACGCTCGGTCGTCGGCGTGCACGCGCTGCGCAACAGCCTCACGACCGTGGTCACCGTCCTCGGCCTGCAGCTCGGCGCGCTGATCAGCGGCGCGGTCGTGACCGAGCAGATCTTCGTCATCCCGGGCTTCGGCAAGCTGACCATCGACGCCGTACTGACCCGCAACTACCCGGTGATCGAGGCGGTGGTGCTGGTCACGGTCGCCGGCTACATCGCGGTGAACCTCCTCGTGGACATCGCGTACGCGCTGCTGAATCCGCGGATCCGGCTCTCGGGGGCGATCAATGGCTGACCAGACCCTCACCGCCGCGACCACCGCCGGCGTCCCGGCGCCCGCCAGGCGCGCCCGCCAGAACTCGCGGAGGTTCCGCCGCAGGCCGGCGGCCATGGCGGGCCTCGTGCTCGTCGCGGGATTCCTGGTCCTGGCGATCGCCGGGCCGTTCCTGGCCGGCGACCCGGCCGCGCAGGACTACATCGCCACGCTCAAACCACCGTCGGGCACGCATCCGCTGGGCACCGACGACCTCGGGCGCGACCTGCTCGCACGGATCGCGTACGGAGCGCGCGTCTCACTCGAGGCGGGCGTGCTGTCCACGATGCTGGCGATGGTCGTCGGGGTCCCGATCGGGCTCGTCGCCGGGTACTACCGGCGGCTGCTCGACCCGATCGTGATGCGTCTCGTCGACCTCGTGCTGGCGTTCCCGTTCCTGGTGTTCGCGGTGGGCATGGCCGCCATCCTGGGACCGTCCCTGCGCAACGTGATCATCGCGCTCAGCGTCTCCCAGCTCCCCGGGATCATCCGGATCACGCGCGGCGAGGTGCTCGTCCTGCGCGAGATGGACTACGTGTCCGCGGCCGTCGCGGACGGCGCGGGCGACGGCCGGATCATGTTCCGGTACGTCCTGCCCGGCGCCGGCAGCGCGCTGATCGTGCAGGCCACCATCGGGATCCCGACGGCGATCATCGGCGAGGCGGTGCTCTCCTTCCTCGGCCTCGGCGTGCAGCCGCCGACTCCGTCATGGGGCGTGATCCTCACCGACGCGCAGCAGTTCCTCGACCAGGCGCCCTGGCTGGCGATCTGGCCAGGCCTGATGATCGCGCTCGCCACTCTCGGATTCAACCTGCTCGGAGACGGCCTGCGCGACGTCCTCGACCCCCGGAGCACCCGATGAGCCTTCTGGAGATCACCGGCCTGCGGGTCGGCTTCGACACCGAGGACGGCGAGGTGAAGGCCGTACGTGAGATCTCGCTGAGCCTCGAACCCGGCGAGATCCTCGCGCTGTGCGGCGAGTCGGGCTGCGGCAAGTCCGTCACCGCCATGTCGATCCCGCGCCTCCTGCCGCCCGACACCACCCGGCTGTCCGGGTCGGTCCGGCTCGACGACCGCGAGCTGACCGGGCTGCCCGAAGCGGACCTGCGGGAGCTGCGCGGCAAGGACGTCTCCGTAGTCTTCCAGGAGCCGATGACGTCGCTGAACCCGTCCTTCACCGTCGGCTTCCAGATCGCCGAGGTGCTGCGCCGTCACGAGGGCATGTCACGCCACGACGCACGGGCCCGCGCGGTCGAGCTGCTCGAACTCGTCGGCATCCCGGCGCCCGCGCGCCGGATCAAGGAGTACCCGCACCAGCTGTCGGGCGGGATGCTCCAGCGCGTGATGATCGCGATCGCGGTGGCGTGCTCGCCGCGGGTGCTCATCGCCGACGAGCCGACGACCGCGCTCGACGTGACGATCCAGGCCGGCGTGCTCGACGTCTTCCGCGACCTTCGCGACCGGCTCGGCACGGCGATCATCCTGATCACGCACGACCTGGGCGTGGTCGCCGACATCGCCGACCGCGCGATCGTCATGTACGCCGGGCGCGCCGTCGAGCAGGCGCCGGTGACCGAGCTGTTCGCCCGGCCGCGCCACCCGTACACCGCCGGGCTCATGCGGGCGCTGCCCACGGCCGCCGTCACCCGCGACGACGGGCGCAGGCGGCTGTCGGAGATCCCCGGGCTGGTGCCGCCGCCGTACGACGACCCGGACGAGTGCGCCTTCCACCCGCGGTGCCCGCTCGCCCAGGACGACTGCCGCGCGAGCCGTCCGCCCCTGGAGGGCCACGGCCCGGGCCACCTCGCCGCCTGCTTCCACCCGCTCACGACGGAGGCCGCCAAATGACGGGCGAACCCGTTCTCGAAGTGACGGACCTGGTGAAGCACTACCGGGCCAGAGGCCGCGGGCAGCCCGTACGCGCCGTCGACGGAGTGTCGCTGACGATCGGGCAGGGCGAGGTGCTCGGCCTGGTCGGCGAGTCCGGCAGCGGCAAGTCGACGATCGGCAAGTGCGTGCTGCGCCTCACCGAGCCGACCGGGGGTTCCATCCGCCTGACCGGCCGGGACATCACCCACCTGCCGCGGCGCGCGCTCCGACCGCTGCGGCGCGATGTGCACACGGTCTTCCAGGACCCCTACTCCTCGCTCAACCCGCGCTTCACCGTCGGCCAGATCGTCGCCGAGCCGCTGCGCCGGCACGACGTCGCGCGCGGCGCGGACGCCGCCCGGCGCGTCTCGGAGATGCTGGAACGCGTGGGGCTGCGCGCCGACATGCGCTCCCGCCGCCCGCACGAGCTGTCCGGCGGCCAGCGTCAGCGCGTCGGGCTCGCGCGCGCCCTGGTGCTCGAACCGAAGCTGGTCGTGGCCGACGAGCCCGTGTCGGCGCTCGACGTCTCGGTCCAGGCCTCGGTGCTCAACCTGATCGCGGACCTGCAGCAGGACATGGGCTTCTCGTGCCTGTTCATCACCCATGACCTGTCGGTCGTTGAGTTCCTCGCGGACCGGATCGCGGTCATGTACCTCGGGGAGATCGTCGAGACCGGGCCGACGAAGAAGATCTTCACGCGGCCTCAGCACCCGTACACGCAGGCCCTGCTGTCCGCGGCGCCCGAACCCGACCCTCTGAAGCAGCGGCAGAAGCGGCGCGTGATCCTGGGCGGCGAGGTGCCGAGCCCGCTCGCACCGCCGTCCGGATGCCGCTTCCACACGCGCTGCCCGGTGGCGATCGACCGCTGCGCCGCGGAGGTCCCACGGCTGGTCGCGGTGCGCGACGAGGACCAGCCGGTCGCGTGCCATCTCGTCACCCCCACCGACGTGCCCGACATCACCGGAGGGAACTAGCGTGTTCACCACCCGCCCCGAACTGACCGGCGACTTCGGCATGGTGGCCAGCACCCACTGGCTCGCCTCCGCCACCGGGATGAGCGTGCTCGAACGCGGCGGCAACGCGTTCGACGCCGCCGTCGCCGCCGGTTTCGTCCTGCAGGTCGTCGAGCCGCACCTGAACGGCCCGGCCGGCGAGGTGCCGATCCTGGTGTGGAGCGACACCGACGGGCGCGCGAGCACGGTCTGCGGCCAGGGCACCGCCCCCGCCGCGGCCACCATCGAGCGCTACACCGATCTCGGACTGGACCTCGTCCCGGGAACCGGCCTGCTGGCCGCGACCGTGCCGGGCGCCTTCGGCGCGTGGCTGCTGATGCTGGAGCGCTGGGGCACCTGGCCGCTCGCCGACGTCCTGGAACCGGCCGTCGGCTACGCCGAGAACGGCTTCCCCGTCCTCGACCGGATCGCCGGCACGATCGGCACCGTACAGCGGCTGTTCACCGAGGACTGGCCGACGTCGGCCGCCGCCTGGCTGCGAGACGGCCGCGCGCCGGAGGCCGGCTCGCGCATGACCAACCCCGCCCTGGCCGCGACGTACCGGCGGATCGTGAAGGAGGCGCACGCCGCGTCGAGCACCCGCGAAGGGCAGATCGCCGCCGCCCGCGCCTGCTGGTACCGCGGCTTCGTGGCCGAGACGATCGCGCGGTTCTGCGCCGAGACGTCGTGGCGGGACAGCTCCGGACGGGCGCACGGCGGGCTGCTGACCGGCGACGACCTCGCCGGCTGGGAGCCGACCATCGAGGAGCCGTCGGCGTACGACTATCACGGGTACACGGTGCTGAAGACCGGGCCGTGGGGCCAGGGACCGGTCTTCCTGCAGCAGCTCGCGCTGCTGTCCGGCTTCGACCTGGAGGCCGCAGGCCACCTGTCGCCCGACTACATCCATACGCTCACGGAGGTGTCCAAGCTCGCCTTCGCCGACCGCGAGGCCTGGTACGGCGACACCGACGTTCCGCTCGACGCGCTGCTCGGGCCGGACTACAACGCGGAGCGCCGCGCGCTCGTCGGCGCCGAGGCGAGCCGCGAGCTGCGCCCCGGCGCACCCGGCGGGCGAGCGCCCGTCCTGCCCCGGCCGCCGGACGCGCCCGCCGTCGCGGCCGACGGCGCCGGTGAGCCGACCGTCAAGCGCGATGGCGAGGTACGCGGCGACACGTGCCACCTCGACGTCGCCGACCGCTGGGGCAACCTCGTGTCGGCGACGCCCAGCGGCGGCTGGCTGCAGAGCTCCCCGTACATCCCCGAGCTCGGGTTCGCGCTGGGGAGCAGGGCACAGATGTTCTGGCTGGAGCCCGGGCTGCCCGCCTCGCTACGGCCCGGCGCGCGCCCGCGTACGACGCTGTCTCCGTCGCTGGCGCTGCGCGGCGGCGAGCCCTGGATGGCGTTCGGCACACCGGGCGGCGACCAGCAGGACCAGTGGAGCCTGAACTTCTTCCTGTCGGTCGTCCACGGCGGCCTGAACCTCCAGGAGGCGATCGACGCGCCGACACACCACTCGGTCCACTTCCCCGGCTCGTTCTACCCTCGCGAGGCGCACCCCGCCGGCATGGTCGCCGAGGACCGGCTGGGCGCGGACGTGATCGAGGACCTGCGGCGGCGCGGCCACGACGTCGAGGTCGTGGGCCCCTGGGTGCTCGGCCGGCTCAGCGCGGCCGCCCGCGACGGCTCCGGCCCCGGCTTCCTGCGCGCCGCCGCCAACCCGCGGGGCGCCCAGGGCTACGCGGTCGGGCGATAACGGGTGGACCTCCTGGGCACCACCATGCTCGCCGGCGCGGGTGTGGCCGCCGGCGTGGTCAACGCGATCGCCGGCGGCGGTTCCCTGATCTCCTTCCCGGCCCTCCTCGCCTTCGGATACCCGACGGTCGCCGCCAATGTGACCAACACGGTGGCGCTGTGGCCGGGCTACATCGGAGGGGCCGTCGGCTACCGCGCGGAGCTGACCGGCCGGCGTCGGCAGCTCGTCGAGTTCAGCGGTACGAGCGTGGTCGGCGCCGCCATCGGCTGCCTGCTGCTCCTCATCACCCCGGACGGACTGTTCGACGCGCTGGTGCCGATCCTGATCGCCGCCTCCAGCCTGCTGCTCGCAACGCAGCCGTGGCTGAAGAAGAAGGTCACCGCGTCGGAGGGCCGCCAGCACCGGCTCCTGCTGCACACCGGGATCCTGTTCGGCGGCGTGTACGGCGCGTACTTCGGCGCCGGGCTCGGCGTGATGCTCCTCGGCATCCTCGGCGTCTTCGTCCACGACCACCTGCAGCGGGTGAACGCGATCCGCGCGGTGCTGGCGCTCGTCATCAACACGGTGGCGTTCGCGGCGTTCGCGCTGTTCGGCCCGGTCCGCTGGTACGCCGTCGCGGTGATGGCGGTGGCGAGCCTGGCCGGCGGGTTCCTGGGAGCGCGCGTGGCCCGGCTGCTCTCCCCCGCCGTGCTACGCGGCGTCATCGTGACGTTCGGCCTGGGCGTCGCCGTGGCCCTCGCGCTTCGCTAGCCACCAAGCGCATGGACGAGGCGGACGATCACGTCGGCGCGGTACTGGAGGTTCTCGGCGCGCGGTGGGTCGGCGTAGCTCGTGACGAGGGCGCCGGCGGAGATCTGCCAGATGGGCAGGTCGCCGGTCATCATCCCGTACCGCACGCCGTCCGGCAGGTACACCGGAGCGGCGGTGTGCACCATGAAATTGCGGTCGAACTCGGCGTCTCCGGTGCCGGCGCCGCGTACGGCCATCAGTGACGCGCCCAGCCGGGTGCGACGCGACAGCCGCACGTCCGGTCGCATCGAGTGCGGCCAGAGGTAGTAGCGCGTCAGATGGTGTGTGCTGCTGGTGGTGCTGTCGCCGGACGAGCTGGTCTCGGTCCACTGGTGCCAGACGAGCCACACGTCGTAGCCGTGCAGACGCGTGACGAGGGCCAGCTTCGTCCGGCCCGACCCTGCCTCGCTCGCCACGGCGGACGGCGCGGGCTCGCCCGGCGCGAACGCCCGCCATCCGAACCGCATCGCGTGCGCCCAGAGCTGTTCCCGTCGCGCACGGTCGTGCCGGGCCGCCTGCATGACCGCGAACACGATCAACGCGATGAACCCGGCGAACAACGCGGCGAACAAGAACATCACGCCGCCGATGGCGGCCCCGGTCGACGCGCTGCTGTTCACGCCCACTTGGACGAAACGGTCACTCCGCCGGTTCCGTGCCGGCGCGCTGGGCACGTGCGCTCGTGTAAAGGCAGACGGCGGCGGCGGTGGCGAGGTTGAGACTCTCGGCGCCGCCGTAGATCGGGACGCTGACCACCTCGTCGACGGCGCTCAGGATCTCGTCGGGCAGGCCCCACGCCTCGTTGCCGAACACCCAGGCGGTCGGCCCGGCGAGCATGCCGGAGTCGAGCGCGTCGTCGAGGGAGCGGGTGCCCGCGCCGTCGGCGGCGATGATCGTCAGCCCCGCGCCCTTGAGCGCCGGCACGACCGTGTCGAAACGCGGCCCGACGACCACGGGAAGGTGGAACAGGCTCCCGGCCGACGCGCGCACGCACTTGCCGTTGTACGGGTCGACGGAGGCGTCGGTGAAGATGACCGAGTCGGCGCCGGCCGCGTCGGCGGTGCGCAGGACCGTGCCGGCGTTGCCGGGGTCGCGTACGTGGGCCAGCACCGTCACCAGACGGGGAGGCGGCGTGAGAACCGACTCCAGCGGGGTCTCGACGAACGAGCAGACGGCCAGCAGGCCCTGCGGCGTCACGGTCTGGGCCAGCTCGGCCATGATCTCGCCGCCGACACGGAAGACCGGGACGTCGGCCTTCTCGGCGCGGGTCACCAGATCCTGGTGGCGTCCCTCCGCCTCGGCGGTGGTGAACAGCTCGACCAGCACGCCGTCGAGGGCCAGAGCCTCGCGTACGGCCTGCGGCCCCTCTGCGAGGAACTGCTGTTCACGGCGCCGGAATGCACGTTTGGCGAGCCGCCGGGCCGACTTCACCCGTGGTGATCGGGTCGATGTCAGCTCGCGGCCCGCCATCGTGATCGGCGATCAGGCCGCGGCGTTGCCCTCGGCGGGCAGCGCCTTCTTGGCCGTCTCGACGAGCACCGCGAAAGCCGCGGCGTCACTGACCGCGAGCTCGGCGAGCATGCGGCGGTCGACCTCGACGCCGGCCTCGCGGAGCCCCTGGATGAATCGGTTGTAGGTCATGCCGTTCGCGCGGGCCGCGGCGTTGATCCGCTGGATCCACAGGCGACGGAACTGCCCCTTGCGGTCCTTCCGGTCGCGGAAGGCGTACGTCATCGAGTGGAGCTGCTGCTCCTTGGCCTTGCGGTACAGCCGCGACCTCTGGCCACGGTAGCCACTCGCCCGCTCGAGGACGACCCGGCGCTTCTTGGCGGCGTTGACCGCCCTCTTCACGCGTGCCACGTGTTGAACTCCTTCGTGGGGGCCGGTGCCTTTCGGGCTCCGGCCGGTCGTACGACTTGCGAGGCTTCAGGCGCCATGGTCAGGCGCCAGAGCCCGGCAATCGTGTCTTGCCGGGCTGATTACTTGCCGAGCAGCTTCTTGATCTTCTTCTCGTCGTCCTTGGAGACGACGACGTCCCCGTCGAGCCGGCGCGTGCGCTTGGTCGGCTTGTGCTCGAGCAGGTGGTTGCGGTTGGCGCGGCGGCGCAGAATCTTGCCGGTGCCGGTCACCTTGAACCGCTTCTTGGCACCGCTGTGCGTCTTCATCTTCGGCATGTCGCCGACGTCTCCCTAGTCCGTGCGTCATCGCCTGGCATGCGGCATCTCATGAGATGCCTCGCACACCCTGGCCAGGACGCGATGTGCGTACTTCATCGCGAGACGACCCCGCTCGGTGAGCAGGGCCGCGGCGGGACGAACCCTCGGCTCAGGCCGAAGACTCGTTCTCCTCCTGCCGCCGCGCGCGGCTGCCCGTCGCGCGCTGCTGGTCGGCTTTTGCCTCGCTCTTCTTCCTGTGCGGCCCAAGCACCATGATCATGTTGCGGCCGTCCTGCTTGGGACGGGACTCGACGAAGCCGAGGTCATCGACGTCCTCTGCCAGCCGCTGCAACAACCGGAACCCCAATTCCGGCCGGGACTGCTCGCGGCCACGGAACATGATCGTGACCTTGACCTTGTCCCCCGCCTTGAGGAACCGCTCGACGTGGCCCTTCTTCGTGCCGTAGTCGTGCGGATCGATCTTCGGCCGGAGTTTGATCTCCTTGATGACCGTGTGCGCCTGGTTACGTCGCGCATCGCGGGCCTTCATCGCGGACTCGTACTTGAACTTGCCGTAGTCCATGAGCTTGGCCACGGGCGGCCGCGCGGTCGGGGCGACCTCGACGAGGTCGAGATCAGACTCCCGGGCAAGGTCGAGTGCCTTGGCGATGGGAACGATTCCGACCTGTTCGCCGTTCGGGCCGACGAGCCGGACCTCGGGCACGCGAATGCGCTCGTTGATACGCGGTTCGGCGCTGATGGGACCTCCTTGGGGTTCCGTACTGTCACGACCGGTCGTACCCCGGGCCCTCATGCAAAAAGCCCCGCACGACTCACATGCGAGGCCACCACCGGACACCTCATCGGCAGAGCCGACGAGGTGAGCACGCGTCAACAGCGTGCCTGACCGGAACCCATCAACCTGGCTGCTCCGAGGAGCGCGGCCGATCAGGTGGGAGTGTGACCTCCACTTGCGCGCCCGACGCGTGAACGTCAGGCCAGTCAACGACCAAAGATATCAGCTTTCGGGGCACACGTCGAAAGCGCGCACCACGAACGCGGCGGTCACCTCGACGGGCTCCGGCAGCGCGGCGATCCGTGCGGCGAGGGTCTCCGGATCGGTGTGCCGGGCGCTCGGCCCCATCGCCACGAGCGCCCCGGTCTCGGCGTGCGTCAGCCGCAGCGCGACCTCCAGGCTCCGCTCGCTCGCAAGGGTGAAATGCCCGCTCACGGCGTCGGCGACCCGATCGGCCTTGCGCTCGTCGACCGTGAGAAGCCCCAGCGGCCCCACGAGCTCCCCCAGGTGGTGAGAGGCGGGCGTGACGACGATCAGAACCCCGTCCGGGCGCATCACCCGCCGGAACTCCGCCCCGTTGCGCGGCGCGAAGACGTCCAGGAGCACCGAGACGACCCCACTGCGGACCGGGAGAGGACGCCAGACGTCCCAGGTGAACGCGCCGGCCCTCGGATGGGCCCGCGCCGCCCGGCGCAGCGCGTGCTTCGACAGGTCCAGCGCGACACCGGCACGCCCGGGCAGCCGGTCGAGGACCGCGCCCAGGTAGTAGCCGGTGCCCGCCCCGGCGTCCAGAACGCAGCCCTCCTCCGGCGCACGCTCGGCCGCGCAGGCGGCGACCAGATCCGCCAGCGGCGCGAAGTGCCCGCCCTCCAGGAACTCCACACGCGCCGCGACCATCGCGGGCGTGTCGGCGCTGCCGGTCCGCGCGCCACCGGTCAGCAGCCCGGCGTACCCCTGCCGCGCGACGTCGAAGGCGTGCCCGTCCGCGCACCGCAGAGCCGCCCCGTCGAGCGCCAGATCCCCGGCGCAGACGGGACAGCAGAGGTAGGGAAGGGCGTCAGCGAGCATCGGTCCATCATGCTGCACTCACGGACCCGGCCATCACGGCCCGCCGTCAGTGGTCGCTGGTGGCGCGGCGGGCGAGCTCGGTCAAGCCGGCGGTGCGCATCGTCTCGACGGGGATGTCGTCTCTGCCGGTCATCAGGGAGACCTGGCGGGCGGCCTGGTAGAGGAGCATGGTGAAGCCTCCCACCACGGCGCCGCCGGCCTCGTCGACCTTGCCGGCCGCCGCGGTCGGCCATGGGGAATAGACGACGTCCAGGAAGGCTCCGGTCGAGGCCGCGATGGTCTCGGCGTGCGGGTCGGCGGCTCCGGCGGGCAGGGTGGAGATCACCAGGTCCGCCTCGGGGAACGGGTCGGTGAAGATGCGCACCGACACGTCGACGCCCAGGCGGCCGGCCGCGGCGGTCGCCTCGGCGGCGCGGGACGGGTCGCGTACGACCAGGACCGCCTTTGGCAGCCCCAGGTCGCGCAGGGCGGCCAGGGCCGAGCAGGCGGTCGCGCCGCCGCCGAGCACCACCGCGGAGCCCGGCGCGTGCACGCCCGCGTCGGCCAGGGCGGTGACGACGCCGTAGACGTCGGTGTTGTAGCCCAGCCGGCGGCGGCCGTCGAAGACGACCGTGTTGGCGCCGCCGACGGCCTTCGCCAGGTCGGACGCTTCGTCGAGCAGGGGCAGCACGGCGCGTTTCAGCGGCATGGTCAGCGACAGGCCCGCCCAGCCGCACCCCATCACCTCGGGCAGGTCGGCCTCGCGGCACTCGATCGCGTCGTAGTGCCAGTCGAGGCCGAGCCCGGCGTACGCCGCGCGGTGCAGCACCGGCGACAGCGAGTGGGCGATCGGCGATCCGAGGACCGCGGCTCTGCTCACCCGTGACTCGTGTTCCGCTGGAGTTCCTCCCTGAACTTCAGGAACTCATCGTGGCTCGCGGTGAACTTCGTGATGTGCTTGGCCGGATCGGTGGCCACGAAGTAGATCCAGTCGCCCTTCGCCGGACTGAGCGCCGCCTTGAGCGCGGCCTCGCCCGGGTTGGAGATCGCTCCCGGTGGCAGCCCATCGCGCTTGTAGGTGTTGTACGGGCTCGTCGACTGCAGGTCCTGCGCGCTGGCGACGATGCCGTACTTGCCCAGCCCGTACATGACGGTGCTGTCGAGCTGCAGTTTGTGCATCCACGGCTGCGGGTTGTTCAGCCGGTTGTAGATGACGCGGGAGACCTTCGGCATGTCGTCGCCCGTGCCGCTCTCGGCCTGGACGAGGCTGGCGATCGTCACGATGTCGTGCGGCGACATGTGGACCGCCTTCGCCTGGTTCACCAGGTCGATGTCGGCCGCGGCCTTCTTGAACCGCGTGACCATCTCACGCAGCACCTGCGTGGCGGTGGCCTTCGGGCTCGGGTCGTAGGTGAAGGGATACAGGTATCCCTCCACGTCTCCGTTGGCGTAGGAGGGCAGCCCGAGACCCTTCGGGTTCTTGACGGCCCGCTGGAAGCTGCGAAGCGGGATGTGGGTCTTCTTCGACAGCAGCGAGAGGATCTCGCTGGTCCGCTTGCCCTCGGGGAAGACCAGGCGGCCGGCGCGCGAGGATGGATCGAGCAGCAGCGCCAGCGCCGACTTGGCGGACATGTGCAGCTTCAGCCGGTAGTAGCCCGGCTGGATGGCCGTGGCGCTCGGCTCGTTCTTGGCGACTTTGACGAAGGCTTTGCTCGACTTCACGACGTCGGCGTCCTTCAGCCGGTTGCCCATCAGGCTGACCGAGTCGCCTTCCTGGATCTGCACGGTGACCGGGGTGGTGCCCCCACCGGTGTAGTCCGGGGGCACGAGGAAGCCGTGCAGCAGGGTGAAACCGAAGTAGCCACCGCCGCCGACGACCGCGAGCAGGAAGACGAGCGCCAGGACGGGCGCGAGTTTCCGGCCCTTCCGGCTCTTCTTCCGCCGCCGTCCGCGGCCTCGGCCACCATCACGTAGGCCGCCCTCGGCGCGCGATGACCGCTGCCTCTCCGAGAGCTGCCTCAGGAAATCAAGGTCCGCGTCACTCATGAGCCCCCCTGGACAATCTCCCCAGGTGGGCGCCCTGTCAAGCGTTCGGCGTCCAAAGCGGCCTGCAACAGCACCGCGGCGGCGGCCTGGTCGACGACCTTTCGCCGTGCCTGGCCTCGGATCCCGCGTTCGCGGAAGGCACTCTCTGCGCTCACTGTCGTCAGTCTCTCGTCGAACATCCGCACCGACGCGGGGTCGAGCCGCTCCGCGATGCGGCCGGCGAGCTTGCGCGCCGCGCTCGCCGCCGGCCCCTCGCGGCCCGCCAGCGTCGTCGGCAGGCCGACGATCACCTCGAGGGCGTCGTTCTCCGCGACGAGGTGGACGATCCGGTCGGCGTCGCCCTTACCGCTGCGGACGGTCTCCAGTGGTGAGGCCAGGACCCCACCGGGGTCGCTCCTGGCGACCCCGATGCGGACGCTGCCCGCGTCGACTCCTAGCCGTACACCCTGTCTCATGCCCTGCTCCTCCGGACCGGTCGGGCTCACGCGCTCCCCACGGCTCGGCCTACGGCGGCGAGGGCGTCACCGATCGCGCCGGTGTTCGCCCCTCCGCCCTGGGCGAGGTCGTCCTTGCCGCCGCCACCGCCGCCGAGGACCTTGGCGGCGACGCCGACGAGCGCGCCCGCGCGGAGCCCGCGGCCGCGGGCCTCCTCGCTGACCGCGACGACCACGACGGGCCGGTCCTTCGGCGCGCCGGCGACGATGACCACGCTGGGCCGCCCGGTGAGGCGGCCTCGCACGTCGACGGCGAGCTTGCGTATGTCGTCGGCGCCGGTGCCATCGGGGGCCCGGTGGGCGACGAAGGCGATGCCGCCGACGTCCTCCGCGCCGGACGCGAGCTCGCCGGCGATCTGCAGCACCTGCTGCGACCGGACGCGCTCAAGCTCTTTTTCCGCGTCGCGAAGGCGGCTCACCAGGCCCGAGATGCGCTCGGGGAGATCTTCGCGGCGGGTCTTCAGCTGCTCGGCGAGCTGGGCGACCAGGACGTTCTCCCTGGCGAGGAACCGGAACGCGTCGATGCCGACGAGCGCCTCGACGCGGCGTACGCCGGCACCGATCGACTGCTCGCCGAGCACCTTGATCAGGCCGAGCTGGCCGGACCGCGCGACGTGGGTGCCGCCGCACAGCTCACGCGAGTAGTCGCCGATCTCGACGACGCGCACCTCCGAGCCGTACTTCTCGCCGAAGAGGGCGAGCGCGCCCATCTTGCGCGCCTCGTCGATCGAGTGGGTCGAGGCGTGCACGCCGAGGTCGTTGATGAGGGTCGCGTTGACCTCGTCCTCGACGTCGCGCAGGACGTTGACGGGCACGGCGCCGGCCGCGGTGAAGTCGAACCGGAAACGGCCTGGGGAGTTCTCCGAGCCGGCCTGGGCGGCGGACTCGCCGAGCGCGTTGCGGAAGCCGCGGTGCACCATGTGGGTCGCGGTGTGCGAACGCGAGATCGCCCGCCGCCGCTCGATGTCGATCTCGGCGAGCACCATGTCTCCGGCGCGGGCCTCTCCGCTGCGGACCCGGCCGCGGTGCACCACGAGGCCGGGCAGCGGCGTCTGCACGTCGAGCACCTCGACCTCGGCGCCGCCGCTGAACCTGATGACGCCCTGGTCGGCGAGCTGGCCGCCGCCCTCGGCGTAGAACGGGGTGCGGTCGAGCACGACCTCGACCTCGCGGCCCTCGGGGGCGGACTGGACGTTCGCGCCGCCGACGAGGAGCCCGACGACCTTGGCCTCTCCGGAGGTGGAGTCGTATCCGGTGAAGGCGACCGAGCCCGCCTTCTCCAGCAGGTCGCCGAGGACCGAGATGTCGAGGTTGCCGGTCTTCTTGGCGGCGGCGTCGGCCTTGGCCCGCTGCCGTTGCTCGTTCATCAGCCTCCGGAACTCGCCCTCGTCGACGGACAGCCCCTGCTCGGCGGCCATCTCCAGGGTGAGATCGATCGGGAAGCCGTAGGTGTCGTGGAGCGTGAACGCCTGGTTGCCCGACAGCGTCGGCTCCTTGCGGCGCTTGGTCTCCTCTACAGAGGCGTCGAAGATCGCGGTACCGGTGCGGAGCGTCGCGAGGAAGGACAGCTCCTCGGCGTCGATGACGGTCTGGATGTGAGCGGCGTCGGACTGCAGCTCGGGGTAGGTCTCGCACATCCCCTCGATCGCCGCCGTCGTCAGCTCGTGCATGTGGCGCTCGTCGCCGGCGCCGAGCAGGCGGAGGTTGCGGATGCTGCGGCGCAGGATGCGGCGCAGGACGTAGCCGCGCCCCTCGTTGGAGGGGACGACGCCGTCGGCGACCATCATCGTGCCGCTGCGCACGTGGTCGGCGATGACCCGGAGCGACACGTCGGCCCTCGGGTCACGGCCGTACTTGGTCTCGGTGAGGTCGGCGGCCCGGTCGAGGATCCGCCACATGGTGTCGATCTCGTAGATGTTGTCGACGCCCTGGAGGATGGAGGCCATCCGCTCCAGGCCCATGCCGGTGTCGATGTTCTTGTTCGGCAGCTCGCCGAGGATCGGCCAGCCTTCCTTGCCTGCGCCGGCGCCCCGCTCGAACTGCATGAACACGAGGTTCCACACTTCGAGGTAGCGGTCCTCGTCGGCGACCGGGCCGCCCTCGCGGCCGTATTCGGGGCCGCGGTCGTAGTAGATCTCCGAGCAGGGACCGCACGGCCCCGGGACACCCATCGACCAGTAGTTGTCCGCCATGCCGCGGCGCTGGATGCGGTCGCCGGGCACGCCGACCTTGTCACGCCAGAGCCGGTAGGCGTCATCGTCGTCGTGGTAGACGGTCGCCCACAGCTTGTCCTCGGGGAAGCCGAACCCGCCGTCGGCCTCGGACCGGGTGAGCAGCTCCCACGCGAACGGGATCGCCTGCTCCTTGAAGTAGTCCCCGAAGGAGAAGTTGCCGAGCATCTGGAAGAACGTGCCGTGGCGCGTCGTTCTGCCGACCTCGTCGATGTCGGGCGTGCGAATGCACTTCTGCACGCTCGTGGCCCGCGGATGGGCCGCCTTCCGCTGCCCCAGGAAGAAGGGCTTGAAGGGCACCATGCCGGCGTTGACCAGCAGAAGTGTGGGGTCCTCGGCGATCAGGCTTGCCG
This sequence comes from uncultured Actinomycetota bacterium, assembly GCA_963736325.1. GTDB lineage: Bacteria > Actinomycetota > Actinomycetes > Streptosporangiales > Streptosporangiaceae > Actinoallomurus. The sequence goes on along the minus strand of CAVTOG010000008.1, from coordinate 286,252 downwards.
AGGGCACCACGTTGTGCCCGCGCTCCTCGAAGAAGCGGAGGAAACGGCGGGCGATCTCTGCCGACTCCATCAGTGGTGGTCCTTGTCTGTTTCGGGGTGCACTTGCGTGTCGAGACCGAGCGCGTCACGCAGCTGGGCCTCACGGGCATCGGACGCCACACGGACGTCGCCCGCGAATCTCTTGACCGTCCGGCCGACCCCGGACGCCTGATGGGCGAGGCTCTGCGGCATCAGGGACCGCACCAGGCGCTTGAGCCGCAGGGTGGCCCAGGCGCCCAGAGCCGCTCCGGTGAACAGCCAGAGCAGCCGGCGGATCATCGCTTGCCGTCCTGGTTGCGAGATCCGATGACCTTACGAACACCGTAGGAGAACGCGGCGGCCTTCACGAGCGGGCCACCGACGATCGAGGTGACGGTCGTGGTGACCGCGGCGGCGTTCTGGGTGACGCTGCCCACGCTCTTGGTGATCAAATCGACCCGGCCGAGCTGCTCGTTGGCGTGGGCGACCGTGTCGGTCATGTCCTCCAGCAGCGGGGCGGCCTGCTCGCCGAACTCGGCGACCATCGCGGCCGCCTCGGTCAGCAGCCGAGCGAGCTTCACGAGGACGTACGAGAGGAAGCAGACGAGAAGGGCCCAGAAAAAGGCCACGACCAATCCCGCCAGCTGTCCGGCAGTCAGCATCGGCTTCCTCTCTCCGCTCGTGGAGAACTTTGGTCGGACCGACCTTACCGTCCCCCGCCTCCCGAAATAGGCCACGTGGAGCGACGTGTCCGTCCCGTGCGCGCGGTCAGGCCTGCGGGCGTCCGCGAAGGACGGCGCGCAGGCGTTCGACCAGCTCGGAGAAGCGCGCCTCCATGCCGTACTTGGTCGGGTGGTAGTACTCGCGCCCGGCGACGGAGTCGGGCGCGTACTGCTGGGCGGCGACGCCGCCGGGGAAGTCGTGCGCGTACTTGTAGCCCTTGCCGTGGTCGAGCGTGCTCGCGCCCTTGTAGTGGGCGTCGCGCAGGTGCGCGGGCACCGGGCCGATCAGGCCTTTCCTCACGTCGGCGCTCGCCTCGCCGATCGCGCGGATGACAGCGTTGGACTTCGGCGCGAGCGACAGGTGGATCACCGCCTGGGCGAGGTTGATGCGCGCCTCGGGGAGGCCGACGAACTCCACCGCGTGCGCGGCGGCCGTGGCCGTCTGCAGCGCGGTCGGGTCGGCCATACCGATGTCCTCGCTGGCGTGCACGATGAGCCGCCGCGCGATGAACCTGGGGTCCTCGCCCGCCTCGATCATGCGGGCCAGGTAGTGCAGCGCGGCGTCGACGTCGGAGCCGCGGATGCTCTTGATGAACGCGCTGATGACGTCGTAGTGCTGGTCGCCCTCGCGGTCGTAGCGGACCGCTGCGCGGTCGACCGCCTTCTCCAGGACGTCGACGTCGATCGGGCGTCCCTGCGGCGCGACGTAGGAGGCCGCTTCGAGGTAGGTGAGCGTACGGCGTGCGTCTCCGCCGGCCAGGCGTACGAGATGGTCCTCCGCGGCGTCGGTGAGCTCCACGGAGCCGCCGAGGCCGCGCTCGTCGGCGATCGCGCGGCGGATCACCTCGCGGAGCCGGTCGTCGGCGAGCGGCTCCAGGGTGAGCAGCAGCGAGCGGGACAGCAGCGGGCTGATGACGGAGAAGAAGGGGTTCTCCGTGGTCGCGCCGATGAACGACACCCAGCGGTTCTCCACGGCGGGCAACAGGGCGTCCTGCTGCGCCTTGTTGAAGCGGTGCACCTCGTCGACGAACAGCATGGTCTGGCGGCCGTTCATGCCGAGGTCGCGCTTTGCCTGATCGATGGCGGCACGAACCTGCTTGACGCCGTCGGAGACCGCCGAGATCTCCACGAACCGCCGTTTCGTCGCGCGGCTCACCACGTACGCGAGGGTGGTCTTGCCGGTGCCGGGCGGGCCCCAGAGCAGCAGCGACATGGAGACGTCGCGTTCGACGAGCTGGCGCAGCGGGGTGCCCGGCCCGAGGAGATGCTCCTGGCCGACCACCTCGTCGAGCCCGCGCGGGCGCATGCGCACCGCGAGCGGGGCGTTCGCCTGCTCGGCCTCCTCGGCCTGTGTGTCGAAGAGGCTGTCGGCCTGCTCGTCGTCCCTGCGCGCCACGTGCCGACACTATCCGCCCGCGTGGCCCGCTCCTTACGCTGTCGGCCATGATCCCCTGCTCGACGGACGAGATCTTCTCCATCGCCGGCGCGGACGCGGTCGTGCGTGGCGTCGGCGGGGTGCGGCGCGGGCCGTCCTGGCGGTCCGGTGACGGGCGGGCCGTGGCCTACACGGGGCTCGACGAGGAGGGCCTGGTCGGGGTGCTGGTGGCGCTCGGTCCGTGCGCTCCGGTGGCGGAGCTGGTGACGGCCGTACGAGGCGAGGTGCCGGTCAGGCGTGTGATCGTGCCGCGGGGCACTCCCCTGCCGCTGGCCGAGCCCGTGGAGTGGGACTTCCGCGCGGCCTCCCGTCTTCCGCCGCGACGGCCGCACGAGGGCCTGGTGGCCTGGGAACCGGACGGGGAGGCGATCTCCCGGTTGCTGCGACGCACGAGTCCGGGGTCGTCGGTGTGGCCCGGTGACGGGGCGGCGCGGCGGTGGGCCGGGATACGGGAGGAAGGGCGCCTCGTCGCGTGCCTGGCCGACACGACGTCCGTGGCAAGGGTCGGGCACGTCTCGGCGATCGCGGTGGAGCCCGGCGAACAGGGGCGCGGGCTCGGATCGTCGATCACCGCGTGGGCGATGCGGCGGCTGCTGGGCGGCGGCTGTGACATGGTCACGCTCGGCGTGTACGCCGGCGGGACCACCGCCCCGCGGATGTACGCCCGACTCGGCTTCACCGTCGACCACGCCTTCACGACCGGGGTGCTCCCCGCCTAGGCACGTACGGGGTACGACGAGAAAGACCTCCGGGTGCGTCGCACCCGGAGGTCTTCTTACCGGTCGGCTATCAGGTGGCCCTAGGAGCGCTTCTCGTCGGGGCGTGTCTCGGCACCCGGCTCGTTCGGCGCCGGGGCCTGTGCCTCGGGCCGTACGTCGACGCCGGCCTCCTTGCGCTGCGCCGGGGTGATCGGCGTGGGCGCGGCGGTCAGCGGGTCGAAGCCAGAGGCCGCCTTCGGGAAGGCGATGACGTCGCGAATCGTGTCGCGGCCGGACAGCAGCATGACGATGCGGTCCCAGCCGAACGCGATGCCGCCGTGCGGCGGCGGGCCGTAGTTGAAGGCGTCCAGCAGGAAGCCGAACTTCTCCTCGGCGTCCGCGCGGTCGAGGCCGAGCGTGTCGAAGACCCGCTGCTGCATCTCGCCGCGGTGGATGCGGATCGAGCCCCCGCCGATCTCGTTGCCGTTGCAGACGATGTCGTACGCGTTGGCGAGCGCCTCGCCCGGCTTATCCTGGAAGGAGTCGGCCCACTCGGGGCGTGGCGAGGTGAACGGGTGGTGCACGGCCGTCCAGCCGCCCTCGTCGGTCTCCTCGAACATGGGGGCGTCCACGACCCACAGGAACGCCCACTTCGACTCGTCGATCAGGCCGCAGCGGCGGCCGATCTCCAGGCGTGCCGCGCCGAGCAGCTCCTGCGTGGCGTGCTGCTTGCCCGCGCCGAAGAAGACCGCGTCGCCGGGACCGGCTCCGACCTTTCCGGCCAGGCCCGCCCGCTCCTCGTCGGAGAGGTTCTTGGCGACCGGGCCGCCGAGCGTGCCGTCCTCCTGCACGAGGACGTACGCGAGGCCCTTGGCTCCGCGGGCCTTCGCCCAGTCCTGCCAGCCGTCGAGCTCCTTGCGGGTCTGCGACGCGCCGCCGGGCATCACGACCGCGCCGACGTAGGCGGCCTGGAAGACCCGGAACGAGGTGTCCTTGAAGTACTCGGTCATCTCGACGAGCTCGTTGCCGAACCGCAGGTCGGGCTTGTCGGAGCCGTACCGGCTGAGGGCGTCGGCGTAGGTCATCCGCGGGATCGGCATCGGGATCTCGTATCCGACGGTCTCCCGCCAGAGGCGCCCGACGAGGTCCTCGGCGACCTGGAGGACGTCGTCCTCCTCGACGAAGGACATCTCAATGTCGATCTGGGTGAACTCCGGCTGCCGGTCGGCGCGGGAGTCCTCGTCGCGGTAGCAGCGGGCGATCTGGTAGTAGCGCTCCAGGCCGGACACCATGAGCAGCTGCTTGAACAGCTGCGGCGACTGCGGCAGGGCGTACCAGTGGCCGGGCTTGAGCCGGACGGGCACCAGGAAGTCGCGGGCCCCCTCCGGCGTCGACCGGGTCAGCGTCGGCGTCTCGACGTTGACGAACCCGTGCTCGCGCATGACGTCGTGCACGAGGTAGGACGCCTGGGAGCGGACGCGCAGCGCCCGCGCGACGGCGTCGCGCCGGATGTCGAGGTAGCGGTGCTTGAGCCGCACCTCCTCGTTGACGTTGACGTCGCCGTCGATCGGGAACGGCAGCGGCGCCGACTCGCTCAGCACCTCGATCTCGGCGGCGACGACCTCGATGTCGCCGGTCGGGATCTCGGGGTTCTCGTTGCCCTCGGGGCGCACCCGGACGTCGCCGGTCACCTTGACGCAGAACTCCGAGCGGAGGTCGTGCGCGGTGTCCTCCTCGCGGAAGACGACCTGTGCGATGCCGGACGCGTCGCGCAGGTCGATGAACGTGACGCCTCCGTGGTCGCGGCGGCGCGCGACCCAGCCGGCGAGCACAACCCGCTCACCGCTGTGCTCACGGCGCAGCGACCCCGCGTCATGTGTGCGGATCATTATCTCGGCAAGCCTTTCTCATCGCATCGAAACACTGTGCCGCGCCGGTCCCCCGGCGCCGCCGTCACGTGGACGGCGATCAGCCCAGCTTCTCCTTGAGCACCCCGGCGACCCGGTCCAGCGGCACGGCGGTCTGCTCGCCGCTGGTCAGGTCCTTGACCTGCGCGGACCCATCGGCGATATCTCGCTCGCCGAGGATCACGGCGTACGCCGCTCCGGAACGGTCGGCGCCACGCATCGCACCCTTGATCTTCTTTCCGTCGAAGGACATGTCGGCGGCGATCCCGGCACGGCGCAACTCGGCGACCAGTCCGAAGACCTTCCGCTGGGCCTCCTCGCCGAGCGGCACGCCGTACACGGCGATCTTCGAGGCGGACGCGACGGCGACCTCCTCGGCCTCCATCGCGAGCACCGTGCGGTCGAGCCCGAGCCCGAACCCGATGCCGGGCAGCGGCGGGCCGCCGATGTCCTCCGACAACCCGTCGTAACGCCCGCCGCCGCCGATACCGGACTGGGCGCCGAGCAGCGGGTGGTCGAACTCGAACGTCGTGCGCGTGTAGTAGTCGAGGCCGCGTACGAGCCGCGGGTCGTCCACCCACGTGATGGAGAGGTCGGACAGCAGCTCGCGCACGCGGTCGTGGTGGGCCTTGCAGGACCCGCACAGATAGTCGATGACCAGCGGGGCGTCAGCCACCTGGGCGCGCACGTCGGGCCGCTTGTCGTCCAGGACCCGCAGCGGGTTGATCTCGACACGGGCCATCGTGGCCTCGTCGAGGTCGAGCGCGCGCAGGAACTCCTGGAGCGCGCTGCGGTAGACCGGGCGGCACTCGCGGCAGCCCAGGGAGTTGAGGTGGAGGCTGAGCCGCGTCAGGCCGAGATCGCGGTACCAGTCGTAGGCCAGCGTGATCGTCTCGACGTCGACCGCGGGGTCCTCCGAGCCGATCGCCTCTAGGTTGGCCTGGTAGAACTGCCGGTATCGGCCGGCCTGGGCGCGCTCGTACCGGAAGACCGGGCCGACGGCCCAGACCTTCGCCGGCAGCTCGCCCTTGTGCAGGCCGTGCTGGAGCACCGACCGCAACACGCCGACCGTGAACTCCGGGCGCAGCGTGATCGACCGGCCGCCGCGGTCCTCGAAGGTGTACATCTCCTTGGACACGACGTCGGTGGACTCGCCGACGCCCCGCGTGAACAGGCGGGTGTCCTCGAACACCGGGAGTTCGAGGTAGGAGTAGCCCGCGCGGGAGACCGCCGCCGCGAACGCGTCACGCGCCGCGAGGTAGGTCTCCGACCGCGGCGGGAAATACTCGTTGACCCCCTTGGGGGCCTGGAAGTTCGAGCTCATCTTGTCGTTCAGAGTCCCCTGTGCGGGCCGTCGAGCGGTGCGCATTCCCGTAGGAACGGATTGGCGACCCGCTCGCGGCCGATGGTGGTCTGGGTGCCGTGGCCGGGCAGCACCGTGGTCTCGTCCGGCAGCGAAAGGCAGACGCGCGCCAGGCTGTCGATGATCGACGCGTAGTCGCCGCCCGGCAGGTCGGTGCGCCCGATGGAGCCGGCGAACAGCAGGTCTCCGGAGAACATCACGTGCTCCTCCGCGAGCCGGAACGTCACCGACCCCGGTGTATGGCCCGGGGCGTGGTCGACGATCAGATCGAGCCCGGCCAGCGACAGCGTCGCGCCGTCGGCGATCTCCACGACGTCGTCGGGCTCGGTGAAGTTCAGGCCCGCCAGCAGCCGATCGCTCACGCCCGCCGGGAAGCCCTTCGCCGGGTCGGCCAGCAGCCCGCGGTCATCCGGGTGAATGTAGGCCGGGATGTCGCGGGCGCCGCATACGGGGGCCACCGACCAGATGTGGTCGATGTGCCCGTGGGTGAGCGCGACCGCGACCGGCTTGAGCCGGTGCTCGCGGAGGATCTCCTCCAGACCCGCCCCGGCATCCTCACCGGGATCAATGATCACGCACTCCTCACCTGCGGCGGGCGCCACGACGAAGCAGTTGGCGGCGAAAGATCCCGTTGGGAACCCGGCGATGAGCACGATCGTCCTCTCTAGAGGCCAGACCTTCCGGCAGGTCGAGCGTACCGGCGGCACGCGGCCGTCCGCGAACGACTTGATCGGAGCGCCGGACGGTACCTGAAGTTCCGGCCGGTTTGGGCCCTGCGGTGGCCGACGAGGAAAACCTCAGCCAAGCCCGCTACGATGCGCAGCACGTTTCCCAGTTCATGACGCGAATCAAGAGGTGCGACACCGGTGGCGGGTAAGGACCGCAAGAAGCAGTTGGCCCGGCAGCGCTACGAGCGCCAGCAGCAGAACCGTGCCATGCGGCAGGCGAAGGCGCGCAGGATGAAGATCATCGGGACGATCGTGGTCGTCGTGGTGCTCGCGTCCGGCGGAAGCGCCCTCGCATTCGCCATGGACGGGTCAGGAAAGAAGAAGGATTCGGCCTCCTCGAAGCCGTCGACGACGCCCACTCCGGCGCCGAGCGTCTCGGTCAAGCCCGGAGAATGCGGCTATCAGCCGTTGTCCGGCCAGATGGCCCAGGGTGCCAAGAACGTCGGCAAGCCTCCCGTGAAGCCGGTCAAGGGCACGTACCAGATGGCCATCGACACCAGCCTTGGCAAGATCGTCGCCAAGCTGGACGGCACGAAGGCCAAGTGCACCGTCAACTCCTTCAAGTACCTGGCGGGCAAGAACTTCTTCGACAACACCAAGTGCCACCGTCTTGTCACCGAGGGCATCAAGGTGCTGCAGTGCGGCGACCCCACGGGCACCGGCACGGGCGGCCCGTCGTACGGGTTCGGCAACGAGAACGTCCCCAAGGCCGACAAGTCCGGCCAGGCCGACTACCAGCGCGGCTACATCGCGATGGCCCACAGCAGCGCGCCGAACAGCAACGGCAGCCAGTTCTTCATCGTGTATGGAAAGTCTCCGCTCCCGGCCGACTACACGGTCTTCGGTGAGATCACTCAGGGCATGGACATCGTCGACTCGGTCGCCAAGGCCGGCGCGGCGGCGGCCGACCAGACCGGAAACACCGCCCCAAAGAAGAAAATTGACATAAAAGACCTCACCGTCACCAAGATGTAGCAATGCGGAAGGTTAGGGTGGCCTGCGGGAGCGCTACTCCCGCGGTCGTCATCATGGTGGGCCCGGCGCACGAGGGGATGCCCCGGGCCCTGACACAGGAGGCAACGGTGTCCAGCGCCACCGAATCCTTGGGGAACCCGGCACCGGGTGGGCGGGACCCGCTCGGCCTGGATGACGACGCGACGATCCGTGTGAGAGCCGCCCGGCGGCACACGGAAACACTTCTGACACGGGAGGCCGACGGTGGCCACTGATCCCTGGGGCCGCGTCGATGATGACGGCACCGTCTACGTCCGCACCGCGGACGGCGAGCGACCCGTCGGGTCCTGGCAGGCCGGTGCGCCCGACGAGGCGCTCGCCTACTTCAAGCGCAAGTACGACGCTCTGGTCACAGAAGTCGATCTGCTCGATCAGCGGATCAAGACGACGGACCTGGCTGCGGCGCAGGCCGAGCATACGATCGCGCGGCTCCGCGAGTCGGTCTCCGACGCCCACGCGGTCGGCGACCTCGACGGGCTCTCCAAGCGCCTCGACGGCCTGACCGAGGTCCTCGGCAAGCGCCGCGAGCAGCAGAAGGTCCAGCGGGACCAGGCGCGCGGGCAGGCCAAGGAGATCAAGGAACGCATCGTCACCGAGGCCGAGCGGATCGCGACCGAGGAGACGCACTGGAAGAACGGCGGCGAACGCCTTCGCCAGCTCGTCGAGGAGTGGAAGGCCGCCGAGCGCGTCGACCGCCCCACCGAGACGGCGCTGTGGAAGCGGCTGTCGTCCGCGCGCAACGCCTTCACGAAGCGCCGTAAGGCCTACTTCTCCAACCTGGAGGAGGAGCGGGAGATCGCGCGCGCCGAGAAGGAGCGCCTGGTCTCCGAAGCGGAGGCGATGTCCGGTTCGAACGACTGGGGCACGACCGCCGCGGCCTACCGCGACCTGATGCGGCGCTGGAAGATGGCCGGGCGCGCGGCCCGCGACGTCGAGGACGACCTGTGGAACCGGTTCAAGGGCGCCCAGGACACCTTCTTCGCGGCCCGGTCCGCGGTCTTCGCCGAACGCGACGCGGAGTTCAAGGTGCACGGGGAGGCCAAGGAGAAGCTCCTGGTCGAGGCCGAGCGGCTGGTGCCCGTACGCGACGTGCGCTCCGCCCGGCAGTCCCTGCGCTCGATCCAGGAGCGCTGGGAGGCCATCGGCATGGTGCCGCGCGACTCGCGCGAGCGGCTGGAGGGCAGGCTCCGCAAGATCGAGGAGGCCGTACGCGGCGCCGAGGAGTCGGAGTGGCGGCGGACCAACCCTGAGGCCAGAGCGCGTGCCGAGGCCACGGTGACGCAGCTGCGCACCTCGATCGAGCAGCTCGAGAAGCGCCTCACCAAGGCGCGTACGGCCGGGCGCGACAAGGACGTCAAGGACGCCGAAGAGGCCCTGACCGCCCGCCGCTCCTGGCTGGAGGAGGCCGAGCACACGCTCGCCGAGCTGTCCTGAGCAGGAGAAGAGCCCCCGGCCTGTACGCGACACGGCCGGGGGCTCTTCTCGTCTCAGCTGGTGACGCGGTAGATGTCGTAGACGCCGTCGACGGAACGGACCGCCCTGAGCACGTGGCCCAGATGCTTGGGGTCGCCCATCTCGAAGCTGAACCGGCTGACCGCCACGCGCTCGCGGTTGGTGGTCACCGAGGCCGACAGGATGTTGACGTGCTGGTCGGACAGCACACGCGTGATGTCGGAGAGCAGCCTGGGGCGGTCGAGCGCCTCGACCTGGACGGCGACCAGGAAGACCGAGTCCTCGCCCGGCGACCACTTGACGTCGACGATACGGTCGGGCTGGGTCTGCAGGTTGGTGACGTTGACGCAGTCGCAGCGGTGCACCGAGACTCCGTTGCCCCGCGTGACGAACCCGATGATCTCGTCGCCCGGCACGGGTGTGCAGCAGCGCGACAGGCGTACCCAGACGTCCCGGTCTCCGGCGACGACCACACCCGGGTCTCCCGCCGGACGCGAACGCCGCTTCTTGGTCGGGATCGCGGTCTCGGCGAGATCCTCCTCGGCGCTGTCGGGGCCGCCGAGGGCCTCGACGAGCTTCTGCACGACGCTCTGTGCCGAGACGTGATTCTCACCGATGGCGGCGTAGAGGGCCGAGACGTCGGCGTAGCGCATGGTGTGCGCGAGGGTCAGCAGCGCCTCGCCCGACAGCATCCGCTGCAGGGGGAGGTTCTGCTTGCGCATGGCGCGCGCCAGCGACTCCTTGCCCTGCTCGATCGCGGTCTCGCGGCGCTCCTTGGAGAACCAGTGCTTGATCTTGTTGCGGGCTCGGGCGCTCTTGACGAAGTTGAGCCAGTCGCGGCTGGGCCCGGCGTCCGGGGACTTGGAGGTGAAGATCTCGACCGTGTCGCCGTTGTCGAGCGTCGACTCCAGCGGGACCAGACGGCCATTGACGCGGGCGCCGATGGTGCGGTTGCCGACCTCGGTGTGGATCGCGTAGGAGAAGTCGACCGGTGTCGCCCCCTGGGGCAGCGCGAGGACCTGCCCTCTCGGGGTGAAGACGAAGACCTCCGACACCGACAGGTCGAAACGCAGCGACTCCAGGAACTCGGCCGGGTCGGTCGTCTCCTTCTGCCAGTCGAGGAGCTGGCGCAGCCACGCCATGTCGCCGGCCTGACCGGCCTGACCGCCGGCGCTGATCATTTCCTCTTTGTACTTCCAGTGTGCCGCGATCCCGTATTCGGCGCGGTTATGCATGGCGCGCGTACGAATCTGCAGCTCGACCGGCTTGCCCTCGGGACCGATCACCGTGGTGTGCAGCGACTGGTACATGTTGAACTTCGGCATCGCGATGTAGTCCTTGAACCGGCCGGGAACCGGATTCCATCGCGCGTGAATGGTGCCGAGCGCCGCGTAGCAGTCGCGGACCGTGTCGACGAGCACCCGGATGCCCACGAGGTCGTAGATGTCCTCGAAGCTCAGCTCGCGGGCGATCATCTTCTGGTAGATCGAGTAATAGTGCTTCGGGCGGCCCTTGACCGTCGCCTTCAGCTTGGCCTCGCGCAGGTCTCCCGAGACGTGCTCGATGACGTCCTGGAGGTAGACGTCGCGGCGCGGCGAGCGCTCGGACACCAGGCGGGCGATCTCGTCGAACCGCTTGGGATAGAGCGTCTGGAACGCGAGGTCCTCCAGCTCCCACTTCAGGGTGTTCATCCCGAGGCGGTGCGCGAGCGGCGCGAAGATCTCCAGCGTCTCGCGCGCCTTGCGCTCCTGCTTGGGGCGCGGGAGGTAACGCAGGGTCCGCATGTTGTGCAGCCGGTCGGACAGCTTGATGACCAGCACCCGGATGTCGCGGGACATCGCCACGACCATCTTGCGGACCGTCTCGGCCTCGGCGGCCTCGCCGTACTTGACCTTGTCGAGCTTGGTGACGCCGTCGACCAGGGCGGCGACGACGTCGCCGAAGTCGGCGCGCAGCTGGTCGAGGGTGTAGCTCGTGTCCTCCACCGTGTCGTGCAGCAACGCCGCGCAGAGCGTCTCGGTGTTCATGCCGAGCTCGGCGAGGATCGTCGCGACCGCGAGAGGGTGGGTGATGTAGGGGTCACCGCTCTTGCGCTTCTGCTCGCGGTGATGGTGGGCCGCGACATCGTAGGCACGCTCGACGAGACGCACATCCGCCTTGGGATGGGTGTTCCGTAGCGTTTTGATCAGCGGTTCGAGTACGGGATTCATGATGGGACCACGCTGGGCGCCGAGCCGGGCGAGCCGCCGGCGGACCCGGGCGGCCGACGGCGCAGCCGGACCAGGAGGCATCGAGTCGCCCTCGGCCGGTGCGGGAGAAGGCGCGCTGTCGGGTATCTCGATCGAGGCGGGTTGAATGCGCGGTTTCAGTCCGTCATCGGACACCGCGTCGGTCGACACCACCTCACCTGGCACCCAGCCTCCCCAAGCCTGCGTCGGAACACCAGTTTAGCGGTCGTGTATTTCCAGTCGGTGCCGATCACCCATTCCGGTCCGATCATGGCGAAATGGGCAGCATGCCCCTCGGCGCCGGACAGAGCGCCGAGGGGACACGATCACACAGGTCAGACGACCGTGAGGGTGTGGACGTCGAGTCCGTCGAGCTTGTCCCTGCCGTGCAGGAAGGCGAGTTCCATGAGCACCGAAATGCCCACCACTTCCGCGCCGGTACGGCGTACGAGCTCCGCCGCGGCCCTGGCGGTGCCGCCGGTCGCCAGCACGTCATCGACGATGAGCACTCGCTCACCCGGCGAGAGGGCGTCCTGGTGCACCTGGATGGTCTCGCTGCCGTACTCCAGGTCGTAACTCTCCGTATACGTCGCCGCCGGCAGCTTGCCCTCCTTGCGCACCGGAACGAACCCGGCGCCGAAGTGGTAAGCGATCGGCGCCGCCAGGATGAAGCCACGCGCCTCGATGCCGACGACCTTGTCGATGGTCCCGCGCCCGTAGTAGGCGACGATCGCGTCGACGACGGCCGCGAACGCGGTGTGGTCGGCGAGCAGCGGCGTGATGTCCTTGAAGACCACTCCCGGCTTGGGGTAGTCGGGAACGTCACGGATCCGCTTCTCGATCAGCTGCGTCAGGTCGACCGGTAGCGCGGCCACGTGTCTCCTCGAAATGATCCGGCTGTGCCCGCTTTATGCGGTCAGCGCTTCTTCTTCCCGCTGGGGCGGCCCTTCGAGCCAGGGCGTCGCGGCTGCTGCCGCGGCCCCTGCTGGACCATCCGGATCGAGCCGGCGCCGACCGAGGAGGTCTCCTCCTCGCCGTCGGCGGACACGGTGTCCTCGACGTCGCCGGCGTCGTCGGCGTGCACGGCCGGGGCGGTGGCCTTGGAGCGGCGCTTGGCGCTGCTGCCCTTGGCCATGACCCGCTTGGTCAGCGTCTTGTACTTCTCCTGGCGTTCCTGCAGGTCGGCCAGGATCGGCGTCGCGATGCAGATGGAGGAGTACGCGCCGGCCAGCATGCCGACGAACAGCACGAGCGCCAGGTCCTTCAGCGTGCCCGCGCCCAGGAGCCCGGCGCCGATGAACAGCAGGCCGGCGACGGGCAGCAGCGCGATCAGGGACGTGTTGATCGACCGGACCAGGGTCTGGTTGACCGCCAGGTTGGCCGCCTGGCTGTACGTCATGTTGTTGGACGTGGTGAGCCCGCGCGTGTTCTCCCTGACCTTGTCGAACACCACGACGGTGTCGTACAGGGAGTAACCGAGGATGGTCAGCAGGCCGACGACCGAGGACGGCGTCACCTCGAACTGCACGAGCGAGTAGACGCCGGTCGTGATGAGGATGTCGTGCGCGAGCGCGATGAGCGCGGCGAGCGCCATCCGCCACTCGAACGCGACGGACAGGTAGATCACGATGGCGATCAGGAAGACGATCAGGCCCTGAAGTGCCTTCTTCGAGATGTCCTTACCCCAGCTGGCGCCGACCGTCTGCGGGCTGACGTCGTCGGCATTGGACAGGCCGAACCTCTTCTGAACCGACTGCTGCACCTTGGTCACGTCGTCCGAGGTCAGGCTCTCGGTCTGGACGCGCCAGCCGGCGGACCGCACACCGGTGCCGGTCCTCTGGACGATCGGGTCCTCCTTCACCACCCCGGAGTCCTTGACCGCGTCACGCGCCTGCGTGGTCGTGGACCCCGCCTTGGCGGGGAACTGGAAGACGGTGCCGCCCTTGAACTCGACCCCGAAGTTGAGGCCGAGCGTGAGCAGCGAGGCGATGCTGATGACCAGGATCAGGCCCGAGGCCGTGTACCAGGCCTTCTGCCGCCCGACGAAGTTGAGGTCGATCTCGCCGCGGTGGAGGCGGCCGCCGATGTTACCCAGGCGAGACATCAGGCCTCCTTGGTGACGGTGCGGGCGGTGACACGCTTCTTCATGCCCAATGTCGTCGGATCGAGACCGGACCACCGATGGCCTCGGCCGAAGAACTTCGTGTTGGCGAGCATCGTGACGAGCGGCTTGGTGAAGAAGAACACCACGACGACGTCGATGAGGGTGGTGAGGCCCAGCGTGAACGCGAAGCCCTTCACCCCTCCGATCGTGAACCAGTAAAGGATCAGCGCCGCGATGAACGACACGGAGTCGGCGGTGACGATGGTGCGCCGTGCGCGGACCCAGCCGCGTTCGACGGCGGTTCGCAGGCTGCGGCCCTCACGCACTTCGTCGCGCAGTCGTTCGAAGAAGACGACGAAGGAGTCCGCGGTGATGCCGATCGCCACGATGGCGCCGGCGATGCCCGCGAGCGACATACGGAAGTCGATGAACTTGCCGAGCAGCACGACCGACTCGTACGTCAGGAGGCCCGCGACCAGCAGGCTGGAGATCGCGACCAAGCCGAGGCCCCGGTAGTAGAAGAGGCAGTAGAGCAGGACGAGGCCGAGGCCGATCGCGCCCGCCATCAGGCCGGCGTTCAGCTGGTCCCTGCCCAGCGTGGGCGAGACCGACTCGATCGAGCTCTGCTGGAACTTCAGCGGCAGCGCGCCGTACTTCAGGACGTTGGCGAGATCGGTGGCCTCCTGCTGGCCGAACTGACCCTCGATCTGCGCGTTGCCCGACGTGATCGCTTCCTTGACGCTCGGCCAGGTGTAGACCGTGCCGTCGAGGACGATCGCGAAGTGGTTGCGGGTGTTGGACTCACCCAGGGCCGCGGCCTGCTGGGTGAACTGCGCGAAGGTCTTGGTGGCGGAGCCGTTCATGTCGAGGCTGACCGTCCACTGCACCCGGCCGGACTGCGGGTCCGGCGGCAGGGCCTGTGCCTTGGTCAGCTGCTCACCGGCGATCTTGGCCGGGCCGACGATGAACTTGTAGTCGCTCTTGTGCGTCTTGTCGTCGGGACGCGCGCAGATGGCGGACTGCTTGTTCGCGTCGAGCGTCTGCCCCTGGCCGACGTTGCTGCCGGTGCAGGTGAGCGCCTCGAACTGCTTCTTGACCGCGGGGTCGATGCCGCTGAAGTCCTCGGCGCCGGCCTGCTGCTGTTGCTGTTGCTGCTGGAGCTGCTGCTGCAACTGCTTCATCTGCTCCGGGGACAGCGACTGCGAGGCGCTGGGCGCCGGCGTGGCCTTGCCCGACGGCTTGGGCGTCGGCGCGAGGAGAGCCCCGGCGAGCGCCCGCCCCTTGGGGGACGGGCTGCTCGACGGGGTCTTCGACGTGGAGGCCTTACCGGACGGCTTGGGCGAGGCCGAGCTCTTGCCGGTGGGGGACTGGGACGGGGTGGGGGGCTGCGGGACTCCGACCGGCCGTGCCACCAGCACCTGGCGGAACTCCAGCTTGGCCGTGGTGCCGATCGTCTTGACGACCCGCTCCTGGCCCTGACCGGGCACCTGGACGACGATGACGTTCGAGCCCTGCTTGGTGACCTCGGCCTCGGAGACGCCCAGGCCGTTCACCCGCTCACGCATGATGTTGATCGCCTGACCCATCTCGGAGTCGCCGATCTTGGCGCCTGCCTTGGCGGGCTGGGCCGTGAGGTTCACGGTCGTGCCCCCGGCCAGGTCGAGCGCGAGCTTTGGCGTCTTTTGGCCCTGCCAATACATCAGGCCCACCAAGGCGACGGCAATCACGAGCAGCGCGAGAAGCACGCGCCCCGGTTTCGAGGCGTTTCTGTTTGGCGGAGCCACGGTCGTCTTACGTCCTTTGTCTACGGTCAGGCGCTGGTCAGGCGGAGGGCCTCTTGCCGGTGTTGTTCTCACCGTCGATCAGAGGGTCCGCTTCCGGCTTCTTGCCGGCGCTGGAGCCGGGAAGTGTCTCGGTCTTCGCCTCGACGTCGTCGGACTCGGCCTCGACGTCGTCGCGCGGAGTCTCTTTCGCCTCCGAGACCTCGTCGGTCTCCTCGGCCTCCTCCTCGATGTCCTCGTCCTCGTCGTCCTCGATGTCTTCGATGACCTGGCCGATGGCCTGCTTCACGAAACGGGCCTCGACGCCGGGGGCGATCTCGAGGACGACCCCGTCGTCGTCGATGGCGACGACGGTGGCGAGCATTCCCGCGGTCGTCATGACCCGCTGACCCGGCTGGATCCGGCTCTGCATCTGGGCCTGCTGCTGCTGCCGCTTGCGCTGCGGGCGGAAGAGCAGGAAGTAGAAGACCAGACCGATGAGAATGATCGGCAGGAGAGTGACCAGCGGGTTGCCGCCACTCTTCGCCTGCGCGATGTGAGTGAGCGCTGTTAGTTCTGTGTTGCCCTGCACCGGGGCGTCCTTCCGATATGTGTGTTCAGGCCCGCCGGCGACGTTTTCGCGCGCGAAAGGCGTGTCGCCTGACGACGGCGACCAAGCTCCGGAGTGTAAAGGAGTTGACGAAACCCCGGCAACGACGTGACGTCTGAACGCGCCGGGAAGTTCCGAGTCATTCGTCCACCACTTCGAAAAGCGTACCTTCAACGTTACGCGGAGGCGTTACACCGAGGTGCCGCCAGGCCTCCGGCGTGGCGATCCGTCCGCGGGGAGTGCGTGCGATCAGGCCTTTTCTGACGAGGAAGGGCTCGGCGACCACCTCGACGGTCTCGGGCTCCTCCCCCACCGCGACCGCGAGCGTCGACAGGCCGACCGGCCCGCCGCCGAACTTCCGCAGCAGCGCGTCGAGCACCGACCTGTCGAGACGGTCAAGTCCCTCGGCGTCGACCTCGTACAGAGAGAGGGCGCTGTTGGCGATCTCCTCGGTGATGACACCGTCGGCGCGGACCTCGGCGTAGTCGCGCACCCGGCGCAGGAGCCGGTTGGCGATGCGCGGTGTGCCACGCGACCGGCGCGCGATCTCGGCGGCGCCCGCCGGGTCGGTACGCACGTCGAGGAGGCGGGCCGAGCGGTTGATGATCCGCTCCAGGTCCTCGGGCTCGTAGAAGTCCATGTGGGCGACGAACCCGAACCGGTCGCGCAGCGGCGCGGGCAGCAGCCCCGCCCGCGTGGTGGCGCCGACGAGGGTGAAGGGTGCGATGTCGAGGGGGATCGCGGTCGCACCAGGGCCCTTGCCGACCATGATGTCCACGCGGAAGTCCTCCATCGCCACGTACAGCATCTCCTCGGCGGGCCGCGCCATCCGATGGATCTCGTCGAGGAAGAGCACCTCGCCCTCGGACAGCGTCGAGAGTACCGCCGCGAGATCGCCGGCCCTCTCGATGGCGGGGCCGGACGAGATGCGCAGCGGCACGCCCAGCTCACCAGAGATGATCATCGCGAGGGTCGTCTTGCCGAGGCCGGGCGGACCGGACATGAGCAGGTGGTCCGGCGGGCGCCCGCGCCGCATGGCGCTGTGGAGCACCAAAGACAGCTGCTCACGGACCCGCGCCTGCCCGATGAAGTCGTCGAGGCGCTTGGGCCGCAGCGCCGCCTCGATCATCTTCTCCTCACCGTCGGCGAGCGGGGAGACGAAGCGTTCCTCGGTCACGCCGGACCGCCTCCGACACCGCGGCACGGCCGGACCTGGTCACCGGAGCGTACGGTCATCGGCTCAGTTTCCTCATGGCGAGGCGCAGCAGCGTGGCGACGTCGGGGACGTCCTGGCCGTCGACCTCGGCGGCCACCGAGTCGACCGCGGAGTCGGCGTCGCGCGCGGTCCAGCCAAGGTTCGTCAGGCCGGCGTGCACCTGCGCACGCCACGGGGCGGCGAAGAACGACGGCACCGGCGTGTCGCCGTCGTCCAGCGGACTGCCCAGGCGGTCCTTAAGCTCCAGGACGATGCGCTGCGCGCCCTTCTTGCCGATGCCGGGCACCTTGGTCAGCGCCGAGACGTCCTCGGAGGCGACGGCGCGGCGCAGCGCGTTGGGCGGGTGCACCGCCAGCATCGCGAGCGCCAGCCGCGGGCCAACGCCGCTCGCGGTCTGCAGGAGCTCGAACACGACCCGCTCGTCCTCCTCGGCGAAGCCGTACAGCGTGAGGGAGTCCTCCCGTACGACGAGCGAGGTGGGGACGTGCGCCCGCTCGCCCACGCGCAGCCCGGCGATCGTCGCCGGCGTGCACAGCACCGACAGGCCGACCCCGCCGACCTCGATCACCGCGCCGTCCGGACCGGCGACGGCGACGGTGCCGTTGACGAATGCGATCACTACCGCGCACCTCCGTGCATTCTGGTCGGGCCCACTCTCTCATCCCCCATGTGCCTCATGGACGGGTTCCCTGGGCTCTCAGCCTGGCCGCGTGGAGCCGGGCCTGCGCGCCGCCACGCCACACGTGGCAGATGGCCAGCGCGATCGCGTCGGCGGCGTCGGCGGGCTTCGGCGGGGCGTCGAGCCGCATCAGACGGGTCACCATGGCCGTCATCTGGGCCTTGTCGGCCTGGCCGTTGCCGGTAATGGCGGCCTTCGCCTCGCTGGGGGTGTACAGCGTGACGGGCAGGCCGCGGCGTGCCCCGCACGCGATGGCGACCGCGCCGGCCTGCGCGGTGCCGATGACGGTGGAGACGTTGTGCTGGCTAAAGACGCGCTCGACGGCGACGGCCTCGGGCTTCATGTCGTCGAGGATCTCCTCGACGCCGCGCTCGATGGCGTTCAGGCGCAGGGCGAGGTCCTCGTCGGGGCTGGTGCGGATCACTCCGACCGACACCAGCTTCAGGGGCGCTCCGGGGGCGCCGTCGACGACGCCCACTCCGCACCGGGTGAGACCCGGGTCGACGCCCAGTACCCGCACGACGGCTCCTCTCGACTCCGAACATCTGTTCGCAGCGAGGCTACTCGGCCGACGGCTTTCACGGCCGCGTGTACACCGGCGTGTCGCCGCCTGTCAGAAGTTGTCGAGCATGTACGGCGTCGCGGCGAAGACGGAGTCGAGCAGCGGGTCGTGCCCGTCGCGGCCCTCGACGACGCCGGCGCGGCGCAGGGTCGCCATCGGCACACCGGCGTAGAGCGCGCCGAGGCCTCGCGTCGGGAGGCGTACCGCGTCGCGCCGCTCGGGAACGCGTTCGAGGCGCCCCTCTCCCCCATCGACCGTCAGGCGCCAGCCGCCGGAGTTGGCGGGCAGCCACTCGTCGTCGATGACGAGCGGGACCTCCGCGGAGACTCCCGCGGGGAAACCCCGCGCGGCGACGGCCGCGGGCGCGTCGAGCACCCGCAGCATCCACGACTCGCGGTGCACCGCTTCGCCGGAGCGGTCGCGCAGCAGCCACAGCATCGGGTCGGCGGGCTCGACCAAGGCGCTGACGCTCTCGGCTATCGAGGAGCTGGACCCCACGATCGACCACAGAGTGCGTGCGGTCTCGTGCGAACCGGCGACGCATCGGGACACGGTCAACCGCTCGTCGCCGTCGCTCCAGGAGTACGCCAGGAAGCCGTCGTCGGCGAGGTAGGTGTAGACGTCGTCGTCGGCCAGGATGCCGCGGAAGAAGTCCTCGCCCCGGTCGATGGGGCCGCACGCCCGCGCCTCGGCGTTCAGCCGGCGCAACAGCGCCGTCACCTCTGCGGCGTCGCCGGGCCCGGCCCGGCGCACCGGGACGCGACCGGCGGACAGCGTACGGAGCGCCTCGGGACGCAGGCCGACCAGATGCTGGGAGCCCGCGTGCTCGTAGCCGACCGCGCGGTAGACCGGGGCTGTCGCCGGGAACAGCGCCGACAGAGGCAGGCCGATCATCGACGTGAGGAGTCCGGCGGCCAGCAGGCGCCCGACGCCACGGCCGCGCTCCTCCGGCGCGACGCAGACCGCCGCCACGCCGCCCATCGGCACCGCGCGGCCGAGCCACCACTGGTCGAAGACGAAGTGGGTGGCCGAGGCGACCAGGCGCGTGCCGTCGTAGACGCCCAGCAGGCGGCCGGTGGCGACGTCCTCCAGCGCGCCCCGGCGCCGGTGCTCGACGTGGCCCGGCCCGAAGGCGCGCGCACGCAGGTCGAGCAGGGCGTCAAGGTCGTCGGGGTCGACCAGGCGAGTCTCCACGAAACGAAACTACGGCATCACCCGCACCCGCCGTCTCCGCTGCCCCGTGCGGGTGCGGAGAGGCGGGTGTTCGCGGGTCTCGGCCTCGCCGCCCGTGCGACGCGCGTGCGTCAGGCGTCGATCTTCTCCATGATCTCGTCGGACACGTCGAAGTTGGCGAAGACGTTCTGCACGTCGTCGCTGTCCTCGAGCGCCTCGAGCAGGCGGAAGACCTTCTTGGCGTTGTCCTCGTCGAGGGGCACGCTGACGCTCGGCAGGAAGTTCGCCTCGGCGGACTCGTAGTCGACGCCGGCGTCCTGAAGCGCCTTGCGCACCGCGACGAGGTCACCGGCCTCGCTGATCACCTCGAAGGACTCGCCGAGGTCGTTGACCTCCTCGGCGCCGGCGTCGAGGACCGCCATCATCACGTCGTCCTCCGTGGTGCCCTCCTTGGACAGGAGGATGACGCCCTTGCGGGTGAACAGGTACGACACCGAGTTCGGGTCGGCGAGCGAGCCGCCGTTGCGGGTCAGCGCCGTACGGACGTCGGAGGCCGCGCGGTTGCGGTTGTCGGTCAGGCACTCGATCAGAACGGCGACGCCACCGGGGCCGTAGCCCTCGTACATGATGGTCTGCCACTCGGCCCCGCCGGCCTCTTCGCCACCGCCGCGCTTGCGTGCGCGCTCGATGTTCTCCAGGGGAACGGAGTTCTTCCGCGCCTTCTGGATGGCGTCATAGAGCGTCGGGTTGCCGTCGGGATCGCCGCCGCCGGTGCGTGCGGCAACCTCGATGTTCTTGATGAGCTTGGCGAACAACTTGCCCCGCTTGGCATCGACGGCGGCCTTCTTGTGCTTGGTCGTCGCCCATTTGGAGTGGCCACTCATCTGGTTTGTGGGGCGCGGTCACGGCCGTCGGGCCGAAGACGAAGCCCCTTCCTCCAATCTCAGAGATCACGCGATGAATTCGGGCGGCAGGCCCCCTCCGCCGCCGCGGCGAAGAAGGTCAGGTCCGCCCCTTCACGATCTGGAGGAAGAGCTCGTGGATCCGCGGGTCACCGGTGAGCTCAGGGTGGAACGACGTCGCGAGGAGGTTGCCCTGCCGGACCGCGACGATCCTACCGGCGGCGTCGCCGGACTCGGCACGCCCGAGCACCTCGGCGTCCGCGCCGACCGATTCGACCCACGGCGCGCGGATGAAGACGGCGTGGAACGGCGTGTCGAGGCCGTCCATGGTCACGTCGCCCTCGAACGAGTCGACCTGGCGGCCGAACGCGTTGCGGCGTACGACCATGTCGATCCCGCCGATGGTCTCCTGTCCCGCGGCACCGTCGAGGATGCGGTCGGCGAGCATGATCATGCCGGCGCAGGAGCCGTAGGCGGGCATCCCCTGCTCGATGCGCTTGCGCAGCGGTTCGAGCAGCTCGAAGGTGCGGGCGAGCCGCCACATGGTGGTGGACTCCCCGCCGGGGATCACCAGCGCCTCGGCGCGCTCCAGCTCCTCGGGGCGTCGTACGACCGTGGTGGAGGCGCCGCAGGACTCCAGGGTGCGCCGGTGTTCGCGCACGTCTCCTTGGAGGGCGAGGACGCCGATCGTCGGCACAGCAGCCACGGACCAGCCTTTCCGTCGTTTCAGGCGATGAGCTTAGTGCCAGTTACAACGGCGGGAGGGTACGCGGGTCTTCCCCGCAGGCCTGTGATGCGGCCGTCAGGCGAGCTTGAAGCGCCTCAGCGGAAGCTCCAGCGGCAGGAAGCCGTCCGGGCCTCGCTCGGCGATGTCGCGTCCGAACAGGTGCTCGCGTGCGAGGGCGAGGCCGTATTCCTCGTAGTCGAACGGCAGGGGGACGTCCTCGCCGCCGCCGCTCTCGATCTCCGCCCAGAACGGCTCCTCGGCCTCCATCCGGTCACCGAGGTCGACGACGACGCCGTCTTCGGCGGTCACGAAGACGTCGCGGCGCGGGACCGTGTCGTCGTACCAGCGAAACCAGCAGCCGGACACGACGCTGTGCAGGACGAGCACGCCGCAGGAGGCTCCGGGGAGCGCCTTGGCGATCTCGTCGGCGAGGGAACGCGCCTGATCGTCGACGCCGTAGAGCCGGCGGTCGCACACGATCAGGGCGCGGCCGTACGCGCCGACGAACAACTCGTCCTCATAGGGCCACATCGCGAAGTCGAGGACCGTGTCACCGGTCTCGACGACGGAGTCGTCCGGATAGAGGCGCCGGGCGAGCCCGGCCGCCGCGTCCGGATCGGGAGTCATTCCCTGCCCGAAGGCCTCTCCCGCCTCACCGAGGCTCGCGCATGCCAACGCGACGGACCAACCCATCGGCTTCGACCCCTCCCGTGACGCCGGCCCGCTCACCGGGCCGCTGCGCCGTCGGCAGCGGCCAGACTAACCCGACGCCTGTCCACCGCGGGAGGGTGGTGCCGACTCCGGTGCGGATTACCAGCCACGCCCGGCGAGACGCTCGCCCTCGGGCAGCGCGGCGACGTTGATGCCGACCATCGCCTCGCCCAGGCCGCGCGACACCTTGGCGATCACGTCGGGGTCGTCGTAGAAGGTGGTGGCCTTCACGATCGCCTCGGCGCGCTTGGCCGGGTCGCCGGACTTGAAGATGCCCGAGCCGACGAACACGCCTTCGGCGCCGAGCTGCATCATCATCGCGGCGTCGGCGGGCGTCGCGATGCCGCCTGCGGTGAACAGCACCACGGGCAGCTTGCCGCTCTGCGCGATCTCCTTGACCAGCTCGTACGGCGCCTGGAGCTCCTTGGCCGCGACGAACAGCTCGTCCTCGGGCAGGGAGCCGAGGCGGCGGATCTGCTGGCGGAGCTGACGCATGTGGGTGGTCGCGTTCGAGACGTCGCCGGTGCCGGCCTCGCCCTTTGAGCGGATCATCGCCGCGCCCTCGGTGATGCGGCGCAGGGCCTCACCGAGGTTGGTGGCGCCGCAGACGAAGGGGACGGTGAACGCCCACTTGTCGATGTGGTTCTCGTAGTCGGCCGGGGTGAGGACCTCGGACTCGTCGATGTAGTCGACGCCGAGCGCCTGCAGGACCTGGGCCTCGACGAAGTGGCCGATGCGGGCCTTGGCCATGACCGGGATCGAGACGGCGCTGATGATGCCGTCGATCATGTCGGGGTCGCTCATGCGGGACACGCCGCCCTCGGCGCGGATGTCGGCGGGCACGCGCTCCAGCGCCATGACCGCCACCGCACCGGCGTCTTCGGCGATCTTCGCCTGCTCCGGCGTGACCACGTCCATGATCACGCCGCCCTTGAGCATCTCCGCCATGCCCCGCTTGACGCGGCCGGTGCCGGTCTCCGGAACGGTGTTGGACTGGGCGGGGGTGGCAGTGGACACGGCGCTACCTCTTCGGGAGTCGATCAAGCTGTCTCTCCCATGGTAGAGCCAGGTTAGGAGGGCTTCGCCCCCGTCATAGCGTCACGAACCAACCTGTGATCCGGACATGATGTACGGGGGCCGCGGCGTCAGCTCGTCGCGCACTTGCTCGCGGCGCCCTCGATGCCCTCGGAGTCGCCCCGGACGTCCTCGAGCTTCTTCTTGCCGTCGATCCACTGCTTCAGGTCGCCCTTGTTGCCCTTCTTGACCATGAGGTCGGCGAGGCAGGCGCGCTGCTTGTCGTTGAGCGCCTTGAACTGAGTGTCGGCCTTCAGCTTGGTCGACACGTCGGTCTTGCTGACCTTGGGGTCGGCTCCGCAGGCGCTGAGGGCCAGCGCCGTGAGGACGGCCACCGCGAGGGGACGGGACAGGTTGTGACGCACGGGGATCTCCTTGTTCGCACCGGGCCTGCGGCGGGACGCCGCACCCGGGGAAGGAAGATCGAATCGAATTGCATGTTGTCCGTCAAATCAAAGAAACCCCTAGCTTCTAGGGTGTAGTGGGCTTTCCGGCGTTAACGAGGACTATCCAGACCTGTCCGGTGGCGAAGGTCATCGGCGCGCCGGAGGCGGTCGTGAACGTCGTGCCCTTCCGCTCCGACGGCCGCGACCAGTGCGCGTCGTACGCCTTCCCGTCGCGCAGCACCGTCGCCGCGCCGCTGCCGACGGTCTGGACGAGCGGCGTGTAGTTGCCAAGGAAGTCGTGGAACTGCGAACGCGTGGTCTTCGCCCGCTGGATCACGATCGTCTGGCCGCCGAGACGGCCGCCCTCCGCGGCCGTGTCGTGACGGCCGTCCTGGGTGACCAGCCAGCGCTTCTCCTTGGCCGACCAGTGGAAGGCGAACGAGGCGGCCGGGTATCGGGCCGTGAAGCTCTTCACCGGTTTCCCGCCCTTGGGCGCGGGGCCGAAGCGGAAACCGATGTCGCCGGCCTTGCCCGCGCCCTTGGCACGGCCCAGGAGCCGATGCGGCGAGCCGTAGAGGTTGTACGGCGCGAGGTTCGAGCCGGCACGCACGTACCCGGTGCCGCCCTTGTCCTGAGAGACGTCGATCAGCGGCGCCTTGGCCACGTACGGGAGCATCTTGCCCTGGACCCCGGAGTAGGCGAAGGCCGGCTTCCCGAACTGCGGGAGCAGGTGCAGGTCGGAGATCCGGGCGCTGCGCACCGGGCCGACACGGGGCGGCAGCTTGGAGGAGAACACCGCCATGACGCGGCTGAGCCCGCCCTCGACCTGCTCGACGTAGACGATGTCGGCCGAGCGCAGCCCCAGCTGCGGCTTGGCCGAATGGGTGTTGTCGATCTTGACCGCGAGCACGGGGCCGATCTTGCCGCCCGGCTTTCCGGTGAACGGGTGGACCGGGGCGGGCGCGGGCGTCCGTGATGAGGATGCCGACGGGTCCGGGACGGGCGCGGGCGGCGCGGTCCGGGTGTCCGGCTCCTTGGAGCAGGACGCGAGCGCCGCGGCCACCAGCACGGCCGCACACGCGGATGCGAGCGGGGAACAGCGCACGGCTCGACCTCTCCGACATTTCAGCGGTTCTGAGTCGGCGAGGGTAGTCGATGCGCGACCGTGCTCACGGCCCGACACGAAACGATCACGGCGGCCGACCGGTCAGGCCTCCGGTGGCGCGTCGTCGATCTCGAAGAACTCCGGCACCGGGGCCCGGCCGTACAGGTGCAGGGCTCTCGGCAGGAGCCTGCTCCGCGCCGCGCGGGTCGCGGTGACCGCGTTGTTGTAGAAGCTGCGGGCGTAGGACACCTTGCGGACTGCGGCGTCCAGGTCGTCGAGCAGGGCGGGGCCGTCCGGGCGTTCCCGGAGGGTGTCGCGGAAGTCGGGCTGGTCGACCACCGCCCGCAGGGCACGGGACAGATCGCTCTCGGCGAGTTCCCGGTTGTCGACGTCGGCGATGCGGGCCTCGTGGGCCGCCGCGGCCAGGAGCAGGCTCGTGGCGGGATCGAGCTGGCGGGAGGCCGCCAGCTCCAGGGCCACGGCCGCGCGCCTCACCAGGGCGGCGTCCAGGCCCGCACGGGCCGTCTCCAGGCGGACGTTGAGGCGGTCGATCCGGGTCGCGCGCCACGAGACGTACACGCCGATCAGGATGAGGATCGCCGCCAGGAGGGCGATGTCGAGGAGGGTCTCCGGCACGGTCAGCCCGCCGAGATCTCGACGACGGTGTCGTCGCCGGCCACCGTCTCGTACACGCGGACCACGTCGCGGGCGACCGTCGACCAGTCGTAGGCGCGCACGGCCGACTTGGCCTCGCCGGACAGCTGTTTGCGGCGCGCGGGGTCGTCGAGCAGGTCGGACGCCGCGGCGGCCAGCCCGGACGCGTCACCGACCGGGAACAGCACGCCGGCGCGCCCGTCGAGCAGGACGCGCCGGAAGGCGTCGATGTCGCTGGCCAGGATCGGCGCGCCCGCCGCCATGGCCTCGGCGAGCACGATGCCGAAGCTCTCACCGCCGGTGTTGGGCGCGACGAAGGCGTCGACCGAATGCAGGGCGCGCACCTTGTCGGCGTCGCTCACCAGGCCGAGGATGACGATCCGGTCGCGCAGCTCCGGCGCGACACGCGCGCGCACCTCGTCGGCGTCGCCAGGGCCGGCGAGCAGGAGCCGCAGGCCGGGGCGCTCGCGACCGAGGGTCTCGAACGCCCTCAGCAGCACCGGCAGCCCCTTGCGCTGTTCGTCCATGCGGCCGAGGAAGCCCAGCGCGCCGCCGTCGCCGGGCCAGCCCGGCAGGGGGTCGGCCATGCTGTAGCGCTCGGTCATGACGCCGTTGGGTATGAGCACGGCGTCGCCGCCGAGGTGCTCGACGAGGGTCTTGCGCGCCTTCTCCGAGACCGCGATCCGCGCGGTGATCTTCTCCAGGGCGCTCTGCAGGATCGGGCCGGCCGCCGAGAGCGCCCGCGAGCGCTCGAACGAGGCGTGGAAGGTGGCGACGATGGGCCCGTCGGCGGCCCAGCAGGCGAGCAGGCCGAGTGACGGCGCGGCGGGCTCGTGCACGTGCAGGACGTCGAAGGCGCCCTCGCGGATCCACCGGCGCACCCGCCCGGCGGACAGGAACCCGAACGCCAGCCGGGCCACCGAGCCGTTGTAGGGCACCGGGACCGCGCGGCCCGCCGAGACGACGTAGGGCGGCAGCGGCGTGTCGTCGTCGGCGGGCGTGATCACCGAGACGTCATGGCCGGACGCGAACAGCGCCTCGGTCAGGTCGCGTACGTGCTGCATCACGCCGCCGGGGACGTCCCAGGTGTAGGGGCAGACGATGCCGATCCTCAATGCCCATCAGCCCTTCTCACCGGTCGCCTCACCTTTCGGGCCGCAGGTCCTCCACCCACACGCGCTGGAGCATGTGCCAGTCTTCCGGATGGGCGGCGACGCCCTCCTGGAACGTGCGGGCGAGAGACTGCGTCATCGAGTGGATCCTCGCTTGACGATCGCCCTCGCCGGGCACCGGGATCTCCTCGTGGACGCGGACACCCCAATGCTCATCTTCGTACCACAGAGTGACCGGCCGCAGAGCGGCCCCGGTCCGCAGGGCCAACGCCGCCGGTCCGGCGGGCATCTTGGCGGTGTGGCCGAAGAAGTCGACCTCGACGCCGCTCTCGGTGAGGTCGCGGTCGGCGACCAGGCAGACGAGGCGCCCGGCGTCCAGCCGCTCGGCGAGGGTGGTGAAGACGTCCGTGTCGCCGCCGCTGGCGGGCAGCACCTCCATGCCCAGGCTCGCCCGGTACTCCACGAACCGGTCGTACAGCGACTCGGGCCGAAGGCGCTCCATGACCGTGGTGAACGGGGTGCCCGACAGGGCGATCCAGGCGCCCGCGTGGTCCCAGTTGCCCATATGCGGCAGGGCGGCGACCACGCCACGGCCGTTCTCGACGTCCTTGAAGATCTCCTCCACGCCGGTGATGCGCATGCCGGACAGGATCCGGTCGTCGCTCATCGAGGGCAGCCGGAAGGACTCCATCCAGTAGCGCAGGTAGGACCGCATGCCGCGGCGGCTCAGGTCCCGCAGGGCGTCGTCGGTGACGTCGTCTCCGACGACACGGCGGAGGTTCTTCTCCAACTGGAGAACGCCGCGCCCGCGCCGCCGCCAGGTGCGGTCGGCGATCAGGTGGAAGACCTCTTTGGCGACCGGCTCGGGCATCAGGCGTACCGCGCGCCACCCGAGGGCGTACGCGGCGTCCATCGCCTCGTCCCTGATCTGGCTCACTTGGCCTCTCTGGCCGCCACCTGGCGCATCACCGCGAGATAGCGCTGCGCGACGGTGATCGCGCTCGCGATGGCCAGCAGCCACAGGCCCGCGGCCAGGATGTACGGCACGCCCAGCCCGTCGAGGCCGATGGCGACCAGGGCGATGATCAGCCGCTCGCCGCGCTCGGCGATGCCGACCGTGGCGTTGAGCCCCACGCCCTCGGCGCGCGCACGCGCGTACGAGACCAGGGCGCCGGAGACCAGACAGAACAGCGCCAGGCTGAGGAGCAGCGTGTCATGGCGTTCGGGCTCGGCGAAGCAGATGATCAGACCGGAGAAGATCGCCGCGTCGGAGACCCGGTCCATGTTCGAGTCGAGGAACGCTCCGAACGCGCTCGACTTGCCCGTCACCCGTGCCACCGCGCCGTCGAACATGTCGAACAGGACGAAGACGGTGATGACGACCGTGCCCCAGAAGAACTCCCCTCGCGGGTAGAGGCCCAGGGCGCCGCCGATGACACCGAGGGTGCCGATGACGGTGATCGTGTTGGGCGTGACGCCGGTGCGGGCCAGCGTTTGGCCCACGGGCTCGGTGACGCGCGAGAGCGCCTCACGCCGCAGTGCGTTGAGCATTTCCATCCTTGTGATCGTGATCGGCGGCGGGCGTGATCGCCCCGTGGGCCGCGCCACGCCGCCTCCAGGCGGGCCAATGCTAGTGCGTGACGTCGGCCCAGGTGGGAACGGCTCATATCGGAGGGTCCGCAAGCGTTTCCCGGTCACCCCTTGTGATATGCGGCCCGGGCGGTAAAGGTGGTGACCACGGGTGTGGCGCCCGTCACACCCAGGTCCTTTGGAG
The DNA here is from genome assembly GCA_963736325.1 of uncultured Actinomycetota bacterium. Lineage (GTDB taxonomy): Bacteria > Actinomycetota > Actinomycetes > Streptosporangiales > Streptosporangiaceae > Actinoallomurus. Next base: position 258,138 of record CAVTOG010000008.1, on the reverse strand, counting down.
GTGGGCGTGTGGCGGACAAGGCAGCCCAAGGAACCGCCGGCAGGGCACCGGCGGCCGACCAACCCGAAAAGATCCGCAATGTGGCGCTGGTCGGCCATTCCGGAGCGGGCAAGACGACTCTCGTCGAGGCACTGCTCGCCGCGACGGGCACGATCCAGCGTCCCGGCCGCGTCGAGGACGGCACGACGGTCGGCGACTACGACGACGTGGAGATGCGCCAGCAGCGCTCGGTGAATCTCTCACTCGCCTCTTTCCTGCACGGCGGCGTCAAGGTCAACCTGGTGGACACCCCCGGGTACGCCGACTTCGTCGGCGATCTGCGGGCGGGCCTGCGCGCGGTCGACGCGGCCCTGTTCGTGGTCTCGGCGGTCGACGGCATCGACGGCGTGACCCGGATGCTGTGGGAGGAGTGCGCGTCGGTCGGCATGCCGCGCGCCGTCGTCATCACCAAGATCGACCAGCAGCGCGGCGACTTCGACGAGGTGCTCGCCGAGTGCCGGGACGCCTTCGGCGAGGGCGTGCTGCCGTGCTACTTCCCCTGCGACACGGGCCTGATCGGCCTGCTGACGCAGAAGTGCTTCGACTACTCCTCCGGCACCCGCGCCGAGCGCGAACCGGACGAGGCCATCACCGACCGGCTGGAGGAGCGGCGCGGCGCCCTCATCGAGGGGATCATCCAGGAGAGCGAAGACGAGACGCTCATGGAGCGCTACCTGTCCGGTGAGGAGATCGATGTCAAGGCCCTCATCGACGACATGGAGAAGGCGGTGGCGCGCGGCACCTTCTACCCGGTGCTGACCACCTCCGTGCCCCACGGCGACCACCCGGGTCCGATCATCGGCATGGGCGAGCTGCTCGAAGTGATCACCCAGGCGTTCCCGTCGCCGCTGGAGCACGGCATCCCCACGGTGACCAAGACCGACGGCAGGCCCGCCAAGGAGCTGGAGTGCGACCCGGACGGCCCGCTGGTGGCCGAGGTGGTCAAGACGACCTCCGACCCGTACGTCGGGCGGATCTCGCTGGTTCGGGTCTTCAGCGGCACTCTGACGCCCGATCTGACGGTGCACGTGTCCGGCCACGGTCTGGAGGACCGCGGCCACGAGGACCACGACGTCGACGAGCGGGTCGGCGCGCTGACCGCGCCGCTGGGCAAGGTCCAGCGCACGCTCTCGTCATGTGTGGCCGGCGACATCTGCGCGATCGCCAAGCTGACCCGCGCGGAGACCGGCGACACGATCTCCTCCAAGGACGAGCCGCTGCTGATGGCGCCGTGGTCCATGCCGGAGCCGCTGCTGCCCACCGCGATCCAGGCGAAGTCGAAGGCGGATGAGGACAAGCTGTCCCAGGCCCTCTCCCGGCTGGTCGCCGAGGACCCGACCCTGCGGCTGGAGAACAACTCCGAGACGCGCCAGCTGGTCCTGTGGAACATGGGCGAGGCTCACGCGGACGTCCTGCTCGACCGGCTGAGCAGCCGATACGGCGTCGAGGTCGAGACCGTGCCGCTGCGGGTGCCGCTGCGCGAGACGTTCGGCGGAACGGCGCGCGGCCTGGGCCGTCACGTCAAACAGAGCGGTGGCCACGGCCAGTACGCCATCTGCCACATCGAGGTCGAGCCGTTGCCCTCGGGCAGCGGCTTCGAGTTCGTCGACAAGATCGTCGGCGGAGTCGTCCCCCGGCAGTTCATCCCTTCGGTGGAGAAGGGGCTCCGCATCCAGATGGAGCGCGGCGTCCTGGCCGGATATCCCCTCGTCGACATCCGGGTGACGCTCTACGACGGCAAGTCGCACTCCGTCGACTCCTCCGACATGGCGTTCCAGACCGCCGGCTCGCTCGGGCTGAAAGACGCCGCGGGAAAGACGAAGGTCTCGCTGCTCGAGCCGGTGGACGAGGTGTCCGTGCTGGTGGCGGACGACTTCGTCGGCGCGGTGATGTCCGACCTGTCGTCACGGCGCGGGCGTGTCCAGGGCAGTGAGGCGATCGCGGGCGGGCGTTCGCTGATCCGTGCCGAGGTGCCGCAGGTGGAGATCACCCGGTACGCCATCGACCTGCGGTCGATGTCGCACGGCACCGGGACGTTCAACCGCACGTTCTACCGCTACGAGCCGATGCCGTCGAACCTGGCCGAAAAGGTCGTCGCGGAAATGTAAGGCGGACCGGCCCGTGACTCCGCGGTTGTCGCGGGGTCACGGGCCTCGGCCTGGAGGGCGACTCCATTCATCCTGAGGGATGACTCAGAATCCTCTCCGGCTTGGCATCATCCAGTCATGAGCGGTACGGGGCGGGGCGGGGCGGAGAGGGGAAGCTCGCGGCGCTCGGTCCTGCGGGCGCTGGGCGCCGGCGGCGCCGGGATAGCGGCCGGCGCGGCGGGCACGGCGGGCGGCATCCTCGCCGGCTCCGCGCTCGACGGCACCGACGCGATGCCGGCGACCCCCGTCTCGGCGATGGGCGTGCCCACGGCCGGCCCCTGGCGGCCGCGCCCCGCCCACGTCGACGTCTCGTGGGCGGTCGACACGTCCCAGAAGCTGGTGGCGTTAACCTTCGACGACGGCCCGATGCCGAACTGGACCCCGATGGTCCACGACATCCTGGACGAGGCGCGGATCCCGGCGACGTTCTTCATGGTGGGCCGGCGCGTACGCCGCCACGGGCGCCTCATCCACGGCCGGATGGACCGCCACGCGGTCGGCAACCACACGTGGGGGCACAGCGACCTGTCCCGCATGACGCACCCGCAGGCGTACCAGGCCATCCACCGTGCCCACGCGATGATCGCCGAGGTCACCGGCAAGGAGGCGCAGCTGCTGCGCCCGCCGCTCGGCAACATCGGGGGAACGACGCTGAGCGCCGCCGGGCAGCTCGGCTACCACGTGGTGCTGTGGTCGCTGAAGATGCGTGAGGCCTACCTCGGAAACCCGCCCGGCCGGCTGGTCGACTACATCGTCGACTCGTGCGAGCCCGGCACGATCCTGCTCGCGCACGACACCGGCCACCGCGACCGGCTCGTCTCCATCCGCGGGCTGCCCGCCATGATCCGCGGGCTGCGCGCCAAGGGGTTCGAGTTCGTCACCGTCACCGACCTGCTCGGCGCGGCCGAGACGAAGGCGACCGGCGTCTGAGCTCCCGTCAGTCCTGCGGCCAGGCGTCCGCGACGATCTGACGGGTGTCGCGCAGCAGCTGCGGCAGCACCTTGGTCCGCCCGATGACCGGCATGAAGTTGGTGTCGCCGCCCCAGCGCGGCACGACGTGCTGGTGCAGGTGGGCCGCGATGCCGGCGCCCGCGACCGTGCCGAGGTTCATGCCGACGTTGAAGCCGTGCGCGCCGCTCGCCTTGCGCAGCGCGCCGAGCGCGCCCTTGGTGAGCAACGCGACCTCGGCGGACTCGTCGGCGTCCAGCTCGGTGTAGTCGGCGACGTGCCGGTACGGGCAGATCATGAGGTGACCCGAGTTGTACGGGTAGAGGTTCAGCACGACGTACGCGAGGTCTCCGCGGCGGACGATGAGGCCCTCGTCGTCGTCCATCTTCGGGATGTCGCAGAACGGGCATCCGTCGCCCGGTCCCGAGCCGGTGGGCTTGCTCTCACCTTTGATGTAGGCCATCCGGTGCGGCGTCCACAGTCGCTGGAACTGGTCGGGCTCGCCCGCGCCGGACTGCTCCTCGGGAATTGGCTCGGTCATGGCAGAAGCATAGGACCGGCGTGGCGCCCCGGCGCGCTCCGCCCTGGCCGAGGGAGGAGGCGCCGGGCGCTCGGGTCAGAGCTGCACGCGGGCCTCGACGGCCTTGACGATCTCCTCGACGGCCTCGTCCACCGCGACGGCGTTCTTCTGCTCGCCGTTGCGGTAGCGGAACGACACGGCGCTCTTCTCGACGTCGTCGTCGCCGGCCAGCAGCATGAAGGGGATCTTCTGCTTCTGGGCGTTGCGGATCTTCTTCTGCATGCGGTCGGAGGAGGTGTCGACCTCCACTCGGATGGAGCGCTCGCGCAGCTTCGCGGCGACCTTCTCCAGGTGAGCGACGTGCGCGTCACCGATCGGGATGCCGACGACCTGCACCGGGGACAGCCACGGCGGCATGGCTCCCGCGTAGTGCTCCAGGAGCACGCCGAAGAACCGCTCGATCGAGCCGAACAGCGCCCGGTGGATCATGACGGGCTGCTTACGGGTGCCGTCGGCCGCCTGGTATTCGAGGCCGAACCGCTTGGGCTGGTTGAAGTCGACCTGGATGGTCGACAGCTGCCAGCTGCGGCCGATCGCGTCCTTGGCCTGCACGGAGATCTTCGGACCGTAGAAGGCCGCGCCGCCCGGGTCGTCGACGAGCTCGAGCCCGGACTCGGCGGCGGCGGTCCGCAGCGCCTCGGTCGCCACTTCCCAGTCTTCGGCGTCGCCGATGAACTTGTCGGAGTCGTCGCGGGTGGACAGCTCCAGGAAGAACTCGTTCAGCCCGTAGTCGCGCAGGAGGTCGAGGACGAAGGAGAGCAGGTTCTTGATCTCCCCGTCCATCTGCTCGTCGGTGCAGTAGATGTGCGAGTCGTCCTGGGTCATGCCGCGCACGCGGGTGAGGCCGTGCACGACGCCGGACTTCTCGAACCGGTAGACGCTGCCGAACTCGAAGAACCGCAGCGGCAGCTCACGGTAGGACCGCCCGCGCGCGGCGAAGATCAGGTTGTGCATCGGGCAGTTCATCGGCTTGAGCCGGTAGTCGGTGCCGTCGACCTCGAAGGCCGGGAACATGTCCTCGCCGTACCAGGGCAGGTGGCCGGAGGTCTCGAACAGCTGACTCTTGGTGATGTGCGGGGAGTTGACGAACTCATACCCCGACTCCTCGTGCCGACGGCGCGAGTAGTCCTCCATCACCCGGCGGACGACGCCGCCCTTGGGGTGGAAGACGGGCAGCCCGCTGCCGATCTCGGGCGGGAAGGAGAACAGGTCGAGCTCGGCGCCGAGCTTGCGGTGGTCACGCTTCTCGGCCTCTTCGAGGAACTTCAGGTAGGTGTCCTGCCGCTCGCGCGACTCCCACGCGGTGCCGTAGATGCGCTGCAGCTGGGGGTTCTTCTCGCTCCCCCGCCAGTAGGCACCGCCGGTGCGCATCAGCTTGAACGCGGGGATCACCCGGGTGGTCGGCAGGTGCGGGCCCCGGCAGAGGTCCTTCCAGCGCAGGTCGCCGCTCTTGGCGTCGAGGTTGTCGTAGATGGTCAGCTCTCCACCCCCGACCTCCACGCTCTCCTCGTCGGCCGCGGCCCCCTTGAGCCCGATCAGCTCCAGCTTGAACGGCTCGGCCGCCAGCTCCTCGCGCGCGGCGTCGTCGGCGACGACCCGGCGGGAGAACCGCTGCCCCTGCTTGACGATCTCGCGCATGCGCTTCTCGATGCGCTTGAGGTCGTCGGGCTGGAAGGGGCGCTCGACGTCGAAGTCGTAGTAGAAGCCGTTGTCGACCGGCGGGCCGATGCCCAGCTTGGCCTCGGGGAACAGCTCCTGCACGGCCTGCGCCATGACGTGGGCCGCCGAGTGGCGCATGATGGCGAGACCCTCGTCGGAGCCGATCTCGATCGGCTCGGCCACGTCGCCGTCGCTCAGGGCGTACGCCAGGTCACGTGCCTGGCCGTTGACGCGGGCGGCGATGATGGTGCGGCCGTCGGCTTCGAGCGCTTCCCCGGCGGTGGTGCCGGCCGCCACCACACGCTCGCTTCCGCCGAGGGTGATGCGCAGCTCAGACACGAGAACTCCTTGATGGTCAGTGATGTCGGCGTCGCATGCTATCGATTTCGCGCCTACGCCGGACGCTACCTGCTTCACGGCGCGCTCCTTTCGTGAGGGGAGCGCACCGCCGCAGCACTGAGGCCCCGGGGTCGCTCCCGGGGCCTCAGTGCTGCGTGTGTCAGTGCGTGCAGCCGTCGCGCCGGGGAGTGCCCGGCGTCGTCGTCACGAATGCGGCTGGCATGCTGGGATTCTAGCTCATCGGGTGGCTCTCGGCCGCCGCGTTTCCCTCGCCCCGGTTTATCCCTGTTTGGTGAGCCGGCTGCGCACGTCGTCCATGTCGAGGCCGCGCACCTGCTCGATGAGGCTCTCCAGCGACTGCTCGGGGAGCGCGCCCGGCTTGGCGAACACGATGACGCCGTCGCGGATCGCCATGATCGTGGGGATCGAGGAGATGTCGAATCGCGCGGCCAGCTCCTGCTCGGCCTCGGTGTCGACCTTACCGAAGGTGATGTCGTCGTGCTTGCCGGCCGCCCGCTCGTACACCGGGGCGAACATCCGGCACGGGCCGCACCAGCTCGCCCAGAAGTCGACCAGCACGATGCCCTCGGCGCTCGTCTTCTCGTCGAAGTTCTCGACGGTCAGTGTCGTCGTGGCCACGTCATCAGCTCCTCGTCGTGTATGTGGCGGCGTCCCTCGGACCGCCGCCTGTCACACAACCGAGGGGAGGTGACCGAAATTCCAAGAGTGGAACCCCGGGCTCACGGGGTCTCCGGTGGCCTAACCGGCGTTCCGGGCGGCCGGATGATCTCATCAGCGGCCGCCCGTATCGCGGCCACTCTAGGCCACAACCGATCTGTCAGGGCTTCGTCATGACCGGGGGATGACGCCCTGAGGCGGCTGCGGAGCCGGGAGTCCGGGCGTGCACGTCGCACCGCCCGGCTTCGGCTTTTGGCTGCCTGAACTGCGGATAAGTGCGTCAACAGCACTTAACGGGTGGGTCGATCGGGACGGATGGACTCGAGACCGAGTCGGCTGTGGCCGATGTGGTGACGGTACCTACCGCACCGTAGGTCAACAACCAGCTCGAGAGGGTGATGACGATGAGGGAGACGATCCTGCCAAGATGTGACATTCTTTCAGTCCTTTCGTGTGGTTCTGTCACTTTCTTGTAGAGGCGGGCGGGATGCGAAGTCAAGAATCACTCGGCGAACGGATACGCAACTTGCGTCTGCGCAAGAACATGTCCCAGGCGCAACTGGCCTGGCCTGAGCTGTCCGACAGCTATGTATCACTTATCGAGAGCGGTAAACGAACTCCGGCTCCTGGGATGATCGCACTGATTGCCCGGAAGCTCGACTGTTCTGCCGCGTATCTCACGACGGGTGTCACCGAGGAGGCGATGACGGGCCTTCAGGAAACTCTCAGGTACGCCCACATCGCCCTCCAGAACGGTGCCGCGGACGAGGCGCGCGTGTGCTTCGCCGAAGTGCTCTCGCATCCCGCGCTGTCGGATCTGCCCTCACTTGCGCACGAGGCCCGCTGGGGTCACGCGCTCGCCCTCGAGGCGACGGGCGCGCTGGAGCAGGCCATCACCGAGCTCGAGATCGCCGCCCAGATGATCTCGCCGCAGGGTGAGCCCGAGCGCTGGGCCGAGCTGCACACCTCGCTCAGCCGCTGCCACCGGGAGCGCGGAGACCTGGCCGCGAGCATCAGCTCCGGAGAGGCCGCCCTCGACCGGCTGACCGAGAGCGGCGGTCAGTGGACCGACTCGATGGTCATGCTCGGCGCCACGGTCCTCGCCGCCTACGACGACCGCGGCGACCTCGCGTACGCCACTCAGTTCGCGCAGGCGCTGGTCGAGCGCGCCGAGGCCATCGGCAGCCCCAAGGCGCTGATGGCCGCGTACTGGAACGCCGCCTGGGTCGCGGAGTCGCGCGGCGACTTCGACGGGGCGCTCAAGCTGGCCGAGCGCGCGATCGCGCTGCTCGGTGAGGAGAACGACCCCCGTAACCTCAGCCGCCTGCGCACCGCGTACGCGCACTTCATGCTGACCGCGTGCCCCGAGAAGGCCGAAGAGGTCCGCGAGATCCTGCTGCGCTCCGAGCGCGAGGTGGATGCCAGCGCGGCCAGCACGGTCGACACCGCGTGGTGCCTCACCATCCAGGCGCGCACCGAGCTCACGCTCGGCCGCCCGATCGAGGCCGCGGCTCTGGGCCGCCGCGCGACCGACCTGCTGCACGGCACCGCCGGACTGGCCATCGCCGAGGCCTACACGGTGCTGGGCGACGCCTGCGTACGGCTCGACCGGCGCGAGGAGGCCGTCGCGGCTCTCTCGCAGGCGGTGGAGTACCTGGAGAAGATGCAGGCGCACCGCCCGGCGGCGCGCACCTGGTTCGACCTGGCGGAGCTGCTCGGCGCCGCCGGTCGCTCCGACGGGCAGAAAGAGGCCTTCCACCGGGCCCTTACCTGCATGGGGCTGTGACACGAACGTGACACGCCGCGCTCGGAGCGCGCGGACCATCATGTCGCCGCGATCCGATGGAACGAGACGACGCCGTACGACGTCTGTCTTGTACGCTCATGCAGGTTTCTGGACAGAACCTGAGTAAAACCTGCATATATCTCGGAGGATGACGTAATGGTCAAGCGGCTCCGTACCGCGACTGTGGCGGGCCTGTTTCTGGCGCCGGCCTTGCTGGGCCTGTCGGCATGCGGCCACTCCCACACGCACCACCACGTGGTGGTCCACCATGTCGTCCATCACCACGTGGTGCGTCACCACTAGCATCCCGTCGACAAGGGGGACGGCCCAGCTGCGCCGTCCCCCTTTCGCATTTCCACGCGCGGGAGCGCCGCGCTGCGGCCCTCGGCGGGTCAGTTGGCCCGTGCGTCGGTGGCGGCGTGCGGGCCGAGCTCGGGGAGGGCGTCCAGGCGGCGGAGGATGACACCCTCACGCAGCGCCCACGGGCAGATCGCGACCTCTTCCTGGCCGAGGAGGTCCATCGCGGCGTCGGCGACGATGGCGCCCGCGACGAGCTGCGGCGCGCGCCCCTCGGAAACGCCCTGGAGACGTGCGCGGTCGTCGGCGGGCATCGCCGCGAGCCGCCCGGCCCACTCGGTCAGGTCGCCGTGGCGCAGCGACCGCTTGACGAGGACGCCGGCGCTGGTCGGGGCCGCGCCGGAGATCCGTGCGAGCTGCTTGAACGTCTTGGACGTGGCGACGGCGTGGTCGGGCGCGCCGTACTTCATCACGCCGCCGACCTCGCGGGCGATCATCGTACGGATGTGCTTGCGGAGCCTCCGCACCTCCTCGGCGGGCGGCGGGTCGGCGGTGAACCAGTCGCGCGTCAGGCGGCCGGCGCCGAGGGGAAGCGAGACCGCGAAGTCCGGCTCCTCGTCGGCGCCGGAGGCGATCTCCAGCGAACCTCCGCCGATGTCGAGCACGAGGAGGCGCCCGGACGACCAGCCGAACCAGCGGCGCGCGGCGAGGAAGGTCAGGCGCGCCTCGTCCTCGCCGGACAGCACGCGGATGCCCATGCCGCTGCCGGCGCGGATCGCCGACAGGATCTCCTCGCCGTTGACGGCGTCGCGCACGGCCGAGGTGGCGAAGGCGATCACGTCCTCGACGCCTTTGTCCTCCGCGACGCGCAGGGCGTCCTCGACGAAGGCGCGCAGCCGCGCGGCGCCCACGTCCGACAGCCGGTTATCGTCTTCGAGGTGGTCGGCCAGCCGCAGTTCGTCCTTGTGGGAGAACGCCGGCAGGGGGCGGGCACCGGTGTGCGCGTCCACGACCAGAAGATGCACCGTGTTCGATCCGACATCGAGAACGCCGAGTCTCATGAATGCGACGCTATCGGGTCTTCGGGCCGGTTTTCCGGCCAGATGCGGGCAGTGAGTCGGCGATCACGCGTTCTGCCTGGCGGACCACGGCGATGTCGACGAATCCTCCGTCCCTAAGGGCGATCGCGCCCTCGCCCTTCTCGTGCGCCGCGAGGACGCGGCGCGCGCCGTCGACCTCGGCGAGGGTCGGACGGTACGCCTCGGCGATCACCGGGAGCTGGGCGGGGTGGATCGCGGCACGGCCGCGGAAGCCGAGGGCGCGGCCGTGGCGGCAAGAGGCGGCGAGCCCGTCGAGGTCGCGGATGTCGGTGAAGACCGACTGGACGGGCGGCGGCAGCCCGGCCGCCCGCGCGGCGACGACCACGCGCGACCGCGCCCAGGCGAGGCCTGCGTCGTCGAAGACCCCGAGGTCAGCCCGCAGGTCGGCCTCGCCGAGCCCGACGCTCGCCACGGCGGGGTGCGCGACCGCGAGCTCGTAGGCGCGCTCGACGCCGAGCGCCGACTCCAGCAGCAGGTGCAGGGCCACTCCGGGCAGAAGCTCCACGACCTCGCGCACCGCGCCGGCGGACTCGGCCTTCGGCAGGCGCACGCCCTCGGTCCCGGCCGCCGCGGCGCCGAGGGCCGCGAGGTCGGCGCGGCCGTACGGCGTCCGCGGGTCGTTGACGCGCACCTGGACCGGGCGCGTGAGGCCGGGCAGCAGCCGCAGGACGGCGGAGCGGGCGATTTCCTTCCTGTCCGCGGCGACGGCGTCCTCCAGGTCCAGGATCACTACGTCGGCCTCGGACGCGAGCGCCTTCTCCACCCGCTCGGGGCGGTCGGCGGGCACGTACAGCAGGACCGGCACGTCAGACCACCCCGCGCTCGCGCAGGCCGGCCACCTCGTCGGCGGTGAGCCCGAGCGCGCCCAGGACCTCGTCGGTGTCGGCGCCGTGCGCGCGCCCGGTCCAGCGCAGCGCGCCCGGCGTCGCCGACAGCCGGAACAGGACATTCTGCATGCGCACCGGCCCGAGGTCGGGGTCGGGCACGGTGGTGATCGCGTCCAGGGCGGCGAGCTGCGGGTCGGCCATGACATCGGCCACGTCGTAGACCGGGGCGACCGCGGCCTCGGCCTTCTCGAACTCCTCCAGGACCTGCGCGCGGGTCCGTTCGCCGACCCAGCTCGCGACGGCGGCGTCGAGCTCGTCGGCGTGCGCGGCGCGCCCGGCGCCGGTCGCGAACCAGGGCTCGTCGACGTAGCCGGGACGGCCGACGAGGCGCATCACGCGTTCGGCGATGCTCTGCGCCGAGGTGGAGACGGCGACCCACGAGCCGTCGGAGCACCGGTAGGTGTTGCGCGGCGCGTTGTTGACCGACCGGTTGCCGGTACGCGCGGGCACGACGCCGAGCTGGTCGTGGGCGGTCGGCTGGCCGCCGAGCACGGTGAGGATCGGCTCGATGATCGACAGGTCGACGACCTGCCCGGCACCAGTGACGTCGCGGGCGCGCAGGGCCGTCATCACGGCGTACGCGGTGGCCAGCGCCGCGATGCCGTCGGCGAGGCCGAACGGCGGGAGCGTCGGCGGGCCGTCCGGCTCACCGGTCATCGCGGCGAACCCGCTCATCGCCTCGGCGAGCGTGCCGAAGCCCGGCCGCCGGGCGTACGGGCCGAACTGGCCGAAGCCGGTGACGCGGGCGAGGACGAGCCCGGGGTTGGTCTCTCGCAGCCGGTCGTAGGAGAGGTTCCAGCGTTCGAGGGTGCCGGGGCGGAAGTTCTCGACGATGACATCGGAGTCGCGGGCCAGGCCGAGCAGCAGCTCCTGTCCCTCGGCCACGGACAGGTCGAGGGTGATCGTCCGTTTGTTGCGGCCGAGCATCTTCCACCACAGCCCGACGCCGTCCTTGACCGCGCCGTGCCCGCGCGCGGGATCGGGCCGTCGCGGGTGCTCCACCTTGACGACCTCGGCGCCGAAGTCGCCGAGCAGCATCGCGGCCATCGGTCCCGCGAACAGCGTCGCGACGTCGAGGACGCGGATCCCTTCCAGTGCCGGTCTCATGGGGTCTCCAGGTCGGCGGCGCACCGGAAGCCGATGGCCGGGGAACGTTCGATCGCCGTGCAGGCGCGCAGCAGCTTGAGGGTGTGCTCCGGAGTGCGGACGCCGTCGTCGGCGTACCACTCCGAGCCGGTGACGGCACGCTCCGGGCCGCCTTTCAGGAACACGAAGCGGGTGCGGCCGTCGGTGTGCTCGCTCTCGGTCCAGTTCCACACCGTGGCGGCGCATCCGGCGGCCTGCCACTCGTGCTCCGTGGGCAGGCGCAGGCCCGCCCAGGCCGCGTACGCGCGGGCGTCGTCGAGGCCGACGCAGGTCACCGGGGCATCCGGGTGCGTGTCGCGGCCGGGTCCGGCCGGCGCGTGCCCGGTCGCGCGCCGGAACGCCTCGTACTCGGCGTTCGTGACCTCACGCGCGGCGACGGCGACGTGCCCCAGCTCGACGCGCCGCCGTTCGGCACGTACGGCGTGCAGGTCCGGCGGCAGGGGCTTCCAGGCGCCGACGTAGGGCGCTCCCCCGTCGAAGCCGCACTCGCGGACCCGGTAGGTGACCGTCAGCGCGCGCTCGCCCGGCGCGACGTGGACCATGCCGGCCGGGTCGCCCGGCGCGACCGGCGCCGCGATCCGTGTCACCGGCCGCTCGGGGAAGCGCGTGTCGTCGCTCCAGCGTGGCGGCGCCCCGCCCGGGACGGTCGCCACGGCGGCGACGCCGCGCGCCGGGACCCGCCCGTACGCGCCGGGACCGAGGCGCTCTCCGGTGACGGCGTCGTGGCAGGGCACTCCGGGGTCGTCGCCGAGCAGCGGTCCCTCGTACGGCCGGTCCGCGCGGTTGACCACGGTCCAGAGCGTCGTGGCGCCGTCGCTCCAGCGCGACGCGGGCAGGCCGGGTGCGGCCTCGTCGACGAGCGGGGTCCACGTGCCGGCGCGGAACAGCTCCGCGAACCGCCGCTGCACCGGCAGCATGGCCCGCAGCAGGCCACGGTCGCGCGCGTTCCACCCGACCCAGGACCCGAAGACGTTCTCCCAGACCAGGATTCCGCAGCCGTTCATCCAGGCCGAGTGCAGCTCGTCGGAGTGGTCACGGTGCCAGCGGCGCGTGTGGTGGAGCATGTGCCGCCGCTCGTACCACTTGGTTCGCAGGACGCCGGGCGTCGCGGAGTCGCCGAACCACTGCGCCCACGACATCGCGTGGTCGGCGACGCCGTTCAGGGGCACGGCCGACTCGCTCTCCAGGGCGACACGCGGGCCGAGCGCGTCGCGCAGGGCCCGGTCGCCCGCCCGCATCGTGTCGAGGAAGACCCCGTCGGCGCCGAGCCGAGCGACGATCGCGGCGAGCGACTCCGCGTGCGGCTCGCCTCCGGCGGCCCACGGGTTGTAGTCCAGCAGCACGCGTACGCCGTGGCGGCGCAGGGCAGCGACCAGTTCCTCGATGCCGGGCACATCGCGGTAGAAGCGGAACTGGTCGCGGCCGTCGAGGCCGATCATCGGGTAGGCGTGCCAGAGCACGACCGCGTCGTACCCGCCGAACTCGGCCACTCCGTGGGCGAGGAATTCATCGGGGGTGAACGCCTCGCGGCGCGCGTCGTAGAGCAGCTCGTCCCACAGCCACGCCACGCAGACCGAGAAGCAACTCTTCGTCCAGGCCGGGTAGCGGGGTTCGGCGGCCGGGCGCCCGCGCCACCGCTCCAGCGCCGCCCGCCAGGCGGGCCGGTCCGCCGGGTCGTCCGGCGCGGCGATGATCTTCGCCCCGTCGAGGACGGAGAGGTCGGCGCCGTCCGGCACCGGCGTCGGACGGTCGGCCGGCCTCACGGCGCGAGGGCCGCCGTGCGCGCGGCGAGGTCGCTGATGCGCACACCGTCGAAGCCCGTCAGGCTGCTGGCCATCCGGTCGCGCAGGGGCTCGGTCCACCGGGCGGGGATGCCCGAGGCCCCGGCGAGGCCGCCGGCGACCGAGCCGACGGTGGCGCCGTCGGAGTCGGTGTCCCAGCCGCCCGCGACGGCCGCCCCGACGGACGTCGTGAAGTCGCCGTTCCCGTGGGCGAGTGCGGCCGCGACCAGCGCGGCGTTGTTGACCGCGTGCACCCAGTGCAGGTCCCCGTGGCGCTCGTGCAGTCCGTCGACGACGCGTTCGAAGTCGCTCTCGGCGCGCGCCGAGGCCACGGCGACGGCGACCGCGCGTGCCATCCGCGAGCCGGTGGGAAGCACCGAGCGCCCCGCCTCCAGGACCTCGTCCACGGACGTCGCGACCAGCGACGCGGCGCACATCGCCGCGGCGAACATAGCGCCGTAGACGCCGTTGGCCGTGTGGCTGAGCACCGCGTCGCGATGGGCCATCCCGGCCGCCGCTCCGGGGTCGCCCGGGTTCGCCCAGCCGTAGACGTCGGCGCGGATCTGCGCGCCGATCCACTCGCGGAACGGGTTGAAGTAGGTCGCGGTGCGCGGCGGCTCCATGCCCAGCAGCAGGTTCCGGTAGGCGACGCGCTCGGCGGTGAAGACCCGGCCGGCGGGCAGCTCGTCCAGCCATGCCTGGGCGACGTCCTCGGTCGTGAAGCCGCGTCCGTGCCGTTCCAGAACGGCGAGCGCCAGCAACGCGAAGTTGAGGTCGTCGTCCTCGGGCGTGCCGTCGATGTTCTCGGCGAGGCTGTTGCCGGCGCTGCGGCGGTTCCACGGCAAACGCGCGGCGATCTCGCCGGTGAGGCCCTCGGCGGTGAACCAGTCGCGGATCGGCCAGTTGCCGGTGGCCTCGGCGATCTCCCGGATGCCGGCGCGGGTGAGCTTCTCCACCGGCTTGCCGAGCACGCAACCCGCCGCGCGGCCGAGCCAGGCGCCGTACAGGCGATCGTGGCCGGCCGGCGTCCGCTCGCCGCCGGGCCATTCCGGGCACGCCGCGATGATCTCCGGCAGGCCGGTCGGCTCGTCGTACGGCGTGTGCAGGGCGTCCAGCTCGGCGAGCAGCTCGCAGGCCAGGCTCCGCAGCTCCGGCGACGCCGGCTCCGCCGACGCCCCGGCGCGGTCGGGGGCGGCCGACCCGCCGGCGGCGCGCCACCGCTGTGCGATCTCGGTCGCGTCACGGCCGTCCTGCGCCGCCTGGCGCAGCTCGTGCCCGACGAGGTCCTCGGGCTGGATCCAGGTCAATCGCATCACAGGAGCTCCTCGAACGCCTTCTCGTGGGCGCGGCGGCATGCGACGTCCGCCTCGTGCACGCGTGCCGCCACCTCCGCGATGGCCAGGCCGGGCGCCTCCAGGTCGATGCGGCTCGCCGCCGCGATCTCCTTGCGCCATCCGGCGGGCACCGCGTCGGCGCCGCCCAGCGCCCCGGCGATCGCCCCGCCCATGCTCGCGATCGAGTCGGCGTCGCGGCCGTAGTTGACCGCGCCCAGCACGGTCTCGCGGTATCCACCGCCTCCGATCAGCAGGAACGCCAGCGCGAGCGGCAGTTCCTCGATGCTGTGCGTACGGCTCGGTCTGCGCGCGCCCAGGCCCTGGTCACGGTAGGTGTCGGCGACCGTGTCGTACGGGCGCATCGCCTCACGCAGCGCCCCGAACGAGCCCTCCCAGTGCGCGAAGCCGCGAGCGCGCTCACAGACCGCCTCGATCGCGGCCCGTGTGCCGTCCCTGGCGAGCCGCAGGGCCGCGGCGACGACGGAGTCCGGGGTCGCGCCCGTGCGCATCGCCTCGGCCACCGAGGCGGCGAAGACCCCGGCCGCCTCGCGCCCGTAGCTCGACTGGTGCGCCCCGGCGAGGTCGACCGCCTCGGCGTACGCGCCGTCGGGGTCACCGGCGTTCACCACGCCGACCGGGGCCATGTACATGGCGGCGCCGCAGTTGACGATGTTGCCGTTGCCGGCCTCGCGCGGGTCGACGTGACCGTAGTGCAGCCTCAGGACCAGCCACTTCTCGGCGAGGAAGACCCGCTGGAGGGGCAGCGCCTCGGCCTCCAGCTCGGGGATCCAGCGCTTCTCGCCCATCATCTCCGGCACGAGGTGCTCGGCCGCGGCGTACGCGTCGAGGTGGCCGCCGGCCCGCTCGTACACGCGGATGAGCGCGTGCGTCATCAGGGTGTCGTCGGTGATGTGCCCGTCGCCCTTGTGGTACGGCGCGATCGGCCTCGCGTTGCGCCAGTCCTCGAAGTACGGCGGGACGATGCCGGTGACCCACCCGTCGTAGCGTTCGCGGATCTGCTCGGAGGTCCACCCCTCCGTCGCCCCGCCGAGCGCGTCCCCGACCGCCGCTCCGGCGATCGCACCGACGGCCTTGTCCTGCAGCGGAGTCATGAGGGTCCTTCCGTGGAGGCGTTGCGCGCGCCGAGCCGGTCGGCGACGGCGACGATGTCGGTGCCGGCCAGTTCGGGCAGGCAGCATCCGGTCAGCGTTCGGCCACTCTCCCGCCAGCTCTCCGGCAGACCGTCGAAGCCGGTGATCGCGCCGGTCAGCGCGCCCGTCAGCGCGGGCGCGGAGTCGGCCAGCGAGGCGAGACAGGCGGCCGCCGGGACCGCTCCGCTCAGGTCGCCGGCGGAGGCACGGGTGAGGGCGAGCGCGACGGGCACGGTCTGCGCGGCGGCGAGCCCGTAGCTGTAGACGTGGTCCTGCACGGCGGCGTCCAGGCCGGGGACCACCGCGAAGGCGTCGCCCGGCACGGCCAGCGCCGCCAGGGCCGCGTGCCGGATCGCGGTGCCGCTCGGGAGTTCGGCGACGCCGGCCGAGACGGCCTCGTCCGGCGTGCCGCCCGCCACGGCGACGGCGACCGCCGCGGCCATCGCGCGGGCGCCGTGCACGCCGTCCTCTGCGTTGGTGACCTCGGCGTCGACGCACGCGGCGCGCGCCGCGCCCGCGGGGTCGCCGGGACACGCCGCGCCGAAGGCGACCGCGCGCACGGCCGCCGCGTCGTCGAAGAAGTGGGGGTTGTCGTGGCCGCTGGCGGGCGGGCCGGTGCCGCGCGCCAGGTTGTCCAGGGCGGTGCGCACCGAGACGCGCGCCCGTATGTCCGGCCCGAGCGCGGCGAACGCGGCCCGGCGGTCGGTGTCCAGGGTGTCCGCGGTCCAGGCGAGCCACTCCGCGTCGTCGGAGGGTCCGATCGCCAGCGGCGCGACCGGCTGGTTCAGCGCGAACGGCACGGGCAGCGCGGTCAGGCCGTGCTCCTCGGCGAAGGCGTCCAGCTCCCGGCCCAGCCTGCGCGTCCAGGGCGCCAGCAGACCCCACCGATGCCGCGCGGCCGGCCACCCGGCCGCGTCCCCGATGGCGAGCCCTACGAAGGCCCCGCGCACCCGGTCAACCGTTGACATCGCGCTCCTCCGATCGCGGGCGGCGGAATGCCAGCCGGTCGGCGATGTCGCGGACGTCGCGGCCCACGACGGCGGGCAGGCAGGCGCCGGTCGCCGGGCCGATGGCGTTCGCCCAGCGTTCCGGGACGCCTCCCTCGCCGGTTCCGGCTCCGGCCAGGGCACCCGCGATCGCGGCGGTCGTGTCGGCGTCGCGGCCGAGGCTCACCGCGGTCACGACGGACTCCTCGACGTCGCCGTCGCCGGCCAGGTACGCCGCGAACGCCAGCGCCACGGCCTCCGGCGCGAGGTCGGTCCAGGGGTAGTGGCGCGCGACCACCGCGTCGTGCAGCCTCGGCGCGAGGTCTCCCGTGGTGCCGGCGATCTCGATGGCGCGGCGCACGTTTCGCGCCGTCCACGACTCGGCGGGAACGGCGGTCAGCCCGGCGTCCACGACCGCCGCCGGGGAGGCGCCGGTCATCGCGACGGCCACCGCCGCCGCGACGGCACATCCGCCGTGGATCCCCTCGCCGCTCTGGCTGACCGCGCCGTCGACGGCCGCGAGCCGCGCCGCCTCCTCCGGGTCGCCCGCGGCGAACACCCCGTACGGCGCGGCGCGCATGGCCAGGCCGTCGGACCAGCCGTGGTGGTGCGAGCGGCCGGTCAGCGGCGGTTCGAGGCCGCGCCGGAGCGCCTGGGCCGTGCCGAGCTCGGAGAAGCCCGCGCCCTTCATCGGCCCGGTGGTCGGCAGGATGTGCTCGCGGTAGGCGCGGACGACGTCCTCACTGGTCAGCCGGGAGCCGTGTGCTTCGAGGAGCAGGCCGACGAAGATCGCGTACTCGGTGTCGTCGGTGCCGGACGCGGTGCCGTCCGGGCCGGGTTCCAGCTCGGTGAGACGGCCCCAGCGCCGGGTGATCTCCTCGGGCGTGAGGTTCTCGGCGGGCCGCCCGAGGGCGTCGCCGGCCGCCAGGCCGAGCAGACACCCCCGAGCGCGATCGCGTCGGTCCGTCATCGATCCGTTCAATGCGCGTATCTCGCCAGAACC
This sequence comes from uncultured Actinomycetota bacterium, assembly GCA_963736325.1. Lineage (GTDB taxonomy): Bacteria > Actinomycetota > Actinomycetes > Streptosporangiales > Streptosporangiaceae > Actinoallomurus. The sequence continues at coordinate 240,277 of CAVTOG010000008.1, read as the reverse complement.
TTGTCGCCGTCGCCGGTGAGCTTCTGGGCGAGCTGATCGAGGGTGATCTTGTCGGCGAAGTAGGACTGCAGCGCCGGCGTCGCCACCTTGGTCTTGAACTCGTCATACCCGTCGACCTTGAGGTACGGCGCCAGGATGAGGCTCTTCGCCGAGGCGGTCGCGACGTCCCAGCCGTCCTTGGACGTGGTCAGCGACGGGTCCTTGGCGGCCGTCAGGCTCGTCGGGATCAGCCAGTCGCCCTTGGCCAGCTCCACCTGGTGCGGCCCGTTGAGGAACCAGGAGATGAACTTCATCGACTCCTTGGGGTGCTTGCTGTCGGCGGCGACCGACAGCGTCTGGGAGATCGCGCCCTCCTGGGTCGTCTGGCCCTTCAGCGGCGGGATCGTCACCCACTGGAAGTCCTTCGGCGCCTGCTCGACGACCTGCTGGCGCATGAAGATACTCGCGGGCAACATGGCGTACTTGCCGGCGTAGAAGCCCGGCAGCGGGTCCGCGGTGCCCATGCCCAGCGTCGACGGGTCCGCGCTCTTGTCGACGTAGAGCTGGTCGTGGATGCGCTGGAGCACCTCGCGCTCCTCCGGACCGACCTTGACCGTCGTCTTCCCGCCACTGGTCTGGAAGAACGTCCCGCCGTAGTTCAGCGAGAGGTTCAGCACGCGGTTCACCGGGGCCTTCATCGCCCAGGCCACGCCGTAGCGCTTGCCGGTCGTGAGCTTCTTGGAGATCGCCCGGTACTGGTCCCACGTCCAGGGGTTCGCGACGGTCGGGACGGGCACCTTCGCCTGGTCGAGCATCTTCTTGTTGGCGAGGATGACCTGCGACTCCAGCAGGAACGGCACGCCGTACACGCCCTGTTCGCCGCCGCCCTGGCCGGCGAAGCTCGCGGTGCCCCAAGCGGAGTCCGGGATGTCGTTCTTGAGGCCGGCGGGGATCAGCTTGGTCAGGTCCGCGAGGTAGCCCTGTCCGGCGAAGCTCGCCAGCGCGGAGGAGTCGTCGTGGATGACGTCGGGCGGGTCGCCGCCCTCGAAGGACGTCACGAGCTGGTCGTTGACGTTGTCCCAGCTGCCCTGGACGTACTGGACCTGGATGTTGGGGTTGGCCTTGTTCCACTCGGCGACCAGCCGTTTGTTGGCCGCGAGGGAGTCCTTCTGCCAGGCCAGGCTCAGGAACTTGAGCTTGACCGGCTTGCCGGAGTCGCTTCCGCCTCCGCCGGAGCAACCGGCGGTCAAGCCGATCACGGCGGCAGCGGCGACCGCGACCACGGAACGAAGACTGCGACGCATGTGCACCTCCTGGTTAACCCTTGACGGCGCCGGCCGTGAGCCCCGAGCGGAGCCGGCGTTGGATGACTGCGAAGAAGACGAGGCTGGGGACGGTCGCCAGCACCGACGCCGCCGCGAGCGGCCCGAGCCGCGCGGCCTGTTCGGCACCGGTGAACTTGACGAGTGTGAGCGGGAGGGTCGCCTTGCCGGGGTCCTTGAGGATCACGAGGGCGAAGAAGAACTCGTTCCACGAGGAGATGAAGGCGAACAGCAGCGCGGCCACCACGCCGGGGGCCAGCAGCGGCGCGATGACGCTCACGAGCGTGCGGACCCGCCCGGCGCCGTCGACGGCCGCGGCGTCCTCCAGCTCGCGGGGCACGCCGCGCACGTAGCCCTGCAGCATCCACAGCGCGAACGGCAGCGTGAACGTCACGTGCACCGCGACCAGGCCCGGCAGGGTGTTCACCAGGTCCATCCGGCGCAGGATCATGAACAGCGGGATGATGATCAGCATCACCGGGAAGATCTGGCTGACCAGCACCCAGCCGATCGCGATCCGGTTGACGAACGACCGGCGCCGCGCCAGGGCGTACGCCGCGGGCAGCGCCAGCACCACCACGATGACCGACACCGACACGGCGACGACGAGGCTGCGCAGCGCGCCGCCGGTGAGGTCCTGCGCACCGAAGGCGTCGGTGAAGTTGTGCAGGGTCGGGTGGCGGGGGATCCACGTCGGGTGGAGGTTCGCCATCTCCCGCTGCGTCTTGAAGGACGTGGACAGCAGCCACAGCAGCGGGAACGCCAGGAAGACGAGGTATCCAGCGAGCGCGGCGTACTTGAGCATGATCTTCATCGGGTGGTCTCCCGCATCTGCCGCCAGAGGTAGAAACCGAGGACGGCGAGGACGACGATGGTGATCGCGACGCCGAGCGCCGCCGCGTAGCCGAAGAAGCCGTAGCGGAACGCCTCCTCGTACGCGAAGAGCATCGGCAGCCGCGTACGCCCGCCGGGGCCACCCTGGGTCAGGGCGTAGACCACCGCGAACTGGTTGATGTTCCACACGAAGTCGAGCGACGTGATCGCGACGATCACTGGACGCAGCTGCGGGAGCGTGACGTTCCAGAAGCGCCGGAGGGTTCCGGCGCCGTCGACGGAAGCCGCCTCGTGCAGTTCTTCGGCCACGCCCTGGATGCCGGCCAGGAGCACGACCGTCGTCTGCGGCATCCCGGTCCAGACGCCGACCACGATGATCGCCGGCAGGGCGGTGCCGAAGTTGTTCAGCCAGTCGACGTTGTGGCCGATGACGTGGGCGTCCCGCAGCGTCTCGTTGAGGATGCCGGCGTTCGGGTGGTAGACCAGCCGCCACATCAGGCCGATCACGATCGGCGGCATCGCCCACGGCGCCATCGACAGCACGCGCGCGAACCCCCGCAGGCGGATGTTCTGGTTCAGGAGCAGCGCGAGGCCGAGCGCCGCGAGGAACTGCAGGGCCGTGACGCCGAACGCCCACAGCAGGCCGATCTTGAACGACGACCAGAAGTCGCCGTCGCCCAGCACCTCGCCGAAGTTCTTCAGGCCGACGAAGGAGACGACCGCGTTCCGGCCGCCGCGCGCGTCCGTGAAGGACAGGTAGATCCCGTAGAGCAGCGGGCCGACGCTGAAGATCAGCACCGGGACCAGCGCCGGGAGGAGCAGGAGCAGGGCGCCCCGGTCCCGGCCCGGCCGAATCGTGGTCCGCACGGCGGTCATCGGGCGCCTCCCGTCGAGGCGCGCACGGTGAGCCGGGGCTCGACGGTGACGACGCGTGGTCCGGCGTCCCCGTCTTCGAGGCGGTCGAGCATGAGTTCGGCGGCCCGGCGCCCGCGTTCGGCGGAGCCGAGGCCCACGCTGGTGAGGGTGGGCCAGGCCGCGCGTGCGAGGTCGGTGTCGTCGGTGCCGACGACCGCGACGTCCTCCGGCACTCTCAGGCCCTCCGACCGCAGCACGTCGAGCGCGCCGAGCGCGATCAGGTCGTTGGCGCACATGAGGGCGTCCGGGCGCGTACGCGCGAGGAGGCGGCGCGTGGCCTCGGCGCCGTCCTCACGGTAGAAGTCGCCGATCTCGACGAGCGTCTCGTCGAAGGGCAGGCCGAGGGCGGCGAGCGCGTCGGCGTACGCCCTGGCGCGCGCCGCGCCGGGGACGGTGTCGAGCGGGCCGTTGACAAAGCCGATCCGGCGGCGGCCCAGGGCGTACAGGTGGTCCAGGGCGAGCCGCAGGCCGGTGCGGGAGTCGGCGCGCACGTTGTCGACCGGTGTGCCCTCGGGGACCGAGCCGATCACCACGACCGGCGCACGCGCCTCGGCGAACGCGCCGAGGTGGCGCTCGGTGACGCGCAGCGGGCTGATGATGAGGCCGTCGACGTAGCGCTCCCCCAGCCGCCGCAGGACGTCGAGCTCGTCGGCGATGTCGGCGTCGGTGGAGTGCAGGACGAGGCGGTATCCGGCGTCCTTCAGCACCGGCTGCATCGCGCGGACCATCGCGACGTACGTCGGGTTGCCGATGTCGGCCATGGCGAAGGCGACCTGGTTGGTCCGGTTGGAACGCAGCGAGCGCGCCACCGAGTTGGGGACGTAGCCGAGCTCATCGGCGGCGGCCATCACCCGCCGCACCGTGTCGTCGCGGGTGGGCAGGCCGTTCAGGACACGCGACACCGAGGCGATCGAGACGCCCGCACGCTCGGCGAGGGTCGTGATCGTCGGTCCTTGGCGCACGGCTGCCTCCTGAACTGCCGAAATGCTTGCCGTAAACGTTTACAGACGACCGAACGAGCAGAAGCGGTAAACGTTTACGAGAGTGAGGAGTATGAAACCGCCTTGAAACGTCCGACGTCAAGAGGCATCTCGCGCATTGCGCCGACATTTGGCTGTATGTACTCTGCCGTTGGCGCTGTTCCGCGCCTCACCTCCGTTCCGGTGCTCACGCCACCGGCGTCGTGGAGGCAAAGGGGACCTCGGGTTCTCGGAACGCCGGTTCGCATGCCCTATCCGGCGGGGTCGACGGGAGCGTGGGTCCCCGGCCGCGCCGTCGACAGGGAGCATGCGATGACCAGGCAGAAGTCCTTCAAGACCCGCGTACGCGACCGCGCCGCCAAGACCGGCGAGAGCTACACGACCGCCCGGCGGCGGCTGCTGGAGAAGGCGACCCCCGTACGCGCGCAGTCCATCCCCGACGCCGGCGTGCGCGAGCGCACCGGGCGCGGCTGGGAAGAGTGGTTCGCCCTCCTCGACGCGTGGGGCGCGACGGCGCGTACGCACACCGAGATCGCCCGCTGGCTCGGCCAGGAGCACGCGGTCGCCTCGTGGTGGGCGCAGAACGTCGCGGTGACGTACGAGCAGGCTCGCGGGATGCGCGAGCCTGGCCAGGGCAGTGACGGGTACTTCTCGGCGACCGGCAGCAAGACCGTCGCGGTCTCGGCGGAGCGCCTGTTCGAGGCGTTCGCGGACGAGTCCCTGAGGTCGCAGTGGCTGCCCGGCGTGACGCTGCGGGTCCGCACGGCGACGGCGCCCAGGTCGTTCCGCGCGGACTGGGAGGACGGCTCCTCACGTATCGCGGTCGGCTTCACGGCGAAGGGCGAGGCGAAGGCGCAGGTCGCCGTCGGGCATGAGCGGCTCACGAACGCCGAGGACGCGGCGCGGATGAAGGCGTTCTGGCGGGAACGGCTCACCGCACTGAAGGAGCTCCTGGAGGGCTAGGGCGTGTCCGTGGCCCGTACGAGGGGCAGGAAGACCTCGTCAAGGATGCCGGTCAGGGTCTCTTCGGCGATGGGGCGGTGCGTGAGCAGCATCTCGTGGCGGAGGAGATCTCCGGCCAGGGTGCTCACGCGGGGGCCGACGTCCGCGGTGGGGATCTCGCCGCGCCCGGCCGCCCGCGTGAGCAGCGTGGCCATGACGCCGCTCATGATGTCGAAGAACGACGAGTCGAGGTCGGGCGCGTCGGCCATGATGCCGCGGATGACGTCCGGGCCGATGTCGCGCTGACGCCGGACCATGTGCCGCAGCACGGCGAGGACGTCGCCGCGCAGTTCGCCCGTGTCGGGGACCTCATCGACGATGGATCCGTCCTTGTGGCGCACGGCGGCGATGACCAGCTCGGCGCGGTTGCGCCAGCGCCGGTAGAGGACCTGCTTGCCCGTGCGGGCGCGTGCGGCGACGCCCTCCATCGACAGGCCGGAGTAGCCGGTCTCGGCCAGCTCGTCCCAGACGGCGTCGAGGATCGACGCCTCCAGCGCCGCGCCGCGACGGCGTACGCCCTCGGTTCGCGGTGCCACCACGCCTCCCTTTAAGAGACATTGCGTCTCTTGAGAGTATCGTGAGACTTTAGAGACGCATCGTCTCTTAGGGAGGTTTCGAGTGACCACGACACGCCGCGCGGAGCGGCTGGACCCGGCCCTGCTCAGGATCGCCGGGATCCTCGTCCTCGGGGCGATCGCGCCCCTGCTGGACAGCACGATCGTCAACGTCGCCATCCGCACGCTCGGCCGCGACCTGCACGCGCCCGTGTCGACGGTGCAGTGGGTGAGCACCGGCTACCTGCTCGCCCTGGCGACCGCGATCCCGATCACCGGATGGACGGTCGAGCGCTTCGGCGCCAAACGGATGTGGCTGGTCTCGCTGCTGCTGTTCCTCCCCGGCTCGGCGCTCTGCGGCGTCGCGTGGGACATCGGCTCGCTAATCGCGTTCCGTGTGGTGCAGGGCATCGGCGGCGGGCTGATGCTGCCGGTCCTGCAGACCCTGCTCATGCGGGCCGCCGGAGGTCGGCGGATCGGACGGCTGATGGCCGTCGTCACGCTGCCGGCCCTGGTCGGCCCGATCCTCGGGCCGGTCGCCGGCGGCCTGATCGCCGGTCACCTCAGCTGGCGGTGGATCTTCTACGTCAACGTTCCGGTCTGCGTCCTGGCGCTGGTCCTGGCCGTACGCGGGCTTCCGCCGGACCCGCCGCGGCCGGGCGGACGCCTCGACGCGACCGGCCTGGCACTGCTCTCCCCCGGCCTGGCCGCCGTGATCTACGGGCTGTCGCGGGTGGGCACCGGGGACCGGGCCGCCGTTCTGCTGCCCGTCGCGGCCGGGGTCGCGCTGCTGGCCGGGTTCACCCGCTACGCGCTCCGCAGCGCCACGCCCCTGGTCGACCTGCGGCTGTTCACGACCCGATCGTTCGGCGCCGTCGCGGCCGTCCCCGCACTGCTGCTCCCCCGTGCCGGGCTACCGTGAGAGCGCCGCCCGCCGACCGAGGAGCCCCGTATGCCCCCCGTCCTGCGCCCCCGCGCCCTGTCCCGCGGCGACCTCGTCGCGGTCGCCGCCCCGTCGAGCCCGGTCGCGACGTCCGACCGGCCGCTCATCGAGCGCGGCATGGCGACCCTCGAGCGCATGGGGTTCCGCGTACGCGCGATGCCGCCCGCCACCACCGGGCGCCGTCGCTGGTGGGCGTCGGGGACGCCGGCCGTGCAGGCGCGGGAGCTGAACGCCCTGCTACGCGACCCCGAGGTCCGGGCGATCATCGCGCACGCCGGCGGCAAGGCGACGTTCGCCTACCTCGACCTGATCGACCTGGACGCGATCCGGGCCGACCCGAAGCCGATCCTGGGCTTCAGCGACATCTCCGTGCTGCACCTGGCGCTGTACGCGCGGACCGGCCTGGTCGGGTTCCACGCCGACACCCTCACCCACGGCCTCGGCCACAACTGGCACGTGCTGGCCGACGACGACCGGCGCGCCCGGCTGTCCGACGTGTACGAGCGGGTCCTGACCAAGGCCTCACCGGCGGGCCCGCTCCCGGCCGCGTCGCCGTGGGAGTGCTGGCGGGAGGGCCGCGCCTCCGGCCCGCTGGTCGGCGGCCTGCTCAACCGGCTGATCCGCCTGCAGGGCACGGGGTACGCGCCGCCCCACGAGCTCTTCGACGGGGCCGTGTTCTTCTGGGAGGAGGTCAACCGGCCGGTGGCGGAGGTCTGGAACAACCTCCACATCCTGCGGCTGGCGGGCGTCCTGGACCGGATCGCGGCGATGGTGGTCGGCGTCCCCGCGAACGTCACCGCCCCGGAGAGCGGCCCCAACCCGCCGACCCTCCGGGAAGCGGTCCTCGACGCCATCGGCGACCGCGACATTCCGGTGCTGGGCAACGTCGACTTCGGTCACGCCGTGCCGAATCTGCCCCTTCCAATCGGCATCCGCGCCGAAACGGATGCCACCGACCGCACCCTGTCCCTCCTCGAACCCGCCGTCAGGTGACGGTGCAGGCGGTGCCGTTGAGGGTGAAGGCGGACGGTTTCGCGGCGGATCCATCGGCGTTGAAGCCGACCGCGGCCGAGGCGCCCGGGGCGAGGGAGCGGTTCCAGTCCAGGCTCTCGGCGGTCACGTCGTGGCCGGTCTGGCCCCAGGAGGCGCTCCAGCCCTGAGTGATCTTCTGATCGCCCGGGAAGGCGAACGCCAGGGTCCAGCCGGTCAGCGACGACGACCCCGTGTTGGTGATGGTCGCCTGCGCGCCGAACCCGCTCCCCCAGTCGCTCTGGATCGCGTACTTCACCTCGCACGAGGACGCCGGAGGCGGCTGGGTGCCGCCGTCGCCCGCCGGGATGAGGTACGGGTCGAGGTAGGCCTGCTTGGTGGTGTTGACGGTGGTCCAGTCGTCGTTGAGGATGCCGCCCGTGTCGCCGGAGTTGGGGTTCCACGACCAGAACGTGAAGCCGATCCCGCCCGCGCCCTTGCCGAGGTAGGTCAGCAGGGTCCGCAGCCAGGTCTGGTCGCGCGGGTCGGCGAGCGTGGTGCCGAACTCGCCCAGCAGCACCGGAGCGACGTTGTTCTTGTACAGGTAGCCCCAGTTCTTGTCCCAGATCCCGGGAAGGTTCGACGGGAAGCTCGGGTCGGAGAACCACGGCTGCGGGTACACCGACGTGGCGTAGTCGTGGGCCGAGTAGACGAGCCGGTTCGCGACGCTGAGGCGTACGGGGGCCGACGCGGCGCCCTGCAGGTTGCCGCCCCACCAGTAGCCGTCGCCGTTGTAGGAGTCGATGCCCTCGACGATGATCAGCCAGTCGGGCTCGGCCGCCAGGATGGCGTCGCCGGCGCGCTCGGCGGCGAGGCGCCAGTCCTTGGTCTGGTCGCCGCAGCCCCAGCAGGCCGGGGTGTGCGGCTCGTTGTGCAGGTCGGCGCCGATGACCGTGGAGTCGCCGGCGTAGTGACGGGCGAGCATCGTCCAGTCCGAGATCCAGCGCGACTCCGGGTAGGCGTCGGTGTACCAGAGGGCGGACTGCCCGCTGGAGTCGGGCCGGTGCCGGTCGAGCACGACCTTCAGCCCGATCTGCCCAGCGTACCCGATGATCTTGTCGAGGATCTGCAGGCCGGTGAGCCCGGCCAGGTCCGGGTTCTTGCCGAAGTCGATGCCGTTCGGGGTGGAGCCGGAGTCGAACAGCTGGTTGGAGTACGGCAGCCGCAGGGTGTTGTACTTCAGGCTCTTGATCTGGTCGAGCATGTCCTTGTAGCCGCGGGTCCACAGGCCGTGCGGCACGAAGTTCGAGGTCTCGGCGCCGAACCAGTTGACGCCGGTCATCCGGACGGGATGGTTCTGGGAGTCGGCGAGACCGTGCCCGTCGGTGTGCCAGTACCCCGAACCGGCGGCGCGCGCCGGTCCGGCGAGGCCGACCATGGGGACGAGCAGCAGGACGGCGAGCAGGGATGCGAGGCGTTTCACGTGGACTCTCCTCGATAGGGCCGGGCCGGGTACGGGCGGACGCGTGCGCGTCCGCCCGTACCGCTCATGGCCGTCTACGACAGCGGCGGGTAGGCGTTCTGCAGGAGCTGGTGGAACTCCGCGGAGAACCAGTGGCCGGACAGCGGTGCGTCCGGCAGGGCTCCGCTCGGGTGGTTGTTGTTGCGCGGGTTGCCGCCGTACGACGGGTCGCACATCTGGTCGAAGCCCTTGCCCTCGTCGTTCGGGATCGCCTTGCTGGCGCCGTCGGACTCACCCGGCGGCTTGATCCAGACGTACGCGTCGATGCCCGCCGCGGGGGCGGCCTTCGGGCGCTCGCCGAGGCCCGCGCCGGCCTGGTTGCACCAGTCGCCCAGGTGCGGCCGGCGGTCGACGCGTGACTGGTTCACGAAGGTGTTCGGGTCGGTCGACGTGCTCGCCTTCGTCGGCCGGTCGGGACCGCCCCAGCCGTCGCGGGACGTGTCGATGAGCATGCCGATGTTCGAGCTGAACCCGTCGGTGATCAGCTGGCCGCGGAAGGCCGCCGCGAACGTCGACTCGTCGACGTATCGGTTGTAGTCGATCCATTCCGTCGTACGGGTCTGGTCGGTGACCGTGATGAACGGCTCTTTCAGCGCCGAGTAGTTGGCGGTGTCGGTGATGAAGCCGTCGACGCTGGCGAGGCCTGCGGTGGTGCCGCGGGCCGTGTCGGCGAACATCGTGGCGGACGCGGTGAAGTTGTCGTCCCAGCCGATCCATCCGTGATGGGCGGCGTCGATGTAGTTGTAGACGTTGGAGATCGGGTGGAACTTGTTCAGGGCGTACTGGATGCCCTTCTGGTAGTTGCCGTTGGCCAGCATCGTGTTGCACTCGGGCGTCGCGGTGTTGCGGCTGCCGGTGTTCGTGACGAGGTTCGGCAGCGAGTCGATCTCGATGACCGCGACGATCTTCAGCGCGGCGTACTTCGGGTCGGCGAAGATGGTCGCGATCGGGTCGATGTACTCGCTCTGGTAGCGGCCGATCTCCGTCGGGCCGAGCTCGCCGTTGGAGGCCAGCGCCGAGCAGTCACGGCCGGGGAGGTCGTAGATGACGAACTGCGCGTAGCTCGCGCCCTGGGCGAGCGCGGCGTTCAGGTGGTCGCGCAGGCCCATGCCGCCGTTCACGCCGTTGATGGCCGCGATGCGGTCGAGCCACACGCCGGTCGGCTGGTTCGCGATCGCGCTTCCGCCGTCACCGCTCGCCTTGGCGGACCACTCGGGGTTCACGTACCCCTTGCCGCCGGCGTACGGGTTGTCGACGTGGCCGGGGGCCGGGTCGGTCGGGGTCGGTGTGGGCGTCGGGGTGCCTCCGCCGGTCCCGTCGCAGACCTGGCCGTTGACCTTGAACGTCGCCGGCGTGTCGTTGGTGCCGGAGTAGGAGGCGTTGAAGCCCAGCGACGTCGAGGCGTTCGCCGCGAGGCTCCCGTTGTAGGACAGGTTCTTGGCCGTGACGTGCTTGCCGGACTGGGTGATGTCGGCGCTCCACCCCTGGGTGACCTGCTGGTTCCCGGTGAAGTCGAACTCCAGCGTCCAGGAGGTGAGCGGGTCACCGAGGTTGGTCAGGGAGATGTTGGCGGTGAAGCCGTTGCTCCACTGGTTGGTCGTGTAGGTCACCTTGCAGGCGACCGCGGCGCGGGCCTGCGTGACCATGACCACGATCAGGCCGAGGCCCAGCAGCAGGGCGCTGACCGCCACCGCCACTCGGGACAGAGGACTTGCGCGCATTCCAGGGTTCTCCTTACTGGTCGAAGAGCTGACCGAACGAGGCCATCGCCATAGCGATGTCCGATTCCGCCCAGAACCGGTGGTAGTCGAAGACGGGGGCGGCACCGCCGTTCAAGTAGGTCTGCACCTTCGACCAGGCGGGATCCTGCTTGTACCAGGAGCGGATCGACAGGAACGTGGAGGTCGTGTCCACCGCGTCACCGTCAGGCATGGTCCCGGTCCACCCCGGCGGCACGTACACGCCGTCGTGGTTCGGGGTGGAGGTGCCGTACGCGTCGTCGAAGCGGTTGTAGTCGGTGCGGGTCTCGGGCACCGAGACGCCGATGGCGTCCTGGTCCTTGGACCACATGTCGTCCAGCAGGGTCTTGGCGGTCGCCTTCGCGCTCGCGCTGCCGGACTTGGCCGCGTAGTAGGACAGGGTCTTGGCGTACGCCGCGGTCACGCCGACGTCGTTCGTGTAGTCGGCGATCGTGACGTGCAGGCCGGCGTTCGAGCCGGGACTCGTGGCGTTCCAGGTGTCGGGCTGGCCGCTCCAGTGCAGCGTGGAGGGGATCTGGTACGTCCCGTCCGGGTTCAACGTCGTGTTGGCGGTGGCCCAGGCGACCCACTTGTCCAGGACGGCCTTGGCCTTCGCGTCGCCGGTGACGTAGTAGTACTCGGCGACCCGCTCCATCGACCAGGCCTGGAAGCCGAACCACTGGTTGCTCGGCGGGTCGTGGAAGACGGGCGCGGGGTCGTACGCCATTCCGTAGAAGGTGGAGGTCCCGGCCGGCGGGGCGCCGTACGCGCCGCCCCAGCTGTTGGTCGCGCCACCGGCGATGGCGCCCTCGGACGACTGGAGCCAGCGGTAGAACTCCAGCTGCCGGCTCAGGCTCTTCGTCCAGTCGTCGACGCCGGTCGCGGACTTGGGCGCCATCGCCGCGTCGTTGGAAAGCGCGTACGCGGCGATGGGGTTCTGGTAGCCCGAGTGCGAGGCGCCGTCGCCGATGCGCCAGGCCCAGCCCGCGCTCGTGTCCGTCGCGCCGCCCCACGCGTAGTACCAGGACAGCAGGTAGTGCTCGCTGTCCTTTCCGGTGCCGGCCGGGCAGCTCGGGCTGGTGCAGTTGCCGATCTTCTTGAAGTACTTGTCGAAGAAGGAGTACCGCAGGTAGTCGCCCATCTTCCCGGCCTTGGCGACGGTCGCGGACACGTCCGCGCCCTTGCCCTGCGCCTTGGCCCAGGTGTCGGCCCAGTACGCGGCCTGGATGGCGCGCGCGTCGGCGTCCGGGGCGTCGGTGTACTTCCACTGCTTGGCGTAGGAGGAGTCCTTGATGAACAGGTCGAGGTACCCGTTCCTGCCGCCGTAGGCGAACTTGTCGCAGGTCGGCTGCGGGATCGTCTCCCATACCGACTCCTGCGGGCCGCGCTGGTAACTGTTGATGTACGACGGCGCGTGCCCTGGACCGGTCTCGCAGCCGCCGCCGGGAGTGTCGCCGTAGCCGTACACGTTGTCGACGTCCTGCAGCCAGTGCATGCCGTAGATGTCGTCGGTGCCGTACGCGGACTTCAGCTCGGAGGCGATCGGGTCCTGACCGACAGGAACGCTGGAGTCGATCTGCGAGGGGTACTGCTCGGGCAGGTCGTGTTCGGCCGCGTACGTCGCGGGCTTGCCCGCGTTGTAGAAGGAGTTGGTGGGCTGGTCCGCGTGCGTGGGGATCATGTACTTCTCCATGAGCGCCCACGCGCCGTTGAACTTGCTCCAGTCGCCGGTGACCCTGCCGTACGCGGCCTGCATCCAGATCAGGTAGCTGTACGCCTCCGACGTCGTCTCGTGGCCCTGGTCAGGCGCCTCGACCATGAGGGTCTCGACCGAGTGGTACGGGATGCCCTCCTTGCTGAAGTAGCCGTTCGCCGGGTCGGTGATCTTGTCGTAGAGGCTGAGGAAGCGGTCCTCGTACGCGCCGTTCGACGCGGTCTCGGTGACGCTGACGGTGGCCGTGTCGTACCCGGTCGCCTTGGAGGTGAACTGCGCCGTGCCCGTGCCGGACGCGTCGGCGGCGACCGTGACGTTCTGCGCGGTCGACCAGTTCGCGGAAGTGAAGGTCAGCGTGTCGCCGGACGCGACGGACAGCCCGGAGGCGCCGCTCGCCCGCGTGGTGGTGACGGTGATCGACCCGGACGGCTGCCCGGAGAGCTTCACGCCGTACGTCGCGGTCTTCCCCTGCTGGACGGTGAACGCCGAGGGACTCGCGACGACCGCCGGCCCGCTCGCGACGTGCACGCCGACCGGCGTCGACTCGGCCGTCGCGCCCTGGCTGTCGTAGGCCTTCGCGTAGAGGGAGTAGTCGCCGGCCGTGACACCGGTCCAGCCGAAGGAGTACGGCGCGGTGGTGTCGGTGCCGAGCAGGGTGGTGTCGCTGTAGAACTCCACCTTGGTGATCGACGCGCCGTCGTTCGCGGCGGCGGTGGCCGCGAGCGGCACGGTCGCGCCCGCGGAGTACGTCGCGCCCGCCGCCGGGCTGGTGAGCGTCACCGTGGGCGCCTTGTGCGCACCGGTGCAGGCCGTGCCGTTCAGCGAGAACGCCGACGGGTTCGCGTTGGTGCCGCTGTAGGTGAAGTTGGCACCGAGGCCGACGCTCGCGCCGGTGGCGAGGGCGCCGTTCCAGTTGAGGTTCTTGACCGTGACGTCCTTGCCGGACTGCGTCCAGTCACCGCTCCAGCCCTCGGTGAGCCGCTGGTCACCGGCGTAGGAGTACGTCAGCGTCCAGCCGTCGATGGCCGCGCCGAGGTTGGTGATGGTGAGGTTCGCGGTGAAGCCGCCACCCCAGTCGTTGACCGAGTAGTCGACCTTGCACTGGACGTCGGCCGCCTCGGCGCCGTGACCGGCGACCAGCGAGGCGGCCAGCAGTGAAAGGGCGACCAGCACGGCTCGCCATCGGCGTCGTCTCTGCATGGGGCATCTCCTCCTGACGGAACCGCCGGGCCGGCTCACGCGGAATCCCGGATGATGAGCTGGGTCTCGAGGACCACTCCCGGAAGCGGCGAGGGCTCGCCGGCGATCCGGGCGAGAAGCTCACGCGCCATCCGGGCCCCCATCTCGGCGATGGGCTGCCGTACGGTCGTGAGCCTCGGGCGGACCCTCCCGGCGATCGGCGCGTCGTCGAACCCGATGACCGCGACGTCGTCCGGCACCCGGCGTCCCGTACGCCGGAGCGCGCGCAGGGCGCCGACCGCCATCTGGTCGGACGCGGCCAGGACGGCGTCGATGTCGGGACGGCGGTCGAGCAGCCGGTTCATCGCGTGCTCGCCCGATGCCTGGCGCAGATCTCCGTAGGTGACGAGGCCGGTGGTCGCCAGCCCGGCGTCGCTCAGGGAGTCCTGGTATCCGGCGAGCCGGTCGAGGCCGGCGGCCATGTCGGGCGGCCCGGCGATGGTGCCGATGGTCCGGCGGCCGGACCTCAGGAGGTAGTCGACGGCGGTACGCGCGCCGCCGTGGTTGTCGGCGTCGACGTACGGCGGCGGCACGGGCCACAGCGGGCGGCCCGCGAACAGCACCGGAACCGGCAGGTGACGTAACACGGTGGTGGGCGCTCCGTGCGCGCTCAGTACGAGGGCGCCGTCCGCCCCGCCGCCGCGCAGGTAGCAGGAGACGGTGCTCCATCGCCCGTCCCGGCCGATGACGAGCACCACGAGCTCGCGCCCGTCCAGCTCGCGGCGTACGCCGGCCAGGATGCGGGTGAAGAAGTCGTCGCCGAAGACCCGCGACTCGTCCTCGCAGATCACCGCGGCGATCGAGCCCCCACGGCGTACGGCGCGGATCCGCACGTAGCCGAGCCTGCGCACGGCCTCCTCGACGCGGGTGCGCGCGTGATGGCTGACGTGGGCCGTGCCGTTGATGACACGCGAGGCCGTGGCGGGCGACACGCCCGCGAGGGCGGCGACGTGAGCGAGCGTCGGTGTCCCTGCCGCGTCCGCGGCGAGATCGGTTCCGGTCAAGGCGGACTCCCTTCGGGCGCTCGGCGCGACTGGCGGGTCTGTGGGAGCGCTCCCACAATCCAATTCGGACGAACGGGTGTCAAGAGGGTCATGTCGGTCGCATGACGCGCGAGTTTCGGCGTGCCGCGCGTTTCCTCACCGCGAGCAGGGACGGAACCCTTTCGGGGCGGGCGGACGCCCCGTGAAAGCAGATGAAAACAGGCCGGCTACGGCAACCAGGCGACGTGGCCGTGCAGGAGCGTGTAGCCGACGAAGGTGACGGCGTCGATGAGCGTGTGCGCGACGATGAGCGGGGTCGTACGGCCCCAGCGCTGGTAGAGGCGGCCGAACAGCAGGCCCATCACGACGTTGCCCGCGAAGCCGCCGAAGCCCTGGTAGAGGTGGTACGAACCACGCAGCAGGGCGCTCGTCACCAGCGACCGGTTCCGGCCCCAGCCGAGCTGCGACAGCCGATGGAGCAGGTAGCCGACGACCAGGATCTCCTCGAGCACTCCGTCGTGGGCGGCCGAGAGGATGAGCACCGGAATCCGCCACCACACGGGCGGCAGCTGCGCGGGCACGACGGTGAGGTTGACGCCCGCGTGGTAGGCGCCGAGGTACAGCGCGAGGCCACAGCCTCCGACGACGGCGGCCAGCACCGCGCCCCGCAGCAGATCCTGCACCGGGCGGCGGCCGTCGACGCCCACCGTCGCGAGCGACTCGCCCGACCGGACCAGCAGGTACGCCACGAGCGCCACCGGCGCGACCACGACGGCGATGTTCAGCAGCTGGAACGACAGGTCGATCCAGGGGCGTCCGGGAGCGAGCGAGCCGACGAGCAGCGCGTGCTGGCGCGAGAGCGGCCTCGGCGCGGTCAGCGCGGCGATGAGCTGCAGCAGCGCCTGCGCGCCGCTCGCCCCGAGCGAGACGGCGAAGACCACCCAGATCTCGGCCTTGATCAGCCGCGGGCTCAGCGCCGGCCCGGCCGCGGTCTCATGCGACACCGCGGGTCCGGGCTGGGGCGAGGTCACTCACGCACCGTAGCAGCGCAGCTCAGGGGAGCCAGTTCGGGTCGCGCTTCTCCAGGAACGCCGCGATCCCCTCCTTCGCCTCGTCCGAGCCGAAGCACTTGGCGGACAGCTCGGACATCGCGGCGAAGCCCTCCTCCACCGACAGTGCGGGGACGGTGCGGGGCAGCCGCTTGGCGATGGCCAGGGCCTCCGGGGCGCCGCGGACCAGCATGTCCGTGTAGTGGGCGACGGCGGCGTCCAGCTCCTCGGCGGGCACCGCGCGGTTGATCAGCCCGATCTCCTCCGCCCGGCGGGCGTCGAAGACCTCGCCGGTCAAGAAGTACTCGGCGGCGGCGCGTGACTCCATCCGGCGCAGGCACGTCACGGCGATCATCGCGGGGACGACGCCCAGGCGCACCTCGGTGAAGGCGAACGTCGCGGTGTCCGGGGCGACCGCGAGGTCACAGGCGGTGACCAGGCCCAGACCCCCGGCGCGTGCCGGGCCGTTGAGGCGGGCCACCACCGGCTTCGGGCTGTCCCAGATCAGCCCGACCAGCCCGGGGACGTCCGGCGGAGGCTCGCCCGCGGACTGCTCCTTCAGGTCGGCGCCGGCGCAGAACACGGTGCCGGCGCCGGTCAGCACGACGACGCGTACGGTGTCGTCGCCGAGCGCCGCGACGAGCGTCTCGCGCAGCTCGGCGACGAGGCGGCGGGACAGCGCGTTGCGGTTGCGCGGCGAGTCCAGGGTGATCGTCGCGACGCCGCCCTCGGCGGCGAGACGGACGAGGGGTTCCATCGTGCTCCTCACTGCTCGGCCGTGTCGGCCGGCGGGCTCATCGTCTCGGTCACCACCGCCAGCACCGCGCCGGACTCGACCTGGCGGCCGGCCTCGGCGTGCAGGGCTGCGACGACTCCGTCGGCCGGCGCGACGATCAGGTGTTCCATCTTCATCGCCTCCAGCCACAGCATCGGCTGCCCCCGCTCGACCATGTCGCCCTCCTTCACGGCGACGCGCACCACCGAGCCGGGCATGGGCGCGAGCAGAGTGCCGGGCGCGACCTGTTCGGCGGGGTCGGGGAGGCGTTCGAGGGGGGTGAGCGTCACCGGGCCGAGGACGGAGTCGACGTGGACCCGCCCGCCGTGCCGGGCGACCGAGAACCGGAGCCGTATGCCGCCGCGGTCGAGCACGACCTCGTGCGGCGACGCCCCGGCCAGGGAGACGCCCTCGTGGCCGGCCAGGCCGTCGCGGGTGAGGCGGTACTCGACCTCGATCCCACCCTCGTACGCCACGCGCTGCGGTTGCGACGGGACGTTGCGCCAGCCTCCCGGCAGGCCGCGCAGCACCTGCGCGGACGCACGGTTGGCGGCCGCCCCGGCGAGGGCCGCGGCGAGCGCGGACAGGCGCACGGCGTCGTCGTCGGCGAGGCGTGCCGTCGTGTCGTGCCGGTCGAGGAAGCCGGTGTCGGTGGCGCCGCCGGCGAACGCCTCGTGCCGGAGCGTGTTGACCAGCTGGTCGCGGTTGGTGACCGGGCCGTGGACCTGCGCGCCCGCCAGCGCGGACGCGAGCCGCCGCGCGGCACCGGCGCGGGTCGGCGCGTACGCGATGAGCTTGGCGAGCATCGGGTCATAGAAGGTGGAGACGACGCTGCCGGAGACGACGCCCGCGTCGAGCCGCAGGCCGTACCGGTCCGGCACGCGGAACTCCGCGTCGACGCCGGGCACCTCGAACGTGTGCAGCGTGCCGCTGTGCGGCCGGTACCCCTCCGCCGGGTCCTCGGCGTAGAGCCGCGCCTCGATGGCGTGGCCGCGCGGCCTCGGCGGGTCGTGCAGCGCGGCGCCTTCGGCCACCTCGATCTGCAGCGCCACCAGGTCGACGCCGAAGACGCACTCGGTGACCGGGTGCTCCACCTGCAGCCGGGTGTTGACCTCCAGGAAGAAGAAGCCGCCGTCCGGGGAGAGCATGAACTCCACGGTGCCCGCGCCGGTGTAGCCGATGGCGCGC
Organism: uncultured Actinomycetota bacterium; assembly: GCA_963736325.1. Taxonomy (GTDB): domain Bacteria; phylum Actinomycetota; class Actinomycetes; order Streptosporangiales; family Streptosporangiaceae; genus Actinoallomurus. The sequence continues at coordinate 222,570 of CAVTOG010000008.1, read as the reverse complement.
GCCGCCGCGGCGGCGGCCTCGGACAGGCGCTGCCGCAGCTCGGAGTCGACCGCCGGTGACGGCGCCTCCTCGATGACCTTCTGGTGGCGCCGCTGGATGGAGCACTCGCGCTCCCCCAGCGTCCACACCGTGCCGTGCGTGTCGGCGAGCACCTGCACCTCGATGTGGCGGGCGCCGGTCAGCAAAGGCTCGCAGAAGACCTCCGGGTCGCCGAACGCCGACTCGGCCTCGCGCCGCGCCGACTCGATCGCCCCGGCCAGGTCGTCCGCGCCCGCCACGACGCGCATGCCACGGCCGCCGCCGCCCGCCGACGCCTTGACCAGCACCGGGAACGCGGTGATCGCCTTGGGGTCCAGGTCGGGCAGGACGGGCACGCCGGCGGAGCGCATCAGGCGCTTGGCCTCGACCTTGAGTCCCATCGCGGAGATCGCGGGCGGCGGCGGGCCGATCCAGGTGAGCCCGGCTCCGATCACCGCCTCGGCGAACGCGGCGTTCTCGGACAGGAAGCCGTAGCCGGGATGGACGGCGTCCGCGCCGGAGTCGGCCGCCGCGGCCAGGATCGCGTCCTGGTCGAGGTAGGTCTCGGCGGGCGTCGCGCCCTTCAGGCGTACGGCCAGGTCCGCCTCTGCCGCGTGCGGGAGGGCGGCGTCGGGATCGGAGAACACCGCGACCGTCTCGATGCCGAGGTCACGGCACGTACGGAAGATCCGGCGGGCGATCTCGCCCCGGTTGGCCACCAGCAGTCGTGAAATCATCTAGATCCTGAAGACGCCGAAGCCGCCGGTGCGTTCGGCGGCGGGGGCGCTGTTGATGGCGGACAGGCAGAGCCCGAGGACGGTGCGCGTGTCGCGCGGGTCGATGACGCCGTCGTCGTACAGCCGCCCCGACAGGAAGAACGGCAGCGACTCCGACTCGATCTGCGCCTCCACGAGAGCGCGCATCTCGGCGTCGGCGGCCTCGTCGTACTCCTGGCCGCGCGCCTGCGCCGCCTGGCGGCCGACGATGGACAGCACCCCGGCCAGCTGCGCCGGGCCCATCACCGCGGACTTGGCGCTCGGCCAGGTGAACAGGAAACGCGGGGCGTACGCCCGGCCGCACATGCCGTAGTTCCCGGCGCCGTACGACGCTCCCATGACGACGGTCAGGTGCGGCACCGAGCTGTTCGACACCGCGTTGATCATCGTCGCGCCCTGCTTGATGATGCCCCCCTGCTCGTACTCCTTGCCGACCATGTAACCCGTGGTGTTCTGCAGGAACACCAGCGGGGTGCCGGTCTGGTTCGCGAGCTGGATGAACTGGGCGGCCTTCGTCGCCTCCGCGCCGAACAGCACGCCACGCGCGTTGGCGAGGATGCCGATCGGGTAGCCGTGCAGAGCGGCCCAGCCGGTGACGAGGCTCTCGCCGTACAGCGGCTTGAACTCGTCGAAGTCCGAGCCGTCAGTGATCCTCGCGATCACCTCGCGCGGGTCGAAGGGGACCTTCAGGTCCTCCGGGACGATGCCGAGCAGCTCGTCGGTGTCGTACGCCGGGGGCTTCGCGGTGAGCGGCTCGCGGCCCTTCTTGCGCCAGTCGAGCCGCGCGACGATGCGGCGGCCGATGCGGAGCGCGTCGTGCTCGTCGGCGGCCATGTAGTCGGCGAGGCCGCTCGTGCGCGCGTGCATCTCGGCGCCGCCCAGCTCCTCGTCGCCGGACTCTTCACCGGTGGCCATCTTCACCAGCGGAGGCCCGCCGAGGAACACCTTGGCGCGGTCCTTGACCATGACGACGTAGTCGCTCATGCCGGGCAGGTACGCGCCGCCGGCGGTCGAGTTGCCGAAGACGAGCGCGATCGTCGGGATGCCCGCTGCCGACAGCCGCGTCAGGTCGCGGAAGACCCGGCCGCCCGGGATGAAGATCTCCTTCTGCGTGGGCAGGTCGGCGCCGCCGGACTCGACGAGGTTGATGAGCGGCAAGCGGTTCTCCAGCGCGATGTCGGCGGCGCGGAAGGACTTGGTCACCGTCCACGGGTTGCTCGAACCGCCGCGTACGGTCGGGTCGCTCGCGACGATCACGCACTCGACGCCTTCGACCACGCCGATCCCGGTGACGACGCTGGCACCGACCGCGAAGTCGCTGCCCCAGGCGGCCAGCGGCGACAGCTCCAGGAACGGGGAGTCGGGGTCGACGAGCAGCTCGATCCGCTCGCGCGCGAGGAGCTTGCCGCGCGCGCGATGCCGGTCGACGTACTTCGGCCCGCCACCGGCCACCGCCTTGGACTGCTCCGCGTCGAGTTCGGCGAGCGAGGCCAGCATCGCCGCCCGCCGCGCGGCGTACACCTCGCCGGCCGGATCGAGCATGCTGGGGAGAACCGTCATGCGTGACCTTTCGTCGTCTCCGGGCCGCCGGGTGTGACCCTCGCGTTGTCGAGTATGGCCAAGCGCCTGCCCGCAAGGAAGATCGACTACGGAGTGAATCGAATCTCATTCGGTTCTGTGGGCATTCTTCTACCTTTGCCGTCAACCAAGGTTGACATCTCCAGGAGTGTCAACCTATGTTGACGGCATGAGCGATGGAGTCCAGCTCGCCCAGGAGGCGAGCAGCCGCGACCCGGCGGTTGGGCTGCGGGCGGTCCGCGCACTGCGCGAACTCGCCGAGCGGCTCGAGACGCTGCAGGTCGGCAACGCACGCGACGCGGGCTGGTCGTGGCAGGAGATCGCCGTCTGCCTCGGCGTCAGCAGGCAGGCGGTCCACAAGAAGCACGGCGGCGGCCGGCGGATCCTCGGTAAGGAGCGGTAGGAGATGTTCGAACGATTCACGGACGAGGCACGCACGGTCGTGCGGCTGGCGCAGGAGGAGGCCCGCCGGATGCGCCACGGGCACTGCGGCACCGAGCACCTGCTGATCGCACTTCTGGAGGAGGGCACCGGCCCGGCGGCCCAGTCCCTCCGCGCCTGCGACCTGGAAGCGCCGGACCTGCGCCGCCGCGTGGTGGACCTGATCGGGGCGGGCGAAGACGGCCTGGACCCCGAGGCGCTCGCGACACTCGGAATCGACCTGGAGGAGGTGCGCCGGGTGACCGAGGCGAGCTTCGGCCCCGGCGCACTCGACACGAAGGGCGGCCCGGCGCGCGGCGGGCACATCCCATTCACCAAACGGTCCAAGAAGGTCCTGGAGCTGTCGCTGCGCGAGGCGGTGCGCCTGAAGCACAACCGCATCGGCACCGGCCACATCCTCCTGGGCCTGCTCCGCGAAGGCGAAGGTCTGGCCGCGAAGGTCCTCACCGACGCCGGCGTCGACCTGACCGACCTCCGCGACGACGTCACGAGCCGGATCCCCTCCAAGGCAGCCTGACCGGCACTCCGGCGGCGGGCCCGCGCCGCGGGCCCGCCCAGGGGACGTCATCCCTCGCCGGAGACGACGGTGATCAGGGCGAACGTAATACGAGAACCGTTTTCCCGCCTTTCGGCCGGTCCGTTTTTAATTCGCCGACGCGAATGGTGTTTTCGACGTGTCAATGCGCGGCGCGTGGCTCATCCCATCCGACCGGTTTGCCTAGATAAGATGCACTACGGCTTTTTCGTGGGGTCGGGTCGCGCGGGTTCGTCTGCCAGCGCGATGGACGGGGAGGATGAGCGTGGCCGGTCAAGAGGCGCCTGACGGCGCTCCCAGTTCAGACCCGCCGCCCGAGGATCCGTGGTCCGTCCCGCCTCCTCCGCCCGCCGGCTGGAACCGGGACGCCGTGACGCCCGCGCTGCCCCCCTGGGCCGCGCCGCCGCGCCCCCCGTACGGTCCCGCCGGCGAGGAGTCCCCGCAGGCCGAGACGGACGCGCCGCAGCCGTACACACCTCAGGACGAGGACTCCACCGGCCCCTCTCAGCCGTACATGCCTCAAGACGAGGACGGCGCGGGCTCCTCCGACGCGTGGCGGAGTCCGCCGCCGCCGTACACGCCTCAGGCCGAGGCGGGGTCCGCCGACCCCTGGCGGATTCCACCGCAGCCGCCGTGGGACCCGTCGGCCGGGGCTCCGGACTCTCCGGCTCCCGGTGTCTACTACGCCCCCTCCGCGCGTGAGCCGGCCAGGCGGCCTCCCACTCACCCTCCCGTGGCTCCGGGACGGGCGAACCTGCCCGCGCAGCCGCGTGCCCCCCGCGGTGAGCAGCCCTCGACCGCGCTCGACCTGCCGCCGTCCGCGACGGCGCCGCGGTCGACGCCCCGGCCGCCCACCGACCCGCGGAGCACCGGGGCGAACGCGACCGTGTTCGACGAGCCGTGGCGGCGTGAGACGCCGGTGCGGCAGGGGTCCGGGGTGCCGCTGAAGCCGATCCTCATCGGCGTGGCCGGTGTCGTCGTGGCCGGTCTGATCGCGGGCGGCATCGTGGTCTTCTCCGGCGGTGGTGGCTATGAGAAGACGGACGGGCCGGCCGCCGAGCTCGCCGGAGGCGTCTTCACGGCGGACCCGGCCGCCAAGGGCGACGGCCGTGACCAGGAGCTGCTCGGCGTCGCCTCCGCGGGATCCATCGTGGTGGCGATCGGCGGGGAGGCCGGTACCGCCGACTACCGCGGGGAGTTCCTCGTCTCCAGTGACGGCGGGCGCTCGTTCCGGCTGGCCGACGTGCGCACGCCGGACGGCGGCGAGCCCGGCGGCGGTGACACACCGCGGGTGGTCGCCGGGGCGGACGGCTCATGGGTCGCGCTCGGCGGGTCGCACGCCGGTACGGCCGTGTGGACCTCGCGCGACGGCAAGTCGTGGGTCCGCCAGCCCGACGCGATGGGCGCGGCGTTCGGCCGCGACAAGATCACGCGGGTCGCGCGGACCGGCAGCGGTTTCGTCGCCGTCGGCGACACCTCGCAGAAGGGCGACTACAGCGACGCCGTCCCGGTCGTCTGGCTGTCGGAGGACGGGCGGCACTGGGAGCGGCTCGGCAACGACCAGCTGAAGATGTCGCTGCCCGGCGGCCCGCTGTCGCTGATCGACGTCGCGGCGAGCGGCAACACCGTCATCGCGTACGGCTGGACCAGCGACGCCAAGGGACGGGTCGTCAGGGACGGTGTGTGGCGCTCCGCCGACGGCGGGCGGTCCTGGAAGCCGGTCGAGATCCCGCATCCGAAGGGCTCCGCGGGGCCGGGCATCGCCATCACGGCGACGCCCTCGGGCTTCGTCGCCGGGCGCAACGCCAGCAGCAAGTCCGAACGGTACGGCGTCGTGCTGTCGTCCCCGGACGGGGTCCGGTGGGCTCCCTCGGGCGAGATCCACCTTCCCGGGTACGGCGGCCTGCAGCGCCTCGCGGGCACCGATCGCGGGCTCGCGGCGGTGATCGGCGGCGACAAGAAGGTCCTGCTCGCGCGCAGCGCGGACGGCCGTACGTGGCAGAACGCCGGCGAGGTGCCGGTGCCGTCGGGACGTTCGGTCGAGGGCGTCGCGGTGACCGCGGGCGCGACCGTCGTCGCCGCGCGCGACGACGACGGCCAGGAGGCCGACGCGGTCCTGGCCGTACGCGACACGCTCGGCCAGGAGATCCCCGTCGCCCCCTCGCGCATCGCGGGGGCCGTCACGCCCGACCGTACGGTCACGTCGGTCGCGGCGGGACGTGCCGCGGCCGTGGCGGTCGGCAGCACGAACGGCGATGCCGCGGTGTGGACCTCGCCGGACGGCGACCGCTGGACGCGCGGGCGCGACACCGGGCAGGCCCTCGCCAGGCCCGGCGAGCAGCGGCTCGTGAGCGTCGCCTCGGGCGGCGCGGGCTGGCTGGCCGTGGGCACGGACGGGAACCGCCCGCTGGTCGTCACGTCGAACGACGGCGCGGCCTGGCAGGCCGCCGGCGGCGGCGAGTTCACCCCCGGCCGCGACGGCCACGTGTCGACGTACTCCGCGGCGGCCGGCCCGTCCGGTTACGTGGTCGTCGGCGAGAGCGGCTACTCCGCGGGCACCTGGTACTCCCGTGACCTGAAGACGTGGAAGCTCAGTGACGGCGGCGACCTGACCGGCACCAAGGCGGCCAACCGCTGGATGCGCGGTGTCGTCGCCGCGGCGTCGGGCTACGTCGCGGTCGGCGGGCTCAGCGACTCGTCGGTGAAGGACGCCCCGCGTGGGCGGCCCGCCGTGTGGACCTCCCCCGACGGAGCGACGTGGTCGCTGCGGCAGCTGACGCCGCCGGCCGGCGCGCAGGAGGGCTGGTTCGACAAGGTGGCCGTGAAGGGCGGCGTGCTCGTCGCCTCCGGCACCGTGACGACCAACTCGGGCCGCAGCGCCTTCGCGTACACCTCCTCCGACGGTGGTGCCACGTGGCAGGAGGTGCAGCTGCCCCCGGCCGGACCGGCCGACGCGGAGACCGTCGTGACGGCGCTGACCGCCACCCCGAAGGGGTTCGTGCTCGCGGGTACCACCGGGTCCTCGGGCCGCGAGGACGTGGCGCTCTGGACCTCGGCGGACGGGCGCTCGTGGACGGCGCTGACGCCGCACGGCACGGGCCTGTCCGGGCGCGGCGACCAGTGGCTCACGAGCATGACCGCGCTCGGCGGCGACCTGCTGGCCGTCGGGGTGACCGCGGACCACCGCGGCGAGCAGCCGACGCTGTGGCAGCGGCCGCTGCCGTGAGCGGTCGAGCGAGGCGGGAGCGCGACGCGTGACGCGACGGTTGTGCGCGGCCGCGGCCGCGGTGTCACTGCTGGCCGGCACCACCGGGTGCGCCCTGGGGTCGCGGGCGAAGGCGAGCGTCCACCATCCGCTCGCCGTCCCGCCGCCGAAGCCGGCGCTGCGCGTCATGCCGCTCGGTGACTCGATCACCGACGGCCTGCTGCCTCCGGGCGGCTACCGCAGCGACCTGTGGCAGTACATGACCGCCGACGGCCTCACCGCCGACTTCGTCGGCTCGCGGTCGAACGGCCCGCCGCAGCTCGGCGACCGCGACGAGGAGGGCCACCCGGGCTGGCGGATCCACGAGCTGTACGCGCACGCGCGCGGCTGGCTGCTGAGGTACCGGCCCGACGTCGTCCTGCTGCAGATCGGCACCAACGACGTCATCCAGCGGTGGAGCCTCAAGCGCGCGCCGCAGCGGCTGGGCGCGCTGGTCGACCTCATCACCGCGACCCTGCCGTCCGCCCACGTGTACGTCGCCACGATCACGCCGCTGGCCGACCGCGCGAACGAGCGCCGCGCCCGCGCCTTCAACGCCGGTGTTCCCGGGGTCGTGGCCGGCCGTGCCGCCAAGGGCCGCCACGTCCACCTGGTCGACATGCACGCCGCCCTGACCGGCAAGGACATCTCCGTCGACGGCATCCACCCGACCAACGGCGGCTACTCGAAGATGGCGACGCGCTGGTACTCCGCGCTCACCGGCGCGCCGATGACCCGCTGGGAGGCGGAGAAGTCCGCGACGGTGAACAACGCCGAGCGCCTCACCACGGGCACCGCGTCGGGGAACGGCAAGGTCGGCTACCTGTCCGCCCCCGGCAGCTACCTGGAGTACGCCGTCCAGGCGCCCGCCGACGGCACGTACCGGATGTACGTGCGCGCGGGCGACGGCATGACCGGTCCGTGCTCGCAGCGGCTCACGGTGGACGGACGGCCGCACGGGCTGCTGACCTACTCCGCGTACGGCTGGGACCGCTGGACCATCACCGCGACCGACGTCGCCCTGCGCGCGGGCCGCAACACGGTGCGGTTCACCCACGCCACGTGCAGCGCGGAGATCGACGCGATCGACCTGGCCCCCGCGCGTTAGGCATATCGAACGACCTCGCCCCTATATGCGCTGTTCGTCAATATTCTGTGCGCTCATGGTCAATGAAATCCGAGCCCGGTGCGCCGATAATTTGTTTTGTCGCACATTCGCATAGTGCGGTGAAATCAGCGCCATTCATCAGGCGCCAGGGGAACGGGGTAAAAAATGACCGAGCATCGAGGCTCCGAGAAGGGCCACCTTGGAGGATCGAGGATCGCAGCGGCCGCCGCGGTGGCCGCTGCGATCGCGGTCGTGGCGGGACCGGCCTACGCCGAGTCCGGCAAGACGCGGCCTATCGCATCGACCCGGCAGGTCACCGTGGTTCACCCGCACGGGTTCGAGCCCGGTTCCGTCATCACGGCCGGTGCCTGCAAGGGCTGGCTCAACACCAAGAAGATCGGCGGCAAGTGGAACGCCCAGGCGCTCGTGCACTCCACCAGCACCGTCTGTGGAATGGCGCTGCAGCGCAGCCATAACGGCGGAAGCTACAAGCAGATCTCAAACTACTATCTGGTGAAGAACGGCGGCCAGACCAATACCGGATGGCACTACGACGACCGTGGTTACAAGTCGCGGGTGTGCATCAAGCTGATCGGAAAATCCTGGCACTGCGGTAAGGGAATCTGACACGCCGCTTCGGCGAGTGCCTCGCCCACGGGCGGGGCACTCACCGGCGCGGATTTCGACCTGTTTACGATCGCAGGATGGAGACGCACCGCGACACGACAGGGCATGACGATGAGGACCGGACGGGCTTCGACGCGTTACGCGAGGTGGCTCGCCATACCTACGGCGCCGATGCCGCCGGCTACCGGGAAGGGCGGCCGGACTATCCGCCGCGGGTCTATGAGGTGCTGCGGACGAGGTGTGGTCTTGGACCGGGCAGCCGGGTGCTGGAGATCGGGCCAGGGTCCGGGTTGGTGACCGGGCATCTCGTCGCCGCGGGGGCGACCGTGGTCGCGGTCGAGCCGGATCCTGGGTTCGCCGAGTACCTCGGCCGGACCATGCCGGAGGTGCGGGTGGTGGGTGCGCCTTTCGACGAGGCCGATGTCGGCGATGGGTTCGACGCGGTCGTGGCCGCGACCTCGTTCCACTGGCTCGACCAGGCCACCGCCTTGGCGAAAGTGAGCGCCGCGCTGCGACCGGGCGGCTGGGCGGCGATCTGGTGGACGGTGTTCTCCGATCCGTACCGGGAGGATCCGTTGCTGGCCGCGGCCCAGGCCGTTCTGGGCTTCGAGCCCGGCGACCAGCGTGGCGGTACGGCGTTCCAGCTCGACCGCGACGCTCGATGTGAAGATCTGCGCCGTGAGGCCGGTCTGGTCGACGTCACCTCGGAGTTGATCTCCTGGGATCTGCCGATGGACACCGATCGGGTACGGGCGCTGTTCTCCTCGATGATGACGGTCCGGCAGTTGCCGGACGTCCAGCGCAGGCACGTGCTGGAGACGCTGACCGGCCTGGTGGACGAGCGGTTCGCGGGCACCGCCGTCCGTCCGCACCTGACCGCCTTGTACGCCGGGCGGAAGGCCGGGTAGCGCGGTACACCGCTAGGTGGCAGGCGACACGTCCAGGTCCTCGCGGGGCTCTCCCCCGGCCTCCACCGGTGGTCCGGCCGTGGCCGGCGGGTGTCCGCCGGACCGGATCTGCGCGACGGCCGCCTTCAGGCGCGGTCGCAGGCTCCGCTGCGCCGGGCGCTCGACCAGGACGTGGATGAGGTAGGCGAGCAGCAGGGATCCCGCGATGAGCACCGCGAGCACCGCCCACCGGCTCATGTACGGCAGCAGCCGCGGCACGAACGTCCGCGAGACGGTCTGGTGCACCAGGTAGAGCGGATAGGTCAGCATGCCCAGGACGGTGAAGCCGCGCCAGCGCAGCCAGGCCAGCCGGTGCGTCGCGACGAGTGCCATGATCCCGAAGATCACCGTCACGACCGCCGGGATGACGTACTCCGAGCGGCCGGGGACGGTGAAGTCGGGGAAGTTGTACCGGACGTCGTAGTAGCAGCCGAGCGCCCAGCCCGCCCCGATGAGCAGCCAGACGATGAGGTTCGGGCCGTACCGGTAGATCAGGTAGAAGCCCATGCCGGCGACGAAGAACGGCGCGTACCGCCACAGCAGGACGACCTTGGCGAAGCCGGACTCGGACTCCAGGGCGAAGACGCTGAGGAGCAGCCACGAGGCCATGAAGGCGACGCACCGGCCGTACGTGATGCCCCGCCACACGAGCAGTGTGATCAGTGCGTAGAAGTGCAGCTCGGCGTAGAGGGTCCAGTAGACGACCTCCATACGCTCCGACCCGATGCCCTCCTGGAGCATCGTCAGGTTCGGGATGAACCGCATGAGGGGACCGTCGGTGTTCGGCCCGAAGGACACCCAGGAGTTCAGGACCAGGTAGGCCGCGAGCGAGAGCGTGACGCCGACCCAGTACGCGGGGAACAGCCGCACGAACCGCGACACGGCGAAGTCACCCGGCCGCCGCCCCCACGCGCTCATCAAGATGACGAAGCCGCTGATGAGGAAGAACAGCTCGACGCCGAGGAACCCGTAGCGCGTGGCCCAGCCCAGCTCCGGGAAGACGTGACGTGCGCTCCCGCCTGGCCACTCCGGCGCCGGGACTCCGGTGAAGTGGTGCAGCATGACGGCCGCCGCGGCCACGAAGCGCAGGACGTCCAGCTCGCGCAGCCGCCGCTCCGGCCGGCCGGCGGCGAGACGCGGGTTCTCCATGGCCATCAGACCTCCGTGATCCGCACGACGACCTGCTCGTTCCCCGCGGTGTACGCCTCGTAGCCGAACCGCAGGCCGGACGCGGCGACGTGGTCACGCCAGGCGCGGTATTCGTGATCCTGCCATCCGGGGTAGCCGAAATACTCGTCGAAGACGATGACGCTGCCCGGCCGCAGCCGCGGGCCGACGTGCCGGAGCACGGTGGCCGCCGAGGAGTAGAGGTCGGCGTCGATGTGCACGAAGGCCACCGGCTCGTGGTGGGCGGCCAGGAACTTCTCCAGCGTGTCCTCGAACAGGCCGACGACCAGTTCGGCGCCGGGGACGTCCGGCGGCTCGTCGAGGGCGAAGGTGCCGGCCGGGAAGCCGTCGCGCCAGTCCTCCGGCAGCCCGTCGAAGGAGTCGAAGCCGAAGACGCCGCCGCCGTCGCGTCCGGCGGCGATGACCCGCAGCGTACGGCCGGAGTAGACGCCGAACTCCAGGGCCATGCCCTCCTGCCCGGCGGCGAGCGACAGTCCGTACTCAAGGGTGGCGAGCGGGTCCGCGAAGTTCCTCGCGTCCGGCATGGACTCGCGTACGAGCCGGTCGGTCGCCTCGGACGCGGCACGCGCGGCGGCCTCCTCGGCGGACGCCTCTTCGGAGGCGGCCTCGGCCTCCGCGCGCGCCCGGCGACGGCGCGACTCCTCAAGAGGGGTCTCGGGCGGGGAGAGGAAGTCGACGGCGCCCCGGATCTCGCCCTCGTACGCCGCGCGCCCCTGCCGCAGGACGACGCCGCGGCCGCAGACCTTCTCCAGGGTGCCCATGTCGTGGGAGACGATGACGAGCGTGCGGCCCTCCGCGTGGAGTTCCTGGATGCGGTCGAGGCACTTCTTCTGGAACGGCGGGTCGCCGACGGCGAGCACCTCGTCGACGAGGAATATGTCGGGCTCGGTGTGGACCGCGACGGAGAAGCCGAGCCGCATGAACATGCCGGACGAGTAGAACTTCACCTGCGTGTCGAGGAACTTCTCGATCTCGGAGAACGCCACGATCGCGTCGTACTTGGCCTCGGTCTCGGCCTTGCCCATACCGAGGATCGCGGCGTTGAGGAAGATGTTCTCCCGGCCGGTCAGGTCGGGGTGCAGGCCCGCGCCGACCTCGATCAGCCCGGCCACCCGGCCACGTACGCCCACCGAGCCCTCGTCGGGCTGCATGACGCCGGAGATGAGCTTGAGCAGGGTCGACTTGCCCGAGCCGTTGAGGCCCATGAGCGCGACACACTCCCCCTGCTCGACGGTCAGCGACACGTCGTCGAGCGCGGTGAAGCGCTCCGAGAGGCTCTGCCGCCGCGCGGCGCGTACGGTCATCTCCTTGATGGAGTGGGCATGGCGCAGGGTGAAGCGCTTGGTCACGCCGTCGACGACGATCGATTCCATCTACAGCTCCTGGGCGAAGCGCCGTTGCAGGCGCGCGAAGGTCGCCTGGGCCAGGGCCAGGAGCAACAGTGCGGCGAGCAGGCCGATCAGGGCCCGTTCCGTCAGGTGGTTCGGGAAGGCGGGCAGGTCGCCGGGGAGCGCGGGCGCGCCGTTCGGGAGCGTCGGCCCCCCGCCCATCGTCGGCCACCAGAAGGCGCGTTCGAACAGCAGGACCGCGGTCGACAGCGGGCTGGCCAGATAGAGCTCCAGCAGCCAGTTGCCGTGCGTCGCCTCCTGGACGGTGGTCCAGGGGTAGATCATCGGGACCGACCACGGGATGACGATGTTGATGATGTCGACGACCTGGCCGAAGTCGCGGAAGAAGACGTTGACCGCCGCGAACAGCAGGCCGAAGGCCATCGCGAGGACCGCCACGATGGTGAACGCCAGGAGCATCGAGCCGACGGCGAGCCACGACGGCGCCCAGCCCGCCCACACCGCACCGCCCGTCAGGATGCCCAGCGCCGGCAGCATGTGCACCCCGGACACCAGCATCGACGCGACGGGGAACATCTCACGCGGCAGGTAGACCTTCTTGACGAGCGAGGCGTTGCCGACGACCGACCACGCCGTCGTGATCAGCGTCTCGGTGAAGAAGCTGATCAGCACCATCCCGGAGAACAGGAACACCGGGAAGTTCGGGATCGCCTTGCTCATCTTCAAGAAGATGCCGACGACGAAGAAGTAGACGGCGAAGTTCACCGCGGGCCGCACGTAGGACCAGCCGAGGCCCAGCAGCGACCCCTGGTAGCGGCTGCGCAGCTCGCGGCGCACGAGGAGGCGGAGCAGGTAGCGCCGCCGGGCCACATCGAGCAGACCGCCGCCGCGCCCGGGCGCGGTCAGCGGCGGTGCGCTCATCGTTCCTCCGGCCGTGCGTCCTCGAACGTCTCGCGCCAGCGGTCCGTGGAGACCAGGTCGGGGATGGCGTCGCGGTAGCGACGGCTCAGCTCGGGCCACTCCTGCATGAGCCGCGCGTGCAGCGACATGTTCCGCTGGAGCAGCGAGCGGAACCGCTTCGGGTCGCGCCGGTACCAGGAGACCTTGGTGCCGTCGGCCGAGGACACGAGCGCGCTGTCGAACCGCGACAGCAGCCACCAGGTCTGGTCGACGTGCGGCACCGTGACCTCGGGGTGCTCGCGCGGGAACGCCTCGACGGGCCGCAGCTGCTTCACGACGCCGGCCAGCGCCGTCTTGATCATCGCCTTGCGGTTCTCGGGCGCGAGCGGCGCGCGTCCCCTTCGGGGCGGCGTACGCCGCTTGACCTCGGGGAACTCCTCCAGGTCCGTCTTGGCCCGCGCGTCGTCGAAGCCGGCGCGGAGCGCGCGGATCTCGGCCATCTTCGTGGTCATCGCCCCGTGCAGGTGCTCCGGGCCGCGCAGGACGTCCTCGATGGCCAGGAGCATCAGCTCCGCGGTGGAGTACTGCATCGCCAGCGCGTGCTTGGTGGCGATGAACAGGCTCTCCTTCAGCATGTTGCCGCCGCGCCGGTACGGGGAGTACATCAGCGCGGTGATGAGGCGGTTCCGCTCGGTGTAGTAGGCCTGCCAGTCGAGCGTGTCGTCCTTGGAGTGCCACGGCACGTGCCAGACGGCGGTGCCCGGCAGCGACACGGTCGGGAAACCGGCCGCGCCGGCGCGCACGCCGTACTCGATGTCGTCCCACTTGATGAAGAACGGCAGCGACAGCCCGACCTTGCGCAGCACGTCGACCGGGATCAGGCACATCCACCAGGCGTTGTAGTCGACGTCGACGCGGCGGTGCAGCCACGGAGTCTCCCGCAACGGGTGCGTCGCCAGGTCGTGGCCCATGAACGTGTGCGGCGCGGGCGTCATCCACCAGCGGTATCGCGCGATCGACTCGCCGAAGACGTGCAGCACCGAGCGGTGGAAGATGTCCAGCATGTGCCCACCGACGATCGTGGGCGTACGTGCGAGGTCGGCGAAGGTGACGGCGCGCAGGACGCCCTCCGGCTCGACCACGACGTCGTCGTCGAGGAGCAGGACGTAGCCGCTGCGGCCCGCGTCGAGGGTCTCGGTCATCGCGCGGGAGAAGCCGCCGGACCCGCCGATGTTGCCCTGGTCGATGACGCGCAGCCGGTCGCCGAGGACCTCGGCCGCGGCGGCGAAGTCCGGGTGGTCCTCGACCCGGTCGGTGCCCTGGTCGACGACGAAGATCTGGTCGACGACCTCCAGCACGTCGCTCGCCTCGCCGAGGGCCCGCAGCTGGTCGACGCAGAACGACGGCCGGTCGAACGTCGTGATTCCGATGCTGGTGCTGCCCTGCGGACGGTCGGTGTCGGCGCACCACTCGGCGTGCTCCAGCACCGCGTTGCGGTCACCGGCGACGATGTCGAACCAGTACCAGCCGCCGTCGATGAACGGCTTCAGCGGCAGCTCGATCTCCCGGTCGGCGGCGGTGTCTGCGTCGACGTGGATCTGGGTGACGCGCTGGGAGAAGCCCTTGCCCGTGGAGCGGTAGACGATGACGATGGCCTCACCGCGCAGGCACAGCCGGAGGCTGATCGACTCCAGCACGCTCCAGCGCCGCCAGTAGCTCGCCGGGAAGGCGTTGAAGTAGGTGCAGAACGACACCCGGCGCCCCATCGGGACGACGACGCTCCGCCTCCCCACGATCTGCGCCTCGCGGCTCCCCGCGCGTTCGAGCCCGCGCGCGGCGGCCGTCTCGTCGGCGACGGCGGCCTCACCACGCACGATGCGGCCGTCGACGTAGAGCTTCATCACGTCGAGATCGCGATCGACGGGCAGCACGACCCGCTGGAGGACCCTCATCACACACCCTTGCCGGTGGAGCGGCCGGAGAAGCGCGGCCGCAGCTGGTTGTCGAACATGGTCAGCGCGGACGCGATGGCCATATGCATGTCGAGGTATTTGTAAGTGCCGAGCCGCCCGCCGAACAGCACGTCCTTCTCGGCCCGCGCCCGTTCGCGGTAGCGCCGCAGCCGCTCGCGGTCGGCCGCCGTGTCGATCGGATAGTACGGTTCGTCACCCTCACCGGCTGTCCTGGAGTACTCCCGCATGATGACGGTGCGGTCGCCCGGATAGTCGCGTTCGGGGTGGAAGTGACGGAACTCATGGATGCGCGTGTACGGGACGTCCTCGTCCGCGTAGTTCATGACCGGGGTGCCCTGGAAGTCGCCGGTGGGCAGCACGTCGAGGTCGAAGTCGAGGGTGCGCCAGCCCAGTGCGCCCTCGGAGTGACCGAAGTAGCGGTCCAGCGGCCCGGTATAGACGACCGGGACATTCCCCGCCGCACCCAGGTCGAAGAAGTCGGTGCCGAGCCGTACCTCGATGCGGGGGTGGTCGGCCATCCGCTCCAGCCACGCGGTGTAGCCGTCGGCGGGCAGACCCTCGTAGCGGTCGTCGAAGTACCGGTTGTCGAACGTGTAGCGGACCGGCAGCCGGGTGATGACCTCGGCCGGCAGGTCCTTCGGGTCGGTCTGCCACTGCTTGGCGGTGTAGCCGCGGATGAACGCCTCGTAGAGGGGGCGCCCGATCAGCGAGATCGCCTTCTCCTCCAGGTTGGCGGGGTCGGTGACCTCGGCGGCCTGCCCGGCGATCAGCGCCCGCGCCTCGTCCGGCGACATGGCGCGGCCGAAGTACTCGCAGATCGTCGCCAGGTTGATGGGCATCGGGTACACCCGGCCCTTGAAGATCGAGAAGACCCGGTGCCGGTAGTCGGTGAAGGAGGTGAAGCGGTTGACGTACTCCCAGACGCGCTCGTTGGAGGTGTGGAACAGGTGCGCGCCGTACCGGTGCACCTCGATGCCGGTCGACGGTTCGACCTCGCTGTAGGCGTTGCCGCCGATGTGGTCGCGGCGCTCGGCGATCAGGACCCGCAGGCCCAGCTCACGCGCGCAGCGCTCGGCGATCGTCAGGCCGAACAGACCCGAGCCGGCGATGACCAGGTCAGCTCGCACTCGTACCTCCGGGGTTCCGCGCGCCGCGCGGGGCGACGAACCGCCGGTACATCGGCCGCCGGATCATGGCCGGCGTCAGCCGGTAGCCGCCGCGCAGGCCGACGTTGCGCAGGTACTGGGCGCGCGTGGTGAAGCCGCCCTCGAACAGCTGACGTTGCAGGCGCAGTTCGGCGCGGAGCAGCGCCAGCCCGCCGCGGCGCTCGTACGCCCCGTCGCCCACCCGGTAGTACACGAGCGGCTCGGGCAGGTTCACGACCTGCGCGCCGTTCGCGATCATGCGGGCGAACAGCCAGTAGTCCTCCATGAGCGGCAGGTCGCCGTACCCGCCCGCGTCGAGCACGGCGGCGCGCCGGTACACCACGGTCGGATGGTTGAACGGGTCGTGCAGCCGTGCGTACCGCGCGATGTCGCCGGGTTCGGAGACCGGAGTGCGGCGGCCGACGATGTCCTTGCGGTCGGAGCCGAACTCCAGCATGCCCGCGCCGACGAGGTCGGCCCCCTCTTCGATCACGGGGAGCTGGATCGCGAATCGTTGCGGCATCGCGATGTCGTCGGCGTCCATCCGGGCGACGATGTCGTGCCGGCTGGCCTCCAGCCCGGCGTCGAGGGCGACCCCGAGCCCGCCGTTGCGTTCCAGTTCAAGGAAGGTCACTTCGGCCGTTTCGGTCGCGCGCAATTCGGCCAGGCAATCGGCGAGGTCGTCGTCGACCGGCCCGTCCTGGACGAGGACGACCTGGTCGGGGCGGCGTGTCTGGGCGCCGACCGCGCTGTCGAACGCCTCGCGGACGTAGTCCGCGCGATCCCCGCCGTAGACGGTGAGGAGAAGCGAGAAGGGTTCGGCCATACGTCCGTCTCGGTGCGTCAGGGAGAACCCCTGGGGGCCATTTGGGCGGAATGCATCTTATGCTAAATGCGACGAATTCACTTTCCACTACTTAGTGCTGTTAACCCAGCGATAGCGTGAGGTGTCAACTGAAAGACGCTTATATCAGTGCAGTGGTTGTCACTCGAGACCGGTGTGCCCTTCTCGCCGGGGCACTCGCCGCGATCGAGGCCCAGACGCGCGTCCCGGACGCCGTCGTGGTCGTCGACAACGCCTCTTCCGACGGCACTGCCGAACTCCTGCGCGACCGGTTCCCCTCCGCCGACGTCCTGCGGATGCCGCACAACACCGGCGGCGCCGGCGGGTTCGCGGCCGGCATGGCGCGCGCCCTCGAACTCGGCGCCACCGCGCTGTGGCTGATGGACGACGACACCCTGCCCGGGCCAGAGGCCCTCGCGGCCCTGCTCGCCGCCGGGGAGCACGGCGCGGACCTGGTCGCCAGCCGCGTCGTGTGGACCGACGGCCGCGACCACCCGATGAACACCCCGCGCGGCAGGCCGTCCGAGGTGCCGGGCTGTACCCGCATCCGGTCGGCGTCGTTCGTGTCCGTGCTGATCTCCGGCGACTCCGTACGCGAGCGCGGGCTGCCGATCGCGGACTACTTCCTGTGGAACGACGACTTCGAGTACACGCTGCGGATCCTGCGCGGGCGCCTCGGGCTGCTGTGCCGCGACAGCGTCGTCACGCACCGGACGGCGGGGTACGCCTTCGACCCCGCCGCCCGGTTCTACTACGAGGTGCGCAACAAGATCTGGCTGTTCACCCGCAGCCGGTGCCTGGCCCCCGGCGAGCGCCTCCTGTACGCGGGGTCGACGGCGCGCCGCTGGATCCGTGCCTTCGCCGGCTCCGGCGAGCGGGCCCGGCTGGCGCGCGACCTGGGCCGGGGGGTGTGGGCGGGATTGCGCTCCGGCCCCCGGCCCAACGCCGACGTGCTCACGCGCAGATGTTCTGATCCGCCTTGATCTCCCCGTCGACCTTCGGGATCTCCGGGGTCCGCACGGTCACCCCGGCCGGCGCGACCACCAGCGACACCTGCCCGGCCGGCACGCCCGGGTCCGGGACGAGCCGTACGCCGGGCACGACGACCGCGAGCGCGTCGGCCTGCCGCTCCGCGCCGGGACCGTAGAGGATCTTCGTCTCGGCCTGCGGCGGGCCCTTTTTCACCGTGACGCGGAAGCGCTGGCTCCTCAGTGCCTTCACCGCCTTCGCCGGCGCGTTGACGACCGAGACCTTCACGTCCTCGGGCTTCGGCTGCGCGGGCGGAGGGGCGACCGGCTTGGGCGCGGGCAGCGCGTCGTCCCTGCGGATGGAGTCGAACAGCGGACCGGCCTGTGCCGTGTCCCACTGCACGCGGTTCGGGTCCTTGGGGTAGGTCTGCGTCGGCACCGTGACGAACCGCACGGTGCCCGCGCTGATGCCCTTCAGACTCGACTCCAGCTTCTTCATCGCCGACACGCTGAGCTTGTCGTCGGTCGCGATCGACTTGGTCACCGCGTCGAGGAACCGGTACGCGCGGCGCGGGTCGGCCAGCATGCTGCCGCTGGTGGCCTTCTTCACCACCGAGGCCATGAACTTCTGCTGCCGCTGGATGCGCTCCAGGTCGGAGCCGTCACCGATGCCGTACCGGGTGCGGACGTAGCCCAGCGCATCGTCTCCTCTGACGATCTGACGCCCCGCACGGAGGTTCAGCTCGGCGCGCGGGTCGTTCACGGCGTGCGGCACGCAGATCTCCACCCCGCCGAGGGCGTCGACCACACGCTTGAACCCGGTGAAGTCGATCTTCACGTAGTGGTCGATGTGGATGTTCGTCGTGGACTCGATCGTCTTCCACGTGCAGGGCGCACCCGCGTACGCGAACGCGGCGTTGAGCATGCCGAAGAAGCCGGGGACCTTCTGGCCGTTCTTCTTCTCGCACTCCGGCACCTGGACCATGGAGTCGCGCGGGAAGCTGACCGCCACCGCACGGTCGCGGTTCGGCGACAGGTGGATCAGGATCGTGGTGTCGGACCGCTCGCCGCTGATGTCGGGCGACCAGTAGTGCTTGTTCTCACCGTCACGCGAGTCGGAGCCGAGCAGCAGGATGTTCATCGACTTGTTCAGCTTCACCGGCCGGTCCGGCCCGAGCTGGTCCTCGACGTGCTCCTTGTGGATGTTGCCCTGGAGCTTCTCGTACAGCGCGAACGTCGTGCCGGCGCCGGCGAGGACGACCAGCGCGAGCGCCAGCGCGACCCAGCGCAGCGTACGCCGCCCGGTCCGTCGCGGTGGTTCGGCCGGTGGTTCGGACTCCGCCGCCGCGGCCGGTTCTTCCGGACCGCCGCCGTCTTTCTCAGGCTCGGCGGAAACGTCCTCCGGCTTTCGGCTCTCGTCGCCCTTTACGCCGTTCTCCTCGGCGTCACTCTCGGCCATTGCTTCCCATCGGTTCGGTCGTACGCGGCCGTACGAAGGAATTTCCACCCGGTTCAACGGCAAGACAATCATGACTCTTCACCCTTTGAGCCAGGAACCGCCCCGGCGCGACGCTCCGAACCAGGTCTCTGGCCGATCGCGGGGATCTACCGGTACGTTCGAAGCGGCAGGCCCGCAGGGACACCGCCCGCCGGGCCGGTGGGAGGAACCATGTCCCTGCTCGCTCAACTGACCGCCGCCATCGCCGGAGGCTCCGTCGAGGTCGTCGACCTGACGGCACCGCTGTCGGAGACGACGCCGATCCTGCGGCTTCCCGAGCCGTTCGCCAACACGGTGAACTTCTCGCTGCGCGAGATCAGCCGCTACGACGACCGCGGCCCGGCCTGGTACTGGAACGACATCGTCACCGGAGAGCACACCGGCACCCACTTCGACGCGCCCGTGCACTGGGTCACCGGCCGCGACGGCGAGGACGTCTCGCAGGTCGCGCCCGCGCGCCTCGTGGGCCCCGCCGTCGTCCTGGACGTCGCCGACCGGGTGGCCGCCGACCCCGACTTCCTGCTGGAGATCGACCACGTACGCGACTGGGCGAAGGCCAACGGCGCGCTCCCGGAGGGCGGCTGGCTGCTCTACCGGACCGGCTGGGACACGCGCTCGTCCGACCAGGAGGCGTTCCTCAACGCCGACGAGAACGGCTCGCACACGCCCGGCATCTCCGCCGAGTGCGCACGCTGGCTCGCCGAGGAGACGCCCATCATCGGGCTCGGCGTGGAGACCGTCGGCACCGACGCGGGCGGCGCGCCAGGGCTCGACCCGCCGTTCCCGTGCCACTCGTTCCTGCTGGGGGCGGGCAAGTACGGGCTCACGCAGCTGCGCAACCTCGACCGGCTGCCGGCGACCGGCGCCATGGTGATCGCGTCGCCGCTGCCGATCGTCGGCGGCTCCGGCAGCCCGGCACGCGTCCTCGCGCTGGTCGAGCATTGATCGTCGCCGAGGCGGTCGGCGCCGCGCTCGCACGCCTGGGCGCACGCACGGTGTTCGGCGTCGTCGGAAGCGGCAACTTCCACGTCACCAACGCGCTCGTCGCCGGCGGCGCCCGGTTCGTCGCGGCGCGGCACGAGGGCGGGGCCGCCACGATGGCCGACGCCTTCGCGCGTGCCTCCGGCGGCGTCGGCGTGCTGACCGTGCACCAGGGCCCGGGCCTCACCAACGCGCTGACCGGGATCACCGAAGCCGCCAAGAGCCGTACACCGCTGCTGGTGCTGGCCGCCGAGACGGCGAGCGCCGCGGTCCTCTCGAACTTCCGCGTCGACCAGGCCGCCCTCGCGGCGGCCGTCGGTGCGGTGCCCGAGCGGATCCACTCCCCCGCGACGGCCGTCGCCGACGCGACCCGCGCCTGGCACACGGCGGCGTCCGAGCGCCGCACCGTCGTGCTCGGGCTCCCGCTCGACGTGCAGGCCGCCGAGCACACCGGCCCGGCCTCGGTCCCGTGCCCGCCCGCGGCGGCCGCACCCGTCGCCGCGCCGCCGGCGGTCGGGCGGCTGGCCGACCTGCTCGCCGGGGCGCGCCGTCCGGTGTTCCTCGCCGGGCGCGGCGCGCTGGGCGCTCGCGAGCCCCTGCGGACGCTCGCCGGGCGCGCCGGGGCGCTGCTCGCCACCTCCGCCGTCGCGCGCGGCCTGTTCCTCGGCGACCCGTTCGACCTCGACGTGAGCGGCGGCTTCGCCTCGCCGGTGGCCGCCGAGCTGATCCGCGACGCCGACCTGCTCGTCGGGTGGGGCTGCGCGCTGAACATGTGGACGCTGCGCCACGGCGGCCTCGTCGGCGAGGACACGACCGTGGCCCAGGTCGACCTGGACGCCGGCGCCCTCGGCGCGCACCGCCCCGTCGACCTAGGCCTTCAGGGCGACGTCGCCGCCACGGCGATCGCGGTCGAAGAGGAGCTGGCCCGGCGCGGGCACCGGAGCACCGGGGCGCGCTCGGACGCCCTGGCCGCGCGGCTGGCCCGCGAGGTCCGCTGGCGCGACGTGCCCTACGACGACGAGGGCGACGGAGCCCACATCGATCCGCGCACCCTGTCGATCGCGCTGGACGACCTGCTCCCGGCGGCGCGCACGGTCGCGGTCGACTCCGGCAACTTCATGGGCCATCCCGCCATGTACCTCGGCGTCCCCGAGGCGGGCGCGCTCGTCTTCACCCAGGCGTACCAGTCGATCGGGCTCGGGCTGGCCACCGCGATCGGCACGGCCGTCGCGCGCCCGGACCGCCTGACCGTCGCCGCGCTGGGCGACGGCGGCGCGCTGATGGGCGTCTCGGAGCTGGAGACCGCCGTACGCCTGGGCCTCGGCATGGTGATCGTGGTCTACGACGATGAGGCGTACGGCGCCGAGGTGCACCACTTCGGGCCGGCCGGGCACCCGCTCGACACGGTGCGGTTCCCGCCCGTCGACATCGCGGAGATCGGCCGGGGCTTCGGCTGCGACGCCGTCACCGTACGGGCCCCCGAGGACCTCGCGCCGCTGACCGGGTGGCTGGAGGGCCCGCGCGACCGCCCGTTCGTGGTGCACGCCAAGGTGACGGCCGCCGCCTCGTGGTGGCTGGAGGAGGCGTTCGGGGGGCACTGAGGCCCGCGGTCAGGCGCTCTCGCCCCCGCGCAACGGCCCCGGCGCGATGCCGCCGGGCTCACGCACGGACTCGTGCCGCGGAAACAGCACCAGGGCGATCAGTATCAGCGCGAACGCCCCGAGCCGCAGGCCGAGAAGCAGGCGGTCGCTCGGCCACGGCTCCTTGAACAGCAGCGTGCCGACGGTGGCGAGCAGCGTCTTGGCGGTCACGGTCAGCACCGTCACGACGATCGACATCCGGCAGCGCTGCAGGCCGATCTGGAGCTGGGCGAATCCGATCACCGCCATCGCCACGGCGACGTACGGGTAGGCCGACTTGTAGGCCGCCGCCGCCAGGCCGTGGCAGTTGTAGACCGACGCGATGCCCTTGATGGCCAGTTCGGAGACACCGAGGCTGACGCCCGAGCCGATGCCGTACGCGATGCCCGCGACCGGCCGCGCGTGCTTGCCGAAGGCGTTGACGTCGCCGCCGACGAGTACGATCACCCCGACCACCACGCCGGGGACGGCCACGGCCGCCAGCGCGGCCGGCGAGGCGATGTCGGTGGTGAGCACCTCGCGGGTGCCGTTCGAGACGCCGATCAGCGCGGTCGCCACGCCGAACAACGCGATGCTCGTCCACTCGCGGCCGGTGAGGCGCTCGCGGAAGAAGAGGCCGGCGTAGAAGAGGATGAAGACCACGCTCGCCGCGAAGATCGGCTCGGCGATGCTGAGCGGCAGCATCGTCAGCGCCTTCACCTGGGTGATGACCCCGGCCACCGCGATGACCCCGCCGGTGAGCCAGAGGGGGCTCGAGTAGGTGTTCCTGATCAGCCGGAGCGGGCGGGTGCCGCGGAGGACGGGCATGCGGCCGGCTGCGACTCTGAAGACGATGAAACCCAGGTAGTAGAGGATGGTCGCCATCATCGCCAAGATCGCGCCTCTGACGTCAGATGCGCCCATTCACCGAAGCCTTCCCTGCCTGCGCGGAAATGACGCCGGGCATCTGCCCGATCGCCACGAGGATGTTGTCCGACAAATCCCTGTCCGGCTGCGGGTCGCACAGGGATTTGCCAGGCACGCCCTAGGCATGATCGCGCATGGAAACCCCCATGTCACGGTAATTCACCGACTGTGTGTGATCGTTGTGTCACGTCCAGGGCATCGCGGCGCGGCGCTCCCAGTAGCGGGCGGGCGGCACGGCCAGAGCGGCGAGCCCCGCGCGCTCCTCCTCGTCCAGCGTGACGTCTTCGGCGGCGAGGTTCCCAGTGAGCTGGGCGACGCTCACCGCGCCCGACAGCACGGTGCCGGCCCAGGGGTTCGCGAGGGCGGCGGCCAGCGCGATCGCGTCCGGCCCGACGCCGTGCTTCTCGGCGGCGCGCCGCACCGGGGCGGGCGGGTCGACGGCGAGCGTCCCGTTGGCGAGCACCTCTTTCAGGAGCACGTGCGCGCCGCGGTCGCGTGCCTCGCGCAGCGCGTCGCCGGCGGACGGGTCTAGGACGTTCCACGTCGACTGCACGGTCGTGAAGATGCGGCGGCCTCCGGCGCTCAGGTCGAGGGCACGCCGGATGGTGTCGGCCTGGGCGGGACCGGACGTGGAGAACCCGACGCGTACGCCTTGGAAGGCGAGGCCGGCGAGGGCGTGCTGGAGGGCGACGTCGCCGAACAGCGGGCTGTCGGCGGTCAGCGAGTGCACCTGGTAGACGCTCGTCCGCGCACCGAGCAGCCGCCGCGTCTCGGCGAGCTGCGTGCGGAACCGCTCCGCCGAGTGCTCCTTGACCTCGTGCACGTCGGCGTCGGTACGCCAGCCGCCGACGTAGGCGTAACCCCACTTGCTGGACACGGTGACGTCGGTGTGGCCTCGGTCGTCGAGCCAGCCCGCGAGGAACTCCTCCGAACGGCCGTAGGACCGCGCCGCGTCGACCCAGCGGACACCGGCGGCGTACGCGGCGTCGAGCACCCGCCAGGACGCCGCCCGCATCGCCGTGACGGTGCGCGCGGCGGGCAGCTCGCCGTCGCGGCCCACGTTGATGTACGCCGGACGGCCGAGCGCCGCCAGCCCGAGCCCCAGCCTCGCCGTCACGACACGCCTCCGGGCGGCACGGCGCGGGCACGCTCCTCCGGCGGCGTCTCGTCGCCGGCGGGTCTCACGAGCCGGTCACGTACCCCGGGACGGCAGGGGTTCCCGACAAGGCCGGACCGGCCGTCGCAGGCCGTACGGGCGAGGGCGCCCGCCTCCTCCAGAGTGATCATGCTTCGCTCCCGCGATGAGTCTCACTTGTGGGATTCGGTCACCTTGGTCTTGGATTGTGCCGGACGGGAGAGGTGGGCGGTGGCCGGCAGCACACGCGCCGAGGCGTTCCGGAACTGGCTCGACGGCCCGTCCGGCGCCTCACGTGCCATGCTCGCACGCCGTACCCGGTGGCTCCTCATCGTGGCGGTCGGGGGCGCGAACCTCAGCGGCGCGCTGTTCGTCCTGCTGTTCGAGACGTTCGTGATGCCGGACCCGCCCGGCCTGTCCGACCCCGAACACATCCGCCTGGTCAACCTCACCGTCTTCTCCTCCTACGTCGTCTTCGGCGCCCCGATCGGGGTGGCGTGGGGAATGTGGCTGTTCCGCCCGCTGCGCAGCCTCTCCGGCCACGAGCACGACCCGAGTGAGGCCGAGCGCCGTGCCGTCCTGCGCGGGCCGCTGCGGCTGATGGCGATGCTGGGCACCCTGTGGGGGCTCGGCGCCATCGGCTGGGCAGCGATCGACCTGGGCTTCTCGGCGCTGCTCGCCCTCAAGGTGAGCATGATCACGCTGCTCGGCGGCATCACGACCTGCGCCATCGCGTACCTGGTCACCGAGCGGCTCCTGCGCCCCGCCGCGGCGATCGTGATGGCGTCGCGCCCGGCGCGGCCGAACTCCTGGTCCGGCATCACGCCGCGGACGATGCTGGCGTGGGCGCTCGGCAGCGCGGTGCCGCTCCTGGGGCTCGTCGCGACCGCCCTGTCCGCGCTCCTCCTGACCGGAATGTCGCTCACGCAGCTCGCCGTGACGATCCTCGTGCTCGCCGGGGTCGCGCTGCTCGTGGGATTCCAGGTCACCTACATCGCCGCACGTGCCGTCGCCGACCCCGTACG
The DNA here is from genome assembly GCA_963736325.1 of uncultured Actinomycetota bacterium. Classification (GTDB taxonomy): domain Bacteria; phylum Actinomycetota; class Actinomycetes; order Streptosporangiales; family Streptosporangiaceae; genus Actinoallomurus. The sequence goes on along the minus strand of CAVTOG010000008.1, from coordinate 197,744 downwards.
GTCCGTGAGCGGGGGGCTGGCACGCGTCGAGCGCGGCGACCTGCAGGCGGAGGTGCCTGTGTACGACGCGAGCGAGCTGGGCCTGCTCCAGGCCGGGTTCAACCGGATGGCGGCCGGGCTGCGGGAGAACGAACGCGTGCGCGACCTGTTCGGGCGCCACGTCGGCGAGGACGTCGCGCGGTACGCCCTGGAGCACGGCTCCGCGCTCGGCGGCGAGGTGTGCGAGGCGGCCGTCATCTTCGCTGACCTGCAGGGCTCGACCCGGCTGGCCGCGACCCGCCCGCCCGGCGAGGTCGTCGGCCTGCTCAACGCCTACTTCGGAATCGTCGTCGATGTGGTCTCCGCGCACGGCGGGCTGATCAACAAGTTCCAGGGCGACGCCGCCCTGGCGATCTTCGGGGCGCCGCAGCCGCTCGACGACGCGGCCGGGCAGGCGCTCGCCGCCGCCCGCGTGCTGTCCCGCCGCCTGCAGAACGAACTCCCCCAGCTGCTCGCCGGGATCGGCGTCTCCTCCGGCCAGGTCGTCGCCGGGCACATCGGCGCCGAGAAGCGCCTGGAGTACACCGTGATCGGCGACCCGGTGAACGAGGCGGCACGGCTCAGCGACATCGCCAAGTCCTCACCCGACCGGCTCCTCGCCTCCGCGACGGTCGTGTCGGCGGCCCGCGCCTCCGAGGCCGCGCACTGGCGGCTCGGCAACACCATCACGCTGCGGGGCCGCACGGCGCGTACCCGGCTGGCGACCCCCTTCCGCGTCCCGTCGCAGCACGGTCTCCAGCGGATGCTGCGGCTTCTCACCCGAAGGTGACCGGCAGCTCGGCGGGCCCGCGCATCGTGAGGCTGCGCCGCCTCCGCAGGTCTCCGGCGGGCATGGCCAGGGCGAGGCCGGGCAGGCGGCGCAGGAGCGTCGCCAGGGCGATCTCGCCCTCCAGGCGCGCGAGCGCGGCGCCGACGCAGAAGTGAACGCCGTGCCCGAACGCCAGGTGCCGCGTGTCCTCCCGCGTGAGGTCGAGCCGGTCGGGCTCGTCGTACCGCACGGGGTCGCGCCCGGCGGACGCGAGAGAGATGAGGATCGGCTGGCCCGCCGGGATCGTCGTCCCGGCGATCACGACCGGCTCGATGGCGAACCGCCAGGTCGCCATCTCGACCGGGCCGTCGTAGCGCAGGATCTCCTCCACCGCGGCGCCGGTCAGCTCCGGCCGTTCGCGCAGCAGCGCGAGCTGGTCCGGGTGGGCCAGAAGGGCGAGCACGCCGTTGCCGATGAGGCCCACCGTGGTCTCGTGCCCGGCGAGCAGCAGGAGGAAGACCATGGCGACCAGCTCGGTGCCCGACAGCGCGTCCTCCTCGTCGCCGGCGGCGATGAGCGCGCTGAGCAGGTCGTCGGCGGGCTCCGCACGGCGGTCGTCGATCAGGCCGGTGATGAGGCCGTGCAGCCCGGCGAGCGCCGCCGGGCGCGCGGCGCCTCTCTCAGGCTCGGAGGAGACCACGTCGTCGGTCCAGCGGCGGAAGTCCGCGCGGTCGCCGACGGGGACGCCGAGCATCTCGCCGATGACCGTGACCGGCAGCGGCGCGGCGAAGTCCTCGATGAGGTCGGCGGACCCGCGTGCCTCGATCGCGGCGACCAGCTCGTCGGCGATCTCCTGGACGCGCCCGCGCAGGCCCTCCACGCGGCGCGGCGTGAAGGCGGCCGATACCAGCCGTCGCAGGCGTGTGTGGTCGGGCGGGTCGGTGGTCAGCAGGTGGGTGCCGAGACCGGCGCGGTCCTCCAGAGGCCGTCCACGGCCCGCCTCCCGCCAGTCGGCCGGCGCCAGGCGCGGGTCCTTACTGAGCCGCGGGTCGGCGAGCGCGGCGCGCGCGTCGTCGTGCCGGGTCACCAGCCAGCCGTACAGGCCGTCACGCGCCGTCACACGGCAGACGGGGAGCGATTCCCGTAATCCGGCGTAGGCGGCATAGGGGTCGGCTTCGAACTCCGGCGCGAACAGCTCGATCTCGTCAGTCACCCGCCAATAGATACCAATTCCCCGGACCGGCCGGGGCGCAGGTGGTCGGGGCCTCGCGCCGTGATCGTCATCGGACCTCGCGGCCTTCCGTGAACGCCGGGACGGCGTCGAGGAGTTGCCGGGTGTAGGGGTGGTGCGGGTGGTCGCCGTACAGGTGCTCCGCGGCCTTGGTCTCAAGAATCCGGCCGTCGCGGGCGATGGCGATGTCGTGGGAGACGTAGCGGACGGCCGCGATGTCGTGGGAGATGAACAGGGCGGCGAAACCGCGTTCGGCCTGCAGGTCGCGGATCAGGTTGAGGATCTGGGTCTGCACCGACACGTCCAGCGCGGTGACCGCCTCGTCGAAGACGATGAGGTCCGGGTCGGTGATGATCGCCCGGGCGATGGCCACCCGTTGCCGCTGGCCACCGGACAGCTCGTGCGGATGGCGCTCGGCCATGGCGGGATCGAGGCCGAGCCGGGACAGGATCTCCACGACCGCGCCGCGCCGGGTGCGGCGCGGTGCCGTGCCGGAGATCGCGAGCGGCTCGGCCACCGACCGCCACACCTGCAACGCCGGGTTGAGTGACCAATCCGGGTTCTGCAGCACGACCTGACGCCGGCCCCTCAGCCGACGGGCCGACCCGCGACCTGAGACGGCCTGGCCGTCGAACTCGACGGTTCCGCTGGTGGGTCTGACCAGACCGAGCAGCGTACGGCCGAGAGTCGTCTTGCCCGACCCTGACTCCCCGACGAGCCCCAGGGTCCGCCCGGCGTGGATGGCGAGGGAGACACCGTCCAACGCGCGCACCGTCCTGGCGTTTCGACCGGCCCCGGTCCGGTAGATCACGCTCACCTCTCGCGCCGCGGCCACCGGCACTCCGGATTCGCCGTCGCCCCTTGACGCAACGCTGGTGCTCATCTCATCGCTCCTGGTCACTGCCGTTGTCGGTGTGAAGGTGGCAGGCCAGCTCGCGCTCGGCGACGCTGACATGAGCGGGCCTGCTGGTGGCACAGTGGGCGAGGGCATGGGGGCAGCGGAGCGTGAAGGCGCAACCGGGGCTGGGCCCGCGAAGTACGGGTGGCACGCCGCTGATGGCTTCGAGGCGTTGTCCGGGCTCTTCTTCGCCGGGCAGGGCGCCGATCAGCGCCTGGGTGTACGGGTGGCGGGGCTCGGTGAGGACGTCCTTCGTCGGGCCGTGTTCGACGATCCGCCCGCCGTACATCACCGCGATCTGTTCGGTGTGCTGGGCGACCGCATGCAGATCGTGGGTGAGGAGCAACAGCCCGCAGCCCTGCTCGCGGCATCGATCGACGAGCAAGGTGAGTATCTGAGCACGCAACGTGGCATCGACGGCGGCGGTCGGCTCGTCGGCCACGAGGAGGCGGGGACGGCGACGCAACACCATCGCGATGGCCACCCGCTGGGCCATCCCTCCCGACAGCTCGTGCGGAAACGACCTCAACACCCGCGGCACGTCTTTGAGTCCCACGTCGGTCAATGCCGCCGCCAGCGCCTCGGTCGTGTATTCCGCGCCGGCCCTTACCTCACCGGTCGTGCTCGCCGTCGCCTTGCGCTGGGCGAGGGTGGCCGAGCGCATCTGCCGTTCGATCCGCATCGTCGGGTCCAACGCCGCGACGGGGTTCTGGAATACGAACCCCAGCACGTCCCGTCGCAAGGCGCGCAGCCGTTCGGCGTCGCAGTCGAACACCGGCTGTCCCGCCACGGTGAGGGTTCCCGCCACATGTTCGGCGTTGGAGGCCAGCAACCGGCCCGCCGCCATCCCCAGCGTGGTCTTTCCCGACCCCGACTCGCCCACCAACGCCACGATGTGCCCAGGCCGCACCGCCAAGGTGGCGGCATCGAGAGACCTGACCCGACCACGCCGTGTGGTGTACTCGATCACCAGGTCCTTCGCCTCGAGGATCGGCCCGGCGGTGTCGGCGGCCCGTCCGGCCACACCTGGTGTCGCCGCGGTCATCGGCGCACCTCCAGACCACGTACGTCGAGGCGATCGCGCAACCCGTCGCCCACCAGGTTGACCGACATGATCACCAACGCCAGCAACACGCCCGGAATCAACACCAGCCACGGCGCGATCGGCAGGTACACCGCGCCTTCGTGCACCAGCGAACCCAGCGACGCCTTCGGCGGCTGCAACCCGAGGCCGAGGAAGCTCAGCCCGCTCTCGATCAGCATCCCGACCGACAGGGCGTAGGTGGCCTGCACCACCGCCGGACCGGCCACGTTGGGCAACACGTGCACGAACAGCAGCCGTACCGTACGCGCTCCACCGACCTTGGAGGCGGTCACGTAGTCGCGGCCGACCACGGTCAACGACGTCGCCCGTACGACGCGCACCATCAAGGGGCTGCAGATCAACACGATGCTGATGATCGCTCCCGTCGCACCCGGCCCGACGATCGCCACCATCAAGATCGCCAACAACAATGACGGAAACGCGAACATCACATCCGCGCCTCGTGTGATCACCTCCCCCAAGGGCCCCTTGTAGTAAGCGGCCACCATCCCCAGCACCACGCTGACCACCGCCGTGAGCACCACGGCGACCGCCGCCAGCAAGAAGGTGGTGCGGACCCCTTCGATGAGCCGTGGGAGCACCGACCGCCCCAAACTGTCGGTTCCCGCAGGCCACTCACCTGAAGGTGCCGCCAACCTCGGACCGGCGCTCACCGCCGCCGGGTCGCCCAACGGCAGCCACGGCCCGAACGTCCCCAGCACTACGAAGAACAGCACCAGTGCCGCTCCCACTCGCGACAACACGTCTCCCGCGAACGGCAGCCCCCGCCTCCGCCGCGGTGCCTGATATCCCACCACCGAGTCCTGCTCTGACAGGTCCGGCGAGTCCGGCACATCGAGCGAGCTCGATGAGCCGACGAGTCTCCTTCGCACGTGGCACTCCCTATGGGTCTGGGCCTCAACGGGTCACGAGTGATGTCCGACCCGGATACGGGGGTCGAGGAGGCCGTAGGTGAAGTCGGCCAGCAGATTGATCGTGATGAACACGGCCGCCGCGATCAGGACCATGCCCTGGACCACGGCGTAGTCACGGTGGTCGATCGCGGTCAGCACCGCCTGGCCGAGGCCGGGCAGGGAGAACAGATTCTCGACGATCACAGCGCCGCCCATCACGTAACCCGTGAACGTCGCCGCCACCGTCACCACCGGGATCGCCGCGTTGCGCAGCACGTGCCGTCTCACCACGTGTCCCAGGCCCTCACCCCGGGCCAGCGCCGCCGTCACGTGGGGCAGGCTCACCACCCGCGCCACCGCGTCCCGCCCCGTACGCACCACCAGCGCGATCCCGAACACGCTCAGGGTCAGCGCGGGCAACGCCACCTCCGCCAGGTTCTCGCCGATGTCCTCGGTCGGCGACACATATCCCCCGCCCACCGGCAACCCCAGCGAGTAACGCGAGAACAGGTAGACCAGCAGGCTTCCGAGGACGAACTCCGGCGTCGACATCGCCAGCGCCCCCGCGAGGCGGCTCACTCCGCGTCCGATCCGGCCCCGTGCCAGCCCTGCCACCAATGCCAACGGCGAACCCACCACCGCGACCAGCGACAACGACAACAACGCCACCTCCGCGGTGACCGGCAACCGTCGGGCCAGCTGCCCCGACACGCTCTCCCCCGTGCCCAGCGACGTCCCCAGGTCTCCCGTCAGGACGTGCCACGACCACTCGGCGAACTGCACCACCAGCGGCCTGTCCAGTCCGAATTCCCGGGTCAATGCCGTACGCGCCGCCGGCGAGGAAAACGGCCCCAACACGATTTCCGCATAGCTCCCCGGCACCAGATGCACCGCGCCGAACACCAGCACGCACACCACGAACAACGTTCCAAGCCCGGCGATCAGACGACCGACGAAATACCGCATACTCATCACCTCAGCTCACACGAAAGCGTTCTGGCGCGAACGGCCGGAGCAGCTCGGGGGGCCGGCCGGTGAGTATCAGCTCGGCAAGCCGCTCGCCGGTGGCCGGGCCGAGAGTGACGCCGAGCGTCGAATGACCCGTCGCGATGTAGGCGTTCGCCGTCGTGGGGATCCGGCCGATCACCGGAAGTCCGTCCGGGGTCATAGGACGCAGGCCCGCCCACGGCTCCTGAATCCGGGTGCGATCCCACCCGCGCAGATACCGGCAGGCCGCGGCGTGGGTCGCCACCAGCGCCCGCGAGCGGATCCGTAGCCGCAGACCGTCGAGCTCGACGGCTCCGGAGACCCGCGTATGCCGGTCGAACGGGGTGATGGCGGTCCGGGCTTCGAGCAGCTTCAGCGGCCCTGAGACGCCGGGAACATCTTTGACTATGAAGCTGTAGCCCTTGCCGCCCGTCAGCGGAATCCGGTGGCCGAGCCGGGCGGCGAGACCGCCGGTCCAGGCCCCCGCGGCCAGCACGACCGCCGCCGCGGACACCGTCTCGCCACCGACGTCCACGCTGGTGACACGGTTTCCGTCGAGTGCGTACCGCAGTGTCCGTGTCCCCGTCATGAAGAGGACTCCGCGATCTTCCAACCAGGAACGCAGCCCGGTGAGTAGCGTCCGCGGGTCGACATGTTGCTCTTCGCGAATGTGGAACCCGGCCGTGACGGCCTCCGAGAGCGCCGGCTCGGCCGTACGGAGCCGGTCGCCGTCGTCCACCCGGCTCGGCAGCTCATAGCCGTATTCCGTCAGCGGCTGGAGGTGCTCCAGTTCCTCTTCCGCAGCCGATCTGTCCAGTGCCACAACCGTCAGGCCACGGCTCCACCTGTCGAATGGCACGCCCTGGCGCGCCATGTCGTCGTACAGGCTCGGACTGCCCTGAGCAAGCCGGATGGTCGCCTCGAACCCTGCCTCGTGGGCGGAGTCTGTGCAGTGCTTCGCGAACGACAACAGCCAGGCGGCCAGCCGGGGATACAGCCTGGGGGCGACACGCAACGTGGGGGAACGGCGGAGGATCTCGTGCAGTCCGTGCCGGACCATTCCCGGGGCCGGTATGGGTGCCGACAGCGCGGGCGTCACCCAGCCGGCATTACCCCAGGAGGCCGGCGGCGCTCCGGTGGTCAGGTCGACCACACGGACCTCGGCACCGCGCCGGGTCAGCGAGTAGGCCGTGCACAGGCCGATCACTCCACCACCGATCACCACTACCTCGTTACCGGGCATCCCTGGTCTCCCTCCGGACATTCCGCCGCGATCGAGGTGGGCGCCTTCGTCATAGTGGCTCCGCTTCGGTGGACCGGCTCTTGGGGCTCTCTGCAACAGAGTGGCCCTCCAGTAGGCTCGCTGCAATGTTTGTTGCTGCAGCGGCACGGGGATCGACTCCACGGGTCCTGCCGGTCGCGACGACACCCGTGGGGCCGGACGGCCATCCGGAGACGTGCCCCTGCTGCAACAAACATTGAAGTCATGTCACTGATCCGGGAGTCTGTTGCACGACGAAGGACATCCTCGATCGGCGCGACAGGAGCGACACGTGACGGAATTCGGAACCTACGATTTCTCTCTCTCATCGAGAGAAGAGACCCGCGCCGCGCGCCTTCATGCGGAGAGCACGATCGTGGACGTCATTTGGTGGGGCCCCATCTCCCACCGGTCGTTCACGCCGCATATGGACGCCCGGCTGCGCGCGACATATGAACAGCGCCGTGACTTCTGGTCGCTGATAGAGGACTCATGGCGGCTGCCCGGCCGCCTCGCGGCGGCGGGCAAGCTACCCGACTATCGATCGGCGTGGGACGCCAGTGGCGTGACCGCCGGACATTGCGAGATCCAGGTGGGCGATGCCCGCCTGCTGCTCGAAGGAATCGCGCATCTCGACTATCTCGTCGACCGTCTGCCGTGGCTGCGTAAGGCTCTGCGCTCGGATGATTTCCGGATGGCCAAACGCGAAGGGGGGCATGCGTTCTATCTTCAGTGCCAGCCCACCCCGCCGATCAGCCGTGACTTCAGCCTCGTCGACCTCGCCCATGACATCGGCCTCCGGGTCCTTCAGCTCGGCTACAACGTCCAGGACGCCATCGCGTGCGGGTGCACCGAACGCTCCGGCGCGGGCCTCAGCCGGCTGGGAGAGGACCTCATCGCCCGGCTCAACGAGCGGGGAATAATCGTCGACACCGCTCACTGCAACCAGCGGACGGTCCTCGACGCCTGCGAGGTCTCGGAAGCACCTGTCATCGTGTCGCACACATCGGCGGCCGCGGTCCACCTCCACGATCGGGGACTTTCGAATGAGTCGGCGGAGGCGATAGCCGCGACCGGTGGAATCATCGGAATCGTCGCCCACCCGGCATTCCTCGGCCCGGGCCGGCCCACCATCGAGGCCATGCTCGACCATATCGAGCACTTCACGAGCCTGGTGGGATGGGAACACGTCGCCATCGGAACCGACTGGCCTATGGGCAGCCCGAAGTGGGTGCTGGAGGAGGCCAAGGCACGTGGACCGCGAAACGGCTTCCGCAAAGAGCATCAGATCGACCCGACGCAGAACCTGATCGGCTTCGACGACTACCGCGACCATCCCAACATCACTCGCGGTCTTGTCTCCCGCGGCTATCGCGACGAAGAGATCAGAGGAATTCTTGGCGAGAATTTCTTGCGCGTGTTCGCCGCGGTCTGCGACTGACGTGTTCCACGCCGGAGTCGGCCTCAGTGAGCCGGCCGTTCTCCGGCTTTCGCGTCCTCGACCAGGTAGCGGGAGAACCACTCCACGAGCGCCTCGTTCTGCGCGGCTCGGGCGGAGACCGGCCCGGTCCACGAGCCGGTGTGGTGACTCTTCGGGAGCCGCAACATCTCCGTGACGCACCCGTTGGCCTTGAGCACGCGATAGTACTGTTCAGCCTCGATGGGGAGGCATCGAAGATCATCCTCTCCGACGACGAACAGCAACGGCGTCGAGCAGTGCGCGGCGTACGTCAACGGCGAGCGATCGGCGTACGCCGCCGGGTCGGTGCCGGGATGTCCGCCGATGACCCGCTCCACCATCCATGGCAGGTCCATGGTCCCGTACGCCGAAGCGAAGCTGACCAGCGGATTCTCGGCGACCCCGGCGCGGAACCGGTCCGTACGGCCCAACAGCCAGCAGGTGGCGAACCCGCCGTGGGACAACCCGTACACGCCGAGGCGCTCCGGGTCGGCGATGCCGGCGTCGATGGCATGGTCGATCACGGCGTGGTGGTCCTCTTCCCCCACCTCGCCCCATCGGCCCCGAAGTTCCTGCATGAACGCGGTGCCGTAGCCGGCCGAGCCGCGAAAGTTGGCGAAGATGACCGCGATACCCGCACCGACCAGCAGGTGATGGTCGTTGTTGAACACATGGCCGAACGCGCTGGCCGGGCCGCAATGAATGGCGAGGACCGTCGGGAACGGCCCGGCTCCTGGTGGGGTCAACGCCCAGGATTCGATCCTTGATCCGTCAGCGACGGTGACATCGAGGGTTCGGACCTGTGGACGGACCACATCGCCTACGACGGCGTCGTTCAGATGGCTCAGTCGCCGTTCCGTGCCTTCGCCGCGGAGGAACAACTCGGGCGGGTCCAGCAGCGTCGAGGCGACGGACAACAGGCGTCCGGTCGCCGTCTCGGCGTCGGCCAGAAAGCAGGTCCGGCCTTCCTCGGCGACAACGAACTCTGTGTGCTCATCACCCGAGAGCCGCACCCGGCAGATGCCTACATCGCCCCCGCGCTGTGCGCTGACGTAGGCACAGTCCATGGTCGCGTCGATGCGGAGGTTCGCCCGCTGGAAGGAGTTCCAGGTGGGATGGTCGAACTCCAGCTTGACCCCGACGCCCGCGGTCAGGTCGCCGGTCCGGCACACCGGCCTCCCGCCGCCCGCCGGGACGGTCCAGAGGTCACGTCTTTGGGCCAGCGAATCGAGGATTCCCGGCCGGGCCGGGCTTCCATGGAACACGACGCGGGTGCCGCCCGGGCACCACTCCGCTTCGAAGACGGCGCCCCACTCACCGACCACGACGTGACGCTCACCTGTCTCGACGTCAACGACGTGTGCGGCCGGCTTCGCCGTCCAGGGCTCTGCTTCCGGGGAGAAGGACGACCGGAACAAGATTCGGCGACCGTCCGGCGACCAGCGCGGGTCCTCGTTGACCGATGAATCGTCGGTCACCTGGCGTACGGCCTGCGCGTCGAGATCCACGACATAGATGTCCTGGACGGCGTCATCGATGAGGCCGACCTCCTCGAAACGGAAGGTCGTGCGGGTGATTCGATAGGGCAGCGACGGGTCGCGTCGTGGCGTCGGCCGTGCCGCCACCGCGATCGAGCCTCCGTCGGGCGACCACCGGGGAGCTCCGGATACGCCGCCCGGAAAATCGGTACAGACCTCGACCTCACCACTGTCGAGTACGGCCACGCAGAGTTGACCGGTCCCGCCGACGTCGGCGACGAACGCCACGCGGGTTCCGTCAGGTGACGGCCGCGCTCCCCTAGGGTCGTCGAACTCCCCGGCGACCATGTGCCGCCGTCCCGTGGTCGGATCGAGAAGCCACAGCTCTCTCGCTGCGACACCACGGTCGATTCTTGAGAGGCAGTAGTAGACCTGTACCCGGTTCGGCACGAACCCGGCCTCATCGACAAAAGAGAGACGCAGGGCATCGCCGGTTCCGAAAGTCCTCATCGAGACTCCCTCGCGAATTCCGCAATGTTCCGCAGCGGAACCGCGTACCCTTCCACCGGAAGTATCTTCGCCGAAACCTTGTCTGGCCGGTACGCGACTATCGCGTCCTTGGAGACCAGCGGAATGATATTCGCTTGACGCGCGATGCCGTCACACGTCGCTCGCAGCAATTCCGTGCGCTCAGGTCCGGGAGCGGTGGAGGAGCTCTTGTTGATCAACTTGACGAGATCCGCGTCCGGCTTTACCCACAGCTTTCCGAAGCCTCCGACGGTGGGATTCCAGTAGTTGAACACCATCGAGGGATCACCGAAGCCGGCAAACCACGAGATGACCAGATCAAAATCTGCTTCCTTCCCGGAATAAACGCGTTTCATCACGTCACCGACGTCGAGTGTCGCTATTCGTACCTTCAAACCGGCGGCCTCGAGATTCTGCTGGATGACCTGAGCGATAGGCGCCGCCATCGCGACCAGCGAGGGGGCGATGATCTCCACCGTCTTGCCCGTGGCACCGGCAGCGGCCACCAGCCCTCGGGCCCGCTGAAGATCAGGGCTGCTGAAGGCCACCTGGTTCGGGTCACAGGCACCGCCGAATGCCACCGATGCCGCCGCGGTGGGCCTGCCCACCGCGCCGAGAGCCACGTTACTGATCTTTTTCCGGTCGATCGCGAGGGCCAGGGCCTGCCGCAGCCGGTCGTCGGCGAAAAGGGAGGACCTGGCATTGACGTCTATACGGTAGTAGTCCGTGGTCTGCTGTACGGCCGTCGCGACATTCGCTTGGCCCTTCAACAGTCGGAGCGAGTCGGGATTTCCGAATGTTGTGATGTCGATCGTGCCGTTCCGCAGCGCCGCGGTTCTTGCCGCGTCGTCGGGCATGATCCGGACGATCACCCGGTCGACCTTCGGCAGACCGGGGCGCCAGTAGTACGGGTTACGCGTGAAGGTCCATGATTCACCCGGCGAATGGGCGGCCACCTTGAAAGGCCCCGTACCGAGCATCTCCTTCTTCGGATCGAACGTTCCGGCCGTGACCTCCTTCATGGGCAATATCGCGGCGTAGCTCGCGGCCAGCGCCGCCAAGAAAGATGTCCTGGGCGACGTCAAGGTGATCGTGACCCGGCCGGGACCGTGCGAGACGATGCTCCGCATCCCCAGTTGCGCCGACCAAGGCGCCACCTTCGGATCCATCAGGCGTTTGAGGGTGCCCACCACATCGTCGGCGGTCAGCGCGCGGCCGTTGGAGAACCTCGCACCCTTGCGGAGGGTGAATTCGTAGGTCTTCGGCGACGTTTGCTTCCAGGACTCTGCCAGCTGCGGAACGACGTTCAGCCTGCTATCGAGGGTGACGAGACGTTCGTAGGCGAGGTTCAGGAGCTCCCAGTTCACGGCGTTGCCGGCGATCGTCGGATCCAGCGTGTCCGCCTCGGCGGGGTCGCCCCAGACCAGCTGGCCACCACGAGCCTGCGAGGCGGGAGCGTGGCTGGGGGCGCTACACGCCGCGCACGCTACGGCCATCATCGAGATCACCGCGAGCGCTGGCTTGAGTGCGCGCGCCGACTGCGCGCGTGAAACGAGAATCGGCGACGTTGTGAGCATTGGTTCTCCTGTCGACAGCACCGGCTCCGATCAGCGCCGGCGTCCGGGTACCCCCCGCCACTGCCGCAAGTATCATTGCAATGCTTTAACTAGTGCAATACTCGTTGCCATCAGAGCACACCATCTACCAGCGCCAGGAGCCGTACGCCATGGAGAAGGAGCCTCAGGAAGCGGGCGATTGTCATACTTCTGGCAAAGGAGGTGCGCCGGTGCCTGAGGACAGCTGGGAAGAGTGGATGGCCTCGCTCGGTACACGGCCCGACGTCACCACGACGGGGAGACGCATCCTCGCGACCCTCATGAAGCAACCCGAGCGCGCCTCGTACGCGTCGGCGGGCGAGGTCGCGGGTCTCGTCGGTGTGAATATCGGGAGTGTGACGCGGGCGGCGCAGGCCTTCGGCTTCGCCGGTTGGCCGACATTCCGCGAGGAGTTGCGGAGGCGTTACCTGACGCTACTCGGCCTCCGACAAGAGGGATCACCACCGCCGACCCGAACGAACAGCGCCATCGACAAGTCGTTCGACGCCGATCTGCGAGCACTGTCCGCCACGACGGGCAGAGCGGACCAGTCGGCGATCTCCGCCGCTGTCACCGACTTCGCCGGGGCCCGTACGCGCCTGGCCGTCGGAGGTGGCAACTTCGCCTATGCGGCGAAGCTGCTGGCGTCATACGCCTCGCTCGGGGGATACGCCACGGTGGCCCCCAGCGAAGGGGCGGACCTCATCAACAGCATCGGCCGCCTAGAGAAAGGCGACATCGTGGTCGCCTTCAGCCTGTGGCTGCTGTACGAAGGCACTGTCACAGCTGCCGAGATGGCGCACGAGCGAGAGGCCACGGTCTGCGTGATCACTGATCATCAGCCGTCAGCGCTGACCCCCTTCGCCGACCACGTCATCAGCATCTCCGCCGAAGGGGGCGCCTTCTATCCCACCATGGCGCCCACCATCGCGATGATCAACGCCTTCTGCGCCGAACTCGCCTCCATCGATCCCGAACGAACCCAAAAGTCCGTGGAGCATATGGAGGCCGTGTGGCGTCGCGCGAGGGCGCGGCGATCGCCATCTCCTCGCGAGGCCGGGTGACGGAGCGGTCAACACCATGCCCGATTCTTGCGATTCTGCAAGTAGCCTGCGGCTTTTCGCGGCATACAAGCCATTCCTCATGACTTGGCCCTAGATTCTTCGGCCACACCCCCGCAGCCGACGCAGAGCGTGGATCTCTTGCTCCGCCTGGTCGGCCGGCAACGTGACGACGCGCGGGACGCTCTTGCGCCTCATGACCGCCTCCACATCCGCCCCCCTGCCAGGTAAGGCCTGTTGTAACCTGCCGTGGTCGGCGATACATCACGGCTGGTCAAGGGGCATCTTCGGATAGATACCAATTCTGTCAAGCCTTGTAACCAGCATGCAGCGGAGCTTCAACCTGATTCCGTGTTGAATAGGATGCGCCACCGATGTAATCAAAGATGAGGAAGGAAGGACGGTGCGATGACTCAGGATCCGGACCTGCCAGGCGGCCTCTCGGAGCGTCAGGCCGCGCAAGCCTGGGCGTTCGACCGGATCGGCGAACACTACGACGAGGCCTTCCCTCACAAGGACGGCCAGGTCGCGGCGGGTGACTGGCTCGTACGGCAGCTACCGGAGGGCTCGCGCGTGCTCGACGTCGGGTGCGGCACGGGCATCCCCACCGCACGCCAGCTCGCCGACGCCGGCCACCGGGTCACCGGGATCGATATCTCCGACGGAATGCTCGCTCTCGCGCGGCGCGACGTCCCCGTGGCCGAATTCCGTTCTATGGATGCCGTCGATCTTGACTCCTCATTGGGCGGGTTTTCGGCCGTCGTCGCTTTCTTCTCACTGTTGATGCTGCCGCGGGCCGAGATTCCGCCGGTTCTGGAGAAGATCCACGATCTTTTGGAACCCGGCGGTCACTTTCTGTTGAGCATGGTCGAGGCCGACCTCGACGACACCCCCATCCGCTTCCTCGGCAACCAGATCCGTGTCACCGGCTACATGCGCGACGAGCTGCGGGCGCTCGTGACCAAGGCGGGCTTCGAGGTCACCGAGATGCGCCACCTGTCGTACGCACCGGCCAGCACGCAGGTCCCGCCGGAGGTTCAGCTGTTCCTGTTCTGCCGACGCGACGGCGATCGGTGAGGATCCGCGGCCACGGGCGGGCGGACCCGACCTCGGTACGCGAGCACCTCGCCTTCCTGCATGGGGCGACGGTGCGGATCGGTGGTGACCTCGACCTCACCCAGGTCGTAACCGCCCTGTGCGAGACGTCCGTGCCGCGTGTCGCCGACCTCGCCGCCGTGTACCTCTACGAGGCGGTGCTGACCGACGGTGACCTGCCCGAGGCGCCGGGCTGCACCGCGGTCCTGCGCCAGGTCGCGGTCGCGCGCGGCCAGCGGGTCCGCGACGAGACGCTCACCCGCAAGGTCGCCGTGTCCGACCTGACCGGGCCGTTCGCCTCGACGGTGTCCAGCGGTCAGCTGGTGATGTGGCCGGACAGCGGGCTCGACGGCGCCGGCCACGACAACCGCGACGTCGCCTGCCTGCTGCCGTCCGGCTGGCCGGGATCGCTGATGGTCGTGCCGCTGCGGGCCGGACGGCTCGTGCTGGGGTTCGCGGTCATCATGCGGGTGCCGCGCCGCGCGCCCTTCGACGAGACCGACATGCTGACGGCCACGCTCATGGGCGACCAGGCGGCCATCGGCGTGCACAAGGCGCTGCTCTACCAGCGCGAGGCGCGCGTCGCCGACGCGCTCCAGCGCAGCATGCTGCCCAAGCACCCGCCGCAGCTGCCGGGTGTCGAGGTCGCCTACCGCTACCTGCCCGGCAACCCGACCGCACAGGTCGGCGGCGACTGGTTCGACGCCATCCCGCTGCCCGGCAGCCGCGTCGCGCTCGTCGTCGGCGACGTGATGGGGCACGGCGTGCACTCCGCGGCGACGATGGGCCAGCTGCGCACCGCCGTCCGTACGCTCGCGGCGCTCGACCCACCGCCGGACCAGGTGCTGCGCCATCTCGACCAGCTCTTCGACGACACCGTCGGGCAGTCCGAGGAACAGTCGATGGCGACGTGCATCTACTGCGTGTACGACCCGGTCGCCCGGCGCTGTGCGATCGCCAACGCCGGGCATGTTCCACCGGTCCTGGTCCACCCCGACGGCCGTACCGAGCTGATCCCGGTCCCGGCGGGGGTGCCGCTGGGCGTCGGCAACGTCGCCTTCCAGACGGTCGAGGTCGCGGCTCCGGACGGCGGCCTGATCGCGCTGTGCACCGACGGCCTGGTGGAGTCACGCGACCGCGACCTGTCCGAAGGCCTGACCACGCTGCGCGAGACCCTCTCCTCGTCCAAGGAGTCACCCGACGACCTGTGCGAGAAGGTACTCCGCGCCCTGCACACCGACGAACGCGAGGACGACGTCGCGCTGCTGATCGCCCGGTTCGACGGCATCCCGAGCGCGAGCGTGGCCAACTGGATCATGCGCCCGCACCCCCGCGCCGCCCGGCATGTACGCGGGCTGGTCTCCACGACGCTGTCCGGATGGGGCCTTGACGAGCACATCGACTCGACCGAGCTGATGGCCACCGAACTCGTCGCCAACGCCATCCGCTACACGACCCGCCCGATCAGCCTGCGGCTGCTGCGCACCGAGAAACTGCTGTGCGAGGTCACCGACGACGACCACCACCTGCCGGTGCTCTGCGAGCCCGGCGACACCGACGAGGGAGGCCGCGGCATCTACCTCGTCGACCGCCTGGCCCACCGCTGGGGCGCCAGCCACACCGCCGCTGGCAAAGCCGTCTGGTTCGAACTCCAGCTCTAAGGCATGTCTGACAAATCCGCTGTCCGGCTGCGCGGCGCTCGCTACGAACGTGATTTGTCAGACACGCCCGAGGGCCGGTGTGCGGTGCGGATGTGCACGTAGGGGATATTTGTCCGCATGAGCGACCGAAAGCCGATCGAGTGCTGGCTGACCGACATGGACGGCGTGCTCGTCCACGAAGGCAGCCCGGTGCCCGGTGCCGAGGAGTTCCTGTCCCGGCTGACCCGGGCCGGCAGGCCCTTCCTCGTCCTCACCAACAATTCCATGTACACACCTCGGGACCTGCACGTACGCCTGCGGACCGCCGGGCTGGACGTTCCCGTCGAGGCGATCTACACCTCCGCGCTGGCGACCGCGCAGTTCCTGTCCGACCAGCGGCCGAACGGCTCGGCGTACGTCCTGGGCGAGGCGGGGCTGACGACCGCCTTGCACGAGGCCGGATACGTCCTGACCGACAGCGATCCCGACTACGTCGTGCTCGGTGAGACCCGTACGTACAGTTTCACCGCTATCACCCGCGCGATCCGCCTGATCACCGCGGGCGCGCGCTTCATCGCCACCAACCCCGACCCGATCGGCCCGTCGATCGAGGGTGCCCTTCCCGCGACGGGATCGGTGGCGGCTCTGATCACCAAGGCCACCAACGTCGAACCGTACTTCGTCGGCAAGCCGAACCCGCTGATGATGCGCAACGCCCTGAACACGGTCGGCGGCCACTCCGAGTCGACCGCGATGATCGGCGACCGGATGGACACCGACGTGGTGTCCGGCATGGAGGCCGGCCTCTACACGATCCTGGTCCTGACCGGCGTCACCCAGCCGGGTGACATCGACCGATTCCCCTTTAAGCCGTCCCGCGTGGCCGAGTCCATCGCCGAGCTCGTGGACATGATCGACGACTGATCAGCGGCGGGCCTGGGCGCGGTAGTGGTCGAGGACGTCCTGGCGGAGGAGGTGCCCGAATCCGGCGGACTCGATGCGCAGGGCCAGGTCGCGCGCGCTCACGCCGAGGGCGGCGGCGGTGTTCGCCGGGTGCCAGTCGGCCGCCGCGAGCCGGGTCAGCAGGTGGCCGCGGCGGATCTGTTTCTCCGACAGGCGGAACGTCTTGAGGTAGGCGAGCGTGCCGGTCTCGTCGGTGATGAGCTCGCCGATGTGGTTCTCACGCTGCCGTTCGAAGGACGGCAGGAAGCGGGACAGGCGGTAGCGCCCCATCGTGTGCACGTGCCGGTGGGTGTAGTCCTCCTCCAGCAGGGCGCCCGCCATGAACCGGTCGTGGAAGTCCGCCCACTCCTCCCGCTGCCGCCGTGCCTGCGCGCGCAGGTCGGCGAGCGAGCGTACGCACCGGTCGTCGACGCGGGCGCGGAAGTCGGGCACGGGCATGGTGAACATCGCGTAGTGGTGGATCAGCTCGCCGTACAGGTCGAGGACGAGTGTGGAGTGCAGGGCGCGGTAGTCGGCCGGGTGTGGCACGACGAACGCGGCGGCGAGCGCGTCCGCGACGTAGACGAGGACGCCGCACTGGCCGGGGTGGATCTCGAAGACGCGCAGCGCCTCGGCCAGGCCGCGGACCTCCGCTCCCGCGTACGCCTCCTCGGCGCGAGGCGTCAGGCCGTGGGCGATCGCGCGGCGCGACCACTCCTCCCACGCGATCTCGGGCCCGCCGAAGTGCAGCGCCAGGTGCAGGGGCAGGAAGCGCTGCCGGTTCCGGCCGATCCGGTGGGCCATGCGGCGGTGGAACCTCAGCGGCATGCGGGCGGGCGCGCGGCCGTCGCCGTCGCCGCGCAGCTGGGTGCCGTACGCCGCGGCCGGACTGCCATCGCCCGTCCAGGTCGCCACGAAGCCGTGCGGGATGTAGGAGGAGTAGGCGATCCGCGGGCCGACCTCGACGACGCCGTGGTCCTCGTCGTAGAGGCGAGGTCGAGCCGCAGGTCCTCGACCGGCCGCTCGCGGGCCAGCGGGACGAGCCGTACGCCGCCCCAGGCCTGCGACGGGAGGGTGGTGAGCCCGGTCAACGCGATGCCCGTCACGCGTCCTCCCGCAGGAATTCGCCGATGCGGCGCGACAGGTGGGCCTGGAGCTCGGGGAGGCCGGTGCGGCCTTCCGCGAACGCGGCCAGCTCGACCAGGGCGGGCAGGTTCTCGGCGTCGCGGATGCCGGCGGTCGGGACGGACGGTGCCAGCCGCCGTACGTCGAAGTCGGCGGCGTCGTAGACCGGGTTGAGGTGCACGACGGCGCACGCGTGACCGGGGTCGAGCCGGGTGCGCCAGATCCGCAGGACCTCGCCCGCGAGCCCCGGC
Source organism: uncultured Actinomycetota bacterium (assembly GCA_963736325.1). GTDB lineage: Bacteria > Actinomycetota > Actinomycetes > Streptosporangiales > Streptosporangiaceae > Actinoallomurus. Next base: position 179,408 of record CAVTOG010000008.1, on the reverse strand, counting down.
GGCGCGTTGTCGGCTCCGTCGGAGACGATGACGAGACGCTCGGGGCCGCGTTCGAGGCCGTCGAGGATCCGCTCGCCGAGCGGCGTCGGCCCGTACGGGTGGGCGAGCAGCGCGTCCGTGCGCCCCGACACCCACAGCGGCGTGTAGTCGGCGGCCAGCTCCGCCAGGAGGAAGTGGCAGGCGAGCGCGACGGCCAGCGGGCGGCGGCGCTTGTGCCCCGACCCGTACGCGGAGAAGCTGTCGTCGAGGACGGCGGCCACCGTGCCCCAGCTCCCTGCCTGTTCTCCGGCGGTGCGCCGGGCGGCCGTGCGCAACGTCGTCGTCAGCTCCGTACGGCGGCGCACCCGGTCGTCGAGGGACAGGCCGAGCACGTACGACGCGAGCCGCGTCAGCGGCATCTTCGTCAGATCGGCGCGTACGGCGCCGGATTCCCGCAGGCGCAGACGTTCGAGGCGGGTCAGCCGGGGCTCGATGCGCTCCAGGAAGGTCTCACGCGCGATGCGGTGCTTGGCGGCGAAGCCCTCCGCCACGGTGTACGGCAGCTCGTACACCGCGTCCAGGATCGGGGTGGCGTAGACGGCCATGGAGTGCGGGGCGAACAGGAACGCCCCCAGGTCCCCGACGGGCGCCAGGTGCGCGTGCCGGACCGCCTCCTTGAGGCCGGCGCGGTACTTGACCGCGTCGAAGGCGAGGTCGGGACGGGCGGCAAGCCAGTCGCGCATGATCGCGCGGGTGCGCCGGTTGTTGACAGTGGCCTTCCTGAGCGACCGGAACAGCCGGTACACCCGCTGCGGCGGCGACACGGCCAGGCGCCGCGCGATGAGGCGCCCCTCGGTGCGCCGCTGCTCGGGGCTCGCCTCGCGTGCGGTGGTCAGCAGGTTCCTGACGATGATCGTTGACGTCCAGCGCGAGCGTGGCCGCGTACAGATCGCGGTAGTTGCCGATCAGGTAGCGGTGCAGGAAGTCCAGCGAGAGCGTCTGCTCGCCCGCGTCTGCGCCGAACTCGCGCTGGCCGGTCGAGGTGATCGCGGCGTTCACGAACAGCAGGACGTCGTCGGCGGCGATCAGGTCCGCCTGCGTCTCCATTCCGTGCCTCCCCCGGTTTTGGAAGCCGGCCGGGGAATGGGGGCACGAACTGCGAATCATCGCTTCACAGGGCGGGTTCCGGAAGTCGCACCGTAGTCCCGCGGCCGGCTACGGCACGGTAGCACCGGCATGTCGTGTTCTTCCGCCCTATCTCTCGCGGACGACGACGACCGGGCAGTCGGCGTGGTGGATGACGCCGTGGCCGACCGAGCCGAGATGGAGGCCGTGGTGCGCCTCGCCGTGGGACCCGACGACGAGCAGGGCCGCCTTCGCGGAGCGTACGGAGAGCTCACGCACGACCTGCCCGGGAGGCGCCTGCTCGATGACGGGTACGTCGGGGAAGGCCGCGCGCCAGGGGGCGATGGTGTGGGCGAGGCGCTCCTGGGCGACCGCGGCGGCGTTGTGGACGCTGACCGGGTACGTACCGGTGAACGCCGGGACCGGCCAGACGTGCACCGCGCGTACCCAGGCGCCACGGATCGACGCCGCCTCGAAGGCGTACCGCAGGGACACGGCCGACCGCTCGGTGCAGTCGACGCCGACGAGAACCTCGCCGCGGCGCTCGTGGCACTCTCCCCGTACCACGACCACCGGTACCGGCACATGTCCGGCGAGGCGGAGCCCGGTCGAGCCGAGCAGCATGCCGGTGAAGCCGCCGAGCCCGCGGTGACCGACGACGATCTCGCGGCAGCGGCGTGCCATGGAGCGCAGGACGTTCGCCGGTGAGTCGAACATCAGCTCCGTGGTGACCGCCAGGCCGGGCCGCGCCTTGAGCGCACGCTCCATGGCCTCGGCGGTGACCCGCCCTCCCGTCTCGATGAGCACCTGGGAGGGCCCGGGCGAGACGTCCTGCTCCCAGCGTTCAACGGCATGGACGATGTGCAGCGGAAGCCGCCTGAGAGCCGCGTCGTCCGCGGCCCACTCCACCGCCAGATCGGCGCGCGCCGAGCCGTCGGCGCCGACCACGATCGGTTCGATCATCACGATCTCCTCCGGATACGGGGGCCGAGTGAGCCCGATACGGGCCCTCACTCCTCAGCGTCGCGAGACCTGCGGTGGCGAAGAAGGGGCCGAAGGTCCCGCACGCCGCCGCCGAAGGGTCACGTGAGGGGGACGCGCCATTCGAGAGTGGTTCCGCCGTCGTCGCGTTCGCGGATGTCGAACGAGCCGCCGAGGGACTCGGCGCGCTCGGCCATGTTGCGGAGGCCGCTGCGGCGTCCGCCCTCCGCGATGCCGACGCCGTCGTCCTCCACCACCAGCACCAGGAACTCCCCCGCGTCGACCGCGACGGCCGCCCACCGCGCGTCGGCATGGCGGACGACGTTGGACAGGGCCTCGCTGAGGACGGCGATCAGCTGGTCGCCGATCTCGTCCCCGACCAGGGTGTCCAGCAGCCCCTCCAGGCGTACGGCGGGGGCGAAGCCCAGGCTCTCGGCGGCGGCGTCGACGGCGGTCAGGACCCGGGTGCGCAAGGAGTGCTCCCCGTCCGGCGACGTCTGCAGGGCGAAGATCGTCGACCGGATCTGGCGGATCGTCTCGTCCAGGTCGTCGACCGCACGCTGGACGCGCACCGCCACGTCACGATTCTGGGTGATCTTGATGGCGCTCATCAGCGTCATGGCGGTGGCGAACAGGCGCTGGATCACCGTGTCGTGCAGGTCCTTGGCGATGCGGTCGCGGTCCTCCAGGACGACGAGGCGTTCGGCGTCGCGACGGCGGTCGGCGAGCTCCAGGGCCACGGCGGCCTGGGCGGCGAACGCCTCCAGCAACCGGCGTACGGAGTCGCTGAAGCCCGGCCCGCCGGTGCGGTTGGAGACGGACAGGACGCCGCGCGCGGCGTCGCCGCTGCCGAGCGGCACGATCAGCGCGGGCCCGACGCGGATGCGCGACGGGACCTTCATCTCGCGGGCGGCCTCGGTCGCGTCGTCCAGCACGAGCGTCTCGCCCTCGCGGAAGACCGGGCCGGCCACGGCCTCGTCGATGCCGACGTGCAGACCGCGCAGGATCTCCGCGTGCTCGCCGTCGGCGGCCTCGACCACGAAGTCGCCGCCACGCGCCAGCGACACGGCCGCCGAGGCCGCGTCGCAGATCTCCCGCGCCCGCCGCGCGACGAGCTTGAGCACCGCCGTCGGATCGGTGCCGGACAGCAGCGACGTGGACACCTCCGCGGACGCCTCCAGCCACCGCTCGCGCTGGCGCGCCTCCTGGTAGAGACGGGCATTCTCGATCGCGACGCCGGCCGCGGTGGCCAGGGCCGCCACGACGCTCTCGTCCTCCTCGTCGAACTCCGCGCCGCCGGCCTTCCCGGTCAGGTAGAGGTTGCCGAAGACCTCGTCCCGCACCCGGATCGGCACCCCGAGGAACCTGCGCATCGGTGGATTCCGCGCGGGGAACCCGGACGACTCCGGATGCTCGGAGATCTCCGGCAGGCGTACGGCCCCGGGCTCCTTGATCATCACCGCCAGGAGACCTTCGCCGGTCGGCCACCGTCCGATCTCGGCGATCTCCTCCTCGGTGATGCCCGACGTGACGAAGCGGGCCAGCCGGTCGCCCTCCCCGATCACCCCCAGCGCTCCGTAGCGGGCCTCGACGAGCGTCGTGGCGGCGTCGGTGATCCGCTTCAGGAGCGTCTCCAGGTCGAGGTCGCTCTCGATGGAGACGACGGCCTCCAATAGCGTGTGGACGCGGTCGCGGGTGACGAGCACGGCGGCAAGACGGTTCTGCAGCTCGGCGAGAAGATCGTCGAGCCGCATCTGCGGCAGCGTCAGGCGTACGCGATCCTCACCCGGCTGGTCTTCAGGGCGCACTGCGGAGCCTCCCACGTCCAGTATGGGCCACCTGCCCGGCTCGCTTCGGCCAAGGTTCCCTGGTCAGCTGCTTATGAGAGCGCATATCGGGGAATGCCTCACCTGTCGGAAAGATAAGGGAGGGCGCGGTCGTGACCGTCCGGGTTTTCCTGCTCGACGATCACGAGGTCGTACGCCGTGGCGTCGCCGCGCTCCTGGAGGCCGAGAGCGACATCGAGATCGCCGGCGAGGCCGCCACCGCCGCGCACGCCCTCGCCCGCATACCGGCCGTCCGGCCCGACGTCGCCATCCTCGACGTACGCCTCCCCGACGGCGACGGCGTCACCGTCTGCCGCGAGATCCGCTCACGCCTCCCCGAGCTCGCCTGCCTCATGCTCACGTCATTCTCCGACGAGGAGGCGCTCTTCGACGCCGTGATGGCGGGCGCCGCCGGCTACGTCCTGAAGCAGATCCACGGCTCCGACCTCGTCACTGCCGTCCGTACGGTCGCGTCCGGCCAGTCGCTCCTGGACCCCCACAGCACCGCGCAGATGCTCCAGCACCTCCGTGAACGCCAGACCCGCAAGGACCCCCTCGCCGCCCTGTCCGACCAGGAACGCCAGATCCTCCAGCTCATCGGCGAGGGCCTGACCAACCGGCAGATCGGCGAACGCCTCTTCCTCGCCGAGAAGACTGTGAAGAACTACGTCTCGAACCTGTTCACCAAGCTCGATATGCGCCGCCGTACGCAGGCCGCCGCCTTCGCCGCCCAGCTCAAGGCGGCCAGGAACGCCCCTCGCTCCGAGGACTGACCGGGCCCTTCGGCCGGGCGCGCCGCCGGAGAAGGGCGGGCACGGGCAGGACCTTCGCCCCTGCTGCCGGTCGCGCGGCCGGAGGAGCATCGAGATATGAGACTCGACGCCAACGGGCTCGAGGTCCTCGACCGGGAGGATTGTCTCGCCCTGATGCGGTCCGTGACCCTCGGCCGCGTCGTCTTCACCGAGCGGGCGCTCCCCGCGATCGAACCGGTCCACTTCATCCTGGACGGCGACGATGTGATCATCGCGACGCCGCCCGGCTCGAAGCTGTCCGCCGCCATGCGCGGCACCATCGTCGCCTTCGAGACCGACGCGTTCGAGTCCGGCAGCCGCTCCGGCTGGTCGGTGACGGTCGTCGGCCAGGCGCGCGCCGTGGGCGTCACCACCGAGATCGACCGGCTGTCACAGCTTCCCCTGCACTCATGGGCTCAAGGACGCCGGGCCTGCTTCATCCGCATCCGCGGCGAGTACGTACGCGGCCAGCGGATCCATCCGACCTACCTGGAGGCGACGCCATGACCTCGATCCTCGAGGAACGCCCCGTCTCCGAGGTGATGTCCACCGACATCCTCACCGTCTCCGACACCGAGACGACGCTGATGGCGTGGGAACTGATGCGCCAAGGCGGCTACCACCACGTACCGGTCGTGAACCCCGAGGGTCACTGCGTCGGAGTGCTCGACGCCGAGACGATGGCCGCCGCCTGGGACGGCGGAGGCCCGGACCGGATGCGCAAACCGGTCAGCACCGTCGTGGGCGGACGAGTGCTGCCGCACGTCAGCGCGACGGACTCCGTCGCGACCGCGGCGCGAGCGATGCTCGACGCCCAGCTGGACTTCGTCCCGGTGACCGACGACGAGCAGCTCGTCGGCCTGGTCACCGCCCGCGACCTCATCGCGACGGTCGCCGGGCACACGCACCGCGCGAGACCCGGGCAGGTCACCAGACCCGCGCTCTACCGGATCGAACCGGTGCTGCCGGCGGGACGCCCGCCGGCCTGACGGGAGCGGTCGCCCGCCGCTCGCCCCGGAAGGACGAGCCGGGGCCGAAAGACAGTAGGCAACGAAGGAGACAACGAATGGCACGGCAGATCGCCCCCTGGTTCGGACCCCCGTCGATTCCCGTTCTGGAGGAACGCATCCTGCAGTTGGAGACCAAAGTGGCGCTGCTCACGCACGCTCTGCAGGATCTCAGACGGGAACTCGAGGCGAGTGGCGACCGGCGTACCTAGGGGCGGTCGCGCATGGCAGAGCGAGGCCCTCCTGGCGGTTCGCCAGGAGGGCCTCGTTCGATCAAAATCACTTAGCCGATGCTGGCACCGAGGGCGCTCAGCGCCGAGGTAGCCGGCTGGAAGAAGGTCTCGCCACCCGAGGAGCAGTCGCCGCTGCCACCGGAGGTGAGGCCGACGGCCGAGCTGCCATCGAACAGGGAGCCACCGGAGTCGCCGGGCTCAGCGCACACGTCCGTGTCGATGAGACCGTTGACAGTGCCCTCCTGGTAGGTCACCGAGGCGTTGACCGCGTTGACCGTACCGCCGTGGACACCAGTGGTGCTGCCGCTGCGCTGGACGGACTCGCCCACCGTCGCGTCCTTCGCACCGCTGATCGACTGCGATGAACCGTTGTACAGGTCGACCGAGCTGGCGTGGCCGCCACCGTCGGTGTACTGCACGATGGAGTAGTCGTGGCCCGGGAACACGCTGGTGCCGGTCGTGCCGACCTCGTTGCCCTCACCGGAGTCCGAGTACCAGGTCGAGACGTCGTTACCGCAGTGACCCGCCGTGATGAAGGCGGAGCCGCCGTTGACGTTGAAGCCGACCGAGCAGCGGAAGCCGCTGCCGTAGATGGCGTCGCCGCCGGCCACGAGCAGACGGAACTTCCCCTTGACCGAACGGATGCGCACGGCGTCGCCCTGCGCCTTCGCCGCGGCCTTCACCTTGGCGAGCTTGGCACCCTTGACGGTGCTGTCCACCGAGACGACGACCTGGTTGGTCTTCGGGTCGACCATCCGCGCGGTGCCCACGACCGCGGCGCTGTCCATGGCCTGCTTGGCCGAGGCGAGCACCGCGCTGCTACGGGCGACGGTACGGGCGGTGGCGCCCGCTGCGGTGACGATCTTCGCGTCCGCTGCGTTCGTGACATCCACGACGAGCTTGTTGCCCTCGAGGTACGAACCCGCGGAGCGAGATCCGAGCTGCTTGGCGATCGTCGACGCGACCGTCGAAGTCGACGCTGACTTGGCGGTCGTGGCCGCGTTGGCCGCCGGCACGACGGAGAGGGCCAGCAGCCCAGCTGCCGCGACGGTCAGTCCAGCACGCCCGGACGGGGGGGTGAACCTCACATGTGCCTCCCTGAGGAGCGGGCACGCCCTGCTGGCGTGCCCCGGGGTGGCATGGCGGTGGCGCTCGGCTCCCGATGGTGACGAGAGGCCCTTGCGAGCTTCCTGTCGTCCACCGGAGCGGGGGGTGAGAACCGGCTGCCTGCCACCCGAAACCCTGACAAGGATTGTCAATCGCCGCAACCCTATACGGGCGTCCCAAACCGGCCATAGCCGACATTGAGTCAGGAGGCGTTGGTCAACGAAGTCAAGACAGCTTGCTAACGACCTAAATATCGTCGCTGGTCAGGACGATGTCCTAGACACACCTACTACCGAGTCACTTTCGGTATGGGAGAGGAGTCATGTCCGTATCGACAGCCGGTCAGGCGACAAAGGGAGGGTGTAAACCTAGCCATAGGCCGATAAGATGCGCGATCGCAAACCCTGATACGGGCACCCGCCGGGACGTTATCGCTGGGTACGCGCCGAAGCGCACCGAGCCGAAGAAGCACGCCGGGACAGCACAGAGCCCCATCACCCCGAGGGCCGTACGCTCGACTCCGCCCACGCCCTCACACCGCCCTGACCGCAAGCGTCACAGGCCCACGATGAGCGCCGCGAATCCAGTCCGCTCGCCGGACCTGGTCGCGACCGCCACGGCCAGGCCCTCTCCGACAGGCGGACCGCTCAGGTCACCCTGTTGAACGGAGCCCGGTGGGTGGGCGGCCTGTCCGTCGCCGCCCGGGCGCCAGGTCCTGTTCAGCCCGCGTCGGCGAGGTCGTCGAGGAGGTGACCGGCGACGGACTCCTCATAGAGGATCACACCGGCCTCCGTCATGACCGTTGACAGGTCCGCCGCCCAGGGAGCAGACCGGGCCCGGCCTTCGAGGGGCAGGTAGTGATCGGATCCGCACAGGCCCTCTCGGTAGTCGGCCGCCGACATCCGCCACGGCTCGGCGGCATGGCGGCGGATCACGGCGGTCGCGATGGCGATGCCCGGCCAGTCGAAGTCGCCGTGGTAGCGCAGCGTTCCTCCTCCGGCCGTGACCGCCTCCGCCAGCCGATGGAAGGCGATGGACGGGAGACCCTCGGTGCAGATGAGGGGCGGAGAGCCGGGGCCCAGTTCTTGCGCCGCGCGGCGGAGCACCGTGGGGTTCTCGCAGACGTACGCGACCGGGCATCGTACGGTGATCGGGAGCGTCGTCAGCTGATGCAGGGTCACGTGGAACGGTGTGCCGTACCTGGCGGCCCCCGTCAGCCACTCCCCCAGGCCGCCGCCCGTCGCCGGGAGGTTCAGCACGAGGACACGGCTCGCCAGGTCATCGGTGAGGACGTTGACGAGCTCCCAGAGTGCGCGCCGTTCCTCGGCCGCTTTCGGCTTCTTCACTCCGGCCTGGACCGCCAGCGCCCCCAGAACGAGGCTGGAGTGCGGCATTCCGTGGTTGAGCGCCTTGGTGTCCCCTGTCATCGTGACGGCGAGGGTGGCGAGCGTCTCCGGCGGGGCGTCCTCCGGGCGGGCGTCCAGTCGTTCGAGGATCGCGATGGTCTGGGCGAACAGCCGAGTGCCGTCTTCGGTAATGAGGCCGGTCAGCAGGCCGCGGGTCCTGAGCCAGTCGCGATACCAGCCCGCCGAGGCGTATAGCGGACTGGCCTCTGCGAGGTGAAGCAGTTCCGCGCGTGCCTCCGCCTCGGTCTCCTTCTCCGCCTTCCGGTCGCGGAGCTTCGGGCCGATCGTCTCCAGCAGTTCCGCCAGGCTCAGCTCGCACGACCTGCGGACCGCGTCGTCCAGCCGGCGAAGGCTGATCCTGACCTGCTCCGCACGGTCTCGCAAGTCGAGCAGACCGTTGAGCTTGACCCACTCGTCCGCGTCGACGTCGCGGAGGCTGAAGGATGCCTGGCGCCGCTCGATCGCCTTTCTCGCGCCGGCGAGCAGCCGGGCGTACTCCGGGGCACGGAAGCCGTCGACGAAGTTCACTCGTCGTCCGCGAGAGCGCTCAGGAGGGTGTCCTCCGTCACCGGCGGGACATAACGGCGGGGTTTGATGCCGAGGAGTTCTTCGGCGAGTTCGTCATTGCCCGCGAAGCCAGCCTCGGCGTCGATCATCTGGACGCCGTCCCACAGGATCAGCATGGCCGAGACGGTGTTGGCGGCCTTGTCGTGGTGCATGTCGTAGTGGGCGGCCGTCGGGACCGAGTCGTAGTGCACCCATAGGTCGTGGCCGGTCATGAACAGGTCGAGGCCGAACTTCACGGTGAGGCCGAGCAGGTCGGGTTTGTACTTGTCGTCGATGCCGGCGAACGCCTCGTCCAGCGCGATCATGCGCGGACAGTCGGAGCGTGCCGAGGAGTAGAGGGCGTTGGCGGCGGCGAACAGCGGCAGGTGGATCGCGGCGGACTTCTCGCCGCCGGACATCACCGAGTGCTTGGCGCGGGTGAGGCGGACCTCGGACTCGCCGGGCACCACGAGGAGGAGTTCGAAGGTGTGCCAGGCACGGTAGTCGAGCACCTCGGCGAGCACCTCCTTGTACGTGGCGCGCGGGTGGCTCGCGCGGTACGCGCGGATCATCTCGCGCAGGCTGCCGCGCAGCTCGGCGAGGCCGGCGGCGCCGAGGCCCTGGGCATCGCGCGTGAGCAGGCGGGAGACGGCCCGCTGCCGGTCGTCGATGCGGTCGGAGTGGGCCCACCGGATGCCGATGCCGGTGCCCGAGGTCATCGGCCGTGAGCGGGTGTCGGCGTTCATGCCGCGTACGAGGTCGCGGGCGGCCAGGACACGGCCGTGGATCTGCTGGGCGAGGCCGGTGAGCAGTTCGTCCTCCAGGACGGTGCGCTCGCGTTCCTCCAGCAGGACGCCTTGGTCGTTGGCACGCTCGGCGACGCGGCGCGCGAAGACGGCGACTGGGCTGCGGCCCTCCTCGTCGCTGACGAAGACCATCACGACGCCGGTGGGGTCGTAGTCGAGACGGTAGTCGGCCTCGCAGGAGGCGATTGCGTCGCCGAAGGTCCGCAGGGCCTCCGACATGCGCCCCGAGACGCTCTTGAGGACGTTCTCGCCGATCGGGCGGCCGCCGCCGATCTCGGCGCGGAACGCGTCGAGCAACTCGACGACCCCGTCCGGCAACGCCGCCGCGACCGCGACCTCGGGAGTCATCGGCGCGAACGGCTCGACACCCCCGGGCCGCCCCTGTCCAGAACCCGGCCGGGTGGACGGCTCGGCGTTTCCGGATGTGCGGGCAGTGGCGGAGTTCGGGCGGGGCTCGTCCGCGGAGGGCGTTCGGGCCAGGGCGGCGACGACGGTTTCGCCGGCGTGTTCGGGAGACCAGACCGGGGCGGCGGGCCATGGGGTGGTGTTCGTGACGCCCAGCAGAACGCGTACGTCTCGGTGGGCGTACGGGGCGAAGGAGGCGGCCTGTTCGAACAGGGCCGCCATCGCGTCGGTGACCGAGGTTCGGCCGTTCTTCAGGTCGGCCTCGGCGACCACGCGGGTGCGGTCCTCGCGTACGGCGGTGGCCTGCTCACGGTCGTACTCGGCGCGCGCCGCGGAAAGGCGCGTCTCGGTCTCGGAGATCCGGGCGAGGATCTCCTTGAGCGGCTCGTCGAGAGCCTGGCGGCGGGCGGTGTACTCCTCGACCGCGGCGGCGTGCGTCTTCTCCTTCGCCGCGAGGGCCTCGGTGTTCTCGGCGTGTTCGACGGCGAGCCGTTCGACGCTCGCCCGGCGGTTGACGAGGTCGCCTTCGGTGACCGCGAGGGACTCCCGCTCGGTCTCCAGTCGGGTGGCGGCGGCGGTGAAGTCGGCCACGGCCTGGGCGACGGCGTCGACGGCGTCGGCGGTCGAGGGCATGGCGCGGTCGGACGCCGCCTGCCGGAGCCGGCGTCTGCGCGCGTCGACCTCGGCGGCGGAGGCCTCGAAGGCCTTGCGCGCCTCGCCGTCCGCCGTACGGGCGACGGTGAGCAGGATCGCGTTGTCGGCGACGCGCTGCACGGCGCCGGCGATCGGCTTGGAGGACGGCAGGTCCTGCCCGGCGCGCCGGAAGTCGGCGATGAGGGTCTTCAGCCGCTCCAGCCCGTCGGCGGTCTCGGCCTCCTCGGCCTCCAGCCGCGCGATGGTCTCGTCGTACTCGCGAAGGCGCACGCGGCGGCGCGCGGCCCGGTTGGTGGCACCGATGTACTCCGGGGCGGGCTTGGGAAGTGCGCCGACGTGAACCCCGAGGCCGAACTGGGCCTTCGCCGTCACCGCCGGGGAGACGGCCGGATCGGCGAGGTCGTCGGCGAGGGCGATCGAGCCGATGACCTCGGCGATGACCTCGGCCGGCACTAGATCCTGCTCGTCTTCGGGGACCAGGACGTCCGCGAGGGTGCGTCCTTCCCGGTGGCCGGTGGCGACCAGGTAGCCGTCGGACTCGCCACGGCGCACCGCCTCGGCCGTGAGCGCCGGGTCGGGGTGGATCCAGGCGGTCAGCAGGCCGGCGCCGTACAGGGCGCCTTCGATACCGGCGGCGGTCGTGTCGTCCACTCCGTCGGCGAAGCGCACCAGCTGCCACAGCGCGGCGCCCGGGCGTTCCGCGCGGGACGCGGTGCGCAGGTCACTCGGCGGCGGTGCGTCGTCGTGCTCGGCGCCGACCTCGGCCCGCTCGGCGCGCAGCCGTTCGAGGTCGAGGCCGAGCCGCTCCCGCCGGGTGACAAGCGTCTGCCGCCGGGCGGCGAGGTCGAGTCGCCGGTCGTCGGACCGTCCGGCGAAGACCTCGGCCAGGCTCGGCGCGCCAGGCTCGCCGATCTGGTCGAGCGCCGCCACGAGGGCCTCGGCGTCGCCGGGTCCGGCCACGGCGTCGGCACCGCCGGACCAGCGGCCGGTCCAGAGCCGCAGGCTCTCCGCCGCGCCGTCGCGTACGCGCGCGAGGTGGTCGTCGGCGGCGGCGCAGTCGTCCTCGCGCTTCGCGAGGGTTTCGGCGACCACGGCGAGGGAGGTCTCCGCACGCCGCCGGTCGACCTCGGCCTCGGCGACCTCGGCGAGCCGGCCGCGCAACAGGGCGACGTCGTCGCGCCGCGCCGTGCTGCGGGCGCCCGCGCTGAGGAGCAGGTCGTCACCGGTGTCGGCCGGGCCGTCGCCGTCGGCGGCGATGCCGGCGCGCTCGGCGGCCTCGGTGAGCGCGGTGGACCAGCGGCCGGCCTCCAGCCGGGTGGCGTCGAGGCGCTCCTCGACCTCACCGGCCTCGCGGGTCAGCAGCCTCAGGTTGTCGGCGGCGCGGGCGAGGCGCGCGCGTTCCTTGGCTGTCTCGGACTCGACCTCGGCGATGCGGGCGCGCATGCGTTCCAGGTCGCCCTGCCGGCGGTAGGCGTCATCGTCCTTGAGGGCGTCGAGGCGTACGGTCAGCCGGTCGCGCTCGGCCCCGGCGGCGTCGCGCGCCGCCGTCGCCGTCTCCAGGGCCTTGGTCGCCCGCGCCACCTCGGCCACCGCCGCGGCGATGGTCCTCGCGTGGCCGACCGCGACGTCGGTGCCGACCTTGACACGGTCGAGCCTGGCCTTGGCGTGGGTCCGCAGGTAGGTCGTGTAGTCGGCCATGAACGAGGTCACGGCGTTGTTCGCCGAGGTCAGGTCGTCGAACAGCCGCTGGACCGCGGCGAGGTTCTCGAAGTCGCGTGCGGCCTGGCCGACCAGCTCCTCATCGACGGGGCTGAGCCCGGCGGTGAGCGTGTCGGAGACCTTGCCGGGGTCGAGGTCCTTGGCGAGCAGCGGCCGGCGCAGCGCGAGGAGCAGGTCGAGCAGCTGGGTGTAGCGCTCGCGGCCCAGGCCGAACAGGCGCGCGTCGACGGCGTCGCGGTATTCGGTCGCGGTCTTGTACGCGGCACCGGGTTCGAGGGTCTCCCGCAGCTGCTTCTCGGTCAGGGGGCGTGAGTCGGGCCCCAGCAGGCCGAACCCGACGCCCAGCCGTTTGCCGGTGACGAAGAAGGAGGAGCGCACGCCGTCGCGGTGCCGGTGCGCGCGCAGCCCGATCACCAGCGTCACCGTCTCGCCGGTGCCGGTATGGGCGAACTCCATCCAGACGTAGCCGTATTCGGCCTCCTGGCCGCGGTAGAGCAGGTTGGACTTCATCGTCCGGTTGTCGCCGCTGAACGGGTCGAGCCGCCGCGCGTCGGCGACGCCGTCGAGCACGAACGGGAACAGGACCTCCAGCGCCTTCGTCTTGCCCGAGCCGTTGTGCCCGCGCAGCACGAGCCGGCCGCCGGCGAAGACGAACTCCTCGTCCGCGTAGTCCCAGATATTGATCACGCCGGCCCGCGAGGGCTGGAAGCGTGCCGTCATGACGTCTCTCCTCCGGAGGGACCGGGCAGGGGCAGCCGTCCGCCGGTGTCGGCGAGGGCCAGGGTGATGTTGCGGTAGCGGACGGCCGCGGGCAGGACGAGCACGCCGCCCGGCACGGGCCGCAGCAGGCTCAGCTCGGCGAGGAAGGTGACCGCGGCCGCGAGCAGGCCGCGAGGGTCCTGCTGCCAGGCGCTCGTGAACGAGGCCGCGCCGAACTCCTCGAACAGCTCGTCGATCATCGCCTCGAGCCGGGTGCCCTCGACGAGCGGCGCGGTGACATCGGCCTCGTGCCGCGCCTCGCCGGTCGTCTCGGGCGGGGTCCAGGCCAGCTCGCGTACGACGCCCTCCTCGGGCAGGCCGGCGTCGATCCGCGCCACGAGCTCGGCGTCGTCGTCGGCGGGGCGCGGCACGGCGATCAGGGCCGGCTCGTGGCCGGGGTCCTCCAGCAGGTCGGCGATCTTGGCGAGCAGCAGGCCGGCCGTACGGTTGACGGCGCCGCCGCGGCCGGGGAACGGCCGGTCGGTGAACGCGCCTCCGGCGTCGGCGAGCATGACGCCCTCCGCGCGGCGTTCGACGACGAGGCCGGTGAACCGCGCGAGATCCTCGGCGAGGCCCTGGGTACGGAGCACGTCGGCGATCACGGGGTCGACATCGGCGAAGTAGACGACGGGCTGCTCGGTCAGCAGCCGGCGGGCACGCTGGGCGACGGCCTGCCGGTGGACCGCGCCGTCGACGCGCGCGAGGGGGTCGTCGAGCAGCCCCGCGGCGCTGCCGAGGTGCTGCACCGGGCGTGCCGGTTTGAACAGAACGGCGCAGATGTCGTGGTCGATGTCATAGAGGGCGTCGCCGCGCTCGCTGTCACGCGCCCACGCCTCCAGCGACCCGTCGGACAGGCGCAGCGCGCCGCGGTCGACGAGCCAGCCGAGGACGTCGACGACGGCCGCCTTGTGCCCGCTCATCGTCGGGTCGAAGCCGAGGCCGTCGATGGAGTTGGCGGCCGGGGTGAAGACGCGCACGAGGTCGGCCAGGCTGATCTCGACGCGGGAGCGCTGGAACGACGCGAGCACGAGGCAGAGGTAGGCCATGCGCCGCCGGTCGAAGGGCTTGCCCTTCTTGGCGAACATCAGCCCCTGCGTGGGGTCGAGCCGGTCGAGGCGGCGTACGAGGCGCACCTGGTGGGTGTCGGCGATCAGGGAGTAGCCGAGCAGCTCGCGGAAGTCGGTGGTCATCTCGTCGGCCCACCGCAGCACCTGCTCCAGCACGCCCGGCCGCGGCCGGGTCGCGGTGATCAGGTCGCAGGTCAGGACCCGCCGTACGGCCTGCTGGTAGGCGGCCAGGTCGGTGGACTCGACTCCGGCGGCGGCCCGCGTGCGCCGCATCACGACCTTCCGCGGGTCGTCGGCGCGAGGTCGAGCCGGAAACCGGGAAGGTGGAGCACGCCACGCGCGGTGCTGACCGTGGTGCCGGTCTCGGACGGCGACAGGCGCATCATCATCACGTCGTTGCCCCCCGAGGCCGGGCCGAGCCGCCCGGCGACGACGGTGCGGGCCTCCAGGGCGCGGGTGAGCAGCTTGAGCAGGACCCCGGTCTCGGCCTCGTCGAGGACCCGGTCGTACGCTCCGGAGCGCAGGAGCCGCCCGGCGGCCTCGCGCTCGGCGGCGCGCTCGGCGGCCTGTCTCCGGCGCAGCTCGGTGCGGGCGCCGGTGCCCGTGCGCACCGGCTGCGGCAGGCCGGTCGAGGGCGCCTTTCCGGTGCGGAACAGGCTGATCGACAGCTCGACTCCCGGGGCGTCCCACCAGGTGGCGCGGTCGGAGATCTGCTCGGCGTCGTCGTGGACGCCGCCGAGGTGGCGGGCCGAGCGCAGGTTGAACGCCCCGGACATCAGCGCGTGTGCGGCATCCGTGTCGGGGGTGCGCCACACCCACTCGGCGAGGTGCCGGAGCTGGGTGGCGCGGTTGACGCCGCCGCGCTGCGCCTCGGTGATCTGGCGCAGCAGCGCGATCACGCCCGACACGGCGGTGCGGGTCGCGGTGCGCAGCTCGCCGGCGCGCGAGTCGTCGGCGCCGAACCACTCGCGCAGCGCCTCCCAGCGCCGCCGCCACTCGCCGAGCCGCTCGGCGTAGGTCATGAAGGGGCGCTCGTCTGCCTCGGCGGCGCGGGTGAGCAGTGTGGCCAGCCCGGTGTCCTCGACGTCCTGTACGGCCTGGCCGAGGCGCCCGAGGTAACGGTCGAGCTCGGCCATGAAGTCGGTCATATGGGTGAGCAGCGCGTTCTTGTACCGCAGGAAGAGGTCCGGAGAGGTGTCGGTGGAGCGGACGATCTCCCCGAGGGTGACGTGGAACTGCGCCGACCGCCGTCCCATGTCCTCCATCACCGAGTCGAGGCGGGACAGGCGCCGGTAGACCTGCTCGGTCTCGCCGGCGCGGTTGGCCTCGGCGAGGGCCTTGAGGTCTTCCAGGATGTCGGAGAAGACCAGCCGCGACAGGTTGGCGTCCTGGATGCGGGCCGCGAGGAGGTCCTCGACGGAGGTGTAGGCCCAGTAGCCCAGCTCGCTGAACTGGTACACCGACTGGCGGTTGCGGTAGCGGACCAGGTTGCCGGCACGCGCCGCGTCGTCGAAGCGGTGGACGACGCGGTCGTCGTAGAGGGCGTCGAGCCGGGCGCGCACGTTGCCGTCGAGGGTGGGCACGTCGGCGTGCAGGCCCGACAGCTCGGTGAGCGCGGCGGCGACCTCGTCGCTGTCGACCTGGACGTGGTGCACGGCGCGCAGGCGGTCCATGGCCCGCAGCACCCACAGGTAGGCGACGTGGTCGTCACGGCGCGTGAAGTTGAAAAGCCGGAACCGCTCACTCACCGCCAGTGAGTCCAGATCCAGCGCCCTGCGCCCGTCCACACGCCTCCCCCGTCACAACCCCGTCACAGCCCCGGAACGGCCCACCATCCAGCCACACGCCGAGGACAGAACCAAATCGGCGGCACGGCAACGAAGCGTAGGCAACTCCACCGACATTCGTAGCCGCTCCGCGACGAACGCTCAGCCGAACAGCGGAAACCTTCCGGCGAGGTCGCCGAGCGCGGCCCGCTGCTCCGCCGGGACCGCGGCGCGCCCGGTGCCCACGCGCGCGTACGTCGCGTCGTCCCACGGCACCGGCAGCGGCTCGCCGAGCAGCCCGTCGAGAATCGCTCTGACCAGCCGCAACGCATCGCCGGACGGCGCGGTGCCGAGCGCGGCGGACAGGTCGAGGTGGTGGACGGCCGCCTCGACGATCAAGGTCCGCGTGAGCTCTCCGGCCCGCAGGACGTATCCCTGGGTGCGCACGGCCAGGCCGGGGTCGGTGTGCCCGGCGACGTACAGGACGGCGCGCGCGGTCTCCTCGTACAGGCCGAGGACGGGGCCGAGCGCGGAGTAGACGCTCGCGCTGATCCGGTTCATGCGCAGAGCCGTGCCGGCCGCCGGGGTGCCCGGCCGCCAGTGCCCCCAGTAGGTGACCGCGTCGGTGTCCGGCTCCGCGCCTGCCGGGGTGGCGAACGCCACGAGGGCGCGCCGCGCGTCGCCGAGCAGGTGGAAGACCAGGTCGCGCACGCACCAGCCGGCGCAGCCGGTGGGCAGCCACGCGGCGTCCTCGCCGGCGTCCCGCACGGCGGTCAGCAGGTCCTCGTACGCGGCACGCAGGATCGGGCGCGGGTCTCCGTCGGCGTCGGTCACCCGGACAGGCTCCCCGCGTCGCGGACGCGACGCAACCTGGCGGCGGCGCACGTGACGTCGCAGTATGGGGGGTATGAGCACACCGCGCAGTCAGGGCTGGTACGCGGGGACCGACCGCAACGCCTTCATTCACCGCGCCTGGATGCGGCGCGGGCTGCCCGCCGACGCGTTCGACGGCCGGCCGCACATCGCGATCGCCAACACCGCCTCCGACCTCACGCCGTGCAACAGCCACCTGGGCGAGGTGGCGTCGAGCGTGAAGGCGGGCGTCTGGGAGGCCGGCGGGGTGCCGCTGGAGCTGCCGGTGCCCTCGCTGGGCGAGACGCTGATGCGCCCGACGGCGATGCTGTTCCGCAACCTCGCGGCGATGGCCGCCGAGGAGATGTTCCGCGCCAACCCCGTCGACGGCCTCGTGCTGCTCGGCGGGTGCGACAAGACGATCCCGGCCCTGCTCATGGCCGCCGCCTCCGTCGACCTGCCGGCGATCGTCGTGCCGGGCGGCCCGATGCTGACCGGGCACTTCCGCGGCACGCCGCTCGGCTGCGGCACCGACGTATGGCGGCTCAGCGAGGAGGTACGCGCGGGGGTGCTGTCGCGCGAACGGTTCATGGAGGCGGAGTCGTCGATGATCCGCAGCCGCGGCCACTGCAACACCATGGGGACGGCGTCCACGATGGGCTGCCTGGCCGAGGCTCTCGGCATGACCCTGCCCGGTGTGGCGGGGATCCCGGCGGCCGACAGCCGCCTGCTGGAGCACGCGCACGGAGCCGGGCGCATGATCCTGGAGATGGTCGAGCACGACCGCCGCCCGAGCACCGTGCTCACCCGCGGGTCGTTCCTCAACGCGATCGTCGCCCTCGCCGCGATCGGCGGCTCCACCAACGCCGTCGTCCACCTGCTCGCGATCGCCGGCCGCGTCGGCGTCGAGTTGCACCTCGACGACTTCGACCGTACGGGCGCGGGCGTCCCGCTGCTCGTGGACCTGCAGCCCGCCGGCACCCATCTCATGGAGGACTTCCACCGCGCCGGCGGCCTGCGTGCGGTGCTGCGGGAGGTCGGTGACCTGCTCGACGACTCCGCGCCGACGGTGACCGGCCACGCGCTCACCGACGGCCTCGCCGACGCGGAACTCCAGGACGAGTCCGTGATCCGCCGCCGCTCGGCCCCGCTTCAGGAGTCGGCCGGCATCGCGGTGCTGCGCGGCGGCCTGTGCCCGGGCGGCGCGGTCATCAAGCCGGCCGCGGCCACCCCGTCGCTGCTGCGCCACCGTGGCCGCGCGGTCGTCTTCGACAGCGTCGAGGACCTGCGGGCGCGACTCGACGACCCCGGCCTCGACGTGGACGAGGACAGCGTGCTGGTGCTGCGCGGCTGCGGTCCGAAGGGGTACCCGGGCATGCCCGAGGTCGGCAACATGCCGCTGCCCGAGAAGCTGCTCGCCAAGGGCGTGCGCGACATGGTGCGGATCAGCGACGCCCGTATGAGCGGCACCGCGTACGGCACGGTGGTCCTGCACGTCTCCCCCGAGTCCGCGGCGGACGGCCCGCTCGCCCGCGTCCGCACCGGCGACCCGATCGTCCTGGACACCCCCGCCCGGCGGCTCGACGTCGACCTGCCCGCCGGTGAGCTGGCGGCACGCGAGCCGGCGTCGCCGGCCGGCCACGCGGCGCCGTCGCGCGGCTGGGAACGCCTCTACGTCGACCACGTCCTGCAGGCCGACCGCGGCGCCGACTTGGATTTCCTGACCGGATCGAGCGGCAGCGCGGTCGAGCGCGAGTCGCACTGAGACGAGTCACCCGGCGAACTCGTCGTGGCGGGCCCGCCGGTGATGCGGGCGCGCCTGCCACAGAACGGTGTCCGGCCGGTCAGGGCGAGTGGCCGAGGGCACTCCCTCCCGGACCCCGCGAACCCGAGACGTACGAGGTCACACGTATCGACGGGTTTCCTCAAGCGAAACGGATCCGTAATACGTCAGAGGCCTACAGGACGGGCAAACTCCGGCGGATCGATCTGGTGATCGATAGTATGATTGCCCGGATTATGCGGGGTCGATGCCATGTACGACTCGATTGGTTTCTAGCGAGGAGTTGACATGGTCTGCAGCAGATGGGGTCATCAGGGGTGCTGGGCAACAGAATGAGTTTCACGCGTTGGACTGTTCCGGTGGCGGCCGGAATGCTATTGATTTCGGCGGCGGCCTGCTCCTCCAGCGGTACCGCCCAGAGCAAGTCGGATGCCAAGGCGCCGGACGCCTCGGCGACGATCTCCCCCGCCAACGGCACCGCGAAGGTGCGCCCGGACAAGGGGGTCGCGGTCACCGCCGCGAGCGGCGTGCTCGAGAGTGTCACCGTGAAGGGCGGCGGCCGTGCCGCCGAGGGCGCCCTGTCCGCGGACAAGAAGACCTGGCGCACCAAGTGGGCGCTCAAGCCCGCCACCAAGTACACGGTGTCGGCGACGGTGAAGAACGCGGCCGGCAAGGTCACGACCGCGACGAGCAGCTTCAGCACGCTGAGGATCTCCCGGACCGTCAAGGTCAGCGACGTCACTCCGATGGCGCGTGAGACCGTCGGTGTCGGCATGCCGATCACGGTGAACTTCGACAGCCCGGTCACGAACCGGTCGGCCGTCGAGAAGGCCCTGGAGGTCCAGTCCACGACGCCGGTGCAGGGCGCCTGGCACTGGATGACCAACCAGCAGGTCATGTTCCGCACCAAGACGTACTGGCCGGCGCACACGGCGGTCGCTCTCGTGGCGCACCTGTCCGGTGTGCACGCGGCCAACGGGGTCTACGGCGCCAAGGACTACACGCGTACCTTCAAGATCGGTGCCTCGCACATCGCGAAGGTGAGCCTGAAGAAGGACAAGAGCAAGGTCTACGTCGACGGCAAGCTCGCCAAGACCATCCCGGTCAGCGGCGGCATGGGCGGCGCCGACTCCCACGGCAACGACTTCCGCACCACCAGCGGCATCCACCTCGCGATGGGCAAGATCCCTGAGGTCTGGATGACCTCGCCCAACATCAAGAAGGGCGAGCCCGGCTACTACCACGAGCTGGTCCTCAAGGACGTGCAGATCAGCAACAGCGGTGAGTACCTGCACCAGAGCCCGGGCGAGTACGAGTGCCTCGGCCACCGCAACTGCAGCCACGGCTGCGTCCGGCAGAGCGTCGCGGGCGCCGCGTGGTTCTACAAGATCAGCCAGCGCGGCGACGTCATCGACATCACGGGCAGCTCCCGCAAGCTGGATCCCGGTAACGGGTGGGGCTACTGGCAGCTGTCCTGGAACAAGTGGGTCAAGGGCGGCGCCACCAAGCAGCCGGTGATGACCGTGAAGCTCCCGGCGACCACCACGCCACCGGCCGCTCCGACCACGCCCGCTCCCTCCCAGAGCAGTAACTGACCGTCTCGTCGAAGGGCGGCCCGGAGTCTCCGGGCCGCCCTTCGCGTTTTCTCACCGTCCGCCTCGCAGGCCGAAAGCCACGCCGGCGATCGTTCGACCACCATCCCGGCCACACGTCTACGGAGTGGCGGCGGCGCCCTGCGGCGCCAGGTGCGCCGGCGAGAGCCGTCCGCCACGGTCCACGAACTTCAGCGCGGCCGCGGACAGCAGCCCGAGGAGCAGCAGCATCAGCCATGGAATGCTCGCCATCCGCATGCTGTGCGACAGGCCGAGCGCGGCGGCGCTGACCAAGTTGCCGAAGACGATGCCGAACCCGGACAGCAGGTTGTTGACGCTGTAGTACGTCCCGATCACCCGACCCCGCGACAGGTTCGCGATCGTCGCCATCTCGAACGGGAAGACCATCATCGTGCCGATGGTCAGCGTCGCGGCGCACGCGAGGACCGGCAGCAGCCGCAGGACCACCGGGCCGTGCAGCGGAGGCACCATCAGCGGGATGAACGCGCACCCCATGATGATCAGCCCGCGCGTCATGGCCTGACCGGCCGTCCAGCGTCGCTCGCACCAGCTGATGAGCCGGACCTGCAGGGCCAGCCCGAGGATCGCGGAGATCATGAACAGCGCCGTCACCCCCGCCTGGCCGCCGGACACGTGACGTACCTCCAGCGGCAGGCCGAACGTGATCTGGAAGACCAGAGCGTAGGAGGCGAACATGGTCGCCGCGAACCCCAGGAACGCCCGGTTGCCCAACGCCTCCTTCCAGTCCTCCCACATCGGGCGGGCCGAGCCGGCCTCGGGCCCCGCGACGGCCGGCAGCGTGCGCCACTGCGCCACCGTCAGCGCGAGCAGGATCACGACCGAGGTCAGGCTCACGAGCCGGAAGTCGATCTGGACGAGCGGGATGCCGATGAGCGGCCCGACGAGGACGCCGAGCCGACGGCAGACGCTGAACACCGCGAACGCGTCGACCTTCCGCTCGCTCTCCTCGTGCGCGAGGTAGGCCCGGTTGGCCGGGATGAACAGCGCGCTGGCCACCCCGGTGAGCACCGAGGCGGCGATCAGCCACGGCATGTCGGTGAAGAACGCGAACATCCCGCAGCCCACGGCCTTCAGCAGGCACCCCGCCATGATCATCGGCTTGTAGCCGATGCGGTCGGCGAGCGTGCCCCCGATGACGAACAGCCCCTCGGCGAAGTGCCGGAGGCTGAGGACGATGCCGACGAGCCAGACCGCCATCCCGATGCCGTGCACCAGATGGTCGGCGAGGTACGGGGCGAGCATGAGCAACGCCACGGTCACGCCGATCTCGTTCACGAACAGGATCTGCGCGGGACGGCCGAAGGATCTGAACTGCCGCATCGTGGCGATCACGCGGCGTCCTCCCGTCCCGGCGGGTGTGCTCCGCCGGGACCCCTGCGTGCCGTCCGTAATGTTCCGGACGGAGACCATGCCGGCGTGCGCCGGCATGGATGACGTCGCGCCACCGCAGGCGCGCGCGGCGCCTCCGAGGCAGGGACGGTGACCACCTTGCCTGACATCTCGACTCCTAACGAAAGGCATGGCAGGCCGGCGGCGGATGCTTCCAACTCCGCTTCTACCTGCACTGATTACATTCAGTAGCCCACTACTCTTAGTAGTGGACACTTTGCCCGCCGTGAGGAGTAGCCACGCCGCCCGACCGCACTTTCCCCGAGGCGACATCACCTTTGGCCGCGCCGGTCCAAGAGGAGGCGGCCCGCGCCTCTTTGTCCGGCACGCCGCCGACGACGCCCGCAAACGACATGTCGGCCTTGCAGAAAAGGGAGGTCTCCGGCCGTCTCGTGGCGTTCGGCAGAGGCGGGCGGACGGAATAACCATGCGCGGACGCGGCTTTTTCCAACGTGCCTGATATGAGATACCGCCGCCTCGGCGACTCCGGTCTGACCGTCTCCGTCGTCGGCCTCGGTGCCAACAACTTCGGCAACCGCGGCCGCGTCGACCTCGAGGGAACCCGCAAAGTCATCGACGCCGCCCAGGAGGCCGGCGTCACGCTGATCGACACATCCGACTCGTACGGCGACTCCGAGGAGCTGCTCGGCGAGGTGCTGGAAGGCCGCCGCGACGAGTTCGTCGTGGCGACCAAGTTCGGCAGCGACCTGAAGGGCGCCAACGGCCCGGAGTGGGGCGCGCGCGGATCGCGCCGCTACATCCGCAAGGCCATCGAGCGCTCATTGCGCCGGCTGCGCACCGACCACATCGACCTCTACCAGCTGCACTTCCCGGACCCGCACACGCCGCTGGAGGAGACCCTGGAGGCCCTCACCGAACTGGTGCGCGAAGGCAAGGTCCGCTACATCGGCTCGTCCAACCTGGCGGCGTGGCAGCTGGCCCACGCCCACTGGATCTCCGCCACGCGCGGTCTCGCGCCGTTCATCAGCGCGCAGAACGGCTACAGCCTGCTCGACCGGCGCCCCGAGACCGAGCTCCTGCCCGCGGCCGAGCGCTTCGGCGTCGGCGTCCTGCCCTACTTCCCGCTGGCCAGCGGGCTGCTGACCGGCAAGTACCGTCGCGGCACCGACCTGCCGGACGACAGCCGCTACAAGGTGTGGGGCTTCGGCGACCGGCTCACCGACGGCAAGTTCGACGCCGTGGAGGGCCTGACGAAGTACGCCGAGGAGCGGGGCGTGAGCCTGCTGGACGTGGCGATCTCGGCCCTGGCCGCCCAGCCCGCGGTCGCGTCGGTGATCGCCGGCGCGACCAAGCCGGAGCAGGTCCACGCCAACGCCGCGGCCGGCCTCTGGGAACCGACCGCCGAGGACCTGGCCGCGCTGGACGAGATCGTCCCCCGCGGCACCCTCGTCGGCTGACCCACGCGCCCGCCTTGACGTAGTAAGGTTCGGCCTCGCCGCTCCGGCGGCGGGGCCGGTCAGCGGCGGCGGATGAGGAGCATGGCGGCGTCGTCGGCGATCCGGCGCCCCACGTGGCGGAGGACGTCCTCGCGCAGCTCGTTCAAGGCGCGTTCGGGGTCGGCCGCGCCGAGCAGGCCGATGCGGTCGGCCAGCGGGTAGAAGCGGCCCTCGCCGTCACGTGCCTCGACCACGCCGTCGGTGTAGAGGAGCATCTGGTCGCCCGGAGCGAACTTCACCGTGTACGGGCAGGGCGGGGCGTCGACGAGCTCGGTCAGGCCCAGCGGCGGCGCGACGTCGTCCGGCTCGGCGAAGGTGCCCACCCCGTCCGCGTCGATGATCAACGGGGACGGGTGACCGCAGTTGAGGAGGGTCACGGCGTCGCTCTCGGCGAACTCGGCCAGGACCGCGGTGACGAACTTCTCCCCCGACAGGCGGCGGCTCAGCGCGGTCTCGATGCGGTTGACCACACCCGTGAGGTCGTCCTCGTCGTAGGCCGCCTCACGGAATGCGCCCAGGACGGCGGCTGCGGTCTCGACGGCCTCCAGGCCCTTTCCCTGGACGTCGCCGACGATGACTCGGACCCCCGACCGCGTCGAGGTCACCTCGTAGAGGTCACCGCCGATGCGCGCCTCGGCCGTCGCCGAGGTGTAGCTAACGGCGACGCGGACCGGGCCGACCCGGCGCGGCACCGGGCGGAGCAGCACCTGCTGCGCGACCTCGGCGACCGAGCGTACGTCGGCGAGCAGGCGCTCGCGCCGCTGGCGCCCCGCGCTGGCGAACACGCTCGCCACGGTCACACCCGCCATGGTGGCGAGCATCAGGGTGTTCTGCCGGCGGCCGAGCGCGTGGTCGTGCGAGCTGAGCACCACGCACAGAATGAGCGCGCACGCGCCGACGAGCGCCGTGCGGCGCATGCCGCACCACAGCGCCGCGAACACCGGCCCGAGCACGAGCAGCGGCCGGAATCTGACCTCGTGCCCGGCGAATAAGTCGACCAGGAACACCGCGACGAGCAGCCCGAACGGCGACCATCGCAGCAGTGGGCCCGGTTTGGTGTCCCCCATCTGACTGACGCACCCCCGCCAATGAGTCAATCCCCACGGGCAGGATAACGCTCAGATCCGCGAGATCACGCTCATTCCATCACGCTGAGTGAGATTCGCAGGCCGGGTCGCGATGGGCAACGCCCGCCATATCCCCAGGTCACGGGGTCAATGTCAGCGTGTGTCGCGCCTCGCGGCGTACGGTGTCGGGCCGTGAGCGCATCGGGACGGTCTCACCGAGTGCCCACAGCGGAGCCTGGTCCCAGTAGTGGCCGTCGAAGGCGTGCCCGGAGGCGCCCGTGAGGTTGATCCACCGCGAGCGGTCCAGGTCGCCCAGGTCGGCGATCATGCGCATCGAGGGCACCCAGCTGACCTCGTACCCCTCCTGGAGGTCCCAGCCGGTGGCGTCCACGACCGAGTCGCCGCCGGCCAGCTTGATCGGGCCCCGGTTGAACAGCCACTCGACCGGCCCGATCCCCGATGTCCCGAATGTCTCGTTGGTCAGCTCCAGCGTGTGCAGGTCGCCCCACTTCCACTTCGCGGGGTCCTTGCCCAGCTTGTCCCGCAGCTCCGCGTCGGCGTCCTTCATCGCGAGCCGCAGGATGTCGTCGCGCGCCTCCTTCACGCCGGTCGTACGGACGTCGTCCCACCAGGGGTCCCCCGGGGTGTTCAGGAGGTTCCGCATGACCTCGTACCAGCGGTCGCCGCTGTCGGGGCGCGCGCCCTCGGGCAGCTCGTCGTTGAAGGTCCGGATCATCAGGTGGCGGTAGACGGCGTTGTAGTACGCCGCCGGCGCCGAGTCGCTCCCCTGGGTGAAGTCCCAGCCCTTCAGGAGCCCGGCCGCCGGACCGGTGCCGACGCGCAGCAGGTGCGGCACGAGCGACGGCGCGAACCCGTTGCGATTGTCGAGCTGGATGCGCCCCATCGTCGCGGCGTCCATCTTCGGGGTCTGCGCGACGAGCTCCTGGATGCGCGCGGCGCGGTAGCCGTACGACCAGTCCTTCGTCAGCATCGGCCCGTCGCCGTCGGGCGTGGCGGCGTTGTTGGCGGTGACGACGTACCCCTGCTTCGGGTTGAGGACGCTGGGCAGCTTGTCGAACGGGACGAAGCCCTTCCAGTCCTCCCGGCCCGTCCAGCCCTCGGCGGGCCGTCGCCCGTCGCCCTCGGTCCGGATCGGGATGAGACCGGGCGCCTGATAGCCGATGTTGCCGTCGACGTCGGCGTACACGAGGTTCTGCGCGGGGACCTCGAACGTACGAGCGGCCTCGCGGAAGTCGTTCCAGTTCTTCGCGGTGTCCAGCGAAACGATCGCGTCGGCGGTGCGCCCGGGGTCCAGGGCGGTCCAGCGCAGGGCGACGGCGGTGCCGTGCCCGGCGGTGCGCGCGTCATCGAGCACGTCGGACAGCAGCGGGCCGTGCCGCGTCGAGCGCACGGTGATCGAGGCCGTCGCGGCGCCCGCGACCTTGATCTTCTCGACTCGGGTGTCCAGCGGCAGCTTGTCACCCTTGTACTCGTACGTCGTGCCGTTGACGCGTTCGAGGTAGAGGTCGGTGACGTCCGGGCCGAGGTTCGTGAAGCCCCAGGCGATCCGGGCATCGTGCCCGATCACGATGCCCGGCACACCGGAGAAGCCGAAGCCGACGACGTCGAAGGGGCAGGCGGCCGAGACCGCTCGGCAGTGCAGGCCGGTCTGCGCCCACAGCGACGGCATGTGCGGCGCGAGGTGCGGGTCGTTGGCGAGGAGCGGCCTGCCGGTGGTCGTACGGCTGCCCGCGACCACCCAGGAGTTGGATCCGATGCCCGGCCCGCCGTCGCCGATCATCGACGGCATCGCGTGGAGCGCGGCCGAGACGCGGGTGAGCGCCGGTGAAATCGTGCGGGCCCGCGGCGTCGTCTCCGGCTTGCCCTTACCGCTCTTCCCGCCGGGGACGATCACCGGGTTCCGGTCGTACGGGTAGGCGGGGTAGAGCTGGTCGACGCGCGCCTGCGGCACCTTCGTGTCGGCGATCGCGCGGCCGATCTCCTCGTCCATGTTGCTGCGCAGGTCCCACGCCATGGCCTTGAGCCAGGCCAGGGAGTCGACGGCGGTCCACGGCTCGGGTCGGTACCCGGTCTGCTGGAGCCCCAGCACCGCGTACTCCAGGCTCTGCGCCGAGGTGTTCTTGTGCTGGGCCAGCCAGGCGTTGACCCCCTGCGCGTACGCGTTCAGGTACCGCCGCGTGTCGACGCGGAGCAGCGGGAGCTCCTGCTCGGCGACGCGCCGCCAACCCATCGTCCGCACGACCTTGTCGGTGTCGAGCGTGGTCTTGCCGAACAGCTCGGACAGCCGTCCTGCCGTGACGTGACGGCGGAAGTCCATCTCCCAGAACCGGTCCTGCGCGTGGACGTACCCCTGGGCCCGCATCAGGTCGTCGGGATCGTCCGCGTAGATCTGCGGGACGCCCCACTTGTCGCGGTAGACGGTGACGTCCCGGCCGATGCCCGGAACCGAGATCCGGCCACTGACCTTGGGGTAGGAGCGCTGGATCGTCCAGTACACATACATGCTCAGGACCAAAGCGAGCGCCAGCAGCAGGATCAGGACCCTGACCGCCCACCGTGCGGGTGCCGGTAGCCGGGCCGCAAACCTCGTCATCGAAGGCCTTTCAGTCCCTGGGCCGATCAGATCTCGTCGCAGATTAGACCAAACCGGTGCGCACACCCACCAAATAGTCCTCATTGACCACTTTTGGCGGGCTGCAACCATCGGCCTCTCCTGAGCGCGATCCCACCGGATACTACCAAGGTCTATTGGTATGACCATATGCGCCTTACAATATGCTGGCCAAGTCAGCCGAAGCCGTACAGATTGGAGCCCGCAATGCCGCCTCGGGGGAAGCAGGCCGGACGTCCTCCGGCCTCACCGGGAGCCGAGGTCGGCTCGTCCGCGGGCCTGTTCAACCCGGTCAACGACCGGCGCATCTCCGAGCTCATCGTCGACCAGGTACGCCTGCTGATCCGCCAGCAGCAGCTCAACCCGGGCGACCGTCTCCCCGCCGAACGCGAGCTGTGCAAGCGCTTCGGCGTGAGCCGCGTGACCGTGCGCGAGGCGCTCCGCGTCCTGGAGGCCAACGGGCTGCTGGAGATCCGGGTGGGCGCGCGCGGCGGCGCGTTCGTCACCAAGCCGTCCAAGCAGCGCGTCGGCGAGGGCATCGCCGACCTGCTCACGGTCTCGGAGGTCACGGCCGCCGAGGCCACCGAGGCGCGGCTCATCCTGGAGGTCGGGATGATCCCCCTGGTCTGCGAACGCGCCGACGAGACGGACATCGCCGACCTGCTCGCCATCTGCGACCGGCAGGAGGCGGCGCTGGCCGACGGCGACTACCAGATCAACCTGTCGGCGGAGTTCCACTCACGCCTCGCCGAGTGCGCGCACAACTCCGCGGTGCGGATACTCACGCACTCCTTCCGCGGCCCGCTGCTCATGTCGCTCGGCCGCGCCCAGCAGACCGCGCCGGAGACGGGGAAGCCGGGCGCGAAGGAGCATCGGGCGCTGGTCGAGGCGATCCGTGACCGCGACGCCGCCTCGGCCGCCGACATCATGCGCCGCCACCTCGGCCGTACGGCCGAGCGCGTGAAGGAACCCTGATCTGGCGAACCGCCACACAAGGTGCTGTATCGAGCTTGACGGACGAAAGTGATCAGGGGAGACTCCCGGGACTGTCATCCCCGCGACGCCGGGGCCGCTACCGGCCGGCGCCATCCTGCCCAGGCGCCGTGGGACCGGCGGCGGCGCGTGTGCTCCCGGCCTCGGGTCGCCCGACTCAGGAGGCCCCGGAATGTCACTCAGACCGAAAGTGCTCGCGGGCGGGTGCGCCTTGCTCGCCGGCGTGGCGTTGCTGGTGGGGGTCGGGACGTCGTCCGCCCAGGCCGACGGCGCGCCCGGAGGTCCGGGGGCCAAGCCGACCTGGGTTCCGTCGGACAAGGACGGGTTCGGCACCGCCAAGAGCACGTCGAGCAAGGTCTGGTACACGCTGGAGAACGGCGACCTGTCCGAGGTCTACTACCCGAACCTCAGCACGCCGAGCGTGCGGGACCTTCAGTTCGTCGTCTCGGACGGCAAGTCGTTCGCCGAGCGTGAGACCGACTCGACCACGCACACGACGCGCCTGGCCGACTCGCAGGCCCTCGTCTACAAGCAGATCAACACCGAGAAGTCCGGCCGCTGGCGCATCACCAAGACGTACGTCACCGACCCGGACCGCGCCACGGTGATGATGAACGTCGACTTCGAGTCGCTGACGGGCCAGCCGTACAAGGTGTACGCGCTGTACAACCCGCGGCTGTCGAACGGTGCCTCGGACAAGCTGGACGACGGCGGCCGTACGCAGGGTGACGCGCTCACCGCGGCCGACGCGCAGACCGGCAGCGCCCTCGTCGCCTCCCCCGGCTTCACCGCCACCTCGACCGGCTACCTGGGCGACAGCGACGGCTGGCAGGACCTACGCTCCGACCACACGATGGACTGGCACTACGGCAGCGCCGACAAGGGCAACATCGTCCAGACCGGGCAGACCGCCCTCACGGGCGTCGGCCACCAGCGCCGGCTCACGCTGGCCCTCGGCTTCGCCGGCACCGATGACGCCGCGCTCACGACCGCCCGCACCTCGCTGAAGGCGGGCTTCCCCGCGGTGGCCTGGGCCTACGCGCGCGGCTGGCACCGCTACACCGACTCGCTGCGGCGCCCGCCGGCCTCGCTCCGCACGTCGCAGGAGCGTTCGGTCTACCGCTCCTCGCAGATGGTGCTGGCCTCGCTGGAGGACAAGACGTACCGCGGCGCGTTCGTGGCGTCGCCGACGATGCCCTGGTCGTGGGGGTTCAACGACGACCTGGAGAACCCCTCCGGCGCGTACCACCTGGTCTGGGCGCGCGACCTGTACGAGAAGGCCAACGGCCTGCTCGCCGACGGCGACCGCGCCGCGGCCGAACGGGCGCTGACCTACCTGTTCGAGACCCAGCAGAAGGCCGACGGGTCGTTCCCGCAGAACAGCACCGTCGCGGGTGTCCCGCACTGGACCAACACCCAGCTCGACGAGGTCGCCGACCCGATCATCCTGGCCTGGCAGCTCGGCAAGCACGACGCCGGGACCTGGGGTCACGTGAAGGGCGCCGCCGACTACATCGTCGCCAAGGGGCCGAAGACCCCGCAGGAGCGCTGGGAGAACCAGGACGGCTACTCCCCCGCGACCATCGCCACGGAGATCGCCGGCCTCGTGTGCGCCGCCGACATCGCCAAGGCGAACGGCGAGACCGCCACGGCGAAGCAGTACCTCGCGACCGCCGACGAGTGGCAGTCGAAGGTGAAGTCCTGGACGGTCACCAAGAACGGACCGTTCAGCTCCAAGCCGTACTTCCTGCGCCTCACCAAGGACGGCATGCCCGACACCGGCACCAAGTACAACGTCGGCGACAGCGGGCCGGACAACGTCGACCAGCGCGCCATCGTCGACTCCAGCTTCCTCGAGACCGTACGGCTCGGTGTGCTCGCGCCGGACGACCCGGCCGTGACCAACTCCCTGAAGGTCGTCGACGCCAAGCTCGGCGAGAAGACGCCGACCGGCGAGTTCTGGCACCGGTACAACTTCGACGGCTACGGCGAGCAGACCGACGGCGGCCCGTGGAACATCGGCTTCGCCCCGGGCTCCCAGGCGACGCGCGGCAGGCTGTGGCCGCTGTTCGCCGGTGAGCGCGGCGAGTACGAGATCGCCGCCGGTCAGCACGCCGGTCAGCGCCTCACGGCGATGGCGGCGACCGCCAACAGCGGCGGGCTGCTGGCCGAGCAGGTGTGGGACAACGAGGCCCCGGCCGGCTTCAAGCCGGGCACCCCGACCCTGTCGGCGACGCCGCTGGGCTGGTCGCACGGTGAGTACCTGCGCCTCGCCTGGACGATCGCGGCCGGGCACCCCATCGGAACGCCCTCGGTCGTGGCCTGCCGCTACGCGAACGCCGGCCACTGCCACTAGCAAGAAGGAAGCACCGCGGGGCCCGAGCCGTCACGGCCGGGCCCCGCGCTCTTTTTTGACGGGTCACGTGCGGCCAGGTGGCGCGAGATGAAGCGGCGCCACCTGACGATGGCCGCGGGCTTCGTCCCGCTGTGCGTACCGGCGTAGCCGGCCAGTCGTTTGTCCCGTGATCCCAAGAGATCGAACAGGGCCAGCTGCCCGTCCCTGGGAAAGATCTCGTCGTCCCACTGGACGTGGAAAAGTGCCGGGGCGGTGACCCGCCGGGCGTCCTCCGCGACGCGCTCCGGCACGGCCAGGCCCTCATTCATGTCCGCCGCCTGCTGAAGACCGAACTTCCCGAAGACCGCACAACGGAGCTCATCGCCCATGGCGGCCGCGAGGGGAAGGCCGAACCGTGTCCCCATGGACATTCCCAGATACCCGAGGCGGGACGTGTCCACGATGCCCAGGGCCCCGAGGGCGCCCACGGTCGCCCGCCATTCGTCCGTCATCCGATCGAGGACGATCTCGATCCCCTCTGCCGCCATCCGGCCCTGATATTCCGCAGCGGCCATCGGGGCGGGAACCCGATCTCCGTGGTACGGCCCGTCGATCGCCAGCGCCGCGATGCGGGCATGGGCCGCGAACCACCGGGCCAGGCCGACGATCCGCTCGCTTCGCTTGTGCCCGCCACCTCCGTGGCCCAGCAGGACCAGGGGAGGCGCGAAGACGGGAGGAGATGGCAGCCACAGTGCGCCTGGAACCGTGCCCGCCGTCCGGCCGAG
This sequence comes from uncultured Actinomycetota bacterium, assembly GCA_963736325.1. GTDB lineage: Bacteria > Actinomycetota > Actinomycetes > Streptosporangiales > Streptosporangiaceae > Actinoallomurus. Next base: position 148,304 of record CAVTOG010000008.1, on the reverse strand, counting down.
CCGAAACGATCGCTCGACGACACCGCCGTGAGTCACCTGGCGTTCGATCCACTCCAGCGTCTCGTTCATGGCGACATCGAATCAGGCGCGGTCCAGCGGCACTCCGAGCTCGGCGCGGGATCGGCGGTCACGCCGACTCGGCGCCCCGCAGTACGAAACGGGCCTCGCCCAGGGACTCGAAGTTCAGGCGTTCCCGCGCGGCCTCCGGGTCCGGGACTCGGAGGGTGATCGAGGCCGGCTCGCCGAGGCGGCCCGCTCCGGGACGGAACGGCCGGCCGTGGCCGGGGTGGACGACGTCGGCGAGGCGGGCGACGCGGCGTACGGACGCGTCGGCCTCGGCGGTGTCGTGGAACACGCCCGAGCAGCGGCCGGTCCGCAGGACCTCCTCGGTGGCCACGGCGTCGCCGGTCAGCACGGCCAGGCCGTCGGCGGTCTCGACGGTCAGCCCGATCGAGCCGGGCGTGTGGCCGGGCAGATCGATGACGCCGACGCCGGACAGGAGCCGGTCCCCCTCTCCGGTCTCCCGTACGTCGAGGGCGGCCAGGACCGCCTTCGACCAGGGTGGCGTGGCGTGGTCGTGCGCTGCGGGCGCGTCCAGGTAGGCCAGTTCGGCGGAGTGCGCCAGCACCGGGGCGTGCGCGAAAAGGTCGGCGTTCTGCAGGTGGTCCCAGTGCCCGTGTGAGAGGACGAGGACGTCGATCGACGACGGGGTGAGGCCGCGCCGGTTCAGGGCCCTGCGCAGCGCGCGGCGGCGGCCGGCGTGCCCGGAGTCGAACAGCACCCGGCGTACGGCGCCGTCCGCGTCGTGCCCCTCGACCAGATAGACGCCGCAGAATCCGATGCTTCCCTGGTCCCAGCCGACGGAGTGGCCGTCGAGCAGGACCTCGACCGTCGGCGTCAACGGGCCCTCAGCACCTCGGAGAACCAGGTTCGTACGTGCGGGCGCGCGTGGGAGCCGCGGTGGCCCATGCCCGCGATGAGGTCGAAGCGGACCTCGACGCCGTGTGCCTGCCAGTTGTCCCGCAACGTCATGAGCCGCTCGATGCGCGTGTCGCCGCCGGCGTCGATGCCGGGTTCGGCGATCTCCCAGGTCTGGGTGTCCAGCTCACCGACGATCATCTGCACCTGGACCTGCCGCAGCGCGGGCAGGTCCAGGTCGACACCGAACCGTTCGCGCAGGTCGCCGGTCCCCTGCCACCAGGGCGTCTTCGGGTCGATGCGGGTGATGCGGCCCGGCGCGCCGACGGACACCGCGATCAGGCGGTCCGGGTGGAGGTAGGCGAACCGGTGGGCGAACTGGCCGCCGCCGGAGAAGCCGTGCAGGAGGAAGCGCCGTGGGTCGACGCGGTACCGGCGGCCGACCTCCTCGACCATGTCGAGGAGGAGGACGTCGAACCGGATGCCGCGGAACGCGATGCGCTTGAAGTTGTGCAGGTCCTCCGGGTCGATGATCCCGGCCGGGAACAGCGGGGCGAGCACCACGCAGCCGTGCTCCTCGGCGAACTCCGCGAACCCGTTGCGGTAGGCCTCGGCCGTACGGGCCGTGCCGTGCACCAGCACCACGAGCGGCAGCGGCGCCGTGGCCGTCTGGTGTGCGGTCGGCACGTAGAGGCAGTAGGAGAACCGCTGGTCGGTCTGGAGCGCGAAGAACGAGGTCGGGCCCGAATGGTGGAACTCGATGGGGTCGAGGACTCTCGGTCCTTCGGTCGCCGGGGATGTCATACGGGGAGCCCTCTCAGGGTCGGTTGCGGCGCCGCTCGCGCTCGGCGTCCGTCTGGATCAGGGGTTTTCTGAGCACGGTCAGCAGCTCCGAGGCCGCCGTCGAACGCTCCTTGTCCTTGGCCGCCAGGCCGAGCATCAGCGCGTCGGTGAGCACCAGCGAGCTGAGCCCCTCCCCGGTGAAGCCGCTCGGCGAGTGCACGGCCGGCAGGACGATCTCCACGCGGCCGGCGAAATGGCGTCCCAGCAGGTCGGAGAAGAGCACGGTGCGCGCGCCGACCGTCTCGGCGTGGTCGAGCACGACGTCGACCTCGCAGAGGTGGCGGCCGGGGACGTACAGCACGATCACGTCTTCCGCGGAGATCCCGACGAGGTCGTCGGCGATGCGGAACCCGCTCGTGCCGGTCCACCGCGCGCGGCGCCCGAGGCGTCCCATCCGTAGCGCCATGTAGCGGGCGACGATCTCCGACGGGCCGAACCCGATGGCGAGGACGTCGCGCGCGGCGTCGAGGGCGTCGACGGTACGCGCGAACGCCGGCTCCTCGACGAGCCGGCGCGTCTCGGCGAGCCGCTCGGCGGCCTCGCCGAACACATGGGCGAGCATCGACGAGGTCTCGGGCCCCGCCTTCACGATGCGGTTCCGCAGCCGTACGGAGGGCTTCGTGGCGCTGAGCACCTGTTTCCCGAGGCTGTACTTCAGCTCCAGGAGGCCGGAGTAACCGAGGGTCTTGGCGGTGCGCACCACTGTCGCGTCGCTGGTCTCGGAGGCGGCGCCGATCTGCTCGGCGGTCGCGAAGATCACTTCTTCGGCGTGGTCGCGCAGGTACTCCGCGACCCGGCGCTCGGCGGGGGTCATGCCTTCCAGCCGTGCGGCGATGCGCTCGCGCAACGGCTCGCCGGAGCCCGCTGACTCATCCGTGATGGATCCCATGATCCCCATGATCGGCCTATTGACTTTCTGTAGCGTGGGCTACATGGTAGCAGTCACTACTTCGGTAGTGAATGCTACACGCGTTCGTCTCGGCCTGACCAGGGCCGGAGGCGACGGTGTCGCCGACCAGGAGCGAAATCGGGCCCTGCCGCCCGCTTCCACGAGGAGACACTCGTCATGGCCAACAGGTCGATACCGCTCATCGAGATCAGCGGAACCCCGGCGGAGCGCGGGCGCATGTACGGCGAGGCCGCGCGCGACGAGATCGCGCGCTCACTCGCCTACTACCGCGAGGCCTTCGCCGCAGCGTCCGGGCTGGCCTGGCCGAAAGTGCTCGCCAAGGCAGGGTCGTGGCGCGGCATCGTCGCCGACGCCGCCCCGGACCTGCTGGAGGAGATGGACGGCATCGCCGAGGGCGCCGGCGTCACCGCCGACGACATCCTCGCCCTCAACGCCCGCGGCGAGATCGTGCGCAGCGCGGACAGCGCGTTCACGCACATGGCCGAGAAGGACGAGGTCGAGGGCTGCTCGTCGTTCGCCCTGCTGCCCGAGGCCACCGGCGACGGGCACACCTACTGCGGCCAGAACTGGGACTGGCGCCTCGGCACCGAGGAGACCACCGTCGTCGTCCGCGTGGTGCAGCCGCCCAAGCCCACGGTCGTCATGCAGGTCGAGGCCGGCCAGGTCGGCCGGCACGGCATCAACTCCGCGGGCATCGCGCTCAACGCCAACGGCCTCGACGGCCGCTTCGGAACCCCGCCGGGCCTCCCCCAGCCGCTGCTCCGGCGGCTGATCCTCGACAGCCCCACCATGAGCGACGCGCTGCAGGTGCCGTTCTCCGTACGCCAGCACATCGCCACGAACCTCGTGCTCACCCACCGCGACGGGTTCGCCGTCGATCTGGAGACCACACCGGTCAGCCATCGGTGGGGCTACCCGGACGGCGGCATCCTCGTGCACGGCAACCACTACCAGTACGGCATCCCGGACGCGCTGCGCGACACCTACCGGCCGTCCTCTGTCGACTCCCTCTACCGGGTGCCGATCATCGAGGCCGGGATGGCTCGGGTCCGTGAGGCCTCCGACCCGGCCTCCGTCCGCAAGATCATCACCGACACGATGAGCGACCACTTCGGCCACCCGCTCGGCGTCTGCGCCCACATCGACCCGCGCGATGACGAGGTGCGCCAGAACAAGACGACCATGAGCAGCCTCGTCGACCTGACCGCGGGCGAGTACCGCATCCTCAGCGGCAACCCGTGCGAGGGCGAGTACCGGCTCCTGCCCTGGGACCTCTACGACGGCCCGGGCGGACTCGATGGGAGCTGACCCGTTCGTACGGACCCCGGCCGCCGGGAAGTGATCTTCATGCCCGACGGCCGCATCGTCGCGCTCCACCTCGACATCGGAGACCCGCTCGTCACGAGGCCGGGTCTCCCCGCACACTCGGAGGTCATCTCGTGAGGATCCTCGTACTGTCCGGCGACGGCATCGGAGAGGAGATCACCGCCGCGACGCTCGACGTCCTGGCCGCCGCCGACAAGGCTCTGGGGCTCGGGCTGGACACCGACACGCGCGACATCGGCCTGAAGAGCCTCGCCGAGCGGGGCAGCACACTGCCCGCCGACGTCATGGACGCGATCCCCCGTGCGGACGGCGTCCTGCTGGGCCCGGTCTCGCACTATGAGTACCCCCCGCGCGCCGAAGGCGGCATCAACGTGTCGGCCGAGCTGCGCACGGTCTTCGAGCTGTTCGCGAACGTGCGGCCCTGCCGGTCGCGGCCGGACCTGACGGTGCTGCGCTCGCCGATGGACCTGGTCATCGTCCGCGAGAACACCGAGGGCTTCTACGCCGACCGCAACATGCACGCCGGTTCCGGGGAGTTCATGCCGGACCCCGACCTGGCCCTCGCGGTGCGCAAGGTCAGCGCACGAGGGAGCGCACGTGTGGCGCGCGCCGCGTTCGAGCTGGCGCACGGGCGGCGGCGCAAGGTCACCGCCGTGCACAAGGCCAACGTGCTGAAGCTCTCGGACGGGCTGTTCCTGCGCGAGGTGCGCCGCGTGGCGGAAGGCTACCCCGACGTCGAGGTCGAGGAGCTGATCGTCGACGCCGCCGCGGCGCTGCTGATCCGCCGTCCGGAGTCCTTCGACGTGCTCGTGACCACCAACATGTTCGGCGACATCCTGTCCGACGAGGCGTCCGAGCTGTCCGGGAGTCTCGGCCTCGGCGGGTCGGTCAACGTCGGCGACGACGTGTGCGTGGCGCAGGCCCAGCACGGCTCGGCGCCCGACATCGCCGGTCAGGGCCTGGCCAACCCCACGTCGCTGATCCTGTCGGCCGCGATGATGCTGGACTGGCGCGCGCGGCGGGACGGCGATGGCGCCCTCGCCGAGGCCGCCTCACTGATCGAACGCTCCGTGGACGCGGTGCTGGCCGACCCGGCGACGCGCACCCGCGACATCGGCGGCTCGCTCGGCACGAAGGCCTTCGCGGACGCCGTCGTCACCGCCATCAGGGAGCCGAAATGATCGTCTCGGTGAGCCCGAGCACCGGCGCCGAGCTCGCCCGGTTCTCCCCGATGTCCGCCGAAGAGGTCGACGCCGCGCTCACCGCCGCCGTGCGCGCGCAGGCGGGCTGGCGCGAACGTCCGATCGGCGAACGCGTCGTACTGCTGCGCGGCATCGCCGGCGTCCTGCGGGCCGGCCGCGACGAGTACGCCCGGCTGATCACCTCGGAGATGGGCAAGCCCATCGCCGAGGCCGAGGCCGAGATCGAGAAGTGCGCGGTCACCTGCGACCACTACGCCGAGCACGCCGCGGAGTACGTGGCCGGCGAGCCCGTCGTGTCGAACGCCACGGAGAGCTCGGTCGTCTACGACCCGCTCGGCGTGGTGTTCGCGGTGATGCCGTGGAACTTCCCGTTCTGGCAGTTCTTCCGGTTCGCCGCGCCGGCCCTGGCCGCCGGGAACGGCACGCTCCTCAAGCACGCCGGCAACGTCCCATCCTGCGCCCTCGCGGTCGAGGAGATCGTGCGGAAGGCCGGCGCGCCCGAGGGACTGGTCCGCGCGCTGCTGATCGACGTCGCGACGGTCGCCGAGATCATCGCCGACGACCGCGTCGCCGCGGTCACCCTGACCGGCTCCACCGAGGTCGGCGCGATCGTCGCCGCCCAGGCCGGGGCCGCGCTGAAGAAGCAGGTCCTCGAACTCGGCGGCTCCGACCCGTACATCGTGCTGGCCGACGCCGACGTCGAGGAGGCCGCGGCCGTCGCGGTGAAGGCGCGGTTCGTCAACACCGGGCAGAGCTGCGTCAACGCCAAGCGCTTCATCGTCGAGGAGAGCGTGGCCGACGCGTTCGTCACGGCGTTCGCCGGGCGGGTCCGCGCCCTGACGGTCGGCGACCCGGCCGACCGCGGCACCGACATCGGCCCGCTGGCCCGCGCCGACCTGCGCGAGAGCCTGCACGCCCAGGTCGTCGCCACCCTCGCCCAGGGCGCCACTCTCCTCACCGGCGGGCGCGCGGCCGACCGGCCCGGGTTCTTCTACGAGCCCACCGTGCTCGACCACGTGACGCCGGCGATGACCGCCTTCCGCGAGGAGACGTTCGGCCCGGTCGCCGCCGTCGTGCGCGCGGCCGACGCCGCCGAGGCGATCCGGCTCGCCAACGACACCGAGTTCGGCCTGGGCGCCGCCCTGTGGACCGGCGACCTCGACCGGGCACGCGAGCTGGCCCGCGTCATCGAGGCCGGTGCCGTTTTCGTCAACGGCATGGTCGCCTCCGACCCGAGGCTGCCGTTCGGCGGGATCAAGCGGTCTGGGTACGGGCGCGAACTCGGCGCGCACGGCATACGAGAGTTCGTCAACACCAAGACCCTGTGGATCGGCCCCGCCCGCTGAGGGGCCGTGCCACGACCGAACGCAATGGAGGATCGAATGACGGATTCGATGCGGTTCCCGCCCGCGGTGCTGCGCCCCGAGAGCCTGCCCGCGGTGGACCGCGGCGGCGGCGCGCGCACGATCCCGCTGGTCACCCGCGCGGTCGGTGCGGAGGTCTTCCTCAACGGGATGACGATCTTCAAGCCGGGCGCGGGCATCCCGCTGCACACGCACAACTGCCCGGAGAGCGTGGTGATCCTGGAGGGCGACGCGATCGTGGAGATCGACGGCACCGAGCACCGGGTGACCACGTGGGACACCACATACGTGGCCGCGGGGATCCCGCACCGGTTCCGCAACGCCTCCGAGACCGCGCCGATGCGGATCCTGTGGACGTACGGCTCGGTCGCGGCGACCCGCACGATCGTGGAGACCGGCGTGACCACGCGGGTCGACGCGGAACGGGCCGGGCGGCCGGCGTGATCTGGGAGATCGCCGAGATCGACGTACGACCGGGGACCGAGCCGGCGTTCGAGGCGGCCGTCACCGAGGCGGAGCCGCTGTTCCTGCGAGCCCCGGGCTGTCACGGCGTCCAGCTGCGGCGCAGCGTCGAGCTTCCGTCGCGGTACCGGCTGATCGTCGAGTGGGAGACGGTCGAGCACCACACCGTCGGCTTCCGCTCGTCGGCGGACTTCGGGCGCTGGCGCGAGCTGGCCGCGCCGTACTTCGACTCGCCGCCGGTGGTCGAGCACGTCTATCGGACGGGACCCGGCGCGGAGAGTCCGCGCCGGAACGGAGATCGGGGAAAAGATGGGCGACGAGACGACCGCCGAGCTGAACGTGGACGGCACCGCCTATAGCTACGTGCCGCTCCGGGGACTGCTGCCCGACGCCACGTTGTCCGCCCTGCCGTACTCCGTGCGCGTCCTGCTGGAGAACGTCGCCCGTACCGCGCCCGAGGCCCTGCCGGACGCGCTGGCGCGCGCACGCGGCGAGGTGGACGGCTGCGAGCTGCCGATCCACCCGAACCGCGCGATGCTGCACGACACGACGTGCCTGCCCGCGCTCGCGGACCTCGCGGCGCTGCGCGACGCGGTCGCCGAGGCGGGCGGCGACCCCGGGGCGGTACAGCCCGCGATCCCGGTCGACCTGACCGTCGACCACTCGGTGATCGTCGAGGAGTACGGCACGCCGGCCGCGCTGGAGAACAACCTGCTCGTCGACTTCCGCCGCAACGGCGAGCGGTACGCGTTCATCAAGTGGGCCGAGAGCGCCCTGCGGAACTTCCGCGTCGTGCCGCCGGGCACCGGGATCATCCACCAGATCAACATGGAGGCCCTCGCCCGCGTCGTCTGGCTGGACGAGGCCACCGGGACGCTGCACCCCGACCTCCTGGTCGCGACCGACAGCCACACTCCGATGATCAACTCCATCGGTGTGCTCGGCTGGGGCGTCGGCGGCCTGCAGGGGCAGGCGGCGGTGCTCGGCGAGCCGGTGACCATCCGGTACCCCGACACCGTCGGGGTCGAGCTGACCGGGCGGCTGCGCGGCGGCGTCAACGCCACCGACCTCGCCCTGACCGTGACCGAGCTGCTCCGCGACGCCGGCGTGGTCGACACGTTCGTGGAGTTCTTCGGCGACGGGCTGGACGGGCTCGGCTGGGCCGCGCGCGCCGCCGTCGCGAACATGGCGCCGGAGTACGGTGCCACCTGCGCCTTCTTCCCCTACGACGCGCAGGCCGCGGACTACCTGCGGCTCACCGGCCGTGAGGAGGGCCACCGGCGGGTCATCGAGGAGTATCTGCGGGCGCAGGGCCTGGTTCGCACCCCGGACGCCCCGGTTCCCGTGTTCGACCGGGTGCTCACGCTGGACCTGTCCACGGTCGAGATGAGCGTCGCGGGCCCGCGCAAGCCGCACGAACGGCGCGCGCTCTCCGAGGTCCCGGCGTCCTTCCGCGCCGCCGCGCCGGCCCGTACCACGGACCGTGCGGACGACCCGGTCTTCGGAGGGCCGGTGCCGGACGGCGCGGTCGCGATCGCCTCCATCACCAGCTGCACCAACACCGCGAACCCGTCGCTGATGATCCAGGCGGGGCTGCTCGCGCGGCGCGCCGCCGAGGCGGGCCTGACCGCGCGGCCGTGGGTCAAGACGTCGCTGTCCCCCGGCTCCCGCGTCGTCACGCGGTACCTGGAGGAGGCCGGGCTGCTCGACGCGCTGGAACGCACCGGGTTCGCGGTGGCCGGCTTCGGCTGCATGACCTGCATCGGCAACTCCGGGCCGCTGCACCCGCGGATGGAGGAGCTGGCCGACGAGGGCTTCACCCCGTCGGCGGTCGTGTCCGGCAACCGCAACTTCGCGGGCCGGATCAACCCGCGGATCCCCCTGGCCTACCTCGCGTCGCCGCCGCTCGTCGTCGCGTACGCCCTGGCCGGCTCGGTCCTGCACGACTTCGCCGCCACGCCCGTCGGCCACGACTCGGGCGGCCGTCCCGTCATGCTCGGCGACCTGTGGCCCTCCGACGACGAGGTCGCCGAGGTCGCGTCGACGGCGGTGCGGGAGGAGATGTTCCGTGGCAACGCCGCCTCGATCCGCACCGGCACGCGCCACTGGCGCGAGCTGTCCGGCGTGGACGGCGTGCGGTTCCCCTGGAACCCGGACTCGACCTACATCCGCCGCCCGCCGTACGTGACCGGCGTGCCCGGCCGGGGCATCGGGATGCGGATCGAGAACGCCCGCGCGCTGATGCGGCTGGGCGACGACATCACCACCGACCACATCTCACCGGCCGGCGCGATCCCGGCCGACAGCACCGCCGGCGCGTACCTGCTCGACGCGGGCACGAAGCCGCGCGACCTCAACCAGTACTCCACCCGGCGCAGCAACCACGAGGTCATGATCCGCGGCGCGTTCACCAACGCCGCCGTGCGCAACCTGCTGCTGGAGGAGGGCGAGGGCTGCGCCGGGGCCTGGGCGCGGCCGGCCTCCGGCGGAGCACCGGTGCCGGTCCTCGACGCCGCCCGCACCTACCAGGAGGCGGGGATCGGCCTGGTCGTCCTCGCGGGCCGCAACTACGGCGCCGGGTCCAGCCGCGACTGGGCCGCCAAGGCACAGGCACTGCTCGGGGTGCGGGCCGTCGTCGCGGCGAGCTTCGAGCGCATCCACCGCGGCAACCTCATCGGCATGGGCGTGCTCCCCCTCACGTACGCGGCGGACTCGGCGGCGGCCGTCGAGGACATCTCAAACGGGGAGACGCTGGACTTCGAGGGCCTGGAGGACCTGAAGACCGGTGTCAACGACGTCCTCATGCGGGTGAAGGTGTCGGGGCGCTGCGTGGAGGAGATCCCGCTCTCGCTGCGCGTCGACACCGGCAACGAGCTGTCCTACCTGCGGCACGGCGGTCTCCTCCCGCACGTCCTCGCGCGCGTGTCGGCCCAGTAGCCCGGCCGGCGAGGGCGCGTTCATCACGGGAAAAGCCCCCGGACGCCGTTGTCCGGGGGCCCTTCCCTCAGTTCCCGATCAGGACGCGTTGATCGCCACGTCGTCGAGCACGAAGCTCGTCTGCAGCGACGAGTCCTCGACGCCCGAGAACGAGAGCGTCACCGTCTGGCCCGCGAACGAGGACACATCGAAGGTCCTGTTCGTGTAACCGGAGGCGGCGTTCGCGTTGCTGTAGGTGCCGAGGGTCGTGCTACCGATCTTGACCGTGAACGTGTCGTACGCGGTGCTGCCGGTCTCCGCCGTGTCGATGTGCAGGTACAGACTCAGCGAGGCGCGGCATCCCGCGGGGATCGACACCGACTGGGTCGCCGTGTCGGTGTGGGTGGTGCCGTATCCGTTGAACCAGGCGAAGCTGGTGCCGCTGTGAGAGGTCTCACCGCTGCCGTTGGCCGACACGACGCCCGAGGTGGTGGTCCACGGAGTGGTACCGCTCTCGAAGCCGCCGTTGACGACCTTGTTGCCGGGCGAAGAGCAGCCGCCGCCGACCGGGTTGACCGTCCAGGAGAAGGAGGCCGATCCGGTGGCGTTGGTGGTGTCCTTCGCGGTGACGGTCACGCTCGAGGTACCCGCCGCGGTGGGGGTTCCGGAGATGAGACCGCTGGAGGAGTTGATCGACAGACCGGCGGGCAGGCCCGTCGCGCTGTAGGTCAAAGTCTGTCCCGACGCCGAGTCGCTCGCGTGGACCTGCAGACTGACCGCCGTGCCGACCGTGGACGTCTGGTCGCCCGGGTTCGTCACGGTCACGGTGTTACCGCCGGTGGAGCCGCCGGTGAACGCGGCGACGCCGTTGGGGGTGCCCAGCCCTGTCGGGCCGTCATAGCCCGCCGCGGCCGTGCACAGGTAGGCCGGGCTGCAGGAGCCGTTGCTGCCCGACGTGACGTCGAACAGCGAACCGGTGTGGGAGTACGGGTAGGACGCCGCGTACGTGCCGGCCGCCGGCGCGCCCGCGAGGGCGTACGTGCTGGCGATGATCGGCGCGGACGCGCTGGTGCCGCCGACGACGAGCCAGCCGCCGACCTGGTAGGAGTCATAGACCGCGAGGCCGGTGTTCGGGTCGGCGACCGCCGACACGTCGGAGACGGTCCGCTTGGCGCAGCCGGTGTCATGCTGCCAGGACGGCTTCGCGTCAAAGGACGAGCAGCCCGAGCCGGCGCCGCTCCACGCGGTCTCGCTCCAGCCGCGCGTGCTGGAGGAGTGGGAGAGCGTGGTGCCGCCGACGGACGTGACGTACTGGGACGCCGCCGGGTACTCCACGCCGTAGCCGTCGTCACCAGAAGACACGGTGATCGCCACGCCGGGGTGGTTGAAGTAGGAGGAGTCCGAGCTCGGGTCGGTGGAGTCCTCGGATCCGCCGTAGCTGTTGGAGACGAACTTGGCGCCGAGGCTGATCGCGGTGTTCACCGCGGTGCCCAGGTTGGCCATTTCCGGCTGGCTCGCCTCGACCAGGAGGATCTTGCAGCTGGGGCAGACCGCCGAGACCATGTCGAGGTCGAGGGAGATCTCCTCGGCCCATCCGGCGTCGGCTGCCGGGAGGCTGGTGCCGCCCGTCTCGTTCACCTTCTTGAAGCAGCCGTTGGCGACGGTGCAGGCCGCCAGGCCGTACTGCGACCGGTAGGTCGCCAGGTCGGCCTCCGCGTTCGGGTCATCGAAGGCGTCGATGATCGCCACGGTCTGGCCCGACCCGCCGGACGGCAGGGCGTAGGCGCTCTTCAGGTCGGTGGGTCCGTAGCCGGACGGTGCGGCCAGCGGCTGGATGCCGCGGTGCGCGGTGACGTCGGTGCGGACCAGTGACAGGCAGGACATCTGCCCGCGGTGTTTCGGAGCCGCGCACGAGTGCTTCACCGGTGCCACGGTCTGGGGACGCGCGGTGGTGGCCTTCGTGTGGGCGGAGGTGGTGCGACTCGTCGCGTGTGCGACGGGCGAGGCGTCGGCCGCTGTCGCGGCGGCCAACGATCCGCCGGCCAGGGTGAGCGCGGCCAGCACGGTCAGACCGGCACGCGTCATCCTTCGAGCCAGGGTGTGGGGTGACATCCTGCTCCCTTTCGAAACGGGTGGCCGGGCGATGCGACAGGGGGGTGTCAACAGCTGCGGGGTGGAGCGTTGCCCGGCCGGGCGAGTGGCACCACTGTCCGTGGTGCTTGCTGCGGACCATAGGCAGTCACCACATACCGGTCAATACGCCTTTACCCTCCCTTGACCTTGGCGTCCGCATCCGGACGCATCCGGCAGACAGCCCCACAAGCCCGAAAACCTAAGAAAATAAGGGGGAACCGATCCCGATGAAGTGGAAACTGTCGGACATTCATGATCGGCTTAGCCCTCGTGATCGAACAACTTCACCCCGCTACCGACCCATATCGGAACCACCGATGATGGGCCCCACGCACGCCCTCTCCGCCGGCGTGGCCTTCGTCGCACTCGCGATCCCCCTATCGCACAACGTCCACCACCTGACCCCGGTGACCGCCGCCGTGGGAACCGTGGTCGCCACCGGCGCCGGCCTGCTCCCGGACCTGGACCACCACAGCGCGACCCCCGCGCGGTCCTTCGGCCCGATCTCGCGCGGAGCCGCCTGGGCCATCGGCAAACTCGGCGGAGGACACCGGAAAGGCACGCACAGCTTCATCGGCACCGCCTTCTTCACGGCGATCGCCATCGGCGCGACGTACAACATATGGACCACGGCGGTCGCCATCTGGCTGTGCATCGGCCTCGGCGTCCGCGCGCTGTGGAAGCACCCGAAGAACCGCCCGAACGGCAAGCTCGACTACCGCGACGTCGCCGGCCTCATCCACGCGGCCGTCGCGGCCTTCATCGCGTACCAGCTCGCCCGCTCCGGGATGGACCGCGACGTGCTCCCGTACGCGATCGGCATCGGCTACGTCGTCCACCTGATCGGCGACTCGATGACCGAGATGGGGGTCAACTGGTTCTGGCCGTACCCCAAGCGGTTCCGCATCGCGAGCATCGACACCGGTAAGAACGTCGAGAAGTACGTGGTCGTCCCGGTCCTCTACGTGGGACTCGCCACCATCATCCTCATCACCCACGCGAAGTGGGCGCCCGCACTCATGCACGCGGTGACGCGCAAGACCTGACGTGCTCCGCGCGGGGACGGGCTCCGTCCCCGCGCGCGGCGTCAGCCGTTCGTGACGGGAAGAAAGTCGACGCTGTTGCTGATGATCGACGGTGTCGGGGTCAGCGCGCCGGCGGCGACCGTGAGGTCGGGGAAGCGGCCGAACAGGGCCGGAAGGGCGATCTCGGCCTCCAGGCGTGCCAGCGGCGCGCCGATGCAGAAGTGGACACCGTGACCGAAGGACAGGTGCGGTGACGGCCTGCGCGTGACGTCGAAGCGGTCCGCGTCGTCGCCGTACTGGGCGGGATCGCGGCCCGCGGCGGCGTAGGACGCCAGGATCGCGTCACCGCGGCGGATGATCGTGCCCTCGACATCGATGTCCTCGGTGGCGTAACGCAGCGGAAAGTGGCCGAGCGGTGAGTCCCAGCGCAGGGTCTCCTCGATCACCGCGCGCCAGGTGTGACGACCGGAGGTGACGAGCGCGAGCCGGCCCGGGTCGGCGAGCAGCGCGCGTACGGCGTTGATCAGCAGTGCGGTCACGGTGCCGTGGCCGGCGACCAGCAGCGTGGCCAGCGTGCCGACCAGCTCGGTCTCGCTGAGCACCTCGCCGTCCTCGGTGACGGCGTCGATGAGGGCGGTCGTGAGGTCGTCGCGCCGGTCCTCGCGGCGCGCGGCGACGAACGAGGACAGCAGCCCGAGCAGCGACCGCGCGTTGGCGATCTCGTCGTCCGGCGTCGTCACGGTGCTCGCGGTGACCGCCGCCAGCCGCCGCAGCTCCGCGCGCCGCTCCACCGGGAAGCCGAGCAGGTCGCAGATGACCGTCAGCGGGAGCGGGTGCGCGAAGGTGCGCCGCAGGTCGGCCGTGCCCTCCGCCAGGGCGGCGCCGAGGTCGTCGAGGAGCTCGCCGACGGTCCGTTCGATGCCGGGCCGCAGCATCTCGATCCGCCGCGGCGTGAACGCCTGCGCGACCAGCCGCCGGAGCCGCCGGTGGTCGTCGCCGTCCGCGGTGACCATCGACGGGTTGGTCACGAAGGTGATGAGCGGCCAGCCCTCCGGAACCTCGCCGTCGGCCAGCGCGCGCCAGTGACGGGCGTTCGCCGCGATACGAGGGTCGCCGAGCAGGCTGCGGAGCGCCGCGTACCCCGTCACCGCCCACGCCGTGACGCCGCCGGGCAGCTCCACCAGCACGACCGGCCCCTGTTCGCGGAGCCGGGAGTTCTGGCCGTGCAGGTCACGGCTGCGCGGATCGAGCCGTACCGGCAGGGGCGTGGTCATGGGAGCACCTCCTGGTCCGGCTTCCATTCTGCTCCCGTGACGACGGTGCGACGTGCGGTCATCGCAGGTACGGCCGCCTTCACCGGCCGTACCTGCGGCGGTCCTTGCCGGCGAAGAAGCCCCTCACCAGCAGGAGCGCCCCGGCGACGGCCAGCGGGACGACGTACCAGGCCGGCTCCCAGGCCGAGGTCACCAGGTAGGCGATGAAACCACCCCACCAGGCACCGAACGCGATGCCGCCGACGCGGCGGTCGGTCGCCAGCGCCCAGCCGAGGATGAGGATGATGCCGGCCCAGGCCATCATCCATGCGATCACGAAATGCCAGTACGGCCACTGGTCGTGGGTACGCCCGGCGATCGCGATCCGCCTGATCCGCCCATGCCAGCTGTCGACGGTCACCGAGGCACCCTTCGTCGCCACCTGGTAGAGACGCCCGTCGACCTCGAGCGTGTGCCGGTGGCCGTCGTCGGTTCGCAGGACGACGGCGTAGCTGGTGCTCGTGGAGGCGAGGACGTGGTGGCGGACCTGCTTGACCACCGGGCGCACGAGGTAGATCGGCGGCTGGTACGGAGGCGGTGGCGGCTGCTGCGGAGGCGGCCAGTTCGGGTCGGGAGGGTCGGGGTCCTCGCGTGTGACACTGGACCGCGACTCGACGACAGCGTGCGACCTGGTGATACAGCCACTGCGATCGGCCGCCGAGGCCGGGCAGATCCCGGCACGCTCGAACCGCTGCCGATCCTCGTACGGCCCGCTGCCGAGCAGCACCCCGCCGACGATCAACGCCAGCCCGGCCCCCAACCCGACCTTCCGCTCCAACGTCATCTTCAGCACGGCCCCAGCATGCTGTGACCGGGCCCTGTATTCGAGGTGTTTTCGCGGATACAGGGCCCGGGCCCGAAGCTACTGAGGGGGCTCGACGCCGGTTCGCAAGGCGGCGATGACGGCGGACAGCTCGGTGACCAGGCCCGCCAGCGTGGTGGGGTCGTTGCCTCCGATGGTGACGGACCGCAGTTCGTCGGGCTTGGGCAGCCGTTCGACGATCTCGGGCAGCGAGCCGACCAACCGCGCCTGGATGCTCGCCGGGGTCTGCTCGTTCGCCATCGTCGCGCGGATCTTCTCCCGTTCGAGTTCGAGCAGGTGGAGATCGTGCGCGGAGCGTCCTCGTGCGGCGGCCAGGTCCAGTTCGCCGTTGGCCGTGAGGGCCGCCAGTTCTTGTTCGGTGCCGATCCGCAGCCGGCCGGCCTCCGCCTCCTCGGCGTTGCGTTCGCGTTCCAGGCGGAGCGCGTGCAGGGCGGTCTCGTTCTCCAGGTCGGCGACGTCGCGCGCGTTGTCGTGCTCACGCCGGGCGCGCCGTACGCGCTCGGTCGTCTCGGCGTCGAAGCGGCTTCCCTCGTTGCGGGCGCGGAGTTCGGCGAGCTCGCGTTCGTGCTCGATGCGGCGGGTCTCCTTCAGCCGGGCGGCGGCCATCTCGCGTTCGCTGATCACCTCTTCGGCCTGCAGCTCCGCCAGCCGTGCGATGCGTGCCTGCTCGGACCGGTAGGGCTTTTGGAGGTTCTCCCAGAGGCGCGACGAGCTGACCACGGCCTCCTTGATCTGCACCGTGACGATGCGCAGCCCGAGCCCGTCGCCCTCGTCCTCCCCCTCGGCGACCGCCCGCAGCCTGGCCGTGAGCTCCTCGATGATCGGCTGCTTGTCGCTGAGCACGTCACGGACGGCCATCGTGGACACCTTGTCCTTGATCGCGGCCTCGGCCTGCTCCTTGAGCTGCAGGTTGACCAGCCGCATCGGATCCTCGGTGTCGCTGAAGTCCAGCTTGCGGTACGCGGTGTCGAAGTCCTGGATGATCCACTGCACGTACCCCTGGACGAGCACGCCCTGCAGTTCCTGGCAGATGCAGTACGCGTTGATCAGGATCGTCTGGGTCGCGCCGGGGATCACCAGGAACGAGTCGCTCGCCGGATTGTAGCGGAACGACATGCCGAGGCCGATGTGCAGCGGCGCCGGCCTGCCCCGCCGTGTGTGGACCACGAAGGCGTTCGGCGGCACGATCACGGTCTTCCACCGCCACATTCCGCTGATCCGCACGTCGACCGGTCCGGGCGACGGCGCGGCCGGGGCCGCACCGCCGATGGCGCGTTCCCGCTTCCTCAACGGGCTCGCCGGCGCGGCCGGCGCCGGAGCCGCCGAAGGCTGGGCGCCGGGGCGCCGCGACCTGAGGTCGCCCTCGAGCACCGCCTGCTGCGCGACCACCTGGTCGAGATAGGTGTTGCCACGGTCCTCACCAGCCGAACTCATGCTGCCTCCACACGATCAACGGGACGTCCAAGGGGGGGAATGTCCGGTGGATCCTCTGAGCCGCCGCGCGGCCAAGATCAACCGGATACCCGTAGGACGTGAGGCGCCCGCGCCCGGTTCCTGCGATCAGCGTGGTTCCAGTTTCCAGATCTGCGGCGAGAGCTTGTTGCAGGTCCACTGCTGGACGTTGGCACCCGGCGCCGAGGAGCCGCCCGCCACGTCCAGGCACAGTCCGCTGCCCGTGTTCCGGAACGTCCAGTAGCCGTCGCCCTGGTTGAGCGCCTGCCACCGCTGCCCGGCCGTACCCGCGCAGGTCTCCTGGTCGACGTTGGCGCCGGGTGCCGTGGAGCCGCCGGCGACCGAGACGCAGAGCCCGGAGTTCCGCCCGGTCAGCGTGAAGTCGCCGGACGCGGTCTTGGTGAACAGGAAGTTCTGCGGGCCGAGCCCGTTGCACGTCCACTGCTCGATGTTGCCGCCGGAGGACCGAGAGTCGCCGGCGACGTCGAGGCAGATGCCGCTGAGGACGTTGATCGCCCGGTAGGTGCCGCCCGAGGTGAGCCCCGCCCCGGTCGAGTCGCCGGTGCCCTGTGACGAGCCGGTGGCGTAGTAGGGCTTGCACACCGAGCCGTCGTAGTCCGTGGCGATCTCCAGCAGCCTGGTGCCGTCGACGGATGGCAGCAGTGGCGAACTGTAGTTGGGGCAGGGATCGTTCGGCGGCGAGGGCACGGCGACGGGCGCGTTGATCGGGAACCAGTTGCCGCCGCCGTTCTCGGTGTTGACCAGTACCGTCCGGCCGCTCGTGGTGGCGATGGCTCCGTTCGCCTCACGGAACTGCTGGCCGACCAACACCAGCCGCCCCGCTCCCGTGCCGTTGTCCAGCCAGGCGACGGTCGGCGCGTGGGTGAAGTACTGCCCGGTCTCGGTGGTGATCATCGGGCCGATGTCGGACGGCGGGCCCCAGTCAGCGCCGTCGGCGGAGGTCCGGTAGTGCGCGGCGCAGTCGTACTGGCCACCGGTGCCGCATACCTCGTACGTCATGTAGAAGCTGCCGTCGGCCCGCTGGGCCACCGTCGCCATGCCGGGGCGCAGCGCCGCGTTGGCGGGTGCGACGGTGGGGAAGACCGGACCCCAGGTACGCCCGTCGGAGGAGAAGCGCTCCTCCAGTGACTGGCTGTGCGCCCCCGGGTCGGTCTCGTCGGAGTAGTGGCAGACCAGGTCGCCTTCGGTGTCGACCGAGAAGGCCGGCTCCCAGAGCCCTCCGGGGTTGGGCGCCGTCTGGCAGGGCGGCAGCGCGGTCCAGGTGACGCCGTGGTCCGCGCTGCTCCACACGTCGATCGCCATCCGGCGGTTCGCGCCGTTCTGCCCGACGGACGCCCCCCACAGCAGGGTGCCGGCGGGCATCGCGCCGATCTGCCGGGGCAGCTCGAACAGCGTGGAGCAGCAGAACCCGGACGCGGTCGCGGGGTCGTGGACGTGCCCGATCTCGGTGAAGGTCGCGCCGCCGTCGGCGCTGCGGTAGATCACTCCGACGCCGCCCGCGCCGTCGAAGTCGACCACGGAGGCGATGACCTGGCCGTTGGCGGAGCCGGAGTGGGCCAGCCGTACGACGCGCGGGTACATGCCCGTCCCGTTGCGCAGCAGCGTGCCGGTGGCGTTCGGACGCACGGCTTTGGGATGCGCCGCGTACGCCGGGGCCGCACCCGACAGGGTCAGCACGACCGCGACGACGGTGGCGAGGAACCTTCTCGTGGACATGGGTCTCCTTGGCGGGACCGTGCCGCCCGTACGGGCCGCCGAGGACGCCACCGCGATCACGAAATCGATTTCACGCAACGTACGACCGGGTCGAGGACTCGTCAATACACCGTCTTGCGCCTTTTCAGGCGGAGGGCCCGGACGAGCTCTCCCGTACCTGCAACTCGGTGCGCAGGGTCACCGTCCGCGTCGGCCGCGACCGGCCCTGGATCCGGTCCTGCAGCAGCGACGCGGCCGTCCAGCCGAGGTCGTAGGAGGGCAGCCGGACCGTCGTGAGTTCCGGGCTCAGCGGCGACGCCCAGGGAATCTCGCCGAACGACAGCACCCCGAAGTCCGGGACGGACAGCCCCGCCTCGGCCAGTGCGCGCAGGGCGCCCACCGCCATCAGGTTGTTGGTCACGAAGACGGCGTCCGGCCTGCTCGGCAGGGTCAGCAGGTCCGTCATCGCCTTGTGTCCGCCCTCGGCCTTGAAGTCGGCGAAGCGCGTGTAGCCGTCCGCTTCGTCCACCTGTCCGGGGTGTTCGCGCCGGAAGTCCTGGACGGCGGCGCGGTATCCGGCGAGCCGTTCCTCCGACGTGGAGGCGCCCTGCGGTCCGGTGATGCAGGCGATGCGCCGGTAGCCGCGGTCCAGCAGGTGGGCCGTTGCCTCCTCGCCGCCGTGCTCGTTGTCGACCAGCACGACGTCGACGTCGCTGCCGCGCGGGCGGCGGTCGACGGCGACCACCGGCATGCCCCGCGACTCCAGTACGGACAGGTCGGTGCGCACACGCGACGCGGCGGCCACGATCACGCCGGCCATCCGCTCGGCGATCGCGACCTCCAGGTAGCGGCGCTCCTTGTCGATGTTCTCGTCGGTGTTGCACAGCACGACCGACAGGCCGGTCTGCTGCGCGGCGTCCTCGACGCCGCGTGCCATGGCGGTGAAGAAGGGGTTCTCGATGTCGGGGATGAGCAGCCCGATGATGCTGCCACGCCGGGTGCGCAGGGAGCGCGCGATCCGGTTGGGCGCGAAGCCGAGCTCGTCGGCGGCCCTGCGGACGCGCTCGGCCCGCTCGGCGCTCACCCGCCCGCCGTTGAGCACACGCGAGACGGTGGCCGGGGAGACTCCGGCCGCGCGCGCCACGTCCTGGATCGTCCTCGCCATGACCGCCCGGCCCCTCCCGATCCCGGCCGTCGGTGGTCCCTTTTGGCAGCCGGGTGAGCAAAAACCCTATGGTCTTGTGAAATGGATTTCAAGAAAGCCTTCGGCCGGGCTCCGTCAGGCCCGTGCCGGGCCGGGTTGGAGATCACCGGCACGGGCGCGCACGAGTTCGGCGAAGTTGGCCGCGAGGCGCCTCGCGTTCCGTTCCGCCTCCGGCTCGACCTTCTCGGCCTCGGCGCGCAGCTCCCGCAGGTCCAGCCCCGCGTCGGCCAGTGCGGCCTCGTCCCAGCCATCGAGCCGGTCCGCTCCGGCCTCCGGATGGAACTGGACGCCCCAGGCCCGCTCCCCCACCCGGAAGGCCTGCACCGGGCATGCCTCGCTCTCGGCGAGCAGGACGGCACCGGGCGGGATCACGGTGATCTGGTCGCGATGGTTCTGGATGACGGGGACCTCCTGCGGCAGTCCGGCGAACAGCGCGTCGGTCTCGCCGCACAGCGAGACGAGACACGACCCGCGCTCCGGCCGGCCGTGATCGCCGAGCACCGTGCCTCCGGCCGTCGCGGCCAGCACCTGGGCGCCGAGGCAGATCCCCAGCAGCGGTACGCCTTCGGCGACCGCACGCCGGGCGAGCGCGCGCTCCGCCGGCAGCCACGGGGCGTGCTGATCGGCGTCGGGCAGGAAACCGCCCCCGAGCAGGACGACCGCGTCGAAGCCGTCCGGCGCGGCGGGCACCGCGTCCCCGGTGACCTCCTCGATCCGCAGCCCCATCTCCTCCCACCACGGACGGAATCTCCCGAGCCCGCTCCGCTCCGCGTTACGAACGACGAGAACCCGGGGAGACCGGGATCGGCAGGAAGACACAGGCGAACTCCATCGCTGTAACCGAGTGGCCACAGAATGCATCAACGGCCACAGGAACCACACTAATCATGTCGACCCAGGACCGACATGGCGCACCATTCACCGCGTTTACCTGCCTTTAACACGCGCTCCACTTTCGGTCTGCATTTGATCATCTTGGCCCCGCATAAATTACCGACCAGTATTCGCCTGACCGGAATTCGGTAAGCGACCGGTCACGACCAGTGCGGTGGGCGGGCGAGCACGGCGGGCAGCTTCGTCTCCGCATCGCCCTTGGCCGCGTTGACCTGCGGTTGCGTAAGGAAGACGCTCTCCGAGAGGTCGGCGCCGCCCAGGCCGGCGTTTCTGAGGTCGGCGCCGAGGAGGTCGGCGTACCTCAGGTCGGAGCCGCGCAGGTCGGCCGCTATGAGGAGTGCGCCCCGCAAGCTCACGCCCCTGAGGTCGGCGCCGCGCAGGTCCGCGCCCATCAGATCGGCTCCCCGGCGGTCCTTCGCGCGGAACCCGGCACGTACGAGCTCGCTCGCGCGGAGCAGCAGCTCACCGACCCTCGCCCGATGGGCCGGCACGTCGACCTCGGCCAACGCGTCGGGACCGGCGTCGGCGAGGCGCTCGGTCTCGTCGAGCAGGCGCCGAAGATCGCCGTGGATCGCGTGCGCCGGCGCCAGTGTGAGGGCCTCGGTCAGGTACCAGAGCAGCTCGTGCAGCTGCCGCATGATCGGGAAGACGGCGAACATCCGCTCGGCGGTGCGCGGCGACCCGCGCCAGTCCCGACCCTCGAAGGTGACCTGGGAGACCTTCTGCCCGGCACCGAAGCAGTCGAACGTGGTGCAGCCGGGAAAACCCGAGCTCCGGAGGCTCGTGTGGATTCCGCACCGGTGGTCGGCCAACAGGTTGACGCAGGGTGTACCGGCGTCCTTGTCGAACGCGAAGTCCGCCGAGGCCGAGAAGGGCAGTGCGACGCAGCACAGCCCGAAGCAGTCGCCGCAGGCGGCGACCAGATCGCGGCGGCCCGGCGCGCGCTCAGGTCTCGCGGACATCGCGGTGTCGGTTCCCAACTCGAAGAGCGGCCGTTTGCAGGCTCTGCGGTCCATCCAACCTTACCGGCCGGCCCGTACGGGCCATGACATTTCTCGACGTCGAGATTTCCGTCCATCCGCGAAAGGACGCCAAGGCATAGCGAGGATATTGAGGTCTGACAACCCCTAAGCGACCCTCCAACTTAGGTGTTTCCCTGCACCCCGCGAGCAACAATCGAGTCACCGTGTGAATGGATGCCGTCTTGCTGACCGTGGAGGAAGAATGCAGGAGATTCTGCAGGCCGTACTCGCAGACGACATTTCATCACGGGACTGGGCGGCCGTGCCCATTCCAGAGTCCTATCGCGCACTGACCGTCCACAGCGACGAGGCGGCCATGTTCGAGGGGATGCCGGACCATGAACGGGACCCCCGCAAGTCACTGCACCTCGACGACGTCGCCGTTCCGGAGGTCGGGCCGGGTGAGGCGCTCGTCGCGGTGATGGCCAGCTCGATCAACTACAACACCGTGTGGTCGTCGATCTTCTCGCCGGTGCCGACATTCGAGTTCCTGAAGCGCTATAGCCGCAGGTCGCCGGACGCGTTCAAGCACGACCTCCCCTACCACGTGCTCGGGTCGGACATGTCTGGCGTGGTCCTCCGCACCGGTCCGGGCGTACGCCGCTGGAAGCCGGGCGACCGGGTCGTCGGGCACTGCCTCTCCGTCGAGCTGGAGGACCCCGCCGGGCACGACGACGCCATGCTCGACCCCGAGCAGCGCATCTGGGGCTTCGAGACCAACTTCGGCGGGCTCGCCGAGATCGCCCTGGTCAAGTCCAACCAGCTGATGCCCAAGCCGGAGCACCTGACCTGGGAGGAGGCCGCCTCCCCCGGTCTCGTCCACTCGACGGCCTACCGGCAGCTCGTGTCCCGCAACGGCGCCGACATGAAGCAGGGCGACATCGTGCTGATCTGGGGCGCCTGCGGCGGGCTCGGCTCGTACGCCGTGCAGCTGGCCCTCAACGGAGGCGCGATCCCCGTCTGTGTCGTCTCCTCCCCCGAGAAGGCCGACATCTGCCGCGCGCTCGGCGCCGAGCTGATCATCGACCGGCAGCAAGAGGACTTCAAGTTCTGGCGCGACAAGCACACGCCCGACCGCAAGGAGTGGCGCCGCCTGGGAGCCGCCATCCGCAGCCTCACGAACGGTGAGGACCCGGACATCGTCTTCGAGCACCCCGGACGTGAGACGTTCGCGGCGAGCGTCTACGTCGCACGCCGCGGCGGCACGGTGGTGACCTGCGCCTCCACCTCCGGCTACGACCACTACTTCGACAACCGCTACCTCTGGATGAGCCTCAAGCGCATCGTCGGCTCGCACTTCGCCAACTACCAGGAGGCGTGGCGCGCCAACGAACTCATACGAGCGGGCAGCATCCACCCGACCCTCTCGGCGACCTACTCGCTGGACGACGCCGCGACGGCGGTACGCGCGGTCCAGCAGAACAGCCACGTCGGCAAGATCGGCATTCGCTGCCTCAGCCCGTCCCCGGGCCTCGGCGTCCTGAACCAGACCCTCCGCGACCGCCACGCCCCGCGCCTGGACATGTTCCGTCCTGACGGCGAGTGACGGCTCCCCGGAGTGATCTCCGGGCCCCTCGCATCCGGGTGGGCATCGCACTCGCCGATGGCCGACGCGCTCACACGCGACGGTCGACGCGGCGCGATGCCCACGATGCTGGTCCGAGAACGTGGCGAGAATTTTGCTATAGCACAAGTTATGTCTTGTGATGGCATCATTGATGCCATAGTCTCACGCGGCGCGACCGGGCCATGAACGGGGAGACGCGTTGGCGACCACACAGGATGCCGGCAACAGCGAAATAGGTGCCTGGCTGCAGCGTCAGGCGATCCCCATCGAGTACGGCACGGCCAAGGGCTTGGCGGCACTCGGGCGGCTGTTGCGCGGAGTGAAGGTCGTCGGCATGGGAGAAGTCACCCACGGCACCAGGGAATTCTTTCAACTCAAGCTCGAGCTCCTGCAGTATCTCGTAGCCGAGATGGGCTTCAATGCCCTCGCGATCGAGGCGAGTCACTCCGCCGCGCAAATCGTCAACGACTATGTCGTGAACGGAAAAGGGGATCGATCGTCCGTTCTCACCGGACTTGGTTCCATCATGTGGGACGTCGAGGAGTTCGCGGCAGTACTGGACTGGCTGCGCGAACACAATGATTCCATCGCCGATGCCGACAAGGTTCGGCTCTACGGGCTGGACATCTGGAACACCCGGGCGGGACGAGAAAAGGCCTTGGCCTATCTTCGTGATGTCGCGCCCGAAATAGCGCCCTCCACAGAAGAGCTGTTCCAGGCCGTGGCACTCGGAGAGAGCAAGGGATTGCTGGTCGCGCACCGGCACATCGATCGCGAACTGTATCGACGCATCTGCGACCTGTCAGACTTCTTCTTGTCCAACAGGGCAGGATTCGTTGACGCTACATCCGCAGACGCCTATCAGGATGCCACGTATCACGTGGAAGTCGTCAGGCAATGGCTTGCGGCCAACATCGGCGAGGCCGATGCATCGGCCTTCAGCAATCTTGCCAGATCCGCCTCCATGGCGCGCAATCTATTTCAGGTCCTCAAGCATGCCGAAGCGAAGAAGATCGTCATATGGGCCCACGCGTATCATCTCGGAATCGGCCTTCAGAAGGCTCACGGCACCGCAGCGAACATGGGACACCTTCTCCGTAGCCGTCTAGGGAATCACTACTACGCCTTCTGCATGGAGCTTGGCGGTGGCGAATATCTCGCAAGGGCCCTCCTGCCGGACCGGACGCTCGGCGATCTCAAGATAGGCACGATCCCACCACCGCCGAACGGGTCACTGTCACGGCAGCTCTCAAAAGTCGACGAGGCTATTTTCATCGTCGACCTGCGTACAGCGCCACACGGTTCGCATGTCGGCGGGTGGCTCATGGAAAAGCATGTGATGCATTCCGTAAGCTGGCTTTTCAGCGGCGACATCGGACTTTACACCAAGGATGTCCCGAAAGACGCCTATGACGGAATCCTTTTCGTAGCGGACACGTCGCCGACGATGCCGACGGCGGGCGCCCTCAAGGCGGTCTCTCAAAGAGCCGGCCACTAGCACCGTTTCGAAAACCGCCCGCGCGAGGCCCTGCCGTCCGACACTCGCCCCGCCTGACGGGCAACGCCCGCGGACTCGTCGCACACCACTGCCAGCCGACCCATCCGCTGACGTGCGACAAGACCCGGTCACGGATTTGATATAGAGCAAAATTGCTCTTGTGCTAGACGTTGCCATGACTTAATCTCGCCCGCAACGTCAGACGCCGGGGGCGGCGCCCGAATCGCGAGGTCGATGACAGGAGAAAGACATGCTGTGGAGACTGACGACGCTCTCGCGGGTCACTCGCGATCGGAGTCGGAGCGTGCTGTGTGGCGCCATGTCGGTGGCGATCGCCGCCGGGTGCGTGGCGTGCACCACGTCGCCCAGTGGCACTTCCGGTTCCGGGCAGGGCGGGAAGCAGCTCGTATGGGGCAAACCGGCCGAGGCGGACTTGCTGGACCCGACCCTCGCCGGCTCCGGCGCGGCATCGGAGCTGCTCAACCTCACGTATGAGCGGCTCGTCGATCTGGACGGCAACCTCAAGATCGTTCCGAGACTGGCGGAGTCGTGGCGGCAGACCTCGCCGACGACCTATGAGTTCACCCTACGCAAAGGGGTGAAATTCGCGAACGGCCGGCCGATGACGGCCGCCGATGTCACCGGCACCTTCGACCGTGTGATGGATCCCAAGATCGGATCGCTCTGGGCGAGTCAGCTCGGAATACGCAACGTCACATCGAGTGGTGACACACAGGTCAAATTCACCTTGGCTCACCCGAAGAGCTCATTCCTGGCAGCGCTCGCGGCCAGTCGTGCCGCCATACTGCCGATGAAAGAGTTGCGAGCGGGCACGTTCGATCCAAAGAAACAACTGCTGGGTACAGGCCCGTTCAGGGTCGTGTCACACGCCCAAGGGACCTCATGGGTCTTCGAGCGTAATCCGCACTACTGGCAGCCCGGCCTTCCCAAGGTCACGAAGCTGACGGTCCGGATCATGCCCGACGACGCCGCGCGGACCGCCGCCCTTCGCGACGGCAATATCGACGTGACCACCTTCGAGAATCCCGACTCCATCCGGCTTCTCAAAGGCCAGGCCCACATCGCCACGACCGTGCAGTCGACCACGGACTTCTACCGGCTCGACGTCAACGCCAAGTCCTCCATCTTCCGCGACGAACGACTGCGGCAGGCGGTGTCGCTGTCGATCGACCGGGACACCATCACAAAGCTGGTCCTCGCGGGAGTCGGCCGTCCGACGGCAGCCGTGTCCCCGGTGTTCGCGGGCGTGTGCGACCCGGCCGCCGTCCCCTTCGCCAAGCCCGACGTCCAGCGAGCCCGGCAACTCGTACAGGCCGCAGGCGCCTCCGGCAAGACCGTGGAGATCATGACCACCGCACAGGTCCAGATGTCCGCGCCGATCACACAGGTGATTCAGCGGAACCTGCAGAGCGCGGGCCTGAAGGTGCGCATCTCTCAGCTCGACGTGGGAGAGGTCGCCAAGCGCGGCTACACCGGGAAGACGGCGGATTTCGACCTGAGCCTGGGCTGGCTCTTCGGTTACGCCGATCCCGGAATGGTCGTCACCTGGTGGAACCCGAACCTGGCCGCCTTCACCAAGGCCTGGATGAATTCGGATGACCGAACGAACACGCTCATCGACCAGAGCACGAGCGCCACGGGAGCAGCCCGCACGCGGATACTCCATGACATCTGCGACCGTATCGCGCAGAACTCGAACATGATCCCGATTGTTTCGAAAGACGCGATCGTCGCGTACCGCTCGGACAAGATCGCTCCCTTCATCCCGGCGGTCGAGGGATACGGCGTGCCGCTACGACACATCGCTGAATTCCAGCCCAAGTAACGGCACGGACGGCCAACGTCCATCTCCACGGAAGGCCTCTCATGACGCAAACAGCGATTGTCGGCGGAACGGTCATCGACGGTACCGGCGCGTCACCGATCCACGATGCCGTTGTGCTGGTGGCGGATGACCGCGTGCGGTCCGTGTCGCGTGCCGCCGACGCCGTTGTTCCCGAGGGCGCGAGGATCATCGACGCGGCGGGGCGGTACGTCATCCCCGGCCTGATCGACGCGAACGCCCATCTGTCCACGTGGATGCCTGACGTCCTGCTGAAACATGAGGGCGACTACGCGACGCTCGTCGAGGAGGCGGCACAGGTAACGCTGCGATCGGGCCTCACCACGCTGTTCGACACACACGGGCATCTCGAGTCGCTGATCTCGGTTCGCGATCGGATCGACCAGGGCGACGCCGTGGGCAGCCGCATCTTGGCGGCCGGAAACATCATCGGGCTCGACGGTCCGTTCTCCGCGGACTACTTCACGGCCGGCGGCCTGCTGGGGCTGGACACGATGAAACGGATCAACGCACAATTCGAAAACGGAATTGGAAGTGATCTGTTGCGGCTGACTCCGGACGGAGTCCGCCGCAGGGTACGCGACTACATCGAGCGGTCCGGGATCGATTTCGTCAAGTACGCGTCCAGCGGACACGGACGGCAGCGGCATCTCATCGCCTTTTCCGAGCTGACCCAGCGGGCCATCGTCGAAGAAGCCCATCGAGCGGGTATGACCGCTCAGGCGCACTCGACGACGGTGGAGAGCCTTCGTATCGCGATCGAGGCGGGCGCCGACCTTCTTCAGCACGGAAATCTCACCAGCGATGAGGCCATGCCCGACGAAACGCTCCAGGCGATCGTTGACCGATCACTGCCGGTCGCGGCACTCGTTTACACCGACGCCCAACACGCGTGGGTACGGGAGAACGGCAGCGAGTGGATCCGTACGTTCATCATCAACGAGACAACGGACCAGAACAACCGGAGACTGATCGAGGCGGGTGCGCGGCTCCTGCTCACCACTGACGGATTCGCGCTGGGGCAACACGTGGTGAACCATCCGCTGATGGCGGGCCTGCTCGCGTGCGCGCCCCCTGTGTACGTGCTCGGCGAATCCCATTTCGTGTGGCTCGAGGCGGTCGTCGAGCGCGGGATGGCACCGATGGACGCGCTGCAGGCCGCCACTCGCAACGTCGCCGAGGCGTACGGACACGCCGCCGACTTCGGCACCCTCGAACCCGGAAAACGCGCCGACCTGCTCATCCTCGACGCCGATCCGCTCGCGGACGTTCACAACTATCGCCGTATCGCCGAAGTCATGAAGGACGGCACCCTCGTGGACCGCGCCGCGCTGCCGACCCGTCGAATTCTGTCCTAGATCCTGTCTGGAGTCGTGATGCCGCATTGATCACGACTCCAGACAGGCCACATCTGGCAATGTCACCGCCGTTGATGAGCCCGGCCATTGAGGCTTCCCCGTCCCTGCAGATCCGCGGCGTCGGCCAATGCTTCGGCGATCTCCGGCGCGTGCTCGGCCGGCAGCAGACCGGCGGTGACACAAAGGCGCGGTTCCGGTGCCGGGCGAATCGAGAACGGTGTTCCGGGCGCCACACCGATACTCCGGCTGGTCAGCGACACGAGCGCGGCGGCCTCGCTCGCGACGGGCATCCATACGTACCTGCCGTCGACGCCGTCGACGTCGACCTGGCGCTTGGCCAGTTCCGCGACAAGCGCGCGCCTGCGCCGGGCGTACGTCTCGCGCGCGTTCGCCACCTCCCGGATCGATCGGGCATCGGTGAGCAGGTCGAGAAGGAGCAGTTGAAGCAGGCGGCTGGTCCAGCCCTGGACGAGGTGCCGTCGCTGAACGAGCGTCTCGATGAGTTCGGACGATCCGCCGAGTGCCGCGATTCTCAGCTCCGGGCCGTGCGAAGCGGAGTAGCCGCGGACGTGGATCGTGCGGTCGGGGATGATCCGGCCGAGGCTGTGGAGCGGCGAGGAACCCATGACCCCGAAGTAGTCGATCTCGACGACTCGCGCGTCACGCCCTTGGATGATCTCCGCCAGCTCTCCGGCGCGCTCGCTCGTCATGGACATACCGGTCGGCTGCTGGGCGCGGGGCTGGATGAAGACGGTGCGCGCCCCCGCGTCCAACGCGGCGGCGAGGGAGCCGGCCTGGGGCCCCTCGGTGTCCAGTTCGACCGGGATCACCCGCGTACCCAGGGCCTCGAGGAGGTCGAGCAGCCCCGGGTCGGTGGGCTCCTCGACCGCCACGCGGTCACCGAAGCGCAGAAAGGTGGCCGTGAACAGGTCGATCGCGTCCATCACGCCATCCGCGACGGTGACGGCGCCGGCCTGGAATGGCCAGTCGGCATGCAGCCGCTCAAGGAGCTCGGGCAGGACCGGGTCATCGAAATACGTTCGAAGAGGCGCGGCCGCGTGCAACCGGCTGAGCGCCGGCCCGAGATCCGGGAGGAGCTCAGGGTCGGGAAGTCCGGTCGACAGATCGAATTGAAACTGAACGGAGTACTGCAGCGCGCGGCGGTAGCGCACCGGCCCTGGAACCGCGCGGTCCGCGACGACGGTCCCGCGGCGGCCGTTCGTGTGAATGACCCCGGCCCGAGACAGCAACGCCCATGCGGCACTGACGGTCGCCGGCGCCATCTTCAGCTCCGCGGCGACCGTACGGATGGGCGGCAAAGTGGCGCCGACCTCCAGCACACCGTCGCGAACTCCGCGGCCGACCGCGTCCGCCAGCCCGCGAGCCGTCGCTTCGGCAAGTCGCGACTTCAATTCGTCCATCACGTACTGGAGGGTAACAGATTTTGCTCTAGAGCATTCCGGCACATGTTTTGCTATAGAGCAAACAAGTACTTGTTCAATACGTGGACATAACATATTCTCCTGAACGCGGCAGTCGGGCGCGGGGCCTTGGCGAAGTCGGCACGCTCGATGGCGAAGCCGGTTCACCGCGGATGAGGTGGTATGCCTTGACGAATTTTGGAACCTACGACTATGGACTGCCTGCCGACGCGGAGAATCGGGCGGCACGCCTGCACCGGGAAAGCATGATCATCGACGTCATCTGGTGGGGGCCGGTCGGCTATCGGTCGTTCACACCGGAGATGGACGCGCGGCTGCGCGCGAAGAGCGAATACGATCTCGGCGCGTTGATGAGTTATTCGGAGCGGCTTCCCGGCCGGCTCGCGGCCTCCGGTGAATTCCCCGCGTACCGCGCCATCTGGGATGAAAGTGGCGTCACGGCCGGGCATTACGAGGTTCAGGTCGGTGACGCCCGCCTGCTGCTCGAAGGCGTCAGCCATTCCGACTTCCTCATCGACCGCCTGCCATGGCTGCGCAAGGCATTGTGCGCGGAGGACTTTCGCCGGGCCAAACGCGAGGGCGGGCATGCCTTTTATCTCCAATGCCAGCCGACGCCGCCGATCAGCCGCGACCTCGGACTGATCGACCTGGCCCACGACGCCGGGCTCCGGGTCCTCCAGCTCAGCTACAACGTCCAGGACGCCATCGCGGGCGGGTGCACCGACCGGTCCGCCGGCGGAGTCAGCGATCTGGGGGCCAAGCTCATCACGCACATCAATGACCTGGGCGTGATCGTCGATGTCGCGCACTGCAACGAGCGGACCGTCCTCGACGCCTGCGAACTCTCCGAGCGCCCCGTCATCGTCTCGCACACCGCGTCGGCCGCGTGCTACCCGCACGACCGGGGCATCTCCGACGAGGCCGCGCTGGCGATCGCCGCGACGGGCGGAATCATCGGTGTCGTCACGGTGCCGTTCTTCCTCGGCCGGGGCGAGACCTCGATGGAGACGATGCTGGACCACATTGACCACTTCGCTCGCCTGGTCGGGTGGCAGCACGTCGCTATCGCCACGGACTGGCCGATGGCCGCCCCGAAATGGTTGCTCGAAAAACGCCAGGCACTGTCCCGGGCCAACGGATTCAGGCCTGAGCACGGAAACAACCCCACCCAGAATCTCGTCGGGTTCGACGACTACCGCGACTTCCCGAACATCACGCGGGGCCTTGTCGCACGCGAATACACCGACGAGCAGATCCGCGGAATGCTGGGCGAGAACTTCCTCCGGGTGTTCGAGTCGGTCTGCGGTTGACACCAGGCCGGTCACCGATGAGGAGAAACATGGAGCACGATATTCGGGGCGGCGAGACCTACCGCACGGCAGATGAGTTCTTCCGGCGTTCGATGGGCCCTGGTCTCGGGCGGGTCACCGGCGCGGCGGAGCCCGCGGTGCGCGCCGACGGCCGCGCGGTGGCGGTCACCGGCACCATCGCGGAACGCCTCGAAGGCGCCGGGCACACGCGTATCGCCGTCGTCGATGAACAGGGCCTTCGGGTGGTCACCAACGGTCCCGGCAACGATCGGTGTGCTCGCTGGTCACCCGATGGGCCCCTCGCCTTCCTCTCCGACCGGGCCGAGGACGGGGCGTACGCGCTGTACCTGCTGCGCGACGGAATCGGCGAAGCCACCGCCACGCCGCACATCGGTGGCACCGGCGAATACTGCGCCTGGTCGCCTGACGGGCGCCATGTCCTCATCGGCGTGGCGGGGCGAGGCGCGGATCTGGCGGGGGGCCAGGGATCGGGTACCACGAAAGCGCCCTCAGGTGAGCTCCCGGCATGGCATCCGGAGATCAGTGGCGGATCCGCCGAGCATGCCTGGCGTTCTCTATGGCTCTACGACGTCGAGCGTGAAGACGTACGCCGGATCTCCCCCGACGGGATGAACGTGTGGGAGGCCGCGTGGCTCGGCCCCGAGCGGATCGTGGCGGTCGTATCGGACGGCGACCCGGCGGAAGGCGCCTGGTACAGCGCCGACCTCGTCGTCATCGACGTCGCCGGCGGCGCGCACAAGACGATCTACGAGCCGCGGGCACAGCTGGGGTGGCCGGCCGGGTCACCGCAGGGCCACGCGGTGGCCGTGGTGGAGGCCGTGTGCAGCGACCGCTGGCTCGTGGCGGGCGATGTGCGGCTCATCGATCCTGACACCGGTTCGATTCGCACGCTCGACACCTCCGGCGTGGACGTCAGCGGGCTGCAGTGGATCGACGAACGACGGCTCGGCTACACCGGCGTACGGGGCCTCGAGACCGTCGTGGGCTGGTACGACACCGACTCGGGAACCCGTACCGAGCTCCTGTGCACCGAGACCACGTCCGGACGGCGATACCCGGAAGCCACGTTCGCGCCGGACGGCACGACCGCGCTCATTCTGGAAGGCCATGACCAGCCGCCGGTCGTCACGCTCGTCGGAGAGGCCGGCACGACGGCTCTGGCGTCACTGGCCCACCCCGGCACGGACTGGCTGCGTTCGGTCGCCGGGACGGCGAGGTCGTACTCCTGGTCTGCGCCCGACGGGCTGGAGATCGAAGGGGTCCTGTGCCTGCCGGCAGGCGAAGGCCCGTTTCCGCTGGTGGTCATGGTCCACGGCGGCCCGGTGTGGTCGCAGCGCAGCCGATGGATGCTGGCGAACGGACACACTCCGCTGCTCGTCAGCCGTGGCTACGCCGTCCTGCACCCCAACCCGCGCGGATCCTCGGGCCATGGACAGGAGTTCGCCCGCGCCGTCGTCGGCGACATGGGCGGAGCCGATACGTACGACATCCTCTCCGGAATCGACGCTCTGGTCGGCGACGGCCTGGCCGACCCCGCCCGCCTCGGTGTGACCGGCCTCAGCTACGGCGGATACATGTCCTGCTGGCTGATCACTCAAGACCCGCGATTCGCCGCGGCCGTACCGATCTCGCCCACGACGAACTGGTACAGCCAGCACCACGCCTCCAACATCGGCGCCTTCGACACGATCTTCCTTGACGACGACCCGTACACGGCCGACGGCAGGCACTACGACCGCAGCCCCATCATGCACGCCGCACATGCTCGTACGCCGACACTGCTGATCGCCGGCGCGCACGACCGCTGCACGCCGCCGGGCCAGGCCGTCGAGTTCTACAACGCCCTGCAAGAACACGGCGTCGAATCCCGGCTCGCGATCTACCCGCAAGAAGGACACGGCGTACGAGCCTTCCCCGCGCGCATCGACGCCGCCGCACGCCTCATCGACTGGTTCGAACGGCACATGCCGGCGCGGCGATCCGGCGCGGCTCGGCAGAACTGAGTTCGACGTACGCGCGATGGCATCGCACTCGCTCCAGCAGCGCTCACGCCCGGGAATTCAGCAGCCGAATCCCGTGGTGGTGCGTAAGCTCGCGGGTTCGTGAGTGAAGATTCCACGACGGAGTACGACATCCTGGTCGCGCTGCTCGGCGCGTCCAGCGCCCGCAAGAGAGAGCCGGCGCTCATCCGGCTCGGCGAGGCCGGGGAACCCGCCATCATCCATCTGGTGGGCCGGCTGCGCGACGGCGACCCGCGCACCCGTTACCTGGTCGCCCGCGCGTTCGGCCGCGGCGTCTTCGACGGGCTGCACGACCGCTCCGACGTCGCCGACGCCCTGGTCGCGGCGCTGGACGACGATCACGCGCCGGTGGTCGCCACTCTGGTCACGCAGCTCACCGACCCCTGGTACGCGATCCGCTTCGCGGCCGTCGCCGCGCTGGGCCACCTGGGTTCGCCGGACGTCGTGGCACCGCTGTGGCGGATGGTCACCGACCCGAACAGCCTGGTCCGCGGCCGTACGGTCGACATCTTGATCTCCCTGCGAGCGGACGGCGTGCTCCCCGTGGCGTGCCGGATCCTCCGTACCGACCCCGACTACTTCGTCCGCGAGTGGGTCGCGTCCGGACTCGCCCGGATCGGCGGGGACGAGGCGGTCACCGCGCTGCGTGAGGCGCTCGGCGACGAGGTGGGATTCGTCCGGCACAACGCACTCCAGTCACTGGTGGCGCTGCTGGGCCGGGCCGCGCTCGACGACGTCCGCACCGCGACCCGTGATCCCAGCGAGTACAACCGCGACAAGGCCACCCGGCTGCTCACGATGCTGGGCGGCGATCCGGCGTAGCCGGTGTCGACGACCGAAAAGGGGGTCCGATATCCGAAACCCTCTCGGTGTAACGCAATTGCGTTAATGCGATGGAACGAAATGTACGTACTTACCCGGATAATTTTCTCTCCGCCCTCTCATAGTGTTCAGATCATCACAATTGACACCACTACGCTCGAAAGGAATCCCATGACGGACTTTCCGCCCGGCCGAACGGGCTTCACGCGTCGTCGGCTGCTCGCGGCAGGCGGGAGTATTGCGGCCGCCGCCATCGGCGGCGTGCTGACCGGGCGGCCGGCGGCCGCAGCGGTGCCGGCGTCACCGAGGTTCGACCTGACCCAGCCCTCGCTCGACCTGTTCAGGGACAAGCCGCTGTTCCAGCAGACGGTCATGCAGTCCTTCACCTTCGACAACGTCAACCGCCGGCTGTTCGTGGCGCAGCTCATGAACGGCGGGACGTCGGATGCGAACGGCGACCTGTGCATCACCCAGCTCGACTTCTCTGGGAACCAGCTCGGGCACATGTTCCTCACGGGCTTCGGCCATGGCGTGTCGATCGGCGTCGAGGCCGTCGGCTCGACCTCGTTCCTGTGGACGGAGGTCGACTCGGTCAACGCGCGCGGCACCCAGCTGGCCCGGTTCCCGTTCAGTAACGGCCAGACCCTGGACCACACCTCAAGCGTGCTCCAAAAGCACCAGCCCATCCCCGGCGTCGACACCGTCACCTGCGCCACCGACCCGATCAACGACCGGTTGGTCATGCGGTACCGCAGCGGGAACGCCTTCCGCTTCGCCGCGTACGCCATCGCCGATGTCCGCGACGGCGTGTACGACCGGGTGCTCGCCGACATCGCCCAGCCCGGCGGGCTGGGTACCTTCCAGGGCTACGCGGTCTACGGGCAGTACGTGTACATGCTCGACGGCGAGGCCTACAGCGACACCAACCCGCCACCGGGCAACGCCCACGTGAGCAGCGTCGACCTCAACGGCGGAGGGTCCTTCACCCGGGTCCAGACCAACGCCGGAGGCAGCCTCGACTACCGCGAGCCCGAGGGCATGGCCGTGTACCGCACCGCCGCCGGCGAGACCCGGCTGTTCCTCGGCTTCGCCTCTGGCTCCTCCGGCGCTCGCCAGGCGAACATCTTCTACAAGAACGTCCTCGTCTGAGGATCCTGACCGGCCATCTCATCATCCTCAAGGGGACGTCGGCGACGACGTCCCCTTGCTCTCGTCGTGGTCGGCCTCGACGTGTCCGAGCCCGACGGCGCCCGCTTCGGCAACACCGCCGGAGAGCTGGGGTGACTCATCGACACCCGCGCGTACGGCGGCCGTGTCCCCGCTCGATTGATCCTCCGGGAGGGCCTTGACAGGGGTGGCCGTCGCATAGTTCCATAACGGCACTACGTAGTGGCGTTATGGGAGGTGGGATCGGGCATGGCGGACGATGCGGCGTCAGACAAGCGCTCTCGACGGCGCGCCGACACGCGAGAGCGGATCCTCCAAGCCGCCGAGGCCACGTTCCTCGAGAAGGGCTTTCACGGCTCGTCCGTCGATCTCATCGCCAGCCGGGCCGACCACACCAGCGGTGCGATCTACTGGCACTTCAAGGACAAGGACGGACTGTTCCTCGCTGTGGCCGACGCCCGGTTCGACCGGCTGTTCGTCGAGCAGTCGCACCGATTCCGGGCGGCGACGAGCGGTGAGGACATCGCGGCGATCCTGGCCAAGATCGCCGCCGAGCAGGGCGACCTGTACTACAAATGGGGCGCCGTCTCCCTGGAGTTCTACGCGTACGGAGCCTGGAACCCACGCGTGCTTCCCCGGCTGCAGGCGACGATGCAGCGGGCGGCTCAGTGGGCCGAGGTGACGTTCGCACCTCTCGCGGAAAAGGGTGCCGTACCCGCACCGAAGTTCGCGCACATCATGTTGACGCTGTTGAACGGATTGTCCATTATCCGGATGACAGACCCTTCCTTCAACGAGCCCGAACTCATCACGCTCATCCTGTCCCGCGTCATTTCTGGCGACCAGGCGCGCATAGATGAACGGCCCTGAAGGCTCCACTCAGCTGATCCCTACTTAGTCGCGGGCGACCAGCCCTGCGCTCTATTCCGGATGGAACTGATCCGGCGATCCTTACCCGATGGCGGTTCAACGCTGTTCGGCGATACCAGCTGCCACTCCGAACGAATCGGCCCGATCGGCCGAGTCGAGGAGATTCTCATGCGTGTGCCAACTAATCTCACTATGCCATTGACCGCGGTCGTCCTGGCGCTCTCGGCATGTAGCGCGTCGAACGGCTCGTCGTCGCACAGCGGCCCGAACCATTACGTGTCCGGCGGCACGTTCACCATGGCCGTTTCCGTCGATCCTGGCGCTTTCGACCCCTACAAGAACCGGCTGACTCTGGGCGCATCGGTGTTGGCTTATGACTCGCTGGTGAATCTTCGACAGGACGGCACTTTCGTGTCGGGTCTGGCGCAAAAATGGAGCGCGGATGCCAACTCTGCCACGTTTGTTCTGCGTCCGGGTGTGACCTGTTCTGATGGCACGCCACTTACCGCCGGCCAGATCGCCGATGATCTTAAATATGTCGGCGATGCGAAGAATTCACCTGCACAGTACGGGGTGAACGTGCCGACCGTGCCATACAGGGTCGTAAGCAATGATTCGACCCGGACGGTGAAAGTGACGATCAAGCGGCCGTACGGCTTCTTGCTGAACACGCTCGGCCAGGTCCCGATCGTGTGCGCCTCCGGAATGAAGGACCGGAAGGCACTGACATCGGCCTCGACCGGGACCGGTCCCTTCGTGCTCACGAGCGTGGTGCCGGGCCAGAGCTACACCTTCACGGTTCGTAAGGGCTACACCTGGGGGCCGGGCGGAGCGAGCACCGCCGCGCCCGGCACTCCGGCCAAAGTCGTGCTCAAGGTCGTCACCAATGAGACCACCGCGGCCAACCTTCTGCTCAGCGGCGAGGTGAACTTTGCGAAGATCACCAGCCCGGATCAGCAGCGGCTCACCGCGAATGGTCTCAAGAAATCCGACTGGAAACTGGCCGGAGCCTGGCTGACGTTCAACCAGGGTCAAGGCCATCCGACCGCCGACCTCGGCGTCCGGCGGGCGCTGACGGCCGCGTTGGATCCCGGGCAGGTCATACAGGTCAGTACCGGCGGTTCCGGCGGTGCCGCGACCGGGTTGGTTTCGATGGAACCACGGCCATGCACCGACAACACGGCCGCAGGGCAACTGCCCAAGCACGACATGGCCGCCGCTGGAGCCCTTCTGGACCAGGCCGGGTGGGTCAAAGGCACGGACGGCACCCGTCGCCGTGGCGGCAAACCACTCACTATCGGCCTGCATTACTACCCCGGCGCCTCCAGCTACGAGCGGCCGACCGCCGAACTAATGGTCCAGCAGTGGAAAGCACTCGGTCTCGACGTAAAGACATCCGCCGATACCGGCGCCGCAACCGAGCAAGCCCTGTACCAGACCTACAACTGGGACGTCTACCTGATCGGATACAACTTCACCACGCCTGGCCAGATGGTGCCCTACCTTTCTGGCGCGACCCCGCCGAACGGCAACAACACCTCGTTCATCCACAACCCCCAGTACGACAAGCTCGCCGCGAAGGCCGTCAGCATGACCGCACCCGCGGCCTGCCCGTATTGGAGCCAGGCCGAACGCGCCATTGTCAGTGACGTCGATGTCGCACCGATCTCCAACCGGGTCAATCATTGGTTCCTGCGCAACGCGCAGGCTCAGATCCAGCGCTACGACGCGCCGGTTCCCATGAGCATTCGTGTAATCAAATAATTGAAAAGGGAGATCATCTGTGAATCTCAAAGCCATTGTCGGCGCTACCGTCATCGACGGGACAGGCACACCTCCGATCGGTAATGCGACTGTACTGGTGGAAGGTGCGCGCATCCGATATGTGGCACCGGCGACCGACGGCTCGGTGCCGCAGGACGCGGAGGTGATCGATGCCGGCGGCAAGTACGTGATTCCCGGCCTTATGGACGCCAACGTCCATTTGTTCGCCGGGATCACGCTGGACCTGCTCCTGGAGTACCGGGGCCGGTACGCCGAGCTTGTCGAGGAGGCCGCACAGATCGCGTTGAAGGCCGGCGTCACCACGGTGTTCGACACCTGGGGGCCACTGGAACCACTGATCGAGGTGCGGGACCGGATCAACCGTGGCGAGGTCACCGGTAGCCGGATGTTCGTGGCCGGGAACATCGTCGGGCTCGGCGGGCCACTGTCCGCTGATTTCTTCCCGCCCGGGGACGTCCTGGAGGAGAACACGGTCGCGGGGATCAACCGGGAGTGGGAGCAGGGTGTCGGGTCGGATCTGCTGTGGCTGACGCCTGAGGGTGTGCGCGCCCGGGTACGGGACTACATCGAGCGTTCCGGGATCGATTTCATCAAGTACGCCGCGAGCGGGCACGGATCCCAGCGGATGCAGTTCATCACCTTCTCCGAACAGGCCCAGCGGATCATCGTCGAAGAAGCCCACCGAGCGGGTCTGACCGCTCAGGCGCACACCACCTCGCCGGAAAGTCTCCGCATGGAGATCGAGGCCGGTGCCGACCTGCTCCAGCACGGCGACGTCACCGGGCCGGAGCCCATGCCCGAAGACACCCTCAGACTCATCGTCGAGCGGCGACTGCCGGTCGCGGCGCTGGTGTGCACCGTCTGTTACATGGAGTGGGTTCGCCGGTCAGGGGACGAAGTCCTGCTCGAAATACACGGCGAAAAGGACAAGAACGACCGGCGACTCATCGAGGCCGGGGCGAGGCTGCTTCTGACCACGGACGGCTTCGCGTGGGGTCCACGTGCGTGGAACCACCCGAAGATGGCCCAGATCAAGGATGTCGACGACACCCCGACGCAGCTTGGAGAATCGCATGTCCAGTGGCTTCAGGCGGTCATCGAACGCGGGATGACACCGATGGAGGCCCTGCTGTCGGCCACCCGCCACATCGCCGAGGCCTACCACCAGGCCGATGACCTGGGCACCCTCGAACCTGGTAAATACGCCGACCTGGTGATCCTGGACGCCGATCCGCTCGCCGACGTCGGCAACTACCGCCGCATCGCGCACGTGATGAAGGCCGGCGAGCTGGTGGACCGAAACGCGCTGCCGATCCGCCGGATCCTCACTGAGCCCAACGTGGACGCCCATCCTTCGCTGACAGGTCGTCCATGACCACACGGACGGACGGCCCCGGAGACATGTGCCTCTGGAACCAGCACAAAATTCTGGCGAGAAGGTCGATGCGGGCAGGGAAGGTACGGACTCCGTGCCCTTCCTCCGAGTAGATGACCAAACTGGTCTCGACACCGTTTTCGAGCAGCGCATTGTGGTATTCGACTGCCTGGCCCGGTGGCGTGCAGCGGTCACGTGCGCCCGCGATCAGCAGGGTGGGCGTACGCACGCGCCTCGCGTACATGACGGGACTGCGGCTGTGGTGCTTACCGACGACCGCGTACGGCGAGTCATCGAGGAACAGGTCATCGAAGTAGCCGATATTGGAGGTGTGGTGCTGGCTGTACCAGTTGGTGGTGGGGAACATCGGCACGGCGGCGGCGAA
Organism: uncultured Actinomycetota bacterium; assembly: GCA_963736325.1. Taxonomy (GTDB): domain Bacteria; phylum Actinomycetota; class Actinomycetes; order Streptosporangiales; family Streptosporangiaceae; genus Actinoallomurus. The sequence goes on along the minus strand of CAVTOG010000008.1, from coordinate 109,296 downwards.
CCGCTGGTCCTGAGTGATGATCCAACTGGACATGTAACCGCCGTAGCTCCCGCCCATCACCCCGACCCGGTTCGGATCGGCGATTCCGCGATCGACGAGCGCGTCGATGCCGGTGAGGATATCGAGGGTGTCGGCTCCACCCATGTCACCAAGGACCTCGCGGGCAAACCGCTGTCCCCGCCCGGACGAGCCGCGTGGGTTGGGGTGAAGTACGGCGTAGCCGTTACTGACCAGGAGCGGCGTGTACCCGTACCGCATCATCCACCGGTCGGTCAACGACCACACCGGACCGCCGTGGACCTGGACCACCAGCGGGAACGGCCCCTTGCCGGAGGGCTGACACAAGATCCCTTCGATCTCCATGCCGTCCGGGGCCGACCAGGTGAACGGACGCGACGTGCCGGCGATCGACCGTAGCCAGTCGGTCCCCGGATGCGCCAGCGAGGCCAGTTCGCGCGTACCGCCCTGTGACACGAGGGTGATCGCCTGCGGCTGGTCGTAGCTCTCCAGGATCAGGGCCACGCTGCCGTCGGCGGCGAACGCCGCTTCCGGGTATCGGTTACCGGAGGTCTTGTCGGTGGACAGCAGCTCGGTACGCGTCTCGGCCTCGGTGTCGTACCAGCCGACCACGGTCTGCAGGTCGCGGATCCCGACGTAGCCGAGCCGTCGCTGATCGATCCAGGCCAGCCCGGTCACGTCCACGCCGCCGGTGTCGACGGTTTGGACGCTGCCGGTGACCGGATCGATGAGCCGCAGCTCGCCGGCAACGACCCAGCGGTCGCTGCAACACGCCTCCACCACCGCGAGTCGGTGCCCCGTCGGGGAGCCTGCCGGCCAGCCCAATTGCGCCTGCGGCTTGTAGATCACCTGCTCGCTGCCGGTGGCCACGTCGATCACCGAAAGCTCGCCGGTGTACCAGGCGTCCTCCCCCGGCTCTGGTGAGACCACCGCGGCCACTCGGTTCGGGCCCAGCCAGGCGGCCTCCCAGACGTTCATCCCGGTCGGCGATATCGGCCGGACCTCGTCGGCGTCGACGTCGTACCGCCAGAGGCTGCGCCAGGCGTGCTCGGCGACCTCACCCCTGACCTCGGGAAGCCACGCCGCTGCCGGGTCCGGACCGGTCGTGGTGGCCGAGTCCGCCGGTGTCCTCGACGGCACGGCCCCTGACCGCGCACCGGCCTTCGTGACGGTGCCCGACCCATTGCCGCCGGCCTGGTCCGCGCCGATCCCCGCGACACCGAGCAAGACCGTCCTGCCGTCCCGCGACCACGAGTAATACTCCACGGTCCCGTCGACGAATGGAGTGGTCACGACCTCCCCGGTTTCCGGGCGCAACAGGTAGAGCCCGAAGACACCGGTCTCGTTCCGGTCGGACAAAAACGCCAGTACCTGGCCGTCCGGCGACCATCGCGGGCACTTGTCGTTGCCCGGCCCGCCCGTCACCACCGACAGCCCCTGATCGTCCGCCACCGCGATACGGGTGTGCCCGGAGCCTTCCAGCTTCTCGTACACGGTCCCGGTGACCGCGACCGCAGCGCCGTCGGGTCGCACCGACGGCTCCATGGCCTCGGTCACGCTGCCGAACCCGGGTTCCATACATTGCCGGTAATAATCCTCGGCTCGGCGAAAAGCCTTGCTCTGGCGAATATCGCGATCCAACGTTCCTCCACACCTCCACTGCGCTGTGATTCGGGGTCAAACGGGTCTGGTCTCCCATGCACGCGGCGACGGGCCTCGCGCCGCGGGTGGCCTGCAGGCCGGATGGGGCTGCCTCAGTGGGTGGTTTCGGGGGCGATGGGCGGTACCCTCCGGCGTGCGCCGACCGCGCAAGGTGCTGCCGCACCGCAGTGCACGTGCGCGCGTGTCTCGGCGGTCACCAGGGACGGATCTCTCGTTACCAGCCTGGACTCTTCTCGTTTACCGGCACGACCGACACGTGTAGAAAATCGCGGCAGGTAATTCACTCAATCGATGAATGCCGGCCATCTCCGCGAGCTCGGCGCGGACCGTACGAAGATCAGGTGGGTGTAGGTCTTCCACCTCCCGGAACCACCGCTGACTGACACCCCAGCTACCGGAGGGGTGACACGGACGGCCGAGCAAGGCAACGCCGCTGGAACAGGCGCAAGCGGTAAGAGGCCCTGTACCAAGCCGTCATTTCAGCATTCTGATGCTGGTGGGCAGCGGCAGGTTGTAGCCCCTGGCCTGGGCCAGGGCGTTCTTCAGGTAGTGGTACGCGGGGCGTTTCGCGACCGGCACGATGTCGACGTCACGCCACAGCGCCTGTTCGGCCTGGTCCCAGTAGGTGCAGGCCGCCGGAGGTACGAGGGTGTTGGCCTTCGCCGTCAGGGTGTCGTAGTCCTTGTTGCGTATGCCTGAGAGGTTGGTGCCCTTCGGGGGAGCCTGGCCGGACAGATACGACACCATTTGGCTGGGCAGGTTGTAGCCGAAGCCCTGCATGTAGACGTCGTAGTCACCGGTCTGGTACATCACCTGGCTGAACGTAGTGGCCGAATCGGCGCTGAGCTTCACCTTCACGCCGATGGCCTGCCACTGCTGGGCGACCAGCTCGGCCGCCGGCTTGTTGAACGGTGAGCCGGCCGGCCAGTAATGCAGGTCGAGCGTCATCGGCTTGCCGTGCTTGCTTCGGGTGCTGTCGGCTCCCCTGGTCCAACCGGCCTGGTCCAGCAGGGACTCGGCGGCCCCGACGTCATGGCCGGGCAGCCGCCCCGCGACGGTGTCGCTGGTACAGGGCCTGGGCTCGAGTGGGATCAGACCGGTTGCGGCGCTGCCGGTGCCGCCGGAGTTGACCTTTACGATCTGGCCAAGGTCCAGGGCATGGACCAGCGCCTGCCGGACGCGGATGTCGGCGGTCGGGCGGCCTCCGAGATGGTTGAGCCACAGCCACGCCCCGGACTGCTGTTCCTTGAGCCGCTTGAGACCCTGCGCGTCGAGTCGTTGCCGGTCATCGCCGCTGATCGTGGCGAAGTTCAGCTCGCCGGACAGCAGGAGATTCGCCGCCGTCGCCTCGTTGGAGATGATCCGCAACACGACCTTGGCAGGCGTTCCCGGGACGTTCGTGGCGGCACCGCCCGGGCCCCAGGCGTAGCCCTTGCGAACGGTGAAGGTGTAGCTCTGACCGGGCACGACCGAGCTGAGCACGAACGGTCCGGTGCCGTCCGAGGCGGTCTTGAGCAGGGATGGGTCCTTCAGGCCCTTGGCACACATGATCGGTGCCTGACTGATCATGTTCAGCAGGAATCCGAACGGTTGCTTCATCACCACGTTCACGGTCCGGGTCGTGTCCTGGCCGGTGGCCGTGAACGGCACCGTCGGGATGTTCATGCCGTACTGCGGCGACTGATTCTTCGGGTCGCCCATGTACGTGAGGTCCGCGGCGACCTGGCTCGCGGTCAGCGGCGTACCGTCCGAGCAGGTGATGCCCTGCCGCAAGGTGAACGTCGCCGCGTTGGCGTCGGCCTTCCACTTCTCCGCGAGGCTGGAAACGAAGCTTCCGTCGGGCTGCAGCTTCAGAAGGGAGTCGTAGGCGAAACCGGCATAGCCTCCGAGGTTGTGGCGATACGGGTCGAAGACGCCGGGATCGTCCTTGATGGCCATCGTGAACGTGCCGTTCGAAGCAAGCCCTCGCTCGGTGTTCTCGGATCGGTGTCCGCCGCATCCCGCAGTCAGAAAGACCGCGGCCAGCATGGCGAGTAGTGCGGATGGTGCGCGCATGACGACTTCTCCTTCAGATGATCCGCCGGAACGGCAGGAACCAGGTACGGAAGCTCGAGAAATGGAAGGAGGCGGCGTCGGCGTCGAACGACAGGATGCCGCCGGGCGGGAACAGCGCTGAGGGTCTTGCTCGCCAGACACGGTCGGCGAGGTATTCGAGGCCCATCTCCGCCGATCCGAAGCGGCCGGCCGCCTTCAGCCGTGGCCCCTCGGCCGTCTCGCAGATCGTCACCTCGGTGCCCGTCGTCGCAGACCGGTACCGTCCGGCCACCGTCCCGAGGTCGGTCGTCTCACTCGGCCGCAGCGCGACCAACTCGTCGAGGGTGCCGAAGTGGTCGAACTCGATCGAGGTGGGTGTCTCCGGGGCGCCCGTCGGCGTGATCGCCTGTTTCATGTACGCCGACATGCCCACCGGCCGCAGGACGCCGTCCTCATCGGGTTCGACCGGTACGTCGATGCCGTCGATCGAGGCGAACTGCCGGTCGTTCCGCGCGAGGAGCTGGATGACGCGTCCAGTGGTCGGCGACTGGAAGATCCCATAGGCGGGTCGCCGACCGGTGAGATCTCCGACCGGATCGAGGCCGGGCAGGCAGGCGTTGAGGATCTCGTCAACGATCGATGAGGCCAGGACGTCGGTGCGGTTGAGCATGACCACGACGTCCAGGCCGGCCGCGGGCACCGTGAGCATCTGCGAGTTGCCGCCCAGCACACCCCCGCCGTGTGAGATCGTGCCGACGCCGCGGTACCGCCCGATCACCAGCCCAAGGCCGTACCCGGTCGATGTGCCGTTGGTGAGGACCTGGGGCTCCGTCATCGCCTTCCAGGTCGCCGCGCCCCCGACCGTCGGTGCGGCCAGGTGGGCGAGCCAGAGCAACATGTCGTCGACCGTTGAGACGATCCCGCCGTCGCCGGCGAGCTCCCCGCCCAGGTACGACTTCTCGTAACCGCCGCTTGGAACGCTGGTGTGCAGAGTGGCGCTGTTCGGGACGAAGTCGGTGTCGACGGCGCGCAGCATGGTGTCGTGCATCCCGAGCGGTTGGAAGATGCGCTCGCGGAACACGTCGCCGAGCGACCGACCGGTGATCCGTTCGATCGCGCGGCTCAGCATCAGCCAGCCGCCGTTGTTGTAAATCCAGGTGGAGCCCGGCGCGGCGTTCACGTCTTCGATGTCGCGGTAGAGCGACAGCAACCCGTCGGCGGAGACCGGCCGTCCGGTTCCACAGAACTGCCAGCAGATGTCGTGCGCCTCGCGGAGGCCGCCGATATTGCCCATCAGCTGCCGCATGGTGACCCGCCGCGCCACAGGATGCAGCTCGGGCAGGTAGGTCCCGACCGTGTCGTCGATACCGGCCGGCCCGTCCTCGCACAGCAGCAGATAGCACAGGGCCGTGAAGTGCTTGGTCGTTGAACCGATCCGCATCCGCATCGTCGGCGACAACGTGACGGGCAACTCCATGGACGCCAGGCCGAACCCCTTGCGGTACAACGGCGTTCCGTCGATCGCGATCCCTACCGCGGCGCCGGGGAGCCGTCGCTGGTTCAGCTCCGCGAAGATCGCGTCGATCCGCGCCTCGTCGAACTCGGCGGTTCTGCGTCGTGACATCAGTGACCGCCGGTGGATGCGGAGCCCAGGCAGGCACGGAGCGCGTACGCGACGTCGTGCGCGGTGCCGATGCCACGCTCGGCGTGGATCATGAGCCGGTTCTTGGTGAGCGCGAACGCCAGATGGTGCTCGGGATCGGCGAAGCCGACCGACCCGCCGTGCCCGGTGTGACCGAACGCCGTCGGCGTCTCACCGATCGGGGAGAGCGGTTCACCGAGCTTGTAGCCCAGCCCCTTGCGCGTCGCGTAGCCCAGCTCGCGGTCGAGAGCGTCGGTCTGCAACTCGGTCGCCACCCGCACGCGTTCTGCGGGAAAGATACGCCGCCCGCCGAGGCCGTCGCCGATGAGCCCGGCGTACATGCCGGCGAGTGCCCGTGCCGTCCCGATCACACCACCGGCCGGCATACAGGCCGTGCGGAGAGCCTCGTCGTTGAAACGCGGCCCGTAGAACCGTGTGCCGTAATAAGCGAGCGGGCCGTCGATCAGCGCGGAATCGTTCTCCAGCGTCGCGACCCGGCGCAGCTGAGCGTACGGCACGCCGAAATAGAGGTCGCTCAGGCCGATCGGGGCAAGGACGTCGTCGGCGACGATCTGGCCGACCGGCCGACCGTCGGCCCGGCGTATCACCTCGCCGAGGATGTAGCCGAACGTCATCGCGGAGTAGCCGACGGCGGTGCCAGGCTCCCACTCCGGGTCCATGTTCGTGATCGCCCAGCACATCGCGTCCCAGTCGGCGAAGTCCACGCCGAACGGTATTCGCGCGAGACCCGCGGTATGGGCCAGCACGTGCCGCAGCGTGATCCCTTCCTTGCCGAATCGCCCGAACTCGGGCCAGTACTCCGCGACCGGGTCGTCATAGCCGAACACGCCGCGTTCCACCAGCAGGTGCACCACAGTCGCGGTCACGCCCTTGCTGCACGAGAAGATCGTGAACAGGGTGTCCGGCGTGACCGGAACCTTCGACTCCGCGTCGGCGACACCGGCCACGGCGTCCACGATCAGCTCACCATCGAGATAGGCCGCCACCTGCAGCCCGAGCTCGGCGCCAGACGCCACCTTCTCGGCGAGCAACGCGGACATGACGTCCTGAGGATCTTTCATGCCCGGCCGCCCACCGCACCGATCGCGATCGCTTCGGCATCGACCTCAGCGGCGCTGATCCGAGGCACCTCTCCTGCAAAACCCTTAACACCCGACACGTAATACCTCACCTGTACTAAGACGTCGGCCACATATTGCGATGGGACACCCGCCATGGTGCCGCGCGACGTACTGCCCGTATTCAGCGGACCGAACAGAACGACGCCGCATCCCTCGTACCCTCCGACGAATCCGCCGTGAGCCTGCATCTCGTCAAGAGCCGACGCGTGGCTCATGCATCGCGGGACCCGTCCGCGCGTTCCAGCAGGCGCACGGCCTCACCCCGGACGACGAGGTCGCCGCCAGACGTGGCGCTCGCGACCGGTTTCCCCGCCTCAGCAACCCCGTCTAGAAACCCTGCACTCCCCCTCGGCGCAGGCCCGCCCCCACCCCGCCAGCATGCGGGGTTTTCTCATAGCTCCGCAGCCGCGGACTCTAAGAAGACACATAAAGATCTTTGGCTACGAGCCGACCGCGATCCTTTACGCAGTAAACGTCAGCGTCGCACTCTTCGTCGCGTTCGGCCTGCCTCTGACACAGGTCGCTGCGGTCACCACGATCGCCACCGCGGTCCTCATCATCGCCACCGCGGCGATGACCCGGTTGGTGGTCGTGTCGACCATCACCGGCGCCGCGGCAACGATAGTGACCGCCATCGCGGCGTTCGGACTGCACCTGACCACGGACCAGACCGGCACGGTAGTGACCGCCCTGTCGATCGTGCTGGCGCTGCTTCTACGGCAACACGTGTCCCCGGCGCCGGCTCTCGTGCGGCGACGCTCGTAGCCATGCCCGCCCTCCCGACTCGGGAGAGCGGGAACCCAGCGGGTAGCACGAGAAGACACTCATCGGTGCCGCGACGACCAGCGCGCCCCATGGAAACGCGCGCCCGCCGCGCTGCTCGGTTCGCCAGCACCCTCGGGATCCGGCTCAGCCTCGCTGAGTACGCCGTCGACAACACCTGGGACGTCACCAAGTCCGGACGGTGGCTCCGGTCGGTCACCGACTGGGCCGGCTTCCTCGCCGCCGGAGGGCCGCTCCGCTGGGCCTGCCATTTCGCCACCGACGAGGGCGGCGACTACCGGTTGCCCCAATCCGAGCATGTGTCCGCCTACACGGGCTGCTGACGCCTTCCTCGAAGGCCGACCTCCGATGACGCGACCTCCCCGCGTAACCACCGACTGACCTTACGCCCGCCTGACACACGCAGCCCCGGCCGCTCCCATCTTGGGAGCGGCCGGGGCTTTCGTCGTTTAAGGCCGTCCACTCGGGTCCGCGCGCTGGGGTGCCTGGCCGGGCGCTGGGTAGGGCACGCCGGGGTGAGGCGGGCCAGGGTGAGGCGGGCCAGAGTAGGGCGCACCAGGGTGAGGCGGGCCGCCGAACGGCGCCTGCGGGCCCTGCGGACCCATCGGAGGAGCGAGCGAGGTGCGGACGTTCTTCGACACGCCTAGCGCGACGAGTCCGGCAGCCACGAGGACCGGGATGAGGTCGATCGACCACCAGATGGGCGTGCGCTGTGTGAAGTAGCTGGTGAACGTGGCCGCAGAGATCAGCCAGTCGTGGATCACAGCGAGGACAAAACGGGCCGACTCGTCGCCGACGGACCCCGCAAGGAAGGTGACCACACCCGCGGCGGCAGCGATGCCGTAGCTCCGCGGTCGGCCGAGCAGCACCGCGCCGCCGACCACCGCACCCGTCACCAAACCCTCGATCACGTCCACGACGTAACTGGCCCTCATGCTCGTATTCGGCAGCACGTACGACAGGACGATGTTCATTACGAGCTCGACGATGGCTCCCGCGATGCCGCCGACGATGAGCATGACGACGGCGGGCCCGTTACCGCCTCGTCGCTGGTGCTGGACCACCAAGATCTCCTGCCGTGCGAAGAACGGCTTCCCCCGCTGGAAGCCCTGTGCCCCGTACCGGGCCGCGGTCATGATGCCAGAATTGTGTGCTCTTAGTGAGATTCGTGTGGCACCGCGTGGCGCGGCGGCCGATGAGGGAGTCGAAGTCCGCGCCCGCGGTCGGCCTGGAGGACGTGCTCGGTGTAGGGCCAGGTATCCGAGCTGCGCGACAAACGCGCCAGTGCAGCCCGCCTCGTCGCCACCTCCACCGGCTCCCAGAAGGACGCCTCGGACGCGCTCGGGAGCTCCCCAAGGCCCTCGCCGACCTGGTCGGCTGACATGAACCAGGGCGTCGCCCCGACGTGCTCGGCCGGGTCATCGCGGTCGACATGGTCGCCGGGTACGTCGTCGCGCCGGTGTCCCTGATCATCTGCGCGCGCTCGCCCAACCGGAGATGATGTTCCTCGCCACGGCCGCGCTTCTAGTCCTCATCACCGCCGGAGTCCTCTGCTCCAAGCCGGTCGTCGCATGGCCTGAGGGGAGACCGGCGTTGGCGGACGACGCGCGTACGGCACTCGTGGAGCTGCTCACCGACGACCTGGGCTGCACGGTCGACACCGTGGACGGCGACCAGGACGAGGGCTGGGCGACCGCCCACGTCGCACTCCGCACGCTCGCCTGGCTGCTGGACGCCGTCGGCCACCCAGAAGACACCGACCTGCGGCGGCGTCTCGGCCGCCCGGAGACCGTCGACGCACTCGCGGCGGCACACCGGCGGCTCGAGTTCGCCTGGTACACCGACGACGACGCCGAATGGCCGCTCCCGACCGGCGCGTACGTCGACCTGGTCACGGAGGCGCTCGGCACCGACCTCGCCGCCGTGCCCGCCTCACCGGTCCGGGCCGCACCGGCCCGCTTCGGTGCGCCGAACGACGAGGCGATGGTGCAGGCCATCCGGGCGCGGACCGACATCACCATCCGGTCCGAACCCGGCGGCTGGTGGGTCCAGCGCCGCGTCGGCGCCCGGCCGCTGCCAGAGGACCCCACCGACGAGCTCGACCGCTTCATCGCCCACTGGTCGTACCGCCGCAGCCACCCGAACCCCTGGCTTGAGATCGGCCGCGGCGACGCGATCACCCGCATGGTGGCCCTGCAACGTACCTCGCTCCTCTGGAGCAGGCTGCCGTGGCGGGACCCCGGCGCCGCCGCCGCCCACGACCGCGCCGAAGGCTTCCTCGCCTGCTTCACGGCCGGCACTCGCTACTTCACCAACAGCCGGAACCTGACCAGCAGCGCCTTCCGGATCGACCCGGAGGCGATGATGGACAACGGCGTCGTGCTGCTCGGCCCGCGTCACGCCGGCCTCTGGTGGCATTCGGAGGGAGAAGCGAACACCGCCCTCGGCATGTCGCCGTGACGCGTCTCAGCCGACGAACCGGGCCTCCCTCAGCGAAGGCGACACCCTCGTGGTCCCCTCCCTGGACCGGCTCGGCCGATCCCCCATGACTCGATCGTCGCGGAGCTGCGCCCCTCGCCCCCCGGACGGACGCCTCGTCTTCCACGTCTTCGCCGCCGGGCACGGCGACGGTGTACCGGCGGCAGATCAGACCCGTGATCAAGGAGGGCGCTACCGCCACGGATCGCATCTTCCCCGCCGAGGATCAGAGACCATCGTCAGGCAGTTAGTCAGGCGCCGCCGCATACGGAACGCACAGGGCACAGAAAGGCCACTTCCGAAAGATTGAAAGTGGCCTGTCACCTTGCGTTTTAGAGGGTGGGCGATACTGGGTTCGAACCAGCGACCTCTTCGGTGTGAAGGAATCCCGAGCCTCCCGCGACCTGCGTGCGGCCGCTGCGACCAGCGCTGAGTACCTCACCGGAGATCGCGGACGTTCGTGGCGGACCGCAGACTTAGGCGGCGCGCATCCGGACGCTGGGTGCCAGCTGCCCGTCGGCGGGTTTTCTTCACCTCCGGACACCGACCCCCACCTCAACCATCCGCCCCCGCACAGGTGGGAAAGGCTCACCGACGGAGATGAGGCGGATGATCACCCGTTCAGCTTGATATCCCGAATCCGCAGCGCGGACCAACCGGCCCCTCACCGCCCTGGCCACGCGGCTGACGCCAATCCACGAGGAGGGCAGGATCGGTCGCTGTCTCCGAGTCCTTATGGACGAACGATGATGATCGTCTTCCCCTTGCGGCGCTCGGTCGAGTTGAGGACCGCAACGGCGTCGTCGAGGATCGCGACGTTGCCGATGTTCGTCCGCAGTCGCCCGTCCCGCACCCGCTGGACGATCTCACCCAGTTGGCCACGATCGGACTCGACAACGAAATCGACCGCCAGGCCGCCGGTAGGCCGCGCCTCGGCCGGCCCGACGACGGACACCAGCGTTCCTCCGGCTCGAATCAGGCCTGCGGACCGCCTCTGGACATCGCCGCCGATGACGTCGAACACCAGGTCGACGCCACCGACGTCTTCCAGCGCGTCATTCTCAAGGGCGACGAACTCTTGCGCACCGAAGTCGAGCGTCTTCTGACGATCGGCCGCGCGTCCGGCGCCGATGACGTACGCGCCGAACTCACGTGCGAGTTGCGTCACCATCGATCCGACTGAGCCGGCCGCGCCATGCACGAGGACGCTCTGCCCCGCTTGAAGGCGGCCGTGTTCGAACAGCCCTTGCCACGCGGTCAAGCCCGAGATCGGCAGGCTCGCGCCCACCCTGAAGTCGACGTCACCCGGCAACGGCGCGAGGTTGCGCGCCTCGACGGCCACATACTCCGCCAAGGTGCCGTCACGATGCCAGTCCGCGAGGCCGAACACCCGCTGCCCCACCGACAGCCCCGTCGTGCCATAACCGAGAGCGGTGACCACTCCGGCCAGCTCATGCCCAGGGATCGACGGTGTTCGGTCACGGTCAGCGCGATCGGTCCAGGTCGAGGGCCACGCCATCTCAGTCGGGACGAATCCAGACGCATGAATCTCCACAACGACGTCGTGTCCCGCCCCGGGTTTGATGGAGACATCGAACACCCGGAGGATTCAGAGTTATGGCGGCACCACGGAAGTATCCGGATGAGTTGCGTGAGCGGGCGACGCGTCTGGCGGTTGAGGCCAGGCGGGACCCGGCGTCGGCTGGTGGGGCGATCAAGCGGATCGCGGACCGGCTCGGTGTGCATCCGGAGGCGTTGCGGACGTGGGTGAAGCAGGCCGAGACCGACGACGGGGTCAGGCCGGGGACGACGTCGCCGGACGCGGCCAGGATCGCCGAGTTGGAGCGCGAGAACCGTGAGTTGCGGCGGGCGAACCAGATTCTGAAGTCAGCGGCGTCTTTCTTCGCAGCGGAGCTGGACCGTCCGTCGCGATGAGGGTCGAGTTCGTCGACTCCCAGCGGGAGCAGCACGGTGTCCAGCCGGTCCTGGAGGCACTCAAGCAGACGCCTGCCCAGATCGCACCGTCGACCTACTACGCCGCCAAGACCCGCCCCGAGTCCGCTCGCGCGGCCCGGGATCGGGAGCTGGCCGACAAGATCGAGCAGGTGCACGAGGACAACTACAGCGTCTACGGGGCGCGGAAGGTCTGGGCCGAACTGAACCGGCAGGGCACCGACGTCGCGCGGTGCACGGTTGAACGGCTCATGCGCGAGAACGGCCTGCGTGGCCTGCTGCGGGACAAGTCACCACGCACCACCCGGCCTGCTGCCGAGACCGGGCGGCCGGGTGACCTGGTCGAGCGCGACTTCACCGCCACCCGGCCGAACGAATTGTGGGTCGCGGACATCACCTACGTGCGCACCGCCGCCGGCTGGGTCTACGCGGCGTTCGTGCTCGACGTGTTCTCCCGCCTGATCGTCGGCTGGCATGTCGCCACCGGCCTCTACACCGACCTGGCCCTCGACGCGCTGCAGATGGCGATCTGGCGCCGCCAGACCACCGGCGCCGGCCTGACCGGCCTGGTCCATCACAGCGACCGCGGAGTGCAGTACCGAGCCATTCGCTACACCCAACGCCTCGCCGAGACCGACGCCGTCGCCTCGGTCGGGTCCAGAGGCGATAGCTACGACAACGCCATGGCCGAGGCGTTCAACTCGCTGTTCAAGGCCGAACTCGTCCGCGACAAGGGCCCCTGGCGCGGGCTGGACGATGTCGAGATCGCCACCGTCGAATACATCGACTGGTACAACAACCGGCGCCTGCACGGCGAACTCGGACACCTCCCACCCGCCGAGTACGAAGCACTACACGCGACGACCCACCCGGTCACCGCACCCCTGGAAACCAGATAACAGACTCTCCATCAAACCCGGGGCTTGACATCGTTTATCGCTGCCGACGGCTCGGGCCGCTCCACCAGCGTCATCCCAGCCGTTCCCGCAACCTCATCCCTCACCACAATCGCCTTCATCCGACCCCCCTGTATCCTCGCCGCCACACTCTGTGAACGAGCCTACGGCCCGAGACATCCGATCGGTGTGGGCGTCAATCGATGGGCTGTGGCTGGTCGTCAGCCGGAGTGTTCGGTCCGGAGTGACCGTCGGCGCGTAGTCTTCGCTTCCCGTGTGGCACGTCACTGACCGGCCCGTCCCCCGCACCCGCACGCGAGTCAGCGACCTCTTGCTCTGCCCGGCGTGCGCCCCCGCGCGCACCGCCACCGCCCGCACAAACACCCGCGAGCCCCTCCCCTACCTACCCCCACCGGCGCGCCCCAGCGCGTCGGCTTGATGACGTATAGAAACTCGATGACGTATAGAAACTCGTAACAGCTCCCCCACTGCGAGGCATGTCGTGTCCCGGTAGATGCTTGACACTTCGATCTCAGGACATAGTTGACAGCGCCACGCGGTACCGTCCCTGGTCGGGGGATCTCGGAGAGTGATGTCCAGGCTCAAGGATCGGGTAGAGATCGTGGATAAAGGCGAGCTTGAGGCCCTTTCAGTGGCTTGGGACGGTCGCGGGGCCGGCTCACCGATGGCCCACGACCTGCGTATTCGATGGCCCGAGAAGTGGGTGCGGTTCCACAGCTTGCCTGACTCCAAGCGTTACGCCGAGACCGAAGAGGAGTACACGATCATCCTTGATCGTCACCACACCGTGCTCACGGAACTCGGCGTGCATGACGGCCTGTATGTCATCTCCGCACACACGGCCGCTCGGCCGAGCCCTGATCCTCTGCTTCACGCCGGCGCGGCCCTCTGGCAAACGCTCGAGCCCGATCCGCAGTCTCCCTTCGTGGTCCCCGTACCGCTATACGCCAGCAAGGCTCCATACGACCGGGCCGGGTTGGATCCCTTGTTGCGAAGTGTTGCTGACTGGGGGCTGGCCGGCGTGATCATCGCTCCCACGGACCTTAGATGGCTCTACCACCCGTACGACGGTGGAGCCGACGTCATCGCATCGACCGGTCATGAACGGGACACGCTGAAGCGGCGCCATGCGGCCTGGCTGTCCACGCATCCCCTGGGGCTGTGAGCTGCGAAGCCCACCATCAGAGTTCCCGGATCTCTAGACCATCCGTCAACGATGTCCTGGGATCGAAATGTCAAGCGACAGGTGGGAGTAGACACCCCACTGCGAGGCAGGGCTAGATGTACTGCCCGGGGACGTTGGTCAGGCGGGTGGTGGGTGGTTTGCCGCTGGTTGCGGTGTGGGGTCGGTGGTGGTTGTAGAAGTGGATCCAGGCGGGGAGGGCTTTGCGGCGGGCGTGTTCTGAGTTGTGGAAGCGTCCGAGGGCCCAGCCGTCGGCGGAAGCTGTCAAACCTGTTGAGACGTCAGGCTACTTGCGTGGTTTGTGGTGAGATGTCGCTTGTGGTTGTCGCTGGTGGCTGGTTGATCCACACCTTGGTCGGCAGCGGCGGCGGGTAGGGGCGTCGGCCGCGGAACCGCTCGGGGTGGGCCAGGAACGCTGTGTGAAGGGTGGCGGTTCGTCGGGCTTGGATCGCCGCGGCGGTGCCGTGATGTACCGAGGCAGGGGTGTGCATTCCGATGCCGGAATGGCGGTGTTCATGGTTGTAGTAGGTGAAGAATTGGGTGCAGAAGGCGTTGGCGTCTTCGATGGACCCGAACCTTCCGGGGAACGCCGGGCAGTATTTGAGTGTCTTGAACTGCGCTTCGGAGTAGGGATTGTCGTTGGACACGTGTGGCCGGGAGTGGGATTGGTCGATTCCGAGCAGCGCGAGCAGGCCGGTGACGGTGTTAGAGGTCATCGACGTGCCGCGGTCGGCGTGGATCGCCGCGGGTGGGATGCCGTGGTTGGCGGCGATGGCGTTTTGGATGAACTCCTTGGCCAATGTGCCGTTCTCGGTGGGCCAGATCTCCCAGTGCACGGCCTTGCGGGAGAAGATATCAATGATGACGTACAGCAGATAGTAGACGCCGCGCGCCGGCCCTTTCAGCTTCGTTATGTCCCAGGACCACACCTGATTCGGGCCATCGGCCTCCAACTCGGGTTTGCGCATCGCCGGGCGCACGGCCTGGGCGCGTCGCTCACCGGTCTCGCCGCGTTCGCGCAGCAGCCGGTACATCGTGGCCTGCGAACACAGGTAGACGCCTTCGTCCAGCAGGGTCGCCCACACCTGACCCACCGACTTATCGGCGAATCGCGGCGAGTCCAGCACCGCCAGCACCCGCTCACGCTCGGCGTCCGATAGTTCGGCCGGGTGATGGAACGGCTGGCGCGGACCATGAAGGGGCGGGCGGGGATTGCGGTGCCGGTACAGCGTGGCTCGGGATTTTCCCAGAATCACGCAGGCCCGCGCCGCGCCGACCGTCTTCTCCAACGCGGGGAAATATTCGTTGATGACGCGGTTCAGCTGTCGTCGGAGTCCGCGCTGCTTGAGATGTCCTGAAGCAGCGCGAATGCTTTTCCCGCGATATCGAGCGCGGTCTTGGTCTTTCCCAGTTCACCGGACAGTTTGGCGTTGGCGGCTTTCAGCTTCTTGTTCTCGGCCCGCAACCGGGCCAGTTCCTCGGCCTCGTCGCTCTGTTTCGGTTTGCCGGTCGAGGCGGCCAGTGTCCCGTTCTCGGCCTGTTTCCGCCAGTGCTCGATATGGGAGTGATACAGCCGTTCCTTCCGAAGCAGGGCACCGCGCTCGGGGCTGCCCTCGGGCAGCGCGTCAAAGTCCGCGAGGATCCGTGTCTTGTAAGCCTTGGTGAACGTCCGCCGCTTGGGCCGGCTCGGCTGCTGTTCGCTCACCCGACCATCCTGCCCTGTCATGGCGGCCTGATCGGCGAGGGTCATCGTCACTGTCTCGATCGTCCTATCTCGCCCTGCTTCGTATCAGAAGGACTCGTTCGTCCCATGTCTCACAGCAGTCTGACAGAGAGGGGTCCGCTGACTGGAGCTGCGCCGAGGGAGCACTGGGGACGCAACTGCGATGAGGCGCGCAGGCCAGGCTCTTATCAGGTCACATCCGGCGTCCGTCGGCACAGCCGCACGCGCTCTTCCGGCCGGCCGACACATCGGCAACAAGGCACAGACGGCCGGTTGGTCTGGGGGTCAGGCCGACCGGAAGAGCGCACCTTGATCCTCGCCGTTGGTCTGCGGCCGGTAAGGCCGGGTTTTCTTCGGTGAGATGCCGAGTTCGGCGCATGCGTGGTGCCAGGCGTGGGATTTGTAGGCCGAGCCGTTGTCGGACAGCACGCGTTCGATGGTCCCAGACGACGCCAGCGCGTTAACGAGCAAGGGCCATGACCGCGGAACGTGGGCGCTTCCTTCCGAGCGCTCGCGGTCGTGGGAGAAGCGGAGCGGTCCGGGTGTCTTGAGGCCGGCCATAGCGCTGAGATACAAGGCTCGGCGCAGGGGCCGGCTGTATCTCCGGGGTCTGGCGTGGATACCGGAACGACGGCCGGAGTCATGCGGGAACGGCGCCAGGCCTGCGTAGGCGGCCAGGCCGTTCGGGGAAGAGCTCGACGAACCCGCTGCCCGTCGATCCGGATGAGCTCTCGACCACGACTCTCGGCGAGCACCTCCGGCGCGCTCGTTTTCGGCGGACATACCACCCACTGTGGCCTCTTACAACACTAATTGACTGACCGTTCGGGGCCACACGGCAGGTTCGTGAATCGCAACAGGATCGCCACGTCGAATTCATTAATGGCGATATATGCGCTTCACCCGGGATGCGGTGTTATAGGCGCAAATCCCCGCACCCTTCCGGGTCAAAGCCGCTGGAGACTCCATGCGACCACTCCGCCGCACCCTCGCCGCCGCTCTCACCACCCTCGCCCTCACAGCCAGTTGCCTGGTCGTCGGCATGAGCATCGGCGCCGGCACCGCTCAGGCCAGCACCTGCTCCCAGTCCTACCTGCCGCTACCGGACCCGTCCTGCACGCCCGGCGTGTACTACTCCGCCGTCACGCAGTCGAACATCGGCAGCACCATCTGCGTGTCCGGATGGACCGCCACCGTCCGCCCGCCGACGTCCTACACCAACCCCCTCAAGGCTCAGGGCATCATCGACTACGGATACTCCGACACCAACATGTCCGACTACGAGGAAGACCACATGGTCCCCCTCGAACTCGGCGGCTCACCCCGCGACGCACGCAACCTGTGGCCCGAACCCCACTACGGCACCAAAACCGCCTCCACCAAAGACGGCGTCGAAACCAAACTCAAGAACGCCGTCTGCAACGGCACCATCACCCTCTCCGCCGCCCGAAGCGCCATCAAGACCAACTGGACGACCGCACTCCAGGTCACCGGCATCGGCTAAGCATCGATCTCGCACGCCCCCACAGCCCCGCCGAGCCTCCCGCCGGCGGGGCCACTATGACGAAACCCCGCGAGCCGCGTGTCTCGCGGGGTTTCGCGTCCGGCTGCAAGTGGTCATAGACGCGAGCAAGAAGACGCGCCTACTCCGTACTGTCCCTCCTGACCGGAATCCGGACCGAGGAAGCCCGCGCTCTGACGGGACCGCGTGCACCTGGAGCAGGAGGGAGAACTGCCGCCGCGCAGAACCTGTCGATCGCTCTCCGAGCCGCCGGCCTACCGGTCGAGCGGACGCCTCGGGAGCTGCGGCACAGCGGTGATCATGGAGGGGGTCGAGATCATCGGCAAGGAGTTCGCCTCGAAAGCGATACTGGGTTCGAACCAGTGACCTCTTCGGTGTGAAGCAATCCCAGCGATTTGATCTTTGTCCTGGTCGGCTCTGAGCTAGACCGGGAGCTCCTCACCTGCGATTTCGCCCTCAGGGAATCGCGGTGATTCTGAGGAAGCCTGAAGGCGTTGGCTCCCGAATTGACTCCCCGAGCAATTGTCAAATCCTGTGGATTATGGTGACTCACGGAGCTCGAAGCCAGTGATCGAGAGTTGCGAAGTCTTCGTCGGCGAGTCCTCGAAATGACTCCACGTGGTGAAGGAGGGCTCGCCCGCTGTGATGCGCGGAGACCCAGTCCCGATCGGCGTCGGTGATCTCGTCGTCGACCCAGGCGAACGGGCGTCCGGCCGCCCAGGTCACCAGGAAACGGGTCTTCCAGTGGAGCCCGAACCATTGGTCCTCGCGTTCACGCTCGTCGGATGAGGCCGGCCAGTTCACGACTGGCAGCCGCGGCAGCCCAATTCGGGAGGCTATCTCGGCATTCGCCTCCTCTTCCCAGGCTGTGGCCCAGATGAGGTCACACGGCAGCGCCACCAGCCGACGCCCCACCTCGAGTGTGAGCCGCGCCAAGCGCGAATCCGGCGCGGTATCCCGCCCTTCGTACCCCGGGCCCTCGCCGAACGGCAGGAGCGGCCCATCGACGTCAAGGAAGAGCAGCGGGCGTTCGGTGTGGTCGGTCATGCCGCGGTGACCTCGTCGCGTTCGAGGAGCACGCCGCGTTCGAAACGGGCTCCGGGACACACGAAAGCGACCAGATGTGGCGCGTTGACGGCGCACCAGCGGTCTCGGGCGGAGATCAAGGAAGACCCCGAGCGGCTCTGATCGGTCTGGTCGCGGTCGGACGGGTCGGGAACTACGGTGAGCATCCGGGATGTGCCTTCCCGGCCGACGCTACAACGCCGGCCTGCTTGGAGAACCTGCCAAGTGATCCGGGAAGGCACCCCCCTTCCCCGCGATCCACAGGTTTCAAGCAATGCTCCAACATCGACCGGCGGAAGGTGAAACGCATCATCGAGCAACCCCGCCTGAGCCAAGCCCTTATCCCTCCACCCCTTCCGTTCTAGTTGGTCGTCGCAACACCCCATCAGGGGATGCGGTGGACACCGAGGCACGGGACCGGTCGATCACTCAGGGACGTAAGAGACTCGGACTGCGAGATTCCGACATGTCTGTAATGTCCTTCATCTTCGCAATTCACACCGATCGCCGGTTCCGATGCGTAGACTCTCGACCACTTTGGCACGCACAGCGGAACTGACGAGTGAAACGGAGCCTGCGAAGGCCGAGCTGCGCGCGGGAAGGGCGGCCCGCGCTATCGTCTCCGACGGCCGCACGGTCCACGACGCCATCGAGGCGGTCCTGGCCGCGCCGGAGGAGTCCCGCGAGATCGCGCGACGGGCGTACGAAGTGGTGCGCGATCAGCTTGTCACCGGCGAGCTGGACACGATGCCGGTGGACCGGCTCCGGGATCTCGTCCGGGGCCGCGTCACGTTCGCCCCCGTCAGGGACGCCGACCTCGACACAGTCGGCGCGGTCCTCACAGCCGGCGCAGAAGCCCTCAGGCGAATTCCCCGAGTACGCCGGAAGACGGCCAAGCGGATCATGGCCGCCGCATGGCAGATGCGGGAGTTCGTCGAGGAGAGCATTCGCGTCCGCATCGACCCAGACGCTCGCACCCCCGAGCAGACCGCGCTCATCGCCGCGTTGCGCCGCTACGAGCGCACTAGTGCAGCGCCGCGTTAATCCTGCTGGGGTGATCATGCGGTTTTGAGTGGGCTGCCGTCGTAGGTCCAGCGGAAGGGTTTGGCGGTGCGGTCATAGACCTCGATGAAGTTCTCGATCTTGTTGGCGAGGTCTTGGCGGGAGCTGAACTCACCGCGGCGTAGGAGTTGGCGGGTCAGGATCGAGAAGAACAGCTCGATCTGGTTGAGCCAGTTGGCGTGTTTGGGTGTGTAGGTGACCTTGAACCTGGGGTGGGCGGACAGCCATGCCTTGGTGGCTTTGGAGGTGTGGCTGGAGCCGTTGTCCATGATCAGGTGGATGTCCAGGTCTGGGTGGATCATCTGGTCGAGTTCGTGAAGGAAGTCGGTGAAGGTGGCCGAGTTGTTGCGCTCGATGATGCGGCCCAGCACCTGACCGGTCGAAACGTCCAGGGCGGCCATCAGTGAGGCGGTGCCGTGCCGGATGTATTCGAACTCGCGGTGTTCGGCTTGCCCTGGGGCCGCTGGGCGGGTGGGGTGTTTGCGGGACTTGGCCTGGATGGAGGTCTTTTCATCCAGGCTGAGCAGCGCGGTGTCCGGCGGTGGGTTCAGATACAGATCACACACGGCGGCGGCTTTGGCGGCGAAGTCGGGGTCGGCGGGCCGGTTCAGCCAGCCCCGGACCCGGTGCACCTTGATCGATAAGGCTTTGAGGATCCGGCCGATTTGAGCGGCTGAGATCCCGACCTGCTGCTTGAGAGCTGCTGCGAGCAGCCGGTGGGACCAGTGCGAGCCGGCCTGGGGAACCTGCTGGGTGACGGTGGCCACGATCGTCAGCTGTTCGGCCGGTCCGTAGATCTTCGGGCGGCCCGGCCGTTTGCGATCAGCCAGGCCCGCCGGCCCGTGTTCACTGAACCGGCGCCGCCATCGGCGCACGGTGTCCACTCCCAACCCCAATCGCCGGGCGATCGCGGCGTTACCGGCACCATCGGCGGCCGCCAGCACGATCTTGGCGCGCACCACCATCCGATGAGGCGCGTTCACTCGCCGCGCCAGGTGTTCCAAACGAGCGCGGTCTCCACCGGACAACTCGATGACATACGGGCTCACGACGGGCATGCCGGTTCCTCCAAGTCAAGATCAACACCGACGGCCCGACAATGCTCCATCGGTGATCCCCGGGCAGGCCAACACACCGATCGGGCAGGATGAAAGCCATGGCCAAACCGCCGGAGTCCACCAAGACCTCGCTGCGCCAGCGCCTCAACACCCACGCCAGCGACCGCTGGCCGCAGTTGAGCGGCGTCGACGTCCGCTACCACGGGGCGTTCGCCTACATCACCGGCACAATCGACAACGGCCCCACGCTGCCGCTATGCCGCCTGCACTACGGCGGATCCGCATCCACCTGGGGATTCGCGATCTACCTCGCCAGCAACGACACCTACCAAGCCTCCACCCTGCCCAGCGGCCTGCCCGGCGGAAGCCCTGAAGAAGCCCTTGACTGCGCCTGCGGCCTCTACCTCAACGACCCAACCGCCTGGACACAACCCCCGCAGGACTAACGCGGCGCTGCACTAGGTCCGTGATGAAGGGCCCGGACCCGAGCCCGCTGGCAAGTGAACTCGGGGGTTACCTCGCCCCGGCGGCACGCGGCGCGAGCCGCCGAAGAATGCTCTTCACATTCTCCAAACAGAAGAGGCAGGAGGCTCGTGACGCACTCGCCCGGCTGGACGCCACCCTAAGTTCCAAGAAAGTCACCGCTGCACGCAAACGCCTGTCCAGAGCCGAGTCTGCGCTGGACAAGGCCGGAAAGACACAGAGGCCTGCCCGGCTGTGGAGCGACTATCTCGCCCGCCCGGTCACCTACAACAGCCTGCTGATCGAGGTGGGGGACTCGATCCGGTCAAAGAGGCCGGCCAGGGCTTCCTCCCCGCCGAGATCGCCGAGCAAGTCCGTGTGCTTCCCCTCGACCGGTCCCACCTCAAGACATCGCTGCGTGGCTACCAGACGTTCGGCGCGAAGTTCGCGCTGGTTCAGGAGCGGGTCATCCTCGGCGACGAGATGGGCCTTGGCAAGACAATGCAGTCACTCGCGGCGATGTGCCACCTCGCGGCCAAGGACGCGACGCACTTCCTGGTCGTCTGCCCGGCGAGCGTGGTCGTCAACTGGACTCGCGAGGTTGAGCGGCACACGCGGCTGGAGGTTCGCCGCTTGCACGGACCGGGCGAGAAGCGGAAGGCGACCCAGCAGGAATGGGCGGCCAAGGGTGGCGTGGCGGTCACGACATTCGAGGTGCTGCGCGCCATGCCGGAGGACCTGGACGTCTCGGTGGCGATGATGGTCGTCGACGAGGCCCACTACGTGAAGAACCCGACTGCGCTTCGCACGCAGGCGGTCAGCGAATGGGCGGCGCGTAGCAGGCGGGTGCTGTTCCTGACGGGGACGCCGATGGAGAACAAGGTGGAGGAGTTCCGAGTGCTGGTCGGACACCTGCGCCCGGAGCTCGCCGAGAAACTGGACATACCGGACGGGGCGCTGGACGGCACCAAGTTCCGGGAGGCTGTGGCGCCGGTCTACCTGCGGCGCAACCAGGAAGACGTGCTCAGCGAACTTCCGCCGCGGCTGGAGACGCAGGAATGGGTGGCACTCGAGGGACCGTCGCAGCGGGCGTACCAGAAGGCGGTCCTCGCGGGGAACTTCATGGCGATGCGCCGGGCGGCGTTCGGCCCTGGGACGGTTAAGGGATCGCCGAAGCTCCGGCGGCTGGTGGAGATCGTCAGCGAGGCCGCGGACGGCGGGCGCAAGGTCGTGGTGTTCTCGTACTTCCGCGACGTGCTGGAGGCGGTGACACAGGTACTGGGCTCCGGGCGTCATGGCGTCCCGGGCGTGGATGTCGTCGGCCCGCTGACCGGGGGCATCCCGCCGACGAACCGCCAAGCGATGGTGGACGAGTTCACTGCCGCCAAGGGGGCTGCGGTGCTGGTCTCCCAGATCCAGGCGGGCGGCGTAGGCCTGAACATCCAGGCCGCATCGGTGATCATCATCGCCGAGCCACAGCTGACACCCTCGATCGAGGAGCAGGCGATCGCCCGCGCGCACCGGATGGGCCAGGTCCGCCGCGTGGACGTGCACCGGCTGCTGTGCGGGGACAGCGTCGACCAGCGAGTCCTCGAGCTGCTGGCGGACAAGCGCGAGGCGTTCGACGAGTACGCGCGCCGCAGCGACATGGCGAACGCGACGCCGGACGCGGTGGACACGGGCTCCGAGACCGAATTGCGGCGCCAAATCGTAGCCGCGGAACAGAAGCGCCTCAAGGCGGCGTGACCCGGTCATCACGAAAGGTGCCGAAACGATGAACACCATCTTGCGCAGAGCCAGACCGGGAGCTCCTCATCTGCGATTTCGTCCGCAGGGAGTCGCGATGGGTCTGATGGAGCCTGATGGCGTTGGCTCCCGAATTGGCTCCCCGTGGCCCCCCGGGCGGGAGAGAAGCCCCCATGGCGAGCAAGATCAACGACGAGAATGCCCTTCAGCTCCCCGAGCGTAAAGCGATGATGGCCCACCGCCCACCGCCCACCGCCCACCGTTCGCCGCCGAAACAGACGACCGGAGTTCGCGGACATGGTTGCCCGGTTCGACCATGAGTCAGAGGCGCCCGACCCAGTTATGCATCTTCATCAACGCCCCCGAGTTGGCCGAAGCCGACACAATCCTCCCGGACAGGCCTGCCCCGGATCACCTCCTCTCCCCCACATTCCGCGACTCCAGCGGGATTCGTGCGGTCACCATCGAGCTATGGATGCCGCTGCGGGAAGAGGGCGCCCAGTGATCGATCGGCTGATCCGGATCACAACGGCCATGGCGGTGACGACGGTTGCGATGATCGCCGCGATCATCTCCTATCGGCACGCATACGAACTCGTGGTAACTCACGGGGAGTCCGGTCCCACGGCACGCCTTGTCCCCCTGACCGTCGATGGACTGATCTAGGCCGCCTCAATGGTCATCCTCGGCGCCAACCGCCGGCATCGCCCGGTACCGGCCCTGGCCAAGCGGAGCCTCGGCGTTGGCATCGTGGCCACCGTCGGCGCCAACCTGGCGCATGGCATCGGACATACGATCGTGCCCGGCGACGCGAACGCGATCTCAGTGAAGGGCAGACCACGGCAGGGGGGAGTTTCGCCTGTGACCCGCCGGATGTCCTCCCTGACCAATGCGAGGTCGATCAACGGCCTCCTCTCGCCGGTGGCGGTGTCCACCAGCCACCCGCGGCGGTCGTCCGCCGGGCCGTCCACGTACGTGAGCAGCCTTCCGTCCGGCGACCACGCCGGCGCGATCTGACCGCCCGTGACCAGCGACTCGAAATCGCGGTAGAAGACGTCGAACTTGCCTGATTGCGGGTCTGACGTCGACGCGACCCCGACCATGATCGCTTTCCGACTGGGTGATGGTGAGCTGGCGGACCTGCGTGTTTCGCTGCTGGAGGACGTCGGCGATCAGCTGCGCCAACTCCTCGGAGGACGGTCGTGGGCTGTTGGTGATAAGCCGTTGCTCGACCGGGGTCCAGGTGGCCTGGGCGATGGTGCGAGCAACCACGGATCAGCGTATGGCCCGCCGCTGTTGCACTGACAGCACGTGATCTTTACCCCTCACTCGGGACCGGTCTAGTGTGCCAACGTAAGTCCCACATCATACTGTGGCGACTCGTTCAATATACCGGAGACAATGACCTGAAGTCTCAGAGGGATGATGAAACCACATGAGAGCCATGAACTCCATGCGAGCAGCGGCCGCCTCGTGATCGGCCTGCCCCCGCCACGTCTCGCCCGCCTCGCGGGCCCCATTCAGGCGGAGGGAAATTGGCAACTTCGGATGCGGTGAACACAGTGGGGACAGCCGCGTGGCTACGGCGAAATGCAATGCCAATCGGCGGGTCCGGTGCCGGGCGAGGAACGGACGACCTGGCCGCTCTCGACCGGATGTTGGAGGGGGTGAGAGCCGTTGGCTTCGGGGAGGCGACGCACGGTACCAAAGAGTTCTACGAGTACAAGCTTCAGATGTTGCGCCACCTCGTCACCGAGACGGGGTTCAACATTGTCGCAATCGAGGGTAGTCACTCGTCCGCACAGGTGATCAACGACTACGTGTTGAACGGGACCGGGAACGAATTTACGGCGCTCGCCGAACTCGGCCATGTCATGTGGGACGTTGAGGAGTTTGCCGAAACCCTGCGTTGGCTTCGTGCACACAATCGATCCGTCGCAGACTCGGAAAAAGTGCGCTTCAAGGGCCTGGACATGTGGCACACGCGAGTGGGTCGCGCAAGGGTGTTGAACTATTTTCAAACGGTTCTCCCGGAAAATGCGGCCGCGGTCGAGGAGTTGTTCCGGACGGTGGCGCGGGGGGAGCGGCAGGGGATGCTGCTCGCGTACCGGAGCCACGACCGGCGGTTGTTCCAGCGTATCTGCGATCTGTCCGACACTCTGGCATCCAATCGAGGACGATGCATCGAGATGACCTCGCCCGACGAGTATGAATATATTCTGCGCGAGATGGCGGTAATTCGGCAATGGGTCGCCTGCAATATCACCGATGAGCTGCCCGATGAGCACCTGTCCCCCGTACCCCGAATGACGGGACTCAATAATTTCGCCAGGTCTATCTATATGGCGCACAACCTTATTGACCTGCTGGGCCGTGCAGGGCCTGATGCCAGGATCGTCATCTGGGCTCACGCATTCCATGTCGGTATTGGATTTCATGACGATGTCCGGGGTGAGATGCAGAACATGGGCTCCCGTCTGCGGGCCTGTCTGGGCGACCAGTACTACGCCTTTGCCATGGAATTTTATCGAGGCAAGTACCTGGCGAGGGAGATGCTCCCGGACCAAACGCTCGGAGACCACAAAATCGGCACCGTTCCTCCGGCGCCGGAGAGCTCGCTTGCCTGGTACCTATCTATGGCAGGTAGTGATCAATTCATGCTCGACCTGCGAAATGCCGCATGCGGCCAAGCGATCGAGGAATGGCTCACACGGCCGCGTCAGATGCACTGCGCGGGTTGGGCTCATAGCGATCCGCCGCCATGCACCACGATGACCCTAAAAGCAAGCTATGACGGAGTCGTCTTCATAAAGGAAACCTCGGCGACGACACCGACGACGAATGCTCTGCTGACCGTCTCCAAAAGAGCCGCCCACTAGCCAAGTAGGTGCACATGACATTCACCCACCTGCCGTTTCCCCGCGGCGATGACAAGGACGTGTTCGCAGGAATCTCGTTGCCAGATCCGTTCCGGGCTCTCGAGGACGACCTCGATCCGGCCGTCATGACCTGGCAGGCTGCCCAGTCCGAGCTTGCCGATGCGTACGTGGCCGGGGTGCCGGGAGTCGAGCAGCTTCGCGCTCGTGTCGCCTACCACACCGTGGAGCGCATCGGTTCGGTGCCGCGGTTCGCCGGCGGGCGCTGGTTCTGGACCGAGCATGCTCAGGGGGCCGCCCAAGCCGGTGTCGTTGCCGCCGACGAACCCGCGGGCGAAGGGACGGTCGTTTTCGACCCAGTCGACCACGTCGATGACCATGGTCGAGTTCCGCTCGTCTCCTGGCTCTCGCCTTCGCCGGACGGCCGTCTCCTGGCCGTCGGCCTGTGCTACGACGGAAGCGAGACCAATACGATCCGCCTTGCCGATGTCGAATCGGGCCGACCTCTCCCCGACCGTCCGCCGCAGCTATTGATGGACAACTGGATGGGCGGCGCCCAGTGGCTGCCAGATTCCTGCGGATTCTTCTACGTGGCCCTGCACGGCCCCCTGGAGGATTTCACGCTGCGGGTGTTCCGCCACGACATCGGCGAACCAGCCCGGAGCGAACCCGAAACCCTGCCGCTGGCGGATGGGCCGGGCGAAGCCTATGTGGGTGTCTTCGTGTCGCGCGACGGCCGTTGGGCGTTGGCCAGCCAGAACCTGACGCGGCCACGACCCGTCGCCGTACTCGACCTCACTGACCGCGGCAGCGACTGGCGCCCGTTCGTCACCGACCTTGACGCCGCCTTCGCCGGCCACGTCGTCGGCGACGCATACGTTGCGGTGACCGACCACGACGCGCCACGCGGCCGATTGGTGGCGATCCCCATGGCCGGTGCGGCGAACGAGCCGGCGAACTGGCGAGTCGTGGTGCCGGAAGGTGATGCTGTCTTGCGCACCGTTACCCCGGTCGGTGATCTGCTGTACGTCAACGAACTCGTCGAGAGTTACGCTCGCGTCCGGATCATCGACCAGGTCGGAACCGAAGTCGGGCAGATCCCACTCCCTGGGCGGGGCGCGCTGGCCGCGCCGTCATTCCCGCTGATGACGATGGTGCCCAGAGGGCACCCGGACGAGTACGTGTTCGGCTTCTCCTCCCTCACCCAGTCATGGGGCGCCTACCGGCACCGGCCAGGCGACGACACTGTGGAGACGATCAAGGAGCCGGAGGCCCGCCTCGACGCGGTGGTCGAGGACCATTGGGCAACTTCGCGCGACGGCACCCGCGTGCCCTACCACATCGTCCGTGCACGCCAGTTGCCCTCCTCCGTACCGATGCCCGCCCTGGTGTACGGCTACGGCGGCTTCAACGTCCCGCTGCTGCCGCAGTTTCCCAGGTCGGCGATGGGCGCATTCGTCGAGGCAGGGGGCCTGTTCGTTCACGCCCACCTGCGCGGCGGAGGCGAATTTGGCCTGCACTGGTGGCAGGGCGGGCGCATGGCCAACAAACAGAACTGCTACGACGACCTCTACGCCGTCGCCGAAGACCTCATCGAACGCGGCTGCGCCGCGGCCGACCGTTTGGCCGTTGCCGGCGGCTCCAATGGCGGACTCATGGCCGGGGTGGCGATCACCCAACGGCCCGACTTGTGGCGTGCGGCCGTCCCGCACGTTCCACTGCTCGACCTGCTCGGTGCCTGCCGCGAGCGCTACGGACGCGCAGCGGTGACAGAGGAACTCGGCAACCCGGACGACCCCGACGAGGTCACCCGCCTCGCCTCTATCTCGCCCTACCACCTCGTCAAGGACGGCACTGCCTATCCGGCCGTCTACCTCGACGTTGGCGACACCGACCCCCGCTGCCCGCCCTGGCACGGCCGCAAGTTCGCCGCCCGGCTCCAGGAGGCAACCGCCGGCGACCGGCCGGTGTTCCTGCGGGTCTGGGAAAACGTGGGTCACGGTTGGGCCACTGCCAAGGATGCGGCGGTCCGGCAGAACACCGCCTGGCTGGCATTCGTGATCGACCAGCTCGGAATGAGCGGTTGTCCGATCGGCAACGGTAATCGAAAGGATCGCAAGAGGTTTTGAGTCATCCTACTTAACAAGTTGACCCGTCGGGCCGTAGGAAACTCGACCATCAAATTCAAATACATCAACGCTCCGATCTTCGGAGCGCTACCCAGAGATTGGAGGGCAAAGTGCGGCGCATCATGCAGCTAATTGTTATGGCGCTCCTCGTCGGCGGGTGTAGCCTGACAGGCCACTCGCCACCATCCGAAGGTCGTGGCGGATTCACGCTGTTGTGGGGTGAGGAGACAGACCCGGCCGACACCAATCCCTTGATGGCCGGAGACGTACATGCATTCGATATCATCAGCCTCGTCTATGAAACTCTAACGACACCGAACAAGGATCTGACGGTAGGTCCCGGGTTGGCAGAGAAATGGCATCAGACCTCGGACACTTCATGGCGGTTCAAGCTGCGCAACGGCGTCAAGTTCTCCAACGGGCGGCCGCTGACGTCGGAGGACATAGTGGACACCTGGAACGCGTACAAGAAGGCCAAGGTCTTGTCGTTCCTGTTCCCCAATGTCTCCTCGGTTACCGCCGTGGACCGGTTGACGTTCGACGTCAAGTTGACGGCTCCGGTACCCGACCTCCCGGCCAGCCTAGAGCTCTTCTGGGTGCTACCAGGGAAAGAACTGACCTCGGGGACCTTCGATCCCGACAAGCAGCTTCTCGGCACCGGCCCGTTCGTTTCAGGGAGTCACGTCAAAGGGATCTCTTGGACCTTCCAGCGCAACCCGCATTACTGGAAGCAGGGGTTCCCTCGAGCACGGCTCTTGCAGATCAAGTTCATCCCCGACGATGCCTCCCGGATTGCCGCCGTCCGCACCGGTGAGGCCGACTTCGTGACGACGGCGAACCCAGACGCGCAGAAGATTCTCGCAGGCAACCCACAGACCAAGGTGATCGTGCAGGGATCGACCGATCACTACTACCTCCTACTCAACCCGAACGGGGCGGAATCGAAGTTCCGCGACAAGCGGGTCCGGCAGGCGGTGGCACTCGCCATCGATCGCAAGCAGGTTGTCGACAACGCCCTGGGCGGGCTCGGTGAACTAACCGCTGTCACACCTCGCAACCTGCCGGATACCTGTGATCCCGCCGGCGTCCTCGGCGCCCCCGGAAGAGACGTCGAAAAGGCCAAGGCGCTTGTGACGGAAGCGGGCGCCAAGAACATGAGTTTCCGTATCTTTGTCACAACCGCTTTCGGTGCGCTCCAGGCACCGAAGATAGCTCAGGTCATCCAGCAGAACCTGAACGATATCGGCCTCAAGGCAGAAATTTCAGTGCTCGACGCCGGCGCATACTTCAACGCGGCGACGAAGGGCAAGTACGACGCGGCGCTCAACATTGTTACAGGTGGCAGCACGCCATCGCTGATACTCGGGTACATGGACCCGGTGAAGACGCCGGTCTTCTCGCAGAACGTTCCGCACGACCCGACAAATATCGCCCTGGTGCGAAAGGCCATCGAGGCGCACATCGGCCCGGAGCGCCACCAGGCCATCGCGAAGGCGTGCGCCAGCATCAACGACCTCGCCTACTGGATCCCCCTCATGACGAAGCCAACGGTGATCGTCTACCGATCAGATCACATCGTTCCGGCATTTAACCCGGTCGAGCCCGTGCAAATGCCATTCCGTCGACTCTCCGAATTTTCGCGAGCGTCATGAACTCAGGTTCGGTGCGCAGCGGCGCGGTGACTCTTGAGGTGACCGCGCTGCTCGGGCCTGTCTCACCCGTTACCAATAGCTGTTCACTCCACCCTCGCACCTGCCGTAGGCGCTCGCGGTTCCGCGGCGAAACCGTCACGCAGCCGCCGGCTGATCTTCTCCTCGTGGCCTACGAGCGCCAACCGGCCGGCGGCTCCACCAGGAACTGCGGCAGGCGGATCCGGCGCGCCGCGCCTTGAAACGCTGCCGACCGTGACGCGGCCGGCCTCACCGACCTGCGGACCATCCGCCGAAGACCCTTGGCATGGTGTGATCATTGAATACCACCACGCGGCATTGCCGCGACCAGTCTCCTTGTTGGAATGACATGTCAACATGTACTGCCATGAGCGAAGATCTCCGTAAAGCACTCGCCGAGGTCCTGCCCTCCGTCCGCCGTGACCTGGATGAGCTGATCAAGATTCCCTCGGTGAGCGCCGACCGCGGCCGCGACGCCGAGGTCCGCCGCTCCGCCGAGCTGACCGCCGAGCTCCTACGCGGCGCCGGCGCGCCCGACATCGAGATTCTCGACGGCATCCAAGGCGGGCGGCCGGCCGTCCTAGCGCGCTACCCGGCACCGAGGGGCATGCCGACGGTGCTGCTGTACGCGCACCACGACGTCCAGCCGACCGGTGACGAGGCGCTCTGGGAGAGCGCGCCGTTCGAGCCGACCGAGCGGAACGGTCGCCTCTACGGACGTGGCGCCTCCGACGACAAGGCCGGCATCGCCGCGCACCTGGCGGCGCTTCGGGTCTTCAAGGGGAATCCGCCGGTCGGCGTCATCGTATTCGTCGAAGGCGAGGAGGAAATCGGCTCGCCGACCCTTGGCCCGATGCTCGAGCGCCACCGCGACAAACTCAAGGCCGATGTCATCGTGCTCGCCGACTCCGCCAACCCTGAGGTGGGCGTCCCGGCGTTCACGACGACGCTGCGTGGCATGTGCGACTGCATTGCCGAGGTACGGGTGCTGGAACACCCCGTGCACTCCGGCATGTTCGGCGGCGCCACCCCCGACGCGCTCACGGCCCTGTGCCGCCTGCTGGCCACTCTGCACGACGACAAGGGCAACGTCGCCATCGAAGGTCTGGTCACCGCCCCGGCGCCGGAGAACGACTACCCCGAGCACCGGTTCCGCACTGAAGCCGGCCTGCTCGACGGCGTCCGGCTCATCGGCACCGGCAGCGTCGCCGAGCGGATCTGGAGCCGGCCATCGTGCACGGTCCTGGCGATCGACGCGACGCCGGTGGCGAACGCCTCCAACACGCTCGCCGCGACGGCCCGCGCCAAAATCAGCCTGCGACTGGCGCCCGGCGAAGACGCAGCCGAGGGCCGCGAGAAACTCGTGCGTCACCTGCGAGAGAAGGCCCCGTGGGGCGTCCAGGTAGAGGTGACCGGTGGTATGGCCGCCAGCCCCTGCACGATCGCGACGGAGGGCTCGGTCTTCGACGCGGCACGCGCGGCGTTTTCCGCCGCGTACGGCAAGGACGTGGTCAACGTCGGAATCGGCGGCACGATCCCGTTCATCGCCGAGTTCGCCGACGCGTTCCCTGAGGCCGCCATCCTCGTGACCAGCGCGGGCATGGACCCCGACTCCCGCGCACACGGCGCGAACGAGAGCCTGCACCTCGGCGACTTCACCAACGCCTGCCTCGCAGAGATCCTGCTACTCACCGAGCTGGCCACCCTGCCCCGCTCGTAAGGGCCAAAACGTCGACCTGCGAGACCTGGCTGCGAAGTAGTGGGCCGGGAGCCTCGCGGGCTGCCTCTCACGTTGAAAGCGATCACTTGAACGCCGGGTCGCGAGTGTAAGTGTGTGCTCGAAGGACCGTGTACTGCTCCAGAAACATCGTGCAAGCTGGACGGCCCGTGGTTTGCGCGGGTCAGTCGCGGCTGGCACTCGACTCGTGTCGGTACGCGATCGCGATCCGGGTCTTCGGCCGGCTGACGTTGTTCGCCCGTAGCGGTGCGGCGAAGGATGCTACGCGGCCTGCGACGTGGCGAAGCCGCCGGACTGCGCTGGTGCGACATCGACCTGGAGGCCGACATCGCCGTCATCAACTCCCAATCCCACAACATCGGCGGAAAGATCGTCCAAGCCCCGCCCAAGACAAAGGCCAGCCGACACACCATCGCCCTGGACCACACCACCGTCGCCGCGCTACGCCGGCACCGCCACCGGCAACGGGCCGAACTCTCCGCCCTGAACGCCGAGGACAGCGGCTACGTGTTCACCAACGTCGACGGACGACCGATCAGCCCGGACCGGCTGTCGATCAACTTCGGCAAACTCATCGCCGCCAGCGGCCTGCCACCCGTCCGCCTGCACGACCTACGCCACGGCGCCGCCGGCCTCGCGCTGCAAGCCGGCCGGCGCCGACCTGAAGGTGGTTCAGTGTCGACAGTCCCGCGAACTACACCGTCCGCGACGCCGTCGAGGATCGGCTCACGAAGGGCCTCAAAGACCGCGATCCCATGACGGCCACCACCAACCGCATCCTCGCCGAAAAGCACGTCATACCGCTGATCGGCGCGGCCAAGCTGCAAGCTGAAGGACCTACGCGCCGACGACGTCGGTGAATGGCTCGACGGGCTCACGGACAAACTGTCCACCCGCAGCCTGCAGAGCGTTCACTCGATCCTGAAACGGGCTACCCGGCAGGCTCAGGCCCGTGACAAGGTCGTGCGAAACGTCGCCGAGCTGGTCACCACACCGAAAGGCAAGGCCGGACGCCCGAGCAAGGCTCTGACACTCGCTCAGGCCACAGCCGTACTGGAGAAGGCCAAGCCGTCACCGCTCTACGTCTACGTCACACTCAGTCTCATGACGGGCGTCAGAACCGAGGAGGCTCGGGCTCTCCGATGGGATCACGTCGTGGCGTGGACGAAGGACGCCGGCTGGCGACCGGCCACCGAGGCCGGATTCGATCACAAGCGGTTCGCCATCTACGTCTGGCGGTCCGTACGCAAGCACAGGGACACCAAGACGGAGAAGTCTCGCCACACGCTGGAACTGCCCGAAGAAGTCGCCGAGGCGCTACGCGTGCACCACACGCGGCAGGCCACCGAACGACTCAAAGCGGGCAAGAAGTGGCAGGACAACAAGCTCGTCTTCTGCACCCGTACCGGCGCACGGCTGGACGCGGGAAACGTCCGGCGTACGTTCCGGGCGATCACCAAAGATGCGGGCATCGGAGAGGAGTGGACTCCCCGCGAACTACGTCACTCGTTCGTGAGCATCATGAGTGACAACGGCGTGCCCATCGAGACGATCGCCGATCTCGTCGAACACGCAGGCACCGCGGTAACCGAGAAGGTTTACCGGCACCAGCTCAAGCCGGTGATCACCAAAGGTGCCGAAACGATGAACACCATCCTCAAGAAGCGAGCACAGACCGCGTGACGGTGGCTCCCGGTTTGGCTCCCGCCGACCGACCGAGATCGAAAAAGGGCTCCGGAGTGACCTCCGAAACCCTCTCTGACCTGCTCTCACACTGGTGGGCGATACTGGGTTCGAACCAGTGACCTCTTCGGTGTGAACGAAGCGCTCTCCCACTGAGCTAATCGCCCTCCAACGGTTCCCCGTTGCCTGCACAGATTAGCGCATCTCCCACCCTCTTCGCGCGCTCAAATGTTCCACGGCAGCGACAGCCCGTAGCGCGTGAGGTACACAAGGATCACCACTCCGGCCAGTACGCCGGCGGTCACCGAGATGGCGGTGTTGCGGCGGCGGGTGGCTGGGTCGAGGGCCTTGTCCTTTGCCAGGGTGACCTTCTCTTTCGCCCATCTCAGGGCGTACTGCGCCCAGGCGAACTCGGTCGCGAGGATGGCGAAGCCTACGAAGATCGCGGCCCAGCCTGGGCCCGGGAGGACCAGCATGGCGACGCCGGCCAGTAGGACGGTTGCGCCCACGGTGAACACGGCGATCCGCCACACGTTGTTCAACAACGCGTTGCGGCGAACGCGTTCGCGTAGCCGGGTCAAGGTCTCGTTCACACACTGAGCCTAGATCACTCGGCTTCCACGCAGGTCAGAGCGGGTATCAAGAGCGGGAGGCCGGTCACACAGGGTACGGGGGGCGGAATGTTCTTAGGAGTTTCGGCAGTTACGGGTCATAGACCGAAGGGGACACCCGATGGAGGGAGCGACGTCCTCACCGAGAGCCCGCGATGCGGGTCCAACGCCTGAAGGAATGGCCCGATGAACAGCAGCAGCACCGCCTCAGCGGAGGTCGGCCTTCGGCTCGTCGTTCCCGACCGTACGACGGTCCCGCTGCTCGCGACCCTGGAGTACTCCGCCGGCGATCCATACGCGATACGTGTCGCCTTCCACGTGGGAGACGACGACCCGGTGGAGTGGATCTTCGCTCGTGAGCTGCTCACCGTCGGTGTCGTGCACAAGGTCGGGGACGGGGACGTTCAGGTATGGCCCGCGGACGATATGAACGACTGCGGGTTGAATCTGACGCTCTCGTCGCCGTTCGGCACGGCGCATTTCGAGGCTCCGCTGACGCCGCTGACCGACTTTCTCAACCGCACGTACGAGATCGTCGCCGCCGGCAGGGAATCGGACTTCATCGACATCGAGGCTGAACTCGACGATCTGCTCTGGCACTCCTGAGCAAAATTCTGACCAAGGACCCCGCGCCGGGCGCCTCCCAGGACGACCGACGACCGGCCCGCACCCGCGCGGGGTCCCCATGTCAGGGGTCGATGTCGGCCGCGCTCCGCTCGGCGAAGATCTCGATGGCCTTACGGGTGATCGGTCCCGGCGCGGTAGTGAGGATCTTGCCGTCGACGGCGCGGATCGGCTGGACGTCGCGGGTCGTCGAGGTCAGGAAGGCCTCGTCGGCCGTGGCGAAATCGGTCAACGGCACGTCGGCCTCGTCGCCGCCGGACCATTCGAGCACCAGGGCGCGGGTGATGCCGGCGAGGCAGCCCGAGCTCAGCGGCGGAGTGATCAGCCGGCCGCCGCGGGCGAGGAAGACGTTCGAGCCGGTGCCTTCGCAAAGGTTGCCGACCAGGTTGCCGAAGATCGCCTCGGCGCCTCCGCGCTCGTGGGCGTACTCCAGGGCCTTGGCGTTGTCGCCGTAAGAGGTGGTCTTCAGGCCGGTCAGGGCGCCGCGCTCGTTGCGCGGCCATGGCACGACCGTCACGTCGGCGGTGGCCGGGAACGGCGCCTGTGGCGCGGCGGCGACGATCGCCGTCGGGCCGTCGGAGCCGCGGTCGGAGCCGAGGGGCCCGACGCCGCTGGTGAAGGTGATCCGGATGCGGCCGAGCTCCCAGTCGGGAGCGGCCGTGAGCAGGTCGAGGACGCCCTGGCGGATCGCGTCCAGGTCGGGCTCTGGCAGGCCGAGGCCGGCCGCCGATACGGCGAGCCGGTCGAGGTGGCGTGTCAGCGCGAACGCCTGCCCGCGCACTGCCTTGACCGTCTCGAACACGCCGTCGCCCACGAGGATCCCGTGGTCGAACACTGACACGCGCGCGTCTCCTGACGCGCGCATCTCGCCGTTGATCCAGACCGGTATGTCGTTCATTTCGCCCACCGCGAAGCTACCTCCAATAGCCGAGCCGCTTTGAGCTCGGTCTCCCGCCATTCGCCCTGGGGGTCGGAATGCCACGTGATGCCCGCTCCGGTGCCGAACCTGAGCATGTCTCCTTCCGCCCAAAAGGTCCGGATGCCCACCGCGAGAGCGCCACGCCGGGAGTCCGCATCCACCCAGCCGATGGCTCCACAGTACGGCCCGCGCGGCTCGGGTTCGAGCCCATTTAGCACGGTCAGGGCGCTTGACTTGGGCGCCCCCGTGACGGATCCGGGCGGAAACGTCGCGGCGATCAGGTCCGGCCAGCCCGTCCCGGACGGCAGCCGCGCCCGTACGGTCGAGACAAGGTGCACCAGACCAGGATGTTCTTCCACGGCGCACAGCGACGGCACCGTCACCGAGCCGACCTCGGCGACCCGCCCCAGGTCGTTGCGGACCAGATCGACGATCATGACGTTCTCGGCGCGGTCCTTGGGCAGCAGGTCCGCCGTGGTGCGCCCGGTCCCCTTGATCGGTCTCGACTCGACGACGTCGCCGTCGCGCGACAGGTACAGCTCGGGCGAGGCCGAGGCGATCTGGAGGCCGGGCAACCGCATGACGGCGGCGTACGGCGCGGGGTTGCCGCGCGCGAGGGCGTGCCCGAGGCCGAGCAGCTCCGGTCGAGGCAGCGGTGCGGTCAGCACGCGGCAAAGATTCGCCTGATAGACGGTGCCCTCGGCGATCGCGGATCGGATCGTCTCGACTCCGGCGATGTACGCGGGCTCGTCCAGGGACGTGGTCCAGGCGTCGCGCGGCGGCCCCTCCCACGGGGCGAAGCCGAGCGGAGCGGCACGAACCGCGGCGAAGCGGGCGCACGTGACCTCTCCCTCGTACGTGACCACGACGGCCCAGAACCCCGAGGAGTCAAGCGCGGCGAGGTCGCTGGTCACGTCGACCAGATCGGTCGCCAGGAATCCGCCGACATGGGCGTACATGACACCAGTGTGACGGTCACCAGGTGTCGAGCGGCATCCGGCGTTCCCCCAATGGCGTGTCGCGTACGGCGGTGGTGACCCAGCGGCGCGTGTCCGCCGGGTCGATCACGTCGTCGATCTCATAGACCGTCGCCGCCGAGAGCGCCTTACCCCGCTCGTACGAGCGGGCGACCAGGTCGTCGAAGAGCGCGTCCGGGTCCTCGGCGGCCTCCAGCTCCTTGCGGTATCCGAGGCGTACGGCTCCTTCGAGGCCCATGCCGCCGAGTTCGCCGGTCGGCCACGCGACGGTGGCGGAGGGGGTCTTGAGGCTGCCGCCGGCCATGGCCTGCGCGCCGAGGCCGTACGCCTTGCGCAGGATGACCGTGACGAGCGGGACGCGGAGGTTCGCGCCGGTGACGAACATGCGGGCGAAATGGCGAACGGTGGCCGTCTTCTCGGCGTCCGGCCCGACCATGAACCCCGGGGTGTCGCACAGAGAGATCAACGGCAGCCCGAAGGCGTCGCACAGCTTCATGAACCGCGACGCCTTGT
Organism: uncultured Actinomycetota bacterium; assembly: GCA_963736325.1. Classification (GTDB taxonomy): domain Bacteria; phylum Actinomycetota; class Actinomycetes; order Streptosporangiales; family Streptosporangiaceae; genus Actinoallomurus. The sequence goes on along the minus strand of CAVTOG010000008.1, from coordinate 73,106 downwards.
CGGCCGCGTCGGCGTCGATCGCGCCGCCGAGGTGGGCGGGGTTGCTCGCGACCAGGCCCATCGGCACGCCCTCGACACGGACCAGCGCGGTCACGAAGCCCGGCCCGTACGCGCGGCGCAGCTCCAGCACGGACCCGGTGTCGGCGAGGGCGTCGACCACGGCGCGCACGTCGTACACCCGCTTGCGGTCGAGTGGCACCAGGTCCCGCAGGAGCTCCTGGTCCGCGCAGTCGAACGCGCCGGACGGCCCCTGGAAGTAGGACAGGTACCGCTTCGCGGCACGTACGGCCTCGGCCTCGTCCGCGACCGGCAGGTCCACCACGCCGTTCGGGACCTGGACGGACATCGGCCCGAGCTCTTCCGGGTCGAAGACGCCGAGACCGCCGCCTTCGACCATCGCCGGGCCGCCCATCCCGATGTTCGCGTCCTCGGTCGCGATCACGACGTCGCAGCAGCCCAGGAGGGCGGCGTTGCCGGCGAAGCAGCGCCCCGAGGCGATCCCGACGAGCGGCACCTGGCCGCTGAGCCGCGCGAACAGGTGGAACGCCATGCAGTCCAGCCCGGAGATCGACGTGGTGTCGGTGTCGCCGGGCCGTCCTCCCCCGCCTTCGGCGAACAGCACGACGGGCAGCTCGCGCCGTGCGGCGAGCTCCAGCATGCGGTCCTTCTTGTAGTGGTTCATGGCGCCCTGGGTGCCGGCCAGGACGGTGTAGTCGTAGGACATGACGATGGCGGGCCGGCCGTTGACCTCGCCGACGCCGGCGACGAGCCCGTCGGCCGGAGTCTTCTCGATCAGGTCGTCGAGCGGCCGGCGACGGCGCTGCGCGGCGATGACGAGCGCACCGTACTCGGTGAAGGTGTCGCAGAGGTCGGCGATGTTCTCTCGCGCGGTGCGGTGCCCGGTCGCGTGCCGGCGGCGTACGGCCTCGTGGCGGGCGTCGTCGAGGCCGGTCGCGTGGCGGCGCACGACCTCGGCCAGGTCGGGCCGCTCGCCCGGCGTACGGACGGCGCCGCCGGCGGCCGGCGCGACCTCGCCCTCCTCCAGGGCCACCAGGGCCTGCCCCTCGGCGACGAGCTCGCCGGGCACGACCGAGACGGCGCGGACGACGCCGCCGGCCGGGGCGCTCACCTGGTGCTCCATCTTCATCGACTCGATCACCAGAAGCGGCGCTCCGGCTGGAACGGACTGCCCGGGGGCGACGTCGATACTCACGATGGTGCCGTGCATCGGCGCCGTCACGGGGATCGTCTCCATGCGCTGCTCCGTCTCATCGTGGCCAGAGACACGTACTACCATCAACGGGACGCAGTCCCCCGCTGCTCCCCCACCTCTACGTTGAAGGGACCGCATGATCGACCAGGTCCCCGGCTACCGCATCCTGGAGCGGGCGGGCGAAGGCGGGTTCAGCGTCGTCTACCGCGCCCAGCAGGAGCGCCTCGACCGGGTCGTCGCGCTGAAGGTGCTCTCCGTCGAGGCGGTCGACGCCGACACGATGCGCCGGTTCGAGCGCGAGTGCCAGATCACCGGGCGGCTCACCGGCCACCCGAACGTCGTGACCGTCCTCGACACGGGAATGACGGAGGGCGGCCGCCCCTTCATCGCGATGGACTACTTCGAGCGCGGTTCGCTGCGCGACCGGCTGTCCCGCGAGGGCCCGCTGCCCGTCCCCGACGTGCTGCGCATCGGAGTGAAGATCGCCGGCGCGCTCGCGGCGACGCACGAGGCCGAGGTCCTGCACCGCGACGTCAAGCCGCAGAACATCCTCGTCTCCAAGTACGGCGAGCCGGCCCTCGCCGACTTCGGCGTCGCGCGCCTGGTCGACGCCTCCGAGGCGACCCACACCAACGCGTTCACGCCGCACCACGCCGCTCCGGAGATCGTGAACGGCCTGCCGCCGGGCGTGACGTCCGACGTGTACGCGCTGGCCTCCTCGATGTACCAGCTGCTCGCCGGCGGCCCGGCGTTCAAGGGCGGCCCCGACACCGGCATCGGCCCGCTGATGATGCGCATCCTCAACGACCCGCCGCCGCAGTTCCAGCGCCCCGACGTCCCGCCCCAGGTGTACGACGTGATCGCGCGGGCGATGGCCAAGTCGCCGGACGACCGCTACCCCACGGCGGTGGTGTTCGCGACGCGGCTCCAGCAGCTCCAGGCCGACCTGCGGCTGCCGGTGACCGAGCTGGCCGGCAGCGACTCGATGACCTCGCCGCCGCCTCCGCTCCCGCCGGAGACCGACCACTCCGGCTACACGGCGCCCGCGCTCGACATGCTGATCCAGCAGTACGAGCCGCACCTGCCCGCCGCGCACCCCGACGCCGCGGTCCACCAGCAGACCGCGCCTCCCCCGGTCACGCGGCCGTCGCAGCAGCAGCAGCAGACGACCGTACCGCCGCGGCAACACACCGGACGCCGTGAGGCGACGCCGCGGACACTGGCGGCGACCCGCGAGCAAGAAGCCGAGACCCCGCCTCCGGTCGACAAGGCGGGCCGCCGCGGCGGCCTGATCGCCGGAGCCCTGGGCGTCCTGCTCCTGGGCACCGGCATCGGCGTCGGCGTCCTGCTGGTGTTCGGGAAGGACGACAAGCCCACGCCCACGCCCGCGTCGACCACGGCCGCACCGAAGGTCGCGAGCCCGTCGGCTCCGGCCGTGCCGGCACGCGTCATGCTCGCCGCCAGGCCACGCGCGCTGCGCGCCATCGCCAAAGGGCCGCTGGTGGTGCTCCGCTGGCGGCTGGCCAGGGGGAACAACTATCCGATCATGGTCCAGCAGGCCGACGAGACCGGCTCGCAGCCGCCGCAGGCGCTCCCCAAGCACACCCTGACGACGACGATCACCGGCCTCGACCCGGCCAAGGGCTACTGCTTCACCGTCGGCTCGATCGTCGCCCTGGGCCAGAGCAACGGCCAGGCCCCGACGATCTCCTGGGCCCACGCGGCCTGCATCCGGAACGCCAGCGTCCAGTAAGTGGTGCGGCCCGCCTGACGGGTCGACGTGGTCATGGGCTCAGGCGTGCAGGGTGGGGCGGTAGATGAGTTCCTGGGTGTGGCCGTCGAGTGTCCGGCACTCGATCAGGTCGAGATCGAGGTCGGCCGCGCCCTGGAAGATCGGCTCCAGGCCGTTCTGTCCGGTGATCACGGACGGTCGCGTCCGGCCAGTCGAGGGGGCCTTCCAGTGTCGTCGACACCACGGTCGCCGGCAGGCTCCTCATCCGGGTGACCCACGGGTCGCGCACCTCGTCCTCCGCGGTGCTCGAGGCCGGCATCCGTGCGAACGCCCGATACGTGTTGGCCCCGAAGACCATCCGCTGCTCCTCGCCGTACAGGGCGAGGCGGTGGTCGAGGAGCTCGGGGTCGTTCTGAGTGACATCGTCGGCCGGCCGCCGGTGTTCGGGTGGAGCAGTGCGATCCACCCGAACACCGGCGGCCGAGGCCAGGAGAACCCTGGATCGGGTTACCGGAGGTACGTCAGATGAGGTCCATCGCCGCGACCTCGTCGGGGCGGCCGTAGCTGACCGGGCCCTGGAATCGCCGGCGCGCGGTGGCGAACCACCATCCCGTGGCGATGACCAGCACCACGCCCAGCGCGATCGGCGCGTAGTTGAACGACGTGCGACGTGATCGGGGAGACCTGCGGAAGCATGAACATCACACTGCTGATGACGATCCAGGTCACCGCGATCCATCCGACGGGCTTGCTGTACCGGCCGAGGTTCCACGGGCCGGGTTCGAAGGTGTTCAGCCGCAGCCGCAGGAAGATCGGGCATGCCGTACGCGAGGAAGAGCCCGACCACGTTGACGCTCACCACGGCGTTGAAGACGGTGTTCGACCACAGGCCCGGGCAGCACGAGCACCAGCGAACAGCCGGCGGCCAGCCAGACGGCCTTGACGGGCGTACGGGTACGCGGCGAGACCGAGTTCCACAGGCTCGAGCCGGGCATGGCGCCGTCTCGGGAGAAGGCGAAGATCTGCCGGGTGTTGCTCGTCATGTTGGCCAGACCGCAGAACAGCATCGAGCCGATCACGATGAGCAGGATCAGCTTGGCGGCGCCGCTTCCGAGCGCGTCGATGAGGATCTGCACCGGCGGAGCCGAGGCGCTCGACTCGCGGGCGTAGTCGCGGATCGCGAAGATCAGGGCGAGCATCAGGAGCAGGCCGGTGAGCGACGAGAAGGCGATGGCGCGCGTGATGCCCCTGGGGGCGTTGACGGTGGCCCGGATGGTCTCCTCGGACATGTGGAAACTGCCGTCGAAACCGGTGAAGGTCCAGCTGGTGACCAGCAGGCCGAGCATGCCGGCGTACAGGCTGTTGTGGAAGCCGGTGTTGTTGACGTAGTGGGTCACGAACGAGGCCGACTGGTGCTGTGAGGGCACCAGGGTGAGCGCGACGACGATCGTCACCATGCCGATCAGCAGCCACCACACCGATATCCGGTTGAAGACGGCGATCAACCGCACGGTGAAGGTGTTCGCCAGCGCCTGGATCAGCAGGATGACGGCCGTGATCGCCACCGTCTTCTGCGGCGTCACCTCGTAGCCGGACCACTGCATGGCGATGAACGCCTGGATGAAGGTGGCGGCCGCGTAGTCGGTGGCCGCGGTGCCGCCGATCTGGCCGACGAAGTTCAGCCAGCCCGTGTACCAGGACCAGGCGCCCTTGCGGTTTCTGGCGAGTTTGCCGGCTGAGAAGTACAGCGCGCCGCTGGTCGGAAAGGCGGACGCGATCTCCCCCATGGAGGCACCGACGAACAACACCATGATCGAGACGCCGACCCAGCCGAACACCAGCACGCGCGGCCCGCCCGCGTTCATCCCCAGGCCGAACGAGGAGAAGATGCCCGAGATGATGTTGATGATCGTGAAGGAGATCGCGAAGTTGTCGAACGCGCGGAAACGGCGTGTCAGTTTCCGCGGGTATCCCATCAGGTGCAGGACGTCGTCATCGTTGAATTCGGTCGATCTTGAATCACGCCTCTCGTTTTCGAGTTCGGCGGAATCTGAGGGCCTGGAACGCACAGTCAACCTTTCGTCGTGCCGGAGCGATGGCGGGCTCGAATCAGAACGGTCAGGTCTCTATCGGGTGTGGATGCCGGCTGGTACGGGGAGGCCGCATGAGCGTCTGACCATGCTGAGCTGCTCGACGGGGTCGCCGAAGGCCGCCCAGGGCATCCGTGACGCGTAGGGGCCCATCGCTATGAGCACCTGCTGAGCCTCGGATCGGCACTGCGCCATGTACAGCGCGTGTGCCAGGTAGGAGAGATCCAGCACCGGGGTGTAGCGGTAGGTGGAAATGCCGGAGAACCAGTTCTGGTAGACCGTCGTGGCGGCGGCGTGCCACGCGGGCTGTTCCCAGATCTGGTCCTCCACGAGGGTCGCCGGATCGTGCTCGGCGATGAGAGCCACGAACGGCAGGAGCCGGAGGGCGGACGGAAGCGGCGCACGCTGGCTCAGGTAGAGCGCGACGTCCCACGCCGCGGTCTGCGGTCCACCGTGGCGGGCGAAGAAATGGGCCAGCATCCGATGGTGAGCCTCGCGATGGGACGGGGCGAGTTTGAGGATGCGCGTGAAGATCTTCCATGGACCGCGCGGGGTTCCCGGCACTTCCTTCGGAGCGGGATCACTGACGCCGAGCAGGTGGGCGATGGAAAGGTGCGCCACCAGCGGCGTCGGATCGCCCGGAAACGCTTCCGCCGCACGCTCGCAGGCGTTCCGCGCGATGCCCGTCAGGGCGGGGAGCCGCTTGTCGCCCTTCGCGCTCATCCTGGTCGCGCGGAGCGCGGCGACCCGCGCCCACATCAGCGTTGATTCGGCGCTCGGCTCCTCTGCCACCCAGCGTTCCACCAGGTCCGAGTCGGCCGCTTCGGATGCCAGCACCAGCGATCGGTGGGCCCTCAGCTCGAAGTCCGATCGTGTTTCCTTCAGTACCTCGTGTGCGCCGAAGTACCGTCCCGCCCGGAGACCGGAGCACGCCTGCGCCAACTGCTGATCATCAGCGGCCGGATGCCATCGATACTGCCTATCGAACGCTTCAGCGATCAAGTACCTCTCCTCCACGTCCGATCAGACGAAGGCTGTCACCCGCCGATTCCGGTCGAAAGCATCCAAATGCCCAAGCGTCCAGCACGGGGTCAGGACTCAACCGCCTGCGAAGGTATCGCGATCACCATCAATCAGCCCATCGCGGGGAAGTATTGCGAAGATCTTGTGACCTTTTAATGATCTTCTCGTTGTCCCCGGTACCGAAAGTGCCATGGGAGCACCCCTGAGGGGCGGACTACGCCGCGCGGCGAGGCCGGCCGGCGCACGAGTTCGTCGCGGGCGGCGGTCACCACTGCCAGGTCTGCGGATTTGCGCTGAAGCGTCGTTTCCGGCGACATCCGGCAGCGCTGTCCTGACGGGCGTGAATCGCCCCTGTCAGTCAGCGCGAAAACAAAAAATCCCCAGACCAGACACATGGTCTGACCTGGGGACAAGCGGGTGGGCGATACTGCGATCGAACCAGTGACCCCTGCCGTGTCAAGGTTGCCCCGATCAATCGCTGACCCGCAGGTTTGCGATATGGCGCAGGTCGGTGGCGATCGATGACGCTCGTTCACGCCCGTTCGGGACGGTTCAGGAACCCTGCGTGCTCCCGGCGCTCCCCCGCTCCGGACGGGAACAGAGGAGCACGAACCGGGGAAGCGGCCGGGTCTGTGCGGCGTTGGCGGATCTGGTCGTGAATCTGTCGGTCGGCGTCTCGGCCGAATGGGTGCGGTGACTTGGCCGGCTCGCAGTGTCGGCCAAGGTGGGCATTCGATCGGCAGGGTGCGCCGATCGAATGCCCAGGAAGCGCCCTTGGGCTTGAGCAATGGGCTCTGTCCAGGCGGCTGGCCGACCCCGAGGTCACACCGGATGACAGAGTTTTCGGCCCCCACACGCTGGGAGTCGTCCGTCGCTCAGCTGACCGACAGCGAGCGAGACCAACTTCAGGGCGGCCCGTCGTGCGCGGTTGAGTGACGTTCGGCGCGCTTCCGGGAGGGTGGCGTCGCCATTCGACGCCCAGCCGGAGCGTGTTGGCGTCCATGCGGGACCGGTACCGTGCTTGCCGGTGAGCGGTTTGCGAGCATGTTCGGCCAAGTCGTGATCGTAGGACGTAACAGGCCGTCCTCACGCCCCCTGCATCGTGGATGAGTCCCAGGCCTCCTAGAGCAATGGCGACCGCAATGGGGCCTGGTCACGTTGCGACAAAGGACACAAGCGTCTAGCTGCGATGAACGGCGATCAGGAGCTACTCCGCAACGAAAACGCCCTCAGACAGCGGCCGGCATCGTGTCTGGAGGGCTTGATCGGATACCGGAGGTCCGACCCATGGCAGAGCCTATGACGTACGCCTTCCCTCATTTGAATCCGGCTGCGGTCGTCTCGTACGCCAACGTCGATCCCATCGTTGTGGCGAACGACGCGGCGCTCATCCTCGTGGCCACCGCCATTGTCATATGGGTCGGCCGGGCCTTGAAGGCAGCTCGTCGCCGGACGTCGACCGGAGAACGTGCTGACCATCGTGGCCGTGCACCCGATGTCGTACCCGGGAGTCGCCGCACTCGAGTTCGAGCGCTATGCCGTACCGAGTCCGGGTGTCCGGGAGGAGGCCGTGCGACGAGCCGCGGCGCTGATGGTGACCGAACCCGCGTACTCGACGGTGGCCGCATGCCTGCCTGCGCGGTCGATCGCCGAGGAGATCAGGTGCATGCCTTCTTTGAGCGGGTCATCGACGAGGGCCGCCATACCCATCACACACTCGGTCTGGTCAGACGGGCCGTTCGAGCTCGTGGGATGAGTAGTCCCGGACCGTCATCGAACCTGTGGCCGGATTCTGGGCACCCACAGGCGTCCCCGAGTCGCCGGTTGCGCGGGATCGCGGATCGTACGCTCAGGTTCCGGCGAGGCCGTCCCCGAGTCGCACCTGGCGGGTGATGCGGAACCGGTAGCGGCTTCCCGGGTACCAGCCGGTGCGCAGTTCGAGCGGGGTCTGCTCATGCTTGAAGAGGCTGACGGTACGGAATCCCGCCGACTTCGTGCTCACCCGCAGCATCTGGGCGATCTCCCGGGGCAATGCGACGGCCTCGAACTCCTGCGACACGCTGAGGTCCGCGGCCCCGAGCGCCTGGCCCGCGATCTGGTATGTGGACATCGCCCCCCACTCCGGCTCACCGGGCAGGTGCTCGACCACGTGCGGGGGGAGCAGCGACGTGTAGTACGCGAGTGGCAGGCCGCTGCCGACGCCCAGGACCTCGACGGACAGCAGCTCGGCCCCGGGGACGACTCCGAGCCGGGTCGCCTGCTGATCGTCCGCCGCTACGGTCTGCGTCTTGATGAGCTGGTACGCGGGGCTGAGGTGAAGCTGCCGGACCGTGCTGTCGAAGGCGTCCATGTGGCCCAGGTCCTGGTCCACGCGCGGCGGTGCGACGAACGTTCCCCGCGTCGGGACCCGCACGATCAGTCCGGCCTGCTCGGCCATGCGCAGCCCCATGCGAACCGTCTCGCGGCTCACGCTCAGGTCTTCGGCGATCTTGCGTTCACCGGGCAGCTTCGTACCGGGCGTCAGGCGGCCCTCGGCGATCTCGCGCTTGATGTGAGCGAACACGGCTTCGTGCCGTGAGTTGAGCCAATCGTCTACGTCTGCTGCCACAACTACGGATCTCCGGGGTCGGGGTGGCCAAGCCAGGCCAGACCACCTAGCGGTCTCGGGAGGTTATCAGGGCGTGGCGGCCGATGATCCGGTCTCGTGTGATCTTGCGGCTCCGGCTTGGGGTCAGCCAGCCGCCGGCCGCCTCACGCCTTACGTGGCCGGGATGCGGGAACCCGGACGACCAACGCCCTCGCGCGCCACAACTGGATACGGACAAAAGCCGACAAAAACGCTATCATCCCAGTTCAAAGGCGCTTTTCTGGTGTTGATGATCAAGGTCGACCGGTCCCCTGTGGCGGTTCGGCCGAGCGAGGTCTCTGTTGACGGCCCGGCACCTGAGCGTACGGCGAGGTCTTGACGGGGTGGTGGCCCCGCCTTAATGTCTACCTCACTTACTAGACCAGACCGTGCCAGACCGGACCGCGAGCGTCGCGACCCGCGGACTGACCGGGGTCAGGATGGCCGCGATGGCGACAACGGAGGGGTTCGGCCCTTCGCCTGCTTCTACGGCCCGCACCGGCCCGCACGGCGGCGAATTGCGGCGAGAGGACACCGGATCGATGGCGCCGGCATTGCTCGAGGTACAGGACCTGAGTGTTCAGATCGGTCGCGTCCATGCCGTCACGGATGCAAGCTTCTCGATCAGGAAGGGCGAGTTCTTCGGGGTCGTGGGCGAATCCGGTTCCGGAAAGAGCATGACGGCGCGGGCGATCATCGGGTTGCTGCCCCCGGGCGCCACGTCGCAGGGCCGGATCCTTCTCAACGGCGAGAACCTGGTGGCGGCCACGCGACGGCGTCTGCGCGAGCTGCGCGGCGGCTCGATCGGGTTCGTGTTCCAGGACGCGCTCGCCGCGCTGGACCCGGTGTACACGATCGGCAAGCAGCTCGCCGAAGTCCAGCGGTCACGCCGCTCGGTCAGCGCGCCGGCCGCGCGACGTCGCAGCCTCGACCTCCTGGGCGAGGTGGGGATCGCCGACCCGGCCCGCTGCCTCGACAGCTATCCCCACCAGCTCTCCGGCGGTATGCGTCAGCGGGCGGTCATCGCCATGGCGTTGATCTCGGATCCGCAGCTGATCATCGCGGATGAACCGACGACGGCGCTGGACGTGACGATCCAGCGTCAGGTGCTGGAGTTGCTCCAGCAGATCGCCGCGGAGCGGAACAACGCGGTCATGCTGATCACACACGACCTGGGCGTCGTCGCCGAGACCTGCGATCGCGTGGCCGTCTTCTACGGAGGCGTGATCGTCGAAGAGGCTCCGACCTCCGGCCTGTTCGCCGGCCCGCGCCATCCGTACACGCGGGCGCTGCTCGACTCCCTGCCGAAGCTGGGCCGGCAGAAGACGTTCCGGGCCATCCCCGGCGCGCCGATCCAGGTGACCGGCACGTTGACGTTCTGCCCGTTCTCGGCTCGATGCGAGCGGGTGACCGCCGATTGCACGCGGAACCTGCCCGCGGAGACGTACCTGGACGATCGCCGGTTCCGGTGCTACCTGCCGACGGGAGCGGACTCGTGAGCGAGCCGATCATCGAGGTCAACGACCTCACCCGCACGTTCCGTACCGGTCGCGGCATGTTCGCGCGCGGCCCCGAGGTCCGCGCCGTCAGCCGAGTCGGCTTCCAGGTCCAGGCCGGTAGCACCTTCGGCCTCGTGGGCGAGTCGGGATCCGGCAAGACGACCGTCGCCAAGATCGTCTGTGGCCTCGATCGCATCGATGCCGGAACCGTTCGGGTCGCCCGATTCGACCTCGGCCGGCTCCGGCGACGGGAACTCAAGGCCTTTCGGCGGATGACGCAGATGGTCTTCCAGGACCCCCACTCCTCGCTGAATCCGTACTGGCGAGTGGGCTCTCTCGTCGCCGAGGGAATCCGTGTTCACGATCTGTACCCGAGCGCGGAGCGACGCGACAGAGTGGCCTTCCTGCTGGAGAGCTGCGGGCTGTCGGCGGACGTTATGGACCGCCATCCCCATGAGTTCTCCGGAGGGCAGCGACAACGTATCTCCATTGCGAGAGCACTGGCAGTGGAGCCCAAGGTACTCGTATTGGACGAGCCCGTATCCGCGCTGGACGTATCGATTCAGGCGCAGATTCTCACGCTCCTACAGGGGCTGCAAAGTCAATTCGGCCTCACTTACCTGTTCATCGGCCACAACCTGGCCGTCGTGGAGGGGATCTGCGACCGGATAGCCGTGATGTACCGCGGCGAGGTCGTCGAAGAGGGACCGACCGAAGCGGTCATCCACCGGCCGGAGCATCCCTACACCGTTCGGCTCATCGCGGCGACACCCGTACCCGATCCGACCAAACGCAAGCGCATCGCATGAGGAGACCCAATGACCTGTTCCGGGCGTGAGCCGCGCTCAGTACGGCGCGAGTTCCGCAGAGTCATGGCCGCGAGCGCGGCCATCGCCACCATCGCAGTGATGCTGTCCGCCTGCGGCGAGAGCGGAGGCGATCAAGGCACCGCCGATGGGCAGCGGCTCGTGATCGGCGTATCGGCCGAGATAATGAGCCTCGATCCCGGGCTGGTGCCCGCGGGCGGCCGGGAGACCATCGCGGTCCGTGACAGCATCTTCGACACCCTTGTGACCCAGGGCGACGACCTCAGGCCGAAACCCCGGCTCGCGACCTCGTGGAGCAACCCGGATCCCCGGACATGGATCTTCAAGCTTCGCAACGACGTCAAGTTCACCAATGGCGAGCCGTTCAACGCCGACGTTGCCAAGTACAACGTCGAAAGGGTCCTGGACCCCAAGCTGAAGCTGTCCTACTACTCGCAGTTGAGTGCGATCGTGAGTGACGTCAAGGCGCCCGACGAAACGACGCTCGAGATCACCACGAAGGGCGCGGCGCCGGGGCTGCTCACGATTCTCGACTACGTGCAGATAGTGCCCGAGCAGTACATGGAGAAGGAAGGGGACGTGAAATTCAACACGGCCCCTGTCGGATCGGGCCCGTTCAAGTTCGTCAAGCGAGCCGACGATCAAGTTTATCTGACCCGTAACGATGGTTACTGGGGAGGGAAGCCGAAACTGAAGACTGTCGTCTTCCAGACCGTCACCGAGGCCTCCGCGCGAGTCGCCGCCCTGCAGGCGGGATCGATCAACGTCGCCAATGAGATCCCGTCCGATCTCGCGAAGACCCTCACCGGAACCACGAGGACCGAGACCGTGCCCGGCACGCGGATCTTCTTCCTCGGCATGAATGTGCACGCCAAGCCGTTCGATGACCCGCGAGTCCGTCAAGGGGTCGCGGAGGCGATCGACGCACAGTCCATCGGGAAGGACCTGTACAACGGGAAGGCGCAGCCCCTGAACCAGTATGCGTTCCCCGCGTTGCTGGGCTATCAGAAGGACATCGCCGGCATCTCCCGCGACCCTGCGGCCGCGAAGGCCGCGCTCTCGAACGCCGGTACACCGGTCGTCATCGACGTCACGCAGGCCGATTCGACTCTGGCCCAGGCCGTACTGGGCCAGTTGCAGGCAGCGGGACTCAACGTCCGGCTGCAGACGGTCGAGGACAGCGCGTTCGACACCAAGGCCGAGACGGGCCACAGCCAGGCCTATCTGTCCTCATGGGGGGTCGCGGAAGGCGATCTGGACGCGCTCATCATCCGGCACTTCTGGAGTGGCCGCGACGCACAGAGTAAGTACACCAACTACGAGAATCCCGCACTGGACGCGCTGATCAAGAAAGAGCAGGCGACCGTCGACCCGGCCGCCCGTCAGAAGATCTTCGCGAGTGTCATGCAGACGCTGATCACCGACGCGCCGTGGGCGCCCATCGTGACGCCGAACGAGATCTACGGCGTCACCTCGGGCGTGACCGGATGGACGCCGTCGCCCATCGGCCTCTACCACCTACTGAACGCACAGGTCACCGGGGGCTGATCGCCAAGGGTGGGCCGAACCCGAGTTCGGCCCACCCGGTCACCCGCGCTTCGGGCATGGCCTGTGGAGGTCAGCGCCGACGTCGCCTGGCGAAAGCCCTTCACCCGATTCGAGTGAGGTGAGGACTCATGCTCCGGCTCGTATCCGTCCGCTTGGGGCAGACGGCGATCGTGGCGCTGATCGTGTCGATCATCGTCTTCCTGCTCATGCACGTGGCCCCGGGCGATCCGGTCAACGCGATCTACGGAGAGCAGAACGTGAGCGCCGCGCAGAAGGCGGCGCTGCGCAGCCGGCTCGGTCTCGATCTGCCGCTCTGGCACCAGTACACCGACTTCGTCTCGAGAGCACTCCGCGGCGACCTCGGGACCTCGATCTTCCGGCAGGCGCCCGTCGGATCACTGATCGCCCCCGCGCTGATGGCGACCGTCGAACTCACCGTCGCTTCGCTGATCGTGGCCGTCGCGATCGGTTTCCCGGTGGCCGTCATCTCTGCACTCAAGCAGAACAGCGTCTACGACAGGGGAGGGAGCGCGCTGGCCCTCTTCGGCATCTCCATGCCGAGCTTCTGGCTCGGCATCATCTGCATCCTGATCTTCTCCGTGCACCTCGGCGTGCTGCCCACCGGCGGGCGTCTCGGGACGGGCGTCAGCGTGCACGACGTCACGGGCATCTACACCCTCGACGCGCTGCTGACCGGGAACTGGGCCGCGCTCCGGTCGGGGATCGACCATCTGATCCTGCCGGCGGTGACCCTCGGCGCGGCGATGTCGGCGACGCTCGCCCGGGTGCTGCGAGCGAGCCTGATCGAGGCCAAGAACGAAGAGTTCGTCGAGGCCCTGCGCGTTCGCGGAATGAGTGAGGTCACCGTGGTGCGGCACATGCTTCGCAATTCACTGCCCCCGACCGTGACCATGATGGGCATCAAGATCGGCTCACTCCTGGGCGGCGCGATCGTGATCGAAGTCGTCTTCTCATGGCCGGGACTCGGCCGCCTGATCGTCACCGCGATCAGCGCGCGCGACTACCCCCTGATCCAAGGCGGTGTGCTCGTGATGGCAGTGCTGTTCGTACTGGTCAACCTGACAACGGACCTGATCCAGGGAGTGCTCGATCCGCGCGTGCGCCAGGGCAAGAAGGCGGGAGTCTGACGTGGCGCGCCGAACACGCCCGCCTGGGCCGCGGCTTGGCGGGTCGGCGGCCCTCGCCGCCCTCGTGTGCGCGGTGTTCGCGACCGTGGGCGCTCTCGCGCCGCTGCTCACTCCGGTCGATCCACAGCATCAGGACCTGACGGCGCGGCTGCGGCCGCCGCTGTCACCCGGCCATATGTTCGGTACCGACATGCTCGGCCGCGACATCCTGTCCCGGCTGATCGCAGGGGCCCGGGAATCGCTGATGGTCGCGGTGGTGGCCGTCGCGATCTCGGTGGCCGTGGGCGTCGCCATCGGCCTGGTCAGCGGCTACTTCGGCGGGCTGCTGGACTCCCTGCTGATGAGGTTCGTCGACGCGTGGCTCGCGTTTCCGTTCCTGCTGCTGGCCATCACCATCATCGCGATCCTCGGACCGGGAACGCGCAACGTCATCATCGCCCTCGTCGCCAGCGAATGGGTGGTGTACGTACGCCTCGTCCGTGGCGAGACGCTCTCGATCCGGGAGCGCGAATACGTGACGTCGGCGCGCGTGCTCGGAGTCAGCCGTACGGCGATCATGGTCAAGCACATTCTGCCGAACATCTACGGTCCCATCCTCGTGGTGTCCACGCTCGAGCTGGGGATCGTGATCGTCACCGAGGCCTCGCTCGCCTTCCTCGGCCTTGGCGCCAATGCCGCCACCGCTACCTGGGGCGCCATGCTCGCCGACGGCCGGGCCTACCTGGCGGTCGCGTGGTGGCTCGCCACCATCCCGGGCCTCGCGATCTTCGTGGTGGTGCTCGCGGTGAACCTCCTCGGCGACGCGTTCCGTGACTTCGCCGACCCTCGCATGAAGGCGTACCGACGAGGCGGCGAGTTGCCGACGACGTGGCTGGAACCCGCGCCGCGACCGCCCGAGACGGCCGGTTGCGCACTGACGGCGCCGCCTCCCGGCGGACCCGCCGCACGCGAACAGGAGAGCTGATGAATCAGGGCGTTGACTGGTTGCTGCACGGCCGGACGTCGCGCTCGACCGCGTTGGTCGGGTGCGGAGACGGCGTTGGTCTCGCGACCGACGCGTACGTCCCGGTATCCAGGTCCGGTGACATCCGGCCCGCGCCGACGATCGTCGAACGGACGCCGTACGGTCGCCGAAATCCGGAACTGCAGAACATGGCGTACTTCTTCGCCTCGCGCGGCTACAACGTGGTTCTGCAGGACACCCGCGGCCGTGGCGACTCGGAGGGCATGTTCCAGCACTACTTCGCGCGTCCGCACGAAGGGGAGGACGGCGCGGACCTGCTGACGTGGATCTGCGAACAGCCCTGGTCGGACGGTACGGCGGGAACGACCGGGCTGTCCTACACCGGTGCGAACCAGCAGTCGCTGGCCATCACGAACCATCCCGCGCTGCGGTGCCAGGTGATCCTCGACGCCGGGCTGAACTACTTCAAGCGGACGGTGCGCGAGGAGGGTGCCTTCGTGCTGGGGCAGCTCGGCACCTATGCCCTGCGCATGGCCCTGTCCAGCCCGCAGGCGGCGCGGGACCCGGTGGTCCGGGCGGCTCTGGAACGCGCCCGCGACAGCGCCGCCGACTGGTTCCGCAGAGCCCCCTGGCAGCGTGGTGATTCGCCGGTGTCGGCGTTGCCGGAGTACGAGGACTGGCTGCTGTTCGCCCAGGACGCGGTGGCCGACGGGCCCGAGTGGGACAACCCGCAGATGAATCTGGAGCCCTATATCGCCAGCTACCCGGACATCCCGGTCCTGATGGTGACCAGCTGGTACGGCCACCATCACTGGGCGACCTTCCGGAAGCTGGAGCTCCTCGCTCACCACGAGTCGCCCAAGCGCGTCATCGTCGGCACCTGGCTGCACGCCGATCCGTACGGGCACCCGGACTTCGTCGGAAAGACCGTGTTCGGCCCGCAGTCCTCGCTGAGCATGAACGAACTGCGCCTGCGCTGGTTCGACGCCCACCTACGCGGCCTGGACGCGGACGACGCGGCGGCCGCGCCGCGAGTCACCTACTTCCGCATGGGCGGCGGAACCGGGCGCCGGGACGTCAACGACCGGCTGGTGCACGGCGGCTGCTGGCGTGAGGCCGCGCAGTGGCCACCGGCCGGCGGCCACGACCTCGAGTGGCGGTTCACCCCGGACGGCCGGCTGGCCATGGAGGGCGAGCCGGACAGGGCCGGCGTACGGCCGATCCGCGTCGACCTCGGAACCCCGGTGCCGACCGTCGGCAGCTCGATCAAGAATCCGGACATCATCCCCGGCTTCCTGGCGAGTGGCGGCCAGGACCAACGGGAGCTTCCGGACGTGCTCGACTCACCCGGCTCCGGGTTGCCGTTGGCCGCGCGGCCCGACGTCGTGGTGTTCCGCAGCGCGCCGCTGGACACGGACGTCGACCTCACCGGCTCGCTGTTCGTCGACCTGTGGCTTACCTCGGACAGCCCGGCATGCGATGTCTCGGTGAAGATCGTCGATGAGTATCCGGCGTCAGAGGACTGGCCGGAGGGT
Source organism: uncultured Actinomycetota bacterium (assembly GCA_963736325.1). Classification (GTDB taxonomy): domain Bacteria; phylum Actinomycetota; class Actinomycetes; order Streptosporangiales; family Streptosporangiaceae; genus Actinoallomurus. Next base: position 56,901 of record CAVTOG010000008.1, on the reverse strand, counting down.
TTCGCCCTCAACCTCGCCGACGGCTACCGGCGCCGGGCCTCATGGACCGAGCCGATCGCGAGCGGTCACGGCGATGAACCGACTCTGGTGACCGTCGGCCCGCTGCACCTGAGCAACCGGTTCGCGGCAGGTCACCGGATTCGCGTCGACGTCGCGAACAGCAACTGGCCGCGATACGACCGCAACCCCGAGGCGCGAGACCGCTTCACCGTGGGCGTGCACTGCGGCGGAGTGACCGCCTCTCGCCTGCACGGCCCCGGCGTGCGCCACGACGCCGGCCCCGGCGAAGCGGGGCGGACGTGACGCCGCCGGCACGGGTGCTCGGTTTCCTGCCCGAGGGCGCGAGCGTGGCGGAGAATGGCGAACTGCTCCTGCACGGCCGCCCGCTCACCGACCTCGCGCGGGAGTTCGGCACGCCCTGCTATCTCGTGGACGAAGACGCTCTGCGCGCGCGGGCCCGGCGTTACCTCGCCGCGTTCCGGTCCCGATGGCCGCGGTCGCGGGTGCTGTTCGCGTCCAAGGCCTTCCAATGCACCGCGATCTACCAGGTGTTCGCCGAGGAAGGGCTGTGCTGCGACGTGGCCGGCTTGGGCGAACTGCGGATGGCGCTGGCCGGAGGCTTCTCCCCGGCCGACATCTACGTGCACGGCAACGCCAAGACCGATCAGGAGATCAGGGCCGCGATCGAACACGGGGTGGGCACCTTCATCGTCGACAACCGGCACGACATCGACCGGCTGGAGAAATGGGCGCCGGCCGGTCAGCAGGTCATGCTGCGGGTGATCCCGGACATCACCGCGGACACGCACGAATCGATGGTGACCGGTCAGCCGGAGTCGAAGTTCGGCCTGCCCGGACAGCAGGCCCGGGACGCCATCGCCCGGCTGAACAGATCGAGGCTCACCCTGATCGGCCTGCACTGCCACATCGGTTCCCAGGTGCTGGACCTGGACTCCTTCGCCCGAATCCCCGCGGCGCTGGCCCGGTACGGCGAGTTCGCGGCCTACAACTTCGGGGGTGGCCTCGGCGTGCGCTACGCCGAGACGGATGAAACACCCGATGTGGACGCGTATGCCGAGACATTGGCGCAGGCCGCGCACGGCAGCGTGCCGGCGGACGCGCAGGTGATGGTCGAGCCGGGGCGCAGCCTCGTGGCCCAGGCGGGCATGACCCTCTACACCGTCACGTCGGTGAAGCGGACCGGCAGGACGCTCGTCGCCGTCGACGGCGGCATGGCGGACAACCTCGAAGTGGTGCTGCTCTGCACACCGATGCAGCCCGCCATCGCCTCACGTCCGGGCGGTCACGAGGTCTGTGACCTGGTGGGCCGGCACTGCGACTCCGGCGACGGCCTGGCCCGCGGCGCGGCCCTGGACTCGCCGAGCCCAGGGGACGTACTGGTGCTGCCGATGACCGGCGCGTACAGCCACACGACGGCGCACAACTACAACGGCGCGCTCAGGCCTCCCGTCGTGCTGTCCAGCGAGGCGGAGGGCGCGCGGGTCGTGGTGCGCCGGGAGACGGTCGAGGACCTCTTTGCCCGCGACAGCGTCGACGGAACGAAGGGCCAGCGATGACCCGGCTCACCACGATCGACGCCTCCGGAGACGGCCACCGGATCGGGCAGGCGATCGCCGCCGCGACCGGTCACCTTCGTGACCAGGTCGAACAGTGGACCGCCACGGCGATGGCGGCATACCGGCCGGGTGATCCAGAGGTACGGGCCGCGCTGCTCGGCGTGCGGTCCATGCTCGAGAAGCGATCGCCGAGCACGCTGGGCCAGATCGAGGGAATGGCGGCCGGCTACGACGTCTCCGCTGATGGGCTGCTCGCTGCGGTCCTGACAACGTACTTCGCGAGCGCCGGCATCGGTGTGCCGGAACGGGGCCGCGACTGCAGCACCTTCGCGGTGCGCGGCTCGAGTCGCCGGCAGACGGTGCTGGCCAAGAACCGCGACAGCGGCCGGCGCTTCCTGACCATGCAGACCGTCGTACGGGTGCGGCCGGCGAGCGGCTACGACTGGCTCGCGCTGTCCACCGCAGGGGCCCCGGGAGTGCACTCGGCGGGCATCAACTCACGCGGGCTGGCCGTCGCCGACACGCACGTGCCGTCCCGGGACGTCGGCATCGGCCTGCCGCGTTTCTCCTTGATGATGCACGCGCTCGAGCAGTGCGCGACCACCGCTGAGGCGATCGCCTACCTGAGGTCGGTGCCGCGGATGGGGCTGGGGAACCTCATCCTCACCGATGCCGGGGGTGCGGTGGCGGTCGTGGAATGCGGCCACGTACGGCTGGCCGTGATCGAGGATTCGGACGGTTGCGTGATCGCGACCAACCACTTCGTCAGCGAATCGCTCGCCGACGCGTGCCGGCAGCCGCCGGACTCGGCGGAGGGCCGCGACTCGAGGTGGCGACACCGGCGGCTGACGCGCGCCCTCGCCGGCCCGGACACGGTGGTCGATGACCCGGCAGGGCTGCTGTCGGCGCACGAACAGCCGGGCGCGACCTGCGTCCACGGCGATGAAGCGGGTGATTCGACCATCGCCACGGTCATCGCCCGTCCCGGCGAGCGGTCACTGAGCGTGTGCGCCGGGAACCCCTGCCGCGCGCCGATGCGGACGTTCCGGCTGGGTACCCCGCCCGTCGCGGCGGAAGACACCGCATTGACTTCCTGAACAGCACTGATACTGTCTAACCAGACCAGTCCAGACCATACCGGCCAATGCCGGGGAATCCCGAGGTAGGCATGTCACGGAGACGGATGCGGATCGTCAGCCCCAACGGACACCTCGGATTCGCCCCCACTCGTCCCGGCAGCTTCTACGAATCACTCCGGCACGATCCCGACTATCTGATCGCGGACTCCGGCAGTTGCGACATCGGCCCCGGCCCGCTCGGCGGCGATACCTGCGCGAGCCCGAGAGAGTGGCAGTACCACGACCTCGAACTGATGCTGCTCGCCGCACGCGAGCGCGGGATCCCGATGCTCATCGGCTCGGCGGCCGACACCGGCGCCGACCGCGGCGTCGACCTGTTCGTCGAGATGATTCAGCAGATCGCCCACGCGCACGACCTGGACGAGTTCCGAATCGGGTACTTCCACTCGGAGGTGGCGACGGAGTCGATCGCCGACGCGATCCGGCGCGGGACGACCGTCGCCGGTCTCGACGGGCGGCCCGACCTGGCCGCCGAGGATCTCGACCGTACCGATCGGGTCGTCGCGGTCGCGGGCGCGGCACCGTACATCTCCCTGCTGGACGCCGGTGCCGATGTGATCATCGGCGGCCGGTCCAGCGACTGCGCGGTGTTCGCGGCGCCCGCGATACGCGCGGGATTCAGCGAGGACCTGTCCTACTACATGGGCAAGGTCCTGGAGTGCGCCTCATTCTGCGCCGAGCCGTACGGCGGCAAGGAGAGCGTCATGGGCGAGATCACCGACACTCACGTCGACGTCACCGCCATGCACCCGGAACAGCGCTGCACTCCCACGTCGGTGGCCAGCCATTCCATGTACGAGCGCGCACATCCGTACTTCGAGGCACTCGCGGGCGGCGTGCTGAACATGACCGACTGCCGCTACGAGCAGATCGCCGAGAAGACGACGCGCATCGTCGGTCCCAGGTTCGAGAAGGCCGATGAGCTGCGCGTCAAACTGGAGGGGTCCGGCTTCGTCGGTCACCGCTTCATCGGCTTCGCCGGAATCAGGGACGAGTACACGATCCGGCACATCGACGACGTGATCGGGTGGGCGCGCAAGCAGGTCGCCGAACAGTTCGACGAGGGCGCGTACGAACTGCACATCCACGTGTTCGGCCGCGACGCGATCCTGCGGCGATACGAGTTCGTCACGACGCCGGCGCACGAGCTGGGCCTCGTGGTCGAGGCGGTGGCGTCCGACCCGCGGATGGCCGAGTCGGTCGCCATGACGGCGACACGCCAGCTCTTCTACGCGCGCCTTCCGCAGGTGAAGGGCACCGCGGGCAGCGTGTCATTCCTCTTCGACGAGGTTCTCGCCGCGAGCTCCGCGTACGAATGGACCCTCAACCACGTCATCCCCGCGTCCGCGCTGACCGGACTCTTCCCGACCGACGTCGTCTCATCCCGCTCGTGACCCTGGAGCCCTCATGCCTGAGCCCGTCCGCCTCGCCACCCTCGCCAAGACACTCCGGTCCAAGAACGCAGGCGTCGACCTCATCACGTTCGACATCTTCTTTCCCGACACCGAGACCTACCACCGCGTCGTGGACAGCAAGGCGCTGACGAAGGAGTCCGTGGCTCAGCTGTTCCACACGGAACCGGACGGCATCGTGACGTTCCTCGAGCTCGAACCGCTCCAGGCGATCAAGTTCACCATCCGCCGCGGTCGTCCCAGCGGAAGTCCGGGAGACAGCGACGTGTTCGGTGCCCAGCAGTACGCGCCGCTGCTGTCCGTGACGATCCCATGACCGCCATGGCCACGCCCACGTCCGACGCGCTCGCCGCCAAGTGCGACATCATCGACCGGCTGATCAGCATCGACTATCCGCGTCGCGGGGTGATCGACCTGCTCAGCACGGCCGCCCGCGCACACCATCGTCGTCCGCTCACGATGGCGGCGGCCGACCTACTGCGGTCACACCTCGCGCCCGGCCGACTGGCACTGATCGCCACCGGATGGCTGGACCGGCCGCACATCAACCGGTACATCGCCGAGAGCGACGGGCCACCCGGCGCGGCCGTCCTCGCCCGGGCCCTCCACTTCGGCTTCGGAGCGGTTCCGGTGCTGCTGGTCGAGGAGGAGATCGTCCCGGCGGTCACTGCCGCCGTGCACGCCGCCGGCCTGCGCTGTGTCGAGCCGGATCAGGCGATCGCGGCCGTCGCCTCGCCGAGCGCGCTGCACGCCGCGTCGGTCATTCCCTTCCCCACCGGGACCGGAGCGGCGGACGAGGCGGCTCGGCGGCTCTGTGAGACCTACGACGTCGGAGCCTTCGTCGCCGTGGAGAAGGGCGGCCGCAACGCCCAGGGCCGAGTCCACACCAGCCGGGGACATGACACGACCGACGCCCTGGCGAACATCGACGCGGTCGTCGCCGCCTGCGGCGAACGCGGGATTCCCACGATCGGCGTCGGCGACGGCGGCAACGAGATCGGGATGGGGACCATCGCGGACCGGCTGGCCGGGCACCTGCGCTTCGCGGACGAGTGCCGGTGCGGATGCGGCGGCGGCGTGGTGCCTCACCAGGCCACGGACGTCGTCGTCGCCGCCACCGTGTCGAACTGGGGCGCATACGGGATCGCGGCCGCGCTCGCGGTGCTGCTCCGGCGACCTGACCTCCTGCACACGCCACAGATGGAGGAGGACATCCTCCGCGCGTGCGCTCGCGAGGGCCTCATCGACGGCGTCAGCGGTCAGGTCGCGCCGAGCGCGGACGGGCTCGGACTTCATGTGCACAAGGCCGTGGTGACACTCCTGCGCGCGGTGACCGGCGTGGGCGTGAACGCGGCTGCCTGGACCAGGGCGGAGGGACTGCGATGACGATGACGGAGCCGACCGACGTGATGCGGCGCATCGGCGATGAGATCGACCGGTTGCTGAGTGTCGATCTTCCGGTGCGTGGACGGATCGACATCCTCTACCCGCACTTCCGTGCCTTCTACGGCGAGCCGTTGAGCCTGCTCGCGGCCCGTGCGCTCGCCGACTCCGTCGCGCCGGGCGATCTCGTGCTCATCGCGACCGGATGGCTGAACCGGCCGTACATCAGTCATGCGATCGCCGAATCCGACGGGCCGACCGGCGCCGCCGCGATGGCCCGTGCGGTGCGCATCGGGTTCGGCGCCGTCCCGGTGATCCTTGTCGAGCGAGAGCTGGTCTCCGCGATGTCCTCCGTGACGCACGCGGCGGGCCTGCGCTGCCTGCCGCTCGAGGAGGCGGTGCGGACCCGCGATCCGGACGTGCTGCTGCACACCGCGGCGGTCCTCGAGTACCCAGTCGACCGGGCCGCCGCGCAGACGGCCGCGGAGCGTCTCTTCGATCATCGGGTGGGCGCGTTCATCGCCATCGAGAAGGGCGGCGCGAACGAGGTCGGGCGCGTCCACATGAGCCAAGGGCGCGAGTGCACCGGCACGGTCGCCTCGATGGACGGCCTCATCAGGTTGTGCCACGACAGGTCGGTACCCACGATCGGCATCGGCGACGGCGGCAACGAGATCGGGATGGGCAACGCCGGCGGAAGCCTGCGTGACGTGCTTCCCTACGGCCGGTCCTGCGGTTGCGGCTGCGGCGGGGGTGTCGTGCCCGGCACCGAGACCGACATCGTCGTCCCGGTCACCGTGTCCAACTGGGGCGGGTACGGCATCTGCGCCGCGCTCGCCGCGGTGCTCGGCCGGCCCGAGGTGATGCATGACGAACGAGTCGAGAGCCGGATGCTCCAGGCGTGCTCGGCCGCCGGGCTCATCGACGGGGTGACCGGCTTCACCGAGCCCACCTCGGACGGGCTGGACGAGGACGTGCACCTGGCCATCGTGACGCTGCTCCGGACGCTGATCGGATCGGGTGTGGAGGTCGGGGCGTGGCCGAGCTGAGCGCGGCCCCGCTGGCCGGAGCACTGGTGGCCGACTTCAGCCGAGTCCTCGCCGGGCCGCTGGCGACGATGACACTGGCCGACCTCGGCGCGACCGTTGTGAAGGTCGAGCGCCCGGAGACCGGCGACGACACACGCGGGTGGGGGCCGCCGTGGACGGCCGGGTCGTCGGCGTACTTCGAGTGCGTTAACCGCAGCAAGTACAGCGTGGCTCTCGATCTGGCCGACGACGATGACCAGTCGGCGGCCGCCGAACTCGCCCGGCGCGCAGACGTCGTCGTCGAGAACCACCGGCCCGGCTCGCTCGCCCGCTACGGGCTGGACCACGCCGCGGTCGCCGCGAGTAACCCGCGCGTGGTGTACTGCTCGGTCTCCGGCTTCGGCGCCGGCCCAGGTGGTGCGGGCCGTCCCGGCTACGACTTCATCGTCCAGGCCGTCGGCGGGCTCATGTCGGTGACCGGCGACCCCGCGGGCGAGCCGACGAAGGTCGGCATCCCATCGTCGACGTGCTCACGGGAAAGGACGCGACGATCGGCATCCTCGCCGCGCTCGCCGTCAGGGAGCGCACCGGCCGTGGCCAGCATGTACGGGCCGACCTGCTCTCCAGACTGCTCGGCGGGCTCGTCAACCAGGCGTCCGGCCACCTCGCCGGTGGCACCGTGCCGCACCGGATGGGGAACCAGCACCCGTCCATCGCGCCGTACGAGACGCTGCGGTGCGCCGACGGCGTGTTCGCGGTGGCCTGCGGCAACGACCGGCAGTTCGCCAAGCTGGCCGGCGTCGTCGGCCGTCCCGGCCTGGCGGCGGACCCGCGCTTCGCGACCAACTCCGCCCGCGTCGCCCACCGCCGTGAACTCATCACCGCTCTCGAGCGGGAGCTCACCGCCGCGCCGGCCGCCCACTGGCAGCGCGTGCTGCTCGCCGCCGGTGTCCCCGCCGGACAGGTGGGGGACATCGGCGATGGCATCCGGCTGGCCGAGGCGGTCGGCCTCGACCCGCTCCTGGACCTCGGCCCCGATCGGGTGCCCCAGATCCGCAACCCGGTGCGTCTCGATTCCCCGTCGGCAGCGGCCTGCCCGCCGCCGGGGCTGGGTGAGCACAGCGAGGCTCTTCGCACGTGGCTCGCGGATCCGGCGGCGCCGCCTCTCCCACGTCCCTCCGCCGACACGAAAGCAGGATCATCATGAGCGGCGCGCCCGCCACCAGAACACTGAATCCGGTTGATCCCATCGACCTCACCGCCATGCTGAGCCGCCAGGAGCTCGCCATTCGTGACTCGGTCCGGGAGTTCTCCGTCAAGCGGATCATGCCCGAGATCGGGGAGTGGTACGAGCGCGGCGAGATTCCCGTCTCCGATGTCCGCGCGCTCGTGAGAGACCTGGGAAGTCTCGGAGTGCTCGGAATGCATCTGACCGACTACGGCTGCGCCGGCATGAGCGCGGTGGAATATGGCCTGGCCTGCCTTGAGCTGGAGGCGATCGACTCCGGGGTGCGTTCCCTCGTCTCAGTGCAGGGTTCGCTGGCGATGTTCGCGATCTGGAAGCACGGCAGCGAGGAGCACAAACAGCGTTGGCTGCCGGCCATGGCCGCCGGCGAAGCGATCGGCTGCTTCGGTCTCACCGAACCGGACGCGGGCTCGGATCCGGCGTCGATGCGCACGACGGCTCGGCGAAAGGGTTCTGACTGGGTGCTCACCGGCCGGAAGATGTGGATTACGAACGGGTCGATCGCCGACGTCGCTGTCGTCTGGGCGAATATCAGCGAGGAGCCGGCCGGGCGGACGGCCGGCGGTTCGATTCGTGGCTTCGTGGTGCCCACCGACGCGCCTGGCCTCGAAGCCCCACTGATCAAGCACAAGGCGTCGCTGCGAGCCTCCGTCACGAGCGAACTCGTACTCGACGAGGTCCGGCTGCCGGCCTCGGCGATGTTGCCTGGGGCGCGCGGGCTGCGTGGACCTCTCTCATGCCTCAACGAGGCCCGTTACGGCATCCTCTGGGGCGCCATGGGCGCCGCCGCCGCGTGTTACCGGGCGGCGCTTCGTTACGCCGCCACCCGTGTCCAGTTCGGTTCACCGATCGCGGCCTATCAGCTCACCCAGGCGAAGCTCGCCGACATGGCGGTCGAGCTCGCCAAGGGCACCCTGCTCGCCCTGCACCTAGGCCGTCTGAAGGACACCGGTCGCCTCCACTCCGAGCAGGTCAGTCTCGGCAAGCTCACCAACGTGCGCGAAGCGCTCGAGATCTGTCGCACAGCCCGGACGATCCTTGGAGCGAACGGCATCTCGCTCGAATACCCCGTCATGCGGCACGTGTGCAACCTGGAATCCGTGCTCACATACGAAGGCACCAGCGAAATGCACACCCTCGTCCTCGGGCAGGCATTGACCGGGCATTCCGCGTTCCGGCGAGAACCAGCGCGGTGATCCCCGCCATCGCCGGCCCCTCGTCCGCTTGCATCCGACCGGCGACGATTCGACGACCCGGCTCCACTCGCCAAGAATGCGCTGGCACAACATGGCACCTCGCCAAGCCGCATCAGACGGCAGACGAAGAGGCGAGGCATTTCGGGACCGTCACCATCGCGCAGGTGCCGGAGAGCCGGCCGCGACCGCCGGTGGTGGCGGGACTGAGTTCGCGCAAGCGCGTGCCAGGCCGGGCACAGCTGGGTCATAGGGCAGGTGCGTGAGGGTGAGCTGGATGGCCATGGGGGGCTTCGGGTGACCCGCGCTGATCGTGGGACGAACGGCTGCTTTCACTCAAAAGGAGGCGGCTGAGTCCCTCGGTGTCAAGCCGTCGTGGCTGCGGCGTAAGGCCGCGGCTCGGTCGGTTCCCTGCACTTTCGTCGGATCCGCCGGCTCGCGGTCAAGCAATGGGCCGGTGAGCGCCGATGGACCACCCTCACCGAGTGAACGCGTCCGGACTGGGCGCGCTGCTCCCGGTGACCACAACCACGAATGGGTTGTGTCCCGGCCCCCCGTGGAGCAGTCTGCGCCCAACTGCACCAAAACGAAAAATCCCCAGATCAGACACTAGGTCTGACCTGGGGAAATGCGGTGGGCGATACTGGGATTGAACCAGTGACCCCTACCGTGTCAAGGTAGTGCTCTCCCACTGAGCTAATCGCCCGCGTTGAAGCATGAGTGCTTCAGAGGTGGAGACGGGATTTGAACCCGTGTACACGGCTTTGCAGGCCGTTGCCTCGCCTCTCGGCCACTCCACCGAGTGAGGTCCCTCGGCAAGACCTCTCCGAGCGGACGACGGGATTTGAACCCGCGACCCTCACCTTGGCAAGGTGATGCTCTACCACTGAGCCACGTCCGCGTGTCCACCCCGGGGACTCCCCCGTGGCGACGTGCTAAACATTAGCGGATCCACCCCCCAACCCCCAACTCGGTTACGGCCACCGCGCGCCCTTCGATGGGCGTCGAAGTGTCGCGGGCGTACGGTCGAAGGCATGTCCGCAGCGTATGGGTCTGATATCGCGCCGGTGGCGGCGTTGCTCGCCGACCGGGCCAGAGCGGCGATGCTGACGGCTCTGCTCGACGGGCGGCCGCTGGCGGCGGGAGAGCTGGCCCGTACGGCCGGGGTCGGGGCGGCGACGGCCAGTTCGCACCTTGGGCGGCTTCTGGACGGCGGGCTGGTGACCGTTGTGAAACAGGGGCGTCACCGGTACTACCGACTCAACGGGGCCGAGGTCGCGGGAGTGATCGAGGCGCTCAGCCGGATCAGTCCCGATGTCGAGGTGCGCGGTCTCCGGCAGTCGCGGCAGGCGCGGGCCCTCCGGGAGGCGCGTACCTGTTACGACCACCTCGCCGGGCGGGCCGGGGCGGCGTTGTTCGAGGCGGTGCTCGGGCAGGGCCTGCTCGAACCCCTCGTCGCCTGTTACGACGACCCGGCGCGCAGTGAGTACGACGTCACCGGCAAGGGCGAGGAGCGTTTCGCGCTCATCGGTGTCGACGTCGCGGCGGTACGCGCGTCGCGGCGGAGGTTCGCGGGGCACTGTCTCGACTGGACCGAGCGGCGGCCGCATCTCAACGGCGCTCTCGGCGCGGCGGTGACGGAGGCGCTCGTCGAGCGTGGGTGGTTCGAGCGCGGGGCGGCGCGGCGCTCCCTCGTGCTGACCGGCGAGGGCCGTACCGGTCTGTCCGACGTTTTCGGCTGCGTCGTCGACTAGGCGCGCCTCCATACGAGATCCCCGGAACCGTACGGGCCGGATGCTCGTCGGACTCCTGGTCAGAGAAGTACGTCACCATGTTCCCTGCTCCCCTGATTTGGGCGGCTTGCAGACATTAGGGTGACCTTGCGCCAAAGTGGGGGCGCGTTGCGGAGAGGTGTATTGGTGAGCGGGGAACGCAGGTTCTTTCGGCGGGATCGCCTGACGGGACATATCGCGATCGGGGTCGTCGGCGTTCTCTGTGCCGCCGCCGTCGTGTTCGGCGTCGGAATGGCGAGTGCGAAGTACCACCTCGCCGACGTCGGAGGCTGGCTGAGCTCGACGAAGAAGGGCGAGCTGGTCCACGTCAACGGCCTTTCCGGCAAGGTCGACGGGAAGGTCACCCTCGCGGGTTCGACCGGCCACCGGATGAAGGTCGTCCAGCAGGGCGGCGTGGTCCTGATCGTGGACGAGGCGACCGGCGTCGTCAGCCGCGTCGACCCCGCCCACCTGAACGTCGTGCAGGGCGCCGCCTACCGGGGCGCCGCCGGCATGGACGTCGTCTCCGGCCCCGGCGCCGCGTACGCCCTGGACCAGACCAAGGGCAGCGTCCAGCGGCTCGACCCGATGACGCTCTCGACGATGGGCAACCCGCTCGGGCTCACCGGCCCGCTCGGGGCCGGCGCGATCGACGCCAAGTCGGTCCTGTGGGTGCCGGTGCCCGCGAACGGCCAGGCCGCCTCGGTCAACGCCGGGCTGGCCGGGAACCCCGTCGGCGTCGGCCGGGCCGGCGACGACCTGACGCTCACGATCGCGGCCGGCGCCGCCGTCGTCACGGACTTCACGACCGCCGAGAGCATCATCCTCAGCCCGAACGGCACCCAGACGAGGGTGAAGCTGCCCTCCTCGGTCGCCCAGGCCGGCAAGGGCACCGTGATGGCGCCCGGTACCACCGACGGCCAGCTCGTCCCGCTGCTCGCGGGCCGCTCGCTCGTGGTGCTGAACTCCGGCAGCGGCTCGCTCAGCACCGTCTCGCTGCAGCTGCCGCGCCACCGCCTGGCCGCGCCGCAGGCGCTCGGCCAGAAGGTCTACATCCCCGACCAGAGCTCGGGGTCCCTGCTCGTGTACGACGCCGCGACCAACCGGATGGACCAGCAGGTCCCGGTCACCGGGCGGCCCGGCATGCTGGACGCGTTCGTCAAGGACGGCCTGCTGTGGGTCAACGGCCCCGACAGCTCCAAGGCGGTCGTCGTCGACGGGACCGGCGCCCACAAGCCGATCCAGAAGTACTCGCCGGACGTTCCCGGCGGCCCCGAGAACCCGCTCCCGAAGGCGGGCGCGCCCACCGGCGACCACGGCAAGCCGAGCCGCGGCCGGCACGGCCCGGGCGGCAACCACCCGGCGCCGCCGAAGGTGCCGCCCACGCACAAGCCGGACCCGCCGAAGGTCGTGCCGCCGAACGCTCCGGTGAACCTGCGGGCCACGCCGCAGCCGGACGGCAGCATCCGGGTCGACTTCCAGCCGGGCGGCGGCGGTAAGGCGACGGGCTTCAAACTGCTCGCGCCTCCCGGGCTGACCGCGACGCCGCCGCAGATCGCGGCGACCGGGCCGGACTACACGTTCACCGCCACGGGCGGCGTGTGCGGCACGGAGTACCAGTTCGCGGTCGCGGCGGTCTACCAGAACCGCGACCATGTCTCCGAGGTCGACTCGCCGTTCACCCCGCAGGTCCTGTCGTGCACCGAGCCGGACGCTCCGGGAGCGGTGAGCGCCGCCGGAACCGCACAGGGCCTGAAGGTCAGCTGGCAGCCGCCGCCGAACGCTCCGGCCAAGAAGGTCACGTACGCGGTGCAGGTGGCCGGCCCGAAGACGTTCTCCAACACGAACTTCACCGGTACGGCCGTCACGATCCCGCAGATCTGGAAGAACGGGTCGTACACCGTCACCGTCACCGCGTCCAACCCCGCCGGCACCAAGGCGACGCGGAAGCCCGGCCTGGCGGTCACCGGCCCGGTGCAGCACTACGCGGGCCAGCACGCCGGCAACCCGGGCGACCTGAGCTACCTGCACCGTACGGTGAACAACGAGAAAACGAACGTCACGATCACCAACTACAACGGCCAGAGCCTTCAGGTCGACTGCCAGAAGACCGGCGCCACCTTCACGCACACCGGCGGCGACCCGTACTACTCCGGCAACATGTGGGACTACGTCCACTACCAGGGCAAGCAGGGCTTCATCATCGGCTACCTGATCGCGACGCCGCTGCAGCCGGGATGGCAGAAGTACAACGGCCTGCCGCTGTGGGAGTGTGCATGACCGTAGAGGCGAACGGGGCGCCTGACCCGGACGCGCTGGCGGGGAGGTTCGCGCGGCTGTTCGGCACGCTCGCCGGCAACGTCGAGCGGGTCATCCGCGGCAAGCGGGAGAACGTCGAGCTGGCGCTGGTCTGCCTGCTGAGCGAGGGCCACCTGCTCCTCGAGGACGTTCCCGGCGTCGGCAAGACCACCCTCGCCCGTACGATCGCGGCGACGCGTCGACGCGCACGTGGACGCGCATCCAGTTCACGCCCGACCTGCTGCCGTCCGACGTCACCGGCGTGTCGATCTTCAACCAGGCGAACAACCGAGTTCGAGTTCCAGCCCGGGCCGATCTTCGCGCAACATCGTCCTCGCGGACGAGATCAACCGCGCGCCGCCGAAGACGCAGTCGGCGCTGCTCGAGGCGATGGAGGAGCGGCAGGTCACCGTCGACGGCGTGACGCACCCGCTGCCGCGGCCGTTCATGGTGCATCGCGACGCAGAACCCGGTCGAGCACGAGGGCACGTACCCGCTGCCCGAGGCGCAGCTCGACCGGTTCCTGATGAAGATCTCGATGGGCTATCCCGACCACGCGTCGGAGGTCGCCGTCCTGTCCGGTACGCCGTCCGGGGTGATGATCGACCAGCTCACCACCATCGCGAGCCGCGACGACGTCAAGAACATGATCGACTTCGCCTCGCGGATCCACGTCGCGCCGCCGCTGTACGACTACGTCGTGCACGTCGTCGCCTCCACCCGCCACCACACCGACGTACGCCTCGGGGCCAGCCCGCGGGCGAGCCTCGCGCTGCTGCGCGCCGTACGGGTCCGCGCGGCGGCGGCCGGCCGTTCGTTCGTCGTCCCCGAGGACGTCAAGGCGCTCGCCTCGCACGTCATCGCGCACCGGCTGATGCTGACGCCCGAGGCGGAGCTGCGCGGCCGTTCCGCCGCCGACCTGGTCGCCGAGGCGCTCGCCGGCATCCCCGTCCCGCAGGCGGCCGGAGTCTGAACGTGCTGACGCGCCTGGGCTGGGGGATCACGGCGGCCTCGGCGGTCTCCTACGCCGCCGGCGCCTGGCTCGGCTATCCCGAACCGGCCGTCCTGGCGACCGGCGGGTTCCTCGCCGTCACCACCGCCGTCCTGTGGACGCTGCCACGGCCCCGGCTGACCGTACGGCGCGAGATCTCGCCGCTGAAGGTGGCACGGGGCGCGGAGTCCAGCGGCGTCCTGCACGTGACGAACACCGGCCGTACGCGCCGCGCGGGCATGCGCGCCCAGGACGCCTGCGGCGCGGGAGCCATCGAGGTCGACCTGCCGGCCCTTCGCCCGGGCCGCACGGAGACGGTCACGTACGCGCTGCCCACGGACCGGCGCGGCGAGATCCCGGTGGGCCCGCTGCGTCTCGTGCGGGCCGACCCGTTCGGGCTGGCCCGGCGGGTCCGCTCGTACGGCGAGAGCCAGCCCCTCCTCGTACGCCCGCGGACGGTCGGCCTGCCGCTGCTGCCCTCGGGCCGCAACCACCACCTGGAGGGCCCCACCGCGGACACGGCGCCGGCCGGCACGGTCACCTTCCACGCGCTGCGCGAGTACGTCGTCGGTGACGACCTGCGCCACATCCACTGGCGGTCCAGCGCGCGTACGGGCACGCTGATGGTCCGCCAGCTGGTGGACGCGAGCCTCCCGCAGACCACGGTCGTGATCGACACCCGCGGTGACGCCTATCCCGACCCGGACGACTTCGAACTGGCCGTGGACACCGCCGCCTCCGTCGCGGCCGGCGCGGCCGTGGCGGGCTTCCCGGTCCGCGTGATCACCGGCGACGGCCCGCTGCTGGAGACGCGCGGCGGCGCACGCGACGTCGACGACATCCTCGACCGGCTGGCCCGCCTCACCTGCCACGACACACCTCATCCGGCTCTGGAGGTCGCCCGCCGGGTACGCGCGGGCGGCGCCCTCGATCCTGGTCACCGGCGCCCGTGGCGAGACCTCGCGGGCGGGCGCGCTGCGGCGGCGCTTCGACCGCGTCGTCTGCGTGCGCGTACGGCCGGAGGCACCCGGTCCGAGCCTTCCGGGCGTCGGCCTGATCGAGATGGCCGACCTGGACGAGCTCCGCGCCGCCTGGAAGGGGGCCACTCGATGACGCGGCGGATCGTCGCGCTGCGTCACCGTGGCGGCGCTCGCCGCCACCGCCGGGCTCGGGTTCCACCGGGTGTTCGGTACGGGGACCTCGCGCCGGGGGTCGCGGTCTCCTCGGTGGTCCCGGTGGCGTTGTCGGCTCTGGTGTCCTGGCCGCGCCGCCGGCCTGGCCGCTCTGGGTCGCGGTCGCCGCGACGGTCGCGGGCTGGACCCTCGTCGCCGGTCCGACCCTGTTCCACGGCGACTTCGCCGCGGTCGGCGGGGCGCTGCGCGACTCCTGGAAGGGGATCCTCACCACACTCCTCCCGGCGCCCGGCCGCCCGGCTGCTTGTACTCCCGCACGTCCTGGTGTGGTTCGCCGGGGCGGCTCGGCGCCGAGTGCGTGCCTGCGGTCGCGGGCCAGGGCGGTGCCGGCGCTGCCGGCGGTCGCGGTCTTCTCCGTCGCCCTGCTGCTCGGGGTCGGCGGGCCGGCTCCAACCTGCCGTACGCGGCGGCGCTCGTCGGGCTCACCGCCGTGCTGATGACCGTACGGGGCGGCGGGCGCGCGGCCTGGGTCGCCGGAGTGCTGCCGGCGGGCGCGGCCCTCGGGCTGCTGGCGGCGGTCGCCGGGCCGATGCTGCCGCTCGCCGGCGCGCCGTACGACCCCCGGGAGAAGGTCAAGGCTCCGCCGCCGCAGCAGCGCGACAGCGTCAGCCCCCTCGACCGCGTCTCGGCGTGGTTGCAGACCCCGACCAGCAGATGTTCACGGTGCGCACCACTTCGCCGGAGAACTGGCGGCTCGCCGTGCTCGACCGCTTCGACGGCGTCACCTGGACCTCCGGCGCGAGCTTCGTCCCGGCGGGCGACCGGGTACCGGCCGGACCTCGCGGCGCGTCCACCCGCGTCGACCAGCACTTCGTCATCCAGAACCTGCCCGGCGTGTGGATGCCCGCCGCCGACCGGCCACGGACGATCAAGGGCCTGGGCGTCATCACCGACCCGGTCAGCGGCGTGCTGACCTCGGCGGCGCCGCTGCGGTCCGGCCAGGCGTACGAGGTCGGCTCGACGGTGCCCGACTACGACACCGAACGCCTCGCCGCCGCCGAACCCGCCAAGGACCCCGAGGCCCGCGCGGCCACCGCGCTTCCGGAGTCACCGGGGAGTACGGCCGCGACCGCCCAGGTCCCGGCGTTCCGCCGGCTCGCCCAGCAGATCACCCGCGACCAGAGCTCGCCCTTCCAGCGCGCCGCGAAGATCGCCGACTACCTGAGCCGCACGGCCGAGTACGACGTGTCCGGCCTGCCCGGTCACAGTTACGCGCAGCTGAAGTACTTCCTGGCGCATAAGAGCGGCACGTCGGAGCAGTTCGCCACCGCGTACGCCGTGCTGGCCCGCTCGATCGGGCTGCCCACGCGCGTCGTCGTCGGCTTCCGGCCCGGCATCGGCGGCAACGGGACGTTCCAGGTGCGCTCCGGGGACGTCCTGGTCTGGCCCGAGGTCGACTTCGGCGGCCTCGGCTGGGTGCCGTTCTACCCGACGCCCGAACGCCAGGGCAGCGCGTCGCGGTCCGGCGCCGTACCGGCCGGAGAGACGCAGCAGAAGCTGGAGGCCGCCCAGAAGAACGCCGCCTCGCAGGCGAAGGGCAACGGCAACGGCACGAGCGACCAGCCCCGCCGAAACCGGCGCCGGTACGGAAACCGCCGGCCAAGCCGACACCGTGGTGGGTGTACGCCCTGGCGGCCCTGCCCGTACTCGTCCTCGCCTACCTGGCTGCGGTGCTCGCCGCCCCGGTGCTCCGGCGACGGCGCAGGCGCACGGCGCCGACCCCCACCGCCCGGATCACCGGAGCCTGGCAGCAGACCGTGGAGACCCTGAGAGCCGCGGGCCTGCCCCCGGCGAAGGCGCTGACCGCCCACGAGGTGGCCGACTACGGCACCCGCACGGTGAGGGGCACCGAACGCCATCTGCCGCCCCTGGCCGACCTGGTGAACCGCGCGGACTACGCCGCCACACCACCGGACGCCGAGACCGCGGACACGGCCTGGCACCACACCGACCGGATCACCCGCCTGACCGCCAAGTCCGCCGGTCCCCTCCGCCGTACGACCCGCCGCCTCCACCCTCGGTCCCTGCGTCCCCGCTGAGAACGTCGGTCCGGTCTGGAATGATCTCGACGTCGTCCTGCTCGGCGGGCGGCTCTGCCAGAGGAGACGCGCGATGCCGGCTGTCACGGTTCCCAGTGGGGATTCCGCCCGTACGGGCATGTGCGCGGGCCCAGGGCTCACGGCCGAGCCGAAGGTCGTACGGCGGTTCGCCGTTCCGCGGCCGTCGCTGCCCGCGGTGACCGAAGGTGTCCTGTACGCCGGTGACGGGACGGGCGCCGTACACGCCTTCGACCTCGCGACCGGCGACCGGCTCTGGCACCGCACCGGCGACTCGGAATGGGAGATCGACCGGATGCCCGCCGTCACCGGCGGCCTGGTCGTCGTCGAGTCGGACGAGCGGGTGCTGGCCCACGACCGGCGCGACGGGCGGCTGCGCTGGGACGCCCACGGCGGCTCTCCCACCGCGGCCGGCGACCTGATCCTGATCATGGACCATCTGAGCGGGTTCCGGGCGCTCTCCCCTGAGTCCGGCGATGTCCGCTGGCAGTCGGGCCGGCGCTTCGACGGCCTCTCGTACGGTCTGCTGGAGACCCACCCCACGGTCGCCGGCGAACTGGTGCTGGTCACCGAGGGGTTCGAAGGCAACCACTGCCACGGTGGCCTGCACGCCTACGAGCGCGGCACCGGCACCCTGCTCTGGGGGGTCGGGGAACACCAGGAGGCGTGCGACCGGCCGTCACCGTGCGCGGAGCCGGACGGGCTGACGGTCGGCCCCTTCCACGCGGTCGTGGCGCACGGGCTCGTATGGACCGTCGACCTGCACATGCACGAGGACACCGGCGCCTGCGAGCTGACCGGCTACGACCCGGTGACCGGAGAGAAGCGCCGGGCACTCCTCGCCGCCGACGCCGACGGCGCCCCCGCCTTCGGCCCCGACCTGGCCTACACCCGCGCCGGAGGACGGGTCGACGCCCTGGACCCGGTCACCGGTACGGTCCGCTGGACCCGCGACCTCACGGACCTGATCGTCGGCACGCCGCTGCTCGCCGGCGGCGTCCTGCACGTGGCGACCGAGGGCGGCGGCCTGCACGCCCTCGACGCCGCCACCGGCGACGTCCTCTGGAACCTCACCCTCGACGAGCCGACCGAGTGGTCGGCGGAGTTCGTCGGCGAGTACGACGAGACCGAGACGCCGTTCACCATCACCGGCGGCGCGCTCTACGCCCGCGGCGACGACGCGGTCCTCGTCCTCGGCTGACGCCGCCGCGCTTAGCCACATGAGCAGGAGACCACGCGTGTCACTCACCAATCCGCAGGTGGCCGGCCATTCGTTCCTGAAGGGCATGTACACCGACGGCTACTATCCCGATCACGTCGTCGACCAGGGGCGGGCGATCCTGCTGAGGCTGTGCGAACGGATCGAGGCCGAGCGGCCGGGAGACCTCGCGGCGCTGTACGCCCTCACCGAGGTGGCGACGGAGGAGTTCAACGCCCTGGAGGAGGAGTTCGAGGCGGCCGGCAGCGAGATCGAGACCGTCGCGCGCGAGGTGATCGCGGAGGACTTCGGCTTCGTGGCCTCGGCGTACGGCTTCCCGGACGCGGACGTCGAGGAACTGATCGCCGCCCGCGACTGGTGACGCGACCGTCCGGACGACGGAGCCGGCGCGTCACGTTTTGCTTCACCGGTCTCGCGTGCTTCTTCTGGAGCGCCGCCCTGCACCGCCGCCGCCGGCTCGACGAGATCCTCCGCCGCCTGGAGGCGAGGACCGGCACCATCCGCCCGTTCTGAGCCGGGCCCAGAGCGCCGTGTCCGGCGGGTTGCCCATGCCGGAATGGCATGTGAAAGGCATTGGACCGTAAAGCGTTTCCGGCCTTGTCAAAAATGATCTCGCATCAGATCGCGCGACGCGTATTGCGCTATTCGCCCCCGTGCGTTCATCTCACCGAACCACGCACTTCCCATGCGGGAGTCAACCTCCAGTCGAGCCCCGTTTTACTCCGCCCAGACTGGAGCGTCAGATGCCCGAGCTGTCCCGCCGGCGTCTTTTGAGCGCCGCCGGCACCGTGGCCGCCGCGACATCGTGCGCCGCGTCGTACTCGAACCGGCCGGCCGAGCTGGAGTATTTCAAGACGTTCCAGGACGCCCCGACCGTTCCACGCTCTACAAGAGCGGGATGAAGACCTCGCCCGCGGTGTCGTGGATCGTGCCGACCGCCGCGCAGTCCGAGCACCCCGACTACCTGCCGGCCGCCGGCGCCGAAGTTTCCCGGCAAGACCCAGCATGTGCCCAGGCAGGAGACCGGATCGATCCCGCGTCCCCGCGCCTGACCGGCGGGCCCGTACGGCGGTGATCACGCCGTACGGGCCCGCCGGTGTCGCTCAGCGGAAGTCGCGGGGCTGCACGGGCAGTTCCACGTTCGCCGGGCCGTGCCACCGCCGGTCGGCCTTGAGCGCGGAGGCGGACCTGTCGAAGGACGGTGCGGCGCCGACCACCGGAAGGGTGACGCTGCTGCCGGCCAGGTCGATCGTCACCGACGCGCTGGTCGCGGTGTCACCGACCACGTCCCTGTCGGTGCCGGTCAGGATCAGTCCCAGCTTGTGACCCGCCTTGAAGGTGTAGTCCTGCGGCAGGGTGCCCCAGGAGACCGAGTAGTAGGTACCCGGCGTCAGCGGTGACGGCTGGCTCAGGGACGAGCGGTTCTGCGCGTCCAGGAAGCCGCGCGCGACCACGTCGACGTCCGAGCTGATCGTGTCGGTGGCCACCTTCCGGTAGCAGCCGTCGTCGGCGGCGGTGGCGTCGCCGTTGCAGTCCTCGGTGCTCAGCGTCCTCACACCGGATCCCGAGCCGAGGTAGTTCACCCGGGTGTCGGTACCGTAGTCGACGAGGAGCGCGCCGAGGGTGGCCGTGGACTTGGTCGACTTGAGCTTGAGGGCGACCGTGGGCGTTCCGGAGATCCGGAGGTTCTGGGCGAGCGCCGGGGTGGTGTAGGCGAGCCGGAACGACTTGGTCGTCGTCGGGCTCGACACCAGAGTGGACTCGGAGTTCGCCGTGTCGGAGTACGTCGCGGTGCCGCTGGAAGCGGCCGTACCGAGAACTCCGCCGGTCTGCGGGAACATGGCGGTGTTCGTCGCGCCCGGCGCGGGCCAGTCGGCCTGGGTGACCCACTGGTCGGGGCCGGTCTCGAGGTCGGCGCGCGGCTGGTCCATGATGCCGTTGTCCACGCCCATCAGCCAGTAGTCGAACCACTGGTGCAGGGTGTCGACGAAGGCGTCACGGCGGAAGTCGAACGGGTCGACGTGGCCGTACTGCGACAGCCACACCTTGCGCGGCACGTTCCGCTGGGCGAGGGCGTTCCACCAGGTGGAGAAGTGGTTCGGCTTGACGTTCAGGTCGTTCAGGCCCTGGATCGCGAACACGCTCGCGTGCACGTTCGCGGCGCTGCCGACCGTACCCGCGCGGTAGTCGCGTTCGTTCCAGAAGGTGTTGTAGTTGCCGGTTGAGTCGTCCTCGCCGGTCTTGAGCTGCTGGCGCACGGACGCGCACTTGGAGGCGCCGTCGGTGTCGACCGTGGAGGCGAGACCGTCCTCCTCTCCGTTGAACCACTTGACGCCGTTCATCCGGCTGTAGTCGTACCAGGAGCTGATCGCCGAGATCGGCACGATCGTGTCGAGCCCCTGGACGCCGGTCGAGGCGACGGCGTTGGCGAGCGTGCCGTCGTAGGACTTGCCGATCATTCCGGCGTGGCCGTTGCTCCAGGCGGCGGTGACCTCGTTGCCCTGGGCGTCGAACGCCTTCGCGCGCCCGTTCAGCCAGTCGATGACCGCCTTGCCGCCGAGCACGTCGGAGGAACCACCCGAGGTCGGGCATCCGTCGGACTTGGTCGTGCCGTCCATGTCGACGTTGAGCACGGCGTAGCCGCGCGGCACGAAGTAGTTGTCGTAGTAGAGCGGGAACTTCGAGGGGTTGCCGCTCGAGTCGTACGACTTCGTCTCCGACTCGTTGCCACGACCGAGATTGTCGTAGTACGGGCTCTCATCCATGATCACGGGGACCTTGAGCCCGGAGTCGCTCTCCTTCGGGCGGATGATGTCCACCCGGATCAGGTCCGGCTTGCCGTCCTTGTCGGCGTCGGCGGGCGACTGGACACGGACGAACTGCCGGATGGCGTCCTGGTAGGAGAAGGTGGCCTGGGTCTCCTGGTGAGTGATCGTCACTCGCGGCGTCGCGGCGGCCTGTGCGGCGGGTGCACCGGCCGTCGCGAGAGCGGTCGCGAGGGCGATCGAGGCGGCGAGAAATCCTCGCCTTGGCGGGATCGGCACGGAAAACCTCCTGGGGTCTGCGCGCGGATCTCACATCAATACGTTGGACCGCACAAGATCCCTAGCCACATGTGGCCCACTCACGGAAGACGGGATCGATGATCGGCGAAGTACGGGTGACGCTTGACCGGACACCCGAGAGGACCCTCCGATGATGGAGACGGCGACGTGACCGCCGAAGTGGGCGAGTCACCGACCGATATGGACATCGTGGCCGGTTTCCGGCGAGATCCGGAACGGTTCACCGAGGTTCATGATCGGTATTTCCGCGACATATACCGGTACGTCGCTGGACGGCTGGACGTACACGTGGCGGAGGACATCGCCGCGGAGACGTTCTGCCTGGCGTTCGGGCAGCGTGACAGGTTCGATCCGCAGCGGGGCAGCGGCCTTCGTGCCTGGCTGTTCGGGATCGCCACGAACCTCGTCGCACAGCATCGGCGCAAAGAGGCGCGCCGCTACAAGGCGCTGGCACGGTCCGGGGCGGACCGGGCGGCCGGCAGTCACGAGGACCGTGTCCTCACCGAGGTGACGGCCGGAAGCATGCGGCCCCGGCTGGCCAAGGCGCTCGCCGCGCTCTCCCCGGGCGAACGCGACGTCGTGCTTCTCGTCGCGCTGGCGGAGCTGACCTACGACGAGGTCGCGGAAGCACTGGGAATCTCCCAGGGCACGGTGGGCTCGAGGCTCTCCCGCGCCCGCAAGAAGCTGCACGAAGTGATCCCGCGGGAGGCGTTCCATGGATGAACTCAAGCTGCTCGGTACGGCACTGGCCGAGCCCGACCCCTCACGTGACGTCGTCGAGCGCAGCCGGCACCGCCTCCAGAACGCCATGCGCGGCGCCCCCGCGAAGCCCAGGCACCGGACGCGCTGGATCGTGGCCGCGATCGGCGCCGGAGCCGGACTCGCGGCAACGGCGGCCGTCGTCGTCTCGAACCCGTCCACGCCGGCCCCCGCCAAGGAGCCGGTCCTGTCGGGACAGCAGGTCATGCTCGCGGCCGCCACCGCCGCCGAGTCCAAGCCCGCGAGCTCGGGCAGGTACTGGCACACCAAGTCCGTCGGGACGATGGGCAAGATCACCACTGTCGACGAGACGTGGATCGCGCGTGACGGCCGTACGTGGATCAGCGCCGAACCGGGCTTGGTCAGCCGCGTCGAACCGCGGTCGATGATCCCTTTCACCCGGCTCGACTACGCCGGCATCCAGCGGCTGCCGCCCGACCCCGAGCGGCTCAAGTCCGCGCTGCTCAAGAGTTCCAAGGTACCGGTCGGCGGCCGGCCTCTCATGACCATCAATCTGCTCCAGTCGGTGCTCTCCGGGACCCCCGCCCCGCCGAAGGTCCGTGCCGCGGCCTACCGTGCGCTCGCGTCGCTCCCAGGCATCGCCAACCTCGGCCGGACGGCCGGCGGCTACCGGCTCAAGATCTCGTACATGAACACGGCCGGTACGCGCGTCGATGGCACCGAGACGATCGTCGTCGACCCGAAGTCCGCGCAGATGCGGGTCGACGGGTGGGCCGGATTCGGAGACGGTCCGGTTCCGGCCGGGCCATCGCATTCGGAGTCCGGCTGGACCGACCGGATCACCGGGCGGATCGTTCCCTGGAGCGCACAGATCCCCTACATCAAGGAGCAGAACGCCCGCGCGAACGGAGACTGACGCCCGGGCGGGCGTTGGGTCCTCGGTGCTTCAGGAGGTGAAGCCGGCCTCGCGGTCGGCGGTGTTGACCTCGTCGTGGAAGCGCTGGTGGACCCAGTGCTTCTCGCCCAGGAGCTCGAGTTCGGCCCAGCGGCCGGTGGCAGGGCCCAGGCGGGTTTTGCGGGGCAGGGTGGCCAGCAGCGACTGGGGCTTGGCGCCGCCGGAGAGTTTGCTGCTCTCCAGGACGTAGATGGCGTCTTTCGTGACCACCACGCAGCGGTACTTGATCCAGAGCATTGTCAGGCCGGTCATGTACGTGACGAGGAAGAAGCCGAAGCTCGGTGCGGCCTGGCAGATGAACGCCTGGCGGATCTCGCTTCCCTTCGGGAGGAAGGGGGCCGAGTTCTCGACCAGGTCGGTTCTTGGGTTCACGGGGGCATTCTGTCTGTCTGTCACGGAGGATTCGTACCATGTCAGGCCCTCGGGCGGCGATCAGGTGGCACTATCCCGTGATGTCCTGAGGGAAACGGCGTGTCTAGGAGCCGGCGGCCTGGGTCAGTTCGCTCGTCCAGTACGAACCGGTTGGCAGAGTGTCCCACGGGTTGGCGCCGTTGTCCGGGGTCACGTAGACGTAGCCGGCGTTGCGGGCCTTGGACAACGCGATCGCGTTGCTCATGCTGTTCTCGTCCGGGGTGTCGTAGACGAGGTGCCACAGGCGGCTCGGGCTCGTGGACGACTCCCACTCCGCGGGGGTCCATCCCACGTAGGAGGCGTACGTGCCTTCGAAGGTGACCAGCGTGTCGGCGGCGCTCGTGTAGCACTCCTCCACGTTGCTCCCTGGATTGTCCGCGACCATCGCGCCGCTGTGCTGCTTCACATGCGTCTGGAGCGTGACGTAGAGGTCGACGTGGGCGTTGCCGCTGCCGCAGTCCGCGAGCGCGTCGTCGAAGAAGATCCCGTCCAGGCCATGGCTTCCGTAGTAGCCGTACCAGGCGTCCACGTCGGCTTCGGCCTGCGTGGTCCAGGCGGCGGGCGTCGTCTCGCCGGTTCTCGTACGGCGGTTGTTCGGCGGGAAGCCGAAGTAGCCCGTGTCCACGTAGCCCAGGACCTTCACGCCCGCGTTGTGGGCGGCGCTGATGGCGTCCGCGTAGCTCTGGTCGAAGCCGCCGCCCGGGCCGCTGTTCGGGTTGGCGATCGCCACGCCGCCGGACTGGCCCAGCTGCGTCCAGTAGGCGCCCGGCGGGAAGTAGGCGGGGACCGCGACCTTCTGCGGGCCGGCGGCGGCCGAGGCGGAGGGCGATCCCAGCGCCAGGAGCAGCGGGATGACGGCCGCGAGGGCGGCGATTCGGCGCGGCTTCATGGTGCACATCCTGTCTGACACGACGAGCACTCCCGAGACGTTCGCAACGAAACGGTCACGAACCTCTCCGGCGCGGGCCCACCGACATTCCCTCGGAACCACTTATCTAGTAGGACATTTCCAACATTACTCCTGATATGACTGCAGTTAATGTCTCGCGTAACAAACAGGCGAACAGGAGCGGACACCCGTGGACCTCGGCCCGCACCACCTCCGGATGATCGAAGCCATCGCGTCGACCGGGAGCATCAGCAAGGCTGCGGCTCGCCTCGATCTCACCCAGCCCGCGGTGAGCACCACACTTCGTCGTGTCGAGAGCCATCTGGGCGTACAGCTGTTCGTCAGGTCACCGGAGGGCGTCACACCGACGCCCGTCGGTACGGAGGTGGCGGCGCGGGCGCGCGTCGTCATGTCCTGCATCGACGATCTCAACATGGCGCTGGGCAGGCCGATCGCGGGTTCGCCCGCTCCCCCGCTCCGGGTGGGCGCACAGATCTGCCCCGCGCTGGTGCTGCTCAGCGACCGGTTCGACACGCTGTTCCCGTCCACCCGGCTGCATCTGCGCGTCGACCGGGAAGCGGGCGGATCGTCTCCCTGATCGCCTCCGGCGCGCTGGACATCGGGCTGGTCCAGGTGCCGCAGGGCCACGTACCCGCCACGCCCGCCGGGGTCGAGAGCTTCGTCCTCGTCGATGACGAGCCGATGCTGGTCGGCGTGGCCGCGAACAGCCCGCTGGCCGCCCGCGACGACCTGGCTCTCGGCGACCTGGCGGAGTACGACTGGGTCGACGACGCGGCCGACGACGGCCCGTGGCCCGCCTACTTCCGTGAGGTGTGCGCCGGCGCGGGTTTCCGACCGCGGGTGCACTACTGGTCCAGCGACTGGCAGATCTCCTCGTCGCTGATCCGCTCGGGCCGCGCGATCGGCCTGTACCAGCCGACCGCGATCGCGCGCGACGGCGTGGAGTTCCGCCGGCTGAAGGACGATCCCTTCCGGCAGCGCACCATGCTGCTGTGGCGGCAGGAGGCGGGCGACGCCGCCCTCCGGATGCGCGACGCGCTCAGCCTCGCCCACCTCGAGCTCGTACGCGCCAGCCGGATCCACTCTCTCTGGTGGGACGAGCATCCCGAGGCGCACCCCGGATTCCCGGCGGAAGCCGTACCCGGGGAATGACACGAGGGTCCCCGGGCGTACCCGGAGACCCTCGTGGTCCACACTCAGTCCAGCGTGGTCCTGCGCCTGCGGATCACGATCACACCGGCCGCCGCCACGAGGGCGCCGCCCGTCCCCATCGCGAGGAGGGCCGGCGAGCCGGCCCCTCCGCCGCCGGAAGAGGCCGCGGGCGCCGGCTCGTAACCGCCGAGCCGGCCGTCGTGCACGTACTTCGATCCCGGCAGCTTGTCGGCGTAACGGCCGTGCACCAGCTTCTGGTACGCGGTGAGCGACACGCCGTCCGCTCCGACCGAGGTCTTCGCGGTGGAGCTGAGCCCGGTGACCTTGTCGCCGGAGAGCCGGTACCAGGCGTCCAGCTGAGGCTCGAGGAAGATCGTTCCTTCGCCCGCGGAGGCCGGGTACGCCGCCTCGTCGGCGCCGGAGCCGATGTTCATGACCTGCCAGCCCTGCGGGCTCTTGACCAGCCGGACCGAGGCGTCCTGCCCGGTGGCCGACTTCGCGCCGAACACCATGTACGCGAACGTGGCCACGGGCGCGTTCTTGTCGCCGCGTACGAAGTCCGGGTTCAGGGAGTAGACGGCGTGGGCCGAGCCGGTGACGCGCGGCGCTTTGGCCCGCATCGCCGCGTCGCCGTCCGGCGCCTTGGCCGTGAGCTTGCCCGCCTGGTGCCGGTCGAGGTTCACGAAGAACTTCGCCAGCATCATCGCCGTCTCCGGCTTCGCGGCGGTCTTCTGCGCCGCGGCGGTGTCGGCGACGGACGGCCCGGCGGGGTTCGGTGCGGCCATCGCGACACCTCCTCCCATGAGCACGGAAACGCCGATGCCGACTCCGGCCGCGATCCGGCCGATCCGCTGCTTGGTCATCGTGGATCTCCTCATCGCGATCAGCCGCTCATTCCGGAGAGCGCCTGGCCCCACTGGAACTGGGAGTTGCTGACGTAGCTGCTGTAGTACATCTCGCTGTACCGGGGGCTGGTGGGCCACGGGTCGCCGTAGGAGATGGCCTGGGTGCTCGGGTCGTACCCGTAGATGACCTGTGCGTGCCCGCCACCGGCGGTCCAGTAGATGCCGGTCTCGATCGGCCGTCCCGAGTCGATCTGACCGCGATACCCGCGAACGACAGCGGGCCGCTCACCGAACCCGGCGCCATCCCCAGCTGCGCGAAGGCGTTCTGCACCCACTCGAGCTGACCGGGCTGGTTCGGGCACTGCGCGCTCGTCGGGTAGTTGATCGCCAGGTCGCAGAAGGTGTTCTGGCTGACACCGGTGTGGCCGAAGAACTCCGCGATGGTCAGGCCGCTGGCGGCCCAGCACCACTCGTCCCACTGCTGGACCTCTTGGTTGATGCCGAGACTTCCGGCCGACGCCGTACCCGGCACCAGCAGGATCGCCGCCGCGGCCAGCGCACCGGCCAGCCCGGCGGCCGCGCGGCGGCGCGACCGGGTGAATCGCGCTCCCACGGAGCCTGTCCTCTTTCTCATGCCGTCGGCGCTCCTTTTCCCGGCCTTCGAGCACGAGCCACCCAGGAGAACAGCATCGACATCCGGTGCCGGGGATCCGGGGCACGATCGGCGCCTGGGGGGCTGAACGCCCCAACAGTCACATTCCAGAGGGTTCGCGCCTAATGCCAAGAGGCCATAACGGGAGTGAATGGCTCCGCCTACGGCCCCCGTACGCCGTTCCGCGCGATCGAGCCGAGCCAGAGAAGGTCGCGGGCGCGGGTCATGGCGACGAAGAGTTGCCGGCGGTGGAGTTCGGCGCGTTCGGCGTCCGCGTCGCCGGGAGGGTCGGCGTCGTGGTCGGGGAGGAAGACGTGCTTGAACTCCAGGCCCTTGGCGCGCTGGTACGTACCGACCTTGACTCCCGGGACGGGCCGTCCGTCGTAGTGGTCCAGTTTCGTCACGGGGAGACGGGCGCGGAGGAGGACGCGTTCGTACTCCGCGACGTCCTTGCGCGACCGGCACAGGACCGCGGTGTCGGCGAGCGGAACGCTGTCCGGTGACGCCGGCAGCGCCTCGAGGGCCGTGACCAGCCGCCGGTCGTGGTCGGTACGGTCGGCGGCGGCCACGCGGATCACCTGCCCGTCGTGGTAGGTGAGGTCGACCGTACGGTGGCCGTTCGGCCTCGGCCCCTCCAGGTCGTCGTACGGGTCGTCCGCGACCAGCTCCATCGCGGCCTGGAGGATCCCGGCGGCGTTGCGGTAGTTGGTGCTCAGCACCGCCCCGCGGCCCCTGATCCCGATACCGGCTTCGGCGAGCCGGAACCCGCCGGGGTACACCGCCTGCTGCCCGTCGCCGATCAGCAGCAGCCCGTTCGGGGCGTCCCCGGCCAGCGCGTGCAGCAGCCGGACGCCGATGAGGGTGAGGTCCTGCACCTCGTCCACGATGACCGCGGCGTACGGCGGGTCGGCGGGGCGTCTCCGGAGCTCCTTCAGGGCGGTGAGGAGCACGTCGTTGAAATCGTAGACGCCGCGCCGGTCGCGCAGCATCTCGTACTCCTCGTACAGCAGCCATGCCGCCTCCCGGTGCGGCGGCTGCAGCGCCGTACGGCGGCCGTGCCGCGCGACGAGGCGGTACTCCTCCAGCGAGGTGAGACCGCGCCCCTTGATGACGTGGTCGATCTCCTGCTGCCAGTACGTGGGGTTCGGGTCGATGTCGGTGAGGACGCTCTCGCGGCCCATGGCCATCCAGGCGCGAAAGAACGCGTCGTCCACCTGGCGGCCGTTCAGTGGCACGGCGACGTCCCGCTCGGCCAGGAACGCCCGCGCCCACGTGTGCAGGCTGGTGAACTCCACCCTGGCGGCGAACGTGCCCGCCATCCGGCGGAACAGGTTCTCGTGCACGCGCGGCAGATTGTTGACGTACGTGGTGTAGAGGATCCGGCCCGTACTGTGCGCGGCCAGGTGGGCGGCCCGGTGCAGCCCGACGACGGTCTTGCCCGTACCGGCGGGGCCGCTGATGCGCGCGGGCCCGTTCCAGTCACGCCGGGCGACGGCCACCTGGTCGGGGTGCAGGAACGTCATCCACCGCTCGATCGGCGCGTGCCGCAGCGACTCCTCCTTCGCCTTCTCTACGTCCTCGGCGGCGAACAGGGCCTCCCCCGGGTCGGCGGCGGCCGGGCTCCTCTCCTGGAGCGCCGTCGCCTCGTACTCCTCGAAGGCCTTCTCCAGGAGCGCGGTCACCGCGTCCACCCCTGGCGCGGCCAGCCGCTTCGGCTCGGCGACCAGCGCGTGGATCACATCGGGGTCTCCCAGCAGCCGGACCCTGCCCAGGCACGCGTCCAGACGGCGACCGGCGAACACCATCAGCGGCCGCACCGCGACCGGCGACATCCCTAACCCGGCCACCCGCTCCTCGGCCACGCGGGTCATGTCCAGCAGTTTGCGCACCTCTCCGTCGCGGTTCTCCCCACCGGCCACGAGGTGGCCGTCCTCGACCACGGGGGTGTCCCGCCACCGCTTCACGTCGATGACGAAGACCCCGCCGGGACCGATGAGGATCATGTCGACGTTCGCCTCGCGCGTCCCGGGCCACCGCCGGTCCACCAGCAGCCGCCAGCCGGCGGCGGTGAGGGTCACCAGCGTCGCGGCCACCCGGCGTTCCGCGTCGGCCGCCGCCTCGTACCGCCCGGCCAGGGCATACGCTTCGCGGGAACGCCGTGCGAGCTCCAAGGCCTCCTGACGCGCACGCCGCCCCCGTTCGCCGGCCGAACCACCAGCTGCCAATGTCCGCTCCTCACCGAAAAGATGCGATCTTCAACAGATAGCAACAATCGGGACGAGCCGGAAGATCAAATACATTCCAGTACCGGTCCGAGGAGGGAAAATGAGCCATCGGGTCACCTGTACGGAAGTCGCGGCCCGTCCGACCGCGGTGGTCGCCGCGACGACCACCTGGCCGGAGTTCCCGTCGCTGTGGACCGGACTCCTGGACGAGGTGTGGACCTGCCTGCGCGCGGGCGGAATCGACCGCGGCTGCCGCAACGTCATGCTGTACCTGGACGACGTGCCGCACGTCGAGGTCGGCGTCGAACTGGACCGGCCGTGCCCCCTGACCGGACGGGTCGTGACGTCGGCCCTGCCCGCGGGCCAGGTGGCGATGACCGTTCACCACGGGTCGTACGCCGGGCTGGCGTCGGCGCACCGGGCCGTACTGGACTGGTGCGCCGAGCACGGCAGGTCGCCGGCCGGCCCGCGCTGGGAGGTCTACGGCCCGCACAGCGACGACCTCGCCGAAGTCTGGACCGAGGTCTGCCACCTCCTCACGTGATGCCGACGATCACGGCGATCGCACGGGAGCTGCGGTCCGGGCGGTCCTCGGCGTCCACGCTGGTGGACGGCCTGGTGGCGGAGATCGAACGCTTGAAGGTGACGATTCCGGTCAGCGCTGGACGAACACCGCCGCCGTGCGCGCGGGGACGGTGAAGGTTCCGGTGGCCGGGTCGAACGTCGACTGCTTCACGACCGGGTCCGAGCCGCCGTGCTGCAGCGGGTGGAGCGTCTGCCGTGTGCCGGTCAGACCGGCGACGGTCTGCCGCGCGGTGCCCGGGCTCGCGTTGAAGACCACGGTGATCGAGCGGTACGTGTGCAGGCCCGCTCCGTCGAGGTGCATGGTGATCACGCCCGGCACCTGGGCGGCGGTGCCGGAGAGCGGGAAGGACACGCGCTTCTGCACGGAGGCCAGGTCGTCCAGGGCGAAGAGCGGTGAGGAGCGCTTGATGGCCAGGAACTGCTCGTACTGACGGCCCGCGGCGTTGATCGCGACACAGCCGGGCACCAGCGCGCGGTCGGCCAGCAACGGCTTGGCGTACGGCCAGAACGACGTGTTGTCCTTGGCCGCCGGCAGGCCGTGGCCGAAGCCGTTGCCGTCCTCGCATCGCCACTGGATCTGGTTGAACCAGTTGCCGCTGTTGTAGGAGTTGCCGTCCAGCGACTTCGAGCGCATCAGGTCGCTGCCGGCCACCGCGAACGCCGGGGCCTGGCTGAGCGTCGGCAGCGCGAGCGCGAGGGACTGCGCACGCGCGCGGTCGGCCATCGTGGTGGCGGTGGGCAGCTTGTAGGTGAGCGCGTCGTACAGGTCGAGGTTGTCGTGCGCGTCGACGTAGGTGATGGCCTCGCCGGGGGCCGCGGTGTAGCCGGCGGGTGAGCCGTTGTAGTCGACCTGCGCGCCGGTCACGGCCTTCCCGGTGGCGTCGGTGAAGGCGTACTTCGCGAGGTTCCCGGTCAGGCCCACCTCGACCAGGTCCGTGTCGTGCAGCAGCGTCGTCTTCTGCTGCTCGGCGGTGCCGTTGACGTCGTCGCCGTTGGGGTCGGTGAACAGGCCGGAGGCGAAGCCCTGCACATGCGGGTTCGAGTCGAACGGCGAGCCGCCCCGCGCGGCGTCCCGCAGCCGGTCGTTGAAGGTGGCGATGCCGGTGCCGGCCATGTTGGCCTGGTCGGCGTTGACGAACCGCGCGTTGTTCGCCGCCGCGCCGAAGTTCCAGCCCTCGCCGTACAGGAACTCACTGTCGGCCCGTCCGGTCCAGCGCGGCCCGTACGTCGAGGACGGTCTGCTTGGGGTCGATGCCCATCAGGTCGAAGCGGAAGCCGTCCACGCTGGTACTCGGTGGCCCAGGTACGGGTGGAGTCCACGACCAGCTTGTTCATCATGGCGTGCTCGGGCGCGGTGTCCGCGCAGCAGCTGTCGGTCGTGACGGCCCCGGTGTCGGAGAGCCGCTGGTAGTAGCCGGGGACGATCTGGTCGAGCACCGAGTCGGGGTCCTGGCCCGAGGCGGCCGTGTGGTTGTAGACGACGTCCATCACCACGCGCAGCCCGGCGCGGTGGAGGGCCGCGACCATCTTCCGGAACTCCACGGTGCGCGCCGTCCCCTCGGGGTCGGTGGCGTAGGAGCCCTTGGGCACCGTGTAGTGCCGGGGGTTGTAGCCCCAGTTGTACGCGTCGGTGCCGGCGACCTTGCCGATGCAGGCCTGCTGCTCCTCGGAGCCGGGAGCGTACGACGCGAGATCGCAGGGCGGTGCGCCTGGTCGCTCTTGGCGTCGGGGACACCGGCGAAGTCGAAGGCGGGCATCACGTGGACCGCGGTGACCCCGGCCTTGGCCAGGCTCCGCAGGTGGCGCATGCCGGCGGAGTCGCGGTCGGTGAAGGCGAGGTACGTGCCGCGGTGCGCGGCCGGGACGGTGCCGTCGGCGGCGGAGAAGTCACCGACGTGCAGCTCCTGGATCTGCTGCCGCCCGGCGGGTACGGCGCCCGGCGACCGCTCGGACGACCAGGCGGGGGGTGCCAGGGCCGGGTCGTCCAGGGAGACGATCTCGCTCCGGCGGCCGTCCGTGGACAGGGCCAGCGAGTACGGGTCGGTGACGTGGTTGGTGACGAAGCGCTGCACCGACGGCGCCCAGACGGTCACCCGGTACAGGTAGAACCTGCCCTTCCAGGACCGGTCGCCGGTCACGGACCAGACGCCGCTGCCGTCGTCGCGGCGCATGGGGACCACGCGCGCGTCGCTCGCGCCGGCGGTGTCGTACAGCTCCAGGGCGACGGTCTTCGCGGTGGGCGCCCACACGGACAGAGCCGGCCTGCCCGTACGGTCGCTCACCGCGCCCAGCCGGGCGTTCCCGGCCTTCGC
Organism: uncultured Actinomycetota bacterium; assembly: GCA_963736325.1. Lineage (GTDB taxonomy): Bacteria > Actinomycetota > Actinomycetes > Streptosporangiales > Streptosporangiaceae > Actinoallomurus. The sequence continues at coordinate 24,561 of CAVTOG010000008.1, read as the reverse complement.
CGCGTAGATCGCGTCCAGCGCGCCGGCGGCCTGCACGCCGGTGGTGGCGACGGCGTCGCCGCCCGCCGCGTGCTCGGTCAGGACCAGGTCGCCGCGCAGCGCGTCGCCGGCCTTGGCCCGGTCGGCGGGGTCGACGGCGAACGCCGCGTAGCTCGCGAGGTTCGGGTACTTGGCCCGCTGCGCGGCCGTCAGGCCGCCGGAGACCGGCCGCAGCCGCAGCGCCTCACCGGCGGAGTAGTCGAGCGTGACGAAGTCGGCCGCGTCGTGCTCCCAGTCGGCCGGGACCGCGACGGTGCCCGCGTCGATCCACTGTGCCTTGGCCTCCGCCGACGGCGCCGCGACGGCGGGTGCGGCGCTCATGGGCCACGCCGCGGCGACCCCGGCCATCACCAGCGCGACCAGTGCTTTCTCCGTGCGCCGCGGAGAACGGCGAGCACGGCCGCCGTTGTTCGCCGCGGATGTACCGCGCCATGCCGTATCCGGCCCCATCGCCAGCCACCCTTCTCAGCACCCGGAGACCGGGGCACAGCACCATTCCGCCTAAAGCAGGCGACATCGTCCTGGGCGGTTACGAATACTGTCAAGAGCGCCGTATTCCACCTGCGAAGCAGTGTCCGTGCCGTCTCAGCCCCGGCCGGCCCGGCCGCGGGAGGCCGGTGCGGTGGAGGCGCGGATGACGAGCTGTGCGGGTGGCATCTCCATGTCCGCGACGGGTTTTCCGTCGATGAGGTCGAGCAGCGTACGGGCGGCGGCGCTGCCCCAGCCGAACGCGTCACTGCGCACGGTGGTCAGGGCGGGGCTGACGTATGAGGCCAGTTCGGTGTCGTCGAAGCCGGTGATGGACAGCTCTCCCGGTACGTCGACGCCGTACTCGCGGGCCACCGTCAGCCCGGCGATGGCCATCACGTCGTTGGCGTACACGATGGCCGTCGGCGGGGTCGTCGCCGTCGAGGAGCGCTCGGGTGGCGTCCGCGCCGCTGGCGGCCGAGAAGTCGGACACCACGCACGGCCCGGGAGGCAGTCGCGGCGGCGGCCAGCGCGGCCTCCCAGGCGGCACGCCGGGTGACGCCGTGCAGGAAGTTGCCGGGGCCGGCCACGTGCGCGATGCGTTCGTGGCCCAGTTCGACGAGGTGCGTCACGATCGCGGCGATCGCCGGCCGGTCGTCGACGACCACCGCCGGGAACGGGCTGGGCACGTCGGGCCGGCCCAGTGTCACGGTCGGCAGGTGCAGGCCCTTGAGCAGGGCGATGCGGCGGTCGGCGATACGCAGGTCGAGGAGGAACACACCGTCCACGCGGCCGTCGGCGGCGAGCCGCCGGTAACTGCTCCTCTCGGCCCGTTGGCCTGGTACGACCTGCAGGACGAGCGCCTGGCCCTCATCGGTGAGTACCCGCTCGACGCCGCCGATGAACGTCGGGAAGAACGGATCCGCGCCGAGGGTCTCGGGCGGCCGCGCGATGACCAGCCCGACGGCGTAGGCGCGGGACGTGGACAGGGCACGGGCCCGGTGGTTCGGAGTCCAGCCCAGCGTCTTCGCGACGTCCAGGATCCGGGCGCGGGTCTCCTCGGCGACTCCGGGCCGGTCGTTGAGCGCGAAGGACACGGCCCCCTTCGAGACCCCGGCCGCCCGTGCGACTTCGGAGATCGTCGGTCGAGCCCGTTTCGCCACCTCCAACTCCCCTTCCGAAGAACTCGCCGCCCTCTGCCCGGCATACTTCCGGACACGTGCTCCAGGCACCGACGCGGCTTGTTTCGAAACCGTGTCGGGCTAGAACTGAGTAATACAGTGTGGCACCGCCTCCTGGGACATGAGCGCGTCGAACTCCTCAAGGGCGGCCGGTGAACCGGCGGTGATCCGCCCCGCCGCGGCGAGGACGCGGGCCCTTACGCCGCCCAGATACAGCGAGCCGAAGAGCCGAGACGTCCATCGACACGTCGGCCGGCGTCTCGCCGCCGGCCGTCACCGTCGCGGTGCCCTCGCGCACCGCCAGGTGGTAGACCCCGCCGCAGATCCCGAGCGGGTCCGAGATCGCGATCCGGACCTCACCGTCGGCGTCGTAGCCGCGGGCACGCAGCGCGGCCACCGGGTCGAGTACGCGGAGCCAGATCGCCGTCCTCCTCGCCGACGCACCCGGAACCCCCGGCGGTCCCTGATCGCCCAGGGCAGCGGGTCCGTCGCCGGCGCCTGCCGGTACCCGACCACGCGTGACGAGGTCGATCGAAGCGAGGTACTCCCACAGGCCGAAGTAGGCGTTCTGGGACTCGGAGACGAGATCGACCACCTCGATCGCCCCGGGCTGTCCGGGCCGATCCACGAACCGGTAGGTCACGTAGCCGTCGACCCGGTCCGCCGGGTCGTAGTGCAGGGCGGCGCGTACCGACGGGTCGGGCAGCGGCCGGTCCTCCGCCCAGATCCCGGCGATCTTCGACGGGTAGAAGGCCTGCCGCGTGATCGAGCCGATCGTCCGCGCGTGGAAGCGGTCGAACACCTGCGGCGACACGTCGAGCAGGGTGGCCGGGTCGGTCACCTCGACGTGCCCGGCCGGCGGGCGCCGGAGCGCGAACCCGACGCCGGTGTCGAGTTCCACGTGCCGGGCGAAGACGGCGGGCCCGAAGCCGAAGCGTTCGTAGATCGTCGCCTCCGAGGCGCGCAGCGCGGCCACCGCGATGCCGTCCGCCGCGGCCCGGCGCAGGTCGGCCGAGATCGATCGCGCGCAGCAGCCCCCGGCGCCGGTGCGTGGCGCGGACCGTCACGTCGGCGATCAGGTGGACGTCGAGGGACGTTGCCGGCACCGACGTTCATCGACTTCACGAAGCTCGCGTACGTCGCCACCGGCCGCCTGACGTCCCACGCGCCCGGCGGGGCGTCCACGGTGTACGCGCCGGTGAGCACCCGGTCCTCCGCCGCGAACGACGCCGACACGCGCGCCATGTGCTCGGCCGTGGGGGCGGGCTGATGGAAGGTGAGCGCGGCCGCCTCCAGCCAGGCGGCGGTGTCCTCGTCGGCCGCGCCCTCGATGCGGCGGGGCCGGAACGACCTCAGCCGGTACCCGCCGGGCTCGGCGCTCATGCGGCCCGCCTCGTCACCGTGACCCGCAGCCTGGCCCAGCCACCCGGGCCGAGCCGGAGCGTCAGGCCGCGCGCGTCGACGTCCTGACCGGCCGCCGTGCCGTCCGGCGTGGTCACGGTGGCCTCGACCCGATCCCCGGTGCCCGCGACGGGGAAGGCGACCGACGTGTGCACCGGCTCATCCTTGCTGTTGAAGACCAGGAAGGACCCCTCCCACGTCCGCACGTCCGGCCGTACGGTGTCGTAGGGCCGCGTGTTCACGCACCATGACATCGCGGTCGTCCGCCGTGGCGTACGCGTCCCACAGCAGGTGGGCGAGGAACGAGAAGCCCGCCCCGTAGATCTCCTGGCCCAGGAACCCGGCGCCGTTGGGGCCTTCGAGGATCGGCACCTCCTCGAACGGAATGAACTCCAGCGGCATCGGGCCGTACATGTCGGGTGAGCAGCGCGGGAAGAAGGCGAAGTTGGCACGGCGCCCGTAGTCGAGCACCCGCAGCAGCGGTGCCGGATCGGCCTCGGACCCCACGGCGTACGCGAGCCGCGCGTCGGCCTCGATGTTCTCGAAGAACGCCGGGTAGCCGATGTTCGCGCAGGCCAGGAACATGCCGAGGTGCGACGACAGGGCCGCCCGTTCGGACGTGCGGTCGTCGTACCAGTACATCATCCGCAGGGTCTGCGCCTGGAAGTAGCGCCGCAGCTCCACCCACTGCGGGTCGGGACCGAGCCGGTCGGCGGCCTCGACGGCGTGCGCGATCAGGACGACCTCCTGCAGGGCGTCGTCGACCGGTACGTTCCCGAGCGCGCGCAGCGCGTTGCCCGCCTCGGCCAGGTACCGCTCCTCGCCGGTGCGGGCGGCCAGATCGGCCATCAGCAGGGCGTACGTGCCGGCGGCCGCGTAGTTCGAGCCGGGACCGATCTTCCGTAGCGTCCGCTTGTCGAACTGGAGCGGGAACAGGTACTGCGTGTTCGCCGCGAGCGGGACGGCGACCGACTCGATCTCGGCGTGGACCCGCGCCATCATGTCCTGGTCGTCGCGGTGCGCGAACAGGAACCACACCTCCGCGAGCATGTACAGGTACTGCCAGGTCCCGATGGGCGCGGTCGTCTCGCTGACGCCGCTGAGGATCAGGGAGCGGTCCCGCCTGGAGCTCCGTACGCACGAAGCGTTCCAGCCGCTGCCGGAGGTCCGCGAAGCGGTCGTCGCCGAGCCCGTCGAGAGGGCGCAGCGCCCACAGGGCAGCCTCCAGGCACGGCCCGACCCCGCTGTGCTCGCGCCCGCGGGCCTCCATGGTGACCGTCCAGGCGTCGGACCGGCCGTCCACGTACGCGAGCAGGAACTCCCCCTTCTCGTCGGAGGCCCAGCAGTGCTCGGAGTCCATCAGGTCGGCGGCGCAGCCGTCCGCGATGTCACGCCATTCCAGGGGCCGCCGGACCAGTGCCCGGTGGACGGCCGCAGCAGCGGCAGGCAGGCGCGTACCAGTTCGTCCAGCGCGTCCTGCTCGGTCGGCGGCGTCGGCTCGTCGGACACGTGCTCGGCGGAGACGTACCACGAGAAGACCTGCTCCCGGGCGGGGAAGTCGTGACCGCTCTGGGTCTCGGCGAGCAGGCCGATCTCCGCGGTCGGCCTGCCGTCGTAGTGGCGGCGGAACCCGCACCGGTAGCTGTAGAACCGGGCGATGGTGTCCGCCCCCGTCCACGACATCGCCGTCATGTCGAAGAACATGCGGAAGGCGGTCTTCAGGTAGGGGTCGTAGTAGGAGAGCGCCGGGAAGTCGTTGCCGCGGCCCTCGCCGTTCCACTGGGTCGGGTTCTCCACCAGCGTCTTGAACCAGACGTGGTCGCCCCGCTCGTACGGCGGCAGGTCGCCCAGGTCGATCGTGATCTGCGGTTCGGCGGCGCCGTCCCCGATCCGGAACCCGCCGGACGACACGGCCACCTCGACGTGGAACCAGTCCGTGCCCGGCACGGGCCGTACCGTCCCGCGCCAGGGACCGCGGCCCGGCCCCGGAGAAGACCAGCCCGTCGCCCGAGGCCGTGACCTCCGCCGGACGGAGGTCGAAGGTCTCGCCGCCTACGAGCGGGTTGCCGGGCGCCGTCACCCGCCGCCACGCCGCCGGCGTCGAGGACCTCCAGGTGGAAGCCGAACCCGGCCTCTCCCGGGTCGAGGACGAACCGGCTGTGGCCCGTCGCCGCGAACAGTGCCGATGTCACGTCGGGCTATCCCTTCACCGCGCCGACGACACTGCCGACGAGGAATCTCTGCAGGAAGACGTACGCGGCCACCAGCGGCGCGGCGACGATGATCGTCGCGGCGGCGAGCAGGCTCCACTGGCTCGAATGCGCGCCCTGGAACGCGAACAGGCCGAGCGTCAGGGGCGACTTCGACTGGTCGGGGAGCAGGATGGTGGCCAGGATGATGTCGTTCCAGGCGCCGATCGCCTGGAAGATGAAGACCGTCGCCAGCGCCGGCTTGATCAGCGGCGGAAGGATCCGGAGGACGAACCGCCAGTACCCGACCCCGTCGATCGCGGCGGCCTCGTCCATCTCCTTGGGGACCGACTTCACGTACCCGCTGATGATCAGCGGGCCGACTCCGAGGCCGGACGCCACCATCAGGATGTAGCCGAGCGCGGTGTCGTACAGGTTCAGCCGCAGGACGAGCTGGAACTGGGTCATGAGCGCGTTGGGCAGGAACAGCATCGACACGAAGATCCCGTACCACACGCGCGGATACTTCACGTACCCGCGGGAGACGGGATAGCCCACCACCACGGAGACCACGGTGCTCAACGTCGCGGCCGCCGTCGTGTACTCCACACTGTTGATGAAGTACGCGCCGAACTGGCCCTTCTGCCACGCGGTGAGGAAGTTGCCGAACTTGAACGATCTGGCGAGCCCGGCCGGATCGGCGAAGAACTCCGCGTTGCTCTTGAGCGCGGTGTTGATCAGAAAGCCCAGCGGGAACAGGTAGAGCACCAGGATGAGGAAGACGAAGAAGTAGTTCAGCACCTGGCCCGGCGTGATGGGCCGGCGGCGTGCCGCGTCGCGTGGGTCTTCAGCGGCATTGACTCGCGTGTCGTAATGGCGCTGGTCACAGCTTGGCCTCCCGCCTGCGTAGGTACGTCAGCACCACCAGCGTGATGACACCGACGATGACGAACTGGACCATCGAGATGGCCGCGGCGTACCCCTGCGACTGGCTGCTGCCGCCGAGCCCCGCGTTACCGAACGACTGGGTGAACACCGCCAGCGAGAGGACCTGCGTCGACGCCGCTGTTCGGACCGGTGAGCACGTAGATGAGCTGGTAGCTCTGCAGCGAGCTGACCAGGCAGAGCAGTACGTTCGCGGTGACCGACGGAGCGAGCAGCGGGATGGTGATCCGCCGGAGCCGCTGCCATGGTCCCGCACCGTCGATGCTCGCCGCCTCGTACAGCTCCCCGGGGATGGCCTGGATCCCGGCGATGAAGATGACGACGGCCAGCCCGAGCCCGGCCCATACCTGGACGAGGACCACCAGGGACATCGCCATGCCGGGATCGCCCAGGAACGCGGAGCTCGCGCCGAACCAGGACCAGATCGACGCGGCCGGGCCCGCCGACGGGTTGAATATCAGTGACCAGATCAGACCGATAACGGTGACGCCCAGCACGGTCGGCATGAACACCACGGCCCGGTAGAACGTGCGCCCGCGCAGCTTCCCGCTGAAGAGCACCGCGATCAGCAACGCGACGAGATTCTGCAGGATCGTCACGGCGCCCGCGAAGACGAGCGTGTTCCGCAGGGCCTGCGTGTTGTAACCGATCTTCGCGGCGGAGAAGAACGTCGCGTAGTTCTCCAGGCCGACCCAGCGCACGGGAATGTAGGGCAGTCCCCGGATGTCGGTGAACGATATGCCGAACACCGCGGCGGCCGGGAAAATGGCCAGGACGATGATGAAGGCCATCCCGAGACCGAAGCTGATCCGCATTCCGGCCCGGTCGCGGAAGGGCATGAACTCCGACACGTGAGCGCTCCGTTCCTGTGGTCGTTCGGGGTGGCCCGGCCCCGGCGGGAGCCGGGCCGCCCCGGCGTGGTGGTCAGAACGCGTTGGACCAGTCCTTCTCGGCCTGCGCGGCGGCCTGTCGCGGCGTGGCCTTGCCCAACGGCGCCACGTCCACGTAGTCGAACGGGAAGGCGGCCTTGCTGCCGGCCTTCGGGTTGGTGATGAACACCGTGTCCCAGGCCGGCGAGAAGGTCTTCGTGTAGGCGCTGATCGAGTCGAGGAACGCGGTGGCCGGAATGTTCGGCTCGGCCGACGCGAATCCGGACAGCCGGGCGAACGTCTTGTAGTTCTCGGGCTGGGTGAAGAAGTCCAGGTACGCCAGCGCCGCGGTCCTGTTCCGGGCGTGTGCCGGCACCGCGAGCGTCAGCTCGACCTTGCCGCCGAGCAGCGTGTTGTCGGCCGCGTTGGTCACCGGTCGGGATGGGCATGTAGCCGAAGCCGAACTTCTTCCCGACCGCCGCCGCGATGGTGGGCGAACTCCAGGTGCCGTCCGGCACCATCGCGAAGTCGCCGTCGGCGAACCCGGACGGGAGCGCGCTGTACGGGACGCCCGCGAAGTTCCTCTGCGCGAAGCCGTACATGGTGGACACCCGGTCGAGGACCTGGACGGCCTTGGGATCCGTGAGCCCGGTGTGCTTCGTCCACAGGGTGCGGTTGAGGTCGTCCTTGTCCTGCGCGGTCGGGTACAGCCCCTGGACCGAGGCGAGCATGGTCAGCCCCGAGGTGTCCTTGCCGCTCATGCCCAGCGGTGTGACGCCCTTGCTCCTGAGCGTGTCGCACAGCGCCACGAACTGGTTCCACGTCGTCGGGACCGCGAGGTGGTACTTCTCGAAGATCGACTTGTTGTAGTACGCGCCGGTGTAGTAGCTCGCGCCGGTCGGCACGTCGTACTGCTTTCCCTTGAACGTCGTCTTCTGCAGGATCGTCGGGGTGAGCCTCTTCATGAAGGGCTCCTTGCTCAGGTCGAGGTAGACGCCCGCTTCGGCGGCACGGGCGTCGTCGCCCTCGGAGTCCTGCGGCACGTACGAGGGGAGCTGCTGCGGGCCGGCGAGCGTGAGGTCGACGTTCCCCGCGGCCAGCCGGGACGCGCTCGTGGCCGCCCAGTTGTCGTTCGGGATGGCCGTGAACTTCACCTTGACGTCCGGGTACTTCTTCATGAACGCCGCGTTGACGGCCTGGAAGGCCGCGTCGGACGCGTCCGCGCTCGACACGATGAACTGGAGGGTCCCGGAGGGCTTGCCGCCCGTCGACCCGGCCGGCATCATGCCGGACCCGCATGCGGCGAGCAGGAGGCCGGCGCCCAGGACGGCGCCGAGACGGAGTCCGCGGGGGAACGATCGTGTGGACATGGGCACTACCTCTTGTCAGTCGGGGCGATCGAGTGGTCCCACTGGTAGGGCACGACCGCCCCGGTCCGTGCCGACCGCTGGGCGGCGGCCATGATCGCGGTGGTCCGTACGCCGACGCCGCCGTCCGGCTGCGGGCGCCGGCCCGCACCGATCGCGGCGAGAAACTCGTCGATCATCAGCGCGTCGAAGTCGGGCCCGTACGGCAGCCAGACCGCGCCGTCCGGCCCGTATCCGCCCACGTGCGTACCGAAGGGCGCGATCTTCACGCTGCCGTTCGTGCCGAAGACCTCCAGGGACAGCCCGCCCCAGGTCGCGGCGGTCCTCGGCTGGCTCCACGAGCAGTCGATCGTCGCGATGGTGCCGCTCGGGTAGGTCACGGTGACCATGCCGCCGGTCTCCACCTGGGTGGTGATGTCGGCGTACAGGATCCGGTTGGTGACCGCGTACACGGACGCCGCCTGCTCGTCGAGCAGGCAGTCGATCATGTCGGCGCAGTGGACCAGATGGTCGACCACGCAGCCGCCGCCGGACAGTTCCGGGTCGATGAACCAGGCCCGGTCGAGCGGGAGCATGCCGTTGTTGGTCCCGACGATGCTCTGGACGGTGCCCAGTTCACCGGACCGGACCTTGGCGCGAAGTATCTGGAACGCCGGGGAGAAGCGCACCGGGAACGCGACCATCAGGCGCACGCCGGCGCTCCGCGTGGCGGCGAGCATCGCCTCCGCGTCCGGCACGGTCGTGGCCATCGGCTTCTCGCACAGCACGTGCGCCCCGGCGGCCGCCGCCTGTTCGACCAGTTCGCGGTGCCGCGTGTTCTCCGAACACACCACCACCGCGTCCGGCCCCCAGCTCGAACACCTCCTCGTAGGTCTCCATGTACCGCACCCCGAGCTGCCGCGCGTAGTCGGGGCCCCGGGACTCCGGTTCGGCCGCGAGCAGCCCGTCCGGATCCGACGCGACCAGCTCGACATCCTCGCGGCCGGCCAGGTTCCGCATGTAGCCGCCGGCGTGGCCGTGGGCGAAGGACAGCACCGCCACCTTGGTCTTCGGCGTACTCACCGGGCCGCTCCCTGCAGATCGAGCACGTCGGCGACGTCGAAGTCGACCGGCGCGCCGGTGTCGACCGACCTGCGCGCGGCTTCCGCGAGGGCGACCGCGATCACGCCGTCGTCCAGGGAGACCCGTGGCGCGGGCCCGCCCTCGGAACGCCGCCTCGAACTCGCGGATCTCGGTCAGGTAAGGGCTCTCCTCCGCCAGAGTGGGCGGCAGGTAGGACAGCTCCCGCTCGGTGTCGGCCAGGTTCTCCAGTACGGTCCGGGAGCCGCGATGGTCGAAACGGAGCGTGGCCGACTCACCGGCCACGTCGAACGCGGTGGGGAAGTCCATGCCGGGCGGGCCCCAGACTCCGTGCAGATGTGTGAGATCGCGCCGTTCTCGTGGACCAGCGTGATGTGCGCGGCGACGTTGCGCGGAACCTGTCCGTCGACGGTCGGCGGGTTCTGCACCGCGAAGACCCGGACGACCTCGCCGGCGACCCGGCGGGCCTGGTCGAGATCGTGGATCATCAGGTCCAGGATGATGCCGCCCGACTCGGCGTCGTCGAAGAACCAGTCCGTGGTGGGACCGGACCCGCCGCGGCTGAACCGCAGTACCGCCGGCCTGCCGATCCTCCCGTCCTCGACCGCCCGGTGCAGCGTCTCGTACTCGGGGAAGTACCGCACCACGTGCGCCGGGTAGACCTGGACGCCGGCCTCGCGAGCCGCCGCCGCGACCTTCTTGGCCTCCTCCAGCGTCCGGCCCAGCGGCTTCTCGCAGAGCACGTGCCTGCCGGCGGCGATGGCCGCCAGGGCGACCTCGGCGTGCGTCGTCGGTCGGCGTGCAGATGTCGACGACGTCGACCGTGTCGAGCAGCGTCGTCCAGGGTGGGCACGACCGTCAGCCCGTACTCGGCGGCCAGTTCCTCCGCGCCCTGCGAGGGAGAACACGCTCACCTCCGCGCCGAGCGACACCCAGTGCGGCGCGTGCGAACGGGACACCGATCCCGTACCGATCAACCCGACCTTCAGTGCTGACATGGCAGTACCTGTTCCTCTCGGGATGGCTCGGACAGCTGTCGGCCGTCCACCGCGGCGGCTCAGCTCGTCGTCACGGCGGTGAAGCCGCCCGCGGCCACCGGCGCTCGACCTGCCCCCGCGCGCCTTCGCCGTGCCGAGCGGCCGTCCCTGCGCGTCGTACGAGTGCGCGGTGACCGAGCCGCTGCCCAGCTTCACGACCTGGTGGCGCGGCCCGCTCGCGTAACTGCGCAGCAGGGCCTGGCCACCGCCGGATCCGCCGAGCGTCACCCACTCGATCTCCGGCTGCAGCAGCACGCCGTCGAGCCGGGCCGGCCGGCCGTCGCCCACGTACGCGGCGGTGATCGTGGTGTTCCCCGCGGGGACCGGCCCGGAGGTGGGCCGCTGCCCGACGTCGAGGTAACCGGGGACGGTGGTGATCCCCTGCGGTCCGGCACCGCCCTGCTCCTGCACGCCCGCGGAGACGGCTGCCCACGGAGAGCCGGGTGCCCACCGAGGCGAGCGGGGCGATCTGCCGGTCGAACACCGGCATCACCAGGTAGCGGCCGGTCGACCGGTGCCCGTCACCGGGATCGTGACCTGGCCGCCCGTGCCGAGCCGGACGTACTGCCCGCCGCTCCACTCGCTCTCGCCGGTCCACGACCGCCTCGGGCTTGACCACGTCCGCCGCGCCGGACAGCCGTCCCCGACTCGGCCTCGGCGTAGGTCCAGGTCACCCGGCCGGTGACGGTCGCCTGGCGGGCCTTGGCCGCGACGTCGGGAGCGGCGTCGAGCGCGAGCATCGACAGCACGCCGTGGATGGTCGACTCGGCACCCGAGTTGAGGTTGACCTCTCCGGTGGCGCTCACCCCGTCGTAGGTCACGCCGGTGGCCGGGTCGTACATGGCGGTTCCGGCCGGGTTGTTGCCGAAGTACCAGCTGGCGGCGAGGCCCGCGAGCTGCCGGAACGAGGCGCGGTGCGTCGCCGCGGCCGTGGCGAGGAGGTTGCGCAGGGTCACGTCGGCGCCGTACGCGATCTGGTCCCGGTAGATGGGGGCCGGAAGCCACTCGTTGTCCGGGCCGCGCCTGCACGATGAGGTGCGGGATGAACGTGGCGGCCTCGCCGGACCGCGGTCCGAACCCAGTCGGCCCGGCCGTAGGCGCCGCCGGCGGCCGCGAGGGAGCCGGCCATCTCGTCACCCCACGAGTGCCACATGGACCTGGACTTGGAGACGGCATCAGCGCCGGGTTCGGCGAGCCCGTGGTCCGCGTCGCGGCGATGCCGTCGGCGAGCCGGTGAGGTCGCGGCGGGCCCGTGCGTCCCCGCTCGCCCGGACGTAGGCGAGCAGACCGTAGACGGCCTCCGAGCTGATGTCGGCGCCGCCCGCGATGAGCCAGGACGGCCAGTGGAGCCCGTCGACGACCTGCAGCTTGCCGTAGTTCTTCAGGTCCTGCCGCTCCACGGCGCCCAGAGCCAGCCGGAGCCGGTCGCGGAGGAAGGCGGCGAAGGCCGGGTCGCTGTGGGCGAAGGCGGCGTAGCCGGTGCCGAGTGCCCAGATGGTGCGGCCGAGCCAGAACGACGAGCCGGCGTCCGACGGGGTTCGGGTCGTCCGGCGGCGTCGGGGTGGGATTCAGCGTGCCGTCCGGCTGCATCCACAGCACGACGTTGCCGGCCTTCGGCCCGGAGGCGGTCTGCAGGTAGGTCAGGCCGCGCAGCAGCTGGTAGGCGTGCTGCCGCGCCTGCTCGTCACCGAACTGCCGCCAGGCGCTGACGTACGCGACGGCCGCCCGGCTGATGTCGTCGGCGTCGAAGGCTCCCTGCCCGTACGTGTTCTTCGCGGCGTCGTAGTCGCCGCCGCCGACCCGGTGATAGCTGCCGTCGGCCTGGTGGTCGGCGTACACCCACAGCACGCCGACGTCCGGCTCCTGATCCAGCCGGTACGTCGTGTGTCCCGTCCTGTTCGGGAGGGGCGACCTGGTCGGTCAGGAAGTCGAGGTGGGCGAGGTTGGTCAGGCGGTTCGGCGACGCCGTGGCCACCTTCCCGGACGCCGGCGCGGCTCGCCGACCCCAGCACCAGCACCAGACCCACCAGACCCGCGATGGCCGTCCTCACGCCGCGTGATCGCGTGCCGCCGGATGTACCGCACCGTCGACCTCCAAGTGGGCAGCTGAGAGCTGTTCCGCCCCCGTGAAAGCGCCGTTCGCCGGGATGCTCCTCGGGGAGTAGCTGGACAGGTTGCCACTAAACTGGTTTAGAAACAAGACCTGCGAAAACACTGCTCTGAGCCGACTTTGTGGCGGGAGTGAGAGCGCGCACGCGCGCGTCCCGCGACGCGCGCGAGGCCGTCGCCACACGCCGCGCCGGCCGACCGGGAACGCGGCTCAGGACGGGCTCAGGACCCCTTCGGGGATCGCCGCCGGCATTCGGACCGGTTCTGTCGAGGTGAGGACCACTCCCGAGCCGCCGTGACGAGAGTTTCTTTCCAGAATTTCCGGCCGTTACCGGTCAGCGAGCAGCGACTCACCGATCCTGGTACAGATACGGATGGCGAGTAATACTCGAAGAGATAAGGCACGAATTACCTCTTCGGGGCAGGAAAGGAGTGATCGGCATGGAGGAAGCTCTGCGTTTGCAGGCCGAGGTCGCGGGCCCGGAACAGCCCTGCATCATCTACAGCACCAGCAGCGTGGGAATTCAGTGCATGGACGAGGGCTGATCCCATCGCCTGCCGGACATGGCGACGCGCGTGCCCGGCAGGCGATGTGCACCAGAAGTGCGGCGTTCTTTCACATGGATTCGTGATCTGACGCGAAAATGGCTCGGACGGCGGGGACGCCGGGTCCGGGTAGCGCATTTCCGCAGGCCGCGGAACGGCCTGCTCCCGCGCGACGCCGTGAGTGATTCCGGCTGCCGCGCCGGCGGTTCGCGTCAGGCCTGGACGATCCTCTGACGCGAGACGGGTTCGGGAGTCACGGGCTTCCCAACCGTCGCCGTTGACCCATACGATCCAGCGCGTTAAAGACGCTACGACGGGATGATCGTGACTGCAGAGACGACGGACGAGGGCATTCTCCGGATCGACCGCTTGCCGATGGCCGATGACCGCGGTGAGGGATATGCGATCCTGCGCGAGGCGGGTCCGGTGGTGCGGTCCGACGCCGGGTATCTCGTCACCACGCGCGAGCTGGCGGAACACGTCTTCAAGAACCCCGAGATCTTCTCTTCGGAAAAGGCGCTCGCGACGCTCGGAAGCCCCGTTCCCCTGGTGCCTCTCGGCTTCGATCCGCCCGAGCACACGCGCTATCGGCGGCTGCTCCAGCCGTTCTTCACACCCCGCGCGGCGGCGGCTCTGGAGCAGGCCGTACGGGACCAGGTGGTGGAGCTCGTCACCGCAATGGCGAAGCACGGCTCCTGTGACGTGGTCACCGAGCTCGCGCGCCCCGTACCGGCCGCGGTGTTCCTCACCCTGTTCGGGATGCCCGCGCACGACCTCGACCGCCTCATCGCCTGGCGCGAGGTCATCATCCAGATGGCGAACCTGTCCGGGGCCGGCGAGGCGCCGCCCGAGGTGGCACGGTCGGCGGGCGAGTTGTTCGCGTACGTGAGCGCGCACGTCGCCAAGTCCCGTGCCGAGAAGTCCGGCGGAATCCTGAAGGACCTGTTCGAGAACGACGGCTCCGGGGACGAGCCCTTCACCGACGAGGAGGCCGTCGGCCTCTGTTTCCTCTTCGTCCTGGCCGGAACCGACTCGGTGACCAACGCGCTGAGCCTGATGTTCGCCAAGCTGGCCGCCCGTACGGAACTCCGGGAGCGGCTCGCCAAGGACCCCTCCGCCATTCCGGCGGCGATCGAGGAGATGCTGCGGATCGACCCGGCGAATGCCGTGGTTCCGCGCGTGACGACCAAGGACGTCGTCCTCGCGGGCGTGCACATTCCGGAGGGATCTCCGGTGGGCGTGGCGGTCGGCGCCGCCAACCGTGACCCCAGGGACCTGGACGACCCGGACCTCTTCGACCCGGGCCGCGAGTACAACAACCTCACCTGGGGCAGCGGACCGCACCGGTGCCTCGGCATCCACCTGGCCCGTACCGAACTGCGGGTCGTCCTGGAGGAGTGGCACCGGCTGATCCCGGAGTACGAACTGGCCCCCGGCACCCGCCCTCAGGTCATCTGGCCGACCGGAGTCATCGGCATCAACAGCGTGCCTCTGGTCTTCCCATCCGGTTCCTAGACGCGTGACTCCCGGCGTCCGCCCGGAACAGCCCCTAAGCTGCCTGAATGGCAAGATATTTCGACGTGCATCCGGAGAATCCGCAGCCTCGGGCGATCCGGCAGGTGGTCGACATCATCCGGGCGGACGGGCTGGTGGTGTACCCGACGGACTCCTGTTTCGCGCTCGGGTGCCGGCTGGGGAACCGGGAGGGGATCGACCGGATCAGGGAGATCCGGCGTCTCGACAGCGGCCACCACTTCACCCTGGTCTGCCATGATTTCGCGCAGCTCGGGCAGTTCGTGCAGGTCAGCAATGCCCTGTTCCGCTCGATGAAGGCGGCGACCCCCGGCAGCTACACCTTCATCCTGCCGGCCACCAAAGAGGTTCCCCGGCGGCTGCTGCACCCGCGCAAGAAGACCGTCGGGGTCCGGATCCCCGATCACGCCGTCACGCAGGCGCTGGTGACCGAGCTCGGCGAGCCGCTGCTGTCCAGCACCCTTCTCCTGCCGGACGAGAGCGAGCCCATGACCCAGGGCTGGGAGATCAAGGAGCTCCTCGACCACGCCGTCGACGCCGTCGTCGACTCCGGCGACTGCGGCTCCATGCCGACGACGGTGATCGACTTCTCCCAGGACGAGCCCGAGATCCTCCGCAGAGGCGCCGGGGATCCGTCCCTCTTCGAGTAGGCCGCCTACTCGCCGGCGAGCCGGTCGAGGGGGTGGGCCGGGTCGGCCAGCAGCGACGGGTCCACGGGGCGGCCGGAACGGATCAGCGCCTTGATCTGGTCGGTGACGTCCCAGACGTTGACGTTCATCCCGGCCAGGACGCGGTCCTCCGTCGCAGCCAGAAGGCCATGAACTCACGCGGCCCGGCACGTCGCCGCGGAAGACGACCCGGTCGTAGCCGCCCGGGCCGGGCGTAGCCGACGTACTCCATGCCGAGGTCGTACTGGTCGCTGAAGAAGTAGGGCAGCCGGTCGTACGGCGCCGTCGCCGCCGAGCATCGCGGCCGCGGCGACCGCCGGGCTGGTTGAGCGCGTTCGCCCAGTGCTCGACGCGCACGCGGGTGCCGAGCACCGGGTGGTCGGCGTTCGCGACGTCGCCGACGGCGTAGATGTCGGGATCGCTGCGTGCGCAGCGAGCGCGTCGACGAGGACGCCGTTGTCGACGTCGAGGCCGGCCGCCTCGGCGAGCTCGCGTTGGCGGCTGACGCCGACGCCGACGACGACGGCGTCGGCGGCGACGGTGGTGCCGTCGGCCGAGCCGTACGCCGGTGGCCTTGCCGCCGTCGGTGGTGATCGCGGTGACCTGGACGCCGCAGTCGCAGGTCGACGCCGTGGGCGCGGTGCAGGTCGGCGAAGACCTGCGCGACCTCGGGGCCGAGCACGCCCAGCAGCGGCAGCTCGGCGGCCTCGACACGGTCACCTCGGCGCCCGCGCTGCCGGGCGGCGGCCGCGACCTCCAGGCCGATCCAGCCGCCGCCGACGATGACGATCCGCGCGGCCGTGGCGAGCGTCTCGCGGATCGCGTCGCGAGTCCTCGAGAGTGCGCAGGTAGTGCACGCGCTCGGCGTCGGCGCCGGGGATCGGCAGCCGGCGCGGCGCGGCGCCGGTGGCAGCAGCAGCTTGTCGTAGCCGAGCCTGACTCGCCGCCGGCCAGCGGACCCGCGCGCGGCCGAGGTCGATCGCGGTCACGGCCGCGCCGGTGCGCAGGTCGACGTCGTGGTCGGCGTACCAGGGCTCGGTGTGGACGACGGCGTCCTCGCGCTCGCTCTTGCCGGCGCAGGTAGCCCTTCGACAGCGGCGGCCGCTCGTACGGGCGGTAGGCGCTCGTCGCCGAGCAGGATGACCGCGCCGCCGTAGCCCTGCGCTCGCGCAGGGCCTCGGCGGCCTTGGCGCCGGCCAGGCCGCCGCCGACGATCACGAACGCCGGGTCATGTGCTCACGGTGCCGTCCTTCTGCGTCAGGGTCGACGCCGGTGAGCGGCGAGGAACTCGGCGCGCGAGCGCGGGTCTTCGCGCAGTGTGCCGAGCAGGGTCGAGGTGACGGTGCTGGATCCGGCGCGCCTGGACACCGCGCAGGGTCATGCACGTGTGCTCGGCCTCGATGACCACGCCGACGCCCTTGGGCGCCAGCGTGCTCGTCGAGCCAGTCGGCGACCTGGTTGGTGAGGCGCTCCTGCACCTGCGGCCGGCAGGCGAAGTGCTCGACGACGCGCGCCAGCTTGGACAGGCCGAGGATGCGCTCGTCCGGGCAGGTAGCCGACGTGCGCGACGCCGATGAACGGCAGCAGGTGGTGCTCGCACACCGACCGCAGCGGGATGCCGCGGACCAGTACGAGCTCGTCGTAGCCCTCGTCGTTGGGGAACGTCGTCAGGTCGAACGCGCGCGGCGTGAACAGCTCGGCGTACGCGCGGGCCATCCGGCCGGGCGTACCGCGCAGGCTCTCGGAATCGGTCGGGACTCCCAGGGCCCGCAGGAAGTCACCGGCGGCGCGCTCGGCGGCCGCGAGATCGACGCCGTCGGTCTCGCGCTCGACGCGCGCCACGGAGCTGGACAGCACGGCGCCCCCTCTTTGGTTCATATTGCACTAGCGAACGTTAGTGTTATTCGAGCTGCGCGTCACTATAGCTGCGAAAACAGGTGAGTTGCCAGGTTTTCGCCCGTGGTTCATGGCGTTAGTGTGGGGGCGTGACTACGGACGGCCCTGCCATCGCCGCGGTCGCCGCGCTCGGCGACGACCTGCGCAGGCGCATGTACGATTTCATTCGCCGCTCCGACCGGCCCGTCACCCGTGATGAGGCCGCCGCCAGCGTCGGCATCTCCCGCAAGCTCGCCGCGTTCCACCTGGACAAGCTGGTCACGGCCGGCCTGCTGACGGCCGGCTACGCCAACCTGTCCGGCGTCCGCCGGGTAGGGCGCGTCCCGAAGGTGTACGAGCCCGCACGCGACGACGTACGGGTGAGCATCCCGCAACGCGAGCACGGCCTCCTCGCCGACATCCTGATCGACGCCGTACTGACCGAGGCGGATGGAGAGGACGCCTGCCAGTCCGCCCTCCGCGCCGCCGCCGACCACGGCCGCAGGCTAGGCGGGAGCACCCGCGACGAGACCCGCCCCGGCCGCCTGGGAGCCGAACGCGCCCTGACCTGCGCGGGCGAGGTGCTGGAGCGATACGGCTTCGAACCGTCCCGCGAAGCACCGACCTTGCTACGCCTGCGCAACTGCCCGTTCCACCCACTGGCCGCCAGGGCCCCCGACCTCGTCTGCGGCATCAACCACGCCTTCCTGACCGGCCTCCTCACCGGCCTGAACGCCGACACCGTCCACGCCACCCTCACCCCCCGCCCGGGAGCATGCTGCGTGGAACTCACCGGCCCGCCCGTGACATGACGGCCTCGCTCAGTGCGGTGTGCGGCCGACGGCGGTCCAGCCTGCGTACACGGGCTTCTCGATGGAGTCCGGGCGCCATTCGTGGAGTGGGACGACTCCGGGTTCTACGATTTCCAGGCCGTTCAGGAACGACGTCACCTGTTCGCGAGTCCGGGCGTTGAACGGCGCGTTCGTGCGGGCGGAGCGGTAGGCGTCGCCGACGTCCAGGTTGCGCTGCTCCTCGATCGCGGCGTGGGACAGGATGACGTGGCTGCCGGGTGACGTCGCTGCCCGGTAGCTCCGTACTAGGCCGGCCGGGTCCTCCTCGTCCGTGACGAAGTGCAGGACGGCGACGAACATGACGGCGGTCGGGCGGTCGAAGTCGATCAGTCGCGTCACCTCGGGGTCGGCCAGCAGGCGTTCCGGGTCGCGCATGTCGGCCTCGACCACGGCCGTACGGTCGTCCGACGCCAGCAGTGCGCGGCCATGTGACGAGACGACCGGGTCGTTGTCCACGTACACGACGCGGGCGCCGGAGTGGACGGACTGGGCGATCTCGTGGACGTTGCCCTGGGTCGGCAGGCCGGCGCCCAGGTCGAGGAACTGTTCCACGCCCTGGTTCGCGGCGTAGCGTACGGCGCGTTGCAGGAAGCGGCGGTTGGAGCGGGCCACGTCGGCCACTCGGGGAAGGACTCTGGCGACCTCTTCGGCGGCCCTGCGGTCGGCGGCGAAGTTGTCCTTCCCGCCCAGGAAATAGTCGTACATCCGGGCCACGCTCGGGATCTCCGGATTGAGCCGCCTCGCCGGGCGGTCCTCGGAGGAGTCCGCCGTCATCCCAGCCACCTCTCGTCCCACCGTCGTGTCGGAGCGAGCCTAAGCCGTCATCGCACCGCGGCGAACTCCCGTACGGTGCCGGCGCACCCCCAGGAGAGCGTGACACCGGCGCCTCCGTGGCCGTAGTTGTGGATCACACGGGCGCCGGCGAGGGGCGTGTCCTCCTCGACGCGTACCGCGGCGCGTGCCGGGCGCAGGCCCACGCGCTGGGAGATCACGCGGGCCCGGGCGAGGCTCGGGACGACGGCCGCGCAGCGGGCCAGGATCCGTTCGGCCGCTCCCGGGTCCGGCCGCGGGTCCCAGGCTCCCTCCTCCGCCGTGCCGCCCAGGACGACGTGGTCGCCGTGCGGGTAGACGCAGCACAGGTCCGGCGACGCGCCGGTGTCCTCGGAGAAGAACTCCTCGACGCCCGGATTCTCCACGACCAGCAGCCGGCCGCGTACCGGGCGCAGGCCGTGGTCCGGGACGAGTGCGCGCGCTCCGATCCCGGCGCAGTCGACGATGACGCCGCCGGCCGTGGCGGCCTCCTCCAGGGCCCGTACGGGCCGGACGCCGAGCGACCCGCCCGCGGCGAGGAGGCGCCGCCGGAGATAGGCGAGATAGACCGGCATGTCGATCAGGGGGACGGTGAAACGGAAGCCGTCGGTGAAGCCCTCCGGCAGGTCGTCAATGCGGCGCAGGCCGGGGACCAGGCCGGCCCAGACCGGGCGTTCCATCGGGTGCCGGGCCGCCTCCACGCCGGAGGTCATCCGCACCCCGGTGCCCTCCTCGCCGGCGAGCCGCGTGAACTCGGTCAGGCTCTGGCGGCTCCAGTCCAGGACCCGGTCCAGAGGCTCGGCGAGATACGGGCCCCAGATCGCGCCGGCAGCGTACGAGGCGGACGGCCGGCCGTTGGTCCAGACCGTGACCGTCAGGCCCGCTTCGGCGAGACGGATCGCGGTGGTCAGCCCGGAGACTCCGCTTCCGATCACTATCGCGTCGCGCATGCCCGCGAACGTAGTGGCTCTACGGCTCGACGGCGTCGAGCCTGTCCCGCAGCTCCGCCGGGAGCGGGCGTGCGACGGCGTCGAAGGCCTGGTCGAGCCGGCCGACGGTGGTCGCGCCGACGATCGGGCGGATGGCCGGGTCGCCGCCGGCCAGCCAGGAGAGCACCACCTGGCCCGGCCGCAGGCCGGTCTCGGCGGCGACCTCGGCCAGTACGGTCAGCCCGCGCCGGGTCCCCGGATGGTCGAACACCTCGGGCACCGGGCGGTCGGCGCGGTCGTAGGCGCCGCGCAGCAGCGGCGTGTAGCCCCAGATCTCCATGCCGGTCGCGGCCGCGTGGTCGAGCTGTTCGCCGCCGAGCTGACCGAAGCGGTGGTCGTTGCCGGGCGGCGTCGCACCGGGGCGTACGCGCAGGTAGGTCGCTGCCAGCTGCACGGCGTCGACGGGCCTGGTCCCGCACGCGATCGCGTGCAGCCGGGCGCGCTCCACGAGCCACGCCGGATGGTTGGACGCCCCGACCCGGCGTACGCGGCCGGCCGCGACGTGCCCGGCCACCGCGTCGACGGTCTCCTCGATCGGGACCGAACGGTCCTCCTGGTGCAGCCAGAGCAGGTCGACGGCGTCGACGCCGAGCCGCGCGAGGCTGCCGTCGAGCGCGGCGCTCACGGCCGGCGCGCCGAGCCCCTCCCGGTTCGCGGGCCAGCCCCGCCAGCCGTCGCCGCCGGCGGGCTCGGCGCCGACCTTGGTGGAGAGCCCGACCCGGTCGCGAACCCCGGGCCGCGCGGCGAGCCACTCTCCGATCACCCGTTCGCTGTCGTCGCCGCGCCCGGACTCGCTGAGCCAGAACGCGTAGCAGTCGGCGGTGTCGATCCACTCGCCGCCGCGCTCGACGAAGCGGTCGAGCAGCGCGAAGGCGGTGTCCCGGCCGACGCGCGTGCCGAACAGCATGGTGCCGAGGACCAGCGGAGAAGCAGTCATGGGAGCCGTTTCCAGGAGGAACCGTCCATGACCCTACCCGTCACAGCTGAACCGGTTCAAGAAGGCTGAGGACCCGCATTTCCCGAACGCCGCCAGGCTGTCCCGTGGCCGCCCAGCGGCCTAGGCTCGGGTCATGTACGACATCGCCATCAGCGTCGCCGCATGTCTTCGCGCCGGTACCCGGGTCGACGTGGCGTGGGCGGTCGAGACGCGCGGGTTCAGTTCGCGGGATCACACCGAGGCGCTCATGCTCACCCCCGGCGGTGGCCGGGTCGGGGCGGTGCTGTCCGGGTCGCTCAACGACCAGCTGGCCGGGCTGGCCGGTACGGAGCGGGGCGGACGGATGGTCGATCTCCGGGTCGGGGAGGTGGACGCACTCGTCGCGGGGCTCTCCTGCGGCGGGGACGCCCGGTGCCTGCTCGTTCCGGCGGCCGAACTGCCGGACGAGCTCTGGGGGGTGCTCTCCGCTCGTGAGCCCGTCTGCCTGGTCGTACGGCTCGACGGTGACACGGTCGCGGAGACCGCCGTCTACGGGCGCGGCACCGTCGCGGACGCCGGTGAGGAGGCGGCCAGGCTGTTCGAGCGGGCCGTCAGCGGCACCAGGGTCGCCGGTGACACGGTCGTGACGGTGCTGTGGCCGGTTCCCAAGCTCGTCGTCATCGGCGCCGGTGCCATCGCGGACGCGCTCATCGCGTCGGCCGGGCTGCTCGGGTGGAACGCGTCCACGATGGTCGACGCCGACGCGGCCGCCACGGTGCTCGCCGGGCTCGCGCCGCTGGACAACGTCGTCGTCATCAGCCACGACGCCGAGATCGCCGGGCGGGCGCTGACGGCGGCGCTCTCCGGCGGCGCCGGGTACGTCGGCGCGCTCGGCTCGCGCCGTACGCAGCAGGCGCGGGCGGCCTGGCTCGCCGCGCACGGGGTCACCGACCTGGACCGGATCCACGGCCCCGCCGGCCTGGACATCGGCGCGAACACCCCCGCCGAGATCGCCGTCTCCATCGTCGCCGAGGCCCTCGCCGTACGCTCCGGCGCCGGCGCGGCGCCGCTGAAGTCCAAGGAGGGCTCGATCCACGGCTCCGGTAAAGCGAATGCTTAATCCGCCGTCGCCGGACGGGAGACCGCGACCTACGGTCGAAGCCCGGCGACGAGGAGTCTCACGATGAGCCAGCCAGACGATGCGGTCCAGAAGGCGGGCGAGGTGCTCCGCGCGGTGTGGGCCGCCGACGGCCAGGACCGCTCCGGCCTCGACGAGGCCTGCGGTGCGCAGAAGCCCTGCAAGAACATGAAGCACGTGAGCTTCGACGGCCTGGCCGAGCCCGGGAGCGACCTGACTGCGGCGTGGCGGGAGCGGCTGGAGCGCGAGGGCAAGCTGACCTCGGGGGCCGGCACCGTACGCGACCTGGTGCTGGGACGGCGGGACACCCAGGCCTGAGGCCGGCGGCCCGGTGAGGAGAGCGATGGATCGTCCGGCGAGCATCGGCGAACTGAGCCGTCGTGGAAGGACGAGTGGATCGGCGAGTACTCGGCCCCGACCACCGGCCCGCTCACGACGAACCGCGACCCGGGCGATCCGAAGCGGGCGTGACCCGGCGGGCGCTCGCCGCGAGGCGCCCGGCGAGGGCGGCGACGAGGTCGCGCAGCTCGTCGGGGCGTTCGATGACGAACGGCCGGTCGAGGGAGGCGAGCAGCGGAGGCAGCCAGCCGAGCGACTCCGCCCGTATCTCGACGCGCCGCCAGCCCTCGGACGCGTCCTCGTCCACGGTCGCGACGCTCGCGGGGAACCGGGCGCGGATCCGCTCGACCGTCGCGTCGATCCGCAGCGTCACCTCGTGCCGGTACGCCGCCGTGGCGAAGCCGGAGACGACGCGCTGGGCCGGGTCCGGCCCGCCAGGCGCCTCGAACGATCCGGGCAGGGTACGCGCGTCCGGTGATGCGGTCGAGGCGGAAGGTCCGGTCCTCCCCGATCGCCGGGTCGGAGCCCGTGACGTACCACCGGCCGGAGTGGGACGACGACCCCGTACGGGTACAGGTGCGTTCGCTCGCCGGCCGTCGCGCGGTGTGCCGGATCGAGACCGGCCGGCGGTGGCGTACCGCGTCGGCGATGGTGAGCAGGACCCCGGCGTCGGGGCGGGGAACTCCCCGGGCGGCTCGGTGAAGGCGAGCGACTCCAGCACCGCGTCGAGCCGGCGGGCGAGGCGTCCGGGCAGCACCCGCCGGATCTTGGCCGCCGCCGTCTCTCCGGCGGTGCGTCATCGTCATCCCCGCGCGGCGGCCGGCGACCAGGCCGAGCAGCACGGCCAGCGCCTCGTCGTCGCTCAGCATGAGCGGGGGCAGCCGGTAGCCGGCGGCGAGCCGGTAGCCGCCGTACCGGCCGCGCACCGACTCGACGGGCACGTCGAGGTCGATCAGATGGTCCACGTACCGCCGTACGGTGCGTCCCTCGACGCCGAGCCGGTCGGCGAGCTCGGCCATCGTGCGGGTGCCGCCCGACTGGAGCAGTTCGAGGAGGGTGAGCACGCGGCCGGTGGGTCGGGCATGATCCGAGCCTAGGCAATAGGACCGATTCTGTCCAGTATTCTCCTAGCCTGCGCAGCACAGCGACTTCCGCAGCCAAGGAGAGAACCATGGACTTCGTCTCGATCCGCATCATCACCGACGACGTCGCGCGTCTCGTCGCTTCTACGAGAAGGCCACCGGCGTGCCGGCGGCCTGGGCCGCCGAGGACTTCGCCGAGCTCGACCGCGAGCGCCACCCTCGCCATCGCCGGTACCCGCACCGTCCCGCTGTTCGCGCCGGGCTCGTCCCGCCCGGCCGACAACCACAGCGTGATCATCGAGTTCCTGGTCGACGACGTGGACCGGGTCCACGCGAACCTGTCCGCGTTCGTCCCCGACTTCGTCACCGAGCCCACCACGATGCCCTGGGGCAACCGGGCCCTGCTCTTCCGCGACCCCGACGGCAACCTCGTCAACTTCTTCACGCCCGTCACCGAGGAGGCCGCCCGGAAGTTCGCGCGTCAGCGCGGCGCGTAGCCGACGCCCCGACGGAGCCCGTGAGACGCCGTCGCCGCTTCATGCGACGGCAATGCGCCGCCGCGGTACGCACTCGGGCAACAGCGGATTAAGTCATCGCTTACGCGCCCTGTACGGCGGGGGTTCCGCCCGCGCAGGCTGCGGTGTCTCACGGCAGGTCACCGGCGCATCGCACCCCGTACGACGGCGATGCGGAAATGACGGCGTCCCGGCGGAGGGCCGTGCCCTACGCGCCGGCGGCGGCCGTGCGGCGGAGGTTCACAGTCCCGCCTCCCGGGCGATGATCTCCCGCTGGATCTCCGTCGTCCCGGAGAACAGCGTGGTGGGCACCGAGTCGCGCAGGTAGCGCTCGACGCCCGCCTCGGCGAGGTATCCCGCGCCGCCGAAGATCTGGATGGCGTCGAGGCTGTTGGCCACCGCCGCCTCCGACACCGCGACCTTGCCGAGCGCGACGGCGCCGGCGTACCCGTCGCCCCGCCGGTCGATCAGCCAGGCGGCGCGGTACAGCAGGAGCCGTGCGCTCTCCAGCCGCTGTTTCATCTCGGCGATCCGGTGCGAGATCGCCTGGAACCGCGAGATCGGGCGGCCGAACTGGCGGCGGGACCGCGCGTGGGCGACGCAGCGTTCCAGCT
>CAVTOG010000007.1:0-252134 GCA_963736325.1 uncultured Actinomycetota bacterium | reverse complement strand
CGACTTCGTTTGAGCAGTTCAGAAGGGGTTTCGGAGTTTCTCCGGAGCCCTTTTTTGATCTTGTGTGGTCTTCGGGAGCCACCGTCACGCGGTTTTCTCGGACGTACCGCCGAAGACGGTGTTCTTGGTCTCCACCCCCTTGGTGATCACCGGCCTGAGTTGATGCCGGCAGACCTCCTCAGTGACGGCCGTCACGCCGGCGTCCTCGGCAGCAGGTGTCATCGCGCTCGGTTCTCCACCTGATTCAGGTTCGGCATGGCGCCGGCGAACGCTACGCGACAAAGAAACAACACACAAGAGCAATGATGTGCTGCCACATCTACCAATGAATCATGTGACAGCACAAATTATCTCTTGTGGGGCTATATAAGAGCGCGTACCGTCCTGCCCCACATAGTGCACGTTCGGCCCGGTCGGCCGCGCTACTCCGACGGCGTGCAGACGGCCTCGCCGGCAACGCCGCCGGCGATGACAGGAGAGCCACATGTTGCATACTCCGCCTACCCCGAGGGCGCCCTCCGGACATGGCAGGTTCCGCCTTGCCCGGGTCGCGGTCGCCTGCGTACTGGCCACGGCGTGTGTCGCGTGCTCGGGGAGGTCCGGCACCTCGTCCGGCACCTCGTCCGGCGGTGCGGACGCGGGGGGCCGGCTGGTCTGGGGAAAGCCCGCTGAAGTCGACGTGCTGGATCCGACGGTTTCGACCACCGCCACCGCATGGGAACTGCTCAACCTCAGTTACGAGAACCTCGTGGGCCTGGACGACCACCTGAAACCGGTGCCGGCGCTGGCGACATCGTGGCGGCAGAGCTCGCCAACGACCTATGTGTTCGAGCTGCGCAAGGGCGTGCGGTTCTCGAACGGGCGGGAGATGACCGCCGACGACGTCGTGGGCAGTCTCCGCCGTCTGGACGATCCTAAGCTCAAGGCTTGGTGGTCCGCGCAGCTCGATCTGCGTGACGTCGCCAAGAGCGGTCCGACACAGGTCACGGTGACACTGGCGAAGCCGAGGACGTCCTTCATCGCCGCGCTCGCCGGCACTCCGGCGGCCATCCTGCCGATCAAAGAGCTGAAGGCGGGCACCTTCGACCCGAAGAAGGAACTGCTGGGCACCGGACCGTTCAAGGTCGTCGCGCATTCGCAGAGCGAATCCTGGACGTTCGCCCGCAACCCCTTCTACCGGGACAAGAGCACCCCGAAGGTGAGCACGCTGACGGTCCGCATCATGCCCGACGACGCGGCGCGAGCAGCCGCCCTGCGGGACGGCAGCGTCGACGTCACCACGTTCGAGACACCGGACTCGATCCGGCTGCTCAAGGGCCAGGCGAACGTCAAGACGACAGTGCAGTCGACGACGGATTACTACACGATGTACGTGAACGCGAAGCGGTCGATCCTCAGCGACGACCGGCTGCGGCAGGCGCTCGCGCTGTCGATCGACCGTGACAAGCTCGTCAAGGTGGCGCTCGGCGGAGTCGGCCGCGCGACCGCCGCCGCACCGGTGGCGTTCAACGTCTGCGACCCTGCGGCGATGCCGTTTGCGACACCGGATCCCGCGCGTGCGCGGCAGCTGGTGGAGGCCGCCGGTGCCACCGGGAAGACCGTGGACATCATCACCATCCCCGCCGTGCCGATGGCGGCGCCGATGGCGCAGGTGCTGCAGCAGAGCCTGCAGAGCGCGGGGCTCAAGGTGCACATCACCTCGCTGGAGATCGGTCAGGCCCTCAAGCGGGAACGTGCCGGCGACTTCGACCTGTTCATCGGATGGTTCGCCGGCTACAGCGATCCGGCCATGAACATGCCGACGTGGAATCCCAAGCTCGCCGGCTTCAACGAGGCGTGGGCGCGGTCCGACGCTCAGCTGAACACGTTGATCGACGAGAGCGTCTCCACCGAGCCCGGTGCGGCGCGGGCGAAGACGCTGAGAGACACCTGCATGCGCATCGCGAGTAATGCCAACATCATTCCGCTCGTCACCAAGGACGCGATCGCAGCGTACCGAACGGACAAGGTGAACGCGGTCGTCTCTCCGCTCGAGGGATACGCGGTGCCGTTGCGTCACCTCGCCGAGTTCTCGGCGAGGCGGCCGTGACCGTTGCCGGTGCGCGCTACCTCATCGGCCGGGTGCTGGCCGGGGCGGGGACCCTGCTCGTCGTCTCCGTCCTGGTCCATCTCATTCCCGGCAGCCGGGAGCAGGCGGAATGAGAGCCGAACCCGGGGACCTCGTCGTCGCCGGAGCGACCTTGGTGGATGGCACCGGCACGCCGCCCGCCGCCGACGCCGCCGTCGTGGTCCGTGGCGAGCGGATCGCGTGGGTAGGGGCGGCCGCGGAACTCGAATCCGCCGCGAACGACCGCGTCCTAGACGCGACGGACATGTACGTCGTGCCCGGACTGCTCGATGCGAACACGCATCTCGTGCTGCACTGCGACCCGGACGTGCTGCTCCGGTACGCGCCGGGTCACTACGACGACCTCGTCGCCGAGGCGGCGCAGGTGGCTCTGCGGGCGGGGATCACCACCGTCTTCGACACCTGGGGGCCGCTCGAATCACTGCGACGGGTGCGGGACCGCATCGACGCGGGCGAGCTGCCGGGGAGCCGGATCTACCTCGCCGGCAACATCATCGGCAATGACGGGCCGTGGTCCGCGGACTTCTTCCCCTATCGGGAGCGACTCAACCCGCAGGTGGCCCACGACGTCGACCGGCATTGGGAGCAGGGCGTCGGCGCCGACCTGACCTGGATGCCCGCCGAGTCTGTCGGCCGCGCGGTCCGCCGGTACCTCGCCTCAGGCGGCGTCGACTTCGTCAAGTACGCCTCCAGCGCGCATGCCCACTTCCGCTTCCTCGCCCTCGCGCCGGACGCACAACGCGCGATCGTCGACGAAGCACATGCCGCGGGGCTGACCGTCCAGGCGTGCGCACTGACGCCGGAGGCGTTGAAGGTCGCCATCGCGGCAGGCGTCGACCTGCTCCAGCACGCGAACTCGACGGGACGGTACCCGTTGCCGGAGGCGACGCTGGAACTCATCGTCGACCGCGGTCTGCCGTGCGCCACCATGCTGTACTCCGACCGGTTTCACCACGCCCTCGATACCGACACTCGCCTGCCCGCGCACTGGCGCGACGGGATGCGCGTCAAGGACCGCAACGCGCGCGACCTGATCGACGCCGGCGCGACCATCTTGCTCGCCACTGACGGGGGAGTCTTCGGGCCGAGCGCGATGACCAGTCCATGGGTCGGGCCGCTGCTCCGTCTTCCCGACACGCCCATTCGCCTAGGCACCTCGCACCTGGCCTGGCTCCGCACCGCGCGGGAACTCGGCATGTCCGGAATGGCGGCGTTGCAGGCGGCGACCCGCAACATCGCGACGGCATACCGCGTCGACGACCAGATCGGCACGATCGAACCGGGCAAGCGTGCCGACCTGCTCGTCCTCGAGGCCGACCCGCTGGCGAGCCCGGACGCGTACGGCCGTATCGCGCACGTCGTGAAGGACGGCCGGATCGTCGACCGCGCATGCCTGCCAGAGAACCCCGCACTGACCCGGGACGTCGAGCGGACCGAACACGACGAGCCCGTGACCACCGGAGGAGACCGATGACCCGCGAGCCATTCCGCGTCGAGCATGCCCAGGAACTGAAGCTGGTCCGCGACGGCGGCTTCCTCGGGGACGGCCGGCACGGCTACTACGTACTGGCCGAGACCGTCGACGACACCTACGACCGCGACAGTCTGTGGGTGTTCGAGCTGGACGGACCGGGCCGTCGCCGCATCGCCACCGAGTTCGATGACGTGCGCACCCCCGCCGCCGCGCCGGATGGCCGCTCGTTCGCGCTGCTCGCCGAGGTGGACGGTACGCGGCAGATCGTCGTGGTGCCCGTCGACGGCGGGACGTCGCGGGCGCTCACGGCGTTGCCACAAGGCGTGACGGGCCGCCCCGAATGGTCGCCGGACGGACGCTTCATCGCGTTCACCGCGGTGCCCGCCGCCAAGCGGGACCGGTCGAGACCGTACCGGGTCGACCGCGCGACGTATCGACTCGACGGAGTCGGCTACCTTGACGACGCCGCCACCGACGTGCACGTCGTGGACGTCGCGACCGGCGCGGTCCGGCTGCTCACCGACGACCGGGCGATGAACAGCGACCCGCGGTGGTCGCCGGACGGACGCCGGGTCTGCTACCGCGTGTCCATGCCGGCGGATCGGCCGTGGACGATGCTCCCCGAGCTGCACCTGGTCGAGGTCGAAACGGCGGAGTCACGCGTTCTAGTCGGCAAGTGGGGTGGTGTCTTCGCCGCCGAATGGTGCGCCGACGGCCGGATCGTCTTCGTTGGGTGCCCCGCCGGCGGGCGGCTGTGGGCGACGGGGAAGCGCGATCTGTGGACCATCGATCCGGCGGGCGGCGAGCCGGAGTGCCGCACCGAGGACGTCGTTCCCGGCGTTGGTGTGACGGTCCTCACCGACCTGCCGATCTGCGACGACATCGAGTCGCCGCGGATCCGTGCCCACGGCGACGTCGCGTACGTGCGCGCCCAGGTCGGCGGCGACGCCGTCGTCTGCCGCGCGGCGTTGAGCGGTCCGGAGCGGGTCGATCGGGTCGTCGAGTGGGACGGTTCGGCGTATCTGCTCGACGTCGCGCCCGACGGGACGGTCCTGCACCTCGCGACCACACTGGTCGACCCGCCCGAGCTGATGCTCGGCACCGAGCGTGTCACCGCGTTCAGCGACGACCTGGTCGAGCGAACGATCCGTCCACGCGTCCGGACGTTGCGGATCACCGCGGCGGACGGACTGCGAAGCGACGGGTGGTCTCTCACGCCGCCGGACGGGGACGGCCCGTGGCCGACCGTGCTGGTCATCCACGGCGGGCCGTACAGCTCATTCGGCACCACCTTCATGATCGACTTTCAGCTGCTCGTCAGCGCCGGATTCGCCGTCGTCTTCCACAACTTCAGGGGTTCGGGGGGCTACGGCAGTGCGTTCTCCCGGAAGATGGCCGGGGACTGGGGAACGCTCGGCAGTCTCGACCACCACGCCGCCGTCGACGCGGCGATCGCCGCCGGCATCGCGGACCCCGACCGGCTCGGCGTCTACGGTCTGTCCTACGGCGGTTTCGCGACGTGCTGGCTGGTCGGCACATCGGACCGGTTCAAGGCCGGGGTCGCCGAGAATCCGGTCACGAACTGGGCGACAAGCGTTGGGCAGATCGACGCCGAGTGGTGGGTCGTCCAGGAGCACGGCGGGACGCCGCAAGAGCTGCCCGAGCTGTACCGCGAACGCTCGCCGCTGACCTACGCCCCCGGCTGCCGCACACCGATGCTGTTCATCGTTGGCGAAGCCGACATGCGGTGCACGCCCATCGAGTCCGAGCAGTACTACCGCGTGCTCAAGACGAACGGCGTTACGGCCGAGATGCTCCGGCTGCCCGGAGCGTCGCATCTCGGCACGTACAACGGCCCCGTGCCGGCTCGGATGGCGCAGAACGAGGCACTCGTTGAGTGGTTCACCCGGCACCTGCGCTGACCCGCTCCCCACCTCTTGGAAAGGATTCATCGTGGAGCAAGACGTCCGTGGCACGCCGCAGTACGCCGCCGTATCCGAGCATCTGCGCCAACTGCACGAGCCCGCTTTCGGGCGCCCGCACGCTGTGTCCGAGCCCACTGTCACCGCGGACGGAACTCGCGTCGTCGTGACCGGCGCGGTGTTCGACGAGCTGGCCGGCCTGCCCCGGACCGCCCTGTTCGCGGTCGCCGACGGTCGTCTGCGGGTGCTGACGTCGGCTCCGGGTTCGTCGCGGCAGGCGCGGTTCTCACCGGACGGGCGGCTCCTCGCGTTCCTCTCCGACCGGTCCCGGCCCGGCGTCTTCCAACTGCACCTGCTCGAGTCCGGGCGGTTCGGCGAGGCGGCGGCCGCGCCGGCGGTACCCGGCACCGTGGAGTACGTGCGCTGGTCCCCGGACGGGCGTCGCATCCTGCTGGGGGTCGCGGGCCTCGGCGCGGACATGGCCGGCGGCCAGGGGTCGGGTGTCAACACGATCACGACTGACGGTCTGCCGTCCTGGCATCCCGCTATCCAGGTCGGCACCCCGGAGTTCGCGTGGCGGACCTTGTGGCTGTACGACGTGGTGACCGGTGAGCTGTCCCGGCTGTCACCGGAGGGGCTCAACTGCTGGGAGGCCGACTGGTGCGGTCCGTCCGGTGTGCTCGCGGTGGCGTCGGACCGGCCCGGCGAGGACGACTGGTACGACGCGGTCCTCACCCACATCGAGCTGGACACCGGGGAGCGCCGCGAGCTGTTGCGCAGCGACGTGCAGATCGGGTTGCCGACCGGGTCACCGGACGGCCGGTACGCCGCTGTGGTGCAGGCGGTGTGCAGCGACCGATGGATCATCGCGGGCGACGTCCTGCTCATCGACGTCCGATCCGGTGGCCATGTCGCCCTCGACACCGAGGCCACCGACGCGACGTGGCTGCAGTGGCTGGACGCGGAACGGCTCGGTTACACCGGGCAGCGTGGGTTGGACTCCGTGGGCGGCGTCATCGATGTACCTGGCCATGCGGTGACAGAGGTGTTCTCGACGGTGCTCTCGTGCGGCGGTAACCGGTATCCGGATGGCGCGTTCACCGCCGACGGCCGGGTCGTCGTCGTGCAGAACGCCTACGACGTGCCGCCGGAGGTCGCGATGCTCGGCACGGACAAGGACGAGGTACTCGCCTCGACCGCCCACGCCGGCACGGACCACCTCTGCTCCGTCGCGGGGCGCGCCGAGATCTTCCGATGGACCGCGCCGGACGGTCTGGAGATCGAGGGCGTGCTCTGCCTGCCGTCGGGCGAGGGGCCGTTCCCGCTGGTGGTCAACATCCATGGCGGGCCGATCTCGGCGTTCCGGAACATGTGGTCGATGCGGTCTCCCTGGGTTCCGCTCCTGGTGTCGCGCGGCTACGCCGTGCTGAACCCGAACCCCCGGGGCAGCGGCGGTCGTGGCCAGGCCTTCGCCGGGCTGGTCGTCGGCGATATGGGTGGAGCGGACGCGCAGGACATCATCGCCGGCATCGACGCGCTGGCCGACCGGCGCGTCATCGACCCCGCCCGTGTCGGCCTCATCGGCGGCAGCTACGGCGGGTTCATGTCCTCGTGGCTGGTGACCCAGGACCAGCGGTTCGCCGCCGCCGTACCGATCGCGCCGGTGACCGACTGGTACAGCATGTCCGTCACCAGCAACATCGGCGGCTGGGCGAGGTCGTTCTCCCGCACCGACCCCGAACTTCCCGGCGGCGCCTTCCACACCCGCAGCCCCGTCCTTCAGGCGAGCAAGGTCCGCACCCCGTGCCTGAACGTCGCGGGCGCGCGCGACATGTGCACGCCTCCAGGACAAGCGCACGAGTTCCACCAGGCACTCCGGTCGCACGGGCACATCCCTTCGGTGCTGGCGATCTATCCGGAGGAGGGCCACGGAGTTCGCGCCTTCCCGGCGCTCACCGACTTCCTCACCAGGGTCGTCATCTGGTTCGAATCCCATATGCCTGCGGCCTCCGGAACGCCCTCGTCCGGACCATCGACGCGGCCCAGGTGAGTCAACGGACGTAAGCGATTCATCGTCACCGACACCCTCGGCCTGCTGGTCAGCGTCACCGTTCTCGCCGCGTCATGGCAGGACCGCGACGGCGCCAAAGCCACCCTGCTCAAGGTCTACCTGAGCACGCCGATCCGCTACATCTTCGCCGACCGCGGCTTCGCGGAAGTCTCCGAGGAAATGATCCGCTGGGCCGCGATCAACTAAATGCTGCGCCGCATCACCCGCGGCAAACCCGCGAACGACAGCAACGCAAAACCCTCCAACAAGCCCGAATCAAACCCCACCAGGAATCCCGACCGGCTAATCGACAGCCTCCGAGGTGACGCCATCGGCGGCCTCACCGCAGCGCGCTTCGATGCGGTCGACTACCTGCTGACTCCACACCTGGATGGCTGCGGCCTGCCCGGGCGTAAGCGCTTCGAAGAAGTATCGGCGGATATTGTCCGCGTGACCCAGGATGGCGTTCTGCGCGGCGCTGCGGCCTTTGGCGGTCAGTCCGATCCCGATCCGGCGGCCGCTGGACTCGTTCTCGGTCCGCTCCACGAGTTCGCGGTTCTCCATCCGCGTCAGCTGGTGCGAGACGCGGCTCTTCTCCCAGGCGAGCGACTCGGCGAGCTCGCCGACGCGCATCTGGCCGCCGGGCGCCTGATGCAGCGTCACGAGCACGCTGAACTCGGCCTTGGAGATGCCGTAGTCGCGCTGCAGACCGCGGTCCAGCTCGCGGGCGAGGAGGCGCTGCGCCTGCATCCAGGTGTTCCAGAGCTCCCATTCCTCGGGTTCCAGTGTGCGGGGCTTCACCATGGCGGAATCGTACCGGGATTGATGAGTTGACACATCAACTCTTCGAGCTAGAGTTGACGCGTCAACTCCCCGAAGGACGCCATGAGCGGCATCTCGTCATGATCTGCCGCTCATCTCCGCCAACGAGGAAATCCGTTGCCAGGAGGAAATTATGAATCGCACGGTAGTAGTCATCGGCGGAGGATACGGAGGAACCTTGGTCGCCAAGGCGCTGGACTCCGAGGCGGACATCACTCTCATCGACCCCCGGGAGGCATTCGTCAATGCGGCCGCGTCGCTGCGGGCGATGGCGCAGCCGGACTGGGCGCCCAACGCGTTCTTCTCGTTGGAGACGCTGCTCGAACGAGGACGGGTGATTCGCGACCGGGCCGTCTCGGTGGACCCGAAGGGCGTGACGCTCACTTCGGGTGAGCGGGTCGAGGCCGATTACCTGGTCCTGGCCACCGGTTCCAGCTACCCGTATCCGGCCAAACCGCACCAGGCGTCAACAAGCATCGCCCAGCAGCTGGACGATCTCCGTCAGACCCATAAGGAGCTGGCCGGCACCGACCGCGTGCTGATCCTCGGCGCCGGCCCGGTCGGGCTGGAGCTCGCCGGGGAGACCAAGGAGGTCTGGCCGGACAAGCACGTGCTCATTGTCGATAAGGCCGACCAGTTGCTCCCCGGCTTTCTGCCCGAGGTGCGCGACGACCTGCGCCACCAGCTGGACGAGCTCGGTATCGAACTACGGCTGGGTACCGGCTTGACCACGTTGCCGACGATCGAGGCCGGCCGGGCCGGCCGCTTCGCGGTCACCACCGACAAGGGTGACGAGATCGTGGCAGATATCTGGTTTCGCGCGTTCGGGGGCCGGATCAACACCGACTACCTGGCGGACGGACACCTCTCGCCGCTGACCGAGCAGGCAGCGGTTCCGGTCACCGAGCGCCTGAACGTCCAAGGCTACGAACGCATTTACGCGATCGGCGACATCATCGCTCTCCCCGATCCCAAGATGGCGTCCTACGCGATGACGCATGCCGAGGTCGTGGTGAAGAACATCAAAGCACAGATCGCCGGCGACCAGCCGGGCGCCGTTCACACCCCGACGCCCGAGCGGAGGATCCTGCTTCCGCTGGGAACGCGCGCGGGAGTCGGCCAGCTCCCGACGCCGGACGGTGTCGCCGCGGCCACGGCGGAAATTGTCTACCAGCGCAAGGGAGCCGACCTGTTCACCGCGCGGTTCGCCACACGATTCGGCGCGCCTGACAGATCCGCGTCCAGCCCTGGATAAGGTCTCTGCTCGCGGGTCTTCCGTGCACCTGCCCACCGGCACGACGGAAGAGGAGGCCAATCCGTACCTGGTACGGCCTGTCGACGGTCAGGCTTTGGCGTCGTGCGACGGGGGCACCGTCGGATAGCCCGGTCATGATCGACAGCTTCCCACTGCTCATGCGACCCTGGTGTTTTGGGGATTGGTTGCCATCGGCGACGGCAGCGTACGGAGGTCGGGGTTCACTAGGCTCGGCGGCACCGGAGCGGGGGACATCGGTCCGGTGCCGCATAAGACCGAGAGGGAACCGAAGAAGTGAAGAAGAAACTGTTCAGCATCGCCGCGGCAACCGCCGTCACCGGCCTCTGCCTCGGTGTCACGGGCTCCGCCTCGGCCGAGGGGGCCCCCGGCGTGTGCACCACCATCGAGAGCGCGCCGTTCTACGCGGGGATGGACAATGGCGGCGGCACGTCGTACCTGTTCACGCTCAGCGCCGGCCGCGGCTTCAGCACCACCGCCGCCTTCTTCTACGACAGCTACGGACGCTACTGGATTTCGGGCCACGGCGCCGAGCACCCCGACCGCGAGGGCTGGGTGCTCGCGGCCCACACCAACTGCTGAAAGACCTAGCGGATCTCCTCCTCCGGGTCGTAGTCGCCGGTCAGGAGGTCGTACGCCTCGGCCAGCTGCCGTAGGGACTCGCCGGACATGAAGTTGCCCCGGTCAATGCTCTTGGACGCCAGCTCGGCGTCGCTCTTGATCGCGGTGAGCAGCGCGAGGCGTACGCCTTCGCGGAGCCGGGTCTCTTCCTCTGAGATAGCCATGGCGCGACCGTAGCCGCTCGCGTCGCCTCGCGGGACACCCCGCCGGCGACAACGAAGAGTCGCCCCCGGAAATGAGGGGCGACTCTTCTGTTCCGCGCCGGAGATCGGGAGTAGCGGAACAGCGTGAGAACAACTGCTCGCCGCAGCGCTGGGACGAATCGATGGCGTGTGGGTCGGGCGCCGCCTTCCTAGAATGCGACGATGCGGTTACAGCAGCGAGCTTCGATGATGCCCGCCAGGCTGTTACCCGCCTTCGTGAATCAGCTTCTTCAGAGTGGGAACGAATCCTTCTTGCCATCTCCGTAGCGAGCTTGATGTCCAGCTCATTTTTTCAAACGCTTGTTCTTCCGACAGATCACGAGTCCGAAATTTGTGCTCCATGAAAATGGTCATGAGGGTCTTGCCCTCAGACTCATTGAGCATGAAGACATGAAAACCGGGGCTCACACCGCCTGAGCCGAGCCCGGGGGCGACTTCGGCTGAACTACCATCCATGGGTATCGGCTGAGAGATTACAATCAGATGCTCCGGAATCACTCTCAGCACTTCGTAGTAGTGGGGGCCTGACTCGTCGGGCTTGACGCTGATCCGGAATGTTCGCCCCTCGAGGTCCCCCAGAACGCCCGAGTAGTAGTGGCTGTGTGGATTCTGCCAAAGATTGAAGTCCTTGAAATACGGCCACACCTTGGCCACCGGATAGTCGATGACGAACGCCACGTTGAGGGCGGTGCCAACGACCAGACCATCGTCGGTGTCATAGGTGAAGTAGCGTCGTCGCAACTGGACATCGCCATCGATGATGACCGGGCCCTCACGGTAGCGCGGCGCTGATCCGCCCCCCGCTGTTGACGCGGCGTTGGAGTTCTCTGCAGTCATCAGATCTCCCTCTGGTAATAAATCCGATTGGTTCGCCAAATTGTCAGCCCACGTATCGGGCGCCGGTGAAGAAGCGAATGCCCTCAACCGTGCCGATCGTGCCGAGACCGCTTTCTCCCCACATGCTGATAACGGCGTCGGCGGGACGGGCACGCAGCCCGAGACCGTTGACGCACACGTGTCCCGCGCGCAGTTGCCGGCCGACGGTGCGAGCGGTGCCCCGATCCCCTGAGAGCACATAGGCACGCAGGCCGTACTCGTGGTCGTTGGCCTGGGTGATCGCGTCGTCGATGTCACGGTACGGCGAGATCGTGATGACCGGCCCGAACACCTCCGTACGGTTGAGCTCCGCTGGCGCGCCCGTTATTACGGTCGGCAGGAGGAAATGCCCGGCGAGTTCCGGCGTTTCTCCTGCGGTCCGTACGTTCGCGCCCGCGGCGGTGAATTCGTCCAACTGGACCCGCAGCCGCTCCAGGTGCGGTGCATCGGCCATCGGCCCGAGCGTGGTGTTCTCGCCGGTGATAGACCCGATCACGGTCTGTGCCGCGTGCGCGTCCAGGATCGCTTCGGCCAGCGGCTGCACCATCGTCGCGGGCGCGAAGACCCGTCGCGGCCCGGCGCACCACTGGCCGTTTAGCGTGCACATTCCCTCTGTGAGCAGGTCGGCAGCCATCTCGAGGTCGGCGTCGTCCAAGACGACGACCGGGTTACAGCCGGCCAGTTCGAGATCGACCGGGCGCATGAAACGGGCGCTGCGCTGCGCCACCGCCCGGCCACCGATACTCCCACCGGTATAGGAAAGCGCGCCGATCCGCCTGTCCGACGCCAGCGCCTCGCCGATCGCGGGGCCACCGTGGAGAACCTGGAACGCACCGGGGGGCAGCCCGGCCGCGCACGATGCCTTCGCGATGAGAGAAGCGGAGTGCGGCGCCCATTCGGAGGGTTTCAGTATCACCGACGCGCCGGCGGCGAGCGCCGCAGCCGATTTCCTCAGCGCCATCGTGGCAGGTGCGTTCCACGGGATGAAGATCGCTGCGGGCCCCCAGGGCGACCAATACTGGTCGGCGGGCCCGCTGACGTCGTCCATTTCGGCGTACAGGAGGGTCTCCGCCTGCCGTCCCATCCGCTCGGGAAGTGGCGTCGAGGCCGCCACCATCGCCCGCGTGAACCGCAGAGGAACACCACTGTCGACACTGTCCGCGAAAGCCATCCGTTCGACGAGCAAGGCGAGTTCGGCGGTGAACCGGCGCAGGATCTCCGTGCGTTCGGCGGCGGGCCGCATCGCCCACACCCCGTTCGAATTCACCCGTTCGGCCGCTTCCAGCGCGGCGGCGAGTGACCCGGCGGAGCTGGCCCGTTGCTGGCGGATCCGTTCGCCGGTGTCCGGTCGGGTCAGCCAGTGGCCGACTACCTCCGCCGGTGTCCGGAGCTGCCCGTCGACCAGCTCCAGCACTTCGAGGTCGTCCGTCGTGGTCATGTGCCGGTCTCCATTCCGCGATGGCCAATCTCTTCGCCTGGGGGTCCGGCGCTCGGCCGCGGGCTCATGCGGGAACGGCCGGTTCGAGGCCGACGGCCTTCATGGCGAAGGCGAGCCACTCGGTATTCTCGGCTTCGGCGGTGTGTTCGTCGGTGGCCCACCCGTGTCCCACCCGGGGCCAGACGCGCAGCAAGATCGGCGCGTCGCCGCTGGTGGCGGCCTGCATGCGGGCAGCGAATTTGCGGGCGTGCCAGGGTGGGCAACGCGGGTCGGTGCCACCGGCGTCGATGTACATCGCGGGGTAGTCCTCGCCGTCGATGATCAGGTGGTAAGGGGAGAATCCGGCCAAGCGGCGGACCTCGTCAGGGTCGGTGGAATCCGCGAGTTCCATATCGATCAGCCATCTTCCATATGCTTCGCGACAGGCGCCGACGAGATCGAGCAGAGGCATGCGCGGGATGACCGCCGCCCATAGGCGCGGACGTTGCGTTATCGCGTTCCCGCACATCAAGCCTCCGTTGGAGCCGCCTGTGAGGGCCAATTGGTTCGGTGTGGTGATTCCGGCGACGATGAGATGTTCGGCAATGGCGTACAGATCGGCGTAGCAGTTCGGTTTGTTCTTCATCCGGCCGCCCTCCCACCAGGTGCGGCCGAATTCCGCTCCGCCGCGAAGGTGGCAGTGCACGAAGACGCCGCCGGCCGCTACGAAGGCGGCCATGGCACCGGGAAATGCGGGCGCCCGCGCGACGTTCCAACCGCCGTACGCGAACATCAGCGTCGGGCGCGACCGGTTGAGCGTGACGTCGCGGCGGCGCACGAGGTGGTACGGGATCAGGGTCCCGTCGGCGGAGGTCGCCCAGCCGTCCTCGATGACGGCGTCGTCGAGAGTCGCCTTCGGCGCCCGCAGCACGTCCAGCGTGGTTGATCCCGGCCGGTGCCGGTATACACCCGCGGATTCGGTGAGGGTGGAGAAGGAGAAGATGAACGCGGTCGCGGGATCGGCCGGCACGACGTTCTTTATCGGAAACGAGAACTCGATGGCGGCATGGCGGGGTAGCGGCACCTGCCCGCGGGGCGTACCGGACCGGTCGACCATCCGGATCTTCGCGTAAGTGTCGACCAGTTCGATCAGGTAGAGCAGATCTCCCACGGGTGTTAGGGATCGCAGCGTGGCGTCGGATTCGGGGACGATTTCCCGCCACGAAGACGGCTGGTTCGGTGTCGGACCGTTGAGCGGGATGCCGACCACCCGGCCGCGCGGCGCGCCCACGTCGGTGACCGCGATCCACTCACCATCAAGGGCATAACCGGCGACCGTGTCGTCGATCTCGGTTAGGAAGGGCCGCCACTCGAGGACCCCGCTGCCCTCCAGCGGCGCGACGGCGACGGGCACCGGGTTCATCAGCCGCTGCACCGCCACCGCGTGCCGACCGTCCAGAGACACCACGACCATGCGGTACTCCGTCCCAGGTAGCCAGTCGATGTCCATCACCGTGGTCGAGATCTCCGGCAGCCGACGGTGCAGCCACACCCGCTGAGACAGATCGACCGCGCTGCCGTCGATCGCGGTGAAAAAGAACCCACTCGAGTCCGGCAGCCACTGCACGCCACCGGTCCAGTTGTCCATTAGTGGTTGCCCCGGCGGGTCGGGTAGTACCGCTCCCGATGCCACCTCGATCAGCCTGATCGTGTTCTGCTCGCTGCCGTCGGCGCAGAGCCCCACAGCGACCACGCTGGCGTCAGGTGCCGGCGCGATCCAGGACACGAGCGGAGGGTGCCCGGGATCCTCATTCGCCGGATCGAACAGCACGCGCCCGTCTCCGTATGGTTCTTCCGCGACGACCACCTGTGCCTGGGATGCGCCCTTCGGCACGGCCGTGCGGAACCATCGGCCACCGGCCGTACGCGGGATCTGCTCGAAGCGGGGGAGATGGAACTTCGCGACCGACGAGCGGAGCCCGTCGAGGTACGGCCAGTCCCGGACATGAGCGGTCGCCGCTTCGGCCTGTGCCTCCTGCCAGCGCCGGACCTCGTCCGTCTCACCCTCGAGCCACCGGTACGGATCCGGGAACCGCACTCCCGCCAGTTCGTCGACGTGATCGGTAGTGCGTGCCGGGGGGTTACTGACAGACATGACGTGAGCCTTCCGGAGCAGGTTGGGTGAGGGTGATCGAGATCAGCGCGTCCGAGCCAATACCCGGATGCTGGTTGGTATCGGAGCTCGATCGGCCGACACCTGGGCTTCGGCGTTCTTCAAGTAGTAGGGATAGGTGCGGTAGGAGATCGGCGCGATATCGACGTCCCGATAAAGTGCCTTTTCGGCCTTATCCCAGTAGGTACATGCCTCGGGCGGAACCATGCCCGATGCCTTTTCCACCAGATCGTTGTACTCCTTGTTGTTAATGCCGGAGACGTTGATGCCCTTCGGTGGCACGGGGCCCGAGGCATAGGGCACCGCCTGAGTCGGCAGGACGTAGCCGAACCCGGTCATGTAGACGTCCCAATCGCTGGTCTGGAACATCACATGAGTGAGCCCCGTGGCGGTGTCGGGCGTTATCTTGACCTTCACTCCGAGGGGTTTCCACTGCTGAGCGATCAGCTCCGTGGTCGGTTTGTCGGGTGCGGTCGTCAGGTAATGCAGATCCAGGCTCAAGGGCTTGCCGTTCTTGGTGCGCGTGCCGTCGGCACCTTTGGTCCAGCCCGCTTGGTCGAGCAACGTCCCGGCCGCCGCCATGTCATGCTGGGGCAACTGGCCGGCGACGCTGTTGCCGAGGCAGGGCCTGGGTTCCTTGGCGACGAGACCGGTGGCGGGTCCTCCACCGCCCTGCGCGGCGACCTTGACCATCTGATCGAGGTTCAATGCGTGCATCA
Source organism: uncultured Actinomycetota bacterium (assembly GCA_963736325.1). Classification (GTDB taxonomy): domain Bacteria; phylum Actinomycetota; class Actinomycetes; order Streptosporangiales; family Streptosporangiaceae; genus Actinoallomurus. The sequence goes on along the minus strand of CAVTOG010000007.1, from coordinate 236,456 downwards.
GGGCCTGGCGGACCTGCTTGTCCGCCGTGGGGCGCCCGCCGAGATGGTTGAACCAAATCCAGGCGCCCGCGTTCGGCCGACTGATGCTCTTGAGCCGTTGCGCCGCGAGCCGTTCCTGATCGTCCTGCCCGGTGATCGAGGCGAAGTTCACCTCACCGGCCAGCAGGAGGTTGGTGGTCGTGGTCGGGTTACCGATGATCCTTATGACGACTTTCCCTGGCGTGCCGGGAACGTCGGTCTTCGCGCCGCCCGGCCCCCACGTGTAGTCCTTGCGCACCATGAACTCGTAACTCTGTCCAGGCGTCACCTTGGAGAGCACGAACGGTCCCGTCCCGTCCGACCCGCTCTTGAGCAGGTTCGGGTTCTTCAATCCGTTCGGGCAAACGATCGGAAGTTGGCCGAGGGTGTGCAGCAAGAAACCGAAGGGTTCCTTCTTCATGACAACCCGTACTGTCCGTGTCGCGTCGTCGCCGGTCACCGCCAGCGGCGCCTTCGGCACGAGGAACCCGTACCGGGGTGACCCGTTCTTCGGGTCGGCCACATAGTTGATGGCGTCGGCGACGTGGCTGGCGGTCAGCCGTGTGCCGTCCGAGCAGGTTATGTCGGCCTTGAGGGTGAAAGTGGCCGTACGAGCGTCCGCCGTCCACTTTTCCGCCAACCCAGATACGAACGATCCGTCGGTCCGCTGGTTCACCAGCGAGTCATAGGCCAGGTAGTAATTCTGGATGAACTGGGTACGGTACGGGTCGAAAGACCCCGGATCATCGGCCGAGGCGATCGTGAAGGTGGCTTTCGTGGCATACCTCGCCGGGCCATCTTTTCCCGTCCCTCGATTCGATCCACCGCATCCATTCACGGCGACCAGCGCCATCGGCAGGCATACGGCCAGCGCGGTTCTCACACGCATGACTTTTCTCCTTTAGAAACACGTGGTGCGATCCGCCTCATTGTGTGAGCCGGATCACCCACTGCCCTACTCCAGGTCGTTCACGTGGATGACGCCGGCCTTCATGACCAGCTTCAGGTGTTTGTCAGGCTCGGTGAGCACACGGATGTCGGCCGACGGGTCGCCGTCGACGACGAGGATGTCGGCCCATGCTCCTGGGATGACCTGTCCGATCCGGCCTGCCAAATCGACCAGCCGTGCCGCCGTGACCGTCGCGGAGCGAATGACCTCGATGGGCGGCTGGATTTCTGCGCGAATACGGAATTCCGCGAGCTGCTGCGAGTGCATTCCCCCCAGCAGGTCGGTGCCGAAGACGATGTTCACCCCACCGCGGTACGCGAGCTCAAGTGCAGCCTGTCCGTGGTCGAGTACCTCCCTGACCTTGTGCTGGCTCCGGGCGGGTAGGCCATGTACGGGGCCTTCGGTGGCGAGGGCCTCGTAGACAATGAGTGTCGGTACGTAGAACGCGTCCCGTTCCAGGAACAGCTCGATACTGGTTTCGTCGAGCAGGTTGCCGTGTTCGATGCTGCGTACACCGGCGACCAGTCCTCGGTTTATCGCCGGCGCGGTGTAGGCGTGTCCGGCGACGTAGCGGTTGGCCGCCGTGGCCTCTTCCACTGCGGCGCGGATCTCCGCGAGCGAGAACTGGGTGGAATCGATCCGGTCGGTCGGCGACGCTACGCCGCCGGAGAGCATGATCTTCACGTGGTCGGCGCCGGTACGCAGTTGCTCGCGCGCGGCCCGCCGTACGGCGTCCGCGCCGTCGCAGACCAGACCGATCCCCGGCCCGCACGCGCACGGATCGAGGACGGCACGGCCACGCGGCCGCATGTCGCCATGCCCGCCCGTCTGCGAAAGCGCTTTGCCGCCGAAGAGCACCCGCGGTCCGAGGATGACGCCTTCGTCGACGGCGTCCGCGATGCCGTAGTCCGCGCCGCCCATGTCGCGGACGGTGGTGAAACCGCGGCGCAGCATGCCCGCCAGCACACGGCTCGAGCTGAGCGTGACATAGGTGGAGGAACTCTCCGCCTGCGCGGCGAGGTCGGCGGTGATCGCGGTGACGTGAACGTGTGCGTCGATCAGCCCGGGCAGCACCGTCATGCCGCGTGCGTCGATCAACCGTGCGTCACGCGCCGCGACGACCTCGCGCGCCCCGACCTCGGCGATCTCCCCGTCGCGGACGAGGATTCGAAGGTCCGGTAGAAGGTCGCCGGTCAGCGGATCGAGCACCGTGGCGTTCGTCAGCAGGACGTCGCCGCCATTCACGGTCATGGCGACTGCCATCCGGCAGGAACTCGCATCGGCACCCCTGGGGTTCGTCATGGTGGGCGGACACGGCCCGCCACCTGTGGGGTGCTACGTTAAGCGCATTGCATAGTGAATGCAATGTTTGTTTCATCCGACTATGCGGCGCTAGCCTGCGGGCACGGTCCGTCGGCGATCTGCCGGGATGTCACGCACCCAGGAGGCGCATGGGCACCATCGAGGAATGGATCGCCGACCGTACCCAGGTCGCGGAGCTCGGGCCCGCCATGCGAAGGGTCATCGAGATCTTGGGTACCCAGCCCCAACTCGCCTCGTACGGGTCAACCGCCGACCTGGCCAAGCGGGCGCGAGTCAATGTCGCGACCGTGGTACGAACGGCGCGTACGCTGGGGTTTTCCGGCTGGCCGGAGCTGCGTCTCGAACTCCGCAGCCGCTACCTCGCAACGCTGTCGGCCAACCAGGTGCTCGCCGAGCATCGCGGCGTCGCCAGCCAAATGATCACGGCCGCGGTCCAGCGCGACATGGAAAACCTGGAGACCCTCGCCCGAACACTCGACGTCGCCGCGGTACACGCGATCGCCGAGGCCATCCATACGGCCCGGTCCACGCTCATCATCGGATCGGGTAGCTTCGCTGCCCCCGGGCTCCAACTCGCTCACCTGTCCCAGACCATGGGGCGGGATGTCGTGCTGCAGCAGAACTTCGGCACGATGCTGGTCAACAGCCTCAACCGACTGCGGCCGGGTGACTGCCTTGTCACGGTCAACCTGTGGTGGCTGCCGCGCGAGGTCCTCGAGGCCACGACGATGGCGTACGAACGCAAGATCACCACGTGTGTCCTCACCGACCTCCGTTCCTCCGCCATCGCCGACGTCGCCACCAACCTGGTCGTCGTACCCAGCGAGGGCATCAGTGCCTTTCCTTCCCTGACCGCGGCGATGGCGGTCGTGCACGCCATCCTCGCCGAGTTGGCCCGGCTCGGCGGCGACGCGACGGACGACGCGTTCGCCAAGGCCGAGGCGGACTGGGCCCGGATGGGGCTGTTCAGTGAATAGCCCGCCCCTTGACCGATGCAGTACCTCGCTGTTCTCACCTCAGCTCGGTGAGGTGGAGGCGGCGTGTAGCCCCTCAAATGGAAGCTCGTGACGACCAAGTCGGCGTCCTGATCCGGACCTCGACATCGACGTCATGGACCCACTTGACGACATCGCACACCTGTGGAATCCAGTCAATGGACCGATGCCCGTCAGCGTCCAACTACGGCGCCGCCGGCTGAGGCAGTGACGGTGGCTGCGGGCTACCGGCGCCGTGCGCGCGTCTCGCTCGCTACCAGCAGCACGGCGGATCAACGAACAGATTGACGTATCCGATCCGCGATTCGGACGAGAATCCTGTTCTCGCCCGCAATGACGGCCCAGGTGACCAAGAAGAACAGGGGAAGGAAGAGCAGCTCGAACCAGTCGGAGACTTGAGGCATGTCGGTGGTCGTCAACAAGGAGATGCGCAGATGGTTGTGGCGGTTTCTCGCATGTAGCTCGAAATTCGCGTAACCGTGCAACCGATGTGTGGAGATGGCGTTGTCGCGGGATCCTCCTCCTGCTCCCCCGTAGTACCTGTCGCCGGTGCCGAGGCTGCCGCCACGATCCACCTTGCACTCATAGGTCAGCCAGAGGCCTAACGGCCAGCGGTGACACTCGACAATGCGGGCCGGGCCGTAGTCGACCACCGTCTCACTCGCCGCGAAGAACGGAAACGTCAGGCCCCCCAGCCCGAGCATCACCACCACAGACTGGAGAATGAAGACCAGTATCGGCAGGTTCTCTAACCGCTGGGCAACCTTGATGCGGGTCCTCGGCACCAACCTTCTCCTTAACTACGACCTTGCCTGATTCACGTCGCACGTGTGAGTCCGGCGCGTACGCCGTATGCGGCGGCGCCGAGGGTCAGCACTCCGGCTCCGGCGATCACTGATGAGCTCGGGAGGGTGAACGCCAACAGCAGGCATCCGCCCAGGCCGACCACGGGCACGGCTCGGGGCGGGCGCGACTCGGCGGCAGTCAGGGTCCAGGCGGAGGCATTGGCGATGGCGTAGTACACCAGGACCGCGAACGAGGAGAAACCGATCGCTTCCTGAATGTCGGTCGTGGCGGCCAGGAGCGCGACGACGACGCCGACTGTCAGTTCCGCGCGGTGCGGGACGCCGTACCGGGGATGGATCGAGGCGAGGGTATGCGGCAGATGCCGGTCACGTGCCATCGCCAGGGTGGTGCGCGAGACACCGAGAATCAGCGCCAGCAGCGAGCCGAGTGCCGAAATCGCGGCTCCGGCGCGTACCACCGGGGCCAGTCCCGGGACGCCGGCGGCGCGTACGGCCTCCGCCAACGGCGCGGTGGCGCCGGCCAGCCTCGCCGGGCCCAGCACCGTCAGCACCGCGACGGCCACGGTCACGTAGATGATCAACGTGATCGCCAGCGCCAGCGGGATCGCCCGCGGGATCGTACGGCCCGGGTCGCGCACCTCCTCGCCCAACGTGGCGATCCGCGCGTATCCGGCGAAGGCGAAGAACAACAGCCCGGCCGCCCGTAGAACACCCCATCCAGTCGGATCCCCACCCGGCTCCAGGCGGGCGGCATCAGCGCCCTGGCTGGTCAGGCAGACCGTGACCACCACGGCGAGCACCGCCACCACGACGATGACGACCGCCCGGGTCAGCCAGGCGCTCTTTTCGATACCGACATGGTTGACGGCCGTCAGCGCCACCACGGCGGCGACCGCGACCACCCGGACATGCCCCGGCCAGGCGTACGCGCCCACGGTCAGTGCCATCGCCGCGCATGATGCGGTCTTACCGACCACGAACCCCCACCCGGCCAGGTAGCCCCAGAATCCACCCAGCCGTTCTCGCCCGTAGACGTATGTTCCGCCGGAGGCGGGATAGCGGGCGGCCAAGCGGGCCGAGGAGGTGGCGTTGCAGTACGCGACCACCGCGGCGATGGCGAGGGCGGGCAACACTCCTGATGACGCCGCTGACGCGGCCGGGGCGAGTGCGGCGAAGATCCCTGCACCGATCATTGATCCGAGCCCGATCACCACGGCATCGCTCAGCCCGAGGCGTCGTCGCAGGTGTCCCTGATCGCTCGTGGTCGGTTGCCGTGCCATGGGTCGATCAGCGGGCTGCGGGCTGAAAGAGCTCGACGACGTTGCCGGACGGGTCCAGGAGCAGGATCTGTGACCCGCCCGGTCCGGTGACGATGTCGTTGCGGAAGGAGAGGCCGGCCGTACGCAGCCTGTCCACCTCGGCTGCCAGGTCGTCGACGATCAGGTGGATACGGTTCCAGCCGCCCGGACCGGGAGTGGCGCCGTCGGGCATGGGCCGCCCTGCCGATGACTTCGGCCCACCCAGCAGCAGCCGCAGCTTGCCGCGGGTGACGTCGGCGAAGGCGGGCACCGCGGACGAGCGCAGCTCGAATCCGAGGTGAGTGGTGTAGAAGTCGACGGCTTCCTGGACGTCGTCGACCATGTAGCGCACGTTGACCATTTCGTCGGGCATCGTCAGTCCTCCTTTGACAGGTGGTGGAGCAGGAAGCGGACGCGGGTGTCGAGTTCGGCGGCGGTTCGCTCGAACGCCAGGTGATCGTCCTCGGCTGCCGGGTCGGGAATGCTCCAGTGGATCAGCTCTGGTGGACCGGGGAAGTCGGGGCAGACCTCGCGAACCCGATCACACAGGCTGATCACGGCGTCGAAACGCTGGCCGGTGAACTCGCTCAGATGCTTGACCCGCTGGCCGGAGATGTCGATATCGAACCGCTCGCGCATCACCTGTACGGCGTCCGGGTGCAGACGCTTGGGATGGCTGCCCGCACTGAAGGTCTCCACCGCCTCTCCGCCACAACGCCGGAGTAGGGCCTCGGCGATCTGAGAGCGCGCGCTGTTCCCCGTGCAGAGGAACAGCACTCGCGCCGCGGGCGAGACCTGTGGCGTACTACCAGGCGGGGCCGGCCGCAGGCCCGGATGAAGCGCTCCCGCGGCATCGGCGAACAGCTCCCCGCAGCGCGCCAGGTCGATCCGGTAATAGGTGTCTCGCCGGTCGGCCGAGCTGCGCCGCATCGCTACCAGACCACCAGCCCGCAACCGGGCGAGATGGTAAGAGACCAGGCTCTGCGGCTGGCTGACCAAGCCGGTCAGCTCGCGCACCTGCCGATCACTTCTCGTCAGCTCACTGAGCAGCCGCCAGCGCAGCTCGTGACCGGCCAGGGCCAAGACGTCCGGCGGCTTCGCATCCACAGTCCAGACAATACATCAAACTGAATTGATCGATCTAGGCCGGGGCCGGAGCCAACGCGGGCCTAACCCGACACTTCCGGGCGGCGCGTTGCCTATGGGGTGGAAGCGTCGGTGGCCGTGACGGAGGGACTTGTCCGCTGGCGTGGTCGTGTCAGTCGGCGGCCGTTCCACAGGTAGATGGCACCGGTGAGCATGCCGGTCATCACGACCATGAGGAGCAGTCGGTAGTTCACGACGGATACCAGCATGGCGCCTGCCGCGATGGAGATCGTTTGGGGGCCGCTGGTGAGGGTTTCGGCTGCCAGGGAGACTCTGCCGAGCAGCGGTCCGGGCGTACGTCGCTGTATGACGGTGGTGAGTCCGACGAACATGACGGACAGTCCGAATCCGCTGACGATGCTGCCCGCCAGCACCGCGGGCAGCCAGGGGAAGACGCGTAGACCGTCGCCGAGCCCGAAGGCGGCCAGACCGATCGCTGTCGCGGCGAGTTCGCCCGAGTGTGTGATGAGCCGGGCGACCAGCAGTCCGCCGGTGATGGCGCCTACGCCCTGGGCGGAGGCGAGCACGCCGATGAACTCCGGTGGCCGGTGCAGGCCCTGGTCGATGAGCGCGAAGACGATGGCCTCGTTGAGGCCGATGACCAGGAAGGCGATCGCGCCGGCGGTCATCGTACGGCGCAGGGCCGGTTCGATCCTGATGAAAGACAGGCCTGCGGTCAGTTCGCTGGACCAGCGCAGCGTCGTTGGCTTGGCCGGTTCCTCATGCAGGCGCATCCGGGCGATGGCAGCGGCCGCGGCGAGAAAGCTGACCGCGTCGATCGCGGCGACGGCCCGGCCGCCAAGCGTGGCGAACAGCGCCGCGCCGGCCAGTGGCCCTCCTAGCCGGAGCCCTTCCTTGACCGTCTGGAGTGCGCCGTTGGCGGTGGCCAGCAGATTGTCGGCGAGCAGTTCTTTCAGCAGGCCGTTCAGCGCGGCGGCGATGGTTATGGATGAGACGCCGTAGAGCAGCGCGACCAGGTAGATGATCCAGACGTCCGATGCGTCGTGTACTGCGAACAGCGGGAGCAATATCAGCGCCGAGGCGAGGTTGACGACTACGAGAAAGGGCCGGCGCCGGAATCGGTCGATGAGCCAGCCGCCTAAAGGGCTCACGGCGTACGGCACGACGATGAAGAGCATGACCAGACCCGCGGCGGAGCTGGAGCCGGTGAGGCGTTTCGCCCAGATGGCGAATACCAGCACCATCAGCGCGTCACCGACCATGCTCGCGGCCAGGCCGGCGAACAGCAGCCGGAAGTCCCGCAGCCGGAACACCGCCCGCATCAGCGATCCTCGCCGGACTTAGGGGGATCGGCCGCGTACGGCTCGGCGGGCACCGCCCAGGCGAATATCCGGACCCGACGCGCGTCAGCGGGGCGGTTGGCCGGATCCCGGCGCTCCCGATGGTGGGCGACGATCGCCAAAAGGGCCTTGTTGAGCTCTTGCAGTTCTTCGAGGGTGAGCCAGTCGATGTTCTGCACCCAGCTCGCGGCGTCCTGCCATTTGGGCGGGTCGGTGCGCCGCCACGCCTGCCAGTCGCGCAGCCCGGCGAACTCCTGCTCGACGTAATGCGCGCTGAGCGCGTCACTGGCAGCGGCTATCTCGCCGGACTCGTCGCTGTCACCCCACGACAATGCATGCGACGCGGGCCGCCAGGGACGATGGCGGCCTTTGCCTCCGCCGGCCTCCTCGACGAAGCCGTACTTGGCGAGTTGGCGAAGATGCCAGGAGCAGTTCGCCGGGCTCTCTCCGATCATCTCGGCGAGTTCTGTCGCCGTCGCGCTGCCCCGCTCGTACAGGGCTTGCTGAAGCCGCATACGTACCGGATGCGCCAACACCTGCATCTCACGCGGGTCACGCAGAACCCGCTCGCGTTCGTCCATGAGATGACGGTATATCCCGAAAGAGGGTTTCGAAAGAGTCCTTCGAAGGAGTCTTTCTAACAAGCGTGCGACTCGCCCGGCGGGTTCGGGAGGTACGGGCCGGACGGCGGGCGGCTCGGCCGGTCAGCGCGGTCATCAGCTCATTCGCCTTGGCCATATGCGCTTGGGAATTGCGCACCAGGTCGTTGACGTCCATTCCACCTGGACCGAAACACTCCGCCTCCTGCTCGACATTCGGCGGTTTGGTCACGGAAGTGTCAAATTTAGTGAAGACGAGCTCCCATCATCACGACGGGCGCCCTCGACAGACGGCGTCCTCGACGCTCGCGGCAACGTCCAGGCGTCACGCAGGAGGCGCGAACGGACACGCTCCGTGCCATATTTCCTGGTGCTCTGACTAGGTTTCGCCCCCGCCTGCACCCGCAGATCGATCTCACTCTGGAACCTCACGCTCCTCACGCTCACCCGAACTCCCAGGTCAGACATGCCAGCCTTTCGCCAACCATCTCGACAACACTGGTCATCAGAATTGTCAATGGTTAAAGCAGCCGAACGTTGACCAATTCCGGATACTCCCCAAAAGGCCGATTTGATGCTTGAGTAAACCGAGCTCCAAGCCCCCCCTTTTCATCGGAGAGAGCATGAAATTCCCCCGCCTCGCCGCCACGGTCGCAGCCGCCGCGACCCTCGCAGCCACCGCGATCGCCGTAGCGACCCCCGCCTCCGCCGCAGGCGCTAACTATGTCGCGCTCGGCGACTCCTACGCCTCCGGGACCGGTACCGGGTCGTACGACCTGGACAGCGGCTGCCAGCGCAGCAGCAAGGCGTACGCCGCGCTGTGGGCGGCCTCGCACGCTCCCGCGTCGTTCAAGTTCGTCGCCTGCTCTGGTGCGAAGACCTCGGACGTCAAGGCCAACCAGATCAGCGCTCTCTCCTCCAGCACGACGCTCGCCAGCATCAGCATCGGCGGCAACGACGCGGGCTTCGCCAGCGTGATGCAGACCTGTGTTCTGGGCTCGGACTCGACCTGCCAGACCGCGGTCGACAACGCGGAGAACTTCGCGCGGACCACCCTTCCGGGCAACCTCAGCTCGACGTTCAGCGCGATGCGCTCCGCGGCGCCGAACGCCAAGATCGTCGTGCTGGACTACCCGCACCTCTACATCACGAACGACTCGGGCTGCATCGGCATGAGCCACGCCAAGCACGTGATGCTCAACGGGGCGGCCGACGTGATCGACGGTGCGATCAGCACGGCGTCCTCGAACGCCGGCTTCTCCTTCGCCGACGTGCGCGGTCAGTTCAGCGGGCACGAGCTCTGCTCCGGTCAGGACTGGCTGCACGCCGTCGACATCACCGACCTCGGCAGCTCCTACCACCCGACCGCCACCGGGCACTCCTCCGGGTACCTCCCGGTGTTCACGTCCGCCGCGGGTTAATCGCCCCCTCGGAAGCGAAGCCGTTCGGTGACGGCGGCTCGGGGTGCCACGCTGGGGAGACCCACGTGGCACCCCTTTTTTCCGCGTACGGGCTAGGTCCGTTGGGACTCATCGTCGGCCGGCAGGCCCGTCGGAAGGTCATCGGCGACCGCCTCGGCTGCGATCGCGGTGATCCGGGCTCGTTCCGCCGGATCGGTTCGCATTCGCTGGAGGGCCTCGCGGAGCTGGAGAACGCCGGTGGAGGGCCTGTCGCCGCGGAGATCGTCCAGCAGTGGTGCGAGGCGGGCACGGCCGCGGGCGCAGCGGCTCTTGATCGTGCCTGGTGGAACCTCTAGTACCCGTGCTGCGTCGTCGACCGCGTAGCCCATCATGTCGACGAGGACGAGCGCGGCTCGCTGCTCGAAGGGGATGCGCCGAAGTGCCTCGCTCACATCGAGGGAGAGCTCATGGGCAGAGGTCGGGTCGGTGCTCCTAACGGCGATCGAGTCGAGTGTGGCGTCGTCGCCCATGGGGACGACGGGCCTGATCGAGCGCCGGCGCAGGCGGTCGAGGCAGGCGTTGACCACGATCCGGTGCAGCCAGGTCGTGACCGCCGCGTCGCCGCGGAACCGGCCCGCGGCCCGGTAGGCGGACAAGAACGCGTCCTGGAGCGCGTCCGCGGCTTCTTCTTGATCGCCCAGGGTGCGGAGCGCTACCGCCCACATCCGGTCCCGATGCCGGCGCAGGATCTCCGCGAACGCGTTCGGATCACCGTTCGCATGCCGCGAGAGCAGCTCGCCGTCCGTGTGAGACGTCCCATACGAGATGACCGAGGGCTTGGAAGAGTCGTTCATCGATCGCCCTCCGTCCAGCCCTCGATGTCCTCACCGAGATCTTGTCGCAGCCGCCGGCGCCCCTCCAGCAGGTAGCCCTTGACGGTGTTCTCGCTGATGTTCAGTATGCGCGCGACGTCGGACACTCTCTTGTCGGCGAGGTAGTGGAGCCGGACCACCCGGCCGACCTGCACCGACAGATTCTTGATGGCCTCATCGAGCACTAAGCGCAGTTCGAGGTCGGGAAGCATCAGATGATCGCTCCTGCCGCCCGCTGCCGCGTACGGGTCCGGGTACGGCTCACCCATGGTTCGCTCCCTGCCGAGCAGCCGCTTCAGCCTGTTCTCGGCCACGCGGTACAGGTAGCCCGGCGGCCACTCGTACGCGCGGACGACGTGCCACCGCAGGCGGGTCGCCATGACGCTGTCCTGCAGGATGTCGTCGGCGAGGTGGGGAGACGCGCCCCTTCTCGCGAGATGACGCCGTAGCCTGCCCGCTTCGTCCTGATAGAGCTGGCAGATCTCCTCGTCGTACTTCTCGCGCAGATGAGCAGGCTCCGCCCCGCCTTGATCATCCATCCGGCTCACCGTGAGTCGTTCCTGTCGGTCGGCGTCCCAACCGCTCCCTCAGGAACCGTAATCAAGCGGAACCGGCCCGTGCTGTCCGTTTCGCAAAGAGACCCTCCGGGCGGAAGCCGCTCCAGCGTTCGGACCACGGACGTGGCCCGCTGGCGTTCCAGTGCGATCGCGACGTGACCCCGAACCACGATGCGCAGCACGCTCCAGAGACCACCGCCGGTCAGGATGCCGCCGAGCACGACGACGACCTCGCTGAGATCCGCCACATCGTCCTCCCGTATCCGGTGAGCGTCACACCTCCTACAGGCGCCGGGAGGGCGGATTGGTTGGGGGGTGCCGCGCTATTTCTCGGCGATGTGGAGTGCCAGGGCCGTGTCGACGATCTGGGTGCCGGCGGGGACGGGGGTGGTCGTGTCCCACCAGCGGATGGCATCGATCTCCTCGGTGGGAGTGAAGTCGTCGTGGCGGGTGGTGACGTGGCCGGTGTAGATGGCGGCGTACTCGTCGCGTAGTGGGGTGACGAGCCGGAACCTCGCGTACCCGGCCAAGGTAAGGGCGGGTATGTGAAGGCCGCTCTCCTCGTGCAACTCCCGTACGGCCGCCTGGAGAGGCGTCTCATCGGGCTCGATCCGCCCGCCTGGGAGCTCCCAAAGCTGCCGGAAACGGTTGAGGACCAGCAGGAGGTACGGGCCGTGCCGGATCACGGCCAGAGCCGCGGGCATGGGCACGTCATCGGGAGCGCGCACGACCGGCAGGAACGCCGTCAGCGCGTTCCCCTTCTCGTCCCGGGCCAGGCATCGGCCCATGCCCGGAATGCCTAAGGTCATATTCACAGGATAAATGGTTCTCACAACCACACCCATTGGCCCCGACAAGCACGCATTCTCTTGAACCGGTTCAAGATCATTAGACCAATGATGCCGAATAACAGGTATACGCCTGCCGACATTGTCGAACGCCCGAGCTTGACAGACCTCATGAAATCTGATTTACGCCAACCGGCCAAAGACAGAGACCGAGGCTGGACATTTCATTTATTTGAGCTACCGTACTCATCGGTAACAACCGTCCGTCAGCCAATTGAAAGGTCAACGAGCATGGTCGAAGCACGCCGAAGAACGGCACGGCATGCCGTCACCGCCGGCCTGATCGCCCTGGTCACAGCCACGACGGGCATCGCGACACAGACTCCGGCGGCTCAGGCGAAGGCCCACCCGGCCACCGTCGGAACCAAGGACGCGATGAGCGGTGTCGGATACGCCGACCGCGATGAATGGGGCAACTGGCGAGGACAGAAAGTACAGGTCAGCGAGACCTGGAACGACGCCAAGGACTCCAGTGGAAAACTGAACTGGGGCGATATGGACGCCCTCTACACGGTTCACGAGTACTTCTCGGACGGCAAATGGGATGGCGCCCTGTCACTCGCCCAGCCCATGTACGCCCAGGACGAGAACGTCAACGGATGTGCCACCACATCGGAGATCACGACGTGGGCCAACGCGCTGAAGGAGGCGTGGCCTCGGGCGGACGCGTTCATCCGGCTCGGCTGGGAGTTCAACGGCGACTGGTACACCTGGAAACAGGCTCCCGGTGACGCCGCCGCGTTCAAGTCCTGCTGGATCCGCTGGCACGACACCGTGAAGGCCGTCTCCCCGGACTTCAAGCTCGTCTGGAACCCCAACAACCAGAGTTCGAACGCCGGCCTCGACGTACGGAACTTCTGGCCCGGCAAGGCGTACGTCGACGCGGCCGGCCCCGACGCGTACGCCCTGAGTGAGAACGGCGCGCCGATCAGCCCGGACAAGAAAGGCCCGAACGGGGAGCCACTCGGGATCAATGCCTGGGTCGACTGGGTGGCGGCGCAGGGCGTGCCGTTCGCCTCACCCGAGTGGGCGATCCGTGACCAGTCGTACGGTTCGATCGACCCGGAGTACATCACCCAGATGCGCACCGCGTTCCAGAAGGCCGCGGACTCCCCGACCGGGCTCGCGTACGAGTCGTACTTCGACGGGTCGACCGCCTACGACTGCCAGTTCTCCATCCACGACACCGATTGCGGCTACGACAAGCACCCGGAGGCCGCTGACCGCTACAAGTCTCTGTGGAACACGCCGTACAGCTGAACGGCCGGGGGCCACTCGTGCCGATGTCACGAGTGGCCCCCGAGGATCCCCTTGGCGAGAGAGACGATCTCGGCGTCCATCTCGGAGACGTCCGGGTGGTGCCAGCGGCCGTAGTCGACGAAGACGAGCAGGTTCGCGCGCCGTATGAGGATCGTGTTGTTGCGCGAGCGACCTTTCTCGAAGCTGAAATGGTCGATCGCCGCCTGGTCGCCGAGCCTCGGCGCCTTCGAGACGTTGTGCTTCCACTGCCCGAACAGCGCCGTCGCGACCTGGGACGCGGTCTCACCGGTCGCCGCGCTCGGCGTGATCACCTCGGCCTCCATGGTCAGCGAGGGACGCTCACCGTCGTTCTCACTCCACTGGCAGCCGCCATGCTTGGACACGCCTCGTACGAGCCCGGCCCCGGGGGCGCAGTCCACCGTGATCTTTCGGACCTCACCCGGGAGGTACGCGGGAGCCGCCGCCGTACCGGACACCGAACCGAGCCCCTTGAGCACGTCCTTCGCCGCGTCCACGGTCGCTTCCTCGATCGCGCCGAACGACGGAACCCGGTCACGGTGGCGATCGAGCAGCGACTCCTCGCTCACGTCGATCAGGGTCGTGGTGTTGCGGAGGCGTACGGCGATCATGACCTGCCGGTGCGCGACGCCGGGCATGTAGAGCCTGACGAGCTTCGCCTCGTCTCCGAGGCCGCGTACGGGAGTGCCGCGGCCGGCCTTCTCCCACCCCTGCGGCACCTCGAACCCGCGCCGCGCGGCGTCGGTGGCACTGATCGTCGACGGCTCGTACAGCCGGCCGGTGACGGTGAGGGTCCGCTCGACGTGAGCGTCGCGGTCCTTCGCGCTCTCCCGCCACGTGCAAGGGCCGGAGGGCTCCACCTTCAGCCGCTCCCTAACGCCGGCGGAGATCGAGGAGCAGGCCGTGGTCCACTGCCTGATCTCCCCGGCATGCCACGCCGGCCCGTACGAGACCGTCGGCGCGGGAGCAGGCCGGCCACTGGAACAGCCGCCGAGCAGCACGACCGCCATGATCAAGCTCAACCTACGCATCGCACGGCTCCTGACGTCGGGAACGATCGGACGCTCGCGACGAGCCCACGGTTCCTGGTGTGGACGGTGAGCGGGCTCGGTGCGGAGCCCACCGCTCACCGCCTCAGACCAGGCTGCTCTAGAGCGGCCGACCGCGTACGTGGGAGACGACCATCTCCGGGACGGCGGATGCGTCGTCCGTCACCTTGTCCGGGAAGTCGAACACGCCGATCATCAACTGCATCGGGTACGCCGGCGACTGGTCGACACGGCGTACGGGCTCGCCGTCGATGGTGAAGGTGACGGAGTCCGGCAGCCAATCGACGCCGTACGCGTGGAATTCGGCGACGTCGATGGCCAAGGGCTCCGTAGACCACTCCTCTGTCAGCGACGGGTCGCGGAACGCGTGCACTCCCATCCCCACATCCGCCGACCCGTCCCGTACCGCCTCGCCGAAGATCTCCGCGACGCAGATCTCTCCGGAGCGCTCGGGGCGGTCCTCGATCCCAGACATCCAGAACGCGAACATCGACCGCCCCGTGACGATCCCCCGCATCCGCACCTCTACGTGTCCGTAAAGCGGCGTATACCCCCACAGGGTCGGCTGCGCCTCGCGCACCGTCAGGCCGTCGCGGAACGGCTGCTGTCCGACCGAGTCACCCACGGGCCCGGCGAAGCTTCCCGTCTGCACGCACGACACCCGCAACGGCCCGTCGTGGACGCCTTCACACCACAGCGCCTGGTCCGCGGGGATGGTCAGCCTCAGCTCGCCGCCGCCCACCGTGTACGTCGCGGCGGACGCGGCGCGGGAGCTCCAGTGCGGCAGGTAGTAAGGGAACCAGACCTCGGTGTCGAGCGCCTGGTCAGGGAAGCCTTCGTCCATGCTCGATCCTAAGCAGAACACGAAGGCCCCGCCAGGAGTCCTGGCGGGGCCCTTCGCGTTGTGTGTACCGGTGTGCGGGTCGCCTCACGGCGAAAAGCACAACACGGCTCCAGCCGAACGGTATTCCGTGAAGGCAGTGGTTAGGCCCGGGGGACACCGAACACACCGGCCACGATTCATGTAACCACGGCCGACGCCCGAGTTGTTCCCTGGGGGAGGAAAATTTCGGTCTGCCCCTCGGGGCCTACCGGACCCGTCAGGCGGTCACCGCCAGGGTTCCGCGTGGTAGACGACGGGTTCGCCGATCCAGGGGCCGGGCGCGAGTGAGATGTCCAACACTCAGAGGGTCCGTACCGGAGATCCGCTGAGGAACGCCGCGACGTCGTCGACCGCGTCGCCGTAGAAGACCTGATAGCTCCGCTCGGTGACGTATCCCATGTGCGGCGAGAGCAGCGTACGTGGCGCGCTGCGGAGCCAGTGATCGGCGGGCAGCGGCTCGACGTCGAACACATCGAGCCCGGCGCCGGCGATCCACTCCTCGCCGATGGCGCGTTCGAGGGCGTCCTGGTCGATCAGGTGGGCGCGCGCGGTGTTGACCAGGTACGCGTCGGGCTTCATCGCCCGCAGGTCGGTCTCGCCGATGAGCCCGCGCGTACGGTCGCTGAGGACCAGGTGAACGGTGACGATATCGGCGGTCGCGAACACCGCTTCCCTGGTCACGAGGCGGGCGTCGTGCCCATCGGGGGGCGGTGTCCCATTCGGTGACGGCGGCGACCACGCCGTCGTTCTTCACGGCGGTCGGGCCGTCGAACTCCCAGCCGAACAGCCGCCCGTAGAAGGACTTGGCATTGGCGGGATCGGAGGTCTGAAGGGACACCCAGTTGGGGACGCCAGGGAGGTAGGACGTACGTCGCGACATCGCGATTCTCCTTTTATTCACCCTAGCGCGTGCGGGTCGGAGAAGATCCAGCCCTGGTCGATCAGCTCGTCGCAGGCCTTGACGGCGGCGGCCAGCCGGTCCTCGCGCGAACCCGAGACCAGTAGATGCGGCAGGCCTCGCTGTGACAGCTCCTCCACGAACCGTGCCCCCATCCGCTCCCGTACCGACTCCCCGTCGCGCCAGCCGTCCTGTTCGAACGGCACACCGGCGGTGTCCGTGACGATCCACAGGTCATGGCGCGTACGGGAGTGCACGCGTTCGGCCGCCGGCGACAGGGAGCCCAGGTAGCGCTCGTGCCACAGCGACGTCGCGAACGCGTCCGTGTCGCAGACCAGCAGGGGTGAGCCGGTACGGGCGGCGGCGTCCTCGAAGGCGGCATGGCGTTCCGCGATGGTCGTGAACTCCTCCGACGTCCACTCGAGGTCGCCGATCCACCGGCCGGGGCCGGCGAGGGCGACCTTCTCCTCGCAGTACAGGCGGCCGTACTCCGGGACCCAGCGTGTCGGCGCCCACACTCCGCCACACGCGGCGAAGTGATCGGCCAGGGCGCGGCTGAGCGTCGTCGTCCCCGAAGACTCCGCGCCGACGACGACCACGCGCCGTGCGAGATGCGCGCGTACGGGTGGGGACAGCCACTCCCAGGTCGCGACCGGATCGTGGCGTACGGCCGTGCCGCTCACCGGGAAGCGTCCGCGCGCCGGGTCGACCGGCACGTGGACGGCGTCGAAGCGGCGGGCCAGCTCGGCGCCGTACTCCTCCGAGCTGAACACCGCGTCGACCGGCTGGCCGCCGACGCCCGTACGGAAGATCTCGACGTGTGCCGCCCAGACCGTCTCGGAGTCGTAGTCGACCGCGACGTCGTCCACGAGCGGGACGATATGCACGTGGGGGTCGGTGTGGCGTTCGCGCAGCCAGGCCGCACGGAGCATGATCGGGATGCTCTCGCGCGGGGACGCGGCGACGAGCACGGTGAGGCGTTCGCACGCTCGCGCGGCCGTGTCGATCAGGTGGTGGTGTCCGGCGTGCGGCGGATAGAACTTCCCGACCACCAGCCCGTGCCTCATGCCGGGACCGGCCGCAGGTCACGCCGCCACGCCATGAGCCCCGCGACGCACAGCGCGAGGAACAGGACGTACAACGCGCTGGTCAGGTAGAGGTGCTTGTAGGCGTACAGCGGGATGTAGATCAGGTCGGCGGTTATCCACAGCCACCACGACTCCAGGAGCTTGCGGCTCTGCCCGTACGTCGCGGCGAGCGACAGCGCCGTCGTGAGCGCGTCCCAGAACGGCACGGTCGAGTCGGTCCACGCGCTGAGCATCCAGGTCAGCAGGGCGGTCGCGGCGAGACCGGCCGCCGCGACCGCGGCCCACTCCGTACGCGAGGTGCGCTGGACGGCGAGCGGTGTACGGCCGCGGCCGCCGTACAGCCACTCCCACCAGCCCCACGCCTGGAGCACGACGTAGACGACCTGGAGGCCGGAGTCGGCGTAGAGGCCGCCGTCCACGAAGATCAGCCCGAGGAAGATCACGTTGGCGATGCCGACCGGCCAGTTCCAGATGTTCTGGCGTACGACGAGCCAGACGTTGACGCCGCCGGTGACGAAGCCCAGCACCTCCGCCCAGGTCGTAGGCGTGCCGCCCAGCGTGAGGGCAGGGTGGAGCAGCGGGCCGAGCAGCGTGTGGAGGGACATCTGTGACCTCAGTCCTGAACGGGGCCACCGGGCCAGGTCGCCAGCGGCCCATACCGTCGGCGGCGCCAGGTCATCGGCACCTGGATGCGCTTGGAGACGTCACCTTCCCACTCCGTCGTGAGGCCGTGGCGGCGCAGCGTCGCGGCGATCTCCTCGCCGATCGCGGCGGACTTGGCCCTGTCGTCGAACGCGCCATAGGACAGGTAAAGGCCGCCCCCGTCGACCGCACGCTCGACGTCCTGCTCGTGGCAGAAGACGTAGCCGCGCGCGGTCGTGCCGTCGGGCACCTCGCCGCCGATCTCGGTGAGGCCGCAGCCCTGGCAGCAGGCGAAGTTCGCCCGGGCGACGATGCCGGCGGTGTCCAGGTCGCCGAACGCCGCGAACAGCCGGTCCGCGTCGAGCTCCGCCGGCCAGGTCGCCTGCTCGGCGACGTACGCGGCGAACGCCTCGATCGCCACCTCGCGGGCGGCTTCGGTCAGCTCATCGGTGTCCACATCCGCTTCGTCCTCGAAGTGGTAGACACCCTCTTCGACGACGTCGTCGAACTCGTCCTCGCCGACGGCGAGCGCGATATTGATCTTTTCGCGCAGATCAGCACGCATTGATTCGTCGATCACGCATGGATTGTGGCAAGAGGCACGGACAGTACGAGCCCGAATCTTGGTCATTGGCCTGCCATGAGCCGTGACCAGTTTTATACCGGGAGTAACCATGCCCGGGCATTGTGAGGGCCGTCAAGAGGCCTAGATCTGGGCAGGAAGGAGGACATGGTGACGAACCAGTGCGCGAGTCCTCCGGCTGGTCGGACGGACGACGAAGACCCTGAGGTCGTGCTGGGCGAGCTGAGGCTCCCGAACTCCGCCATCTCGGCGCAGATCGCACGGCTGTTCGTCAGGAACGCCATGGAGGCCTGGGACCTCGGCGACGCGGAGGTGGCGCGGCTCGCCGTCACCGAACTGGTCGCCAACGCCTGGAAACACGCCTGTGGTGAGAGGCCGGACTCCGCCATTCGCGTCATCGTGATCCGGATGAGTTCGCGGGTTCGGATCGAGGTCCACGATCCCTCTCCGACGCTCCCGCAGGTCACGGGCGCCGGGGAGCTGAGCGAGTCCGGACGCGGGCTGCTCCTGCTGGACGAGCTGGTCGACGACTGGGGCAGCTTCCCCACGCCGCATGGGAAGGCCGTCTGGTTCGCGACTCCGGACCTGAGCCTGTCCTCCGGTTAAAGGGTGGCCCACGCGCGGGGCATGGCACAGACTCGCCTCGTGATCTACCGCGAGTTCACGCGCCCGGCGTACTGATGTGGCGTTCACTGCCCGTCGCGGCCCGTGCGTTGTTGTGGGTGCGGCTGCTGAACCAGCTCGGCGCGTTCGCCTTGGCGTTCCTCGCCGTACTCGCCGGCCCTCACCTGGTGACGGCGGCGCTGGTCCTGTTCGGGCTCGCGGCGCTGGTCTCCCGCTGGGCGGGCGGCATCCTGCTGGACCGCGCACCGCCTCGTACGCTGATCGTGGCCGGCCTGTTCGCCACAGGTGCGGCGCTGCTGGCACTGGCGCTGGCGCGCACCCCGGCGCAGACGCTCGCGTGCGTGGTGGCGACCGGCCTGGCCTTCGAGATCTACGAACCCGCGACGAACGAGCTGCTGGCCCGCGTGATCTCAGGCCCCGAACGCCGCCACGCGTACGCCGTGCTGGGCACCTCGCTCACCGCGGCGGGAGCCGTCTCCGGCCTGCTCGCCGCCGCGCTGCTGCCCCTGGGCGTCCGCTGGCTACTGGCCGCGGACGCCGCGACCTGCGTCGCCGCAGGCGTGGTGGCGTCACTGCGCTTGCCTCGCTGGGCGCCCCCGGTGCGCGTCGCCCGTACGCGTTGGCGTCCACCCGTCCGCCTGGTGCGCCTGACCGTGTCCGCGACCGCCTTCGCGTTCGGATACCTCGGCGTGCTGATGTACCTGCCCCTGGTCCTGCTGCAGCGAGGCGCCGCCGCGTGGTTGCCGGGGTTGGCCTTGACGTGCGCCGCGCTACTGACACCGCTGGGCGCGCATGTGACGCGCCGGGTCCCGCCCAGGGCGCTGCTGCTCGCGGGAGGACCGGCACTGGGCTGCCTGACGCTGACGATGGCCACCGCCGACGGCACGACGACGACGCTGGCGGCCTACCTCGGCTGGTCCTTCGCGGCCGGCGCACTTCTCGGCCACTGGCCCGCGACGGCGGCCGACGACGCCCCTGAACCCGACCGCCCCCGATGGTTCGCCTTCGTCGGCCTGTCGTGGGGCATCGCCCAACCCGCCGTCCCCGCCGTCGCAGGCCTCACCGGCGGCGGACTCCACGCCGCCGGCCTCGCCTTCCTGATCCTCACCGTCCTGTAGCGAAACGCGGCGGTCATCGGGGCTTCGGTGCGTGAGCGGGCGAAGGGCATCGGCGGGGCGCTCACCGGGATGGCGCAGTGGTCCTACCTGCGGTGGCTGGAGAGTCAGGTCGACGACGTTTCCGGCGTCGAGGGCGACTGGCTGTCCTGGCGGCCACAGATGCAGGTCGGGCGGGCACCGAGCCGTACGTGCCTCTCAGCGCTGCGGAAGGCCGCGGCGAGGGATCGGCCCGGTCAGCCTCTCGGCACCGTGGACATGCCGATCAACGATTCCAAGGGGTGCGGTGCTGTGACCCGGGTGGCGCCGCTGGGGTTCACGCGGAGAGACGCCGTCTTCGACGGGGGCTGTGCGGCGGCGGCGCTGACCCACGGGCATCCCGGCGGGTTGGGGCAGCGTGCCGATGAGCTGGCACCTACGCCACCAGGAGCTGTAACGACCATTCCACGGGAAGAGATGCCTTCTCGGATATCCCCCCGCTTGACCAAGAATGGTGAACTATGCAGTTTCGTCGGGTGACGCTGGCCTTTTCCCTGGCCGGTGCGAGCCTGCTCGCAGTGCCTTCCTCCGCGAACGCCACGACCCCCACCGTGAGCATCACGGTTTCGGACCGCCTCATCGTCAATTATCTGAACGAGTGCGTTCCCATCGAAGCGGAGCTCGACTGGGTGGGCGAGGGCACCGGGGTCACGAAGGTGGTGATGGACAGCATCGACCCGAACGGGGAGAAGGTCTACAGCGAGACCGCGAAGCCCGGGGAGCCTCATGGGTTCGGGCCCGGGTGCGCGTCGGTGGCGGAGTTCGGCAAGTGGCTCATGCGGGTCACCGCCTACGACCACTCCGGCCACGTGCTCGCCCGCACCACCGAGTGGTACATGGAGAAGGGCAACACGGCGTTCAAGGAGTTCAACGCCTCACCCGAGCCCGTACGCTCCGGGCACACGATCACGGTCGCGGGCCGGTTGCTCCACATCAAGTTCGACAACGCGCCCTGGTACGTCTCCTACTCGGGCAAGTCCATCCGGGTCGACTTCAAGGCCGCCGGGACCACGGCCTGGAAGTCCATGGGCTCGACGACGACGGGGCACGACGGACGGTTCAGCAAGCACCTGACCGCGCGGGTGGACGGCACCTGGCGGGCCTACTTCGCGGGCACGTCGAACTTCGACGGCGGCGTCTCTCCGAGCGACCACGTCGACGTGCGCTGAGGCACCGCTGAGGCAAAGCTGAGGCACCGCGCTGGCACGGCCGAAGGCCCGCCCGGGGACGTACGGGCGGGCCTTCGGGGTTCGAGGGTCAACTCTGGGCGTACACCGGCTGCGGTGCCGGCGCGGCCTCCGGGATCACCTCTCCGTGTGAGATGTGAGGCAGCCAGCCGAGCCACCGCGGCAGGTACCAGTTGTGGTCGCCGAGCAGCTTCATCACCGAGGGCAGGAGCACCGCGCGGACGATCGTGGCGTCCAGCAGCACCGCGACGGACAGACCGACGCCCATCTGCTTGAAGTCCTGCATCGACAGGGTTCCGAAGACGGCGAACACCGCGACCATGATGGCCGCCGCGCTCGTCACGGCGCCGGCGGTGGAGCGGATGCCGTGGGCGACCGCCGCGGACGTCGGGACGCCTCGGTCGTGTGCCTCGCGGATCCGGGACACGACGAACACGTGGTAGTCCATCGACAGGCCGAACAGCACCACGAAGACGAAGAGCGGCAGCCACGCCTCGATGGCGCCGACGCCGTGCGTCGCGACCAGGCTCGCGCCCCAGCCGTGCTGGAAGACCGCGACCATCACGCCGTACGCCGCGCCGACGGACAGCAGGTTGAGGACGATGGCCGTGAGGGCGATCGGGACCGAGCGGAACGAGATCAGCATCAGTAGGAACGTCATGCCGAGAACGAAGATGAACACCGGCACGATGCTGTGCCTGAGCTGGTCGTTCCAGTCGGTGGAGGAGGCGAGGTCGCCGGTGACGTGCGCCTCGGCGACGCCGCGGAAGGATGAGGGCACGAGCTTCTCGCGGAGTGTCTGAAGCGCGTGCCGGGACGTCGCGTCGGCTCCCGTGCCGGCCAGCGGCACGCTGATGTCCGCGACACCGGCCTTGGCGTACACCCGGGTGCGGATACCCTGCCCGAACTCCCCGGACCGCTGCGCCGAGTCGGAGAAGGTACGGATCGCCCGCTTCACGGGCGGCGACTGGATGTCGGAGGCCTTCAGCACCACGTGTGCGGGGTCGGAGCCGCCGGGGAACGCCGCGTTGATGTGCGAGTAGGTGGTCAGCAGAGGGGTGTTCTTCGGCAGCTGCTGGTCTAGCCGGAGCTTCTCGGTGTGCATGCCCAGCGCCGGAGCGGCCAGGAGGAGGAGCACGCCCGCCGCGAGCACCGCCGAGATCCCGGGGCGTGCCAGCACCGGCCGGAGCACGGCGCTCCAGAAGCGGCCGGTCGTCCGCTGCCGCCGCAGGAACGGCACCCGCCCGAACTCCACCTTGTCGCCGAGCAGGGACAGCAGCGCGGGGAGTACGGTCACCGAGCCGGCGACCGCGATCAGCACGACCAGGATCGTCGCCACCGCGAAGCCGTCGAACAGCATCATCCCGGACAGGAACATCCCGGACATGGCCACGATGACGGTCAGGCCGGAGACCAGCACGGACCGGCCGGACGTCGCCGCCGCGATCCGCAGGGCGGTCTCCTTGTCCCGCCCGGCGGCGCGCTCCTCACGCTCGCGGCGCAGGTAGAACAGGCAGTAGTCGACGCCGACCGCCAAGCCCATGAGCAGCATCACCGAGCTGGCCGAGCTGTCCATGTTGAGGGCGTGGCTGACGACGGCGAGCAGGCCGTTCGCGGCGAGGAAGGCGGTCATCGCGATGACGACGGGGACCACCGCGGCGAGCAGGGCCGCGAACGCGATCAGCAGGATGCCGAGCGCCAGCGGCACGGCGGTCATCTCCGCACGCGCGAAGTCGCTTCCCGTCGTGTGGTCGAACCACTTCGACGCGGTCGCGTCGCCGAACTCCTCAATCCGCAGATCGGAGTGGCCGGCCTGGACGCGCTTCACGGCGTCCTGTATGGGTCCCACCCGGTCGGCGGCGGAGTCGGAGTCGCCTGCCATGTCGAAGGCCATCAGCGCGTCGCGCCCGTCGCGTGACACCTGCACCGGGCGCATCGACGCCACCTGCCCGGTGGCCTGAACAGCGCGGGTGACCTCCGGGACCGCCGCCTTGTAGCCGCCGGCGGCGGCTCCGTGCACCAGGATCATCTCCGAGGCCGGATCCGTGATGCCGGCGTCTTCGATGATCCGCTCGGCGCGCGCCGAGTCGCCGGTGGCCTGGCCGGCGTTGCTCAGTCGTTCCTGTCCGACCATGCCGCCGATCAACACGGCCGCAACGACGAGCAGCAGCCAGCCGAGTATCGCGGTCTTCCGGTGGCGTGCGCTCCAGCCGCCCAGACGCGCGGCCATGTTCCCCTTCATCAGCTTCTCCTCGATCACCAAGTGAGTCACTGATGACGCTAGGGATCAGGGCCGCGCCGACCCATCCGGGACGCACCCGAGCCGCCTGGGGTGGCAGCCACCCGGGAATGGTGGTGCTGGCTACACCATCGGCCTCATCGCAGGCCGGTGAACAGGTCGTCCTCGATCTCGGACGTGGACGCGCCACGGACGCGTACGAAGGACTCCGAGCCGAAGACCTGCCGCTGGATCTCGTCGGGGAGCCGGAGCAGGAAGATGTTGTCGCCCTGGCTCGCGTGGGCTTCGAGCGCCTTCCGTTTGCGCTCGGTGAAGCCGGAGACGTCCACGACCGTGGTGATCTCGTCGTCCGGGGTGCCGAAGTCTTCGGGCAGCTCCGCGCCCTCGCCGAGGTCGACGCCGGTGCTGCGCATGAACTCCATCAGCTCGCGTACGCGCTCGCGCGGCACGACGGCGTAGTAGAGCTTGTCGGGGATGCCGGTCGCCTCGGTGGCGGCGACGGCGATGCGGTGGGCCTGGATGTGGTCGGGGTGCCCGTAGCCGCCGTTCTCGTCGTAGGTGACGACGACCTGCGGGCGGTAGCGCTCCATCAGCTCGCCGAGGCGGGCGGCGGCCTTGTCGACGTCGACGTTGCTGAAGACGTCGGAGTCGCCGTTGGCGTCCCAGCCGACCATGCCGGAGTCGCGGTAGCCCAGCAGCTCGGAGTGCTGGATGCCGAGGTGGGCGACCGAGTCGCGCAGCTCGCCGAGCCGCGTGGCGCTCACCTCGGTCTCGTCGTGTCCGGGCTCGCCGGGCTTGACGCCACCGGGGGCGTCGCCCTGCTCGCCGTTCGTACAGGTCACGAGGACAGTGCGGATGCCCTCGTCCGCGTATCGCGCGAAGACGCCACCCGTACCGAGCACCTCGTCGTCGGGGTGAGCGTGTACGGCCATGATTGTGAGTTCACGATCCATGCCCCCCAGCATGCCCGGTGCCTCTGTCAGCGGCTCCGGCGCCTGCGGCGCTTCCAGATCGCGGCGCACTCGGCGCACGTGTCGGGCGGAGGCGAGGCCGAGGACTCGCCACGTACGGTCATGACCGCACCGCAGTAGGCGACGACGGTCGCGCCCACGGCCCGCGCGGGAGGTGGGTATCCGTGTGTGACCTCCTCGGTGCCGTCACTGGCCGGCAGGGGAGCGGATTCGGTCGAGGACTGCGACGCCACCCCACAACGGTAAGCCACGACGGCCCGGACGGCCTCAGATCACGCGATGACCGGTAGTGGCACGCTCGGCGAGGCCGGCCACCAGGCGCCCGATGAACCGGTTGAGGTACCACCGGAACAGCCACCCCGTACCGGGATACTTCGCTTCGAATCCGGAGTGCCAGGCGATGAGGGTGCCGTCTCCGTCCTTCGTGAGGCCGATGTCGGCGCGGTAGTCGCGCAGTGGCATCCCGGAGAGCAGGGTGTAACCGAACCGGCGTCCGGGCTCGGCCTCCACGACCAGCTCGCGGCTGGTGACCCTGCCGGTGCGGAAGACGCGGATCGCGCCGACCCCCTCGCGCTCCTTCTCACCGGGGCTTTCCAGCTCGAACGAGCCGAGGCCCGAGCAGAGAGGCCACTGGGCGCCGTCGGCCAGCAGCCGGTAGACGGTGTCCGGATCGGCCTCCGAGCGGGCGGTCAGGTCGATCTCCAGCATGACTGACCTCCTCTACGTACCATTTGGTACATGTACCATACGGTACATGACGGCTCGGGAGAAGTTGCTGCAGGCGACGGTCGACCACGTGGCCACGAACGGCATCGGCGACCTCAGCCTCCGGCAGCTCGCCGCGGCGATCGGCACCAGCCACCGCATGCTCGTCTACCACTTCGGCTCCAAGGAGGGCCTGCTCGTCGCCGTCGTACGCGCCGTGGAGGATCGCCAGCGCGAGGCCCTCGCCGCCATCGACCCCGGATCGCCACCGGCCGAGCAGGCGCGGCGGATCTGGCAGGGGCTGGCCGACCCCGCGATGTGGCCGCACGAGCGGTTGTTCTTCGAGCTGTACGGCCAGGCGCTCCAGGGCCGCACCCACACGACCGACCTCCTCGACGGGATCGTCGAGGACATGGTGCGCCCGCTGGCCGAGATGCTCATCCGCCAGGGCCACCCCGCGGAAACGGCGCCCGCTCAGGCCAGGCTGGGCGTCGCCGTCGTACGCGGCCTGCTTCTCGACCTGCTCGCGACGGGCGACCGCGAGGGTGTGGACGCCGCGATGGAACTGTTCATCGCCTCATACGAGCGCTGATCCTCTGATGACTCCGATCCCCACAGAAAGTCACCCCCGACTGTAGGCCGCCGCCATTCCGATTTCGGCCTATCGGCATATACGGAGCATGTACTTTAATTGCCCCTCTATCCCCCTCGGAGCCCTCATGCGCCTAACTGCCTGCCTGGTCGCCACCGCCGTCGCGGGAGGTCTCCTCGGAGCGACCCCGGCGAGCGCCGCGACGCCCCCGAAGCCGGCAGGCACCGTCGTCGCCCAATCCGGACCCTCCGGAATCACGGCGAAAGGCGCATATCTCTACGACTCCACCAAGAGCAAGAAACTGTGGGGCCGTTCGACGACGACGAAACGGCCGATCGGCAGCATCACGAAGATCATGACTGCGGTCGTGGTCCTGCGCGCCGGCGGCCTCGACCACTCCGTCACCGTCAAGAAGTCCTACGTCGACCACGTCAAGAACAACGACGCGACCAGCGCCGGGCTCAAGACCGGCGACAAGGTCACCGTCCGCCAGCTCCTGAACGGCATGATGCTGCCCTCGGGCTGCGACGCCGCGTACGCCCTCGCCGACGTCTACGGCAAGGGCCAGACGAAGTTCGTCGACACGATGAACAAGACCGCGCGCACGCTCGGCATGACGGACACGCACTTCATCAACGCCGACGGGCTGCCCAGCTCGACGCACAAAGAGGGCTACTCCACCCCGCACGACCTGATCCTGCTGGCCCGCTACGCGATGAAGAGCACGAACTTCCGCACGGTCGTCGCCCGCAAGTCCTACAAGCTGAGCGCGACGAGCGGCCACAAGGCGTACAGCTGGACCAACACCAACCTGCTGCTCGGCTCCTACAGCGGGACGATCGGGGTCAAGACCGGCCACACGGACGCCGCCGGCTACTGCCTGCTGTTCGCCGCCAAGCGCAGCGACCGTACGCTGATCGGCGTGCTCCTGAACAGCACCGCGTCCGACCCGAACCTCCGGTTCAAGAACGCCGCGACGATGCTCGACTGGGGCTTCCACACGAACACCGAACTCCGTCTCCGCTCCCTGCCCACGGGTGTCCGCACGGACTGACACACTTGCCTCATGGTCGATGACGAACGCTGGAAGGCGCGGTATCGCGCCGCTCGGGTGAGCCTGCCGGGCTGGGCCCACGACGCGCCGCACCGCGGCGTCTACCGTTCCAATGTCACGGGCACCTGGGAGATCTACGCCTGGGACCGTACGACGGGCGAGCGCCGTCAGGTCACCGACCGCCCCAACGGCACCTGGATGGGCGGCCTCGATCCGACCGGCGAATGGATCTGGTGGTTCGCCGACACCGACGGCGATGAGTTCGGGGTGTGGAAGCGCCAGCCGTTCGGCGGCGGCGAGGACGAGCCCGCCGCGCCCGCGCTGGAGCCGTCCTACCCCGCCGGGCTGGCCGTCGGCTCCAGCGGCCTCGCGGTGATCGCCCGCTCCACCGAGGGCGGCGGCACGACCGTTCACCTGTGCGCGCCCGGCGCCGAGCCGTCGACGCTCTACACACACGCCGAGGACGCCTACGCGATCGACCTGTCCGAAGACGAGTCGCTCGTCGCGCTCAACCACAGCGAGCACGGCGACAGCCGCCACATGGCGCTGCGGGTCGTACGCCCCGACGGCTCGACCGTCGCCGACCTGTGGGACGGCGCCGGCAAGGGCCTGAGCGGCCTGGGATTCTCCCCCGTACGCGGTGACCAGCGGCTGCTCGTCGAGCACGAGCGCCACGGCAAGCCCGAGCCGCTCGTGTGGGATCCGGTCTCCGGCGACGTCCAAGAGATCTCCCTCGACCTGCCCGGCGAGATCGGCGCCGACTGGTACGCCGACGCGTCCGCGCTGCTGGTCTCCCACTCTCACCACGGGCGCGACGAGCTCTACCGCTACGACCTGGCGGACGGCTCGCTGGAGCGCATCGAGACCCCGCGCGGCGTGATCGGGTCGGCCACCGCGCGCCCCGACGGCACCGTGGAGTTCTCCTGGTCCTCGGCCGCCGAGCCGCCGGTGATCCGCTCGACCTCCGGCGAGGTCGTGCTGACCCCGCCCGGCCCGGCCGCGCCGTCGTCCGTGCCGATCTCGGACGCCTGGGTGACCGGCCCCGGCGGCGACATCC
The DNA here is from genome assembly GCA_963736325.1 of uncultured Actinomycetota bacterium. GTDB lineage: Bacteria > Actinomycetota > Actinomycetes > Streptosporangiales > Streptosporangiaceae > Actinoallomurus. The sequence continues at coordinate 208,340 of CAVTOG010000007.1, read as the reverse complement.
ACGCGCTCGTGTCCACGCCGGCCGGCGACGGGCCGTTCCCGACCGTCTTCGACGTGCACGGCGGCCCGACCGCCTACGACAACGACTCCTTCTCTCCCGATGCCGCCGCCTGGGTCGACCACGGCTTCGCGGTCGTACGCGTCAACTACCGCGGCTCGACCGGCTACGGGAGCGAGTGGCGCGACGCCATCGAGGGCCGCCCGGGCCTGACCGAGCTGGAGGACATCAAGGCCGTACGCGACTGGGCGGTCTCCTCCGGCCTCGCCGACGCCTCACGGCTGGTCCTCACCGGCGGCTCGTGGGGCGGCTTCATCACGCTGCTCGGCATCGGCGTGCAGCCTGCCGACTGGACCATCGGCATCGGCATCGTCCCGGTCGCCGACTACGTCGCCGCGTACGAGGACGAGATGGAGCCGCTGCAGGCCTTCGACCGTTCGCTGTTCGGCGGGTCACCGTCGGAGGTTCCCGAGCGGTACGCCGCCTCGTCCCCGATCAACTACGTCGAGAAGGTCACCGCGCCGGTCTTCGTGATGGCCGGTGAGAACGACCCACGCTGCCCGATCCGGCAGATCGACAACTACCTCGCACGCCTGAAGGACCTTGGTGTGGAGCACGAGGTCTACCGATACGACGCCGGGCACGGGTCGCTCGTCGTGGAGGAGCGGATCAAGCAGATGGAGCTGACCATCGACTTCGCACGCAAGCATCTGTCGATGACATGAGCGACAACCCCTTCGACTCGCTCCTGAACAAGAGCGTGCCCGACAAACCGGGCAAGCCGCTGCCGCCTCCGCCCGTACGCCCCGAACCGCCCGCCGAGGGCGGCGGCCCTTCTCCAGAAGACGACGGCCCACCGCCCGCCGACGACCCGCGGCCGGAGGACGACCACACTCCGCCGGCCCGGCCTCCGGCTTCGGAAGCGCCGCCGCCGGTGGCGTCTCTGGACGACCTGCGCTCGCCGGTGATCGAATTCGAGCAGGTCGCGGGCGATATGCGGCGCTACGCCGAGGGGCTGAAGTCCGCACTTGCCTCCGCCGCCGACCGGACACACGAGGTCGCCTCCGACGACGGCTCGTTCACCGTGACCGTCGACGGCCGGCCCCGCGTCCGCCGCATCCGGATCGACCCGCGCGCGATGCGCCGGTCCCCGGAAGAGCTCACCGCCAAGGTCATCGCCGTGGTCAACGAGGCCGTGCGGGTCAGCCGCCAGGAGGGGTACGAGGAGCTGATGGGCGAGCTGGACCCCGAGTCCCGCTCGATGCTCCGCGACGGCAGCACCGACGCACGCCGCATCGCGTCCGAGGAGGAGTCGTGACCGATCCCGAGGCCCGGCTCGCCGAGCTGCGCGCACGCCTCCGCGACCTGCCGCGCGAGCAGGAGGCCGCGGGCGAGGCCGTACGCCGCCTGGCCACCGAGACCGTCACCGGCCGCTCCTCGGACCGGCATGTCACGGTGACCGCCGACGGGCACGGGACGATCGTCGGCATCGAGTTCTCCGCCGACGCCCTGCGCCGGCTCGACAGCCACACGCTGGGCGAGCGCCTCGCCGAGGCGGTGAACCTCGCGCTGGAGGCGGCCGAACAGTTGCAGGCCGAGGGCCGCATGAGCGGCGCCGGGCTCGACGCGGAGCTGGACGAGGCGATGGACATGTTCACCCACCGCATGGACGGCATCCTCAGCCGGCTCGACGAGATCGGAAACCGCCTGGAGACCGACCGGCCGTGATCTGGGTCTAGGTCAGGGCCTTGACCAGGGCGTTCGCGCGGCCCGTGTCGACGAAACCGGCGTGCAGCGCGACGACGGACGAGTCGGCGAACTTCACCACGACGCGTCCGCGTGAGTAGCCGCGGCCCTTGCGCCGGGCGGTGACGACGGCCTCGCGCGGCGCCTCGAAGACCGTGGTGAAGTCCTTCGTGCCCTGGCGGCGCACGATCATCAGACGGCGGCCGGTGACCACCGCGTACAGGCTCTGCTGGTTCTCGACGGCCCCGACCAGGCGGTACGCCTGCGATCCGACGTGACCCGCCGCCGCGACACCGCTGAGTGCCTTGTCCATGTCGACGGAGTTCCACCGCCACCGTGGGTCGAGCACGCCCAGGACCACGTCGAGGAACGACCGGCCTCCGGACTGCTCCTTCGCCCGCTCCCGTGCGCGCCGAGGGATGACGCGCAGCGCGCGTTCGACGTCTTCCGGAGTGCGCTCCAGGCGGCGTGCGCCGTGCGCGAGGGACACCGCCGCCATCGCGAACGGCTCCTCGCCGTCGGCGAGCAGCGGGCCGAGGTCCTGCCCGTAGATCTTGAGGTGGTTCAGCAGCGGCATGGCTATTCGGCCGCTTCTTCGGCCTTGCCGGCGTCGTCCACGCCGGCCTTGTAATCCTTACCGGCCTTGAAGACCTCTCCGCCGAAGCCAGGGATCACGACATTGCCGCCGCTGCCGTACTGGATGCCCTTGGCGACCGCGGCCTTGCCACCCGCGTGCGCGGCGAACCAGCCGAGCTTCTCCAACCCCTTGGCCCCTTTCTTCAGATCCTTCAGCACGGCGAGCAGCTCCTTGATCATTTCGAGGATGCTCTTGATCTCCTTGAAGATCGAGGCGATCTTCTGGAAGATCTGCGCGACCTTCTCCAAAACCGTGGCGACCTTCTCGACCACCTGCAGGACGCGTGCCAGGCCCGACAGCGCCGTCGCGATGAACTCCGCGACCTCGGCCAGCAGGCTCGCGCCGAAGGTCAGGACCGACAGGGCCAGGTTGATGGCCAGCTCGGACAGGATCAGCGAGAGCACCATGACGATGATGTCGATGATCATGTTGGCGCCCTCGACGCACGCCTCGGCGCCCGCCTCGAGGATCTCGTTGGTCTTGCCGGTGGCCTCGCCGAGCTTGCCGAGGTTCTGCTCGACCTCCTGCATCTTGCGGGAGAACGCCTCGTACGCGTCGCCGGTCCAGCGGCCGGAGAGCTTGCCACGGTCGGTCTGCTGCTGTTGCGCCAGCTTCTGCACCTGGGTTCCGAGCGCGACGTACGCCTGGCCGGCCTTGAGGAGATCGTCGGGGTTGCCCGCGACCCACTTCAGGCCTTCGTCCATCTTGTCGTAGATGGGACGCAGCGGTGACTGCACCCAGCCGGGGAGCGAGTTGAAGGTCTGCTCCAGCTCGTTGCTGTACTGCTCGGCCGCCATCACACGCCCCGGATATTGATGTCGCCCATCGTCTGCTTCACGGTGTTGACGTCGTCCGTGATCGCACCTTCGGCGCCGGTGTAGTTGAGCATGACCGCACGGACTCCGGCGGAGATCGCCGCCATGGCCTCGGCGGCGGAGGCGATGCCGTCCGCGCAGCTCTGCTGGTGTTCGTCGTAGGCCTTGTGCACTCGGGGACCGATCCCCGGGATCTTGCCGAAGCTGTCCGCGCCGATCTTGATGTGCTCGGCCGTGGTGTGGGCCGTGTCGAAGTCGGTATGCCGGTGGTCCGACGTCTTGGCGAACACCCCGAGAGCCTGCGGCTCCACGTACAGGTCGGTCATGACGCCCCCGCGCGACTATGCGTTAATGACCAGCAAGTTATCAGGATTTGCCGAGCCTTTACCGCATTTCATCCCTTGAGCTCGCGGTAGGCGGAAAGGGCGTCTCTCACGACGCTTCGCATTCCCGGAACGCGGGACAGGGCCACGAGACGGTCGATCAGCGGCACCGTCTTCTCCACTAGCCGGTAGGTCTTCTCGGCGTCCGGCGAGCCGTCGTAGACCCAGTAGAGGATCACGCCCATGGAGTAGAGCCAGAGCAGCTCCGGCAGATCCTTGCGGATCTCGGGGTCCGCCTTGAGCGTCGAACCCTCCACGACCTCGCGGAACACGGCGATCGCCGCGTCGCGTACGGGCTCCGACTCGCTGCTGAACGGGCTCAGCGGGCTCGTGGGCTCCGCCGCGTGCTTGAAGAACTTCCCCGCGAACTCCTTGTACGGCTGGAGCGTGTCGACGCGGGCGCGTACGACGCCGTGCAGCCGGGCGCGGAACTCCCGCTCACGTTCGAGAATCGCGGCACACGCCTCGGTGTGGTCCTCCTGTGAATGCTCGTAGTAGAGCTGGATCAGTTCTTCTTTCGAGGCGAAGTAGTAATAGGCGTTTCCCACCGAGACTCCGGCCTCCGTGGCGATGGCCCGCATCGTCGTGGCTTCGTAGCCGCGCTCGCGGAAGAGCCTCAGGGCGGTCTTGGCGATCAGCTCTCGCGTCTGCTCGGACTTGGTCGGTGCGGCCACCTCGACACTGTACGGGGCTCGGCGGCACGACCCGGCGCAGGTATCCCGAGGGTCAGATTCGGGCCTTCATTCGGAAAAACGGCGCGTCCCTTGCCGGAGTGTCGCACCGGATCTGACAGATGCTCCGCTTGGCGCATGCGACATGTACGGGGGAGGTTGGATGTCGATACGACTGACCGTCATTGGTGGCTGCGCCGTGGCGTTCTGCCTTATAACCGGGAATATGGCGCAAGCGCGCACGCATGATCGAAGAACCGGCTCGTTGCCGCTACGGCAACAAGAGGCGGGCGCGCTGTTCCACGAGGCAGGTCTCCGGTGGATCTCCTCGGGTCACTGCGCTCGCCGTTCCAACCGGCACTGCACGTCCTTCGACGGGCTGCGGCCCTCCACCCTGAACGGAGCGCTCGACCTGCGTGAGGCAAGCCACTGCGGACTCGTGATCTCGGGAGGGACCGAGAGGGGCCACGCAGGCGGCCCCATCAGCCACCACGCCGGCTACAAACTCGACATACTGCCCAGCCGCTGTCTCGACCGGTACATCCGCCACCACTACCGGCACCGGCGGACCCGCGGGGACGGCGCTCGGCAGTGGCAGGCGGCGAACGGGACGATGTACGCCCGCGAACCGTCGCACTGGGACATCACGTTCGCGTGATGTTTCCCGTGAAACGTGCCCCGGCGGCCTCTCGGACCGCCGGGGCGAAGCTCGTCAGGCGGTGAACTCGGCCGCGACCAGCTCGGCGATCTCGGCGGCGTTCAGCGCGGCGCCCTTGCGCAGGTTGTCGCCGCAGACGAACAGGTCGAGTGTGTTGGGGAAGTCGATGGCCTGCCGGATCCGGCCGACGTACGTCGGATCCGTGCCGACCACCTCGGCCGGCGTCGGGAAGACGCCGTTCTCCGGGTCGTCCATGACCACCACGGTCGGGGCCGCCTCCAGGATCGCCCGCGCGCCCTCGACGTCGACCGAACGCTCGAACGTCGCGTGGACGGCCAGTGAGTGCGTCGTGACCACGGGGACCCGTACGCAGGTGGCCGACACCTTGAGGCCGTCGATGCCGAGGATCTTGCGGGACTCGTTGCGGAGCTTGAGCTCCTCCGACGCCCAGCCGCCGTCCTTCAGCGACCCGGCCCACGGCACGACGTTGAGCGCCAGCGGCGCCGGGAACGGTGATTCGCCGTCGCCGAGGCGGTTGTGGATCGCCTTTCGCACGTCGCCCGCGGTCTGCCCGAGCGTACGGTCGCCGGCGACGGCCTCGATCTCGTCGTAGAGACGATCCGAGCCGGCCACACCGGCGCCCGAGACCGCCTGGTAGGAGGCGACGACCAGCGCGCTCAGGCCGTACGCCTCGTGCAGCGCGCCCATCGCGGCCATCATCGACAGCGTCGTGCAGTTGGGCGTGGAGATGATCCCGCGCGGCCGGTTCCGTACGGCCTCCGGGTTGACCTCGGGCACGACGAGCGGCACGTCGGGCTCCATCCGGAACGCGCCGGACTTGTCGACGACGACCGCTCCGCGCTCGGCGGCGACCGGCACCCAGACCTTGGAGACCTCGTCCGGCACGTCGAACATGGCGATGTCGACGCCGTCGAAGACCTCGGGGGTCAGCTCCTGGACGACGAGATCCTCACCGCGTACGGGCAGCCTCTTTCCGGCCGAGCGGGCCGACGCGACGAGCCGGATCTCTCCGTAGACGTCCTCGCGGGTCGAGACGATGTCGCGCATCACGGTGCCGACGGCGCCGGTCGCGCCGACGAGGGCGAGGGTCGGCTTGCTCATCGGCCACTTCCGCCGTACACGACGGCCTCGACCTGGTCGGTGTCGAGGTCGAAGGCGCGGTGCGCCGCGGTCACCGCGGCGTCGACGTCGTCCTGGTCGACGACGACCGAGATGCGGATCTCCGAGGTGGAGATCATCTCGATGTTGACTCCGGCGTCGGCGATGGACCCGAAGAACTTGGCCGTCACACCGGGGTGCGAGCGCATGCCGGCGCCGATCAGCGAGATCTTGCCGATCTGGTCGTCGTAGCGCAGCGAGTCGAAGCCGATGCGCTCCTTGATCTTGTTCAGGGACTTGATCGCGGTCTGCCCGTCCGTACGGGGCAGGGTGAAGGAGATGTCCGTACGGTTCGTCGCGGCGGCCGAGACGTTCTGCACGATCATGTCGATGTTGATCTCGGCCTCGGCGAGCATCGAGAAGATCGACGCCGCCTCGCCGACCTTGTCCGGCACACCGACGACCGTGATCTTGGCCTCGCTCCGGTCGTGTGCGACGCCGGAGATGATCGCTTGTTCCATCGCACTTCCCTCAATGCTGTCCTTGACCCACGTGCCGGTCTTCTGGCTGAACGAGCTCCGCACATGGATCGGCATGCCGTAGCGCCGGGCGTACTCCACGCAGCGCAAGTGCAGGATCTTCGCGCCACACGCCGCCATCTCCATCATCTCCTCGTAAGAGATGAACGGGATGCGGCGGGCCACCGGGACGATCCGCGGGTCGGCGGTGAAGATGCCGTCGACGTCGGTGTAGATCTCGCATACGTCGGCGCCGAGCGCGGCCGCCAGCGCGACGGCCGTGGTGTCCGAGCCGCCGCGGCCGAGCGTGGTGATGTCCTTGGAGTCCTGGGAAACACCTTGGAAGCCGGCCACGATCGCGATCAGGCCTTCGTCGAGGGCGCCCCGGATACGGCCGGGCGTCACATCGATGATGCGCGCCTTACCGTGGCTGCCGTCCGTGATGACACCGGCCTGGGAACCGGTGAACGACCGCGCTTCGTGCCCCAGGTTGGCGATGGCCATGGCGAGCAACGCCATCGAGATGCGCTCGCCGGACGTGAGCAGCATGTCCAGCTCACGTGCCGGCGGCAGTGGACTGACCTGGTTGGCCAGATCGATCAGCTCGTCCGTCGTGTCGCCCATGGCCGACACCACGACTGCCACGTCGTGGCCGGCGCGCTTCGTGGAGACGATGCGCTGGGCGACGCGCTTGATGCTATTCGCGTCTGCGACGGAGGAGCCACCGTACTTCTGCACGACAAGAGCCACGCGTGAGCACTCCTCGGTTCGAGTTCAGGGCGTACCAGAGTCTATCGAGGTCAGGGCTACGACACGCGAAGCCTTATCCCGCTATGCGAGATTTGTGGCAATCATCGCAATCTGCCGGAAACTTGCCTGTTTATCGCTATCCGGCCACCGGCTCTTCCATCACGTCGAGCCGGGCACTCGCCGACACGGCGTACAGAGCACGCAACGCGGCGCCCGCGTGATTGCCCCAGTGGTTGAAGTAGCTGTACTGCCACCACCACAGGGCCTCCAGCTTGCGGTCGGCCTCGTAGTGACGACGGCCGTGCACGAGGTCACTCGCCACGTCGACAAGGTCGTCGGACAGCCGGTACGCCGTCGTCTCGTCGTCCTTGTACGGGTCGAACACCTCGGCGTAGTCGTCCACCTCGGTGAGACGCTCCGCGAGCCCCTGGCGTACGGCGTCCAGGTCGGGGTCCTCGCCGACGTCGGGCTCCCAGTTGTCCGGGAGGATCACGTCGGTGCTGGCGCCCAGCTGCGCGCCCGCGAGCGCGATCTGCGAGACCTCCAGCAGCAGCAACGGCACCGTGTGCTGGCCGGCGTCGCCTCGCGCGACGGCCTCCAGGCCGGTCAGGTAGTTCTCCACATGCTTCGCGACACGGTCGGCGAGCGTGGTCCAGCTGTTCTCAGACATCGAGCAGCCTCCGTCCTTCGAAAGCGCGACCGAGGGTGACCTCGTCGGCGTATTCCAGGTCGCCTCCCACCGGCAGGCCACTGGCGAGCCGAGTGACGGTGAGGCCCATCGGTTTCACAAGTCGGGCAAGATAGGTCGCGGTCGCTTCACCCTCCAGGTTGGGGTCGGTGGCCAGGATGAGCTCGTTGACCTCACCATCGGCGAGCCGCTTCATCAGCTCACGGATCCGCAGGTCGTCGGGGCCGACGCCTTCGATGGGGCTGATCGCGCCACCGAGCACGTGATACCGGCCGCGGAACTCCCGTGTCTTCTCGATCGCGACGACGTCCTTCGGCTCCTCGACCACGCAGATCACGTGCAAGTCCCGGCGTAGGTCGCGGCAGATACGGCATTCCTCGGCCTCTGCGACATTTCCGCAGACTTTGCAGAAGCGGACCTTGTCCTTCACTTCCTGCAGCGCCTCGGTCAGCCTCGTGACGTCGGCGGGATCCGCGGCAAGCAGATGGAAGGCGATCCGCTGCGCGCTCTTCGGCCCGACACCGGGCAGCCTGCCCAGCTCGTCGATGAGGTTCTGAACGACCCCTTCGTACACGGCCCCTCCCTTCTACTCGTGCCGGCCGGTCACATGCCGGGGAGGCCGAGACCGCCCGGCATACCGCCGCCCAGGCCGCCCAGGCCCTCGGTCAGCGGACCCATCTTGGTCTCCTGGATCTTCTGGGCCTCTTCACCCGCGTTGTGGATGGCCGCGACCACCAGATCCGCGATGGTCTCGGCCGAGTCGGCCGGGTCATCGGCATCGATCGCCGCCGGGTCGATGACGAGTTTGATCAGCTCACACTGACCGTTGACCGTCGCGGTCACCAAGCCGCCTCCCGAGGTCCCGTCGACCTCGGTCTCGGCGAGTTCGCGCTGCAGGGAAACGAATTGTTCCTGCATACGCTGGGCCTGCTGCAGCATCTGCTGAATATTTGGCTGGCCACCGGGTTCCACGGTGCTCTCCTCATTCGATCGTCCGTTGGCACGAGACTACGGGGTTCGCCCCAGAAGCGGTACGCGCGTGCCCGTGATCGGGCTTTCCTCGCATCTCGCTTAAGCGAGGCCGCTCCGGATACCGATCCGGATCTCGACGCGGCTCGGCCTCATGGTGGCCTGTGGACGGGGCCTGCGGTTTATCGCGCAGGTCAAGCGTTGTCTATCTCCTGGATGACCTTGCCGCCGAGCACCCGCTCGATCAGGGCCATACCGGTGAGCACACTCTCGTTGCCCGCGTCGGCGTCGCCTTCGGGGTCGACCTCGTCGGCTTCGTCGATGGGTTCCGGGGGCGGGGGAGCCTGCTCGGGCGCGGGCCTGCTCTGGTCTCGGGTCGGGTTCTCGCGCCGCGGCTCGGGAGGCTTGGGAGCGCCCCAGCCGCCACCGAGGTCGGGCGGCGGCGGCTGCGGACGCGACCCCTGACCGGAGCCGTTGTCGAGAATCGCGTCGATACGCCAGTCGACGCCGAGGATGTCCTTCAGCGCCTCACGCAGTACGACGTCCTTGCCGCCGGTGGTAAACCCGCGCCGCTTGCCCTCGTTGGCGAAGGCGAGCGTGAGAACAGAGCCGTCGATCGAGGCGACCTGGACGCCTTCCATGAGGACGATCCAGGCGACCTTGCTGCGTTGCTTGACGGCTTCGAGGATGTCTACCCACATGCCACGGATCGCTGCGGCGTCGACGGTGCCGGATTTGGCGGAGGAAGGCGCCGAGGAACCGTCCGCCCCGGACGCGTGCTGCCCTGAGCCCTGGTGTCCTGAACCGTGCTGCGTGGGGCCGCCTTGCTGTGCGGAGCCGTGCTGTCCTGAGGAGTGCTGTGTCGAATCCTGCTGCGGTGCCCGGTGGTGCGATCCGTCGTGCGAGCCGTCCGGCGCGGAACCGCCGGACGGTGAACCCGCCGCGGAGGAGCCACGCTGGCCCGAGCCGTTCTGCTGCGAACCCTGCCGCGACGAGCCTCCCGAAGCACCCTGCGACGGCGTCCCGGCCGGCCGTACCGGCACAGGCCAGTCATCATCCCCTGAGGCGTAGTCCGCCGAAGCCTCCTGAGGCTGCGCCCGCTGCCCCTGCGTCGACACCGATGCGGAGTTATCCACAGAACGCCGTTCGTCTTCCTGGCGTCTGGGCGGGGATTGGACAATGGAAGTGGGGTCGGCCCCCTGGGCGGGCGGGGACTCCTGGCGGGGTGGGGGGGTGCGCGCGGGTGCCGCTGCCGTGGCCGGGGGCTCTGGGCGGCGGATCGGGGGCGGGGCCTCGGACGGTGTGCCGTCGCCGATGGCGAAGCGGCGTTCGAGACGGTCCATGCGGGCCAGCAGGGAAGACTCGTCGTCGTACGTGCCGGGCAGCAGGATCCTGGCGCAGATGAGTTCGAGGAGCAGCCGTGGCGCGGTCGCGCCGCGCATCTCGGTCAGGCCGGTGTGCAGGAGGTCGGCGGCGCGGGTCAGGTCGGCCGGGCCCATGCGCGAGGTCTGGGCCTGCATGCGCTCCAGCTCGTCCGACGGCACATCGAGCAACCCGGTCGTGCCCGCGTCGGGGACGTTCGACAGGATCACCAGGTCGCGGAAGCGTTCGAGCAGGTCGGCGGCGAACCTTCGGGGATCCTGACCCCCCTCCATCACCCGGTCGATCGCGGCGAACACCGCGCCGCCGTCACGCGCGGCGACCGCGTCGACGACCTCGTCGAGGAGCGTCGCGTCGGTGTAGCCGAGCAGCGAGACCGCGCGTGCGTACGTGATGCCCTCCTCGCCGGAGCCGGCGAGGAGCTGGTCGAGAATCGACTCGGAGTCACGCGCGGAGCCCGCGCCGGCGCGTACGACCAGGGGAATCGCGGCCGCCTCGTACGAAACGTCCTCCTTCTGGAGGATCTCCTCGAGCAGCTCGCGCAGGGTGCCCGGCGGGATGAGGCGGAACGGATAGTGGTGTGTACGGGACCGGATCGTCCCGATGACCTTCTCCGGCTCGGTCGTCGCGAAGATGAACTTCAGGTGCGCCGGCGGCTCTTCGACGAGCTTCAGCAGCGCGTTGAAGCCCTCACGGGTGACCATGTGGGCTTCGTCGATGATGTAGATCTTGAAGCGCGCGGCCACCGGGGCGAAGAAGGCGCGCTCGCGGAGGTCGCGCGCGTCGTCGACGCCACCGTGCGACGCGGCGTCGATCTCGATGACGTCGATGTGCCCGGCGCCGGTCGGCCCGAGGGCGATACAGGACTCACATTTTCCGCACGGGTCGGGAGTCGGACCTTCTTCGCAGTTGAGCGAACGGGCCAGGATTCGGGCGCTAGAGGTCTTCCCGCATCCACGCGGCCCGCTGAACAGGTACGCATGGTTGATACGACCGTTTCGCAGCGCTTGCTGCAAAGGCTCGGCGACGTGCTCCTGCCCCTTGAGCTCGGCGAACGTCGCTGGCCGGTACTTTCGGTACAGAGCCAGACTCATTAGGGCCCGTCCTCCTCAGAAGCAAAAAGGACCCCTCGCACACCCGCCAGAGCCTGCTTATCCTTGCTGCCTTCCGGCCCTGGGGAGGTTCACAAGATGACGCCATGCGAGGGGTCTGCCGTGAAGTCTATGGCATCCGACCACCCGGTTCTGCCCGTACGCTCACGTTCGTTTCAGCGACCTCTGGAGCCACACGAATGACGATCTTCCACATCGCCGAGCGTCCCGACTGGGAGGCCGCCCAGGCCAAGGGCGGCCCGTACGAGATCTCCACCCGAGGCCAGACCCTCACCGACGTCGGCTTCATCCATGCGTCCCGCGACGAGGAGCAGGTGCGCTCGGTGCAACGCGCCTTCTACGCCGACTTGGACGACCTGCTACTTCTGACCGTGAACCCGGAGGGCCTCGACGTACGGTTCGAGCAGGTCGGCGACACCGTGTTCCCTCACATCTACGGCCCCATCCCAATCGAGGCCGTTATCGATGTACGGCCACTGCCGCAAACCCGGTAGGCTCTCTCGCGGAGGATTCGCCTAGTGGCCTAGGGCGCACGCTTGGAAAGCGTGTTGGGGGCAACCCCTCAGGAGTTCGAATCTCCTATCCTCCGCCAGCCGAACAGGCACAACGTGAGGGCGGCGCCCGTGGGCGTACGCCCTCTCGTGCTTCCTGGCCTCAGTCGCACGTCACGCGCGCCGGCCACCAAGGCCAGGGCCGGCGCCCAGCCACTCGATCAGACTGTGCACGTACGCCCGCGCCGAGGCGGCGATCATCATGCGCCCTGCGCGGGCGTTAGGTCCCGCGGCGGTTCCGCCCGAATCCTCGCTGGTTCAGGAGGTCAAATCTTGTTGCATAGCCGTTTATCCGGATTGCAACTGGAAATCACGTATATGTCACGGCGAGTTAGAACAGCGCCAATCAAGTAAGAACCTCATTTCGGCAAAGAAATCTGCTAGAGCGGAGTTCTGGGCCCGAGGAGGTAACTTCATGAGGATACGAACGCGTATAGCAACTGCCCTGCTTGGCCTGGCAATCGCATCGGCCGCCTCTGCGGCAAACCCGATTGGGGCATTCGCCTCGGCTAACGACCGGGGCGTCTCCACCGTTTCTGGTAATCCAACGAACAGCGCCGGATTCCAACCTGACTGTTACTGGATGCCAGGTCACTGGAAGTGGAGCGCTTACTACGGCTGGTGGTTCAAGCCGGGCCACTGGAACTGTAGCGAGGCTTGGTGATAACGGTTCTGGCCGCGCGCATGTAGCGACGGCGCGGTGCGCCGGCCGCTTGTAGCCGGTTCGGCAAGCAACATGACGAGGGAGCCGGCGGAGATCGCCCGTGTCACTCACCATGATCGAACACTTATTCGACTATGGTGCGCTGCATGCCCGCACTGCTCGATGAGCCGATCACAGCCGAGATGACGTCCGCCGGTCGGCCGACCGCGATCACCTGGAGGGGGAGCCGGTATCCCGTCCGGGTGTTGTTCGGCTGGCCGGAGGCGCAGGTCTACCGGGTGGCGGCCACGCTCCACGGCGCCCCGGCCATCGGGGAGATCGTGATGAGTGGTGACGGGGCCTGGAGGTTGCGCAGCTGGTGGACCTAGGGCGTGAGGACGGTGCGGTAGGTGACCGACACCCGGCGTCCGCGGGGGATGCGGCCTGACGGGCCGGGGTCGCTCTTTCGGGCGGCGATGCTGTGGCGCCAGGTGTATCGGGCGGGGCCGGTCATGACGCACAGGCTGCCCGGCGTGAGCCGTACGGTGACCTTGGTGCCGTCTTCGGGGTGGGTGAAGTCCATGTCGCACTCCGACCCCAGGGAGATCGCGGCGACGACCGGGCCGAAGCAGGGCACGCAGTCGACGTGCGCGCTGACGCCCTGACCCGGCTCGTATTCGTTGATGATCGCCTGGTCGACCTCTTCGGCCATGATTCCCTCGCGGACCAGGCGCTCGGCCGACTCTCGCGCCCACGCGGGGATCGGCGGAGCGTCGGCCGACGCGTCCGGGGTCACGCTGCGGCGGCCGTAGTCGTAGCGGTGTCCGTAGTGCTGCACTCGCCGCCGCAGTTCGCTCGACCACTCCGCCGCGTCGATGGACGCGAGCAGGGACTCACAGGCATCAGGGGTGAGCCAGTCCGCGATGAAGCGCAGGCCCGGAACATCGGCGTCGAACGGCAGACCGGACATACCGGAACACTAGCGATCACCACCGTCACGAATGGTGGAACCACAGGACGGTGCGCCAGATCATCAGGACGACCGCCAGGATGATCCGGAACCACCACCAGCGTCCGGGAACGCGATCCTTGCCCATCCGTACCTCCGGGATCTCCGTGCCGACGACCGATACTTGCCCGGAGCGTGGTCATGACAGATGGATGATCGAACAAACATTCGATTATGACGCCAGGCGCATGGCCAGGAAGTCCTCCCAGGTAACCCGGCCCACCGCGTGCTCGGGTGCCAGGTTGGCACCCTCCCGGTACGCCCGCGCGGCCTTGCCCGGCAGCCGTACCGGCACGATCGGCCGGCGCCGGCCGGTGGCCCGCAGGTAGCCCCGGAGCATGTCGGCCAGGGCGTACTCTCGCGGCCCGCCCATGTCCGGGACCAGTCCGGCGGGCTCGCCGAGTGCGAGTTCGACGAGCCGGTCCGCGACCTCGGCGGCGTCGACCGGCTGGAATCGCCAGCCGGCCGGAGCGGGCACGACCGGAAGCTTCGCCATCTGCTGTGCCAGCGTCATGACGAAGTCGTGGAACTGGGCCGCACGCAGCGTCGTCCACGGCACGCCGGACTCGGCCACGATCCGCTCCGCGGCCAGCTTGGACGCGAAGTAGCCGAACATCACGCGGTCGGCGCGGCTGACGATCGGGAGGCGGTCGGCGCCGACGACGGAGATGTTCACCAGGTGGGAGGCGCGTGACGCAGCTCGCACCAGCGTACGGGCCTTGTCCTCGTCGCCCTTGGAGCTTCCCGCGCAGTGCACGATGATGTCGGCTCCCTCAACCGCGGGTTCGATGCCCTCACCGGTGGCCAGGTCACCGGTGATGAACCGCACGCCCTCGGTGCTCTTGTGGTGGCTCCGGCTGAGCACCCGTACGTCACGGCCGGCGTCCCGCAGCCGCGCGACGACGAGGCGTCCGAGCGTTCCCGTGCCACCGGTCACCAGAACAGGGCTTTTCATGGCAAGTCCTCCACGTCACATCGACCGGGCCTCTCCCCGTCTGCTCCATTGACACGTGGCGACGGGAGAATGTGACCGATGGACGAAAACGACTCGCTGGCGAAGCGTTTCGAGGAGCACCGTGCCCGCCTGCGAGCGGTGGCCTACCGTACGCTCGGCTCGCTCAGTGAGGCCGACGACGCCGTCCAGGACGCCTGGCTGCGACTGAGCCGCTCCGAGACCGGCGGCATCGAGAACCTGGGCGGGTGGCTGACCACTGTGGTCGCCCGGGTGTGCCTGAACATGCTGCGCTCCCGCGAACGCGAACAGCCGCTGAGCGTGCACGTGCCCGACCCGGTCGTGAGCCCGGCAGACGGGGTCGACCCCGAACACGAGGCGCTGCTGGCCGACTCGGTCGGGCTCGCGCTGCTCGTGGTGCTCGACACGCTGGCTCCCGCCGAACGGCTGGCGTTCGTGCTGCACGACATGTTCGCCGTGCCCTTCGACGAGATCGCTCCCATCGTGGGGTCTTCCTCGACCGCGGCACGCCAGTCGGCCAGCCGCGCACGCCGCCGGGTACGGTCGGCCGTCCCCGCGCCGGACGCCGACCTCTCCCGCCAGCGAGAGGTGGTCGACGCGTTCTTCGCCGCCTCCCGCGACGGCGACTTCGACGCGCTGGTCTCGGTGCTCGACCCGGATGTCGTGCTGCGCTCGGACGGCGGCGTCGAACGGGCGGCGGCCTCGGTCGTCCTCCGAGGCGGGCCGGCGGTGGCCGGCCAGGCGCTCTCGTTCGGGCGGCTCTCCCCGTACGTATGGCCGGCCCTCGTCAACGGAGCCGCCGGCGTCGTCGTCGCACCGCGCGGACGCCCCATCTCGGTCATGGGCTTCACCGTCACGAACGGAAAGATCACCGCCATCGACGTACTCGCCGACCCCGTACGCCTCCGCCGAATCGGCTTTGATACCTGGGCCTGACCGATCCGCGTCGTCGGCCGGCAGTTCTTCGAGCCGTCGCAGAATGTCCGACACCATCGCATGGTCGCGTCGCGCGAGCCTGGGTCCGCTTTCGAGGACGACCGCATCGCCGTGCGTTTCCAGTACGAGTGCCACGACGCCGAGGGCCGTTGGTGGCGCAGTTACGGCAACGAGCTGTGGGGTGAGCTACTTCGCCGTGAGGTGGTCCTCGTACACGGCGACCTTGTAGTTGATCAGGTCGAGGCACTCGTTGAGCCGGCCCATCTGGGCGAGGACCTGCTCCTTGTGCGTGCGCATGAGCGTGAGGCGTTCTTCCTCGTTGCCGGGGCCCTGCCGGACGAGCTCGGTGTACCGGCGGATGACGGGCAGCGGCATGCCGGAGCCGCGAAGGACCACACAGACCGTGAGCCAGTCGATGTCCTCCTCGGTGTAGACGCGCCGCCCGCCCGGCCCGCGGCGTACGGGATCGGCGAACAGGCCCTCGCGCTCGTAGAAGCGCAGCGCGTGCACGCTCAGCCCTGTTCGCTCGGCGACCTGCCCGATGCTCAACGTCGCTACGTCCGGCATACCGCCCAGGGTAGGACGCCTCAGGCGTAGTAGCCCTCGACCGGGACGCGTGCCTCGTCGTACAGCGCGGGCCCCTCGACGGGTACGGCTTTGGACGTGGCGATCGTCTTGAGGCCGCCCAGCTGTTCGGTGGAGAGCGCGAACACGACGCGGCCGAGGCCGGAGCGTTCGATGGCGCCCGTGCACATGCCGCAGGGCTGGCAGCTCGTGTACATCGTGGTGCCGGCCGCGGTCTCGGGGTCCAGTTCGCGTGCCGCCCAGCGGGCCAGCTTCAGCTCGGGGTGGAGCGTGATGTCGCGTTCGGTGACGGTCGTGTTGCGCTCCTCGGCCAGCACCGTGCCGTCCGGGCCCACCAGGAGTGATCCGAACGGCGGGTCGCCGTCTCGGCGTGCCGAGGCGGCGAGTTCGATCGCCCTGCGGAGGAGTTCGTCGGTCATGGTCGCTCCGTTCCGATGTTCCGTACGCGGGCGGCGACGGTCGCCAGCGCGAGAAAGGCCGTCTCCGGGTGCCGCGGGTCGGCGTTGAGAGGGTCGAGGACGACGGTCTCGGCGCCGAGGAGACGGAGTTGTTCGAGGTCGTCCGCGACCTGGTCGATCGTGCCTTCGCCCGCGAGGCGTTCGTGGCCGGTGACGGGCGTCTCGGTGAGACGCAGGGCGATGCGCGGCGCCAGGGCGGGCAGGTCGTCCGGAAGCGTCTCGCGCAGCCACGGCAGGGTGAACCGCAGCGGATGCCATGCGTCGCCGACGCGTACGGCCCGGCGCAGGGCGGCGTCGCTGTTGCCGCCCACCCAGATCGGGATCCGCCCGCCGCCGTAGTCCGCCTCGTCGGCCCAGGCCGTACGTACGGTGTCCAGGTATTCGTCGGTCAGCCGGCCGCGCCGGTGGAACGGCACGCCGAGCGCCTCGAACTCCTGGCGCGCCCACCCGACACCGACGCCGAGGACGAGGCGCCCGCCGCTGAGCCGGTCGAGGTTGGCGGCCATCCGGGCGGTGAGCAGCGGGTGCCGGTACGGGACGATGAGCACCGTCGTGCCGAGGCGGATCCGCTCGGTGACGCCGGCCAGCCACGAGAGCGTGGTGAAGGGCTCATAGAACGGGGCCGGGTACTGCTCGGCGACGTCGGGCGTGATCGCGATGTGGTCGGAGACCATGAGCAGGTCGTAGCCGAGCCCTTCGGCCGTCCGCGCCCAGGCGCGCAGCACGCCGGGGTCGGTGCCGGGTCCGAAATTCGGGACGTTGACGCCTATTTGCACGGTTCAAGGCTAGCCATGCGATTCCCGGCCCGGAAGAGATTCTTCACGGCGCATGCTGCCGTACGCCGTGGATATCCCGGTATATTTGGCGAATGGCCGAGATTATTGACGCTACCGACTGGGCGATCCTGGCCGAGGTCCAGCGCGACGGCCGCATCCCCCTCACCGAGCTGGGACGCCGGGTGAGCCTCAGCGCCTCCGCGGCCACCGAGCGGGTCAAGCGGCTGGAGGCGGCGGGTGTCATCACCGGCTACCGGGCCGACATCGACCTGGAGAAGGTCGGCTTCGTCGTGCTCGCGGTCGTCCGCCTGAAGTACCCCGGCAGCCGGCACGAGCCGCTGCACCGCCTGCTCGGGGAACGCCTGGAGATCCTGGAGTGCCTGCGGACGACGGGCGACGACTGTTACGCACTGAAAGTGGCCGCGACGTCCATGGGGCACCTGGAGCAGGTCGTGAACGACCTGGCGCAGTTCGGCAGCACCGTCACGAACATCGTCTACAGCCAGACCCTGCCCTACCGGGGCCCGCAGGCTCCTTAGGTTTCGCCCACGGAATCGGAAAGGGTCGAGCGTCGGCGTACGCGCCGGGTCCGCGGGTGTTCTGCTGCCGATATGAGACCAGTCGTACTGGCCGCGGCGGCGCTGGTGGCGATGCCGACCGCCGCGTACGCCCACACGCCCAGGGTGGGGTGCACGGCAGGCGCACTCCGCTCGGCGGTCACCGAGGCGAACGAGCAGGGCGCCGCCACGATCCGTCTCTCCCCGCGGTGCACGTACGGCTTTACCACGCCTTCGGGGAAGATCGCGGCCCTCCCGCAGATCACCGGGGACGTCACCCTCATCGGAGGGCCGTCGACGGCGATCCGGCGCGACCCTGCCGCGACGGCCGCCTTCGGCGTCATCGACGTCGCCGCCGGTGCCACCCTGCACGCACGCGGGATCTCGGTGCAGAACGGCGACGCGACCTCCGGTGGCGGTATCAACAACGCTGGCACGGTCTTCCTCGACCACATCACGCTGACCGGTAACAACGCGACGATCGCCGACGGCGGCGGCTTTTCCAACACGACCGCGGGCTCCCGCGCGGAGATCTCCCACAGCCTCATCACCGCCAACATGGCCAGCGGCGGAGGAGGCATCGCCAACTCCGGACGCCTGACCCTCGTCAACAGCCGCGTCACGGCCAACAGCGCGCCGGCCGGCGGGGGCGGCGGCGTCATCACGGCCCTGGGCGCCACCTCGACCGTCATACGGACCACCGTCGACCACAACATCGCCGGGTTCGCCGGAGGCGGCTTCCTGAACCTCGGCGTCCTCTCTCTCGACCGCACGCTGGTCGCGTTCAACGTGAACGGCGCCGTCAACGGCTTCCCCGGCGGCGGCGTCTTCACCGTCGGCCCGCCCGGCACCGTCACGTCGAGAGACGCGGTCGTGCGCGGCAACACCCCGACCGACTGCTCACCGCTGAGCGTCATCCAGGGCTGCGAGAGCTGACCCGTACGAGACTGGGCGCATGACGGTGACGGTGCGTCCGGTGGCGGACGCCGACGAGGTGACCGGGCTGTTCCACGCCTACCGGGCGCACTACGGCCACGCGGGGCCGGTCGCCGCCACGCGCGGATGGCTGAGCGAGCAGCTCACCGAACGACGCCTGCGGATCGCGGTCGCGCTGGCCGACGGACACGGCGCCGGGTTCGTCACGGCGGCCGTCGTGCCCGCCTCCTTGACCCTGCGCGCGTTCTGGCTGGTACGGGACCTGTACGTCGCGCGGGAGCAGCGTCGGCGTCGGGTCGGACAGGCGCTCGTCCGCCATGTCGCCGAGGCGGCGAGGCGCGACGGCGCGCAGCGGCTGTCGCTCCAGACCGAAGAGGGGAACGCGGCGGCGCTCGCGCTGTACGCCTCGGCCGGGTTCGAGCCGGTCGCCGGCCTGCGGATGCTCGCCCTTCCGCTCGGGGATGTCTGTTCGGACGGTTCCCGTTCGTCGTATGGGTGACCGGCACAACGAGGAGAGACGATGAACTACGCGCTGCTGATCTGTGGAGACGAGTCCGCGGCGGCCCATGCCGATGACGGCTGCGGCGGCTGGAGCGAGGAGATGGCCGAGCGCGGGGTGCTGCGCGGAGGCGCGGGGCTGCGCCCGCCGAACGACGCGACGACCGTACGGGTCCGTGACGACGAGGTGCTGCTGTCCGACGGTCCGTTCGCCGAGACGAAGGAGCAGATCGGCGGGTTCGTCCTGATCGAGTGCGCCGACCTGGACGAGGCGATCGAGATCGCGTCGAAGCATCCGGCCGCGGGCTACGGGACGATCGAGATCCGGCCGCTCTGGCAGCCGTGACCGTCGAGGAGTCGGTCGCCCAGGCGTTCCGCGACGAGTGGGGGCAGGTCGTCGCCACCCTGATCCGGATCACCGGCGACTGGGACCTCTCAGAAGAGTGCGCGCAGGACGCCTTCACGCTGGCGTTGCGGCACTGGCCACGCGACGGCGTCCCGCGCCGGCCCGGCGCGTGGCTGACCACGACCGCGCGCAACCGCGCCGTCGACCGGATGCGCCGCGAGGCGGTCGGCGCGGCCAAACTGCGGGAGGTCGCCGCCATGACCCATGACACCGACGAGATCCACGACGTGCCCGACGAGCGCCTGCGGCTGATGTTCACCTGCTGCCACCCGGCGCTGGCGCTGGAGTCACGTGTCGCCCTGACCCTGCGCACCCTGGCCGGGCTGACGACCGCCGAGATCGCGCGGGCGTTCCTCGTCGGCGAGCCGGCCATGTCCAAGCGGCTCGTACGGGCCAAGCAGAAGATCCGGCATGCCGGGATCCCGTACCGGGTGCCGCCCGCGCACCTGCTGCCGGAGCGCACACCGTCCGTACTGGCCGTGCTGTACCTGCTGTTCAACGAGGGGTACTCCGCGTCGGCCGGCGCCGACCTGGTCCGGCGGAGCCTCAGCGGCGAGGCGATTCGGCTGGCGCGGGTCCTCACGCGGCTGATGCCGGACGAACCCGAGGCGGTGGGTCTGCTCGCGCTCATGCTGCTGCACGACGCACGCAGTGACACACGCCTCGACGACGCCGGTGACCTGGTCCTTCTCGAAGATCAGGACCGGAGCCGGTGGGACGCCGGACAGATCGCCGAGGGCACGGCGCTGCTCGACGGCGCCCTGCGGCGCGGCCACCACGGCCCGTACCAGGTGCAGGCCGCGATCGCCGCCTGCCACGCCACCGCCCGTACGGCCGCCGACACCGACTGGCCGCAGATCGCGACCCTCTACGGCCGGCTCGTACGCCTGGTGCCGTCGCCCGTGGTGGAGCTGAACCGCGCGGTCGCGGTGGGCATGGCCGACGGCCCGGCCGCGGGCCTGCGGCTGGTGGAGGCGCTGGAGCGGCAGGGCGGCCTGGCCGGCTACCACCTGCTGCCGGCGACGCGCGCCGACCTGCTCCGCCGCCTCGGCCGCTCCACGGAGGCGGCGGACGCCTACCGGGCGGCCCTGGAGCTCGCGGCGACCGGCGCGGAACGCCGCTTCCTCGAACGGCGCCTCGACGAGATCTCCTGAGGGTGTCCGCCGGGCCCCGGCCCGTTCGTCGGTAGGGCGAACGACGGAAAGGGGAACCCGATGGGGATCAGGGATGAGATCGCGGCCGAACGCCGCGAGCTGGCGGCGCTGCTGGCCGGCCTGACGGCGGAGGAATGGGACGCGCCGTCGCTGTGCGCGGGCTGGCGGGTACGCGAGGTCGTCGCGCACATCACCACGGTGTACCGGTATTCCGCACCGCGGTTCGTGTTCGAGCTGCTCAAGTCGGGAGGTGCCTTCAACCGGATGTCGGACCGGTGCGCACGGCGCGACGCGGCGTCGCTGACGGCGGACGAGCTCGCCACGACGCTCAGGGACAACGCGGACCACCCGTGGAAACCGCCGCGCGGCGGGTACGAGGGCGCGCTGACTCACGACGTCGTCCACGGCCTGGACATCACGGTCGCGCTCGGACTCGACCGGCGGGTCCCGGAGGAGCGGCTGCGGCCGGTCATCGACGGCCTGGCGAGCGAGCGTGGCATGCGGTACTTCGGCGTCGACCTGACCGGTGTCGAACTGCGGGCCGACGACCTCGACTGGGGCTTCGGGATGGGTACGCCGCTCACCGGGGCGGCCCAGGATCTCGGAATGGTGCTGTGCGGCCGGAGGCTGCCGCCCGGCCGGCTGCGGGGCGAATCGGCCGCCCGTTTCACCGCGAAGCCGTAAAAGGTGTCGCTGCGTAAGGCGGCGGAACGGCTCCGTGAGCATGGAGGGTCCGCTGCGCCCTGTCCGTTATTCGCTGGGTGTGCGGCCGCGGGCGTAACTGGAGCCGCTCCAGACGCCGCTGACCGAAAACCCGGCGCCCGTCCGTGTTTCCTCACCGACGAGGAGGCTCGGGCGGGCCTCTTTCGGCCCTCCGGATCGGCCGATCACGACCGCTAATCGGAATGCCCTTCTTCTGGCGAGAGCACCCATTTCATGAACGATCCAACGTAGATCGACCGCACAACGGCTGGCGTGATCACCGGTATCGCCACCTAAACTGCATGGCGTGATCTTCAAGGCGGTGGGCGATGGGCGCCCGTACCCGGAGCACATGCTGAGCTCCAGGGATTGGGCCAAAGTGCCGCCCCGCCAAGTGCGTCTCGACCAGTTGATCACCACCAAGGCCGGGCTCGACCTCAACTCGCTGCTCGCCGAGGACTCCACGTTCTACGGCGACCTGTTCCCGCACGTGGTGCAGTGGCGCGGCGAGCTCTACCTCGAAGACGGGGTCCACCGGGCCCTGCGGGCCGCGCTGCAACAGCGGACCGTCCTGCACGCGCGCGTCCTCGAACTCGACCTCGTGCAGTAGCCGCCGCCTACACGAGCGGTGTCGCCCATTCGAGCATCCGGGGAAACGCCGCGCGCCAGGCCGCGTAGTTGTGCAGGCCACCCTTGATGACCATGAACGGCGCGGTCGGTTCGTACTGCTTGATCAGGTCCACGAAGGCCTGCGCCTGGACCATGTCGACCTGGGCACCGTTGCCCGACATCACCCAGAACCTCGGCAGCCGCGCGAGCGGCAGCGCCTTGGCCAGAACCTGCAGCGGGGAGTTGGCCGCGCGCAGCTCCTTGCTGCCCCCGAACGGGTCGACCACCTGCGGTGTCCGGTTGGTACGCAGCGGCTCGAAATAGCCGCTGAGCGACGCCGCGACGCCGTAGCGGTCGGGGTGGCGCAGCGCGAGGTTGGCCGCGCAGTAGCCGCCCTCGGAGAACCCCGCGATGCCCCAGGCCGCACCCGGCCGCTCGACACGGAGCCGTGCCGCGACGGCGTCGGGCACGTCGACCGCGAGGTAGGTCTCGTCCTGCTCTCCGCGGACGGCGTTGAGGCACTGGGTGGAACGGTCGAGCCCGCCGTTGGCGTCGGGGATGACCAGCACGACCGGCTTCGCGCGATGCGCGGCGATCAGGTCGCGCAGCACGCCGGAGATCTTCAACCGGCCCTCGTAGTCACCCGGAGTGCCCGGCGATCCGTGGATCAGCTCGATGACGGGGAAGCGCCGCTCGGCGTACGGCCGCTGGAAGTACTGCGGCGGTAGGTAGATCACGCCCTGGCGGCTGATATGGCTCTGCGGCCCGCTCAGCGTGGTCTCCATCGCGAAGCCGTTCTTGCGCGCCTGGCGTTTGCGCACCGCCTCGCCGAGCACCCGGTCGAGCCGATCGCCCAGGTCGGGCACTGCCGCGACGCTGGCCGGCGCCTGGTTGGTCAGGTCACGCCAGGCGTCGTCCCAGCTCTCGTAGTAGCCGTAGAAGTTGTTCACCAGCGCGATGCCGAACAGCATCGCGGGCGGGAACGCCATCGTCCCCGCGACCACCTTCAGCCCGACCGGCCTTGCCTTGACCAGCCAGAGCAGCGCCCCCGCGAAGCACACGAGCAGCAGGGCGAACAGGACGAAGCCTTGCGGACCAAACATGATCCTCCCCGCGCGTGGTCACCCCACCGTCACGCCACGACCCCGATAAGCGATCATGACCTCCGCGACGGTAGATCGGATCGGACCGAAGGCATCCTCACCGTCAAACCTTCCCTTACTTTACGTGATCGCACCACTCTGGAGAGTGATCGGCCATCGCGGATCACCAGTGCCGCCCTGTCTTCAGGTCGCTCAGCTCCGGCGATGACATGTGCAGGACCTCGTAGCGGTCGCCGGCGGCGACCGGGGCGGGGTGGTCCCACAGCGTGAAGTGCACCAGCTCCCATGAGTGCGGGTCGACGGCGAGAGCCGTGGAGTGCACGCCGGGCGCGTCCGCGTTCAGGGCGCCCAGAGCGCTCTCGACGGCCTCGGACGGGTCGGCGGGGATCGGCTCCGTACGGCGGGTGGCGGCGCGTGGAATCGCCTCGCGGGACGGGCCGTGCTCGAAGGCGACGCCCGTCCAGTGGCGCACACCGGGGCGTCCGAAGTCGGCGACGATGCCCTGGAATCCGCCGCCCCACAGGAAGCGGTTCATCCCGTCGACGGAGTTCCACAGGTAGAACGGCGCGTACTGGTTGACCGGCGAGCCGGCGCCGCGTTCGCGGATGAGGTACGCCTTGAGGCCGAGGCCTCCGAAGCCGTCCAGCATCGCGCCCCGTGCCGCCACGCGCTCACGGATGATCTTCATGTCGTAGTCGGCGGGCAGGGTGATCTCGTACTGCATCGCGTACACGGCGGTCTCCCTCAGGACGTGGCGAGCAGGCCGAGGACGCCCCGGATCGCCTGGTCGAACGGTGCGGCGGAGTCGGCGGCCCTGGCCAGGACGTATCCGCCCTGGAGCACCGCGATCACCGTCGCAGCCGTGGCGGCCGGGTCCAGAGACGTGGCGAACTCCCCGGCCGCCTGCCCTTCGGCGACCAGCTCGGCGAGCCGGCCGCGCAGCCACCCGAACGTCTCCTCCAGCGGCGCCCGCAGGTCAGGCCTGGCGACGATGTCCGGGTCCTGGGCCAGCCGCCCGATCGGGCAGCCGCGCAGCACATCGCGCTCGCGCAGGAGGTAGCCGGTGATCCGCTCCATTGGCGTTCCCGGAGCGGCGAACTCGGCGGCGGCCGTGCGCCGCATCTCCTCCGCGGTGCGGCGTACGGCCTCCAGCGCGAGGTCGGGTTTGCCGGTGAAGTGGTGGTACATGCTGCCTTGGCCGGCCTCGGCCCGCTGCTGGATCGCCTTCGGGCTGGTGCCGACGTAGCCGCGCTCCCAGAGCAGCTCCCGCGTGCTCTCGATCAGGCGCTCACGCATGGTCATCCGTACATACTAGTAGGTACAGAATGACGGCATGAAAAAGGCCGCCGACCTGATCGATCGGCGGCCTGCCCGGCGGTGGAGGTGGGATTTGAACCCACGGATGAGTTGCCCCATCACACGCTTTCGAGGCGTGCGCCCTCGGCCACTAGGCGACTCCACCAAGACGGGAGCCTACCGGAAGAACGGGACCGCTTCAGTCCCTCCGGGCGGCGAAGAATTCGGTCAGCAGCGCCCCGCACTCTTCGGCGAGCACGCCCGCGACGACCTCCGGACGGTGGTTGAGCCGCCGGTCGCGTACGACGTCCCAGAGTGACCCGGCCGCGCCCGCCTTCGGGTCGAACGCCCCGTAGACGATGCGGTCGAGCCGGGCGAGGACGGCGGCGCCGGCGCACATCGTGCACGGCTCCAGCGTGACGACCAGGCAGCAGCCGGTCAGGCGCCACTCGCCGACCCGGGCGGCGGCCTGGCGTATCGCCACGATCTCCGCGTGCGCGGTCGGATCGCCCGTACGCTCGCGTTCGTTGCGTCCCGTGCCGATGATCTGGCCCGATCGGTCGAGGACGACCGCGCCGACCGGGATGTCCAGGGCCGCGCGCCGCGCCTCCTGGATCGCGACCCGCATCGCGTCCTCCATGGCCGGCTCTCTCATCACGTACGCCTCAGCGGAGCCGCTCATACTCTCCGGCGAACCCGGCGTGCTCCGCGACGGTCGCGAGCGCGTCGCCGGGGAGGTGTCTCTCGCCGAGGGCGGTGAGGCGGGCGGAGTCGATGCCGAAGTCGGAGAGGAGCGCGAAGTCGCCGACCGGATCGGCCGTCGGTGAGTCGTCGGGGGATCCGAGCCGCTCATACAGCATGCCCGCCAGCTCGCTGGTCAGGGTCGCTCTCGGGTCGGAGAGGAAGACGCGCGGGTCGTCGGCGTCGTCCAGGCGGACGACGGCGAACCACTCGTCCTCCTGTTCGAGGAAGAGGACGACCGTCTCGCCCGCCGTCTCGACGGCGGTCTCACGCATCATGTCGGTGATGTCATCGACGCTGGCCGCCTCGCTGAGGTCGGCCTCGGTTCCGATCCACCCGGTTTCAGTGCGGGCGAAGGCAACGGAGAAGTACGGCACGGTTCCATTCTTCCCTGTCGACGCCCATCATTCGATGGCGCGGTCGAATGCGGGCCCGAATCCGAGACGTGCGGCGATGCTGGCGAGCATCTCGTCCGGGTAGAGATCGAGGTCTCCGGAGAGCGCTCCGAGCTCCATCTCGTCCAGGCCGAGGTCGGCGAAGATGGACATGTCGCCGGCCGGCAGCACCTGGTCGAAGTCTTCGTCCTCGGGGATGTCGAGCTCGAGGTATTCGACGACCTGACCCGCCATGGGCCAGTCGAGGGACGCCGTGACGTCGGAGAGGAAGATCATGACGTCTTCGGCGAGAACCCGGAGCGCGATGAAGAAGTCGTCGCCGACCGAGGCCAGCCCGATCGTGCCCGCCATGCTGGGCTGCTGACGGAGGGCATGGATCAGCCCTGCGAGGTCATGGGTCAACGCCAGGGGAAGTTGCTCGACTTCCCATGCGTCATCTTCCCGAGAGACCACGACGGCGAAATCCGTCGTGTCCATATCTGTCATCTTCACCCCACCCGGCGCGCGTCCTGCTCGGGCATCCTGACAGATGCGAGGCGGCGGCACTCACGGCACGGCGAAAACGGGGTGCTGTCAGTTCGCTCGGAAGGTGCGCATGCGCAGCGTCGCGCGGATGCGCTCCTGGCGTGATCTGCGCGGGCTCACCCGCTTGCGCAACTCACGCGCCTCGGCCAGCTCTCGCAGGAAGACCGACCGGCGGCGGAGCCGATCCCGTGCCTCCTCCGGACTCATGCCATCGTCCATGCCTCGTACGTTCCCCATGCTCAGGTATCCATTCGGCTACCGTGATCCAATATGAGAACCCTTGTCGCGGACCACCCACTTGTCGCTCACAAGCTCACCACCTTGCGGGATGAGACCACCGACTCCCCCACATTCCGCCGCCTTGCGGACGAACTAGTGACCCTCCTGGCGTACGAGGCGACCCGTGATGTCCGGGTCTCCGATGTGACAGTCAACACACCCGTCGGGCCGGCCGAGGGCGTACGCCTGACGCGCCCGCAGCCGCTCGTCGTGCCGATCTTGCGAGCCGGTCTGGGAATGCTCGACGGGATGACACGGCTGCTGCCGACCGCCGAGGTCGGATTCCTCGGCATGGTGCGCGACGAGGGCACGCTGAAGGCGACCACGTACGCGACGCGCCTGCCCGACGACCTGTCCGGGCGCCAGTGCTACGTCCTCGACCCGATGCTCGCCACCGGCGGCACCCTGGCCGCCGCGATCCAGCTCCTCATGGACCGCGGCGCGGACGACGTCACGGCGATCTGCCTCCTCGCGGCGCCGGAGGGCATCGCGCACATGGAGAAGACCCTTGAGGGCGTCCCGGTGCCCGTGCGCGTGGTCACGGCGGCGATCGACGCCCGGCTGAACGAGAACGGCTTCATCGTTCCCGGGCTGGGCGACGCGGGCGACCGTCTCTACGGAGTCGTGTAGCCGCTCCCGGCCGCGTTTCAAGATCCACACACCCTGGGTAGATGTTCCGCTACGGATCGTGATCATCGATCCGACCACGGGACACGGGGACGAGTTATGGCGTGGACATATGAAACGGTCGCCGAAGAGCTGGCGAAAGAATTTGACGAAATCCACCCCGCCGAGATGGTCATCCGATGCGTCGAGGCGGCGCGTCACAGCGCTGAAGAAGTGATCGGTGAAGCGTCGCCCGACCTCGTCGAGCGGATCGCGCGCAAGCATCTGGAGGTGCTGGCGCTCGCCGCCGCCGAAGGGAACGGCGGCGACTGAGACCTCACCTGTCACAGACCCGAACTCATAGCTCTTTGCAGGCAGTTCGATGCTTGGTGTACAACTTGAGTTGGGTCAGTGGGTCAGGCTTCCGGAGGCACGGTTCCCTTGAAGAAGTACCTTCCTTGGGCGATCACGGCCTTCGTGATCTTTTACTTGCTCAAGTCCCCAGGTGGTTCCGCCGCGATCGTTCACAATGCGGCCCACAGCCTCTTCCAGGCAGGGGACTCCCTCTCCCAATTCGTGGACGCGCTCATATGAGGCTCGTGACACCGGGTGACTCGGCCCCCGCGTCCATCCATCGCTACCTTCTGCCACACGAGCAGCAGGTCATCACCGTGCGACGGCACCCCGCGGTGCTGATGACGCCGATCGCGTTCGTCCTGGGCGGCCTCGTCGTCGCGGGCGTTCTCAGCAACGTCGGCCCGGCCATGATGAGGTGGATCTGGTGGGTGTGGCTCGCATTGCTCGTGTGGTTCGTGTGGAAGGTGCTCACCTGGTCGGTGGACTACTTCGTCATCACGAACCAGCGCATGCTGCTGACGACCGGCCTACTCAATCGCAAAGTCGCGATGATGCCGCTGGCCAAGGTCACGGACATGAGTTTCCGGCGTTCGATCAACGGCCGGATGCTCGGCTATGGCGAGTTCGTGCTCGAGTCCGCTGGTCAAGACCAGGCTTTCCGGGTCGTGCCGTTCCTTCCCTACCCTGAGCAGCTCTACCTAGAAGTCTGCAGCATGATCTTCCCGAACAAGGATGAGAGCGACGACTGATCTCTCTACTACGTAACTTGACCCGAACTCCTACACCTTGTCCAGGTTGTTTGGGTTACTCTCCATCTGTGGGGTAGTGCACCCCGCAATCAGGGCGTAACCCAATCCGCGTGAAGCGCTTCGGTAAGTGAGTCGAGATGCCGGGTCAAGGAAGCGTCGGTGAACGAGTCCGTAACCTGCGCCTGAGTAAGCACCTCTCTCAGGCGCAGCTAGCCGGGACCGAGTTGTCCGACAGTTACATCTCATTGATCGAGTCGGGCAAGCGAACCCCGACTCCAGCAGTCGTGCGTCTGCTGGCGAGCAGGCTGGGTTGCCTGCCGGAATACCTGTCCGAGGGGATCGAGCCCGAGGAGCGCCTGCACCTGCAGGTACGCGCCCGTCACGCCGAGCTCGCCCTCCTAGCCGGGGATGCCGACCAGGCACTTGCCTGGTTCAGTGACATCCTCGACGCCATCGACAATGATCCCGAGCTGACGAAGCGCGCCCGCTGGGGCCGCGCCAAGGCCCTGGAGACGCTGGGACGTGGCGAAGAGGCCATCAAGGCCCTTGAGGAGCTGCGGGAGGAGGCCGGACGCGACCGCGGTCGTGCCGGCTGGCTGCCCGTGATCGTCGTCCTCGCCCGCTGCTATCGCGCCGCCGGTGACCTCGGCCGTACCATCGCCCTCGGCGAGAGCGCGCTAGGCCGCCTCGGTGATCTCGGCCTGCTCAGCGGCGAGGACGCCGCCGAGGTCGGGCGTACTCTCATCGCCACCTACCTCGACCGTGGCGAGTCCGCTCAGGCGCGTGACCTGGCCGAGCGGCTCCTCATTGCCGGCGAGCCGGACCCCACGGTCACGGTCGCGGCCTACGTCGAGGCCAGCCGTCAGGCGCTCGGCGAAGGTGAGGCCGGCGAGGCCCTCTACCTGGCCGAGCAGGCGCTCGCGCTCCACGTCGGCAACGACCTGGCGATGGCGCGCGCACGCCTGCAGGTGGCGTCGGCGCGCACGTACCTGCCCGCGAACGCGTCGCCGATGGCGGCCGACAAGGCGCTGAAGCTGCTCCAGCAGGCCGAACCCGTGCTGACCGGCACGGACTCGGCCGAGTGCCTGATCGAGATGGCCCGTTCGAAGGTGCTGCTGGGCGATCCCGGCGCCGCCGTGGCCGTCACCGAGCGGGTCCTGAGCGACCTGGCCTCCCAGCCGGAGACCTCGGTCACGACCATCCGCGCCCGGCTGATGCTGGCTCAGGCGCTGGTGGCGACCGGCAAGCGCGACGAGGCGCTGGCCGCTCTGCGCGCCACGCGCGACGAGCTGTCCGATCTCCCGACGTCGCGCGCCGCCGCGCGAGTCTGGCGTGAGCTGGGCGACCTGTTCGGCACCGCCGGCGACACGGAGGCGATGATGGACGCCTATCGTGCGGCGCTGGAGTCGGCCGGGCTTCGTTCGAGCCCGCAGCACTCCGACATCGTCGTCGACCTCGGAATCCGCTGATTTCCACACCCGGCCCGGCGGGACGCGCACCGCGTCCCGCCGATTCGGTCAGCCGGTCGTCACGAGGGCGACCCCGGCCACGGCGATGACGAGACCGACCCGTTGGATCGGCCGCAGCGTCTCGCCGTGAACGAACCTCGCGAGAAGCACCGTGCTGGCCGGATAGAGCGAGCTGAGCACTCCGGCCACACTCAGCATCCCCGCACGCGCAGCGAGGACGTAGAGGGCGTTGCCGAGCACGTCCAGGGCTCCGGCGAGCAGCGCGATCGCAACGACCCGGCGATCGCGCAGCACCGCTCTCGGCCCGCGGCCGGACGCCATGGCGACGATCACCACCAGGACCACGCTGGTGATCTTGGAGATGGTGAGCGGCCACAGCGTGCCGTCGTCGCCCAACCGGATGAGGACGAAGAACGCCCCGAAGCTCGTCCCGGCGATGACGGCCAGCACCGGGCCGTCGCCCAGCCGCATCGGGCCGACCCGCCGCTCGACGCTGACGAAGCAGATCGCGACCAGGCACAGCGCCATGCCGGCGAGCGCGGCCGCGGAGAGCCGGTCGCCGCGCGCCACGCCGACGACGGCGGGCACCAGCGCGGCCATCAGCCCGGACACCGGCGCGACCACGCTCATCGGGCCCTTGGCCAGCGCACGGTAGAACACGAGCAGGCCGCCGCCGCCCGCGACCCCCGAAAGCGCGCCCCAGCCGAGGGGCGCCGCGTGCGAGGCTCCGCCCTGGATCGCCCCGACGACCGCGAGCAGCACGACGCCGGTGGGGAGGCTGAAGAGCAGGATCTCCGTGGTGCCTCCGCGCCGCGACGCGACGCCGCCGCAGAAGTCGCCGGCGCCGAAGACCATCGCCGACGCCAGCGCGAGCACGATGATCATGGTGCGATCAGCCGGTCGCGCACGACGACGTCGGGTGTGATCGTCCGGAGCATTCCGGCCAGGCGATCGCCGGCCTCGGCCAGCCGGTCGAGCGGGTAGGGCTCCAGGCGCTCCAGGATGAACAGGGCGTTCTTGGTCTCTTCGGTGATGAGGGTGCGGGCGCACTGGCGCCAGTTCCAGCGGCGGCACGTGACGCCAGCGTCGTCGCGCCAGACGACCTCGCCGGGCTCGGGGTGGTCGACGACCGGCTCGCCGTCCCTGACCGTGGGGAAGGGCTCGCCGCCCGTGGCGCGGACCAGCCAGGCGTGCCCCTCGTACGCGTCGAGGTCCTCGCCGCCGATCGGCAGCTCGTAGCCGACGCTCACCGCGTTGTAGGCGTCCACGACCCGGTTGATCGCTGGCAGTTCGGGGCGGCGCAGCAGGGCGTCCACGGACGGGCGGGCCCGCCGGGGTTCACGCCGAACCCTCGGTACGCCTCACGCCAGGCCTCGACGTGCCGGGTCTCGACGGCGCGGGGCTCGTTGCCGAAGCCGCCGTCCGAGGCTCCGTTGACCAGGCCTTCGGCGGTCAGCAGCAGCACCGCGAAATCGGGACGCAACGCCCGTACCGCCTCGTCTACGACGATCTCTTCGAGCATGCCGCCCCTCCTTCTCGATACCGGTCGGAATATCGTACCGCGCGGTGCAACAAAACGACCATCTAAGGTGTGGTCCCGTGACGGACAAGGTAGGCGACGCGGTGGCACGCACCGTACGGTCCCTGCGCGCCGAGCACGGCTGGAGTCTCGACCAGCTCGCCGCGCGCGCCGGGGTCAGCAAAGGCATGCTGGTCGCGCTGGAACAGGTGCGCGGCAACCCCAACCTCGGCACGCTCATCCGCGTCTCCGAAGCCCTCGGTGTGCCGCTGACCCGGCTCGTCCAGGTCGAGGAGGAGCCGCCCATCCAGCTCTTCCCCGCCGACCGCCACGTCGTGCTGTGGCGCGGCCCGTCGGGAGGCACCGGCACCCTCCTGGCCGGCAGCGACCCGCGCCCGTCGGTCGAGCTTTGGCGCTGGGAGCTGTGCCCCGGCGAGTGCCGCGACAGCGAGGCGCACACGCCCGGCACCCGCGAGATCGTCACCGTCGAGTCCGGACTGCTCAGCCTCACCGTCGGCGGCAGCCGTACCGAGGTGGCCGCCGGGGACGCCGCCGTCTTCCACGGCGACCGGCCCCACACGTACGCGAACGAGAGCGGTGACGAGGTCCGGTTCGTCCTCGCGGTGATGGACACCTGACCTGAGAGCCACGCCCGCGACGGCTCTCGCGGGTGACGCGGGTGACGACGGCCGCTGCCTAGCGTGAGGTCCTCCACGATCCGAGGAGGACGAAATGCTCCGTAAAGGGCTGGCCGCCGCACTGGTCCTGGCCGTGACGGCGTGCGCGCCGGCCGCGGCCTCACCCGCCGGCCATCCGCGGCTACGGCAGGCTCTGGACCGGATCACCACCTCCGACGGGGCGCCCGGCGCCCTGGCCGAAGTGCACGACCGGAACGGCCGTACGGTGATCACGAGCGGCGTCGCGGACATCCGCACGGGCGCTCCGGTGCCGGCCGGCAGCAGGTTCCGCATCGGCAGCAGGACCAAGACCTTCGTGGCCACCGTCGTGCTGCAGCTCGTGGGCGAGCACCGGGTCGCGCTCGACGCACCGGTCGAGCGATACCTGCCCGGCCTGATCCGCGGCCACGGCAACGACGGGCGGACGATCACCGTACGGGAGCTGCTCCAGCACACGAGCGGCCTGCCGGACTGCGTGGAATACCTCGATCCGGCGGAGATCCTCGCCGACCCGCTCGCCCACCACGACGCGGGCGACCTCCTGCGGCTCGCGCTCGCCCACCGGCGGGTCTTCGCGCCGGGAACGTCCTGGAAGTACTCCAGCACGAACTACATCGTGGCCGGCATGTTGATCTCGAAGGCCACCGGTCACTCGTACGCCACGGAGATCAGGCGGCGCGTGCTGAGGCCGCTCGGCCTGCGCTCGACCTTCGTCCCCGGCGACCGGACGGAGATCCCTGGGCCGCATCCGCGCGGGTACGTCGCGCCGGGCGGCTCCGCCCCGATCCTGGACGTGACCGCGTTCAACCCCTCGATCGCGGGCGCGGCCGGCGGGATGATCTCCAGCGCCTCCGACCTCAACCGCTTCCTCGACGCGCTCGTGCACGGACGCCTGCTGCGCCCGGCCCAGCTGCGGGAGATGATGACGACCCGGCCGACCAGCTCGCCGGACCGCGCGTACGGGCTGGGTCTGGAGAGCCGCATCCTGCCCTGCGGCGGGGTGTACTGGGGGCACGACGGCGACATCTTCGGCTTCCAGACCGCCGGCGGCGTCACCCTCGACGGCCGCCGGGTCACCGTGATGGCCACCCTCGACCCGGGCTCCGTCGAGGCGCAGGACGATGACATGCACGCCGCGGTCGCCGCGGCGCTCTGCGAAGACCGCTGACGCCGCGGGCCCCCGCTCAGTAGCGGGGGCCGACGGCCGGCGGTAGGGCGTTCAGCTCGGCCAGGTCCGCCGGGGTCAGGTCCACGCCGGCCGCGACGGTGTTCTCGTGCAGGTACGCGCGCTTCTTCGTGCCCGGAATCGGGATGACGTGCTCGCCCTGGGCGAGGGTCCAGGCGATCGCGACCTGCGCCGGGGTGACGCCCAGCCTCGCGGCGACCTTGCGGACGACGTCGACGATGCGGAGGTTCTGTTCCAGTGCCTCGTCCTGGAAGCGCGGGAGGCGCCCGCGCATGTCGCCGGCCTCGAAGCTCGCCGCCGTGACGGTGCCGGTGAGGAAGCCGCGCCCGAGCGGCGAGAACGGCACGAAGACCGCGTCGTTGGCGGCGCACCAGCCCACGACGTCGCCGGGCCCGCCCTCGCCGCCGAGCGGGTCGCGGGTCCACAGCGACAGCTCGGACTGGATCGCGGCGACCGGGTGGACGCCATGCGCCCGCTCGGCCTGCGCGACGTCGACCTCGGACAGGCCCAGGTGGCGGACCTTGCCCTCGGCGACCAGCTCGGCCATGACGCTCCAGGTCTCCTCGAGCGCCACCTCGGGGTCGACCCGGTGCAGGTAGTAGAGGTCGATGACGTCGGTGCCGAGCCGGCGAAGGCTCGCCTCGACCGCCGCGCGCACGTGGCCCGGCGAGCCGTCGCGGCCCACCTCCCCGGTCACCGGATCCGTGATCAGGCCGACCTTGGTGGCGAGCACGACGCGGTCGCGAATGCCGTTGAGAGCGCGTCCGACGAGCCGCTCGTTGTGCCCGGCGCCGTACACGTCGCTGGTGTCGAGGAACGTGACCCCGAGGTCGACGGCCTCACGCACCAGCGCCACCGACGCGGTGTCGTCCCGCTCGGACTCGGTGTACGCCCAGCTCATCCCCATACAGCCGAGCCCGACCGCGCCGACGTGACGGTCCGCGAACTTCCTCATGACGGTGAGTCCCTTCTGCAAGGACGCCGCACCCACCGTCGGCGATCCGCAGGCAAGGATTACAGCCCGCGCCCCCGGCAGAGGAAGAGTTGAACGGAGATCTTCGTCTTCGATGGCTTACGGGGCTGGGGCATTACCTCACGCGTAATCGATCGTTCGCGCGCCCGCTGCGAGAGTCGTGGCATCGCGACGAACAAGGGAGATCGAGATGAGTGACGTCAACGAGTTGCTCGGCCGCTACATCGGCACCTGGAACGAGAAGGACCCGGCCGCGCGCAGGGCCGCCGTCGAGGCGCTGTGGACCGAGGACGGCACCTACACCGACCCGATGGCCGACGTCGAAGGGCATGACGGGATCGACGCGGTCATCGGGGGCGCGCAGGGGCAGTTCCCCGACTTCGTGTTCCGGCTCGGGTCTGTGGTGGACGCGCACCACGACCTGGTGCGGTTCACCTGGGAGCTGGGGCCCGAGGGCGGCGAGGCGCCCGTGGTCGGGTTCGACGTGGCGGTCATCGCCGCGGACGGACGGCTCAAGGACGTGCACGGGTTCCTCGACCGGGTTCCGGTGGGATAGGCGGCCGGGGAGTACATCTAGGCTTACGCGACATGCGGATTCTCGTGACCGGTGGTGCCGGGTTCATCGGCTCGCACCTGACCGACGCCTTCCTCACGAACGGCGACCAGGTCGCCGTGGTCGACGACATGTCGCGGGGCCGCCCCGGCCGCCTGCACCCCTCGGTCGGCGTGCACAACGCCGACATCACCGACGCCGATGCGCTCCGGGCCGCCGTCGACCAGGTACGCCCGGATCTGATCTGCCACCTCGCGGCCCAGATCGACGTACGGGTCTCCGTCGCCTCGCCCGCATGGGACGCCGCGGTCAACGTCGTCGGCACGGTCAACGTGCTGGAGGCGGCCCGCCGTGCGGAGGCACGTGTGCTGTTCGCCAGCACCGGCGGCGCGATCTACGGCGAGGACACCCCGGTTCCGGCCGCCGAGGGTGATGTCACGCGCCCGCTCGCCCCGTACGGCGTGGCCAAGTACTGCGCCGAGCAGTACATCGACCTGTACAACCGGCTGCACGGCACGGCGAACTCCGCGCTGCGGCTCGCCAACGTCTACGGCCCCCGCCAGGACCCCGCCGGCGAGGCGGGCGTCATCGGCCTGTTCTGTGAGAGCGCGGTGCGCGGCGACCGGCCGACGGTGTTCGGCGACGGCCGCCAGACCCGCGACTACGTGCACGTCAGAGACGTCGCGGACGCCTTTCTCGCCGCCGCGCTCACGGACCGGCACGGCGTGTGGAACATCGGCACCGGCCTGGAGACGAGTGTCCTCGACCTCATCGACCTCGTGGGCGATGCCGCCGGCACCCGGCTCGACCCGGAGTTCAAGGCGGCGCGCCCCGGCGAGGTGCTCCGCAGCGCGCTGTTGGGCGACGCGGCACTCCGCGACCTGGGCTGGACCGCGCGCACCGGCCTGGCCGACGGCGTGAACGAGGTCTACCGCTGGATCGGCTCCGGAGCACCCGAACGCTGACCGTTCACGGCGAGATCCGGTAGTGGTAGTCGTGCGACCAGGTGAAACCGGCGCGGGCGTACAGCCGGTGTGCGGCCTCGTTGTCCGTCTCGACCTGCAGGTAGAGCCGGTGGGCGCCGTTGCGGGCCGCCCAGCGCGCGCCGCGGCCGAGCACCACGGTGCCGATGCCCTGGCCGCGCCGGTCCGGCCGGGTCGCCATGGAGAAGACGCCCGCCCATCCTGAGTCGGCCGCGAACAGGCCCATGCCCACCGGCCGTCCGCCGGAAGCGACGCTGACGAAGGCACGCGGAGCCGCGATGCGGGAGATCACCCGCTCGCCGACCATCGCGCTGTCGGCGTGCTCGTCCAGCTCGGCGAAGATCTTCACCCAGGCGTCCGGTGTCTCCTCCAGCAGCGCCTCGCCGGCGCCGGTCGCGGCGATGACGTCGCCCGTGAACGCCGTGAGCAGCGCGGTGTGCGCCTCACGCCGGTAACCGCGCGCGGCGAGCCGCTCGTCGAGCTCCCGATGCCGGTCCGACGGGCCGACCTGGACGAGCACGGGCCGGTCGTGTTCGCGGTAGAACGCCTCCAGGCGGTCGATCTCCGCGTCGCCGGGGGTCGCGAGCGGCGGCACGGCGGAATTCGAGCGCCGCCGCCGTACGCCGGGGGTGTGGCGTAGCAGCCACCCGTCGCGCTCCTCGGCGACCGTGGCGGGCCAGGCGGCGATCGCGCGCCGCTCGACCTGGTGGACGGCCGAGGCGCGGCAGGCCTCCACGACGGCGGGGACGAACCCGGCGAGGGTCTCCTGGTCACGAGGGTCCGCGGGCTCGTACTCGGTGATGCCGAGCCCGGCGATCTCAAAATGGCCGGCCAGGGCGGCGACCATCTCGGCCACCTGATCGGGCGACAGGCCGCACGGGGCGGGCGCGCCGACGGAGCGGAACGCGCCGGGGTCGAGGACGTCGAGGTCGATGTGGACGTACACCGCTCCGGCACCGTCGACCGCGTCGAGCAGGGCGTCCGTTCCGGTGACGACGGGGATCCCTGCCTGTTCGACATACGCGCTCTCGGCCGGGTCGAGGGCGCGCGCTCCGGCGAGGACGACCTGCGCGGCGCGGAGCGGCCGTTCCGGCACGAGGTCCGCGGGGCCCTCGCCCAGCAGCGTGCGCAGCACCATGCCGTGGAAGGCGCCCGACGGCGACGACGCCGGTGTGTTGAGGTCGCCGTGCGCGTCGAACCACACCACCGCGAGCCGGTCGCCGTGCCGCCGTACGGCCGCCGCGATCGGCTCCAGCTCGACGCCGCAGTCGCCGCCCATCGTGACCGTGAGGCCTCTCGCCCGTTCGAGGGCGGTACGGGTCCGCGCGGCATTGCCGGCCAGCACGTCGCCGATCTCGACGCGCACCCGCTCGGCGCCCTGGACGAGACCGGCCAGCAGCCCGGCGCCCTCGCGCAGCCGGACGGCGGTCGCCGACCTCGACCCCTGCCACTGCGGCACTTCCACGACCGTCAACTCGGGCATTTCCGGAGCCTAACCGCCGAAGCTCCTCGCGAGCCGGGCGAGGCCTTCCTCGACACGGCCGGCCGGGATCGCGCCGTAGCCGATCACGAGTCCCTGCTGCGGGCTCTCGGCGCAGTAGCGGGAGAGGCGGTCCACGGCGACTCCGGCGGCACGGGCGCGCTCGGCGACGCCGCCGTCGTCGGCGGCCGTACGTGCGCAGACGTGCAGGCCGGCCGCTGACGGCACCGGGTGGAGCAGGCCGCCGAAGTCACGCCGGAGCGTCTCCATGATCAGCTTGTGGCGGGCGGCGTAGTCGCGTGTCGCGCGGCGAACGTGGCGGCCCAGCAGGCCGTCCTCGATGAAACGGGCCAGCGCCGACTGGGCCGTCATGTCGCCGTGCCAGTCGGCGAGACGCTTGGCGGTCCGCAGCGCGGGCCGCAGCGACGCCGGGGCCACGAGGAATCCGAGGCGCAGCATCGGCAGCAGGGTCTTGGAGAACGAGCCGACGTAGACGACGTTGCCGCTGCCGTCGAGGCTCTGCAGGGGCTCCAGCGGGCGGTCCTCGAAGCGGAACTCGCTGTCGTAGTCGTCCTCGATGATCACCGCGCCGTGGTGGTCCGCCCAGGCCAGCAGCGCCGCACGGCGCGCCAGGGACATCGGCGTGCCGAGCGGGAACTGGTGCGACGGAGTGACGTACACGATCCGCGCGCCCGGCGGGATGGCCGACACGTCGATGCCCTCGGCGTCGACGGGCACCCCGACGACGCGCGCGCCCTGCGCGCGGAACACCAGGCGCGCCGGGGGATAGCCCGGCTCCTCGACCGCCACCTGGTCGCCCGGCTCGATCAGGATCCGGCCGATGAGGTCGAGGGCCTGCTGGGCACCGTGGGTGATGACCACGTCGCCGGACCCGGCTCGTACCGACCGCGCGACCCCGGCGTGCCGGGCGATCGCCGCGCGCAGCCCCTCGTGGCCCGCCGGGTCGCGGTACCCGGTCGTGTGGATCGTGGAGGCGCGCAGCTCGCGGGCGACGAGCCGCCGCCACGTCTCCAGCGGGAACAGCCGCGGGTCCGGGACGCCGACACGGAAGTCGTACGCCGCCGGCTCCGTCGCCCCGATCTCGTCTTCGGCGGTGATGGAGCGCCACAGGCGGCGCGGCCGTACGTCGCCTTCGGGCGCCTCGCGCGAACGCACCCGGCCGGGCGGAGCGGTCCGCACGAAGGTGCCGTCGCCCACGCGCCCGGCCAGGAAGCCCTCGGCCGTGAGCCGGTCGTACGCGACGGCGGCCGTGTTGCGCGAAACCTCGAGCCGTCGTGCCAGCTCACGCGTTGGCGGCAGGCGCTCGCCCGGCCTCAGCCTGCCGTCGAGGACCGCGTCGAGAAGCTGCCGGTAGATCTGGGCCGCGAGGTCGCCGCGGCCGGTCAGGCTCACGTGGAAGTCCACGGGACCGAACCTATATTGGCCCGATCGGTTAGTGCCTTATTGGTTCTTCTGCTCGGCCATTGCCGTCTCTAGCGTGAGGACGGTGGACACAGAGATCACCACCGTTGACATGTGGTTCGACCCGAAATGCCCGTGGGCGTGGATCGCGTCACGCTGGCTGCTGGAGGTGGAGCGGGTCCGTGACGTACGGGTGCGGTTCCACGTCATGAGCCTGGCG
Organism: uncultured Actinomycetota bacterium; assembly: GCA_963736325.1. GTDB lineage: Bacteria > Actinomycetota > Actinomycetes > Streptosporangiales > Streptosporangiaceae > Actinoallomurus. The sequence continues at coordinate 169,571 of CAVTOG010000007.1, read as the reverse complement.
ATGCTCAACGAGGGCCGCGAGGGGCTCGAAGAGTGGTATCGCGAGTGGCTGCGCGACGCGTGGGGCCCGGTCCGCGTCGCCATGGCGGCCGAGCAGAAGTACGGCAACGACGTGCTGCGGGACCTGTACACCGCGCTCGGCACTCGCATCCACCACGAGAAGACGCCGGTCGGAACCGCGCTGTACGAATCGGCGCTGGCCGAGGTCGGGCTGCCGACCGAGCTGGCCGGCGCCGCCACGAGCACCGACCAGGACGAGGCCCTGCGCGCGAGCCAGCACGCCGGCCTCGACCCGGTCGGTGAGGACCTCGGCACCCCGGCGATCCACGTCACCGAGCCCGGCGGCGTACCGAACGCCTTCTTCGGGCCGGTCGTGACCCCGATCCCTCGCGGCGAGGCGGCGGGGAGGCTCTGGGACGGCGTCCTGCTCGTGTCGGGCACGGACGGCTTCTTCGAGCTGAAGCGCTCCCGCACCCGCTCACCGGATGTTCGTTAGGGCGTGTCTGACAAATCACGTTCGTAGCGAGCACCGCGCAGCCGGACAGGGATTTGTCAGACACGCCCTAAGCCGACCGCGCCCAGGCGGGGGTCCAGGTCTCGGCGTCGTGGTCGGGTCTCGTTGCCGCGAGGTGGTCGCGGAGTGCGGTGAGCGCGGGGTGCTGGTTGTCTCCGCGCCAGATCAGCGAGTGCGGGTAGACCGGCGTCGGGTCGTGTACGGCGATGCGCCGCAGGCCGTAGTCGGCGGGCCAGAGGAGGCGGGTCTGGTCACCGACGAAGGTCGCCAGCTCCGGAGAGCCGGCGATGACGTCCATGAGGGGCTCGGTGCCGAAGTTGGGGCCGACCACGTCGATGGTGAGACCGAACGCCGCGGCGAGATCGTCGTAGTAGGCGGCCCACTCGGTCCCGGAGACGATGCCGGGCATCCAGATCCTGTGCCCGGAGATCGCGGCCGGCGTGACCGCGCGTGCGGCGGCGAAGTCGTGGGCCGGTCCGGTGAGGAGCTGAACGGGCTCGTCGAGGACCCGAGCGGCCTCGACGCCGTCGGGGAGCCGCCGCCCGGGCATGGTGACGGCGCGGAAGGACGCGTCGATCTCCCCGGACAGGACGGCGGTGATCGCCGCGTCGGCGTCGAAGAGGGTCACGACGTCGAGTTCGGTCTCGGGATGCGCACGGTGGAAGCCGCGCAGCAGACCTGCCGGTGCGAGCCGCCGGCCGAGCACGTCGACGCGCAGCGCGCGGCGACCGGGACGCACAGAGGCCGCCGCGCGCTCCTCGGCCTGGAGGAGATCGCGGGCGTGCGGCAGGAACGCCTGCCCGTCGACGGTGAGCCGGGCTCCGCGCGCGGTGCGGGTGAACAGCCGTACACCGAGGTTCTTCTCCAGCGCGGCGATCCGCTTGGAGACGGCCTGCTGGGTGACGGACAGGTCGGCGGCGGCGTCCTGGAACCGGCCCGCGTCCGCGACGGCGACGAAGGTGCGTACGGCGGCGAGGTCCATGCCGACGGACCCTACGGCCTGTCTCACGGTCCCGCTGTCCTACTAGGCGGCGCCTCGCCGCATTGTCCTCAGTCGCCGGCCAGGACCAGGCCGACTCCGCCTTGCGCGGCACCACCTGGACACCGCTCGCCACGGACGAGGACTTCGAGACAGCCCCACAACGCGCGGTTGTGGCTCGCGGATCGCGCGGTTGTTTGATCCACCGGCCGGTTGCTTGCTTTGATCTCGCTGGTCAACGTGAGGTCGCTCGGAAGGGGCGTGATGGCCGGTCGGTCGCTGGGGCGGCGGTTCGGGTGGCTCTGGGCGGCGTACGCGGTCAGCGCGTTCGGCACGCGGCTCGCGTTCGACGCGTTCCCGCTGATCGCGATCCTCGTGCTGCACGCCGGCCCGGCCGAGGTGTCGGCGCTGGCGGCCGCGGGGCTCGCGGTGGGGGCGATCGTGGCCGTGCCGCTCGGCCCGTGGGTGGAGTTCCGCCGGAAGCGACCGGTGATGGTCGCGATGGACCTGACGCGGTTCGCGGCGCTGGTGAGCGTGCCCGCCGCGTTCGCGCTCGGCGGCCTCGGCTTCGCCCAGCTCCTGGGCGTGTCGGTCATCGTCGCCGCGGCCGACATCACCTTCACGGCGGCGAGCGGGGCATTTCTGAAAGCGCTCGTGCCGCCGGAGGACCTGCTCGTCGCGAACCGGCGGTTCGAGTCGACGGCCTGGACCGCGACGGCGCTCGGACCGCCGCTCGGTGGTGCCGCGATCGGAATGTTCGGGCCGGTGACGACCGTGGTGGCCGACGCGGTCAGCTTCCTGCTCTCGGCTCTGGGGATCCGCGCGATCGGCGGGAACGAGCCCCGGCCCGTACGAACCGGCGCGCAGCGGCTGCGGGCGGGTGACCTGCTCGAAGGGTGGCGGTACATCCTGACCCACCCGGTTCTGCGCCCGCTGTTCTTCAACGCGCTCCTGGTCAGCGGCCTGATCATGGCGACCGCGCCGACGCTCGCCGTCCTCATGCTCGGCCATCTCGGGTTCGCGCCCTGGCAGTACGGCCTCGCGTTCGCGGCACCCTGCGTCGGCGGCCTCATCGGCTCACGGCTGGCCGGCCGGCTCACCGCGCGATTCGGGCGGCACAAGGTCATGCTCACCATCGGGGCCCTGCGCGCGTGCTGGCTGCCCGGGCTGGCCTTCATCCGCCCCGGCGTCGCCGGGCTGGTACTCGTCATGACCGTCGAACTCGGCTTGATCACCTGCATGGGCGTGTTCAACCCGGTGTTCGCCACCTACCGGCTCGAACAGACGGCGGCCGACCGGATCACCCGCACCCTGTCCGCCTGGTCGATCACCACCAAGGCGACCATCGCGGCCATGACCGCGGTATGGGGCCTGCTGGCCGGCGTCGCAGGCCCCCGCACCGCGATCGCGATCGCCGGTGTCCTCAGCCTCGCGACGCCGCTCCTGCTCCCCCGCCGCGACCGCACACCGCGGCACGAGCCCAGCCTCACGAGCGACCCTGTTTAGGGATCCCTGTCCGGCTGCACGGTGCACAGGCGACGCCTCGCCGCGTTGTCGTCGCCTTGCGAGGCGCCGCCTGTGCACCGCTCGCAACGAACGTGATCCGTCAGACACGCCCTAAGGCAGGAGCACGATCTTGCCTCGGGTGCGGCGCTTCTCCAGCTCCCGGTACGCCTCGCGGACCTTGGCCAGCGGGTACGTCCTTGTGATCGGCAGCTCCAGGCTCCCGTCGACCAGCCACCCTGCCAGCTCCGTGAGGACGTCCGCGCTCGCGGCGTCGACGTTGCCCTCGCCCTTCACGCCGTGCTTCTCGACGGCGGCGAAGTCGATGATCGTGTCGATGCGGTCCTTCGCGACGCCAAGCTCCAGGGCCAGGTCGACGTAGCCGCTCCCGTACGTGTCGATGAACGCGTCGACCGGCCCGCCCGCCGCAGCGCGGATCCGCTCGCCGACACCGTCGCCGTACGCGACCGGCACGACGCCGTGCTCCTTCAGCCAGCCGTGGTTGGCCTCGCTCGCCAGCCCGATGACGGTGGCCCCGGTGTTACGTGCGATCTGGACCGCGAGCGATCCGACGCCGCCGGCCGCGCCGGACACGACCACGACGTCGCCCTTGGCCGGTGCGACGGCCCGCACCGCCGCGTACGCCGTCGTCCCCGCCACGAACAGCGCTCCGGCGACCTCCCAGGAGACCTCCGCCGGACGCCTGGCCAGGTCACCGGCCTCGACGACGACCAGCTCGGCCTGGCTCGCCCGCTCGTGCGTGAAGCCGATCACCTCATCGCCCGCCGCGAAGCCCTCGACACCGTCCCCGGTCTCCTCGACGACGCCCGCGAGGTCGCTGCCCTGTCCCGACGGGAACGTCGCCGGCCAGCGCTCGGCGAACACCCCCTGGCGGATCGCCGCCTCTCCCGGATTGATCCCGGCCGCCTTCACCCGGACCAGGACCTGCCCGGCCCCGGGGACCGGCCGGTCCACCTCCACGACCTTCAGGACGTCGATCCCGCCGTACTCCTCGAACCTGACCGCCTGTGGCATCGCACGTCTCCTTTAGCTCGACGGACGTGTGCAACACCGTCCGGCGCGGCCCTCTTCCGCCTCAGGAAGAATTTCGGACGTACTTAAAGGATCAGTGGGCCATGTCGACGAAACGGCTGTAGTGGCCCTGGAAGGCGACCGTCACCGTCGCGGTCGGGCCGTTACGGTGCTTGGCCACGATCAGGTCCGCCTCGCCCGCGCGCGGGGACTCCTTCTCGTACGCGTCCTCGCGGTGCAGCAGGATGACCATGTCGGCGTCCTGCTCGATCGAGCCGGACTCACGCAGGTCCGACACCATCGGCTTCTTGTCGGTGCGCTGCTCGGGACCACGGTTGAGCTGGGAGAGCGCGATGACGGGCACACCCAGCTCCTTGGCCAGGAGCTTGAGCGACCGGGAGAACTCCGAGACCTCGACCTGACGGCTCTCCACCCGCTTGCCGGACGTCATCAGCTGCAGGTAGTCGATGACGACCAGGCGCAGGTCGTGCTGTTGCTTGAGCCGCCGGCACTTGGCGCGGATCTCCATCATCGACATGTTCGGCGAGTCGTCGATGAACAGCGGCGCGTCCGCGACCTCGCTCATCCGGCGGGCCAGGCGGGTCCAGTCTTCGTCGTTCATCGAACCGGACCGCATCGAATGCAGCGCCACCCGCGCCTCGGCCGACAGCAGGCGCATCGTGATCTCGTTGCGCCCCATCTCCAGGCTGAAGACGACGGTGGCGAGCTGATGCCGGATCGCCGCCGCCCGCGCGAGGTCCAGCGCGAGCGTCGAGTTGTGGGTCGCGACCATCCTGCGTCCGGCGAGGTAGAGCTGGTCGGCGTTGTCGACCTGGACACATCTGACAGGCTCCGACCGGACCGGCCGTACGTCGACGATGTGGCGCGTGTCGTCCCGTGACCGCTCGGACCGGACGAGCCGCTTGTGCGACACCTCGTCGGCCGTCATCACGTCGACCAGGTAGGACGACTCGCGAACCATCGAACAGGGGTGGCCGAGGCTCAGTACGAGCTCCCGCACGTCTTCGGCGAGGCGGCGTGACGTGACCGCCAGCTGCGGTGAACCGCTGCCTCTGGTGTCGAGAATGCCCGCGAGCAGGGCGCGCCGCTGGTCCTCCGATGCCCGGAGGTAGGACACCGGGATGTGCTTGTCGTCGAGGACGCCCAAGGTCCGGAGCGCCTCTTCGACGCTGCCGTGGCTCTCCTCGCGCGTCAGCCCGTACGTGAAGGGCGCCTCGCGCTGGACCGTCTCGATCCCGCATTCCTTGAGGTGCACGAGAATCTCGGCGCCGTCGGAGGTGATGTCCGCCGTGGCGGTGTGTCCGTGTCCGAGCCACACGCCGAGCGCGTACGGCGGCAAAAGAAGGTCCGACGGCGGCAGCTGGAACGCGCCGTGCATCTCGACCGCGTGGTTCGGCAGGCCGTCGGCGCCCGTGCAGGTCGCCGCGATGTCGCGGGTCGTGACGACGCTCGGCGCCGCGTACGCCTCCGGATGACCGTCGCGCGCCACGCGTGTACGGGTCAGCCACTGGTGGTCGGCGTCGGCGACGATGATCTCGCCGTCGGAGAACTCCACCTCATGGCACGGCCGTCCGTGCATGACCTCGGTCGCGGCCACGACGCGGGTCGGGCTTCCGTCCGCGCCGAGGAGGTGGTCGCCGACCGACACCTCGCCCATCGTGGTCCAGCCCGCCGGCGTCGCCAGGGGTGTGCCGAGCGCGAGGGCCTTTCCGATGGCGGGACGTGCGGCGATGATGACCATCTGGCCCCCGTGGAGGCCGTTGGTGAGGGCGTCGAGGTCGGTGAAGCCGGTGGGGACGCCGACCATCTGGCCGCCGCGGCTGCCGATCGCCTCGATCTCGTCGAGGGCGGCGGGCATGATGTCGCTCAGCGGGGCGTAGTCTTCGCCGGTGCGCTTGTCGGCGATGGCGTAGACCTCGGCCTGGGCGCGGTCGAGGAGGTCGTCGGCGTCGGCGCCGTCGGTGCTGTAGCCGAGCTGGGCGATGCGGGTGCCGACCTCGACGAGGCGCCGCAGGATGGCTTTCTCCTGGACGATCTTCGCGTAGTAACCGGCGTTGGCCGCGGTGGGAACCGAGGCGACCAGGGTGTGGAGGTACGGCGCGTCGCCGATGCGGCTGAGCTCGCCGCACTTCAGCAGCTCGTCCTTGATGGTGATGGCGTCGACGGGGTCGCCGCGGCCGTAGAGGTCGAGAACGCGGTCGTAGATCGTCTGGTGGGCCGGGCGGTAGAAGTCGCGGGTCTGGATCAGCTCGATGACCTCGGCGATCGCGGTCTGGGAGAGCAGCATGCTGCCCAGGACGCACTGCTCCGCCGCCAGGTCGTGGGGCGGAGTCCGCTCGAACTCTCGTTCATGAGATGGCATATCGGTGACGCTCAAAACCGGCACCCCCTGCCGTCTCAGACGTGCTCGTCCTCCACGTTTACCTCACCGGTGTGACAGTTTGCGCCGTCTCACGGCGATGCGCAAAAGGAGCTGTGGAGGCCGCTGTGGACGGCCTGTGCAACACGCCGCCCCAGCTGTGCACCACACCTGTGGATAACCTGTGGATTACCGGCCGACCCCCCTAAAAGACCGCCCTCACCTGGGAATACTCCGTCCACCGCCTGTGTGTTGGAGAAACTTGCCCACGGGTTCATCCACAGGCTGGTCGTAATCGACAACACGCTTTTGCGGTTTACAGTGGCGAACCATGACATCGCGCCACCCGTACGACCGGGAGATCCTCCGTCTCGCGATCCCGGCGTTCGGCGCGCTCGTCGCCGAGCCGCTGTTCCTGCTCGTCGACTCCGCGATCGTCGGCCACCTGGGCACCGTGCCGCTCGGCGCCCTGGGCGTGGCGGGCCAGGTGCTGAACACCCTGGTCAACCTCTGCGTCTTCCTCGCGTACGCGACGACGGCGGCGGTCGCGCGCCAGATCGGCGCCGGCGACCCGCAGGGCGCCGTACGGCAGGGCGTCGACGGTGTCTGGCTCGCGCTCATCATCGGCGTGGCGCTGATCGCGGCCGGCTGGCCGCTCACCTCGGTCACCGTGCGCGCTTTCGGCCCTTCCGCCGCGGTGATTCCGCAGGCCGAGACCTACCTTCACGTCAGCCTCCTCGGGATTCCGGGCATGCTCGTCGTCCTGGCCGGCACCGGGGTGCTGCGCGGGATGCAGGACACGAAGACGCCGCTGTACGTCTCGGTCTGCATGTTCACCGCCAATGCCGCCCTCGGCGCGTTCTTCGTGATCGGGCTGCGCTGGGGCGTCGCCGGGTCCGCGTGGGGCACGGTGCTGGCGCAGACCGGAGGCGGGATCGTCTACGCGGCGGCCGTCGTACGCGGCGCGCGGCGGCACGGGACACCGCTGCGGCCGGACCCGCGTGGCCTGCGGGTCTCGGCAACCGCCGGCGTGAACCTCCTGATACGCACGCTCAGCCTGCGGATCGTCCTCATCGTCGGGACGGTCGTCGCGGCACGCATGGGCGACGTCCGGCTCGCGGCGCACCAGATCGCGTTCAACGTGTGGACACTGCTGGCGTTCGCGCTGGACGCCATCGCGATCGCCGGGCAGGCCATCACCGGGCACCGGCTGGGCGGAGGCGACATCGAGGGCGCCCGCGCGGCGACCCGCCGGATGGTCCAGTGGGGGCTCGGCTGCGGAACGCTGTTCGGGCTGCTGCTGCTCGCCGTACGCCCGTGGCTGCCCGCGGTGTTCACCTCCGACCCGGCGGTGCGCTCCCAGCTGCTCGCGGCGCTGGTCGTGGTCGCGGTGCTCGAACCCGTGGCCGGACTCGTGTTCGTCCTGGATGGCGTGCTGATCGGCGCGGGAGACATGGCCTACCTCGCGATCGCCGGCCTCATCTCGACGGCGGCGTTCCTGCCGATGGCATGGCTCGTCCACGCCGCCGGCGGCGGGCTCGTGGCGCTGTGGCTCTCCATCGGAGTGTGGATCGTGGCGCGGATGCTGACGCTAGGACTGCGGGCTCGTACGGGTGCGTGGCTCGTGGCCGGAGCCTGAACCGACCCCGGCGCGCATGCCGTCGAGCAGGCACCGCAGGCCGTACTCGAAGAGGGTGTCGCGGTCGAGCGCGGCCGGGCCGCCTTCGGCGAGCAGCGGGTACGTGTCGAGGTCGAAGCCGGGCGGCCCGGAGTCGTCGCGCTCTTCGTCGTGCTGTTCGTCGAGGACGAAGCCGCTGACGTAGTGCCCGATCACGATGACCGCGCGTACGGCGTCCTTCGGGGTGAACCCGGCGTCGACGAGCACCCCGAGAGTCTCCTCGATGATCGGCCAGCTCTCCGGCACGGGCCGGTTTCCCGCCGCGAGGCGCGCGCCGTCGCGGTGGGCGAGCATCGCACGGCGCTGCTGCCGCATGCCCTCGGCGAGCCATTCGTCCCAGGTCTGGCCGGGGGCGAGTTCGGTCTTGGAGAAGAACCCGGCTCTCTTCCTGGCGGCGAGGGCCAGATGGTCGAGGAGCTCCTGTTTGCTCGCGAAGTGCCAGTAGAGCGCAGGTGCCTGGACGCCGAGCTCCTTGGCGAGCCGCCGGAGCGACAGCCCGTCGAGCCCGACTTCGTCGATGAGCCGCAGGGCCGTGGCCAGCACGGTCTCGCGATCGAGGGCCATCGTTCTCCTCCCTTCCGCCTTGACAACTTAACACCGTTCGATCAATCCTTAACGGCGTTAAATGCTTAACGCTGTTAAGGGGGCGTGATGACGTACGACGTGGCCATCGCGGGGGCTGGGCCGATCGGTCTCTTCCTCGCCTGCGAACTGCGGACACAGGGGATCGAACCCGTCGTGATCGAACGACGGACCTCGATCGACCCGACGCTCAAGGCCGGCGCCGTCAGCGGACGGGGAGCGGACGTCCTCATCCGCCGGGGCATCATCGAGCTGATGGGCGACCTGCCTTCCATCGCCGACCTGATGGCCGGCCTCAGGCCCGGCGCCGTCCCGCGTGGCCCCATGCCGAAGGGACACTTCGCCGGCCTGTGGATCCTGCGCGGCGGCTCGTCGCCGACGGGCATGCCGGTCCTCGCCGCGCAGCAGCAGATCGAACAGGCCCTGGGCGAACGCGCGGAGGAACTCGGCGTCGAGATACGCCGAGGCCACACGATCCTGAACGTTTCCCAGAACTCCTCGGGCGTCTCCCTCACCGTCGAAGGCCCTGATGGGCCGCACGAGGTGTCCGCGGGATGGCTGGTCGGCTGCGACGGAGGCCGCAGCACCGTACGCAAGTCGGCCGGTTTCGCGTTCCCCGGCATCGACGGCGTCACGACCGGCTACCAGGCACTCGCGGACTTCGACGACCCGGAGTTCTTCCCGTTCGGCTGGCGCCGTACGGAGCGGGGCCTCCTGGTACGCGGCCCGGTTCCCCAGCGCGTGATGGCGATGAGGTTCGACGGCCCGCCCGCCGACCGCGAAGCGCCGATCACCCGCGAGGAACTGCAGGAGACGATCCGGATGGTGTCCGGCACGGACGTCACGGTGACCGCCATGCACTCGGTGACACGCTTCACCGACAACACCCGCCAGGCGGAGACGTACCGCATGGGCCGCGTCCTCCTGGCCGGCGACGCCGCACACGTCCACCCGCCGTTCGGCGGCCAGGGCCTCCACCTGGGCTTCGGCGACGCCGTGAACCTCGGCTGGAAGCTGGCCGCCGAGGTACGAGGCGAGGCTCCTTCCGGCCTGCTGGACACGTACACGACCGAACGCCACCCGGTGGCGGCCCGGGTCATCCACAACACGCGAGCCCAGGTGGCCCTGCTGCAGCCGGGCCCTCGCGTGGACGCCCTACGCGACATCTTCACCACTCTGGCCGAAACCGAAGAGGCGAACCGCCTGCTCACGGACCTGATGGGCGAACTCGACACCCGCTACGAAGCCTCCGGCGACCACCCTTTGGCCGGCCTGTACTGCCCCGACCTCACACTGAAGACCGAGAGCGGCGAGGTGGTACGCGTGTCGGAGGCGTCCCGCAGCGGCCGCGCTCTCCTCCTGGACCTGTCCGACCGCGCCGACCTGCGTGATTGCGTACGCCCGTTCGCGGTCGACGCGCTCACCGGCGGACACGCCGATGACACCCTCCCCGCCGCGATCCTCGTACGGCCGGACGGGCACGTCGCGTGGGCGGGCGAGAGCGCCGATGGCCTGCGAGAGGCCGCCGCGCGGTGGTTCGGTACCTGAGGCTCGTGTTCGGGGTCGGGACCGAAACGTTCGCTTGATCTGTGCCGTAACCGACTCGGGGGGAGTGGGGGCGCGCTAGACTTCGAACATGTGTTCTACACACGGCGAGCGTCTGGCCCGCCTCACCAGGGCGATCGACGATCTCGCGGCCGAGGGACTCGGCGGCCTGCCACCTGACGCGTGGGCCGAACGAGTCGCCGGAATCTGGGCCCTGGTCGAGGGCCTGGACCCAGAGGTCGCCCGCCGCCGCGCCTGCTACAGCCGAATCGACTCCTGAGCTCCCACCGCTCCCGGTCCAGGAGTCTTGGCCGTAGCGGTCGGTGTTCAGATAGGGGTCGCAAGGCAGAGCCTGGAAATCATCACCACAGCCACACGCATCGCAGCCACACCGCAGCGCGGCGCAGCAGGACACGGCATGGCGTGGCGCAGCTGCATTGCAGTTGCACTGCAATGCACTGCGCTGAAACCACACTGCATCACAATCGCGGCCGCACTCCACTACAACCACATCGCACTACAGTCACGCCGCACCAGGCGGCCTCCCGCTCGCCGACCGCGTCACCGACCTGCCAGGGCCAGAACACCTGGCTACCGCCGGTGCCGCCTGACGCTCCCCAACCGAACGCCAGCCGGGCCCTTCCAGCCTGGGGCGTGTCCGACAATCCCGAACGGCGAAGAGTCTGTCTCGGCCGCGGCAAGGACGCCCGCGAGACACCACTCGGATGCCGCGCAACGGGGCAACGGGTTTTGTCGGACACGCCCCGGTTTCACTGGCCGTCCACAGGCATGCGACCGCAGGTACTCAATGACTGTGCCGACGGTGACGGTGGTGATGATGGGTGGCGAGGCTGCGCCTGACATCGGAGGCCTCGTCGATCGGGACGTCCGGGTCGACTCTCGCCAGGGCGCGAGCCACGGTCTTACGGAGTTCGGGGAGACGATGGTACAGCACATCCCCCGGACAATCGGTGCTGTTGTAGTCGCGATGACCGACGATCGCAGTGGCCGGATCCAGCGTGTGAGCGGTACACAGCCAGGTACACACGTCGACCAGCGCCTCCCAAAGCTTGGCCGGCACCGCGTCGTGAATGTACGTTCCCTCATTCTCGATGCCGATCGTGTGCGCGTTGTGATGCAGCGACTGAGCGCCGACGACCAGATCGTTTCGCTGAATGGCCTGGAGCGATCCCAGCCGGCCCTCCATCACGAACCCACCCCGGCTGATGGTCAGCTGCTCGCCGATGTCATCCCATCCGCGACCCTCCATGTGAAACCGCTGGATCTGACGAGACAGCCCGAACGCATGCCCCTTCGACGTGTCCGCGACATTTGGCGAGGCCGTGTGATGAACGATGATGTGATCGGGCGCCCGCCCGAGAATCTTCGGCACGTGGCGGGGCTTCAGAGCACCCCACTCCTTACGCGTGTACACCCGCGGCATATCGTCGGCGTTCGCCTGAACCGCACCCCCGCACATCAACACGTCTGCCGCCGCGATCCCGACCACCGCACGAAGCACGCTACGGCGGACGATTCCCTCGCTCAAGATCGCGATCACCCCTGTTCCAAGCACAGTGATCGCCCAGCGTAGTCAAGTGATCGCGGAAAGCGAGAACGCCGGACTCGGGCGTTTCACGTGGAACAAGCCCCTCACCCCAACGACTTCACCCAGGTCACGCCACCGCCACCGAAGCGGGTTCACGAACACACAGGCTCACGATGCCGATGATCGCCCACCCGGAAGTCCCAGATGCGGCGGTTGGCCGTCGCTAGGTGACCAACCCCCGCGCGAACCAACCCCCGCGCGGCGACGCTTGCCTTCGGGCGCGTCGCCGCGCTGTCTCGGTGTCACGGGCCGGCGGCCGGGTGGGCGGCTCTCCTAGAAAAGGCGAAAGGCCGGGCCCACCGGGCCCGGCCTTTCGGAAAAGATGGAAATCAGCTGCCGAGGACCTCTAGCTGGATCTTCGCGCTGACCTCAGGGTGCAGGCGGACGGACACCTGGTGGGCGCCGACCGTCTTGATGGGGTTCGCAACCTCGATGCGGCGCTTGTCGAGCTGCGGGCCGCCGGAGGCCGTGACGGCCTCGGCGATGTCCGACGGGGTGACCGCGCCGAACAGGCGACCGCTGTCGCCGGCGCGGGTGCGCAGGCGGATCTTCAGGCGCTCGATCTCGGTGCGGATGGCCTCGGCCTGATCCATGCTCGCGATCTCGCGGGCGTTGCGGGCCTTGCTGATCGAGGCGATCTGCTTTTCGGCGCCGCGGGTCCAGAGCATCGCGAAGCCGCGCGGGATCAGGTAGTTACGGCCGTAGCCGTCCTTGACCTCGACGACGTCGCCGGGCGCACCGAGGCCGGAGACCTGCTGCGTCAGGATGAGCTTCATGACGAGTGACTCCTTTCTCAGCGGGCGGTGCTGGTGTAAGGCAGCAGCGCCATCTCGCGGGCATTCTTGATCGCCGTGGCGACGTCACGCTGGTGCTGGGTGCAGTTGCCCGTCACCCGACGCGCGCGGATCTTGCCGCGGTCGGAGATGAACTTGCGCAGCAGCGCGGTGTCCTTGTAGTCGACGTAGGAGAGTTTCTCCTGGCAGAACAGGCAAACCTTCTTCTTCGGCTTGCGTGGTGCCGGTTTCGCCATCGTGGTGCTCCTCCTGAGAGAGCCCCGCTTGCGCGGGAATGGTCGTATGGATGTTCAGTCGAGGCTAGAAAGGCGGGTCGTCGGAGAATCCGCCGCCACCGCCGCCGCCTCCGGTTGCCCACGGGTCATCGGCCGGAGCGTTGCCGCCCCCACCAAAGCCGCCGCCGCCCTGGCCGCCACCGCCGCCGAAGCCGCCGCCCCCCTGGTTGCCGCCTCCGAAGCCGCCACCGCCGCCTTGGCCGCCACCGCCGAAGCCGCCGCCTCCGCCGCCCTGCCGCTGGGTCTTGTTGACCTTCGCGGTGGCGTTCTTCAGCGAGGGCCCGACCTCGTCGGCCTCGATCTCGTACACGGTGCGCTTCTCGCCTTCGCGAGTCTCGTAGGACCGCTGCTTGAGCCGGCCCTGCACGATCACTCGCATGCCTCGCTGGAGGCTTTCGGCGCAGTTCTCCGCCGCCTGGCGCCAGACGTTGCAGGTGAGGAAGAGGGACTCGCCGTCCTTCCACTCATTCGTCTGCTTGTCCATGAAGCGCGGGGTCGAGGCCACGCGGAAGCGGGCGACCGCTTGGCCGTTCGGGGTGAAGCGCAGTTCCGGATCGTCGACGAGATTGCCGACGATCGTGATCTGGGTGTCGCCTGCTGCCATGCGGCTCTCCGGATGCAGTTCGTTGCTGTCGTGGGGCTGCCCGGGATGCTCAGTGAGCCTCGGGGCGGATGACCTTCGTGCGCAGGATCGAGTCCTGAAGGTTCAGCTGCCGGTCGAGCTCCTTGACCGTGGCAGGTGCGGCCGTGAGGTCGATGACCGCGTAGACGCCTTCGGACTTCTTGTCGATGTCGTACGACAGCCGCCGCCGACCCCAGACGTCGACCTTCTCAACGCTGCCGCCGTCGTTCTTCACGACCGTGAGGTACTGGTCGAGTGACGTTGCGACGGCGCGCTCTTCGGTGTTGGGGTCGAGGATGACCATCAGTTCGTAACGACGCATGCTGTGTCCCAACCTCCTTTGGACTGGTGCGGTCACGGTCTCTCCGTGACAGGAGGGCTCTTGCGTCTCACCGCGGATCGGCTCCGCGGGATCGACACAGGTTACCAACAACCAGCAGGTCGATCGGCCCTCTCGGCCTATCCGGCCCTGCGCCGATCGAGCTCGGACATGATGTCGACCATCCGGGACCGCATGCGCGCCGTCTGGGTGGTCAGCAGGGAGAGCTCTTCGATCAGCTCGACATCGTCGATCGTCGTCAGCTCACAGGTGGACATCGCAACCTCCATTCGAAACCACGTTCGACGTTACCGCTCACCACCGACAAAGCCGCCACCCCCCGCCGCACGAGAGCGCATGGCCCTCTCACCAGCGGGAATCACAGTAGATGAACATAAAAGGGGGGCCATCGAATGCGGCACGCACTCTCAAGACACCACGTCCGCCAACACCACCGCCGCCCCGAACAACGACACACCTCACTCTCGATCATCACGGTCGTCGGCGGCCTGATCGCGTTCTTCGCCGGAGTCGTGCCGGCCGCCCACTTCGCCGCCGTGGTCGTCGGCGTCTGCACGTTCGTCTTCGGCCTCTACTCACAACTGGTCTCCGCGACGACGTCCGAACGCTGGGGCAACGTGATCGGGATCGGCCTCGCATTCGTCGGAGCGGGTTTGGGGCTGTCTCACGGCGGCTTCAGGATCTGACGCGTAGGCTCGTGGCCATGGTGCGTATCGGAGCCCACGTCGACCAAACAGACCCTCTCGCCGCGGCGGACGCCAAGAAGGCCGAGGCCGTCCAGTTCTTCCTCGGCGACCCTCAGGGCTGGAAGGGTCCCGTCCTGCCCGAGGGCCACGAGGCGATCCGCGACGCCGACGTCGAGGTGTACGTGCACGCGCCGTACGTCGTCAACGTGGCGACGTCGAACAACCGCATCCGCATCCCGAGCCGCAAGATCTTGAGCCAGCAGCTGGAGGCCGCCGCGAAGGTCGGCGCCAAGGGCCTGATCGTGCACGGCGGGCACGTCCTGAAGAACGACGACGCCCAGACCGGCTTCGACAACTGGCGCAAGGTCTTCGAGCGTATGGAGTGCCCGATCCCGGTGCTCATCGAGAACACCGCGGGCGGTGACAACGCCATGGCGCGCAGGCTCGACCGGATCGCGCGCCTGTGGGACGCCCTCGACGGCTTCGACGTCGGCTTCTGCCTCGACACCTGCCACGCGCACGCCGCGGGCGAGGACCTCGCCGACGTCGTCGAGCGGGTGAAGGCGATCACCGGGCGCATCGACCTCGTGCACTGCAACGACAGCCGTGACGACTTCGGTTCCGGCGCCGACCGGCACGCCAACCTCGGCGACGGCCGGATCGACACCGAGCAGATCCTGTCCGTCGTACGCGCCGCGGGGGCGACCGTCATCGTCGAGACCCCGGGCGACGGGCAGGCCGCCGACATCGCCTGGCTCCGCGACAACCTCTGAGCCTCAGGCGTCCTCGACCATCATCAGCACGGACATCGGCGTGGCGGTGGTCCGCCAGTACGTCACGGCCTGCTCGAAGATGTCCAGGACGACGCGGTGGGTCGCCGGGTCGCCGTCCGCGAGGTCCTGCCAGTGGTCGTACACCACCAGGTAGCCCTGTGAGGCCGGCACCCAGGACAGGTCGCACAGGGAGTCCTGCAGGGCGTCCCAGTTGCGCCCGAAGTACGACGGCAGCGAGAACTCCACGGCGCACAGGTCGAGGAACGCCTGCTTGTCGCGTACGCCCCGGCCCTCCAGCCAGAAGACCCGGTGGCCCGCCCGCTCCGCCTCGGTGACGCCGCGCGCAGCCTCGCGGTGGCCGGCCTCCCACAGGTGGATGCCGGGCTCACGCCGCCCGGTCAGGAGTTCCTCGATCATCAGGTCACCCGTTCGAAAGAGCGGTAGTGGTCGGACGTGTAATAACGTTCACCCTTCTCACCTGCGATGATCCGCCGTGCGCCGCGGTCCGGTGAGCCCGGGGTCGGCACGGTGAACTCCCGGTAGTAGCCGGACGGCTCGGGTGGCAGCTCGCCCTCGCGGTTCTGGAAGACCACGCCGTCCTGCCGGTACGGGAACGGGCCGCCCGCGTCGATGAGCGCGAGCGTGTGCCGCGCCTCGGAGGGCAGCCGGGACACCGGGATCTCGCGCAGGTTCGACGAGCACGCCAGCAGCGGCAGCAGCAGGACCACCGCGAGCACCCGGACGAGGATCCTCACGTCATCCCGCCCAGGCCCCGGAGGTGAACAGCAGGATCTCCTCGACCAGCAGCGGCGTGCAGATCACCAGGATCCCCAGGTACGCCCAGCGCCGTGCCGCGCCGACCGCGAGCCACAGCGGCCACCACAGCAGCGTGGCACGCCCGATCGAGAGGTAGAACGCCGAGGTCAGCAGCGAGATCATCGGCAGCCCGACGTACGCCGCCTCGGCCCATCGGCGGCGGAACAGCAGCCAGAGGGTCAGCGCGACGCCGAGGACGGCCGCGACCAGCTCCACGCGGAACGCCCCGGTGAACTGGTCCTGGACGCCGAAGGCGGCGTCCCAGGTGGTCTGGAAGGACTTCCAGGGCCAGACCATCGAGCGTCCCCAGCCCGCCTGCTGGGCGTGCTGCCAGGCGAGCCAGTCGCCCGTACGCCGCCACTGGTAGATCGTGTAGCCGGCGACGGACACGAACGGCGTCAGCAGCCATGGGGCGAGCCGCCACCGCCGGTCACGCGTGAGGAACTCCACGATCAGCGCCACGGCGAGGAAGATCCCGGTGACGCGCACGCACGCCGCGCCCATCGCGCAGAGCGTGGCGGCCTCCCAGCGGCGCTGCCGGGCCAGGAGCCACGCGGGCAGCGCGAACGCCAGGAACAGCGTCTCGGAGTACCCCGCGAACAGGAAGACCGCGTACGGGCTCAGCAGGAGCGCGAGCACGGCCTTGGGGCCGGTCACCTCGCCGCCGAGCCGCGCGAGCGCCGTCATCGCCACGGCGCCCGCGGCGAAGCTGATCAGCAGCGCGGACAGCTGCCAGCTCGGGACGACGGTGTGGACGGTGCGCAGGAGCATCGGCAGGCCGGGGAAGAACGCCGGGAGCCCGGCGTCCTGCGGCTGCGTCGGGTCGCCGCGGTAGCCGTACTTGGCGATCTCGATGAACAGGTCGACGTCCCACTGCGTCCACCGGTCCAGGAAGGTGTCCTTCAGGTCCCCGTAGGTCCAGACGAGGGAGGCGACCAGCGAGATCGCCAGGACTCCGAGCCGGGTGCCGGCCCAGGCCGCCAGCGCCGGACGGTCGGCTCGGTCGAGGAGGCGTACGCCCCCCGTCGTCCGGGCCAGCCGCCCATCCACTCAGGCGACCTGCGGAGCGGACCGGCGGAACAGGACGAAGCGGTCTTCGGCTCCGTCGAGGACGCCGCCCGCCGGGTCGTCGACGCCGAACCCGCGGACGAGGTCTCGGCTGGGGACGAGGACGTCGATGACGACCAAGGTCGCCATCATCAGGACCGTCAGGAACCGGGCCAGCAGCGCGATGAAGTACACGTTGTCGTTGATGCCGATCGCCGGGGCGTGGCCGGAGAACACCGCCGACAGCGTGTCGGACAGGCCCATTCCCGGCTGCTCCAGCGAGCCGGCCAGGAGGTACCACCAGATGCCGAAGAAGTAGATGATCTCGCCGGCCTGCCACAGCGCGTACGCCGGGAGCTTGGGCCGGGCGAGCGCGACCAGGGGGAGCAGCCACAGGATGTACTGCGGCGACCAGACCTTGTTGGTCAGCAGGAACGCCGCGAGCACGAGGAAGAGCACCTGCGGCAGCCGCGGGCGGCGGGGGGCGGCCAGCACGAGCAGCGCGATCGCCGCGGCCAGCACCGCGAACCCGGCCTCGCCCATGAGGTTGAGCGTCGGCACGTCGTTGACGGAGTCCATGCCCTTGCGGCTGGTCAGGAAGAAGATCGAACCCCAGTCGACCGGGCGTTCCTGGTTGAACGTGTAGAAGCGGCTCCAGCTGCCGAAGGCCGCCAGCATGATCGGGACGTTCACGACGAGCCAGGCCACCGCGGCGCCGGCGAACATGCGGCCGAACTCCCGCATCTTCCCGGCACGCAGGCAAAGCAGGAACATCGGGCCGAGGAGGAGCAGCGGATAGAACTTGGCGGCGACCGCCAGGCCGAGCAGCGCACCCGCGACCACGTGGTGGCGGCGCGCCCAGGCGGCGATGGCGACCGCCGCCAGCCCGACCGCCAGCAGGTCCCAGTTGATGTAGAGCGACAGCAGCAGCGCCGGTGAGGCGGCGACCATCAGACCGGCGCGGCGGCTGAACGTGCCCGCGATGGAGGCGGTGGCGAGCACCGTGACGAGGGCGCACAGCATGAGCGCCACGCAGGTGAGCTTGTAGAACAGCATGCCCCGCGAGGTGACGTCATCGGCGCCGAACCAGCGCGAGAACACCGCCACGACGTGCATGAACCCGCCGGTGAGGACGGGATACTCGACAGGCTCGGGGATCTTGTCGAGGTAGGGGATCTTGCCATCGGCCAGCCCGCGCCCGAAGTACAGCGGGTAGACGTCGGTGTAGCAGGCGTCGCGCACCGTGGGCACGAAGTCGAACCCGACCCGCATGCACGACGCCTTCTGCAGGTAGCCGAGCACAGAGACCACGGCGCTCGTCGAGACGAGGACCGGCAGCAGGTGCCGGATGCCCGCACGCGGGCGAGAAGGGCCGGAGGAGCCCATGGCTCCTCCGGCCCCATCGATCAGCTGGGGCTCCGACATGGCAGCAGGCTATTCGTCGCTCGGCCTGGCCGCCTGCTGCCGGACCCTCTGTCCCGAGCCGTCAGTGCCCTGGCCGCCCTTGTCAGGCGGAGACGGGCAGCCGAGCGGGTTCGTGCAGGGCGGGTTCTGGTCCGGCGGCGTCGGCTGTCCCTGGCAACGCGGGCTCTGCGGGTGCTTCAGGCAGTACACCCCGCCGGGGTTGCCCTGCCCGGGGTTGGGCTGGCAGTGGTCGACCGCCGGGTTCTGGCCCTGCATGCACGTCGGCAGCGGCGCCGGCGTCGGCTTCGGCGACGGAGCCGGAGGCGGCGTCGCGTACGCGTTGGGCTCACCCGTCCAGGCCGGCGGCTCGAAGGTCGTCGTCTGCTTGCCGTTGAGCGCCGCGCTCATGTAGTCGTGCCAGATCTCGGCGGGGTAGTCACCACCGTTGACCCTGCTGAGCACTCCGGCGCCGGCGCCCTGCATCGACTGGTAACGGCCGGGGTGCTTGTGCGCACCCTTGGTCACCTCGTCGTCATAACGCCACATTCCCACCGACGTCACGAGCTGATGCGGGGTGAAGCCGTTGAACCAGGCCGCCTTGTTCTCGTTGGTGGTACCGGTCTTGCCGGCCACCTGACGCCCCGGCAGCGCGGCGCGGACACCGGTTCCGGGCGACCGCAGGACCGCCTGCATGGCGTACTGGGTGTCGCGCGCCACCTCGGGGGAGAACGCCCTGCGGTGCTCGATGTTCTTCCAGTTCGCCTGCTTGTACGGGTGGAATTGGGAGTCGAGCACCCGCCGGATGGTGTGCGGCCGGATGTACTCGCCGTCGTTGGCGATCGTGGCGTAGCCGGTCGCCTGGTCGAGCGGGCTCATGGAGGACTGTCCGAGGAAGAAGCCGGACTGGCCGCGGTGCGGCGCCATGGCGTCGGTCGGCAGGCCCGCCTTCTCGGCGAGGTGGAAGACGTTGTCCGTCCCCGCCTTGTAACCGAGCGGCACGTACACCGTGTTGTACGACATCTGCGTCGCGGTGATCAGGTTGACGACGGGGTTGGTGGGGTTGCCCTCGTCGTTGTGCACCTCGAACGCGCCCGGCGCGTTGGCGGTCACCCGATCGCCCTTGGTGTCGATCCAGGCCGGCGCGGACGCGTCGAGTGTGCTCTTCAACCCGATGTCCTGGCTCAGTGCGGTGGCGAGCACGTACGGCTTGAAGCCCGATCCGACCTGTGCCGTGGAGTAGAAGGCGTCGTCGACGTAGCGCTTGAGGTAGTCCTTGCCGCCGTACGCCGCGACGATCTCACCGTTGGTGGGGTTGATCGAGACCAGGCCGACCCGCGTGTCCTTCGGCATGCGCGACTGCTTGATCTTCTGCTCGACCGCCTGCTTGGCCTTGATGACCAGGTCCTTGTCCCACGTGGTGTAGACCTTGAGGCCCTTGGTCTCCAGGTCTTCCTCGGAGAACTTCTCGTTGTGCAAGGCGTTCTTGACCCGCTGGATCAGGTAACCCTTCTGGCCCGCGGAGGTCCCGGCGCCCTTGCGCTTCTGCGTGGCCGGCGGGTGGTCCTTGTACTTGGCGTAGTCCGCGGCGGAGAGCTTGCCCGTCTTGACCATTCCGTCGAGCACGAAGTTGTAGCGCTCGACCGTGTCGATGTGCTGCTGACCCTTGCTGTTCGGGTCGTAGTAGCCGGGCTGCTTGACGTTGGCCGCGAGGATCGCCGCCTGGGGGACGGTCAGGTTCGCGGCGGTCGTGTTGTAGTAGGTCTTCGCGGCCGCCTCGACGCCGTTCGCGCCGTTGCCGAAGTAGATGGTGTTCAGGTAGTTCTGCAGGATCGTGTCTTTGTCCTGCTCCTTCCCTACCTTGATGGCGACGAAGAGCTCCTTGAACTTTCGCGTGAAAGTGCGCTGCTGCGTCAGGTAGGCGTTCTTGACGTACTGCTGGGTGATGGTCGAGCCACCCTGCGTGTCACCGCCGGAGAGGTTGTTGACCACGGCGCGGGCGATGCCGGTGGGGGAGATCGCCGACTCGTGGTAGAAGTTGCGGTCCTCCGCGGCGAGCACGGCGTTCTGCACGTTCTTGGAGATCGCCGAGATCGGCTTGATCTGGCGGCTCGTTCCGATCGTCGCCATGACGGTCTTGCCGTCGTTGTAGTAGATCGTCGAGCCCTGGTACGTGCTGTCGGCGTTCACCTTGGGCACCTTGACCATGGCGTACGCGACACCGACCATGCAGATGGCACCGAGCGTGCCGATGCCGAAGACGGCCAGGAGGACCTTCCAGGAGGGCACGTAGCGGCGCCACCCGGTCTTCGTCGGCTTACGCCGGCCTCCACTGCCACTTCCGCTGCCATTGCTGCGGCGGCGGCCTGGACCTCCTGGACCTCCGGGGCGACCTGGGCCACCCGGACGACCGGGACCTCCGGGCCCACCACGCCCGGTCGGTCCACCCGGCCCACTGGGCAGGGCAGGCTGGCTAGACCTGCCGACCGGCGTCTGTGGCCTGGTCGGGGCAGCTCTCTCCGGCCCCGATGGCCCGTACTCTGGCCCGTAATCGCTGCTGTAACTCACGCGACCTCGTTCGCTGGGGTACGGCTTTCAATCCGTCCGACAGTACTGGGTGGGCAGGCGACTGCGACCGCATGCCAGGCGTTTCCGCTTCCGTGCGCGGTCACTTCCGGGCGGTTCTGCCCTCGTCAGGGGCGGTATCCCCATGCCCAAGTACGTACGAGAGTGTCAAGTGGTTCCAGGCACAACTTTGACACACTTCGACCACATATACCCGAAATTCCGCGAACTCCCGGGCCATCTCTGCCAGCTCGACGGCCAGCTTCACGCGTCCGGCGTGACGGCCGAGTTCGTCGCCGTACACGTAGGTGACGTGGGTGAGCAGTTCCTTCGAGCAGACCGGGCACACCTGCGAAGTCGGCTCTCCGTGGTACTTCGCCGCCCTGAGCAGATAGGGCTGGGCGTCGCAGGCCTCGTCGACCGTCAGACCGCCCGAGGTCAGCTCGGCCAGTGCGGCCCGCCGGGCGAGTCCGTAGTCGACGACCAGTCGCTGCGACCACATGTCAGAAGACTACGACGGCCCGCAAGCCTCCATCGAGACCACCGTCACACAAATCAGACGGAGCACGGCTTGCGGCCGGGACCCTCTGCACGTATCTTCCAGATGTATCGAGTCGATACATTCGAGCGATACATCGAATCGAGTGTTCGTGCGAGGGGGTCCCCTGTGAGAAGCAAGTCCGGCGTGCTAGAGCTCGCCGTTCTCGGGCTGCTCAACGAGTCCCCCATGCACGGGTACGAGCTGCGAAAGCGGCTCAACACCCTGCTCGGCATGTTCCGCGCGTTCTCCTACGGGTCGCTCTATCCCTGCCTGAAGCAACTGCTCGGGGACGGGATGATCACGGAGGACGAGCAGGAGCCGCCCGCAGTACGCCCCGGCGGCACCCGGCGCTCGAAGATCGTGTACAAGCTCACGGCCGAAGGGAAGGAACGCCTTCAGGACCTGCTCTCAGAGGCGGGTCCCGCCTCTTGGGAGGACGAGGGCTTCGGAGTGCATTTCGCCTTCTTCGCCCACACCCGCGCCGACGTACGGCTGCGGATCCTCGAAGGCAGGCGCAGCCGCCTCGAGGAACGGCTGGAGGGTGTGCGTGCCGCCCTGGCCCGTACACGTGAGCGAGTCGACAACTACACGCTCGAGCTGCAAGAGCACGGGCTGGAGTCGGTCGAGCGCGAGGTCCGCTGGCTCAACGAGCTGATCGGGCGCGAGCGCGCACAGCAAGCAGATGAGAACCGCTGAGAGACGCGACGGCGTCCGGCGAACCATAGAGAAAAAGGAGCACCCGCATGGGTTCAGTGCGCGTCGCCATCGTCGGTATCGGCAACTGCGCGAGTTCGCTCGTACAGGGGGTCGAGTACTACAAGGACGCCTCGCCCGAGACTCGCGTCCCCGGCCTCATGCATGTCCAGTTCGGCGAGTACCACGTCGGTGACGTGGAATTCGTCGCCGCGTTCGACGTCGACGCCAAGAAGGTCGGCCGCGACCTCTCCGAGGCGATCGTGGCGAGCGAGAACAACACGATCAAGATCTGTGACGTTCCGCCGTCCGGCATCACGGTCCAGCGCGGCCACACCTTCGACGGCCTCGGCGAGTACTACCGGGAGATCATCCAGGAGTCCGACGACCAGCCCGTCGACGTCACCCAGATCCTGAAGGACACGAAGGCCGACGTCCTGGTCTCGTACCTGCCGGTGGGCTCCGAAGAGGCCGACCGCTTCTACGCCCAGTGCGCCATCGACGCCAAGGTCGCGTTCGTCAACGCCCTGCCGGTCTTCATCGCCAGCGACCCGACGTGGGCCAAGAAGTTCACCGACGCCGGCGTCCCGATCGTCGGCGACGACATCAAGTCCCAGGTCGGCGCCACCATCACCCACCGCGTGATGGCGAAGCTGTTCGAGGACCGCGGCGTCGAGCTGCTGCGCACGTACCAGCTCAACTTCGGCGGCAACATGGACTTCATGAACATGCTGGAGCGCAAGCGCCTCCAGTCGAAGAAGATCTCCAAGACCCAGTCGGTCACGTCGCAGATCCCGCACGAGATGGCAAAGGCCGACGTGCACATCGGCCCGTCGGACCACGTGCCGTGGCTGGACGACCGCAAGTGGGCCTACGTCCGCCTCGAGGGCCGCTCGTTCGGCGACACCCCGCTGAACCTCGAGTACAAGCTCGAGGTCTGGGACTCCCCGAACTCCGCGGGCGTCATCATCGACGCGGTACGCGCCGCGAAGATCGCTCAGGACCGCGGTATCGGCGGCCCGATCCTGTCCGCGAGCTCGTACTTCATGAAGTCACCTCCGGTCCAGTACAACGACGAAGAGGCCCGCCAGGCGGTCGAGGGCTTCATCGCCGGAACCGTGGAGCGGTAGACCACAACACGCCAGGAGGCCCGCACGCACGGCGTACGGGCCTTCTTGCATTTTTGACCTGCGGTTATCTGCGTAGAATCCGTTTTGGCAGAGGACAGCGGCTCTCAGCGCGCGCTGGGCGCGGTGGAGGCTGAAATCACGGGTATGGATGCGCGGAAGTCGTCTGTCGCCATCGGGAAGGTGAGCGAGAAAAGTGCTCTTTTGGGGCGATCAAGGCGCGCGGGCCGCAATGTTCGTAACGATACGTAGTGCGATGCCTGCTTAACGGTGTGTCGTCACGTTATCACGGGCTTGTCTCACGATCCGCACGGTTGAGTAACCAGTCCCACTCTTTACCAATCTGAGCTGGACAGTGACGTTCGCTCAGGGTGTTCTCGCACCTTGAGGCGTGCCTGCCCCGGCATGCTTTGACCCCATAGCGTAAGACGGCCGTCTGGCCGGAGGAGGGCGTACATGACTGGAAAGACGACGGGGCTGAAGGCAGCCGCCGCCATTGGCGTGCTTGCTGTCGGCCTTGCCGCCTGTGGCGGCGGGAGTGACTCCGGCACCGGCACCAAGGATGACGGCAAGCCCAAAACGGGCGGCACCCTCAAGCTGATCGGTGCCGGCGGCCAGGACAACCTGGACCCGACGAGCGCCTACAGCACGGTTGCCAGCGCCTTCCAGCGGACGTATGCGCGTCAGCTCTTCGGCTACCCGGCTTCGAAGGACCCCAAGGTCGCCAGCACCCCCGTGCCGGACGCGGCCGCGGAGATGCCCACCATGGACAACGGTGGCATCAGCAAGGACGGCCTGACCTACAAGATCAAGGTCCGTCCGGGAATCATGTGGGACACCACGCCCGCGCGTGAGATGGTGGCCGGCGACTTCGTCCGCGCCTTCAAGCACATGTGCAACCCGGCCTCGCCGGTCGGCGCGCCGAACTACTACGTGCCGAACATCAAGGGCATGCAGGCCTACTGCGACCCTTACCTGAAGGACAAGAAGCTCCAGCAGGACCCCAAGGGCATCCAGGCCTACGAAGACGGCCACACCATCTCCGGGGTCAAGGCGCTCGACGACCACACCATCCAGATCGAGCTGACGAAGCCCGCCTCGGACTTCATCAGCCTTCTGGGCATGACGTTCGCCTCGGCCGTGCCGGTCGAGTACTACAAGTACGTTCCGGGCAGCCCCGACCAGTTCCGTCACCTGGTCTCCGCCGGTCCGTACAAGGTGACCCAGTTCAACCCCGGCAAGTCCATCGTGTTCGAGAAGAACGCGAACTGGAAGGCCGACAGCGACCCGCTGCGTCACCAGTACATCGACGGCATTCAGGTCACTGAGGGCCAGGAGTCGCCCGAGGGCGTCCAGCAGCAGATCGAGGGAGGCGGCGCCGACATCTCCATGGACGTGGCGATGCCCGCTTCCGCGCTCGGCCGCCTGGCCGCCAAGAACGACCCGAACCTGACGGTCAACGGCCCGCCGATCTCCAACCCGTACCTGGTCTTCAACTTCCGCAGCCCCAACGCCAACAAGGCGATGTCGAAGCTGAAGGTGCGGCAGGCGATCAACTACGCGATCAACAAGGTCGCGCTGGCCCGCGTCTACGGTGGCCCGAAGTACAACACGCCGCTCGACACGATCATCCCGCCGGACAGCGTCGGCTACGAGAACTACAACCTGTACCCGACCAACGGCAGCCAGGGTGACCCGGCGAAGTGCAAGGCGCTTCTCGCCGAGGCCGGCTACGCGAGTGGCCTGAAGATCAAGGCCGCTTACCGCCAGGCGGGCAACCACCCGGCGATCTTCCAGAGCTACGCGCAGGACCTCAAGGCGTGTGGCATCACCGTCGAGGGCGTTCCGGTCCCGCAGGCCGACTTCTACACCCAGTTCCTGCAGAAGACCGACAACACCACCGCCGGTAAGTGGGACGTCGCAGCTCCTGGCTGGGTGCCGGACTGGTTCGGCAACAACGGCCGCGCGGTCGTGTCCCCGCTGTTCGACGGCCGCAACTGGGCCGACGGAACCTCGAACTACGGCGACTACGACAGCCCGGTGACCAACGGTCTGATCGACAAGGCCCTCACGGCCAAGACCGCGGCCGAGGTGCAGAGCTTCTGGCACCAGGCCGACGTGCAGATCATGAAGGACGCCGCGATCGTGCCGTTCATGGCGCAGAAGACCCCGTGGTACCACTCCTCGCGGGTCAAGGGCGCCACGTGGCTCCCGATCGCCCAGCAGTTCGACTTCACCAACCTGTGGCTCAGCTCCGGCAGCTGACGTAGAACGGGTAAGGCGGCCGGGCGCGTCGGTGGCGAGCCCGGCCGCCTTGCTGTACGGCTCCGGTCAGCGGGGCGGTACGGTCCATTGGCGGCGATGTCACAGGCAGAGCCGGTCATCCGACAGACATGCTGGGGCTCTGGTATGAGGCAGCAAGTTTCGAAGGGGAGGACATGAGCCTTCTCGAGGTCAGAGACCTAAAGGTCTCCTTCGATACGTCCGACGGATTGGTACAAGCCGTCCGCGGAATATCGTTCAGCGTCGAGCCAGGACAAACACTCGGAATCGTCGGTGAATCCGGCTCCGGGAAGAGCGTTTCGACCCAGACGCTCCTCGGTTTGACCGGTGGCGCTCTCATTGAAGGAGAGGCCCTCTTCGAGGGCCAGGATCTCCTCGCCATGAATGACGAGCAGCTCCGCCGCATCCGTGGCAAAGAGATCGCGATGATCTTCCAGGATCCGCTCTCGAGCCTGCACCCCCTTTACAAGGTGGGGAAGCAGATCGTGGAGATGATCCGCCAACACGAGCCCGACGTCACCAAGGTCCAGGCGCGCAAACGCGCGGTGGAGCTCCTTGGGATGGTCGGGATCCCCGAGCCGAGCCAGCGGGTGGACGACTACCCGCACCAGTTCTCGGGCGGCATGCGCCAGCGCGCCATGATCGCGATGGCGCTCGCGCTGAACCCGAAGCTGATCGTGGCCGACGAGCCGACGACGGCGCTCGACGCCACCGTCCAGGCTCAGATCCTCGACCTCATGCTGCGCCTGCAGCACGAGTTCGACACGGCTCTGATCATGATCACGCACGACCTGGGCGTCATCGCCGACCTCGCCGACGAGGTGCTGGTGATGTACGGCGGTAAGCCGGTCGAGCACGCGGAGCGGCGCACGCTCTACTACCGCCCGCACCACCCGTACACGAAGGGCCTGCTGGAGTCGATCCCCGGCTCCACCGGCGCGAAGGGCCGGCTCAAGCCCATCTCGGGTCAGCCGCCGTCCCTGATCAACCTTCCATCGGGCTGCGCCTTCCACCCGCGTTGTGAGTACGCGATGGACCGTTGCGTCACCGATGAGCCGGAGCTGTCGGTGGTCACCGACAAGGCGGGCTTCCCGGACCCCAGGCACACGTCCGCCTGCTGGCTGCCGGGCGAGGCGGCCGGGCTCAGCACTGAGGCGGAGCAGGTCCGCCGTGACGCCGTCGCGGAAGGCCGTACGGGTAAGAGCGGCATCCTCGACGCCGGGGAGGCGAAGTGAGCGAGAACAGTGACGTCCTCGTCGAGATCGAAGACGTCTACAAGCACTTCCCGATCAAGCAGGGGATCTTCTTCAAGAAGGAGATCGCCCGCGTCCACGCGGTCGACGGCGTGAGCCTCAAGGTCAACCGCGGTGAGACGCTCGGGATCGTGGGCGAGAGCGGCTGCGGCAAGTCCACGCTCGCCCGCTGCATCACCGGCCTCCACCCGATCACCAAGGGCCGCATCTCCTTCGACGGCCAGGACGTCTCGAAACTGCGTGGCAAGGCACTCAAGCCCTTCCACCGCGACGTCCAGATGATCTTCCAGGACCCGTACGGCTCGCTGAACCCGCGCCGCCGGGTCGGCGCCATCATCGGCGACCCGTTCGACATCCACGGGATCGCCTCCGGCGCCGACCGCAAGAAGCGCGTCCAGGAGCTAATGGAGCTCGTCGGCCTCAACCCCGAGCACTACAACCGCTTCCCGGCGGAGTTCTCGGGCGGTCAGCGGCAGCGCATCGGCATCGCGCGCGCCCTGGCCCTGAAGCCGAAGCTGATCGTCTGCGACGAGCCGGTCTCCGCGCTCGACGTGTCGATCCAGGCCCAGGTGATCAACCTGCTCAAGGACCTGCAGGACGAGCTCGGCCTCACGTACGTCTTCATCGCCCACGACCTGTCGGTCGTCCGCTACGTGAGCGACCGCGTCGCGGTGATGTACCTCGGCAAGATCGCCGAGAACGCCGTCGGCGAGGATCTGTACGAGAAGCCGCGCCACCCGTACACCAACGCGCTCCTGTCGGCGGCCTCGA
Organism: uncultured Actinomycetota bacterium; assembly: GCA_963736325.1. Classification (GTDB taxonomy): domain Bacteria; phylum Actinomycetota; class Actinomycetes; order Streptosporangiales; family Streptosporangiaceae; genus Actinoallomurus. Next base: position 141,763 of record CAVTOG010000007.1, on the reverse strand, counting down.
TCGCCGACCCGGACGCCGCGGAGCGCCGGGAGCGGATCGTCCTCAGCGGTGACGTGCCGTCGCCGGTCAACCCTCCGTCCGGCTGCCGGTTCCACCCGCGCTGCCCCAAGGCGCAGGAACAATGCGTGACGGACATCCCGGAGCTGATCGTCCGCGCCGGCGACACGACGGGTCACCTGACCTCGTGCCACTTCCCGGTCGACACCGAAGAGAACCTCGCCGCCGAGACCGCGGCGATCGAGCAACTGTCCACCGAGCCCACGCTCCCGAGTGCATAGGTATCGATCATGAGCCTCACTGATCTCGAAGCCGAGGCCTCGGTCCCGCCTGCGAGCGAGGTCCCCGGCGGAAAAACGATCGAGGGTCGCAGCCCCTGGCAACTCGCCTGGATGCGACTGCGCAAGGACAAGGCGGCGATGATCTCGCTGGCCGTCATCATCCTGCTCGTCGTCATGGCACTGTCCGCTCCGCTCATCTCCAAGTGGGCCGGGTACGAGCCCGACTTCGGCGACCGGAAGTTCGGTGTCACCGACGACGGCCTGCCGGTCGCCCCCAACGGCCACCACGTCTTCGGCACCGACCGCCTCGGCCGCGACATCCTCGTCCGCGGCGTGTACGGCGCCCGCGTCTCGCTGCTCGTCGGCCTGCTCTCCACGGCGCTGGCGGTCATCATCGGCGTCCTCGCGGGTACGGCGGCCGGCTACTTCGGCGGCGCCATCGACACCGTCCTGGCCCGCATCATGGACGTCACGCTGTCCTTCCCGTACCTGCTGTTCGCGGTCGCGCTCGCGGCGGCGTACGGCGCCAGCACCCCGCTGACGATCTTCGTCATCACCTTCTTCTCGTGGGCCTCCATCGGCCGTATCGTGCGAGGCCAGGTGCTTGCGATCAAGGAACGGGAATTCATCGAGGCCGCACGGTCCCTGGGCGCGGGCAACTCGCGGATCATGTTCATCGACGTGATCCCGAACCTCATCGCCCCCGTGACGGTGCTCGGTTCGATGACGATCCCGACGGCGATCATCTTCGAGTCCACGCTGTCGTTCCTGGGTGCCGGTACCGACCCGCGTACGCCCAGCTGGGGCAACATGCTCGCCGACGCCACGGAGAGCTACACGGTCGCCTGGTGGACGCTGTTCATCCCGGCGGCCCTGCTGTTGATCACCACTCTGGCGTTCAACATCCTCGGGGACGCCGTCCGCGACGCCCTCGACCCTCGGTCCGAGCGGCTCTTCGCGGCCCAGAAGGCCAATCGGAAGAAGAAGTAGGGGATCACCGACATGCTTCGTTTCCTGATCCGGCGGGTCCTGTTCGGAGTGCTGGTCCTGTGGATCGTCACCACCGGCGTCTTCCTCCTGTTCTTCGCCACCTCGGCGGACCCGGCCGCGCGCTTCGCCGGCAAGTCGGCGACCCCGGCGACCCTGGCACTGGTCCGGCACCGGCTGGGCCTGGACGATCCGCTGCCCATCCAGTACTGGCACTTCGTCGTCCGGCTGCTCCACGGCGACCTCGGCTACTCGTTCGCGACGCAGAGCCCGGTCACCGACATGATCACGGGCGCGCTCCCTGCCAGCGTGTCCCTGATCCTCGGCGCGGCCGTGCTGTGGATGCTGGCCGGACTGGTCAGCGGCGTCGTCAGCGCGACGCGGGCCCGTACGCTCCTTGACCGCGGCATCACCGGTCTCGTGCTGATCGGCATCTCGATGCCGGCGTTCATCGTCGGTCTGACGCTGGCGTACGTGCTGGCCGTCAAGCTGCAGATCTTCCCGCAGAGCGGCTTCGTGCCGATCCAGAACAACCCGGTGCAGTGGTTCCAGCACCTGATCCTCCCCTGGATCACGCTGGCCCTGCTGCAGTCGGCCATCTACACCCGGCTGACCCGTGGCTCGCTCCTCGACGTGCTCGGTGAGGACTACATCCGCACCGCGCGCGCCAAGGGCCTGCCCGAGCGCCGGGTGATCTACCGCCACGGCCTGCGGTCCGCGCTGACCCCGGTCATCACCCAGTTCGGCGTCGACGTCGGCGTCCTGATCGGCGGCACGCTGGTCACGGAGTCGGTGTTCGGCCTGCAGGGCATCGGGCAGATGACCGTCCAGTCGCTGACCGTCGGCGACCTTCCGGTCATCATGGGCGTGGTGCTCATCGCCGCGTTCTTCGTGGTGCTGGCGAACATCGTCGTGGACGTCGCCTACTCGTTCCTCGACCCGCGGGTGCGTCTCTCCTGACGCCCCTCGCACCTGAAACGGCCGGTCGCCCCCACACGGGGAGACCGGCCGTTTCAGTTCCCCTCCAGGCTCTAGGCTGTGGCCCGTGTCATACGTGACCGACCTTCGTCTGGTCATCAAGGGGCGTGACTTCCGCCGGCTGTTCACCACCCGGATCGTCTCCGCGCTGTCGGACGGCGTGTTCCAGGTCGGCGTCGCGGGATACGTGCTCTTCTCTCCCGAGCAGCAGACGTCGGCCACGAAGGCCGCGAGCGCCGCGGCGGTACTCCTGCTCCCGTACTCCGTCCTCGGCCCGTTCGCCGGGGTGTTCATCGACCGCTGGCGCCGGCGGCAGATCCTCGTCTACGCCCCGCTGATCCGCGCCCTGTCGGTGGCCGCCACGGCGGTGCTGCTCGCGTACGGGCACGACGGGGTCCCGTTCTTCCTCGCCGCGCTGACCGTGCTGGGCGTCAACCGCTTCTTCCTGTCGGCGCTGTCCGCCGCGCTCCCGCACGTGGTGGGCCGCCGTGAGCTGCTCACCGCGAACGCCGTCTCGGTCACGTCCGGCACGATGGCCTCGTTCATGGGCGCCGGCGTCGGTTACCTGCTGCGGCTGCTGTTCGGCGCCGACCGGCGCGGCATCGCCCTCGTCCTGCTGTGCGCCGCGGCCGCGTACGTCGCCACGTCGGCCGTCGCCCGCACGCTCGGCCGCGACCTGCTCGGCCCGGAGCTACGCGCCGCACGCCCCGAGACCCGCGAGGCCGTACGCCGCGTGCTGCGCGGCCTGCTCGACGGAGCCCGCCACGTACGGGAACGCCGCGCGGCCTTCGCCGCCCTCGGCGCCATCGGCATGCACCGCTTCCTGTACGGCATCACGACGATCATGACCGTGCTGCTGTTCGGCAACTACTTCGCCAAGAGCTCCGCGGACGGCCTGGGCGGCTTCGCCCTGGCCCTGGTGGTGTCGGGCATCGGCTACTTCCTGGCCGCCGTGATCACCCCGCCGGTGACCGAACGCATCCGCAAGGAAACCTGGATCACGGCCCAGTTGGCCTTCGCCGCCGTGGCCGAGACGGTCTTCGCCGCACCGTTCTCGCCGACACCGCTGATCATCGGCGGCTTCCTGCTGGGCATCGTCTCGCAGGGCGTGAAACTGTGCGTGGACACGATCGTCCAGACGGTCGTCCTGGACGCCTACCGCGGCCGCGTGTTCTCGTTCTACGACATGATCTTCAACGGCCTGTACGTGGCAGGCTTCGCCATCGCCGCCGCGATCCTCCCGCCGACCGGCAAGTCCTACGTGGCACTGGCCGTCATCGGCACCGGCTACGCCCTCGCCGCGATCGGCTACCACCTCGCCGCCCGCAATACCCCGACCCTCGCCACCATCGGCAGCGACCTGACGTCATGACCGAGCGTTCTCGCCGCCTGGCCCACCACCCACGCCGCTGATGCCGAGGATCACGCGGACCCGTTCTCGCACGCCTCCGGCATCGATTTGTTCCAGGCCGCCAACAGGCGCCTGGAGGTCCTCGGGATCCGCACGCCCCGGATCAATCTGGCCGACCGGAGCAGGAACCATTACCCGGCGGACATCGCGGTGGTCGAGGACGTGCCTGGCGAGAACCTGGAAACACTGCTTCGCCACGACCCGCGCAGCGTGGCGACGCCCCTGACGCGCCTCGCCGAGGCACTCGACGTGATGCAGCGGCACACCGGGCCAGGCTTCGGCAAGGTCACCCTGGTCGAGGGCGGTGGCATCTCCCGGGGCCGATCGTGCCTTCCTCCCTACCGAGGACCGCTGAACCCCTTGGAACTGATCATCTAGGTGGAGGCCTCGGCGGCGGCGAGCATGGCGGTGGTGATCTGGTGGAGGTCGTCCGGTTGGGTGATGTACGGCGGCATCGTGTAGATGAGGTTGCGGAACGGCCTCAGCCACACGCCGTGGGCCATCGCGGTGTTCTGCACCACGTCCATGTCGATCGGCTCGTTGGTCTCGATCACGCCGATCGCGCCCAGCACGCGTACGTCCGCGACGCCCGGTAGTGAGCGTGCCGATTCGAGGCCCTCCGTCAGCGCCTTCTCGATCCCCGAGACCTCGGCATGCCAGTCGCGCGAGCGCAGCAGCCTCAGGGACGCGATCGCGGCCGCGCAGGCGAGCGGGTTGGCCATGTACGTCGGGCCGTGCATGAGGACCCCGGCGTCACCCTCACTGATCCCGCGCGCTACCCGGTCCGTGCAAAGGGTCGCCGCCAGCGTCATATAACCGCCGGTCAGGGCCTTGCCCACGCACATGATGTCCGGTGCGACGCCCGCGTGCTCGCACCCGAAGAACGTTCCGCTGCGCCCGAACCCGGTGGCGATCTCGTCCAGGATCAGCAGCACGTCGTGCTCGTCCGCGAGTGACCGCAGCAGCCGCAGCCAGGACGGGTCGTAGAACCGCATGCCGCCCGCCCCCTGGACGACCGGCTCCACGATGATCGCGGCGACCTCGCCGGCGTGGGCGGCGACCAGCGATGACAGCTCGGCGGCGTACCCCGGCTCGGGGCCGGAGGGCGGCATCGGCGCGAACACGTGGCGAGGCAGCAGGTCGGCCCACAGATGGTGCATGCCGCCGTCGGGGTCGCACACGGCCATCGCGCCGAACGTGTCGCCGTGGTAGCCGCCCCGTACGGTCAGGAGCCGGGTCTTGCCCGTACGTCCGCGCGAGCGCCAGTACTGCAGCGCCATCTTGATCGCGACCTCCACCGACACTGATCCGGAGTCGGCGAAGAACACCTTGGTGAGCGGCTCCGGCGTGAGGTCGATGAGCAGCGAGGCCAGGCGTACCGCGAGCGGATGGGTCAGGCCGCCGAACATCACGTGGGCCATGTCGCCGAGCTGTGCGGTGATGGCCGCGTCGAGCACGGGGTGGCGGTAGCCGTGGATCGCCGCCCACCACGACGACATGCCGTCGACGAGCTCGCGTCCGTCGGCCAGCGTCAGGCGTACGCCCGACGCCGACACGACCGGATGGACCGGTGTCGTCGCGGGCATCGGCGCGTACGGGTGCCAGATGTGCTCACGGTCGAAGGCGAGCAGGTCCTCGGGCGACATCGTCACTCCTCTCCGCGCGCCCATTCGCGCAGCGCTTCGGTCGCCGCCTCCTTGCTCATCGGGCCGCGGTCGAGCCGCAGGTCGAGCAGGAAACGGTAGGCCTTGCCGACGGCCGGCCCCGGCGAGATGCCCAGGATCTCCTGGATCTCGTTGCCATCCAGCTCCGGGCGGATCTTGGCCAGCTCCTCCTCCTCGCCGAGCCGCGCGATCCGGCGTTCGAGCTCGTCGTACGTGCGGGCCAGCGCCGCCGCCTTGCGCTTGTTGCGTGTCGTGCAGTCGGCGCGGGTCAGCTTGTGCAGGCGGGTCAGCAGGTGGTCGGCGTCGCGTACGTAGCGGCGCACGGCCGAGTCGGTCCACTCGCCGGTGCCGTAGCCGTGGAAGCGCAGGTGCAGCTCGACCAGCCGAGAGACGTCCGCGACGACGTCCTTCGGGTAACGGAGCGCCATCAGCCGCACCTTGCTCATCGACGCGCCCACGACCTCGTGGTGGTGGAACGTCACCCGCCCGCCCTCGACGAACGACCGTGTCTTGGGCTTGCCGATGTCGTGCAGCAGGGCGGCCAGCCGCAGGATGAGGTCCGGGCCGTCCTCCTCCTGCGCGATCGCCTGCTCCAGCACGATCAGGGAGTGTTCGTAGACGTCCTTGTGCCGGTGGTGCTCGTCGATCTCCAGGCGGAGTTTCGGCAGCTCCGGCAGGACGTGCTCGGCCAGGCCGGTCTCGACGAGCAGCGCGAGGCCGGCGCGGGGGAGCCCGCCCATCAGCAGCTTCGACAGCTCGTCGCGCACCCGTTCGGCCGAGACGATATCGATGCGGCCGGCCATGTCCGTCATGGCGGCGACGACGGAGGGGTGCACCTCGAAGCCGAGCTGGGAGGCGAACCGCGCGGCGCGCAGCATCCGCAGCGGGTCGTCGTCGAAGGAGTCCTCGGGGCGTCCCGGCGTGCGGATCAGCTTCGCCCGCAGGTCGTCGAAGCCGCCGTACGGGTCGACGAACTCGTGTCCGGGCAGCCGGGCGGCCATGGCGTTCACCGCGAAGTCGCGGCGCGCGAGGTCGTCTTCGAGCGAGGTGCCGTACGCGACCTCGGGCTTGCGCGACTTCGGGTCGTAGGACTCGCTCCGGTAGGTGGTGATCTCCAATTGGAGATCGCCTTTTCGCAGGCCGACCGTGCCGAACTCGATGCCGATCGTCCATATGGCATCCGCCCAGCCCTCGATGATCTCGAGGATGCGTTCGGGATGGGCGTCGGTGGTGAAGTCGAGGTCGTTGACCGGGCGTCCCAGAAGGGCGTCGCGTACGGGTCCTCCGACCAGCGCGAGTTCGTGGCCGTGGGAGGAGAAACGCCGTCCGAGGTCGTCGGCGAGCGGGGCGATCCGGCTCAAGAGTTCGGAAATGGCCGCGCGGTGTTTGGAGGTCTGGTCGTCATTCGGCACGACAATCGAGCGTAGGTCCTCGCTGGTGACAGGCAAAACGAGAATCACCTCCTTCTTTGTACCGCTATGGGACACCTTCGGGAACCATCGAGTTACATTCACGGCAGGGAGGCGACCATGAAGGACGCACTCTCTATCCACAGATTGCTGCTCGAACACCAGACGGCACACGAGATCGTACGGTTGCCGCACCCGATCACCAGCGCGGACGAGCTTCCGGATGTTCTCGGCCTGCCGCCTGCCCGGTGCCTGTGCACCCGGCTGTACACGAGCGAACGGGCCGCCGGAACGCACGCTCGCCGGATCGCCGCCGTCATCGTCACGGCCGGAATGTGGCCCTGCACCGAAGCGGTGGCCGGCGCGCTCGACGTCGCCGAAGTGTCGCCCGCCCCCGCGGATCTCGTGAACGCGGCGACCGACTACACGGCCGATCTCGTCGCGCCCCTCATGCTGCCCGACGAAATCCCCGTTCTCGTCGACGAACGCGCGACTCGCCCATGCGAGGTCGTCTACACCGCGACCGGTGAGGGCAGCACCGCCCTCGGCATCCACACGCTGGACCTGTTCGCCCTGTGCGCCGCCGAGCCTGTCCCGGGGCCGAAGACGCGCCGCGCTTGATCGCCCGGAGCAATGACCGTTTACGCCTGAGTGGCCACTACGATTGCGGCCGTGCATCGCCCGCGTAGACATTCCGGCCGGTCCGCGTCGGCGGGCCGCCATCGCGAGGAAACCTCTGCGGGCGGTCTGGTCGTCGACGTCGGGGGCACTCCACGGGCCGCGTTGATCGCCCGATACGACCGTGACGGGCGGCTTCGCTGGTCGCTCCCGAAGGGCCATCTGGAAGCCGAAGAGACGATCGAGGAGGCCGCGGTGCGCGAGGTCGAGGAGGAGACCGGCATACGTGGCCGGATCGTCGCACCACTCGGCGCCGTCGACTACTGGTTCTCCGCAGGTCGCCACCGCATACACAAAACGGTCCACCACCATTTGATGCTGGCCGTCGGAGGCGTCCTGTCCGACGCCGACCTGGAGGTCGCCGAGGTCGCATGGTTCCCGCTTCACGAAGTGGTCTGCCGGCTCGCACACGCGGACGAACGGGAGCTCGTCACGAAGGTCCCCGAACTCCTCGCGAGCGCCACGTGAGACGCCTGTTCGCGCTCGTCACCGTCCTGGCGCTCACCGGGGGACCCGCGTACGCCGCCAGCCCGTCTCCGCACCACGGCGCGGGCCATTCGCCCTCGCGGGCATCGCGCGTTCGCGCGCCGGCCACCCGGCCGCCGGTCGGGATCTCCTTCACCTCGGTCGGCCCCGGCCGCTACCTGACCCCGCACGCGAAGCTGACCGTACGCGGCAAGCTGACCAACCAGTCCCAGACCGCCTTCGACCGGATGTCGGTACGCCTCCTGTTCGACAACCGGCCGCTCCGAAGCCGGGGCGAGCTCGACGCGTACGCCGACGGCAAGGGCGTCGAGCCGACGCGCGGCGGCCCGATGCGCACGATCGCGACACCGCTGCCCGCCGATGGCCAGCAGGGATTCGCGCTGACGCTGCCGGTCCCCCAGATGAGCCTGATCGAATTCGGCGTCTATCCGGTCTCGGTGGAGGTCTACAACTCCGCAGGCGCCCTGCTGGGCCGCCAGCGCACGCTCGTCACGTACTACCCCGGCACGAAGATCGCGAAGACGAAGATCGCCTGGGTCTGGCCGGTGATCGACCAGCCGCACCGCGCCGACGACGACACCTTCACCGACGACCACCTGGAACGCCAGTTCGGCGGCGGGCGGCTCGACCACCTCATCTCGGCCGCGGCCCGTACGAGCACGCCGGTGAGCTGGCTCGTCGACCCCGGACTGGTCGACGACGCCGCGCAGATGGCCGGCGCCGACGGCTACACCCTCAAGGGCTCGGTGCACCGCGCGCAGAACGTCGCCGCGGGCACCTGGCTCGGCGCGCTGCGCTCCGCGGTCGGCGGAGAGCAACTGATCGCGACGCCGTACGCCGACCCCGACGTGGCGGCGCTCGCCCAGCACCGCATGACCCGCGACCTGAAGACCGCCACCGACTCCGCGCTGCACAGCCTCAGCCGTGGAGGCCTGAACAACGGCACCCTCAACGTCTCGATGCCTCCCGACGGGCTCGCCGACCAGGCGACCCTGTCGGCGCTGGCCGCGAACGGCGCCCGCACGGTGCTCCTGAGCAGCACGATGCTGCCCGACCCGCAGGCGCAGACGTACACGCCGGACCCGCTCGTGCACAAGAATGTCGGCGGCAAGGACCTGAAGCTCATCGCCTACGACGACACGCTCCGCAAGATCCTCGCCACGGGCACCGGCGCGCCGGGCGCGACCGTACTGGCCGAGCAGCGGTTCCTCGCCGAGACGGCGATGATCACCGGCGAGATGCCGAACAACTCCCGCACGATCGTCGTCACGCCGCCGCGCCGGTGGAACCCCTCTCCGGCCTTCGCCAAGGCCGTGCTGAGCTACTCCGCCCACGCGCCGTGGCTGAAGTCAGTGCCGCTGAGCGCCGTCGAGGCGTCCGCGCCACAGCCGCGCATCTTCCAGCCGCAGAAGGACTCCACCGAGCTGACCTCGCCGTACCTGCGCCAGGTCCGGTCGCTCAACACGCGGATCCGGCGGTTCACCTCGATCTTCCAGCCGGCCGAGAGCGGATTCGTGCTCGGCGTGCCGCGCGCCGAGTCCTCGGCGTGGGCCACCAAGTCGCGGTCGGGCGTGTCCCTGCGCCGTACGCTCGCCAAGTCCCTCGACGATGCGACGTCGAAGGTCAAGGTGCTCAACGACACCGGCCCCACCCTGGTCGGCAAGTCGGCCCGTGTCCCGATCACCATCTCCAACGGTCTCGACGTGGGCACGGTCAAGGTCAGGCTGCACGTCTACTCGCAGAACGAGACGCGGCTGCGCGTCGACAGCGTCGACCGTGACCTCGTTCTCGAGCCCGGGCACAAGGACCAGGTCATCTTGAACATGAAGGCCTCGGCCAACGGCCAGGCGTACGTGAACATCGAACTCCTGGCCCCGGACCGCCGTCCCTTCGGTGACACGCGGGTTCTCCGCGTACATGCCACTGGATATGGGCGAACCGCCCTACTCATCACGGGCATCTCACTTGCCGTACTGTTCCTCGGCGTCGGCATTCGCGTTGTCCGGCGCAGGGCTGAGCGAGCGGAGGAGTCCGATGTCTGAGATGGAGCCGGGTGGTCCGGACACCACCGGGACCCTGCCGGAGGTTCCGGTGGTCGCCGAAGAGGAGTCCTCCCGCGGCCGCGGTGTCGGCGGCATCCTGAAGTCCAGCGCCGTCATGGCGGTGGGCACGATCGCGTCCCGCCTGCTGGGATTCGTCCGCAACGCCGTGATCGTCATCGCGCTGGGCACGGGGCCGCTCGGTGACGTGTACAACGTCGCGAACACCTTCCCCAACGTCATCTACGACATGCTCCTCGGCGGCGTCCTGACCGCGGTGCACGTGCCGATGCTGGTACGCGCGCTGGAGAAGGACCGCGCGTACGGCGAGGAGTACGAGGCGCGGCTGCTGACCATCGTGCTCGGCGGCCTGCTGGCCCTCACCGGCATCTCGATGCTGTGCGCGCCGCTCCTGGTCGACCTGTACGCCGGCGACTTCACGCCCGCCCAGCACGACCTCGCGGTGCTCTTCGCGCTGTTCTTCCTGCCGCAGATCTTCTTCTACGGCGTCGGCGCGCTGGCCGGCGCGTCGCTGAACGCCCGCGGCAGCTTCGCCGCGCCGATGTGGACCCCGGTGCTGAACAGCATCGTCGTGATCGTCGTCGGCGGCGCGTTCCTGCTCGTAGCGGGCGCCGGCGCCACTCCGACGAACCTCGGCAGCGGCGAGATCGCCCTGCTGGCCGGCGGCACCACGCTCGGCATCGTCATCCAGACGGTCGCGATGTGGCCCTCGCTCCGCAAGGTCGGCTTCAAGTACCGGCCGCGCTTCGACTTCCGCCGCGAGGAGCTCGCCCCGGTCGGCGGCATGGCCCTGTGGACCCTGCTCTACGTCGCGATCATGCAGGTCGGCTTCGTGGTCAACACCAACATCGCGGTGCGCGCCGGCGTGCGCGGCGAGCACGAGCACCTCGGGTACGGCGTCGGGCTCACCCCGTGGACCAACGCCTACCTGCTCTTCCAGCTCCCGTACGCGATCGTCGGTGTGTCGGTGATGACGGCGCTGTTGCCGCGGATGAGCCGCCACGCCGGAGAGCAGCGGTTCGACCTGGTGCGCGAGGACCTGTCTTCGGGGCTCAACCTCTCCTCGGTCATCATCGTGCCGGCCGCGGCGCTGCTGTTCGCGCTCGGGCCCGAGCTGACCACCGCGTTCTTCGCCCACGGCTCCACCGGCCTGGCCGACGCGCTGATGATCGCCAACGTGGTGCAGGCCTTCACGCTGGCGCTGGTGCCGTTCGCGGTGTTCCAGCTGCTGCTGCGGGTCTTCTACTCCCTGGCCGACACGCGCACCCCGGCGCTGATCGCCATCATCAACATCGTGGTCAGCATCTCGCTCGCGCTGCTCGGGTCGGCGATCCTCCCCACCGACATGATCGTCGAGGGCATCGCGATCGCTCTCGGCATCTCGTGGCTGGGCGGCTGCGTCATCGCCGCGCTGATCCTGCGCCGCCGGTTGGAAGGGCTCGGCGCACGACACATCGTGACGACTCATATCAAAATCGCTATTGCGACGGTGCCGGCGTTCCTCTTCGCGCTCGGCGTTCACGAATTGTTCGTCCGGCTCTTCTACTATCACGTGATCACCTCGGTGGCGGCGCTGGTCGTGGGCGGTTCCGGCGCCGGTGTGTTGTATCTGCTGGTGGCACGGAGACTGCGCGTCGGTGAAGTGGAAACTCTGACCCGAACCGTGATGGGCAGATTGCCAGGACGTGTCTCGGGTTAGGAGATCGTGCCCGTATGGTGGGAGAGCGCGACTGTCTACGGCCAGTAACCCAGAGGTGCTCTTCGAGCGTCCTACCATCGGGCGGACTGGCCGCACTGCCACCCTCCCACGAGGCATCGAGGGAGGGTCGACGGCGTAAGGGAGCCACGGCACTGATCATGGGACGCGATTACTTGCGCCGGACGCCGCGTTGAGCACGTCCATCATCGAACCCGGGACCCGGCTCGCCGGTCGATTCCGCTTGGACGACCGCGTGAGTGATGCGGGCGGCTCCACGTTCTGGAAGGCGACGGACGAGATCCTCGCCCGTCCCGTCGCCGTACTCACCTTCGCCCCCGGCTTCCCTCGGGTGCACGACGTGGTGACCGCGGCGCGCGCCGCGAGCCGGCTGACCGATCCGCGCCTCACCCAGGTCTTCGACGCCGACGACAGCGGCGAGCGCGCCTACGTCGTGAGCGAGTGGGTCACCGGTGAGACCCTGGAAGATCTCCTCGCCGAAGGCGCCATGGAGCCCGACCGGGCCGCGGCGTTCCTCCTGGAGGCCGCCGAAGCGCTGACGTCCGCGCACGCGGCCGGCCTGGCCCACCTCTGCATCACACCGCACAACCTCGTCTGGACCAGCGGCGGCACCGTCAAGGTCACCGGCCTCGGTGTCGAGGCCGTCCTGTCCGGCACGACCTCCGACTCGCCGGCCCTCGACGACACGCAGGGCCTCGCCCACATGCTGTACGCCGCGCTCACCGGACACTGGTGCGGCGCCGAGGGCACCCAGTTGCCGTCCGCGCCCGCCGGGTCCGACGGGCGGCCGCTCTCGCCCGGCCAGCTCCGCGCCGGTGTGCCGCACGACCTCGACGTCATCGTCTGCCGCGCCCTGCAACTCCCGCTGCGCGGCGCTCAGGAGCCACTCAGCGCCCCGGCGGCCTTCGCGGACGCCCTCGCCAAGGTCCCGCGCTCTCCGCTGCCCTTCGTACCCCTCGTGGGCTCGACGCCGCCCGCGGTCGTACCGCGGCCCGAAGCCGACCGTACGAGCACGATGCCGGCGCCGCACACGGACGACCCGATGTCCCGTACGGTGCCCGACCCCAATCCGTCGCGCGTGCCCCGCCAGCCCTCGGCCCGGCACGCCCCTCCCGCTCGCGAGGGCGGCATCGGCAAGCCGGCTCTCGCCGCGATCGCGGTCGGCGCGGTGCTTCTGGTCTCCCTCGGCGGCTGGGGCATCAGCAAGATGGGCGGCGGCGGCGCCAAGCAGCAGAACGGCACGCAGAGCACCCCGGCCCCGCACAAGTCGGTCACGAAGCTCGCCACACAGAGCGCCAAGGGCTACGACTCCAGGCCGGGCGAGCATCCCGACACCGCGTCACGCATGGGCGGGAACAAGGCCATCGACGGGAGCCCCGTGACGTACTGGGGCACCCAGCACTACTCGGACGCGCGTTTCGGGCTCTTGAAGACCGGCCTCGGGCTCCAGATCGACATGGGCCACTCGGTCACCGTCGACCGGGTCGAGGTGACCATGCCCGCCGCCGTGTCGCCCGGCTCGGTCGAGCTCCGCATCGGCGATTCCGGCACCGCGAGCATGCCCAAGTCCGACACCGGCCCGGCGAGTGGTTCGTTCACTCTGAAGGGCAAGCAGTCCAAGGGGCAGTACATCCTGCTCTGGTTCCCGAAGATGCCTCGGGTCGGACCGGAATACCGGATCAAGGTCAACGACGTCACGGTGTACGGCACGGGCTGACCCGCCTGAGATCTCGGTTGCGTGACAGAACCGGCTTATCCAGTCACTACGGGCATGAGTCAGCGTGGACGGCTACCATCGGGTTCGTGCTGAAGGCCCCCCGCGACGTAAATCTCGGTCATCGTCGGCCGCCCATGCCCCCTTTTCGGGCGCAGGACGGCTCTGCGGATGCCGGTACGGGGGTTGCGGGACAGGCCTGGCACGTAAGCGATGTCGCCGTCTACGAAACGGGCTGACGGATATGGCGATCATGCGGGGGGGACGCTCGGTCGAGGCCGTTCCGGATAAAGAACTGCTTTCGCGGCATGCGAACGGTGATCCGAACGCGTTCGCGGAGATCGTGCACCGGCATCGGGACCGGATGTGGGCGGTAGCGCTCCGCACCCTGGGCGATCAAGAAGAAGCCGCGGACGCGCTCCAGGACGCGTTCTTGTCCGCCTACCGGGCCGCGGGCCGGTTCCGCGGCGACGCGGCGGTCACGACCTGGCTGCACCGGATCGTGGTCAACGCCTGCCTCGACCGCCTGCGCCGGCGCTCGATCAGGCCCGTCGTCCCCATGGGCGACGACGCCACACTCGACTCGATCGCCCCCAAGAACACCGACCCCACCTCCGCTCACGAGCTCTCCCTCGACGTGAGCGAGGCACTCCAGCGCATCCCCTTCGAGCAGCGAGCCGCCCTCGTCCTCGTCGACATGATGGGCTACGCGGTCGACGACGCAGCACGGGTACTAGAGGTTCCACCAGGCACGATCAAGAGCCGCTGCGCCCGCGGCCGTGCCCGCCTCGTCCCCCTTCTTGGGCACCTACGGAACCAGGGACGCGCCTCAGGCGTCGAATCTGCGGAGGAAGGAGGTGGCACAACCGCGTGACTGCCGCACACCTTGACTATGAAGCGCTGGCCGACTTCGCCGAGGGGATTCTCGACGAAGACACGGCCACGTCCGCCGAAGCACACCTGGCCGACTGCGCCGACTGCCGTATGCGCGCCGCGGAGGTGGCAGAGGTGTCTCGCGTTCTCGCGGACGCTCCGCTACCGCCGATGCCCGCGTATCTGATGGATCGGCTCGACGCGGCGATCGCCGCCGAAGCGGCTTCGCACGTTCCCGTACACCGTCATGCTCGAAGATTTCAGCTCATGGCAGCCGCCGCGGCCGCGGTGGTCGCGGTCGGCGGAGGAGCCGTCGCCGTCCGCACTGTCATGGACGACGCCGACTCCAAGACCGCCGCGGCCTCACAGCCGCCGGTCGAGGAGCCACTGCGTCCAGGTGACTCGGCGCCGAGACCTCAGGCCGCCAAGTCGGTGCCGTACACGCTCATCCACAGCGGAACGCAGTACACCGCCGACGGGCTCTCGTCGGAGATCTCCAAGTCGTTGTCGAAGGCGGCGTTCGGCCACCGGCCGCTCGCCGCGGTCGACGACCTCTCACGCGCCTGCGTGGCCCGGGTGGCCGGCAGGTCGAACCCCGTGCTCGTCGACTCGGCGACGTACGAGGGCCGGCCCGCGACCGTCATCGTGCTGCCCGGATCCGACGCGTCGCACGTGGACGTCTGGATCGTCGGCCCGAAGTGCTCGGTCGGCGCCACCGACCTGATCTCGCATCAGCAGGTCGCCCACTGACGCACAGAGCACGTACGGAACCGGCCCGTCCCCTTGTGGGGGCGGGCCGGTTCTCGTCATGTCGGGCATCCTAGGAGGAGGGGCCCGCGTCCGCGGCGTGGACGGGAATCTCGGAGCCCTAGGATCGGTTTACGCCACTGCGAAGCGAACGTGATCCACCACATCTCTTCGCCGACAAGATCAGAGAGAGGCGCAACAGTGAGCGACGTGCGTAACGTGATCATCATCGGGTCGGGGCCCGCGGGCTATACGGCCGCGATCTACGCCGCCCGTGGTGACCTCAAGCCGCTGGTCTTCGAAGGCGCCGTGACCGCCGGCGGCGCCCTGGTGAACACCACGGATGTCGAGAACTTCCCCGGCTTCCCCGACGGGATCATGGGGCCCGACCTCATGGACAACATGCGCAAGCAGGCCGAGCGCTTCGGCGCCGAACTCGTCACGGACGACGTGACCGAGGTCGACCTGAACGCCTCGCCGAAGGTCGTGAAGGTCGGAGACGAGACCTACCTCGCCCGGTCCGTCGTGATCGCGACCGGATCGAAGTACCGCGAGCTGGGCCTGCCGAACGAGAAGAAGCTCTCCGGCCACGGCGTCTCCTGGTGCGCCACGTGTGACGGGTTCTTCTTCCGCGACAAGGACATCGCCGTCGTCGGCGGCGGCGACTCGGCTCTGGAGGAGGCCATCTTCCTGAGCCGCTTCGCCCGTACGGTCACCGTGGTCCACCGCCGCGACTCGCTGCGCGCCAGCAAGATCATGCAGGACCGCGCCTTCTCCACCGAGAAGATCAGCTTCGCGTGGGACTCCGAGGTCGTCGACATCCTGGGCGACGACCGCGTCACCGGCATACGCCTGCGCGGGACCAAGACCGGCGAGGAGAGGGTCCTGGAGCTGTCCGGTGTGTTCATCGCCATCGGCCACGACCCCCGTACGGAGCTCTTCACCGACCAGCTCGACCTCGACGACGAGGGCTACCTCAAGGTCGCGGCCGGAAGCACCGAGACCAACATCTCCGGCGTGTTCGGAGCGGGCGACGTCGTCGACCACCGATACCGTCAGGCGATCACGGCGGCCGGCACCGGCTCCGCGGCGGCGCTCGACGCCGAGCGGTGGCTGCAGGACCACGGCAAGGCGGAGCTGACTCCTCAGCCCGAGTCCGTCGCACAGCAGGCCTGAGCTTCCCTGCCGTCCAAATTCTTTTCAGTACGAGTTAGGAGAACCCGTGGACAGCGTGGCTACCAAGGTCGTCACCGACGCCGACTTCGACGAGAAGGTCCTCAAGAGCGACAAGACCGTCATCGTCGACTTCTGGGCCGAGTGGTGCGGCCCGTGCCGTCAGGTGGGTCCGCTCCTCGAAGAGATCGCCCTCGAGCACGCGGACAAGCTCTCGATCGTGAAGCTCAACATCGACGAGAACCCGAAGGTTCCGGCGCGCTACGGCATCATGCAGATTCCGACCCTCAACGTCTTCAAGGACGGCGAGGTTGACATGCAGATCATCGGCGCGAAGCCGAAGGCGGCTCTTCTCAGAGAGCTCCGCGCGTACCTCTAGGCCCAACCGCTCTCCCGCGGCTTGGTTTCGGCGGCCCCACGCCTTCTGGCGTGGGGCCGCCGCTTTTTTACCCCCTCCGACCTGGTAAAACTCGCGAGAGCCTCGCCAGCTGACGATCTCACTCAGGTCGGTATGATCGGATCAAGAGGGTACCTGCGGCGGCTGATGCGCCTCTGGCGTGGCGTAATGGATGCCTGAGGCGTAAGGGGTGCGCGAGACGGTGTTCCGTCCGCGCGACAGCTCTTCCGATCTGATTTCAGACGGCGTGTCGTCTTGTTTTCGCGTCACACACAGCCCTTAGACGGGCCTCAGCGCACCTTCGGGCGACATGGACCCCAGGAGCCGCTCGAGAGCCACCTCGACGTCCTCACGCCACGAGACGGCCGACTTGAGCTCGAGCCGCATCCGCGGGTACCGGTGATGCGGCCGCACGGTCTTGAACCCCACCGCGAGCATGTACTCGGCCGGCAACACACACCCGGGCTTCTCCCACTTGAGATCCCCGAACGCCTCGATCGCCCTGACCCCACGCCGCACAAGATCCTTGGCAACCCCTTGCACGAGCATGCGCCCCAGCCCGCCCCCTTGAAATTCGGGAACGATGTGCGCGGTAGTCATCAACACCGCATCAGCACTGACCGGACTCGTAGGGAAAGCCACCGACCGCGGCACGTAGAGCGGCGGCGCGTAGAGCACAAACCCCGCAGCTGCCCCGTCGACGTACACGATCTTGCCGCAGCTACCCCACTCGAGAAGCGTGGACGAGATCCACGCCTCCTTCTCAAGCTCAGGATCCCCAGCATCCTCGGCCCGCTGCATGCTCACAGGATCAAGCTCCCAGAACACACACTTCCGACACCGAGTGGGCAAATCCTCAAGATTGTCGAGCGTGACATTGACCAGACGACGCGACACCGGCCAGGCCCCCTTCTTGGGCGGAGCGCCTCCATCACCCGGACCTATTCCCGCTCCACGGGGATCTTAGAGCTTGAACTTCCACCCCGTCTCCCCCTCCCACCAGTCCACTGTTTCACGTGAAACCCACCCCACCTCCCACCCCTCGCTCACTCCCGCGCCCTCCCGCTCGCGCGCTCTCCTGCTCCCGCACTCGCCCACCCGCCCTGCCACGCCGCGCCCCTCAAACCTGAGTCCCTCGCCAAGCCGCCCTGCACCCCCCTCGCCCCTCAGACCGGCCTCCGCCCCCACTCCTCTCGAATCCAGTCTCCGCCCCCCTCACGCCTATGCCCCAGCGACTCACACCCCCTCCGCGCCCTCCCACCCACGCCAACACCTCCCCGGGATAGACACGGACCGGGCGCATCGCTGACGCCACTGTCCGCTCATCCGCTTAGTCCGCTCATCCGCTTAGTCCGCTCATCCGCCTGGACCGCCCTCAGCCACTCGACAGGCACTGCCTCCGCGAGACGCCCCAGCCTCGAAGAGACGTCTCTAACACCGCCACGATTCGCGGCAGCCAGGTCCCAACGCGAGAACATGAAGACAGCCGATGACCGGACCAGCGAAGGTCCTTCATCCCCATTCACTGCGTCCCGCCGGCCAACGCTTGCCTGCCCTCTCACCCTGCCAAGGACGATCGGGAGCCGGAGACCAAGTACAGGGCGACTCGGCGGTCCCGAGCGGAGCGCCGACGCAGACAGTTCATCGGCCGTAAGAGCGCCCAGGCGGGGGGAGAGCCAGCGGGATGCCGTTTGAGGCCCACGACGCAGACCGCAGGCGGCACGAGACCGCAGACGAGGCACGAAACGGTTAGCCCCAAGAGCAGCGACGCGAACGAGGGATGAAACGAGACGTGGCGCGAGGGCGGTGAAGGGACGAGATAGATGACTACGCGGGAGCACGGAGGCGTGAGTGCGGGAGCGCGGGAAGGCGTGAGTGCGGGGGCGGGAGCTGGGAGCGTGCGTGTGTGAGCCTGAGAGCGTGGGGCGTGACGTAGGAACCGGCGAGCGTAAGGCGAGAGCGTGAGGCCCCGCGAGGTGGCGGCGTGGGGCCCGCCCGACCCCGCACAGCGTGCCACTCACCGCCGAGGCGAGGATCGTACGCGTCGACGGGCGCCGGAAGTTCGTCGAGTGCCGCATCCTCAGGCCGGACGGGTGAGGTCACCGTCGAGGCGACCGCCGTCTTCGTGATGCCAAGCCCTACGCCTTGTGCGGGGGAGTGAACGACGGGCCGCCGCTCCGCGGAGAACCGGTGCGGTCGGCAAGTTCGGCGGCCCGAGACGTGGGGGCGTGATGCGTGAGACGGGAAGCGGAGAAAGTGTGACGCGAGGCCGTGAGGCGCGATGCGAGGCCGTGAGGCGCGATGCGAGGCCGTGAGGCGCGATGCGAGGCCGCGAGGCGTGAGTGCGAGGCCGTGAGCGAGCCCGCGAGACATGGAGGCGCGTGTTCTGGAGGTGGGTTTCACGTGAAACATCGAATCTCCCGGAGCAGAGGCGCCTGTACGGCTGGCCCATGTGCGATCGCACCGCGACGCTCGACAAGACGGCGTTCGCGATGCAGGCGCTCCGAGACCCTCCGCACGCGGAAGACCCCTAGACTCACCGACGCCCACACCTGATCGGCCCCAGGTCCTCCGCGCACGCGGAGGATTCCCGGCCACCGTCGAACGCGACTCGATCGCGGGCGAGGTCCTCCGCACGCGGAGGACTCCCTCTGAACGACGGCTTCGTTCGTGAGCTCAACCGTCCAGGACCTCCGCACGCGCAGAGGACTCGCCGCCGGCGGGTGAGGGTTCGCTGCGCCAGAGGGCTGAGCGTTCATGCTCAGAGTCGGACCTCTCCCGCTCGCTGGACAGCCCCAGTAACGCCTCCAGCCGGTCCACCGCCTACCTCGAAGCAGCCCCGCCGACGCCAAGCACAGCCGCTTGCGTGAGACCAGCACACACACATGGAGGCAACGCCGCCGCCCGCCCGCCCACACGCCGCCGGCCCACACGCCGCCGTCCGCACGCACTCGCGCCGCCACACGCCGCCCGTCCGAGGACGCCTGTGCGCCTCCCCGTCCCCTCGCCGCCCGCACGCTGTCGCCTACACACGCCGCCCGCCTGCACGCCGCCGCTCGCGCGCCGATGCGCCACCCGACCGACTGCGCGGTTCCTGAGGTGACGTCGGTACGTCCGTCGTCGGGCCTGCCGGGCGACCATGGGTCGCGGTACAAGACGCCGAAGTAGCAGCGAGTGGATCTACTCCAGACGCCTTGAGAACGACGCTCTCCTTGCCGGC
The DNA here is from genome assembly GCA_963736325.1 of uncultured Actinomycetota bacterium. GTDB lineage: Bacteria > Actinomycetota > Actinomycetes > Streptosporangiales > Streptosporangiaceae > Actinoallomurus. The sequence continues at coordinate 121,971 of CAVTOG010000007.1, read as the reverse complement.
GAGCCATGTCACCACCAGCCTCACGATGAACGACGACCCGCGTCGGCGTCTGCCGCGCCGAGCGTGACCGGGGGCTGGTCGTAGCGAGCGGTGTCCAGATAGTGGGTCGCAGGGCGGAAGAGGGGGTCGGTCTGGCCGGCAACCGACGACAACGCGGCCAGCCCGCCACCTGGACAGCGCGCAGCAGGCTGAAGACCCACCGGACACGCCCTTGGACGACCACGCATATCGCCACCGGCCGCCTCTTAACGAGCACCCGTACCAGCCACCGGCCGCCTCGTTGACCGCCGCCCACACCGCCACCAGCCGCCTCATTCACGCCCGCCCTCATTCACGCCCGCCCTCGTTGACGGCTACCCGCGTCGGTGCCAGCCACCCGCGTCGGTACCGGCCGCTGAGTGGGTGACCGTTCAGAGTGGCGTCAGGATCTCTAGAGCGATCGGCTGGATCGGCTACGGGCGTCTGGAGAACGGCGGCTGCGTCGGCGTTCGGTGGCTGGGGAGCCGGTGGGGCAGGAATGTGGCTCACACGTGATGGTGAGTCGGCTGCTCGTTCCAACGGGTGGCGACGGCGTGGAGCGGCACGCGTCGGTCTGCTCAAGCACCTGAGCCGGACTCGCTGTTTGCGCCCTGCCTGGTTCGGCCTACGAACGCTGCCCGCGGCATCACGCCGCCACCGACCCGACGCCGCGGACGGTGAGTTCGCCGCAGACGGTTAGGTCGCCCCGGTCGAGGATGCCGACGGGGTCCACGGGGTCGAGGGGTGCTCGCGGCGAGCGCGTCAGCAGCGGCCCTCGCGTCGTCGTCGACGGCCCGCGCCACGGTGGTGGCGGCGGCCAACAGTAGCTCGGCTCGTTCCGCGTAGGTGTCCCGTGGCAGCGTCCGGTGGGGAGAGGCGGGGCGTGTAGCCGTTCCAGCGGGGTGCCGTACGGGGGCGCAGGTGGATGGATTCCTTGGCCCGGTGGCTTCGTTGCGTCTCAGGGCCGGGCTTCCTCGCTCCCCGGCGCGCTTTCTCACGCGCCCAGGGCGGCTTTCCTCAGGTGGGTCCGAACCGGACGTTCAGGCGGGAGGCTTCTAAGGGGTGCCGGGGTTCATCGCGTCGATGATGCGTTCCAGGTCTTCCAGGGAGCCGAACTCTACGACGATCTTGCCCTTGCGGCGGCCGAGGTCGACGCTCACCTTGGTTTCGTACCGCTCGGACAGCTCTGTGGCGAGTTCCTGGATTCTCGGGTTCACGGGCTTCAGAGGGGTCTTGCGGCGGGCGGACTGTTTGGTGTCGCCGCCCTCCCCCAGCGCTATGAGTTCCTCGACGGCGCGTACGGACAGGCCCTCGGCGACGATTCGGGTGGCGAGCTGTTCCTGGCGTTCCGGGCTGTCCAGGCCTAGCAGCGCGCGGGCGTGGCCGGCGCTGAGGACGCCGGCGGCGACTCGGCGTTGGACGGCTGGGGGGAGGTTCAGCAGGCGAAGGGTGTTCGTGATGTGCGGGCGGGAGCGGCCGATGCGGGTGGCGAGTTCCTCGTGGGTGGCGCCGAAGTCGTCTAGCAGTTGCTGGTACGCCGCGGCCTCCTCCAGGGCGTTCAGTTGCTGCCGGTGGAGGTTCTCCATGAGCGCGTCGCGCAGCATGTCGTCGTCGCCGGTGTCGCGGACGATCGCCGGGATCTTCTCGACGCCCGCCAGCTTGGACGCGCGCAGGCGGCGCTCGCCCATGATGAGCTCGTAGGCATCGGGCTTCAGTTCGCGTACGACGATCGGCTGCAGCAGGCCCACGATGCTGATCGAGGCGGCGAGCTCTTCCAGTGCCTCCTCGTCGAAGGTCTGGCGGGGCTGCCGGGAGTTCGCCGTGATGGAGGCGATGGGGAGTTCGGCGAAGTGGGCTCCGGCCACCAGGACCGGCTCCGCGAGCGCGCCGTCGGACGACACAGGGGTGTCCTGCCGTGGGGCGGCCGACTCGGCCGGGGCGGTGGGGATCAACGCACCCAGTCCCTTGCCAAGCCCGCGTCGCTGCTGACTCACTTCGATCCCTTCGTGCCCGGAGATTCGGGCTGCCGCACTGGTTCGTTCGCGTCGATCACGTGTCCTCCTCGCGGACACGTGCGACGCCGTACCGACTCACCGCGCGACGCAGTCTCCCGGCCGCGCCGCGCATGAACACTCTGCCACCGTCAAAGGTGTCCGCCGACCACAACGGCACGCGACACGGAGGAGGACGGCGCGAAGGTCCGCGTCATCCTCACGCGCTCGTTTCGGCGCCGCGGTACGCCAGCTCCCGCGCCGCCTCCGTGTAGGCGAGAGCGCCGCTGGAGCCCGGGTCGTACGTCAGGACCGACTCGCCGTAGCTCGGCGCCTCGGAGACGCGGACGCTGCGGGGGATGACGGTGCTGAGGACGAGCTCCTCGAAGTGGCTGCGCACCTCGTCGGCGACCTGAGCCGCCAGCCGCGTACGGGCGTCGTACATCGTGAGGAGGATCGTGGAGACCGCGAGGTTCGGGTTCAGGTGCTGCTTCACGAGATCGACCGTGTGCAGCAGCTGGGTGAGACCCTCCAGCGCGTAGTACTCCGTCTGGATCGGGATGAGCAGCTCGTCGGCGCCCGTGAGCGCGTTGACGGTCAGCAGCCCCAGCGACGGCGGGCAGTCGATGAGCACGTAGTCGAACTTGCCCGTGTCGTACATCTCCAGCGCGCGGCGCAGCCGGGTCTCCCGGGCCACCATGGGCACCAGGTCGACCTCGGCGCCGGCGAGGTGCAGGGTGGCCGGCGCGCAGTAGAGGTTCGGGATGCCCTCGGCCGGCACGACGATGTCGTCGAACGGGCCGCCTTCGAGGATCACGTGGTACACCGACGGGACGTCGGCGTGGTGCTCGACGCCCAGCGCGGTGGAGGCGTTCCCCTGCGGGTCGAGGTCGATCACGAGGACCCGGGAGCCGTGAAGCGCGAGGGCGGCCGCCAGATTGACCGCGCTCGTCGTCTTGCCCACGCCGCCCTTCTGGTTGGCGATCGTGATCACGCGACACTTGGGCGGCCGAGGCCACTCCTTCTCGCCGCGCTTCGCGAGTACCCGCAGCGCCGCCGCGGCGGCCTGTGCGATCGGCTGCGTAGTCGTTTCACGTGAAACATCGGCAGACTTAAGTGCCTGGCTTACCAACTTCGACTCCCCATGTGCCGGATCGCGCTGCGACGTCTCGTTAACAGGATCAGGTGGCGGGGGTGGACTTGCCGCGGATGGCTGAGCCGGGGGCTCTTCGGGGCGCGGTTCGACAGGTTTAGCGGGACGGAATACGGGTGCTTCTACCGGGGTCTTGGAGGGTTTCTCCCCTGCGGTGGGCCAACCGAGCCCGGAGGAGCCCGCCGACGGTACCTGCTCGGCGCGGCCGGGCCAGCCCAATCCCTCTTCAGTGGTCAAGGACCGTCACCTCTTCCGTCCATGAGCTCCGCCGCGCCGGCGTCCGCTCCGGCGAGAACCGGACCGCTCCTTCGGCCGCCGCGCGGGCTTCACGGCAACCGCGCGCACCACGGTCGCCGGCGGATCGACCTTACCGTGACCAACGTGTAGCACCTCGGCTTCGCCTACCCCGAATTCTTTCAAAACGGGCTCGGCGTCCTCGATCTCGGCGGTCGCGCGCTCGCCTTTCAGCGCGAGCAGCTCGCCTCCCGGCCGGAGCAGCGGCAGCGCCCAGCCTGCCAGCCGGTCGAGGCGGGCGACCGCGCGAGCGGTGACGACGTCCGCGGCGTACTCGCCGATGACCTCCTCGGCCCGCGCCCGCCGTACCTCGACGTTCGGCAACTCCAACAGACCGACGCATTCCTGGAGAAAAGCGGTGCGGCGGAGGAGAGGTTCGAGCAACGTGACGGACAGGTCGGGGCGCACGATCGCCAGCACGATGCCGGGCAGGCCGGCTCCCGACCCGATGTCGATGACCTTCGCGTCGCGGGAGATCACCTCGGCCATCACGGCGCAGTTGAGAAGGTGCCGGTCCCACAGGCGCTCGACCTCACGCGGGCCGATCAGGCCACGCTCCACGCCAGGCCCGGCGAGGAACTCGGCGTATCTGTCAGCGATGGGAAACGCGTCGCCGAAGATCTCTAGTGCGATCGGCGGCGCAGGAAGTAGTGACATAGCTCAACGGCTCATAGATCTGCGACTCGGCATTGGTCTGAGGGGAACCCTTCGGTCATTCGAATGCTTCCATACCTCGAACCCCCTGGAGACCTCAACCCGCCCGCACCGAGTCACCCATTGAGTAACAAAGCTCACAAACAGCAACAGACATCCCAGACGATCCCGCCAATCGAAGATCACGGGTGTGAACACGAATATCCGCCGCCTGAGGGGTAGGTCTTCCGCTGGCCAATCCGCGACTGCCCGGAAGGAGAGATCATGGGTATCGGCACAGGCTTGGCGTTCATCGCCCTCGGCGCGATCCTCGCCTTCGCCTTCCACGTCCACGTCAGCGGCCTGGACATCAACATGGTCGGCTGGATCCTGATCCTCATCGGCATCCTGATGCTGCTCATCACGCTTATCTACACACGTCCGCGCAAGAGACGTGCACCGGTGAACGTCGTCGAAGGACAGCCCGGCGCGTACGTCGCCGACGTCGACGATGCGCCGATCATGAACAACCCCGCGCCGCCGGTCCAGCAGCAGCCGCCGGTGCAGCAACCGCCCGTCCAGCAACAGCAGCAGCCGATCCAGCCTGATCCCCGTCAGCGCCCGCGGTAAGCGGACAGGGCGGTGCGGACGAGCGCGCCGGAGCCGGAAACGCAGAATGCCTCGCCACCGTCACGGTGGCGAGGCATTCGGTGCGTCTGGAGGACCTACTTGGCGTGGATGACGACGTAGCGGCTCGGCTCCTCGCCCTCCGACTCGCTGCGGAGGCCGAGAGCGGCGACGGCGTCGTGCACGACCTTGCGCTCGAACGGGGTCATCGGCGACAGCGGCTTCGGCTCGCCGGTGCGCTTGACCTCTTCGCCCGTCTCGCGGCCCAGCTTCGTCAGCTCGGCGCGCCGGCGCTCGCGGAAGCCGCCCACGTCGAGCATCAGCCGGCTGCGCTCGCCCGTCTTGCGGTGCACGGCCAGCCGGGTCAGCTCCTGAAGGGCTTCGAGGACCTCGCCCTTCTTGCCGATCAGCTCGTCGAGCGTGCCGCCGACGACGGAGACCATCGCACGCTCGCCCTCGACATCCATGTCGATGTCGCCGTCGAGATCGGCGATGTCCAGCAGACCCTCGATGTAGTCAGCCGCGATCTCGCCTTCCTGCTCGAGCGCCTGGATGTCGACCGCGGCGACCTCGGTGGTCTCGGCTTCGGCTTGGCTCACGCCGGGCTCCTCTTGCGTGCTGGGGCTGGACTCAGAACTCACGCTATCGCTTCCTCTTACTCCGCGACTGGCGTGTCGGCTGCTGTCGTACGACCTTCGACTCGGGCTCGGGGGGAGTGTCCTCCGGCTCCGGCTCGGCCTTCTTCCGGGTCTTGCCCAGAATGCCGCCGGTGCCCGACTTGGACGCGGTCGCGGTGGCCCCGGTGCGTACGCCGGTCCTCGTCGCCCCGGCCTTGGCGGTGCCGCTCTTGGTGCCCGTCTTGGCACCGCCCGTCTTGGAAGCGGTCGTGGTGCCGTTGGCGTCCGCGTCCGGGGTGGCCATCGGGTACTTCTTGTAGACGTAGTGCGACTGGGCGAGAGTCCAGGAGTTGGTCGTGACCCAGTAGATCAGCACGCCGAGCGGCAGCGTCAGGCCGAAGAGGCCGAACAGCGGCGACAGGTACACCAGGAACTTCTGCGACTGCATCATCGGGTTGTCGGCGGTCATGCTCTGCATGGACCGTCCGACGCTCGACTTCATGGTGAAGAACGTCGTCGTCGAACTGATGATCACTGCGAGGCCGGCGACGATCATCGCGCCGACCTGCTTGTCGGAGAAGGCCTCGACGAAGGTCGTCGGGATGGCGGCGCCGAAGATGTGGGCGTGCTGGGCGCTCTGGATCAGGTCCGCCGACATGCCGTACTTCGACTGGCCGGGCTTCGTGACGGAGATGGCGCGCAGCACGTTGTACAGCGAGATGAAGATGGGGAACTGCACGACCAGGGGAAGGCACCCGGAGAGCGGGTTGGCGCCCGCCTCCTGGTAGAGCTTCATCATCTCCTGGTTGAGCCGCTGCTTGTCCTTCTTGTACTTCTTACGCAGCGCCTGAACCTGGGGGTTCAGCTCCTGCATCTTCCGTGACGCATGGATCTGCTTCACGAACAACGGGAAGATGAGGATCCGCATGAGGGCCGTGAGCAAGAAGATCGAAAGGCCCCACGCCCAGCCGCTGTCCGCGGGGAAGACCAGGCTGAGGCCGGCGTGGATCTGGATGATCACCCAGGCAACGGCCTGAAATAGCGGATCGAGGAAGCTGAGACTCACCGGCGGGCTCCTAGTGCTCTCCGATTACGGTGCCGCTTTGCTGCGGCTCAAGGTCGGGTGTTCCTTCGCCCTCGCGCGGCGGTACGGGGTCGTACCCGCCGGGGCGGAAGGGGTGGCAGCGGGCGATCCGGCGCAGGGCCAGCCAGCCGCCGCGTAGCGCTCCATGGGTCCGCAACGCCTGCAGCGCGTACGCGCTGCACGTCGGCTGATAGCGGCAGACGGGACCGAAGAGCGGGCTGATGAACCGGCGGTAGAAGACGATCGGCAGCGTCAAAGCCCTGGCCATGGCCGTCGGCTTGGCTGTCATTTCCGCCTCTTGACCTCTCGCCGCAGAAGCCGGTCGAGCGCCGCATCGAGATCCGCGGCGAGTTCGCTGTTGCGTGCGGTGGCCGCCTTGGGGTTGGCGCGCACCACAAGCAGGCTACCCGCTGGCAGTAGGTGGAGGCGTTCGCGCACCAGGTGCCGGAGCCGGCGGCGCACCTTGTTCCGGGTCACCGCGTCACCGACGGGGCGGCCTACCGTGAACCCGACTCGTGGAGTCTCATCGACGTCGTCTCGGCGCTGCAGGTGCAGAACGAGACGAGACCGTCCGGCACGGTCACCGCGCCGGACGGCCGAAGTGAACTCTTCTCGCCGCCGCATCCGATGGTCGGACGGCAGCACGATCGCCGGTCAGACCGCGACGCGGTCGCGCCCCTTGCGACGGCGCGAGGAAAGGATCGAGCGCCCCGCTCGGGTGCGCATGCGGAGCCGGAAGCCGTGCTTCTTGTGCCGGCGGCGGTTGTTCGGCTGGTAAGTACGCTTGCTCACTCGAGACTCCAGAGGGATGCTGCGGTCAACGTTTATGAGGTCGCATCTCGGGTGTAACGACTCCCCCTACGGGAGCCGGCGACCTGCGGGCGTGCAGCACCGCCGTCGATGCGACTCGACCGTCGTACGTTACGGTCTGACGTCCCTCGCGGTCAAACGACGCTCCCTGTCCCCAGACTTCCTCCACCGCGTGCACAACTTGTGGACAACCCTGTGGATGACGCGTGAGAGAGTGGTCCACTGCAGGTGCACGGGATGCGCACGACCATTGGTGGGTCGCCGCTGGCCCTGAGGAGGGGAGCACGACATTGGATGGTCTTGACCTTGCCCTGGTGTGGACACGAGCGCTGGAGGCCCTGCCCGGCGACCTTCCCCCGCAGCATCGCGCGTGGCTCTCCATGACCCGGCCCCTCGCCCTCGTCGAGGACACCGCTCTCCTCGCGACGCCGAACGAGTTCGCCAAGGACGTCCTGGAAAACCGCCTGCGCCCGCTCATCACCCAGGTGCTGTCGACGCAACTAGGCCGCGACATCCGGGTGGCCGTCACCGTACAGCCGGACTCGTCGCCGTCCACCGACCGTCCGGTGCCCGTCGAGCCGGAGTCCGAGCACGAGCAGGGATCGCGCGGCTCCACGTATCAGCCGGAGCAGGCTCCGTACCAGCCGGAGCAGACCTCGTACCCGCCGTTGCGCGGCCCCGCGGGCGACCCGCGCCCGTACGCCGACGGCCAGTACCCGGGCGACCAGTACAACAACGACCCGTACCAGTACAGCGGCGGCGAGCGCCGTGAGGAGTACACGGGCGAGCGCCGCGCGAACGACCCGTACCCGGGGGAACGCCGCGGGAACGACCAGTACACCGGTGAGCGCCGCGCGAATGACCCATACAGCGGCGAGCGCTATTCCGGTCAGCAGTACCCCGGTGACAGATACGAGTACGGCGGCCGTTTTCAGCAGGAGCAGCAGAGGCAGAACAGCGGCGGCGGCTCACAGCGCGACCCGTTCGTGCCCACGCCCGGCTCGGCGCCCGGAGGCGGCTGGCAGCCGCGCCCGTCGGCGCCGGAGAGCAACAAGGCATCGAGCGAGCCGGCCCGGCTCAACCCGAAGTACACCTTCGACACCTTCGTCATAGGGTCGTCGAACCGTTTCGCGCACGCCGCGGCGGTGGCCGTCGCCGAGGCGCCCGCGAAGGCGTACAACCCGCTGTTCATCTACGGCGACTCCGGCCTGGGCAAGACCCACATGCTGCACGCCATCGGCCACTACGCGCAGAGCCTCTTCAACGGCGCGCGCGTGCGCTACGTGAGCTCCGAGGAGTTCACGAACGACTTCATCAACGCGATCCGCGACGGCAAGGCGGACAACTTCCGCCGTCGCTACCGCGATGTGGACATCCTCCTTGTCGACGACATCCAGTTCCTGGAGAACAAGGAGCAGACGCAGGAGGAGTTCTTCCACACGTTCAACACCCTCCACAACGCCAACAAACAGATCGTGATCTCCAGTGATCGCGCCCCCAAACAGTTGGTGACGCTGGAGGACCGGCTCAGGAACCGCTTCGAGTGGGGCCTGATCACCGACGTCCAGCCGCCCGAGCTGGAGACGCGGATCGCGATCCTGCGCAAGAAGGCCGTGCAGGAGGGGCTGGTGGCGCCGCCGGAGGTGCTGGAGTACATCGCCTCGAAGATCTCCACCAACATCCGTGAACTGGAGGGCGCGCTCATCCGCGTCACCGCGTTCGCGAGCCTCAACCGGCAGTCGGTGGACCTCCAGCTCGCCGAGATCGTGCTGAAGGACCTCATACCCAACGACACCGGCCCTGAGATCACCGCGGCCACGATCATGGCGCAGACGGCGACGTACTTCGGGATCGACATGGAGCAGCTCTGCGGCCCGTCGCGCTCGCGCGTCCTGGTCACGGCCCGCCAGATCGCGATGTACCTGTGCCGCGAACTGACCGAGCTGTCGCTGCCCAAGATCGGGCAGCAGTTCGGCGGCCGTGACCACACCACGGTCATGCACGCCGAGAAGAAGATCCGCAAGCTGATGGCGGAGAAGCGGCCGATCTACAACCAGGTCACCGAGCTGACCAACCGCATCAAGCAACAGGCGCGCAACGGCGGCGGATGAGTTGTCCCCAGCGATCCACAGACGTTCACAGGCTTTCCACACCGGTTATCCCGAGTCAGTGGATTGCACAGGGTGGGGAAAACTCTGTGGATCAATCTCGGTGGACAACCGTGTGGATCGTGGCCGAGAACCCGTGGATGACGTGGGGATGAGCGGTGGACGGCCGGTGGACAGATTTCGTTCATCCTCAGGCATCCACCGATTCCACAGGGTCTACGCACAGCAGGGGTGGACACTCATATCGTGTGTGACCTGCGAAGACTAGGGTTCTCCACAGTATCCACCGACCCTATGACGATGACTGTTGTTCTATCTAGAGAGAGAAAGACAGAACGTAGGGGGCTGGGCCGCGCCACGATTGTGGTTCGCCCGCACGAATCATCAGTTCCACGACCCCGAGTGATCGAAACCTCAGGAGACGGTCCAAAGTGAAATTCCGCATCGACAGAGACGTCCTGGCAGACGCCGTTGCCTGGACCGCGCGCAGCCTGCCGGTCCGCCCGCCCGTGCCGGTGCTCGCGGGCATGCTCATCGAGGCCGGGGACAACCTCAAGCTGTCCTCGTTCGACTACGAAGTCTCGGCGCAGATGACGATGGACATCGACGCCGACGAGCCGGGCACCGCGCTGGTGTCGGGGCGGCTCCTCGCCGAGATCTCCCGCAGCCTGCCCGCGCAGCCGGTCGAGATCACCACCGACGGCTCCAAGGTGACGCTGAAGTGCGGCACGGCAAAGTTCACACTCCTCACCATGCCTGTGGAGGACTACCCGAGCCTGCCCGCGATGCCGCCGGCCGCCGGGGTCGTCGGCAGCGACGAGTTCGCCGCCGCCGTGTCCCAGGTCGCCCTCGCCGCGGGGCGTGACGACACGCTGCCGATGCTCACGGGCGTACGCCTGGAGATCGAGGGCGAGACCGTGACGCTCGCCTCCACCGACCGCTACCGCCTGGCGGTGCGCCAGCTCCGCTGGAAGCCCGACCGCCCGGACATCTCAGCCGTCGCTCTCGTGCCCGCCAAGACGCTCTCCGACACCGCCAAGTCCCTCACCTCGGGAGCGGAGGTCTCGATCGCTCTGGCGTCCGGAGGGAGCGGCGAGGGCATGATCGGGTTCGACGGCGGAGGCCGCCGTACGACCACCCGGCTCCTCGATGCCGAGTTCGTGAAGTATCAGTCGCTCTGGCCGAAGGAGACCTCGGCCGTCGCCGAGATCGAGACGGCGCCGTTCGCCGAGGCGGTCAAGCGCGTCGGGCTGGTCGCCGAGAAGAACACTCCCGTACGCCTGTCGTTCCGTCAGGACGAGGTCGTGCTGGAGGCGGGCAGCGGCGACGATGCACAGGCTGTGGAAGTTCTCGCCGCGTCCCTGGAGGGCCAGGACATCGACGTCGCCTTCAACCCGAACTTCCTGCTCGACGGCCTCAGCGCGATCGGCTCGGACGTCGCACGGCTCGCGATGACGACCTCGACGAAGCCTGCCGTTATGACCGGAAAGCCCACAGGCGACTCCGACCCCGACTACCGTTACCTGATCATGCCGATCCGCCTGTCCAGCTGATCAACAGGGGTAACTACGCTCGTAGAGCGTCGGGGGAGCCCTTCTGAGGAGAACTCATATGGAACTGGGGATGATCGGTCTCGGCCGCATGGGCGGCAACATGGCCGAGCGGTTGCGCCGGGCAGGGCACACGATCGTCGGCTACGACCGCGATCCGAAGGTCAGCGATGTGCAGTCCCTGCAGGAGCTGGTCGACCGCCTGCCCGCGCCGCGCGCGGTGTGGGTGATGGTGCCGGCGGGCGACGCGACCCGCGCGACCATCGACCGCCTCGACGAGGTGCTCGATGCCGGCGACGTGGTGGTCGACGGCGGAAACTCCCACTACGAGGACGATCAGAAGCACGCCGCGCAGCTGGCCGAGAAGGGCATCGGCTTCGTCGACGCCGGCGTCAGCGGCGGCGTCTGGGGGCTGGACAACGGCTACGCGCTCATGGTCGGCGGGCGCGAGGACCACGTGAAACACCTGATGCCGATCTTCGAGGCGCTCAAACCCCAGGGTGAGTACGGGTTCGTGCACGCCGGCGAGGTGGGGGCCGGGCACTTCGCCAAGATGGTCCACAACGGCATCGAGTACGGGATGATGCAGGCCTACGCCGAGGGCTGGGAGCTGCTCGAGGCCAGCGGCCTGGTGAAGAATGTTCCGGAGACCTTCCACAGCTGGCGTGAGGGCACGGTCATCCGTTCGTGGCTGCTCGACCTGGCCGATCGGGCCCTGGAGGCCGACCCGGACCTCGCCAAGCTCAAGGGTTACGCACAGGACTCCGGCGAGGGCCGGTGGACCGTGCAGGCGGCGGTGGAGCTCGCCGTGCCGCTCCCGGTGATCACCGCAGCCCTGTTCGCGCGGTTCGGGTCAAGGCAGGACGAGTCGCCGGCGATGAAGATGGTCGCGGCGCTCCGCAACCAGTTCGGCGGGCACGCGGTGGAGACGCTGAAGGGCGCGGACTCTCCCGGCGCCGACGTCACGCCGCCGTCCTGACCCGCACGTCCACACCGGTGTCCACAGAATCGGGCTCGGTTGTGCACAGACTGGGGACAAGTGCGCCCGGCTGCGGGGCACGAACCCCGCAGCCGGGCGGCGGCCGCCCACAGGCCCGCAGAGTCGCCGCCGGGACACCGCGCAGTAGGACAGCGAGACTTTGAGACAGGCCCTAGTCTCGTCCGGGTGTACGTCGCCCACCTGACGCTGCAGGACTTTCGCTCCTATGAGGCCGCGGACCTCGCCCTCGATCCCGGGATCAGCGCTTTCATGGGTCCCAACGGTCAGGGCAAGACGAATCTCGTCGAGGCCGCCGGCTATGTCGCCCTGCATGGGAGCCACCGCGTTTCCACAGACGCTCCCCTGGTCAGGCGTGGTGCGCCCCGCGCGATCGTGCGGGCCGGCGTGGTGCGCGACGAGCAACAGGCCTTCATCGAGCTGGAGATCAATCCGGGGAAGGCCAACCGCGCGCGGCTCAACCGATCGCCGGTGCCGCGGCCTCGTGAGGTACTGGGCCTGCTGCGGACCGTGCTGTTCGCACCCGAGGACCTCGTCCTGGTCAAGGGCGACCCCGGGGAGCGGCGCCGTTTCATGGACGAGCTGCTTACGGTGCGCGCGCCGAGGTTCGCCGGGGTGCGGTCCGACTACGACCGGGTGCTCAAGCAGCGCAACGCCCTGTTGAAATCCGCCGCGGCGCACCGGCGCGCACCGGGCCAGGAGGTCCTGAGCACACTCGACGTCTGGGACACCCATCTCGCCCGTACCGGCGCCGAGCTGCTCAGCGCCCGGCTCGACCTCATCGGGTCGCTGCGGCCGCTCGTCGCCAAGGCGTACGCGGATCTGGCGCCGGGCGGTGTGGCCGACCTGGAGTATCGGGCGTCGGCGGGGACGAAGTTGTCCACAGACCGTGGACAACTGGCCGAGGTGCTGCTGGCCGGGATGGCGGAGTCGCGCAAGAGCGAGCTGGAGCGCGGGATCAGCCTGGTCGGGCCGCACCGCGACGAACTGCTGCTCAAACTCGGCGACGCGCCCGCTCGCGGATACGCCAGTCATGGTGAGTCCTGGTCGTTCGCGTTGTCCTTGCGCCTGGCGTCGTTCGAGCTTCTGCGTTCCGACGGCGACGACCCGGTGCTGATTCTCGACGATGTGTTCGCCGAGCTGGACACCGGCCGCCGTACGCGGCTGGCCGAGCTGGTCGCGCCCGCCGAACAGGTCCTGATCACCGCGGCGGTTCCGGCCGATGTTCCGGCGCAGCTCAGCGGCGCGGCGTACGACGTCGCGGACGGGAAGGTCGATCGTGTCAGATAGCTCACAAGATCCACAGCCTGTGGAAAAGCCGAAGACCGGTATTGAACTGGCGCGGGAGGCACTGGCCCAGGCGAAGGCGGACGCCAAGCAACGAGGCGCCCAGCCCGGACAGGGACGGAAGAAGAAGCGCAAGCCGGTCCGTGAGTCAGGACGCGGCGGCGATCCGACGGCGTTCGGGCCCGCGATCCGCGAGCTGATGGCCGCGCGCGGCTGGCAGGAACGCGCCGCCGTCGGCGGCGTCTTCGGCCGCTGGCCGCAGATCGTCGGCCCTGAGCTGGCGGAACACACCGAACCGCAGAGCTTCGAGGACGGCATCCTCGTCATCGCCGCCGACTCGACGACCTGGGCCACCCAGGTGCGCCTGCTCGCCTCCAACCTGGTCAAACGTCTCAACGAGGACCTCGGTCACGGCACCGTGAAGCGCGTGAAGGTCGTCGGGCCGTCGTCCGGCCCGCGCGTCAGCGGCCGTCTGAGGGTGACCAGCGGGCGGCGCCGTACCTGATTCAAGATGTTTTCCACCTCTTCGGTGGGAAATAGCTCCATGCCCCGGCGTGCAGCGGCTCCCGAGCCCCTTCGGCGCCGTAGGGCTCGACTCGATTTCGCCGTCCGTACGCGTCGGAACCCCCCTGGTCTGGTAGGGGGATCCCGAAGGGGTTGGTTTCGGCGCTTGTACGCGCTCACAAGGCGCTACATGGCCCAAGAAGGGGGTGGGTCTGGATAGAATGAGATCGGATACAGGACACCATCGCCGTTGCGGGCCGCCCGTGGATCGGGCGCCTCGCTTGTGTCACGGGGAACTGCGCGGCGGGTGTCCTCCGGCAGGAGGATCTCCACTTGGCGTACGACGCTAGCTCGATCACTGTCCTTGAAGGCCTTGAGGCGGTCCGCAAGCGCCCGGGCATGTACATCGGATCAACCGGAGAACGAGGCCTCCACCACCTGGTTTACGAGATCGTCGACAACTCTGTCGATGAGGCTCTCGCGGGCCATGCCGACAAGATCGACGTGACGCTGCTCGCCGACGGCGGAGTCCGCGTGACGGACAACGGTCGTGGCATCCCGGTCGATGAACAGCCTGTGGAAAAGCGGTCCGCGGTCGAGGTCGTCCTGACCGTTCTTCACGCGGGCGGCAAATTCGACAGTAAGTCCTACGCGGTCTCGGGCGGCCTGCATGGCGTCGGCGCCGCGGTCGTCAACGCGCTGTCCGCCCGGCTCGAGGTCGAGGTACGCCGCGACGGTCACGTGTGGCGCCAGTCGTACGCCGCCAGTGTGCCGAAGGCTCCTCTCGCCCAGGGCGAGAAGACCGAGGAGACCGGCACCCAGATCAGCTTCTGGCCGGACGGCGAGATCTTCGAGACCCTCGAGTGGAACTTCGAGACCCTCAGCCGGCGCATGCAGGAGATGGCCTTCCTCAACCGCGGGCTGTCGATCACGCTGAACGACGACCGTCCGCTGGAGCAGAGTGCGGACAAGAAGTCCGTCACCTACTACTACGAGGGTGGTATCGAGGACTTCGTCCTCTACCTCAACGCCAAGAAGGACTCCGTACACAACTCGGTGATCGCCTTCAGCGACGAGACCGAGGGCATGTCGGTCGAGGTCGCCATGCAGTGGAGCGGCGCCTACTCCGAGTCCGTGCACACCTTCGCCAACACGATCAACACGGCCGAGGGCGGCACCCACGAAGAGGGCTTTCGCGCCGCGCTGACGACCGTCGTCAACAAGTACGCGCGCGAGCAGAAGCTGCTGCGCGAGGGCAAGGACGACAACCTCGCCGGCGAGGACGTACGCGAGGGTCTCACCGCGATCATCTCGATCAAGCTGGCCGACCCTCAGTTCGAGGGCCAGACCAAGACCAAGCTCGGCAACACCGAGGCGAAGTCGTTCGTCCAGCGCGCGATGTACGAGAACCTGCGCGACTGGCTCGACCGTAACCCCGGCGAGGCCAAAGAGGTCATCAACAAGGCGACCCAGGCGGCACGCGCGCGCATCGCCGCCCGGCAGGCCCGCGACCTGACGCGGCGCAAGAGCCTGCTGGAGTCCACGTCGCTGCCCGGCAAGCTGTCGGACTGCCAGTCCACTGATCCCGCCAAGTGCGAGATCTACGTCGTGGAGGGCGACTCCGCGGGCGGCTCGGCCAAGGGCGGCCGTAACCCGCAGTACCAGGCGATCCTCCCGATCCGCGGCAAGATCCTCAACGTGGAGAAGGCCCGTATCGACCGGGTCCTCAAGAACAACGAGGTCCAGGCGATGATCACCGCCCTGGGCACCGGCATCCACGATGAGTTCGATATCGAGAAGCTGCGGTATCACAAGATCATCCTGATGGCCGACGCCGACGTCGACGGCCAGCACATCCGGACGCTCCTGCTGACGCTGCTGTTCCGCTTCATGAAGCCGCTCGTCGAGGCCGGCCACGTCTATCTCGCGCAGCCGCCGCTCTACAAGATCAAGTGGGATGGGCGCGGCCAGGACTCCGACTACGCCTACTCCGACCGTGAGCGCGACGCGGTCATCGAGCAGGGCATCGCCGCCGGCAAGCGCGACCCGCGTCCGCGTGACGGCGTGCAGCGCTTCAAGGGCCTCGGCGAGATGAACGCCAGCGAGCTGTGGGACACCACGATGGACCCCGCGCACCGCATCCTGCTCCAGGTGACCCTCGACGACGCCGCTCAGGCCGACGAGCTGTTCACCGTACTCATGGGCGAGGACGTCGAGGCGCGCCGCTCGTTCATCCAGCGCAACGCCAAGGACGTGCGCTTCCTCGACATCTAACGGATCGCGGGACGGCGCGGAGCAGATGCTCCGTGCCGTCCACGGCCCGAACACTCAAGCTGGAAGAGGTCTTTTAGGTGACTGACGTGACCTTGCCGCCCGAGACGCCAGGCGATCGGGTCGAGCCGGTCGACATCCAGGTCGAGATGCAGCGCAGCTATCTCGACTACGCGATGTCGGTCATCGTCGCGCGAGCGCTGCCCGAGGTTCGCGACGGCCTCAAGCCGGTGCACCGCCGCGTTCTGTACGCGATGTACGACGGTGGTTACCGCCCCGACCGGGGCTACTTCAAGTGCGCCCGCGTCGTCGGGGACGTCATGGGCAACTACCACCCGCACGGCGACAGCGCGATCTACGACGCCCTCGTACGGCTGGCACAGCCGTGGGCACTGCGCTACCCGCTCGTCGACGGCAACGGCAACTTCGGCTCGCCGGGCAACGACCCGGCCGCCGCCATGCGGTACACCGAGTGCCGCATGGCGCCGCTGGCCATGGAGATGCTGCGGGACATCGAGAAGGAGACCGTCGACTTCTCGCCCAACTACGACGGCCGCTCCCAGGAGCCCGACGTACTCCCGAGCCGGTTCCCCAACCTGCTGGTGAACGGCTCGGCCGGCATCGCCGTCGGCATGGCGACCAACATCCCGCCGCACAACCTCCGCGAGGTCGCCTCCGGCGTCGCGTGGTACCTGGAGAACTACGAGACCAGCGACGAGGAGCTCCTCGACGCGCTGCTCGAGCGGATCAAGGGCCCCGACTTCCCGACCCACGGCCTGATCGTCGGCCGCCGGGGCATCGAGGACGCCTACCGTACGGGCCGCGGGCTGATCACGATGCGCGCGGTGGTCGAGGTCGAGGAGATCCAGGGCCGTACGTGCCTGGTCGTCAGCGAACTCCCCTATCAGGTCAACCCGGACAACCTCGCTCTGAAGATCGCTGAGCAGGTCAAGGAAGGGAAGATCACCGGGGTCGCCGACGTCCGCGACGAGACCTCCGGCCGTACGGGCCAGCGCCTCGTCATCGTGCTGAAGCGCGACGCGGTCGCCAAGGTCGTCCTCAACAACCTGTACAAGCACACGCAGCTGCAGGAGACGTTCGGCGCGAACATGCTGGCCCTGGTCGAGGGCGTGCCGCGCACGCTCCGCCTCGACCAGTTCGTACGTCACTGGGTCGACCACCAGATCGACGTCGTCGTACGGCGCACGCGCTTCCTGCTCCGCAAGGCCGAAGAGCGCGCCCACATCCTGCGCGGGCTGCTCAAGGCCCTCGACCGCATCGACGAGGTCATCGCGCTGATCCGCCGCTCCCCGTCGGCGTCGGAGGCCCAGACCGGCCTGATGCAGCTCCTGGAGATCGACGAGATCCAGGCGCAGGCCATCCTCGACATGCAGCTCCGCAAGCTGGCCGCCCTGGAGCGGCAGCAGATCACCGATGAGTACGACAAGCTCATGACGGAGATCGCGGACTACAACGACATCCTGTCCTCGCCCGTACGGCAGCGCTCGATCGTCGGCAGCGAACTGACCGCGATCGTCGACAAGTTCGGCGACGACCGGCGTACGAAGATCATCCCCTTCGACGGCGACGTGTCCATGGAGGACCTCATCGCCGAAGAGGACGTCGTCGTCACGATCACCCGCGGCGGCTATGCCAAGCGGACCAAGACCGATCTTTACCGGGAGCAGAAGCGCGGCGGCAAGGGCGTACGCGGCGCGCAGCTCAAGCAGGACGACATCGTCGACCACTTCTTCGTGACGACGACGCACCACTGGATCCTGTTCTTCACCAACAAGGGCCGGGTCTACCGCGCCAAGGCGTACGAACTGCCCGAGGCCAGCCGGGACAGCCGCGGCCAGCACGTCGCGAACCTCCTGGCCTTCCAGCCCGACGAGCGCATCGCCCAGGTCCTCGACCTTCGCGACTACGACGTCTCGCCGTACCTCGTCCTCGCGACCCAGCAGGGCCGGATCAAGAAGACGGCGCTCGAGGCGTACGACTCGCCGCGTTCGGCCGGTCTCATCGCGATCAACCTCGACGAGGGCGACGAGCTGATCGCCGCCCGGCTGGTCTCCCCTGAGGACGACCTGCTGATGGTGAGCAGCGGCGCGCAGGCCATCCGCTTCCCCGCCGGCGACGACGTCCTGCGCCCCATGGGCCGCGCCACCGCCGGCGTGATCGGCATGCGCTTCGACGCAGGCCAAGAGGTACTCGACATGCACGTCGTCCGTGAGGGCGAAGACGTGCTCGTCGCGACCGAAGGCGGATACGCCAAGCGCACTCCGGCGATCCAGTACCCTCTGCACGGCCGTGGGGGTAAGGGAGTCCTGACCGCTAAGATCGTCGAGAACCGCGGCAGGTTGGTGGGCGCGCTGATGGTCGGCCCCGACGATGAGGTCTACGCCATCACCGCGAGCGGTGGCGTCATTCGTACGCGAGCCTCCGGCGTCAAGCAGTCTGGGCGCTCGACCATGGGGGTACGTCTAATGAACCTTGCCGACGGCGACAGCATCGTAGCCATCGCAAGGAACGCAGAGTCGATCGATGATTCGGACTCAGAGCCGGACACAGAGTCCGGGGAAGGGAGCGACGCATGAGTGACGGAGTGCGTCGCCTTCCCGGGGAGGTCATATGACGGCCAAGGCCGGCAAGGGCTCGGGGGCGACGGGCGGCAAGCCGGGGAAGAAGACGAGCGCCGCCTCGAAACCCCAGAGTGACGAAGTGACTCTCAGGGCGGGGGCGACCAACGGGTCCGAGCCTTCCGAAGAGGACCGCACCACCGACAAAGGCTTCGCGGAGGACACGCTGCAGGACATCGAGGTCGCCGGAAAGCCGGAGTCCAAGGGCACCGAGCCGTCGACTGACAACACCGGTTCCTGGGCTCCGGCGCGCCCGGCTTTGGCCGCGCCGAAAGAAGAAGACGCTGGTAGTGGGAACTTCGGGTCGAGTTCGGGTAGGAGCTCGGCCATGGACGTTCCCACCTCTGACCCCGGCTTCGGGGGCTCGAACCTGCCGGACGGAGACCGGCCGCGCCCACAGGGTTCGGCCACGCTCGACTCCGGCTCGAAGGTGTCGAAGCTGACCAACGCTCTCCGCAAGCCCACGACGACCGGCAGCCGCAAACCGCCGCGCAAGGCCCACCTTCAGGTGGCACGCCTTGAACCGTGGTCGGTGATGAAGTTCAGCTTCGTCATGTCGCTGGTGTGCTTCCTCGTGCTCTTCGTCGCCGTCGCCGTGCTGTACGTGATGCTGTCCTGGCTCGGCGTCTTCGACGCCCTGTCCAACACCATCCGCGACCTGACCTCCAACGACCAGGGCAAGAGCGGCGGCATCGACCCCGCCAGCTGGTTCTCGGCGGCTCGCATCCTCAGCTACACGGCCCTGATCGGCACGCTCAACGTCCTGCTCATCACCGCTCTGGCGACCGTCTGGTCGGTCATCTACAACATGGCCGCCGACCTGGTGGGCGGAGTAGAGGTCACCTTGAAGGAGGCCGACCAGTAACCCTGCGGTCGCGCCGCGTCGAGAGACCTAATCGATTACCGTTGAAGCGCGGCAATCGGGTACTGTTTCTCCACGTCGCCCCTGGTCTTTCCGGACCAGGGAGTCGCTGCACGGGCCTGTAGCTCAGTCGGTTAGAGCGCATCCCTGATAAGGATGAGGCCGGAGGTTCAAGTCCTCCCAGGCCCACAGAGTTTTACCAGGTTAGAGACCCCGTCCAATTCGTTGGGCGGGGTCTTATGCATTATTTGTCCCGCTCCTCCTCGTCCAGGTCCTGTGCAGGCTCCAGGAGCCGGGACCGCCTGCGTGGGGCACGTGCTCGTACACGTCCTTGATCCCGGGCAGCGTGTGCCCGAGACGCGCCGGCCGCGACACCTCCAGGACGCCGTCCTCCTCGACGCGGCGTTCCCGCGGCACACGCAAGGGGTGTGAAATAGGCGAATATCTCAGTTTCGAATCCGCGAAATACGGGAAATGCGGGAATCGGTCGAGAACAAATACCGTGGTGTCGAATAATTTTCTTTGAGTGGTGCTGTCTAACCAAAGGCGTTCCACGCGCCACGGAAATCTGGCGATACTCGGTAACCGGCTGGCGCGTCGTCATCTCTTCGGTGTGATCAAGAGCATGGCAGGTCGTGCCGCTAATTCGTGAGGGTTGTCGACGGCTGATGTCTTGGGGAGGATGACCCGGTCACGTGCTGCCGGCGTACGAGTGAATTGTCACTCGGCCGGCTATTGCAAAGGGGAGCAGATGAGCACCGCCACCACGTCCGGATCATGGCCGTCCATGAGCGTTACCCCGCCGAACCTCAGCGGATTGGGAACAGATCACGTCACCTGGGGAGTCCCGGCCGGCGGCGGAAAGAGCGGATATGTATTCCGTGGCGGCGCGGTCGAGCTGGTGCTCGACGGTACCGAATTCACCCTGGGGACGTTTACACACGAGAACTTCCCCATCCAGGCGATGCCGCAGCCGCAGTTCGACGTGGACCTCACGGTGAAGGTGTCCTTCGAGGACGGCACCGACGCCGACTTCTCATTCCGGTTCCACCACAATGAGACGCCCAATAACGGGCCCGCGCCCGAGGACATCGTCGATCTGCCGATGTTCGTCTCTCCGCAGACCGTGAAGGTCGACGGCGAGGAGTACGGCGTGGTCATCAGCGGCTTCAAGCAGAACGGTCAGATCGTCCGGCAGTTCATCAGCCAGGAGAACGGCGCCAACAGCGCCGACGTCGTGGCCATCTTCGCCAAGGCCGGGCGGCCCGACGTGCACATCACGACCGTGCGCAACAAGGGTGAGGTGAAGTACACGCAGGCCGACGAGTTCGTCGAGATCGTCAACCGCGGCACCGTGGCGGCCAACATCTCCGGGTGGACTCTGGGGGCCGACGACGCCGGGCAGGACTTCACCTTCCCGCCGGGCACGGTCCTGCAGCCGGGCCAGCGGATCCGGATCTACACCAATGAAGTCCACCCCGAGTGGGGCGGCTTCTCGTACGGCAGCAAGCGTCCCATCTGGAACGACAAGGGCGACCTGGCCAAGCTCCGCGACCCGAGCAGCAATGTGGTGTCGGAGTACGGGTACGGATCGGCTGCACCGAAGCCGTAGCCGGTACTCAGGAGTCCGATAGCCCCTAGCGGGAACGCGCTGGACCACAAGATGTGGTCCGGCGCGTTTCTCAGATTCCGACGGCCTGCCGACCATCTGTACCAGCGGTTACGGCCGCCCCTGGTCGGTGACGATGACGTCCGTACCGGCGGAGTCTCAGGTCGGCGCCGCCGCACATGCTGTCGGTCTTCTTCGCCAAGTCGTCCACAGCCCTGTGGATAACTTGATGTCGCTGGTAGGGAAGTTGCGTGGACGAAGCAGATCAGGAGGGTGGTCGCACGAATAGTTATCCACAGGGGTGGATGTGGACGACCGGAATCCGGGCGGTCCGGGGCACCCGTCCCGTACGACGCGGGCCGTAAGCCGCTGCGCATGGACACCGGCGAATCCCTGATGATCAACACCCCGCAGGGGGAACCGGCCCGACGTGCCGTAACGGTTGCTAGGCTGCGATACGCACTGCTAGTCGAAGTTTGAAGGGGTCCATCGTGAAGAAGCTCATCGTTCTTGCGCTGGTCGCCCTCGGTGGTTTCGCGGTCTGGCGTCGGCTTCAGCAGGACCGGGCCGAGCTCGACCTGTGGACCGAGGCGACCTCGGCGGACAACTGAGAGACGACTTCAGTACCGGCGGGGAGCATGGAGGGCGAGCCGTGGGCGATTCAGCGCGAATCACGCTCGCTTGCCTTGACCTCGCCGGTACGAGCGTAGCCGACGGGGGTGCGATCGAACGCGCCTTCACCGACGCCCTGGGGACACAGGGGATCGTCCCCGGGACGGAGGCGTACCGGCGCGCCATGGCCACCGTGCAGGAGAGACGTGGCCAGTCCAAGCTGGCCGTCTTCCGTGAGGTCTTCACGGACGAGGCCCGAGCCCGAGCGGCCAACCACTCGTTCGAGCTGGCGTACGACTCCGCCATCGACCGCGTAGGCCTCAGCCCTATCCCGGGCGCGGAGGAGGCCATCGACCGCCTCACCGAGTCCGGCGTACGCGTCTGCCTGATGACAGGCTTCGGCCGCTCTACGCTCGGCCGAGTCATCGACACCCTCGGCTGGTGGAAACGCGTCGACCTCCTCCTCTGCCCCGACGACGCCGGCGGCCGAGGCCGCCCGTACCCCGACATGATCCTCACCGCCGCCCTGCGCATACACGTCGACGACGTACGCCACATCGCCGTCTGCGGCGACACCGAAAGCGACATGCGCAGCGGCCGCAGCGCCGGCGCCTCCATCGTCGCCGGCACCCTGACCGGCGCCCACGACCGCACCCGTCTGGAAGCCGCTGGCGCCACCAATGTGATCGACACCATCGCCGATCTTCCCGACCTGCTGCTCCCGAAGAGCGCGGCAGTGCCCGCACCCCGGTAGGCTGTTCTGGATTCCGAGGGGCCATAGCTCAGTTGGCAGAGCGCCTGCTTTGCAAGCAGGAAGTCTGGGGTTCGAATCCCCATGGCTCCACCAGCGAAAACGCCCTCGTCCTGATCATGGACGAGGGCGTTCGTGCAATTAACGGGCCATTAGACCGGCGCGAGGACACGTGCGGCCCCGTCATCGTCGTCCGGACTTCACCCGCGCATCAAGGCGGCGGCGCTACGCGCCGCCGTAGGTCGCCCGCTCCGGTACGCCCTACGGGCGTGCGCCGGTTCCTCCGGCCGTGCCGATCGGGCGGCCCAACGTAATTCCAGCGCCGAGTCCTACGTTGTGATCGACGCCGCGGACCTGATGGCGATGCAGAACGGATGCCCGGCCGGATCGAGAAACACTCGGAACCTGTCGCCTCCTGGCTGGACGTCGGCCGGCACAGCGCCATTGCTGAGGAGTTGCTCCTCGGCTTGGTCCAGGTCATCGACGGCGAAGTCGAGATGGAGCCGACGAGCGGCGTTCGGATCAGGCCACCGGGTCGGCTCGGGGTTGGCCACACGCTGGAAGTCGAGGCGAACACTGCCGTCGATGATGAGCGCGACGTAGTCGGGGTTGGGAGAGAACGACAGCTCGCCGCCCAAGAACGCCTGGTAGAACCGTGCGAGCCCGGCCGGGTCCGGGCAGTCGATGGTGACGGCGAACATGGCCGGTGCGACTGCCATGCGGTCTCCTGATCGGTGAGAGGCTGACGGGTACCACGCTAGGCGGTCGACCCATGGGCAACGGCGTGCGTTCGATGGCGCCTCCGGCGGGGGCGTTCGTGCGATCAACGTGCAACTAGATCGCCGGGACCACCGGCAGCACCGTGATTTTCCGCAACTGGCTGCGGGCTATCCCGCTGTCTCGTCCAGCCGTACGCGTCCGCCCACCTCGACGAAGCCGTTCGGCCTCGGCGCCGTATGGATCTGCGAGCCGCGCCCCTGCGTGATGGTCAGTGCGCGGTTGAGGTGGGCCGTCAGCAGCAGGGCTGCTGCGCCGGTCGCCTCGTCCTCGTCGATGCCGTCGCCGCGCCCGGGGAAGGCGCGGGCCCTGATCCGGCCGGCTGTTTCGTTCTGCCACGCCCACGCGTAGATCCACTGGCCCGTTGGGGGCACGGGCAATGCGTCGACGTCGGCCGCTGAGCCGAACTGCCTCAGCGTGCGCGGTGGCGCCCACTCGGCGCGCGCGTCGATCCAGGTGAACTCTCCGTCGAGTCGGGAACGCACCGACCCCGCGGGCGTGACCAGTTCGGGCACGTCGAGCAGCCAGGCCGTGCCGACACACGGGTGCCCGGCGAACGGCAGCCGCAGCGTCGGCGTGTAGATGTCGATGACACCGCGCTCCGGGTCGTCGATGAACACGGTCTCGCTGAAACCCAGCTTCCGCGCGAAGGCCAAGCGCTCGGCCTCCGTAGGGACGGCGGCACCATCGCGTATGACTGCGAGCTTGTTGCCGTGACGGCCGCCGGGCTCGCAGAAAACGCGCAGTACGTCGTAGTCAGGCACCCGCGCAGTCAACCACGCCGCCTCCTGCGCGTATCGCCGTAGGCATCCGGTGGGTGGACGAAGGCAGAGGGGACGACCTGGCGTGGACACGTCGGATCAGTGGAAGGGAGGACCGGCCTAGGCTCGACGCGATACTCACGACGCAGGACGGCAGGACATGGACAACGGCACCCGCGGTGAGCTTCTCAGCCGTCTGGTCGAGGCGGTCGAATCCGTCGCGATCGGGCACCCGACTCGGGTCGCCGTCGACGGGCCGCCCGCCGCCGGCAAGACCACGCTGGCCGACGAGCTCGCGGTCGTCCTGCGTGCGCAGGGCCGTGAAGTCATCCGGGCGACGATCGAAGACTTTCTTACCCCCCGATCACAGCGCTATCGGCGCGGCAAGCACTCCGCCGAAGGCTGCTATCACGACAGTTTCGACTTTGACGCTCTTCACCGGGTGCTGCTCGATCCGCTCGGCCCGGGTGGAGACCGAAGGTTCCAGCAGGCGGTCTACGACAAAGTTACGGACACCGCACTGTCCCAGCCGGTCACGACCGCGCCTGTCGACGCCGTGCTGCTCTTCGACGGCGTGTTTCTCATGCACCTTCGTCTCCGTTGAGTCGACCACCAGCGTGGCCGGT
This sequence comes from uncultured Actinomycetota bacterium, assembly GCA_963736325.1. Lineage (GTDB taxonomy): Bacteria > Actinomycetota > Actinomycetes > Streptosporangiales > Streptosporangiaceae > Actinoallomurus. The sequence continues at coordinate 97,390 of CAVTOG010000007.1, read as the reverse complement.
GACCGGGTGCAGGTCGATGGGCGGTTCAAGGTCCAGGCGAGTGGCTTCACCGCTCCGGACTGCTGGCTCACCGTCTCCGACAGTGACACCCCGACCGCGACGGTCAGTATCCCGGACTGTACGCCGTCGGTCACGCCCGTACCGCCCACTCCGGCGCCGCCCACGGGCAGCTGCGTCATCACCCCGGTGCCGCCTGCCACGCTCGCCATCGGCTCGAACTCGGTGGTCTTCTTCGAGACCACCGGCTGTGACACGACGACCAACAGCGGGTCCACTCCGACGCCGGTGCAGTGGCACGTCGTCGCCGGCAGCATCCCGACCGGCATGACCGGCCCGAACTCTCAGGGTACGACCGCCGGAAACATCATCGGCATACCGAGTATCGCGGGCACCTACCAGTTCACGTTGCAGGTCAGCGACCAGGTCGGTGCCACCGATCAGGAGAACGTCACCGTCACCGTCGGATAGCCGTCCGCGAGACCCGGCGCCGGCGGCGCCGGGTCTGGCCTACAACACCCTTGTCATGTACGCGCTGTGCGGGTCGACCTCGTAATCGGAGAACGGGGCCGTGTACGCGAAGCCGAACTTCTCATACAGCTTCCGGGCGGCGACGAAGTATTCGGCCGTACCGGTCTCCAGGCTCAGGCGCGTGAATCCCATCCGCCCGGCCTCGGCGATGATGTGCTCCAAGAGCAGAGACGCGACGCCGCCGCGCTTGCGGGTCGGGGACGTGCGCATCGCCTTCACCTCGGCGTGGTCGGCGGACAAACGCTTGATCGCGCCGCAGCCCACCAGAGTGTCGCCGTCGTAGACCGACCAGAAGGTGATCTCCGGTTCGCGGAGGCCGTCCAGGTCGAGGGCGTGTTTGCTCTCGAGCGGAGTGATTGCTCTCATGTCTTTGACGTGGTCGTCGATGAACGCGGCGATCTCCGGGCCGGAGAGGTCGTCGATGATGATCTTCATGGTGGTCACCCTTTCTTCAAAAGGCGGGCATCGCAGAAGACCGTCAGTGGCCGCTCCAGGCTACGCGGCGGAGCATCTCCGGACCCCGGCTACCTTTCGACCGTGACGAGTCTGGGCGACATCCTTTCCGCGGCGGCGAAAGGGCACATGCCGCCTCCGGGTAAAGGGCCGACCATCGTGCCGCAGCCTTCGAAACGGGATGCCGGCGTCATCGCCTTCACCGGGCACAGCGTCATCTTCGCCGACGTCGGTGAGGAATGGATTCGCGCCGGGCTCGCCGAAGACGACCTCTCCGCCTCGCTGAACCCGCCGTTCCTGACCGCCTTGGAACGACGCATGGATCGTACGGTCGACAATATCGACCTGCTCGCGCTCGGGGCTCCCTGCGACGAGAAGCCTCCGCTGCGCCTCGTCCTGGCCGCCGATCACCCTCGCATCGAACGGGCCCGGCGATACCGCGATGACGTACGGGCCTGGACGTGTCGCGGAGGGGTGCTGGTCATCGGGCGGGGTGTCGCGGGGCGCTGGGAGGTGGCGATCGAGGTCGACGACGGTCACCGGGGGCGAGGCCTCGGGCGGTCGCTGGCTCTCGCCGCCCGGCGGCTCAGCGCTGAGCCGCTCTGGGCTCAGATCGCGCCCGGGAACGCGGCCAGTGTCCGGGCGTTTCTCGCCGCCGGATACGTCCCCATGGGCGCCGAGGTGCTCCTCACGTGAGTTTGCGGACGAGGAGGTGGCCTCGGGGCAGGCGTTCGGTCTCGTCGGGTTCGCGGCGCAGCCGTGCCACTTCGGTGAAGCCGGACTCCCGCAGCAGGCCGGCGACGAAGTCGAGGGGATACTCCCAGGCGAGGGTCACCGTGTGGTCGAACTCCACGGGCAGCGGTCCGTCGCACGTCTGGAAGGCGAGCAGGGCGTAGCCGCCCGCAGCCAGGACGCGGTGGAACTCGGTGAAGATCGCCGGTAGCCGCTCCGGCGGGGTGTGGATGATGGAGTACCAGGCCAGGATGCCGCCGAGGTCCGCGAAGTCCAGGTCGGTCATCGAGCCCACCGAGAAGCGCAGGTCAGGATGGTCCTTCCTGGCCCGCGCGATCATCGAAGGGGACAGGTCCATGCCGAGCGCAGTCACGCCCAGCGACGTCAGGTACGCCGTGACGCGGCCCGGGCCGCAGCCGACATCGGCGACCGTGCCCGACACGAGTTCGGCGAACGCCCCCAGCAGCGCGCGATCCAAGGGCAGGCGGTCGAGTTCGTCGCGGAAGCGGTCGGCATAGATCTCGGCTACGGCGTCGTAGCCCGTACGAATCCTTGGGAGAGACACGAACCGGGAACGTACTCGGCCGTCAGCCGGTGCAGGGCGGACGTTCTTCGGTACGGCCGGGAGTTCCGCGTGCCGAACGAGGTATCCCCTCCCCGACGCGTACGACGTGAACGGTGCTCGCGGGTACGAGAACCGGAAGGGAAAGCCCGCCGATGAGTTTCGACGCGCCGGGCGGTCTACCCCTCTGACACCGAGACGCAGGAGAAACAGCATGGATCTTCCGAAGGTCGTGTCGCGGGGCGAGTGGCTGACCGCGCGCAAGGAACTGCTGGCCGAGGAGAAGGAGCTCACGCGGGCGCGCGACGCGCTGCACACACGACGCCGCGAGCTTCCGATGGTCGCCGTCGACAAGGAGTACGTCTTCGAGGGCCCGGACGGCGAGAAGACGCTCAAGGATCTGTTCGAAGGCCGCCGGCAGCTGATCGTCTACCACTTCATGTTCGGCCCCGACTGGGACGCGGGCTGCCCGAGCTGTTCGTTCCTGGTGGACAACATCGGGCACCTGGCGCACCTGCACGCGCGCGACACCACGCTCGCCGTCGTCTCCCGCGCGCCGTTCGCCAAGATCAAGGCGTACCAGGCCCGGATGGGGTGGACGTTCCCCTGGTACTCCTCCAACGGGAGCGACTTCAACTACGACTACCACGCCTCGCTCGACGCGTCCGTCGCGCCGGTCGAGTACAACTTCCAGGCGTACGAGGACCACGGTGAGCCGGGTGAGGCGCCCGGCATCAGCGTCTTCCTCCGCGACGGCGACGACGTCTTCCACACCTACTCGTCGTACGCGCGAGGCGGCGACATCCTCCTCGGCACGTACAACTGGCTCGACCTGACGGTGCTCGGCCGCCAGGAAGACTGGGAGGAGCCGGCCGGCCGCGGCGACGGGCCGTTCATGGCGTGGGTGCGCCGCCACGACGAGTACGAGGTGACCCGATGAACGCTTTCTCGAAGGATCGCCTCGCCCGCATGCGCGACGCGATGGTCCGTCACGTCGAGAGCGGCGCGATGCCCGGCCTCGTCACGGCGGTGAGCCGACGGGGCGAGGTGCACGTCGACGAGGTCGGGACGATGGCGTTCGGCGGCGGCGAGCCGATGCGACGGGACACGATCTTCCGCATCGCCTCGCTGACCAAGCCGGTCACCGCCGTCGCGGCGATGATCCTGGTCGAGGAGTGCGTCCTGCGGCTGGACGACCCGGTGGACGACCTGCTGCCCGAGCTCGCGGACCGGCGGGTGCTGAGCCGGCTCGACGGGCCGGTCGAGGACACGGTGCCGGCGAACCGCCCGATCAGCCTGCGCGACCTGCTGACGTTCCGGCTCGGGCTCGGACCGGTGATGGCGCCGCCCGGCACGTACCCGGTCCAGAAGGTGATGGACGAGACGGGCTGCATGCCCGGCCCGATCCCGGCGTCCGTGGAGCCTGACGAGTGGATGAGGCGCCTCGGCACGCTCCCGCTGCTCCACCAGCCCGGCGAGGGGTGGATGTACCACGTGGGCTCCGACGTCCTCGGCGTGCTGATCGCACGTGCGTCGGGCCAGAGCTTCGAAGGCTTCCTCCGCGAACGGATCTTCGGGCCGCTCGGGATGAAGGACACCGGGTTCCACGTGCCGCCCGGCGAGCTGCACCGGCTGCCGCCCACGTACATGTCCGGGGATGACGGCCCGGTGGTCCACGACGAGCCGCGCGGCGGCCACTGGTCGAAGCCGCCGGCGTTCCCGTCCGGAGGCGGCGGCCTGGTCTCGACCGCCGACGACTTCCTGGCGTTCTACCGGATGATGCTGGACAAGGGCCGGTACGACGGCGGGCGCGTCCTGTCACGGCCGTCGGTGGAGGTCATGGCCACCGACCAGCTGACGGCGGAGCAGCGGGCGAGCGCCCCGCTGTTCCTGGGCGACGACCACGGCTGGGGGTTCGGCGTCTCGGTCGCCATCAGGCGCAGCGACATCTTTGTTGTCCCCGGCCGCTTCGGCTGGACGGGCGGCACCGGTACGACCGGCTACGCCGACCCGTCGGAGGACATGATCGGGATCCTGCTGACCCAGCGCCTCATGGAGTCGCCGGAGCCGGCGAAGGTCTTCACCGACTTCTGGACCTCGGCGTACCAGGCGATCGACGACTGAGGCGGCCGTCGGGCGTGAAGCGGGAGCGGACGCCGAACGCCCGCGGTGTCGGCCCGTACGCGAGCAGGTGGCGGTGGCGGGCGACGGCCTCGGCCGGTGTCGGGAGATGTCCGGAGGGCACCCACCACAGGGCGGTGGTGGGGCCCGACAGGTTGACGACCGCCTGCGGGTCGCCGAGCAACTCCGCGCCGTTGAGGTGCCCGGTCTCCGCCTCGTAACGCCACACGAAGCCGGGCGAGCGCTCGGCCAGGAGGTTGATCCGGTCCAGCGCGGCGATGAACTCCGCGAGGCGCGGCGAGCCGACCGGATAGCGCATCCGGGAGATGTTGACCTGGGCGAGCCGGACGGTCATGGGCGGTTCGCGAACTCGATGAGGTCCGGGTAGACGCCCGTGATGGTCCCGGTCGCGCCCGCAAGTGCGCGGCGCCCTTCCGCGAAGCGAATCTCCCGCATGCCGAGAACGCGTGTGTGGAAATCGACGGTCGCGTCGAGATCGGCAACGGTCAGCACCAGGTGATCCAGCCGATCGATGCGCATACGCCATGGTATGTCGAGGCACGTTTCATGAGTCAGAAGGCGCCGAGCGTGGGTATGTCTTCCCTGCCGAAGGTCTACTAGTCATTCCATGTGCTTTTTGCTTTAAGCGTGTTCGGTGCGCATTGCACCGTTGTCGCTGGAAAGATGCGTCCGTGTCGCGCTTCAGGTCCTATGACGAAACCGAGTTGTTCTACTCGATCTACGGGAGCGGGCCGCCCCTGGTCTGTCTCGCCGGTGGTCCCGGTGGAGACGTCAGGAGTCTCGGCGATCTCGGCGGCCTGGACCGCCACCGTACGCTCGTGCTGCTGGACTCCCGCGCGGCCGGACGGTCTGACATTCCCACGGACCCGGCCACCTGCGCTTTCACCGAGCAAGCCCACGACGTCGAGGCACTGTTCCGTCACCTCGACCTCGGGCGTGCCGACCTGCTCGCGCACTCGGCCGGAGCGCTGACCGCACAGGAGTTCGCGGTCGCCTATCCGGAGCGGCTGGGAAGCCTCGTGCTCGTCACACCCGCGGGCCGTGTCGCGCGCGAGGTCGACGACGCGGAGGTGGCCGCGATCAGGTCACGGCGCGTCGGCGAGCCCGGGAGCGACGAGGCGAAGGCGGCCGGCGTGGCGCCGTGGGAGTACGGCACCTGGTCGGAGGCGGCGCGCGCGCACCACGACGCCGACTACCCCGAGCCGCCGTTCTGGCTGCGGCAGAGTTTCTACCGCCCGCCCGCGCCGGACCAGGTGGCGCGGCTCGCGTCCGTGGCCAGTCCGGTGCTGGTGATCGCGGGCGAGCGTGACGGCATGGCGGGTACGTCGCCGGCCCGGCTCGTGGCGTCCACCTATCCCGAGGGCCGGTTGAACGTCATGCCGGAGTGTGGGCACTGGCCGTGGGTCGACGCTCCCGTGGAGTTCCGCGACCTGGTGGCGGGCTTCCTGGACGACATGGCGCAGCGCCTGCTCGGACGGTAGCGTGCCGCTTCCCCTGCCCCGCCTCGATCGTTCGCGCGTCGTCGTACCGCCGCCGCGGGACGGCGCCGGTCACTGGGCGGGGGCGCCCAGTGCCTGCCTGGCGGCGGACGGTGCGATCTACCTGGCGTACCGGCTGCGGCGGCCGGTCGGTGAAGGCCGCGGGTACGCCGTGGTCGTCGCCCGGTCCGGCGACGGCGAGCACCTGGAGACCGTCAAGGTCATCCGCCAGGAGGAGATGGCGACCGACTCCCTCGAACGTCCGGCGCTGACCCTCACGCCGGACGGTGTCTGGCGGCTCTATCTCAGCTGCGCGACGCCGGGCACCAAGCACTGGCGGGTCGAGGTCCTGGAGGCGCCCGACCCCGCGTCCTTCGACCCCGCGAACGCCCGCGTCGTGCTGCCGGGCGGCGAGGACGTCGGCGTCAAGGACCCGGTGATCGTGTACGACGGCGGCACGTGGCACCTGTGGGCGTCCTGCCACCCGCTGGCCGACCCCGACGAGGCCGACCGGATGGTGGCCGACTACGCCACCAGCGCCGACGGTCTCGAATGGACCTGGCACGGCACGGCGATGACCGGCCGCGAGGGCGCCTGGGACTCCCGCGGCGTACGCGTGTCGTCGGTCGTCGCGGACGACGGCGCGATCAGCGCCCACGAGCTGCGGACCGAGGTCAGCTGACGGTCAGACGGTGAAGCCGCCGTCGACGTTGATCGCGGCCCCGGTGATGTACCGGCCGCCGTCACCGGCGAGATGAGCGACGGTGGCGGCGATGTCACCCGGTTCGGCGAAGCGGTCCAGGCGGTGAAGCTCCGGATGGTGTCGGCGTTCGGGCCGTCGGCCGGGTTCATCTCGGTGTCGGTCGGGCCGGGATTGACCAGGTTGACGGTGATGCCGCGCGGCCCGAGGTCGCGGGCGAGGCCCTTGGTCATGCCGATGAGCGCGGTCTTGCTCAACGCATAGAGCGTGAACCCGGGAAACACCGTCCGTTCGGCGATGTTGCTGCCGATGCTGACGATCCGGCCGCCGTCGGTCATGTGACGTGCCGCCGCCTGCGAGGCCACGAACGGTGCACGGACGTTGACGGCCAGGGTGCGATCGAACTCCGCCGGGCCAAGGTCTTCGAGCGGCCCGATGAAGAAGAAGGCGGCGTTGTTGACCAGGACGTCGAGCCTGCCGAACGTCGAGGCGGCCTCATCCACGGCGGCACCGATGCCTCGGCTACCACCCGTGACCAGCGCAACCTTGCCTTTGATCTCGTTCATGACAGCGAGCATGGTCTCTCGCCGACACCAGAGCTGGCCGGAATGCGACCTGACGTTCGATCACCATCGATCGTCAGGCGAAGCGCCGCAGGCGGAGACTGTTGGACACGACGAAGACGCTGGACAGCGCCATGGCCGCCCCGGCGATCATCGGGTTGAGCAGGCCGGCGGCGGCCAGCGGCAGGGCGGCGACGTTGTAGGCGAACGCCCAGAAGAGGTTCGCCTTGATGACCGCCAGGGTGCGGCGGGACAGGCGGATGGCGTCGGCGGCGGCGCGCAGGTCGCCGCGGACGAGGGTCAGGTCGGCGGCCTCGATGGCGACGTCGGTGCCGGTGCCCAGGGCGATGCCGAGGTCGGCCTGGGCCAGGGCGGCGGCGTCGTTGACGCCGTCGCCGACCATCGCCACCGTCTTCCCGGCGTTCTGCAGGCGCTTGACGACGTCGGCCTTTCCGGCGGGCAGCACCTCGGCGACGACCTCGGCCACGCCGACCTCGGCGGCGACCGTACGGGCCGCGGCCTCGTGGTCGCCGGTCAGCAGGATCGGGTTCAGGCCCAGCGCCCGCAGGCTCGCGACGGCTTCGGCACTGGTGTCCTTGACGGTGTCGGCGACGACCAGCACCGCGCGGGCCCGCCCGTCCCAGCCGACGACGACCGCCGTACGCCCGGCGGCCTCGGCGGTCGCCTTCGCGCGTTCGAGGTCGGCGGGCAGGCCGTCGACGAGCGAGGCGCGCCCGGCGACCACCTCGTGTCCCTCGACGGTGCCGCGCACACCGAGGCCCTCGGTGTTCTGGAAGCCGGTGACGGCGGGCAGCGGCGTTGCTTCGCGCGCCGCCGCTTCGGCGATCGCCCGGCCGATGGGGTGTTCGGAGGCGGCTTCGAGCGCGCCGGCCAGGCGGAGGGCCTCGGCGGGGTCGTCGGCGACGACGTCGATGAGGCTCATGCGGCCGGTGGTCACGGTGCCGGTCTTGTCGAGCACGATCGTGTCGACGACGCGGGTGGACTCCAGCACCTCGGGACCCTTGATGAGGATGCCGAGCTGCGCGCCGCGCCCGGTGCCGACGAGCAGCGCCGTCGGCGTGGCCAGCCCGAGGGCGCACGGGCAGGCGATGATCAGCACCGCCACCGCCGCGGTGAACGCGGTGGCGACCGCGGCGCCGGTGAGCAGCCAGGCTCCGAGCGTGGCCAGCGCGATGACGATGACGAGGGGGACGAAGATCCCGGAGATGCGGTCGGCGAGGCGCTGGGCACGCGCCTTGCCGTTCTGCGCCTCTTCGACGAGGCGGGCCATCTGGGCGAGGCGCGTGTCGGCGCCGACACGGGTCGCGCGGACGATGAGGCGTCCGCCGACGTTCACGGTCGCGCCGGTGACGGGGTCACCGGCGACGACCTCGACCGGCACCGGCTCGCCGGTGAGCATGGAGGCGTCCACCGCCGATCCGCCCTCGACGACGACGCCGTCGGTGGCGATCTTCTCGCCGGGCCGGACCACGAACGTCATTCCGGGCCTCAGCGCGCCGGCGGGAACCCGCTCCTCGCGCCCGTCGCGCAGGACCGCGACCTCCTTGGCGCCCATCTCCAGCAGCGCGCGCAGCGCGGCCCCCGCGCGGCGCTTGGACCGCGCCTCGAAGTAGCGGCCGGCCAGCAGGAACACCGTCACCCCCGAGGCGACCTCCAGGTAGATGTCGCCGGAGGAGCCGCGAGCAGAGGAGCCCATGTCCGCCTCGCCGGCGGTGCCGAAGAACAGGGCGTACATCGACCAGGCGAACGCCGCGCCGGTGCCCATCGAGACCAGGGTGTCCATGGTCGCCGTACGGAGCCGGAGGTTCTTCCAGGTCGCGAGGTGGAACGGCAGCCCGCCCCACACGACGACGGGCGTGGCCAGCGCGAGCGAGAGCCACTGCCAGTAGGCGAACCGCGTGGCCGGGATCATCGCCAGTGCGACGACCGGTACCGCCAGGGCGGCGCTGATGAGGAGCCGGTCGCGGAGGGTGCGCGCGGTGGGATCCACCGGAGGCTCGGGGAGGGCGGCGCTGTAGCCGGCCTTCTCCACCTGCGCGATCAGGTCACCGTGGGTGACGCCACCGCCGAAGGTGACGCTGGCCTTCTCGGTGGCGTAGTTGACCGTCGCGGTCACGCCGTCGAGGCGGTTGAGGCGTTTCTCGACGCGGTTGGCGCACGAGGCGCAGGTCATCCCGCCGATGGCCAGCTCGACCCGCTCGGGCTCGGAAACGATCATCGGTCAGGAAGGCGTGATCTCGTAGCCCGCCTCGTCGATCGCGGCGTGGACGGCCGCGTCGTCGAGGGGAGCGGTGCTGGTGACCGTGACCGCTCCGGTGGGCAGGTCGACCTCGACGCCGGTGACGCCGTCGACCCGGCCGACCTCGGTGCTGACCGCCGAAACGCAGTGGCCGCACGTCATTCCCTCGACCGCGTAGCGGGTGGTGATCATGTTCTCCTCCTTCGTGGTGACTCGCCCACACCATATACCCCTATAGGGTAGACGTCGCCTTCGGAAATAGGGTTGCGACAGCCCGTATCGGCTTCCATCCTGGCTCCATGCAGATCAGGGACGCGGCTCCGGACGACTGGCCGGCGATCTGGCCCTTCATGCGCCGCATCGTCGCGGCGGGCGAGACGTTCTCCTGGGATCGCGACGTCGATGAGGACCAGGCGTGCGCGATGTGGTTCCCCCCGCCGCCCGGGCGTACGTTCGTGGCCGTCGACACCGACGGGGTCGTCGTCGGCACCGCCAACAGCGGTCCCAACCACGCCGGCCCCGCCTCCCACGTCGCCACGGCGAGCTTCATGGTCGACCCGGACCGCGCCGGGCGGGGCGCCGGCCGGGCCCTGGGTGAGCACGTGATCGAACGGGCGCGCGCCGACGGCTTCCGCGCGATGCAGTTCAACGCGGTCGTGGAGACCAACGAACGTGCGGTCAAGCTTTGGCGCTCGCTCGGTATGGAGATCATGACCACGCTGCCGGAAGGCTTCGAACACCCGGCCCAGGGCTACGTCGGCCTTCACGTCATGTACCGCCGCCTGTAGAGCTAGGCCATCAGCGGCTGGGAGATGACCTCGGGGGCGAGCGGGACGATGATGGAGATGATCTCGCCGACGACCGGCGGGGCGACGCCGGCGGCCAGCAGGGCGTCCACGAGGTGGGCCGCCACCAGGTCGAAGTGCCGGAGCCCGGGGTCGGCGAGCACGCGTGCGTGGAAGTCGTCGACCACGCCGGCCAGGGCCTCCTCGCCGCCGACCAGGTCGTAAATGCTGCGCTCCATGGCGCTCATTCCTCCGCCTTCCGTGTCCACGCTGTCACTCTACGATCATTCTAGGTAACCGTCGGTGGCCGCATGGTGGCCTCCCCCGGTGAAGCGCCACGGAAACCGGTGGCTTAGGGACAATGGCGGCGTGCGTATCGGCATTCTGGCCCCCTCGACGTCCACGACGCGGCGGCGCGGCCCATCGAGGTCGGCGGTCCTCGCCTGCGTGCCCTGCTGATCCGGCTCGCCGTGGACGCCGGGCGTACGGTCTCGGCCGAGCGCCTCATCGACGATCTTTGGGCCGGCGCGCCGCCCGCCGGCGCGGCCAACGCGCTGCAGGCCCGCGTGTCCCGGCTGCGCGCCACGGGAGTACGCGACGCCGTCGAGTCGAGGCCCGGCGGATACCGGCTCGCGGTGGACCCCGGAGACGTCGACGCCGTCGTGTTCGAGCGGCTCGTGACGGCGGCGCGTGCCGAGCACGACGCGGCACGGAGGGCGGAGACGCTCCGGCGGGCGCTCGGCATGTGGCGCGGCCCGGCGCTCGCCGACGTGGAGCGGGCGGACTTCGCCGCCGCGCCGCCTGGCCGCCACCATGCCCGACGGCGTGTGGTTCGTGCCGCTCGCGCCCGTACGCGGCGCGCTCGACGTGCCGCAGGCCGTGCTGACGGCGGTCGGCATCCCCGAGATGTTCCTCCTGGAGGCGCGGAAGATCGCCCGGCCGCTCGACCGGCTCGCGACCGCGCTGGCCGACAAGCGCCTGGTCCTGGTGCTGGACAACTGCGAGCACCTGATCGACGCGGTCGCCCACCTGGCCGACCGGGTACTGGCGGAGGCCCCGGGCGTACGTGTCCTCGCCGCGAGCCGCGAGCCGCTCGGCATCACCGGCGAGTCGCTCTGCCCGGTCCCCCTTCAACGGCGGCGCGACGCCCGGCAGTGCCGAGCGGGTCCTCGGCGAGGACGTCATCGACGTGATCGCCTCGCTCGTCGACAAGTCGCTGGTCATGGCCACCGGCGACACCGAGGTCCGCTACCGGCTGCTGGAGACCGTGCGCGCGTACACGGCCGAGCGGCTCGCGGAGGCCGGCGAGGAGAAGCGGATGCGCGACGCCCACGCCGCGTACTTCCTCGAACTCGTAGAGCGGGCCGAGCCGGAGCTGCGCCGGCACGACCAGCTGATCTGGGCCGATCGCCTGGGCGCCGAGCGCGACAACTGCAACGCCGCGTTGCGTCACGCGATCGACACCCGCGACCTGGAGACCGCCCTGCTCTCGTCGGCGGGCTCGTGTGGTTCTGGATCCTGCGCGACTACGAGGCCGAGGCGGGCGCGTGGGCGGTCGAGGTCTGGGAGATCACGGACGGCAGGCCGCCGGACGGAACGGAGGACGCGTACGCGATCTGCGGCTTCACCGCGGCCCTCGTCACCGAGATGAGCCGCGACGGCGGCCCCGAGCCGGAGACCCTGCGCGACGCGATCCAGAGCACGACGCAGCTCATCCACCCGGGCATGTCCCATCCGGCGCTCGCGCTCTGCGCACCGCTCGGCGCCATCTTCGCCGGGCGGCCGGAGGAGACCGAGCACGAGCTGGACAAGATCGCGGATCACCCGGATCCCTGGGTACGCGCCGCGCGCCAGGCGTTCTTGGGACACCTGGCGTTCAACGGCGGCGATATCGACAGGGCGGAGGTGGCCGCGGAGACGAGCTATGCCGGGTTCCACGAGGTCGGCGACCGCTGGGGGATGGGCAGCGCGCTCGTCGGCATCGCGGAGATCGCGATGGCGCGGGGCCGGCACGCCGAGGCGGTCGCGGCGGTGGAGGAGGCCTACGGGTACGCCCTCGAAGGGGTCAGCCCCGACCAGGGCGCCGAGCTTTTGATCATGGTCGGCCGGGCGCGTGCGCGTACCGGCGATATCGAGCGCGCACGCGCGGACATCGAGCGGGGGATGGCCGCGGCGGCGCGCATCGGTGAGCACGGTGACGCGGCGAACGGCCTGGTCTGGCTCAGCGAGCTGGCGCGGCGCGAGGACGACCTGGAGGAGGCGCGTTCGCTGCTGGAGCGCGCCATGGCGTTCATCGAGCCGAGGATGGCGCGGATCGACCTCGGCCACTCGACCGCGGTGACGTTCAGCAAGCGCGGCTGCCTCGCCGAGCAGGAGGGCGACCTCGTGGCAGCGGCCGAGCTGCACGAGAAGGCGATGCTCGAGGCCGGCCGCATCAGCGGCCTGCCGATCGACCGCCTCCTCGCGACGCTCGTCGAGGGCTTCGCCGCCCTTGCCGCGGCGCGGGGCGAGCACGTACGCGCCGCCGAACTCCTCGGGACCGCGCACACGCTGCGCGGCCTCGCCGAGACGTGGAGCCTGGAGGTGGACCGGGCCACGGCGGCCGCGCTCGCCGCGCTGGGCGGCGAGGAGTTCGACGCCGCGTACGAGCGGGGCCGCCGTGCGTCTCGCGTGGAGGCCTTCGCCCTCACGCCGTGACTCAGACCTTGCGGCCGTACATCCACATGGCCGATGGGAACGACACGACGATGATCCCGATCGCCCAGGCGAGCGTGTAGTAGACGTGGTCGCCGGCCGGTCCCCCGACGGTGAGGGCACGTACGGAGTCGGCCAGGTGCGTCACCGGGTTGACCTTCACCCAGGCCTGCAGCCAGCCGGGCATCGTCCGGGTGTTGGCGAGCAGGACACTGCTGCCGAACGTCAGCGGCATCGTCCAGATGAACCCCAGCCCCTGCACGGTCGCCGGCGACGACGCGACCAGGCCCACCAGCGCGGATATCCAGCAGATCGCGAAGTAGAAGACGTAGGCGAGGCCGAACGCCGCGAGCACCGAGATCGGCCCGGTGTGGAAGCGGAAGCCGAGCAGGGACCCGAACGCCACGAGCATCACCATCGTGACGCAGAAGCGGATCGTGTCCCCGATGACGGCGCCGACGAGCGGTGATGACCGGGCGATCGGCAGGCTGCGGAACCGGTCGAAGACGCCCTTGCGGATGTCCTCGCACAGCGACACGCCCAGGCCCATCGAGGCGAACATCCCCATCTGCGCGACCAGGCCCGGCAGGAGCTGTTCGAGGTAGGCGTGCGTGCTGCCGGCCACGACGCCGCCGAAGACGTACAGGAACATCAGGAGGAAGATGATGGGCATCAAGGTGACGTCCATCAGCTTCTCGGGCGAGTGCTTCAGCTGCATGACGTTGCGCCACGCCAGCGTCAGCCCGTTGGCCAGGGCCTGGCGGGGGCCGATGCGGCCCTGCGGGATCGGGTCCAGCGCGGTCGCGGTCATGCCGCGCTCCCTTCGAGGTCGGCGGGGTGGCCCGTGAGGTTCAGGAAGACCTCGTCCAGGCTGGGAAGACGCAGGCTGAGTTCGGCTGCCACGATTCCGGCGTCGTCGAGGCGCCGTACGACGGCGGCCAGCAGCGCCGGGTCGTCGAGCGGGGCGGTGACCAGCCCGGTCTCGGCGTCGGATTCGGGCCGCGCGCCGGTGACGTGCGCGACGACCTCGGTCACCTCCTGCGTACGTGCGCGGTCCACGGCGCGGACGGCGAGGGTCTGGCCGCCGATCTTCGCCTTGAGCTCCTCGGAGGTGCCCTCGGCGACGACGAGCCCGCGGTCGAAGACCACGATCTGGTCGGCGAGCGCCTCGGCCTCTTCCAGGTGCTGGGTGGTGAGGAGCACGGTCGCGCCGTCGGTGACGAGCCCGCGCACGGTGTCCCACACGGCGTTGCGGGCGCGCGGGTCCAGGCCGGTCGTCGGCTCGTCCAGGTAGATCACCTGAGGGTCGCTGACGAGACTGGCGGCGAGGTCGAGCCGGCGCCGCATGCCGCCGGAGTAGGTCTTGGCGGCCCTCCCGGCGGCCTCGGTCAGGCCGAAGCGGTCGAGCAGGTCACGTGCGCGCTGCCGGGAGCCGGCCCGGCTCATCCCGACGAGCCGGGCGATCATGATGAGGTTCTCGGTGCCGGTCAGCTCCTCATCGACCGACGCGTACTGCCCGGTGAGGCTGATCAGCCGGCGGACCTGCGCGGCGTCCTTCACGACGTCGAACCCGCCGACCTCGGCGTACCCCTCGTCCGGCTTGATCAGGGTGGCGAGCGTGCGCACCGCGGTGGTCTTGCCGGCGCCGTTCGGCCCGAGCACGCCGAGAACGGTCCCTCTCTGGGCGAGGATGTCCACGCCTGCCAGCGCCTGGGTGTCCCCGAAGCGTTTCTTCAGGCCCTCGGCCCGGATAACAGGTGTCATGCGAACATTGTCAGGTCCTGCGCTGACAAGCCGCGCACATCGGGCGGCCGGATGCTGACAGGCGGCTGACGATTTCCGGAGACCGGGTGAGCGTGTTCCGTGTGAGCAGGTCCGACGTGGCGATCGCGGCTGTCGTCACGGCTCTCATGGTCGCCCCCGCGCTCGTGCCCCGTCCACAGCCATGGTGGGTCGTGGCGCTCACGGTGATGGCGTCCGCGCCGGTGCTGTGGCGCCGGCGGTTCGTCATCTCGGCCGGCCTGGTGACGGGCGCGGCGATGACCGTGCTCGCGCTGGTGGACCACACGCTTCCGCACGCCCCGGTGATCCTCGTGCCGTACGGGCCGCTCGTGTGCACCTACACGTTCGCGGCCCACGCCTCGAAGACCTGGCGGGTGATCGGCGTCGTTCTTCTGGCCGCCGGGGTGATCTTCTCGCTGGCGGTGCCGCACGAGGACATCGATACGTTCCGCACGGTGATCACGGCCTACGTCGCCGCGTACGCCCTGGGCGTGGGCACGCGGGCGCGCCGCGCGCAGCGCGAGGCCATCGCCGAGCGCACACGCCGCATCGAGGAGGAGCGCGCCGCCGCGCTCGCCGAGGAGCGCACGCGGATCGCGCGCGACATGCACGACATCGTCACGCACTCGGTCGGGCTCATGGCCGTGCAGGCCGAGGCCGGTCCGCTCGTCGTACGGTCCGACCCGGCCAGGGCCGAGGCCGCGTTCGAGGCGATCGCCGAGACCGGGCGGGAGGCCATCGGGCAGCTCCGGGTGATCCTCGGGACGCTGCGCGGCACCGCCGGACCAGGCCTCGGGGCGGTCGGCGGCCTGGCCGAGCATGCGCGTAAGACCGGCCTCGAAGTGATCGTCAGCGAACGCGGGGAGCGGCGCCCGGTGCCGCCCACCACGGACATCGCGGCGTACCGGATCGTCCAGGAGTGCCTGACCAACACGTTGCGGCACGCGGCGGCCCGTACCGTCCGGCTGTGCCTGACCTGGTCGGACGGTGAGCTGGCGGTCGAGGTCGGCGATGACGGGCACGGCGTGGAGGAGCTGCGCGAGGGCCACGGCATCATCGGCATGCGCGAACGCGTGAAAGCCTGTGGAGGCACCCTCGCCATCGATCCTCGCGGGTTCACCGTGACCGCGATCTTCCCCATCGGATAGCCGCATGCGCGTACTCGTCGTCGACGACCAGGACCTCTTCCGTGCCGGGTTCAGCATGATCCTCAACACCCATGAGGACATCTCGGTCATCGGGGAGGCCGCCGACGGCGCGGAGGCCGTCGAGAAGGCGGTCGAGCTCGACCCCGACCTGGTGCTGATGGACATCCGCATGCCCGGCGTCGACGGCGTACGCGCCACGGCCGAGATCTGCCGGCGTACGTCCGCGAAGGTGCTGGTCCTGACCATGTACGACGTCGACGACTACGTGTACGACGCGCTGCGCGCCGGCGCGAGCGGCTTCTTGTTGAAGGACGTGCGCCGCGACGACCTCGTACGCGCCGTGCGGCTCGTCGCGTCGGGGGAGGCGCTGCTCGCCCCGACGGTCACCCGGCGGCTGATCGAGGACGTCGTACGCCGCGGCACCGCCCGTCCGGCGTTGAAGCGCCGCATCGATGAGCTGACCGGCCGGGAGATCGACACGCTGCGGCAGGTCGCACGCGGGCTGTCCAACGCCGAGATCGCCGCCGAGCTGGTGGTCAGCGAGCACACGGTGAAGACGCACGTCAGCAACCTGCTCACCAAGCTCGGGCTGCGCGACCGAGCCCAGGCCGTGGTGTTCGCCTACGAGTCCGGCCTCGTCGTCGCCGGTTCCCGCTGACGGACCCTAGCTCGCGAGCTCTCCGGAGTCGTCGAGCTCGGCGAGTCGCGCGAGGGTCGCCTCGTCGAGGACGGCCTCGGGCATCGGCGGAGACCAGCCAGTCGCCGGGTCGTACCGGCGGATGACCTTGGCGGGCACGCCGCCGATCACGCTGTGGTCGGGGAACTCCCCGCGCACCACGGCTCCCCCGGCCACGACGACGTTCCGGCCGAGGCGTGTGCCCGGCAGGATGATCGCGCCGGCGGCGAGCCAGCAGCCGTCGCCGATCACGACCGAGTCGTTGACCGGCCACTGGCGTCCGACGGGCATGTCGGGGTCGGCGTAGCCGTGGTTCTGGTCGGTGATGTAGACGTACGGGCCGGTGAACACGTCGTTGCCGATCTCGATCGACTGGTGCCCGACGATGTGGGAGCCGCGGCCGATCGAGCACGCCTTGCCGATTTTGACGATCGGGTCCGGGCCCAGGTCGAGGCCTGGCATGAATCCGGCCGACAGCGTGACGTGCACGCCGACGAGGGTGTGGTCGCCGATGTGGATCCAGGGCTCGCCGTACAGCGCGCCGGTGGGGAAGCCGATGCACACGCCATCACCGAGGCGGCCGAACCGCCGGCCCGCCGGTGTGCTCGGCGTGATCTCACCGTGCCTGCGCACCCATTCGTAGCCGCGATGCACGGCGACCGCGAGCGTCCTGCGCCCCGCAGCGGTGAGTGCCGACCTGAACGACATGCAGGAGACGGTACCCGAATCTGGTTCACCGCCCCTGGCACAGTGAGAGCCCGGGCGGATGGTCCGGCCGGGCCCTCATCGGGACGGACGTCACGGGATCCGTGCGTGCTCCGTGCCGCCGCTGTTGTTGTCCGACACCGCGGACAGGTGCTCGGCCGACGCGGAATCGGAGTCCGCCGACTTGCGCGCGTTGCGCCGGGTCGCGATCGCTCCGGCCGCGCCGAGGGCGCCGCCGGCGACCAGGAGCGCCGCGGCGAGACCTCGCTTGCGCCCTCCTGACCTGGGCGGCTCGACCTTCTCCGACGCCCTGTGAAGCAGGTCGTTGATACGCGGCCCCACCTCGTGTTCGATGTATTGACCGGCTTGGTCGAGGCGCGGGGCACTCCAGTCACGTGCGTCGGCCATCCGCTCGGCTGCGATCTTTCTGGCCTGGCGGGAGGTCGGCCCCATGTGGCGGGCCGCCTTTCGGGCATTGTCCGAAACCCGCTCCTGAGTGCTCTGCAGCCGCGAACCGCGCAGGGTGACCTGGGGCATCTTGCGTTTGCTCCTTCGTAGGGACATTAAAAGCCCTCCGTAATGTGCGGTCTCGTCGGAGTCCCTTCCCGCGGCGAGCGATGTCAATCACCCATCTGACAGGATGCGTTCACGTAGGGGCGGGTAATCGCCCCACGTGACATCACCAATGTGTCCGGCGGATGCGGCGGATACCGATACAAGGAGGGGCCTTTCGTGGCCGAGGAGCTCACTGCGACGATCCGCACGACGATGGGGACCATCGTCCTGCGCCTGTTCCCGGACAAGGCACCCAAGACGGTGCAGAACTTCGTCGGCCTGGCCGAGGGCTCGAAGGAGTGGACCGACCCCAGCAACGGCCAGCGGTCCACGTCACCGCTCTACGACGGCACCATCTTCCACCGCGTCATCGACAACTTCATGCTGCAGGGCGGTGACCCGCTGGGCAACGGCACCGGCGGGCCCGGCTTCCAGTTCGAGGACGAGTTCGACCCGGAGCTGAAGTTCGACCGGCCGTACATCCTGGCGATGGCGAACGCCGGACCGGGCACCAACGGCTCGCAGTTCTTCATCACGACCGTGCCGACGCCGCACCTCAACGGACGGCACACGATCTTCGGCAAGGTCATCGAGGGCAAGAACGTCGTCGACTCGATCGGGAAGACCGAGACCGACCGCGGCGACCGTCCGATCAAGGACGTCGTTGTGGAATCGGTGACCATCGACCGTCGTTAGACAGGTACCGACACCCGAGGAACGCAGGCGATGAGCACCGATCATCCTGAGCCGCAGGCCCCGCAGATTCCCACGTGTTACCGGCATCCGGGGCGCGAGACGTACGTGAGCTGCACGCGGTGCGACCGGCCGATCTGCCCGGACTGCATGCGCGACGCCGCGGTCGGACATCAGTGCCCGGATTGCGTGAGTGAGGGCAACCGGGGAGTCCGGCAGCCGCGTACGGTGCTCGGCGGCCGTGTCAATGCCACGCCGGTGGTCACGCTGACGCTCATCGGCATCAACATCCTCGCCTACCTCGGCGAGCTGGCCTCGGTGACGTTCGCCGACCGGTTCGAGATGGTCGGCGAGGGGTGGATGCGCACCTCGTCCGGGGTCGAGCTCGTCGGTGTCGCCCACGGCGAGTGGTACCGGCTGATCACCGCTGCGTTCCTGCACATCCCGCTGAGCGCCGGCACCTTCGGCATCACCCACATCCTGTTCAACATGTGGGCGTTGTGGGTGCTCGGGCCTCAGCTCGAACTGGTGCTCGGGCGGCTGCGCTTCATCGTGCTGTACGTCCTGTCGGCGCTCGGCGGGAACGTCCTGCTTTATCTGGTGGACGCCCACCAGCCCGCGGTCGGCGCCTCTGGCGCGATCTTCGGACTGTTCGCGGCGTTCTTCGTGATCGGCCGCCGGCTCGGGGTCGACACGCGCGGGATCGCCTTCCTGATCGTGATCAACCTCATGTTCACGTTCACCTTCTCCGGGATCTCCTGGGAAGGCCACGTGGGCGGGTTGATCACCGGCGCGATCCTGGCCGTGGCGTTCGCGTACGCGCCGCGCGCACGGCAGAACACCGTGCAGGTCGCGGCCTCGACGGTCATGGCGGCGATCCTCGTCATCCTGACCGTCGTGCAGACGACCGCGCTCACGTCCTGACACGCGTCACGCCCTGGTCTGGCCATGCCAGACCAGGGCGGTGCGGTGTGCCGAAACGCCGGAATCAGCCTGTGGAGAAGCTCACAAGGGTTTCCACAAGCTGTGGATAACCATGTGGGGAACCTGTCAACGCCAGCGGGTCGAGAGAACCACACCGATCACGATCACGCCGAACCCGATCAGCAGATTCCAGTTGCTGAGGGTGCTCATCACCGGCACGGACGTGCTGGTGCTCGCGGTCACGTAGTACACGGCGATCCAGGCCAGGCCCAGCAGCCAGCATCCCACCATCGTCGGCACCAGCCACCGAGGGCTGACGGCGACCTTCTGTGAACGCTGCGGCGGGGTGTAGACGGCCTTCTTGCGTACCTTCGACTTGGGCACGGTGGGTCTCTCCTCGGGGCGGGCACAGTCGGACGCCGGGTCCGCGCATGGGTCAGTTTGTCGGTTAGCGTAGTCGCTGCTTTGCAGCGTACGACCATATTGGCGGCGGTGGGGTGAGCCATGACTGAGAAACCCGGCAGTGACCAGGCCGGAACCCGGAAAAGCGTCACTTGGCGACACGCCATACCGTTGCTCACCCTGTTCGCCGGCACGCTGTTCGCGGCGAGTGCGAGCACCGCACACGGCACCGACCTGCGCGGCGGCAGCCGTACCAAGGTCACCGAGCTGATCGCCCAGGAACAGCGCCGCTACCAGATCTCGCAGGAGACCTACCGGCGGCTGCACCGTGAGGTCGACGAACTGGGCCGCCAGGCCGGACGCCGCGACGCGCGAGTGCAGGCCGCCCAGCGCGCGGCCGACAGCCTCGCCATGCGCTCCGGGTTCACCCCGGTGGCCGGGCGCGGCGTGCGCGTGTCACTCGACGACGCCCCGCGCGACCGGCGTGTCCCGGGCGACCCGAGCCCCGACGACCTCGTCGTCCACCAGCAGGACGTCCAGGCCGTGGTGAACGCCCTGTGGGAGGGAGGCGCGAGTGGCATGCAAATAATGGACCAACGCCTGGTCTCCACCAGCGCCGTCCGCTGCGTAGGCAATACGCTCATCCTGCAGGGAGTCGTCTACTCTCCGCCCTTCCGGATCACCGCCACGGGTGTCCCGGATCGGTTGCGCGCCGCCCTCAACGCCTCACCGGAGATCCAGATCTATCGCCAGTATGTCGCCGAGTACGGACTCGGGTACACCGTGAAGACCCTTCAGAAGACCACGTTGCCCGCGTACACGGGCAACGTGACGCCCAAGTACGCTACTGTCCCGGAGCTCCCCGGTGCGGATATTCATCCGTAGCGTCGGCGAGTTGTGCATCACCGCCGGCATCGTCGTGCTGCTGTTCGTCGCGTACGAGCTGTGGGGCACCGGCGCGTACACCCAGGCGCAGCAGAGCAAGCTCGGCGACGAACTCGACCGTTCGTGGGCGAGCGCCGGCCCCGGCAAGGTGACCACCGAGCGCGTACGCCTCGGGCACGGCCTGGCGCTCATCCGGATCCCGCGGCTCGGCAAGAAGTTCCACTACGTGATCATCGAGGGCGTGTCAGTCCCCGACCTGCGCAAAGGCCCGGGTCACTACCCCGGCACCGCGATGCCCGGCGAGATCGGCAACTTCGTCGTCTCCGGCCACCGCACGACGTACCTGGCGCCGTTCAACCGCCTGAACGAACTGCGCACCGGCGACCAGATCCTCATCGACACCCGCACCAAGCAGTACACCTACACGGTGACGCGCAAGGAGGTCGTCAAGCCCGGCGACGTGAACGTCACCGCGCCGGTGCCCGAGCACCCCAAGGCCGACCCGACCCAGCGGCTCATCACCCTGACCACCTGCAACCCGAAATACTCCGCGGCGCAGCGGCTCATCGTGTTCGGCCGCATGGTGACGTCGGTGCCGCGTGTGAAGGGGGCTCGCGCCTGATGTACGCATGGCTGTGGCGTCACCTGCCCGGAGACACCCTGACCCGCGTCGGCACCGCCTTCGGCGTGATCCTCGTCGTGGCCCTGGTGCTCTGGTACGTGGTGTTCCCCTGGGTGGAGCCGAAACTCCAGTTCGACCACGGCACGGTCGGCGGCGGCAGCTCGGCCCCGGCACACCCGGGCCCCTGATGTCCGGCGGGACGACCCGGCGCGTCCTGGTCGTCGACAACCGCGACAGCTTCGTCCACACGATCGTGCAGTACCTGCGGGAGCTGGGCGCCGACTGCGTCGTCCGCGACCGCTCCGACACCGCCCTCGGCGACGTGGACGCCTTCGACGGCGTCCTGCTGAGTCCGGGCCCCGGGCGTCCCGAGGACACCGGCGTCTGCCTCGACATCGCGCGCGCCGCCCGCCGGCCCGTTCTCGGCGTCTGCCTGGGACACCAGGTGATCTCGACCGTCTACGGCGGCGTGGTCGGTCCGGCGGTCGAGATCGTGCACGGCTACACCAGCTCGATCCACCACGACGGCACCGGCGTCTTCCGCGGCCTGCCGGACCCCTTCACCGCCACTCGTTACCACTCGCTCGCCCTCGACCCGGCGACCGTCCCTCCCGCGCTCGCCGTCACCGCGACCACCTCCGACGGCGTGATCATGGGCGTCCGGCACCGTACGGCGCCGCTCGAAGGGGTCCAGTTCCATCCCGAGTCCGTACTGAGTGCGCACGGACACCGCCTCTTCGCCAACTGGCTGGCCCACACACTGTGAGCGCGTAGCGACTCTCCTGGTGGATCACAACATCCGACAAAAGAATCGGCGCGAGATCCGTAACGCCATCGGGGATGAAACGGATCTCCAATTGAGGGCTTCCGCCGTTGCCCCCGAGCGGCGGAGGCCCTCCCTCATGCCCGGCTCCGGGCACTCTCTCCCCTCCACGACGAAGGCCCCCGCACGCCTTCCGGCATGCGAGGGCCTCCTGAAGCCCGGCTCTTACTGTTGGTCGTTGCCTCCCGGCGGCGGGAAGGTCGGGATCGGCGGCTGAGACGGCTGCTGGGGCTGCCGGGCGACCGTCAGCGTGATCGTGCTACCCCGGTTGGCGGTCTCACCCTCCTGGGGCGTCTGCTGGAGGACGGTGTTCGGCTGCTGGTCCGGCGAGTCGACGAAGTTGATCGACACCCGGAAGCCCTTGGACCGCAGCTCCGCCCGCGCCTGCGCCAGCTGCTTGCCGACCTCGTTCGGCACGAGCGCCTTGCCGGGGCCGTCGGAGATGACCAGCGTCACCTCGGAGTCGATCTCGACGCTGGTGCCGGCCTCCGGCGTGGTGCCGATGACGTTGCCCTTGGGCACGGTCGTCGAGCTGCGCTTCTCGGTGCTGCTGCTGACCTTGAGGTTCTTGCCCTCGATCTTGGACGTGGCCTCGTCCTGGCTCAAGCCCTTCACCGAGGGGACGGTGGTCTTGGGCTTGCCCAGCGAGACGGTGAGCGTCACCTTGGTGAGCGGCACCTTTTCCTTGTCGATCGGGGTGTTGCCCACCGGGTCGACCTTGATGACGTCGCCCTTGTCGACGTTGTCGTCGGCCTGCTTCTTGAGCGTGATGTTGCTCTCGCGGAAGCCGAGCTGAATCAGCTCCTGCTTGGCGGTCGTCTGGTCGCTGCCGACGATGTCGCTCGGCATCGTGACCGAGTTGCCGTCGTCACCGGCGCCGCCACCGCCCGAGAACATCACCGCGAGAGCGATGATCGCGCCGATCGCCAGAACACCGAAGGTCGCCCAGAGCGCGACCTTCCTCCCGTTGCCTGGGCCGTCGTCCCCGTCGGCGTAGTTCACCGGCGGGAGGTCGTAGCCCATCGTCGCCGGCCGCGTCGCGCGGGTCTGTGGACCACCAGGGCTGTTCATGACCTGCGTGCCGGCGTTCATCGCCATGGTGGGCGCGGAGACCGGCATGCCCTGGGAGGCCCGCTGGATGTCCGCGCGCATCTCCGCGGCGCTCTGGTAGCGGTAGTTGGGGTCCTTGGCGAGCGCCTTCAGCGTGATCGCGTTGGCCCACTGCGGGATCGACGGCTCGAGCTGCGCCGGCTGCGTCGGCTCCTCGCGTACGTGCTGGTACGCGATCGCGACCGGAGAGTCGCCCTGGAACGGCGGCCTTCCGGTCATCAGCTCGTACAGCACGCATCCGGTGGAGTAGATGTCGCTGCGGGCGTCGACACGCTCGCCGCGCGCCTGCTCCGGCGAGAGGTATTGCGCGGTGCCGATGACCTGGGCGGTCGCCGTCATCGTCGCGGCCGAGTCGGCCAGCGCGCGAGCGATGCCGAAGTCCATGACCTTGATCTCGCCGCTGGTCGTCAGCATCACGTTGGCGGGCTTGATGTCACGGTGAACGATGCCGCCGCGGTGGCTGTAGTCCAGCGCCCGCAGGATGCCGTCGATCATCTGCATGGCCCGGTCCGGCATGATCCGGTGCTCGTCGCGGAGGACGTCGCGGAGGGTGCGGCCCTCGGCGTACTCCATGACGATGTACGGCACCGGGTTGCCGTCCATCGCGTCTTCGCCGGTGTCGTACACCGCGATGACGGAAGGGTGGTTCAAGGACGCCGCGGATTGCGCCTCACGGCGGAATCGCGCCTGGAACGTGGGGTCGCGTGCGAGGTCACTTCGGAGCGTCTTGATCGCTACCACGCGATCAAGACGGAGGTCGCGGGCTCGGTAGACCTCGGCCATACCGCCACGCCCGATGACACCATCGAGTTCGTAACGGCCGCCGAGTAGCCGAGGCTGAGTCATATCTGGCACTTTCCCTCGTCGTCTACGCCCTGCCCTCAGAACCTAGCGGCCCTCCGGGACTGCTTGAGGGCTCCGGGTCCGGAGAGGTCGGCGGCGGATCCGTCGCCGGAAATGTAGGCGTCCGCTTTGGGGGCTTGATCGTTTTACTGGGCTTGGTTGTCGGTGTCGAGTGGCTGGCACTCGGAGACGGGTACGGGTTCGGACTCCAATTAGGTGACGACAACGAGTCCGAGGGTACGGGCCGATCCGACGGCAGGCTACTCGGGAGTTGCCGGGGGTGTCTCGGCGAATCGGTGCGTCCGGCGCGTTGTACGCGGTCACCGTCCACGAGGCCCGTGCGACCGGAGTGCCTCATCAGGCCTCCGAGCGTCAGCACACCCGCTCCGATGAGGAGCACCGCGCAGGCGGCGACGATGGCGACCCGGCCCGAGCGCATGCGTTCGGTGAGGCCGTACCCGGTCGCCGTCGTGTCGTCGCCGGAGACCCGGCTGGAGACCACGGTGGCGGGTGCGGCGTCGAAGCCGGCCGTATCCGGCGACTGCCGGATGATGTGGGCCCGGTCCGCGACCTCCTGGGCGCTGGACGGGCGATCGGCCGGGTCCTTGGCGAGCAGCGCGTCGACCAGGCCGCGCACGGCCGGCGGGATGTCATGGGGAAGCGGCTCGGGGTCCTCGCGCACGTGCATGAGCGCCAGCGCGAGCGGGGTGTCGGCCTCGAAGGGCGGGCCGCCCGCCAGCATCTCGTAGGCGACGACGCCGAGGGCGTACAGGTCGGAGGCGGGCGTGATCGTCGCGCCCCTCGCCTGCTCCGGCGAGATGTACTGCGCGGTGCCCATGACCTGACCGGTCTGGGTCATCGTGGTGGAGCCGCCGCCGCGGGCGATGCCGAAGTCGGTGATCTTGAGGGTGCCGTCGGCGGTCACCATCAGGTTGGCCGGCTTGATGTCGCGGTGGATGATCCCCGCCGTGTGCGCCACCTGCAACGCACGGCACGCCTGGCCGATGATGTCCAGCGCGGTGTCGTCGGACAGCCGGCCCTCGGTGGCGAGGATGCGCGACAGCGTCTCGCCCACCACCAGCTCCATCACGAGGTAGGCGAGATCGTCCTCCTCGCCGAAGTCGTACACCTGCGCGATGCCGCTGTGCTGCAAGGACGCGGCGAAGCGCGCCTCGGCGCGGAACCGCTCGCGGAAGTTCTCGTCCGAGACGTACTGCTGTTTGAGCAGCTTGACGGCGACCAAGCGGCCGAGCAGTTCGTCGGTGGCCTTCCACACCTCGCCCATGCCACCGGACGCCAGGCGCTTGTCCAGGCGGTACCGGTTGCCGAGAACGCGAGGGGAGTCCATGGGACTAGCTCACCGCCCGGACGATGCTGAGGGCGATCGGCGCGGAGAAGGTCGCACCACTGGAGCCGCCGGGGCCCTCGGTGATGACGGCGAAGGCGACCTTCGGGTTGTGCTGCGGAGCGAACCCGACGAACCAGTCCTCGTTGATGCCA
Source organism: uncultured Actinomycetota bacterium (assembly GCA_963736325.1). Lineage (GTDB taxonomy): Bacteria > Actinomycetota > Actinomycetes > Streptosporangiales > Streptosporangiaceae > Actinoallomurus. The sequence goes on along the minus strand of CAVTOG010000007.1, from coordinate 71,825 downwards.
CGGCCGGTCTCGGCGGTGCCGGTCTTGCCGGCGATGTCCTGCCCGCCGATCGTGGAGGTCGCGGTGCCGCCGTTGACGACCGCCCGCATCATCTCCTGGAGCTGGTCGGCGGTGCCCGAGCTGATCGGGTGGCCGAGCACCTGCTGCTGCGCGGTGGCCAGCTCCGACTGGTCGGGAGCGGTGACCCGCTTGACGAGGTAGGGCTTCATCTGGGTGCCGCCATTGGCGACCGTCTGGGCCACCATCGCCATCTGCAGCGGCGAGGCGGTCACGTCGCCCTGGCCGATGCCGGAGCGCGCCAGGTCGTCGCCGCCCATCTTCTTGACCGGGTAGACGCTGGACGCGCTGCTCATGCCCGGCTCGACCTCCACCGGCTTGTTGAAGCCGTACTTGGCGGCCATGCCACCGAGGGTGTTCTGGCCGAGCGTCAGGGCGAGCCGGCCGAAGGTCGAGTTGCAGGACGCGGCGAAGGAGTTGATCAGCGGCGGCGAGCCGCTGCACTTGGCCTCGTCACCGTCGGAGTTGTGCAGGGTCTGGCCCGACTCGGGGAGCTTGAGCTCGCCCGCGTCGGCGCCGGAGTCCTTGGTCAGCGATCCGCCGTCGATCGCCGCCGACGAGTCGACGATCTTGAAGGAGGATCCCGGCGCGAACGTCTCGTTCATCGCCTTGTTGAGGTCCGGGCTGCCGGACGCCTTCTTCAGGTCCTCGAACGCCTTGTTGGCCTTCTCACCGTCGTGCGTGGCCACCTTGTTGGTGTCGAACGACGGATAGGAGGCCATCGCGAGGATCGCACCGGTCTTGACGTCGATGGCGACCGCGCCGCCCCGCCGCAGGGTGCGGCCCTTGATGCCGTTGTAGGCGGCTTCCTGGGCCCGGGGGATGATCGTGGTCTGCACGGTCGCGCCGGCGGGCTTCTTGCCGACCAGGGTGTCGAACCAGTTCCGTACGGTGAGGCGCTTGTCGGTGCCGTCGAGTAGGCCGTTCTCCGCGCCTTCGAGCCCCGTGCGGTTGAACACGCTGACGAAGCCGGTGATCGGGGAGTAGAGCTCGGGCTGGTTGTAGACCCGCTGGTAGGTCTTCTTGTCGTTCGGGACCTTGTTCGACTGGGCGAGCACGACCTTGCCCGCCATGATCGGCCCGCGGTTGTGCTGGAACTGCGTGGCGTACTGCCGGGAGTTCAGCGGGTCGGCCTTGAGCTTGTCCGCCTGAGAGCCCTGGATGTAGTTGACGTTGATCATGAGCACGACGAGCAGCAGCATTCCCGCTATCGCGACACGACGCAGTGGCTTGTTCACGCTGTCTTCACCACCTGGGTCATTCCCTCGTCCTGAATGGGCTGTGGTGCCGGGCGGCGGGCGGCATCGCTGATGCGGATGAGAATGGCGATCAAGATCCAGTTGGCGAGCAGGGAGGATCCACCCTGCGCGAGGAACGGCGTGGTCAGACCGGTCAGCGGGATGAGCCGCGTGACACCGCCGACGATCACGAAGACCTGCAGGGCGAAGACGAACGACACACCTCCCGCGAACAGCTTGGAGAAGTTGTCCTTCGTCGCGATCGCGGCCTTCATGCCGCGCTGCACGATCAGGGCGTAGACGATCAGGATGACCATGACGCCGGTCAGGCCCAGCTCCTCGCCGAACGAGGAGAAGATGAAGTCGCTGAAGGAGAACGGCGTGCGCCACGGCTCGCCCTGGCCGAGACCGGTGCCGAGGACACCGCCCTGGCCCATCGAGAACAGGCCGCGCATCAGCTGGCCGCTGTCCGCGACGTACTGGCCGTGCTTGGCGACGCAGGCGGAGAAGTTCGTCTCGTTGACGATCTTGCCGCCGATCCTGCAGCCGCCGTCGAAGTACGGTTTGGGGTCGAGCCAGATGTTGATGCGCTGCTGGACGTGCGGAATGAACGGCGTCAGCAGGCTGGCGAGGGTCAGCAGGACCGCGCCGATGCCCACCCACATGAACCGCTCGGTCGCGATGTACAGCATGCTCACGAACAGGCCGAAGAACAGGATCGCGGTGCCGAAGTCGTTCTCCAGCGCGAGGACGCCGAGACACATCACCCAGATGGTCAGGATCGGGAAGAGGTCACGGCCGCGGGGCAGGTTGAGCGGGCCGAACTTCTTGCCGACGATCGACAGCGCCTGGCGCTTGTTGACCAGGTAACCGGCGAAGAACGCGACCAGGGCCAGCTTGGAGAACTCGCTCGGCTGGATCGAGAACGGCCCGAGCCGGATCCAGATCTTCGCGCCGAGGCTGCCGCTGATGGACGCCGGCAGGAAGCCGGGCAGCGCCAGGAAGAAGAGCCCGGCCGCGCCGATCGTGTAGATGTAGCGCTGGAGGATCTTGACCTCGCGCAGGATCACGATCGTGCCGGCGAAGAACGCGATCGCGATCGCGGTCCACATCAGCTGGTTGGAGGCCGAGGCCCACACGCCGGAGGGGTTCTTGCCCTGGGCGCGCGCCAGCTGGACGTCACGGCTGGTGCCGAGGTCGAGCCGGTAGATCATCGCGAGCCCGACGCCGTTGAGGAACGTCGCCAGCGGCAGCAGCAGCGGGTCGGCGTACGGCGCGAAGCGCACGACCACGACGTAGGAGATCGCGACGAGGACGCCGAGACCGAGGCCGTAGCCGTACATGCCGACCGGCAGCGAGCCGTCACGCGCGAGGCCGACCTGGGCGAAACCCGCGATCGTGACGACCATCGCGAAGATGAGCATGGCGAGCTGCGCGCTACGCCGTGGGCGCGTCGCGACCGGCATTGCCGCGGCGTCGTTCGCGAGGGCCATCAGCGTTTACCGGGTCTCGGACAGCCGGACAGCGTGGTCGGGCGGTGTGCGCACAGGTCCGCTTCGTCGCGGAGCTGATCGATCTTGATCTGTGCCTTGGTCACGTCGGCCTCCGGGATCCCCGTACGGAGCTGGTCCTTGGACTTGCTCGTAAGGTCGTCGCTGTGCAGCGGAGGGTTGGAAGCCTTGATGACCTTGTTGTCGCAGCCTTCCTGCTGCTGGCCCTTGCCCTTCCAGACGCCGACGATCCCCTTGGAGTCCTCGGCGACCGTCGTCCTGCAGATCTCGCCGCGGAGGGATTTGACGGTCTGCTGGGCCTTGGCCAGGCTGCCGAGGTTGTCGATGCTCTTCTCGACGCTCGTCTTGGCGGCCGGAGTGAGATCGGCGACCAGGAGCACGGGGGCCGGACGCTCCTTGAGGTGGGACAGCTTGAATCCCAGGAAACTGTCCTTGATGCCCTGGTAGATCACGACCTGGCCGTTCTCGGCGGTCACGTAGTACTGGCCCTGGATGGTCGCCCAGGCGACGTACGTGCCGCCGGCGACCAGCATGGCCACGGCCGCAGCTGCCGCGACGAACCACGGCCACCGGTGTGGGCGGGCCGCGGCCGCCTGCTGCACGGCGTCGTCGTGGCGCGGGATCGCCTGCATGTCCGCGACCGTCACCGCGGCGCCCTGCGGCTCGCGCAGTGCCGCCGCCCGGTGCGCCGGGGACTCGCCGGCCATCGGACCACCCGGCGCGGGCGGCGTGTCGGCCTCGCCGCGCGTCTGCGAGGCGTTGTGCGCCGCGCCCGCGACGATCGAGTGCAGCGGCGGGCCCTTGTAGGTATCGAGGTCGACGACGTCGGCCACCACACACGTGATGTTGTCGGGGCCGCCACCGCGGTTGGCGAGGTCGATGAGCTGGCGTACGGCCTGCTCCGGCTCTGCCACCGAGCTCAGCCCGTGGTGGATCGTCTCCGCCGTCACCACCGAGCACAGCCCGTCGGAGCAGAGGAGATAGCGGTCGCCCAGCTGGGCCTCGCGCAACGAGACGTCCGGTTCGACTTCGCCGCGGCCGTCGAGCGCGCGCAGCAGCAGCGAACGCTGCGGGTGCGACGCCGCCTCGTCGAGGGTGATCCGTCCCTCGTCGACCAGCGACTGCACCAGCGTGTGGTCGTGCGTGATCTGGAACAGCTCGCCGTTGCGCAGCAGGTACGCGCGCGAGTCGCCGATGTGGACGAGGGCCAGCTGGTGGCCGTGCCAGAGCATCGCGGTGAGCGTCGTCCCCATGCCCTGCAGGGACGGATCACCCTCCACGATGCTGTGCAGGGTCTCGTTGGCGCGGTGCACGGCCTGTTCGAGTACGTTGACGATCTCGTGGGCCGGGACGTCGACGTCGAGCGGCTTCAGCGTCTCGATCGCCGCGGCGCTGGCGATCTCGCCGCCGACGTGACCGCCCATGCCGTCGGCGACGGCCAGCAGCCGTGCGCCCGCGTACGCCGAGTCCTCGTTGCCTTCGCGGAGCAGGCCGACGTCGGACCGTGCGGCGAAGTGAATTCCGATTGTCATTTGCGCAGCTCTATGACGGTCTTCCCGATACGGATCGGTACGCCGACGGGGACCGGTTCCGGCCGACTCACCTTGGCACGCCCCAGATAGGTGCCGTTCGTGGAGCCGAGATCCTCCACGAACCACTGACCGTTCTGAGAGAAGAGCCGGGCATGCCGACCCGAACAGTAGTCGTCCCCGAGTGGAAGGGTGACGTCATTCGCGCGACCCATAGTGATCTCCGTACCGGCCAGATCGAGGGTCGTGCCCGCACGAGCCCCCTCGGTTATGACAAGTTTCGTCGGGTCCGCGCGCCGCGAGCGCGGAGGCGCCTTCGGCTGCCGTGGCTGAGCGGGCGGGGCCGCCTTACGCGGCCGCAAAGCCTTCGCGGCGGCCTTGGACCCCCAGAGGTCGGCGCGGATCACGCCCGCGGCCGCGATGACGAACAGCCAGAGGACGGCCAGGAACGCCACCTTCATGAGGGTCAGGGTCAGTTGGTTCATCGGAGTTCGGAGCTACTCCCTGTCGCGGCGGAACACGAGGGTCGTTCGGCCTAGCGTCACTCGAGCACCATCCTGAAGCGTCACCCGTCGAATCGGCTGGCCGTTAACAAAAGTCCCGTTGGTCGAGCCCAAATCGGCGGCGACAACCTCCGGACCTTCAACTCTGATCTCGGCATGGTGCCGGGAAACGCCTGGATCGACAAGCCGGAGATCGCAGTCGGTACCGCGACCGAGCAACGTGACCGGCGTTGTGAGGTCGTACGTGTGACTCGGCTGGCCCTCAGTGCTGACCAGCAACCGAGGCCGTCCACCCGAGAACCCGCGCGCCGGCGGCGGCATGTCGCTCATCGGCTGCCGGATCTCACCGCCCTCGACCGTCGAACCACGGATCACGCCCGAACGGATCCGGAACATCCCGGTCCGCAGGTCATCCGCGTTCTCGAAACGCACACGCACCGGACCCACGAAGGAATAGCCCTGCTCCTTCGCGTGCTCACGGGCAAGATTGGCGAGTTCCTGGCTCAGGCTGTCGGCGTACACCGCGAGTCTTTCACCGTCGGGATGCGAGATCTCGACGACGAAGTCGTTCGGCACCAGCGTGCGACCTTGCGCGACGATCGCCGCGCGTTCGTCCATCTCACGCTGGATCGCGCTGGCGACCTCGACCGGTTGCAGCTCCGACTTGAATGCCCGAGCGAAGGCCCCCTCCACCATGCCTTCGAGCCGGCGCTCGAAGCGCTGTAGGACACCCACGTGCACCTCCCTTCTCCACTGCTAGACGATCGTATCCATCGGTTGGTTCGCCCGGAGCAACCGAGTTACGACCAGCGCTTCGGGGGTGCTAACCTTTGGCCTGCCACGGGCGAGTGGCGGAACGGCAGACGCGCACGGTTCAGGTCCGTGTGTCCGAAAGGACGTGAGGGTTCAAATCCCTCCTCGCCCACGAACGTACAGGGTCGTCAAGCTCGCAAACTCCGTTTGCTCGCCTGGCGGCCCATTCGTACTTCTGCGTGGAATCCCGATGTCGGCGGCTCGCCCCAAGCGATCCGGCCTGGCGGGGAAGTTTTTTTGTGGATCACTTGTGGGGCTTGGTCATGATGACATGAAGTCATCGTTTTGGCCCTGAGGTTGCCTATCTGTAATCGCGCTCGATGCTCCGGGCGACGTTCGGATGGGTTCGTTGGACCTTGGTCCCTGGTCCGGTCTCCCGGCTGGTGTGAGTGTTGTGCTGGGGGGATTGCTCATGAGAGCTGACGTTGGAGACCTGCTTCTGGTTCGGGGGCATCACGTCGGAGATGTGGATCGGCAGGCACTGATCCTTGAGGTCCATGGGGATTCTGGGGCGCCGCCGTACCTGGTTCGGTGGGAGGACGGGCACGAGAGCGTGTTCTTTCCGTCGTGCGATGCTTTCGTCGAACATGTTCATGGGCGGCTCGGCTGACCGGGCGTGTGTGACACTGCGGTCATGAGTCTGGCTCGGGAACTCGAGGCTCTCGGCGGGCCTCTGGTCGACGCTCAGCTATGCCATCCGACGGTCGTCGGGATCGCTCAGGGCGATCTCTCCGAGGACGTCTTCCGCGCCTGGCTGGCCCAGGACTACCTCTTTCTCCAGGATTACGTTCGAGTTTTCTCTCGGCTCGCCTGGCAGGCGCCGGATTCACATCTCGGCGATCTCGTGGAGCTGGCGCACTCGACGTTCTTCGAGGAGCTGTCGCTGCACCGGGCGCTGGCCGACTTGTTCGGGGCCGATCTCGGCTCGGCGGCCAAGGGGCCCGTGTGCTCGGCCTACACCGCGTTCCTGCTCGACGCCGCCGGCACGTACGACCTCGGGCTGGCGGCGCTGTATCCCTGCATGTGGGGGTATTCCACGCTCGGGAGGGCGCTGGCGGCCGACCCGCCCTCCGATCCGCGGTACCGGCGTTGGGTGGACACCTATGCCGATCCGGGATTCCAGATGCTCACCGGTCGGATCGCGGCGATGCTCGACGAGGCCTCGCCGGACCGGGACCTCGCGCGCGGGCTGTTCGTCATGGGGATGGAGTACGAGCTGGCGTTCTGGGACGTGACCTGACCGTTTTCCACAGGCTGTGGACACGGGGATTAACCTGGCTGCATGCCGGAACTTCCCGAGGTCGAGTCACTCGCCGCGTTCCTGCGCGACAACGCCGTCGGGCGGGCGGTCGCACGGATCGACGTTCTCGCCATCTCCTCACTGAAGACCTACGACCCGCCGATCACAGCGCTCAGCGGGCTGACGATCACCGCCGTCGGACGGCACGGGAAGTTCCTCGATCTCGACGTCGACGGGATCCACCTCGTCGTCCACCTGGCGCGTGCCGGGTGGCTGCGGTGGCGTGATCCGCTCCCCGCCGCGCCGCCGCGGCCGGGCAAGGGGCCGCTCGCGGTTCGCGTGCACCTCGACGGCGACTGCGGCTTCGACCTCACCGAGGCCGGCACGAAGAAGGGGCTCGCCGTCTACGTCGTCCGCGACCCTCAGGACGTCCCCGGCATCAAGTCGCTCGGGCCCGATCCGCTCAAGGACGGGTTCGGCGCCGACACGCTCAAGGGCATCCTCGGTGGCCGCCGTACGCAGATCAAGGGTGTGCTGCGGGACCAGAGCGTGATCGCGGGCATCGGTAACGCCTACTCCGACGAGGTGCTGCACGTCGCGAAGGTGTCGCCGTTCAAGATCGCGGCGAGCTTCACCGACGAGGAGGTGGCGGCGCTGTACGACGCGATCACCACCACCCTGAGCGACGCCGTCGAGCGCTCACGCGGGCTGGCGGCCAAGGACCTGAAGGGCGAGAAGAAACAGGGCCTGCGCGTGCACGGGCGCGCCGGTCAGAAGTGCCCGGTCTGCGGCGACACGATCAAGGAAGTGTCGTTCGCCGACTCCGCGCTCCAGTACTGCCCCACCTGCCAGACGGGCGGCAAGCCGCTCGCCGACCGCCGCATGTCCCGCCTGCTCAAATAGAACACCCCGGACGGCGCCGGGGTGTTCTGGGTTGGATCACGCGGTAGGTGCGGGGACTACGGCGTGGTCAGTGGTTGTCGCCGACGGGTGTCGCGCCCATGAGAACGGTGAGGTCGTTCCACCGCTTCACCTCGCAGCCGTTCTTGCGGCTGAAGGTGGCGTCGACGTCGCGCCCCTTCCAGGTGCCCTTGACCGTGGCGACCTGAGGGCCGCCGAAGATCTGGGTGCACATCTGGCCCTTGGGGGTCGGCGCGAACGGGTCGGGTTTCGCGATGGCGACCTTGGCCAGCGCGGCGCACGCGGCCTCGGCGCGGGGCACGCTGCCGCCGGCCGGGTCACAGGTGAGAGTGCGGGTGACGGGCTTTGCCTTCTCCGATGAACGCACCGTGATGGTCAGTTTCGTCGGGCCCGACGTCGGCTCCGAAGTGCCGGGCGGCGGGGACTGTGATCCGGGTGGTCCGGTCTGGACGGGTGGGTTGGATGGTGAGGCCTGATCGCTCGGCTGGCTGGCGTTCTGGCCTTCCTTACAGCCGCCCAGAGTGAGCGCCACGGCGATGCCGGGCACGACGACGGCGGTCTTTCCCAGTCTCCTTAGAGATTGCCTCATGACGATTCGACTCCGGTACACGCCGCATGGTTCCGTGGACTCGTGAATCTCTTCGACAGTCAGGTCCCCGAGGTCGCCGTGAACGCCGTTCCGGACGGCGCCTACCTCCTCGACGTCCGGGAGAAGGAAGAGTGGACGGCCGGGCACGCGCCCAGCGCCGTGCACATCCCGCTCAGCGAGCTGAACGCCCGCGCGAGCGAGGTTCCGGAGGACCGCGACGTCTACGTGATCTGCCGTTCCGGCGGGCGGTCGGCCCAGGCCGTGAGCGCGTTCAACAACTCGGGGTGGAAGACGTCCAACGTGGGCGGCGGAATGCACGCCTGGGCGTCGGCGGGTCTGCCCATGGTGAGTGAGACGGGCGGAGAGCCGTTCGTCGCTTGAGGTACATTGCTCAGCGACGAACTGGATATCGCGGGAGCTCGGGCGTCGACCGGGCTGAGAGGGTGGCATCACGCGCCGCCGACCGCTCGAACCTGACCGGATAATGCCGGCGTAGGGAGTGTGCTCGATGAGCACCGTGGTCGAAGAGCAGCGCGACGAAGCCCCGTACACCCTGGACGAACCCGCGCCGAGGGTGCTCAGCTTCTGGGACCAGAGCGCGTTCTGGGCCAACCTGGGGGTGAGCCTGCTCGCCTTCTCCGGGGCGGTCACGGTGCTCGCGCCCGACGCGAACGGCGTGCCGCGACTGCCGATCACGGCCGGCATCGTCGCGATGATCGTCGGCACCGCGATCGGCGGGGTGATGCTCGGCCTGGCAGCCGTGCCGGGCACCCGCGCCGGGGTTCCGGCGATGATGCTGCTGCGCGGCCTGTTCGGCACGCGCCTGTCGTACGTCCCGACGCTGATGAACATCCTGCAGATGATCGGCTGGGGCACCTTCGAGCTGATCGTGATCGCGGACGCCGCCGAGCAGCTGTTCGGCGGCGGGCCGCGCTGGGCGTACGTCGTCATCGCCGGCGCGATCACCACGGTGCTCACGATCTGGCCGCTCGGCGCGGTGCGGGTGCTGCGGCGCTACGTCACCGCCGCGGTCGTGTTCGCCCTCGTCTACTTCTACGTGCAGCTCACGCGCCAGCCGCTGCCCGATCTCGGGCGCGGCTCGTGGAGCCACTTCTGGGTCGGCGCGGACGCCGCGCTGGCCGTCTCGATCTCCTGGGTGCCGATGGCCGCGGACTACACGCGGCACGCTCGGTCGGAGCGTGCCGCGTTCGGCGCGGCGAGCGTCGCGTACGGGCTGACGCAGGTCGTCGCGTACGTCCTGGGGCTGCTGGCGCTCGCGCTGGTCGCCGGCGACTCGACGAAGGTGTTCGGGCCGTTCCAGCACGTGGCGCTGGGCACCCTGTTCTTCGCGGTGTTCGTGCTGCGGGAGGCCGACCAGTCGTTCGCGAACGTCTACTCGACGGCGATGTCGATCCAGAATCTCGTGCCGCGTGCCGACCGCCGCGTGCTGACGGTCGCGCTGGGCGCGCTGACCACGGTCTTCGCGCTGGCCCTCGACATGAACGACTACTCGGGCTTCCTGACGCTCATCGGGTCGGTGTTCGTGCCGATGCTCGGGGTTCTCGCGGTCGACTTCTTCTGCTTCGGCGGCCGGCGCGGCTGGGACGTCTCCGAGCGGGCTCCCTCGCGCCCGGCGATGATCCTCGCCTGGGCGGCGGGCATCGCGACGTACCAGCTGATCAACCCTGGCAACGTCGGCCGGTGGTCGCGGATGTGGGTCGACGCGCAGAACTCCCTGTCCTTCACGCCGTCGAGCTGGATGAGCGCCTCGCTGCTGTCGTTCGCCGTCGCGGGCGCGGTGACGGGTGCGATCGGATTGTTCTCCCGAAAGTAACGCTCCGTGTCGAATTACTCACACAGATCCGGGAACAGGACTGATGATGGGTCTCGGCGGCAGATGCAGCGACCGCATCGGAGGAGATGCGCATGCGGCGTTGTCCTTACCTTCGCTTAGAGCCGGTTCCTAGCCGATCTACCGTCGGCCGGTGGCACTATGGCCACGTGAACACCTCCGACGCGATTATGCGTGCGGCCGTCGCCTCGGCGGCGGACGCAATGATCGCGCTGGGCCCCGACCTCAACGTCCGCCTGTGGAATCCCGCGGCGGAGCGGCTCTTCGGGTGGACGGCCGACGAGGTGATCGGCAAGCCGCTGCGCACGGTCCCCGAGGAATACACCGCCGAGCACCGTGCCGTGCTCGAACGCGTGCGCGAGGGCGGCAACATCTCCTTCGCCACCCGGCGTCTGCACCGCGACGGCCGGCTGATCGACACGTGCGCCGTCGTCAGCTGCATGCGTTCGGCCGACGGTGACCTGCTCGGCTGGGTGGGCTTCTACCGCTTCGCCGAGGAGGACGACGCCGTGCAGCACCAGGCCGCCGAGCGTATCCGCCTCGTGCGCCGTCTCAACGACGTCGTGGCCGACCTCAACGCCGAGCTGGAGCTGCCGGCGGTGCTCGACCGCATCGCGGCGAGCGTGATCGAGCTGACCGGCGCCGACGCCGCCGGGTTCGTGCTGATCGAGCAGCCGTCGTCCTCGGTGCGTCTCATGAGCGTCAGCGGGCTGCCCGACGCGCTGCGTGGCGAGTCCGCCGACCTCCGCAGCAGCCTGGTCGGCGAGCTGCTGCGCTCCGGCCGTACGGTCATGCTGGCGACGGCCGACACGCGCAGCCTCGGCGACCTGGTCTGGGCGGAGCTCGACGGCCTGCACACGATCGCGCTGGCCGTCTCCAACGTCCAGGGCCGCCCGTACGGCGCGCTCTACGCCTTGTTCTCCGGTCACAAGGCCGGCCACATAGAGCTGGAGCTGCTGGAGCTGTTCGCCGGGCACGCGGGCGTGGTCGTCGGCAACGCGGTCAGCTACGCCGAGGTGGACAAGCAGCGCAAGCACGAGCGCGCGGTCATCGAGGCCAGCGCCGACGGCATCGCGGTGCTCGACAGCGACGGCATCGTCCGCCAGTGGAACCCCGCGGCCCGTCTCATCACCGGCATCCCGTCCGAAGACGCTGTTGGCCGCCCGCTCCCGTTTCCGCTGCCGGCTCCGGACGCCGAGCCGACGATCGAGGTCGAGCCGGACCTGTGGATCAACGTCCTCTATTCGGAGATCGAGGGCCACGACGAGATCGTGGTGGACTTCCGCGACGTCACCGAGGCCAAGTCCCTTGAGGCGGCCAAGGACCTCTTCCTCTCGATGACCAGTCACGAGCTGCGTACGCCGATCACGGTCGTGCAGGGGTTCGCCAAGACGCTGGTCAACCGGTGGGACAAACTCGACGACGCCGACCGGCGCAAGGCGGTCGCCACGATCGCCGACCGCGCCCACTCGCTGGAGCGGCTCGTCGACAACCTGCTCTACTCGCGCTCTATGCCCGACGGGCTCGCGGTGACGAGCGACCCGTTCGACCTGTCGAGGCTGCTGCGGGGCGCGGTGGACGGGTTCCGCGGGATGTCGGAGCAGCACAAGGTCGAGCTGGAGATCGCCGGTGATCTGCCCAGCGCGCTGGGCGACGCCATGGCGACCGACATCATCGTCGGGCAGCTCCTGGAGAACGCCGTCAAGTACTCCCCGGAGGGCGGGGCGGTGACCGTGCGCGCGGACGCCGGAGACGGATTGATCGTTGTCACGGTCGAAGACGACGGTGTCGGGATTCCGAACGGCGACCGCGAGCGGGTCTTCGAGCGCTTCGTCCAGGGAGACGTCGGCGACCGGCGCCGGTTCGGCGGTCTCGGCCTCGGGCTCTATATCGTGCGGCGTCTGGCCCGGGCCCAGCACGGCGAGGTCACCGCGCACGCTCGCGAGGGCGCGTCCGGAACCCGGATGCGTTTCACCCTCCCACTGGCCGGCAACGCACAGTAATCAGTCATACTGGGCGTTTCGTGGCAACCTTCGCCATCTTTTCGTTCGTGGCGGTGGTTGCTGCGACGCGTTGTGTTGGCAATAGATTCGTGTGACGGGGTTTCCGGCCGCTTTAACTGGGCATTTCGGTCGTACCGGAGAGAGGTTACGGGGAGTGTCCGGTAAATGGTCGCCGACCCGGGGGAGGTGAGGGCGTCGAGCGTCGTGTTTCTGCCCCACGCGCCATCGAGTGTCTCGGTGGTGCGCCGGCGTCTGTGCGCCGAACTCGCCGCCTCAGGTGCCTACGACGAGCTCGCCGACGACGCGACCGTCATCCTCAGTGAGCTGATCAGCAACGCCCTCCGCCATGCCCGCCCGCTCGCGTCCGGGGAGATCCGGGTCGCCTGGTCGTGGCAGGGAGACGTCATCCGCCTCGCGGTCAGCGACGGCGGCGCCATGACCGAACCACGCCGCGCCCGCGCCACGCTGTCGTCGCTCGGCGGACGCGGACTGGGCATCGTGGAGAGCCTGTCCGACGGGTGGGGTGTCCTTCACGAGGACACCGGCACCACCGTCTGGGCCGTCCTGCAGTCGCGCGCACAGTCGAACGGCCACCAGCTGGAGACCCCGGAAAGCATCCTCAACCAGACCGGATGACCCGCCTCAGGTGGGGTCGCGGAGCACCGGACACGACATGCAGCGCGGGCCGCCACGGCCGCTGCCGAGCTCACTCCCCTGAATCCTGATCACCTCGACACCCGCCGCCTCCAGGCGTGCGTTGGTCTCGATGTTGCGCTCGTACGCCACGGCCAGCCGCGGGGCGACCGCGAGGGTGTTGTTGCCGTCGTCCCACTGCTCGCGCTCGGCCGTCACCGGGTCGAGGCCCGTGTCGATCACGTGGAGCCGCTCGATGCCCATCGCCTGCGATGCCGCTTCGAGGAACGGGCGGGCCCGCGACACCCGCAGGTCTTCGCCCTCGCTCGTGACCGTGAACGCGGTGAGGGAGTAGGCCACCGCCGGATACATCACGACCTTGTCGACGTCGACCATCGTGCAGATGGTGTCGAGGTGCATCGTGGCGCGTTCCTGCTCGATCGGGACGGCCAGCACCGTGTGCGCCAGCCCCGCGTCGAACACGCGCCGGGACAGCTGCTCGACCCCGGCCGGCGTCGTACGCTCGCCGGTGCCGATCGCCACGACGCCCGGCGAGAGCAGCATGATGTCGCCGCCCTCGACGTGCTCCATGCCCGTGTCGTAGAGGAGGTTCGCGCCCTCGAAGCGCGGGTGGTGGCGGTAGATCAGGCGGGTGAGCTCGGTCTCACGGCGTCGCGCCGACATCGCGAGGCTCGTGACCGCGACCTGGTCGCCGACCCACGAGCTGGAGTCGCGGGTGAACAGGAGGTTCGGCAGCGGGTCGATGACGAAGTCGTGCCGGTCCATGAGCTGGTACACCAGGCCGCGGCCGGTCTTCAGCTCCTCGTGCGCGAGCCCGGCCACGAGCACCTGGGTGAGGTCCTCGGGCGTCTGCTCGGCCAGGAAGCCGCCGACGATCGTACGGAGCTGGTCGCCGAGCCGCCGGTCGTGCAGGACGTTCGCGATCGCCTCGTCGCGCGCCGGCTGGTACTCCAGGGTGTCCTGCAGCAGCTCGGTGAGGTAGAGAACCTCGACGTCGTGGTCGCGCAGCGCCTGGGCGAACGCGTCGTGTTCCTGCTGGGCACGGCCGATCCAGGGGATGCCGTCGAACAGCAGTTTGTCGTTGTTGCGTGGCGTCAGGCGCTTGAGCTCCGCGCCCGGCCGGTGAAGCAGGACAGTCCGCAGGCGTCCGACCTCACTGTCGACGCGGTAGGCATGAGTCACATTCGGGAGCTTAACCCGCCTCGAACGAACATGACGCTTCCGCCCACCGGGTTGCGCCGAGTCACGGGAGGAAGATGCCGTACTCCCGTATCTCGGGTGTCAGATCGGGGTGCAGGCCGGCCGTCGCGGCGAGCTCCTCGGCGGAGGAGAAGGCGCCGACCCGATCGCGTACGGCCACGATCTGGTCGGCGATCTCCGGTGTCACACCTCGCAGCGTCGTGAGCGCGTGCGCCGGAACGTGGTTCAGGTCGACGAGGCCGCCGTCGTCGTAGTGCCGGGGAAGATCCGGACGGCCGATGCGCAGCTCGCGCGCGAGCAGGAGGTCTTCGGCGGCCTGCTCCCGTGCCTTCTGCCGCAAGGCGCGGCGGGCGTTCGCGGCGGCGACCGCGCGGGCGTTGCCGTCTCCTGGCAGAGGGACGCCCACGGGTCTCGGCGACGGCACCGCGGGGCCTGGCATGAGGCTGGGCGGTGGCGCCGGCAGCCCGTTGATCAGCACGACGCCGTACGGGTCGACCGCCAGCGCTATGCGCTGCTCCTCACTGGTGACCGCGAGGACCACGTAGACCGGTAGCCACAGCCCGCATGTGAAGACGGTGGCGAGGGAGTGCGCGAGGTGATTGACCTCGTTGCTCCTCCTCATCACCGTCTGGCCCGGGTACTGCGTCACGATCCGCCAGCCAAGGGAGACGTGCCGCATGACCGCACTACCCAGAATCGCTTTCAGCTGCTCGGGTGGCAGCGGCGGCCCCCCGGCCTCGAACGGCAGCATGTTCCCCCTAATCGGTCAGTTCACCGCGCGCGACTGATCCTTCCAGTACGGCTCGCGGAGGCTGCGCTTGAGCACCTTGCCGGTCGGGTTGCGCGGGATCGCCTCGACCCGGTCCACCGACGTCGGGCACTTGAAGTGGGCCAGGCGCGCACGGCAGTGGTCGATCAGCTCGCGCTCGCCGACCTCGCCGTCGAGGACCACGATGGCCTTCGGCGTCTCGCCCCACTTGCCGTCCGGAACCCCGATCACCGCGCAGTCGGCGACCGACGGGTGGGCCATCAGGACGTTCTCCACCTCGGCCGGGTAGATGTTCTCGCCGCCCGAGATGATCATGTCTTTGACCCGGTCGTGGATGAAGAGGTAGCCGTCCTCATCGAGGTAGCCGGCGTCGCCCGTTCGCAGCCGCCCGCCCTCCAGAAGCGTGTCCTTCGTCGCCTGCTCCAGCGACCAGTAGCCGAGCATGTTCTGCGGGCTCCGGCAGACGATCTCGCCGACCTCGCCGGGCGGCAGGTCCCTTCCGGTCGCGGGGTCGATGATGCTCAGCTCGGCCGAGGGGTTCGCGATGCCGGCGCTGCGGAGGCGTGAGCCGTCGGGCACGTGGTCGGCCGGCGGCAGATACGTGATCGCCCCCGCCGTCTCCGTCAGGCCGTACACCTGCATGAACCCGGTCTCTGGCAGCAGCCGCATCGCCCCGGCCAGCACCTCGTCGCTGATCGGCGAAGCGCCGTAGATCAGGAGCTTCAGGCTCGACAGGTCCGTCTCCCGCACCTGAGGGAGCTGCTGCATCATGAGCATGATCACCGGCACGAGGAAGACGTGGGTGACGCGGTGGGCCTCGATCGCGCGGGCGATGCCGACCGGGTCGGGCTCCCGCATGATCACGCCGGGGATGCCGGCGAAGATCGCGGCGACCGCCAGCGTGCAGCCGGCGATATGGTACATCGGCATCGCGACCATCACCGTGCTGTCGGACTGCAGGTCCCACAGCTCGTCGATCATCGGCAGCAGCGCGAGGAAGTTGTCGTGGGTCAGCATCACGCCCTTGGGCAGGCCCGTGGTGCCGGAGGAGTAGAGCTGGACGAAGACCTCGCCGGAGTCGTCGGCCCGCGTGGCCTCACGGTCGGTCCAGGCCGCGTAGTCCTCGTACGCATGGTCCTCGCCGCCCACGACGACGAGCCGCTTGGTGTGCCGCAGCCGTCCGGCGATCGCGTCCAGCACCGGCACGAACTCCGCGCCGGCCACCAGCACCGGCGCCTCGGCGTTGTCGACGATGTAGGCGACCTCGTCGGGGGCGAGGCGGTAGTTCACCGGCACCTGAACGGCTCCGGCGCGTGCGGCGCCGAACAGCAGCTCGGCGTACGGCAGGGAGTTCTTGTCGAGGACCGCGACGCGGTCGCCCGGGCGTACGCCGGACTCCCGCAGGGCGGTCGCCACGAGGTCCACCCGCCGGTCGAACTCGGCGAAGGTGATCCGCTCGCCCCCATGGATGAAGGCGGTCGTGTCCGGGTGCTCTGCGGCCCGGTCGCGCAGCAAGCCGGTGAGACTCATTGCCGAATCATGCGCGTAACCGGCGTTGCCCGACAAGGGGCCTCTATTTGCTCTTTGCCAACTTGCTGATCACGGTCACGACGACGGCCGCGATGACCGCGAGGACACCGAGCCAGATCATGAACTTGAGCGCCGCGAAGATCATTCCAATCGCGGTGGAGAGCACCCAGATCGCCAGCAGCACGCCGATAATCGCGAGAATCGCCTTACCCATGGAGTGAGAGTACGCGTTCAGGCCGACGAAATGAGCGCGACGAAGGATCTTGATCCCAGATCTCGTCCAAACCGGTCGCCGGCGGGCAACTCTTACGTTGTGGTGACGGAGTGCCTTGATCGAGGCCGGCCGGTCCTAGGGTGAGAGGCGTGACCAGGACCCTGTGGACAACGCGGTGGACAAGGTGTGCGCTAACACACCGGATACCCACGTCCGGCCCTGTGGGCGGTAGGGGCGACGTGTTCCACAGGTTGTGGATAACTCGATGGTGACCTCCGGTCGCATCCTCGTCGTCGACGACGACCCGACCGTCGCCGAGGTCGTCGCGCGCTACCTCGTACGCGACGGGCACGAGGTGCAGTGCGTCGCCGACGGGCCCGCCGCCCTGCGGATCGCCGCGGAGAACGTCCCCGACCTGGTCATCCTCGACCTCATGCTGCCCGGCATCGACGGGCTGGAGGTGTGCCGGCGGCTCCGCGCGCGCTGGCCGGTGCCGATCGTCATGCTGACCGCGCTCGGTGAAGAGACCGACCGGCTCGTCGGCCTGGAGACCGGCGCCGACGACTACGTCACCAAGCCCTTCAGCCCCCGCGAGCTGGCCCTCCGCGTCAAGTCCGTCCTCCGCCGCTCACGCGGCGCGCCCCCGCCGACCGGCGAGACCACCATCGACGGCGATCTCACCGTCGACACCGCCGCGCACGAGGTACGCCTGCGCGGCAGGGAGGTCTCGCTCACCGCGCGGGAGTTCGACCTGCTCGCCTTCCTCATGCGGCATCCACGGCAGGCCTTCACGCGCGCCGACCTGCTGGAAAAGGTCTGGGGCTGGGAGTTCGGCGACTCCTCCACGGTGACGGTCCACGTGCGCCGCCTCCGAGAGAAGATCGAAGAAGACCCGACCGCCCCGCGCCGCATCCTCACGGTCTGGGGCGTCGGCTACCGATACGAGCCCCTCACATGATCCCGTTCCACGCGTTCGCCGTGGTGGCCGCGTACGCCGCGGGCGCCGCCCTGCTCGTCGGCCTCGTCGGCGTCGCGCTCCTGTACGTGCTCGGCGGCCGGTCCATCACGATCCTGCTGGCCGTCGGCTCGGCCGCGACGGTTCTGGCGACCGTGGCCGGCATCGTCGTGATCACACTGAAGATGCTGATCACCGACCACGACCGTTCCGTGACGCTCACCGTGACGGCCGTCGCCGGCCTCGTCGGCCTCGGGGTGTCGCTCCTGCTCGGATACCGGCTGATCAGCGGCAGCCGCGCGCTGCTCTTCGCCGTGCGCCAGGCCGGCGACGACGGGCGGTTCACGCCCCCGGCACGTACGCTCCCCGCCGAGCTGGCCGAACTCGGCACCGAGCTGGCCTCCGCCTACGAACGTCTCGAAGCCGCCCACGCCCGCGAACGCGCCCTGGAGACCAGCCGCCGCGAACTCGTCGCCTGGGTCAGCCACGACCTGCGCTCACCGCTCGCCGGCCTGCGCGCGATGGCCGAGGCGCTGGAGGACGAGGTGGTCGACGACCCCGCCACCGTCCACCGCTACCACGCGCAGATACGGGCGGAGTCGGACCGGCTGTCCGCGATGGTGGACGACCTGTTCGAACTCTCCCGCATCCACGCGGGCGCCCTCCGGCTGTCCCGCCGGCGCGTCGGCCTGGGCGACCTCGTCTCCGAAACCGTCGCCGGCATCGAGGCCCTGGCACGCGCCAAGGGCGTGCGCCTGCACGGCCATGCCGAGGGCGTCCTGCCGGTGGAGGTCGACGCCTCCGAGCTCGGCCGCGCGTTGCGCAACCTGGTCGTCAACGCCGTACGCCACACCCCCGCCGACGGCGGTGTCGAGATCGTCGCGGGAGTGGAGAACGGCATGGCCTGTGTCACCGTGTCCGACGCGTGCGGAGGCATCCCGGAGGAGGACCTCCCTCGCCTGTTCGACGTGGCGTTCCGCGGCGAGGTGGCCCGCACGCCGGGCGGCGGCGCGGGCCTCGGCCTGGCCATCGCCCGCGGCATCGTCGAGGCCCACGCGGGCGAGATCGGCGTGACGAACGCCGGCGAGGGCTGCCGCTTCGTCGTCCGCCTTCCCCTGGAATCCTGAGGGTCACGCGCCGCAGAGGCGTTCGCCCCAGGCGAGGCGGTGCTCGCCGACCCCGCCGGCGGTGAAGGCGCGCAGGCGCGTCAGCGTACGCCGGGCGTCCTCGTTGTTCAGGCCGGTTCTGCGGAGCAGCGCGTACGTGAACATGCCGGTGCGGTGCACGCCCGCGGAGCAGTGGACGACCATCGCCGCGCGGTCGTGGAGGAGCGCGGCTATCTCGGTCAGCGCCGACAACAGCTCCACGTCGCGCGAAGGCGGCGGAGGGTCGGCGTCGGCCAGCTCCACCCAGCGCCACTCCAGGCCCGCCTCCTGCGCCGCGGCTCCGATGTCTCGGGCGCCTTCGCGTTCGGAGAGCAAGGTCACCAGGTGGGTCACCCCCAGGTTTCTCATTTCGGGGAGCGACCGCATCTTCGGGCGATGGGTCACGGCGAGGAGGCCGCCGCCGGCGGCGACGAAGTCGATGGTGAGCGCGTGGGTCACGCCGCGAACGGTACGTGCTGAATCAGCCCTCTTCCAGATGGTTTTCGCAGGGCGGAATCGTGCGAAGAACTCCCGGATGCCGTATTCAGACAGGTCAGAGGCCCGCATCACAGCGAAACGCACGTCGGCGATGACCCCGCGATCACCGACGGCGTCGAGTCGACCGGCGCGCGCTGGTTCGGCGACTGGTGCTGGGACTACCGCAAGTGGCTGTTCATCCGCCGGGAGGACGTCGCCGTCAACTGTCACGCGCTGGTCACGGGTGGAGAGCCCGGAGACCTACGTGCGGCAGGTGATGTACCGGCAGCAGGTCAGCTCGTGGCGCCTCAAATGGAGGCGGCGTGAGACCCAGGTCGCCGAGCCTCCCGACGGAGCGTGGCGCGACGGGACTCCGGACCTGGATCTGAAGATCACCATGCGGAGGGCGCTGGCCCGGCTGACGGTCCGGCAGTGAAGTTCGAAACACTCATCAAGAAGACGTACGAAGACTGGTCCAAAAAGGCTCGGGTGCCCGCGGGCCTGGCCGACCGGGCGCTGCGGGGGCGGGCCCGGCGGCGATCGCTCAAGGTCGGGCTGGCCTCGGCGTCGGCGGCGCTCCTCGTCGGGGCGGGAGTGGCGATCGTCGCCCAGACCGGAGGATCGCCGGCGCGGCCGGCGACCCCGATCCAGACGCGTCCCGTCGCGATGTCCTCCGACACCTCGCTGCGCACCGACCTCGGCAGCTCGTTCCCGCGTCACCTCGTCGCCGCGGGCCACACGGCCATCGCCGCCTACTACACGGGCCACCTGAGGAGCTCCGACGGCACGAGGACGTACGAGCGCACCTGGTACCTCTACAACCCCGTGTCGGGTGTCTATGAGAAGACCAGGTGGGCCTACCTCGACGTGCAGCCGGGCATGCATCAGGCGGCCGTGCTCGAGAGCTCGCTCGCCTCACGCGTCGGCATCCTCGACATGAGGACGCGGAAGGTCGTCGGCTGGATCCCGGTCGCGAACAAGGCCGGCGGACTGTCCTGGTCGCCGGACGGTCGGCGGCTGCTCCTGACCACGTACAAGAACAACCCGGACGCGTACGGCGCGCCCGGGACGAGCTCGCGGACCGGCTTCTACATCGTGGACGGGGCGACCGGGCGTGGGAGCTACCACTCCCTGCCCGCCGACAACTCCGATCCCATGCATGCGAACCCCAACGTCCGGCAGGACCTCGGCTGGAGCAGGAGCGGGGCGCTGATCTGGACGCGCACGGGCTTGGCGGCCTCGCCGACGAAGGTCTTCTACGACGTGAACGGGAAGCCTCAGGCGGCGCCGGCGCACGAGGCCGACTACGGGGAGCCGGCCGGGCTTTCGCCGAATGGCACTCTCTTCCCAGGTTCGGGCCGGGGAGCGGTCCCGCGGTGACCGTCAGGAACATCAAGACCGGCAGGAAGGTCGTGACCCTGCCGATCGAGCAGGCACGAGCGTGGGCCGATGACTCCCACCTGTTCGCGATCGGCTGCGCCGTGAAGAAGTGCACGGGCAAGGGGGAGTTCCGCAACCGGCTCATGTTGATCAGCCTCGGCGGCAGGACGACGGCGCTCACGGGCTACCACCGGTCCGACAAGATCGAAGCCTGGGTGGCGGTCTTCACCCACCGCTGACCCGGTGATGTACAGCGGTTACAGAAAGAGACCGGACGTACGGGTTTCGTCCAAATCTCGGTGAGATATGCCACCCCCGGTAAACCGAGCGTAAATCTCCGACGTCTTTTCTTCGCCATGTGCCATGCGCGTGGCACTTCTGAGGAGGTTTGGTGAGAGAACGCGTTTTCGCGCGTGCGCTGGCCGTTTCCGCGGTCACCGCATTGGGGGCGATGGGGATCGCCGGTCCGGCGGGCGCCGTTCCGGGGGTGGCAGCGGTCAAGGCCGCGGCAGGGGCCGCGAAGCCGTATGACTTCAACGGGGACGGATATCCGGACCTGGCACTCGCCAGTCCGTACGGCAAGGTCGGCACGAAGTCGAGTGCCGGTTTTGTGACAATCGTTTATGGCTCCAAGACCGGCCCGAATACCGCGAAGAAGGCGGTATTCAGCCAGGACAGCTCCGGCGTCCCGGGCGCGGCGGAGAGCACCGACCATTTCGGTTTCTCGGTGACGTCGTTCGACTACGACCAAGACGGCTACGCGGACCTGTTCGTCGGCTCGCCGGACGAGGACACCACCGCGGGCGCGAACGCCGGCTCGGAGACGATCCTGTGGGGTTCGGCGTCCGGTCTGACCGGCGCGGGCTCGGCGACTCTGACGGAGCCGGAGAACGCGGGCGCGGGCCACCGCTACGGATTCTCGCTCGTCGTCGGGGACTTCGACGGCGACGGCTACCCCGAGTGGGTCGACACCTCGCCGGGCGACGGCTACTTCTGGACCTACACGTCCAGGCCGGTCGACCAGGTCGCCGCGCGTGCGTTCCACCCGAGCGTCCACGGCCGTCCGGTCCGCGGCGCCAAGCGCCTCAAGGCCGCCGCCACGCCGGTGCTGGACGCCCTGGTGCCGGCGGTCGGGGACATCAACGGCGACGGCAAGACCGACCTGGTCATGGGCTGGCAGAACGCCGCGGCCGACCCCAAGTACCGCTACGGCTTCGACGTGTGGCCCAGCACCGACAACCCGGACCCGAGCAGCGAGGAACTCGTCAAGGACGACGCCCTGGCGGTCGGTGACTTCGACGGTGACGGCTACGCCGACATCGCGACGGGCGGCTCCGACGACAGCGGTCGCGCGCACAGCCACGTGACGGTCTTCAAGGGCAGCGCGGACCTCACGCTGGCCGACGCGTACATGGTCAACCAGGAGACCGACGGCCTGGCCGGCGACACCGCGCTGGGCGACAAGTTCGGCTACAGCCTGTCCGCCGGAGACATCAACGGCGACGGCAAGGCCGACCTCGCGGTGGGCGTCCCGGGCAAGAGCGTCGGCGGGAAGGCGACGGCGGGTTCCGCCGTTGCCCTGTACGGCTCGGCCACCGGCCTGACCGGCGCGCAGTCGCAGGTGTTCTCACAGGACAGCGATGGCGTCGCGGGCGCGGCGGAGGCCGGCGATGAGTTCGGCTGGACGGTGAGCCTGCTGGACATCACCAGCGATGGCCACGCGGACCTGGTCGTCGGGGCGCCGAAGGAGAACGGCACCGACGGCGCGGTCAGCGTGCTCCTGGGCGGCGCCGTCGGCGCGACCGGGACCGGCTCGGCGACCTTCGGGGCCGGCACGCTGGGTACGAGTGGCAAGGACGCGCAGGTCGGCGTCCGTCTCGGCCGGGTGGGCTGACAGACGGCTCTGCCCGCCTGGGGACGCTCAGGACCCAGGTGGGCGGAGCACCGTCTCCTCGATGGCGCGTACGGTCGGGCACGGCCAGCGCCACATGCAGGCACGGCACCGCATGAGGGGGTTGGAGAGGTCGCTGGTGATGCCCCCGGCGTCGCGTGGCTGGTGCATCTCGAGCAGGCGAATGCTCATCTCGCAGAAGGCGATGACGTCGTCGCGCGCGGAGGCGAGAAATCGGATGTCTTCCCGGGACAGCTTTGTGGATACCGGAACAAAGCCTTCACGGTTGACCAGTCGAGAGACGTGTTGCGTGATAGAGCGCCACGAACTGGACTTTTGTGATCGAGTACGGATCGTCTCCAGTCGTTCGCGGAGCCGGCCGCGTCCCGAATCGTCGAATCTGCCACCGGTCATCGTGCACGCTCCGGTCCGAACACGGCCCGCCACCACGCTCCCCCGGGATGGCCGGACCTCTGTCCCATGGTCCTAGCTTCTCGCACGCGCGACGCGCCGGAGGCCGAATTCCCGCACATCAGGTCGGCAGAACGGGGATGATCTCCATGTCCCCTAACCCGTACGGGAACGGTTGCCGCATTTACTGCGAAACGCCGAAAAGGGGACAGCGCTCTGGCAAAGGGCATTCCACCGCCTGGCAACGTACAGGCCCTTATCTTCCGGGGCTCTAGTTCGCCCGAGCAGGGGACGCTAGTGTGCGGCTCGTGGAGCTAAAGGTCTCGACTGAATCTCAAGGAGGTCACGCCGTCGTCTCTGTATACGGCGAGGTCGATCTCTATACGGCACCCAGGCTGCAAACCGAGCTGGCCGCGCTCGTTCGCGACGGAGTCAGCCGGCTTGTGGTGGACTTGAGCGGGGTCGAGTTCTGTGACTCGACGGGCATGAACGTCCTGCTCTCGGCCATGAAGCGTCTGCGTGAACACGGCGGCTCGCTGGAGCTCGCGGCGCCACGCTCGGCGGTTCGCCGGATCCTGCAGGTCACCGGTCTCGACACGGTCTTCTCCGTGCACGACGCCGTACCTGCCTTCGGGCGGTCCTAGCCGCCACTACCATCGCCTTCATGCAGGCGGACACGGCGGTCGTCATCGCGGCCAAAGACGAACAGGACCGGATCGCCTCGACCGTGGAGGCGGCCGCATCACTGCCAGGCGTCGACCTGGTCGTCGTCGTCGACGACGGCTCGGTCGACGCGACAGGACGGCTCGCCGAAGGCAGCGGCGCCAAGGTCGTCCGGCACTCGCGCAACCGCGGCAAGGGCGCGGCGATGGAGACCGGCGCGGCGGCGGTACGTCTCCTCGACGGAGACGTCCCACGCCATCTGCTCTTCCTCGACGCCGACCTCGGCGAGACGGCCAAGCACGCGGCGCCGCTCATCGAGCCGGTGCGCGACGGCGTGGCGGCCATGACCATCGCGGCGTTCAGCGACCGGGTCAAGCTCGGCGGCCACGGCTTCGTCGTGCGCCTGTCGCGCGACGGCATCAAGCGGCTCACCGGCTGGACACCGACCCAGCCGCTCAACGGCCAGCGCTGCCTGACCCGCGCCGCGTTCGAGGCGGCCCTGCCGCTCGCCGCAGGCTTCGGCGTCGAGACGGCCCTCACCGTCGACCTGCTCCGCAAGGGGTTCAAGGTCACCGAGGTCGAGGTGCCGCTCGCCCACCGCGCCACCGGCACCGACTGGCGCGCCCAGGTGCACCGGCTCAAGCAGTTCCGTGACGTCGGCCGTGCCCTGGCCGCGCGCGAGCCCGCGGTGACACGGCAGCTCGGCCGGCTCCGCCGTGCCGGACGCTGACGAGAGCGTTCCCGGCGAAGGCGCGCGTGCGGGCCGTTACGGTGCCGCGGGCCTCGGCTTCGGCGCGGCCGGCCTCGCCTGCCTGCTGCTGACCGCGCTGCTCGGGCCGTCGGTGATGCAGCCGCTGCTGCGCGGCCGAGCCGGGCAGCCGCCGTACTCCCTCACGGTTCACCCCTCGCCCCACGTGACCATCGCGCTGACCGCCGCGGGCATCCTGCTCGCCGCGGCCGGCCTTGCTCTCTGCCTGCACGCCGTACGCCGTGGGTGGTCGCCGCCGGTGCGCCCGCTGGTCATCGCGGGTGTGCTGGCGGTGACGGCGTTCGCGTTGATGCCGCCGGTGGGCTCCGGCGACCACCTCAACTACGCCGCGTACGGGCGGATGGCGGTCACCGGCAACGATCCGTACGCCACGTCGGCGCGCGACCTGCCCGCCGATCCGGTGACACGCGGCGTGCAGGACTGGCGCGGCACCCCCACCGTGTACGGCCCGATCGCCACCGCCCAGCAGACGTTCGCCTCGGTGATCGGCGGTTCGTCGATGCGGCTGACCGTCTTCGTGATGTCGGTGAGCAACGCCCTGGCGTTCCTGGCGGCCGGCCTGCTGCTCTACCGGGCGGCGCGCGGCGACCCGGGCCGCCGGCTGCGCGCGGTCCTGCTGTGGACGGCCAACCCGTTGCTGATCTTCGAGCTCGTCGGCGGAGCGCACAACGACGTGCTCGCGATCGTGTTCGCGGTGGCGGGCCTGATCGCGTTCGGCCTGCCCGATCCCGTACGCCCACGGCCGGGGGAGAGCCGTAACGTCTCCCGCTGCCTGATCGCCGGCACCCTCGTCGGCGTCGGCGCCGCCATCAAGATCAACGTCGCCATCGTGGGTGGCGGGCCCGCGCTGGTTCTTGTGTACGAGTGGTGGTGCACGCGGCACGGACGCCGTACCGGTGCCGCACGGTCCGACGGCGGTCAGACCATCGCGCGTCTCGCGGCGCTCTTCGGCGCGGCCGGGATGGTCACGCTCCTGGCGTACCTGATGGCCGGGCCGCACTCGATCGACCAGCTGAACCGCGCGTCCAAGTCCGTGTCGCTGGCCACGCCCTGGCATTTCTTCGCCGGGGCGACGGGCGGGCTGCTCGTGACCGTGCCGCGCGATGTCGTGCAGGTCGGCTCGGTTCTGCTGACCGTCGTCCTGGTGGCGCTGCTGATCCGCGCACTGCCTCGGCCGCCCGCGTGGTCGCATCCCGACCGGGTCGGCGACGAGGCGTTCCGTCTCGCCGCCGCGCTGGCCCTGGCGTGGCTGTTCGCCGCGCCGTACGCCCTGCCCTGGTACGACGGGATCGGCTGGGTGACGATCGCGCTCGTGTCCTCGTCGTGCTTCGACGAGGTGCTGCTGGCGCGTACGACGGTGCTGGCCTTGGCCTACCTGCCGGCACGTGACCCGGTGACGTCCGGGCTCTCCCACGACCTGCGCTGGCTGATCACCGTCGTACGCGCGGAGCTCACGCCTTGGGCACTGACTCTGACTCTGATCGCTCTGATCGTGCTGGCGGCTCGTCGTCCGGGGCGAGCTCCAGCGCATGGGCGCTCGCCACGAGCGCCAGCGGGATCGCCACCGTGAACGCCAGCGCGGGGATCGCCACGCCGGAGTCGTTGACCAGCATCCCGACACCGCCCGTGACCAGCACGGCGACGAGCGTCGGGCGCAGTGCGGGTGCGTGCTCGTAGGCGGTGTGCAGTGCGGAGGCGCGCCAGGTGAGCGGGCGGAGCAGGGCGAAGAACAAGAACCCGACGGCGGCGACCGCGATGAGCGTGAGCTCCCAGTTGCCGAAGGTGCGGATCATGCCGCGGAACTTCCGGTAGATCACCGTGCCCGCGTCGCCGCTCATCAGGTTGTTCCAGAACTCCCCGATGTGCGTGGGGTTCGCGCGCAGGGAGTCGAGGAACGAGATGCCGAGGACGATCACCACGCCTACCGCCAGTACGGCGAGGAGCCGCGTGGGCCGGACCTTCCGCCCGCTGATCATGAAGGCGAAGACCGCGAAGCCCGGGAACAGCGCGATGATGCCGCCGAAGTCCGCGCCCCACATCGGCGCCCCGTCGATCACCAGCGCGAGGACGCCGGCGCCGACGACCACCGCGGTCGCGGCACGGCGGCCCTTGTCGCCCTCGCCGAAGCGGGCGAGGAAGTGGCCGGCCAGCATGCCCGCGACCATGAGGATGCCGGTTATCCACAGGGCCCAGCTCGGGTTGCCGAATCCGTAGAAGCGGCCCGCGACCAGCGGGGTGTAGCCGAGCATGCTGCAGGTCTGCAGATGGTTGCCGGTCATCACGTCGAGCGTGAGCGCCAGCGAGGTCACTCCGGCGACGACCGCGCCCGAGCCCGTCACCGAGCGGCGCCACGGCCCGGCCGCGGCCAGCGTGGTGACCAGGCCCGTCGCGACGACGATCGCCAGCGCCACCATGATCGCCGGATGGGTGCGCCACCACGGGACCACGTTGGCCAGGAACGACGCGACCGGAAGTGACGCCACCGCCAAGGCCGCGATCTTGGTGACGGTGAGGACCCGCCGCCGCTTGCGGCGCAGCGCCAGCGTGGCGAACCCGTACAACGAGAACTGGATCGCGAACAGGACGATGTCGAAGGTCGTCACCAGCCGCCGCAGCGCCTGCGCGGCGACGTCCTGGTCGTTCAGCGTGTGGGCCAGCTTGGCCACCGATGACGGCTTCTTTCCGCCGTCGTGCCAGGGCGAGCCCACGGCCTGCGCGGGCTGCGGGAGGCCGAGGCGCCGCAGGACCGTCGCCGTGACGTCGGTCAGCGTGACCAGGCCGTCGGTGCGCGTCGAGCTCGCCGTCAGGTACTTCCCGGAGTATCCCGTGCCGCTCGCGAGGGCGACCCGCAGATGGGCGGCGCTGTTGGCGTCGGACAGACCGGCGAGCATCACGGTCGTGCCGGGAGGCAGCGAGGCCATCACCAGGCCGACCTGGGCGTCGGCGCGCTTCACACCGACCGCGCGCTTCTTGGCCGTGAGCGGCGCCTGCAAGCCGTTCACGTCGACGCCCGCGTCGATGTACGCGCGGAACACGTCGTCGACGTCGACCAGCGTCAACGGGCACCGCGACAGCGCGTCGGCGGGCATCTTGGCGGTCGACTCGACGTAACCGTCGACCCGCCCGATGCTGTCGGCCGCGCCGAGGGCGGCGCCGGGGCCGACGGCCATCGTGCAGGCGCCGGCCCGGTGGACCGAGTCGCCGAGCAGGCCGAGCTTCGTGCCGTACTTGTTCTTCGCGTTGTCGTTGCGGATCGCGCCGAAGCCGGGGATCGCGCCGCCGACTGGCGCCGGCGGCAGCCCGCAGCTGCCGTTGCGCAGCTGAGCGCGCTGGCCCGCGGAGATGCTCAGCCAGCCGTCGACCGGGCACGTGTGCGCGCCCACGGTCTTGACCGACAGGGTGGCGGCCGAGCCCTCGCCCGCCAACCTGGCGAGGTTCGGCGTCTGGGTATCGTGGATGTCGCTCCACAGCAGGCCGGGGACGCCGATCAGCACCACCCGTCCCCTGAGGGGCGCGGCGTCCGCGTCCGGCGATGTGGAGGCCATGAGGCCTAGCAACACGGCCGCGAACACCACGAGCGCCGCCACGGCGCCGCTGACGTGGCTACGTTCCGCTCCCCGCGGCTGTGTCACGATCACCTCCAGGTCTGGGACGCCCCCAGGCTAGTCGCGGACCCGGGACAGGATGGACACATGGGCGGTCGAAGGACGATACGCGATGTCGTGATCGTCGTCGCGGGAATTTTCGTCGCGGCCGCGGCTGTGGGACCCGTCGTCCTGCACTGGCTGGGGAACGAGCCTGATCAACGGCTTGTCGACCTTGATGTGTACCGGTCGGCAGGGCAGGCGGTCCTACGGAATTCCCCCGTCTACGGATTCATGACGCAACCGCCGCAACTTCTTCCATTTACCTATCCTCCGTTCGCCGTCGTCCTGGCCGTGCCGCTCGCGCTCCTGTCGTGGACGGCCGCGCAGTGGGCGTGGGTCGCGCTGATCTTCGTGGCGATCACGATCACCGTCCGGTACGCCTTCGCGCCGCTGCTCGGCAGGTTCGGCACGTGGGCGCCGCTGCTCGCCGGGGTCCTGGTGGCCGTCTGCACGTATCCGATGCCGCTGCAGGACCAGATCCGCTTCGGGCAGGTCGACATCCTGCTGGTCGCCATGTGCGTCGCCGACTGCGCGCAGGCGCGTACCCGCTGGCCTCGTGGCCTGCTCGTGGGGCTGGCCACCGCGGTCAAGCTGGTGCCGGGCGTGTTCATCATCTACTTCCTCGTCACCGGGCGCCGCAAGGAGGCGATGACCGCCACGCTCGCGGCGACCGTCGCCACCACGGCCACCTTCGTCGTGCTGCCCTGGGACTCCGCCGACTACTGGTTCCGCGCGCTGTTCGACAGCGACCGGCTCGGCTCCAACACCTCCACGACCAACCAGTCGATCCGGGGAATGCTGCTCAGGCTCTACCTGCCGGACTCGGTGACGTCCCTGCTGTGGCTGGCCTGCGCGGCCGTCGTGGCGTACCTCGGGTTCCGCGCGGCGCGCCGAGCCTCGCTGGAGGGGCGCGAGACCACCGGTATCGCGATCACCGGGCTGATCGCGGTGCTCGTCTCGCCGGTCGCCTGGATCCACCATCTGGCGTGGCTGGTCGTGGTGCTCGGCGCGTTCGTCGCCGACGGGCGCGACCGGCGCCGCCTCGCGTTCGCCGCCGTCGTCTGGCTCTTCTACGTGCTCCACATCCCGTGGTGGGGGATCACGATGCTGGCCGACCACGACGGGCCGAGGTTCGCCGGCCGGATCGTCCAGGACGCCTTCGGGTTGGGCGCGATCGTGCTGATCGTCGCGCTCCACCGATGGCGATCCACGATGACTTCAGACGGTGACGGCGTGGACACCTCGCGTAATCGTAGTCGGATGGGTACGCTCAGTACGTGATCCTCATCACGTTGGCCGCGGCCGCGATCATCCTCGGAGCGCTGGGGCTCTACACCGGTCTGGGCGCCCGCAAACAGGCGGAGCGAGCCATCGAGGAGTGCGCCGAGATGCTGCGCCGTCAGCTCCAGGTCAGCTCGGGAGCCGCCGACAACCGCGCCGTCCGCGATGTCGCGATCGTCCACTACGACGCACTCAAAGAGGTCTCCGGCGGCCTGTCGTTCTCGCTCGCGCTGCTCAACGCCGCCGGCGACGGCGTCGTCCTCACCTCGATCAACGGGCGCACCGAGACCCGCACGTACGCCCGCGTGGTGCAGGCGGGACGCAGCGGCCAGGTGCTCTCCCCCGAGGAAGACCACGTCGTACGCGCCGCCCGGCTCGGCCGCGGTCCCTCGGTCCGCCTGGAGGACCCGCTCGACATCGGCTCGAACGGCCAGTCCTCCTCCACGTAGGTCCCGCGCCGTACGTCGCGTGTCCGCTTCTGGCAGGCCGTAACCTGGAGTGATACCAGACCGGATCAGGCCTGAGGGGACCCTTTGAGCGAGCAGAGCCCGAACACCGAAGCCACGGCGGAGGACCGGCCCCGCCGGTTCGCCTACTTCGGTCCCGAGGGCACCTTCACCGAGGCCGCGCTCCGTACGCTCCCCGAGGCGGCCGACGCCGTCCGCGAGCCGTTCCCGACCGTCTCGGCCGCGCTCGACGCCGTACGCCGCGGTGCCGCGGACGCCGCGATGGTCCCCCTGGAGAACTCCGTGGAGGGCCCGGTCACCACCACGGTCGACGACCTCGCCGACGGCGGCGCGCTGATCATCACCGACGAGGTGCTGCTCCCCGTCGAGTTCGCCCTGCTCGTACGGCCCGGCACGCGGCTCGAGGACATCAAGCGGATCTGCACCCACCCGCACGCGCTGGCGCAGTGCCGCCGCTGGCTGTCCGGCAACCTGCCCGACGCCGAGGTGTCCACCGGCACGTCGACCGCCGGCGCGGCCATGGCCGTGTCCGATCCCACCTCCGGCTTCGACGCCGCCATCTCCGCGCCCATCGCCGGTGAGCGCTACGGCCTGACCCCGGCCGCCCTGGGCATCGAGGACCGCTCCGGAGCCGTCACACGCTTCGTCCTCGTTCGCCCCCCTGCGGCGCCGGTGCCCGCGACCGGCACCGACCGCACCTCGCTGATGGCCTACCTGACCGACGACCATCCGGGCGCGCTGCTGGAGTTCCTCACGGAGTTCGCCGTGCGCGGGGTCAACCTGACGCTGATCCAGTCCCGGCCGACCGGCGACGGCTTCGGCCGTTACCGCTTCTGGATCGACTGCGAGGGCCACGTGACGGACGCACGCGTCGGTGAGGCCCTGATGGGCCTGCGCCGGGTCTGCTCCGACGTCCGCTTCCTGGGCAGTTACCCTCGCGCGAACGACGGCCGCACCGAGATCCGCCGTGGCACCCACGACGCCGACTTCGCCGAGGCGTCCGCCTGGCTGACCGCGATCCGCTCCGGCCACGACCTGTAGGAGCGGGCTGGCCGATACCGGCCGTAAGCCACCCGAACACGGGCATATGGCCCGGTCCGGCATGCGGCACCCCGGCTTCGGCCACGCTCTGTAAGCATCCGTTGCAGGTAGGGTTCGTTGGATGAGCGGTGTCCGAGAAGACTTCTCAAGTTCGCCTGATCCCATTGAATTCAAGCGGATGCAGGACATCGGGATCGATACGTCGAAGCCCCATCCGGCTCGCATCTATGACTACCTGCTGGGCGGGCGGAACAATTTCCAGGCCGACCGCGACGCCGCGGAACAGGTCGCGATCGCGGTACCGACCGCGCGCGCCGAGGTGATCGCCAACCGGCAGTTCCTGCGCAGGGTCGTCACCTACGCGGCCGAGCAGGGCATCACGCAGTTCCTGGACATCGGCACGGGAGTTCCGACGGTCGGGCCGACCCACGAGGTGGCCCAGAAGATCAACCCGGGCACCCGCGTCGTGTACGTGGACAACGACCCGATCGTGCTCGCCCACTCCAGGGCGCTGCTGTCCGTGAACGACGAGACGGTGACGATTCAGGCCGACGTCCGTGAACCCGACACGATCCTGGACAACCCCAGGGTCCGGAGCCTGCTGGACTTCGAGCAGCCGATCGCGCTCATGTTCGTCGGCCTGCTGTATTTCATCGACGACGATGACGACCCCTGGAGCCTCGCCGCCCGCTACCGGGACGCGCTGGCGCCGGGCAGCCATCTGCTGCTGTCCCACGCGATCGACAGCCCGGAGACACGTGCCGCGGCCAAGACGTACGAGAATGCCTCGTCACGCCTGTCGCCCCGCACCCCCGAGCGCATCCAGGCACTGTTCGACGGCTTCACCATGGTCGAACCGGGCCTGGTCCCCGTCCACGAATGGCACCCGACCGGCGACGAGGCTCCCGCGGCCCAGCTCCTCGGCGGCGTCGGCCGTCTCATTGGCGGCGTCGGCCGGCTCTGACCCTCGGACGGTCACCGGCTCGCGTTGAGGCGGGCGAGGATCTCCTCGTGCAGGACGCCGTTCGTGACGATCGCGCAGTCCTGGTCGATGCGCGGCTCGCCCGCCAGGTCCGTGAAACGGCCACCGGCCTCTTCGGCGATCACCTGGATGGGCGCGTTGTCCCAGACCTTGCCCCACGGGTCGAGGGCGGCGTCGCAGCGGCCTTCGGCGACGAGCATCTGCGCCCAGAAGCCGCCGGAGCCGAACGTGTAGCGCGCCGACCCGCAGACCTCGGTGAGAGCGGGCACCCGCCCGTCCCAGCGTTCCAGCGCGGCGAACGACACGTGCGCCTCGGCGAGGTCGTCCACGGCCGAGACCTGGAGACGCCGGGTACGTCCCGGCTCGGACGAGAACGCTCCCTGGCCGCGCGCCGCCCACCAACGGCGTCCCATCGCCGGTGAGGAGACCACGCCGACCGTGATCTCCCCGGCCGACTCCAGGCCGATCAGCGTCGCGAAGACCTCGATCCCGCGCGTGTAGTTGTTCGTCTGGTCGATCGGGTCGATGATCCACCGCCGGCCGTCACCGGGCGTCTCGTCGAACTCCTCGCCGACCACCCCGTCGTCCGGCCGGTGGTCGCGCAGTAGTTCGCGCAGCGCGCGTTCGGCGGCCAGGTCCGCCTCGGTGACGTGGGAACTGTCCGGCTTGGTCCGTATCTCCAGGTCGTCCCGCCGGAAGAAGTCCATCGTGATCTCATCCGCACGGTCGGCGAGCACCAGTGCGAGCGCGAGGTCGTCCACGTCAAGCGCTCTTGGCGCGCGGAGCGAGTGCGTACGAGGTAGTGGACACAGGACGAAGGCTGAGGCCCATCGGACGAGGCTGTCAAGGGCCGGAACGCCCCGCCGGTAATCGGCGCGCGGTGCGTGATGGCGTACGGGTAATCTCGTCCTGTGATCGACCTGCGAGCCCTACGGAGCGACCCTGACCGGCTGCGCGCGAGCCAGCGCGCCCGCGGCGAGGACGACACTGTCGTCGAAAGGCTGCTCGACCTGGACGAGCGGCGGCGATCCGCGCTCAGTTCGTTCGAGTCGCGCCGCGCCGAGCAGAAGACGGTCGGCAAGTCGGTCTCCCGCGCCCAGGGCGACGAGCGGCAGGCGCTGCTCGACCGGGCCAAGGAGCTGTCGCAGCAGGTCAAAGAGGCCGAGACCGAAGCGCAGCGGCTGGAAGAGGAGCTTGCGGCCCTCGTCGGCACCGTGCCCAACCTCGTACAAGAGGGCGCGCCCGCCGGCGGCGAGGACGACTACGTCGTGCTGGAGACCATCGGCACCCCGCGTACGTTCGACTTCGAGCCGAAAGACCACCTGGAGCTCGGAGAGGCCCTCGGCGCGATCGACATGGAGCGCGGCGCGAAGGTCGCCGGCTCCCGGTTCTTCTACCTGACCGGCGTCGGCGCCCAGCTGCAGCTCGCGCTGCTCAACCTCGCGATGCAGCAGGCGATCGAGAACGGCTTCACCGCGATGATCCCGCCGGTGCTGGTCAAGCCGGAGGCCATGGAGGGCACCGGGTTCCTCGGCGCGCACGCATCCGAGGTCTACCAGCTCCCGCAGGAGGAGCTGTACCTCGTCGGCACCTCCGAGGTGCCCCTCGCCGGCTACCACATGAACGAGATCATCAGCGATCTCCCCAAGCGCTATGTCGCCTGGTCGTCCTGCTTCCGGCGGGAGGCCGGCTCGTACGGCAAGGACACCCGCGGCATCATCCGGGTGCACCAGTTCGACAAGGTCGAGATGTTCTCCTACTGCGACCCAGACGACGCGGCCAACGAGCACCAGCGGCTGCTGGCCTGGGAGAAGGAGATGCTCGCCAAGGTCGAGCTGCCCTACCGGGTGATCGACACGGCCGGCGGCGACCTGGGCACGAGCGCGGCGCGCAAGTTCGACTGCGAGGCGTGGGTGCCGACCCAGCAGCGCTACCGCGAGCTGACCTCCACCTCCAACTGCACCGACTTCCAGGCGCGGCGCCTGTCGGTGCGCTTTCGCGACGCCGACGGCCGTACGCGCCCGGTGGCGACGCTCAACGGCACGCTGGCCACCACACGCTGGATCGTCGCGATCCTGGAGAACCACCAGCAGGCGGACGGATCGGTACGGGTGCCAGAGGCCTTGCAGAGGTTCCTCGGCCGCGAGGTTCTCGAGCCCATCGCCAAATGACGCCCCCACGCCTGATCGCCACGGACCTCGACGGCACCGTCGTCCGTAGTGATGGGGCGGTGTCGGAGCGTACGGTGCGGGCCTTCGCCCGTGTCGAGAGCGCCGGGTCCACGCTGGTGTTCGTCACCGGACGGCCGCCGCGCTGGATGGGGTCGGTCGCGCATGCCGTGTCCCATCGGGGCCTGGCCATCTGCGCGAACGGCGCGATCGTCTACGACCTGCACACCGAGCGGGTGGTGGGCTCGTACCTGATCGAGGCTGAAGCGCTGGCGTTCGCGATCGAGGCGCTGTCGAAGGCGCTGCCCGGCCTGGGCTTCGCGGTCGAACACGGCGACGGTCTCGTCTACAACGAGGCGTACGAGCTGGCCAACTGGGACGCCGAGACCTTGCAGCGCCCCGTCGACATGGACGAGCTCGTGGCCCGTCCGGCCGCGAAGCTGCTCGCCCGCCACCCGGAGCTCAACTCCGACGCCTTGCTCGCCGAGGCGGCCGGCCTGGTGGGCGACGTGCTGCTGCCGACGCACTCCAACGGCCGTCGCCTGATCGAGATGAGCGCGCTGGGCGTCTCGAAGGCCAGCACGCTCGCCGAGCTGTGCGACCGCCAGGGGATCGTCGCCGAAGACGTCGTGGCCTTCGGCGACATGCCCAACGACCTGCCGATGCTGGAGTGGGCGGGCCGCGGCTACGCGGTCGCCAACGCACACCCCAGCGTGCTGAACGCCGTCGACTTCACGATCGCGAGCAACGATGACGACGGCGTCGCCCGCACGATCGAAGATCTCTTCCCGCTCGAGAGATCCGCCTAGATGGAACGGACACCGCCCTCGACGGTGTCCGTGCGTCCATCCCCGTGCCGTCGTGGGTGCGTTGGGCTCCCTTGATTACCGAGTACGCGCGTCACAACGGCCATGCCGACCTGCTCCGCGAGGCCATCGACGGCGCGGTCGGCGAGTGACCTAGAGGTACGGGCCCGAAGCGCGGCCGGGGGCGGGCTCGTCCTGGGGCATCGCGCCTGGGGGCAGTGCTCGGCGCATTTGCTCCAGCTGGGCGCGTGCGGCCATCTGCTGGGCGAACAGCGTGGTCTGGATGCCGTGGAACAGCCCTTCGAGCCAGCCGACGAGCTGCGCGTGCGCGACGCGTAGCTCGGACTCGCTGGGAGTCGTGCCCGTGTCGGTGAAGGGCAGCGAGATGCGCTCCAGCTCGTCGATCAGCTCCGGCGCGAGGCCGTCTTCGAGCTCCTTGATCGAACGCTGGTGGATCTGCGCCAGCCGGACGCGGCTGGCCTCGTCCAGGGGGGCCTGGCGGACCTCGTCGAGGAGCTGGCGGATCATGCTGCCGATGCGCATGACCTTCGCCGGCTGCTCGACCATCTCGGCGACGGAGCGCTCGTCCGATTCGCCGTCGCCCGTGGAGGCGGTGGCCATGCCGTTCGGGCCGACGACCACGACATGAGGGTCCTGGTTGTCCTGTGGAATGTTCATGACTCCTCAGTCTGGCACTGTGAGCAGGATCTTGCCGACGTGCGTGCTTTCTTCCATCTTGCGGTGTCCGGCGGCTGCTTCGGGCATCGGGATCCGCTCGTCGACGACCGGGCGTACCGTTCCCGACTCCAGCAGCGGCCACACATGCTGCCGCACCGACGCGACGATCTCGGCCTTCTCCTCCACCGGACGGGAGCGGAGCGACGTGGCGTGGATCCGGGCCCGCTTCATCAGCAGCCCGCCGAGGTTCAGCTCCGCGGTGGCGCCGCCCTGCAGGCCGATGATCATCAGCCGGCCGTCGGTGCCGAGCGCGTCGAGGTTGCGCGTCAGGTACGCCGCGCCCATGTTGTCGAGAATGACATCGACGGGCTTGACCGCCTTGACGAAATCGTCGGTGCGGTAGTTGACGGCCACGTCAGCGCCCAGTTCGAGGCAGCGTTCGACCTTTTCCGGGGTGCCCGCGGTGCATGCCACGCGCGCGCCGTGAGCCTTGGCCAACTGGATCGCCATCGTGCCGATTCCGCTGGACCCGCCGTGCACCAGGAATGACTCGCCGGAGGTCAGGCCGCCGAGCATGAAGACATTGGACCAGACCGTGCAGGCGACCTCGGGCAGCGCCGCGGCGTCGACCAGGTCGACACCCTTGGGTACCGGCAGCAGCTGCCCGGCCGGTACGGCGACGCGCTCGGCGTACCCGCCGCCGGCGAGGAGCGCGCACACCTCGTCGCCGACCTGCCAGTCCGTGACGCCTTCGCCGAGAGCCGCGACACGCCCGGAGACTTCAAGTCCGGGGTAATCCGGTATGCCTGGGGGCGGGGGATAAAAGCCCAACCGTTGCATGATGTCGGCACGGTTGATTCCGGCGGCGACGACGTCGACCAGCACCTCACCGGGGGCGGCGACTGGGTCGGGCACCCCGTTCCACTGCAATACGTCCGGGTCGCCCGATTCTTCGATCACGATGGCATGCATGAGATCACGTTAGCCGGGGATCCAGACGTGGCACGGTATAAGCCGGTGCCTGCGGTGGCTTAGGCTGCGGAA
This sequence comes from uncultured Actinomycetota bacterium, assembly GCA_963736325.1. GTDB lineage: Bacteria > Actinomycetota > Actinomycetes > Streptosporangiales > Streptosporangiaceae > Actinoallomurus. The sequence continues at coordinate 35,397 of CAVTOG010000007.1, read as the reverse complement.
GAACATCTTCATACGGTTCTTCCACTGCGCGTCCACGAGGGGGACCTAGTGGCAAAAAACGATCAAGATAAAACGGGTCGTTCTCTCGAGGAACGACTCGCGTCCCTTGACGCCATGAGCAGCGGCGAACCCAACGAGCCGCAAGGGGATGAGTCGGCAGAGGAGTCAGCGCCGAACGCCTGGACGAACACGCCACCGGCGCCCACCTTTCCGCCGCCTGCCTTCCCGACGCCGTACCCGCAGGACCCCTCGGCACAGCCTCCCACGGAGGGGCAGCAGCCGTACGGCTACGGCTACCCGCCGCAGGAGTTCGGCGCGCCCCAGCCGCCGCAGTTCCCCGGCGCGGCCGGTCCGGAGTACGGCGCGTTCCCGTCCTACCCGCAGGCCCAGCAGCAGCCACCGCCGCCGCCGCCGTACGAGGCCCCGCAGAACGGGCACGAGGCGCCGCCGGCCGTCTCCTATGGTTCGGGCGCGGGCTCGGGCGACACCGAGCGCACCCAGTTCGTCGAGCAGCGGCGTCCGGCCCCCGACCAGACACAGGTCGACGGTGGCTACGAGGCGTACTCCGGCCAGCAGGGCTACCAGCCGCAGGATCAGGGCGGCCAGTACGTCCCGCCGCCGTACTTCCCCGCCGCAGCCGACGGGCCCTGAGCACTACGCTCCGCAGCAGCAGGCGATGCCCGAGCAGTATGCCCCGCCGCAGTACGAGCAGCAGTACCCGCAGTACGACCAGCAGCAGGGGTACCCCCAGCAGCAGTACGCACCGCAGTTCGAGCCCGAGCACGGCCCGCCGCTCGCGCCGCTCCCGGACGCCCACGTCCAGCAGCAGCCGCAGGGCAACCCGCAGACGGCCGACAGCCTCAGCGCCGACATGCTGCTCCGCGGCCGTCGCCACGCTCCGGCGAACGGCTGGCGGCGCGCGCTCTACAAGGCGTCCGGAGGCGTGATCCACCCGGGCGAGTCTCCGGGCGAGCTGCGCCGCCGTGAGCTGCTGGTCCGCGCGCGTACGCCGGTCGCGGGCGGCCACCACCGGGTGGCCGTGATGAGCCTGAAGGGCGGGGTGGGCAAGACCACCACGACCGTCGGCCTCGGCGCGACCCTGTCGTCGATGCGCGGCGACCGGGTGATCGCGGTCGACGCGAACCCCGACCGCGGCACACTGTCGGACAAGGTACGCCTGGAGACGTCCACGACCGTCCGTGACCTGCTGAACGAGCACCAGCAGATCCAGCGGTACGCCGACGTGCGCGCCTACACCTCCCAGGCGTCCTCACGCCTTGAGGTGCTGGCGTCCGACCGCGACCCCGCGGTCTCGGAGGCGTTCAGCGAGGAGGACTACCGCACCGTCTCCCACGTCCTCGAACACTTCTACTCGATCTGCCTCACCGACTGCGGCACGGGCTTGCTGCACTCGGCGATGGCGGGCGTCCTCGGCCTGGCGAACCAGCTCGTACTGGTCAGCTCCCCGTCGGTCGACGGAGCACGGTCGGCGTCGGCGACGCTCGACTGGCTGGAGGCCCACCACTACGGCGACCTGGTCCGCAACGGCGTGGTCGTGCTGTCGATGGTGCGCTCCCGCAGCCGCAGCACGGTCGACCTCGACCGCCTACAGGCCCACTTCGAGAGCCGCTGCCGCGCCGTCGTCCGCATCCCGTACGACCCGCACCTGGAGGAGGGCGCCGAGGTCGAGCTCGACCAGCTGGCCCAGTCCACCCAGGACGCCTACCTGGTGCTGGCCGCGACGGTCGCCGACGGGTTCGCCTGGCCGCACTAGTGCTCTGACCGGCGGTCAGCCGGCGACCAGGCAGAACGGGTGACCGGCCGGGTCCAGCAGCACCCGCCACCGGTCGCCGCCCGGCTGGTGGTCCGGCCTGACCGCGCCGAGCCCCAGCGCCAGCTTCTCCGCGGCGTCAAGGGCTTCCACCCGGAGGTCGAGGTGGAACTGCTGCGGCACGTCCTGACCGGGCCACTGCGGGGCCCGGTATCCGTGGACTCGCTGGAAGCCCAGGTCGCAATCGGAACCAGCGGTCAGAGCGACGAACTCGTCGGCGTCATAGAGGAGTTCCATGCCTGTCAGCTCTTGGTAAAACCGGGCCAGAGCCCGGGGATCGGTGCAGTCCATCGTCACGCCTCGCACCGTGGCGATCGGCATCGTCCACTCCTTCTCATCCGTGTCCGCGGGCCACGCGGTGGCCGCGGGTAGTCATCCAAACGCACTGTCGTGGCCCGGCTCCCCTCGTTTTCGGGCGCCGGACAGCGCTCGTCCCAGGCCTCGGTCGTGCACATGCGGCCGGCCGGGGCCAGCGCGGCAGCGATCCGGCGGCCACCCGGGCCGTGCGCGGCGCGCAGCACCGTTCAGTGCTGTCCAGCACCACCATCGACTGGCAGGCGGTGATGATCGCTAGGACGGCACCATGCCGGGATGTGGATACGCCTGGCGCGGGTGCCGTGCTGATAGGCGCGGTGGCCCTGGTCGACATGGGAGTTCCCTCGTGGTCGGCTAAGCTGAGGCTGCCTCGGAAATATATTGAGGATGCCTCGACTTATCAAGAGGGTTACCGTGAACGCTGCGAACACGCCCCAACGCCGGATGCGTGCCGACGCCCGCCGCAACTACGAACGGCTGCTCGCGGAGGCGGAGGTCGCCTTCCGGGAACGGGGCACGGAGACGTCGCTGGAGGAGATCGCGCGCCGTGCCGGCGTGTCGATCGGCACACTGTACGGGCACTTTCCGACCCGGCAGGCGCTGCTCGAAGCGATGCTCCACGAGAGCATCGACCGGCTCATCGCCACCGCCGAGGAGTTGCTCACCCACCCGTCGCCCGGCGAGGCGCTTGCACGGTGGGCCCGCGCGACCGCGGCGCACATGTCCGCCTATCGAGGCCTGGCCACCTCGCTACTGAGCAGCCTGAAGGACGAGAATTCTCCGCTGCACCGGGCGTGCCGGCAGATGACCGCCGCCGGCGAGCGGCTGCTCGATCGAGCGCGCGCGGCGGGTCTCGTGCGGGCCGAGGCCGACGCCGCGGACATGTTCGCGCTCATCAACGCGGCTGCCTGGGTCCGCGAGCAGGTCCCCGACGAGCAGGGCGACCGTCTGCTGGCGTTCATGATTGACGGACTGCGCCCGGTGCCCGCCGAGACTCGCCGTCCCGCCGCCCCTGGCCCGTGAGGTCACGGGCCTGGCGGCGCTAGGCGTTCATGGACGCCGCGCTAGGTCGCGGCGGGCCGGTAGGTCGCGATGATGACTCCGGTGGCCGTCGTCGTGGAGCCGGCCAAGTCGAAGGCGGAGAGGCCCGAGCCGGTGCCGGGGAACAGGCGGCGCCCTGAGCCGAGCGTCAGCGGGTGGATGAGCAGGACGAGCTCGTCGATGAGGCCGTGGGGCATCAGCGACCTGACTAGCACTCCGCTGCCGAACACCACCAGGTTCTCGTCGAGTTCGTCCTTGAGCCGGGCCACGGCGTCGGTGGCGTCGCCCTTGAGGAGGGTGGAGTTCTCCCAGGCGAGCGGCTCGGTCAGGGTGGTCGAGGCCACGTACTTCTGTACGCGGGTGAGCGCCTCGGTGAACGGGTTCGGTGCCTGCTTGGGCCAGTAGTCCGCGAAGCGCTCGTACGTCGTGCGGCCGGCCAGCAGGCACCACGCGCTCGACATGCGCACGCCCATCACCTCCTGCATGACCGGATCCTGGCCGCGGGCGGCCCAGCCGCCGTGCTGGAAGCCGTCTCGGGGGTCCTCATCGGGGCTGCCCGGGGCCTGCATCACGCCGTCCAGCGTCAGATGCTCGATCGCGATGACCTTGCCCATGCCGTGTCTCCTCCTGGTCATACGGGGCTTGCTCACCCTCTACACGAACGGCGGGCCGACGGATCGACACGTCGGCGGAGGAGTCTTCGGATCAGGGAGGGCTCGCAGTCCATCAGGCGGGCGACGCGGTCGGGACTCCACATTTCACCTAAGAGACGGGTGGCGTCCTGCTCGTCAGGGTCCTCTTCGGGCAGGCGCCAAATGATCTTCATCGGAGACGGCCTCGGAGGAAGAATTGGCGGCCGGGACGGTGGCCCAGGTCGCAGCCGGCGAATTCGAGGCTGTTCTCCACGGCGCGTTTGCGGGCCGGGCCGATGCCTCTGATCGTACCGAGGCGGCCTTCGCGGGCGATGGTCAGGAGTTCGCCGATGGTGGTCGGCCGTTCAGGGGAAAGGGCGAGGCAGATGATTATCTCCACGTCCAGTCCGAGGGAACCGATCGGGCTCTCCAGATCGGTCGGTTCGGGGGTCATCGGCGGACCTTCGCCCATACGGTTTTTCCTCCGTCTTTCTCGTGTCGTACTCCCCATTCCTTGCTGAGTGCGTTCACGAGGAGCATTCCGCGCCCGTTGATCGCCAGCTCGTGGGGGAGTTCGACCTCGGGGGTGGCGTCGTTGCTGTCCCAGACCTCGATGACGATGAGTTCGTCGGTGAGGTGCAGCGCGAGGGTGAACACGTCCGTGGAATGCGTGAGGGCGTTGGTGACCAGCTCGCCTAACACCACGCGTGTGTTGTCGACGACCTCGCTTCCGGCGGACCAGTCGGTCAGTGCCCACTTCAGGACCGTGTGGGCCTGCCGGGAAGCGATCTTGTGAGGAGGGAGGGGAAGTCGATATTCACGATGATCCATTCCGCTGCCTCCCGATCGTTTCGCCGTTCCGACGCAACTAATGTCAGCACCACTCGTTACGCTTTAACAGCACTGCCGGTCGAGTCACAGAGAATTCGGCAGACCTTCCAGAGTGAACTAGGATTTCCCCGAGTCGGACAGGAAGCCACAACATGGGCAATCCCCCAAGCCCCGCGTTGGAGAAACTCGCCGCCGCCATCCGACGGCACCGCAAGAAGGCCGGGTTAACGCAGCTCGAGCTGGCGAACGCGGTGCCCTGCTCAGATCGGACCATCTCCGCGATCGAGGTCGGTCGCGACCGACCCTCGTTAGAGATGGTCGTCGGCATCGAGAAGGCGCTGGACCTCTCCGAGGACGCACTGGTCGATCTCTACGAGCTGCTCAACGCCGAGAGCCTGCCCGGCTGGATGCGCGACTGGATCGTCGAAGAGCTCCGCGCGACCAGACTCCGGTCGTTCGAACTGTCGACCATCCCCGGTTTGCTGCAGACCGAGGACTACGCCCGCGCCCTGCTGCCCGGAAACGAGGCGGCAGTCCGCGCGCGCATGGATCGGCAGAGCATCATTACGGCAGACGCCCCTCTCAGCCTGAGGGTCGTAATCGACGAAATGGCGCTCTATCGGTGCGAGGGTGGCAAGCAGGTCATGTATGACCAGCTGAAGCACCTCGTCGCGATCGTGTCGGAGAAACTCACGATTCAAATCGTGCGTGCCGACGTCAGCACAGCCCTGTCCGGCTCTTTCGTCCTCGGAACCGTCGACGGAAGAGAGGTGGCGTATGTCGAGACGGCGGTTCGCGGAATCGTGACGAGCAGCCGCGACGACATCGCGGAGCTGGAGGAGGCCTGGGAGTCGGTCCGGACGCACGCGTTGAACCAGAAAGATTCACTGGATTTCATCAATCGAACGGCAGAGGAACGATGGACCTGAAGAAAACCGCTTGGCGTAAGTCGAAGCGCAGCACCAACAACGGCGGCAACTGCGTCGAGGTCAAGGAGGTGTGGCGTAAGTCGAAGCGCAGCACCGACAACGGCGGTGACTGCGTCGAGGTGAGGGTGCTGAACGCCTGACCACGTCCCGTTCGTACGACCGGCCTCCGCCCGTACGGTGGGGGCACGGTCGTACCGGTCGATACCGGAAGTCCGGCGTCCGTATTCGGCTAGTGTGTCGGGATGAGACGGGTAATCGCCTGCTATGACGCGGATTGCGGATAAAGCGCCGTCATGGACCTTCGGCGGAATCCGCTCGCTCACCGGACCACCCTGACCGTACGGGACCCTGAGAAGGCGCTTCAGGCCGTCCGCCGGATCAGCGCCCAATGGCTGACCGGCAAGTACGGCAGCGCTCCGCACTCCTCCGGGCTCCACCGTCTCGGCCGGCACGTGGTCCTCACGAACCAGGCCGCCTACCGCCACGACGGCTCCGAGTACGCGATACGCCTCCAGTTACGTGAGGACAACCCGGAAGCCACGTGGCGGACCACCATCACCGCCGTCGACCTGGACCGGGTCTCCGCGTTGATCTCGGTGGCCCTGGAGTTCTTCCCCAACGGAGACGGACCGCTGGTCCCTCGCCGGCCACGACTGGTCCGTGACCTGGTCCGCGACTTGGAACCCGTCGACGGACCGGCCCGCCTGACACTGGAAGCGATCGGCGTACACGCCGCCGACGTCGATCCGCTGATCGAATTACTGTGCGACCCGGAACGCCGAATGCCGCTGATCGTGCTGGCCCGCCCGGACCGCCCGAACCCCGTCTGGAACAAACGGACGAACGAGGCGATGCCGAAGTGCGCCGGCGCCGCCTCGCTGTACATGCTCGAAGACAGAGACGCCGTCGACGCCTTCCGTAAGGCGATCGGCGAACACCACCGCGTCGCCTCCGGCTCAATCCGCATGTACCTACCGAAGGTAGATCCCGCCTGGCCTCCGGACAGCCCCCGCCACCGCTTCCTGACCATGGCCCGGATGGTCGACCCCAGTGACCATGTCTGGAACGGACTCGCAAGCACGGTCGAGCGCCTCTCCACCGAAGCCCCGGTGCCGCAGGCGCTGCGCGACCTCTCCTTCCCTGACATCGGCACAAGAGGCCGCCAGGAACGCCAGGACGCCCTGGCAACGGACCGAACCTCCGACCGGCTGGCCATCCTGCAAAAGAACGTCACCGAACTAGAAGAGCTGCTGACCGAGGCGGACGAGGAACTGAAGGAATCGGCTCGCACCGCCGATCTTTCAGCACGGACCATCGCGTCCTTGGAAGAACGCCTCCACGCGGCCGGCGAACGCGCCGACGAGGACACCGAAGAGGTCCTGCGCGCCCTCGACGACGTCGAACGTGCGAGAGCCGAAGCAGACCTGCTGAGATCCCGCCTCCGCATCGCCGGCCGCTACGACGAGACAGTGGTGGCCGAGCAGCCACGAGGCGTACCGGACTCGTTCGAAGGCCTGTGGAAACGCCTGCCAGACCTCGACTCGATCCTGGTGACGGCCGACAAGACCACCGCACTGGGACTGGACGAGGCAGACCGGGCCCGCGTCTGGGCGGCGAAGGCATGGAACGGCCTCCGCGCCCTGAACTCCTACGCCAGAGCCGCCCGCGAGGGCTTCAACGGAGGCTTTTACCAGTACTGCAATTCAGATCGCCCGGGAACGGTGAACTGGCCCCGCAAGCAAATCGCCATGGTCGAGTCATCCAGAACGATGCACACGTGGGGGTCAGAACGAATCTTCCAGGTCCCCGCCGAGGTGAGCTCCTCAGGCCACATGGAGATGCAGGCCCATCTGAAACTCGACTCCAAGGGCAGCACGTCCCCAAGAATCTATTTCATGGACGACACGAAGGGCCCCACCGGCAAGGTAATCGTCGGCTACGTCGGCCCCCACCTGACCAACACCAAGACGACCTAGCGGTCGGATGATATGTTTTCAAAAGGATGAGCCTGGCTGATTGGAGTGCAGAATGGCCAAGAAATGGGAAGCTGATTCGGCTGCTTCGTTCTTGCGGCGCCTCGGCAAGTCATCTCACGAATTAGGACAGACTTCCGGCAACTCCAGCTGCCCGGATATCTGGGAGCTCGACAACGGAGACATCGCGGTGATCGGCCAGGACCTCACCTCGGATTACGAGGCCAGGCTTCCGGCGGATGTCAGTGTCGACCCAGGTGAGCGCCTTGTGATCATCCCGCGTAGGACGATCATCGCGGCGAAGGCGGACATCCCCGATGAGTGAGCTTCTTGACGGTGTTTCGGGCGAGCGAATGGATCTTGACGCCTATTACGCCGACTTCGAGAAGCATTTTTGGAGCATCACGGAATTAGGTTTTTGGAAAATTGAGCGACAGCAAACTTTCCAGGAGCCTGAATACGACAGCTGGGTGGCATTCGCGCGGGGCGACTGGGATGAGTCGATGCGACTCCTCGAAGCCGGGCGCACGGACATGGAGGACTACCACCGCAAGGTCGCCCAGCAGGGGTTCGTCGCCGCGCGCGTCCGGGTCGTCGAAGAGCCGATCAGCGCCTACCTGCAGTGGGAGCTCAACGCGTTGCGCATCAGGGACGAGTGCGGTGGCAGCGTGCATATCGTCCGGCCGGATCAGATCGCCGAGTTCGAGACGGACGGGCCTTTTCCGGAGATCTACACCCTCGGGCCGAACGTCATGTACGAGGCCGTCTACGACGAAGATGGCATCCTCGCCTCCGTGATGAGATACGCCGACCGGAAGCTGATCGCGCGCTGCCAGCGTTTGATAGCCGATCTGTACGAGGTGGGCGAGTCGCTGAAGCAGTACTTCCCGCGCCACGTGCAGCCCCTCCCTCCTCCCGGCCGGCAGCACCGGTGCTGACATCCGGGAGGCGGTGATGCGGAACGAGGATCCGGACCGGCACGACGAGGGCCTCCGGCATGCCAATGAGTTCGGTGGATCGGGCGGTGACGTCGTACAGGCCCGCGATGTGCAGGGCGGCGTCCACTTCCATGGGCACGTTCCGGCCTTCTCGGTGACACCCAGGCAACTCCCCGGCGGCATTCGCGGGTTCGTCAATCGCCATATCGAGAAGGCGCGGCTCGACGACATCGCCGCCGACCATCCGAATGAGCCTCTCGTGTCGGCCGTCGCGGTCATCACGGGTACGGCCGGTGTCGGAAAGACGTCCCTGGCGCTGCACTGGGCCCATGGCGCACGTCAGCGCTTTTCCGCCGGTGAGTTGTACGTGAATCTCCGAGGTTATGACCCAGGGCTTCCCGCGACGCCGGAGCAGGTCCTGGACCGGTTTCTGCGTGACCTCGGCGTCCCCGCAGCGGCCATACCGGCACGGCTTGAGGACCGAGCGTCCCTTTACAGGTCGATTCTGGCGGACCGGCGGATGCTGATAGTCCTCGACAACGCCGCCAGTGCGAGCCAGGTACGGCCCCTGCTGCCGGGTACGGCCGGTTCCCTCGTCCTGGTGACCAGTCGAAACCGCCTGTCCGGGCTGGTGGCTCGCGAGGGCGCGTACCGCCTCAATGTGGACATGCTCCTCGAATCCGACGCGGTCGAGCTCCTGCGGGCCGTCACCGGAGGTTTCCGGTCCCAGGATCGACCGCATGAACTGGTAGAGCTGGCCAGGTTGTGCGCGCGGCTGCCTCTCGCGCTCCGGATCGCCGCCGAGCGCGCGGCCAGCCGGCCACTGATGACGCTCGATGAGCTGATCGCCGACCTACGCGACGAGTCCGCACTGTGGAACGCCCTGAGTGCGGAGGACGACGAGGAGACCGACGCGGTGCGCACGGTGTTCGCCTGGTCGTACCGCGCGCTTCCCGAGCAGGAGGCGCGCCTGTTCCGGTTCCTCGGCGTGCATCCCGGCAACGACTTCAGCCTGCCGGCGGCCGCGGCGGTCGTCGGCATCACGCCCCCGCAGGTACGGCAGCAGCTCGATGTGCTGGTCGGTGCCCACCTGATGGAGCAGAGTGCGCCAGGGCGCTACCGCTTTCACGACCTGCTCCGCGCCTACGCCATCGACCAGCTTCGCCATCTCGAAGCCGGTGACACGCAGGTCGAGGCGCTGCGGCGAGTGCTCGGCTGGTATCTCCACACGGCGGACGCGGCCCAGCGCGTCCTCGCCCCGTTCGACTGCTACCCCCTCGACGAGCAGGTGCCGGCGGACGTCACTCCACTCGGTTTCCATGAATACGAGTCGGCGTACCGGTGGTACCAGGCGGAGAGCGTCAACCTCGTCACCGCGACACGTGCCGCCGCCGAGGCCGGTCTCCACTCGACCGCTTGGCGCCTGTCCGCGGTTCTGCGCGGCATCTACATGCACCAGAACGCCTTCGACGAGTGGATCACCACCGCCCGGATCGGTGTCGACGCGGCGGCACACACGGGCGATCGTCGCGGTGAGGCCGAAGCCCTTGAAAGCCTCGGAAGGGCATATTTCCAGTCGCTACGGCTCGATGAGGCGGAGGATGCGCACCGCGCCGCCCTGACCGTACGCCGAGAGATCGATGATCGCTCCGGCGAGGGTGTGTCCGTCAACGCGCTCGGGTTGTTGGGACTCCGCCGCCGACGGCTCGGCGATGCCAGGTCGTACTTCCAGCAGAGCATGACCATTTTCAGCGACCTGGAAGACCGTCGCTGGGTGTCGCTACTTCGCGCGAATCTTGCCGAGGTGCTCTGCGAGCTCACCGAATACGAGACGGCCGCCGGAGAAATTCGTGAGGCACTGGACGTGTTCCGTGACCTGGGCGATCGGAGCTGCGAGGGAAACGCGCTCTTCCTGCTCAGCTGGGCTTATCGGGGGCTGGGGCAGGTAGCCGATGCCCGCGCGTCGATCGATGAGGCACTTTCGATCGCGTCCGCTGAGGAGAATCAGGTCTGGCGGGCTCACTGGCTTTTCGAATTGGCCAAGGTGCAGCGTGCCGAAGGGCGACCGTCCGAGGCGCTGAACTCCTACCAGCGAGCCGCGTCGATCCAGCGAAAGCTGGGCGATCGAAGCCGCGAAGCCTCCGCACTGGACGGAATCGGCGAGGCGTACCAGGAACTCGACCGCTTCGCCGACGCGGCGAGCTTCCATCGCCAGGCCGCCAGAACCCATCGGCAGTTCGAGGACCGCTGGCAACTCGCCCGGGCGCTCCACAACCTGGCCCTGGCACTCGAACGTACGGGCGCGACCGAAGAAGCACGGTCACACCGGGAAGACGCGTTGGTCCTCCTCGAAGACTTCGATGATCCGACGGCACTCACGCTGATCCGGCGTCTGAAGTCTCCGTAGGCGGCTCCGCAGGCGCTGACTCCACGATCCAGATCGGGCCGTCCGCGCATTCCGCTCGTACCCCTTCGGTCCCGCTGAGCCGGGTACGCAGAAGCTTCAGCCAGCGCTCGCCGACTTTGGCGACGGGGCCCTGACCAGCACCCATGAAGCGGAAGGTTCTCACCTGGTGGTGTACTTCGCGCGCGGTCGCCGACCAGTCGACCACGGAGAACTCCGGCTCCATCAATCCCGCGTAGGACACGCCGGCGCCACCCTGCGGCCGGCCGGGGTCGTTCCGGCGGACCCGCTCCAGGGCGACCGTCAGGAGATCTCGAATCACCGGCTCGGCGCGGGACCGCAATCGCTCGGGCGTGAGGTCATCGTCAATCGGTATTCCGCCCTGCTGGGCGAGGATCGGTCCGGTGTCGAAGTCCTCGTCCATCCGGTGGATCGTGAACCCGATGTCGGGATCGCCATTGCGGATCGCCCACAGCACCGGAGCCGGGCCTCGATATCTGGGCAACAGCGATGAATGGATATTGATGACGCCTAACCGTGGCATGCGCAGCACGGCAGGCGGAATCCTCCAGGAGAAGCCGTACACCACCGCCAGGTCCAGGCCATATCCGTCGAGGGCTTGGCCCAGGCCCTCGGCACTCCCCGGCAGAAGCAGGTCCATATCCGGTGGCATCGACCCGATGATCTGGCCGATCGTGCCTTCCACGCCGGGATCCGCGGGACTCCTCGGCCTCATCGAACGGCTGAGGGCATATACGACCGGACGGTGCCCGGCGGCCACGCACGTTTCGTGGAGCATCGAGAACTCATCGGCGCCGAACGAGACTAAAGCGACACGCATCGCATCGACCACGGCCGCCATCGTAACGATGGAGGGCCGTACCGCAGGGCGACACGGGTTGTTCTGGCGGAGGGTGTGGGATTTCGAACCCACGAGGACTGTCACCAGCCCTGGGCGCTCAGGATCCGGCTCAGCGTTTCATCTTCAGCCCTATGTAGGCGACTACGGCGGTCGAGCTGGCCGGATCAAGCCGGAAGTGGAGGCGACCCGCGCGAGGTGTGAATCGGGCATGCAGGTCGAAGACACGCTCCACGCCGTCGAGATCAGTGAACACGCAGATTCGCTTGCGAGTCTCGCCCTCTGGCGTGATCTTGGTCTGCCAGGTTGGGAAGCGCGATTGGGCAGGTCGCCAGGCGGAGATCGCTTCTTCGAGCCGTAACAACTCTTCGGCGACCGGCTTCAACCAGTCGGCCGGAAGACCGCGCAGATCGCCCTCGACGCGTGGCAAGAACCGTAAGTGACCAAAGAAGTCCTCACGCCTGTCCCAGAGATCCTGGCCGCCGGCAAGGTCCGCGAGGCCGGTCGCCTTGACGCGCTCCTCGTGGGTCACCAGGTGGAGCAGAGAGGCAGCGTGCCGGACGTCCGCGGACTCCTTGACAATGAGGAGTTCGCCATCGTCCTGCTCGGCCAATACTTCGCGGACCAGTTCGACTTGAGCGACGTTCCAGTCTGAGGCTAGTGCCAGGCTTACGGCGAGACCGTCCATCAGATGTGCCGCACCCAGGCCTTGGGCCGAACTCCCCTGATACTGGTAGTCGACGTTGTCGCCTGCGCCCAAGGGGAGCACGTCTCTGAAGGGTGCGCGGTTTTGGAGCCCTCGGATGAACCTCCATCGATCGCGGTTGGCCGGCTCAGCGATCCACTGCCTCAGGTAGTAGCCCTGGGAGAGTTCGAGTGACGTCAAGTGCGCGACGCTCACCAGGGCGAGATCACGTCGCCACTCGCGGACCTTCCTCAGCAAGGCGACGAACTCGCTCATCGCAGCCCCGACGTCCTCCTGGGAGGCCCGGGTCGTACAGGAAAGCTCGTTGAAGAACAGGAGGACGGGCACCGGTATATCGGTCCCTTCGTGACGGGGGGCGTTCAGTCCAGCAACTGATCCAGGGATCGGTCCCATTCATCGAAGAAGCCCGCCGGCCAGGCCGAGAGCATTCCGCCGGGGCCGATGGACGGTGACGTGACCTCGATGCTGGGTGCCTTTCCGTCGATGCCACCGGGTGACCTGCTGAAGTAGTGCACGGCGACCTGGTCAGGGCACAGCCGCTCTTCCTTCACCATGATTCGGACGCCGTTGAGGATGTGATCGCTGTGGGTCTCCACCACGATCTGGGCGCCCGCTTCGGCTGCGGCGCAGGTGAGCCTGGCCATGGCGGTCTGCCCACGCGGATGCACGTGGGCCTCGGGGTTCTCCAGGAGGATGAGCGCGCCGGGGCGCGCGGTGAGGCAGGCGACGACGATCGGCAATACGTATGTGAGCCCGAAGCCGACGTTGGTGGGCCGGTAGCGATTGGACGACGACAGCCCGGCGGTGCCGAATTGGAAACTCAGCCTGACCTGGTCGGTTCCTTCGATCCCGACCACGTCGAGGTTCACGCCAGGGCAGATCTCCTGCATCCACGCATCAGTTTGGTCGAGAAGCTGCGGAGACCTGGCGGCGGCATGGTGCAGGGAGGCGTCATCGACGGGCTCATCGCGGTGATGCCGGAGGAAGTTGACCGTGTGCTCGCCGCGCGCTCCTAGGAAACGCCTCCGCACTGCGGCGTCGTAGGAACGCGGATAACTCACTGCGGGAACGAGCCTGTCCGCCTTGAGGTATTGAAAGTATGGCCCGAAGAGCGAGAAGCTGTCCGCGAATCCGCGTGTGGCCCGCATCGGAAGCAGATCACTCTCAGGCTGATATTCGGCGGTCCAGGAACTGCACTCGGCCGGGTCTGACGATGCGAGCCCGAGTTCGATCATTGGAATGCCACTGGGGTGGCTGCTGTAGTCCTCGTGAAGGACGTCTTTGCCGGTACCCAGCTCCACGAGGTCGCCGTTAAGTAGGAAGCCGACGTCGGAACGCGCGCTGGTTCCTTCGAGCAGGCCGTGATCATAGGTCTGTCTCAGCAAGGCGAGCGCCTGTAAAACGGTGCTCTTGCCGGAGGAGTTCAGGCCGGTGAGCAGGCAATACGGTGCCAACGGCAGTTCGCGCTCGCGAAACGCCTTGAAGTTGCGCATTATCAGCCGCTCGATCACTTCGCCACCTTGGTGAACATCTCATCGATGGCGGCGAACCGCCGACGGACCTTGGCCACGTCGCCGGTGCCTCCGGAGATCGAACGCTCGAAGTCGATGTCGCTCATAAGACGAAGAAACGCCTCCTGCACCTTCTCGGCGTTGTAGATCAATCTGTCGAGTTCGCCGTTCGAGCGCTTCGCCACGTTGACAGAGACCGCTTCGAAGATTGCTTTGTTGATCGGCAGGCGTCGTGAGTAGCCGGCAACCCGTTTTCGGAACGCGTGCTCACCGAATATTAGCCGCGACGCCGCCATAGCACGGTCGAACTCCTCGCCAAGTTCCCTCAGGTGTTCGTTGTCCATTTTGTTCAGCTCGTTCATGGCATCACGAAGGAACTCATCAAGATCTCCGCGTAGATATCGATGAGGCGGAGTGAGGCGGAAGGCCAGGAAACGTAGCACCATCTCGCGGTCGTCCATCCGGTCCGGGGATACCGAATCATCAGTCGCGTCGAGATAGGAGCGCTGGCCGGCCAACACCTTGAGGATCTCCCGCCCCTTGCCGGGGATCAGGGCGTGCCGAAGCTCCTGCCGAGTCAACGGCCGGCCACCGGTGTTGATGCGGGCGAAGATGTTGAATTTGACCTTCTCGGGGGTGCCCGGCCTGATCAGGTGAACGACGAGCTCGGTTTCGCTGATCCGTGTCTTCAACCGTCCCGGAAGGTCGTCGTAGCCATGTCCCTCGTACTGCCTCAGGTATTCCAGGTCACTCAAGGCCAGGGGGGGCAGGTTCAAGGCTCCAGGATCGACGAAGCGGGCGATCGTGCTCAGGCGCTGGATTCCGTCCACAATCACCCAGGTATCGTCGTCACCGTCCGCGGCGTAGAACGTGGGCAGCGGAATTCTAAGAAGGAGTGACTCGATCAGACGGCTCTGGTTGCGCTCGCTCCAGATTCCGAGTGTTCGCTGAAAGTCCGGTTCGAGGTCGAGCGCGCCTCGCCGGAGGCGGGAGAGCAGCAGGTCCACCGTTGGCGTGCGGGTGAGGACATCGATCTGGTCCGGGTCGAACGGAGCATCGATCCTGGCGTCAGGGTCTTCCCGCTCGACACCGGTGCTGAGGCCCTCCATGTTCAGTTCGACCGGAGGTTCCAGCTCGGCTTTGCTCACCTGTCGCTCCCGGGAACTGCCTATGATCTCTTCCGGCCCAACCCTACGGGGTCGGACGTGAGGACTCATGTCCATTCGGCGTCCATCAGGAACTCTGGCGGAGGGTGTGGGATTCGAACCCACGAGGACTGTCACCAGCCCTGGGCGCTTTCAAGGCGCCTGCACTAGTCCACTATGCGAACCCTCCCGGCTGGCACCACGATAGCGGGCTCAGCGCGGCGCGTGTGCGCGTGACATCTCATGATCAGGCCTTGACGCGTCCGTGGTGATCCCGGCGGCCATGGCCCTCGCCAGGCCGAGGATGTTGGTCGCCTCCTGCCGGGCCCGGTCCAGGAGTTCGTCCGCTTCACGTCGGCTCTCCTCGATGGCCTGGTCGGCGGTCTGCTGGGCCAGGGCCAGTACGCGCGCGGCGGCTCCCAGACCGTCCTCGTCGATCGCGCGATCATCCGAGGCTGCGTCCAGGCGGAAGAGGACCTCTTCGAGTTGCCGGCACCGATGCTCGGCGCGGACGCCGCGTTCCCGTGCCAGGTACAGCCGTTCGGTGAGGTCCGCGACCTCGCGGGTGAGTGCCTGCATGTGGGCCCGGTCGTGGTCCCAGGCGGCGCGTAGCCGTTCCTTGTCGGCGCTCAGCTCGCGGATCTGCCGTACCCGGTCGGCGAGCTGTTCTTCTATCCCGCGCGCGTACCGCTCGGCTTCACGGCGGCCGGTGACGGCGATCTCCAGCTCGTCGGTGACCTTCCGCAGCTTGTACTCGTGCGGGTGGGCCGCTTCCAGGGCGTGTAGCTGGAGCTGGGTCAGGTGCTCGCGCGCGGCCGGGGTCAGCGGCTTGCCCGCGTCGTCCCGTACGGCGATGAGCGTGTCGAGGAACCAGCGGTCGCGGGGGACGCGCTTGCCGTTCAGGTAGCGCGATGCCGTGCCCTTGTCGATGAGCGGGTACATGAGTGCGAACCGGCTGATCGACAGTCCGGTGGCGGCGAACAGGGCGCGCAGCTCGTTCGCCCAGGTGAACACGTCCGGGCTGAGGTCCGGACTCAGCGGCTTCAGGCTGACGGTGGGTATACGGGCGATTTGCGTCACCTACCTATAATCCCCTCCTGGTATCGAATATTTCTTCGAATGCGTTGCCGTCCTGTGCAACACACGGTTGCGGTCTGGTGCAACGCTCTCCGGTAGTGGCTTCCTTGAACACCCACCCTGATCAAGGAAGGCATCAATGCTTCGTTCGCCCGACCCGAGTTCCCAGGCCCTGCTCACCGTACGGTCCGCCGTGATCATCGGAGCCGCCTGCATCATCGGCGCCCTCGCGGCGGTCCTCACCTACATCGGCTCCGGCTCGACCGCCAACGCCCTGCTCGCCGCGGGCGGCTCGACCGGCGGCGCCATCGGTTTCCTCAACCGGATCATCGGCGCGAGCGACGACGACGCGTCAGCGTGACATGCGACGGCGCAGCTGCGACTTGGTCTCCTCGGGCAGAGCGTCGGCGACGTGCAGTTTCGGCAGCAGCTCGGGTTCGAGCGTGAGCGCGCGGAAGCTGAGGGCGACCGTCACATCGTGGCTGGGCCGGTGCGAGACGGTGATGGCGTCACCGGCGCTGATCGCGCCCGGCGAGACGACACGGAAGTACGCTCCGGGGAGCGCCCGCTGCGTGAAGCGCTTGATCCACCCCTTCTCCCGCATCCAGCCCTGGAACGTCACGCACGGTATGCGCGGGCAGGAGACCTCCAGCAGCAGGTGATCGCCGACGCGCCAGCGTTCGCCGATCAGTGCCTCGTTCACGTCGATGCCGGAGGTCGTGAGGTTCTCGCCGAAGAAGCCGTTCGTCAGCGAGCGGCCCAGCTCCGCGGCCCACATGTCGAGGTCCTCGCGGGCGTAGGCGTACACGGCCTGGTCGGTGCCGCCGTGGTTGCGCACGTCGTGCACCACGTCGCCCGCCAGGCCCACCGTGCCGTCGCCCTTCGGGCCCGGAGCGGTGACCTCGACGGGGCCCGTCACCGGCCGCTTGTCGATGGCCGTGACGCCGACGGTCTTGAAGGGGTTCTCGCGGGAGCGGCCGACGTTGACCGAGAGGAGAAGCGCCATGGCCGCACCATAGGCAGACCCGCCGCGGGATCGCGAGCGGGTTTCCGCCGTGGTCATGGCACGGGCCAGCGCCGCCATCGGTGCCCGTCGCGCCAGCCGGGGGTGCCCGCCGCCCAGCCGGCGAGGACGGCGTGCGCCTCGCGTACGCCGGAGGTCTCGGTCTCGTAGTGGTCCTTCACCGCGCCGGCTCGGTATTCGATGACGAAGGTGCCGTCGGGCTCGCGGAAGACCTGCATGTAGTGCTGGTCACTGGCGGCGTCGAGCCGGTCGACGATCAGGTACTGGTTGCCGGGGCCCAGCTCGTCCAGCAGCCGGAGCAGCAGCGCTCCCGAGGGCGCGTCGTACGAGCGTCCGGCCGCCGTCTCTGCCCGGAACACGCCGATCACGGTCGCCACCTCGGAAAAGGAAGTGCGGAGGTGCGGCTTCCCGGCCCTTCGTACTGGGTTACGGTTCGGTCATGGCTGAGATCGTCTATCCACCGGTGGTGGCAACGGCGCTGACGATGTTCCGCGCACTCGACCTGCGCATCCACGTCGATGGGGCCGAGCACATCCCCCGGCACGGAGGAGCGGCGCTGGCGAGTAACCATGTCAGCTACCTCGACTTCGTCTTCGTCGGTCTCGGAGCGCGCCCGGCCAAGCGGCTCGTGCGCTTCATGGCCAAGCAGGAGGTCTTCGCGCACAAGATCTCCGGGCCGCTGATGCGCGGTATGCACCATATTCCGGTTGACCGCAGGGCGGGCAAGGCGGCGTACGACCACGCGGTCACCGCACTGCGGGAGGGCGAGCTCGTCGGAGTGTTCCCCGAGGCGACGATCAGCCGGTCGTTCACCGTGAAGGACTGCAAGAGCGGCGCCGCGCGCATGGCCGCCGAGGCGGGCGTGCCGCTGGTGCCGATGGCCGTGTGGGGCACCCAGCGGATGTGGACGAAGGGGCGCAAGCGCACCCTCGGAAAGCGGCACCTGCCGATCGAGATCCTCATCGGCGAGCCGCTGTTCCCGAGCATGGACGACGACCGCGAAAAGGTGACCGCCGAACTCCGCACGCGCATTCAGGAACTCGTCGACCGGGTGCAACGGAACTATCCGGATAAGCCAGGCGACGATTCGTGGTGGCAGCCCGCTCACCTGGGAGGTACGGCCCCGACGCCGGAAGAGGCGGCCGCGCTGGATGCCAGAAAATCCCGTTGACCTCGTCGTTGCTCCTCTATGGTCGGAAGATGGCAAGAAATGAGCAAGATCCAGCGGCGAACACGCAGCAGTTCCGCGCATTCGCAAAAGGTGGCGAGACGGCCACGGCGAAGGGTCCGAGCACCGCGCTGATCATCGGCCTCATCGTCGGCGCGCTGGTGATCATCGGTGTGGTCGCGTTCCTCGTCATCAACTAGCGAGGGGCCATCTCAGTGGCCGGTGGCGGAGAAGTGCTGGAAGTCCCACGGGCCTCCCCAGGTGCCGCCCCAGCCCCAGCCGACGGAGCGGAACGCCCGTACGACCTTGTCCCCGGCGTGGATCAGCCCTGGGTCGTGACGCTTGCGGTTGCCGTACTTCACGCACCGCGGGTGCTCGATGTGGCCGTTCGGGTGGACATAGGGGTTCTCGCACGTGTTCACGTCGACGGCGTGCCCGTACGCGTGCTGCGACCACGAGCTGGACCCTGTCGCGTTGCGGCAGTTGAACGCCGAGGTGTTGTCGGCCTCGATCGACTGGAAGTCGCTGCCCTTGTACCGGTCGACGAGCACCATGCGCCGGATCGGATAGCGCTCGTCGTACAGCCGGTGGAACACCTTGACGATCTTTCCCGTGGCGTCGGCGTTGACAACCAGTTGCCCGGTGTGGGGCTTCTTGTCCATGCCCCAGTAGGTCATCGTGATGAGCCGCAGGCCGCCGAGGCTCACGGGGCAGCCGGAGTGCCAGGAGTAGCGCACGGTCGAGCGGGTCACCTTGGTGACCTTCGATGTGAACCCCTGAGGCTTGGCCGGCGTCGGTTTCTTGGACGCGGCCGACGGTGTCGGAGCGGCCGGCGGGGTCGAGACCGCGGGGGGTGGAGTCGCCGTGGCGGGCGTTCCTCCTCCTCCGCAGGCGGACGAGAGTGCCGCGCACACGCCGGTCACGGCCATTGCCAGGGTCACGCGTTGCATAACGGAAGGATTACATGGCCGAGGCCGTGCTTCGTCCAGAACGCACGGCGCGGTTAACCTGCGATACGTCCGGGGAATCGAGGACCGATTATGACGGACACAGAGGGCGGTCGAAGACCGCAGCTCGGGATGCGCGAGATCACCGCGGTGGGGAGCGGGCTCGGAACATTCATTCTCGTCGACGGCATCATGATGTACTCCGCGTTCGAGATGAACGTGATGCACGGTAAGGACACGAGCCTGATGGCTCAGTCGCTCGCCCTGCTGCTGCTCGCGTTCGGCCTGGGCGGCTTCCTCGCCTGGAAGATGACCGGCTTCATGCGGCTGTACGGCGTGGGGCTGATGTGCGGCTGGACCTTCCTCACGCTCTTCTCGCTCGGTTTCTGTACCGGCCTAACATGATCAGCGGGCTTTCTGGATGCGTTCGGCGACGGCGGAGAAGGCTCGGCCGATCGCGTTCAGGTCGGAGGGCTCGATGATGTCGACGAAGAACTCCCGTACGGTCGTCACATGGTCCATGGCGGCCTTGGAGAGCAGGGCGTACCCTTCGTCGGTCAGCTGGGCGTTCACTCCACGCTTGTCGTTGCCGCAGGTGCCGCGGACGACGAGGCCCTTGCACTCGAGGCGGGTGACCGTGTGGGAGAGGCGACTCCGAGACTGGCTGGTGTACTCCGCGAGCTCGGCCATCCGCAGCCGGTGCCCGTGCGCCTCGGAGAGCCGGACGAGGATCTCGTACTCCGCGCCGGACAGTCCGTGTTTCGCTTTCAGGTCCCGGTCAAGGACGTCTGTGAGCCTGACACTTCCCTCGATGTACGCGCGCCAGTCGCGCTGTTGCGCTGCATCGAGCCAGCGCGGTTCCGTCATAGCGGCCAGTATAGCGCTTGTTGATTGAACTTTCAACAAAGCTCCTCTAATCTTTGAGGGGAATGCGGCTGATTCGCGCGAGGGAATAGTTGAATCTTCAATCTAGTTGACCCAGGCGACGCACCACGACCCGAGGAGGACCCGATGCCTGCCGTGACCGCAGACCCGCTGACCCTGACACGACTGCCCCGACTTCCGGACAAGGACACGGCCTGGCGTCCGGTCGCCAAGGTCATCACCGCGACGCGCCACCTGGAAGGTGAGGGCTTCGAGGTACGCCGGCCGTTCCCTGGCGTCGACCTGTCGCTCTCGGACCCGTTCCTGCTGCTCGACCACATGGGCGCCGTGGAGTACGCCCCGGGCGAGGCCATGGGCACGCCCTGGCACCCGCACCGCGGCTTCGAGACCGTGACGTACATCATCGACGGCGCGTTCCAGCACCAGGACACGACGGGCGGCGGCGGCCTCATCGCCGACGGCGCCACCCAGTGGATGACGGCGGGCGCCGGCATCCAGCACATCGAGCAGCCCACGCCGGAGCTCGTCGCCGCCGGCGGCCTCTTCCACGGCGTGCAGCTGTGGGTGAACCTGCCGCGCGAGCAGAAGTGGGTGCCGCCGCGCTACCAGGACATCGAGGCCCGCGACGTGGCGCTGCTGACCAGCGACGACGGCTCCTCGATCGTCCGCGTGATCGCCGGTGAGCTGGCCGGGCATAAGGGGCCCGGCGTCACCTACACGCCCATCACGTACCTGCACGCGACGGTCGCGCCGGGCGCGCGCCTGACGCTGCCGTGGCCGCGCGACTTCAACGCCCTCGTCTACACGCTGTCCGGGCGTGGCCAGGCCGGTCCGGACTCCCGTCCCGTGGAGGAGGGGCAGCTCGCGGTGTTCGGCAACGGCGACGCGCTCACCGTCACGGCGGCGGAGTCCCAGCCTCTCGCGAGCCCGAACGGCTGGGAGATCCTCGTCCTCGGCGGCCTGCCGATCCGCGAGCCGATCGCCCGGTACGGACCGTTCGTCATGAACACCCGCCAGGAGATCGTCGAGGCCTTCGAAGACTTCCAGGCCGGCCGGATGGGCACCGTTCCCGCCGAGCGCGTGCCTCACCTGAGCAGCGCCGATGAGAGTCTTTGACCGCTTTTCCGCGCCTCCGCCGTACGGGCGGGGGCGCGGGTCGCTATTTTGTTCGAAGAACTTCGCGGATCGACATGACGGACCGCTTGCGGTGCGCTAGCGTGGGCGCCACATCGAACAAAGTTTCGATGGGTATCCGGGAGGTCCCATGGTCGCGACGCTGTGCGCACCGCGCCGGCGCGCGACACGCCGTAGCACTTTCTACGGAAATCTACGGCCGCAGCTATATGGGCTCATAAAGTCCGAGAGCGTGGACCCAGTACGCAATCCCTATGCGCCCGGCGCCGGCCAGCGGCCGCCCGAGCTGACCGGCCGTGACCGAGAGCTCCAGCAGTTCGACGTCGTGCTGGAGCGCGTCGCCCGCGGCCGCCCCGAACGCAGCATGATCCTCACCGGGCTGCGAGGTGTGGGCAAGACGGTGCTGCTCAACACCTTCCGGTCGATGGCGATCCAGAAGCACTGGGGCACCGGCAAGATCGAGGCGCGGCCCGACCAGTCGATCCGCCGCCCCGTCGCCGCCGCCCTGCACATGGCCGTACGCGAGCTGGCGCCCCGGCATCGCGCGCCCGACCGCATCGAGGAGTTCCTCGGCGTGCTCAAGGCGTTCGCCCAGGCCGACTCCGAGCCGGCCAAGGGCAAGGCGCCGATCCGCCGGTGGAATCCCGGCATCGACGTGCCCGCAGCGCGTGGCCGCGCCGACTCCGGCGACCTGGAGATCGACCTCACCGAGCTGTTCGTCGACGCGGCGTCGGTCGCGACCGACCTCGGCGTCGGCATCGCGCTCTACGTCGACGAGATGCAGGACATCCCGGCCGACGATGTCTCGGCGATGTGCGCCGCGTGCCATGAGCTGTCGCAGAGCGGAGGACCGCTCATCGTCGTCGGCGCCGGCCTACCGCACCTGCCGGCGGTGCTGTCGGCGAGCAAGTCCTACTCCGAGCGGCTCTTCCGCTACGCCCGCATCGACCGGCTCGACCGGGCCGCCGCCGACCAGGCGCTGATCGCCCCGGCCGAGCGCGAAGGCGTGACGTTCACCGCGGACGCGCTCGAAGCGCTCTACAGCGCCGCCGACGGTTATCCCTACTTCGTCCAGGCCTACGGCAAGGTCGCCTGGGACATCGCGCCCGAGACGCCCATCGACGGCGGCGACATCCGGGTCGCGGCTCCGGAGGCCGAGGGGGAGCTGGCCGTGGGCTTCTTCGGCAGCCGCTACGAGCGCGCGACCCCGGCCGAGCGCGACTACATGCGGGCGATGGCCTCCCTGGGCGATGACCCCATACCGACCTCCAACGTCGCAGACGAGCTGGGCCGCAAGCCGTCGAGTCTCTCGCCGGCGCGCGACGGCCTGATCAAGAAAGGTCTCATTTACAGCGCCGAGCGAGGGCTGGTGGCGTTCACCGTTCCTCATTTCGGCCATTTCCTCAGATCTCAACCCGTCTAAACCCGCTATCGCCTTCTAAGACTCTCTTGTGAATGTGCAAGAGAGTGCTAGAAAACACTATCTGACAACCCTTGTCAGGGTCGGCCGCGCGCCGTAGGAGAATATTGCGGACTCTAGGGTTCGGCGTAGAAAGGTGTATAGAGAGCGATGGGGGTCTGTCGAGGTTTCTCTATGCCGTTCTAGCGGATTCGCAAGAATCCGCTATACGACGGCAGAGAGCTCTCAGCTGCGGTTTCAGGCCGGGCTGGCCACCCGCTGCGGGCCGGAGTCGTCGTCCTGCTCCTCGACAGGAGCCGTGTCCGGCGACAGACCCACCCGTACGCTCGAGGGCCGCCCGCCGATGGGCACCGCGAAGACCACCTCGATCGGCCGGCCGTCCATCGTCGCCGGATACACCACGTAGCGATCGCACAGCTCACGCCACACCTCGCTGGGTTCGGCCGAGGTGAGCCGGCTCGCGTTGTCCCGCCAGGCGTCGCTCGCGTGCAGCGTGGCGTACGTCTCCGTGAGCGGCACCGCGCGCAGCTCGCACGGCGCCGACCGGCCGCCCCACCGCTCCATCAAGACGATCGGCTCCGGCGACAGTGCCAGGAGCAGCGCGGTCTCGGCGACGAGCGCCACCACCGACCAGCCGGACAGTGAGTGCAGCACCCCCAGCCCCGTATGCGGCTCTCCCGCCGAGGCGATCGCCGTCACTGTCAGCAGCGCCACCCGCAGAGTGCCGCGCCGGCCCGCCGGCCGCGCGCTCAGCGCACCGAAGCAGCCGCAGCCCTCATCCGAGCCGCGCCGGGTCAGGTCGGCGACGATGGAGGTGGCGGTCGCGAAGAACACGACGTTCAGTAGCCGTACGATGCCCAGCGGCGTGACCAGCAGGGCCACCCCGAGAGTGCCCTCCGCCAGGGCCACGCCGCGGACGAACCAGCGCCGCCGGTGCAGCGACGTCACCGGCTCCTGCTCGCCGTGGCGCAACGTCAGCTTCGTGACGCAGGCGAGAAGGAGAACGCCCGCCAGGAAAGGGATCTGCGTCCCGCGCAGTATGTCGATCATCACTGGCCCACCCGTGCTGTGACGTTGAAACAACCGGCATCGAGGTCGCCGCCGAGGTCGACGAAGGCGGTCCTGGTGAGCTCGACGATCCTGCCGCGAGGAGACGTGCCGCAGCGTACGCACCGGTCGGAGAAGCGCGCCGCGAGACAGCCGCACTCGATCACGGGGATCTGCGCGCCACGGCCCGAGCAGTCATTGCGTATGTGCAGCTCACTCGCCATGGACAGGTAGGGCAGCCGCGTCGCCGGACCCGTGCCGCAGCCGCCCGCGTCGCCCTCGGAGTCGAGCGCCGGATAGGCGGCGCCGTACGCGCCACCCGGGTGGTCGTACCAGGTCGCGGTGCCGCGGAGGTTGCGCGGCACCGCGCCTGATCTGTGGACCGGTGGTGGATGGTCGGCGTGCGAGGCCGGCTGGGGGGAGTTCGTCGCGGGGAATAACCCTTCGATGCGGCCGTCGGCGCGTACGCCGATGACGTCGATCATCGAGCCCGCCTCCAGCCTGGGGTGACGCACCTGGACGCGCGACATCGCCTTGGCCGGGATGACGACCGTCACCGGCTCGCGGTGCGGGCCGGTGTCGACCTCGATCTCACCGCCCCGGCGGTCGGTGATGACCCCGGTCACCCGGGTGATGTCCACCCATATCCGGTCGGCGACCGCGCCGCCGTTTCCGGTCGGGCGGATGATGACGTTGCGCCCCGGGCGCAATGCCGCGAGGTCGGCCTTGCCGGCGTACCAGACGGTGGCCTTGGCCGAGATCGGGAGGCGTATCTCCTGGTTTCGCACGCTCAGGATCAGGAGATGCGGGCTGGCGTCGAGGACGGTGCCCTCGATGGCGTTCAGGGGTCTGGAGTCGAGGTTGTGCTGGTCGGCAGGGCGGTCGGCGCACACCGCCTCACGTAGTCGGCGTCGGCGCAGGACTGTGTCGCGGGGTGACGGCATCAGGGGCTCCGGATTTCTACGATCACGCTGGCCACGGCGGCGAGTTAGACCGCATGTCAAGACTTACCCCGAGCTCTCCTTCTGTCGACTCCTTTGTCCAAATCGGCCAAAGATGCCGATCGGGTATACATGACATTTTTTCGCGATCGCCCGGCTTGGTTGGCCGAAATATGAGATTCGACTTGATCCTTAATTACGATCTTCGTGCGATCGTCGGCCCTGTCGGCACCGGAAACTCCCTGGCGGTCACGTGGGCGCACCATCGCACGACGAGTTCCATGACTTCGTCGCCGCGCGACGGCCGACCCTTCTGCGTGCCGCGATGTTCCTCAACCCCGCCGACGCCGAGGACCTTCTTCAGTCGGCGCTGGCCAAGACGTACCTCTCCTGGGAACGCATCAACGACCACGGAGCCCTCGACGGCTACGTACGCCGCGTCATGGTGAACATCAACATCTCTTGGTGGCGGCGGCGCCGTCTCGACGAGTACCCGACCGACGAACTGCCCGACCTGCCGGTCGCCGACCACTCACGGCGCAGCGAACTCCACGACTCGCTCGAACGCCTCCTCTGCCGGCTGCCCGCCCGCCAGCGCGCCGCGGTCGTCCTCCGCTACTACGAGGACCTCTCCGAGACCGAGATCGCCGAGACCCTCGGCGTGAGCGTCGGAACGGTCAAGAGCACCGTCTCCCGGGCCATGGCGCGCCTGCGAGAAGAAGCGGGCGGAGAATTCGCCCATCTCGGCTACTGACAACGCACGGCCTCCAAGCAAGAATCCGTTGCATACCTCAGAGCGTGGAGGCCGCTTTGCTCAGCACGATGCAGGACTATCCCCTGACCATTTCCTCGATCATGCGGTACGCCGCGGAAGTGTTCGGGGACACCGAGGTCGCCACCTTCACCGGCGACGGCGTACGGCGCACCTCGTACGCCGAACTCGGCCGGCGCGCCGCGCGCCTCGCGAACGCCCTGCGAGGCCTGGGCATCACCGGAGACCAGCGCGTCGCGACGTTCCAGTGGAACACCACCGAGCACCTGGAGGCGTACCTGGCGGTGCCGTCGATGGGCGCCGTGCTGCACACGCTCAACATCCGGCTCGCCGCCGACCAGCTCGTCTACATCGCCGAGCACGCCGAAGACGAGATCGTCATCGTCGACTCCACTCTGGTGCCGCTGCTCTCCACCGTGCTCCCCCAGATGAAGACCGTCCGGCACGTCATCGTGATCGGCGACGCGGACCTCGCCCCGCTGGAGCCCTCGGGCAAGACGCTGCACGCGTACGAGTCGCTGCTGGCCGCGTCCTCGGACACCTTCGACTGGCCTTCCGTGGACGAGCGCCAGGCCGCCGCCATGTGCTACACGAGCGGAACGACCGGCAACCCGAAGGGCGTCGTGTACTCCCACCGGTCGGCGTACCTGCACTCGATGGCCGCCTGCACCGGAAACGCCTTCGCCCTGTCCGCCGCGGACAGCGTGCTCCCGGTCGTGCCGATGTTCCACGCCAACGCGTGGGGCCTGTGTTACGCGGCGTTGATGGCAGGCTCGTCGCTGCTGATGCCGTCCCGCTTCCTCCAGGCCGAGCCGCTGGTACGCCTCATCGAGACGGAACGCCCCACGATCTCCGGAGCGGTGCCGACGATCTGGAGCGACGTGCTCCGCTACGCGGAGGCCAACGGCTCGGACCTACGGTCACTGCGCCTGGTGCCCTGCGGCGGGTCGGCCGTACCGGAGTCGTTGATCCGCTCCTTCGAGGCGCTAGGCGTACAGATCGTGCAGGCGTGGGGAATGACCGAGACGTCCCCGCTGGCCTCCGTGGCACACCCGCCGCCGGGAGCGTCCGACCCGTGGCGTTACCGATCGAGCCAGGGACGCGTCATGTGCGGCCTGGAGGCACGGATCGTGGGCGACGGCGACAAGGTCCTGCCGTCGGACGGGTCGTCGGTGGGGGAGATCGAGATCCGGGGAGCGTGGATCACGGCCTCGTACTACAAGGACGAGGACCCGTCGAAGTTCAACGGCTCCTGGCTTCGTACGGGAGACGTCGGCATGATCTCGCCGGACGGCTACCTGTCGCTGACGGACCGGGCCAAGGACGTCATCAAGTCCGGCGGCGAGTGGATCTCCTCGGTCGAGCTCGAGAACCACCTCATGGGCCACCCTGACGTGGTCGAGGCGGCCGTGGTGGGCGTGCCGGACCCTAGGTGGCAGGAACGCCCCCTGGCGTCCGTGGTGCTGCGTGAGGGCGCCGAGGTGTCGGCGTCGTCGTTGCGGGAGTACTTGGGCGAGCTGGTGCCCAAGTGGCAACTGCCCGAACGATGGGCGTTCATCTCCGCCGTGCCGAAGACGTCGGTCGGAAAATTCTCGAAGAAGACGCTGCGCCAGATGTACGCGGACGGCGAACTCACGGTCGAGGAGCTCTAACCGGGCAACAACCGCGCCCAGGCAGCCGTCTGCTCCAACGCGTGCGTTTTCAGCCAGTCGGTGAAGTGGTCATGGCTGTGCCTGGGCGCGTTGCCCGGGTTGTCGATCTCGCAGTACGACCAGACCTCAGGGTCGCGTTCATCGCCCCTGAGAAAGTCGAACTGGTAGCCCTGGTGCATGAGGATGACGCGGTCGGTCTCCAGGAGCCGGAACTCCGACCCGTTATCCTCAAGCAGTTCTCGAGCCGAATTCCAGAGCCCGAGCACATGAGGGTAGAAGACGTCACTACCTTGCAGAAACCGCCCCGCCCCACCGCCGGCGGCCATCAAGAAACACCGGTAAGCCTCAGCAACCGGCGCCACTTGGTCCTCGGTGACCTCGCGAACGGCCTTCTCGTCGAGTCCACGCACGTCATCGGCCGTGGCCGTGACCCCATCGGTGATGACCTCGAGAACCGCACGAACACGATCACCGACCGACAACCGCTCCCAAGCCTCTCCTGCAACCCCCATGCCCACCTCCTCAAACGGGCCCTGATCCCCCCGTCGGAACCCAGGGCTCGCCATGATCGACGTCTACGGGGCCCTAGAGGTTCCGCATCACTGGAGGTAAGGCCCTTCTTGCACTGGATGAGACAGAACCGGGTTAGCCACTTTGCCGGATGGGCAGGTTGCCCGGTACCCTGCTGTCCGGCCTACGGGCTACCAGGAGGCTTCGCCTAGTCCGGTCTATGGCGCCGCACTGCTAATGCGGTTTGGGCTACTCGTCCATCCGGGGTTCAAATCCCCGAGCCTCCGCACGACCTGCACCCTCTCCAGTGAGTCCCTCACTGGAGAGGGTGTTTTGATCTTGTGGCCGCATTCCTGGTCTCATTCGGTCGCCCAGCGGCCGGAGCTGATCAGGGCGCTCGCGTCGCGGACATGTGGTGAGGCGACGTGCATGTACCGCTCCGTCGTCGTGGCGCGTGCGTGGCCCAGGATTCCTGGACGACGAGGATGTGGACGCCTTGCTCGATTGACCAGCGGAGGCCGAGCGCTCGCCATGGCGGATGCCGAGGACGAGGGCGACGGACCAGCGTGCGGCGTTGCGATGTCCCTTGGCCGCATCGAGGATGCGGCGCGCTTCCTCACGCGTGAACGGCTCGATCTCGTGCTCGTCGGCCATAGGCGCGTCGGTGAGCCGTGCCACGTTGTGGCCGACCTTGTCACGTCGGAAGTCACGGCACTCCCTGGTCAGGGATATTGCGACGCCCCCTCTAATCCGCCACGTATCGGTGGGGGCCTTTGTCGTGAGTAGACCCGGTGAGCGGGGCGGACTCCTCCCGTGTCAGCACGACGACACCGACGAGCGGCTCCTCTGCTGCGGCGCTGCCGGTGACCAAGAGATGGTCCTTGCCCCTCAAGATCGGTGTCTTGTCGTATGGAGCGACTTCGCCTGGGACAGGATCGTCACAGGCCCAGCACGATCCAACATCTGGAGGCGTGCCAATGTCCGGTCCCTTGATCACTCGCCTGTGGTGGGCTCATGTTTGGTGCGGGCTTCTATGATGGGCCGGGGTTCTTTACGGACAGACCTTCCGATATTCCGGGCCAGCCGGCACGATCCTCGCCCATTCGGCAGGCGTTAGGGCGCGCCCTAGCTGCGTGCACAGTCGGGCCTAGGGATCAGCAACGTAGTCCACGTCCCACAGCCGTGCCGCGCCGTCGTCGGCGGTGGCCTAGGTTTTCCGGCAGGGCTGTAGGCCACCGAGTTGATCGGCCGGTATGGCTGGTGTTGGGTTGGCCGATTTGCCGTTGGGTGGCTACGTCCCACAGCCATACCGCGCCGGTGTCGTCGCCGGGCGGTGTAGGGTTTTGCCGTCAGCGCTGTAGGCCACCGAGGAGACGCGGACGGCATCGCTGCTAATGGGTTGGCCGATCTGCCGTTGGGTGGCCACGTCCCACAGCCGAGCCGCGCCGTCGTTGCCGACGGTGGCCAGAGTTTTGCCATCTAGAGAGCTGTAGACTACCGAGGTGATCTGCTTCGCTGGCTGGTTAGGGAGCGGCCGATCTGCCGGTGACTAGCCACATCCCGTAGCCATACCGTGCTGCCGGTTTCCAAGGTCTTCTTGGTGTCGCCATCGGCGGTGGCCAGGTCTGCTGTCTGGCTGTAGGCCACTGAGCTGATCGTCCGGTATGGTCGGTGATGGGTTGGCCGATTTGCCGTTGGGTGGCTACGTCCCACAGCCGAGTTGTGCCCTCGCCACCGCCTGCGGTGGCCTAGTTTTGCCGTCGGGCTGTGGCCACCTCCGAGTCAACGTAGTCTCTGGGCCGGTGAGTAGTTGCCGATTTGTCGTTGGGTGCTTCGTCTCACAGCCGAGCCGTGTCGTCGCCGCCTGCGTGGCCAGGTCTTGCCGCTGTGCTGTAGGTCACCGAGCGTCGTCAGCGTGAGCAGATCCGCGTTGAGCGGTTGCCGATCTGTCGGGGCCTCGTTCCAAGCCGAGCGGGTCGTCCTCGCCGCGTGGCCAGGTCTTGCCGCTGTGCTGTAGTCACCGAAGCTATGGTTTTGTTGGAGGGGTCTAGGTCTGCCGTTCGATACGCGTTTGTCTCACAGTCTCACTGTGTCTTTCTCAATGTGGCCAGCTCTTATCGTCTGGCTGAGTCATCTGTTGATCTATCTGTGCTTTTAGGTTATCTTTGCAGATGTGTCTCTCTGTCTGTGTTCTCGCTGTCGCGTGTCATGTTGTCGTCATGCTGGTCATCTGTTCAGCTGAGATTCTCGTGAGTTATCTCTTCGTACTTCTATCTCACATCTCTCCTTATCGTGTTATCTATGCCAATCTTACTGTCATGCTGAGTCATCTTTTACAGCATCTTCTTTGATGGTCGTATCGCTACTCTATCTGTCTATCTGTGCTGCTTTCTTTCTCATATCTCGTCGTTGTGCTTCTCTGTTGTGCGATTTTTTACGAGTAGACACGAGTGACAGCTCTTCATCGTAATGCTTCTATCTATCTGTATCTAGTGTCTCATCTCATATCTCATCTTTCTCTCGTTGCGCGTCTAATCTTGTCGCTTGCTGTGTCATCGTAGTACTTCGTGAGGTAGTGTGGCTGCAATCTGTGTCTGTGTCACATCTCATAGTCACACTCGCTTTTTCATCGTTTCGTCATATCTATCTCATCGCTGTCACAGATCACTCGCCATGTGTGCTTCCTATCTTCGTTCTCTTCTCATGTCTCTCTCTGTCTCTTCATCGCATCGTCTCGTTCTTATCTTATCTCACTTAACATCACCACTTGCTAGTCT
Source organism: uncultured Actinomycetota bacterium (assembly GCA_963736325.1). Taxonomy (GTDB): domain Bacteria; phylum Actinomycetota; class Actinomycetes; order Streptosporangiales; family Streptosporangiaceae; genus Actinoallomurus. The sequence continues at coordinate 4,928 of CAVTOG010000007.1, read as the reverse complement.
TTCATGATACTGTAATAGCATCTCGCGCTAGCATTCGTAGCTGCTTTCAGTGTTGTCTCCTTCTCGTCTCTCCAGTTTATCACTTTTCATCGCGCTCTGTTTCGCTTTTGCTCAGCTTCATAGATGCATATCTCTTTATTCTCTCTTGCTAGCGCTTGTTTATTCGCTATATCTCATTCTATATTCATCTATAGTTGTTTATCGCGCGCTGCGCTCTCGTGTCTGCTTCTTTCAATGCGTCTTGTTCGCTAGATTGTATTATTCATATCTCATCTCTGGACTCTGTTACTCATCTAGTCTTTCATCTCTTACTAGTATATTTGCATCTTGCTCTCATTTCTCATCATCATCTCATAGTTATCTGCAATCTTTCTCTTCATCTTTTTGTCAATGTGCGTGCTGTTCTAGCAACTTCGTATCTATCTTCTTTCATCATCTTTTCTTTCGCGCTTGCTTTTCTTATATCTATCTATCTTTTCACTTTTCTCTTACATCTTAGTTCTATCTCTTACTCTTTCTTCTTCTTGCTCATCTTCAGTTTTTATATTCTCTTTCATATCTCTCTCTTTTTTACATCTTTTTGCTCTCCTCATCTTTCTATCTCTCTATCTCATCATCTTTCTCTCATATCCTCTCATCTCAACTTTTCTTCGTGTCTCTATCTCATCTTTCTTTCACTTATGCAACACTCTCTCATATTTTCTCTTTTCTTTCTCAGCTCATATATCTTCTCTATCTCTCTCTCCTCTATTTCCTTTCTCTCAGCTATTCTCTTTTTTCATCTCATCATTTCTTTCATCTTCTATCTCTAACTCTTTATCTTCATAGCATCTCATGTCTTTATCTCACAGCTCATCTATCATCTCTTATCTCTATCATCATCATCGTTATCATATCATCTCTCATCTCTCTGTTTTCATCTCTTCATCTCATTTATTAACTCATCTCTTTCATCTATTTTTCTTTACATCTACTTTAATATTTTCTATTTCCTATCAATTCTCTCTTCTCTCTTCTTACTACATCTCTTTCTTTTTCTCTTATCTCTCTTATCTACTAGCATTTATTTCTCTATCTCTTTTCTTCTTTCTATTATCTCATTCTTTCATAATCTTCATCATCTCTATCAATCATCTACCTTTTATCATCTATCTTCATCTCTTCTATCTCTTATCTCTTCTCTCTCTTTCTCATCTCTTATCTCACCTCTCCTATCTCTTTATATTCTCTCTCTCATCTATAACTTTCTCTCTCTCTTCTCTCTCTTCATCATCTCTATACTCTCTCCTTTAATCTTTCACAACAACTTTTCATCTTATCTTTCTCTCTCTCTCTCTTATAACACTCTCTTCTATCTCACCTAACATATCATCCCTTTACTTCTCTCCTTTTCGCTTTCTCTTTACTCTTCTCTCTCTTTCTCTTCACTATTAATCTTCTTCTCTCTTTCTCTATCATAACTCTTATATCTATCTCTTTTCATTATATCATTCTATCTCTTATCTCATCTATCTCTCTTCTCATCTATCTCATCTCTTACTAATCTTATTTCATCTTTCATATCTCCTATCATTTATTCTAACTCATTCGGTAACTCATCTCATTTAACCTTTCTCTATCTTCTCTATCATCATCTCATCATCTTTCTTTATCTTCTCATTCATCTCATCTCTCATCTTCTCTATCTTCTCTATCATCATCTCTATCTCTCTTCATAATCTTTCTCTTTCTCCTCACTCTCCTTCATATCTTCTCATATTTATCTCTCTATCTTCACTTCCAACTCTTTTTCATATCCCCTCTTCTTTCTCTTCTATCTCTCTACTCCAACCTTCATCTCATCTTCATCACTTTCTCTCCTACATTACATTTCCTCTATCCTCTCATAACTATTATCTCTCTATCTCTCTTCTATATCTTCTATTTCACTCTCTCATAACACCTCTATCATTATCTTTCTATCATCTTTTCTCACCAATCCCATCTCTTCTACCTATCTACCACTCTATCTCTTTCATCTTCTCTCATTTTCTCCTCTTATTCCCTTTTATATCACCACTCTCTCTCTCACTATCTCTTTACCTTCACTTTCACAATCATCTTACATCATTAGCTACTGAACTTAACTCACAAAATAATAACATTTCCTCTAACTAACCTTATTTCATTTATCTTTATTTCTCTCTTTCTCTCCATCTATTTTTATCTCTCTTTTTTTTTTTTTTTTTACTTCTTTCTTTCTTTTTTCTTTTTTCTTTTTTCTTTTCTCTTTTTTATCTTCTCTTTTTCTTCTTTTTCAACTTTCTACTCGTCCATCCGGGGTTCAAATCCCCGAGCCTCCGCACGACCTGCACCCTCTCCGGTGACTCGATCACTGGAGAGGGTGTTTGATTTTTTGTGGCCGCATTCCTGGTTTCATTCGTTTCTCAGAGCGCTGAGCGGATGAGGGCACTCACGTCGCGGACCAGGGGGAGGCGACGTGGGTGTATCGCTCCGTCGTCGTGACGCGTGCGTGGCCCAGGATCTCTTGGACGACGCGGACGCCTTGCTCGATTGACCAGCGGAGGCCGAGCGCTCGCCATGGCGGATGCCGAGGACGAGGGCGACGGACCAGCGTGCGGCGTTGCGATGTCCCTTGGCCGCATCGAGGATGCGGCGCGCTTCCTCACGCGTGAACGGCTCGATCTCGTGCTCGTCGGCCATGGGCGCGTCGGTGAGCCGTGCCACGTTGTGGCCGACCTTGTCACGTCGGAAGTCACGGCACTCCCTGGTCAGGGATATTGCGACGCCCCCTCTAATCCGCCACGTATCGGTGGGGGCCTTTGTCGTGAGTAGACCCGGTGAGCGGTACGGACTCCTCCCGTGTCAGCACGACGACACCGACGAGCGGCTCCTCATGGGCGAGTATTGCCGCGGCCTGCCCTACGATTTGATGACCTTCGAGGAGCGTGACCAGGCCGACGCCGAGCGCACCGACGCGATCCGAGAGACCGTGTCCAGCCTGCCCGCACGGCGCGGTACCCGACGCTAGGAGCCCCCAACCGTGAAGATCATCGACCGCGTCAAGGCGTACATCCGACAGAAAACGGGACGCGGCTACCCGCTCGACGGAGCGGCCGACCCCGCCCCGGCGCAGTGCGACGGCGCAAGGCACGAGCAGAACCGCGTTGACAAGAGGCCCGCGGTGTCCACGGCCCACCAGACGCCAGAGCCCGAACCGGCCACGGAGTCGGCCACGGAACCGGCCACAGAGCCGGCCACCGAACCGATCACGGAGTCGGCCACGGAACCGGCCACGAAACGGAGCCGGCCACCGAACGACAGGAGCCGGCCACCGAATCGGCTGCGGAACCGGCCTCAGAGCCGGCCACGGCATCCGCCGCGTGCCCGCGCTGTGGCGCGACCGGCGAGGCGCCCTGTACGACCCCGTCCGGCAAGCCCACGAAGACCCACAAGGGGCGCGACCAATGAGCAGCAGTGCTGCAGACTCCCGGTCGTCAGCACCACGGCTCTGTGGGCCGCTGTAGTTGCTTGGTCTCAGAGGTGGTCTCATGCACGCGAGATCAGCCGCAGTCCACGAACGTACGATGAGGTCCGGCGGCATCTCGTGTGCGGTCTATGAGCCGCACCGACACGGACACCTCCGGACCCAATGCCACTTCGTTAAGCCTATCTCTTTTCGGTATCCACATATCCACAGATGAGCTTGTGAATCATGCCAATTTGATGGTGTTGGCGGATACTCGTCGAGATGCTGCCTATTTTTAGTTCATGAGCGATCTCGATGGCAGTGGTTCCACTTATGGTTCTGTCTTGGTGGAACGAATCGGAGTGGGTGTCCTGACTCGGCTGGTTCCGCGGGAACTGGTGGATGAGGTTGTTCTGGCATCTGGCGGGCGGAGAAGCGGCTTCGTAAGCTCCCGGCCCGGGTGGTCGTCTACTTCGTCATGGCTCTTTCTTTGTTCCACGGGGAGATCCTCCTTGGAAGTCATGCGCAAGCTCGTTCAGGGACTGCGCTGGTCGCGTATTTGGCGGGCCGACTGGGTGGTCCCGACATCTGGTGCGCTGACGCAGGCCCGCCAGCGCCTGGGCGCTGAAGTGATGCGTAACCTTTTCGAGCGTGTCGCGGTTCCGTGCGCTCAGCGTTCCACTCAAGGCGCCTGGCTGCGAAGATGGCGATTGATGGCTATCGACGGATTCGATGTGGAGGTCTTCGACAGTCCAGAAAATGGTGAGCGATTTGGGTTCTCTGGAAAGAGAAGAATGAGAAGGGCGTGTTCCCAAAAGCGCTTGTGGTCGGACTCGCCGAATGTGGCACACATGCGGTTGTAGGTGCAGAGATCGGCGCACAGAAAGACACAGAAACGGTGCTGGCCACTAAGCTTCTTTCTGCCCGATGTCATCGGCGATGACATGCTGATCATCGCGGATAAGGGTATGTACAGTAACGAACATCTCCAGCAGATCAAGGACGCAGGAGCCGACGCTCTGTTCAGGGCGAAGATGGACGTCGGGCTTCCCGGTGCTGAAGTGGCTTCCCGATGGGTCCTATCTCTCCTACTCACCGCAGCGCCGGGCCAGAGTCAAAGCGTAGAAGAAATTCCGCAGCGGCGCAATCAAGATCACCGATCTGCCTGGCCTCTATGTGCGAGTATTTGAATACGAGGTAGCCGGCCGCGGAGACGAGGCCGAGCTATTCACCCTGGTAACCACGATCCTCGATCCCGAGGAGGCGCCAGCGATCGAACTGGCGGCGGCCTATCATGAGCGCTGGGAAATAGAATTGGCCATCGACGAGATGAAGACCCACCAGAAAGGCTCAGCGGCGATCTTAAGTAGGAAACCTTCCGGAAATGGCAGAGCAGGAACTCTGGGGCCTGCTACTAACCCACTATGCAATCCGCCAACTCATGACGGAAGCAGCAGAT
>CAVTOG010000006.1:0-48022 GCA_963736325.1 uncultured Actinomycetota bacterium | reverse complement strand
AGCGTCTTCAGGTACGCCTGTACTTCCCGTGCCTTCGGCTGACCGACCTTGAGCCGCCGCTTGATGGGGCGGATGCCGGGGACCTTGCCGCGGCGGGCCTCGTCGGCGATCTCGCCGAAAGTCTGTACCTGGTGCGGATCCAGATCCAGAGGTACGCCAGGTACGCCCGCGTCGCTGAGCCACGCGGCCAGTTTTGCGGGAGTGTCCCCGGATGAATCGTCGTCCGTGTACTTGGCACCAAACAGCTCGGCCGCGGCCCGGCGGAGTTCGAGGTTCGGCACCCGGTACAGCGCGGGTACGCGCGTACCCGCCGTACCCCACGGCGCGGCAGGGGTGATCTCGGCGAGCGCCTGCGCGTTGTAGAGCGCGCCGAGCAGGGCCATGAGCGCTTCCTGCCGTTCCTGCTCGACTGCCAGGCCTGCGTGCTCGACGGCGGCGCGCATGGCCGCGTCCAGCCGGCGCCCGGCGCGGTTGATCCGCCAGTCGCGTGCTCCGGCGGCGGTCAGCCTGCGGACCCGGTAAGCGGCCCGCGCGACACGCGTGAGCTTCCGGTGCGCGTCCACCTCGCCCGCCGTGCGGTCGGCGGCCTCGGCCAGGCCCAACCACACGAGTACGCGTTCCGGCGTGAGCCGCCAGTTGATCCGGCGGCGGGCCTTCGCACGGCGCCGCTCGGCGGCCATGAGGCGCTCCCACAGCCACGCGGCCACGGTCGGCACGACGAGCCGGAACACGGCCTCGGCGAACGATCTGGCGTCGAGCGAGGACAGCACCGCCGACAAGCCGGCCAGCGCCCAGACCGCGGCGCCGTCGATGCCCGCTGTGTGGTCCTCGCTCTCCACGACATTGCGTCGGGCGCGCAGTGCCTCGACGAACATCGCGACCTCGATGAACGCGGCCAGCAGCGCTCGCAGCGGGCCGTCGACGTGGAGGGTGACGTCGAAGAACCGCCACATGCCCATCGCCTGCACGGTCGTCGCGATGACCGCGGCGACGAGGGTCAGCACGTCCTCGGGCCGGTGGTCGCGCAGGGCACCGCGGGTGGCCCGCGCGCCGGCGCGGAGGATGTGCCAGGCGAGGAAGGAGGCGACCAAGGCGAGGATGACGGCCCCGGCAGCGGGCACCGGGTGCACATCGACGAAGGTGATCACGGGGCGAGGATCGATGTTCATCGGGCACCCGCCCCTGCGAGAGCCTTGCGCGCCAGGGCGAGACCCGCAGCGTTCGCCGGGTTGTCCCGCTCACCCAACGGCGCCAGACGCTGCACCGGGAGCGCCCCGTGCGGCTCGGGCACCGTCGGAAGGAACCGGGCCGGGTCGCGCCGGATCGCCGCCGCGACGTACGCGGCAGGCGCACGCACATCCAGGCGCGCACCCAGGATGTCCCGGCGCACCAAGGCCGCCCACTCGCGACTGACGCGCCGGCCGGTCGTCTCCCGGATCGTGTGCTGGATCGCGGTCAGAAGATCGTGATCAGATCTATCAACCGATCCATCAACCCTGTGTTCGCCTCCCGAACCGAACCGGTCCGCGACCCGCACCGGACGCGGCGCATCCACCGGTCCGGCCGTCGCACCGGTGGTGTCCGGCTGCCGAACCGGTCGCGGTCCGTCTACCGGACCGGCGGTGTCCGGCGCCTGAACCGATCGCGGCCCGCCCGCCGCCGCGGTGTCGTCGGCCAGGTCGACGCCCGCGGGCACGGTGAGGGTGTACCGCGTGCGTGCGTGGTGCCGTAGCGCGTCAGCCTTGCTCGGGCTTTCACGGTGCAGCCACCCGGCGGCCACCGCGCGCGTCAAGTGCACGGCGAGCGTCGACCGGGACATGCCCGTCTCGGCGATCAACGTCGCGAAACTCGGCGAACTCCCGTCGGAAATGACGCCGGTCGCCTCGTCGATGTGCGAGGCCAGCGTGATGAGCGCGTGGCGGGTCAGTGCGGGCAGTTGCGAGCGCCGCACGGCGCGTTCGTACGCGCGCCTAGAACGCATAGGGTTGTGCACGGGTCAGGGTCTCTTCCTGATCTAGGCCCCCGGCCGGTGGGTGAGATCACCGCGCCCGGGGCCGACCTATTGATTTTGAACGGGCCGCTCGCGGCCTACGGCCGGGCCGAGCGTTCGATGCGGACTTGCATCGCGTGCGGACCTCTCTTGTTAGGGGTTCGGATCACGGTCTGGGCGGGCGGTGAGATCGCCACCCCCAGGGCCGCTTTCATTCAGAGGGAAGCGGCGTCTTCCCTTCGGGGCTCGTCGGCGGCGGACACAGGGAACGAGTGCCGACCACCGGCGTCAACCGGATCGTCGAGCTTGTAGATGTTCGTCCGGTGCTCGGTGAAGAGGTCGAGCAGGCCGGCGAACACGGATGCGCGGATGAGCGCGGTGAGGATCACCCACCCCAATGCGTGCGCGAAGCGGCACATGATGGACGGAGTCGATCCCGAGGCGGCTGGCTTCCTTGATGTGCCTACAGGGCACAGACAGGGCACACAACGACCACTTCTTACCAACGGAAGCCAACGACAACAAACGACGAAACAGCAGGTCAGACAGGTGATTCTCGGATTCCCCAAGGTCACCCCGGAGAGTGGAATACTTACCCCATGAGTTTGCGGTCTTGGACGGACGCGACCGGGCGAGCGACGCGTACGGCGGCCGGAAGTCTCGGTCGCGTAACGCGTAAGGCCACCCATGCCGGCGGTGCGGGACGCACGGGTCTCGGCAACCTCATCGAGCTCGGCGCGGTGAACAGCGCGGGTGACGCGCTGATCGCGGTGGCGCTCGCCGGCACGATGTTCTTCAACCTCGACGTCAAGCAGGCTCAGGGCCAGGTCGCGCTCTATCTCCTGGTCACGATGGCACCGTTCGCCCTCGTCGCCCCGCTGATCGGCCCGGCGCTCGACCACATGCGTCACGCGCGCCGCATCGCCATCGCGGGCACGATGCTCGCGCGCGGGCTGCTGTGCTGGGGCATGGCCGGCGCGGTGCTCAACAAGGATCCGCTGACCCTGATGCCGGCGGCGTTCGGCGCGCTGGTGCTGTCGAAGGCCTTCGGGGTCTCGCGGAGCGCGGTGACGCCGCGCGTGCTGCCGGAGGGCCTCGCCCTGGTCACGGCGAACGCTCGCGCGTCGTTCGTCGGGCTGGTCGCGGCCTCGATCGCGGCGCCGGTCGGCGCGGGCCTGGTCGCGGTCCTCAACGCGGGCTGGGTGCTGCGGATCGCCACGGTGGTGTTCATCCTGGGCGCGTTCCTCGGGATACGGCTGCCGTCGCACGTGGACACGCCGGAGACCGCTCCGGAGCCGGGCTCGGAACCCGCCGGGAAAACCGAGAAAGATGAACGCCGCTGGCGCACCCTCGTACGCGTCGGCCCGGTCGTCGGCGAGGCGATGCGGGCGAACGCCGCGCTCCGCGCGTTCTCCGGGTTCCTCATCCTGTACCTGGCGTTCCTGCTGCGGACGAAGTCGTTCATCCACCCCGTCTCGCCGAACGTCGCGCTCGTCCTGCTCGCGGCGTCGGCCGGCATCGGCGGTCTCGTCGGCACAGCGCTCGGCGCGATGGTCAAGTCGCGCGCCCCGCTGGCCATCGTGTTCGGGACGCTCGCGTTCACGACGCTGATGGCGGCGGTGTGCGCGTTGTTCTTCGGGCTCGTGGCCGCGCTGGCGGTCGCCTTCGTCGGCGCGCTCGGCCAGTCGCTGGGCAAGCTCAGCCTCGACGCGATCGTCCAGCGTGAGATCGGCGAGGAGGTGCGGTCGTCGACGTTCGCGGTCTCCGAGACGATCCACCAGCTGGTCTGGGTGATCGGCGGGCTCGTCGGTCTCGGGATGTCGATCGTCGCCTCCAACGGGCACATCGGGCTGGCGATCGTGGCGGCGACCCTGGCGGCATCGTGGATCACGCTGCTCCTCCGCCGGGCCGCCCGCCGCCTGGCGCGGCGCGGGGCCCGTACGGAGACCGAGGCGCGTGTCCCCGACACCGCCTGAGGCGGCTTACTGGGAGTCGATGTCGTCCGCGACCGCGCGCAGCACCTCGCCGATCTTCTGCCCGATCTTGCCCTCCGGGTGCTTGCCCCGGCGGTAGGTGTTGGAGATGCCGTCGAGCAGCTTGATGAGGTCCTCGACGATGACGACCATCTCGTCGGGCGTCTTGCGCTTGGCCTTGACGATCGACGGCGGGGCTTCCAGCGCCCGTACGCTCAGCGCCTGCTGACCCTTGCGGCCCTCGACGACGCCGAACTCCACACGCTGCCCTGGCTTCAGCGACACCCCGGCCGGCAGCGCCGAGGAATGCACGAAGACCTCACCGCCGTCGTCGCGGGTGAGAAAGCCGAAACCTTTGTCGGCGTTGTACCACTTGACCTTGCCACTGGGCACAGGTGACCTCGTTGCTAGCTCTTGTCCGGACAGGCGATATCAAGGCTATTGCCTCGGAGTGGGGCCTGGGTCGATCAGTTCGGTCAAAGTCTCCGGGAAAACCCTCAAATCGGGCAACACGATATCGGCTCCGTACGCCAGAAGCGCCTCGGCGTCATAGGGACCGGTCGCGACAGCGACGCTCCGGGCTCCGGCCGCACGCGCGGCGTCGATGTCGGCGATGTGGTCGCCCGTGTACACGGTGGCGCCGTGAGCCTTGAGCGCATCGCCCTTGGCCGCGGCGTACAGCGAGCCGACCACGTGGTCGACCTTCAGGCCGAGGGCTCGCACGGTCGCCTCGGCGCCGGTCTGGGCCTTGGCGGTGACCACGATGACGCGCCCGCCCGCGCGGCGTACGGACTCGACGGCGTCGGCGGCGCCTGGCATCGCGACGGTCGCGGGCACGACGACCTCTGCGTAGAACGCCCGGTAACGCACGGCCATCGCGTCGATGTCCTCGGCCGGGAACCAGTTGGCGAGCTCGATCTCCAGCGGGGGCCCGAGACGGGCGACGACGGCGGCGGAGTCGATGAAGACGCCGGTCTCGGCCGATAGCCGGTCGAAGGCGGCGGCGATACCCTCACGGGTATCGGCGAGAGTCATGTCCAGATCGAATCCGACGGCGATCACGCGCTCCAGGGTACGTACGTCCGTGGAAACGCGTGCCCGCGCCCTCCCGGCAGTGGCGATGCGACGGGATCCGAGTGGGAGGGCGCGGAGTCTGCGCGAAATCTGGATCTATGGATTTCGTCACCGGCAGAACTCACATTTAAGCGAGTCCGAAACGACGGTCAACGCGTTGCGGATATACCCCGTGGCGAATCCTCAAACCGCTCCGCCGAAGGATCGCTCCCCCGAGTGGTCGACACGTAGGAAATGCAAATGTCGAAATGGCAGAAAAAGTCGGATAGTGCCGTTGCAGCGCCGGACCAGGAGTCCGGCGGCCCCTCCGCCACGCGCACTCGGCGGCGCGCCCGCCCGCGAGCGGGCGTGGCACGGGTCTCCGAGGCCGCCGCCACCGCCGTACGCGTCGCCGCCACGATCATTTGCGTCCTGCTCGCATTGCACATCGCGTTCGTTGTGTTCAAGGCGAATCAGGCCAACTCGATCGTGCGGACCATCAACGACTGGGCCGACTGGTTCGCGTGGCGTTTCCGTGACATGTTCGTCCCCAAGGACGAGCGGGTCCGTGTCCTCGCCGACTACGGGATCGCCGCCGTCGCGTACCTCATCGCCGGCCGGATCGTCTCCGGGCTCCTCGGCCGGATCCGCTGAGTCAGGCCGTCTCCGCGGCGTCCTCCAGGTCGAGCTCCTTGATCGACGTGTCGCGCATCTTGTACTTCTGGATCTTGCCGGTGACCGTCATCGGGAACTCGTCGGTGAACCGGACGTACCTCGGGATCTTGAAGTGCGCGAGCCTTCCGCGGCAGTACTCCCGTACGTCCTCCTCGGTCAGCGCCGCACCCGGACGCAGGCGCACCCAGGCGCACAGCTCCTCGCCGTACTTCGCGTCCGGGACCCCGATTATCTGCACGTCCTCGATGTCGGGGTGGCCGTAGAGGAACTCCTCGATCTCGCGCGGGTAGAGGTTCTCCCCGCCGCGGATCACCATGTCCTTGATGCGGCCGACGATGTTGACGTAGCCGGCCTCGTCCATGGTCGCGAGGTCGCCGGTGTGCATCCAGCGGGCCGCGTCGATGACCTCGGCCGTACGCTCCGGCTCGTCCCAGTAGCCGAGCATGACCGAGTAGCCGCGGGTGCAGAGCTCGCCCGGCTCGCCGCGCGGGACGTTCAGCCCGGTGCCCGGATCGACGATCTTGACCTCGATGTACGGGTGCACGCGCCCGACCGTCGACACACGGCGGTCCAGCTCCTCGTCGTAACGCGTCTGCGCCGACACCGGCGACGTCTCGGTCATGCCGTAACAGATCGTCACCTCCCGCATATGCATCTCGGAGACGACCCGCTTCATGACCTCCACCGGGCACGGCGAGCCGGCCATGATGCCCGTACGCAGCGTCGACAGGTCGTAGTCGCCGAAGTCCGGCAGCGCCAGCTCGGCGATGAACATCGTGGGGACGCCGTACAGCGACGTGCACCGCTCGTCCTGGGCGGCCTTCAGCGTCGCCCTCGGGTCGAAGACCGGAGCCGGGATCACGATGCAGGCGCCGTGGGTGGTGATGGCCAGGTTGCCGAGCACCATGCCGAAGCAGTGGTAGAAGGGCACCGGCACGCACACCCGGTCGACCTCGCTGTAGCGGCACAGCTCGCCGATGAAGAACCCGTTGTTGAGGATGTTGTGGTGCGAGAGTGTCGCGCCCTTGGGGAAGCCGGTGGTGCCGGAGGTGTACTGGATGTTGATCGGGTCGTCCGGCGACAGCTCCGCCTCACGCTCGGCCAGGCGCTCAGGATCGGGCCCGCCGCCGTACAGGGCGTGCCACTCGTCGGTGCCGAGGTAGATCACGCGTTCCAGCTCGGGCAGGCCGGAGCGCACCTCCTCGACCATCCCCCGGTAGTCGCTGGTCTTGTACTCGACCGCGCTGACCAGGATCTTCACGCCGGAGTGGCGGAGCGCGAAGGCGACCTCGTGGGTCCGGTACGCCGGGTTGACGTTGACCAGGATCGCCCCGATACGCGCCGTGGCGTACTGCAGGAGCACCCATTCGGGGACATTCGGCGACCAGATGCCGACCCGGTCACCCTTGGCGACGCCGGCGGCGAGCAGGCCGGCCGCGAGCGTGCCGACCTCTTCGGCGAACGCACGGTAGGTCCATCTGCGCCCGCTGGGGACGTCGACGAGCGCCTCGCGGTCCGGAAAACAGGACGCGATCCGCTCCATATTCTGCCCGATTGTCTCTCCCAGCAGCGGAAGCTCCGACGTGCCGTGGCTGTAGGAAGTACGGGGCATGGGCCACCTCCTCTTGGGGCTCATCGCATAGTGCACCCCCGGCCCCATATCGGGTAAGGGGTCCACGTGACATGCGACGTCGCACGAGGTCCCCATGGCCTACGCTTTTGGGGGAGGAGCACACACAATGCAGAGATCCACGCGTGAACGGATCGTTTCCGAGGCGCTCCGCTTGTTCGCCGAGCGAGGTTACGCAGCGACGTCCGTGGCCGAGATCGAGGCCGCATCCGGCCTCTCTCCCGGCGCAGGCGGGCTCTACCGGCATTTCCGCTCCAAGGAAGAGGTGCTCACCGCCGCCGTGCGCGAGCACATCACCCGCACCGCCAAGCAGATCACCATGGCCGTCCAGCGGGCCCCGGCCGTACAGGAAGACCCGCTGGCGCACCGCCTGCGGCTCGCCGCGACGGTCGGCCTGGGCAAGATGCGGGAAGAGGCCGACCTGGTCCGCGTGCTCTTCCGCGACCTCGACAAGTTTCCCAACCTGATCTCGGAGATGCGCGAGGGCATCGTCAATCCACTCTACGACGCGATCGCCAAGTGGCTCTCCGGCCAGCCGGAGATGGCCGGGGTCGACGAGGACTGGAACGCCGTCTCTCTCGCGCTCGGCGGTGCGATCGTCAACTACTGGCTCGCCACCGACGCGCTCCACGAATCGCCGCAGCGTGTCGACGAGGAACGCTTCATCAACGCCTGGGCCCGCCTGGCCATGGGTCTCGTCGGCGAGCCCGCCGAAGCCGTCTGAGGGGTCACACCGGCCCGAAGCACGATTACCGTTGTGGGGTGAGCACGGACACCTACGCGGACTGGCTTCGGGCGCGCGACGACGAAGAGTTGCGGGCGCTCTTCGCGTGCCGTCCCGAGCTGATCACTCCGGTCCCCGCCGACATCACCGCGCTCTCATCACGCGCCTCGGCCCTGTCGGCCCTGTCCCGCGCGCTCGACCGCCTCGACCGTTTCTCCCTGAACGTCTTCGAGGCGATGCTCACGCTGCCCTCCCCGGCATCGCGCGCCGACGTTGAGGCCGCGACCGGCGCCGACGTGGGCACGGCCCTCGATCGCCTGCACGCACTCGCCCTCATCTGGGGCGACGACGAGGAGCTGCGGCTCGTGCCCGGCGCCCGCCAGGCCGTCCCGCACCCGGCCGGCCTCGGGCCGCCCGCCCGCGAGGCGTTCGCCGCCTACAGCTCCGAGCGCCTGTCCACGCTGCTGGACGACCTCGGGCTCGACTCCCCCGACGACCTTCCCGCCCGGCTCGCCACCCTGATCGAGGAGGCCGGCCCCGAGGCGCGGTCCGCGCTCGACCGGCTCGCCTGGGGCCCGCCGATCGGCCGGGTGGAGGGCGCACGGCGTCCGGTGACGGTCGCGACCGCGTCCTCGCCGGTCGAACGCCTGCTAGCGCGCGGGCTGCTGGTCGCCACCGACGACCGCACGGTGACGCTCCCGCGCGAGGTCGGGCTCCACCTGCGCGGCGGCCGGGTCTTCCGCTCGCTGGAGACCGCGCCGCCGCCCCTCGGCGGCACCGTACGCACCCGCAAGCTCGTCGACCGCACCGCGGGCGGCCAGGCGTTCACGACCGTGCGCGTGATGGAAGAGCTGCTCGAACGCTGGGGGATCACTCCGCCGGGCGTGCTGCGCACCGGCGGCCTCGGCGTCCGCGACCTGCGGGCCACCGCCACCGCGCTCGACCTTCCGGAGTGGACGACCGCGCTGCTGATCGAGGTCGCGTACGCCGCGGGGCTCCTCGCGCGCAGCGGCGACTTCGACGGCAACGGCACGGCGGGCCGCGGCGGCGAGGCGCTGTGGCTGCCGACCCAGGCGTACGACCTGTGGCGGCTGAAGGACGTCGAGCGGCGCTGGGTCGTCCTCGCCGAGGCGTGGCTGCGCACCGACCGGGTGCCGGGGCTCACCGGCGAGCGCGACGACCGCGACCGCCTGGTCAACGCCCTGTCCGACGAGGCCATACGTGCCAGCGCGCCGCAGGTGCGCCGGTCGGCGCTCACCGCGCTGGCCGAGGCCGCGCCGGGCACTGCCCCGCACACCGAAGACGTCTACGCCCACCTCACCTGGCGCGAGCCGCGCCGCGGCGGCGCCCTCCGCGAGCGCCTCGTCGGCTGGTCGCTGCGCGAGGCCGAGGTGCTGGGCATCACGGGGTTCGGCGCGGCCGCGTCCCACACCCGCGTCCTGCTGTCGGAGGTCTCGGAGAGCGACGCCGCCAAGGCGCTGCTCAAGGTGCTGCCCGAGCCCGTCGACCACGTGCTGATCCAGGCCGACCTGACCGCGGTCGCCCCCGGGCCGCTCGTCGCCGAGCTGGCGCGCGAGCTGGCCCTGTCCGCCGACGTCGAGTCGACCGGCGGCGCCACCGTCTACCGCTTCACACCCGAGTCCGTACGCCGCGCGCTCGACGCCGGACGCGGCGCCGGCGAACTCATCGACCTGCTGAAACGTCACTCGGCCACCGAGATGCCGCAGCCGCTGAGCTACCTCATCGAGGACGTCGCCCGCCGCCACGGCCGGCTGCGCGTCGGCGTCGCCTCGGCGTACGTGCGCAGCGACGACCCGGCCGTGCTGGATGAGATCCTCGCCGACCGGCGCTCGGACGAGCTGCGGCTGCACCGGCTCGCGCCCACGGTCCTCGCATCCCGTGTCCCCCGCTCAGAGCTGCTCGACTCGCTGCGCGCCCTGGGGTACGCCCCGGTGGCCGAGTCGCCCGAGGGCTCGGTCGTGATCACCCGGCTCGACGCCCAGCGCGCCGACTCGTCCACGCATGGCACGTACGAACAGGCCCGCAACGCCTTCTCCGGCGGCACCACCCCGGACGTCTCCGTCATCACCGCCGCCGTCCGCGCCCTGCGCGCGGGCGACGCGGCCGCCCGCGTCGCCCCGCCGAACGGCTCACCGCCGCGCTCGACCGCCACCGCGATGGTCCAGCGCCTCCGTGAGGCGGCCGACCGCGGCACGCGCGTCTGGATCGGCTACCACGACCAGCAGGGCCAGGCGTCGAGCCGCATCATCGAACCCGCACGCATCGAGGGCGGTTTCCTCACCGCGTACGACGCGACCAGGGCGGCCGTGCACCGCTTCGCCCTGCATCGCATCACCGGCGTCGCCGACGTCGACGGCTCGTCCCCCGCCGACTGAATCGCCTCCAAGATGGAACCGACAAGTGACTAAAACGGTCATATTGTCGAAGGCATCCTTGGAGCAGGCTACGACCTCCGTACACGTGGGGAATCGCGATGACGTGGCAGGATCCTTACCGGCAGTCGGGGTGGCAGGAGCAGCCGTACGACCCGTATGGCCAGAACGCGAACCAGCAGAACCCCTATGGGCAGACCGGATACGGCCCGGACCCGTACGGTCAGAACCCTTACGGCCAGAGCGGCCTCCCGCAGCCCGCGTGGCAGGACCCGTACGCCGCCGGCTACGCGGGGCAGCAGCCGGTGTCCAACGGGCTCGCGATCGCCGCGCTGATCGCCAACATCGTCTCGGCGGTGCTGGTCTGCGGCATCGGCCTGACCTGGCTGCCCGGCATCATCGTGAGCGCGGTCGCGCTGAGCAAGTACCGGACCGACCCCGAGGGCGCGCGGAAGCTGACGCTGTGGGCGTGGGTATGCTTCACGGTCAACATCGCGTTGAGCGTCGCGTTCGTCGTGGCGATCGCCGGGTTCGGCTGACCGGCGGGTCTTCGCGCGGGAAGCCCCACGGGGGGTTCCGCTGTTGGACACTGTGACCCCCACCTTGAAAGGCGTTACGTGACCGACGGCCCGCTCATCGTCCAGTCCGACAAGACCCTGCTCCTCGAGATCGACAACGAGGCCGCGGCCGCCTGCCGTAAAGCGATCGCGCCGTTCGCCGAGCTGGAGCGCGCGCCCGAGCACGTGCACACCTACCGGATCACCCCGCTCGCGCTGTGGAACGCCCGCGCGGCGGGCCACGACGCCGAGCAGGTGATCGACGTACTGATCGAGTACGCCCGCTACCCGGTGCCGCACGCTCTCCTGGTCGACATCGCCGACACGATGGGGCGGTACGGCCGGCTGCGGCTGGAGAAGCACCCGACGTACGGGCTGGTCCTGGTCTCCTCCGACCGCGCGGTGCTCGAAGAGGTGCTGCGCGCCAAGAAGATGCAATCGATGTTCGGCCCGCGCGTGGACGGCGACAGCGTGGCCGTGCACCCCAGCGAACGCGGCACCCTCAAGCAGGCCCTGCTGAAGATCGGCTGGCCCGCCGAGGACCTCGCCGGCTACGTCGACGGCGAGGCACACCAGATCGACCTCGTCCAGAACGGCTGGAATCTCCGTTCGTACCAGCACGACGCCGCGGAGTCCTTCTGGCACGGCGGGTCCGGCGTGGTCGTGCTCCCCTGCGGCGCCGGCAAGACGATCGTGGGCGCGGCGGCGATGGCCCACGCGTCGGCCACGACGCTGATCCTCGTCACGAACACCGTCTCGGCCCACCAGTGGAAGCAGGAGCTGCTGAGGCGCACGTCGCTGACCGAGGAGGAGATCGGCGAGTACTCCGGAACGAAGAAGCAGATCCGGCCGGTGACGATCGCGACGTACCAGGTCATGACGACCCGGCGGAAGGGCGTCTACTCCCACCTGGAGCTGTTCGACGCGCGCGACTGGGGCCTGATCCTGTACGACGAGGTGCACCTGCTGCCGGCGCCGATCTTCCGGATGACCGCCGACCTGCAGACCCGGCGGCGCCTCGGCCTGACCGCGACCCTCGTACGCGAGGACGGCCGCGAGGGCGACGTGTTCTCCCTCATCGGCCCCAAGCGCTACGACGCACCGTGGAAGGAGATGGAGCAGCAGGGCTGGATCGCCCCGGCCGACTGTGTCGAGGTGCGCGTGACGCTGACCGACTCCGAGCGGCTCGCCTACGCCACCGCCGAGCAGGAGGACCGCTACCGGTTCTGCGCGACCACCCCGACCAAGGCGTCGGTCGTCGAGGCGCTGGTCGAGCGCCACCGAGGCGAGCAGACCTTGGTCATCGGCCAGTACATCGACCAGCTCGACGAGCTCGGCGAACGGCTCGACGCCCCGGTCATCAAGGGCGAGACGAAGATCAAGGAGCGTGAGCGGCTGTTCGACGCGTTCCGTACCGGCGAGATCTCGGTGCTGATCGTGTCGAAGGTCGCCAACTTCTCCATCGACCTGCCCGAGGCGGCCGTCGCGGTCCAGGTGTCGGGCACGTTCGGGTCCCGGCAGGAAGAGGCTCAGCGGCTCGGGCGCGTGCTCCGGCCGAAGGCGTCCGGGAAGGGCGCCCGTTTCTACTCCGTGGTCGCCCGCGACACGCTCGACCAGGACTACGCCGCCCACCGGCAGCGCTTCCTGGCCGAGCAGGGCTACGCCTACCGCATCGTCGATGCCGACGCCGTCCAGGCGGAAGGCGAGATCTGACCCTCAGACGGTGAGGACGACCTTGCCGGTGGTATGGCCCGACTCCACGAGCTCGTGGGCCTTGGCCGCGTCCGCGAGCGGCAGCACGGCGTCGACGTGCACGCGGAGCCTGCCGTCCTCGACCAGCGCCGTCAGCGCCTCCAGGGCGGTGTGGTCCGGCTCGACGGCGACACCGGCGAAGCGCCGGCCGGCCGCCTCGGCCTTGGCCGCGAGCGCGGTGTCGTGGTGCTCGACGGCGGTGACCAGGATCCCGCCGGGGCGCAGCACCGGCAGTGACCGGTCGCCGTAGCCGACGACGTCGAACACCACGTCGGCGTCGCGTACGGTTCCGGCGAAGTCCGCCGTCCGATAGTCGATCACCTCGTCGGCGCCGAGCCCCTCGACGAACTCCCGCTTGGCCGCGCTCGCGGTGCCGATGACGTACGCGCCGCGCGCCTTGGCGACCTGGACCGCGACGTGCCCGACGCCGCCGCCGGCGCCGTGGACGAGCACCCGCTGCCCCTCCTGGAGGCTCGCGGCCTCGACCAGGCCCTGCCAGGCCGTGAGCCCGACGAGCGGCAGGGCGGCGGCCTGGACGTGGTCGAGGCCGGCCGGCTTGCGGGCGAAGTGCCGCGAAGGCGCCGCGACGTACTCCGCGTAGCCTCCGCCCTGGCGTGGGAACAGCGGCATGCCGTACACCTCGTCACCGGGCCGGAACCGGGACATCGTCGCCGGAACCACCTGCTCCACCACACCGGAGACGTCCCAGCCGAGGACGAACGGCGGCTCGCCGAGCATCGGGAACGCCCCGGACCGGATGAACGCCTCGACCGGGTTCACGCCGGCCGCCCGCACCCGTACGAGCACCTCGGTCGGCAACGGTGTGGGACGGTCGCTCTCGGCCTCCTCCAGGATCTCCGGGCAGCCGAAGGAACGCTGCACGATCACACGCATGGCAGAACTCGCTTTCACGAAGGGGATCCGGCCCGAACGGCCGTGCTCCGATCCTCGCCTCGGCGGATGGAAACCATCACCGACCTGCGGGAGTTTGGCGGCGCCGACGCTTTCATGGCCAAGTGCCCGTCACGCAAGGTGCTCGACGTCCTCGCCAACAAGTGGACACTGCTCGTGGTGGCCGCGCTGCGCGACGGCTCGATGCGCTTCGGCGAGCTGCGCCGCAGGCTCGACGGCATCACCCAGAAGATGCTGAGCCAGACCCTGCGCACGCTGGAGCGCAACGGGCTGGTGACCCGCACCGTCTCCCCGACGATCCCGCCCAAGGTGGAGTACGAGCTGACCGAGCTCGGGACGAGCGTCTCGCGGCTGCTGGACGCGATCCGCGCCTGGTCGGAAGACCATCTGGCCGACATCCTCACGGCCCAGGAGGAGTACGACCGCCGGGCGTCACAGGAGCCCGCACCCGTCCGCTAGCGGCGGCCCTTGTTCTCGCGCAGGACGACGTCGATGGTGATGGCGGTGGCGACGACCAGGGTGCGCAGCGGATCGGGCAGCTGGTAGCGGATCTGCACGGCGTAGCGGTCCGCCGTGGTGAACCACGACGCGGCGAGCCCCTCCCACTGCTTGTTCACCCGTGCGACCTCGACGCCCTGCCAGTCGGTGATGGTGAAGTCCCACCCGAAGAAGTCACCGCGGATCTCCCCGATCTGGCGCTCCCACGGGTCGAGCAGCGTGAACCTCGGCTTGAACCCGAAGTGGCACTGGATGGCGCCGACGGGCTGGCCGTTCGGCCAGGTGACCTGGACCTTGGGCGTCGTGAGGGCGAACGGCTTGTCGATGATGAGTACCGGCATGCCGTCGGGGCGCATCACCTGGAGCGTGTGCCGCGTGTTGTTGGAATAGTCCGAGAAGATGAAACGCATCGCCTTCTTGCCACCCGTGAGGTTCGGCTCCCCCACGAAGGCGACGGGCTGGCCAGACGCGTTGAAGACCCGGTACTTCGACTCGACGCCGAAGACCTCCTTCGGCTGCTCGACCAGGAGAACGGGTGCGTTGAAGAGATCCACGCGCGGAAGTTTACGGTGATTCGGGCAAGCAAAAGGGGCGACCCCAACACCCGGGGCCGCCCCTTTAATACCGCTAGGACTTAGAAGTCCATGCCGCCCGGGTCGGGTGCGGCCGGGGCCGCGTTCTTCTCGGGCTTTTCGGCCACGACGGCCTCGGTGGTGAGGAAGAGCGCCGCGATGGAGGCGGCGTTCTGCAGCGCGGAGCGCGTCACCTTGGCCGGGTCGATGATCCCGGCGTCGAACATGTTGACGTACTCACCGGTCGCGGCGTTGAGGCCGTAACCCAGCTCGAGCGAGCGAACCCGCTCGGCCACCACGCCACCCTCAAGACCGGCGTTGATCGCGATCTGCTTCAGCGGCTCTTCCAGAGCACGCCGCACGATCGCGGCACCGGTGGCCTCGTCACCCTCGAGCTCGATCTTGTCGAACGCGCCCGAAGCGGCCTGCAGCAGCGCCACGCCACCGCCGGGGACGATGCCCTCCTCGACGGCCGCCTTCGCGTTGCGAACGGCGTCCTCGATACGGTGCTTACGCTCCTTCAGCTCGACCTCGGTCGCCGCGCCCGCCTTGATGACCGCAACGCCACCCGCCAGCTTCGCCAGACGCTCCTGGAGCTTCTCGCGGTCGTAGTCGGAGTCACTGTTGTCGATCTCGACCCGGATCTCATTCACCCGGCCCGCGATCTCCTCGGTGTCACCCGCACCGTCGACGATCGTCGTCTCGTCCTTGGTCACCACGACACGCTTGGCACGGCCCAGCATGTCCAGCGTGGTGTTCTCCAGCTTCAGGCCGATGTCCTCGGTGACGACCTGACCACCCGTGAGGATGGAAATGTCACCCAGCATCGCCTTACGCCGATCACCGAACCCCGGCGCCTTGACCGCGACGGACTTGAAAACACCGCGGATCTTGTTGACGACCAGGGTGGCCAGAGCCTCGCCCTCGACGTCTTCGGCGATGATGACGAGCGGCTTGCCGCTCTGCATGACCTGCTCCAGAACCGGAACGAGGTCCTTGTTCGCCGAGATCTTCGAGCTGGCGATCAGGATGTACGGGTCGTCGAAGACGGCCTCCATACGCTCCGGGTCGGTCACGAAGTAGTGCGAGACGTAGCCCTTGTCGAAGCGCATGCCCTCGGTGAGCTCAAGCTCAAGGCCGAAGGTCTGGCTCTCCTCGACGGTGATGACGCCTTCCTTGCCGACCTTGTCCATCGCCTCGGCGATCATCTCACCGATGGACGGGTCGCCCGCGGAGATGGAAGCCGTCGAAGCGATCTGCTCCTTGGTCTCCACGTCCTTGGCGAGCTTGGTCAGCTCCTCGCTCACACGCTCCACGGCGGACTCGATGCCCCGCTTCAGCGACATCGGGTTCGCGCCGGCGGCCACGTTGCGCAGGCCCTCACGGACCAGCGCCTGGGCCAGAACCGTGGCGGTGGTGGTGCCGTCACCCGCGACGTCATCGGTCTTCTTCGCGACCTCCTTGACGAGCTCGGCCCCGATCTTCTCCCACGGGTCCTCGAGCTCGATCTCCTTCGCGATGGAGACACCGTCGTTGGTGATCGTGGGAGCGCCCCACTTCTTCTCCAAAACGACGTTGCGGCCCTTCGGGCCAAGCGTCACCTTCACGGCGTCGGCGAGCTGGTTCATGCCGCGTTCGAGGCCGCGCCGAGCCTCCTCATCGAACGCGATCATCTTTGCAGCCATAAGCTCCAGATCCTCCCGGAACGGGGTGGCCTTCACTGGATCGAGTCGACGCCCGCGACGGACGGCCCCCTCCGACGGCACCATGTCGCCGCCGGGCGTGAGGCCTCGTCGCCTCGATCTCATTTTTTTCAGATTGGCACTCTCACATGCAGAGTGCCAACGCCTGTTTAGCACTCTACCCTAGCGAGTGCAAGCCAGAACGCTCCCACCTGGGGTGGGACACGGTAGAACCCGGCGCCATGGACGCCGGGTTCCGGCTGCCAGCGCAGGGATTCAGAGCACGCGCACGCCCTCCGCCTGCGGGCCGCGATCGCTCTGCGCGATCTCGAACTCGACCCGCTGCCCCTGCTCAAGACTGCGGTATCCAGGGCAATTCCCGCGATCATTTCCACGAGCCCGCCACGGAGGCGCCGGGCCGCCGGTCACCGCGGAAAACCGCGGTGACCACGGCAGACCATACACACGACCACCCTCCGTAGAACACCCCTTACTCACGATGAATGGCCGGCCGGCGCCGGTCAAAGCCGTCTCATCGGAAATGGAAGTGATTCACGGCGTGGTAAATGCACCGCAAAAAGCCCTACCCTCCGGCGACCGCCGGAATGATGGAGATCTGCACGCCTTCGGGGGTCGCGGTGTCGAGTCCGTCCGCGAACCGGACGTCCTCCTCACCCACGTACACGTTCACGAACCGGCGGATCTTCCCGTTGTCGTCCAGGATCCGGGCCGCGATGCCGACGTGGTTGGCCTCCAGGTCCGCGACCACCTCGCGCACCGTCGAGCCCGCCGCCGTCACCTCGGCCTCCCCGCTCGTGTAGCTCCGAAGGATCGTCGGGATGCGCACGCTGATCATGCAAGGCCTGCCTTCCGGAAAGCTTCGACGGACGGAGCGATGTTCGCAGACGGACGGGCGACCGGCGCGACCGCGTCCAGGGTCTTCAGGCCGTCACCGGAGTTGATGATGACGGTCTCGGCGGCCGGGTCGAGGACGCCGGAGGCCAGCAGTTTGCGCAACGAGCCGAGCGTGACGCCGCCCGCCGTCTCGCCGAAGATGCCCTCGGTGCGGGCGAGCAGGCCGATGCTGTCGACCACCTCTTCGTCGGAGACGTCCTCGATCGCGCCGCCCGTGCGGCGCACCGCGTCCAGCACGTACGGCCCGTCGGCGGGGTTGCCGATCGCGAGGGACTTGGCGATGGTGTCGGGCTTGACCGGGCGTACGACGTCCTGGCCGGCCTTGAACGCCGCGGAGACCGGCGAGCATCCGGTCGCCTGGGCGCCGAACACCTTGTACGGACGGTCTTCCAGGAGGCCGAGCCTGATGAACTCCTGGAACGCCTTGTCGATCTTGGTGAGCTGCGATCCGGAGGCGATCGGGACCACGATCTGGTCCGGCAGCCGCCAGCCGAGCTGCTCGGCCACCTCGTACCCGATGGTCTTGGAGCCCTCGGCGTAGTAGGGCCGCACGTTGACGTTGACGAACGCCCAGTCCTCCTTCTCGCCGGCGAGCTCGGAGGCGAGCCGGTTGACGTCGTCGTAGTTGCCGTCGACGGTCACGAAGGTCCCGCCGTACACAGCGGTCGTGACGATCTTCTGCTGTTCGAGGTTGGAGGGCACGAAGACGGCGCTGCGGATGCCCGCGCGCGCCGCGGCGGCGGCGACGGCGTTGGCGAGGTTGCCGGTCGACGGGCAGGCCAGCACCTTGAAGCCCAGCTCACGTGCTGCTGCCAGCGCGACCGCGACGACGCGGTCCTTGAAGGAGTGGGTGGGGTTGCCGCTGTCGTCCTTGACCCACAGCGTGCGCATGCCGAGCGACTCGGCGAGGTTGTCGGCGCGTACGAGCCGGGTGAAGCCGGGCTCGGTGTTCGGCGTCTCGGTGACGTTCGAGGGCACCGGGAGCAGGTCGCGGTAGCGCCAGATGTTCTGCGGACCGGACTCGATCCGCTCGCGGGTCACACCGCTGTAGTCGTAGGCGACTTCAAGGGGGCCGAAACAGAGCTCACACGCGTAGCGAGGGCCGAGATCATAGGATTCGCCGCATTCGCGGCACGTCAGCGCCTTCGCGGGGCCCAGGTTTCGGACGGCTGTCTGGGACATGGAGGGAGGCCTCTCTCCTCATCTTTCCCGTGCCGATCTGGTCACGAGCCGGAGTTGGCACCTGTCCCGGGCGGCCTTGTGCTGGGCCGGCTGTAGATCCGGGAAGGTTGCCGGGGCTTCAACGGGCCGGTCCCTCCACCCCTCTGGATGAGCGGTATTCAGTTGTCTGAGCAACTGTATACGTGACCGGTCGGACGCCCGCCAACGAGTCTCAGCTCGCGAGACGGGGAAGAGCGGAGCATGATCAATCTCCATGAATCGGACACCGACCGACCTACCTCGATCACTGTCGGCGTCCGGCGGTTACCCTCCCCTAATGGCTGACTCCCAGGTGCTCATCGCGTCCAACCGGGGCCCGGTCTCGTTCTCCCTCACAAGTGAGGGGACCCTCTCGATGAAGCGCGGCGCCGGTGGCCTCGTGTCCGCTCTCGCCGGGCTGAGCGGAGACATCCTCTGGGTGTGCTCGGCGCTGTCGGACGCCGACCGCACCGCCACCCGACGCAGCCCCGGCGGCCGGCTCGACGTTCCCGACATCGGCGCCGTGCGCATGCTGGACATCCCGGCGGGCACCTTCCACCGGGCGTACAACGCGGTGGCCAACTCGACCCTCTGGTTCGTGCACCACATGCTGTACGACACCCCGAACAAGCCGCGTTTCGACGCCCGCTCGCGCCGCGACTGGCAGTCGTACGAGGCCTACAACGCGGCGTTCGCCGACGCGCTGGCCCAGGACGCCGCGCCCGGCGCGCGGGTCGCCGTGCAGGACTACCACCTGACGCTCGCGTCCCGGCTGCTGCGCGAGCGGCGCCCCGACGTGAAGATCGCGCACTTCTCGCACACTCCGTGGGCCCCGGCCGAGTACTACCGGCTGCTGCCGGACGACATCGGGCGCGAGGTGCTGGAGGGCATCCTCGGCGCCGACCACGCCGGGTTCCTCACCGACCGCTGGGCCGACGCGTTCCTGGAGTGCTGCGCGATCGTCCTGGGAGCCAGGGTCGACCGCCGGGCGCGTACGGTCGAGCACCGCGGGCACGTCACCCGCGTCGGCGTGCACGGCCTCGGCGTCGACGGCGAGGCGCTGCGGGCCCGCGCGGCCGAGCCGGACGTCGGCGTCCGCATGCAGGCGCTGCGCGCGCAGGTCGGCGACCGGCAGCTCATCGTGCGGATCGACCGCACCGAACTGTCCAAGAACATCGTGCGCGGCCTGGCCGCCTACCGCGAGCTGCTCGCCAAGCACCCCGAGTGGCACGGGCGGGTCACCCACGTGGCCTTCGCGTACCCGTCACGGCACGACCTGCCGGAATACCGGGAGTACACCGCCGCGGTGCAGCGCATCGCGGCGGAGATCTCCGATGAGTTCGGCGACGGCACGTGGGAGCCGCTGGTGCTCCAGGTGAACGACGACTATCCGCGCTCGCTCGCGGCGTACCGGATGGCCGACGTGCTGCTGGTCAACCCGATCCGCGACGGCATGAACCTCGTCGCCAAGGAGGGCCCGGTGCTGTCGGGCTGCGCGCTGGTGCTGTCGCGCGAGGCCGGCGCCGCGGCCGAGATGGGCGAGGACGCCATCGTGGTGAACCCTTACGACGTGTCGCAGACCGCGGAGGCGCTGCACCAGGCGCTGCTCATGCCGTCGGCGGAGCGTAGGGAACGCGCGGAACGGCTCGCCGCCGCGGCGACCGCGCTTCCACCGCAGAAGTGGCTCGCCGACCAGCTCGCGGCCCTCGGGTGAGCCTCAGCGCGACGTGACGGTGACCGCGTCCGCCACCTCGGACGGCTCGTCGCGGCGGCGCAGCATGTCCACCATGTCGCGCTTGCGCGCCGCCAGCCGCCGGTGCGCCGCGACCCGCAGGTAGTGGGCGTGGCCGGACATCTGCGTCGAGCCGGCGCCGTCCACCGTGTAGCCGTGCTCGCGCAGCCGTCCGCCGGCCACGGCCTCGCACAGGGCGATCTCCTCGGCCGTCAGGCGGGTGCGCCAGGTGCCGGAGCGTGACGTGGAGACCTGGTCGTGGGTGCGCGCGTGCCAGGTCTTGCGGTCGGGCACGGCGGTGTCGGCGATCCTGGCCGGCTCCAGCATCGCCGGGTCGAAGGCCTCGCCGAGGAACCCGCACAGCGCCGACAGCTCGGACTTCGGGTCACAGATCAGGCGCTCGTAGTAGAGACGGTGGTAGGAGCCGGGGCCGAGCGTCTTCGCGGCGCGGTCGCCGGCGTCGAGCGCCTCCACCCAGGTGGAGAGGGCGTGGTAGACGTCCTGCTTGTACCAGTCCATCTCCTTCAGCGACGCCACGCAGTCGCGCCCGTCGCGGATGACCTGCACGACCTGGGCGTCGGGGAACATCCGCAGCAGCGCGGGGAGGCGCTGGAAGTAGCCGGGCCGCTTGTCGCCCCACCGCGGCTTGCCGAAGCGCTCGGCGTACGCGCGCAGGATGATGCCGAGGGCCGAGCCGAGCGTCGGCGGGCCGGCCGCGATCCGCTCGGTGATCTCCTGCGGGCCGAGGCCCAGGTCGGAGAAGCGCGTCTTCTTACGTCCGACGATCCAGGCCGCCAGCGCCCGGCGGTTGGCCTCGTCGCCCAGGTCGCCGAAGTCGCGCCGCGCGTCGTACGCCTGCATCAGGAACCGTGTCTCCGGCGGGATGGCGATGCGCTCATGAGCGTGCAGCATCACCTGCAGCAGCGTCGTCCCCGACCGCGGGCAGCCGACGACGAAGATGGGACGCACCGACTCGGTCATGCGTCCGAAGAGTAGAGAACATTGCTGGAAGATTAATGAAATTTTACCGAGATGGCGTTGAACCGTTTCATGGACGCCGTCTCAGGTGTAGCTCTCCCCCAGTGTCTGCCGGAACTGCTTGCGCGCCTCGTGGATGCGGGACTTCACCGTGCCCAGCGGCAGGCCGAGCTGGCTGGCGATCTCGCTGTACTCCAGCTGGGACACGTCGCGCAGCACCAGCGCCTCGATGAGGTCCGGCTTGCGGCGTTCCAGGTCTTCCATGGCGTCCAGGATGTCCACGCGCGACCCGGCGATGACGCTCGTACGCCGCGGGTCCGGCCGCTGATGTGGCAGGTCACCGGCCTGTTCCATCGAGCGGCGCTTGAGCGACCGGTAGGTCGAGCGCGCGGAGTTGGCCACCACGACGTGCAGCCACGTGCTGAACCTCGACCGTCCTTCGAACCGGCCGATGTTCCTCGCCACTTGCATCAGCGCGTCCTGGCACGCCTCCTCGGCGTCCTGTCGACAGGGCAGGAACCTCGAACAGTGCCGCAGCACGTCGGGTTCGATCACCCGCAATAGGTCGTTGAGTGCCTCACGGTCCCCCTTCGCGGCCCGTTGTGCCAGCTCTTCGGTCCGCTCGTCGTACGCCATGCCCCGTCCTCGCCCTCACCATCGCCCCGTATTGGGCATGATACGGGGGTGTCCATGCCTTCTACTGTCGGCCGTTACCGAATCGATCGCGTTCTTGGATCGGGAGCATTCGCCTCCGTGTGGCTCGCCCATGACGAGGTACTCGACGCCCATGTGGCGGTGAAGGTCCTTTCCGGTGGACTCCTCGACGACCTCGATGTTCGTGGCCGCTTCCTGGAGGAGGCCAAGATCCTGCGCCGGGCCGACTCCGAGCGGCTCGTGCGGGTGCACGACATCGGAGAGCTCGACGACGGGCGTCCCTACTTCGTGATGTCCTACGCCGACCTAGGCACGCTGAGCGACCGCATGCGCGACCGCGAGCTGCCGGTCGCCGAGGCCCTGCGGCTCGCGACCGAGGTCGCGCGCGGGGTCGAGGTCATCAACCGGCTGGGGGTGATCCACCGCGACCTCAAGCCGTCGAACGTCCTGTTCCAGTCGACGACCGACGGCGGGGAGCGGCTGCTGATCGCCGACCTCGGCCTGGCCAAGGCGCTCGCGCACGCCTCCGGAGCGTTCACGCTGCCGGTCGGCACCCCTGGGTACATGTCGCCCGAACAGGCTCGTTTCGGCGGCGGCCTCGACGTCCGCGCCGACGTGTACGGCCTGGGTGCCCTGACGTACCACCTGATCACGGGCAGCCCTCCGGGCAGCGCGCCGGTGAGCCGCCGGCCGAGCGACATTCGCCACGGGCTTCCCCTCGCCGTCGACGAGATCGTGATGCGGGCCATCGAGGCCGACCGCGAGCTGCGATGGCCGACCGCCGAGGCGTTCGCGGTGGCGTTGGCCGTCCCGCTCGAAACCGCGGACGAGACACCGCACGACAACCGCCCGCACCCGGTCGTACGCGACGCGAAGGATTCCGACGACGGCACGGTGCTGGACACCAGTGACGGCACGGTGCTGGACACCAGTGACGGCACACGCGCCGACAACACCGATCCAGGTCTCGACGACGCGACGATGCGAGTGCCGCCGCCCGAGGAGGAGCTCGTGCCCACCGCCGAGCGCTCCGGGGCGGACACCACGCTCGTCGACCTCCGCATCGACCGGCCGGCCCGTAACCCCAAGCCGGAGGCGAAGTCCCGTCGCCTTCTGATGGTGGCCGGGCTCGTCGCCGTGCTGCTGGTCGGCGGCGGCGGCGCGTACGCCATCGGCGAGCTCACCCACTCCTCCTCCGGCACGAAGGACGACCTCGTCAAGGTCACCGACGTCACCAAGCGCGTGAGCCTGCGGGTGCCGCCCGTGTGGAAGCTCCAGACGGAGCACACGACCTGGCCCGTCCCTGTGACCGACGCGGCGCAAGCGCCCGCGCTGCGCGCCACTCCCGACTACGACCAGTTCGTGCGCGACGACGTGCCGACGCCCGGTGTGTTCGTCGGGCTGACGCACGACCTCGACGTCAAGCTGCCGCCCGACACGCTGGGCGCACACCGCGCGAAGTGCACGCCCGGGGCGGCACGGCCGTACCGGCATGGCACGCTGAGCGGTCAGATCACGCCGTGGAAGTGCGGCGCCACGATCACGATCAATGAGGTCGGGCTGCGCGACTCACGCGGGTTCGCGCTCTGGGTGCGCGTCAAGCTGAGCAGCGCGCCGGACCTGACGCAGAAGATCCTCGACAGCATCGAGACCAAGGGCTGACCAGGCCGCGTACGATATATCGCCAATACGTCGTACGGAGAGAAGGCCATGCGCAGACCGTCCAGGCACAGTGAGGAACGCGCGGCGTTCGGCGGCTGGGGTCCGGGGTTCGGCCCCCGCGGCCGTGGCGGCGGGCGCGGCGGGCGGCGCATGAAGCGCGGCAACGTACGGGCGGCGATCCTGGCGCTGCTCGCCGAGCGGCCCATGCACGGCTACGAGATGATCCAGGAGTTGGAGAGCCGCACCGGCGGGCTGTGGCGGCCGAGCCCGGGTTCGGTGTACCCGACGCTGCAGCTACTGGAGGACGAAGGCCTGATCTCGGGTGAGCAGTCGTCGGGCAAGCGGTTGTTCTCCCTCGCCGACACCGGCCGTGCCGAGGCCCGTGCCCAGCCCGCCGAGCCGTGGGCGGAGATCACCGAGGACGCCGGCGAGGCGGCCACCCAGGTGCACCACGCGATGGGGCAGCTGGCGATGGCCCTGCGGCAGGTCATGCACGCCGGCAGCGAAGAGCAGCGCGAACGCGCCGTCGAGGTCATCAACGACACCCGGCGGCGGCTCTACGGCATCCTCGCCGACGACGGCGAGTGACGGCTCAGCCCAGCCGCGCGGCGAGAGATTCCATGAGGTCGACGACGCCCGCGGGGCCGTCGACGATCACGTCGGCGCGCTCGGCCAGCGCGGTCACCTCGTCGGAGGAGCTGCACACCTTCACACCCGGTGTGCCGCTCTCCCGAAGCGCCTCGACCGCGTCGTAGGCGGCCAGGTCTCCCAGGTCGTCACCGGCGTACAGCACGGCCGCGGCGTCGCGCTCGGCGGCGAGGGCGCGCAGCGAGGCGCCCTTGTCCACGCCGGGCGGCCGGAGTTCGAGCACCATGCGGCCGGGCTCCAGGGCCAGGCCGCTCCGCTCCGCGAGAGCGGCGACGATGCTGCGCAGGCGTTCGAGGGCGACCTCGGGCTCGGCGGCACGGCGGGTGTGCACGGCCAGCGCGTGGCCCTTGTCCTCCATGACCACGCCCTCGGGCGCCGTCCGCAGGATCTTGGAGAGCTTCACCCGCGCCTCGGCGACGCCCCCGGGCTCCTCCGGGGTCGCGAGGACGCCGTTCTCCCAGCGCTCACGCCCGTAGTGCCCGAGCACCACGAGGCCACCGACGTCCGCGAACCGGCCGTACTCGACGGCGAGCGCGGCCGGACGCCCGGTGATGATGGCGACCGTGCCGACGGACTTGGCGAGATGCCGCAGCGCCGCGGCGGCGCCGGGATGCGCCCGTGCCTTCTCGGGATCCTCGACGATCGGCGCGAGCGTGCCGTCGAAGTCGAAGGCGATCAGCGACCGCCCGGGACGCGCCTCGATCGCGGACAGCCCTGCGGCGCCGGCGGGGGTACGAGATTCGACGTTTTTCATTGGACGGTCAGCCTAGCCACCGGCCCCCGCCTGCGACCGGTCTCACCTCGCGCGCACGCCGGACGGTCCGAAACCGGCGACGAACGGTCAGGGACGGATGCCGAGACGGCGTGCCGCCCGCTGACGCTGCCGCTGCGCCCGCTGGCGGCGAAGCCGCTTCACGAGCATGGGGTCGTGCTCCAGCGCTTCGGGCCGGTCGATCAACTGGCTGAGGAGCTGGTAGTAGCGCGTCGACGACATGTCGAACAGCTCACGGATCGCCTGCTCCTTGGCGCCCGCGTACTTCCACCACTGCCGCTCGAAGGAAAGGATCTCCATGTCGCGCTCGGCCAGCCGGCCGTCGCCGTCCTTGTCAGGGCCATCGCCCCGGGCGTCCGCCGGTTGCATCAGGTCGCCTCTGTAGGGGTTCGGGGGGGTGTCATGCTACGCGCGATCCCCGACATTCACGCGCTGTTCGCGCCGACGTAGTCTGAACTGTGGCGCCGACTTATCGCATCACGCTGCTGACCGACTACGGGCTGGAGGACGGCTTCGTCGCCGCATGTCACGGCGTCATCGACCGTATCTCCCCGCAGACGCGTGTCATCGACATCACCCACCTCATCCCTCCCGGAGACGTACGCCGCGGCGCGGCGATCCTGGCCCAGACCGTCCCGTACATGGCGCCTGGTGTGCACGTCGGCGTGGTCGACCCGGGCGTGGGCACGTCACGGCGCGCGATCGCCCTCGCGGCCGGTGAGCACCTCTACGTCGGGCCGGACAACGGGCTCCTCACGTGGGCGGCATGCGGGCCGGGGCTGCGGGCGTACGAGCTGACCGCACGTCACCTGTGGGGCGCGTCGTCGGCGACGTTCCACGGGCGTGACATCTTCTCTCCGGTCGCCGCCCACCTCTCGGCGGGGCTCGACATCGCCGAAGTCGGCGACGAGATCGATCCGGCCGAGCTCGTGAAGCTGCCGCCGCCCGTACGCGACGTGCACGACGGCGTGGCCGAGGGTGAGGTGCTCACCGTCGACCGGTTCGGCAACGTACAGCTCTCCCTGGTCGACGACGACCTCGCCTCGATCGGAGCGCGTACGGGCGACACGCTCGCCCTCACCTTGGGACGGCGGCTCGTCACCGTGCCCTACGGCGAGACGTTCGGCGCGGTGCCGCCCGGTGAGCTGGTGGCCTTCACGGACTCCGCGGGACACCTCGCCATCGCCGTCAACGCCGGCGACGCGGCACAGCGACTCGGCCTGCCTCCCGGGGCGCGCGTGAGTGTTACAACGGCCTCACAGAGGTCAAGTTAGCGTCAAGTCCCCAGTTCTCATGAGGCATCATCTCCCTCATGGGTTTCACGCGCTCCGACTGGGGCCTCACGATCGCCGCCTTGGTCATGGCCACGGCCGCCGGGATCCTCCACTACACCAAGAGCGGCGGCGACATCGCCCCGTTCGTGATCGCGGCGATCGCGCTGGCCCTGCTGGCAGCCCTGGTCGGGCACAGTGTCGAGGCGCTCGGCGACAAACTCGGATCCGGCGCGACCGGCGTCGTCCAGAGCGCGCTGGGCAACCTCCCCGAGCTGTTCGTCGTGCTGTTCGCGCTGAAGAAGCACCTGTACGGCGTGGCCACCGCGACGGTCGTCGGCTCGATCCTGGCGAACGTCCTGCTGGTCCTCGGACTGGCGTTCTTCTTCGGCGGCCTCAAGCATGGACGGCAGAAGTTCGGCGGCGAGTCCGCGCGGATGATGTCCATGCTGATGGTGCTGTCCGTAGCCGCGCTGCTGGTCCCGTCGCTCACCGCGGCGCTGGGCTCGCACGCCACCCGCGCCGCCCTCCACGAGCGTGACCTCTCGGTCGTCGTGTCGATCCTGCTGCTGGCCCTGTTCGCGGCCTCGCTGCCCGCCTCGATCAAGCGCAAGTCCGCTGTCGGGCCGGACGGGGCGGTCACTCTGGAGGGCTCCGGAGGCGCCGGCACCGGCGAGGCGTCGGCTCCCGTCCCGGCGGAAGAGCCGGAGAAGGGCCACGAGGTCTCCTGGCCGCTGTGGCTCGCCCTCACCATGCTGGGGATCACCGGCGTGGGCGCGGCGCTGGTCTCCGACTGGTTCGTCGCCGCCCTCGAACCCGCCATGGGGTCGCTCCACATCTCCCAGGCGTTCGCCGGTCTCGTGATCGTCGCGATCGCCGGCAACGCGGTCGAGAACGTCGTGGGCATCCAGCTCGCCTTGAAGAACCAGGCCGACTTCGCGCTCTCGGTGATCCTCCAGAGCCCGCTGCAGATCGCTCTCGTCGTCGCGCCGCTACTCGTCCTGCTCTCCCCGCTCGTCGGCGCGTCGTTCACGCTCGTGCTCTCGCCGCTGCTCATCGCCGTACTGATCATGTCGGTGGTGATCACGGTCCTCGTGGTGCTCGACGGGGAGTCGAACTGGCTCGAAGGCCTGACGCTCATCGTGCTCTACGGGATCATCGCGACCGCCTTCTGGTGGGGATGATGAGCGGCGGAGGTCATCCGGATCTCCCTCAACTACTGTGAGGTTGTGAGTCCCGAAATCGACGCCAGCGTGACGCGGATCGAGCAGGCGGCGTTCCAGCTGCGGCGGATCTGGGCGAAATCACAGCTGTTGCGGCACCTTCGCGAGCAGTGCGAACCCGGGCAGTCCATCCAGCTGTCCAACCTCATGGTGATCTACGCCGTGGCGCCGTCCGACGAGGACCCACCCGATGTCACCGTCGGCGCGGTCGCGGAATACCTCGACGTCGACCCGTCGACCGCCAGCCGTCTCGTCGGTCACACCATCGACGCGGGCTTCGTCTCCCGCCACGCGTCGCCGGTCGACGCGCGCCGCGCACACCTGCGGCTCACCGCCGCGGGCGAGCGGGTGAAGGAGATGACCGACGAGTTCCGTCGGCAGTTCATCTCCGAGCTCGTCGCCGACTGGACCGACGACGAGCGCGACCAGTTCGGCCTGCTCCTCGGGCGCTTCACCGAGGCCATGACGAACGTGCGCTTCACGCCGCCGCCGGTCGAAGACGCGCTCGCCGAAGACTGACCTCAGCCGCGCAGCACGCCCAGGCGCTCGCGGTACTCCTCCTCGTCGATCTCGCCCCGCGCGTAACGCTCGGCGAGCACGGTCTCGGCCCCGCCGGGGCGGCGCCGCCAGAGGTAGAAGGCCGCGCCGATGACGAGGAGCCAGAACAGCGCGAATCCGATCGGGAAGACGGGCCACCATCCGGTGTGGGCGTCGTGGCCGTCGTGCCAGGGTCCTGGTCCGGCCAGGAGCATCGTGTTCATGGCCCGATCGTGACTCGCGGGGTTTCGTCACCGCGTCGTACGGCGGGCGGCTTCGCGCGTACGCCCTGTGGAGGAGACGAATCCGGGCCGGCGGTCTGGATGGCCGCCAGGGAAGGGGTGTGCGGTGGAGACCGCACACGGCCATCGGGATCACAGGCCCGGAACGCACATCACGAGCACCGTACACACCCGGCGCGCTTTGAACCATCTTTGCCCCGATTGCCGTCCAGATCGGGGCAATCGCGTAAGCAAACGACCTCATGCCGTGGCAGAATGACGCGCGCCGACGACTTCCGGGGAGGAATCCGGTGCGCGTACCCGAACCTCGCCGAACCCTCCCCCGCCTGGCCGCCACTCTCCTCGCCAGCGCCGCCGTCGCGACCCTCTCCGTACCGGCCGCCCAATCGGCTCAGCCCGCCGCGCGCATGGCCCCGGCGGACCTCTACCGCAGTCAGCAGTGGACGCTCAACGCGCTGCACATCCCGCGCTCGTGGAAGTACTCCCGAGGCAACGGCGTCACCGTGGCGGTGCTCGACACCGGCGTGGACGGCCACCAGGGCGACCTCGCGGGCCGCGTCATCGACGGCCCCGACTTCACCGGCCACCTGCGCAAACCCGGCGGCCGCTACTGGGGACGGCACGGCACCTCGATGGCGAGCATCATCGCCGGTCACGGCCACGGACCCGGCGGCGCGGCCGGTGTCATGGGCGTCGCACCCGACGCCAAGATCCTCTCGATCCGGGTCACCTGGGAGATCGGCGACCCGGCGCGTGCCGACCACTCCCAGACCGACAACTCGCGCGACTCCATCGCCCAGGGCATCCGGTACGCCACCGACCACGGCGCGCAGGTCATCAGCATGTCGCTCGGCGGCGGCAAGCTCTTCTACGACGGAAACCCGCTGGAAGAGGCGGCGATCAAGTACGCCGAGAGCAAGGGCGTGGTGCTGGTCGCGTCGGCCGGAAATGATGGCAACGGCGCGAACCGCCGCAACTACCCGGCCGCGTAC
This sequence comes from uncultured Actinomycetota bacterium, assembly GCA_963736325.1. Lineage (GTDB taxonomy): Bacteria > Actinomycetota > Actinomycetes > Streptosporangiales > Streptosporangiaceae > Actinoallomurus. The sequence continues at coordinate 18,785 of CAVTOG010000006.1, read as the reverse complement.
CCCGGAGTGATCGCCGTCGGCGCGGTCGACCGCGCCGACCGCCCGGCGAAATTCACGAACCGCCACACTTATGTGTCGGTCGCGGCACCCGGCGTCGAAATCGTCAGCGCCGACATCGCGGGCCACGGCTACATTTTGGGCACCGGCACGAGTTCGTCGGCCGCGTTCGTGGCGGGCATGAGCGCCTTGGTCAAGGCCCGCTACCCGGCCCTGACCTCCGCCGAGGTGAAACAGGCCCTGGAAGGCGGCGCGACCCACCGCCCGCCCGACGGCCGCAGCACCAAGGTCGGCACCGGCGTCGCCGACGCACTGGGCACCCTGGTGATGGCGTCCCACATCAACAAGGCCGAACACGCGGGCGCCGCCGTCCGCCCTCCGGGCACGAACCATAGTTCTCCTGAACCCGCGGGCGAGAAGCGCCCCGACCTGATGCTGATCGCGATCCTGACGGGCGGCGGAACACTCCTGATCCTGAGTCTGATCCTGGGCTGGCGCCAACGCCGCCGACGCCCGCTGGAAGAGGAGTCGCTCCAGCCAGGCGCCGCTCCGATCGAGGAGGAGCCACCCCCTCTGTCTCGCTCCCGCTCCCGATCCCGATACCGCGCAAGAGCCCGCGCCGCCAGCGCCGCCCGATCCGCATCGGAGTCACCGAGAGAGCCCCTCCCCACGACGCCGGGAGAGGCCCGCTCCCCGTGGGAACCCCGTCCTGAGAGCGAGTCAGAAGACCCGTCCCCGTGGGAGCCGCGCCCGTCCACGTCGTCCCCCGACCTCTCTCCGTGGGAACCTCGCTCCCAAGACCCCCCCGAGGCACCGGCCGACATCTCATCCTGGGATTCCTCCCGCGAGGAGCCGGCACAGTGGGGCGAGGCGCCAATGGAAATGACCCCATGGGGCGACCCTTTCACCGAAACAAGACCCGGCTCCCGCCACGCCCCTTCGTCCCAAACAAGCGACGAGCCGTGGGAGTCCCGCTCCCCCACCCATGAGCCGGCTGACGCATCGTGGGACTTTGCCTCCCCGTCCGAGACATCACGAGGGTCACACGCCGCGGACGCGTCCTCCGAGGCATGGGATTCCCGCACCGAATCCACCTCCGAGGCTCCATGGGAGTCCCGCAGCACGGACACCTCCTCAGAGACGTGGGACTCCCACACCGAATCCGCCTCCGAGACCCCGTGGGAATCACGCTCCACGGAAGCGTCCTCTGAGACGTGGGATTCCCACACCACCGAATCCGCGTCCGAGGCCCCCTGGTCACGCTCCACGGACGCGTCCCCTGGGGCATGGGAACCACGCGACGACGAGTCCCGGTCCGATGCCTGGGACCGGACATGGGAATCGCGCAACGACGGTCCCCCGTCCGCGGCATGGGACCCGCCCGCGGACGACCCTCTGTTCGGCCCACGACCGACCGACACGCCGCCGGGATCCCGCTCCGACGAGTCCCCGTCCGAGGCATGGGATCCGCACGCGAGCGCCCCCCGGCGGGCCGGCTCATCGTGGGACTACCCCCCGTCCGAGGCGTCCTGGGAGTCAAACTCTTCCGAGACGTGGGACCAGCGCGCCGACGACCTCTCCTCCGAATCATGGAGACCGGACACCGGCGAGACAGCATCCGAGTCACCGTGGGAACCGGCCACAGAAATGCTGCCCCGAATCGACGAGCAGCCCGACCGCCCGTACGCCGACACGGCACGCCACCGGAAAGCCCCGGACCCGTACGAGCCTTCGGACCGCACGTACGACAACGGTCCCGCCGACGATCTGCCGCCCGCCCCCCAGGACGTACGCGTCGCGGGCGGCCTGGACCCGCTGAGCGACGGCCCGATCGACTCCTCCGCCGACGTCGGCACCCCCTTGGCGGACGAGAGCTGGGAGAGCATCCGCCGAGGCTTCGACCGCCTGAAAGAGGACACCCGCAACTGGGATCCGATCGGCAAGAACGACGCGAGCGAGCCTGAGCGAGAGTCCACCCAGGGCGCCTACAACGAAACCATCAGCATGCCCACCGTCTCCCCGGACGATGAGAACCCGCCTCGCAAGTAACCCGCGCGCCGCGCGGCACCCGAGCACCATCACGCGTAGGCACACGCGTCCCCCCGCAGGTCGTGGAACCAATGGGGCATTCTCCGTTCACGCTCCCCACAGACTTGGAACACGCGTCACGCCCTTATCGGCTCCCGGCAAACACCCCCCGCCCACGGCACCGGAACCGCCACCACCCCGCCTTCGAGCTTCCACGCGTACGCGGCCAAACCCCTCACCGCCAGAAACGCCACCACCACCCCGCCCCCGGGCCTGCGCGCGAACCTGGCGAGGCCCCTCGCGCCTCTCCACGCCGGAAGCCAGCGCATTGCCCCCATGCTCAAGCGGCGATTTCGCCCTCGTGGGTTCAGGAATCACCCCTACGCCTAGGGGGTTAGCCCCACCTTCTCCCGGCATGCCAGCCACATGGGATGCCGGGCCTCGTCCCCGTACCGTTTTACGGAAATCGACATTTAGGAGCCATCCGTGAACAGCCGCCGCCCGGTGATCGTTGCCGTCGCAGCCCTGGCCGCTCTGGCCGTCTCCGGTTGCGGCGTGAACGTGCACTTCGCCGACTACCGGCACTCCGTCACCCCACCCGACGCCCGCGTCGAGGGGACGATCAACGTTGTCGAGGTGAGTGCGAACAACGGCCATGTGAACATCACCACTGGCAGCGGCAACGGCGTGACGATCCACCGTGTCGTGCGCTATCAAGACGACAAGCCTCACCCCGGCCAGCAGCTCAGCGGCGGCACCCTGACCTTCACCAAGGGGTGCAGCCGGTGCGACGTCGAGTACGACCTGACGGTTCCGGCGACGGTTCGCGTGACCGCCCACAGCGACAGCGGCCGTGTCACCGTCGCGGGTGTCGCGAGCGCCTCGGCGAACAGTGACTCGGGTGCGGTGACCGTACGCCACGTCAAGGGCGACGTGAGCGCCCGCTCCGACTCCGGCTCGATCACCGTCGAGGACATAGGCGGCAACCTGACGTCGGCGACGGACTCCGGCGCGATCCACGGCACCGCCCTGCGCTCAGCGAACGTCCAGTCTTCCAGCGACTCGGGCAGCCTGCACCTGGACTTCACCTCCGCCCCCACGAACGTCCGCGCCAGCTCCGACTCGGGCTCCCTCACCCTGACCGTCCCGAACGGCCCTTATGCCATCGACGCCAACACCGACTCGGGCGGCAAGGACCTCGCCGGCGTCCAGACGAGCCCCTCCGCCCCGAGAAAGCTGTCCCTGCACACCGACTCCGGCCATATCAAGGTCACGCCCCTCGGCCACTGAACCAACCGCCCTCCGAAACAACCGGCCGCACGACGCAGCACCACCCCGCGGCGTGCGGCCGACGACGTGCCACCGGGAATGACGGCAAGCCGTCCGTCGGAGACGTTGGTGCCACACGACCGGGCGCACCGTTCCTGACGCCCCGGCGATACGGCACGCCTGCCACGCGATGACGGCACGCGGTTCCCGCAGAGTCGTTTATCGCCAGCCAGCACCGAACGCCATCTCGTGCGAGATCAGCGCAATAAGGTGCGGCCGCCGCCTTTCGAACAAAGATCGACTCGGCGTGGGCATCGGCTCGTCACGGTCGGTTGATCAAGCTGGCGTTGCAGGACCGCGCGGGCGTGGACACGCCCGGGCTGGTCGCGGCTTGCCGACGTCGATGGTCCGCTGCTCGCCTGGCGCGGAGCGGGGCGAACCAGCCGTCCACGCGTCAGCTTCACCAGTCACCCGTACACAGGCTGGGGACAACCCCTGGACGGTTGCGGCCATGGACGGGCACCCGAGCCCACAGCACCACGTTTCACCTTCGCGTGACGAAGTGACCGTTCCACCAGCGCGAACGAGGCATTCTGCTATGGAGTCTCCCTTCATAGTGGGCGGATCAGGGGGTGTCCCAGATCGGCGACGGCTCTTCGATCCCGGTTCCGGCAAGCCCTTCGACGCGGCAGGCGCGGGCCCCATGTCGGATCCAGAACGGAGCGACCCGTATCCAGCGGCGTTCCTCATCACTGCCCAGAAGCACCTTCGCGACCGCGACACACGCCGACCCGGCACCGGTCAGAGCGTCACGGGCAGGGACGTCAGGCGCCACGCGCCTGGATCGGGGGCGCGCCGGGTGTCGTCCCGGGCGGACGCGGGCGCCAGGTCGGGGAAGCGGCTCAGCAGGGCCGTGAGCGCCACCTCGGTCTGTACGCGGGCCAGTGACGCGCCGAGGCAGAAGTGGGGGCCGTACGCGAATCCCAACTGGCCGGGGGCCGCCGTGGCTCGGGCGATGTCGAGGCGGTCGGCGTCGGGAAAGGCGCGTGGGTCTCGGTTGGCGGCGGCGATGGCGACGGTGACGCGCTCACCCGTGCGGACGAGGGTGCCGCCGAGGTCGACGTCCTCGCGTGCCTGGCGGGGTATGGACAGCAGTTGCGGGCCGCACCATCGCATGAACTCCTCGACGGCGCGCGGCATGAGGCTCATGTCGGCGCGGAGAGCGGCGAGCTGGTCCGGAGTCGTGAGCAGGGTGTCGACGGCGTTGGTGATGAGGTGCGTCGGCGTTTGCCCTGCCAGGACGAGGTGCCAGACGAGGGTGACCATCTCGGCGTCGCTGAGCCGGTCGCCGTCCTCGGCCTGGGCGCGTACGAGGTCGGAGAGGAGGTCGTCGCCGGGATCGGCCTTGCGGCGCGCGACGGCCGCCTTGGCGCCCTCCATGATGCCGGGCACCGACTCGGCGAACTCTTGCCCCGAACCCGCCGCGATGGCGACGCCGTGGTCACGCCAGCTCGGGCGGTCGGACTCGGGAATGCCGACCAACTCGCAGATGACGTCGATCGGCAGCGGTCTCGCGAAGTGGGCGAAAAGGTCGACGGAACCGTGCTCCGCGTGCGCCGGCAGCTCGTCGAGCAGGGCCTTCACGATGGGCTCGATGCGCGGCCGGAACTCGGCGGCACGGCGGGCGCTGAACGCGGGTGACACGAGCCGGCGCAGCCGCGCGTGCTCGGCCCCCTCCATCTCCTGCATGGTCCGCATGAAGACCAGGCAGTCTTCGGGCACGTCAGGCCGCATGTAGCTGGCCGCGTTGAGCTCGAATCGCGGGTCGCCGAGCATCGCCCTGGCCTCCTCGTGCCGCGTCACGGCCCACACCTCGAACCCCGGAGCCGTGATCCGTGCCAGCGGCGAGCACTCGCGGGCTCGCCCGTACGCCGTGAAGGGGTCGCGCGCGACCTCTGGGTCGGTGAGGTCGATCTTGGGTGCGGCCATCAGGCCTCCTCGAAGTTAGGATGATCAAAACACATGGTCTCATCATCTGGATGATGACGGTATCTTTGAACGGCTGAAATCGCAAACGGGGGAACGGGGAGAGCGATGGGCCGACTCACCAGGGCGGAGACGCAGTTGCGCAACCGCGTGAGGGTCTTGACCGCCGCCAGGGACGAGTTCACCGAGTACGGCTTCCGCGACGCCAAGATCGACAGCATCGCCGAGCGCGCCGAGCTCACCCGCGGCGCGGTCTATTCGAACTTTCCGGGCAAACGAGCTCTCTACTTCGCCGTCCTGGCCGACCTGGCCGAGCGCGCCTCTTCACCGCCCCAACCAGGCCGTACGGCCCGCGAGGCACTCAGCGCGTTCGCCCGCACATGGGTCTCCAGGCTTCCCCTGGTGACCGACGGGCGAGGCGACGCGACCCGGCTCGGCATGGATCTGATGCCGGAGATCATGGCCGACGAGCGCACCCGGCAGCCGTACGCGCAGCTGATGAAGGTGAACGCACTCCTGCTCGGCCTCTCCCTGGAGCGAATGCTCGCACCGTCCGGCCGCCTCGTACGCGTCGCCGAGACCGTGCTCACGACCCTGCACGGCGCCGGTCAGCTGGCCGCCGCCGCACCCGGCTTCACCGACCCGTTCGACGTCGTACGGGCCTGCGAGCACCTCACCGACCTGGACCTCGGCGACGGCTGGCCGCCACCCCACCTTCCCTACGTTCCGCAGGCCCGCCCGGCCGACGAGCCGTGGACCCCGCCTCCGGCGACGAACGCGATGAACGGCGAGCCGGCGAGGCTCACCGAAGACGGCGTGGTCGCGATACTGGGCCTGCACCGGCTGGAAGCGGTGGAGGAGGCCGTACGCGCGGCGCCTCCTGGAGCCGAGGTCACCGCGCTCCTCGTCACCGGCGACCCTGACGAGCTGGCCCCACTGGCCCGCCTGGCCGTGGCCGATCTCTGCGGCTGCCTGCGTCAGGCCTTCCCGGCGTCTTCCTGGCCGCGCCTGCAGGTGGTACACGACGAATCGGGCAAATTGGCCGCCGCAGCGGGTGTGTCTGCCGTGAGCGACGCCACGGAGTCCGCCGTACGAATCAGGGCCGGAAGGATCATCGCCCACGCGGAAGGGCGCGGCGCCTGCCACGCCGCCGCGTCGGCCGCGGAGTAACCCGCCCTCGTCCGGGAGCCCCCCGGGTGGAGCCACGGTACGCGCGCCACCGGGAAATCACGCCTTCTTCGATCCCTGCCGCCTCGGCGATCGGAGCTACCTCTACCATTCTTATCTATTTCGCCAATACAGGCTGATCCAGCTTGCGTTTGAACAAAGACTCCCGCCTCACTGTTTCACAGTACGATCTCGGGGAAAATGGATACTCGCTGGCACATGCGACATGAGGCCAAATGGCACCGATTTGCAGCCATCACCCTGAAGCCAGCGTGTTCATTTCGCATATTACGCCCTAAAAAAGCCGTACTCTCAAGGAGGAAAGCTTCATGGAAGCTCGGAAGCGCATGGCAGTCGCCATTTCCGGTCTCATTCTCGCCGGAGCGTCCGGTCTCGTACTCTGCTCGGCCGCTCAGGCCGCAGCGCCGCACCTGCTCGCCGGCGGTGGCGGCGGAGGAGGCGGAGGAGGCGCGGCCGCCGCCGGTGGTGGCGCGGCCGCCGCTGGCGGTGGCGGCGGTGGCGGCGGTGGCGGTGGCGGCGGCCAGCAGCAGCAGCAACAGCAGCAACAGACGACGACGCCCGCCGCCGCGGCGGCGGCGTCGGCGCGGCGCTGCAGCAGCAGTCGCCGCCGGCCGTCACCACGGCCGCCCTCCGAGGCGGTCTCGCCGGTCTCGGCGGTCGCCCCGCGCTCCGCCGTCACCACTAGCGGCGTCCGATAGCGCCGAGTAGGCCGTAAGGCGCACTTACGCCCAAGAAATGGGATCCCGCACCACAGTGCGGGGTCCCATTTTCGCTCTATAGGAAGACACTTCACCGCAAGCCTGCACCAAATGACGACTTCACCACTCCCTGGAGCTGAGGAGTGTGACAATTTCGGCGAAATTTTATTCGCGTCGGTTTTTTCAATATCGATCTCAAGCTCTCACATACAGCGGTTTCGTCAAAGTTGGTCGCGGGAACGACCTTCGCGAAGCATGCGAGGTAGAGCCGGATAAACGGCTTGATTAAGCCATGCACCACGGGTTATTTAAGGCGGATTTCGCGCCAAAAACCTGCAGCTACGCCAAGAACGTTTAATTCGGACCTCGACGTCATTTGTCCAAGGAAGGCAAGATTGATGCGTTTTTCGAGAAGAACGACGGTTGTCGCGTCCTGGCTGGCCGTCGCAGGAGGCGCCGCTCTCGGCCTAGGCACCGCCACAACGGCCAGCGCTGCGGTAAAGAGCGGGCATCAGGGCATCTATCCGTCCAGCCACCACAGCAGGCAGGCCAGCCACCTATCCGGCCGCGCCCTCAACGCGAACCGCACCCACGAACGAACCATCGTCATCAACCGGCTCAGACTCTCCAACGTCAGCAGGAACACGAACAGCGCGCGGCAGAGACAGCGTGACTCTGCCGCAGCGGCTGCCGGTGGTGGCGGCGGCGGAGGCGGCGGTGGCGGCGACGACGGCCAGCAGCAGCAACAACAACAACAGACACCGGTAGGCGGCGCGTAACAGTCACCGCCCACAGCCGAGAACAGCGAGGTCACAGCCCATATCGGCGCTCGCTGTGTCTGGTGCTCGCCGGAGACGGGGTCTCACTCGACCGTACGGGGCTCCGTCTCCGGACCACCCGCGACTGCCGCGCTTCGCCGACATCGTGGAGCAATCTTCAAGGAAGGCAACTCAAATGGTCTTGTCTAAAAGCACCGCAATCGCCGTAGCGCTCCTGGCCATCACGGGAGGCACCGCCCTCGGCCTGGCCACGGCGAACGCGTCGGCGGGGGACGCGTCCCAAAGCGACCATCACCGTCACGGCAATCGCAACCTCAGCAACAACCACCATTTTCACCACATCACGGCCATCAACCCCTTCACGGTCAACGACGTGGGCGACAACACCAACATTTCGCGAGACGTGGGGACGCCCGAGCCCGTCGCTCCGGTGACGGCCGCCGGCGGGGCCCGGTAGATCATCAGTTACCGGGGTGGAACAGGTTCCGAGACTCCGAGTACGGCAGCGTCACCGAGAAGACGGAGCGTTCGCTGCCCACGTGCGAACACACGCCGTCCGCGGCGAAGAACAGCGACCGGTCCGACAAGGTCGAGGTGAGCGTCTCGGGACGGAATACGCCGGTGGCGGTCAGTGCCTCGCGGGTCCACGTTGACCACGACGTCGGGCAGATCGAAGCAGCCCTGTTTCGGCGGCGAGTACCGGACCGGCAAGAGCGTCCGCCGCGCGGCCCGACCGTGGGTTCGGAGTCCAGGACGGTCGGCTTCGTAAAGGGCGGGACGGCCTCCGCGTTCGCCTGCCACAGCTCGGCGATGCCCAGGTCGAGCGGGCGCCGTTAGGGCGGCGTCCCGTGGTCCGGTCATTCGGCCATAGCGCGGGTTCCACAGGTCCAGGCCCGCGACGGGCCGGCTCGACGCGTACGGCCGGGGCGGGCTTGGGCTTGTGGTGGCGCGTGACGACGACCGCGGCCGTACTTGCCGAGCCGACCGCGATGACACCGGTGGCCACGGCCGCCGCCTTGACCCGGCATTGGCCCGAACAGCTTTGTCAGCACGCCGCGTCCGGTGGCCGCGGTGGCTACGCTCAGGCGACCCGCGCCCGTGGCCGGAGCGGGAAACCCACGGCGAGACCGGCCACCGTTCGACTTCCATTCCAGCCCGTACGCGGTGGTGCCCGCCGCCTCCAGTCCCGCGCGCCCGGCGGATACTTGGCCAGGCCGCCAAGGATCAGCAGGGGAACTCCGGGAGTGGGCGGCGCGTCGAACGCGATGACGATCATCACTGGAGTTGGGAGTACCGCTGTGCCCGTGGAGCTGAACCTGTCCGCCCCTGAGGACCTGTGGGCCGAGTCCTGCGCCCTGGCCATGCTCACCGTGGGCACCTCGGGATTCGGTGCGACCGTACGCGAGGACGGGGTGCGTACCGACGATGTCGGCAACGGCTGGCACGGGATGAGCTGGGTCGGCGGTGGCCGGGCGCTCCTCTACGGCTACGACGTCGACTACAGCGAGACCCGTCACCAGGTTCCGCCCGTCGACCCGCTGGCGGGTGGACCGGCCTGGCTGCCCTGGGAATGGCTCGCGACGATGATGCGCGAGGAGCAGATCATCCAGTACGTCTACTGGTGGGACGGCTCGACGTGGGCCCGTACGAACTATCCGGACGGGTTGGAAAACGGAGGGGGCGGCGGCACCGGGCGCGACGACCAGGTGGAGAGCGCCTTTCTCGGCCAGGAGAATGAGGCATGGGAGGCCTTCGAGAACCTGGTCCGTGCCGCACGCGCGCGGACAGTGGACGAGACCGCCGTCCAGGCGCTGCTCCAGAATCTGGACCCCGACAGCTTCGACATCGAGCCGAACAGGCCCTTCAACGCCGAGGCCATGCTCGCGGTCGCCGAGCGAGCCGCGCTCACACCGGGCTCCGTACGCCCCGAACTGCCCGCGGGTCACGGCGAACCGGCGGACCGCCGCGTACACGTCATCGACGACCTCACGCAGTGGCCACCGTTCGAGGAGCGCTTCCTGACTGACGGAGTCCCTCCGCACCTGTGCTGGTCACCGTCTGCTTGAGAACCGCACGCTTCCACCTCCCGGTCGGCGGCCAGGGGCTCAACCTGGGCCTGCAGGACGCGGTGAATCTCAGCTGGAAGCCGGCCGCGCAGATCCGCGGGCACGCCCCCGACGTCCCGGCCGCGCCCGACGGCCGCGCCCGTACTCGTCGGCGCGTCACCGCCCGCGGGCTGGTCCGACCGCGTCGAGACACACGACGGCGCCACAATTCGTACGCCCCGACGGGTACGTGGCGTGGACAGGCGGGCCGGGCCTGGACACGGCACTACGCCGGTGGTTCGGCGCCCAGGTGCGGCCCTGCCGTGCGTCCTTAATGTGCCGTTCAGGCCATTTCGGGCGATTAATCCGAGGCTAACGATCCCGATCAGGAACACCCGTGACATTTGTCCTGTGCAGGAATGTACGAACGGCTCTCCGCGACGCTATTCCGGCCGTCCTAAAGTATTCACGTGATCACCACGGAGGGGAAAAATTGTGATCACGACGCGGGGGCGAATCGTGTCGCCGCAGTTCACGGACCGCGATAGGCGTACGAAAGGAATCGACATGCGCACGGCAATTCGTATGACGACCCGTCTGGTGGCCGCCGGACTAGCGATGTCCGCCGTTTCACTCGCCACGCCGGCATCGGCACAGATACGCGAGGGCGGCACCGTCTCGACGCAGGCGGTGAAGACCTACACCGGAAAGTTCGCGCACTACGACGGCTGCCTCGAAGCCCTCGGCACGCACTGGTATCAGATCAGGGACACGCGTTACAAGCTCGGCGGCAACGGTGGCCTCTACGGCCCCAAGGGATTCATCGCCTACCCGGGCTGGACGATCAAGGTCAAAGGCACGGCCCACAAACGCACGGGCAGCACGTTCTGCACGACCTACCCGCCGAGCTACTACTTCAACAAGGCGACCGTCTGGCACCCGTGACCGGCTGAGACCGTTGTTGTGACAAAAGACCCTGGGCGTTGATCGCTCAGGGTCTTTTGCCTGTTCAGAAGATGAGCCGGCCCGTTACTCCATGCTGGGCACTGGCCGGTAACGCGCCGCTTCGCAGATCCACTCGATGTTGGCGTGGGGTAGAGCGAGGTAGGCGCAGGCGACCTTGCTGGCCGCCCGCGCGGTGCCGTGGGACAGGCCGAGGCGGCGGTAGACGGCGGGCAGCGCGCATGAGGCCCGGTGCATCTCCGTGATGCGAGCGGAGATGCGGTCGATCACCCAGGAGATGGCCGCCGAAGAGGTCAGGCCGAGATGGTGCCGGGCCGCCAGGACGTAGTTGGACAAGTCAGCCTCGTACTCGTCCTTGTCCAGAGTGAGCACGTCGTTCACCCAGGTGGACACATCGTTGGCGGCGTCGGCGAGGTCGCTCCAGGCCAGCAGGCTCATCAGGGCCTCGGGCAGTTCGGTGCCGAGGACGGCCTCGCAGATGTCGAAGATGAACGAGGCGGACGCGACGCGGCGGTGGGGTGGGTATTCGGCCAGCGGGCTGAATCGCCCGGTCCGCCTGGTGTGGATCTCCCATTGGGTGCTCTTACGGTTGAGCTCCAGATGAGCACGGAACCGGGCGCGCCAGGCGGGGCCCATTCCTGGGGTCGTAACCTGCCAGAGCCGGGTGAAGGCGCGTTCCATTGGGTCGGCGTACGCCGGTTCGCGATCGTGGTCGACCACGTGGAGCAGCCTTGTGTACGTGTGGTCGATCTCCTGTGGAGTGGGGCAGGAGCGTTCGTCCCAGTGATCGTCGAGCAGAATGACCCAGGTCAGCCACTGAGAGAACAGCACGAGCTTGTCGTCGCTGGAGTCGGTGAAGACCCGCCCGGCCATGCGGTGGCCGCCGATGGCGTACAACCGCCTTATTACCGTGGGGTCACCGGCCAGCCCGGCCTCCCGCGCCCAGCGCAGCACCTGCTGCCCGGCCATATCGGTGTTCTTGTGCATGCGACACCGACCGACCAAGGCGGGGACCCGCTGCAGGAGGAGACGCAGGTGCGGCCGGGCATCGGCCGGTATCGTCACGAGCCGGGAAGCCTGCCGAACAGCAAGTTGCCGATCGCGTTGGGGTCGGCGGAGGTGTAGTAGTCACGCACCGCGTGCAACAGTTCGCCACATCCCAGCGCGCCGTCGCCGTCGAGATCGAGCGCGGCGAACGCATAGTCGCTGTCCTGCTCGGACCGCCCGAACGCCTCATGCACCAACAGGAACTCCTGCGGTTCAACGAGACCGTCACCGTCGGTGTCGGCCACCGCGAGCACCGCCTCGATCGCCGGCCGGAAGACCGGCTCGAAGCGGTCACCCTCGATGAACGAGGAAACCGCCGAGGAACGGTATTCGTCGGGAGTGATGCGTCCGTCGCGGTCAAGGTCGACCGCGTCGGCGAGGGTGTCCCACAGACGATCGAAGGAGTCGGCCACCCGCCGGCCTTGTTCCCCGGCCGGTGAGGTCCCGAAGCCGGCGAGTAACCGGGCCCCGAGGCCTTGCAGATCGTCACGGGTAATGGCGCCATTGCCGTCGGCGTCGATGTAGGTGAACGACCGGTCTATCTTGAGAACTTGCAGATCAGTGGCCATGCGCTGCCCTTCGCAGGTGAAGTGGGGTGTCCCGCAGGTATGAGAGACGTGGGTACTGCATGGGTCACTGTATGCACCCGATGAAGTACTTTCTGTATCTTTCTGGTGACACTACCGGCGCACCCACTGTCGGCGCCAGCGGGCGCTGCTATGGCGCGAGATGCCATGAGATCGCGACAGGTGCCGTCCGTACCTCCGTGCCGTTCAGCAGGTAGGGCAACCTTCGTACTGCGACCGGCCAGGCGGTTGGTGCGAGCTCCGCGCATTGCGCTATCAATCAACGTCTCGCGCACTCCATGCCAATGACATCCCCTCTACCGCCAGGAATGCTTCTTCACGAAGCATTTCAGCGAATCAAGACAGTCGGCGCATACGGCTTTCCGTCGATGCGCACCGACCTAAGGGGATATCCATGAGTTCGGCATCATCCGTACGGATGGCCGCCCTCGCGATCACCACGGCCACCGTCGCGGTGACCAGCACCATCGCCGCGGCACCGGCCTACGCCAGCACTCCCTACCAGCGCTCGACCCAGGCACTGGGGAATCGCGTCGGCATTAAGTGGTACCCGAACGGCGACAAATGGCGAATTTGGCGCACATAAGTGACTGCGAAGACTATTACATCAGGTATCACTATACCGGTTCCAGTGCGTGGCATTCGCTTAGATTGCCGAGTTCCAGAAAGAACTACTACATGGCCATGAAAGAACGCCACGTCATTTACTTCAATGTCGGCAATTGGGACTTCAAGTCGCCAACCGTGCGATACAGCACGTCCTGACAAACCAATAGTCGACATGGTCAGCGCAGCATCCGCCACACCGGCCCGTGACGTGCTCCCGGATGCTGCGCCTTGCCGACCCTTCGCGCGGCGTCCACCTCCTGGCGGACCGCCGCCGGAACTCCGGGTCGGCGGCATGGCCTGGATGGATCAGTTTGATCGCGACAGGACGGCCGCCCGGCGACCGACCGAAGAAGACTTCGCCCATCCCTCCGCTGCCGAGCCTGGCCGACACCGCGTACCGGCCTACGAAATGCGGATCATTCGGGCGAAGGGAGTCCATGACGTCCTACCAGGCTCGGCCGCCGGCCATCGGCGGCTCAGGTCGTTCGTAGGCTTGATGATCGTCTGTTCAGCGGGCGCCCATCAACCCGGCGTCGCGTGCCACCGCACAGATCGCCGCGATGTCGGCGTCCGCCCAGCCGGTCTCGTCCGTGAACGCGCGCACGGCGTCCGTGGTCAGGGTCCGGCGTTCGGCCTGTTCCATGAACCGGCCGCAGGCCGCCACGACGGCCTCGGGCGCACCGTCGGTGTGGTCCGCGAGCCAGGACTCCAGCTCGGCCACAGCCTCGGACCGGATGAGGAACTCGTCCATCGCGAGCTCGAGACCATCATCCTGGAGATCGTCCGGGTAGGGCGCGCGGTGCCACGTCCCGTCGTCGTACCAGTAGACGAAGCCGAGCTCGTAGTGCTCCACGTGGTCGCGCAGCCTCGCGTGGGGCAGCCACTCCGGCGCGCCGGCGAGCAGGTCGATCGGCTCCTTGTGCCACTTGGTCTTACTGCCCTCGTCCTCACCGAACAGCACGGCGCGCCCGTCACCGGCCCAGGCCATCACGCCCCAGGAACTGCCCCAGGTGTCGAGGCAGAGCTCGCCGTTCCGCAACCAGCGCCCGGCACCCTTCTCCTCCGACGCGGCCTGCACGGCGGCCAGCGCGGCCCAGCGCGCCCACACCAACGTGGCCGGCGGCAGATCCTCCGGCCGTCCCGGCCTGTGTACCGTCAATGGCCTGGTCCCTTCCGTTCGACGACGATCCGGGCCGTTGGACGCGGAGCCGTGAGGATCCGTTCCACGCTCAGCGCTTGCCCGCCCAGCGGCGGCGGAGCGCTTAAAGACCGACTTGGGGCAGCGGTCGCGGATGAAGACGACCTTCTTGTTGCCGCCCGCGGCGGCCGACGCCGTACGCGGTGGCGAGGTCGGCGAAGTTCCAGACGTGCTCGCCGACGACGGCGGCGACCCGGTCGAACACTCAGTACTCCTCGCCCTAGGTGGACGCCGGGAGGGAGTGGATCCCGGCAACGGCGTCCGCGCCGTACTCGGTGATGATGATCGACGTGCCGTGCAGGCATTCCCAGGCGCGCAGCGAGGGAAAGAGATTCGCTTCGCCGCGGCCACCGGTGCGCGCGGGGAGCCGAGCGTGCTAACGGCCCCGCCGTCGGTGCCGTCTGGCGGGATCCTGGCCACGCTCATCGAGCGGGAGGTGGCCGCGCTGATCGCACGCGGCCCGGTTCCAGTCGACCAGGACGTCCCCGGGCAGGAAAGCATTCAGGGCCCTATCTCACCGAAGTGAAACAGGACCCTGACCTGTGCTTACCTCATGACAGACGGCTTCGCGTGGGTGAGTGCTTCGGTTCGCGGGGGGCGCGCGAGACCCCCGCTCCAGGCTCGCTCAACCCGGCGTGGTCGGCGCCTGATACCTCTTCGTCCCGAACCATGCGCCGTAGCAAGTGGGTTTAAAGTCCGAAGCCTGGAAGATGCCGATGCTGCTCGCGGCCGGCGGGCTGCGGGCCGGGAGGGGCCTGCCCCTCCCCGCTATTGGTTACCGCAGTGACGACGGGACGGGAATCCGTCTTGTTCGGCCTAGGCGTCCTCGAGGATTTCTGCGAATGCGATCACTACGCCTCCGGTGGCGTGCTCCTTGGTAGCGGCGACGAGGGGACCCGCCTCTGCGGCAGCGGCGCTGGCCGCCGCGTAGTCGGCGAAGTACAGGTCCAACAGCCGGTACGCCGGAGTCGGGCTGCCGCCCTCCTTGGGCCAGACCTTCGACGTCTGCAGCCGGGTCAGGCCGGGGAGCTTGCGCGCAAGCTCGAGCTGCTCGGAGTAAGCCGCCTCGAAGGCGTCCGGGTCGGTGGGATTGGAATAGACAAAGCTGATCTTGGTCGGCTTGTCTTGCTCCGCCATGGGATGATCTCCTGATTGTTAGTCTCGGTTGATACAAGCGAGCAGACCCAGACTTGGGCGATGATGCCGGCAGACTTTCACTAGCGCAATTGCTTCACCGATAGAAGAAATTGGCACATGAAAGAGCGCCCAACGTGACCCTAAGTCCTTCCGTTCATTGGCCCCGCTCACTGTTTGTTGATCGTAGTTAGAGGAATGGGCAGCGACCATGACCGCTCCGCCAGGAAATTTTGCTGATCGTCCAGCGACGTCAGCCGATTTGCTCGGATCGCCGCAAGAGTTCGCCGATCCGCCAGCACCTGAGGACGCCACGCTCGGCCTCGACGCAGATGGTCAGTCGCACGACTTGCTCTCGGAGCTGCTCCGGAGCGTCCATCTGAGCGGAGAACGGATCGTTGCGTACGCTCCCTCGCCGACCTTCTCGATCGGCTTCGCCGACATGGGCAGCCTGCACATCGTCGAAGAGGGCGAACTCGCGCTGCGAATCGACGGAGACCCGCACGTCAAGCACGTAAGCCGCGGCGATTTCGTCCTGCTCCCGCGCGGCGACACGCACTACATCAGCGACCTAGGCAAGCGAGCGCAAGCGAGCGAGCCTGCCGGCGCAGCCGAGAACGACGCACCTGATCCGGCGCGCTGGCTCTGCGGAACATTCACGATCGGCGACCCGCAGGCAAGCCACCTGCTCGGGAGCCTCCCGTCCGTGATCATCATGCGCGGCGAGAGCGGCCCAGCACTCGAAGGGCTCGAAGTCGCCCGCAGGATGCTCAAAATCGAGATGCAATCGCCCTCACAAGGATCGGCGGTAATGGTCGCCCGCATCCTCGATCTGATCTTCATCCAGATCCTGCGCGCCTGGGCCGCCAGCACGGACGCCGAACCGAACTGGCTGGCCGGCGCCTTCGACCCGCAGATCGGCCTGGCCCTGAGCGCAATCCACCGAGACCCCGGCCATGACTGGACAGTCGAAAAGCTGGCCCGAGCATGCAACCTTTCCCGATCGGGGTTCGCCACGCAGTTCGTCGAACGCGTCGGGAAGCCGCCAGCCACCTATCTCGCGCACGTACGCCTGGACACCGCCACCGCCCTGCTCCGCGACACCACCCTTCCGGTCACGCTAATCGCGCAGAGAATTGGCTACACGTCGGAGGCGGCATTCAGCCGCGCTTTCAAGAACCGCTACGGCACTCCACCGACTCGCTGGCGACAGGAGCGCATGAGGTCGCTGATGACCCAGGACACCGTCGGGGCCGAGGCAACCGATCTGGGATCGTGCTTTGGCAGTTTTTGAGGGGTTCGGGGCGCCCATGAGGTCGGTGACGATGGCGTAGAACCATTGCTGCGAGCATCAGTCGACGCAACGTGTTCGTGCTGAGTCAGGGGCGTGAAGCCGCCCCTGCCGTAAGTCCCAGGTGGCGACCCGGACGGACGGTCGCCTCCGGCAGCCCGCTCAATACACTTGCCGCCATGACTCGTTGGCAAGAGCTAACCGGTGGGACAACCGGGGAGGACTACGCCGCGCGGTTCGCCGCGCTGGCCGGTAGCGGTAACGACATGCACGGTGAGGCGCGGTTCTGCGCCGCACTTGTTCCCGCCGGAGCACGGGTGCTGGACGCCGGATGCGGCACCGGGCGAGTCATGATCCGCCTTGCGGAGCTCGGGTACGACTGTGTCGGTGTGGATCTTGATCCGTCCATGCTGGCGGTGGCGCAGAAGGAGGCGCCAGGATTGCCCTGGATCCAGGCTGACCTGGCTGGATTCGATCCAGCCGCGGTCAATATGGCCGCGGACTTCGATCTCGTGGTCGCCGCCGGCAATATCTTCCCGCTTCTCGCCGCCGGCACTGAGCCCGCGGTGGTCGCTTGCCTGGCCGCGACCCTGCGCCCGGGTGGTCTAATGGTCGCCGGATTCGGCTTGGACGAAGCCCACCTGCCGGTACCACCCGGCATCACCTTGCCCGAGTACGACGCCCACTGCGCCGCGGCCGGCCTCACTTTTGTCGACCGCTTCGCCACTTGGGACACCGACCCTTACAACGACGGCGGATATGCCGTCAGCGTCCACCGCCGCTGATGATCCCCGTCTCCGTCGGAATAGGGCTCCGGGCTGTCGACCTAGGCTGAGCGTTTCCTCCAGACCTCAGCCTTGGGGGCGGCAGCCCCACATCCGGGGGCGCAGGTACGCCCGAGCCGATCCCGAATGAGGACACGGCCAGGCCACAGGCGGTCTTCGGGCAGGTATGTCACGAACCCGGATTCCGCGACCGTCCGCTCGACAGCGTTCGTCGTTGCCGTCAAAATAGGCGCCCGGATGATCCCCTACAGGGCATCTCACCTGGGAAAATGAGAGCCTCCGGCCGGATTCGAACCGGCGACCTGCCGCTTACAGGAATAAAGACACCCCAGGTCGTCCCGCATTTACCGACGTAGACGGTGTCCGACGTGCGGCCACGGGCGGCGATGGTTGCTGTCGTTGCTGTCACGCGGCGGTGCCGTACGGCCTAATGCTGAGGGTTAGCCGACCCAGGTGATGTGGACGACCCGGACGATCTGAGGAGCATCGACGATGACGTACGTGGCCATGCCCCAGTCTCCGAACGTGACACGCCGCACCTGCTCGTCCGCGGTCGGCAACGTGCGTAGAGGATCGTAAGGGTTGTCGACCACGGCGCCCATCACCTCAGTGAGCGCCTTGAACGCCTCACGAGGGAAGCCGTTGAGTTCTCTGAGGGCTTCAGAAGAAAGCTCCGCCCGGTAGGTCACAGCGTGCTGTCGAACTTCGCGACGATGTCCTCCCACGCGACGTACTCGCCAACGCCGTTCTTGGCGTCTTCGAGCGCCTCGTAGTACCCGGGCTTGTTCGTCGCTACCACAGCGAGACTCCAGGTGTGCAAGACCTGCTGGAGTTGCTTGTAGCCAGCCGGGTCATGAGCAGCATCGACCGCGTCGTGGTACTGCTGCAGGAACTCGTCGCACTCACGCTCAGGCAGGGCGCGAAGGATCACCTGCGGGTCCCGGGGGTCGTGTTCCTCGATCGGCTGCGCGCTCATGCCACCAAGTCTAGGTGCGCCTATCCCAAAGGCGGCGCTCTTTGCCTCGTAGCGCCCGAGAACGGTCCGGCGTACGACATCCGGACAACCGCCACGGCCTTCGGCGTCAACGGCGGAGCGACCGTCCGACCTTGTCGTTGCTGTCGAACGAGGTTCGGTCGACCAGTGCAGGACCGCAATCACCTGCGAAAATAGGGAGCACCCG
>CAVTOG010000005.1:0-55359 GCA_963736325.1 uncultured Actinomycetota bacterium | reverse complement strand
GGGGGGTTTAACAAGGAATCATCACCAAGGGATCGACGCGCTCGGAGGACCGCATGCGTTTCGCCCAGTACTACCTGGGCTGCCTGTCGCACGCGACTACCTGGTCGGCGACACCACGACCGGACGGGCCGTCGTCGTCGACCCGCGCGCGACGTCGGCCAGTACGTGGCCGATGCCGCGGCCCACGGCCTCGAGATCGTGAAGGTCCTCGAGACGCACTTCCACGCCGACTTCCTGTCCGGCCACCTCGAGCTGGCCAGCGCACCGGCGCCGCCATCGGCTACGGCCGGCCGCGCCGGGCCGACTTCCCGATCGAGACCTACGCCGACGGCGACCCCATCACCCTCGGCGACGTCGCGCTGGAGTCCGGAGACGCCGGGCCACACCCCGGAGTCGATCAGCATCGCTGGTCTGCGAGCAGGGCGACGCGCCGTGCCGTACGGCGTCCTGACCGGCGACACGCTGTTCATCGGCGACGTCGGCCGCCCCGACCTGCTCGCCTCGGTGGGGTGACGGCCGAGGAGCTGGCCGCCGCTCTACCACTCGCTCCACGAGCAACCTGCTCACCCTGCCCGACGCGACGAAGGTCTTCCCCGCCCACGGCGCCGGCTCGGCCTGCGGCAAGAACCTCTCCACCGAGACCGCGTCCACCATCGGCGAGCAGCGCCGCACCAACTACGCCCTGCCCCGATGACCGAGGACGACTTCGTCGAGGTCGTCACCCAGGGCCAGTCCGTCGCGCCGCGCTACTTCGCCTTCGACGCCGACCTCAACCGCAACGGCCCCCGGACTCCACGCCGGCCCGCCCCCCGCTCACCCTCGACGGGCCCTCGCCCACCAGCGGCGGGCGGCGTCGTGCTCGACGCCCGCGCCCGTCACCTTCGCCACCGGCCACCTCCGGGCGCGGTCAACATCCCCGCCGATGGCCGCTTCGCCGAGTACGCCGGGGAGGTGATGCGCCCCGGGGCGTCGATCGTGCTGGTGACTGGGAGCCGGGCAAGGAGGTCGAGGCGGCGGTGCGCCTGGCCCGGATCGGCTTCGACGGTGTGCTCGGTGCCTCCTGACCGAGCCCGAGGCCGCCTTCCTCACCGCGCCCGGTCGCGTCGATCGCGCCAGCCGCCTCACCCACCTGGAGTTGGCCTCCGCGATGAAGGGCCCGACGCCGCCCATCGTGGTCGACGTGCGCAACGCGGGCGAGTTGGCCGCAGGCACGATCTTCCACGCCCGTCACGTCCCGCTCGCCGAGCTGCCGCGGCGGCTTGCGGAGATCCCGCCGGAGCGGCCGGTCGTCGTGTACTGCGCGGGCGGCTACCGCTCCAGCGTGGCCGCGAGCCTGCTGCGCCGCGCCGGCTGGCGCGACGTGTCCGACCTGCTCGGTGGTTACACCGCGTGGGCCGCGGCGCAGGGCGGCGAGCCGCACGACCTCGCCGTCGCGAACGACTTCCACCCCATCACCTGAGCAGGTGCGATGCAGATCGACGAGGACGTCATCGGTGCAGTGGTCAACCGGCTGCGCCGGGCCGAGGGCCAGATCGGCGGCGTGATCCGCATGCTGCAGGAGGGCCGCGACTGCAAGGACGTCATCACCCAACTCGCCGCCGCGGCCCGCGCGCTGGACAAGGCGGGCTTCGCCATCGTCGCCGCCGGGCTGGAGCACTGCATCAGCTCCGGCGATGCAGGCGGACCGGATCGGGCCGAACTGGAGAAGCTGTTCCTGTCGCTCGCGTGAGGGCACGGCTGGCCCGTGTCGTACCTGTCGTACCGCAGCGGCGACTACCAGGATGGGCAGGAGGCTGTCGCCAATAACTTGCAATGGCCATCTCAGGGTGCATACCGTGTCGAGCGCCAGATGATCGGACTGTGCGGGATGCGGGGTGGATGGCGTGACAGCGACGTCGAGTGCGGCGCCCGGTTCGGTCCGGTCCCGGATGCAGGCCACCTTGACCCGCGCGGACCGGCGGTCGCTGGCCGGCATGTACGGCTTCATCGTGCTGCTGCACGTGGTCGGCTTCGGCGTGCTGTTCGGCCTGGTCGCCCCGCAGCACTTCCAGCTGGGCGACCACCCGGTCTTCACCGTCGGCGTGGGGATCCTGGCCTACACCTTCGGGCTTCGGCACGCCTTCGACGCCGACCACATCGCCGCCGTCGACAACACCACCCGCAAGCTCATCGCCGACCACGCCGACGGTGACCGGCGGCCGCTGTCCGTCGGGTTCTGGTTCTCCCTGGGCCACTCGACGATCGTCTTCGGGCTCGCGTTCCTGCTCTCGCTCGGCGTCAAGGCCCTGGCCGGGCAGGTCGAGGACGACGGCTCGGAGCTGCACTCGGTCACCGGGGTCATCGGCGCCTCGGTGTCCGGGGTGTTCCTGTGGATCCTCGGGATCCTCAACCTCGTCGTGCTGATCGGCATCATCCGGGTGTTCCGCGAGATGCGCACGCGGCCGCTACGACGAGGCCGAGCTCGAGGAGCACCTCAACAAGCGCGGCTTCATGAACCGCTTCCTCGGCGGCCTGACCAAGTCGGTCCGCAAGCCGTGGCACATCTACCCGGTCGGCGTGCTGTTCGGGCTCGGCTTCGACACCGCCACCGAGGTCGGGCTGCTGGTCCTCGCCGGCGGCGCCGCGGCGTTCAACCTGCCCTTCTACGCGATCCTGGTGCTGCCGATCCTGTTCGCGGCCGGCATGTGCCTGCTCGACACCATCGACGGGGTGTTCATGAACGTCGCCTACGGCTGGGCGTTCGCCAAGCCGGTCCGCAAGGTCTTCTACAACATCACCATCACCGCGATCTCGGTGGCCGTGGCGCTGATCATCGGCACCATCGAGCTGATCGGGGTCCTCGCCGACCAGGCGAAGATCGACTCCGGCCCGCTGGCCGCGATCGCCGGCATCCCCCTGGACTACGCCGGCTACGGGATCGTCGGGCTGTTCGTCGTCGCCTGGCTCGTCGCGCTGGTGGTCTGGCGGGTGGGCCGGATCGAGGAGCGCTGGTCGTCGGGGCTGCGGAGCGAACCCGCGGCAGGCCGGTGATGGCCCGGCTCGGGGTTCACTCCGGCCCGGCTGTCAGGGCTTGACGAGGATCTTGACGTTCTCTTCCTTGTTGTTGATCAGTTCGTCGAAGCCCCTTGGCACGATCTCGTCGAGTTCGACCCGCCCGGTGATGAACTGAAAGGGGTCGACCTTGCCGCTCGCCACCATCTCGATCGTGGCGGGGTGGTCGTCGGCGTAGGCGAGTGAGCCGAGGATGTTCACCTCGTGGAACACGAGGTCGTTCATCGCCACCGAGGCCTCGTAGCCCCCAGTCCGCCACGTTGACGACGGTGCCGCCTGCGCGGGTCGAGAGGATCGCCGACTTCAGCACGGCGTCGATGCCCGCGCACTCGAAGGAGACGTCCGCGCCGCGGCCCTTGGTGAGCTCGCGGACTTCGGCGACCACGTCGGTCTTCGTCGGATCCAGGACGTGGTCGGCCCCCGCGATCAGAGCCTTGGCTTTGCGCACCTCAGCCGGTTCGACGACGATCACTTCCTCGACGCCCGCGGCCTTGAGCGCGGCCGTGGTCGCCAGGCCGATCGGGCCCGCGCCGAAGACCAGGGCCGTTTGCGCGGGTTTCACGCCGGACAACCGCACCGCGTGGTAGGCCACTGCGAGGACCTCGATAAGCGCACCGACGTCGGTCCCGAGCTCGCCGAGGGGGTGGATCCAGCGCTCCTGGGCCACGACGAACTGTGAGAAGCCGCCTCCGTAGCCCGAGAGCCCCACGAAACCCAACGTCTGGCAGACGTTGTAGCGGCCGCTGACACAGGCGTCGCACTTCCCGCAGATGATGTACGGCTCGACCACGACGCGGTCCCCGACCCGCACGCTCCCCGACACCCTCGCCGAGCTCCGCGACAACGCCTGCGAACTCGTGCCCGAGCGTGATCGGCACCGACTCGCCGGTGAGCGGGTGCGGTGCGGCGGCCGTGGAAAGCGAAGATCGGGCCTTCGAGACCCACCAGGTGCGGATGAAGCTCAACCCCCACCCTGCCGGTCAGCTGCAGCTCAACATCCCGAGCCTCCACGAGGAGCCGATGCCGGGGGTGCAGCACAAGTACCACGAGACCGTGCTGTTCTTCCCCAAGCAGGGACAGACCTGTCACGCGTACTGCACGTACTGCTTCCGCTGGGCGCAGTTCGTCGGCGAGCCCGACCTCAAGATGGCCAACGACGACATCGGCAGCCTCAAGCGCTACCTGTACGCGCACCCCGAGGTCACCAGCGTCCTGTTCACCGGCGGCGACCCGATGATCATGGGTGAGTCGGTGCTGCGCCGCTACATCGAGCCGCTGCTGGAGATCGAGCAGCTGGAGTCGATCCGCATCGGCAGCAAGGCGCTGGCGTACTGGCCGCAGCGCTGGGTCACCGACCCCGACGCCGACGACACGCTCCGCCTCTTCGAAGAGGTCGTGGCGTCCGGCAAGAACCTGGCCTTCATGGCCCACTTCACGCACCCGCGCGAGCTGGAACCCCCGCTGGTGGCCGAGGCCGTACGTCGCATCCGCGACACCGGCGCCATCATCCGCACCCAGGCGCCGTTGATCCGCACCATCAACGACACCGCCGACGCGTGGGAGACCATGTGGCGCACGCAGACGCGCATGGGCATGGTGCCGTACTACATGTTCGTGGAGCGTGACACGGGCCCGCAGGGCTACTTCGCGGTGCCGCTGGCCCGCGCCCACGAGCTGTACGTCGACGCCTACAAGAACGTCTCCGGCCTCGCGCGTACGGTCCGCGGACCCTCCATGTCGGCGACACCCGGCAAGGTGTGCGTCGACGGGGTCGTCGAGATCAACGGCGAGAAGCTCTTCGTCCTGCACTTCATCCAGTGCCGCGACCCGCAGTTCGTCAACAAGCCGTTCTTCGCCAAATACGACCCCGAAGCAGTCTGGCTCACCGACCTGCGCCCCGCGTTCGGAGACAGGTTCCCGTTCCAAGGGATCGTTCCAGGCGGCGACACGAGCGCCCACGATGTGGTGGCCGCCGGTCCGTCGATCTGACCGACCGATAGCGGACGCGCAGCAGAACGATTGCGGCTGTCGGCATCATAGAGAGGGCCTGGACCATCGCCTGCTGAGGGCGGCGGTCCGGTCCGTGACGTGGCGGTGGCCGACGTTTCCCGGGGGTCCGGAGGTGACCACGGGGCCGGGCGCGTAGGTTCGCAGCCACATGTCCCTCGGGGTGCGCCGAAGGGGCTTGATCCGGGGCCGCACCCTTCGGGGTACGGCCCCGGTCGCGTCACTCAGCCGCTCGTGTACTCCGGAACGATCTGCGCACGGGCGAGCGTGTGCGCCGTGATGTTGAACCCCACCACCGCCGGAGCCGTGTCGTCCCCGAGTCCGAGCGACTCGGTGTCGAGAGCGTGCACCGTGAAGACATACCGGTGCGGACCACCGGGCGGCGGCGCGGCCCCACCGAACCTCTTGTCGCCGTAGTCGTTCCGCGCGTGCACGGCCCCGCCGGGCAGCCCGGCGAAGTCCCCGCCACCGGCCCCGGCCGCCAGCTCGGTCACCGAGACGGGGATGTCGAACAACGACCAGTGCCAGAACCCGCTGCCCGTGGGAGCGTCAGGGTCATAACAGGTGACCGCGAAGCTCTTGGTCTCCGGAGGGAAACCCTCCCAGCGCAACTGGGGAGAGATGTTCCGCCCCTTGAACCCCCAGTCGTCGAAGACCTGGGCGTCGGACATCTGCTCCCCGTGGGCGATGTCGTCACTGGTCACGGTGAACGAGGGGACCGGGGGGAGAAAATCGTGCGGAAGCGGCGGCCGACCGACCATGACAACCTCCTGAGATAGCGACGTGTAGACCTATAAGTCCTACCAGTGCCGAGGGGTCTCGCTCACTTTCAGATCATGACGCTGAGTAGTTGATCCATTACAGTGTGTTCTCCTTCGATGCCGCAACGGAAGGAGAGCATGATGTCGACGATTCTGCCGCCCATCGCGTCACGGGGGGTGGCCGCCATCGCCGTGGCCGCTTCGTTCCTGGTGGTGGGAGCGGCGCCGCGTGCGCATGCCTTCGGCACGATCGGTGAGCTGGCCGAGCACGAGCGCATCACCCGGGCGGCACTGGCGTGCGGTACGAGCAAAGCCGGCGCCGACTGCTTCGAACCGCGGTCGCTGGACCAGGTCGCGGGCAAGAAGGGAACCTTCGGGGCGATCGGCTCGCCGGACGACCCGCGGAACGGAGAAATGCTGACCTCGGCGGCGCACTGCGACAACGCCGACTACGTCAACGGCCCCGAGTACCAGCCGCAGGACCGGCACCGGGCCACGGCCGCCCTGCTGGACTGCGTCAACTACGCGCGGGCCCGGGTACGCGCCGGCGTCCAACGGGCCGCCGGCCTCCTCGACTCCGAGGGGCACATCAAACCCGGGGAGGTCAGCCTCAGCGCCTCGGTGTTCCCGCCGCACCCGGCCGACTGCTCCTTCAACCGGATCAGCGGCCGAGCCAAATGCGACGTCATCGAGGAGTTCGGGCGTGCCCTACACGTGGTGCAAGACTTCTACTCCCACAGCAACTGGTCCGATACGGCCGAGCCCGGCTCGATCAGAGAGCACAACCCGCCCGGCGGCGGGAAAGGCGTCGTCAGCCCGCTGTTCTCCCTCTTCGGGCCCGAGCCATCCGCGACCGACGTGCCTGACTGGCTGACCACCGGCTGCTTCGACGCTGCGGCCGCGATCACCGGCGAACGGTCCGGGTGCACCAACCGCGGCCGGACCCGGCTCAAGCACGCCTGGATCAACAAGGACACCGGTGTGATCGACCGTGACACCGGCGCCGCCTCCTGCACCTATAAGGGCGAGAACGTGTGCACTCCGCGCGGTCAGGTCTCTCAGAACTTCGCCCACGCGGTACACAGGGCCATCGCCGACACCCGCCGCCAGTGGCGCCACTTCGCCGCCGCCGTGCGCCAGGCCTACCCCGGACGCGGCGACCTCATCGTCTGCGCCCTCAGCCGCGACGACCCGACCAGGACCTGCCACTGACACACCCGCGGCCACGAAGCGAACCCGTCCGCCCGCACGACTCACCGTGCGGGCGGACGCGCGTCTCAGGCCGTTACGGCCGGGGCGGCGGTGTGGAGCGCGCGACGCGGAGTCCCACGTCGTCGATCCGGAAGGTCGGGTGGCTGCGCCGCCGAACCGACGCCCGGCAACTCCAGTGCTCGTCGGCCCATCCACCACCGCGGAGGACGCGATAGGCGCCGTACACCTCGGCGTCGTAGAGGTCCCAGCACCAGTCCCAGACATTGCCCAGCATGTCGTAGAGGCCCCAGGCGTTGGGTCGCTTGCCGCCCACCGGGTGGATCCGCCCATCCGAGTTGCCCTGGTACCAAGCGACCTCATCGAGCCGGCCGTAGCGCGGGCCGGTGGTACCCGCGCGACAGGCGTGCTCCCATTCGGCCTCGGTCGGCAGCCGGTACCCATCCGCGGTGGCGTCCCATTCGGCCGTCTCGGCGTCGGCATGGAAGTGATACGCGGGCGTCAGCCCCTCACTCTGGGACAACGCGTTGCAGAACTGGATCGCGTCCACCCACGAAACACCCTCAACGGGCAGCCGGTCGCCTTCGGTGCTACTCGGCCGCCGACCGGTGATCTGTGCGTACCAAGCCTGCGTGACCGGGAACGCCGCCATCTGAAACGGCGCGACCTCGGCCGCCCAACTGCTCTGCGTCCGCCGGTCCGACAGCGTCACCCGTCCCGGTGGGACGGCGACCATCTCGTTTCCCCCCGAAACGACCACTAAGCCTCGTTCGCGCCCAGCGGGGGCATCCGGCGAAGGTCGGTGCCGGGGCGCCAGGCGTAAATGGTGGGCTCGGCCTCGTCGGTGAAGTTCGTGTAGCCGACCTCGTGGATGTCGACGGAGAACACGTGGAAGCGGTCGTCGTCGGGGCGCCAGCCGATCTCCTGGTAGGTGACCTCGCAGTGGCGTTCGCGGCGGGCCGGGTCGGTGACGTGCTCGGCCAGGCCGTACACCTTGAAGTCGCCTTCCTTGCCGTCCTTGTCCGACGTGGTGCTGTGCACCGCACAGCGCGGGTCACGGAGCAGATCGACGGCCTTTCTCGACTGCCACATCATGCCGAGCTGCAGCTCACCGTCGACGAGACGGGGCTCGACCGGCGTGACGCGCGGCCAGCCGTTCGCCCGCAGCGTGCCGACGATCGCGAGCCCGCTGGCCCGGAACCGCGCCTCCCCGAGCGCCGCCAGCTCGGGTGCCTCCCTCGTGAACTCCACCCAATTCACCATGGCCACACGCTAACTCCGCCCTCTGACATTCGACCGCGGGCGGACGCTCAGAGACGGCCGGTCTGCCAGGCGTCGTCGTCACGTGGCCCGTCGGACACCAGGGTCTTGGCGAGATCGGACGCCAGCGACGTCACGGTGCCGTCGAGCACGCGGTTCAGGGGAACCGGGACGCCGCACTCGTTGGACAAAGCGTTGCGCAGTTGCGTCGCCATGATCGAGTCGACACCGATCACGGGGAGCGGCTCGTCGTCGTCGAGGTCCGCCTCGGTCACGCCGACGATGGGCAGGAGGATCCGGCGCACCTCGGCGACCAGGCGTTCCCGCGCGTCGTCGAGGGACATCTCCCGAACCGCCTCCAGCACCGTCTCGCGCCGCGGAGCGGTCGAGGGCGCCTGGGCCGATCGGAGCCGGGCGAGGACCTCCGGTGAGGTGCGCCGCATGACGACGTCGCGCGCGGACGCCACGACCAGTCCGTCGGCGTCGAGCACCTGGACGCGCCCGCGTACCTCCTGCTCACCGTCGTGCTCGATCTCCGCGTGCGCCCACAGCGGCCCGTCGGCCGGTACGGGCGCCGTGTCCAGGTCGAGTGCTGCCAGGCGCACGAACAGCAGGAGACCCTCCGACGCGGGTACCAGCGCGTTGAACAGCTGCATGCAGGCGTCGAACACGCCCGGGTCGAATCCGATGGCGAACGCGGTGTCCGGAGCCGGCCGCAGGCGAGCGAGCATCGCGGCGTCGCCGGTACGCCACAGGTGGTCGATGAGGGCGACCCGCGGCCCCAGGTCGAGACCGCGTTCGGACCGCATGGCCTGGTAGAAGTCCTCGCCCGTGCGCTGCTCGGCGGCCTGCTCGGCGAGTCGTGTCAGGCCGCGCTGCGCGGGCTCCGCTCGCGGCCGGCGGCGTACGACGGCATGGGCGTGATCGCACCAGTGTCCGCCGCCGCTCGTCTTCTGCTCCAGCGCGGTGACGCGTATCGCGGCATCCCCGGACGGCTCGGTGGCGACGATGGTCTGAACCGTCCGCTCGACGTCTTCGGGGACCACCAGCGCCTCGGTGATCGCGAGGTCCTCGACGGTCAGCGCGTCGTCGACGCCCAGCCGGCGTACGCCCGCCGCGGCGAGCTCGACGTAGAAGCCGATGTGCACCAGCCCGGCGGTGTCGGCCAGGAAAGGCTGGCGGTCGTGGTCGAGGACGGTCTCGAACTGCGCGTCGTCGAACGGCGAGAGAACCCTGCGGCCCGGCAACGCCGTGTCCTCGCCGCCGCCCGTACGCCCGGTCCGGTGCAGTCCGTCGAGCCACAGCTTGCGCCGTTCGAAGGGGTAGGTCGGCAGTACGCGGCGGCGCGGTGTGCGTCCGCGGTCGAGCCCGGAGAGGTCGACCGAGACGCCGTGCGTGTAGAGCGTGCCGAGCGCGGTCAGCCAGCGGTGGATGTCGTCCTGGCCGCGCCGCAGGGTCGAGATCCACGAGGCCGCCTCGGGGGCCCCGCGCAGCCCGGCGCCGGTCAGCGTGCTGTCCGGGCCGATCTCGAGGAAACAGCCGATGCCGCTGTCGAGCAGGGTCCGTACGGCGTCCCAGTGCTTCACGGGCTCGCGCATGTGGCGGCGCCAGCGGTGTGCGTCTTGGAATTCCTCACCGGCCAGGGCCCCGGTGAGGTTTCCGGCGATCGGCAGCGACGGCGCGGAGAGCGCCACCTGCTCGACGAGCTTCTCGAACGGGTCGAGCACGGGGTCGATCAGGTGGGAGTGGAAGGCGTGCGTGAGCGGGACGCGTCGCGTGGAGACGTTCCGCTCGGCGAGCAGCTCCGCGATCTCCTCGATCGCGTCCACGGCACCGGACAGGACGGTCTCCTCCGGCCCGTTGTGCGCGGCGATCTCGACGCGCGTGCCGTGCGCGGCCACCAGCTCTTCGACCTCGCCGGGCGACGCGAACACCGACAGCATCGCCCCTTCGCCCGGCGGCAGGGCGCTCGTCAGGCTGCCGCGTTCCGCACACAAGCGCAGCCCGTCTTCCCAGCTCAGCACCCCCGCTGCGCAGGCGGCGGCGTACTCCCCGAGGCTGTGGCCGGCCACCGCCTCGGGTGTGACGCCGACCGACGCCCACAGCCGGGTGAGGGCGGCCTGGACGGCGAACAGCGCCGGCTGCGCGATCGCGGTGTCCGCGAGCGGCCGTCCGTCGTCGCCGGTGCCCTCCGGGTAGAGGACCTCGATGAGGGAGCGGCCGGACAACCGGCGTACGGCGGCGTCGCTCTCCTCGATCGCCTCACGGTAGACGGGTTCGTGGTCGAACAGGCCGCGGCCCATGCCGACGTGCGCCGATCCCTGACCGGAGTACAGGAACGCGAGCCGCGGCGGCCCCTGCCGTTCGACGCGGTGGATCGCCGTACCGGCCGCCAGGCCGTCCGCGAGCCGGGCCGGGTCGGGCGCCACCAGGGCCGCCCGCCAGGGCCGGTGCGAGCGTCCGGTGTTCGCCGTGTGGCAGACATCCGCCAGGGCCGCGCCGGTGTCCTCACGCAGGTGGTCGGAGTAGCGCCCGGCGAGCGTACGCAGCGCTTCCTCGCTGTTGGCCGAGAGGACGAGTAGGTTCGCCGGGCGGTCGGTGGCCTCCGCCGAGGCCGGAGCCGGCGGCGCTTGTTCCAGCAGCACGTGGACGTTGGTGCCGCTGAAGCCGAACGCGCTCACGCCGGCCACCCGCGTACGGCCCGCCGTGTCCCAGCCGACCGTCGCGCGGGGAACGCGCGCGTTGAAGGTGTCCAGCCCGAGCGCGGGGTTGAGCTCGTCGCCCGGCTGGCCCGGCACCTCGCCGTGCTGGAGGCACAGGACGGCCTTGATGAACCCGGCGGCTCCGGCCGCCGCTTCGGCGTGGCCCACCACGGACTTGGCCGAGCCCAGCAGGAGCGGCCGGTCGGAGGGGCGTGACCGGCCGACCACCGATCCGATCGCCGCGACCTCGGTCGGGTCGCCGACGGCCGTACCCGTGCCGTGGCATTCGACGTAGTCCACGTCGAGGGGGTCCAGCCCGGCGTCGGCCAGGGCGGCACGGATCACGTCGGTCTGCGCGCGCTGGCTCGGCACCGTGATGCCACTGGAGCGCCCGTCCTGGTTGACGGCGCTGCCCCGGATGACGGCGAGCACGTTGTCCCCGTCGGCCCGTGCGTCGGACAGCCGCTTGAGCACCACCATCCCGCAGCCCTCGGCCCGGCCGTAGCCCTCGAAACCGGCCTCGAAGGTGTGGCTCCGCCCGTCCGCGGACAGCGCGTGCATGCGGGCGAGCACGGTCGACAGCTCGGGAAGGAGGACGAGGTTCACACCGCCGGCCAGGGCGAGATCGGACTCGCCGCCGCGAAGCTGCCGTACGGCGTGGTGGATCGCGAGGAGCGACGAGGAGCAGGCGGACTCGACGGCCAGTGCGGGGCCGCGCAGGTCGAGCAGGTACGACAACCGGCCCGCGGCCATGCTCAGCATGCCGCCGGTGAAGGCGTACGGGCTCAGCCGCGCGGGGTCGGCCTGGAACTGGCGGTGGAGATAGTCGGGGCTGATGATGCCCACGTACACGGCGGTGTTGGTCCCGGCGAGCAGGTCGGGCGACTGGCCGGCGTGCTCCAGCGCCTCCCAGGAGACCTCGAGCAGCAGGCGGTGCTGCGGATCCAGCGCCGCGGCCTCCGTCGGAGCGAGGCCGAAGAACGCCGCGTCGAACGCGTCGACGTCGTCCAGCAGTGTGGCCGGCGGGGCCTGGCCGTGGTCGGTATCCGGTGCGCCTTCGCGCTTGGTGATCGCCGTGACCGGCACCGGCTCGGCATTTCGCAGTACACGCCAGTACGACGCCGGTGTGTCGGCTCCGCCGGGGTACCGGCAGCCCATCCCGATGACCGCAATCGGCTCGTGCGCGCTCGCCATATTCCTCGACTCCTCGCCTCACAGGCCGTTCCGGGCTTCTGGGCCAAGGTATTTTAGTTCGAGACCTAATCTGCTATTTATTAGCAGATGTCACGTTTCGTAGCTGAGATGGTTCTATCGTCACGCTATGCAATAAGTGCCTGGTTGACCGTTATGGCACCAAACTCCTCGATTCAGGCATTCTGACTACCGTTCCGTAAGGGGCTCGTCATGTCCGCATCCAAGTCAGAGATCGTCGAGATGCTGCGTGCCCGAGGTGACGCCCAGGAGCAGCTGTTCGCCGAGGCACGCAGGCTGCGGGCCGCCGCACGCGGCGATGTCGCGGTGCTGCGCGGCGTCATCGAGATCACCAACCTCTGCCGGGTGAACTGTGACTACTGCCCGATGAGGAAGGACAACACCGCCACGAACTCGGTCTTCGTGCTCGACGAGGATCAGATCATGGAGCGCGTCAGGGCCATCCACGCCGCCGGCATCGACGTCGTCTTCATGCAGGCCGGGGAGATCCCCAAGACCACGGGCATCGTGGGCAGGGTCATCCCGCGGATCCTGGACCTGTACGACGGCCAGGTGGAGATCCTGCTCAACCTCGGCGGCAAGAAGCGGAAGGACTTCGCCCACCTCAAGGACCAGGGCGCCACCAGCTACATCCTCAAGCACGAGACGGCCGATCCCGAACTCCACGCCAAGATCCGTCATGAGTCCCTCGACGAGCGCCTGGAGTACATGGACGACCTGCTCGACCTCGGGTACAAGGTCGGCACCGGCTCCATCGTCGGCCTTCCCGGCCAGAGCCTCGAAGACCTCGCCGACGACATCCTGCTCGCCCAGCGCCTCGGGGTGCACATGTCGAGCGTGGCGCCGTTCATCCCCGCCCCGCGTACGCCTCTCGAGGACCACCCTCCCGGCGACGTCGACATCACGCTCAACATGATCGCGGCGATGCGGGTCGTTGAGCCCACCTGGCTGATACCGTCCGTGAGCGCCCTGGAGAAGTCGCGGCCCGGCGGCCAGGTGCTGGGATTCCAGGCCGGCGCCAACGTCATGACGATCAACTTCTCCGACGCGGAGCACTCGGACCGGTACCTGATCTACGGCAAGAACCGCTTCGTCGTACGGAACGAGCACGCGGCCGAGACGCTGTCCCGCGCGGGCCTCACCGCCACCCGATCTCCGTTCCTGCCGGAGTCTCCCGCCGTAGGGCGGTCCGCCGCGAG
This sequence comes from uncultured Actinomycetota bacterium, assembly GCA_963736325.1. Taxonomy (GTDB): domain Bacteria; phylum Actinomycetota; class Actinomycetes; order Streptosporangiales; family Streptosporangiaceae; genus Actinoallomurus. The sequence continues at coordinate 41,958 of CAVTOG010000005.1, read as the reverse complement.
CGAATCGCGGTGAACAGTCGCCTGAACGCCACGGATCCCGGCCGGTCCGCGATCCTCATGGGCGACCGGAACATCACGTACGGCGAGCTGGATCGCCAGGTGACGAAGCTGGCGCACGCGCTGCGATCGTTGCTCCGCCCCGACGACCGCATCTGCATGCTCCTTGAGACCTGCCCCGAATACGTCATCGCCTGCCTCGCGGCCGAGTACGCCGGCGTCGACTTCACGCCGGTGAACGTCGGCCTGACGCCCGACGAGGCGGCGTACATCATCAATGACAGCGGCGCACGCGTGGTCATCGCGTCAGTCGGCACCGCCGCCCTGGCCACCGGGATCCTGGACCTGACGCCAGAGGTACGCGAGCGGCTGGTGATCGGTGGCCCGCTCGACGGCCACATACGCCTCGAAGACGTACTCGACACGCAGCCGTCGACGCCGCTCGGCGAGCGGATCCCCGGCCGGGCGATCGTCTACTCGTCCGGGACGACGGGACGGCCCAAGGGGATACTGCCCGCTCGGCCAACGCCCGGAGGCGACACGCGCGACTGGTTCGAGCCGCTCCTCTCCGACCACCTGGGCGTCACGGCCGACAGCATCACCCTGACCCCCGGACCGCTCTTCCACGGCGCGCCGATGCGGTGGGCGCTCGCCACCCTGAGGCTCGGGGCGACCCTCGTCCTGCTGCCGAGATTCGAGAGGCGCGCCCTCCTCGGCGCCATCGAGCGTCTTCGCGTCACCCAGGTGCAGCTCGTCCCCGCGATGATGCTGCGGGTGCTGAAGCTGCCGCCCGAGGTACGTGCCGGTTACGACCTCTCCAGCCTCACCGCGGTGATGCACACGGCGGCGCCCTGCCCGCCCGATGTCAAGGCCGCGTGGATCGACTGGCTGGGCGATCGGGTGTGGGACGTTTACACCTGTTCAGAGGGGTTCGGGAGGGCGGTGATCAGCTCGGAGGAATGGCGGAAGAAGCCCGGTTCCGTCGGACGGCCGGTCGATTGCGGAATTCACGCATGTGACACCGATGGAGACCGGCTGCCACCAGGCGAAACGGGCGTTCTGTGGTTCTCGGGCGTACACGATGCGCCCGTTCCGCGCCCTATTCGCTACCACAATGCGCCGGAAAAGACCGCGGGGCTTTACGACGATCGCGGCTGGGCCACGATCGGGGACGTCGGCCACGTGGACGAGGACGGCTACGTCTTCGTCACCGACCGCAGCGCCGACGTCATCGTGGCGGGCGGCGTCAACATCTATCCGCGCGAGGCCGAGGACGCGCTCCTCGCGCATCCGGCGGTGGCGGACGCCGCGGTCATCGGAGGGCCGGACCCGCTCATGGGCGAGCGGGTGCGTGCGATGGTGGAGCTGGTCGACCCGGATCTCGCGGGAGCCGACCTCGCCGCCGGCCTGCTCGACTTCTGCCGTACGCGGATCGCCGCGTTCAAGTGCCCGCGTGACGTGGAGTTCGTCGATCACCTCCCACGGGGCGCGGACGGGAAGCTGCGCCGGCAGATGCTGCGCGCCGCCCACCGGGACACCGTCACGCGGAGTACGACGACACCGGCTTCCTGAGCTCATTGGAGTGATGTGTACCTAGAGGAGTGCAAGCACCGGGTGGTCGAGCTCCTGGCCGACGGCCAGAACCAGGCCGCACGTGACCTGGCATGGCACGCCAAGGACGCCTACCCGCGGCGGCGTGCCCTGGCCGCCGCGTGGGCGGCCGAGACCATGTGCCGGGTGGGCGAGCCGGAGACGGCGATCGCCGTCCTGAACGAGGCCGTCGACGCGGGGGTCTGGTGGTGGGAGGAGATCCTGCGCGTCAACCCGCCCCTGACGCCCGTCCACGGACGGCCCGACTTCGAGAAGATCGTGCTGCGCGCGGACGCCCTCCGCGATCGCCGGAGGCGCGATATCGACCCCATCGTCCACCGGACGGACTCCACACCGGTCGGCGTGCTCATCCCGCTCCACGGCCGCTCCGACCACCATGTGAGCTTCGCGAGGCGGTGGGCGGGAGCGGTACAGGCCGGATTCCACGTGGTGGTACCGCACAGCCAGGAGGTCACCACGTCCGACGGCGACATCGGCTGGATCGACGATCGTCTCGGGCGGCAGCAGATCATCGAGATCCACGCACGGCTCTCGGACCGGGAGCGGCGGCTGCCCGTCGTCCTCGCCGGATACTCCCAAGGCGCGCGGCTCGCGGCCGACTGGAGCCTGACGGGCGCCCTGCCCGAGGCGGCCGGCTTCGTCGTGCTCTGCCCGCCCGATGACGGCCTGCCCGTCGTCACGGATCTCGACCAGGTCGCCCCGTGCCGCGGATTCATCCTCACCGGCGAGCACGACGACGACCGGCCCGGTGCCGAGCGGTTCGCCGCGCACCTGACGGAGAACGGCGTCTCGGCGGCGATCGACGTCATGGACGGCATGGGGCACGGCTACCCGCCCGACTTCGACGAACGCCTCCGCCGCGCTGTCGCGTTCGTCATCGGAGACGGCACCGCGGCGCCGGCGTCCGGATGACGCCGCGCTCGGTCGGCCTTCCCACGCCGCGGACCAGCGCCGGGCGCGCGGGCCTCGCCGCTCTCCTGGCGGCGCCGTCGCGGTCCGTCATGGCGCTCGACTTCGACGGGACTCTCGCCCCGATCGTGGCGGATCCGGCCGCGGCACGGCCCTATCCCGGATCCGTCCAGGCCCTCGCCCGGCTGGCTCCGCGCCTCGCGTCGCTGGCGCTGATCACCGGCCGCCCCGCGCGAGTCGTCGCGGATTACGGCGGCTTCGCCGGGGTGCGCGGGCTGGAGGACCTGGTGGTGATCGGCCGGTACGGCGCCGAACGCTGGGAGGCCGCCACCGGCGCGCTGCGTGAGATCGCTCCGCATCCGGGTGTCGCCGCCGCACGGTCCGAACTGCCCGCCGTGCTCGACGGGATCGGCGCCACGACCGGCATCCAGGTCGAGGACACCGGAGGCTCGCTGGCGGTCCACGCCCGCCGGGCGGACGACCCCCACGCGGCCTTCGCACTGCTGCGGGAGCCCATCGGCGGGCTCGCGGAACGGCACGGGCTGACCCTCCAGCAGGGGCGGCTGGTCCTGGAACTCCGTCCGCCGGGCGCGGACAAGGGCGTCGCACTGCGCGACCACGTGCTCGCCACCGGGGCCGAAGCCGTGCTCTACGCGGGCGACGACCTCGGCGACCTCGCCGCCTTCGCGGCGGCGGAGACGCTGCGCAAGGAGGGCGTCGCCGCTCTCCTCGTCTGCGGCGAGAGCACCGAGGTGACCGGAGTCGCCGAACGCGCGGACCTGGTGGTGGACGGCCCCGCGGGCGTCACGGGCCTGCTCACCGCCCTGGCCGACCGCCTGGCCCCGTAGGGCGTCAGGGCCGGGCGTGTCCGTTCAGGGCGAGGTGGCCGACGGACCGCAGGTTGGCGGCGATGGCGTGGCAGACCCACTGGTGCACGTCTTCCACGTGCCCGTAGTCGTCATGGTCGACGGTGAGGACCGTGTCAGCTTCCGCGGCCAGGCTGGCGGTGGGCCGCCCGGTCAGCGCGATGGCCCTCCCGCCGAGAGCCTGCGTCTCCTTCACGGCGCGGAGGATGTTGGGGGACTCACCGCTGACGCTGATCGCGATGAGCAGGTCACCCGGTGAAGCGCTCTGCCGCAGCGGCACGGCGAATGAGTCCTCGTATGAGTAATCATTGCTGGTCGCCGTTGTCAGGGACACCAGATCGGCCAGCGGCCAGACCTTCGCCTGCTCGGCGAACGTGCAGTCGGTCAGAACGGCGGAACGGATATCCGTCGCGAGGTGGGAGGCGATGGCCGCGCTGCCGCCGTTACCGACGGTAAAGACATTACGGCCGTGCTGCAGCGCAGCGCACAACTCTGACACGATGGAGCCCAGCGCTTCAAGGTTAAGTCCCTGAACCAGCTCGATGAATTCACGACGCCGCTGCGAAGTGACCTGCACCACGCGCGTGAGGTCAGGTCCGGACGATCCACTGGCGAGCATCGATTCGATCCTCCCGGCATGCATGCCGTCTCTTGTGCTGATCTCACACTCGGTGTAGTAATCATGCGAGAGTCTTGGCACTTGAATATAGCTGCCCGGCAGTGAGATGGAGGCGTTAATGCGCGTGGCGGTGACAGGGGCGGCGGGCACCATCGGCCGAGCCATTTTGCGGAGGCTGGACGAGCTGGGCGCCGAGACGGTAGGCATCGACACGACCCCTCACCAGCCAGGAGTCCAGCGGGCGGACATGGGTGAGGCCTGGGCCGTCCGCGAATGCCTGGAAAACTGCGACGCCGTGATCCATCTGAGCGGATTGGGGACCCCGGACTCGTCGTGGAAAGACCAGTTCCTGGCCGCTCGATACGCGATGAACGCGAACATCACATCCGGTTCGAACGTTTTCGCGGCCGCATGTGAACTCGGCATCAAACGCGTGGTCTGGGCATCGAGCGAAACGGTCCTCGGTGCGCCGTTCACGAGCGAGCGCCCACCAGTGAGCCTGCCTCTCACCGAGAATTCCCCGATTCGGGCGCACACTCCTTATTCCATGTCGAAGGCGACGCTGGAATCACTGGCCGAGCAGTTCGGAAACTCCTCAGAGACCCAATTCATCGGCCTTCGCTTTTCCATTGTTCTCGGCCCCGCCGACTACGAAAGGCTGCTTCCCCGGATAGCGGACGATCCTCGGTCGGGCCTGTGGAACCTCTGGAGTTACGTCGATATCCGCGACGCCGTACAAGCCTCCGTGCTGTCCCTTGAGGCCGAGATCGATCAGGCGTCGGCGGTCTGCAATATCGCGGCATCGGACACCCTTTCGGCGGAGAAGACGAGCGTCCTCCTGGAGGAACACCTGCCGGGAGTGGAGCCGCCGCGGGAGACCGCGGACGACCGGTCGACGCTCCTCGGCGGCGACGGGGCGCGGACGCTGCTCGGCTGGCGACCGGAGATCCGCTGGTCGTCGCGGTGAGGGGCCGCCCGCACGTACGGCGAGGACCGAGATGATCGTCGCATCCGACCGAGGGCCCTGGTCCCTCACCACGGACGGCCGCGTCGCCCGGCGCAACGGCTCGGTGACGAAGCTGCTGGAGAGGCAGCTGGCGGCCGTCGGGGAACCGGCGACGTGGATAACGCCCACGACGGACCCGCTCCATCGGTGGCCCGAACGCCTCGACGAACTCTCCCGATGCCCGGGGGCGCCGTCCGCCCGCCACGTCCCCGTCCAGGTCTCGCCCGAGGCGTATCACGGCTACTACCTGATGGCCGGGGCGCGCATGCTGTGGATGGCGCTGCACGCGCTGGAGATCCGCGCCGGGGACGAGCGTGCCTTCGCCGACTACGCCGACGTCAACGCGGTCGTCGCCGACGCCATCGTGGCCAGGGCGAAGCCGTCCGAACCCGTCCTCGTCCACGACTACCAGCTGGCGCTGGTGCCCGGGATGCTGCGAGCACGGGGATTCGACGGGCCGGTCTCCTTCTTCCTGCACACGGCCTTCGACGCCGAGGCCTTCTCGCGGCTCGGCGAACGCCCGGCCGCCGACTGGCTGACCTCGCTGTGCGCGGCCGACGTGCTGTGGTTCCAGTCCCGGCGATGGCGTGAGGAGTTCCGGCGTGCAGTGCGGCGGCCGGGTCCCTCGATGCGTGTCCGTCCGGTGACGCTCGGCCGCGCCGATATCGCCGCGCTGCGCGTACGGACGCCGCGGCACGAACCTCCGGCGCTGGATTGGGACATTCGCCGCATCAACCTGCTCTTCGTCGGCCGTTCGGATCCGGCGAAGAATGTGGAGCGATGTGTCATGGCGTTCGAAAGCCTGCTGCACGAGCGGCCACATCTCGCCGGTATGACGCGGCTCACTCTGCTCCTGGTGCCGAGCCGGCAGTCTCTGCCCGAGTACGCCGAATACGCCGGCCGTCTCGCGGACCGCTGTGAGCGCATACGTCACCGCTTTCCCGGAAGCCTCACGACGGTGTCGGGAGATGATCAAGAACGGGCGCTGTGGGCGATGACCCATGCCGATGTGATGGTCGCGAATTCCGTACGCGACGGTTGCAATCTCATCGTCCAAGAAGCCGTGGGCGTCAATGAGCGTGGCTGCCGACTGGTGATCAGTTCCGGACTCGGTGTCACGGAGATACTGGGCGATTGGGCGCATGTCATCGCCGACCCCCTGAGCGTCGATGAGACCCGGGCCGCCCTGGAGGCCGCGATCGACTCGGCCGCCGCACCGGGCGACCACACCACGTCCATGGCCCGGCTGGCCGCCGCACGCGCGGCGCTCGACCGGTGCCATTCCGAAACCTGGCTCGCGTCGCAGCTGGAGGGCTGCCGCGCGACCACGCCCTGACGAGGAGCAGCTATCGCCCCCTGGACACCCGCCAGACGCCTCGTGCTCGGCGTGGCCGACGTCTGCATGTGGCCGCCGCCGGACGTTCTGGAGCGGGTGGCCGGGCTCGTGCGGCAGGCCGTGGACGCGGGAGTGACCCTCATCGACACGGCCGACGCGTACTGCCCGGACGCCGCCGGCTTCGGTCTCGGCGAGACTGTCGTCGAGCGCGCCGTCGCGTCGCTGCCGCCCGCCCTGGCCCCGGCCGTCATGACGAAGGGCGGCCACACCCGTGTCAACGGCACGGACTGGGCGTTCGACGGGTCGGCCGCGTACCTCCTCGACGCCTGCCGCCGCTCCACCGAACGGCTCCGCAGGCGACCGCTCGACCTCTACGCCCTGCACCGGCCCGACCCGGACACACCGTTCCGCGAATCCGTGCGCGGGCTGGTCCGGTGCGTGGAGGAGGGGCTGACCCGCGGCGTGGTCGTCTCCAACGTCGACGTCGACCAGATCGCGCTCGCCCACGAGCTCCTGGGCCCGGCCCTGACCGGGGTCCAGAACGAGTTCTCCGTGACGCATCAGGACGCCCGGCGCGAGATCGGCATCTGTGAGCGCCTCGGCCTGACGTTCTTCGCCTGGGCGCCGCTCGGCGGCGCCCGCGGAATCGCGCGGCTCCTTCACTCCGCAGCCCTCTCGGCCGTGGCACGCTCCCACGGCTGCACGCCACCGGAAGCGGCACTGGCCTGGGTGCTGGCGGCCGGCCCCGACGTCGTGCCCGTCGTCGGCACGAGCCGCAGCACGACGCTGGAGTCCTGCGTACGCGCCCTGGACGTGCACCTCACCGAGACCGAGGTCGACGCACTCACGTCGGCCTAGAGCCGGGCGAGGCCCTTCACGAAGCGGTCCAGGACGAGGTTGGCGACGATCGCGATCGGTAGCGCCACGACGACCGTCCCGGCCTGCAGGGACTGCCACAGCGGCAGGTCGGAGACCCACGGGCGGGTCGGCAGGCCCGTGCCGACCGGCATCTGCGAGCTCGACCACACCAGCGTCAATGTGTAGGTGAACTCACCGGCGGCGAGCGTGAAGGCCAGCACCGCCACGGCCACGATGCCCGGCATGACCAGAGGCAGCACCACACGTACGAACACGCCGATCCGGCTGTGGCCGTCGACCAGCGCCTGTTCCTCGACGTCCACCGGCACCGTCTTCATGAACGCCATGAGCAGCCACACCGACACCGGCAGGGTGATCACCGGGCAGACCAGGGCCACCGCCCAGAAGGAGTCGGCCAGGCCCAGCGTCGCCATGATCCGGGACAGCGACAGGAACAGCAGCGGTGACGGCACGAGGAACACCAGCAGGAACGCCAGGCCGGCACGCGACCACCGGCGGCGGTTCAGCCGGGCCAGGGCGTACGCCGCGGGCAGGCTCAGTACCAGGGTGATCACCACGACGACGGCACCGACGATGAGCGTGCCGGTCACGTACGTCCCGAAGGGCGTCGCGGTGAACAGGGCGCGCACGTGGGCCGCCGTCGGCATCCGCTCGACCCGTATCGGTGCGGCCGGTGAGCGCCTCGCGCGGGCGAACGCCGCCAGTGCGCCCCACACGAACGGCGCCGCGCACGCCAGCGCCGCCCCGGCCGCGGTCACGTAGACGACCAGCCGCAGCACGACCTGCGCGACCGCCGCCTGCCGCCGCCTGCGGCCCAGCTCCCGCGCGGTGCTCCGCGCCGCCACCCCGTTCACCGGTTCTCCAGCCGTCGTACGGCCCGCAGCACGACGATCGCGCCGGCCAGGAACAGCGGGAACAGGAACAGCGCGGTCGCCGCACCCACGCCCGTACGGCCGTCGTCGACACCCCGCAGGTACGCCAGCGACGGCACCACCTGGGGACCGGGCCCGCCCGCGCTCAGGATCCGCACCACGGCCATGTCCCCGAGCGTGATGACCGCCGCGAACACCGCGGCGACCGCGTCGAGCGGCAGGGTCAGCGGGAGGGTCACCTCGAAGGTGCGCCGCCAAAAGCCCGCGCCGTCGAGGCGCGCCGCGTCGTCCAAGTCGCCCGTCACGGCCACGCGGCCGGCCATCATGATCACGGCGATGAGCGGTGTGAGCCGCCAGACGTGCACCGCGACGGCCATCGCCGTCGTGGCGTCCACGCGGCCCGCGGGCGCGCCGGGCCGGTACAGCGCGTCGAGAAACCACCGCCAGGAGAGCGCGGACAGGGCCACCGGCGTCGTCCACGGCAGCAGGGCCGCCAGCCGCACCGGCCACCGGCCACGGAAGTCCGCCATCAGGACCCAGGCGAGGATCTTGCCGAAGATCACCACCAGGACGGTCGAGGCGCCGGTGAGCACCAGCGTGTGCACGAGCGAGTGCCAGAAGACCGGGTCGCCCGTTACGGTGCGGAAGGCACCGAGCCCGCCCGAGAAGGCGTACGCGACCGTCATGCCGAACGGAAGCGCGACCAGCGCCACCAGGTAGACGACGGACGGGAGGACGAACACCCAGGTGAGGAAGGCTTCGCGGTCCGCGAGGCGCCCGCGCGACGCCACTCCTCAGGTCCCGATCCGCACGGCGGCCGCGCGCTTGCCGTACTCGGCGTCGAAGAACCGCAGCCGGTCGCCCGGCACGGCGAACTCATGCGTCTCCCCGACCGTCAGCGGCGTGATCACGGTCGCGGGCAGCCGGGCGATCACGCGGGTCTCCACGCCGATCCTCGTGACGGACCCATACACGTGCCGGTCGCCGGAGAGGTACTCCATCCGCTCGATCCTCAGCGGCATCGTGACGCGCGAGTCGTACGCGACGTTCTCGGCCGGCAGCAGGTGTTCGGGCCGGAAGCCGATGAGCCGGTCGCCGCGCGGTACGAGGTTCATCGGGGGAGACCCGACGAACGTGGCGACGAACGTGTCGGCCGGCTCGTCGTAGATGTCGCGCGGGGAGCCGACCTGGCGCAGCCGTCCGCCGTCCAGGACGGCCACGCGGTCACCGAGGCCCATCGCCTCGTCCTGGTCGTGCGTGACGTAGATCGTGGTGGTGCCGATCTGCCGCTGGAAGCGTTTCAGCTCGTCGCGCGTTGTTGCGCGGAGCCGGGCGTCCAGGCCGGACAGCGGCTCGTCGAGGAGGAACACCGCGGGCTCGCGCACCAGCGCCCTGGCCAGCGCGACCCGCTGCCGCTCGCCGCCGGACAGGTGACGCGGCCGCCGGTCGAGGAGGTCGGGGATGCCGAGCAGGTCGGCGGCCCAGCGGACCTTGCGCTCACGCATGTGCCGAGGCACCTGCTCGGCCTTTAATGGGAACTCGATATTGCGCCGCACGTTCTTGTGCGGATAGAGCGCGTACGACTGGAGCACCATCGCGACCCGGCGGGTGCGCGGCGGAAGGCCGTTGACGAGCTGCCCGCCGATGTGCACTTCGCCCTCCGTCGGGCGTTCAAGGCCGGCGATCGTGCGCAGCAGCGTGGTCTTGCCGCAGCCCGAGGGGCCGAGCAGGACCAGATATTCGCCGGTGGAGGCCGACAGATCGACCCCGTCGAGCGCGCGAATCCGCGGCCGGCCGCGCGCCTCCTGATACACCTTCACGAGACCTCGCGCCTCGACGACCTTCACGCCATGGTGCCTTCCTCGCGGCTGGGCTGCTCCCTTCGAAGGTAGATCGCCATTGGTCGCTCATCCAGAGGCTCTTGGGGCGGCCCCTCTCGCCAGAACGCTTTCTTTGGGTAATCATGTCATCTGCGTGAGCAGAACACTACGTTCCGTGATCATGATCGGCGGCCCCTGGCCCCGGTCACGGCAGGGGGGAGTCGTCATGCGCGGAGTCTTCGTCGCCACGGTCGGCATGATCGCCATCACGAGCACCGCCTCCGCGGGAGCCGAGCGGCAGACCGCGCCCCGGCGCGCGCCGCAGGCCCCGCAGCAGTGGAGCGCCCGCGCCAGCGCGACGTTCAACGTCCCGTCCGGCTCACCGGCGGAGCAGAACGCCATCGGCGACCACGTCGACGAGCTCGCCGCCGACGCGCCGCGCGGCGCGCTCATCCGGCTGGCGATGTACCAGTTCACGTCGCAGAAGTTCGCCCAGACCCTGGTGGCCGCGGCCCGGCGCGGCGTGGACGTGCGCGTGGTGGTCGACGCCACGTCACGCGGCGGCGTCGCCTACCAGCGGCTCGCGCAGGCCCTCGGCGCCAGCCGCAAGCGGTCGTCGTGGATCGTGACCTGCGCCAAGGGCTGCATCGGCGACACGATCATGCACAACAAGTTCTACCTGTACTCCCGCACCGGGTCGGCCGAGAAGGTCGTCGTGCAGGCGTCGGCCAACCTGACCACGACCAACCGCGTCAACGCCTGGAACAACGCCTTCACGATCAGCGACGCCACCCTCTACCAGGCGTACGGCCGCTACTTCTCCGCGCTGTCGGACCGGCGTCACCGCGATGGCTTCTACCACGTGACTCACAGCGGCGACATCACCGCGTACACCTTCCCGCGCGCGGCACGGAACGACACGCTCTACGACCTGCTCGGCCACGTCGACTGCGAGCGGCCCACGGCCGTGCACGCCACGACGTACTCCCTGACCCGCACCCTGATCGCGCGGCGGCTGTGGACACTCGCGCACATCGGCTGCGACGTGCGCGTCATCTACACCAACCTCGGAGCGCGCGCCCGGAAGATCCTTGAGCGGCCGGGAGGCCCGCAGCTGCTGAACAGCCACTACACCTACGTCGACCAGCGGACGGGACGCCCCGTGAAGGCCTACGTCCACTCCAAGTACGTCGCCATCGACGGCACCTATGCCGGGCAGCCGCGGCAGCTGGTCATCACGGGCAGCCCGAACTTCACGACACCCGGCCTGCGCGACAACGACGAGGCGATGCTGGCCATCGACAACGTCCGCATTCACGCGGCGTACGAGCAGAACTTCTCCGACCTGTGGCAGGCCGCCAGCGCCCGCATGTGGCAGCGCGGGATGGCGCCGGACGCCCGGTGAGCTACTTTCCGGTGGCCTCGACGTAGGCGTCCACGACGGTGTCGGTGTCGCCGTCCATCATGAGCTTGCCCTCGTCGATCCACAGGACCCGGTTGCACATCTCGCGGATCGAGTCGAGCTGGTGGGCGACCAGGAAGACGGCGCCGGCCTCCTTGCGCAGCTCGTTGACCTTGGCCGCGCTCTTGCGCCGGAACTTCGCGTCGCCGGTGGCGAGGGCCTCGTCGATGAGCAGCACGTCGTGGGACTTGGCGGCGGCGATCGCGAACCTCAGCCGGGAACCCATGCCGGAGGAGTAGGCCTTCATCGGCAGCTGGATGAAGCCTTCCTTCAGACCGGCGAACTTCACGATCTCGTCGTACTTGGTCTTGACCTCGTCGGGGGTCATGCCCATGGCCAGGCAGCCGAGCACGATGTTGCGCTCGCCGGTCAGGTCGTTCATCAGGGCCGCGTTCACGCCGAGCAGCGACGGCTGGCCGGTCGTGTAGACGCCGCCGGTCGCGGGCGGCAGCAGGCCGGCGATGGCCTGGAGGAGGGTCGACTTGCCCGAGCCGTTGGTGCCGATGACGCCGATCGCGTCACCCTGGTAGGCGACGAAGGAGACGCCGCGTACGGCGTGGACCTCCTTCATGTTCGGGCGCTTCTCGCCGCGCACGACGCGCCGCAGGGCGGTGACGGCGTTGCCCTTGCCGGAGCTGCCGCCGTAGACGCGGTAGATGATGTGCAGGTCGTCGACGACCACGATGGGCTCGCGGTCCGGGTCGATCGTCACGGGAGCCTGCGTCTCGCCGGACATCTGGGATTTCTCCTTGAGCGCGTCAGCCACGGCCGTACCTTTCCTCAGCGCGGTAGAAGTACCAGAAGCCCAAGGCGAAGGCGACGACGGCCCAGCCAATGGCATAGAACCAGACCGTCTGGTTCATCGCCACCAGTGCGTCATAAGTTCGGCAGGCCTTCACCTGGCTGGTGTTCACGCATGTCGCGGCGGCCTGGGCCTTCATGCGGATGAGGTCCTTGTTGTAGGACGGCATCAGCGCGCGGCGGGCCAGCTCGATGTAGACGGAGCCGGGGTTGGCCTCCATCACGCGTACGGCCCAGAACGGCAGTCTGCCGGCCAGGGCGTACATCGAGAACATGATGCCGGAGAAGTAGAGCCAGGTCCGCAGGATGAATGGCAGCAGCTGGCTGAGGTCGGGCACGAACGCGCCGATGCGCGCGACGACCATGCTGGCGCCGAGGTTGAAGATCAACTCCAGCAGCAGCGTGGGAATGATCAGGAACCAGCTCCAGGCGGGGTACTCCTGGAAGCCGAGCATGATGACGACGAGCACGCTCATGGCCGCGAAGAGCTGTTGCAGCTCCACGATCGTGAAGGAGAGCGGCAGCGTCGCGCGGGGGAAGTGCAGCGCCCGGATCAGCGACATGTTCGTCTGTACCGACTTGGCACCCGACAGAATCGACCGCTGGGTGAAGTGGAAGAAGAACACCCCGATGACGAGGAACGGGATGTAGTGCGTCACATCGCCCTTGCGGCCGAGCAGCACACCAAAGATCAAGTAGTAGACCAGCGCGTTGAGCAGCGGCGTGAGGACCTGCCACAGCTGACCGAGCTTGGACCCGGTGTACATCGCGAAGCTCTTCGCGGACGCGAACGTCCAGATGAAATAGCGTCGCTGCCACAGCTGGCCGATGTACGAGCCCATGGGGGGGCGGGCAGCGCTCTTCTTGAGCCCGTGTGCGATGGCGAACTCGGCCAGCGATGAGCTCCCGTTCATGTGTGGGGGCTCCGCAATCGCGTTGGCCTGGGCGCCACCGGAGGCTCCGAGCCGTTCCGGGTGACTCATGCGGATGAGCCTATTGCAGTCTCAGACGTCGCATCGACGTTCGGGGGAGATGTGGGCGCAAGAACGCGATCGTCGGCGTTATCCGGACGAGAAGGGGGATAGCACGTGCCATGCGTCTGTTGAAGAGAGCCCGACTCGCTGACCAGCGCGCCTTCGACGCGGTGGCCGCCGCACGGCTGCCGGGCTTCGAATACGTCCTCCCCCGCCTGTCACGCATCGCCGACCACTCGATTCTCTGGGTGGGGATCGCCGGGGGCCTCGCCGTCACGCGCCGGCCGCGGCTGCGCCGTGCCGCACTCCGCGGGGCGTTCGCGATCGGACTGGCCAGCCCCTTCGCCAACATCGCGGGCAAGCAGGCGTTCCGCCGGAGGCGCCCGATCATCGAGCTGACCGGCCCGACGTCACCGTTCTCGGTCCGCGGGGGCACGCGGATCTCACCGACGCGCGTCCGGTGGAGGATCCCCAGCTCACCGTCCTTTCCGTCCGGCCACTCCGCGTCGGCCGCCGCGTTCGCCGTGGCGGTCGCCATGGAGGCGCCCAAACGGGTCTCCGTCCCGGTCGCGGTGGCGGCGGCGGGCGTGGCCTTCTCCCGCGTCTACACCGGCGCGCACTACCCGGGCGACGTGCTGGCCGGGCCCGCGCTCGGCACCGGAGCCGGGCTCGCCACCCGTGTGATCTGGCCCACCCGCCCCGGGCCGGCGCGCGCCGTGTGGTCGATGCCCGCCGAAAAGGTCGCCGGCTCCGCCGAAGACGGCGAAGGCGTCGTCATCGTCGTCAACCAGGGCGCGGGCAGCGGTGACGACGCGCGTACGCTGCGCTCCGAGCTGCCCGCCGCCGAGATCATCGAGGTCGAGGACGACCTCGGCAAGGCCCTCGCCGATGCCGTCGACCGCGCGATCGTGCTCGGGGTGTGCGGCGGTGACGGCACGATCAACGCCGGAGCCGAGGCCGCGCTAGGCCGCGGCCTGCCGCTCCTGGTGATCCCCGGCGGCACGCTGAACCACTTCTCACGCGCGTTCGGCATGGAGACCGTACGCGACGCGGTCGAGGCGTACCGGTCGGGAAGCCTGGTCCGCGTCGACGTGGCCTGTGCCGGAGACAAGCCGTTCCTCAACACGGCGAGCTTCGGCGCGTACACCGAGCTGGGCACCGTCGAGGGGACGGTCGAGATCACCAAGCGCCGCGCCGCCCTCGCGATCTTCGCGCCTGCCAGGCCCGGCGCCGCTGAGCACCCGCGTTGACCAGGGTTCACCCGTGCCCTGCTCGGGTAGGGCGGCTCACAGGGGGAGGTCGCGCCGAGCGGCCGCCCCGACGGGACGTTGAGTGTCTCCGGAGCTCGTGAGGAGGGGCGATCCGGAACTCTGCGTGCCGGGGGCACGCGCGAGATCGGCTATGCGAAAGGTGAGGTCCATGCACCGCGACAGCGAGAAGCACGGTCCGGTCCGGGGTGATCGGAAGGATGCGGACGGCCTGAGCAGGGGCGGAGCCACGCGGACGGAGTCCGGAGACCGGACGGATCCGCCAGAGCACCGCCAAGCCCCGCGCGGCATGTCGCCCGCCGACGTCGCCCGCCGGGCCGAGCTGACCCGGCACCTGCCACCGAGCGAGTTCCCCGCCGACCGGGGAAGCCTCCTCACCCACCTGCGGGCGCGGCGTACACCGGACTCCGTGATCGACGCCGTCTCCCGGCTGCCCGAAGGGCAGCAGTTCCAGACGCTGGGTGAGGTCATCCGCGCGATCGGCGCGAACTCCGGCGGCTGAGGTCGGCCGCAGGGCGTAGCGTGGCGGTATGGCGCTGACGACAGGCACGCACACGCTCGGGCCGGAGTCGGGGCGGCTCAAGGTCAGGACCAGCCGTACCGGGCTGGGGCGCAAGGCCGGCCACGACCTGATCATCGAGGCGACCCGCTGGACCGGCGAGGCCGTCGTCGACACGGCCTCGCCCGACGCCTCTTCGGTGACCGTCCAGGTCGAGGTCGACTCGTTCGAGGTCATCGAAGGCACGGGCGGGGTCAAACCACTGACCGACACCGACCGGTCCGAGATCGTCAAGGTGCTGCGCAGACGGATCCTCAACACCGCCGAGCACCCGGTGATCACGTTCCGGTCGACGACGGTCGAGGGCACACCGGGCTCGTTCGCCCTGCGCGGAGACCTGACGATCATGGGCGAGACCCGCCCCGTCACCGTACGCTGCCGCGCCGCCGGCGACCGCCTGACGGGCGAGGCCTCCATCGTCCAGTCACGCTGGGGCATCAAGCCCTACTCCGCCCTCCTGGGCGCCCTGAAACTCGCCGACCCCGTCGAGATCGAGTTCGACCTCGCCATCTAGCCTCGCCTAGCGGGGGCGTACGACGCGGGACTCGTCCCAGACGGGTTCGTCCGCCTCGTAGACCTCACCGTTGGCGCCGAACACCAGGAAGCGGTCGAACGACCGGGCGAACCAGCGGTCGTGCGTCACCGCCAGCACGGTGCCCTGGAACGCCTCCAGCCCCTCCTGCAACGCCTCCGCGCTCGCCAGGTCGAGGTTGTCGGTGGGTTCGTCCAGCAGGAGCAGGGTGCAGCCGCTCAGCTCCAGCAGCAGGATCTGCAGCCGCGCCTGCTGCCCGCCCGACAGCGTCTCGAAGGGCTGGTCGCCGCAGACGTGCAGCTCGTAGCGGGACAGCGCCGACATCGACTCGTTGCGCAGCCGTGCGTGCTCTTTCATCAGGATTTCCGACGGCGTACGGCCCCGTAGCTCCGGCCGCGTGTGCGTCTGGGCGAACAGCCCCGGCACGACGCGCGCCCCCAGCCGGGCCACGCCCGTATGCGCGACGTCCTCGCCGGAGAGGAGACGCAGGTAGTGGCTCTTGCCAGAGCCGTTCGAGCCGAGCACCGCGACGCGCTCGCCGTACCAGATCTCCGTGTCGAAGGGCCGCATGAGACCGGTGAGTTCGAGCTGCTCGCAGATGACCGCGCGCTTGCCCGTACGGCCGCCGCGCAGGCGCATCTTGAAGGTCTGGTCGCGCGGGCTGGCCTCCGGCGGACCCGCCTCCTCGAAACGCCGCAGGCGCGTCTGCGCCGCGTGGTAGCGGGAGGACATGTCGGAGTTGTACTTCGCCTTCTGCTTGAGCATCAGCACGAGCGCCTTGAGCTTCGCGCGCTCTTCGTCCCACCGGCGGTTGAGCTCGTCGAGGCGATCGTTGCGGTCGCGCCGCGCCTGCGCGTAGTCGGCGAAGCCGCCGCCGTGCGTCCAGACCGACCCGGACTCCACCGTGACGACCTGACGCGCCGCGCGCGCCAGCAGCTCGCGGTCGTGCGACACGAGCAGCACCGTCTTGGGCGTCTCGCGCAGCCGCTCCTCCAGCCAGAGCTTGCCGGGCACGTCGAGGTAGTTGTCGGGCTCATCGAGCAGCAGCACCTCGTCGGGCCCGCGGAGCAGCGCCTCCAGCACGAGCCGCTTCTGCTCACCGCCGGACAGCGTGCTCACCTCGCGCCACCGGGTCCGGTCGTACGGGGAGCCGAGCGCGGCGACGCAGCAGGCGTCCCAGAGCACCTCGGCCTCGTAGCCGCCCGCGTCGCCCCAGTCGGTCAGCGCCTTGGCGTACCGCATCTGCGTGGGCTCGTCGTCGCGCTCCATCATCGCCAGCTCGGCGTCGTCGAGCGCCGCCGCGGCCTCGCGTACGCGCCGGGGCGCCGTGGAGACGAGCAGGTCGTGGACGGTCGACTCGTCGCGGATGGTGCCGATGAACTGCCGCATCACGCCGAGCCCACCGCTGTGGGTCACCGAGCCGTTCTGCGCCGCGAGATCGCCGGCCACGAGCCGCAGCAGCGTCGTCTTCCCCGCACCGTTCGGCCCGACCAGCGCGACCACGGCCCCGTCACCGACCCGGAACGAGACGTCGTCGAGCAACGGCCGCCCATCCGGCAGGGCGTGACTGAGATGCGCGACTTCTACATGGCCCACAGCGGCCAGTCTGATTCATGATCGCCGCTCACCCAAACGGTTTTCGCTCTGACGGAGAGGGCCCGGCGATGTGTTCGCCGGACCCGTACGCGTCAGGGTTTGCCGAGGGTGTTCCAGCGGGACACCGGCCAGATGATCACGAAGGCGCGGCCGATCACCCGGTCCACGGGGACGGTGCCCTGGTAGCCGTCCTCCAGGTGGAAGCGGGAGTCCGCGGAGTCGGCGCGGTGGTCGCCCATCACCCAGAGACGCCCGGGCGGCACCGTGATCGGGCCGAACGGGCGGTGGTCGTTCTCGAAGATGTACGGCTCGTCCAGCGGGTGGCCGTCGACCAGCACCCGGCCCTTTTTGTCGCAGCAGCGTACGGTCTGCCCACCGGTCGCGATCACCCGCTTGACCAGGTCCTTCTCGTTGGCCTGCGGCAGGCCGAAGGCTCCGCCGACCCAGCTCAGCGCGCGCTGCACGGGGTTGCCCGGCTTAGCGAAGCGGGTCTCGGGCTCCCAAGTCGACGGCGCGCGGAAGACCACGATGTCGCCTTGCTTGGGGTCGTGGAACCGGTAGCCGACCTTCTCGACGAGGATCCGGTCGCCGGTGCACCCGGTGCAGCCGTGGAGGGTCTTCTCCATCGACTCGGACGGGATGAAGAACGCCTGGACCAGGAACGTCTTGATCAGCAGCGACAGCACGAGCGCGACGCCGATCAGGATGGGCAGTTCGCGGAGGAACGACCGCTTTTTCTTTGGTGATTCCTCCGCTTCTGTGTCCTCTGTCTCCGGATCGGACGTGGCATCGTGTGGTGCGGCGGTACGGTCATCCGGCACACCTCTACGGTCGTCTGGCACGTCTGTACGGTAAACCGCTTCGCCGTGTGGATGGCGTAAGGGGGTTCCCTCCGCGGGTTGTGCACGCGACCCGCCGCCGCCCGGTAACCTCGGCTGCGTGAGTCGGGAAGGTGTAACTCCTCAGTCTGAAGACTTCTCCGCCTGGTACAACGAGGTCGTTATCCAGGCCGAGCTCGTCGACCGCGGCCCCGTGCGGGGCACGATGGTCATCCGTCCGTACGGCTTCCGCATGTGGGAGCTGCTCCAGGCGGACCTCGACGGGCGCATCAAGGAGGCCGGGCACGGCAATGCCTGCTTCCCGATGTTCATCCCGGAGTCTTACTTCAAACGCGAAGCCGAGCACGTCGAGGGTTTCTCGCCGGAGCTGGCCGTCGTGACGCACGCCGGCGGCAAGGAGCTGGAAGAGCCGCTGGTCGTGCGGCCCACCTCCGAGACGGTCATCGGCGAGTACATGGCCAAGTGGATCGACTCGCACCGCGATCTGCCGCTGCTGCTCAACCAGTGGGCCAACGTCGTGCGCTGGGAGCTGCGCCCGCGCATGTTCCTGCGCACCACCGAGTTCCTCTGGCAGGAGGGCCACACCGCGCACATCGACGAGGACGACGCGATGCGCGAGACGATGTGGGCGCTCGACGCCTACGCGGGCGTGGCGCGCGAGCTGGCGGCCATGCCGGTCGTGCCGGGTGAGAAGACGGCGAGCGAGCGGTTCGCCGGCGCCGAGCGCACCTACACCATCGAGGGCATGATGCGCGACGGCCGCGCCCTGCAGGCCGGCACCTCGCACTACCTCGGCACCAACTTCGCCAAGGTCTTCGACATTCAGTACCAGGACACCGAGGGCAAGCTCGTGCACGCCCACACCACGTCCTGGGGCATGAGCACCCGCATGCTCGGCGGGGTCATCATGACCCACGGCGACGACAAGGGCCTCGTGCTGCCGCCGCGCATCGCGACCTACCAGGTCGTGATCGTGCCGATCGGCCGCAAGGAGCAGGGCGAGCAGACCGCCGCCCGCGCACGCGAACTGGGCGCCGAGCTGAAGGCCGCCGGCATCCGCGTCCACGTGGACGACAACCGGCCGCAGCTCGGCCCGGGCTTCAAGTTCAACGACTGGGAGATGCGCGGCGTCCCGATCCGGCTGGAGCTGGGCCCGCGCGACCTCGAATCCGGTGTCGTGACCCTGGCCCGCCGCCTCGGCGACCAGGGCAAGGAGCAGATCCCGTTCGACCGCATCGCCGAGGTGCTCCCGGGCATCCTGGAGGACTTCCAGGCGTTCCTCTACGAGCGCGCCGAGCGTTACCTTGACGAGCACACCGCCGTCATCGACAGCTGGGACGCCTTCCCGGCGCAGGTCAACGGCGGCTGGGCCAAGGTCTTCCACTGCGGCCGAACCGAGTGCGAGGACGAGATCAAGGCCGACACGGCCGCGACGCCCCGCTGCATCCCGGTCGACGCGCCGGAGGAGTCGGGTGACTGCTTCCGCTGCGGCCAGCCGTCGGCGTACGGCAAGCGCATCATCTTCGCCCGTTCCTACTGACGGGCGTCCCCGGCGGCGCGTTCGGACTGAGGGTCGGCGCGCCGCCGGGTGAGCAGCGGCTGGACGAACCACATCCAGGCGCACAGCAGGATCACCCCGGCGGCCGTGACGGCCGCGAGCCATGAGGCGAAGAACCCCTCGGCCGCGACGGACACGGCGCTGGCCATCGAGACGGCCAGCGCGACCGTCCCGGCGATCTCATAGCGGTTCGACCGTCTGACCAGCAAGTCCTTGCGGCCCGAGTGGAACATCATCCGATGCTGGGCCGCGGGCGCGATCAGGCACACGGACGCCAGCGCCGCCGTGACCAGCGAGACGTAGTAGATCAAGCGTCCCGTCTCGCCGACCCGGTTGAAGCCGCTGGAGAACGGCAGGGTCAGCAGGAACGCGAACAGGAACTGAACGCCGGACGCCGCGACGCGCAGGCCCTGCAGAAGCTCGACGAGCTCCCGGTCCGTACGCTCTCGCGGTGTCTCGTGGCGATCGTCCATGCGTCGGGCCTGCGCCCCCTCAGCTCGCGGCGGCGAGGACCGGCGGGTCCCCGGCGTCCACGGTATCTTCCTCGGCGACCGGCTGCGGCATCAGGCTCTCGTACACGTTGAGCGTCTCGGTCGCGACCCGCTCCCAGGAGTAGCGGGACCGTACCCGGTCGGCGCCGGCGATGCCGAGGGAGGCCAGGTGGGTCGGTTCGGAGAGCAGGCCGCGGATCGTACGGGCCAGCTCGACCGGATGCCCAGGCCGTACGTGGAGGCCGGTCACGTCGTCGACGACCGAGTCGAGGTGGCCACCGACGGGGGAGACCAGGACAGGGACGCCGCAGGCCATCGACTCGAGCGGCACCCGGCCGAAGGTCTCGTACGACGGGAGGCTGATCGTGAGGTCGGACGAGCGCAGCAGGCCTGGGATCTCGGAGGGCTTGACGCGGCCGAGGAAGGTCACCCGGTCCTCGACGCCGGCCTCCTTCGCGACGATCCGCAGGCGGTGGACGTCATGGTCGGCGGCGAGCTCGGTCATCTCCGGGCCGCCGACCAGCACCAGCTCGGCACCCGGAACCCGCGCCATCGCCTGGATGACGGTGTCCACGCCCTGACGCTCGGCGGGCCGCGTGATCATGATGATGCGCGCGGCGGCGCCGCGCGGAGCGGCCGGGACACCGGGGCTGAACTTCTCGACGTCGATCCCGGAGGGGATGGTCGTGACCTGCTTGCGCGCCACGCCCAGGTCGACCAGGCCGGAGCTCTCGCTGCCGGTGGTCGCGATGATCGCGTTGGCGTTCTGGCCGATCGCCTGCTCAAGCCGCGCCCTCGCGTCGGAACGGGCCAGCCCGGCCCGGCGCTCCAGCGTCGCGAGGTCGTGGAAGGTCTGCACGATCGGGATGTCGAGGTCGCGGGCCGCGGCCAGGGCGGCGAGGCCGCTGAGCCAGTGGTGGGCGTGGATCACGTCGGGGCGGTTCTTCGCCCACTTACGCGCGAGCCGCTTGGCGAACTCCGGGATGCCGGGGACCAGGTCGTGCTCGGACGTCGGCATCGCGTCGCCCGCGCGTACGTGCTCAACGGTCACGCCGGGAGCGAACTCCACACGCTCGCGGGTACGGAGCCCGGCGCGATGCGTGTAGACGGTGACCGTGTGGCCCTGGCGGCCGAGTTCGCGGGCCAGTTCGGCGACGTGGAGGCTGTGGCTCTCGAACGGCGGCACGCCCGCGTTGAGGGGGCTGGCGTGGATGGAGACCATGGCTATGTTCATCAGGCAGACTCCTGATTCACCCGGGTGCGGGGTTGTCCGGTGTCCGTGGGCGCCCCACCGCGTCCCGTCGTCCGCAGAGCGGGGAGCAGGCGGGCGCTGGGGCGGGTGGGGCGGCCACGGAGAATATGGGCGCGCGTGCGCTCAGAGCCGACCCGGATCGGGCTCGGCTCTGGAGGAGAACAACAGGCGCGCTTCAGCCCGGTGCTGAGAACGGGGCTGGAATCACGCATGCACACCTCCGGGATGTCGAGGGCGTTCAAGCAGCCCTCACCGTGGTGTGCCTGCGTCTTAGGCACTGTTGATAACAACCTTAACCGTACGGAGCCGGACCTAAACCAGGTTGCGGAAGAAAACTCCCTAACCGGTCACGCGGAGAGCGAGCATCGACACGTCGTCGCGCAGGTCGCCACCGCAGAAGTCGAGGAGTGCCTGCTCGACGGCCAGGGCCATGTCGGCGACCGGCTCTTCGGCGTGGGCCGCGAGAATCTCCAGGAGCCTCTCGTGGCCGAACCTCGTCCGCGAGGAGTCCGACACCTCCAGCACTCCGTCGGAGTACAGGAACAGGGTGTCGCCGGGGTCGAGGTCGATCGACTCGACGCCCACCTCGAAGTCGTCCTCGAACAGTCCCAGGGGGATGCCGCCTCCCGCGGCCGTACGGATCGGGCCGTCGCGCCGGATCACCACCGCCGGCGGGTGCCCGGCGCTGCCGAGGGTCAGCGAGAGGCCCTTGTCGCCGCGTTCGCCGTACACCATCAGGGCCGTCACGAAGCGGCCCTCGTCGATGAGCGCCTCGTTCATCATCGACAGGACCTCGGCGGGCTCGGTGTTCCAGCGCGCCAGCAGCCGGATGCCGTGCCGCGCGGTCGCGGTCACCGCGGCGGCGTCGTCGCCCTTGCCGCACACGTCGCCGAGGACCAGGCCCCAGCCGGCGCGGACGGGGAACACCTCGTAGAAGTCGCCGCCGAAGCCGGTGTCGCGCGTCGCGGGATGGTGGCGCCCGGCCACCTCGGCGCCGGGGATCACCGGCAGCTCGCGGGGGAGCAGGCCGGCCCGCAGCCGCTCGGCGGCGACGGCGCGGCGCCGGTACCGCCGTCCCGCCCGTATGACCAGCGCGAGGTTATGGGAGAGGCGCTCGACCAGGCCGAGGTCCATCAGGTCGAACGGGCCCTGCTCGCCCGTCACGGTCAGCGTCAGCGCGCCCAGGGTGCTCGCGCCGTCGTCGAGCGGCACGCACATGAGCGACGACGCCTCGATCACCCCGCAGATCGGCAGTCCGTTCCCGTCGTCGCCCAAGGTGTCGAGGTCGGCGATATGCGCCTCCAGCACTGACCGGCCCGTGGCGCTCACCGTCTCCGGCAACGAGCCGGGCATGGGGTGCACGTCCTCCAGCGAGCGCGCGATCCGCGTGCTGCGCTGGTCGTCCGGGCCGATCACGGCATGCCGCATCAGCCCGTCCTCCTGCTCCAGATCGACGATCACCCAGTCGGCCAGCTCGGCGGCGAGGAGCCGGGCACAGCGGCGCACGGCGACGGACTCGGTGAAGGAGTCGTCGTCGAGCAGCATGCCGGTCGCGGTGGCGAGGACGTCCATGCGGTGCACGACCGTGGCCACCACGTCGTCGGTGGCCGTGACCACGCGCGGGAGGTCCTGGGCGGCCGGCTCCCGCGTCGAGGGCGCGGTCGCCGCGACGACGAGCGGGTCCGGCTCGCCGCTCACCCAGACGCGTGCGAACGTGATGTCGGCCTCGACCGGGCCGTGCTTGGACAACAACCGCACGCGCGTACGGCGCCGCTGGCCGGAGTGGAACACACCGGCCACGTGCGACCCGACCGTCGCACGCGTCGCGAGGTCGCAGAACACCGGGAACGGCTTGCCCGTCAGGTAGCCCGCCGACGATCCCAGCAGCGCGCCGGCCTGGCGGTTGACCCGGCGTACGGTGCCGTCGCCTTCGAGTAGGAACAGCGGCACCGGCGCGTCCTGAAAGACCGTGCGCAGCAGCCGCCGCTCGCTGTCCGCGGCGGCGGACTTCGCCTGGGCGGACGCGCGGCCGGCACCGGTGGCCTGGAGCGCCGCCACCGCCATGTCGAGCTCGAGGAGGGCGGCGTCCAGCAGCGAGCCGTGGTCGGCGTCGGGCAGGACGGCCGCGCTGCGGAGCTGCCCGGCACGGGTCTCCAACGCGGCGGCCTCGGGTGGTACGGCCTCGGATTCGTGCTGGTCGGAGATGGTGTCTCCCGGCGTCAGGTGATCGCGCCGGATGACCGGCGCCGGATGGCTGCTCGTTACTTTAACGATCGGCCGGAGGCCGAGTGAGGGCGATTTGTGTCATTCATCCCTATTGGGTCGGTGGCCCGCGACGATCCGCTGGGCGAGCGCCGTCAGCTTGACGTGACGTGTCTGCGAAATGCGCTTGAGCTCGTTGAACGCGGTCTCCGCGTCGCAGCCCATCGCGTGCATGAGCACGCCCTTGGCCTGGTCGACCACGGCACGCGCCTCGACGGCCTGCCGGAGCTGCACGGCGGTGCGGTGGACGTCCTCGTAGCGTTTGGTGTTCGACACCGCCGCGCCGCCCTGCGCGGCGAGCAGGGACCCGAGGTTCAGCTCACGGCGGTCCAGCGCGTCCGGAGTGACGCCGTACATCGTGAGGGTCACGAGCACCGCGCCGGTGCGGTAGGCCGTGGTGGCGAAGCAGCGCACGCCGCGTTGCAGCGCGCGAGGGGTGTAGCCGGGCCAGCGCGTCTCGGCGAGGGTGTCGGCGCAGAAGACCGGGGTCCCGCTGCGGGCCACGTCGAAGATGGGCCCCGCGCGGCGCGCGCGTTCGATGTCGACGAGATAGGCGAGGTCGGGATGGCTGCCGGCCTGGTCGAGCGGCTCGGGGGTCTCCCCGGGCGCCCAGCGCACGCCCGTGGCGCCGGCACACCCGTTCACGGCCCGGGTGGCGAGCTCGGTGACCCTCCGCAACGCGACCGACTCCGACGCCTCATGCGTGAGCCCGAGGCGGGCTATCTCCACCGCCAAGTCGCTGCTGATATGCGGTTCGAACCCCACATACCCCAAGGTAACCGCTATCCGGGCGTAGGAGGCACCTTCACGGCTCCGGCGAGTGTCAGGGGGTCGTCCCGGTCGGGGTTCAGGGCCCCGATCGAGACGATGCCCACCGCCTTGCCGTCCTCGACGACGGGCAGCCGGGCGACCGCGCGTTCGCGCATGAGCCGCAGGGCCGCCTCGGCGTCGGCGTCGGGTCCGATCGTCGCGATGCCGGCGCTGCAGACCTCGTCGAGGCGCGTGCCGGTCAGGTCCCGTCCGGCGGCGACCGCACGTACGACGATGTCGCGTTCGGTCAGCAGGCCGCACAGCCGGTCGTCCTGCGCGACGAGGACGATACGGATGCCCTCGTCGCGCATCAGGCGTGCCGCTTCGGTGAGCGATGCGTCGAGAGGCAGGGTCACCGGCTCTGGCGTCATGACATCTCGTACCTTCCGCGCCATCGCCGGCTCCTTTCGCCCAACAAGCGCCGCCTACCCGAACGCGCGACGCTTATTCACCGAATCGGACCGGTCATGGACGTCAGAAATCAAAAACCGAACCCGTCTTGTCACGCATGACACAGGTGTTCGGGTACTTCGCGGTGAAACGGACCGGCTGGCCGTGCCAGTCGCCCTCAGCGCTCACCGTCACCGGGGCGTAAATCATGAAGCATGCCCGCGGGTTGGCGGCGGCCGGCATCGCCTTGAGGTCGCCGCCAGACTTGGCGACGTCTTCACAGGCCTGGAGCGCCTTCGGGTGTGAGCCTCCGGCAGGCTCACAGTTCAGCGTCACCGAGCGTCCGGCGGCGGCGCCGACGCTCGTCCGCAGCGTCAGCTGCGACGCGCCCGCGCCGGAGCCGCCGAGGCGGGCCCTGGCCGCGGTGAACTTGATGTTGTCGCGCCGGGACCGTGCGGGCTGCGCGGGCATCGCGGGCCGTGCCTGTACCGGTTTGGCGGCCTGTACGGGCTTGATGGCCTGTGTCGGAGCGGCGGGCCGCGCGGGCGTGGCGGCCTGCGGCGGAGTGGCGGCGCGCGGTGCGGTGCGGGTGCCGATGGCCTTGATCACCTCAGCGGCCTCGCGCGGCATGGCCATGTCGCCCATGTCGCCCTGCAGGTCGGCCTCGTCCGGAATGGAGAAGCCGGTGTCGGGACCGGTGCTCGGCCGCGACTGCGTGGCGGAGCGGGTGCGCTTGCGCGGCGCCTTGGCGCCGTGCTGGTTACGGTCGGTGCCGGGCGTCTCCCGCCCCGTGGTCGAACCCGGCGCGCCCGGCTGTCCGGACGCTCCGGGCGCGGCCGAGGGCGCGCCCACGTTGCCGGGATCGTCGGTGGAGACGTCCACGTCGTTCTCGGGCCGGCCGTTCGAGTGGTTGGTGTGCGAGCCCTTGTTGCGGGTGCTGTGCCCGGTGCGGGCGATCTTGCCGTGGGCGCTCGCGGAGTGCGGCTTCGGCTTTACGCGGGCATCGGACGCGTTCATCGGAAGCACCGCAGGAATGGCCGCGGCCATAGAAATGACGAGTATTCGTCGCATGTCGGTATTTCCCCCCGGAAATGGCCGCCGGTTTCGGCGGTCGTATCAGTCGCATACTGTAGCTCATCCGTCGCTCTGAGTAATCATGGCGGGGGGTCGCAGGAGGAGACCAGAGGGGTGCGTACGCCGATAGGATCGGGAGCATTGCATCCCTTCTGTCCGCTGCGCCCGAGAGGAGCACGGTGTCCGAGCATGACTGGCAGGCCACTGTGCTCGCTGAGCTCGGTATCCAGGAATACGGCCTGGTCACCCCCGATTCCGGAGTCCGTTCTCCGAACATTTCCAGCGCCTCGTCCGGCGCGGCTCAGGAAGGCTGGGACGCCCCTTCCGTACAGCCGTCGCCACCCGACAACGGCGCAAAGCCCGCCGAAGGCCCCTGGACCGCCTCCGGCGAGCCCTCCCGGCCGCAGGAGACGGGCGACGGACGGCCCGACGAATACGAGTCCACTCGCTACGACGGCCGCGCCCAGTCGCCGTCCTCGCCGCAGGGACAAGAGCCCTCCGGGCAGGCGCCACGCTCCCCCTGGGAGGACCCCTCGCAGCAGACAGGCCAGGGGCCGGCCCAGCCCGCGAGGCAAGACCCACCGTCTCCCGTCGAGACCTCGCATGATCCGGCGTGGATAGAGGCCGTGGCGCGGCAGGCGGCCGAGGGTTCGCAGTCTCCCGTCGAGACTTCGCATGACCCGGAGTGGATAGCGGCTGCGGCACGGCAGGCGGCCGAGGGTTCGCAGTCTCCCGTCGAGACTTCGCATGACCCGGAGTGGATAGCGGCTGCGGCGCGACAGGCGGCCGAGAGTCCGCGGCCATCCGCCGAGTCCTCACAGGACCCGGTACGGGGAGAGCCCCAGCCGCCCGCCGAACCACCGGGAGACCCGGCCCCGCCCCTGCGGCCTCCCACCTGGGAGCAGCCCGCGGCCGACCCGTACGTCGACCGGTCCGCCCAGCAGGGCGGCCGGCCGCAGCACGCCGACCAGGCTCCGCGGCGACCCGACGGACAGCAGCCGCAGGGCGAGCCCGGGTGGCAGCAGCCCTCTGACGGAGCGGGGGCCGGCTGGGGGCCGCCCGCGCTGGACTCGCCGTACAGCGACCGGGGCGCCGCCGAGTCGCCGTACCGCGATCCGGAGCAGGAATCCTTCTACCGCGAACAGGCCGCGCCCGTGCCGCCCGACGCCGGCCCGCCGAAGCCCGCCGAGGAGCCGCCCGGCGAACCGCCGTCCGGCTGGGAGCAGGCGTCCGAGGCCTCGTGGGACCAGGTGGCGCAGCCGTCCTGGGGGCCGCCCGCGGACGGCGTCGCCCCGGCCGCGCACGCACAGTCCGGCGCCGAGGCGTGGCAGCAGGAGCCGCCACAGCCCCAGGTCCGTCACGCCGCTCCGCCGGGGCCGCCAGGGCCGCCGTCGCAGGCGGCCGGCGGGCCGATGGTGCCGCATGACCTCGTTCGCAAGTCGGCGCACGGCGACCCGTTCGTACGGCGGATGTCCCGCGGCGTACGGCGCGCGGTGGGTTCGTCGGCGGCCGACGAGGTACGCCGGGCCGCCGACGTCGAGAGCATCCTCAGCCGTGCTGTGCCCTCCCTGCGGCAGATCGCGGTCACCAGCATCCGCGGCGGCGCGGGCAAGACCACGGTGGCCGGGCTCACCGCCACGGTCATCGCGCAATACCGGCAGGACCGCGTGCTCGCGATCGACGCCGACTCCGGCCTCGGGTCGCTGCCGCTGCGGCTGGGCGTCGGCGGCGACCGTTCGCTGCACGATCTGTCCGCGTCGCGCCCCCGTACCTTCGAGGAGGCGTCGCGGTTCCTCACGCGTACCTCCGGCGGGCTCTGGGTGCTGTCGGGCACCGCGGGAGGACGGATCACGCACGAGCTCGACCTGGCGACGTTCCAGTCCGCGGTGACCGACATGAGCCGCTACTTCTCCGCCGTCGTCGTCGACTGCGGTGCCGGGCTGCTGCCCGAGCTGCAGCGCGGCATTCTCGCCGACGCGCACTCCCAGGTGATGGTGACGCCCGGCACGGTCGACGGCGCGCTCAGCGCGCGCGGCGCCCTCGACTGGCAGGCGCGCAACGGCTACGAGCACCTGCTGGCGCGTACGGTCATCGCGTTCGTGACCCACACCCCGCACGTCGACGCCGACCTGACCCGTGCCGCCCAGATGCTGAGCGGCGGAGGGCTGCCGGTGGTGCACCTGCCGTACGACCGGCACCTCGCCACCGGAACGGCGATAGAGTCCGCGCGAATCGGACAGGAGACCAGGGCGGCGGCAATCCGCGTCGCGATCGAGGCCTTCGAGCGGGCAACGAGCGTCTGAGACCGACCGGCAGTAGGAGGTTAAGGCTTTGAGCAGCGACGTCGTCGCGTTGGTGCGCAACGAGCCCGACATTCCCACGGTCGTCGAGGGCATGATCGCCTTCGGCGAGGCGCTGGAGCTGCGGGAGAGTGGCGACAAGGCCCTTCACTTGCACGACCGCGAGGGACGGCTGGCCGTCTCGATCGAGGCGCCGACCCTGGTGAGGGTTCCCGGTGAGGCGGAGCGGCTGCTGGGGCCGGAGATGGCCGGCCGGGTCCGCGTGCCGATCTGGTGGGTGGAGATTCGCGCCGCGCCGGGCGTACCGGACGCCACACGCGTCGCCCGCAAGTTCGCCGACGACATCGTGCACTGGCAGGGCGGCGTCGTCTGGCCGCCGCCCCCGGGCGAGGTGGCTCAGTGAGCCGGCCCGCGGCGGACGCGCTCACGCCGAAGGCGATGCTGGTGCTCCAGGACCGGCCGGTGGTGCCGTTCACGAGCTGGCTGGCCGACGGGCTGCGGCTGTGCAGCGAGACACGGCGCGGCCTGCAGGTCGTGACGCCGCCGGAGTCGCGGATCACGATGCCGCTGCGCCTGGTCCTCACCGGCCCGGACAGCCGCTGGGTGGTCCGCTCGGACGGCGGCTACTACGACGGGCTCACCGGCGTGCCGCTGCGGTGGGACGGCACGGCGTTCGTCGTCGAGCCCGAGGCGCGCACGTACGCGCCGGCGTACACCTCACCGCCGGGCGGCCCGATCGGTGCCCAGCTGACCGTGACCTTCCGCGTACGCCACGTCCCCGACGGCAGTGTCGGCGGCCCGGCGGACCACGTGTCCCGGTCGCTGACCGGCGAGCCGCCGGGCGGCTGGGGCACCGCCGAGCCCGCGACCGGGCTGTGGCGGCTGGAGGACCTGAACGACCTGTTCCGCTCACGCTCGTCGGCCGCGATGTGGCTGACGGTCGTCGGCGGAGGCGGGCGTCCGGCCGTCGGCACCATGCTGTTGTCACAGGTCGGCGACGCCGTCGAGGAGGCGGTCACGCTGGTGGTCGGGTTCGCCGACCCGCAGGAGGCCCCGGTCACGGCGCTGCCGACGATCGTCGGCGCGTTGGCGGCGGAGTACCCCCTGATGTCGTTCTTCGCCCAGCTGGGCCCCGGACGCCCGGACCTGACGACGGTCCCGCGCTGGGTCGGCGCGGCGGCCCCGATCGGCATGGCCGTGAGCGGCACGGCGCCGGGCCCGCCCGGCGTCCCGGCGCAGCAGATCGGCGACGTACGCTCCCCGACGACGTGGTACGCCCTCGGCGACGGCCGCCGGCAAGACGGCTGGCAGCGCTACGAACAACTCACCAACCACCTGCGAACCGGCTAGGTGTCCCCGGCCACGACGTCGTTGGGGGCACGGATCCGGCTTGACCCTCACGTCGCGTGAGGCCGGAGGGTGGGGTGCATGAGTGACCACTACAACGCGTTTGAGATGAGTCCCGTGCCCGCTCCCGGCCCGGACGCGGTTCCGCCGGAGCCGTTCCTCGGGATCTACGGAATGCCCGCGTTCGCGACGATCCCCACGAGCGATTTGGCGGCGTCGGCGGACTTCTGGATTCGTGGGCTCGGGTTCTTCGAGCTGTTCGGCATCCCCGGCAGGCTCGTGCATCTGCGCCGATGGGCGTTCCAGGACGTACTCCTCGTCTCGGCGGCGAGCGTTCCGGAGCAGACGCCAGCGATGAGCTTCAGTTTCGCGTGCGTGCTCGGCCAGGTCGATTCCCTTGTCGAGGCCTGTCGTGTGTTGCGCCCGAACTCGGTCGATGGTCCACGGGATACTCCCTGGAACACCCGCGATGTGGCGGTGATCACCCCCGAGAACGCACGGATCGTTTTCACCGCGGCGAAGCCTTTTGATCCGGCCAGTCAGGAGGCGCGGAACCTTGAAGCCGTCGGGATCACCCCACCGGGCGTCGGTCGCGGCGACAATGAGGAGCATGCCTGACGCCGATGGCCTGACCGTAGGTCAGGTCTCGACGCGTCTGGGCGTGACGGTCCGCGCGCTGCACCATTGGGATGAGATCGGTCTGGCGCGACCGTCGCTACGCACGGCTGCCGGATACCGGCTCTACACCGCTGGTGATCTGGAACGCCTACACCGCATCGTCGTCTACCGCGAGATCGGTCTCGGCCTGGACAGGATTCGGGCCATCTTGGACGACTCGACCGCAGACGTGCCCGGCGCATTGCGCGCGCAGCGCACCCAGGTCGCCGAACGGATCGACCGCCTCCAGCAGCTCAGCGCCGGACTGGATCGGATGATCGACGCCCACGAGCGTGGCCTGCTGCTGACCATCGAGCAGCAGGCCGCGATCTTCGGCCCCCAGTGGAACCCGGACTGGCCCGCCCAAGCCCGTCAGCGCTACGGAGACACGACGCAATGGCTCCAGTACGCCGAACGCTCAGCCTCTCGCGGCCCGGAGGAATGGCAGGCCATCGCCGACGCCACCGCCGGCCTCGAACGCGCCCTCGCGGATGCGATGGACGCCGGCGTCACACCTGGTAGCCCAGAAGCGAATCAACTCGTCGAGCGGCACCGCGAAGTCTTCGCTTCGTACTTTCCCCTCACGAGGCAGATGCAGGTCTGTCTCGGCCGCATGTTCGAGGCCGATCCGGCATTCGCCGCCCACTACGACGGTATCCGCGCCGGCCTTGCCACGTGGTTCCGTCGAATCATCGACGCCGGCGCGCGCGCCCACGGCATCGACCCCGACACCGCGACCTGGCAGTAGATCGCGGCTCCCACGCGAGCCCCGGGCTAGGCCGCGACGGCGACGCGGGGGGCGTGGTCGCGTAGCTGCTCGCGGAGCTGGCGTCGGCCGCGGTGCAGGCGGGACATCACGGTGCCGATGGGCGTGCCCATCATCGTGGCGATCTCCTTGTACGGGTAGCCCTCGATGTCGGCGAGGTACACCGCCGTACGGAACTCCAGCGGAAGCGCGCGCAGCGCCCTGACCACGTCGGAGTCGGGAAGGTGGTCGAGGGCCTCGTGCTCGGCCGAGCGCAGCCCGGTGGAGCTGTGGGACTCCGCGCGGGCGAGCTGCCAGTCCTCGATCTCCTCGGTCGCGGCGCGCAGCGGCTCGCGCTGCTTCTTGCGGTACGTGTTGATGAAGTTGTTCGTGAGGATGCGGTGCATCCAGGCCTTGAGGTTCGTACCTTCCTCGAACTGGTGGAAGTTCATGTAGGCCTTCGCGAGGGTCTCCTGTACGAGGTCCTCGGCGTCGGTGGGGTTTCGCGTCATACGCACGGCACTGGCGTACAGCGGGTCGACGAGCGGCATGACGTCGCGCTCGTAGCGCTCGTCATCCGGGCGGCGCGCAGCAGGGGCCACAGTCGTCATTCTCGCTCCGTAAGGGTGACGGCCTCGGTAGACCTCCACCCCCTTGGCACAGGGGTGAACTCCCGTTTCAGGACGGGATCGGGGTCATCGCACCGGGCACGAATACATTTCAGTGCATCTTCCGGCTTCCTTGCCAGAAGCGGAAAAGGGCGGATCGCCGACCAGGGGCCACAAGAGCGGGGCGGGCTGGTGGCATTGGCGGACTCACGCGTCAGGCGACTTCCGCTTCACGATTTTAGCGCACACGCGCGGACTCGTGAAGTGGTTTTCGTCACACTCCGTGCAAATCGGTTCCTATGTGACCAGAGTATCCGAAAGGGATTGACCTGGGAAGACGCGGATTCCGATGGCTTCGCGGCGTCACGCCCCGTAGATGTCAGGCCGTCTGACCGGCCATGATGACGCGTACGACCTCGCGGGCGTACTCGCCGGAGTCTTCCGGCAGCCGTGCGACCTCCGTCATCGTTTCCGGCCGGGTGAACAGCCGCACGAAGGCGTACTGCTGGCAGGCGCCGATCAGTGCGGCGGCGAGATACGGCGGCCGTACGCCCGCGGCGAGCCGCCCGGAGCCCAGCTCGGCCTCCAGGTAGCCGATCAGTGCGGCGTGGCCGGTCGCCGGGCCCGGGGGAGGGCCTTCGCCCTTGTGAGGGCCGCCGCTCCGCAGCCAGTCGAGCAGCGCAGGGTCCCCGAGCACCGGGCCGGTGATCGGGAGCAGGTCGGTGAAGAAGGCGATCTCGGCCTCGGCGAGCCGGGTGAGGTTGTCCTCGACCGTGCCTTCGCCGACGCTCGCGTTCAGGCGCACGAGCGCGTCGCGGATGCCGCCGGCCACCTCGGCCATGGACGCCGCGATCAGCTCGGACTTGTTGGCGAAGTGGTTGTAGATGCTGCCCTCGGCCACTCCGGCGGCGCGGGCGATCTCCTTCGTCGTGGTGTTGATGACGCCGCGTTCGCGCATCACGGAGACGGCCGCGGTCAGGATTCGCTCGCGCATTGGCTGGTGCATGCCTCTCCACCTGGGGTTCCGGCGCGAAGGCTATCACGCGCTTGACACATGAGTGAGTGCGCACTCATTATGAGTGAGCACTCACTCATAAATCAATCGCCCGGAGGCACGGATGTATCCCGAACTGCACGGCAAGGTCGTGGTGGTCACCGGCGGATCGCGCGGAATCGGCGCGGACACCGCCCGCGCGTT
The DNA here is from genome assembly GCA_963736325.1 of uncultured Actinomycetota bacterium. Classification (GTDB taxonomy): domain Bacteria; phylum Actinomycetota; class Actinomycetes; order Streptosporangiales; family Streptosporangiaceae; genus Actinoallomurus. The sequence goes on along the minus strand of CAVTOG010000005.1, from coordinate 9,320 downwards.
CGCCGGAGAGGGTGCACGTGTGTGCGTCGTCGGCCGCGACGAGAAGGCCCTCGCGGAGGTCGCGAAAGACGTGGACGGCATCGGCGTCGTCGCCGACGTCACCGACCTGGCCGCCATCGAGGAGGTGCGCGTGCGCACCGAGGCCGAACTCGGCCCGGTCGACGTGCTGTGCGCGTTCGCCGGCGGCGGCATGGCGCGCCCCGGTCCGACGGCGGCGATGACCGAGCAGGAGTGGCGTTCCGTCCTCGACGGCAACCTCACCGCCACGTTCCTCACCCTGAAGACGTTCCTGCCCGGCATGCGGGAGCGCCGCCGCGGGGCGATCGTCACGATGTCCTCGACCGCCGGGCGGCAGCCCTCGAACCTCCGCTTCGGCGGGCCGGATCTCGGCAACCCGTGGGGAGCCCCGGTCGCGTACGACGCCGCCAAGGCAGGTGTGCAGGCGCTGACGCGTCACGTCGCGGCCGAGACCGGCCCGGACGGCGTACGGGTCAACTGCGTCGCGCCCGGTTCGATCCGCACCGAGCGCACCGCCACGTACATGACGCCGGAGGTCGTGGAGGTGGTCGGCGCGATGCATCCGCTCGGGCGGATCGGCGAGACCGCCGACGTCGCGGACGCCGCGCTGTTCCTCGCCTCGGAGCGTTCCGGCTGGCTGACGGGCCTCATCCTCGACATCTGCGGAGGGCGGATCATGCTCTGAATACCTCACGTGACGCCGAAAACGGAACGAAAGTCAGCACAGATTCCTCACGGGATGTAACGTCGCCATCACAGTGGGTTCGGGGGGCCCGTACGCGGCATTCGCTTGGGAGGTGTCCATGGTGGTCACTCGTCAACCTCCGGCAGGGCGGGCCGCGGTGGCCGGCTCGCCCCGGCTGCTCGACGAGCACCTGCTCGGGATCGCCCCGATGGCAGTGATCGTGATGAACGACCTGGGCCGGGTGACCCACTGGAACCGGGTGGCCACCGAGATCTTCGGCGCGGCCCACGAGGCGGCGGTCGGCCGCCCGCTCCGTACGCTGCTGCGCCTCCCGCGCGAGCACCTTGAGGCGTTCGAGCCCTGCACCTCCCACTTTCGTCACGCCTGGGCCGGCGTCTGCCTGGTCCCGCGCGTCGACGACGGCCGGCTCCGCGAGGTGGCCTGGTGGGTCTACCCGCTGACCGGGCCCGACCGCGCACGGGTGCTGGCCATCGCCACCGACGCCAAGCGGCTGCGCGAGGAGGGGCCCGGGCTCGCGATCGGCGACATGCTGGCGGCGGCCCCGTCCGAGGTCCCCCTCTCCGGCGACGACGGCCTGCGCGTGCTGCGCGTCGAGCCCACCCTGCTGCAGGCCGCCGGCGCCGACACGGCACTGCTCAGCCGCAAGCTGACCGAGATGCTGCCGCTGACCCAGCCCGGCGCCGCCGAGCCGATCGTCCGGCAGGTCCTGGCCAGCGGCTATCCCGCGGTCAACGTGAGCGTCACCGCGCGCCTCCCTTTCGCCGCCTACTGGGGCTCGCCGGCCCCGCGCGTCCGGCGGCTGCGGGCCGCCGCCGTCCCGAGCGTCGAGGCCGTCGCCGTCAGCACACTGGAGCAGGCCGCGGCCAAGGAGCGCCTCGACTTCCTCAACGACGTGGGCGCGCGCATCGTCGACACCCTCGACCCGGTGCAGACCGCGGCCGCCCTGTGCGACGCCCTCGTTCCGAGGTTCGCCGACTACGCCGACGTGCAGCTCCTGGAGTCGATCGTCTCCGACGAGGAGCTGCCGCCCGTCACTCCGGAAGACTCGCCCATCGCGGTACGGGTGGCCCGGTGCCACGACGACGAAGACGGCCGCTGGGACGGCGTCGTCCCGCTCTGGGAGACACTCCGCCTGCCGCCCGTCACGCCGTACACCCAGGCACTGACGACCGGGCGCAGCGTCAACATCCCCAAGGTCAGCGAGCGCCTCGCCGGCCGCATCTCCGCCCGCTTCGGCGACCGTGACCTGCGCCCGCTGCTCGAAGACCGCGCGCTCCTCGTCGCCCCGCTCATCGCGCGCGGCACCGTCCTGGGCAACCTCTCGCTGCTGCGCCGTACGGACCGGCCGCCGTTCGACGAGCCCGACGTGGCCCTGGTCGAGGAGCTGGGCCGGCGGACCGCCGTCTGCGTCGACAACGGCCGGCTCTACCGCCGCGAGGCGCGCGTCGCGGCCGAGCTGCAGCAGTGCATGCTGCCCGACGCTCCGCCCGTCGTGGCCGGAGCCAAGATCTGTTACCGCTACGTCCCGGCGAACGAGGCCGTCCGCGTGGGCGGCGACTGGTTCGACGCCATCCCCCTCTCCGGCGGCCGGCTCGCGCTCGTCGTCGGTGACGTGATGGGTCACGGCCTCACCTCCGCCGCGATCATGGGCCAGCTGCGCACCGCCGTACGCACCCTCGCCGCCCAGGACCTCCCACCCGGCCAAGTGCTACGCCAGCTCGACGATCTGGCCCGCCGCCTCGGCGACGAATACCTCGCCACCTGCATCTACGTCGTGTACGACCCGGTGGCCCGGCGCTGCGAGGTCGCCAACGCCGGTCACCTGCCGCCCGTGCTCGTCTCACCGTTCGGAGACAGCGAGCTGCTCGAGGTGCCCTCCGGAGCGCCCATCGGCGTCGGCGGTGTCCCGTTCGAGACCGTCGTGTTCGAGGTGGAGGACGAGAGCCAGTTCGTGCTCTGCACCGACGGTCTCGTCGAGCGCCGCGGCCAGGCCATCGACGTCGGGCTCGAAGCGATGCGCGACTACCTCGCCGGCCCGCTGCAGCCCCTCGAAAGCGTCTGTCAGACCCTCATCGACGCCTTCGGCGCGACCGGCCGCCACGACGACGACATCGCCCTGCTGGCGGTGAGCTTCGAGGGCATCCCGAAAGACGACGTGTTCTCCTGGACCCTCGACTCCGTACCCACGATGGTGCGCCACACCCGCGAGCTCACCCGCCGTGCCCTCAGCACGTGGGGGCTGAACGAGTTGACCGACACGGTCGAGCTCCTCGTCAGCGAGCTCGTCACCAACGCCCTCCGCCACGGCGCGGGCGACATCGGTTTACGGCTGATCCGGGCGGGCTCCCTGCTGTGCGAGGTACGCGACGACGGCCACGAGCTGCCCGCGCTCCGCCACGCCGAAGCCACCGACGAGAGCGGCCGGGGCCTGCAACTCGTCACCGCCCTCGCCGATCGCTGGGGCACCCAGCGCACCCCGACAGGCAAGGTCGTCTGGTTCGAACAGTCGATCTAGTGCGTGACCTTGGAGCGCTCGTTGTAGGTGCCGGTGAACTCCTGGTCGGACAGCTTCTGGATCTCCGTCATGATCTCGTCGACCATGGCGCGCCGGCCCTTCGCCGCGGGCATGTCCGCGAACGACTCGTACGCGATCGGCTTGCCGAACTTCACACCCGGGCGTACGACGCGGGGGAGTCGCGCGCCGACCGGCATGATGCGCTCCGTGTCGCGTACCGCGACCGGGACGACGCTGACCTTGGCGTTCAGGGCGAGCCAGCCCACACCGGTGTGCCCGCGGTAGAGCCGGCCGTCTTCCGACCGGGTGCCCTCGGGGTAGATCGCGAACGCATTGCCCTCGTCGAGGGCCTTCAGCGCGATGTCGAGGGCGGCGACGGCGGCGCGCTGCTCCGTACGCGGCACCGGGATGTGGCCCATGGAGTAGAGGAACGCGCCGAGGATCTTGGCCGGGCCCCGTCCCTCGAAGTACTCGGCCTTGGCCAGGAACGTCACACGGCGCGGCACGACGAGCGGGATCACCACGCTGTCGACGAACGACCGGTGGTTGCTCGCGAGAATGACCGGCCCGTCCATGGGGATGTTGTCCAACCCCGTGACGTGCGGCCGGTAGATGAACCGGAGCAGTGGCCTGATCACCCGGTACATGAACCAGTACAGCAAAACGCCTCCCTGAACTATCGGTAACTTTAGACCGTGTGGCTCGGGAGGGCGCCGATGTCGGCTAGCGGATCGCCTCTGGATCGCACTGGTACTGCCGGGTCTTGCGCAGGGGGCGGAATCCCAGGCGTTCGTTGACCGCGAGCATGTGCGCGTTGTCTTCGGCGTTGTCGGTCTCGATCTCCTCCACCGCCGGCCACTCGGCGCGCAGCCATTCGAGCATGGCCGCCTTCACCCAGAGCCCAAGGCCGTTTCCACGGTGCTCGGGAACCACGGCCGTGTCGTACTGGATCGCCCGGCTGCCGTCGCCGACCGGGATCACGAGCTCGGTGAAGCCGGCGATCCGGTCGCCGTGCATCGCCCCGACGGTCAGCAGGGTGTCGCCGCGCTTCTCGACGACCTCGGCCATGTCGCGTACGCGGTCGGTGTCCCAGGTGGTGGTGCCGTAGTCCATGTCGCCGGTCGGCATGTCGCCCATGGCGCTCTTGGCCGTGGCAAAGGTCTCGGCGAGCTCGTCGGGGACGACGCCGAGCCAGCGGACCAGGCGGTAGCCGGCGTGCTCGGAGTGCACGATCTCCTCGATGCCGCCCGCGTCGTGCACGTTGAGCAGGAGCAGGCTGAGTGAGAGCACGCAGGTGAACCCGCTCGACTCCAGGAACGGCACGCCGGAGGTCTCCGAGGAGGCCTCGACGACCATGCTGCGCCGCTTTTCGGCCCGCGCGGCCTTCGCGACCGTCTCCAGCAGTTTCGTCCCGATGCCCCGGCGCCGGTGGTCCGGATGCACGTGGATCCCGAACTCGCCCAGATGCGCCCGGCCCGACCCGTCGAACAGGCGGAGCCTGGCGACCCCAGTGATCTCGCCGTCGGTCGTCGCCGCCCACAGGAGGTGGCGGCTGCCCAGCCCCGCCGTCGTCAGGTACCCGTGCACCTGGTCGAGGGTCGGCGACGGCTCGCCGGGCAGGTCCTGCACCACCGACGCGGCAATGACGTTATGCCAGCCTGCGACGTCGGTGTCCGAGATGTCCTGCAGTTGCTGAACCGTGTCCAAGGAGGCTCCTCGAATGGTTGGCTCGCCTTCCTATGGACCGTACGCGCCACAACCATGACGCGTCTGTCATTCGAGCCAGCCGCCTGGAGGCTAAACAAATGGTTTGACCGAAATGTGCCGCACTTTGCCCCATATCGATCATGATCGACCGGGCGAGAGCGACCAGATCACCGGTGCTCGCACCTCATTGAGGGCTTTGCCCGGTGACGGGTGGCGATAATCCTCGCCGGATCAGCCCCGGCTCTTCTCGGAGAGGACATGGAGCAACCCGATCAAGGTCGCCCCATTGACGATCTCCCCTTTGGCGATCCGTTCCCGTACCTCGGCGACCGGCACCCACTCGACGCGAGCCGCCTCGGTGATGTCCGTCGGCGGCCCGATATGCTCCGCGCCGTCCGCACGGAAGATATGGTGCCGGCTGTCGACCGAGCCGCTCGACGGCTGTGAGACGACGATCAGGCTCAGCGGCCCCGGCCGCCAGCCGGTCTCCTCCTCGGTCTCACGCGCAGCAGCCTCCTCGGGCGTCTCGCCCACCTCGATCCGGCCCGCAGGGATCTCCCACCCCCAGGTGTCGGTGACGTGCCGATGCCGCCACATCAGCAGCACCCGATCACGATCGTCGACCACCACGACGGCCGACACCGGCCGCGCCATCCGTACGACGTGCTGCTCGAACCGCTGCCCGTCCGGCAGTTCGACGTCGACGAGATCCAGACTGACCCACGAACTCTCATAGATCGCCCGCCGGCCGTGGACCGTCCATTCCATAGAGAGACTCCTCGGTTGCCGTGGGTCTTATTTTCCCCGTTGAGCCCCTGATGCAACAGTTCGGGCACTGCGCCTGTCTTCGTACCGGAAGGCGGTGTACGACCTGCGCGCCGGCCGGATGGGAGACTTGCGCACAGCCACGTGGAGATCCTTGCTGCGTGACCCTTCGAACCCGCTGTACTGCACGGGGACGACCGTCGACCTAGGCATGATCTGATCAGGGCCTGGATTCCGAGAGAAGGACGACGTGTGATGGCGGTACTGGTGATCGGCCTCGACCCCGCCAAGATCGAAGGCTGGGATCCGGAGCCGGTCCAAGCGGCGATAGCACGAGGCCAGGCCCGTTTCGACGACCACGGCATCGAGGCCGACCTGTGCCTGGTAGCAGTCGACGAGAACCCTGAAGGGGCGATCGTCGAGGCGCTGACCCGCAGGACGTACGCCTGCGTGGTGATCGGGGGCGGCATCCGCAAGCACGAGCCGTTGCTCGAGTTGTTCGAGAGGGCCGTCAACCTGGTCCGGCAGCACGCGCCCGACGCGGCCATCGCCTTCAACAGCAGCCCCGAAGACTGCGCCGACGCGGCTCTTCGCTGGCTCCGCCGGCCCGAGGTACCTCGATCCTGAGTCATGCCGGCGCGATGACGCTGGACCCGTACGAAAGGCCACGGGGCCGGCATCTCATTCGGGTCCGCTTCGATTCTCGCCGCCGTCGTGGCCCTGCTTCCTCGGGTGCGCGTGAACGCGATCACCATCTCCAAGGCTCCATCACAGCTCAAGCCCTCGTAGCCCAGCGGATAGGTGCCGCCGGTGTTCATCGCCGGCGGCACCGCCCGTGCGCTCCAGCGGATCAGCCGTAGGCGAGGTCCAGCAGAGCCGACTCGTCGCCGTTGAACAGGTCCTGGTCACCGGGGAACGTCCCGTGGTCGGCCCACTGCCAGATGGTCTGGGACGTCCAGGCGTAGGGCAGGACACCGGGCGCGCCGTTGTAATTGGCCACGAACAGCGGGTCGTACGCCGAGAAGTCGCCCAGTGTGCCGGTGCACAGGTTCCACCAGGTCTTCCCGGTGTAGATGACTGGCCAGCGGCCCTTCTTGGCGTGGTACTCGGTGACGAACGAGACGACCCAGTCGACCATCGCGGCCTGGGACATCCCGTAGCAGTCGCCGCCGCTGTACGGGTTCCACTCCATGTCCAGCATGCCGGGGAGGGTCATGCCGTCCGCGGACCAGCCACCGCCGTGGGCGATGAAATAGTCGGCCTGAGCCGCACCGGTGGAGGCACTCGGAATGGCGAAGTGGTACGCGCCGTGGATGATGCCGGCGTAGTACGCACCTCCGTACTGGTCCCAAAAGGTCGGGCTGAGGTAGCTGGTGGATTCCGTCGCCTTGACGTACGCGAACTTGGCTCCGTTCGCCGCGACGGCGTTCCAGTCAATGGTGCCTTCCCAGGCGCTCACGTCCAGTCCGGGCGTCTGGGTCACGTTTGGCCTGATGACGACCTTGCCGTCGTGCGACACCGGCTCATGCTTGGCGATCTGCGACCCGAGCCAGTCCCGCTCGGGATGGGTCACGGGGTTCGCGGAGGCGTTCGCGGGCTGGGCACCCAGCGTCATGACGCCACCGACCAGCGCGGCGGCACAGAGGGCCTTGTAGCGGGGCGGCCGGAGAACGTGCTTGAAAAATGCCATGGGGATCCTGCCGATAGGGGGCCATGAACTCCTGCTGAGAAGCTCGCACGTCGTTCATGGCGGGCGGCGGGTAGCCGGCGGGGATGGCGGCTTCCAATTCCAACGAGGCCGATACTCGCCAGTAGGCAGGTCCGCGAAAAGATGGGAGACCTGCCCAACGATCGCGAACGCGTTAGCAGGTATCCCGCCCGCACCAGGTCGTCGAGGGCCGAGAAGAAGGAGAACCCGGCGAAACTGGCCAGAAGCGGGCATCGTTCTCCGAGGCGGCCGTCGACACCGGCTGCACAGATGATCGCCGAACGTTCCATGCCGAACCTGTACGTGGTGGGAAGACGGGGGAATGACGCCGGCTCTCCCGAGGGGCCGTGCCGCATGGCCGCAAAGTCATGAGACGTGTGATGGCCAGACGGCGTACGCTTGCCCGCGGTGCTCAGCTAGTGGAGTCCTGCGGAGGATGACGGTGTGGCACGCGTGCAATGATCACTGCGCTTCCCGGTAGGCCGGTCTCGTCCGCTAGGCTCTGACCAGTGTCAAGCCCTCGTAGCTCAGGGGATAGAGCAACGGTTTCCTAAACCGTGTGCCGCAGGTTCGAATCCTGCCGGGGGCACCCTCAAGCCCCGGGTTTTGTGGAGACTGGATTAGTTGGTTTCCAGGGTTGTGGTGACCGGGTGGGTCATCGTGTGTAGCGCTTCGTACTCGGCGGGTGGGATGTGCCCGAGTTCGCCGTGGAGGCGCCGATTGTTGTACCAGTCGATGTACTCGACGGTCGCGATTTCCAGGTCGTCCAGGCCGCGCCAGGGTCCGCGGTTGCGGACGAGCTCGGCCTTGTACAGCGAGTTGAACGCCTCGGCCATCGCGTTGTCGTATGAGTCGCCTTTGGACCCGACCGAGGCGAGTGCGCCGGCGTCGGCGAGCCGCTGGGTGTAGCGGATCGCCCGGTATTGCACCCCGCGGTCGCTGTGATGGACCAGGCCGGCCAGGTCGGCGTCGGTGGCCTGGCGGCGCCAGATCGCCATCTGTAGCGCGTCCAGGGCCAAGTCCGTGTACAGGCTGGTGGCGACCTGCCAGCCGACGATCAGGCGAGCGAACACGTCCAGGATGAACGCGGCGTAGACCCAGCCGGCGGCGGTGCGGACGTAGGTCAGATCCGCGACCCACAACTCGTTCGGGCCGGTGGCGGTGAAGTCGCGTTCGACCAGATCACCCGGCCGCCTGGTCTCGGCGGCCGGCTTGGTGGTACGCGGAGACTTGTCCCGCACCAGCCCACGAAGCCCGGTCTCGCGCATGAGCCGCTCAACCGTGCACCTGGCCACATCCACGCCCTGCCGGTTCAACTCGGCCCAGACCTTCCTCGCCCCGTAGACGCTGTAGTTCGCCTCGTGCACCTGCTCGATCTTGTCGGCCAGCACCCGGTCCCGTGCCGCACGAACGGACTCAGGACGGGCCTTGGCGGCGTAGTAGGTCGACGGTGCGATCTCGGCAGGCGTCTGCTTGAGCGCCTCCAGAATCGGCTGGACACCGTGCTCCTCCCGCTGGGAGTCGACGAACTCAACCTTCACCGCGACGGACGGTCCAGCTCCGCTGCGAAGAAAGACGCCGCTGACTTCAGGATCTGGTTCGCCCGCCGCAGCTCACGCACCTCCCGCTCCAACTCCGCGATCCTGGCCGCCTCCGCAGACGTCGTCCCCGGCCGCACCCCTTCATCGGTCTCGGCCTGCTTCACCCACGTCCGCAACGCTTCAGGGTGCACACCGAGCTGGTCGGCGATCCGACGGATCGCCCCACTGCTCGACGCCGGATCCCGCCTCGCCTCGACAGCCAGACGCGTCGCCCGCTCACGCAACTCCTCCGGGTACTTCCGCGGTGCAGCCATGACTCCGAATCCTCCGGGTGTTCGATGTCTCCATCAAACCCGGGGC
>CAVTOG010000004.1:0-33778 GCA_963736325.1 uncultured Actinomycetota bacterium | reverse complement strand
GAAGAGGGCGATCGAGGAGATCACCGGGCGTCGGCGGGTGCCGCTGCTGGTCGGCGGATCGGGCTCTACGTGCGCGCGGTGCTGGACGACCTGGAGTTCCCCGGCACCGATCCGGCGTACGCGCCGGGCTGGAGGACGAGCTCGCGGAGGCGGGAACGGCGGCGCTGCACGCGCGGCTGGCCGGCAGCGATCCGGACGCCGCCGCGGCCATCCTCCCCAGCGACGGGCGGCGGATCGTCCGCGCGCTCGAGGTGATCGAGATGACGGACGGCCGTTCACCGCGTCCATGCCCTCCTACGCCGACGTCGAGGACCGCACGGAGATCGGGCTGAGCGTCCCACGCCCGGAGCTGGACGCGCGCATCGCGCTGCGCGTCGAGCGCATGTGGTCGGCCGGGCTCGTCGACGAGGTGCGCGCGCTGGAGCCGTACGGGCTGCGCGACGGGCGCACCGCGAGCCGCGCGCTCGGTTACGCGCAGGTGCTGCGGTTCCTGTCGGGGGAGTCGACCGAGGAGCAGGCGAAGGAGGAGACGATCCGCGCGACCCGGAGGTTCGCCGCGGCCAGGAGTCCTGGTTCCGCCGCGACCCGCGCGTACGCTGGATCGACCACGACGCGACGATCGAGCACGCGCTGGCTACCATCGAGACATGCGTTTCGTAAAGGGCCACGGCACCGAGAACGACTTCGTGATCCTGCCGGACCCCGATGGCTCGATCGAGCTCACCCCAGGGCTCGTCGCCGCGCTCTGCGACCGGCGCGCCGGCATCGGCGCCGACGGCCTGCTGCGGGTCGTGCGCACGAAGGCGCTCGGCCGCGACGACGACGCCGAGTGGTTCATGGACTACCACAACGCCGACGGCAGCATCGCGGAGATGTGCGGCAACGGTGCGCGGGTCTTCGCCCGCTATCTCGTCGAGGCCGGCCTGGCCGCCCCCGGCGACCTGCCGATCGGCACGCGCGGGGGAGTGCGCGCGGTCCGGCTGGACGCGACCGGTGACGTCACGGTCGACATGGACGCCCGGACGTCCGCGGCACGAGCACGGCCGTCGTGGACGGCGTCTCGCGCGAGGGCCTCAAGGTCCTCACCGGAAACCCGCACCTGGCCTGCGAGATCTCCACTCCCGTCGCCGGGCGACCTCGGCCGCGCACCCCTGGTCGACGCCGCCGACTTCCCGGACGGCGTCAACGTCGAGCTCTTCCGGCCGGTCGGCGACGGCCGGGTCGAGATGCGCGTGTACGAGCGCGGCTCCGGCGAGACGCGCTCGTGCGGCACCGGCGCGGTCGCCACGGCCGTCGCCGCCGCCCACGCCGAGGGCCGTACGCAGGGCACCTGGGAGATCGCCGTTCCGGGTGGAGTGGTCTCGGTGATCCTCGACGGCACGACGAGCTTCCTCCGCGGCCCCGCCGTGCTCGTGGCCGAAGGGGAGATCCGGCCCGAGTTCTTCCGCGCCTGACCTCAGGCAACCGGGCTCGTCAGCGCGTGGAACCCGGCCTCGACCATGCCGGCGTCGACGTCATCGAGCAGGATCCGCTGCAGGACGAAGCCCGGCATCACGCACAGCAGCGTCGCTCCGACCGCGTACGTGTCGGTGTCCGGCGGAAGCCGTCCGGTGTCGCGCATCCGCTCGGCGAGCCTATCGAGCAGACGCGCGTGTCGGTGAACAACCGCCGCACCAGCAGGCCGATCACCGGGTTGTGCACCGCCTCGGCCCAGCCCTCGGGGGCGACGCGCAGCGACCCGTCTTCCACCAGCAGTGACTCGAGGCGTTCGCAGACCCGCCGCATCACCTCCGAGAGCGGCGGCAGCGGCTCCTCGTTGACGATCTCCTCCACCAGCCCGCCGATGATCATCTGGCCTTCGGTGGCGATGGCGCGGACGATGTCGTCCTTGCTCTTGAAGTAGCGGTAGACCGCGCCGGCCGACAGCCCGGACTCGGCGAAGACGTCCTGCATGGACGTCCGGTGGAAGCCCTTGCGGCCGAAGCACCGGCGTGCGGCGTCCAGGATCTGCTGACGCCGCTGTTCCAGGTGGTCCTCGCTGACTTTGGGCATGGCCACATCATAAAACGAACGTTCGTTCTTGACAATGACAGACCCTCCTGCGAGCGTGGGTTTCGGCAAAAGAGAACGAATATTCGCTTTTTGGAGGCACGGTATGGCTCGTCGCCGTACGTTCCTGCTCGCGCTGATGGCCGTCGTGATCCAGGCCGTCATGGTGCTCGCGTTCGCCTGGCCGGCGTCGCGCGTCGCGCCGCGCGAGGTTCCCCTGGTCGTCGCCGGTCCTGGGCCCGCCGCGACCGCCGTCGCGCAGCGGCTCGGCCAGAACGGGGCGTTCCAGGTCGAGCGGGTGACCGGCGAGGACGCCGCCGGCGCGCGCTGACGGACCGGCGAGCATACGGCGCGGTCGTCGTGGGCCCGGCGGGGCCGCACCTGCTCGTCGCCTCGGCCGCGAGCCCGGTCGTCGCCCAGCTCCTGGCGCAGACGGCGCAGCGGATCTCCGGAACTCCGGCGGCGGCTCCCGTGGACGTCGTCGCGGCGGACCCCGACGACCCGCGGCGCCGCCTTCGGCGCGCTGGTGCTGCCGCTGGTCATGTCGAGCCTGGCCGGAGGCGTCCTGCTGACCTTCCTCGCCGGCTCGATCGGCCGGAGGGCGGCCGGTCTCGTGATCTTCTCCGCCGTCGCCGGGCTCGTCACAGCCGCGATCGTCCAGTCGTCCTACCGGTCATCCCCGGCCCGTACGCCGCCGTGGCCGGTGTGATCGGCCTGACCACCTTCGCCGTCTGCGGTGCGGTCACGGGCCTCGGTGGAGCGCTCGGCCGCGCCGGTGTCGGTCTGGGCGCGGTCACGATGATGCTCGTCGCCAACCCGCTTTCGGGCGTCACGGCCGCGCCGGAGCTGCTGCCGCGGCCGTGGGGCGCGGTCGGCCGGCCCTCCCGGCCGGCGCGGGCGCCACTCTGCTCCGCTCGGTGTGGATCTTCGACGGGGTGCGGTCGGCCGTACCGCTCACGGTCCTGGCCGCCTGGTCCGCCGGCGGCCTCCTGCTCCTGGCCGTCGCCGGCCTGCGGGCACGTCGTACCGCCTGATCCGGCCTGCGGGCGTGTGAATCGCCCGACCTCGCGGACCCTGCGCTGATACCAGAATCGGGTTCGGTTACGATTGGTGCGTGCCCCCGGTAAAGCGACAGGCCCGAGCGGAACGGACCCGTGCCGCGATGCCCTCGGCGCCCGCGCGGTGTTCGAGGAGCGGGGCTTCCTCGACGCCAAGATCAGCGAGATCTGCGACGGTCCGGCGTCGCGTACGGGAGCTTCTACACGCATTTCACCGACAAGGACTCGATCTTCGCCGAGCTGATCGACCAGATGCTGGCCTCGCTGCTCGCCGTCATGCGGGCCGAGCCGCTGCACGGCGAGGGTCCCGAGGCGCGCATCACAGGGGCCAACCGCGCCTACCTGCGCGCGTACCAGGAGCACGCCGCGTTGATGGCGGTGTTCGAGCAGGTCGCGACCTTCTCGCCGTCGATGCGAGAGACGTATTCACGAGCGTGGGGCGTCTTCTACGACCGCCAGGAGCGCGCGATACGGGGATGGCAGCGGGACGGCCTCGTCCCCGTCGACGTCGATCCCCGTACGGCCGCCGTGGCCCTCGCCACGATGATCGGCCGTACCGCCTACACCTGGTTCGTCCTCGACCACCCCCACGAGGAAGAAGACGTCGAGCAGCTCAACAGGCTCTACTGCCGGGCGATCGGGATTCGGTCCGCCCCTTAAGGAGACAGTGTGGACTTTCGAGACACGCCGGAGGAGGCCGCGTTCCGTACGGGGCTGCGCTCCTGGCTGGAGGAGCACTGGGACGGTGGCTCCGCCGGACGCGGCCGGGGCGACTTCGAGACCCTGCGCACATGGGGCGGGCGCCTGTACGAGGCCGGCTATGTCGGGCTGACCTGGCCCGGGGAGTTCGGCGGGCGTGGCCTCTCGCCCACGTTCCAGGCGATCTACCTGGAGGAGATGTCCCGCGCCAACGCGCCCGGCCACCCCGGCGTCATCGGGCTCAACATGGCCGGGCCGACGATCATCGCGTGGGGCACCGACGAGCAGAAGCAGCGCTACCTCAAGCCGCTGCTGTCCGGCGAGGAGATCTGGTGCCAGGGCTTCTCCGAGCCCGGCTCCGGCTCCGACCTGGCGGCCGGGCGTACGAGCGCGGTCGCGGACGGGGACGACTGGGTGGTGAACGGCCAGAAGGTCTGGTCGTCGTACGCGCACGTGGCCGACTGGTGCATCCTCGTCGTGCGCACCGACCCCGAGGCGCCCAAGCACGCCGGCCTGTCCTACCTGATCGTCGACATGCACGCGCCGGGTGTCACGGTGCGGCCACTGCACCAGATCACCGGCGACCCGGAGTTCAACGAGATCTTCTTCGACGACGTGCGGGTACCGCGCACGTCGATCCTCGGAGCGCCCGGCGACGGCTGGAAGGTCGCTATGACGACCCTGCTGCACGAGCGGGGAACCCTCGGCTTCGCGCTGTCCTCGGAGCTGGAGCGCATGGTCAACCAGCTGGTGAAGCTGGTCAAGGAGCCCGGTGCGGACGGCCGCCGTCCCGCCGACGACCCGCTGATCCGCGACGCGGTCGCCCGCGAGTGGATCGAGATGCAGTCGCTGCGCTTCACCGACTACCGGTCGCTGACGACACTCCTGGAGACCGGCATCCCCGGGCCCGAGGGTTCGGGCGTCAAGCTCGCCTGGAGCGAGGCCAACCAGCGGCTGACCGCCCTCGCGCAGTCCCTGTTCGGCCTGCACGCGCAGATCACCGGCGACGACGCGCCGTGGGGCGGATTCTGGCAGTACTGGCAGCTCAGGTCCCGCGGCAACACCATAGAGGCCGGCACCTCCGAGATCCTGCGCAACATCATCGCCGAGCGCGTCCTCGGCCTGCCGAAGGGGCGTTGACCATGGACTTCGCGTTCTCCGAAGAGCAGGAGCAACTGCGCGGGTTCGCCCGCGACTTCCTCGCCGGCCGCTACGACGACACGGCGCTCGCCCGTATCGCCGACTCCGAGACCGGCGTCGACGACGAGGTGTGGGGCAAGCGCGCCGAGATGGGCTGGCTCGACTCGGAGCTGACCTTCCTCGACCAGGCGGTGCTGTTCGAGGAGACCGGCCACCGGCCGCTCCCCGCGCCGTTCCTGTCCACGATGGCCCTGGCCGCGCCCGCCCTCGGCGACGAGGCGGCCAAGCGGATCTCCGAGGGCACACTGAAGGCGACGCTCGCGTGGGCCAGCCGGGACGCCCGCAGGGCCTGTTCGACCCCGTGACCGCCTCGGTCTCAGGCGGCCGACTGACGGGTGAGAAGGTCCTCGTCCCCGACGCTGCGTCGGCCGACCTGTTCGTCGTGACCACCGCCGACGGGCTGTACGCCGTCGACGCGGCCGACGCCCGTGTGACGCCGCACGCGACGATCGACGGCACCCGCCGGTCGCGGACGTCGGCTTCGACGGCGCGCCCGCGCGTGTCCTCGCGGCCGGCGAGGACGCGCGTGCCGTTCTCGGCCGCATCCGCGACCACGCGTACGCCGCCGTGGCGCTGGAGAGTGTCGGCGTCACCCAGCGTGCGCTGGACCTCCTCGTCGCGTACGCGAAGGAGCGCGAGCAGTTGGGCCGCCCGATCGGCGTATACCAGGCCGTGTCACACAAGGCGTCGAACGTCTACGTCCGGCTGCAGGAGGCGCGGTCGCTGGCCTACTGGGCGGCGTGGTGCGTCTCGGAGGGCGACGACATGGCGCGCCAGGCCTGCCTGTCCGCCAAGTCCTTCGCCGCCGACACCGCGGTGTTCGCCTGCGAGAGCGCCATCCAGGGCCACGGCGGGATTGGCTTCACGTGGGAGCACGTCCTGCACCGTTACTACAAGCGTGCCCATGGCTGGCCTGCTTCGACGGCCCGTCCCGCACCCAGCGCGCGGAGGTTGCCGCCTTCCTGCTGGACTGACCCCTTGGTGACGTCAGGTGATGATATCGTCACGCATTGTCATTTCGGCGTCCGGAGGGGAGTATGGCGGGCTTCCTGGTGGTGAGGTGTCGCGTGACCGCGGCGGCGTTGCTCCTGGTGGCGGGCTGTGGCACACGCGGCGTCACACCCGTGGCGAGCCGCGCGTACGACATCGGGCGCGCGCCGCGTGAGCAGGTCGGCGACGGCGGCACGCTGCGGCTGGCGACCACGGAGTTCCCCGCGCAGTGGAACTACTGGCACCTCGGCGGGACCGACCTCGACACCGCCCGTACACTGCGCGCGATGATGCCGTGGCTGTTCCGGAGCGACCAGAACGGCACGGTCACCGCCGACCCCGACTACCTCACCGGCGGCCGGGTCACCCGCACCCGGCCCAAGCAGGTCGTCACCTACGACATCAACCCGAAGGCGACCTGGTCGGACGGCACGCCGCTCGGCTACCGCGACTTCCGCGCCCTGTGGCGGGCCTGCGACGGCCACGACCCGGCGTACGAGGTCACCGCCTCCACCGGCTACGAACGCGTCGAGAGCGTCGAACGCGGGATCAGCGACCGGCAGGTGGTGGTGACGTTCGCGCGGCCGTTCGGCGAGTGGCGTGCGCTGTTCAGCCCGCTCTACCCGGCCCGGATGATCTCCACTCCGGCGGCCTGGAACACCGCCTGGTCGAACCGGATCCCGGTCACCGCCGGGCCGTTCCGCCCCGAGCGGATCGACCGTACGGCCGAGACGATCTCGCTCGTACGTGACCCGGCGTGGTGGGGCCGCCGGGCGAGGCTCGACCGTGTCGTCTTCCGCCGGCTCGCCCGCGACGCCATGCCCGAGGCCTTCGCTAGTGGCGAGATCGACGCGTTCGACGCCGGCGCCGACGCCGCGGTGTACCGCCGGGCCGCGACCGTGCCCGGCGCCACCGTGCGCGGCGCGGACGGACCGGACTTCTCCCAGCTCACCCTCAACGCCGGCGCACCGGCGCTGGCCTCGGTCGACGTGCGGCGCGCGGTGATGCTCGCCGTCGACCGGCAGGCGATCGCCCGCGCGGTCCTGCCCGGCCTCGGCCGCGCGGCGCGCCCGCTCGACGACCACGTCTACGTGAACACCCAGCGCGGCTACCGCGACAACGCCGGCGACCTCGGCGCGTACGACCCGGTGCGGGCGCGATGGCTCCTCGCCAGGGCCGGGTGGCGGCTCGACGGACGCGTCCGTCGGCGGAACGGCCGGCCGCTGGCGCTGCGCTACGTCTACCCGGTGAGCGCGGCGGCGAGCCGGCAGAGCGGCGAGATGATCCAGGAGATGCTGGGCCGCGTCGGGATACGCCTGGAGCTGCGGCCGGTGGCCGACGGGGCCTTCTTCGCCGGCCACCTCATCCCGGGCGACTTCGACCTGGCGCCGTTCTCGTGGATCGGCTCGGCCTTCCCGATCTCCGCCATGAGGTCGATCTACGGCCGTCCGCGCAAGGGTGGTCTCCAGCAGAACCTCGCGCGGGTCGGCTCCCGGCGGCTCGACGCCCTGCTGGACCGCGCGATCGCCGAGCCGGACCCTGCGAAGGCCCGGTTCTACGCGAACCGGGCCGACGAGATGATCTGGCGCGAGGGCCACTCCCTTCCCCTCTACCAGCGCCCGCAGATCGTGCCGGTCCGGTCGACGCTCGCCAACTGGGGAGCGTTCGGCCTGGCCGACCCGGTCTGGATGGACGTCGGGTTCACCCGCTAGCGGGGCCGCAGCGGTACAGGGCGCCTGCCGAGGACGAGGTGCCGCCGTACTCGGAGGCCTCGACCACCGTGCAGTTCTTCGTGACCCACGAGGTGACCGCGGCGCCGCCCCCGCCGGGGCCGCCGCCACCGGTCAGGACGTAGCGCAGCCTCCCGGCCTTGACGAGCGCCTGGAGCCGCTCGACGGTCATCGCGTTGTCGCCGCCGGTGAAGCCGAACATCGAGATCACCGGCTTCCCGCTCCGCAAGATGATCGACGAGGCGGTCTGGGAGTCGCTCACCGCGACGAGCCAGGTGGCGGTGCCCTGGTTCTTCTCCAGGTAGGAGATCATTTGCGGGCTCGTCTCGCCGCCCATGCCGCCTCTGCCCGGAGCGCCGCCAGGACCGGGCGGCCGCGCGTTCGGCGGAGCGCCGGGAAGATCGCCCCGCTCGATCATCTGCCGGATCCGCGCGGGTATCTGCCCACCACCGGGCATCCCACCACCGGGTCGCATTGTGCCGAGCCCGGGTCCGCCGAAGCCGCCGCCCGAGGACGGTCCCGCGAGCGGGTTGGTGCCGTTGGTGCTCGTCGACGCCGCGGAGACCGCGTACGCCGCCGGTCCGGTGAGACCGGCCAGCAGGCCGGCCGCCGCGGCGACGATCGCGAGACGGGCCGGCGCGCCGAACCGCGCCGCGAGCAGGCCGAGCACGGCGACGACGGTGAGCACGGCCACCGTCCAGGCCGTCCACGGATGCCACGACGGCGTGCGGCGCAGCACGGTGAAGGACCAGACGCCGGTGCCCGCGATCGCGAGCGGGAGCACCCAGCCCCACGCCGCCGTCCGGTGTTCGAACAGCGTCACCGCGCCGATGCCGGTCAGCGCGCCGACCGCCGGGGCCAGCGCGGTCGTGTAGTAGGGGTGCATCACGCCGTCCGCGAAGCTGAACACCGCGTAGTGCACGAGGAGCCAGCCGCCCCACAGCACCAGCGCCGCGCGGGCCAGGTCGGTGCGAGGCCGCCTCCGGTAGAGCAGCAGGCCGGTGACGAGCGCGAGCGCGGCGAACGGGAGCAGCCACGAGGTCTGCCCGCCGAGGACGTCGTTGAACAGCCGCCAGGGTCCGGACGCGCCCGAGAACCCGCCGCCTCCCCTTCCGCCGGGCCCGCCGCCCTCATCGCCGGTGACCCGGCCGAGGCCGTTGTAGCCGATGACGAGGTCCCACACCGTGCCGTCCGTGCTGCCGCCGATGTACGGGCGGCTGCCCGCCGGGATCAGGTCGACGACGACCATCCACCAGAAGCTGGAGACCGCCAGCACCGCTCCGGCGGCGAGCAGGTGCCACACGCGGCGGAGCACGCCGCCGGGCGCGAACGCCAGGTACGCGAGCGCCAGCGCGGGAAGCAGCACGTACGCCTGGAGCATCTTGGTGTTGAAGCCGCAGCCGAGGAAGAACGCCGAGGCGAGCAGCCAGCGCACTCGCCCGGACTCCAGTGCCCGCTGGCAGGCCCAGGCGGCGAGCAGCAGCAGGAGCACCAGCAGCGTGTCCGGGTTGTTGTCCCGGTTGATCGCCACCGTGATCGGGGTCAGCGTCATCACGAGCGCGGCGACCAGGCCGGCGGCCGGCCCGAAGACGCGCCGCACCATGGCGTACAGCACGCCGACCGCGGCGACCCCCATGACGACTTCGGGCAGCAGCAGGCTCCACGTGGAGAACCCGAACACCCGCGCGCTCAGCTCCATGACCCACAGCGCCATGGGCGGCTTGTCCACGGTGATGAACGACCCCGCGTCGAGCGAGCCGAAGAAGAGCGCCTTCCAGCTCTGCGTGCCGCTCTTGACCGCGGCGGAGTAGAAGCCGTTCGCGTAGCCGCTGCGGGACAGGCCCCAGGCGTACAGGATCGTGGCCGTCAGCAGGATCGCGGCGAGGGCGGGCCGCGCCCAGCGGGGGTCGCCGGGCGGGCCGAGCATGAGCCGCCGCACGCGGCTCTGGGGAGCGGGCCGCGGCGTGGCGGGCTCGGAGAGCTGAACGGTCATCGGGAGGGCTCCTGGAGGACGGCTTCCCGCCGCGTACGCCGGGGGTGGAAGACCCAGGCGCGCAGCAGCACGAAGCGGATGACGGCGGCGAACAGGTTGAGGCCGAACAGTGCGCCGAGCTCGATGAGCCGGGACGCGTCCGGTGCCGCCGCGTGGAGGACGGCGAGGCCGCCGGTGCTGACGCCGAGGCCGACGAGGAAGGCGACGCCGCCTTCCATCTGGTGCCGCACCGCGCTCCGCGAACCCCTGACGCCGAAGGTGAAACGGCGGTTCGCGGCGGTGTTGGCGACGGCGGCGAGCAGGTACGAGACGACGTTCGCGCCGATCACCGCGAGGAACGGGCGCAGCAGCGCGTACAGGACGAGCTGGGCGGCGGTGCTGAAGACGCCGATGACGGCGAAGCTCGGGAGCTGCCTGCGCATGCCGTGCGGCAACCGCGCCTCCTCCATACGCCGGGGCACCGGCACCCGGAACGCTCCGGACAGGACCCGGCGTCCGACCCGCGCGATGCCGCGCAGGTCATCCAGTGCCGTACGGACGATGTCGACCCGGCTGTCGGGGTCGTCGACCCAGTCCACGGGCACCTCGTGGATGCGCAGGCCGTTGCGCTCGGCGAGCAGCAGCAGTTCGGTGTCGAAGAACCACGCCTCGTCCTCGACGGCCGGCAGCAGCGCGCGTACGACCTCGGCGCGGCCGGCCTTGAAGCCGCACTGGGCGTCGGAGAATCGCGCGGCGAGCGCGGTCCGCAGCAGCAGGTTGTACGCACGGGAGATCAGCTCGCGCTTCGGCCCCCGTATGACGGCCGAGCCGCGCGACAGCCGGCTGCCGATCGCCAGGTCGCTGTGGCCGGACACGAGCGGCGCGACCAGCGGCAGGAAGGCGTCCAGGTCGGTGGACAGGTCGACGTCCATGTAGGCGACGACGTCGGCGGCGCTGGTGCCCCAGACGTGCCGCAGCGCCCTGCCGCGTCCCTTGTGGTCCAGGTGGACGGCCTCGACCTCGGGGATCTCTAGCCGCAGGCGCTCGGAGACCGCCCACGTGCCGTCCGTGCTCGCGTTGTCCGCGATGGTGATCACGAAGCGGTACGGGAGCCTCTCGCGGAGGTAGGTGTGCAGCCGGCGCACCGTGGCCGCCAGGACGCGCTCCTCGTTGTACACGGGGATGGCGACTTCGATGAGGGGATCGCGGGATCCGTCCAGGACGTGCGCCGGTGGCCGCTCCATCAGCCCGAGGCCTGGAGGTGCCGGGGAGGTCGTCAGCTCGCTCATGGGACAAAGGTCGCCAGCCAGCGTGGGAGCGATCTGAGCCGTCCATGAACCGGAGATGAGAAACCGGCTCTCATATTCCAGGCAGGCCCTAGAGTCCGCGACCGCCGTCTTTGCCGCCGGAGCCGCCGCCTGCCTCCGCGTCGTCGCCGCCCAGCTCCGCGCCCTCTGGAGGCGCTGGGGAGCCGGGCAGCCACAGCCACGCGAGAGTGCCTCCGCCGTCGGCCGGGCCGAGCCGGATCTCTCCGCCGGCCTCACCGACCGCGCGCGCGGCGATCGCCAGGCCCAGTCCTGAGCCGGGCAGCCCGCGCGCCGACGGCGAACGCCAGAACCGGTCGAAGACGTACGGCAGGTCCTCGGCCGGGATGCCGGGGCCATCGTCCCGTACGGTCAGCTCGCCCTCGCTCAGCCGTACGGTCACGGTGCCGTCGGGCGGGCTGAACTTCACCGCGTTGTCGAGGAGGTTCACGACGGCGCGCTCCAGCGACGCGGCGTCCCCACGGACGTACCAGGGCGACGTGGTGGCGTCGATCCGCAGTCCAGGGCCGCGCAGCTCCGCCCGGCGCACCGCGTTGCCGGCGACGTCGTGCAGCGCCACGACCTCGTCGGCGGCCGTCCCGTACGACGCTTCGTCACGCGCGAGGTCGAGCAGGTCGCCGACCAGGCTCGACAACTCGACGAGCTGGGCCTTCACGTTGACGAGCAGTTTCCGCTTGTCGTCATGGGGCAGCGGCCGGCCCGTGGTCTCGCTGCGGATCATCAGGTCGACGTTGGTGCGCAGGCTGGTGAGCGGCGTGCGCAGCTCGTGCCCGGCGTCCACGATGAGCTGCTGCTGGCGGTCGCGCGAGCTGGCGAGCGCGCGGGTCATGGTGTTGAACGACCGGCTCAGCCGGGCGATCTCGTCCTTCCCGTCGACCGCGATCGTGGTGTCCAGGTCCTCGGTGCGCGCGATGTGCTCGACGGCGTCGGTGAGGCGGTCGACGGGCCGCAGCCCGGCTCGCGCGATGAGCAGTCCGGCCGTCGCCGCCCCGAGCACGCCGACGGCGCTGACCGCGACGAGCAGCAGCGCCAGGCTCTGCAGGGACCGCTCGATCGGCGCGAGCGGCCGTGCGACGGAGATGGCGGTCCCGGGCAGGTCGGGGCGGGTGAAGACGCGCACGTCCGTGCCGTCGGAGGTCTTCCCGTCCCGGTAGGTGGCGCCTTTGACGCCGCGGGCGACGGCGATGTCACCGGAGGTGAGCACCAGCGGGTTGGTCGCGCCGGGAGGGGCGCACGACATGCCGTTCCGCCACACGACCTGGACGGTCGGCAGGAAGCCCTTCAGCCGGTCGTCGTCGGGCCGCTGATTCTGGCAGATCCCCAGCGGCGAGTCGCCGCCGCGGCCGCCCAGGTGCGGGCCGGGGCCCGACAGCGACTGGTCGAGCTGGTCCATCAGCCGCCCGCGTACGACGAACCAGCAGCCGACCGCGCAGGCCGCGACCGCCACGGCCACGGCCAGGCTCGTCAGGACCGCGAGCCGGGTGCGCAGGGAGAGCCGGCTCATGTCTCTCGCAGGACGTAACCGACGCCGCGCACGGTGTGGATCAGCCGGGGGGCGCCGGTCTTGCGCCGCAGATACATCACGTAGACGTCGAGGGAGTTGGAGGCGGGTTCGAAGTCGAAGCCCCACACGTTCTCGAGGATCCGCTCGCGGGTGAGGACCTGACGTGGGTGGTCCAGGAACATCTCCAGCAGGGAGTACTCGGTGCGGGTGAGGTCGAGGTCGCGGCCGTCGCGCGTGACCTCGCGGGTGAGGCGGTTCATCCGCAGCCCGCCGTACTCGGTGACGTCGGCGGAGGAGCCGTCCGAGCGCGCGGTCAGCTCGCTGCGGCGCAGCAGGGCGCGTACGCGCGCGAGCAGCTCGTCCAGCTCGAACGGTTTGACGAGGTAGTCGTCGGCGCCGGCGTCGAGCCCGGTGACCCGGTCGCCGATCGTGTCGCGCGCGGTCAGCATGAGCACCGGGAGGGTCTCACCGCGTGCCCGCAGCCGGCGGCAGGCGGTCAGGCCGTCCAAGCGGGGCATCAGGACGTCGAGGATGACGAGGTCGTGCCGTGCCTCGTCGAGGCGCTCCATCGCGTCGAGCCCGTCGACGGCGGCCTCGACCTCGTAGTCCTCGAAGACCAGGCTGCTGACCAGGGACTCCCGGACCGCCGGTTCGTCGTCCACCACCAGAATGCGCACGTCTAGCACGCTAACCGGCGTCGCGTCCGAATCGGCCCTTCGATCCGGCCGGAGACCGCTTTCTCATTGAAAACTCAGGGAAACGCGACCTTGACCGCCCGGCGGTTCGGGACGAAGCGAGGGTTCCAGATGTACAGGCCGAGATCGCTCTGCGAGACGCCCGGGCTCACCGGCAGCGTCGAGGCGACCCTGACCAGGTAGCCGGCGCCGGCCGGGATGTACTGGTCCTCGTCCTGGGTCGTGGGCGCCGGATATCCGAGGGTGTTCACCACGTTCGTGGTGTCCGGGAGGGTGCACATGTCCTCGGGCGCGCCGGGCTGGGGCATGCAGCGGTTCGTGGCCAGCACGCTCTCCGGGACGAGGGAGCGCCGGACGAACAGGTCGGCGGGGAAGTCCAGCAGCGCCGGCGCGGTGCCCGTGTTGGTGATCACGTAGTCGATGTAGGCGTACGTGGTTCCCGAGGGCGGGCGCGTGCGCGTGCCGGCGAAGGGGTGCGCGGAGGTGCCGGACTTCACCGCGGCGAGCGAGTAGGTGAAGCCGTCGGGGGTGCTGACGTCGAACGCGTCACCGGTCTTGGGCTTGACGTGGGGCCGGGCGTCGAGCGATCGCGTCTGCCCGGTCATGGTCCGCGGCACGGGCTCCGCCTCGTGCCCATGGCCGCGCTTGACCACGAGCACACCGCCCACCGCGGCGACGGCCACGACACCGGTCACGCCGCCGGCGATGCCCAGGCGTGCGGTGCCACGGGCCTGCTTGCGCCGTCGGTGAGAGTGATAGCTCGAATTCAAAGATCATCCCCCCGGATGCACGGAGCTCGGATGCGCCCCGTGACGCAGAGGCGCCCATTGTGGTGGGGGCTCATTGCGTCACGGGGGCAAAACATAGCAAGACCGCACCCGTCAAATCTCTGACATTCGAGATGACCTATTGTCAGGGAGCCATCCATGACAACAGGACCACCGACTGGAGCAGAGTGAGGACGCACATTCCAGCGAGAAAGACGAGACTCCAAATGACCACTCGCCGGAAGATGTCACCCTCCTTGCCGTCCAGGCCGACCGCCGCCGCGGCGATCGCCAGGTTCTGGGGGGAGACCATCTTGCCGAGTACCCCGCCGGAGCTGTTCGACGCGGCGAGCAGGACCGGTGACAGGTGCGCCTTGCCGGCCGCGGCGACCTGAAGGGCTCCGAACAGGGAGTTCGATGAGGTGTCCGACCCCGTCACGGCCGTGCCGAGCCAGCCGAGGATCGGCGACAGGAACGCGAAGAACCCGCCGGCGCCCGCCATCCACGTGCCCAGGGTTATCGTCTGTCCCGAGGCGTTCATCACGAAGCCGAGTGCGAGCACGAGCATGACCGTGAGAATTGCCCAGCGCAATTGCACGAGGGAGTCTCGATAGGCGCGAAGTCCGCGCACGACCGAGATCCGCAGAGCGACCATTGTGAGCACTCCGGCGATGAGCATCTGGGTTCCGGGCGTCGTCAGATAGTTCAACGTGAAGGAGGTCAGCGACAACGGTTTGCCACTCGCGTTCACCAGATGCAGGCCGGGCCAGTGGACGATGTGCGTGGCCTTGTCGAGTTCCTTTTTCACCGGCGTTATCTGGCAGACCACGAAGACCGCGATGATGATCGCGTACGGCAGGTAGGCCCGTACGACCTCGGCCGGCGCGTCCGGGTTCGCCACGCGGTGCTCGAACTCCGGCGTCGTCTCGTCGGAGGCGCCGCCCGCCACCACCGCCTGAGGCGTACGGCGCGGGCGCGACCGCACCATCGCCATGACCGCCGCCGCGGACAGGAGCGAGGCGACGACGTCGGCCAGGGGCACCGAGATGAAGTTCGACGTGACGTACTGCGTGACGGCGAAGACGACGCCGCAGCCCACCGCGACCGGCCAGGTCTCGCGGATGCCCTTCTTCCCGTCGACGATGGAGACCAGCACCAGCGGCACGAACAGGGCGAGGATCGGCGTCTGCCGCCCGACCATCGCGCCGAGCGTGTCACTGGACTGCGAGGTGACCTTGCCGAGGGTGAGGATCGGCGTCGCCATCGCCCCGAACGCCACCGGCGCGGTGTTCGCGGTGAGGGCCAGCACGGCCGCCTTGATCGGCTTGAAGCCGAGTGCGATGAGCATCACGGACGTGACCGCGACCGGCGTGCCGAACCCGGCCAGGGCCTCCAGCAGCGCGCCGAACGAGAACGCGATGATGATCGCCTGGACGCGCTGGTCGTCACTGACCCGCGCGAAGGATCTGCGCAGCACGTCGAAGTGGCCGGTCTCCACGGTCATCGTGTAGACCCAGATCGCGTTGATGACGATCCACAGGATCGGGAAGAAGCCGAACGCCGCGCCGTCGGTGCCGGCCAGCAGGGCCTGGCCGACCGGCATGCCGTACGCCCAGACGGCGACGACGAGGGCGACGGCGAGAGCGATGATCGATGCGACCCAGGCCCGCATCCGCAGGACGCCGAGCAGCACGAACAACGTGAGCAGCGGCAGTGCGGCGACGAGCGAGCTCCAGGCCGGCGAATGGGCGATGGGATCCAGCACCTGACGGTACATAAGGGGGTCACCTCCGGGTGAGCGGCTCCTTACCGGTCCCCCGAATGGACGCGTCCAGCACCTCCGCGGTGTGGGCCACCGCGATCTCCTCGCCACGCCGGCGCAAGGCCGTGGCGATCTGAAGGGAGCAGCCCGGATTGGCCGCCACCAGCAACTCCGCCTCGGTGGCCGAGACGTTCCGCGCCTTGCGGTCGCCCAGCTCACCGGCACTCTCCGGCTGGAGGAGGTTGTAGACGCCCGCCGAGCCGCAGCAGATCTCCGGGTCGGCGATCTCCTTGATCTCCAGGCCGGGGATGGCGGCCAGCAGCTCGCGGGGCTGGGCGCGAACGCCCTGAGCGTGCGCGAGGTGGCAGGCGTCGTGGTACGCGATCATCATCTCCAGCGGATGCCGGGTCGCGCGCGGGCCCAGCTCGGCCAGGAACTCGGTGAGGTCGCGTGTCTTGGCGGTCAGCTCCGCGGCGCGCTCGGCCCACTCCGGATCGCCGGCCAGCACGTCGGCGTAGTCCTTCATGGCCGAGCCGCAGCCCGCGGCGTTGACGACCACCGTGTCGACGCCCGCGAACGACTCGATCGTCTTGCGCGCGAACGCCCTGGCCTCCTCGGCGCGCCCGCTGTGCAGCGACAGCGCGCCGCAGCAGCCCTGGCTACGCGGGATGACCACGTCGCAGCCCTCCGACGCCAGCACCCGCGCGGTCGCGGTGTTGACGCCGGGGAAGAACTCCCGCTGCACGCAGCCGGTCAACATGCCGACGACCGCACGGCGCTCGCCGCGCGCGGGCACGTGGTCGGGCAGCCGCGCGGCCTTCGCACGCGGCGGTGCGAGGCGCTCCATCGCGGCCAGGGTCGGCGAGACGCGCGCGAGCAGCGGCGAAAGGTTGATCTTGGACGCCTGGTAGGCGCGCAACGGCAGGCGCATGGCACGCAGCCGTTTCGGATACGGGAAGACCGCGAAGATCGCCTCGCGGAGGAGGCGGTCGCCGCGCGAGCGGGGGTGCTCGTCCTCGACCTGCGCGCGGGTGACTTCGATGAGGCGGTCGTACTGGACGCCGGACGGGCAGGACGTCACGCACGCCATGCAGCCGAGGCAGCGGTCGAAGTGCTCGGCCATCGAGTCCGTGAGCGGAGCGCCCTGCTCGTGCTGGCTCATCAGGTGGATGCGGCCGCGCGGGGAGTCCATCTCCTCGCCCCACAGCTGGTACGTCGGGCACGTCGGCAGGCAGAAGCCGCAGTGCACGCAGTCGTCGAGAAGCTCACGGAAGTCGTCCATCAGATCCCTCCCGCGAAGCGTCCCGGCGACAGGCGCCGCCCGGGGTCGAACTCGTCCTTCACACGGCGCATCAGCGGCAGCGCCGGGATGGGGCCCCAGCGTTCGAGCTCCATGCCCGCCGGGGCGTCCAGCACGACGACGTCGCCGTGGGAGCGCAGCCGCGCGAGCGTCGCGGGCGCGCCGTCCGCCGGGAAGGCCGCGTGCCAGTGGCCGCGCCCGGCGCATCCGCGCAGCCGCACGGAGTCTTCCGCGAGGAGCGCCGGCAGCGCCGTCGGCACCGACCGCACTTCGGCGAGCACTTCGCCCTCGGGGAGCCGTCCCCACCACGCGGGCGGCTCGGCGGAGACGTCGCCGCCGATGAGCTCGCGTGCGGCCTCGGCACGCAGCCGTACGGCCTCCGGAACGCCCTCCAGGAGGGTCACGACCGTGGTGCCGTCCACCTCGATGGCGGCCGGGACGAGCGCGGAGTGCATCAGCGCCTGCGTCATCGCGTGCGCACGCGATGCGTCGGCGGCGGTCGCGGTGACGTACGCCCGGGCGCGGGGCAGCGGATGCAGCCGGAACGCGACCTCGACGATCAGGCCGAGCGTCCCGAGCGACCCGGTGAACAGCTTGGCGAGGTCATAGCCCGCGACGTTCTTGACGACCTTGCCGCCGGCGTGCGCGACCACGCCGTCCGCGCGGATCACCGTGATGCCGATGAGCAGGTCGCGCGGCGAGCCGTACAGCACCTGGCGGGGCCCGGCGGTGCCGGCGGCGACCGCGCCGCCCAGGGTCGCGCCGGGCACCAGGCCGTCGAGCGCGAGCTGCTGGTCGGTGCCGGCGAGGATCTCCTGAAGGTCGTCGAGCGGCAGCCCCGCCTCGGCCTTGACGACGAGGTCGCCGGCGGCGTGCTCGATCACCCGTCCGAGGCGCCGCGTCTCGACGATGAGGTCGCAGCGCGCGGGCGGCGCGCTCCAGCGCATCTTGGTTCCGGCACCGCGGGGCACGACCGCCAGCCCGTGTTCGGCGGCGACCCGCATCAGCTCCGCCGCCTCCGCGACGGACGCGGGCGCGGCGACATAGGAGGGCACGACCCCCTGGACCGCGTCGCCGTCCTCGGCAGGCCGTGTCTCGCACGCCTTGGCGAGGGCGTCGATCGTGTTCATCAGAACAGGTCCGCCTTGCCGCTCTCGACCAGCGGATGGACGCCCCTGTTGCGGCCCGGAACCTCGCCGCACAGCCGGGGTGTCGGGTACACCTTGCCGGGGTTGCACAGGCCGGCCGGGTCGAAGGCGCACCGCACCATCTGCATCGTGTCCAGGTCCTCCTCGGTGAACATCCGCGGCATGTGCTTGGACTTGTCCACGCCGACGCCGTGCTCCCCGGTGATCGAGCCGCCGTGCTCGATGCACAGGTCGAGGATCTTCCCGGAGACCTCCTCGGCACGTTCTCCCGCGCCTTCGACCGCGCCGTCGAACAGTACGAGCGGATGCAGGTTGCCGTCGCCCGCGTGGAACACGTTGGCGACGCGCACGCCGTTGGCCTGGGACAGCTCGTCGATGCGCGCGAGGACCTCCGGCAGCGAGGTCCGCGGGATGACGCCGTCCTGCACGATGTAGTCCGGGCTGATCCGGCCGACCGCCGCGAACGCCGACTTGCGGCCGCGCCAGATGAGCGTGCGCTCGGTGTCGCCGGCCGCGACCCGGATCTCGAACGCCTGGTGGCACAGCTCGCGCACCTGCTCGAACTGCCGCTCCACCTCGGCGACCGGGCCGTCCAGCTCGACGATCAGGACCGCTCCGGCTCCGTCGGGGTAGCCGCACCGCACCGCAGCCTCGGCGGCCTCGATGGAGAGCGCGTCCATCATCTCGATCGCCGCGGGCACGACACCGGCGGCGATGATCGCCGAGACGGCCTCACCCGCGTGCTCGATCGAGTCGAACGCCGCCAGCAGGGTCTGCACCGTCTCCGGCACGCGTGTCAGCCGTACGGTGATCTTCGTGGTGATGCCGAGGGTGCCCTCGGAGCCGACGAAGACGCCGAGCAGGTCGTAGCCGGGCCCCTCCGTCAGCTCGACGATCTCCCCGTCGGGTGTGACG
The DNA here is from genome assembly GCA_963736325.1 of uncultured Actinomycetota bacterium. Lineage (GTDB taxonomy): Bacteria > Actinomycetota > Actinomycetes > Streptosporangiales > Streptosporangiaceae > Actinoallomurus. Next base: position 14,664 of record CAVTOG010000004.1, on the reverse strand, counting down.
ACCTCGCAGGCCAGCACGTGGTTGACGGTGAAGCCGTACTTGAGGCAGTGGGCGCCGCCGGAGTTCTCCGCGACGTTGCCGCCGATCGAGCAGATCTGCTGGCTGGAGGGGTCGGGCGCGTAGTAGTAGCCGTAGGGCCGCGCGGCCTTCGTGACGTCCAGGTTGATCACGCCGGGCTCGACGACGGCCCGCTGGTTCTCGACGTCGATCTCCAGGATGCGGCGCATGCGCGAGGTGACGATCAGCACGCCGTCGGTGCGGGGGAGCGCCCCGCCGGACAGCCCGGTGCCCGAGCCGCGCGCGATGTACGGGACGTTCTCGGCCGCGCAGACGCGTACGATCTCCGCGATCTGCCCGGCCGTCTCGGGCAGCACCACGACCCCGGGCGTCGCCCGATGGTAGGTCAGCCCGTCGCACTCGTACGTGCGCAACTCCGCGGGATCGGTGATGACGTTCGACGATCCCGCGATCGCTTCGAGCCGCCCGGCCAATGTGGCAAGCGTGGTGGTCACATCACCATTCCTTGACCTTTCCGACAGTTCCAAACATGTCGGTCGGTCGCCGTCTCCGGGCCCGGATCGGGCCCGGAGACGGATTTCCGGTGTCAGGGCATGGTCTCGTACGCCGGAATCGTGAGGAAGTCGGCGTAGTCGTCGGCCAGCGCGACGTTCTTGAACAGCTCCACGGCCTCGGCGAAGCGCTTCTCGTCGTACGCGTCGCCGTAGGACTCACGGATCTTACCGAGCTCCTCCTCGATGAGGCGCTCGACCAGGTCGGTGGTGACCTTCGGGCCGCCGGACAGCTCGACGTCGTTGTGCAGCCACTGCCAGATCTGCGACCGGGAGATCTCGGCGGTCGCCGCGTCCTCCATCAGGTTGAAGATCCCGACCGCGCCGTTGCCGCCCAGCCAGGTGGCGATGTACTGCAGGCCGACGCTGATGTTGTTGCGCAGACCGGCCTCGGTGATCTCACCCGGCGTCTTGTCGACGGCGAGCAGGTCCGACGCGGACACCGACACCTCCTCGCGCTTGCGGTCGCGCTGGTTCGGCTTGTCGCCGAGCGCGCCGTCGAAGACCTCGCGGCAGATGTCGACCATGCCGGGGTGGGCGACCCACGACCCGTCGAAGCCGTCCTCGGACTCGCGGGTCTTGTCCGCGCGCACCTTCTCGAAGGCGGCCTTGTTGACCTCTTCGTCGCGGCGCGACGGGATGAACGCCGCCATGCCGCCGATCGCGTGCGCGCCACGCTTGTGGCAGGTGCGGACCAGGAGCTCCGTGTACGCCCGCATGAACGGCGCCGTCATCGTGATCGCGTTGCGCTCGGGCAGCAGGAACTGACGGCCACGCGCCCGGAACTTCTTGATCACCGAGAACAGGTAGTCCCACCGGCCGGCGTTGAGGCCCGCGGAGTGGTCGCGCAGCTCGTAGAGGATCTCCTCCATCTCGAACGCGGCCGGGATGGTCTCGATCAGCACGGTCGCCCGGATCGTGCCGCGCGGCACCTCCAGCAGGTCCTGCGCCAGGTTGAAGACGTCGTTCCAGAGACGCGCCTCCAGGTGGCTCTCGATCTTGGGCAGGTAGAAGTACGGTCCCTTGCCCTTGTCGAGCTGGCGGCGGCAGCAGTGGAAGAAGTAGAGGCCGAAGTCGAAGAGCGAGCCGGACATGCGCTTGCCGTCGACGAGCACGTGCTTCTCGTCCAGGTGCCAGCCGCGCGGGCGCACCACGATCGTGGCGAGCTCGTCGTCGTCCTTGAGCGCGTACGCCTTGCCGCCCGTCTCGAAGTCGATCGTGCGGTCGAGGGCGTCGCGGAGGTTGAGCTGGCCGCCGACCATGTTCTCCCACAGGGGAGTGTTGGCGTCCTCGAAGTCGGCGAGCCAGACCTTCGCCCCGGAGTTGAGGGCGTTGATCGTCATCTTGCGGTCAGTGGGACCGGTGATCTCGACACGCCGGTCTTCCAGACCCGGTGCCGGGTCGACCACGCGCCAGGTGTCGTCGTGCCTGACCTCGGCGGTCTCCGGGAGGAAGTCGAAGCTTCCACCGGCCGTGAGCTCCGCCTGGCGCTCGGCGCGCGCGCCGAGCAGCTCGCGGCGCCGGTCGCCGAACTCACGCTGGAGAGTGGCGAGGAAGCCCAGCGCGTCGGACGTGAGGATCTCGTCGTATCGCTCGTTGACGGGGCCTGTCAGCTCCACGCCTGCGGGGTCGGCCATCTGCCTGCCCTTTCGTATAGTGAAATAATACTTCTGCCTAGTGGAAGCCTAATAAGGCGTTCGCGAGCCGGTCAAAGCGGGGGTACGACCACTCCCTACCCGCGATCACGCGTCGCAGTGGGATGCGGGCGTCCGCGTGGGGATATATCCAGGTGTGCGATCTGCCGCGCCGTGGCAGCATCGGGGAAGATCCGAGGACGCTTCGGTGTTCATAGGGGGAAGATGTCTACTTTTTCGTTTGAAGAGGCGGAGCCGTTGACCGGCGAACTCGACCTGGAAGAGCGGCAGGCACTGCGCCGCGTCGCAGGGCTCTCCACGGAGCTCGCCGACATCACCGAGGTCGAATACCGTTCACTGCGCCTCGAACGGGTCGTGCTGATCGGCGTCTGGACCGAGGGAGACGAGGCGCAGGCCGAGAACTCCCTGCGTGAGCTGGCGCTGCTCGCCGAGACCGCAGGGTCGGAGGTCCTGGAGGGCCTGATCCAGCGGCGCTCGCGTCCCGACCCGGCGACGTACGTCGGCTCCGGCAAGGCGCTGGAACTGCGCGATGTCGTCATCTCCTCCGCCGCGGACACGGTGATCTGCGACGGCGAGCTCGCGCCCAGCCAGCTCCGTCAGCTGGAAGAGATCGTCAAGGTCAAGGTCATCGACCGGACGGCCCTGATCCTCGACATCTTCGCCCAGCACGCCAGCAGCCGTGAGGGCAAGGCGCAGGTCGAGCTGGCACAGCTCGAATACCTCATGCCGCGCCTGCGCGGCTGGGGCGGCAACCTGTCCCGGCAGGTCGGCGGGCGCGCCGCGGGCGGCGTCGGCATCGGCGGCCGTGGCCCCGGTGAGACCAAGATCGAGCTGGACCGCCGCCGCATCCGTACGCGTATGGCCAAGCTGCGCCGTCAGATCGGCGAGATGGGCAAGGCGCGCGACACGATGCGGTCCCGGCGGCGCAGCCGCCAGGTGCCGGCCGTCGCGATCGCCGGCTACACCAACGCCGGCAAGTCCAGCCTGCTCAACCGCATCACGGGCGCCGGAGTGCTGGTGGAGAACGCCCTGTTCGCCACCCTCGACCCGACCGTACGCCGTGCGAGCACGCCGAACGGCCGCGCGTACACCCTGGCCGACACTGTCGGTTTCGTCCGTCACCTGCCGCACCAGCTCGTCGAGGCCTTCCGCTCGACGCTGGAGGAGGTCGCCGACGCCGACCTGATCCTCCACGTGGTCGACGGCTCCGACGCCGACCCCGAGGCCCAGATCGCCGCCGTGCGCGAGGTGCTGCGCGATGTCGGCGCCGGCTCGGTGCCCGAACTCATCGTCATCAACAAGGCCGACCTCGCCGACGAGATGGCCGTCGCGCGCCTGCGCCGCCAGGAGCCGAACAGCGTCGTCGTGTCCGCCCGTACCGGCGACGGCCTGGACGACCTGCTCCGCGCGGTCGAGGATGGCCTGCCACGCGGTCAGCGCGAGGTCCGCGCCGTCGTGCCGTACGACCGGGGCGACCTCGTCGCCCGCGTGCACGACCTCGGAGAGGTGCTCTCCCAGGAGCACACCGCCGACGGCACCTCGCTCCACGCCCGCGTTCCCGAGCGCATGGCCGGTGAGCTGGAGCCATACGTCTCCGTGTAAGTGTGATCACCACGTAGAATGGCGGAATCCGGGGCCGCGGAGTGGTTCCGGATTCCGCCTTCCTTTCCTGTTCGTTCCATGAGTCCTGCCTTTCTGAGGTATTCTCGAAGCGCCTGTAGTGGCCGGCCGATGGGCGGTTGGAGCGTGGCAAGCCGGCAAAGGCTGTACAGCTTGGTCTCATTGCACTACCGTGACGAAACCGAAGTTTGAGGGTTCGTTGCTCCAGGTGGTCGGATGACCAGCCTTTCAACCGCACTTGGGTCCGCTGGCAGTGTTGCCGGCGTAATCGAGCGAGAGCAGGTGACCCGCTGCATGGCGTCCGGACACCCTTCACCGGCATGCGACCGCAGATTCGGGCGGTGACGCGATGACCGTCCGTTTGCTGACGAATATCGGCCGTCTCTGGACCGGTATGGATGTGTGCAGCAACGCGGCCATCCTCGTACACGACGAGCGCATCGCCTGGGCCGGCCCGGCCTCGGACCTCCCGCAGAGCGTCCCCGGCGTCATCGACGACATCGTCGACGTCGACCACGTGGAGAACCTCGGCGGCGGCCTGGTCACACCCGGCCTGATCGACGCTCACTCTCACCCGGTGTACGCGGGCAATCGCTGGGCCGAGCTCGCCATGCGCACGAGCGGGTCGACCAACAACGAGATCGTCGCCGCAGGCGGCGGCGTGGCGTCCACGGTGACCGTGACCCGCGGCACCGACCCCTGGACCCTCTGCAACGGCGTCCGCGAACGCCTCCGTCAGTGGATCACCGGTGGCACGACGACGATCGAGGCCAAGACCGGCTACCACCTGACGCGCGACGGCGAGCTCGCCGACGTCCGCCTCCTGCGCTCGCTGGAGGAAGAGCCGTCGATGCCCCGCATCCACGCGACCTTCCTCGCCGCCCACGTGCTGCCACCGGAATACTTCGGCCGACGCCGTGACTACATCGAGGCCGTACGCCTCTGGACCGGCGACGCCGCCGCGGCCGGCGCCGACAGCATCGACGTCTACTGCGACGAGGGCCACTTCACCCCGGACGAGGCCCGCGTCCTGCTCATGACCGGCCAGCGCGTCGGCCTCAAAGCACGGCTGCACGCCTGCGCCAACGAGCGCATGGGCGCCGCACAGGTCGCCGCCGAGGTCGGCTGCGCCTCCGCCGACCTGCTCACCGAAGCCAACGACGACGACATCAAGGCCCTCCACCACGGCGGCGTCGCCGCGGTGGTGTGCCCGGGCAGCGCCCTCCACAACGGCCGCACCCCACCGGTACGCGCCATGCTCGACCGCGGCGTCACCCTGGCCCTCGGCACCGACCACAACCCGGGCCAGTGCGGCATCACGTCGATGCCCTTGGTCGTAGGCCTGTCGGTCGCGATGTTCGGCCTGAGCGTCAACGAGGCCCTCCGAGCCGCGACCTTGGGCGGCGCCGCCGCTCTCCGCGTCAACGACCGCGGCGCCCTCGCCCCGGGAATGTTCGCCGACATCGTCTTGTGGGACGCCGACCATGAGGGCGCCTTCGCCTGGTCCTTCGGCCTGAGAGCCCAACGAGTCTGGCGCGGCGGCATCCCCGTCCAGGTGTAACCCGACGCCGATCGCCCACGAGGGCGATCGGCGTCCTGGCCTTTGGCCCGTGTTCCCTGGCGTTAGCATGAGCCGTGACCGGTACCCGGACCGCCTTACACCCGGCGTTCCTGCCCTGGCCACCCGTGTTTCGTCGGCTGGTATTCATCGCTTCGGTCCAGCGGTGTCGCACCCGGTGTCTCAGCCCGTCCGTTCGGCCGCGCTGCGTTCGACGCAGAACTCGTTGCCCTCCAGGTCGGTCATCACGGCCCAGCCGGTGCCGTCGGGGTTCCGCAGGTCCTCGGTGACGGTCGCGCCCAGCTCGGCCAGGCGCTGTACCTCCTCGTCCCGTGTGCGGTCGGTGGGAGTGATGTCGAAGTGGAGCCGGTTCTTCGCCTGTTTGCCCTCGGGCACGCGGACGAACAGCAGGTTCGGACGCGGCTCGGGGGCGACGACCATCGCCTCGTCTTCGTCGGACTCCTCGTGCACGGGCCAGCCGGTCAGGTCGCTCCAGAAGCGGCACAGCTTGAGCGGATCGCCGCAGTCGAACGTCACCGTGCGAATAAGTGAGGTCATGAACCCATCCCACCGCGTAGCCGTCCATGGAGCCAGCGGTTTTCCCGAGACGTGAATCCACGGAGCGGAAGCCTGGCCACCCGCCGGCTAGGGACTCGAACGCCGTACCGCGCCGACTCAGACGCCGGTGAGCCCGTTCAGGGTCCAGGAGCTTCCGGTGTGCGTGACGGTGCAGGTGTACGGCTCGGGGGAGCGGCCCGGCGGGCGGGCGGTACCCGTGACGACGTGCCGGGTCACCGACAGGTCGCGGACCCTCTCGCCGGCGAACCTCGTGTCCGGCGTCAGGCGGTGTTTGACGAAGCGTTCGCAGACGATCCGGGCCTCGGCGCCATGGTCCTGCTTGGTGAGCAGCACGGCTCCACAGCCGGCCGCGATGGCCAGCACGGTGAGGCATACGAGGAATCGTGTCGACGTCAGGGAAGGCGCCGGGGAGTCTTCGGGCATGCACCACCGCCGGAGGACCAGAGCGGGCGTCGATATCACGCCCGCGAAGGGAAAGGGCCGGAACTGCCGCCTGGACAAATCGACATTACCGGCGTCAGCTTATGGTTACAAAATGTGACGACTCGCCCTGCCTGGCGCGTTATCCCTTTCGGGCACCTTGTGCGACGCCGTACGCCACAAAGCTTGTGTCTTGTACGGCGGAGCGCCGCGAAAATCCGATTGATCCCTAAGATATCCCGGCGACATCGTGGTCGCCATGCGGGCGCACGAGATCAGGGCGAACTACGACCGGACCTCGATCGTCGTCTACCAGGCGTACTCCCCGGCGATCGGCCGGCCTGCGGTCGAGAAAGGCCGTTTCACGGCACCGTTCTCCCGTACCCGGATGACCTGGATCAAGCCGTCGTTCCTCTGGCTGATGGCGCGCAGCGGCTGGGGCCGTAAGCCGGGTCAGGAGATGATCCTCGCCGTCCGAATCACCCGTACGGGCTTGGAGGAGGCGCTATCGCAGGCGGTCCTCACACACCCCGACCCTCGCGTCTACCGGGGCGACGAGTGGCGAGAGGCTTTCACGGCGGCCCGGGTGCACGTCCAGTGGGACCCGGAACGCCGCCTGCGCGGCGGCCCGATGGAAGCACGCAGCATCCAGGTGGGCCTCAGCCGGCACGTCATCGACCGGTACGTCGACGAGTGGATCCTCGGCATCGAGGACGTCACGCCGCTCGCACGGAAGATCAACGCGCTCCGGGACGGCCACACGAGCAGAGCCAAGGCGCTCCTGCCGAGGGAGCGTGTGTACCCGGTGTCTCCGGAGCTCGCGCGGCGGATCGGCGTGGATCTCGGTCAGTAGTCGCGGCGGGAGACGACCACACCGAGAGTGCCGGGTCCGACGTGGGCGCCGACGACCGGACCGGCCTCGCCGACGAGCAGTTCGTGCAGGCGGGGGACGCGTTCCTTGAGACGGGAGGCCAGCGACTCGGCGCGGTCGGCGGCGGCGATGTGCTGCACCGCGACGTCGACGTCGGCGTCTCCGGCCAGGTCGACGGCCAGTTCCTCCATCCTCGCCAGCGCCCGCGAGGCCGTGCGTACCTTCTCCAGAGGCGCGATCCGCCCGTCGGAGATGTGCAGCAGCGGCTTGATCATCAACGCCGAACCGAGCAGGGACGCTGCCGCGCCGATACGCCCGCCACGCCGGAGATGTTCGAGAGTGTCGACGTAGAAGAGGGACCGAGTTGCCCGTACGCGGCGAACCGCAGCGTCCGTGACCTCGTCGAGCCCGCCCCCGGCCGCCGCCGCCATCGAGGCGGCCACGACCGCGAACCCGAGCCCCATCCCGATGGACCGGCTGTCCACGACCTCGACCGGAATCGACGCCTCACCGGCCGCGAGCCGAGCGGTGTCGACCGTGCCGGACATCTCCCCAGAGAGGTGCACGGAAGCCACCGCGACGGCCCCGCCCCGAGCCGCCTCCTTGTAAGCCTGGTGGAACCGCTCGGGCGAGGGCTGAGAGGTCGTCACCGGCCGCCAGTCGCGTACGCCGTGGGCAGCATTCTCTTCAAGGATGTCCCCGTCGATACCGACCTGCAGCGGAACCACGGTGACGCCGTGCGCGGAGATGAAATCGTCGGGAAGGTAGGCGGTTGAATCGGTGACGATCGCGACCGCTGATCTCATAGAGAGGAGTCTAAAGCGGCGGAGGCCGACCGATACGCGTGTACTCAGGACATTCCAGCAAGCTTGTAGAGCACAAGCGACCCGGCGACGGCGACGTTGAGACTGGCCCCGGACCCGATCATCGGAATCTCGACGACGTCGTCCAGCAGATCGAGCGCCTCGGGCGGTATGCCCGTCTGCTCATGCCCGAGCACCGCGACCGTACGCCTGGGAGCCATCGAGAGATCCGCCAGCCGCACGGCGTTCTCCGCGAGCTCGACCCCGACCACCCACGTATCGGCGGACCGCTGGTCATCGAGCCAGCGCGTAGGGTCGTTGACCCAGTGCACACAGGTCCTGCGCCTCAGTGTGTTCCCACGCGCGAGCGCCTGCGGGACCCAGGAGTGGCGAGGAACCGCAAGACAGGCGCCGACGGCGTCACACGTACGAAGCAGAGTGCCGAGATTGACCCCGTGCAGAGGCCAGAGTGGCGCGGCGATCAGATGGTCCCAGCACCGATGCGAGCGCGCGCGGCGTACCTGCTGGAGCTCTCTACGAGAACTCACGCGAACAGCCCGGCTCATCGCCTCGGGGCGCGAATGCCCTTCACAACGTTCATCACTGACGCCCTTAGCGGCGGACGCGAGCCATCACCAGCCCAGGAGATCCCCAGGCGAACGACACCGATACTACGCCGCCCCCGGAAGCCTCCGTGTGACACAGGACGGCTCCGACGGATGCGTCGCGGAGTTATCCACAGAGTGGATTCGACCTGTCGCGGGGTGTGAGGGCGGACTTAGCGTCAGTGCCATGAAGCGCCCGCCGTCGTCATTGCCTCTCGACCGCCTGAGAGAAGCGTTCCGCCCACCTGAGTCCTTCGGCAGCCCGCCCGGCCCGAGATTCCAGGCCCCATCAGGCACCGCCTTACACAGCTCGCCGACGCGGCCACCTCATCCCAACGAGACGCCGACCACCCGAAATGAGAACGGCCAAGATCCTCAGGAGGGCCGGACCGATGCCGAGATCGATGACTCCACTCCAGCCGACCCCCATCCCTCTGTGCACGTAGCCACAGTTGGCGGCCGAAACAGGCACACCGATCACGATCGGGCTCCAGAGCCCGCCCGATATGAGCACAACACTGCCGACGACCACGGCCAAAGTGATCGTTTCCCACAGGACGGCGGCTGCGCAGACAGTGCTCGGCCGACGCCCAATGATGCGGACCGCGACCGAGGGGGGCAGGCCGACACGGAGAGTCGCTGGCCGGCGCGCGACAGCAGGGACGATGACTGGACAGCGGACGGCAGTACGGACTGCGGTCGGTCGACGGGCGGCGATTCGGGCATACGCCTGGCGGAGGGCGGAACCATGGAGCCCGGCTGGTCGGCGCATAGCGGTGCGGAGGGCGGGTGGCCGCTGAGCAGTCGGCTTCGGGGTTGCCGGTTCGATCCAGGTCTGTCCGGCGTCCGAGTGCTGGCCGTCGTAGGGGCACTGGCCGCGCTGATCGCCGGCGTTCTTCTCTGGTGGTCCCGACCAGAGCCACAACCCGCGCCACCACCCGTCATCCGCCCCGCCGCCCACCCCATCACCATGCCGACCGGAACCAGCGCGTCAGCGGAATCTCCGAGCCCATCCGCGGCGGTGCTGATGGTCGACGTGGCCGGCAAGGTACGGCACCCCGGAGTGGTCAGCCTCTCCACCAGCGCGAGGGTCATCGACGCGATCAAAGAGGCAGGCGGCCTCCGCCCGGGCACGAAAACCGGAACCCTCAACCTCGCCCGCCACGTGATCGACGGAGAACAGATCCTCGTCGGAATCAAACCGTCCGACGCGGCATCGGGCACCACCCTGCCGGCACCAGGCCAACCGGGAATCCCCGGATCACCCGGCGCCACTATGCCTGGCACCCCTATGGACCTCAACGCCGCCACCGCCGCCCAACTCGACCAGCTACCAGGCGTCGGCCCGGTGCTCGTCCAGCGCATCGTCGACTACCGGACCCAGCACGGATCCTTCCGTTCCATCGACGAGCTTCGCCAGGTGTCCGGCATCGGGGAGGCCAAGTTCTCAGACGTGAAAAGCCTGGTGAGGGTATGAACTCCAAGCCCTCGCCACCACCGAGGGAAGACTCCGCACGCGCTTCGCCCGACGACTCCGAAGCACCGCCCAAGCCGCCCCGCCCCGACCTCCGCCTGGCCGGTCCCGCCATCAGCGCCTGGCTGACCGCTCTAATCCTCCTCACCACCGACACCGCCATCGCGTACGCGACAGCCGTCACCGCCTTCGCCGGCGCCGTGACTCTGCTCGCACGACCGCTGACCCGTTCACGAACCGCCTGCACGAACGCACCCGATCAGAACGCTCATCCGCCGCCTCATGTTCGACAAGCCCAGCGAGGAGCGGCCGATCGCGAGTCCGGCGGCTTACGCATGGCGGCCATAGCGGTACTGATCTGCGCCGCCGCGTCGGCAATCGGAGTGGCGTTGAGACTGACCGCTGTCGCATCCGGACCCGTACGTGCGCTCGCGGTACAGGGACGGACCGCGAACATGGAAGCAGTGGTGACCGGCGACCCGAAAACAAAGGTGAAGGAAGGAGCGACCCGCCACCGCGAAACGGTGCTGCTCCCTGCGCGGGTAGAAGTGGTCGAACAGCGACGAGTACGAGTACCCGTCCTCGTGATCGCCGCCGAACCCGCCTGGAAAGACCTCCTGCCCAGCCAGAGGATCCGCTTCACCGCGCGTCTCATACCGCCAAGAGGCGGCGAGCTCCTCGCGGCCGTGGTTCTCGTAAGAGGCCCGCCGCACCGAATCGGCTCACCATCGCTAATCCAGCGTTCGGCGAACACGATCAGATCCAGGCTGCGGACCGCGTCCAGCGGGCTCCCGCCTGACGAGCGCGGCGTCCTGCCAGGGCTCGTGGACGGTGACACGTCACTCGTCCCGCCGGACCTGGCCGACGCGTTCGAGAAGGCCGGGCTCACGCATCTCATGGCGGTCAGCGGCGAGAACCTCTCATTGATCATCGGCGCGGTGCTGTTCTTCGGGAGGTTCACCGGACTCGGCCGCCGCGCGGGCCCGCTGCTCGCGGGAGTGTCGATCCTCGGATTCGTCATCGTCGCGCGTCCGTCGCCGAGCGTGCTGCGCGCCACGGTCATGGGAGCGGTCACGCTCGCGGCGGTCGTCGGCGGGCGCGAGAGAAGAGGCGTGCCGGCCCTGTTCGCCGCCGCCCTCGTCCTCGTGCTCATCGACCCCGAACTGGCCCGGTCGTACGGCTTCGCGCTCTCGGCCATGGCTACGGCCGGCATCCTCATCCTCGCGCCCATATGGCGACGCGGCCTGAGCCGGAGGATGCCACCACGCCTGGCCGAGCCGCTCGCCGTGGCCGCGGCGGCTCAGGTCGCCTGCGCTCCTCTGCTCGCCATGCTCGGTACGGGCGTCGGCCTCGCGGCCGTTCCCGCCAACCTGCTCGCGGCTCCCGCCGTCGGGCCGGCCACGCTGCTCGGCGTCATCGCCGCAGCCATCGCACCGCTGTCCCTGCCCGTCGCCCGGCTGATCGTCCTGCCCGCGGGAGTCGCGGTCGGCTGGATCACCGGCGTCGCACGCTTCTTCGCCCGCGCACCGTACGCCGCCCTGGGCTGGCCGGCCGGACTCACCGGAGCGTTGCTGCTCGTCGGCGTCATCACCGCCGGCGCGTACGCCCTGAAACGCCGGCACCCTCGCCGGATCATCGCCGCCGTACTGGCGGGCGTCACCGTGATCGTCATCGGGCTACGCGTGGTCTCACCGGGCTGGCCGCCGCGCGGCTGGAGGTTCGTCACGTGCGACGTCGGTCAAGGCGACGGCCTCGCCCTGTACGCCGGGCCGCGCCAGGCCGTCGTCGTCGACACCGGCCCGGATCCCCGTCCCATCGACCGCTGCCTGCGCGACCTCGGCATCAGCACCGTGCCGTTACTCGTCCTCACCCACCCGCACGCCGACCACATCGACGGCGTTCCCGGCGTCCTGCGCGGGCGCGCCATCGGCACCGTCGTGATCAGCCCGGACAGCGGCGGAGAGGAACGCCGCCTGCTTCCCCACCAGCGAATCCAGGCGGCAGAGGTAGGCGACATCTGGAGCATCGGACCGCTGACCCTGACCGTGCTCGGCCCCCTCGGCACCGAACACGTCACCACCCGCGATCCCGGCACCCCGGTGAACAACGCCAGCGTCGTGCTGCTCGCCCGTTGGCCCGGCCTGACCGCGCTGCTCCCCGGCGACGTCGAGTTGGAAGCCCAACGCGAACTGGTCGACGCCGGTGTGCCCAGAGCCGACGTACTGAAGGTCCCGCATCACGGCTCGAAGAGTCAGGACCCGGCGTTTCTCGAAGCCGTACACGCCAGAGTCGCCGTCACATCGGTGGGAGCGGACAACGATTACGGCCATCCGGCCCCCTCGACCATGGCCGCCCTCACCCGCCTGGGAGAACGCACTTACCGCACCGACCATGACGGAGACATCGCCATCGCGTGCTCCCGCGACGGCCCCTCCGTCGTCACCAGACACTGATCCGACGGAGCCAGAGGAGGTCAGCCTTGGTCGAAGACATCCGCGACGATCTCGTGCGAGCGGCGGCGCGCCGCCGGATCCGCGACGTTCGTGGACACCATCAACTCCTGCGGACGCGTGCGTTCGAGAAGCTCGCGAAGACCCTTGCGAACCGTGTCGGGGGCACCGACGACGTGAGAGTCCGTGATCGTCCGAATCGCCTCGTGCTCCTGCGGCGAGTACGGATACGCCAGAGCCTCTTCGGGCGTGGGCAGCAGACCGGGGTTCCCGGCCCGCAGGCGCAGCATCGAGAGTCCCAGCGGCGCGGCGAGACGCGTGGCCTCCTCGTCCGTGTCCGCCGCGACGACGGCGGCGGTGACCATCGCGTACGGCTCGGTGAGCGGCCCGACCGGCTCGAACGTCGAGCGGTACAGCTCAAGCGCCGGCTCGGTGAACCGCGAGCTGAAATGGTGCGCGAAAGCGAACGGCAGGCCGAGCATCCCCGCGAGCTGCGCGCTGAAGCCACTCGACCCCAGCAGCCACACCGACGGCGGATTCTCCCCGGCGGGCACCGCGAGGATGCGCGGGTACGAGCCGTCCAAGAACGCCCTGAGCTGCGAGAGCTCCTCCGGAAAGGCGTCCGCGGTGATGTCGGGAGTGCGGCGCAGAGCGTACGCGGTGGCCTGGTCGGTGCCAGGGGCACGGCCGATTCCCAGGTCGATCCGGCCCGGGTGCAGTGCCTCCAGCATGCCGAACTGTTCCGCCACGACCAGCGGCGCGTGGTTCGGCAGCATCACACCGCCGGACCCGACCCGTAGCGTGGAGGTCGCCTCCGCCAGGTGCGCGATGAGCACCGCGGGGGAGGAGCTCGCGATCCCCGGCATGCTGTGGTGTTCCGCCACCCACATGCGGTGATAGCCGAGCCGTTCGATGACAGGCGCCAGATCGACCGTGGCCCGCAGGGCGGCTCCCGGTGTCGTTTCCGTGCTCACCGGCACGAGATCCAGCACTGACCTGCGGACGTCGGTAAATTCAGCCACATTGGTGACAACTGACCGCTTAAGGCTTGGATTCCCGCCTCTCGTACGGATCGCCCCCTAGATGACGGCATCATTGGACGATGAACCGAGGACTGTCAGGTGCCCGGAAGCCGCAGGGACTCATGCTGCGCGCCATGCGTTCACCCTTGTGGCTGTACCGGCGGGACCTGGGCTTCCTCCTCGGCAAACGCTTCCTCTACCTCGCTCACCAGGGCAGACTCTCCGGACTCCGGTACGAGACGGTGCTGGAGGTCGTCCGCCTAGACCACGAGACCGGCGAGGCGATCGTCATCGCGGTCTGGGGCAGCCGTGCCGACTGGGTCAGGAACATCCGAGCCGGCCGCGCGCTGGAGATCCGCATCGGACATCTGAGATTCGCCGAACCCGAACACCGCTTCCTCCCGCCGGAGGAGGTCCGCGCCGCCCTCGTCGCCTACCGCGACGCGTACCCGATCGGCTGGCGGCTCATCACGTCTGTGTTCCCCATGCCCAACGACCCCAAGAACGACGACCTCGGCCTCATACGCGCCGTCGCCTTCCGCCCGCCAACATTTCCGAGGTGACCGCCCTGCCCGGCGAGATGCGCCCGGAGCGCGCTCGAGGCTCGTCGCCGTCTTGAATGCCGTGCGATGCGAGGAACGTCCTCGATCTCGTACGGGCCGCAGTGTTCCATCCGTCGACGCGACCGGTGAGTGGGGGCGACCTGCAAGAGCAGCAAGACGTGGGCGACCGGACTGATCGAGAAAGCGGAGCGCTCGTCGCAGTCTGGGACCCCAGACGTCGCCGGGACAGCCGCAGACTGCGACGGGAGGTGCAACCCGAGCTCGACACGTCGGCGTCCTTGTCGCCGTGCGATGTAGGGAGACGATCCCGCGTCTCGTGTTCGCGGTCGCGCCGCCTCCTAACTCTCCGGGAATGACTCCCGGCCGGCTGCAGGCCGAGGCGCCGGGGTTCGCCGCGTCCGTCGTGGCTCAAGCTTCACCTCGTCGCTCTCGGCTTATCGCTCGGAGGGAGCGGTTGGGTGCGTGGGGTACCTCG
>CAVTOG010000003.1:0-92949 GCA_963736325.1 uncultured Actinomycetota bacterium | reverse complement strand
AAAAAGAAAGCCGTCCACGTCGACTGGTTGACTTAACTTCAAGGTTCAATCTAAACGATGTAGCGCGAACGACGATATCGTAACCAAAGCCGTCAGCAATACCCGCGATATAGTCAACGTCTACACCAGTACTCGAACGCAACAGTCGAACTAGCGCGACCTCACCATCGCGACCAAATTCTTCCCTATATTCCGTATCGACCTTACCCCACACACTACGCACGACCTGGAGTCCGTTTTCCAGACTAAGCTCTAGTTCTCGGGTAATTCGGATAAGATTCACCGGCAGGTCATCGACAGAATCAACGAGTAAGTCAGCGTCACGCATCCATGGAAGCCGAGCATTCTTGATCGCCGCACTCAGCAAAACCTCTGCCAACGACCCACTCGTACCCGTTTCACCGAGTGGAGACCAACCGCCATTGTTGTCAACAAGGCCAATCTCGCGTAGCCAATCAAGGCCCGAGCTGTACTGAGTCATCGTAAGATCATCGTAGCCCGGAGTTACCGAGAATACACTCCGGGCTCGTTCCATCTCCCAATGTTGAGAAGACACTGCTCGCACCATCGGAGGGCAGCCCTTAGAATCGCGTTAGGTGGCAGCTGAGTCATTAAGGTGCCGCATCATGGCGATTACATCCTCCTGGTCCATGCCACCGACTACGGACGGCTCTTCCTCAAGATCCGCTAGTTCACGTACTTGGCTGTCATCCAGTACTGCGCCCATAAAATTGAGCTTGGCCGCAAGGCGTTCAACTACCGATTCATCGATAGTGTGATTCGCGACGATCACCGTAACACTGGTGACAACGTCGCTCTTGAGGCCGAGGCGATGAATCCTATCAACGCTCTGAAGATACCTCCCGGCCGCAAAATCTCTATCAACATAAACCGCATCATGACATGTCTGATGGAGACTAATCCCCTCTCCGAGAGTCGCGGGATTTGAAAGCAAGACCATGCAATCCGGATCATCACGGAATCGCTTAAGACTCGCCACTCGATCCTCGTCGGACGTCCCGCCGTGAACCAAGGTCGGTTCAAAGGCTCCGAGAATTCGCTTGAGAGTTGTGAGGCTTCGAACGAAAGTCGACCATACAAGCGTCTTGCGGCCTTCTGCAGCATTCGCAGCCACAATTGCTAGTGCTTCTTGATACTTCGGAGACATTTCATAGCTAGGAAGATCCTTCATTAGCTCCATTAGTGAGCTGCCTACTGGAGCAGCAAGGGGAGGGATCCGATACAGAAGCGGTTCGTGTAGGAGTCACACAGGCGGCGAGCAGGGCTGGGCTTACTGCAGCCATTAGCAGATACATCATAATCCTACCAGACGCTCTTCTAGATCGTCGGCAGAACGTCGTGCTCGCGCACTCATCTCGCCAACCATTGCCTGATAGATCTCGCGATGTAGTGGAGGAAGCTCGGACTCGGCGGAGCTGATTGTTGACCGGCGGAAGCCCGAGTTCGGCCTTAGTTTGGCGCGTAAACAATGGCTTTAGTACAACACTTGCCTTTTTGAGATCCCCACCATCTATCGCTCGAGACACCGTCTGCTGCCCTTGCCCTGGCCATACAAATCCCAAGAGGTTCTCGAGATCTTTTGCTCCGTTAGGCGCAGGAGTTCCGTAAGGATCATGCGGCACCAAGCAAGACTACAAAGAGCTAGACGGACTGAACACCTACAATAAGGACGAACCACGTTTGGTTCTGTGAGCCTCGTCAAGGATCAATAGACTTGGTTCTTCCGTGAGCCAGCGCGCTAGCCCAGTCTTATTGGCGGAAAGCCGTTCATAGTTGACCAGAAGGATTTCAATAGTGGGATCCATTGACGCTTCAGGATTGCGAGCAGTAGTGGAGAGTCTCAAAATACCTCCGCATTCTCATTTACCCAGCTCTCAAATGCCGCCTTCGGGCAGACAACCAACGCTCGGCGAACAGTATCCTGGCCGCGCATTACCTGAAACGCAGCTACGGAGACTCTAGTCTTACCCGAACCGGGTACGCTGAAGTTGGCGCTATGGTCGAGGGAAAGCAGTTTGCTAAGATCACGAAGTTGAAAATCCGTAAGTTTTCCGTGCCACGCATCTCCCAGGAGATCTTCTATGGCATTCGTGTCAACCTTTCGGCATTCTCCCGAAGCAGCATCGAGCTGCTCTGTAACACGCCTGGCATCACGCACATTACTTTCGACAAGCACTTGAAGTTCAGGCTGCCAGGTGACATCTTCCGGAGACGGCCATCGTCCCAGTTCGCGCAGATTGGCAAGAAAATCACTGAGTTCAACTTCTGCTGCTTCTACACTCTTCTGAACAGCCGAGCGGAACCGTGGGACCAACTCTCCAAGGTCAGCAATGTGGTCTGCACTTGCCCACAAATGGACGGGTTTCTTCCTGAACTACTCAGCTCTAGATGAAGGCTCGGCACAGCGCATCAGTCCCGGTCTTTCATCGCGCTTTGAAACCACAATAGATTCTCTCCTGGGTGTCGCACGCTACGCGCTGCCTGTTTGGTCAGGCGAACGAGCGCCTCACGTAGCGCCAGCAAGGAGTCATCGAGAGCCTCGTCGTCGAGGAGATTCTGGCTTCGCGCCTGCACGATATCGACACAACTCCCCAGCAGAAGGTCGGCGGCATCACTAATCTTCTCCGGGGCGACTAGTTTTCGCTTTCGCAAGCGTCCGTCACGGCCGGCCGCCGTAATTGCACGGTCGACGACATTGTCAGCCGCGCTCAACACGGCATTTGCTTCAGATATCTCTTGCCGGGGTTGCCTTGTCCGGGGAAGCAGCAACAGCCCTGGCGCGGAGTACCTTGTCGGTCACAGCTTGAGCCTGCTTTGCCTTTCCCGATACGCCTACCACAGAGATCCCTAGTCCCAGGAATCGAGACTAGAACCGGAGTTAAGTGCCTCACTAGCACGAAGTTCAGGAGGGAGTTTGCTGTTTAGGTATTTTTTCCCCAAACCCCTCTTCAATCCACCGGACGTCGGTTTTCGCCTTGCCTAGGACGATTGCAAGGAGTTAGCTGTTCCCTCATCTGGTCAGCGATATCTAGATTCCTGGCCTCTAGGTCGTGATATTTGCGGTGAAGTTCTTTAAGCTTTTCTCTTGGTGATCCTCAAAATCAACCAGGCGCAAACTCCCATGGATCCACTTGAGAGCGTCACCTTACTTCTCTCAATCGCTTCTCGAATAAAGGAGAGGATCCACCGCGCCTGCTGATATGTTTTCTGTTGGATGCGAAACTTCTTACTAATCTCTGCTACCGACAGACCACGAACCGACTCGTCATCGATCGCAAGGAGCTGATTGATGTACGAGTAGTCCCGGCGGTGGTCCTTGCGTAGCTGCAGTTCAAGTTCAACCGCCGCGACATCGTCCCATGTCCAGTCGTCAGGAAGCACTCCGACACGGATATTTTCACGGCCGAGCTCTTTTAGGGCGGCACGACGAGTGTTCCCATTTACGAGAACTCCAGAAGGGGTAATGATCCCCCGGATCCTTCTGCCCGTAATCATGAAGATCCTCCATCAACGACTTGAAGTCAGGATCTTCACGGCTAGGGTCTGCCGGATTCGCCCTCAGTAGATAGTGCAGGTACTCCTGGCTCTCCGGGCTCCATGGGTCCGCGCGGAGCTTTGCGTCCCTCTCCGGGTCATGATCACGTTGGGCCTTGATCCTGTGGGTCTCGGGGTTGTAGTACAAAACTCCGACCGGCGCCGTGATGACCTCGATACTGCGAGGCTGCCCTCTCCACTCGATCGTGACAGTCTCACGTGTACCAGGCTCACGTTGCACCTCCTGGAGGCGTGCACTGATGAGAGTCCGGTTGTCGCCGCTCCCTGGAGGTTCCATCACGGTCATCTTGAACTCCTGCATGTCACTGGATGTGTGCGTCTAGTGGTCGTGATGGCTGGTACGTAGGTCCCCGCCACAAAGACAGTGAAAGGTGATGCACCTATGACGCTGCCGGCCTGGAACGACGACGAGGCCAAGTTCGGAACCAAAATTCGAGTTGGTCTCTGGCTGGTTACTGAAGTCAGAGTTGGCAACACCTTCACCAAAGCCCAGCTCCGCGATGCGTTCCCTGGCGTCGAGCAAGTAGACCGGCGTATGCGGGATCTTCGGCAACACGGCTGGAAGATTGACACCAACAAAGAAGATGCTTCGCTCACACCGAACGAGCTCCGATTCGTGCAAGCTGGCGATGAGGTCTGGAAGCCAGGAAAGTAGGAGGCCGGCTGCGTCCGCGATCTCTAACAAGCAGCGCATGGTGGTGATGGCTGCTGATGAATTCATGTGTGTCGTATGTGGCATTGCGGGTGGCGAACTCTACGTGGACTCCGACCACGAGACCGCCCAGCTCTCCGTGAGTTACCGAACCACCCGTCTCCCTGACGGACGGACAGGGCATCAGTACGTAACCGAATGCAAGCGGTGCAAGGTCGGCTCGACTTCCGAGACAATTTCTGACCTGCCTGACGTCATCGAAGGCATCGACTCCCTTGATCTCCGGGATCGGCGAGATCTCGCTTCTTGGATTAATGCCGGACGTCGCCACCCGGACAACGTCGAGATTCTCTGGACGAAATATCGCAGGCTGCCCGCCGAAGCACGAGCGCAGATTGAGGAGAGACTTCGGTCGCGTCCCTAGCCCGGACACCCGCGCGAATCGCACGGTCATCAAAAACCATCTCGCTCGCTCAGCTCCGCATTTATCATCTCGATACGGCGCTGAGCGTGGAGATACCCAGATTTTTTGTTCCTCGAACCAGCGTATGGCCTCACCAGGGCTTTCGCGGTCTTCGTAAATGTCGGCAAGATAATATGCGGCATCTACATCCTGATTTTGAGCGGCTAGCTAGAAGTAGATCATCGCCTTACTAAGATCATACTGGCGGTGGGACCGAGCAAATTTCGTTGCGATCCGAGCGGCACGTTGACGGCTATTGCTAGATGCAATGTCCATCAGGAACGCCGAGGCGTCACCGATCCCACCTGCGCTTGCCTCGTCCAGGCGACGCCTCGCGTCCACAAAACCACCGCTAAGCAGGTGCAAAATCCCTAGAGCAAAGGCTGCCTGGGTATCCCCGCGCGCAGCCAGCCTTTGCCGCTCCAGTCCATGCTCACCGAATCTGCTGATGCTTCGACGCTGCTCGATATTGAATTCATCGTAGTTAATATTTTCTGTCGCACCAATGAGTTCAACCTAGTCGAGTGATGCGATCGACGATCGTTGGTCAATTTCTCTGAGTAGCTGGCACACTCAGCGTACCAGTACTGTGCGTCTTCGAGTGTCGGCTTCGGCCCAGACTCGCCCAGCTGCTTCCAAGCAAGGCAGTAACATGAAAGATAGAAGGTGAGGACCTTCTCTCTCGTGCAGGTCTGTCTAGCCGACTTCAACATTCGGCTCAATGTGGGTTCTGTCAGCTCGTGTAGCTTAAGTTCTTCTGTCGAATACGCCTCGACTACTTCTTTCGAAAATGCACAGATCTCCTTGCGTCGGAATCCGTATGTATTCAACACTGATTGCATCTTTTGCGAGAAGGCCGACACCTTCTCCCCCTCAGCATCCGGCAGCAGTGACACACGTACTCCCCGTAGCCCGCCGGACGTCTGCTCTGATCTCCGGCGTCGACCTTGTCCGGGTAAATCATGCCACAACACCCCATGAGCCAGCAGCCAAGTGGACGAAATCTCCTTACATGTCCCAATTTCATTTTATTTCGTGCCGCCAGTTGACCGGCACCTTCTCCTTCCAGTCTTCACCTTTCGTCACTGCGCGCCACTGAAGCACTCACTCTCGACTTCCACGACCGGCGCGCCTGAATTCCATTTTGTTTCATTAAATTCCATTAAATTTAGAATGGAGAACAGGGCGGCTTTTCTTTCAAATGGGGCGTGAAGATGTGGTTTGATTTGATCTTCCGACGGTCGGCTTCCAGTGGAGGTAGATGGTGGCCAACGAAGACTGCCCTATAGAAGATGGCGGGCGACACATACTCGTTCATTACACAAATTTCGCTGGACAAGAGGGCATTCTTCGGAGCGGCCAACTGCGAGCGTCCCTTAAGTCCACCAACCCGAAGGACGCGCGATACGGCGACGGACAGTACTTGTCAGATATCGTTCCTGGTAGCAAGAAAAACTCTCAGCTGTCGAGTTCCTTCGTCCGCTCCCCTTATCACGGAGCACGCTTCACGCACTACGTTGAGATCGATGTCACCGGCCTTGAGGTCGTGATGGGGCGAGAACACGTGTACGTGATCTTGGGGAAGGCTCCGCTCGACGTCGCTGGACGGATCGTGGGGTGGGGGAAGAACTGACATGGTGTGGTACCTCAAAACGGAGTGGCATCACGATTTCGCTGATGAACCGGTAGTTCTCTTCAGCGAGGTCGGTGACGACGGCTACGAGGTCCGCAAAGTTCAGCGCTTCCGCGACGGACGACTTGAGTGGGCAGACGCGGACCGGAGACCGATCAGACCGGTCTGGGCGAGCTTCCCATCGGACCGATCGGAAATATTGCCGCTCAGGCCGAGTTCACGCCGGAAACGATTAGCCGACAGGAGTTCGAGGCGATGTGGCAGCAAGCCAGAGGATCAAGTCGATCCGGGCAGTAGGCAGTGCGCTTATGAGGCTGCACAGGCGGACGGAGTGACGCTCTCTAGCCGGTTGGCCTGCCCTTTTAGCATCCTGCTCACACGCGTCTCACGCACAGGCAGAACGCGCCAGGCTCGCGCTGTGAACCTCAGGAAATACGGAGGTTCGCTAGTTACCCCATACGGGAAGAAAGCGGGAGGGGGGTGCGATGCACAGGGGCTGATGGGTGGGTTGAGGGTGTTTGCCTCGTCATCGCTGGCTGTGCGACGTCGGAGCCCCTCGGCCGCGGCTACCAGCCCCAGCTGGACCAGCGAACGTTTCCTTAGGGCGCACCCGCCGAGCGGCACCCCGACGGCCGAGCCCGCGTCGTTCGGTAAGCGGGTTGGGGCGCTCTTCTCGCATGACACCAAAGGGGACCATTTCTGTACGGCCAGTGCCGTGGACAGTCCCGGGCGCAACCTTCTCATCACGGCCGCGCACTGTGTTCATGCCGGCCGGGGCGGAGGCTACGTCGGCAATCTCGTCTTCGTTCCCGGTTATCGGAACGGGAACGCTCCGTACGGGGTCTGGAAGGTGAAGGCGCAGGTCGTCGACCCTCGTTGGGAGAAGAGCTCCGACCCCGACCTCGATGTCGGATTCGCGATCCTCGAGCCGCTGCACGGTAAGAATATCGCCGACGTTCTCGGGGCGAATCTGCTCGGGATCGGGCAGGGCTATACGAATCTCGTACGGGTCACCGGCTATCCCACCAGCTCCGACAAGCCGGTCACCTGCATCAATAAGACCACCCGCGCCTACAAGTACCAGATGCGCTTCGCCTGTAACGGCTATCCGCCCGGCACCAGTGGCAGTCCCTGGCTCACTCACTACGATCCCAAGACCAGGCGCGGTGAGGTCGTCGGGGTCATCGGCGGCTATGAGCACGGGGGCACTGAGGACGAAGTCTCCTATTCCGCGTACTTCGATGATGACGTGCGGCGGCTTTACGAGGAAGCCGTACGGGAGAGCGTCGGGAACTAGGGCAGGCTGTCCTCATGGACGTCGACGTCGTGGTCATCGGCTTGGGACCTGGTGGGGAAGAGATCGCGGGCAGGCTGGCCGAGGCCGGGCTCGATGTGGTGGGGGTCGAGGAGCGACTCGTCGGGGGTGAGTGTCCGTACTGGGGGTGTATTCCCAGTAAGGCCATGGTTCGAGCGGCGGACGTGCTGGCCGAGGGGCGGCGGATTCCCGGTACGGCCGGGACGGCGAGCATCGAGGCTCGGTGGGAGCCGGTGGCGCGCCGGGTCAAAGAGGTGACGGCCGGGTGGGATGACCAAGGGGCTGTCGACCGGTTCACCGGTAAGGGCGGGAGGCTCGTCAGGGGAAAAGGGCGGATCTCCGCTCCCGGGGAGGTCACCGTCGGCGATGACGTGATCCGGGCGCGGAAGGGGATCGTGGTGGCGACCGGTACGGCGCCGGCCGTGCCGCCGATCGACGGGCTCACGGGCACACCCTTCTGGACCAACCGAGAAGCCATCGAGGCCGACGAGCTTCCCGAGTCGATGATCATTCTGGGCGGCGGCGCGATCGGGTGTGAGCTGGCGCAGGTGTTCGGGCGGTTCGGGACCAAGGTGACCGTGGTCGAGGCGTCTGAGCGGCTGCTCTCGCTGGAGGAGCCGGAGTCCGGGGATCTCATCCGGAAGGTCTTCGAGGCCGAGGGCATCGAGGTACGGACTGGGACGCGGGCCGAGAAGGTCCGGTACGACAACGGGTTCGTCGTCAACGATGATCTGCGGGCCGAACGCCTGCTCGTGGCGATCGGCCGCCGTACGAACCTCGCCGGGCTCGGGCTCAAAGAGGTCGGGCTGGACGAAAGCGCGCGGTTCGTCGACGTGGACGACCGTATGAGGGCCGCGGACAAGGTCTGGGCGGTCGGTGACATCACCGGCAAGGGCGGGTTCACGCACGTAGCGGTCTACCAGGGGCGTATCGCCGCGCGGGACATCCTCGGAGAAGGCGGTCCGGAGGCCGACTACCGCGCGCTGCCTCGGGTCACGTTCACCGACCCGGAGATCGGCGCGGTCGGGCTCACCGAGAAGCAGGCGCGGGAGAAGTATCCCGACGTCAAAGTTCACAGCACCGATCTGGCGAACAACACACGCGGCTGGATCCAGCGGTCCGAGGGGTTCATCAAGCTGATCGAGGCCGAGGGCAGGCTCGTCGGCGGTACGTCGGCCGGGCCGATGGGCGGGGAGATCCTCGGCGCGCTGACGGTCGCGGTGCATGGAGAGGTTCCGACGGAACGCCTCCGGAGCATGATGACGGCTTTCCCGACCTTCCACCGCGCGATCGAGGCGGCCCTGGGAGTCGCGTGACCGCCGCTTCCCAGGCGCCGCAGCAGGCCAAAAACGCAAGCGGCGCCAAGGCGGCGCATCGCGATGCGACAAGCGGTCCGGTCGGCCTCCGGTCAGGCGTTCACGCGGGCACTCGCAAGGGCAGAGTGGCCTGGACGATGAAGCCGCCGCCCGGTCTGGGGTCGGCCGCGAGGGTGCCGCCGACGGTCGCGGCGCGTTCGCGCATGCCGCGGATGCCGTTGCCCTCGGACGCCTCGCCGCCTCGGCCGTCGTCACAGACCTCCAGGATCACCCGGTCGTGGGCGTACCGGACGAGGACGGTCGCGGTCGCGGAGCCCGCGTGGCGTACGGCGTTGGTCAGCGCCTCCTGGACGATCCGGTACGCCGCGAGGTCCACGGGTGCGGGCAGCGGCATGTGCTCACCGGAGACCGTGAGGCGTACGGGGAGGCCGGCGTCCTTGGTGCGGGAGATCAGTTCGTCGATCCGGTCCAGGGAGGGGGCCGGGCTGAGTGGCTGGTCCTCGTCGACCTGGCGGAGGACGCCGAGGGTCGTACGCAGCTCCCGCAGGGTCTCCTTGCTGGCGTCCTTGATGGCGCCGAGCGCGACGTACGCCTGGTCGGTGTCGCGGCGGTGCAGGGCGGCGGCGGCCTGCACGTTGATCAGTGAGATCTTGTGCGCGAGGACGTCGTGCAGCTCACGCGCGATGCGGAGCCGCTCCTCCGTTGCGCGCCGCAGGATCTCCTCGTCACGGGTGCGCTCGGCCTCGCCGGCCCGCCGCTTGGCCTCGCGGACGTACGCGCGGTGGTAGCGGGTGACCTCTCCCGCGCACAGCACGACCAGAACCCAGGCCAGGACGCTGACGAACCGCGACACGCTCCCCGGCCCGACCAGGAACTCCGCCCAGCCGAAGATCGCCAGCGCGACGGCCGTACCGCCGTAGGCCGCGAGGCGCTCGCCGTTCGCGACGGCCAGGTAGGAGATGATCGCGAAGGTGATCATCTCCGGACCGTCGGGGAACGGGCCGATGTAGTAGTACGCGGTCGAGGCGCCGGCCGCGACGACCGCCGCGACGGGGAACCGGCGGCGTACGGCCAGCGTGGCGGCGCCGACGGCGGCCATCGCGTACGCCTTGGCGTCGGACGGCGCGAACCCGCCCTCATGAAGGACGGTGCCGACCTCGACGATGACGCCGACGACCACGGCGAGGAGGACGTCGGCGCGCTGACCACGGGTGAACCGGAGCATGCGCACCACCGAAATGTATCGCCACCTACCTGCTAGCAGGGGTGATCCTGGTGCGGCTGGCATGGGCCTGAGAATGGGGGGTGGCAGTGCAGACCCCGGGGCCCGGACTGACGCACAGTGGGGTTGTCAGGGAAACAGGAAGACCGATTCGGAGGGGGACCGTGATCATGTGCCAGCACTGGCCTCCGTGCCCCAAGGCGGACGCGGCCGATCACACTGCCGCCCGTACCATCGCCCAGCACCCCGAGCAGGGCTGGAACCTCCTCTGCAACGGCGTCGTGATCTTCGACGACACCGGTGAGCTGTTCCCTGACGGGCACGCCATGGCCCCCCATCGGCCCACCCGTCCCCCGTGCCCCCTAACCCCCGCCGCCTGACCCCAGGCAAAACGGTCGCACCCCCGAGAAGTCGAGCGACCACCCCGGAAACCGGCCGGTCCACGGAGCGCTTCCCCCTAGCTCCGAGGGCCGGCCGGTCCCTTTTGTGCGCGCGTAACGGGTGCTTCACGTGTGACTAAAGGTGTCGGCCCGCCTGCTTTACGTTACGGACAAGCAGGTATTACTTAAGAAGGAAGGCCGATATTCGAGGGGGTCGGTGATGGTCGACTTCGTCCGCGGGATGGACGACCGGCTCGGCGGTGCGGGGTTCCTCAAGAAGGCGCTGAAGAAGGTCTTTCCGGACCACTGGACCTTCATGCTCGGCGAGATCGCGATGTACTCGTTCGTCGATCATCCTGCTCACCGGCGTCTTCCTGACCTTCTTCTTCCAGCCCGAGCATGACCGAGTCGTCTACCGCGGCTCGTACGTGCCGCTGCGCGGTGTCACGATGTCGCGAGGCGTACGAGTCGGCGCTGCACATCACGCTTCGACGTCCGCGGCGGCCTGCTGATGCGGCAGATGCACCACTGGGCCGCCATCCTCTTCCTCGCCGCGATCGTCGTCCACATGCTGCGCATCTTCTTCACCGGCGCCTTCCGCAAGCCGCGCGAGCTGAACTGGGTGATCGGCGTCGTGCTGTTCATGCTCGCGATCGTCAACGGGCTTCACCGGCTACTCGCTGCCCGACGACCTGCTGTCCGGCACCGGCCTGCGCATCGCCGACGGTCGTGATCCAGTCGATCCCGATCGTCGGGACTACCTGGCCCTCTTCCTGTTCGGCGGGGAGTTCCCGGGCGACGACGATCATCCCGCGGCTCTTCACCGTGCACGTCCTGCTGATCCCCGGCATCCTGCTCGCCCTGATCCGCTGCGCACCTGTCATGCTGCTGGTCTGCAGAAGCACACGCAGTACCCCGGCCCGGGCCGCACCGAGCAGAACGTCGTCGGCTACCCGCTCTGGCCGGTGTACGTCGCCAAGGCCGGCGGCTTCTTCTTCATGGTGTTCGGGGTCATCGCGCTGATGGCGGCGTTCTTCCAGATCAACCCGATCTGGAAGTTCGGCCCGTACGACCCGGCGCACGGTCACGTGCGGGCTCGCAGCCCGACTGGTACATGGGCTGGCTCGAAGGATCACTGCGGCTGATGCCCGCCTGGGAGATCGACGGGTTCGGGCACAGCATCGCGAGGAACGTGATCATCCCCGCGCTGGTCCTACCCGGGATCTCTGTTCACCGGGCTGGCGCTCTACCCGTTCCTCGAACGCTGGGTCGACCGGCGACCACGCGTCGAGCACCACCTGCTCGACCGGCCACGCGACAACCCCGTACGCGTCGGCATTCGGGCGTCGCCGGGTGCACGTTCTTCGCCATCCTGTGGCTCGCCGGCGGCAACGACGTGATCGCCGTGACGTTCCACATCCCCCTGTTCGCCACGACGTGGTTCTTCCGCGTCGCGGTGATCGTCGGCCCGGTGATCGGCTTCGAGATCGGCCGCCGAATGGCCCTCGGCCTGCAACGACGCGAACGCCGTACGCTCCAGCACGGGATGGAGACGGGGTGATCGTCCGCCAGCCGTCAGGCGCGTACGTCGAGCGCGAACGCCCGCTCACCGCCGACGAGGAAGCCGTGATGCGCAGCCGCCGCCCCCTGCGCCCACTGCCGATGCCCAAGACCGACGCGGCCGGCGTCGAACCGAAGAACGCCCACCGTCCGGTCACGAAACTCCGCATCGCCCTCAACCGCATCTACGTCGGCGACGTCCTGCCCCTGCCCAACGGCGACCGCTCCGACCGCCCGGCCCTGAAGTCACGCGACTCCTAGTCGCCTCACGCCGCGTACGCCTCGTGCACCGGGACCTCGCGCATCGTGCGGATCGGTGACAGGGCCAAGATCAGTGGGCAGACCAGTGTCGACACGGCGAGGACGAGCAGGGTCGCGCGCAGACCGATTCCGGCGCCGAGGCCGCCTGCGGCCAGTGGGCCGAGGAAGCGCAGGCCCTGGGAGAGGAAGCGGGTCGTCGCGCTCATTCGGCCGAGCATGTCCGGTGGGCAGACCAGCTGACGGACCGACATCGTGGCGGTCATGTTGACCATTCCGGCCGCCGTCAGCGACGTGAAGGCCAGGGTCACGATCAGCTGGCCGGCGAGCCCCTGCGGGACCAGGGCCGTGACCGCCTCCAGCGGCGCGGACAGTAACGAGCCCAGGATCACGGCCCGGCTCATCCCGATGCGGTCGGTCAGCCGCCGCGTGACCATGCCGCCGGCGACCCCGCCGATGAGGCTGAGGCCGTAGACGAGCCCGGCGGCCTGTTCGCTCCAGTGCAGCTCCTTGATGACGTACAGCAGCCAGATCGCGTTGACGCCGGCGAGCAGGAAGGCGCCGATCGCGGTGGACAGGACCATGACGCGCAGGAGCCGGTGGGTCAGGACCAGCCGGAGCCCCTCGGAGATCTCGGTGCGTAACTTCGCCTCGACCGGTCTCGGCTCCGGTTTGGGCTCGCGGAACCGCATCAGGGCCAGCGTCACGGCCCCGACCACGTACGAGCAGGCGTCGATGCCGACCGCCCTCGCCCCGCCGAGCAGGCCGACCAGGAAACCGCTCGCGCCGGGCCCGGCCATCTCGGCGAGCCCGCGCCCGGTGCTCATCCGGCCGTTCACGTCGACGAGCCGGTCGCCGCCGAAGATCCTGAGCGGCAGGGACAGCGCGGCGGCGTCGAAGAACACCCCGAACCCGCCGACGACGACCGCGACGACGTAGAGGTGGACCAGTGTGACCTGCCCGAACATCGAGGCGGCCGGGATCGAGCCCATCGCGGCGGCGCTGCCGGCCGCACAGGCGATCATCAACGGCCGTCTTCGCGTACGGTCGACCACGGCGCCGGCCGGGAGCGACACCAGCAGCATCGGCAGGGCGCCGGCGGCGCTCAGCGCGGCCACCCCGAAGTCCGACGCGCGCAGCGCGACGATGGCGACCAGCGGCACGGCGAACCGGCTGACCTGGGTTCCGAACTGGTCGATGACCTGACCCGACCACAGCAACAGGAAGTCCCGGTCGCGCCACAGCGAGACCCTCGTACTCGGCATCCACCGAGCCTAAAACGCCGCCGGTACCGCGGCGGTGTGGATGATGAGGGGGTGGAATCCCCCATCAGGGTCATGCTTGCGGACGACCAGAACCTCGTACGTGCCGGTTTCCGGTCGATTCTCGACGGCGAGGACGACATCGACGTGGTCGCCGAGGCGGGCAACGGCGAAGAGGCCGTACGCGTGGCGGCGGCCGAACGCCCCGACGTGGTGCTGATGGACATCCGGATGCCGGTGCTCGACGGCCTGGAGGCGACGCGGCGGATCGTCGCGGACAAGAGCCTCTCCATGGTCAAGGTCGTGATCCTGACCACCTTCGACCTCGACGACTACGTCTACACCGCGCTGAAGGCCGGTGCCAGCGGGTTCCTCGTGAAGGACACCGACCCGGTCGAGCTGATCCACGGCGTACGGGTCACGGCGCGCGGCGACGCGCTGCTCGCGCCGTCGGTGACGCGGCGGCTGATCGGGGAGTTCGCGTCGCGGCTGAAGGAACCGCCGCGGTCGGCGAGGCTCGACACCCTCACCGAGCGGGAGCGCGAGGTGATGGCCCTGGTCGCGTCGGGCCTGTCCAACGACGAGATCGCCACGCGGCTCGTCGTCAGCCCGCTGACCGCCAAGACGCACGTCAGCCGCGTGCTCACCAAGCTGGGCGCGCGCGACCGGGCGCAGCTCGTCGTACTCGCCTACGAGTCGGGCATGGTGCGCCCGGGCTGGCTGGGCTGACCGGCCTACGCTCCACGGAGTACGCCGCGGCGCCGTCATGCCTCTCTGGATGTACGCGGGATGTAGCGCCCAGCCGGACGCCCCGGCCCCCTCCGCTCGGGTTGAGTGACCGGTTACATCCACTCGGCCCTGGAGGCCCGTTGAGCTCCCTCATGCTCGCCCGGCTGCTGTTCGCCATCACCGCGGGCACCCACTTCCTGTTCGTCGCGCTGACGCTCGGGCTCGCCGCCCTGATCGCGATCATGCAGACGCGCGCGGTGCTGTCGAACAGCGCCGCGCACCTGACGATGGTCCGCTTCTGGGGCCAGCTGTACGTCATCAACTACGCCGTCGGCATCGTCACCGGGCTGCTCATGGAGTTCCAGTTCGGGCTGAACTGGCCGGGGCTGACGGACCACGCGCGCGACGTCTTCGGCGCGCCGCTCGCGATGGAGACGCTCGTGGCGTTCTTCATCGAGTCGACCTTCCTCGGCCTGTGGATATTCGGCTGGGACCGGCTGAACCGCTACGCCCACCTCGCGCTGATCTGGATCGTGACGCTGACCGCGTACGCCTCGGCGTACTTCATCCTGGTCGCCAATGGCTTCCTGCGGAATCCCGTCGGGTACCTGCGCTCCGGTTCCGACCTGCGCGTCGACAGCGCCACGCGGCTGTTCACGAACCCGGCGGCGCTGCTTCCGCTCGGCCACATCGCCTCGGCGGCGTTCCTGGTCGCCGGGTTCCTCGTGGCGGGGGTGAGCGGCTGGCATCTGCGGCGCACCGGCGACGACGAGGTGTACCGGCGGTCGCTGCGGTACGGCCTGGTCTCGATCGTGGCCGCGATCCTGCCCTCGGTCCTGTTCGGCGTGTTCCAGTTCCCGTACGCGAAGGAGGGCGAGAACACGCCGGCGATCGCCGGGATCATGCTGAGGCTGATGATGATCGCCTGGTTCTGGATGTTCGGGATGGCGGTGGTCGCGCTGGTCAAGCTGGTGCGGAGGCGGCGGCCGCTGGCGGGCCGGTTCTTCTTCCCGATGCTGCTGCGGAGCCTGGGCGTCGCCTACTTCGCCGTGCTGGCCGGCTGGATCGGCCGCGAGGGCGGCCGCCAGCCCTGGCTGATCTACCGCGAGCTGCGCACCGAGGACGCGGTGCGCCCGATGAGCACGGCCGCGATGGCCTCGGTGACGGCCGGTGTCTCGGCGCTGTTCCTCGCGCTGGTCGCCGTGAACTACACGCTGCTGCGGAGGTACGCGCGGCGCGGGCCGGACGGCTCGGCGCTCGGACGCGCGGAGACCGCCGGCCCTCGATCCCGTTCCCTCCTTCTGACCGGAGCGACTCCCGTGAACACCTTCGCGTACTCGGCCTGCTGGGCTTCTTCGGCGTCGGCTACTTCGTGCTGGGCGGCGCCGACATCGGCGTCGGCATGCTGCTGCCCTTCCTCGGCCGCGAACGGCGGCTGACCCTCGCGGCCGTCGCGCCGTTCTTCCTCGGCAACGAGGTGTGGCTGGTCGCTTCGGCCGGGCTGCTGACCGCGCTGTTCCCCGGCCTGGAGAACCAGGTGTTCGGCCGTGCCTGGGGCGCTGCTGGTCGTGCTGGTCGCCGGATGGATCGTCCGCGACATGGGCCTGTGGCTGCGCGGCCGCCGGGACGGGCGGGCCTGGCGGTCGTTCTGGGACGGCGCGACCGTGGCGGGAAGCTGGGCGGTCGCGGCGTCCTGGGGCGTCGCGATCGGCCTGCTGATGGGCGGCGGCGCGCGCGCTGTTCGCCGTCACGACCTGCGGCCTGTTCGCCCTGCACGGCGCGGTCTTCGCGGCCGCGCGCCTCGGCTCGGACCGACCGCTCGCGCTCGCGCGCCGCGTCGTGCCCTCCGCGCTGGTCGCCGGGGTTCCCGTGCGCGATCGGCGCGGGCGTCGACCACCTCGGCCGTACGCTGCCGGTCGCCGGCGGGCTCGCGGTCGTGCTGGTCGTCGCCTGGCTCGCCCCTCGGCCGGCCGGCCGTACGTCGGCGGCGCTGGCGCGCGTCCGCGCTCGCTATGGTCGCCGTGCCGCTGCTCTTCGCGCTGAACGCCCCTGGCGCGACTCTCGCCGAGGGCGCGTCCATGACGCTCACCGTGGCCGGGATCATGCTGCCGCTGCTGGTCGCCGCCCAGGCCTGGGTGTGGTGGACCTTCCGCGGCCGCGTACGAGAGCCGTCGTACCTGTGACGTACGCGCTGATGGCCCTCGTACAGGGCCTGCTGGTCGTGGCGCAGGCGGACCTGCTGTCGCGTGCCCTGTCCGGAGGCGGGCTCCTGGTGCCGCTGCTGGCGGTCGTCGGCATGCGAGCCGCGCTCGCCGCGTGCCAGGGAACGCGTGTTCGGCCGTACCGCCGCCCGCCGCAAGCGTTAGCTACGCGAGCGGCTGCTGCGCGCGCGGCGCCGACGTCACCCTGCTGGGCCGCGGCCTGGACGCCCTGGATCCCTACTACGCCGGATACCTGCCTCAGCGGTACGCCGCCGCGGTCGTGCCGCTGGCGGTGCTCGTGCGGCTCGGCCGCCGCCGGACTGGCCATCGGCGCTGGTCATCGCCGTGACGCTGCCGCTGATCCCGGTGTTCGGCGCGCTCGTCGGCGCGGCGACCAAGCAGGCCACCGAACGCCAGTGGGGCCTCCTGCACCGCCTCGGCGGCCACTTCCTCGACGTCGTCGCGGGCCTGCCGACGCTCCGCGCGTACGGCCGGGACGCCGCGCAGACCGGGGTGGTCCGCGCGATGGCCGACGGGCACCGGCGCGCGACCGTGCGGACGCTGCGCATCGCGTTCCTGTCCTCGTTCGTGCTGGAGATCGTGGGCACGCTGTCGGTCGCGCTGGTGGCGGTGCCGGCCGGGCTCCGGCTGCTCGACGGCTCGCTGGACCTGCGGACGGCGCTGCTGATCCTGCTGCTCGCGCCCGAGGCGTACCTGCCGCTGCGGGTCCTGGGCACCCGCTTCCACGCCGCCGCCGAGGGCCGCGCCGTGCTGGACCAGGCCGAGCGCGCGGCCTGGTCGACCGGCCGCACGGGCCGGCGCGCGGCGGGCGACGCGCGGGCCGCATCGAGGTGGAACGGGTCGTCGTGCGGTACGCGGACGGACCGCGCGCCGGCGCTCGACGGGTTCTCGCTGACCGTCGAGCCCGGGGAGCGCGTGGCGCTGACCGGGCCGAGCGGCGCCGGCAAGAGCACGCTGCTGCGGGCGGTGCTCGGCCTCACCGGACGTCGAGGAGGGCCGGATCCTCATCGACGGCACCGACCTCGACCGACCTCGACCTGGCCACCTGGCGCCGCCTGGTCGCGTACGTGCCGCAGCGCCCGCACCTGTTCGCGGGCACGGTCGCCGACAACATCCGCCTGGGCCGCCCGGACGCCTCGGTCGACGCCGTGCACGAAGCCGCCGAAGCCGCCTCCGCACACGGCTTCATCACGGACCTGCCCGCCGGGTACGGCACGCGACTCGGCGAGCGCGGCCTCGGCCTGTCAACGGGCCAGCGGCAACGCGTCGCGATCGCCCGCGCGTACCTGATGAACGCCCCAATCGTGATCATGGACGAGCCCACGGCGCGACTCGACGTGGCCGGAGAGACCGCCGTCGCCGAGGCCGCCGAACGCCTGCTCCAGGACCGTACGGCCCTGCTGGTCGCCCACCGCCCCGCCCTGCTGGCCGTCGCCGACCGAGTCGTGCACCTGCCGCCCCGAGAGGCGGCGGCGTGATCGGGCGGCGGCATCTCGGCGGGCTGCTCCGGGCGGTGCTCGCCGGCGTCGGAGGCGAACTGTGCGCGATCGCGCTGGTCGCCAGTGCGGCGTGGCTGATCGGCGGGCCGGGGAGCATCCGCGGCTGTCGGTGCTGGGCGTCGCCATTGTGGGGGTTCGCGCGTTCGCACTGTTCCGGGGCGGACTCCGGTACGCCGAACGTCTCGCCGGACATGACGCCGCGCTCCGAGGATCCTCGCCGACCTGCGCGTCCGCGTGTTCGAGGCGCTTCGGCGTACGGCGGGTCCAGCGTGGCGGGACGCGGACCTCGTGCGGCGGATGGTCGAAGATGTCGAGGCCGTACAGGACCTGCTGCTGCGCTGCGCGCTGCCCGCCGCCATCGCCTGGACCGTCGGGCTGAGCGTGATCGCCTTCACCGCGATCCTGCTGCCGGCGGCCGGCCTGGTGCTCGCCGCCGGAGTCGTCGCCGCCGGAGCGGTGCTGCCCGTACTGGCCGCGTTCGCGGCACGCGCGAACGCCCGCCGGGCGGCCGGCGCACGCACCGACCTGGCCGTACACGGCCTGGACGTGGTGCGCGGCGCGGACGACCTAGCGGTGTTCGGCGCGAAGGACCGGTTCGTCGCACGCGCCAACGCCGACGCCGCGCGCCTCGCGAAGCTGGAACGTCGCGGCGCGGCCGTGGAAGCCCTGGTAGCCGCACTCGGCACCGCCGTACAGGGGCTGACCGCCGTCGGCGTCCTCTGGGTCGCGCAACGTCAGAACACCGGCGACGTCCTCGCCATAGTGCTCACACTGACCGCCCTCGCCGCCATGGAGGCCGTACTGCCGGTGGCGGGCGCTGCCCGGCGACTCAGCGAGATCCTCCCGTCAACACGCCGCGTGACCGAACTGCTCGCGACACCCTCGCCGCGACCGCACGCGCTGCCCGCCTCGCCCGGCGTCGCGTCCGTGCGGGGGCGGGCGTCGTACGGAGCGGTTCCCGCCCTCGGCCGCGCGGGCCTGCCGTGGGCGCGACCACACGGAACTCCCGTGGTGCCCGCTTCGCCCGACGTCGAGTTGGTGCGGGTGCGGGTGGCGTACGGGTCGGTGGTTGCTCTCGATGGTGTCGACCTGCGGGTTCCGGCCGGGCGTACGGTCGCGATCGTCGGGGCCAGTGGGGCGGGGAAGAGCACGCTGCTGGGTGCTCTGTCCGGTGAGGTGGCCGTACGCGGTGCCGTGCTGCTCGGGGGTGTGCCCCTGGACGCCTACGACGCCGGCGATGTGCGGGCGACTGTGCGCGGGACGGCGCAGGACGCTCATGTGTTCGGTGCGACGGTGCGGGCCAATGTGGCGTTGGCGCGGCCGGACGCGGCTTTGGGTGAGCTGGACTCCGCGGCGTCGCGGGCCGGGCTGCTCGGGTGGATCAGGTCGCTGCCGGCCGGCTGGGAGACGCCGATCAGTGGTGACTCGGTGTCCGGCGGGCAGCGTCAGCGGCTGTTGCTCGCGCGCGCGCTGCTGGCCGACCCGGCGGTGCTCGTCCTCGATGAGCCGACGGAGGGTCTCGACCTCGTGACGGCCGACCGGCTCGTGACGGGGCTGCTCACCTGCGGGCGTACGGTCGTGCTGGTCACCCATCGGCTCGCTCCCCTGGTGGCGGCCGACGAGGTGATCGTGCTCGATCGGGGGAAGGTCGCCGAGCGCGGCGCGCACGCGGATCTGATCATGCGCGCCGGCCCGTACCGCGACCTTTGGGAGGCCGAATGCCTCCAGGCGACCGGGCTCGCTACTCGGCCGTCGTGAAGAGCTGGTGCATGATCCCCCGTCGGTGCCGGCCGTGGTAGCCGGCCTCGTTGTCCGGATCCAGCTCGGCGAGGTAGTCGGTCTCGGCGTCGATGAGCCGCTCCAACTCTCCGCGGTCGAGAAAGACGCCTTGACACCCCGCGCATTCCTCGATGACCACGCCCTTACGCTCGTGACTGTCCCACTCTCCCGAGCACTTCGGACAAGTCAGCCCCGTGTCCGCCATATTCCGCTCCCCTGTGAATGAATCCGGCGATCTCGTAAGAGTAGTGACGGGAGAGCCGCCAGGGAATCGTCCTTTCAGCGGATAATTCGAGCGATGCCGAACCGGCGCGGCCTGCGCGCCTGTGTGCCTGCCCGCGCGTCTGCGGCGCCACACGGTCAGCCCCGCGAACAACCACAAGATCCCCGACTCTCCGACGATGGCGATAGCGACCATGGTCGCCCACGAGATACGGCCCGCCCGCAATGCACCAGCGGGGGCGAGAGTGGTCAGTTCGGACACGCCTTCGCTCTCGGCGGGGGATGGTGAGGCCGCAGGCGCGACTTCCGGCAAGGGCCCTGCCCCCAGCGGTGTGGGGCCGGCTGCCGGAAGCCCGGGAATGACGGGCAAAGCCGGTTCGGCCACCGGTTCGCCCGGCGAGAGCGGCGACATGTGGATCCCGCCGAGCGCCTCCGGTGCGGGCTGCCGCGGAGCGGGGCGCCGCGGAGCCGGTACGGGGGTGGCGGAGCGCTTCGGCGATCGCACGGCACGCGGCAGAGGTGACGGGACGAGACCGGCCGTCAGAGGCTCAACGTGCGGGTATCCGACACGCGGGGACTCAGTGCGCGAGGCCTCGGCGTGTGGGGACTCGACGCGCGGGGACTCGACCGGCGGTGGCTCAAGAGCCGGAGACTGTTCCGGCGCCGGAGACTCGACCGGAGGCGACTCTCCCGGCGAGGCGGACGATTCCGGCGACGGCGAAGAGTCGGGAGCTGGAGAGTCGTCAGCCTGCCACACGGCGACCGCACGCGGGACGACGCGCGAGATGAACATACGCGGAGCAGTGGCACGCGGAGCGGCGACGCGCAGGGCGATAGCACGCGACGCGGCGGCACGTGGGCGTGGTGGTTCTGGGTGGGGAGCTTGTCAGGGCGGCTGTCACCAAGGCCGCTGTGCCCGCCAGGACCGGCAACGAGCTCGGAACGGTCTTCATGATGCGGTGTCCCCCATGCCTGAGTTTGTGGGCCCTGGGGGACGGGTGACGAGCCCCGACAGGGCCTTCACTACGGACTATAACCGCACGACCACACACCGTAACATCGGGTCATGGGTCCGTTTCGCCTGGCGAAAGGGTTCTTTCGTAAGATGCCGCGCAAGGAGGAGGAGAGGAGACACGGTGACCGAGGACCCGGGGGCACGGTCCGCGTCCGGCGTGCGTTCCCTGGAACGCGCCTTCGAGCTGCTCGAACACCTCGCGGACGCCGGCGGCCAGCTTGCCCTCACCGAGCTGGCCGAGGCCTCCGGCCTGCCGATGCCCACGATCTACCGGCTGATGCGCACGCTGGTCAACCGCGGATACGTCCGCCAGGACGCCTCCAAACGCTACGCGCTCGGCCCGCGGCTCATCCGCATCGGCGAGACCGCCGGGCGGCTGCTGGGCTCGTGGGCGCAGCCCTCGCTCGCCAAGCTCGTCGACGAGGTCGGCGAGACCGCCAACATGGCGGTGCTGGACGGCGACGAGGTGATGTACGTCGCGCAGGTGCCGTCCCGTCACTCGATGCGCATGTTCACCGAGGTCGGCAGGCGGGTGAACCCGCACTGCACCGGCGTCGGCAAGGCCCTGCTCGCCCAGCTTCCCGAGACCACCGCACGGGAGATCGTCGGCCGTACGGGGATGCCCGCGCACACGCCGCGCACCATCACCGACCCGGCGGCGCTGCTGGTGGAGCTGGCCAGGATCCGCGAGGACGGCTACGCCCTCGACGACGAGGAGCAGGAGATCGGCGTGCGCTGCGTCGCCGTGCCGATCATCGGCACGCCCACGCTCGCGGCGATCTCCATCTCGGGCCCGCAGAGCCGCCTCCCGCAACGAGGTGATCGACCAGGTCGTGCCGTCCATGCGCGACACCGCCGCCCGCCTGGCCCGCCACCTGGCTCCCTAGCCTGGATTGCGTCTCCATGGGGTAGGTGAGCTTCATGGATGAGCTGACTGTCGCCGTACTGGGCACCGGGATCATGGGCGCGCCGATCGCACGCAACCTCCAGCGCGCCGGGATCGGGGTGCGGGCATGGAACCGCACGCGGGCCAAGGCCGAGCCGCTCGCCGCCGATGGGGTGATCGTGTGCGACGAGCCCGGCGAGGCCGCGCACGGGGTGGGCGTGGTCGTGACGATGCTGCACGACGAGAACGCGGTCGAGCAGGTCATGGCCGGTGTGCTGCCCGCGATGGAGGAAGACGCCGTGTGGGCGCAGATGAGCACGGTCGGCGCGGAGGGCGCGGACCGGCTCGCGGAGCTGGCACGCAAGCGTGACGTGCCGATGGTCGACTGCCCGGTGCTCGGCACCAGGAAGCCGGCCGAGGACGGCGCGCTGGTCGTCCTCGCGTCGGGCCCTCGGGACGAGCGCGTCGGACGAGTCTTCGACGTGATCGGCGCACGTACGCTCTGGGTCGGCGAGGACACGGAGGCCTCCCGGCTGAAGCTCGTCGCCAACAGCTGGGTGCTGGCCCTGACGGCGGCCGTGGGCGAGGCCGTCGCGCTCTCCGAGGCGTTCGGCCTGGACCCGTCGTACTTCCTCAAGGCGATCGAGGGCGGCCCGCTCGACAACGCGTACGCGCGGCTCAAGACCAACGCGATCGTCGCCAACGACCTGGCGCCGAGCTTCAAGACGGGCACCGCCGCGAAGGACGCCGTCCTGGTCGCCGCCGCCGGCCGCGCCGCCGGCGCGAACCCGCGCCTGGCCGAGGCCGTACGCGACCAGATGCGCCTCGCCGTCGAGTTGGAGCACGGCGAGGAGGACATGGCCGCCGTCTACTTCGCCGCTCGCCAGGCGTGACTGTGGCCTGACAGCGCCGGCGCCCCGGAACCGGCCGCGTACGGTCCACGTCACACCCTTCCAAGACGGACAGAGGGGTGGGACGTGATGGCCACGCGCGATGACGCTCTGGATATTCTGCTCGGCCCGGTCCGCGCGAAGGTACTGGCCTCACTGGCGCGACCGTTGACCATGGGCGAGTTGGCCTCGCTGACCGGCCTCGCCCCCAGCGTGATCACCTACCACTGCGGGCGTCTCACCGCCTGTGGCCTGGTCGAACGCGAGCGGTTCGGCCGTGAGGTGCGCGTGAGCCGTACGCGGCGAGCCGAACGGCTGGCGGAAGTCCTCACAGAGTGACCCTGGCGAGGCCGCCCCTTTACGTGCTACCAACATATGTAAAGTGCGTTTCCCCCCGGAGGTCCTCCATGACGATGCGCGAGCGATACACGACCCCTGTCCAGGAAGGCACCTGGGACGTCCCCATCTCCGGTGCGGCCCGCTTCAACTGGGAGTACGACGACGGCCGCGAGCGGCTGATGTCGCTCTACCAGAAGGGCAAGGACAAGCAGTGGGACGCCCAGAAGCGCATCGACTGGGATCTTCCCGTCGACGAGAACAACGTCAACGGCATCCCCGATGAGTTCAACCCGCTCGTCGACTCCGATATCTGGCGCAAGATGTCGCAGAAGGAACGCGACGAGATGGGCCGCCACCAGGGATCGTGGCTGTTCAGCCAGTTCCTGCACGGCGAGCAGGGCGCGCTGACGGTGTCCGCGCGGATCGTCGAGACCGTGCCCGACATCGACTCCAAGTTCTACGCGGCGACGCAGGTGATGGACGAGGCGCGGCACGTCGAGCTGTACGCCAAGTTCATCGACCAGAAGATCGGGATGTACTACCCGGTCAACCAGGACCTCGCCCGGCTCCTGGAGGACTCTCTGTCCGACAGCCGCTGGGACCTGCCCTACCTCGGCATGCAGGTGCTCATCGAGGGCCTCGCCCTCGCGGCGTTCGGCGTCTACCGCGACATGTCGACCAACCCGCTGGTCAAGCAGCTCCTGGCGTACGTCATGCAGGACGAGGCCCGGCACGTCGCGTTCGGGCGGCTGGCGCTGAAGGACTACTACGCGGAGCTGACCTCGAAGGAGCGCGCCGAGCGCGAGGAGTTCGTGGTCGAGGGCTGCTACCTCATGCGCGACCGTTTCAAGGGCCGGGAGATCTTCGAGACGCTCGGCATGCCGGTCGAAGAGTGCATGGCGCACGTCGAGAAGTCGCCGATCCAGACGATGTACCGGTCGCTGCTGTTCACCCGCATCGTCCCGTGCGTGCGCGACATCGGCCTATGGGGCGAAAAGGTGCAGAAGGCGTACGCGGACATGGGCGTTCTCGACGCCGCCAAGTCCGACCTCGGTGTGCTGATGAAGCAGGACGAGGACATCGCCGAGGAGATCGACCGGAAGAAGCACGAAGAGGAGCTCGCCGTACGCCATGCGGAGGTGCACGCGGCCATCGCCGACGGCGCCGAGGCATGACTGTTGAATTGATCACTCTTATCGGCGACCTGGAGTAATACGATCACTCCGCGCCGACAAACACGCCGTGATGTAGCGCACAAAAACCAGCGCATTGGCCACGATCACTCACCGACGCCACCTATGGTCGGGGACTCGTGCGTGGGGCGACCCGTTCGCCCCACGCCGTTCTGTCCCCTACCAAAGGACGTTTTGTGGGTGGTTCCGGCCGACATCGCGATGATCGACGCCCTAAGACTCTCCGCATCAGCCTGTTATCCACTGCCGCACTCGCGATCGTCGCGCTCGCCGTGACCGTCGTGGCGATGGGCGGATCAGGCTCCTCATCAGCGCAGACCTCTGCGCGGAACAGGATTCCAGCGCCGGCCGACTCTGACCGGGCACTCGACCGGCCCAGCCGCGACGACGTGCGTACGCCGCTCGCGCCTCCGGAGGAAAAGCCGGTGGTCGTCGCGAAGAAGCGGCACAAGAAGCCCGAGGTCCTGGCGCGCGGCGAGTGCGAGGCGTCGTTCTACGGCACGTCAGAGTCGACAGCGAGCGGCGAGGCGTTCGATCCCTCTTCGCTCACGGCGGCGCACAGGACGCTGCCGATGGGTTCCAAGGTGCGTGTAACCAACCGGCACAACGACCGCTCGGTGATCGTGCGGATCAACGACCGGGGGCCTTTCAAACCGGGACGCTGCCTCGACCTGTCGACCGCCGCGATGCGCGCGGTGGGAGGCATTGACTCGGGTGTGATTCCAGTGACCTACGAAGTTCTCGCGCACATCTGAGGCATTCGGGCATAAAAAATGGAGCGTTCGCGGGCGGTCACCCCTTCCCCCAAAGAAGCTACGCCCGCGAACGCTCACCTTCCGACGGCCCGGATGGGTACAGATCCGAGGTCCGTGGGATCGGCCCCTTGCACCGCGTCCCCCGTTGAATCCCCCAATTCATCGCGGTGCGCTGGACCTTCCTAGTGGTCTGGTGGTCTCGCAGCAACCACGTTACGGGCGACGTTCGGCGAATCCGTCCATCCGTGGTTGACACTTGGGCGTACAACCACGGTTGACCTGCTAGTTTGCTGTTTATTGGTACTCATCGGCCGCGGGGTTGAGGTTGGCCGGGGAGACCGCGACCAATGATCACACTGTGGCTTTGGAGGCGCGTTCTTGAGGGCCAGGCGGCCCATCAGTCCCGCCGATGTCCTCCTGTCGGCCGGGCTATTTGTCCTGTTTATACCGTACGCCCAGCGCCATCACGGTTCGCCATTCGTGATCCTTCTCTCGGCGCTCAACGCCGGCGCGCTACTCGGCAAGAAACGCCTTCCCGTCCTCACTCTCGCCGCCTGCCTCGCCCTGTCCGGCGCCCTCGCGGTGATCCTCCGCCATACCTACCCGGTCACCCCCGCCGACGTGATCGCGCTGTACGCGGTCGGCCGCTACTCCGCGCGCGGCGTCGCCCTGGCCGCGGCGATCACCACGCTGGTCATCGGCTTCACCGCCGCGGCGGTGTTCGAGCGCATCCCGAACTACAGCTTCCACAACATCGCCGACCTCGGGTGGGTGCCGTTCGCGGTCCTGACCGGCGCCTGGGTGCGGACCCAGCGCACGTACCTGATCGGTGCCGAGGAACGTGCCGAACGCGCCGAAAGCGAACGTGAGGAGGAGGCGCGCAGCCGCGTCGCCGAGGAGCGCCTGCGCATCGCGCGCGAGCTGCACGACATCGTCGGGCATGCCCTCATGTCCATCAACGTGACCTCATCGGTGAGCGCCCGGCTCGCCCGCCGCGACCCGAAGGCCGCGCGCGACGCGCTGTACACGATCAACGCGCTGAGCGGGTCGGCGCTCGGCGAGATCCGCAGCACGCTGAGCCTGCTGCGCGCCGGCGGCGAACCCCTGACGGAGCCCGGTCACGGCCTCGACGACCTGCCGGGCCTGGTCGACGACGCCCGGCTGGGCGGCCTGCCCGTGACGCTCCTGGAGTACGGCGACCGGCCGGACATGCCGGCGATCGTCGGGTTCACGGTGTACCGGATCGTCCAAGAGAGCCTGACCAACGTCGTACGGCACGCCAAGGAGGTCACCCGCGTGGCGGTCACCGTGACATTCACGCCCGAGAGCGTCGACGTCGCGGTCACCAACGACGGCGCGCCCGCCGATCTACGAGGAGAGCCCGGCATCGGGCTGCAGGGCATGCGCGAACGCGCCGCCGCCACCGGCGGGCGTCTCGACGCCACGGCCCTGCCCACCGGCGGTTTCCGCGTGCACGCGCGGCTGCCCCTGAAGGAGTACGAGCCATGACGATCCGCGTCCTTCTGGCCGACGACCAGACCACCGTACGCGCCGGTTTCCGGCTTCTCGTCGACTCGACGGCCGACATGCACGTCGTCGCCGAAGCCGCCGATGGGAAGACCGCCATCGAGGCGGCGCGGCGAACGTCCCCGGATGTGGTGCTGATGGACATCCGGATGCCCGGCATGGACGGCATCGAGGCCACACGCCGCATCACCGACGACCCGATGCTCTCCGGCGCGCACGTGCTGATCCTGACGACGTTCGAGCACGACGAGTACATCTTCGGCGCGCTGCGCGCCGGGGCCGGCGGGTTCATGCTGAAGGACGCCGACCCGGACGACCTCCTGGACGCCATACGGGTCGTCGCGTCGGGAGAGGGGCTCCTCGGCCGCGGCCTCACCCGCCGGGTGATCAAGGAGTTCGCCGCCCAGCCCGCTCCCGTCGAGACCTCGGCGGAGCTCGACGTCCTGAGCGAGCGCGAACGCGAGGTGCTGCTCCAGATCGCCGCGGGGCTGACCAACGAGGAGATCGCCACCGCGCTGCACCTCAGCCCCGCCACCGCCAAGACGTACGTCCACCGCATCATGACCAAGCTCCAGGCGCGCGACCGCGTCCAGCTGGTGATCATCGCCTACGACAAGGGACTCGTACGGCCGCGCCCCTCGGAGTGAGGCCTTCGACGAACGTCACCAGTTCGGTGGTGACTAATGTCATCACGAACGCAGGATCGGGCACACTACGCCTCCGGCCTGCGCAAACCTAGCGTTGTCCCCATGAACGCGATCAGCTTCACGGGCGTGTCGAAGACCTACGGCGACGTACGCGCCGTCGAGGAAATGGACCTCGAGATCGGCGCCGGGCAGACCGTCGCCCTCCTCGGCCCCAACGGCGCCGGCAAGTCCACCTCCGTCGGGATGCTGCTCGGTCTCGTACGGCCCTCGGCGGGCGAGGTGCGGGTCTTCGGCGACTCTCCGGACGCCGCCGTGAAGGCCGGCCTGATCGGCGCGATGCTGCAGGACGGCGCGCTCGTCCCCGGGCTGACCGTAGGTGAGGTCGTGAGCTTCGTCCGCGGCCTCTACCCCGACCCCATGCCGCTCGATGAGATCCTCGCTCTGGCGAACCTCACCGACCTGGCCAAGCGCCGCGCCGACCAGCTCTCCGGCGGACAGGCGCAGCGCGTCCGGTTCGCGATCGCGATCGCCGGCGCTCCGCGGCTCCTCGTGCTCGACGAACCGACCTCCGCGATGGACGTCGAGTCGCGCCGCGCCTTCTGGAAGAGCATGCGGGCGTACGCCGAGGGCGGCCGCACGCTTCTATTCGCCACGCACTACATGGAAGAGGCGGACCAGAGCGCCGACCGGGTCATCGTGGTGGCCCACGGCCGGATCGTCGCCGACGGCACCCCCGGAGAGATCAAGGCCTCCGCGGGCGGCAGCACCGTCAGCTTCACGATCGGCGAGCAGCCCGCGTCCGGGCTCGACGTCCTCCCCGGCGTCACCGCGGTCGAGGTGCACGGCGCGACCGCGCGGCTCCGCTCCTCCGACCCCGACGCGACCGTGCGGGCGCTGTACGCCACCGGCATGACCG
This sequence comes from uncultured Actinomycetota bacterium, assembly GCA_963736325.1. Taxonomy (GTDB): domain Bacteria; phylum Actinomycetota; class Actinomycetes; order Streptosporangiales; family Streptosporangiaceae; genus Actinoallomurus. The sequence continues at coordinate 64,693 of CAVTOG010000003.1, read as the reverse complement.
TCCGCGACCTGGAGGTCAAGGGCGCCGGCCTCGAAGACGCCTTCGTGTCGCTCACCGGCGACAACTGACCTGAAAGGACGCACGTTGCCTGCCTACATCGCCCTGGAGATCCGGCGGATGTTCCGCGACCGGCGGTTCGTCACCTTCACCGTGGCCGTTCCGGTCTTCTTCTACCTCCTGTGGTCCAACATCCTCGCCAAGAACAGCGGGGTCGACACCGACACCGGCCTGGACGCCAAGACGTACCTGCTGATCTCGATGTCCTCCTTCGGCGCGATCGGCGCCGCGCTGACGACCACGGGCGCGCGGCTCGCCGCCGAACGGCAGAGCGGCTGGCTGCGGCAGCTTCAGGTCACCCCGCTGCGCGCCTGGACCGTCATCACGACCAAGATCATCGCGTCGATGTGCCTGGCGCTGCCGGCGATCGTCCTGGTCGGGCTCACCGCCTTCGTGACCCAGCACGTGCACCTGTCGCCCGGCCGGTGGGCCGCGATGGTGGGCCTGATGTGGGTCGGCACCCTGCCGTTCGCAGCGCTCGGCACCCTGATCGGCTCGCTCGTCGGCGCGGACGCCGCCCAGCCCATCACGGTGGCGTGCTACTTCGGCCTGTCGATCCTCGGCGGCCTGTGGATGTCGGTCTCGGTCCTGCCGAAGACCATGCGGCACATCGCCCACTGGACGCCCTCGAACCGCTTCGCGGACCTCGGCTGGAGCGTCGTCGCCGGTCACGCGCCGCCCGCCTCGGACATCCTGGTCCTCGGCGTTTGGACGGTCGTCCTGGGCTCGCTCGCCATCGTCGCGTTCCGACGCGCTACCGTTCGGTCCTGATGAGCCTGTTCATGTCCCCCGACACCGCGACCGCCGCCTCGGCGTCGCGGTGGCGGCGGATTCTCTGGGTCTGCCTCGGGCTGGTGTACCTGCTCATCTGGCCGCTGGGCCGGATGTTCGGGCACGGCCACTCGACTGCCCAGGCCGTCGTGGGGGTGGTGGCCCTGGCCGCCTTCGCGGGCACCTTCATCGGCCTGGTGATCGCCAACAACCCGTGGAACAGCGAGACCACCCGCGCCACGTGGATCCTGCTCGGCGTCTGCACCGCGATGACGATCATCTACCCGGCGGCTCTCGGGGATGACTGGGGCGGGCTCCCGATCTACCTGGGCGTCTCCTACGCGATGACCCTGCCGCCCGCATGGGCGGGGCGCGGCGTCCTGGTCGCGGCCGGGCTGAGCCTGGTCGTGAACCTCGTCGACGGCAGCCCGAGCTTCACGGCGGCGCTGCTGACGTTCGAGACGATCACGGTCGGCATGCTGATCCTGGGCTTCCGCACCAGCCGGCTCCTCGTCATCCAGCTGCACGAGGCCCGCGGCGAGGTCGCCCGGCTCGCCGCCAACGAGGAGCGGCTGCGCATCTCGCGCGACCTGCACGACCTGCTGGGCCACACGCTCTCACTGATCGTGCTGAAGTCCGAGGTGGCCTCCCGCCTCGCCGACCGCGACCCGGAAAAGAGCCTCAGCGAGGTCAAGGACATCGGGACGGTCGCGCGGCAGGCGCTCACGGACGTACGCGAGGCGGTGTCGGGGTACCGGCAGCGCAGCCTGACCGACGAGCTCGACAATGCCCGCGGGGTGCTGGACGCCGCGGGCGTCGACCTCACCATCACGACCTCGGGCACCCCGCTGCCCGACCGGCTCGACGGCCTGTTCGGCTGGGCGGTGCGCGAGGGCGTCACGAACGTCGTCCGGCACGCGCGCGCCCGTACGGCCACGATCACCGTCCGGCGCATGTCCGGCTCGGCGATCCTGGAGATCACCGACGACGGCGTCGGGAAGGTCACGGAGGGCCACGGGAACGGCCTGAACGGGCTCGGCGAGCGCGTCGCCCTGTCCGGTGGCACCGTGGAGGCCGGTCCCGGCCCGCACGGCGGGTTCCGGCTGGCCGTGGACGCGCCGCTCAACGCTCCTCCCGTGACCACGAGCGACGCGGCCCATGCCTGACACGGTGATCCGGGTGATCCTCGCCGAGGACCAGGGCATGGTACGCGGCGCGCTCGCCACCCTCCTCGGCCTGGAGGACGACATCGAGGTCGTCGGCGAGGCCGCCGACGGCGACGAGGCCCTCAAGGTCGCCGCTGCCACTCTTCCCGACGTCGCGCTGCTCGACATCGAGATGCCCGGCAAGGACGGCATCGAGACCGCCGCGGCGCTGAAACGGGCCCAGCCGGACTGCCGCGTCGTCATCCTCACGACCTTCGGCCGCCCCGGCTACCTGCGCCGCGCGATGGAGGCGGGCGCATCGGCATTCCTCGTGAAGGACAGCCCGGCGCGCGAGCTCGCCTCGGCGATCCGGCGCGTCCTCGCCGGTGAACGCGTGATCGACCCGGACCTCGCGGCGGCCGCGCTGAGTGCCGGCCCCAACCCGCTCTCGCCCCGCGAACGCGGCGTGCTCGCCGCGGCGGCCGACGGGTCCACGATCGCCGACGTGGCCCGCACCCTGCACCTGTCCGAGGGGACGGTGCGCAACTACCTGTCCTCGGCGATCCGCAAAACCGCGGCCCGCAACCGGATCGAGGCCGTACGCGCGGCGCAGCGTCAGGGCTGGCTCTGAGACGTCCGGTAATCCGGACCGCTCGCCGAGACGTCCAACCAGTGCGATCATTCGACCTGGGGGCAGGCGATGAGGGTCAGACCGATGGGCCGTCGCGGGGTGGGCACGATGACCCCGTTCATGGACTACGGACCGGACTGGCCGCCTCCGCCGAAGCCGGCGCGCCGTAGGTCCCATCCGCTCCTGCGCCGATGCGTCTCGGTCACGCTGCTATGGGTGATGGTCTGGGCGGCCTGCGCGGTGGCCCTGCACATGCGCCCGGCGTACGAGCTGCGGTCACCCGCCACCCACGCCGCGGATCGAGGGCACGCGACAAAGCGGTGAGCGAAACTTTGTGACGTTGCCCTCGTACGCCGCACACGCTCCGAAAGCGACAGTCAGCCGAATCCGTCGCTAAGGAGGCCTTTCACGTGTCCAACACCCAGGCAGCAGTGGCACGCCCGGCGGTACTCGGCGATCTCGTCCCTGGCCGGCTGGTCCGCGACGTCGCGCTCGTCGCCGGCGCCTGGCGGCTCGTACGCCGCTGACACCGCTCACCGGGGGCCGAACTGCAGCTCCAGGTATCCGCCGATCAGCCGTTCGGCCTCGGTGAGCAGGTCCAGATCACCCGTCGGGCAGTCGCGGAACGCCAGCTTGATCACGGCGTCGCCGGCCTCGACCGCCACCGCGAGAGCGCGGGCGAGAGCCGGTGTGTCAGGCATGTCGAACGCCTCGATGAGCATCGCGCGCAGGCGGTCGGCGACGACCGCGTTGTTCTCCTCGCTGCCGTCGAGGAGGTTGAGGTCGGCGATGTCACCGAACCGCAGCACGCGGAAGCCGGGAACGGAGCGGTGCATGTCGACGAAGATCTCCAGCACCGAGACGACCGCGTCGTACCAGCGCGCGAACTCGCCCGCGGCGAAAGCGCCGGAGACCCGCTCGCCGAACAGCTCCAGGTTGCGCAGGGCGAGCTCCTGCACGACCGCTTTCTTGTCCGGGAAGAACTGGTAGACCGAGCCGATCGCGACATCCGCGCGCTGCGCGACCTTGGTCGTCGACAGCCCGTCGTACCCGGACTCATCGAGGATGGCCGCGCAGGCATCCAGCATTCGCTGCACGCGCGCGGCGCTCCGCCGCTGGGCGGGTTTTCGGCGCAGCGGCGAGGTATCCGTCGTCACGTTCCAATCATGCCTTTTCCGCGCCTCTGTGGCCCCTTAGGATCCGAATCCTGCCCATTCCGTTAGGAGCCTGCGTTGTTCCCTTCCGGCTTCCAATGGGGCGTTTCCACCGCTTCGTACCAGATCGAGGGCGCGACCAGCGAAGACGGCCGCGGCGACTCGATCTGGGACACCTTCTGCCGCGAGCCCGGCAGGGTCCGCGACGGCCACACCGGCGACGTCGCCTGCGACCACTACCACCGTTGGCCCGAGGACCTCGATCTCATCGCGGACCTGGGCGCGACGGCGTACCGCTTCTCCATCGCGTGGCCCCGCGTACGCCCGGACGGTGGCGGCGCGGTCAACGCGCGTGGCCTGGACTTCTACGACCGTCTCGTCGACGGGCTGGCCGAGCGCGGCGTCGCCGCCGTGCCGACGCTGTACCACTGGGACCTGCCGCAGCCGCTGGAGGACGCCGGCGGCTGGCTGAACCGCGACACCGCGTACCGCTTCGCGGAGTACGCCGCGGCCGTGGCGGAGCGTCTCGCGGACCGCGTCGACCTGTGGATAACCCTCAACGAGCCGATGGTCGTCATGGCGTACGGCTACGCGTTCGGCATGCACGCGCCCGGCAAGGCGCTGCTGCTCGACGCGCTGCCGGTCGCCCACCACCAGCTGCTCGGCCACGGCCTCGCGGTCACGGCGCTGCGCGCGGCCGGCGCGCGGAAGATCGCGATCGCCAACCACTACACGCCCGCGTGGCCGGCGAGCGACCGGCCCGAGGACGTCGCGGCGGCCGTGGCCTTCGACGACCTGCTGAACAACCAGTTCACCGACCCGATCCTGCTGGGCCGCTACCCCGAGCTCGGCGTGCCGGCCCCGCACGTACGCGACGGGGACCTCGACGTGATCTCCGCGCCCATCGACGTCCTGGGCGTCAACTACTACAACCCCACCGGCGTCGCGGCGCCCGCCGAGGACGAGCCGCTGCCGTTCGCCCTGCGGGACGTCACCGGATACCCGGTGACCGGCATGGGGTGGCCCGTCGTCCCCGACGCGCTGCACCGGCTTCTGCTCGGCCTGCGCGAGCGGTACGGCACGGCGCTGCCGCCTATCCACATCACCGAGAGCGGCTGCTCCTACGACGAGGCTCTCGACGACACGCATCGGGTCGACTACCTGACGGGCCACGTCGACGCCGTGCGCGCGGCCGTGGACGACGGCGTGGACGTCCGCGGCTACTACGTGTGGTCACTGATGGACAACTTCGAGTGGGCCGAGGGCTACCACCCGAGGTTCGGCCTCGTGCACGTCGACTACGAGACCCAGCGGCGCACTCCGCGCACGTCGTACCGCTGGTACCGCGACCTGATCAGGCGGTCGACTTGAGGCCGGTGCAGGCGCGCAGGGAGTTCCACTTGGTCAGGGCCTGCTGCCGCGACAGGCCCGTGAGCAGGCGGGGGACGCCGCCGGAGATGGTCGCGGGCTTCCACCGCGCGTTCAGGACCTTGCGTCCCTGGAGCGTGAGCTCGAGGATGCCGGACGCGGCGGTACGGCCCGAGGCGGCGTAGAAGAAGAAGTTGCCCATGCCGTAGTCGACGTAACGACCGCGCAGGTAGCCGCCGCCGAGCGGGACGTGGGCGTGGCCTCCGACGATCACGTCGGCGCCGGCCTTGACGAGCTGGGCCGCGAGCACCTGCTGGCGCGGCAGCGGGCACTCCCGCATCTCCTGGCCCCAGTGCAGGTAAACGATGACGGCGTCGGCGTTCTTGCGCGCCTTGCGGACCTCGCGGAGCAGGCGCGGGGCGTTCTTGGCCGAGGCGAGCCCGGCCTGGGAGCCGGTGGCCGTCCAGCCGGCGATCAGGTTGTCGTCCAGGACCTGCGTCGCGCCGATCACCGCCAGCTTCGTCCCCTTCACCGTGGCGTAGTACGGCTGGTACGCCTCGGCGGCGTTCTTCCCGATGCCGACGACCGGGTAGCCGGAGCGGCGGATCGCGGCGAGGGAGTCGCGCAGGCCGACCTGGCCGAAGTCGACCCCGTGGTTGTTGGCCATGGAGACGACGTCGATGCCGGCGGCCTTGAGCGCGGTGAACACGCTCGGCGGGGCGCGGAAGTTGAACTCCTTCGGCTCCTTGGTGCCGCGCGTCGTGATGGCCGTCTCCAGGTTGACCATGGTGAAGTCGGCGCGCGTCAGCTCGGGGATGGTCGGCCCGAGCGCCGTACGCGGGTTGCCGAGGCGCGCGGCGAGCTGGGCGTAGAAGTGCGTGTCGCCGGCGAACGCGATCGTGATGGGTTCCTTGACCGCGGGCTTCCCGTAGCCGTGGCCGGCGTCGGGCGAGATCATTCGCAGCGGCGGAGTCTTCGCGTCGCTGGTGTCGCCGCCGCCGCACGCCGACGTCGGCGCTGCCATCGCCAATCCGGCCATCAGGGTCTGCACGAACGCTCGCCGCATCGCGATCACCACCCTCTGATCGCTCAAGAATGCCATGCTCAGGGCCTTGACGCCCGTGTTGGGGGACGTAGGTTTCAGCCGAGGACGCCCGATCGGCCGAGAGGAAATCACGTGCTGGACATCACGCGCTTGCGTGCCGAAACCCCCGGATGCGCGAACGTCGTCCACTTCAACAACGCTGGAGCGGCCCTGCAGCCCCGGCCCGTCCTGGACTCCGTACGCGGCCATCTGGACGCGGAGGCCTTGGACGGCGGCTACGAGGCCGCCGTCTCGTGCATGGATCGGCTCGATGCCTCCTACGCCACGCTGGCACGCCTCATCGGGGCCGGTGAGGACGAGATCGCGGTCACCGACAGCGCCACGCGCGCCTGGGACATGGCGTTCTACGGGATACCGTTCCGGCCCGGCGACCGCATCCTCACCTCGACGAGTGAGTACTCCAGCAACGCGATCGCGTTCCTGCACGTCGCGCACGAGCGGGGAGTGCGGGTCGAGGTCGTGCCCGACGACGAGCACGGGCAGATCTCCCTCGACGCGCTGGCCGCGGCGCTCGACGACGATGTGCGCCTGGTGGCGATCAACCACATCCCCACGCACGACGGCCTGGTCAACCCGGCCGCCGGGGTCGGGCGGCTGACGCGTGCCGCCGGGGTCCTCTACCTCCTCGACGCGTGCCAGTCCGTCGGGCAGATCGCGGTCGACGTCGAGGAGATCGGCTGTGACCTGCTGTCGGCGGCCGGGCGCAAGTTCCTGCGCGGCCCGCGCGGCACCGGCTTCCTCTACGTACGGCGGTCGGCGCTCGACCGGCTGTCCCCGGCCTTCCTCGACAACCGTGCCGCCTCGCTGACCGGCCCGGACTCCTACGAGCTGCGCGCCGACGCCCGGCGGTTCGAGTGCTTCGAACGCTCGGTCGCGTGCCAGCTCGGCCTGGCCGCCGCGGCGGAGTACGCGCTCGGCATCGGCACGGACGTGATCGAACAACGGGTGCTGGAGCTCGGCGCGCTGCTGCGTACGCGGCTGGCCGAGGTGCCCGGGATCAGGGTCCGCGACCGGGGCGCGCGGCGGTCGGGGATCGTGACGTTCACCCACGACGATCGCGCGTCCGCGGATATCGCGGCTTCACTTGCCGCGCGCAAGATCAACGTTAGTATCACCGAACACATCTTCCGCTACGACGAGGGCGCCATGCCGCCGGCACGGGTGCGCGCCTCGGTGCACTACTACAACACCGAAGCGGAGATTTCCCAGCTCATTGCCGCTTTGTACGACAAAAACTGACATACTCGTTCTCTTGAATCATTCAGCTTAAGGCTTGTACGGTGAGTCCTATGGGAGACACGAAGACCGCGGCCACCGAGCTGCGTTCGGCCGGACTCCGGGTGACGGCCGCCCGGCTGGCGATCCTGGAGGCCGTACGGACGGGCGACCACCTCGACGTCGAGACGGTCACCACTCGGGTCCGCGACCGGCTCGGCCATGTGTCGTTTCAGGCGGTCTACGAGGCTTTGCACGCGTTCACCGCGGCGGGCCTAGTACGCCGGCTCGAACCCGCGGGGAGCCCGGCTCGCTTCGAAGGACGGGTCGGCGACAACCATCATCACCTCGTTTGCCGAGAGTGCGGGCGTGTCACCGACGTGGACTGCGCGCTCGGTGAGGCACCCTGCCTAGAGCCCGCCAATGACGCCGGCTACCTGGTCGACGAGGCCGACGTCACCTTCTGGGGCTACTGCCCTGACTGCCGTCAGGGGGCATAAGGGGGAAACGCGCATGACGGAAAGGCCCATCACGACCACGGACGCCGGCATCTCCGCGCCCAGTGACCACGACTCGCTGTCCGTTGGGCCGAACGGACCGCTGCTGCTTCAGGACCACTATCTGATCCAGAAGATGGCGCAGTTCAACCGGGAGCGCGTGCCCGAGCGCGTCGTCCACGCCAAGGGCGGTGGCGCCTTCGGCTTCATGGAGATCACCGAGGACGTCGGCCAGTTCACCAAGGCGAAGCTCTTCCAGAAGGGCGCGCGCACCGACCTGCTGCTGCGGTTCTCGTCGGTCGCCGGCGAGCTCGGCTTCCCCGACACCGTGCGCGACCCGCGCGGGTTCGCGCTGAAGTTCTACACCGAAGACGGCAACTACGACCTGGTCGGCAACAACACCCCGGTCTTCTTCATCCGCGACCCGCAGAAGTTCTCGGACTTCATCCACAGCCAGAAGCGCCGTTCGGACAACCACCTGCACGACCACAACATGCAGTGGGACTTCTGGACGCTGCGCACCGAGTCGGCGCACCAGGTCACGTTCCTGATGTCGGATCGCGGCACGCCGTACTCCTGGCGTCACATGAACGGCTACGGCAGCCACACCTTCATGTGGGTCAACGCCGCCGGTGAGAAGTTCTGGGTCAAGTACCACTTCAAGACCGACCAGGGCATCAAGAACTTCACCGACGCCGAGGCCGCCGAGCACACCGCGCTCGACCGCGACTTCCACATCCGTGACCTGAGCACCTCCATCGTCGCGGGCGAGCACCCGTCGTGGACCGTGCAGGTCCAGGTCATGCCGTTCGAGGACGCCGCGGGCTACCGGTTCAACCCGTTCGACCTGACGAAGGTCTGGCCGCATGGCGACTACCCGCCGATCGACATCGGCCGGTTCACGCTGAACCGCAACCCGGACGACTACTTCGCCCAGATCGAGCAGGCCGCGTTCGAGCCCGCGAACATGGTGCCCGGCATCGCCCCGAGCCCCGACAAGATGCTCCAGGGACGGCTGTTCTCCTACCCGGACACGCACCGGTACCGGATCGGCCCGAACTACCTCCAGCTCCCGGTCAACCGGCCGAAGGTGCCCGTCCACTCCTACAACAAGGACGGCGCCATGCGGTACGAGAACTACGGCGACCCGGTGTACGCGCCGAACACCGTCGGCGGCCCGCAGGCCGACCCGTCGCTGTACGACGGCGAGAGCTACGGCGTGACCGGCGAACTCGTCCGCCACGCGTACACACTGCACTCCGAAGACGACGACTACGGCCAGCCGCGCGCACTGTACGACAACGTCCTGTCCGGCACCGAGCGCGCCAACCTCGCCGGCAACATCGTGGGCCACGCCTCGCGGCCCGAGGTGACGCCGGAGATGAAGGCGCGCGTCGTGGAGTACTGGCGCAACGTCTCCAAGGACCTCGGAGACAACGTGGCGAAGGGGCTCGGCGTCAACGGCGGTTGACTCCCCTTCCCTCATCGGGGCGGTCCCTCTCCCAGGGACCGCCCCTCTCTTTTCCGAACTCCTGTCTTGAACCGGCCGCCACGGCAGGTCCTAGCGTTGGCCGCGTGATCGGGAAAGACGCCGAACGGCGCTGGAGCATCGGGGAGCTGGCCGGGGCGACCGGGTCGACCGTGCGGGCCCTTCGTCACTACGACGAGATCGGCCTGCTGCGGGCGAGCGAACGCACCGCGTACGGCCACCGCCGCTACACCGCCGCCGACGTGCGACGGCTGTACCGGCTGCGCGCGCTGCGCGGCCTCGGGCTCTCCCTGGAGGAAATCGCCGGAGTGCTCGCGGACGACGACCCGCTCGCGATGCGCGGGCTGCTCGCGGCCCAGCTTCGCGAACTCGACGGGCAGGCCGAACAGATCGGCCGGGTCCGGGATCGGGTTCACGAGCTGCTGCGACGGCTCGAAACAGGCGAGATGCCAGAACCAGACCAGTTCATGACGACCTTGGAGTTGATGTCAGTGTTCGAGACCTCCTTCACGCCGGAACAGCGGGAGCGGCTTGCGGCACGCCGTGCCGAGCTCGGGCCCGAGGCGATCGAGGCGGCCAAGTCCCGCTGGTCCGAGCTGGTGGAACAGCTGCTGGGCCACGTGCGCGCCGGCACGCCGGTCGAGGATCCCGAGGTGCGGGACCTCGTGCGCCGATGGGACGAGATCGGCGCGATGTTCCACTCCGGAGACGGCGACACCGAGGACCGTGCACGGCGGATGTGGCAGGACCACGGCACCGACCTCGCCCAGGCACTGCCATGGTCCGCCGAGGACATGTCCGGGCTGGTGGCCTACCTGGAACGCGCCCGCCGATCCTGAGATGCGCGGCTTCCCCCGTTCCGTCCCTACGACTTCGGTACGGATTCGCGGGACGCGCTCTCACCGGCCATCTCTCCGCCGGAACGTCTGGTAGGCAGGCGTTCATGGCACCAGTCGACAATCCGTTCTTCGCTCGCTGGCACAACAGGTTCGCCGCTCGTAACGAAGAGCGGGGCAACCGTGAGCTCCGGCGTGAGCTGCTTGCGGGCCTCACCGGCCGCGTGATCGAGGTGGGGCCCGGCAAGGGCCTGAACTTCGCGCAGTATCCGGCCGGGGTGTCCGAGGTCGTCGCCGTCGAACCCGAACCGTTCCTCCGTGAACGCGCCTCCGAGGCCGCAGCCGCGGCTCCGGTGCCGGTACGCGTCGTGGACGGCACTGCGGGGGCGATCCCGGCCGACGACGCCTCGGTCGACGCCGTCGCGGTGTCCGGTCTCCTGTGCTCGGTGCCGGACCCGCGGGAGGCGCTGCGGGAGTTCCACCGGGTACTGCGGCCGGGCGGGCAGTTCCGCTTCTACGAGCACGTACGCAGCCGGGACACGGCGTTCGCGGCGACGCAGCGGGCGGCCGACCTCGTCTGGCCTCGGCTGATGGGCGGGTGCCGTGTCACCCGCGACACCCTCGCCCACATCGAGTACATCTTCCACGTCGAGTCCTGCCGGGGGTTCCGCTTCCCGACGTCGGCGCGGTTCTCCCCGGTGGCCCCGCGCATCATCGGCACGGCGCGCAAATCACCCTGACGGTGCCGTGACATCCGTACCGGCAGGCCGGGGAGGTACGGATCTGACCGGCGACCCGCGCCTGATAATCGCCAAGGACTCGGTCACCAGCAGCGTGGTCGCGCTGTCGATCATCGTGTCCGCGATCGGCGGACGCCCGCTGATGTCGGCGGCGCTCAAGCCGATGCTCACTCGTGGCGGCGCCGCACGTACGGCCGCCTGGAACCGCCTGTCGGCCGGCTCGCCGGTCTTCCGCGGTGCAGGAGATGATCGCCGAGAAATGACCTTTTCGAATCCGGTGTCCCCAGGCAGGAGGGGGTGCCGGATTCGCCGTTCGGCGGCAGAGGGGTTCCCACCCAGTGTTGGGAAGGTCTCGGCGGGCAGGCTAGTGTCCGAAGCAGGCCACCCGAGGAGGAGCGGTGAACCGGCAACGGGTACGCAGGATCTCTCGGTCCCTCGTCGTCCCTCGCCCCCTGAAGGTCGCCCAGGATCTGGAACACGCCCGCTTCCTCGACCGCGCCGCCCGCGGCCTCAGCAACGTCGTCCTGCGAGTGCTCCCGCCCGGACATCTCAAGGACACCCTGCACGGCGTCAGCATCGGCCATCCCGCGCATCCGCCGCTCACCGACATCCCCGTCGGCTGCTGGGTGGCGGCCGGCGTGCTCGACCTCCTGCCGGAGACCCAGCGCGCCGCGCAGATCCTCATCGCCACCGGCCTGGCCGGAGCGGTGCCGGTGGCGCTCACCGGCGCGGCCGACTGGTCATCGCTCCACATCGAGCAGCAGCGCGTCGGCCTCGTGCACTCCATCGCCACGACCACCGCGACGGGTCTCTTCGCGGCCTCGCTATTCGCCCGGCTCCGCGGCCACCTCGGCTACGGCAAGGCCCTCGGGTTCGCCGGCCTCACCGCACTGTTCGGTGGCGCCTACCTCGGCGGCCACCTGGCGTTCCGCCTCGCCGCCGGCCCCAGCCACGCCGAGTCCATCACGCACCTGGGCCCGCTGGGCTGGCACAACCTCTGCTCGATCGACGAGCTGCCCGAAGGCTGGCCGGTCCACCGCAACCTGGGCTACATCAGCCTTTTCGTGCTCCGCCACGCCGGCCAGGTGTACGTACTGGCCGACCGCTGCTCCCACCTCGACGGGCCGCTCCACCAGGGCCGCATGATCCAGGTCGACGACGAGATCTGCGTGGTCTGCCCCTGGCACAGCAGCACGTTCCGCGTCAGCGACGGCACGGTCGTCCACGGCCCTGCGACAGGCCGCCAGCCGGCCTTCGAGACCCGCGTACGCGAGAACGGAATGATCCAGGTACGCCCCGCTCGCTAAGGCCTGTTTCGAAGTCCGCTGGGTGAGGGTGTGTCGTGATTCGCTAATACGCCACCGACCTCCCGCCCCACCTGGCCACCCAGGCGAGGACCCGCGTCACCGTCGTACGCCTCCGGTCGCCCCGCGCCGTACGCGCCTGGTGGGACCAACCGCTTTCCCGAATCCTGGGCCCACCGTTAATCCGGCTTGCGTGTCAGAGAACCCCGGGCCGGGTCCGGCGTGGGCATGCTGTCGCTTCCGGATTCGCCGGACCGACACACACGGGGTGAGGACTGCGATGATGCATGCCTTCGTAACGACCGGGCGGGCCGTACGGTGGTGCTTGCCGGCATTGGCCCTGACCGGCGCGGTCGCCGGCGGGCCGTCGGCGACGGCGAGCGGACACCGCGCGCCGACCGCGGCCGTCTCTCTCGGGGACAGTTTCATCTCCGGTGAGGCGGGCCGCTGGCAGGGGAACGCCGTGCCGCTCAACCTCCTCGGCGACCGCTGGGGGACCGACCGCGGCGCCTACGACTGCAACGCGAGCGGTTCGTGGTGCTACCACGACGCCGCGCGCGTGTACGGATCCTCCGCCGACGGCTGCGACCGCTCCGACTCGGCCGAGATCCAGAACTCCGGGATCGCGGTGGACCACCGGATCAACCTGGCGTGCTCCGGCGCGACCACGGCCAACGTCATCCGGGCCGCCCACGGCGGCGTGGCGTTCAAGGGGGAGAAACCTCAGGCCGACCAGCTGGCCGACATCGCACGGAAGAACGACGTGAAGCTTGTCGTCCTGTCCATCGGAGGCAACGACCTAGGCTTCTCCGACGTCATCAAGGACTGTGTCAAGGGCTTCCTCGCCTACCGGCACTGCCACGCGACCGAGCAGCCCCTCATCAAGACGCGCCTGACGCAGAGCGCCCCGAAAATCGAGAAGGCCGTCGCCGAGATCCGCGCCGTCATGAACGCCGCCGGCCACCCGGCGGGCTCGTACCGGTTCGTCCTCCAGTCCTACCCGTCGCCCATTCCGCGCGGCACCGAGAACGCCTACCCCGAGACGTACGCGGGGCGCGCCGGCCAGGGCGGCTGCCCGGTCTACGACGACGACTCCACCTGGGCCCGCGGCACCCTCGTATCGGAGATCTCCTTGATGCTGCACGCGGTCGCGAATCACAACGGCCTGGACTTCCTCGACCTGCGCAATCTGTTTCAGGGCCACGAGGTATGCGCGAAGGCCGCGCGGCAGGCCGTCAGCGCCAACTCGCTGAAGACCCCAGTGACCGGCGACGTCGCCGAGTGGGCACGCTTCCTCGTCGCCATGGGCAGCCAGGGCACCCAGCAGGAGTCCCTGCACCCGAACTACTATGGCCAGCTCGCGCTCGGGGCCTGCCTCCGGAGCGTGTACGGCTTCACCGGTGCCGCGAAGCACCACGTGTGCCACAACGTTCCCGGCAAGGCCCCGAAGACCGTGACCATGACGCACCACAGCTGAACGACGTAGGGCCCCTCAGGGCCTAGATCGACGCAGCCAGGCCGGAACCATCCGGGCCGGCCCAGTTCGGTCAGAAGGGCGTCCAGGTCGGTCGTCACACACCGACCACGGGCGCCCTTCGCCATGTCCACACCCGATTCAGCGATAACCCATCAACCATCTAGTAGGACTTTGTTAGTTCGGGATTATTCGTGAGATGATCTTCGTGTGACTCCGGCTGAGTTGGCTGCTGTTCGTGGCCGTCTTGAGGACTTCGCGGGTGAGATTTTCGCGCCGTTCGCCCGGCGTGAGCAGCGTCTGAATGGTGGGTTGTATCTGCGGGGTCTGATGTTGGACGGGCGGCGTAAGTCGATGCAGCCGATGGCGGAGCGGCTGGGGGTCGATCATCAGCGGTTGCAGCAGTTCATCACGTCTTCGACGTGGGACTACGCGGCGGTGCGGCGGAGGTTGGCGGCCCGGTCGCTGCGGGTGGTGGCGCCGGAGGCGTGGGTGCTGGATGACACCGGCCATGTGAAGGACGGGGACGCCTCGCCGTGTGTGGCCCGGCAGTACACCGGGACGGCGGGCAAGGTGACCAACTGCCAGATCGCGGTCAGCGTGCACGCGGTCACCGACGTGTGCTCGGCGCCGCTGGACTGGCGGTTGTTCATGCCCGAGCGTTGGGACGAGGCGCTGGCCGACGATGAGGACGCGGCAGGGCTGATCGCCGTGCGGCGCAAACGCTGCGGGATCCCTGGGCGGGTACGGCACCTGCCCAAGTGGCGGCTTGCGCTCGGCATGCTCGATGAGCTGGCCGAATGGGGGCATACGCCGCCGCTGGTCGTCGGCGATGCCGGCTACGGGGACAACACCACCTTCCGGCTCGGCCTGACCGAACGCGGACTCGCCTATGTGATGGCGGTCAAGGGCACCACCAGCGCCTACCCCGGCGAGGCGGCACCACAGACACCCTCCTACGGCGGGCGAGGCCGCCCGCCACGGCCCCGCTACATTCACGCCGCGTCCAACCTGCGCGACCTGGTACTGGCCGCCGGCCGCACGAGCCTTCGACGGGTGACCTGGCGCCAGGGCAGCAAGAAGACCAAGGGAAACCCCACCGCGAAGATGCGGTCCCGTTTCACCGCGATCCGGGTCCGGCCCGCCAACCGCGACATCCCCCGAGCCGCTGACGGCAGCCTGCCCGAGTGCTGGCTGCTAGCCGAATGGCCCCCCGGCGAGCCCGAGCCCACCGGCTACTGGCTGTCCACCCTGCCCGCCGACACTCCCATCAAGACCCTCGTCCGCTTGGCGAAGATCCGCTGGCGGATCGAACACGACTACCGCGAACTCAAGACCGGTCTTGGCCTCACACACTTCGAAGGCCGCTCCTGGACCGGCTGGCACCGCCACGTCACCTTGACCTCCGCCGCCCACCTCTTCCTCACCGAGCTACGCCTGACCAGCCCAAAAGCAGCTGGGGCGGCCTGAGTCTCTACAAGATCCTCAACCAGCTCCAGGTGCTGCTCGCGACCTGGAGCGGCCGATGCCCCACCTGCCACCAACACCCACCATGACGAACTAACAAAGTCCTACTAGGCGCTGTCGGCCAGGTCACGGCTTTGGACGGGTTCCCGGCGGTCGTTGTAGGGATGCTCGACGAGGGCCAGCACGCGGCTGGCCATGAAGCGCGCGGTACGGACGGGGGTGCCGGTCCGGGTCACTTCGGTGACCTCGACGACACCGCGCCGTGTGACGACCTCCACGCGACGGCCGGCTCGGGTGGCCACGACCTCGTACGTCCGCGTCGCCTCCCCGGCATCGACCATGATCTCGACCCTGTCGCCCTTCATGATCGCACCTTTCTTCGAACGTATATTCGATTTGTACCCAAAAACCTCCCATTTCAACCGATCTTTAGGGGGTCAGCACGAGCTTGATGATGGCGGTCGCACCGACGAGCACGATGAGGATGCGCAGGACCCATGGCGGGAGCCGCCGGCCGATCGACGCGCCCAGCAGGCCCCCGACTGCCGAGCCCAGCGCGATGCACACCGCGATCGCCAAGTCGACGCGTGTGACCAGGATGAACAGCACCGCCGCGGCCCCGTTCACCAGGCCGGCGAGGACGTTCTTGATGCCGTTCAGCCGCTGCAGGTCGTCGTCGAGGGAGATGCCGAGCAGCGCGAGCAGGATGATGCCCTGCGCCGCGCCGAAGTACCCGCCGTACATCCCGCTGACGAGCACCCCGAGCAGCAGCAACGGTCCGCCGTGGTGGCGGCGTTCCCGGCGGCTCAGCCACGTGCCCAGCCGGGGCTGCACGACCACCAGCACGCAGGCGAGCGCGATGAGAACCGGGACGACGATGTTGAAGGTCTCCTCGGGCAGCGTGAGGAGGAGCAGCCCGCCGATCACGGCCCCGAGCACGGACACGGCACCGAACCGCAGCAGGCGGGAGCCCTGGCCCCGCAGCTCGCGCCGGTAGCCGTACGCGCCGGAGGCCGAGCCGGGCACGAGCCCGACGGTGTTCGAGACGTTCGCGACGACGGGCGGGTAGCCCAGCGCGATGAGCGTCGGGAACGTGACGAGGGAACCGGAACCGACGACGACGTTGATGCAGCCCGCCGCCGCGCCGGCACCGAAGATCGCTGCTGCGTGCAGTGGCGTCACGCGGCGCTCACGCCGGCGTCATCGGGACACGGCACGCGCGTGCCAGCGGCCCTCCTGCCACTCGACCTGCAGCGGGAGGCCGAAGCACTTCGACAGGTGCTCATCGGTGAAGACCTCGTCGACCTTGCCGGTGGCGACCACCGAACCGCGGCGCAGCAGCATCGCGTGGGTGAACCCCTCGGGCACCTCTTCGACGTGGTGGGTGACGAGGGCCATCGTCGGCGCGAGGCGGTCGTTGGCGAGCGCGGTCAGCCGCGCCACCAGGTCTTCGCGTCCGCCGAGGTCGAGGCCTGCGGCGGGCTCGTCGAGCAGCAGCAGCTCCGGGTCGGGCATGAGCGCGCGGGCGATCGACACGCGCTTGCGCTCGCCTTCGGACAGCGTCGAGAACTTCCGCCGGATGAGGTGCGCGCACCCGAGGGCGTCGAGGAGTTCGACCGCGCGAGTTACATCCGTGGAGTCATACTCTTCTTTCCACCGACCGATGATCGCGTACGACGCGGTCAGCACCAGGTCGATGACTTTCTCCTCCGGCGGCACCTTGTCGGCGACCGCCGCGCTGGACAGCCCGATGCGCGGCCGTAGCTCGAACACATCGGTCTTGCCGAGCTTTTCTCCGAGGATCTCGACGGTGCCCTGGGACGGGTAGAGCATTGCCCCCGCCACCTGCAACAACGTCGTCTTTCCCGCGCCGTTCGGCCCGATGATGACCCATCGCTCGTCCTCGTGGACGGCCCAGTCGACGTTACGCAGGAGTGCCGCGCCGTCACGGCGGACCTCGACGCCCTTGAGCCGCATTACCTCGCCGGCCATCGCATCCCTTCGATGTCGCGTGGAGCCGCAGGCGGCCGGGCCGCCGGACTCGCTCAGGGTCTCCGGCACGAACCTACGGCATTCGGACGCCTTATGGTGGTCGGCATGCGTGTCACTCACCCCTCGGCCGCGCTTGTCGCCTGGGGCAACGCTTGGCTGACCGGCCACGTGGGGCTCGACGAGGCCGCCGACGCCCTCGAGCGTCTGGGCGGCCCGCACCTCGTCGTCGGCGTGCCCGGCGAGGAGGGCGACGTCCCCCTGCGCGTCGGGCTGGGCACTCTGCGCGTCACCGGCATGTCGGCGCTGCGGCTCGCGCTGCCGGCCCCCGGAGACCCGCTCGGGCTGACCGGCCCGCCGTCGTTCAACACGAGCGCGATCGACGCGGGCGAGGCCGTGCTCGCCGCCGTCGGCAGCCAGTCGCTCGGGCTGATCCCCGCCGACGACCGCCGCGGCTCGTCCTACGTCGGGATCCGGTGGACCGTGCACGAGACCCGCCCGGGCATCGCCGACACGCCGCTGCTCCCCGAGGCCGACCATCAGCTGGCCCTCGCCGTACGCGAGGCGACCGAGTCGCTGATGTCCGTCGACAGCACGCTCGAATGGCGGCCGGAGATCGCCGAGTCGCTCAACGCGCTGCGCGAGTCGCACGCCCACGAACAGGTCGGCGGCCTCGCGCCCGGCTACCCCGCACGCGCGCACCGCGTGGCGGCGCTGGCGGGACGGCTGTCGGTCGTCGTCGACCTGGCGCGCGGCACCGAGAGCGCCGGGCTGTCAGCGACCGAGATGCTGCGCCGCACCGAGGCGCTGCGTGCCCTCGACCGTGCCGTGCGCCGCGCACGCGTCGCGGCGTGCAACAGCGTGCTCGACCCGGTGGCCTGACCACGAAGACGACAAAGCGGGGACCACCGTCCGGTGATCCCCGCTTCGGTTCGTTCGAGAGGCTTAGGCCTTGACGACGACGGTCTTGCAGACCTTGTCGGCGAAGGTCTGGCTCTTGTCGTCCCACAGCGGCCAGAGGTAGCCGATGTAGCAGACGACGCCGTCGAGGAAGTGCGCGAGCTTGCGCACGAACGCCATGCCGAAGCCGATGTACTGGCCCGTCTCCTCGCCGATGAGCCGGATGCCCAGCGCCTTCTTGCCGGGCGTCTGGCCGGTCGTGCCCTCCTGGTGCGCGAGCCACAGGGCCGCGGCCAGGCCGAGCAGGGCGCCGAGCAGGACCAGCACCGCGCCACCACCGCCGCCGATCGCGCCGCCGATGCCGTAGAAGATGGCGTAGGGCACACCGGCGATCAGCCCGTCGATGATGAACGAGCCGACGCGGGAGCCCCAGCTGGCGTACTGCCCCTGGCCGTATCCGGCGCCGTAGCCCTGCTGCGGGTAACCGCCCTGACCGTACGCCGGCTGCTGGCCGTAGCCGCCGGGCTGCTGCTGACCGTAGTCCTGGCCGTAGCCGCCGGGCTGCTGCTGGCCGTAGCCGGGCTGCTGCTGACCCTGACCGTAGTCCTGGCCGTAGCCCGGCTGCTGCTGCTGACCCTGACCGTAGCCGGGCTGCTGCTGCCCGTAGCCCGGCTGCTGCTGACCCTGGCCGTAGCCGGGCTGCTGCTGGCCGTAGCCGGGCTGCTGCTGCCCATAGCCCGGCTGCTGCTGCCCGTAGCCGGGCTGCTGCTGACCCTGGCCGTAGCCGGGCTGCTGTTGACCCTGGCCGTACGGGTCGTAGGGGGTGCTCACGCTCTTTCTCCTTTGTCGAGTTGCGCCCGTCTACCGCCTCGGGCTCCGCGATCGCTGTGATGAGCTATGGATTTTCAGAACCGCAAGAGCCCGAACCGGGCAAGCTGCCACAGCCATGACAGCGCCACGGCGACGCCGAGGATCCAGGCGCGGGTGCGCGAGGGGACCGCCCACCATCTACGCCCCGACCCCAGAGGTGCCGTGGCCAGACCGACCGCTCCTGCGAGAACGACCGGGTTCGCGGCGAGGGCCTTGACCGGATGAGCAGCCCCCAGCTCCATGAACACGCTGGTTCCGCCGCAGAAGGGACAGGGGACTCCGGTAAGCGCCCGAACGGGGCATAGTATGCCGGGATCATGGACGCGGTGCACCATTGCCGCCAACACCGCTCCAACGGCCATAAATCCGACGCGTAGGGCTACGCCGAGCGAGCCCGTGCTCGTGGCGCTGAGGAAACGACCGATCACGCCACCCACACCGATCGGTGCGCGCGGCGCCGCCCCCGGCCCCCGTGCCACGTCCAAGCCTGCCCTCCCACTCGGTGCAGTTATATGCGCCTGTGGACCCGTATTACCGTAAAAGTCCCGGCAACGGGGAAGTTTGATGCGGTTCGGTCCCCAGAACGTAACCCGCTGGAGACCTGGACCTACCTGTCATTCACTTCTTCGCGGCGCCCACGACGACCGGGGCGCGCGCGTCGGCCCCCTCGGCGACGACGTCCACGACGATGACCGTGATGTTGTCCGGACCGCCACCGAGGTTGGCCAGATCGATGAGCTCGCGCACCGCGGCGTCGGCGTCGGCCTCGGTGGTGAGCACCTGGTGCATCGCCTCCGCGTCGACCGGACCGCTCAGACCGTCACTGCACAGCAGGTAACGGTCGCCCGGAAGGGCCTCGCGCAACGACAGGTCCGGCTTGCGCTCGGGTCTGCCGTCGAGCACGCGGACCAGACGGTTGGCCAGATGGGGGGCCGCGCCGTCCTCTCCGGTGAGCATCTTCTCGAGCGTGTGGTCCTCGGTGATCTGGTAGAGGATGCCCTCACGCAGCATGTACGCGCGGGAGTCACCGATATGGGCGAGCGCGGTGTGCGTCCCCGACCAGAGCATCGCCGTACAGGTCGTGCCCATGGACTGGAGCGCAGGCTCCTGCTCGACCCGCTGTGCGATCGCCTGGTTGGCCGACAGCACGGCTCGCTCGACGGCCTCGACCAGGGACGCCTGTGGGACCTCGGCGTCGATGGTGGAAAGAGCCTGGATGGCGAGGGAGCTGGCGATCTCGCCTCCGACGTGACCGCCCATGCCGTCGGCGACCGCGAGCAGCCACGGGCCCGCGTACGCGGAGTCCTCGTTGTTCTCGCGGGAGCGTCCGACATCGGACCCCGCGGCGTAGCGAATGGCAACTCTCATATGACTTCCGATGACATCCTGGGCGGTGCGGTTCACTCAGCCGACTGCTGAGCTTCATCAACATATTCGAACGACGCGACTTACGCCTCATGGATCACGGGGAGATTTCCCCCGGACTCACTGATCCACTAGGCCGTGACGCACGGCGTACAAGGCCGCCTGCGTACGATCCTGCAGCCCCAGCTTCATCAAGATGTTCGAGACATGGGTCTTGATCGTCTTCTCCGACACGACGAGCACCCGCGCGATCTCGCGGTTCGAACGCCCCTGCGCGATCTGGACCAGCACCTCACGCTCGCGCTCGGTGAGGACCGCCGTGCCCTTGTCGCCGGCCTCGGCCGTGAGGATCGCCTCGGCGGCGTCCGCCGCGAACAGTACATGGCCGTCGTGGACGGCGCGGATCGCCTGCACGAGAGCGGTCGGGTCGACGTCCTTGTAGAGGTATCCGGCGGCGCCGGCGCGTGCGACGGGCAGCACGCGCGCGGGCTCGGCCGCGCTCGTGAGCACGAGCACACGGGCGGTGACGCCACGCTCACGCAGCTCGCGCAAGGCTGCGAGCCCGTCGACGCCGGGCATCTTCAGGTCGAGGAGGATGACGTCCGGCGTGAGCGACTCGGCCTTGGACACGACCTCCGCGCCGTCGGACGCCTCGCCGACGACGTCGATGTCGTCCTGGACGCCGAGGAACGTGCGCAGCCCCTGGCGTACGACGGGGTGATCGTCGGCGATGAGAACCCGGATCACGACGGCACCTCCAGGCGTACGACGGTGCCGTACTCCGACGACTCGACGGTCAGGACGCCCCCGACCGAGGCGGCGCGCTCGCGCATCGACTCCAGGCCCAGCCCGTCACCGGCGCCCGCGCCGACGTCGAACCCTCCGCCGTCGTCGCTGATCTCCAGCAGGCCCGGCGCCAGGCGTACGGTGACCTCCTCCGGGGACCCGTGCCGCAGGGCGTTGTAGAGCGCCTCCTGCGCGATGCGGAACACCGCCGCCTCCGTCTCCGCCGCCAACTCGATCTCCTCGCCCTCGAACCGCACGCGTGTACGGCTCCCGCGACCGCCCCAGACGCGGTCGAGCACGCGGACGTGCTTGCGCAGCGACTCGGTCAGGCCGTCGCCCTCCAGCTCGGCCGGGCGCAGCTCGAAGATCACCTCACGCAGCTCGGCGAGGGCCTCCTTGGCGAGCTCCTGGACGCGTTCGAGCTCGGGCCCGGGGTCGCGGGCCGACACCGCCGCCGCGGCGGTCAGGCGCAGCGAGAAGAGCTTCTGGGCGACCGCGTCGTGCAGGTCGCGCGCCAGCCGCGAGCGTTCCTCGATGACGGTCAGCTCACGGTTGCGCTCGTACAGGCGCGCGTTGGTCAGCGCGATCGCGGCGTGCGCGGCGAACAGCGTGAGGAGGTCCTCGTCACGGTGGGTGAAGCCGCCGCCGTCGCGCTTGTTGGCCAGGAAGATGATGCCGAGCGTCTTCTCGCCGTCCCGGATCGGCACGCCGAGGAAGTCCTTGAGAATGGGGTGCGCCGACGGCCACCCCTCGAACGCCGGGGTCTTGCGCACGTCCGCGAGCCGCTGCACCCGGTCCTCACGCAGCATCAGCGCGAGCAGCCCGTGCTGGCGCGGCAGCGGCCCGATCGCGGCCCACTGCTCCGCGCTGACGCCCTCGACGACGAACTCCGCGAACGAACCCTCGTCGTCGGGGACGCCGAGCGCGGCGTAGCGGGCATCGAGAAGCTGCGCGGCGGCGCGCACGATGACCTGGAACACCTCGTGCACGCTCAGATGGCGGGTGACGGCGAGCACCGCCGCGCTGACCGCGTGCAGTGCCGCGTCCCGATCGGCTTCCACGGACTCGACCGTACCTTCGCGGGGCGCATACGGCGTCGGCACGTGGTCCTAGTCCCATCAGCCGAGGACCGGGGGACATCGGCCCGATGACCCCGGGCCGCCGCGACCGTACCGTCGGTCCCATGAAGGCATTGATCACCGGAGCGTCACGAGGGCTCGGACTCGCGCTGGCCCGCTCGCTCGCCCGCCAGGGCTGGGAACTCGTTCTCGACGCGCGGGGCGCCACCGAGCTGGAGAAGGCGGCGTCCGAGCTGGGCGCGACCGCGATCGCCGGCGACATCGCCGACCCCGCGCACCGCGCCGCGCTGCTGGCGGCCGCAGGCGGGCTGGACCTCCTCGTGAACAACGCGAGCGTCCTCGGCGTCACGCCGCTCCCTCCGCTGGCCGGATACCCCCTGGAGGAGCTGGAGCACGCGTTCGCCGTCAACACGCTCGGGCCGCTCGCCCTGATCCAGGGCGCGCTGCCGTCGCTCCGCGCACGCCACGGCGCGATCATCAACATCAGCTCGGACGCCGCGCACGAGCCGTACGAGGGCTGGGGCGGCTACGGCGCGACCAAGGCCGCGCTGGAGCAGATCTCCAACGTCCTGGCCGCCGAGGAGCCCGGCGTCTCGGTCTGGTGGGTCGATCCCGGCGAGATGCGGACCGCGATGCTCGCCGACGCCGGAGAGGACGCCGACGCGGCGCCGCTGCCGGAGGACGTCGCCGTACCGGCCCTGCTGCGGCTCATCGCCGAGCGGGCCCCCAGCGGACGGTACGCCGCACCGGCGCTCACCTCATGACCGCCACCACCGCACCGGTCACCCGCACGCGGCTGCTGGCGGCGCCGTACCGGACGGCCACGATCGGGATCCTCCTCGTCATCACGCTGCTGGCGTTCGAGGCGATGGCCGTCGGCACGGCGATGCCCGTGGCGGCGCGCGAACTCCACGGCCTGCCGCTGTACGCCTGGGCGTTCAGCGCGGTGTTCATCGCCGGCCTGGTCGGCAACGTGGTGGCCGGCGGGTGGGCGGACGCGCGGGGGCCCGCCCAGCCGCTGTTCGCCGGGCTCGCGCTGTTCACCGCCGGGCTGGTCATCGCGGGGACGGCACCGGAGATGACATGGTTCGTCGCCGGCCGCGGAGTCCAGGGGCTCGGTTCGGGCCTGGCCTCCGTCCCGGTGTACGTCGTCATCGCCCGCGTCTATCCCGAAGCCGCGCGGCCGAAGGTGTTCGCGGCCACGTCCGGCGCGTGGGTCGTGCCGTCCCTCGTCGGCCCCTCCATCGGCGGGCTCGTCGCCCAGCACCTCGGATGGCGGTGGGTCTTCCTCGGCCTCGTGCCCCTGGTCGCCGTCGCCGCCGTCATGCTCGGGCCCGCCATGCGCGGCCTGTCCACCCGCGGCACGATGCCGCGCGGGCGCGTCATGGCCGCCGTCGCGCTCTCGACCGGCGCCGCGATCGTGCTGTGGGGGCTCGACCACGGCTCGCCGCTGGGCCTCATCGGCCTGCCAGGCGTCGCGTACGGCGTCCGCGCCCTGCTCCCGCGCGGCACGCTGCGGCTACGCCGCGGGCTGGCGTCCGCCGTCGCCATGCGCGGCCTGATGTCCGGCGGGCTCCTCGGCACGGACGCGTTCATCCCGCTCACACTGACCACACGGCACGGCTTCCGCCCCACCGAGGCCGGCGTCGTGCTCACCGCCGGCGCGATCGGCTGGTCGGCCGGCTCGTGGTGGCAGGGGCGGTACTCCAGCGCCTCACGCGTGCCGTTCGTCATCATCGGCGCGACCATGCTCGCGCTCGGAGTGTCCGGCACGGCGCTGATCCTGCACGTCACCGGCTGGGCCGTCATGCCCGCCTGGATCCTCGCGGGCACCGGGATGGGCATCGCCTACCCCGCCCTGAGCGTCCGGGTCCTCAGCCTGTCGAGCCCGGAGGAACAGGGGACCAACTCCTCCGCCATGCAGATCAGCGACACCCTCGGCATGGCACTCGCCATCGGCGTGGCCGGCGCGCTCGTCAACGCCGCCGACCTGAACGCCGGCCTCGGCTGGACCGCCGTCATCGCCGTCGTCGCCGCCCTGGCCGCGCACCGCGTGTACGTCCCGAGGAGCAACGATGCTTGACTTCGCCCTCCCTCACTCGCTCGAAGCCCACGAACCACCCGCCGTGCGCGACGGCGTACGGCTGCTCGTCGGCGCCCGCGACGGCGTGACCCACCACGCCTTCACCGACCTCCCGGACCTGCTGCGCCCCGGCGACCTGCTCGTCGTCAACACCTCGGCCACGCTGCCCGCCGCCGTACGCCTCGACCGGCTCGCCCTCCACTTCTCCGGCCCGCTGCCGCCCTCGCCCGGCTCGGCGGACGACGGCTCGTGGCTAGTGGAGCTGCGCCTGCGCACGGGCGACACCACCACGCCGTACGGCGGCGGCTGCCCCGGCGAGTGGTTCCCGCTGCCCGGCGGCGCGACGCTCACCTTGCTGAACCGCTATACGCCCCGCCTCTGGCGCGCGCGGCTGAACACCGACGTCGTCCCGTACCTGCGCCGCCACGGCGTCCCGATCCGGTACGGCTACGTCGGCCACGACCAGCCGCTGTCGGCGTACCAGACCGTCTTCCGCGACGAGGTCGAGGGCGGCAGCGCGGAGATGCCCAGCGCCGGACGGCCGTTCACACCCGAGCTGGTGACCCGGCTGGTGGCACGCGGCGTACTGATCGCGCCCCTCACCCTGCACACGGGCGTCGCGTCACCGGAGAAGGACGAACCGCCGTACGCGGAGTGGTACGACGTGCCGGCCACGACCGCCGCTCTCGCCGACCACGTCCGCCGCGAGAACCGCCGGGTGATCGCGATCGGCACAACGGTCGTACGCGCCCTGGAGACCGCCGCCGCGCCGGACGGGTCCGTACGCCCGTCACAGGGCTGGACGTCACACGTCGTGACGCCGTCGCAGGGCGTACGCGTGGTGGACGGCCTGCTGACCGGCCTGCACGAGCCGCGTTCGTCGCACCTGCAGATGCTGACCGCGATCGCCGGCGCGGACCTGCTCGAACGCGTCTACGCCGCGGCGCTGGCCCACGGGTACAAATGGCACGAGTTCGGCGACCTGAACCTTCTTCTTCCCCGCTGACAGCACACGCGGTGCCCTGGCGCTTTCCTGGGATGCCTGACCTGCGGTGATTGCCGTATGAACAGCGAATGTCCGGATGATGGACCCGCGCGCAGCGGCGCGACGGGGCGAAGTACCGTGGTGGACAGCATGGATGCCAAATCGCGCACGCTGCTGATCACGCTGACCGGCCGCGACCGTCCCGGGGTCACGTCTCGTCTATTCCGAACCCTCGCCTCCTTTCCCGTCACCGTCGCCGACGTCGAGCAGGTCGTCATCCGCGGCCGCCTGGTCCTCGGCGTGCTCCTGTCGTACGGGTCGGGCACCGACGTCGGAAAGCTCCTCGCCGCCTCCGAGAAGCTCGCCGCCGACCTCGGCCTGGAGATCGAACTCGTCACGGGCAGCGGAAACGGGTCTCCGCGCCGCCGCGGGCTGCTCCACGTCACGATCCTCGGCAACCCGATCCAGCCGGCGGCACTCGCCGGCATCGCGGGCCGCGTCGCCGCGTACGGCGCCAACATCGACCGCATAGAGCGGCTCGCGCTCCACCCGGTGACCTGCATCGAGATGGACGTCTCGGGCGCCGACCCGGAAGGCCTCAGCGCCGCCCTCGCGGCCGAGGCCGCCTCGCAGAAGGTCGACGTGGCGGTCCAGCCCGGCGGCCTCGCCCGTCGCGCCAAGCGGCTCATCGTGATGGACGTCGACTCGACGCTCATCCAGGGCGAGGTGATCGAGCTGCTCGCCGCGTACGCCGGGCGAGCCGAGAAGGTCGCCGAGATCACCGAGGCCGCGATGCGCGGCGAACTCGACTTCGAGGGTTCGCTGCGGCAACGCGTCGCGATGCTCGAAGGACTCGACGAGAGCGTCCTGTCGGAGGTGCGCGACCGCATCGAGTTCTCCCCGGGCGTACGCACCCTCGTCCGCACGCTGAAGCGCCTCGACTACAAGTTCGCGATCGTCAGCGGCGGCTTCACCCAGATCACCGACGAGCTCGCCGCCGACCTCGGCATCGACTACGCGGCCGCCAACGTGCTGGAGATCTCCGACGGGAAGCTGACCGGGCGGCTGATCGGCCCGATCATCGACCGCGCGGGCAAGGCGACGGCGCTGCGCCGCTTCGCCGCCGACGCCGAGGTGCCGATCAGCCAGACCGTGGCGATCGGCGACGGCGCGAACGATCTCGACATGCTCGCCGCCGCGGGCCTGGGCATCGCCTACAACGCCAAGCCGGTCGTCCGCGAGGCGGCTGACACGGCGCTGAACGTTCCGTACATGGACACCATCGCGTTCCTGCTCGGCATCTCACGCGAAGACATCGACGCCGCGGACGCCGAGGACTCGGCCTTGTGACAGCACGATGCCGGGGCCCTGAGTCAGGGCCCCGGCATCGTTGTAGCGGTTCTGGGCGATGGACCGGATCGGGGACGGCCCTTCGCTCATTACCCGCCGTCAGTGGTCACGGGCGCGGGCTGGGACTCGCTTCTCCACGAAACCCTCCGTCCGCTCCTGCCGCGTAAGGCTTGTCGCCGAACGCTCTACTGAACAGGCTAGAGGGCTTCTAGGGGAAAATGTCACTCCCATGACTCTGTGTAACGACGGTGAGTAAAGTTTTCCCGAATACCTGAGCCTTGGTTTGAGCAGTGCGGAAACGCCGCACGGCGGCGTCGATCCGTGGCCGGATCAGGTCACCCGGTAAACCGTAATGTCACCGAAGGTGTCCGCTTTGTCAGCCGCGAGGAGTCCACACCGAGACGAGCCGCCCCGCCCCCGGCCACAGATCGGCCCAGTCACCGTCGAACTCGATGACCGCCGTAGCCGAGGTCGGAAAGCTCTGAACCAGCGCCCCCGTGAGCCCGAGCACCAGCTGATGGACGGACGGGTTATGCCCGACCAGCAGCAGAACCTCCGGATCACCGGTCTGCTCCCTGAGCCGATCGAGAAGCTCGTCGGCGTCTGCGTGGTAGACCCGGTCCTCGAAGTCGACGGGAGTGGCAAGAGCAAGCCCCTCAAGCGTCTGCCGAGTCCGCAGAGCGGTAGAACAGACGACGTGATCGGGGACGCGCCCGTCACGCCGCAGCTCGTCACCGACCCTCTTAGCGTCACCCCGCCCACGCTCGGCGAGAGGCCGCTCGATGTCCGGCGTCCCGATCGGACTGGCCGCCTTGGAGTGCCGCAGCACGATGAGCGTCGCCATCAGCGCGGCGAGAAGATCACAGCGATCGCCATGATCACCAAGACGATCGCGACCATTATCCCGACAAGAATCGCGAAGCCTTTCGCCCCGGACGACTGAGAATTCTGCATCCCCCCAGTCTGCCCGCAACCGACCAAGCCCCGCCCCCACCCCCACCACGAACCGAAACCCCAGCCCCGCCCCCACAAGCCCTCCGCCACGCGCCCACCCACGATGAGGTAGCCGCCCCCTCACCGAACCCTCCACCAGAGCCCGGACGCGCGGCATGAGTCCCATAACGTCCACACCCGTGCACCACACGACACGCGCCCCCATCCCACCACCGCCCCACGTTCACGATCCCCACCTACGGGTCCACACCCTGGTGCCAAACGACACGCTCCGCCGCCCCACCACCGGCCACTGCGGCCCCGCGTGCACGAGTCCCGCACTTCGACATCCGCGCCCTGATGCCGCGCGGGACGCTGCGGCTCCGCCACCGGCCGCCGCGTGCGCTGGCGCTGATGTCGGCCGATCTGCTCAGCGAATCACCGCCCCTGTCCGGCGCCGCCCTCTACGGCACGGCATCGGCCGGCCGCGTCTTGTGGCGTGCGGGCGTGAGAAAGCACAAGAGGGCCGGGCGGCGATGCCGCCCGGCCCTCTTGCCGGTTATGCGTTTTCAGGTCCCGTAAAGGCCTTAGGAGGCCTTCGCCGGCTCCGTCTCCTCATCCGACTCGGTCGGGCCGCTGGGGCCTTCTCCGTCGCCGGAGTCGTCCTTCGCGCCGTCCGGGGACTCGTCGGTCTCCGCTGCCGGCTCGTTCTCGCCGTTGATCGCCGAGGCGCGCCGCTTCGAGACCACGATCGCGCCGATGATGATGCCGGCCGACACGACGGTCACGATGATGCGCAGCGTCGAGTTGGCGGCGTACGTCACGACGGCCTGCGCGATCAGCAGGGACACGAGGTTCATGACCTTGATCAGCGGGTTGATCGCCGGGCCCGCGGTGTCCTTGAACGGGTCGCCGACCGTGTCGCCGATGACCGTCGCGGAGTGCGCCTCGGAGCCCTTGCCGCCGAGGTGTCCCTCTTCGACGAGCTTCTTGGCGTTGTCCCACGCGCCACCGGAGTTCGACAGGAACACCGCCATGAGCGCGCCCGCGGCGATCGCGCCCGCGAGGAACGCGCCGAGCGGCGCGTACCCGAGGGCGAAGCCGACCGCGATCGGCGTCAGGATGGCGAGGAGGCCCGGGGTCGCGAGCTCGCGCTGCGCGTCCGCGGTGCAGATCTCGACGACCGCGCCGTAGTCCGGCTTCTCGGTGTAGTCCATGATCCCCGGGTGGTCGCGGAACTGCTTGCGCACCTCCATGACCACGCGTCCGGCCGCACGGCCGACCGCCATGATCGCCAGACCGGAGAACAGGAACACCACGGCAGCGCCGATGATGAGGCCGATCAGCACGTTCGGGTTGTCGACGCCCAGGTTGAAGTTCTGGAATGTCGGCCCGAGGGCCTTCTTGACCTCGCTGCTCGCACCGGTCAGCTCGGCCACGACCGTCGTACGGAAGGAGCCGAACAGCGCCGTCGCGGCCAGGACCGCGGTGGCGATCGCGATGCCCTTGGTGATCGCCTTGGTGGTGTTGCCGACCGCGTCGAGGCGCTCCAGCACGCCGGCGGCCTCGCCCTCGACGTCACCGGACATCTCGGCGATGCCCTGGGCGTTGTCGGAGACCGGGCCGAAGGTGTCCATCGAGACGATGACGCCGACGGTGGTCAGCAGGCCGGTGCCGGCCAGGGCGACCGCGAACAGCGCGACCGTCGTGTTGTTGAAGCCGAGCAGGAACGCGCCGTACACGGCTCCCGCGATCACCAGGGTGGTGTAGACCGCCGACTCCAGGCCGAGCGAGACGCCGGACAGGATGACGGTCGCCGGGCCCGTACGCGCCGATTCGGTGACGTCCTTGACGGGGCGCCGGTTCGTCTCGGTGAAGTAGCCGGTGAGCAGCTGGATGGCGCTGGCGAGCACGATGCCGACGAGTACGGCGCCGAGTGCCACCCACCGCGGGTCCACGTTGGCCAGGTGCGAGTCGTGCGCGATCGCAGGGTCCGCACCGTGGAGCTTGGTGAAGGAGCTCGGCAGGTAGATGAACGTGGCGACGGCCACCGCGATGGCGGAGATGATCGCGGAGATGAAGAACCCGCGGTTGATCGCCGTCATGCCGGAGCGGTCCTTGGCACGCGGGGCGACGGCGAAGATGCCGATCACCGCGGTGATGACGCCGATCATCGGAACGATCAGCGGGTAGACCAGGCCCTCGGTACCGAAGGCGACCCGGCCGAGGATGAGGCTCGCGACGAGCGTGACCGCGTACGACTCGAAGAGGTCGGCGGCCATGCCGGCGCAGTCGCCGACGTTGTCACCCACGTTGTCGGCGATGGTCGCCGCGTTGCGGGGGTCGTCCTCGGGGATGCCCTGCTCGACCTTGCCGACCAGGTCGGCGCCGACGTCGGCGGCCTTGGTGAAGATGCCGCCGCCGACTCGCATGAACATCGCGAGCAGCGCCGCGCCGAAGCCGAAGCCCTCCAGCACGCCGGGGGCGTCGCCCTTGTAGGCGATCACGACGACGGCCGCGCCGAACAGGCCGAGGCCGACCGTGAACATTCCGGCGACGCCGCCGGTGCGGAACGCGATCCGCATGGCGAGCTTCTCGCCGCTCTCACGTGCCGCGGCGGCCACGCGCACATTGCCGCGCACCGCCAGCCACATACCCGTGAACCCGGTGATGCCCGAGAACAGCGCGCCGATGACAAAGAAGACCGATCTTCCGATCTTCACACCCGTCGACTCCGCGGGAAGCAGGAGCAACAGGAAGGGAATCAGGATTACGAAGATGCCGACGGTACGGAACTGGCGTTTGAGGTACGCCAGCGCGCCCTCCTGCACCGCTCGCGCGATTTCCTGCATCTTGTCGGTGCCCTGACCGGCCGCGAGCACATCGCGAACCAGGAAACCGGCGACGGCCAACGCCAAAAGTGCGATCACAGCGACAACGACCACGATGCTCAGGTCGCCGCCGCCGAGACTCACTTCCGCGCTGGCCTGGGCGGGCAGGGAAAGCCCAGACATGCATCCTCCTCGACAGGGCGTTCGAACCGGTCCGCCTCCGAGGGCGACCGGGCCATCACCGCGCATCTCAGGCGGGGCAATGGTGCCGGGAGTCTACGCATGCGTAGCCGGAATTAGAAGCCTGGTCGGGACCTTAACGACATCGGGATAAAGATGTGACGCCATCTGCACCCAATCTTAATCTACGAGTGCTAGGTAAAGGCGTCTTTGCTGGTCACTGACCTGCGCTAGACAAAAGCGTGCGGGCCGCAACAAATGCCGCCGCATTATCCTAAACGCGATACGGATTGTCCAAATGGGTATTTACTGTGGACCGTAATTGGCCACAAAGGTGCGCAAAAACCCCTTCGAGTTCATCGACTCGAAGGGGCCTCTATGAGCGGTGATCAGTCTTTCTTCGACGGCCAGCTCATCGTGATCTCTACTCCCGAGGACGTCGATGCGATATCGACATCGTCGGCGAGCCCGGCGATGACGGCGAACCCCAGATTGAGGTCGCCATTCAGCTCGGCGAGGTCGGAGGAAATCCCTTCCGTACCCGAGCCGGCCGGATCGTCATTGGGCACGCGATCGGACACCACGACCTCGAACCGGTCCGCACAGTCACGCAGCTCCACCCGTACGGGCTCCGCCGGGCACTGCTGCTGGTGGGCCTCCACCGCACGCGAACAGGCCTCACCGACCGCCAGGCGCACCTCGTCGAGCAGCGTCTCCTCGACACCGCCACGCCGGGCGACCGCGGTCGCGACCAGGCGGGCGGTGCGCACGTGGACCGGAAGGGGGCTGAACGTGAGCTCGACGGTGGCTATCTCGGGCGCCATCCCGGCCCTACTTCTGCTTCTTGCGGTGCTCTCGCGCGTCGTCGACCGAGTCGAAGATGCCGAAAACCTTGGTCAAGCCGGTGATCCGGAAGATCTTGAGGATGCGCTCCTGGGTGCAGACGAGCTCAAGGGAGCCGTCGTGCGCGCGTACCCGCTTGAGGCCGCCGACGAGAACACCGAGACCGGTGGAGTCGAGGAACTCGACCTTCTCCATGTCGACGAGGAGGTGATACTTACCCTTGTTGACCAGATCGATCAGCTTTTCGCGGAGCTTCGGCGCAGTGTAGACGTCGATCTCTCCCTCCACATTGATGACGGTGAGGTCATCGTCAGTGGTGTAGTCACTAACCTTTAGATCCACAGATCCTCCTGCGCCGTACCGCGTATGGAAGTCGGGGCCACGTAAGCCCGCCGTGATTCAACCACGCTCCGCCACCGTGTCTACACGAAATCAGCACACAGGGCGACTTCAGCCCAGCCTGCCATACGTCTCATGCGAGCCGGGGGGCACCACGGACGGCGGTTCAAGCGTTGTGCCCAGGATGCCAGACTGGAAACCTCCGCACGGCGAACCGCTCCCATCCGAAGGAGTGACGCAGGCCATAAAAACGGACCTCGATTCCCCGTTCCCGTCCGACGACGACACCCCCGTGTCGTACGGGCAAGCCGGAGGCACCCTCCGCCGGCTCCTCCAAGACCCCCGCAACCGCGAGCGCATCACCCACGTCCAGGACGTCCCGGCCCGCGACGGGCGGCTCACCGACTGGCCGGAGTGGGCGCCCAAGCTGCTCCTCGACCGCCTCGCCCTCACCGGCATCGAACGCCCCTGGGAGCACCAGGCCGAGGCCGCCACGCTCGCGCACGACGGCCGGTCGGTCATCATCGCGACCGGTACGGCGTCGGGAAAGTCGCTGGCCTATCTCATGCCCGCGCTCGACGCGGTCTTCGACGGCGGCTCCGTCCTCTATCTCTCCCCGACGAAGGCGCTCGCCGCCGACCAGCTGCGTTCGCTGCGCTCGCTCAAGCTCGCCCAGCTGCGCGCGGCGACGTTCGACGGCGACACGCCGTCGGAGGAACGCACCTGGGTTCGGCAGTACGCGAACTATGTCCTCACCAACCCGGACATGCTGCACCGCACGCTGCTGCCCGGGCACGCGCGCTGGGCGCCATATTTCCGACGGCTCCGCTACGTCGTCATCGACGAGGCACACGGCTACCGCGGAGTGTTCGGCTCGCACGTCGCGCAGATCCTGCGCCGCCTGCGGCGGGTCTGCGCGCGGTACGGCTCGGCGCCCGTCTTCGTCCTGGCCTCGGCCACCGCGTCCGATCCCGGCGCGGCGGCATCGCGGCTGACCGGCGTACGCGTCGAGGAGGTCTGCGACGACGCCTCACCGCGCGGCGCGATGTCCTTCGCGCTCTGGGAACCGCCGCTCACCGAACTGCGCGGCGAGCACGGCGCGCCCGTACGCCGCACGGCCACCGCCGAGGCCGCCACCCTGCTCGCCGACCTCGTGGTGGAGAACGTCCAGACCCTCGCGTTCGTACGCTCGCGGCGCGGGGCGGAGTCGGTGTCGCTGAGCGCCAAGCGCGCGCTCGCCGAGATCTCCTCGGAGCTTCCACCGCAGGTCGCCGCATACCGGGCGGGCTACCTTCCCGAGGAGCGGCGCGCTCTGGAACACGCGCTCCGTACGCGGTCGCTCGTCGGCCTCGCCACCACCAACGCCCTCGAACTCGGCATCGACGTGTCCGGGCTCGACTCCGTGATCGTCTGCGGCTGGCCCGGCACCCGCGCGTCGCTGTGGCAGCAGGCCGGCCGCGCGGGCCGAGCCGGCCAGGACGCCCTCGCCGTCCTCATCGCCCGCGACGACCCGCTCGACACCTACCTGGTCCACCACCCGTCGGCGATCTTCGGAACCCCCGTCGAGGCGACGGTCCTCGACCCCGACAACCCGTACGTCCTCGCACCGCACCTGTGCGCGGCCGCGTCGGAGCTGCCGCTGACGGACAAGGACCTGGAGCTGTTCGGCCCGACCACCGCCGGCCTCCTCCCCGATCTCGTACGGCGCGGGATGCTCCGCCACCGGCCCGCCGGCTGGTACTGGACCAAGCGCGAACGCGCCTGCGACCTGGCCGACATCCGCGGCGCCGGCGGCCCGCCCATCCAGGTCGTGGAAGCCGCGACAGGACGCCTCCTCGGCACCGTCGACGAGTCGTCCGCGCACACGACCGTCCACGAAGGCGCGGTCTACCTCCACCAGGGCGAGTCGTACGTCGTGCAGACCCTCGACCTGTCCGACTCGGTGGCACTCGTGGAGGCCGCCGACCCCGACTACAGCACCACGGCCCGAGACGTCACCGACATCTCGATCCTGGAAACGCTGCGATCGGTGTCGTGGGGTCCGGCGACCCTGTGCTTCGGCACGGTCGAGGTGACGAACCAGGTCGTGTCGTACCAGATGCGCCGGCTGGCGAACGGCCAGATGATCGGCGAACACCCGCTGACGTTGCCACCGCGCACACTCCGCACGAGGGCCGTGTGGTGGACCCTGCCGGAGACCTCGCTGCGGGTCCTGGGCGACGCGGACATCGGCGGCTGCGCCCACGCCGCCGAACACGCCTCCATCGGCCTGCTGCCGCTCTACGCCACATGCGACCGCTGGGACATCGGCGGCGTCTCGACGGCCCTGCACCCGGACACCGAACGCATGACGGTCTTCGTGTACGACGGCCACGAAGGCGGCGCCGGATTCGCCGAACGCGGCTTCGAACGCGCCTCACAATGGCTCCGCGCGACCCGTTCCGTCATCGCCGACTGTGAGTGCAAGCATGGTTGCCCATCGTGCATCCAGTCCCCGAAGTGCGGAAACGGCAACGAACCGCTGGACAAACAGGGTGCGATCACACTTCTTGACGCTCTACTCGAGCAAGCACCGACGACTTGACTTGACCAAAACGCCCCTTTCGCTGGATCGTGGCACGCCTCATCACCCCCCGGCTTCGTGCGGCACCCGCCCCGCACGTCGAGAGGAGACACTCGATGATCTTCCTGGGAGTCGTCGTGGCCGCAGCCGCCGTGGCCTTGGGCATCGGAGTAGTCACCGATAACACCGCCCCAGCCGCACTGACCATCTTCGGCCGCCATGTCCCTGGAGTAACGTCCGAGGCCCAGGTGTTCGTGGCCGGCGTGGTCGTCGCGATCTTCTTGATGATCGGCCTGGCGATCTCAAGCCTGGCCATGGGCCGTTCGATGCGAGTACGCCGAGAAATCCGCGACCTGCGAGACGAGCACGAAGAGCACCTCTCAACGTTGGAACTGGAGAAGCAGCAACTCCAACGCGAACTGGCCCGAGCCCGAGGCAACCGCCCCCAGCCCGACGCCGCCGCACCTCACCGGAACCAGCCCCCCGGCCGCCGCCCCGGCGACCCGGTCTCCCCATTCTTCGACCAGCCCAAATGACCAGACCCCACAGACAAACCGGCACCGGTCCCCCGGCCCACGGTGAGGCCCGAACCGCCTAACCGGCCCGGCGCGCCATCACGTCTCGCGTTCTTCGATCAACCAGCCGTGATCAAGACCATCTGAGGACGCCCGCTGCGCCCGGGGCACCGGAGCCAGCCGCCACTCCTCGCACCGTCCTCGCGTCACCAAACGCGCGAAACGCCCGCGTCCCATGCTGAGCGTGCCCACCTTCAGCATCGCTGCTGCCAACCCACCATCTACACCGGTCATCGCCGCCGCTGGGCCCCGCCTCGGCATGTGATTCGACGCTGCAAGGTCGAAGGACGTCGGCCACCGCCCAGGTACACCTCAGCCACGACCGATGTGGAGGCCCCCTCCCCCATGAGCCGACCGCACTGCGGGTAAGCCGCAGGCGCCCCTGCCCATGAGCCACAGGCGACTACCGGTGAGCCGCGGGCGAACCTGCGGTGGGCCGCGCAGGGCCTCACGGTGGCCCGCGCAGGGCCTCGCGGTGGCCGTGCGTAGGGCCTCGCGGTGGGCTGCACAAGGCCTCGCGGTGGCTGCACGGAGCCTCGCGGTGGCCGCAGGCGAACCTGCGGTTGGCCGCAGGAGGCCTCGCGGTGGGCCGTCGGTGTCTGTGCCGCGGGGAGCCGCAGTGGTCCACCTGCCAGTCGCAGGGAGGTTTGCCTGTAGGCCATACGCGAGGTCACCGGTCATACCCCTGTCAGTGGCCGGTGAGGGCGTGGTGGCTTGCCGGCGGGGTGCTGGGGGCTTTGCTCGGTCAGTCGCGGCGACGGCGGCCTTGGTAGGTCCGGGCGGTTGAGTGTCGGCTGCTTGTTCCCTGGGAGGCCCTGGCTCCGGTCGCCGGGCGTCCGGTGGCCGGGTCGTAGGGGGTCGCCTCGCCGAGGGGGGTGGGGGCGGTCGGCGCGCTGGTTTCGGCGACGTCCGCGTAGGGCTGTTCGGCCGACTTCCGGCGGGCGGTCTTCGCCCTGCGGCGGGTTCCGGGGCCGGCGGTGGCGAGCCGCTGGCGGCGGGACCACATGCCCAGGTGTGCGGACAGCATGAGGAGCACGAGCGCGAGGGCGATGCTCTGCCCCCAGTTGACCGGTGGCGTCTCCGATACGTCGTGTGCCAGGGGCCTGGCCGGCGGGGCCGCGACCTGCGGGTCAGGGGTCGGAGGCTGGAACCCCGTGCTCGAACCGTCGGGTGCCACGGCCGGCAGGCTGAACTGCGAGTTACCGCCGGCCGACGGCGGCGCGTAGGCGCTGCCGCCTCCAGGGGTGAGGCCGCGGTACGGGTTGGACGGCGGCTGGTGACGCCTGGTCACGCCGCCACTCGCAGGCAGGTGGGACTTGTGGGGTGCGCTGCTGTGCGACGGCTTGGGGCTGGTCGCGCGCGTCGTCACCGTGAAGCCCTTGGTGTCGTACGTGCACTTGGTGACGTTTCCGACGACCGACAGTGTGTAGTCGCCGACCTGCTCGACCTTGATGTCGTCGCCGATGACACCGTTGATCGCGGAGGACCCCAACTGCTGGTTGAGTCCAGGGCCGACGATCTGCAGGTGCGCTCCGAGAAGCATGGCGCTGACGACGGCACTCGCGTGAACGGTCGATCCAACGGCGACCGACTTGTCCGGCTGATTGACCGTCCCGTGCGCGAGGCCGAAACAGGTGTCAGCGACGGCCGTAGGAGTGCTCGTGCCAGCGGCGATAGCGGTCGCGGCCAGCGGAGTCATGAGAGCGACTGCGGCGGCTTTCCGGACCCTCGTCACGACGCCGTCCCTTCATCCAGAACCTTCGGTTGTCGCAGACCGGCGTAACACCGGCAACGGCATGGGCCCTCGCGGAGATGGTTGGTCGGTGCGGGATGTCCTGCATCCCGTCCAGGTGACCCGCCGGGCTCCGTGGACCTCTTATGACCGATTCGCAGCACTCTATCGGACCTTGCCTCTAATAGTGCCTCGGATCAACATCAATACAAACGATCCCGTCCATGTCGAGTGACGCCCTCGCAGCGATCACCACCGAGCCGGAGGATGCTCGGCAGCCGTGCCATGAGCAGCCGAAGGCCTGTCCATCCGGATATGCCGGTGTACGACCGTGCCCTCCTCATGGTGGATGAGCCGGAGACCAGGTTCGTCAAGGCTCCGGAGCGCGCTGCGGCCCGGCACGCGCGCGCCCGGTCGCCACCAGCCGTCCCAACGGCAGAACGCTCCGTACGTCGGACGTGACGACGACTTCCGAGACGCGACCTCGGAGCGCACATCGCCGAAGCCTGCCCCCGGAACCGCGCGCGATCACCGCCGCCAGCCGGCACGCTCCCCGCGGTCCGTCGATCGCGTGAGCCGCGGCAGCGAGAGCGGCGAGGTCCGCCGCGGCGTACGCCCGATGCCGAGCGGCCCGCACACCTCCGACGGTCATAGCCATGACCGCCAGCGACCAGATCAGCCCGATGAACGCGAGCATCCACACGGTGCCCGATCCACGATCGCCCCCATGCCGCGAGCCGCAGCTCACCCGCATCCACCTGGAATCAGTCTCAAGACGCGAAGACGTGTCATGACGGTCAGCGCGGTGTCGTCTGAGAAGACACCGCCGCCCCTCAGCGCATGGAACGCCACGAGCAGCCCCGCCCGGCCGCCTTGAACCGCTGAATGCGAACGTCCGTCCGGTTCCCGGCCGACGATGTCCGTTCGACCGGTCGCAACGACGGCCTCCGGCGCTGATCGCGCCGAACCGATCCAGCCATAAGAAGGCGACTGCTAGCCATCCGACGGCGGAA
The DNA here is from genome assembly GCA_963736325.1 of uncultured Actinomycetota bacterium. GTDB lineage: Bacteria > Actinomycetota > Actinomycetes > Streptosporangiales > Streptosporangiaceae > Actinoallomurus. Next base: position 27,024 of record CAVTOG010000003.1, on the reverse strand, counting down.
ATCACCGCAGACATCGCTGAACCTCCGTTCGAAGATCTCCGAGTCGAAGCGCCGGCTTCACTCATCCTCTGAATCACCTCTCTCCGGGCTGAGGTAGGCCGGTGCCACCCGGTTCTGTGGCGGCGACGGCCTCGGCTCGTAGTCGTAGTGATGGGAAGAGTGCTTTGACCGGCGGTTGGATCTCGGCATGGACGATGACGTGGGTGGTCAGCGGGTTGTGGATGAGGCGGACGTTCGACCTCGCCGGTGCCGCGCGGAGCACGGCGGCTCGGACTTCGGCCGAAGGCTCGCCCCTGGCGGCTGCGCGGGCACCGGATCGCGCGGCGTCGACGCAGGCGACCTGGGCGGCGCCCGCGTTCACGCCCCAGAGCGCGACCCCCAGGACGAACACCAGAGCGGGCAGGGCCACAGCGGTCTCGGCAGTGATCGAGCCGCGTTCGCCGCGCGAGACACGCGTGAATGCTCGTCGCGGTGAGACGGATGCTCGACGGATGTGGTTCACCGTGTTCGTTCTCCGCAGGTAGCAGGATGGCGGGCGCAGCGCAGTGCGAACGCAGTGCGAACGCAGTGCGAACGCAGTACAGGCGCAGTACGGGCGCAACGCAGCGCGGTGCGCCCGCGACAACAGCACCCCGAGTACCCAGTCGGGTGAGCATGGAGTCGGCAACCCCTGCTGTGGCCTCGCTCGAAACGCATGCGGGGTGTCGTTCCCAGGCGGTGCGTTCGCGTGGTGGCGGCGGGGAGCGCCCCGGCCCGTACATGCCGGACCGTGTTCGTCGGATCCACGCCCGTCTCGTCCGATCCGCCCCTTATCGCCTGCGCAGACGTCGTTGCCGGGCTCATCCGGACAGGGTGAGGGCGTGATGGATGATCCCTAAGAGCATCCGGCGGACTTCCGGGCTGGTCACGATCTTGAAGAGGAGCCCGGCGAAGGCGGCTGCCGCTACCGTGCCTACGGCGTATTCGGCGGTGGACATTCCCGCGTCGCATGCCTCGTGCCACCGGTGCCGGAGTGCGGACATCTTGCGCATGTGAATCCTCCTTGTGACCACCAGGTCGTGCCGTCCACAACCCAGCGTGACCGCGTCGGCACCCGACCAACAGGCGAACCGCGTTCTGTGGATAACTTCGTGAAAGTTCAGGGGAGCAGGAGCGTCTCGGCGATTCCGGCGACGGCGGGCACGATGCCGAGCAGGACGAACGCGGGCAGGAAGCAGAGGCCGAGTGGGGCTACCGCGCGTACGCCGGCGGCCCTTGCCTGGGCGGAGGCGGCCGCACGGGCCGTACGTCTCTGGTCTCGGGCGAGGCGGGCGAGGGTCGCGGCCACCGGGGCACCGCCGGCCGCGGCTCGGGCCGCGGCTCTGCCGAGTGGGGCGAGGGCCGGTTCGCCGGCGAGGTTCAGCCATTCTTCGGCCGGGTCGGCGCCCAGGCGAATGCGGGCGGCCACGCGGGCCAGTTCCTCGCCCAACGGGCCGCCGAGGGCTTCGGCGACGGCTTCGACGGACTCGTGCCATGCTCCGCCGCCGCGTAGGCAGGCGGCCAGCAGGTCGATCGCCATGGGCAGGTCGCTGATGATCCGGGTTCGGCGGAGCCGGGACTCTCGAGGTTCTAACCGGGACAGGACCCGGATGCATGTCGCCGTCACCAGCGGACCCGCGATCCAGCCGACGGGGCCGCCGATGACCAGGACGCAGGCGAATCCGGCCAAGCCGCTGACCGCGAACCGCAGACGGACGTCGTTCCCGTCGGCCGGTGTCTCGGCTGGAGCGTGTACGGGGAGGAGTCGTCTGACTCGTGCGTCCGCGCCGTTTCCGGGCATCGCCGCGAAGCCGGCCGCGCCGCCGCACAGGACTGCCATCAGAGAGAGGATCATCCGTCGCCTCTTGTCTCGGGCGTGACTCCCGATTTACGGATTCCCACGACGGCTCCCCGCCGCTGCTCGCGGCGCGCATATCGCGATACCGAGAGCCGTGGGCCGTGAAGTCGGCTCAGGGCAGAGCAGCCTGGTCAGGCGATGCTCCGCTCGCTGGGGTGACTCCGAGAATCGGCGCCCGGATGGCTGGAGACGGAGCGCTGCACGGGGATGTGAGACGAGCGCCAAGCGAAGGAGCCTGAGGAAACGAGCCGCTCGGGGCCTGATCCCTGGGACTCGGCGTGTGATCGCCGGGAGACGAGGAGCGCGTGCGAGCCGACACGCCTCCCCTGGGGACGCACTGCCCGAACCGTGACTCTCCGGTGTGGGTGCCGCCCTCCCAATCCGTAGCGGGCGTCGTCGGCCAGGAGGTGGGCGGAGGACCGGCCAGGGGCCGACGCCCCAAGATGGTTTCAAGGGCTTCCACGGCCTGAGTCCTTCGGCGTACTGGTCGGCATGCCTTTGAGACGCTCTGTGGTCTCTCATCGGGATTCCTCGGCCGCTTGGGTCAGGCGCTGGGTCCACCACATTCCGAGAGCGTCGAGTGTGACGCCGAGGCTGAGGCATAGGACGCCGGGCAGTGTTCCGAAGAGGAAGCCGAACGGGTGGGCACCTAGGGCGACGGCCATGGCCAGGCCGAGGAGCGGGAGTACGGCGAGCAGTCGTGCGGTCGCCCGTGGGCCGGCGAGTTGCAGGGTGACTTCCTCGCGGTGGGCCTGTTCGTCGCGGAGGGCGTCGGCGAGGCCTTCGATGACGGTGGCGAGCATGCCGCCTCGGTCGACGCCGATGCGCCAGCAGCCTGCGAGCAGACGCAGGCCGTCGCAGCCAGGGGTTCGTGAGGCTTGGTCGAGGGCGTCGGCGACATCGTCGCCGGTCTGTGCGGCTTCGACGGCTGCCATGAGAGCAGGTATGGCGGTCAGGACGTCGGCGGCTTGGGCCGGTACGGCACCGGGTGGCCGACTTGCGGCCTGCGCGCTGCCGAACGCTCGGCCGAACGCTCGGAACAGCCCGGCATTGGACGAACTCCCGGCTCGGTCGACCACTGTGAAACCGCGCGAAGGGCTGGCTGCTTGAGTCGACGCGATCCCAGGAGGACGACTAGAGGCTTGGGTCAGCGGGGCACCGGGCGTGCGGTCGGCCGTCTGAGCCGAGGCGCCAGGCGTACGGCTAGGGGCCGGAGTGGGACTGGGCGAGTAATTGAGGGGGCGGGCCGGAGTGACACCGGGTGGGTGAGTTGGTGTGTTGCCGGTTTGGGACGGGCGGGCGGCGTGTGGATGGCCGGTGGCGTGGAGTAGGGCGGTGGCGGGTGGGCGGCCGGCGGTGAGTTCGGTGGCTATGGCGTCGCAGAGTTCGATTACGGAGGTGCGTCTTGTGTTTCTCTCCTTTCGGCCTCGGCTTACGGCGCTTCGGGCTCGGGCTACGAGTCGTTTCCAGGCGAGGAGGCAGCCTGAGGCTCCGCTTGGTGTGCGGGGGCTGAGAAGGGACCTCAGGCGGTACGTGGACGGCCTCGGAAGGGAGATGATCCAGGTCGCCGCGAAGACGCAGCCGACGGATATCAGCGTGGTCATGTCCGGGCGGTCTTCCGATGCGGAGTGACGCGTTCGTCTGAAGGGGTCATGTGATCGACCTCGTCAGTTGCTGTTCCAGGATCGGCATTCCCGGGCCTTCGGTGGCCTGGCCGGACGGGTCGTAGGAGACGGCCGGGGTGACGTGGACCAGGCCGTTCCGGTCTCTCTCGAAAACGCAGATCTCGGACACTCGGCGGCGGCCGCCTGGGGCTCTTACCAGGTGGATCACGGCGTCCAGAGCGGCGGAGAGCTGGCTGTGGACGGCGGTGCGGGTCAGGCCGGCGGCGCAGGCGAGGGCCTCCAGGCGGGCCGGGACGTCCGCTGGTGTGTTGGCGTGGATGGTTGCGCAGCCGCCCTCGTGGCCTGTGTTCAAAGCCGCCAGCAAAGCGACGACCTCCGAGCCGCGTACTTCTCCGACGACCAGGCGGTCAGGGCGCATTCGGAGTGCTTGGCGCACCAGGTCGTGGAGGGTTACCTCGCCCGCTCCCTCGACGTTCGGTGGGCGTGCCTCCAGGCCCACGACGTGGGGGTGTGCGGGGTGGAGTTCGGCGGAGTCCTCGACGAGGACCAGCCGCTCTCCCGGATCGGCCAGTGAGAGCAGGCTCGACAGGACCGTCGTCTTGCCGCAGCCCGTACCGCCGGTGACGAGGAACGCCACTCGGGCGGTGACCAGGCGGCCGAGGAGGACCGCGCCCGCCGCGGACACCGTACCGGCCGCAATGAGTTCTTCCAGGCCGAACGCTCGGCGTCTCGGCAGGCGCAGTGACATCGTCGTGCCGGCGGAGGCGATCGGTGGGAGAACCGCGTGGAGGCGTACGCCGCCCGGCAGGCGGGCGTCGGCGTACGGGGCGGTGTCGTCCAGGCGTCGGCCGGCCACGGCGGCGAGTCTCTGGGCCAGGCGGCGTACGGCCGGCTCATCGGGGAAGCGGACCGGGGTGAGCCGGAGGCCGTCGCCCGTGTCCACCCACACCTCGCCGGGGCCGTTCACCAAGACGTCGGTGACGTCGGGGTCCCGAAGCAGCGGGTCGAGCGGGCCCGCGCCCACCAGGTCGGCCCGGACCTCGTCGGCGAGCGAGAGCACTTCGGTGTCACCGAGGACCCGGCCCTCCGCCCGCAACGCAGCGGCCACATGTGCCGCCGTCGGCGCCGCACCCGCACCGATCAACCTCACGCGGACCGCATCGGTCAGATCCGATGGCTCCATCCGCCTCACCGCCGTCCGTCGCTGTCGGCCGTGGTGAACGGAACCTCATCGGCGAGCGAGGAAACTCCGGCACCAGCGAGGACCCGCCGCTCCGCCCGCAACGCCACAGTCACGTGCGCCGCCGCACCCGCACCCGCACCGATCAACCCCACACGGACCGCATCGGTCACGTCGGACGGCTCCATCCGGCTCACTGTCCCCGGTCGACGTCGGGACAGAGACCGGCGCGGGCCAGCGAGTCGAGGAAGCGGGCGCAGAAAGTATTGAGGCGCCCGGCGGGCGGTGGATCGCCGCGTTCCAAAGCGGCCGCCAGCCGACGGTCCGTGGAGATCGTGCCGGCCAGTGGCAGGCGCAAGGACTCTGCGATCACCGACGGCTTGAGGCCTCCAGGGGCAGGGCCTCGCACGACGACGCGTAGGTCCTTCGTGTGCGGTCGTACCGTCTCGGCGACACGGTCGGCGGCGACCGTGGCGCGGACTTCCGCAGGGACCACCAGCAAGGTCGTGTCGGCGCAGGACAGGGCCTCGGCCGCTGCCTCGCTCAGGTGACGTGGCAGGTCGACCACTGCCAACTCGTAACCGCGGGACGCCGCGTCCAGGACCGACCTCATCGTCTCCCCGGCAAGGGGCTCCACGGCTCCTCGGTGCCACGACAGCACGGCCAGGCCGGAGGCGGCCGGTAGTGAGTCGTGCAGGGCCGTGCCGCTCAGGCGGCCTCGGCGGTCGCAGAAGTCGTTCCAGCGGGCGCCTGGTGATGCCTCCGTGCCCAGGACCAGGTCGATGCCGCCGCCCAAGGGGTCTCCGTCGACCAGCAACGTGCGGAGGCCGCGGGTCGCGGCGGAGCGGGCCAGGACGACGGATAAGACGCTGGCGCCCGCGCCTCCGCGACCGCCCAGGACGCCGATCACGGCACCGCGGCCGGCGGCGGGCTCGGCCGCCGCCGCCATCCGGTCGATCAGCCAGGCCTGGGCCTCGGGGAGGACGGCGACGTCCTGGGCGCCGATGTCGACGGCCAGGCGGTAGACGTCTTCACCGCACGGGGATCCGCTGACCAGCACCACTCCCGCCCGGCGTGACCACCCGGCCAGGCCGGCGGCCGCTTCGGCTCCGACGACCACCAACCCCGCGTCGTGCCAGTCGGAGCGGGACGGCGCGGATTCGGCGATGGCCGGGACGTCGGCTGCGGCGGCGAGGCGCAGCAGGTCGTCCAGCAGGGCAACGTCGGATGACACGAAAAGAATGGCGGCGGGCATCTCATCTCCCTCGACTCAGGCGAGATACACCCTGCGCGCCGTCCACCGCCCCCCAGAAGACCCACCCACACCCTGTGGATAACTTCCTGAGGGTAGAGACAAGGCGACCCCCGCCGGGGGGGGAGAGCGGGGGTCGCCGTACGGTCCGGCTCTGGGGGGGGTAGAGCCGGTTCCGTTTCCGGGGAACGATTGAGGGGCAAACTAGAGCCCAGGCCTGCGTCACCAGTACGTAAGCCCAGCCTCCTCAGTGTATGCAGATTCAACATATGCTGCCCCATCGCGGAGAGTTCCGTCGAGAGGCTGCTTATTTCGTGACCAGAGACATGATCACGCACGGGGACATAGGCCACAATAGGCACACAGAAAACAGTGGCCGCAAGTCATGAAGCGTACCGGACGGACCCTAGATCGTTCTTAGGTCCGACACCGAAAGTAGATCACTCTGTGTCACTACTTGCCCAACGCTAGAAGCGAAAAGCGCTGGTGTACGCCGAACACCCCATTCGCGAAGCACCCTCGTCATAGGCGAACACCTAGACAATGCCAACAGCGAACCAAGGGCTTGTCATCTGGGAGAATTCGGCGTAGACAGGTGTCACGGACCCAGTGTCCGAGTACGGCAGCCGGGCACCCACGCGCGACCAGCCGCGGGAGGCGTGTCGGAACGGGCTTGTCCCGAACCGACGTAATAGAGGTGCACGCTTGGTAACCCGGTGTGACGTGACGGCTGGCGGCGTTCCCGAGGGAACGCCGCTCGCTTTTGCACTAAAACAGCAAAAGCGACACACAGCACTAAAGCATGAAATACCTCAAGAACGATTGAAAGCCTCGCACACGGCAAGTGCATCACGCGCTCCCAGCGCGACCGCCTCGGCGCAGTGCCGCACCCATCGGGCGACCCCGGCCGGGCTCCCGCTCGCATACCCCGCGAGCGCCTCCCCGTACGCGGCCCCCAGCTCCGCGTGTCCCACCGAGGGCGCGATCAGCGCCTTCGGATCCAGCCCCCGGTCGATCAACGTGAGATGAGCGGCGGCACGCGCCACCACCCCGTCCCCCCACCCGAACGGCCGGAGCGCCAGGAGTTCCCCGTGCACGATCGCCGAGACGACGACGGCGGGAGCCGTGGTGGGCGCGACCAGCAGCCCGCTCAGCGAGTCGAGCCTCGCGGCGACGGCGTCCGGCGAGGGCGCCGCCCCGAGCCCCAGGGGGTCCTGCGCGGCGGAAGAGGAACGCGGCCGTCCGAGATCTTCCGGATACGGCCCGTGCGCCGCGGCGAGGGCGTGCAGGCGGGCCAGCACCTGACGAGGGGCGTTCCGCCACGTGCCCGCCAAGGATCCCAGCTCCGCCGAGACCCGCAACGCCCCCTGCACGATCGGATCCGTCGCGAACCCCCCGCGTACGTCCTCGATCGGAACGGAGACGCCCTCCAGCGAGGCCGACGCCCGCGCCCCGCGCAGCGCCGCCTCTGCCGACACCTCAGGGCTGCGGCGCCGGAGGATCCGATGGCCGAGCAGGCGGTCCACGGATTCCCGCGCCTCCGCGACGGCTTCGGAAACGTCCGGCAAGCCCGCGACGTGGGCGAATGGATCGGTCATGCGGATGACCCTATTTGGCGGGCGCCGGGTAGCCTTCGCGGGGTCCGTACACCTCTTGTCACTACCGTCGTACACCTGCTGAAGTGGGCGGTGACCGCCGTCCTCAACTCTGGATGAAGGAGCGCACCGTGGCGCAGGACCCCCCTCACGAGACCCTTTCCAACCTCCTTCAGGAAAGCCGGCGGTTCGCGCCCCCCGCAGAGCTGGCCGCGGCGGCCAATGTCACCGAGGCCGCCTACGGAGAGGCGGACGCCGACCGGCTCGCGTTCTGGGCGAAGCAGGCCGAACGTCTCCACTGGAGCACCAAGTGGGACACCGTCCTCGACTGGTCGAACCCGCCGTTCGCCAAGTGGTTCGTCGGCGGTGAGCTCAACGTCGCGTACAACTGCGTCGACCGTCACGTCGAGGCCGGCAACGGCGACAAGGTCGCCTACCACTGGGAGGGCGAGCCGGGCGACACCCGTACGATCACCTACTCCGACCTCAAGAGCGAGGTGTGCAAGGCGGCCAACGCCCTCACCGAGCTGGGTGTGAACAAGGGTGACCGGGTCGCCATCTACATGCCGATGATCCCGGAGACGGTGATCGCGATGCTGGCCTGCGCCCGCATCGGCGCGCCGCACACCGTGGTCTTCGGCGGGTTCTCCTCCGACGCGCTGCGCAACCGCATCGACGACTGCGACGCCCATGTCGTGATCACCTCGGACGGCGGCTACCGGCGCGGCGCGCCGAGCGCCCTCAAGCCCAACGTCGACGACGCCGTCGAGGGTGTCGACCACGTCCGCACCGTGCTCGTCGTACGGCGGACGGGCCAGGACGTCGCGTGGAACGAAGGCCGCGACGTGTGGTGGCACGACGTCGTCGACCGCCAGAGCGACGAGCACGAGGCGCAGCCGCACGACGCCGAGCACCCGCTGTACGTCATGTACACCTCGGGCACCACGGCGAAGCCGAAGGGCATCCTGCACACCACGGGCGGATACCTCACGCAGGTCGCGTGGACGCACAACGCGGTCTTCGACCTCAAGCCGGACACCGACGTGTTCTGGACCGCGGCCGACATCGGCTGGGTGACCGGGCACTCCTACATCGTGTACGGCCCGCTGGCCAACGGCGCGACGAGCGTCATGTACGAGGGCACCCCCGACACGCCGCACAAGGGCCGCTGGTGGGAGCTGATCGCCAAGTACAAGGTGTCGATCCTCTACTGCGCGCCCACCGCGATCCGCACGTTCATGAAGTGGGGCGGTGAGATCCCGGCCGAGCACGACCTGTCGTCGCTGCGCCTGCTGGGCTCGGTCGGCGAGCCGATCAACCCCGAGGCGTACGTCTGGTACCGCGAGAACATCGGCGGCGACCGTACCCCGGTCGTGGACACCTGGTGGCAGACCGAGACCGGCGCCCTGATGATCTCCCCGCTTCCCGGTGTGACGCACGGCAAGCCCGGCGCCGCGATGCGGCCGCTGCCCGGCATCGTCGCCGACGTCGTCGACGACCAGGGACAGCCCGTTCCGAACGGCGGCGGCGGGTTCCTGGTCGTCAAGGAGCCGTGGCCCTCGATGCTCCGTACGATCTGGGGCGACGACGAGCGCTACATCAAGACGTACTGGTCGCGCTTTGACGGGCTCTACTTCGCGGGCGACGGCGCCAAGAAGGACGCCGACGGCGACGTGTGGCTGCTCGGCCGCGTCGACGACGTCATGCTCGTCTCCGGGCACAACATCTCCACCACCGAGGTCGAGTCGGCGCTGGTGTCGAACCCGAAGGTCGCCGAGGCCGCGGTCGTCGGCTCGACCGACCCGGTCACCGGTCAGGCGATCGTGGCGTTCGTGATCCTGCGCGGCAGCACGGTCGACGATGGCGACACGCTCGTCCAGGAGCTGCGCGACCACGTCGCCAAGCACCTCGGCGCGATCGCCAAGCCGCGCCAGATCATGATCGTTCCCGAGCTGCCCAAGACCCGCTCCGGGAAGATCATGCGCCGCCTGCTCCGCGACGTCGCGGAGCACCGCTCGCTCGGTGACGTGACCACGCTGACCGACAGCACGGTCATGGACCTCATCAAGGACAAGCTCCCGGCCGCCAAGGACGAAGACTGACCGATCCTGCGAGAAGGGCGTGGCCGCACACGGCCACGCCCTTTCGCGTTCGCGCCGCGAAGGGGATGGTCACGACGGGTAACCCCCGACACGGCTAACCTCTGACAAGGCGGTATTCGTCGCTCGGGGTGAATGGACGCCGCCGCCTTCCCGGCGGGCACGCACGGGCAGGGTCGCCCGCCGGGCCCGCTCCCGATGCGGAGCGGCACTGAGAGGAGAAAGTCCCCATGACCGAAGTACGGTCCGACGGGCAGCTCGAGGACAAGTCTGTCGGTGAGCTGGTCGCGATCGCCACCGCGAGCGTCTCCCACCTCGTGAAGTCCGAAATCACACTCGCCAAGCTCGAACTCAAGGACGACGCCAAGAAAGCGGGCCTGGGCGCGACGCTGTTCGCCATCGCCGGGCTCATCGGCGGCATCGTCGTGATCCTGCTCTCGATCGCCGCCGCGTACGGCCTCATCACGCTCGGCGTGTGGAACTGGCTGGCCTTCATCATCGTCGCCGGTGTGTACGTCCTGCTCGCCGCCGCGCTGGTCGGCATCGGGCTGTGGCGGATGAAGAAGATCTCCGGCGTGAGCCGTACGCGCCAGACCGTCAAGGACGACCTCGCGGTCCTCCGCCGGGGCGGAGGCGACGACACGGCTGCCCTGACGGGGTGAACGAAGACTCCGCCGTACGGATCGCCGGCCCGTGGCGGCACCGGACGGTGACCGCCGGCGGAACCCGCTTCCACATCGCCGAACTCGGCGACGGGCCGCTGGTGTTGCTGCTGCACGGCTTCCCGGAGTTCTGGTGGTCATGGCACCGGCAGCTCGAACCCCTCGCCGACGCCGGCTACCGCGCGGTCTCCGTCGACCTGCGCGGATACGGCGGAAGCGACAAGCCGCCACGCGGATACGACCTGGTCACGCTGGCCGGCGACATCGCCGGGCTCGTACGCTCCCTCGGCGAGTCGAACGCCACGATCGCCGGCCACGACTGGGGCGGCCTGCTCGCCTGGACGATCGGCGTCTACCACCCCAAGGTCGTCCAGCGGCTCGTCGCGGTCTCGGCGCCTCACCCGCTGCGGTTCGGGCACTCGATGCTGACGGACGTACGCGGGCAGGGCTGGGCGGCGCGCCACAATCTGAGCCTTCAGCTGCCGATCGGCCCGGAGAAACGCCTGCTACGCAACGACGCCGAACGCGTCGTCGAGCTGCTGCGCGAGTGGTCGGGGCCGGGCTGGCCGGACACCCGCAGCGAGCAGGTCTACCGGTCGGCGTTCCAGATCCCGGGTGTCGCGCACTGCGCGCTGGAGTACAACCGCTGGGCGCTCCGCTCGATGCTGCGCCCCGACGGGCTGCGGTACGCGCGCCGGATGCGCTCGCCGATCCGGATCCCGGTCCTGCACCTGCACGGCGCGCTGGACCGCTACGTCCTGCCGCGCAGCGCCCAGGGCTCCGGCCGGTACGTCGAGGCCCCGTACCGGTGGAAACTGATCGAGGGCGCCGGCCACTTCCCGCACGAAGAACGCACGCAGTCCTTCGACGAGGAGTTCCTCGGCTGGCTCGCCGACCCCGAACCCGACCGCTGAGGAGGGACGCCATGCGGGATCGCGACGAGGGAGGACGGGCGCGCAGTGCCCGGCCACGCGACGCGTACGGCCGGCCGCTGCCCCACGGCGCCGAGGGCGAGGAGCGCGTCCCCGACGACTACGCGGCACCGCCGGACGAGGCCCTCGCCGAGGCGCAGCGCCTGCTCGACGCCGACCGCCCCTTCCACGCCCACGAGGTGCTCGAAGCCGCGTGGAAGTCCGCGCCGGAATCCGAGCGCGACCTGTGGCAGGGCCTGGCGCAGCTCGCCGTGGGCTTCACGCACGTACGGCGCGGCAACCCGCGGGGAGCGCGGTCCCTGCTGAACCGCGCGGCCGACCGCATCGCCGCGTACGACCCGGCGCCGCACGGCATCGACGCCGCCGGCCTGGCCGCCCACGCGCGTGCCCTGGCCGACCGGGTCACCGAGACGGACCTGAGCGAGATCCCCGGCGAGGCCCTCGCCCCGCGCCTCACCAGGGACTGACCGCCTACTTCCTCGCGAGCGCGGACCAGGTAAGCGGACCGACCTCGCCGTCCTGTTCGAGGCCGTGTTCCTTCTGGAAGGCGAGGACGGCGGCGGCGGTGTCGGCGTCGTACTCGCCGTTGGCGGTGACCTTGTGGCCGAGGGCGGTGAGACGCTGCTGGATCCAGGTCACGTGGCTGTCGCTCAGCGCCGGGCGGTCCTCGGCGTACTTGTAGATCTTGCCGGGGTAGGCGCCCGGGTCGCTCTTGGCGAGGCCGGGCTTGACGTAGCCGTACACGTCGGACCAGTGGCGGGTCTTGACCGCGACCGCGTCGTCACTGCCCCCTTTGGTGGTGTTGCCCTCCAGCGACTCGAACATCGTGTGCGAGGAGTTCAGCCACTTGACGAAGATGCCGATGTGTTCGGGCTCGCCGGTCTTGTTGAAGTCGAACGTCACCGGGTCACCCCTGGCGATCAGTGACTTCGACGTGTGCCACTTGCCGCCGACACGCTTCTTCAGGTTCGGCACATAGGCGATCTTCCCGCCGATGAGGCCGCCCGCGCCGAAGTGGTCGAGGCAGTACCAGACGAAGATCAGGCACCATGAGGCCGAGGTGTGGTCGCCGTAGTAGGCCTTCGTGAACTTGTTGACGTTCTCAGGCGGCCCGTACGTGCCGCGCAGCGTCATCCCGTACGAGACGAGCTGGGTTCCGGTGGGTGTGGACATCTCACTCCGCCTCCAGCGGATCGGCGTACTCGACGCCGTCGTCCGGTGGGTCGGGCAGGTCGGGAGCGTTCACGTCGCTTCGGCCGGGAGCCGGAATCGGCTCATCCGGTGGTGGAGCGACGAAAAGATCGGTCATCGCTTGCCTCCAAGAGCCCCGTCGATCACTCCGGCGCGTTCACCCAACGCCGGTGCGATCTTGGTATTCAAATGCCCGCGGATCAGAAGGGTCAAGATCGGACGAAGGCCGGAGGCGGTCTGGCCCCTGGGTAAACGAAAGCGACATTTCACCGTCGCGGCCGGACGAACGGCCCTGACCAGCACGGTCGGCGGGACGCCTCAGCCTTCGTCCAGCACCGCCCGGATCACGTGCCGGGCGTTGTGCGCCATCGCGGGGTTCGTCCTCCGGTAGTACGGCAGCGCGATCAGCGCCTGCGACAGCGTCCGCGCCCGGCCACGGATCCAGGTCTCGTCGTCCACGGCCAACGCCGCGCGGAAGATCTCCCTCGCGTCGCGTGGCAGCAGATTCCACGCCGGAAACAGGTCGCAGGCCGGATCCCCCAGGCCCATGCACCCGAAGTCGATCACCGAGGCCAGCCTGCCGCCGTCGACCAGCAGGTTGCCCGGCATCAGGTCGGCGTGCAGCCACACCGGCGCCCCGTCCCGGCCCGGAGTCCGCAGCGCCTCCTCCCATACGGCGGTCGCGGCGTCGCAGTCGACGCCCTCCTGCGGGATCCCCCGCAGTTCCTCGATCGCCGCCCGGGTCTCCGCGTCGAGCGAGGAGACCGGCCCGCCTCTGTACGCCTTCGGCGCGGCCGGCAGGGTGATGGTCCCCGTACAAGGCCGTCGTCAATGGGGTGCATACGCGCTCTAGTCGGAGCAGGACTGTGTGGAGACCTCGTTGACGGCGTTGGCGCCGGCGCGGGCATCGGGGGCCACCTCACCGGCGGTGAGGACGTAGCCGGTGTCCTTGTTGTCGAGGGCCGCGGCGAAGACCACGCCGTAGACCTTGCCGTTCGGGGCGAGGAGCGGGCCGCCGGAGTTGCCTTGTTCGACCAGTGCGCGGATGGCGTAGATCTCGCGGGTGACCTCGCCGGAGTGGTAGATGTCCGGGCCGCGTGCCTTCTGCTTGGCCCGTACGCGGGCCGGGCGGGTCGTGAAGGAGTGGTTCTTGGGGAAGCCGGCGACGACGGCGTCGTCACGGGTCTCCGCCGAGCCGTCGAAGCTCAGCGACGGGAGCCGCAGGCCGGGCACGTCGAGGATGGCGATGTCGCGCTTGTAGTCGTACAGGACGACCTTGCCGCGGTAGGTGCCGCTGCCCATGGTGAAGACCTGCGGGCCGCTGTCGACGCCAGCGACGACGTGCGCGTTCGTCATCACGTGGCCCGGCGCGTACACGAAGCCGGTGCCCTCGATCTTCCGCTGGCAGCTGCGCGCGGTACCGATGATCTTGACGATGCTGTGGCGGGCCTGGCGCAGCTGCGGGGTGTTGAGGATCTTGGTGTCGGGCGGGGGGACGTCCACGATCGACTCGCCGCCGAGCCCGCCGAAGACCTGGGGGAACCCGGTCTTGGACACGAACCCGCGGAACGAGGAGAACCAGGTGTTGGCCTGGTCGGGCATGAACGTGTTGACGCTGTGCAGGACCGTGGAGTCCTTGACCTGCGAGCGCAGCCACACGAACGGGGAGGTGACCAGCGCGCTCCCGATCAGCCACGCGACGACGAGCAGCGCGATGCCGCTGACGCACGCGCCACCGACCGCGTCGACGCTGCGCGCGGAGTCCCAGGTCACGCGGTTGCGCAGCGCGGAGCCGACGGAGGACGCCAGCAGCTGACCCAGCGTCGCCGTGAGGAACGGGATGACGATGGCCAGCAGCGCCTGCTGCGCGGAGCCGCCGACGACCGCCTTGACGATCGGCGGCGCCAGGAGCATTCCGACGATGACGCCACCGACGAAGCCCACGAAGCTCAGCGAACCGACGATGAAGCCCTGGCGGTATCCCGATATGGCGAACAACACGAACAGCGCAAGCAGAATGAGGTCGAGGAGGTGATCGCCCAGCACTGGTTCACCGTATAGGGGATTGGCCGGTCGGCACGTCCCCTCCGGGTACGAGATATGTACACGTCGCCTGCGAACGGAGTACTAGACAGGCCCTAGCCGCGGGCCGCGAGGTCGATGGCCTCCGGCGGGAGGCTCTCGATCCGGCCCTTGTCCCAGGGCACTTCCCAGCCGCCGGCCTCCAGCACCCGGTTGAGGATAGCGCCGGTGAACCCCCACACGAGCATGCCGCGCACGTGGAATGCCGCGCCGAGGTAGCCCGCAGGGCCGCGGATGAGGAGCCGGTTGGCCGGGTCGGTGAGCTCCGACAGCGGGACGCGCGCGACCGAGGCGACCTCGCCCGGGTCGTTCGCCGCGACGGCGGACGGCGTACGCCACCAGCCGACGACCGGTGTCACGCGGTAGCCGCTTCGCGAGACGTACATCTCGGGCATGGTGGCCAGCACGTCGACGCCGGAGGGGTCCAGCCCGGTCTCCTCGGCGGCCTCGCGGAGCGCGGCGCCCACCGGGCCGTCGTCGTCTGGATCGATGCCGCCGCCGGGGAACGCCGGCTGGCCCGCGTGCTTGCGCAGCGTGGCGGCACGCTGGAGGAGCAGGAGGTCAGGCCCGTCGGGCCCCTCGCCGAACAGCAGCAGCACCGCCGCGGCACGCCCGCCGTTGTTCGGCGGGCGCAGGACCGCGGGCACCGGTGTGCCCGGCGCGGCGGCCACGAACTCCCGTAGCCAGCCGGGATAGTCCTCACTCACGAGAACGGCCCGGGGCGTACGAGCTTGCCCGCGACCTTCTCGTCGGTGGGGCCCTCGCCGAACGAGGGACAGAGCCGGGCCAGCGGGCAGACGCCGCACGCGGGACGCCGGGAGTGGCAGATGCGCCGGCCGTGCCAGATGAGCCGGTGCGACAAGATCGTCCAGTCTTTCTTCGGGATCAGGTCGCCGACCTCGTGCTCGACCTTGACCGGGTCGGTCTCGGTGGTCCAGCGGAACCGGCGTGTGAGCCGCCCGAAGTGCGTGTCGACGGTGATGCCGGGCACGTCGAAGGCGTTGCCGAGGACGACGTTCGCGGTCTTACGGCCGACGCCGGGGAGCTTGACCAGCTCGTCCAGTGTGCGCGGCACCTCGCCGCCGAACTGGTCGCGCAGCGCCGTGGACAGGCCCATGACCGACTTGGTCTTGGCGCGGAAGAACCCGGTGGGCTTGAGGATGGCCTCCAGGTCCTCGGGGTTCGCGGCGGCCATGTCCTCGGGGGTGGGGTACTTGCCGAACAGCCCCGGGGTGGTGAGGTTCACCCGCACGTCCGTCGTCTGCGCCGACAGCACCGTGGCCACGAGCAGCTGGAACGGGGTCTCGAAGTTCAGCTCGCAGTGCGCGTCGGGGTAGGTCTCGGCCAGAATCCGGTTGATCTGCCGCGCCCGTCTGACCAGCCCCAGCCGGGTCTCGGCCTCCCACTTGCGCGCCCGCCGGGTCACATCCGTCGCCATCCCGCAAGACTAGGGCTTCGGAGCGGGTGTGCACCGCCGGTCAGCGGGGTAAAGGGGCTGCCCGATACTGGAATCTGAGCCCATCCGTGACCATGTTGCCCCGTTTGCTCGATACGTCAGACGGACAAACCAGTCGCTACTAGGAGCTCCGTTGGGGGGCCGCCTCACGTTCACACTGCGATGTGCGTCACACTGTGTGCGTAGGTTACCGAGGAGGAAACGTGAACGACCGCGACGTGGAGGTTCTCGGACGAGCGCCACTCTTCGAGGCGCTCGACGACGAGGGATCCAAGGCGCTGCGCGCCATTGTCACTGAAGTCCACCTGTCTCGCGGCCAGACGTTGTTCTCCGAGGACCAGGAGGGCGACCGCCTCTACGTCATCCTCGACGGCAAGATCAAGCTCACCCGTACGGCCCCTGACGGCCGGGAGAACCTCCTCAGCGTCCTCGGCCCGAGCGAGATGTTCGGTGAGCTGTCCTTCTTCGACCCCCGCCCGCGTACGGCCAGCGCCATCGCGGTGACCGAGGGCCGGCTGGCCGCGCTCAGCCACACCGACCTGTGGCCGTTCCTCAAGGGCCACCCGGAGATCGCCATCCACCTGCTGCGCGCTCTCGCGCAGCGCCTGCGGCGTACCAACGAGTCCATGGCCGACCTCGTCTTCACCGACGTGCCCGGCCGGGTCGCCAAGGCCCTCCTCGACCTGGCCGAGCGCTTCGGCCAACCGACCGAGAACGGCCTGCACGTCCACCACGACCTCACGCAGGAGGAGCTCGCCCAGCTCGTGGGCGCCTCACGCGAGACGGTCAACAAGGCCCTGGCCGACTTCGCCCAGCGCGGCTGGCTCCGCATCGAGGCCCGCGCCGTCCAGGTCCTGGACATCGACCGGCTACGCAAGCGCTCCCGCTAGGGCGCGTGTCTGACGCATCCCTGTCCGGCTGCGCAACGAACGTGATCCGTCAGACACGCCCTAGCCACCGCCGAGGTAGTCGAGCTGCGCCTGTACCGACCACTCGGCGACCGGCCACAGCGACCGGTCGACGTCGGCGTACACGCGTGCCACGATCTCGGCGGCCGTACGGTCGCCGGCGGCGAGGGCCGCCTCCACCTGTTCGAGGCGTTCGCGCCGGTGGGCGATGTAGAAGTCGAGTGCGCCGGCCGGGTCGTCGAGCCTCGGGCCGTGGCCCGGGAGGAGCACACGGGTGGTGTCGGCCATGGCGCGCAGGCGGTCGAGGGAGGCCAGGTAGTCGCCCAGGTCGTGGACGACCGTGGTGCCGTAGCCGAGCACGGTGTCGCCGGTGAGCACCGCCTGGTCGCCGGGCAGCCAGAAGCAGAGCGAGTCGGGGCTGTGGCCCGGCGTCTCCATGATCCGCACCTCGAGCCCGTCGATCTCGACCACGTCGCCCTCGCGCAGGCCTTCGTCGCCGAGCCGGTACGCGGGGTCCAGCGCACGTACGGGCACGTCGCCGCCTGCCAGCTCGGTGAAGCGGCGCGCGCCCTCCGAATGGTCGGAGTGGCCGTGGCTGAGCAGGACGACGGCGACCCGGCCGGCCGCGGCGGCGACGCGGGCGAGGTGCTCCTCGTGCTCCGGCCCGGGGTCGATGACGATCGAGCGTTCGGCTCCGGGCTCGCGAAGGATCCAGGTGTTGGTGCCGTCGAGCGTCATCGGCGACGGGTTGGGCGCGAGCAGGCAGAGCGTGCGGTCCGTACGAGCGCCGTCGATGCTCATTTCACCTCATCGGGCAGTTCGAGGAAGACTCCGCTTTCGGTCACCCGCGCACGCGGCATCAGCGGGCGTATCACGCGCCGCGCGGCGAGGACCTCGGCGACGGAGGAGAACTCCGCCAGCTCGGTGAGCGTCACCAGCGTGGGCGGCAGCATCGGCATGTCACCGCGACGAGCCGCCGCGGCGGCCTCCGCCGGGCGCGCCCACGTGACGCGGTCGGACTCGGTGCTGACGTCGCGGGTGCGCTGGCCCTCGGGCAGCGCGGCGACGAAGAAACGGGTGTCGTAGCGGCGCGTCTCGATCTCCGGGGTGATCCAGTGCGCCCACGGGCGCAGCAGGTCTCCGCGCAGCACCAGCGAACGCCGGCCGAGCAGCTCGGCCAGGGACAGCGACCGGTCGAGAAGCGCCTGCCGGTCGGCCTCCCAGTCGTCGCCGCTGGTGTCCTCCACGATCGCGTGCTCGGCCGGCCCGGCGAGCAGGACGCCGGACTCCTCGAACGTCTCACGTACGGCGGCGCTGACCAGCTCGCGCGCGAGACCCTCGGCGGCGCTGAACGCCGTACCCCACTCGGCGGCGCTCGGGCCCGACCACGTCACCGACATGTCGGCGTCGCGTGGGTCGACCGAACCGCCCGGGAAGACGTACGCGCCGGGCGCGAACTTCATCGACGAGACACGGCGCAGCAGGTAGACGAGGATGCCGCCGTCCGGAGCGTCACGGAGCAGGACGACCGTCGAGGCGTCACGCGGCGTCGCCGCCTCGGCCCGGCCGTCCTCGATCTCCCTGGCGCGCGCGGCGTACTCCTCGGGCAGCCGAAGGGCGGATTCTGGGGACAAAGGATGCCTCCTGTTCGGCCCGGCCGCCGGGCGCTCGCCACCCGCGGCCACGAGGCGTACGGGCCTCGGCCCGCGCCCCGCGGACGCGGGACCTGATCACCGAACGCTATTCGACTTCGGCGATGAGCTCTACCTCGACCGGCGCGTCACGCGGGAGGACCGCGACGCCGACGGCGCTGCGGGCGTGCTTGCCCGCGTCGCCGAAGACCTCGCCGATCAGGTCGCTCGCGCCGTTGATGACCTGCGGCTGGCCGTAGAAGTCAGGGGCGCTGGCGACGAAGCCGACGACCTTGACGATGCGGCGGACCCGCGACAGCTCGCCGACCTCGGCGCGTACGGCGGCGAGGGCGTTGAGCACGCACAGGCGTGCCAGCTCGGCGGCCTTGTCCTGATCGATCTCGGCGCCCACCTTGCCGGTCGCGACCAGCTCGCCCTTGACGATGGGCAGTTGGCCCGAGGTGTAGACGAGCGAACCGGACCGGGCCGTCGGGACGTAGGACGCGAGCGGCGCGGCGACTTCGGGCACCTCCAGGCCGAGGTCGCGCAGGCGGTCCTCAGGAGTGCTCATGGTCATGCCTTCTCTCGCTTGAGGTACGCGACGAGGTTCTCCGGGTTCGGACCGGGGATGACACTGACGAGCTCCCAGCCGTCATCGCCCCAGTTGTCCAGGATCTGCTTCGTCGCGTGTACCAGCAGCGGAACGGTGGCGTATTCCCACTTCTTCATACGACGAACCCTAGGCCCTGCCCGCCGCTCCGCTGCGTACGCCCTCTTCGCGTCAGCCCTGTGGAGAACCCCAGGGGCCGTTCTGCGGCGGCTGCTGCTGCGGTTGCTGCTGCTGCGCGGGCGGCTCGATGGTCGGCGTCTCGACCTCGGGCGGCAGGCCCGGAATGGGCGGGACGTCCTCGGCCGACGCGATCGTCGACGGCTCCGCGGCCTTGGCCAGCTCCGCTTCGGCCTTGGCGAGACGCTCGGCGAGGTCGGGGCGGTGCGGGTTGCCCTCGCGCGGGGTCTGGTCTCCGCCGGCGGCGCGGTCGAAGAACCTCAGCAGCTCGACGGGGAACGGCATGACGAGCGTGCTGTTCTTCTCGGCCGCGACCTCGACGACGGTCTGGAGCAGGCGCAGTTGGAGGGAGGCGGGGTCCTGCGCCATGACCTCGGCGGCCGCGGCCAGCCGCTTGGACGCCTGGAACTCACCGTCGGCGGTGATGATGCGGGCGCGCCGCTCACGCTCGGCCTCGGCCTGGCGGGCCATCGACCGCTTCATGCCCTCGGGGAGGGAGACGTCCTTGATCTCGACGCGCTGGATCTGGATGCCCCAGGGCGCCTCGGTCGTGCCGTCCATGATCTGGCGTAGCTCGGTGTTGATGGTCTCGCGGTCGGACAGGAGCTGCTGCATGTCGGCCTTGCCGATGACGGAACGCAGCGAGGTCTGTGCCACCTGGGAGATCGCCCAGTTGTAGTTCTGGACGTTGACGATGGCCTTCACCGGGTCGATCACCCGGAAGTACACGACCGCGTCAACGCGGACGCTGACGTTGTCCTGAGAAATGCCCTCCTGTGCCGGTACGCCCATGGCGACCGTCTGCATGTTGACCTTCGTCATCCGGTCGATCATCGGGAAGATCAGGGTGAGGCCCGGCGCGCGGAAGCGCGGCTGGACCTGGCCGAGCCGGAACACGACGCCGCGTTCGACCTGCTGAACGACCTTGACCGACGCGAGGATGATGAACAGGAATATCAGCCCGAATAGTCCCGCGAGTACGAGAAGCGCTTCCCCCACGGTCTTCACCTTTCTTACGGCCGACTGCCTCTATAACCGACACTAGTCCTCCAACGTGCACGGCGTGTCACACGTCACGGACCACCACTGGGAACCTCCTGGCTGCCGGACGATAACCTCGCAAGGGTGAGGGCGAGAGACACCGATTGGGACGGCGTACGCCTGCACGTCGTCACAGGCAAGGGCGGCACCGGTAAGACGACGGTGGCCGCGTCGCTCGCGCTCGCCCTGGCAGCGGGCGGACGCAAGGTTCTGCTGATCGAGGTCGAGGGCCGCCAGGGCATCGCGCAGCTGTTCGACTGCCCGCCCCTCCCGTACGAGGAACGCAAGGTCGCGGTGGCACCCGACGGCGGCGACGTGTACGCCCTGGCGGTGGATCCCGAAGAGGCGATGCTCGAATACCTCGAGATGTTCTACAACCTCCGCCGGGCCGGCAAGGCGCTCACCAGGCTCGGCCTCGTCGACTTCGCCACCACGATCGCCCCCGGCCTGCGCGATGTCCTGCTCACCGGCAAGGCCAGCGAGGCCGTGCGCCGCAAGGACAAGAAGGGCCACTTCATCTACGACGCGGTCGTGATGGACGCGCCGCCGACCGGCCGCATCAGCCGCTTCCTCAACGTGAACGCCGAGGTCGCCGGGCTGGCGAAGGTGGGGCCGATCCGCAATCACGCCGACACGGTGATGCGGGTCATGCGCAGCCCGGAGACGGCCGTGCACTTCGTCACGATGCTCGAGGAGATGCCCGTCCAGGAGACCCTCGATGGCGTCGCGGATCTGAAGGAGATCGGTCTTCCCGTCGGCGGGCTGATGGTCAACATGGTCCGCCCGCCGATCCTGGCCGAGAACGCCCTGAACGCCGCCCTCAAGGAGGGGCTCGACGTGGAGGCGATCCGGCTGGGCGTCAAGGCCGCCGGCATCGAGGACGACGCGGCGGAGATCGCCCAGGCGCTCGCCGACGAGGCGGCCGACCATGCGCGGCGCAGCGCGCTGCAGAAGCGGGAGAAGGCACGGCTCACCGCCGCGCGGCTCCCCGAGTACGAACTGCCGCTGCTCGGCGACGGCATCGACCTGGCAGCCCTCCACGAACTGGCCGGCGAGCTCAGGAAGCAGGGGGCCGCATGAGTACGGCGCGAAAGGCCAAGACGCCTCGGGTGTTCACCATCGACTCGCTCCTCGACGACCCCGACACGAAGATCATTGTGTGTTGCGGCTCCGGTGGTGTGGGCAAGACGACCACCGCCGCGGCCGTGGGCGTACGCGCCGCCGAGCGCGGCCGCGACGTCGTCGTGCTAACCGTCGACCCGGCCCGCCGCCTCGCCCAGGCCCTCGGGCTGACCGAGCTGGACAACACCCCGCGGCCGGTCGAGGGCGCCGAGGGTGAGCTGCACGCCATGATGCTCGACATGAAGCGCACCTTCGACGAGATCGTCGAGGCGCACTCCGACCCCGAACGCGCACGTCAGATCCTCGCCAACCCGTTCTATGAGTCGCTCTCCTCCAGCCTGTCGGGCACGCAGGAGTACATGGCGATGGAGAAGCTCGGGCAGCTCCACCGCTCCGGCGCGTGGGATCTCATCGTGGTGGACACCCCGCCGTCGCGCTCCGCGCTGGACTTCCTCGACGCGCCCGAACGCATGGGCCGCTTCCTCGACGGCCGCCTCATCAAGATCTTGATGGCGCCGGCGAAGGCGGGCGGGCGGTTCGGGATGAAGGTCGTGACCGCCGGGTTCGGGATGTTCACGAGCGTCATCACCAAGGTGCTCGGCGGGCAGCTGCTCAAGGACATGCAGACGTTCGTGCTGGCCTTCGACACGATGTTCGGAGGGTTCCGCGAGCGCGCCGAGCAGACGTACAAGCTGCTCCAGGCGCCAGGCACGGCGTTCCTCGTGGTGGCCGCACCGGAGCGTGACGCGCTGCGCGAGGCGTCCTACTTCGTGGAGCGTCTCGCGGAGGAGCGGATGCCGCTGGCCGGGCTCGTCGTCAACCGCGTGCACCGGTCCGACGCGTCGCACCTGTCGGCGGTGCGCAGCCAGGCCGCCGCCGAAACGCTGGAGACCCGCGGCACCCACGAGCTGACCGCCACGCTGTTGCGCCTGCACGCCGAGCGCATGCAGGTGACGGCGCGTGAGACGAGGTTGCGCGAGAGCTTCACCTCGGCGCATCCGACCGTGCCGGTCGTGACGGTGGGCGCGATGGCAGAGGACGTGCACGACCTCGCAGGACTACGGCGCATCGCGGGCGACCTGGCCGGTGAAACGGAAGAACCCGCCGCCTGACGTCGAAGCCCGGCCGCCATCGGCGGCCGGGCCACGATCACACGTCAGCTTGCGACGAGCTCTTCTTCCGGGTCCTGGGACTGCTCGTACTGCTCCTTGGCGGTTTCCAGCAGCTCACGCCATGAGGTGACGTCAGGGCGCCGGCGCAGCAGCGCACGACGCTCACGTTCGGTCATGCCGCCCCAGACACCGAACTCGATCCGGTTGTCCAGAGCGTCCGCGAGGCACTCGGTCCGCACAGGGCAGCCACGGCAGATCAGCTTCGCCCGATTTTGCGCGGCCCCCTGCACGAACAACGCGTCGGGATCCGCGTTACGGCAGGCGGCGCGGGCGGTCCAATCCGTGATCCACATCTTGGCCCCACTCCCCTTGGTCGGTGTCGTTTGCGAGCCCCGGCCGGACGGGCGCGGACGTCAGGCCGCCATACGAAAGCCGTGGAGAAGAACTTACGGAACAGCGGAGCGATTCAACAGCCCCCGATGGGCCCATTCTCGAAATAGCCCCTCCGGGCCATCTGAGGGCAACGAACTAGTCATACGTCTGCGGTGAGGTGCGCAGTATGTACCTCTCGTCCCGCGTAACCTAGGCGCGTGACGGGTGCGAGGGAAGATCGGGAACAAGCGATCGTCAAGCTGATGCGACTCCTGGGGGCGGCTGTCGTCGCGGGTCTTCTGGTCAGCCTGATCGCCTTGCCCGGAGTGGGCAGCGCGGGCATGGCGGCGCGCGACGCGGCGGACAGCTTCCAGAACCTGCCGGACGACTTCAGTCTCAAACCGCCACCCGAGCGTACGACGGTCTTCTCCGCGGACGGCCAGGTCATAGCCCAGTTCTATTACCACAACCGCGAGTCCGTACGCCTCGACCAGGTGTCGCCGATCATGCAGAAGGCGATCGTCGCGATCGAGGACTCGCGCTTCTTTCAGCACGGCCCGCTCGACATGAAGGGCTCCGTCCGCGCATTGGTGACCAACGCCCAGGACGGCGGCATCAAGCAGGGCGGCTCGACGCTGACCCAGCAGTATGTGAAGAACCTCCTCGTTGAGAACGCCAAGTCCGACAAAGACGCAGAGGCTGCAAAAGCGCCGAACTTCGGGCGGAAACTCCGAGAACTTCGCTACGCGGTCAACGTCGAGAAGGAACTCAGCAAGAACCAGATCCTCGAGGGCTACCTCAACATCGCCTACTTCGGCTCCGGCGCGTACGGGGTCCAGGCCGCCGCCCAGTACTACTTCAGCAAGAACGCCTCCGAGCTCACCCTCGCCGAGTCGACGCTGCTGGCCGGCGTCACCAACAGCCCGTACTTCTACGACCCCGAGATCAACAGCAAGGGGGCCACGGACCGGCGCAACATCGTGCTGAACCGGATGGCCGACCTGAGGATGATCACAAAGCAGCAGGCCGCCGCGGCCGCCGCGGAGCCCATCAAGCTGCACATCAAGAAGCCGAAGACCGACTGCGCCGACAGCAAGGCACCGTTCTTCTGCGAGTACATCAAGAACGAGATCCTCGGGAACACCGCCTTCGGCAAGACCTCGGCCGACCGCGAGCGGCTGCTCTACCGCGGCGGCCTCACGATCCGTACGACGCTCGACATGAAGATGCAGTCCGCCGCGCAGAAGGCCCTCGCCCTGCGGCCGGCACGCGACAAGACCGCGACCGAGGCGATGATCAAGCCCGGCACAGGTGAGATCAAGGCGATGGTGGTCAGTAAGGACTACGGCGACCACAAGAAAAAGGGACAGACCACGCTGAACCTCGCCGCCGACTACGCCCACGGCTACAACAGCGGCTACTCGGCCGGGTCGACGTTCAAGGTCTTCACGCTGGCGGCGGCCCTCAACAAGGGCATCAGCGTCGGCACCACGCTCCCCGCGCCCAACAGCACGTCCGTCGGCGGCTTCAGCGACTGCAAGGGCAACCACTTCGAGCCCTGGACGCTCGGGAACGCCGAGACGTCGAAGCGCAAGTCGGCGAACCTCCAGAGCGGCACCTGGGGCTCCATCAATACCTTCTACGCGTACCTGGAGCAGAAGGTCGGCCTGTGCGACGCGGTCCACATGGCCGAGAACTTCGGGATGCGCCAGGCCAACGGCAAGCCCCTCCAGCAGGTCCCGTCGCAGGTGCTCGGCACCAACAACATCGACGTCACCCACCTCGCCGCCGCGTACGCCGGCTTCGCTGCCCGCGGCCAGTACTGCACGCCGATCGCCATCACCGACGTCGCCGACGCCACGGGCAAGAAGGTCCGGGTGCCCAAGACGAAGTGCTCCAAGGGCGTCGACTCGGAGATCGCGGACGAGGTCACCCGGATCCTCCAGGGCGTGCTCACCAGCGGCACCGGCGCCGGCCGCGGCATCGGCCGCCCGGCCGCAGGCAAGACCGGCACCTGCGAGGCGCACTCCTGCGCGCTGTTCGCCGGCTACACGCCCGACCTCGCCGCCGCCGTCTGGTACGGCGACCCGGCCGCGCCGTACGGCAACCCGAGCCCGGGCATCTACGGCGCGCAGATCGGCCGCATCTGGCAGTCGTCGATGCTGAACGCCCTGCGCGGCACGAGGCCGTCGTCGTTCCACACACCGGTGAACGACTTCGGCTTCATCGACCAGGCACTGATCCCCGACGTACGCGGATTGCCGGTCGAGGTGGCTCGGCAGCGGATCCAGGCCGCGGGGTTCCCCGTGCAGATCTCGCAGCGCGCGATCGACTCACCTGAGCGCAAGGGCACCGTCGCGTACACCTCGCCCAGCGCGAACACCCGCGCCGACAAGGCCACCTCGGTGATGATCTTCGTCAGCAACGGGAACGACGTGGGCGGGCGCCCCCACAAGCGGAAGGGCCGTCTTCCCTGGCCGTTCTGATCGTCCGGCAGAGGCTCCCCGCATGTTGCTCTGCGGGGAGCCTCTCCGTTTTCAGCCCGTCAGCTGACGCTTGACCTCACCGGAGACACGCTTGCCGTCGGCCCGTCCCGCCACCTGCGGCGTGACGACCTTCATGACCTGCCCCATCGCCCGCGGTCCCTCGGCCCCGGTCTCGGCGATCGCCGCCGCCACCAGCGACGTCAGCTCCTCGTCGGAGAGCTGAGCCGGGAGATACTCGTCGAGGATGACCCCTTCGGCCCGCTCAGCCTCGGCCTGCTCCGTACGGCCCGCGTCGGCGAACGCCTCCGCCGCCTCACGCCGCTTCTTCGCCTCACGCTGCACGACCTTGACGATCTCGTCGTCGGAGAGCTCGCGCGCCTGCTTCCCGGCGACCTCCTCGTTGGTGAGGGCCGTCAGGGTCATCCGCAGCGTACGAGTGCGAACCTCGTCACGCGCCTTCATCGAGGCCGACAGGTCGGCTTTCAGCTTCTCCTTCAACATGAGGACAATCTTGCCCTGCCATCGCGGTGCGACGCCTTCGAATAATGGTTCGAGGGTCTGGCACGATGGGGAGGGTGCGAAAGAGATACGCCCTCCCTCTCGGAGTCCTCGGCACCGGGGTCGCCGGAGTCGGCTACGCGTCCATCATCGAACGCAACTGGTTCCACCTACGCCGATACGAGGTCCCGGTCCTGGCCCCGGGCCAGCGACCGCTGAAGATCCTGCACATCTCGGACACACACCTGACCCCGGGCCGCCGCCGCCTGATCAAATGGGTGGCCGCCCTGGACCGCCTGGAACCGGACCTGGTGGTCAACACCGGCGACTCGATCTCCCACCGAGACGCCATCGGCCCCTTCCTCGACCTGCTGGGCCCCTTGCTCGACCGCCCAGGCGTGTTCGTGTACGGCTCGAACGACATGTACTCCCCGGTACCGAAGAACCCCGCGCGTTACCTGTGGCGTACGAGCGGCAAGGACTACAAGACCCGCACCGTCCCCGACCTGCCGTACCGCGAACTGGGCGCCGCCATGACCGCGTCGGGCTGGCTGGACTTGAACAACCACCGCGGAAGCATCAAGGTCGGCGACACGGAGATCGACTTCGGCGGCATCAACGACTCGCACATCAACAAGGACCGCTACGACTCGATCGCGGGCCAGGTCTCGGGCGACACGTTGAGCATCGGCGTGATGCACTCCCCAGAACCCCGCAACCTGGACCGCTTCACCGCAGACGGCTACCGCCTCCTCTTGGCCGGCCATACCCACGGCGGCCAACTGTGCGTACCGCTTTACGGCGCCCTGGTGACGAACTGCGGCATCGACCGCCCACGGGTGAAGGGCCTGCACCGAAACGGCCCCGCGTGGCTCCACGTGTCGGCTGGCTTGGGCACGTCACCGTACGCCCCGGTCCGGTTCTGCTGCCCTCCGGAGGCGTCGCTCCTGACTCTCGTGCCGGGGGCGTGAAAACCCTGGCGCGAGGAGGGGCGAATGTCCGCTAGAGTAGACGAGGTGCAGGCGCTGTAAGGCGATCTGTGGCCACGGGGTGTAGCGCAGCTTGGTAGCGCGCTTCGTTCGGGACGAAGAGGTCGTGGGTTCAAATCCCGCCACCC
>CAVTOG010000002.1:0-187034 GCA_963736325.1 uncultured Actinomycetota bacterium | reverse complement strand
TGGTGACGTTGTGAATCTCATCAATGTTGAAGGCCTGAGCAAGGCGTACGGGCCGGCTCCCCTGTTGGACGGAGTGTCGCTGGGCGTTGCCGCCGGCGACCGTATCGGCGTTGTCGGGCGTAACGGGGACGGGAAGACGACGCTCGTCTCCCTGCTCTCAGGGCGCACCGAGGCCGACTCCGGGCGGGTGACGCGCACCCGTGACCTGCGGCTCGGTTACCTCTCCCAGCGGGACGAGTTCTCCGACGGCGCCACTGTGCGGTCCGTGGTGCTCGGCGAGAAGGCCGAGCATGAGTGGGCGGGTGACGCCAGGGCCAGGGACATTCTCGCCGGGCTGCTGCCCGGGGTCCCTCTCGAACGAGAGCTTCATGGGATGTCCGGTGGGGAGCGCAGGAGGGTCGCGCTCGCGCGGCTGCTCGTTCCCGAGACCGATCTTCTGATTCTCGACGAGCCCACCAACCACCTCGACATCGAGGCCATCGCCTGGCTCGCAAGCCACCTCAAGGACCGGGCGCTGATCGTGGTCACGCACGATCGCTGGTTCCTCGACGAGGTTACCGACCGTACGTGGGAGGTGGCCGACGGGCAGGTTCACCGGTACGAAGGCGGCTATTCCGCGTACGTTCTCGCGAAGGCCGAGCGTGCCCGCGTGGCCGCCTCCGCGGAGGAGAAGCGGCAGAACCTTCTCAGGAAAGAGCTCGCCTGGCTGCGGCGTGGTCCTCAGGCGCGTTCGACCAAGCCGAAGTTCCGGGTCGATGCGGCGAACGCGCTGATCGCGGACGAGCCGCCCGCGCGGGACAGTCTTGAGCTTGTCCGGTTCGCGACCGCGCGGCTCGGTAAGACGGTCTACGACGTCGAAAATGCCACCGTCACACGTGGCGACAAGACGCTTTTCGAGCATCTCACCTGGCAGCTCGGGCCCGGCGATCGTGTCGGGCTCGTCGGGGTCAACGGCAGTGGCAAGACCACTCTGCTCAGGCTCCTCGAAGGATCCATCACGCCCACAACAGGCAAGGTGGTCACCGGGAAGACGGTGCAGCTCGCGCACCTCTCCCAGGAGCTCACCGAACTCGATCCCACGCGGCGCGTCCTGGAGACCGTCGAGGAGATCAAGCAGCGGATCACCGTCGGCAAGCGGGAGTTCTCCGCCGGGCAGATGCTCGAACGGTTCGGGTTCCGTGGCGACGCGCAGTGGACTCCCGTCGGTGACCTCTCCGGTGGTGAGCGGCGGCGGTTGCAGTTGCTGCGGTTGCTCATGGCCGAGCCGAACGTCCTGCTGCTCGACGAGCCGACCAACGACCTCGACATCGAGATGCTCACCGAGCTGGAGGACCTCCTCGACGGCTGGCCGGGCTCGCTGGTGCTGGTCAGCCACGACCGGTACTTCCTTGAGCGCGTCAGCGACCATGTCATGGCCCTGCTCGGTGACGGTGGCCTGAAGATGCTGCCCGGCGGGGTCGAGGAATACCTCGCCAAGCGCGGCGACCGGGCGCCGGAGCCCGAACAGAAGGCGCCCGAACAGGCCAGCACGACGAAGAACGCCTGGCAGGTCAAGAAGGACCTTGACCGGCTCGAACGCCGTATCGAGCGGCTCGGGGACCGGGAGGCGGAGCTGCACGATCTGATGGCCGCGCACGCCACCGACCACGAGAAGCTGCTCACGCTCGACGCCGAGCTCAAGACCGTGCGCGCCGAGCGTGAAGAGTCCGAGGAGCAGTGGCTGGAGCTCGCCGAAGGCGCGTGAGCTACCTGATACGGATATCGCGCGCCATGATGGCCGGGTGACTACCTGGCTCGCGAAGTTCAGTACGCAGGGCGACGGGCCGCGGCTCGCCGTGAAGGACGCCATCGACGTTGAGGGATCGCCGACGACGGCGGCCTGCCCGGTCATCGGTGACCAGGCGGTGCCGGCCGTACGTGACGCGGCGGTCGTCGCCACGGCTCGCGCGCAGGGGGCCCGCGTCGTCGGCAAGACCAACCTGACCGAGCTGTGCCGGGCCGCGGACGGTGTGAATCCCTGGACGGGCACGCCGGAGAACCCTCTCGACTCGGAGCGGGTGCCCGGTGGGTCGTCGAGTGGTTCCGCGGTGGCCGTCGCGCGGGGAGAGGCCGACGTCGCGTACGGCACCGACACTGGAGGTTCCGTACGGATCCCGGCGGCGTGCTGCGGGGTCACGGGGCTCAAGACCACACACGGGCGGGTGCCGCTGGACGGTGTCTTCTCCTTCGTTCCGTCGCTGGACACGGTCGGGCCGATCGGGAAGGACGTCGCGGCGGTCGCGCTCGGGATGCGGCTGATGGAGCCGGGCTTCGAGCCGGGGCCGTACGAGACGGCCGCCGTCGGGCGGCTGCGGCCCGCCGAAACGGAGATCGACCCGCGGCTCGACGCGGCGGTCGACGACGCGCTGCGGGCCGCCGGGCTGGTCTTCACCGACGAGCCGGTGGACTGCTGGCAGGCGTCGGTCGCGGCGGGCAACACGCTGATCCTCGGTGAGGGGCATCGCGAGCATCGCGGGCTTCTCGCCTTCCCGGACCGGATGAGCGAGCGGATCCGCCGCCGCATCGAGCGCGGCGAGCAGGTCACCGACGCCATGCTCGACGACGTGTACGCGGCGCGCGAGACGCTGCGGGGCGTCCTGGACAAGCTGTTCGAGCGCTACGCCGTCCTCGCGCTGCCGACGATCTCCCAGTTCGCGCCGCGGATCGGCATGGAGCGCGAGGTCGACCTCACCGAGCTGACCCTGCCGTTCAATCTCGCCGGCGTGCCGGCGCTGTCCCTGCCGATCCCCGTGGCGGGCGAGGACCTGCCCGGCGCGCTCCAGCTCGTCGCCCCGGCGAACGCCGAGGAACGATTGCTCGCGGTCGGAGCGGTGGTCGAGGCGGCTCTCCACTGATGCGGGTGCGGACGTTCGGCCACGGAACGGCGTCCCAGGAGGAGATCGCCGCCCTGCTCGGCGACGCCGGAGTGGAGCGGGTGGTCGACGTACGCGTCGCACCGGGCAGCCGCCGCCACCCGCACGTCTCCCGCCCGGAGCTGGCACGCTGGCTGCCCGAGCACGACATCGGCTACCGCTGGGACAAGCGCCTCGGCGGCTTCCGCAAGCCGCCGCCGGGCTCGCCGGACACCTTCTGGCAGCAGGAGGCGTTCCGCGGGTACGCCGCGCACATGCGCGGCGCGGACTTCCTCGCCGCCGTCGCCGAGTTGCTGCGCGAGCCGCGCGACCAGGTCGTCATGTGCAGCGAGAGTCTCTGGTGGCGGTGCCATCGCCGGCTGATCGCGGACTTCCTCGTCCTCACGAGCGACGTGACCGTCGAGCATCTGTCCCACGACGGCCGTCTCGTCAGGCACCAGCCGACGCAGGGCGTACGGCTGCGCGACGACGGGCTCCTCGTCTACGACGGAGGGCAGGAACCCTTCATGTAGTGGGGTCGGCGTCGAACGGCACGAGCAGCGACCGCAGGAGCCCGGCGAGCGAGCTCTGCTCGGCGTGGCTGAGCGAGGCGAGCAGCTCGCGCTCACGGCCGAGCAGGTCGTCGAACGCGGCGTCGACGCGTGTACGGCCGGCGTCGGTGAGCCGTACGAGGACGCCGCGTTTGTCCTGCGGGTCCGGGTGCCGCTGGACGAGCCCGTGGCTCTCCAGCCGGTCGATCCGGTTGGTCATGGTGCCGGAGGTGACCAGGGTGGCGCGCAGGAGCCGTCCGGGGCTCAGCTGGTACGGAGGGCCGCCGCGCCGTAGCGCGGTCAGCACGTCGAACTCCCACGACTCCATGTCGTGAGCGGCGAACACCGCCCGGCGCGCGCGGTCGAGATGACGGGCCAGCCGTGACACCCGGCTCAGGACATGCAGGGGCTCGATGTCCAGGTCCGGGCGTTCTGTGCGCCAGGCCGTGACCAGTCGATCAACCTCGTCCTCCACAATCGATCACCTTACCTGTCTTGACATCGAGATATCTACCGGCCATCATTTGTCTTGATGTCGAGAGATATATGGAGTCCCAGTCAATACCGGGCCTACGCCTCGGAGCGTGGCCGGCCGGTGGCCGAGCTGCTCGCGCGGATCGACGTCGATGATCCCGGCCTCGTCGTCGACCTCGGCTGCGGCCCGGGGGAGCGTACGGCCGACCTGGTCGCCCGCTGGCCGGGCGCGACCGTCGAGGGCATCGACAGCTCCGAGCAGATGATCGCCGAAGCCCGCCGTACGCCGGGTGTGCGGTTCGAGGTGGGGGACATCACCGAGTGGAAGCCCGGTCGGCCGGTCGACGTGATCTTCTCGAACGCGGCGTTGCAGTGGGTGCCCGGCCACGAGCGGCTGCTGCCCCGGTGGGTCGACGCCCTCGCACCCGGCGGACGCCTGGCGTTCGGCATGCCGGGCAACTTCGAGGCGCCCAGCCACGTCATCCTCCGCGAGCTGTGCCGCTCGCCGCGCTGGCACGATCGGCTCGCCCGTACGGTCCGGCACGACATCGTGCTGGAGCCGGCCGACTATCTCGGCCTGCTCGGCGGCCTGGGATGCGCCGTCGACGCGTGGGAGACGACGTACCTGCAGCTGCTGACCGGCGATGACCCGGTGCTCGAATGGATCAAGGGCACGGCGCTGAGGCCGGTCTTCGACGCGCTGTCCGCACCGGGCGAGCGCGAGGAGTTTCTGGCCGAGCTGGCGCCCCTCCTGCGCGAGGTGTACCCGCCCGGCCCGCTCGGCACCGTGTTCCCGTTCCGCCGGATCTTCGTCATCGCCGGAAAGACGTCTCACGACTGAGAGGTGTGGTCCAGTGACCCTTCTGGCAGGCATTCACCACGTCCAGCTCGCCACGCCGCACGGCACGGAGCAGGCGATGAGGGAGTTCTACGCCGGAGTCCTGGGCCTGACCGAGGTACCCAAGCCGCCCGTCCTGGCCAACCGCGGCGGCGTGTGGTTCCGCGCCCCCGGCATTGAGATCCACATCGGCGTCGAGGACGGGTTCCGTCCTGCGCGAAAGGCCCATCCTGGCATCCTGGTGAGCGATCTGGGGGCCATGGCCGTACGCCTGCGGGCCGCCGGCCACGAGGTGCGCCCCGACGATCTCCTGCCGGGCTTTCGCCGCTTCTACGTGGACGACCCAGCCGGAAACCGCCTCGAACTCCTCGAACCCAAGGACTGACCGCCGGGGTTCAGGGAAGGGAGAGAGTGACCAGCGTTGGGCACGGGTTGGGGGGACTCATGGCCACTTGTGAAGTATGCGGAAACGACTACGGCATGTCGTTCGAAGTGCACGCCCAGGGGGCCGTGCACGTGTTCGACTCGTTCGAGTGCGCGATCCAGTGCATGGCGCCGATCTGCGAGCACTGTGACTGCCGCATCGTCGGCCACGGCGTCGAGGCGGGCGGCCGCTTCTTCTGCTGCGCGCACTGCGCGCGGGAGTCGGGCGTACGCGAGCTCGTCGACCACTTGTAGCCGAAGACCTCCGCGAGGCCACGCCCCGGCGGAGGTCTCCGCACTGTCCTAGGGCGTGTCTGACGAATCCCTGTCCGGCTGCGCGGTGCGCAGACGGCGCCTCGCCGCGTTGTCGTCGGTCGCCGGCCAAAACCAGGCCGACTCCCTCCTCCGCCTTGCGACGCACCGCCTGAGCACCGCTCGCAACGAACGTGATTCGACAGACACCCCCTAGCTCGCGCGCTCGGCCAGCTGCTCCCAGTCGGCGAGGACGTCGAGGAGGACGCCCAGAACGCGGCGTAGCTCGTCGACGTGGTCGGCCTTGCGGGCGGCGCCCTCGAATCGGTGCCGTCCCCTGTCGAAGTCTAAGACCGCGCCGTCGAGGCGTTCGATGAATCTCAGGGCGGCGGTGTCGGCCTTGTTGTCGCCCGCGCGCCGTCGCGTCCAGCCGATGTGACCTCGCCGGAAAGCCTCGAATGGCATGTCTCATCCTTCCCTCGAACCCCGGTTCCGACCCTAGGGCGAGGGAGTGACACTGCGACTACGTCGGCTCGGGCTCCGGCCGGCGCGTGACGCGCGAGGTCTCCTTGGCCTCTTTCGCCGCCTCCTTGGCCTTGGCCTTGAGGTCCTTCTGGCGGGCCCGGTGGTCGGTGGTGAGGTACGGCTTGGGCTCCAGGCCGGACAGGCCGTTCCAGGCGAGGTTCACCAGGTGGGCGGCGACCTCTTCGCGCTTGGGCTTGCGGACGTCCAGCCAGTACGTGCCGGTCATGGCGACCATGCCGATGAGGGCCTGCGCGTAGAGCGGGGCGGCCTTCGGGTCGTAGCCCTTGTCCCTGAACTCGTCGCCCAGGATGTGCTCGACCTGGCCGGCGATGTCGCTCAGCAGGCTGGCGAACGTGCCGGTGGCGGAGGCGGCGTGGGAGTCACGGACCAGAATGCGAAAGCCCTGGCTGCTGTTCTCGATGTACTCCAGCAGGGCCAGGGCGGCGCGTTCGATCTTCTGTCGCGCATGGCCGCCGACCAGGGACTTGGTCACCATGTCGAGCAGCCGCTCCATCTCGCGGTCGACGACGACCGCGTACAGGCCCTCCTTGCCGCCGAAGTGCTCGTACACGACGGGTTTGGACACGCCGGCGACGGCGGCGATCTCCTCGATGGAGGTGCCGTCGAATCCGCGCTCGGCGAAGAGGGTGCGGCCGATGTCGAGCAGCTGTTCCCGTCGCTCTTTGCCCGTCATGCGTTTTCTTCGGGATCGGGGGGGTTCGCTCACACCATCGATTGTGACGGTCAACCTTTTCTCCTCGCCGGGCGGCTGGTCGACTAGCGTCCACCGGCGGTGGCGGAGTGTAGTCGGCCCCGCGTGCGAGGCGGTCGGGGTCGCTTCGCTCGCGGGGTCAGTTCGGCGCCCGCGCGCGGGCGATGGCGCCGATTCGTGAACAATGCTTACGATATCCGCTTCGCGGCGAGTCGTTCCGCGTTCGGCCAGCGGACGTCGGACACCCAGCCGAGCTTCTCGAAGAGCCAGATCGTACGGGCGCTGGAGTCGAACTGGCCCTTGAGCACACCGTGCCGCGCGCACGTCGGGTCGGCGTGGTGCAGGTTGTGCCAGGACTCCCCGAAGGACGGGATGGCCAGCCACCAGACGTTGCGGGACTTGTCTCTGGACTCGAACGCCTCCTCGCCCATGGCGTGGCAGATCGAGTTGATGCACCAGGTGACGTGGTGCAGCAGGGAGATGCGGACCAGTGATCCCCAAAAGAACGCGGTGGCGGCGCCCCACCACGACATGGTCACCAGGCCGCCGATCGCGGCCGGGAGCAGCAGGGAGGCGGTGACCAGGGGGAAGAAGAAACGGCTGACGCGGCTGATGTCCTTGTCGGCCACCAGGTCCGGGCAGAACTTGTCCGGCGACGTACGCGCGCTGTCGAACAGCCAGCCCATGTGCGCCCAGATGAGGCCCTTGGTCAGGGCGCGCCAGTCGCTGCCGAAGCGCCACGGCGAGTGCGGGTCGCCCTCCTTGTCGGAGTATTTGTGATGGCGGCGGTGGACGGCGACCCAGTCGATCGGGCTCATCTCGATCGAGAGGCTGCCCGCGATGGCCAGCGCGATGCGCAGCGGCCGCTTGGCCTTGAACGCCCCGTGAGTGAAGTGCCGGTGGTAGCCGACGGTCACGCCGAGGCCGGAGATGACGTAGAAGACGAGGGCGATCACGACGTCGCTCCAGCCGAGCCCCCAGCCCCACGCGAACGGCACGGCGGCCACCACGGCGAGCAGCGGTACGACGATGAAGACCGCCAGTAGACCCTTCTCGAAGTTGCCTTTCGGCTCAGGCTCGATGTCGGGTCTGGACTGGGGACGCGGCGGTGCGGATGGGGCAACGGTCATGCGGGCTTCTCCTTGCCGAGCGGGAAACTTACGCTTACGCAACCGTAACCTACGGCCGCGTAGGTTACGCAATACGCCCGTCCGAATTCGACCAAACGTGTCTTGCGGGCCACGGGGCGGTTGCCGCGTCGCAAGCCGGGTCATTCGTGACTTGCGTCACTTGTGGGGGATCGGCTCGATCGTTAAGCGGAGGTCTCGCCCGGGAGCAGCCGCTATCGTTAGGAGCTGTCAGAGCGGCGATCGCGCTCGCTTTGCATTCCGGCGTGGTGAAATAGGCATCACGGAGGGTTTTGGTCCCTCTATTTCTGGTTCGAGCCCAGACGCCGGAGCCACTCCGTCACCACCGGCCCCGGCCAGCCCGGGGCCCTGTGCCGGACGGTATCCTTCGGGTGTCGGGCGGGTTACGGTTCTGCGGCGTCTAGGTTTCCGCAGGTCGGGCCCATGAGGAGCTCTGTCTCAGGCGCTTCGCAGTCCGGCGGGAAACCTGTCAGCGACGCCGAGGAGCCTCCTCCAGTGAGCGGAGCGAGCCACCGGGTGCAGCCACTTCACATGCGTTCCGAGCCGTCAGGCGAGGTGCTTAAGTGAGCGCGAGCCGCCCAGCCGCCGTCATCGTCCTCGCCGCCGGCGAGGGCACCCGAATGAAGTCCCGCAAGCGACCGAAAGTGCTGCACGAGCTCTGCGGCCGCACCATGGTGGGGCACGTCCTCGCGGCGGCGCGCGAACTCGAGCCAGAGCGTCTCGTCGTCGTGGTCGGCCACGGACGTGAGCAGGTCGCCGAGCACCTCGCCGAGGTAGAACCGGACGCCGTTCCGGTCACCCAGGCCGAGCAGAACGGCACCGGCCACGCCGTTCGCGTCGCCCTCGACGCGACCGGGGTCCCGAACGGCACCGTCGTAGTGACCAACGGCGACCATCCGCTGCTGCGCGGTGAGACTCTCGCCGACCTCGTCCGTACCCACCACGACGAGCGCAACGCGGTGACGATCCTCAGCACCGACATCCCCGACGCGACCGGTTACGGCCGCATCGTCCGTGGCGCGGACGGCGGCGTCACCGCGATCGTCGAGCACAAGGACGCCACCCCGGACCAGCGCGCGATCACCGAGATCAACGTCGGAATGTACGTCTTCGACGGGCCGCTCCTCGCGGACGCGCTCAAGCGGGTGACCACCGACAACGCCGGCGGCGAGGAATACCTCACCGACGTCGTCGGCATCCTGCGCGAGGACGGCCACCGGGCAGGGGCGTACAAGGCCGCGGACTGGGTGGAGACCCAGGGCGTGAACGACCGCGTCCAGCTCGCGCAGGCGCGGCGGCAGCTCAACGACCGGGTCCTCGACGCGCACATGCGCGCCGGCGTCACGATCGTCGACCCCGCGTCGACCTGGATCGACGTCCAGGTCACCCTCGAACCCGACGCCGAGATCGGCCCCAACACCCAGCTGCACGGCGGCACGCACATCGCGGCCGGCGCACGGGTCGGGCCGAACTGCACCCTCACCGACACGTCGGTGGGGGAGGACGCCGTCGTCGTCAACGCGGTGACCGACTCCGCCGAGATCGGTCCCGAGGCGAGCGTCGGGCCCTTCGCCTACCTGCGGCCCGGCACGCGCCTGGCGCGCAAGGCCAAGGCCGGCACGTACGTGGAGTTGAAGAAGGCAGTGGTCGGCGAGGGCGCGAAGGTTCCGCACCTGACCTACGTCGGAGACGCCGACATCGGCGAGGGCGCCAACATCGGCGCGGGCACGATCTTCGCCAACTACGACGGTGTCCACAAGCACCACACCGACATCGGCGACCACGCGTTCGTCGGCAGTGACACGGTGCTCGTCGCACCGGCCACGGTCGGCGACGGCGCGTACGTCGCCGCGGGTTCGGTCGTCGTCCAGGAGGTGCCGCCGGGCGCGATGGCGGTCGCACGCGGACGGCAGCGCAACATCGAGGGCTGGGTCGAGCGCAAGCGTCCCGGTACGGCGTCGGCCGAAGCGGCACGCGAGGCCCAGGCACAGAGTGGTCCAGCAGAGTGATCGAGGGGAATGGGCGCGTGACGGGCATCAAGACGACGGGCGAGAAGAAGCTGATGCTCTTCTCCGGCCGGGCGTACCCCGAGCTGGCCGAAGAGGTTGCCGAGGCGCTGGGCGTCGAGCCCACTCCGACGTCCGCGTACGACTTCGCGAACGGCGAGACGTTCGTCCGGTTCAACGAGTCGGTGCGCGGCTCCGACGCCTTCGTGCTGCAGAGCCACACCGCTCCGATCAACCAGTGGATCATGGAGCAGCTGATCATGGTCGACGCGCTCAAGCGCGCCTCGGCCAAGCGGATCACCGTGGTGGCGCCGTTCTTCGGCTACGCGCGGCAGGACAAGAAGCACCGTGGCCGCGAGCCCATCTCGGCGCGGCTCATGGCCGACCTGTTCAAGACCGCGGGCGCCGACCGGCTGATGGTCGTCGACCTGCACACCTCGCAGATCCAGGGCTTCTTCGACGGCCCGGTCGACCACCTGTTCGCGCTGCCGCTGCTCACCGACTACATCAAGGACAAGCTCGACACCAAGACCGTGTCCGTGGTCGCGCCCGACGCCGGACGTGTCCGCGTCGCGGAACGCTGGAGTGACGAGCTCAACGGCTGCCCGATGGCGATCATCCACAAGCGCCGCGATCCCGAGGTCGCCAACGAGGTCAAGGTCCTCGATGTCGTCGGTGAGGTCAAGAACCGCACCTGCGTGGTCGTCGACGACATGATCGACACCGGTGGCACGATCGTGAAGGCGGCCGAGGCGCTGTTCGAGTCCGGCGCCGACAAGGTCATCGTCGCCGCGACGCACGGCGTGCTCTCCGGACCGGCCGTCGACCGCCTCAAGAACTCCCGCATCTCCGAGGTCGTCCTGACCAGCACACTTCCCATCCCCGACAACAAGCGATTCGACAAGCTCACGGTGCTCTCGATCGCCCCGTTGCTCGCTCGTGCGATCAACGAGGTGTTCAGCGATGGGTCGGTGACCAGCCTCTTCGGCGGTCACAGCTGATATTGACGGCCCTGAGGCACGAAACGGAACGCCGATCGGCTAAGCTTGTTGGACCGTGTGCGTCCGACGCAGCGCTGCGCGACTCTGGAGACCCGGGTCGTATGCCGCGAGGAGCACCGCAGAATTTCGGCGTCACGTGCGTCGACGTAGCACCGACAAGCGTCATTCCAGCAAGGAGTTTTTGCCGTGTCCGAGGTACGCATCGCCGCTGAGCCCCGCACCGAGTTCGGTAAGGGCCCTGCACGGCGCACTCGCAGGGCCGGCAAAGTGCCCGCCGTTCTGTACGGTCACGGCACCGACCCGCGCCACATCGCGCTGCCGGGCCACGAGCTGATGCTGGCTCTGAAGTCCTCCAACGTGCTCCTGGTTCTGCAGGGGCTCGACGGCGGCGAGGAGCTCGCCCTTCCGAAGGACGTCCAGCGTGACCCGCTGAAGGGCTTCCTCGAGCACGTCGACCTGCTTGTCGTGAAGCGCGGCGAGAAGGTCACCGTCGAGGTCCCGCTCCAGGTCAGCGGCGACGTCCAGCCGGGCGGCATGCTCGACCAGCAGCTCGTCCAGGTCTCGATCGAGGCCGAGGCGACCCACATCCCGCAGTCCATCGACATCGACGTCGACGGCATGGAGATCGGCACCTCCGTGCACGCCAAGGACCTGAAGCTCCCGTCCGGCGCCACGCTCATCGCCGACGAAGAGACGCTCGTTCTCCACGTCATCGCGGCGCCGACCGCCGAGCAGATGGAGGCCGACCTCGGCGGAGAGGCCGAGGCCGCCACCGAGACCGCCGAGGCCGAGGCGGCCGAGGGCGAGACCAAGTCCGAGGGCGACTCGGAGTAACGAAGACGAGTGCGAAGGCGCCCCCTCGGGGGCGCTTTTCGCGTTGGAGGTTCGATGGCCCCGGAGGAGCCCTGGCTCATCGTCGGTCTGGGCAACCCGGGCCCGGAGTACGCCGGCAACCGGCACAACGCCGGGTTCATGGTCCTCGACATCCTGGCCGGCTGGGCCGGGGGCCGTTTCAAGGCGCACCGCTCGCGCGCCGAAGTCGTCGAAGGGCGCCTCGCGGGTGTCCGGGTGGTGCTGGCCAAGCCCCGCTCGTACATGAACGAGTCCGGTGGCCCGGTGAAGGCGCTGAGCGACTTCTACAAGGTGCCGCTCGATCGGATCGTGGTCGTCCACGACGAGCTCGACATCCCCTACGGCACGCTGCGGCTCAAGCGCGGCGGCGGCGACAATGGCCACAACGGGCTGCGTTCGATCACCAAGTCGCTGG
This sequence comes from uncultured Actinomycetota bacterium, assembly GCA_963736325.1. Taxonomy (GTDB): domain Bacteria; phylum Actinomycetota; class Actinomycetes; order Streptosporangiales; family Streptosporangiaceae; genus Actinoallomurus. The sequence goes on along the minus strand of CAVTOG010000002.1, from coordinate 174,946 downwards.
GAGGCCGCGACTACCTGCGCGTACGCTTCGGCATCGGCCGGCCGCCAGGGCGAATGGACGCCGCGGCCTTCGTGCTGCGTGACTTCTCCGGCACCGAGCGCAAGGAGCTGGAGCTGAACGTCGGGCGCGCCGCCGACGCGGTCGAGGCGCTCGTCAAGGACGGCCTGGAACGCACGCAGAACACCTTCCACACCGAGCCGTGAGCGGGGCTATGCCGTTGGTGCGGATGTCCAGAGTCGGACATCCGTGAGTAACGGCGACCTGCACGGGACGAATGGTGTAGAAGCACCGTGATGGCGTCACTGTGGCCCATAGGATGTCTGTCACACGTGGAACGAACAGGTGAACCGCAGGCAGACATCGGGCGTCCTGCTACCAGAAGGTTACGTTTGGACGTTCGGCAAGGGGTGGCATGGCGGTCGTCGACAAGGTCCGGACCAAAGTACGCGCCGTCGACGGCACACGGGAGCACGTTGCGGCATGGACGTCCCGTTATGCCTGGCAGGCCCTTTGTGTGGACTTCATGGCGGCTCTACTGGCCGGGGTCATCGCCTTCGGCGTCCGGTTCCGCTACCCCTCCGTCGGCAGCCCGTGGAGCACTCCGTACATCGTGCTCAGCTTCGCCCTCCCGTTCCTGTGGATCGGCGTGCTCAGCCTCGCGCGCGGCTATGAGCAGCGGCTGTTCGGCGTCGGGCCCGAGGAGTTCCGCCGGGTCCTGCAAGCCGGCTTCACACTGACGGCGACGGTCGCGATCGTCGCGTACGCGACCAAGACCGAGGTGGCGCGCGGTTACGTCATCGCCGCGCTGCCCCTGAGCACGTTCTTCGGCCTGTACGGCCGCTACGAACTGCGCAAACGCCTGCACCGCAAGCGCAAGGCCGGCAAGCACATGCGCCGCGTCGTCGCGGTCGGGCACCGCGCAGCGGTCGCCGACCTGATCCGGCAGCTGCGCCGCGAGCGCTACCACGGCATGGAGATCATCGCCGCCTGCCTGCCGCCGATGCTGGCCATCGGCGACGACGCCGTCGCCGAGATCGAGGGCGTGCCGGTCGTCGGTGACTTCGGCGGCGTCGGCATGGTCGTCGAGCGGTCCCGCGCGTGCACGGTCGCCGTGCTTGCCTGTCCGGAGCTGGACGGCGTCGCGCTGCGCCGGCTCGCCTGGCAGCTGGAGAAGGACGACGTCGACCTCGTCGTCGCACCCGCGCTGATGGAGGTGGCCGGCCCCCGCACGTCGATACGCCCGGTCGCCGGCCTGCCGCTGCTGCACGTGGAGCACCCGGAGCTCAGCGGCGCGCGCCGGGTCGTCAAGAGCGCCTTCGACCGCCTCGGCGCGTCCCTGGCCCTGATCGTCCTGTCGCCGATGCTGGCGGTGATCGCCATCGCGATCCGCTCGGGCAGCAAGGGGCCCGCGCTGTTCCGGCAGGTACGCGTCGGACGCGACGGCCGTGACTTCACGGTGCTGAAGTTCCGCACGATGGTGGTCGACGCCGAGCAGCGCAAGGCCGCGCTGATCCAGCACAACGACCACGACGGCGTCCTATTCAAGATCAGAAACGACCCGCGCGTGACGCGGATCGGAGGCTGGCTGCGGCGCTACTCGCTCGACGAGCTGCCCCAGCTGATCAACGTGCTGCGCGGCGACATGTCCCTGGTGGGGCCGCGTCCGCCGCTGCCCGAGGAGGTCGTCCAGTACGGCGACGACGTCCGCCGCAGGCTCGTCGTGCGACCGGGCATGACGGGGCTGTGGCAGGTGAGCGGTCGAGCCGATCTCTCCTGGGAGGAATCCGTCCGGCTCGACCTGCGTTATGTGGAGAACTGGTCCTTGACCTTGGACTTGCAGATCCTGTGGAAAACTTGGTCCGCGGTTGCCCGCGGCTCCGGCGCCTACTGACTTAGAGAGAAGTTCGTGACGCAAGACGACCACGCCCTCGCACGGGACCTGGCCGCGGAGGCGGGCGCACTGCTGCTCCGGCTGCGCTCCGACCACGGTTTCGGTGACCTCAAGCACCTCCGCGACACGGGCGACCGTGAGGCCCATCTCCTCCTGGTGGACGCCCTCGCGCGCCAGCGCCCGACCGACAAGGTCCTGAGCGAGGAGGGTAAGGACGACCCGGCACGGCTCGACGCCGAGCGTGTCTGGATCGTCGACCCCCTCGACGGCACACGGGAGTACGCCGAGGAGGGCCGCTCCGACTGGGCCGTCCACGTCGCGCTCTGGGAGCGCTCGGCGGGGCTGACCGCCGGCGCGGTGGCGCTGCCCGGCAGGGCTCGTACGCTCTCGACCGCCGAGCCGCCGGCGCTGCCGGAGACCGACACCGGCCACATCCGGATCGCGGTGAGCCGCACGCGGCCGCCGGAGTTCACCGAGCGGCTCGTCGATCATCTCGACGCCGAGGTGGAGCTGGTGCCGATCGGCTCGGCCGGCGCGAAGGTCGCCTCGGTGTTGCTGGGTGAGGTCGACGCCTACGTCCACGCGGGCGGCCAGTACGAATGGGACTCCGCGGCTCCGGTCGCCGTCGCGGCCTCCGCCGGCGCCCACGCGTCGCGCATCGACGGATCTCCTCTCACATACAACGAAGAGGACGTCAAACTCCCGGATATTCTGGTATGCCACCCGGCCCTGGCGCACTCGCTGCTCGCCGCCATCCGGGCCGTCCTGTAAGAGAGCCGACCCGGGAGTTTCCAGATGCAGCCCAGCGCCGCTGAGGTACGTGCCTACCGGACATCTCAACTAGACGTTCTGGAAGCCGAGTCGATCCACATCATTCGTGAGGTCGCGGCCGAGTTCGAACGCCCTGTTCTGCTGTTCTCCGGAGGCAAGGACAGCATCGTGATGCTGCGCCTGGCGGAGAAGGCCTTCTGGCCGGCCAAGATCCCCTTCTCGGTCATGCACGTGGACACCGGGCACAACTTCCCCGAGGTCATCGACTACCGCGACCGCAACGTCGCCCGGCTCGGCGTACGCCTCGTGGTCGCCTCGGTGCAGGCCTCGATCGACCAGGGGCGTGTCGCGGAGGAGACCGGGCGGAGGGCCAGCCGCAACCGGCTGCAGACCACGACCCTGCTGGACGCCATCGGGGAGCACCGGTTCGACGCGGCGTTCGGCGGCGCACGGCGCGACGAGGAGAAGGCGCGGGCCAAGGAGCGGGTGTTCTCCTTCCGCGACGACTTCGGCCAGTGGGACCCCAAGAACCAGCGGCCCGAGCTGTGGAGCCTCTACAACACGCGGATCCGCCAGGGCGAGCACATCCGCGTCTTCCCGATCTCCAACTGGACCGAGCTGGACATCTGGGAGTACCTCAAGCGCGAGGAGCTGGAGATCCCCTCCATCTACTTCTCGCACACGCGCCGGGTCTTCGAACGCGACGGCATGCTGCTCGCCGACAGCCCGTACTCCAACCGGGGCGACGACGAGCCCGTGTACGAGACGAGCGTCCGCTACCGGACGGTCGGCGACATGAGCTGCACGGGCGCCGTCGAGTCGACCGCCGTCACCATCGACGAGGTGATGGAGGAGATCGCGGCCACGCGCATCACCGAGCGCGGTCAGACCCGCGCCGACGACCGGTCCAGCGAGGCCGCCATGGAGGACCGCAAGCGAGAGGGATACTTCTGATGCGTGGAGTGTCCCCGGCGGCGACGAGCGATGAGGAAGCACTGGCATGGACATCCTGAGACTCGCCACCGCGGGTTCGGTGGACGACGGCAAGTCGACCCTCATCGGCCGGCTGCTCTACGACTCCAAGTCGATCTTCGAAGACCAGATGGAGGCGGTGGAGCGCACCAGCCGTGACCGCGGCGAGGAGACCACCAACCTCGCGCTGCTCACCGACGGCCTGCGCGCCGAGCGCGAACAGGGCATCACGATCGACGTGGCGTACCGCTACTTCGCCACGCCCAAACGGAAGTTCATCATCGCCGACACCCCGGGGCACATCCAGTACACCCGGAACATGGTGACCGGCGCGTCAACGGCCGACCTGGCGATCATCTTGATCGACGCGCGCAAGGGCCTGCTGGAGCAGTCGCGGCGGCACGCCTTCCTGGCGACGCTGCTGCGGGTGCCGCACCTCGTGCTCGCGGTCAACAAGATGGATCTCGTCGACTACGACCAGGCCACCTTCGAGCGGATCAAGGACGAGTTCACGTCGTTCGCGGCCAAGCTGTCGGTCTCGGACCTGACGTTCATCCCGATCTCGGCGCTGCACGGCGACAACGTCGTCAGCCGGTCGCCGAACATGCCCTGGTACGAGGGGCAGTCGCTGCTGCACCACCTGGAGAACCTCCACATCGCCTCGGACCGCAACCTGATCGACGTGCGGTTCCCGGTCCAGTACGTCATCCGCCCGCACAAGTCGACCGACCCGGAGCTGCACGACTACCGCGGCTACGCGGGCCAGGTCGCGGGCGGCGTGATCAAGCCCGGCGACGAGGTCATGCACCTGCCGTCCGGGCTGACCACGCGCATCAAGCGGATCGACACCGCCGACGGCCCGGTCGACGAGGCGTTCGCGCCGATGTCCGTGACGCTCCTCCTGGAGGACGACATCGACATCTCGCGCGGTGACATGATCTGCCGGCCGCACAACAAGCCGCAGGTCGCCCAGGACGTCGAGGCGATGGTCTGCTGGATGTCCGACGAACGCGCCCTCGCGCCGCGCGGCAAGCTGGTCATCAAGCACACGACGCGTACGGCCCGTGTCATGGTCAAGGACCTGCTCTACCGGCTCGACGTCAACACGCTGCACCGCGACGAGGACGCCACCCGGCTGGAGCTCAACGAGATCGGCCGGGTCGCCCTCCGCGTCACCCAGCCGCTGTTCGCCGACGACTACAGCCGTAACCGCACGACCGGCGGTTTCATCCTCATCGACGAGGCCACCAACGCCACCGTCGCCGCCGGAATGATCATGGAGAGCCGCTGATCAACGGGCGGGAGGGAAGCCTCCCGTGGCGATCGGGCCCCAGGCCTCGATCGTGATGCGGATCAGGGACTTGTTCTGCCGGTGCATGGCCTGGCGGTATTCATCCCAATCGGGGTGCTCGCCGGCGATGCACCGGTAGTACTCGACGAAGTCCTCCACGGCCTCCGGCATGTCGAGCACCTCGGCGTGCCCATCGACCTGGACGTACGGGCCGTCCCAGTCGTCGGACAGCACACAGATCGACGTACGGGCGTCGCGGCGGGCGTTACGTGCCTTGGCGCGCTCGGGATACGTCGAGACGAGGATGCGGCCCTCAGAGTCGACGCCGCAGCTCACCGGGGACATCTGCGGCCGTCCGTCCGACCGCGTGGTGGCCAGCAGGCCGTGGTGGCGCGTGCGCAGGAAGTCGAGGAGTTCGGGCCGTTCGACCTTGTCAGCGGTCGCGATCCTCGGTGCCATCGGCGTCGCCTCTCCGGTTGGCCCGCGCCGGGCAGGAGCGGGGCATGGTTCGATCCTTCCATGCCCCGCTCAGGGCTCAGCCGACGCGTAGCGGCCGGAAGAAGTCCCTCAGATCGGTGGTGAGCAGGGCGGGCTCCTCCATGGGCATGAAGTGGCCGCCGGCCGTCGGCCCGCGCCACTGGCGGATGTCGGAGTAACTGCGCTCGGCCAGCCGCCGGGGCAGGTCGCGGAAGACCGGCTCGGCGCTCATCGTGACGCCGGCCGGGACGTCGACCATGGGCCGCGGCGGGGTCCGTTCCCAGTCGTAGTACTGGCGGAACGACGAGCCGATCGTGCCGGTCGCCCAGTACAGCGTGATCAGCGTCAGGAGGTCATCGCGGGAGAAGCGGCCGTCGAGGTCGCCCGCACAGTCGCTCCAGTCGCGGAACTTGTCGATGATCCAGGCGGCCAGCCCGGCGGGGGAGTCCTGCAGGGCCGCGGCGATCGTGTCCGGACGGGTGCACATGATCGAGCTGTATCCGCCGTCCTGGACGTCGTAGGCGTCGAGGGCCGCGAGGAAGGTGCGCTCGGGCTCCGACAGCTCTCCGGGGTCCGCAGGCGCGCTCGGATGGATGACGTGGACGCCGGTGACGCTCTCGGGATGCAGGGCGCCCAGCCAGCTCGTCACGCCCGCGCCGATGTCACCGCCGTACGCGCCGTAACGTCGGTAGCCCAGCTCCTCGGTCATCAGCGTGTGCCAGGTCTCGGCGACGGCGTCGCGGGTGACCACGCCGTCGGCCGGCAGGTCGGAGAACAGGAATCCGGGCAGCGAGGGGATCACGACGTCGAAGGCGTCCGCGGGGTCGCCGCCGTGCGCCGCCGGGTCGGTCAGCGGCGGGATCAGCGGCAGCATCTCCAGGAAGCTGCTCGGCCACCCGTGCGTGAGGATCAGCGGCATGCCGGGCCGGTCGCCCGCCGCGCGTACGTGGACGAAATGGGTGTTCCGCCCGCCGATGCCGGCGCGGTAGTGCGGCAGCCGGTTGAGACGGGTCTCGGCGGCGCGCCAGTCGAAGCCGCCGCCCCAGTAGGCGAGCAGCGACCGCAGGTAGGCGGGGTCGGCACCGGCCGCCCAGGGGCGTGAGTCCGAGGCCGGGGTGAAGCGGGTCGCCCCGATGCGCGTTCGCAGGTCGGAGAGCACGTCGTCGGGGACGTCGATGCGGAAAGGTGAGACGGACATGGGTCCTCCGAGATGGAGGGCGCCCTCCGCGCGCGGTCGTCAGCGGCGAGAGTGAGCGAGGAGGTGCGCCCGGTCGTCAAGGTGAACGATCATCGGGGCCACCTCCTCTCAAGCCTGCTGACGCCGTGACCCTGTCACAGTGCCGCGCGACGGGGCAACGGGGTTTTCGCCGCCTACCGGTAACCCGGAGCGGTGCCGCCGGGACCGGACGGACCGGCGGGCCCGTGCGGGTCCGAGGGGCCCTGCTTCTTGCGCCGCAGGGCGAAGAAGCCGCCAACGGCCGCCGCGACGACGACCAGACCGCCGATGATGCCGAAGAGCATGACGTTGCTGCCGGAGTCCTTCTTCTTGGCGGCGACCGGCACGGGGGAGGTGCTGGGCAGCGGCGCGCCCGTCTGCGTCGGCGTGGTGCGCAGGTTGCCGCCCTTCTGCGTCGTGCCCCCGGCCGTACGGTGCCTGGGGTTGAGCAGCGAGAGGAAGCTCATGACCTGCGACGACGGGGTGCCCGCGTGGGAGGCGCGCGCGATCAGCTTGTTCACGGTGGCCCTGGAGTAGGCGTTGGAGACCGCCTGGAGCCGCGTGCCGGTCAGCACGACGTAGGTCGCCTTGTGGTTCGGGGTGTGCAGCAGCCGGCTGATCACCGGTCCGGAGGCGCTGCCCGTGGGGAGCACGACCACGCCCGCGCGTCCGGCCTGCTGGAGAGCAGCGCGCAGCCGGTCGAGCTCGGCGTCGGACTTGAGGTAGGACGCCCTGGAGTCGACGTAGTAGCCGTCCTCGGTGACGGACTCCGCGACGAGCTCGGGGTCGACGCTCGCGGCCCTGGCCGGCACCGCGTGCCAGGCCAGGAGCAGCAGAATCGCTGCCGCCAGCGCGGCAGGCAACGAAGCGCGGCGTACGCGCATGTCCATGGGGGGTCAGCTCCTGTTCGATGCTCATGCGGGGAGTTGGTGAGCTTATCCACTCTGTGACGAGTCCGCCCCGCAATGGCGACGCTCGCTATGAGCGGGTTCCGCTCCGGCGCCTGCGATGGAGTCCGAATCCGACGAAGCCCACGACCAGCACCGCGACCGGGATCCCGCCGGCAATGAGCGGGAGCCGTGAGTGCGCGGGTCTACGGGTGATCTTCCCGGTGTTGATGCAGGAGCCGGTCGCGCAGGGTGATGCGGCGGCCAGGGCCGGCGACATCGCCATCGAGCGCCAGGCGGCCATGGAGTCCGCGGAGGTGCGGTAGTCGAAGCCGCAGGTTGTCTTGGCCAGCATGCCGGTGGTGCGGTCGTCCCAGTGGAGGATCGCGCGGAACTGGCGGTAGGCGGGCTGGGCGAGCAGCCGCGTGGTGTCGCGCATCCACTGCGCCTTGCGGCCGGGCTGTGCCGGGTCCTCGACCGAGCCCCATTCGAGCACCATGAGGCCCTTGGACGGGTGACGAGCGCCGAACCGCCGCTGCGGGTCCAGCAGGGCCGCCGGGCTCTGCCAGCTGCCGCGCGCGGAGTGGCAGGTGTTCCAGTTGTAGGTGTCGCCGGCGATGTCGTCGACGTACGCGTCGCCGGGGTAGTACGCGTCGGCGCGTACGAGACCCTTGCCCGCGTCCGCGGCGAACGCGTCGCCGGTCATCGTCCACACGAACTGCGCGTTGCGGACGCCCGCCGCACGGTAGGTGGTGACGAGACGCCGCCAGGCCGCGATGAACTCGGCCGGGCTGCCCATCGGGCGCGACGTCTTGGCGTCGGGCTCGTGGTTGAACACCACGTAGACGCCGGAGCCGAAGCGCTTGATCTGGCCCGCCTGGCGGAGCATGTCGGTGTAGAGCGGGCTGCCGGGCCGGGAGTTCGCGATGTCACGCCAGGCGATGAGCGCGCCGTTCTTGCGCTTGGACTTGATGGACAGGAAGACGGTGTGGCCGGAGTCGCGGTCCCAGGTCTGGTTACCGTCGAGCAGCGTCTCGTCCCAGCGCCGGAAGACGCGTACGCCCGGGAGGCGGTGGCCGGACTCGATCTCGCGCTGCTGGGTCTCCTGCCGGGTCTGCCCGACCGACCCCAGCATGATCCGGTGGGCGCCGGGCGACGATCCGGACAGGAGCGTGCCCGACAGCACCATCAGGGCCGCGAGGATCTTCATGTCCGCAGGCAGGCGAAAAGGTGCCGTCCGTAGTTATCGGCGTACGGAGGGTGCGCGTCATCGTCCGCGCCGAGGTCGATGATCTCGCCGAACGTGGTGTTCTCCCGTAGGAAGTCCGCGATCTTCGCGGGGTTCCAGCCCGCCAGGGAGGTGCGGAACCACTCCTCGTTCTCCTGGCCGGTGTCGATGAACAGCACCGAGCCGGTGACCTTGTCGAGCAGCTCGACCAGCTTCTCGGGGCCGACCGAGCCGCGGCCGAGCACGAAGTGGTGCAGCAGGCTGAAGCAGGACACGACATCGTAGGTGCGCTCGGAGGCGCCGAGCAGCTCCACGGCGTCGCCGGTGGAGATCCGGCCCTCTTCGAGGCCGTAGACGGCGCGGCCCAGAGGGACGGCGAGCGGGTCGCGCTCCACGCCGTGGGCGTCGAAGCCGGCCTTGCCCATCTCCGAGACGAACCAGCCGTAGCAGCTCGCCACGTCGAGGTAGGAGCCGCTCAGCTCACGCTCGGCGACCACCGTGCGGATCTTCTCCAGCCGGTCGGTGCACCGGCGTACGGTGGTCCAGCTCTGCGCCAGCTCCGGCGCCTCGATCGGCTGGTAGAGCTCCTTGCTGCCGTCGAGCCAGCTCATGCGCAGCAGGAGGTCCTGGAGCGGTGTGGTGACCGGCATCCACTTGGTCACGACGTCGACGGTCGTCTCGCCGCGGGCGACGGTGCGTGCGAGACGGTGGTGACCGTCGAGGACCTGGTAGTGGTCGCTGCCGCGTACAGGGGCGACGAGGACGGGATCGAGCCGCCCGCTCTGCTCAGGACGCCGCTCGCCCTGCTCGCCGGACATGAAGCCGCGGGCCACCGCGAGGATACCGGCGTCGTCGGTCGCGCCGAAGTAGCTTCCGCCGGCGTCGACGCAGCTCCGCGCCAGCCGGCCGTACGGGCTCGCGAGGATCTCCTCGTCGGACTGCGTGGGGTGCGAAGCAGGTCGACGTGCGGGCCGTCGACGAAGCGGGTCGAGGGCCACAGCAGGTCGCCGGTGCGGTCGGCGAACTCGCGCGCGGTCCAGCCGCCCTGCGCGCCGAGCAGCAGCCGGTCGACCGGCACGCTGATGCGGCCGGGCCTGCGGAGCACGGCCGTGGACAGCACGACGCGGGCCTTCGGGGGGATCGGCACCGACCGCGCGGTGTCCACCAGCCGCCCGTACACCGGGCCGCTGGGTGTGAGGCCCGTCGACTTCAGGGCCTGTCTCGCCCGCCGGGTGGCCCCGCGTGACCCTCGCGTGAACAGGTGGCGTGCCTGATCAAGCACCATGGATGATTCCTCCGGTGGGTCGGCGGCCGGGCAGTAGCGCGGCGAACGCGGTCAGGGCGAGGCGACTGCGTCCGGCCCACAGTAGCCCGGCATAGCAGGCCGCTCCGAGAACCAGGCCCGCCAGCGTGGCGGTCGTGCCGAACGTCAGTCGTGCGATCAAGGGGAGGGCGCCGAAGCAGCCCAGCGCCGACCCGGCCGCAAGGCCCAGGCCCGCGCCGGTCGGCGTCATACCGAACAGCCGTTGAACCTGCACCAGCGGCAGGATGTTCCGGGTCGCGAGCGCCGCCGCCCAGGCGATCGCCGCGCCCGTGACACCCAGCCACGGGATGAGGACGACGTTCAGCGTGAGGTCGACGACGAGCGCGGCGGCGTTGTTGGCGAGGCTCAGGCCGCTGCGGCCGGCCATCAGCAGCATGACGTCGACGGGGCCGGTGCCGGTGGCCAGCAGCATGGTCAGCCCGAGGATGACCGTGGCGTACTGGCCCGCGCCCGCGTAACCGTGGCCGAACGCGGACAGGTAGATCGGGGCGGCGACCGCCACCGACAGGTGCACCGGCCAGGTGAGCGCGACCGTCCACGTCGTACAGCCCGAGAAGACACGTGCGGTGCCCTCGCGGTCGTCCAGGGCGAGCAGGCGGCTCACGGCCGGCTGCATGGCCTGCTGGACCGCCTGGGTGCCGAGCTGGCCGATGACCATGAAACGCGTGGCGGCAGTGTAGATCGCGGCGTCGCGGGGGGAGGCCAGCGCGGCGATGAGCACGATGTCGGCGCGCTGCAGCGCGGTCTGGCAGATCTGCGCGAACGCGCGCGGCGAGGTGTAGCGCCAGAACTCGCGCGACAGCGCGCGGGAGTCGGCGGCGCCGCGGTCGAGTCGTCCCGCGATGCGCCGGTACCAGACGACGGCCACGACCAGGCCGATCAGGTAGGGGAGCGCCCAGGCGAGCGCGAGCGCCACGGGGCTCTTGGTGACGAGCGCGGCCACCAGTATGCCGCCGACCTGCGCCACCTGCCGGAAGATCTTTTCGATCATCACGGTGGGGCGCATGGTGGAGTGGCCGCGGGTCGCCGCCAGGATAGCGTCGTGGGCGGCGGCGACCGGCAGGAAGAGCGCGAGGACCCACAACATCGGCGTGACCTGGGCGCCGCCGCCGATCGCGCCCGACAGCGACGGCGCGGCGGCGGCGAGCACGATCGCGGCCAGGCAGGAGACCGCCACCACGGGGACGAGCGCGACCGGCACCGTACGGCGGGCCGCGCCGTGGTCGCCGAGCGCCAGGTGACGCGGCAGGAAACGCAGGAGGCCGGCGTCGCTGCCCAGCCCGGACACGGCATTGAGGATCACGAACAGCGACGTCGTGGCGAAGAACGCGCCCGCGATCTTCTGCGGGTAGGCGTGCGCGACCGCGAGCACCTGAGCGAGACCCATGACTCCGGCCGAGGCGGCACCGACCAGGTTGAGCGCGCCGCCGCGGGCCAGCCGCGACAGATGTGGCTCAGATGTCATGCCTCGATCGCTTTGTGGACAGCGGTCGCAGTGGCGTCGGACTCGTCGGAGGGATCGGCGTGCGGCGGCTCGTCGCCGGAGAACCGCGACCAGTCGGGCGACGTCGACGTCAGGCTGTTGTTGCCGGACGTCTGGGACCGGCCCGTACGGAACTCAGGCTCGCGCTTACGGCCGCCCGTGGAGTGCTCGGCCTCGCGCTTGGCCACGGAGGTGCCGGGGCCATAGTCGTCGCGCTTGTGGACCGAGACGCCCGGGCTGTAGTCCGGCTCGCGCGTCGCCGGCCGGGAGCCGCGGTCGTTACGGTCCCTCGTCGTGGTGCGACGGGAGCGGCCGTCCTCCACGACGGTGCCGATGACGATGGCACCCGCGCGCTCAGCCTCGGTGTAGGCCTGGTCGATGTCGTGCCGGGTGGTCTGGCCGAGCGTGACGACGAGCACCGCCGCGTCGGCCAGAGTGCACAGCGCCTGCGCGTTGGCGTCGTGCACGCTCGGGGCGTTGATGAGGATGTACTCGGCCTTCTCCCGCAGGAGGTGGACGGTCTCGCGCATGCGCGGCCCGGAGAACCGCTCGGCGGCGGCGCCCGCGCCCGGCCCGCGAGGCAGCAGCCGCAGCTGGGAGTCGGCGTTCACGAGCAGCTGGGTCGGGTCGGTGCCGCGCATCAGCACGTCGGACAGGCCCTTGGACTGGCCCAGGCCGAACAGCGCCGACGGGCTGGTCTCGGAGAAGCTCGCGTCCACCATGATCGTGGCGGACCCGGCGTGCGCGAGCGCGACCGCCAGGTTGGAGCTGGTCAGCGTGGCCGAGGCCGCCGGAGTCGCGCTCGTCACGAGCAGCGTGACCGGGCGCTCCTGCACCGAGGCCACGACCGCGGCGCGCAGCCGCCGGTACGCCTCGCCGGCCTTGCTCTTCGGCGCGGTCACCAGGACCAGGCCGCCGCCGGAGGGAACGGTGCTGAGCACCGGGACGCCGAGCCGCTGGACGGCCCGCAGGTCGCGCAGGCGCCGGTCGGAGCGTTCGAGGGCGAGCGCGATGAGGACGCTGGCGAACAGGCCGACCGCGAGTCCCGCGCCGCCGAACATCGCGCTACGCGTCGTGAGCGAGGCCGCGGGCGGCTGGGCCGGCGTGATGACCGAACCCGCGTTCACCGGGGTGGCGGCGATGTCGTTGTTCTGCTCGTCGATGACACCGAGCTGGTTGTTGTACGCGGAGATGCGCTGCCGCAGGAAGCCCTTCTGGCTGGCGGGCGCCGTCGACATACGGGTGTTGGTCGCCGTCAGCTGCTGCTGGATCCGCTTCTCCTGGTCGCGCAGCTTGCGCGCCCGCTCGTCGAGGACGCTCTGCGCCCGCTGCTTGCGGTAGTCGAGGTAGCCGTTGGCGAACGCCTGGGCGCCGTCGCGGGCCGCCGTCGAGCCGGCGCCGGTGTAGGAGATCAGGAGGACCTGGGTGTTCGGCGGGACCGTCACCGAGACCCGCGTACGGTCCGCGCTGTGCAGCTTCTGCCGTACGACCTGCTGGACCGCGTCGGCCGTGACCAGCTGGGCCTCGGACTGGAGGTTGGTCAGGTCGTCGCCGCGGCCGTTGGGGGAGTAGGGGTTGCCGTCGAGGGGGCTGATGAGCACGGTGGCGGTCGCCTTGGCGCTGGCGGGCAACAGCAGGCCCGCCGCGATCCCCACCACCATCGCCGCCGCGGCGAGGGAGAAGACGAGCTTGAGATGGCGTCTGGCCACCCCCGTCAACCGGCCCTGCGGATCCTGGTCAGCCGCCATGCCTGCTCTCCCTCGACTTACACCCTTCCCAGGGTCATGCGCTCGGCACGACACTATCCTCACTTGCCAAACCGGTAGTCCCCTCTTGGCTTTCCGTTTAGATTGATCGGCATGCCCGAAGCCCGGGAGCACGCGCTCCTCGTCGCCTCAAGCGGAGGCCATCTCGCCCAGCTCCTGGCGCTGCGCCCCTGGTGGCGGGAGCGCAAGCGCACTTGGGTGACCTTCGGCACCGAAGACGCGCGCTCGCAGCTCGACGCCGAGGACGCCGTGTGGGCTTACCATCCGACGACCCGCAACGTACGAAATCTTGTGCGTAATTTCACGCTGGCCGTCCGCGTCATGCGCCGCGAACGGCCCGACGTCGTCGTCTCCACCGGCGCGGCCGTCGCGTTCCCCTTCTTCATCGTCGCCAAGGTCATGCGGGTGCCGACCGTCTACATCGAGGTGTACGACCGGCTCGACTCGCCGACGCTGACCGGCCGCCTGTGCCGCCCCATCACCGACCTGTTCTGCGTGCAGTGGGAGGAGCAGACGCGCTTCTACCCGCGCGCCCAGGTCATCGGGAGCCTTCTTTGAGCTCGCTCGTCTTCGTCTCGGTCGGCACCGACCACCACCCGTTCGACCGGCTCGTCGGCTGGGTCGACGCGTGGCTCCCCGACGGCGTCAAGTGCGTGGTCCAGCACGGCACCTCCGCGCCGCCGCGGCGCGCCGAGGGCGTCGCCTACCTCGACCACGGCGCGCTCACCGACCTGCTGAACGACGCCGCCGTCGTCGTCTCCCACGGCGGCCCGACGACCATCACCGAGAGCCGCCGCCACGGCCTGCGCCCGATCGTCGTCCCACGCTCGCCGGCGCTCGGCGAGCACGTCGACGACCACCAGGAGCGCTTCTGCGCCCGCATGGCGGCCAAGGGCCTCATCAGCTCCGCCGGCGACGAGGAGGCCTTCCGCGCGCTTCTCGACCACGCCCTGTCCGACCCGGCCGACTTCGCCGTGAGCCCCGACGACGGCGACGTCGCCAAGTCCGTGGCCCGCTTCGGCAAGCTCGTCGACGACCTGCTGAACCGCCGTTCCTAAATGCCCCGCCCGCTGTTGTGGGCCAGGCGGAGCACGCGGTCGGCGGTCAGCAGGCGGAGAGAGACCGCGAGGGCGAGGTACGCGCGGCGTTCGCGCCAGGAGCCGCGGAGGGTGCGGACGGCCCAGGCGCGGGCCTCGCGGCGTTCGCCCAGGGCGGCGTGGGCGAAGGCGATCTGGCCCTGGACCCGTGCCAGCCCGCGCGGGTCGTCGGCGAACGCCGGGTGCTTGTGCAGCAAGTACTGCAGGGCGTCGCTGATCGTGCGCCACTTGCGGTTGAAGTGCGAGGTCTGCCCCCACAGGACACGGACCAGGGGCTCGGCCACGACCACGATCGGGCCGGCCGCGGCTGCCCGCAGCATCCAGTCGTAGTCCTCGCCGTAGCTGCCGGGGATCTCCTCGTCGACCAGGCCGATCTTCTCGAAGAACGCCTCACGGCGTACGACGACGGTCGACGGGTGCGCCTCCATGACCCGGCGGCGCAGGAGCTCGGCGAGCGTGACGTCCTCGGGGTGCGGCACGCGGGTGATGGTCTTGTCGCCGTAGTCGACGTGGATGCCGGACACCACGACGTCGGCGCCGGTCTCGGCCAGCCGGCCGGCCTGGAGCCGCAGCTTGGACGGCAGCCACTCGTCGTCGTCGTCGCAGAAGGCCAGCAGCTCGCCGGTGGCCGCCGAGGCACCGGAGTTGCGGGCGCCGGCCAGACCGGGCGTACGGTCGTTGCCCACGACGGTCACCGACCGCCGCGGGTCGGTACGGGCGAGCGCGGTGTCGGGTTCGGCCTGGTCGAAGACGACGACGCACTGCACCGGCCCGGCGTAGTCCTGCGCGAGGACCGCCCCGACGGCCTTCGCGAGGAGCTGCGGCCGGTCGCGCGTGGCGATGACGACGGAGACGGCCGGGGTGTCCGGGCTCACAGTGCTGCCTTCCCATAGGAGATGACGATCCCGCGCGGCGGGGCGCCTGCCGCGTCGAGGTGGGCGATCGCGGCCGCGAGCGACCTGTCGGTGACCCGCTTCAGCGCGATGGTCACCAGGGTGAGATCGGAGATGGCGGCCAGCGTGACCGCCTCGGCGGTGGACAGCGGCGGGCCGGAGATGACCACGACACCGGCGCCGTGGTGTGCGCGCTCGACGGCGTCGGCCAGGCCGCGGTCGCCGTCGTCCGCGGAGAGGGCCTCGACGCGGAACGGGCTCAGGGAGGGATCGCGCTCGCCCTCGTCGCCCGGGTAGGACGGCGCGGGGTTCTCGCCGACGTGCAGCAGGGTGGTGGGCGCGCCGCCGTGCGCGAAGGCCGCTGCGACGCTGACCGCGACGGGGCGGGCGGTGTCGCCGGGCATCCCGGAGACCAGGATGGTGCGCGCGTCCTCGGCGAAGCCGAGGTTGCGCAGCCGGCGCCCGGCGTCGGCGAGGCTGTCGCGGCGCACCTCGGTCAGCACCGGCACCCGGATCCGCCGCCGCACGTCGCGGGCGTAGCGGAGACGGCGGGGGCGGCGGTCGCGTACCAGCCCCACGGCCAGGCCGCCGAGCAGCCCGAGGCCCATCCCGGAGGTGCGGTTGACCGCGGAGGCCGGGTCGTCGGGCCGGCTCGGCCGCTGGGGCGCCTGCAGCACCTGGGCGAACTGGTCGGTGAAGGCCAGTTGCTTCTGCGCGTCGAGGATCTGCCGCTGCAGCGCCTGGCGGCGGGTCCGTACGGTGATGCGGGCCAACGCCGAGGGGTCGTTCGGCAGCGCCTTCAGCTCGGCCTGGAGGACGAGGAGGCGCCGGTTGACCGACTGGCGGTTGCGGGTCTGGTAGTCACCGATGACGCGTCCGCGCAGCTTGAGGTACGTGTGGGCGATCACGCGGGCGCCCTCGCGCGCGTTGCCGGGGCGGTTGGCGCGGACGCTGATCCGCAGAATGCGGGAGTTCGGTGGAGCGACGATGCTGACGCGGGTGCCGAGCCGGTCGCCCGGGATGTTGAAGCCGGGGACCGTCTTCAGCTGGGCCAGCACCAGCCCCGAGGTCGCCAGCTGCGCCTCGGTGTCCATGGTGTCCAGAACGGGTTTCTGGTCGACGAAGGCGAACGGCCCGTCGACCAGCGGCGGCAGGCCCGTCTCGACCGCCACCGGCGGCGCGACCACGGTCACCGACGAGGTGTAGGTGTGCTCGACGGTCGAGGCCCGCACCATGCCGAGCACGCCGCCGACCGCCATCATGAAGAGCAGGACGGGCCACTGGCGGCGTACGAAACCCTGGTAGCGGACCAGCCGCACGGCGTCCGGGTCGCCCGGCTCCGACTCGCCGGGGGTGAGGAGGAGCGGCGAGTGGCGGCGGGCACGCGTCAGCGTCGCCACGGCGGGACCACGCCCAGGAGGTTCGCGAGGCGCTCGTCGTGGGGCTCGAAGTGTTCTCTCAGCCGCTCGCGCAGAGCCTCGGGGAACGAACCGGGCCGCGCGTTGTGCCGCTCGAAGGACGACGGCCGCCAGCGCGTGAGGTCGAGGAAGTCGACGACCGCGTCGTAGCAGGGCTCCGGCTCGGCGAAGAAGTCTTCGGCGAACGCCACGTGCACCCGCTCACGGCCGAACAGCCGGTGCAGCACCTCGATCTGGTCGGCGTAGTGGCCGCGGTCGACGTAGGAGTGGTGGCGGTGGCCGTGGCTGAGGTAGCCGGGCTCCGCGCGGATGCGCTCGACCTCGCCCTTGAGGCGAGAGGGCTCCAGCTCCAGGGCGCGTTCGAAGGACGCCTCGGTCTCGAAGCCGCGCGCCAGCTCGTGCTTGTGTGCGGAGAAGGCACGCTCGACCGGGTCGCGGAGCACGACGAGGAGCTTGACCTCCGGCAGGTCGGCGGCGATGCGCTCGGGCGCCAGGGGGTGGTGCATGTAGTAGCCGGCCGACTCGAAGGCCAGCCGCGACCCCTGGCGTACGGGGAAGTGCCCGCGGTACCAGCCGAGGCCGCGCGTGTAGTTGACGTCGAAGAAGTGCACGCCCTTGTGGAGGTTCGGCTGGGCGGTGCCCGGGTGCGCGGCGAGCGCGCGGAACATCGACGTCGTGCCGCCACGCTGGGTGCCCACGAGCAGGAAGTCCGGCAACGCCCGGAGGCCGGAGCTGAGCCGCCCGGCCGTACGCGACACGGCGCGGCCGCTCTCCTTGACCCACTGGGGCGCGTCGCGTCGTGAGATCACAGGGGCCTCCCGGCACCAGAGTGGAGCAGGTCGAGCAGGCTCGCAGCCTGGGCCCGGAGCGGCTCGCCCTGCGGGCCCTGCGCCGCCGACAGGTAGCGGCGGGCCAGCTCCAGCAGGTAGAGCTCGACGGTGACCGCCGCGTCGCGGCCGGTCAGGCCGAGAGGGGCGAGGAGCTCCGGGTCGGGCCAGGTGTCGTAGCCGCCGCCGGTCTGCAGCCGGTAGTGCAGGAGGTCGAGGCCGGCCGGAACATCGGCGTCGAACCGCTCCCAGTCCCAGAGCTGGAGGCGCCCGCGGTGCCAGGCCATGTTCCACGGGGTCCAGTCGCCGTGCCAGGCGCCGAAGCCGACCTCGTCGTCGCCGTACGCGGCGCCGACGCGGGCCACGACCCCGGCGAAGCGCTCATGCTGTGCGGGGTCCTCCAGCGGCACGTCTTGGAAGCGGGACCAGAACGGGCTCGCGGCGAGCGGCGCGCGGCGCGGGTCGCCGGTCAGCTCGCGCATCGCCTCGACCGGGGCGCCGCGCCGTGGCCGCGCCAGCGCGCCGGTGGGCAGGGGGCTCAGCACGAGCAGGTTGAGGCCGCGCCAGTCGCCGTGGTGCAGGACCTCGGGGACGCGGAGCGTGCGCAGCGTACGCCCGGCGAGGGTCGTGAGGGCCGCGGCCTCGCCGGCGATCAGGTCGCGCGCCATCGCGGTGTCGCCGACCTTCACGAAGGCGAGGGGCTCGCCGCGCGGCGTGAGCACGTGCAGGATCGGCTTGCGGTTGGCCCGTGCGGAGCCCAGGCCGACGCTGACCACGATGGGCCGCCCGAGGACCTCGGAGAGGCGGTCCTCCACGGACTCGCCGCCGCCGATGACGTGGAGGCGGTCGCGCAGCGCGCGGTCGGCCAGCCCGGCGCGTACGGCGGTGGCCGTCAGCACACGGGTGACGCGCTGGCGGGCACCTAGGTCGTGGCTGTAGCGGCGCAGCGCCGCCGACGCCGCGGCCGGCAGCCCGGCGGGCAGCAGCAGCCGCGGAGACGCGGCGCTGGGCAGGAAGACGAACTCGCGTACGGCGTGCGGGTCGGGCCCGGCGCCGACCTCCGCGTCGGGCCACAGGCCGGCCACCGCGTCGGCCCAGGCGCTCACGAGAGCGCCTCGCGCCGCGCGCGCCACATCAGCGCGACGGCGATCATCACCGTGTACAGCGGGACCTCCACCAGGTCATAGATGAACAGGAACAGCCCGAATTCCAGCAGAACACAGCACCCCGCCACGCCGTACGCCGAACGCTCACGCCAGTGACGCGAGAACCGGGCGAGGAAGAACGCGCCGAACGCGATCGTCCCGATGATGCCGTTGGCGAAGATCAGCAGCCAGATGTGGCCCTGGGTGCCGAGCGGGGGCGCGCCGCAGGCCTTGCAGCCGGGACGGTCGCCGCCCGCGATCGAGGTCAGGTTGCCCTGGACGTTGCGCGTGGTGCCGAACCCGACGATCGGAGACCCGGTCACGCCGCTGCGCACGCTCTCCTCCGAGAGCATCGTGCGCCGGTCGTTGCTGTGCGGGTGCTGGAGCCGGGTCTGGATCATGTCGGGCAGCGGCGAGACCACGAAGACGAGCGCGGCGGTCGCGAGGCCGACCAGGGCGAGCCGCAGGGCGCGCCCGCCGCCCCTGGCGACGATCTTCAGACCGGCGAAGCACCCGGCCACCGAGAGCGCGACCCACAGGCCGCGGTCGAGGGAGTAGACGACCGGCCAGAGCGAGGCGAGCGCGATGACGGTGCCGGCGATCCGGCGGCGCCGGTCGGCGCGCACGAGCCAGGTGATGACGAAGAACGGCAGGAAGAAGGCGTAGGCGGCGCCCCAGGTGTTGGCGTACGCGAACGGCGCCATCGGGCGGGACTGCTCGTACCCGAGGATCGTCGCGACGTCGGCGGTCTTGGGGTGGATCGCGTCGAGCAGGAACGAGTTGTGGGTGCCGAGGACCATCTCCAGCGGCGAGGTCAGCTGCAGGTGCGGTGCGAAGGCGCCGAGCAGGCCGCCGCCGGTCGTGACGATGAACATCCAGCCGAGCAGCCCGCCGACCCGGTCGGCCGGCAGCTCCTCGTCGCTGAGGTTGGCGATGTAGAGCAGGACGATCGTCGAGGCCAGGTACCAGGCCAGGCGCCACCCGAACGGCAGCAGCCGCCCGAGGCCGCCGCCGGGCACCGCGCCCGGCGCGTTGGCCCACAGCACGCCCGCACCCAGCAGCACCCAGACGAGGAACACCAGCCACGCGCCGAAGCCGCGCGGCACGAGCACGCCGGACCGCTGCTTGTAGAGGTGCACGGCCATCGGGACGCTCATGATCAGGAAGATCAGCATGCCCAGGCCGAGCAGCCACCAGACCGGGAACCCGACGAAGATCACGACGAGGGGCCAGCCGGGACGGGGACGCCACGGAGCCGGCTTCACCGCCACCCGAGCCGGGACGACCCTCGCTGTGCCCACCCTGACGCCCCTGCCTCACCTCGGCTTTGCCAGGTTCAGAGCGTACTTGTCCGGCGCGGTGCTCAGTGCCGTACGTGGAACTCCGGCTGCGCGGCGAGCTCGCGGAAGGCCTTCAGCGCGGCTGCGGTCGCGTTGACGCTGGTGTTGCCGCCGTCCGGCATGTTCTCCGCGTGACGGGCGTTGTAGTAGGTCAGGGCCTTGATGCGGGGATACTTCGCGAACTCCTTGCCGACGCTGCGGAAGAAGGTGGGCTTGCGGCCAGGGTCGGTCGGGCTCTCGAGCACGGCCCACTCGGTGAGCATGAGCGGCTTCTTGGGGAAGGTGCGCTCGGCGTAGTCGTAGAAGCCGGGGAAGCCGATCGTCTGCTCCTTGGCGGCGACCTTGTTGACCAGGTTGCCGTAGTCCTTGATGTTCGACTTGGCGAACGGGTCGTAGCCGATCCAGTCGACGGCGTCGTCGCCCGGGTACAGGTCCTTGAACCAGGGCTTGGCGGTGTATCCGGTGTAGCCCATGAAGACGACCGTGAACAGGATGTTGCGCGCCCCGCGGGCCCGGAACTGGCCGACGACGTGCCGGAACATCGCGCGGTAGTCGGCGGCGGTGTATCCCGAGCCGGCGCGCTCCTTGACCTCTTCCTCCGGCTCGTGGTGGATGACCAGCCAGAACTTCTTGCGGAAGTGGGTCTTCAGGTAGTTCGCCTCACGGGCGATCTGGGCGTCCATGGCGCCGGCGGCGACCTGCCGCCAGGTCTTGCCGGTGTCCGGCTTCCAGTTGAGGACGAGCATCCGCGGGCGGTTCTTCTGCTGCGTCAGCGCGATCTCGTCCGCGGTCGGGAAGAGCTGAGCGCCCGAGTGGTAGCCGTGGTAGATGTCCACGGGACGCCCGGTCATGCGCTCGAAGGCCTGCACCTGGGCGGTCGGCCGGGCCGTGCCGACCGGGGTGACACCCCACCACGCGCCGCAGGACGGCACCAGCTTCGGCGAGACCGTGCACTTCTTCGCGGCGTTCTTGACCGGGCCTGTACTCCGCCGGGGAGCGTCCGGCGTCTGAGTCTCAGTAACGGCGCACGCCGTCAGCGATGCCGCCAGCGCGACAGACAGCGCGGAGCGCGGGATCGATACAGGCGTACTTCTCTTCATGGCTGCGAACTATAACGACACCGGCCCATAGGGGGAGCCGAAGGCTTTTTTGCGGATATGTGCCCGCATGGTGACAGGTGATCCCCTGGCGGGAGGGGATCCGCCCTGACAGATTGCCGCTGACCACCTGATTCCTCGACGGTCGCGCCCCGCCTGGCCGAGTGAGGACGCGAGAGGAATCCACATGCGACTTCGCAGTCTCATCGCCATGGGGGCCGGTGTCGTGCTGGCCGTCGGTCTCGTGACCGCGCCACAGGGCAGGCCGGCGAGAGCGGACATCCAGAACGGCATCGTCAGTGCCGACCCCGTCAACTTCACACCGAATCTCGTGGACGGCGACGTACGGTCCGTCGTCCAGATCGGTGGGCGCATCTTCATCGGCGGCAACTTCACCCAGGTGAAGGCGGCGGGCTCGCAGACGGTCGTGGACCGCAGCCGCGTCCTGGCCTTCGACGCCGCCACCGGCGCGATCGACGACTCCTTCAAGCCGTCCGCCGACGGCGAGGTGAGCGTGCTCCTGCCGTCCGCGGACGGCCACTCCATCTACCTCGGCGGCCAGTTCACACACATCGACGGCGTCGCGCGCAAGGTGCTGACGCGCCTCGACATCGACACCGGCCAGCCCGTCGCCGGCTTCACACCCAACGTGGACGCCCGCGTCAAGGACCTGCGGCTCTCCGGAGGGAGGCTGTGGGTCGGCGGCAACTTCGCGCACGTGGACGGGGTCGCGCGTACGGCGCTCGCCACGCTGAACCCGAACACCGGCCGCCTGGACACCTTCCAGTCGCTGGACTTCGCCGGCATGCAGAACGGCGGCACGACGCTCGTCTACAAGATGGACATCACGCCGGACGGCTCCAAGCTGATCGCGGTGGGCAACTTCACATCGGTGGGCGGCCAGAGCCGGCCCCAGATCGTGATGCTCGACCTGAGCGGCGGCTCCACGCAGCTGGCGAACTGGCAGACCAGCCGGTACGCCGCCGCGTGCTCCTCGTCGTTCGACTCCTACATGCGCGACGTCGACATCTCACCCGACGGCACGTACTTCGTGGTCTCCACGACCGGCGCGGCCGGCGGCACCTCGAAGCTCTGCGACTCGCAGGTGCGCTGGGAGACCTCGGCGACCGGCTCGGACCTGCAGCCGACCTGGGTCACCTACACGGGCGGCGACACGACGTACGCCATCGAGATCACCGACTCGGTCGTCTACGTCGGCGGCCACTTCCGTTGGTCGAACAACCCGTTCGGCAGCGACTCGCCCGGACAGGGCGCGATGGACCGTTCGGGCATCGCGGCGCTCTCCCCGGAGAGCGGCATGCCGTTCCAGTGGAACCCGGGCCGTACGCGCGGTGTCGGCGTCTTCGACCTGCTCGCCACCACGCAAGGGCTGTGGATGGCCAGCGACACGGACGTCGCGGGTGACGAAACTCACCAGAAGCTCGCGATGTTCCCGGTGTCGGGCGGCAAGGTCCTGGCCGCGCGGAACATCGGAACACTGCCGGGTGACGTCTACTCCGGCGGCTCGTCGCTGTCGAACTTCCTGCGGCACCGCTCGTTCAACGGCAGCTCGGCGGGGAGCGTCACCACCGACGCGACCGGTGGGATCGACTGGCGCACCATCCGCGGCGCCTTCATGATCAACAACGATCTGTACACGGGCGCGTCCGACGGGACGTTCAAGTCGCGGTCCTTCGACGGCTCGACCTTCGGCTCACCGAGCACGATCAACGCGGCCGACCAGCTCACCAACGAGTCCGACTGGCACAACCAGGTCAGGTCGATCAAGGGCATGTTCTACCTGGGCGGCCGGATCTACTACACGCGTGGCACCACCTCGCTCTACTACCGGGGCTTCAACTCCGAGAGCGGCGCGGTCGCGGGCCTGGAGGTCACCGCGAGCGGGAACCTGCCGGGCGTCGACTGGCGCACCGTCGGCGGGATGTTCACCGCCGGCGGCAAGCTCTACTACGTGAGCACGACCGACGGGCGCCTGCGCAGCCTCGACTTCAGCGGCGGGATGCCTTCGGGCACCCCTGCCGTCGTCGACAACGGAGACTGGCGCGGCCAGGGCGTGTTCCTGTACGCGGGCATCCCGAACACCCCGCCCCACGCGGCGTTCACCTCCAACTGCGACCAGCTGACCTGCGCCTTCGACGGCTCCGGCTCCAGCGACTCCGACGGGACGGTCACGTCGTACGCCTGGGACTTCGGGGACGGCTCGACCGGCACCGGGGCGACGCCGCAGCACGCGTACTCCGCGGGAGGCACCTACACGGTGAGCCTCACCGTCACCGACAACCGCTCGGGAACGAACACCGCGACGCAGCAGGTGCACGCCGCGGCGAACGCCGTCGACATCGCGTACGTGGGCACGGACGTCTACAACGCCAACACCAAGAACGCCACGGTGACGGTGCCGTCCGGAGTCCAGGACGGCGACGGGCTGCTGCTCACCCTCACCCTCAACGATCCGAACATGACCGTCACGCCGCCGGCCGGCTGGACGCAGGTCGGCACGCAGACGAACGGAATCGCCGTGTCGACGGTCTGGCAGCGGGCCGCCGCCGCCGGCAGCGCCGGTACGACGGTGTCGGTGGGCGTGAGCGACTACGCGAAGGCCGACCTGAGGGTCCTCGCGTACCGGGGCACCTCGGAGACGGCACCGGTGGCGGTGGCGACGAAGGCGGCCGACCCGGCCAACACCGTGTCGCACACCACACCGCAGGCGACGGCCTCGGCCGCCGGCAGCTGGGTGGTGTCGTCGTGGTCGGACAAGTCGTCGACGACGACGGCCTGGACGGCACCGAACGGCGTCACGTCACGCGGGGTCTCACTGGGCGCCGGCGGAGGCCGGGTGACGTCCCTGACCGCGGACAGCGGCGGCACGGTCCCGACGGGCTCGTACGGCGGCCTGACCGCCACCACGGACGCCGCGAGTCGCGGCCTGATGTGGACGATCGTCCTGGCCCCGGCGAGCTGACCCACCGGAGCCTGCGAGGGACATGAGAGACGACGCCGCCGGGCTGAAGGCCCGGCGGCGTCGCACGTCACGACCTCTCTCACCCCGAGCGCATGCCACGCGCGACCAGCGCACCGGCCGGGACGGCGGTGGCCGGGCGGGCGAACCTGCCGAGGCCGCGCGCCCGGCGCGACGGCGGGGCCTGCTCATGCCGCGCGCACGCCGGGTGCGGGTCGAGCGGAAGGGCTTCTCGTCATCGCGTCGGAGTGGCCCGGAAACGCGACGACGCCGCCGGCGGGGCCGGCGGCGTCGGTCGTGCGGATGGGTTCCGTTACGGGAGCGGGAACATTCCGATTCGGCCGTGGTGCTCGTGGCCGAGTTCGTCGGTGTCGCTGCCCACGTACAGGCCGCTGGACGTGGCGACCAGGGTCTCCACGCCGTGGCCGCGGGTGCGGGTCGGGTTCCAGGACAGGGCCTTGCCGCCGGTCGGGTTCAGCGCCGCGATGCCGGGGCGGGAGACCGCTCCTGCGCCCGGGTTGTCGTGGCCCTGAGGGTTGTCCTGCCAGCGCTGGTGGCCGGCGACGTAGACGGCCGAGCCGGTGATGGACACCGACAGGAGCGTGTCGCCACCGGTCCAGTTCACCCAGGTGGGGTCCTGGCCGGAGCCGGTCTTGCCGGACTCCCAGCGAGCCGCCGAGTCGCACAGCTGGGTCGTGCCGAAGGGGCCGCCCGTGGTCACGACGACGAAGTACGAACCGTCGGGCGCGAAGTCGATTCCGCGCATGTAGGTGTCGAACGCGTCGGCGTTGCAGGAGGTGGAGTACCGCTCGGTCGACCAGGAGTCGAGCGTCGCCGTCGTCCCGGTGTCGATCATCGCGATCTGGTAGCGGCGCTGACCGGCGACCCTGGTGAAGGTGCCGTCGATGACCATCCGCGTGTCGGCCGGGTTGACGGCCATCTTGAAGACCTTGAGCGAACCCTCGCGGGGCTCGCTCACTGACAGGTTGAAGCCGGCGTCGGCCTTGCCGCTGGTCGCGTCGAATCGCCCGAGAGGAGCGTGGGCGACGCCCGCGATCGTGGTGAACTCACCGCCGGCGTAGACGTGGCTGCCGCGGCGGATCATCGTGAAGACCAGCCCGTGGCCGACCCGCGCGTTGAATCCACTGACGGCCTTGCCGGTGGTGACGCTCAGCCGCGTCAGCCCGCCGAGGCCGACATCGTTGGTGTTCGTGAACGAGCCGCCCACGTAGACGCTGCTGGACGTGCCCGGCTGCAGGGCGTAAACGGTGCCGTCGACCTTCGGCACGAACTTCGTGTCGACCTTGCCGGTGCTCTGGTCGAACGAGAAGATGTTGTGGCGGGCAATGATCGGCTTGCCCGTCCCGGCCTCTTGCACCTGGTCGAAGTTGCCTCCGACGACGACCTTCGTGCCGACCACCGCGATGGCGCGTACGGTGCCATCGAGCACGTTGGGGGTCGTGTTGACCGGGTTCGTCGAGACGACGGCGGACTGCTTGATGTCGGCGTCGGCCGCCGGCATCACGGCCGCCCCGGCGACGGCCACCGCGGCGATTGCCGCGACGTTGAGCACGCGTCGGCGCATGGTTTTGCTCCAAATTTTCTTCACCCGTGAACCGAGCTTGTCTATCACAGGCGACCTGCGAAGCCCGGACCGGGTGCAATGATCGAGATCGCATTGTTGCGAGTCCGAACGCGCTGTGTCCGTTAATTGACGGAAATCGACCTGGCCTGTTTTTCGGGGACCTCGACCGGCTCTTCGCGTCGCGTCAGCGCCCGGCCGGCGAACACGGCCACCGCGAGCAGCAGCCCGCCGTAGAACCAGCCGCCGAGGACGTCGGTGATCCAGTGCTTGTTGAGGTACCAGCGGGAGTAGCCCTCGGCGAAGGCGCCGGCCCACAGCAGGGTCCACGCCGCGATCCGCGTACGGCGGCCGGCGCGGGTGAGTTCGAGGACGGCGAAGATGATGACGCCGTAGATGGAGATGAGCCGTGCGCAGCCGCCGGACGGGTACGTGCCCAGCGTGGTCGGCGGGTGGCCGCGGTCGACGATCGCGGCGAGCATCGACTGCTGGTACTTCTCCACGACGATGACGGTGAGGATGAGCACGGCCGGGCCCCAGCGGCGCCCGCGCGCGGCGAAGGCCAGCAGCACGGAGAAGATCACACCGGCGGTGCGCATCTCGGGCAGGTTGCCGGTCTGGGTGACGACTTCCATGAGCCGTGCCCAGCCGGGTGCGCGCAGCCGGTCGGAGAGGTGGAACGCCCACCAGTCGACCGGGTGCTCCAGCAGGGCGATCCCGAACCCGAACACCGCGGCGACGGCCGACAGCACCAGGACGCCGCCGCCGAGGAGCATCAGGAAGGCCGCGAGCGCCCCCACCGACTCCGTCAGCTGAGTGCGGGCGAGCCGCAGCCGGTCGAGCGGCAGCCACGGCCGAGAGGCGGTCCAGGTGGAGCGCTCGGGCAGAAGACCCGGGCGTACCGCGACCACGACGCCGACACCGATGATCGCGACGACACCGATCACCCCGATAAGAATGCCCACAGTGTCAGCCTTGCATGAAACATTCAGCTAAAGGGCAGGTTGCCTGGTCTCGTGCTGTTTGCGACCGCTTGAGGCCGCCTCGACCTCCGATTCCGGTGCCCGCGCGTCGCGGTGGGCGATCGCGGGCAGTCCGTGGCGCCGGCGCAGCAGCATCCACACGACCGCGCTGCCGGCCGCCACACCGATGAGGACCCACACCATCAGCGTGGTGCCGAGCCCGAACATCTTCAGCGCCGAGGCCAGCAGCACGAACGCCAGCGCCCGCCGGATCAGCCCGCCCGGCGCCCGTGAGGAGATGAGCGAGCCGATGTAGACGCCGGGGATCGAGCCGGCCAGCAGCGCGACGGTGATCTCCAGCTTGAAGTCACCGAACAGGATGTGCCCGGCCGCCGCCGACCAGACGAGCGGCACCGCCTGCATCAGGTCGGTGCCGACGAGCTGGTTCGCCTTCAACGACGGGTAGAGCGCCAGGAGCGCGACGATGATGAGCGAGCCGGAACCGACCGAGGTCAGCCCGACGATCAGGCCGCCCGCCATGCCGACCAGGAGCGTCGGAACCGGCCGTACGGTCACGGCCACGGGATGCTCGGCGGCGGGGGAGCCGGGCACGGCGGTGCGCCGGTCGGCGCGGCGCGAGGCGCGGTCGGTCATCGCCAGGTATCCGCGCACGGCGAGGCCGGCCGCCGCGATCAGCAGCGCGACGCCGACGGCCTTGCCGATGAGGTCCTGCACCCGCTGCCCGTCGCCGAGCGCACGCGCGGCCAGCACGCCGCCGAAGGCGGCGGGCACCGAACCGGCGCACAGCCAGCCGACGAGCCGGAGGTTCACCGTGCCGCGCCGCAGGTGAACGAAGCTCCCGACCGGCTTCATCACGGCCGCCGCGACCAGGTCACTGGAGACCGCGGCCAGCGGTGGCACCCCGAAGAAGAAGGTGAGCATCGGGGTCATCAACGCCCCGCCGCCCATTCCGGTGAGTCCAACGACGATCGCCACCAGGAACGCGCCCAGCGCCATCACGTAGTCGAAGTGCATCTGTATGACCTACCGATAAAGTCGGTAAAGCGGACATTCAGAGTATGCCTACGACAGAAGAACGCAAGCCCTAGTCGGTGGTGAGCCAGCCGCCCCCGACGAGCAGGTCGAATACGAGCTCGACGGCCGCGTCGGGCGTCATCAGTTCCGTGTCGATCGTCAGGTCGGCGTCCGTCGGCGTCTCGTACGGGTCGGAGATGCCGGTGAACTCCGGGATGAGGCCGGCGCGGGCGCGGGCGTAGAGGCCCTTGCGGTCGCGGCGCTCGCACTCCTCCAGTGACGTGGCCACGTGGACGAGCAGGAAGTCGCCGGCCGCGGCCACCATCTGCCGCACCTCGGCGCGCGTGCGCGCGTACGGCGCGATCGGCGCGCAGATCGCGACCCCGCCGTGCCGGATGATCTCGGCGGCGACGAAGCCGATGCGGCGGATGTTCAGGTCACGGTCGTCGCGGGAGAACGTCAGGCCGGCCGACAGCATGCGGCGCACGACGTCGCCGTCGAGCAGTGTGACCGCACGGCCGCCGCGCTCGACGATGGCGTCGGCGAGGCCGCGCGCGATCGTGGACTTGCCCGAGCCGGACAGCCCGGTGAAGAAGACCGTCACGCCGCGGTCGTGGCGCGGCGGCGCGGCGCGGCGCAGCTCGCGGGCGACCGAGGCGGGTGTGAACCAGTCGGGAAGCTCCTCGCCGCGCTCCAGAAGCTCGGCCAGCTCGGCCTCGGTCGGCTCCGTGCGTATGTGGTCGGGCTCGATCTTCACCGTGGGCCGCCAGACCTCGACGCTTTCGTCGAAGGCCCACGGCTCGGGTGCGGCCAGCTCCAGGGGGGCGGCTGCGGCGTCGGCGTCGGTGAACTCCGGCGCGAACAGGTGCGTGGCGCCGTACGCGGCGGCGATGTGCGCGCGCAGCAGCAGCTCGCGGCCGTGCCGTCCGGCCAGCGGCACCGGGACGACCAGCGTCTCGGGCGGCAGCTCGCGGCGTACGGACAGCAGGGCGCGGATCAGTGCGTCGCTGTGGCCGGTGCCCAGCAGGGGCAGTACCAGCACGCGGGTGCCGAGGCGCTCGGCGAGCTGGCGGACCTGGCCGAGGTCGCGCCGGTGCAGCGGTGTGCGCGTCGCGACGGCGAGTGTCGCCGCGCCGCCCAGCTCCGCGCGTACGTCCTGCGGGGAACGGCGCAGCCGGCGGAACGGGCCGTGCTCGGGCGCGCGCAGCGCCTTCACCGTGCCGGCCATGCGCCACTCGGTGTGCGGCCGGTCGGCGCCCTCGTACGTGGCGGTGTCCTGCCAGGTCTCGGTGGCCTCCAGAACCGCCAGCGGAACGCCCTCGGGGTCGGTCAGGAGGATCCGCTCCTCCTTCACGAGGTCGTCCGGCACGGTGAGCGTCACCGGCACCGGCCAGGGCGTGCCGTCGGCCAGGCGCCCCGCGGCGGCGACGGTGGCGGCGTCCATCGCTCCGAGAAAACCGGTCAGCGGATGGAACGCGCCGTTCATCAGGAGCTCGAGATCGGAAAGCTCGGCCGGGCCCGGTGTCAGGGTCGGCAGATCACGCAACTCGCCGGCTTCGGTGGTCAACGCTGACTCCGATCGTGGTTTCGACCGTTGACTTAGTGAAACTGTACGCGCTGGGCCGTGCTCCTTAGAGGATGCGGGCGAAGCGATTCTCCGGCTTGCGGATCACCATGGTCACCTCGCTGTACGCCGAGGTCATCCGATTTCGGGCGAGAACGGACATAGTGCGGAACAGCAATCCCGTGAAACGGCCGAAGTCGGCCATCGTGTCGCGGGAGGTGTACTCCTCAGAGATGACCAGACCTCGCATCATGCAATACCAGCGCATGCCCTCCAGGGACGCGACGCGGTCGTAGACGGCGGGCGGCGGCTGTTCGGAGTGCCAGAGCATGGTGCGCAGCCAGTGCGGGAGCAGGCGGTCGAGGCGGCCGAAGGTGGTCTCGCGATCGCGGAACCGCACGAACATCATCCCGCCCGGCTTCAGCGCGGCGACGAAGCGGTCGAGCACCAGCTCGGCGTGGACGATGCGCTCGATGAGGTGGTGGACGTGCACGATGTCGTACACGCGCGGCGGCATCGGGGCCGTGCGCAGGTCGCCCAGATGCCAGGCGTCGAGATCGGTGCGGGTACGCGTGTGCGAGCGAAACTCGGGAAGGTCGTCGTCGACCCCGGTCACGACGCAGTCGACGGAGTCGAGGTCGAGTTCGTCGTTCCCTCCGCAGCCGGCCTCCAGGATGTTCAGGCGCTGCAGGGGTTTCTCCTGGGCATACTCACGAACGCGTTCAGGGAACAGGTCACCGTCAATGAGCGGCGGCGTTCGCAGGTCGGTCACAACTCCGGAGCGTAGTCTTCCGATTATCGATCGTGTTCACATTCCGCTTTGTCCGTGTGATGCGTTTCGTCCTACCTGCCTCGTCCGGGGTGGGAGGTCTGTGGTATCCCTCGCCGCGTAGGGTGGTTACCCCGGGGTGACTTCGCTCCCGGGTTTTCGTGTTGCCTCGACCCTTATGAGCTCATGACGCTTTCCGGACTGCTCGACGTCGCCTCTGCCGATCCCGCCCTGCGCCAGGCGCTCAAGAGCACGGACGCACGGCTCGACCTGGTCGCCCCGCCCGCGCTGCGGCCCCTGCTCGGCGCCGCGCTGGCCCGCGAGCGCGGGCGTACCGTCCTCATGATCACTGCGACCGAACGCGAGGCCGAGGACCTGGCCGCCGCGCTGTCCAGCCTGCTCGACCCGGCCGCGGTCGCGGGCTTCCCGGCGTGGGAGACCCTGCCGCACGAGCGGCTGTCGCCGCGTTCGGACACCGTCGGCCAGCGCCTCGCCGTCCTGCGCAGGCTCGCGCACGGCGACCCCGCCGACCCGGCGGCCGGCCCGCTCCAGGCCGTCGTCGCCCCGATCCGCTCGCTGCTCCAGCCGATCGTCTCGGGCCTGGCCGACCTGGAGCCCGTACGCCTGCGGCAAGGCGACGACGTCGAGCTCGACGACGTCGTACGCCGCCTCGTCGACGCCGGATACCGCCGCGTCGACCTGGTCGAGAAACGCGGGGAGATCGCCGTACGCGGCGGCATCCTCGACGTCTTCCCGCCCACCGAGGAGCACCCGCTGCGCGTGGAGTTCTGGGGCGACCAGGTGGAGGAGATCCGCTACTTCAAGGCCGCCGACCAGCGCTCGCTGGAGGTCGCCCAAGACGGCCTGTGGGCCCCGCCGTGCCGCGAGCTGCCGCTGACCGCGTCCGTACGCGAGCGCGCACGCACGCTCGCCGGAGAGCACCCTGCGCTCGCCGAGGTGCTCGACCAGATCGCCGACGGCGACGCCGTCGAGGGCATGGAGGCCTTCGCGCCGGTCCTCGCCGACAACATGGAGCTGCTGCTCGACTCCCTGCCGGAAGGGTCGAGCGTGATCATCTGCGACCCCGAGCGCATCCGTACGCGCGCCACTGAGCTGGTCCGCACCGGCCAGGAGTTCCTCGAAGCGTCGTGGGTGAACGCCGCGGCGGGCGGCGAGGCGCCCATCGACCTGGGCGGCGCCGCCTACCGCGCCTTGGAAGAGGTACGCGACCACGCGGACGCCTCGGACGTCCCCTGGTGGACGATCACGCCGTTCGCCGTCGCCGAGACGCGTACCCGCCGCGAGTACTCCGAGTCCACCGGCGAGCTCACCGACGTCACCGAGACCGTGGACGAGGTCGAGGGGCTCCGCCTGGGCGCGCGTGCCGCCGAGGCCTACCGTGGCGACACCCAGCGGATGATCGCCGACATCAAGGGCTGGATCCACGAGGGCTGGCGCGTCGCGCTGGTCACCGAAGGACACGGCCCCGCCGAGCGGCTGGCCGAGGTCGTGCGCGAGGAGGGGCTCGGCGCGTCAGTGGCCGACCTGCCCGCCTCGCCCGAGCCGTCCGTCGTGCACGTCGCGTGCGGCCGCCTCGACCACGGGTTCGTGTGGGACTCGGTCAAGCTCGCGGTGCTCACCGAGACCGACCTGTCGGGCCAGCGGTCCTCGACCAAGGACATGCGGCGCATGCCCTCGCGGCGGCGCGGTGGCATCGACCCGCTGAGGCTCACCGTCGGCGACTACATCGTCCACGAGCAGCACGGCGTCGGCCGCTACGTCGAGATGGCGAGCCGTACGGTCCAGGGCGCCACCCGCGAATACCTGATCATCGAGTACGCCAAGGGCGACCGGCTCTTCGTCCCCACCGACCAGCTCGAAGAGGTCACCCGCTACGTCGGCGGCGAGGCGCCGAGCCTGCACCGGCTCGGCGGCGCCGACTGGCAGAAGCAGAAGGGGCGCGCCCGCAAGGCCGTACGCCAGATCGCGGGCGAGCTGATCCGGCTCTACTCCGCTCGCCAGGCGTCGCCCGGCCACGCGTTCGCCGCGGACACGCCCTGGCAGCGCGAGCTGGAGGACGCCTTCCCGTACGTCGAGACGCCCGACCAGCTCGGCGCCATCGACGAAGTCAAGTCCGACATGGAGAAGCCGGTCCCGATGGACCGCCTGATCTGCGGCGACGTCGGCTACGGCAAGACCGAGATCGCGGTGCGGGCGGCGTTCAAGGCGGTCCAGGACGGCAAGCAGGTCGGCGTGCTGGTGCCCACGACCCTGCTCGTGCAGCAGCACCTGTCGACGTTCACCGAGCGGTTCGCGGCCTTCCCGGTGGTGATCAAGCCGATCAGCCGGTTCCAGGCCGACAAGGACGTCGCCGAGACGCTGCGCGGCCTGGCCGAGGGCACCGTCGACCTCGTGATCGGCACCCACCGCCTGCTGTCGTCGGAAACCCGGTTCAAGAACCTCGGCCTCGTCATCATCGACGAGGAGCAGCGGTTCGGCGTGGAGCACAAGGAGCGCCTCAAGGAGATGCGCACCCAGGTCGACGTCCTCGCCATGTCGGCGACGCCGATCCCGCGAAGCCTGGAGATGGGGCTCACCGGCATCCGGGAGATGTCGACGATCCTCACGCCGCCAGAGGAGCGCCACCCGGTCCTGACGTTCGTCGGCCCGTACGACGACAAGCAGATCGCCGCCGCCATCCGGCGCGAGATGCTCCGCGAGGGCCAGGTCTTCTTCGTGCACAACCGGGTGCGCTCGATCGACAAGGTCGCCGCGCACCTGTCCGAGCTGGTGCCGGAGGCGCGGGTCGCCGTCGCCCACGGCCAGATGAACGAACACCAACTCGAGAAGATCATGGTCGACTTCTGGGAGAACGAGTTCGACGTCCTGGTCGCCACGACGATCGTGGAGAGCGGCCTCGACATCCCGAACGCCAACACCCTGATCGTCGACCGCGCCGACATGTACGGCCTGTCGCAGCTCCACCAGCTGCGCGGCCGGGTCGGGCGAGGCCGCGAGCGCGCGTACTCCTACTTCCTGTACCCGCCCGAGGCCCCGCTGACCGAGACCGCCCACGAGCGGCTGGCCACGATCGCCCAGCACACCGAAATGGGCGCGGGCATGTTCGTGGCGATGAAGGACCTGGAGATCCGCGGCTCCGGCAACGTCCTGGGCGCCGAGCAGTCCGGCCACATCGCCGGCGTCGGCTTCGACCTGTACGTCCGCATGGTCGGTGAGGCAGTGCGCGAGCTGCGCGAGGACGGCCCGGCCGAGACCACCGAGGTCAAGGTCGAGCTGCCGGTCGACGCGCACATCCCGCACGAATACGTTCCTGGAGAGCGCCTGCGGTTGGAGGCGTACCGCCGCATCGCGGGCATCCAGGACGACACCGAGATCGCCGCCGTACGCGACGAGCTGGTCGACCGGTTCGGGCCGCTGCCCGTGCCGGTGCTCAACCTCCTGGAGGTGGCGCGCTTCCGCGCCGTGGCGCGCAAGGGCGGCCTCTCCGACGTCACCCTCCAGGGCAGCCAGATCCGATTCAGCCCGGTCGACCTCCCCGACTCGCGCCGGGTCCGGCTGCAGAGGCTGTACCCCAAGAGCATCATCAAGGCCGCGACCAATACCCTCTTGGTGCCGATGCCCAAGACGGCCCCGCTGGGCGGGCGCCCGTTGCGCGACCAGGAGCTGCTGAAATGGGCTACCGACCTTGTCGAGGCGCTGTTCCTCGCCGACCCCGTGGGCAACTCATGAGAAGGACACTCGTGTTCGTTAAGTCTGTGAAGGTAACGGTCGCCGTGCTGGCCGCCGGCGCCGCGATGACCGCCTGTGGCCCCGTCAAGACCGGCTCCGCCGCCATCGTCGGCCACGACCGCATCACCGTGGCCAAGCTCGACTCCGCCGTCACCGAGTGGGGCAAGGAGCTGCCGAAGTACCCCCAGGCGCAGCAGATCGTGCAGCAGTCCCAGAGCCAGGACCAGGGCGGGCAGCGGGTCCCGTTCGACCCCGCGTCGCCGCAGCGCAGCGCGCTCCACCAGCTCCTGGACATGCGGGCCTGGGACGAGGTCGCGCGCGAGCGCGGCATCAACATCTCGCCTGGCCAGGTCGACTCCTTCGTCGCCTCGAACGGCGGATGGCCCGCGGTGGACGCCAACATCCTGGCGATGGGACTGCCGACGCACTACGGCGAGGACTTCGCCCGTACGGTGCTGACCCAGCGCACCCTCGTCCAGACCATCACCGGCGGCGCCCCGGTCGGCCAGGCGCAGCAGCAGGCGGTCATCGGGCAGGTGCTCGCCGCGTACACGAAGGCGAACGACGCCCTCGGCATCACAGTGAACCCGCGCTACGGCACGTTCGACAAGAAGCGGATGACGCTCGGCCCGGTCTGCCCCGAGCTGTCGGCCCCCGACGCCGGCACCGGCGGCACGCAGAATGAGGTCAAGTGCCAGGACTGATCTTCCTCGCGACCTCGCCGCGTGTCGCACCCGGCCAGCTCACCTGGCGCGCCTGGGAGACCCTGCGCACCGCCGACCGCGTCCTGACCGCCTCCGGCGGCCACCCGCTGATCCCGTACCTGGGCGACGCGGAGGTCACGGCCGAGGTCGCCGAGCCCCGCGCCGCCGAGCTCGTACGCGAGGCGTCGTCGGGCACGATCGTCTGGCTGGCCGGCCCCGACGGCGACGAGGCCCTGATGAGGGAGGTCGGCGCGGTCCTGGTCGGCATGGACTCCCCGCCCGAGGTCGAGGTGCTGCCCGGGGCGTACGACCTGCCGGGCGCGCGCCTGCTCGACCTGGTCTCGGTGATGGAGACGCTGCGCCGCGAGTGCCCCTGGGACCGCAAGCAGACGCACGCGTCGCTCGCCCCGTACCTGCTCGAAGAGGCGTACGAGACCGTCGACAGCATCGAGAGCGGCGACCGTGACGCGCTGCGCGAGGAGCTCGGCGACGTCCTGATGCAGATCGCGTTCCACGCGGAGGTCGCCGACGACTTCACCGTCGACGACGTCGCCGCGGGCATCGTGGACAAGCTCGTACGCCGGCACCCGCACGTGTTCGGCGACGTCGAGGTCACCGACGCCGACGAGGTCAACGCGAACTGGGACAAGATCAAGTCCTCGGAGCGCGGCGACGGTGCGTCGATCTTCCATGGGGTGCCGATGGGGCAGCCGTCGCTCTCGCTCGCCGCCCAGCTGCAGCGGCGCGCCGCCAAGGCGGGCGCGCCGGAGGAGCTGTTCGGTGACGACGAGACGGGCGCCGCGTTGTTCGAGCTGGTCAAGACCTTGCAGGCCGAAGGACGAGACCCGGAGGCCGAGCTGCGTTCGGCCGCTCGCCGCTTCCGCGACCGCGTCCAGCGCTGGGAATCCTCCTAGACCACGACACGCCGCCCCAGGTTTCCGCTTACCACCCGTGTGGGGATGACTGCGAAGTGTGGGGGCGAAACCGGGGGAATGGCTCGCGGGGGTACGAGATCTGGCGATCGTCGCGGTCATCGCCGGTGTGCTCTCGGCCGCGGTCATCATCCCGTACGCCCTGTCGGCGGGGTTCACGGTACGGCTCGCCAACCGGAGCTTCCAGGCGCTGCCCATCGACCTGGTGACGCCGGAACTCCCGCAGAGCTCGGTCGTCCTGGCCGCCGACGGCACGAAACTGGCCACGTTCTACTACGAGAACCGCGTCATGGTGCCGCTCGGCGGCGTCTCACCGATCATGCGCCGGGCCATCGTGGCGATCGAGGACAGCCGCTTCTACGAACACGGCGCGCTCGACGTCAAGGGCACCATTCGCGCGGTGATCGCGAACCTCCGGGCCGGCATGGTCATCCAGGGCGGCTCCACGCTGAGCCAGCAATACGTCAAGAACGCCCTCGCCGAGGCCGCGCTCAGCTCCGCGGCGCGGCGCAGCGCGCTGGAGGAGACCGCGGGCCGCAAGCTACGTGAGCTGCGGTACGCCGTCGGCCTGGAGAAGAAGTTCACCAAGGACCAGATCCTGGAGCGCTACCTCAACATCGCCTATTTCGGCGACGGGTCGTACGGCGTGGAGGCCGCGGCCCGCCACTACTTCGGCGTGCACGCCGCGAAGCTCACCCTCGACCAGGCCGCGATCCTGGCCGGCGTCGTACGGTCGCCGCAGGCCTACAACCCCCACCTGCACCCCGTCCATGCGCGGAAACGTCGCGACATGGTGCTGAACCGGATGGCCCAGCTGAAGGTGATCACTCCCGCCGAGGCCGCCGCGGCCCGGAGCGGACCGGTCCGGCTGAAGATCACCCGCACTCCCGCCGGCTGCGTCACGAGCTCGGCGCCCTTTTTCTGTGACTACGTTCAGCGGGAGATCCTCGGCAACGCGGTGTACGGCAAGACGCTGCAGGACCGCCGCGCGCTGCTGCAGCGAGGCGGCCTGAAGATCCATACGACGCTGGTGCCGGCGATGCAGAAGGCCGCACAGAAGGCCGTCGACCGGTACGTGCCGCCGAAGAACTCCTCCGGCAAGGCCGCCGCCGAAGTCCTCATTCGCCCCGGAACCGGGGAGATCACCGCGATGGCCATCGACCGCAAGCTCGGCGACAGCAGCAAGCCGGGCAAGATGTGGGTGAACCTCGCCGCCGACTCCGACCACGGGTCGAGCCTGGGCATGCAGGCGGGGTCGACGTTCAAGGTGTTCACGCTCGCCGAGGCGTTGAAGCAGAACATGGCGTTCGGTCAGAAGCTGTACGCGCCGAAGACGTTCGTGCCCACGGGCTTCAGGAACTGCGCCGGCCGCCGCGTGGGCGCCACGACGGCGCTCGGCAACGCGGCGGACGGCGAGGGCGGCAAGGACTTCACCCTCGTCACCGGCACCTGGCACTCGGTGAACACGTTCTTCCTGGCCCTGGAGCGCAAGGTCGGCCTGTGCGAGACGTACCGGATGGCCACGCGGCTGGGCATGCGGAAGGCCACGGGCGGCAAGCTGGAGCAGTACCCGTCATTCACCCTCGGCTTCAACACGGTGTCCCCGGTGCGCCTGGCGGCGGCGTACGCCGCCTTCGCGGCACGTGGCCGCTACTGCTCACCGATCCCGATCACGAGCATCTCGTCGCCGCGCGGGCCGATCAAGGTGCCGGGGGCGGGGTGCCATCGCGCCATCGACGAGGACGTCGCGGACGCGGTGAACCACGTGCTCCAAGGGGTGCTGACCAAGGGGACGGCGAAGGGCAATGAGCTGGGGCGTCCCGCCGCAGGCAAGACCGGGACCGTGGACAACTTCTCCTCGGCCTGGTTCGCGGGGTACACCCCCGACCTGGCCGGCGCCGTGTGGGTGGGGGATCCGCGCGGCGGGTACCAGCATCCGCTGCGGGACGTCTGCCTCGGGGAGGGCGGGTGCTACGGGGAGGTGTTCGGTGCGGACATCCCCGCGCCGATCTGGCGGGAGACGATGACCGCGGCGCTCTCGGGCACGCCGGAGCACGGCTTCCACGCGCCTTCGGGGAGCTACACGCGCAAGGGGAGTGGCGAGGAAGAGGACGACAAGGACAAGAAGGACAAAGACAAGAAGGACAAGGACGACAAGGATAAGAACGACAAGAAGGGTAAGGAAGACGCGGCAGGCGATGGCGAGGGTCCAGAGCCGGACTGGCCCTTCCCTCCGTGACGCCCTAACTTCGCGAGTTTTATCCTCGTTTGGTCGTTTTGAACGTTGTTTCGTTAGGATCCTGAGATCCACACGCTTGCTCCGGCACGTACCCTTGGCCCGTGTCGTCTGGTCGACGTTGCGTCTTCCGGCTGCTCTGGAGCCTCGTTGGCACAGGGGCGGTCGCTGGAGTGCTGGCGGCACTCGTGGCGTTCTCCACCGTCGGAATGCTCGGCGTCGGTGCCCGGAACAGCGCGAACTGGTTCGAGGCGATCCCCGGTGATCTTCATTCCCCCGTCGTCCCGCAGCGATCCCTGATCCTCGCCGCCGACGGCTCCAAGATCGCCACCTTCTACTACGAGAACCGCGTCGACGTCCCGCTGAGCAAGGTCGCCCCGGTGATGCGCAGGGCGATCCTCGCCATCGAGGACAACCGGTTCTACGAGCACGGCGGCCTCGACCTCAAGTCGACGATCCGCGCCGCCGCCGGAAACCTGGTCGCCGGTCAGGTGACCGCCGGAGGCTCGGGCATCACCCAGCAATACGTCAAGAACCTCCTCGTCGAGACCGCGAAGACCGACAAGGACCGGCAGTCCGCCCTGGCCACGACGCCGGCGCGGAAGCTGCGCGAGCTGCGGTACGCCGTCGCGATCGAGAAGCAGCTCTCCAAGGACCAGATTCTGGAGCGCTACCTCAACATCGCCTACTTCGGCGACGGGGCGTACGGGATCGAGGCGGCGGCGCGGCACTACTTCGACAAGCCGGCCGCCTCCCTAGACCTCGATGAGGCGGCGCTCCTCGCGGGCATCGTCCGCTACCCGTACGCGTACGACCCGACGGTGAACCCCAAGCTCGCCGTGCAGCGCCGCAACACCGTGCTGATGCGCATGGCCCAGCTGCAGTGGGCCGACGAGGACGCCGCGCGCGCCGCGGAGCGTACGCCGCTGGGCCTGCACGTGAAGTCCACACCGAACGGCTGCGTGGAGAGCAAGGCGCCGTTCTTCTGCGACTACGTGCAGCGGGAGATCCTCGCCAACCCGACCTTCGGCAAGACGCCGGACGCGCGGAAGCTGCTCCTCCAGCGCGGTGGCCTGACCATCCGCACGACGGTCGAGCCGAAGATGCAGAAGGCCGCCCAGCAGGCGGTCGACCGGTACGTCCCGGAGAAGAACTCCGCGCACAAGGCGTCCGCCGAGGTGCTCGTGCAGCCCGGCACCGGGGCCGTACGCGCGATGGTGGTCGACCGCGCCCTCGGGCCCGCGGAGAAGCGCGGGAAGACCTGGGTCAACTTCGCCGCCGACTCCGACCACGGCACGAGCATCGGCATGCAGGCGGGTTCGACGTTCAAGGTGTTCACGCTGGCCGCCGCGCTCGACCAGGGCATGGCGTTCGGCCACCGCCTGATGGCGCCCGACCACTTCACGCCCACCGGCCTCAGGAACTGCGGTGGCAAGAGCGTGGGCTCCACCGAGGCGCTCGGCAACGCCGCCGACGGTGAAGGCGGGCACAAGTTCAGCCTGGTCACGGGCACCTGGCACTCGGTCAACACCTTCTTCCTCGAACTGGAGAAGAAGGTCGGGCTCTGCGACACGGCCAAGATGGCCGCCAAGCTCGGCATGCTCCGCGCGGACGGCACGGAGCTGCAGCAGTACGCCTCGTTCACGCTCGGCTTCAACACGGTCTCCCCGCTGCGCCTCGCGGCGGCGTACGCGGCCTTCGGTGCGCGTGGCCGCTACTGCGAGCCGGTCGTGCTCGACAACGTCACCACCGTCGACGGCAAGAGCCTGAAGGTGCCGTCGGCCGGCTGCCACCAGGCCATCCCCAAGGGCGTCGCCGACGCCGTCAACCACGTGCTGCGCGGCGTCCTCACCAAGGGGACGGCGGCGGGCATGGGCATCGGCCGGGACGCCGCCGGCAAGACCGGCACCGTCGACGGCTTCTCCTCCGCGTGGTTCGCCGGCTACACGCCCGATCTGGCCGGCGCGGTCTGGGTCGGCGACCCGCGCGGCGGCTACGCCCACCCGCTCCGCAACGTCTGCCTGGGCGGACGCTGCTTCGGCCAGGTGTTCGGCGCCGACATCCCCGCGCCGATCTGGCGCCAGACGATGCTGGGCGCGCTCGCCGGAACACCCGCCCACTCCTTCCACAGCCCGCCGAGCGACTACTTCCGCGAGGGCTCCGGCGAGGATCGCGTACGGATCCCGGACGTCCTCGGCATGTCGCCGTCGGAGGCGCGGTCCCGCCTGGAGAAGGCCGGCTTCGAGGTGACCATCGGCCCGAGCGTCTACTCCGACGAGTACGACAAGGGCCGCGTCGCCAGCACCAGCCCGGACGC
Source organism: uncultured Actinomycetota bacterium (assembly GCA_963736325.1). Lineage (GTDB taxonomy): Bacteria > Actinomycetota > Actinomycetes > Streptosporangiales > Streptosporangiaceae > Actinoallomurus. The sequence goes on along the minus strand of CAVTOG010000002.1, from coordinate 134,992 downwards.
CGACTCCAAGGCCGAATCGGGCAGCACGGTCACCATCCACGTCAGCAAGGGCAGCGGCCCCGGCATCCCACCACCGTTCCCACCCGGCGGCGGCCACACCCCGCCCCCCACCTTCCCCCCGCCTACCTTCCCTCCGCCGTTCCCACCGCACAGGTAAACGTGATGCGCCCGGCGGCGACGACCGGAAATGATCGGCGCCATGGTGTCCTTCGCCGACAAGCCGACACTCATCGGTGAACGCGTCCTCCTGCGTCCCGTACGCGCCGCCGACGCCCCCGGACTCGTGGCGTCGCTGGCAGACCCGGAGTCACGCCGGCTGACCGGCACGCACCTCGTGGACGGCGGCATCGAGATGGCGACGCGCTGGTACTCCACGCGCGCCGACCACGACGACCGCCTGGACCTGGCGATCGTCGACCGGAGCACGGGGGAGTTCGCGGGCGAGGTCGTCCTGAACGAGCTGGACGCCGACAACCGGTCGTGCGGCTTCCGCATCAGCAATCGTCGCGCGTGACCCGATGGCGGCGTGGGCCTCGGCGGCGTTCTCCAGCGGGAAGCGCTGCCCGATCACCGGGCGGAGGCGTCCCGCGGCGGCCTCGGCCAGAGCGTCTCTTGTGTGGGCGCGCATCTCCTCCGGGCTCGCGCTCGCGCGGACCAGCGTGACGCCGCGCCCGGCCGCGTCGGCCGCGGAGAAGGACGCCCACTCGCCGCTGGCGAAGCCGTACGTCAGCATCCGGCCGCCGGGCCGCAGCGCCGCGAACGACGACTGGGCCATGTCACCGCCGACGCCGTCGAAGACGACGTCCACCGGGCCCACGGACCGCTCCCAACCGCTCCGGTGATGGTCGACGGCCTCCGCGCCCAGCTCTCGTACGAGCCCTGCCTTGCGCGCCCCGCCCGCCACGCCGACGACCTGGGCGCCGGCGGCGTGTGCCAGCTGGACCAGCAGCGTGCCCACGCCGCCCGCCGCAGCCTCCACGAGCACACGCTCTCCGGCCCGTATTCCGGCCGCGCGGACCAGCATCGTCGCCGTACGCCCGTCCGCGAGCAGCGCGACCGCGTCATCGAGCGCCAGGCCGTCCGGCACCTCGATGACGCTGCCCGCGTCCACGGCGACGCGTTCGGCGTACCCTCCGGATCCGCCCGTGGAGGTGACCACGCGACGGCCGCCCACGACGCCGCCGACGCCGTTGCCCAGGATCAGCGGAGGCTTCACCGGGAACGGCCCGGTGCCCGCCCGCACCTGTGTCTCGACGAACGTGATGCCGGCGTACGCGACGTCGACCACCACCTGCCCGAGCCCCGCGACGGGCTCGGGCGTCTCCTCCGCGACGAGCGCCTCGGGCCCGCCGAACTCTCTCAACCACACTGCACGCATGAGGACCAGCGTGCGACCTCAGGCGAGGTCGAGGTCAATCCCTCAGCTCGGCTCCAGGCCGCGCCGGGCGCGCAGTGTGCGGTCGGCCGCTCCGAACAGGCGGTCGATCACGATGCCGATCACCAGGATCACGATCATCGTGGCGATCATGTCGTTGGCGTCGATGTTCTCCCGTGCGTACTCCAGCCGTACGCCGAGCGAAGCGTGGTGTCCGATGATCACCAGCAGCTCGCCGGCCATCAGGCTGCGCCACGCGAACGCCCAGCCCTGCTTGAGACCGGTCACGAACGCCGGAAGTGACGCCGGCAGGATCAGGTGCCGGTACAGCGCGATCCCGCGCAGGCCCAGAACCTTCCCCGCGCGCAGCAGGATCGGCGGCGTGTAGTCGACTCCGGCGATCAGGCCGTTGGCGATCGACGGCGCCGCGCCGATCACGATGACGAACAGGATCGCGCTCTCGCTGAGCTGGAACAGCAGGATGGCCAGCGGGAACCACGCGATCGACGGCATGGTCTGCAGCCCGGTGATCAGCGACCCGAACGCCACCCGCAGGAACCGCACGCGCGACACGACCGCGCCCAGCGTCGCGCCGACCAGGATCGCCAGCGCGAAGCCGATCACCGCGCGCCGCATGGTCAGGCCCAGGCCCGACCAGAACGCCCCCTCCTGGAGGTCCTTCCACAGCTGCGGGAAGACGTCGCCCGGCCCGGGCAGCACGTACGTGGGCTTCCAGCCGCTGAGCACGACCAGCTCCCACACGACCACCGCGATGCCGACGGCGGCGAGGACGGGCCACACCGACGCCCAGGAGCGCCGCACCAGGCCACGCCGGGACTGCGCCGCCATCTCCAGGGCGTCCAGTCCGACGATCTGACGCCGGATGACGCTGTCGGCGGGCCTGGGTTCCGCGATCACCTCAGGATCCATGGCGTCCTACCTCCTCACGAAGCCGGTCGGTGATCGTCGCGGCGAGGGCGGCGACCTCACCGGAGTCGATGCGCCGCGGACGCTCCAGCGGCACCGGGAACTCCTCGACGACCCTGCCGGGGCGGCTCGACAGCAGCACGACCCGGTCGCCGAGGCGTACGGCCTCGCGCACGTTGTGGGTCACGAACAGCACCGTCAGCGAACGTTCGCTCCAGATGCGCTCCAGCTCGTCGTGGAGCAGGTCGCGGGTCATCGCGTCGAGCGCGCCGAACGGCTCGTCCATGAGCAGCACGTCGCTGTCCTGGGCGAGCGCACGCGCGATGGCGACGCGCTGGCGCATGCCGCCGGACAGCTCGTGCGGGCGCTTGCGGCCGAACTCCCCGAGGTGCACCGACTCCAGCAGTTCGGCCGTACGCCGCTTGCGCTCGGCCTTGGCGACGCCGCGCGTGCGCATGGCCAGCTCGACGTTGCCGCTGACGGTGAGCCACGGGAACAGCGCCGGTTCCTGGAACATCAGGCCGACGCGCGCGCCGCCGACGTCGACCGTGCCGAGCGTCGGCCGGTCCAGGCCGGCGACGACCGACAGCAGGGTGCTCTTGCCACAGCCGGACGCGCCGAGGATGCAGACGAACTCCCCGCCCGGAACGTTCAGCGAGACATCGTCGAGGGCGAGCAGCGCGCCCTCGCCGGTCCCGTACGCCTTGGAGATCTCGTTGATCCGGACCGCCGGAGCGGTCATGGACTGCGGGGTTCGCTGCGTCGTCACACTCATGAGCCGCTCACGGTGGGTTCCCCTTTGGCCTTCAGGATTTCGTTCAGTGGGCCGAGGTCGTAGATTCCGTTCAGGTCGACGTGTGCCAGCAACCCGACCTGCTCGGCGTGCTGCGCGTTGGCGGCCAGCGAGGAGGCGACCGGGTCGTTGGTGAAGGTGACGTTCTTGAATGTGGAGTCGAGGATGTTCTGCTTGAGCGGCTTGCCGGTGAGGGCGGCCAGCTCGTCGTTGGCCGCCTTCTCGGCTTCGGCCTTGTGCGCGTTGATGTATTCGGTCGTCTCGACCTGTGCCTGCAGGAGCTTCTTCACCAGATCGGGGTGCTTCTTCAGGAACTCGGTCCGCACGATGAGCGTCGTGATCACGAACTTGCCGCCCGGCCACAGGGACGCCTCGTCGACGAGCTTCTTGCCCTTGCCCTCCAGGACGAGCCGGGAGGCGAACGGCTCCGGCACCCAGGCGCCGTCGATCTGGCCCTGTGAGAACGCCGTGAGCGTCTGTGAGTTGTCCTGCGGCACGATGTGCACGTCGCCGCCGCCGTTCTTGTCCGTCTTGAAGCCCTGTTGCTTGAGCCAGTAACGGAGCGCGACGTCCTGGGTGTTGCCGAGCTGCGGCGTGGCGATTTTCTTGCCGCGCAGATCGGCCGGCGACTTGATGCCCGGCTTGACGATGAGCGAGGCGCCACCGCTGGCCGCACCAGAAATGATCTTGATGGCCTGGCCGTGTGATTTCGCGTACGCGTTGATGGCCGGGTTCGGTCCGACGTACGTCGCGTCGACCGCGCCGGAGAAAACGGCCTCCGCGGCGGCCGGGCCCGCGTTGAACGTCAGCGTCTTCGGGGCCTTGCCGAGGTACTTGGTGTAGATGCCCTTCTGGACACCGACGAGGGCGGTCGCGTGGGTGATGTTGGGGAAGAAGCCCAGCTTGACGGTGGTGTCGCCGGCGGAGGACGTGGACGAATCGGCGTCGCCACACGCGGCGAGCAGCCCGGTCCCGGCAAGAAGGGTGAGGCCGAGGGCCGCGAACCGCGTTTTCATCGCATCTCCACATTGTCTATAGAACATGTCTGTTTGGTCGCCTAAGTAGACAAGGTGTGCGAAGCGCTCGTCAAGTCCAGGCGAGAGTGGTGTAACCGCCTGACCACAGAAGAAAAATGCCGACGATCTGCCGTGCCCGGTGACTTACCGACGGTGAACCGAATTGCCGAATGGGGTGGCGTTGCGCCGCGGCCCCAACAGGGGCGGCTAGGCTCTGGGGGCGAAACGTCCGGTAGTCATCACAAGGAGCTCAAGTGTCGTCGATCGACGCCGTACACGCTCGGGAGATCCTCGACTCCCGTGGTAATCCCACCGTCGAGGTCGAGGTCCTCCTCGACGACGGCACCGAGGCGCGCGCCGCGGTGCCGAGCGGCGCGTCGACCGGCCAGTTCGAGGCCGTCGAGCTGCGTGACGGCGGCGAGCGCTACAACGGCAAGGGCGTCGAGAAGGCCGTCCTCGGCGTGCTCGACGAGATCGCGCCCGAGGTCCTCGGATACGACGCCGACGACCAGCGCCTGGTCGACCAGGCGCTGATCGACCTCGACGGCAGCCCCGACAAGTCGCGGCTGGGCGCCAACGCCATGCTCGGCGTGAGCCTGGCCGTCGCCAAGGCCGCCGCCAAGACCGCGAACCTCCCGCTGTTCCGCTACGTCGGCGGCCCCAACGCGCACCTGCTCCCGGTGCCGATGATGAACATCCTCAACGGCGGCGCGCACGCCGACACCAGCGTCGACATCCAGGAGTTCATGGTCGCGCCGATCGGCGCGCCGACCTTCAGCGAGGCCGTCCGCTGGGGCGCCGAGACGTACCACGCGCTCAAGTCCGTGCTGAAGGGCCGCGGCCTAGCGACCGGCCTCGGCGACGAGGGCGGGTTCGCCCCGGAGCTGCCGAGCAACCGCGACGCCCTCGACCTCATCATCGAGGCGATCAAGAAGGCCGGCTTCCGGCCCGGCGCCGACATCGCGCTGGCCCTCGACGTGGCCGCCACGGAGTTCTACACCGACGGCGTGTACGAGTTCGAGGGCGCCAAGCGCAGCGCCGAGGAGATGGCCTCCTACTACGGAGAGCTGCTCGACGCGTACCCGCTGGTCTCCATCGAGGACCCGCTGTCGGAAGAGGACTGGAGCGGCTGGAAGGCCCTCACGGACGCCGTCGGCGACCGCGTCCAGATCGTCGGCGACGACCTGTTCGTCACCAACCCCGAGCGGCTCCAGCGCGGCATCGACGACGGTTCGGCCAACGCGCTGCTGGTCAAGGTCAACCAGATCGGCACGCTTACCGAGACGCTCGACGCCGTCTCCCTCGCACAATCCAATGGCTTCCGCTGCATGATGAGCCACCGCTCCGGCGAGACCGAGGACACCACCATCGCCGACCTGGCCGTCGCCACGAACTGCGGCCAGATCAAGACCGGCGCCCCCGCGCGAAGCGACCGGGTCGCCAAGTACAACCAGCTGCTCCGCATCGAGGAGCTCCTCGATGACGCCGCCCGCTACGCCGGCGCCGCGGCGTTCCCCAGATTCCGCTGGGAGTAGAGCCCGTACTCATGGCCGAGGACAAGCGTGCGACGGACAAACGGCCGGCGCCGAACGACAGACGCCGGCCGGTGCCCGACACGGAGGCGGACGCCAAGGAGCTGCGGCGCGCTCACCTGACGAGCCGCGCCGCGATCCTGGCGGTCGTCGCCTGCGCGATCGCGCTCAGCCTCGCCTATCCCGTACGCGAGTACATCGCGCAGCGCCGCGAGATCGCCCAGCTGCGCGTTCAGCAGCGGCAGGCGCAGCAGCAGGTCCAGCAGCTCGCCCTGCAGAAGCAACGGCTCGGCGACGAGTCCTACGTCCGGCGTGAGGCCAGGCGCAGGCTCCACATGTGCGACCCGGGCGCGAAGTGCTACGTCGTGCTCGGCGGCGACCAGGAGGGCGGCCAGGAGGCGAGCCACAAGGCCGCACCCGCGACACCGCCGTGGTACGTCACACTCTGGCACTCGGTCGACGCGGCCGATCGGCGCCGCTGACTCACATGATCTTGCAGCTCACGCTTAGCTTTGTCGGCGACACTGTCGGCTGCGGCCATCCGGAGGGGCACCGGTGATCGACGAATGCGATGTGGCGGCCGTGACGGCGCAGCTCGGCCGAGAGCCGCGCGGCCTGCGGGCGGTCGCGCATCGCTGCCCGTGCGGGGCGCCCGACGTGGTGGAGACCGCGCCGCGGCTCGCGGACGGCAGCCCGTTCCCCACGCTGTACTACCTGACCTGTCCAAAGGCGGCATCCGCCATCGGCACACTGGAGGCGAGCGGGCTCATGCGCGACATGACCGCGCGCCTGGCGAGCGAGCCCGGCCTGTCCGAGGCGTACGAGACCGCGCACCGCGACTACCTCGACCGCCGCGACGACGCCGCGCGTGAGCAGGGGCTGGAGCCGCTGGCGGAGGGCACCCAGAGCGCCGGCGGAATGCCCGCCCGCGTGAAATGCCTGCACGCTCTGGTCGCCCACGAACTGGCCGTTCCCGGAGCCAACCCCTTCGGCCGCGAGGCGCTCGACGCCTTGCCGGAGTGGTGGCAAAGCGGCGGCTGCATACCAACTTCACTCGGCATCTGTCATCCGTGTCAAGAAACTGTCATGATCACTGAAACGGCGGATTCGCCGGAGGAAAGAGTGAGCGAGCCGGAGATACGCGGCGCGGCCCGTACACCGGGATCCTTGGGGGGCCGCGCCGGTCAGGCCGGCAGGGAGGCGGACGAATCGTGAGCACACCCACGCGCGTGGCCGCGGTCGACTGCGGTACCAACTCGGTCCGGCTGCTGATCGCCGACATCGCCGACGGGCACCTGACCGACCTCGAACGCCGCATGGAGATCGTGCGGCTGGGGCAGGGCGTCGACGAGACCGGACGCCTCGCACCCGAGGCCCTCGACCGCACGTTCACCGCCATGCGAGGCTTCGCCAAGCTCATCAACGGCCACGACGTCGAGAAGGTCCGCGTCGTGGCGACCAGCGCCACCCGCGACGCCGCCAACCGCGACGACTTCGTACGCGGCGTCGTCGAGATCTTCGGCGTCGAGCCCGAGGTGGTCACCGGCGCGGAGGAGGCCCAGCTCTCCTTCGCCGGCGCGACACGCGACCTGGCCGCCCTGCGCCCCATGCGCCCGTACCTGGTCGTCGACATCGGCGGCGGGTCCACCGAGTTCGTCCTCGGCACCAGCGGCGTCGAGGCCTCCCGATCGGTCGACATCGGCTGCGTCCGCATGACCGAACGCCACCTGCGCTCCGATCCGCCCTCACCCGAACAGGTCGCCTCGGCCGTGGCCGACATCGACGCCGCCCTGGCGGCCGTACGCAGCGGAGCACCGTTGCCGCCCCGAGGCGCCGACGCCGCCACGATCGTCCACCCACCCGGCAGCGAGCCGCCACCTCCGCCCCCGAACGAGCCGGTCGTCCCGGTGGATCAGGCCAAGACCCTGGTCGGCCTGGCAGGCTCGGTGGCGACGGTCGCCGGCATCGCCCTCGACCTGCCGGAGTACGACCCCGAGCGTCTCCACCTGTCCCGCATCAAGGCCCGCCAGGTCCACGACGTGACCCGGATGCTCCTCCACGCCGACCACGCGGAACGCGCCGCCATCGGCGTCATGCACCCCGGCCGCGTCGACGTCATCGGCGCGGGCGCCCTCATCCTCGACCGCATCATGCGCGAGTACGGCTTCGCCGACATCGTCGTGAGCGAACACGACATCCTCGACGGCATCGCCTGGTCCCTGACCTGACCGACAAACCCGACCGAAACCTCAACACCCGCCCACACCGCCCTGCGCCGATCGTTCAGGACGGTGGCGGGCGTGTTCTCGGCCGCTCGCGCATGTTGGTTCGGGCGTGGAGCATGTCGCGTGCCTGAAGCCGTCCCGGTTCTCGTGTACGTATGTGCCGTCGAGTCTGATCCGGAGGTCTGAGCGTGAACGCCCCGTACGTCCCGCCTGGGAGCGGCTGGCCCGGTGACCCCGCCACGCCCGGCACGCCTGTCGCCGGCGACGCCGCGGGTGTACGTCGGCTCGCGGAGGGGGCTCCCGACCTCGGGGAGCTCGTCGCGCGTCAGTCCGTGTGCCGTGCCTGTCCGCGGCTCGTCGAGTGGCGGGAACGGGTCGCGGTCGAACGCCGCCGTGCCTTCGCGGACGAGGAGTACTGGGGGCGGCCGGTCGCGGGCTGGGGCGACCCGGAGCCGCGGGTGCTCATCGTCGGGCTCGCGCCCGCCGCGCACGGCGGCAACCGTACGGGGCGGATCTTCACCGGTGACCGCAGCGGTGACTGGCTGTTCGCCTCGCTCCACCGCGTGGGCCTGGCCGCGATCCCGACGAGCGTGCACGCCGGCGACGGCCAGCGCCTGCTGGGCGCCCGCATGCTCGCCCCGGTACGCTGCGCGCCGCCCGGCAACAAGCCGACCCCGGCCGAACGCGACGCGTGTTCCCCATGGCTGGTCGAGGAGCTGAAGTTCGTCGCCGCCTCGACCCGGGCGATCGTCGTCCTCGGCGGGTACGGCTGGCAGGCCCTGTGGCCGGCCCTCAAGCAGGCCGGCTACACGCTGCCATCACCACGCGCGCCCTTCGGCCACGGAGCCGAAATCCCGGCGACCGCCCCGGACGGCGAGCCGGTGACCCTCCTGGGCTGCTACCACCCAAGCCAGCAGAACACCTTCACCGGCCGCGTCACCGAGCCGATGCTCGACGCCGTCTTCACCCGAGCCCGCACTTTGTCCGGCCTGCCCACCCCCGGCCCGGCTTGATCTCGGCCTGGCCCCTAATCCCGACCTGGCCCGATCTCGGTCCGGCCCGATCCGATCCCGGCCCGATCTCGACCCGGCCTGACTCCGGTCTGGTCCGATCTCCATCCGTCTCGATCCCGGGCCTGGCCTGACCTCGGCCTGCTCCGATCCCGGCCTCCCCGAGCGGCCTGCTCCGATCCCGGCCTCCCCGAGCGGCCTGCTCCGATCCCGGCCTCCCCGAGCGGCCTGGTCCGATTCCGGGTTGCCCGACTTCGGTCCGACTTCGGTCCGGCCCGATTCCGGTCCGGACCGACCTTGGTCTGCACGACTTCGGTCTGCCGGTTCCGGGACGTCTGATCCTGGGCTAGGCCTGATCTCGGTGCTTCGGTCTCAGGTGGTTGGGCTCTGCGATTCCGGTCTGCCTGCGGTCCCCTCATGCCCGCGGCGGGCCGTTGTGTCGGCGGGAGCGGTGCAGTGGGCAGGAGGGTGCCCAGTGGAGCCCCCGCTTCCTCTGGACGCCCCCGTGCCCTGCCCACAGCTTCGTTCTCCCGCTTCCCGACAGCTATGACGCGAGATGTCCCCGACTGGTTCGGAGGTGATCGGGTTCACATGGGGTGATCCTCCGCGCCGAGGTCCGCCGGAGTACCGTGGACACGAAGCTCGTGAAAACTTTCACAAAGTCTCGCTCGTTTCGGGAGAGTGTCATGGGTACCGCATCCGGTATGTCACACCACGTACTCATCGTCGGCGGCGGCTACGTCGGCATGTACACCGCGCTCCGGCTGCAGCGGAAGATGCGCCGGGCGATCGCCTCGGGGGAGCTGCGGGTCACCCTCGTCGACCCGCGGTCGTACATGACCTATCAGCCGTTCCTGCCGGAGGCGGCGGCCGGCAACCTGGAGCCGCGGCACGTCGTGGTCTCGCTCCGGAGGGTGCTGCCGAAGGTGGACATCCTCAACGGCCGCGTAACCGGCATCGACCACGCCGGCCGTACGGCGACCGTGGAGGTTCTCGGCAGGGGCAGTGTCGACGGGCCGCCCGAGACGCGCACCGTCCCGTACGACGACCTGGTGTTCTGCGCGGGCTCGATCTCCAGGACGCTGCCGATCCCCGGCCTGGCCGAGCATGGCATCGGGTTCAAGACCGTCGCCGAGGCGATCTACCTTCGCAACCAGGTGCTCACGCAGCTCGACATCGCGGCCTCCACGACCGACGAGGAGACCCGGCGGCACGCGCTGACCTTCGTGTTCGTCGGCGGTGGGTACGCGGGTGTGGAGGCTCTCGCGGAGCTGGAGGACATGGCGCGCGACGCCTGTGCGTACTACCCGAACGTGGATCCCTCGGAGATGCGGTGGGTGCTCGTCGAGGCGAGCGACCACATCCTGCCCGAGGTCGGCCCGGACATGGGCAGGTGGACGGTCGAGGCGTTGCGGGGGCGCGGCATCGACGTCCGGCTGAAGACGATGCTCAAGTCGGCCGAGGGCGGTCACCTCGTGCTCAGTGACGGCGAGGAGTTCGGTGCGGGAACTCTCGTTTGGACCGCGGGAGTCAAGCCGAATCCGGTTGTCAAGACGACCGATCTTCCTGTCGATGATAAGGGAAGGGTCAAAGCGACCGCCGAACTGACTGTTTACGGCGTACAAAACGCGTTCACCGCAGGTGATATAGCGGCGGTTCCAGACCTCACCAAACCGGGAGAGTTCTGCGCCCCCAACGCCCAGCATGCGGTACGGCAGGCCAAGGTCCTTGGCGACAATGTTGTCGCATCGTTGCGAGGTAAGTCGCTCACACCGTACAAACACGCCTATGCCGGATCTGTGGCCAGTCTTGGCCTCCACAAAGGTGTTGCGCAGATCTATGGGATCAAGTTGCGCGGAATCATCGCATGGTTCATGCACCGCACCTATCACCTGTCCAGGATGCCGACCTTGAACCGTAAGGCGAGGGTCACTGCCGACTGGACCTTGGCACTCTTCTTCAAACGCGAGGTGGTTTCGCTCGGATCGTCCCTTGAGCATCCACGCGAGGAGTTCGAGCTGGCGACCAAGAAACACTGAACGCGCTTCGGGTTCGAATTATGTTCTAGCAGTAATATGAATTCCTGACCGCATTTACGTAGCGGTCCGCTATTGGCGTGGTGCCGGTATGATTACGGCGCCCCCGTAGCCCAACAGGCAGAGGCAGACTCCCTAAAAGAGTCGTTTGTGTCGGTTCGACTCCGACCGGGGGCACCGGTCTTGACAGAGGTCAAGTGTGGGTCCGACCGCTTTGGTCCAACCCGTACCTGCATCGAGGTGTGCCACTCTAGGACGCCTGGGAACCCCACGGGGTGGCCGGTCGTCATAGGGACACAGGAAACCTCGGAGGGCTCCCATGGAGAGCAGCAACCCGGTCTTCGCCCGGCGCGGCGCCTTCGCGCGGCACCCCGGCGCCGCCTTGTACGCCCCGGCGGCGCGGACCATGACCATCGACGACGTCGTGGTCCGATCCTTCCTCACACTCGCCACGCTCACCGCGGCAGGCGCGCTCGCGTGGGTCTTCGTCCCCGAGCGCCTCATGGGCGGCATCGCGATCCTCGCGGTCGTCGTCGGCCTGGTCTTCTGGGCGATCGTGACGTTCGGCCGCAAGGTCAACCCGGCGCTCGTGCTCGGCTTCGCGGCCTCGTACGGCGTCGCGGTCGGCCTCATCAGCCACATCTACAACGACCTCTACCACGGGGTCGTGATGCAGGCGGTGATCGGCACCGGGCTGGCGTTCGGCTCTATGCTCACCGTCTACGCGCTGCGGATCGTCCGGGTGACACCCGCGTTCGTCCGGTTCGTCATCGCGGCCGGGCTGGCGCTCGTCGGCCTGATGCTCCTCAACCTGCTGGTCTCGATCTTCCACGTCGGCGGCATCGGCATCCGCGAACACGGCCCGATCGGCGTCCTGTTCAGCCTCGTCGCGATCGCGGTCGGCTGCCTCTACCTGCTGCTGGACTTCCGGTCGATCGAGGACGGGGTCCGCTCGGGAGCGCCGGAGAAGATGGCGTGGATGGCCGCGTTCGGGCTCACCCTGAGCCTGGTGTGGATCTACCTGGAGCTGCTGCGCTTCCTGTCGTACTTCACCGGCCGCGACTGACGCGGCCCGCACGGCAACGCCCCCGAAGTCCTGCCGGGGGCGTTGGCGGTGTGTGTCAGCCCTGGAAGTCGGGGCCGGCGTGGGTGATCGCCACACGGACGAGCACGCGCCGGTCGCGCTCCATGGCCGCGCGATAGTCATCCCAGTCGGAGTGTTCTCCGGAGAGTTTCCGGTAGTAGTCGACGAGCGGCTCCATGGCCTCGGGCAGATGGATGACCTCGGCCTCGCCGTCGACCTGTGTCCAAGCGCCGAAGAACGCGTCCGTGATGACGCAGAACGTCACATGGGGGTTGCGCAGGAGGTTTTTGGTCTTCACTGCCGTCTCGCGCGTGCTGACGATGATCCGGCCCATGTCGTCGACGGCGCACAGAACGGGTGACGTCTGCGGGCGGCCGTCGGCGTGGTGGGTGACCATGACCGCGCGAGGGTGCTTGCCGATGAAGTCGCGCGCGCGACTGGGATCCACGGCGCGGTTAGAACCGGACGGCGCGGCGGTGCAGCTCGTGCTCGTGGACGAGCGCCGAAGCGTAGCCGTGGGAAAGCCCGTGCTCGTCCGCCAGCCAGTTGACCCTCTCGTCGCATCGCAAGAACGAAGGGCCGTCATCTATGGCCTGGAACCACTCGGGGAGGTCACGTCCTGTGACTTTGGGGATTCGTGCGATGAGATTCTTGTGCGTCTCCGGTGAGTGGTTCAGGGACATAGGCACCTCCTGGCTGGGCGTGCTGCTTGGTGACGACTCTGCAACAGCGATCCCAATCGCACAACCCCCTCAGGGGGACCTTTCCTGTTACTGCAAGTAGATCATCCATGACTCATCGTCCCGACGTCCGAGTCGGGGGTGACACCACTTCCGAGGGTGGCAGAAACCCTGACCGACCTGCCCCGATGCGTGACCGTTCGGCCACGGGTCCCGGCCGGCCACCCAGGCCGGGACCCGTCACAAAGGGTTCAGCTGAGGCGTTCCAAGATCATTGCCATGCCTTGGCCGCCGCCGACGCACATGGTCTCCAGACCCATGGTCTTGTCGTGGAACCGGAGGCCGTTGATCAGTGTTCCCGCGATGCGCGCGCCGGTCATTCCGAACGGGTGGCCGAGCGCGATCGCGCCGCCGTTGACGTTGAGGCGGTCGATGTCGATGCCGAGCTCGCGGTAGGACGGGATCACCTGCGCGGCGAACGCCTCGTTGATCTCGACGAGGTCGATGTCGTCGATGGTGAGGCCCGCGAGCTTCAGCGCCCGCCGTGACGCCTCGACCGGCCCGAGCCCCATGATCTCCGGAGACAGCCCGGTGACGCCGGTGGACACGATGCGCGCGAGGGGGGTGATGCCGAGCTCGGCGGCCTTCGTGTCGCTCATGACGACCAGCGCGGCGGCGCCGTCGTTGAGCGGACAGCAGTTGCCGGCCGTGATCGTGCCGTCGGGCCGGAAGGACGGCTTGAGGCCGGAGACCTTCTCGTACGTGGTGCCGGCGCGCGGCCCGTCGTCCGTGGAGACCACCGTGCCGTCGGGCAGCTCGACGGGCGTGATCTCGCGCTCGAAGAAGCCCTTCGCGATGGCCTGCTCGGCGAGGTTTTGCGAACGTACGCCGAACTCGTCCTGATCCTGGCGCGTGATGCCGCGCGACTCGGCGACGTTCTCCGCGGTCTGGCCCATCGCGATGTAGACGTCGGGAAGGTCGTTCGTCTCGCGAGGGTCCGTCCAGGAGGCCGCTCCGCCCTCGGCACGTCTCTCCGTACGGGCCGTGGCCTCCTCGAACAGAGGGTTCTTGGTGTCGGGAAGCCCGTCACTGCTGCCCTTGGCGAACCTGCTCACCATCTCGACCCCGGCCGAAACGATCACGTCGGCCTCGCCGGCCTTGATCGCGTGGAAGGCCATGCGGGTGGTTTGGAGCGAGGAGGAGCAGTAACGCGTGACGGTCGCGCCGGGAACGTTGTCCCACCCGAGCAGCACGGCGACGATCCGCGCCATGTTGTACCCCTGCTCACCGCCCGGCAGGCCACAGCCGAGAAGCAGATCGTCGATGTCGTCAGGGGCGAGCTGGGGCACCTGGTCGAGTGCGGTCTTCACGATCCGCGCGGTCAGGTCGTCGGGACGCAGCTCTTTGAGCGATCCCTTGAACGCCCGCCCGATCGGAGAGCGAGCGGTCGCGACGATCACAGCCTCAGGCATGGTGGGTCTCCCTCGTGTCGATCGGGGACGGGCACATCTACCGGTGATGCCCGATTCGCAGGCTACTGCGTGCCCCCGCCTATGCCTACTGAGGGGTAGCAAACGTGAGCCGCCCTGGCGCGAGCGGGCCGTACGAGGGTCGCCGGCCCGCTCGCGTCGGCGTCGCCTGGACGCCGCGTAGTAGAACTGAGGAGGCCCTTAGGAGTACATGCCGGGGCTCGTGCCGTTGGCGTCGTGGACGCCGTGGAGGGCGCCGCCCTCGTCTCGCCACACCCGCCAGCCGTCGACCGCGCCCGTGTACCAGCCGGGCGGGGCGCTCACGGGGGTGATCTTCTTGCCGGTCTTCAGGTCGAAGGCGCACAGAGCGGCGATCGGGTAGAAGCCCTGCTGACCGTTGATCTTCAGCGGGGTCGGCTTCGTGCTGCAGAACGACCAGCCTCGCGTGTGGCCGGCGACCGCGCGGCCGGTCTTCAGGTCGTACATCCGGCCCGGCTTGTCGTGGGCGAGGAAGCCCAGGGCGGACAGGTCCGGCGGGAACGCCAGCCACCAGTCGGTCTTCGGCGCGTCCGTGGCGGTGATCTCTCTCAGGGAGCGGCCGGACCTTGGGTCGAGGTGGGCGAAGCCGCCGTAGCGGTCGGCGTTGTCGACCTCGCGGGTGATCAGGGCGACGGCAGGGTTGGCGCTCGGGTACACGCGCAGCAGCCTGCGGCGGGTCCACACCGGGCGGCCGTCGGCCAGGCGGATGGAGAAGAAGCCGAAGGACGACAGCGGGCCGTCCTGGCGGGTCTGGTAGGGCGCCAGGTATCCGACCAGCGTGTCGCCCAGGGAGCCGAACGACCAGCCACCGGACAGGTTGACGCCCTTGCCGAGGGCGTTTTCGACCGGGTAGGTCCACAGCTGTTTGCCGCTGCTCAGGTCGTGGGCCTCGACCGTGGGGTGGGCCGACATGCGGAAGACCACCACGCGGCGCGCGTCGGCCCACTCGACCTCGGCCACGCCGGGCATGCGCCAGACCTGTGAGCCGGTCACCGGGTCGAGAGCGGCGAAGTCGGCCGTGCGGCGTGCCGTCGACTCCGACAGGCACACAAGGTTGCCGCAGCGGGCGGGGCCGAACGTCGTGCCGACCGTACGGCTCCAGCGCTTGGCTCCCGTACGGGCGTCGCGGCCGACCAGGGCGGCCCCGGACGAGTGCGGCTCGACGCTCGCGACGATGGCGCGGTCGGCGGCTCCGACGACGGCGGGCGGTGCCACGCCCATGGCGGCCGGGCGGCCCGAGATGACGGACGGCTGGGCCCACAGGCGCTTTCCGCTGGCCACGTCGAAGGTGGAGGTCTGCAGGCGCCCGTCGGCGCGGAGCGACGTGACGGCCGCGACACCCGAGCCGACGACGGCCCTGCTGACCGCGTCGGCGGACGTGTCGCGCCAGCCGGCAGCGGCCGAGGAGTCCGCGTCTCCATGCGAGCCGCCGCACCCGGCGGCGGCGAGCAGAAGGGCGATTGGCACGGGAATGAACATGGAACGTCGTCGCGAATGCGTCGGCACGGTCGGCCTCCCTCAGGGTCGTAGGCGCCGACCGACACTAGCAGCGTACAGTGATGTTCCGCCTACGGAACGTGACCAGAAGTGGTGGGGTACCTTTCAGGGCAGAACTGGAACTGACGACAAGGACGTCGCTCGTGCGCGTGCACAACTCACTGACGGAGCTCATGGGGGACACCCCCCTCGTACGCCTCCGCAAGGTAACGGGCGAAGCCCCGGCCCAGGTGCTGGCCAAGGTCGAGTACTTCAATCCCGGAGGCTCGGTCAAGGACCGCATCGCCACTCGCATGATCGAGGCGGCCGAAGCGTCCGGGGCTCTGCGACCAGGCGGGACGATCATCGAGCCGACCTCGGGCAACACCGGCGTGGGGCTGGCCATCGTGGCCCAGGAGAAGGGCTACCGATGCATCTTCATCTGCCCGGACAAGGTCGCCGGCGACAAGATCGCGGTGCTGCGGGCGTACGGTGCGGAGGTCGTGGTCTGCCCGGGTGCGGTCGACCCTGAGCACCCCGACTCGTACTACTCGGTCTCGGACCGGCTCGCCAAGGAGACCCCGGGCGGCTGGAAACCCGATCAGTACGCCAACCCGAACAACCCGCGCTCGCACTACGAGACGACCGGCCCGGAGATCTGGGAGCAGACCGAGGGCCGCATCACGCACTTCGTGGCCGGCATCGGCACCGGCGGCACGATCAGCGGTGTCGGGCGCTACCTCAAAGAGGTCTCGAACGGCCGGGTGCAGATCATCGGCGCCGACCCCGAGGGCTCGGTCTACTCCGGTGGCACCGGCCGGCCGTACCTGGTCGAAGGCGTCGGCGAGGACATCTGGCCGGAAACCTACGACCGGGACATCTGCGACCAGGTCATCGCCGTGAGCGACAAGGACTCCTTCAACATGACGCGCAGGCTCGCGCGCGAGGAGGCCCTTCTGGTCGGCGGTTCGTGCGGGCTCGCGGTCGTGGCCGCGCAGCGCGTCGCGGCCGAGGCGGGGCCGGACGACGTGGTCGTCGTGCTGCTGCCCGACGGTGGCCGCGGCTACCTGTCGAAGATCTTCAACGACGACTGGATGGCCGACTACGGCTTCCTCATGTCCGAGAGCGAGGAAGCGCGCATCTCCGACGTCCTGTCCCGCAAGGGCCAGGGCCTGCCGGAGTTCGTGCACGTCCACCCGTACGAGTCGGTCGGCACGGCCGTGTCGATTCTGCGGGAGTACGGGGTGTCACAGCTTCCCGTCATGAAGGAGGAGCCGCCCGTCATGGTCGCCGAGGTGGTCGGCTCGGTGAGCGAGAGCGACCTGTTGCGGGCGCTGGTCAGCGGCCGGGCGAAGCTCGACGACCCGCTGGAGACGCACATGTCGCCGCCGCTGCCGATTCTGGGCTCGGGTGAGCCGGTGAGCGAGGCGGTCGGCGTACTGGAGAAGACCGGCGCCGCGGTCGTCCTGGTCGACGGCAAGCCCGCGGGTCTCATCACCCGGCAGGACCTGCTCGGCTTCCTCGCCGCAGGCTGACCTCGGCACACAAAGAGAAACGCCCCGTCCATACGGACGGGGCGTTTCTGTGTTGTGAAGCGGGTCAGCCGTCCTGGTCGGCCATCTCGACCGGCTCCGCGGCGGGCGGATCCGACGCGACGCGAGCGCGGTCGGCGTGACCGGGCCACCAGGCGGCGTGCCCGATGAGCGCGGTGAACGCCGGTACGAAGAAGGTCGACACGACGAAGGCCGACAGCAGGATGCCGATGGCGACGCCGAACCCGATCTGTGCGAGGAAGGACACCGGCGAGAGCACCAGCATGGAGAACGTCCCCGCGAGGATGACCGCGGCGGCCGCCACGGTCGGCCCGGCGTGCTGGATGCCCACCGCCGCCGCGCGGCGCGGGTCGTGGCCCTCGCGCGCCTCCTCACGCAGTCGCGCGATCATCAGGATGTTGTAGTCGGTCCCGATGGCTAGCACGAACAGGTACAAGATGATCGGCAGCTCGAACATCAGGCCCTCTTTGCCCTCCGCCTCCTGGAACAGGAGCACGCTCGTGCCGAGCGTGGCCGCGAAGCCGAGGAGCACCGCCACGACCAGGTAGATCGGGGCGACCAGCGAGCGCAGGAGCAGCGCCAGGATGATGGCGATCAACGCCACCGCGACGGGCAGGATGACCGACAGGTCACGGTTGTTGACCTTGTTGATGTCTCCGAAGATCGCCGTGGTGCCGCTGACGTACACCCGCGTGCCGGGAGGGGCGTTCTGGTGCGCGGTGGCCTTCAGCGGGCCCTTGACCAGATCGATGGCCGCGTTGGTGTGCGGGTTCAGCTTGAGGATGAGGGTGATCTTGGCGACCGTGCCGTCTGGGTTGAACTCCGGCGTAGGAGCCGTACCGCCGACGCCGTTCGCGTGCGAGAGCGTCTGCTGGTAGGTCTGCAGCGCGGCCTTGTCGAGCGTGCCGCTCTTGGCCTGGACGTAGACGGTGGTCGGGTCGGTCAGGCCCGGCGGGAGGCTGGACTGCAGGTCCTTCAGTGCCTTGGCCGACTCGGTCTGCTGCGGCTGGCCGGCCATGAAGTCGTAGTCGGCCTTGAACGCCAGTGTCGCGCTCGCGAGGGCGAGCAGGACGACGCTCGACGCGACCAGGGTGATCAGCGGACGCTTGCCGATGGCGTTGCCGAGCTTCGTGTAGAAGCTGGCCTTCGGTTCCTTCTTCCAGGACTTCGACGGCCAGAAGACGGCACGGCCGAGCAGGGAGACGATCGCCGGGATCAGCGTGAGCGCGGTGATCAGCATGACGCCGACCGCGATCGCGAGCTGCGGGCCCAGCGCGCCGAAGGACTTGAACTTGGCGAGCAGTAGCACGAGGAACGCGACGATGACCGCGCCCGCGGCGGAGGCGATGGCCTCGCCGACCCGCTCGACGGTGACCATCATCGCGGTCTTCTTGTCCTCACCGAGGCGCAAACGCTCACGGAAGCGGAACAGCAAGAAGAGGATGTAGTCGGTGCCGATGCCGTACAGCACGATCAGAATGAGGGACTCGAAGCCGGCGTCGAACTTCAGGTCGAACGCCTTGCCGACGATCGCTGTGATCGCGTTCGAGACCTCCAGCACCATGACGATCACAATGATCGGTAGTAGTGCCGCGATCGGCGCCCGGAAGATCAACAAAATAAGGATGATGATCAGCGCGACGGTCGCGATGCCGATCAGCGCCATCGTCTTCTTGTTCGAGTCGGCATTGTCGATCGTGCTGGAGACGTTGCCGGTCACGCCGTATTGAAGGTCGCTGCCCTTGAACGCGTCAGTGGCCGCCGTGCGCAGCTGTTTGACCGCGTCCTCGTCGACCTTCTCCTGCTTCACGTCGTTGTAGGCGTTGGGCAGCGGAACGGCGACGACCTGGACCTTGTGGTTCTGAGACAGCGTGTCCTTGCTGGTCAGTACCGCGGTCACGCCCTTGATGTGCTTGGCCTGCAGTCCGGCCGCTACCTGGCCGATCTTCTGCTGGTCGGCGTCGGTGAGCGCGCCGCCGTCGGAGCGCTTCACCACCATCAATTCGTTGTTGGTCTTCTGGCTGCCGTTGGGGAACGCCTTGTCGGCGAGTTTGGCGCCTTGGATTGACTCGTACTTAGTTGGGAGGAAATCTTGCTGGTCAGAGTGGGTGTCGAGCTTCGGCGCGAGCGCGATGGCGGCGGCCGCCGCGACGAGCCATGCAACGATCGTCCACCATGGGTGTCGTACGACGGTACGTCCCAGCCATCCGAACACGGGTGGCTCCCCTTCTTAGATTTGTTTGGGTACTACACGATAATGGCAAGGTGTGACGCATTCCTCACCGCCTGAGGGTAGATGCCTGCTCGTACTTACGGCGGAGAAAGCTCATCCGCAGGGATGGTCATCCCGTGGTACGCCTGCGGGACAAGAGGTACTAACCTCTCGACCATGGACGGTTTCAACGACGCGACCGGCTTCGAGACTCTTGCCATTCATGCAGGTCAGGAGCCAGATCCCGCGACAGGGGCGGTCGTTCCGCCGATTTATCAGACCTCCACCTACAAGCAGGACGGTGTGGGTGGGCTACGCGGCGGGTTCGAGTACAGCCGCACCGGCAACCCGAGCCGCTCGGCGCTGGAGGAGTGTCTCGCCGCGCTCGAGGGCGGGGTGCGCGGCCTAGCCTTCGCCTCTGGCATGGCGGCCGAGGACACCCTGCTGCGCACGATCTGCAAGCCGGGCGATCACATCATCATTCCCAACGACGCCTACGGCGGGACGTTCCGCCTGATCTCCAAGGTCTTGTCGCGCTGGAACGTGACGTATGACGCCGTGCCCCTCTCCGACGTCTCCGCAGTTCGTGCCGCCATGCGTCCCGAGACCCGGGCGATCATGGTCGAGACGCCCACGAACCCGCTGCTCGGCATCGCCGACATCGCGGCGCTCGCCCAGGTCGCCCATGAAGGCGACGCCCTGCTCGTCGTGGACAACACCTTCGCGTCGCCGTACCTCCAGCGCCCGCTGGCCCTCGGCGCCGACGTCGTCGTGCACTCGACCACCAAGTACATGGGCGGCCACTCCGACGTCGTCGGCGGCGCGCTAATTGTGTCCGATATCGGCCTCGGCGGAGAGCTCGCCTTCCACCAGAACTCCATGGGCGGTGTGGCCGGGCCCTTCGACTCCTGGCTGACGTTGCGGGGCATCAAGACCCTCGCCCTCCGCATGGAGCGCCACTCGTCGAACGCCGCACGCATCGCGGAGTTCCTCGTACGCCACCCGCGCGTGTCCAAGGTCTACTACCCGGGGCTGACCGACCACCCCGGCCACGAGACCGCGGCCAAGCAGATGCGGGCCTTCGGCGGCATGGTGTCGTTCCGCGTCGCCGAGGGCGAGGAGGCGGCCCTGCAGGTCTGTGACCGTACGCGGCTGTTCATCCTGGCTGAGTCGCTCGGCGGCGTCGAGTCGCTCATCGAGCACCCGGGACGCATGACGCACGCGTCGGTGGTCGGGTCGGCGCTGGAGGTTCCCGGCGACCTCGTACGTCTGTCCGTCGGCATCGAGGACGCCGACGACCTGCTCGCCGATCTGGAACGCGCGCTCGGCTAGCCGTTCCAGACCATCAGCACGAGGATGACGATCCAGATCAGGGCGATGACACCGGAAATGGTGGCGATACGCCCGGTCTCCACCTTGGCGAGCTCGCGGTCACCCTTGGCCGCGGGCTCGGGGGCGGGCTTGCCGTCCTCGGCCGGCACGCCGGCCACGGGGGTGTCGGTGTCCGGCGCGGGCCCGGGCTGCGCGGTGACCTCGGCGTCGGACAGCTCGATCTTGTGCAGGGCCTTGCGCTGGTCACGCTCGACGATGAACAGCAACGCCACCGCGACGATGAACAACGTCATCGAGGCCGACAGCCACATTTGGTTGAACTTCCCGTGCGCCAGCAGCAGGCCGAACAGGAAGATCCCCAGCGCCAGCAGCCCGTAGATCCGGGTCATGCGGTTGAGACTGCGCACCACACCGGCATCGCCGCGGCGAATGTAGCGAGGAGTCGCCATCGTGGCCGCGGTTATCGGCCCGAGCGCGAAGATCGAGAAGCCGATATGAAGGATCAAGAGAATACGGTCGGCGCTGGACATGGCACGACCATAGCCTTCGCCCGGCCGGACCGCCCAGCCGACGCACCACGGCCGCCCGCGCCGCCGAAACCGGCGGCGCAGGGAAGGTCGCGTCAGCGGTTCGAACCTCGGCGGACTCTCAGGTAGTCGCGGACGACGTACTCACCCAGGCGTTCCGGGGTCGGGGCGAAGACGCGGCCCCCGTTGCGGCGGGCGACCTCTTCCACGAACGACACCAGGCGTTCGTCGTCGGCGAGCATGAAGATGTTCAGGATCGCGCGCCGTCTCGTCATCTTGTCGACTTCGGCGAGGGTCAGCTCCAGCGTGTCGCGGGACGGGGGCCAGTCGAACGACGAGCGGCCGTCGCGCAGCAGGTGGGCCGTTGGCTCGCCGTCCGTGATGACCAGGACGATCGGGTCGTGCTGGGGGTGTCTGTCCAGGTGGCGGCCGGCGATCAGCAGGGCGTGGTGGAGGTTCGTGCCCTGCACCATGTCCCAGTCGAGGGCCGCGAGTTCGGTCGGGTGGAGCTCGCGTGCGTAGTTCGAGAAGCCGACGATCTGGACGGCGTCCTGTGGGTACTTGCTCGCCACCAGTGTGTGCAGCGCCAGCGCGGTCTGCTTGGCCGAGCCCCACGTGCCTCGCAGCGCCATCGAGTACGACAGGTCGACGAGGAGGCAGACGGCCGCGGACGTACGGCGTTCGGTCTCCAGCACGTCGAAGTCGTCCACGTTCAGACGGACGCGCGCACCGGCGGGGCGTCCACGGCGCAGGGCGTTCGACACCGTGCGGACGACGTCGATGGGCTGTTCGTCGCCGTACCTCCAGGCGCGGCTGGCGCCGGTGAGTTCGCCGGCCTGGCCCGCGTCGATCTGGTCGTGGTCGCCCTGGCGTGCCGAGTCGAGCTGAGCGAACACTCGTCGCAGCGCGGTCTCGCCGATGCGGCGCACGGCCTTCGGGGTCAGGTCGAGGTTGCCGCCGCGGCGTTTGAGGTATCCCTGGCGTTCCAGCTCCGCCTCGATGCGGCGCAGCTCCGTCAGGTCGTCGACGGCCTGGCGGCCGAGTGCGCGCCGGACCGCCTCCTCGTCCACGTCGTCCAGCCGCGCGCCCGGGTAGTCCTGACGGAGGGCGCCCTCCAGCTCGGACAGGTCCGCGAGCTCCTCCAGGGCCGTCGTGGCGTCGCCCATGGACATGCCCTCGTCGCCGCTCATGCGCTCGGAGCTGCTCCAGTCCAGGTCGGGACGGCGCTGGCGCAACGACGACCCGAGGCGCTGCATTTCCATGGCGAGGCCGGCGTCCTCCAGCGTCTGCGCCATCAGGGACGCGAGCTCCTCGCGCTGCTCCGGCGTGAGGGAGGCGAGCAGCCGCTCGGTCGCGGCGGCGCGGCGGGCCAGGGAGTCGACGAGTTCTTCGAGGTTCTGCGGGTCGTCGGGGAAGAACTCCCCGTACTCCCGCATGAAGTTCTCGAAGTCCTCCTGCGTGTGCTCGCCGCGCGC
Organism: uncultured Actinomycetota bacterium; assembly: GCA_963736325.1. Lineage (GTDB taxonomy): Bacteria > Actinomycetota > Actinomycetes > Streptosporangiales > Streptosporangiaceae > Actinoallomurus. Next base: position 112,231 of record CAVTOG010000002.1, on the reverse strand, counting down.
GTCCTTCTCCAGCATCTCGTTGAGCGCGGCCATCATGTTCTTGACCCGCTCCATGGCGGCCGGGTCGGGGTTGCTCATGGCCTGCTTCATGCCGCGGAACTGCGCGTCGAGCACGTCGCGGCGCAGCAGGTCCTTCAGCTCCTCGAAGGTCTGCCTCGCTTCGGGAGACCGCCACTCATACGACGACAGGCGGCGTACGGCCTCGGCCGTGTCGCCTGGCAGGGTGTCCAGCTCGGTCTCGCGCAGCCGTGCGTCGTCGCCCGGGTCGGGGAACAGCGCGGCCCGTTCCTGGCCGATGGCGCGGTCGAGCAGCTCGCGGGCCTCGTCGAGGGTGCCGTCGAGCCGTCCGCGGCCGCGCAGCTCCTGACGGCGCATGCGCACCTGGCGCAGCAGGTCGTCGAGGCCGCGCCGCCGCTCCCGGCCGGGCAGGCCCCGCCGGAGCAGGTCGCGCAGAGCCTCGGCGGGGTTGGTGCCTTCGAGCATGGAGTCGCCCATGGCATCGAGGGCGGCACGGACGTCGTACGGGGGAGCGAGCGGATCCGGCCCGTCGTGGTACGGGCCGTACCGGAATCCGGCCATCGGCGAACTCCTGATCAGGTGCGGTAGGTCGACGTGCCGTCCGCGACGTCCTTGGACAGGCGGCGCATGAGGTAGAGGCCTTCGAGCGCGAACTCCAGGGCCGCCGCGGCGTGCCCTGGCGACTCGCCCTCCATGTCGAGGCTCTCCAGGATCTTCGAGAGCCCGGTGACCGGGCCGATGCGGTGCAGGAGTTCGGCGGCGGGCAGCAGGTCGCCCGTGTCGACCGTGGCGCCGCTGTCGAAGCGTTCGAGCAGGCCGGTCAGGTCCGACGCGCCGAGCGCGCGCCGCCAGGTGTCGGACGTGGCGCGGCGCAGCAGGTGCGCGAGCACCTCCTCCTCACGGCCCTCCTCGCTGACCTCGAACTCCACTTTTCCGAGCAGCGTCGGCACGATCGAGGGCAGGTCGCAGACGCGCGCGACCGCCTGGTCCTCGCCGGAGATGGCCGCGCGGCGCATCGCCGAGGCCGCCACGGTCTCCGTGCCGGCGATCGCGAAGCGCGCGGACACACCGGAGCGGGTGTCGACGGCCGGCGACTCGCGTACGAACCGGGTGAACCGCCCGATGACCTCCATCAGGTGGATGGGCACCGCCGCCGCGACCTGTGCCTCCTGACCGATCAGCACCAGCTCGTCGTCGAGTTCGATCGGGTAGTGCGTGCGGATCTCCGCGCCGAACCGGTCCTTCAGCGGCGTGATGATGCGGCCGCGGTTGGTGTAGTCCTCCGGGTTGGCGCTCGCCACGAGGAGCACGTCGAGCGGCAGCCGCAGGGCGTAGCCCCGAATCTGCACGTCGCGCTCCTCCAGGACGTTGAGCAGCGAGACCTGGATGCGTTCGGCCAGGTCGGGCAGTTCGTTGACGCAGAAGATGCCGCGGTTGGTGCGCGGGACGAGGCCGTAGTGCACGGTCTCGGGGTCGCCCAGGGTGCGGCCCTCGGCGACCTTGATCGGGTCGACGTCGCCGATGAGGTCGCCGACGCTGGTGTCGGGGGTGGCGAGCTTCTCGCCGTAGCGCTCGTCGCGGTGTTTCCACGCGACCGGTAGGTCTTCGCCCTGCTCGGCGAGCAGCCGGCGGCAGCGTACGCACACGGGCTCGTACGGGTGATCGTTGATCTCGCAGCCCTCGACCACGGGCGTCCACTCGTCCAGGAGCCCGCCCAGGGTGCGGATCAGCCGGGACTTGCCCTGCCCGCGCTCGCCGAGGAGGACCAGGTCGTGCCCTGCCAGCAGGGCGCGCTCCAGGTGAGGGAGGACCGTCTCGTCGAATCCGACGATGCCCGGAAAGCGAGGCTCCCCCGATCTCAGGCGAGAAAGGAGATTGTCGCGTATCTCTTCCTTGACCGGCTTGTGGGCATGACCGGCGGCGCGGAGTTCGCGAAGTGTCGTAGGTCGCGTGTTCACTATCGTGTACCGCTTTTCGCTCGCATCGTTCAGTGGTCGTTTGCGGCGCGGTGGATGTGACGGCGCTCACTTCGCTCGCCGCGTCGGGTCTTGGCCCGTCCGACACTATGCCTCGATCTTCGTGGCCGCATCCGGCGGGGGTAGAGCGTGATGCCGGAGTCGGCGGGCCCCGTGAGCGGGTACACCCGCAAGGACAGGGCGCGATATCCCGGATGCATGGGTGGAAAGCGGCTTGTCCGAGCCCCTGGAGGGAAAGGCGGCCTGTGGTAGACCGTAAGGAATCGGACCTGTGGAGGGAGCGACGCAGTGGCGCGCTTCGGTGATGGTTTGGCCGTCGGTCCCGACCTCGTCGCGGCCGCGGAGTCCGCGGTGACGCAGGCCCGGACGCCGCTCGACGGCCCACCCGACCTCGTCTTCGTGTTCGTGTGCTCGCAGTCCCTCGACGCCGTCGAGAGCGCTGCCAGGCGGGCCATGGAGGTCGCCGGCACCCCCAACGTCATCGGCTGCGGAGCCCCCGGCGTCATCGGGGGCAATCATGGAGTGGAGGACTCCAGCGCGGTCAGCGCCTGGGCGGCGCAGTTGCCGGAGGCCCGTGTCGAGCCGTTCCGGCTGGAGACCCTGAAGTTCCCGGGTGAGGACCCCGAGGCCGTGCAGCGGCTCGCGGTGGTCGGTATGCCGCAGACCAGCGACGACGACGTGGTCGCCGTCCTGCTCGCCGACCCGTACACCTTCCCGGTCGACGCGTTCGTCGAGCGTTCCGGCGAGGTCCTGCCGGGCCTGCCGCTGGTCGGCGGGCTGGCCACCGGGCAGGGCGGGCGCGGCGCGGCACGCCTGTTCGCCGACGGAGAGGTCGTCGACTCCGGCGCGGTCGGCGTGCTCCTCGGCGGCTCGGTGATGACCTCGATGGTCGTCAGCCAGGGCGCGCGGCCGGTCGGCCCGCCCATGGTCGTCACCCGGTCGGAGGACAACGTCCTGTACGAGCTGGCCGGCTCGCCCGCGCTGACCAAGCTGGAAGAGGTCGTGTCCGGGCTCCCGGAGAAGGAACGCGAGCTCATCGAGGGCGGCCTGCTGATCGGCGTCGCCATCGACGAGTACGCCGACGAGCACGACCACGGCGACTTCCTGGTCCGCAGCGTCGTGGGCGCCGATCCCGCGGCCGGCGCGATAGCCACGGGCGACGTCATCGACGTCGGACGCACGGTCCGCTTCCAGGTGCGCGACGCCGGAGTGGCCGACGAGGACCTCACGCTCCGGCTCGGCGACCTCGACCTCGCGCCGGTCGAAGGGGCGCTGCTGTTCTCCTGCACCGGGCGCGGGCGGGCGATGTACCCCAACTCCGACCACGACGTGCGTCTCCTCCGCAGCGTCCTCGGCACGTCCGGGATCGGCGGGTTCTTCGCCGCCGGGGAGATCGGCCCCGTCGGGGGGCGCAACCACGTGCACGGGTTCACCGCGTCGATCCTCGCGTTCGGGCCGGGCGCCAAGGGAGGCGACGCGTGAAGCCACCCGCCCTCGCCATCGACATCGACGGTACGAAGATGGCCGCCGCGCTGGTCGAGGCGGGAGGGCGCGTCGCGGCGTACGAGCGCATCGGCACCCCGCAGCCGCCCCACGTCGACGCCGACAGCCTCTGGCGCACCCTGCTCACGGTGGTCGAGAAGCTGCCCGACGTGCCCCTGTCGGGTGTCGCGGTGGGTTGCGGCGGCCCGATGGCGTGGCCGACCGGCACCGTCTCGCCGCTCAACATGCCCGGTTGGCAGAGGTTCCCGCTGCGGGACCGGCTCATGGAGCTGTACCCGGACCTGCCGGTACGCGTGCACAACGACGCCGTCGCGGTCACCGTCGGCGAGCACTGGCGCGGAGCGGGCCGTGGCCGCGACAACGTCCTCGGCATGGTCGTGTCGGCGGGCGTCGGCGGCGGCCTCATCCTGGGCGGTCGCCTGGTCCACGGGGCGAGCGGCAACGCCGGGCACATCGGGCACGTCATCGTCGACCCCGACGGCCCGGTCTGTGAGTGCGGCGGGCGCGGCTGCCTGGAGGCGATCGCGCGCGGACCCGGCCTGTCGGCGTGGGCGCGCGAGCAGGGATGGACCGGCGAGACCGGCAAGGAGCTGGCCGACGACGCCGCCCGCGGCCACCCGATCGCGGTGCGTGCCATGAACCGCGCCGGCTGGGCGCTGGGCGTGGCGATCGCCTCCGCGACGCACCTGTGCGACCTGGAGGTCGTCGCCGTCGGCGGCAGGCTCTCCCAGGCGGGGCCGATGCTGCTCCGCCCGCTGGAGGAGACCTTCCGCGCGCACGCCCGTATGGACTACGCCCGCGAGGTCCGCGTCGTCCCGACCGCGCTCGGGCAGATGGCGGGGCTCATCGGAGCGGCGGCCTTCATCTTCGGCGCTGACCGCTACTGGACCGCGGACTGATCCGGATCTCGTATTCCGGACGCTCTAAGGGGCTTCATGATCGGGCCATGAAAGACTCTGCACTATGAGTGGTCTCGTCGGTATCGATGACATACGCGCAGCACAGGAGCTGTTGCGCGGTGTGATCGTGACCACGCCGATCCTGGAGTCCCGGTCTCTTTCGGCCAAGATCGGTGGGCCGGTGTTCCTCAAGTGCGAGAACGTCCAGCGCGCCGGATCGTTCAAGACCCGCGGCGCGTATGTGCGCATCACAAGGCTCAGCGACGAGGAGCGCGGACGCGGAGTCGTCGCGGCGAGCGCCGGCAACCACGCCCAGGGCGTGGCCCTGGCCGCGGGCCTGCTGGGCAGCAAGGCCGTCGTCTTCATGCCCGAGGGCGCGCCGCTGCCCAAGGTGGTCGCCACCCGGGCGTACGGGGCCGAGGTGGTCTTCGAGAAGGACGGCGTGGACGCCTGCCTGGAGGCCGCCAAGGCGTACGCGAAGGAGACCGGCGCGGTCTTCATCCACCCCTTCGACCACCCAGACGTGGTGGCCGGGCAGGGCACCATCGGCCTGGAGATCCTCGAGCAGTGCCCGGACGTGCGGACGATCCTCGTGGGCGTCGGCGGGGGAGGCCTGGTCGCCGGAGTCGCCGCCGCGGTCAAGGCCGTACGCCCCGATGTGCGCGTGGTCGGCGTGCAGGCGAGCCAGGCGGCGGCCTTCCCGCCGTCGCTCGCCGCCGGCCGCCCGGTCGTCGTCAAGCCGGCCACGACCATGGCCGACGGCATCTCGGTCGGACGCCCCGGCGACCTCACGTTCGAGCTGGTGTCCAAGCTGGTCGACTCGGTGGTGACGGTGTCGGAGGAGACGATCTCCCAGGCGCTGCTCAACTGCCTCGAACGCTCCAAGCAGGTCGTCGAGCCGGCCGGCGCGGTCGGCGTCGCCGCGCTGCTGGACCAGCCGAAGGCCTTCCAGCCTCCGGTCGTCACCGTGCTGTCCGGCGGCAACATCGACCCGCTGCTGCTCGCGAAGGTGCTGCGGCACGGTCTCGCGGCGGCAGGCCGCTACCTGGTGTTCCGCGCCCGGCTGCGTGACCACCCGGGCGCCCTGGTCGACCTTCTCGCCGAACTGGCCGAGATGGAGGTCAACGTCATCGACGTCGTGCACGAGCGGGTCGGCGCCCGGCTCGACCTGGACGAGGCCGAGGTCTTGCTCCACCTGGAGACGCGCGGCCCGGCCCACTGCGACGAGGTGCTCGGACGCCTGCGCGGCGAGGGCTACACCTTGAGGTTCAGCTGACGGAACGCCCCCGGCCGCGCGGGCCGGAGGCGTTCGCCTCGTCTCAGAGAGCCGGTTTGCCTTCGGTGAACACCCACTTCTGGAACAGCGGCGTGAGGTTCGTCCGCGTGAAGTGCTGGGCGAAGGCGATGAACTCGTCGGTCGTGTCGTTGCCGTAGGCGTGAAAGGCCGGCCAGGCTTTGATCAGCAGGAAGAACGCGGGGTCGCCGATGGTCTTCCGCAGCTGGTGCAGGGTCATCGCGGCGCGCGTGTACACCAGGTCGTCGAAGATGTGGTCGCGGCCCGGGTCGGCGACCTTGCCGCTCCAGTCCCTGCTCGGCGACTTGTACGCCGTGTCGAAGGCCTGCTGCGCGGTCTGGCCGCCGTGCTGCTCGCTGTAGAGCCACTCGGTATAGGTGGCGAAGCCCTCGTTCAGCCAGATGTGCTTCCACTCGAAGGGCGTGATGTCGTCGCCGAACCACTGGTGGCCCAGCTCGTGGGCGAGCAGGTCGGCCGAGGGCAGCGCGCCGGCGCTGCTGCGGGCGTACACGGGCCGGCCCTGGGTCTCCAGGGAGTAGCCGACATTCGGGGCGAGTACGTCGATGCCGCCGACCGAGGAGAACGGGAAGCGGCCGTAGATCTTCTGCTCCCAGTCGATGACGTCGGCGGTGGCCTTGTTGAAGGCGTCGGAGGCGGTGTTCACGTCGGTGCCCGCCTTGACCGCGGCCGGGTCGACGGCGGTGATGTTGCGCAGGCCCGTCTTCGTACGGGAGTCCTTCACCGCGAAGTTGCCGATCGCGAGGAGGACCAGCTCGCTGGCGGTCGGCCGGCGGTCGGCCCAGCGGAACGTCGTCGACGCGCCGCGCGTGAACTCACCGGCCGGGTCGCCGTTGGCCAGTACCTTCAGCCCCTTGGGCACCGTGATGGTGAAGTCGTAGGTCGCCTTGTCGTGGGTGGTGTCGTTCACGGGGTACCAGGTCGCCGAGCCGAACGGCTGCGACAGCGCCACCGCGCCGTCGTGCGTGGCGATCCAGCCGGAGACGCCGAGAGACTTGTCGTTGATCAGCTGCGGCACGCCGGAGTAGGCGACCTCGACGTCGAAGTCCCGGCCGCGGGGCAGCCCGCGCTCGGGCGTGATGACCAGTTCCTGCGCGCCGGTGCGGGTGTAGGCCGCACTCCGGCCGTCGACGGTCACCTTGCTGATCTTCAGGGGGCCGAGGAAGTCCAGGTCGAAGCGGGAGAGGTCCTGCGTGGCACGGGCTTTGATCTTCGCGACCGCGTCGATGGCCTTCGTACCGGGGTCGTATGACAGCCTCAAGTCGTAGTGCTGGGCGTCGTAGCCGCCGTTCCCCATGTCGGGGAAGTACGAGTCGCCGTCGCCGGGCGAGCCGGGCGTGAACCTGTGATGAGTGCCGGCCACCGCCGTGGGGCCGAGCAGGCCGAGCGCCGCGGCGGCCGCGGTGATCGCCAAGGCCCGTGAGGTGATCCTCGCCATGCGTAGTCTCCCGTTTGTCTCAAGTCGCGGAAAAGCCGGACCGCAGCCGACAGCATCCTCCTGCCGAAGTCCGCTTCACAAGGCTCACCAGCGCGACGGCCGGCCCCTCGCGTACAGCCAGGTGTGGAAGAACCCGTCGAGCCGCCGCCCCGAGACGCGCTCGGCGAGTGCGATGAACTGCGGCGTCGTGGCGTTGGAGTAGCGGTACTCGGCGGCCCAGGAACGCAGGATCGCGAAGAATCCGGCATCCCCGACCTTTTGCCGCAGGGCCTGGAGCGTCATCGCACCGCGTTCGTACACCGACCGGCCGAAGAGTCCCCGGCGTCCCGGCGCCGCGGGGGCGACGTTCCACAGAGCACCGGTCCGGTCGGCGTAACGGATGTCGAATTGGCGCCGCACCGGCACACCTCCGCTTTGACGGGCGTCCCAGAGCCATTCGGCGTACGTCGCGAAGCCCTCGCTCAGCCACATGTCACTCCACCGGGCGGGGGTGACGCTGTCGCCGAACCACTGGTGCGACAGCTCATGTGCGATCACGGAGGGGGAGGCGGTGATGCCCGCGGCGTACTCCGGCCTGCTCTGGGTCTCAAGGGCGAATCGGACCGGGGCGTCGTCGATGACGCCGCCGGTCGACTCGAAGGGATACGGGCCGAAATATGTGGCCCACAAGTCCGTGACCTGCACGGTCTCGCTGTACAGGGTACTCATCCCCACCGATGCGACGGACGGGTCGACCGCCACGTACACCGGGACGCCCGCGGGCGTACGTCCGGTGCGGACCGTGAAACGGCCCACGTCGGCCATTGCCAGGTACGTCGCCATCGGCCGGCGTTCGCGCCACGTGAAGGTCGTCCAGTCGCCGGCCGCGCTCGTGCCGGTGAGCTCGCCGTTCGCGATCGCGGTCAGGCCACGGGGCACGGTGATCCGGAAGTCGAAGCTCGCTTTGTCGGTGGGATGGTCGTCGCAGGGGAACCACGTGTGCGCGCCGCTGGGCTGATCCCCGATGAACACCCCGTCGTGCGTCGGCGTCCAGCCGTACCGGCCGAGGAGCGGGTCGTGGATCTCGCGTGGCGTGCCGGAGTAGGCGGCGACGACCACGAACCTGCCCCTGGGCAGGGGTTTCGCCGGAACGACGACGAGCTCTCCGGGCGTTCGCGAGAACGACGCGGGCACGCCGCCGACCGTGACCCTGGAGACCGTGAGGCCGGTCAGGTCCAGGTCGAAGCGGGACAGCGGCTCGGTGGCGTCCGCAGTGATCGTCGCGGTTCCGGCAAGCGGGAGCGTGGCGTGCGGGCTGACGCGCAGGTCGAGGGCGTAGTTCCGCACGTCGTACCCGCCGTTGCCATCACCCGGCGCGTACGGGTCGCCCGCGCTCACGGCGCCCGCCGCCGGGACGTCCTCTGGCGCGGTCAGGCGGTGCGGAGCCGAACAGCCCGCCGTGGCCAGCGAGAGCAACGCGCAAGCGATGATCGGCAGCGGCCTCACCGGGCGGCGTACGGGTCCGGCCGGCCGGGCTCCACCGCGACCACGACCGTCTTGGCCACCTTGTCGTGCAGGGCCTGGCGCCGCTCGTCCCACAGGATCCACGCGACGTCGACGAGCCCGCCGACACCGCAGGTGACGAACGAGACGATGTACTGGAACAGCAGCCGCCAGCCGGCCTGCCCGTACGTGATCGGGCCGGCGTCGTCCGCGCGGACGACCCGCAGGCTCATCGCGCGCTTGCCGAGCGTCTGCCCCCACCGGCCGTGCTGCACGACGAAGTAGGCGAAGGCCAGGATGAGGGTGATCAGATCCGCGACGATCTGGCGGCCGGTGGGCCGGTCGTACATCGAGCCGAGCCCGGCGATGGGGGCGGTGATCAGCCAGGTCACGACGTACACGATGAGGCCGTCGATGATCGCCGCGAGCAGCCGCCGCCATCGGCCGCCGTACTCGAAGCGCGGCCGGGTGACCTCGGGCCCGTACGGCAGGTCCGGTGGTGTGCCCGGCTCGGTGACCTCGGGGTCGTCGACGTACGGCGGGGCTTGCTCGCGGTGTCCCGGCCGGCCGGGCGGTTGGGTCATGCGGCCACGGTGCGCGCGGCCGGTACGGCAGGTGCCGCGCCGCGCCCGGCGCGCACCCTCCTTTTGGCCGCCCTTGGGCTCGCGTTGACTACAGGTTGCCGCGCAGCTCCTGCTCGCGCTCGATCGCCTCGAACAGGGCCTTGAAGTTGCCCTTGCCGAAGCCCAGCGAGCCGTGCCGCTCGATCAGCTCGAAGAAGACCGTCGGACGGTCCTGCACCGGCTTGGTGAAGATCTGCAGGAGGTAGCCGTCCTCGTCGCGGTCGACGAGGACACCACGGCTCTGCAGCTCCTCGATGGGCACCCGCACCTCGCCGATGCGCTCGCGAAGCTCGGCGTCCTCGTAGTAGGAGTCGGGGGTGTCCAGGAACTCCACGCCGGCGGCGCGCATGGCGTCGACCGAGGCCAGGATGTCGTTCGTGGCGAGGGCGATGTGCTGCATGCCCGGCCCGCCGTAGAACTCCAGGTACTCATCGATCTGCGACTTCTTCTTGGCGATCGCAGGCTCGTTCAGCGGGAACTTCACCTTGCCGCGGCCGTCGGCGACGACCTTCGACATCAGCGCGGAGTACTCGGTGGCGATGTCGTCGCCGATGAACTCCTTCATGTTCGTGAAGCCCATGACGCGCTTGTAGAACTCCACCCACTCGTCCATCTTGCCGAGCTCGACGTTGCCCACGCAGTGGTCGATCGCCTGGAAGAAGCGCTTCTCCGGCGCGGCGGTGATCGGCGCCGCGGCGACGTATCCGGGCAGGTACGGGCCGGAGTAGTTGGCGCGGTCGACCAGCGAGTGGCGGGTCTCGCCGTACGTGGAGATCGCGGCGATCACGACCTTGCCGTTGTCGTCCTCGACGACGTGCGGGGCCTCGACGGAGGTCGCGCCGTGGGCGATCGCGTGCGCGTACGCGGCCTCCGCGTCGGGCACCTCGATGGCCAGGTCGATGGCGCCGTCGCCGTGCTCGGCGATGTGTCGTCCGAGGTCGGTGCCGGCGCGCACGGCGCCCTTCAGGACGAACCTCGCGCCGCCCGACTCCATGACGTACGCGGCCTCGTCACGGCTGCCGGTCTCGGGCCCCTTGTACGCGACGCAGCGCATGCCGAAGGCGGTCGAGTAGTAGTGCGCCGCCTGCTTGGCGTTGCCGACGGCGAACACCACGGCGTCCATGCCCTTGACCGGGAAGACATCGTCCGGAGCTGCGTCGTTGGTCATGGCTCTCCTCGGGCGAAGGTGCGGGGGTGATGAGGACAATGTCCGCTGTGGGCTACATAGTGCGCAAGGCACGTCCGAAAAGCTGGACAACTTGTACAGTCATCATTGGAGAGCCATCTGATTTCTGTACACCCTGACTACGGATTGCCGAGGATGAGCGATGATCGATGGTCTTGACGCCCGGCTGATCGAGCTGCTCACGGAAGAGCCCCGCATCGGGGTGCTGGAGTGCTCGCGGCGGCTGAAGGTGGCGCGGGGCACGGTCCAGGCGCGGATCGACCGCATGCAGGAACGCGGAGTGATCCGGGGGTTCGGTCCGGAGGTCGACCCGGCCGCCCTCGGCTACCAGGTCACCGCGTTCATCACCCTGGAGATCCGGCAGGCGGGCGGCCACGACCCGGTCGCGGCACTGCTGTCGGCCATCCCGGAAGTGATCGAGGCGCACACGATCACCGGGGGTGGGGACATGCTCTGCCGCATCGTGGGCCGTGGCAACCAGGACCTGCAGCGGGTCATCGACCTCATCGTCGATGTGAAGGGCGTGCGCCGTGCGTCGACCGTGATCGCGCTGGCCACACCCGTGCATCAGCGGACGCTGCCGCTGGTGCGGGCCGCCGCGCGCGTGTCATGACCGCGGGCGGCGGCGCTCGCTCAGGTGCCGGCGTACGGCGTGGCGTCCAGGATCTCCACGGCCATGCTGCGGCCGTTCGGCATCTGGTACTTCGCCTTCTCGCCGACCTTCTTGCCGTTGATCGCCGCGCCCAGCGGCGACTTCGGGGAGTAGACGTCGATCGGAGAGCCGCTCTCCTCGCGTGAGGCGAGCAGGAAGGTGACCTCCTCGTCGTCTCCCGCGAACTGGATCGTCACGGTCATGCCGGGGCCGACGACCCCTTCGGTGCGGGGTGCCTCGCCCACGCGGGCATTGAGAAGGATCTGCTGGAGCTGGAGGACGCGGCCCTCCTGCTTGCCCTGTTCCTCCTTGGCGGCGTGGTAGCCGCCGTTCTCCTTCAAATCGCCTTCGTCACGGGCCGCTTCGATCTTGGCGGCGATGTCGATCCGTCCCTGGCCCGTGAGGTGGTCCAGCTCCTGCTTCAGCCGGTCGTACGCCTCCTGGGTCAACCAGGTGACGTTGGCGTCGCGGGTCTCGGTCACGGGTACTCCTCATCCACGTGAAGTGCGGCCGTAGAACTCTCAAGGCTACCGGCATTCAAATGTGAAGTAGCCAGCGCACGAGAGCTTTGTGGCGTTATGACGTTCTTGTTTGTTCCCCAAAGTGGAGGCTGTTTTAACCTCTATGGCACTCCCGTACGTCCACGGCGGTAGCGAGGGACGACGTCGGAACATCGCGCCTCGTGTCGACGCTCGACGTGCCGGGCGGAACGTCCACCTCCACCCGGCCCACCTCTCCGTGCGACGTGTCATAGGCGACGATCGCGCAGCGCACGTCGTCGGTCTTGGGCTTGGAGACCTCGTAGTGCACGCGGACCGAACGGGCGCTGGTCTGCCAGGACACGATCTGCGGGGTGATCCCGGGCGTGCCCTCGGTGTGGGCGACGATGATGGCCCACCCGATGGCGCACAGGCCGACGAACGCCCCGATGACCGCATAGGCCACCACGTTCCCTCGTGTGCCCTTGGTGGTGCTCGCGTTCATGACGGGAATCTCCGTGCGGTCTGTCGGTGTTCTCAGGGAGAATCATCCTGGACGGGTTCGGTGCCGGTGATCCGGGGCCGCTCTGCCGACGGATACGACAATACGCTTACGGGGAGTCACAGTTGTCCGAGACCTCGTGCCTGGAGCCCATGCGCCTGATGGCCGTGCACGCCCACCCGGACGACGAGTCCAGCAAGGGTGCGGCGACCATGGCCCGCTACTCGGCCGAGGGAGTGCAGGTCGTCGTCATCACCTGCACCGGGGGTGAGCGCGGCGACATCCTCAACCCCGCGATGGAGCGGCCCGAGGTCCGGGCGAATCTCGCGGCGGTGCGGATGGAGGAGATGGCGCGCGCGAGGGAGATCCTCGGCGTCGAGCAGCAGTGGCTGGGCTTCGTCGACTCGGGCCTGCCGGAGGGCGACCCGCTGCCGCCGCTGCCCGAGGACTGCTTCGCCGTGCAGCCCCTCGACGTCGCGAGCGAGCCGCTGGTACGCGCGATACGCGAGTTCCGGCCGCACGTGATCCTCACCTACGACGAGAACGGCGGCTACCCCCACCCCGACCACATCATGTGTCACAAGGTGTCGGTGGAGGCGTTCGAGGCGGCCGGCGACCCCGACCGTTACCCCGGCACCGGAGAGCCCTGGCAGCCGCTGAAGCTCTACTACCACATGACCTTCCACAAGCAGCGCTATCTCGCCGAGCACGAGGCGATGCTGCGTGCGGGCATCGAGTCGCCGTTCGACGAGACGCTCCGCAGGTGGGAGGACCGCCCGGTCAAGTGGGACATCACCACGCGAGTGCCGTGCGCCGACTACTTCGAAGTGCGCGACCGTGCGCTGATCGCGCACGCGACGCAGATCGACCCCAACGGCCCCTTCTTCGCCAGCCCCACGGCGATCAAGCGCGAGGCATGGCCGACCGAGGACTACCATTTGGCACGTTCGCTGGTCGACACGGAGCTGCCGGAGAACGACCTGTTCACCGGCGTCCATGAGAAGGTGTGCCTGCCATGATGGTTCTCGCGGTCAACGAAGACCAGGTCACCCCCGGGGTGCTCGCGTTCGTCATCGTCGCCGCGCTCGGCGTGACCCTCTTCTTCCTGGTCCGTTCGATGAACAAACGGCTCGCCCGTATCCAGGCGCCTCGCGAGGAAGACCTCCGCCAGGCCGACTGGGAGCGCCGCCAGGAGGAGAAGGCCGCGCACGGCGATCAGAACAACGCGTAGCCGCGTGCACGGCGGCTGAGTCGCGCCGCCGCCGCGCCGATGCTGATCACGATCAGCCCGGCGACGGCGTCGGCCACGTAGTGGTTGGCCGTGCCGATCACGACGACGACGATGAAGGCCGGGTAGGCGGCGCCGAGCGTACGCAGCCACCACCGTGACGTGCCGCGCATGATCTGCCAGCCGCACCACACCGCCCATCCGACGTGCAGCGAGGGCATCGCGGCGAACTCGTTCGTCAGCCCGCCGAGGCCCTTCGGCGCGCTGGCCGCGCCGCCCCACCAGCCCCAGTCGTGATACTTGGCGAGCGTGTCGACGAAGCCGGGCAGCATCCGCGGCGGGGCGGTCGGGAAGAGCCAGAAGCCGATCAGGCCGAGCAGCGTGGCCGTCACGATCGCGGTGCGCGCCCCGCGATAGCGCTCCGGCCGCGCCTGCCAGAGCCAGACCAGCACGATCGGCGTGATCAGGTAGTGCAGCGTCGCGTACGCGTAGGAGAGCGTGACCCCGATCGCGGGACTGGCGGACACCGCGTGGTTGAGCGTCTGCTCGTGTCCCAGCCGGAGCGTGTGCTCTAACCCAATCACGTGGTGGGCGTTGGCGACGGCCTCGCCGTGTCCGGCGGCCACGAGCAGCCGCACCCCGTCGTACATCAGGTAGACGACGCACAGCAGCAGGATCTCCCGCCACCAGCCGGGGCGCCTCCGTTTCTTCACCGGCGGGGTCGGGGAAGTCGCTACCAACCGGGTCATACCGGACATGACTTTTCCGCCACCGCGTCCCCCTCCGCCCGTGCACGCGCTTCTGGAGCCTTTACCCCTCACTCCGTGTATGTATGTAATCTGCATCTATAACGGCCGGATGCGGACGGTTCTCGTGGTGTGCGAGCGACGGCGGGGGCGGGATGTTCCCGCACAGCCTCCGAAGGGTGACTCTCCAGATCCCCCTCAGTGCGTCTTCAGCTAGTACTCAACTCGGCAGGCCACCATGGACGGGTGAGCGAAGCACGACTTCTCGTGGTCGAGGACGAACCCAACATCCTGGAGCTGCTATCGGGCAGCCTCCGTTACGCGGGATTCGAGGTTGTGACGGCCACCGGGGGAACCGAGGCCGTCCAGGTCGCCATGCAACGGCGGCCCGACCTCATCGTGCTCGACGTGATGCTCCCCGACATGGACGGGTTCGACGTGATCCGCCGGCTGCGGGGCGGTGGCGCGCACATCCCGGTGCTGTTCCTCACCGCGCGCGATGCCACCCAGGACAAGATCCGCGGGCTGACGCTCGGCGGCGACGACTACGTCACCAAGCCGTTCAGCCTGGAAGAGGTGATCGCGCGGATCCGCGCGGTGCTGCGCCGCGCACAGGGCGGGCCCGCCGAGGCGCCGCCGCGGCTCGAGTTCGCCGACCTGGAGCTGGACGAGGAGAGCCACGAGGTCTGGCGGTCCGGCAAGCCGATCCAGCTGTCGCCCACCGAGTTCAAGCTGCTGCGCTACTTCATGACCAACGCCAACCGCGTGCTGTCCAAGGCCCAGATCCTCGACCACGTCTGGGATTACGACTTCCGCGGCGACACCGGCATCGTCGAGTCCTACGTCTCGGTGCTCCGCCGCAAGCTCGACAAGCTCGGCCCGCGCCTGATCCACACGCTTCGCGGAGTCGGTTACGTGCTCCGCCTGCCACCGGAGCAGTAGGTCATGTACGGCCAAGACCCACCGGACACGCCCTAATGGCCTCATGGGCGACCCACCTGTCATCGCGGACCCCGCTGCGAGTGAAGCTCGTCGCCGCCGTGCTCGCCATGGTCGCCCTGGCACTGGTGGCGGTGAGCGTCGCGAGCGTCTCCGCGATGCGCGGCTACCTGCTCGACCGTACGGACCAGCAGCTGACGAGCGTCGCACGGGTGGTCGCGCACGTCGCCACCCAGCCCGGCTATGCCCAGCGGGTGCCGATCACCGGGCCCTACCCCGTCGAGCTGTGCGACGCGACGGGCCAGGTCATCTGGCGTTCCACGCGCCCGCTCTGGCGGGCCGTCGAGTCCGACCCTGACGTTCCGCAGGACGGCGCCTGGCTGGCCGCCCACGCCGGAGAGTCGGTCACCGTCCACGCCATCTCCGGTGACGTCCACTGGCGGGTGCACGTCGAGACGGCCGGCACCGGTTTCGCGGTGGCGTCCTCGGACCTGAGCGACGTCGAGCGTACGGCCGGGCGGCTCGTCGGCGTGGAGATCGTCGTCGGCGGCATCGTCCTGGTGCTGATCGCGGGCCTCGGCGTCGCGATCGTCGGGGCCAGCCTGCGGTCGCTGGTCAAGATCGAGCACACCGCGGAGGCCATCGCCGCCGGCGATCTGTCCCAGCGCGTGCCCGACGTCGACCCGCGTACGGAGGTCGGACGGCTCGGCAACGCGCTGAACGGCATGCTCAGCCAGATCGAGACGGCCTTCCGCGCCCAGTCCGAGTCCGAGGCGACCGCGCGCGAGTCGGAGGAGCGCATGCGCCGGTTCGTCGCCGACGCCAGCCACGAGCTCCGTACGCCCCTGAGCGTCATCCGGGGCTTCGCCGAGTACTACCGGCAGCGTGACGACGTCGAGCGCGCCGAGCTGGACCGGCTCATCGGGCGGGTCGAGGACGAGGCCGTCCGCATGGGCGTGCTCGTCGACGACCTGCTGCTCCTGGCACGGCTCGACCAGCAGCGGCCGCTCGCGCGGCGGCCCGTCGACGTGCTCGCGCTCGCCGCCGACGCCGTGCACGACGCGCGTGTCCTGGACCCGGACCGGGAGATCTCGCTGTCCGTGCGCAGCGGGTCGGCGTTCATCGTGACCGGCGACGAGGTACGCCTCCGCCAGGTCATCGGGAACCTGGTCGGCAACGCGCTGCAGCACACGCCACCGGGCGGGCCGGTGGAGGTCGTCGTACGCTCCGGCCGGCTGGGCGATGCTCCGGCGGCCGTGCTGGAGGTCACCGACGACGGGCCGGGCATGCCGCCCGAGGCGGCGGCCCGGGTGTTCGAACGGTTCTACCGGGCCGACCCGGCGCGCAGCCGCGGGGGCACCGGTCTCGGCCTGGCGATCGTGGCCGGGCTGGTCGACGCGCACGGCGGGTCCGTGGAGGTCGACACGACGCCGGGTTCGGGCGCGACGTTCCGCGTGACGCTGCCGCTCGACCCGGATGTGATCGACGCCGATCCGGCGGACGCCCTCGACGACGTCGACGCGGTCGAGTCCTCGTCCTGAGAGTGATGTTCTGAGCTCTTATACGGGCCTTATTGCAGGAACTTTCAGGTTCGCCTCAGGGGGGCTCCAGTCACGCGGGTGATTGTGTAGGTAACAGGCAAGCGACGGATCTGGGAGTGAGCGATGGAGACCCACGACCGCCCCTCGGGCGAACGTCCGGAAGAGCCGCGCGACGGCGCCGGGGCGTCATCTGCCGGGGAGCTGCTGCCGGGTTCGGTACCCGAGCCACCGACCGGCGCGCAGCAGGCATGGCCGCCCCCGAGCCGGCAGCCCCACGGGGAGACACATCAGGGATCCACCGGCGGTGTTCCGCAGGAGGGCTCACCCGAGCAGCAGCCGTACGGTGCCACCGGGCAGGCGGAGAACCAGCCGTACGGCACCACCGGTTCCCAGGAGCAGCCGTACGGCCAGTACACCTACCCGGGAACGCCGGGATTCGGCGCGGAGCCCGCGCCGAGGGAGCCGGTCTGGTGGACGCCACGGCGGAAGGTCGCCGCGGGCGGCGCGGCGCTGGCCCTGGTGCTGGCGGGCGGGGTCGCCGGAGGCGCCGTCGCGGCGCTGGTCGGTCAGGGCACCACCTACGCCAGCCCCACGGCCGTACAGCCGGCGTCGAACAAGTCGGCCACCGGGATCGCGGCGATCGCCGGCGCGGTGCAGCCGAGCGTCGTGTCCGTCACGGTGATGACCCAGATGGGCCAGGGCGAGGGCTCCGGCGTCATCCTGCGCTCCGACGGCACGATCATGACGAACAACCACGTCGTCGCCGACGCGAGCCAGGGCGGCCAGATCACCGTCAAGTTCAGCGACGGCAAGAAGGCCACGGCCAGTGTCCTCGGCACCGACCCGGCCACGGACCTCGCGGTGATCAAGGCGGCCGGGGGGTCGGGGCTGAAGCCCGCGACGTTCGGCAGCAGCGACCGCCTGCAGGTCGGTGACGCCGTCGTCGCCATCGGCAGCCCGCTCGGCCTCGAAGGCTCCGTGACCTCCGGAATCGTCAGCGCCCTGCACCGGACCCTTTCGGAGGGCGGCAACGAACAGCAGCCGCAGCAGCCGCAGTTCCCCGGTCAGGGGCAGCGGCCGGGCTCCCGCGGCGCGACCATCGGCGACGCGATCCAGACCGACGCCGCGATCAACCCGGGCAACTCCGGCGGGCCGCTGGTGAACGCCTACGGCCAGGTCATCGGCGTCAACACGGCCATCGCCACCTCGGGCGGCGGCAACGGCAACATCGGTGTCGGCTTCGCCATCCCGATCGACACCGCCAAGCAGGTCGCCGACCAGCTCATCAAGTCCGGCAAGGCCACCCACGCCTACCTGGGCGTGACCCTTTCGGACGCCATGGGCGCCGGCGAGGAGGGCGCCCTGGTCGCCTCGGTCCAGCCCGGCACTCCGGCGGCCTCGGCGGGCCTGAAGGAGGGCGACATCGTCACGAAGGTCGACGACAAGGCCATCGACGGAGCCGACACTCTCTCGGCCGCGATCCGCGGCTACCACCCGGGCGACAAGATCAAGCTGACGTACGTGCGCGACGGCAAGGGGCACACGACGGACGTCACCCTGACCTCCAGCTCCGGCACCTGACCGACCCTCTCCCTGGATGAACGGCCCAGTCCCGGAATCTCGGGTCTGGGCCGTTCGCATGGTCAGGCGGCAGGGAAGGCCGGATCGGGGAAGCCGTCGGGGCCGGTGCCGGTGGCCATGAGGACGCGGTCGCCGGCGGACAGGCCGGAGGTGACGGCGACGTAGCGGTCGCCGCGTACGCCCAGCTGGACCGTGCGCGCCGTGGCGCGCCCGCCGCGGCGTACGACGATCGTCGCGGTGCCGCCCTTTCCCGGATGGACGGCGCTGACCGGGACGTACAGGGCGTCGTCGGCCTGGGCGGTCACCACCTCGGTGGTGGCGCTCATGCCGGTCAGCAGGCCGGACGGCGCGTCGTCGAGGGAGATCATCACGCCGAACAGCGCGCGGGTGCCGCTCGTGGTCGCGGCGGGGGCGATGCGGGTGACACGGCCCGTGTACGGGTGGCCGGGGCGCATCGCCAGGTCGATCGTGGCGGACTGACCGATCTCCAGGCTCTGGACCTCGCCCAGCGGGAACATCGCTCGCACCTGGAGGTCCGTCAGGTCTCCCAGGGTGACGAAGCCGGTCTTGGCGGCGCTCGCGACCTGGTCGCCGGCCGTGCCGGAGACCGCGAGCACGGTGCCGTCCATCGGTGCGGTGAGCCTGGTCGCCCGCAGGGTGCGCTCGGCCTCCCGTACCTTCACGTCGGCCTGTGTGACCTTCGACGAGGCCTGCTCGACCGCGCCCGGCCGGCAGACCGTGCTCTTCCCGCCGCCGCGCGCCCTGCCGCCGCCGTGTCCGCGCGAGGTCGGCATCGGGTGGCCGGTGGGCCGGGGATGCCCGGTGGGGCGCGGCGAGTGCGTCGGACGGGGAGTGGTCGGCGTCGGCCGGGGCGTCGTCGGGGCCGGAGTCGGCGTGGGGGACGTGGCGGTCGGAGTCGGGGTCGGGCTCCACTGAGGGCGGCCTTCGTAGCTCGCCGGCCGCACCGAACCACCCGAGCCGTCGCCACCGCCCCCGGCGCAGATGCCGTCCTGTGCCTTGGAGTAGGTGTCCTCGGCCGCGGCGAGCGCGGCTTCTGCGACGTCGATCTGCTCGCGTGCTGCGGTGTCGTCCAGGCGGGCCAGCACCGCGCCGGCCTTCACCTTGTCGCCCGGCGCGACCTCGATCCTCCGCACTGTCCCGGACGTGCCGAAGACCAGCTCACGCGTGTCGGCGCTCTGCACGGTCCCCGCGGCTCCGGCCGTGGAGGTGACGTTGCCGCGGCGTACGGTCGCGTACGCCGCTCCGTGCGCGGGCGCGTCGCCCGCGGCGATCAGCCCTGTCGCCATCAGCGCCACCGCGCCGGCGGTGAGCCATGGAGGTTTGCGCGGATCGCTCAGGGTCGGCCGGTTCACGGCGCACGATCCTGGCCTGCGAAGGTGACGTGGAGCCGAGTCCCTCCTGAGAGTTGCCTGAAGGCCGGTCGGTGTTCAGATACCGGGCAGGCTCGCAGGAACCTTTCAGGATCGGGTCAGGCTGGCCCCAGCCGGGTCCGGGACGCTACGCGGGTGAAAGCCCTCCTTCGACGCCGTGGTGTGCTGCTCAACGGCATCCTGGCCATACTTCTCGCCGTCGGCGCGGGCGCGGCGTACTTCTCGCTGAACGACGACGCCGGCGCGTCGTCGCCGGGCCGGATCGTACGGGTCACCCGCGGGACGGTCGTCTCGTCGGTGTCCGCGTCCGGATCCGTCGCCAGCTCCAAGTCACGTGACCTCGGCTTCGGCGCGAGCGGCACGGTCGACTCCATCAAGGTCCAGGCCGGGGACAAGGTGAAGAAAGGGAAGGTCCTCGCGACGCTCGACGACGCGAGCGCGAGCGACTCCCTGCGGTCGGCGAAGGCGGCGCTCGACGCGGCCGAGGCCGGCGACACCTCCACCCCGACCGGATACTCCGGCTACGTCCAGGCCAAGACGGCGTACGCGGCCGCCCAGCGGACCCTTGACGGCACGAAGCTCACCGCTCCGTTCGCCGGCACGGTCATCGCGGTCAACGGCTCGGTCGGCGGCTCCTCCAGCGGGAGTTCGTCGTCTTCCAGCGCCACCTCTTCGGGCGGCGGCACGACCACCGGCGGCTCCTCGACGGGCTCCTCCTCCTCGACGGCCTCGTCGTCGGGCGGCGGCTTCATCACGGTCGCGGACACCTCCGAACTGGAGATCACCGGTGAGTTCACCGAGTCCGACGTCGCCAAGGTGAAGAAGGGCCAGGTCGCGAGCGTGACCTTCGACGCGATGCGCGGCGAGCAGGCGTCCGGCAAGGTCACCGCCATCGACCAGACCTCGACGACCTCCAACAACGTCGTGCAGTACGGCGTCACGGTGTCGCTGAGCGAGCCTCCGGCGGGCCTGCGCATCGGCGCGACCGCCACCGTCCAGGTGACCGTGGCACGCGCGGACGACGTGCTGTACCTGCCGACCGCCGCGGTGCGCACCGCCGGCGGTCAGAGCACCGTGACCGTCCTCGACAAGGGCGAGAAGGTGTCCAGGACCGTGCGCGTCGGCGTCCAGGGCGACGCGGGCACCGAGATCAGCTCCGGGCTCGCCGAGGGCGACCAGGTCGTGATCGCCACCACCGGCACCGGTACCGGCACCGGGTTCCCCACCGGTCGCTTCCCCGGAGGCGGCGGCGGGTTCGGCGGCGGTGGCGGAGCCCGCATCGGGGGCCGGGGATGACCGTCCTCGACGTGCGCGACGTGACCAAGGTGTACGGCGAGGGCGGCACGGCCGTGCACGCGCTGCGCGGCGTCTCCCTCACCGTCGACCAGGGCGACTACGTCGCGATCATGGGGGCGTCCGGGTCGGGCAAGTCGACGCTGATGAACATCCTCGGCTGCCTCGATGTGCCGACCACCGGCCGGTACCTCCTCGACGGAGCGGACGTCGGACGGCTCGACGACCGGCGGCTCGCGATCCTGCGCAACCGCCGGATCGGGTTCGTGTTCCAGTCGTTCAACCTGATCCCGCGGATGAGCGCCCTCGCCAACGTCGAGCTGCCCCTGGCGTACGGCGGGGTGAAGGCGGCCGACCGGAGGCGGCGCGCGCTGGCCGCCCTCGACCGGGTCGGGCTCGCCGACCGCGTCGACCACGAGCCGAACGAGCTGTCCGGCGGCCAGCAGCAACGCGTCGCCGTGGCACGCGCGCTGGTCACCGCGCCCGCGCTGCTCCTCGCCGACGAGCCGACCGGCAACCTCGACACGCGATCCACCTCCGACGTACTGGAGGTGCTGGACCGGCTCAGTTCCTCGGGCCGCACCATCGTGCTGATCACCCATGAGAACGACGTCGCCCGCCACGCCAAGCGGATCATCCGCCTGGTCGACGGCCACATCGTCGAGGACCGGCGTACGGCTCCCGTCGGCGGCCCGGTGGGTGTCCGGTGACCCGCGAAGTGCTCCGGTTCGCGCTGCGGGGGCTGGCGGCCAACAAGCTGCGCAGCGGCCTGACGACCCTCGGCATCCTGATCGGCGTCGGCGCCGTGATCATGCTGGTGGCGGTCGGCAACGGCTCGTCCAAGCAGGTGCAGAAGAACATCGAGCGGCTCGGCACGAACACGCTGACCGTGATGCCGTCGACGTCGCGCGGAGGCGGCGGCGGGCGAGGGGGCGGAGGCGGTTTCGCGCGGCTTTTCGGGGGCGGCGCGCAGCAACAGCAGACCGGTCCGCGTACGCAGGCCCGCGACCTCACCGTCGAGGACGCGCGCGCCCTCACCGACGCCACCAACGCCCCGTCGGTCAGGTCGGTCTCCCCGGTCGTGACCGCCTCGTCCTCGAACGCCACCTACGCCGGAACCAGCCACGCCATTCAGCAGTTCGTCGGCAGCTACCCGGCCTATTTCGAGGCGTCCAACGAGCCGGTCGAGCGCGGGACGTACTTCACCGAGGACGACGTGCTGAACGACCGCAAGGTCGTCGTGATCGGCCAGACCGTCGCCCAGGACCTCTTCGGCACCGTCGACCCGCTGAACAAGCAGATCACCGTCGGCGGCGTGAACTTCACCGTCGTGGGGGTGCTGAAGACCAAGGGCTCGTCGGGGTTCCAGGACGCCGACGACGTCGCGGTCGCACCGCTGCCGGCCGTGCAGCAGAGCCTGACCGGGTACGGCCCGCTGAACCAGATCGTGGTCCAGGCCAAGACGCCCAAGTCGGTGGACGCCGCGCAGTCGGAGATCACCGACATTCTCGACCAGCGGCACGGCATCACCGGCACCAACACGGCCGACTTCTCGATCCTCAACCAGGCGAGTCTTCAGTCGGCGATCAGCGACAGCAGCAAGACGTTCACCGTGCTACTCGGCGCGGTCGCGGCCATCAGCCTGCTCGTCGGCGGCATCGGTATCACCAACATCATGCTGGTGACCGTCACCGAGCGCACCCGCGAGATCGGCATCCGCAAGGCGATCGGCGCGCCGAGAGGCGCCATCCTCGGCCAGTTCCTGGTCGAGGCGACGGTGCTGAGCCTGCTGGGCGGCCTGCTCGGCGTCGCGGCCGGGGTCGTCGGCAGTCAGTTCAAGGTCGTCGGAGTCCGGCCGGTCATCGTGCCGAGCTCGATCGTCCTGGCCCTGAGCGTGTCCGTCGCCATCGGCCTTTTCTTCGGCAGCTATCCGGCCAACCGAGCGGCCAAGCTCCGGCCCATCGAAGCCCTTCGGCATGAGTAAGGAGCAATCGTGACAGGATCCCGGCGCAAGACCGTTGACGCGCCGCCTCCGGAGGACACCGCCGAGGTGCCGAGCGAGGATCTGCTGAACACCTCACCGTTCGACGGCGACCTGAGCGAGGAGCTCGCCGCCGCGCCGCCGGCGAAGCGCGGACGGCCGTCGGTGACCGTTCTCCTGGGGGCGGGCGTGCTGCTCGTCGCCGGGTTCCTCGGCGGGATCCAGGCGGACAAGCAGTGGGGCGCCAAGCAGCCCTCCGGCGCCTCGGACGTCATCAACCAGCTCGTACGCGCCCGCGGCGGCCAGGGCGGCGTAGGCGGTCCGGCGGGCATCGGCGGCGGCGGCCGGCAGGCCGGCAGGTCCGCCTCCGGCACCACCGGCACTGTGAAGCTCGTCGACGGCGACATCATCTACGTGCAGACCGCCGACGGCATCGTCCGGGTGAAGACGACCGGGTCCACGAAGGTGACGATCGCCAAGAAGGCGAAGCCCAAAGACCTCAAGGCCGGGTCGTCCGTCGTCGTTCAGGGGGCGGCGGGGCAGGACGGAACGGTCACCGCCACCAGCGTGAATCAGGACAAGTAAGGCGGCCGGGCCCGGCGGAGCGCGGGCCCGGACGGCTCAGCTCGACGACGGGCGCGGCGTACGGGACGGGAGCAGCGGGCGGCAGACCTTCATGGCCTTGACGAACTTCGGGTCCGAAGTGTCGAACTGCCCGAATCGGCCACCCGGCACGCGGCGCGCGTCCGGCGTACGCGAGGGGTCGGGGGTCGGCTGCTTCACACCGTGGTCGGACAGGCAGCTGCGGAACGCCTGGAGCTCCTGCATGGCGCGGCCACGGTTGCCGAACTGCGGCATCAGGGAACGGCACGCCTGAACGGCCTTCGCGTTCGTGCCGCCGAAGCCGCCGCCACCGCCGATGGATCCGCCGCCGCCCCCGCCGCCGACCCTGCCGGAGGGGCGTGCCGTCGGCACCTTCACACCATGCTGGCGCAGGCAGTCGGCGAAGGCGGTGAAGCCGGCCGCGCCGGAGGATCTCGCCGCGCCGGAGGGCGTGGCGGACGTCTTATCGCCTGAAGATGAGACGCAGGCCGTCGCGCACAGAAGCGCGGCGGTGGAGGCCAGCACGGCTCCGGTCCGGAGGATACGCATGGTGCCGGATGATCCCGTACCGAGCTGAAGTCCGCCTCCGGTATTCCTGAAAGGTTCCGCAACGCCGGAAATGCACTCTCAGAAGGTGATGTCGCCGTGAATGTCGCGCGCCTGCAGGACGTTGCCGTGCACGTCGCCGGTGATCGTGTTGACCACGTTCTCGTCGTGGGCGAACGCACGCTCGGCGGCGGCGAGCCAGTGCCGCAGCTGGACGGCGGCCTGCGGGTCACGACTGGCGTCCGCGACGAGCGCACGGGCGAGCGCGTTGATCGAGTCAGGGTCGCCGGGTCTCTCGTCCAGGCGTTTGACCGCCTCGACCGACCTGCTGCGCCGGCCGAACACGCGCCGGACGACCACGGTCAGGGAGTCCCACAACTGCTCGCCGATCTTCTGGGTGCTTCCGTTGAAGATCTGCGACAAGAGCGACACGAGTGCCGGTACCGAAATCGGATCCACTGTCCACACTCCGACCATGACGAGTCTTCCCTAGACAGATTAGATCGCCGAAGCCGGGACTGGGCGGATTCGTGGCCAGGTGTTCGCGGCGGGTGACGGCCGGGGGGATGACATGCGAGGCCGCCGGCGGTCTACGGTGGGATCACACCCGCCGAACCTTCCTCGGAGACGCATGAACCGGCTCAAGGACGCCACCAGCCCCTACCTCCTCCAGCACGCGGACAACCCGGTCCACTGGTTCCCGTGGGGCGAAGACGCCTTCGCCGAGGCGAGGCGGCGCGACGTGCCGATCCTGCTGTCGATCGGGTACAGCGCCTGCCACTGGTGCCACGTCATGGCGCACGAGTCGTTCGAGGACGACGAGACCGCGCGGCTCATGAACGACCTGTTCGTCTGCGTCAAGGTCGACCGCGAGGAGCGCCCCGACGTCGACGCGGTCTACATGGAGGCCACCCAGGCGATGACCGGCCAGGGCGGCTGGCCGATGACCGTCTTCATGACGCCGGGCGGCGAGCCGTTCTACTGCGGCACCTACTTCCCGCGCCCGCACTTCCGCCAGCTTCTCCAGGCCGTCTCGCAGACGTGGCACGACAAACGCGACGACGTGGTCGCGCAAGGTCAGAAGGTCGTCGGCGCGCTGAGCGGCCAGGCCTCTCCGCCCGGCGACGGCGTGCCGCCGCAGGAGATGCTGGACGCCGCCGTGCGCGGCCTCGCGCAGTCCTTCGATGCCGAGCGCGGAGGCTTCGGAGACGCGCCGAAGTTTCCGCCGTCGATGGTCCTGGAGTTCCTGCTGCGCCACGCCGCCCGCGGCGGCGACGGCCTCCCGATGGCCGAGCGCACGCTGGAGGCGATGGCGCGCGGCGGCATGTACGACCAGCTCGGCGGCGGTTTCTCCCGTTACTCGGTTGACGCGGGCTGGGTCGTGCCGCACTTCGAGAAGATGCTGTACGACAACGCGCTGCTGGCGCGGGTCTACGCGCACTGGTGGCGGCTGACCGGACACCCTCTGGCGCGGCGCGTCGCACTGGAGACGTGCGACTGGATGGTGCGCGACCTGCGCACGCCGCAGGGCGGTTTCGCCTCCGCGCTCGACGCCGACAGCGAGACGCCCGAAGGCGCCCACGAGGAGGGCGCCTACTACGTCTGGACACCGGAGGGGCTCACTGAGGTCCTCGGACCGGACGACGGCGCGTACGCCGCCGGGCTCTTCGAGGTCACCGGCACCTTCGAGCACGGAACGTCGGTCCTGCAGCTTCTCTCCGGCCCGGACGACGAGGAGCGCCACGCGCGGGTGCGGGCGGCGCTGCTCGACGCGCGGACGCGGCGGATCCCGCCGGGCCGCGACGACAAGGTCGTGGCCGCCTGGAACGGCATGGCGGTCGCGGCCCTCGCCGAGTGCGGCGCGTACTTCGACCGCCCCGACCTGGTCGAGGCCGCAGGCGACGCCGTACGCCTGCTGCGCGACGTGCACTGGAGCGGAGGGCGGCTGCTCCGCACCTCGCGCGAGGGCACGGCGGGCTCGAACGCGGGCGTGCTGGAGGACTACGCCGACCTGGCCGACGGCCTCATCGCGCTGTACGGCGTGACCGGCGAGGCCGGGCACGCAGAGTTCGCGGGCGAGCTGCTCGACGTGGTGCTCGACCGGTTCGGCGACGGCGACGGCGGCCTGTACGACACCGCCGACGACGCCGAGCGTCTGTGGAAGCGCCCGCAGGACCCCACCGACAACGCGACGCCGTCCGGGCGGTTCGCCGCGGCCGGCGCGCTGCTGTCCTACGCCGCGCTCACCGGCTCCCACCGGCATCGCGAGGCCGCCGCGTCCGCTCTCGGGCCCGTCGGGCCGCTCGCTGAGAGGTACGCGCGGTTCGCGGGCTGGGGCCTGGCGGTCGCCGAGGCGTACGCCGCCGGCCCGCTGGAGGTCGCCGTCGCAGGCCCGGCGGACGACCCGCGTACGCGCGAGCTGCACCGCACCGCGCTCCTGGGCCCGGTGCCCGCGGTCGTGGCCGTCGGGTCGGGTGTCGCGCTCATGGACGGCCGCACGCCGATCGACGGGAAGCCCGCGGCGTACGTCTGCCGCGACTTCACCTGCGATCTTCCGGTCACCGAGCCCGATGCGCTGAGAGCGTGTCTCGCCGCCGAATCGGGAAATGATCCGGGACAGGCACATATCAATTAGAAGAATTGTCAACATTGGCCACGCACTGGGCTTGATCTTTGCGTTATCCCGGTGTTACCTCAAGACGTAAACCCGGCCGCTCGACGCGGCCGGGTCGTATGTGATCCCTGTGGCGTACGGGTGTCTGGACGGTCGGCGCCTCAGTGGTTCATAGTCGTACGAGCGATGCAGCGGGGACGAGGGAGGGTGCCGTGCGCTGGCCGAGACGCCGCGTACTACCGACGGTCATCGGCGTTTCGCTGGTCACCACGATTGTCGCCGATGTGACGTTCGTACTGGCCGGAGAGCACGGTGCCGGATCCAGGGGAGACGCGGGCGGCCGGTTCGTCGCCGCCGCGCAGAGCACCGGGTTCACCCCCGGCGCCGTCACGCCTCTGAAGAAGGAGATCACCCCGCACGTTCTCGTCGCCGCAGGGCAGACGCTGCCCGCGGACGCCGTCCGACGGGTCCGCCAGGTGAAGGGCGTCAGGGACGTCGAGGTCGTCGACGCCGCACGCGCCCTCCTCGGAGGCAAGCGCGTCGGAGTGATGGGCGTCGAGCCGTCCACGTTCCGCGCCTACACGCCCGAGGCGAGCGCCAAGTCCGACGCGCTGTGGCGCAACATCGCCGGTGGCGACGTCGCCGTGTCGTTCACGATGGGCAATGACGGCGGCGTGCCCCTGGCCTCCTGGACCCAGGTCGGCGGCACCGCACACCAGACCTCCGTACGCGTCGGCGCGTACGCCACGATGGGCATCGGCCAGGTCGACGCGGTCGTCTCGCACGCCACCGCTCGCTCGATCGGCATGCCGTCCGGAAACGCGCTGCTCGTCAGCGCCCCGCACACCAACGTCCGCAGGTTGGAGAAGGCCCTCGGCGCCGTGCTGCCCAAGGGCAGCAGGACCGCCGCGCTGGAGTCCCGCTACGACGGCACCACGACACCCGGCAGGCCGTTGACCGGCTCCAGCCGGGTGATGACGGCCCTGCAGGTCACGACCGCGATCCGTGCTGCCGAGTCCAAGATCGGCATGCCGTACGTCTGGGGCGGGGAGTCCGACCAGGAGGGCGGCTACGACTGCTCCGGCCTCGTTCAGTACGCCTTCGCCAGGGCGGGCATCAGGATGCCGCGCACCGCCGACATCCAGGCGTTCACCGGCTGGCGGATCCCGTTCAGCCAGGCCCAGCCGGGCGACCTGCTGACCTGGAAGAACGACCCGACCTTCAACGGCGTCTCGCACATCGCGATCTACCTCGGCGGCAACAAGATGGTGGTCGCGCCGCACACCGGAACCGACGTGCAGATCCAGACGGTCTACTTCGGCAACTTCTGGGGCGCCATCCGGGTCAACCCGCAGCTCGCCGCGCGCAAGGCGGGCGCCTGACTCAGAGCGGGCAGCCGGCGACGATGAAGTCGATGCCCTGATCGAGGCGCGCGAGCAGGTCGTCCGTCCCGTCGCCGTCGACCCAGGCCAGGATGCTCGTCTCCCACACCGCGATGATCGCGGAGACGAACGCCGTCAC
This sequence comes from uncultured Actinomycetota bacterium, assembly GCA_963736325.1. Lineage (GTDB taxonomy): Bacteria > Actinomycetota > Actinomycetes > Streptosporangiales > Streptosporangiaceae > Actinoallomurus. The sequence continues at coordinate 84,177 of CAVTOG010000002.1, read as the reverse complement.
CTCGAAGTCGTCCGCCGGGCGGCCGAGCCGCTCGGCGAGGGCCGCGCCGAGCATCCGCTGCGTGTCCTTCGTCTGGTCCCACTGGCGGGACCGTAGCGCCGCGACCGACATCATGAGCCGGCACCGGTCGAGGATCCGCTGCCGGTCATCGGCCATCATGGCGCCGACGATGCCGCGCATCACGTTGCGCACGGCCTCCGCCGGAGGCAGTTCGGGCGGCTGCTCGCGCACCGCCTTCGTGATCATCGGGTCGTACTCGTCGGTCAGGACGGTGTCTTCCTTGGTGGGGAAGTAGCGGAAGAAGGTGCTGGGGGAGACCTCCGCCGCCTCCGCGATCTGCTCGACCGTCGTCGCGTCGTAGCCCTGCTCGGCGAAGAGCCGCAGGGCGTGCTCCTGGATGGCGCGGCGCGTCTTCAGTTTTTTGCGTTCGCGGAGGCTGAGCCGGTGTTCGAGAGGCTTCTCAAGCGGCGGCGTACTCATGAGCCGATTGTCCGTCAACGGAGGAGTCCGCCGCATCCCGGCGCGGCAGCAGGATCACCGCGAGCACCGCGGACAGCACCATGATCCCGGCGCTGGCCGCGAGGGTGACGTCCATGCCGTGGGTGAACGCCGCGCGCGCCGACGCCGCCAGACCGGGGTCGTTCAGCGCCTTGGCGACCGAGAGACCGCCGCCGACCTTGGCCTTCGCCGCCTCGGCCGCCGCCGGGGGCAGGCCCGCGACGTGCACGTGGCCGCGGTACGCCGCCGACAGCAGGCTGCCCAGCACGGCCGCGCCGAACGCACCGCCGATCATGCGGACCGTCATCAGCACGGCCGATCCGACGCCGCCCCGCTCGCCGGAGAGTGCGCCCATCGCGGCGGTCATCGAGGTCGGCAGCATGATTCCCATGCCGAGACCGGTGATCGTCAGCCAGCCGGCCACGAAGCCGTAGCCCGTGCCGGCGGTTGTGAACGCACCGAGGATCAGCCCGGCCGCGATCAGGCCGGCGCCGGAGGCGATCATGACGCGCGCGCCGAACCGGACGACGAGCCGTGGGCTGAGCCGGGCGGTGGCGAGCATCCCGCCGATGAGGGGGAGTAGTCGCAGCCCGGAGCCGAGCGCGTCACTGCCGAGGACCCCCTGGAAGTACTGCGGGGTCGCGAACAGCAGCCCGAACAGGGCGAAGGTCAGCAGTGTCGCGGGCGCGGCGCCGCCGACGAACCGCCGGTCGCGGAAGAGGCTCAGGTCGATCAGCGGGTTCGCGACGCGCCGGGTCCAGGCCGTGAAGGCGACCAGGACGACGGCACCGCCGGCCATCGTGCCCCAGACGCGGGGGTCGTTCCAGCCGTACTCCGCCTGCTGGATCGTGCCGTAGACCAGGCCGGCCAGGCCGCCGGTGGACAGGAGCAGCCCGGTGAAGTCGGGGCGAGGCGTCGCGGCGGAGCGCGACTCCGGGATCAGGACGATGCCCAGAATGAGGGCGAACGCCGCGACCGGGATGTTGATGAAGAAGATCGAGCCCCACCAGAAGTGGTCGAGCAGGTAGCCGCCGATGATCGGGCCGAGCGGCAGGCCGAGCATCGACGCGCCGGCCCAGGCCGCCATGGCCCTCGGCCGTTCGTCCTCCGGGAAGACCACCAGCAGGACCGACAGGGCGAGCGGCGTGATGACCGCCGAGCCGATGCCCATGAGTGTGCGGGCCAGGATCAGCCCCGAGGCGCTGGAGACGTACGTCGCCAGCACCGACGCGACGAGGAAGACCGTCAGGCCGCCCAGGAGCATCTTCTTGCGCCCGTAGCGGTCGCCGAGCAGGCCGGCCGGGATCAGCAGGGTGGCAGAGACCAGCGTGTAGGACGCGACGATCCACTGCAGTGCGCCGGTGCTCGCGTGCAACTCGGCGGACAGCGTGGGCAGGGCCACGTTGAGCGCGGTCAGGTCCAGGCTGACCGCCAGCAGGATGACGACGAGGGCGCCCAGCACCCACCACCGCCGCGTCCCGAGGGATGTCATGACACAACCTCCATATTGGGAGTCGAAGTTAAATGACAGTAACTCCCAAAAAGTTGTGACTGTCAACGCGAGGTCGCGCTTGGATGGGTCTTGGTTAGTGTGTAATTATGATTACATGACTATCAATGAGGATGCGGAGAGGCTGCGCGGCTGGTTCTCGGGCCGCCTGCCGGAAGACTGGTTCGACGGCGTTCCCGAGGTGGTGCTCGACCGCGAGGAGATCACCGTCATCGGACGGCTGGCCGAGCCGGCGGCTGAGGGCGTCTCGGACGCCGAGAGGTCGGAGGTCGTCGCCGGGCACGTGCAGCGTTTCCGCGAGGACACGCGGGACGACCGCGTCGACATCGCGCGTGAGGCCGAGCATCGCTTCGGCCGCAAGATCTCCTGGGGTGTCGCGTGCGGCGATCGGACGGTGATGTTCACGACCCTGTCGGTGCCCGTGATGACCCGCCTTCGCCAGTCTGAGCGGCGCGTTCTCGACACGCTCGTCGACGCGGGCGTGGCGCGCAGCCGCAGCGACGCACTCGCGTGGTGCGTGCGTCTCGTCGGCAAGAACGCCGACGAGTGGCTCGGTGAGCTGCGTGACGCCCTGCAGCACGTGCAGCGTGCAAGAGCGGCAGGCCCGCAGGTTTGAGTGCCGCCCGCGTAACGCATAAGAAACAAATAGAATTGTGCGACTGGTCTAATCCAAAGGTCTAATCCAAAGGTCTATACCAATGACCGGAAGCGATCTCGCTAACGCACCCTGAGGCTGTTTTAGATCGGCTTCAGGAGTACACTCGGAACTCATCAGCCATTCAGCCGTGGGTTTCCCTGTTGCGAAGGAGCGATCGTGGCGTACGAGGTTAAGGCCAGGACCATCGAGTGGAATCCGGCCCCGGCGCGACTACGTGAACTCACCGAGAAGATGCCCAACGCGTCCGTGACCGAGTTCGGCAACGTTGTCGTCAAGGCTCGTGTCGACAGCCGTAGCTCCAAGTCGACCTTCATCGCCGAAGACTCCACCAACACCGCCAAGCAGACCATCACGCGCGCCGAGTACGACCGTGTCGCCGCGGAGCAGGACGCCTACCTCGCGGGCGAGAACGTCGTCGTGGTCGACGGCTACATCGGCAGCGACCCGGACTTCCGCACAAGGGCGCGGCTCGTCATCGAGACGGCCAACGCCAACATCGCGGGCATGCAGCAGCAGCTCTACTACCCGGTGGAGGACGGTTACGACCCCGCCACGTGGGAGCCGGAGACCACGGTCGTCTACACGCCGGGCCTCCCGATGGAGGGTTACCCGAACGACCGTCTGATCGCCGTTGATCTTAATTCGAATATTACGCGGGTTTTCAACTCGGACTACTTTGGTGAGTCCAAAAAGGGTGGCCTGCGTATGTGGAACAACATCGTTTATAGGCGCGGTGGTCTTTCCCTGCACGCCGGCTGCAAGGTAATTCCGGTGGGCGGTGAGAACAAGACGGTTCTGATCGTCGGTCTGTCCGGAACCGGGAAGACCACGACCACTTTCACGACCCAGCTCGGAAGCAAGCCCGTACAGGACGACTTCATCGCGCTGATGCCGCAGGGCCGCGTCTACACGACCGAGAACGGCTGCTTCGCCAAGACCTTCGGTCTCGACCCCGAGTTCGAGCCGACGATCTACAACGCGACGGTCAAGCCGGACGCCTACCTGGAGAACGTCTCGGTCGGCGCCGACGGCAAGATCGACTTCTTCGACACGTCCTACACCAAGAACGGCCGTACGACCTGGCCGTTCAAGTACGTCGACCCGTGGCCGGCCGACCAGGTCGAGCCCGCGGAGTTCCTGCTCATCCTCAACCGGAACGAGAACATCGTCCCTGGTGTGGCGCGCCTCGACCGCGCGCAGGCGGCGGCGTACTTCATGCTCGGCGAGACGACCGGCACCAGCGCCGGCGGCAAGGACGAGGAAGGCAAGTTCCTCCGCGTGCCGGGCACCAACCCGTTCTTCCCGCGCGACATGGCGGACATGGGCAACCGCATGCTCGAACTGCTCGACAGCCACGAGATGAAGGTCTTCGTGCTCAACACGGGCCGCATCGGCGGCGGTGACGGCGACGACCGCAGCAAGAAGGTCAAGATCCCGCACTCGTCCGCGATCGTGCAGGCCATCGTCGAGGACACCATCGAGTGGGAGGCCGACCCCGACTTCGGCTACGAGGTCGCCGCGTCGCTGCCGGGCATCGACGACGAGGAGATCCTCCGCCCGAAGCGGCTCTACGAGCGCCAGGGTCGGCTCGACGAGTACGCCGCGATGGTGGAGCGCATGAAGAACGAGCGCCGCGACTACCTCAAGTCCTTCGACGGCCTCGACGAGGCGATCGTCAAGTCGATCCGCTGACCGGAGCGCGCACCTCGGCCCGTACGGCCGGGGTGCGCGGATTCGCAGGTCAGCGTCGAGTCAAGGATCCAAAGGGCCCTCGAAACGACAGGGCCGCCGCCCTAACCTGACGGTGTGGGCGAACTGCGCTGCGCCGACGGTTCGCGGCTCGACGTCATTCCGGTCCCGTCGCGCGACCGCGACGGCACGCCGTACGAGGTCACGCTCCGGCTCGCGCTCGACGGTGAGGCTTTCGGGGCCGTGGGGGAACGCTGCGGTTACTTCCTGGCCATCCTGGCCCGGCGGCTCGACGACGCGCGCGCCGATGGCTCCCCGCAGGCACGCGCCTGGCCCGACGGCGACGACCGATTCCCCGACCCGCCCCGCCAGGAGACCCGCGAGCCCGAGCTGTTCGCCTTCCGCCACCGCGACCGCGGCGATCCGGCGAGCGACGGAGAGCTTCGCTGCACGTTGCGCACGTCCTCCACGTGGCTACGCGGGCGCGGCGCGCACCGCGGCGAATGGCGGCTCGCCCGCCGGGCCGTGGTGGAGGCCTGGGGCGCCGGAGGCCACGGCGTACGCGCCGAGCTCACCTCGGCCGAACTCGCCGGGTTCCTCGCCACGCTGGTCAGTGAGGCCCGTCAGGCGGGCGCCGACTACCGAGACGTTGTCGTGAGTTCATCCGTAAGCGCCCCGCATTCGTCCTCACGGGCGATAATCGCAGGTGATCGTACGACGTGAAAAGGAGAAGGTGCGGCATATGGGATTGCGGGACCTGGTCTACAAGCTGTACGAACGACGGCTTGAGGCACGACTGAGTTCCGAGGCGATTCCGCGCCACATCGGCGTCATTCTCGACGGCAACCGGCGCTGGGCCCGCTCGATGGGCATCGCCGACATCAGCACCGGCCATCAGCGCGGCGCCGACAAGATCTCCGAGATGCTCCACTGGTCCCAGGAGACCGGTGTCGAGGTCGTCACGCTGTGGCTGCTGTCGACCGACAACCTCACGCGGCCCGCCGAAGAGCTGGAGCCGCTGCTGACCATCATCGAGAAGACCGTGGAGGACCTCGCGGCCGAGGGGTGGCACGTCAAGCCCGTCGGAGCCCTCGACCTTCTGCCCGACAAGACGGCACGTGTACTGAAGCACGCAGGAGAGACCACATCGGACGCTCCTGGGCTGATTGTGAACGTCGCCGTTGGGTATGGAGGTAGACGTGAGATCGCTGATGCGGTGCGTTCTCTGCTGTATGAGCAGGCCAGCAGAGGCACCAGCATCGAGGAGCTCGCTGAGGTCCTCGACGTCGAGCACATTGCCGAGCACCTCTACACGCGCGGCCAGCCTGACCCGGATCTCGTCATCCGGACATCGGGAGAGCAACGGCTTTCCGGCTTCATGCTCTGGCAGAGCGCCCACTCGGAGTTCTACTTCTGCGAGGCCTACTGGCCTGACTTCCGCAAGGTCGATCTCCTGCGGGCGATCCGCTCGTACGCCGCACGCCATCGTCGCTACGGCAGCTGAACACCCTCGAACGCGCCGGCAAATGCCCTGTTACTTCAGGGTTACTTGTTGGCGCGTGTCTTTTTTCGGGGGGCGGACGGGCCTAGCGTCGGAATCAGGTCCCCCCGAGGAAAGGACGCTTTCCCAGGTGGTTCGCCTGGGCGAGCGCCCGAAGGAGAACGAGTGGCCACATCTGCCGCCACCCGGCGCACGTACGTCCTCGACACGAGTGTCCTGCTGGCCGACCCGGGTGCGCTGACCCGATTCGCCGAGCATGAGGTCGTGCTCCCGATCGTCGTCATCACCGAACTCGAGGCAAAGCGAAATCACCCCGAGCTGGGGTACTTCGCCCGTGCCGCTCTGCGGACGCTCGATGACATGCGGCTGGCGCACGGCCGTCTCGACGAGCCGCTCTCGGTGGGTGACGAGGGTGGAACGGTCCGCGTCGAGCTCAACCACAGTGACGCCTCGGTGCTGCCCGCAGGCTTCCGGCTCGGCGACAACGACACCCGCATCCTGTCGGTGGCGCGATCGCTGTCGGAGGAGGGGGGCGATGTCGTCCTCGTCTCCAAGGACCTCCCTCTGCGGATCAAGGCCGCCTCGGTGGGTCTCAGGGCCGAGGAGTACCGCGCCGAGAGGGTCATCGAGACCGGCTACACCGGGATGTCGGAGATCGAGGTCGGCCCTGAGCGGCTGGAGGAGCTGTACGACACCGGGCGGCTGGACGTCGAGGAGGCACGTGACCTGCCGTGCCACACCGGGTTGCGGCTGATCTCCACGAGCGGTTCCGCCCTGGGGCGCGTCATGCCCGACAAGACGGTGCGGCTCGTCCGCGGCGACCGCGACGTGTTCGGCCTGCACGGGCGTTCGGCGGAGCAGAGGGTCGCGCTGGACCTCCTCACCGACGAGGACGTCGGCATCGTGTCGCTCGGCGGCCGTGCCGGCACCGGCAAGTCGGCCCTGGCGCTGTGCGCGGGCCTGGAGGCCGTGCTCGAACGCCGCCAGCACCGCAAGGTCGTGGTGTTCCGCCCGCTGTACGCCGTCGGCGGCCAGGAGCTCGGCTACCTGCCCGGCACCGAGAACGAGAAGATGTCGCCCTGGGGACAGGCCGTCTACGACACCCTGTCCGCCCTGACGACGCCGGACGTCATCGAGGAGGTCGTCGACCGGGGCATGCTCGAAGTGCTGCCGCTGACCCACATCCGCGGGCGCTCGCTGCACGACTCGTTCGTCATCGTCGACGAGGCGCAGTCCCTCGAACGCGGAGTGCTGCTCACGGTCCTGTCCCGCATCGGATCCGGCTCACGTGTCGTGCTCACCCACGACATCGCCCAGCGAGACAACCTCCGCGTCGGCCGTCACGACGGCGTGGTGGCGGTCGTGGAGAAGCTGAAGGGGCATCCGCTGTTCGCGCACGTGACGCTCACGCGCTCGGAGCGGTCTCCGATCGCCGCCCTCGTGACCGACGCCCTGGGTGACATCGGCGTCTGACGACGGTCCACGGGCTCCTCCGGCCATGGCCGGAGGAGCCCTTTTTCGTCACGGAATGGAGCCGTACGGGCGGCAGGCGTCACTCTGTGATGAACATCACGTTACGATCACGCAACTGCGAAAAGCCTGCTCTGCGGGGCAATTCGGGGGCGTGTGCCCTGTGTGGCGTGGTTCGACGTGAGATCAGTCATGTCATTCCGGTTGCGAGGTACCCCCGGTCTTCGTGCAGTGTTGGGCGCCGTAAGCACTCTCGCGGGACACCCCCCGGATTCCGGCGCCTCCCCCCTAGCGCCGCGACCCGATGGCTCTGCCCGCTCAGGAATTCACGACGGGGCCTCAGACGAGGGATGCCGTGAACCGGGGGTGAAGAACTTCGCGTGCGTGCCCATGCGCGCGCGAACGTCGGAAGGACCGCCTTGTACGGAGACCAATTTGGGTCACCCGGACGAGACGATCGACAGGACGGCACGGCGCCTCAGGGGGCGCCGCGGGATTCGGGTATGGGCCGGAATCCGCGTTCAGCCGACGACGTCAAGGTCGCGGGTTCTCCGGTGAACCCGGAGCCGATCTATCCCTACGAGGCCGAGCAGACGGCGGCGATGCCGCACTCGGACGTCGCCGACACGCGGACCGACGGGATCGCGATTCCCGCGGAGATGGCGATGCCGCCCGGGATGGAGCCGGACTTCGAGGGCATGCGCCGCAAGCCGCGCCCCTCGTCCAAGAGGATCAAGATCGCCGCCATCGCGGCGGTGGCCATCGTGGTCGGTGGCGGCGCCGCCGGCGCCTTCGCCATGACCGGTGGTGACTCCGGAGCCTCGAACAACGCGGGCGCGGACGCGAAGCAGAAGATGCGGACCGACGCCCAGGCCCCCGCGCCGCTGACCGACGCGCAGCGCAAGGACGCCGAGGACAAGCGGCAGAAGCTGCTGAAGAAGACCGCCGCGCGCGCCGCGCGCAATGAGGTCAGCCGGCCGACCCTGTTCGCCAAGGGCACGCCTCCGCCGAAGCCCAAGCCGAAGGAGCCCGTGGGCGCGGGCGACCCGGTTCCCGCCGGAGAGGCGCAGAAGATCGCGCGCGCCATGCTCCCCGACTTCGGGTGGAGCCCCAGCTCGCAGTTCGGCTGCCTGGTGAACCTGTGGAACAAGGAAAGCCACTGGAACACCCACGCCGCCAACCCGTCGGGCGCCTACGGCATCCCGCAGGCGCTTCCGGGCTCGAAGATGTCCAGCGCCGGGCCCGACTGGCAGAACAGCGCCCGTACGCAGATCAAGTGGGGGCTCGGCTACATCAAGAGCCGCTACAGCACGCCCTGCGGCGCCTGGCAGCACTCAGAGTCCACCGGCTGGTACTGAGGGTCCGAAGAGAAATGACCCACAGCGCCTCACGTAAGTTCACGATGCCCAAAACCGTGCTCGTGACGCTCGGAGCGTGCGTCGCGGTCGCCCTGGCGGTCGCGGCGCCCATCCAGGCGGCCACGCCGAGCACGGCGGCCCAGCGGCTCGTCAACGCCCGCATCCACCACAAGCCGGTCAAGCACGGCCACCACGCCGGCGGGCACGCGAAGAAGCGGCACCGTACGGGCTGAGGCGGTCAGCCCTTGGCGGGCCGGGTCATCGCGAGGACGTCGAGGGCCGCGTCGAGCTGGTCGAGCGTGAGCGCTCCCCGCTCGACGTGGCCGCGTTCGAGGACGACCTCGCGGATGGTCCGGCGCTCGGCGAGAGCCTGCTTGGCGACCGCCGCGGCCTCTTCGTAGCCGATGTACGGGGTGAGGGGCGTGACGATCGCCGGGGACGACTCGGCGTTCTCGCGGTTGCCGCGCTCGTCGGCCTCGATGCCCGCCACGCACGTGTCGGCGAATACCCGTGCGACGTTCGTCAGCAGCCGCAGCGACTCCAGCAGGTTGCGGGCCATCATCGGCATCATCACGTTGAGTTCGAAGTTGCCCGCCGTGCCGCCGAAGGCGATCGCGGCGTCGTTCCCGATGACCTGGGCGGCGACCTGGCACACCGCCTCGGGGACGACCGGGTTGACCTTGCCCGGCATGATCGAGGACCCCGGCTGCAGCTCGGGCAGGCGGATCTCGCCCAGGCCCGCGCGCGGCCCGGAGTTCATCCAGCGCAGGTCGGAGGCGATTTTGAAGAGGCCGGCCGCGATGGTCCGCAGCACGCCGCTCATCTCGACGAGGGCGTCGCGGGCGCCCTGGGCCTCGAAATGGTTGCGTGCCTCGGTGAGCGGCAGGCCGGTCGTCCGGCTCAGGTCGGCCACGACACGTCCGGCGAACCCGGCCGGTGCGTTGACGCCGGTGCCCACGGCCGTGCCGCCCAGCGGCAGCTCGGCGAGGCGCGGCAGCGCGGCGTTCAGCCGCTCGACGCCGTACCGCACCTGCGCGGCGTAGCCGCCGAACTCCTGGCCCAGCGTGACCGGAGTGGCGTCCATGAGGTGCGTACGGCCCGCCTTGACGACGTCCGTGAACTCCGCGGACTTGCGGTTCAGCGCGCACTCCAGGTGCCGGAGCGCCGGGATCAGCCCGTCGGCGGTGAGGCCGGTGGCCGCGATGTGGATCGAGGAGGGGAACACGTCGTTGGAGGACTGCGAGGCGTTCACGTGGTCGTTCGGGTGAACCGGCTCGCCGAGCCGCTCCTGCGCGAGCGTGGCGATGACCTCGTTGGCGTTCATGTTGGACGAGGTGCCGGAGCCGGTCTGGAACACGTCGACCGGGAAGTGGTCGTCGTGCTCGCCGACGGCGACGGCCGTGGCGGCCTTCTCGATCGCGTCGGCCGTCTTCGGGTCGACGACCCCGAGCTCGGCGTTGACACGGGCCGCGGCGGCCTTGATGTGGCCCAGCGCCGCGATGTGCGCCCGGTCGAGCCGCTGCCCGGAGATCGGGAAGTTCTCCACCGCACGCTGCGTCTGCGCCCGCCACTTCGCCCACGCGGGAAGCCGGACGTCACCCATCGAGTCGTGTTCGACCCGGAACTCCTGCTCGGACATGCCGTTCCTCCAGCGAAGCACGAGGACACCCGCGCTTCCGACTCTAGAGGGTGCCCGTCAGCTCCTGGCGGCGTAGACCCCGGCGCGCCACTCGAACGGGCCGGCGTCCGCGTCGGGGCGCACCCGCACCCGTACGCGCGCCAGGGAGACGCTCGTGGGCAGGCGCAGCGTCGCCCCGGCGGCCGTGACGCCGGTCGCGGCGCACGCGCCCGTCACGTGCCTCCCTGGACGGCCCACGGCGTACGCGACGAAGGTCAGGCCGGCCATCCCCGGCGGGCAGGTCACCACGACGGTCAGGCGCCGCGTGGAGGCCGTGCGTTCCGTTGCGACGCCTCCGGCCGCGGGGACGCTCAGCGTCAGCGCCGGCGTCACCGGCCACGTGCCGCCTCCACGGGCGACGCGGTGCGCCACCGTGCCTCCCGCACGACCGGCGATCGTCGCGGGCGGTTCGGGAGCGCCGGACGGCGCGGTGCTCGGCGTGCCGCCGGTACGCGTGGGCGGCGGGGCGGGGGCGCGGGTGTGCGGGGCGGTCCAGCCGTTGACCCCGGCCACGACGCCGGCGGCGACCGCCAGCGCCAGCACGCCGGCGCTGATGGCGGGCAGCACCGCGAACCGCTTCACGGACTCCCGTGACGGCTTCTTAGGCCACTTCGGCGGCGGCGGACCGGGCGGTGGCGCTGCGGCGGCCTCCAGGAGCTCGGCGGCGCGCTCAGCGCTCAGCCGCCGTAGAGGCTCCTTGTCCAGGAGCCCCTCCAGGAGAGGCCGCAGGGGCCCGGCGCGTACGGGAGGGGTGGGTTCGCTCGTGACGAGCGCGCTGAGCGTCGCCATCGACGTCTCGAAGTCGTAGGGCGGGCGGCCCTCGACGGCGGCGTACAGCGTCGCCCCGAGCGACCACAGGTCCGACGAGGGCGTCGCGCGCTCGCCGGTCGCCACCTCCGGCGCGACGTACGCGGGCGAGCCCATGAACGTGCCCGTCCTCGTCAGCGTCGTGGCGCCGTCGTACGTGGCGATGCCGAAGTCGGTGAGGACCACGCGCCCGGAGGTCTCCAGCAGGACGTTGCTCGGCTTGACGTCGCGGTGCACGATGCCCTCGGCGTGCGCGGCGCGCAGGGCCGCCAGCAGCTGGCAGCCGACCTCGGCCACGCGCGGAGGCGAGATCGGGCCGTCCTCGGTGAAGACGTCCTCCAGCGACCGCGCGGCGACGTACTCCATGATCAGGTACGGCCGGGAGTCCTCGATGACCACGTCGTACATGGCGATGAGGCCGGGATGGCGCAGGCGCCCGGCCGCCATCGCCTCACGGTTGGTGCGGCGGAACAGGTTCATCTGCTCGCTCGGATCGAGGCTCTGCGGGAGGTGCACCTCCTTGACGGCGACCTCGCGGCGCTCCGCCTCGTCATACGCCCACCAGACCGTGCCCATGCCGCCCCGGCCTATCTGCTCGCGCAGCCGGTAGCGGCCGGCAAGCAAGCGATCGCGGGACTCGGCCACGAAGCGCAACATACCCGGCCGGGGTGCGGTCTGACACCTGGACCTTTACCGGACGATGACCGGATGGTCGGCGGCGGCTGACGCACAGGAGCCGTGTGGCCGTAGGGAAACCAGGAGTGTTTCTGACTACCGGGTTGCGCCGTTCAGGCGGCGCTTGCAGGATGGAATGTCAAGAAGATCCGTTATTTCGGGGTCGAGAGAGGCGTATAGATGGCGAAATCTCCGGCATCGGCAGCAGGCCGGGGCTTCATCCTCCCTCCCGGCGTGAACGCGCTCGAGATCGTGGATCCGACGATGATCGGCGGCCATCGGCTGCTCGGCAGGCTCGGATCCGGCGGAATGGGCGACGTCTTCCTGGCACGTGACCGGCAGGGCGAACTGGTGGCCGTGAAGACCGCCCAGGGAGAGACGACCGGCGAGGAGGAGCTGCGGGAGCGGTTCAAGGCCGAGGCGGATTGCGCGCGGCGCGTACCGGCCGACTGCACCGCACGCCTGCTCGTCGACGGCTCCGACCAGACGCCTCCCTACATCATCAGCGAGTACGTCGAGGGGCGGTCCCTCCAGGACATCGTCGAGTCTGGAGGATCGCTGCAGCCCGAGCAGCTCCATGCGCTGGCCACTGGCGTGGTGCGCGCCCTGACCGCGATCCACGAGGCCGGGCTGATCCACCGTGACCTGAAGCCGGGCAACGTCATGATGACGCCCACCGGCCCCCGGGTCATCGACTTCGGCATCGCCCAGACGATCCCCGGATCCGGTGGTGTCACGGCGGCCGGCATCGTGGTGGGCAGTCCCGGATGGATCGCGCCCGAGCGGCTCAACCGGAGCTTCGCGACACCGGCCGCGGACGTCTTCGGCTGGGGCACGCTCATCGCGTACGCCGGGACGGGCCGCAACCCGTTCGGCGACGGCGACTCCGACGAGGTGGCGCGCAGGACGGTCCACGAGGAGGCCGACCTCGACGGCCTGCCCGAATCCCTGCTGCCGCTCGTGACGGCGGCGCTCGCCAAGGACCCGGCCGACCGGCCCTCCGCGAGTGAGCTCCTCGCCCGGCTCGACCCCGAAGATCCCCTCGCGAGCCCGGAACCGCGGGCCCGGCCGTCGCGCGGAAACGTGCTGGCGGTCTCCGCGGCGCGCTGGCGGGGCGTGAACGTGCTCGCGGCGGGTTCCACGGCGGTCGCGCTGGCCGCCACATTCGTCGCGATCATGGAGTTCGGCTCAGGACCGGCCGTGAACCGTGGGCCTGCCGCCGAGCCGAGGCCCCCGTCCGTCATCTACGTACCCCAGCCTGGTGACTCGACCGGCAGCCACACGTCCTACGGCTCGTCGCCCGTGGCGCGGACGGAGGACGTCCCGGCGCGGTCGGCACCGGGTGCCAGGGCGCACGATTCGTGGAGGCACAGGGGGGGACGCGGCGGTCACGACGCGACCGACCAGGTGGTCAGGGCCGCCACCAGTGCGGCGGCGGTCAAGGACATCGACGACCTGCTGCGGCACCCCTGACCGGCCACGCCGCGCCGGGCGGTGGCGTCAGCGCCGCCCGATGGTCAGGAGCGGGCCCGTGGTGTCGGCGAAGAAGTCGTTGCCCTTGTCGTCAACGACGATGAAGGCGGGGAAGTCCTCGACGTCGATCTTCCAGATCGCCTCCATGCCCAGCTCCGCGTACTCCAGGACCTCGACGTTCTTGATGCAGTCCTGGGCGAGGCGCGCGGCCGGGCCGCCGATCGAGCCGAGGTAGAAGCCGCCATGCGCCTCGCAGGCGTCGGTGACCTGCTTGCTGCGATTGCCCTTTGCCAGCATGACGTGTGACCCGCCGGCGGCCTGGAACTGCTCGACGTAGGAGTCCATCCGGCCCGCCGTGGTCGGGCCGAAGGACCCGCTGGCGTAGCCCTCGGGCGTCTTGGCCGGGCCCGCGTAGTAGACGGCGTGGTCGCGCAGGTACCGCGGCATCGGCTCGCCCGCGTCCAGCCGGTCTTTGATCTTGGCGTGCGCGATGTCGCGGGCGACGACGAGCGGGCCGGTCAGCGACAGGCGGGTCTTGACGGGGTAGCGGCTCAGCTCGGCGCGGATCTCGTCCATCGGACGGTTGAGGTCGACGCGTACGACGTCGCCCTCCAGGTCGTCCTCGGTGGTCTCGGGCAGGTAGCGCGCCGGGTCGGCCTCCAGCTGCTCCAGGAAGACACCGTCGCGAGTGATCTTCGCGAGGGCCTGCCGGTCGGCGCTGCACGACACCGCGATCGCCACCGGGCAGGACGCGCCGTGCCGGGGGAGCCGGATCACGCGTACGTCGTGGCAGAAGTACTTGCCGCCGAACTGCGCGCCGATGCCGAGCTTCTGGGTGAGCTCGAAGACCTGCTGCTCCAGCTCGACGTCGCGGAAGCCGTGACCCGCCGGGCCGCCCTCGGTCGGCAGGGTGTCGAGGTAGTGCGCCGAGGCGTACTTGGCGGTCTTGAGGGCGAACTCCGCGCTGGTGCCGCCTACGACGATGGCCAGGTGGTACGGCGGGCAGGCGGCGGTGCCCAGCGACCGGATCTTCTCCTCCAGGAAGGAGAGCATCCGGTTCGGGTTCAGGACCGCCTTGGTCTCCTGGTAGAGGAACGACTTGTTGGCGCTGCCGCCGCCCTTGGCCATGAACAGGAACTTGTACGCGTCGCCGGGCGCGGCGTACAGCTCGACCTGGGCGGGCAGGTTGCTGCCGGTGTTCTTCTCCTCCCACATGGTCAGCGGCGCCATCTGGGAGTAGCGGAGGTTGAGGCGCGTGTACGCGTCGTAGACGCCACGGGAGATGTGACGCTCGTCGTCGCCGTCGGTGAGCACGTGCTGCCCGCGCTTGCCCATCACGATCGCGGTGCCGGTGTCCTGGCACATCGGCAGGACGCCCGCCGCGGCGATGTTGGCGTTCTTCAGCAGGTCCAGCGCGACGAACCGGTCGTTCGGCGACGACTCCGGGTCATCGAGGATGCGCCGCAGCTGCGTGAGGTGTGCGGGGCGCAGGAGGTGGGAGATGTCGTGGATCGCCGTCTCGGTGAGCAGCCGCAGAATCTCCGGGTCGACCTGGAGGAAGGAACGGCCTCCGGCGTCGAGCTCGGTGATCCCCTCGGTGGTGAGCAGGCGGTATTCGGTCTCGTCGGACCCCTGAGGGAGAAGCTCGGTGAAGGCGAACTCGGGCATCGGCTTCCTCGCTGGCGGCACGGTCTGGGTCGATCACCAGGGTAGAGCGGCGGCACCGCCATGCCGTACGCGGGCCGTGACTTACTCCGGAGATTGCGGGGTACGGCAATCTTTGGGGGAAGTCATGCCATTTATGTCATCTGCCGTGCTCAGCGGCCTGTTCGGCAACTCGGCCGCGATCTACGGCGTCCTGATCGCGCTCGGCGTGGTGTTCGTGGTCATCCTCGTCGTGGGCGCGATCGTCATGGTCCGACGGGGCAGCAACCGGGAGTGGCCGATCCGCTGACGTGAGGCCGGCCACCACGCCGCACCCGACGAGCAGGGCGCCGGCGACGTCGGCCGCGTGCGGGGGCCGCAGCCCGAGGACGACCGTGGTGGCCGCGGCGCTGACCGGGATCAGCCCGGCGAACAGGCTGGCGCGGTCGGCGCCGATCCGGCGCAGGGCGTCGTACCAGACGATGAACGCGGCGGCCGTGACGACGAGGGTCAGGTACGCCAGCCCGGCGGCCTCGGCCGGCGTCGGCATCCGCACGACCGAGGTCCCGTCGGTGAACAGCCCGGCGGCCAGCAGCATCGGGACCGCCGCCGCGGCGGAGTACGCCGACACCCGTATCGCGCCCAGCTTCGGCAGCAGCGGCATGGCGAGCAGGGAGAAGCACACCTCGCCCGCCAGCGCGCCCAGGGCGAGGAGGAAACCCGGCAGGCTGCGCTCGCCCATCCCGTTCGCGACACCGGCCCCGGCTGCCACGACCACCGCCGCCGCCACGACGCGCGGCGTGGGCCGCCTGCCGTCCATCAACGGCGCCGCGACCGCGACCACGATGGGGGTCGCCCCGATGACCGTGCCGATCGTCGCCGGGCTCGTGAAACGTGTCCCCTCGATGATGCAGACGTTGAAACCGGCGAGCCCGGTCGCGGCCAGCCCCGCGATGAGCGCCCACTGCCTGCCCGCCGGCCGTACGCGCGCGCCGCGAAGCCGCGCCATCCCGAACAGGATGAGCGCCGCCACCGCGTACCGCACCGCCTGCCCGCCGTACACCGGGTAGCGGGAGATGGTCGCCGACACCGCCGTGAGCGCGCCGACCACGACCATCGCCGACGCCGCCTGTCCGTACCCGCGTATATCGCCCATGCAGGGGAAACTAGGAGACCATTGGCCCTCGGGCGAGGGCCAATAGAGACCCTGTGAACAGGACCATTCGAGTACGGCCGGGCGGCGGCGACGCCCCGCCCTGTCATCGACGATTCGCCATGTCGCCGCGACGGCCATGTGGTACTTCTGCCGATTGCCGGTTTATCCGGCTCAACATATTCGCGACCAGCGGCTAAGCTTGTGAAGCGGTGAAGCTCGGTCGTTAGCCCGTGAACCTCCGATCAAACTTCACGTCAGGATGTGAACCCCCGAGATGGCACCGAAACGCGAGACGGCACTGGATACCTGGGGTACAGAGCTGGGGCTCGCCTGCGATGCGGCAGGCATGACCGGGAGGCGACTCGCGGAAACGCTTCACGTCGCCGCGTCCACTGTGAGTCAGTGGATGAACGGCAGGCGCACGCCACATCTGGACGACGTAAAGCGTTGCGATGAAGTGCTCGGGACCAACGGCTACCTCGCCCGCTACTTCGAAAGGTGGGTCACACGCGAAATCCCCTCGGAGTGGGTCGACAAATGGCTGTCGGCCGAAGCCAACGCGAACCTCCTTCAAAACTTCGAGATCTCCGTCATCCCTGGACTGCTCCAGACCGAGAACTACGCACGCGCCGTCATGCGGTTTGCGCGACACTCTGCACTGGACGTCGAGGAGCGCATCCAGCGAAGGATGGACCGGCAGCGAATTCTTAACGATGAAAACCCGCCAATGTGCATCTTCGTGATTGACGAATACATTCTACGGCGTCCCACTGGCGGGCCAGAAGTGATGGTGGAGCAGTTAATACATCTCCGTGAGTGCACGAAACTGCCCAACGTCGTGATCAAAGTCGTGCCATCCGGCACAGAGTACTACTCGACTTTGCCGTTCATGATCGCCGAACTCGACGGCGTGAAGATAACAAATGTGGATGACGCTCTAAGTGGCCGTGTCGTCGAGGTGAATGGCGAAGTAGTAGAAGTCGGCAAGATTTGGGAAGACGTTCGAGAGGCGGCATTGCCGCCTAAGGACTCCCTGGAACTGATAGAAAAGGTGATTGAAGAGTGGCAGATTCTAGCTGGCGGAAATCGTCACGAAGCAATGCCAACGGCAACCAGTGCGTAGAGGTCGCCGTGACCGAAGAGGAATCCGGTCAGAGCGGCGCCTAGCCGAGATGCGTGAAACACGCCCCCGGCCCTCCTTGCCCAGGAGGGCCGGGGGCTGTTTTCGTGGCTCCGTGGAGCTGCACCTGACGCTCGACCGCTCCGCCGGGCACCTGGCCGTCCAGCTCGCCGCCGCGCTGCGCGGCGCCGTACGCGACGGGCGGCTCGCGCCCGGTTCGCGGCTGCCGTCCACCCGCGATCTCGCCGACGCGCTCGCGGTGTCGCGCGGCGTCGCCGTCACCGCGTACGAGCAGCTCGTCGCCGAGGGGTTCGTGGTGTCGCGGCAGGGCGACGGCACACGCGTCGCCTCGCTGCCGCCCGAGCCGCCGCCGTCCGTGCCGCGCGGCGAGGCGCACCGGCGGGCCCTGCGGCTCGCGGCCGGCACCGAGGCCGGGCCGGCCTCCGTGCCGGGGATCGCCTACGACCTGCGGCCGGGCAAGCCGGACCTCGGGTCGTTCCCGCGCGAGCGCTGGGGTGCGACGCTCCGCGAGGTGCTGCGCGACCTGCCGCACGCCGCGTTCGACTATCCCGACCCCGCCGGAGTCCCCGAGCTGCGCGCCGTGCTCGCCGAGCACCTGGCCCGCGTGCGCGCCGCCGTGACGACGCCGGACACGGTCGTGGTGACCGCCGGGGTGGCCCAGATGCTGGCGACCCTCCCGGGCGTCCTCGTCGAGGAGGGCCACCGGTTCCTCGCCGTCGAGGATCCCGTGAGCCCCCACCAGCTGCCGATGATCCGTGCGACCGGGGCCGAGCTGATCGGCGTGCCCGTCGATGAGGAGGGCATCGACGTCGCCGCCCTCGCACGTACGGGGGCGCGTGCCGTGCTGGTCACACCGGCCCACCAGTTCCCCACCGGTGTGGTGCTCTCGCCGTCGCGCCGTGCCGCGCTCATCGCCTGGGCGCGCGACCTCGACGCGGTGATCATCGAGGACGACTACGACGGCGACTTCCGCTACGACCGCGAGCCGGTCGGCTGCCTCCAGGGCCTCGCGCCCGAGCGCGTCGTGCTCGCCGGTTCGGTGAGCAAGGCGCTGTCCCCGGCGCTGCGGCTCGGCTGGGCCGTCGCGCCGCCATGGCTCGCCGTACGCCTGCGGGCCGCGCGCGCCCTGCAGGACCTGGGGTCGCCGGTCCTCGACCAGTACGTTCTCGCCCGGCTGGTGGCGAACGGCGCGTACTCGCGGCACCTGCGGGTGACGCGGCGCCGCTACCGCGACCGCCGCGACGCCTTCGTCTCGGCCCTGGAGGACCACCTGCCACAGGTGCGCGTCCTCGGGGTCTCCGCGGGCCTGCACGTCTTCGTGGAGCTCCCGGAGACGTGCGACGAGGCGTCGGTGGTCGCACGCGCCGCCGCGCTCGGCGTGGCCGTCGATGGCGTCGCCCCGATGCGCGTACGCCGACCGGGCCCGCCGGCGTTCGTGGCGGGCTACGCGCGCCTCCCCGAACGCCGTCTGGCCGAGGCCGTCGGCCTCCTCGCCCGCGCGATAGGGAAATGAGGCCCTGAGTATCCGACCGCCTACTCCGGGTCACTGGAGTGCGGAGCGGCGGCGGCGCGAGGCTGGGGCCGTACTCGACCCAGAGGAGTGACATGCCCTTCCACCGTTCACCACACCGCGCCGCAGCCCTGACCCTGGCCGCCGGCGTCGCCCTCGCGGCGGCCCCCGTCGTCTGGGCCCAGCCCGTCACCGCCGTCGTCCACGCGAACGGTCACGTCATCGCCGCCGGGTTACGGCAGCCCGCGGTGCTGAGCTCCGCCGAGGCGGCGGAGGCCGTCGAGAAGCTGGGGGAATCCCTACGGGAAAAGGGCTGCTGACCTGGCCGTAGGGCGCTCCATTACCGGGGGCGGCCGGGTTTTTGGGAGTATGGATCGGCATGGGCCGATCACGCGAGGGTGGCCACGGGGCCGAACCATCGATGAGACCACGGCCGCCCTACCTCGACGAAACCCCGATACGACGGCGGCGGCACTGGTGGCGGCGCCTACTCGCCCTCCTCCTCGCCCCGGTCGTGCTGCTGGCGGCGTTCTGCGTCTACCTCGACATCCGGCTCCACCGCGAGACGGTCTTCGGCGGCGAGCGGGCGGGCCACGAGGCGTCCGCCGGCGGGCGCGGGACCAACTGGCTCATCGTCGGCTCCGACAGCCGCGACGGGCTGTCCAAGGCGCAGCAGCGGAAGTACCACACCGGCGGCGGCGTCGGTAAGCGCACCGACTCGATGATGCTGCTGCACATCGGCGACCACGACACGACGCTGGTCAGCCTGCCGCGCGACTCCTACCTCCCGATCCCCGGCCACGGCGCCAACAAGCTCAACGCCGCGTTCGCCACCGGCGGCCCGAAGCTGCTCACCGAGACGATCGAACGCTCCTCCGGGCTCCGCATCGACCACTACGCCGAGATCGGGTTCGGCGGGTTCGTCGGCATGGTCGACGCCGTCGGCGGGGTGCGGATGTGCATCGAGGCGCCCGTACGCGACAAGAAGGCCGGCATCGACCTCAAGGCGGGGTGCCGCCGGCTCGACGGGCGTACGGCGCTCGGGTACGTGCGTTCACGGCACGCCTTCGCCGGCGGCGACCTCGACCGGGTCAAGCACCAGCAGGAGTTCCTCGCCGCCCTCGTCCACCGCGTGACGAGCGCGGGAGTGCTGGCCGACCCGCTGCGGATCGTGCCGTTCGTCCAGCGCGCCGCGGCGGCCGTCTCCGTCGCGGACGGCGACCACCTCTGGGACCTGGCGAGCTTCGGCTGGGTCATGCGCCGCATCGCCGCGGCCAAGGGCCGTACGACCACCGTCCCGCTGAAGGGAACCGGCACGAAGGCCGGCGTCGGCGACTACGTCACGTGGGACGCCCCGCGCGCCGCCGCCTTGTTCACCGCCCTGCGGGACGACCGGCCCGTGCCCTCCTGAGCGTGCCCGGCACCACTCGACTTGGTCTTGACTGCGAGCAAAGGTCGGTCAAACGCCACAAAACAATCCGTAAACTCGGTCCGCATGGATTCGAGCCCGGTGTTCGTCGACGGTTCCGGCCGGCGCAGGCTGGCCCTTCGCTGGTCGGGCATTGCCGTCGCGGGCGCGCTCGCCGCGTTCCTCGTCGTCGTCGGCATCGCGCTGATCACGCAGGTCGACGTGCCGCGCGCGGATCTGCCCCGCGAGACGGTCACCCACGCGCCCCGCAAGACGCCTCCACACCGTAGGCACCGGCACGCCTTCACGCCGCCGCACCACCGGACCCGCCCGTGAAGAGTGCGCAGGGGCGCCCGCGGGATCCGCGGAACCACTGGCTGATGCTGCTGCTGTTCGCCATCGCCGGATTCTGCGCCCTGTCGCTCCAGGCCTTCAGTGAGGGAACCAAGGCCGTGGAGCACCCGGAGGACGGGCGTCCGCCGGCGGCCGTGGCGCGGAGCGGACCCGTGCTCGACCCGTCCGGCCCGCACCCGGGCAGCGCCCGTGTCCCGGCGCGTACGGTGGCGCTGACGTTCGACGGCGGGCCCGACCCCCACTGGACACCCGGCCTGCTCGACGTGCTGCGCCGCCACCACGTGAAGGCGACGTTCTTCGCCGTCGGCGCCCGCGCGGCCGCCCATCCCGGCCTCACCCGGCGCATCGTTCGTGACGGGCACGAACTGGGCTCCAACGGCTACTCGCAGAAGGGCGACCTGGGGGCGATGCCGTCCTGGCGCGGCGACCTCGAACTCGACCTGACCCAGCAGGCGCTCGCCGGCGTCGCCGGGGTGCACACCCGCCTCGTCCACCTCCCGTACGTCTCCAAGCCGGACGAGCTGTACGGAGGGCGGCAGCACGCCGTCAAGGAGGCCGGCAAGCGCGGCAACCTCCTCGTGTTCGCCGATCTCGACGGCCAGGCCGCGGCCAAGCCGACCGCGAAGGCGATCGCCGACGCGGTCACACCGTCGAACGGGCAGGGCGCGGTCGTACGGCTGCCCAGCATCGGCGGTGACCGGCGCGCGACGACGGAGGCCGTCGACCTGCTGCTGACGCGCCTCTCGCGCGATGGCTACCGCGTCACGACGGTGTCGGACGCGCTGCGCATGCCGCCCGCGACCGTTCCGGCGTCCGCCTCCGCGCAGGTGACCGGGAAGGCGGTGGCGTTCGCGCAGCTCGGCGCGGGCTGGCTCACGCACGGGCTCACGATCCTGTTCGGCGTCGCCGGGATCTTCACGACCGCCCGGGTACTGGTCCTGCTGTTCTTCGCCCGCCTGCACATCTTCCGGCTGTGGCGCGAGCGGCGACGGAAACGGCGGCGCGAGCGCGCACGCGTACGGGTGTGGTTCCAGCCCGCCGGGCTCACCCGGCCGTCGGTGTCGGTGATCGTTCCCGCCTACAACGAGGAGGCGGGGATCGAGGCGACCGTACGGTCGCTGGCCGCCTCGCGCTACAACGGAGAGCTCGAGATCATCGTGGTCGACGACGGCTCGACCGACGGCACCGCCGACGTCGTCGAGGCGCTCGACCTGCCCGAGGTACGGCTCATCCGCCGGCCGAACGGCGGCAAGCCCGCGGCGCTCAACACCGGCATGGCGGAGGCGAGCTACGAGGTCCTCGTGCTGGTCGACGGCGACACCGTGTTCCGGTCCGACACCGTCGGGAAGCTGGTCGCACCCCTGTTCAAGGCACGGGTCGGCGCCGTGAGCGGCAACACCAAGGTCGCCAACCGCAAGGGCATCCTCGGCCGCTGGCAGCACGTCGAGTACGTCATGGGGTTCAACCTCGACCGGCGCATGTTCGACGTCCTGCGGTGCATGCCGACCGTGCCGGGCGCGATCGGGGCGTTCCGGCGCCAGGCGATCGAGGAGGTCGGGGGTCTGAGCGACGACACCCTCGCCGAGGACACCGACCTCACGATGGCCCTCTGCCGGGCCGGCTGGCGGGTCGTGTACGAGGAGACCGCCGTGGCCTGGACCGAGGCGCCCTCGACGCTGCGGCAGTACTGGCGGCAGCGATACCGCTGGTGCTACGGCACGATGCAGGCGATGTGGAAGCACCGGCGCGCCGTGATCGAACGCGGCCCGAGCGGCCGCTTCGGCCGCCGCGGCCTGCCCTACCTCGCCGTCTACCACGTGATCCTGCCGCTGTGCGCCCCGGCGGTCGACATCCTCACCCTGTACGGGATCTTCGCGCTCAACGCGCGTGACGTGATCTTGATGTGGCTCGCGTTCTCGGCCGTGCAGGTCGTCGCCGGCCGGTCCGCGCTGTGGATGGACGGCGAGTCGACCTGGGTCATCTGGACGCTTCCGCTCCAGCAGTTCGTCTACCGGCAACTGCTGTACATGGTCGTCATGCAGTCACTGATCACCGTCGTCCTCGGCGCGCGGCTGCGCTGGCACACGATGCGGCGGATCGGCACGTTCGCGACCTCGTCCGGGGACCTCAGCGGAGCGGGTGGCGGTCGATGAGCTGCTTGACGATCACGTTGCGCTGGATCTCGTTGGTGCCCTCACCGACGATCATCAGGGGAGCGTCGCGGAAGTAGCGCTCCACGTCGAACTCGGTCGAGTAACCGGCCGCGCCGTGGATGCGCACCGCGTTGAGGGCGATCCGCATGGCCGCCTCCGAGGCGTACAGCTTGGCCATGCCGGCCTCCATGTCGCAGCGTCCGCCCGTGTCCAGGAGGTCCGCCGCGTCGAGCGTGAGCAACCGCGCGGCCCGCAGCTCGGTCGCCATGTCGGCCAGGTAGTTGCCGATGGACTGATGCCGCCAGATCGGCTTGCCGAACGCCTCGCGCTCCTGGGAGTAGCGCAGGGAGTCCTCCAGCGCCGCGCGGCCCACGCCGAGGGCGCGCGCCGCCACCTGGATCCGG
The DNA here is from genome assembly GCA_963736325.1 of uncultured Actinomycetota bacterium. GTDB lineage: Bacteria > Actinomycetota > Actinomycetes > Streptosporangiales > Streptosporangiaceae > Actinoallomurus. The sequence goes on along the minus strand of CAVTOG010000002.1, from coordinate 61,090 downwards.
CCGACCTCCAGACCGCGCATCATCTGGGCGAACCCGCGGCCCTCCTCGCCGCCGAGCACCGCGCCGGCCGGCGCCTCCAGGCCGTCGAAGGCGAGCTCGCAGCTCTCCACGCCCTTGTAGCCGAGCTTGGGCAGGTCGCGGGAGACGGTCATGCCGTCGCCCGGCTCGACGAGCAGGATGCTGATGCCCCGGTGACGTGGCTCGGCGCCGGGATCGGTCTTGCACAGCAGCGCGATCACCCCGGCGTGACGCGCGTTCGTGATCCACATCTTGGCGCCGTCGACGACGTAGCGGTCGCCCTCGCGCCGTGCCGTCGTGCTGATCGCCTGCAGGTCCGAGCCGCCGGACGGCTCCGTCAGCGCCATCGTCGCCCGCAGTTCGCCGGTGGCCATGCGAGGCAGGTAGCGGCTCTTCTGCTCGTCGGTCCCGAAGACACCCAGCAGGTACGCCACGACCGAGTGGCCGCCGACCGCGCCGGCCAGGCTCATCCAGCCGCGCGCCAGCTCCTCGGTGACCAGCGCGTAACAGCGCTTGGAGACCGCGACCTCGCCGTACGGCTCGGGCACCGTGAGCCCGAAGACGCCCAGCTCCATCATCCGCTCGATGAGCCGCCCCGGGTAGGCGCCGTCGTGTTCCAGCTCGCGCGCCGCCGGGCGTACCTCCCGGTCGACGAAGTCCGCGACGACCTCGACGATCGCGCGTTCCTCAGCGTTCAGCATCGGACCTCCCGAGTACTTTTATACGCGTGAGTGATCAACCGGACGTCCCGCCATCGCACTTCGCGGCCGTCGCACGTGAGTGGGCGCCGCCGGAGATCGTGTCCGACGACGTCATGACCCACGCGCCGGTCGCCGCGCTGGCCGGGCTGTTCGACCGGCCGGACCCCGCGCCACGCGAGGGCGACCCGCTGCCGCCGCTGTGGCATTGGCTCTACTTCGCGGAGTTCCCGGCCCAGTCCGAGCTGGGGCCGGACGGTCACCCGCGCGCCGGTGCCTTCCTGCCTCCGCTGCCCGGCCGGCGCCGGATGTTCGGCGGCGGCCGTCTCACCTTCCACGCGCCGCTCCGCCGCGGCGACGCCGTCACCCGGCGGGCCGGAGTGACGCGCGTACGGGTGCGCCACGGCGGGTCCGGCTGGCTGCTGCTCGTGACGGTGCGCAGCGTCTTCTCCGTCGGCGGACAGGTGCGCGTCGAGGAGGAACAGGACCTGGTCTACCGCGACTCCCCGTCGCCGCCCGCGCCCGGCGAAGGCGCGGGGGAGGGGCCGGACGGTCCCTGGAGGTTCGAGCTGACACCAGGCCCGGTGATGCTCTTCCGGTTCAGCGCCCTCACATCCAACGCGCATCGGATCCACTACGATCAGTCATATGCGACGAGCGTCGAGGGCTATCCTGGGCTGCTCGTGCACGGGCCGCTGCTGGCCCTCAGCCTGCTGGAGCTGCCTCGGCGCTTCGCCGCCGACCGGGTGGTCCGCGACTACACCTACCGCGCACGACGTCCGATCTACGCCGGCACGTCCTTCCTCGTCAGCGGTGGTCCCGGGCCCGACGGCACCCTGCGCCTCGGCGCGGGCGACGCCTTCACCGGCACCGCATCGCTCGGCTGACTCCGTGTGACCGAGCGGATCCAGGGTAGTACCGGCCCACGACGATGGGAGACGAACATGAGCCTTGACGAAGCCGCGCGCCAACTCGAACTGGCCGCCCACGACACGCAGGTCGCCTTCGACTGCATCGGCCTCGGCGACATCGAGCGTGCCCACACTCACGCGATCACGGCGAGAGCCGCGGCGGACGCCGCCGAGGTCGCGCTGCGCATCGCGCTCACGGAGCTGACCCCGGAAGAGGCCGAGCGCGCGGGCGAAGAGGCGATGACGCGCCTCGAGGCGGAAGAAGGCTCCCGGCACTGAGCCCGGCGCCGGGTCAGGCGATCGGACGTTCGGCGACGGCCGTCCCGGCCCCGGTCCCTGTCCCGGCGTCGGGCTCGGGCTCGAAGCCCTTGGCCGACACCAGGATCACCAGCGTCAGCGCGGCCCCCACGGCGTAGGCGATCCACAGGTTCGAGGCGGCGGCGCCGGCGACGACCGCGCCGAGCACGAACCCCAGATAGTTGAAGACGTTGACCCGCGCGACGGCGATGCCCAGTCCGGTCGGGTCGAGCCTGCCGGCCGCGGAGAACGACGTCGGCACCACCACGGCCAGGCCCAGGCCGGCCACCGAGAACCCGGCGATGGCGACGGCCGCGTCCGGGGCCGCGGCGGCGCAGAGCAGCCCGAGCCCGCCGACGACCGAGCCGACGGCCACGACTCTGGCCGCCCCGTAGGCGCGTACGACGAGGTCGGCGCCCGTACGGCTCAGCATCATGAAGACCTGGTAGCCCACGTACGCCAGCGGGGCGATGGCGCCCGAGGCGTGCAGGTCGTCCTTCAGGTACTTGGCGCTGTAGCTCGACGTGGCCGAGTCGGCGATGTACATGCAGGTCACGGCCACGCCGATGACGATGATCGGTTTCCACGGCACCCGCTTGGCGGCGGCCTTGAGCTGCTCCTCGCTCGGCCCGGTCACCTCCAGCGCCTTGCCGTACAGCCGCCGCCCGGACCACAGCGACACGGCCAGTCCGAGGAACGCCGGGATCGCGAAGCCGGCCCCGAGGCTCAGGTCGATCCGGTTGGCGAGGGCGATCCACAGCCCGGCGACGATGCCCGCCGCGCTCCACACCGCATGGAACCCGGTGAGCAGGCTCTTGGCGTACAAGGTCTCGGCGGTGACGGCCTGGGTGTTCATCGACGCGTCGACCGCGCCGACGAACAGGCCGAACAGCGCCGTCGTCATGTACAGCGCCAGGTCATCGGGGGCCACGCCGATCGCGGCGATCGCGAGGAGCACGAGCGGCTGGGAAACCCGCAGCACGACCGCGCTGCCGTACCTCGGCATGACGTATGCGGCGAGGACACTGCCGACCCCGGCGACCACGGGCACCGCCAGCAGGACCAGGGCCAGCCGGGCGTCGGTGAGGTGATGCGCCTTCTGGACCTCCGGGATCCGGGTCACCAGGGCCGCGAAGCACAGCCCCTGCACGCCGAACGCGGCGTACGCCGAGCGGCGGCCTCGCCGGATCCGTTGATCGATCTCTGCCGCCACGTCGTCCTCCGGAACATGAAAGAGGTTCGCGACAGGCTAGATATCTCGGCCACTCCGGGTCAATACGGTCAGTCGATCAGGCGCTTCCGCATGCCCCGCAGCGCGAGGGTCCACATGAGGGCGACGAACAAGGCCAGCGCCCCCAGATGGCCGAGATCGGCGAGCGGGCGGGGGCCGAAGACGATGTGGCGCACCAGCTCGACGCAGTGGTAGAGCGGGTTCAGGTGCGCGACCGTACGCGCCCAGCCCGGCAGGCCGGACACCGGGAAGAACGTGCCGGCGACCAGGAACAGCGGAGCGAGGATGCCGCTGATCACGTAGTCGAAGCTGTTGATCGACGGGACCACCGTGGACGCCCACACCCCGAACAGCGCGAAACCGGCCGCCGTCAGGGTGGTGATGATCGGCAGCGTGAACACCCACGGGCCGGGACGCAGGCCGAACGCCAGCGCCACGAGTATCGGCGCGCACGAGAAGATCCCGCTCTTGACCGCGATCCACGACGTCTCGCCCGCGACCACCTCGTGCACGTCCACCGGCGCGGCCAGGACCGCGTCGTAGGAGTGCTGGTAGGTGCGCCGGATGTAGGTGTTGAACATCCCCGGGAACGCCGAGGTGAACAGCACCGCCGTGGCGACCACGCCCGTGCCGACGAAGTCGACGTAGCGGTAGCCGGCCACGTGGCCCAGGAGCGAGCCGAACCCGAACCCGAACGCCAGCAGGTAGATCGTCGGCTCGACGAGCGACGCGAACGACGTCGACGTCCAGTAGCGACTGAAGAGGGCCAGCTCGCGCCGCCACACCCCGCGGACCGGCGCCCACTCGAAGGTTCTCAGCCTGGTGTCACTCAACGGTCTCTCCGGTCAGGACGACGAAGACGTCCTCGAGGTTGGCGGCCCGGTGGACGACGCGGTGGCCGTTCGCGCCCGACAGCGTGTCGGCGAGCGACGGCGGGATCTCCTCGGCGCGCAGGACCGACACGGTCGGGCCGGTGCGCCGGGTGGGCAGGCCCGCGCCGCGGGCCAGCGCCTCGATCTCGGTGAGCCGGTCGGGCGACCCTTCGTGCTCCTCGACCCGGTCGCCCGCGTGATCGGAGATCAGCCGCGCGGGCGTGCCGCTGGCGATCACCCGGCCGCGCGACATCAGCGCGCACGTGTCGGCGAGGCGCTCGGCCTCCTCGATGTAGTGGGTGCTCATCAGGATCGTCACGCCCGCCGCCCGCAGCGCGGCGATGAGGCCCCACAGCTCGGCGCGCACCTGCGGATCAAGCCCGACGGTGGGCTCGTCGAGCAGGACCAGCCGCGGCGAGTGCACGAGCCCGCGCGCGACCAGCAGCCGACGGCGCATGCCACCCGACAGCTTGACCGCGCGGGCCCCGGCGCGTCCGGTGAGCTGGGCGATCTCCAGGGCGCGGTCGACGGCCTCGCCCAACCGCGCCCGCGGCACGCGGTAGAGCCGCGCGAAGACCTCGAGGTTCTGCCGGACGGTCAGCTCTTCGTCGAGGTTGTCGATCTGTGGCACCACGCCCATCAGCGCACGCGCCTGCTTGGCCTCGCGAGGAATCGAGTGGCCGAGCACGGTGATCGTGCCCTCGTCGGCGCGTGACTGGGCGGTGAGCAGGCGCATCGTCGTGGACTTGCCCGCGCCGTTCGGCCCGAGGAGCCCCATGCAGACGCCGTCCGGCACGTCGAGGGACAGGCCGTCGACCGCCGCGATCCGAGTGCCGTCCGCGTCGATATATCGCTTGACGACGTCACGCAGCTCGATTGCCATAAGACTCACGGTAGAGATGACCTACGACACCGCGCCAACCAATATCGTCGTGGCGTGGACCTTCCGTGGAAACCGGGCAAAGAGCATGTCTCCCCTAGGGAGATGCGTGCCTCTGACGCGGACCGCGAGCGCGTCGTCGCGCTGCTGGGCGACGCTCACGTCGACGGCCGGATCTCCCTGGACGAGCACGCCGAGCGCATCGAGCGCGCCTACGCCGCGCGTACGCTCGGCGAACTGACCGGGGTGACCGCCGACCTGATCCCCGCAGACCAGCAGCCCATCCGCCTCGACGCCGAACGGTTCCACGCGCTCTTCGCCACCGTGCGGCACGGCGGCCGGTGGGTCGTGCCCGGCCGGTTCCCGGTCGCCGCGCTGTTCGGCACCGTGGAGATCGACCTGCGGGAGGCCCTCCTCCAGCGCCGGCACATCGTGATCAACGCGAACGTCCTCGGCGGCCGTCTGCGGCTCCTCGTGCCCGACGGCGTCCGCGTGGAGTTCAGCGGGCGTACGCTCCTCAGCTCCCGTGACCTGCGGGTACAGTCGCCGCAAGGGCCGGACGCGCCGGTCATCGAGGTGAGGGGCACCTTCGTCCTCGGCTCGGTCGGGGCGCGTACGCCGAAACGGCCACGCCGCTGGCGGCGGCCACGCGGCGGCTCCCGCCGTACCGGCTCATGAGTGAGATCACCGGCCAGGACCAGCAGGTCACGCGGTTGTTTCAATAACGGTTAAGACTCTGCGCGGCACATCCTCTTGAACTGGTACGGACCAGCTCCTATCGTTCAGTGCCATGCGCGAATCTGCTCGTTGAGTAGCCGAATCGTGCACAACCTTTCATGCGTGTGAAACGTCGCGCGCACCCGCGCGCCCCGAAGTCCAACACAGGAGAAGGCGGGGACAGGTGAAACGGCATCTCACCGGCGCCATCGCCGTGGGTCTGACGGTGACCCTCGGCATGGCCGGATGTAGCAAGGGCAGCTCGTCCGGCGGAAGCGGCGACAGCAAGACGATCAAGTTCGTCGCCGCGATCTACGACGACAACACCAAGTCGTACTGGGACAGCCTCATCAAGGACTACGAAGCCCAGAACAAGGGCTACAAGGTCAACCTTGAGATGGTCGACTGGACCCAGATGGACGCCAAGGTCAAGACCTACGTCCAGACGAAGCAGACTCCGGACATCCTCAACTACAACTCCTTCTCGGACTTCGCGCGCGACGGCCTGATCTACAAGGCGTCCGACATCGTGTCCCCGCAGGTGCTGAGCGACTTCACGCCGACCTTCGTCGACCAGACGAAGTACAACGGCGAGCAGTACGCGCTGCCCTTCATCTCCAGCGCGCGGCTCCTCTTCTTCAACAAGGACCTCTTCAAGAAGGCCGGGATCACCGACCCTCCGAAGACCTGGGCCGAGGTCAAGTCCGACGCGCAGAAGATCAAGGCGAAGGGCGCGGTCGGGTACGGCCTGCCGCTCGGCCCCGAGGAGTCCCAGGCGGAGTTCTACTCCTGGGCGATGAACAACAACGGCGGCTGGGTCGACGGCTCGGGCAAGTGGGCGATCAACCAGCCCGCCAACGTCGACACGCTGAACTTCCTGCGCGACCTGAACAAGTCCGGCCTCACCCAGCCGAACCCGGAGACGACCGACCGTAAGACGGTCTTCAACCAGTTCGCCCAGGGCAAGGTCGGCATGGGAATCAACGGCCCGTTCACGCGCGCCGGCTTCATCGACCCGGTGAACAAGAACCTCAACTACGGCATCGCGCCGCTGCCCAGCAAGGACGGCTCGGTCCACAACACGCTGGGTGTCGTCGACATCCTCGCCGGGTTCAAGAACGGCGGGAAGAACAAGGAAGCCATCTCGAAGTTCCTGAGCTTCTTCTACCAGCAGCAGAACACCGCGAAGTTCCTCAAGCTGGAGAACTTCCTGCCGGTCACCAAGTCGGCCGGCAACGCGCTCAGCAGCGACCCGTACTACAAGCAGTTCGTCGACGCGCTGCCGACCGCGAAGTTCGCTCCGACGAGCAACCCGGCCTGGTCCGCGGTGGCCGGTGCGGTGAAGCAGAGCATGGGAACCTCGGTCGCGAGCGCCGACCCGAAGAAGGTTCTCGACGCCATCCAGAAGACGGCCGAGAAGAACGGCTGACGTGGCGGACGCCAATACCAGCGCGCGTGGTGCCGGGGCCCGAAAGGCCCCGGCACCACGCGTCGGGCACGGCAAACGTGTCCGCGAGGCGCTGACACCGCTGCTGTGGATCGGCCCCGCGATCGCGCTCATCTCCGTGGTCGTGCTGTGGCCGGTCGTGGAAATGGTCCGCACCTCGCTGGAGAAGATCAGCTCGTCCGGTGTGACGCTCGGCTCCAGCGGCGGCCGCAACTACTCCGACCTGTTCGGCGAGGACGATCTCGTGCACGTCCTCGTGCGCACCGTGCTCTGGGTCGCCGGGGTCGTCGTCGTGACGATGCTGCTCTCCCTGGCGCTGGCGCAACTCCTCAACGCGAAGTTCCCCGGCCGGCGCGTGGTGCGCTGGGCCGTGATCGTCCCCTGGGCCGCGTCGGTTCTGATGACCGCGCTGGTCTGGAAGTGGATGCTCGACAACTACTTCGGCATCGTCAATCGGATCCTGATCGACGTCGGCGTCCTGGACAAGCCGGTGAACTGGCTGGCCCACCCGGACCAGGCGATGCTCTGGATGATGTGGGTGGCGGTCTTCGTCTCGCTGCCGTTCGCCTCGTTCGTGATGCTCGCCGGCCTGCAGACGATCCCGGGCGAGGTGTACGAAGCGGCGCGCGTCGACGGCGCGGGCACCTTCCGCACCTACTTCCGGATCACCCTTCCGCTGCTGCGGCCCGCCATCCTGATCGCGTCGATCATCAATGTGATCAACGTCTTCAACTCCTTCCCGATCATCTGGGCGATGACCCAGGGCGGCCCGGGACACGCGACCGACACGACCACGACGTTCATGTACAAGATCGCGTTCTTCGACCAGAACGTCGGTGAGTCCGCCTCGATGGCGGTCGTCAACTTCGTGCTCATCCTCGTAATGGTGCTGCTCTACCTGCGCGCCTCGCGCTGGCGGGAGGAGGTCTCGTGACCGCGACCGTTACGGCACGGCGCAGGCCGCCGTCCGTCCGCAAGGTGATCCTCACGGGCGTGGGCTGGCTGGTCGGCCTCGCGTTCGTGGCGCCGTACCTCGAAATGCTCCTGACGGCGCTGAAGCCCGAGCACGAGCTGATGAAGTCGACCTACCTCCCCTCGCACTGGGACTGGTCCAACTTCATCAACGTGTGGCGGGCCGCGCCGATCTGGCAGAACATGAAGGTGTCGCTGATCGTCGCCGGCACCGCCACGCTGGTGACCCTGCTGTGCGCGCTGCCCGCGGCGTACTACACCGCGCGCAACCGCTTCCGCGGCCGCAACGCGTTCCTGCTCCTGATCCTGGTCACCCAGATGTTCGCGCCGACCGCACTGGTCATCGGCATCTACCGGGAGATGGTGGCGCTCAACCTGACCGACACCCTCCTCGCGCTGATCCTCGTCAACGCGGCGTTCAACCTGCCGTTCTGCGTGTGGATCCTGCACGGCTACTTCTCCAGCATCCCCAAGGAGCTGGAGGAGGCTGCGTTCCTCGACGGCGCGGGCCGCGTCAAGGCCATGACCCGCGTGACCCTCCCGATCTCCCTGCCGGGCGTCATCACCGCTATCGTCTACACGTTCATCGGCGCGTGGAACGAGTACATCGTGGCGCTCACCGTGACGGCGTCCCCGAACCGGCAGCCGCTGACCGTGGCGATCCCGTCGTTCGTGACGCAGTACCAGGAACACTGGCAATATCTCTTCGCGACCTCCTTGATCGCGATCGTGCCGGTCGTCGTCCTGTTCGTCTTCATCGAGCGCTACCTCATCGGCGGCCTCACCGCGGGCAGCATCAAGTAGCTCTTCGCCGGGCTCCGGGCGCGCCGGAGCCCGGCGAAGAAACGAACTCGTCTAGGTCGCGGTGTCGAAGTTGATCGCGGAGTACGCCCGGAGCTTGGCGAGCCGGTGCTCACTGTCGATGCGGCGTGTCGTGCCGCTCCGGGAGCGCATGACCAGGGAGTTCGTGGTCGCGATGCCCTTGCGGTAGCGGACGCCGCCGACGATCTCGCCGTCGGTGATGCCGGTCGCGGCGAAGAACACGTCGTCGGAGGTGACCAGGTCGTCGGTGGTCAGGACCCTCGACAGGTCGTGGCCGGCGTCGATGGCACGCTGCCGTTCCGCGTCGTCCTGGGGCCACAGCTTGCCCTGGAGGACCCCGCCCAGCGACTTGAGCGCGCAGGCCGCGATGATCCCCTCCGGGGTGCCGCCGATGCCGAGCAGCAGGTCGATGCCGGTGTTCTCCCGCGCGGCCATGATCGCGCCGGCGACGTCGCCGTCGGTGATGAACTTGATCCGGGCCCCCGCCTCGCGGACCTCCTTGACGATCCGCTCGTGCCGCGGCCGGTCCAGGATGACGACCGTGACGTCTTCGGGCGAGGAGCCCTTGGCCCTGGCCACCGCGCGAATGTTGTCGCCGACCGGGGCCTCGATGTCGACGACGTCGGCGGCCTCCGGGCCGGTGGCGAGTTTCTCCATGTAGAACACGGCGGACGGGTCGTACATCGTGCCCCGCGGGCTCACCGCGATCACCGCGATCGCGTTGTTCATGCCGAGTGCCGCCAGGCGGGTGCCGTCGATCGGGTCGACCGCGACGTCGCAGTCGGCGCCACGGCCGTCGCCGACCTGTTCACCGTTGAACAACATGGGGGCCTTGTCCTTCTCGCCCTCACCGATCACCACGACGCCGTTCATCGACACCGTGTTGATGAGCTGTCGCATAGCGTTCACCGCGGCCCCGTCGGCACCGTTCTTGTCACCCCGGCCGACCCAGCGCGCCGCCGCCATGGCCGCCGCCTCGGTCACGCGTACCAGTTCGAGCGCGAGGTTACGGTCAGGGGCGTCAACTTCAGTCTCAAGTGGGGACGATACGGTCGTTTCTTCGGTCATGGCGGTGCATGCCTTCCTGGTAGCTCTCCATCGATCGTATTTCAGAGCAGACAGGGCGTAATCTAGGGCCGTAATGAGCAGCGAAATCGAGCGGCGAACCGGTGAGCGGGCAAATCGTTCGGAGCTACGCGCCACCCGGTTCGCGCGGCCAGTGCCGCGCGCGCCCCTGACTCCGCTAGGAGCGCGTCAGTGAGCATCGAACACCTCCCGCGCACTTCCGACCGGGGTGCCGCGACACGCGGTGCCCTGCTGGGCGCGGCACGAGAGGTCTTCTCGGTGGCGGGGTTCGCCCAAGCGGCCGTGACCGACATCGTGGCGAAGGCCGGCGCGAGCGTGGGCAGCCTCTACCACCACTTCAGCGGCAAGGCCGATCTGTACCTCACTCTCTTCGAGGAGTTCCAGACCCGCCAGCAGGAGCGTACCCGCGAGGCCAACCACCTGGCACGTGACCAGGGCGAGTCCGACCCGATGCGCCTGTTCATCGCGGGCGCGCGTGCCTACCTCGACGGCTGCCTCGCCGAGCGCGACCTGTCCCGGCTGTTCCTGTCCGGCGACGGCCCGCCCGGGTTCGACCGGGTCCTGCGCGACCGCCTCCGTACCTGGGCGCGGCGCAACGCGGCCCTCTTCCACGTCGGCGACGGCGAGGTCGACGAGGCCCTCGTGGTCGTGCTGACCGGCGCGATGTCCGGCGCCGTCTCGGAGGTCTCGCTGTCCGAGGACGAGGAGGCGTCGCGGCGGCTCGCCGACGACGTCCTGACGATCATCTCCGGTATGGAGCGCCCGAGTGAGCGACGGTCCTGACTCGACACCGGCCGAGGCCGGTGACACCGTGACGGAGCCGCGTACGGACGCCGCTGAGGGGCCGATCGTGGTCTCCCCATCGGTCTACCGGCGGCTGACCTCCGGCGTGCCAGGGTTCGCCGTGGCGATGCTGTCCTGCATGGTGATCGTCGGCCTGGTGATCCTGCTCACCCCGAACCGCGATGAGAACGCCGTACGCACGGTCCAGTACCAGGGCGAGCTGTCCGGCCTGGAGGCCGTCGCCCCGTACGCCGTCCAGGCCCCCGAGGGGCTGCCGGCGACGTGGTACGCCACCAGCTCGCGGCTGACCGGCAAGCCGGGCGGCCCCGTCGCCTGGCACCTGGGCTTCTACACGCCGCAGAAGCAGTACGCCGCCCTGGAGCAGAGCAACGAGACCCCGGGCGGCGACGGCGGGTTCATCGACCGCATGACGAGCCAGGGACGGCCCGACGGCTCCACCCAGATCGCCGGCGCGACGTGGAACAAGACCTTCCGCAAGGACAAGAACCAGCGCTCACTGGTCCGGTCACTGCCAGGGGTCACGCTCGTCGTCAGCGGAACGGCGTCCTACGACGAACTGGACATCCTGGCCGGCTCGCTCAAGGCCCACCCTCGCCCCGCACCGACGCCCACGTAGCAGCGCTCCCCACGGACTTCGGCCCCAGGGCGCTCGTTACGGACGAGGACCTTGGTCCTAGAAGGGCGCGGGGTCCTCGGCGTTCCCGGCCTGCGGCTCGGCGCGCTCGGCCATAGCCGCCGCCAGGCGCGCGCGGGCGCCTTCGAGCCACTCCTCGCAGATCCCGGCGAGCTTCTCACCCCGCTGCCAGAGCGTGAGCGACTCCTCGAGAGTGAGCCCGCCCGCCTCCAGCCGCCGTACGACATCGGTCAGCTCGTCCCGCGCCTGCTCATAGGACAGCTCAGGTTTCTCCTCGGCCACGGCCCAACCCTACGGCCACGGCGGGCGCGAGCGTGCGAACCCTAGGATCGTCGTCATGCCGACCGTCCGCGCCGCAGCCGAAGCCGACGTCCCCGAGCTCGTACGGCTCCGCGCGCTGATGTTCGAGGAGCTCGCCCGGGTCATGGGACCGCCGCCGGGAGAGGAATGGCGGGAGCTCTGCGCCGCCGAGACGGCGGAGCGGCTGCGTTCCGATGAGATGCGGATCATGGTCGTCGACGGGGACCACGGGCTGGCTGCCTGCGGCATCGGCGTGATCGACCGGCGTTTACCGAGCCCGTACAACCCCTCCGGGGTGCTGGGATACGTGTTCGGGGTGGTCACGGACACGGCGTACCGCGGACACGGGCATGCGCGCGCCGTCATGGAAGAGCTGCTGGTCTGGTTCGGCGAACGCGGGGTGCGGCGAGTGGACCTGCACGCCAGCCCGGACGGGATGCCGTTGTACCGCCGCCTCGGGTTCGCCGATCACCCGGACCCGACGCTCACTTGGTCAGGTTCGCGACCACGACGATGACGACCAGCACGGACATGATCATCGGGTAGACGTACGCGGCCGGGCGCTGGAACACCGGAGGGCCCGGATCCAGCGGGGCCGGAGCCTGTCCCGCCTGGTAGCGCTGCGGGGAGGGCAGGCCGGCGACCTTGCCGCGGGCGGCGAAGTTGAGGATCAGGAAGATCGGCGCGAGGATGAGCGCGCCGATGCTGCACCAGCCGCCGGCGAGCGTCTTGGTCGTCTGCCGGCGGAATGTGTGCAGGCCACAGTCCCGGCAGTACGGGCCGGTCGACGTCCACATCGTGTGCATGACCACGGCGCCGACCACCGCGCGGAACGTCGCCTTCGCCGCCGGACCGCTCCCGCAGACCCGGCACGCGATGGCGCCCTGCTCGTGCGGCTGGTAACCGGCGTGGTGCGCCTGGTAGGGCTGCTGCGGATACTGGCCCGGCTGCTGCTGATAACCCTGCGGGCCCGGCTGCTGCTGATAACCCTGCGGGGGCTGCTGGTAGCCCTGAGGAGCCTGCTGGTGGCCCGGCTGCTGGTACGGCGGAGGCTGGTACTGCTGGCCGGGATGCGGCTGCTGGTACTGCTGCTGTCCCGGGTAAGGCTGCTGGTGAGGCTGACCGGAACCCGGATATTGCTGCTGGTACGGCGGAGGCTGGGCCACGGGTGATCCTTAGGCACGGAGGTCGCGAGCCGGCGATCGCATATCTACCGGTATCGGGCCACAAGACTCTATCCGTGTCACAGTGGTCACGAGGCGCGATCGGCCCGTTCGCTCACACCGAGTCGGCGCGTACCGTGATCCGGCCGTCGGAGAACCTGACCAGCAGTTCGTCGTCCTTCTTCACATCGGCGGCGGAGCGCACGACCGACTCGTCGGGGTGCTGCACGATGGCGTAGCCGCGTTCGAGCGTCGCGGCGGGGGAGAGCGTCACGAGCCGCGCGCGCGTGTGGCCGAGGTCGTCGCCGGCCCGGTCGATCGCGGCCGACAGGCAGCGCCGCGTGCGGTCGCGGAGCGTCCCGACCGCCTCGGCCTGACGCTCGATCTCCCGTACGGGATCGGCCAGCGCCGGGCGCGAGCGCATCCCCGACAGCCACTGCACCTCGCGTTCGACCCGCCCGGCCAGGACCCGGCGTCCGCGGTCGCGCAGCTGCCGGACCAGCGTGAGCTGCTCGCGGACGTCGGGCACGGTCTTCTTGGCCGCGTCGGTGGGCGTCGAGGCGCGCACGTCGGCCACGTAGTCGAGCAGCGGGGTGTCCTGCTCGTGCCCGATCGCCGAGACCACCGGCGTACGCGCCGCCGAGACCGCGCGTACGAGGGCCTCGTCGGAGAAGGCCAGCAGGTCCTCCAGCGACCCGCCGCCGCGGGCGATAATGATCACGTCGACGTCGGGGTCGGCGTCGAGGCGGTCCAGCGCGTCCATGACCTCCGAGACCGCGTACGAGCCCTGCACGGCGGTGTTCTCGACCTTGAAGCGGACGGCGGGCCAGCGGCGCCGGGAGTTCTCCAGGACGTCACGTTCGGCGGCGGAGTCACGGCCGCAGATCAGCCCGACCGTGCCGGGCAGGAACGGCAGCGGCCGCTTACGCTCGGCGTTGAAGAGCCCTTCGGACTTCAGCACCTGCTTCAGCCGCTCCAGCCTCGCCAGCAGCTCACCGACGCCGACGGGCCGGATCTCCAGCGCGGACAGCGCGAACGAGCCACGGTTGATGTAGAAGTCCGGCTTGGCATGCACGACGACGCGCGCTCCGTCGATCACCGCAGGCCCCGCGTTGTCGCAGACCGCACGCGGGCAAACAACCCGCACCGAGACGTTGGCGACCGGATCGCGGAGGGTGAAGTAGACCGTGCCGGCGCGGCGGTTAAGCTCGGTGATCTGGCCTTCCACCCAGATCCGGCCGAGCTTGCCGATCCAGCCGCCGATGAGCTGCAGGACGGTGCGTACCGGGGTCGGTGACTCCGGTGAGGTCTCCAGCGCCATGCCGCGAACACTATCCGTCATGCCGGAGCGCCCGGCGCGCGAGGGCCAGGACCGGCGCGGCGACCGCAGCGAACCGCCCGCCATGATCAGCCGGCCGCCCGCGCCGAACGTCCCGAGGACCAGCGTTGGGAGATCCAGATCGGCAGCCCGGTGGACAGCATGGCCCAGCACAGCGAGAGCACCGAAAAGGCCGCCATGACGCTCAGGTACGGGTGGTCGGACACCGTGAGCCGGCCGCACGGGCGCCGTGGCCACGCATGCGGTTCCGATGCGGGCGCGCGGCGGTGAGGGTGGCCAGGACCGCGAAGGTCACGGCGTTGCCGACGACGGCGGCCGGGTGGACCGTGGGCCGGTCCGCCGACAGGACGAGCGTCCCCGGACCGGCCCCTGAGGCGTAGCCGACGTGCTGGACGACCCGCTGGCAGCCGAGCGCCGCCGACCGTACGGCCGCCCACCGGCCGCCCGCGTGTCGCCGACGACATCGCGCACGCCTGCTACGACCACGCCGCCGGCCTGCTCGGCGTCGCGGTCTACGCCACCCTCGTCGAGCGTGACGCGCTGCGGCCGCTGGACGGCGCCGACGAGCTGGTCCTGGGGACCGCTCGCTCGGCCTTCGCCGACCTCGGTGTCGACCTGGAAGCCGTCCGCCCCGCGCGCCGCAAGACGGCCACGGCCTGCCTGGACAAAGCGCACCGGCTGCCGCACCTGGGCGGCGCGCTGGGCAAGGCCGTCCTGGACGCCCTCGCAGCCCGCGGCCGGCGCGGACCGCGTGCTGGCCGTGACGGCCGCTGGACGGGCCGAGGTGCCGGCCCTGCTGCCCGGCTTCGCGTGTGGGGAAGCTCACACTCCGTAGTTAGCCCAGCTAAGCGCGGTCCTGTTACCGTGAAATCGGGGATGATATGTCCGATTCACGCATGGTCGCCGAGCGTTTCAACCGGCAGATTCGCGACGTGGTGCTGATGCTCCGCCGCGCGGGTGCCGGGCAGTGCGTCACGACCCAGCAGATCACCGTCCTGGGGTCGTTGGAGAGCGGCTCGCGACGCATGACCGAGCTCGCCGCCGAGCACGGCGTACGCCTGCCGACGATGACCCGGCAGATCGGCCGGCTCACGCGCGACGGGTTCGTGCGCCGGGGGTTCGACGCCGACGACGCCCGTGTGGTCACCGCCGAGCTCACACCCGTCGGCCGGAGGGTGCTCGCCATCGGGCGTGAGCAGCGGATCGAGTTCCTCATTGGGCGGATGGACGCCCTGAGCGATGCGGAGCGTGAGGCCATCGAGGCCGCCCTGCCCGCGCTGGAGAAGCTCTTCGCCGACTCCTGACATGGACCGGAGGATGATCCTGTGTGCGGCATCACCGGCTGGGTGGACTACGAGCGCGACCTGACGGAGGAGAGCGCGACCGCGCTGGCCATGACGCGGACCATGGCGCTGCGCGGACCGGATGACGAGGGGCTCTGGTCCGACACCCACGTCGTCCTCGGGCACCGGCGGCTGGCCGTGATCGACATCGACGGCGGCGTCCAGCCCATGACCGAAGGTCCCGCGACCATGGTCTACAGCGGCGAGACCTACAACTTCCGCGAGCTCCGCCGGCGCCTCGAGTCGTGCGGCCACCTGTTTCGCACGCGCAGCGACACCGAAGTCGTCCTCCACGCCTACCTCCGCTGGGGAGCCGACGTCGCCGAGTGGCTCAACGGCATGTTCGCGTTCGCGATCTGGGACCGCCGTACGGAGGAACTCCTCCTGGTCCGCGACCGCATGGGCATCAAGCCGCTCTACTACGCGCCGACCCCGCACGGGGTGCTGTTCGGCTCCGAACCCAAGGCGATCCTGGCGAACCCGCTGTTCGACGCCCGCGTCGACGACGAGGGCATGTTCGAGCTGATCACCAACGCCAAGACGCCCGGCCACGCGATCTTCAGCGGCATGTACGAGGTCGAGCCCGGCCACGTCGTACGCGTCTCACGCGACGGCGTCTCGGACCGCCGTTACTGGGCGCTGACCGCACGGCCGCACACCGACGACGTGCCCGCCACGGTGCGCCGCGTACGCGGGCTTCTCGACGACATCGTCGAACGCCAGCTCATCTCCGACGTCCCCCTGTGCACGCTGCTGTCCGGAGGGCTCGACTCCAGCGCGCTCACCGCCCTGGCCGGCCGTGCCCTCGGCGCCGACTCCGTACGGTCCTTCGCCGTCGACTTCACCGACGAGACCGGCGGGTTCGTCCCCGACGGCCTGCGCGACACCGCCGACGGCCCGTACGTCCAGGACGTCGCCAAGCACGTCGGCTCGAACCACACCGACGTCGTCCTGCGCAGCGACCAGCTCGCATCGCCGCGGGTCATGGAGAGCGTGCTGCGCGCCCGCGACTTTCCCAGCATGGGTGACATGGACACCTCGCTGTACCTGCTGTTCGCCGAGATCAGGAAGCACTCGACCGTCGCGCTGTCGGGGGAGTCGGCCGACGAGGTGTTCGGCGGCTACCGGTGGTTCCACGACCCCGCCGCGGTGCAGGAGGCCGCCTTCCCGTGGGCCCGCGCCGGGTTCGGCAGTCGCCGCGAGCTGTTCGACAAAGGCCTCGATCAGGACTCCCAGGCGTACCTGGACCGGAGGTACCGCGAGGCGCTCACCGAGGTGCCGCACCTGCCGGTCGCCGACCCGCTGGAACGCCGCATGCGGGAGATCTGCTACCTGCACCTCACCCGCATGGTGCGTGTGCTGCTCGACCGCAAGGACCGGCTGAGCATGGCCGTCGGCCTGGAGGTCCGGGTGCCGTTCTGCGACCACCGGCTCGTGGAGTACGTCTTCAACACGCCCTGGTCGTACAAGACCTACGACGGGCGGGAGAAGAGCCTGCTGCGCGGCGCGGTCGCCGACATGCTTCCCGGGTCGATCCTCTTCCGCCGCAAGAGCCCGTACCCCTCCACGCAGAACCCGAGCTACGAGCGGACCGTACGTGAGCGGCTCGCCGAGATCGCGTCGGACTCGTCGGCGCCGGTGCGGCCGTACCTCGACATGAAGGCCGTACGTGAGGCGCTCGACCGGCCCATGGGCCACACGAGCCTGCAACAGGACCGCATCGCCCTGGAGCGCGCGGTGAGCCTCAACGACTGGCTACGGACCTACCGGCCCGCGCACGTCTAGGGCGCGTGAGGGAGTCGGCCGGTGACGGGCGGGCCGCCCGCCCCGCGCGGCGGGCTGCTCCTGGCCACGGACGGCTTCGACCGGGAGTACGAGATGGGTCCACCGGGACACGCCTCAGGCGTGTCCGCACGCCGTATCCGCACGCCGTGACCGGTCGTCTCCGGTCACGGCGTGCGGGCTCAGGATCCGCTCTTGAGCTTGGCGATGCGGTTCTCGTACATCCGCAGGAAGTCGGCGCGCGCCGAATGCGCGCGCTCGTAGTCCCGCAGCTCGCCGACCTGCTTGGCGTCCAGGCCACGCAGCCGCGCGCGTACGGACGCGAGCGTCGCCTCGTCGTACCCGGTCACCGGCAGGTCCTTGGCGGTGACCGCCTTGGCGTCGCGCTGCGTCGCGCCGGTGGCCTTCGCGGCCGGCTTCGACCCGGCGGGCTTGGCGGCGGGCTTGACCGCGGGCTTGGAAGCCGAGGTCGCCGTGGCCTTCGCCGCCGAGGGCTTGGCGGCTGTGGGCTTCGTCTCAGCGGGCTTGGCGGCAGGCTTGGCCGCTGCGGGCTTGGGCGCCGGTGCCTTGGGGGCGGCGGGCGCCGCCTTGGCCTCCGGAGCGGCGGCGGGCTTCGTCGGCGGCTTGCCGACGGAGATCTCCGAGTCGGTGTCCGTGCGCGTCGTCTCCGGGGCCTGGCCGTTGCCCGACACGCGGCCGGCGACCTTGCCCACGACGTTCTCGGTGAGGTTCTCCGCGTCGCCGCGCAGGCGGCCCAGGACGGGCGCCAGCCCGGTCTCGCGAGCCTCCTTGTAGTCCTTGCGGACCCGGTCGGTGAGCATGAGCGCCCGCCCGACGCCCATCACCGCCAGCCGGGCCGCGTAGATCGGGAGCTCGCTGACGGTGTCCTTCACTTGCTCTTTCAAGCGGCGTGGCGATCGTGTCATCGTTCGTTCCAGCTCCCTCCAGCCCAGGTGTAAGGACTGGTCGGTACCGTGCGGTTCTTGTCATTCAACACTCTGCCCCAGCGTGCCTCGGTGTTCACACGCCGTCGCAGGGTTTCGCCGGCGAAACGAACGCCGTCGGATCACACCTAACATGGGGCGTATGACTCGTCGCGTTCTCCTGGCCAAGCCGCGTGGCTACTGCGCGGGCGTTGATCGTGCCGTGCAAGCGGTCGAGCTGGCACTGGAGCGTTATGGCGCGCCAATCTACGTGCGCAAGCAGATCGTCCACAATGTCCACGTGGTCAAGACCCTCGAAGAAAAGGGGGCGGTCTTCGTCGAGGAGACCGACGAGGTGCCCGAGGGCGCCATCGTCGTGTTCTCCGCCCACGGGGTCGCCCCGGTGGTGCACGACGAGGCGGCCGGCCTCAGCCTCCGTACGATCGACGCCACATGTCCGCTGGTCACGAAGGTGCACAAGGAGGCGAAGCGGTTCGCGACCGACGACTACGACATCCTCCTCATCGGACACGAAGGCCACGAAGAGGTCATCGGCACGAGTGGCGAGGCGCCCGAGCACGTCCAACTCGTCGACGGCCCGGCCGATGTGGCCAACGTCACGGTCCGTGACCCGGAGAAGGTCGTCTGGCTGTCGCAGACCACGCTGTCGGTCGACGAGACCACCGCCACGGTCGACGCGCTCCGCGCCCGCTTCCCCAATCTGATCGACCCGCCGTCCGACGACATCTGCTACGCCACACAGAACCGCCAGGTCGCCGTCAAGGAGATCGCGGCCGAGTCCCAGCTCGTCATCGTCGTCGGCTCGGAGAACTCCTCCAACTCCAAGCGCCTCGTCGAGGTCGCCAAGAACCACGGCGCCGACGCGTCCTACCTCGTCGACTACGCCGAGCACATGGACCCCGCCTGGTTCGAGGGCGTCACCACGGTCGGCGTGACCAGCGGCGCCTCCGTCCCGGAGGTGCTGGTGGACGGCGTCATCGCCCGCCTCGCCGAACACGGCTTCGACACGGTCGAGGAGGTCGAGTCGGTGCGCGAGCGCATGATCTTCGCCCTGCCGCACGAACTCCGCCGCGACCTGCGCGCCGTACAGCCCTAGAAGGATCAGTCGCCGTCGTCCGCGGCGTGCTTGCCGCCGGACTTCGGCGTCTCGTCCCACCGGACCGGGTCGTCGTCCGCGCTCTTACGCCCGAGCAGCGACGTACGGCCTCGGAACGGGTGGTCGACGGCGACGCGGGCGCTCAGCTCGCGCAGCGCCGTGGGCAGGCCGCGCGGCACGGCCACGACGACCACGAGCACCGCCCCGACGAACAGCCACGGCATGCTCGCGGTCAGTGTCGTCACCACCGTGAGCAGGACGCTCACCAGGAACGACTTCTCGCCGAACGACCCGGCGACCGCCGAAAGCACCGACACGAGGAAGAAGATCAAAGGCGGGCTGACGACCAGCGTGAGCAGGTCCGTACGGCGGATGGTCACCACCGCGAGCAGGCAGCCCACGACGAAGAGGAACCCCTGGGCGCCGTGCAGGCCGAACAGGCCGCCTGCCAGGGCGCCCAGCAGAGTGAAGGCGAAGACGACGACGATGCCGCCCCGGCCCGTCAGCGTGACGCCCGAACCGGTCGCCTGATGCCGGGTCGTCTCTCCTGCGGGAGGAGAAGAAGCCGTCTGCGGGCCCCCGCGCGTGTCCGTTGCCACCAGCCGTCCCAGAGTTGAGCGTGCTTGACCGTACGGTAACCCGACACGGGCCGCCACGTCTTGCGACACGGCGTTACGGGAGCAGGCGGATCTGGCGGCTCTCATCGGCGTCGTCGGCCAGCTCCGCCGCGGACAGCGAACGCGCCGGCTCCTCCACCTGCGCGGGCGGGTCGAGCTCGGCGTCGGTCACCCCCAACTCGTTCAGCTTGCGCGCCGTGACGAGCACGCGGCTCTCCAGCGAGCCGACCGTGCGGTTGTAGGACACGACCGCGTTGGTGAGCGACTTGCCGAGCTGGTCGACGTGGCGGCCCATCGTGCCGAGCCGCTCGTACAGGTCACGGCCCAGGTCGAAGACGGCGCGGGCGTTCGCCGACAGCGCCTCCTGCTGCCAGGCGTACTGGGCCGTGCGCAGCATCGTGATGAGCGTCGTGGGCGTCGCGATGTGGACGCGGCGGCGCATGGCGTGTTCGAGGAGGCCCGGGTCGCGGTCCAGCGCGGGCGCGAGGAACGCCTCGCCCGGCACGAACAGCACCACGAACTCCGGCGCCGGCTTGAACGACTGCCAGTACGCCTTGGCCGCGAGCCGGTCGACGTGGTCACGCAGGTGACGCGCGTGCGCGTCCAGCCGCGCCCGCCACACCTCCGGCTCCTCGGTCCCGGCCGCCTCCAGGTACGCCGCGAGCGACACCTTGGAGTCGACGATGATGTTCTTGCCGCCCGCGAGGCGTACGACCATGTCGGGGCGTAGCCCGCCCTCGGCGGTCGCCTGCTCGTCGAAGTCGCAGTGCCGCGTCATCCCGGAGATCTCCACGACACGCCGCAGCTGCAGCTCGCCCCACCGGCCGCGCGCCTCCGGCCGCTGCAGCGCACGTACGAGCGTGTGCGTCTCGGAGCGCAGCTGGTCAGAGCTCTGGCGGACGAACTCCACCTGCTTGGCGAGCATCGCGTGCGACTCACGCCGCCCCGTTTCCACCTCGCGCAGTTGTTCCTCGACCTTGCCGAGCGTCTCCTTGATGGGGGCGATGCGTCGGTCCAGCTCGCCGGCGGCCTCGGCGTTCGCCGTCGCCAGGCGCGTGCCCGCCAGCTCGAGGAACCGCTGGTTGCTGGCGTCCAGCGCCTGCGCCGAGAGCGCCTGGAAGCGCTCCGACAGCCGCTCCTCCACGTACGCGACCTTCTCCTCGGCCGCCCTGGCGCGCGCCGTGATCGCCGCCGTACGCCCGCGGGCCCAGGTGACGCCGACGATGACACCGAGGACGAGGCCGATCAGCAGGCCGAGAAGAAGGCTCATCCCCGCATCGTGACAAAGCGACCGCGCAAAGTCGGCTCGACGCGCGGAGGGCAGGCGGAGCCGGGGCTCGCGGATGACCGGGCAGGCGTCAGAGGCAACAAGGGCCTGTCTCGAAGTCCGCTGTCCTACTGCGCGGTGTCCAGGTGGCGCCTCGCCGCGTTGTCCTCAGTCGCCGGCCAAAACCAGGCCGACTCCCTCGTCCGCCTTGCGAGACACCACCTGGACACCGCTCGCTACGGACGAGGACTTCGAGACAGGCCCTAGACTCGCCGTCTGTGAGCTTGTCCATCGGAATCGTCGGGCTTCCCAATGTCGGCAAGTCGACGCTGTTCAACGCGCTGACCAAGAACACCGCTCTCGCGGCGAACTACCCCTTCGCCACGATCGAGCCCAACGTCGGCGTCGTGGGGGTGCCCGACCCACGCCTCGACGACCTCGCGGAGCTGTACGACTCCGCGAAGACCGTGGCGGCGACGATGCAGTTCGTCGACATCGCGGGCATCGTCAAGGGCGCCTCGGAGGGGCAGGGGCTGGGCAACCAGTTCCTCGCCAACATCCGCGAGACCGACGCGATCTGCCAGGTCATCCGCGTCTTCGACGATCCCGACGTCACCCACGTCGACGGCGACGTCGCGCCGCTGCGCGACATCGAGACCATCAACACGGAGCTCATCCTCGCCGACCTCCAGACCCTGGAGAAGGCCGTGCCGCGCCTCGAGAAGGAGTCGCGGGTCACGAAGGACAAGGAGAAGCTCGCCGTCCTCGCCGCGGCGCAGGCCGCGCAGAAGGTGCTCAACGACGGCACCACGCTCTTCGCCTCCGGCCTCGACCTCGACGCCCTACGTGAGCTGCACCTGCTGACCGCCAAGCCGTTCCTCTACGTCTTCAACGTCGATGAGGACGAGCTGACGGACGAGGCGCTGCGCACGCGGCTGCAGGGCCTGGTCGCGCCCGCCGAGGCGATCTTCCTCGACGCGAAGATCGAGTCGGAGCTGATCGAGCTTCCCGACGACGAGGCGCTGGAGCTCCTGCAGTCGACCGGGCAGGAGGAGCCGGGCCTGCTGCAGCTCGTACGGGTGGGATTCGACACACTCGGCCTGCAGACGTTCCTGACCGCCGGGCCGAAAGAGTCACGAGCCTGGACGATCCGGAAGGGCGCCACCGCACCCGAGGCGGCCGGTGTGATCCACACCGACTTTCAAAAAGGGTTCATCAAGGCCGAGATCGTGTCGTATCAGGACCTTGTCACGGAGCGTTCCGTTCCGGCGGCGCGCGCGGTGGGCAAGGCGCGTATGGAGGGCAAAGAGTACGTCATGCGGGACGGCGATGTGGTCGAGTTCCGCTTCAACGTGTAGGGAGAGAGCAGAACCTCACGTTGCGGTAATCCCACGCGGTCAGAGACTTATCCACAACCGCGCGGCGGGGCTGTGCATCGCCGCTCGACACTGGAACAATTGACCGCCGTGGTTAAGGTGGTAAATCGAACACCGATACATGGATAAGACGGCGCGCCGATCCGGGGGGCAGGCGCAAGCGGAGGGGACGATGGCTCGCAGGTCCTCCGGCGTTGTAGACGCCGGCACGCCCGGTTACCCACCGGGCGGATTCGCGTCCGGCGATCCGTGGGACGAACCCTCGGACAAGAAGGGGCGGCGGGGCAAGAGCCGCCGGGGGTCCGGCGGTGGAGGAGGTTCCGGTCGCGGCGGCCGTGGTGGTTCCGGCGGCCGGTGGATCATCTACGTCGGCCGCGTGATCCTCTGGGCCGTCCTGCTCGTCATCCTGGTGAACGGCGTCCGGGCGCCCTTCGAGCGTTTCACCGCCAAGCCGTCCGGCACGACGACGTCCGGCAGCCCGGACAAGCCGCAGTTCCCGCAGGCGGCCGCGTCCTCGTACGCGCTCGCATTCGCGAACGTCTATTTGAATTACGACCCGGCGCAGTCGGTGGCGGCCGATCGGCAAAAGCAGCTGGGGCAATTCCTGTCGCCGAGCATCGACGCCCAGCTCGGCTGGGACGGCACCGGCAAGTCGGTGTTGCGATCGGCGACGGTCGCCTCGGTGAACGCCCAGGACGCCGATCACGCGATCGTCACACTTCTCGTCCAGGCCAACGGGCGTTTGTTCCAGCTGGCCGTCCCGGTCTACGCGAAGGACGGCGCGCTGGCGATTTCCGGACGCCCGGCCATGCTGGCCGCGCCGCCGCGTGCCGCGGTTCCGGCTACCAATGAAGATCGCGACTCCGCACTCGAAACCGAGCTGCAGGACCCCCTCACGGGGTTCTTCAAGGCCTACGCGAACGGCGACACGGCCGCACTGCAGCGTTACTCCGACCCGCCCGTCACCGGGCTCGGCGGTGCGGTCTCCTTCAGCCAGCTCAAGGAGATCATCGCGCCGAACGGCGAGGTGGGGTCCCGTACGGTGGACGCGACCGTGGTCTGGCAGGTCTCTCCTGCTCAGAGCAAGACCACGGGCGGAACGCTAGAGCAGACATATCGGCTGTCGATGGTCCAAAAAGACAAAACCTGGTACGTCAAGGATATTCGAGGCTCGACGCTCCCCGCCGGACAGTGAGGGGCCGGTCGATCTCACCTGAACGCTACAATTCACTCCCCGACCGAGGAAGGCTAGGGCGATGATTCAGCATATGTTGGCCGTGCTTCCACACCACGTGGAAGCCGCGCCCGCCGATGGCCTGAACACGGATGATCTGGCGAAATGGTTGCGGCAGATCTTCGGGCCGCTGTTCTTGGTCATTGTATCCATCGTCGCGATTTTCTTTCTGTTCACCAAAGAGATAACGCGATTTGTTCAGTTTATTATTCTTGCCATCGGAATCGGCATCATCTTCTATGTTCCGCAGATCATTGAGACGACCGCCAAGGCTATAGCCAAGGCGCTAGGGGTGAGCATAACCTGATAAGAGCAGGGTGCCGTGCTGGTCTGAATATGGCCGGTCTCAGTTAGGGGAGTGGGGACCGCGTGGATCTGCCCACGTACACCAATATCTGGCGCATCGAAAAGCGGCTGTACAAGCTTTATGACCTCAGGCTGCCGATGCCGTTGCCATTGGTGCAGATCGGCGTTTTCGTAGGCGTCTTCCTGCCCTGGATCATCCTGCTCCAACTCGTCCGCGTCCCGTTCCACGCCCCGTGGCACGTCGTGTACCTCGTGCCGCCAGGTGTGCTGACGTGGCTGGCGACCCGCCCCGTCATCGAGGGCAAGCGGCTCACCGAGCTGATGATCTCCCAGGTCCGCTACCTCACCGAGGCACGCACGTGGGCCCGCCTGACCCCGATCCGCGAACCCGCCGAGGTCGCCATCGTCGGCCGCGTCTGGCGCCGCCACCGAGCCCCATCCGGCCGAATCCACGCCGCCCGCCAGGCGACCGCGGCTGCCCGCGCGGCCGACCGCCAGTCCACCACCGACGACCGTTCACCCGGAGCCGTCGAGCGCCCGTCCCGAGCCGGCAACCGCCCGTCCCAGCCGGCCTACGGCGCCCCACCCCTCCACGAACAAGCGGCCGCAACCGCCCAGCCGCCCGCATTCCCGCGCTCCCCTCAACGAGCCGACACCCCTCGCTCCCCGGAGTGGGCCCCTCACCGCCCCGACCCCACCCAGGGCCGAGAGCCCACCCGCCCGCCCCGCAAGGTCTCCGAAGCCGCCCGCACGGCAGAAGAGCCGATCCAACACCCCGAAACCAGCCGCCGCCCCGAACGCTCCCCACACCGAGCCGGGACGGGTACGCCGGAACGCTCCCCCCAGCGCCCCACAGCCCCGTCTGAACCCGCACCCCAGCGCCCAGCCGCCGCAGGCCCACCCCAGCGCTCCACCGGCCACCCGGAGAACCCCTTCCAGCGCCCGGCCGCAACGGGTTCCCCTCAGGGCTCCACGGGCCTCCCGGAGAACCCGTTCCAGCGTCCGAGGACCAAGGAAAACCCCGAGCGGTCACCGTTGCGTTCGGAAAGCGCGGGCACGCCCGAGAGGCGGCCACAGGACTCCGGTACGCCAGGCGCGCCGCGGCCGGAGGCACGGCGCCCGGGCACGGCAGGTATGCCAGAGCAGTCGCGCCCTGGGGCACAGCGGCCCGGAACCCCTGGTGCCCCTCAGAAGCCTTCACAGCCACCGAGGGGCGAACGCGCCCGCGACGACACACCGAGCCCCTCGGCGACGCGGCCGGTGCCGCCACGCGCGCCGAGCCCCGGCCTGGCGCCCACACCCTTCGACGGCACCCCGGTCGTCCCCCCGCGCGACGAGGCGGCGAAGCCCGAAACCGTCACCTCTCAGGATCGCCGCGAGTCCGCCGAACCGCGGCCGTCGGAGTCCGGCGCCTCCACCGGCCGCGAGCCCGTGAGGTCGTGGCCGGCCGAGTCCGAGGCTCCGGCCCAGGGCGACTCATCGCGGAACCGGCCGTCCGAGTCGCCCCAGCCCGAAGTCGCCCGCACCTGGCCTTCGAAGTCCGCGGCCGGCGGACAGGGCAAGAACACCCCTGCCGCGCCACGGCCGTCCGAGCCCTCCACACAGAGCGGGCCTGCCGAATCCCGCGCTGAGGAGGCCGGGCGCACGCAGGAGATCCCCGGCGCGTCCCATCGCTCGACGAGACAACGCAACGTCTCCCACGAGCCGGAGACGACCGACCTGCCTTCCCAGTCCGGCGCGCCGACCTCGCCGTTCGGTCAGCCGGGCCGCCCAGCCGCACCGGAACACGGACGGGACTCCACGGACACCGGCACGCCACCGCCGGCGAGCGGCGAGCGGAGCCCGCGGCCGGCCGCCGCGTCCGGGGCCACGAGTGAAGAACGTGACCCGCAGCGCCCCGCCGCGCCGTCCGGGACCGAGAGCGGCACGCAGGAGGCTCGGCGACCGGCCGTGTCGGCCGGGAGTGCGAGCGAGCGTTCGGACCGGATCGAGAAGGACGAGGAACGGACCGGCTCTGGAGCCGTCGGACGCCGGCCGGGTTCCGGCGGCGCTTCGTCTACTGGGGCCGAACAGGGCGGTGAGCCGCCGCGGTTCGCGCCGGTCATTCCGCTGCCGACCGGGCGGCACACCAAGCCCGGTACGCCTCCGGCGGACGAGAACGAGCCCGGTGCGCCTCCGATGGAGGAGCAGCCCGCTGCGGCTCCGGCGGACCAGATACCCGGTACGCCTCCGGCGGACCAGAGGCCAGAGACGGTCCCTGCGGACCACAGGCTCGGTGTGGCTCCGACCGACCGAAAGCCCGCCACGGCTCCAACCGACCAGAGGCCCACCACGGCTCCGGCCGACCAAACGCCCGCCACGGCTCCGGCAGACCAGAGGCCGGGCGTTCCGGCGGCTAGGGCCGGTGACACCGCCGGAGGGCAGGCCGCGGAGCCTCCGGCGAAGGACCGTACGGCCGAGCAGAGTGAAGAAGAGCGGGCCAGGGAGGTCGCTCGGACCGATCAGATCGTCTGGCCGGCGCAGCCGCGGAACAAGCCTGGGCCCGCGCC
Source organism: uncultured Actinomycetota bacterium (assembly GCA_963736325.1). GTDB lineage: Bacteria > Actinomycetota > Actinomycetes > Streptosporangiales > Streptosporangiaceae > Actinoallomurus. The sequence goes on along the minus strand of CAVTOG010000002.1, from coordinate 34,385 downwards.
GCGGGGTACGCCGCCCGGGCCGTTCGGGCGGCCCGGTGGGCAGGGGCGTAGCCGTTCGCACGGGGACGACGCGGGGTCGCGGGAGACGCAGCCCTCTCTGCCCGTGCAGCGGCCGGTCGTTCCGCCGGTCGAACCGCTCGCGCCGCATCAGCCTGTCGTGCCCGTCGTACCGCCACGGGCGCCGGCCGCTCGGCGTACGCCATCGCAGGCTCCGACGTCGCCGTCCGCGCCGCAGACGCCGCCCGCGCGGCCGGGCACGCCGTCGGCACGGCCGGGTACGCCGTCGGCACGGCCGGGTACGCCGTCGGCGCGGCACGGTCAGGCCGGCCGGAGTGACCCGGCCGTGACCGCACCCGAGTCGCCGGCGCGTGGCGTACGGTCCGGGCCCGCGTCGCCCGTGCGGCCCGGTCCCGTTCTGCCCGCCCACGAGCAGGCCGGGCGCGAGGACGAAGGGCGCGGGCTCCGCAGGATCTTCTCCGGCGGTGGTCAGGGCGACGGTGACTACGAGGAGCGCGTGCGTACGGCGTTCGAAGGGGCGCGTCGCGTCGTCGTGCTCGGCTGCACCGGAGGTGCCGGGCAGACGGTCACCGGGCTCATGCTCGGCCACACGTTCGCGCAGCATCGCGGCGACCGCATCGTCGCGGTCGACGTCAACCCCGGTCCCGGCGCGATGGCCCGCCGCACCCGTACGGAGACGCGCGAGACGCTGACCTCGCTGATCACGCATGCCGAGCAGGTCACCGGCTACCAGATGATGCGCCGGTACACATCGATCTCCAAGTCCGGCCTCGAAGTCGTCGCCGCGGGCAAGAACCCGGTGCAGGCGCTCGACGACCGTGACTACGCGCTCGCGACGCGCACGCTCGACCGGTTCTACGCGGTCACTCTGCTCGACGCGGCCGCCGCCGTCGTCGCGCGGGTGCTGCCGTACGCCGACCAAATCGTGCTCGTCGCCCCGGCCAGCTCCGACGCGCCGCGGGCGGTCGCGATGACGTTCGAGTGGCTCGACGGCCACGGGTATGAGGACCTGCGCTCGAAGGCCGTCACTGTGATCAACGGCGTGAGCCGGCGCAGTATGGACGACGTGGAGCAGGCCGAGTCGGTCGCGCGCGGCCGGTGCCGCGCGCTCGTGCGGATTCCCTGGGACGACCATCTCAGCCTCGACCGGGCACCCCGCAATGAGCTGCGCACACTGCGCGCACCCACCAGAAAGGCTTACATTGCGCTCGGTGGCGTCGTCGCCGGCGGGCTCGTCCAGATCCCCGAACGCTACCCACGGCAAGAGATCTCCCGATGAGCGGGAGACCGGGCCGGTGTGGCGAACGGAGAGGAGGGCCGACGTATGAGGTGGTCCGCGGAGCGCGCGAGGAGTGGAGAGGGACTCGATGAGCAAGGCGTCCAAGGCTCGGAGCAGGCTGGCCGTCCGTTACTTCGACGACCGGATTCTCCTCACTGACAACGCGGCCTGGGCCTACTTCCGGCTCCCGACCGTGTCGTACGAGTTCACCACCGGCGAGGAACGCGAGGCCCTCGCCACCAACATCACGATCGCGCTCGCCGGCGTCCGCATGCAGGACGCCGAGATCCACCTGCGCATCTCGCACCGCACGTACCCGGCGGCCGACTGGGCGCTGGCCCTCGACGAGACCTCCGACCGCGGCCCCGGCTGGCGTGAGTACCTGGAGGAGATGTACGCCCACGTGTGGGCGAAGGACTTCTGGACCAAAGAGGTCTACCTCGGAGTACGCCTCGGCCCGCGCGGTGTCGGCGCGCAGCTGTCCGGTGGCGCCTTCCGGCAGCTCTTCGGCCTCTACAAGCGCAGCGAGGAGGCCCTCGGCCTGCACGACGACGCGATCCCCGCCAAGGAGATCGCGCGCTGGACCGAGCAGGCCGAACGCCTCGGCCGCGCCCTCACCGGCAGCGCGCTGTACGCGCGGCACGCGTCCTCGACCGACCTGGCCTGGCTGTTCCAGCACGCGGCCAGCGGCGCCCTCACCGACCCGCCGCCCTCGGCCACGCCGCGCCGTACGTGGGGCGCGGGAGAGATCGAGGCCCTCGTCGAGGGTTCGATCGTCAACGGCCGTTCGAACCTCCGGATGGAGCGGCCGGACGGCGCGTCGTACGCCGCGTACCTGTCGTTCGCCCGCTTCCCGGACATGATGCCGTTCCCCGACGGCGAGCCCTGGATGCACTTCGCGGACGCGCTGCCGTTCCCCGTCGAGGTGTCGGCGCGGATGAAGCTCGTGCCGCCGGCGAAGGCGTCGAAGGACGTCCAGCGCAAGCTCGCGCACGCCCGCGACATGGACCAGCACATCAGGGAGGCCGGCGCCGAGGCGCCGATCGCGCTGGCCGAGCAGATCGACGCGGCCCGCATGCTCGAACACGGCATCACCAAGGAACGCCTGCCCTTCGTGTACGGCTGGCACCGCCTGATCGTGTCGGCACCGACCGAGGAACTGCTCCAGCAGCGTGTGGACGCCGTCGTCGAGCACTACCGTGACCTCGGCATCGACATCGTCTGCTCGACCGGCGACCAGTTCTCGCTGTTCTGTGAGTCGCTGCCCGGCGACCGGATCAGGGTCAACGCGTACGCGCAGCGGCAGCCGCTGCGGACGATCGCCGGCGGCATGCCGACGGCAACCGTCGACCTGGGCGACCGCCTCGACGACACCTCGGCCGGCTGGGTCGGCCCGTACATCGGGGAGACCCTCGGCCGGGCCCGCTCGGTCGTGCACTTCGACCCGCTCGTGGCCGCCGCGCGCAACCGGCCGACCGCGGTCGCGATCACCGGTGAGCCCGGTGGCGGCAAGACCACCCTGGCGCTGCTGCTGATCTACCAGATGGCCCTGCGCGGGGTCACGATCGCCGCGATCGACCCGAAGGGCGACGCGGAGTCCCTGGTGGAGCTGTTGCGGCGGCGCGGGCGCCGTGCGCGCGTGCTGCCCCTCGGCTCGGCCGCCCCCGGCCTGCTGGACCCCTTCAGCTTCGGCGACGACCTCGCGGCCAAGAAGACGATGGCCACCGAGACGCTGCGGCTGCTGCTGCCACGCATGTCCGAAGAGCGCGAGTCCGCGATGATCCAGGCCGTCGGCGCGGTCGCCAACCAGCCGGAGCCCTCGCTCGGCAAGGTCGTCGACTACCTGGACGGGTCGGGCGACCCGGCGTCCAAGAACCTCGGCGCGGTGCTCCGCTCGATGTCGGAGATGCGTCTCGCCCGGCTGTGCTTCGACCCCTCCGGCGGCGAGCGGATCGACACCGCCGGCTGGACCACGGTCTTCACGCTCGGCGGCCTGACCTTGCCCGACGTCGCCATCTCCCGCGAGGACTACTCGTACGAGCAGCGGCTGTCCGTGGCACTGATGTACCTGGTGTCGCAGTTCGCCCGAAGGCTCATGCACGGCCTCGATCGCCACCTGCCCAAGGCGATCTTCCTGGACGAGGCGTGGGCGATCACGCAGACGCCCGAGGGCGCCAAGCTGGTCCCCGAGGTCTCCCGTATGGGCCGGTCGCGCAACACCGCCCTGATCCTCGTCTCGCAGAACGCCGGCGACCTGCTGAACGAGCAGGTCACGAACTGCCTGTCGTCCGTCTACTCGTTCCGCTCGACCGAGCGCACCGAGGTCGGCCACGTGATGGCCCTGCTCGGCGTGGAGAACTCCGACGAGCACAAGGCCGTCCTGCGCAACCTCGGCAACGGCGAGTGCATCTTCCGCGACCTCGACGGCCGGGCCGGCCGGATCGGCGTCGACCTCGTCTCCGACGAACTGCTGCGCTGGCTCGACACCAACCCGACACGCTCGAAGCCCGGCGAGGGCACTGACGGAGAGCCCTCGATCGCGCATAGTGAGAGTGCGTCGCCAACCCGCCCCCGAAACGCCCCCCGCTCCCCGGCGACCGAAGTCACCCAGGAGGTCCCCCGATGAGGGTGCCAGCCGTCCGCCGGCGACGTGTCGCGCAGGACAAAAGGCCACGAGGGAAGCGCCGGTCGCTTCTCATTCTTATGTTGATGGCCGTAATCGTGCTGAGTCCGTTGGGCATCGCGAGTGCCGACCCCATCGGTCCCAACCCGAACGACACATGCGCGCCTGCGGACCACCCGTCGCCGGAGCAGTACGGCTCCGGCATCGACGGCATGGTGAAGCCGCCGGACTATCCGAGCAGCCAGCTGCAGAAGGCTCCGCCGGACAAGATCAGCTACTACGACCGCTACGGCACCTCCGGGCAGACCTGGTACGCGGTCGACATGGGCTGCTCGGACGCCATGGCGATGGTGGGCAACTCGGTCTCCAACGTGGTCTTCACGCTGGCCAAGGCGTTCGACCGTACGACGATCACCATCTACGAGGCGGCGGCGTCGGAGTCGCTGCTCGGGTGGCTGAAGAAGACCGTCGACGGCGTGATCCACACCATGGGCAACACCTTCGGCGCCAAGTACTGGTCCTGGGTGGTGATCCTCGGCGCGCTCTGGCTGGCCTGGTGGGGTCTGATCCGCCGGCGGGCCAGCAAGGTCGCCGAGGGCACGATCTGGATGGTCATGGCGATGGTCGCGCTCGTCTGGCTCATCGGCAGACCCAGCGACTTCACGACGCTGGGGACGAAGGTCTCCAACGGCGCGACGGCGGCGTTCAACGCCGCCCTCCCGCAGAGCAACGCCGACGGCGCCGCGTGCCTGCCGAACGCGCCCGGCGGCCAGCAGACCGTGCAGAACGATTCGGTGACCCGCAACGCCAACGGCCTGTGGGTGACGCTCGTCTGCAAGCCGTGGCTGATGGGCGAGTTCGGCACCGACGACGCGAAGAGCAAAATCGTCCAGGCCAATGCCGCGAAGCTGCTGTCGTCGCAGGCGGTCGACCTGACCGAGACGTACAACGGCCAGAAGGTGGACGTCGACAAGAAGGCCGACGACTACAAGGCCGTCACCAAGGACATCAAGTCGAACTACGCCGGCGCCTACCCGCTCTTCCAGGGAAAGAACTGGACGTCCAGACTCGCGGTGTCCTTCGGCGCGTTGCTGGCGGCGCTGGTCGCCGGGCTGCTCGTGCTGGTCATCGCGGTGATGTTGATGATCTTGAAGATCTCGTTCCTGCTGCTCCTCGTGGCCGGGCCGATCTTCCTGGGCATCGGCATCCATCCGGGGGTCGGCCGTGTCATCGCGGTGCGCTGGTTCGAGCTGTTGCTGTCGACCCTGCTGAAACAGGCGGCGTTGATCGGCGTGCTGGCCCTGCTGCTCTGGTGTTACGGCCTGGTCATGGCCGAGAGCCTGCCGTGGGGTCTGCAGATCCTGCTCATCTCGCTCGTCACACTCGCGGCCTTCATTTATCGCAAACCGTTCCAGCACCTGTTCGCGGCGGTCGGCTACTCCGCCGTCGGCTCGCGCAAGAGCGAGGAGCATCTCGAACAGGCGGTACGCGAGACCCGCAAGCGCAGCACGGCCGTCGCGACGGCGGCGATCCCGGGCACCGCGGGCTACCGGTTCGGCCGCTGGAGCAAACGCGACTCCATGCCGCTCACCGGCGCCCCGAGCCTCATGGCCGACGACGCGCGCGACCTCGACCTGTCCGGGCGCGACGGCGGCTCCATGGCCGGCGTCGCCGGCGGCGACCGGCGCGGGCGCGCCTCGCAGCTGGCGGCCAAGGCGATGGGCACTCCCCGTGGGAGCGCCCCGCCGCTCAACCTGTCGCCGCGCGGCGCACAGGCGCCCGCGTCACCGTCCGGTGGACGCGTGAACGGCGGTCTCCTGAGCCCGCGTCCCGCGGGCACCGGCGGCTCGCGACCGCCGGCGGGCGGTCCGCCTCCGCGCGAGGAACGCCGTCCGGAGTCCCCGTCCGGGGGCGGCGAGAGCACGCGCCCGCCGTCGGCTCCGACCGGCCCCAGCTGGGGCAGCGGCGGACGAGGCCAGGGCGGCGGAAGCCGTTCGGTGCCGCGGCGTCCCTCCAACGAGGGGGGTGGCCGTGGTTGGTTCGGCGGTGGTGGTGACGAGGCGTCGGGCGGGACGGGCGCCGGCACCGGCGGCCGTGGCTGGTTCGGCGGCTCGGGGGGCCGTTCGCGCCGTGGCCAGGACGAGGGCACGCCGCAGCGAAAGGCCCCGTCGGGTGGCGGGCGGCGCGATCCGGCCCAGGAGGCCGGTCGACGGCAGGACGCCGGCTCCGGCGGGAGCGGCTCAGGTGGAGGCGGCGGGAGGCCGACGCCGCCGCCGCTCTGGTCCGGCAAGTCCCGTGAGGACACCCCGGAGATGCCGTTCTGGCTGCGTCCGGTGAAGCCCGAGGACGACGGCGGGGAGTGAGATGGATCTGACGGACCGCCAGCGCAAGCTCCTGTTCGCGGGGCTGGTCGTCCTGCTGGTCGCCGCCGGGGTGTTCCTCACCATCGGCGGCGGAAGCGGCAGAAGCGGCGGTAGTGGTGACCGCAAGAGCGCGAGCAAGCCCTCGGCGAGCCCGTCCGCGAGCGCGGTGCCGGTGACGGGGCCCACGCCGTCCCCGGGCGCGTACGACATCTACGCGATGCTGCCCTTCAGCCAGAAGGACTTCAACGCCGCCGCCGATGTGACCCGCCGCTTCGTCGTCGCGTACGGGACGTACCGGTTCGACGAGGACCCGGGTGTCTACGTCGGACGCCTGCAGGGCGTGGCCACCTCCGACCTGGCGACCCAGCTGCAGCGTGACACCGCGGCACCGGGCCTGCTGTCGCAGCGTACGCAGGACCAGGAGGTCTCCACGTCCGACGCGCGCGTGGACTCGATCCGCAGCATCGGCAAGGACCAGCTCATCTTTCTCGCGACCGGGCAGCAGCACATCACCAAGGGAGGTAAGACCAGCGACTCCACGCAGCAGTACGCCGTGACGGTGACGAGGTCCGGCGGGAGCTGGGTGGTCTTCGCGTTCCAACCCGCAGATGTCGGTGATAAGTGAGAGGCAGGAGATGAAGCATCGCCGGGCGATCGGCGGCTTCGGGGGGCGGGACGATGGCCGTCATTTTATTTCTCTTGATCATTTCGCGCGATCGGACCAGGGCGTCGCCCGGCTGCCGATCGTCATCGCCGGGGGAGCCGCGGCGCTCTTCTTCGTCAGCCTGCTGGCGATCCCGTTGTTCTTCGGCGCGAACCAGCTCTACCAGAGCGCGGGTGGCGGTGACTGCACGGACACGGCGGGGGCCGGATCGCAGCCACGGCAGTCCAATGACGCCAACGCGATTCCATCGAACTACCTGCAGTACTACAAGAAGGCGGGCCGGCAGTACGGCCTGCCGTGGAACCTGCTGGCGGGCATCGGCAAGATCGAGACCGACCACGGTCAGTCCACCGCCCCAGGCGTCCACAGCGGAGAGAACTTCGCCGGCGCCGGCGGCCCGATGCAGTTCCTCGCCGGCACCTGGAAGGGCTTCGGCGTCGACGGGAACGGCGACGGGAAGAGGGACCGCTACGACCCGGCCGACGCCATTCCGGGAGCCGCGCGCTACCTGAAGCACAGCGGCGCCCCGAACCGCACCCGCACCGCGATCTTCGCCTACAACCACTCGGTGCAGTACGTGAACGCGGTGCTCTCCTGGGCGAAGAAGTACGCCGGCGGAAGCTTTGATGTCGTGCAGGCGAACGGACCGACCTGTACCGAGATGGACGGAGCCCCGGCCGCGCCGAACGCGATCGTCGCCAAGGTCATCTCCTTCGCGCGCGCGCAGATCGGCAAGCCGTACGTCTACGGGGCGGTGGGGCCGAACAGCTTCGACTGCTCCGGCCTGACGAGCGCGGCGTACAAGAGCGGCGGCGTCACCATCCCCCGGCTGTCCGACGCCCAGTACTGGTGGGGGCAGGCCATCCCCAAGGGCCAGGAGCAGCAGGGCGATCTCGTCTACTTCGAGTACCTCCACGGGCACAGCGGCCCCGGCCATGTCGGCATCGTCTACAACCCGAGCAAGGGTCTCATGATCGTCGCGCCCCACACCGGCGACGTCGTGAAGTTCCAGAACTACAAGACCTATCCCGGAGGCGCCGTGGGCTTCACCCGCCCCACCGGCCACAACGGGCACAACGGTCCCACGAAGAGGCTGTGACAAGACGGGCACCGCGCAGGTGCGGTGTCCGTCAGACAGAGACCTCCCGCGTGTCAGTCGCGTGGAATCACCGTGGCACTGGTGAAGTTGACGCGACGTGAGAATGAGAGAGGCGGTGCTGTCATGCCCAGCCTTGTCGTAGGCGCGGCGATCATTGTCGGCGGACGGCTTCTGGCGGCCCAGCGGACGGAGCCGCCCGAGCTGGCCGGCGGCTGGGAGTTCCCGGGAGGCAAGGTCGAGCCCGGCGAGACCGACCAGGAGGCGGTCGTCCGCGAGTGCCGCGAGGAGCTGGGAATCGAGGTCACGGTCGGCCGGCGGGTGGGCGACGAGTGGCCGCTCCACGAGGGCTACGTCATGCACGTCTGGACCGCGGGCATCGCCCAGGGAGAGCCGACCGCCCTCGAACACTCCGACCTGCGGTGGCTCAGCGAGGCCGAGTTGTTCGATGTCGCGTGGCTGCCCGCCGACCTGCGAGTACTGGACGCTCTGCGCGCCCATCTGAAGGAGCCGACATGATCGCCGCATTCTCCGTGACCCCGCTCGGCGTCGGTGAGGCGGTGGGGGAGTACGTCGCCGACGCGGTGCGCGTCGTACGCGAGAGCGGGCTCCCGAACCGCACCGACGCGATGTTCACCAGCGTCGAGGGCGAGTGGGACGAGGTGATGGACGTCATCCGGAGGGCGGTCGCCGCGGTCGCGGAACGCGCACCCAGAGTCAGCGTCGTGATCAAGGCGGACGTCCGCGCCGGCGTCGTCGACGGTCTCACCACAAAGGTCGAGACGATCGAACGCCACCTCGGCGCGGAGTGACGAGCGTATCGACCGGCGAGGACACGACGAGGCGGGTCGCGGCGGCACGGTCGTCCATGCGGGACGTCCCGTTGAATGCTCCGGTAAGGATCGGGACGTCCCGCGTACAGGTTTGACGCGGCTCGCGCCGGTTAGGTTGCGCGACTTACCGTACATATTTGGTCTCGTTCCGACACGACCGCCGTGTCCCGCCATCGGGTGGGTTCCGAAGACGAACAGGTGTCCTTTGGGATCCAAGTAGAATGGCTGCGCCGCGCGGATTCCGCGGCGACTCCCACACCACGAAGCGAGACCCGCACGCATGCCCATCGCCATCCGGGACGATCTCCGCAACGTCGCCATCGTCGCGCACGTCGATCACGGCAAGACCACGCTCGTCGACGCCATGCTCTGGCAGTCCGGCGCCTTCCGTGAGAACCAGGACGTCGACGAACGGGTCTTGGACTCCAACGACCTGGAGCGCGAGAAGGGCATCACGATTCTCGCGAAGAACACCGCCGTCCTCCACGGCGGCACCACGATCAACATCATCGACACCCCGGGCCACGCCGACTTCGGCGGCGAGGTCGAGCGCGGCCTGTCGATGGTCGACGGCGTGGTCCTGCTCGTGGACGCCTCCGAGGGCCCCCTCCCGCAGACTCGCTTCGTGCTCCGCAAGGCGCTCGGCGCCAAGCTCCCCGTCATCCTCGTCGTGAACAAGGTCGACCGGCCCGACGCGCGCATCTCCGAGGTCGTCGACGAGACGTACGAGCTGTTCCTGGACCTGGACGCCTCCGAGGAGCAGATCGACTTCCCGATCGTGTACGCCTCCGCGCGTGCGGGCCGCGCGAGCCTGAACAAGCCCGACAACGGCGGTATGCCCGACAGCGAGGACCTCGAGCCGCTGTTCCAGGTGATCCGCGAGACCATCCCGGCGCCGTCGTACGACCCGCACACGCCGCTCCAGGCCCACGTGACCAACCTGGACGCCAGCTCCTACCTGGGCCGGATCGCGCTGTGCCGCGTGCACGCGGGCACGATCAAGAAGGGCCAGTCGGTCGCGTGGTGCAAGCACGACGGCACCATCGACCGCGTGAAGATCACCGAGCTGCTGATGACCGAGGCGCTGGAGCGCAAGCCGGCCGAGGAGGCAGGCCCGGGCGACATCATCGCCATCGCCGGCATTCCGGACATCATGATCGGTGACACGCTCGCCGACCCCGAGGACCCGCGCCCGCTGCCGTTCATCACCGTCGACGAGCCGGCCATCTCGATGACCCTCGGCACCAACACCGGCCCGCTCTCGGGCCGCGAGAAGGGCACCAAGGTCACCGCGCGGCTCGTCAAGGACCGCCTCGACCGCGAGCTCATCGGCAACGTCTCCATCCGCGTGCTGCCCACCGAGCGCCCCGACTCCTGGGAGGTCCAGGGCCGCGGCGAGCTCGCCCTGGCGATCCTCGTCGAGACCATGCGCCGGGAGGGCTACGAGCTGACGATCGGCAAGCCGCGCGTCGTCACCAAGGAGGTCGACGGCAAGCTCCACGAGCCGGTCGAGCGCCTCACCGTCGACGCGCCCGAGGAGTACCTCGGCGCCATCACGCAGCTCCTGGCCGTCCGCAAGGGCCGTATGGAGCAGATGACCAACCACGGCACCGGCTGGATCCGGATGGAGTTCCTCGTCCCGGCCCGCGGCCTCATCGGCTTCCGCACCGAGTTCCTGACCGAGACCCGCGGCACCGGCATCGCCCACCAGGTCTTCGAGGGCTACGAGCCGTGGTTCGGCGAGCTGCGCACCCGCCCGACCGGCTCCCTGGTCTCCGACCGGGCCGGCGCCGCCACCGCGTACGCCATGTTCAACCTGCAGGAGCGCGGCACGATGTTCGTCGCGCCCACCACCGAGGTGTACGAAGGCATGATCATCGGCGAGAACTCCCGTGCCGACGACATGGACGTCAACATCACCAAGGAGAAGCAGAAGACCAACGTGCGGTCCTCCACCGCCGAGGCCTTCGAGCGCCTGACCCCGCCGCGCATGCTCAGCCTGGAGGCGGCACTGGAGTTCGTCGCCGACGACGAGTGCGTCGAGCTGACACCCGCCGCGATCCGGCTCCGCAAGGTCGTCCTCGACTCCAAGGAGCGCGAGCGCACGCGGGCACGCAGCAAGCGCGCCACGACGGGCTGAGCCCGGCCGCGCGAGGTCAGCGGTCGCGTTCCCGGGTCCGGGTACGCGGCTGCTGGCGGGTCCGCGGACGCTGCACGACCGGCAGCTTCTCGCCCTGGTCCATCCGCCAGCGGACGTCCGCGTGGATGCCCGCCTCGGCCAGGCGTTCGCGGGCGGCGTCGAAGGACGCGCACCACTGTTCCTCACGTTCGACGTCCAGACGGCGCTGCTCGTCGCCCTCGGCGGGCTCGGTGCGCAGCAGTGCCATGCGGACCTGCCGCGCGTCGTCGACCCTTACCTTGATCGCGTGCTGGGCCCACTCGCCCCGGGTGAGGAACGCCTCGCCGTCCTGGGCGGTGAGGGTCTCGAAGCCTTCGCTCACCTCGTAGCCGAGGTCCTCGAAGGCCTCGCGGAGCGCGCCCGCCACATAGCGGTGCTCGGCCTGCTTCTGGGCGCCTGCGACGAGGCGTACGGCCTCGGCGCGGAGGTCCTCCTCGAACGGCTTCGCGCCGTCCGCGACCTCGCGCAGGCGGTCGCGCAGCCCGTCGGCGGCGGGCACGGACTCCAGCTCCAGCAGGAAGCGCGCCGCGGCCGCCCGGTCCTCGCGGCGGCGGCGGGCCCGGTCGTTGGCCTCCTGGATCCGGATGCGCACCTCGGTGAGGCGGCTCTCGGCCTCGGCGTGGGTCGCCGCGTTCGTGGCGGCCTCGGCCGCCTCCGTCACGGCCCGCAGGTCGTCGTCGTCGGTGTCCGGCAGCAGCCGCGCCAGGACCCGGGCGATCGTGGCGGCGAGAGGCGGCGGCGCGGCGTCCACCTGCCGTGCCTCACCCGCGGACGCCGCCGGGCGGCCGCCCTCCAGCGAGCCGGGGGCGGCGGCGAAGATGCGGCCGGCGGCCGCGGCGGCGATGCCCGCGGCGAGGGACTCCTCGGCGACCGTCAGGGCGATGTCGGTCTCGGCGCACCAGGAGACCAGTTCCTCGGCCGTACGCCCGGCGGGATCCAGCGGAGGGATCAGTGCGACGTCGGCGTTGTGCCGTTTCGCCGAGGCCTCCAGCGCGGCGATGTGGGCGTTCCGGTCGAGGACCTCGCCCACCGCCTGCTCATGGTGCTGGACGTCCTGGAGCCGGCGGGACCGGATCGCGGCGCGCTCCTCGGCGAACGACGCGAGCTTCCCCGCCCCCGCCGCGGCCAGGCCGGCGCCGCCGCCGAGCACCCTGATCAGGCCGAGGCTCGCGATGACCGCCGCGTCCAGCGCGATGTCGGCCTCGACGCCACTGCTCACGGTCGTCCTCCCACGGCGATTTCCTTGGACTTTCGGTGTTCTTGCCGCCAGCGCTGCAGGCGTACGCCGGTCGCCACGACATGGATGACCGGCACCACGACGAGCACCGCGAGCCACAGCAGCCAGGCGATCGACAGGAGCGTCGCGGTGAGGATCAGGATGAGGAACAGCGGGACGATCCCGATGAGCAACAGGACACCGCACCCGCGCGGTCCGGTGCGCCGCGCGGCGCCCGACACCTGCCTCGACGCCCCCGAGAGGCCGCGGCCCGCGCCGCGCAGGAACTTCGCCAGCGACTCCCACGGCCCGAGCGGAAGGTAGTCGCCGCCCTGCCGTGACGCGATGACCGCCTCGCAGGCGGCCTCGGCGAGCCAGGCGAGGACGGCGACGAAGAGCAGGAACGGCGTCGGGTCCGCCTTCGTGCCCGTCGCGCCGGTCGTCGAGCGCACGGCCGAGGAATCCAGCAGGCGGGGCGCCAGCCAGCTTCCGCCGAGCCACAGGACGGCGAGCGGCAGCGTCCAGAGCAGGGCGCGCCCGATCGCCGACGAACGGCCGGAGAGGCGTTCCTTCTCGCGTTCGTCCCAGTGCCGCAGGCCCTCGGCGGCGCGCTGCTCGGCCTCGTGCCGCTGCCGTGCCGCGCCCTCGACCTCCAGGACCGCGTCGGGAGCCGCACGTACGACCGCGAGCAGCCGCAGCGGATCGTCTCCCGCCTGGTCGGACAGCCAGCCGAACCAGGTCACGGACCCGTGGACCGACTCGCGGCACCGGTCCGCCGCCGTACGCAGCGCGTCCTTGGCCTCCTCCGGGCGCGCGGCGAGCGCGAGCAGCGTCGCCAGCACCACGGGTGGCTCATCGAAGCCGGGCGCTCCGGCGTCGGGCAGCCGGTTCGCCGACCGGGGCAGCTGCGACCGCAGCCAGCCCGCCAGCCGGCTCCAGGAGGCCGTCGACCCTCGCCAGCGGTCGTTCACTCCGGTCAGCTCGCCGCCGTCCGCGAACCGCGCCAGCTCGGGCAGCAGGCCCTGCTGCCACAGCGCACGCACGGCCCGCGAGGCCCGTACGTGGTCGGCGTGCCCGGGATCGTCCACGGCCGCGGCGAGGGCGGGCAGGTCGCCGGGGAGCACGCGGAGCCCGAGGAAGTGCGGGGGGAGCGCGGGGTCCAGCCAGCGCAGCAGGTGCAGCAGCTTCACGTCGGGCGGGTGGTCGCCGGTCAGCGACTCGTCGATCAGCCGGATTCGGCCCTCGGCATCGTCGTCGAAGCCGTTCAGCCACCCGCGCAGCGCCTGCCACGCCTCGCTCGGGCCGACGGGGGTGAACATGGTGCCGAAGAAGTAGCGTGCCGCCGACTCCCAGTCGGCGAGCAGCGCGCCGGCCAGCTCGGCGGGGTCGGAGTAGGACCGGCCGCCGAAGGCGAGGGCGCCGCGCGGGGCCCCGGCCGTGAGCGGGCTGCGGGACGGAGCCGCCGGCTCCGCGACGGGCGGGCTCTCGCCGTCCGCCCACCGCCCGACCTCGGCTCCGGTCCACCGCTGGCGTGGGTCGCGCGTGAGGAGCCCGCGGCACAGGAGCCGCATCCGAGGATCCTCGATGTCGTCGCAGTCGATCGTGCGGGTGGCGAGATGGTCGACGACGGCGGTCTCGCTCATGCCCGCGAACGGCGTGCGGCCGGTCAGCAGCTCGCGGACGATGATGCCGAGTGACCACCAGTCACGCGCGGGGGAGACCTGGCCGGACAGCGATTCCGGCGCCGCGTACGCGAGGGTCCGCGACGACGAGGCGAATACCACGCTCTGCTCGATCACCCGGCTGAGCCCGAAGTCGGTGATGGCGAGCCGGATCGGCGACGCGTCGCGGACCAGGACGTTCTCCGGCTTGAGGTCACGGTGCACGATGCCCGCGCCGTGCAGCCGAGTGAGGCCACCGGCGAGCTGTGTCACCACCTCGGTCACCACCGAGGGCGAGAGCCGCGACCCCAGCGCCCGCAGGTTGCCCGCGGGGATGTACTCGATGACCTCGTAGTCACGGCCCTCGGCGTGCCCGGTCTCCTGGATGCGCACGACGTGGGGGGAGTCGAGCGTCGGCAGCTTCTGCCAGACCGACCGGTCGGCGGTGAACCCGCGCCGGAAGATCTTCACGACCAGCTCGGTGCCGCCCTCGTCGAGCACCCGCAGCAGATCGGACTCGGCACCTTGCGCGGCCAGCTCGCCGAGCACCCTGAACCGGCCGGCGAGTTCGTCCGGGAGGCGTACGAGCGACGCCCCGCCCTGCTCGGAGTCGCGGCGCGTGACAGCGGGGTCGCCGCCGTCGTCGCGGCGCGTCTCGGACTCGTCCCGCCGCGTCTCGGAGGGCCGATCGATCTCCGCCACTACCCGTCCCCCGCGCCGTCCGCCGTTACCGCCGCGAGCCTAACGCGCCCGCCCATGTCCGCGACAGCGATCAGCGCAGCCCCTCCCGCTCCCGCATCGCCTTGAGATGCTCCGTGATCTTGAACTGGTTGATGACGAACTCCAGGATCACGCGCGTGACGACGAGCTCGAAGAGCCACAGCAGCGGTGCGGCGGGAACGAGGAACACCCCGAAGTACTTGCCCCACTCGAACTGCAGGGACCAGAGACCGACGAGGAAGATGAACACGGACGTCAGGCTGATGAGCAGGATCGCCAGGACGTACACGATCCGGATCATCCGGGTCGAGACCATGTCGTTGAAGCCGATGTCGAAGAGCGACCCGAAGAAACCCTTGCCGCGCGGCGGTGCCGGATAACCCTGAGGCGTCTGAGACAGGCCGTAGCCAGGAGGGGGTTGTTGCCACTGCTGCTGTGGAGGGGGGCCCTGCTGGTACTGGGGTGGCGGGGGGCCGCCCTGGTACGGCGGGTGCTCGCCCGGGCGGGGGGACGGGGGGCGGTGCCCGGGGTCGTCCTGGGGGTTCGACATCTCGGTCTCCTCGGATTCCACGGTCAAAGGCTATTCCGCGCGGAGGTGCGGTTCACGTGACCGAGCCGTCTTGATCCCGTCCTGGACGGCGAAAAGCCCCGGAGACGGGAGTCTCCGGGGCTTTCGGGCGAGGTCAGGCCTTGCTGGTGTCCTTGCCGCGCTTCACGATGCCGATTTTGGAACCGAGCCAGACCAGCGGGTCGTACCGCTTGCCGACGACGCGTTCCTTCATCGGGATCAGCGCGTTGTCGGTGATCTTGATGTGCTCGGGGCAGACCTCGGTGCAGCACTTGGTGATGTTGCAGTAGCCGAGGCCGAACTCCTCCTGGGCGATTTCCCGCCGGTCGGCCACGTCCGCCGGGTGCATCTCCAGTTCGGCGACCCGCATCAGGAAGCGAGGGCCGGCGAAGTGCTCCTTGTTCTCCTCGTGGTCGCGGATGACGTGGCAGGTGTTGTTGCACAGGAAGCACTCGATGCACTTCCGGAACTCCTGCGAGCGTTCCACGTCGATCTGCTGCATGCGGAACTCGCCCGGCTTCACGTCGCCGCCGTCGAAGGACGGGACCTCGCGGGCCTTCTCGTAGTTGTACGAGACGTCCGTGACGAGGTCGCGGATGACGGGGAAGGTGCGCATGGGCGTCACCGTGACGGTCTCGTCCTCAGCGAAGGTCGACATCCGGGTCATGCACATCAGCCGGGGGCGGCCGTTGACCTCGGCCGAGCAGGAGCCGCACTTGCCGGCCTTGCAGTTCCACCGGACGGCGAGGTCGGGCGCCTCCGTGGCCTGGAGGCGGTGGATGACGTCGAGGATGACCTCACCCTCGTTGACCTCGATGGTGTAGTCCTTGAGCTCGCCCTCGCCGCCGTCGCCGCGCCAGACCCGGAACTTCGCCTTGTAGCCCATGTCAGTTCTCCTCAGAGGGGAGCTCACCCTCGGTCAGGTACTTCTTCAGCTCGTCGAGTTCGAAGAGCGAGATGAGGTCCTCGCGCATCGGCTCCATGTCCTGGCGCTTGAGCTCGACCGAGTCGCCGGTGATTCGGCACACGAGGTTCATCTTGCGCCAGTCGGGCGACATCTTCGGGTAGTCGTCGCGAGTGTGGCCGCCGCGGCTCTCCTGGCGTTCGAGGGCCGCCTTGGCGACGCACTCGGACACGATGATCATGTTGCGCAGGTCGAGGGCGAGGTGCCAGCCGGGGTGGTAGCCGCGGCCGCCGGTGACGCCGACGTTCGCGACGCGCTCGCGCAGCTTGGCGAGTGCCTCGATCGCCTGCTCGAGCTCCTCCTCGCGGCGGATGATGCCGACGAGGTCGTTCATGGTCTGCTGGAGCTCCTGGTGGACCGTGTAGGGGTTCTCGCCGCCCTCACGGTCGTACGGCGCGAGCGCTTCGGCCATCGCGATCTCGATCTCGGACTCCGGCACCGAGACGGAGACCTCCGAGGCGTACTCCGAGGCGCCCAGGCCGGCGCGGCGGCCGAAGACCAGCAGGTCGGACAGGGAGTTGCCGCCGAGGCGGTTGGAGCCGTGCATGCCGCCGGAGACCTCGCCGGCCGCGAACAGGCCGGGGATCAGCGCCGAGCCGGTGTCGGGGTCGACCTCGACGCCGCCCATGACGTAGTGGCAGGTCGGGCCGACCTCCATCGGCTCGGCGGTGATGTCGACGTCGGCCAGCTCCTTGAACTGGTGGTGCATCGACGGCAGCCGCTTGATGACCTGCTCGGGCTTGAGGCGGGAGGCGATGTCGAGGAACACGCCGCCGTGCGGGGATCCGCGGCCGGCCTTGACCTCGGAGTTGATCGCGCGGGCGACCTCGTCGCGTGGCAGCAGCTCCGGAGGACGCCGGTTGTTGTCCGCGTCCTCGTACCAGCGGTCGCCCTCTTCCTCGGTCGTGGCGTACTGGTCCTTGAAGACGTCCGGGACGTAGTCGAACATGAAGCGCTTGCCGTCGGAGTTCTTCAGCACGCCGCCGTCGCCGCGTACGGACTCGGTGACGAGGATGCCCTTGACCGACGGGGGCCAGACCATGCCGGTCGGGTGGAACTGCACGAACTCCATGTTGATGAGCGTCGCCCCGGCGAGCATCGCCAGCGCGTGCCCGTCTCCGGTGTACTCCCAGGAGTTCGAGGTGACCTTGAATGACTTGCCGATGCCGCCGGTGGCCAGCACGACCGCGGGCGTCTCGATGACCACGAACTTGCCGGTCTCGCGGATGTAGGCGAAGACGCCGCAGATCTTGCCCTCGGCGTCCTTGAGGAGCCGGGTGACCGTCGTCTCGGCGAAGACGCGGAGCCGGGCGTCGTAGTCGCCGAACTCCTTGTGGTCCTCCTGCTGGAGGGAGACGATCTTCTGCTGGCAGGTGCGGATCAGTTCGAGGCCCGTACGGTCGCCGACGTGCGCGAGGCGCGGGTACTGGTGGCCGCCGAAGTTCCGCTGGCTGATCTTGCCTTCCTTGGTGCGGTCGAAGATCGCACCCCAGGCCTCCAGCTCCCAGATGCGGTCGGGGGCCTCCTTGGCGTGCAGCTCGGCCATCCGCCAGTTGTTGAGGAACTTCCCGCCGCGCATGGTGTCGCGGAAGTGGACCTGCCAGTTGTCGTTGGCGTTGACGTTCCCCATCGCCGCGGCGGCGCCGCCTTCGGCCATGACGGTGTGCGCCTTGCCGAACAGCGACTTGGAGATGATCGCGGTCTTCTTGCCCTGCATACGGGCCTCGATGGCCGCGCGCAGGCCGGCACCGCCGGCGCCGATCACGACGACGTCGTACTGCAGCCTTTCGATATCAGTCACTTATGGTCGTCCTTAGTTGAAGAGCCGCAGGTCGGAGAAGGTCCCGTGCGCGACGAGCGCGACGTACGCGTCGGTCAGCGCCAGCGTGCCGAGCGTGATCAGGGCGAACTGCCCGTGGCGGGTGTTGAGCTTGCTGATCTGCGTCCAGAGCCAGTAACGGACCGGGTTCTTGGAGAACGACTTCAAGCGCCCGCCCATGACGTGCCGGCACGAGTGGCAGGACAGGGTGTAGGCCCACAGCAGGATCACGTTGACCCACAGGATGATCGTGCCGAGGCCGATGCCGAAGCCGCCGTCCGCGCCGTGGAAGGCGTTGATGGCGTCCCAGGTGTTGACGAGGGAGATCAGGCCGGCGATGGCCCAGAAGTACCGATGAGAGTTCTGGATGATCAGCGGGAGGCGGGTCTCACCGGTGTACCGGCCCGGAGTCTTGCGGGCGGGGCTCTTGTCCGGGACCGCGCACGCGGACGGCGACAGCCAGAAGGCCCGGTAGTAGGACTTCCGGTAGTAGTAGCACGTCAGCCGGAACCCGAGCAGGAACGGCAGCGAGATCAGCGCGTACGGAATGAAGAACGGCAGGTGCGCCGGAACGAACCTGCCGAAGTCGGCTGCCTCAGGCGGGCAGGCCTTGCTGACGCATGGAGAGTAGAACGGCGTCAGATAGTGATATTTCGCCACCCAGAAACTGCTGCCCATCATCGAGCGCACCGTCGCGTACACGACCCAGGCCGTGAAGATGACGAACGTCGTGAGCGGGCTCAGCCAGTAGCGGTCCTTGCGTAGCGTGCGCGCCGGGATCTTAGCCCGATCCTTGGACGGCGCGTCCACCGTTGTCTGCGTCATGCGGGATCTCCATCGAAGGCACACCACCTGGGAGGGCCGCCGGTACGCCGGGCCTCTCCTCTGTTCAGGGGCGCTCATACGTTAATAGGGAGTGGTCACGAGCAAGATACGAGGCGCGGTCACCGAATGTGAAAATGCCCACTTACTCGCGAGTAGTTCGCCAGGTCGTGCGCGTATATCACCGCAAAATCCGAAGCGTGATGGTTTGACCACTAAACGTACACCAACGAGGCTGGTGTCCGAATAGGGGGTGGGCTCCGCACCGCCGTCCCGCCTCATGGACGACGTGGCGAACCGGACGTCTACGATACGGCGCACCAAGTGCAACCTCTGGGCGGGAGTGCCGATGCGAGGCCGGAGCCTATTCGGACCAGGAGCGTACGTCGTGCGTTACGCCTGGTGGGGCCCGCTCGTGCCGGCCCTCATCGGCGGCGCGCTCATCGCCGGGTTCGCCGTCACCGAGAGCCGCCGCCCGGCGTCACGGCGTTGGCTTCCGGGGCCGCGCCCGCTCCCGGTCGACTGGGCGGAGTACGGCGCCTTCTGGCTGATGGCGTTCGCCGGCCTCGCCCTGGTCGTGCTCGCCTGCGTCCACCTGCGCCGGGTCGTGCGCAGGGCGGTGGTCTTCGCGGTCACGAGCAAGGGCGTCTACTGGTGCCCGTCCGGAAAGAAGTCCAAGGGCCGCTGGTTCGCCTGGAACGAGGTCACCGCGATCGAGTTCCATGCCGCGGACGGCGGCTCGTCCGGGAGGGGCGCGCTCGCGCTGCGCGGGAACGCCCCGCCGGACGAGGAGCTTCCGCGGCTGGTCTCCGCGCGCCTCGGCGGCTGGCGCGTCAGCCGCCGCCGCCTCACGCACGCTCTGGGCCGGTTCGCGCCGGAGGTGGAGGTCGTCGGCTGACTCAGCCGATGCGTTCGACGCCCCGCGGCAGGCCGCCCTCGGCGTCGGCGTCGGACAGGAAGCCGAGCAGGGTGTCCTGGAACGCAAGCGCGGCATGCGTCGGGTGGACGTCCTTGCGGTGCGCCAGTGCGATGGTGCGCTGGAGCCCGGGCGGTGCGAGGGGCGTGCCGACGAGGCCGGGCCGCCCGGCGACGACCATCGACGGCACCACGGCCGGCCCGATCCCGGCCTCGACGAAGCGCAGCACGGCGTCCATCTCGCCGCCCTCCACTGCGAACGCCGGCTCGAACCCGGCCTGGCGGCACGCCGCCTGCGTCACCTCCCGCAGGTCGTAACCGCTGCGGAACATCACCAGCGGCCGGTCGCGCAGATCCTCGATCCGCAGGTACGCCCGGCGCGGCGCCTCGGACCGCGCGGACACGACCACGAGGTCCTCCCGCAGGATCGGCGCGGTCTCCAGCGAGGGGTCGGTGCTCTGCAGGGGCAGGATGATCAGCGCCAGGTCGAGCTGCCCGCGCGCCAGGTCGCGTACGAGGTCGCGCGAGCCGCTCTCCTCCACGCGCAGCTCGATCCCGGGGTAGCGGCGGCGGAAGCGGGCCAGCACGTCGGCGAGCAGGCCCGCGAACAGCGACGGCGTCGCCCCGAGCCGTACGCGGCCGCGGCGCAGGCCGGTCAGGTCCTGGACCTCGCGGCGCGCCGTCTCCACGTCGGCCAGGATCCGCCGGGCGAGAGGGAGGAGCGCCTCGCCGGCCGGGGTGAGCGTGATGTTGCCGCGTGCGCGGCTGAACAGCGGCGCGCCCAGCTCCTCCTCCAGGGTCCTGATCTGCTTCGACAGGGAGGGCTGCGCCACCCGCAGGGTCTCGGCGGCGTGTGTGAAGTGCCTCACCTCGGCGACGGCCACGAAGTACGCGAGTTGCTGTAGCTGCACGTTCAATAGCCTACGGCTATTGAATCAAGCCGGATCATGTCTTGGACGTATCGTTGAGCCGGACGTAGTTTCCGGAACATGACGACCGTGACCCGACCTCCTGTGACCCCACCGGCAGGGCGGCGGCGTGTGTACCGCTCGTCCGTCGGCGAGAAGGCGGTCATGGCGGTGACGGGCGGCGTCCTCTTCCTGTACCTCGTCGCCCACATGGCCGGCAACCTCAAGATCTTCCTGGGGCGCGCCGACTACGACCACTACGCGGACTGGCTGCGCGCCATCGGCGAACCGGCGATCCCGCACCGCGTCTTCCTGTCGGCCGTGGAGGCCGTGCTGGCCGCCGCCGTCGCCCTGCACATGTGGGCGGCGGTGTCACTGGCCCGCCGCGCACGGCGGGCACGCCCCGTCCGGTACAAGGCGCGGCCCACCGTACGCGAGGGCCGGTACGCCACCCACGTCATGCGCTACGGCGGAGTCGTCATCCTGCTGTTCGTCGTCTGGCACCTGCTGGACCTGACGTTCGGCGCGGTGAACCCCGAGGGCGGCGCGGCGCGGCCGTACGACAAGGTCGTCGCGGACTTCGCCCCCGGGCGCTGGTACATCACGGCCTTCTACGTCGTCGCGGTCGTCCTGGTCGGCTTTCACCTGAAGCACGGCCTGTGGAGCGCGTTCCAGAGCCTCGGCCTGGCGCGGCGGCGCATCCGCGGCCTGCGGCTTCTCGCCGGTGCCGTCGCGGTCGTGCTCGTCGCGGGCTTCGTGTCCGTTCCCCTGATGGTCACGTTCGGAGTGGTGAGATGACCCTCTTCACCGTCGGAGAGCCGATTCGGGACGACAGGGCGCCGGCCGGTCCGATCGAGGAGCGCTGGGACAAGCGGCGCTTCGGCGGACGGCTCGTCAACCCGGCGAACCGCCGGAAGCTGTCCGTCATCGTCGTCGGCACCGGACTGGCCGGAGGCTCGGCCGCCGCCACACTCGGCGAGCTGGGCTACCGCGTGAAGTCGTTCTGCTACCAGGACAGCCCGCGCCGCGCGCACAGCATCGCCGCGCAGGGCGGCATCAACGCCGCGAAGAACTACCGGGGCGACGGCGACAGCGTGCACCGTCTCTTCCACGACACTGTCAAGGGCGGCGACTACCGGTCCCGCGAGTCGAACGTCTACCGCCTCGCCCAGATCAGCGCCGAGATCATCGATCAGTGCGTCGCGCAGGGCGTGCCGTTCGCCCGCGAGTACGGCGGCCTGCTCGACACCCGTTCCTTCGGCGGCGTCCAGGTCTCCCGCACGTTCTACGCGCGCGGCCAGACCGGTCAGCAGCTGCTGCTCGGCGCGTACCAGGCGCTGGAGCGGCAGGTCGCGGTCGGCACCGCCCGGATGTTCACCCGGCACGAGATGCTGGAGCTGATCGTCGTGGACGGGGCGGCACGCGGCATCGTCGCCCGCGACATGGTCACCGGCGAGATCGAGGCGCATACCGCCGACGCGGTCGTGCTGGCCTCCGGCGGCTACGGCAACGTCTTCTTCCTCACCACCAACGCCAAGGGCTGCAACGTCACCGCGACCTGGCGGGCCCACCGCAAGGGCGCCCTGTTCGCGAACCCCTGCTTCACCCAGATCCATCCGACGTGCATCCCGCAGAGCGGCGAGCACCAGTCGAAGCTGACCCTGATGTCGGAGTCGCTGCGCAACGACGGCCGGGTGTGGGTGCCGGCCGCAGGCGGTGACCCGCGCGCACCGGGCGACGTTCCGGAGGAGGAGCGCGACTACTACCTGGAGCGCCTCTATCCGTCGTTCGGCAACCTCGTGCCGCGCGACATCGCCTCCCGCGCCGCCAAGAACGTCTGCGACGAGGGCCGCGGCGTCGGTCCCGGCGGCTTCGGCGTCTACCTGGACTTCGAGGACGCCGTCGCGCGTCTCGGCCGCGACGCGGTCGCCGACCGGTACGGGAACCTCTTCGAGATGTACGAGCGCATCACCGGCGAGGACCCGTTCGAGGTGCCGATGCGGATCTACCCGGCGGTGCACTACACGATGGGCGGCCTGTGGGTCGATTACGACCTGAGGTCGACGATCCCGGGCCTGTTCGTCATCGGCGAGGCGAACTTCTCCGACCACGGAGCCAACCGCCTCGGCGCGTCCGCGCTGATGCAGGGCCTGGCCGACGGCTACTTCGTGCTGCCGAACACCATCGGCGACTACCTGGCGAGCGGCCCGTTCGAGAAGCTCGGCGACGACCACGAGGCCGTCGTCGCGGCACGTACGGCCGTCGCCTCCCGTATCGAGCGGCTGCTGTCGGTCGACGGCGACCGTACGCCCGACTCCTTCCACCGCGAGCTGGGCGCGGTGATGTGGGAGTACTGCGGCATGGAACGCACCGCCGAGGGCCTGCGCAAGGCGCTCGGCCGGGTACGGGAGCTGCGCGCCGAGTTCTGGAGCGGCGTGAAGGTGCCCGGAGAGAACGAGGAGCTGAACCAGGCACTGGAGAAGGCCGGCCGCATCGCCGACTTCTTCGAGCTGGCCGAGCTGATGTGCGTCGACGCGCTCCACCGCGCGGAGTCCTGCGGCGGCCACTTCCGCGCGGAGCACCAGACCGCAGACGGCGAGGCGCTGCGCGACGACGAGAACTTCGCCTACGTCGCGGCCTGGGAGCACACCGGCGGCGTCCCGGTCCTCCACAAGGAGGACCTCACCTATGAGTACGTGCAGATGACGCAGAGGTCGTACAAGTGAGCGGACCCACGGGCATGAGGCTGACACTCAGGATCTGGCGGCAGCGGAACGCCTCCGACAAGGGGCGGATGGTCCCGTACGAGCTGGACGGCGTCTCGCCGGACATGTCGTTCCTGGAGATGCTGGACCTCCTCAACGAGCGGCTGATCCTCGGTGGCGAGGACCCGGTCGCCTTCGACCACGACTGCCGTGAGGGCATCTGCGGCATGTGCTCCCTGGTCATCGACGGCACACCGCACGGCCCGCGGCGCGCGACGACGACGTGCCAGCTGCACATGCGTCACTTCGACGACGGCGACGTGATCACCATCGAGCCGTGGCGTGCCAGGGCGTTCCCGGTGGTGAAGGACCTGGTCGTGGACCGGTCGGCCTTCGACCGCATCATCCAGGCAGGCGGTTACGTCAGCGCGCCGACCGGCTCGGCCCCCGACGCGGCCGCGATCCCGGTGCCGAGGGCCGACGCGCACGACGCGTTCGACGCCGCCACCTGCATCGGCTGCGGCGCCTGCGTCGCCGCGTGCCCGAACGCCTCCGCGATGCTGTTCACGGCCGCGAAGATCACCCACCTGGGCCTGCTGCCCCAGGGACAGCCGGAGCGTCACGGCCGCGCGACCGCGATGGTCGACCAGATGGACGCGGAGGGCTTCGGCGGGTGCACCAACACGGGCGAGTGCACGGCGGTCTGCCCGAAGGGCATCCCGCTGGAGACCATCTCCCGGCTCAACGCCGACCTCCTGAAGGCCGCCCGGAGCGCCTGACTCGCGCGTGCCGCGGCCCGCCGAGGAGAACGTCCGCCTTTTCGGCGGGTCGTGACCTTGTGTGAATCCCGGCCTTCCAAGATCCTTGGGGCTGATCCGGCCTGGCCGCGGAGGGTCGAGAGGTATTGATGGTAGGAATGTTTCGATCACGATACATTTTCGGCAAAGATCTACCGTCACCGCACCGGAGTTGGCCAAGGTGGGGCCACTTGCGTGGCATATGGAGGCTCGATGATGGTCAAGCGCGTGCTGGTGGGCATGGTCGCGATCGCGATGGCGGCGTCGGCCTGTAGCGGTGGTGGCGGCGGATCCGGCGACAAGCCGAAGATCTTCACGTACGCGAACATCGAGCCGGAGCACCTGATCCCCGGCAACACGAACGACTCGTACGGCCTCAACGTGGAGAACGCCCTGTTCGACACGCTGATGACGCTGGACTCGAGCGGTAAGCCGGTGACGCAGGACGCCGCGTCGGTCGACTCGACCGACCAGAAGGTCTGGACGATCAAGATCAAGCCGGGCCTGACGTTCCACAACGGCGAGGCGGTGACCGCGCAGAGTTTCGCCGACGCCTGGAACGCCACCGCGGACTCCACGAACGCCTGGGGCAACAACTACTACCTCGGCACCATCGCCGGCTACGGGGACCTCAACCCCGACAGCGGCAAGCCGAAGGTCCACACGCTCAGCGGCCTCAAGGTCGTGGACCCGCAGACCCTGCAGGTCACCCTCTCCCAGCCGTTCAGCCAGTTCCCGTACGTGCTGTCCTTCATCGGCACCGCGCCGATGCCCAAGGCCGCCTTCACCGACCTGAAGGCGTACGAGCAGAAGCCCGTCGGGAACGGCCCGTTCATGATGGACGGCTCCTGGGAGCACAACCGGCAGATCAAGCTGAAGAAGTTCACCGCCTACAAGGGCCCGCGCCCCGCGCACTCCGACGGCGTCACCTTCAAGACGTACGCGAGCCGCGACGCCGCCTACACCGACCTGCGGGCCGGCAAGGTCGACTTCAACACCCAGATCCCGGCCGCGAAGGTCTCCGAGGCCAAGCGCCTGCTCGGCAAGCGCTTCCTGAGCGTCCCCAGCGGCACGATGGACTTCATGGAGTTCCCGCTCTACGACAGCAGGTTCAAGGACCCGAACCTCCGTAAGGCGATCTCCATGGCGATCGACCGCCAGGCCATCGTGAACGCCGTCTACGACGGCACCTTCAAGCCGATGGGCTCGCTGCTCGCGCCGATCGTGCCCGGCTACCGCGCCGGCGCCTGCGGCCAGGCGTGCACCTACAACCCGCAGCAGGCCAAGCAGCTGTTCGACCAGGCGGGCGGTTTCAAGGGCACGATGCACCTGGTGTTCTCCAACGCCGACCCGACGTACGAGCAGTGGATGACCGACGTGGCCAACCAGCTCAAGCAGAACCTCGGCATCGCGAACATCACGTTCGACAAGGTCCAGGCCTCGGACTACATCACCAAGCTGATCGACCACAAGGCGGCGGGCCCGTACCGCAGCAACTGGACGATGGACTACCCGAGCCCCGAGGACTACCTCACGCCGCGTTGCTCCAAGCCGAGCCGCAGCGGCTACGACGGCGCCGCCTGCGAGGCGCTCATCATGAAGGCCAACGCGGCCAAGACCCCGCAGGAGGGCGCGCAGTACTACCAGCAGGCCGAGGACATGGTGCTGAAGGACATGCCGCTGACCCCGCTGTGGAACTGGCAGGACCAGGCCGGCTACTCCAGCCGCATCGGTGACGTGCACGTCGACCCGTACGTCACGCCCCTCGTCCACCTAGACCAGGTGACGGTCAAGTAGCGTGTGGCGCTACGTCGCACGGCGCCTTCTGCAGATGGTGCCGGTCCTGATCGGGACGACGCTCCTGATCTACCTGGCGGTCTTCGCGCTGCCCGGTGACCCGATCCGGGTCCTGGGCGGCGACAAGCCGATGTCGCCCGCCGTGTACCAGACCCTGCGCCACCACTACCACCTGGACGATCCGCTGATCGTCCAGTACGGCAAGTACGTGTGGGGCCTGGTGCGCGGTGACTTCGGCGAGACGCTGAGCGGCCAGCCCGTGTCCGACGTGATGAAGACGAGCTGGACCATCACGGCCCAGCTCGCCCTCACCGCGTGGATCTTCGAGCTGGTCGTCGGCATGGGGCTGGGCGTGTGGGCAGGCCTGAAGAAGGGCGGCGTGGTCGACACGCTGGTGCTGAGCGGCACGACGCTCGTCATCGCCATCCCGAGCTTCGTGCTCGCCTACTCCGCGCAGCTGCTGTTCGGGTTGAAGCTCGAGTGGTTCCCGACGGCCGGGTCCGACGACGGCTGGCCGTACAGCTATCTGCTGCCGGGCATCGTCCTGGGGTCGATGAGCCTCGCGTACATCGCGCGGCTCACCCGGACCAGCCTCGTGGAGAACATGCGCTCGGACTACGTGCGCACCGCGGTCGCCAAGGGCCTGAGCCGCCGGCGCGTGATCGTGCGGCACACGCTGCGCAACTCCCTGATCCCGGTCGTCACCTATCTGGGCGTCGATCTGGGCTCGCTGATGGCGGGTGCGATCGTCATCGAGGGGATCTTCAACCTGCCCGGCATCGGCCAGCAGATCTTCCTGGCCATCCAGATCAAGGACGGCCCGACCGTCGTGGGCATCGCGACCTTCCTCGTGATGATCTACCTCCTCGCCAACCTGATCGTGGACATCCTGTACGGGGTCCTCGACCCGAGGATCCGCTATGAGTGAGACGACCGATGTGGCGGCGACCGCGCAGACGGGGTCGGCGGTCAGCGGGGCCAACGCGTCGCTGTGGAGCGACGCGTGGCAGGCGCTGCGCCGTCGTGTCACCTTCTGGATCGCGGTCGTGATCCTGGCGTTCATGGGCGTGATGGCGGCGTTCCCGTCGCTGTTCGCGAGCTACGGCGCCAACGACGGCTGCGACGTACGGCACGCCAAGCTGCGGCCCGCCTCGTGGAATCCGTTCGGCGGCGGCAGCCATCCGTTCGGCACCGACAGCCACGGCTGCGACTACTGGTCCCAGATCGTGCACGGCACCCGCGCGCCGATCGTGGTCGGCTTCGCCGTCACCGGCATCGCCCTGGCCCTCGCGATCACGCTCGGCTCGATCTCGGGCTACTACGGACGCCTGCTCGACGTGCTGCTGTCCCGGCTCACCGACATCTTCTTCGGCCTGCCGCTCATCCTCGGCGCGCTGGTGATCCTTACGGCGTTCCCCTCGCATGGGATGCTCACCGAGTCGTTCGTGCTGGGCCTGCTGTGGTGGCCGACGATGACCCGGCTGATGCGAGGGCAGGTGCTGTCGGTGCGCGACGCCGACTACGTGCAGGCCGCCCGCATGCTCGGCGCGCGCGACCTGCGCATCATGGTCCGCCACATCCTGCCGAACGCCATCGCGCCCGTCTTCGTGTACGCCATGCTCAACGTGGGCGTCGTGATCGGGTACGAGGCGACGCTCGACTACCTCGGCGTCGGCCTGCAGTACCCCACGGTGTCGTGGGGCCTGCAGCTCAGCCAGGCGCAGGAGATCTTCACCGACTACCCGTACCTGCTCATCTACCCGGCTGTGTTCCTGACCGCGACCGTGCTGAGCTTCCTGCTGCTCGGCGACGCCGTACGGGACGCACTCGACCCGAAGCTCCGATGAGAAGAGGAGTGTGAGCGTGGGCACGACCCTCCTCGACGTCGAGGACCTGCACGTCGAGTTCCGGATGCGCGGCTCGTCGGTGCACGCCGTGAACGGCCTGTCGTACTCCCTGGAGGAGGGCGAGACGCTCGCGATCCTCGGCGAGTCCGGGTCCGGCAAGAGCGTGAGCGCGCAGGCCGTGATGGGCATCCTCGACACGCCGCCCGCGCACGTGACCAAGGGTTCGGTGCGCTTCCGCGGCACCGAGCTGCTCGGCCTGCCGGAGAAGAAGCGGCGCGCCTACCGCGGCGCCAAGATCGCGATGATCTTCCAGGACGCGCTGTCCGCGCTGAACCCGGTGCACCGCGTCGGCGACCAGATCGCCGAGATGCTGGTCGTGCACCGCAAGGCGTCGCGCGGCGACGCGCGCAGGCGTGCGGTGGAGCTGATGGACCGCGTGCGGATCCCGTCGGCGGCCGACCGCGTGAACGACTTCCCGCACCAGTTCTCCGGCGGCATGCGGCAGCGCGTGATGATCGCGATGGCCCTGGCACTGGAGCCGGACGTCCTGATCGCGGACGAGCCGACGACGGCCCTCGACGTCACCGTGCAGGCGCAGATCATGAAGCTGCTCGCCGAACTGCAGGACGAGATGGCGATGGGCCTCGTCCTGATCACGCACGACCTCGGCGTGGTGGCCGACGTCGCCGACCGCATCGTGGTGATGTACGCCGGGCGCGCCATCGAGGAGGCCGACGTGGGCGAGCTGTACGCCCGGCCCGCGCACCCCTACACCGAGGGCCTGCTGGCCTCGGTGCCGCGCATCGACGTACGCGGCGGGGTGCTGACGCCGATCAAGGGCGCGCCGCCGAACCTCGCCGCGATCCCGGCCGGCTGCCCGTTCCACCCGCGCTGCCCACGCGTGCGGGACAACTGCTCGACCGAGGTCCCCGAGCTGCGGCTCCTCGGCGACGGTCACCGCAGCGCCTGTCACTACGCCGAGGAGGTCGCCGGTGGCTGAGCAGATCCTCCAGGTACGTGACCTGGTCAAGCACTTCCCTCTCACCCAGGGCGTGGTGTTCCGCCACCAGATCGGCCAGGTACGGGCGGTCGACGGCGTCTCCTTCGACCTGCGGAAGGGCGAGACGCTCGGCCTCGTCGGCGAGTCCGGCTGCGGCAAGAGCACGCTCGCCAAGCTCCTGATGGCGGTCGAGCGGCCGACGTCGGGCAGCGTGCTGTTCGAGGGCCGCGACGTCTTCGGGATGCCAAAGCCCGAGCTGCGCCGGCTGCGCAGCCGGATGCAGATGGTGATGCAGGACCCCTACACCTCGCTGAACCCGCGCATGACCGTGGGCGACATCGTGGGGGAGCCGTTCGCGGTCCATGGCGACCCCGACAAGGGCCGCGGCACCCGCGTGCGGGAGCTGCTGGAGATCGTCGGTCTCGACCCCGACCACGTGAACCGCTACCCGCACCAGTTCTCGGGCGGTCAGCGGCAGCGGATCGGCATCGCGCGCGCCCTCGCGCTGCGCCCCGACGTGATCATCTGCGACGAGCCGGTGTCCGCGCTCGACGTCTCGGTCCAGGCCCAGGTCATGAACCTCCTCGCCGACCTGCAGCGGGAGTTCGGCCTCTCGTACGTCTTCATCGCCCACGACCTCGCCGTCGTGCGGCACATCTCCGACCGCGTCGCGGTGATGTACCTGGGGAAGGTCGTCGAGGTCGGCGACGAGGAGCAGATCTACGACCACCCCACGCATCCGTACACGCAGGCGCTGCTGTCCGCGGTGCCCGTGCCGGACCCGACGCGGCGCGGCACGCAGATCGTGCTCGAAGGCGACGTGCCGAGCCCGACGAACCCCCCGTCCGGCTGCCGGTTCCGCACGCGCTGCTGGAAGGCCGAGGACGTCTGCGCCGCGGAGGAACCGGCCCTGGAGGTACGCGGGGAGCACCTGAGCGCCTGCCACTTCGCCGAGGAGAAAACCGTTCGCGGTTGATCTAAGGGCGTGGGTACCGTCGTGAGGTTCACCCACTCTCGGCAGCCCTGGTGTCGCCATGCGTTCTTTTCCCTTGCCCGATCCCGGCACGCCCGACGGGCGTAGTCCGGCCCGCTACCTGCTGTGGGTGGCACGCGCCCAGGCGGCCACGATGGCCGGCGGCGCCGCCTTCGGCGTGCTCTGGATGGTCACCCAGGCCTTAATGCCGGCCACCATCGGCCGCGCGATCGACACCGGGATCACCGCACGCGACACCGGCGCGCTGCTGTTCTGGTCCGGGGTGCTGACGGTGCTCGGCCTGGTGCAGGCGGTCGCCGGGGTCATGCGGCACCGGTTCGTGCTGACGAGCTGGATCGGGGCGGCGTTCCGCACGCTCCAGATCACCACCCGCCAGGCCGCGCGCCTGGGCGGGACGCTGCCCAAGCGCATGGCGACCGGTGAGGTCGTCAGCATCGGGCTCGCCGACATCTCTCATATCGGCGGCGCGATGGACATCACCGGGCGGGCCAGCGGCTCGGTCATCGCGATCATCCTGGTCGGTGTCATCCTGCTCGCCACCTCGCTGCCGCTCGGGCTGATCGTCCTGATCGGCGTGCCGCTGATGGCGGCCGTGGTCGGCCCGCTGCTGCGCCCGCTCCACCGCCACCAGCAGCGCCAGCGTGACCTGCAGGGCGCGTTGACGACCCGGTCCGGCGACATCGTGTCCGGCCTGCGGGTGCTGCGCGGCATCGGCGGCGAGCAGGTCTTCGCCGACCGCTACCGCGAAGAGTCGCAGGCGGTACGCGCCGCCGGTGTGCGCGTCGGCCGCACCGAGTCCTTCCTGGAGGGTGCGCAGGTCCTGCTACCCGGACTGCTGATCGCGCTGGTCACCTGGATCGGCGCGCGGTTCGCGCTGGACGGCCAGATCACGGTCGGCCAGCTCGTCTCCTTCTACGGCTACGCGGTGTTCCTCGTCGAGCCGATGCGGACCCTGACCGAGGCCGCCGACCGGATCACCAAGGGACTCGTCGCGTCGCGCCGGGTCGTCCGCATCCTCGCGCTGGAGCCCGAGATCGACGACACGGGTACGGCGCCGCGGCCGAGCGGCGACCTCGTCGACGACGCGTCCGGCCTGACCGCGCGGGAGGGCCGGCTCACGGCCGTCGCCGCGGCCTCGCCCGAGGAGGCCCAGGCCATCGCCGACCGGCTCGGCCGCCTCGCAGACGGAGCGGTCACCTGGGGCGGCGTTCCGCTGGCCGACGTGCCGGTCCCCGTCGTCCGCGCGTCCGTCCTGGTCGCCGACAACGACGCCCGGCTCTTCTCCGGCACGCTCGGCGATGAGCTCGGCGGCGGCGACGTGACGGGTGCGCTGCGGGCGGCCTGCGCCGGCGACATCGTCGACGGGCTGCCCGGCGGCCTCGGCGGCGAGGTCGCCGAGGCGGGCCGCGAGTTCTCCGGCGGCCAGCAGCAGCGGTTGCGGCTCGCCCGCGCGCTCGCCGCCGATCCGGAGGTGCTCGTCCTCGTCGAGCCGACCTCGGCGGTGGACGCGCACACCGAGGCGCGGATCGCCGGCCGCCTGGCCGAGTTCCGGCGTGGCCGTACGACGGTGGTCTGCACGACGAGCCCGCTGGTCCTCGACCACGCCGACGACGTCGCGTTCGTCGAGTCCGGACACGTCACCGCGACGGGCTCGCACCGCGAGCTGCTCGCGGTGGCCCCCCGCTACGCGGCCACCGTCACACGAGAGGAGGAGGAATGAACGAGATCCTGCCGGTCGCGTCGTCCGCCCAGGTGCGGGCGTACGCCCGGCGGCTGACGCTCGCCCACCCGCGCGCTCTCGCGGTCACCCTCGCCCTGCACGGCCTGGCCACCGTCGCCGGCCTGGCCGCGCCGCGGCTGATCGGCGAACTGGTCGAGGACGTACGGCGGCACGCGTCGCACTGGACGGCCGACCGGATCGCGATCGCCATCGCGGTGTTCGTCGTGGCGCAGGGCGTGCTGATGCGGTACGCGGTGTACGCCTCGTCGAAGCTGGGGGAGAAGGTCCTGGCCAGCCTGCGCGAGGAGTTCGTCGACCGCCTCCTCGAACTCCCGCTGTCGACCGTCGAGCGCGCCGGCAGTGGTGACCTGGTCACGCGCACCACGCGCGACGTCGACGTCCTGTCCCGAAGCGTGCGCCACGCCGTGCCGGAGACGCTGATCGCCGCCGTCACCGGCATGTTCGCGATCGGCGCCCTGGTCATCGTCGGTCCGCTGACCGCGCTGCCGTGCCTGGCAGGCGTGCCGCTGCTGTGGTTCGGCACCAAGTGGTACCTGGCGCGGGCCCGCGACGGTTACCTGCGGGAGAACGCCGCGTGGGGCGGTGTCACGGCCGGGCTCACCGAGACGGTCGAGGGCGCGCGCACCGTCGAGGCGCTGCGGCTGGAGGAACGGCGCGTCGCGCGCGGCGACGCCGACATCGCGAACACCTGGGCGGCCGAGCGGTACACGCTGGGGCTGCGCACGGTGTGGTTCCCGCTGGTGGAGATCGGCTACGTGCTGCCCGTCGTGGCGACGTTGCTGGTCGGCGGCCTGCTCTATACGAGGGGATGGGCGTCCCTCGCGCAGGTCACCGCCGCGACGTTGTACGTCCAGCAGCTCATCGACCCGCTCGACCGGATGCTGTCGTGGATCGACGAGCTACAAGTAGGCGGAGCGTCGCTGGCCCGGCTGCTGGGCGTCGCCGAGGTACGCCCGGACCGCGAGCCGACCGGCGAGCAGCCCGACGGCGAGCGGATCACGGCCGACGGCGTCCGGTACGCCTACCGGGAGGGCGTCGACGTCCTGCACGGGATCGACCTGCGACTGCGCCCCGGCGAACGCCTCGCGATGGTCGGGCCCAGCGGCGCGGGCAAGTCGACGCTCGGACGGCTCATCGCCGGCGTCCTGCGGCCCCGCGAGGGCACCCTGAGAGTCGGCGGGGTGCCGCTGGTCGACCTTCCGCTGGAAGACCTGCGCGGGCACGTCGCCCTGGTCACCCAGGAACACCACGTGTTCAAGGGCACGATCCGCGACAACCTGGTGATGGCGCGCCCGGACGCCCCCGACGCCGACGTGGCGAACGCCCTCGCGGCGGTCGAGTCGGACTGGGTCGCGGACCTGCCGGACGGCCTCGGCACCGAGGTCGGCGCGGGCGGCCTGACGCTGTCACCGGCGCGGGCGCAGCAGCTCGCGCTGGCCCGGCTCGTCCTGGCCGACCCTCACACCCTGGTGCTCGACGAGGCGACCTCGCTGCTCGACCCGCGCGCGGCCCGGCACCTCGAACGCACGCTCTCGGCAGTGCTGGACGGCCGTACGGTCGTGGCGATCGCGCACCGGCTGCACACCGCGCACGACGCCGACCGGGTCGCGGTCGTCGAGGACGGCCGGATCACCGAGCTGGGCGGCCACGACGAGCTCATCGCCGAGGGCGGCTCCTACGCGGCCCTGTGGGAGTCCTGGCACGGCAGGCCACCGGCGCGGGTCGTCACCGAGGCGAGCCAGGGGCCGCGCTGAGCAGCGGCCGCAGCAGGGTGGCGACCTCGGCGAGGAGCAGCGCCGCGCAGGCGTGGTAGCCCTCGTCGGGGCCGCCGTACGGGTCGGGGACGTCGTCGACGCGCGCCCAGGGCAGGGAAGCCCGGCGGCGTACGGCCGACGCGAGCAGCGCGCGGGCGTCACCGCCCGGTTCGCTCCCCGTGAGCCGGGCGAACTCCCGCAGGGTGAACGTCCGGTCCCGCGCCTCGGGCGAGCCGTCCAGGATCGCCTTCCGGTGGCCGCCCTCCATGGTCAGCACCAGATCGCCGCCGTCGACGATCTCGCGGGTCAGGAGCCGTCCGCGGTGGCCGTCGTACGGGATGCCCAGCGCCGTCAGGGCGGCGGCCGACCCGGGGGCGATCGGGCTGCCCACGTGCCCGTACACGCCCGCGCTCTCCACCGTGACTCCGGGCCCGTACGGGCGTAGCGCGTGCCGGATCATCGCCTCGCCATCGGCGACCGGCGGATGTCGCGGTGCAGACCACGACGATCCTGAACGCGCGGCTCATGTTCCGGCTGCCTCCTGTACGACGGGCAGGGTCCAGTGGATCATCGCGCCCTGGCGCGGGCTCGTGTCGAGCCAGATGCGGCCGCCGTGGTACTCCACGACCTTTTTGCAGAGGGCGAGCCCGATGCCGGTGCCGGCGTAGTCGCCCTTGGGGTGCAGCCGCTGGAACACGAGGAAGATCCGCTCGGCCTGCTCGGGGGCGATCCCGATGCCGTTGTCGGCGCGAACTCCCGCATGTCGCCGTCGCGGCGCGCGCTGAGGTGGACGCGCGGGGCGTCCTCGCCACGGAACTTGATCGCGTTGGCGACGAGGTTCTGGAACACGTGGCTCAGCAGGGCCGCGTTGCCGGTGACCTGGGGCATCGGGTCGCTGGTGATGCCGGTGTCGGTCTCGGAGCGCGCCAGCCCCAGGTCGTCCAGTGCCTTGCGCAGCGCCTCTTCGCTGTCGACCGCCGTCATCTCGTGCTTGGTCCGGCCGACCCGCGAGAACTCCAGCAGGTCCTCGATGAGCGCCTGCATACGGGTGGCCCCGTCGACCGCGTACTCGATGTACTGCTTTCCGCGCTCGTCGAGCACA
>CAVTOG010000001.1:0-99359 GCA_963736325.1 uncultured Actinomycetota bacterium | reverse complement strand
CCGGTCAGCTCGGCGAGCGCGTCGCCGGCGATGCCGCGCCAGTGGTTCACGTACGTCTCGACGTCGTGATCGCGGCGGGCAGGCTCAACGCCGAGGACGGTCGCCGGGCTTTCGGCGGCCTGCAGGTGCAGCAGTGCGTCGGTGAGCAGCAGCACCGCCCGCCGGCCCTCGGGCAGCGGTAGGCCGGGGCGCAAGGTCGCGATCGCGGCGTCGAGGGTGTCGTCGCCGATCTCGCGGTTGTGATGCAGCCGCGCGAGCGTCTGCCATACCTCGGTGAGCTCCTCGGCGGCCGGCAGGTCGACCGGCCGGCCGGCCGCTGAGGCGACCGCGCAGTCGCGGCAGAGTCGGATCGGGCCCGGGACGGTCCACGCGAGATCGCGCCGGCGGAAGCACTCCGCGCAGGGCGGCCACCCGCCATAGGTGACGGGAAAGATTGGATGCTCCGGGTCGACGTGGGCCGGAGCGGCGCGGGTCGGGGAGGTCATGGCATGCCCCTAAGGGGTGAGGCCGGGTGAGGTCAGGCGGCCCGCGGTTAGGGCCGCGAGCGGGGGCGCCGGGCGGCGATGCGCGTCGCGGCGGCCATCGGGTCGCCGAGTTCGGCGGTGAGTTCGGCGAGGTCGTCCAGGTGCGGGTCGGTGAGGTCGCAGGTCTCGATCCGCAGCCGGGCGTGCCAGTCGGCGGGCACGGGCGGGGGAGCGGCCCGCTCGGGTTCGGGGTCCGGGCAGGGCCTGCGGCGCAGGGCGGTCAGATGCAGTGGCCAGCTCATGCGGCGTCCTTGGCCTTCGCGCGGACGGTGGCCTGGCTCTTGAGTCCGCGTGCGCGGGCCCGCAGATAGCGGCGGTCCTTTGGCGTGAGGCCGGCGACGACGCCGCCGGGGTCGGTGTTGCGTGTGAGTGGCAGGACCCAGGCCCGGCAGTTGGCGCGGACGGCGCAGTGCATGTAGCAGAGGCGTTTCGCGGCGGCCTCATTCGGACCGGACATCAGCTCCCACTTGCCGATGCAGGCGGCGTGACGGGTCCATTCGCCGCGGATCGGGTCGATGAGCTTGTCGGCGTAGGGGTCGATGGTGGCCATCACGCCACCCGGGGAAGTTCGCCGGCGAGGCGGAAGACGCCGATCTTCGTGACGGTGATGAGGGCACCGCGCCGTATGGCGAGCGGTGCGCAGGTCTTCAGCGTCTGCATGGTCTTCCTTCCCGAGGTGGGCAGACCCGCTGTGGGGTCATATGTGAGGCTCGGGAAGAAGAGTGCTCCCAGGTCATGGGTCTGACATCACCCTCTTTGGGTGATATTCGGGACCGGACGCCAGGGGCTACATAACTGTTATTCACCCGTTTCGGGCGATATGCGGGGAGTGAGGGCTGGTCCTCGGCGAATCCGCATCTCCGTATGGGGCGACATGCTGGTCAGGGTCGATGTATGGGCGCGTATCGATCGCCCCTGGGGCAGATTCATTCCGAATGGATGGCAAGAGCTGGCGTTCGCAGGGAATCGGCGTACTGTGTCTCTCACTCCTCCGCGATATCCGGGCCTGCACGAATAAGGGGTGCGGCCATGACCATTTCGACACCTGATGGCACCCGTGGCGGCGGGAATCTGCCGCGTGCGGTGGACGCCTTCGTCGGCCGTGAAGTGGTGGTGCGCCATGCCGGGGACCGCCTCGCGTCGGTGCCCGTGCTCACGCTCACCGGGCCGGGAGGAGTCGGCAAGACGCGCCTGGCATTGACACTCGCGCGGACAGCCCGGGAGCACGGCGCGTACCGCGATGGGGTGTGGCAGATACGGCTCGACAAGCTCACCGCACCCGCTGATGTCCAGAAGGTGGCCCGCGAGATCGCCCACGAACTGGGGGTGGCCGCCCAGGACACGGCGCCGCCACTGGAGGTGCTCGCAGGCACGCTGTCCAGTGCGCATCTGCTGCTGGTGGTGGACAACTGCGAGCACGTGATCACGTCGGCGGCGGCCGTGGTCGGCGAGCTGGTTGAGCGGGTGCCGGGGCTGACCGTCATCGCCACCAGCCGGCGGGCGCTCGGCGTCCGGGGTGAGCACGCCGTGGCGTTGTCGCCGTTGAGCACACCAGGCCCCGGCGAGCTGTCGAGCGTCGAGGCGGCGAGCGAGTGGGAGGCGGTGCGGTTGTTCGTCGACCGTGCGCAGGCCGCAGTGCCCACCTTCCGGCTCGGGCCCGACAACGTGGCGCTGGTCGGCGATCTGTGCGCGGCCCTGGACGGCCTGCCGCTGGCAGTGGAGATGGCCGCCAGGAAGCTCCGGATGACGTCGCTGCACCAGATCATCCAGCGGATGCAGGCGCCGGAGACAAACGACCGGCTGGTCCTGCTGGGCGGCACCGACCATGCCGGCCCGCCCCGGCACCGCACGCTGCGCGCCCTGATCGACTGGAGCTATGAGCTCTGCTCCCCCAAAGAGCGGCTGGTGTGGGGCCGATGCGCGGTCTTTCGCGGTGGCTTCGACGCCGCCGCCGCTCAGGGGGTCTGCGCGGGCGAGAGCATCACGCCCGGTGAGGTCTTCGACCTGCTCGACAACCTGGTCGACCAGTCACTCCTGATGCTCGACGCCGAGGACCGCTACAGCCAGCTCACGCCGCTGCACGACTACAGCGCCGGACTACTGCGCGAAAGCGGTGAGGAGGCACTGCTCCGCGAACGGCACGCCGACTACTACCGGCGCCTCGCTCTCCAAGCCGAACGCGGATGGTGGGGGCCGGATCAGCTGCACTGGTACGCCCGCCTCCACCATGAGCGCGGCAACATCCGGGCGGCGATCACCCACTACCTGGCCACCCCAGGCGGAGCCACCAGCGCGATGGAGATCCTGTCCGCGCTGCGCTGCTGGTGGAGCTCGGTGTTCGGCGCATTCAGCGAGGCTCGGGAATATCTGGACCAGGCACTGGAACTGGACCCGCAGCCGCACTCCCAGCGGGCCACGGCGCTGTGGGCCGGCGGGTACCTCGCGTTGCGTCAGGGTGATTTGGAGGCGGCCGATGCCCTCCTGGCGGAGTCATGTGCCGTGGCACAGAAGACAAAAGACCTGCCGAGCCTGACCTGCGCGATGCATCTACAGGGCCTGACCGCGTTCTTCCGCGGAGACGCTGCGGGGGCGGTGACGTTGCTGGAGCAGGCGCTGGGACGGTGCCGGGAACTGGGAGATGAGCCCGGAGTCTGGATGGCCCGGTGTCATCTGGCGATGGCCACGGCCGCGGCCGGCGACTTCGACGCGGCGCAGGAATACGGCCGCCAGTGCCTGGAGACAGCCAATGCCCGCACCGCTTTGCTGTCACGATCCGGCGCACTGTGGGCGCTGGGATGGGGCCGCTGGCTCGCTCGCGACATCCCCGCCGCCGAGAAGCTCCTGAGCGAGGGCCTGACCCTCATGCGCGAGCACGGCGACCTATGGGGGATCGCTGAGTGCCAGGAAGTCCTGGCCTGGATCGCCGCCGCGGCTGGCACCCGTGACCAGTACGCCGCCCGGCTCCTCGGGTCAGCACAGGCCGCCTGGCAGACGGTCGGCGCCTACGTCCGCCTGCGCCCGCTGGCCATCCAGCACGATGCGTGCGTCACGCGGCTGCGCGCACGGCTCGGCGCCGAAGCGTTCGCCGAGGCGATTCAGGCCGGTGCACGCGGTGAACTGAGAGTGCTGCCAGCGCCGCCACAACAGCCGCCACCGGTCAACGGGCCACTGGCCACGCTCACCCCACGGGAATGGGAAGTCACCGTGCTGATCGCGGGAAGCTTCACCAACAAGGAGATCGCGGCCAAGCTCGTCATCGCCGAGGACACCGTGAAGACCCACGTCGCGAACATCCTCGCCAAGCTCAACGCGGCGAACCGGCGGGAGATCGCCAAGGCCTACAACCACGCAATCCAGAACGGAGGACAGGCAGCAGGGTTAACAGCCCCAGAACGCCTGACGACACCCCCAGCCCCAGAAGCGCTGGGAGCCCACGCCGCATGACAGGGAGGACACGCGATGACCACTGAGGTCCCGCCGGCGGTACTTCGCGTCGCCCAGCAGAGCCTCGGCAGCCGGGTCAGCCGCATCGAGCCGATCACCCGCGGCGGACACACCTCCACCCTGACCCACCGCATCGGCCTGGCAGACGGCCGCACCTTCATCCTCAAGATCGCGGACGACCGTCTGGACGACGAGTGGCTGCGCACCGAGCAGCACGTCTACCGCCACCTGACCGGACAACGCTTCCTGCCGGGCCTGATCGACGCCGGCGACGATGACGGGCACCGGTGGCTGCTGCTGGAAGATCTCGGGCCCGCCGGGTGGCCTCCCCCGTGGCCGCCCGGCGGGATCACCGCCGTACGGGCCGAGCTCGATGCCGTTCACGTCGCGCCGGTTCCGCCGGGCATCGAGCCGGTGAGCGAGGCCTCGCCAGCGGCGGCAGGCTGGCGGATCATCCAGGAGGACCCGCTGCCGCTGCTGCACGCGGGCGTCGACGTCGACTGGCTGGAGCGGTACCTGCCCACCCTGATTCAGGCCAGCCAGCCCGAGCTGGTCCGGGGAGACGCGCTGCTGCATATGGACGTGCGCAGCGAAAACATCTGCCTCACCCGGGGTGCCGTCCTGGTCGACTGGACCTCGGCCCGCACCGGTAACCCGGCGGTGGACCTGGCGCTCTGGCTGCCGAGCCTGGCGATGGACACCGGTCGGCGGCCCGACGACCTCGATCCCGTCCTCGACCCCGGATTCGCCGTCCTGGCCGCCGGGTTCTTCGCATGCCTCGCCGCCGGGCCCTACACCGACCTCGTCGCCGAGCTCTACGACCACGCCGTCGTCCCGCCCGAACGAGACCCCGTCCCGCTGCAGGTCCACACACAGGTCCAGCTCATCGTGGCGCTGGCATGGGCCGCCCGTACGCTCGGCATCCCCGCACCTCCACGAGGCCCTGACCGCCGTCGGTAAGTCGCCCGCGCACCGGGCCCGAGGTGTTTCGCGACTGACCTCAGCCCCTGGGGCACGCTCTGGCTCCTCCTGCCAAACGACCTGGGATCCTGCGTGGCATGGACCTGGAGGACCTGCCCGAGCATCGGCGCGAACCGCTGATGAGGCGCTTCGCGATCGACTTGCGGCTCGCCACCGGGGAAGAGCCGACCAAGGATGACGTGTTGGCGTTGATGCGGGAGCGTGCGGCATGGGGCTGTGCTGTCGGCCGAGGAGATGCGCCGCCGGTGCGCGAGGCGGTGCTCGGTGACGACGGGCGCTACCACCTGCGCGTCGATGGCCGCCAGTACTGCGTCCGTGCAGGGCGGCACCGGCAGCACTGCTTGTGGTGGACCGACGGGGACCGCTATCGGATCCAAGCCCCATCCGGCCACCCGCGCGGAGAGTATGGGAGCAGTGTCCTCACCTGGACGGTCACCTTCACCGACGTCGTGACCGACCCCGCCCTGGTGTCTCGGTCAGAACGTTGCCCGGTCAACGCGATGGTGGGGGAGTGGCCTGCCTACCTCGGCGGCAAGCAGCGGAAAACCAGGCAACTACTCGTCGGCCTGTTCGGCCCGAACTGCCAGACCTGCCACAGGCGGCCCGGTGAGTTCATCGACCACGACCACGCGACCGGACTCGTACGCGGTCTCCTGTGCCGGTACTGCAATACCTGGATCGACAAGTGCCTACACCCCTCGGGCTGCCCGTGGGGGGACTACCTCAACGCCCCGCCCGCGACCTACCTTCGGATCCGATACTCAAAGTGACCCGGTTGCAGCGCCTCCTCCTGCAGGTCCCGCCGTCGTCGGCGGCCGTGATGCGCGAGGTCATGAGGCCCTGGCCTCGGCGTCCTTCGTGGCTTCGCCTTCGATCCACGCATGCAGGTCGGACTCCCAGCACACGAGACGCCGTCCGAGCTTGAAGATCGGTGGGCCCTCGCCGCGGTGTCGCATGTATCGGAGCGTGGCCTCGGTGAGGGTGGAGGTCTCGCTGATCTCGGGGAGCTGTAGAAGCCTGTCGCCCTTGCGGGAGGGCGTTCGCTGACCTTGGGGAGCCTTCACCTCGACGCCTTCTCTGACCTGGTGATGCATTGATGGGTGGTCTTCCGATGGCCCCGATCGCTGGTAGGAGACAGGTCGGGGCTCCGACGTTTCAGGCGCTGCTGACCCCTCGCTCTCCAGCTCAAGGACATCCGGCCCGTATGGCGCATTCTCGGTCTACGCTAATTTGGTGTTGTTGGCTACACCATCTTCCCACACCAAGATAGTCTTGGCAACTACACCAATTTGGTGTAGCTTGCAGTCGTGGGTAGCGATGAGAGCACCAAGAGCCAGTCGCCGACCGAGACGCCTGATGAGCGGTTCGCCGAGAGCTTTCGCAAACGGCGGGAGATGTTGGGCCTGTCGCAGTCGGAAGTCGCCGAGAAGATGACCGAGCGCGGATTCGCGTGCCATCAGCAGACCATCGCCAAAGTCGAGCGCGGCGCCAGGAGCGTACGGATCGGTGAAGCCCAGGCGTTGGCGGCCATTGTTGAGACTAGCGTCGACTACCTGATGATGCCAACGGATGCGGCGATATACGACCGCCTATTGATAACCGAGAGAAGTAAGTCCAAGAGGCTCTATGAGGCGTTGGTAGAGAATACAAGCGACCTCTTGAAGCTTCAGATGGAACTCCACTCGGCCATTGAAAAGGCTAAAGAGGTCGGAGGGGAGCGCATCGAGAAGTCGATCAGGTTGGCCACTGAGCGGTTGGCGTTTACGCCGGATCGGGCGCTAGTGCAGGCCGTTCAAGACTTGGCCGAGGATGCGATGCGCAAGCGCGATGACCTGGATGTTGTCATGGAACAGGGAGGTGAGGTGGCTGATCTTCTTTACCAGCGCCAGAAATCCGACCGGCCTGTCGGGGTGCGGGTGGACAACATGCTTGCTCTGCTGATTCGCCGTTACCGTCGGCTCTGGTGGGATCCTCGTTCGCTGTTGAGACAGTACCTAATTCTGATAC
The DNA here is from genome assembly GCA_963736325.1 of uncultured Actinomycetota bacterium. Taxonomy (GTDB): domain Bacteria; phylum Actinomycetota; class Actinomycetes; order Streptosporangiales; family Streptosporangiaceae; genus Actinoallomurus. Next base: position 92,403 of record CAVTOG010000001.1, on the reverse strand, counting down.
TCGAACTTCACGATGCGGGAATTTCGGTACCCGCTATCGCTCGGAGGATCGGCGAAGAGGTCGAGACCGTTGAACAGATGATCGAGGATGGGAAGGACGTTCGCGAGCGTGGCCAGTGGATGGCTTTGGATACGCGCTTTTCTTCCGGCCAGGAGTGACGATGTCCGTTAATGACCGATGGCATACCAAGACGGCACGCCTGGATAAGGATGGCGCGCCCGTCGCCCCGTGCCGCGAGCACAAGCTGTTCCCGAGCAAAGAACACGGCCAGGGCGACCGCTGGCAGGTCCGGTGGCGCGATGAGCACGGCAAGCAATGCAAGGCCAACTTTCCGAGGAAGACCGGCAGCAACCCGGAGACCTGCGCAGAAGCGTTCGATGCGAAGGTCAAGCACGAGCTGGACACCGGCACCTACGTCGCCCCGGAGGATGCCGACACTCCGTTCAAATCGTTCGCCGAGGAATGGCGGAAGATTCAGAACCACGATCTCAGGACCGTTGCGAGGCACGAACGGCAGCTCCGGCTGCACGTGTACCCGGCCATCGGCCACCGTACGCTCCGCGAGTTGGACAAGCGCCCGTCGCTGACGCAGGCGTGGATCAAGGGCATCAAGGGCAAGCCGGCATACCAAGAGCGCATCATTCGGGACACCAGCTCGATCTTCAATGCCGCGATGGACGACGGCCTGATGAGTCGGAACCCGCTGAAGGCGAAGTCGGTAAAGCTTCCGAAGGTCGTCAAGGTGCCGATGGTGACGTGGCCGGTGGAATGGGTCGACGGCATGGCGGAGGAACTGCCTCGTCGCTGGGCAATCATTCCGCCGTTGACTGCCGGCACCGGGATGCGGCAGGGAGAGGTGTTCGCGTTCGAGGTGGACGACGCGGACTTCTTGCACAGGAAGGTGCACATCCGCTGTCAGGTTCGGCTGATCGGCAACGACTTGGTGTTCTCGTCGATCAAGAACGACAAGATCCATGAGGCTCCCATGTCGGCGACTCTCGGCATCCTGCTCAGCGAACACATCAGGGAGTTCCCGCCCGTGAATGTCACGCTGCCCTGGGAGACCCCCGATGGCGAGCCGGTCACGCGCAAGCTGATCGTCACCCGGCCAGGCGGGTTGGCGATGCGCTCGGACCGTTTCGATCAGGACCACTGGCGGCCGGCCCGCAAACGGGTGGGCATCCCGGACACCCGTCAGAACGGGATGCACGGGTTGCGCCACACGTTCGCGACTGAATGTCTTGCCGCAGGGATTGATGTGGCGACAGTGGCGGACTGGTTGGGTGACACGGCGAAGACCGTTTTGGACACCTACGTGCACCCGAGTAGGAGCTCCGCGGACCTCGGCCGGCGGGCCATCGACGCGTTCTTCAAGGGCAAGACCTCCGAGGCGAGTGCCCTGGATGTGCCCTCGGAGGCCAAATGACCATCATCCTGGCTGCTCAGAGGTTGTCGCCGACAACTCATGGGGTAAGTCTGCCTCTTCGGGGCAAACCCATGCCCCTCCATGAGCGACAATCGTTGTTGTGAGCCCAGTGCGTTCTACCAGTCCGGCCGCTGCCAGGCGGAGCCGTACGCCAATGATCGACGCCGCAGCCGCCGATGCGGTCGATCTTGCGCGCCTCGGAGCCGAGGAGACGTCCAGACCCGAGTACGTCGGAGAACACCTCGGCCTGCTTCCCGAGGGCGACCGTGTCGTCACTCACTATTTCGACTGCCTTGACCCGGCCTACCACGGCTGGCGCTGGGCGGTCTCGGTCGTACGCGCCTCCCGCGCCAAGAACGTCACGGTGAGCGAGAGCTCGCTCCTTCCGGGCGACTCGGCGCTGCTGTCGCCGGACTGGGTGCCGTGGAGCGACCGGCTGCGGCCAGGCGACCTCGGCCCCGGCGACCTCCTGCCGACGCAGGCCGACGACCCGCGGCTCGCCCCCGGGTTCACCCGTACCGAGGACGATCCCGACGAGGATCTCTACTGGGAGCTGGGCCTCGGCCGTCACCGCGTGCTCTCCGCCGAGGGCCGCGAAGAGGCCGCGACGCGGTGGTATGCCGGCGACTCCGGCCCGGCGACGCCCATGGCCCGATCGGCCCCGGCACACTGCGAGACCTGCGCGTTCTTCGTCCCGCTCGCCGGCGCGCTGCGCCAGGTCTTCGGCGTGTGCGCCAACGAGTACGCTCCGGACGACGGCCGCGTGGTCTCATCCGACCACGGGTGCGGCGCGCACTCCGAGGCGGTCGTACTGCCCGCGGCGACCGAATCGGCGCCGCCGATCGTGGACGAGATGGGCTACGACGTCATGCCGTCCGCGTCGCTGACCGACGAGGAAGCCCTCGGTCACAGCTGACCGCGCCTCGTTCTTCGTGGCCGAAATCGAGAGGTACGCGATGGACGAGTACGGCACGGCCGCGATCCGAGAGCGGGTCCTGGCCGCCTGGGCCGCCTCACCGGCCCGTTTCCGCGAGGACGCCAACGCCGAGGAAGACCACACCCGGGGCGGCTACCGCGACCGCGTGGTCGTCGAACTGGCCCAGAACGCCGCCGACGCCGCCACACGCGCCGGTGTGCCGGGCCGCGTCCGCTTCGAACTCCGAGACGGAGTCCTGACCGCCGAGAACACCGGCGCCCCACTGGACGCCGCGGGCGTCGAGGCCCTGAGCACCCTCCGCGCGTCCTCCAAACGCGACGACACGATGTCGGTCGGCCGCTTCGGAGTCGGCTTCGCCGCCGTCGTCGCCATCAGCGACACCCCATCGATCACGACCCGCCCCCCGGCCCCCGGCGGGGAAGACCGTCACCATGCCGACGGCCCTCACCTGCCCGGCTCCGCCGTCCCGGATCCCGGTACGGGTGGCTTTCACGGTGAGAGAGGTTCGCGTATTCGGGCCGTTGGCTGGTCCGCGGAGCGGACTCGGGAGGCCGTGGCCGGCGTGCCCGTGCTGGTGGCCGAGGTCGAGCGGCGTGGTGGTGTGGTTCCCGTGCTGCGGCTGCCGTTCGAGGTGCCGGTGCCGCAGGACCTGCCGGAGGGGTTCACCACGGTCGTGCGGTTGCCGTTGCGTGACGCGGACGCCGAGGCCCTCGTGCGGCGCCTTCTGCGCGAGACCGGGCCGGCGCTCATGCTCGCGCTTCCCGCTCTCGCCGAGATCGTGGTCGACACCGGCGACGACGTGCACACACTCACCGCCGCGTGGGACTCCCACGGCGTGACGATCAACGGCACCCGGTGGCGTACGGCGGAGGCGCACGGCGAGGTCGACGCGTCGCTTCTGGCCGACCGGCCCGTCGAGGAGCGGCCGTACTGGCAGGTGCGCTGGGCGGTCACCGACGACCCGCAGCCGGACGACGTTCCCGCCCTGGTCCACGCGCCCACGCCGAGCGACGAGCCGCTCGGCCTGCCGGCGCTGCTCATCGCCTCGTTCCCGCTCGCGCCCGACCGCCGTCACGTCGCGCCGGGCCCGCTGACCGACTTCCTCGTCGACCGCGCCGCCGAGGCGTACGTCGAGCTGCTGCCGCCGACGCCACACCTGCTCGACCTGGTCCCCGGCCCGATCGCCAAGGGCGAACTGGACGCCCGCATCCGCCGTGCGATCCTCGGCCGCCTCCCCGACACCCCGCTCCTGCCGATGACGCCCGACACGGCGGCCCATCCTGATCCTCTCGCCAAGGCGAGACCGGAGCAGGAGGCTCTGCCTGAGCTTCTCGGCGGGGGCGGGCTCGTGCGGGGGCGGGACGCGGTCGTTGTGGATGGGCCGGCGGCATTGCCCGACGTGCTCGCCGAGGTCGTTCCGGGGTTGTTGCCGGCCGCTTGGCCGGCTCGGCATCCCGGGCTCGACGCGCTCGGGGTTCGGCGGATGAGTGTCGCCGACGTCGTGGACGCGCTCGCCGGGCTCGATCGTGACCCTGGCTGGTGGCGTCGTCTCTACGCCGCGCTCGACGGTGCCGACCGTGATGCTCTCACCGGGCTGCCGGTGCCGCTCGCCGACGGCCGTACGGTGCGGGGGCCGCGTGGGCTGCTCGTCACCGACCCTGACGGTTTCGACGCGCTCGGGCTGCGTGTCGTGCATCCCGACGCCGCACATCCGCTGCTGCTCCGCCTCGGTGCGGTGGAGGCCGGGCCGCGCGGGGTACTCACCGATCCGGCGACGCGGGCGGCGGTCGCGGCGTCGTACGACGAGGAGGATCCCGAGCCGGTCTGGAACGCCGTCCTCACGCTCGTGGCCCGCGCCCACCTGCGGCCCGGCGAGGAGCCGTGGCTGGCCGAGCTGGCGCTGCCCGGTGACGACGGTGAGGTCTATCCGGCCGGTGAGCTGCTGCTTCCCGGAGCGCCGCTCGCCGGGGCGATGGCCGACGACGCGCCGTTCGGTGTCGTGGACGCCGCGCTCGTCGAGGCCCACGGAGCCGAGACGATCGAGGCCGCGGGTGTGCTGCGGACGTTCGCGCTGGCACGCGCCGAGGATCTCACCGAGCCCGCTCTCGACCTCGACGACGAAGACGGCTGGACCGGGCAGTTCGACGACGGGTTCGTCGTCCCGGAGTTCACGGCCGTACGCGACCTGGAGCTCGTCGGAGACTGGCCGCGTGCGTTCCGGCTGCTCGCCGAGCCGCCGCTGAGGGCTGCCCTCACCGACCCCGTGCACGTCATCCTCTTCGACGGCCGCCGCGTGACGGTGCCGTCCTACACCGCGTGGTGGTTGCGCGGGCACCGGGTGCTCGGCGGCCGGCGGCCGGCGGACCTGTGCGTCCACGGTGAGCTGGAGGGGCTGTACGACACGGCGCCGGACGGCCTCGACCCCGAGATCGTCAAGGCGCTGGGCGTGCGCACCACTCTGGCGGCGCTGCTGGAAGAGCCCGGCGGCGCGGAGGAACTGCTCGACCGGATGGCCGACCCGGAGCGTACGCTCTCGCGCGAACGCCTGCGCGAGCTGTGGCGCGCGCTGGCCGGAGCCGACCTCGACCTCGAGCCGCCGGAGCGGGTCCGCGCGCTCGTCGACGGCGAGCCGGAGGTCGTCCCCGCCGTCGACGCCATCGTCGTCGACCGCCCCGACCTGCTGCCGCTGCTGGCGTCGCAGCCGGTGCTCGTGGTGCCGCCGGATGTCGCGGACGCGCTCGACCTGGCGCTGGGCAGCGAGGAGGTGCCGGGCGTGGTCGAGTCACGCGGTGTCGGGCGACCCGTTCCGCCCGCCGTTCGCACGGTGATGCCGGAGGCCCCCGAGACGTACGTCCACCACGAGCCGCTCGTGGTCGACGGCCAGGAGGTGCCCTGGTGGTACGCCGGCGGAACCGTGCACGCGAGCGGCGCGGACGGGTTGGCGCGCGGCCTCGCCTGGGCGTGCGGGCGCTGGGGCGACCGGCTGCTGGCCGAGGCGGCGCTGCGCGAGCCCGGACGGCTGCCCGCGATGCTCGCCGAGGCGGAGTTCGACTGACTCAGTCGGCGGCGGCGCGGCGCTCGGCGGCACGTGCGCGGGCGCGCTGCAGGCGCGGGACGTACCAGCAGCCGAAGACGCCCATGGCGAATCCGACCGCGCAGACCCAGCGCCACCAGTGATCCTGCGAGGCCAGCGGCACGATCATCAAGACGATGAACGCCACCGCGAACGCCACGGTGCCGACCGCTGCGATCAGGACGTCATTGGTCTGCAACGGGGGAGGGTCGGGACGTCGCGGACGCGTCATGCGCCCAGAGTATCCGGCCCGCGTGATCAAATCGCAGAGCCATAGATTGTGCGGATTAGGTCTTCCATCCGCGTACGCCGTTCTGTCACTCTGCGCACATCGATCATGGCTCGGGGATGTCGAGAAGGAGTCAACGCGTGACGACCGTGACCACTGAGCCGCGGAGCGGGCTCGATCGCTTCTTCGGGATCTCCGAACGTGGATCCACCGTAAGCCGTGAGCTGCGCGGCGGCCTGGCGACGTTCTTCACCATGGCCTACATCGTGGTGCTGAACCCGCTGATCATCGGGGCCGTCCCGGACAAGACCGGCGCCGTCCTCGGCATCCCGAAGGTCGCGGCGGCGACCGCGCTCGTCGCCGGGATCATGACGATCGCGATGGGCGTCGCCGGGCGGTTCCCGCTCGCCATCGCCACCGGGCTCGGCCTCAACGCCTTCGTGGCGACGACGCTCGCGCCACAGATGACCTGGCCCGAGGCGATGGGCCTGGTCGTGATCGAGGGCATCATCATCGCCCTCCTCGTGCTGACGGGCTTCCGTACCGCGATCTTCCGCGCGGTCCCCGAAGGGCTCAAGGCCGCCATCGGCGTCGGCATCGGGCTGTTCATCGCGCTGATCGGCTTCGTGGACGGCGGCTTCGTACGCCGGGTGCCGAACGAGGCCGGGACCACGGTTCCGGTGCAGCTGGGCATCCGCAACAACCTGCAGAGCTGGCCGGCGCTGGTGTTCGTCCTCGGCCTGCTCGTCACCGCGGTGCTGGTCGCTCGCCGGGTCAAGGGCGGGATCCTCATCGGGATCATCGGGACGACGATCCTGGCGGTCATCGTCGAGGCGCTGGCCAAGGCCGGCCCCACCTTCGTGAAGCCCGGCGAGATCAACGACAAGGGCTGGAGCCTGAACGTCCCGAAGCTGCCCGGGATCCACCACATCGCCGACACCCCGGACCTGTCCCTCGTTGGACACTTCACCCTGTACGGGGCGTTCGCCAGGGTCGGTGTCCTGGCGGCGGTGCTCGCGGCGTTCACGCTGATCCTGGCCGACTTCTTCGACGCCATGGGCACGGTCGTCGGCATCGGCAGCGAGGCCGGGCTGCTCGACGAGAGCGGAACTCCGCCGCGCATCGGCACCATCCTGCTCGTGGACGGCCTCGCCGCCGCGGCGGGCGGCGCGGGTTCGGTCTCCTCGGCCACGGGTTACGTCGAGTCGGCGGCCGGCGTCGGCGAGGGCGCGCGCACCGGGCTGGCCAACGTGGTCACGGGCGTGCTGTTCCTGCTGGCGATGTTCCTGGCCCCGATCGTGCAGATCGTGCCGTTCGAGGCGGCCACGCCGGCGCTGGTCGTCGTCGGGTTCTTGATGATGACGCAGATCCGCCGGATCGACTTCAGCGACTACGACATCGCGATCCCGGCGTTCCTCACCATGGTGATCATGCCGTTCACGTACTCGATCACGAACGGGATGGGCGCCGGGTTCGTCTCGTACGTCGTCATCAAGGCGGTGCGCGGACGCTCTCGCGACGTGCACCCGCTGCTGTGGGTCGTCGCGGCGCTGTTCGTCCTCTACTACGCGATCGTTCCCATCAAGGACCTGCTGGGCGTCAACTAGCGCTCGGAGTTTGATGCCCATTCGTCAACTCGTGCGAAGATTAGAGGGTCTGAACGCGTGCGCCGTAGGGGCGGCGCGGCGTTCGGGCGCCCAGGACAAGGAGGGGCCGAAGTCGTACGCTTTGCTAACGAGCTGGCGGAATAGCCACCCGTCGTCTATCGTTAGCAAGAGTAATGACTTCTGCTAATGAACATGCCAACGTCTCAGACCAGAAGCCGCGCGGGCCTGGCGGCGGCCCTCCGCGTGTCGACCTCCCGACTGTCACGCCGCATGCGCGCTCAGGGGGACTCCTTCCTGAGCGCCACGCAGCTGGCCGCTCTCGGAGCCGTATCCCGTCATGGCGTGCTGACACCCGGCGAGCTCGCCGAGCACGAAAGGGTGCAACCCCCTTCGATGACCCGTGTGATCGCTCGTCTGGAAGAAATGCACCTGCTTACCCGCAGTCCGCATCCGACGGACCGGAGGCAGGTGGTCCTGCGGCTCACCCCCGAGGGCGAGAAGCTGCTGAAGGAGGAGCGCCGCCGCAAGGAGGCGTGGCTGGCCCAGAGGCTGGGCGAGCTGACTTCCGAGGAGAGAGCGATCCTGCGGCAGGCGGCACCGATCCTGGAGCGCCTCAGCAGGGTGTGACCCTCTTCAGGTCCCTGAAGAACCGCAACTACCGGCTCTTCGCGGCCGGTCAGGTCGTGTCCAACTCCGGCACCTGGATGCAGCGTGTCGCCCAGGACTGGCTCGTCCTGGACCTCACCCACGGCAGCGGCGCCGCGCTCGGCGTCACCACGGGCCTGCAGTTCCTGCCGCTCCTGCTGTTCGGCCTGTACGGCGGCGTCCTCGCCGACCGGTTCCGCAAGCGCCGCCTCCTGATGATCACTCAGGCGGTCATGGGGTCGCTCGCGCTGGTCCTGGGCATCCTGGCCGTCACCGGCAGCGCCGAGGTCTGGCAGGTGTACGCCCTGGCCTTCGGGCTCGGCATCGCCACGGTCGTGGACAACCCGGCACGCCAGACCTTCGCCGTCGAGATGGTCGGCCCCGGCGCCCTGTCCAACGCCATCGCGCTCAACTCCGCGATCTTCAACATGGCCCGCATCGTCGGCCCGGCCCTCGCCGGCGTCCTGATCGCCGTCATCGGCACCGGCCCGGTGTTCCTGATCAACTCCGCGTCGTTCGGCGCGGTGCTGCTCGGTCTCTACCTCATGCGCGAGGACGATCTCTACGTCAGGGAGCGCGTGCCGAGGGCAAAGGGCCAGCTGCGCGAAGGCCTGCGTTACGTACGCGCGCGCCGCGACCTGGTCATGGTGCTGATCATCGTCGGCTTCGTCGCCGCCTTCGGCATGAACTTCCAGGTCACCATCGCCCTGATCAGCCGCGGGGTCTTCCACAGCGGCGCCTCGTCGTTCGGCCTGGCCTCGACCGTGTTCGCCGTGGGCGCGCTGTCCGGTTCGCTGCTGTCGGCTCGCCGCCGGCGGCCCAGGCTGAGGCTGCTCGTCATAGCCGGAGCCGGGTTCGGCGTACTGGAGATCGTCACAGGCTTCATGCCGAACTACGTGTCGTTCCTGGTCATGCTGGTCCCGACCGGCCTGGCCCTGCTGACCTTCAACACGACGGCCAACGCCGTGATGCAGCTGAGCGTGCCCGCCGTCATGCGCGGCAGGGTGATGGGCCTCTACATGCTGGTCTTCGCCGGCAGCGCACCGGTGGGCTCACCGTTGATCGGCTGGCTGGCCGAGGTCTTCGGCCCGAGATCCGGCCTGATGATCGGCGGCGTCGTGTCCTTGTGCTCCGTCGTGGGCGTCGTCGCCGTCATGTCCCCCCGCGCGGTCCTGGACACCCTCCACCCGGCAAGAGTCCCAGCCTCCGAAACCGCCACCTGACACCTACGGATGCCGGCCCCGCACCGGCTCCGCGGGCGCGGGGGTGTGGCCTCGTAGGGTGGCGGTGTGAGGTTGTTCGTCGCGTTGTTGCCGCCGCCGCGTGTGCTCGACGAGGTCGAGGCCGCGTTCGCGCCGCATCGTGACGGTCACCCCGGTCTGCGCTGGACGGGCCGTGTGACCTGGCACGTGACGCTCGCGTTCTACGGCGAGGTCGAGGGCCGCGTCGCCGACCGGCTGCTTCCGCGCCTCGAACGCGCCGCCGCCCGGCATCCGGCCCGCGACCTGGCCTTCACCGGCGCGGGCACGTTCCCGCGCCGCACGTCGGCCGCACGCGTGCTGTGGACCGGCATCGACGCCGACCTGCGGCGCCTCGCCGACTCCTGCCTCGCCGCCGGACGCCGCGAGGGCCTCGACACGAGCACGCACCAGCACTACTACCCGCACCTCACGGTCGGCCGCGCCCGTACCCCTATCGACCTCACCACGCTCGTCGCCCACCTGAGCGCCTTCGAGGGCACCCCGTGGCCGGCCGACGAGATCCACCTCGTCCAGAGCCACCTCGGCGCCGACGTCCGCTACGAGACGCTGCATTCATGGCCACTGGGCCGATCGTGACCGCTGCCCGTGCGCCGCGTCAGGCGGGTCGGGCTCCATCAGGTGTGCGATGCGTTCAGGGCTCCACATCTGGTCGAGCAGACGGGCGGCGTCCTCCGCTTCGGGGTCTTCTTTCCTTCGCCATCGAAAGATCATCGGGGTCGGCCGCGTAGGAAGAATTGGCGGCCGGGACGTTCGCCCAAGTCGCAGCCGGCGAGTTTGAGGCTCACTTCTATCGTGCGTTTGCGGGCGGGGCCGATGCCGCTGATCTCGGTGAGACGGTTTTCTCGGGCGAGGGTGAGCAGGGCACCCACGGTGGACGGCGGGTCCGGGGAAACGGCGAGGGAGAGGGCTATTTCGTCGGGCAGGCCGAGGCACGCGATCGGGCTTTCCAAACCAGTAAGTTCGGGAATCATCGGCGGATCTTCATTCATGGGCTCTTGCCTCTGTCTTTTCGTGCGGCATTTCTCCTAGGCTCAGGCGGCCCAGGAGACGCCGGGTCGTATCGACGGGTTCATGGCTCGCGGTGCTCCTTCCTTCGCGCGAAGGTCACGCTGGGCGCGTGCCCGGGGCCGAAGTGTTCGAGGTCCTCGCCCATCTCGACCATGCGCTCGACGGCTTCGGCCAGATCCGCGTCCGGATACTCGAAGGTCCGGCCGCCCGCATGCCAGGTGATGATGTGACCTCGGCACCAGATGGTGAGATCGCGGCTGATCGACAGCACCGATCCGCCGTCCAGATCGTTGCCGATCATGTGCCGGGCGCCGCGGTGGGCGAGGCGTTCTCTGAGCTCGCATACGGTCTCCGCCGGGGTACGGTCGACCGCCGGTGGCCGGTACGCGGGTGACATGGCGTGCAGCGGGAGCGCGAACCAGACTGCCTTCCCCGGTACGCCTCGCTGGGATCGTGTGCGGTAGACGCCCCACCTGCCGCGGGAGAGGTCGTGCACGATGTCGAGGCCGCGCTGCCTGATCCGCAGATCCATCAGCAGGCAATCGATGACCTCCGGCGCCGGGCTCTCGCCGAGTGGTGTCTCCGGCAGGCGGGCGAGTGCCGCCGACGCCGGGGTGGAGATGGCCCTGCGGTCGGGGCGCGGGTCGAAGACCGCGACCACGAGCTGGGCGTATGCGCCCGCTCCTCGCCGGTGGATCGCGAGCTCGAACCGGCCGGTCGGCGCACGCTCGTCCTCGACGCCGCCCAAGCCGTGCTGCCACGCGTTCGTCGCGATCTCACTGACCATGACCAGCCCGTCGTCGAGACGGTCGGGGAGCAGGGTCTTCAGCGTCTCGCCGAGGATGGACCGCGCCGTCTTGGCGCAGCGGTCACTCAGGGGCAGCGCCCACACGGGGCGTCTCCCGGTGATGATGTCCGCGGAGCTCGTCATCGGCGTGCCCTCCGCCAGGGTCATTGCCATCACGCCACGGGAAGCCCGTGCCGGGGCCTACGCATCGTCATTTCCGACATTCCCGTACTGATCACAGAATTCCCCGGACGTTGTCTCGGAAATGTCAGAGGCGCATGCGAATCTGAACTCATCTCGTCAACTCGCTTCCGGTGAACAGGCTTTTCGTGCGCTCCGGCAGATGAATTGGCCGGGCAAGAGGGAGTCAAGCATCAGGGAGCTTCTTCGTGCAAGACTTCAAAAGAACAATCAGTTAACATGGTCAAGAAAAGTGAATTCATTTCGAAGCGTGGGTCGTGTGTCTTTCATATCGAGTGAAAGACACCCTCGCGATGAAAGAAGAAGGTGAGCGATGCCAGAGGGAACGACAGGGGCGACGGTGCCCCGCAGGCAGCTCGGCCGACTCCTGCGCGAGATGCGGAACAACGCGCGGCTCACGGTGCGGGCGGCCGCCGCCGAGCTGGAGTGGTCCGAGGCGAAGATGTGGCGCATCGAGACCGGCCAGACCGCGCTGCGCAGCCTCGACGTGGAGGCCATCTGCAAGGTCTACGGCGTTCCGGAGGACGTCACCGAGGGCCTGAAGGGGCTCGCGAAAGAGACTAAGGCGAAAGGGTGGTGGCACGCGTACGGCGATGTCATCCCCGAGTGGCTGGAGGTGTACGTCGGCCTGGAAGAGGCCGCGTCGCGACTCTCTGGATACGAGTCCGACCTGGTACCTGGACTGCTACAGGCCGAGAACTACGCTCGTACTCTGATAAGAGCAGACAACCCAGGTATCGACGACAACGAGATCGAGCGGCGGGTGCAACTACGGCTCGCTCGCCAGGCTTTGCTCACCAGACCGGCCGCGGCGCCATGCTTCGAAGTGGTGCTGGACGAGGGCATCCTGCATCGCCCGGTAGGTGGGGTGGAGGCGATGGTCGGTCAGCTTCACCGGTTGGCGGAGGCGGGAGACCGGCCCAATGTGTCGCTCCGCATCGTGCCCTTAAGTGCTGGATTGCATCACGGACTCATGTCAGGATCGTTCAATATCTTGCGGTTTCCGACCAACGGTGACGGCAGAGACATCGAACCTCCCGTCGTGTACGTCGAGGGCTTCACCGGAGCCCTCTATCTCGACAAGCCGAAAGAGGTCGAGCGCTATGGCGCCGCCTTCGAGCGCATCTGGGAGTCGGCTCTCCATGAGTCGGCCTCCAGGGACCTGATACTTCAAGCAGCAAGGGGTCTTTAGAGCAGTGAACGAGAAAGATCTTTCCGGCACGCTGATGTGGCGTAAGAGCAGCCGCACGAACGGTCAGGGGGCTTGCGTGGAAGTCGCTCCCCTCGACCGCCCCGAAGCCTCCGGCGACTCGACCAGCGACTGACTCGGTTTCAAGCAAGGGAGCCACAGAGCAATGAACGAGACAGACCCCCTCGGCACGCTCAGGTGGCGTAAGAGCAGCCGCAGCAACGGCCAGGGCGAGTGCGTGGAAGTCACTCCCTTCGACCCCGCCCCGAAGCCTCCGGCGACTGAGGCTCAGGCGTTCCACGGGGTGCCGGTGAGGCGCTCGTACGCCTCGATGTAGCGGGTGCGAGTGGCCTCGACGATCTCCGGCGGGATCTCTGGGCCCGGCGAGGTGCGGTCCTAGCCCCCGACCTCCTATGGAAGAAGCGTTCGCGATGAACGAAAGCCCGCTCGTCAACTCGCGCGACCGATTCCCGCTCGGGCTCCCTGGCCACACTGTGCCAGTCAGCCCGGAGCACCCGACCACGACCGGACGCCCCTGGGGGATGGACTACGCCGTGGCGCCCGTCCTGGTCCGGTCCATGGGCAGGCATGAGAAGCCCACCAGTACCAAGACCGTGCCGAAAGCCACCACGTACACCGACGACAGCAAGACAAAGAAAGACACCATCACCGAGACAGTGACCGACTGATGGGCACGCGGACGGTGCTCATGCTCGCTGAGCAAGACGACGGGGAAGCCGTTTACGTCTCCCATGCGCTTGAGGCGCGGGGCGTCCGCGTCGCGTGGTTCGACACGGCGTGGTTCCCGGCACAGGCCAGCGTCAGCGCCCGGCTTGGGCGCGACGGCTGGCAGGGTGAGATCACCACTCCGGACGGAGTCATCCGGCTGGAAGAGGTCACGGCGGTGTACTACCGGCAATCCCAGCCCTTCTCGTTTCCCGAGACCATGAGCGAGCCGGAACGGAAGTTCGCCACTGTGGAAGCCCGGTTCGGATTCGGCGGATTATTAATGTCGTTGCCGGCCCACTGGGTCTCGCATCCGGCGCGGTTGGCCGATGCCGAGTACCGGCCGCTTCAAATGGCTACCGCCGTACGGTGCGGATTCACCATTCCCACGAGTCTGCTCACCAATCATCCCGGCGACGCTCGCGACTTCGGCCGCTCCGGTTCCGGGGACGGCATCGTCTACAAGGCGACCATGCACAAGCTGATCAGCGAAGCCGACAAGGTCAAACTGATCTACACGACCCCCGTTGATCCGGCCACGATCGACGATCGGGTGGCCACGACGTTGCATCTGTTCCAAGCCAACGTGCCCAAGACCCACGATGTTCGCGTGGTCGTGACCGGTAACCGGGAGGTGCACGCCATCGCGATACGCACCGATGATCCGGCGGCGCGTCAGGACTTTCGGATCAGGTACGACACGCTGACGTATGAGATCACCAGCGTTCCCGCTGACGTGGCCGACTCCTGTCACGCTTACCTCAAAGCCCTTGGCTTGGAACTGGGAGTATTCGACTTCGCCGTGACCGACGACGGGGCATGGTGGTTCCTGGAATGTGGCCCCGGCTCGCAATGGGCCTGGCTGGAAGCAGAGACCGGGGCCCCCATCGCCGATGCCATCGCCGACACCCTCACAGGAGTACTCGCGTGACCGGCAACCTCGACGACTGGCGAATCCACGCGGCGGCGCTCGCCGATCGACTCATCGAACAAGGCACCATCACTGATCCGGCGTGGGGTGAGGCGGTCGCGACCGTACCCCGGCATGTGTTCGTGCCAGAGTTCTACAACGACGACGATCCGCCGGAACTGCTGAGCGCCGGCGACCCTCGATGGGCGGCGCTGGTCTATGCCGATGAAACGCTGGTCACCCAGAGGAAGGAACACCCCGAACAGCCTGGTTTCCAGTGGTCCACCAGCTCCAGCACCCGCCCGAGTCTCATGCTCCGGATGCTGCACATCCTTGACGTGCGGGACAGCGACACTGTTCTGGAGATCGGCACTGGCACCGGGTACAACGCCGCGCTGTTGTCGGAGCGGCTCGGCTCCGGCAACGTCACAACCGTGGACATCGACCCGGTACTGACCGACGCCGCACGGGTCCGGCTGGCGGACGCCGGATATCAGCCGACCGTCGCCGCGAACGATGGCCACCTGGGCTACCCGGCCCGAGCCCCGTACGAGCGGGTCATGGCAACCGTGGCGACCGAGCGCGTGCCGTACGTCTGGGTCGAGCAGACTCGCCCGGGAGGCGTCATCCTCGCCGACATTCGGCCCCGGGGAATGACCTGGGCCGGGGCACTCACACGCCTCACCGTCGCCGACGACGGCACCGCGACCGGTCCGCTCGTTTCGTGCACATGGGGCTTCATGTCCACCCGCCCGGACGTGACACGGCCCGGCATCCCCGAAGGAATCCCCATTGACGCTCGTACCGTTTATAGCCGGACAAGCGACGTCGGCAGTGAGGCACTCCACACCCCCGGTCTGTCCCTGCTGATCTGGCAGCGCCTCCCCGGCGTCAACGTTTTCCCGGATCCCGACACAACCCAGATCACCAGCCCAGACGGGTCATGGGCAGAAGTCACCAAGACCACTCCCGCCAAAGTCAAGCACGGTGGGCCGACCGACATCTGGAAGGAAGTCGAACAAGCTCACACCTGGTGGAACGACCATGGAACCCCCGACGTAGAGACGTTCGGGCTCACCGTCGGCCCCAGCGAACAACGACTCTGGCACGGCACGCCGGACGGCGAAAGCAGGACCGCACCCGGCCGGCCGTGAACCCTGGTGCGGTGCGCCCCGGCTCACCCGCACCGGAGTGGCCTGCCTGACCGGAACCACACTCGACCACGCGCAGATCCCGCAGCTCACCCAAGCCTTCCTAGTCGACCTACAGGTCACATCAAAGACTGACGTGTGAAAGCGCCACGGCCGAAGGGCTCTGTCCCCCAGGCGGACCAGTACTAACGGTCCTTCCACGGGGTGCCGGTGAGGCGCTCGTACACCTCGATGTAGCGGGCGCGGGTGGCCTCGACGATCTCCGGGGGGATCTCCGGGCCGGGTGGGGTGCGGTCCCAGCCGGTGATGGTCGATGACCAGTCGCGGACGAACTGCTTGTCGAGGCCGTTCTGCGGGCGTCCCGGCTGCCAGTCGTCGGCGGGCCAGAACCTTGAGGAGTCCGAGGTCAGTACCTCGTCGCCCAGCGTCAGTGTGCCGTCCGGCGCCCGGCCGAACTCCAGCTTGGTGTCGGCGATGATGATGCCGCGTTCGGCGGCCAGCTCCGCGCCGCGCGTGTAGATCTCCAGCGTCAGGTCGCGCAGCCGGTCGGCGCTGTCGGGGCCGAGCTCGCGGACCACGTCGTCGTAGGTGATGAACTCGTCGTGCCCGGACGTCGCTTTCGTGGTCGGGGTGAAGATCGGCTCGGGCAGCCGGGAGCCCTCGACCAGCCCAGGCGGCAGCGGCACACCGGACACCGTCCCCTGCTTCTCGTACTCCTTGAGCCCGAGGCCGGCCAGGTAGCCGCGCGCGATGAACTCCACGGGCAGCATCTCCAGCCGACGGCACCGGATCGCCCGCCCGGCCCACTCCGCCGGGACGTCCTCGGAGATCACGTGGTTCGGCACCACGTCGCGGAGCCGGTCGAACCACCACAGCGACAGTTGCGTGAGGATCGCACCCTTGCCGGGGATGGGCGTCGGCAGGACGACGTCGTACACGCTCACCCGGTCGGAGGCGACCAGGATCACGTCGTTGCCGTCCGCGTAGACCTCTCGGACTTTGCCCGAATGGACCAACTGCATCTGCTCTTCTCCCGAGGATTCGTCTATGGCCACGCTCTACCGAAACGTACCGGTTCACCTGGTACGGGAGCTCCAAGGTGGGGCTTATGGGTGGGGTTAACCCTACGGAAAGGTGGCGGCGGGCCCGATTGGCATTGACAAACGCGCCTACAAGACTTGACACCATGCGAACCACGAACCGTTCGGCGGCCGTCACGTCGGCGGCACTCGCCACGATAGCCCTGACAGCCCTCGTCCCGGCCTCGGCGGCACCGTCCGGCCGGCAGGGCCTCGCCTGGAAGAAGTGCGAGGCGCAGGAGTGTGCGACCTTACGAGTTCCGCTCGACTACACGAGACCCCGCGGCCGGAGAATCTCGCTCACCGTCTCCCGCGTCCGCAGCGCCAAGCCAGGGGAGCGCCACGGTGTGCTCCTGCTGATCCCCGGCGGCCCCGGGAACACCGGCCTGCAGCTGCCCTCCACGACCGGCAGGAGGCTCCCGAAGGCGATCAGGGACAGGTACGACCTCGTCGGGTTCGACCCGCGCGGGGTCGGCAGGAGCACACCGGTCGGCTGTGATCTCGCCCACGCCGACCTCTCCTCGGTCAACGCGCGGCCGTGGCCCGCCCCGGACGGCGACATCTCGCGCAACGTGGCCACGGGCCGCCGCATCGCGGCGTCGTGCGTCCGCAACGGCGGCCCCGTGCTGCGCAGCATCAGCACCGTCAACGAGGCCAGGGACATCGACAGCATCCGCCGGGCGCTCGGCGAGAACCAGATCTCCACCTGGGGCGTCTCGTACGGCACCTACGCCGGCGCGGCGTACGCGCAGCTCTTCCCCGAGCACACCGACCACGTCCTGCTCGACAGCAGCGACGACCTGAACCCCGCACTCGCCGAGCGCGGATGGCTGGCCAACTACGCGACCGGCGTGGAGGACCGCTTCCCCGACTTCGCGCGATGGGCGTCCGTGGCCGGCAACCCGTACCGGCTCGCCGTCACCGCCGAGGCCGTACGGCCGATGTTCCTCGGCCTGGCCGCGCGGCTCGACCGTGACCCGATCCCGTGGCCGGGGGCCAACCCTCCGCGGCTCGACGGCAACGTCCTGCGCGAGAGCCTCCTGGAGAACCTCTACTCCGACCAGCGCTTCCCCGCTCTCGCGCGGCTCATCATCGCGGCGCGTAATGGCGGGCCGCTGCCCCACCCCTCGACGCCGCCCGACAAGGTGCTCCAGAACACCGTCGCCGTGTCCATCGCGACCATCTGCAACGACGTGACCTGGCCGCGGTCGATCAAGGCGTACGCCCGTGACGCCGCCGCCAGCCGGATCTCTCATCCCCTCACCGCGGGCATGCCGGTGAACGTCACGCCGTGCGCCTTCTGGCCGTACACGCCCGCAGACCCGCCGGTGCAGATCACGCCCGACGGCCCGTCCAACGTCATGCAGGTGCAGAACCTGCGCGACCCGGCGACGCCCTACATCGGCGCGCTGAACCTGCGCCGCGCCTTCGCGGCCCGCTCCCGCCTGGTCACCGTCGACTCCGGCGGCCACGAGGCCTACCTCGCCAACGGCAACACGTGCGGCGACCGTCTCGTGACCTCCTTCCTGCTCGGCGAAGGCCGCCCGGCCCATGACACCTTCTGCACCGCCGCCGGCGACCAAGAGCCGCGCTGAGGCGCTTTGGGCCGATCCCGTACGGTTGGGGCGCCACGAGCCCGCCCAGGGCTCTGGCGCCCCTCAGAGGGTCGTGTCCGGCCGAACCCGGAAGCGCAATAGGCTCAGACCTTGTGAACCGTGCTCCTCGATGGCTGCTGCCGACGATCCTGGCGGTGCTCGTGCTGGCCGTGGTGGTCGGCACGATCCTCCGTTGAGCGTGACGGCCGGGATCCTGGCGATCACCACCGCCGCCGCGACGATCGCGGCGGGCGCGGTGTTCGCGCCGGCCGGCGCCGAGGAGACCCACAAGCTCTGCACGATCAAGGACTCCCGCATTCCGGAGTCCAGCGGCCTGGCGGAGAGCCGCCGCCATCCCGGTGTCATCTACACGTTCAACGACTCGGGCAACCTGCCGCGGATCTACGCGCTCGGCACAGACTGCCACGTGAAGGCGGTTCTGACCATCGCCGGCGCGCAGAACCGCGACTGGGAGGCCATGGCGATCGGCCCCGGCGGCCTGTACATCGGCGATATCGGCGACAACCTGAACGGCGCCTGGCCCTACGTCACGGTCTACCGGGTCCCCGAGCCGTCCGAGCTGCGCAGCCGGACACTGCGGGCGACGGCGTACCGGGTCAAGTACGCCGCCGGCCCGCGCAACGCCGAGGCGATGATGATCGACCCGCGTACCGGACGCCTCTACATCGCGAGCAAGGAGTTCGGCGGCTCGCTGTACGAGGGGCCCAAGCGGCTGCGCACCGGCGGCTTCAACATCATGAAGAGGGTCGGCGGCGCCCCGCTCTACGCCACCGACGCCGCGTACGCCCCGGACGGCCGCACGTTCGTCATCCGCAGCTACTGGGGCGCGACGATCTACACCGCGCCCGGCAAGACGCTGACCGACGTCGACCTTCCGACGCAGAAGCAGGGAGAGGGCATCACCTACACCGCCGACGGCCGTTCGCTGCTCGTCGGCTCCGAGGGCGTCGGCCAGGCGCTGTGGCAGGTCCCGGTGCCGGATGAGGCCCTGCCGAAGACCGCGAAGAAGACGGTGAAGAAGACAAGAGGCGACGGCGGCGAGGAGAAGAAAGGATCACCGTTCCTACTCGTCGTGGTCGCGCTCGGCGTCGCCGTGGCGGGCGGGCTCATGTTCGCTCGCAGACGACGGTCATAGCGGGACTGGATCTGACATGTCACGATCTCTATTCGTGGACCTAGAGCTGATCGGAATCCGTGCCCCCAAGCGTCGGCTTCGGTCTGTCGCGACCGGGCCGTTCGCCCTGCTGTCGGTTTTCGTCGCGTTGCTGCCGATCAGGCCGTCCGCTGTGTGGTTCGCCGCCGTCCTCGTCTGCGCCGTCCTGCCCTGGCTCCTCGGCCTGCGCGCCGAGCGTCCGGGCACGTGGCGGCTGTCGGACCGCGGTCTGGAACGCCTGACCGCCGACGGCGCGGTCGCCGAGACGTACGAGCGTGACCGCGTCGAGGAGCTCGCCATCACCGCCGACGACGGGGTGCTGACGATCTTCCACCGGTTCGGCGTGACGGTCGCGGGCTCCCTCGCCGACATGGGCTACGACCCGCTGACCTTCTACATCACCGCCCGCCGCCTCGGCATCACCACACACGTCATCGACGGCGACCGCTCGGTCTTCGACGATGACGAGGAGCCGCTTGAGGACGACGAGGCGCCGCGCGCCATCGGCCGCCGGGCCGAGCAGCGGCTGCGCGACCAGGAGGCGGCGCTGCTGGCCGTCGCGCACGAGCCGAGCCTCGCCGGGCGCAGCGGCGCCGTGCGCCTCACCACCGTCGTGCCGGGCCGCCGGCGCACGACGGCGATCGGGATCCTGCTCGCGCTGTTCGCCCTGATGATGCTGGCGCGTACGGCGCTGGTCGGCGGCCTCGACTTCGGCACGCGGCTGATGGGCGGCCTGTGGGCGCTCGCCGGCGGCGTGGCGCTGTTCACCGTCCGCCGCCGCAGGTTGTCGGGTGCGCCGTTGACCTGGACGGTCACGGCGGCGGAGCTGCGCGTCTCCCACGCGACGGTCGGCGAGTGGAGCGTTCCGGCCGACCGGGTCGCCGCCACCGTCGTCGGCCCGGGCACCGCCGTCGACCCGGTGACGGGCCGCCCGGCCGGCGACCAGACGGTGGTCACGGTCTTCGACCACAGCCTCGACGTCCTGGCACGGCTGCCCGCACGCGGCCTCGACGTCTTCCAGCTCACCCACGCGCTCGACGAGCGCGGATACCGGGTCATCACCCCCGACCAGGGCGCGCCGCGCCCCTCGGAGTACGGCCTGGCCGGGCTGCCGGAGATCTTCTCCCGCGTGCCGGGAGGCCGCCTCGTCGTCGATGACGACGGCATCGGGTGGGCGGACGCCGCCGGCGACGTCATCCTGCGCATGCCGCGCGACCGCATCGGCGGCATGGAGCTGCTGACCGTCGACGGGCACGCCTGGCTGCGCATGTACGACGACGACGGCGATGAGTTCCTCGCGGCGCCGCTGTCGATGCTGCGCATCTCGCGCACCGACCTGCGCGAGTCGGCGATGCGCGTCCGGCTGCCGATCACCGACGCGGAGTACGACGCGTACGTCAACGCCGCCTTCCACGGGGCGATGACGAAGCTCGGCTCGGAGACCGAGGTGGTCAAGGCCGAGCCCGCGTCGCTGCCGGAGGTCAGGCTCGACGTCCCGACGCGCACCCGCGCGCTCACCTACGCCCTCACCGCGACGCTGTGCGAGGTGACCGCGGTGCTCGGCGCGCTGTGGCTGCGCACCGACCTCGGGGGGTTCTGGACCGCGCTCGGCTGGGCGTCGCCGGCCGGTCTCGCGCTGGGCGTCGGCGGCGCCTGGGTGTACGACCGCAACCGCCCGCAGCTGCGGGTCTCCTCATCGGGCATCTCGTCGGTGACGCGCCTCGGCCGTACGGAGTGGAACGTCACCCGGCAGGCCGTCGGCGGCGTCGGCATCGACGAGGCCGACGCGCCGCGGCTCGTGGTGTGGAGCCCGGCCGGGCGGGTGCTGCGACGTGTGTCGTTCCCGCCCGACCTGAAGGAGCTGCGCCGCGCGTGCGAGCGTCACGGGCTGCCCTGGGGGCCGCCCGACGCCGGGCACGGCGCGCACCCGCCTCCGGAGTTGTGACTCAGAGCCTCCCGACCACGTGGTCGATGCAGGTGGTGAGCGCCTCGACGTCGGCCGGGTCGACCGCCGGGTACATCGCGATGCGCAGCTGGTTGCGGCCCAGCTTGCGGTACGGCTCGGTGTCGACGATGCCGTTGGCCCGCAGGACCTTCGCGACCTCGGCCGCGTCGACGCCCTCGAAGTCGATCGTGCCCACGACGTTGGAGCGCTTCGCCGGGTCGGTGACGAACGGCGTGGTGTAGGGCGTCTTGTCGGCCCAGGTGTAGAGGCGCTCTGCGGAGTCGGCGCTGCGACCCGTTGACCAGGCGAGGCCGCCCTGGGCGAGGAACCAGTCGATCTGCTCGGCCATCAGCATCAGCGTCGCGACGGCCGGAGTGTTGTAGGTCTGGTCCTTGCGGGAGTTGTCGAGGATGACCTTCAGGTCGTAGAAGTCCGGGACGTAGCGGCCGGAGGCGGCGATCTCCTCGATGCGCTCCATGGCGGCCGGAGAGGCCAGCGCCGTCCACAGGCCGCCGTCGGAGGCGAAGCCCTTCTGCGGCGCGAAGTAGTAGACGTCGGTGTCGGCGACGTTGATCGGCAGCCCGGCGGCGCCGCTGGTCGCGTCGACGAGGATGAGGCCGTCGCCGACCCGCTCGACCGGCATGGCCACGCCGGTCGAGGTCTCGTTGTGCGTGAAGGCGTAGACGTCCACGCCGTCCTCGGCGACCGCCTCCGGGTGGGACCCGGGCTCGCTCTCGACGACCGAGGGGTCCGAGAGCCAGGGCGCCTTCTTGGTGACCTTCGCGAACTTCGAGGAGAACTCCCCGAACACGAGGTGCTGGGACTTGTCACGTACGAGGCCGAAGGCCGCGGTGTCCCAGAACGCGGTGGTGCCGCCGTTGCTGAGCAGCACCTCGTACCCCTCGGGCATAGAGAACAGCTCGGAGAGGCCCTCGCGCACCCGGCCCACGATCGATCTGACCGGCTGCTGCCGGTGAGAGGTGCCGAGGTAGGTCTGGCCGGAGGCGGCCAGAGCGGCCAGCTGCTCGTGGCGGACCTTGGACGGACCTGAGCCGAAGCGGCCGTCGACGGGCTTGAGGCTTTCCGGGATCACGATGTCGGTCACCCGTAGAAGCCTAATCAAGCCGGGGTACGGATCTCACGCAGGTCGGCGATCCGAGTCGCGTGAGCGCCGGCGGAGCAGCGCCCGCGAGACGAGTCCGATGAGCCCGGCCACGCAGACCAGCGACACCGCGGCCGGGTACAGCCAGGGTCTTCCCGCATCGCGGGCGTCCAGAGACGCCCCGCCGGAGTCGTACGCGAGCAGGGCGACGGCCGCGGCCATCACCCACGTGACGATCTTCCAGGAGAGACGGTTGCGGCGTGCGACGCGGAGCTCGCGCTCACGTTCGTAGCGGGCGAGCTCGGCGTCGCGGCCTTCGGGTTCGTCGTCGCGTGGGCCGGTGTACATCGGCCCATCGTCACACGAACGCCTACGGCCCGCGGTCGCCGGAGCGACGCGGGCCGTCATGCGGAACCTCAGACGCGGACGGTCAGACCTTGTCCACGACCTCCGCGGCGCCGGTCACCTCGGACACCGGCCGCGGGGCCGGGCCGACGTAGTGGGCGCTGGGGCGCACGAGACGGCCGGTGCGCTTCTGCTCCAGGATGTGCGCGGCCCAGCCCGCCGTACGCGCGCAGGTGAACATGGCCGGCATCATGTGCGGCGGTACGTCGGCGAAGTCGAGGATGACCGCGGCCCAGAACTCCACGTTCGTCTCGATCGGACGGTCGGGGCGCCGCTCGCGCAGCTCCGCCAGCGCCGCGTCCTCCAGCGCCTTGGCCGCCTCGTAGCGGGTCGCGCCCAGCTCCTTGGCGGTGCGCCGCAGCACGCGGGCGCGGGGGTCCTCCGCGCGGTAGACGCGGTGGCCGAAGCCCATCAGCCGCTCGTGGCTGTCGAGGATGTCGGACACGACCTTGCGGGCGTCGCCGAGCTGCTCGACCTTCTCGATCATCGGAAGCACGCGGGCCGGAGCGCCGCCGTGCAGCGGTCCGGACATCGCGCCGATCGCGCCCGACATCGCCGCGGCGACGTCGGCGCCGGTGGAGGCGATGACGCGGGCGGTGAACGTCGAGGCGTTCATGCCGTGCTCGGCCGCCGACACCCAGTACGCGTCGATCGCCCGTACGTGCTTCGGGTCCGGCTCGCCACGCCAGCGGATCATGAACCGCTCGGTGATCGTGGTGCCCTCGTTGATGCGGTCCTGCGGCACCATCGGCAGGCCGAGGCCGCGTGCGCTCTGGGCCACGAACGACAGAGCCGTCACGGACGAGCGCGCCAGGTCCTCGCGCGCGACCTCGTCGGTGATGTCGAGCAGCGGCCGCATGCCGTACGCCGGCGCGATGATCGGCAGCGCGCTCTGCACGTCGACGCGCACGTCACCGGAGTGCACCGGGAGGACGTGCGGCTCGGCCTGGGCCAGTCCGGGGGTGAAGCTGTTGTCGACCAGCAGCCCCCATGCGTCACCGAAGGAGACACGGCCAACGAGGTCTTCGATGTCGACTCCCCGGTATCGGAGAGCGCCGCCCTCCTTGTCCGGTTCCGCGATCTCAGTCTCGAACGCTACGACGCCTTCGAGGCCGGGTTTGAAGTCGGACATGTTCTGTCCTGCCTTTCGTCCCCTTGGATGTACAGCCACCAACTGGTAATTGAACCGCTTCATCCGCAGTGGTCTGTACCCAGGGGGGTGTGATATGCGCAATTTTTTCGTTTCCGGCAACTCTAGGCCGGAACCTTGACGCGTCTTGCGGCGGGGCGCGCGAGAGGATGTCCTGTCGTGGAGCCACTTGATCCCGCAGCATTGCGGAAGTCCTACCAGAGCGCCCGGTTGGACGAGCGTGACGTCGCCGCCGACCCGCTGAATCAGTTCGATTCGTGGTTCGCCGACGCCGTGGGCGCACGGCTGCCGGAGCCCAACGCCATGGTCCTGTCCACGGTCTCAGCGGGCGGTATGCCCAGTATGCGTACTGTCCTGCTCAAGGGCTATGGTCCAGAAGATTTTCGCTTCTTCACGAACCATGGATCCCGGAAGGCTCGTTGCATCGCGGAGAACCCTCACGTCGCCTTGCTGTTCCCCTGGCACCCCGTGCACCGGCAGGTGATCGTCGAGGGGGTCGCCGAGCGCGTCTCGCGTGAGGAGTCGGCCGCCTACTTCCGCACCCGGCCGCATGGTTCGCAACTCGGCGCGTGGGCGAGCGAGTTCCAGTCGTCGGTCGTCCGGTACGAGGATCTGGAGCGCCGCTACGCCGAGCTGGAGAAGCGCTGGCCGGACGAGGTCCCCCTCCCGGACTTCTGGGGCGGCTACCGCGTCGTCCCGTCACGCGTGGAGTTCTGGCAGGGCCGTCCGAACCGGATGCACGACCGCCTCAGCTACCGTCGCGCCGACCCGGGCGAATCCGGCGAATGGGTGATCGAGAGACTTAGTCCGTGAGTGATGACCCCCAATCCTCGTCCTCCGACCTCGATCAAGACACCCGGACCGACGTGCCCCCGGCGTCATCCTGGGCGGCGCGGGCACGTGGCGCGGCGCGCCGGACCGCCATCGACACGCGCCCGCTGAGCCACCCCGCGTACCGCAGGCTGTGGATCGGGCAGGGAGTGTCGTTCACCGGCTTCCAGCTCACCTCGGTCGCCATCTCGGTCCAGGTGTACGCCCTGACCAAGTCGTCCTTCTACGTGGGCCTGCTCGGCCCCGCCAACCTCATCCCGCTGATCGTCTTCGGCCTGTGGGGCGGCGCGGTCGCCGACACGATGGACCGGCGGCGGCTCCTGATCGCGGCGTCCCTCGTGACGTGGGCCTCCACGCTGGGCCTGTTCCTCCAGGCGCTCCTGGGCGTCGGCAGCGTGCCGCTGATCGTCGCCCTGGTGGTGGTGCAGGCGGTCGGCTTCGCCATCAGCTCGCCCACGCGCGGCGCCGTGATCCCGCGCCTGCTGCCGACCTCGCTCGTCCCCGCCGCCAACACGCTGAACTTCACCGCCGCGCAGGTCGCGACGTTCGCCGGCCCGGTGGTCGCCGGAGTGGTGGTCGTGCACGGCGGGTACGCCGCGGCGTACGGGATCGACGCCGCTCTATTCACCGTCGGCCTGTACGCGGCCCTGCGGCTCCCGTCACTGCCGCCGCTCGGCGACGAGATCGGGCGGCCGGGCCTGCGCTCGGTCGTCGAGGGCCTGCGCTACCTCATGACGCGCCCGGTCCTGATGATGTCGTTCGCCGTCGACATCATCGCGATGGGCGTGGCGATGCCGCGCGCGCTGTTCCCCGAGGTCGCCGACACGCGCTTCGGCGGGGAGGAGGCGGTCGGCTGGCTGGTCGCCGCGATCGCCATCGGCGCCGTGGTGGGCGGCCTCGCCTCCGGCTGGATCGGCCGGATCCGCCGCCAGGGCGCCGCGCTCGTCGGCGTGATCGTGATCTGGGGGCTGGCCGTGGCCGCGTCCGGGCTGGCGCATCGGCTGTGGCTCGCGATCCTGCTGCTCGCCGTCGGCGGCGCGGCCGACCTCGTTTCGGCGGTGTTCCGCCAGACGATCCTGCAGACGTACGCGCCCGACGAGATGCGCGGCCGCCTCCAGGGGGTGTTCACCGTGGTCGTCGCGGGCGGCCCGAGACTCGGCGACCTGCGGGCCGGCGCCACCGCCGCCGTGGTCGGCGCGACCGCGTCGTGGGTCGGCGGCGGTCTCGTGTGCGCGGTCCTGGTGGTCGTCACCGGGCTCGCCGTGCCGTCGTTCCTCCGCTACACCAAGCCGGGCGATGCCTAGAGAAGGAGCCCGGCGGCGACCTTGAGGTCGTCGACCAGGCCCGCGTAGGCGGTGTCGCGGTCGTCGGCGCGCAGGACCGCCGACGGGTGCACGGTCGCGACGTAGAAGCCGTTGCGCGTGGCGGCCTCGTCGTCCAACGGCGGCCGGGGGATGAGACGCCCTCGCTGCCGCGTGACACGGAACGACGGGCCGAGGAGCGCCTTGGCGGCGGTCGCGCCCAGCACGACGATCACCTCGGGATCGATGATCCGCAGCTCGGCGGACAGCCACGGGCGGCAGGCGGCGACGTGCGTGACGTCGGGCGTCTGGTGGATCCGGCGCGCGCCCGTACCCGACTGGGTGAAACGGAAGTGCTTCACGGTGTTCGTGACGTACGCGTCGGAGCGCTCGATGCCGGCCTCGGTCAGGGCCTTGTCCAGCAGCTTTCCGGCCGGGCCGACGAACGGTGCGCCCTGGCGGTCCTCCTGGTCGCCGGGCTGCTCGCCGACGAGAACGACGCGCGCGGCGGCGAAGCCCGAGCTGAAGACGGTCTGGGTGGCGTCGGCGTGGAGCTCGCAGCCCTGACAGCCGGCGGAGGCGGCCCGCAGCTCGGCGAGACCGGCTCCTGGAGGCACGAAGCGGCCGGCACCTTCGAAGCGTGACATGACGCTGCTCAGCGTACTGAACATAGGGGGCGAGAGGGTGGGAAGATCACATCTCTACCCGGCGTTCAGGTATACGTACGTCGAGGTTCGCCCTTGTGGCGGCGGGTTCCCTATATAACCGCCAACGGTCGTAACATCAAGGGTGAGACTGGAGGACACTTTGACCGCACACGGCTTGATCGACACGACGGAGATGTATCTCCGCACGATCTTCGAGCTCGAAGAAGAGGGAATTGTCCCGCTTCGTGCCCGTATCGCCGAGCGGTTGTCGCAGAGCGGTCCCACCGTCAGCCAGACCGTCGCCCGCATGGAGCGCGACGGACTGGTGAAGGTGGAGGGCGACCGTCATCTGGAGCTGACCGAAACCGGCCGATCACTTGCGGTCCGCGTGATGCGCAAGCACCGGCTCGCCGAATGCCTGCTCGTCAACGTCATCGGTCTCGCGTGGGAAGAGGTTCACGTAGAGGCCTGCCGCTGGGAGCACGTCATGTCCGAGGCGGTCGAGCGAAGGCTGGTCACGCTGCTCGGAGACCCGTGGACCTGCCCGCACGGCAACCCGATCCCGGGCCTCGCCGAGCTGGGAGCCGGCGTCGCGCCGACGAATGACGGCGAGCCGCTCGCGGTCATGACCGACGTCGCGACCGCGACCGGAACCCGCGTCACCGTCCGCCGGATCAGCGAACAGGTGCAGAGCGACACGACGCTCATGCTTAGACTCAGGGAGGACGGGATACAACCGGGACGTGAGGTGACGCTTGCCGCAGGCGACGACGGTGTCCGGGTGACGCGAGACGATGAAGCCGACAGCCCCCCTATCGAGCTTCCTAGCCGACTGGCGTCCCACGTGTTCGTCTCCAAGCGCTGACTTGACCGTTCGGCGTGTTCCTGCGCTCGGTTCATCGTTCAATGGTGAAAGAGACGGCACAGGGGGCTTGGTGGTCGACGGCAAGGTGACATGCTCATGAAGCGCTGGGGCGACGAAGCTATGGCAGCGCCACTGCCGTCAGAGACCGTTCTGGACCACGCCGAGATGGCGGTCATCGTCTGTGACCGCTTCAGCAACGTCATCTACTGCAACGCCTTCACCGAGACCCTGCTGGGCTTCGGCGGCTCCGGCTACATCGGCCGCTCCATCCTCTCCCTCGGCATCGCCGAAGAAGATCATGAGCAGGCCAGGGAGCTCGCCAGGCACGTCCTGAAGGGCGCCGTCTGGGAGGGCACCTTCTGCAACCTGCGCGCCGACGGCAGCACCGTCTACACCCGCGCGTACGCCGTGCCGCTGCGCCACCCGTCCGGCGCGGTCGAGGGCACGGTGATCTTCGCCCGCGAGGCGCTCCGCAGCAACCAGCGCGACCAGGATCGCTATGGCCTCCTGGAGCGCATCGGCGAGCGGCTGGCCGCGTCGCTGGAGCTTCAGCAGACCCTGAGGAGGGTCGCGGACACGCTCGTGCCGCAGTTCGCCGACCACTGCTTCATCGACCTCTACAGCGGCGAGAAGCTCGTGCGCCGCGTCTCGCGCCACGGCAACGACTACGTCCCGCCCGAGGGCACCTGGGCCGAGGTCGGCGAGACGCTCGAATACCCGCCCGACCACTTCGCCGCCAAGGCGATGCGCCGCCGCGACGCGGTCGTCGTCGAAGACGTCGTGGCCGAGCGGATGACCGCGCCGAACCCCGCCAGCAAGCAGCTCGGCGACGACATCGGCATCACCTCGGTGATCTCCGCTCCGCTGCTCGCGCGCGGCGAGGTGCTCGGCGTGATGAGCCTGGCCCTGTCCGGCATCAGCGTGCGGCCCGACCCGCACTACGACGGCTTCGACCGTGACCTCCTCGGCGCGATCGCCAGCCGCGTCGCGCTCGCCATCGACAACGCGATGCTCTTCGAGGAGGAGCGCGAGACGGCCCTCGCGTTCCAGAAGAGCCTGCTCCCCGGCGACCGCCCGCCGAATCTCGACGGGCTGGAGATCGCCTGGCGCTACGAGCCCGCCCGGCCGCTGGAGTCGCACGGCCAGGGCATCCAGACGCAGGTCGGCGGCGACTGGTACGACGTGATCCCGCTGTCGGCGGGCCGCGTCGGCCTGGTCATCGGCGACGTCGAAGGCCGCGGCGCGCGCGCGGCGGCCGTCATGGGTCAGCTGCGCGCGGCCCTTCGGGCCTTCGCCCAGGACGACAAGTCACCGGCCGACATCCTGCTCAAGCTCGACGAGTGGGTCCGCACGATGATCGCGCCGGACCGCTACCCGCGCGAGAACCCCGGCCCCGACGGCACCGAGGTGACACGGCACCCGCTCGTGTCGTGCACCTACTTCGTGTACGACGCCTGGTCGCGCATCCTGTCCTTCTCCAACGCCGGCCACGAGCCCCCGTTGCTGATCATCGATGGCGAGGTCAACGACATCGAGGCCGTCGGCAAGGGCGCGATGCTCGGCGTACGCGAGCCGGGCGTCGGCGGCGAGATCCTCTACGAGGAGGAGACGCGGGAGCTGCCGCCGGGCACCACGCTCGTCCTCTACACCGACGGGCTGATCGACCACCGCCCGCGCGACGACGGCGACTACTACACGCGTGAGCAGGCACGCGACATGCTCCGCGAGTCCGTGCGCCAGGCCGCACGCGGCGACATCGAGTCGATCGCGCGCGCGGCGTTCGAGGCCGTTCCCGGCGACATCGACGACGACGTCGCGATCGTCGTCGTCCGCACCGCCTCGACGCGGCTGCAGGTCGAGCAGCGCACCTTCACCGCGGAGCCGATCATGGTCTCCGAGGCGCGGCGCATGGCGGCCGAGACGTTCGCGAGCTGGGGAATGCTCGACGAACAGGCCGAGCTGGCCTGCCTGCTCGTCTCCGAGGTCGTCACCAACGTCGTGCTCCACGCCGCGAGCGCTCCCGCCCCGCGCCGCGAGCTCGTTTTCGAAGGCGCCCCGGGGCTCGACGGCCCGGTGGGCTTCGACGACCCCTGGGAGTCGATGCCGGACCCCGCACGCCGCGAGCCGTCCATCAAGGAGTTCACGCTCCGGCTTCGCCACGGCGAGCGCGCGGTCTGGGTGGAGGTGCTCGACAACGACCTGCGGCTGCCGCGGATCCGTAGCGCAGGTGAGACCGACGAGGGCGGCCGCGGCCTCTACCTCGTCGACCAGCTCGCCGCCCGCTGGGGCTCCCGGCCGACCAACGACGGCAAGGCCGTCTGGTTCGAGATCCCGCTGAAGTCCTGACCATGCACGGGAAACGCACGCCCTGCCCCATCGGCCGTGACGTCCTTTGCGTCGCGTGCATGGCGAGACGCGCTCTCTCGGTGAGGGCCTGACCATGTTGGCCTGGGAGGTGCGCGCGCCCGGTTCGCTGCGCCTCGTCGACCGCGGCGTTCCCGAGCCGGCCGAGGGCGAGGTCCTCGTCCGCGTCCGCGCCTGCGGCGTGTGCCGTACGGACCTCCACGTCGCCGAAGGCGACCTCCCACCGCATCTGCCGAATGTGACCCCCGGCCACGAGATCGTCGGCGAGGTCGTGGAGGCGGGCGGCCGGTTCGCGGCGGGAGACCGGGTCGGGGTGGCGTGGCTCCGCGGCACCTGCGGTGCCTGCGCCTACTGCCGCCGGGGCGAGGAGAACCTCTGCCCGGCGTCGGTCTACACCGGCTGGGACGCTCACGGCGGCTACGCCGAATACGCGGTCGCGCCTGAGGCGTACCTCTACGCTCTGCCCGGCGACCGGCCCGACCAGGAGGTCGCGCCGCTGCTGTGCGCGGGCATCATCGGCTACCGCGCGCTGCGCCGGGCCGAGCTTCCGCCGGGCGGGCGGCTCGGCATCTGGGGGTTCGGCGGGTCCGCGCACCTGGCCGCGCAGGTCGCGATCGCCGAGGGCGCCGAAGTCCACGTCTTCACGCGGTCTGAGGCGGCGCGGAGGCTCGCGCTGGAGCTGGGCGCGGCGTCGGCGTCGGACTCATTCGCGGCGGCGCCCGAGCCGCTCGACGCGGCGGTCGTCTTCGCGCCCGTCGGCGACCTGGTGCCGGCCGCCTTGCGGCTGCTCGACCGCGGCGGCACGCTCGCCGTCGCGGGCATCCACCTGAGCGACATCCCGGCCTTGAACTACCAGGAACATCTCTTCCAGGAGCGCACGCTCCGCAGCGTGACGGCCAACACCCGCGCCGACGGCGAGGAGTTCCTGCGCCTCGCCGACCGGCTGGACCTCGCGGTGACCACGACGCCGTACGCCCTGGACCGAGCGGACCGCGCCCTCGCCGACCTGGCCGCCGACCGGATCAGCGGCGCCGGCGTCCTGTTGCCCGGCTGACCGGCTCGGCCGCGATGTAGGCCCACGACTGGGAGAACCACAGCTCGTTGCCGATGAGGCGCGGCCGCGACCCGGTCTCGGGGCCGCCGTCGACCTCGGCGGCCAGCTCACGCCGGATCCGCTCGGCCGCGGGAGCCTCGGCCACCCACGGCTCGACCGGCCGCTCGATGGTGAACAGGTCCATCCGCCGCACCCGGCCGCCCGCCTTGCCGAGCATGTCGGTCAGCTCGGGCACCGCACGCGCGGCGGTGCTCTCCGGATCGCGGAGCCGTTCGATGTGGCTGCCGTCCCCGGCACGCGTGCGTACGAGGTCGGCGAGCACCAGACGCCCTTGACAGACTCGCAGGAGCTCACGCAGCAGGCCGACGGGGTCGGGGGTGCGCGACAACGCTAGCCGCGCGGTGACCAGCGAGAACGGACCCGCCGGCAGCGCGCTCACGTCGGCGCTCGTGATCTCCCGTACCCGTGGGCCGATCGCGGAGGTCAGCGCCGAGGTGCCGCGGGCGACGTCGAGACAGGTGTCGTCGGGGCTCGGCTCTGCGAAGTCCACAAGTCGGCGCAGGTGACATGGTGAAACGGTCGCCTGTGAACTTGCTTGTGGCACGGGGGGCCTCCCAGACCGGTCGGAGCTTCGCGTTCATTGAGACGCCGGCCGAGGTAGGGGAGTTCGGCCAGGTGGCTAACTGATCGACTGACCCCAGAGCATCAGGACGACGATCACGAAGACCACCATCAGGCCGATGGTCCTGTCCCTGGACATCGCCATACCGATTCGGCGCATGCCCTTCGTGGCGATCCACGCACACAGAATCGCCAGCAGTATGAGCACAACGAGACCACTCAAGGGCTCTCTCCTCCAGGTGCGACCCATGCCAGCCTAACTCCTAAACCGGTGAAGGTCGCCTGCGCCAGAGCCCGCCTGCGAGCTCCACCCCCGGGTGGAGGCCGGGATGCTCCCGCACGCCGATGTGCCGGCGCGGGCCGCGATGTTCAATCGATGACATGAACGACACGCTTCGCGCTGCGGACCAGGACCGCGAGGAGACCGTGGGCCTCCTGCGAGAGCACTACGCGCAGGGACGTCTCACGATGGAGGAGTTCGAGGAGCGCAGCGAGGCGGCGTACGCCGCCCGCACACTGGGGGAGCTGCGCCCTCTGGTCGAGGACCTTCCCGCGACGAGCGAGCGGCCCGCACCGGCCCGCGAATCGTGGTCGCCGGCGCGGATGCGCTCGATCACGGTGGTCGCGGTGATCGCCGCCGTCGTGGTGGTCGTGTCCGCCGTGTTCGCGGGCCACGCTGTGTTCGGCGGCCACGCGGTGTTCGCGCTGCCGACCTGGCTGGTGGTGCTGGTAGCGATCAAGCTGGTGTACACCGGGCGTCGGGGCGGACGACGAGGACTACGACGCTGACGAGCCGCGTTCGAGTCGCACCGCCGGCCGGTCCGGCAGGTCGCGGTGTCGGCGTAGCGGCCCGATCAGCAGGATCGGCCCGGTCAGGGCCAGCCCGCTCATGATGATCCACATGGCCGGGCGGACACCGAACGCCGTGCCGAGCGCCCCGCCGAGCAGTGCGCCGAGCGGGATGGTCCCGTAACTGACGAGTTGCATGCTCACCGTGACCCGGCCGAGCAGGCCGTACGGGCTGTAGGTCTGCCGGAAGCCTCCTTTGAGCACGTTGCCCATCGCGGCCCCGGCGCTGATGACGAACCCGCCCGCGATGGTCAGCGCCAGTCCCGCCCCCGGCGTGGTGAGCGGGATCAGCAGCCCGAACGGCGCCGCGCCGATCTCGGCGACGAGCAGGCCGCGGGCCGATCCGAAACGACGGGCCGAGGCGGTGGCCGACGCGGCGCCGAGCACCCCGCCGAGGCCGATGGCGGCGCCGAGGCCGCCGACCGCGCCGGGGCTCACCCCGACGTCGCGGACCAGGAAGACGACCAGGATCGACTGGCAGCCGATCAGCCCGATGTTGCTGAGGGCCGAGAACACGGTCAGCACCCGCAGATACGGGTCTCGAGCCACGAAGCGGAGACCCTCACCGATCTCCTGACGCATAGTGCCGCTCCGCCGGCCCCCGCGGCGAGGCTCGCCTGCCCGGATCGCCAGCAGGCAGAGCGCCGAGACGAGGAAGCTCGCCGCGTCGACGAGCAGCGCGCTCACCGCACCCGCGAGCTGTGTGACCAGGCCGGCCACACCTGGGCCGCTGACCTGGGCGGCGGCCTCGGTCGCCTGAACCTTGGCGTTGCCCTCGGCCACCTCGCCGCGGTCCAGCAGGGACGGCAGATAGACCTGGTAGGCCGTCTGGAAGAAGACACTCGCGGTGCCGGCGCCCACCGCGACGGCCAGCAGGTGACCGACGGTCAGCCGATCTATCCAGGCGGCGACCGGGACGCTGAGGAACAGCAGCAGGGCGGCCAGATCACAGGTGAGCATCACCGGACGGCGCGGCAGGCGGTCGACCCAGGCACCGGCGGGCAGGCCGATGAGCGGCCAGGGCAGCCAGGCCGCCGCGGACAGCAGCGCCACCTGGAAGGTGCTCGCGTCCAGCGAGGCGACCGCGACCAGCGGCAGCGCCACACTGGTCACGCTGCTCCCCAGCCTGCTGGTGGTCTGGCCGATCCAGAGCAGCCGAAAATCCCGGTGCCGGAACAGACCGCCCGGCCGGCGCGGGGTCGTACGTTCGGCAACGGTCACGGCCGCGCCGGCACACCGTGCGCGAACAGGAAGACCGGCTCGCGGGACTGCCCGTCGCCCGGCAGGTCTCGCCGCTCCCACCGGTCGAGCACCGCGAGGATCTCCCGCTCCAGCTCGCCGAGTTCACCGGGAGTCAGCCGCAGCCACTTGTCGACGGAGAAGGCCGCCCCGTTCCACGCCGGGCGCTCCTCCCGGACCGCGTGCCAGGCGCGGACCAGGCCGACCTGCCGGTCGAGGTGGAGCGAGACCGCCGCGCCGGCCACCGCCTGGCGGGCCGGGTCGTCGTCGAAGTCGCCGGTCACCCAGCGGATCTCCGGTGCGACCAGCCGCCACCAGCGCTCACGCCGATCCTTGGCGAGCTCCGGAGCCTCCACGATCAGGCCCGCGGCGCCGAGAACCTTCACGTGGTGGCTGATGTTCGCCACCGCCTGGTCGGTCCGGTCGGCCAGGACGCTCGCGGTGGCCGGGCCGTACACCTTGAGCACGTCCAGGAGGCGACGGCGGAGCGGGTGCGACATCGCGGCGAGCACCCGGGAATCGGTCACCTTGGGAAGGTCTGGTTCCGTCATGGAGCCATGGTGATATGCACAAGAACTGTTGCGCAACAAACATTGTGCAATCTCAGGGTGCCGGCGGGATGAGGCGCCGGGGGCCTGGGCCGAAGGCGCCCAGGCGGTCGGCCGGGTTCGAGAGGGCGCAGTGGGCGAGGGACAGGCAGCCGCAGCCGATGCATTCCGTGAGGTCGTCGCGCAGGCGCTGGAGCTGTTCGATGCGGGCGTCGAGCTCGCCGCGCCAGGCTTCGGACAGGCGTGCCCAGTCGTCCGGGGTGGGCGTGCGTTCTTCGGGTAGTTCGGCGAGGGCCTCGCGGATGTCGCCCAAGGGGATGCCGACGCGCTGGGAGACCCGGATGAAGGCGACGCGGCGTAGCACGTCTCGGGTGTAGCGGCGCTGGTTGCCGGTGGTCCGGCGGCTGTGGATCAGGCCCTTGTTCTCGTAGAAGTGGAGCGCGGACACGGCGACGCCGCTGCGTGCGGCGACCTGGCCCACGGTCAGCTCGTGGGCGTTCCACGGTGGCTGGTCCATGCGGTCCACCCTAGGACCTCGACTTTGGCTGAGGTTTGCCTCCCTCCGCGAGATCAGAGTCACATGTCCATGTGGTCGGAGCGGGGTAACCTCGTACTGACCGAATAGAATTCGGTTGTAGGGACGGAACCCGTCAACAATCAGACATTGGAGGCGTTGTGGCCGAGGCGTACATCGTCGGAGCGGTCCGTACCCCGGTCGGCACGAAGAAGGGTGCTCTGGCGGCGGTGCACCCGGCCGACCTGGGCGCGCACGTGCTCAAGGAACTGGTCGAGCGCACCGGGGTCGACCCCGAGGCGGTCGACGACGTGATCATGGGCTGCGTTTCGCAGGTCGGCCCGCAGTCGCTCGACATCGCGCGTACGGCCTGGCTGTCGGCCGGGCTTCCCGAGCGCGTGCCCGGCGTGACCATCGACCGGCAGTGCGGTTCGTCGCAGCAGGCGATCCACTTCGCCGCCCAGGGCGTGATGTCCGGCACCCAGGACCTTGTCGTGGCCTCCGGAGTGGAGAACATGGGCATGGTGCCGATGGGCACCAACGTGACCCTCGCGCTGGAGAAGGGCATGCCCTTCCCGTACGGCGAGGGCTGGAGCGAGCGCTACGGCGACCAGGAGATCTCCCAGTTCCGCGGCGCGCAGCTCATGTGCGAGAAGTGGGGGCTCAAGCGGGGCGACCTGGAGGAGTTCGCGCTGGAGAGCCACCGCCGCGCCGTCGAGGCGATCGCCAAGGGCTACTTCGACCGGGAGATCGCGCCGATCGCCGGCGTGACCAAGGACGAGGGCCCGCGTGCGGACACCTCGATGGAGAAGATGGCCGGCCTCAAGGTGCTGCGCGACGGCTGGGAGCTGACGGCCGCCGTGGCGTCGCAGATCTCGGTGGGCGCGGGCGCGCTGCTCATCGCCTCCGAGGATGCCGTACGCGCGCACGGCCTCACCCCGCGCGCCCGGATCCGTACGCTCACGGTCGAGGGCTCGGACCCGGTCTACATGCTGACCGGCCCGATCCCGGCGACGGAGAAGGCGCTGAAGCGCAGCGGCCTGTCCATCGACGACATCGACGTGTTCGAGGTCAACGAGGCGTTCGCGCCCGTGCCGCTGGCCTGGGCCAAGGAGACCGGCGCGTCGCTGGAGAAGACCAACCCGAACGGCGGCGCGATCGCGCTGGGCCACCCGCTGGGCGGCACCGGCAGCATCCTGATGACCAAGCTCCTGCACGAGCTGGAGCGCACCGGTGGCCGTTACGGCCTCCAGACGATGTGCGAGGGCGGCGGCCAGGCCAACGTCACGATCATCGAGCGCGTCTGACGTCTCATCCGGAGGGCGGGGTCCGCGTGGCCCCGCGCTCCGTCGTTCTCGGGTTGCGCCGTGAACGTTAAAAACGGCACAACCCCAGGCGTGTGACGCGGCGTCGCCAGGCCGGGCCGTGCTGCGATGTCTCGCGCCATGATCCCCACTGAAGAAGAGCACCGGCCGCGCTACTCCGTCGGCCAGGCCGCCGAGATGCTGACGACGCGGCGTCGGTTCCTGCACCGCCTGGACACCTTCGACGTCGTACGGCCGCGGCGCACGCCCGGCGGCCACCGCCGTTACTCCCACCACGAGCTGGGCCGCGTCCGGCGCGTCATCCAGCTGGCCGAGGAGGGCATGACCCTCGCGGCCATCCGGCACATCGTCGCGCTGGAGAAACGCGTGCGCGAGCTGGAGGCGCAGCGCGACGCCGCCTGGCAGCGCCTGGCGGAGCTGCAACCCCGCCCGATGATCCCCAGAATGCGCCGCGAACGCGTACCGCCGATCTGACGTCAGCCGTGCGCGCGTTCGTAGTGGCGGCGGGCCTTCGTGCGGTTGCCGCAGCGCCGCATCGAGCACCACTGCCGGTTGCGCGCGGGCGAGCGGTCGACGAAGCGCAGGCCGCAGTCGTCGGCCGCGCACTCGCGCAGCGGGTCGCCGCCGGTGAGGAGCTCGATCGCGTCGAGCGCAATGCGGGCGAGCGCCGCGGCGACCGAGGGCTCGGGAGCCACGGCCGACAGGCGTCCGTCCACGAGGAGCAGACGCGGAGCCTGTACGGCGGCCAGCGCGTTGATCACTGCCACCGCCTCGTCGGAGGGTTCGCGCGTCAGGAGGTCGATCGCGTCGCGGAGGCCGCGGGCGGTCTCCAGGTCGGCCTCGGTGGCCGTGCCGGCGGGGAGCTCTGCCGCGCGTAGCCATCCGGCCAGGTCTTCCGGGGTGTGCAGGGTCTCGCGGGGCCGTACGGCGCGGTCGCGGACCGTGTTGAGGAGGTCGACGCTCGGCCGCCCGCCGTCCCATGCCCAATCGCCCATAACCCCATAATAGGGTTAGGCTCGCTCTAACCGTCTTAGGGAGTTAGAGCGATGTCGATCGCGAGCGTCAACGGGATCCGGATGTACTACCGCGTGGCGGGCGAAGGGCCGCTCCTGGTGCTGCTGCACGGCTGGCCTCAGACCGGCCACTGCTGGCGGCACCTCGTCGGCCCGCTCAGCGAGGCGTACACGGTCGTCGTGCCCGATCTGCGCGGGTACGGGCGCAGCGACCTCACGGGCGGGCACGACAAACGCACGAAGGCCGAGGACCTCCATCAGCTGATCCGCGTGCTCGGCCACGCGTCCGCGACCGTGGTCGGGCACGACCGGGGCGCGCGAGTGGCCCACCGGTGGGCGCTCGACCACCCCGGCGACGTCGAGCGACTCGTCGTCATGGACATCATCCCGACGCGCGAGATGTGGAGCCGGATGGACGCCAGGCTGGCGCGCGGCTGCTGGCACTGGCTGTTCCACCTCCAGCCCGACCTGCCGGAGCTGCTCGCGGGTGCGAACCCCGACGCGTACCTGCGCTTTCTCATCGACGCCTGGGCGTACGTGCCGCTGCCGGAGGCCGATATCGCCGAGTACGTTCGGGCGTTCTCCCGGCCGGGCGCGCTGCGGGCCGGATTCGACGACTACCGCGCTCACGCCGACATCGAGCACGACGACGCCGACTTCGGACGGAAGATCGGCATGCCGATGCTCGCGCTCTGGGGACGGCACAGCTTCCTGGAGACCATCGACGCGCTGGAGGTCTGGCGCGACTACGCCACGGACGTCACCGGCACGACGATCGAGGAGTGCGGCCACTTCCTGGCCGAGGAGCGTCCCGCCGAGGTGCTGTCGGAGCTGCGCGGGTTCCTGCCCGGCCTGGCGGGCGCCTGACCGGGGTCAGGAGCCCGCGTGTTCAGCCGACGGTGCGGTGGACGTTCTCGTGCTCGGACGGGCCGGGCTCGGCCTCCGCGATCCACGGGCCCGGGATCGACGGGTCGATCACGCCCTCCTCCTGCCAGGTGTAGCGGCCGTCCAGGACGCGCTTGGCGAGCGCCGCGTCGAGGTTGTCCGTGTTGTGCCACATCTGGTCGAACAGCCGGTCGATCCTGATCTGCGCCTGGGCGCAGAAGGCGTCCGCCAGCTCGGTGGCCTCCGGACGGTCGTCGGCCTTCGCCCGTACGCAGACCGCGCTCATCGCGAACAGCTCCGCGCCGATGTCGACCATCCGGCCGAGGAAGCCCTGCTTGCGTTCGAGCCTGCCCTGCCACCGGCTCGCCGCGTAGAAGATCGAACGGGCCAGCTTGCGCGAGGTGCGCTCGACGTAGCGCAGATGACGGGCCAGCGGCCCGAACTCCCCGTACGCCCTGGGCCGCTGCCCGGCGCCGGTCACCAGCGTCGGCAGCCACTTCGCGTAGAAGCCGCCGGCCCTGCCGGCCGCCTTGGCCTTGCGCGTGAGGTCGGCGTCCGGGTCGATGATGTCGCCGGCCACCGACAGATGCGTGTCGACCGCCTCGCGGGCGATCAGCAGCCGCATGATCTCCGAGGAGCCCTCGAAGATCCGGTTGATGCGCATGTCGCGTACGAGCTGCTCGGCGGGAACGCCACGCTCGCCGCGCGCGGCGAGGGACTCGGCCGTCTCGTAGCCACGGCCCCCGCGGATCTGGACCAGCTCGTCGGCGATCAGGTAACCCATCTCCGACGAGTAGAGCTTGGCCAGCGCCGCCTCGATCCGGATGTCACCCCGGTCCTCGTCGGCGAGGGTGCTCGACAGGTCGAGCATCGCCTCCATGGCGTACGACGTGGCCGCCATGAACGCGATCTTCGACGAGATCGCCTCATGCTCCCCGACCGGACGCCCCCACTGGACCCGCACCTTGGACCACTCGCGGGCGATCTTGGTACTCCATTTGGCCGCGCCCGCGCACATCGCGGGCAGCGAGAGCCGGCCGGTGTTGAGGGTGGTCAGAGCGATCTTCAGCCCCTGCCCCTCCTTGCCGATCCGGTTCGCGGCCGGGACCCGTACTCGGTGGAATCGCGTGACGCCGTTCTCGATGCCGCGCAGGCCCATGAAGGCGTTGCGGTTCTCGACGGTGATGCCTTCGGAGCCCGCCTCGACGACGAACGCGGTGATCCCGCCCCGGTCGTCGTCGGACTTGGGCACGCGCGCCATCACGACGAGCAGGTCGGCGACCACCCCGTTGGTCGTCCACAGCTTCACGCCGTCGAGGACGTAGTCGTCGCCGTCCTTGACGGCCATCGTCCTCAGCCGCGCCGGGTCCGAGCCGACGTCGGGCTCGGTGAGCAGGAACGCGCTGATCTCGTTCACGCACCTTGGCAGGTACGTACGCCGCTGCTCGTCGGTGCCGAACATCTTCACCGGCTGCGGCACGCCGATCGACTGATGCGCCGAGAGCAGTGCGCCCAGCGCGGAGTGCGTGGAGCCGAAGAGCATCAGCGCCCGGTTGTAGTACAGCTGGCTGAGCCCCAGCCCGCCGTACTCCTCGGGGATCTTCATCCCGAGGGCGCCCATCTCCTTCAGGCCTTTGATCACGTCATCGGGGATGCGGGCGTCCCGTTCGATGGCCCTGACGTCCACCTTGGCGCAGAATTCGCGTACCTGGGCGAGGAACTTCTCGCCCTTCTCGCGCATCGCCTCGTCGCTCTCGGGATGCGGATAGATCAGATCGAGCCGGAAGTCGCCGAGGAACAGCTGCTTGGCGAAGCTCGGCAGCCTCCAGGATGTATCGCGTGCCTCTTCGGCAACGCGCCGGGCGGTGCGTTCGTCCACATGTGTCACGGCGATATCACCTCACAAGGGAAGTTACTCCTAAGTTCTACCCGCCAGTAGATGTGTTATTCGGCAGGTCAGCGTGATTTGCCGGACAGATTCCTTGCAGTGACGACACACTGCCGCTGATGCGGCACTGTGGTCACTCCGGACTCTCGCCGTTCACCGTGCGTACGTTCGGGATCGTGTTGTCGAGCATCTGGCCGTCGCGCGGCAGCTCGATTCGTACCGTCGTGCCCACGCCCCGCGTCGAACGGAGCATCGCCCGGCCGCCATGGGCGGTCGCGATGGCCGCGACGATGGCCAGCCCCAGGCCGCTGCCTCCGCCGCCGGGCGCGTGATGGAAGCGGTCGAACGCGCGTGCCGCCTCCTCGGGGCCCATGCCGGGCCCTTTGTCGGCCACTTCCAGGATCGCCGCGCGGCCCTCCGTGGCCAGGCGCACGAGCACGGGCGTGTCGGGCGGTGTGTGGGCGCGGGCGTTGGCCAGCAGGTTGGCCAGGACCTGCCGGACCCGGCCCTCGTCGGCGATCGCGAGCAGGCGCTCCGGGGCGCTGACGGTGATCGGGCGGTCCGGTTCGACGGCCAGGGCGTCGGCGACGGCCTCTCGCGCGGGTTCGGCGAGGTCCATCTCGGTCAACGACAGGGCGGAGCCCTTGTCCAGGCGCGCCAGCTCCAGCAGCTCCTCGACCAGCCCCTTCATCCGCTGGGACTCCGAAGAGATCCGGCGCATCGCCTCGTCGGCGTCGACGGCGCCCTGTTCGTACAGCTCGGAGTAGCCGCGGATCGTCGTCAGCGGCGTACGGAGCTCGTGCGAGGCGTCCGCGGCGAACTCCCGTACCTTCGCCTCCGAGCGCACGCGGGCCACGAACGCCTGCTCGATGCGGTCGAGCATGACGTTGATCGCACCCGCCAGGCGTCCCACTTCCGAGGGCGATTCCTCCATGCGCACGGGGGAGCCGCCGGCGATCTGGTGTGCCGTCGTCGCCATCCGGGACAGCGGCTCCAGCCCCCGGCGGATCAGCCAGCGGCCGACCAGCGCCAGGAGGCCGAGGAGCACCGCCATGGTGATCAGCTCGACCAGGATCAGCTCGACCACCGCGGCGTTGATCTCGTCCAGCGGCGCCACCACCACGACGGCGCGGTCGCGCTGGCCGATGCGGGCGATCGCGCGCATGCCACCGCCGAGGCGGAACGGACGGCCGCCCGACGCGTGGGCGAACAGCGCCGTGGCGCCCATGCTCTGCGCCTGCGCGATCGCCTCGGACGGGTCGCGGTCGCCGTTGCCGTTGCTGCGGACCTCGCCGTCCGGGGTGACGTTGAGGATGACGTAGCGGCCCGGGTCGACGCTCTCGCCGACCTTGACCAGCGCGGGACGGCTGCGTACGGCCTCCAACTGCCGGTCGACCCGGTTCATCAGGTAGCCGCGCAGCACGACGGTGCTGACCAGTGCCATCAGCACGAGACCCACCGCGGTCACCGCGAGCAGACCCGCCATGAGGCGGGTGTTCAGCGACTTCATGCCGGCGGGCGCAGGGCGTACCCGACGCCCCGCTGGGTGTGGATGAGATCCGGGCCGATCTTCCGCCGCAGGTAGCTGACGTAGGTCTCCAGGACGGGCGAGCCGGTGCTGTGGTCCCAGCCCCAGACGTTCTCCAGCAGCTGGGCGCGCGTGAGCACCCGCCCGGTGTTGCGCATGAAGTAGGCCAGCAGCCGGAACTCCGTCGGCGACAGGTCGATCTCCGAGCCGTCGCGGCGTACGGTCCAGCGGGCTTCGTCGAGTTCCAGGTCGGCGACGCGCAGAACCTCGTCGACCTTCTCGCGGCCGGTGCGCCGCAGCACCGCGCGTACGCGGGCGACCAGGGCGTCCACCGCGAACGGCTTCGTCACGTAATCGTCGCCGCCGAGGGTCAGCCCCGTGACGGTGTCCGACGGGGTGTCGCGCGCGGTCAGGAAGATCACGGGTGTCTCGTCGCCCTCGGCGCGCAGCCGGCGGCACACCTCGAAGCCGCTGATGTCGGGCAGCATGACATCCAGGACGATCAGCTCGGGCCGGCCGTCCTTCACGTGGCGCAGCGCCTCGTCTCCCGTCTTCGCCGTGGTCACGGCGAACCCATGGAAGCGCAGCGCCACCTCGACCAGGTCCCGGATGTTCGGCTCGTCGTCCACGACGAGCACCTGTGGATTATCCATTTGCTCCATCATTACGCCGATTGCGACGCGCGCGCGGCGCCATCCGCGAAGGATGACGCCGCGCGCCGGCCGTGAGGCGAAACGATCAGCTGTGGGAGGGCTCGGGGGACTGGGTGGCCTTGGCCGGCACCTTCTTGGGGTCGAAGATCCGCTTGGCCGTGTGGCGGTTTCCCGCGCCCTGCTGCCCGGCGATGATGACGAAGTCGTTCGTGGCGACGTTGGCGATCGCGGCCTTCGCGCCCTGCTTGCGCACCTTGGTGTTGCCGTCGGTCTGCCACTGCCAGGTCGTCCCGTCGAGGCTGCGCACGGTGAGGGTGTTCCCGCTCTTGCCGGTCACCATCCCGCGCTGCCACGCGACCTGGACGAAGCCCTTCTTGGTGCGCAGAGTGGCGTCACCGTGCACGCCGATGCCCCGGCGGCGAATGGCCTTGCGCATCCTCTGGCGGGCGTTCTTCTGCTGTCCCGCCTGCTGCTTGTGCTGGGTGGCCGTGGCCGCTGTGTCCTGCGCGCCGCCGCCGGCGGACGCCGGCCCCGCGAGGTAAATGCCGGTGCCGATGACGGCGACACCGAAAGCCGATACGCCGCTGATGACCTTCTTGTTCATCTGGACTCCTCTCGGGTTGACGCTCACTACTCAAACGCACCCGGTTGATAGAGCCAGGGGAGGAGTCTTGGATTTCCCTGGGAATAGTCCGCAGGTTCCCTACGTGGCGAAGACGCCGAGGCAGGGGTGCACAGTGGATAGACTGGCCCGCGCTCCGGCCCATCTCATCGAATCTCAGCGAGTGATCGCATGCCACCAGCCAAGAAGAACTCCATCTCAAGTACCCTCCTGGGCCTGCTCGGCAGCAAGAAGGAGGCTCCGGACACCTTCACCGGTGACGAGCAGCCCGCCGCCGGTGAGGGGCAGCTGGAGAACCACCTGGGTGGCGACGAGGCGCGCAACTACCGCCAGTACGAGTACGACATGGTCTCGCCGCACGTCGGCAAGTCGCTCCTGGAGGTCGGCTCAGGGCTCGGCCACTTCTCCGAGCAGTTCGCCGGGCGCCTCGACTACCTCGTCGTCAGCGACAACGACCCCTACTGCGTCGAGCAGCTGACCAAGCGCTACGAGGGCAACGACGACGTCGAGGTCCTCGACCTCGCGCTGCCCGCCGAGATCAAGA
Source organism: uncultured Actinomycetota bacterium (assembly GCA_963736325.1). Lineage (GTDB taxonomy): Bacteria > Actinomycetota > Actinomycetes > Streptosporangiales > Streptosporangiaceae > Actinoallomurus. The sequence goes on along the minus strand of CAVTOG010000001.1, from coordinate 49,511 downwards.
TCAAGCGCAAGGTCGACACGGTCGTCATGATGAACGTCCTGGAGCACATCAAGGACGACGTCCAGGCGCTGAAGGACCTCGCCTCCGTGGTGGAGCCCGGCGGCCGCATCGTCATCTGGGTGCCCGGCTACATGCAGCTGTACGGCGACTTCGACCGTAAGGTCGGCCACGTCACGCGCTACACGCCCAAGTCCCTGGAAGCGACCGTCACCGGCGCCGGCCTGGGCATCGACATGCTCAAGCCGATCAACTTCCTCGGCGGCATCGCCTGGTGGCTCGCGGTCCGCCGCGGCGGCGCCGGCTACCCCGACCCGAAGCTGGTCAAGATCTACGACCGCACGGTCGTGCCGACCACCCGCGCGATCGAACGCGTCATCCGCCCGCCCTTCGGTCAGACCGTCTTCTGCGTCGCCCGCGTCCCGGAGTAACGACGGCCCGGATCACCGCCTAGGTAAGACGGAGGCGGTGGGCGGTGGCGGCGGCTTCGCCGCGGCTGGAGACGTCCAGTTTGCCGAGGATGTTCGACACGTGGACGCTGGCCGTCTTCGCCGAGATGAACAGTTCCTCGGCGATGTCGCGGTTGCTGCGGCCTTCCGCGACCAGGCGTAGCACCTCCTGTTCGCGCGGGGTCAGGCCGAACATCGGGCGGCCTCCCGGTACACCGGCGATCGTGAGGCGGGCGCGGCGGGCGATCAGGTCGACGTCCGCGCGCAGGGGCTTGGCGCCCAAGGCGTCCGCGAGGGTCGCGGAGCGGCTCAGCAGTGCCGACGCGTCGCCGCGGCCCACGGAGGCCTCGGCGGCTCGCATCAGGGCGTAGGCCAGCGGATACGGGTGCTGTACCTCCTCCCAGGCGGCTGCGACGGCGTCCCAGGGCGCGCGGTCCCGGCCGCCCGAGGCACGCGCCGACTCGGCGCTGAACAGGGCGTGACGAGCCGCCATCACCGGGCCGTAGACCGCGGTGTTCGCGGCGATCTCGCGGAGCCGGGTCATGAGCGCGTCGTCCCGCTGCGCGGCGCAGGCGCGCATCCCGGCCACCAGGATCGGCCACGTGTAGTGGACGTCCGCGCGTACGTCGTCGGAGATGGCCTTCCGTGTGGCCTCGACGGCGCCGGGCGCGTCGCCTTCGGCGAGCCGCCACTCGATGGTCAGGCCGGCGAGCGACAGGATCTGCTGCGGGTACGGCGCGTCCGCGGAGTACAGGGCTCTCAGTTCGTCCACGGTCGCGGCGGCGACCTCGCTCTCGCCGCGTGCGACGGCGATGCGGCCGCGGTTCATGAGGAGCTGGCCGCGCAGGCCGGGGACCGGTGAGGTCTCGCCCGCGCGCTCGATCGTTTCGACGGCGTCGTCCCAGCGGCCGATCGCGACCTGCGCCTCGGCCAGGTTGGCGGCGGCGAAGATCCCCTGGGTACGTGCGCGGCCGAGGGACTCCGACATCGTGAGCGCCTGCCGGGCGATCTCGATCGCGGCCTCGGCGTGGCCGTTCATCTCCAGGGCGTCCGAGGCGTTGATCATCGAACGCAGTGTCGCCTCGCCGCCACCGCCGCGCTCGGCGCGTACGCGGGCGTCTTCCAGCCTGGCCAGGGCCTCGTCGAAACGGCCGCGATGCGTCTCCGCGATGGCCAGGTTGTTCAGGGCGTCCGCGGCACTGCAGTCGTCGCCGAAGCGGTCGGCGAGATCGAGGGTCTCCTCGATGACCGGCAGCGCCTCGTCGTCCATGCCGAGCAGCATCAGCGCGCGGCCGAGCGGCGCGAGCACCTCGGCCCGCGCGTCAGAGTCGCCCGGCACCAGGCGTTCGGCGTGCCACAGGTCGTCCAGGATGCCGGGGCGTCCACGGTCTCCGTTGAGCTTCGCGCGCTGCCTGAGCAGGAGCGCGACGCGCAGCGGGTCACGCGACTCGTCCAGCTCGCCCAGCGCTGCGCGTACGAACGCGGTGCCGCGGTCCGGCTCGCCGCACGCGCCGGCGGCCTGCGCGGCGCGCTCCAGCACGCGTACGTGGTCGGCCTCGATCCGCGCCTCGGCGTCCGGCACCCGGTCCCACAGCTCCAGTACGCGTTCGAGCATCTGCAGCTGTTCGGCGTACGCGAAGGCCGACGCCGACTCTCCGGCGGCCTTCCACGCGGCGGGCAGGGCGCGCTCGTGGTCGTGGGCCTTGGCCCAGTGCATGGCGACCTCGACCGCGGGACGGCCGGCCAGGCTCAGCGACGGGTCGGCCTCAAGGGTCTCGGCGTACCGGCGGTGAGCGCGGCCGTGCTCACCGGGCAGCAGCTCGTCGTGGATGGCCTCCCAGATGAGGGCGTGCCGGAACGCATACCCGGCCGCGTCGGCGACCAGGACGTTCTTGTCGACGGCCGGGCGCAACGCCGAGGACAGCGTGGCGTCGTCCAGGCCCGAGACCTTCGCGAGCAGCGCGTGCCCGAAGCGCACCCCGCCGGTCGTGGCGAGGCGCAGCAGGTCCTGGGTGTCCTCGTTCAGCTCGTTCACACCGGCGAGTACGAGGTCGCGCAAGGACTGCGGCATGCCGCAGTCGGGGGACTCGGCGGTGGCCTCGACGAGGAGCGGGATGCCGGAGCTGCGCTCGTAGACGGCCGTGACGACCTTCGGGGCGGGCTCGTGGCCGAGGATGCCCGCGAGCTGCCCGGCCGTCTCCGTACGCGTGAGCCGCGGCAGGTCGGCGCGTACGACGCCCTCGATGCGCTCCAGCTCGGCGATGACCGAGCGCATCGGGTGGGCGCGGTGCAGCTCGTCGGAGCGGAACGTCACGACGACCAGCACGGCGGTGTGGCGCAGGTTGCGCAGCAGGAAGACCAGCAGGTCACGGGTTGAGCGGTCGGCCCAGTGGGCGTCCTCGATGACCAGGATGAGCGGACGGCGCTCGGCGAGCCGTTCGAGGAGGACGAGCATCTGCTCGAACAGCCGTACGCGCGCGCTGTCCGGATCGCGGTCGGCGGGCGGCTCGCCGAACTCCGGCAGCAGCCGTGCCAGGTCGCGCGCGCCGTCGCGCGGCATCAGGGCGGCGATCTCCGCGGCGCCGGCCTCGCGTACGAGCTGGCGCAGCGCCGCGGTGAACGGGGCGTAGGGAAAGCCGGCGGTGCTGAGTTCGAGGCAGCCGCCGACGAGGACGAGCACGTCGTCGTGCACGCGCCGGGTGAACTCCCCGACGAGGCGGGTCTTGCCGCCGCCCGCCTCACCGCCGAGCAGGACCGCTCCGGGAACCCCGGAGCGGGCCCGTTCACAGGCGTCGGCGAGGAGGGCGAGTTCCGCCTCCCGGCCGACGAAAGCCGGACTCACCTCATGTGCGCGCACATGTTCCAGAATGCCAGGCATGTCGGATCAATGGCTCGGGGTGCACACCTGGGATGGTCCGGTCGACCACGCGAGTCGCGGCAGGTGGTGAAGGGATAGGCGCCGGAAGCGGCGGCGGCGCTGCCAGGCGGCGGCGGTCGCGTGGTACTCCCTGACGCGCTCGGCCATCAGCATTCGGGTGAGATACGGGTTCATGACGGTCCTCCGGGTGTTTCGCCGATACCCGTAAGACTCGCCCTAAGGCGGCACCCGGCACATCGGGCGTATGCCCTATCCGAGCTGCTCAGAGGTGGTTCGAGGTGCCTTATGGCCTGGCCTCAGGGGAGAGGGGAATACCCACTCCTCTCCACTCTCAACGTATAGCGCACCGGGGGGCTTGCGGCAAGACCCCCGTCGTGCCGCAGAATCGTCGCTCGAAGGCCGGGGACCGACCACATCGGGGGATGCGAATGCGGGTGTTGTTGTCGACGTACGGGTCGAGGGGGGACGTCGAACCGCTGGTGGGACTCGCGGCGGCGCTGCAGGCGCTCGGCGCGGAGGTACGGGTGTGCGCGCCACCGGACGAGGACTTCGCGCGGCGGCTGGCCGGTGTTGGCGTGCCGCTGATACCGGTCGGCCCGTCGGCGCGCGAGCTGACGCGAGCGGCGCCACCGCCGTCGTCCATACCCGAGCGCGCGGCCGAGCTGATCGCCTGCCAGTTCGACGTGGTCACCGCGGCGGCCGAGGGATGCGATGTGCTGGTGGCGACCGGCATGATGCCGACCGCGGCCGGCGCGCTGTCGGTGGCAGAGAAGCTGGGCATCCGCTCGGTGTCCGTGACCTTCCAGCAGCTCACCCTGCCGTCGCCCTACCATGCGCCGCCGGCGTATCCGGGCCGGCCGTTCCCGCCGGAGGTGACCGACAACCGGGTGCTGTGGGAGCTGGACGCCGAGAGCATCAACACGCTGTTCGGCGAGGCGCTCAACACGAACCGGGCGTCGTTCGGCCTGCCTCCGGTGGACGACGTCCGCGACTACGTCTTCGGCGACCGGCCGTGGCTGGCGACGGACCCGATCCTGGACCCGTGGCGGGAGACGCCGGACCTCGACGTCGTGCAGACCGGCGCGTGGAACCCGCCCGACGAACGCCCGCTCCCGGCGAAGCTGGAGGCGTTCCTGGAGGCCGGCACACCTCCGGTGTACGCGGGCTTCGGCAGCATGCCCATGCACGCCTCGAAGGATGTCGCCCAGGTGGCCGTCGAGGCGATCCGCGCGCTGGGCCGCCGCGCGGTCGTCATGCACGGCTGGGCCGATCTGGCCCTGAGCGACGACCGGGACGACTGCCTCGTCGTCGGCGAGGTCAACCACCAGGCACTGTTTCCCCGGGTCGCCGCGGTCGTGCACCACGGCGGCGCGGGCACCACGACGACGGCCGCCCGGTCCGGCACGCCTCAGGTGGTCGTGCCCCAGGCGGTCGACCAGCCGTACTGGGCCGGCCGGGTGGCCGACCTGGGCATCGGCACGGCGCACGACGGTCCGGCCCCGACCCTCGAGTCCCTGTCGGCCGCGCTCGGCAAGACCTTGACCCCCGAGACACGCGCGCGGGCGACCGCCGTGGCCGCCACGATCCGTACCGACGGGGCGACGGTGGCCGCCAAGCTGCTGCTCGACGCGATGGCGCGAGCGACCTCAGATCGGAGCCAATGACGTGAACCCGCTGACCACCAGCGCGTTCGACCTTCCCGACCGCCTCTCGCACAAGGCCGACCCGGCGCTGATCGCCGTCGATGAGCGGCACTTGACCGCCATCGCCGAGTGCCTCGACCAGTCGATCACCGACCTGTCCGAGCGCATCGACGCCGAGCGCAAGGCGCCCGGCGGCATCGGCCCGCAGGTGCTGGAACGGGACATGGAGGTCCACCGGCTGGCCACCCGCCTGCGCACGCTGCGCCGCTTCGGCCTGGACCTGTGCCTCGGGCACATGGTCGGCGCGGACGACCCCGAGCCCGTCTACATCGGACGCCTCGGCCTCACGGACAGCACGGGTCGCCGGCTGCTGCTCGACTGGCGTTCCCCGGCGGCCGAGCCGTTCTTCGGAGCCACCCACGCCGACCCGATGGGGCTGGCGAGCCGCCGCAGGTACCGCTGGACCGGCGGCCGGATCAGCGACTACTGGGACGAGGTGTTCGCCTCCGACGGTTTCGAGGGGCACGCCGCGCTCGACGACCAGTCCGCCTTCATCGCCAGCCTGGGCGGCAACCGGTCGGCACGGATGCGAGACGTGCTCGGCACCATCCAGGCCGACCAGGACGCCATCATCCGCGCGGGCTCCCGGGGTGCTCTCGTCGTCGACGGGGGTCCGGGTACGGGCAAGACCGTCGTCGCCCTGCACCGCTCCGCGTACCTCGTCTACTCCGATCCTCGCCTCGGGCACCACCGGGGCGGCGTGCTGTTCGTCGGTCCGCACCAGCCGTACCTGGCCTACGTCGCCGACGTCCTGCCCAGCCTCGGTGAGGAGGGCGTGCAGACCTGCACCCTGCGGGGTCTCGTCGCCGAGGGAGCCGCGGCGGGGATCGAAGCCGACCCGGAGGTGGCCCGCCTGAAGTCGTCCGCGGACCTGGTGAAGGCGATTGAACCGGCCGTCAGGTTCTATGAGAAGCCGCCCGCCAAGGGGATGACGGTCACGACCCACTCGGGCGACATCTGGCTGAGCGCCGAGGATTGGGCCGAGGCGTTCGACGCACCGGATCCCGGTACTCCGCACAACGAGGCGCGTGACCAGATCTGGGAGGAGCTCCTCACGATCCTGATGGACAAGCACGACGGCCCGGAGGACGAGGACGACGCCGCGGTCGAGCTGCTCCGCGGGTCGCTGCGGCGGAACGGGGAGCTGTCCTCGGCCCTCAACCGGGCCTGGCCCCTGATCGAGGCGGCCGACCTCGTCGGAGACCTGTGGTCGGTCCCCGCCTACCTGCGGATGTGCGCTCCCTGGCTCGGCCCCGATGACGTACGGCGGCTGCGGCGTGAGGACGCCCAGGCCTGGACGGTGTCCGACCTGCCGCTCCTGGACGCGGCACGGCAGCGGCTCGGCGATCCGGAGGAGTCGCGGCGTAACCGCCGCCGCGAGGCCGCCCTCGCCGCCCAGCGTGAGCGCATGACGCAGGTCGTCGACCGCCTGATCGAGGCCGACGATGGCTCCGACCCCTTCGGCGAGGGCCTGGTCACGATGCTGCGCGGTCAGGACGCCAAGGTCTCCCTGGTGGATGAGTCCGAACTGCCCAGCGTCGAACCGGACCTGCTCGCCGGCCCGTTCGCGCACATCGTCGTGGACGAGGCTCAGGAACTCACCGACGCCGAATGGCAGATGCTGCTGCTCCGGTGCCCGTCACGGAGCTTCACCATCGTCGGGGATCGCGCCCAGGCCAGGCACGGGTTCACGGAGTCGTGGCAGGAACGCCTCGAACGGATCGGGCTCGACCGGATCAACCTGGCCTCCCTGAGCATCAACTACCGGACGCCGGAAGAGATCATGACCGAAGCCGAGCCGGTCATCCGTACCGTGATCCCGGACGCCAACGTGCCGACCTCCATCCGCAGCGGCGGTGTCCCCGTCGTCCACGGATCCGTTGCGGAGCTGACCTCGATCCTCGACACCTGGCTCGCCGAACACGCCGAGGGGACCGCCTGCGTCATCGGCGACCCCGCGTTCCGCGCGACGTCCCGCGTCCGGTCGCTGACCCCGGAGCTTTCGAAGGGGCTCGAGTTCGACCTGGTCGTCCTCGTCGACCCGGAGACGTTCGGAGAGGGCATCGAAGGTGCGGTCGACCGCTATGTCGCGATGACCCGGGCGACACGCCAACTCGTCATCCTCACAAGCCCGGGTTGACGACGCCCAGGCGGTGGGCGGTCGCCGCGGCCTCTCCGCGGCTGGCCACCCGCAGCTTGGCCAGGATGTTCGACACGTGCACGCTCGCGGTCTTGGCCGAGATGAACAACCGGGCCGCGATCTCGCGGTTGCTGTGGCCCTCCGCGACGAGCCGGAGAACCTCCAGCTCGCGCGGGGTCAGGCCGAGGGACGGCCCGGCGGTGCGCCCGCCGAGAGGGATCCGCGCACGCCGGGCGCACGCCGCGATCCGCTCCGACAGCGGCCGGGCGCCGAGGTCGCGGGCGAGTTCGGCCGCGCGCCGCAGCCGTACGGCGGCGTCGTCGCGGGCGGACTGCTCAGCGGCCCGCAGCAGCGCGTACGCGAGCGCGTAGGGCTGGTGCAGTTCCTCCCACGCGGAGGCGGCCGCGTCCCAGGTGTCCCGCGTCGGGACGCCCTCGGCGCGGCCGGCCTCGCCGTCGAACACGAGCGCGTACGCCCGCTGGAGCCGCCCGACGACCGGCGTCTTGGCGGCCTGGATCCGTACGTCGGCCAGCAGCGCGAGACCGCGTTCGTCGGCCGCCTCGGCGCAGGCACGCGCGCAGGCCGCGAGCAGCGGGCGGCCGTACAGGGAGTTGACGGACGGCTGGAGCTCGGTCACCACGTGCCGGACCGCGTCGAGCGCCCCGGACAGGTCGCCCTGGGCCACGAGAAGGTCGATCCGCAGCCGCGCGGACGGGAACAGCTCCTGTGTACGGGAGAACGTCGGCGCGAGGACGGCATCGAGCGCGGCGACCGCGCGTTCGGCGGCGTCGAGGTCGCCACGGCACAGCGCGATGTCGCCGAGCGCGTACCGCAGCGAGGCGCGCGTCAGCGGGGGAGGCGACAGCTCCAGCGCGTGTTCGGTGACCTCCTGCGCCTCGTCCCAGCGGCCCAGCGCCAGCAGCGGCTCGGCCAGGTTGATGGTGAGGAACGCCCCTGACGTACGCGCCTGGCCGTGCTGACCGGCCAGGGCGATGCCGCGCCGCGCCGCCTCGACGGCACGCTCGTGCTCGCCGATGCTCTCCAGCACGTGGGAGGTGTTGGTCGCGAGGCGCAGCATCGCGGAGTCGTCCGCGCCGCGCTCGTACACCTCCTCGGCCACCGCGAGCGCGGCCAGGTGGGCGTCCGCGGTGCTCTCGTCGTGCTCGCACCCGGCCATCGTGATCAGGGCGTGGGCCTCGACGGTGGCATCGCCGACCTGGCGGGCCACCTCAAGGGCCTCACGCGCGAGCGCCCGGCCCTCGTCCGTGCCGGTCGGCAGCAGGTAGAGGTGCTGGGCGAGGGTCGACAGCACCCGCGCCCGCATCACGCTCGGCGGCTCCGGCGGTACGAGCCGGGCGGCCTCCCTCAGGTCGTCGAGTGCGGTGCGGTTGCCGAGCCGGATCTTCAGGCTGCCGCGCCGCTCCAGCACGCCGGCCGCGCGGATCGGGTCGTCGATCTCCTTCAGCGCCGCCTTCGTGTACGCGACGCCGCGTTCGACCTCGCCCGACATGTCGGAGGCCTCGATCGCCTTCTCCAGCACGGCGGCGTGGTCGGCCCCGATGCGGTCGGCGGCGTCGGGCACCTTGTCCCAGAGTTCGAGGACGCGGTCGAGCATGCGCAGCCACTCGGTGTAGGCCGCCGCCTCCTTCGCGACGTGCGCCGCCTTCCAGGCGCTGACCAGCGCCCACGTGGCGTCGTGCGCGGAGTACCAGTGGTGGGCCAGCTCGGCGGCGGCACGCCCCGGCGGCACCAGTGTCGGGTCGGCCTCCAGCGCCTCGGCGAACCGGTTGTGCGTACGGGTGTGCTCGCCGGGGAGCAGGTCGCCGTGGACCGCCTCGCGCATGAGCGCGTGCCGGAAGCCGTACGCCTCGCCGTCGACGACCAGGACGTTCGCGGCGACGGCCGGGCGCAGCACCTGCGACAGCCGTGCGTCGTCCTGCCCGCTGACCGCCGCGAGCAGCGCGTGCTCCACGCGCTCGCCGCCGGCGCTGGCCATCCGGAGGATCTCCTGGGTCTCATCCGGGAGCTTCTGAACGCTGCCGAGGATCAGGTCGCGCAGGGACTCGGGCAGTTCACTGTTGATCTTCCCGTCGCAGCTCAGCAGGGCTTCGACGAACAGTGGGTTGCCCTCGCTGCGCTCGTACACGGTGTCGAGGACCCGGCGGTCGAGGTCGCGGCCGAGGATGCTCCTGGCCTGCTCGGCGACGTCACGGCGTGACAGCCGGTCCAGGTCGAGCCGGCGTACGTGGTCGGCACGATCGAGCTCGGCGATCAACGGCCGCAGCGGATGGCTGCGGTGCAGCTCGTCCGAGCGGTACGTCACGATCACCAGCACGTTCGGCGGCAGGTTGTGGATCAGGTAGCTGAGCAGGTCGCGGGTCGAGCGTTCGGCCCAGTGCGCGTCCTCGATGACCAGGACGGCCGGTCTGTCCTCGGTGAGCCGCTCGAACAAGAGCAGAACATGGTCGAACAGCCGCGTACGCGCCTCGGCCGTGCCGGTCTCGGTGTCGGGCTCGCCGAACTCGGGTAGCAGCCGCGCCAGGCCGCCGGGCGACCCGCCGGGCAGCAACGCCGTGACGCCCTCCACCCCGATCTCCCGTACGAGCTGGCGGAGCACCGCGCTGAACGGCGCGAACGGCAGGCCCTCGGCGCTGATCTGGACGCATCCGCCCACGAGCACGCGTACGTCGGCCTGCGCGCGGTCGAGGAACTCTCCGATCAGCCGGCTTTTTCCCACACCCGCCTCACCGCCCACGAGAAGAGCGGCGGGCATTTCACGCAGGGTGTTCTGGAGAAAGCGCAGCTCAACGGCCCGACCGGCCAGGACGGTGCTCACCCCGCGTTGCATGGACACCGCTCAAGAATGCCAGGAGGTTCGGACAAAACGGACTGAATATCGTGTCAGAACGGGCCAAGCGGATCTAGGCTTTACCCAAGCCGCTTTGTGAAAGCGGCGCCTGAAGACGGGAGCAGGCATGCCGGAAACGATGACCTACGAGCCTGGAACGCCCTGCTGGGTGAACCTCCTCACCCCCGAACCCGACGCGGCGAAGGCGTTCTACACCGCCTTGTTCGGCTGGCGGGCCTACACCGATCCCGACCCGGCCGCAGGCGGTCTCACCACCCTGAGCCTCGACGGAGACGCCGGCCATTCGGTCACGGCTCTCGTCCCGCACACCTCCGGGGACTCCGTGGAGACACCGGCCTTCTGGACCACCTACATCAGCGTCCCCGACCTCGGCGCCGCCGCCAAGGCCGCGGGCGACGCCGGCGGCCAGGTGTTCATCGGCCCGGTCGAGGTCGGCGAGCAGGGCCGCTTCGCGATGCTCTTCGACGCGCAGGGCTCGCACATCGGCTTCTGGCAGCCCAAGGAGTTCCAGGGCGCCCGCGTCACCCGCGAACCGGGCGCGTACTACTGGAGCGAGCTGACCACGCGCGACGTCGAGGGCGCCAAGGAGTTCTACGGCACGGTGGTCGGCTGGGAGAGCGACAGCCACCCGTTCGAGGACACCGTCTATACCGACTGGCACAAGCCGGGCGGCCCGTCCATCGCCGGCATGATCGAGATGAACGACCAGTGGCCACCGGACCTCCCACCCCACTGGATGGTCTACTTCGCGGTGGACGACTGCGACGCGTTCGCCGAGCGGGCCATCGAACTCGGCGGCTCGGTGCCCGTACCCCCGAGTGACCTCCCGACCGGCCGGTTCGCCGTGCTCATGGACCCGCAGGGCGGCTACTTCTCGGTCATCCGTCCGAGCCCCTGACGGCACGTGTCCCGCCTGCCCGCCGAGCCCGGCGCGCTGTTCGCGTACGGCACGCTGCGGTTCCCCGACGTCCTCGCCGCCCTCCTCGGCCGTGTCCCCGACCGTACGCCGGGTGCCGTCGAGGGCTGGCGGGTCGCCGCGCTGCCGGGGTGCGTCTACCCGGTGCTCGTGCCGGGCGGCGGGACGGCCGAGGGGGTCCTCATCACCGGGCTGACCGGTGATGACTGGCTCGTCCTCGACGCGTACGAGGACGAGTTCTACGACCTGCGTCCGCTCACGCTGGTCGACGGCCGCTGGGGATGGACCTATCTGACGGACGACGCGGCGATCGCGCTGCCGTCCGACTGGTCGCCCGGTTACTTCGGCGAGGTCCACCTGGCGGGGTTCGCGGGCCGGTGCGCCGACTGGCGGCGCGGGATGTCCGCGTGAGTCAGCCGGTGGGCACGCGGTAGTGGTAGGTCCACAGGCCGTCCTCGGAGCGGCATCGCCACTCCGGCCAGACCTGCCGCGCCCCGTAGTCGTAGCAGTTGCTCTGACGGTAGAAAGACGGGCCCGTACGCCACTCGTCCGAGGAGCCGATCAGGGTCGGGCTGTCGGCTCCGGCGATGGGCGCCCGGTTGCTCACGAGGAGCGCGGTGGCGATGACGAGCGCGGACACGATGACGACGCTCTTGGCGATGATGCGTGCGAGCACGGCGAAATCCCCCCTGACGGCGACGTACGACGTCACCGTCTTGTCACGCTAAGTAGGGATTATTGCCGATGTCAACTGCCGAGAGGACATTTGTCCTGGTCAAGGGTAGATCGATGGCTCTCGCGCGACACATCCCGCCCGGCGACACTGGTCGCATGACGACCAGACTCTGGCGGTTCCCCTTCCTGACCGCCACGGTGTTCGTGGTGACCGGGCTGACGAACACCCTGCAGTTCGCCGTCCACGGGACGCTGGAACACCTGGAACGCACGTCCGCCGGGCTGCACGGCGACTGGTGGCGTACCGTCACCGCGCTGTTCACCCAGGACGGCGGGGTGGCCGGGACGGTCTGGAACCTCACGTTGCTCGTCATGGTCGGGGCCGTCGCGGAGCAGCTGGTCTCACGGCCGTGGTGGCTGGCCGGCTACTTCGGCGCCGGGCTGGCCGGTGAGCTCGCCGGGTACGCCTGGCAGCCGGTCGGCGCGGGCAACTCCGTCGCGATCTGCGGGCTGGCGGGCGCGATCGTGGTGACGCTCTGGTTCGGCGCCGGTAGGGTCACCGGTGTCGCGGCGATGGTGCTGCTGCTGTGGTGCGGAGGCCTGGTGGCGGCGCTGTGGGCGCCGCTGATCGGGGCCGGGATCGTGCTCGGCGCCGCCGGGCGGATCGCCGGTGACCGGGGCGTGGCGGTGGGCCGCCCGGCGGCGGTGCTCGCCCTCGCCTCCGGCGTCGCCCTCGCCGCTCATCGCGACATCCACGGCGCCGCCCTGCTCGCCGGCATCGTGATCGCCGCATTGCCGGCCGTGAGAAGGCGTGTCGCCGTCGCCTGAACGGCGGCCGGAGTGGGTCATCGGTAACCCGTACCGACGTGTCCCGCGTCACACTTGGTAGTGGGCGTCGGGGGGAGTGCTGACCATGAAGGCACGGTGGGAGCAGGAGGTTCGCGGCCGTCTGCGGGCCGAGATCCGGCATTTCGTACGATCCTTGTCCGAACTCGTCGCGTCAGATGCTGATGAGGATAAAACGCGACTAATCGTCACAAACTTTCTGCGTGACGGGCTGGGGTTAGACACCTCGGAGGGTCTTGTCCCCGACCACGGCGTACGCGTCGGTGGCCGGCTCGTGGCGTACGTCGAGATCAAGCGCTGCACGCAGAAGCTCGACATGCGCCAGGTCCAGAAATACGCCGTCAACGAGGGCGTCGAGTGGATCATCTTGACCAACGGCCAGGTCTGGCAGGTCTACCACCTGACCAGCGGCCTTCCGGTCATCATCGACAAGGTGCTCCAGGTCGACCTGCCCGGCTCGCCCAAGGGCCTGTTCTACCTGTCGAAGGAGTCCCTGGAGCGGGGTCTCCTCGACGAACTGTGGAAGATCAAGGCGGCGACCTCGCCGCGGGCGCTTTCGGGAATTCTGCTGTCGGACACGCTGCTGGACGCCGTACGGAAAGAGCTCCGGCGTCAGACCGGCTACAACGGTGACCTCGCCGATCTGGAGCGGATCATTCGCGAAGACGTCATTCGCGCGGATGCTCTTTAGTTTTGGTCGTCCCTATCCGGCCTGACATATCGGCGGCGGTAAGGCCGTGATTGCGCTGCGGCCATTTGTCGCTACAGTCCGCAACTTATCGTGCCGTTCGAGCGATCTGACTTATGTCCCTGCGACGAAGAGCAGGGGAACCACCATGGGGAGGTGGATCGCATGACCGCTGGGCCATGGCCGATCCTTCGGCACGGCAGCACGGGCGACGACGTGACCGCACTGCAGTACCTGCTGAGATCCGCGCGCGAGGCGTGGCGGACCCTCGCGGCCGACGGGGTGTTCGGTGAGCGGACCGAGTCGATCGTCCGGGCGTTCCAGGACTTCACGGGGGTGACCGTCGACGGTGTCGTCGGCGCGTCGACCTGGGGGAAACTGACCGATGGCACGATCGGCTCGACCGTACGCGCCGACAGCCAGGGTGACGCCGTGAGAGCGGCGCAGACCGAGCTGCTCAAGCAGGGCTTCCTGAAGTCGATCGACCAGGTGGACGGGGACTTCGGGCCCGCCACCGACGACGCCGTACGTGAGTTCCAGGAGGAGGCCGGCCTGCCCGCCGACGGCATCGTTGGGGTACGGACCTGGCGGGAGCTCGTCAGCGGCTGATGATCGGAGCGGCGCCACCGGGGGGTGGCGCCGTTTCGTTCGCCGTCTCGGTCCGGTGGGCGAAGACGGCGGTGACCAGGTTTCCGGCGACCTGGACGAGGATCTCGATGACCCCGGAGTGCGGCGCGAACGTCTCGACGAACGCCAGCGCGACCGCGGTAGCGGTGAAGCCGACTGCCCAGACCGAGACGACGGCGACGTGTTGGCGTACGACGGCCGCCTCGTGCGCCGTGCCGTCGAGGGTGAACGGCCGGCGGATCACCAGCGAGCCCCACGCCGTCAGCGCCTGCCAGCCGACGGAGATCGTCCCGATGTAGGCGTTGATCGGCAGGGTGGGCGCGCTGAACGCGACCACGGCGGCGATCCCGCAGAACACCACGGCGCTCGCCTCGAAGACGGCCTCACCGGCGCCGTTGCCGCCGATGCGGCCCGCGACCAGCAGGATGAGGCTGAGCGTGAGGGCGATCACCGTGCCGACGCGCCACTCCGTGAACGCGCTGACGACGCCGCACGCGACGAACGGCGTGCACCCGCGCAGCGTCCTGACGACCATGAGGCTCCCTATTTCCCGTTGCTCGCGTGCACCAGGAGAAACGGCGGCAGGTCGGCCCGCTGCGGTTGCTCGGCGATGACCTCGGCGTTCGGGCTCGGCTCAGCGACCGCTTCGATCCGGAATCCGCGGGCGACCAGGGTGGTGAGGTAGGTGGACAGCGTCCGGTGCTGGTTGCCGGCCCGGCGTACGCTTTCGGGGTCGTCCGAGCGCCAGAAACCCTCGGCGTGATAGTCGCCTACGACACGGCGAGGGCGCCCCTCCGTCCAGGTCGCGTGCGGCGCTTCGAAGCAGGGGTGCGGGATGGTGAAGACCAGGCGCCCGCCCTGGGTCAGGACGCGCCCCGCGGCCGTGAGCGCGGCGTCGAGGTCGGGCACGTTGTTCAACGACAGCGCGGCCGTCACCCACTCCACGGAATCCGTTGCCACCGTGGCCAGGGTGCATCCGTCGTCGACCGCGAAGCGGGCCTCGGTCGGCAGGGTCCGCGCGTGCTCGATCATCCTCGGGGACGGGTCGATGCCCAGAACCCGCGCGCCGCGGGCCGCCAGCGCCCGCGTGACGATTCCCTCGCCGCATCCGAGGTCGAGAACGCGCTGACCGGTCAGCTCATCGGGCAGATGCTCAAGAATGATGTCGCGACTGAACTCGTTCAGGGCGGCGCCGTTCCGCAGATGCCCCGTATACCAGTCGGCGATCGTGTCCCATGTGTCAGTCATCAAAACACAGACGCTACTCGACAACCCCGCTCTCGGCCACAGAGATCTAGCCTAGTAGGTGACCGTGATTCTGTGACCAGGTCCGTCGACCCTGATCCGGCCGCCGTACGGGATGACGAGCTGCGGGTCCGTGTGCCCGAAGTCGACGTCGAACACGGCCATGGTCGTGGGGGCGTACTCCTCCAGCGCGCGCAGGACGGCCTCGCGCTGCCGCGTACGGAACTCCGCCCTCTCGTCTTTTGTGAGCCTCTTGTCGAAGAACCAGGCCTTCGCCCGCCCCATGAGAAGCGCCGGACACCGCCGCAACAGCCCGCGCTCACCCATGTTCCTCAGAACTCGGTAGACCTCCTCGGCCGAGGGCATCTCCTCGGAGGTCTCCAGGAAGAGCACGCAGCCGTCGAGATCGGCGGGGATCTCCTTGTCGGCCATCAGGAGCCAGGAGAGGATCTCGATGTTGCCGCCCCAGCTGGTGCCTTCCACCTTTGCGTCGGCGTTGTGCCAGGTCCAGCCGTTCGCGGTCTCCAGCTCGGGTTCGGCGTCGAACGTTCTCGGGTCGTCCCAGGGGATGTCGCGGTCGCGGAAGCCCTCGGCCTCCTTGAGGTCGTACGCGCCGGTCGTGAAGAGCGCGGCCCGCAGGGAGTGCTCGGTCATCGGGTGCATCGCGCCGGGCCTGCCGAACTCCGTCATGACGGCGCCGCCGTGGTAGCCGACGATGCCGAGGCTCCAGAGGAAGGCGAGCAGGTTCGTGGCGTCGCTGCAGCCGAAGAAGGGCTTCGGGTTCGCCTTGATGAGATCGCGGTCGAGGTGCTTGAGCACGGTGATCTGATCGTCGCCGCCGATACTGGCGATGACCGCCTTGATGGTGGCGTCGGCGAATGCGGCATGAATGTCCCAGGCTCGCTCGATGGGCGTGGAGCCCATTTTGCGAGTGGTCGGATATTCGACCGGCTGTAGCCCGAAATCCGCGACGAGCCTGCTGAGGCCCAGTTCGTACGGGAGAGGGAAGATTTCCGGCAGTCCGGAGGAGGGGGAGAGGATCGCGACGCGGTCTCCGGGACGGGGCTTCAAGGGGTACCGATGGGCCGTCATCATGGGATTGTAAGAGCCGGAGTGTACGGTTCGGCAACCGTTTTTCGGCTGTGGCGTTCTTCGCCGAGCGGGAATACCGGCATGTATCCGCACGTACCAGTTAGCGTTACGAATTAGCCAAGCGTTGAGCCCGACTGGTGTCACTGATCCACTTGCTGGATATCTCTTAGAGTCGTGGCCCTCTGATCGGGGGTCACACAGATTCGCGATTTCGGGGGGAATCAGTGCTCAAGAAGCTCACCGCAACAGGGATCCTCGCAGGCGCGGCCGTCGTCCTGCTCACCGGCCCCGTACAGGCGTCCACCGTCTCGGACGTTCCGGCCGAGTGCTACTCCGTCGTACCCGGCTACATCCCGCCGGCCTGGTGCGCCAACTATCTGCAGAACCCGTACTACCAGCCGCCGGCGTACTACCCGCCGACCACCACGTACGTCCCGGTCCCGAGCTACGGCTGGCACCACGGCGGATGGCGCGGCCCGCACCACTGGCACCGCTAGGGCTGCCAGCGCTTCGCCCGGTAGATAAGGATCTTCTGCCGGATCTGCTCCTGGTGCGTACGGAGCTCGGCGATCTGCTTCTCGATCCTTTGGTCGTGCGCCTCGAGCAGAGCGAGGCGCTCGGCCACGGTCTCGTCACTACCCCGGACCAGTTCGGTGAAGCGGAGCATCTGCGCGATCGGCATGCCGGTCTCTCGCAGGCAGCGCAACATCAGGAGCCACAGCACGTCATTCTCGGTGAAACGGCGCTGCCCGCCCACGGTCCGATCGATCTCGTGCAACAGGCCGATCCGCTCGTAGTACCGCAGCGTGTCCAGGCTGAAGCCCGTTCTTTCGGCGACCTCACCGGGCGAGTAGAAGTCCATAGGTAAGAGCATCACACCTGGAGCGTGCTCCGGGTCAAGGCCCTTGACCCGGAGCGCACTCCAGGCCGCATCGTGGCCACCATGACCGACTACCACCTGCTCGCGGGACTACGGGTCTCACCGATCGCGCTGGGCGCACTGACCTTCGGCGAGGGCGGCTGGCACGCGGGCGAGGACACCGCCCGCTCGATCTTCCTGCACTATGTGGAGGCGGGCGGCAATTTCGTAGACACCGCGATCAACTACGCGAACGGCCGCAGCGAGGAGATGCTGGGCACGTTCATGAAGGAGACCGGAGTACGCGACCAACTCGTCGTCGCGACCAAGTTCGCCGTCTCCACGCGGCCGGGAGACCCGAACTCCGGAGGCAACGGCCGCAAGAACATCGTGGCGTCGCTGGATGTTTCTTTGAAGCGTCTCCAAACCGACTACGTCGACGTTTACTGGCTGCACATGTGGGACGCGCTGACGCCGGTGGAGGAGGTGATGTCGACCCTCGACGCGCTGGTGCGCAACGGCAAAATCCGCGCCATCGGCCTGAGCAACGTCCCTGCCTGGTACGCGGCCAAAGCCCAAATGCTCGCCCGCGCGTGCCACTGGGAGCCGGTGGCCGCCCTGCAGTTGGAATACTCCCTGGCCGAACGCGCCATAGAACGCGAGCACGTCCCCGCCGCCCTCGACCTCGGAATGGGAATCGTCCCGTGGTCACCATTGGCGAACGGCTTGTTGGCCGGAAAATACACCCAGGAAAGGCCGGGAAAGGTCGAAGGCGACGGCCGCCTGACGCGGATGATGGCCGACGGCACTTTGGACGCTCTGAACGCCACCGGCAACCCGGCGATATCGAAACTGCTGACCGCTCGAAACCACGCCATAGTGGGAGTACTCCGCGAGTGCGCCGACGAACTCGGCCGTACCCCGGCCCAGGTGGCCCTGAACTGGGTGGCTCGACGCCCCGGCGTCGCCTCAACCTTGATCAGCGTGACCCGCCTGGCCCAACTCGAAGACAACCTGCGCGCCCTCGACTTCGAGATCCCCTCGGATCTGGCGAAGCGCCTGGAGGAAGTCACCCTCCCGGAACCGCTCTACCCGTACTACTTCACCGGCCCGACCATGGGCCCAGTGATCAACGCCGGCACCACCATCACCTGACCTTGCGCAGTTCACCTCTCCCTCACCTGGGCGCAGAGTCCCCCTCATCGGCCGTTTCGCCAGGGTTGCCAGCGTGCGAAACGTCATCTGGGCTGGTCAGCAGCCCCGGGGCCTGCGTCAGAAGGATTCACGTGAAACGCATCGTCGCCATGACCGCGGCTATGGCCGCAGCCGTCTCCATCCCCAGCGGTATCGCGTCGGCGCGAACCCACCCCGCTCAGGCCGGTTTCTACACGACGAAGACCCCTTACGAGCCGCAAGAACGCCTGAGCGACTACCAGGCTCCGCCGAAGGGCTTCACACCCGTCTTCGCGGAGAACGTCGCCCGGCACGGGTCGCGTGCCATGACGGACGGCGACGACGGTGACGCGGTGCTCGCGGTGTCGGAGAGCGCGAAGACGCAGGGCGCGCTCACGGCTCTCGGCGCGAGGCTCGCGCCGCAGGTACAGACGCTTCTCGCCGCCGGCTCGTCGATCGGCTTCGGCAACCTCGCCGGTCGCGGCAAGCAGGAGCAGCAGGGGATCGCGCTGCGCATGGAACGTCGTATGCCCGCCCTCTTCTCCGCCATCGCCGCTAAGAAGGAGCCGATCGAGGTCGTGACCTCCGGCGTGGATCGGGCCGTGGCCAGCGCGAACGCCTTCACGGGAGGCCTTGCGTCAGGCGACCCGGCGCTGGCCGGCCTGATCCAGGCCCCGGTGACCAACAAGGACCTGCTGTACTTCCACAAGCAGCCACAGAACGCCGACTACCAGGCGTACCTCGAGAGCGACCCGGACCTGGCCGCGGTCCTGGCCGAAATCGACGCTGAGCCCGGCACCGCGAAGGCTGCAAAGCATGTCGTCTCGCGCCTGTTCAAGTCCGGGTTCGTCGCCACGATGCCGGTGGCCGACCAGATCTCCTTTGCGAGTTCGCTGTACGAGCTCTACAGCGCAGCACCGGACCTGAGGGCCGAGGCTCCTAACGTGGACTTCTCCGCTTTCCTTCCGGAGGAGGACGCCCGCTGGTTCGCCTATCTGGGCGACGCCGAGGAGTTCTACCAGAGCGGTCCGGCTTTCAGAGGCCGCACCATCACGTACGGAATGGCCGGCGTCCTGCTGGACGACCTGTTCACCCAGGTCGAGGCCAAGGCCGGAGGCACCAGTAGCGCCGGGGCGGTGCTCCGCTTCACCCACGCCGAAGAGGTCGAGCCGCTCGCCGTCCTGCTCGGCCTGCCCGGCAGCACCAAGGGCGCGGCCCTGGACCGTCCGTACAGCTACCAGAACAACCCCTGGCGCGGCGCGAACGTCGCCCCGATGGCCGCGAACGTGGAGTGGGACCTGTACGCCGGCCAGTCCGGCACGAAGTACCTGGTGCGGATGCTCTACAACGAGAAGGAAACCGCCTTCAAGCCCTCCTGCGAGCCGGTGGGCA
The DNA here is from genome assembly GCA_963736325.1 of uncultured Actinomycetota bacterium. Lineage (GTDB taxonomy): Bacteria > Actinomycetota > Actinomycetes > Streptosporangiales > Streptosporangiaceae > Actinoallomurus. The sequence continues at coordinate 29,962 of CAVTOG010000001.1, read as the reverse complement.
GGGGCAGCTACTTCTACGACCTGAACGAGTTGAAGCGCTGCTTCAACAAGGTCTGAGTTCCAGCAGCTTTCGCTCTACTTGTGCCGCTGGCGGAGCCATGCCGCCAGCGGCCTCGTCGACCGGCGCGCGGGACCGCTCAGAGACGCTTCATCGCGTGAAGCCGGCCTCTTTGTCGGCGGCGGCGATGTCGGCATGGAAGCGTTTGTGGACCCAGTGGCGTTCGCCGAAAAGGTCTACCTCGCCCCACCGGCCCGAGACCGGACCGAGCTGTGTACGGCGTGGCAGCGTGCCCACCAGGGACTGGGGTTTGGCGCCGCCCGACGACTTGCTGCTCTCCAGGACATAGATCGCGTCCTTTGTGACCGCGACGCAGCGGTACTTGATCCAGTTCATCGTGAGCCCCGTGAGATACGTGACGTTGATGACGGCGAAACTGGGCGCGGCCTGGCAGATGAAAACCTGCCGAATCTCACTCCCCGCGGGCAGGAAAGGCGCCGAATGCTCCACCAGATCGGGCCGGGGCGTCACACGAGCATCGTCAGTCATAAATGGATCCCATGCCTCATGCCTCAGCCGATGCGGAGGCCAACCCGCAGCAGGCTACGGCGAGGCGCCCGTCTCCACCAGGTGTGACGCCGTCCCGCTGCCTGTTGAAACCACACTCGCCACACGCCCGACCCTCGCGGTACACCCGGCCTCTGCGTACTCTGCTGGCGTGGACGAGGCGGAGTCGAGTGGTCAGGCGTGGAGGGATCGGGTTCGGCGCCGCATTACGGTCGAGCAGGATCGAGTGGCGCTCGCTCGCCTGGTCGATTGGGACGCTGATCCGTTCGAGGTCGAGCTGTACGAACGGACCTGCGAGCCGCAGGCACTGTTGATCGACCGGGCTCAGCGGTCACGAGCCGGGCAGCACGAGCGTCACGTCCGGCGGCTCGTACGGCGCCGGGCACGCCGAGATCGCTGACATCGTTAGGACAGGCATGCTCCGGCCAGACCTGGACCTGGCCTAGCCGCACTCCTTGACGGCCTGAGCCTGACGACCGTCCTCCGCCCAGAACTCTCTCGGCCGGAGAGGCACGTCGCCCTGATCGAAGCCCACCTGCGCGCACTGACCCCGTAACTCGTCGACGTCGTGTGGGGCGCGTTCACTCAGGTGCGAGCGTCTTGCGCAGGATCACCGCTTGCCTGTCATAGCCCATCCGGCTCTCGTAGAACGGCACTGACAGAGGGCTGCTGAGATTCGTGTCGGTCAGTGCGACCACCGCGCCATTGTCCCGTCCCCACGTCTCAGCGGCTTCCATGAGCGCCGTACCTACACCTTTGCGGCGATACTCCTCCACAACGGCGAGCGCATTGATCACGAGCCGGGTCCGGGACAGATCGCGCTGAAGCTGCCAACGCGCCTCTGGGCTCGGCCGGGCCATCACGGCTTCGATGACCCCGACCACCTGCCCGTCGTCCTCGGCGACGAGCCACAGCGTGTCACCGTCCCGCTCATCGCTGATGCCCCGCTCGAACCATTCCACCAGGCCTTGAGCAGCGGGTTCATGGATCACCTCGGGTACGAGCGCGGCGTAGTGCCGACCGGCGTCCCGCCACGCCCGCGCGCACCCCTCGCCGTCCCCGGGCCGAATCTCTCGCAGTATGAGTCCACTCACGCCGTCAATATCCACCATCGTCGCCCTGTTGGCTTGAAGCCTCATCAGCGACCGAGGCTACTCGTTCGAAGTGACGGTTTCGTATACGTATTCGTCTTTCGGTGACCGTTATGTCGGGCTACAGTGTGGTGTTATGGGCAACCACTATGATGTTTCCGGCGGAAACAATTTCTTTGGGCAAGCGGAAAATGTCGTCCAGGCGCAAAATGTAAAGAACGTCAATATTGGTGGTCGGCAGAGTGGGATCGATCAACGATTTGCTGGTCACTGGCAAGAAGTCTTCGATTCAATGTCCGACGTTGCTGGAGTGGCCTGGCACCTTCAGTTAAATGGAAGTTTCTTGGCTGTAGTCTCGCGGCGGAGTGGGTGGAGCAACTTCAAGACGCGGATGATGGTAAATTCGTGGCGTGGTCAGTGGCGTGTCTCCATGAAGGATCCGGCGGGGCCATGGATTGAGCTGGTCGCCACCGATGTTGATAGCCCGGCCATGGGTCTGGTCAGTGCCGCCTTTGGGCGACCAGAACAAAAAGAGGGCGCGCTTACAAAGCTTACTAGATCTGCGAATATCGTCAGCTACTCAGATAGCCAACTCGAATTGGGTTGGATCAGACGGGACGGAGTGTCCGTTTCAAGCTCCTGGGAGCGACGCAGCTAATACGAATAATGCAGATGCGTGCGCATTCCGAACTAGGGGTCGTGGTAACCGTGTACGCGCAGTGAACGGCTAGGCGTTTCCCTAAGTTTCGCAGTGTTCTTCTGATGTGGACCACAGACCACGAAGGAGCTGAGGATGACGAAACGCCTGGCCACCGCCGTCGCCGCGAGTGTGACCGTCCTGGGTGCCATGGGATTGATGGCACCGGCAGCCATGGCAGCGACCATGCCTGCCACCGTCACACCGGCCATGACGTGCGGGCCCCACCAGGAGGTCACGGGAACCACCCGCAACTCCTACTACGGAAACTGTGCCGACCACGCGGTGAACATCGACGTGGTGCTCGTCGTCATCCCGCCGGGCAGTGACCTCCCCACAGTCATCGACAAGGGCAACCGTTGCGTGCCCGCCCAGACCGACTACTTCCTGGGCACGACGTCGACCATCGATAACTTGGGCGGTTATGGCGCTTCCGAGCAGGGCACCTGCTGACCATTCCGCCTTGAGATGAACCGCCATCGGGCAGGGATGTCCACCCGGATAAGACGCGGAGTCCGGGCGAGCCTCGGGGCTTCGGCTCTGGGGCGCAGACCCACCTCCGGCATCCGTTGTTCGCTGTTCGGTATGGACCGAACAGCGAACAGCTGCGGAGGGTTGTTGACGTCGCATCCAATACGGGCGGACTCCGCCAGACTGGCGGGCCCGATCTGATGGGCATTTCGGCCGCACGCAACGCCTGAGGTGCGCCCGAGGCATCGGCCAGGCCGCCGACGGCTACGAGCCCGCAGTACGTTCGCTGACGAGTTCGTCCTGGTGCGCAGGTGCCGCATCCGGCCATGGAAATATCGATCATCGCCTTGGTTTTGTCGGAGACGATTGTCTGCGAGTTAGGATAGTTAGCGCATTCGGGACGTTACGGCGTCCATGATTTCGGTGGCGATGCGCAACTCGGAACGATATTTGTTATCCGTAACGGTCAGTGCTCTATAGAAGCCCAGGGCCCGTCGGCCGGCGACGGCGGCTGCCGGCAGTTCGGCACCCGATATCACGCGTACGGCCGCGAATGTTCGCAGGCTGCGTGCCAGGCTGGGTAGGTGGACACCTTCTTGTGAGTCGACCAGCTCCTCGCAAAGTTGAACGGAAAGCTGCGAGGGGGCGTGAGCCTCGGTGTACCGGCCGACGCTCAGCAATCGCGCCACTTGATTATGCACGGCAAGTGCAAATTCGGCCAGGTGGGTTCGTCTATTGGTCGCGGCCAATTGCTCGAACAGGTTGCGGGCGCGTTCGGCGCAGCTCAACGCTTCGACGTGCCGCCCAATATTTGCCAACCGATTGTTGTGATTGGTCAATGCTCTTGCCAGGCCGGGTTGATGGGTAGTCGGATCGGCCGCCGCCAGCCTCTCGTAGATCTCTAAGGCGCGTTCCGACTCGGCCACGGCCTCGGCGTGTTGCCCGCTTTCCGACAGTCGGATCGCGTGATTGCTCAACGACTCCGCCAGTTGGGTCTCGCCGACGGCAGAGTCCGCACCGGTCGCCAGGCCACCTCGCAGCGCGATCACGCGTTCCGAAACGGCGAATGACTCGGCGGGCCGGCCGGACTCCGCCAGCCACACCGCGTGATTGTGCATCCACGTTGCCAACTCCCGCTGCTGAGCCGTGTGATCGGCATCGGTCAGGCTCTCGCGCAGCGCGATCGCGCGCTGGGAGAACGGCACGGCGTCGGCGGGCCGGTGGAGCGTGCCCAACCGCAGCGCGTGCTTGTAGAGGGCGTCGGCGAGTTCGAACTGACGGCCAGGCCCATCAGCATCTTCGACCAGCTCCTCGCGGAGCTGGACGGCCTGCTCCGAAAAGGCAAGGGCTCCGGCGTGGTTGCCGACCTCGCTCAGTAGAGCGGCATGGTTGTACACCGTTGCGGCCAATTCAGGAAGATGTGCGGCTCGATTGTCCGCGCACAACTGTTCGTGTGTGGTGACGGCGCGTTCGGAGTAGGCCAATGCCTCGGTGTGGCGGCCGGATTCGGCTAATAGGGTCGCTTGGTTGGTTATCGCCCTGGCGAGGTTGGGCAGGTGGGCGGCCGGGTTGTCCGCGACCAGTTCCTCGAAGATCCCGATCGCGCGTTCGGAGCAGCTCAGTGCCTCGGCGTGCCGCTGGGCCCCTGCCAACCGCCGTGCCAGATTGAGCACCGACGTGCCGAGGTAGGGCAGGTGAGCAGCGCGGTTCGCGGTCACCATCTCCTCGCGCAGCGCCACAGCGCGCTCGGAGTAAGCCAGTGCTTCGATCTCCCGCCCAACCTCGGCCAACCGGACCGCATGGTTGTTCACCGACACGGCCAGTTCATGCAGATGAGCGGCACGGTCGGTCGTGGTGAGCTCTTCGCGCAGTTCGATGGCGCGTTGGGACAGGGTGACTGCCTCGGCAGGGAATCCGGCCTGCCCCATCCGAGCCGCATGGTTGGCCAGTGCCATGGCCAGCGAGCCTCGATGAGCCGTGTGATCGGCTGCGTACAGCTCTTCGTAGAGCTCAACCGCGCGTCGAGAGAAGCCCAGCGCTTCGGCACGCCGACCCACCTCGACCAAGCGCAGCGCATGGTTGTTGACGGCGGTGGCCAGATCCGGAAGCCATGCGAACCGATTGCCGGCGACCAACTCCTCATGCAGCGTGATGCCCCGCTCGGACTGGACAGTGGCCTCGGAGTAGCGTCCGCTTTCGGCCAGGTCGATCGCGTAGTCGCCGATGGCGTGTGCCAGCTTCGGGAGGTTCCTGGCGCGGTTGGTGGCGGCCAACCGCTCATGGAGTACGACCGCCAGGTGGGACTGCTCCAGCGCCTCGGCCCGCCGACCGGCGGCCGCCAGGCGGTTGCTGAGCTCCAGATGCATGTCCGCCTGGTCAATCGGGTCGTCGACGAGCGGGAGCAGGCGAGCGGCGAGGGCGCTGACGATCGCAGCGGCGCCGATGTCGAGGTCGATGTTCTGGCCGTCCGGTAGCTCCCCTTCGATCGCGCCGAGGACTTCGAGTGGGATGTCCTTGATGTTGGCGATGGCCGTCAGCGCGCCGCTGCCGGCGGCCACCGCCAGCTTCGGCTGCGCTCGGAGACTCGGGTACAGCACTTCCGTGCCGATGTGCGGCCACCGCTCTGCGGCCGAGGCGAGGAAGGTCACTGCGCGGGAAACGATTGCTGCCTGCGGCCCGGCCGCGTCGACCTGGAACACGTTGGACACGTCCAGAGCCGAGGGGTCGGGATGGCCGGAGCCGGGCATGAGCGGGGGAAAGAGGGCGTCGACAAACTGATTCAGACTGTCCAGGCTGAAGCTTAAGAGCAGCATGCCGGGCGCGGCCGTGGCCCAGGGGTCCGGGTCATAGGAGCTGATGTCATGGCCGGGTGTGAGCAGGGCGAGGAAGTCCTCGGCGAGCCGGTCCGGATAGAGCGGCTCCAACCACCATCGGCGGTCGGTCGGCGGATAGCAGAATCGGTGGTCGAGCAGTAGTTCGTCCGGGTGGCCGGGAAGTTTCAGCCGCTGCACCGTACGCGTGCCGGTCTCGTGATTAACGGCCCCGGTCAGCGTCGCGGTGAACACCATCCGGGCCATGATGGCCGGCCGGGTGCGGAAATCCTGTCCCTGGGCGCCCGCCTCGGACAGCCGTTGCCACGCTCGGTACTCGCGATCCAGAAGGTAGGCGGATAGTTCGTGTGCCTCGGTGGGTGGCTCGGCGCCACGGCGGTGCGCGTCGACGGCGACCAGCGCGGCCATGTGCACATTCAGGGTCAGACCGAAATCCGGATCGTCCAACGAGCTGGGCGCGGTTACGGCACCGGCGTCGGCCAGGTCATACAGGTCCGGCGAGCTGAAGCGGTCCCGGGCGGTGGCGAACATGGTGTGCCGGTTGGTGGCGAGAGGTGGCAGCAGCATGTCGTCCGCCTCGGCCTGCATATCGGTCACGTCGCTGCGCAGGGCCGCGTACCATCGCACGGTCCGGCCGAGCAGCAGGACTCGGGTCGGGCGCGGCTGGTGGAGTACAGGGTCCGACAGCAGGCGCTCCAGTTCGCTGTGCGCCCAACGGTCGGCGTAGTCGACGATCAATAACACCCCTGCACCGTCACTGGGGGCCGGATCACCGTCGGTCGGAGCCGGATTGGTCGACGCGAGATCAAGTCCCGCCTGCAGCACCTGCCATCGTTGGGCCTCCGGCAGCTCCTGGCTGCGGGATTGCTTGGCGAATTCGGCCGCGAGCCGGGACTTTCCCTGCCCACCAGGCGCGTGTAGCAACAGCACCGACATCCGAGTCGGATCGGAGTCCCGCCAATCCCGCAATTGTCGTAGTTCGGCATCCCGCCCAACAAAGGGGACTACCTGACTGCGGGCGTCCAGCAAACGACTAGGTTGCTCCATCAGCCACGTCAAGTCGGGCTGGACGGCCGTTGGGTACGTCTCGACGATGTGACGGCGCGAGTTGTAGTACTGATGTATTCCGCCCTCGACGACGCCGACCTGAAGAACGTCCCCGGTCACCGGGCCGACCACCGTGTTGGTTACGTCACGCATCGCACGCTGGGAACGGTGCACCATAGGTCAAGTATGACCATCGGCCACTGACGAAGCCAGAATTTTGGGGATAGCGCCCGGCTCTACTGTCCTCTCGACATCAGTGCGGCCAAGGACTTCAACAAGTCCAGCAATGATCGCGGCGATGCCGTCATCCACGTTCCCTACCGATACTGATCGACGTATCTGGCTACCAGCCGCCGTCGGTCTATGGGCGAGGCGGGGCACCGCCGGCCTAGAGGGCGACGGGGTTCGGCGGGCCGCCGGTAGCCGTACGCCTCCCCGTGGATTGCCGCTCGTTGACGTGGCGTCCAACCGGAGCGAGGCTGGCAAGGTAAGGCCGGGCAGTCCGTTGTTTCTGCCGGTCAGCGCAGCGAGAGGTATTGAGGTGCGGTTCGGGATCTTCTATGAGCATCAGTTGCCGCGTCCCTGGGATGCCGGTTCCGAGCAACGGCTCTATACGGACGCGCTCGATCAGATAGAGATTGCCGATCGTGTCGGGTTCGACTACGTGTGGGAGGTTGAGCACCACTTTCTGGAGGAGTACTCCCACTCCAGTGCTCCCGAGGTCTTTCTTGCCGCCGCCTCGCAGCGTACGAAGAGGATTCGGCTCGGGCATGGGATCGTGCAGATTCCGGCCGCGGTCAATCATCCTGCTCGTGTCGCTGAGCGGGTCGCGACGTTGGATCTCGTCTCTGATGGGCGGGTCGACTTCGGGACCGGTGAGGCCAGTTCCATGGCTGAGCTCGGAGGGTTCGGGGTGCGGCGGGAAGAGAAGAGGGCCATGTGGGAGGACTCCATGGAGGTTCTTTCCCGCATGTTCGTTGAGGAGCCTTTCGCGGGTTGGGATTCTCCCTACCTGCGGATGCCGCCTCGTAACGTTATTCCCAAGACCGTGCAGAAGCCGCATCCGCCGCTCTGGGTCGCCTGTTCACGTCGGGAGACCATTCAGTTCGCAGCCCGAAAAGGGATCGGCGCGCTCTCGTTCTCGTTCGCGGAGCCGGAGGACGCGGGGCGGTGGGTGGAGGACTACTACCGGTTGCTGGCGTCTGAGGAATGTGTGCCGGCCGGGTTCGCGGTCAATCCCAATGTCGCGGTCGTGTTGCCGATGATGGTTCATCGGGATGAGGCGACGGCCATCGAGCGGGGGATCGACGGGGCTAATTTCTTTGGATTCGCTCTCGCGCACTACTACGGGACCGACCCGCATATGCCAGGTCGTACGGACGTCTGGGCGGAGTTCGTGGCGCGGCGCTCCCGGGCGGGCGCCGACGGTGGGCCGCTCAGCGTGCGGCAGGAGGGTGGGGCGCTTCGGGGGGCCATCGGGACTCCCGATCAGGTCGCGGAGCTCATCGAGCGGTATGAGGCCGGGGGTGTCGATCAGATCATTTTTGTCATGCAGGCTGGGATGACCAGGCACGAGGATATCTGCGAAGGCCTTGAGCTCTTCGGCACGGAAATTCTTCCGCGCTTCAATGAGAACAGGGAAGAGAAAGAGGCCACCAAGGCGGAGCGGCTCTCAGCGGCCGTTGAGGCGGCGCTCGGGCGCAGGGAGCCGCTGCGGCAGGCGGTGGCGTACCGGATCGACGAGGAGGCCGAGCTTTCTCGTGGAGAGCACACCCTTAAGAAACTTGGGCGTAAGGCGTTCTTTCGCATCGCGGGGCAGTTCGGTCCAGGTGTGCAGCGGGTGTTCTTCGCCGGGATGGTGCGGGCGTTCGACCCGAAGATGGCGATGGGGTTCGAAGGGGAGATCGAGTTCCGGCTGCGCCGCGACGATGAGGTCACGGTCTGGACGATTCTCGTACGGGATGGAAAGGCGCGGGCGTACCAGAGGGAGGCCGTCGATCCTGTGGTCGGCTTTCGCATCACCGCTGCGGACTTCCTTAAACTAATGTCCGGAGAGGCGCAGCCGTCGCAGCTCGTACTCGATGGGCGGCTCAGCATCATCGGGGACGTCGCGTTCGCGCCGCGGGTCGGGGAGATGTTCGGCGGGCCCTCTCCCTACTAATGCTGCGGGCGTAGTCCGTCGAGGATCAGCTGGGCGAGGTGGGCTGAGCGTTCGCGGCTGGTTTCGGCGTTGGAGTGGCGGATCGCGGCGAAGGCGCCGGCCACCAAGGCCATCAGTTCGTCCGCGGTGAGGTCGGGGCGTACGCGGCCGGCTGCGTGGGCGCGGTTCAGCAGGTTCGCCACACACTCGGTCAGGTCCGCTGCGACGTCCGGGGCGGCGGTGCGCAGGTCGAATTCGGCGGCTACCAAGGCGCTCTTGACGGTCGCGTTCTCCGCGCCTGTGGCCATCATTCGCGCCAGCAGTGTGAACAAGGCCGCGGGATCGTCACCGGCGGCCAGTGCTTCTCCCGATGCCACCAACCCTTTCAGCTCATCGATCGCCACGGCCAGATACAGCGCTTCCTTGGTCGGGAAGTGCCGGTGGACGGTGCCGGGGCCGACGTTCGCGCGGCGGGCGATCTCGTCGAGTGAGACGCCCAGGCCCTCCGTCGCGAACAACTGTTGCGCCGTCCGCAGCACGCGGTCCCGGTTGCGGCGTGCGTCGGCGCGCAGGGACCCGTCTGGCATGCCCGCCAGTCTAACCGGGGCGTCGCACCGTATACTAACCGGGGCGACACACCGTTTAGAAGGAGACGCGCCGATGACCACAGACGCCGGCACCCTCGTACGGCGATTGCAGGAATGCTTCAACACCCGGCAGTTCGATCAAGCCGCCGACCTGCACACACAAGGGTTCTTCAGCCACCCACTCGGCACCACCGGCTTCGAGGCGGGCAAAGACGCCTGGCATAAACTCATCGCCAAATTTCCCGACATGAGGGTCATCGCCGACGACATCCTCGTCGACGGCGACAAAGTCGCCGTCCGCTCCTCCATCGAAGGAGTCGGCCACACCCGCCCAATGCTCATCGAGATCTTCCGCATCGACGACGGCCGCTTCGCGGAGATGTGGGGGCTCGGCGAGGGACCAGACCCACGTGACGAGTAAGCGAAGAAAATTCTAAATCCGCAAGAACAAATCACCGCAATCCGCCATCAACTCCGATGGACCTTGCTGGCATCAGACCCGGCGAGGATGCGGAAAGGGATTTGTGCATGCGGAAAACGCTGACCACGGCCGGGCTGGCCGTGCTCATGGTGGGTGCCGGGGCCGTGCCCGCGGTCGCCGCGAGCAAGGCGCACTGGCAGGTCGCCTACGTCAGCCCGGAGACGGGTTATGACGACTTCGGGCTCAACGACGTCGCCGCGATCGGCCGGAACGACGTCTGGGCCGTCGGGTCGCGGCAGAAGGGCGCCGGCGCTTCCGGTGTGGTTCTGCACTGGAACGGCCGTACGTGGCGTGAAGTGAGGGTTCCGGGGAGTACCGGGTCGTTCCTGACCATCGGCGGATCCTCTCCGCGGGACGTCTGGATGCTCGGCGTCGACCAGCACGGCGCCGAGACGGCCTGGCACTGGAACGGTTTCTGGTGGAGGTCCACCTCCATCGCCGGCTTCCGTGCCGGGGACGTCACGGTGGTGAGCCGGAATGACGCCTGGGCCGCCGGGGGCGATGACGCCAACGACAACGCCAAGGCGACCGTCCTGCACTGGGACGGCAAGGAGTGGAACAGGGTGCGGATGCCGCACACCGCGTTGAGGATCAGCGCGGTATCCAAGAACAACGTGTGGGCCGTCGGCGAGGGCTCGAACGACCAGCCGTACGCCGCGCACTGGAACGGCGCCAAGTGGACGTCCCTGAAACTGCCGAAGGTGTCGGCGCCCAAGGGGGCCACCGGGTTCTCCTACTTCAATGACGTCGCCACGGTGTCGGCGAACAACGTGTGGGTGGTCGGGCGTCTCTACTACCGCCTGCACGGCCAGGCGGGTCACAACCGGGTCGTCCTCATGCGCTGGAACGGCAAGAAGTGGAGCCTGGGCGTCGGTACGACCGGGGACTTCGCGATGAGCGCGGCCTCTGACGGCGCCGGCGGCATCTGGTACTCCACCATCTACGAAAAGCTCGTCCACCGGACGAAGAGCGGGCACAGCACGACGTACACCGCGCCCGTGCCGGGGGGACGTCCCGGCGTCGAGGTCCGGCGGATCGCCGGTGCGCCCGGCGGAAAGGTGTTCGCGGTGGGGCAGGTTCAGCCCAAGCCCGGCGGCACCGACCGGTCGTGGGACGCCCTCATCGAGCAGTACGGAAACTGAACACGGCCCCCCTCAGCACAACCGAAAGGAACGCGATGCGAAGGATGATGTCAGGGGTCACCGTGGCCCTTGTCGGCCTGCTCGCCGGGGTGGGGCAGGCGAACGCGGCCGATCCCGCGTGGAAGGTCGACCAGGTCAACACGCTCCCGAAGGAGGACGCGGTCAAGTTCCTGACCGTCGCGCCTACGACGAGCACCTGGTCGGGCGGCTTCCAGACGGTCAGCGGCAAAGAGGTGCCGCTCATCCAGCACCGCCTGAGCACGGGATGGACGACCGTCAAGGCTCCGAGCAGCGTGGTCGGCGAGGTGACCGCGATCAGCGCCTCCTACAGCAAGAACGTCTGGGCCTTCGTGGAGTCCGGCTCGGCCAACAAGGCGATGCACTACAACGGCAAGACGTGGTCCGTCTCGCCCCTGCCGACGTCCTTCAGCGTGACCGGCGCCGCCGCGGTGAGCACGAACAACGTCTGGGCCGTCAGCGGAAACTCTGAGAGCCCGAAGACGTACGCCGAGCACTGGACCGGCAGCGCGTGGCACAAGGTGACCCTCCCCGCAGGGGCCACCTCGATCAGCGCGGTGTCGTCGACGCGGATCTACGCGGCGGGCAAGTACAAGGGCCAGCCCGCGGTCATGCACTGGGACGGCACGAAGTGGGCGCTCGCGCACACGCCGAAGTTCAGCCTGCCCGACCCGTACGCCGAGGCGACGATGCGCGACATTCTCGCCCTGTCGACCGACAACGTGTACGCGGTCGGCGGCATGGAGTGGGCGTGCGGTGAGGACGGCGACGACATCTGCGCCAAGCCGATCATCCTGCACTGGAACGGCAAGGCCTGGTCCTCGACGGTCATGGCCCAGACGTACACGTCGTTCCTGCGGGTCACCTCGGATGGTGCGGGCGGTCTGTGGCTGCTGCTGGGCGGGTGGGACCCGAACCTGTGGCACATCTCCGGTGACAGCGTCACGAACGTGCCGGCGCCGCGGCCGGCCGGTCACGACATCAACATCACCGATCTGGCGACGCTCGGGACGACCATCTGGGCCGCCGGTGCGGAGTACCCCGAGGGCGACCCGGACGACCCGACGGGCAACGGTCTGTACCTGAAGACCGGCTGATTCCTCAGAATGTGACAAAACGGGCCCGGTGCACTCGTACCGGGCCTGTTTTGTGCAGGTGGATCCGATGGGCGATGCTGTGAGCGTGTCAACGGAGACTCTGACCGGCGCTGCCGGGCTGCACGGCTTCTTGCATGGGCTGCCGAGTGTCGACCAGGTGGGCGCGGAAGAACGCGCCGCCCGCCTCGCCACCCGGTCGATCAAGAAGACCGCGAAGGCGTACGCCATCGATCTCGCCATCTCGATGGTCGACCTGACGACCCTCGAAGGCGCCGACACACCGGGCAAGGTGCGGGCGCTCTGCGCGAAGGCCGCCCACCCTGACCCATCCGACGCGAGCGTCCCCAAGGTCGCCGCCATCTGCGTCTACTCCGACCTCGTGTCCGAGGCCGTACGCGCCCTGAAAGGCACGGGCATCGGGGTGGCGAGCGTCGCGACCGCGTTCCCGTCCGGGCGCGCGCCGCTGGACGCCAAGCTCGCCGACACCAGACGGGCCGTGGGCGACGGCGCGTCCGAGATCGACATGGTGATCGACCGCGGCGCCTTCCTCGCCGGCGACTACCAGAAGGTCTACGACGAGATCGCCGCGATCAAGCAGGAGTGCGGCGACGTGCACCTGAAGGTCATCCTGGAGACCGGCGAGCTGGTGACGTACGACAACGTGCGCCGCGCCTCCTGGCTGGCGATGGACGCGGGCGCCGACTTCATCAAGACCTCCACCGGCAAGGTCAGCCCGGCCGCGACCCTGCCGGTCACGCTGATCATGATGGAGGCCGTACGCGACTTCCGCGCGCGCACGGGCCGCCAGATCGGCGTCAAGCCCGCCGGCGGCATCCGCACCACCAAGGACGCGATCAAGTACCTGGTGCTCGTCAACGAGACGGCGGGCCCCGACTGGCTGAGCCCCGACTGGTTCAGGCTCGGCGCGTCCTCGCTGCTCAACGACCTGCTGATGCAGCGTCGCAAGCTCACGACCGGCGTGTACGCGGGTCCCGACTACTTCACTCTGGACTGACGATGTTCGAGTACGCCCCAGCGCCTGAGTCACGCGACATCGTCGACATCAGACCGTCGTACGGCCTGTTCATCGACGGAGAGTTCGCCGACGCCGAAAACTCCTTCAAGACGGTGAACCCCGCGACGGAGGAGGTGCTCGCCGAGGTCGCCGAGGCCGGCGCCGCCGACGTCGACCGCGCCGTCGCCGCCGCCCGCCGGGCCTTCGACACCGTCTGGTCGCCGATGCCGGGCGCCGAGCGCGCCAAGTACCTGTTCCGCATCGCCCGCATCATCCAGGAGCGCTCGCGCGAGCTGGCCGTGCTGGAGTCGATCGACAACGGCAAGCCGATCCGCGAGTCGCGCGACGTCGACCTGCCGTTGGTCGCCGCGCACTTCTTCTACTACGCGGGCTGGGCGGACAAGCTCGAGTTCGCCGTGCGCGACCCGCGCCCGCTGGGCGTCGCGGGCCAGGTCATCCCGTGGAACTTCCCGCTGCTCATGCTCGCGTGGAAGATCGCCCCGGCGCTGGCCTGCGGCAACACGGTGGTCCTCAAGCCCGCCGAGACGACGCCGCTGACCGCGCTGGCCTTCGCCGAGATCTGCCGCCAGGCCGACCTGCCGCCGGGCGTGGTGAACATCGTCACCGGCGCCGGCGACACGGGGCGCGCCCTGGTCGAGCACGAGGGCATCGACAAGGTCGCCTTCACCGGCTCCACCGACGTCGGCCGCCAGATCGCGCGGTCCATCGCGGGCACCGAGAAGAAGCTGACCCTGGAGCTCGGCGGCAAGGCCGCCAACGTGATCTTCGACGACGCCCCGATCGACCAGGCGGTCGAAGGCATCGTGAACGGCATCTTCTTCAACCAGGGGCACGTCTGCTGCGCCGGTTCGCGGCTGCTCGTGCAGGAGTCCGTGGTCGAGGAGCTGCTGGCGAGCCTCAAGACCCGCATGGCGACGCTGCGCGTCGGCGACCCGCTGGACAAGAACACCGACATCGGCGCGATCAATTCGGCCGCGCAGCTGGACAAGATCCGGATGCTGTCGGACCTCGGCGAGCAGGAGGGCGCGACCCGCTGGTCGCCGCCGTGTGAGCTGCCGGAGCGCGGCTTCTGGTTCGCGCCGACGGTGTTCACCGACGTCGCCCAGTCGCACCGGATCGCTCGTGACGAGATCTTCGGACCAGTGCTTTCGGTACTGACCTTCCGTACGCCGCAGGAAGCGGTAGAAAAGGCGAACAACACGCCTTACGGACTGTCGGCGGGGGTATGGACGGACAAGGGATCACGGATCCTGTGGATGGCGCAGCGTCTGCGCGCCGGGGTCGTGTGGGCCAACACGTTCAACAAATTCGACCCCGCCTCGCCGTTCGGCGGCTACAAGGAATCCGGCTTCGGCCGTGAAGGCGGCCGCCACGGCCTGGAGGCTTACCTACGATGACTGCCCATCGGTTGGATGTACGCAAGACGTACAAGCTGTACATCGGGGGCGCTTTTCCTCGATCCGAATCCGGTAGGTCGTACACCGTGAACGACGCCAAGGGGAAATTCCTGGCCAACGCCGCACGCGCCTCACGCAAGGACGTACGCGACGCGGTCGTCGCCGCACGTAAGGCGCAGTCCGGCTGGGCCGGGCGCACCCCGTACAACCGGGGCCAGATCCTCTACCGGGTCGCGGAGATGCTGGAGGGACGCCGCGGGCAGTTCGTCGAGGAGCTGCGCGCGAGCGGCGTCGCCAAGGCCGCGGCGACGACCGAGGTCGACGCCGCCATCGACCGCTGGGTCTGGTACGCCGGGTGGGCCGACAAGCTCGCCCAGGTCACCGGCACCGCCAACCCGGTCTCCGGGCCGTTCTTCAACTTCTCCACCCCCGAGCCGACCGGCGTCGTCGGGATCATCGCGCCCGACTCCGCGCTGCTCGGTCTCGTCTCCGTGCTCGCCCCGGTGATCGTCAGCGGCAACTCCGTCGTGCTGGTGGCCTCCGAGGAGTCGCCGCTGCCCGCGATCACGCTCGGCGAGGTGCTCGCGACCTCCGACCTTCCCGGAGGTGTGGTCAACATCCTCACCGGGCAGCGCGCCGAGTTGTCGCCCTGGCTCGCGTCGCACATGGACGTCAACGGACTGGACCTCACCGGAGCCTCCACCGACCTCGCGCGCGAGTGCGAGCAGCTGGCCGCGGAGAACCTCAAACGCGTGCTGCGCCCGGCCCGGATCGACGCCGAAAGTGGCTGGACTGCCCCTCCGGGAACAACTCGGATGACCACGTTCCTGGAAACAAAGACCGTCTGGCATCCGGTCGGCGTGTAGGTCTTCGCCATATGTGGAATAGATCCACCCGTAACTGATCGACACGGGGGGATGGATCAGTGCCCACGAATACAACGACGACCGCCCGCCGTTCTGCGGCGAGTACGAGCCGTACGAAGGCGGGCGCGGTGAAGAAGCGCGCCACCACCGCCAAGAAGACGACCGCGACCAAGGCGCGTAAGAGCGCGCCGAGGTCGACGTCGAAGTCCACAACGGCCAAGGCGTCCGTCAGTCCGACGGCCGCCGCGACGAAAGTGACGTCCGCGGCGACGAAGGTGTCGTCCGCGGCGACCAAGATGAACGCCGCCGCTTCCAAGGCGACCACCTCGGCCCAGGCGATGAACACCGCCATGAAAACGATGAACAGCGCCACCAAGGCGCTGGCCACCGCGGCCGAGGCGCTCACGAAGGCGGCTAAGAGCATCTCGGCCGTCAAGGCCCCGGCCGCCAAGGCGGCGACCGGTGCGAGGAAGACGACGGCGCGTAAGACGACCGTGCGTAAGACGACGGCTGCTGCGAAGCGCAAGCCGGCGGCGAAGCCCACGGCCAGGAAGACGACGACGGCGGCGGCCAAGAAGACCACCGCCAGGGCCAAGACCGCGACGAAGCCGAGGACCACGACGAAGTCGGCGTCCACGGCGAAGAAGACCACCGCCAGGTCGCGGGCGACCACCGGTGCCGGCCAGCCGAGGCCGTCCGGGACCGAGGTCGCACGGCCGACGTCTGAGGGCGCCGGAGGATTCCTGAACGGTCTTGTCGGGAGCCGCGGTCCGCTCTAGGCCTCGTCGGACAGCCCCGCCGCCGAACGATTGCGTCGGCGGCGTACGGGGGCGGGAGCTGTCAGACTGGTCATCGAGGTGAGCGAAAGATGCAGGACAACGAGATACTCGGCCGCATCCACAGGCTGGTGGACGAAGAGCACTCGCTCCGCGAACGCCTGCAGAGCGGTGACCTGACCGAGTCAGAGGAGCACCAGCGGCTGACCGCGCTCGAAACGGAGCTCGATCAGTGCTGGGATCTCCTCCGACGCCGACGGGCCCGCCGCGCCGCCGGGGAGGACCCCGACGACGCAGAGGCCAGGCCCACCGGTGAGGTCGAGGGCTACCTTCAGTAGCCCACCGGCCAGGTGTGCGCCGGAGCGTTGGTGTGCATGTGATCCAGGTAGCGCACCGTCATACGCCGGAGGGCCTCCGGCCGGGCGTCGTTGCCCGCGTGCACCGTGTCTACCTGCCAGGTCGCGCCATTGCGCCTGGTCACGCACCGCTGCTCGATGATGCCGAGCAGCCGGTCGCGTACGACGGAGTCGACGCCCCACCGGTCGAGACCGGTGGCGGCCAGTGGCAGCAGCCGTCTCAGGACCAGCTCGGTCACCGGCACCTGACCCAGCTCCGGCCAGTACGCCTCGGCGTGCAGGCCGTCGCGCGCCGCGCCGCGCAGGTTGGCGGCGGCGGCGGCGAAGGGCATGCGCTCCCAGAGGGGAGGTTCCTCGTCGGCCAGCGCGCGGACTACGCCGTAGTAGAACGCGGCGTTGGCCATCGTGTCGGCGACGGTCGGCCCGGCGGGAAGCACGCGGTTCTCCACGCGCAGGTGTGGCCGGCCCTGCTCGATGTCGTAGACGGGTCGGTTCCAGCGGTAGATCGTGCCGTTGTGCAGTGTCAGCTCGCTGAGGTCGGGCACCTCGCCGCGTTCGACGATGTTGAGCGGGTCCTCGTCCTCGCAGACCGGTAGCAGCGCCGAGAAGTAGCGTGCGTTCTCCTCGAACAGGTCGAACACCGAATCGATCCAGCGTTCGCCGAACCACACCCGCGGCCGTACGCCCTGTTCACGCGACTTCCGTGATCGCGTGTCCGTGGCCTGCTCGAACAGCGGGATCCTGGTCTCGCGCCACAGCTCGCGGCCGAACAGGAACGGCGAGTTGGCGGCCAGTGCCACCTGGGCGCCCGCGACGGCCTGAGAGGCGTTCCAGTACGCCCCGAACTCCTCCGGGCTCACCTGCAGGTGGAACTGGACGCTCGTGCACGCCGCCTCGGGCGTGATCGAGTCGGCGCGCGTCCGCAGGCGTTCGACGCCGTCGATGTCCAGGATCAGGTCCTCGCCCCGCGCCGCCAGGATCTGCTCGTTGAGCAGGCGGTAGCGCGGGTTGGACGACAGTGTCTCCTCGACCGCCTCGGACTCCTGAAGGGTCGGCAGGATCCCGATCATCATGAGCCGGGATCCCGACGCCCGTGCCTGAGCGTCGGCGTGGTTCAGGCTGTCCCGTACGGTCTGTTCGTAGGCGTTAAGTGCCTTTCCTCCGAGCACGCATGGAGGCAAATTGATCTCCATGTTGAACTGGCCGAGTTCAGTGGACCATGCGGGGTCGGAGATGGCCGCCAGCACGGCTTCGTTTCGCATGGCGGGACGGCCGTCCGCGTCGAGCAGATTGAGTTCGATCTCCACCCCGATCTTTGGGGAGTCCGACTGGAATCGGGATTCCCGCAGCATCGTCTCGAAGGCATCGAGGCAACGCTGTACCTTCTTGGTGTAGCGCCGCCGTGCCCGTTTGGAGACGCTGATCGCTGATACGTCCCTGCCCATTCGCGCCTCCGGGATGTTGTTCTCACAGTGGCACGAATACCCGCAAATCCCCTAGGTCAAGAGAGTTAGGATCGCCTGCCGATCTGCGGCTGTGGTGGCGACGAGATCCTTGTGGCGGCTCTGGGACTGGCTGAGAGCCTTGGAAATCGCTTCGACCTGGCGTGCGAGCCTCGTCTTGTCCTGCTCCGCGGTCTGGGCGGACTGCTGGCGTATGAGCCGTTTTCTGACACCGAGCACGGCCGCGCCGACGGCCACGATGGCGGCCAGGACCGCCGGCCCGGGGAGTCCGGCGACGATCGCGAGCACCGTCACGGCGAGTCCGGTCCCGGCCACCGCGAAGCCGATCCGCTCGACCAACGGGTTCACCAGAGCGGCGGTGTCGATCTCGGTTTGGGTGTCGGTGAGGGTGGGGGAGCCGGTGGGGCCGATGCGCATGCCGTGCCCGTAGACACGGATGTGCATCTCCTCCGGCGGCTTGACGGACGCGTTCTCCGCGAAGTCGCCGGCGATCGCGGTGAGCCACCGGCCGCCGGCCCGTGCCGCGAGCGCGCGCGGCCCTGGGGCCTTCCGTTTGAAGACGTCACCGTGCAGCAGGTCGAGAGTGTCGCCGCCGGGGGCGTCCCAGGCCGTCGACTGCCCGCCGGTGCCGTGCTCGACGATCTGGCGCAGCTCGCGGGCACGGGCCACGAGGTGCCGTTCCTGGGGGCTTCCCTCGTCGATGAGGGTGTTGAGCAGGTCGGCGAAGTCGGTGGTCACGGTGACGTCGTCGGCCTGGACGCTCTCTTCCACCAGTGCGCGGAGCTTCTTGAGGCGGTCGGCGTCCTGGGCGGGATCGGACAGCGACTTCTCGTTCTGCAGCTCCCTGGGGAGGGTCCCCGCACGCGGCTTGCCGCCGCCGAGCTTGGCGGCGGCCCGCCGCCAGGCGCCGAGCTGATGAGCCGCCGCGTCGGCCGGCATCTCGTCGAGGAACTCGGTCAGCCGCCGCAGCATGTGCGCGCGTCCCGGTTCGCCGAACACGCCGTCGGCGCAGGAGATCCACAGCCGCCGCTGGACGTTGGTGACCGTCGTGCCGAGGGCCGGGAGCGTACGGGTCAGCCACGGCACCGCCGTGGTGTGGCGCCCGGCCACCGCCAGGCCGAGTGTCAGGAACAGCGTCGTACGGTCCTCATCGCGCGAGACCGCTTCGGCGACGTGTCTCTCCGCCGTGGCGTCGTCACCGCGTACGAGGGCCGACAGCGCTTCGGCGGCGGGATGCAGCCAGTAACCGGGCACGTCGTCCAGGTCGAGCGGCGGAGGGTCGCCCGCGCCCTGCGCGATGCCCATGAGCAGGCGCCGCGTACCGTGGCGCACCGCGGCCTCGCGGTCGAACATCGCGAGCTCCAGACGCATGTCCGACAGCTCGACGAACGCGTCGAAGGACTTGGCCAGCCGGTCGAGGCGCCGCTCGATCGTTCCCTGCACCTGCGAGAGCTTGGACTGGAGGGTCCGTGACCGCTCGGCGGCGTAGGAGTAGGCGGCCTGAACCTCTCCCTGAAGCTCTTTGATCTGCCGGTTTTGCCGGTAGTCGGTCCAAAAGTCGTCGCTCACGCGCCCCTCCTCGATAAACCGGGACCCCTATCGTCCCGGTTTATGCGACGCGGAGCGGGCTACATGCGTTCCGGTGTGATCACGCCGAGAAGGTCGAGGCCCTTGGCCAGGGTGCGCAGAGTGAGGGCGCAGATCGCGAGCCGCGACGCCTTCGTCGCCTCGTCCGGGGCCTTCAGGACCGGGCAGTTCTCATAGAACGTGGTGTAGGCCGAGGCCAGGTCGAACAGGTAGGCGCACAGTCGGTGCGGCTCCGCGGCCTCTCCCGTGACGCGCAGCGCGCCGCCGAAGCCGAGAAGGTGCAGCGCGAGCGCGCGCTCGGCGTCGTGGCCGAGCGCGATCGGCCCGGTGGCCGTCTCCGGCGCGACCCCGCCCTTCCGGAAGATCGAGCCGATCCGCGCGGCGGCGTACTGGAGGTAGGGCCCGGTGTTGCCGCGGAAGGAGATCATCCGGTCGAAGTCGAAGACGTATTCGCTGTCGAGCGCGGTGGACAGGTCGGCGTACTTCACCGCGCCGATGCCGACTGCCTCGACGACGTGGCGGCGCGTCGTCTCGTCGAACGGCTCGTCGTGCGGGACATCGTCGAACGCGCCACCGGCCCGCTCGACGGCCTCGTCGAGCAGCTCGGCCAGCTTGATCGACTCACCGCTGCGGGTACGGAAGATCTTGCCGTCCGAGCCCAGGACGTTGCCGATCTGGGCGTGCTCGGCGCGTACGCCGTCGGGCAGCCAGCCGGCCATCCGCGCCACCGCGAACACCATCTTGAAGTGCAGTGCCTGCTGCGCGCCGACGACGTAGATCATCCGGTCGACGTTGAGCTTGTCGACGCGGTAGCGGATGGTCGCCAGGTCGGAGGTGGAGTAGTTGTAGCCGCCGTCGCTCTTCCGGATGATCACCGGCAGCGGGTCGCCCTCGCGGCCGGCGAACCCGGGCGGGAACGCGCAGAGCGCGCCGTCGCTGATCTCCGCGACGCCGGTGGACTCCAGCTCCGCCGCCGTGTCGGCCAGCATGTCGTTGTAGAAGCTCTCGCCGCGGATGTCGTCGTCGGTGAGAGTGATGCCGAGCCGCCGGTAGGTGCGGTTGAGGTAGACCTTCGACAGGTCGACCAGCCGCTCCCAGTGCCGCAGCGTGCCGGCGTCGCCGGCCTGCAGCAGCACGACCCGCTTACGTGCCCGCTCGGCGAACACCTCGTCGCCGTCGAACTTGGCGCGCGCCGCCCGGTAGAAAGTGTTCGGGTCGCTCTCCAGCCGCAGCGCCTCGTCGGAGTGCTCGCCGACGTCGAGCAGGTGCTCGATCAGCATGCCGTACGGCGTGCCCCAGTCGCCGACGTGGTTGTCACGGATCACGTTGTGGCCGAGGAACTCCAGCACCCGCGCGATCGCGTCGCCCACGATCGTGGTCCGCAGGTGACCGACGTGCATCTCCTTGGCCACGTTGGGCGAGGAGTACTCCACGATGGTCGTCTCCGGGGCCTCGACCGGCGACACGGACAGCCGGTCGTCCTCGTGCATCTCCTGCGCCCGCGCGGCGATCCAGTCGCGGCTCAGGGTCAGATTGATGAAGCCGGGCCCGCTGATCTCGACCTTCTCGCACAGGCCGTCGACGTCGAGCACGCGCACGATCTCGGTCGCGATGTCGCGCGGCTTGCGGCCCAGCTTCTTGGCGAGCGGCAGCGCGCAGTTGGCCTGGAAGTCGGCGAACTGCGACGGGCGGATCACCGGATCGGCGTCGGGCTCTCCGAACGCGGCGCCGAGGGCGGCCTGGACACGGGTGGCGAGAACATGCTGCGGGTCGGACATCAGGATCCTCGTGAGTACGGCATCGGCAGCTCACGCTGCGGAGTTCCCTCAACCCTATCGGCGGTCGCACCGAGTCCCATCCGAATATCGCCCGAGCGGCACGGGAAATGGCGTACGAGACGACGCGGCGAGGCTCCGGCCGGAGCCTCGCCGTTGTTCGGGGTCAGTCGTTCTCCTGCCGGCGGACGTGATCTCTCCGGAGGGGGAGCAGGCGTGGCCGCGTGGGACGGGGTTCCATGAGGCGTGCGACGCGTTCGGGGCTCCACATCTCGCCGAGGAGGCGGGACTCGTCCTGGCTCTCGGAGTCGTCGCGACGGCGGAAGAGCCTCATCGGGGGCGTCCTCGGAGGAAGAACTGGCGGCCGGAGGGCTCGCCGAGGTCGCAGCCCGCGAGTCTGAGGCTCACCTCGATGGTGCGTTTGCGGGCGGGGCCGATGCCCTTGATCTCGGTGAGGTGGCCGTCGCGGGCGAGGGTGAGCAGGTCGCCGATGGTCTTCGGCGGGCCGGGTGTGGTGGCGAGGCTGATGTTGATCTCGTCGGGCAGGCCGAGGGCGGCGATCGGGCAGCCCAGGCCATCAGGTTCAGGGATGGCTTCGGGGATGGTGTTCACATTCGCCTCCGTGGCGCGCCGCTCGCCGTCGCCCAGGAGACGCCGGATGGTCCGGTGCGGGGGCTGGAGGGGGACGCCGCCGCGCGCTCGCGGTCGACGTCGGACAGTACGGCGCGGGCGCGCTCGGGATAGCGGCGGATGAGCAGTTCGAGCTGCTGGACTCCGCAGATCCACGACACGCCTTCGGCGCTGACCTCCGCGCGGGCCCGCCGGAACTCCTCGATCGACCGCAGCACCGTTTCCTCGTGCGAGAGAGCGTTCACTGGTCGCCTTTCACCACGTAGGCGATGGTCTTCACCAGGACGTCCAGGTCCGACATCGGGCCGATCGCGTCGCCCCACGACCAGAAGGCGTACAACGCGTTTCCGTGACCGGGGCGCAGTGTGATGACCTCGGCGAGAGAACTGTGGGCCGCCGACTGGAAAACGCGGACCCGCGTCGACCTCTCGATGATCTCCGTCATCAGACCGGCCGCCTTACACGCCGCCGTGAACCGGCCCATGACCTCATGGGCGTCTGTCGTGCACATCGGGTTCGCTCCGTCCGTTTAGAAATCCGCGAATTTGCTCCCAACAGCGTGGCGAATGCCCCTAGGCTTTTGTACGTCCGAATCCCCCACCTTTGACAAGTGCGATGTTCCAAGATCACAGTACGAAGGGGTACGAATCATGGCTGCACGAATGACCGGGCGTGCGTTCTTCGGCCGGAGGCTCCGCCAGGCCCGAGAGCGCCAGGAGCCGAAGATGAGCCGACGTGTCCTCGGCGAACAGTTAATGGTTACGGACTCGGCCATCGCCGCATGGGAGAGCGGCCGAAATGTCCCAGATCCGGCCGTCCTGGAGGCGGTCGAGCAGATCCTGGGCATATGCGATGAAGAGCTGCAAGAGATCGCGAATTGCCTGGTAACGGGCGAAAAGACGCAGGAGTACCTGGGGCGATGGATGCACGTCGAGTCGCATGCTCGCACGATCCAGTGGTGCGAGCTCCTGATCATTCCAGGACTCCTGCAAACCGAGGACTACGCGCAGGCCATCCTTCGCAACGATGATCACGTGGCGGCGCGCCTCAAACGTCAACAGGTGCTGGCAAGAGAGGATCCGCCGGTACTCGTCGCATTAATAGATGAGAGCGTCCTGCGCCGTAACGTGGGTGGCCCCGATGTCATGCGGGCGCAGCTTAAGTATCTGGAAGTGGCCGCGAAGAACGAGAACGTAATAGTTCAGGTCATCAGAATGGGATCGCGTATCTGCTCTCAGTACAACGGGCCGTTCATTCTGGCAAGCTACAATGGCGAAACCGAGATCGCGTTCGTTGACGACGCGATCAGTGGTGAAGTGGTGGAGAATTTGGACGAGGTCGGAAGGCTCCGGCGCATGTTCGAGATCTTCAGGGGATACGCTCTGAGTGAAGAGGAATCGATCCGTTTCATACGGGAGGTGGCTGGATCATGGACCTGAACTGGCGTAAGTCGGCGCGGAGCAACTCCAACAACAGCGCGTGCGTCGAGGTCGTGGCCGTCAGTGAGCGTGACGCGGAAGAGATCCGCTGAGTACGACGATCCCCTCAAAGAAGAAAGCCCCTGGCGAATAAATCACCAGGGGCTTTCGCAATGCTCAGCCTTCCGCTCCCACCACCGTGAACGTGATCCCGGCGCGCTGGAGCCGCGTGAGCAGCGCGTCGCCCATTGCCTGGACCGTCGTCACCTGGCCGGACGTTTCCGGAAGGTCGTCGTAGGCCAGCGCGAGCGCCGATTCCGCGAGCATCTTCGCCGTCTCGTCGTAGCCGGGGTCGCCGCCGGAGACCTTCGTCACGACCTTCCGGCCGCCACCCTCACCGATGAAGTGCACGCTGAACCAGCTCTTGGCGCGCTTCTCCGGCGACGGGCCCTCGCCGGACTTGATCCGGCCGAGCAGCCAGTTGCGTACCGGCGGGATCTGCGCCGCGGTCAGCACACCCGCCGTACCCGCCGCCAGGCCGATCGCCGACGGCAGGCGCTTGAGGGCGACGTAGTGGCTGTAGGAGAACTCGGGCCCGTACGCGTCGAGGGCGGCGCCCGAGCGGCGTACGACGTCGGGGTCGATCGTCGGCAGCGGCAGGGCCCACACGCCGAGCCCGGACCGGCGGTGCGGGCGTCCGGTCACCGCGCGGGACCGGCGTCCCGAGAGGGCCGGCTCGGCCCCGCGCCGCTCCTTGTGGGCCGCCAGGGTCTGACGGCCGCGCGAGAACGCGGTGACCGCGGACTGGAGCGTGCCGCCGGAGATCGAGGCGTTCGCGCGCACGTAGCCCGACACGCTCAGCGGCACGTCCGAGGGGAGCTGCTGGACCGTGAAGTAGACGCCCAGGTCCGCCGGGATCGAGTCGAAGCCGCAGGCGTGCACGATCCGCGCCCCCGTCTCCACCGCCCTGGCGTGGTGCTCCACGTACATCCGGTCGATGAACTCCGGCTCGCCCGTGAGGTCGACGTAGTCGGTGCCTGCCTCGGCGCACGCGGCGACGAGCCCCTCGCCGTAGTGGATGTAGGGCCCGACCGTCGTGATGACCACCCGCGCGGACTCCGCGATCTCGCGCAGCGAGGCGGGATCGCCGACGTCGGCCTTCAGCAGCGGAACGTCCAGCTTGAGCCGGTCGCTCAGCCGCTTGAGCTTGTCCAGGTCGCGCCCTGCGAGCGCCCACTTCTCGGGGGCGTTCTTGGCGAGGTACTCCGCGGTGAGCGCGCCGGTGAAGCCGGTCGCGCCGAACAGCACGATGTCATAGGGCCGGTCCATGGCGATCCTCCGATACGGCGTGGTGGTACGTGCTTACCGGCAAAACCTACTGAGCGGTAGCTCTTGCTCCCGAATGTGGCGCGTCACACGGAACATGTCGTTTCCGTCCGACGCGGTCAGGGTTCTTCGGATTCGCCGTCACCGTGGGACCGGCGGATGAACCAGTGAGTGCGGGTGGCGACGATGCCCTCGCCGATCTGCTCGATGATCCGGCTGCCGGCCAGGTCGCGGGCCAGCACGCACGCCGCGGTGATGCCCGGCGCGTGGGAGGCGCCGTGCGCGATCACGACGGTGCCGTTCAGGCCGAGCAGGACGCCCCCGCCGTACGTCTCGGAGTCCAGGCGGTCGCGCAGGGCCCGCAGCCGCCTGCGCTGCAGCAGTGCGCCGACCTTCGCGACGCGGCCGGAGGTCATGGCCTCGCGCATCTCGCCGACCATCATGCGCACCGTGCCCTCGACCGTCTTGAGCGCGACGTTGCCGGTGAACCCGTCCGTCACGATGACGTCGACGCGGCCCGCGAGCAGGTCGGTGCCCTCGATGTTCCCGGCGAAGTCGATGCCCTCCACGTCGCCGGCCAGCAGCTCGTGCGCACGCCGCGTCAGCTTGTTGCCCTTGCCGGCCTCCTCGCCGATCGTCAGGAGCCCGACGCGCGGCGACTCGACGCCCAGCCGGATACGGGCGTACGCGGTGCCGAGCGTGGCGAACTGGACGAGCATCTCCGGCTTCGCGTCGGAGGTCGCGCCCGCGTCGAGCAGGACGGTCGGCCGCGGGCGCGTCGGCAGCACCACGGCGATCGCCGGCCGTATCACCCCCGGCTGCCCGCGCAGGCGCAGGCGGGAGGTTGCCACCACGCCGCCGGTCGACCCCGCCGACACGAGCGCCGCCGCGTGGCCGCGGCGGATCAGGTGGCAGGCGACCGCCACCGACGAGCGCGGGCGCCGCAGGCCGGCCAAGGCGCCCTCCTCCATCGTGAGGGTGTCCTCGGCGTGCACGATCGGGATCTCCCCGACGGCGTCGTGCGCGGTCAGGGCCTCGCGGATCCGGCGCGCGCGCCCCACGAGGATCGGCCGTACGCCGTGCTCGCGCGCCGCGATGACCGCGCCGGCCACCACCTCGTCCGGCGCGTTGTCTCCGCCCATCGCGTCCACCACGATCCGGGTGCCGTCGGACGGGCTGGGCTGGGTCACTCCTCGTCCTTTTCCACCGGCTTGGCGCTGCATTGGCGAAACGTACCGTGGCGACCGGTTCGCCGGTTCATCGGTGGCGATCCTGGCAGCCCCGGCCGAGGCAGGACGTACGGACGATGGGGCGGCCGCCGACCGTGATGACGAACTCCTGGCGGGGGTTGGGCGAGGCCGCGTCGGAGGCGACGGCGTCCACGCGCACCGGCTCGTCCCGCGTCGTACGGCCCACGCACCGCACCCTGATCACCGACATCGTGTCGGCCGAGAGCGTGCGGCAGCGCAGGCCCTTCTTGATGGGGTAGCCGAGCCCGCGCATCTCCTCGGCCGCGCCGCGCGCCGTGGCGTTGCGCAGGGAGCTCTCCGACACCGTACGGACCGGGTTCGTGCACGCCCCCGGCACGATCACGCCCAGGAGCAGCCCGAACGGCAGCAGACGTCTCACAGCGCCAGCACCGCCTCGGCGACCACGTCGGGCCGGTCGGTCTGCACCATGTGGCCGGTCTCACGCAGCACGATCTGCCGTCCGTGTGGGCTGAGCGCCGCCAGGTCGGCGTGCGCGCGCTCCCAGTGGTCGTCGCGCAGGCCCGGCAGCGCGGTGATCACGCAGAGCGGGATGGCGGGGAACGGGCGTTCCCAGCGGAGTTCAAGTAGGTCGGAGGCCATCTGGCGGTAGCCGGTCAGCTCGACGAGCAGGGCGCCGAACACGTGCGCCCGCGCGTACACGGCACGGGTGAGCTCCGGCGGCGCGACGTCTCCGCGCCGGGAGATGGACCGCATGACCGCGTCGCGCGTACGGGGCCCGGCGAGCCGGGAGAGTCCGGTCAGGCCCGCCGCCGAGCCCGTCAGGCGCGCGATCGGCGCCAGCCGGGTCAGGAGCCGCGCGTGCCGGGGTTCGTCCTGCTCGGCGCTCGGATCGACGAGGACCATGCCGTGGACCAGGTCCGGATGCAGGCGTGCGAACGCCTCGGCGTGGAAGCCCGCGAGGGAGTGCGCCGTCATGATCACCGGCGAGCCCGCCCACCGGGCCAGCCCGGCCAGCCGGTCCGCCTCCTCCCGCAGCCGCCCCGCGCCGCGCGCGGGCGGGCTGTCGCCGAGCCCCGGCCGGTCGAAGCTGATCACCTGCCGTTCGCCGCGCAACAGCTCGGTCACCGGGATCCAGTCGAACCAGGCGCCGCCGAGACCGGCGCTGAGCAGCACGGGAGGCCTTCCCGTGCCCTCGGAGACGATGTGCAGGCGATCTTGTCCGACGGTGATGATCTCGCCGGGCAGGGGGTCGTTCACGTGCTCGTGGCCTTCTCCGATGCCTTCCCTGTCCTGGTCCACACGCTTCGCCGCGGCGCGGGCGTGTTCCGGTGCTCGGCGTACAGCTCACCGGCGATCACGAACAGCCAGAGCGAGAGCACCCCGACCTGGACACGCTCGACGATCCCGAGGAACAGCCCGAAGTACATCAGCGGCAGGGTCGCGACCGCCGCGACCGTCTCGGTCACCGCGAGCGCCCAGCCCCAGCGGGAGATCACGGCCCACCGCCCGTACCGCCGCGCCGCCACGGTGAGGGCGAGCAGGCTGAGGATGCCCGCGGTGACCACGAAAACGCTCGTGACGGAGTGGAACCGGTGGGCGAACGACACCTGACCCGCGCGTTCGCGCAACGCGCAGGTCGTGTCGGAGTTGGGGGCGCAGTCCATCCCGAACGCCGAGTCGGCGACCGAGAACACCCCGAACGCCAGCAGCGCCAGCCACCCGGCCAGCGCCCACGCGCGCGGGTTCCAGCGGCGGATCACGATGGCCGCGACCACCGTGACCAGCAACCCCGAGACGAAGTCGCTCGCCGAGAACAGCAGATGGAACGGCTGGTCGGTGGCCGAGAGCTCGCTGACGTAGCCGTTGACCGGGTCAAGGCCGGGATTCAGGATGAACTGCAGAATCCATGATCCGTAACAGACCCCAGCGACCGCCGCGAACACCACTGTGAACGCGGGCAGCGTGCGCCGACCCCCCGACGAGCTCATTCCTCAGGCTCCCCCCGCCTATGGACCCAGCATAGGTACCAGGAGGAAGATCCCTGCGGACTACCCGCAGGTCGAGGGGTGTTTTGCGATCGTCAGTAGCGGTCGAAGACCTTCGAGAAGGCGCCGGCCTCCTCGTCCAGACCGCTGCACGTGTCGTTCGCCGCGGTGGTGTCGATGGTGCACGGCACGTCGCGGGTGATCGACCACATCGACAGCCGGCCCAGAGCGTGTGCCTTCGCCCAGCCGAGCACCTGCTCGGCGTCCGGCGGCTGGAAGCTCTTGTCCTTGCCGCTCACCCCGATGACCGGCGTGACCCCCATGTGCTGCCACGCCTGCGCGTCGTTCTCGTGGTAGAGCCGCTGGAGCTGGCCGTGCGCGGCGGTGGCCGCGGCGATGAGCGGCTGTCCGCCGGCTTCGGTGGCGACCACGTTGACGACCGAGATGCCGAGCCCGGCGGAGGCCGACGCGCGCAGCACGCTCAAGGCGTCGTCGGAAAGGCCGGAGCCGTTGATGGGAACGGTGATCGAGATCGGCACGTCGGGGTGGTCCTGCCGCAGGCGTACGAGCGCCTGCGTACGCCGCGCGTTCGCCGCGTGGTCGGCCAGGACCTGGTCGCTCAGGAAGAAGTCGATGCCGTCGGCGTCGCTGTCCTCCAAGGTCTTCTCGTACCGGTCCGCCAGATCACCGACGTCCGTGCAGAACTGCGCCAGCTCCGAGCCGTGCGGGCCGCCGAAGGCGACGATCACCTTTCCGGGCGCGTCCTTGAGCAGGTGCCGTGCGAGCGCGTCGGTCAGCGCCGTCAGGCCGCCCCAGGTCGCCGTGCACTCACCTCCCGCATCCACGAACCCCAGCGTGAAGTCCTTGACGTGGGTCTTGTCCGCGGTGGCCCGAAGGTCGAGCGGAGGCCAGGCGAGCACGTCGGCGTACGGGGAGAACCCGATACGCGGCCCGGCGGGCGCCGGCGGCGAGGCGCCGGGCGTCGCCGCGGCGGTACGGGGCGGAGACACGCTCGTCCGAGGGACGGCCGGGCGCGGCGCCGATGGGGATCCGGTCGTTCTGTCGGTCGCGTGCCGGTGTCGCACGCGTGATAGGGCTGATGGCTCACTCAGGCGGCCGACATGGCCGGTGGCGGCGAAAACCGCGGCACCGCCGGTGAGGGGGACGAGCAGGACTGTCGAGACCAGCGCCAGCCGGCCGATCCTGCGGGGGGCACGTCGCCGTTTGCGATGTTTGCCCACGAACCTCTCCTCGTGGGGCGTCCGTTGCCACCGTTACGCACAGTGACGACTAACGCATTGCGGGTTGTTGATCACACAGTATGACGTAGCGAGGTTCCCGGGACAGCGTAACCGCCGTGTCGAAGGTGTGACTTTTTACGTTCCTGCGACGTTGAGCCGTTCGGTGGATCCGCCGCGTAAGTATCGATAAGCGCTCGTGTGGGTATCAGATTCGTAAGAAACGGGGGGTTAACGGTTCAATGGGGCGGGGGAGCGTGACGCGCTGCCGTGCGCAGCGCCAGTAGCCGACTGTGAAGGAGGGGCCGAGACCGACACGAGTGCACGCCCGGCGAGCGCCATGGACGCGCCCGGGTGAGCCTCGGCGCACGCTATCCCGTCGATTCCAAGGAGTAACGTCACGTGACTTTGGTCAACGACGCGGCGTCGGCCGCTGTGCGAACCACCGGCCGCCGTTTTCGCGCCTTCACGGCGAAGCACCTGGACGAGCTCACTGCTCGCGCCGGGCTCAACGCCGCGCAACGTCTGAGGACCCGGGCCGTTGCCACCGTCCTCCCGTTCCGTACGAACAGCTACGTCCTGGACGAGCTGATCGACTGGTCCGCGGCGCCCGACGACCCCATCTACCGGCTCGTCTTCCCCCAAGAGGACATGCTTCCCGACGAGGACGTCGACCGCCTGTCCGCCCTGCTGAGCCGCGAGGCGCCCAAGGCCGAGATCGAAGCGCTCGCC